>NZ_CM145717.1:3630000-8430000 GCF_055597465.1 Streptomyces yongxingensis
GTCGACGACCACGAAGATCGAGATGATGCCCTCCTCGCCGAGGATGCGGCGGTCCTTGAGCGAGGTCTCCGTGACATCGCCGACCGAGAGGCCGTCCACGTACACGTATCCCGCCTGCACCTTGCCGACGATCTTGGCGATGCCGTCGACCAGGTCCACCACGACACCGTCCTCGGCGATGACGCAACGGTTCTTTGGAACCCCGGTCAGCGCGCCCAACTCGGCGTTGGCGCGCAGATGGCGCCATTCGCCGTGCACCGGCATCAGGTTCTTGGGCTTGCAGATGTTGTAGAAGTACAGCAGCTCGCCGGCCGAGGCGTGGCCGGAGACATGGACCTTGGCGTTCCCCTTGTGGACGACCGTGGCGCCCCATCGCGTCAGTCCGTTGATGACCCGGTAGACCGCGTTCTCATTGCCGGGGATCAGCGAGGAGGCCAGGATCACCGTGTCGCCCTGCACGATGCGGATCTGGTGGTCACGGTTGGCCATCCGGGACAGCGCGGCCATCGGCTCGCCCTGGGAGCCCGTGCAGACGAGCACCACCTCGTAGTCCGGCAGGTCGTCGAGGGTCTTCACGTCCACCACGAGACCGGCCGGCACCCGCAGATAGCCGAGGTCACGGGCGATGCCCATGTTGCGGACCATCGAGCGGCCGACGAAGGCGACCCTGCGCCCGTACTCATGCGCCGCGTCGAGGATCTGCTGGATGCGGTGCACATGACTGGCGAAGCTGGCGACGATGATGCGCTTCTGCGCGTTGCCGAAGACCTGGCGCAGGACGCCGGAGATGTCGCGCTCGGGCGGTACGAATCCGGGGACCTCGGCGTTGGTGGAGTCCACCAGGAGCAGATCGATGCCCTCCTCGCCGAGCTTGGCGAACGCGGGCAGATCCGTGAGCCGGCCGTCGAGCGGCAGCTGGTCCATCTTGAAGTCGCCGGTGTGCACGGCCATGCCGGCGGGGGTGCGGATGGCGACCGCGAGGGCGTCCGGGATGGAGTGGTTGACCGCGATGAACTCGCACTCGAAGGGGCCGATCCGCTCGCGGTGCCCCTCCTCGACCTCGAGGGTGTACGGACGGATCCGGTGCTCCTGGAGCTTCGCCTCGATCAGGGCGAGCGTCAGCTTGGAGCCGATCAGCGGGATGTCGGGCTTCTCGCGGAGCAGGAAGGGGACGCCGCCGATGTGGTCCTCATGGCCGTGGGTGAGGACGATGCCGTCGATGTCGTCGAGACGGTCCCGGATGGATGTGAAGTCCGGCAGGATCAGGTCGACTCCGGGCTGCTCCTCCTCGGGGAAGAGCACCCCGCAGTCGACGATCAGCAGCCGGCCACCGTACTCGAAGACCGTCATGTTCCGGCCGATCTCACCGAGGCCGCCGAGCGGGGTGACGCGCAGACCGCCCTCGGGGAGCTTCGGCGGAGGGCCGAGCTCAGGATGCGGATGACTCAAAAGACTCTCCTCACCACGCACGCCACATGCCCCCTGGGCACATGGCGCGCGTGACATTCGTGCACTTGCTGATGTGTCTGTATGCAGTTGTGAAGTACGAAGGTGCGAGAAATCGCCTCTTTGCTTAGAGCTGTACCCCGCCGGCGGCGAGATCGCGCTTGAGCTGTTCGGTTTCCTCGGCGGTCAACTCGACCAACGGCAGGCGCAGCGGCCCCGCGGGACGGCCCTGGAGGGCGAGCGCGGCCTTGGTCGTGATCACACCCTGGGTGCGGAACATGCCGGTGAAGACCGGCAGCAGCTTCTGGTGGATCTCCGTTGCCTTCGCGACGTCGCCCGCGAGATGGGCCTCGAGCATGGCTCGCAGCTCGGGGCTGACCAGGTGGCCGACCACGGAGACGAAGCCGACCGCGCCGACCGACAGCAGCGGCAGGTTCAGCATGTCGTCGCCGGAGTACCAGGCGAGGCGGGAGCGGGCGATGGCCCAGCTGGCGCGTCCGAGGTCGCCCTTGGCGTCCTTGTTGGCGACGATGCGCGGGTGCTCGGCGAGCCGGACCATGGTCTCGGTGCCGATCGGGACACCGCTGCGGCCCGGGATGTCGTAGAGCATCACCGGCAGACCGGTGGCGTCGGCGATGGCGGTGAAGTGCCGGAGGAGACCCTCCTGCGGCGGCTTGCTGTAGTACGGCGTGACGGCCAGCAGTCCGTGGGCACCGGCCTGCTCGGCGGCGCGAGCGAGCTCCACACTGTGCCGTGTGTCATTGGTGCCCGCTCCGGCCACGACGTGGGCGCGGTCGCCGACCGCCTCCACCACGGCGCGTACGAGCTGGGCTTTCTCCGCATCGCTGGTGGTGGGGGACTCGCCGGTGGTGCCGTTGACGATCAGTCCGTCATTGCCGGTGTCCACCAGATGAGCAGCGAGTCGCTGGGCGCCGTCGAGGTCGAGCGCGCCGTCAGTGGTGAATGGCGTGACCATGGCGGTCAGCACCCGCCCGAAAGGGGTCTGCGATGTGGATGTCGGTGCCATGGGCTCCACGCTACTCGTAGCGCGACCCACGGCGCTCGCTCGGGGCGGCGGACGGAGCGAAGAGATGGGACCCGGCACTGCCTGCTCGGGGGTTCAAGCAGTGCCGGGCCCGTTTGTTCAGCCTAGATGAACTTCTCGAAACGCCGCAATACGGACACTTCGCCCGGTGATCCGTCCGGGGAGCGGGCCCCGGGCCACGGGGCCCGCTACGGAGCCACTCGGCCGTTGGCGTTGAAGGCGGCGTGGGTGAGCGGCATCAGCCGCGCCCAGTGCGCCTCCATCCGCTCCCCCACCATCTCGATCTCCCGCTGCGGGAACGAGGGCACCGCGGCCTGCTCGTGCTGGGTGCGCAGCCCCAGGAAGTGCATCAGCGAGCGGGCGTTGCAGGTGGCGTACATCGAGGAGAACAGGCCGACCGGGAGCACGGCCCTGGCCACCTCGCGGGCCACACCGGCGGCCAGCATCTCCTGGTACGCCTCGTAGGCGTGGCGGTACGCGTCCTCCATGACCCGGCCGGTCAGCTCGTGCTGCGCCGGGGTGCCCTCGACGAACTCGTACTTCCCCGGGCGGCCCTGCTGGACCAGCTTGCGGGCCTCCCCCGGGATGTAGAACACCGGCTCCAGACGGCGGTACCGACCGGACTCCTCGTTGTACGACCAGCCCACGCGGTGCCGCATGAACTCGCGGAAGACGAAGATCGGGGCGCTGATGAAGAAGGTCATCGAGTTGTGCTCGAACGGGCTGCCGTGGCGGTCCCGCATCAGGAAGTTGATCAGCCCCTTGGAGCGCTCCGGGTCCTTGGTGATCTCCTCGAGGGACTGCTCGCCCGCGGTGGACACCCTCGCGGCCCACAGCACATCGGAGTCGGCAGCGCTGTGCTTGACCAGCTCGACGGTCACATCGCTGCGGAAACTGGCCTTCTCGATCTCGGCGGGGATCTCGGTCACCGGGCGGGTCCTTCCATGGTGCGTCGCTCAGGGCGGCGCCCAGCTTACGGGCCACCACCGACAGTCCCGCTCAGCGGAAATTTTTGACTGAAGTCGTCGGATCCGGGCACCCAATCACTCATTCACACGTCCTACACATTGAAGTACTCACGTTCGAGGTTCCAAGGAGAGCCCGCACATGTCCCGCCGGCGAGAGCCCGTTCCGTTCGCCTTCGTCGCCGAAGCCGACCGTTTCCGCAGCAATGTCACCCCACCGCCCCGCCCCCGCGCCACACCGTCCCAGATCGCCGGACGGACCCTGATCGGGCTCACGATCGTCGCGGGGTTCATCGGCTCGCTGATGTTCGGGATACCCGCCCTCGACAGCCAGTCGCACCCCACCCACCAGATCCAGCAGTCAGAGGCGTCCGACGGACGCTGACCGGCACTGGGATAGCCTCACCCAGCACAGGCCCATCCGGACATGTGTGTGAGTGAGGAACTCCCGTGCCCCTGCCCTTCCTGACCGCCGACCGCGCCCGTGACGACGACGCGGCGGCCGGAGCGGACCCGCTCGGCTACGAGGACCCGGACCGCTGGCGCCGTCCCTACCGGCCGGGGCCCTGGAGGGTCGGGGGCGCCGCTCTTCTGCTGCTGCTCGCCTCGTACGTCCTGTTCTCCGCCATGATCATCGCGATGGCGGGATCGCTTCCCGCGGCGGGCGGCTGCGCCGGCGTCGCGGCGCTGATGATCGTGACAGCCGTAAGGCTGGTGCGCAGCGGTGTCGTGGTGAGCCCCCAGGGGCTGCGCCGGATCGGCCTCCTGCGCAGCACCACCGTGCGCTGGCAGGACATCGCCGAGATACGCACGGCTCAGCAGCCGGTCCGCTGGCTGGGCCTGCCGCGCACCGTCCAGGGGCAGGCGCTGCTGCTCCAGCCGGTGCGCGGCGGAGCGCCGGACCTTCTGATCACCAGCCATGACGCCGACTTCCTGGGCCAGGCGGAGAGCTTCAGCAGGGCCGCCGACGCGATCGAGGGCTGGGCCGCCACCCACCGCTGAGCCGTATGGCTGCGGGGCGGCGCCGCCGAACCCGCATGGGCATTCCGCCGCGGGCGGCCCGGGGTCAGCCCCCGGCCGCCCGCACGGGCTTGCCGTCGTGCAGGGCGATGGCGCGCTGCATCGCCTTACGGGCGCGCGCGGTGTCCCGGGCGTCGTGGTACGCCACGGCGAGCCGGAACCAGGACCGCCAGTCGTCCGGCGACTGTTCCGTCTCGGCCCGGCGCTTGGCGAAGACGGCGTCCGCCGAGTCCCGGTCGATCCGCCCGCCGGGCGTCCGCAGCAGCTCGTCGACCGGGAGGCCACCCTCCGCCTCCAGCTCCCGGGCCAGCCGGTCCGCGCTCCGCGCGAACTGCGTGGTCTGCCACAGGAACCAGGCGCCGATGAGGGGCATCACCAGCACCGCCACGCCGAAGACGACCGTGACCGGGGTGCCCTCCCGGATCAGCAGCACCCCGCGGTCGCCGACCAGCACGAAGTAGACGACCAGGACGGCCGCGAGAACGAAATACGTGATCTTTGCGCGCACCGCTGTGCCCTCAGTCCAGATCGAGGAAGTGTTCCAGGCCGAAGGTCAGGCCGGGGGTGGCCACCACGCGGCGGACGCCGAGCAGGATGCCGGGCATGAAGCTGCTGTGGTGGGTGGAGTCATGGCGGATGGTGAGCGTCTCGCCCTCGCCGCCCAGCAGGACCTCCTGATGGGCCAGGAGCCCGCGCAGCCGCACCGAGTGCACCGGCACCCCGTCCACGTCCGCGCCCCGCGCCCCGTCGAGCGCCGTGGCGGTGGCGTCCGGCTGCGGGGCGCAACCGGCCTCCCGCCGGGCCTCGGCGATCATCTGTGCGGTGCGCGCGGCCGTGCCGGAGGGGGCGTCCACCTTGTTGGGGTGGTGCAGCTCGATGACCTCGACCGACTCGAAGAACCGGGCGGCCTGGCGGGCGAACCGCATGGTGAGCACGGCGCCGATGGAGAAGTTCGGCGCGATGAGCACACCGGTGGCCGGCGAGGCGTCGAGCCAGCCGCGCAGCCGCGCCAGGCGCTCGTCCGTCCAGCCGGTGGTGCCGACGACGCCGTGGATGCCGTGGCGGACGCAGAACTCAAGGTTGTCCATCACCGAGGCCGGTTCGGTCAGCTCGACCGCCACCTCGGCGCCCGCCTCGACCAGGGTCTCCAGCCGGTCGCCCCGCCCCAGCGCGGCGACCAGTTCCAGGTCCTCGGCGGCCTCCACGGCTCGTACGGCCTCGGAGCCGATCCGGCCCTTGGCGCCGAGGACGGCCACACGCAGCTTGCTCATCGATCCTGTTTCCTTCGATCCGGGAGGCTGGGACTGACGCACCAACGGGTCAGGCGACGGCCTCGTCGAGACGCGCCGCCTGCTTGTCCTTCAGCGGGCCGATGACGGACAGCGAAGGACGCCGTCCCAGTACATCGCGCGCCACCTCGCGCACCTCGTCCGGGGTGACCGCCGCGATCCGCTCGAGCATGTCGTCCACCGACATCTGCTCGCCCCAGCACAGCTCGCTCTTGCCGATCCGGTTCATCAGCGCGCCGGTGTCCTCCAGGCCCAGCACGGTGGAGCCGGAGAGCTGGCCGACGGCGCGCCGCAGCTCCTCGTCGCTCAGGCCGTTCTCCGCGACCTGGACGAGTTCGTCGCGGCAGATCTTGAGGACGTCGTGCACCTGGTTCGGGCGGCAGCCGGCGTAGACGCCGAAGAGCCCGCAGTCGGCGAAGCTGGAGGTGTAGGAGTAGACGCTGTAGGCGAGCCCGCGCTTCTCCCGGACCTCCTGGAAGAGCCGGGAGCTCATCCCGCCGCCGAGCGCGGTGTTGAGCACCCCGAGCGCCCAGCGGCGGTCGTCGGTGCGCGGGATGCCGGGCATGCCGAGGACGACATGGGCCTGCTCGGTCTTGCGGTTCAGCAGCCCGACCTTGCCGGCCGTACGGATCGCGCGGGTACCGGCGCGCGGGGCGACCGGGACCGCGTCGGTGCGGGACAGGGCGCCCGCCTCGTCGAACGCGGCGTGCACCTGGCGTACGACGTCGTCGTGGTCCACGTTGCCCGCGGCGGCGACGACCAGGTGCGTGGGGTCGTAGTGCTTCCGGTAGAAGCGGGCGATCTGGTCGCGGCCCAGGGCGTTGACGGTGTCGACGGTGCCCAGGACCGGGCGGCCGAGCGGGGTGTCGCCGAGCATGGTGTGGGCGAACAGGTCGTGCACGCAGTCGCCCGGGTCGTCCTCGGTCATCGCGATCTCTTCCAGGACGACACCGCGCTCCGCGTCCACGTCCGCCGCGTTGATCACCGAGCCGGTCAGCATGTCGCAGACGACGTCGATGGCCAGCGGCAGGTCGGTGTCGAGCACCCGCGCGTAGTAGCAGGTGTACTCCTTGGCGGTGAAGGCGTTCATCTCGCCGCCGACCGCGTCGATGGCCGCGGAGATGTCCAGCGCGGTGCGCCGCCGGGTGCCCTTGAAGAGCAGGTGCTCCAGGTAGTGGGTGGCTCCGCCGAGCGTACGGGTCTCGTCGCGCGAGCCGACGTGCGCCCAGATGCCGAAGGTCGCCGAGCGCACGGAGGGGAGGGTCTCGGTGACGACGCGCAGGCCCCCGGGGAGGGTCGTCCTGCGGACCGTGCCGATGCCGTTCTCGCCCTCGAGAAGCGTTTGGGTACGGGCGACGGCCCGCGCCTCCGAGGAGGTGCGGGCCGTCGTGCCGTCGTCGCGGGACGTCACTTGGCGGCTTCGTCCTTCGTCTGGGGCTTGGCCTCGGACTCGTCCGCGTCCGCGCCCTCCTCGTCCTCGAGGACCGGGATGAGGGAGAGCTTGCCGCGCTGGTCGATCTCGGCGATCTCGACCTGGACCTTGGCGCCGACCTTCAGCACGTCCTCGACGTTCTCCACGCGCTTGCCGCCGGCGAGCTTGCGGATCTGCGAGATGTGCAGCAGGCCGTCCTTGCCCGGGAGCAGGGAGACGAACGCACCGAAGGTGGTGGTCTTCACGACCGTGCCCAGGTAGCGCTCGCCGACCTCCGGCATGGTCGGGTTGGCGATGCCGTTGATGGTCGCGCGGGCGGCCTCGGCGGCCGGGCCGTCGGCGGCACCGATGTAGATGGTGCCGTCGTCCTCGATGGTGATGTCGGCGCCGGTGTCCTCCTGGATCTGGTTGATCATCTTGCCCTTGGGGCCGATGACCTCACCGATCTTGTCGACCGGGATCTTCACGGTGATGATCCGCGGCGCGTTGGGGGACATCTCGTCCGGGACGTCGATGGCCTCGTTCATCACATCGAGGATGTGCAGCCGGGCGTCGCGGGCCTGCTTGAGGGCCGCGGCCAGCACGGACGCCGGAATGCCGTCCAGCTTGGTGTCCAGCTGCAGCGCGGTGACGAACTGCTTGGTGCCGGCGACCTTGAAGTCCATGTCGCCGAACGCGTCCTCCGCACCGAGGATGTCGGTGAGGGTGACGTAGTGGGTCTCGCCGTCGATCTCCTGGGAGATCAGGCCCATGGCGATGCCCGCGACCGGGGCCTTCAGCGGCACACCGGCGTTGAGCAGCGACATCGTGGAGGCGCAGACCGACCCCATGGAGGTCGAGCCGTTGGAGCCGAGCGCCTCGGAGACCTGGCGGATGGCGTAGGGGAACTCCTCGCGCGTCGGCAGCACCGGCAGCAGCGCCCGCTCGGCCAGGGCGCCGTGGCCGATCTCGCGGCGCTTGGGGGAGCCGACGCGGCCGGTCTCACCGGTGGAGTACGGCGGGAAGTTGTAGTTGTGCATGTAGCGCTTGCGGGTCTCGGGCGCGAGCGTGTCCAGCTGCTGCTCCATGCGGAGCATGTTCAGCGTGGTGACGCCCAGGATCTGGGTCTCGCCGCGCTCGAACAGCGCCGAGCCGTGGACCCGCGGAATCGCCTCGACCTCGGCGGCGAGCGTACGGATGTCCGTGACGCCGCGGCCGTCGATGCGCTTCTTCTCCTTGATGACGCGCTCGCGCACCACGGCCTTGGTCAGCGCGCGGTACGCCGCGGAGATCTCCTTCTCGCGCCCCTCGAACTGCGGCAGCAGCTTCTCGGCGGCCACGCCCTTGACGCGGTCCAGCTCGGCCTCGCGCTCCTGCTTGCCCGCGATGGTCAGCGCCTGGGCCAGCTCGTCGCGGACGGCGGCGGTGAGCGCCTCCAGGACGTCGTCCTGGTAGTCGAGGAAGATCGGGAACTCGGCGGTCGGCTTGGCGGCCTTGGCGGCGAGGTCGGCCTGCGCCTTGCACAGGACCTTGATGAAGGGCTTCGACGCCTCCAGGCCGGCGGCGACGACCTCCTCGGTGGGAGCCTCGGCGCCGTCCTTGACCAGCTGGATGGTCTTGTCGGTGGCCTCGGCCTCGACCATCATGATCGCGACATCGCCGTCCTCGAGCACCCGGCCGGCGACGACCATGTCGAAGACGGCCTCCTCCAGCTCGGAGTGGGTCGGGAAGGCCACCCACTGGCCCCTGATCAGGGCGACGCGGGTGCCGCCGATGGGGCCGGAGAAGGGCAGCCCGGCGAGCTGGGTGGAGCAGGAGGCGGCGTTGATCGCGACCACGTCGTAGAGGTGGTCGGGGTTGAGCGCCATGATCGTCTCGACGACCTGGATCTCGTTGCGCAGGCCCTTCTTGAAGGACGGGCGCAGCGGACGGTCGATCAGACGGCAGGTGAGGATCGCGTCCTCGGAGGGGCGGCCCTCACGGCGGAAGAACGAGCCGGGGATGCGCCCCGCCGCGTACATCCGCTCCTCGACATCGACCGTGAGCGGGAAGAAGTCGAGCTGGTCCTTGGGGTTCTTGGAAACGGTGGTGGCCGACAGCACCATGGTGTCGTCGTCCAGGTAGGCCACGGCGGAACCGGCGGCCTGACGGGCCAGGCGGCCCGTCTCAAAACGGATGGTGCGGGTGCCGAAGGTGCCGTTGTCGATGACCGCTTCAGCGTAGTGGGTCTCGTTCTCCACCAGGGAAATCTCCTCTTCTGCGTCCCTCGTCCGTGTGACGGTGGACGGTGGTGGAGCAGCGCCCCGGGCCTTACGGGCCGGCGGCCGGGCCGGTCTTCGATCGAAGCCACCGGAATTGCCAGTTCCGGGGGCCACTACCGAGGACCGGCTCCTGTGGCGCCGGTGCGGCGGGAATGAGGCGCTCCTCCTCGTTCGTTATGGCGTTGTTGGGACCAGACTACAAAGCTTCGGCCGTCATATCGACGGCTGTGCGGTCCGGCCCCTACGGTACGTAGCGATGGGCTTACGCACCGGCGCGAAGACCGTACGGGTCAGCTTTGGCTGAAACCGTACGGCGCCGCGTATGGCAAAGGGAGCGGCCCCCGTCGCGGGAACCGCTCCCTCCTCGGCGTCTTACTTGGCGCCCGCCGCACCCCGGCGGATGCCCAGGCGCTCGACCAGCGCACGGAAGCGCGTGATGTCCTTCTTCGCCAGGTACTGCAGCAGGCGGCGGCGCTGGCCGACCAGGAGCAGCAGACCCCGGCGGGAGTGGTGGTCGTGCTTGTGGGTCTTGAGGTGCTCGGTGAGGTCGGAGATGCGGCGCGTGAGCAGCGCGACCTGGACCTCGGGGGAGCCGGTGTCGCCCTCCTTGGTGGCGAACTCGGTCATGATCTGCTTCTTCGTAGCGGCGTCGAGCGACACTCGGTACTCCTTGCTCTCGTCATCAGCCGCCGAGTGCCCCTGGTCGTTGTCTCAGGGGATCTTCCGTGACTCGGGAGGCGGGGTCCGCTGGGCGCTGTCTCCCGAGACTCGATGCCTCCGGGGACGCGTACGCAAACGGCCAGCACACAGAGTACCAGCGTCGGGGGGCCGCGGGGGCCGTGGGTGCGCTGGTGGGGGCGCGGGTGGGGCTAGAAGACCGGCATGGCGGTGAGCGTGCCGTTGTGCAGCATGAAGACGCGGTTGCCGGCCGCGGCCAGCGCCCAGCGGCCCTCGGTGCCCTGAGTGTAGGGCCAGGCGACGCTTCCGCCGCGGATGTCCACCGCCGCGACGCCTCGTGAGCCAGCCTCCCCGGCGCCCGCCCAGACGCTGTTCCCCGCGATCACCGGGGCGTCCCGCGAGCTGTCCTCGGAGGCGAACGTGAGCGTCCAGGCGTCCGTTCCGTCGTCCGTACGGCGGGCTGAGAGATCGGTGGCGTCCACGGCGTAGACGACGTCCTTCGCGACGGCGGGTGCGCTCCAGCCGTGCCCGCCACCACTGGGCTGGGCCCATTTCTTCTCGCCCGTGGACAGCGTGAGCGCGGTAAGGGAGTGGCCGCCCAGGTAGACGGTGCCGTCAGCGACGGCGGGGGTAAGGGCCGTGGTTCCGTGCCGTACGGGTCCCCAGACGGTTTTCCCACGGGCGGCGTCGAGCGCCACGACCTGGCCATCTCCACCGCAGACCACCAGATGGCCGTCGGCCGCCGAGGCCGCCGCCGGGCTCTTCTCGGGGGTCTTCACCGGCGAAGGCACCGTCCACAGGGGCGTATGAGACGTCAGCGCGACGGCGCGCAACTCACCGCCAAGGGTGGCGACGTAGACGGCCTTGTCGTCCACCGCGAGCAGCGTCGCCGCGTCCGCCGTCGGCGCCTTCCACCGCTCCTTGCCGTTCTGGGCATCCAACGCGTGCAGCACGCCCTTGCCGTCGACCGTAAGGACGGTGTTATCGGAGACCGACAGGAGGCGCCCGGTCAGTCCGGCTGCCCGCGAGGTCCAGCGGGCCCGGCCGGTGCGGACAGCGTAGGCCCGCAGACGGCCGCCCTCGGCCGGGGCCACGACGACGTCATGAACGGGAAGCGGGGCGGGCATCCGCGCATCCGCGACTCCGATGGATCCGAGGCTCACGGGGCCCCACAGGGGCGACGGGGCCGTCCCCTCGTTGTAGTGGGCTAGCGGCTCGGCCTCCCAGGGCCGCCCGCCGGCCCCCGCCTCGTCGCCGCGCAGCAGCCACCACGCGACGCCTCCGCCACCCGCCGCGAGCACGGCACCGCCCGCGGCGAGCGTGCCGATGAGCCGCCGCCTGGAGGGGGCCGGCCGGTCGCCGGGCAGGGCGGCCATGCGCCGGGCGTCCGCCTCGCGCCGCGCGATGTCCTGCGCGAGCGGTCCGCTCCTCCAGACCCGGTCCGCGCCCCGGGGCGGCGCCAGCGCCCGGCCGATCCAGTCGAGACCGGGCCGGGCCCCGGCCTCCTTGGCCAGACAGGGCTCGACCAGGGCCCGCAGCGCCCCGGGCACCGCGCCCAGCTCCGGCTCGCCGTGCACCACCTGGTACTGCACGGCGGCCACATGGCCGCCCTCGTAGACCGGCCGGCCGCCCGCCGCGTAGGCGAGGACCACTCCGAGGGAGAACACATCGCCCGCGGGGCCGGTCCGCTGCCCCAGGACCTGCTCGGGCGGGGCGTAGCCGGGGGTGGCGACGGTCTGCCCCGTGGTGGTCAGCGTCAGCCCGTGCTCGGGCCGGGCGATCCCGAAGTCGATGATCCTCGGGCCGCGGGAGGTGAGCACGATGTTGGACGGTTTGAGGTCGCGGTGGACCAGCCCGGCACCGTGGATGTCGTGGAGCGTACGGACGAGCGCGGTTCCCAACGCCCTTACGGCGGGCTCCTCCAGGGCGCCGTACCGCTCCACGGCCTGGTCGAGCGTGGGCCCGGCGAGGAACTCCGTGGCGATCCACGGCCGCCCGCCTTCGGTCTGCGCCGCGAGCACCCGCGCCACCCCGTCGCCCCGCACGGCCTGGGCCGCGTGCGCCTCACGCACGAATCGCTGGGCCATGTGAGGATCGTGAGCCACTTCGGGCCGCAGCACCTTGATCGCCGCGATCCGGCCCTCGGAATCCCGCCCCAGGTAGACCTGGCCCATGCCGCCCGCGCCGAGCACGCCGGTGAGGCGGTACGGGCCGAGGCGCAGCGGATCGCCGGTGCCGAGAGGGTTCATGGACGGAGGCTCCTAGAGGTGGAACGGCACGATGGGACGAGTCCGGGTCCCGGTCATTCGAGGGGGATGGCGCATACGGTTGAGCCGCCCGCGATGATCAGCTGGCCGGCACCCCGATGGACGGTCATGGTGGGGTTGAGCGAGGCCATGGCGGCGCCGGGGCCCTGGAACGTCCAGGCCGCCTTGTGGCCGCGGATGTCGATGGCCGCCGCCCATTGGTCGGTGCCGACGTCGGGGAAGGCGTAGAGGTACCTCTTACCGAGGGCGGGCGGAGGCTGGAAGTTGAGCGCGGGGCCTGTGCCTTTCTTCTGCTCCCACAGCAGCTTTCCGCTCTTGGCGTCCACGGCGACCAGGCCGGTTCCCGTCTCCAGGCTGTAGACCACGCCGTCCTTGAGCAGGGGCGGCCCGTATCGCGCGGAGTCCGGCTCGTCTTCGTCGCCGGCCTTACGGCCCTCGCCGAACCGCCAGGCGACCTCGCCGTCAGCGAGCCGTACGGCGAGGAGGTCCTTTCCGCCGGTGTAGAGGAGCCCGCCCGAGAAGGTGTGGCGCTGTGTCCCCGGAAGGATTCGGTAGCTCTCCTTGGCCAGCATCTTCGACCAGCGGCGCCTGCCGTCGGCGGCGCCGACCACGGTGACCCGCTCGCGGAAGGAGAACAGGAGCGAAGCGCCCGCGGGGGTCGCGAGCGGGTCCTGGAACTCGGGGGTGTCGCTGGCCCGGCGCCATCGCTCCTCCCCCGTGCGCGCGTCGATGGCCACACGCACAAGGCCCTTACCGCTCGTCCCTTCCAGGAAGACCGCGTCCGATGTGGCGGCGAGCAGCCGTACGTCGTCGACCTCCAGGTCCTTGACCGTGGCGAGCGGCGTCCGGAAGTTGCCCGTCCCAGGATCCACCGGGGCGATCCGGACATGATCCGCGCTGGAGTCACAGGCGAGCAGCCGCCGGCCGTCGGAGACGGCGTGCTGTGCCTTCGTCACGAGGTCGTTGGCGCCGCGCCTGGCTCCGGTGTCGGCGTCAATCCAGTACAGCCCGGTGTCGGCGATGATCGCGGTGTGGTTCCCGGCGAGGAGGACCGCGCATTCGGCCATGGATGTGGTGGAGGGCGGGGTGAACTTCCAGGACATGCGCGGCGGGGTGCCAGGCGGACGTGTGGGGGAGGCGGGCGCCGGAGCCGCGGTACCGCTCGCACCGTCGTCAGGGCGGAGCCAGGCCCAAGTGGCGGCAGCCGCGACGGCCGCGACGGCTCCGCCCCCTCCGATCGTGACGGCCTTACGGCGGGAGATCCCGGACGGCCCGCGCGACCGGCCCACACCGGCCGTGGTCTCCTCCTCCACGGGCGCGGGCGTCCTGGACGGCTGGATCTCCCATACGGCCGTCCCCAGCCGGGCAATCTCCGCCAGGACCGGGTCCGGCAGATGATCGGCGAAGTGGCCTCCCCCGACGTGCAGCAGTGGCCCCAGCTCGGCTGTGCCGGGCCGCTGCCGGGGATCCTTGGCGAAGCACGGCTCCAGTACTGTGCGCAATCCCCCCGGCAGTCCGGACAGGTCGGGGTCGGTGTACCGCACCCGGTAGAGCAGATCGGCGGGCTGTCCGCCGCCGAAGGGCGGGCGGCCGGTGGCCGCGAAGACGAGCACTCCGGCGAGGGCGAACACATCGCCCGCGGCGGTGTGTTCACCACCGGAGACCTGTTCGGGCGACATGTAGGCGGGCGTTCCGGCCGCCGCGCCCGTACGGGTGAGTCGGTCGTCGCCCACCGCGCGGGCGATGCCGAAGTCGATGACCTTGGGGCCGAGCGCGGTCAGCAGGATGTTGGAGGGCTTGAGGTCGCGGTGGACCACATCGGACCGGTGCAGTTGGGCGAGCGCCTCGCACAGGGCGGCTCCCAGCGCCCGTACGGCTCGTTCGGGCAGGGCGCCACAGAGCGCGACCGCGTCGTCCAGTGGCGGGCCGAGGACGTATTCAGTGGCGAGCCAGGGGGTCGGGGCGAGCGTGTCCGCGTCGATGACCTGCGCTCCGTGCCGTCCACCGATGACCCGCGCGGCGTCGGTCTCCAGCCGGAAGCGGGTGCGGAACTCCGCCTCCGCCGCGAACCGCGCGTGCATGGTCTTCAGCGCGACCGTACGGCCACCGGATGAGCGTCCCAGGTACACCGTGCCCATCCCGCCGCTGCCGAGCCGGGCGACGAGGGTGTACGGACCGAGGCGCTGGGGGTCGTCATGGGTGAGGGGATGGGCCATCGGTATCAGTCCACCGGCAGTGCGTAGAAGGCTTGGTCGTTCCTGACGAGGGCCACCCCGGGCGCGGTGAGGACGGAACCGCTGAGGGCCCCGGCCGACGCCCCCTCGGCCACGGGGGCGAAGCGCCAGCGCAGTGAGCCGTCCGCCGCGTCCAGCGCCTCCACCTCCGAGGCGTTGACCTGGAACACGGTCCGGCCGGAGTAGCTCAGCGCTGTTTCGCTCTCCGACATGGGGGAGGCCGCGTCAACGGCCGCCCGGCGGCGCCAGAGAAGCCTGCCGTGGGTCACGTCGATGGCATAGGTGACGGCGTCGCCGTCGGTCACGTAGAGCGTCCGGCCGTGCAGCGCACCACCGGTGTACACGAAGTCCTCGCAGCTGAAGCGCCATCGCCTGCTGCCCGTGGATATCTCGTGGGCGGAAATGACGTCCGAGGCGAAGGTGATCATGAGGTCCCCGGAGACGATCTCCGTCGGACCGTCCGCGACGGTGAGGACGCCTTTATAGGTCCGCGTCCACAGCTTGGCACCGTCGCGCCGTCCGAGGGCCAGATAGGTCCACGCGTTGTCGGACGCGGACTCGCTGCGGTTCGACAGCAGGAGGGAATCCCCGCGGAGCACCGCGGAGTGTTCCTCGGAGCCACCGAATCCGCCGGGAACCGAGGTGCGCCACCGCTCCCTACGGGTCTTGAGGTCATAGGCGACGACGGTGGCCGTCTTCTCCTGGTCCTGGGCCAGGAACCAGAGGGTCCTTCCGTCGGCCGCCAGCGGATAGCGGAAACGCGGGCGCTTCTCGCCATCGTAGGCCCGCTCCACCCACTTGATCTGCCCGGTGCGCGCCGATAGGGCGACGAGCTCCCTGAGTCCCGGCTTCAGCACAAGGTCACCGCCGAGCGAACTGAGGTCGCCGACACCCCACACGTTGTCACGGGTCCACATCTTCTTTCCGTCGCGGACCCTCACCGCCGTCACCTCGCCGGCACCCGGCAGAAGCAGGTGACTGTTTCTCCAGAGCAGTGGCGGGCCGTCGATCTCGGTCTCGATGCGGCGGCGCCACAGCGGAGCGGGGGCGACCCCGCGCAGGGCGAGGGGCTCGGGCGGGGCGGGCGGATCGTCCGCCACACCCCGCCACAGGGCCGTTCCGCCGATCCCCAGGGCCAGTCCTGCGGCGCCGGTGACGGTGGTGACGACCACGGAGCGCCGGGACGGCCGTCGGCCCGCGGCAGGCGGGTGGCCGGCGGGCTCCGTGAGGTCCGGTGGCGGGTTGTCGGCGGGGTGGTGTGCGGCCTGCTCGGCGAGGGCCGCTTCGACGGCGTCGGGCACGCGACCAGCGGAGACGGGCACCGGAGTCGAGCGGAACTCGCGGGCGAGCGTGTCGGGTTGGGGGCGATGTGCCGGGTCTGGGAAGAGACAGGCGGCGATGGGCTCGCGCAGCCCCGGCGGCAGAGCGGCGGGTCCGGTGTCCTTACGGCCGGTCGCGGCGTAGGCCAGCACGGCACCCAGTGCGTAGACGTCACCGTAAGGGCGCGGCGGTTCACCGGCCCGCTGCTCGGGAGGCAGCGCCGCCGGGCTGCCGTGGGCCATGGCCGGGGCCGGGTGGCCGGCGTGCGAGGTCGCGGAGCGGCCTCCATGGGGTGCGGCAGGACGGATGCCGGTGGCGGCCCGGACGAGCCCGTAGCCGGTCAGCCGGGGGCCGTCCCGCGTCAGGAGCACCGCCTGTGGCGATATCCCGGCGTGGACGAGGCCGTTGGCGTGCGCGACCGCGAGGGTTTCCGCGAGAGCCGCGCCCAGCGCGCGCACGGTGTCCTCGGGGAGCGACCCGCCGTGCGCGGCCAGCGCCGCGGGCAGCGTCAGGGCGGGGAAGCAGTCGTGGGCGACCCAGGGAAGCTCCGCCTCGGGCGGTGCGACGTCGACGACGGGAGCCACCCAAGGGCCACGCAGCCGACGGGAGTTCTCGGCCTCGGCCCGGAACCGCACCCGGTAACCGGCGTCGTCGGCTGACGCCGCGGGCGGCAGCGTCAGGACGACGGTACGGCCCGTTCGCCCGTCGCGGGCGAGGCAGCGGCGCGCGTCATCGGCGTGCCCGGGCGCATCCAGGGTGGCGAGGATTCGATATGGGCCGACCCGCTGTCCCCTGTCGTGATCGGTCCGTCCCGTCCGACGGTCCAGAATCGGCGGTTCCATGCGTCCTTCCTAATCGAGCGGGAGCGCGTAGACGCTTCCGTTCCCGGCGACGACGACCCTGCTATCCGTCAACGCGACCTTACGGCGGGGCGATTGGGAGCGCGGGCCCGGATCGGCATCGGCGTCGGTGAAGCGCCACAGCAAGGAGCCGTCCTCGGCGTCGAACGCGTCCACCTCGGCGTCACCGGCCATCAGCAGCCTGCGCCCAGCCGGGCTGACCAGGGTGTCGGGCGTACGCGGCGCCGCGAGCGCCTTCATCACAAAGCCATAGACGCGCTGCCACCGGATCTCGCCGGTGGCCGCCTCGATCGCGTGGAGGGCGAAACCACCGTCGGCGACATACGCGGTCTTCCCATGGACGAGCGGAAGCCCGAAGTCGGCGGAACGGCCCTTGGGCCCCTTCCCCTTGGAACCGACGGACCACAGGGCAGCCTTGTCCTGGGTCGCGTCGAAGCCTCGCAGGGTGGTTCCGAGGGCCGCGATGAGCGTGCGACGGGCATCGGTGGTGACGAGCCCCTTCGTGGTCATGCCTGGATAAACCCGCTGCCACAGCTCCTTCCCGTGGTCGCGGCTGAGCGCGACGGCCTTCTTGGTGCCCGCCTCCTCCCGGTCACCGCCGGCCATCACCACCAGCGCGTCCTTCAGCAGATGTCCCTCGTTCAAACCCGCCGCGAGGGGTCCGCGCCACAACTCCGCGCGCTCATGGACGTCGTAGGCGACCACGACACGGTTTCCGTTCCCGCGCTCGCCCCTTACTGCCGCCGTGAACCAGACCGTGCTCCCGTCCACCGCGAGCAGCCCCGTGAACGAGCTCCGCGCACCCTGCCGGAAGTCGCTCGAGCGCCAGTGGACCCGACCGGTCCGCGGCTCCAGCACCACCAGCCCGTCCCCCGGGACGACCAGCGCGTCCCCATCGGCCACCCAGGGCTGACCCGCCGGGCGCAGTCCATCGCGCGTCCACATCCGCTTGCCCGTACGGAGATCGATCCCGACGACCGCCCGCTTCCCTGTGAGGACGGCGACCGCATCGCGCCAGATGAGCGGGGCGTACGTCGACGCCACCCCTTTGACGTCGTAGCGCCACAGGGGGGTGGGCGGCGCGCCCGGAAGCCGGCGGCTGGGGCGGTGGGCGGCGAGGCGCTGGGCCGGCGTGAGCGGTGCAGGCGCATCCGGGGCGGTTGCCAGCCAGGTGGCCCCGCCGCCGATGGCGACTCCGGCCGTACCGCCGGCGACGCCCAGCAGGAGGCGGCGCCGGGACGGGCTGAGGGACGGGACGAAGGTCTTCCCTGACGGGGCACCCTCGGTCCTGACCGCGGCCTCGGCCCCGGTCTCATGCACCGGCCCGGGCCCAGGCACAGCCGAAGACGCGGCGCTCCGTTCCATCAACGCCCGGTGTGCGGCGGTACCCGTCCCCACTGGCACTTGCGCCGTCGCCGGAGCCGGCGTCTCAGCCGACTCGATCTCCGCCGCCAACACCGCCGAGGACAGCTCGGACAGCGCGGCGATCACCCGGCCCGGCAGCCATCCCGGCCCCAGCGCGCCCACGGCCCGGCTGATGCCGCCGGAGCCGTCCAGGGCGGTCGATCCCGGGCCCGCTCCCCACGCCACGCCACCGTTCGGACCCGCAGACCCCGCATCGACAACCGTCGGCGCGGCACCCGTGGGCGCCCTCCCTCCGCTTGAGGGAAGGGGGACGCTTACGCCGCGCATCAGGTCGTCCAGCAGCGCCCGCGCCGTCGGCCGGTCGGCCGGATCCTGGGCCAGACACCGGACCACGGCGCCTCGCAACTCCTCCGGCAGATCCTCGGCGTCCGGCCGCCGTCGCCCGGTCGCCGCGTACGCCAGCACCGAGCCCAGCGCGAAGACGTCACCCAGCGGCCGCGGCCGCCCGCCCGCGGCCTGTTCCGGCGGCAGGGCGTCGTCCTCCAGCCCCGGGAGCCCAACCCGCGCCTCACCGTCCGGAGCGGCGACCCGCACCGCGCCGTAGCCCAACAGTCGCGGCCCGTCCCCGGCCAGGAAGACCGTGCCCGGTGCGACACCCGCGTGGGCGAAGCCCGCTGTGTGCACTTCCGCGAGCGTCTCGGCCAGTGCCACTCCCAACGCCCTTACGGTGCGCACGGAAAGCGGCCCCCCGTTCGCCTCCAGCACGGCGGGCAGCGACAGCATCGGCAAGAACGGCGTGGCGCTCCAGGGCTGCCCGGCACCCCCGCCTGAGACCTCGACAACGGGAGCGAGCCACAGCGGGGGCCGCCCGCCGCCCAGAAGCCGCGCGTTCTCCGCCTCGACCCGGAAGCGCTCCCGGTACGCGATGTCGTCCACGAGCTCTTGCGACGGTGCGGTGACGACGACCGTACGGTCCCCCGCCCCACTGCGCGCGATGAAGTGACGGGCCGCAGCGGCAACTTCTCCCGCATCCGGCCCCAACCGCGCAATGACGTGATACGGGCCGAGCCGCCGCGGGTCGCCCTGACTCAGCGGCTCCACACTCGCCTCCTGTGACTGCGGGAACTCTCCGGACTCCCAGGACGGCGCACCACCCCAGTCATGGCTTCGGTTCTCTGCGAGCTGTAGTCCGCATCCATGTGGAAGGCCCCCCGCCCTTGATCCATCGCATCCCCCGCCCGCGTCACGCGCGCGGCGGCCACCCTACCCGGACCTTGTCACCGTGTTCGATTGCCGCCTCACGCGCTGTGGACAACGTGGCGGGCGCTCGGCGCAGTAGCCCACCCTCGCCTTCCGCCCAAGACCGGGCGGGATGTTGTCCGCGGTATCCGAAGGGGGCCCCTTCTCGCTGGTGGTATCAGGGACGCCCCAAGCATCTGCGTATTGTGGCTGAATTACCGACCGATCTGGCCTGTTGCAGAATCCCAGAGTTTGCAGATGATGATGCCCGTCGCTTCTGGCTCCAATTTTCCGACGGATCGTGGATCAGCCTAAAGGCTGATCACGGGGAACAGACTCAACGATTCTTCAGTGCTTGCCGCGAACAGCTCATGCAATGACGGCCATTCGGCGTGAAACGACGCGAAGCAAAGCTCTAAGCCGAAAACTCCAACATTACGGAGATACGGTCCACGAGTGTCTGCCGCCCAACGCACCGCGCAGTCACACCTGTGGGGGCATCCGGCGCGTCGACATTCACCGCCCACAGCTCCTCAGCAGTGGCGTACGTCATGAGCAACGGTCCGGGGACGTCGGCGAGCAGAACCAACTGGCCGACGACGAGAGCGTTGTCGATGACATCCTTCAGTGGTGGGTCTATCGCGTCGCGTTGCAGAGCCTGTGGATCGAGTTCCTGAACAGAGCCATCGTGACCGGCAACCCCCTGCGGATCAATCAACTGGCGGATAGTCTCCGCTACCTCCTGAACCGTGGCCACAAGGCTGAACGAATGCATACCGCCGCCCGTGACCTGTTCGACCAACAGCAAGTCACGGGTATGCGGGTAGACATAGACGTACTCGGTACCCACAGAGGTGGTCCGCTCCACGGCCAGGACCCGATCGGCCGTTCCGCGCAAGGCGAGCGCGAGCTCCAGGTCGGGGGAGAGCCGCATGTCCAGCTCCACCTCGGCGGAACCTTGCCTCTCGCGCAAAGCCACATCCAGTTCGGCGGCATTGGCGATCTCCACGAGGTCCCTCGACACGAGCGACCGCAGCGCGGTCGCAAGCACCCACTCCCGTTCCTGAGCCGACATGCCCTCAAGGTGAGGAGCCGCGACGATCGAGCTCTCAGAGGCCGCCGGACTCAGCGCTGCTAGTTCTTCGTCCGTCAGCCGCAACAACAGCCGCGAACCATCCTCAGCGAGGGTCTTGCCCAGCCTCTCGCGGACGTCTTCGAGCGTCACGCCGCCTTCGTACTGCTGTGGCACGGAGCCGACCTCTCTCTTCCTCACCAGAACTTCAATTTCTTAACGGAATTGACGGTGCCGTCCACGACGTGCTCCGCTGCTTTCACAGCCCCAGAGGGATGAAGCGCGGCGTTCACCGTCGCATCCACCGCCCCACTTACGGTGTTTGTTACGGCATGCGACGTGGCGTTCCAGGCCGTTTTGGCGCCGGCGGCGATATCATCGCCCCACTTGTCGTAGATGTAACTGCCTGCAAAGTACGCTCCGGTCGCACCCAGCACGGCCCAGCCGGCAACCGGTACGGCGGCGGCGACGGACGCACCCACACCAAAATAGGTCGCCGCAGCCCCACCACCGAGTACTGCCGCACCGCCTGCTGCTTGTGCACCACCCACGATGCGGTCCGCCAACCCGCGGCCGCCTCCGTGATCCGGGTTTATAGCCTGCTTCAGTCCACCGGCAATAGCAAAAGGCACCATACCCTTGTTCAGCTTCCCCATGAGCCCGGCCGCCCTTACTCCGCCAGCAGCAACCCCGGAGAGCCTACCTCCATTACCCGCCACCCCATTCAGCCTAGACGCCCATCCAGGGCTTTCAAGCTTTCCTAGCCAGTCTTTGGCGGCATTTCCACCCTTGGTGAACTGTTTCCAGAGAGCCACACTGGCAGTGACAGTTTGCCAAGCCTTGGGGATCTTGCTTAGTTTTCGATAGCCCTCTTTGTATTCTTTGTACTTTTTATATTGTTCGTTATTCTTGATGCCTTCCAGGAAATTCAGCTCGGTCGTTCCGGCCTCGGAAGCCCTCGCTTGCCGTTCGTCATAGGTGCCTTTAATCGCCGTCTGGGCTCTGTCGTGTGCCGCGTCACGCTGACGGCGAGCCCCCGCCAGGATCTCTTGGGCCGTTTCCATGTCCGCTGCACCGGGATCATGGAAAGCGTCGGGAGCCTTGGGGGGCGCCGTGTACCCGCCGTCATCGGTGGAAGACTTACTGTTGTACGCGTCAACTGCCTTGTTGTAGGCATTTACTTCGGCGTTGTAAGCTTCCCGGGCCCGCTCCGAAGCACGCTTACCCCGGCCATAGGTGTCGATTGCCTCTTGCGCCTCACGCTGCGCCCATTCCACCGTGTGAGCGACATCGTCCAACGCTCCACTCGCCCGCTCGCAGGCGTGCGCGATCTGAAACCACTTCTTCGGTTCGGCCGAGACTCGCTTGCGGAAGGCATCTGCCGTCTCCCCCTTGATTTCGTGGGAGTTCAGCTTCCGCAGCCCCTCACCGACAGCGGCGAGCCCCTTCGCCATGGATCTCAACTGTGCAGCGTTCGCACGGAGCTTGACCGCGTCGCCGTGAATCAGCTCCTTCCGCTCCTCCGTCTGCCCCAGCTCCAGTTCCCCCGAACCCCAACCCAAAGCCTTCTCAACCCAGGCGTTGGCCAGGCCGGCGTTCCTGGCGGCGGGATCCACAACGGTTGAGGTAGGCGTGTTGCCCGACATCACTTCTCGCCCCCATCAGCGGCTCCCTGGGCCGCATTTCGGCCAGCTCCATTACCATCGATCGCGAAGTGATCCAAAATTGAGGGCGTCGCGGCCTTAACGCTCCCCCCGGAATCCACCCCCGGGCCGCTCTGTGGATAGGGCTCCGGATCCACCGATGCGTCTGCAGGACCACCGAACCTGCCAAGAATGCCGCCCGCCCCAACCGCGGTTGCACCTCTCGCAGCGCCAAGGGCGGCCCTGAGCGCACCCGCCCGGCTCCGGTCTTCCTCCCAAAGGACGCCTGCCGCTTGGCTCAGCTGAGACCCGAGAGAGTTGGCCGTCCGCTCCAGCATGTTGATGCCCACCTGCCAGAACTCGCAGAAATCTGCGAAAGTACTGGCAAGTCCATCACCGCTGGCTTCTACTGCCGACAGGCTCATGCTGCCAAGGCTGCCGCGCTGGGCGGAACCTTTACCGGTCCCAGCCCCCTCCAAACCCTGCAATGCTGATCGCAGGCTTCTGGTGATCCGCTCCTCGGCTTCCTTGGTGATTTTCAGTTCATCATGGTTGGCCACCACCGACGCCTCCCTTCCCCCGGTGCCATCGCTCGCGGTGGCATTTACAAAACTTGGCAGGAGGCGACCACTGCCCCTCCCACCGCCGTCAGCATGTAGCGCTCATGTGGACTCAGGACGCTATCTCACGACCACAGAGACTCAAGCGGTTCCCCCACCCCAACGGCGGTCTGGCGGGAGTCCGACCATGGATGCCGTTTTGTCCGATACTGGGCTCCGATAGCCTTGCGCCATGGTCGACTCGCATCCATCCATCTATGAGGCGCACTACACTCGCACCCCATTCCAGCTGATGCTCGGTCACGGCTGGAAGCGCCTGGTCGCCTTCCGTGCCGATGGCGAGGGAGTGACGCTCGGCGGAGCTCCAGGCCGCTACGCAAGCCAAACGGCGTTCGTACCCTGGGAAGACATCACCTCCGTGGTGATATGGCAGTGGCACTTGAAGGATGGCGCCCCTGGTTGGGTGCCCGCTGACGAGACCAGGGACTACATCGGCGTGAGCCGCCGCCCCGGGGCACCGCCACTGCCCGGGCCGAACAGCAGGTTGCGGCCGGAGCAAGCAAGAAAGCATGCCCCCCACATCGATCATCAGCTTTTCCTGGCGAGCCGACCGATCATCGCCTGGCGCCCAGATCTCGAACGCCTGCGTACCGCGGTGACCGCATTCGCGCCTCATGTACCGGTACATGACGCGCGGCACATCGGCTAGATTTCTTGGCCCCTTCAAGCGCTCTACGTCATCTGCCCTACGCCGTCTCCGCTAACGCGCTCAGGTAAGCCCCAGCGTCCAGGGGCCCGGGCCGCAGCGACTCCGATTCCAACGTAGATGAGCGTAGTTGCCGTTCCCCTCACCCTGGCGACCGGGCCGGGCGGCGGCGCCAACGCCGCCCGGGAGCGAGCGAGGAGCCGCGAGGCCATCGTCAGCACATGTGCGCGACCGAAACGGGCCTTCCGGAACCTGGCGATTCACCCGCGAAGGTGAATTTCAGCTCAGGTCGAACTCGCCGTCCCGCGCGCCGAGGACAAAGGCGCGCCACTCGGCCTCCGTGTAGCGCAGCACGGTGTCCGGGTCGGCAGAAGACCGCATCGCCACCGCGCCACCGGGCAAATAGGCGATCTCCACCCTCTCATCAGAGGCGGTGGCGCCCGGGGCGCTGAGCCATTCGACATCCGAGATGTCGAGGGCGTACAGCTGGGCCTTCTCGTTTTCATCAGCCATGGTCTGAGATTCCCTTCAAGTACGGCCGAATGGCGCCCAGTTCACGGAAGGAACAGAGAACGTCCGGGTGCGCAAGTGGACGCGGACGTGCCGTGAGCGGGGGATGTATCGGCGCGCGTGAGCGTAGCCCATCGCCGCCCTCGATGTGCCGGTTGATGCGATATTCGGGGACTCGTACGCGACCGCCCAGACCTGGAGCGCCCGCCGGGCTAGTGGCCTTGCGCACGGAGGGGGCGCGCGCTAATCCGCGCACGCCCCCTCCGTACATGTCGAGAGGCCGGTCCGTGCTATCAACTCGTCATGCCCCGCGCATAGGAATACAGGTCCAGGACAGCCAGGCAGAGAGGCACGAGCGACAGCAGGAGAGCGCCTTCGGCGAGGTCCGAGAACCTGCCCCAGAAGGGGGTGAGCCCCTTCTTCGGGACGATCAATCCAATGGCGACGATCAAAGCGGCTCCGGCCGCGACGGCGGCCGCCAGCCAGATCGTACGGATGTCCATGTCGCCGGAGTTGCCCAGAACCAGTTGGCGCACCGAAGAGGCGGGTGGGTTGAGCGAGAGACCGAGAATGAGCAGCCCCACGGAGACGATGCCGGCCACGAGGACGCACACCACCTGTGAGGTGTAGCGGAACAGCCGACCGCGGAAGAGCATCGCCAGGCCGCCCGCAAGGGCGAGCAACTGCCCCCAGACGGAGGACGAGAAGCCGAGTACGGCCGCCGAGCCAACGACGACCGCGGAGCAGCCGCCGACCAGGCCGAGCAGGAGGTCATGCCCCCGCCGCGCCTGGACAGCGATGCGGTCGGCGTCGACGGGTTCCGCGGGGGCCGGGCTCTCCGGGTCCGCGTCAAGATCGGTCCGGTGGGCCGGTCCGCGAGGCGCTACGTAGGCGATGGGCAGACGGGCGACACGGGTGGAAAGGCCGGGGAGAAAACCGATGGCGCCGATGGCGACAGCGGCGCTGACGGCCGCCGTGTCCGTGGCGTCGGCCTCGGTGACGATCTGGCAGAACGAAGCAAGAGTGCCGAAGGCGGAAAGGAAGACCGCGGCGACGAACGGGGCGTCGCCCGTCGGCATGACCGCCACCAGCGCGACCGAGATGACGAGGACGCAGACGCAGCCGAGCAGGAACTGAAGCCTTCCGATGCCCTCACCGGGATCCAGCGGGAGGATGCCCGAACCCGCGATCATGGCGTGTGGCAGGGCGGCCAGGCCAAGACTGACCGCGGATGCCAGATCGCGGTACACCCGGCCGCGGATGCCCGCGAACGCCGTCAGGAGCACACTGATCACGCCGGCGATGATGCCGGGCAGGCTGTGCATGTCGTGCTTCACGGGGTCCGCGAACCACACCACGAAGCCCATGAGGACCAGAAGCACAGGACCGCCGACAAGTCCCGACAGGCGCAGGAACCGCTCGTCCCACAGGGTGCGGTCGCGGGCGACCGCGGATGCGATGGCGTCGGAGACGTCGTCATGGACAGCGGGCGGCAGGGACTGCGAGAAAGGACGCATGAACAGCAAATCGCCATCAAGGGTCCGCTGAGCCGCGAGTGACCGGTGACCGTCGAGGACAATGCCATCCCGACGCACCAGGTGATATCCGACCGGGGCGCCCACATCCTGCGTCTGACCCGTCAGGCGGAGAATTTCCGGGTACAGGTCCGCAACGGCGACATCATCCGGAAGGGCGACATCGATCCGACTGTCAGGCGCAACGACCGTCACTCGGCAGAAGCCAGTCGTAATGGTCGAATTCATCCGCACGTCCCCCTTACTCCGCTGTCGCGCACGCTGCGGGAGCTCACCCTACCGGGGTCCACACCGGCCCTGTACACGTAGGATCGCTCTGCGTCGCACGCGAGGTGCCGCCACGGGGGCGCCGGTCCATAACTGTCCACCCCACGCCGAGGGATTGATACGCCGGTGAGTCAGATCGTCGTGAAGCGACCGCCTCGGGCCAATCCGCCCGAAGTGCCCACGAATGAGCTGCGCCTCGAGCCGCCTCCCGAACTCTCCCGCTCCCAGCGGGAGGGCATGGCGATGCAGCTTCTGCCGATGCTCGGTATGGGTTCATCGGTCGTGTTCTTCTTTATGCCGAATTCGGCACCGTTCATGAAGATCATGGGCGGAATGATGCTGGTGTCGACGGTCGCCATGGTGATCGCGCAGGTGGTCAGGGTCCGCAAGGACTCCCAGGGAGAAGCGGTCCAGGGGCGCCGCGATTACATCAAGTATCTGGCGAACGCCCGCCGGAGGGTGCAGCGTACGGCGCGCGCCCAACGGGACATCCAGTTCTATCTGCACCCCAACCCCGACCAGCTGTGGTCCCTGGTCGCCGAGGGCAGCCGCCTGTGGGAGCGGCGGATCGCCGACGAGGACTTCGGACAGGTCCGCATCGGCCTGGGCCCACAGGAACTGTGGACACCACTGGTGGCGCCGGAGACGGCACCGGTGGACGAACTGGAGCCCTTGTCCGCGGGAGCGATGCAACAGTTCCTGGCGGTGCACAACTCGATTGACGACTTGCCGATGGCCGTGTCGCTGCGCGCCTTCTACCACATGACCATCTCGGGCGAGAAGGAGTCGGTATTCGGAGCCGCGCGCTCAGTGATCGCGAGCCTCGTCGCACTGCACTCTCCCGAAGACCTCGTCGTCGCCGTCGTGTCAGCGGCGGCGACAGCGGACAAGTGGGACTGGACCAAGTGGCTGCCGCATGCGCAGGTCCCTGGCTCCGTCGACGGAGCGGGAACGAAGCGCCTGTTCAGTGACAACCTGCCGGAGGTAGAGGACCTGCTCAAGAGCTGGCTCGACGGGCGGTCGCGGTTCAACCCCGAGGGACAGCCACTGCTGGACCAGCCGCACGTCGTGGTCATCCTCCAAGGGTGCTCGGTGCCGCCGGACTCCCTGCTGGCCGCCCAGGAGGGACTTCAGGGCGTGACCGTGGTCGAGGTCGTGCCGGAACCGATGGACGAGCCCCGGGGTGGGCTGTCGCTGGTCGTGTACCCGGACCGGTTGAGGGTGGAGGCGGGCGCGGCCGTCTACCGCGGCAAGCCGGACATTCTGTCCCTCGAGGCCGCCGAAGCTCTGGGACGTCAGCTCGCACCGATGCGGATGAGTGTGGGCGGCGAGGACGACGAGCCGCTGCTCGCCAATCTCGAATTCACCGATCTGCTGGGTCTGGGTGACGCCGCCGCGGTGGACACGAACGTCACCTGGCGCCCCAGGTCCACCGCGGAGCGACTGCGTGTACCGATCGGGGTCGGCGAGGACGGTTCACCGGTCATGCTCGACCTCAAGGAGGCCGCCCAGGAAGGCATGGGCCCGCATGGCCTCTGCGTGGGAGCGACCGGTTCGGGTAAGTCGGAGTTGCTGCGCACACTGGTGCTGGGCCTGGCCGTCACCCACTCCTCCGAAACCCTGAACTTCGTGCTCGCCGACTTCAAGGGCGGTGCGACGTTCGCCGGGATGGCGGCGATGCCCCATGTCGCGGCCGTCATCACCAACCTCGCGGACGACCTCACCCTGGTCGACCGTATGCGGGACTCGATCACCGGCGAACTGCAGCGCCGCCAGGAACTGCTGCGCGCCTCGGGCAACTACGCGAACCTGCATGACTACGAGAAGGCCCGGGCCGCGGGGGCGCCCCTGGAGCCACTGGCCTCCCTCGTTCTGGTCATCGACGAGTTCAGCGAGCTCCTCACCGCCAAGCCCGACTTCATCGACATGTTCATCCAGATCGGGCGGATCGGCCGCTCGCTGGGAGTGCATCTGCTGCTGGCCTCGCAGCGACTGGAGGAAGGGCGGCTGCGCGGCCTGGATACGTACCTCTCCTATCGGATCGGTCTGCGCACCTTCTCCGCCGCCGAGTCCCGCACCGCCATCGGTGTGCCCGACGCCTACCATCTGCCTTCGGTACCGGGGTCCGGCTATCTGAAGTTCGGTACGGAGGAGATGGTCCGCTTCAAGGCCGCCTACGTGTCCGGCACTTATCGGGCCACCACCACATCGCTCGTCGGAAGCGGGCCCCTGCCCACCGACCGGCGTCCGGTGCTGTTCACCGCCGCGCCGGTGCCGGTCCGATACGTCGAGCCCGATCCGGACTTCTCCTACACCCCGGAACGCACCGATGACGCGCTCGCCGACACAGTCCTCGACGTGATCGTGCGGGGTCTGGAGGGGCAGGGCCCCGCTGCCCATCAGGTGTGGCTGCCGCCGCTCAACGACGCCCCCGCCCTGGACCAGATCCTGGCCACACTCGCCGTCTCGCCGGAGCGCGGGCTCCATGTGTCGGACTATCCGCGCAGCGGTGGTCTGGTCGTCCCTCTCGGCATCGTGGACAAGCCCTTCGAACAGCGGCGGGAGATCCTCTACCACGACTTCTCGGGCGCCGCCGGCCACATGCTGATCGTGGGCGGCCCCCGCTCCGGTAAGTCGACCCTGCTCCGGACGCTCATCAGCACCTTCGCGCTGACCCACACCCCGCATGAAGTCCAGTTCTACGGACTCGACTTCGGCGGTGGTGGCATGATCGCAATCGATGACCTGCCGCATATCGGCGGAGTGGCATCCCGTCTGGACCCCGAGAAGATCCGCCGTACCATCGCCGAGGTCACCGGCATCCTCAATCAGCGTGAGGAATTCTTCCGGGACAACAACATCGATTCGATCAGCACCTACCGCCAGCTCCGTGCTTCCGGACAGCTTCCCGGTGAGGCATGGGGCGATGTCTTCCTGATCATCGACGGATGGCAGTCCTTCAAGACTGACTACGAACTGCTGGAGTCGATCATCGCCGACATCGCCACGCGTGGTCTTGGCCTCGGCGTCCATCTGATTGCCACGGTCACCCGGTACATGGAAATGCGAGCGGCGCTCAAGGACCAGCTACTGGGGCGCCTGGAACTGCGCCTGGGTGACCCCTTGGACTCCGAGTTCGACCGCAAGGTAGCGGCGAATGTGCCCGTCGGCACACCGGGCCGTGGCCTCACACCCGAGAAGCTCCACTTCCTCGGCGGGCTGCCACAGCTGGAGAGCTCCTCGGCGGACGACCACGCCGCGGCCACCGCGGCCTTCGTCAAGGCGGTGGGCGACAACTGGTCCGGACCGCACGCACCACAGGTCCGGATGCTGCCGCGCATGCTGCACGTCCGGGACATTCCGGGCGGTGCTGCCGAGCCGCAGCGCGGGGTCGCGATCGGCATCGACGAAATGCACCTCGAACCGGTCTTCCTCGACTTCGACAACGATCCGTTCTTCGCGGTGTACGGCGAGACGGAGTCCGGGAAGACCGCGCTGCTGCGGCTGCTGATCAAGCAGATCACCGAGCGGTACACCCCCGACGAGGCGCTGTTCATCGTGGGCGACTACCGACGCAGCCTGCTGGAGTGCGTGCCGGAGCCCCATCTGGTCGGCTATGCCACGACGCAGAACGCCTTCGACAAGTACGTGGCCGACATGAACACCCTCATCGGCAGCCGTATCCCCGGCACCGATGTCACACCCCAGCAGCTGCGCAACCGCAGCTGGTGGAAGGGGCCGCGGGCGTTCATCGTGGTGGACGACTACGACCTGGTCGCCACGTCCTCCGGCAACCCCATGACCCAACTGGTGGACAACCTTCCCTACGCACGTGACGCGGGCGTCAACATCATCCTGGCCCGCAACACGGCAGGAGCCGGCCGCTCGTCGTACGAGCAGTTCATCCAGCGCTTCAAGGAGCTCGGCGCGCAGGGCGTGCTGCTCTCCGGACCTTCTTCGGAGGGCGAGCTGCTGGCCAACGTGAAGGCCCGCCCCCTACCGCCCGGCCGTGGCGTGCTCGTCTCCCGCCGAGGGGACGCGTCGCTGATCCAGACTGCCTGGCTGCCCGACGACTGATCCAGCCCTGGAACGAGTGGAAGCCCCCGACGGCCATGGTCCGTCGGGGGCTTCCACCGTTGATTCCCGCTCCTCATGTGGCGGCTTCACCGTGTGGCGGCGTAGCGCTCCACCTCTGCCGTAACGTCGCCCAGGGCGCGCTGACGATCCGCGTCGAGCGTGAACCCCGCGCGGGCGGTCAGCCGTATGAGGACCCCTCCGACACCCTGTCCGCCCGTGGTCAGCGAGCAACCGAGAGCGGGCCGCGTCGACGCCGAACCGGCCGAGAGCAGCTCCAGACGCACCTCGGCGGCGTCGAGGGGGGCGGAACCGAGTGCCTGCCCGATGTCGTCAGCCAGCGGCGCCGCGTTGGCGTCCAGCGTCTTCTGGCGCAACCGGAACTCGCGATCCAGGTACACCTCACCGAAGCCCCGGAAACCGACGGCACGGGCCCGTATGGCACGCGTCGCCAAGAGCCCGTGGTGGTGCAGCACGTAGGCGAGCACCAAGGCGGTCTTCACCAGGTCGATGACGGCATCCTCCGCCGTCCGGGCGAGTCTCCACTCCCCGCTCCATGACGTGACACGCCGAGGGGCCCGGCCTTCGGCCAGCGACACCAGCCCTTCGGCCGCGGACTCGCCCAGCAGCCACCAACCACTGTGGTCGACGGCGAAGAGCCGGCCCTCGTCATCCACCGCCAGCAAGGCGTCGGCATCGGTGCGGCCGAACGGGAACAGCCGGTGTCCGAGCCCCTGCTCGAACGCCGCGAAGGTGCGCAGGGCATGGCGTCCCAGGGACGGATCGACCACGCACCCCGTCGCGGCGACGTCGACGCCGGGCCCTGCCGGAGCCACGGTGAGCCCGTAAAACTCCCGTAGCGCCTGTTCGACGGCGGGGAACGTCTGCCAGGCAGTGGCCCCGTCAAGAGCCACGGTGCTTGTCGTCTCGAGAATTCCCAGGAGCGCTCGATTCCCGGCGTCCCTTCCCGGCTGCCACCCCGCGGCGACCAGCGCCTCGTTGCCTCTCCCGCTCACGGCCGCATGATCTCCACGCCAAGGTGCTCCAGCAGAGCCGTGCAGGACCGGCACGGTGTGGTCGTGCGGCCGTGCTCGGGGTCACCATGTTCCCGGATCAGCTTGGACACGATCACGGCTCCGGCGAAGTGCGGCCTCGCCTCATCGAGCCCGGTCCAGCGCCCATCGGTTCGCCCCTCGTCCAGCGACCACAGCTGGTCCGAGATCAATGCGGATTCGGCACAATAGCCGATGAACGGCTCACGGAGCGCGGTGGGCAGGGCCGTGAAAAATTCACTCACGGCGGGATGCAGCTCGGGGGTGCCTTCACCGGAGAGATTGGTCTGGCTGAAGATGTTGTCTTGGACCAGCAGGCTCGACGAGACGCCGAGATCGATGTCAGACATAGAATTCCTCCGCATCGGACTGGTCCCCGGTCAAGAGACTGTTGAAGATGTCATCCCGCTCCTGACCCAGGTAATAGTATCCCGACCAATGAGTGTAGAAGACTCTGCCGAGCGGATCCATGACGACGGTGCCACGCTCCATCCGCTCGAATGCCACCGGAAACAGCGGCTGATCCAGCAGCTCGGATAGCTCCGCGATTTGCTCGGCCCTGATCGCATCTACGAACCGGACCTCAAAGACGCAGTGTTCATGCGGAGGCTCCCCGGGAGACTCAAGATCGAGAAACGCAAATTCCCGGAGAAAGTCGATGGCGGCCGGAGACGGAGTGGCGGAGTATCCGTGGGAGAGAAGTTCGGCAGCAGCAGACTCCATGAGTTCGGCCGTTTCGTCTCCAACATCCCGTCCCGGGTACCAGCCTGCTACGCGCAGTCGATGCTCGATCTCTTCGTGAGTGAGTCGGCGAGGCATCAGGTATCGCTTCCTGTCTCTCTATGTTTGCACTGTACTAGCGAGTGGGAGTTATACCCAGGGCTGGCAGGGCATGCCGACATGAGTGGCAGGCTCGCAAATAGTCTGCGTGCGGTATGACCTTTCCGGTATCCGGGTCAACCTGCTCACCAATGGCACGTGTATCGATCACAGCCCCGGACAGTGCGTTTCTTGCGTCATCGACGGTTCTGATCGATTGCCCCGTCGGGTCCATCTGATGCAGACGATCCGAAATGAGCGCAACCTCAGCACACTGGCCATGACCTCGACCTGTCCTGACCCCGGAGTCCGCGATCTGCTGGTAGAGATCGCGCACAGCGGGATGGAGGTCCGGCGTCTGTGCGGCTACCGCCTCGTCTCTCGCTTCCCCTGTCAAGTTCTTGGAGATCTTCATCCGCTGCATGCTTGTGTGGGCTGTAATCTCGCCATTGTGCAGCAGGCTCCCCGCACAACCTGAGTTGACACGGCTCTTACCGATCGGCGCCACACCCTTCTCGCTCTCCGGTCGCTTTTTCTGCGCCTCGTTCGCGAGTCGCGTCGACTCCTCCTCCAGCGCCCGCCGCTGCGCGTCAGGAGAGAGGCCACTCACGTTTCGCGTATCCAGCCGATGGTGCCGTGTCTCACGAGCCGTGCGGCCATGCCAATTCTGCCCGCCTCCGGATCCGTTGCCACCCCCACTCGGCGGATTGCCTCCACCGCCACCTCCGTTCGCCGGAGGCTGCCCGGAATTCGGCCGGGGGCCCTTCTGGAAGCTCGCGCGCGCCTTATGGTCCTGCGTCGTCTGGCCCCCACCAGCCTTGACGAGCCCGTCTCCGACCTTGTTCAGATGCGTCCTCAGTTTCCCGTGGGCATCTCCGAGAGACGTCATCGCCTCCTCGACCACCCCCTCGATCGCCTGCGCCAGTGAGCCGCGGCCCTTGGTTCTGCCGAAGGACAAACGGCTGCGCCCGAGGTGGGTGCCGCCCTTCTCGTCGAGGTGCTTCGAGTGGTCGTACACACGTGAGGCGAACAGATTGTGTTCGTGGTCGTCGAAGACCAGGTCGCCAACGCCTCCGGCGGCTCCCCCGCCTCCTACACTCGCAAGCACCAGCCCACCGCTCCCGGCGCTCGCCAGCTGCATGCCCTCCTTGCCGGCTTGCACTGTCTGGCCGAGGTCCACACCGTCCTGGATACCCGCACCATCGGCCGCGACTTGAACGATGAGATCAGTCGTCATGGCCCCCAACGCGGCGAACACGGGGGCGGTGGCGATGGCCAGAAGCTCCTCGGCGGCATACTCCGCGGCCTCTTTCAGCTCCGAGTTCCGACAGACCCAACGTGAAGGGAGCCGCGGCCTGTGCCGCCGCGACCTCTGCCGCGAGAATGCCCAGTTGGACGATCGCGGCGCCCTTGGCGCCCTCGACGATGACCGCGGCCCCGTCCAGCCCACCGGCCAACAGTCGCCCGGCTTGGGCCAGGTTGTGGAGATGCTCGGCGTTGAGCTTTCGCATGTGCGCGTTGATGGCATCGGCCATCTCACCGCGGTTGGTGGAGATCAGTCGGTTCAGGGCCGTGTTGGTGTCTCCCCGCCCTGTGTCCACGTCATCCGCGAACGTACGCAGAGCGTCGGCCATATCGCGGTAGTCGTCCTCGTCCACGTTCGGCCAGGCCACGCCGATCAGATCGAGCACGAAGGCCAACTCGTCCGGCAGAACAACGCCCATACCTGTACCCCCCGGTGACATTCCAGGCTCGGCGAGCCTGAACAAGTTTACGGGGATTGGGCAATAGTGCGTCAGGTGTCCGCCCCTGCCGCGACCTGCTGTGACAGAGTCGTTGCGTTGCCGTGGAGATTCACGGGACCGCCAAGCGGCGTCGGCCTGCCCCGGGGAGAGCTACGGGGTGCGCTCCCGATCGATCGGGCCGCTATCACTTTGTATCGGCCCAGTCGAACATGACTGCGGTTCAGATCAGAGGCTTTGCGAGCATAATCGCGCCCAACATGACAACCAGCGCCGTCCGACTGATCACGACCAGACCCCTCCGCCAGCCATGGACCCCCAGCCAAGCCGACACTGTCCCCAGTCCGGCGATAACGAGAGTCGCAGGCTTGAATTCGTCAGTCACGACGGCGGCAATCACCGCAGCCCAGTACCCGAGGGCAAACATGACCGAAGCCAGCATGCCCGCCAGGCAAGTAAGCCGGTCACTGTCACTCACTTGACTGGAACTCCCAGTCCCGCGATTGTCTGGGATATTCATGCCGCATAGCATATACTATGGAGACAGTAAATCGCCAGGCACATGGGGGAGATTCTGTGACACTTCGGGTAACAGAGGACGATCTGGACTCGTATGGCAAGATGATCAGGCGGGCAGGAAACGACGCGCTTGACGCCAAGCAGTATGTGGAAAAGTACTGCAAGATCGAAACGTCAGCGCAGGGATTGTTCGTCGAGGCATTCAATGTCCACGACTCACTGGTTCCGAAGGTGGAGAGTGTATTTAAGCGACTCCATACACTTCTCGACTCATCTGCGACCGAACTGAAGGACTCCGCGACGTATTATCGCAAGACCGACCGCAAACACGCCGCGAGCATGGACGCTACGCTACCCGAGACGAAGCGCTGAGGCTCCCATGACATTCACCGACCTCAGCGAACCAACCAGCCACCTCACGGCCCCCAAGGCACCGTCAGAATTCACCAACCCGCTCAAACCACTCAATGACGCCAGCGACCTGATCAGCCCGACTTACTGGGTCAACGAGATCCTTTCGATGGCTCTAGGATTCAATCCGAAAGAGAAGGCACAGGAGTACTTCGCGGGCGATTGGGAAGAGTACTCAAAATGCAGCGAAGCCTGGGGCAACCTTGCCAAACTGTGCTCCGAGATTTCCAAAAATATAGATTCCGGCAACGAATTTCTGGATAAGACCTGGGATGGCAACGCCGCAGATGCCGCCTATGCCTATTTCAAGAATATCGCAGACAAATGCGATGAGCTTCAGTCCGAACTCAACGCCCTCAAGAATGAATACCTCGTCATTGCTGAGGGTGTGTGGTCAACAGCAGAAGTCGTCGGCACAATCCTCAGTCAAATAGGCGACCTGGCTGCAACCGCCGCCATCTCTGCGGCCGCAGGTACATTTCTTTCCTTCACCGGCTGGGGCGCGGCCGTCGGATACGGCGTCGCGGCCACTCAGATCTTGCAGATCATTGAAGAGTGGGGCAAGCTCACTAAGACCGTCAATGACTTTCAGCTGGTCTTTCACCTTGGAATGGCTACACTGGGAACTATTGGCGGCGGCATCGCTACCAAATTCGCGGAATTCCCGCTGCCGAAGGATCCGTACGACAATCCAGTCGTGAACTGAAGAGCCTGGCTCGACGGAGAAACAACATGGGAACAAACGAACCTGAGGTGGGCGACGAGGATTTCCTCAGCCCCACTCGGGATCAGGCGCAAGCACGTGTGCTGCGCAAACAGCTCAAGGAGCTTTCCGGCGGTGGAGCCGGTCCGGTGTTGCAGGAAATGGCACGGGAACTCCTCTCCGGTCGAGTGGGGCTCCGCGAGGCACTCCGAGTGCCAGCCTATTCCGAAGCCCTGGGCGAACGAATTCGCAAGTTCCGCCAGGATTGGGAACAAATGAGCCCCGAGGAGCAGGAAGCTCATAAGCGGGGAGCGCAGGAGTATCTGGAAGCACAACGCGAGGAGATAGCGCAAGAGAACAGAAGGCGCTAGACTGCTGCAAAATACTTCCAAAGCTCAGGATAGTCACCTGAGGAGCACTATCGCGAACGAGAGCAGGGCAACTACCACGAGTACCAGTAGGTAGGCCCAGCCCATACGGTGCATTGAACGCGTCCGTGAACGAGCCTCATCAGACTCTCGGTACCTGCGCATATGATCGCGGAGCATTGCCCTACGCTCTCGGGGCGTTGAGGTCTTCCACTGCTCCTGCCACTCATGACGGTCGTCGGGGTCAGTACCAGATCCGGTCATGAGGTCCATTCTAGGCTTACCTTCATCCTTTGGCGCAGCAAATGTGGCCCCTGCCATCTCTGATGGCAGGGGCCACAAACTAACCCAGCTTCACCTAAACGGTCATCCCAGACTTTCGACGTAGGACGGCGAACAGCCCCACAGCTGCTACAACTACGACAGCGATGCCGCCGATGATCCACGGGATGACGCTACTGCCCTTATCCTTTGAATTGGCGGCCGAGGAATCGGCGGGTGCGTCGGATTCGTTCTTCGAAGGTGCCGACGACTCCGAGCCCTTGGAAGCCGAGGGCGACGGGCCATTCGCCTTGTTCGCTTCGATAAGTGGGTTCACGTCGGCGGGGCCGGGATCTCCCTTGCCCTCGAGAAGGTTGATGCGGGGTCGGACCGTGCCATAACCGATGTACCGGCTGGGGACCTTGCCCTCGGTCGGCTTGGCCGCAGTCTGGATCATGACCCGGAGCACCTGGTTGCCGGTCCAGTTGGGGTGCTTGGACCAGATGAGTGCGGCGGAGGCGGAGGTGATGGCTGTTGCTTGGCTGGTGCCCCAGCTCTTGCAGTAGCCAGGCTTACCGTCCATGCAGCGAATGGGGATGTCGTCACCCGCGGCTGCGAGAGCGATCTGCGAGCCGTACGTGGAGAACTTGGTCACCGTGAAGGTGTCGTCCACTGCTCCGACGCCGGCAACACCGTCACTTGCCGAAGGATACGTTAGGTCATTTTCCTTTTCTCCAGAATTGCCTGGAGCAGCGAACAGCAGCTTGCCACGACTTATTGCATAGTCGACCGCTTTCTGAAGTTCAGACCTTTGGCTTGCCGAGAGCTGGTAGTAGGGGAAACCCAATGACATATTGATGATCTGAGCATCACTGTCAGCGGCGTAGCGAATGGATTCAATCAAGGCTGGCACATTGTTTGTACCGGACTCCTTAGTGCTACCGAACACTGTCAACGGAAGGATGCGCGCACCCGGGGAAAGTCCTTTGATTCCCTGGTCGTGCTGACCATTTCCGGTAATGAGCATGGCCATCGCTGTGCCATGACCGTCCGGGTCCTGACGAGCATCCTTGGTCGGCTCGACAAAGTTCCTTCCCTTCAGGACCTTGCCCTTTAGTTCCGGAGCCGAGGCGTTCACTCCACCGTCCAGCACAGCAACTGTGATGCCCTTGCCCGTACTGACCTTCCAGACCCGTTCGGCCTGCATACGGTCGAGGTACCACTGGCGTTGACGCATGGTCTCGGCCGCAGCAGAGGGGGCCATAGCGCCCCCGACAACGAGCATGGAAGCGAGCAGAGAGACCACCACTCGCCATTTCCTACATGCAAGCGTCACTGTCGCTTCCATGCCACCTACCGTTCTTCACTCACGCTGAAGGGCAACTTCTTTCGAAGCCAGTCCTACTCGATCACAGGCGGCACGATGTCGCGCCGTCCGATGACCTGATCGTCATCGTCCATGAGATAGTCCGGACGTGTCTCATCGGCACCGTCATCCGACCGCGACCGTCGGTTCGCGGGCCTGCCCGGAACCGATCCTCCACCGCGGACCAACCCGGTGCCGCCGGGGGTGAAGTCCCTTCGGCCCGCAACGGGCTCGGACGGCAGTCTCCGAGCAGCACCTGCGGAACCCCTACCTCCGCCAATTACCCCACTGCCACTGCCGCCCATCACTCCCCGGCCCATGGCCTGGGAGGATTCATTCCCGATGACCGTCCCTCGGTTCAGACCCCGTGTGGGCGCTGTCTGACCTTGGGGCGGAATGCCTCCAACAATGGGATTATTGGTACGAGTCGGGGTAGGAACCCGACCGTTTCCAAGGCCGGGCCCTGTGGTGGGACTCACGGGACCGACCCGCCCCACGGGGCTAGGGCCTGGTCCGGGCCGCCTGGTGTTCGAGGGAGACGGAAGGCCTGGGCCTGGAATGGGCGGTACCACAGGCGCTGGACTTGGGGTCGTCGGAGCAGGGGTGGGCAGGGGACCAAGATCTGACGGCTTGGGCGCCAGCGGCGCCTCCGGCATCGTCACTCGGTCAAGGTTCGTGTGCCTGGCGTCAGGAATATGGTCCTGTCCGACTTCTCGCGCCCCGACCGCGTCCCCAGAGCTCTCAGGTCCCAGGCTGACCGGAGATACAGAGAGCTGCTGGTTACCCGTTGATCCCCCGCCCGCGTACGGCGTGGCTTGTACGCTACCCACACCTCCAGGGGCACCGTATCCAGACTGTCCACCTGCGTGTTGATCGTCCGGAAGAACCTGAGTCGGCAGCGGCTTGAAGACCGGCGGCTCGTGAAAGCTGAAGCTGTCCGCTCCCGACTGGTAGGCATTCGCCACCGCGGTCATGTACGGAGCGAACGTGTCACGCAGCTTGTCCGACTTCTTCTGAAGCTTGCTCAGAGTCTCAGGGTCGTCGTTGAGGTTCCCGGCGGGGACATCCGGCATCTGAGTGATGGCTTCCTTGAGCGTGTCGCTCGCATGGAGCATGACGCCGCCCACACTGCCCGCGTACTTGGCCAGCTTCAGGACCTGCTTGGCGAATTCGTCGCCCCACTCGCGGAAGGCATCGCCACCATCACCGTCCCATTCGACCCGCTGGACTCGCTTTTTCAGCTCGTCGCCGATCTTGTCGAGTGCGCTCTCCGCATCCTGGAGAGCTGTGGCCTTCGTGGAGAGGGCGCGCCAGTCCGCGTTCTGGATCATGCTCACCAGCTCAGCCAGCCCACGCTGCCCCATGCCAGTTCGGTCAGTGCAGTCGGGAATGTTCTTGGGCTCACTCATCGGTCTGTACCCCCGTTCACATCAACCGCCGGCTCCGCCACTGCCCTTGCCGTCACCGGTCTTCTTGTCGTCCGTTGACGGCTCGTGGGGATGCTTCTTCTTCTGGTACTGCTCGTAATACAGCTCGGTGCGCTTCTGGATCCGCTGGAGGCGCAATGCCTCCTCCTGGTCGATGTTCTTGTAGTCGCCCTCGGCCATGTGGACCGTGATCCCCATCGCCTCGAGCTGCTGTCCGAGCGTCTCCGAGAGCAGCTCCAACTGTGCGTGGACTATCTCGTAGGCCGTGGCGAGGTTCTGGGCCTCCGGGAATTCGGCCGACCCGAACGCCGTGCTGGTCAGCTTGTAGCCCACCATCTTCTTGTGGCTCGCCTCGGACTTGTCCAGGTCGTCGAGAAGCTGGTCCACTCGCTTCTTGAACCTGCCCAGGTCTTCACCGACACCAAGCTTGTCTTTGGGGGAGCCGTGTTTGTTTCCCCCCGAGTCCTTCTGCCCCACGAAGCACCTCCCCAAAGTGCCTAAAACCCACAGATGTGGGTGTGAGATGCCCATCGCATCTCACACCCACGACAGCCGGGACCTTTCCGGCTGTGCCCAACCCGCTTCCTCAGCTCTGGAAGCGGCGGGCCTGCGCGAGGTCGTTGCTCTTGTAGCCGTCGGTGGCGTCCATCATCTTCTGCGAGATCGTCAGCAGGGTCTCGTGCATGTGGTTGACCTGCTTGTCCCAGTCCCGCTGGCGGTCGTAGAAGGCCCGCTGGGTCTCACCGTCCCAGGTGTCCACAACGGCCTTCACCTGAGTGATGAGCGTGTCGAGCTCGCTCTTGATGTTGTTGGCGGTCTTCTTGACCTCACCGGCGGCGTGGATGACGCCGGAGTACGTGATCTCCATGGAAGCTTGTCTCCTATGCGAGGCGGGCGGTTACCGAGGGACTAGGACACCTGGAAGCGGTCGAGCACACCATTGCTTCCATCCCCAACGCTCTTGAAGTCGTTGAGCCGCTCGACCTCGTGCTCGTCGAAGCCCCCCTTGCTCGCCTGGACCGCTTCCTTGGTGAAGGCGAGAAGCTCCTTGATGCGCTTGACATCCTGGTTGACCTGCGTCTGCAAGCCGTTGTAGGCGTTGGCTGCGATGCCCTTCCAGTGGCCCTCGACGGCGTCGATCACGCCGTTGAGGGTGCTGATCCTGGCTTCAAGACCGTCATGCATGGTGCCGAGGTCGCGGATCAACTTGTCGATCTCACTACCTGTAAGCCGGAGCTTGTCTGCCATGTCGCACCTTCCCCCATGAATTTCGATAAGGTGACCCGCCGCCTCGACGGACACCTCACGGAACGTAGATTCGTGTCGTCAACAGTCACTCTAGCGGCCCGAAAACGCATGGGCTCGGCGATGTGGCGGGTTGTGACAGCGCCGTTACGGCAATGATCGATTCCGACCGAGTTGTCCGCTGCCGCCCTCTGTGACGTGTGTCGGTCCGTGCCGCCGACGCCAGTCGCGGAGCACAACCGCTCCCCCGGCGGTCAGTGAGACCAGGACCGCGGTGATGCCAAGGGCGTACGTGGCAAGCCGCTCCCGCCGCTCCTGAGGGGTCTCCCCCTGAATCAGCTTCGCCGCTTCCGGTGCGGGGACGTCTTTGAGGGAACCCTTGTTCTCTGTCGGCCGGTTGATGGGATGGTCGTCTTCGGTGAGCGCACGTACCGGATCGACAACCCCCCACCCAACGAATCTATCGTGTCCCCTGACACCGCGCTCCGCCGTCTGCTCGATCTGGGCGACGACTTGGTGCTGCTTCCACTCGGGGTGCTTGGCCCGGATGAGGGCCGCTACACCCGCCACATAGGGAGCGGAAAAGCTGGTTCCGTTGTCGACACACTGACCGCCTTTCGGAACGGTCGAGACGATATCGACCCCGGGTGCCGCGACATCGACGAAGTCGCCGCTCTGCGAGAAGATCGCGCGTTCGTTGTTGCGGTCGGACGCGGCCACCGCGAGAACGCCCGGGTAGGACGCGGGGTAGGTGTTCTTCGACTTGCCGTCGGCGCCGTCGTTGCCCGCGGACGCGACGACCACGACATTGTGGTCGATGGCGTAGGCGACGGCTTCCTCCAGGACGGTTGAGGGACGGGCCCCCTTGGTGTCCTGGGAGATGTTGATGACGCGCGCCCCTTCCGAGACGGCCCTCCTGATCGCCTGCGCCAGCGTTTGTGGGGTGCCCCGGCCCTGGTCGTCGTTCTGCTGCAGAGGAATGATCTTCGCCTCGGGGGCCAGCCCCACAAAGCCGGTCCCCTCCCGTGGACGGGCGGCGATGATGCCCGCCGCCTTGGTGCCGTGGCCGACCTGGTCGTCCGTGCCGTCCCGCTTCGGGGACTTCCCTGACCCGGAGGCGTTCTTGTCCTTCGGCAGGTAGTTGAACCCCCTGCTGGCGTCGACCGCCGTCTTGAGCTGCGGGTTGGTGTTGTCCACTCCCGTGTCGATCACCGCGACCCGTACGGGATTCCCGTCGGCGTCACGACCCTTGGTGTCCTTCCACAGCTGGTCGAGGACGATGCGCTGCAGGGCCCAAGGCGTGCCTTTGATCTGCTTTTTCATGGGGAACGTGCATTCCCCGTTGCCGTCCAGGGCCGCAGGCGAACTCGACGGTGGGATGTCGGCCATCGCGGGGCCGGCGGGCCCCAGGGCTCCCGTGACTCCGACGAGCAGGGCCGCCGTCAACCTGGCCGCGTGCCTCGTGGACCGGGCCGCAGTCACTGATGTCACTTGTGGCTTCTTCTTCGACACTACGAACCCTGCGGCTTCCTGGCGCTGTTGGAGTCGAGCCGCGGACCGATGGGAAGGAACTCGGACCATGTGGCCGGGATGGGAAGGGGGTCCACGCCTTCGTAACCCAGCCGGATCTGGGCCTGGTTGGCATTGGACGAGCTCGCGCCTTTGTCCCCCTTGGCCTCGTCGCCGATCTTCGACTTGCCCGCACTGCTGTCGCTGTTGGACTGCACCTGATAGCGCAGGCCGGTGTCCGTGATCAGGAAGATGGACCCCGTCTTGGTCCCGTTGCCCTTGAACTGGCGGTAGAGAAGGCCGGTTCCGGGGGTGACGTATGCACTGGTGGCCCCGTCGACGATGGTCGCGGGGTACTCGGTGCCCGCCCAAGTGCCCAGCTTCGGCGTTCCATTGCCGCTGACACCGTCGAGGATGCTGCACACGGTGTCACGGGCCGCGCCGCCCTCGGCGGAAGCCACGGAGTTGGCCTGCCGGGGGGGCCGGCCGGGCCAGTCCCTGTCGCCGTAGAACTCCTGGCCGTCGGATGAGAAGTCGGCCGCGCTCACCCGCTCCGCCACTCCCGCCTGGTTGAGCGGACGCAGCTGATCACTGCTGAGCAGCAGTTTGGCGACGAAGTCCGAGATGCGTGCGACCTTGCCCGGCAGCACGACGTAGTGCTGGGTCCCGGGGCCCGTCGTGGCGCTCAGGACCATTCCGACCCGATTGGCTTTGGCGCTCAGGGTGTCGACTCCGGCGTTGGCCTTGATCTGTCCCGGGACCGCGGGGAAGCGAATGGGTGAGCCGTCCTTGAAGGTGTTGAGCCAGTCATCGGTCACCCGCTCCGGCTTCGCACCGTCCTGGACGAGGATCCGCAGCAGGAGGTTGTACTCCGCCTCGGTCGTCGAGTCCTTGCCCTTCTCGCCGCCGATGAGGTACTTCGTACCGCTCGAATCCACGAGGTAGCGCGCGCCGCCGCTGCCTTCGACGTAGAGGACCTGGTTACCGCGCAGCCGCTGAGAGCCCTCCACCTTCTTGGCCTCGCGATCGGCGAAGAGGAAGACGGCCTTCTGCGTGGTGTTCTGATTGCCGCCCGGCTGTTCGCAGACCGCCCAGCGCTTGCTCTTGCGGGCTTCGCTCGCGGAAGGCAGCCGGTCCGGGGCATAGGGGATCCCCAGAGTAGGACCGCGAGGAATGTCACCGTTGTCCAGTTCCGACTCCTTGACGTCGACGATGCTGGACTTATCCGGTGTGAGAAGAAGTTTGGCGGAGGCGAAGTTGAGGACTGGATGAAGCTGCTTCTTGCCGTCGGTCTTGAGGATGACGTAACGAGTCGTCGAATCACTGCCGACGATGATGTGGGATTCGGGCTCGTCCCATCCCTTGGGCGCGGTCGGTTTGAACATGCCCCACGCCCCGAACCCCGCCAGGATCAGCGCCCCCACCACGACGCCGGGCACGACCGAACGCAGAGGACGAGGCGCCGCCTCCTCGGAGACCCCGAACGAAGGCCGTAGAAAGGCCGCAACGGTCCGCTTCTTCGCAAAGGTGTAGGCGTTGAGCTCATCTCGCCGCGATGCCATGTGTCGCCGCTTCTCCCCGGTTATGTGTCCTCGGCCCGAACAATCACGCGCCGGTCAGGGCCCGATACCGACCCGGCTCTCTACTATGCCGGTAAGCGAGGCCGGTGTGTGATCGAGGTGCGAGAAGAGAAGGGAAGAGTGTGGTCAACAGCCACGCGGCTTTCCGATACCGTGACATCGCGATCCGCCGACCCGCGAGCCGGTGTACTGACGAAAGGGCAAAGTGGTCTCCCTGATGAGCTCTGCCACACACACCCGAACGCGTTCTCCCGAGCGTGGCGCATCGCGGCAGCCCTCACGCGGCACCGGATTCAGGTTTCTGCGACTGCAGCAGCTCGTGCTCCTCGAGATCGCCGCCGCGGTGCTCCTGGTCGCCATGGAGAAGCCACTGCTGGCGGTCGTCGCCCTGCCACTGATCCTTCTCGCCGTGCTGCGCCGCCGACAACAGCCGATCTCCGAGTGGATATCCACCGCGAACGCCCTGCGTCACCGCCAAAGGCTGGCCAAGGAGCCCATTCCAGCTGATATCGACCCCTCGCTCGCGCCCGCGGTCGAATGCGACCCGGCGTTGCGCACGTACTCCTACGTCGCCCGTGACCGACGAGAGATCGGAATGGTGGGCGACGGCACTTTCCTCACCGCCGTCCTCCAGATCCAGAGCACGGACACCCCGCTGCGTCCGGCGCGCACCCAGCGGCCCCTGCCGGTGGAACTGCTGCGTGACACGCTGACCGTGGACGATATCCACCTGGAGTCCGCTCAGATCGTGCTGCACACCCAGCCCGCCCCGGCCCCGCATCTGCCGCAGCAGTCGGTCGCCGCCCGTAGCTACGCGCCGCTCCATGAACAGAGCGGCGCTCCCGCCATCCGCATGACCTGGGTGGCCCTCAAGCTGCACCCGGAGCTGTGCCCCGAGGCCATCGAAGCCCGTGGCGGTGGGCTGGAGGGCGTGCAGCGCTGTCTGGTGCGGGCGGTGGATCAGTTGGCGAGCCGACTGGCGGGGGCAGGCTTCACCGCCAAGGTTCTGGACGAGGGTGAAGTGGCGGCGGCCGTCGCGACGTCCGCGTGTTCCAACCCCATGGCGACCGCTCAAGCCGGGCGTGCGAATGCGGCCTCGCGCCGTACGCTCGAAAGCACTCGCGCCTGGCGATGCGACGACCGCTGGCACACCACCTACTGGGTGGGTCGCTGGCCGCAGTTGGGGACGGGTAACGCACCACTGCCTCAAATCGTCGCGCTCCTCACCTCCCTGCCGGCCCTTGCGACCACCTTCAGCTTGACGCTGGCTCGCGGGAGCCGCCAGGGGAACGATCTCAAGGCCAGCGCCTATGTGCGCATCACAGGACGCAGCGACTCAGAACTGGTCGACTCGCGCAAGGCGTTGGAGAGGGCCGCTCGGGGTGTGAAGGTCGGCCTCGTGCGCTTGGACCGCGAGCAGTTGCCGGGCACGCTCGCCACTCTGCCGTTGGGAGGCACACGCTGATGGCCACCACCACAGCCGCTACTCGCGGCTTCACCACCACTTCGGCTCAAGCCCCGGACCTGCCCACCGGATCACGCAGGACGCGTCCCGGCTTCGGGCTCATCGGGCCGCGGCGGGAACGGCATGTGCTGTCGCCGGACCAGCTGGAAGCGATGGCCTTTCCGGTCGGCGACGACGGCGTGGTCGTCGGCGTGGACGAGCAGGGCCAGTCGGCGGTTCTCGGCTTCAGCCGCCCCGAGCCGTTCGACGTGGTGCTGATAGGCGGGTTGTGGACGGCGCAGGCGCTGGCTCTCCGGGCCGCCGGTACGGGCACGCGGATCGCCATCGAAACCGGCCGCCCCCGCATGTGGGCCAATCTCGTCCAGGCCGCGGGCGGCGGTCAGCAGTGCATGACGGTATTCGATGTGGGCCGGGTGCCACCGCAGGGCCCCTCGGTGGGCAGCCCGGTCCTCGTGGTGCGGGACTGTGGCATGCGGCCACCACGCGGCCGGGTTTCCGCCCTGCCCTGGCAGTCGGTCCTCACGCTGCTGCCGTATCTGAGCCCCGTCGCACCCCGGTTGCTGGAGCATGCCGGACTGGTCGGGATTCAACGGGTCTCGCCGGACGAGGCCAAGCAGATCGGCCGGATCATGGCCCTGCGGCAGGAAGACGTCGCCGCCCTCCCCACCATCCCGGACTGGGTCACCCTGTGGTGTACGCGCGGTTCCCGGCAGTACGTCTCGCTCCAGGCGACCGACCCCGAGTCGGGGCTGCTGGGAGCGCCGCGCCGGGTGGACTGACCACCAGTACGCACCCGGTTCGAGGGGCGTGCCCCGCGCGGGGTGCGCCCCTCGACGCGGTGACGGGGTCAAGGGCCGAAGGCCATCAGGAGGTTTTCGGCGGTGGTGTCGGTGCCGGTGATGCGGTTGGTGGCGATGTAGAAGTTGCCGTTGCGGTAGGTGTGGGTGGCCGAGTAGAAGTCGCGCTCGGTTTTTTGGGTGGCCTGGGGCAGACGTAGGAGGGTTTTGGGCTTGCCGCCGTTGGAGCCGATGCGGATGATTCGGCCGGGGGCGGTGTATGAGGGCTTTTCGTAGGCGATGAGGTTCTTGCCGTCCATGTTCAGCGGGAGCAGGAGCCGTTCCGCCACCTTGACCGCCCATTTCCGCTTGCCGGTGGTGAGGTCGAAGGCGTGGATCTCGCTTGTCGAGCCCAAGCCGTGGTCCTGGGTCATCTCGGTCGGCAGGTAGAAGGTGTCGGCGGAGACGGCGACGCCCTCGCAGTTGCCCATGTTGGTGCCGAAGATGTCCGTACCGCATTCCGGCTGGTAGGACTGCTTGCCGAGCGCGAGAGTCGAGCGTTCCTCGCCCTTGTCGGAGAGGGCCAGGATGCCGCCGGAGCGTCGGTCCTGGTCGATGAGGGCCACCACGGCGGGGCTGCTGGAGAAGATGTTGCTGACCTTGAAGCCCTTACGGATGGTGTAGGTCCACTTGATCGAGCCGCTGGGGGTGAGCTGCTGGAGCTTGGCGGTGCCATTGCTGCAGGAGTAGGCGCGCAGCAGGACCTTGCCGCCCGCGTAGCCGTCAATGGAGCAGCCCGCACTCGGCTTTTCGGGTGAGACCTCCTTGCCGTCGCTGACCTTGATGACGGCGGAGCCGCCGAACCAGGCCATGCCGACGAGGTTGCCGCTCTGGGCCATGCCCACATTCGTGTAGCCGCCGCCCATGGCGTCGCTCTCGGGGGCGGGGTGGTCCCAGAGCTTGGCGCCCTTGTTGAGGTCGATCAGGGCGAGTTGGCTGCAGGAGTCCCTTCCATGGCCCTCGTAGGCGACCACGACCTTGCCGTCGGTGGTGGACGTGGGAGCGGCGCAGACCGCCTTGGGGAGCGAGAGGGTCCACTTGCTGCCCCCTTCGTCCTTGTAGGCGATGATCTTGTTTTCGACCGCCTTGACGACATAGCCCTTCATCGCCCAGAAGCCGGGCACTTCGAGGTTGTTCTCGCTGACCTCGGGCGCGGGCTTCTGGTAGAGGACCTTGGCCTCGCCCGCCCGGCGCTGGTCGTTGGGATCGCTTTCGCCGTTGCCGCGCCCGCCCGTGTTGTCGCCGTCACCGGTCGTCGGCTCGGGCGTCGAGTCCTGTGTCGTGGGTTGGCTCGGGGCGGTCTTCGTGGGGCCGGCCGTGGCGTTCTTACCGCCGTCGTCGCCGCCCACCGCTGCGTACACCCCGCCACCGGCCGCGAGCAGTACCGCCACCGCCGCGCCGATGACCAGGGCCTTGCGCTTCGGGGCCGGGTCGCCGCCGGTGGGCGGAGGCGTGCCGTACGGCCCGCCGGACGGTGGGGTGTACGGGCCGCCGTACTCCGGCTGGCGTACGTACGGGTTCTGGGTGTACGGGTTCTGGGCGTACGGGTTCGACGGGTTCGGGCCCGGGGGTGCGCCGGGCGGTGGTGGGGGCGGGCTCGACGGGAGGGCGCCGGTGTCCCATATCTGGGGCGGAGTGCGGCCCGTCGACGGAGCTGGTGGCTGCCTCTGGGGCGCGGTGGGAGGCGTGGTGGGCGGTCCGGCTGGCGTCGGAGGTCTCCGCGGCGAGCCGAAGCCGCTCTGGCCGGGCTCCTGGGGCTCTTGGGGCTCTTGGGGCTCTTGGGGCTGCTGGGGTTCCTGGGGCTCTGGGGGTGGCGGGCCGAAGCCGCCGGAGGGCGGCTGGTTGGGTGGCTGGGGCGGCTGCGGCATCTGCGCCTACCTCTCACACGAGTCCACCGACCGGTCGGCCTCCTCCCCGCGATCCGGTCGGCGGCGCCGACCGGAAAGGGGCGACATGGTCGCAGGTCCCACTGTGCAACGGCATTCGAGCGGGGATTCTTTGTACCACCGGACGCTTGGACTTCTCCCCGCGGTTGCCGGGTACGTACCGCCGTAAGGCACGGTGAGGTCTCGGACAGCCTCGAGTGCGCGGACGGGCCTGCCCCCGCGGCGCTCATGGTGATTAGTCTTGGGGTACCCGGTGGAGCGCCCGATCAAGGGTCCCCGGCGTCACAAAAGGGGAAAGCCGAACGGTCGGACGACAGTAGCGATCGGCAACAGATCGGCCTCGCCAAGAATTTCAAGGGTGTTCGACCACACCAGGAGGCATTGTGAGCAGCGATCGGGACGAGATCCGCACGGGCGGAACCACACCCGGCGATGATCGGTCCGACGCGGAGACCGAGCACACGGGCGAGTTCACCATCGACTACACCCCACCCGCCTGGTACACGCAGAACGCTTCGTCGTCGTCCTCGCCGTCCTCCACGGCCCCCGCGTCGACCGGCGGTTCCGGAGGAACCGGGACGGGCGCCGGTGCGGGGATGCCGGGTCCGCCGCCTCCGCCGCCCACCGGCAACCCGGTGCCCGTACCGGGGGCGCCGGAGCCGAGTGGCTTCCCGGGTGCCTGGCCGCCGCCGGCCCCGGCGCCCTCCTCCGATGTCGCGTCGGACGCCTCCGAGGTGGAGGAGGTCCCCGCCCAGAGGGAGGACGAGGCACGGTCGGAACCGGAGGTCAGAGAGTCCGACTCGGGCATGCGTATGTCGCCTTTGTCTGACTCTGAGTCGGATTCGATTGGTGCCACGTCCGCGGATGACGGTGTGACGAGTGGCGGCGTTTCGGACAGCGCCGAACCCGAGCCCTCCTACGAGTCTTCCGCTCCTGCTTCCGACGTGGAGGCCGAGGATTCTCCAGCGGCTTCCGCTTCCGCTCCCGCTCCCGTCGATGACGACTTCACGCTGGCGCCCGCCGCCGCTCCGCGGGACGACGACGCCTTCCGGCCGGACTCGGAGTTCGCCTCCGAGGCGGGCTCCGACGAGGGCGAGAACGGCGATGTGGTCAGCCCCTCCACCGTGCGGTTCTCCACCGCCTCGCTGCGGCGCGAGATCGCCGAGAGGCGGAGTGAGGACTCCGGCGCCGGGGTCGCCGATTCCGGTCCCGGTTCTTCTTCCGGTTCCGATTCCGGGGCCGGGGCCGATTCCGGTTCCGGGGCCGGGGCCGGGGCCGGGGCCGGGGCCGATTCCGGGTCTGGGTTCGCGTCCGATCCCGGTCCGAGTGCCGATTCCGGCTCCTCGGACACCGACCGTACCGACGACGATGTGCGCAGCGAGGGCACACTGCGCTTCTCCACGGCCGCGCTGCGGCGGGAGATGGAGGAGCTGAGGCAGGCGAGCGCCGAGCCTCAGGACGCGGTCCCCAAGGACGCGGTTCCCAAGGACGCGGTCCCCGAGGACGCCGTGCCGCCGAGCGCGCCGTCGCCCGAGCAGCCCGCCACCACCTGGGCCCCGCCGCCCGTCCCGCAGTCGGGGCTGCCGCCCCTGCCGCCGGACTTCCACCCCGCGGCGCCCGAGGACGCCCCGCCGGCTCCGGGTCCCGCTCCGGTTCCGGAGCAGCGGACGGACGGGCCCGCAACCCCTGGTGCCGGAGTGCCGCTCCCGCCGCAGGACGCCTCCTGGGCGCCACCCCCGCCCCAGACGCAGGGGCAGCCCGGACAGCCCGCCGCGGGGCCGGGGCCGCAGGGCGGATACGGCTATCCGCGTTTCGGTGAGGGCGCTCCCGGTGCGACCCCCGGGCAGCCCGGCCCGGCCCCGCTGCCGGATCAGGCCCAGGGTGCGCGGCCCCCGGCGGCCAACATGCCTGGCCCACAGGGCGGTTACCAGCAGCCCGGCCCGGGCGTACCGGGGCCCGGGCCGCAGGGTGCCCCGGCTCCGCAGGGGCCCCACTACGGCTATCCGCAACCGGGCGCGCAGCCCGCGCCCGGCCCGGATGGTCCGGGACAGGGCCAGGGGCCGACACCCGTCCCGGGCGGCTACGGCTTCCCGCAGCCGCCCGCCCCGGACCAGCAGGGCCAGGGCTCGTACCAGCAGCCCCACCCACAGCCCTACCCCACGCCCCAGCCGGGACCGGCCGACCACCCCGGACAGCCCGCCCAGCCGATGTACCCGGGCCAACCCGGCCAGCCTGCCCAAGGCGGCCAGCCGGGACCGTACGCGCCGAACGGCCCCGTCCAGGGTCAGCAGCCGCATGCCCCCCAGGGTCAGCAGTTCCCCGGGCAGCAGGGTCCGGGCGCACAGGGTGGGTACGGCTTCCCACGCCCCGGCGACGGCGTTCCCGGGCCCGGGCCCGGACCGCAGGCGCAGCCACAGCCGCATGACGGCTACGGCTATCCGCGCCCGGACGCCCACGCCGCCCCGGCCGCCCCGGCCGCCCCGGCCGACCCCCGTACCGGCGGCTGGCCGACCGTGACGCCCGACCAGCGGCGCCAGGCCGGAAGCGCGGGGGCGCCGCTCGGGTACACCGCCGCGGTCGAGCTCTCCTCGGACCGGCTGATCAAGGGCAAGCAGAAGCCGAAGAAGAACACCCCCGGCCCCTCCCGCTTCAAGCTCGGCGGCAAGAAGGAGGAGGCGGAGCGGCAGCGCAAGCTGGAGCTGATCCGCACGCCGGTGCTGTCCTGCTACCGCATCGCGGTGATCAGCCTCAAGGGCGGCGTCGGCAAGACCACGACGACCACCGCCCTCGGCGCCACCCTGGCCATCGAGCGCCAGGACAAGGTCATCGCGATCGACGCCAACCCGGACGCGGGCACCCTCGGCCGACGGGTCCGCCGGGAAACCGGGGCGACCATTCGCGACCTGGTCACCGCGATCCCGTACCTCAACAGCTACATGGACATCCGGCGGTTCACCTCACAGGCGCCGTCGGGGCTGGAGATCCTCGCCAACGACGTCGACCCGGCGGTCTCGACGACGTTCAACGACGACGACTACCGCCGCGTCATCGACGTCCTGGGCAAGCAGTACCCGATCATCCTCACCGACTCGGGCACGGGCCTGCTCTACAGCGCCATGCGCGGCGTCCTCGACCTCGCCGACCAGCTCATCATCATCTCCACGCCCTCCGTGGACGGTGCGAGCAGCGCCAGCACCACCCTGGACTGGCTGTCCGCGCACGGCTACGCGGATCTGGTCTCGCGGAGCATCACGGTGATCTCCGGGGTCCGGGAGACCGGCAAGATGATCAAGGTCGAGGACATCGTGTCCCACTTCGAGACCCGCTGCCGCGGGGTGATCGTCGTGCCGTTCGACGAGCATCTGTCGGCGGGCGCCGAGGTGGACCTGGACATGCTGCGGCCCAAGACGCGTGAGGCGTATTTCAACCTCTCGGCCATGGTCGCGGAGGACTTCACCCGTGCCCAGCAGGAGCAGGGCCTGTGGACGGGCGACGGAGCGGCCCAGCCGCCGCAGGTGGCCCCGCCGATGCCCGGACAGGCCCAGCAGCCCTACCCGGGCGCCTACGCGCCTCAGCAGGGCCAGCAGCCGCAGTACCCCGGGTACCCGCAGCAAGGCGGCCAGCAGGGCTGGCAGCAGTCCTATGAGCCGGGGCAGGGGCAGGGACAGCAGCCGCAGCCCGGCCAGCCGTGGCAGCAGGCCCAGCCGGGGCAGCCCGGCCAGCCCGGGCAACCGGGGCAGCCCTGGCAGCAGCAGCCTCCGCAGCAGTAGCGAGCGAGCGAAGAAGCGCATGCGCCCCGTGGGCCGGTGATCCGGGCCCACGGGGCGCATGCGCGCGTTCACCCGTTCACCACGCGGCGCAGAGGCCACGGCGCAGAGCCCACGGCGCACAGCCGCACCGCACAGCGCCTCAACGCCCGCCGTGCGCCCTCAGCGGCTCCCTGCGCGCAGCAGCCGCCGTACCGCACCTCAGCGGCTCCCGTGCTCCTCCACAAGCTCCCGCGCCCGCTTCACATCGGCCGCCATGCGCTCCAGCAGCGCCTCGATCGAGTCGAACTTCTCCTGACCCCGCAGATAGGCGAGGAAGTCGACCTCGACATGGAGTCCGTACAGATCCAGTCCGACCCGATCGATCGCATACGCCTCGACCGTCCGCTCGGTCCCGTCGAACTGCGGATTGGTGCCGACCGAGATCGCCGCGGGCATCGCCTCGCCCTGCGCCGTCAGCCAGCCGGCGTAGACGCCGTCGGCCGGGATCGCGGTGTGCGGCGGGGTCTCCAGGTTGGCCGTGGGGAAGCCCAGTTCGCGGCCGCGCTGCGCACCGCGCACCACCACTCCCTCGACCCGGTGCGGCCGGCCGAGGACCTCCATCGCGCCCGTGACATCGCCCTCCGCGACCAGGCGGCGCACCAGCGTGGAGGAGAACGGCTCGCCGCCGCCCGCCTCACCGCGCTCGTACAGGTCGATGACCTCGACCTCGTAGTCGTAGGTGGTGCCCAGCTCGCGCAGGAAGGCCACGTTCCCGGCGGCCTTGTGGCCGAAGCGGAAGTTGGGACCCTCCACCACGACCCGGGCGTGCAACTTGTCGACCAGCACCTTCACCACGAAGTCGGCGGGGGTGAGCCGCGAGAACTCCGCCGTGAACGGCAGGATCAGCACCGCGTCCACGCCCAGCCCGGCCATCAGCTCCGCGCGCCGCTGGTGCGTGGCGAGCAGCGGTGGATGGCTGCCGGGCCGCACGACCTCGCTCGGATGCGGGTCGAAGGTGACCACGACCGCCGGTACGCCCAGCTCACGCGCCCGTGCCACGGCACGGCCGATGATCAGCTGGTGTCCTCGGTGCACCCCGTCGTAGGAACCGATGGTGACGACGCTGCGCCCCCAGTCCTCGGGGATGTCCTCCAAGCCACGCCAGCGCTGCACTTTGCCCGCTCCTCGCCCGAACCTTTGTCTGTCGACTTCGCAGGTCTAAGACTGCCATGCCCCGGGCGCCCGCCTCGCATCGGTGGCCGCCCCGAGCGCCCGGACCGGCCGGAAAGCCACCGTAGGCGGCCGGTCCCGGCGCGTGCAACGCGGCCCGGAGTCGGCCACGACACACCGGCGCCGCGGCGGCCAGGCCCCGGGGGCACCCGCGGCGGGCAGAGTCCCCACCCCGCCCCTTGCCGATACAAGGGGCTCCGCCCGTTGACCCCGCCGGGGCTCCGACGGCGTCAACGGCGTCATACGAAGACGGCCAGGCTCTTCGCCTTGCCCTTCGACTCCTCCACCAGGGCCAGAAAACGCCCCTCCGGCCCGAAGACCGCGACCGGCCCGGGCCCCTTCTCCCCCGACGGCATGTCGATCCGCACCCCATTGCCCAGCAGCCGGGCCTGGCGCTCGTCCACGTCCCAGCGCGGGAACGCGGCGGCCGCCGCCTCCGCGATGGGCAGGATCTCCAGCGACTCCTCCAGCCGCTCCAGCGTCCTGGCCGCCTCCAGCCCGTACGGACCGACCCGGGTCCGGCGCAGGGCCGTGAGATGGCCGCCCACGCCGAGTCCGGCGCCCAGGTCGCGCGCCAGGGCCCGGATGTAGGTGCCGGAGGAGCACACCACCGTGACGTCCAGGTCGAGGACGGTGGTGCCGTCCTCCGCCTTGGCCTCGCGGCGGTCGTGGAGGACGAAGGAGGAGACGGTCACCGGCCGCGCCGGAATCGCGAACTCCTCGCCCTCCCGCGCCCGTGCGTAGGAGCGCTTGCCGTCGATCTTGATGGCGCTGACCTTCGAGGGGACCTGCTGGATGTCCCCGGTCAGCGCCTCGATCCCGGCCTGGACGGCGCCCGGGTCGACCCCGGCGGCGCCGTCGGAGGCGGTGATCTCGCCCTCCGCGTCATCGGTGACCGTGGTCTGCCCGAGCCGGATGGTGGCCCGGTACTCCTTCTCGGTCAGCGCCAGATGGCCCAGCAGCCGGGTGGCCTTCTCCACGCCGACCACGAGCACGCCCGTGGCCATCGGATCCAGCGTCCCGGCGTGGCCGACCCGCCGGGTGCCGGCGAAGCGGCGCATCTTGGCGACGACGTCGTGCGAGGTGAAACCGGCCGGTTTGTCGACGATCACCAGGCCGTCCGGCGCCCCGGAACCGGCCCTGCCCTTGCGCGTCATACGTCCGCCGAACCCTTGCCGTCCGTGCCGGGCTCCTCGTCGTCCTCTTCGCCGGGCTTGCGGTACGGGTCGGCGTCGCCCGCGTAAGCGGCGCCCGAGGACGCCTCGCGCACCTGGGCGTCCGCCTCCCTGGCCTTGGCGAGCAGATCGTCGATGGTGCGGGCGTTCTCCGGCAGCGCGTCCGGGACGAACGTCAGGGTCGGGGTGAAGCGCACCCCCGTCTGGCGGCCGACCTCCGACCGCAGCACGCCCTTGGCGCTCTCCAGGGCGGCGGCGGAGGCCGCCCGCTCCTCGTCGTCGCCGAAGACCGTGTAGAAGACGGTCGCCTCCCGCAGATCACCGGTGATCCGGGTGTCGGTGATGGTCACATAGCCCAGCCGCGGGTCCTTGATCCGCCGCTGCAGGGTCTCCGCGACCACGACCCGGATGCGGTCCGCCAGCTTGCGTGCCCGCGCGGTGTCGCTCATGCGTCTTCTTCTCTCTTCTCCGCGTACGTTCTTCGCGTCAGTTCTTCGCGTCGGTCATCGATGGCCACCGGCGGTCCGCGACCGCCGGTCCGGCCCCCTCATTCATCATCGCCACCGTGGAACCGCCGTCGCACCGACAGCAGCTCCACCTCCGGCCGCGCCGCCACCAGCCGCTCGCAGCGGTCGAGCACCTCCCTGAGGTGGCCCGGGTCCCCGGAGACCATCGCCAGGGCGATCTGGGCCCTGCGGTAGAGGTCCTGGTCGCCGACCTCCGCCACGCTCACCGCGAATTTGCGGTGCAGCTCGGCGACGATCGGGCGGACGACGGAGCGCTTCTCCTTCAGCGACCGTACGTCACCGAGAAGCAGGTCAAAGGACAACGTCCCTACATACATGCGGTCCGGGTCAAGCCACCCGTGGGGCCTTTGTGATTGCGGGCTTCTCGCACCGTACACGCAAGGGCCGGGGCCGATCGACGGAAATTCCTCCGCCGATCGGCCCCGGCCGCCGCCGCTCGTCAGCCGCGCGGCTTCTCGCGCATCTCGTACGTCGCGATGACGTCGTCGACCTTGATGTCGTTGTAGCTGCCGAGGTTGATACCGCCCTCGAAGCCCTCGCGAATCTCGGTGACGTCGTCCTTGAAGCGACGCAGACCCTCGATGTTGAGGTTCTCCGCCACGACCTTGCCGTCGCGGATGAGGCGGGCCTTGGTGTTCCGCCGGACCTCGCCGGAGCGGATGAGCACACCCGCGATGTTGCCCAGCTTGGACGAGCGGAAGATCTCGCGGATCTCCGCCGTACCGAGCTCGACCTCTTCGTACTCCGGCTTGAGCATGCCCTTCAGGGCCGCCTCGATCTCCTCGATCACCTGGTAGATGACCGAGTAGTAGCGGACGTCCACGCCCTCGCGCTCGGCCATCTGCGTGGCACGCCCGTCGGCGCGCACGTTGAAGCCGATGACGATGGCGTCGGAGCCCGTCGCCAGGTCGATGTCGGTCTCGGTGACCGCACCCACACCGCGGTGCAGCACCCGCAGGTCCACCTCTTCGCCGACGTCGAGCTGGAGCAGCGAGGACTCGAGGGCCTCCACCGAACCGGACGCGTCGCCCTTGATGATGAGGTTGAGCTGCTGGACCTGACCGGCCTTGAGCACCTTGTCCAGGTCCTCCAGGGAGACCCGGCGGGTGCGCTTGGCGAAGGCGGCGTTCCGCTCGCGGGCGGCGCGCTTCTCGGCGATCTGGCGGGCGGTGCGGTCCTCGTCCACGACGAGGAAGTTGTCACCCGCGCCGGGCACGTTGGTCAGACCGAGCACCAGGACCGGGGTCGCCGGGCCGGCCTCCACCACGTTGTTCCCGTTGTCGTCGAGCATCGCCCGGACGCGGCCGTACGCGTCGCCGACGACCATCGTGTCGCCGACCCGCAGGGTGCCGCGCTGGACCAGCACGGTGGCCACGGCGCCGCGGCCGCGGTCGAGGTGGGCCTCGATCGCGATGCCCTGGGCGTCCTGCTCCGAGTTGGCCCGCAGGTCGAGCGAGGCGTCCGCGGTGAGGACGACGGCCTCCAGCAGGCTGTCGATGTTCAGACCCTGCTTGGCGGAGATGTCGACGAACATGGTGTCGCCGCCGTACTCCTCGGCCACCAGGCCGTACTCGGTCAGCTGACCGCGCACCTTGGTCGGGTCCGCGCCCTCGACGTCGATCTTGTTGACCGCGACCACGATGGGCACATCGGCCGCCTTGGCGTGGTTCAGCGCCTCGATCGTCTGGGGCATCACACCGTCGTTGGCCGCCACCACGAGGATCGCGATGTCGGTCGACTTGGCACCACGGGCACGCATGGCGGTGAACGCCTCGTGACCCGGGGTGTCGATGAAGGTGATCCTGCGCTCTTCGTCGTTGACCTCGGTCGAGACCTGGTAGGCACCGATGTGCTGGGTGATGCCGCCGGCCTCGCCCGCGACCACGTTGGTCTTGCGGATCGCGTCCAGCAGTCGGGTCTTACCGTGGTCGACGTGACCCATGACGGTCACCACCGGCGGACGCGCGGAGAGCATCTCCTCGCCGCCCTCGTCCTCGCCGAACTCGATGTCGAAGGACTCGAGAAGCTCGCGGTCCTCCTCCTCCGGGCTGACGATCTCGACGTTGTAGTTCATCTCGTCGGCGAGAAGCTGAAGCGTCTCGTCGGAGACGGACTGCGTCGCGGTGACCATCTCGCCCAGGTTGAACATCACCTGGACCAGGGACGCCGGGTTGGCGTTGATCTTCTCCGCGAAGTCGGTCAGCGAGGCGCCCCGCGACAGCCGGACCGTCTGGCCGTTGCCGCGCGGCAGCATCACACCGCCGATGGACGGGGCCTGCATGGCCTCGTACTCCTGGCGCCTCTGCCGCTTCGACTTACGGCCACGACGCGCCGGACCGCCGGGACGGCCGAACGCCCCCTGGGTGCCACCGCGGCCACCGGGACCGCCGGGACGGCCGCCGAAGCCGGGACGGCCACCGCCGCCGCCGAAGCCGCCACCGCCGCCGGGACCCCCCGGACGGCCGGCGAAACCGCCGCCACCGCCGGGACGACCGCCGCCGCCACCGCCGGGACGGCCGGCGAAGCCGCCGCCGCCACCGGGACGACCGCCGCCGCCGGGACGACCGCCGCCGCCGGGACCGCGACCGCCACCGCCGCCGGGGCCCGGCCGCGGGCCCGCGGCCGGACGCTGCGGCATCATGCCCGGGTTCGGGCGCGGGCCGCCGGGACCCGGACGCGCGCCGCCGCCCTGGGCGCCCTGCGGACGGGGCATCTGGCCCGGAGTGGGACGGGGACCGCCGGGACCGCCCTGGCCACGGCCCGGACCGCCCTGGCCGCCGCCCTGCGGGCGCGGACCGGCGCCGGGCTGGCCGCCGGGACGCGGGGCGCCGCCGGGACGGGGCGCCTGCGGGCGCGCCATACCGGTGGAACCACCGGAGGTGAAGGGGTTGTTACCGGGACGGGGACCGGCCGGACGGGGACCACCCGGACGCGGACGCTCCTGGCCCGGACGCGGGCCGCCACGGCCACCCTGACCACCCTGGCCCTGACCACCCTGGCCCTGGCCGCCCTGACCCTGACCGCCCTGACCCTGACCGCCCGGACGGCCGCCGGGGCGCGGACCCGGAGTGGCACCCGGCTTGGCGGGCGCGCCCGGCTTGGCCGCGGCGGGCTTGGGGGCGGGGGTCGGCGGCGCGGTGAACTCGGGCTGCGCCGGAGCCGCCGGTGCGGGGCCCGGCTTGGGGCCGGGGGCGGGGGCCGGACGGGCACCCGGCGTGGGACGCGGGCCCGGGGTGGGCGCCGCGCCGGGGGTGCCGCGCTGGCCCTCGGGGGCACCAGCCGGCTTGGGGCCGGGCGCCGGGGGCTTGGGGGCGGCCGGACGGGCCGCCGCCGCCGGACCTGGGGTCGGCGGCTTGGGCGTCGCCTTGCGCGGCGCCGAAGGCTTACCAGCGGCGCGGCCGGAGCCGTTGCCACCCTGGAAAGCGTCAGTCAACTTGCGCACAACCGGCGCCTCGATCGTCGAGGACGCCGAACGTACAAATTCACCGAGTTCCTGGAGCTTGGCCATGACGACCTTGCTCTCAACTCCGAACTCCTTGGCGAGTTCGTATACCCGGACCTTAGCCACTTCGCTCCTTTTAGGTCCGGGTTGTCGCCGGACCGTCGCTACTTCATGGGCGTACTCATCGCGTACTCATCGAGTGCTCATCGCAATCTCGACCTACTTCCGACTCGCGAGGTACCTGACCGCACGGTGTCCCGTGCCGTTCTTCCAACTACTCAGGGTGTCGCCTCTTCACCCCGCTCGACAAACCGGCGGAGCGCCGTGGTGTCGAGCGCTCCCGGCCCCCTGAAGGCCCGGGAAAAGGCCCGGCGGCGAACCGCCAGGTCAAGGCAGACCCGTGTGGGGTGGACATAAGCACCCCGACCGGGGAGCGTACCGCGCCGATCGGGGACACAAACACCCTCGACCAGCACGATGCGCAGCAGATCGTTCTTGGCCGCCCGATCCCGGCATCCCACACAGGTTCTCTCAGGGCAGGCACCAGCTCGCGTGCGGCCAGACACTGCTTAAGTCTACCTCCCCGCGCCGACCTCACCCCTTGGGGGGAGTGATCGAACCGTCACTCGATTTGGCCCGGATCCCGGCGAATCCGGCCGAAATCAGTCTTGATCACCCGACTGCTCGGTGTCCGGCCGGATGTCGATCCGCCAGCCGGTCAGCCGCGCCGCCAGCCGGGCGTTCTGCCCCTCCTTGCCGATGGCGAGGGAGAGCTGGTAGTCCGGCACGGTGACCCGGGCCGAGCGGGCCGCCAGATCGACCACCTCGACCTTGCTCACCCGCGCGGGTGACAGCGCGTTCGCCACCAGCTCAGCGGGGTCGTCCGACCAGTCGACGATGTCGATCTTCTCGCCGTGCAGCTCGGCCATGACGCTGCGCACCCGCCCGCCCATCGGGCCGATGCACGCGCCCTTGGCGTTCAGCCCCGCACGGGTGGACCGGACCGCGATCTTGGTGCGGTGGCCCGCCTCACGGGCGATCGCCGCGATCTCCACCGAGCCGTCCGCGATCTCCGGCACCTCGAGCGCGAAGAGCTTCTTGACCAAATTGGGATGCGTACGCGAAAGGGTCACCGACGGTCCGCGCACGCCCTTGACGACTCGTACGACGTACGTACGCAGCCGGGTGCCATGGGCGTAGTCCTCACCCGGGACCTGCTCCTGCACCGGCAGGATCGCCTCGAGACGGCCGATGTCCACCAGCACGTTCTTGGGGTCCTTGCCCTGCTGGACGACGCCGGCGACGACATCGCCCTCCCGCCCCGCGTACTCGCCGAAGGTGATCTCCTCCTCGGCGTCCCGCAGCCGCTGGAGGATGACCTGCTTCGCGGTCATCGCGGCGATCCGGCCGAAGCCGGAGGGGGTGTCGTCGAACTCCTGGGGCTCCTGCCCCTCCGTCAGGTCCTCGGCGTCCTCGCGGGCCCATACGGTCACATGGCCGGTGTCGCGGTTGAGCTCCACGCGGGCCCGGCGGCGGCTTCCCTCGGTGCGGTGATAGGCGATGAGGAGGGCCGATTCGATCGCCTCGACCAGCAGGTCGAAGGAGATCTCCTTCTCTCGCACCAGACCCCGCAGGGCACTCATGTCGATGTCCACGGCTACGCCTCCTCCTTGCTCTCGTCGTCCTCGCCCGCGGCCTTGTCCGCGGGCTTGCGGTTGAACTCGATCTCCACCCGGGCCTTGGAGATCTCCTCGAAGGCCAGCCGCCTGGCGGTGGGCTTGCGCCCCTTCACACCGGGGACCTCCAGATCGAGGCCCTCGTCGTCCACCGAGACGATCCGGGCCACCAGCTCGCCGCCGTCGGCGAGGCGCGCTCTCATGAGGCGGCCGGTGGCGCGGCGGTAGTGGCGCTGCTCGGTCAGGGGGCGCTCGGCGCCGGGAGAGGTGACCTCGAGGACGTACGCGGTCTGGCCCATGGCGTCCGTGTCGTCGAGGGTCTTGGAGATGTCCCGGCTCAGCTCCGCACACGTGTCCAGCTGGACGCCGTCGTCGGAGTCCACGACCACTCTCAGCACGCGCCGCCGCCCGGCCGGTGTCACCTCGACCTCTTCCAGATCCAGGTCTCGCGCGCTGACGAGCGGTTCCAGCAGTCCGCGCAGCCTCTCGCTCTGGGTGGTGCTCATCCGGGTGACTCCTCGGCCGCGTGTGCTGTTGTGGGAAGGTCGCGTGTCAGGTCAAAGCCTATCTGTTCCGGCGGCGGGCTGACGATTCGGTGGCCGCTGCCGGGCAGACGGCCTCGGCGCGGGTACGCTCGCCTGCTGTGATCACTACCGGCGGCCGGGAGCGGCCGCAGCCCGGAAAGAGGAACGTGTCGATCACCACTCCCCCGCCCCGTGCCACATCCGCGCCTGACGCGCCGTCCGCGGTCCCCGCCGCGTCCACCGCGTCCGCCGTGTCTTCAGCGTTCGCCGCCTCTTCCGCCTGCGCCGCGCCGGTGACCCGGCGGCGGAGTCTGCTGCTGGGCGGCGGAGCGCTGGGGGCCCTCGCGCTGCTGAGCGGCTGCTCCGACGACTCCGAGTCCCGGCGCGAGGCGGACGGCGGGGCGGACGTCGCGCTGCTGCGGGCGCGGGGCGCGCGGGACTCCACCGCACTCCTCGCGCGCTACGACGCGACCGTGGACGCGCATCCCGCCCTCGCGGAGCGGCTGGCGCCGCTGCGGGAGGAGACGGCCCGGCATGTCGCGGTCTTCACCGCCAAGGGCCGGTCCCCCTCTCCCTCCGCGACCGTGTCGCGCTCGCCGTCGGCGGGCGGGCGGCGGATGCCGAAGGTCCCGGAGGACGGGAAACAGGCCCTCTCCGCCCTCGCCCAGGCCGAGCGCCGGACGGCCGACACCCGCACCGCCGCGCTCGCCACCGCGCCGCCCGAGCTGGCCCGGCTGCTGGCCTCCGTCGCGGCCTGCGGCGCCGCCCACGTGTATCTCCTCACGCAGCGCGACACGGACTCGTGATCGCGCTCGGGACCACCGGGAAGGGGTACTGACATGGCCGCTCGAGCAGACCGTCCGGCCGTCGGCGAACGCGCCGCGGCGCTCAGGGCCGCGCAGGCGGCGCTCGCCGCCGAGCACGCCGCGGTGTACGGGTACGGCGTCGTCGGCGGGCGGATCGGCGACGACCGGCTCGCGGAGGCGCGCGAGGGCTACGCCGCGCACCGCGCGCGCCGGGACGACCTCGCCCGCACCGTGCGCGACCTCGGCGGCCGCCCCACGAGCGCGGCGCCCGCCTACGCCCTGCCCTTCGCGGTGCCGGACGCGCCCGCCGCGGTGCGGCTCGCCGCCGAGCTGGAGAACCGGGTCGCCGCCGTCTACGCCGACCTCGTACGGGCCTCGACCGGATCCCTGCGCCGCCAGGCGGCGGGCGCGCTGCGGGAGGCGGCGGTCCGGGCGGTGCGCTGGCGGGGCGGCGGCGTAGCCTTCCCTGGGCTCACCGAACACGCCACACCGGCCACTCCGTCGGCGTCGCCGAGCGGTGGGTCGGACGGGGTGTGACGTCATTGACGGTGGAGGGGACAGCTCAGGAATGGCATCGGCACCACGGCCCGGCGGCCGCGATACGGACCGCGTCCCCGTGCCGAAGCGGCTTCTGGACGCGCTGGGCGACGACCCCGCGAGCGCCGTGCGGAGCTGGCTGGACGCCCTGCCGGGGACGGCCGAGCGGCAGCTGGCGGCCTGGGAGCTGACCCTGGAGCGGGTCGCGACACCCGGGGGGCGTCGCGGGCTCGTCGTGCTCGTACGGCAGGCGGACGGCACTCCGGCGGCGCTGAAGTTCCCGGTCCCCGGCCCGGACGCGGACCGTGAGCGGGCCGCCCTCGCGCACTGGAACGGCTGGGGCGCGGCCCGGCTGCTGCGCGCCGACCCGGACACCGGTGCGCTGCTGCTCGAGCGGCTGCACGGCGCGGTGTCGCTGCGCTCGCTGCCCGAGCCGAAGGCGCTGCTGGAGGCGGCGGGCACGGTGCGGCGGCTGTGGGTGCCGCCGCCCGAGGGGCATCCGTTCGCGTCGGTCACCGGGCGTACGGAGGAGGAGCGCGAGGTCCTGCGGACGCTCGGCGCCGGGGACTGGGCGGCGGACGCCCGTCCCCTCATCGACGAGGCGCTGGAGCTGCGGGCGGCGCTGCCCGCCGAACCGCCCAAGGAGGTGCTGCTGCACGGCGGCTTCCGGCAGGGGAAGGTGCTGGCCGGGGAGCGCGCGCCGTGGCTCGCGGTGGGCCCGGCGCCGGTCGTGGGCGAGCGCGCGTACGACCTGGCGCGGCTGGTGCTCGACCGCTGCGAGGACCTGGCCGCGGGACCCGGCCCCGCCGCGGCCGCGCGCCGCCGGGTCGCCAAGCTGGCGGATTCCCTGGACGTCGACCGCGACCGGCTGCGGGGCTGGTCCCTCTACCGCGCCGTGGAGACGGGTCTGCGCCACGCCGCCGTCGGTGACCGCCGCCGCGCGGAGCTGCTGCTGGAGTTCGCGGGCTGGCTCTGACGGGGCTGCTCGGCCCGGCCGGGTGCGGCTTTCGTCTCGCGCCTCAGGCGCAATGGAGCGGCGGGGGGGCGGAGGCGCGGGCTTCACCGCCCGGCGCCGCGCCCCCAGCGCCGCCGCGGTCGTCAGTCGCTGGTCGTGAGGCGGGCGATGGCCTCGTCGATCGCGAGCTCCTCGCGCTCGCCCGTGCGGCGGTCCTTCAGCTCGACGACGCCGTCCTTCGCGCCGCGCCCCACGACCAGGATGGTCGGGACGCCGATCAGTTCGGAGTCGGTGAACTTCACGCCCGGGGAGACGCCGGCGCGGTCGTCGACCATCACGCGCAGGCCCGCCGTGCCCAGCTTCTCGGCGAGGTCGAGGGCCATCTCGGTCTGGAGGGCCTTGCCCGCCGCGACGATGTGGACGTCGGCCGGGGCGACCTCGCGGGGCCAGCACAGGCCGGACTCGTCGTGGGTCTGCTCGGCGAGGGCGGCGACGGCGCGGGAGACGCCGATGCCGTACGAGCCCATGGTGACCCGCGCCGGCTTGCCGTTCTGGCCGAGCACATCGAGCTGGAAGGCGTCGGCGTACTTGCGGCCGAGCTGGAAGATGTGGCCGATCTCGATCGCCCGGTCCAGCTCGATGCCCGCACCGCAGCGGGGGCAGGGGTCGCCCGGCTCGACCACGACGACGTCCAGGTACTCGTCGACCTCGAAGTCACGGCCGCAGACCACGTTGCGCGCGTGGGTGTCGGGCTTGTTGGCGCCGGTCACCCAGGCGGTGCCGGGGGCGACGCGCGGGTCGGCGATGTAGCGGAAGGACTTGCCCGCCAGTCCCTGCGGGCCCACGTAGCCGCGCACCAGCTCGGGGCGGCCCTCGAAGTCCTCGGCCGTGACGAGCTCGACGACGGCGGGGGCGAGGTGCTCGCCCAGCTTGCCCAGGTCCACCTCGCGGTCGCCGGGGACGCCCACCGCGGTGATCTCGCCGTCGACCTTGACCAGGAGGTTCTTCAGGGTGGCGGAGGCCGGGACACCGAGGTACTCGGCGAGGGTCTCGATGGTGGGGGTGTCGGGGGTGTCCAGTTCCTCGAGGGGGCCGTGCCCGGCGCCCTCGACCGGTGGCACGGTCACCGTGACCGCCTCGGTGTTCGCGGCGTAGTCGCAGTTCGGACAGTCGACGAAGGTGTCCTCGCCGGCCGCCGCCGGGGCCAGGAACTCCTCGGAGGCCGAGCCGCCCATCGCGCCGGAGACCGCGGAGACGATGCGGTAGTCCAGGCCGAGGCGCTGGAAGATCCGCTGGTACGCCTCGCGGTGCAGCCGGTAGGACTCGGCGAGGCCCTCGTCGGTGGTGTCGAAGGAGTACGAGTCCTTCATCAGGAACTCGCGCCCGCGCAGCACACCCGAGCGGGGGCGGGCCTCGTCCCGGTACTTGGTCTGGATCTGGTAGAGCATGACCGGCAGGTCCTTGTAGGACGTGCACTGGTCCTTGACCGTCAGGGTGAAGATCTCCTCGTGGGTCGGGCCGAGGAGGTAGTCGGCGCCCTTACGGTCCTTGATCCGGAAGAGCAGGTCGCCGTACTCGTCCCAGCGGCCGCTCGTCTCGTACGGCTCGCGGGGCAGCAGCGCGGGCAGGAGGACCTCCTGGGCGCCGATGGCGTCCATCTCCTCGCGGACGATCCGCGAGACGTTCTCCAGGACCTTCTTGCCGATCGGCAGCCAGGTCCAGATGCCCGCGGCGGCGCGGCGGACGTACCCGGCGCGGACGAGCAGCTTGTGGCTGGCGGTCTCGGCGTCCGCCGGGTCTTCGCGCAGCGTCTTCAGCATCATCGTGGACATGCGCTGGACGTTGACGGCGTGGGCCATGGGGTCTCTCCTGCGTGCGATGGGATGTGTCGGAGGTTAGCCGCCCGGGCTGGTTTCCCGGAAATGCGTAGGGCCGTAGCGGCGCCTGCCGGGGTCCGGCGGACCACGCGGCGGAGCCGTACGGCGACGCCGCGGGAAGGGACGGGGAGGGGGCGGCCCGCCGCAGACGCCAAGGTCCGTCGGATGCCGTCCTAGCGGCGGCGCAGCGGCAGGGGGGCTCCCATCACGGCGTACGGGCTCGGGGCGCTCGGGAAGAGCACGGGGCGGGCGAGGTCGCGGTAGCCCAGCGAGCGGTAGAGCGCGCGGGCCGGGCTCTCGGTGTCGATCGCGGACAGGATCGAGCGCGGCTCGTCGGCGCCGTCCGTGATGGTCGTGATCAGCTCTCGGCCGATGCCGCGGCTCTGGTACTCGGGGTGGACGTGCAGCTCGGTGATGACGAACGAGTCGTCCAGCCAGTCCTCGTGCCCGGCCGCGCGCAGATACGGCTGGACGACCGTGGACCACCAGTGGGTGCGGTTGTTGGGCATGCCGTAGACGAAGCCGACGAGCCGGCCGGTGGGCGTGGTCGCGCCGAGCGCGCGGGCGCCGGGGCTCTTGAGGTGGCGCAGCACGATGTGGCGTCGTACGCCGACCTCCTCGTCCGTCAGCCCGAAGGCGACGGCCTGGACGGCGAGCGCTTCGTCCACGCGTGCGGCGAGGTCGAGCGACCCGACGACGACGTCTTCGGGTTCCGGGGTCCGCCCCCCGGGGAGATGCAGCATGGGCGGCACCCTACTGGCCCGTCGATCAGAACAGCACACTCATGAACGCGCCGACTTCCCGGAAGCCGACCCGGCGGTACGCGGCGCGGGCCGCCGTGTTGAAGTCGTTGACGTACAGGCTCACCACCGGGGCGACCTCGCTCAGCGCATAGCGCAGCACGGCCGCCATTCCGGTCTCGGACAGGCCGCGGCCGCGGTACTCGGGGGCCACCCATACGCCCTGGATCTGGCAGGCGTGCGGGGTGGCCGCGCCGATCTCGGCCTTGAACACCACCCGGCCGTTCTCGACCCGGGCGAAGGAGCGCCCGGCGGTGACGAGCTCGGCGACCCGGGCCTGGTAGAGCAGCCCGCCGTCGCCCGCGAGCGGGGAGACGCCGACCTCCTCGGTGAACATCGCCACGCACGCCGGCATGATCACGTCCATCTCGTCCTTGCGGACGCGGCGCACCAGCGGATCGGGCGGGATGTCGGCGGGCATCGAGCTGGTGACCATCAGCGGCTGACGGGCGCGGACCTCACGGGCCGGGCCCCAGCTGGGCTCCAGCAGGGACCACAGCCCGGCGGTGGTCTCGGCGGGGCCGACGATCGAGGAGCAGCGGCGGCCCGCCCGGCGGGCGCGCTCGGCGAAGCCGCGCACGGCCTCGGGGGTGGCGCAGATGGGCACCAGGTTCGCCCCGGCGTAGCAGAGCGACTCCAGCCGTCCGCCGGAGTACCAGCCCCACATCTCGCCGCCGAGCCGCCACGGGTCCAGACCGGCGACCTGGACGCGGGCGGCCACGAAGGCGTTCGAGACGGGGTCGCGGTCGAGCACCGCAAGGGCCGCGTCGAGCTCATGGGGCTCGAGGACCCTGGTGGTGGACGTGGTCAGCACGTGTCGGTCTGCCTCACGTGGTGCGGGCCCGCGGGCCGGGGACGTCGATTCTCCAGACTCTACCGCGCAGGCCAAGAGGGCCCTTTTTCGAGGGCTCAGTTCTCCCCCAGCTACCGCTGGGAGGTGCCCCCGGCCGGAAGACCCAAGCACCCGGAAGCTCTACGGCAGCTTTCAGCCGCCGCTGACCGAAACCTGAGGTTCGCCGGAGGCGGTGCCGTCCTTTTCCATCTGCTCGGCGATCTTCATGGCCTCGTCGATCAGGGTCTCCACGATCTTCGACTCCGGCACGGTCTTGATGACCTCGCCCTTGACGAAGATCTGCCCCTTGCCATTGCCGGAGGCGACGCCCAGGTCTGCCTCGCGCGCCTCACCCGGACCGTTCACCACACACCCCATGACCGCCACCCGCAGCGGAACCTCCATGCCCTCCAGACCGGCCGTGACCTGGTCCGCGAGCTTGTACACATCCACCTGCGCCCGGCCGCACGACGGACACGAGACGATCTCCAACCGCCGCTGCCGCAGATTCAGCGACTCCAGAATCTGGATCCCGACCTTGACCTCCTCGGCCGGAGGCGCCGACAGCGACACCCGGATCGTGTCCCCGATCCCCTCACTCAACAGCGCACCGAACGCCACCGCCGACTTGATCGTCCCCTGGAACGCCGGACCCGCCTCCGTCACACCCAGATGCAGCGGATAGTCACACTGAGCGGCCAACTGACGATAGGCGTTGACCATCACCACCGGATCGTTGTGCTTCACCGAGATCTTGATATCCCGGAACCCGTGCTCCTCGAACAGCGAACACTCCCACAACGCCGACTCCACCAGCGCCTCCGGCGTGGCCTTGCCGTACTTCTCCAGCAACCGCTTGTCCAGCGACCCCGCGTTCACCCCGATACGAATCGGCACACCCGCGTCCGACGCCGCCTTCGCGATCTCCTTGACCTTGTCGTCGAACTGCCGGATGTTCCCCGGATTCACCCGCACCGCCGCACACCCGGCATCAATCGCCGCGAACACGTACTTCGGCTGGAAATGAATGTCGGCGATCACCGGAATCTGCGACTTCTTCGCGATCACCGGCAACGCGTCCGCGTCATCCTGCGACGGACACGCCACCCGCACGATCTGGCACCCCGACGCCGTCAACTCCGCGATCTGCTGCAACGTCGCACCGATGTCCGCCGTCACCGTCGTCGTCATCGACTGCACCGAGATCGGCGCGTCGCCACCCACCGCCACCGACCCGACCTGGATCTTCCGGCTGACCCTGCGCTCGGCGAGCTTGGCCGGTACGGACGGCATTCCTAGCGAAATCGCAGTCATCTGGTTCGTAACCCCAAGGTGTGTGCGTGACCGGAGATCAGCGGACTCCGATCTCCGAGATTACGGCACCGGCCATGGCCTCAGCACACCGCGCTCCTGAAGTCCACCCAAAGGTGAACTTCAGGACATCTCGCGTCATCAGGAGATTTTCACGGGGTTCACGACGTCCGCCACCAGGACGAGCAGCGTGAAGCAGATGAAAACTCCGGCGATCACATAGGCGACCGGCATCATCTTCGCCACATCGAACGGCCCGGGGTCGGGCCGCCGGACCAGCCGGGCGGTGTGGCGCCGGATGGACTCCCACACCGCGCCCGCGATGTGTCCGCCGTCCAGCGGCAGCAGCGGCAGCATGTTGAACAGGAACAGCGAGAGGTTGAACCCGGCGACCAGGAAGAGCATGGTCGCGATCCGCTGGGAGGGCGGGATGTCGAGGTTGGCGACCTCGCCGCCGACCCGGGCCGCGCCCACGACGCCCATCGGGGAGTCCGCCTTGCGCTCGCCGTCCCCGAAGGCCGCGTTCCACAGGTCCGGGATCTTGGAGGGCAGGGCGATCATGGAGTCGATGCCGTCCTCGACCATGTTGCCCATGCGGTCCACGGACTGCCCGAAGGACTGCTGGACCACGCCGTTGGCCGGGGTGAAGCCGAGGAAGCCGGCGGTGACGAACTCGCCCTCGACATAGCCGCCGTTCCCGTCGGACTTGGCGACCTGGTTCTTTATGAGGTTGGCGTGCAGGGTCTTGCGGACGCCGTCCCGCTCGACGGTGATCGTGGCGGGGCCGGTGGTCTCGCGGATGTCCTGCTGGAGGGTGCCCCAGTCCGGGGTGCGGTGCCCGTTGAAGGCGACGATCTTGTCCCGGGGCTGCAGACCGGCGGCCTTGGCCGGGGAGTCCTTGGCGCTCTTGGGGCACTTGTCGGTGGAGGACGAGGCCGGGACCACGCACTGGGAGACCGTGCCCACACTGGTGGTCTGGGTGTTGACGCCGAAGCTCATCATCACCCCGAGGAAGATCGCCACCGCGAGGACCAGGTTCATGAAGGGCCCGGCGAACATGACGATCACGCGCTTCCACGGCTTGCGCGTGTAGAACAGGCGCTTCTCGTCGCCCGGCTGGAGCTCCTCGAAGGCGGCCGACCGGGCGTCCTCGATCATGCCGCGCCACGGTGAGGTGGAGCGCGCGGTGATCTTTCCGTCGTCGCCCGGCGGGAACATCCCGATCATGCGGATGTAGCCGCCCAGGGGGACCGCCTTGATGCCGTACTCGGTCTCGCCCTTCTTCCGGGAGAAGATCGTCGGCCCGAAGCCGACCATGTACTGCGGCACCCGGATGCCGAAGAGCTTGGCCGTGGAGAGGTGGCCGAGCTCATGCCAGGCGATGGAGATCAGCAGGCCGACGGCGAACACCACTATGCCGAGGACCGTCATCAGTGTCGTCATGCGCGAGCCTCCGGGGTCGCCTTCGCCGCTCTGGCGGCCAGTTCCGATGCGCGGGCGCGGGCCCATGTCTCGGCCTCGAGGACGTCCGCGACGGTGAGCCGGGTTCCTTCGGCCGGGGTGCCGTGCTCGGCCACCACCTCGGCGACCGTATCGACGATTCCGTTGAAGGGCAGCTTTCCGTCAAGGAAGGCGTCCACACACTCCTCGTTCGCCGCGTTGAAGACGGCCGGGGCGGTGCCGCCGAGGTCGCCGACGTGGCAGGCGAGGCCGACGGAGGGGAACGCCTCGGTGTCCAGGGGGAAGAACTCCCAGGTGTGGGCCTTGGTCCAGTCGCAGCCGGGCGCGGCGTCCGGCACCCGCTCGGGCCAGCCGAGGCCGAGCGCGATGGGCATCCGCATATCGGGCGGGCTCGCCTGGGCGAGCGTCGAGCCATCGGTGAATTCAACCATCGAGTGGATATACGACTGAGGGTGGACCACCACCTCAATCCGCTCGAAGGGAATGTCGTAGAGCAGATGGGCCTCGATGACCTCCAGGCCCTTGTTGACGAGGGTCGCGGAGTTGATCGTGATCACCGGGCCCATGTCCCAGGTGGGGTGGGCCAGCGCCTGCTCCGGGGTGACCGAGGCCAGCTCCCGCTTGGTCCGGCCGCGGAACGGGCCACCGGAGGCGGTGACGACCAGCCTGCGGACCTCCTCGCGGGCGCCGCCGAGCAGCGCCTGGAACAGCGCGGAGTGCTCGGAGTCGACGGGGACGATCTGCCCGGGCTTGGCCACGGCCTTGACCAGGGGGCCGCCGACGATGAGCGATTCCTTGTTGGCCAGCGCCAGCACCCGGCCCGCCTCCAGGGCGGCCAGGGTGGGCGCCAGGCCGATGGAGCCGGTGATGCCGTTGAGCACGGTGTGGCACTGGGAGCGGGCGAGCTCGGTGGCCGCGTCGGGCCCCGCCAGGATCTCGGGGAGCGGCTCACCGGCACCGTAGAGCGCGCTCAGCGCCTGGCGCACCTCGGCCACCGCCTCGGGCCGGGCGATCGCGACCCTGTCCACCCGCAGCCGGTGGGCCTGCTCGGCGAGGAGCCCGGCCCGTCCCCCGGCGGCGGACAGGCCGGTCACGCGGAAGCGGTCGGGGTTGCGCAGCACCACGTCGATGGCCTGGGTGCCGATCGAACCGGTGGAGCCCAGGATCACGATGTCGCGCACGCTCGCCGCGGCGGTGGCCGCTGGAACGCGCAGATGCGGGTCAGCCAGGGATTCCGTCATCCCCCCATTGTGGGGGCAAGGGGTGACGGCTCGGTGACAAGCCCTGGGATCCGGTGATCGCGGACCCCAGGGGCTTCCCGGCACGTTCTCCGGCGGCTTCTGGGCGGCTCCTTCCGGGCTCCTCAGCGGATGGGGCGGCCCGGCTCCTCAGTGGATGGGGCGGTGGACGTTCTGCTTGGCGGTCGGGCCGGGGGTGGCGTCGGCGATCCAGGGGCCGTCGCCGCTGGGGTCGATCACGCCGTGCTCGAGCCACTCGTACGCCCCCGAGAGCACCCCGGAGACCACCTTGCGGTCGACCTCGTCGGTGTTGGTCCACAGCCGCCCGAAGAGCTCGTCGGCGCGGATCCTGGCCTGCCGGCAGAACGCGTCGGCCAGCCGGTAGGCCGCGACGCCGTGGTCGCCGCGGGAGCGCAGCATCTCGGCCCGTACGCAGGCCGCGCTCATCGCGAACAGCTCCGCGCCGATGTCGACGATCCGGCTGAGGAAGCCCTGTTTGGTCTCCATCCGGCCCTGCCAGCGGGACATGGCGTAGAACGTGGAGCGGGCCAGCTTGCGCGCCGAGCGCTCCACATAGCGCAGATGCGGGGAGAGGTCCGGGTGGCCGGCCGGGTTGAACTCCGGGTAGGCGCGGGGCAGTTGGCCGGGGCCGGTGAGCAGTCCTGGCAGCCAGCGGGCGTAGAAGCCACCGGCCTTGGCGGCCGCCTTGCCCTTGTCCTGGAGGGACTTGCCGGGGTCGATGAGATCGCCCGCCACCGACAGATGGGCGTCCACGGCCTCGCGGGCGATGAGGAGGTGCATGATCTCGGTCGAGCCCTCGAAGATCCGGTTGATGCGCAGATCGCGGAGCATCTGCTCGGCGGGGACGGCCCGCTCCCCGCGGGCGGCCAGCGAGGCCGCGGTCTCATAGCCCCGGCCGCCGCGGATCTGGACCAGTTCGTCGGCCATCAGCCAGGCCATCTCGCTGCCGTAGAGCTTGGCCAGCGCCGCCTCGATGCGGATGTCGTTGCGGTCCTCGTCGGCCATCTGGGAGGCGAGGTCGATGACGGCCTCGAGGGCGAAGGTCGTCGCCGCGATGAAGGAGATCTTGGCGCCGACGGCCTCGTGCTTGGCGATGGGCTTGCCCCACTGCTCACGGGCGGCGGACCATTCGCGGGCGATCTTCAGACACCACTTCCCGGCGCCCGCGCACATCGCGGGCAGCGACAGCCGCCCGGTGTTGAGCGTGGTCAGCGCGATCTTGAGGCCGGCACCCTCGGGGCCGATCCGGTTGGCGGCCGGGACGCGGACCCGGTGGAAGCGGGTGACACCGTTCTCCAGGCCGCGCAGCCCCATGAAGGCGTTGCGGTTCTCCACGGTGACGCCCTCGGAGGCGGTCTCCACGACGAAGGCGGTGATGCCGCCCTTGTGACCCTCGGAGCGCGGCACCCGGGCCATCACCACCAGCAGGTCGGCGACCACGCCGTTGGTGGTCCACAGCTTGACGCCGTCCAGCAGGTAGTCGTCGCCGTCGGGCACGGCGGTGGTGGCGAGGCGGGCCGGGTCGGAGCCCACGTCCGGCTCGGTGAGCAGGAAGGCCGAGATGTCGGTACGGGCGCAGCGCGGCAGGAAGCGGTCCTTCTGGTCCTGGGTGCCGAAGAGCTTCAGCGGCTGCGGTACGCCGATGGACTGGTGGGCGGAGAGCAGGGCGCCGATCGCCGGACTGACGGAGCCGGCCATGGCGAGGGCCTTGTTGTAGTAGACCTGGGTGAGGCCGAGGCCCCCGTACTTGGTGTCGATCTTCATGCCGAGCGCGCCGAGCTCCTTGAGCCCCTTGATGGTCTCGTCGGGGATCTGCGCCTCGCGCTCGATCCGGGCGGCGTCGACCCGCGTCTCGCAGAACTCCTGGAGCTTGGCGAGGAAGGTCTCGCCGCGGCGGACGTCGTCCGGGGCGGGGGCGGGGTGGGGATGGATCAGATCGAGTCGGAAGCGGCCGAGGAAGAGCTCCTTGGCGAAGCTGGGCTTGTGCCATACCTGTTCGCGTGCGGCCTCGGCGACCTGGCGCGCTTCACGCTCGGACACCGGCCTGACGGAGGATGCGGTCATCGGTGCTCCCTTTGCCGCGACGATCTCGTGACATTACCGGCACGTACCGCTGCCAGTGTGCATCCGGTCCGACGGGACGGCAAAGCGGGAGGACGCCGGGATCTGGAGGTTCGGGACGGATCGCCGCGGTGGCGAGCCCGGCAGGTGCGCGGGGGAACATGGGCGCTGTGTTGAAGCGCTTCGATAGTGCCTCTGGACAGCCATTGGGCTGCGGGTTTAGGGTCAATCCGCATGGCCGGGCAGAAGAGTTTCGGGCCATGCGTCGAAGCGCTTCACCCCAATCCCCCGGATGGAGTCCCCCGCATGGTCACCCTCGCCGAGGTCGCCCGCCACGCCGGAGTCTCGGCCAGCACGGTGAGCTACGTCCTCAGCGGCAAGCGGTCGATCTCCGCTCCCACGCGCGAGCGCGTCGAGCACAGCATCAAGGAGCTCGGCTACCACCCCAACGCCGGAGCCCGCGCCCTCGCCAGCAGCCGCTCCAACATCCTCGCGCTCATGGTGCCACTGCGGACGGACATGTATGTGCCGGTGATGATGGAGATCGCCATCGCGGTCGCCACCACCGCCCGCTCCCACGGCTATGACGTCTTGTTGCTCACCGGCGAGGAGGGCCCGGCGGCGGTGCGCCGGGTGACCGGCAGCGGACTCGCCGACGCCATGATCGTGATGGATGTGGAGCTGGAGGACGAGCGGCTGCCGCTGCTGCACGCGGCCCGCCAGCCCACCGTGCTGATCGGTCTGCCCGCCGACACCGTTGGCCTGACCTGCGTCGATCTGGACTTCACGGCCACCGGTGCACTGTGCGCCGAGCATCTGGCGGATCTCGGCCACCGGGAGATCGCCGTCGTGGGCGAGGCCCCGGCCGTCTACGAGCGCCACACCGGCTTCGCCGAGCGGACCCTGGAGGGGCTGCGCCGCCGCGCCGCTGAGCTGGGGGTGCGGCTGCTGCACCGGCCGTGCGAGGGCGCTTACGAGTCCATGGACGGCACCCTCTCCCGGATCTTCGACGAGCGCCCCGGCACCACCGGCTTCGTGGTGCAGAACGAGGCGGCCATCGATCCGCTGCTCAGCCTGTTGCGCCGACAGGGGCGCGCGGTGCCCGAGGACGTCTCGGTGGTCGCGATATGCCCCGAGCAGGTGGCCACCCAGGCGTCGGTGCGGCTCACCTCGGTGGCCATCCCCGCGCAGGAGATGGGGCGGCGGGCCGTGGAGCTGGCGGTGGCGAAGCTGGAGGGCGAGGCCCCGGAGGAGCAGGTGACCCTGCTCGCTCCGGAGCTGACCGTACGGGCCAGTTCGGGCCCGGCCCCCGGCACACCCTGACCCGGCCTCGCCGGGCCGGCGGCGTACCGCCGCCGCGTGGGGGCGGCGGCGGTACGCGGGGGGTCAGCTCGCGCTCACCCCGAAGCCGTTGGTGCGGAAGTCCAGCCCTCCGGCCGAGGAGGTGATCTCATAGCCGAACTGGACGTCGCCGATGGTCACATCGCCGAACCAGCCCTTGGTGTTCTTGATCCAGTTCACGATGGGCTTGATGTCCACGGAGCCGGAGGTGGAGTTCGAGGTGCGGATGAAGGAGAAGACCTCATTGGCCCCGTTGCTGCCCTTGTAGACGCTCCAGGTGTGGCCGCCGAGGGTGACATTGCCCTGGGCGGTGCCGAGCGGGCCGACCGGGCCGGTCTTGTTGACCCACAGCATGATCTCGTAGTCGTAGTTGGAGTCCCAGATGTCGTACGAGGTGTTGTACGCGCCCGAGGACGGCACGGTGACGTTGTAGGTGCTGGTCAGCGTGGAGATGGCGCTGATCTTCTTGCCGACGACCTTCTTGGCGTTGGGGTAGGACTTGATGCCGCCGGTGTTCGGGTGGTCGGCCCACACTCCCCAGTCGCTGGCGGAGTTGGCCCAGATGGTCTGGGCTCCGGCGCCGGAGCCCCAGATGTTGTTGTAGAGGGTGTAGCCGCCGTTGGACCAGGTGCCCCACTGGTCCGAGGAGGACCAGGTGGCGGCCTGGGCGGGGGCGGCTGCGAAGCCGATCAGCGCGAGTAACGCGATCAGCGGGGTGAGGAAGAGGGTTCGAGCGGCTCGTTGCACGGGACCTTCCCTTTCAGACGGGGGATTCGGGCGGAGCCAGGACCATGACCGCGAAGCGGTCCAGCCGGACGCTGGTGTGGTGCGCGCGCCCGGTGAGCAGATCCGTCCGCGCGGACGGGAGGGGGACGACCGCCGGGGTGCGGCCGTGGTTGAGCAGGAAGAGGTACGGGCCGCGCCGCACCGCCTCGACGCCCTCGGGGAGGCCGGGCAGCGCGGGTGCCAGCCCCGCCTCCCCGGCGGCGCGGCCGAGCAGCGCGCGCAGGGCGGCGGGTTCGGGGAGGGTGGAGACGTACCAGGCGGTGCCGGTGCCGTAGGCGTTACGGGTCACGGCGGGCCGGCCGTCGAGCTCGCCGCCCTTGATCCGGGCGACCGGTTCGGCGGTGGACGGCTCCAGGTCCTCGGACCAGAGGGTGCCGTGGAACGTGCCCAGCCAGGTGCCCTCGGCGGTGAGCGCCTCGCCCTCGTCCAGCGGCCACCACTCGTGGACCGTACGGATGCCGAGGAGCCCACGGAGGCGGCGGTCCACCCCGCCGGGGCGCACCCGGTCGTCCTCGTCGGCGACGCCGGTGAAGAAGCCGCAGACGAGGGTGCCGCCGCCGCGTACGTACGCCGCGAGGTTGTCCAGCGCCTCGTCGGTGAGCAGATACAGCTGGGGGACGGCGACGAGGGCGTAGTCGGTGAGGTCGGCGTGCGGATGGGCGAAGTCGGTGGTGAGGTTCCGCTCCCACAGGGCCTGGTGCCAGACGCGCAGCAGCCGTTCGCAGGAGACCAGGGAGGAGGGGCGGCCTTCTGGGACGGTGGCCCACCAGGAGTGCCAGTCGTGCAGGATCGCGGCCCGCGCGGGGACGTCCGTGCCCGCGACGGGGGCCAGTTCGCGCAGCTCGGCGCCGAGTTCGCGCACCCGCGCGAAGGTGCGGCTGTGCTCACCGGCGTGCGGGACCATCCCGGAGTGGAACTTCTCGCTGCCCTGCCGGGACTGCCGCCACTGGAAGAAGCAGACCGCGTCGGCGCCGCGCGCTACGGCCTGGAGGGACCACAGCCGCATCAGCCCGTCCGGCTTGGGGTGGTTGACGCCGCGCCAGTTGACCGGGCCCGCGGCCTGCTCCATGAGGACCCAGGGGCCGCCCGCCTGGGAGCGGGTCAGGTCCTGGACCATCGCCCCGTAGGCGGCCGCGTGCGGGTCCTTGGGGTCGGGGTAGAGATCGACGGAGACCACGTCCTCCTCCGCCGCCCAGGCCCAGCCGTCCTGGCCGATGAACAGCGGCATGAAGTTGGTGGTCACGGGGATGTGCGGGGTGCGGGCGGCCAGCGCGTCGCGTTCGGCGGTGAAGCACTCCAGCAGGGCGTCGCTGGTGAAGCGGCGGAAGTCCAGCGCCTGGCCCGGGTTGATCAGGTACTGGGCGCGGCGCGGCGGGATGATCTCCTCCCAGGAGTCGTAGCGCTGGCTCCAGCAGGCCGTCCCCCACGCCTGGTTGAGGGCGTCCAGGCCGCCGTACCGCGTGCGCAGCCAGCGACGGAAGTGCCGGGCGGTCTCGTCGCACCAGCAGTGGGTGGAGTATTCGTTGCCGACGTGCCACATCCGCAGGGCCGGATGGCCGCCGTAGCGGTCCGCCAGGTCCTCGGTGATGCGCAGGGCGTGGTCGCGGTAGACGGGGGACGAGGCGCAGAACTGGTTCCGTGAGCCGTACCAGACGACCGTGCCGTTCTCGTCGCGCGGCAGGGTCTCGGGGTGGCGGGAGCCCATCCAGGGCGGCGGGGAGGCGGTCGGGGTGGCCAGGCACACCTCGATCCCGCCCTCGTGGAGCAGGTCCAGGACCCGGTCCAGCCAGTCGAAGTCCCGTGTGCCGGGGCGGGGTTCGAGCCGGGCCCAGGAGAAGACGCCGACGGTGACGGTGGTGACGCCCGCCCGGCGCATCAGCCGGATGTCGTCGTGCCAGACGCTCTCGGGCCACTGCTCGGGGTTGTAGTCGCCGCCGTAGAGGACGCGGCCGCGGGTGGCGTCGTTCAGGTCGGGCATACCGGCTCCCGTCTCGGGTCGGCTGGGTACGGGGGCGACCGGCGTCAGCCCTTGACGGCGCCGGTGAGCACGCCCTTGGTGAAGTGCTTCTGGACGAAGGGGTAGAGCACCGCGACGGGGATCAGCGCGAGCACCATGACGGCCATCTGCACAGCCAGTCCGGGGATCTGCTGGGTGGAGATCATCTGGGACATGCCCTGCGGTGCCTGCTGCTTGATCACCAGCTGGCGCAGGATCATCTGGAGCGGCCACATGTCCTGGTCGTTGAGGTAGAGCATGGCGTTGAACCACTGGCTCCAGTAGCCGACCGCGTAGAAGAGCGAGACCACGGCGATCACGGCCTTCGACAGCGGCAGCACGATGCGGAACAGGATCCGCCAGTCCCCCGCGCCGTCGATCCGGGCGCTGTCGATCAGCTCGGGCGCGATGTTCTGGAAGAACGCCCGCAGCACCAGGACGTTGAAGACCGAGACGGCCCCGGGCAGGATCATCGACCAGTAGCTGCCCTCCAGGCCGACGCCGGTGACCAGCAGATACGTGGGGATGAGACCGGCGTTGAAGAACATGGTGACCAGCAGCACCAGCAGGATCGGCCGGTGCAGGAAGGACCCCGGGCGGGACAGGCCATAGGCGCACAGGACCGAGACGACGGTGCTGATCACGGTGCCCACGGCGGTGAGCGCGAGGCTGACGAGCGTCGCGCGGGTCACCGTGCCGCCGCTCAGCAGCTCGGTGTAGGCCCGGAAGGTGATCGTCTCGGGGACGATCACCAGTCCCCCGGCGTCGGTGATGGTCCGCTGGTCGGAGAGGCTGGTGACGATCACCACCCACAGCGGGCCGAGGATCGCCAGACACACCCCGACCAGAGTGGCCCCCTTGAGTCCCTGGCCGACCTTCCCGGGCTCCTCCTCCCACACCGGGCGCCTCTCGTCGCGGCGCCGCCGCGGGGGCGGGGCCGATGGGCCGGTCGGGGCCACGATGCCGTGCCGGCGCCCGCCCGCGCCGGTCCGCTCGGTCACGGTCATTTCCGGTAAACCCCCTGCTCGCCGAGCATATGGGCGACTTTGTTGGCGATCAGCACCAGCACCAGGCTGAAGGCGCCCTTGATCAGACCGCCGGCGGCGGCGATCCCGTAGTCGGTGTTGGCGATGCCGACCCACCACACATAGGTGTCGAAGACCTCCGAGGCGCCCGGCCCCACCGCGTCGCGCTGGAGCAGGATCTGCTCGAAGCCGACGGTCAGCGAGTCGCCGACGCGCAGCACCAGCAGCAGGGCGACCACGGGGCGCAGCGCCGGCAGTGTGACGTGCCACATCCGGCGCCGACGGTTCGCGCCGTCCACGGCCGCGGCCTCGTAGAGGTCCTGGTTGACGGCCGAGAGCGCGGCCAGGAAGACGATCACCCCCCAGCCCGCGTCCTTCCACACCAGCTGGGCGGTGATCAGGAACTTGAAGACGCCCGGATCGGTCATCAGGTCGAAGCCCTCGTGACCGTGAGCGCGCAGCTGCTGGGCGAGCAGCCCGGCGCCGCCGAGCATCTGCTGGAAGATGGTGATCACCAGCACCCAGGAGAAGAAGTGCGGCAGGTACAGGATCGACTGCACCAGACCGCGGACCTTGTCGCTGAGCACGCTGTTGAGCAGCAGCGCCAGCGCGATGGGCACCGGGAAGAACAGCACCAGCTGGATGAAGGTGATGGAGAGGGTGTTGGCGAAGGCGTCCCAGAAGCGGCTGTCCTCGAAGAGGAGGGTGAAGTTGTCGAGGCCCACCCAGGGGCTGGTCCACAGCCCCTGGGTGAACGGGTCGTAATCCTTGAAGGCGACCGTGGTCCAGAGCAGCGGGACGTAGGTGAAGAGCAGGAGGAGACCGACGGCGGGGGCGACCATCAGCAGGAGGGCGCGGTCGCGGCGCAGCCGGTGCCACCATCCGGTGCGGGCGGTCGGGGTGCCGCGGCTCGGCGGAGCGCCGGGGCCCGCCGGGGCATCGCGGCCCGCCGGGGCGCCACGATCCGCCAGGGCGCCACGGGCCGGCTCGGCCATCAGGCGCCGCTGCCGTTCTCGTCGAGGAGCCCCGCGTACCAGTCGCGGAGCCGGTCGCCGCCACCGCTGCGCCAGTCGCTGATGGCCCGCTGGGCGTCCTTGATCGACTTACGGCCTCGGGTGACATCCTTGGCGAGGTCCTCGAACGGCGTGTAGAGCGAGGCGTACCGATTGGGCTCCTGGATCTGCATTCCGTAGAAGAGCGGCTTCCTGGCGAACTTGCCCATCCGCTGCATCCAGCCGCAGTAGTCCTCGACCATCTGCGGGAAGTCCGGATAGGCGACGCTCGCCTGCGGGGAGACGATGAAGCGGTAGGTGTCCTGGACGTCCCGGACTCCCGTGGCGTTCTTGACCGGTACGCCCTTCTTCATCTCGTGGTGCACGCCTTCGACGCCGTAGTCGATCAGACGCTGCTCCTTGGTGCCGAAGGGCGCGGCGATGAAGTTCGCGAGGGCGAGGATTTCCTCGATCTGATCCTTGGAGAGGTTCTTGTTGAGGAAGGACCAGATCTGGGCGGGCGGGTCGAGGTAGATCACGGGGTCGCCGCCGTCGGGGCCGAAGTAGTCCATTCCCTGAATCTTGAAGTCGGGGTTGGGGCCGGCCTGTTCGAAGGTGGCGCCGTACCACTTGGCGTCGCCGTCGTTGTAGAAGAGGGTCTGCCCGGAGGTGAAGCGGGTCAGCGCGTCATTGGCCTTGCCCGCGACCGCGTCGGGGTGGACATAGCCGCCGGCGAAGAGCTTGCGGCACCATTCCAGGGCCTCGAGGTAGTTCTCGGTCTCGACCTTGTGGACCAGCTTGCCGTTCTTCTCGATCCAGTAGTACGGCTTCTCCCCCGGGCAGCCGAAGAACCGCTGCGCCGACCACCACATGTCGTCGCAGGCCCATACCTTGCTCTTGGGCCGGGTGATCTCCTTGGCCAGGGCGAGGAATTCCGCCGGGCTCTTGGGGACGTGATAGCCCTCCTTGGTGAAGATGTCCTCGCGGTAGTACGGAATGACGCCGGAGAGCGGGCGGGAGGGCATCGGCAGCCCGCGGAGCTTGCCGCCGAAGACGGACATCTGCCAGGCGGCGGTGGGAATGGCGGCGAGGTTCGGATATTTCTTGACCTTGTCACCGGAGAGATACGGGCCCAGATCGGCGAATTTGGCGCTGACCGCGCCATGGATCCGCCCGCCCATCTCCCACAGCGGGATCATCACGATATCGGCGATATCGCCGGAGGCGAGGACGGCGCCGAGCTTCTCGCCGTAGGTGTTGCCGTCCTGCGGCTGGAGCTTGACCGTGGCGCCGAGCGCGTCGTTGACCGCCTTGTAGTAGGCGTTGTTCTTGGGCGGCGGGGTGCCCCAGAGCGGTTCGAACATCGTGTAGCTGCCGCCGTGGCCGGGCTTGCCCTTCACGGAGGCGACCAGTTCGGCGGCGGGCGGGGCCTTGGTGTAGCCGGGGCTGGAGCCGTTGACGCTGGGGATGTCGGGGTCCGCCACCTTCGAGGCCACATAGGCCGGCAGCAGGTTCTTCAGCTCCTTGCCGGAGGTGGTGCCGCCCTTGCCGGAGCCCTCCTCGGTGGAGCAGCCGGTGAGCAGCGGCGCCCCTCCCGCGACGGCCGCTGCGGCAACCGCCGTGGAGGCCAGGAAGGTTCTCCGGCTGGGAGGGGAAGTGGAGGCCGAAGCCTGGGAGTTCGGCATTGCGTCAACCCTTCGTGGCGTGCCCGCCGTACGACCGATGGTCGAGTTGGCCGAGAGTGGTCGAAGATTGGTCGAAGCGCTTCGATATTGCGCCGAGGTTAAGGCGGGGGATGGGGGCGCGCAAGAGTGGTGGCGCAACGTGCTGATGGGATGGGCTCCCGTGAAGTCTTGACAGGCTGGGCATGGTGCACCCAGCATCGAAGCGCTTCGAATCGACGTCGATTCGACATCGATGCGACGCTGATTCGACGTTGATCGACGTTGATTCGACGTCAGGGGCTGGGGAAATCGGTGCACGAGCTGGGGAAGAGGAGCCGTATTCGTGAGCGATGACGGTGATCTGATCACGCGTCCGCCCTTTCGCGATCTGCCCTTTCGCGATCCACGGCTGCCGGTGCGCACGCGCGTCGAGGATCTGCTGGCCCGGCTCACACCGGATGAGCGGATCGCGATGCTCCACCAGTACGCGCCCGCAGTGGAGCGGCTCGGCCTCGCGCCCTTCCGCACCGGGCAGGAGGCGCTGCACGGTGTCGCCTGGATGGGCCCGGCGACCGTCTTCCCCCAGGCCGTCGGGCTCGGCGCGACCTGGAACCCGGAGCTGCTGCGGCGCGTCGGCGAGGCGGTCGGCCGCGAGGCGCGGGCCATGCGCGCACGCGATCCGCGGGTGGGCCTCAATGTGTGGTCGCCGACGGTGAACCTGCTGCGCGATCCGCGCTGGGGCCGCAACGAGGAGGGGTACGCCGAGGATCCGTACCTCACCTCGGCCCTGGCCACGGCCTACACCCGTGGGCTGCGCGGCGACCATCCGGAGCGCTGGCGCACCGCGCCCGTCCTGAAGCACTGGCTCGCGCACAACAACGAGACCGACCGGGACACCACGTCCTCCTCGGTGCGGCCGCGCGTACTGCACGAATACGATCTGGCGGCCTTCCGCGGGGCGGTGCGGGCGGGCGCGGTGGCCGGGGTGATGCCCGCGTACAACCTGGTCAACGGGCGGCCCAACCACGTCTCCCCGTATCTGCGCGAGCACCTGCGCACCTGGACCGACCAGGAGCTGGTGGTCTGCTCCGACGCGGGCGCGCCATCCAATCTGGTCGACTCCGAGCACTACTTCGACACCCATGAGGAGGCCATCGCCGCGGCCCTGCGGGCGGGGGTGGACAGCTTCACCGACCACGACCAGGACGCGTCGAAGACGATCGCGCGGGTGCGGGGCGCCCTGGAGCGCGGGCTGATCGACACCTCCACGGTGGACACGGCGGTGCGGCGGCTGCTGGGGATGCGGTGTGCGCTGGGCGAGTTCGACTTCGACGAGCGCGATGGACCGGAAGAGGGGCCTGACGGTTCGGCAGGAGAACCTGACGGCGCCTTCGACACCCCCGCCCATCGGGCGCTCGCCCTGGAGGCCGCCGAACAGGCCGTCGTTCTCCTCACCAACGACGGTCTGCTGCCGCTCTCCGAGAGCGCCGTCCGCACCCTCGCCGTCGTCGGTCCGCTCGCCGACGAGTGCAAGCTGGACTGGTACAGCGGCAGCCTGATCCGCCGCAGTTCGCCGCGCGAGGCGCTGGCCGAGCGGCTCGGCGCGGACCGGGTGGTGTTCGCGGACGGCCTGGACACCGTACGGCTGCGCACGGCGGCCGGTTGGGTGCGGGTGCCGGACGCGGCGGCGGAGGACGAGGGGCCGGCGGAGGCGGCGGGCTCGCTCAACCCGGCGCATACGGCGGGCCGTACCGACCTGCCGCCGCTGACCGTCGGCGACACGCCCACCGATCTGTCCCTGGCCGACTGGGGCGGCGGCGTGCTCACCCTGCGCGCGCCCTCCGGCCGCTGTCTGACCGTGGCCGAGGACGGCTTCGTCCGCGCCGCGGCCGAGCAGCCCGGGGGCTGGGTGGTCCAGGAGACGTTCACGCTCGAAGCGCACCCCGACGGACACCTCCTCAGACACCAGGGGACGGGTGGCTACGTCTGTGTCGCCGCGGGCGGGCTGAAGGTTGCCGAACGTGACGGCGGTGAGCAGGGGACCGGGACCGTCTTCCGGCTGGAGGTCGTCGAGCGCGGCGAGGACGCGGTGACCCGCGCCGCCGCGCGGGCGGACGCCGTGGTGGTCGTGGCGGGCAACGACCCGCATATCGGCGGCCGGGAGACCGAGGACCGCACCACCCTCGCCCTGCCCGCCCAGCAGCAGCGGCTGTGGCGCGCGGCCCACGCCGCCAATCCGCGGACCGCGCTGGTGCTGACCTCGAGCTATCCGTACGCGGTCACGGAGGCGGCCGATGCGCTGCCCGCGCTGCTGTGGACGGCGCACGGCGGCCAGGCGGCGGGCACGGCGCTGGCCCGGGTGCTGTTCGGGGACGTCTCACCGGCGGGGCGGCTGCCGCAGACCTGGTACGCGTCCGACCACGATCTGCCCGATCCGCTCGACTACGACATCATCGCCTCGCGCGCCACCTATCTGTACTTCGACGGCGCCCCGCTCTTCCCCTTCGGGCACGGCCTGTCGTACACCGCCTTCACCTACGGCGAGCTGTCGGTGCGGCGGGAGGCGGGCCTGACCGTGGAGTGCGAGGTCACCAACTCCGGTCCGTGCGACGGCGACGAGGTGGTGCAGATCTACGCCGGCGCGCCGGGGTCGCGGGTCCCGCTGCCGCACCGCCGGCTCATCGCCCACCGCAGGGTGTGGCTGCGCCGGGGCGAGAGGGTGCGGCTCTTCTTCACCGTGCCGGTCGAGGACGCGCTGGGCTTCTGGGACGTGGCGCACGGCCGCTGGACCGTCGACCCGGGGACGTACGAGATCCACGCGGGCGCGTCCAGCGCGGACCCGCGCGCCACCGCCACCGTGACCGTCGAGGGCCCGCCGCCCGCGCCGCGCCCGGTGCTGCGGCGCGGTCTGGAGGCCGCGGACTACGACGCGGCGGACGGGACCGTGCTGGTGGACCGCGCCAAGGACCGCGGGGACGCGGTGGCCTGCCGTGACGACGCGGTCGGCCGACTGCTCTTCCGCGCCTGCGACTTCGGCGCGGGGGCCGTGTCGATGACGGTCGAGGCCGCGCAGGACTCCGCTGAGGCGGAGGATGACGCGACGGTCGAGGTACACCTTGCCGATGGCACCACGCTGGCCACCGCCGTCGTCCCGCCCACCGGCGACCGCTACGCCTACACCACGGTCCGCACCGCCCTGCCCACGCCGCCGACCGGCGTCCAGGACCTGCACATCACGCTGCGCGGCGGCGGCCTGAGACTGGCCCGTCTCGGCTTCTCCGGTTGAGGGTCCGGAGCTGCCGGGACGGGTCAACCCCCCTGCTTTCCCCGTGAGGGGGTGGGTCAGAGGTCGAGGCCGGTGAGGACCATGACCCGCTCGTAGGTGTAGTCCTCCATCGCGTACCGCACGCCCTCGCGGCCGACGCCGGACCTCTTGGCGCCGCCGTACGGCATCTGGTCGGCGCGGTACGAAGGCACATCGCCGATGATCACGCCGCCGACCTCCAGCGCGCGGTGGGCGCGGAAGGCGGTCCGCACCTCGCGGGTGAAGACGCCCGCCTGAAGGCCGTACTTGGAGTCGTTGACGGCCGCGAACGCCTCGTCCTCGTCCGCCACCCTGTGCAGGGTGAGCACCGGTCCGAAGACCTCCTCGCAGGAGAGGGTGACATCGGCGGGGACGTCCGCGAGCACGGTCGGGGCGTAGCTCGAGCCCTCGCGCTTGCCGCCGGTGAGCAGCTTGGCACCGGCCCGGACGGCCTCGTCGACCCAGGACTCGACGCGCTTGGCGGCGTCCTCGCTGATCAGCGGGCCGACGTCGGTGGAGTCCTCGGTCGGGTCGCCGGTGGCCTGCGCCTCGACGGCCGCGACGATCTTCGGTACGAGCTCCTCGTAGACGGACGCGTCCGCGATCACCCGCTGCACGGAGATGCAGGACTGTCCGCCCTGGTAGTTGGAGAAGGTGCCGATGCGGGTGGCCGCCCAGTCGAGGTCGGCGTCGGCGGCGTAGTCCGACAGGACGACCGCGGCGCCGTTGCCGCCGAGCTCCAGGGTGCAGTGCTTGAGCGGCACCGACTCCTTGATCGCGTAGCCGACCTTCTCCGAACCGGTGAAGGAGATGACCGGCAGCCGCTCGTCCTGGACCAGTGCGGGCATCCGGTCGTTGGGCACCGTAAGGACGCTCCAGGAGCCCGCCGGGAGCTCGGTCTCGGCCAGCAGCTCGCCGAGGATCAGCGCGGACAGCGGGGTCGCGGGCGCCGGCTTAAGGATGATCGGCGTGCCGACGGCGAGCGCCGGGGCGACCTTGTGGGCGCTGAGGTTCAGCGGGAAGTTGAACGGCGCGATGCCGAGGACGGTGCCGCGCGGGAAGCGGCGGGTCAGCGCGAGCCGCCCGGTGCCACCGGCGTCGGTGTCCAGCCGCTGGGCGTCCCCGCTGTTGAAGCGGCGGGCCTCCTCGGCCGCGAACCGGAAGACGGACACGGCGCGGCCCACCTCGCCGCGCGCCCACTTGATCGGCTTGCCGTTCTCGTCCGAGATCAGCCGGGCGATCTCCTCGCCGCGCTCGGCGAGACGGCGCGACACATGGTCCAGCGCGGCGGCCCGGACGTGCGCGGGGGTCGCGGCGAACTCCTCACGCACCGCGTCGGCGGCGGCGACGGCCTCCTCGATCTGCGCATCGGTGGGAACGCTCACCACGCCGACGCGGCGGCCGTCCCAGGGCGAGGTGACCTCGAGCGTGCTCTCGCCCGTCGCCTTACGGCCGGCGAGCCAGAACGCATGGGTGACAGCTTCGTTTGTGTCTGGCACAGCGGATCCCGACCCTTCTGAAGTGGTGTCTCTCCTCCCACCGTAGGCGCGCCCCGCCTGCTCGGCGTTTGTCCGAGGCGTAGCAGTCGGGGACGCGGGCGCTCCGCATTGGCGTGCCGGATGGGGGAGGGATCGGGAGGAGGGGTTGGGGGCGGTGACCGAGGCAGTGGCCGGGAAGGGGCGGCGGCCGGGACCAGGCGATCGGGGGCGGCGGCGCGACGGGACGATCGCGTCGGCCGAACGCGTGCTTCAGGCCGAGGTACCCGGGGCCGTTGCCTTGAGGGCCAGCCAGAGCTCCATGCGGACGTCCGGGTCGTCCAGGGAGCGGCCCAGGATCTCCTCGACGCGGCGCATCCGGTAGCGCAGGGTGTGCCGGTGGACGCCGAGGTCGGCGGCGGCCGCGTCCCACTGGCCGTGCCGGGAGAGCCAGGCGCGCAGCGAGGCGACCAGGTCGCCCCGGCCGGTGGCGTCGTGCTCGTGCAGGGCGCGCAGCATGCCGTCGGCGAACGCCCTGACGGCGTCGTCGGCGAGCAGGGGCAGTACGGAACCCGCCGCGACCTGCTCGTGCTCGACCAGCATCCGGCCGCGGCGGCGCGCCACCGACAGCGCCTGCTCGGCCTGGCGGTAGGCGGCCGCGGCGGCGATGGGGCCCGCGGGGGCGGACAACCCGATGACGAGCTCGTCGCCGCGGGGCGCGGCGACCGCGGCGCGGTCGCGGGGGCGGGCCTTCGTACCCCGGCGAGCCTCGACGGCCCGGGCGTGCTCGGCGCATGCCGCGACCGCCGCCCCGCCGTCGGGGGCCAGCACGATGAGCCGCTCGCCGTCGGGCACGACCAGCACCGACTCGCCGGTACGGGCCGCGGCCGCCTCCATGGTGTCGATGAGCGTGCCGAGGGGGTCGGCCGCCTCGGCTTCACCCGTGGCCGTGCCCGTGCTCGTGGCTTCCGCGGAGGGCTCCGCGGGGGCCTCGTCCACGGCGGAGGGCGCCGCGTGGGCCTGCTGGGCCGTGCCACCGGGCGGCACCTCGGCGACCAGCATCCGGAACGGCGCGTCGAGCAGCCCGCCGTACAGCCGCCCGGCGACCGCCCGCGCATGGTCCGGCTCGCCCGCGAGCAGCATCCGCAGCACGGCGGCGCCGAGCCGCTGCTCGGCCTCCTGGAGGGCGCGGGAGCGCTCGGTGGTCAGGGTCAGCAGCGCGACCGCGGAGTGCACGGCGTAGCGCTCGGCGGTGCCCAGCGGCGCGCCCGTGCCGACCGCGAGCACACCACGCGTACGGCGCCCGGTGCCCAGCGACTGGAGCTCGACCCGGTCGGCGACGGCCGTGTCCTCGGCCGGTTCCGCGCCCGTGGCCCCGGCCGCCCCGCAGCCCCCGCCGACCACGATGCTGGCGGGGCCCGGGCGGGAGCGCAGCCGCTCGACGTCGGCGGTGAGCCGGGCGGCGCGGCGGGCGGCCCAGTCGGGGGCGGCGGCGACCACGGCGCCGGAGGCGTCGTAGAGCGCGGCCCAGCCGTCGACGTGGGCGGCGAGCCGGGCGAGCAGCGCGGTGGGCCCCTCGGCGCCGATGGCGGCGCGGGTCAGCTCGCGCTGTGCCTCGAACCCGGCGGTCACGGCCCGGTACTGGTCGGCGGCTATCGCCGCGGAGACGGCCTTGCTGATCGCGATGAAGGGGGTGCGGCGGGGCACGCCGAGCAACGGCAGCCCCTCCTCCTTGGCCGCCGTGGCGAGCGCGGGCGGCACCTCGGCGTAGTTGACGCCGAGCGCGAAGCCGAGCCCGACCACGCCCGCGCCGACCAGCCGCCGCACATAGCGGCTCATCTCCTCCGGGTCATCGGCCTCGATCTGCATCGCGGTGATCAGGAGCAGCTCGCCGCCCTCCATATAGGGCACGGGGTCGGCCAGCTCGCTGACGTGTGCCCAGCGCACGGGCGTCTCCAGCCGGTCCTCGCCCGCGAGCACGGACAGCTTGAGACCGGGGTGGCGGACGAGTGAAGCGAGCGTGGGAGGCATGGCACCTTCGAAGCGAATGCGACGACTTGCGACGACTTCACCGCCCCGTATGAACGGCTACTGCCGATTCTGCCTCAATGGAGGAAAACGCGGAATTGACGGCATGATTTCGCCACGGGTCTGGCCGTGACGCTGCGGTTCCGGTCGCCCCGGTCACCCTGAAGGGGCGACCGGGACGACCGTGGTGACCGGGGCAACCGGGGCAACCGGGGCAACCGGGGCAGATGAACCGATGACGGCAATGAGGACTGACCGGAACGGCGGCCGATCACCCGCGCAGATCCACCAGCACCGGCGGCCCGCCCTCGCCCCTTACGGAGGTCACCGACAGCACCGCGTGCCCGGGGGGAACCGCGTGGGCCAGCTCCGAGGCGGACCAGCGCTCGCGCTCCACCGTCCGTACGGTCACCGACTGCGTGGTCACCGCCTTGCCGGTGGCGACCTTACGGATGAAGTGCAGCACCTTGGTGAGCGGTTCATCGGCGATGATCTGCCGGTCGGTGACGTCCCGGGTCTCGACCCACTCCGTCCCCCACACCTCGGCGAACCGCGCCCCGTCCCAGGTCGTCACCCCGGCACAGGCCATCCGGCAGCCGACCGCGCCGAGCAGTGCGCTGCGCAGCGACTCGGGGACGTCGTCGAGGGTGCGGAGGGTGAGCACGGCGCCCGCGTGGGCGGAGCGGAGCCGCTGGATACCGCGCAGCGCCTCGGGGGTGATGGTGTGCGAGGCGTCGTCGAGGACCAGGCAGGCGAAGAGCGAACGGTCGGCGCGGCCCACGGCGCACTCGGTGAACTGCGCCAGGACCAGCCGCGCGAGCATCCGCGACGCCTCCGCGTGGCCGCGCTCGGGCAGGTCGATACGGACCCGGAGGGGGTGCTCGAGGGCACGGAGGGAGAACGGGCGACGGTCGCCCGTGGTGTCGAAGAAATCGGCGAACGCGGGCCGGTCCAGCAGCGCGATCCGGTCCGCGAGCAGCGCGCCCACGTCCCCGGGCGCACCCGACTGCCGGACCCGCGCCTCCAGCTCACGGGCCTGCGCCCGCTCCCCCGCCTCGTCCAGCGCCTCGCGCAGCGCGCTGACGGCCGTCTTGGAACCGTCCAGCAGCTCCCGGAGGTCCGGGACGGACGGGAAGCGGCCGTGGGCGGCGCGGTAGGGGCCGAGCAGCTGGGCCAGCGCGGTGGCGGCGCGCCGGCTGTCCCCGCCCGGGAGCGAGGCCGCCATGTCGCCGATCAGGGCCTCGGCGAGGATGCCCGCGGCCTCGTCGGGGTCGGTGGTGCCGCCGTAGAGGTCGAGGTCGTAGCCGGAGTCGGGCCGGCCGATCTTCACGACGACGTCGAACGCCTCGTCCGCCCCGAGCCCGGCCCCCGCCGCCCCGACCGCCACGACGGCGACCTGCCCGGCGAGCGCCTGCAGACACAGCGACTCCACGACGGGCCGCACCACCCGCCCCGTCTTCCCCGAACCGGGCGGCCCGACCGCCAGCAGCGAGGTGCCGAGCACCTCGGGGTCGAGGGCGAGCCCGACCCCGCGGTGCTGGTAAGGATTGCGGGAATCCTCGGCGGCGGTGCCGAGGCGGACCTGATGGGCGAGGAGGTCATGCCGCGCCGTCCGGACGGGCAGGTCCCGCGCCCCGGACGGGTGCCCGTACGAGGCGGCGCCGTGGCGCAGCACGGTGTCGGTGAACGAGGCGAGCGAGTTCCTCCCCGCCCGCACGGACTGCCAGGCGCGCTCGATCCGGGCGTGGTCGACGTCATTCATCGCCCCCGCCCGCGCGTCCGCCGCCAACCGATCAGCCGCACTGTGCGCCCCCGCGGCCCGCAAGTGCGGCCACTCCACCGGATCCCCCTCCGGCCGCCCCGCGGCTGCCGCCTCGGGAGCGGGCTCATCCCAGGCCCGCCGGAAGAGGGGCGCGACGTAACGGCGCCAGACCTCGGGCCAGTGACCGACGCGGCTGAAGATGGCAGCGATGATCAGGAACCACAGGGTTTCATAGCCATTGGCGATCCACTTGAGCATGTCCTTGTTGCCGTCGCGGTTGAACCAGTCCTCCGCATTGAGCAGCCGGAGCGGCCACAACCAGTACGGGCCCAGGTATCCCTTCGTGATCAGCGACCACAACAGCCAGGTGCACAGGATCGCGATCAACGCCCCGCTGATCAGCCCACGAGAGGGAATCCGATCCGGCTCCTCCGGCGCCTTCGGCTTGTGCTCGTACGTCCACACCCCCGGCGCCGCCTCGGACCGCGGAGCCCGCAGCCAGGCGACGAAGGACGGGCGGGCCGCGGGCGCGGGGACCGGAGGCGCACCGGGGGCCGCCGGGGGCGCGGTCGGCGGCATCGGCGGCGGGGCGGCGGGAAAGGAAGGCGGGGATTGTGGGGGTGGAGGTGGGGGCGGGTTGTGGCGTGTGCTGCGTGAATCGAACGTGCCCTCGGTGTCCATGTGCTGCCCCTTGCCCCCTGACCGGCTGTTCCTCGGCTTTCGCGCCATCGCTCAATCTAGTGTTCCCGCGCGGGGAGTTCAGCGACCCGGGCGGGCCCGTCTCACTCACGGGATCCGTAAGGCCGCCGTCGGGCTATGGCCGTCGCGGACAAGGAAACACGCGCAGTACTCCCGAACGGAACATGCCTCATCCCTCGCCACGCCCATAGCCTGCGACTAAAACCCCTGTTCTTCCCCCTGGAGCCCGTCATGACCGAACTGTCCGGAGGCCCGGCCCTCCCCCAGGAGCGTCGCGTCGTCACCGCCATTCCCGGCCCGAAGTCGCAGGAGCTGCTCGCCCGTAAGAACGCGGCGGTCGCCGGCGGGGTGGGGAGTGTGCTGCCGGTCTTCACCGTGCGCGCGGGCGGCGGGGTGATCGAGGACGTGGACGGCAACTCGCTGATCGACTTCGGTTCCGGTATCGCCGTGACCTCCGTCGGCTCCTCCGCGGAGGCCGTCGTGCGCCGGGCGTCCGCGCAGCTGGCGGACTTCACGCACACCTGTTTCATGGTCACGCCGTACGAGGGCTATGTGGAGGTCTGCGAGGAGCTGGCCCGGCTCACGCCCGGCGACCACGCCAAGAAGTCGGCGCTGTTCAACTCGGGCGCCGAGGCGGTGGAGAACGCGGTGAAGATCGCCCGTTCGTACACCAAGCGCCAGGCGGTCGTCGTCTTCGACCACGGCTACCACGGCCGGACCAACCTCACCATGGCGCTCACCGCCAAGAACATGCCGTACAAGCACGGCTTCGGCCCCTTCGCGCCCGAGGTCTACCGCGTTCCGCTCGCCTACCCCTACCGCTGGCTGACCGGCCCGGAGAACTGCGCCGAGGAGGCCGCGGCCCAGGCCATCGACATGATCAGCAAGCAGATCGGGGCCGAGAACGTGGCCGCGATCATCATCGAGCCGGTCCTCGGCGAGGGCGGCTTCATCGAGCCCGCCAAGGGCTTCCTGCCCAGGATCGCGGAGTTCGCCAAGTCCAACGGCATCGTCTTCGTCGCGGACGAGATCCAGTCCGGCTTCTGCCGCACCGGCCAGTGGTTCGCCTGTGAGGACGAGGACATCGTCCCGGACCTGATCACCACCGCCAAGGGCATCGCGGGCGGTCTGCCGCTGGCCGCCGTCACCGGCCGCGCGGAGATCATGGACGCGGCGCACTCCGGCGGCCTCGGCGGCACCTACGGCGGAAACCCGGTGGCGTGCGCGGCCGCGCTCGGCGCGATCGAGACGATGCGCGAGCTGGACCTCAACGCCAGGGCCAAGCGCATCGAGGAGGTCATGAAGGGCCGCCTCGCCGCGATGCGGGAGAAGTACGACATCATCGGCGACCTCCGCGGCCGCGGCGCCATGATCGCCATCGAGCTCGTGAAGTCCGGCACCAAGGACCCCAACCCCGAAGCCACGGCCGCCGTCGCCAAGGCGTGCCACTCGGCCGGGCTGCTGGTGCTGACCTGCGGGACCTACGGCAATGTGCTGCGTTTCCTGCCGCCGCTGGTGATCGGCGAGGACCTTCTGAACGAGGGTCTCGGCATCCTCGAGAGCGCCTTCGCCGAGCTGTGACTGTGAGTGATCGATGAGTGGCGTGAAGAAGATGTGCGGGGCCGATGACAGGTGGGTGATCGGTCTGTCGGGCGGGGCTTCGCTGCCGTACGGTCATTGCAGATGAGAGAAACACCCCGCTCGCAGGGGACTGCGGGCGATGCCGAGCCGGTGCTTCCCCAGCCCCGACCCGGCTGTGCCCTCGCGCACACCACTGGAGCCTCCGGCTCCGGATCTCCTCACCGATCGGACGGCCGCCCGCCCCAAACCCCCCGGGGCGCGCGGTACACCGATCGCCACGGCGGCCCCGGAACCACCCCCCCTGTTCCGGGGCCGCCGACTGTTCACTCCCCTTCCGCGCCACGGGCGCCCTTTCCCGCGCTCCTCACGCCCCTCGCGTTGACCGCGTTGCTCGCGCTGTGCACCTGGCAGATCGCCGCCCACGGCCCCCTGCGCACCTACGACGAACGGTTCGGCCGCGCGATCGCCGGCTCGGCGCTCCCCTCCCCCGTCGCCGAGTTCCTCGCCGACCTCGGCAATACGGCGGTGGCGGTCCCCGTCCTCGCCGTCGCCCTCGGCTGGGCGGCGTGGTGCGCCCGGCGCGCGGGAGAGCCGCGCTGGTGGCTGCCGCCGCTGGCCACGGCGGTGGCGATGGCGGCGGTTCCGGCGCTGGTGGTTCCGTACAAGGCGCTGATCGACCGCCCCGGCCCGCCCGGGCCGCTGGCGGATGAGACCGGATTCTTTCCCTCCGGCCATGCCGCGACGGCCGCCGTCGCCTACGGCGCGGCGGCGCTGCTCCTCCACCCGCTTCTGCGCCCGCGGCTGCGGCGGCCCCTTCTGGTGGCCGTCGCCGTGCTGAACCTCGCCGTGGCCACCGGGCTGGTCCGGCGCGGTTACCACTGGCCGCTGGACACCGTCGCGAGCTGGTGTCTGTCCGGCCTCCTGCTGTGGGCGGTGCTCAGGGTCAGCCGCTTGAGCCACCGCGGCCAGCCCAGCCCCGGCGGCCAGCCCAGCCACAGCGGCCAGCCCCGCCACCGCGGCCGGCCCAGCCCCGGCGGCTAGGGGAAAGCAACGCTCGGCCCCCACAAGCCGCGGTCACTCCAAGCCGCGCGGAACGCCTCGGGGGTGACCCAACGAGACCCCGTCCTCAGCTGTCGATCCCCAGCCCCACCTTGTCCATCGCCTTCAGCCACAGATTGCGGCGCCCGCCGTTCGCGTCGGCCCGGGTCATGGCCCACCGCGTGATGCCGATGCCCGCCCACCGCACCGGCTCCGGCGGGAAGGGCAGGGGCTTGCTGCGGACCATCTCCAGGCGGGTGCGCTCGGTGCGCTCACCGGCGAGCAGGTCGAGCATCACCTCGGCGCCGAACCGGGTCGCCCCGACGCCCAGGCCCGTATAGCCGAGGGCGTACGCCACCCTCCCCCCGTGCGCGCTGCCGAAGAAGGCGGAGAAGCGCGAGCAGGTGTCGATGGCGCCGCCCCACGCGTGGCTGAAACGCACGCCCTCCAGCTGCGGGAAGCAGCGGAAGAAGTGCTGGGCGAGGGTGCGGTACGTGGCGGGGTGGTGGTCGTATTCGGCGCGCACCCGCCCCCCGTAGCGGTAGATGATGTCGTAGCCGCCCCACAGGATGCGCCGGTCGGCGGTGAGCCGGAAGTAGTGGAAGTGGTTGGCGGTGTCGCTGAGTCCCTGCCTGCCCCGCCAGCCGATCGCGTCGAGCTGCTCGCCGGTGAGCGGCTCGGTCATCAGCGCGTGGTCGTAGACCGGGGCGATGTACGGGCGGATGCGGCGCACCAGCGCGGGGAAGGCGTTGGTGGCGAGCGCCACCTGACGGGCGCGCACCCGGCCGTAGGGCGTGCGGACGGCCATCCCCGCCCCGGCGCTCGCCATCCGCTCGGCCGGGGTGTGTTCGTAGATCCGTACGCCCAGCTCGGCGCAGGCCCGCGCCAGGCCCCAGGCGAGCTTCGCGGGGTGCAGCATGGCCACGCCGCGGCGGTCCCACAGCCCGGCCAGGAAGGTGGGCGAGTCGACCTCGGCGCGCACCGCGTCCCGGTCGAGGAACTCCTGCTCGCCGACGCCGAGTTCGGCCGCCAGCTCGGCGGCCTCGCGCAACTCCGCCACCTGGTACGGCTCGGTGGCCACATCGATCTCGCCGGTGCGCTCGAAGTCGCAGTCGATGCCGTAGCGCTCGACGGCGGACTCGATGGCGTCGAGGTTGCGGTGGCCGAGCCGCTCGAGTTCGGCCAGCTCATCGGGCCAGCGGGCGGCGCCGTTGCCGAGGCCGTGGGTGAGGGAGGCGGCGCAGAAGCCGCCGTTGCGCCCCGAGGCGGCCCAGCCGATCTCCTGGCCCTCGACCAGGACCACCTCGCGGTCGGGGTCGCGCTCCTTGGCGATCAGGGCGGTCCACAGTCCGCTGTAGCCGCCGCCGACGACGAGCAGATCGCACCGCTCCTCCCCGACGAGAGCGGGGCGGGGGCGGGGCCTGCCGGGGTCGTCCAGCCAGTACGGCCGGTACGCGGCGCCGGCCAGGGCCTTCCAAGCGGACGGGGCGGGGGCGTCGTCGCCCCCGGACGAGCGGGTCATGGCGTCCGTGGCCATGGTTCTCAGCTCCTCTTGCGGCGGGCGCCGGCCAGTTGGCCGACGAGAACGCACAACACCGCGACCGCGAACATCGCCGTTCCGATCACATTGATCTGCACGGGCGTGCCGCGCTGTGCGGATCCCCAGACGAACATGGGGAAGGTCACGGTCGAGCCGGCGTTGAAGTTGGTGATGATGAAGTCGTCGAAGGAGAGCGCGAAGGACAGCAGCGCGCCCGCGGCGATACCGGGCGCGGCGATCGGCAGGGTGACGCGCAGGAAGGTCTGCGCCGGGGAGGCGTAGAGGTCCTGGGCGGCCTGCTCCAGCCGGGGGTCCATGGACATCACCCGCGCCTTGACGGCCGTCACCACGAAGCTCAGGCAGAACATGATGTGGGCGATGAGGATCGTCCAGAAGCCGAAGTCCACGCCCATGTTGAGGAAGAGGGTGGCCAGCGAGGCGGCCATGACGACCTCGGGCATCGCCATCGGCAGGAAGATCAGGCTGTTGACCGCGGGGCGGGCCCGGAAGCGGTAGCGGGCCAGGGCGAAGGAGATCATCGTGCCGAGGACGGTCGCGCCGATCGTCGCCCATACCGCGATCTTCAGGCTGAGCGAGAGCGAGCCGCACAGGTCGGCCACGCCGCAGGGATCGGTCCAGGCGTCGGTGGAGAACCGCTGCCATTCGTAGTTGAAGCGGCCGTTGGGCTTGTTGAAGGAGAAGACCAGGACGACGACGTTGGGCAGGATCAGATACGCGAGGGTGCCGAGCCCCGCGATGACCACCAGGTTCCGCCGTATCCAGCGCGTCAGGGCCGTCACACCAGGTCCTCCGTCCCGGACTTGCGGATGTAGACGGTGACCATCGTGAGGATGGCCGCCATGAGGATGAAGGACAGCGCCGCCGCCGTCGGATAGTCCAGCACCCGCAGGAACTGCGACTGGATGACGTTGCCGATCATCTTCTGGTCGGTGGAGCCCAGCAGTTCGGCGTTGATGTAGTCGCCCGCGGCGGGGATGAACGTGAGCAGCGTGCCCGCGACGACGCCCGGCATGGACAGCGGGAAGGTCACCTTCCGGAAGGTGGTGATGGGGCGGGCGTAGAGGTCCCCGGCAGCCTCGTGCAGCCGGGGGTCGATCCGCTCCAGGGAGGTGTAGAGCGGAAGGATCATGAACGGCAGGAAGTTGTACGTCAGCCCGCAGACCACCGCGAGCGGGGTGGCCAGCACCCGCTGCCCCTCGGTGATCCCCAGATAGCTGGTGACGTCCAGGATGTGCAGCGAGTTGAGCGCGCCCACCACCGGGCCGCTGTCGGCCAGAATCGTCTTCCAGGCGAGGGTGCGGATCAGGAAGCTGGTGAAGAACGGCGCGATGACCAGGATCATCACCAGATTGCGCCAGCGGCCCGCCCGGAAGGCGATGAGGTAGGCCAGCGGATAGCCGAGCAGCAGGCACAGCACGGTGGCGGTGGCGGCGTAGAGCACCGAGCGCAGGAAGTGCGGGTAGTACTCGATGAGCGCGTCCCAGTAGGTCTGGACGTGCCAGGTGACCTTGAAGCCCTCTTCGAGGGAGCCGGTCTGGACGGAGGTCGACGCCTGGTAGATCAGCGGCGCGGCGAAGAAGATCAGCAGCCAGAGGATGCCGGGGAGCAGCAGCCAGTAGGGCACCAGCCGCTTGCGGACGGCGGGCTTGACCAGGGGCGGCTTCGGTTCGGGCGCGGCGTCCGCCGGGGCTTCAGAGGTGGCCGTAGCCAACCCCCCTACCCGCTCAGTCCCGGCGCGCTCCGACGCGCGGGCTTCCCTCGTCACTGCTCGCTCCTTCGTCGCTGCGCGGCTCCTCAGTCCAGCCCGCGCAGCGCGCCGGGACACGCTCATGGGGCCTCCTCGTCCAGCTCCGTACCGGCGTCGATGTCCTGGGTCGCGTCGAGGCCGAAGGTGTGGGCGGGGTTCCAGTGCAGAACGACCTCGGCGCCGGGGACCAGCCGGGCGTCGCGCTCGATGTTCTGCTCGTAGACGGTGATCTCGGGGCAGTCCGGGGTGGTGATGAGGTACTGCGTGGAGACGCCGATGAAGCTGGAGTCGACGATCCGCCCGGTGATCCGGTTGCGCCCCTCGGGGACGGTCCCGGCGTCCTCGGCATGGGCCAGGGTGATCTTCTCGGGACGTACCCCCACCAGCAGCTTCCCACCCGTGCGGACGGGGGCGCTACATCGGTCGGCGGGCAGGGCGAGCTTGCCGCCGGCGGCGGTGAGGACGAGGTCGCCGCCGCTCTTGTCGGTGATCTCGGCCTCGATGAGGTTGGAGGTGCCGAGGAAGTTGGCGACGAAGGTGGTGCCGGGGTTCTCGTAGAGCTCGGCGGGGGCGCCGCGCTGCTCGACCCGGCCGCCGTTCATCACCGCGACCGTGTCGGCCATGGTCATGGCCTCCTCCTGGTCGTGGGTGACATGGATGAAGGTGATGCCGACCTCCGTCTGGATGCGCTTGAGCTCCAGCTGCATCTGACGGCGCAGCTTGAGGTCGAGCGCGCCCAGCGGCTCGTCGAGCAGCAGCACCCGGGGGTGGTTGATCAGGGCGCGGGCGACGGCGACGCGCTGCTGCTGGCCGCCGGAGAGGTGCTGCGGTTTGCGGCGGGCGAAGTCACCGAGCTGGACCAGCTCCAGCATCTCCTGGACCTGCTTCTTCACCGATTTGACGCCGCGCCGGCGCAGCCCGAAGGCGACGTTCTCGAAGATGTCGAGGTGCGGGAAGAGGGCGTAGCTCTGGAAGACGGTGTTGACGGGCCGCTTGTGGGGCGGGAGGGCGGTGATGTCCTCACCGGCCAGCTGGACGGTCCCGGTGGTGGGGTCCTCCAGGCCCGCGATCATGCGCAGGGTGGTGGTCTTGCCGCAGCCGGATGCGCCGAGCAGGGCGAAGAAGGAGCCGGCGGGTATGTGCAGATCGAGCGGGTGGACGGCGGTGAAGGACCCGTAGGTCTTGCTGATCCGGTCGAGCCGGACGTCGCCGCCGGAGGTGGGCTGGGTCATGGCGGTGCGCTTCCTCGCTTGTCAGGCGCCGGTGAGCTTGGCGAACTTGTCCTCGAATGCCGCCTCTTCCCTGCTGGAGAGCGAGCGGAAGGAGTGGGACTTGGCGGCCATCTCCTCGTCCGGGAGGATCAGCGGATTGTCCGCCAGCGCCTTGTCGATCTTCGCGAGCTCCTCGCGCACCCCGTCGACCGGGCAGACGTAGTTGATGTAGGCGGCGATCTTCGCGGCGACCTTGGGCTCGTAGAAGTAGTCGATGAGCCGTTCGGCGTTCCTCTTGTGGCGCGCCTTGTTGGGGACCAGGAGGTTGTCCGTGGCCGTCATATAGCCGGCGTCGGGGATGGCGAACTCGACCTCGGGGTTGTCCGACTGGAGCTGGATCAGGTCCCCGGCCCAGGCCATGCAGGCGGCGATGTCACCCTTGGTGAGGTCGCCGGTGTAGTCGTTACCGGTGAAGCGGCGGACCTGGCCCCGGTCGGACGCCTTCTGGAGGCGGGCGATCGCGGCGTCGTAGTCGTCGGCGGTGACCGTCTCGGGGTTCTTGCCCATGTCCAGGAGGGTCAGCCCGACGGTGTCGCGCATCTCGGTCAGCAGCCCCACCCGGCCCTTGAGCTTGGGGTCGTCCAGCAACTGGGAGACCGAGGTGACCTTACGGCCGCCGGTGGCCTTCTTGTTGTACGCGATGACGGCGGGGATGCCGGTCCACGGGTAGGAGTGGGCGCGGCCCGGGTCCCAGTCCGGAGTGCGAAAAGGTTTCGCCAGATTGGTGTAGGCATGGGGCAGTTGGGCGGGGTCCAGCGGCTGCATCCAGCCGAGCCGGATCATGCGGGCGGCGAGCCAGTCGGTGACGCAGATGAGGTCGCGGCCGGTGTCCTGACCCGCGGCGAGCTGCGGCTTGATCTTGCCGAAGAACTCGACGTTGTCGTTGATGTCCTCGGTGTACTTGACCTTGATGCCGGTGCGGCGCTGGAACGCGTCCAGGGTCGGATGGCGGCCGCCCTTGCCGACGTCCATGTACTCGGTCCAGTTGGAGAAGGCCAGCCGTTTCTCCTCGGCCGAGTGGTCGTCGGAGGCGTTGTCCGCCTCGGTGCGCCCCGCGGGCGGGATACCGCAGCCACCGAGCGCCCCGAGCCCGCCGACGGCGATCGCCCCGGCGCCTCCCGCACGCAGCAGGGAGCGGCGGGTGAGCGCCATACGGCCGCTGGTCATGGAGCGCCGCATCGCGGCGATCTGCGGTGGGGACAGGCTCTCGGGCTCGTGCCGTGCTTCCATAAGCTGTGCCTTTCGAGGGTGTCGGCCGGTGGCGGCCGGCCGAGGCCACGCGGAGGTGGCCGCACATTCAGGTCTGTCGGTCCCCGAAGACCGTGCGGTGCCAGTCCTTGCGGACCACCGCGGTGTTGTCGAACATCACATGCTTGACCTGCGTGTACTCCTCGAAGGAGTACGCCGACATGTCCTTGCCGAAGCCGGATGCCCGCATCCCGCCGTGCGGCATCTCGCTGATGATCGGGATGTGGTCGTTGATCCAGACACAGCCGGCCCGGATCTCACGGGAGGCGCGGCCCGTACGGTAGACATCGCGGCTCCAGGCGGAGGCGGCGAGACCGTAAGGGGTGTCGTTGGCGAGCGCGATGCCCTCGTCGTCGCTGTCGAAGGGAAGGACGACCAGGACCGGGCCGAAGATCTCGGACTGGACGACCTCGCTGTCCTGGGCGGCACCGGTGATGAGCGTGGGCCGGTAGTAGGCGCCCTTGGCGAGGTCGCCGCCCGGGGCCTCACCGCCGGTGACGACGGTGGCGTAGCCGCGGGCCCGCTCCACGAAGCCCGCCACGCGGTCGCGCTGGGCGTGGGAGATCAGCGGGCCGAGGTCGGTGTGCGGGTCGAAGGGATCGCCGAGCCTTACGGTCTCCATGAGATCGGCGACGGCGGAGACGAACGCGTCGTACAGCGGGCGCTGCACATACGCGCGGGTGGCCGCGGTGCAGTCCTGGCCGGTGTTGATCAGCGCCCCCGCGACGGCGCCGTGCGCGGCGGCCTCCAGGTCCGCGTCGTCGAAGACGACGAAGGGCGCCTTGCCGCCGAGTTCGAGATGGATCCGCTTGACGGTGGCGGTGGCGAGTTCCGCGACCCGCTTGCCGACCGCCGTGGAGCCGGTGAAGGAGGTCATCGCCACGCCGGGGTGGGAGACCAGGTGCTCGCCCGCCTCGCGGCCGGTGCCGCTCACCACGTTGACGACGCCGTCCGGGAGGCCCGCCTCCGTGGCCGCCTGGGCGAACATCAGCGAGGTCAGGGGCGTCAGCTCGGCGGGCTTCAGCACGATGGTGTTGCCCGCGGCGATGGCCGGGAGGACCTTCCACGCCGCCATCTGGAGGGGGTAGTTCCAGGGGGCGATGGAGCCGATGACGCCAATGGGCTCGCGGCGGATGTACGAGGTGTGGTCGCCGCTGTACTCGCCGGCGGCCTTGCCCTCCAGGTGTCGGGCGGCGCCCGCGAAGAAGGCGGTGTTGTCGATGGAGCCGGGCACATCGAACTCGGTGCTGAGCTTGATGGGCTTGCCGCACTGCAGCGACTCGGCGTGGGCGAGGTCGTCCGCCCGCTCGGTGAGCGCCGCGGCGAAGCGGTGCATCGCGTCGGACCGCTCACCGGGGGTGGCGCCCGCCCACTCGGGAAAGGCGGCCTCGGCGGCGGCCACGGCGGCGTCGACATCGGCCGCACCGGCGAGCCGGTAGCTGAACACCTGCTCGCCGGTGGCCGGGTCGACGACCGCGTGCGTGCCTTCGGAGCCCCCCTCGCGCAGACGGCCCGCGATGTACTGGGCACCGTCGGCGAATCGCGCCATCACGTCGAACCGCTGATCCATCGCGCTCTCCTCCGCCGATCCGCCCAGAGGGGCACGGCGTAGCTCCAACCGGAATTGATGGCCGATCCTGACAGAGGACCTGCGCTTCAACAAGGGATTCCGTTGTTGCTTTTTGGTTTCGCGACGGATTCAGTGACCAGAGCGGCTTCGGCATCACCGTTTCCGCGCCGGATCCGGGTCCGGACCGACGGTTTGGACAGCCGGTCCGGACAGCCGGTCCGGACAGCCGGTCCGGACAGCCGGTCCGGAGGCCGGTTGGGACGCCGGCGGAGACGCCGGTCCGGAGGCCGGTGGGACCCCGGTCCGGACGCCGTCTAGAAGACGGAGTCGACGGCGGCGTCCAGCGCGGCGAGGTAGATCGCCGGGAGCACCATGCCGATGATCCCGCAGACCAGACCGGCGGTGGCCGAGCCCCCGTTGTTCGCCTCGCCGCGGCTGACCTTCCCCTTGCCGATGGCGCCGAAGATGATCGCCAGGATGCCGAGGATGACCGCGAAGACCCACAGGAAGTAGGTGATCCCGCAGACCAGACCGACGATGCCGCAGACCAGCGCGGCCGTGCCCATGCCATTGCTCAGCTGCATCGGCATTCCGGCCACCCCCGGGTAGACGGGCGGCGCGGCGGGGTAGCCGGCCCCGGGGTACTGCGGCGGCTGGGCCGGGGGCTGCTGCGGCGGCGGGGGCGCGGCGTAGGGATTGGCCTGTGGGTCGTACGGCTCCTGCTGTGGGCCGGGTGTGTTGCTGGACATCGTGGTCTCCCCTCCTGGTGAACGTCCGGCAATGTTATGGGCAGGACTCATGCCTGGACAGCTCAATTGCCCAGGTCGGCGGGGCTGTCGGTGGCGGGTGCGAGAATCCTGGGCATGAAGACGAACGGGGTGGGGGATTCGGTTTCGGCGGAGGGGAAGCCCCCGGTTTCGGCGGGCGGGGGTCCTCGGTCGGTCGAGGAGCTGGTCGAGCGGGCGGCGCGCGGTGAGCGCCTGAAGTACGTGTGGTTCTGGGGGCATCGGCCCAGGCCGGACGGAAGCGTGGGTGCGGGGTGTTTCAGCCAGTGGTGGCCGTCGCCGTTCATCGTGGACGGGGTCACCTATGCGACGGCCGAGCACTGGATGATGGCGGGCAAGGCGCGGCTGTTCGGCGACGCGGAGGCGGAGCGCCGGGCGCTCGACGCCTCCCACCCCGAGCAGGCCAAGGACGCGGGCCGCGCGGTGCGCGGCTTCGACGAGGAGACCTGGCGGCGCCATCGCTTCGGGCTCGTGGTCGAGGGCAGTGTGCACAAGTTCGGTCACCACCCCGAGCTGCGTGACTATCTGCTGGGCACCGGGTCGCGGGTGCTGGTGGAGGCCAGCCCGGTGGACCGGGTGTGGGGCATCGGGCTGGCGGCGGACGACGAGCGGGCGGCGGACCCGGCCCGCTGGCGTGGGCTCAATCTGCTGGGGTTCGCGCTGATGGAGGCGCGTCAGCGGCTGATATCGGCGAGCGGGGGCGGGAGCACCGCCGGGGCCGCGACCCTGGCATAGCCCGGGTCGTCATCGCCGCCCGAGTCGTCGTCCTCGGCGGCTATGTAGACGAAGATCATGACGACGCTCGCCACCACGGCGATCACCCCGAGGATCACCCCGGCCAGCGCCGAACCGCCGTTGGTCGCCTCGCCGCTCGCCGCCCTGGAGCGGCCGAGCACCCCGAAGATGATCGCGAGCACACCGAGGATGATGCCGAGCACGATGCTCGCGAAGAGCACCAGGCCGATGATGCCGAGCACCAGGGCGGCCGTGCCATGGCCGTTGTTCGGCACATACGTCCCACCCGGCCAGCCCTGGCCGTACGCCCCTCCGGGGTAGGCGGCGCCGGGGTAGCCGGAGCCGGGATACCCCGTGCCGGGGTGGGTGGTGCCCGGATAGGTGTCCGGGTAGCCGTAGCCGGGGTGGCCCTGGCCCTGCGCCCCGCCGTACGGGGACTGCTCGTACGGCGCCTGCTGCCCGTACCCGGGCTGGGCGTAAGCGCTCTGGCCGTAGCCGCTCTGGCCGTAGCCGTTCGCCCGACCGTATCCGTTCGGCGCGTAGCCCGCGGGGCCGTACGGTCCGGCCGGGTAGGCGCTGGGTGTGCCCGGGCCGGTCGGCGCGGGCGGCGGTGGGGGCACCGCGCCCGGCGGGGTCACCGGGCCCCGTGGCCGCGCGGCGCTCGGCGGGGGCGGCGGAGGGGGCGGGGGCGTCGGGCCCGGCACGGCGGGATGAGAGGTGAGGGTCGGCTGCTCGGCCACCCTGGGCCGGGGAGCGGGAGCCACCGGGGGCCGGGGGACGGGTGTGCCCTGCTCGCCCGCGCCCACCGCGTTGTCCGCCACGACCGCGTCGCTGTCCGCCGCGCCTGTCTCCCCAGCGGCCTTGTTCATAGCGGCCTTGTCCATCGCGACCCGCTGCGCCGGTGGAGCCCAGGGGTCGCGGTCGAGCGGCTCGGGCTGCCTCGGCGGTCCGGCCGGCCGCCGCTCATCCTGCGGCTCGGACGGGTCGTGCTGGTCGGCCATGGAGCTCCCCACAAAGACGTCCGCCCATGCTACGGCCTGTGGCGAGCCCGTCGGCGCCACACAATACGATGACCGGAACCCGCCGTCGGCGGGCGTCTCCCGGAGGTTTTGTTGACCGATCTGACCACCTTCATCGCCGGGCTGCCCAAGGCGGAGCTCCATGTGCACCACGTGGGATCCGCCTCGCCGCGCATCGTGGCCGAACTGGCCGCCCGCCACCCCGACTCCAAGGTGCCCACCGATCCCGAGGCCCTCGCCGAGTACTTCGTCTTCCGGGACTTCGCGCACTTCATCGAGATCTACCTCTCCGTGGTGGACCTGATCCGCGACGCCGAGGACGTCCGGCTGCTGACCTTCGAGATCGCCCGTGACATGGCCCGGCAGAACATCCGCTACGCCGAACTGACCGTCACGCCCTACAGCTCGACCCGGCGTGGCATCCCGGACACCGCCTTCGTCGAGGCGATCGAGGACGCCCGCAAGGCCGCCGAGTCGGAGTTCGGCACGGTGCTGCGCTGGTGCTTCGACATCCCCGGCGAGGCCGGTCTCGAGGCCGCCGAGGAGACCACCCGGATCGCCTGTGAGCTGAACCCCGAGGGGCTGGTCGGCTTCGGTCTCGGCGGTCCGGAGGTAGGGGTGCCGCGCCCCCAGTTCAAGCCGTACTTCGACCGGGCCATCGCCGCCGGGCTGCGCAGCGTGCCGCACGCGGGCGAGACCACCGGGCCGCAGACGATCTGGGACGCGCTCATCGAGCTGCGGGCGGAGCGCATCGGCCATGGCACCAGCGCCGTCCAGGACCCGAAGCTGCTCGCCCATCTCGCGGAGCACCGCATTCCACTGGAGGTCTGCCCGACCTCCAACATCGCCACCCGCGCGGTCGCCACGCTCGATGAGCACCCCCTGAAGCAGATGGTCGAGGCCGGGGTGTTCGTCACGATCAACAGCGACGACCCGCCGATGTTCGGCACCGACCTCAACACCGAGTACCAGGTCGCGGCCCAGCTGCTGGATCTGGACGCGGCGGGCGTCGCCTCCCTCGCCAAGAACGCGGTCGAGGCGTCCTTCCTGGACGCCGAGGGCAAGGCGCGGCTCGCGGCGGAGATCGACGCCTACACGGTGGTCGCGGGCCGATGAGACCGGCGGGGGCGGGATGCGTCCCGGTCGGCCACCGCGGCGACCCGTATGTGTGCCGTGAGAACACCCTGCCCTCGATCCGCTCCGCGGTGCGTGCGGGGGCGGGCGCGGTCGAGATCGACGTACGGCTGACCCGGGACGGTGTGCCGGTGCTGCTCCACGACGCCACGCTGAAGCGGCTGTGGGGCCGGGACCGGCCGCTGTCCGGGCTGACCGCCGAGGAGGTGCGGCAGCTGACCGGCGGGGGCGTGCCGACCCTGCGCGAGGCCCTCGCCCACGCCGGCTCCACCCGGCTGCTGATCGACCTGCCGGACGCGTCGGCCGCGCCCGCCGCCGTCGCCCAGGTGCGGGAGAGCGGGGCGGGCGACCGGGTGTACTACTGCGGCGCCCTGGCGGCCCTGCACGCCGTGCGCCGCGCGGACCCGGACGCCGAGATCGCGCTGACCTGGACCACGCTGGCCCCGCCGCGTCCGGCGCTGCTGGCCGCGCTGCGCCCCCGGTGGCTCAACTACCGCTTCGGGCTGGTCTCCCGGGAGCTGGTCGCCCGCCACCACGCCGACGGGCTGCTGGTCTCCGCCTGGACCGCCGACACCCGCCGGTCGATGTCCCGGCTGCTGCGGGCGGGCGTCGACGCGATCACCACCAACCGCGTCGCCGCCCTGGCGGCCCTGGTCCGGATGTCCCCCCTTGGTCATGACAGCTGACCCTGCCATGACCAGGTGACGAGCCCGGCGCGGGAATCGGCCCGCCCCACACGGGGATGACCCGCGCGGCGCGGACATCAGCCCGCCCCGCGCGGGAATCACCCCCGCATCAGCCCAGCGACGTCATGACGTGCTTGATGCGGGTGTAGTCCTCGAAGCCGTACGCGGACAGATCCTTGCCGTAGCCGGACTTCTTGAAGCCGCCGTGCGGCATCTCGGCGACCAGCGGGATGTGGGTGTTGATCCAGACGCAGCCGAAGTCGAGGGCCTTGGACATCCGCATCGCGCGGGCGTGGTCCTTGGTCCACACCGAGGAGGCCAGCGCGTACTCCACGCCGTTGGCGTAGGAGATGGCCTGCTCCTCGTCCGAGAAGGTCTGCACGGTGATGACCGGGCCGAAGACCTCGTTCTGGATGATCTCGTCGTCCTGCTTGAGGCCGGAGACCACGGTGGGCGCGTAGAAGAAGCCCTTGTCGCCGACCCGGTGGCCGCCCGCCTCGACCTTGGCGTGGGCGGGGAGCCGGTCGATGAAGCCGGTGACCTGGGCCAGCTGGTTGGCGTTGTTCAGCGGGCCGTACAGCACGTCCTCGTCGTCCGGCGCGCCGGTCTTGGTCTCGGCGGCGGCCTTGGCGAGCGCGCTCACGAACTCGTCGTGGATCGACTCGTGGACCAGCACCCTGGTGGCGGCCGTACAGTCCTGGCCCGCGTTGAAGAAGCCCGCGACCGAGATGTCCTCGACCGCCTTGGGGATGTCGGTGTCCTCGAAGACCACGACGGGGGCCTTGCCGCCGAGCTCCAGGTGCACCCGCTTGATGTCCTTCGAGGCGCTCTCGGCGACCTGCTTGCCGGCCCGCACCGAGCCGGTGATGGACGCCATGGCGGGCACGGGGTGCTCGACCATCAGCCGACCGGTCTCGCGGTCGCCGCAGATCACGTTGAAGACGCCCTGCGGATGGCCCAGCTCCGCCAGCACCCCGCCGATGATCTCGGCGAACAGCACGGTGGAGGCGGGCGTGGTGTCCGAGGGCTTGATGACGACCGTGTTGCCCGCCGCCAGTGCCGGGGCGAACTTCCATACGGCCATCATCATCGGGTAGTTCCACGGTGCGACCTGGGCGCACACTCCGACCGGCTCCCGCCGGATGATCGAGGTGAGCCCCTCCATGTACTCACCGGCCGAGCGGCCCTCCAGCATCCGGGCCGCGCCCGCGAAGAAGCGGATCTGGTCGATCATCGGCGGGATCTCCTCGTCCCGCGTGAGACCGAGCGGTTTGCCGGTGTTCTCGGACTCGGTGGCGATCAGCTCCTCCGCCCGCGCCTCGAAGGCGTCGGCGATCTTGAGCAGGGCCTTCTGCCGCTCGCCGGGCACCAGGTCGCGCCAGGCCGGGAAGGCGGCCTCGGCGGCGGCCATCGCCGCGTCCACGTCCGCGGCGCCCGACAGCGGTGCGGTGGCGTAGGGCTCGCCCGTGGCCGGGTTGACCACCTCCGTGGTCCGCCCGTCCGCGGCGTCCCGGAACTCTCCGTCGATGTAGTTGCGCAGACGACGCAGTTCGGTGGTCACGTGCCACCCCTCCTGTCAGCTGTCCGATGGGTGAGACACCCACAGTAGTCGTCGGTGCTGCGTTTTCAACATACCCGCCACACCAGAACGACGGAATCAGTGTTTTCTGGGCCTCTGAACGACGAAATTCATCGCAGAAGGGTTGCGACACGAGCGAGGCTCGTGCACAGTGAGGGTCGTGGCCACACCTGACAAGAACGGCACGCCGACCCTCGACTCCGTGTCCCTGGCGATCATCGAGCAGCTCCAGGAGGACGGTCGCCGGCCGTACGCCGCCATCGGAAAGGCCGTCGGACTCTCCGAGGCCGCCGTACGGCAGCGCGTGCAGAAGCTGCTCGACCAGGGCGTGATGCAGATCGTCGCCGTCACCGATCCTCTCACCGTGGGGTTCCGGCGGCAGGCGATGGTCGGCATCAACGTCGAGGGCGATCTCGACCCGGTCGCGGACGCGCTGACCGCCATGGACGAGGTCGAGTACGTGGTCGTCACCGCGGGCTCCTTCGATCTCCTGATCGAAATCGTCTGCGAGGACGACGACCACCTCCTCGAAATGATCAACAAGCGGATCCGCACACTGCCCGGTGTGCGCTCCACCGAGAGCTTCGTCTACCTCAAGCTCCGGAAGCAGACCTATACCTGGGGAACGAGATAGCAATGAGCGCCGACCTCTCCAAGACGGCGTACGACCACCTGTGGATGCACTTCACCCGCATGTCGTCGTACGAGAACTCCCCCGTGCCGACGATCGTGCGCGGTGAGGGCACGTACATCTACGACGACAAGGGCAAGCGGTACATCGACGGCCTGGCCGGCCTGTTCGTGGTCAACGCGGGCCACGGCCGGGTCGAGCTGGCGGAGACGGCCTACAAGCAGGCCCAGGAGCTCGCCTTCTTCCCGGTGTGGAGCTACGCCCACCCCAAGGCCGTCGAGCTCGCCGAGCGGCTCGCGGGCTACGCGCCCGGCGACCTGAACAAGGTCTTCTTCACCACCGGCGGCGGCGAGGCCGTCGAGACCGCGTGGAAGCTGGCCAAGCAGTACTTCAAGCTGACCGGCAAGCCCACCAAGTACAAGGTCATATCCCGGGCCGTGGCCTACCACGGCACCCCGCAGGGCGCCCTGTCGATCACCGGTCTGCCGGGGCTCAAGGCCCCCTTCGAACCGCTGGTCCCCGGCGCCCACAAGGTCCCCAACACCAACATCTACCGCGCCCCGATCTTCGGTGACGACCCCGAGGCGTTCGGCCGCTGGGCCGCCGACCAGATCGAGCAGCAGATCCTCTTCGAGGGCCCGGACACCGTGGCCGCGGTCTTCCTTGAGCCGGTGCAGAACGCGGGCGGCTGCTTCCCGCCGCCGCCCGGATACTTCCAGCGGGTCCGCGAGATCTGCGACCGCCATGACGTGCTGCTCGTCTCGGACGAGGTCATCTGCGCCTTCGGGCGGCTGGGCACGATGTTCGCCTGCGACAAGTTCGGCTACGTCCCGGACATGATCACCTGCGCCAAGGGGATGACCTCCGGCTACTCCCCGATCGGCGCGTGCATCGTCTCCGACCGGCTCGCCGAGCCCTTCTACGAGGGCGACAACACCTTCCTGCACGGCTACACCTTCGGCGGCCACCCGGTCTCGTCCGCGGTGGCCCTGGCCAACTTCGACATCTTCGAGCGCGAGGGACTCAACCAGCATGTGCTGGACAACGAGGCCGCGTTCCGCTCCACGCTGGAGCGGCTGCACGATCTGCCGATCGTCGGCGATGTCCGGGGGAATGGTTTCTTCTACGGCATCGAGCTGGTGAAGGACAAGGCCACCAAGGAGTCCTTCGACGAGGAGGAGACCGAGCGGATCCTCTACGGCTTCCTCTCCAAGGCACTGTTCGAGAACGGGCTGTACTGCCGCGCCGACGACCGCGGCGACCCGGTCGTCCAGCTGGCCCCGCCACTGATCGCCGACCAGGCGGTGTTCGACGAGATCGAGCAGGTGCTGCGGACGGTGCTGACGGAGGCGTGGACCAAGCTCTGAGGCCGACCTCGGCAGCTCAAGCCGGGCGGCTGAAGCCCTCGTGTTTCACGCCCACTTGAGGGCGAACCACAGCTCCATACGGACGTCCGCGTCGCCCAGGTCCGCATCCAGCAGGGCCCCGGCGCGGGCGATCCGCTGACGGACCGTATTGCGGTGGACCTCCAGCGCCACCGCCGTACGATCCCAGCTGCCGTGCAGTGACAGCCAGACCCGCAGCGTCTCCAGCAGCGCCGGTGCGCCCATAAGCGGCGCGAGCAGGGCCCGGCCGTGCGCCCCCGCCTCGGCCGGGTCCACCAGCGAGCCGACCCCGCCGGCGCGGGCCGGGCCGCCCCGCACCAGCGGCACCCGCTCGGCGACCGCCCGCCGCAGCGCACGGGCGGCGTCGGCGCCGCCGTGCGTCAGGTCCGCGGCCGGTACGGGTGCCCCGACACCGAGGGTCCAGCCGGGCTGCGCCCGCACCTCCCCCTCGCCCGGGACGAGGGCGCACAGCGCGTCCCCGTCGAGGTCGACCAGCGGCGTCCCGAGCCCGGCCGCGAGCGCCGCCGTGGCCAGCAGCCCGTCGTCCCGGCCGCGGCCGCGCCGCCGCCCGTGCACCACGGTCCACAGCCCGCCGCCTTTTGGGGGCTCGGGGGACGTCCCCGGCTGCCCGGGCTGGCCCGGCTGCCCTGGCTGGCCCGGTTGGCCCGACTGTCCCGGCTGCCCCGACTGCCCCGACTGCCCCGGCGAGGGACTCAGCAGCGCCGCCACCCGCGCCGGTTCGGCGCCGAGCATCAGCCGCACCAGCGCGGATGTGCGCTCGGCCTCGGCCCCGACCACCCGCCGCGCCGTCAGCAGCGACAGCAGCACCACGGCCACCCCCACGATCGCGCTGTCCGCGCCGTCCCGCCGGGGTGCGCAGACGCCGAGTGCGAGCCGGTCCTCCGGGCCCGCCGGGCCGCCCAGCCCGTACGCGGTCAGCAGCAGCTCCTCACCGGACGCGCCGGTCGCCCTGCCCGCCGCGGAGGACGGGCCCGAGCGCAGCCGTGCCGCGAGCGCGCCGAGCGCCTTACGGGCCTCGCGCGGCGGCCGCGGCCCGGCGGCCGCCAGCTCCGCGCCGTCCGGCGCGTCCGGACCGGCCGGGCCGTAGAGCACCGTCCAGGCCCCGAGGTGCTGGCTGAGCTGGCGCAGCACGGCCGGTACGGGGTGCGGGCGCGCCGCGGCGGTGGCCAGCGACTGCTGCGCCTCGGTCAGGCTCCGCAGCTCATGGTGGCGGCGCTCGGCCATCGCGTCCCATACGGCGCTCGCCACGGCCGTGAAGGTCGTCTGCCGGTCCACCTCCACCAGCGGCAGCCCGTGCCGGTCGCACGCCTCGGCCAGCGCGCGGGGCACCGTGTCGTGCACCGGCGCGATGCCGAAGCCGAGCGCCGCCGCGCCCGCCTGGACCGTGCGGGCCACATAGCGGTCCCAGTAGGTGCCGGCGCCCGCCGCCTCCGGGCAGTGCACCCCCGCGCTGAGCAGCAGCTCCCCGCCCAGCAGATAGGGAACGGGGTCCTCCATCTCGCTGGTGTGGACGAAGTACACGGGCGTGTCCGTCTCGCGCCCGCCCGCGACCTGCCGCAAGCCCAGGGCGGGGTGGCGCAGGAGTGTGGAGAGCGGGACGGGGGCCGTCGGGGGGACGCGGTCGTTCATCACGGCGGGCCTCGCGAGGGGATGGTTCGTACATCCCGGGGATCGGGAGTGGAGGAAACGTACACTTCCCGGACGCTTCGGCGACACCTAGGGTCTCCGTCACTCCCCACATTCCCCCCGGGGCTCGATCCCCGCGGATCGCCGGGATCTCCCCGATCCCGTGCGTCTCCGCGCGCCCGACCTCCCGACCTCCCGACCGCCAGCCGACTCCCGCCGGACCGAGGAGCACCGCCATGACCGCTGTCGACTACACCGTGATCGTCGTCTATCTCGCGGGCATGCTCGCGCTCGGCTGGTGGGGGATGCGCCGCACCAGTTCCACCAGCGACTTCCTGGTCGCGGGGCGGCGGCTGGGGCCGCTGATGTACTCCGGGACGATGGCCGCGATCGTGCTCGGTGGCGCGTCCACCATCGGCGGCGTCGGGCTCGGCTATCAGTACGGGCTCTCCGGCGCCTGGATGGTCATCGCCATCGGCCTCGGGCTGCTGGCGCTGTCGGTCTTCTTCTCGGCGCGCATCGCCCGGCTCAAGGTCTACACGGTCAGCCAGATGCTGGATCTGCGCTACGGCGGCTCCTCCGGGCTGATCTCGGGCATCGTGATGTGGGCCTACACCCTGATGCTCGCGGTCACCTCGACCATCGCCTACGCCACCATCTTCGATGTGATATTCGGGCTGGACCGGGTCGTCGCCATCGTGCTCGGCGGGGCGATCGTGGTCTGTTACTCGACGCTCGGCGGCATGTGGTCGATCACCCTGACCGACATGGTGCAGTTCGTGGTCAAGACGGTGGGCGTGCTGCTTCTGCTGCTGCCGATCGCGGTGGTGAAGGCGGGCGGCTTCGACGCGATGAAGTCCGAACTCCCCCACGGCTACTTCTCCCCGATGGGCATCGGCGGCCAGACCGTCTTCACTTATGTGCTGATCTACTCCTTCGGCATGCTGATCGGCCAGGACATCTGGCAGCGGGTCTTCACCGCCCGCGACGACCGGGTCGCCCGCCTCGGCGGCACCGCGGCCGGGACGTACTGCCTTGCCTACGCGGTCGCGGGCGCGATCATCGGCACGGCGGCCAGGGTGCTGTACCCCAAGCTGGGCGCCCCGGACGACGCGTTCGCGACCATCGTCAAGGACGCCCTCCCGGTGGGTGTGAAGGGGCTGGTGCTGGCCGCCGCGCTGTCCGCGGTGATGTCCACCTCCTCGGGCGCGCTCATCGCCTGCGCGACGGTGGCCAACAACGACATCTGGGCCCGGCTGCGCGGCCGTACGCTCCGTACGGCCGGCGCCTCCCATGACGAGATCGGCGGCAACCGCGTCTTCATCCTCATCATGGGCATAGCCGTGATCGGCATCTCCGTGGCGCTCAACGATGTCGTCGAGGCGCTGACCGTCGCCTACAACATGCTGGTCGGCGGGTTGCTGATGCCGATCCTGGGCGGGCTGCTGTGGAAGCGCGGCACAGGCGCGGGCGCGCTGGCCTCGGTCGGTGTCGGCGGCCTTACGGTCATCGCGCTGATGGGGTGGAAGGGCATCCTCGCCAACGAGCCCATCTACTTCGGGCTGCTCGCCTCGCTGGTGGCGTATGTGGCGGTCAGCCTCGCCACTAAGCCGACGGACGCGGCGATCCTGGACGTCTGGCGGCGACGGCTGGCTGGTGAGCCCGCCGCCCCCACCCCGGAGACCACCAGCCCGGCTGCCGCAGGCGCCTGACACCGGCTCACGCTCACTCTCTTCGATACGCATCGTCAGAAAGGCACCGATCCATGCCCACCGCACAGCGCGCGCGTCACGGCGGCGACCTCGTCGTGGAGTCCCTCACCGCGCTCGGGGCGAGCACCGTGTTCGGGCTTCCCGGACAGCACGCCCTCGGGGCGTTCGACGCGCTGCGGCGGTCCGGGCTCGCCTATGTGGGGCTGCGGGTGGAGAACAACGCCGGGTTCGCCGCCGACGCTTTCGCGCGTGTCACCGGCACGGTCGCGCCGCTGCTGGTGTCCACCGGGCCCGGGGCGCTCATGACGCTCGCCGCGCTGCAGGAGTCGGCGGCGGCTTCCGCGCCGGTCCTCGCCATCGGCAGCCAGGTGCCCACGGCGGGGCTCGGCGGCGGGCGCAAGGGCTATCTCCATGAACTCGTGGACCAGAAAGCGTCGTTCCGCGACGTCGTGAAGTCCGTCCACACGGTCCGTACCGCCTCCCAGATCCCCTCCGCGGTCGCCGCCGCCTGGGCGTCCGCGCTGGAGGCCCCCGCCGGGCCGGTGTGGCTGGAGGTCCCGCAGGACGTGCTGCTCGCACCGGTCTCCGTGCCGCCGGTGACCTCCCTGCGGGCCGAACCCCGGCCGCTGCCGCCCCGGCCCGAGCTGACGGCGGAGGCCGCGAGGCTGCTGAACGCCGCCGAGCGTCCGGTGATCCTGGCCGGGGGCGGAGTGGTGCGCGCCGGGGCCCGGCAGGAGCTGCGGGCGCTGGCCGAATCGCTGGACGCGCCCGTGGCGACGACCTTCGGCGGCAAGGGCGCGTTTCCGTGGGCTCATCCGCTCTCGCTCCAGTCCTGGCTGGAGGACGCGCACACCACCGAGTTCCTGGAGGACGCCGACGTCCTGCTGGTCGTCGGCTCCGGACTCGGTGAACTCTCCTCCAACTACCACACGTTCCGCCCGCGCGGCCGTCTCGTCCAGATCGAGGCCGACCTCGGCAAGCTCGAGTCCAACCACCCGGCGCTCGGTATCCACGCCGACGCCCGCGAGGCGCTGGCCGACCTCGCCGAGGCCGTCACGCCCCGCCCGCCGGGCACGGCGGCCAAGGCCGCCGCCGGGCTGCTCACCCGGGTGCGGGAGCGGATCGACGCACAGGGCCTGGAGCTGGAGCGGCGGGTGCTGGGCGCGGTGCGTGACGCGCTGCCCGATGACTCCCCCAGCTTCTGGGACATGACGATCCTCGCCTACTGGGCCTGGTCCGCCTTCGATCCGCGTACGGGCGCCCTGCACTCGGCGCAGGGCGCGGGCGGCCTCGGCTACGGCTTCCCGGCCGCACTCGGGGCCGCCGCCGCGGACCGCGGCCGACCGGTGCTTGCCGTGTCGGGCGACGGCGGCGCCATGTACTCGATCGCCGAACTCGCCACCGCTCATCAGTACCAACTCCCCATCACCTGGCTGATCGTGGACGACGGCGGCTACGGCATCCTGCGTGAGTACATGACGGACACGTTCGGCGAGGCGACCGCCACCGAGCTGTCCCGCCCTGACTTCGTCGCGCTGGCCGAGTCCTTCGGCGTCCCGGCGGTCCGTACCACACCCGAGCGGCTGCGCGCGGACCTCGCCGGCGCCCTCGCGGCCCCCGGGCCGTCGGTCGTGGTACTGCCCGCCCTGCTGCGGATGTTCGCGCCCACCCACCTCGACCGGCGCGCCGACGGCGGCCCCGGTGGCGGCCCCGGTCCCGATCAGCGCTGATCGGAGCCCGACCCCGATCAGGGCTGATCGGAGGAAATGGGGGCCACCCGCGCCGAGCCTGGGCGCGGGCCCCCACCCGAGTCCTTACCGTGCCAGTGACCCATTGGCTCCGTGCTCGTTCCCCCAACCGGGGGAATGACACGGTCGCAGGTAAGGCGAGGTGCTCGGGATGGTGGCTCCGCCGGACGACGACATGCTCGCGGCACGCACCGTGTCGTACGCCTACGGCGGCTCGCCCGCCCTCATCGGGGTCTCCCTCGGCGCCCGGAAGGCTGAGATCGTCGCCGTCACCGGTCCGCGCGGCTGTGGCAAGACCACCCTCCTCGCCTGCCTGGCGGGCCAACTCGTCCCGGACAGCGGGGAGGTGTGGTTCAAGGGCGTGCCCGTGCACAGCCTCCCTCCACTCGGCCTCGAACGGCTGCGGCGCGAGCACTTCGGCTGGATCGGCACCGAACCCCAGCTCGTCCCCGAACTCACCGCCTGGGAGAACGCGGCGCTCGCCCTGATGCTGCGCGGCACCGGGCGGCGCGCCGCGAAGAGCGCCGCGTACGAGTGGCTCGACCGGCTCGACGTCGGCGAGTGCGCCCGGGCGCGGCCCGCCGCACTGCTGCAGTCGCAGCGCCAGCGGGTCGCGATCGCCCGCGCGCTGGCCGCCGGGCCCAGCGTGCTCTTCGCCGACGAGCCCACCGCCCCGCTGCACCGGACCGACCGCGCCCAGGTGCTGCGCACCCTCACCTCGGCGGCCCGCTCCCACGGCATCACCGTGGTCCTCGCGACGCACGACCAGGAGGTTGCCACCCTCGCCGACCACACCGTCGCCCTGCTCGACGGGCGCCGGGTGGGCCCGGACCCCTCCGAGGCGGAAGGCAGGGCCGCGTGCTCAGCCTCCGCCTAGCCCGCGGCGCCCGCCCTTCGGTGCTGCTGCGGCGGTCGCTGGTGACCGTCGCGGCGGCGGGCGCGAGCTTTCTGCTGCTGAGCGCCCTCGGGTTCGCCTCGGGCCATCCGGACGACTCGCAGGACGCGGTGGGGCGGCTGCTGTGGTGCCTCGTGCCGCTGGCGGCGACCGTCCAGCTGGCCGTCGCCGTGGGCCGGGCCGACCCCAGCACCGGCCCTGGCCCCGGTTTCGCGGCGGCCGGAGTCGGCCCGGCCCGGGCGGCGCTGCTCGCGGCGGTCTCGATGGCGGCCGCCTGTGCGCTCGGCGGGGTGCTGGCGCTGCTGGTCTTCCTGCATCTGCGCGGCGATCTCGGGGACTCCTGGCTGGACTGGGCCGGAAGCGGGGCGGCCGGCCGGCAGCTCGGCCGCGGTCGTCTGCCCTTGGCCGGTACGGTCACGCTGCTCGCCGTCGTCCCCGTGGTGGTGGGCGCGGCGTGCGCGGCCGGGCTGTGGCCCCGGCAGCCGCGGGCGACGCACCAGCCGGTCCGCGGGCCACGGGGCGTTCGCCGCCCGGCGGCCCCGGCCCGGCCCACCGTCGTGACGGGGCCGGTCGCGCCCCGGCCGCCCCACCAGGCCACCTCCGGACTTCCCTGGGGCATCGCCCTCACCGCGGCCGGACTCGCCCTGCAGGCGTACGCGAGCGGTGACGCGCCCCCGCTCCCCGATGCCCTGCTCGCCGTGCCGGGCAGACTCGGCGGCAACCCGCCCGGTGTGGTGGGCGGCTGGGCGCTGGCCGCGCTCGGGCTGGTGCTGGCCGGGCCCGGCCTCACCCATCTGTGCGGCAGGCTGCTGGCCGTCGGGCGGCCGGGCGTGCTGCGACTGCTGGCCGGACGCATGCTCCAGCAGGAGGCCGGGCTGATCGGACGCCCGGTCGGCGCGCTGTGTGCCCTGACCGCCGCCGGATTCGCCGTCCTGGAGTTGTACGGCAGGGCCTCCGGGCCGTCCGGCGCCCATGCCTTCGGCCCGCTCACCGGTCTGGGCGCGGCCCTGGTCACGCTGTGCGCCGCGGCCACGACCCTGACCGCGGTCGTGGAGGCGAGGAGCGCGCGCGAGCGCACGACGGCCGCCCTGGTCCGCCTCGGCGCCCCGGCCCGGCTGCTCCGCGGGGCGGCCGCGCTGCGCGCGACGGCCCTGCTGGCGCTCCTGGTGCCGCTGGTGTGGGTGGTGGCGCATCTCACGGCGATGCCGTTCCACCGCTGAAATTCCCGGGTGTCGGTGTTCATGCCTGGATTGTGCGGCGAAGCGGCCCGGTCACGAGTGCCCCAATCCACAGCCCCCCATCTCCGGTGTGATTAGCATGTCGGCGTGCAGGAACCAGACCGGGAAATAGAGTCCATCGAGGAGTTCGACCAGGTCGTCGCCCGCGGCACCCTGGCCGGGTTCCGGGTCCAGTCCGTGGACCTGACAGGCCGTACGGCCGCGCTCCTCTCCACCGACACCAGCGAGGCGGTCTTCCTCGGCTGCCCGATGGAGACCGAGGCGGCGGCGAAGGTCCGGGCCGGGGGCGCGCTGGTGTTCCCGCCGGTGCCGGACCTGCCGTTCGATCCGTACCGCGGCACCCTCTACTCCCCCGCGGAGCTCTTCGAGGGCCTCGCGGAACACGGTTACGTGCGGACGCCGGACGCGCTCGCCTACGCCTGGTTCCAGCGGACCAAGACCGACGGCGACATCTTCGCCTCGATGCTGCGCTCCATCCACGACGACGCGGTCTCCGACGCGCTCGACGAATTCGTCGTCGGGACGCGAGTGGTGGGCGTCATGGGCGGCCACGCGCTGGAGCGCGGCTCCGACGGATTCGCGGGCGCCGCACGCCTCGGCCGGGCCATGGCGCGGACCGGTCTCACGGTCGCGACGGGCGGCGGACCGGGCGCGATGGAGGCCGCGAACCTGGGCGCCTACGCGGCCCCGCACGAGGACGCGGTGCTGGACGAGGCGCTCGAACTGCTCGGTAAAACGCCCTCTTTCCGGCCGTCCATCGGGGCCTGGGCCGAGGCCGCCTTCGCGGTGCGCGAGCGCTGGCCGGACGGCGGGGCGTCGGTCGGCATCCCCACCTGGTTCTACGGGCACGAGCCGCCCAACGCGTTCGCCTCGCACATCGCCAAGTACTTCGCCAACGCCACCCGCGAGGACGGGCTGCTGGCGCGCTCGACCGCGGGCGTGGTCTTCCTGCCCGGCGCCGCCGGGACCGTCCAGGAGATCTTCGACAACGCGACGCCGAACTACTACGAGTCGCGCGGTGAGCCGACCCCGATGGTGCTGGTGGACCGGGACCACTGGACCCGGCGGCTGCCGACCTGGCCGCTGCTCGAAGCGCTCGCGGAGGGCCGGTCCATGAAGGCCCGTATCGCCCTGGTGGACTCGGTGGACGAGGCGCCCGAAGCGCTGCTGTCGATGCTGGGCTGAGCCGACGTCAGGGGAGCGCCGCGTACCAAAGGAGGTGCTGAGTACCGGGGGAGGCAAGGGGCCCGGCGTCAGGGCTCCGGGTCCAGCAGCACCACATCGGCCGGGTCGATGGCCGCCCCGACCCTGGCCCCCGACTCCGGGGCGTCCCGCAGGGCGCAGGACGCCTCCAGATGCGGTGCGGCCGGGTCCGACAGCCGCAGGATGAGCGCCACATGGTCGCCGCGGAAGGTGCGCGCCGCCACCGTGCACGCCAGTCCCTCCTCGGGGTCCGTCAGCCGCACCCCGGCCGGGCGGACCAGCAGCCTGCCGGGGCCCGGCCGGGAGCCGGGCGGCACGGGCAGCTTGCCCCATACGGTGTCGGCGACCTCGCCGTGCACGATCGCCTCGACCACATTGTCGAAGCCGAGGAAGCGGGCGACGAACTCGGTGGCGGGCCGCTGCCACACCTCCAGCGGGGTGCCGGTCTGGGCGATCCGGCCGTTCTCCATCACCACCACCCGGTCCGCGAGCGCGAACGCCTCGCCCTGGTCGTGGGTGACCGCGAGGACGGTGGTGCCCAGCCGTTCGAAGAGCTCGCGCAGCTCCACCACCAGCCGCTCGCGCAGCCCCCGGTCGAGCTGGCCCAGCGGCTCGTCCAGCATCAGCAGCTTGGGGCGCGGGGCCAGCGCGCGGGCGAGCGCCACCCGCTGCTGCTCACCGCCGGAGAGCGAGTCGACGGGGCGGCGCTGGGCGCCCGGCAGCCCCACCAGCTCCAGCAGTTCGGCGACCCGGCGGTCCGCCTCCGCGCGCCCCACCTTGCGCATCCGCAGCCCGAAGGCGACGTTGCCACCCACGTCCCGCTGCGGGAACAGCTGGTGGTCCTGGAACATCAGCCCCACGCCGCGCCGGTGCGTGGGCACCCCGCTCTGGTCGCGTCCGGCGAGCCACACCCGGCCGGCGTCGGGGCGCTGCAGCCCGGCCACCACGCGCAGCATGGTGGACTTGCCGCTTCCGCTCGGGCCCAGCACACAGACCGTCTCGCGCTCGGCGACCTCCAGGTCCACGGCGTCCAGCGCGTCGCGCCGACCGAACCTTACGGTCACCTCGTCCAGTCGCAGCAGCGTCATTCAGAACTCTCCGGAACGGTCGGTGCGGATGCGCTCGAGCGCCAGCAGCGATCCGGCGCAGACCAGCATCAGGATCGTGCTCAGGGCCATCGCCTGCCCGTAGGTGAGCTGTCCGGCCCGGCCCAGGAAGCGGGCGATGGCCACGGGGAGGGTCGGATGGTCGGGGCGCGCGATGAAGACCGTCGCCCCGAACTCCCCCAGGGAGACGGCGAACGCGAAGCCCGCCGCGACCGCCACGGCCCGCCCGACCAGCGGCAGGTCCACCTCCCGCCAGACCCGCCACGGGGACGCCCCGAGCACGGCCGCCGCCTCCCGGAGCCGGTGGTCCACCGCCCGCAGCACCGGCAGCATGGTCCGTACGACGAAGGGCACGCCCACCAGGGCCTGGGCGAGCGGCACCAGGACCCAGGAGGCGCGCAGATCCAGCGGGGGCTCGTCCAGGGCGATCAGGAACCCGAATCCCACGGTGACGGCCGAGGTGCCCAGCGGCAGCATCAGCAGCGCGTCGAAGCCCCGTACCAACATGCCCGCCTTACGGGTGAGCGCGGCGGCGGCGAGACCGCCCACGACGAGGGCGAAGACGGTGGCGACCGCCGCGTACCACAGGGAGTTCCCGACGGCCTCCATGGGAGCCACGAAGAAGGTGCCCCCGCTGTCGGCGGCCGACCGGAGCGCCTCGTAGTAGGTGAAGCCGTAGCCGTCCGGTCCGTTCAGCGAGCGCTCCGCCAGCACCGCGAGCGGTGTCACGATCAGCAGCGCGACCACCGCCAGCACGCCCCACAGCAGCGCCCACTGGGCCGGGCCCTTCGGGCGGCGCGCGGTGCGGCCGGGGTCGACCAGCCGCAGGGCGCTCTCGCGGCGCCTTACGGTCCACGCGTGCAGGGCCAATACGGCCGCGACCGCGGCGAACTGGACGAGGGTCAGCACCGCGGCCGTGGGGAGGTCGAGCAGTTGCGCGGTCTCCCGGTAGATCGCCACCTCCAGGGTGGCGTAGCGGGGGCCGCCCAGGATCTGGATCACGCCGAAGGAGGTGAAGGTGAACAGGAACACCATCAGCCCGGCGGCGGCCACGGCGGGTGCCAGCGCGGGCAGCGTCACCCGGCGCCAGGCCGACAGCCGGCTCGCGCCGAGCACTCGCGCGGCCTCCTCCTGGCGCGGGTCGAGCTGGGCCCACAGCCCGCCCACGGTCCTGACGACGACCGCGTAGTTGAAGAAGACATGGGCCAGGAGGATCGCCCAGACGGAGGTGTCCAGCCGCACTCCCCACAGCTCGTCCAGCAGCCCGCCCCGGCCGAGCAGGGCCAGGAAGGCCGATCCGGCGACGACGGTCGGCAGGACGAACGGCACGGTCACCACGGCCCGCAGCAGCCCCTTGCCGGGGAAGTCGAAGCGAGCGAAGACATAGGCGCCGGGCAGCGCCACCACGAGCGTGAGGGCGGTCGACGCGACCGCCTGCCAGCAGGTGAACCACAGGACGTCCAGCGTCGCCGGATCGGTCACCACCTCGGCGATCCGGCCGAACCGCCACCGTCCGCCGACGCGCAGCCCCCGGGCGACGATGGCGGCCACGGGATAGGCGAAGAAGACCGCGAAGAAGGCGAGCGGCACCGCCATCAGGGCGAGCCGGAGGGCGGTCGCGCGACGGCCGCCGTTGCCCGCCCTGTCGGCCTTACGGTGGCCGTCGGCCTTCTTACGGTTCTCGCGGGGCTCTACAGGACCAGCGAGGACCATGTCTTGACCCACGACTCACGGTTCTTGGCGATCTTCTGCGGCGCCAGGGTGGCCGAGTCGGCGATCCTGACCCCGTATCGGGTGAACAGCTCCGGCAGCTTGGCGTCCTCGCGCGCCGGGTTGACGTACATGTTCAGCGGGACGTCCTCCTGGAACCGCTTGCTCAGCAGGAAGTCCAGCAGCGCCTTGCCGCCCTTGGTGTTGCCCGCGCCGTTCAGCAGCCCGGCGAACTCCACCTGCCGGAAACAGGTGCCCGTCGCCACCCCCGTGGGGGCCTTCGCGGGCTTGGTCTTGGCGTCGGCCACCTCGGCGGGCGGGCTGGAGGCGTAGGAGACGACGAGCGGCCGGTCGCCCTTGCCGCCGCCCGCCGAGCCGGAGAACCGGTCGTAATACGCCTGCTCCCAGCCGTCGACGACCTCGACGCCGTTGGCCCGCAGCTTCTTCCAGTAGCCCTTCCAGCCGTCGTCGCCGTACTTCGCGGCCGTGGCGAGGAGGAAGCCGAGACCGGGGGACGAGGTGGCCGCGTTCTCGGTGACGAGGAGGTTCTTGTAGGCGGGCTTGGTCAGATCGTCCAGCGTCCGGGGCGGCGTCAGCTTCTTGTCGGCGAAGTACTTCCGGTCGTAGTTGACGCAGATGTCGCCGAAGTCGACGGGGGTGACGCGGTGCTCGGCCCGGTCGAGCTGAAGGGCCGCCGGGACCTTGTCCAGCCCCTTCGCCGTGTAGGGGGTGAACAGGTCGTTGTCGAGCGCGCGGGAGAGCAGGGTGTTGTCGACACCGAAGAACACATCGCCCTGGGGGTGCCCCTTGGACAGGATCGCCTGGTTGACGGCGGCTCCGGCGTCGCCGCCGGCCTGCACCCGCACCTTGTAGCCGGTCTCCTTGGTGAACTCCTTGAGGACGGCCTTGGAGGCCGCGAACGAGTCATGCGTGACCAGGGTGACCGTCTTGGAGTCCGACCCGCTCTTGGTGTCCTCGCCGCAGCCGACGAGCGCGCTCAAGGCCAGTGAGCCGAGGAGGGCGGCCGAGATGGCACGCCGAAGCTGGCTGTTCATGGTGATACTGACTCCCTACGCCGGTATGACCCGGATCAGGTCCGAGGGTCTGCGGCCGTGCCGCACTCTCAGCGCTCTGAGCGCTCCCCTGTCGGAATGTTCACTTGTACGGACGTTCACTTCTACGACGATCGCATGATGCAACGTTGCCCAGGCACCGTATCAGCCGGTGCTCAGCGCTCCGAAGCCGCCAGCTGCCCGCAGGCCCCGTCGATCTCCTGGCCCCGGGTGTCCCGGACGGTCACCGGCACCCCATGGGCCTCCAGGGCCGCCACGAACGCCTTCTCGTCCTCGGGCCGGGACGCCGTCCACTTGGAGCCGGGCGTGGGGTTGAGCGGGATGAGGTTCACATGCACCCGGTGGCCCTTGAGCAGCCGGCCGAGCAGATCGGCGCGCCACGCCTGGTCGTTGATGTCCTTGATCAGCGCGTACTCGATGGAGATCCGGCGGCCGGACTTCTCCGCGTACTCCCACGCGGCGTCCAGGACCTCGCGCACCTTCCAGCGGGTGTTGACCGGCACGAGGGTGTCGCGCAGCTCGTCGTCGGGCGCGTGCAGCGACACCGCGAGGCGGCACTTGAAGCCCTCGTCGGCGAACCGCAGCATCGCCGGGACGAGGCCGACCGTCGAGACGGTGATACCGCGCTGCGACAGGCCGAGGCCGTCGGGCTCGGGGTCGGTGAGCCGACGGATGGCGCCGACGACGCGGTTGTAGTTGGCCAGTGGCTCGCCCATGCCCATGAAGACGATGTTGGACAGCCGGGCCGGGCCACCGGGGATCTCCCCGTCCCGGAGGGCCCGCATCCCGTCGACGATCTGGTGCACGATCTCGGCGGTGGACAGATTGCGGTCCAGCCCCGCCTGCCCGGTGGCGCAGAACGGGCAGTTCATCCCGCAGCCCGCCTGCGAGCTGATGCACATGGTGACCCGGTCCGGATAGCGCATCAGAACGGACTCCACGAGCGTGCCGTCGAACAGCCGCCACAACGTCTTGCGCGTGGTGTCGTCGTCACAGCTGATGTGCCGCACCACGCTCATCAGATCCGGCAGCAGCCCGGCGGCCAGCTTCTCGCGCGCGGCGGCCGGGATGTCGCTCCACTGAGCGGGGTCGTCGGCGTAGCGCGCGAAGTAGTGACGCGACACCTGACCCGCCCGGAAGGGCTTCTCCCCGAGGGCGGCGACGGCCTCCCGGCGCTCGGCGGGCGTGAGGTCGGCGAGATGCCGCGGGGGCTTCTTGGCCCCACGCGGCGCGACGAAGGTGAGTTCTCCGGGCTTAGGCATGGTTTTCCCAGTGTCGCAGACGTACGAAGGGCCCCGCGCCGGGAGTGGCGCGGGGCCCGTGGGCGGGCGTGGTCAGCCGCCGCCCACGAAGATCACCAGCAGCAGCCACACCACCGGCGCGGTGGGCAGCAGCGAGTCGAGCCGGTCCATGATCCCGCCATGGCCGGGCAGCAGCTTGCCCATGTCCTTGATGCCGAGGTCGCGCTTGATCATGGACTCGCCGAGGTCGCCGAGGGTCGCGCTGACCGCGGCGGCGAGGCCGAGCAGCAGGCCCTGCCACCAGACGCCGTCGTCGATGAGGAACTGCATGCACAGGGCGCCCGCGGCCATCGCGAAGGTCACCGCGCCCAGCAGCCCCTCGCGGGTCTTGCCGGGGCTGATGCGCGGGGCCAGCGGATGCTTGCCGAAGCGCCAGCCCACCGCGTACGCCCCCGTGTCGCTGACCACGGTCAGCAACAGGAAGGTCAGGACCCGCCACGGGCCGTCGTCGGTGTCGAGCATGAGCGCCACGAAAGTGGCCAGAAACGGCACGTAGAAAGCGGCGAAGACGCCTGCGGTGACATCCCTGAGGTAGTTGTCGGGCGGCTCGGTCATCCGCCAGACCAGCACCGCGAGCGCCGTAAGGGCGACCGCCACCACCGCGCCCTGGGCGCCGCGCACATAGCCGGCGACGACCATGGCGACCCCGCCGACGGCGAGCGGCACCAGGGGGACCCGGATGTCCTTGCGCTCGGTCAGCCGCGAGGTCAGCTCCCAGAGCCCGACCACCACCGCGACCGCCACCACGCCGACGAACACGGGCTTGTAGATGAAGAGCGAGGCCAGGATGATCACGCCGAGGCCGACGCCCACCCCTATCGCGGCGCGCAGATTCCGGCCCGCGCTCTTCTTGCTCTGCCCGGCGCCGGCACCGCGCGCGCCGCCGTCGGCGGAGGCCGGGTCGGGCGCGGGGTCGGGGGGCGTCGGCCGGTGCCCGGCGGGCTGCCGGGGTCCGGGCTGCGGCTCCCGCTCGTCGCGGAAGAGGGGGCCGCTCAGCCGAGCGGCCCCCCTGTCACGGTCGGCGGCCTCGCCGGAGTCGCCGCCTGCGTGGGGCACGGTGGGCATGGGGCGAGTTTGCGCCGCCTCACCCACCTCGTGCGCGGGACCCGCCGAAGAAGTGGGCACCTCCCAGCCATAGCCGGGGGAGGTGCCCTGACCGCCCGGTCCCCGGAGTCCGGCGCTTGGTTGGGCCCCCCAGGAAGAGTCGTTCATCAGACCTCGAGCAGCTCGGCTTCCTTGTGCTTGAGCAGCTCATCCACCTGCGCGACGTACTTCGCCGTGGTGTCGTCGAGCTCCTTCTCGGCGCGGCGCCCCTCGTCCTCGCCGACCTCGCCGTCCTTGATCAGCTTGTCGATGGACTCCTTGGCCTTGCGGCGGACGCTGCGGATCGAGATCTTCGCGTCCTCGCCCTTGCCCTTGGCGACCTTGATGAACTCCTTACGGCGCTGCTCGGTGAGCTCAGGGAACACCACACGGATGATGTTGCCGTCATTGCTCGGGTTGACGCCCAGGTCGGAGTCCCGGATCGCCTGCTCGATGTTGCGGAGCGCGGTCTTGTCGAACGGCGTGACCACGGCCATCCGCGGCTCCGGCACCGAGAACGACGCCAACTGATTGATCGGCGTCAACGCACCGTAGTAGTCCGCCACGATCTTGTTGAACATCGCCGGGTGCGCACGCCCGGTGCGGATCGCGGCGAAGTCCTCCTTGGCGACCACAACGGCTTTCTCCATCTTCTCCTCGGCCTCGAGGAGGATCTCTTCGATCACCACTTGCTCCTGGTGTTATCAGTAAGCAGAGCCTCGCCCCTGCGTGCGTCTTCTCCTGCACGGTGTCCGACCGGCAGGCCGTTGTCCATCCCCCGTTCGAGCCGTCAGGCCCGGGAGCCCTGGTCGCTCACAAGCGTGCCGATCTTCTCACCCTTCACCGCACGGGCGATATTTCCTTCGGCCAGGAGCTCGAAGACGAGGATGGGCAGCTTGTTGTCCCGGCAGAGGGTGATCGCGGTGGCGTCGGCGACCTTGAGGTCCCGGGTGATCACCTCGCCGTACTCCAGCGCGTCGAACTTCACCGCGTCGGGGTTGCGGGCGGGGTCGGAGTCATAGACCCCGTCCACGCCGTTCTTGCCCATGAGCAGGGCCTGCGCGTCGATCTCCAGCGCTCGCTGGGCCGCGGTGGTGTCCGTGGAGAAGTACGGCATACCCATACCCGCGCCGAAGATGACCACACGCCCCTTCTCCAGATGGCGCACCGCACGCAGCGGAATGTACGGCTCCGCGACCTGGCCCATGGTGATGGCGGTCTGGACCCGGGAGTCGATGCCCTCCTTTTCCAGGAAGTCCTGGAGGGCGAGACAGTTCATGACGGTTCCGAGCATGCCCATGTAGTCCGAGCGGGCCCGGTCCATACCGCGCTGCTGCAGCTCCGCACCGCGGAAGAAGTTACCGCCGCCGATGACGATGGCGATCTCGGCGCCGTCCCTGACCACGGCGGCGACCTCGCGGGCGATGGCGTGCACGACATCGGGGTCGACACCGAGTCCCCCGCCTCCGGCGAACGCCTCGCCGGACAGCTTCAGCAGGAAGCGACCGTGTGGGGCCGCGCCGTGCGCCTTCTTGTCATCGGCGGCCTGTTTGGCGTCCGCGCCGTGATTCATTGGAGATCTCCTCGTGCACATACGAAGAAGGCCACTGCCGGACGGGTCCTGTTACGACCTCTGCGGCAATGGCCTCCTCGTCACATCTGCGGCCGACCGGTCGACGGTTGGCTGCCTACGACCCTATCGGGGTCGCCGGTCATTCGCTGCTCGGCTCAGACACCGACGCGGAAACGGGCGAAGCGCTTGAGCGAGACACCGGCCTCGTCCAGGATCTTCTGGACGGACTTCTTGTTGTCCTTGGCGAACGGCTGGTCCACCAGCACGTTCTCCTTGAAGAAGCCGGTGACGCGACCCTCGACGATCTTCGGCAGGGCGCCCTCGGGCTTGCCCTCCTCGCGGGCCGTGGCCTCGGCGACCCGGCGCTCGTTCTCGACCGTCTCGGCCGGGATCTCGTCGCGGGTGAGGAACTTCGGGGCGAAGGCGGCGATGTGCTGCGCGACGTCCTTGGCGACCGTGGCGTCTTCCTTGTCCAGCTCGACCAGGACGCCGACCTGCGGCGGCAGGTCCGGGCTGGTGCGGTGCATGTAGGCCGCGACATAGCCGCCGGAGAACTGCGCGAAGCGGTCCAGGACGATCTTCTCGCCGAGGGTCGCGTTGGCCTCGTCGACGAACGCCTGAACGGTCTTGCCCGCCTCGATCTCGGAGGCCAGCAGGGTCTCCAGGTCGGCCGGGGAGGTCTTGGCGACGTGGGCGGCGATGGCGTCGGCGACGGCCACGAACTTGTCGCCCTTGGCCACGAAGTCGGTCTCGCACTTCAGCTCGACCAGGACGCCGGAGGACTTGTCGTCCGCGATGAGGGAGACGACAGCACCGTTCTCGGCGTTGCGGCTCTCACGCTTGGCCACGCCCTTCTGGCCCTTGACGCGCAGGATCTCGACGGCCTTGTCGACGTTGCCCTCGGCCTCGTCCAGCGCCTTCTTGCAGTCCATCATGCCGGCGCCGGTCAGCTCACGGAGCTTCTTGACGTCAGCGGCGGTGAAGTTCGCCATGATCTGTGAATCTCTTCTCGAAAGTCGAAAGCTCTACGGGTGAACGGCGGGGGCGGCGCCACAGGCACCGTCCCCCGCCGTCATACACCGTCTGAGTGACGTCTGAGTGGTCAGCCCTGCTCGGTGCCCGCGGCGGGGGCCTCGGCCGGCTTGGCGTCCTCGGCAGGCTTGTCCGCGGCGGCCTCGGCGGCCTCGGCGGGCTTGGCGGCGTCCTCGGCGGGCTTGTCCGCGGCGGCCTCGGCCGGCTTGGCCTCGGCCTCGTCGGCCTTCTTCTCGCCCTCGAGCAGGTCGCGCTCCCACTCGGCGAGCGGCTCGCCCGCGGCCTTGTCGGCCTTCTCGTCACCGGTGGCGGCACCGGAACGGGCGATGAGGCCCTCGGCGACGGCGTCGGCGATCACCCGGGTGAGCAGGGTGACGGAGCGGATCGCGTCGTCGTTGCCCGGGATCTTGTAGTCGACCTCGTCCGGGTCGCAGTTGGTGTCGAGGATCGCGACGACCGGGATCCGGAGCTTGCGCGCCTCACCGACGGCGATGTGCTCCTTCTTGGTGTCCACGATCCAGACGGCGCTCGGCACCTTCTGCATCTCGCGGATACCGCCGAGGGTCTTCTCCAGCTTGGCCTTCTCACGGGAGAGGACCAGGAGCTCCTTCTTGGTGAGGCCGGAGGCGGCCACATCCTCGAAGTCGATCTGCTCGAGCTCCTTCAGGCGCTGCAGGCGCTTGTAGACGGTCGAGAAGTTGGTGAGCATGCCGCCCAGCCAGCGCTGGTTGACGTACGGCATGCCGACGCGGGTCGCCTGCTCGGCGATGGCCTCCTGCGCCTGCTTCTTGGTGCCGACGAACATGATGGAGCCGCCGTGGGCGACGGTCTCCTTGACGAACTCGTAGGCGCGGTCGATGTACGACAGCGACTGGAGCAGGTCGATGATGTAGATGCCGTTGCGCTCGGTGAAGATGAAGCGCTTCATCTTCGGGTTCCAGCGGCGGGTCTGGTGCCCGAAGTGGACGCCGCTCTCCAGCAGCTCCCGCATCGTGACGACGGCCATGGCCGTACTCCTTGAGGTACTCGGTTCCACGGCGGCCGGGTGGCCGCCGCTCCTGACGTCCCGGCGCGCCTGCCACGGACGGGGCCCTTTCGGGGGGTCGTCCGAGGACCGAGGGGCGCGGCCACCGAGCTGACCGATGCGCGATCGGAGCACCGGTGGCGGGGCGTGCGAAGTCGATCCGGTGACCCGGATCGCCATAAGAAGTGTACGGGACCGGTACGGTGCCGGGTGACGGCGTTATCCACAACCGGTGAGTAGTCCCCCGATTCCGTCCATGATCCACCCGCTTCGGGCCGCCGGGCCATCGTGGGGGCATGCGAAGGCTTGTGGTGGGGTGGGCTCTTGCCCTGGTGATTCTTGCGCTGTCGGTGCCGCCGGTGCCGACAGCCTCTCTTCGGGTGTTACCTCTTCCGGCGGCACGGGCCGCGGCGGCGGATCCGCGCGCGGCGCCTACTTCGCGCGCGGTGCCGGATCCGGAACCGAGGACCAGGCCGAGCGGGGAGCGGTCGAGACCGAGCGCGGAACGGTCATGGCCGGTCGACGGTACGCCGGGCGCGGTGCGGCCTGTCGTGCTGAGGGGCTGGCGGCCGCCTCCAGCGCCCTGGGCGGCGGGGCACCGCGGGGTCGACCTCGCGGCGCGACCGGGCGAGCGGGTACGGGCGGCGGCCCCGGGGCGGGTGAGCTTCGTGGGTCCGGTCGCGGGCCGTGGTGTGCTGGTGATCGAGGTGTCGGGGACCGGCTCCCCTCCCCTGCGCACCACCTATGAACCGCTGCGCGCCACGGTGACCAAGGGGGAGCGGGTGACCGCCGGGCAGGTGGTCGGCGTGGTGGCGCCTGGCCCCTTCCACTGCCGGCCGGGCTGTCTGCACTGGGGGCTGCGCCGCGCGGATCGCTATCTCGATCCGCTGTCACTGCTGCCGCCGTCGATACTGCGGGGCGGGCCGTCCCGGCTGCTCCCGGTGTTCGGGGTGCGCGACGCGCCCACGCTCTCCGCGCTCGCCTCCCCCGCCGGGGACACCCGGCTGCCGACGGCCGCGGCGCTGGCGGCGGCATCCCTCTGGGCCCGGATCCGGCTGGGTCGCCCGAGTCGGTCCGGGTCGCCCGGGTCGGTCCGGGTCGGTCCGGGTCGCCCGGTCGTCCCATCCGGGCCCCGCGCGCCCGCTGAAGCTGTGGAAGGGCCGGGTGGTCAGCCCCGGACGCCGCGCAGGGCCATGGCGACGGCCGCCTCGGTGATCCGGTCGGGGTCCTCGGCCGCACCCAGCTCGATGCGCCGGACCGCGGCGTCCACGACGCCCTGGAGGAGTACCGCCGAGAGCCGGGGCTGCTCATGCCCGAGGGCCGCGAGGGCCTCGACCACCATGGCGATCAGCCCGCCGTGGGCGGCCCGGATCTTCTCCCGTGCGCCCGCGTCCAGCTCACCGGCGGAGATCGCCACCACCGCGCGGTGCCGGCGGTCGCCGACGAGCGCGAGCTGCCGTCGGACATACGCCTCGATCTTCGCCTCGGGCCCGTCGGCCCGCTCCATGGCGGCCTCGACCTCGGCGGCCCAGACCGGGAAGTCCACGGCGCACAGCTCCTCGACCACGGCGGCGCGGGAGCGGAAGTACTCGTAGACGGAGGACCGTGCGAGTCCCGTGCGCTCGGCGAGGGCGGGGAAGGTCAGCGCCTCCGTGCCGCCCTCGGACAGCAGGGTGCGGGCGGCCTCCAGCAGGGCCGCGCGCTGCATCGTCCGGTGCTCGGCCACTGAGGCCGCTCGAATCCTGGGCACCCAACCACTTTACGGAAGAGGCCGCCCGGAGGGCGATGCCGGAGGGACGATTCAGCGTCCGACATCGGCGAGTTTCGCCCGCAGCTGGAGCACCGATTTGGTGTGGATCTGGCTGACCCGGCTCTCGGTGACGCCGAGCACCTGGCCGATCTCGGCGAGGGTGAGCCCCTCGTAGTAGTAGAGCGTGACCACGGTCTTCTCCCGCTCCGGGAGGGTGTTGATCGCCCGGGCGAGCAGCCGGCGCAGCTCCCGGTCCTCGGCCACCTCGACCGGGTTGTCCGCCGCGGTGTCCTCAAGGGTGTCCATGAGGCTGAGCCGGTCGCCACCCTCGCCGCCGACGTGCAGCAACTCCTCCAGGGCGACCACATTGGCGAGCGACAACTGACTGAAGACACCGTGCAGTTCCTCGAGACTGATGCTCATCTCGGCGGCCACCTCGGCCTCCGAGGGGGTGCGGCGCAGCTGCGCCTCCAGCGTGGCGTACGCCCGCTCCACGGCCCGGGCCTTCTGGCGGACCGACCGCGGGATCCAGTCCAGCGCCCGCAGCTCGTCGATCATCGCGCCGCGGATCCGGGTGATCGCGTAGGTCTCGAACTTGATGGCGCGCTCGGGGTCGAACTTCTCGATGGCGTCGATGAGTCCGAAGACCCCGGACGACACGAAGTCCGCCTGCTCGACATTGGAGGGCAGCCCGACGCTGACCCGGCCGGCCACATATTTCACCAACGGTGAGTAGTGCAGGATCAGCTGCTCCCGCAGCCGGCCGTCGCCCGTGGTCTTGTACGACCGCCACAGCTCGTCGAGCGATGAGGGCGCGGCAGGGCGCACCGCGCCGCGGGCCGCGGGCGGCGCCGCGCTGTCAGACCCGGAGATGTGCTGGGGCATTCGTCGCCTTGAGCCGTTCTGCCATGACATGGGTGAGGACGTACACTTCCGCCGGAAACCTTGTGAGCGTAGCGTGACTAAGGCGTCGCGGTATGCGAAGGGCGTCGGCTCGGCGGTGTGCGGATACGGTCATCGCCTCAACCCTTTCACCCGATTGCCCCGATTCGGGGGATCGCCTCGCCATGCGCCGTCGCTCCGGCGCACGGGCGGGACCAACTCCCATCGATCGCCATGACGTTCGACGAAACCCAGGGCGAGCAGTTCATGGAGCCGGCCCAGGGCCTCGTCGCAGCCGGTCCCGGATTCCCGGGCCACATCCCGCAGGTGGTTGCCGCCCCGTGCCGACAACGCTTCCAGCACCCGTGCCGTCACGGGATCGAGCAGGTCCCGCTCGACCAGCGGCCCCCGCCGCTCCGGGGCGAGGTCACCGATGCCGCCGATGAGCTCGGCCACTTCGGCGGCGTCGGTGACCAGGACGGCCTCGCCGCGCAGCAGTTCATGCACCCCGGCCGAGAGCCCGCTGGTCACCGGTCCGGGCACCCCCATGGTGGACCGCCCGAGCTGTTGTGCCCGGCGCGCGGTGACCAGCGATCCGCTGCGGTACTGGGCCTCGACCACGACCGTGCCGCGGGTGAGGGCGGCGATGACCCGGTTGCGAAGCACGAATCTGGGGCGTGTCGGATGCGCTCCGGGGGGCAACTCGGCCAGCACCAGGCCCTGTTCCGCGATGCGCTCGATCAACTCGGCATGCGCTCGCGGATAGGGGACGTCCACACCGGAGGCCAGCACCGCGATGGTGGCCCCGCCCGCGGCGAGCGTCCCTCGGTGAGCCGCGCCGTCCACGCCGTGGGCCGCCCCGGAGACGACCACCCAGCCCCGCTCGGCGAGCCCGGCGCCGAGGGACGCCGCGACATGCGCGCCGTAGTCGCTGCAGGCCCGCGCGCCGACCACGGCGACCGAGCGCAGCGCCCACATCCGCAAGTCGGCCGGGCCGCGCACCCATAACCCGACCGGGCGAGCGTCACCGAGATCGTCGAGCTGACCGGGCCAGTCCAGATCCCCGGGGCAGATGAACCGTCCTCCGCACCGGGCGATCAGCGCGAGGTCGGCGGCCGGGTCCACCCCGGCCGCCCGAAGGGCGCATCCGGCCAGCCGCTCCCCGGTGGCCCCGGGCGGGGGCTTGCCCTTCCCGGTGAGCGCCCGCCACAGCGCCACCGGCCCCATACCGCGCAGCCAGCGCCCCACGGTCTCGTCCCCGGGCTCCAAGAGCCGGGTGAGCGCCGCTCGCGCCAGCCGCTCCTCGTCCGGAACGCCCCGCCGCTCAGCGAGCTCCCGCCCCTCGTCCGGGGTGCCCCACCCCTCGGGCAGCCCCTGCCCTGCGTCCGGGACGCTCCGCCCCTCCGGGCGCCCCTGGTCCTCGTCCCAGCCGTCGTACCCCGGCCCAGGCTCGGAGAACAGGGCGGGGACGGCGCCGCGACCGCCCGTCGAAGGAGCCGACATCAGCACTCCCCCGCCGGGACCGGCACCCCGCGGCTGACCCCCGTGCGCAGCTGCAGCGCCTGGGCGATGTCCGGCGCCATGGGCCGGTCGTGCCCGGCCAGGTCGGCGACGGTCCAGGCGACTCTCAGCACCCGGTCGAGCCCCCGGGCGGTGAGCAGCCCGCGCTCCATATCGCGCTCGGCCTCGCGCAGCGCACCGGGGAACGGCTGCCAGCGGGTGCGCAGCTCATGGCCCGGCACCTCGCTGTTCAGCCGCCAGGGGGTGCCGTGGAGGCGGGCAGCGGACCGCTCCCGGGCCTCCCGGACCCGGGCCGCGACCGACGCGCTGCTCTCCGCCCCGGCGCGCGCCCCGGTGAGCTCGGTCCGGCTCACCGCCTCGACGCGGACCCGCAGGTCCACCCGGTCCAGCAGCGGTCCGGACAGCCGTGCCTGATAGCGGCGGACCGTGGCGGGCGAGCACTCGCAGACGTCGCCCATCAGACCGTGGCGCCCGCAAGGGCAGGGGTTGGCCGCCAGCATCAACAGGAAGCGCGCCGGCATCCGCATCATCCCGGCGGACCGGGCCACCACCACATGCCCCGACTCCAGGGGCTGTCTCAGGGCGTCCAGCGCCTTCCCGCTGAACTCGGGAGCCTCGTCCAGGAAGAGCACTCCGCGATGGGCGAGCGAGACCGCGCCGGGTCTGGGCAGGCCGTTGCCCCCGCCGACGAGCGCGGCCATGGTCGCCGAGTGGTGCGGGGCGCAGTACGGCGGGGTCTCCACCAGGGGCTGCCCCGGTGGGAGGACCCCGGCGACCGAGTGGACCGCGGTGACCTCCAGGGCCTCCTGCTGGGTGAGGGGCGGCAGCAGCCCCGGCAGCCGCTCGGCCAGCATGGTCTTCCCGGCGCCCGGAGGCCCGCTCAGGAAGAGGTGGTGCCCGCCCGCGGCAGCGACCTCCAGGGCGGTGCGCGCGGCCCGCTGCCCGGCGACCTCGGCCATATCGGGCCGCCCCGCCCCGGCCCCGGGCACCGCGGCGACACCGGTGCCCATACCGGCGCCGGGCACGGTGAGCCCCGCCAGCATCGGATCGGGGCGGCCCAGCTCCTGGGGCTCCTCCTCCTCGGGCACCGGCTCGTCCGTCAGCACCGCGATCAGCTGGCGCAGGCTCCGTACCCCCAGCACCGAGACGCCCGGCACCAGGGCCGCCTCCGCCGCCGTCTGCTCGGGGACCACGACCTGGCGGTAGCCCGCCTCGGAGGCGGCGAGCACGGCCGGCAGCACCCCACGGACCGGCCGCACCCGGCCGTCCAGCCCGAGCTCCCCGATCATCATCAGATCGGCGATCTCCCGCGGGTCCACACGCTCGGCCGCGCCGAGCACCGCACAGGCCACGGCCAGGTCGAAGCCGCTGCCGCCCTTGGGCACGGATGCCGGGCTGAGCCCGACCGTGAGCTTCCGCTGCGGCCATTCGCCGCCGGAATTGACCACGGCCGCGCGGACCCGGTCCCGGCTCTCCACCAGGCTCTTGTCGGGCAGTCCGACAAGGGTGAAAGCGGCCACTCCCGGCTCCAGGTCGGCCTGGACCTCCACCACCACGCCCTCGACCCCGACCAGCGCCACCGAGCAGGTGCGGGCGAACCCCATCAAGCCACCCCTCGCACATGCTCGACCACGGGCGCGCCCCGGCGGGGCAGCACCACCCCCACCACATCGATCCGCACCCCGCCCGGCGGCGGGCCGCCGTGCCGCTCCAGCCAGCGCTCCGCCAGCCATCGCAGCCGCTCGGTCTTGTCCGGTCCGACGGCCGCCATCGGATGCTCGTAACCACCCTCGCGGCGCGTCTTGACCTCGCACACCACCAGCGCCCCGGCATCGAGCGCGACGATGTCGATCTCGCCGTCCCGGCATCGCCAATTGCGCTCCAGGACGGTCATCCCGGCTTCCGCCAATGTGCGGACCGCCACATCCTCGCCGTAGCGGCCCAGCGCTCCTCGGGCGTTCATTCGGCACCACCTCCGGCACCGACTGTGACGCCCCCGCGCCCCGCTCAGGGATCTTGGACCATTCCTGTGGACAGCCGTCCGGCTGTGGAAAACTCGGCCGCCCGGAAGGTGGAGTCAGCCGCCCGGGAGCTGGAGTCAGCCGCCCGGAAGCCGGGGTCAGCCGCTCGGAAGATCGAGGTCGCTCTTGTTCAGCTCCTCGATATTCACGTCCTTGAACGTGAGAACCCGTACCTGCTTCACAAAACGGGCCGGGCGGTACATGTCCCAGACCCAGGCGTCGGCCATCGACACCTCGAAGAAGACCTCACCCTGGACCGAGTGCACCTGCATCTCGTAGTCGTTGGTGAGATAGAAGCGGCGCTCGGTCTCGATCACATATTTGAACAGACCGACGACATCGCGGTACTCCCGGTAGAGCTTCAGCTCCATCTCGGTCTCGTACTTCTCGAGGTCCTCGGCGCTCATGGCATGTTCCCCTTCAGCCGTGCGTCCCCCCATTGTGCGTCAGACGCGCTCAGTCTCCAGGATCACCGGTGCACTCGGAGGTCCCTCGACGAGCAGCGTACGCAACAGCTCCGGCAGCCGTGTCGGGTACACCGGCTCGGTGGCCGTGGCCAGCTCATCCGCCGTCCACCAGCGCAGACCGGCCACGCTCCGCCGCTCCAGCTCCGTCAGCCCGCCCCCGGCGCGCGCCGGGGTCTGTTGGGTACGACACAGGTAGTACCACTCGTCCTGGTCCCAGCGCCGCCCGGCGAACGGGAAGGAGCAGATCCGCCGCCACAGCAGCGGGCCGAGCCGCACATCGGTGATCCCGGTCTCCTCCGCGAGCTCGCGGAGCGCGGCCTCCTCGCGGCTCTCCTCGCCCTCCAGACCGCCTCCCGGGGTGAACCACCAGGTCGAGGACGGATCGTCCGGTTCGAAGCCGTGCAGCAGCAGGATCCGGTCCCGTGGGTCCAGCAGCACCACCCGGGCGACCTTCCGCAACCGCCGCTCGTCCGTGCCGCTCCGTTCGGCTCCGCCCGGCCCCTCAGCCACTCGCGGCCACCTTCCCCTTCGCCGCCTGGTCCCGCTGTGCGCCGCCGCCCGCCCTGCGCCGGACGATCGGCCCGTGGGCCGCGCCCGCCAGGATCAGCACCGCGCCCACGGCGACCGCGATCAGGATCGGCCCCAGCGGTCCCGGCTGCGAGATCCCGCCCGGCAGCGCCTTGAAGGCATCCGGCCGCCCCACCGTCCCCCAGGACCCCAGTGGCCAGGCGGTGGCGTCCACCCGGGCGTCCACCGCCCCCCGCTCCACGGCGCCGCCCGCCTCGTCGGTGAGGTGCACCCGCGAGTCCAGGGAGTCGCTGCGATGGTCGCCCAGCAGGAACAGCCGGTTCTTGGGCACGGTGGTGGAGAAGACCGACGCGGACGCCTGCTCCCCCGAGCGCAGATACGGTTCCTCGAGGACCTTGCCGTTCACCCGCAGCCGGCCCTGCTTGTCACAGCACTCGACCCGGTCGCCGCCGACCCCGATGACCCGCTTCACCATGGGCAGGTCGCCCCACACCTGGTCGCGGAAGACCACCACATCGCCGCGGCGCACGTCGCCGCCGTCGACCCGCTCCGCCAGCACCCGGGCGCCCTTGCCGATCGTCGGCGCCATGGAGTCGGTGGGGACCGTGTACGGCTTGTAGAGCACCGCGCCCCAGACGAAGCCGCCGAGGAACAGCACACACCCGACGGCCACCGCCAGCCCGGACAGCACGCTGCCGGGCGTGCGCCGCGGCTTGCCGCCCCCCACCCCTTGGGCTCCGCTCATTCCAGTGCTCCCGCCGTACGCAACAGACGTAGAAGATCAGGTTCCGTGTGCCCCGGGGCACACGGGACCGCACCTTACCCGGCGGTACGGGCCCCGTCAGCAGTCGGCGGTCAACCGCTCCGGCCGGCTCCCGGCCTCCGCCCGGACCTTGGCGATCAGTCGGCGGCGGCGCCACAGCACGATCGGCAGCGCCCCCGCGAACCCCAGGGCGGAGGGGGCCATCGCTGCGGCCGCGCCCAGACCCGGCTGGTCGAAGGTGCTCGGCACCGGCAGGGTGGACCAGCGGTTGATCGGCCAGGCGATGACGATCGCGCGCCCGACGACATCGTCCACCGAGACCGTGCCGTTGTTCAGGTTCTGGTGGTAGCGGGAGTCCAGCGAGTCCTGACGGTGGTCGCCCATCACCCAGATCCGGCCCTCGGGCACCTTGATCGGGCCGAACGGCTTCTCGTCACAGGGGGTGTTCCCGGGGAAGATGTACGGCTCGTCCAGCGGCTTGCCGTTGACCATGACCTTACCGCCGCGCTTGCAGGAGACGGTGTCCCCGCCGACCGCGATGACCCGCTTGATCAGGTCCTTCTCCTCCGCCGACGGCATCAGCCCGATGAAGCTGAGCGCCTTCTGGATGCCCTCGGCGACCGGGCCGGAGCTCTTGGTCTGGGACTCGCCGAGCCAGCCGCCCGGGTCGTGGAAGACGACCACCTCACCGCGCTCGGGCTCGGAGCCGAACCACGGGGTGAGCTTGTCCACCAGCACCCGGTCGCCCCGCTGCAGGGTGTCCTGCATCGAGTCGGACGGGATCGAGAACGCCTGCACCAGGAAGGTCTTGATCAGCAGTGCCAGGGCCAGCGCGATGATGACCAGGATCGGCAGCTCCTTCCAGAAGGAGCGCACCTTCTTGGGCTTGCCGAGCTTCCCGGGCCCGCCTGGCTTCCCGGGGCCCGGCGTCGACGCCCCGTCCCCGGGCCCGGACGGATCAGCCGCGCCGGGACCGTCCTGGGGATCGGAGGGTTCCGGCCCGCCATCGGCTCCGTGTGGGTCCGACGCCCTGGGCGCGGCAGCCGTCCCGTTCGTGGGTGCACCGGCTTCGGGCGCCTCGTCCGCCCCGTCCGTGGGGTGCTCCGCCCCCGTCCCGGGCTGCCTCTCGGGCTCTTCGTGACCGGATCGTGCGCCGACCGCCAAATCCCCCACATCCACTCCTCACGCCTGACTGCCGCCTGCCCCACGAACGGCGCAGGATCACCACTCCCATAACGAGCGGGAGTTCCGCAGGGGTCGGGAGCTGGACCATTCCTTGCTGATCCATGGGGGACAGCCTATGCGCCGAGCCCTCGGCCTGTGTCGCCCCACTCGGCGCGTCCTTCACCGAGGCGTAGGTGCCCGGTTCCTCGAGCCGCCGCATGTGCCCGAACGGCCACGCGATCACCACGGCGCGGCCGACCACCATGTTGTCCGGCACGGTGCCCTGGTACGGCTCGTCCAGATGGACCCGGGAGTCCGCCGAGTTGGACCGGTGATCGCCCATCACGAACATCCGCCCCTGAGGGACCGTCACCTTGAACTGCTTCTGCGACGGCGGGTTCCCCGGGTGCAGATACGGTTCGTTCAGCGGCGTCCCGTTGACGGTGACCTTACCGTTCGTGTCACAGCACTCCACCGTGTCGCCGCCCACCGCGACCACCCGCTTGATCAGGTCCTGCTCGTCGGAGGACGGCAGCAGCCCGATGAAGGTCAGGAACTCCTTGCCCTGCTTGATGACCGGCGGGTCGTCCTTGGGCGGCTTCCGCTCGTCGTCCAGCCACCCGCCGGGGTCCTTGAACACCACCACGTCGCCGCGCTCCGGCTTCGAGCCGAACCACGGGGTGAACTTGTCCACCAGCACCCGGTCGCCGATCCGGATGGTCTGTTCCATCGAGCCGGACGGAATGACGAACGCCTGCACCAGGAAGGTCTTCAGTACGAGCGCGATCACCAGCGCCACGCCCACCAGGATCGGTATCTCCTTGACGGCCGAACGGCGCCGCCTGCGCTTGATGCGCCGCTGGATCCTGCGCCGCTCCGCGCGGCCGCCCACCCGGCGCTCGCCCGGCGGACGGGGAGTGCCCATGTCGACGCCGGCGGGCGGAGCGGCCTGGCGCGCCCTGGCACGAGGACGCCCGCGCTTACCCATGGTCACCACCGGGGGCAGCGGACGGTATGCGGCCGGGCGCCGCGGGCACGCTCGTGAAGGCGTCCGTCCGGGGTACGCCGGACCAGCGGCCGAACGGCCAGCCGATCCATTCGGCGCGGCCGATCACCTTGTCGACGGGGACCGTGCCCCCGCCCGGGGCGCCCAGATAGTCACGCGAGTCCCGGGAGGCGTCGCGGTGGTCGCCCATCACCCACAGCCGTCCCTCGGGCACGGCGATGTCGAAGCGCACCCGCGAGGGCCTGTCCCCGGGGTGCAGGTAGTGCTCGTCCACCGGCTGACCGTTCACCTCGATCCTCCCCCGCTCGTCGCAGCAGGTGACCCGGTCACCACCGATGCCCACCACGCGCTTGACGTAGTCGGACTCGGCCGGTTCGGCCAGCCCGACCGCCGCGGCCGCCTTGCGCAGCAGACCCGTCACCGGATTCCCGGACGGCTCCTCCTCGCCGAAGGAACCGGCTCCGTCGAACACGACAACGTCGCCGCGGCGCGGATCGTCCCCGAATTGGTAGGCGAGCTTGTTCACCAGCACCCGGTCCCCGGGGCGGAGGGTGCTCTCCATGGAACCGCTCGGGATCAGGAACGGCTGCAGCACAAAGCCGCTCACCAGCAGCACGAGCGCGGCACACGCGGTCGCGAGCAGCGCCGCCCGCCGCCAGCGCCCGCCGCCGGTCGGCCGGCCCCTGCGCAGCCATTGCGGCAGCCGCCCGGCGGACCGGGGCTCCCCGGCCCGCGCGGGGGCACACGAAGAGCGCGACCGCCCCTCGTGCTCCTTCTCGGAGCCCGGGGAGCGGTCGCGCTCCGCGAGCTGTCCTTCGGTGTTCATCGGGCCAGAGCCTATCCGGCCCGGCCGGATGATCCGGCGGTAGCTCAGTAGTCGCGCAAAATCGCCGCGATCCAGCCGCGGACTCAGCTCTCGCGCTTCTCCTTGATCTTGGCGGCCTTGCCGCGGAGGTCGCGCAGGTAGTACAGCTTCGCCCGGCGCACATCACCGCGGGTGACGACCTCGATCTTCTCGACGATCGGGGTGTGCACCGGGAAGGTGCGCTCCACGCCGACGCTGAAGCTCACCTTGCGGACGGTGAAGGTCTCGCGGACACCGGAGCCCTGGCGGCGGATGACGACGCCCTTGAACTGCTGGACACGGGAGCGGTTGCCCTCGATGACGCGGACGTGGACGTTGACCGTGTCGCCGGGGCGGAAGGTCGGGATGTCGCTGCGCAGCGACGCGGAGTCGACGGTGTCGAGCAGGTGAGACATGATCGTCTGCTTTCCTCGCTGATGCCACAGGTCATCGGCGGAATATCGGATGATGATTCGGAGTGCCGCCCTCATCGGGTGGGCGTCGGTCCCCCTGTGGCAGGGGCGCACACCCGGACGTACGGCAGCGGCCTATTCTTCCACGGCCCGGTCCGGCCGCCCAAATCGGGCCCCACCGGTCGTCCCGCCGGTCCCGGGCAGTTCCTCCCAGCCCAGCTCGGCCAGGAGCGCGCGGTCGTGCTTGTCGAGCGTCGCCGGGTCGCAGCGCTCGATCAGATCGGGGCGGTTCTCGCTGGTGCGGCGGAACGCCTCGTCCCGGCGCCAGCGGGCGATCCTGCCGTGGTGGCCGCTGATCAGCACCTCCGGGATGGAGCGGCCGCGCCACTCGGGGGGCTTGGTGTAGACGGGCCCCTCCAGGAGGTCGGCCATCGCGCCGGGGGCGAAGGAGTCGTCGCGGTGCGACTCGGCGTTGCCCAGCACACCCGGGAGCAGCCGGGCCACCGCCTCGGTGATCACCAGCACCGCGGCCTCGCCGCCGGCCAGGACGTAGTCGCCGATCGAGACCTCGTGGACCTCCAGCCGCTCGCCGTACTCCTCGATCACCCGGCGGTCGATGCCCTCGTAGCGGGCGGGCGCGAAGACCAGCCAGGGGCGCTCGGCGAGCTCGACGGCGAGGGCCTGGGTGAAGGGGCGGCCGCTCGGGGTCGGCACGATCAGCGTGGGCTTGACCAGCCCCTCGGCCTCGCCCGAGGCCATGATCGAGTCAAGCGCCTCGCCCCAGGGCTCGGGCTTCATCACCATGCCGGGGCCGCCGCCGTACGGGGTGTCGTCGACCGTGTTGTGACGGTCGTGCGTCCAGGCGCGCAGATCGTGGACGCGCACGTCGAGCCGGCCGCGGGCGCGGGCCTTGCCGACGAGCGAGACGTTCAGCGGCTCCAGGTACTCGGGGAAGATCGTGACGACGTCGAGCCTCATGACGACCCATCCTCACGGCCGCCCGCGGTGTCGCCCTTACGGCTGCCCTCGGTCTCGTCCTTACGGCTGCCCGCGATCTCCGCCTCCGCCTCGTCGAGCAGGCCCGGCGGCGGGTCGATCACGGCACGCTGCGCCTCCAGATCGATCTCCGGCACGACCTCGGACACGAACGGGATCATCACCTCACCCCCGTCGGGGCGCTTCACGACCAGCAGGTCCTGGTACGGCAGGTGGGAGATCTCGGAGATCCGCCCGACCTCCGTGCCGTCCACGGTGACCACATCGAGGTCGATCAGCTGATGGTCATAGAACTCCTCGGGATCCTCGGGGAGTTCCTCCGGGTCGACCTCAGCGATCAGCAGGGTGTTGCGCAGCGCCTCCGCGGCGTTGCGGTCGCGTACCCCCTCGAAGCGCAGCAGCAGCCGGCCGCTGTGCACCCGGCCGGACTCGATGGTCAGCGGCCCGGCCGAGGCGGGCTCGGTGGCCAGCACGGCGCCCGGGCCGAGCCGCAGCTCCGGCTCGTCCGTCCGCACCTCGACGGTGACCTCGCCCTTGATGCCATGGGCACGGCCGATCCGCGCGACAACCAACTGCACGATGCGATGTCCCTTCACACACACGGGCCGGGGACGGCCCAAAGCCCTCCCCGGCCCGTGCCGGTGCTCTTCTTGATCGCCTCAGCGGACCTGATCGACGTCGACGAGGTCGACGCGGATCCCACGGCCGCCGATGGCGCCCACGACGGTGCGCAGGGCGCGTGCGGTGCGGCCGTTGCGGCCGATCACCTTGCCGAGGTCATCGGGGTGCACCCGGACCTCCAGCACCCGCCCGCGCCGCAGGTTGCGCGAGGCCACCTGCACGTCGTCGGGGTTGTCGACGATGCCCTTCACCAGGTGCTCGAGGGCCTCCTCGAGCATCCTCAGGCCTCGGTCGAGGCGGTGGACTCAGCGGACTCGGCCGCCTCGTCCGACTTCTTGTCGGCCTTCTTCGCCTTCGGGGTGATCGCCTCACCCTTCGGCTCGTCACCGGCGTCCTTGGCGGCCGCCTCGAACAGCGCGCGCTTGTCGGCCTTCGGCTCGGCGACCTTCATCGGGGCCGGGGCGGGCAGACCCTTGAACTTCTGCCAGTCGCCGGTGACCTTCAGGATGGCCAGCACCGGCTCGGTCGGCTGCGCGCCGACCTTCAGCCAGTGCTGCACACGCTCCGAGTCCACCTCGATGCGCGACGGGTTCTGCACCGGGTGGTACAGACCGATCTCCTCGATCGCCCGGCCGTCACGGCGGGTACGGGAGTCGGCGACGACGATGCGGTAGTGAGGCGACCGGATCTTGCCCAGACGCTTCAGCTTGATCTTGACTGCCACGGAAGTGGTGTCTCCTGGTCTTGACGTGGTTGAGCACTGCGACGTGCCGCGTGGGGTTGCGGTACCCGAGTGCCCGATGGACGCGTCAGCCGGAGGAGAGAGGGGTCCTGGTCGGCTGTCGAGTACAGCAGACCATTCTGCCACACCGTGACAGGTCAGCCGACCGCGGCCACCGGCTCCGGAATGCGGAACGGCTTCCCGCATCCACCGCACACGATCGGCGCCTGGGCCAGCACCGACGGGACGACGCGGACATTGCGGCCGCAGTCGCACACCGCCTTGACCCGGACCCCGCCACCGGACGAGCCGTGCCGCGCGGCAGGCCCGCGGAAGGTGCGGGAGGTCTCGGCGGTGGTCGCCACGGTGTGCGCCTTGAGCGCGCGCTGGAGGCGGTCGATCGTCGTCCGGTACCGCTTTCTCGCCTCGGGGCTGAGGGTGACCAGCGAGAAGCCGCTACTGGGATGCGGCTCCTCGGGGTGGTCCAGCCCCAGCTCCTCGGCGATCGCCAGGAACCGGCGGTTGTGGTAGCGGCCGGCGCGTGAGGTGTCACGGACACCGCGGGCAGCGGCGATCCCATGCACTGCCTCATGCAGCAGCCGTTCGAAGGAGAGCTCGGCGCCACATGCGGACGACGATTCTCCGATCAGCGATTCGGGCGCGGCGAGATCCGGCAGCTCGGGGTGGTGCCGTTGAATATCGGCCCACGCCTGCGCCAGCTCTGCGGCGAGAACAGGTGGTGTCGTGCTCACGTCGTGCTAACGAGCGGGACCGGTCCGGTGTTCCGATTCCGGGGCATCCCAAATAATTTGCACGTACCAGTCAGTTCACGATGATGTACGACGACGAGGGGCGGGTGCGTAAATGTATGGATGAGCCACGCACCGCGCACCAAGCCGGTACGTACCGGTTCAGTAGGCCCTCGCGACGTCAGCTCTCGCGACGTCAGTAGGCCCTCGCGACGAACGCGACGTTACCGGGAGCGTCGTCGGCGTCCGGCACCGCCCCGTCCTCGGTGACCAGACACCGCACGGACACGGACCGCTCGGCGAGCGCCGCCTCGCCCTCCGGGCCCAGGTCCGCCCACCGGATGCGGGCCCAGCCGCCCGCGGCCGCCGCCTCGGCGGCCTCCTCCATGGTCGTCACGTCCGTGGTGCGCGCCTTACGGCGCTCACGGGCCTGCCGCAGCAGCAGCGCCTGGTCCTCCTCCAGGACCTTGGGCAGCAGCTCCGGCAGCAGCTCGGCGCGCACCGGCTCCTTGCCGCCGGGGATGCGCCTGGCCACCATCGCGGTGCCGCCCTCCAGGTCGCGCGGGCCGACCTCGACCCGGACCGGCACGCCCTTGAGCTCCCAGTCGACCGCGCGCCGGCCGAAGGGGGTGTCCGTACGGTCGTCGACATGGACCCGCACGCCCGCCGCGGTGAGCAGCTCGCCGATCTCGCGGACCTTGGCGAGCACCGCGTCGTCGCCCTTGATCGCCAGCACCACGACCTGGATCGGGGCCAGCCGCGGCGGGATCCGCAGGCCGTTGTCGTCGCCGTGCATCATCACCAGCGCGCCGACCATCCGGGTCGTGCTGCCCCAGGAGGTCTGCCAGACCAGCTCCTGCTCGCCGTCCTTGGACAGATAGCTGGTGTGGAAGGCACGGGCGAAGTTCTGGCCGAGCTCATGGCTGGTGCCCAGCTGGAGCGCCTTGCCGTCGCCCATCATCCCTTCGAGGGTGAGGGTGTTGAGGGCGCCGGCGAACCGCTCCCGGGCGGTCTTGCGGCCCAGGACCACGTCCATCGCCAGGACGTCCTCCATGAACCGGGCGTAGACCTCGCGGTGGATCCGGGCGGCGAAGTCCCGGGCGTCCTCGTGCGAGGCGTGCGCGGTGTGGCCCTCCTGCCACAGGAACTCGGTCGTCCGCAGGAACAGCCGCGGCCGCAGCTCCCAACGCACCACATTGGCCCACTGGTTGATCAGCAGCGGCAGATCGCGGTAGCTCTGCACCCACTTGGAGAAGTACTCGTTGACGATCGTCTCGGAGGTGGGCCGGACGACGACCGGCTCCTCGAGCTCCTTACCGCCGCCGTGGGTGACGACCGCGAGCTCCGGCGCGAACCCCTCGACGTGATCGGCCTCCTTGGCCAGATACGACTGCGGGATGAAGAGCGGGAAGTACGCGTTCTGGACGCCGACCGCCTTGATGCGGGCGTCCATGTCCTGCTGCATCCGCTCCCACAGCCCGTACCCGTACGGTCGGATCACCATGGTGCCGCGCACCGGGCCGTTGTCGGCCAGTTCGGCCTTGTTGATCACGTCCTGGTACCAGCGGGGGAAGTCCTCCGCCTGGGGGGTGAGCACGGGAGCCTTGGCCATGGCGCCGATCGTACGGCTCGGGGGTACCGAACCGTGAATCGGGCCAGAACGAGCCGATCAGTGCCGGCCATCGCCCGTGCCACGCCCGCGCCCCTCAGGCGGCCCGCCGGAGGTCAGGGGGGCGGTTCCGGGAGCGAGGCGTACGCACAGGTGTGCGGGGGCGCACACAGGGGGCACGCAAGCACGGCCGTGAAACCTCTGGACGCGGGGACGGATGCGGAGTTCCCTGGCATTTGGGGGTGGGACGTCACAACGCACAACGGGGGATGTGACACCGAATCTGACGACGGCACTGCTCTTCGCTGATTGGGGCCCTTTCGATGACATCTACGCTCGTACGGCGGCACCGCCCGCGCCCCTCCTCGTCGTGGACGACGGACGCGCACGCTCGCACCCGCGACTGGGCGGAGATCCAGGAGCGGATGCTGGTCCCGCTGTACGAGGCCGTGTACGAACGGCTGGACGTCGGCGCCGGGACGCGTCTGCTGGGCCTCGGCTGCGGCTCCGGGCTCGCCCTCCTCATCGCGGCCGCACGCGGCGCCGCGGTCTGCGGGGTGGACACGGACGAGCGGCGCCTGGGCCTCGCGCGGGAGCGGCTGACCGCCGCGGGCGCGCCGGGCGACCGGGCGCGGCCCGCCCGGCTGGGTCTCGGCGGCCCGGAGAGCCCCTGCGTGCGGGAGGCCGCGACGGACGGGGCCTTCACGGTGGTGACCGCCTTCGAGCCGCTGTCGGCCCTGGGCGCGGGAAGGCCCGGTGCGACGGTGTCCGCCGCCGCGTCCACGCTCGCGGCCGCCGCGGCCGGCACCGAGCGCGGCGGGGCCGTGGTGCTCGCCGGATGGGGTCCGCCGGAGCGCTGCGCCACCTCCGGGGTGCTGCGAGTGGGCGCCCGGCTGGCCGATCCCATGTGCGCCCCCGGCTACCGCCAGGAGGTGCCTCCTCCCGCGCGCTGGCGGCCGTCCGGCCGCGACGACCTGGAGGAGCTGGCCGCGCGGGCGGGCCTGCGGCCCGACGGCTCGGGGCGGGTGGCCTGCCCGTTCGGGTACGCCGACACCGACAGCGCGGTGCGCGGGCTGCTGTCGACGGGGCTGTTCGACGCGGCGGAGCGGGCCACGGATCCGACCCAGGTCCGTAAGGAGATCACCGAGGCGCTGCATCCGCATCAGCGGGCGGACGGCACGGTGTGGATGCCGAACGTTTTCCGCTATCTGATCTGCCGCGTCTGAACGGGGCCGTCGCATAAGGCCCCTGACGGTGTGCGCAGGGGCCTTACGGTTCGTTCGTACGGGGACGGCTCGGGGGCCGGGGCGGCTCAGCCCATGAACTTCTTGAACTCGTCGGGGAGTTCGAAGTCCTGACCGCCCTGGTCACCATTGGGCAGCCCGAACGCGCCGCCCTGTTCGCGGCGCGCCGCGGCGGCCTGCTCCTCGGCCTTGCGCTTCATGGGGTTGCCCGAGCGCTGCTTGCCCTTGGCCTTCTTCTGCTGCTTGCCCTTGCGCTTGTTGCCGCCGCCCATGCCTGGCATGCCCGGCATCCCGGGCATCCCCGGCATGCCGCCCTGGGCCATCTTCGACATCATCTTGCGCGCGTCGAAGAACCGCTCCACCAGGTTCTTGACCGCGCTCACCTCGACGCCGGAACCGCGGGCGATACGGGCGCGGCGCGAGCCGTTGATGATCGTGGGGTCCTGGCGCTCGCCGGGGGTCATCGACTTGATGATGGCCGCGGTGCGGTCCACATCCCGCTCGTCCAGGTTGTTGATCTGGTCCTTCATCTGGCCCATGCCCGGCAGCATGCCGAGCAGCTTGGAGATGGAGCCCATCTTGCGGACCTGCTCCATCTGCGCCAGGAAGTCGTCGAGCGTGAACTCCTTGGGGCCCTTCGCCAGCTTGGCCGCCATCTTCTCGGCCTCTTGCTGGCTGAAGGTCTGCTCGGCCTTCTCGATCAGGCTGAGCATGTCGCCCATGCCGAGGATGCGGGACGCCATGCGGTCCGGGTGGAACGCGTCGAAGTCGTCCAGCTTCTCGCCGTTGGAGGCGAACATGATCTGACGGCCGGTGACGTGCGCGATGGACAGCGCGGCACCGCCGCGCGCGTCGCCGTCGAGCTTGGAGAGCACCACACCGTCGAAGCCGACGCCGTCGCGGAACGCCTCCGCGGTGTTCACCGCGTCCTGGCCGATCATCGCGTCGACGACGAAGAGGACCTCATCCGGGCGGACCGCGTCGCGGATGTCGGCGGCCTGCCGCATCAGCTCCTCGTCGATGCCGAGGCGGCCCGCGGTGTCGACGATCACGACATCGTGCTGCTTGGTCCGGGCGAACTCGATCGAGTCCTGCGCCACCTTCACCGGGTCGCCGACACCGTTGCCCGGCTCGGGGGCGAAGACGGCGACACCGGCCCGCTCCGCGACCACCGAGAGCTGGTTGACGGCGTTGGGGCGCTGGAGGTCACAGGCGACGAGCAGCGGGGTGTGGCCCTGGGTCTTCAGCCAGCGGCCGAGCTTTCCGGCGAGCGTGGTCTTACCGGCGCCCTGCAGACCCGCGAGCATGATCACGGTCGGCGGCTGCTTGGCGAAGCGGAGGCGCCGGGCGTCGCCGCCGAGGATGCCGATGAGCTCCTCGTTGACGATCTTGATGACCTGCTGGGCGGGGTTGAGCGCCTGGGAGACCTCCGCGCCGAGGCTGCGCTCCTTGACCTGCTTGATGAACGCCCGGACGACCGGCAGCGCCACGTCGGCTTCGAGCAGGGCGATCCGGATCTCGCGTGCCGTGGCGTCGATGTCCGCCTCGCTGAGGCGTCCCTTGCCCCGGAGGTTCTTGAAAGTCGCTGCGAGGCGATCGGAGAGGGTATCGAACACGGTGGTCGCGAATCCTTCGGTCGGATGTCGGGTCGGTGGTCGGCCTCCAAGGGTATCCGCCCGTCGCGCGAACGGTCTGCCCCCTGGTGTGCGGCGCGACCCTCGTTCCGGGGGCCCCGCCCCCGTGCCCCCGCCGGGGCTCCGCCCCGGACCCCGCTCCTCAAGCGCCGGAGGGGCTGGGAAGTGGGACCGATCCGCCCCCTCAGGCGCCGGGCGGGCTGGTCAGTGCCCGCTCGACGTTCTGTGCCACCTCGGCCGCGTGCATGGGTTTCAGGGGGGCGCCGGAGTCGTCTGTGACATAGAACGCGTCCACCGCGTTGGCGCCGAGGGTGGAGACGTGGGCGCTGCGGACCGCGACGCCGGCGTGCTCCAGGGCGCGGCCGATGCGGTGCAGCAGGCCGGGGGCGTCCTGGGCGCGGACCTCGATCACGGTGGCGAGCTGGGAGCTGCCGGGGGCGACCGTGACCCGGGGTGGTGGGGCGTGCACCCCGCGGCGGCGGGGGTACTTGCGGTAGGCGGCCTCGCGCTCGGCGAGGCGGGCGACGATGTCGAGCGAGCCGTCCAGGGCGCGGAGCAGGTCGTTCCGGAGCCGGGCGGCCTGCGGCAGCGAACCGTACTCGGCCGCCACCCGCCAGCTCAGCAGCAGCACTCCGCCCGCGGCGCCCGCCGCGTCCAGCTCCGACGGCAGCTCGACGGAACGCAGGTCCGCCGCGCGCACCGTAAGGCGGTGCAGGGCCAGGACGCCCGCCGCCGTGGCGAGGACGCCGGGCTGGTCGGGGACGGCGATGAGGAGTTCCACGCCGATCGGCTCGGGGCCGGTGGGCCCCTCCTCCGGCGGCGCTTCGACGGCATCCGTAAGGAGGCCCGTTTCGCCCGGCGGCAGTGCCTCGGAGCGTGCGTGCAGGGCCAGCACCGGACCGCCGGTGCGCCATGCCTCGACCGCGAGGCGCTCCTGCTCGGCCGTGGTCTGCTGCGGGGTGGACCAGTCGTCCGCGGGTTCCCCCGCGAGCACCGCCGAGACCCGTTTGACCAGGTCGGCGACGAGGGAGCCGCGCCAGGCGCTCCAGGCCGCGGGGCCGGTGGCGAGGGCGTCGGCCTCGGTGAGGGCGTGCAGCAGTTCCAGGGTGGTGGCGCTGCCGACGGCCTCGGCGACCGAGCGCACCGTGGCCGGGTCGTCCAGGTCGCGGCGGGTGGCGGTCTCGACCAGCAGCAGATGGTGGCGTACGAGGGTGGCGAGGACCGCGACGTCCGCGCGGTCGAAGCCGATACGGGCGGCGACGTCCCGGGCGATGGTCTCCCCGGCCACCGAGTGGTCGCCGGGCCAGCCCTTGCCGATGTCGTGCAGCAGCGCGGCGACCAGCAGCAGATCGGGGCGGCCGACCCGGCGGCTGAGGGCGCTGGCCCGGACCGCGGTCTCGACCAGGTGCCGGTCCACGGTCCAGCGGTGGACGGGGTTGCGCTGCGGACGGCAGCGCACCCGCTCCCAGTCCGGCAGCAGCCGGGTGACCAGCCCCTCGGCCTCGAGGGCCTCCCACACTCCGACGGTGGACTCGCCCGCGCCCAGCAGCGTGATCAGCTGCTCCCTGGCCTCGGGCGGCCACGGGACGGGCAGCGGCCGGGCGGCGGCGGTCAGCCGCCGCACGGCGTGCGGGGACAGCGGAAGCCCGGCCTGGGCGGCCGCCGCGGCCGCCCGCAGGGGGAGCACGGGGTCGCGGTCGGGGCGCGCGGCGCGGGCCAGCACCACCTCGCCGTCCTGCTCCACCACGCCCTCGGCGAGCGGGCTGCGCTCCCCCGCGTCCGCGCCGCTTCCCGCGCCTCCGCGCCCGCCGAGGAGGGCGCGCAGCCGGGGCCGGGCGGATGAGCGGGCGCGCAGCACCCGTTCGACCTCGCGCCAGGTGACATCGGAGGCGTAGGAGATGATCCGGGCGGATTCGTAGATCTGGCGCAGCAGGGCGTCGGCGTCCAGCAGCCCGAGGGCGCCCGCGACCTGGTCCTGCTCCTGGAGCGCGAGGCGGTCGGTGGCGCGGCCGGTGGACAGATGGAGCGCGTCGCGGGCGTCCAGCAGCCGCCGCCGCGCGTCGTCGAGGCCCTCGCGGGGGGCGTCGGCGAGCCAGGAGGCGGCGATGGCGCGCAGCGCGGTGGCGTCCCGGAGCCCGCCGCGGGCCTCCTTCAGATCGGGTTCGAGCAGGAACTGGAGCTCTCCGTGGCGCTCGGCGCGCTCCTGGCACAGGGCGTGGAGCTCGGGCAGCCGCCGCGGGGCCTGGGCCCGCCAGTCGCCGAGGACGGCGGTGCGCAGATCGGCGGTGAGCGCGGCGTCGCCCGCGATGTGGCGGGCGTCGAGCAGGCCGAGCTGGACCTTCAGATCCTCGGCGGCGGTCCCGCGGGCCTCGTCGGGGGTGCGCACGGAGTGGTCGAGGGCGAGGCCCATGTCCCAGACGGGGTACCAGATGTGGTCGGCGAGCGCGGCGAGGGCGGCACGGTCGGCAGAGCCGTCGTGCAGCAGCAGCACATCGAGGTCGCTGCGCGGGGAGAGTTCGCCGCGTCCGTAGCCGCCGACGGCCACCAGGGCGACGCCCCGGGCGATCCCGGCGGCCTCCGTCCCGCCGGTGAGCAGGGCGGCCAGCCACTGATCGGTGAGTTCGGCCAGGGCGGCGCGGCGCGGCGGCCCGGACCGCGACTCCTCCTGGAGGAGTCGCAGCCGCGCCGCCGCGTAGCCGCCGGGCCCCGAGTCGGTGGTGTGGGTCGTGGTCTCGAGGCTGTCCGTCAACTCGGCTCCCTGTCCGCGTGCCACTGGTGGTCCGGAGGGGTCAGAGGGCGTCCGGGCCGCGCTCCCCGGTGCGGACGCGGACCGCGGTCTCGACGGGGACGCTCCAGACCTTGCCGTCCCCGATCTTTCCGGTGCGGGCGGCCTTGACCACGATGTCGACCAGGTCGTCGGCGTCCTCGTCCTCGACCAGCACCTCTATGCGCACCTTGGGCACCAGGTCGACGGTGTACTCGGCGCCCCGGTAGACCTCGGTGTGGCCGCGCTGACGGCCGTAGCCGCTGGCCTCGGTGACGGTCAGACCCTGGACGCCGAACGCCTGCAGCGCCTCCTTGATCTCGTCGAGCCGGTGCGGCTTCACTACTGCGGTGATGAGCTTCACGCGTCCACCTTCTTGTTGTGCGGCTTCTGCGGCGCGGACGCGCCGGCCTGGCCCGCGGCGGGCACCGTACTACGGGGGGATCCGCCGACCGCGCTGAAGTCGTAGGCGGTCTCGGCGTGGAACGCCTGGTCGACACCGCCGAGCTCGTCGTCCTCACTGGCCCGGAAGCCGATGGTGACGTCGATGAGCTTGGCCAGGACCCAGGAGACGGCGAAGGAGTAGACCAGCACGGTGAAGGCGCCGAGGGCCTGCTTGCCCAACTGGGTCATGCCGCCGACGCCGTCGGTGGCCAGGACGCCGACCAGGAGGGTGCCGATGAGGCCGCCGACCAGGTGCACTCCGACCACGTCGAGCGAGTCGTCGAAGCCCAGCTTGTACTTGAGACTGACGGCCCAGGAGCAGACGACACCGGCCACCAGGCCGATCACGATGGCGCCCCAGGCGTCGACCGCCGCGCCCGAGGGAGTGATGGCGACCAGGCCCGCGACCGCGCCGGAGGCGGCGCCCAGCGTGGTGAACGCGCCGTGCCGGATGCGCTCGTAGGCGAGCCAGCCGAGCATCGCGACGCCGGTGGCGATCTGGGTGTTGAAGGCCATGTTGGCGGCGGTCCCGTTGGCGGCGAGGGCGGAGCCGGCGTTGAAGCCGAACCAGCCGAACCACAGCAGACCGGAGCCGAGCATCACCAGGGGCAGGTTGTGCGGGCGCATCGGGTCCTTCTTGAAGCCGATGCGCTTGCCGAGCACCAGGGCCACCGCGAGGCCCGCGGCGCCCGCGTTGATGTGGACCGCCGTGCCGCCCGCGAAGTCGATGACCTCCTGCTTGAACAGCCAGCCGTCGGCCTGCCAGACCCAGTGTGCGACGGGGAAGTAGACGACCGTGGACCACAGGGTGATGAAGAGCGTCCAGGCGCCGAACTTGACGCGGTCGGCGACGGCTCCGCTGATCAGCGCGGGGGTGATCACCGCGAACATCAGCTGGAAGAGCGCGAAGGCCAGGACCGGGATCGCGTCCGGCTTCTCGCCCCACAGCGAGGTCGGCTCGATGCCCTTGAAGCCGATGTGGTCGAGATTGCCCAGCAGCCCGCCGCCGACGTCATCGCCGAAGGTGAGCGAGTAGCCGAACAGCACCCACAGCAGCGAGACGACGCCGAGCGAGATGAAGGACATCATCAGCATGTTCAGGGCGCTCTTCACCCGCACCATGCCGCCGTAGAAGAAGGCCAGGCCAGGGGTCATCAGCATCACGAGCGCAGCGCTGATCAAGACGAACGCTGTATTTGCGCCATTCAATGTGGACGTCTCCTCGAAGCGACGGCCCGTGCGGGCAGGACATCGGTGGGCCGGTATTCGCCTCGAGGTTGGCGCAGCGCCGTTTCAGCCAATGCCGCCCGATGTTTCACGGCAGTGACGAAGGACGCGGGAGTGTTACGTGGCGGTGAACCGCGGTGGGCGGGCCGGAGCCCTCCGTTACGGTGTCGCGATCATCGCCGGGGCCGCTCAGACGGCCTGGCCGGGACCCGTCGTCTCGGGGGTGTCGGGAATGAGAGTGGCCAGCCGCTCACTGAGATCGGTGATCTCCGGCACGTCGCCGAACTGGCGCACCGCCGTGTCCACGGTCTTGCGCAGCCGGTTGTTGACCCGCTCCGAGCGCACCCGCTTGGCGAGCGGCAGCGCCTCGTGGGCGACCGCCGCGGCCTGCTCGGGCTGCTTCTGGAGGAGGTGGACGGTGGCCATGCCGATCAGGTTGAGCGCATACGAACGCTGGGGGCCGGACTCGTTCTCGGTCTCCTGGCCGAAGAGCCGCACGGCCTTGCGCATCACCGGGTCGGCCATCTTGGCGTAGGTGGGGCTGCGGCCGGCCACATAGGCGAGATCGCGGTAGGAGTGGGCGTTCTCCGCGTTGAGCTCGGCCTCGGAGAAGAAGCGGATCCAGTCCGGGTCGCCGTCGCCCCCGGCGCATTCGGCGAAGGTGTCCTCGGCCATCTTCACGGCGCGGTGGCACTTGCTGGGCTGGCCCATATTGGCGTAGGCACGGGCCTCCATCGCATACAGCATGGCCTGGGTGCGCGGCGTGGCGTTCTCCCGGCTGCCGTACTGCGCGAGGTGGATCAGCTCCAGCGCGTCGTCGGGCCGCCCGACGTGGATCATCTGGCGGCTCATGCTGGAGAGGACGTACGAGCCGAGGGGGCGGTCGCCGGACTCCTTGGCGGCGTGGAGCGCGAGCACGAAGTACTTCTGCGCGGTGGGCTGGAGCCCGATGTCATAGCTCATCCACCCGGCCAGCTGGGCGAGCTCGCCCGCGACCTTGAACAGCCGCCGGGAGACCGCGTCCGGATGCGGCTCCTGGAGCAGGTCGGTGACCTCGTGCAGTTGGCCGACCACCGCCTTGCGGCGCAGCCCGCCCCCGCACTGGGCGTCCCAGGCACGGAACATCACGATGGTGGACTCCAGCAGCTCCAGCTCGGGCTCGGAGAGCCGGGAGACCCGGCGCGCGCGCCCGCCGTCGGCCGCCCGGGCGCCGCCGGGCTGTCCGCCCGTCGAGGGCACCAGCCAGCGCTGCATGGGCTCGATGAGGGCGGGGCCCGCGGACAGCGAGAGCGAGGTGCCGAGGAAGCCGCGGCGGGCCAGCATCAGATCGCTGCGGGAGAACTCGCCGATCAGCGCCACGGTTTCGGGCCCGGCCCAGGGAAGGTCCACCCCGGACACGGACGGTGACCGGTGGACGGCGCGCAGCCCGAGGTCCTCGATGCCGACCACACAGCCGAAGCGCTCGGAGAACAACTCGGAAAGGATCTGCGGAATCGGCTCGCGGGGTTGCTCGCCGTCCAGCCAGCGGCGCACCCGCGAGGTGTCCGTGCTGATGTGGTGGGCACCTAACTGCCGTGCCCTGCGGTTGACTTGGCGCGCCAGCTCCCCCTTCGACCAGCCGCTGCGCACGAACCACGACCCCAATTGCGCATTGGGGCGCTTCCCAGCACCGCCGCCGCCGTCGCCCACCCGGAACGCCCCCATCCCACGAATCTTCCCGGACCGCCACCAGAATGCCTTCTGTCACGGTCAGTTGTCCCCGGGATACGGCGCATCAACCGCCCGGACGGGGAACCGCCTCATGCCAGTGGCATGTACCGATCCGTACTCCGCCCGTCGTCAGCTCGCGTTCGAGCGAGCGCTGTTTCCAGGGACTGTGCACTGAAAGTAATCCTACGATCACGCCTCCGGCGAGGCGGTTCCCGAAAACGCCACCATTCGCCACCCCTTCGAATGAACCCGGTTGCCGTTTCCCACGATTCACTTGACACCGAGGCGACGGGAACAGGTGAAGGGGTGCACGTGGGGGCGCACGGGTCGCGTCTCACCACCTCCGTCACATCGGAGCGCACACCGCCGCACCTCATCGGCGACGGAGCGTCATCGTGACGCTCCGACTCGTAACCATCGAGAGCGGGACCCGTTGGAGGGGGCATGGGCTTCACGATCGGCGGCATCCGGGACATGCGGTCCGGCTCACGGCGCCGCAGCCGTACGTCCGAGTCCACGACGGTGGCGGAGTACACCGGTCTGTGGGGCTGGGACGTGGTGCCGGGCGCGCGGGCGGCACGGGGCTCGGGGGGCGGCAGAAACGAATGTTCATGCGGTGACCGGGACTGTCCCTCCCCCGGGGCGCATCCGCTCGCCTTCGCCCCCGGCGTCCCGGCGGGCGCCACGCTGGACGCCGCCGCGGCCGCGTGGGAGCGGGTCCCCGGGGCGGCCGTACTGCTCCCCGTGGGCCGCTCGTTCGACGTCCTGGAGGTCTCGGAGTACGCGGGTGGACACGCGCTGGTCCGGCTGGAGCGGATGGGGCTGCCCCTCGGCCCGGTGGCCGCCACCCCGCACGGGCGCGCCCAGTTCTTCGTCGCCCCAGGCGCCGCCGCCGAACTGCCCGAGCTGCTGTACCGCATGGGCTGGGACGACGCCGACCTCGATCTGCGCTGTCTGGGCCCGGGCGACCACATCACCGCCCCGCCCTCGGACCTCGGCGGCCTCGGACCGGTCCGCTGGCTGCGCCCGCCGACCCTCGACACCGCGGACCGCCCGCCGCACGCCCGGCTGGTCCTGGGGACCCTGGCCTATCTGAGTCATCGGGCCGGGGGCTGATCCCCGCCGGTCCGCCGCCTGCGCGAAACGCCGGACGGGCCGGGAATTCGACCCCGGCCCGTCCGGCGCGATACGGGTGATCCCCCCACCACGGGCCTCAGCCGCCGATCAGCGCGTCGACGAACGCCTCCGGCTCGAACGGCGCGAGATCGTCCGCGCCCTCGCCCAGGCCCACCAGCTTGACCGGGACGTTCAGCTCGCGCTGGACCGCCACCACGATGCCGCCCTTGGCCGTGCCGTCCAGCTTGGTCAGCACGATGCCGGTGATGTCCACCACCTCGGCGAACACCCGCGCCTGCACCAGGCCGTTCTGCCCGGTCGTGGCGTCCAGGACCAGCAGCACCTCGTCCACCGCGCCGTGCTTCTCCACGACCCGCTTGACCTTGCCCAGCTCGTCCATCAGACCGGTCTTGGTGTGCAGCCGCCCGGCGGTGTCGATCAGGACGACATCCGCGCTCTCGGCGATGCCCTCCTTCACCGCGTCGAAGGCGACCGACGCCGGATCGCCGGCCTCCGGCCCCCGGACCGTACGGGCACCGACCCGCTCGCCCCAGGTCTGGAGCTGATCTGCGGCGGCGGCACGGAAGGTGTCGGCCGCGCCGAGCACCACGGACTTGCCGTCGGCCACGAGCACCCGGGCCAGCTTGCCGGTCGTGGTCGTCTTACCGGTGCCATTGACGCCGACGACCATGACGACGCCCGGTTTCTCCTCACCGTTCGCGCCCACACCGCTCTCGGTGTGCACCGAACGGTCGGCCTCGGTGCCGATGAGGTGCAGCAGCTCCTCGCGCAGCAGACCGCGCAGCTCGTCGGGCGTACGGGTGCCGAGCACCTTCACACGCTCCCGCAGCCGCTCGACCAGCTCCTGCGTCGGCGCCACGCCGACGTCCGCGGTCAGCAGCGTGTCCTCGACCTCCTCCCAGGTCTCGTCGTCGAGGTGCTCCCGGGACAGCAGCGTCAGCAGCCCCTTGCCCAGAGTGTTCTGGGACCGGGACAGCCGGGCGCGCAGCCGGACCAGCCGGCCGGCGGTCGGCTCCGGGACCTCGATCGGCGGGACCTCGGGCGCGGGTGCCTCCGCGGTCGCGGCCGGGGCCTCGGCCCCCGGGAGGTCCACCTCCTCGATGGTTCTGCGTGGTTCCTCACGCGGGGTTTCGGCCTCCTCGCCGACGTGCGGTTCGGCGGGCGGCGCGGTGACGGTGGGGCTGCTCGGCGGGGGCGGGGGCAGCCGCTTCTTCTTGCGGCCGCTGATCACGAGCCCGCTGATCGCGGCGACCGCGACCACAGCGATGACTACGGCAAGGATGAGGTATTCCATAACGCCCCCCAGTATCAGCCACGAGGGGGAGCGAGTCATTCGCCTCCCAGCCCGGCCCGCCGGGCGCGCACGATCGCCTGGGCGCGGTCGCGCACCTGGAGCTTGGCGAAGATCGATCCGACGTGATTGCGCACCGTCTTGTCCGTCACCACCAGCCGCTGGGCGATCTGGCGGTAGCCGAGCCCGGCCGCGAGCAGATCCAGCACCTCCAGCTCCCGGGCGGTCAGCGTCGGGAACGCCTCCTTCGCGGACGCCGAGCCCGACGCGCCGACCAGCGCCCCGAGCCGCTCGGCCATCCGCGGGCTGAACACCGCGCCGCCGCGCGCCACGGTGTGCAGGGCCCGCAGGATCTCGTCCCGGCCCGCGCCCTTGAGGAGATAGCCGCGGGCTCCGGCGCGCAGGGCGGCCAGCAAGCTGTCGTCGTCCTCGGACATCGTCATGACCAGCACCCGGATCTCGGGGTGATCGCACAGGATCCGCCGGGTCGCCTCCAGCCCGGACCGGCCCGGCAGCGCGAGATCCATCATCACCAGATCCGGACCGGTGCGCACGGCCTCGGCCATCGCCCCGTCCGCGCAGGCCGCCTGGCCGACGACGGTGAACGCGTCATCGAGATTGACGGCGGCGGCCAGACCCTCCCGGAAGAGGGGATGATCGTCCACCAGCAGTACCCGCCACTGCGACACGCTTCGCCCGCCTTTCTTTTTCGAGGCTCGGTTCTCCCCCAGCTACCGCTGGGAGGTGCCCCCTGTCGACGGTCGACCGTGCTCGGTCGCCCACGCGGCGGCAGCCGCAAATCAATCGCAGCCCTCGCTCCCTGCGCGCGCTCTCCCTTACGACAGCGACGCGCCCCTTCGGCTCTCTCGCCGGAAGACCCCAGAGGCGGGAAGCCCTACGGCGCCCGGCTCATCGGTCTGCTGGTCTTGAGGAGGGCCCGGCACGCCTCGTGGCCGGTGGGCTTCCGGTGCTCCTCCGGATTGCCGTGTTCGCCCGGGCCCGCGAGGGGCAGCACCGCGTGGACCACCGTGCCGGTGGCCGCTCCGGTCACCGAGCAGGAGCCGCCGATCTCCTCGGCCCGTTCGGTGACCGAGGCGAGGCCGACACCGGGCACCGCGGTCTCGCGCAGGCCGCTGCCGTCGTCGGTGACCTTGACCTCGAGGATGTCCGGGCCCGCGGTCAGCTCGACGCTCACCTGGCGCGCCCGGGCGTGCCGTACGGCGTTGGTCAGCGACTCCGCCGCGATCCGGTACGCGGCCGTCTCCACGCCCGGCGACAGCGGGGGCAGTGCGGCGGGGCGGCTGGCCACGCTGACCCGCAGGCCGTCGACGCCCAGCCGGTGCGCCAGGTCGCGGACCGCACCGGCCAGTCCGCGCTCGGCCAGCGCGGCCGGGGCCAGGCCCGCGGTGATCCGGCGCACCTCGACCAGGGCCTCGGCGAGCGTCTCGGCGGCCTCGCACAGCTGCGGGGTGGCGGGGTGGCCGGGCGGGCAGGAGGTCTGCGCGATGTCCAGGCGCAGCCTTACGGCGGCCAGTTGGGGGCCGAGTCCGTCGTGGATCTCCCGGCGCAGCCGGCGGCGCTCCTGTTCGCGGGCGAGCACCAAGCGCTCGCGGGCGGCCTGGGCCTCCTCGGCCAGGCGCAGCGCGGCGAGCGCGGGGGCGGCCTGGTCGGCGAGGAGGGAGAGCAGTCCGCTGTCGCGTTCGGCCGGGGTGCCGGAGCCGTCGCGGGAGACCTCCAACCGGCCGACGGTGCGCCCGTGGTGGCGCAGCAGGAACGTCTGGACCGCGCCGGTCAGCGGGGCCCCCGCGGCGGCCAGCCGCCGGGGCCCGGCGCGGGTGTCGACGCTGACGGCGGCGCCCGAGACGCCGAGGTCCTCCACGGCGCTGCGGCAGATCTGCTGCGGCACCTCGCCCGGGTGCGGGGCCTGTTGCAGCCGTACGGCGAGGGCGCTCACGGCTTCGTGCGGGCGGGCCCGGGGCCCGTAGAAGGCGCGCTCGACGCAGAGGGTGAGCTTGCGGGCGCTCGGCCGCAGCCCCCAGCCCAGCACCAGGGCGCATCCGGCGGTGATGGTGGTGGCCCCGCTGCGCACGGAGGGGAGTCCGGCCTGGACGGCGACGACCGCGCAGACCACCACGGCGGCCAGCGAGGTCAGCACGAAGGCGCGGGCGAGGCGGTGGCTGGTGGAGCGGTCCAGCCGCCATATGCCGGTGCGGGCGACGCCGAGGCAGATCGCGGCGGCCCATACGGCGCTGCCGACCGTACGGGCCACGATGGTGGGCACGCCCTCGCCCCACTGGGACAGCAGGAGCGAGACGCAGGCGGGGTAGGCGGCGGCCAGCAGCGCCCAGTCGCGCCGCTCGGCGCCGCGCGAGACGGCGGCGCGGCCGCACAGGGCGGCGGTCACGGCCGCGGCGACGCTGCGCAGCACCCAGGGTTCGGCCTCGGCGTAGGCGTCGAGGTGGTCAAAGGCCCACTGGCCGCTCACGGTGGAGAACGCCGGGTTGGCCACGGAGCCCACTCGGGGCTCGCTGATCAGCCACAGCCCCGCGTACCCCAGCCAGTAGCCGGACGCGCCCAGGCTGATCACCCACCACTGCCACCGCCGGCGCCCGCACCGGGGGAACAGCCACAGCGGCAGCAGCAGTACGGTCAGCGGGCGGCAGGCCATCTTGGCGGCGGCGAGCAGCAGGGACAGCACGGCGCCCGTGGTGCCCAGGTCGGCCAGGCCCAGCAGTCCGGCGGCGGCCGAGGGCAGCAGCCACAGGCCGCCGGCCACCAGCAGGACGCCGCCGTAGCGCCGGGCCGAGCGCTCGGCCAGCAGCAGCACGCCGACGCCCAGCACCGGGACGCCGACGGCGACCCTGGTCAGCACGGTGGCGCCCCGGGGATGGGGGTAGGCGAGCGCGAGCCACTCGTCGTTGACCCGCAGCAGCCCGGCCACCCATCCGGCCAGGACCACCACGATCAGTACCGATGCCCCGCCCGCGGCGCGCACGGCGCGGTCCTTCGGCAGTGCGGCCCGTCGCATCTCAACCGGCGGCCGGCCCGGCGGTCAGGGCGCGCGCCGTGCCGGAGCGGCCGCCTCTGACCCACAGCGTGACGTAGTTGTCGTTACGGCCGGGGCGGCACTTGTACTCGTCCCACTTGTGCCGTTCGACACCGGCCTTGCCCACGCGCTTGCAGGCCGCGGTGGTGTCGTAGTGCCCCGCCTCCCGCCAGTCGGTGTCGGCCGACGTGGCGGCAAGGGAGGAGGCGGTGGCGGGGGAGGCGGCCGCGGTCCACATGACGGCCCCGGCGCTCAGGCCGAGGGCGATCGCCGTGCGGATTCGGGTAGGGCGCATGGTCGTTCTCCTTGTGTCTCGCCCCGAGCACTACCCGCCACCGCGGCCGCGAAGTGCGCGGATGCCCCGGCCCACCCGAACCGGTGACCTCCTAGCACCCCCGTTTCCATCGGTGGCGGGATCCGGTGCTCACCCCACGAGCAGCAGTACTGCCACCGCGATCGTCTCCGCCTCTCCGTAAGGCAGCCCGAAGCGCATCAGGGCGAGCATGACGGGCTGCGCCGCCCAGACCTCCAGCGTGTCGAGGAAGTTCGCGAGCCGGTGGGCGTAGCGGCGCACCATCGCGGTCTCACGGGGGCTGAGCCGGCTGAGCAGCTTGGCCAGCAGCGCGCCCCCGTGGCGGAGGGCGGTCACCAGCAGCCGCTGCCGGATGAGCCGCGCGACGTCGGGGTCGGGGTCGCTGCCGTCGCCGGAGAACAGCGTGGCCTTGGCGGATTCCAGGGGCCCGGGGTCACCGGCGGTCTGCCGGACCCGGGTGATGAGGTCGTCGATGTCGGCCGCGGTGATGAGCGATTCCCCCGTGCTGATCGTCACGCGCCCCTCCTCAGTTGGCGTATGCGGGCTGCGGCCCATGGAGCGGGCCGGCCCCCACCATCGGCCGCCCCGCGTCCCAGGCACATGAGTCATCCGCCCCGGCCGTGCCCGTGCGGTGGGCCGAATGTGCCATGACGGTGGTGATTTGACGGTCCGTCAGCTACCGTCCGGCTGCCGCGTCCCATGACGAAGGAGGACATCCGCCATGCCCGTCACGGTCGTACGCCTCAACCTCGTCGATCCCGACGCGACTCCGCGCGGCCTGTCCGAGCGGTACCGCGCCGCGCTGGAGATGGCGGCCTTCGCCGATGAGCGGGGCGTCTCCACCCTCCAGACCGAGGAGCACCACGGGTCCCCCGACAACTGGCTGCCCGCGCCGCTGGCCTTCGCGGGCACGCTGCTGGGCGCCACCCGCCGGATCACCGTCACCGTCTCGGCGCTGATCGCGCCGCTGTACGACCCGCTGCGGCTCGCCGAGGACCTCGCCGTGCTGGATCTGGCCAGTGGCGGGCGGCTGATCACGGTGGCGGGGATCGGCTACCGGCCGGAGGAGTACGCGGCCCTGGGCACGGACTGGAAGCGGCGCGGCGCGCTCCAGGACGAGGCGCTGGAGACGCTGCTCGCGGCCTGGACGGGCGAGCCCTTCGAGTACCGGGGCCGCACCGTCCGGATCACCCCGCGCCCGTACACCCGGCCGCATCCGCCGCTGCTGATCGGCGGCAGTTCCCAGGCGGCGGCCCGCCGCGCGGCGCGCCTGGGCCTCCCGTTCTTCCCGAGCGCGCATCTGCCGGAACTGGAGGCGTACTACCACGCGCGGCGGGAGGAGTACGGCACCGAGGGCTGGTGTCTGATGCCCCCGGCGGCCACCCCGCTGCTGCATCTGTCCGAGGACCCGGACCGGGCCTGGGCGGAGTACGGCACCCATCTGCTGTACGAGGCGCGCAGGTACGCCTCCTGGCAGCAGGGCACGGTGCGCTCGGCGGTGCGTTCACGGGCCGAGGACGTGGCGGCGCTGCGCCGTGAGGGCGTCTACCGCATCGTCACCCCGGAGGAGTGCCTGGCGCTGGCCGAGGAGGGCGGCGAGGCGGCGAGCCTGGTGCTCCATCCGCTGTGCGGAGGGATGCCGGTCGAGGAGGGCTGGCGGTCCCTGCGGCTGTTCGCGGAACGAGTGCTGCCCCGCCTCAAGGACTGAGGCGGGGCAGTTCTCCTGTGCGAGGAGTGGGTGGCGGGGGGGGTTAGCCCATCTCCTCCAACGCCTTGCCCTTGGTCTCCGGCACCCACTTGAGGATGAACGGGATCGAGAGCAGGGCGAAGGCCGTGTACATGATGTACGTACCCGACAGGTTCCAGTCCGACAGGCTCGGGAAGCTGGCGGTGATGGCCCAGTTGGCGATCCACTGGGCGGAGGCGGCGACACCGAGGGCGGCGGCGCGGATCTTGTTCGGGAACATCTCGCCGAGCAGGACCCAGACCACCACGCCCCACGAGAGGGCGAAGAAGAGCACGAAGGAGTGGGCCGCGATCAGCGCCAGGACACCCTCCGTGTGCGGCAGCTTGCCGTCCACCAGGTGCGCCGAGAAGGCCCAGGCCACCAAACCGAGAGAGACGGCCATGCCCACGGAGCCGATGAGCGCGAGCGGCTTGCGGCCGACCCGGTCGACGAAGATCATCGCGATCACGGTGCCGAGGATGTTGATGATCGACGTGGTGAAGGAGTAGAAGAACGAACTGCTCGGGTCGACGCCGACGGACTGCCACAGCGTCGAGGAGTAGTAGAACGCCACGTTGATGCCGACGAGCTGCTGGAAGACCGAGAGCCCGATGCCGATCCAGACGATGGGCAGCAGCCCGAACCGGCCACCGAGGAGGTCCTTGAAGGTCGACTTCTCCTCGCTGCGCATGGCCTGGTCGATCTCGGCGACCCGCACATCGAGGTCCACGGTCTTGCCCTCGACCTCCTCCAGGACCTGCTTGGCCTGGGCGGTGCGGCCGACGGAGATCAGGAAGCGGGGCGACTCGGGGATGGCGAAGGACAGCAGCCCGTAGAGGACGGCGGGGATGATCATGACGCCGAGCATCCACTGCCATGCCTCCAGGCCGGCGATCTGCCCGCGCTGGTCGCCGTCGGCGAGGTTGAGGATGCCCCAGTTGACGAGCTGGGAGATGGCGATGCCGACGACGATCGCGGCCTGCTGGAACGAGGCGAGCCGGCCGCGGTAGGCGGGCGGGGCGACCTCGGCGATGTAGGCGGGGCCGATCACCGAGGCCATGCCGATGCCGACGCCGCCGAGCACCCGCCAGAAGGCCAGGTCCCACAGCGAGAAGGGCAGCGCCGAGCCGACCGCGCTGATCGTGAAGAGGGCGGCGGCGATCTGCATGACGCGGATCCGGCCGATCCGGTCGGCTATCCGGCCCGCGGTGGCGGCGCCGACGGCCGAGCCGATCAGGGCGATGGCCACGACCTGGGCGAGGGCCGCGGAGCCGATGTCGTACTTGCCGCGGATCGCCTCGACCGCTCCGTTGATCACCGAGCTGTCGTAGCCGAAGAGAAAGCCGCCCATCGCGGCGGCTGCGGTGATGAAGATGACGTGGCCGAGGTGATCCGGCTGGGCCTTGCGGCCCTCGGCTCCCTGTGCCTGCACGGTGGTGGACAACGTGAACTCCTGACGCCCGCCCGGCAACGCTGCCGGACGTGGGGGGACGGCTGGCCCTTCCAGCGGAGGCTGCTGAGACGTCGACCACCACTTGAAGGTAAAAGCAACGTTGCAGAGACTATTCCTTCAAGTTTCGAAGTCAATAGGGTGTGACGAAGAAATCGCTCCAGCACGCCGACACGCGAGGGCAAGCCTTGACTTCAAGTATTGAAACGGTCACCGCAAGCGCTGGCTGATGACCTTCGAGACGCCGTCCCCCTGCATGGAGACGCCGTACAGCGCGTCGGCGACCTCCATCGTCCGCTTCTGGTGGGTGATCACGATCAGCTGGGAAGCCTCCTGCAGCTCCTGCATGATCCGGATCAGCCGCTGCAGATTGGTGTCGTCGAGCGCCGCCTCGACCTCGTCCATCACATAGAACGGGCTCGGCCGCGCCTTGAAGATCGACACCAGCAGGGCCACGGCGGTCAGCGAGCGCTCACCGCCCGAGAGCAGCGACAGCCGCTTGACCTTCTTGCCCGGCGGCCGGGCCTCCACATCCACGCCCGTGGTCAGCATGTTCTCGGGGTCGGTCAGCACCAGCCGCCCCTCCCCGCCCGGGAACAGCCGCGAGAAGACGCCCTCGAACTCGCGCGCGGTGTCCCGGTACGCCTCCGTGAAGACCTGCTCGACCCGCTCGTCGACCTCCTTGACCACCTGGAGGAGATCGGCCCGGGTCTTCTTGAGGTCCTCCAGTTGCTCGCTCAGGAACTGGTGCCGCTCCTCCAGCGCCGCGAACTCCTCCAGCGCCAGTGGGTTGACCTTGCCGAGCTGCTGGTACGCGCGCTCCGCGGCCTTCAGCCGCTTCTCCTGCTGCGCCCTGACGTACCGCACCGGCTGGTTGCGCGGATGGTCCGGATCCTCCGGCAGCACCTCGCCCTCGGCGGGCGGGGACGGCGGGACGGGCTGGTCGGGGCCGTATTCGGCGATCAGCCCGGCCGGTTCGACGCCCAGCTCCTCCAGCGCCTTGGTCTCCAACTGCTCGATCCGCATCCGCTTCTCGGCGCCCAGCACCTCACCCCGGTGCACCGAGTCGGTCAGCTTGTCCAGCTCGCCCTTGAGATCACGCCCCTGGCCACGGGCGGTGTCCAGCTCCCGCTCGCGCTCGGCCTTGGCGCGCTCCGCGGCGTCCCGCTCCCGCTCGGCCCGCACCAGCGACACCTCGACATGCGCGAGCAGCTGACGGGCGCCGGACGCCACGGCGGAGGCCACCTCGGCCTCATGGCGCAGCCGGGCGCGCCGCTGCTCGGCGCGCGCCCGGGCCTCGCGCTCGGCGCGCGCGCCCCGGTCGAGCGCGTCGGCCCGCCCCGCGAGCCCCTTGACGCGCTCCTCATGCGTACGGACCTGGAGCCGCGCCTCCATCTCGGTCTGCCGGGCGTTGGCGCCGTCGGCCGCCAGCCGGTCGCGTACGGAGGTGTCGGGCTCCTCCTCCCCCGGCTCCTCCTCCGCCACGGCCAGCCGCTCGGCGAGCTCCTCGGCCTCCTCGGTCGCCCGCTCCAGTGCCTCCTCGGCCCTGGCGACGGCCGCGGCGCTCCGCTCGGCCTCCCCGGCGGCCCCGCGCGCCTGCCCGGCCAGCCGGCCCAGCGACTGCGCGACCCGCGACTTCTCGCGGTCCGCCGCGCTCCGGCGGCCCGCGAGCTCCTCGACGAGCGCCAGGCACTCGGCCCGCCGCTCCTGCGCCGCGCGCTGCGCCCCGGCCAGCTCCTCGCACCGTACGGCGAGCCGCTCGAGCTCGGCCGCGGCCTCGTCGACGGACGCCTGCACCTCCAGCAGCGTGGGCGCCCCGGCGGACCCGCCCTGCGCGAAGTGCGCCCCGAGCAGATCGCCCTCGGCGGTCACGGCCGTCAACTCCGGGCGCCGGGTGAGGAGCTCCTCGGCATCCTCCAGGGTCTCGACCACCACCATGCCGTCGAGCAACCGCCTTACGGCGGGCAGCAGCGCGGCCGGCCCATCCACCAAATCCGCCACCCGCGGCAGCTCTTCGCCTCCCCGGTCCCGCTCCTGCCCGTGCGGCCCGCTCCCCACGGGGTGCGGTACGCGTGTGGAGACGGACGGTTCGGGCGGCCCCCCGGCGGCAACCGAGGGCGCGGGCTCCGCCGGAGCGGCAGCCTCGCCCACTGTGCCCGACAAGGCGACCCCTGCCTCCGACCCCGCGCACGCGCTCGGCCCTCCGGCGTTGCCGCCGGCGCCCGAGGCCGCGGCCGCCGACGCGGCGGTCCATCGCGGCGGGGGTGCCTGGCCGGGCACTCCCGGCACGGCCCCCTCGGCGCGCGTCCCCGGCACGAGGGCGGCGGTGCCCGGCGCGGACTCGGTGGAGGTGGCGTGCGGTGCGCCGGAGCTGCCCGGCTCCGAGGCGGTGGACGACGGCTCCGCGAGGTTGGCGGACGGGGGCTCCTCCCCCTCGGCGTCCGGCGTCGTCAGCAGCAGAGCGGCACGGCCGGCGTCGTCGGCCCGCAGGAGGCGGATCGCCTCGGCGGCCGCGTGGGGACCGCTGACGGCGATCGCGTCGGCGGCGGCGCCCAGGGCCGTGGCGACCGGGACCTCGAAGCCCGGGGTCACGGTGAGGAGTTCGGCGGCGGGGCCCAGGAGCCCGCCGAGGCGGTCGGCGGCGGCCATAAGGGCGCCCGTGCCGTCCTTACGGCGCAAGCCGAGGGCGAGGGCGTCATGCCGTGCGGAGGTCGCGGCGCGCTCGCGTTCGGCGGCCGTCGCCGCCTCGCGGGCCGCGCTCAGCGCGGCCTCCGCCTCCGCCAGCTCGCGCTTCGCGGCCTCGTGGCGCTCCGCCAATTCCGCGTCATCCGCGTCGAGTCCGTCGACCTCCGCCTTGAGCTGCTCGTACTCCTCCTGCGCGGCGACCGCCCGGGTCTGTGCCTCGTCGCGGGACGCGGCCAGCCGCTCGATCTCGGCGCGGGCCGAACCGGCCCGGCCGCGGGCGGCGTTCACCTGGCCCTGGAGCCGGGCGAGCCCTTCGCGGCGGTCGGCGATGGCGCGGGCCACGTCCTTGAGCCGGCGCTCCTCATCGGCCAGGCTCCGCTCGAGCTCGGCCCGGTGCGCCACGGTGTCGTCCAGCGCCCGGCTCGCCGCTTCCAGGGCGGCCTCCAGCTCGGCCTCCTGCTCCCGGATGCGGGCCGCCTCGCGCTCCATGTCCTCCGGGTCGCGGCCGCGCCGCTCCTCCCCGGGGGCGGAGGTGGCGCTCTTGACCCGGGCGTCCGCCAGGCTGATCGTGCCGCGCACCCGCTCGGCGAGCTGCGAGAGCTCGTACCAGGTCTGCTGGGCGTCCCGGAGCCGGGGCGCGAGCCGCCGCACCTGCTCCTCCAGCGCGGCCTCGCGCTGCTGCGCGGTGCGCAGCTCGGCCTCCGCGGCCTCCTTGCGCCGCTTGAGCTCCGCCTCGTCGGCGACCTCGGCGCGCAGCGCCTCGCGCAGGGTCACCAGGTCGTCGGCGAGCAGCCGCAGCCGGGCGTCGCGCAGATCGGCCTGGATGACGGCGGCCCGCCGGGCCACCGCGGCCTGCCGGCCGAGCGGCTTGAGCTGGCGGCGCAGCTCGTCGGTGAGGTCCTGGACGCGGGCGAGGTTGGCCTTCATCGCGTCCAGCTTCCGCAGCGCCTTCTCCTTGCGCTTGCGGTGCTTGAGGACGCCCGCGGCCTCCTCGATGAAGGCGCGGCGGCCGGTCGGGTCGGCGTGCAGCACCCCGTCGAGCTGACCCTGCCCGACGATGACGTGCATCTCCCGGCCGATGCCGGAGTCCGAGAGCAGCTCCTGGATGTCCAGCAGCCGGCAGGTGTCCCCGTTGATCTGGTACTCGCTGCCGCCGTTGCGGAACATGATCCGCGTGATGGTGACTTCGGCGTAGTCGATGGGCAGCGCGCCATCGGCGTTGTCGATGGTGAGCGAGACCTCGGCGCGGCCGAGCGGGGGGCGGCCGGTGGTCCCGGCGAAGATGACGTCCTCCATCTTGCCGCCGCGCAGGGACTTGGCACCCTGTTCGCCCATGACCCAGGAAAGGGCGTCCACGACATTGGACTTGCCCGAGCCATTGGGGCCGACGACGCAGGTGATGCCCGGCTCGAACCGGAGCGTCGTGGCGGAGGCGAAGGATTTGAACCCTCGCAGGGTCAGGCTCTTGAGATGCACGCCTTTGGACTCTACCCGCCGCCCTTCCTCCGGCACCGTCCCCTGACGGTGGCGCGGCGCACCCGTCCCGCTTTTCTCCGTTTCAGCAATGATCGGTTTCACCGCTGGGAGAGAGGGGCACATCAGTCGGTAAGGGTGGCTCGGAGGCACGCTGGGGATACGACGAAGGGACGCCGAAGCGTCCCTTGAGGATTCTCAAGCGGCTGACGATGCAGCCCGACCGGCCCTGGGGCTGGGTCAGGCGAGCGCAGGCTCCGCCTGGGATACGTCGATGCTTTCGAGCAGCGAGTCGCCGTGACGAGCGGCGGCGGACAGCGCGTCGTTCTCGGCCTGAATCCGGACGATCTCGGATTCGAGGTCCTGGACGCGCTGCTGAAGCCGTCGCATCTCGGCGAGGACTCGGGGGTCGGAACCGCCGACGTAACCGAGAAGCGCCTTTGCCATGATGGATGGTCCTCCACAATGAGTGACCGACCGAAGCGGTGTGGGTCGTGAGGGATTTGCACCCGCGATGCCTGCCGAATTACTACCGTGCTGCGCGGCAAACAGTTAAGGTGCGCGGGGCTTCCAGCGTCTCACCAATTGGTTTGAGGGTCAACACGATCACACGCCGACGGGCCCGCAGGGGCCGAGAGCAGACCGGCGGCGCATGGTGCCGCCCCTCTCCAGATGACCCATCGCGGTCGGGGATCTTTCGTGACTCCGCAGCCTTCCATGGAGCGGCCCCGTTGGCAACCATCAGCCGATTTCTGCTCACCGTGCGCAGGGAAGGCGTGGTCAGAGGGGCACCGCGGAGGGTGCCTCCGGTGAGTTGATCAACGGATCTCGAAGGTGTCGTAGCCGCCGCGCGGTGTGTCCCAGATCTCGGTGATTCCCTCGACTTTCCCGGGCGTGTCGCCGTCTCGGAGCCATTCGAGCAGTTGTTCGCATTCCGTACGCGGGCCCTCCGCGACCACCTGCACCCGCCCGTCGGCGAGGTTGGAGGCAAAGCCGACGAGGTCCCCGATGCGCAGCGCGTTGGCCCGGGTGTACCAGCGGAAGCCGACGCCCTGCACGCGGCCGCGGACCCACACGGTGAGGCGGACTCTTTCGTTCATATGCGCACGCTAACCCCCCGCCCGAGCAGCCGCTAAACCATCGAATTGCCCAGTAGGCAGGCGCGTTGGGGCCCGAATGGCGTACAGTCCCGGCTCAACAGGACTCACCCACACGAGTGATACATGACTCGCGCACACGAGTGACACATTTCGAGCGACTTTTGACGCCGAGCACACAAGGAAGGCAGGAGATGGGCCGCCATCGACGATCTGCCCCCGGTACCCCGGCGCAGGTGGCCGCCGCGGGCCGCCACCGGGGACCGCACCGGAGCCCCCTCGCTCCGGTCCGGACCGGACTGTTGGGCGTGTCCGCCGCTGTCGCGGTCGGCGCCGTGGCGATGGCCTCCGGACTGGGTCCGAACGGCTACAAGCTCGGCGGGGGCAATGACTCCGCCGGACAGGTTCAGGCGGGCGGTCCCTCGGACTCCGGCCTGGAGACACAGGGCTCGCAGTCCGCGGCCCCCACCGGTCGCAGCACGGTGCCTCCCAGCCGTGGTGACGACCGCCCTCACGTACCCTCCACAACTCCCTCCCAGACCCCCTCCAAGCCCTCTGGGACGCCCTCCACCACCCCGCCGGAGCGGCCGGGGCCCTCCGAGCCCTCCGGGAACGACCGGCCCGGCGGAAACGGCGAGGGCAAGGGAAGCGACAACAGCAACGGCAAGGGCGGGGCGAACGGCGGCGGGCACGGCAAGCCGTCCCGGACGCCCTCGACGGAGCCGACCGCACCCGCGCCCCCGGCGGAGTCGGCCGGCCCCGAGACCGCCTCGGAGGCCGAAGTCCTCACCCTCGTCAACAAAGAGCGCGAGAAGGTCGGCTGCGCCCCCGTGACGGCCGACTCCAAACTCGCCCAGCTCGCCGAGGACTTCAGCGAGGACATGTCCCTGCGCCAGTTCTTCGACCACATCAACCCCGACGGCGACAGCCCCTGGGAGCGCGCCGAGAGCGCGGGCATCCTGGACCTCGGCGGGGAGAACATCGCCCGGGGCCAGTCGGACGCGCAGTCCGTGATGGACTCCTGGATGAGCAGCTCCGGCCACCGCGCCAACATCCTCAACTGCTCGTTCAAGCGACTGGGCGTCGGCGCGCACTTCGGCGACGGCGGCCCCTGGTGGACCCAGGACTTCGGCTACTGAGCCGCTGAGCGGAAGCCCCTGAGCGGGCCTCCGCGTCCGGCCGCATGGGAAAGCCCGGGGCACGCTAAGGCGCCCCGGGCTTTCCCATGCCCGCACGAGCAGCACACTCACCCGCCGAAAGCGCGACCCTGGAGTCAGCGCTGAGTGCGCGTATGGTGTGAGCATGGACAGTGAACGCACTGGCGGGTCGTCCTCCGCGGTGGACGCGGAGGACCTGGCCTTCGACGTGTTCGCCCGCGCCTGCCCCTCGCGCGGCACCCTGGAGCATGTGACCGGCAAGTGGGGCGGCCTCATCCTGGGCGCGCTCCACGACGGCACCTTCCGCTTCAACGAGCTGCGGCGGCGGGTCGACGGCGTCAGCGAGAAGATGCTCTCCCAGACGCTGCACGCACTGGAGCGCGACGGTCTGGTGCACCGCGAGGCGCAGCCGACCAACCCGCCCCGGGTGGACTACCGGCTGACCCCGCTGGGCAGCGCGGTCGCCGAGCGGCTGCTGGCCCTGATCCACCTGGTCGAGGACCGGATGCCCGAGGTGCTGACGGCCCAGGAGCGCTACGACACCACGCGCGCCGGGAGCGGCGAGGCGGCAGCCGCGCGGGACGCCGGACGGGCCGCCGCGGTGGCCGGGCGCGGCGGGCGCTGACAGCGCGGGCAGAAGTAGCTGGAGCGGTTCATCCAGGGGCGGCGGCGCATCGCGGTGCCGCACCGGCGGCAGGGCTCGTCCTCCCGGCCGTAGGCGTCCAGGGAGCGCTCGAAGTACCCCGACTCGCCGTTCACGTTCACATAGAGACTGTCGAAGCTGGTGCCGCCGACGGCCAGCGCGGCGGTCATCACCTCGCGCACATGGTCCAGGAGTTCGGCGGCGCGCGGCCGGGTGAGGGTGGCCGTCGGCCGGTCGTAGTGCAGCCGGGCGCGCCACAGCGCCTCGTCGGCGTAGATGTTGCCGACCCCGCTGATCAGCGACTGGTCCAGCAGCGCCCGCTTGATCGTGGTGCGGCGGCGGCGCAGCGCGACGTGGAAGGCGGCCTCGTCGAAGGCGGGGTCCAGCGGGTCGCGGGCGATGTGCGCGATGGCGTCCGGCAGTCCCTCCGGGTCGCCGGGGACGGTGTCGTGCAGCGAGAGCCCGCCGAAGGTGCGCTGGTCGACGAAGCGCAGCTCGGTGCCCGCGTCGTCGGCGAAGCGGACCCGGATGCGCAGGTGCTTCTCGTCGGGCGCCTCGGCCGGCTGGACCAGGAGCTGCCCGCTCATCCCGAGATGGGCCAGGACCGACTCGGCGGGCGCGTCGTCGTCGAACGGCAGCCACAGGTACTTGCCGCGGCGGCGGACCGTCCCGGCACGGCGGCCCCGGAGGCGGCCCGCGAAGTCCTCCGCGCCGCCGAGGTGGCGGCGGACCGCGCGGGGGTGCAGCACCTGGACCTCGGCGACCGTACGTCCGCTGACCCAGCGCTCCAGTCCGCGGCGGACCACCTCGACCTCGGGCAGCTCGGGCAACGGGGGCCTCCTCAAGCCTTTGAGCCCTCACCGCCCCCGGGCGGAACGGCCCGGGCGGGCCGTCCGCCCGGGGGCGGTGAGGGGTGTTACGGACGTGATGGACGGTGCGGGTCGGGGAAGGCCGATCAGCGTGCCGTGGAGGCCGTGTCGGCGGCGGCTCCGCCGTCCGCCGCCGTGCCCGCGGTTCCGGCGTCGGCCGCCTTGGCCTTCGCCTGGGCCTCGTCGGCAGCCGCGCGGATGGCGCGCCAGGCGGCCTCGGCCGCCTGCTGCTCGGCTTCCTTCTTGCTGCGGCCGGTGCCGGTGCCGTACGCGACACCACCGACGCGGGCGGCAGCCGTGAAGGTCTTCTCGTGGTCGGGACCGGTCTCGGAGACCAGGTACTCCGGGACCCCGAGACCCTCGGTGGCGGTCAGCTCCTGGAGGCTGGTCTTCCAGTCCAGGCCGGCGCCGAGGTTCGAGGACTTCTCGATCAGCGGGTCGAAGAGCCGGTGGACCAGCTCCGCGGCGGCGTCGAGCCCCCGGTCGAGATAGACCGCGCCGATCACCGCTTCAAGGGTGTCGGCGAGGATGGAAGCCTTGTCCCTGCCTCCGGTGCCCTCTTCGCCCCGGCCGAGCCGGATGAAGGCGCCGAGGTCGAGGCCGCGGCCCACCTCCGCGAGCGCGCGCGAGTTGACCACCGCGGCCCGCAGCTTGGCCAGCTGGCCCTCGGGCAGGTCGGGGTGGATGCGGTACAGCGTGTCGGTGACCACCAGGCCGAGCACCGAATCCCCGAGGAATTCCAGCCGCTCGTTGGTGGGCAGCCCGCCGTTCTCGTACGCGAAGGAGCGGTGGGTCAGCGCACGCACCAGAAGGGCGGACTCGAGCTGGTACCCGAGCCGCCCTTCCAGGATCGTGTGAGACGAGGCCGTGTCCGCCTGGGCCGCTTCACCGCGCTTGCGCGGGGGCGTGGTGGCGTCTGACATAGAGCCTGTCACCCGCCGATCAGACCTCGAGGACCTGGCGGCGGTTGTAGGTGCCGCAGCTCGGGCACGCGATGTGCTGCTGCTTCGGCTCGTGGCAGCGCTCGCACGCCACCAGGTTGGGGACCGCAGCCTTCCACTGCGACCGGCGGTGGCGCGTGTTGCTGCGCGACATCTTCCGCTTCGGAACAGCCACGGCTACTTCTCCTGTGAGTCATCCCCGCGCTCGCGGGGTGCGTTGTCCTTCTCGCCGTCCCTCATGGCCTCGGCGAGTCCCTGCAGTGCCGCCCAACGGATGTCGGCGGACTCGTGGTGGTGGTCGGGGTCGTCCGCGAGCCGGGCGCCGCATTCGGCACACAGCCCCGGGCAGTCCTCCCGGCACACCGGCTGCAGCGGCAGTGCGAGCACCACCGCGTCGCGCAGCACGGGCTCGAGGTCGAACAGGTCGGCCTCGAGGAAGAGCGTGTCCTCCTCCTCGGCGTCGTCGCCGGTATCCGCTTCGCGGCTCCGGTCGTCGGCGTCGGGGTAGGAGTACATCTCCTGGAAATCCACTTCGAGCTCTCGCTCCAGCGGCTCCAGACACCTTACGCACTCCCCCGTGAGCGGCGCACGGGCGGTGCCTGTGACAAGCACCCCTTCCATGACCGACTCCAGGCGGAGGTCCAGCTCGATCGTCGCGCCCTCCCGCACCCCGATGACCTCGATACCGAGGGCCTTGGGTGCCACCACGGAGCGGGAGACCCTTTTGAGCGCACCGGGACGACGGCCCAGCTCGCGCGTGTCGAACACGAGGGGGGCGCGGTGGTCGAGGCGGGCGTTCAGGGCTTCCTGCTTTCTACGCTGCGGCGGGCCACCCGAACATCCGCTACGAATCGGGCAGCCGAGATCGCGGACGTACTCGCGACCGAAGAGCCAGGATACTGGACGGGCCGCCGTAGACCCAATCCGCCCGGTGGGGAAGGGGTTCTCGCGCCCCGGAGGGCAGAGGGGCCGTGTCGATGTACGGCTCCGCCGCGCGGGCGCGACCAGCCACGACGGCGCCGCAGTCAGCCGACGACGCGTCGCGGCACTTCCCGCGGAGCGCTCAGCGGCCCTGCTCGTACTGGCGGAGCTGGTCGAGGTCGATCATGCTCGTGTCGAACAGGCTGGTCTCGTCGAGCGCGGCGCCCGCCTGCTGCTGCTGGTGCTGGTGCTGGGGCGGCTGCTGAGGCTGCTGGGGCACGTAGGCCGCGTTCGGATCGTAGCCCTGGGCCTGGGCCTGTTGCTGCTGCTGCCAGCCGTAGGCGTCCTGCTGATAGCCGCCGCCCTGCGTGGCGTACGGGTCCTGCTGTACGTACGCCTGCTGGTAGCCGTACGCCTGCTGCTGCTGGTAGCCCGCGGTAGCGTCGTAGTACGCGGCGTCGGCGGCCGCCCGGTCGGGCGGGGCGACGGGCTGGGCGAGGTCCGCCTGGGACTGGGCCAGGTCCGCCAGATAGTCGTCGTCGGTGGTCCGCAGGGCCATGCCGGCCTCGTCCTGGGCCGCCATATGGGCGCCGAGCTCATCGGCGGGCCGGGCCCCGAGCAGCTTCTGGCGGCCCCGGCCGACCGCCTCCAGGGTCTTGGCGAGGACCGCGGAGACGGCTCCCAGCTTGGTGTCCACGTACTCGTCCGCGCGGTGCCGCAGGGTGGCCGGGTCGGCGCTGCGCTCCGGGCCCTCGTCGGGCTGCCCGATGCCGTCATCGGCGCCGGGGGCGCGGCCGAGCAGCTTCTCCCGGCCGCGGTCGACCGAGCCGATGGTCTTGGTGAGCACGACCTCGAAGTTGGCCAGCTTGCTGTCCACGTAGTCGTCGGCCTCGGCGCGGATCTCCTCGGCCTCCCGGCGGGCCTCGGCGAGGATCCGGTCGGCCTCCTCCTGGGACTTCCGCACCAGCTCGGTGTCCGAGATCAGCGAGGCGCGCTGGGCGTGCGCGGACTCGATGATCCGCTCGGCCTCCCGGTGGGCCTCCTCGACCATCTGGTCCCGGCCGCCGATCAGCTCCTGGGCGTGGGCCAGGGAGTCCGGGAGTGCCGCGCGCACCTCTTCGAGCATGGCGAGCAGCTCGGCGCGGTTGATCACGCACGAGGCCGACATGGGCATGGACCGGGCGCCGCCGACGGTATCGACGATCTCGTCGAGCTTCTTCTGCACGTCCACTGTGGGTGCTCGCAGACTGTCTGGATGCGGATGGGTACGGAATACGAACGGCACGACTGTACGGCCAGCGGGCGCCTCCCGGACAGCCGCTGACGCCCCGTCAGCCGCTACTTCCGGCCGAGCCGCTCGGCGAGCGCCTCCAGGACGATCGGCGGCACCAGGTGGGAGACGTCGCCGCCCCAGGCCGCGACCTCCTTGACCAGGCTGGAGGAGAGGAAGCTGTAGGTGGGGTTGGTGGGCACGAACAGCGTCTCCACGCCGGAGAGGCCGTTGTTCATCTGGGCCATCTGCAGCTCGTAGTCGAAGTCGCTGACGGCCCGCAGCCCCTTGACGATCGCGGGGATGTCCCGCTGCTTGCAGAAGTCCACCAGAAGTCCGTGGAACGCCTCCACCTGAACGTTTCCGTACTCCTCCGTGGTCCGGCGGAGGAGATCGATCCGCTCGTCCACCGTGAACAGGCCCTGCTTCGACTTGTTGATCATCACGGCGACGTGCACGACGTCATAGAGCTTGGAGGCACGGGCGATGATGTCGAGGTGTCCATTGGTGACGGGGTCGAACGACCCCGGACAGACTGCGCGGCGCAACGGAGTTTCCTCGCTCTCGGGTCCGGTCATGACGCGTTCTCGCACGTCGAGGCGGCGCGACCGTACCAAAGCGTGCCCTCGCCGTAGCGACGGGCCCTGAGCCCCTCGAATCCGGCAGGCCACACGAACTCCCCACCTCGTGTGCTGCGCTCAACGGTGGCCAGCGCGCCGGGCGCGAGCCAGCCCTTCCCCAGGAGTGTGAGGAGTATCTCCTGGAGTTGGGCGTCGGTGACCGCGTAGGGCGGATCCAGGAAAACGACGTCGTACGGGCCGGTGTCGGGGGCCTGTCCGGCGATGGTCTGTTCGGCCTTGCCGGTGCGCAGCTCCGCGCCGGGCAGTCCGAGGGTGCGGACGTTCTGACGGATCGTGCGGGCCGCCCGCGGGTCGGACTCGACCAGCAGCGTGTGGGCGGCGCCCCGGGACAGCGCCTCCAGGCCGACCGCGCCGGAGCCGCCGTACAGGTCCAGGACGCGGGCCCCGTCCAGCGAGCCGAGCAGCGACTCCCAGGTGGAGAACAGGCCCTCACGCGCCCGGTCCGAGGTGGGTCGGGTGCCGTTTCCCGGCGGCACGGCCAGGCGGCGGCCGCCGGCCGCTCCGGCGATCACGCGGGTCATGGGTGTGGGCCGTCCTTCGCGGTGGTCGGGGCGCGGCGCCCCGTGCCCGTCCGGGCGGAGCCGCCGCACCTCCACGATATGGCGTACGGGGGCCTGCGGGGGCCGGGCGCTCCCCTCGGGCTCAGAGCCTGTGTCATGTCCCCGGTCGGATCAGCGTGCGGCGTCAGGGGGCACCTCCCAGCGGTAGCTGGGGGCGCGTGCCAGGCGTCGCACGCCCGGCCGGGGACATGACACAGGCTCTCAGCCCTTGTCGAGGAACTCCGCGCGCTCCTTGTCCAGCAGGGCGTCCAGCGCGGTGCGCAGCTGCGGCAATCCGGCCAGCTCCGGGTCGGCGGCGACGATCGCGGCCGCCTCCTTCCGGGCCGCCGCGATGACCTCCTCGTCGTCGATGACGGCGAGCACCCGCAGCGAGGAGCGGACCCCGGACTGGGCCTGGCCGAGCACATCGCCCTCCCGGCGCTGCTCCAGGTCGATCCGGGACAGCTCGAAGCCGTCGAGCGTGGCCGCGACCGCGCCCAGCCGCGCCCGGGCGGGGCTGCCCTCGGGCATGTCGGTCACCAGCAGACACAGCCCGGGGGCCGAGCCCCGGCCGACGCGGCCGCGCAACTGGTGCAGCTGGGAGACGCCGAACCGGTCGGCGTCCATGATCACCATGGCGGTGGCATTGGGGACGTTCACCCCGACCTCGATGACGGTCGTGGCGACCAGGACGTCCACCTCGCCCGCGGCGAAGCGGCGCATCACCTCGTCCTTGGCCTCGGGCTGCATCCGGCCGTGCAGCACCTCCACCCGCAGATCACTCAGCGGGCCCTTGACGAGCTGCTCGGCGACGTCGACGACGGCCAGCGGCGGGCGCTTCTCGGCCTCGTCCTCGGCGGACTTCTCCTTCGCCGCCTTGGACTCGTCCTCCTCGTCCCCGATCCGCGGGCACACCACATACGCCTGGTGGCCGGCGGCCACCTCCTCGCGCACCCGCTCCCAGGCGCGGGTCAGGAAGTGCGGCTTGTCCTTGGCGGGCACCACATGGGAGGCGATCGGGGAACGGCCCGAGGGGAGCTGGTCCAGGACGGAGGTCTCCAGGTCGCCGAAGACGGTCATGGCGACGGTGCGCGGGATCGGCGTGGCCGTCATCACCAGCAGATGCGGGGGCTGCTTGCCCTTGGAGCGCAGGGCGTCGCGCTGCTCGACCCCGAAGCGGTGCTGCTCGTCCACGACCACCAGCCCCAGGTCGTGGAACTGGACCTTGTCCTCGATCAGGGCATGGGTGCCGATCACGATCCCGGCCTCGCCGGTGACCAGGTCCAGCAGCGCCTGACGGCGGGCCGCGGCGCCCATGGAGCCGGTGAGCAGCACCACCTTGGTGCCCTGCTCGGCGCCGCCCAGCATCCCTCCCTCGGCCAGCTCGCCCATCATCTCGGTGATCGAGCGGTGGTGCTGCTGGGCGAGCACCTCGGTGGGCGCGAGCATCGCCGCCTGTCCCCCGGCGTCCACGACACCGAGCATCGCGCGCAGCGCGACCATGGTCTTACCCGAGCCGACCTCGCCCTGGAGCAACCGGTGCATGGGGTGGTCGGTGGCGAGGTCGGCGAAGATCTCCTCGCTGACCCGGCGCTGGCCCTCGGTGAGGGTGAACGGCAGCCGGGCGTCGAAGGCGGTCAGCAGCCCGTCCGGGGCGGGCTTGCGGGGCGCCGCGGGCAGCTGGGCGTCCGCCTGCCGCCGCCGGGCGAGCGCCACCTGCAGGACGAACGCCTCGTCCCACTTCAGCCGGTCCCGGGCCGTCGCGATATCGGCCTTGGTGCCCGGCCGGTGGATCTTCCGCAGCGCCTCGGGGAGCGTGGCCAGCCCCCGGCCCTCGCGCAGGCTCTCGGGCAGCGGGTCGATCAGCCCGGCCAGCGCGGCCTCCTCATGGCCGGCCGGGCCGAGCACGGTGTCGATGGCCTGCTGGATCTGCCAGGACTCCATCTGCTTGCACGCCGGGTACAGCGGCAGCAGCTGATTGGCGAACGCCTCCACGGCATCCGCGCCGCTCCCCGCGCCCAGCGTCTTGAACTCCGGGTGGGCCAGCTGCCGCTTGCGGTTGAAGACCGAGACCTTCCCGGCGAACATCGCGCGGGTGCCGGGCTGGAGCTCCGTACGCGGCTTGTGGACGCCCTTGCCGAAGAAGACCAGCTGGAGACGGCCGCTGCCGTCGGTGATGGTGACCTCCAGCCGCCGGCCCCGGCCGCCGTTGAACGTGTGCACCCGGGCGTCGGCGACCTGCGCCACCACGGTCACATGCTCGTCCAGGGGCAGGTCGGACAGCCGGGTCAGCTCACCGCGCTCCGCGTACCGCCGCGGGTAGTGGTGCAGCAGGTCGCCGACGGTGTGCAGGTCGAGATGGTCGGCCATCACCTTCGCGGTGTTGCCGCCCAGGACCTTCTTCAGGGGTTCATCCAGCACGGGCACCCGTCCATTGCACACCACGGGGGTGACAATCGGGGATGACGAGCGGGGTGATTCCAGCGGGGTGATTCCAGCGGGTGGTTCATCGGGGGGCCGCTCCGAGCGGCCGGGCTCATTCGATGCCTATGATCAGCGGCGCGGTGGGCTGACCGCCGCGGTAGACGACCGTGTCGACGGCGAAGTGCCCCTCCCGCACATGCCGCTCCAGCCGTTCGGCGACCTCGTCCGGAAGGCCCGCGCCGAGCACCAGCGTGACCATCTCGCCGCCCGATGCCAGCATCCGGTCCAGCACCGTCTCGGCGGTCGCGGCCAGCTCCGAGCCGATCACCGCCACATCGCCGTCGATCATGCCCAGGACGTCCCCGGCCTGGCACACCCCGGCCATGGTCCAGGACTGGCGCTCGGCGACGGCCAGTTCCGCGTAGCGGGTGGCACCCGCGGCCGAGGTCATGGCGACGACGTCCTCGTCGAAGCTGCGGCCGGGCTCGTGGACGGCGAGCGCGGCGAGGCCCTGGACGGCGGACCGGGTGGGGATCACCGCGACCCGTACGCCCTCGGCGCGGGCCGCGGCCGCGGCCGCGGCCGCCGTGTGGTGCAGCTCGGTGTCGTTCGGCAGCAGCACGACCTCCCGGGCCTGGGCCCGGCGGACCGCGTCCACCAGCTCACCGCTGGCGGGCGGCTCCCCGGGGCGGGTGGCGACCGCGGTCGCTCCCGCCTCGGCGCACAGCGCGGCGAGCCCGTCGCCGGGGACGACGGCGACCAAGGCACGGGGCGCGCGCTCGGCGCGCGGGCCGCCCGTGGGGCCCTGGGCGCCGGACTGATCCGGCAGGACGATGGCCGGGCCCGGCCGGTCCGGACCGCCCGAGCCCGCCTTACGGACGGCGGCGCCGGCGAAGTGGGTGATCCGGATGCGGTACGGGCGCCCGGCCTGGATGCCCGCCTCCACGGCCGCCCCCGCGTCGTCCACATGGACGTGGACGTTCCACAGGCCCTCGCCGCCGACGACCACCAGGGAGTCGCCGAGGGCGTCCAGCCGCTCCCTCAGGGCGGTCACGGCCGTGTCGTCGGCCTCCAGGAGGTAGATCACCTCGAAGGCGGGCCCGCCGTCCGGGGCGCCGTCGGCGGAGCAGCCCGCCAGGTCCTGCCCGCCCGTCCCGGGGGACGCCAAGGCATCACGGCCGGGGCGGGCCGGCGCGAGCGCCGCGGGGGCCTCGCCCGACAGGGCCTGGGCGAGCCCGCCCAGGACCGTCACCAGGCCGTAGCCGCCCGCGTCGACCACCCCCGCGCGGGCGAGGACGTCGAGCTGGCCCGGGGTGGCCTGGAGCGCCGTACGGGCGCCCTCGTACGCGGCGCGGGCCACCGTGGCGACGTCGCCCGTGGCCCGTTCCGCGCTCTCCGCGGCGGCCACGGCGACCGTAAGGACGGTGCCTTCGACGGGGTGCGCGACGGCCAGGTAGGCGAGGTCGGCCGCGCGCCGCAGCGCCCGCCGCAGCCCGTCCGCCTCTCCCGCGCCCGGGTTCCCGTCCGCCTCGCCCGCGCCCCGGCCCCCGTCCGGCGTGCCGTCGGCCAGGACGTCCGCCATGCCGCGCAGCAGCTGCGCCAGGATCGTGCCGGAGTTGCCCCGCGCGCCGATCAGCGCGCCATGGGCCATGGCGCGCACCACATCGGCGAGGGTGGGGCGGGACGCGGCGGCCGAGGTCGCGTGGCCGTCGAAGGCGGCGTCGACGGCCCGGGCGGCGGACTCGACGGTCAGATACAGATTGGTGCCGGTGTCCCCGTCCGCGACCGGATAGACGTTGATCGCGTCGATGTCCGCACGGGCCCGGCCCAGCGCGTCGAGGGCGAGCCCGCACCAGATCCGTACCGCATCGGCATCGAGCGTGTGCGGCACGAAAGGTCCTCCTCGGAGGCTGCTGGGGCGGGGTGGGCATCGCGTCATCGCAGGGTAGCCGCCGCCCTCGGCGGGTGCCGGGGCAGCCATGATAGTTTCGTTGTACGGGAGTGGCCGTTGTATGCTGCTCCGGTTGCCCGATGCGAATCGGGCCATTCCCCCCAGGCGCCGCCGATCCTCCACGATCCAGGCAACGCCCGGGGCATCCGTTCAGTGTCCTGTCTCCTCGCGGGAAGCGAGGGTGACCCGTCTTTGGAGTAACCCGTGGCTGCCAACTGCGACGTCTGCGGCAAGGGGCCGGGCTTCGGCAACAACATCTCGCACTCGCACCGCCGCACCCGCCGTCGTTGGAACCCCAACATCCAGACGGTGCGCGCTGTGGTCGGTCGTACCCCGAAGCGGCTCAACGTCTGCACCTCGTGCATCAAGGCCGGCAAGGTTTCGCGCTAGTCCTCTAGTCGCACGGCCTCCCCGCGCAAGCGGGAACCGGTACGCCCAGGCCGGTCCACCTATGGCGTGGACCGGCCTTTCGCGTGCTTCTCAGCCGGCCCGCTCCGACAACCACCCGTGGTCGACCGGGCCGATGCCCGTGCCCAGGGGGAAGCCCGCCGCGATGGCGCCCGTGACGTAGTCCTTGGCCGCCGTGACGGCCTCGGGGACCTCGTATCCGCCCGCCAGATACGTGGCGATGGCCGCGGCGAGGGTGCACCCCGTGCCGTGCGTATGGCGGTTGTCCTGGCGGGGCGCCCGGAGCCAGTGCTCCTCGGTGCCGTCGGTGAGCAGATCCACCGCGTCGCCGCCGGGCAGATGGCCGCCCTTGATCAGCGCCCACCGCGGGCCGTGCCCCAGCACCGCCCCGGCCGCCCGCCGCTGGTCGTCCTCCGACTCCACCCGGACGCCGGTGAGCTGGGCCACCTCGTCCAGGTTGGGCGTGGCGACGGTCGCGGTCGGCAGCAGCTTCGTACGGACGGCGTCCAGCGCCTCGGCGGCCAGCAGCGGGTCACCGTGCTTGGAGACGCCGACCGGATCGACGACCACCGGCGCGGTGAGGTCCGCGAGCAGCGCGGCGACGGTCTCGACCAGTTCGGCGGTCGCCAGCATGCCGGTCTTGACCGCCTGGACGCCGATGTCGTCGGCCACGCTGCGGAACTGGGCCCGCACGGCCGCCGCGGGCAGTTCCCAGGCGCCCTGGACGCCCAGGGAGTTCTGCGCCGTCACCGCGGTGATCACGCTCATGCCGTGGGCACCCAGGGACAGCATGGTCTTCAGGTCGGCCTGGATCCCCGCACCGCCTCCGGAGTCCGATCCGGCGACGGTGAGGACGCGCACGGGCGCCGAGCCGTCATGGGCGGGACGGGGGACACGGGGAGGTAGCGCCATGGCACCGAATCTACTCGGCGCTCCCGGCACCCCCGAACGTCCCCCAGGGCGCCCTTACCGTCGCGGCGCCCTTACCGTCACCCAGCACCGCCACCCAGCACCGCCACCCGGCACCGTCACTCGGCGCCCTTACCGTCGCCGAAGTGGTCCCAGCCCCCGTGCGCCCAGGGAGCTCCGTCCACCGTCACCTGGGGCAGCGCCGAGGGGTTGAGCACCTCGCCGATCACCTTCCAGCGGGCCGGCAGCTTGGCGTCGGGCGGGAAGGTGGCCACGATCGCGTGGTCCTCTCCCCCGCTGAGCACCCACTGGAGCGGATCGACGCCCACGGCCTGGCCGATGTCCGACATCTGCGAGGGGATGTCGATGTCCGCCGAGCGCAGATCGATACGGACCTTGCTGGCCTCCGCGATATGCCCGAGGTCGGCCACCAGCCCGTCGCTCACATCCGTCATCGCGGTCGCGCCCAGCCCCGCGGCGGCGGGACCCGCGTGGTACGGCGGCTCCGGCCGCCGGTGCGCCTCGACGAAGGCCCGCGGCGAGCGGAAGCCGCGCGAGAGCACCGCGTGTCCGGCCGCCGACCAGCCCAGCCACCCGGTGACGGCGACCACGTCGCCGGGCTGGGCACCGGATCGGGTGACCGGCTCGTGGTTGCGCAGATCGCCCAGTGCGGTGATGGCGACGGTGATGGTGTCCCCGCGCACGACGTCACCGCCCACCACGGCCGCGCCCGCGACCTGGCATTCGTCGCGGATGCCGTCCATCAGCTCGGCCGGCCAGGTCACCGGCAGATCGGCGGGTACCACCAGGCCGAGCAGCAGGGCGGTCGGCACGGCGCCCATGGCCGCGATGTCGGCCAGGTTCTGGGCCGCGGCCTTACGGCCGACGTCATAGGCGGTGGACCAGTCCCGGCGGAAGTGCCTGCCCTCCAGCAGGATGTCCGTACTGGCCACGACCCTCCGGTCGGGCGCGGCCACGACCGCGGCATCGTCACCGGGCCCCAACCTCACCGCCGGGGTGGTGGTGAGCCGGGAGGTGAGCTCTCTGATGAGCCCGAACTCCCCCAACTCGCCCACGGTGCCCTTCATCCCATCGCCCCTTCGTGCTCGTGACCGCTTTCCGCCGCGCCGCGCTCCCCGCGCGGGTCTCCCCGCGCCGCATGGCGACGCGGTACCGTGGCGTCCCTTCTTTCCACATGATCCTCGTAGCCGCCCTGGAGGTTCCGTGGTACAGGCGTACATCCTGATCCAGACCGAGGTCGGCAGGGCCTCGACCGTGGCCGACGTCATCGCCAAGCTCCCCGGGGTGATACAGGCGGAGGACGTGACGGGCCCCTATGACGTGATCGTGCGGGCCCAGGCCGACACGGTCGATGAACTCGGCCGCATGGTGGTCGCGAAAGTCCAGCAAGTGGAAGGGATCACCCGTACCCTGACCTGCCCGGTCGTCCATCTCTAGCTCCCCCGTATGATCGGCCGGTGAATTCCGCACACCGTAGTCTCACCCGACGGTTGGTTCCGTTGTCCGCCACGGTGGCTCTGGCCCTGGTGCCGGTAGCGGGTTGCTCCTTCACCGGGGATTCCGACGACACCGAAGCGCCCGCGGTTCCCACGCCGGCCCCACAGGCGGCCGCGATATGCCGGGCGCTGCACAAGGAACTGCCCGACACCGTGAACGGGCTGAAGCGGGGCACCGCCGAGCCCGCCTCGGACTACACAGCCGTGTGGGGGGACCCCGCCGTGCAGCTCCGCTGCGGGGTCCCCCGACCGGAGGCGATGGGCTCCAAGACCGATTCGGCCGAGGTGAACGGCGTCGAGTGGCTCCCGGAGAAGCGAGACGACGGCTACCGCTTCACCACCGTACTGCGCCGGGCCTATGTCGAGGTGACCGTGCCCGGGAAGTACTCCCCCGAGATCAACCCCCTGCTCGATCTCGCCCGCGCCGTCAAGAAGACGGTCCCGAAGGGCGTGGCCTAGCGCGGCCCCGTGCGACTGGCGCGGCCGTCCGGCTAGCGCAGCCCCGTCGAGCGGCGCAGCGCGGCCTCCAGCAGCCGGTCCACCAGCTCGGGGTAGCTCACGCCGCTCTCCTGCCACATGCGCGGGTACATCGAGATCGGGGTGAAGCCGGGCATGGTGTTGATCTCGTTGATCACGAACTCACCGCTGTCCAGCAGGAAGAAGTCGGCCCGCACCAGCCCCTCGCAGGACGCCGCCTCGAAGGCGGCCACCGCGAGCTCCTGGACCCGACGGGTCTGCTCCTCGCTCAGCGGCGCGGGCACGATGCCGTCCGCCGCGTCGATGTACTTCGCCTCGAAGTCGTAGAAGGCGTGGGAGGAGACCGGCGGGATCTCGGCGGGCACGCTGGCGCGCGGCCCGTCCTCGTACTCCAGCACCCCGCACTCGATCTCGCGGCCGCGCAGCAGCGCCTCCACGATGACCTTCGGGTCGTGGCGCCGGGCCTCCTCGATGGCCGCGTCCAGGTCCGCCGGGCCCTCGACCTTGCTGATGCCGAAGGACGAGCCGGCGCGCGCGGGCTTCACGAAGAGCGGCCAGCCGTGCTCCTCGGCGAACTCCACGATCCTCCGGCGGGCGGCGGAAGGTTCCTGCTCCCAGGCCCGGGGGCGGATCACCTCATACGGCCCGACGGGCAGCCCGAAGGAGACGAACACCCGCTTCATGTACTCCTTGTCCATGCCCACGGCGGAGGCGAGCACCCCGGCGCCCACGTACGGCACCCCGGAGAGCTCCAGCAGCCCCTGGAGGGTGCCGTCCTCGCCGTACGGGCCGTGCAGCATGGGGAAGACGACGTCGACGTCGCCCAGCGCCTTGGGCACCGCCCCCGGCTCGCTGTAGACGACCTCGCGGCTCCCCGGGTCGACCGGGAGGACGACCGAGCCCTCGCTGGACTCGGCGAGCCGTTCGACGCTGGGCAGCTCGCGGCCCGCGATGGCCATCCGCTCGGGCTCGTCGGCGGTCAGCGCCCAACGGCCGTCCGTGGTGATGCCGATCGGCAGCACGTCGTACTTCTCGCGGTCGATGGCGCGCAGCACGGCGCCCGCGGTGACCACCGAGATGGCGTGCTCGGAGCTGCGGCCGCCGAAGACGACGGCGACGCGCGGCTTCCGCCGCTCGCCTCCGGAGGAAGCCGGGACAGGGCCTGGGGAAGGGGTCTGGCTGCTCATATCGCGTTGAGGTTACCTTGCGGTCCGCGCGGCGTCAGTGCCGCTCGGCCTTGGCGCTGCGGGACATCAGCTCTTTGAGTGCGACGAGGGGCTGTTTGCCGTCGTGCACGATCTCGACGACGGTCTCGGTGATGGGCATGTCGACGTCGTGGCGGCGGGCGAGGTCCAGCACCGACTCGCACGACTTGACGCCCTCCGCGGTCTGCTTGGTGACCGCGATGGTCTCCTCCAGTGTCATCCCGCGGCCCAGGTTGGTGCCGAAAGTGTGGTTGCGGGAGAGCGGGGAGGAGCAGGTGGCGACGAGGTCGCCCATGCCCGCAAGGCCCGCGAAGGTGTGCGCGTCGGCGCCCATCGCCAGGCCGAGCCGGGTCGTTTCGGCGAGGCCGCGGGTGATGAGCGACGCCTTGGTGTTGTCGCCGAGGCCCATGCCGTCGGCGATGCCCACGGCCAGCGCGATGACGTTCTTCACCGCGCCGCCCAGCTCGCAGCCGACCACGTCGGTGTTGGTGTACGGGCGGAAGTACGCGGTGTGGCAGGCGGTCTGAAGGCGGCGGGCCACGCTCTCGTCGGGGCAGGCCACCACGGAGGCGGCGGGCTGCCGGGCGGCGATCTCCTTGGCGAGGTTGGGCCCGGTGAGCACCGCGACGCGCTCCGCGGGCGCCTTGGCGACCTCCTGGACGACCTCGCTCATCCGCTTGGCCGTGCCGAGTTCGACGCCCTTCATCAGGGAGACCAGCACGGTGTCGGCGGCCAGCAGCGGGGCCCAGTCGGAGAGGTTCCCGCGCAGCGTCTGGGAGGGCACGGAGAAGACGGTGAACTCCGCGCCGTCCGCTGCCTCGGCAGGGTCGGTGGTGGCCCGCACACCGTCGGGGAGCCGCACCCCGGGGAAGTAGTCGGGATTGGTGCGGCCGGTGTTGATGGCCTCGACGACACCGGGCCGGCGCCCCCACAGCGTCACCTCGCACCCCGCGTCGGCGAGCACCATCGCGAAGGCGGTGCCCCAGGAGCCGGTGCCGAAGACGGCGCAGCGCGTCACTTGCTCTCCTCATCGGCCAGCGGGAGCGGCGGGCCGTCGATGCTGGACCGGGTGGGCCGGTCGTACCTCTGGGCGGGCGCCGGCTCGCCGCGCACCTCGGAGAGGAGCTCGGTGATGGCGTCCATGATGGTGTCGGTGGCCGCCCTGAGGACCTCCGCGGTGGGCTCCTGGCCGTAGAACTCGGACAGGTCCACCGGCGGGCCGGCGTGCACCTTGAGCGTCTTACGGGGGAAGAGGCGGACCCGCTTCTCCTTGGCGTACGGCGGCACGGCCTCGTTGGCGCCCCACTGGGCGACGGGGATGACCGGGGCCTTGGTGAGCAGGGCGACCCGCGCCGCACCGGTCTTCCCGCGCATGGGCCACATGTCCGGGTCGCGGGTGAGGGTGCCCTCGGGGTAGAAGGCCACGCACTCGCCCTTGTTGATGGCGTCCACGGCGGACCGGAACGCGTTGGCGGCGTCGGTGGACTCGCGGTAGACGGGGATCTGGCCGGTGCCGCGGAGCATGGTGCCCACGAAGCCGCCTCTGAAGAGGGCTGCCTTGGCGAGGAAGCGCGGCACCCTTCCGGTGTTGTACTGGAAGTGCGCGTAGGAGAGCGGGTCGAGATACGAGTTGTGATTGATCGCGGTGATAAATCCACCGTCGGCGGGAATGTGCTCCATTCCGTGCCAGTCCCGCTTGAACAGAACCACCAGCGGCGGTTTGCACAAGACCGCTGCCACGCGGTACCAGAAGCCGATTCTGCGGCCGGACACTCGGAACATCCTCTCTTGGACCCTGCTGACCTGCTGGCTTGCTGTCGTCCCCAGCAGCCGCACAAGTGTCGCTCCAGGCACCCCGTCTGTCGAGGACACCGTAACCCCGCACGTCTTCGGCGAGCCGGGCAGCAGGTCAGAATGAGGTCCGTGGGAAGAAACGGAGCCCCTGTGACCTGGACCCTCGTGGTGCCGCTGAAGCCCTTGGCACGGGCCAAGACCAGGCTCTCCGACGCCGCGGGGGACGGCCCCCGGGCCTCGCTCGCCCTCGCGTTCGCCCAGGACACGGTGGGCGCGGCGCTGGCGAGCCGGTGGGTGCGGGGGGTGACCGTCGTCACCGACGACCCGCTTGCCGGACGTGAGCTGTCGGCCCTCGGCGCCCGGATCCTGCCCGACTCCCCGGGGCGCGGACTGAACGCGGCGCTGGCGCACGGCGCCCGCGCGGTCCGCGGGGAGCGCCCGGAGGCCGCCGTGGCGGCGCTGAACGCCGATCTCCCGGCGCTGCGGACGGTGGAGCTCGACCTGGTGCTCGAGGCCGCCTCCGGCTTCTCACGCGCCTTCCTGGCGGATGCCGCGGGGGTGGGCACGACGCTGCTCTCGGCGGCGCCCGGCGCCGAGCTGGCGCCCGCCTTCGGGGGCCCGTCGCGGGACCGGCACCGGGCGTCGGGGGCGCGGGAGATCGAGCTGGCGGGGGTGGACTCGGTGCGGCGCGACGTGGACACGGCCGGGGATCTGCGCGCGGCGGTGGCCCTGGGGGTGGGCGCCCACACCAGGGCTAGGCTGGCGGACATGCAGGGAACCGCCTATACGTACGACCCCGAGACCCGCGCCGGCAGCGTGCTGCTGGACGACGGCACTCCGCTGCCGTTCGACACCGCGGCCTTCGACGCCGGGGGGCTGCGGATGCTGCGCCCGGGGCAGCGGGTGCGGATCGAGGTGGAGGGCGAGGGCGAGCAGCGCCGGGTCGTCTTCGTCACGCTGCAGACGTTCTGAACACCGTGAGGCTCTGAGCCCCGCGGACGAACCCGAGCCCCGCGGAGGTTCTGCGCGCGAATCCCTGGGAGACCAGGCGCCGACAGCACCGCGGGCCGGGCTCCCTCGGGGAGCCCGGCCCGGCGCGGATGCGGTGGGGCGCCTGAGCGCCACCGGCTAGCGCTTCCTGGCGGTGGTCTTCTTCGCGGTGGTCTTGCGGGCACTCGTCTTGCGTGCCGGGGCCTTCTTCGCCGTGGCCTTGGCGGGTGCCTTCTTGGCCGTGGTCTTCTTGGCGGGCGCCTTCTTCGCCGTGGTCTTGGCCGGCGCCTTCTTCGCGGCGGGGGCCTTCTTGGCGGGCGCCTTCTTCGCGGGTGCCTTCTTGGCGGTCGCCTTCTTGGCCGCAGCCTTCTTCGCCGCCACCTGGAGGCTGCCCTTGGGAGCCTTCTTCACGGCGACCTCGCCGCCGCGCGGGAGCTTCTTGGAGCCGCTCACCAGATCCTTGAAGCCCTGACCGGGACGGAACCGGGGCACCGAGGTCTTCTTGACCCGCACGCGCTCCCCGGTCTGCGGGTTACGGGCGTACCGGGCGGGCCGTTCCACCTTCTCGAACGAACCGAATCCAGTGACCGAAACTCGCTCCCCGGCGACGGTCGCCCGGACGATGGCGTCCAGGACGGCGTCTACGGCATCGGCGGCCTGCTGACGGCCGCCGAGCTTGTCGGCAATCGCTTCTACGAGCTGCGCCTTGTTCACGTCTTCCCCTTCGGAGACATTGCCGGAATCAATGTGTTCAAGCCTTTTCGCACGTTAGGCAGATATATACCGCAAATCAAACACGAAACGGGCTAATCACCCTTGTGCCGCAACACACTCGATCGTCACGGACTTCCGTCGGTGTCGGGATCTTCGGGGAAACGCCCCTCGTCGAGGTCGTTCATCAACCGCTCCAGACGCTTTGCCGCATCTGCGAGATCGTGTTTCGCCGCTGAGGTGATGACCAGCAGCTTCCGGGACAGCGCCATCCGTACGCCCTCCGGGACTTGCAGTGCGCGCACCTTTGCGTGCGCTTCCTTGAGCCGGTCGGCGACGATGCCGTAGAGCTCGAGTTGGCCGTCGCGTTCCATGCACTGATTGTGCCATCTGAGGCGAGTTGTCGCTTCACGGGGCCTCAACATGCCGATGCGCCGCCGGTCCGAGGACCGGCGGCGCATCTTGCCAAACCCGCTCTGTACAGGGAGAACCGGGGGGTCAGACCTCCACGGTGCTGGGCTTGAAGGAAGGGCGACGCGCCTCGTACGAGGCGATCGCGTCCTCCTCCCTGAGGGTGAGGCTGATGTCGTCCAGCCCCTCCAGGAGTCGCCACCGGGCGTTCTCGTCAAGCTCAAAATCAGCCGTGATGCCTTCGGCTCGCACCTGGCGCTCGACGAGGTCCACGGTGACCTCCGCGGCGGGGTCCGCCTCGACCAGCTTCCACAGCCGGTCCACGGTCTCCTGCGGCAGGACGACGGTCAGCAGTCCGTTCTTGAGGGAGTTGCCGCGGAAGATGTCGGCGAAGCGGGAGGAGACGACGGCCTTGAAGCCGTAGTTCTGCAGCGCCCACACCGCGTGCTCGCGCGAGGAGCCGGTGCCGAAGTCGGGACCGGCCACCAGGACCGTTCCGCCCTTGTACTCGGCCTTGTTGAGCACGAACTCCGGGTCCTTGCGCCACGCCTCGAAGAGTCCGTCCTCGAAGCCGTCGCGGGTGACCTTCTTGAGCCAGTGCGCCGGGATGATCTGGTCCGTGTCCACATTGCTGCGACGCAGCGGGACGGCCCGGCCGGTGTGCGTGGTGAATGCTTCCATGACTGCTCAGGCCCCCACGGGAGTCGATACGGCGGCGTCGGACAGGTCCGCGGGCGAGGCCAGGTGGCCCAGCACCGCGGTGGCGGCGGCGACCTGCGGCGAGACCAGGTGGGTCCGGCCGCCCTTGCCCTGCCGGCCCTCGAAGTTGCGGTTGGACGTGGACGCCGACCGCTCACCGGGCGCGAGCTGGTCGGGGTTCATGCCCAGGCACATCGAGCAGCCCGCGTGCCGCCATTCGGCCCCCGCGGCGGTGAACACCTTGTCCAGCCCCTCCTCGACGGCCTGGAGGGCGACCCGCACCGAGCCGGGGACCACCAACATCCGTACGCCGTCGGCCACCGCACGGCCGGACAGCACCGAGGCGGCGGAGCGCAGGTCCTCGATGCGCCCGTTGGTGCAGGAGCCGACGAAGACCGTGTCCACCTTGATGTCGCGCAGCGGCTGACCCGCCGTCAGACCCATGTACTCCAGGGCCTTCTCGGCGGCGTAGCTCTCGCTGGCGTCCTCGAAGGAGGCCGGGTCCGGGACCGACTCCGACAGCGGGGCGCCCTGGCCGGGGTTGGTGCCCCAGGTGACGAACGGGGCGAGTTCGGAGGCGTCGATGACGACCTCACGATCGAAGACCGCGTCGTCGTCACTGCGCAGGGTGCGCCAGTACGCGACGGCGGCGTCCCAGTCGGCGCCCTGGGGGGCGTGCGGGCGGCCCTCCAGATAGGCGAAGGTGGTCTCGTCCGGGGCGATCATGCCCGCGCGGGCGCCCGCCTCGATGGACATGTTGCACACGGTCATCCGGGCCTCCATCGAGAGCTTCTCGATGGCGGGGCCGCGGTACTCGATCACATAGCCCTGGCCGCCGCCGGTGCCGATCTTCGCGATGATCGCCAGGATCAGGTCCTTGGCGGTGACGCTCTCGGGCAGCTCGCCCTCGACGGTGATCGCCATGGTCTTGAACGGCGCGAGCGGCAGCGTCTGGGTCGCCAGCACGTGCTCGACCTGGCTGGTGCCGATGCCGAACGCGAGCGCGCCGAAGGCGCCGTGGGTCGAGGTGTGGCTGTCACCGCAGACCACGGTCGTCCCCGGCTGGGTCAGTCCGAGCTGCGGTCCCACCACGTGGACGACGCCCTGCTCGACATCGCCGAGCGGGTGCAGCCGGACACCGAACTCCGCGCAGTTCTTGCGCAGCGTCTCCAACTGGGCGCGGGAGACGGGGTCCGCGATCGGCTTGTCGATGTCGAGGGTGGGGGTGTTGTGGTCCTCGGTCGCGAGGGTGAGATCGGTACGACGGACCGTGCGGCCGGCCTTGCGCAGGCCGTCGAACGCCTGCGGGCTGGTCACCTCGTGCAGCAGATGCAGATCGATGAAGAGCAGGTCAGGCTCGCCTTCGGCGCGCCGGACGACATGGTCGTCCCAGACCTTCTCCGCGAGTGTCCGTCCCATCGTTTTCCCTCCGGCCGGCGCCAGTGCCGGCCCAAACTCGAGTCGAGTGCGTCCCTGGTCCGCGGGTCCGCCATTTACAGGGTGGCGGGTATCCCCGGAAATTGAACTTGCGTTTCACACTGTGAGACGCGAGTATCGTCCCATGGACAACACTAGCGGCGTCGGCGTTCTCGACAAGGCGGCTCTTGTTCTGAGCGCCCTGGAGTCCGGTCCGGCCACCCTCGCCGGGCTGGTCGGGGCGACCGGTCTCGCCCGCCCCACGGCACACCGGCTCGCGGTGGCACTCGAGCACCACCGGATGGTGGCACGTGACATGCAGGGGCGCTTCATTCTGGGTCCCCGCCTGGCCGAGCTGGCGGCGGCCGCGGGCGAGGACCGGCTGCTCGCCACGGCCGGGCCCGTGCTCACCCATCTCCGGGACGTGACCGGTGAGAGCGCGCAGCTCTACCGGCGCCAGGGAGACATGCGCATCTGTGTCGCCGCGGCCGAGCGGCTGTCCGGACTGCGGGACACCGTGCCGGTCGGCTCCACGCTCCCCATGAAGGCCGGCTCGGCCGCCCAGGTGCTGATGGCCTGGGAGGAGCCCGAGCGGCTGCACCGCGGACTCCAGGGGGCCCGCTTCACCGCCACGGCCCTGTCGGGCGTACGGCGGCGGGGCTGGGCCCAGTCGATCGGCGAGCGGGAGCCCGGCGTGGCGTCCGTCTCCGCGCCCGTGCGCGGCCCCTCCAACCGCGTGGTGGCCGCCGTCTCGGTCTCCGGACCGATCGAGCGGCTGACCCGCCACCCGGGCCGCATGCACGCCCAGGCGGTCATCGACGCGGCGGCCCGCCTGACGGACGCCCTTCGCCGGGGCAACTGATGAGCGCCTTACGGCGCCCATGGCGTCCTTTTACGCCTTGCTCAGGCTCAGCCGGTCGGCCGCGCGGTCACCGCGGCGGCCGACCGGGACGACTCCGGCGGCCTTGCCCAGGCCGAACGCCGGCATGTTGATGTAGACCGCCTCGTGCGCCCCGGCCGGTACGACATAGGTCTCGTGCCAGAAGCCGACCTTGCCCCGGCCCTCCCGCAGCCGGCGGTTGAACGCCGCCCAGGCGGGGCGGTGCTCCTTGTCCTGGGCCACCGAGTACTCCAGCAGCCGCTCGTGCGAGTCCCAGTACTGGACCACGTAGAGCACCCGCGCCGGGCCGAACAGCACCTGATGGCCCAGCATCCCGCTCCCCTCGTCCCGCGACAGCTCGCGGAGCATCCGCGGCATCGCCCGGAAGACCGGCAGCCAGCTCCGCAGCGCGCGGAAGCGGTTGATGCGCATGCCGATCAGGAAGACGGTGACCCCTCCCTCGGCCTCGGCGGTCATACGGCCGGCGAGCAGTTCGGCACCCATGGTGATCCCCTCGTTCCCCACGTCCGGGATAGACTTGGATAGCGGCGCTATCCAGTTCTTAGATAGTGCCACTCTCCAATGGAAGGTGCAACAGGGATGCGACTGGCGGAGCTCAGCGAGCGCAGCGGAGTGCCCACCGCGACGATCAAGTACTACCTGCGCGAACGGCTGCTGCCGCCGGGAGAACGGATCACCGCCACCCAGGCCGAGTACGGCGAGGAGCATCTGCGCAGACTGCGGCTGGTGCGCTCGCTGATCCAGGTCGGCCGGATGCCGGTGGCGACGGCGCGCGAGGTGCTGGCGGCCGCCGAGGACGAGTCGCTCAGCCAGAACACCCGGATGGGAGCCGCGGTCTGGGCACTGCCGCACGGCCCCGAGCCCGACGAGGACGATCCGCACGCGGCGCGCGCCCGTGAGCAGGTGGACACCGTACTGCGGCGGATGGGCTGGTCCTACGGCCAGGAGCTGGGCGACACCTCCCCCGCCTACCGGATGCTGGTGGCCGCCATCGCCTCCCTGGACCGCCTGGGATACCCCCATGACACCGAGCATCTGCTGGTGCACGCCCGGCTGGCGGGCGAACTGGCCGTCGCCGACCTGGACCTGGTGGAGACCTACGACACCCCGCCCGAGCAGGTCGAGGCGGTGGTGGCACTGACGGTGCTCTACGAACCGGTGCTGCTCAGCCTGCGGCGGCTCGCACAAACCGAGGAATCCGGCCGTCGCTTCAAGGAGTGATGGAGGGCCAGGGCACGAAAAGACACGAAAAAGCCCCCCGCGCTGTCGCGGAGGGCTTTTCGCTGGTACCCCCGACCGGATTCGAACCGGCGCTACCGCCTTGAGAGGGCGGCGTGCTAGGCCGCTACACAACGGGGGCCTGAATCAGCACAGGTGCTGCGCTGGGCTACCAGGACTCGAACCTAGACTAAATGAACCAGAATCACTCGTGCTGCCAATTACACCATAGCCCATGGTATAGACCAGTACCCCCGACCGGATTCGAACCGGCGCTACCGCCTTGAGAGGGCGGCGTGCTAGGCCGCTACACAACGGGGGCTCTAGCGATCTCCGACTTGCGAAGAGATCCGTACCCCCGACCGGATTCGAACCGGCGCTACTGCCTTGAGAGGGCAGCGTGCTAGGCCGCTACACAACGGGGGCTTGGTCCTGCTTTGATCAAGAGATCCACCGAACATCCGGGAGATCTCTTGCTGGGGTACCAGGACTCGAACCTAGACTAAGTGAACCAGAATCACTCGTGCTGCCAATTACACCATACCCCACCAAAACGCCACCCCCGTAAGGGGTTTTGTTTGGCTTGCGCTTCCGGTCCAGCCTCTCGGCCGCCCGTCCGGCGCAGGAAGAACATTACCCGATGGTGGACGGGCCACCAAAACGAGTATCACCGCGAGTGGCGCCGCCTCACGGGCGCGGGCGGCGCCTCACACGCCTATCCGGCCAGCTTGGCCAGCGCCGCGTCGACCCGGGCCAGCGTGCGCTCGCGGCCCAGGACCTCCAGGGACTCGAACAGCGGCAGCCCGACCGTGCGCCCGGTGACCGCGACGCGCAGCGGCGCCTGGGCCTTGCCCAGCTTCAGGCCGTGCTCCTCACCGGCCGCGAGGACCGCGGCCTTCAGGGTTTCGGCGTCCCAGTCCGCCTCGGCGAGCCGGGTGCGGACCGAGGCCAGGAGCGCGTCCGCGCCCGGCTTCATCGCCTTGGTCCAGGACGCCTCGTCCGCCACCGGCGTGTCGAGGAAGAGGAAGTCCACGTTCGCGGTGATGTCGGACAGGACCGTCAGCCGGGTCTGGGCCAGCGGGGCCAGCGCCTCGAAGGCGGCCGCGTCGAAGGCGTCCGGGTCCCACGGCGCGTGCGGGGCCTTCAGCCAGGGCTCGCAGGCACCGATGAACGCCTTCACGTCCAGCAGCCGGATGTGGTCCGCGTTGATCGCCTCGGCCTTCTTGAGGTCGAAGCGCGCCGGGTTGGCGTTCACCGCCGAGATGTCGAACGCCTCGACCATCTCCTCCAGCGAGAAGACGTCCCGGTCGGAGGAGAGCGACCAGCCCAGCAGGGACAGGTAGTTGAGCAGCCCCTCGGGGAGGAAGCCGCGCTCCCGGTAGAGGTTCAGCGAGGACTGCGGATCGCGCTTGGAGAGCTTCTTGTTGCCCTCGCCCATGACATACGGGAGGTGGCCGAAGGCGGGCACCGTGCCCGAGCCCACACCGATCTCGGCGAGCGCCCGGTAGAGCGCGATCTGCCGCGGGGTGGAGGAGAGCAGGTCCTCGCCGCGCAGTACGTGCGTGATCTCCATCAGCGCGTCGTCGACGGGGTTGACGAGCGTGTAGAGGGGCGCGCCGTTGGCCCGCACGATCCCGTAGTCCGTGACGTTCTCGGGGGCGAAGGCCAGCTCACCGCGCACCAGGTCGGTGAAGGCGATCGGCTCGTCCGGCATCCGGAAGCGCACGATCGAGGCACGTCCCTCGGCCTCGTACGCGGCGATCCGCTCGGCGGTCAGGGTGCGGCAGGTGCCGTCGTAGCCGGAGGGCCGGCCGGCCTTGCGGGCCGCCTCGCGGCGCTCCTCCAGCTCCTCGGCGGTGCAGTAGCAGCGGTAGGCGTGGCCCGCCTCCAGCAGCTTCTCCGCGACCTCGCGGTAGAGGTCCATCCGCTGCGACTGGCGGTAGGGCGCGTGCGGACCGCCGACCTCGGGGCCCTCGTCCCAGTCGAAGCCCAGCCAGCGCATGGCGTCCAGCAGCTGGGTGTAGGACTCCTCGGAGTCGCGCGCGGCGTCGGTGTCCTCGATGCGGAACACCAGGGTGCCGCCGTGGTGACGGGCGAAGGCCCAGTTGAACAGGGCCGTGCGGACCAGTCCGACATGGGGGTTGCCGGTCGGCGAGGGACAGAAACGAACCCGCACGGGGGCGGAGGAGGGTGCGCTAGCCACGCTTGATCACCTTGTTGGTGAGAGTGCCGATGCCTTCGATGGTGACGGCGACCTCGTCGCCGACGGAGAGCGGGCCGACGCCCGCCGGAGTGCCGGTGAGCACGACGTCGCCGGGGAGCAGCGTCATCGCCTCGGTGATGTGCACGATCAGGTCCTCGATCGAGCGCACCATCTCGCTCGTACGGCCGAGCTGACGCTGCTCACCGTTGACGGTGCACATGATGCCGAGGTCACCGGCGCGCGCCAGGTCGATATCGGTCTCCACCCAGGGGCCCAGCGGGCAGGAGGTGTCGAAGCCCTTGGCCCGCGCCCACTGCTTCTCGCGCCGCTGGGCGTCGCGGGCCGTGATGTCGTTGCCGCAGGTGTAGCCGAGGATGACGTCCTGGACGCGCTCGCGCGGAACCTCACGGCACATCCGCCCGATGACCACGGCCAGCTCGGCCTCGTAGTGCACCTCGGAGGAGAAGGAGGGGTACGCGACGGGGTCGCCGGGGCCGACCACGGAGGTGGACGGCTTGAAGAAGACGACCGGGACGTCGGGGACCTCGTTGCCCAGCTCCGCCGCGTGCTCGGCGTAGTTGCGCCCGATTCCGACGACCTTGTTCGGCAGGACGGGCGGCAGCAGCCGGACCTTGCTCAGGGGGACCTTCTGGCCCGAGCGCTCGAATTCGGCGAAGGGGTGGCCCTTGATGATGTCGATGACGGGGCCGTCCGGATCGGACGGTTCGCCCTCCACCACGCCGAAGGCGACGTTGCCGTCGATGGAGAATCTGGCGATGCGCACGGGAAGCCTTGGCTCCTGACTGAACTCGCTGGAGACTGACGCTCCAGGCTATCGCTCCGCGTCCCGCGCGCCGCCGTCCCGCCTGCCGGGGTGGTGGCGCCCACCACGGCCCCGGGGGTCAGTGGCCCGGGGTCTCGGTCAGCACCGTGCGCTTGGGGTTCGCGGTCCGGCTGGGCAGATCGACGCGGTGCTCCGGCTGCTCCTCGGGCGCGCCGGTGTCCTCGAGGTCCGTGGCGATGTCCTTGGCGTCCTTGAGCTCTTGGACGTCCTTGACATGGGCCAGGGTGGTGCGCCGCGGGTTGGCTATGGAGCGGAACATCATCGTCGTCTTCACTGGGGTTTACGCCTCGCTCTTGTCGTTCGTTCCGGCTGTGTAAAGCGTCAGGCTAGAGGCGGCCTTGCCCATCGATTCGCAGGAAAAGTCGCCGCCAGCATGTGATATTGCTCACGAACGATCAGGCAAATGCGACATAGAAGACAGTTGCCCAATCACGCTAAACGGACATCGCATACCCGAACCTGACGTTCCGCTCTTGATCATCGCTAGCCGGACACTGGATTACGGCCCTCGATTCGTACACGAACGTCCGTTATCGCCGACATGGCTTTCTACGTCCCGTAATAAAGTCCGTACTGAGCGTCACGCGCATCACAGCCTTACCCATTGCCCTTGTTGCAGCATCCGGCACTGTGCTGGAATTCCCGGGACCGCCGCGGGAATCAGCCGGCGCGCACGGGGGCGCAACGTCAGAGGCGCCGAGCGGCGGGGGGCTCCTCTTGTCGACACGAAAGGATGCGCGCCGGTCACTCACGACCGACAGGGGGGATCGCGGTCCCCCACGACTCGACACCGCTCCGCCGCTCAAGCCGGTGGGGCGCCTGGTCCAGAGGTTGCGACGCTAGTGCAGGGACGTTTCAAGAGGGATGGTATGGGGGCTCCCCAGGCCCGCCAGGGCCGAGGGGAAGCTTCGGCGGACCCGGAGCCGCGTGGCGGGACCGACCGTGGCTCCTCGCCCCAGCGCGCCCAGGGAAGCAACGGCAGGACGCCGGGCGACCAGAGCCCCGAGGCCGGTGCGCAGAGCGCCACCCGGATCAGTGCGCCCAGCGGTGGTGGTGGCGGCGGAGATGCCACGGAGCCGTCGGCCAAGGCGAAGTCCTCCGGTCCGACCGGGCCCGGCAATCGCATGGCCCTGCGCAACTGGCGCATCAGTACCCGACTGGTCTCCCTGCTCGCGCTCCCGGTGGTCGCCGCGACCACGCTGGGGGCGCTGCGCATCGAGGGCTCGCTGGACAACATCCAGCAGCTGGACCAGATGAAGCTGCTCACCGAGATGACGCAGCAGGCCACCCAGCTGGCCAGCGCGCTCCAGGAGGAGCGCGACAAGTCGGCCGGTCCGCTGGCGGGCAAGGGCAACGACAAGGACGACCGGGTCGTCTCCACCCGCGAGGACACCAACCGCGCGATCGCGGCCTTCCGCGATGCCACCCACCAGATCGACCCCGGTGACCAGTCGCTGGCCGGTGTGCAGTCCACGCTCGTCAACATCGACCGTCAGCTCGGCAAGATCAACGAGGTCCGGGACACGGCCTACGACAACAGCCAGTACTACTCGCTGACGGTCCAGAACTACAACGAGCTGATCAACTCGTTGCTGCTGCTCTCCCAGGACATGGCGCAGGCGACCAGCAACCGCGCGATGATCAACAACACCCGCGCGCTCGCCACCTTCTCCTCCGCGAAGGAGTACGCCTCCATCCAGCGCGCGCTCATCAGCGCCGCCCTCGCCGACCCCAAGGGCGCGGACTTCTCCGCCAACGACCGCCGCTTCGCCAGGACCGCGGTGGACAAGGAGAACGAGGCGCTCGGCCGCTTCAAGCAGATCCGCCAGGGCAACTCCGAGGACTTGCTCGAACCGCTGGACAGCCGCCCCGACATCAAGGCGGCGACCATGTACGCCGACCGCGCGGTGCGCGACCCCGAGGGGCTCAAGGCGGAGAAGCGGACCGATCTTGACTGGTACGACCAGGACAGTATCAAGATCGAAGAGATGGGCAAGATCGAGCAAACGCTGCTCAGCGAGATGCAGCAGAAGGCTCGTGAGCTCCGCGACTCCGCCCAGCAGGACGCGATCCTCAACGGTGCGCTGATCCTGCTGGTCCTCGGCGTCTCCCTGGTCGGCGCCTTCGTCGTCGCCCGCTCCATGGTCCGCTCGCTGCGCCGTCTCCAGGACACCGCGCAGGAGGTCTCCCAGAAGCGGCTGCCCGAACTGGTCAAGCAGCTCTCGGAATCCGATCCGCAGGATGTGGACACCTCCGTCGAGTCCGTCGGTGTGCACAGCCGGGACGAGATCGGAAAGGTGGCCGCGGCCTTCGACGACGTGCACCGCGAGGCGGTCCGGCTCGCCGCCGAGCAGGCGCTGCTGCGGGGCAACGTCAACGCGATGTTCACCAACCTCTCGCGCCGCAGCCAGGGCCTCATCCAGCGCCAGCTCTCGCTCATCTCCGAGCTGGAGAGCCGCGAGGCCGACCCGGACCAGCTCTCCTCGCTGTTCAAGCTGGACCACCTCGCCACCCGTATGCGCCGTAACGGCGAGAACCTCCTGGTCCTCGCGGGCGAGGAGCCCGGCCGCCGGTGGACCCGTCCGGTGCCGCTGGTGGACGTGCTCCGCGCGGCCGCCTCCGAGGTGGAGCAGTACGAGCGCATCGAGCTCAGCTCGGTCCCGGCGACCGAGGTCGCCGGCCGGGTCGTCAACGACCTCGTCCACCTGCTCGCCGAGCTGCTGGAGAACGCCACCTCCTTCTCCTCGCCGCAGACCAAGGTCAAGGTCACCGGTCACGCGCTGCCCGACGGGCGGGTGCTGGTCGAGATCCACGACACCGGTATCGGGCTCTCGCCCGAGGACCTGGCGGCGATCAACGAGCGGCTGGCCTCCCCGCCCACGGTCGATGTGTCGGTCTCCCGGCGCATGGGTCTGTTCGTGGTCGGCCGCCTCTCGCTGCGCCACGGCATCCGCATCCAGCTCCGGCCGTCCGACTCGGGCGGTACGACGGCGCTGGTCATGCTGCCGGTCGATGTCGCCCAGGGCGGCCGGAAGCCGGCGCCGCAGGCCGCCGGCGGCAAGGCGGCCCAGGGCGGACCGGGCACCGGCAACGGCGGCGCCCAGGGCGGCGGCGCGGGACTGCTCGGCTCGGCACCCTCGCGGCGCCAGGTCCCGGGCTCCGGTTCGCGCGCCGCGCTGCCGGGCAACGGCGGCGGCAGCGGACTGCCGACCCGGCCGGTCGGCGCGGGTGCGGGCCCCACGGGCGGCGCCCCGGCCGGCGGCACCAACTTCTTCGAGGGCGGACGGCCTCCCGGCCCCCGGACCAACGCCCCCTCCGGTCCCGGCGGTCAGCAGGGCGGCCCCGGCGCCCCCTCCGGCCGTCCCCCGCTGCCGACGCGCGGCGAGAACCCGACCGTCGCCCCGCCGACCGGCGCCCCGGCCCGCGCCGACGGGGGCGACCAGGGCGGCCGCCCGCAGTTGCCCACCCGCGACCCCGCGCCCGAGCTTCCGGCCCCCGCGCAGCCCGGCACCAGCTGGGGCGCGCGCCGCGCGTCCGGCGAGGACGACTGGCCGGACACTCCGCGCGACGCCGGGGACACCCCGCGCGGGCACGAGGAGTACGAGTCCACCGGCCAGTTCGCCCGTCCGGAGCTCGGCGGCCCGGCGGAGCGGCGCGATCCGTTCGGCAACCGCGGCCCCGGCGACACCGGCGAGCTGCCGCAGCTGACCGACGGCCCCAGCATGTTCGAGCCGCGCCGCGCGCCCAGCGGGCCGCAGGCCGGGCAGGGGCTGTCCGACACCGGCCAGTTCAGCCGCCCCGACTACGGCCGCGGCCCGGGCGACACCGGCGAGTTCGCCCGCCCGGAGCTCGGCCAGGGTCCGGGCGACACCGGTGAGTACGCCCAGCCCCGGTTCGAGGACGCCGCCCCGCGCGGCGGCCGCGGCCCGGGCGACACGGGCGAGTTCCCGCGCCCGAACATGGGCGGTCCGGGCGACACCGGCGAATTCCCCCGCCCGAACATGGGCGGCCCCGGCGACACCGGCGAATTCCCGCGTCCGGACATGAGCGGCACCGGTGAGTACACGCTGCCCCAGGACTCCCAGGGCGAGTCCGACCGGCGCACGAACGACCCGCTGCCGCCCGCCGCCGGTCCCGGCGACGGCCGTACTCCGATCTTCGACACCATCGAGTCGACCTGGCACCACAACCAGGTCGTGGACCCGGGCACCTCGGGCCCGCAGGACGGGGGCCGGTCGTACCCGTCCGCGCCCTCCGCGCCCGAGCCCACCCCCGGCCGGCCCGCCTCGGCCGTACCGCCCCCCTCGCCCCGCGAGCCGCAGCCGGCGTCCCAGGGCATGGGGGACTTCGCCGGATCGGGCGCCGCGGCGGGCCCGGGCGGAGCCGGCATCAACGGCCGGAGCACGGGTTCCCACTGGCGTACGTCGCCCCACAACGACGAGCGCTGGCGCCGCGCCGAGCAGATCCGCGAGCCCGCGGCCGGCGGTATCACGTCGTCCGGGTTGCCACGGCGGGTGCCGCGCGCAAACCTCGTGGAGGGCGCCGCACACCAGCAGCCGCAACAGCCCGAACGGACTGGGCCGCAGGTGTCTCGTGCGCCCGATGATGTACGCGGAAGGCTGACCAACCTCCGCCGTGGGATCCAGCAGGGTCGCCGGGCCGGCACCGGACTCGGCGACAACCATGATCGCGGCATTGGCCCGACTTACCAGCAGGAGCGTTAGTTGAGCCCGATGAGCCAGGCGGCGCAGAATCTGAACTGGTTGATCACGAACTTCGTGGACAACACCCCCGGGGTGTCCCACACGGTGGTGGTCTCCGCCGACGGACTCCTTCTGGCGATGTCCGAAGGCTTCCCCCGTGACCGAGCCGATCAACTGGCGGCGGTGGCCTCCGGCCTGACCTCGCTCACCTCCGGAGCCTCCCGCATCTTCGAAGGCGGCATGGTCAACCAGACCGTCGTCGAAATGGAACGAGGCTTCCTCTTCATCATGTCGATCTCCGACGGATCCTCCCTCGCCGTGCTCGCCCACCCCGAGTGCGACATCGGCCTCGTCGGCTACGAGATGGCCCTGCTGGTCGATCGCGCGGGCAACGTCCTCACCCCGGACCTGCGTGCCGAACTGCAGGGCAGCCTGTTGAACTGATCCAACGACACGACCATCCGACGCCCGCCCGCCCGGCCCCACGGCCGGGCGGCCCCCCACCGGCACCGACCGACGGCACCACCGTCACCTTGTTGTCCGACCGGAGGATCCATGACCCCGCCCCCCGCCTCGCCCGGCCCGTACGGCGGCCATCACCAATCGCCGTACGGGGGTGAAGGCGACCAGCCATTGGTGCGCCCCTATGCCATGACCGGTGGCCGGACCCGGCCCCGCTACCAGCTCGCCATCGAGGCACTGGTCAGCACGACGGCCGACCCCGTGCATCTGCAGGGGCTCCTTCCCGAGCACCAGCGGATCTGCCACCTGTGCCAGGAGGTCAAGTCGGTCGCCGAGGTCTCGGCGCTGCTGAACATCCCCCTGGGTGTGGCACGCATCCTGGTGGCGGACCTGGCGGAGGCCGGCATGGTGGCGATCCACCAGCCCGGGGGCGGTTCGGAAGCGGGCGGTACTCCGGATGTGACACTGCTCGAAAGGGTGCTCAGTGGACTTCGCAAGCTCTAGCGGTGCTCCCCCGGCCCGCGCGACCACCTCGGCGAAGATCGTGGTGGCGGGCGGCTTCGGCGTGGGCAAGACCACGTTCGTCGGCGCGGTCTCGGAGATCAATCCGCTGCGCACCGAAGCCGTGATGACATCGGCCTCGGCGGGGATCGACGATCTGAGCCACGTCCAGGACAAGACCACGACGACCGTGGCGATGGACTTCGGCCGCATCACGCTCGACGACGACCTGATCCTGTATCTCTTCGGCACGCCCGGCCAGGACCGCTTCTGGTTCATGTGGGACGACCTGGTCCGCGGTGCCATCGGCGCCGTGGTCCTGGTGGACACCCGCCGGCTGGCCGACTGCTTCCCGGCCGTCGACTACTTCGAGAACTCCGGGCTGCCCTTCGTCATCGCCCTCAACGGCTTCGACGGCCAGCAGCCCTACAACCCCGAAGAGGTCCGCGAGGCCCTGCAGATCGGCCCGGACACTCCCATCATCACCACCGACGCCCGCCACCGCAGCGAGGCGAAGAGCGCGCTCATCACGCTGGTCGAGCATGCGCTGATGGCCCGACTCAAGTAAGTACCGCGGTCCGGAAGTTGTCGGAAAACCGACGTAGGGCGGGCTGTGTCGAACGACACGGCCCGCCCGTCATTCATAACGTTTCGACAGAGATATGCACCGGCCGTCGACACAGAGTGCGATCACGCGGCTCCGGTACGCACTCAAAATAGTTCGGTATTCGACATGTCTCAGCCGTAACGCCCCTTTTTTCTCTGGTCCAGACAACGCACTGAGCGCTTTGCGCACTGTTTGGAAAGCACCCGCGCGGCGTGCTGGAATTCGCTGAACTGGGCAGTCAGGGCTCAGCTGGGAACGGCACGAATCAGGTGCCGATGCCGAGAGGTTGTTGGTCGAGTGAGGCGAAGCAAGCCGGACCCCGCGCAAGAGGCGCGAGGGAACTTCACCCCGCCGCCGCGTACAGGCACAGCGGCGTCGCCCGCCGAGGCAGCGGAGCCGTCCGCACCCAGTGGTGGCCGGATCTCCCCTCGGAACTGGCGGGTACGCGGCCGGCTGTACGCGATCCTGCTCATCCCCGTGCTCGTCGCCCTGGTCTTCGGTGGCTTCCAGGTCGCCTCATCGGTCTCCACCTGGAACGAGGCGCGGGACGCCGAGCGCACCGCCCAGGTCGTCCGGGCCGCCACCACCTACGCCCACGCCCTGGTCAACGAGCGCGACTTGACCGCGGGCCCGCTGCTCAGCGGCACCAACGAGGCCACGGTGGCCAGGGCCCGGGCCGCCAGCGACGCGGCGAAGAAGGACTTCGACAAGGCCGTCGCCGACATGCCGCAGACGCCGGCCTTGAAACGCCGCCTCAAAGCGTTCAGAGCCGGCGAACCGCAGCTCGCCGCCCTGCGCCGGAACGCCTACACCGACCGCCTCGACGGGGTGAAGACCGAAGAGGGCTATGTCGCCGTCGAGCACGGGCTGACCGAGTTCGCCAATGAACTGGGCCTGGGCACCGGCAATATCACGTCATACGGCCGTACCGTCTACGCGGTATCCCTGGCCAAGGGCGCGGAGTCGCTGCAGCGCTCCATCGGCACCCATCTGCTGGTGAGGCCCGGCCCGTCCGCGACCGACCGCAAGACCCAGCTCACCGCCTTCACCTCGTACGTCTACCTCGAGGGCATCGCGCTCGGGGAGTTCGAGGCCGCCGGCACCCCGCAGGACGTGACCCGGCTCGAGGACACCCTCACGGCGGCCGAGAAGCGTGCGCAGACGCAAATCGCCGAGGCGAAACGGAAGGCCGAGGCGGACGGGAAGAAGTTCGCGGCGCCGCCCGGCATGGACAAGATGATCAAGGCCATGGGCAGCGGTGCGAGCCCCTCGGCGCTGGCCGCCCAGGGGATCACCCCGGACTCCTGGTTCAACGCCTCCACGATCAAGTTCAACGCCTACCGGGACGTCGAGCAGACCCTGGTGAACAAGGCCGTGGACGAGGCGGCGCAGATCTCCTCGGACGCCCGGCGCGACGCGATCGTGAACGGTGCGATCGTGGTGCTGGCGCTCCTCGCCGCCTTCTTCGTGGCCGGCCGGATGGCCCGCTCGATGAGCCACTCGATGCGGCAACTGCGCAACGCCGCCTTCGACGTCGCCGAGAAGCGGCTGCCGGCGGTGGTCGACCAGCTCTCCCGCACCGACCCCGGACGGGTGGACACCCGGGTCAGCTCGATACCGATCAACACCCGGGACGAGATCGGCGAGGTGGCCCGCGCCTTCGACCAGGTGCACCGCGAGGCGATCCGGCTCGCGGCCGAGCAGGCGATGCTGCGCGGCGGCGTCAACGCGATCTTCACCAACCTTTCCAGTCGCAACCAGGGGCTGATCGAGCGGCAGCTCACCCTGATCTCCGAGCTGGAGAACCGGGAGGCCGATCCGGACCAGCTGGAGCACCTCTTCCGGCTGGACCACCTGGCCACCCGTATGCGGCGCAACGGCGAGAACCTCCTGATCCTCGCGGGCGAGGAGCCCGGCCGGCGCTGGAACCAGCCGGTGCCGCTGATCGACGTGCTGCGGGCCGCCTCCTCGGAGGTGGAGTCCTACGAGCGCATCGAGCTGGCCGGGATCTCCGAGAGCGAGATCCACGGCACCGCGGTGACCGACCTGGTGCACCTCCTGGCCGAGCTGCTGGAGAACGCCACCACCTTCTCCTCCCCGCACACCAAGGTGCGGGTCACCTCGACCCGGCTGCCCGACGGCCGGGTGGTGGTGGAGATCCACGACAAGGGCATCGGCCTGACCGCCGAGGACTTCGCCGACATCAACCACAAGCTGGCCAATCCGCCGACGGTGGACGCCTCGGTGTCCCAGCGCATGGGCCTGTTCGTGGTCGGCCGCCTCGCCGACCGGCACGGCATCCGGGTCCAGCTGCGCCCCTCCGGGGAGCAGGCGGGCACCACCTCGCTGGTGATGCTGCCCGAGGCGATCACCCACGGCGGTGGCGGCGAGGAACTGCCCCAGGACGACTTCACGGTCTCCCGGATCGTCCCCGAGCCGCGGCCCGGGCCCGCCTACGAGGACGTGAGCGAGCTGTCCTCGCGCACCGCCGCCGAGCTGGGCTTCGACGACTCCGCCTACGACCGGGACCACGGACAGAACCAGTTCCTGGGCCAGTACAGCGGAATGGGGGCCACCCCGCCCGAGCAGGATCCGCGGCATGACCAGGCGGCTTCCGACCCGCCCGCGCAGTCCGCGTACCAGAATTCCGCCTTTACGCAACCGGAAGCGGATTACACAACTCAAACGGAATCCGAACAGCAGCCGTACATCGGCTACAACTCACCCTCTCAGCAGGGAGAGTGGGGCGATTCCGGATCTTTCGAGATGCCCTTCGCGCCGCAGTTCGGGACCGAAGCGGAATCAGGACCCAGCGCTCCCGAAGTTTCTCGGGACCGCGTAGAGTTCCACCGTCCGGGCCCTTCCCCGAGCGGAATCCACTCGATGACCGACGCCGGGCTTCCGCGTCGTGACAAGCAGTGGCAGCCGTCCGAGGAAACAGGGGCACAGGGGATGGTCGGGGACCCGGCGGCGCCCGCGGCGCCGGAGCGGCCCTATCAGGCTCCCCAGCAGCAGGAGGACGGTGCCCCGTGGCAGTCGGAGAACGACCACCGCTGGCACCGTGCCGAGCGGCTGCGCGAGCCGAAGGCCGGCGGGGTCACATCGTCCGGCCTGCCCCGCCGGGTGCCCAAGGCCAATCTGGTCGAGGGCGCCGCGGAGCCGACCGGACAGGGTGGCCCCCAGGTCTCCCGCGCCCCGGAGGACGTCCGCGGCAGGCTGAGCAACCTGCGCCGCGGCGTCCAGCGGGGACGCAGCGCGGGATCCGGGACCCCCGGGCGTGACCAGCATGACCAACAGGGCTTCGGCCCCGGCAGCACCTACGATCAGGAGCGTTAGTGTGAGCCCGATGAGCCAGGCGGCGCAGAACCTGAACTGGTTGATCACGAACTTCGTGGACAACACCCCCGGGGTGTCCCACACGGTGGTGGTCTCCGCCGACGGACTCCTTCTGGCGATGTCCGAAGGCTTCCCCCGTGACCGAGCCGATCAACTGGCGGCGGTGGCCTCCGGCCTGACCTCGCTCACCTCCGGAGCCTCCCGCATCTTCGAAGGCGGCGTGGTCAACCAGACCGTCGTCGAAATGGAACGAGGCTTCCTCTTCATCATGTCGATCTCCGACGGATCCTCCCTCGCCGTGCTCGCCCACCCCGAGTGCGACATCGGCCTCGTCGGCTACGAGATGGCCCTGCTGGTCGATCGCGCGGGCAACGTCCTCACCCCGGATCTGCGCGCGGAATTGCAGGGCAGTCTTCTCAACTAGCAAACATGGAGTGCGTTTCGCGCCACCGCGCCATAGGGTGCGGTGGCGCGACCGGCAAGACAGGCGAGTTGGAGGAGGACACGTGGCAACGCCCCCTAGCGGATATCCGTACGCCCACGGGCAGCCGTCCGAGCCGCGCGGAGAGGGCCCAGTGAAGCGCTACAACTTCCCCTCCGCACCCAGCCGCCAGGCCCGCTCCCCACAGCAGCCGGAGCCCCAGCGGGAGCAGCAGCCCCCGCGGCGGCAGCCGCAGCGGCCCCAGCAACAGCCGTACACGCCCTCCTACGCGCCTCCCGGGCCGTCGGAGGGGTCCTGGTACGACGCGCCGCCCGCGCCCCGTATCGAGCCCGTACAGCCGCCTGAGCGCCCTGCCCCGGAACCTACCTCCCCCGCGGGCGGCACGCATAACCCTCTGGTGCGCCCGTACGCCATGACAGGGGGCCGGACCCGGCCCCGGTACCAGCTCGCCATCGAGGCGCTGGTGCACACCACGGCCGACCCCGCTCAGCTCCAGGGCCAGCTGCCCGAGCACCAGCGGATCTGCCAACTGTGCCGCGAGATCAAGTCGGTCGCCGAGATCTCCGCACTGCTCACCATTCCTCTCGGCGTAGCCCGCATCCTCGTAGCCGACCTGGCCGAGGCGGGGCTCGTCGCGATCCATCAGCCCGGCGGCGACGAGTCCGCCGGCGGTCAGCCTGACGTGACACTGCTCGAAAGGGTGCTCAGTGGACTTCGCAAGCTCTAGCGGTGCAGCCCGCTCCACCACCTCCGCGAAGATCGTGGTGGCGGGCGGCTTCGGCGTGGGCAAGACCACGTTCGTCGGCGCGGTCTCGGAGATCAACCCGCTGCGCACCGAAGCCGTGATGACCTCCGCCTCGGCGGGGATCGACGATCTCACCCACGCGCCGGACAAGACCACCACCACGGTGGCCATGGACTTCGGCCGCATCACGCTGGACCAGGACCTGATCCTGTATCTGTTCGGCACGCCCGGCCAGGACCGCTTCTGGTTCATGTGGGACGACCTGGTCCGCGGTGCCATCGGCGCGGTCGTCCTGGTGGACACCCGCCGCCTCGCCGACTGCTTCCCGGCCGTCGACTACTTCGAGAACTCCGGGCTGCCCTTCGTCATCGCCCTCAACGGCTTCGACGGGCACCAGCCCTACAACCCCGAAGAGGTCCGCGAGGCCCTCCAGATCGGCCCCGACGCGCCGATCATCACCACCGACGCCCGCCACCGCAGCGAGGCCAAGAGCGCGCTGATCACCCTGGTCGAGCACGCGCTGATGGCCCGGCTGCGCTAGCCGAGGCCGACGGCGGAAGCCAAAATCCCCTGCTCTCCGAAGGAGAACAGGGGATTTGTGCGTCTCAAGCGGGCCTTCTCAGCCGTCCGGGCGGTGTGCGGCCGTCCGGACGCGGCGGCGCCCGGTGGCGCTCAGCCCTGCCAGCTGTGCGGCGCGCTGAACGCCGGGCGGCGCTCCAGACGGCGCCAGCGGGCGGCGCTGCGGCTCGGGCGGGTGGACCCGGCGGTCCGGTGGGTGCCGGCGGCCGCGCGGGCGAGCAGCACCGCGGTGACCGCGGCGAGTTCCTCGGCGTCGGCGTGGCCCTTCTCGACCCGGACCAGGGTGGCCGCCGCCGCGGCGGCGGGATCGGCGATATCGCTGGATGTGCTCACGGTTTTCTCTTCTCCCTTGTCGCGCGGGTCCCGCGCGAGGTCATGAACGTGAGGGGTTACTGCGGCGGGTTGCCGTGCTTGCGGGACGGCAGGTCGGCGTGCTTGTCGCGCAGCATCGCCAGGGACCGGATCAGGACCTCACGGGTTTCGACCGGGTCGATCACATCGTCGACCAGCCCCCGCTCGGCCGCGTAGTACGGGTGCATCAGCTCGGACTTGTACTCCTTGACCATGCGGGCGCGCATGGCCTCGGGGTCGTCCGCGTCGGCGATCTGACGGCGGAAGATCACGTTGGCGGCGCCCTCGGCGCCCATCACCGCGATCTCGTTGGTCGGCCAGGCGTAGGTCAGGTCGGCCCCGATGGACTGGGAGTCCATCACGATGTAGGCACCGCCGTACGCCTTGCGCAGGATGACGGAGATCCGCGGCACGGTGGCGTTGCAGTACGCGTACAGCATCTTGGCGCCGTGCCGGATGATCCCGCCGTGCTCCTGGTCCACACCGGGCAGGAAGCCGGGCACGTCGAGGAAGGTGACCAGCGGGATGTTGAAGGCGTCGCACATCTGGATGAAGCGCGCGGACTTCTCCGACGCCTCGATGTCCAGCACGCCGGCCAGCGACTGCGGCTGGTTGGCGATGATGCCGACCACCTGGCCGTCGAGCCGGGTCAGCGCGCAGATGATGTTGGTCGCCCAGCGCTCGTGGACCTCGAGGTACTCGCCGTCGTCGACGATCTCCTCGATGACCTTGCGCATGTCGTACGGCCGGTTGCCGTCGGCCGGGACGAGGTCCAGCAGCGCGTCGCCGCGCCGGGAGGCCGGGTCGTCGGACTCGACGGTCGGCGGGTTCTCGCGGTTGTTCTGCGGCAGCAGCGACAGGAGGTAGCGGACCTCCTCCAGGCAGGTCTCCTCGTCGTCGTAGGCGAAGTGGCACACACCCGAGGTCTCGGCGTGCACATCCGCGCCGCCCAGTCCGTTCTGGCTGACCTTCTCGCCCGTCACCGCCTGGACCACGTCGGGCCCGGTGATGAACATCTGCGAGGTCTCCCGGACCATGAAGACGAAGTCCGTCAGCGCCGGGGAGTACGCCGCGCCGCCCGCGCACGGGCCGAGCATCACGCTGATCTGGGGGATGACACCGGACGCCTTGGTGTTCCGCTGGAAGATGCCGCCGTAACCGGCGAGCGCCGAGACGCCCTCCTGGATACGGGCACCGGCGCCGTCGTTGAGGGACACCAGCGGCGCCCCGGCCGAGATGGCCATGTCCATGATCTTGTGGATCTTGGTGGCGTGGGCCTCCCCCAGCGCCCCGCCGAAGATCCTGAAGTCGTGTGCGTAGACGAACACCGTCCGTCCGTGGACGGTCCCCCAGCCGGTGACGACACCGTCGGTGTAAGGCTTCTTGGCCTCAAGACCGAACCCGGTCGCGCGATGCCGCCGCAGCGGCTCCACTTCGTTGAAGGACCCCTCGTCAAGCAGCAGATCGATCCGCTCGCGAGCCGTCAGCTTCCCCTTGGCCTTCTGAGCCTCGGTCGCCCGCTCGCTCGGGCCGCGCCGAGCCTGCTCGCGAATCGCGTGCAGCTCGGCGACGCGCCCGCGAACGTCACTCGCCTCAGCAGGCGCACCTTCGAGATTGGTCATGCAATGACGGTACGTTCCCGGACCCCCGGAAACGCATGTCAATTCCCTACAACGTCAAGGGCGTTTTGGTGGGCAGGCGGAACAGAACTGGACAGCGGCTTTCCCACTACCTGGTGTCCTAAAGGACTATCGGCCCTGTCGGCACCCCACAAACCTCCAGGCCGTGACCGTGCGAGGGGCGGGCTCGACCACCCGGATGGGCGGCGTCCGCCGGAGCGGCCGTACGGCCGGATCGGGCAACGGAGCACGTCGGCCGCGCTCCGCTCCCCGCACCCTACTCCGGCGGCCGCCGGAGCCGCACCATCCGCATGTCCCGCCGCCCGGCCGGCGTCACTCCTGCGGGTCCACCCCGGCCCGCAGCAGTCCGTAGGCGTAGGCGTCGTCCAGGGCCTGCCAGGACGCGGCGATCACGTTCTCCCCGACGCCCACGGTCGACCACTCCCCCTGGCCGTCCGCGGTGGAGACCAGCACCCGGGTCGTGGACTCGGTGCCGTGCTTGCCTTCCAGGATGCGGACCTTGTAGTCCACCAGCTCCATCGTCGCCAGCTGCGGGTAGATCCGCTCCAGCCCCACCCGCAGCGCCCGGTCCAGGGCGTTGACCGGGCCGTTGCCCTCCGCCGTGGCGACGATCCGCTCGCCCTTGGCCCACAGCTTCACGGTGGCCTCGTTGGCGTGGGTGCCGTCCGGGCGGTCCTCGACGATCGCCCGCCAGGACTCGACGCGGAAGAAGCGGCGGGGACGGCCCTCGACCTCCTGGCGCAGCAGCAGCTCGAAGGAGGCGTCGGCGGCCTCGTAGGTGTAGCCCGCGAGCTCCCGCTCCTTGACCCGCTCCACGATCCGGCCCACCAGCGCCCGGTCGCCGCCGAGGTCGATGCCCAGCTCCTTGCCCTTGAGCTCGATCGACGCCCGGCCGGCCATGTCGGAGACGAGCATCCGCATGGTGTTGCCGACCCGCTCGGGGTCGATGTGCTGGTACAGATCCGGGTCGACCTTGATCGCGGAGGCGTGCAGCCCGGCCTTGTGGGCGAAGGCGGAAACACCCACATAGGGCTGGTGAGTGGACGGCGTCAGATTGACGACCTCGGCGATCGCGTGCGAGATCCGGGTCATCTCCTCCAGGGAGCCCTCCGGCAGCACCCGGCGGCCGTACTTGAGCTCCAGGGCCGCGACGACCGGGAAGAGGTTGGCGTTGCCCACCCGCTCGCCGTAGCCGTTGGCCGTGCACTGGACGTGGGTGGCGCCCGCGTCCACCGCGGCGAGGGTGTTGGCGACCGCGCAGCCGGTGTCGTCCTGGGCGTGGATGCCCAGCCGTGCCCCGGTGTCGGCCAGCACGGTGCGGACCACCGCGTCGATCTGGCCGGGGAGCATGCCGCCGTTGGTGTCGCAGAGGATCACCACCTCGGCGCCCGCCTCGTGGGCGGCGGAGACGACCTGCTTGGCATAGGCGGCGTTGGCGCGGTAGCCGTCGAAGAAGTGCTCGCAGTCGAGGAAGACCCGGCGGCCCTGGGACCGCAGGTAGGCGACGGTCTCGCGGACCATCGCGAGGTTCTCCTCGAGCGTGGTGCGCAGGGCCAGCTCCACATGGCGGTCGTGGGACTTCGCCACCAGGGTGATCACCGGCGCCCCGGAGTCCAGCAGCGCCTTGACCTGGGCGTCCTCCTCGGCGCGCACCCCCGCCTTGCGGGTGGCGCCGAACGCCACCAGCTTGGCGTGTTTGAAGTCGATCTCGGCGCGCGCCCGGGCGAAGAACTCCGTGTCGCGCGGGTTGGCGCCGGGCCAGCCGCCCTCGATGAAGCCCACGCCGAAGTCGTCCAGGTGACGGGCGATGGTCAGCTTGTCCGCGACCGTGAGGTTGATGCCCTCGCGCTGCGCTCCGTCGCGCAGGGTGGTGTCGAAGACGTGGAAGCCGTCGTCGGGCAGATCCTTCATGGTTGGTCTGGCTCCTGTCGGATGGATCTCGGTCTACCGGAATATCCGGTTCCGCGCCCTCCTATGATCCCTCACGCTTCGCGTCCGGTGGGATGGTCCGGAAAACGAAAAGACCCCTCGCGGGTGCGAGAGGTCTGCGCGCGGGTCTGGGGCACGGTGGCCGCCTGTACCGGGTCGTACGGGCGGTCACTGCGGACCGGCGCGCCTGCTGCCAATAATCATGGCGAACGAGAGCACGGAGGCAGTCTGGCACATTCCGCCCCCGCGCTCTCATCCGTCTCAGGATGCGAACCCCCGGTGTCAACGAGGTGACGCCCGAAGGTCAGCCCAGGGGGTGCATCCAGCCGTGCGGGTCCGGGGCGGCGCCGGTCTGGATGTCCAGCAGCGCCTTGCGCAGCCGCATGGTCACCTCACCCGGCTCCCCGTCGGCCACCGTCCAGCTCGCCCGGGCGGACTTGACCGAGCCGACCGGGGTGATCACGGCCGCCGTACCGCAGGCGAAGACCTCGGTGAGGGTCCCGTCGGCGTTGCCCTCGCGCCAGTCGTCGACGGAGATCCGGCCCTCGGTGACCTCGTAGCCGAGGTCGGCGGCGATCTCCAGCAGCGAGGCCCGGGTGATCCCCGGCAGCAGCGAACCGGACAGCTCGGGGGTCACGACGCGGTTCCCGTACACGAAGTACAGGTTCATCCCGCCCATCTCCTCGATCCAGCGGCGCTCGATCGCGTCCAGCCAGACCACCTGGTCACAGCCCTGCTCGGCGGCCTGCGCCTGGGCGACGAGGGAGGCCGCGTAGTTGCCGCCCGTCTTGGCCGCGCCGGTGCCGCCGGGCACGGCGCGGACGTACTCCTCCGAGAGCCAGACCGAGACCGGCCGCACACCGCCGGGGAAGTAGGCCCCGGACGGGGAGGCGATCACCACGAAGAGGAACTCGTTCGAGGGCCGGACACCGAGCCCGACCTCGGTGGCGAACATGAAGGGTCGCAGGTACAGGGACTCCTCCCCGTGGCCCGGCACCCATGCCTTGTCCTGGGTGACCAGCGCGTCACACGCCGCGATGAAGGTCTCGACGGGGAGCTCCGGCATGCCCATGCGGCGCGCGGACGCCTGGAACCGCTCGGCGTTCTGGTCGGGGCGGAACGTGGCCACGGTGCCGTCGGGCCGACGGTACGCCTTGAGCCCCTCGAAGATCGTCTGGGCGTAGTGCAGCGTCATGTTCGCCGGGTCGAGCGAGAGCGGGGCGTACGGCACGAGCTGGGCCTCGTGCCAGCCACGGCCCTCCGTCCACTTGACCGTCACCATGTGATCGGTGAAGTGGCGGCCGAATCCGGGGTTGGCCAGAATCTTCTCCCGCTCGGCGGCGGGAAGGGGGTGGGAGGAGGGCTTGAGCTCGATCGTGGGCGTCGTCATGGCAGGTAGTCCTTCACCTTTGGTTGTGGCGGACCGCGCTCACACCATCCTGCCCGCAAGCGGTACTAGGACGTCCAAGCTCTTCTTCACACAGCGGCCCCACCGGGGATTATCTCCTAGGTGAGGCCGGGGAAGGAGCGTTGTGCAACGCGCGGCCCAAGGTCGATGGTCGCACCCAGCCGCGCGCTGGCACAGGCTGGGGTCAGCCGGATACTCGGGCGGCGAGCGCGTCGCCGATCTCGTCGGTGGTGCGCGGCGCGGCCGCGTCCCGCTCGGCGAGGTCCGCGGCGACGGCGGCCTCGATACGGGCCGCCTCGTCCCCGTAGCCGAGGTGCGACAGCAGCAGGGCCACCGACAGGACGGTCGCCGTCGGGTCGGCCTTGCCGGTGCCCGCGATGTCCGGCGCGGAGCCGTGGACCGGCTCGAACATCGACGGGAAGGCGCCGGAGGGGTTGATGTTTCCGCTCGCGGCGAGTCCGATGCCGCCGGTGACGGCGGCGGCGAGGTCGGTGAGGATGTCACCGAAGAGGTTGTCGGTGACGATCACGTCGAACCGCTCCGGCTGGGTGACGAAGAAGATCGTCGCGGCGTCGACGTGCAGATAGTCGGTGGTGACCTCGGGGTACTCCTGGCCCACCCGGTCGAAGATGTTCTTCCACAGGTGGCCGGCGTGCACCAGGACGTTGTTCTTGTGCACGAGGGTCAGCTTCTTGCGCGGCCGGGCATTGGCGCGCTCGTAGGCGTCCCGGACCACGCGCTCGACCCCGTGGGCGGTGTTGAGGCTGACCTCGGTGGCGACCTCGTCCGGGGTGCCGGTGCGCATCGAGCCGCCGTTGCCCACGTACGGGCCCTCGGTGCCCTCGCGGACGACCACGAAGTCGATGTCGGGGCGGCCGGCCAGCGGGCTCGGGGTGTTCGGGAAGAGCTTCGACGGACGCAGGTTGACGTAGTGGTCGAAGGCGAAGCGCAGCTTGAGCAGCAGCCCGCGCTCGAGCACGCCCGAGGGCACCGACGGGTCACCGATGGCGCCGAGCAGGATCGCGTCGTGGTCCTTCAGCGACTCCAGGTCCGCGTCCGGCAGGGTGTCGCCGGTGGCGTGCCAGCGCTGGGCGCCGAGGTCGTAACTCCGGGTCTCCAGCTTCACGTCCTGCGGAAGGGCGGCGGAGAGGACCTTCAGGCCCTGGGCCACGACCTCCTGGCCGATACCGTCACCGGGGATCACTGCGAGGCGAATGCTGCGAGACATGCCTGGACCCTACCGCTCGTCCCATTGATTGACATAGACGTTCCACCATTCGGACGGCCGCCCAGCGGCAATCGCCCGTTCACCCCCTGTACGGCGCACCGTTGACCGCTCGGGGGACATTCCGGTTCATGGACACACCACGGTTCGGCGTACCGGAGCGGCTCGCCCAGCGGATGACCATGGCGGAGCAGCACGAGTACCTGCGGGCCCGGCTCTCCCGCCGCCGGGTGCTGCGCGGGGGCGCCGCCACGGCGGGCACGGTCGCGGGCGCGGGGCTGCTGGGCGGGGCCGCGTGCACCGCCGGTGCCAAGCCGGCGCCGACCGCGAACCCGAAGCCGGGAGCCGCCACGGTGGACGGCGCGCTGGTCGCCCCGTTCGGCCGCCACCTGGCCTTCGGCGCCGATCCGCGGACGCAGATGCGGATCTCCTGGCAGGTGCCGTTCGCGGTGCGCAAGCCGTATGTGCGGATCGGCACCAGCCCGCTGGAGCTCACCCGCACGGTCGAGGCCGAGGTCCGCCATCTGCACACCCCGTCGCTGAGCGACAAGCTGCCCGCGGTCGACCAGTTCTATCTGCACGCCGCGGTGGACGACCTGCGCCCCGGGGTCACCTACTACTACGGCGTCGGGCACGCCGACCGCGATCCGGCCGAGCCGCGTCACTTCGCGTCCGTGGGCACCTTCCGCACCGCGCCGGACCGGCCCGGGACGTTCGTCTTCACCGCCTTCGGCGACCAGGGGGTGAGCTATGACGCGCTCGCCAACGACCAGCTGATCCTCGGCCAGAACCCGTCGTTCCATCTGCACGCCGGGGATCTGTGCTACGCGGACACCACCGGCCACGGCAAGAAGTCCGACCTCTACGACGCCCGGGTCTGGGACTCCTTCCTCGCCCAGACCGACTCGGTCGCGGCGAGCGTGCCGTGGATGGTGACGACCGGAAACCACGACATGGAGGCGTGGTACTCCCCCGACGGCTACGGCGGCCAACTGGCCCGCTGGTCGCTGCCCGAGAACGGCCCGGATCCGCGCAAGGCGCCCGGCGTCTATTCGTTCTCTTACGGGAACGTCGGCGTGGTCGCCCTGGACGCCAATGACGTGTCGTACGAGATCCCGGTCAACAAGGGGTACACGGACGGGGCGCAGACCCGCTGGCTGGACGAGCGGCTGGGGGCGCTGCGCGAGCGCCCCGGCATCGACTTCCTGGTGGTCTTCTTCCACCACTGCGCCTACTCCACCACCAGCGCCCACGCCTCGGACGGCGGGGTGCGGGACGCGTGGGTGCCGCTGTTCGACAAGCACCAGGTGGACCTGGTCATCAACGGCCACAACCACGTCTACGAGCGGACCGACGCCCTCCGGGGCGGCAAGGTCGCCCGCCGGGTCCCGGTGGAGGGGAGTGCCGACGCGGTGCGCGACGGGATCGTCTATGTGACGGCGGGCGGGGCGGGCGCGAAGCTCTACGAGTTCCCGGTGCCCGACAGCTACGCGGGGCACGTCAAGGACCTCGACGAGGTGAAGACCTACCACTGGAGCGCGAACGGCGAGAAGAACCGGGACAGCGCGGACTGGTCCCGGGTCCGCTACACCGGCTTCTCGTTCCTCGCGGTGGAGGTCGAGCCGGGCCCCCGCCCCAGGCTCACGGTCACGGCCCTGGCGGAGTCGGGCGAGCGGGTGGACCGCTTCGAGGTCACCCGGCCCCGGCGTCAGTGACCGGTCGCGCCGCCGTTGTCCCGGCGGTCGAGGGCGCGCTGGAGCGCGGCGGCCGCCTTCTTGCGGTCGGTGTCGTCGGTCTTGCGGCGGATCCTGCGGACAGTCGTCTCGGCCATGATCACATCTCCTCTGCTGAACCCGGTGAACGCCCGGGAGGAAGGAAAGCTCCCCGAGAAGGTGGCTGCCGGAAGGGGCGGGGGCCTGGGTGCGGCAGGGATCACCTGCGCGATGTGCACCGGCCGCGGCCGCCATCGCTGGATGCAGCGAGACGTTCGGCTTCCACAAAAGTAAGGCAGCGGAGCGTCAGTGTCTGCACAATTAGTCGGACGTCCTACTATCTGAGACGCGAACAGCGTGATATCAGCCACTGACCCAGGGTGATCACCTATCGGTGTCCCGCCGATGATCGAGGCCGACCCCCGTCCGACCTCGACCAACGGCGGCCGATCGCAAGTCCGTGGGCGTTCCCGCGCCTGGTTACCCACGTAAACTGCGGTAAATAGTGCCTACTTGACTGCTTGACGCTAGCACCGCCGCGTATCGGGCGTCCACAGATTTCCCCCTACGCGCCCCCGGACACCACCGCGCCCCCGGACCACTCCAGAGCGGTCCGGGGGCGCGGGTCGCCGGGCTCGAGGGTCAGCCCATGTGCGGGTAGCGGTAGTCGGTCGGCGGGACCAGGGTCTCCTTGATGGAGCGGGTGGAGGTCCAGCGCATCAGGTTCTGCTTGGCGCCGGCCTTGTCGTTGGTGCCGGAGGCACGGCCGCCGCCGAAAGGCTGCTGGCCGACGACGGCGCCGGTCGGCTTGTCGTTGATGTAGAAGTTGCCGGCCGCGAAGCGCAGCGCCTCACAGGCGGCGGCCGCCGCCGCGCGGTCCTGGGCGATGACGGCGCCGGTCAGCCCGTACGGGGCGGCCGACTCCATCTGCTTCAGCATCGCCTCGTACTCCTCGTCCTCGTAGACGTGCACCCCGAGGATCGGGCCGAAGTACTCGTCCTTGAAGATCTCGTTCTCCGGGTCGGTGGAGACCAGCACGGTCGGGCGGACGAACCAGCCCTCGCTGTCGTCGTAGGAGCCGCCGGCGACGACCTCGATCGTGGGGTCGGACTTCGCCCGGTCGATCGCCGCCTTGTTCTTGGCGAAGGCGCGCTCGTCGATGACCGCGCCCATGAAGTTGTCGAGGTTGGCCACATCGCCCATGGTCAGCCCGTTGACCTCGGCGGCGAACTCCTCCTTGAGGCCGTTCTCCCACAGGGAGCGCGGCACATAGGCGCGGGAGGCCGCGGAGCACTTCTGGCCCTGGAACTCGAAGGCGCCGCGGGTCATCGCCGTCTTCAGCACCGCCGGGTCGGCGGAGGGGTGGGCGACGATGAAGTCCTTGCCACCGGTCTCACCGACCAGTCGCGGATAGGTCTTGTAGTTCTCGATGTTGTTGCCGACCGTCTTCCACAGGTACTGGAAGGTCCGGGTCGAACCGGTGAAGTGGATGCCCGCGAGGTCCGGGTGGGCCAGGGCCACCTCGGAGACCTCCTTGCCGTCGCCCGTGACCAGGTTGATCACGCCCTTGGGCAGCCCGGCCTCCTCCAGCAGCTCCATCAGCAGCACGGCGGCGTGCGTCTGGGTCGGGGACGGCTTCCAGACCACCACATTGCCCATCAGGGCGGGGGCGGTCGGGAGGTTGCCCGCGATGGCGGAGAAGTTGAAGGGGGTGATCGCGTAGACGAACCCCTCCAGCGGCCGGTGGTCGGTGCGGTTCCAGACCCCGGGCGAGTTGGTCACCGGCTGCTCGGCCAGGATCTGGCGAGCGAAGTGGACGTTGAAGCGCCAGAAGTCGATCAGCTCACAGGGAGTGTCGATCTCCGCCTGCTGCGCGGTCTTCGACTGGCCCAGCATGGTGGACGCGGCGAGCGTCTCCCGCCAGGGGCCGGAGAGCAGATCGGCGGCCTTGAGGATGACCGCGGCACGGTCGTCGAAGCTGAGCGCGCGCCACGCCGGGGCCGCCGCCAGGGCGGCGTCGATCGCGTCCCGCGCGTCCGCTTGAGTGGCGTTGGCGTAGGTGCCCAGGCGGGCGGAGTGCTTGTGCGGCTGGACGACGTCGAAGCGCTCCCCCGCTCCCATCCGCTTCTGGCCGCCGATGGTCATCGGCAGGTCGATGGGGTTCTCGCCGAGCTCCTTGAGCTTGGTCTCGAGGCGGGCGCGCTCCGGGGTGCCGGGGGCGTAGGTGTGCACCGGCTCGTTCACCGGCACGGGGACCTGGGTGACGGCGTCCATGATGGCCGTTGTCTCCTTCGATCGTCGGGGGCGTCGGGGATTTACGAGGTCTGCGATCCCGAGAGCGGTCAGCGGCGGCCGACCAGCGAGCGCAGGAAGAATGTGAGGTTGGCGGGGCGCTCCGCGAGGCGGCGCATGAAGTACCCATACCAGTCTGTGCCATACGGGACGTAAACCCGCATACGGTGACCTTCCGCCACCAGCCGCTCCTGCTCGGCCACGCGGATCCCGTACAGCATCTGGAACTCGTACTCGTCCAGCTTGCGCCCGAGGCGGTGTGCCAGGTCCTGGGCGATGGCGACCATGCGCGGATCGTGCGAGCCGATCATGGGATAGCCCTCACCGGCCATGAGGATCTTCAGGCAGCGCACGTAACCGCGGTCCACCTCGCGCTTGTCCTGGTGGGCTACGCTCGCCGGCTCGTTGTACGCGCCCTTCACCAGCCGCACCCGGGAGCCTTCCCCGGCCAGCGCCCGGCAGTCGTCCTCGGTCCGGAACAGATAGGACTGGAGGACCGCGCCGGTCTGCGGGAATCGGGTGCGCAGCTCGCCGAGGATGGCGAGGGTGGAGTCCACCGTGGTGTGGTCCTCCATGTCGAGGGTGACCGTCGTGCCCGCCGCGGCGGCGGCCTCCACGACCGGGGTCACATTGGCCAGCGCCAGATCGTGGCCCCCGGGCAGCGCCTGGCCGAACGCGGAGAGCTTCACGGACATCTCCGCGCGCCCGGCGAGCCCCTCGGCGGCCAGCGCCTCGGTCAGCGCCAGATAGGCGTCACGGCTGCGCAGCGCCTCGGACCGGTCGGTCACGTCCTCGCCCAGATGGTCCAGGGTGACGTCCAGGCCGCGGGCGGTCAGCGACCGCACCGCCCCCAGGGACTCGGCCAGCCGTTCCCCGGCGACGAAGCGGTCCACCATGGGGCGGGTGACCGGCGCGGCCGAGACGATACGGCGGATGGCGGCACTGCGCGAAGCGGCGAGCAGCACGGGTCCCAGCACGGGGCACCTCCACGATGACGGCCGATGAACGGCATCGACAACTCACCGTGAAACTTAAGGATGGCGCGGATTGCGGACCATCGACAGCTGTCACGCATCCGTGGCCGGGATCTCAGACATCTGTATGAGAATGTGAGGGGTGAAAGCGGGAAGAGGCGGGACCCATGCGCGACGACTACCAGCAGCTGGTGGACGAGATCACGGCGGTGCTCCGGGCACCCGCGACCCTGGAGAACCGCGACTTCGCGCTGATCGCCTTCGGCGCCCAGGACAGCGAAGACAGCGATGGCACAGCGGAGCCCGCGCTGGACCCGGTGCGCACCCGCTCGATCCTCCAGCGCCGCTCGACGGCGGCGGTGCGGGCCTGGTTCGAGGCGTTCGGGATCGCCCGGGCGCAGGCGCCGCTGCGGATCCCGCCCGACCCGGCGGCCGGGGTGTTCATGGGCCGCATCTGCCTGCCCGTCCGGCACCGCGGGGTGGTGCACGGCTATGTCTGGCTGCTGGACGACGGCCATCTCGCCGATCTGGAGCTGGGCGGCCCGGCGGGCGCGCGGGATCCCCGGCTGGCCCGCGCGATGGAGACCGCGGACCGCATCGGGGCGCTGCTGGCGGCCGAGGCGCGGGCCGGTGAGGAGCTCGGTGAGCTGCTGCGCGATGTGCTGACCGGACCACCGGCCGGGCGGGACGCCGCCCGCTCCGGGCTGCGGGCCGCGCTGCGCGGAGCGGCCGACGGGCCGCTGGCGCTGGTGGCGGTGGTGCCGTGGACGCCGGGGACCGGCGAGGACGCGGACCACCCGGGCCTCCCCCATCTGCCGGGCATCGTGGCCGCGTGCGCACTGCCGGGGGACGCGGCGGCCGGGGCGCCCGGGGCGGGGCTGGCGGCGCTGGTCCGGCTGCGCGCGGCCTCCGCCCTGGACCCGGCCCGCGCGACGGCCGAGCAGCTGCTGCGCTCGCCCCGGGCCACGGCGGGCGGCAGGGGGCCGGGGAGACTGGCGCCCAGGGCCGCCGCCGGGGTCAGCGCTCCCCGGCGCGGACTGGAGGATCTGCCCGCCGCCTGGCAGGAGGCGCTGGCCGCCGCGCGGGCGGCCCACGCCGACAGCCACCTGGGCCCGGTCGCGGAGTGGTCCGCCATCGGCCCGTACCGACTGCTGGCCGCACTGCCCGCACTGCCGCCCGACGCCGCCGTACGGCCCCTCCTGGAGCCCGCGCACGCCGAGCTCGCCCGCACCGCCGAGACCTTCCTCGACTGCGCGGGCCAGGCCGGGCGCACCGCCCAGCGGCTGGGCATCCACCGGCAGACGCTGTACTACCGCCTCTCGCGGGTGCGGCAGCTCACCGGTCTCGACCTGGACGCGGGCGAGGACCGGCTGCTGCTCCATATGACGCTGAAGGCCGCACGTCTCGGGCCGCCCGGGCGCTGAACCTGAAGCCTGAGCCCCGAGGTCAGTCGGCGGGGGCCGCGGGGGCGTTGGGCGCCACGGGGGCGTCGCCGACGATGCGGCGCATCGCCTCGACGAGGTCATGGGCGCTGGGCATGAGGTCGGGGTCGATGGCCATCTGGACGACCATCCCGCTCACCAGCGTCATATAGAAGGAGCCCATGACCCGGGACGTCTCCTCATCCACATCGCGCTCGTCGATGCCGTGGATCAGCCCCACCAGCCCCTGGCGCCCCTCCGGTTGGGCCCGGCCGAAGGCCGCGCGCAGCTCGGGATCGTGCCGGACCTGGAGGATGGCCTCCAACTGGGAGCGCCACACCGCCTGGTGCTTGTCGAACAGCTCCAGCACCCGGGTCCACCGGGTCTCGAACCGCTCCCGCAGCCCGGTGTCCGGGCCCTCGCCCGCCGGGGCGTCCGCCTCGAAGGACCGCTCGACGTCATCGGCCCAGTCACTCATGGAGGCGAAGAGCGCCTCCCGCATCAGGGCGTCCTTGGAGCCGTAGTGGTAGCCGATGGAGGCCAGATTGGCGCCCGAAGCGGCCACGATGTCCCGCGCCGTCGTACGGGACCAGCCCTTCTCCTCAAGGCAGCGCTTGGCCCCGGCCAGCAGATCCTCTCGATGTCCCATGGCGCCAGGGTATCCCGGTCCCATACGGGCGTCCTAGACGATCGTTTCACACATTCGTCTTACACATCCGTCTTACACAATCGTACTAGACGCTTGTTTAAGACGCTCGTATAGTCCTCGCCATGACCTCGACTTCCACCGGCCCGCGCGCCGGACGCAGGGAATGGACCGCCTTCGTGGTCCTGATGCTTCCGCTCCTCCTGGTCTCCATGGATGTGTCGGTGCTGTACTTCGCGGTGCCGGCCATCAGCCGGGAGCTGCACCCCAGTGCCACCCAGCAGCTGTGGATCTTCGACATCTACGCCTTCGCCCTCGCCGGGCTGCTCATCACCATGGGGGCGCTGGGCGACCGCTTCGGGCGGCGGAAGCTGCTGCTGTTCGGGGCCGCGGCCTTCGGCGCCGCGTCCGTCGCGGCGGCGTACGCGCAGAGCGCCGAGATGCTCATCGCCGCACGTGCGGTGCTCGGGATCGGCGGCGCCACGCTGATGCCCTCGACGATGGCGCTGGTCCGCAACCTCTTCCTGGACGGGAAGCAGCGGGCCAAGGCGATCGCGATCTGGTCGTCGGCCATGGCGGGCGGTATCGCGCTGGGCTCGGTGCTGAGCGGGGTGATGATCGAGCACTTCTGGTGGGGCTCGGTCTTCCTGATCAACGTCCCGGCGATGGTGCTGCTGCTGGTGCTGGTGCCGCTCCTGGTGCCGGAGTTCAAGGACCCCGCGCCCGGGGCGTTCGATCTGCCGAGCGTGCCGCTGTCGATGGCCGCGGTACTCCCGGTGATCTACGGACTGAAGAAGATCGCCGCGGACAACGGCGTCGGGCCGATCCCGCTGCTGTCCATCGTGGCCGGTCTCGCCGTCGGCGCCGTCTTCGTACGGCGCCAACGCACCCGGCGCGACGCGATGATCAGCCCGGAGCTGTTCCACCACCGCGGCTTCGGCCCGTCGATCGCGCTCAACGCGCTGGCCACCTTCGCGATGATGGGCTCGGCCTACTTCACCACCCAGTATCTGCAGTCGGTGCTCGGCAAGGGCCCGTTGGAGGCGGCGCTGTGGAGCCTGGCCCCGTCCGTCTGCGTCGGCATCGCCGGGCCGGTGGCGGCCGCGGCGGTCCAGCGCGGTGCGAACCGGGCGTACGTGATCGGCGCCGGGTTCGTCACCGCGGCCATCGGCTACGGGATTCTGGCCCTGGCCGGTACGGACGCGCTGTGGACCGTGCTGATCGGCGCCGCCGTCCTGGCCAGCGGGATCGTGGCGGTGATGTCGCTGGTCACCGACATGGCGATCGGCACCGTCCCGCCGAAGCGGGCGGGTTCGGCGGCCGCGCTGCTGGAGACGGGCCAGGAGTTCGGCGGAGCGATGGGCATGGCGGTGCTCGGCAGCGTCGGCACCGCCGTCTACCGGAGCGACGTCAAGGACTCGCTGGGCGCCGGGCTGCCCGCCGACGCGCTCGACCAGGTGCGCGAGACGCTGGGCGCGGCCGCCGCGGTGGCGGGTTCGCTGAAGGGGCGGGCCGGGGAGCACCTGCTGGACACGGCGCGCGAGGCGTTCACCCACGGGATGCGGATCGCGTCCGGGGCGGGGGCGGTGGTCCTGGTGGCGGGCGCGATCCTGGCCCTGGTGACGCTGCGCCGGGTCGGCGCGGAGGACGCCGGGCCGGCGGCCGAGGACGCGCCCTCGGCCGGCGCGGCCGAGGCGGCGGACGGCGGCGAGGCGGTGCCGAGTCGCTGAGCCGCGCGCGTGACGCCCCTAGGGGACCCCATCGCGGTGGGGTCCCCTACGGGCTTACGCGCGCGGAGCGTGTTGGCCGCACCGACCCGTACGACGACGGCAACCATTCCCCGCCCGGCGGCAACCAGAGGACGGCGGCCGGACACGGCGGCCAGAGGGCTTGAGCAGCCACCCCACGCGAGAGGAGTGACGCACCGTGCGCATCACCAGAGCGTTAGCGGCAGCCGGGCTCGCCGCCGCCTTCCTCATCGGCGCGGCCTACACACCGCAGGCCGTCGCGGGCGAACTGCCGGACGACACACGGTTCTTCAACAACCCCGACTCGCTCGTGAACAAGTGGGTCGCCGCCAATCCGGGCGACTCCCGGCAGCCGCGCATCGCCTCGCGGATCGCCAGTCAGCCCCAGGCCGTGTGGTTCTCCCGGTACGCCCCCGCGACCGTCACCGAGGACGTCCGCAAGGTCACCTCCGCCGCCTCCGCCAAGGGCCAGACCCCCGTCCTGGTGACGTATCAGATCCCCAACCGCGACTGCGGCGGGGCCTCCGCGGGCGGCGCGCCCGACCTCGCGAGCTATGACGCATGGGTGCGCGGCTTCGCCGCCGGGCTGGGCAGCGGGCCCGCCGTCGTCATCCTCGAACCCGACTCGATCGCACTCATCAGCTGCCTCTCCCCCACCGAGCTGAGCGGCCGCTACGCCTCACTGGCCCGCGCCGCCACCGCCATCCACAGCGCCAACCCCAAGGCCCGGGTGTACTTCGACGCCGGGCACTCGGCGTGGAACAGCGCCGCCGTCCAGGCGTCGCGGCTCCGCTCGGCCGGGGTGCTGACCAGCGGCGACGGCATCTACAGCAATGTCTCCAACTTCCGCCGCACCGCCGACGAGGTGGCCTTCACCAAGAGCGTGCTCGCCCAGTTCGGCACCTCCTCCGGGCTCACCGCCGTCATCGACACCAGCCGCAACGGCAACGGCCCCGCCCCCGACAACGCCTGGTGCGACCCCCACGGCCGCAAGGTCGGCGAAAACCCCACGGCGAACACCGGCGACCCGGCCATCGACGCCTACCTCTGGGTCAAGCCCCCGGGCGAAGTGGACGGCTGCGCGGGCCCGGCGGGCACCTTCGCACCGGACTACGCCTACGAGCTGGCGGGCTGAGAGCCCGCGGCCATGACCGGGCCGTCTCCGTGCCCGGATCCCGCGCCCTGACCCACCCATCGCCGGAGGTCCTCCGCTCCGGCCGTGGAGCGGAGGACCTCCGGGGCGCGGGGCGCTGTCAGCCCATGTGAGCGGGGAGCGGAGTGGCGCCTTCGGTGCCGGGCTCGCGTACCGGGCGCGGGGCGTTCATCAGCAGGGCCACGACCACCGCGGCGCCCACGAGGATCGAGGACGAGACGACGAAGGCGTGCGAGAAGCCCTCGACCAGACCGGCCTTGGCGGTTGCCTTGGCGGTCCGCGGCGTCATCTGCCGGGCGTGCGAGGCCATGTAGTCGGAGGTCGCGCTGGTGGCGATGGTGTTGAGCAGCGCCGTGCCGATCGAACCGCCGATCTGCTGGGCGGTGTTGACGGTGGCGGAGGCGACGCCCGCGTCCCCCGCCCCCACCCCATGAGTCGCGTAGTTCATCGAGGGCGCCATCACCAGGCCCATGCCGAAGCCGACCAGGAGCTCGGCGGGCAGCACCCCCGCCGCGTACGAGCTGTCGACGTCCAGGGGCACCAGCAGGACGACACCGGTGGCCGCGATCAGCAGGCCGGGCGCCACCAGCAGCCGCGGCGGCACCTTGGGGATGAGGCGGGAGGCGACACCGCCCGCGCCGACCAGCACCGCACCGGTCATCGGCAGGAACGCCACACCGGTGAGCAGCGCCGAGTAGCCCTTGACGAGCTGCATGTAGTACGTGAGGAAGAGGAACATCGCGAACATGCCGACCACCGAGAGGCCGACCGCCAGATAGGCGCTGCCACGGGTGCGGTCCGCCACCACGCGCGGCGGCAGCAGCGGCCGTGCCACGCTCCGCTCCACCATGACGAAGGCGAAGAGCAGCACCGCGCCCAGGATGAGCAGCCCGGTCACCAGCCGGGAGTCCCAGCCCTCGGACTCGGCCTCGCTGCATCCGTAGACCACGGCCACCAGCCCGCACACCGCCAGCAGCACCCCGGGGATGTCGAAGCGGGCGCGGCCCTCGGCGCGGGTGTCGGTGGGCAGCACGGACCAGCCGATGGCGGCGACGACGGCGATCGGCACATTGACGTACAGGCACCAGCGCCAGTCGAGGTACTCGGTCAGCAGCCCGCCGACGACCAGCCCGATCGCACCGCCGCCCGCCGCGATCGCGCCGAAGATGCCGAACGCCTTGGCGCGCTCACGGGGCTCGGTGAAGTTCACCGCGAGCAGCGAAAGCGCCGAGGGGGCGAGCAGCGCGGCGAAGGCGCCCTGCAGGGCGCGGGCCGCGAGCAGCATCTCGAAACCGGAGGCGGCGCCGCCGAGCGCGGAGGCCCCGGCGAACCCCAGCAGGCCGATGAGGAAGGTCCGCTTACGGCCGGTGTAGTCCGCGATCCGGCCACCGAGCAGCAGCAGACTGCCGAACGCCAGGGTGTAGGCGGTGATGACCCACTGCCGGTCGCCGTCGGAGATGCCGAGGTCCTTCTGGGCCGACGGCAGGGCGATGTTCACGATGGTGATGTCGAGGACGATCATCAGCTGGGCCAGGCCGATGAAGACAAGGGCGAACCAGCGCCGGGGGTTGGCTCGCGGCGGTGCGGCTGAGGGCTGGGACATGACGATGCCTTTCTGGTCTCGCGGAAGGCGAGCGGAGGGGTAGGTCAGGCGGGGTCGGGGTCGGAGTGGGCGTCGGCGTCGGCTTCCCGGGCGTCGTGGGCCTCGTGGGCGTCGTCGATCACCCGCCCCCGGATGCGCTTGAACGCCTCGGCGTCGACGGCCGGGCCGCCGAGCGGGGTGGTGGGGCGCGGGGAGCCGGTGGGGCGCAACCCGTCGATGTAGACATCCAGTTGGCGATGGGCGAGGGCGTCATCGGGGGCGAACCGGCCGCCGCCGGGCAGCGGCCGGGTCAGCCGGATGATCATCAGCGTGATGTCGCCGAAGACGACATCACTCCGGACCAGCCCCTGGGCCTGGGCGCGCAGGAGCATCGCGTCGATCGGGTCGACGGCGTCGCCGGGGACACGGCCGAGGATCTCGTCGACGGTGAACCGGCCCAGCAGCGCGGGCATCACCGAGCCGATCTTGAGATCGAGCGCGGCGTGCATGAAGCGGCGCAGTGCGAGACAGGGATCGCCCTCCTCGGCGGCGGCCCGGCTCGCGGCCTCGACCAGCGCGGTCAGCACCTCGATGGCGACCCCTCGGTGCAGATCGGCACGGTGCGGAAACCGCCGGTAGAGGGTCGCGATGCCGACCCCGGCGCGCCGGGCTATCTCATCCAGCGGAGCATCCGGCCCCTGATCGGCGAAGACCTCGCGGGCGGCGCGCAGGATCTGCTCCCGGTTGCGCCGCGCGTCGGCGCGCATGGGGGGCGACGGGACGTCGGCAAGGGCGTCGGCGTCGGTCTCAGCGTCTGCGGACACGGGACTCTCCTGACAGCACAGCACATACCTACAGCTATGTGGAGAAATTTTCTCCACATAGCTGCGAGCGTAGCGAGCCCACCGCCATTATTCAACACGCGATGAAAAAGATCCGAACCCCTCCGGCATGTCCCGCTGCCGTGGAGGCACAAAGACCTGGGCCCGGCCCCCGCCGAAGCGGGGGCCGGGCCCAGGTGGGTGATGCCTTGAGCGGCTCAGACCAGATTGACCGAGCGGGCCGAGGTGGCGCCGATCTCCTCGGCGATCTCGGTGAGCACGGGCTGCGGAATGGTGTCGTCCACCGTGAGCGCCACCAGCGCGGCACCGCCCGCCGTGGCCCGGGAGACCTGCATCCCCGCGATGTTGATCCCCGCCTCGCCCAGGATGCGTCCGAGCGTGCCGACCACGCCCGGACGGTCGGTGTAGCGGAGGAAGGCCATGTGGTCGGCGAGTGCCAGGTCCACGTCGTACTCCCCCACCGCGACGATCTTCTGCTGGTGCTTGGGGCCGGCCAGCGTGCCGGAGATCGAGACCTCCTCGCCGTCCGAGAGGGTGCCGCGCACGATCACCACATTGCGGTGCTCGCTCGACTCCGAGCTGGTGGTCAGCCGCACCTCGACCCCGCGCTCCTGCGCGAACAGCGGCGCGTTCACATACGAGACGGTCTCGTCGACGATGTCCTCGAAGACGCCCTTGAGCGCCGACAGCTCCAGCACCTTGACGTCGTGCTGGGTGATCTCGCCGTACACCTCGACATCGAGGCGGACCGCGACCTCGCCCGCCAGCGCGGTGAAGATCCGCCCCAGCTTCTCGGCCAGCGGCAGCCCGGGGCGTACGTCCTCGGCGATGACGCCGCCCTGGACGTTCACCGCGTCCGGGACCAGCTCGCCGGCCAGCGCCAGCCGCACCGAGCGGGCGACCGCGATGCCCGCCTTCTCCTGGGCCTCACCGGTGGAGGCGCCCAGATGCGGGGTGACCACCACATTGTCGAACTCGAACAGCGGGGACTCGGTGCACGGCTCCTGGGAGAAGACGTCCAGCCCGGCCCCGGCCACCCGGCCCTCCTTGAGGGCGGCGGCCAGCGCCACCTCGTCCACGATCCCGCCGCGCGCGGCGTTCACGATCCGGACCTCCGGCTTGACCTTGTGCAGCGCCTCGTCGCCGATCAGGCCGACCGTCTCGGGAGTCCTGGGGAGGTGGACCGTGATGAAGTCGGAGACCTCGAGCAGGTCGTCCAGCGAGAGCAGCTTCACACCCATCTGCGCGGCCCGCGCGGGCTGCACATACGGGTCGTACGCGACGACCTTCATGCCGAAGGCGGACATCCGCTGGGCCACCAGGACGCCGATGCGGCCGAGGCCGACCACGCCGAGGATCTTCTCGCTCAGCTCCACACCGGTGTACTTGCTGCGCTTCCACTCGCCGTTCTTCAGCGCGGCATTGGCCTGCGGAATGTTCCGGGCCGTGGCCACCAGCAGACCGCAGGCGAGCTCGGCGGCGGTGACGATGTTGGACGTCGGCGCGTTGACGACCATGACGCCCGCCTTGGTGGCGGCCGAGACGTCCACATTGTCCAGGCCGACGCCCGCGCGGGCGACCACCTTCAGCTTCTTCGCGGCGGCGATGGCCTCGGCGTCGACCTTGGTCGCGCTGCGGACGAGGATCGCGTCCACATCGGCGATGGCGGGAAGGAGCTCGGCCCGGTCCGCCCCGTTGCAGTTCCGGATCTCGAAGTCCGGGCCCAGGGCATCGACCGTCGCCGGAGAGAGCTCTTCGGCGATGAGTACGACGGGTTTACCAGTGGAAGCAGTGCTCACGTGGTCTTCAGTCCTCACTAGTCCTCAGCGGACGGCCGTCCCGACGGCCGCTGGCGGTGAAGGGGTCAGCCGCGTGGGAGACGCACGACGCTGTGAGCCTGACGCGCTTGCTGCTGATGAGTGTAGTGGCGGTCGGGCCTTCGTCATGTGCCGTTGCGGCAGGATCACCCGCACGTGGTGGTGCGCGATGGACAAAGCGCGAACCGGGTGCGGCGGGGGTCCGGTGGACCCCCGCCGCACCCGGGGCACGGCCTCCGCGCCACCAGGCGCGGTTACGCCTCCTCGTCGACCCAGCTCATGAGCTTGCGCAGCTCCTTGCCGGTGGTCTCCAGCAGGTGGTTCTCGTCGGCCTTCTTCAGCTCGTTGTACTTCGGCAGGCCGGCGTTGTACTCCGCCATCCAGTTCTTGGCGAAGGTGCCGTCCTGGATCTCGCCGAGGATCTTCTTCATCTCGGCCTTGGTGGACTCGTTGATGATCCGCGGACCGGAGACGTAGTCGCCCCACTCGGCGGTCTCGGAGATCGACCAGCGCATCTTCTCCAGGCCGCCCTCGTACATCAGGTCCACGATCAGCTTGAGCTCGTGGAGGCACTCGAAGTACGCGATCTCCGGCTGGTAACCGGCCTCGACCAGGGTCTCGAACCCGGCCTTGACCAGCGCCGAGGTGCCGCCGCACAGCACCGCCTGCTCACCGAAGAGGTCGGTCTCGGTCTCCTCGGTGAAGGTGGTCTTGATGACGCCGGCGCGGGTGCCGCCGATGCCCTTGGCGTAGGACAGGGCCAGCTCGAAGGCGCTCCCGGTGGCGTCCTGCTCGACGGCCGCGATGCACGGCACGCCGCGCCCCTCCTCGTACTGGCGGCGGACCAGGTGGCCCGGGCCCTTGGGGGCGACCATGCAGACGTCCACGTTGGCCGGGGGCTTGATGAAGTCGAACCGGATGTTGAGACCGTGCCCGAAGAACAGCGCGTCGCCGTCCTTCAGGTTGGCCTTCACGGACTCCTCGTAGACCTTGGCCTGGATCGGGTCCGGGACCAGGATCATGATCACGTCGGCCTCGGCGGACGCCTCGGCCGGGGTGACCACGCGCAGGCCCTGCTCCTCGGCCTTGGCCTTGGACTTGGAGCCCTCGTGCAGGCCGACCCGGACGTCGACGCCCGAGTCGCGCAGCGACAGCGCGTGGGCGTGGCCCTGGCTGCCGTAGCCGAGGATTGCGACCTTGCGGCCCTGGATGATGGACAGGTCGGCGTCGTCGTCGTAGAACAGCTCGGCCACTTCGGGAATCTCCTAGCGTGTGGGTTGTGCTTCCCACCGTATGACGGGCGGGCGGGTGAAGGTTTCGGGGTCTCGCCATACGGTCCGGCGCGCGGGTGGCGCCGGACCGTGGCCCCGCTGGTCGGGCGGGGCCGGGGTCAGGCGGACCGGTCGAGCGCGCGCAGGCTCCGGTCGGTGATGGAGCGGGCGCCGCGCCCTATGGCGATGGTGCCGGACTGGACCAGCTCCTTGATGCCGTACGGTTCCAGCATCCTGAGCATGGCCTCGAGCTTGTCGCTGCTGCCGGTGGCCTCGATGGTCACGGCCTCCGGGGAGACGTCCACGGTCTTGGCGCGGAACAGCTGGACGATCTCGACGATCTGGGAGCGGGTCTCGTTGTCGGCGCGGACCTTGACCAGGACGAGCTCCCGCTGGATCGCCTGGCCGTCCTCCAGCTCGACGATCTTCAGCACGTTGACCAGCTTGTTGAGCTGCTTGGTGACCTGCTCCAGCGGCAGCTCCTCGACATTGACCACGATGGTGATCCGGGAGATGTCGGGGTGCTCGGTGACGCCGACGGCCAGCGAGTCGATGTTGAACCCGCGGCGGGAGAACAGGGCGGCGATCCGGGCCAGGATGCCGGGGGTGTTCTCCACCAGGACGGAGAGGGTGTGCTTGGACATGGGCTCGGTCTCTTCTCTCTCTCGGTCCTGGCCTCAGTCGTCTTCGCCGTCGCCGAAGTCCGGGCGGGTGTCGCGCGCCGCCAGGATCTCGTCGTTGGAGGTGCCGGCCGCGACCATCGGCCAGACCATGGCGTCCTCATGGACGATGAAGTCCACGACCACCGGGCGGTCGTTGATCGCGTTGGCCTTCTCGATCACGGCGTCGAGGTCGGCCGGGTCCTCGCAGCGCAGCCCGACGCAGCCCATGGCCTCGGCGAGCTTCACGAAGTCGGGGACGCGGGTGCCCAGGTTCGCCTGCGCGGGGGCGTCGGGGCCGGAGTGCAGGACCGTGTTGGAGTAGCGCTGGTTGTAGAAGAGGGTCTGCCACTGGCGAACCATGCCCAGCGCGCCGTTGTTGATGATCGCGACCTTGATCGGGATGTTGTTCAGCGCGCAGGTGACCAGTTCCTGGTTGGTCATCTGGAAGCAGCCGTCACCGTCGATCGCCCAGACCGTACGGCCCTCGTCGGCACCGGCCTTGGCGCCCATGGCGGCCGGGACGGCGTAGCCCATCGTCCCGGCGCCGCCCGAGTTCAGCCAGGTGGCGGGGGTGTCGTAGTCGATGAAGTGGGCGGCCCACATCTGGTGCTGGCCGACGCCCGCGGCGAAGATCGTGCCCTCCGGGGCCAGCTGGCCGATCCGCTGGATGACCTGCTGCGGGGCGAGGCTGCCGTCGGCCGGCTGGCCGTAGCCGAGCGGGTAGGTCTCCCGCCACCGGTTCAGGTCCTCCCACCAGCCGCTGTAGTCGCCGGTGTGGCCCGCGTCGTGCTCGGCCTGGACGGCGACGACCAGGTCCGCGATGACCTCGCGGGCGTCCCCGACGATCGGCACGTCGGCGGCGCGGTTCTTGCCGATCTCGGCCGGGTCGATGTCCGCGTGGACGATCTTGGCGTACGGGGCGAAGGAGTCCAGCTTGCCGGTGACGCGGTCGTCGAAGCGGGCGCCGAGCGCCACGATCAGATCGGCCTTCTGCAGCGCGGTCACGGCGGCGACGGTGCCGTGCATGCCCGGCATGCCGAGGTGGAGGTGGTGGCTGTCGGGGAAGGCGCCCAGCGCCATCAGGGTGGTGGTGACCGGCGCGCCGGTCAGCTCGGCCAGCACCTTCAGCTCGGCGGTGGCCTGCGCCTTGATCACGCCGCCGCCGACGTACAGCACCGGGCGCTCGGCCTGGGTGATCAGGCGGGCGGCCTCGCGGATCTGCTTGGCGTGCGGCTTGGTGACCGGGCGGTAGCCGGGCAGATCGATCTGCGGCGGCCAGGAGAAGGTGGTCTGCGCCTGGAGCACGTCCTTGGGGATGTCGACCAGGACCGGGCCGGGGCGGCCGGTGGAGGCGATGTGGAACGCCTCGGCGATCGTGCGCGGGATGTCCTCGGCCTTGGTGACCAGGAAGTTGTGCTTGGTGATCGGCATGGTGATGCCGCAGATGTCCGCCTCCTGGAAGGCGTCCGTACCGATGGCCTTGGACGCCACCTGGCCGGTGATCGCGACGATCGGGACCGAGTCCATATGGGCGTCGCCGATGGGGGTGACCAGGTTGGTCGCTCCGGGGCCCGAGGTCGCCATGCAGACGCCGACCTTGCCGGTGGCCTGGGCGTAGCCGGTGGCCGCGTGGCCCGCGCCCTGCTCATGGCGGACCAGCACGTGCCGGACCTTCGAGGAGTCCATCATCGGGTCATACGCGGGGAGGATCGTGCCACCGGGGATGCCGAAGACGGTGTCGGCACCCACTTCCTCGAGGGAACGGATGAGGGACTGCGCGCCCGTGACGTGCTCGACGGGGGCGGACTGCGGTCCGCCGCTACGGGGCCGAGGCTGGGGGTGATGGGACCCGGGGGCCTGCTCGGTCATCGGCATTCTCTTCTCGAAGGTGAGGTTCGGTGCGGGAGGGAGGGGGCGGGGCGGTGCACCGGCCCTGCCGGTGCAACAAAAAACCCCTCGTGCCGTAAGGCAAGCGAGGGGAGCGCGCCGGTGAGGGTCCGCAGGGCTTCGATGAGCCCTGCTCAGCCGACGCGCTGTCCAAGTACGAGAATTCGGGTGCGCATGGCTCCGACCCTCCCCCCGGCGCATATCGGGTGTCAAGTGGGTGGGACGGGCGTCTCAGTATTTGAGCGGGTCGGCGGGTGGGTGTGCGGCTCCGTACGGCGCGGGCCGTGGGAGCCGCCGTGCCCGCCGTGAGCGCCGTGCCGGATCGGCAGGGTGCCGCCGACCAGCAGCGGGGGCTCCGGGCGCGGCACCGGGTAGCCGCCGCGCAGCAGCGCCCGGCGCAGCCGGTGCTCGTCCAGCGGCCCGCTGAAGGCCGCCCCTTGGGCGTGGGTGCATCCCATACCGCGCAGGGTGACAATCTGCTCGGGCAACTCCACCCCCTCTGCGATGGACTGCATTCCGAGGTCGCCTGCGATCCTCAGCAGGCCCGCGGTGATCTTGTGCAGCCGTGAGGACTCGACCACTCCCTCGACCAGTCCGGGGTCCAGTTTCAGCACATCGATGGGGAGCCTGCGCAGTGCCCTGATCGCGGCATAGCCGCTGCCGAAGCCGTCGAGGGCGATCCGCACCCCCAGGCGGCGCAGCGCGCCGAGACGGTGCTCGAGCTCGTCCAGCGGCACCCGTGGATCGCTGTCGGTCAGCTCCAGGATCAGCGCGCCGGACGGCAGCCCGTGGCGGGCCAGCAGGGTCTCCACGGCCTTGGGCGGCATCGACTTGTCCACCAGCCGGCTCGCGGGGAGCCGTACGCAGACCGGCACCGGATGGCCGTCGCGGCGCCGCTGGGCGGCCTGCTCGACGGCCGCCTCGAGCATCCAGCGGGACAGCTCGGCGGTGCGGGCGGTGTCCTCGCCGCTCCCCCGGCCGTTGTCGGCGACCCGGAGGAACTCGGCGGGGGTGAACAGGATGCCCTGGGCCGAGCGCCAGCGGGCCTGGGCCGCGACCGCGGTGATCCGGCCGCTGGTCAGCTCGACGACGGGCTGGTGCAGCAGCACGAACTCCCCGTCGTGCAGGGCGGCTCGCAGTCTGGTGGCGACCTCGGCGCGCCGCGCCACCTCGGCCTGCATCTGTGGTGCGTACAGCTCGACGCGGTTCTTGCCCGCGGCCTTGGCGCGGTACATCGCCAGGTCGGCGTTGCGCATCAGGGCGCCGGGGCTGGTGCCGGGCTCGGCGAAGGCGACGCCGATGCTGGCGGCCACGCGGACCTCGGTGCCGCCCTCGACCCGGTAGGGCTGGGAGAGCCGGAGCCGCAGCCGGTCGGCGATCTCCATGATGCGCTGCTCGCGGGTGCCCGTGTCCCCCTCGCCGTCGCCGAGGATGAGGGCGGCGAACTCGTCGCCCCCGAGCCGGGCCGCGCAGTCGCCGGACCCGGACCGCACGGACTCCTGGAGCCGGCGGGCGGCCTGGACCAGCAGTTCGTCCCCGGCGTGGTGGCCGACGGTGTCGTTGACCGCCTTGAAGCCGTCGAGGTCGATGAAGAGCACGGCGGTGCCGGCGTCCGTACGGCGGCGGCCGGCGACGGCGTGCGCGACCCGCCGGGTGAACAGGGCGCGGTTGGGCAGATCGGTGAGCGGGTCGTGCTCGGCGTTGTGCTGGAGCTGGGCCTGGAGCCGGACCCGCTCGGTGACATCGCGGCTGTTGAAGATCAGCCCGCCGTGGTGGCGGTTGATCGTGGACTCCACGTTGAGCCAGTCCCCGGAGCCGGAGCGGAAGCGGCATTCGATGCGCGTGGTGGGCTCCTCGCCCGGTGAGGCGGCCAGGAACCGGCGGACCTCGTGGACCACCGATCCGAGGTCCTCGGGGTGGATGAGGGAGGCCAGCTCGGAGCCCTCCAGCTCCTCCGCGTCGCGGCCGTAGACCCCGGAGGCGGCCGGGCTGACGTAGCGCAGGATTCCGGTGGGCGCGGCGATCATGATCACATCGCTGGAGCTCTGCACCAGGGAGCGGAAGTGGCTCTCCTTCTGCGCGAGTTCCTGGGTGAGCCTGATGTTGTCCATCAGCATGATCGCCTGTCGGACGACGAGCGCGAGCACGACCGCGCAGGCGGTGAAGAGCACCACCCCGTCGATCGGCCGGCCGTCCATCACGTTGAACAGGACCCCCAGGGTGCAGACGGCGGCGGCGAGATAGGGCGCGAGTGCGGCGAGCGAGCCCGCGATGGGGACGCTCTGCTGCGGGGAGCGACGCGCCGGCGGCGGGTTCTGGGCGGCCTCGCGGCGGGCCACCCAGGGTGCGTACGCCAGCAGCGCGGAACCGGCGAACCACCCGGCGTCGAGTATCTGCCCGGAGCGGTAGTGCTCCCGCAGCAGCGGCGAGGTGAACAGCGCGTCGCACAGCACGGTGAGCGCGAAGGCGGCGATCGCGGTGTTGATCGCGGAGCGGTTGCCCGAGGAACGCCGGAAGTGGAGCACGATCACCATGCTGACCAGCACGATGTCCAGCAGCGGATAGGCGAGCGACAGAGCGCCGCGGGCCACGGAGGCGCCGTCCGCGCCGAACTCCCCGGTGTGGGCGAGCGCGAGGCTCCAGGAGAGCGTGACCAGCGATCCGGCGATCAGCCAGGCGTCCAGCCCCAGACAGATCCACCGGGCGCGGCTCGTGGGGCGCTTGGCGAGCACCAGCATCCCGACGATGGCGGGCGGGGCGAAGAGCAGGAAGCAGAAGTCGGCGACCGAGGGGGTCGGCACGGGGCGGCCGAGCACCACCTCGTACCAGCCCCAGACGGCGTTCCCGAGCCCGGCCATGGCCGAGGAGGCGGCGAACAGCAGCCAGGCCGGGCGCAGCCGCCCGGCGTGCCGGCGGCCGTGCCACAGACAGGAGGCCGCGGCGGCGAAGGCGGCGGCGCTCAGCCCGAAGTCACCCATGACGAGGGCCAGTCGGGAGGATCCCCAGCCGACGATCGCCCCCGCCGCGTAACCGCCGCAGACCAGGGCGAGGACCACTTGCGGCAACAGCCCGGCCCCGCCGCCGGAGACCGACGGCCGGGCGAGCACCGCTCCCGTGGCGCTCACTGGACTGCCATCCACTGCGTGGCGGACCACTGGCGCCTCGGGGCTCCCGGAAGCGGTATCCCCGCGGGCCTCGTCGAGCTGGAGAACCGCGCGGCTGCGCGGAAGTGTCGCGGTCGACGCCTGAGCTGCGTCGGGTTGTCGGTCCATCGGCCATACATCGCCCGTCGCCCCCCTCGAGTTCCGGTCCATCGCTGACGCCGTCAGGTCAGTGGCGCAGCCCCCGCTCGGGACGATACACCAGACTGGTCACTCAGGGACATAGGCCACCTACGGACCGTAACCGACTACGGCGTTGTATATACGGAGGGGAGTCAATCGGTGCCTGTATGTGGTGCCAGAGGCATGTCTACCCCGTCGTGGCGACGAGATGTGCCAGCGACTCGCCGCGCGCGTAACGGTGCAGCTGATCCCTCAACAGCCGCTTGGCGCGCGGGAGGAAGGCCGACGTGGGGCCGCCCACATGCGGGGAGATGAGTACCCCTGGAGCGTGCCACAGCGGATGCCCGGCGGGCAGTGGTTCGGGGTCGGTCACATCGAGCGCGGCCCGCAGCCGGCCCGACTCCAACTCCGTGAGCAGGGCCTTGGTGTCCACGACCCCACCACGGGCCACGTTCACCAGCAGCGCCCCGTCCTTCATCCGCGACAGGAATTCCGCCCCGGCCAGACCACGGGTGGCCTCGGTGAGCGGGGTCACCAGCACCACCACATCGGCTTCCGGAAGCAGTCGGGGCAATGCGTCGATCGGATGCACCGGGCCGCGCTCGGTCGTGCGCGGGGAGCGCGCGACGCGCGCCACCCGCTCGCACTCGAACGGCACGAGCCGATCCTCGATCGCGCTGCCGATGGCCCCGTAGCCGACGATCAGTACGGACTTGTCGGCGAGCGCGGGACGGAAGCCGGAGCGCCACTCCTCGGCGTCCTGGCCCCGGACGAAGTCGGGGATACCGCGCAGCGAGGCCAGGATGAGGGTGAGGGCGAGCTCGGCGGTGCTCGCGTCGTGCACCCCGCGCGCGTTGCACAGCCGCACCCCGGGCGCGAGATCGGCCAGCGCGGGCTTGATGTGGTCTATTCCGGCGGTCAGGGTCTGCACCACCCGCAGGTTGGCCATGGCGGGCAGCGGGCGGGTGCACACCTGCGGCGGCTTCATGTAGGGGACGCAGTAGAACGCGCAGCGCGCCGGGTCGGTGGGGAAGTCCTCGCCGCCGTCCCAGTGGGCGTATTCGAGGGTGTCGGGAAGGCCGTCGATCTCCTCGGGCGGGATGGGCAGCCACACCAGGTCGCGCGCTTCGGATGAACCGTGAGTCGAATCGCGGTGGCGGAACGTATCGCTGTCATCTGCACTCATGCCAGGAGGCTATGCGATCACCGGCCGTTGGCAGAGGTTAGTTTGGGGTCCGAGGAACGGGAGGGGTCAGGCCAGGTGGAGCGCAGGAGGATCGGAGCGGCGGCGCTCGAAGTGGGGGCCATCGGCCTTGGATGCATGCCGATGAGCTGGGCGTACACCGCTTCGCAGCGCAGTGGCGAGCACTCGGTGCGCACCGTGCACACCGCGCTCGACTCGGGGGCGAGCCTGCTGGACACCGCCGACATGTACGGCCCCTTCACCAATGAGCTGCTGGTGGGGCGGGTGCTCAAGGAGCGGCGGGCGGACGCCTTCGTGTCCACCAAATGCGGACTGCTGGTGGGCGACCAGCACATCGTGGCCAACGGGCGGCCCGGCTATGTGAAGCGGGCCTGCGACGCCTCGCTGCGCCGGCTCCAGACCGATGTGATCGACCTCTACCAGCTGCACCGGGCCGACCCGGAGGTCCCCATAGAGGAGACCTGGGGTGCGATGGCGGAGCTGGTCGCGGCCGGGAAGGTGCGGGCGCTCGGGCTGTGCGCCGTGGGCGCGCGGGCGCAGCGGAGGGCGGGCGCCGGGATGCACGACGCCACGGTGCGCCAGCTGGAGCGGGTCCAGCAGGTCTTTCCGGTCAGCTGTGTGCAGGCGGAGCTGTCGGTGTGGTCGCCCGACGCGCTGGAGGCGCTGGTGCCGTGGTGCGCCTCGCGCGGGGTGGGCTTCCTGGCGGCGATGCCGCTGGGCAACGGCTTCCTCAGCGGGACGCTCACCCCGGGGCAGGGCTTCGAACCGGACGACATGCGGGCCCGGCACCCGCGGTTCACGGCGGAGATGATGGCCGCGAACCAGCCGATCGTGGCCGGTCTGCGACGGGTCGCCCAGCGGCACGGGGACGGGGTGACCCCGGCACAGGTGGCCCTGGCCTGGCTGCTGGCGCAGGGGCCGCATGTGGTGCCGGTGCCGGGGACGAAGCGGGAGCGGTGGGCGGCGGAGAACTGCGCGGCGGCCGGTCTGCCGCTCTCGCCCGCGGACCTCGCGGAGATCGCGGAGCTGCCGCCGGCGCGGGGATCGTGGGACTGAACGCGTCGCACACCGGCCGCCCGGCGCGGGCCGCCGGTGTGCGTTCGGCCCTGGTCGGGGCCCGGTTCGGGGATGGGAACCCGGCGCGGGTCCGCGGTGTATAAGAATCAGTGCCGTGCCGCGGCACACGTGCCCATGGAGAGGAACCCGACCGTGCGACGTCCTCGCGTCACCTCTGTTCTCGCCGCCGCTGCCGCCGTTTCGCTCGTGGCGGGCTGCTCGTCCGACGGCGACAGCATCACCAGACCGGGCGGCCGGTCGTCCGCGCCCACGAAGCCGGGCGGCGGAGGCTCCTCCTCGGGCGCGCCCTCGCCGACGGAGTCCGCGGCGCCCGCGAAGGGCTCGGTGAAGGTGGAGCGCACGCTCACCACGAAGCTGAACTCCCCCTGGGGGCTCGCGCCGCTGCCCGGTGGGGATCTGCTGGTCTCCTCGCGGGACACCGGGAAGATCTTCAAGGTCTCGGCGGACTCGGGGAAGAAGACCGAGCTGGGGTCCGTCCCGGGCGTCTCGGCCGCCGGTGAGGGCGGGCTGCTGGGGCTGGCGGTCTCCTCCGACTTCGGCACGGACCATATGGTCTACGCGTACTTCACCACCGATTCGGACAACCGCATCGTCCGGATGGTGTACGACGACAAGCGCCCCGCCGGCAATCAGCTCGGCGCCCCGGACACGATCTTCAAGGGCATCCCCAAGGGCCAGATCCACAACGGGGGCCGCATCGCCTTCGGCCCGGACAAGATGCTCTACGCGGGCACGGGAGAGAGCGGTGACCGCGGGCTCGCCCAGGACATGGACTCCTTCGGCGGCAAGATCCTGCGGATGACCCCGGACGGCGAGCCCGCGCCCCGCAATCCGGACGCCCAGTCGGTCGTCTACTCCCCGGGTCACCGCAATGTGCAGGGCCTGGCCTGGGATGCGGACAAGCGGCTGTGGGCCTCCGAGTTCGGCCAGGACACCTGGGACGAGCTCAATCTGATCGAGCCGGGCAAGAACTACGGCTGGCCGGAGGTCGAGGGCCAGGCCGGGAAGAAGGGCTTTGCCGATCCGCTCGAGCAGTGGAAGCCCAAGGACGCCTCGCCGAGCGGAATCGCCTTCGCCAAGGGCTCGATCTGGATGGCGGGGCTGCGCGGTGAGCGGCTGTGGCGCATTCCGCTGAAGGGCGACAAGGCGGTGGCGAAGCCGCAGTCGTTCCTGGACGGGAAGTACGGACGGCTGCGCAGCGTGGTGGCGGCGGACGACGGGGGGCTGTGGCTGACCACGAGCAATACGGATGGCCGTGGTAAGCCGGGTCGGGAGGACGACCGGATCCTGCGGCTGGAGGTCCGCTGAGAGCTGCTGAGGGAGCGAACCGGCCAATGGCGTCGCCCAGTTCGGTGGACATGTCGCGGGGTGCCCGTTCTGTGACGGGTCCGCCTACACTGGCAGCAGTCGCACGCCTACGGGGGTCGTCATGTTCAACCTCATCGAGGAACTGTTCGCGCCCGGGCGCAAGCACACCGAGGAAGAGCGCAACCGGCTGGAGTTCACGCTCGACGAGACGGGCAACAGCGACCCGCCGTGGAAGGGCCCTATAGACCTCGACTCCGGGCGAGTGGTGATCCGTCCCCGCGAAGGGGACTGACCCGGCGGGCGGCCGGCGTACCGCGCGTCCTGTCAGCGCCCCGGCGTCCAGCGCCCCGGCGTCCTGCCGGTGCGCACCGCGCATCCCGTCAGCGTGCCGCCACGCCGTCGGCCAGGCCGTCCACCAGGCGCAGGCGATGAGCCACGGCGGCTGCCTCGGCCCGGCCCGAGACGCCCAGCTTGGCCAGGATGTTGGAGACATGGACGCTGGCCGTCTTGGGCGAGATGAAGAGCTCCTCGGCGATCTGGCGATTGCTGCGCCCGTCGGCGACCAGCCGCAGCACATCCCGCTCCCGGGGCGTCAGCCCCAGCTCCTCGGCCGGATCGGCGGGTTCGGCGGCCGGGGCGGGGGAGCCCGGGGCCGGGGGCAGCGCGGGGGTGCGGGGCCGGGACGCGTCCAGTGCGGCGCGGGTCGCGGCGGACGCCAGGGGCAGCCGGGCGCGCCGGGCCAGTAGCTCGATCTCCTCGCGCAGCGGACGGGCGCCCAGCCGGTCGGCCACGGCATGCGCCTGGGCGAGCAGTTCGGCGGCGTGCTCGCGATCGGCCTGGGCCGGGGCGCCTTGGCCGGAGGCACCCTGGCCGGGGAGGCCCTGGCCGGGGAGGCCCTGCCCGGGGACGTTCTGACCGGGGGCAGGGTGCCCGGGGATGCCCTGACCGGAAGCACCCTGACCGTGGGCGCCCTGCCTGGGGGCGCCCTGGCCCTGGGCGCTCTGGCCCTGGGCGCCCTGGCCCTGGGCGCCCTGGCCGTGGGCGCTCTGGCCGTGGGCGCTCTGGCCGTGGGCACCGTGACCGTTGGCGCCCTGCCTGGGGGCGCCCTGCCTGGGGGCGCCTTGACCGTGGGCGCCCTGGCCGGAGGCGCCGTTGCCCGCGGTGAGCAGCGCCTCCGCCCAGCGGTGGCGGGCGCGGGCCAGCGGGTACGGGCGGTCCAGCGCGGCGAAGGCGGCCGTGGCCTCGGCCCAGAGGTCGGGCCGGTCCCGGCCCTCGGCACGCGCCAGTTCGGCCTGCACCATCGCCGCGTGGGCCCGCCATACCGGCACGGGCTGCGGCACCCGCTTCGCCGCCGCCCGGAGGCGGGCCAGCGCCTCGCCCCGGCCCGGCTCGGCCGTGGGCAGTCCGCGGGAGGCCGACTCGGCCGCGGCGGCCGTGTACAGCAACCGCCAGGCATAGCGCTGCATCCCGGGCGGGAAACCGGCCTCCACGACCTGCTGCAGCAGGGCCCGGACCTCCAGGATCCGGCCGCGCGCCGCCGCGAGTTCGATGGCATGCCCCGCGACCTGGAGGGTGTACTGCGGTTCGGTGTTGCGGGCGCCGTAGTGCTCCCGGGCGGCGGCCAGCTCGCGCTCCGCCGTGTCCCATTCCCCGCGCGCCAGCGCCAGTTGGGCGAGCCGGTTGGAGGCGGTGCCGCGCGGCTTGGTGCCGAGGGCGAGCCGCCGGGTCTTCAGGGCCGCCGCCTCCGCCTCGTCCCAGCGGCCCAGGGAGAACAGCGACTCGGCCAGATTCCCGTAGACCCAGGCCCGGGAGTCCACCAGGCCGACGCGGTCCAGGATCCGGGCGCCCTCCTCGGCGGTCTCCACCGCCTCGGCCGACCGGCCGACCCCCTCCAGCGCCGAGGCTAGATTGACATAGCAGCGCCCCAGGACGCTGATGTCGCCGAGGGCCAGGGCCCGCTCGCAGACCTCGCGCATCTCGGCCAGCCCGCGCTCGATGTCGCCGGAGTCACCGGTGAAGTAGCCAAGCGTCAGGCGGGCGTTCAGCTCCGTGCCCTCGGCGCCGACCAGCCGGGCCAGCTCCACCGCCCGTTCGGCGGCGGCCAGGCCCTCGGCACCTGGCCGGTGGGTCATCGTCCAGCCCGCCACCTGCGCCATGACCTCGGCGTGCACGGGGGACGGCGGCAGCCCGCGCACCAGCTCCTGGGCCCGGCTCAGCTCCTCCCAGCCGTCACCGCGGGCCAGGCCCTCCATCAGCTTGCCCTGCTGGGTCCAGAACCAGGCGGCCCGCAGCGGGTCGTCACCGCCGCGCTCCAGCGTCCGCAGCGCCCGCTTGCTGACGGCCAGCGCGCGCTCCCGCTGCCCGGACATATGCGCGGCCACCACCACCTCGGCGAGCAGATCGAGATGGCGCAGCGCCTGGTCCTCACAGCCGCAGGCGGGGTACACCTCCGCGTAGTCCATGGGCCGCTGCGCCCGCCGTATCTCCTTGGGGACGTCCTCCCACAGCTCCATGGCCCGCTCCAGCAGCCGCAGCTGCTCCGCGTGGGCGTACCGCCGCCGCGCCTCGACGGACGCCTGGAGCACGGCGGGCAGGGCCTTGGCGGGGTCGTGCGCGTGGTACCAGTAGCTGGCCAGCCGGGCGGCCCGCTCATCGGCCCGCACCAGCGCGGGCTCGGCCTCCAGCACCTCCGCGAAGCGCCGGTTGAGCCGGGAGCGCTCCCCGGGCAGCAGATCGTCGCGCACGGCCTCGCGCACCAGCGAATGCCGGAAGCGGTAGCCGCTGTCGTCGGCCGTGGGGCGCAGGATGTTCGCCCCGACCGCGGCCCGCAGTGCGTCGATCAGCTCGTCCTCGTCCAGCCGGGCGACCGCGCGCAGCAGTTCGTACTCCACCGAGGAGCCGCCCTCGGCGAGGATCCGCACCACCCCCTGGGCCTCCTCGGGCAGCGCCTCGACCCGCACCAGCAGCAGATCGCGCAGGGATTCGCTGAGGCCGGTGGCGCAGCCCTCGTTGAGGGAGCGGGCGATCTCCTCCACGAAGAAGGCGTTGCCGTCGCTGCGCTCGAAGATCCGGTCGACCAGCTCGCGCTCCGGCTCGGCCCCGTTGATCCCGGTGAGCTGGGCGTGCACCTCGCCCCGGGTGAAGCGGGACAGCTCGATGCGCCGCACCTCGCGCGTCCGGTCCACCTCGGCGAGGAACGGGCGCAGCGGATGGCGGCGGTGGATGTCGTCGGAGCGGTAGGTGGCCACGACCAGCAGCCGGGCGCTGAGCAGCGACCGGAAGAGATAGCCGAGCAGCTCGCGGGTGGAGCGGTCGGCCCAGTGCAGATCCTCGATGGCGACGACGAGGGTGCGCTCCGCGGCCAGCCGCTCCAGCAGCCGGACGGTGAGCTCGAACAGCCGGGCCCGGCCGTCCCCGTCGTGGGACGCGCGGGAGGTCTCGCCCAGTTCGGGCAGCAGCCGGGCCAGTTCGCCCTCCTGCCCTGCGGCGGCCCCGTCCAGCTCGGTGCCCAGCTTGCGGCGCAGTGAGCGCAGCACGGTGGACACGGGCGCGAACGGCAGTCCGTCGGCGCCGATTTCCACACAGCCGCCGACCGCCGTGACCGCCCCCGCGGTCACGGCCGAGGCCAGGAACTCGTCGATGAGCCGGGTCTTGCCGACCCCCGCCTCTCCCCCCACCAGCAGCACCTGCGGCTCGCCCGCGGTGGCGCGGGCGAGCGCGTCCTCGAGGGTGGCCAACTCCTGGGCGCGGCCGATGAACACAGGGCTGACAGACGTGGTGTGCACGTCGTCGAGCATCGCACAGGGCCCCGACACCGCGGCACCGGCTTTTCCGGCACCCACCGCTCCGGATTCCACCGCTTTGGCGCCTACCACTTTGGCGCCCACCGCTCCGGCCCCCGCCCCGGCCCCCATGACGAGCGGCACCGCCCGGCCGCCGTCAGGCCGCCGTGCGGTACGACCGTGGTGAGCGGTGGCCGCGCCAGCGCCGGACCGGCCTCACCCGCCCTCCGCTCCCCCGCCCGGCCGACCGGCCGTCGGCCCCCTCCACCGCCTCCCGCACCAGCCGGTGGGCGGCGGCCTCCCGCCGCAGCTCGGCCTCGCGGATACGGTGCAACTCATGGTGCAGCATGGCGTTCTCCCTGGTGACGAGTGGTTTCGTGGAACGCGTCCACTCTCGTCGCCCAGGAGGGTCCGGCACATCGGGAGGCTGCCCGATCTTCGCTCGGGCCAGGGCCTTAGGCGCCCCGCCCGAACGGCTGAGAAAGCCTGAGGAGGGTCCTTAGGGCACCGGCGACCGTGCCGCACCGGCCCGCGCCGCGCCGTTCGCGGGCTGCCCCGGCAGCGGCACGGGCACCGGCACCGGCCCGGACGGCGGGCCCGCGCCATCGCCCTCCGCGCCGCCCTCGGCGTCGTCCGCGCTGCCGCCCTCGGCGTCGTCCGCGCCGTCGCCCTCCGCCTCGATGCTGATCCTCGGCAGCAGCCGCTCCAGCCAGCCCGGCAGCCACCAGTTGGCGCCCCCGAGCAGATGCATCAGCGCGGGCACCAGGAGCGTACGGAGGACGAAGGCGTCCAGGGCGACCGCGGCCGCCAGCCCGATGCCGAACATCGCGATGATCCGGTCGCCGCTGAGCACGAATGCCGAGAAGACCGCGATCATGATGACGGCCGCGGAGTTGATGACCCGGCTGGTCTCGGCGAGCCCCACCCGGACCGCGGTGCGGTTGTCGCGGGTGCGCCGCCACTCCTCGTACATCCGGCTGACCAGGAAGACCTGGTAGTCCATGGACAGCCCGAAGAGCACCGACACCATGATCACCGGCAGGAAGGGCTCGATCGGGCCCGCCCTGCCCAGCCCCAGCAGTTCGCTCCCCCAGCCCCATTGGAAGATCGCGACCACCACGCCGAAGGACGACGCGACGGCGGCCACATTCATGACCGCCGCCTTGATCGGGATGCCGATGCTGCGGAACGCGAGCAGCAACAGCGCACATCCCAGCGCCACCACCACCCCCACGAACAGCGGCAGCTTGCTCACGATCACCGCGGCGAAGTCGTCGTAGCCCGCGGTCAGCCCGCCCACGTAGACCCGCAGCGAGCTGCCCTCCTCGGCCCGGGGCAGCACCTCGGCGCGCAGCCGTCCGACGAGGTCGGAGGTGTCCCGTGACTGCGGTGCCGTCGTGGGGACGACCGTGATGACGCCGGTGTCGCCGCCTCCGCCCAGGTCCGCCGCGCTCACCGAGGCCACCCCGTGGATGGTCCGCAGGGTCTCGGGCAGCTGCGTGAAGGCCATACGGTCGTCGGCCCCGTCCATGCTGCCTATCAGCGTCAACGGACCGTTGAAACCTGGTCCGAACCCCTCGGCCAGCAGGTCGTAGGCCCGTCGCGTGGTCGAGGCCGAGGAGCCGTTGCCCTGATCCGAGGTGCCCAGGTGGAGCGAGAAGGTGGGGAGGGCGAGCACCGCGATGAGGGCGGCCGCGACCGCGCCCAGCAGCTTGGGGCGGCGCTCGACGCAGAGCGCCCAGCGGGCGCCCAGGCCCTGGGACGCCGCGGCCTCCGGCCCCCGCTCGGCCAGCCGTCCGCGCTCCCTCCGGCTCAGGGCCCGCATGCCGATCAGGCCGAGCAGCGCGGGCAGCAGGGTGAGCGAGGTGGCGACGGTAAGGGCGACGGTGAGCGCCGCCGCGACCGCCACCCCGTTGAGGAAGGACAGCCGCAGGACGAGCATGCCGAGGAGCGCGAGACAGACGGTCGCGCCCGCGAAGACCACCGCGCGCCCCGAGGTGGCCACCGCGCGCTGGGCGGCCTGTTCGACCGACAGCCCCCGCCGCAGCCCCTTGCGGTGCCGGGTGACGATGAACAGCGCGTAGTCGATCCCCACGCCGAGGCCGATCAGCATGCCGAGCATGGGCGCGAAGTCGGCGATCGTCATGGCGTGGCCGAGCAGCCCGATGGCCGCGTACCCGGTGCCGACGCCGATGAGCGCGGTGGCGATCGGCAGCAGTGTCGCCGCGAGCGAGCCGAAGGCGAGGAAGAGCACCACGGCGGCCACGCCGACCCCGATGGCCTCGCTCAGATGGGCGGGCCCGGTCCGCTCGGTGAGCCCGGCGCCCGCACCGCCCATCTCGACCTGAAGGCCCTTGGCCCCGGAGGCGGCGGAGCGCACCGTGTCGAGCACCCGGCGCACCTCCGCCTCGCCCAGGTCGGCGGCGGGTTCCCGGAAGACGACGGTGGCGTAGGCGGTGTGCCCGTCGGCGCTGATCCGGCCGTTGTCACCGGCTTCGCCGAGCCCGCCGGATCCGCCCAACCGGCCGGTGTCAGCGGCGCCGTACGGACCGGTCGCTGAGACGGCGCCGTACGGGCCGGTCACGGAGGCGACGCCGGGCAGGTCAGCGACCTGCCGCAGCGCCGCCGTCATCCGCCGCTCGACCCCTGGGGCGCGTACGGTGCCCGCGCCGTCCGCGGTGTGCCAGACGATGGTGTCGCTGTCCCCCGCCCGGTCCGGCAGCCGCCGCTCCATCAGGGCGGAGACCTTGGAGGAGTCGGTGCCCGGGATGTCGTAGTCGTTGGAGTACGCCGAGCCCGTCACGGCCGCCGCCGCGGCGACCCCGGCGAAGGCGGCCAGCCACAGCACGATGACGATGGCGCGGCGCCTGAGACACCAGCGGGCGAGTGCGGCCATGGCTGCTTTCCGGGTCGTGCGCCGGGGGGCGACGTGATGTGCTTGTGACCTGGCACTCTGCCAGGCGGAAGAGATCCTTTGTCCCCTTTGTGGGCTTCGCCACATAAGGGAGGGGGAAGTCGGAGAGCATGAATCCTGCCGCGTCCGGAGGCCGCCGCCCGCGTATCGGCATCGGCGGTATGCACATCGAGTCCAGCACCTTCAGCCCGCACCGCGCCTCCTACGACGACTTCCGCGTCACCCGCGGCGCCGAGCTGCTGGGCCGCTACGCCTGGACCCGGCCGGACGGCGATCTGGCCGGGCGCGCCGAGTGGGTGCCCCTGCTCCACGCCGTCTCGCTCCCCGGCGGCCCGGTCGAGCGCGGGACCTACGACCGGATCAAGGGTGAGCTGATCGAGCGACTGCGGCGGGCCGGTCCGCTCGACGGGCTGGTGTACGACATCCACGGCGCGATGAGCGTCGTGGGCCTCGAGGACGCCGAGGGCGACCTGACCGAGGCCGTACGGGAGGCGATCGGGCCCGACGCGCTGATCTCCGCCGCCATGGACCTGCACGGCAATGTCTCCCGCCGCTTCGCCGGCCGGCTCGATCTGATCACCGCCCACCGGCTCGCCCCGCACGAGGACGCCTGGGAGACCCGCGAGCGCGCCGCCCGCAAGCTGGTGGAGCGCCTGGCCTCCGGCAGGGGCCGCCCGCATCTGGCCTGGGTGCAGATCCCGGTGCTGCTGCCCGGTGAGCGCACCAGCACCCGTCTGGAGCCCGCCAAGTCGCTGTACGGGCGGCTGGCCGCCGTGGAGGCGATGGACGGTGTCGTGGACGCGGCGATCTGGGTGGGCTACGCCTGGGCCGACGAGCCGCGCTGCCGGGCGGCCGTGGTGGTGACCGGCGACGACCCCGTGCTCGCCGTCGAGCAGACCCGTTCCCTGGCCCGCGAGTACTGGGAGATGCGCCGCGACTTCGCCTTCGTCGGCCCCACCGGCGGCGCCGACGAGTGCATCGCCGAGGCCGTCGCCTCCTCCGCCCGCCCCTTCCTGATCAGCGACTCCGGCGACAATCCCACGGCCGGGGGCGCCGGGGACCTGGCCTATATGCTCGGGCGGCTGCTGGCCAACGAGGACCTGGCCGCCGGCCGCGCCACCGCCCTGCACCCCGGGATCACCGATCCGGCGGCGGTCGCGGAGTGCTTCGCCGCCGGGCCGGGCGCGACGGTCCGGCTGTCCGTGGGCGGCGGGATCAGCCGGGGGACGGCGGACCACGCCGCGCCCTGCGAGCTGACCGGCGAGGTGGTCGCCCTGCGCCGCGACGACCCGGTCGGCGGGGATCTCGCGGCGGTGCGACAGGGGGGCGTCACGGCGATCCTGGTCAGCCGCCGCAAGCCCTTCCACACCCTGGCCGACTTCGGCGAGCTGGACCCGCGCGGCTATGACCTCGTCGTCGTCAAGATCGGCTATCTGGAGCCCGAGCTGTACGCCCTGGCGGCGGACTGGCGGCTCGCGCTCACCCCCGGCGGGGTCGACCAGGATCTGCCGCGCCTGGGCCATCGGCGCCTCGTGCGGCCGCTGTACCCCTTCGACGACGAGGGGTTCGAGGTGCCGCACTTGGAGCCGCTGCTGCTCTAGGGGTGTCCGGGCCGCTCTGGGGTGTCCGGGCCGCTCTGGGGTGTCCGGCTGCTCTGGGGGTGTCCGGCGGGTCTTGGCGCCTGCGGCGGGCCGCTCCCCCCTCCCCTTCCCACAACTGGGGCACCGCCCCAGACCCCGGCCGCGTCACAGGTGGCGCGGTCGGCCTCCCCGGCCAGTGAGCTGGTCGCGGCGCCGGTCGGCTCGTCGACCCCTTGGGGTCCAGGGGCGGAGCTTCTGGTAGCGGGGAGGGGAGAGACCCACCGGACAGTGCGGAAGGGCGCGTACGACGGCGGCGGGGCGCGCTCTCGCGCACCCCGCCGCCGTCAGGAAACGAAACAGGCGAACGTCCGGCCGGTCAGCCCTCGACGCCCAGCTTCTCCAGGATCAGCTCGCGCACCCGCGCCGCGTCCGCCTGGCCGCGCGTGGCCTTCATGACCGCGCCGACCAGCGCACCCGCCGCCGCGACCTTGCCGCCGCGGATCTTGTCGGCGATGGCCGCGTTGGCCGCGATCGCCTCGTCCACGGCGATGCCCAGCGCACCCTCGTCCGAGACGACCTTCAGCCCGCGCTCGGCCACCACCTGGTCCGGGTCGCCCTCGCCCGCGAGGACGCCCTCGATGGTCTGGCGGGCCAGCTTGTCGTTGAGCGAACCCTCCTTGACCAGCGCGCACACCCGGGCCACCTGTGCCGGGGTGATCGGCAGCGCCGCGAGCTCCACCCCGTCCTCGTTGGCACGGCGGGCCAGCTCGCCCATCCACCACTTACGGGCCTGGTCGGCCGGGGCACCCTCGTCCATCGTGGCCGTGATCAGGTCGATCGCACCGGCGTTGAGCACCGACTGCATCTCGTGCCGGGACAGGCCCCACTCCTCGCGCAGCCGGTTGCGGCGCACCCGCGGCAGCTCCGGAAGCCCGCCGCGCAGCTCCTCCACCCACGCCCGGGCGGGGGCGACCGGCACCAGGTCGGGCTCGGGGAAGTAGCGGTAGTCCTCCGCCTCCTCCTTGACCCGGCCGGAGGTCGTGGAGCCGTCCTCCTCGTGGAAGTGGCGGGTCTCCTGGATGATCGTGCCGCCGTCGCCCAGCACCGCGGCATGGCGCTGGATCTCGAAGCGGACCGCGCGCTCGACCGACCGCAGCGAGTTGACGTTCTTGGTCTCGGAGCGGGTGCCGAACTTCTCGGCGCCGTGCGGGCGCAGCGACAGGTTCACATCGCAGCGCATCTGGCCCATCTCCATGCGCGCCTCGGAGACCCCGAGCGACTTGATGAGCTCGCGCAGCTCGGTCACATACGCCTTGGCGACCTCCGGGGCCTTCTCCCCGGCGCCGACGATCGGCTTGGTGACGATCTCGATCAGCGGGATCCCGGCCCGGTTGTAGTCCAGGAGGGAGTGCTGGGCGCCGTGGATGCGGCCGGTCGCGCCACCCACATGGGTGGACTTGCCGGTGTCCTCCTCCATATGGGCGCGCTCGATCTCGACGCGGAAGACCTCACCGTCGACGTCGACGTCCAGATAGCCGTTGTAGGCGATCGGCTCGTCGTACTGCGACGTCTGGAAGTTCTTCGGCATGTCCGGATAGAAGTAGTTCTTCCGGGCGAAGCGGCACCATTCGGCGATCTCGCAGTTGAGCGCGAGCCCGATCTTGATGGCGGACTCGACGCCGGTCGCGTTGACCACCGGGAGCGAGCCGGGCAGGCCGAGGCAGGTGGGGCAGGTCTGCGTGTTGGGCTCGGCGCCCAGCGCCGTGGAGCACCCGCAGAACATCTTGGTCTTGGTGCCGAGCTCGACGTGCACCTCGAGCCCCATCACGGGGTCGTAGGTGGCGAGGGCGTCCTCGTACGACACCAGTTCAGTGACGGTCACGGAAAAACTAACCTCTCAGTCCGCGAGGACGTCGTCGTCGCCCATGCGCTTGAGCTCGCGGATGAGCAGGGCGACGCCGGTGACGATGGCGGCGGCCGAGACCACCGCGTCGGCCAGCTGCAGCTTGTCGTTCTCGAATCGGGCCTTCTTGGCCTGCTTCGCCACACTGACCGCGCCGAACAGCGAGGTCGCGATGGACAGGTAGGTGCCGGGCCTGGACTTCTTGAAGCCCTTCGCCTTCTTGATCGCACTCATAGTGACGGTGCCTCCTCGATCAGCGGGTGGCCCCACTTGTCGATGAGCGCGGCCTCGACCGCGGCACCGACCTTGTAGAGCCGGTCGTCGGCCATGGCGGGGGCGATGATCTGCAGTCCGACCGGCAGACCGTCCTCCGGCGCCAGACCGCAGGGCAGTGACATGGCCGCGTTCCCCGCGAGGTTCGTGGGAATCGTGCAGAGGTCGGCCAGATACATCGCCATCGGGTCGTCGGCGCGCTCGCCGATCGGGAACGCGGTGGTCGGCGTGGTCGGCGAGATCAGCACGTCGACCCGCTCGAACGCGCGTCCGAAGTCGCGCTTGATCAGCGTGCGGACCTTCTGCGCGGAGCCGTAGTACGCGTCGTAGTAGCCGGAGCTGAGCGCGTAGGTGCCGAGCATGATCCGGCGCTTGACCTCGGCGCCGAAGCCCTCCGCGCGGGTGAGCGCGGTGACGTCCTCGGCGGACTTGGTGCCGTCGTCGCCCACCCGCAGGCCGTAGCGCATGGCGTCGAAACGGGCCAGGTTGGACGAGCACTCGGACGGCGCGATCAGGTAGTACGCGGCCAGCGCCTTGTCGAAGGACGGGCAGGAGATCTCCTCGATCTCGGCGCCCAGCTCCCGCAGCAGCTCCACCGACTCGTTGAAGCGCTGCATGACGCCGGCCTGGTAGCCCTCGCCCGCGAACTCCTTGACGACGCCGATCCGCATGCCCCGCACACTTCCGTTGCGGGCGGCCTCGACGACGGCCGGGACCGGCTCGTCGATGGAGGTCGAGTCCATCGGGTCGTGTCCGGCGATGACCTCGTGCAGCAGCGCCGCGTCCAGCACGGTGCGGGCGCAGGGGCCGCCCTGGTCGAGCGAGGACGAGAACGCCACCATGCCGTAGCGGGAGACCCCGCCGTACGTCGGCTTGACCCCGACCGTGCCGGTGACGGCGGCGGGCTGGCGGATCGAGCCGCCGGTGTCGGTGCCGATGGCGAGCGGGGCCTGGAAGGAGGCCAGCGAGGCGGACGAGCCGCCGCCGGAGCCGCCGGGGACCCGGGTGAGGTCCCAGGGGTTGCCGGTGGGGCCGAAGGCGCTGTTCTCGGTCGAGGACCCCATGGCGAACTCGTCCATGTTGGTCTTGCCGAGGACGATCACGTCCGCGTCCCGCAGCCGCTGGGTGACCGTCGCGTCGTACGGCGGGATCCACCCGTCGAGGATCTTGGAACCGACCGTGGTCGGGATCCCCTTGGTGGTGAAGATGTCCTTGAGCGCGAGCGGAACACCGGCCAGCGGGCCCAGCTCCTCGCCGCGCTCCCGCTTCGCGTCGACGGCGCGCGCCTGGGCGAGCGCCCCCTCGCGGTCCACGTGGAGGAAGGCGTGCACCTTCTCGTCGACGGCCTCGATACGGGCCAGGTGCGCCTCGGTCACCTCGACGGCGGTGACCTCGCCGGAGGCGATCCTGGCGGCGATCTCGGCCGCGGTGAGCCTGGTCAGGTCGGTCACGGTGGTCACTCCTCCCCCAGGATCTGCGGCACCTTGAAACGCTGCTGCTCCTGGGCCGGGGCGCAGGCCAGCGCCTGCTGCGGGGTCAGGGACGGACGGACCTCGTCCGGGCGCATGACGTTGGTCAGCGGCAGCGGGTGAGAGGTCGGCGGAACGTCTTGGTCGGCGACCTCGGAGACGCGGGCGACCGCGCCGATGATGTCGTCGAGCTGTCCGGCGAAGTGGTCGAGCTCTTCGTCCTTCAGCTCCAGACGCGCCAGCCGGGCGAGGTGGGCGACCTCCTCGCGCGTGATGCCAGGCATGCAGCGATCCTCTGGGTGAGTGTGGAGTGTTTCGGCCCCAATCCTATGGCTCCCCGCGCACCCGGCGCGAAAGGCTTTGGGTGCGCCTGGTCGTGGGCAATCGTTCAGCGGGGCGGAACGGGTGGGCACGACCCACCCACCGGCCCGCACCCGGCAACGAAACACCGAGGGGCAGCGCCCTCACGTCACCGGCTGATCCGCGTCCTCGTCCGCCTCCGCGGTAGCGGCTTCGCTCGACGGCTCCGCCGTCTCGCGGTGCCAGCCACCCTCGCCCCGCGCCCGCAGCCACGCCGTCGTCTCCTCCGGCGGCATCGCCGCGGCCACCAGCCAGCCCTGGACCGCGTCGCAGCCCAGATCCCGCAGCCGCTCCCAGGTCTCGTCGTCCTCGACGCCCTCCGCGACCACGAGCAGGCCCAGCGAGTGGGCGAGGTCGACCGTACAGCGGACGATCTCCGCGTCCTCGTTGTCCACGGCCAGCCGGGCCACGAAGGAACGGTCGATCTTGAGCTCGCTCACCGGCAGCCGCCGCAGGTGGACCAGCGAGGAGTACCCGGTGCCGAAATCGTCGAGCGACATCTTCACTCCGTGCCCGGTGAGCCCGGCCAGGGTGTCGGCGGCCCGCTGCGGGTCCTCCAGCAGGACGTGCTCGGTTATCTCCAGTTGCAGGGCGCCCGCCGGGACCCCGTGCCGGGCCAGCCGCCCGGCGACCGCGCCCGCGAAGCCGGGGGTGTGGACATCGCGCGGCGAGACGTTGACGGCGACGGGCACCTCGAGGCCGTCGGCGCGCCACCGCGCGACCTGGCCCAGGGCCGTCTCCAGGACGTACTCGGTCAGCCGGGGCATCAGCCCCGAGCTCTCGGCCATGGAGATGAACTCGTCCGGCGGCACCTTCCCCCGGTCCGGGTGCACCCAGCGCACCAGGGCCTCCAGACCCGCCACATGCCCGTCGAAGCCGACCTTGGGCTGGTAGTGCAGTTCGACGTCGCCCGCGTCCAGGGCGCGCCGCAGATCGCCGAGCAGACCGAGCCGGTCGGGGGTGTTGCCGTCCCGCCGCGCCTCGTACAGCTCGACTCCGCTGCGGTCCCGCTTGGCCTGGTACATCGCGACGTCGGCGCGGCGCAGCAGCCCCTCGGCGTCCAGGGCGTGGTCGGGGTAGACCGCGACGCCCGCGCTGGCCTCCAGCACCAGGGTCAGCCCGTCCAGGTCGAGCGGGGAGCCGAGGTCGCCGACGAGGACGCGGGCGCTGCGCTGGGCGCTGGTGAGCGAGTCGGTGGTGGGCAGCAGCACCGCGAACTCGTCGCCGCCGAGCCGGGCCACCTCCGCGCCGCGCGGCAGGGCGAGCCGCAGCCGCTCGGCGATCTGGAGCAGCAGCCGGTCACCGGCCAGATGGCCCAGGGTGTCGTTGACCGAACGGAAGCGGTCGAGGTCCAGCAGCACCAGCGCGGTGCGGGTGCCGGCCCGCTCGGCCTCGTCCAGCGCGGTCCAGGTGCGCTCCAGCAGCCACTGGCGGTTGGGCAGCCCGGTGAGCGGGTCGCGGAGCTGCTCCTCGGCGCGGACCCGGGCGATCCACAGCGTGGAGTCCAGGGCGACCAGCGGCACCGCGAACAGCGGGAGCAGCAGCGGGGTGTCCCCGGCGACGACCACGATGAGGGGGGCGATGCCGAGGAGCGCGATGCCGACGAGGGCCTGCCGGAAGAGGGCGGTGCGGGCGACGGTGGGCAGTCCGGCGCCGGGCGGGGCGAGGGAGCACCACAACAGGGCGCGGGTCACCGCGAGATAGACGAAGGCGGCCAGGGCCGTCTGGGGGATGGCGGACACATGCCAGGTGTCGGTGCGCCAGGGGTGTTCGACGGAGGGGGTGGTGCCGAAGGCGGCGAGGGTGAGGGCGGCGGCACCGACCCCGAGGATGTCGACCGCGCCGTGCAGGGCGGCCTGCCGCCATCGGTGCCGGCGGGCGGCGCCGACGAGGACGACCACGGCGAGGCTGACCAGCACGGCCGGAATCCAGCCGTAGAGCAGCAGCGCCGCCAGGGTTAACGCGGCCCCGGAGCCGGTGCCGCCCCACCAGCGGTCACGGCCGAGGGCGACCAGATGGCCGACGATGATTCCGGTGAGCACGGCGAGCGACCAGCCCACGGTTCCGTCGGGAAAGAGCGCATTGCCCGCGTCGAGCACTCGGAACACTCCGATACCGAGTGCGAAAGCCGCCATGGCGACCGCGGCGGCCGGCAGCGCGGGCAGCACGGCCCGGCGCAGCCGCGACGCCGGGGCGGCGCTTTCGGTCGGTTTCATACCCGTCCCTCTCACAGCCGGCGGTGCCAGCGCCACGGCGGGCGCACACCTCAACAGTAGGCGGCAGAAGGGGAAGACGGGCGGCGATCGGCGACGGTTCCCCGAATGCCGCCCGACGATCCATGACCTTCTGCTATGCGCTGTAAGGGTGATGCCCTCCGGCTGTACCCGGGAAGTGCTCCCAGTCGTAATCCGGCCAGGTTTGGACCCATTGAGCGGACAAGATGGCCGGAGCACTGCGCCGGATGGGTGGAGCGGCTACTCCAACCGCCGCTCCACCGGCCATCCGCGCTACTCCGCGGACTCTTCCGCGGGCGTCAACGCGACCTCTCTCGCCGCCTCGGGACCCTGTTCGAGCAGGACGCCAAATCCGTCCTCATCAAGCACGGGAACCTTCACCTGCATGGCCTTGTCATACTTCGAGCCCGGATTGTCGCCGACTACCACGAAATCGGTCTTTTTCGAAACCGATCCGGTGACTTTGGCACCACGGCTCTGCAGCGCCTCCTTGGCCCCATCCCGGGTGTACGACTGCAGCGTTCCGGTGACGACGACGGTGAGGCCCTCCAGCGGACGGGGGCCCTCGTCCTCGCCACCCTCCTCCTCCAGCCGGACCCCGGCGCGCCGCCATTTCTCGACGATCTCGCGGTGCCAGTCGACCGCGAACCACTCCTTGAGCGAGGCGGCGATGGTGGGTCCGACCCCCTCCACGGCCGCCAGCTCCTCCTCGTCCGCCTCGGCGATCCGGTCCAGCGAACGGAATTCCCGGGCCAGCGCGGTGGCGGCCACGGGGCCGACATGACGGATCGAAAGGCCGGTGATGATCCGGGCCAGCGGGCGCTCCTTGGCCGCCTCGATATTGGCCAGCATCGCCAGGGCGTTCTTCTTCGCCTCGCCCTTCTGGGTGGCGAAGAAGGTGACGACCTTCTCCTCACCGGTCTCCGGATCGCGCTTGGGCAGTCCGCTGTCCGGGTCCAGTACATACGACCGAATGGGCAGCAGTTGTTCGATCTTCAGGTCGAACAGATCGCCCTCGTCCTTCACCGGGGGTTCGGCGGGTTCCAGCGGCTGGGTGAGGGCGGCCGCCGCGACATAGCCGAGGTTCTCGATGTCCAGGGATTTGCGCCCGGCGAGATAGAAAATCCGCTCGCGAAGCTGCGCCGGGCAGGACCGGCCGTTGGGACACCGCAGATCGACATCGCCCTCCTTGGCGGGCTGGAGCGGTGTATCGCACTCGGGGCAGGTGGCCGGCATCACGAATTCCCGCTCGCTGCCGTCCCGCAGATCGACGACCGGGCCCAGGATTTCCGGAATGACATCGCCCGCTTTGCGCAGCACCACGGTGTCACCGATCAGCACGCCTTTGGCCTTGACCACATCCTGGTTGTGCAGCGTCGCGAATTCGACCTCCGAACCCGCGACCGTGATCGGCTCGACCACCGCATAAGGCGTCACCCGCCCCGTGCGCCCCACGCCCACCCGGATGTCCACCAGCTTGGTGTTGACCTCCTCGGGCGGGAACTTCCAGGCGATCGCCCAGCGCGGCGCCCGCGAGGTGGAGCCGAGCCGCCCTTGCAGCGGGATCTCGTCCAGCTTCACGACCGCGCCGTCGATCTCGTGCTCCACCGAGTGCCGGTGCTCGCTCTCGCCGTAGTACGCGATGTACTCGCGCACGCCCTCGATCGAGTCCACCACCGAGAAGTGGGCGGCGGTGGGCAGCCCCCACTCGTGCAGCAGCTCGTACGCCTGCGACAGCCGGTCGATGTCGAAGCCCTCGCGCGCCCCGATGCCGTGCACCACCATGTCCAGCGGCCGGGACGCGGTGATCTTCGGGTCCTTCTGGCGCAGCGAACCCGCCGCCGCGTTCCGGGGGTTGGCGAAGGGCGGCTTGCCCGCCTCCACCAGCCGCCGGTTCAGCTCCTCGAACCGCTCGCGGGGCAGGAAGACTTCACCGCGCACCTCCACCAGCGCCGGGACGCGGTCGCCCGTCAGCCGGTTGGGGATCTTGGCGATCGTCCGCACATTGGGGGTGATGTCCTCGCCGGTGCGGCCGTCGCCACGGGTCGCGGCGCGGGTCAGCCGCCCGTGCTCATAGGTGAGGTTGACCGCGAGGCCGTCCACCTTCAGCTCGCACAGGAAGTGGTACGAGCCGCTGCCCAGCTCCTTGGCGATGCGGTCCGCCCAGCCGGCCAGCTCCTCGTCGTCGAAGGCGTTGTCCAGGCTGAGCATCCGCTCCCGGTGCGCGACCTCGGTGAACTCCGTCTCGTACGCCCCCGCGACCTTCTGGGTCGGCGAATCGGGCGTACGGAGCGTGGGGTGCTCCTCCTCCAGCGCCTCCAGCTCGCGCATGAGCTTGTCGAACTCGGCGTCACTGACGACCGGCGCGTCCTTCACGTAGTACCGGAAGCGGTGCTCCTCGATCTGCTCAGCGAGCCTGGCATGCCTCTCCCGCACCTCGGCGGGGACCTTTGACTGCTGTTCGCCGGCCACCGTGTCGTCCTCCCGTTACTCAGGGTTGTCCGCGAGCGATCTCGCCGCCCGGACGCAGTGGGCCAGCGCGGCGCGGGCGTACCCGGGCGAGGCGCCCGCGAGCCCGCACGACGGGGTGACCACCACCGACTCCGCGAGAGCCGCCGGTGCCAGCCCCAGCCTGCGCCACAGCGTCCTGACACCCCCGACGCTACCGGCAGGGTCCGACAATGGGGCGTCGGTGCCGGGTACCGCGCCGATGAGGAGTGCCGTACCGCCTTCCACGGCTTCCCCGATCGCCTCTTCCTCACCCTCCGTGAGCAGCGACAGATCGAAGGAGATCCCCGCGACGCCCGCGCGCCGCAGCAGCCCGAACGGCACGGCCGGCGCGCACGAGTGCACCACGACCGGCCCGTCGGCCGCCTCGACCAGGGTCCGCAGCGCGCCCTCGGCCACGCCCCGGTCCACGGCCGCGTGGGTGCGGTAGCCGCTGGCCGTACGGACGCTCCCGCGCAGCACCGACGTCAGCGACGGCTCGTCGAGCTGGAGCACCACCTCGGCGCCCGGCACCCGGCGGCGCACCTCCGCCAGATGGGCGCGCACGCCCTCGGCGAGCGAGGCCGTGAGGTCCCGGCAGGCGCCCGGGTCGCCCAGCGCGGCCTCGCCGCCGCGCAGTTCGAGGGAGGCGGCCAGGGTCCAGGGCCCCACGGCCGACACCTTGAGCGCGCCCTGGTGCCCCTGGGTGAACTCCTCCAGCGCGTCCAGGTCCTCGCCCAGCCAGGAGCGGGCCCGCCGGGTGTCCCGGCCCGGCCGGTCGCTGATCCGCCAGCCGCTGGGCTCGACATGCGCGTACAGCTCGACCAGCATCCCGGCGGTGCGCCCGATCATGTCCGCGCCGGGCCCGCGCGCGGGCAGCTCCGGGAGGTACGGCAGGGCCTCCAGCGAGCCGGTGACGGTCTTCGCGGCCTCCCGCGCGTCGCCGCCCGGCATCGATCCGACGCCGCTTGCCGCTCCGCGGGGCCATGGGTGGTGGGTTGTGGTCTTCTCGCTCACCAGCGAAAGGGTAAGCGGTCCGCTGGGGTGCCCCGAGATGCAGTCGGTCATCTGCGGCATCGTTGTGGCTGAGCGCGCGCACGCGGCGGAGCCGCACATCGACACAGCCCCGCGCCCCTACGGGGCGCCTCCCGACCGCAGCCGACCTCCGCCGCCGAGACGGCTCAGCCGCGCGGACGCACCTGGAGGTCGGTGATCTCGGCGTCACGCGGCAGGTCGAGCGCGGTCAGGATGGTGCTCGCCACGGTCTCGGGCGCGATCCAGCGCTCCGCCTCGTACTCCTTGCCCTCCTGCTGGTGCACCTTCACCTGCATCGGGGTGGCCGTGCGCCCCGGGTAGACCGTGGTCACCCGGACGCCGTTGCCGCTCTCCTCCCAGCGCAGCGCGTCGGCCAGCGCCTTGAGCCCGTGCTTGCTGGCGGCGTACGCGGCCCACTGGGCGTTGGCGCGCAGCCCGGCGCCGGAATTGACGAAGACGACATGTCCCTGGGCGAGCCGGAGCTGCGGCAGCAGCAGCCGGGTCAGCTCGGCGGGCGCCACGAGGTTGGCGGCGAGCTGGCGGTGCCACGCCTTCGGGGTCAGCTCGCCGACCTCGCCCAGGTCGACCACTCCGGCGATGTGCAGCAGCGAGTCCAGCCGGTCGGGCAGCGTCTGGTGGCCCAGTGCCCAGGACAGCCGGTCCGGGTCGGCCAGGTCGCCGACGACCGTCCGCACCCCCGGGAACCGGCCCGCCAGCTCCTTCGCCCGCCCGGCGTCCCGCGCGAGCAGCCACAGCTCCTCACCGCGCTCGGTCAGCCGCTCGGTGACCGCCGCGCCGATGCCCGAGCCTGCCCCAGTGATCAGATGCGTTCCCATGCTCCCCAGCTTGCCTCACCCAGGGACGCGCCCCGACGACGGTCCCGGCTTGGCGCGATCCCATGCCCGAAACCCGCGCGGCCTTCCCGCCAGGCGCTCCCATCCTGTAACGGGCCCAGCGCCGGCTGTTACGGGGCCGGGGGCTCAGACGGACTCCAGATACGTCATGGCCTCCGTCCCGCTCTCCGCGAAGAAGACCAGCTCGCTCAGCGGCCGGGGCAGGAACCCCTCCTCCTCCATCCGCTGGAACTGCTGCTTCAGGCCGTCGTAGAACCCCGCCGCGTTGAGCAGCACCACCGGCTTGATGTGCAGCCCGTGCTTCTTGAGCTCCAGGATCTCGGTGGCCTCGTCCAGCGTCCCGGTGCCGCCGACCATGATCACGACGGCGTCGGCGCGGGCGAGCAGCTGCGCCTTGCGCTCGGCGAGGTCCTTGGCGATCACCATCTCGTCGGCGTTCTCCCGGGCCTTGGCGGCGAGGAACTCCACCGAGATCCCGACCAGCCGTCCCCCGTGCTCCTGCACCCCGTCCGCCATCACCTTCATCAGTCCGACATCGGACCCGCCCCAGACCAGCGTGTGCCCGCCCTTGCCGATCAGCTCGGCGAACTCGCGGGCGGGGGCGGTGTAACGGTCGTCGAGGTCGGCGGCGGAGCAGAAGACGCAGATGTTCATGCGCGCCACTCTACGAGCCGGGTCGGACACCTTCGCCGCCCCGCGCCACGGGTCACGCCGTGCGGCGGGCTGTTCCCCTCCCCGCCCCTGGACCCCGAAGCCCGGGGAGCCCCTGCCACGCGGCGCAGCCGCATACCGATGCTGCGGGAAGGGGCGGAGCCCCGGTTCCGGGGTCTGGGGCAGAGCCCCCCACGCGGCGGAGCCGCATATCGTCAGGTGTCGGGGAGGGGCGGGGAGGGGAGCAGTCCGCCGCAGGCGTCAAGACCCGCCCGGCCCCTGGACGTCCTGTCTCCGCGCCCGGACTTACCCCCTGCCCACCGCGCCGACGTGGGCGAGTACCGCCGCGGCGCCGTCCTCCGCCGCGATGGCGTCGGCGAGCTCCGCCGCCCGGCGGCGGAGGGCGGGGTCGGTCAGGCAGGTGGTGATCGCCGTGGCGAGGGATTCGGCGGTGAGAGCGTCGAGCGGCAGCGGGCGCGGGGCGACTCCGAGCCGGTGGAGTCGTGCCGCCCAGAACGGCTGGTCGGCCATGGCGGGCACCGGCACCGCGGGGACCCCGGCGCGCAGTCCGGCCGCGGTGGTGCCCGCTCCGGCGTGGTGGACGACGGCGGCCGTACGGGGGAACAGCCAGTCGTGCGGGAGGTCGCCGACCGCCAGGACGTCGTCCCCGGCCGCGGTCAGCCCGGCCCATCCCGCCTGCACCACCGCGCGCACCCCCGCCCGGGCCACCGCCGCCGTCACCAGCTCGCCCAGCCGCTCCCCCTCGCCCGGCGCCATGCTGCCGAACCCGATGAACACCGGCGGCGGACCGGCCTGGAGGAAGTCGACCAGCTCGGCCGGGGGCCGCCAGTCCCGGGGCCGGGCGGGCCACCAGTAGCCCGCGACGTCCACCCCGGTCGGCCAGTCCGCCGGACGCGGTACGACCAGCGGACTGAAGCCGTGGAAGACCGGCCGGATGTCCGCTCCCGTCGTCCGCGAGGTGGTGGTCGGCAGCCCGAGCCGGGTGCGCAGCCCCGCCACGGCGCCCGCCTGGAGCGCTCCGGCGTCCGCCAGCAGCCGCCGCCCCGCCGCCAGGTTGCCGTCCGGCCCGAGGTCCTCGGCGTCCGTGGCACCGGCCAGGGGAAACTCCCGTGTGGCGCAGGCCGGTGCGAGGAAGGCGCCGATGACGGGGACGCCGGACGCCTCACCGGCCACCCGGCTGAGCGCCGCCGGGCCGAACGCGGTGAGCACCAGGTCGGCCCCGTCCGCCACCGCCGCCGCCACCCCGTCGGCGAGCCGGTCCAGGAACGCCGCCATCGCCGCCCGCGCCTCGTCCCACGAGGCCGCCCGCGCCCTGGCGCGGATCAACTCCCGGGGATCGCCCGGCAGCGGCCGGTGGTCCAGACCGCATCCGTCGATGAGCCCGGCGAAGGGCGGGTGCGCGGCCACGGCCACCTCATGACCGGCCTCCACCAGACGCCGCCCCAGGCCCGTGTACGGAGCGACGTCCCCGCGCGAACCGGCAGTCACGATCAGAATCCGCATGTGATGATCCTCCTCGGCGAGCGCCGCCCGGCGCGCACCCGGACGACGGCGTTCGCCACGGACGCTAAGGGCTCCCGCACGGTGGAGGTTCAAGCAACGGTGACGGACGGCTCCCAGGACAGCACCCAGGACGGTGGCACGGTGGGCATAGGTCACACGGTGGGCATCGGCGAGCTGGCCGCGCGCACCGGACTGCCGGTCAAGACGATCCGCTACTACTCGGATATCGGGCTGCTGCCCGAGAGCGGACGCAGTCCGGGCGGCCACCGCAGATACGCCGCGGACGCGTTGCCCCGGCTCCGGCTGATCCAGCGCCTCCGCGCGCTCGGCACCCCCATCGCCGCGATCGCCGCGGTGATGACGGGGGAACGCCCGCTGGCCGAACTGGTCACCCGTGAACTGGACGCCGTTCAGGCGCGGTTGCGCGAGGCGACGTGGCGCCGGGGGCTGCTGCGGGCCCTGGACGACTGCCCCGGCCCGGAGCGGCTGCGCCGCCTCGCCCTGCTCGCCGGGGTGGGCAGTCCGGACGACGCCCACGACCGGCTGGTGCGGTACTGGCACTGGGCGCTCCCGGCCGGTCTGCCGCGCCGCCTGGCCCAGAGGGTCATCGAGGGCGCGGTGCCCGCGCCGCCGGCCGCCCCGGCCACCGCGACCGTCCTGGCCTACGCCGAGTTGCACGCCCTGGCCACCGCGGACGACCGGCGCCGCCAACCGCAGCCCCACCAGGTGGGCGACGTCGCGTCGTTCTACGCCGGTCTCCTGGACGCCTGCGCGCTGGCCGGCGAGGCCCTGGTCTCCGGCTGCCCGGAGCGGCGCGCCGAAGCGCTCGGCCACTTCGTGCGCACCTACGCCCGCGTCGACGGCCACGACGACACACCGGCGTTCCGCGCGCATCTGCGCACCCGGTTCCGCCGTGGGACGCGCGCCGGTTCGTTCTCGCTGCGCTACTGGCGACAGGCCCTCGCCGTCACCGGCGAGACCCCGCCACCCTCCGCGGCCTCCGGCCAGGGACACCTCGCGGCACCGCTCGCCGCCCTGCACCATCAGGTCGCGGGCCTCCCCCTCTGACCGCGAACGCCCGGTGAGCCCCGGGGTGGCCGGTGGCGGGACGGGCCCGCCACCGGCCACCCGGCGGGGTCACACCCGGGAGGGTCAGCGGGTGAAGTGGAAGATGCCCCAGGTCACATGGCGGTTCCTGCCGCCCTCGACCCAGTTGCTCAGCCCCTTCTTCATATGGGTGAGGTAGTCGGCGCTGACCTGCTCCGTCAGGCCGTCCGCCTCCTGGCGCCGGGTTTCCTCCAGGACCCGGGCGTAGTGGGTGATCAGATGCTCGCGGTGCTCCTGGAAGCCGCCGCCGACCTCGATGAAGCCGAGCCGCGCCAGTTCATGGCGGTAGAACTCGGGCGACCCCATGGTCTCCAGATGGATGCGGTCCAGGATGGGGCGGAGGGTTTCGGCGGGGCAGCCGTCGGCCGCCATGGGGTCGGTGAAGATGAGGTGACCGCCGGGGCGCAGCACGCGGGCGGCCTCCTCCAGGGGGCGGGCGCGGTTGCCGCTGTGCAGGAACGCGTCCTGGGACCAGACGACGTCGACGCTGTCGTCCGGCAGCGGGATGGACTCGAAGGAGCCGTCCATCACCTCGATGGCCTCGGTCAGCCCGCGCTCGGCGTTCAGCGCGCGATGGCGCTCGTTCTCCACCTCGCTGAGGTTGAGCGCCATGACGCGGCAGCCGTACGTCTCGGCCAGGTAGCGCGCCGAGCCGCCGAAGCCCGCTCCGAGGTCGAGGACGACGGAGGACTCGGTCAGGTCCAGCTGCCCGGCCATACGGGCCACGGTGCGCCTGCTGGCCTCGGCGATCGGCTCGTCGGGCCGGTCGTAGATGCCGATGTGGATGTCCTCGCCGCCCCAGACACTCCAGTAGAAGGCGTCGGCGTCCGCGGAGTTGTAGTAGTCGCGGGCGGTGCCCACGGCTCCCGAATACTCCTCGTTCGCCGTGACCGAACCGATCGGGCCGACCGGTTCCTCCGTCGTGCGGTATTCCTTCTCCGCGACGTGGATGAAGAAGTCGGGCCGCTCCTCCCGGTAGGTGTGCTGGAAGTCGCCGTAGGTCTCGATCCGCTGGAAGCCGACCTCCTCCAGCAGCCTGCGCGTGTAGTCCTTGCGCAGCGGAAACATGTTGAGGTGGTAGACGGATTCGTCGGGGAAGCTGTAGCGCATGCGCACCAGCCCCTCGTCCACGTACTCCGGTTCGACGGCGACGTCTTCTCCGCAGTAGTAGTACACATGCTTGCTGCTGTAGCCGCGATCGAGGATCGCGTCGTAGTTGCGCTGGTCCAGGACCAGGATTCCGTCGTGCTTGAGCATGGCGTAGAACTCCGCGAGCGCCTTGCGCCGGTCACGCTCGGAGAACAGATGCGTGAAGGAGTTCCCGAGGCAGACGATGGCGTCGTACTCGCCGTGGGCGTCGCGGTTGAGCCAGCGCCAGTCGGCCTGGACGACGCGGAGGATGTGGTCACCGTGCTTGAGCCCGTTGGAGAATGCCTGGGCGAGCATCTCGGCACTGCCGTCGGCGCTCACGGTCTCGAATCCGGCCTCGAGCAGCCGGACCGAGTGGAAGCCGGTCCCGGTGGCCACGTCCAGGACCTTCTTGACGCCGCGCTCGCGCAGCAGGTCGATGAAGAACGTACCCTCGCTCTCCGACCTCCGATCCCAGTCGATCAGCGAGTCCCACTTTTCGACGAAGCTGGGTACGTACTCCTCTGTGTAGTGATCAGTGTCCCTGACATCAACTGGATTGTCGCCAAATTTCTGTACAGGTTGCGCAGAAATAACGGAACCTCCGGTGCTGAGACAGCGGACCACGGCACCCGTGTCCGCCGGGCGCATTCCCGGATTCCCGTGACGCATGCCACCGGAATGGCCGGACGCACGTTAATTTCAGAGAAACTGATCGCGCCAAACGGAGATCAACCACCCAATCCTGACTTTCGGCTTCTTTCTCACCAAAAGCGGATATCGACCTGGAATTCTCCGCGACCTTCCAGAGTTTTCCGGGGTCTTCCGGGGTCTTCCAGGACCGACGGCACCGCCGCTACGAGGCGACCGCCTGGGCGCGCTCGGTCGCGGCGATGGTCGCGGAACCGACCACCCGGGTGTCGTCGTAGAGCACGATCGCCTGCCCCGGGGCCACACCCCGCACCGGCTCGGTGAAGGTCACCCGTAGCCCGGTTTCCCCGATCGGCTCGGCCATCACCTCGGTTTCGCCGCCATGTGCGCGAAGCTGGGCGGTGTAGGTGCCCGGGCCCACCGGAGGGGCCCCGCACCAGCGCGGCTTGACGGCGGTGAGAGCGGCGACGTCCAGGGCCTCGACGGGGCCGACCGTGACCGTGTTGTTCACCGGGGAGATGTCCAGGACATAGCGCGGCTTGCCGTCGGGCGCCGGATGGCCGATGCGCAGCCCCTTGCGCTGGCCGATGGTGAAGCCGTACGCGCCCTCGTGGGTGCCCAGCTTGTGCCCGTCCTCGTCGACGATGTCGCCCTCGGCCGCCCCCAGGTGCTGGGCCAGGAAGCCCTGGGTGTCGCCGTCGGCGATGAAGCAGATGTCATGGCTGTCGGGCTTCTTGGCCACGGCCAGGCCCCGCCGCTCCGCCTCCGCGCGGATCTCGTCCTTGGTGGTCAGGGTGTCGCCGAGGGGGAACATCGCGTGGGCGAGCTGGCGCTCGTCGAGCACGCCGAGGACGTAGGACTGGTCCTTGGCCATATCACTGGCGCGGTGCAGCTCCCGCGAGCCGTCCTCGCGCTCCACGATCGTGGCGTAGTGCCCGGTGCAGACGGCGTCGAAGCCGAGGGCGAGGGCCTTGTCCAGCAGCGCGGCGAACTTGATCTTCTCGTTGCAGCGCAGACACGGATTGGGGGTGCGGCCCGCCTCGTACTCGGCGATGAAGTCCTCGACCACGTCCTCACGGAAGCGCTCGGCGAGGTCCCACACATAGAAGGGGATCCCGATCACATCGGCGGCCCGCCGGGCGTCCCGCGAGTCCTCGATGGTGCAACAGCCACGGGCGCCGGTGCGGAAGGACTGCGGGTTGGCGGAGAGCGCGAGGTGGACGCCGGTCACATCGTGGCCCGCCTCGGCCGCCCGCGCGGCGGCGACCGCGGAGTCCACACCGCCGGACATGGCGGCGAGGACGCGCAGCCGACGGCCGTCGCGGGGACCTGTGGGCACACCGGGGAAGTCAGTCATAACCCCGCCAGCATAAGTCGGTACGTACGCAACGACGAAAGCGGTATTACGGACCCGCCCCGCTCAGCTCGCCCGCGCCCGCTCCAGCACCCGCTGGACCAGGTCCAGGGCCTGGTCGGCGTCCTTGCCGAGGTAGATCAGATCGACGAAGGCGTGCTGGATGCCCGCCTCCCGCTCGGCCCGGACCAGGATCGTCGCGATGTCGTCCACGGAGGCGTCGGCGCTCGGGTTGACCCGCAGGATCGCGTCGAATGCCGCCGGGTCCCGGCCCTCCCGCTCGACCGCTTCCCGCACCCCGGGCAGCCGCTCGGCGAGGTCGGCGACGGGGTCGGGCGCTCCGGACGCGGCGGGGACGACCGCGATGGGCAGCCAGCCGTCGGCGCGCCGGGCCACCCGGCGCATGGCCGCGGGCGCGAAGGCGGCGAGGTAGACGGGCGGGCGGGGGCGCGAGGCCGGTTTGAGGTCCACGTGGGAGGCGGGCACGGTCCAGTGGTCCCCGCGGTACTCGACCGGGTTCCGGGTCCACCAGGCGTCCAGGGCGTCGAGGCATTCGTCGAGGCGCCGGCCGCGCTCGGCCATGGGGACGTCCACCGCCTCGTACTCCTCGGGGGACCAGCCGGTGCCGAGCCCGACCAGCAGCCGGCCCGCGCTCAGCAGATCGACGGTGGTGAGGGAGCGGGCGAGCAGCGCGGGCGGGTACCAGGGGGCGTTGATGACATCGGTGCCGAGCTTGACCCGCTCGGTGGCCGCGGCGGCGGTGGCCAGCACGGCGAAGGGGTCCAGCGCGGCGCGGAATTCGGGCGGGATCACATCGGTGCCCGCATAGCCGACGATCGGGTCGACCGGGGCGAGCAGGCGGTCCCCGACCCACAGGCTGTCCGCGCCGAGTTCCTCGGCCTGGCGCGCGAACCGCGCGATGTCCTCGGGGTGGTGGGCGAGGGGACCGAACTGGGGAAGGGCGAATCCGATGCGCATACCGTCAGCTCCTCGTCGAGCGGATGGACACATTCCAGCGGGCACACTCCACGGTACGGAGAGATACCGAGAAGTACGGGAGGCGCGGGGCCCCAGAGACAGTTCAACGTTCATCTACTCGGGGGGCCAGAGGGCCACCGTCCGGAGCGAAGGGTTCCCGCCATGATCCCGGCGGCCGGAACCCGACGCCCTCTCCCACGCGTTGAGTGTTCCGTGAGCGAGACCACGACCGGCGGTGGACGCCGCGTCAGCAGGCGCACCCTCCTGATCGGCGGCTCGGCGGCCGGTCTGGGCGCGGGTGTCGCGGCCTATGCCGCGCGGGACGAGCTGGCCCGGATGTGGTGGCGGCTGCCCGGGATCGACAAGCCCCGTAAGGCGGGCGCGGTCGATCAGCCGGGCGCGGAGTGGATCGCGGCCTCGGGGGCGAACTGGCGGTGGGCGGACCGCCCGGACGACTACGCCATCGACCGGGTGGTGATCCATGTGGTCCAGGGCAGCTTCGACGACGCGGTGCGGGTCTTCCGGGACCCCGGACACCGCGCCGCGGCGCACTACGTGGTGCGCCGCGACGGGCATATCGCGCAAATGGTCCGGGAGCTGGACGTGGCGTTCCACGCGGGCAACCGCTCGTACAACGAGCGCAGTATCGGCATCGAGCACGAGGGGTTCGTGAGCGAGCCGAGCTCGTTCACGGACGCGATGTACCGGGCCTCGGCACGGCTCACCGCGTCGATCTGCGAGCGGTACGACATCCCGCGGGACCGCGAGCACATCGTCGGCCATGTGGAGGTGCCGGGCACCGATCACACCGACCCCGGCCGCCACTGGGACTGGGACCGCTACATACGGCTGGTGCGAGCGGTGCGCGTGACACGGACGGCGAAATAGCGGGCCCGAGCGAGCGGCGGCTCAGGCGCCGTAGACGATGGCGAGCGGACGGCCCGCGCCGTCGCCGCTGGTGGGCCTGGTCGCCTTGTTGTCGCCGATGTAGAGCTTCTTGCCGGTGTAGATCATGGTGCAGTCCCCGTAGATGTCCATGCCGGACTCCGCGTCCCTCATGTCGTCCGGGTGGGTCTGGAGCGTGTCCATCGCGAAGTCCTTGGCATCGACGCGCACGACCCCGCCCCCCTCGCTGTACGTGGAGCCCAGGTAGGCCAGGAGCGAGCCGTCGTCATCGGTCCGGATGGGCATCAGCGACCGGTTCTCCGCCATCTTCGTCTTCCCGGTCTCCTTGCCGGTCTTCAGGTTCAGACCGGTGATCCGGTCCCCCGGGCCGCCGTGGTCCACGTCCACCTCCGAGGAGAGGTAGAGGGTGCTGCTCGCCTTGTCGAGTGCGAGTTCGGTGCAGCCCTCCACGCTCGTGGCCGGGCAGTTGGGCTGGTACCCCTTGGCCAGCACGTCGATGGTGCTGAGCAGCTTGCCCTGCTTGCCGCTGTCGTCGATGGTCAGGATGTCCGTGGTGCCCGTCCCGGCGTCCGAGTCTCCGGTGTCGACGGCCACGACGAGCGGCGCGGTGGAGATCACATGCGCGTACTCGACCTTCTCGTCCAGCTTGTAGGACGACATCACGTCGCGGGTCTTGGGGTCGACCGTCTGGACCTCCAGCCGCTCGGTGCTGGAGTCCTCGCTGTCGCAGCCGCGAATCGCGACGATCTTGTCATCGCCGCCCGCGTAGCCGTTGTCGTCGCAGTCCGCGAGGTACGCGGGCTTCCACAGCGGCTTGCCGTCGAGCGACCAGGCTCCCCCGCCGCCGGTGCCGCCCGCGGCCACGGTGCCCCCGCCGATGGTGACCTCGTCGAACTGCACCCCGGCGTTGCCCTCGCTGTCCGACCCCTCCTTCTGCCAGACCAGCTCGCCCTTCTTCAGGTCGACAAGACCGACCTTGGTGCACAGCGCGTCCTCGCCCGCGCCGTCCCGGAACAGGATCGCGGTCAGCCCGTCCTTGGTCATATGCGGTGAGGCCCAGCAGAGCTGCCCGCCGAGCGGAATCCGCCACGTGGGCTTGGCACCGTCGAGCGAGTAGCCGACGATCTTGTTGACGTCGCCCTTCACAAAGGTCGAGTCCGTCACCCAGGTGCCCATGGTGTTGGTCTCCTTGCCGACCTTCGGCATGGCGACCTTGCCCAGCGTCTTCGCCTGGGCGCCCTTGGACGACGAGCCCCCGCTCTCACCGTCGTCATCGCCTCCGGACCCGCAGCCGGTCACCAGGGCGGCCGCGAGGACCCCGCCGGCGATCAGCTTCAGGGCGGGCTGGGAGCGCCACCCCCGCGACGGCGCCCGCCGCACCCCCCGCGGCTGCGGGGGCTGGTGCGACGGCTGGTGGTGCGGCGGCAGCGAAGGCTGCGACATCGATGAGCTCCTGGATTTCCCCGTGAAGAAAACCTGTGCGCGTATCCCGCATGACAGGTCCGTTGACGGGGAAATCCTTTCCCACGGCTCTCCGCCATTTCAAGCGGAGATTGGTGTTCCGTAGGTTATGTGAAATGGCCGCCGGAACAATTCGAATTCCGTGGTTATGATGAGGCGCTCCGGGGGGGCCGTCGGCGAGGCCGTCAGCTCAGCCCCGCCCCGCGCGCCCGTTCCACCGCCGGGCCGATCGCTTCCGCGACGGCCTCCACATCGGCCTTGGTCGAGGTGTGGCCGAACGAGAAGCGCAGGGTGCCCCGGGCCAGGTCGGGGTCGCTGCCGGTGGCCAGGACCACATGGCTGGGCTGGGCGACACCGGCCGTGCAGGCCGAGCCCGTCGAGCATTCGATGCCCTGTGCGTCCAGCAGCAGAAGCAGCGAATCGCCCTCGCAGCCGGGGAAGGAGAAGTGGGCATTGGCGGGGAGCCGGCCCGCCGGGTCGGGGTCGCCGCCGAGGACCGCGTCGGGCACGGCGGTACGGACGGCGGTGATCAGCGCGTCGCGCAGGGCGCCGATCTCACGGGCGAACTCCTCCCGGTGCTCGGCGGCATGCGCACCGGCCACGGCGAAGGCGGCGATGGCCGGGGTGTCGAGCGTCCCGGAGCGCACCTGACGCTCCTGGCCGCCGCCGTGCAGCACGGGCACGGGCGTGTGCTCACGGCCGAGCAGCAGCGCGCCGATGCCGTAGGGACCGCCTATCTTGTGGCCGCTGACGGTCATCGCGGCCAGTCCCGAGGCGGCGAAGTCGACCTCGGTCTGGCCGAACGCCTGGACCGCGTCGGCATGCAGCGGAACGTCGAATTCGGCGGCGGTGGCGGCGAGTTCGCGGACCGGCTGGATGGTGCCGATCTCGTTGTTGGCCCACATGACGGTGGCGAGGGCGACGTCCGAGGGATCGCGGGCGATCGCCTCGCGCAGCGCCTCGGGGTGTACCCGGCCGAGGGAGTCGACCGGCAGCCATTCGACCCGGGCGCCCTCGTGCTCGGCGAGCCAGTCGACCGCGTCGAGCACGGCGTGGTGCTCCACGGGGCTGGCGAGCACCCGGACGCGGGCCGGGTCGGCGCCCCTGCGGGACCAGTAGAGCCCCTTGACCGCGAGATTGTCGGCCTCGGTACCTCCTGCGGTGAAGACGACCTCGCTCGGGCGGGCGCCCAGCGAGGCGGCCAGGGATTCGCGCGACTCCTCGACGGTACGGCGGGCACGCCGGCCGGCGGCGTGCAGCGAGGAGGCGTTGCCCGTGACGGCGAGCTGGGCGGTCATCGCCTGCACCGCCTCCGGGAGCATCGGAGTGGTGGCGGCGTGGTCGAGGTAAACCATGGTGGCCTCGATTCTACGAGGCGTTGTGGGGGTGCGTACCGGGCGCGCGGGGGCGTGGTGTGCTCAGTGGCTTCTCGCGCCGCCCCTTCGGATCGTCCTGCGGTGCCCCCTCGACAGGTGCGGTAAGGAGTGTCTACGGTTTTACTCATGACAGGCACTGAGTGGAAGACCGAGTGGAACCTGGACCGCACCTACCCCAGCTCCTCCGGCGAGGTCCGCTGGACCGCGCTCGGCGCGCCGGACGCGCCGCCGGTCGTGCTGCTGCACGGCACGCCGTTCTCGTCGTACGTGTGGCGGGGCGTCGCCCGTGCGCTGGCCGACCGGTACCGGGTGTTCGTCTGGGACATGCCCGGCTACGGCGCCTCCGAGAAGCGGGCGGACCAGGACGTCTCGCTGGCCGCCCAGGGCCGGGTCTTCGGTGAGCTGCTCGAGGAGTGGGGACTGACCGGGGAGGGCGCGGAACCGGCCGTCGTCGCCCATGACTTCGGCGGTTGCGTCGCCTTGCGCGCACACCTGCTGCACGGTGCGAGGTTTCGCCGGCTGGCGCTGGTCGACCCGGTGGCCCTTCCGCCCTTCGGCTCCGCCGCCTATCAGCTGTTCGGCGGTCACGCCGAGGTCTTCGAGCAGCTTCCACCGGCGCTGCACCGGGCGCTGGTGCGGGAGTACATCGGGTCGACTGGCGGGCCGGGGCTGCACCCGGCGGTGTGGGAGCGGCTCGTCGAGCCGTGGTGTGGTGAGTCGGGGCAGCCCGCGTTCTACCGGCAGATCGCGCAGAACGATCAGCGGTTCATCGATGAGATCGAGGGGCGGTACGGGGAGGTTGAGCCTCCGGTGCTGGTGTGCTGGGGCACGGAGGATGCGTGGATTCCGGTGGCGCACGCGGATGAGCTGGCCGCTCGGATTCCGGGGGCGCGGCTTCGGCTGATCGAGGGGGCGGGGCATTTGGTGCAGGAGGACGCGCCTGCGGAGCTCACGGCTGCGCTCAGTGGGTTCCTCGGCTGAGGTGTCGTTGGCGGGTGCGGGGCGGTGGGCGGTTGCTGTTCCCCACCCCGCCCCTTCCCGACATCTGACGATATGCGGCTGCGCCGCGTGGGGGGGGCTCCGCCCCAGACCCCACCGGGGCTCCGCCCCCGCCGGGGCTCCGCCCCGGACCCCGGTCCTCAAGCTCCCCCAGCTACCGCTGGGAGGTGCCCCTGGACGGGCTGGGCGTTAGCGCCGGACGGGCTGGTGGTTCAGGCGCTCATCCGGAGAAGTTCGGCCGCGAAGAGGGCGATGTGGTGACGCCAGGCTTTTTGGGCCTCGGAGCGTTCCGTATCGGCCCCTGACGGGCCCGTTTGGGTGAGCACGAGGCGGGCGCCGTGGCCGGTGCCTTCGGTGAGTTCCCAGCGGACCGTTCCGGCGGGGCGGCCGCCGCGCTCCCAGTCGTAGGTGAGCACCCGGGGCGGCCGGGCCTCGGTGATCGGACCCGCCGGGACCGCGTCCGTACGGAAGCCCGAGGGGACCGGCGCCCCCGCCGCCGGCTCGGCGGTGATGTCGGTGGCCGGGCCGGTCAGCGCCCGCCATGCCGTCTCGGCGGGGCGGACCAGCTGGCGCTCGAAGCGCAGCCGCCAGCCGCCGTCCTCGGTGGTCTCCACCGTGCCCTCGGCGAGCCCGAACGCCTCGACGTACTGCTCGTGCAGCTCGGCCATGTCGCCGTGGGCGATCTCCTCGCCGCCGAGCAGGGCCGCGAGGCCCGTGATGCAGGCGTGCCAACCGGAGGCGAAGCTGGCCGCGCCGAAGCGGTCGCCGAAGGTGTGGGTGAGGGTCAGCACACAGCCCTCGCCCTCCGGGCGCAGCTCCCAGCGGAGCTCGTCCTCACCCCAGGTGAAGGCGAAGACACGGGGCGGGTCGAGCTCGGTGACGACGCCGTCCATGTCCGGGCCCTCGCGCCCGGGGAAGACGAAGCCCATCCTGCCCCCGGCCTTCAGCTCGACCTGGACCTCGGAGGGGAACCAGTGGGCGAGCTGGGCGGGCTCGGTCAGCGCCCGCCAGACCTTCTCCGGGGGATGGGCGAGCCGGCGCTCGAGGCGCAGGGCCGAGCGGCCGCCGCCGGACTGGGCGAGGGTGTCTTTCATGGCGCTTCTCCGTCGGGTGCGTCGGGGGGTACGTCGGGTGCCTCGGGTCCGCCGGTCTCGTCGGGGAGCTCCGGCATCGTGTCCAGGTGTCGTTCGAGCGCGTCGAGACGGTCGGTCCACAGCCGACGGTACGGCGCCAGCCAGGCGTCCACCTCGGCGAGCGGCTCCGGGCAGAGCTCGTACCAGCGGCGCTGGGCGTCCCGGCGGACCCGCACCAGACCGGCCTCGCGCAGCACCCGCAGGTGCTTGGAGGTGCCCGGCTGGGTGAGCCCCAGGTGCTCGGTCAGCTCACCGACCAGGCGGGGCCGCTCCAGCAGGAGGTCCAGGATCTGCCGTCGACTCGGCTCCGCGAGCACATCGAACGGTATGGCCATGACGTCAACATAACGCCTCGGCTATATAACCGCAAGGGAATGTAGCCCGGTGCTCGCCCGCCACCGGGGCTCCGCCCCCGTCCGCCTCAGGGCTCCTCCGTCGCCGTACTCCGCCGGTTCCACGCCCTCGGCGCCCGCCAGCCGAACCGCATCGCCAGCAGCCGCACCACAAACGCCACGGCGGCCGCGAGCGCACTCGTGGCCGCCGTAAGGGCGTCGAAATGGAGCAGCAGCGCCGCTATCGAGGAGCCGACGATGGCCGGGACGGCGTACAGGTCCCGGTCCCAGCGCAGCAGCGAGGGCACCTCATGGGCGAGGAGGTCGCGGAGCACACCACCGCCGACCGCCGTGGCCATGCCGAGGGTGACGGACGAGGTGAGGCCGAGCCCGAAGTCGTGCGCCTTCATCGTGCCCTCGACGCAGAACAGCCCCAGCCCGGCCGCGTCGAAGACCCCCACCGCCGCCGTGATCCGCTCGACCTCGGGGTGGAGGAAGAAGACGAGGGCGGTGGCGACGAGCGGGGTGAAGAAGTAGCCGAGGTCGGTGAAGGCGATGGGCGGCACCGCGCCGATCACCAGATCGCGGAAGACACCGCCACCCAGCGCGGTGACCTCGGCGAGCACCGCCATGCCGAAGACATCGAAGTTCTTCCGCACGGCGAGCAGCGCGCCGGATATCGCGAAGACGAAGATCCCGGCGACTTCCAGGGCGTGCTGAACGGACGGGGTGAACAGTTCGGTGGGCACCCGCCATTGTTATCCGCGCATGCCCACGGCCCCGTCCGGACCCCCGTTCCGTCTCAGCTCTCGGTCTTCTTCGTCACCTTCTGTGCCGACTCGGCACCGGGCTTCTCCTCCGGCGCCTGGTCAGATGCGTTCTCCGGGTGGTGGCAGGCCACCTGGTGGCCGGTGGCCAGCGACACCAGCGGCGGCTCTTGGCTCTTGCACACCTCGGTCGCCTTCCAGCACCGGGTGTGGAAGCGGCAGCCGGACGGCGGGGCGATCGGCGAGGGCACATCGCCCTTGAGCAGGATCCGCTCGCGCTTGGCGCGCCGCCTGGGGTCCGGCACCGGCACCGCGGACAGCAGCGCCTTGGTGTACGGGTGCATGGGGCGCTCGTAGAGGTCCTTGCGGTCCGCCAGCTCGACGATCTTCCCCAGGTACATCACCGCGATCCGGTCCGAGACATGGCGGATGACCGACAGGTCGTGCGCGATGATCACATACGTCAGGCCCAGCTCGTCCTGGAGGTCGTCCAGCAGGTTGACCACCTGTGCCTGGATCGACACGTCCAGCGCCGAGACCGGCTCGTCGGCCACGACCAGCTTGGGCTTGAGGGCCAGCGCCCGGGCGATGCCGATGCGCTGCCGCTGGCCGCCGGAGAACTCGTGCGGATAGCGGTTGTAGTGCTCGGGGTTGAGCCCGACCAGCGCCAGCAGCCGCTGGACCTCCGCCTTGACCCCGCCCTCGGGGGTGACGCCCTGGAGCCGGAAGGGCGCGCTGACGATCGCGCCGACGGTGTGCCGGGGGTTCAGCGAGGAGTACGGGTCCTGGAAGATCATCTGGACGTCACGCCGCATCGGCCGCATCTGGGCCGTGTTGAGATGCGTGATGTCCTTGCCCTCGAACTCGATCGTGCCCGAGGTGGGTTCGAGCAGCCGGGTGATCAGCCGCCCCATGGTGGACTTGCCGCAGCCCGACTCGCCCACCACGCCCAGGGTCTCCCCCGGCCGGACGTCGAAGTCGAGCCCGTCGACCGCCTGGACCGCACCGGACTGCCGCTGGAGCAGCCCCTTCTTGATGGGGAAGTGTTTGACCAGACCCGACACCTTGAGCAGGGGCTCGGGCGACGTCGTCGCCTTCTCCGGGACCGTCATCTTCGGATCCTTCGTGTCGGTCACAGCTTCGGCGCAATCTCTTCGGTCCAGATCCGGGTGCGCTCCTCCTGCGTCATATGGCACGCGGAGAAGTGCCCGCCGCCCCCGGCCTCGGTGAGCTCCGGCCGCTCGGTGCGGGTGATGTTGTCCTTCGGCACATCGGCGTACGGGCAGCGGGGGTGGAAGGCGCAGCCGGACGGGATGTTGATGAGGCTGGGCGGAGAGCCCTTGACCGGGATGAGCCGCTCGGTCTGGTCGCGGTCGATACGGGGCATCGAGCCCAGCAGTCCCCAGGTGTACGGGTGCTGGGGCTCGTAGAAGACCTTCTCGGCCGGGCCGCGCTCGACACAGCGGCCGCCGTACATCACCAGCAGATCGTCGGCGAGCTCGGCGACCACGCCCAGGTCATGGGTGATGATGATGACCGCGGAGCCGAACTCCTTCTGCAGGTCCCGGATGAGGTCGAGGATCTGCGCCTGGACGGTGACGTCCAGGGCGGTGGTCGGCTCGTCGGCGATCAGCAGTTCGGGGTTGTTGACCAGCGCCATCGCGATCATGGCGCGCTGGCGCATCCCGCCGGAGAACTCGTGCGGATAGCTGTCCACCCGCTTGTCGGGCTGCGGGATGCCGACGCGGTCCAGCAGCTCGATCGCGCGCTTGCGGGCCACCTCCTTGGTGACCTCGTGGTGCACCCGGTACGCCTCGATGATCTGGCGGCCGATGGTGTAGTACGGGTGCAGCGCGGAGAGCGGATCCTGGAAGATCATCGACATCTCGCGCCCGCGCAGCTTGCGCACCTCGTCGGGGTCGGCGCCCAGCAGCTCCTGGCCGTTGAGCCAGATCTCACCCGAGATCCGCGCCTTGCGGCGGCCGTACTGGCCCGCGGTGTGCAGCCCCATGATGCCGAGCGAGGTGACGGACTTGCCGGAGCCGGACTCGCCGACGATGCCGAGCGTCTTGCCCTTCTCCAGCCGGAAGCTGAGCCCGTCCACCGACTTCACCAGACCGTCGTCGGTCGGGAAGTGGACGCGCAGATCGCGCACCTCGAGGAAGGCGGTGGGGGCGGGCGAGCCCGCCGCGGCCACCTCGCCCACGGCGGCGGTGCCGGTGGCCGGCAGATCGCCGTTCCCGGGCTGTCCTGAGGGCTTGGTCAGGTCGGTCATCCGAGCCTCACTCGCGGGTCGATGACGGCGTACAGGAGGTCCACGACGAGGTTGGCGACCACGATGAAGACCGCCGCGATCAGGGTGACGCCGAGGATGACCGGCAGGTCCTTCTCGGTGATCGCGTTCACCGCGAGCCGCCCGAGGCCGGGCAGGTTGTAGGTGGTCTCGGTGAGGACCGCGCCGCCCAGCAGCGCGCCCAGGTCGAGGCCGAGCAGGGTGAGGACCGGGGTCCAGGTCGAGCGCATCGCGTGCCGGCCGATGACCACCCGCTCCCGCAGCCCCTTGGCGCGGGCGGTGCGGATGTAGTCCTCGCCCATGATCTCCAGCATGGTGGCCCGGGTGAGCCGGGCGTACATCGCCGCGTAGAGGAAGGCGAGCGTGATCCACGGGAGGATCAGGCTCTCGAACCACATCGCCGGATCGTCACCGAGCCCCTTGTAGTCCACGTTGACCCACTTCAGCGAGTAGCTGAAGATCGCCAGCGAGAGCAGACCGGTGAAGTAGATCGGCAGCGAGACACCGGCGAGCGCGACCGTCATCGCCGAGCGGTCCCACAGGGTGCCCCGGCGCAGCGCGGAGACGACACCGGTGGTGATACCGCCGACCAGCCACAGCAGACAGGCGCCCGCGGCGAGCGAGAGGGTGACCGGCATGGCGTCGGTGAGCTGCGGCCACACCGCCTGCTCGGTGCGGAAGGAGTAGCCGAAGCAGGGCGCCGGGCAGTGGGTGACGTCCGTGCCGTTGGCGTAGTCCCGGCCGACGAAGAGGCCCTGGACGAAGTGCCAGAACTGCACCAGGACCGGATCACCGAGGCTGAGCTTCTGCCGGATGCCCTCGATGGCCGCGGGGTCGGCCTGCTTGCCGACGAACAGCAGCGCGGGGTCGGAACCGGCCCACTTCGGGATCACGAAGAAGATGGCGAAGGTCGTAAGGGTGACGACCAACAGCATCACGACGACGGCGAACAAGCGCCGGATGAGATAAGCAAGCACTGTGCGCGGCCCGGGGGTGGCCCGTGATACCCCGGTCGAGGGGGATCACGGGCCACCGCCCGCGGCCATCACCTGCCCTTCGGGCCTATCGGGTGCGGCGATGGTTAACGTGTGCGGCGGATCGGGTGACCGGCCGTCACTTGACGACGCCCAGCTGGGAGTAGTCGTAGCGGCCGTTGTAGGCCGCCGACGAGAAGGCGTTCGTCAGCCGCGAGCTGCGCCAGGTGATGTTCTTCTCGTAGATGAACGGCATCTGCACGGCCAGGTCGCTGACCTTGTGGTTCATCTTCTGGTAGATCGCCCCGGCCTTGTTGGGGTCGGTCTCCTTGAGCGCGTCGTCGAAGTACTTGTTGATCTCCGCGTTGTTGGTCTCGGAGACGTTGTAGTTACCGGTCTGCTCGATGAAGCGGCCGTCGATCAGCGGCTGGGAGAAACCCTGGCCGGTGGGGAAGTCCGGGCCCCAGCCGGTCATGGACAGGCCGTAGCCGCGCTTCTTCATCACCGCCGGCGAACCGGTGATGCTGGCGGAGGTGCTGCCCTGGATCGGCTCCACGTTGAGGCTGATGCCGACCTTCTTCAGCGACGCCTGGAGCGCCTCGGCGGCGTCGACCTCGGCGGGCTGGTCGTTGCGGGCCACGATGCTGGTGGAGAAGCCGCCCGGCTTGCCGCACTGCTTCAGCTCGTCCTTGGCCTTGGCCACGTCCGCCTTGCCACCGCGCTTCAGGATGCCGTACGGGTCGTAGTCGTCCGAGCCCTTCACGCTCTTGGGGAGCATGTTGGTGGCGATGTCACCACCGGCCTGCGGGCCACCGCGGGTGGTCTGGAGCGACTTGTAGTCGGTGCCGTAGATGACCGCCTTGCGGCAGTGGATGTTGTCGAACGGCTTGACCTTGGTGGTGAAGTCGACGTACCGGACGAAGCTGGTGGTGATGTTGTCGACGTTGCCCTTGTTGTGCTTGAGGGCGTCGTTACGGCCCGAGGGGGTCATACCGGTGGCGCTGAGGAAGACGTCGTAGTCGCCCTTGATCAGCAGCCGGTCGATCGCCTCGAGGTTGGAGTTGAAGGTGACCGTGACCTTGTCCGGCAGGGCCGGGCGGATCGGGTCGGACGCCTTCTTCCAGTTGGTGTTGCGGACCAGCGACAGGCTCTTGCCCGGGGTGTACGACTGGACCTTGTACGGACCGGAGGAGAACGGCCGGTTGGTGTACTTGGCGCCGGTGTCCTTGTCCGCCTTCACCGGGGAGCCGGTCGGCATCGCGAGCATCTGCTCGAAGTCACCGTTGGGCTTGGCGAGGTTGAAGACGATGGTCTTGTCGTCCGGCGTCTGGATCGCCTTCAGGCCCAGCTTGTCCTTGGACTTGTCCTTGTACGGGCCCTTGTACTCGCCCTTGGGGTCCAGGACCTGGCGCAGATAGCCGGGGCCGCCGGAGACGACGTCCTTGGCCCAGATGCGCTCGATGCCGTACTTGACGTCCTTGGACGTGATCGGGGAGCCGTCCTCCCAGGTGATCCCGTCGCGCAGGGTGTAGGTGTAGGTCTTGCCGCCGTTAGTGATCTTGCCGGTGGAGGTGGCGAGGTCCGGGGTCAGCTCGTTCGCGGCGTTGCCCGGCTTCGGCGTGTAGGAGATCAGTTGGCGCGCGTAGAAGCGGGAGAAGTCCCAGGCGAACCCGTAGTACTGACGCTGCGGGTCGAGGGAGTCGAACTCCTGCTTGTTGATGAACTTGAGGGTGCCGCCCTTCTTGGCGGACTTGGCTGCGACACCCTTCACCGCGGCGTTGAACCCGGCACCCGAGCCCTCGTCGTCGGAACCGCCCCCACCGCAAGCGGCGGTGGCCAGGAGAGCGCCGACGACAGCCGCCGCTCCGGCGATCCGCCTGCTTCTCGACGAACGTTTCATAGTTGCTGCAACCTCCGGGTTAGAGCGGTCCTGAGCATGGCGCCGCGGAATACCTTGGGGAGCCGTCTGCCGGATGTGGCAGGGGCTGCTGATTGCGTTCGAGTACGACCGGGCGGCCGTGTGCCGCACCGTCATCGGGTGCCCTTCGGATCCAGTGCGTCGCGGACGCCGTCACCGAAGAGGTTGAAGGCCAGCACCGTGACGAAGATCGCCACACCCGGGATGATCATGAACATCGGGTCGTCCTCATAGGTGCCGACCGCCTTGGAGAGCATCTGCCCCCAAGAGGCGGTGGGCGGCTTCACGCCCGCGCCGAGGAAGCTGAGCGCGGCCTCGGTGAGGATGTTGGTGGGGATCATCAGCGTCGTGTAGACGGTGATCGGCGCCACCAGGTTGGGCAGCAGCTCGCGGAAGAGGATGTAGCGCCGGCCGGCGCCCAGGCTCCGCGCGGCCTCGATGTACTCCTTCTCGCGCAGCGACAGCGTCTGGCCGCGCACGATGCGGCCGACGTACGGCCAGCCGAAGAAGCCGATGACCGAGACCAGGATCGCGATCCGCACCCCGCTGCCGGTCAGTCCCAGCAGGTCGTTGGGGAGCACCGAGACCAGGGAGATGATGAAGAGCAGCTGCGGGAAGGCCAGCAGCATGTCCATCACCCGGCTGATCAGCGAGTCCACCCAGCCGCCGAAGTACCCGGCGATGATGCCGAAGATGGTGCCGAGGACCACCGCGACCACCGCCGCGAGGAAGGCCACCAGCAGCGAGATCCGGGCGCCGTAGATGACCCGGCTGAAGACGTCGCGGCCGTTGGACGGCTCCACGCCGAACAGGAAGTCCGAGCTGATGCCGCCCATGGACCCCTTCGGGGTGCCGAACAGCGGGTCGATCTCCTCCTGGTGGAACTCATTGGGTGGATGCCCGAGCAGACTCACGATGAGCGGAGCGAAGATCGCCACCAGCACGAGGAAGACGACAACGATGCCACCCGTCAGTGCGAGCTTGTCCCGCTTCAGGCGTGACCAGGCGATCTGCCGCAGCGATCTGCCTTCGACGGACGTTTTGACCACATCCGCCGCTACATCGGCAGTCGCCACCGGATCGCTGTCCGTGCTCGTGCCGTGCAATGGTGCCGTCATCGTGGTGGAGACCCCTCTCGACCGGTGGTGACCGGCCCACGACTCGCCGCTGTAGCGGCTTCGTTCACAACCTGGGTGAAAGTCGCGTTCTGGTACGGAACCTTTCTGGAAGGGGTCGTACGCAGGAACCGCACCCCTTGGAGCGGGAGTCTTCAACGCGTTTGTGATCACCCGCCAGTACTCCCGGGCAATGGATGCCTAACCGTGATGTGAGGAGTACCGCTCCGCTATACGGACGGTCGCGACACGAGAACGCAGCAGTAACCTCGTGCCCGTAATGGGGTGTTCGGCCCGATAGGGGCGTAAGGCCGGTCGGGCAATCCCGTCAATCGGTGCGCGGGGTGCCGAGCGCGCGGAATCACCGGGCGTGTGGAGTTCACCGGGCGCGCGGAATCACCGGGCGCGCGGAATCACCCGGACCCGCGGAATCACCCGGACCCGCGGAATCAGTACGCGGTGGGACGCGGTGGGACGCGGTGGCTCAGTACGCGGGACGCGGCGGCGGGTAGCCGTAGCCGTACGACGGCGGCGCGGCGGGCGCGGCGCCGAAGGCGTCACGGTCGAAGAAGGGGCGGGCGTTGGCCCGCATCCACATGGCGACGGGGTCGTACTCGTCCGAGAGCGCGACCGTGGAGACCGGCAGCCCGTCCGGCACGGCGGTGATCGACTGCTCCATCATCACCCGCACCGACTGCACCGCCGCCGCGCCGGTGTCGTACAGATCCAGACCGATCGCCAGGTACGGGGCGCCCAGCGCGGGCTGCACCCAGGCGCGCCGCAGCGAGCGCACCGCGGCGGTGCGATGCGCGTTCTGTCCCAACAGGGCGTAGAACTGGGGGATGTCGATGGCGGGATCGCTCAGCCGCAGCGGCCCGGCGGGCAGCCGGTCCAGGCCGCCCGCGATCCGGCGCAGATCCGGCCAGGGGATGCCCACTCCGCCGCCGTGGGCGTGAGGGTTGAGCCAGAGGCCGTAGCGGTCGCGGTAGAGGGAGTCGGCGATGAGGCGTCCGTCGACCACCTCATGCGCGCGGTTCCAGCCACTGGCGGCCAGTTCCTGCGCGGAGGTCACACACGGGGCGTAACCGAGGCCGTCCACGTCCATGTTCCCGTACTGGGCGTCGGGTGAGCCGGGGGCCCCGTGCCACAGCAGCATCCAGACCTGGCCCTCGCCGATGGCGTGCAGCAGCGCCTCGTAGGCGTCGTACCGGCCGGGAGCGACCTGCTGCAACGCTCGCTCAACCTGGCCGGCCGCCGCCCCCCAATCCGCGCCCGCGCTCACCTGGGTCCGCCCCTTCTCATCGCCTTGCCCGCGCCTCACCGGGGAGCGTGCTCGCACCCCTCTTGGTCATCAAACCAGCTTACGGGCCCCGGTAGCGGACCCAGGGGTGAGTCAGAGGTCACGGTCGTAGAACGGCCGCACCCGGCCCAGCATCCAGTCGGCCACCGGATCGCCCTGCGCCACGTCCAGCAGCACCAACTGGACCTTCCACCGCACCGGCACCGAGCCGAGGGCGCGGCCCAGCGCCTCCACCGCGCGCGCCTGCCCCTCGGGGCCGGGCTCGTCGAGCTGCACCCCGACGAAGAGCGCCGGCTCGTCGCCCTCGACGCTGGCCAGGGCGCGCCGGGCGGTCCGCACCCCGGTGCCCTTGGCGAACTCGATCCCGGCGGCGGCCAGGAAGTCCACCGGCTCGTCCTGCCAGTCCGGTTCGAAGAGCCGCACCCGGCCACCGGTGGCCGGGCCGTCGAGCTCGGTACGCCCGGCGCGGCACAACTCCCGGACGGCGGGCGGAGGCAGCGGTACGACCACCGCGCCACCGGGGTTCACCGCGATGCCGAGCTGGGGCGGCAGCCCGCGGGCGAACTCCACGGCCGGGGCGACGGTGAAGGACATATGGGAGCCGACGAGCTGGAGGAACTGCTGCTCGGAGCTGAACACCGGGACATACGCGCCGCCGTCGATCTCCATCGTGGGCAGATCGAGGCTCGGGCTGCCCGGACCCCCGCCGTTGGGCAGGGGAATCCAGAGGTGGCTGCGCGAGAGCGTCTCGACGATGCGCGCTCCGGCCCCGGGGACGTCGACCGAGGCGGCCATCACCTCTTCGAGCTCATTGCCGGGAAACGCCGGATGCGCGGCATACCCGCCGTCCGGGAATCCTCCGTGCGCCGGGGCCACTCCGTACTGCTCCGGGAAGCTCATCCTCGTCCAACCGCCATCTCGTCCGACCTGCCCGAAGCACCCTAACCGCTGGGCGGCCCGGGGCCGGAGGGGGCGGCGGCGATCTCCACAGCACTTCCCCACCTCGCCCGGGCCCACCCTCGTCACGCTGTGTGATGCCGATGGCCGATTTCCGGCCACTCGAGGGAGAGGCGTGATCACTCGAAGGAGATGCAGCGCAGCGCGCTCGCGGTCGGCCGGTCCAGCAGCACCGCCGACGCGCACCCCCGCGGCGGCCGCCCCTCCTCCATCCCGGCGATCAGCCGCCGCATCGCGCGCAGGTGGCGGCCGAAGGCGTAGGCGGAGACCCCGCGGCCGCGGGCGGCCTGGCCCTCCAGCGCCTCCGTGGCGCCCACGTCCAGCAGCACCATGTGGAGGCCGCGGCCCCGGCGCCGCACGTCCCGGGCCAGCCAGCGGCGGACCCACGGCAGCGCGCCGCAGTCGTGCACCACGACGCTCACGCCCGAGCGCAGCGCCCGGCGCAGCCCGGCGTAGTGGGCGTACCGGACCAGCGGGCGGTAGAGCGCGTACGGCAGCCAGCCGGGCAGCCTGCGCTCCCACGCGTCCCGGGTGTTCTGCGAGTCCACCCTGATGACGACCGCGCCCGTCTCGTCCAGGAGCGGCACCGTCCGGTTGATCAGCGTGCTCTTGCCACTGCCCGGCAACCCGGAGGCGACCAGCACATCCCCTGCCGGAAAGCGCAGCTCACGCGGGTCCGCGCCGCCGCCCTCCGCCCCGGCGCGCAGATCGCGCACCGCGCTTCTCCGGCCGGGGCGAGCCGTCGACCCGGTGGGGGTGCGGCCACGCCGCGCCGGCAGGAGCCTCTGTGTCGTCGCGTACGTTCCCTGCCCATGCACCGTGATCGTCCTCCCAGGTCGGTCAACGCTGCTCGTACCCGCAGAGTGTCAAGAAAAGGTAATGTCGGGCAAGGCTGCCCCTGACCGGGCGGCCGGAGCCCGGTCGGATCGGGGCTTCCCTTCTCGGCCATACATGCGATGATGTCCGCGCAACTCCATACCGGCCGCTTGAATCCGCGCGGGAGAGTCCTTGGGTCTCGGCATCCGTGCCGGGTGTCCAGGGCGCCGAAGGAGCAAGTCCTCCCTTGAATCTCTCAGGCCCCGATACCGCGCGGACGAGGCAGATCTGAAAAGCGGGCCGCGCGGGCGCGGCTCCACCCAAGGTGCAAGTCGGGCCCCTTACGGGCGTCACGGCGAACCTCTCAGGTTCCGATGACAGATGGGGAGGACGCACGCGTCCTTGTCGTCCGTCCTCGCCGTCGCGCGACCCTGACCCCTGGAGCCTGAATCGTGACCGACGCCCCGCCCACCCCACGCCGTACCGCGCTGGACGCGCGGCACCGCGCGCTCGGCGCCACCATGACCGACTTCGCCGGCTGGGACATGCCGCTGCGCTACGGGAGCGAGCGCGACGAGCACACCGCGGTGCGCACCCGCGCCGGGCTCTTCGACCTCTCCCACATGGGTGAGATCTCTCTCATCGGTCCGCAGGCCGGGGACGCCCTGGACCACGCCCTGGTCGGCCGGCTGTCCGCGCTCGCCGTGGGCCGCGCCCGCTACACGATGATCTGCGACCACGAGGGCGGCATCCTGGACGACCTGATCGTCTACCGCCTCGGGGACGAGGAGTTCCTGGTCGTGGCCAACGCCGCCAACGCCCAGGTGGTGCTGGACGCGCTGACCGAGCGGGCCGGCGGTTTCGAGGCGACCGTAAGGGACGACCGCGACGCCTACGCGCTGCTCGCCGTCCAGGGGCCCGAGTCCCCGGGGATCCTGAAGCGCCTGACCGACGCCGACCTGGACGGGCTGAAGTACTACGCCGGGCTGCCGGGCACCGTCGCGGGCGCCCCCGCCATGATCGCCCGCACCGGCTACACGGGCGAGGACGGCTTCGAGCTGTTCCTGGCCCCGGACGACGCCGAGCGGGTGTGGGAGGCGCTGACCGAGGCCGGGGCCCCGATGGGCCTGGTGCCCTGCGGTCTCTCCTGCCGGGACACCCTGCGTCTCGAGGCGGGCATGCCGCTGTACGGGCATGAGCTGACCACCGACACCACCCCCTTCGACGCGGGCCTCGGCCGGGTGGTGAAGTTCGACAAGCCGGGCGACTTCGTCGGCCGCGAGGCCCTGGAGGCCGCGTCCCGCCAGGCGGACACCGTCACCCCGCGCACCCTCGTCGGCCTGATCGCTTCAGGCCGCCGGGTGCCGCGCGCCGGATACGCCGTGGTGGCCGCCGACGGCTCACCGATCGGCCGGGTCACCTCGGGCGCGCCCTCGCCGACGCTGGGCAAGCCGATCGCGATGGCGTACGTGGACCCGGAGTACGCGGGGCCCGGCACCGAGGGGGTCTTCGTGGACATCCGCGGTACCCGGGAGCCGTACGAGGTCGTGGCGCTCCCCTTCTACAAGCGCGAGCGCTGAGCTCCTCCGAGCGCGAGCGGGCCCCCGGCCCCTCGCTGAGCGGCGGCCGCGGCGGGCCCGGTGGTTCGCGTCCCGTCCCGGCCCAGCGCGTCCCCTCGGCGTCGTCTTCCCTCGGCGCCGCGTCCCACCAGCTAAGACCCGTTTCCCAAGCACTCCCCCGTATCCAGGAGAATCGGACCATGAGCAACCCCCAGCAGCTGCGGTACAGCAAGGAGCACGAGTGGCTGTCGGCCGCCGGCGAGGACGGCGTGTCGACGATCGGCATCACCGAATTCGCGGCCAACGCGCTCGGCGATGTCGTCTATGTCCAGCTCCCGGACGTCGGTTCCACGGTCTCCGCCGGTGACACCTGCGGTGAGCTGGAGTCCACCAAGTCGGTCAGCGACCTGTACGCGCCGGTCTCCGGCGAGGTCACCGAGATCAACGAGGACGTGGTGAACGATCCGGCGCTGGTGAATTCCGCCCCCTTCGAGGGCGGCTGGCTGTTCAAGGTGAGGGTGACGAGCGAGCCGGAGGACCTGCTCTCCGCCGACGAGTACACCGCCTTCGCCGAAAACTGACCCTCCTTATTCGATCGGGACCCTCGATGTCGCTTCTCAACAGCTCCCTGCACGAGCTCGACCCGGACGTCGCCGCTGCTGTCGACGCCGAACTCCACCGCCAGCAGTCCACCCTGGAGATGATCGCCTCGGAGAACTTCGCTCCGTCGGCGGTCATGGAGGCCCAGGGCTCGGTCCTGACCAACAAGTACGCCGAGGGCTACCCCGGCCGCCGTTACTACGGCGGCTGTGAGCACGTCGACGTGGTCGAGCAGATCGCCATCGACCGGGTGAAGGAGCTCTTCGGCGCCGAGGCGGCGAACGTCCAGCCGCACTCCGGCGCCCAGGCCAACGCGGCCGCGATGTTCGCCCTGCTCTCCCCCGGCGACACCATCCTGGGGCTGAACCTGGCGCACGGCGGCCATCTGACCCACGGCATGAAGATCAACTTCTCCGGCAAGCTCTACAACGTGGTGCCCTACCACGTGGACGCCGAGACCGGTCTGGTCGACATGGACGAGGTCGAGCGGCTGGCCAAGGAGCACCGCCCCAAGCTGGTGATCGCGGGCTGGTCGGCGTACCCGCGCCAGCTCGACTTCGCCGCCTTCCGCCGGATCGCGGACGAGGTCGGCGCGTACCTGATGGTCGACATGGCCCACTTCGCGGGTCTGGTGGCGGCCGGGCTGCACCCCTCGCCCGTACCGCACGCCCATGTGGTGACCACCACCACCCACAAGACCCTGGGCGGTCCGCGCGGTGGCGTGATCCTCTCCACCGCCGACCTGGCCAAGAAGATCAACTCGGCGGTCTTCCCGGGCCAGCAGGGCGGTCCGCTGGAGCATGTGGTCGCGGCGAAGGCGGTGTCCTTCAAGGTGGCGGCGAGCTCGGCGTTCAAGGAGCGCCAGGAGCGCACGCTGGAGGGCGCCAGGATCCTCGCCGAGCGCCTGACCCAGGACGATGTGCGGGAGGTGGGCGTCGCCGTCCTCTCCGGCGGCACCGACGTCCATCTGGTCCTGGTCGATCTGCGCGACTCCGAGCTGGACGGGCGGCAGGCCGAGGACCGGCTCCACGAGGTCGGCATCACGGTCAACCGCAACGCGATCCCGAACGACCCGCGGCCCCCGATGGTCACCTCGGGCCTGCGGATCGGCACCCCGGCGCTGGCCACGCGCGGCTTCACCGCGGAGGACTTCCGCGAGGTCGCCGACGTGATCGCGGAGACGCTGAAGCCGTCGTACGACGCGGAGGCGCTGAAGGCCCGGGTCACCGCCCTGGCCGACAAGCACCCGCTGTACGCGCACCTGTCCAAGTAGCCGGACCCGGGGGCGCGCCCGCCCTGGCGCGCCCCCGCCGCACCACCCCGCACCCCGCACCACCCACGCACCACCCCATGCACGGCCCGCACGCTTCCCCGGCGGGCACACGCTCCCCCCGGCGTGCAGACGAAGGAGTCCCCCGGTGGCCATTTCCGTATTCGACCTCTTCTCGATCGGCATCGGCCCGTCCAGTTCGCACACCGTCGGCCCGATGCGAGCCGCGCGGATGTTCGTCCGCCGGCTGAAGAACGAGGGTCTGCTGGCCCACACCGCGTCCGTCCGCGCCGAGCTCTTCGGCTCCCTGGGCGCCACCGGTCATGGCCATGGCACTCCGAAGGCCGTACTGCTGGGTCTTGAGGGCCACTCGCCGCGCACCGTGGACGTCGAGGCGGCCGACGGCGAGGTGGAGCGCATCCGCACCACCAAGCGGCTGCGGCTGCTCGGCGCCGAGATCGGCCCCGGCCACGAGATCGACTTCGACGACTCGGCCGAGCTGATCCTGCACCGCCGCCGCTCCCTGCCGTACCACGCCAACGGCATGACGCTGCTCGCGTACGACGCCGAGGGCCATCCGCTGCTGGAGAAGACGTACTACTCGGTCGGCGGCGGCTTCGTGGTGGACGAGGACGCGGTCGGCGAGGACCGCATCAAGCTCGACGACACCGTCCTCACCCACCCCTTCCGCACCGGCGACGAACTGCTGCGGCTCTCCCAGGAGACGGGCCTGTCCATCTCGGCCCTGATGCTGGAGAACGAGAAGGCGTGGCGCACGGAGCAGGAGATCCGGGCCGGGCTGCTGGAGATCTGGCAGGTCATGGAGGCGTGCGTGGCCCGCGGCATGTCCCAGGAGGGCATCCTGCCCGGCGGCCTCAAGGTCCGCCGCCGCGCCGCGACCGCCGCCCGCGCCCTGCGCTCCGAGGGCGACCCGGGCGCCCGCGCGATGGAGTGGATCACCCTCTACGCCATGGCGGTCAACGAGGAGAACGCGGCGGGCGGCCGCGTGGTCACCGCCCCCACCAACGGCGCGGCGGGCATCATCCCCGCCGTCCTGCACTACTACACCCGGTTCGTCCCGGGCGCCGACGAGGAGGGCGTCATCCGCTTCCTCCTCGCCGCGGGCGCCATCGGCATGCTCTTCAAGGAGAACGCGTCGATCTCCGGCGCCGAGGTCGGTTGCCAGGGCGAGGTCGGCTCCGCCTGCTCGATGGCCGCCGGCGGCCTCGCCGAGGTCCTCGGCGGCTCCCCGGAACAGGTGGAGAACGCCGCCGAGATCGGCATGGAACACAACCTCGGCCTCACCTGCGACCCCGTCGGCGGCCTGGTCCAGATCCCCTGCATCGAGCGCAACGGCATGGCCTCGGTCAAGGCGGTCACCGCCGCGAGGATGGCCCTGCGCGGCGACGGCCGCCACCATGTCTCGCTCGACAAGGTCATCAAGACGATGAAGCAGACGGGCGCCGATATGAAGGTCAAGTACAAGGAGACGGCGCGGGGCGGGCTCGCGGTGAACGTCATCGAGTGCTGACGAAGGGAACGGCGAGTGGGATCGGCTGATGCCCCGGCGATACGGGTGCCGGTCGGGGACGACTCGGAACGCTGGGTCAGCCGGGCGACGAGCCGACGCGTACTGCTCGTGGCACACAATGTCACCTCCGCGGGCCGCCTGCTGGATGTGCTGCCGCTGTTCCACGACGACTTCCGGATACAACTCCTGGTCACCTCGACCGAGTCATCCGCGTTTCAGGCAGGAATCGGCGAGTTGTTCGCGGAGTTGGGTCTGCCCGTGCTGCCCTGGGAGCAGGCATTGGCGACACCGGTGGCGCTGGCGATCTCCGCGAGCTTCGGCGGGCAACTCCACAAGATACAAGGCAAATTGGCCGTCTTGTCACATGGCGTCGGATACACTAAAAAACTGGGCGAGTCACGAGTCACGAGTCACGAGTCACGAGACACGAGACACGAGACACGAGCCGACATTCGGCCTGTCGCCGGAGTGGCTGCTGGCAGACGGGGAGCCGTTCGTGGACGGCCTCGTCCTCTCCCACCCGGAGCAGTTGGAGCGGCTGCGGCGGGTGTGCCCGGAAGCCGAGAAGGACTCCGTACTCGCCGGCGACCCCTGCTTCGACCGCATGCTGGCCGGGCGTCACCACCGGGAGCGGTTCCGCCGCGCCCTGGGCGTACGCCGAGGTCAGCGGCTCGTCGTACTGAACTCCACCTGGAACCCCGAGGGTTTCTTCGGAAACGGCGGCGACCAGGACCTCCTGCCGAGCCTGCTCCCTCGGCTCGCCTCCGAGCTGCCGGCTGACGACTACCGGCTGGCGGCCGTACTGCATCCGAACATCTGGTACGGGCACGGACCAGGGCAGATACGCGTCTGGCTGGACCGGGCCCGGCGCGGCGGACTGACCCTGATCGATCCCGTGCACGCGTGGCGACAGGCCCTGCTGGCGGCGGATGTCGTGCTGGGGGATTTCGGAGCGGTGTCCTACTACGCCGCGGCGTTGGGCACCCCCGTGCTGCTCGCGGCCGCCACTCAGGACCGGCTGGACCCGGAAGCGCCGCTCGCGACGTTCGTCCGGGAAGCCCCTCGGCTCGACCCGTACGGCCCGCTGCGGGGTCAACTCGAGGAGGTGCTGGCGCGGCATCACCCGGTGGCCGGTGCGGCGGAGTTCGTCAGCTCGGCCCCTGGCGCGTCGGCGGCACGGCTGCGGAGGCTCTTCTACACGCTGATGGCTCTGCCCGAGCCCGCGGCTCCCGCCCTGCTGGAGCCGCTGCCGCTGCCGCCGTACGACCCCCCACCGCGTACGGCTCCCCTGGATGTCCGTGCGCACGTCCGCGGAGCGGATGTCACGATCGAGCGCTCCACGGGGCACCCGTACAACGCGGTCGGCGAGAGGCACCTCGCCGTACATGAGGACACCCGGGACCCCGGCAGCCTGGCGCTGGCTGATGTGATCTTCCGCGACGGGCTGCCGGACGACCCCCGCCTGGGCGGCCCGGAGGAGTGGGCCGCCGAGGTGCTGCGCCGGTATCCGCACTGCTCGCTCGCCGGGTACGTGACCGGTCCGCACCGCTGCACCGTGCGCGCCCGGGAGCACGGTGTGCTGCGGCTGTCGGCAGGCCCGGGAGCGGATGCCGATCCGGCGGCCTACGCCTCCGCGCTGTACGCGTGGCTGGCGGGCGGCGGTGCGGTGGCGCCGGACGGGACGACGCTCCGGGTGCACGCGGCCGGCCGCGTGCACCCGGTGACGGTGACCCCCGCTACTCCTCCCGCTCGGCCGCCTCGCAGCGCAGCCGAAGACGGGAGAGGTAGCCCAGGTGCGGAGTCGCCCTTTCCGGCCTGAGCAGGCGCTCAGCCTCCCCGATCTTCGTCAGGGCTTCGGAGTTCTCACCGGCGTCGTGCAGCGTCTCGGCGAGGTCCGTGAGGGTACGGGCCTGGTTGTACGCCTCTCCCCGCTCCGCGAAGAAGTCCCGCGCGGCCTCAAGGCGGAGGCGGGACTCCGCCAGTTGCCCCAGACCGCGCAGGGCACGTCCCTGGTGACGCCCGATCAAGGCGAGGGCACGCGGTAGGTCCCGCGCGCCCTCCTGGCCGGGGGTGATCCGCCGGTAGACGCCCTCCGCCTCGACGAACCGCTCGTACGCCGCTTCGTACCGCCATCGGTTCAAGCACAGCAGGCCCAGGAACTCCACGGACGACGCCTCGCCCCGTAAGTGACCCGCGGCGCGCTCGCAGGCGACGGCGGCGCGCACCGCGTGCTCGGCCTCTTCCGACCGTCCCGTCTCGCCCAGACAGTGGCCCAGTTGGAAGTGCAGCGCGCCCGCCATGCGGGAACGCGGCCGATGCTCGTCGGCGCACCGGGCCGCGATCCGCAGGGCGGGCAGCACCTCGTCCCAGTGTCCGGCCTTCAGCTGAAGCGGCCACAGCGCGCGGGCCACGCGCAGCGCCGTGTCGATGTGCTGGTACTCATCCGCCACGGAGACCGCCCGCACCAGGTTCCCGGCCTCGGCCAGCAGGGCCGCCATGCCCTCGGCCTCGTCACCGTACGGAGTGCCCTGCGCAGGTGCGGGCTCGGTCCGCCAGCTCTGGGGCAGGGCGGCGTGGGCGGCGTGCAGCGCCCGGTTCAGCAGCCCGTCGAGCACCCGTGACACCGCCGCGAAGCACTCCGGGATCCCGTGCTCCGGCCCGGCGGCGTCCGCCAGATGGCGGCGCACCTCGGGCCGGAAGCGGTAACGTCCGTCCCCCGCCGGCTCCACCAACTGCGCGTCCGCCGCTTCGGCGAGCATCCGGGCGGCTTCCTCCTCGGCGACGGCGGCGGCGTCCGAGGCCAGCCGGGCGTCGATCGCGGGCCAGCCGCCCAGCGCTGTCAGCCGGCACAGCCGCGCCGTCTCGGGCCCGAGACGGCGACACGCGTCCTGCGTCATGGCGTGCACCGGATGGTGCCTCCCGGGCTCGTCGGGCGGATCCGGGTAGGGCGGTTCCTCGCTCAGCAGGCGCATCGCCGCCGCCTTCAGGGCGAAGGCGTTGCCGGCGCAGGTATCCAGCAGGACGGGCATCCGCGGCTTGGCTCGCGCGACCCTCTCGGGCCCGGCCACCTTCCTCAGCATCCTCAAGCCGTCCCGCTCGCTCAGCGGGGGGACGGCGATGCGCTCCGCCTCCAGCGCGAACGGCGGGCCCGACGCCACCACCAGTAAGAACACCTCCGGCGTGGCCGGAATGAGGTCGCGGACCTGGGCGACCGAGGACGCGTGGTCGATCACCACCAGCATCCTGCGGCCTGCCGTCAGCCGCCGGTAGAGCTGTTCACGTCCCGTCTCGGTCGGTGGAATCCGCTCGGGCTCGACGCCCATCTGCCGCAGCAGGCGCAGCAGGACGGCGGCCGGTTCCGGTCCGTGGTCTCCGGCGGCATCGGAGAGGTCGACGTAGAACTGCCCGTCGGGATACCGCGCGATCTGGGCGGCACCCCAGTGCAGGGCCACCGCGCTGGTGCCGATGCCGGGCGGACCGTGCAGCAGCGCGACCCGTGGCCGCCCGTCGGCGGCGCGGGTCGCCTCCCGCTTCAGCCGCTTGAGGACGGACTCGCGGTCGGTGAAGTCCCGCGTGGCGGGCGGCAGCCCCGCCGCGGGGCGCAGCGCCACTGCCGCGTCCGGCAGGCTCCGCAGCAGCATGGCCCACTCACCGGACCGTGGGCCATCCTCACTCAGGCGCGGATGCATCTGGCGCGCCAGCGCCTCCCACCCCTCCGGGGTGGCGGGCAGCGGCGTCTCCCGGCCCAGGGTCCGTCTCACCAGCGCACCCGTCGACAGAAGCACCTGCTTGCCGACTTCTCCGGCCGCGCCGTTCCCCACCGCCGTGAGGAATGCGGTGAGCGCGCTCACCGTGACGATCTCGATCACACCGGCCCCTCCCCTGGTCCCGGTCCGGTCCCTGGCCGGACTGTATCCCCGCACTACCTGCCCGGGAAAACCATTCGGCCTCGCGCGGGCACGGTGCCACCGAGGCCGCGGTCGCGGAGTGGGCCCGTTGAAAGGCCGGCGCGGAGCCCGGCAGCTCATCCGAGGTGGTGGCTGGATGTCACACTCCGGCGGGCTGTCCTGTCACACCCGCGGAAGGCTTCGGCAAGCCTGCGCTCGGCAGCAGCTCGAGTCCAGGTACGACACGATGGAGAGCCCGCCATGGCCCGTATCTCGCTCACCCCGCCCCGTACCCTGCTCAACCGCCTGGGCGCCCGGTACTCCCGGCGCACCTACGGCAAGGTGCTCGACCCCGGTCTGGCCGCCGGCCACAACGCGCGGGTGCTGCTCACCTACGTCCGGGCCGAGCGCGGTGCCGCCAAGTGGAACCGCCTCGATCCGACTCTCAAGCACCTCGCGGTCATGGCCGCGACGGCGAGGATCAACTGCTCGTGGTGCATGGACTTCGGCCACTGGGAGGCCGACGCCCTCGGACTCCCGATGGACAAGATCTCCAAGGTGCCGCGGTGGCGCGACCACCGGGACGCCTTCACCGAGCTGGAGCTGCTCGTCCTTGACTACGCCGAGGCGATGACCGAGACCGAACCCCGGGTGACCGACGACCTCGCGGCCGCCCTGATCGAGCGGCTCGGTGAGGCGGCGTTCGTCGAACTCACCGCCATGGTCGGCCTGGAGAACTACCGCTCGCGCGTCAACAGCGCCTTCGGTCTGACCAGCCAGGGCTTCTCGGACGCCTGCAAGGTAGCGTCGCGGGCGTGATCGACACGACCACCTTCGAAGAGCACCGGCGGATGCTGTTCGGCATCGCCTACCGCATGCTCGGCTCCGTCGCCGATGCCGAGGACGTGGTGCAGGACGCCTGGCTGCGCTGCAGTCAGGTGTCCACGCCGGTGGACAACCCGGCGGGCTATCTGACCCGTACGGTCACCAACCTCGCGCTCAACCGGCTCACCTCGGCCGCCGCCACCCGCGAGAGTTACGTCGGACCCTGGCTGCCCGAGCCGCTGGTCACCCGGCCGGACGTCGGGGAGGAGGTGGAGCTGGCCGAGTCGGTCTCGCTCGCGATGCTCGTCGTCCTGGAGAGTCTCTCGCCGCTGGAGCGGGCGGTCTTCGTGCTCAAGGAGGTCTTCGGCTTCTCCTTCAGGGAGATCGCCGGAATGCTGGACCGCGGCGAGGCGGCCGTACGGCAGGTGGGCAGCCGGGCCAGGGCCCACGTCCAGGCCCGCCGGCCGCGTTACGACGCCCCGGCGGAGGTGCGGCGGCAGGTCACCGAGGAGTTCCTGGCCGCCTGTCTCGGCGGCGACCTGAACCGGATGATGGAGCTGCTGGCCCCCGATGTGACGGCGTGGAGCGACGGCGGCGGCAAGGTGAAGGCCGCCCTCCGCGCGCAGCGGGGCGCGGAGAAGGTCGCCCGTTTCCTCGCCGCCGTCCTCACCCAGCCGATGGACGACCCCCGGGTGCACGCGGTGGACGTCAACGGCCGGCCGGGATTGCTGCTCACGGTCGCGGGCCGCCCGGACACGGTCGCCTGTGCGGAGGTCGAGGACGGGCGCATCACGGAGATCCGCATCATCCGCAACCCGGAGAAGCTGCGGCACCTGCCGCCGCCGTAGGCCGCTGAGGGCACCGCACACCGGCGAAGAGATCGTCCTCGGGAGTCGCGACATCGACGTGGGACCGGGCCAGGTGGTAGTCCTCAGTGGGCCAGACCTCGCGCTCAATGTCACGATCATGAAGCATGAACCCGGCGTTCGGGTCGATCTGCGTGGCATGGGCGAGCAGCGCCCGGTCCCGGGTCGCGAAGTACTCCGCGCACGGCACCCGCGTGGTGATCTCCAGCCCGGCCTCGGGCAGTTCGGCCAGTACGTCCCGCATGCCCGAGTCCATGCCCCGCGCGGTCATGGCGTCATGGATGGCCTGGAACCACGGCCGCGACAAGCCGCCCTGGTAGTAGAGCTTCAGCGGCCGCCAGGGCGCGCCCGCCTCGGGATGGCGGCCGGCCTCCCCCGCCGCGTCGAAGGCGGCGGCCGTCACCTGATGGGTCCTGATGTGGTCCGGGTGCGGATAGCCGCCGGTCTCGTCGTACGTGACGACCACATGCGGGCGGAAGCTCCGCATCAGCCCCACCAGGCGCCCGGCCGCCTCCTCCAGCGGCGCGAGCGCGAAGCAGCCCTCGGGCAGCGGCTCGCCCGGCCCCGGGAGCCCCGAGTCGACGAACCCCAGGAAGCGCTGCCGCACCCCCAGGATCCGGCGGGCCTCGGCCATCTCGTCCCGCCGGATCGCGGCGAGGTTCTCCCGCACACCGGGCCGGTCCATGGCGGGGTTGAGCACCTCGCCACGCTCCCCTCCGGTGCAGGTGACCACGAGTACCTCCACCCCCTCGGCGGCGTACTTGGCCAGCGTGGCCGCGCCCTTGCTGGACTCGTCGTCGGGGTGGGCGTGAACGCTCATCAGACGCGGGTTCAAGCGCACTCCTCGGGATGGCGTCGTGGTGACTGACACCTAGAAATATAGACTGGACCCAAATTTAGGTCAACTACAAACTTAGCATCGCCCATGCGAGGATGGGGCCATGACAGCAGGACTGCGTGAGCTGAAGAAGCGGCAGACGCGCCAGATGATCTCCGACACCGCGACCCGGCTCTTCATGGAGCGCGGCTTCGAGGCGGTGACCATCGCCGAGATCGCGACGGCCGCCCAGGTGGCCAAGATGACGGTCACGAACTACTTCCCACGCAAGGAAGACCTGGCCCTCGACTACCACGAGACCATCACCACCGCCCTGGCCCGGACGGTCGCGGGCCGCCTGACCGGCGAATCGGCCCTGACCGCGCTGCGCCGCGCATATCTGGCCGCGGTCGAACGTCACGACCCCGTCGTGGGCTTCTCCAGCCCGGAGTTCGCCCGCATGCTCGCCGACAGCCCGACCCTGACCGCGCGCCTCCGCGAACTGCACGACCAACGCGAGGAAGCCCTGGTGGACGTACTCACCACCGATACAGCGGCCACCCCCGAGGACCCCACCCCCCGAGCCGCCGCCTCCCTCCTCACCGCCGCCCACCGCACCCTGTTCCACCACGTCCAGGCCCTCACCCGCGCAGGCCGCCCCGACGAGGAAATCGCCACGGCGGCGACCCGCTCAGCCGAGAAGGTCTTCGACCTGCTGGAGCCGTCCCTGGGCGACTACGCGGTGCGCTGAGCCTTGGGCGACTACGCGGTGCGCTGAGCCGTCAGAGCTGACCGAGATCGACCCGCACCGGAAACGGAGCCGCGACCTTCACCACACCGGTGAACACGTCTGCCTCCCGGTAGGTCTTGGTCGCGGGGTCGAGGACGTAGGTGTAGACGAGCGGGACACCGGTGGCCGCCTGCTCGATCCGCCAGTAGAAGGCGATGCCCGCCTTGGCGTACTGGTCCACCTTCACAATGCGGTCGGTGGTCTCCGAACCGGGCGACACGACCTCGGCGACCAGCAGCACATGCTCGGGACGGGTGGGCGTGACGTCGATCGTTTCCGCGCGATACACGACCACGTCCGGACGACGATTGGTGAGCGGCACATCCTGAAGCCGGACATCGAAGTCCGTATCGGCGTTCCAGTCAGGGCCTGCGGCGTCTTCCAGTGCGTTGGCGAGGATCCGAGCCAGACGGTTGTGCCGCTTCGACGCGCTGGGGCTCACCACGACCATCCCGTCCACGATCTCAATGCCCGCGCACTGCTCCTCGGACCAGGAGTCGTACTGCTCAGCCGTGATCTGCTCGTGCATCCACGCCGGAGCGACCATCTCGGCGGCCATGACTCACCTCCCTGAACCCGCGCGACGGGCATAGCACTGCCGCGCTCAGCGTACCGGAGCAGGCGCCCCCTGCTCGGGACTCACGGCCCCCGGCGCAGGGACCCGCCGGCCCGCATCCCCCGTCCCGTCACGGTTCACGCGTGAAGATCTCCACGTCTTCGACGTGCGTCGGTGGCAGCGCCCGCGAGGGACTGGTCATCCCGAAGCGCGGTCCAGAAGCGGAAGCACCCGCCCGTCCCGGCACCAGTGAGCGTCGGACGCGCGGACACGCCGAGGGCCCGCACAGAGCGCGGATCCATGGGCGACATGCCCATGAACTCCCTTGTAGGTGACCGCTGTTCGACTTAGCGTGACGGATCACCGGCAACGTTGAGGGGGCACGGGGCGTGGCGTTCTGGATGGCTGCGACATCGATATGGGCTGTGCTGCAGCTGTTGTTGCTGTCCTGGCCGGTGCGGACGGTGCGGTGGCCGACGGTGCTGCTCGCCTTCGGGGTGGGCGCGTACGGCTGCGGTGTGCTCTCGATGGTGCTGGAGCTCGTGGTGGCACGGCAGTTGGCCACCGCGCGGGAGACCTCGCTGTCGGCCGTCATGGACGTGGTGTCGTGGACGACGGCTCCGGTGGTGGAGGAGCTGATCAAGATCGCGCCGCTCCTGGTCGCGGGGTGGGCGCTGCGCGGGCGGATGCAGTGGGGTCTGGCGGACTTCGTGGTGCTGGGCGGGGCGGCCGGGGCCGGATTCGGTCTGCTGGAAAACCTTCTGATGTACGCCGAGTCCGCGGGCAAGGCCACTCCCTCGGACGAGGGAGGCTGGGTGATCGCGAAGGGGCTGGTCGACCACCCGTACGTTCCCGGCCTCGGGCAGATCCTCGGCAGTTGGTTTCCCGCACCGACCGGCACCGTCGGGGCCGGAGGGCCGGTACTCCCCTACGAGGCGCACATCTTCACCAGCGCGCTGGCCGGGCTGGCGGTGGGCTTGCTGTGGTGTGGTGCCCGCGTGCTGACCCGGGTCGCGGCGCTGGTGCCGCTGGCCGGGGCGGTGGCGATCCACTGGGTGACCAATTACGCCGCGGTCTTCCAGGGCGACGACACGGCGATGGAGTGGCGGGAGCGGCTGGCCGGGGAGTGGGGGCTGTGGATCATCCTGGGGTGCCTCGCCGCCGCGTGGATCTGGGATCTGCGCCGGTCCCGCCTGGGCCGGCGCCGCGCGCCTGACGTCGCGCTGGCGGCCGAACGCCAGGGCCAGGCCGCCCTCGAAGCCCTCTCCGGGTATGCCCTGCTGCGCCTTCCGGCCACTTGGATCATCGCCCTGGGCTACGCCCGGCAGCGCCGAGCGCTGCTGTACGCCACGGCGCACCCCCGTACCCGCGCGGAGAAGCTGGAGCCGCTGCGCGCGTCGGTCGTCGAGCAGACCCACCGCATGGACGCCACCCACAGCCAGGAGGCATGGCGTGGCGTGACCTTGACGCGGCTGTGGCGCCGGGCCCGTGAGCAGCGCCCCCGCTGGCCACGGCACGAGAAAGTCCTTCTGGTGCTCAGCCTGCTGCTGGCCGTCCCCTCCCTGCTGTATCTGGCGGTGGGCTCCTTCCCGTCCACGAAGGATCCGCAGGAGTACTTCACCGGGGGCACCGGGCTGCGCATTCTGGTCGGCGTCGGCCTGGCCGGGCTGGCCCTGACCCTGTGGCGCCTGATCTCCGCCGTACGCGGCTACCGGGCCGCGAGCGCGTCTCCCCTGGGCGAGACCGTCGCCCTGGTCCAGTTCCGCGTCGCCGTCTGCGCGGGCTCGCTCATCGTCGGCGTCCTGCTGCTGTCCCGCTGGTCGGCCATCGCGGACGGCGAGGCGCCGCTCGCCGGTTACGACATCCTGGGCACCGACCGCTTCCTCCTGGAAAAGCTCCTCGAGACCGGCCTTCCCCTCCTCCTCACCCTCGCCATGTTCGCCATGCCCTACGCGCTGCCGCTGGAGCTCGCCATGGGCGGAGGACTGGCGGAGACCCTGCTGATGGGCCTCGCCCCGCGCGCCCTGGCCCCGATCGCCTCACGCCTGGGAGCCAGACTGGCGGCGCGTGAGGCGACGCAATGGGCGCGCGGCGCGCTCCGGAGCCGTGGCCGGGGGGCGTTCTCCCGTACCTGGGACCGGGTGCGGCACGGGCGCACCGATCCGGTGGACCTGGCGACCGGGCGGATGTTCCTGCCGCAGACGGATGTGGCGCTGCCGGGTGTGCTGCCGCTGGTGTTCTCCCGCCGGGTGGACTCCGGATACCGCGCCGGGCGGTGGTTCGGCCCGACCTGGGCCTCAACGGCCGACCAGCGACTGGAGTTCGACGAGCAGGGCGTGGTCCTCTTCACCGAGGACGGTCTGCTGCTGGCCTATCCGCATCCGGTGCCGGGCGGCGCCGCGGTCATGCCCGCGGAGGGTCCGCGGTGGCCGCTGGCACGGACGGCGGACGGCGGTACGTACACCCTCACCGACCCGGATGCCGGGCTCATACGCACCTTCACCCCGCACCGCGACGAGGCGCTTGCGCTTCTGCGGGAGATCGCCGATCGCAACGGCAACCGCGTCACCTTCGCCTACGACCCCTCCGGCACACCCCTCGAGATCCTGCACAGCGGTGGCTACCGGCTGCGGTTGACGTCGGAGAACGAGCGGATCACCGGCCTGTGGGTGGGGGACGTACGGGTGATGGGCTACGGCTACACCGACGGCCATCTCACCGAGGTCACGGGCTCCTCGGGCCTGCCGCTGCGTTTCGCCTACGACCGGGCCGGGCGGGTCACGTCCTGGACCGACACCAACAACCGCTGGTACTCCTACGCCTACGACGAGCGGGACCGGGTCGTCGCCGAGGGCGGGGAGGGCGGCCACTCCACCTTCCGCATCGGCTACGAGGGGGTAGACCCGGACTTCCCGGGATGGAAGGTCACGACCCTGACCTCACCGGACGGTGCGGTCACCCGCTATCTGGTCGACGAGGCGCACCAGGTCGTCGGGGAGATCGACGCGGCGGGCGCGGTCAGCCGCACGGTGTACGACCAGGCCGGCCGTACGGTCGCCGAGACCGACCCGCTGGGCCGCACGACCGGCTTCCGCTACGACGAACACGGGCATCTGACGTCCGTCATCCGGCCGGACGGCAGCGAGATCAGCGCGGTGCTCGACGCACAGGGCAACCCTGTGCGGATCACCGATCCGGGCGGCGCGGTGTGGCGGCAGACCTTCGACGCGGCGGGCAACCGCACCACCCTCACCGACCCACTCGCCGCCACCACCCACTACCTCTACGACCCACGCGGAGGTCTGCTGGCCGTCACCGATCCGCTGGGCGCGACGACCCGGGTGCGCTGCGACGGGGCCGGGCTCCCGGTCGAGATCACCGACCCGCTGGGAGCCACGACCTCCTACCAGCGGGACGCGTTCGGCCGCGTCGTGGCCGAGACGGACCCGCTGGGCGCGGTGACCCGCTACGACTGGAGCCCGGAGGGCAAACTCCTGCGCCGCACCGGGCCGGACGGTTCGGCGGAGTCCTGGACGTACGACGGCGAGGGCAACTGCCTCTCTCATACCGACCCCGTCGGCGGCACGACGGTGTACGAGTACACGCACTTCGACCTGCTGTCCGCCCGCACGGGCCCGGACGGGGTCCGCTACGAGTTCGAGCACGACGCGGCGCTCCGACTGACGAAGGTCACCAACCCGCAGGGCCTGACGTGGAGTTACGAGTACGACCCGGCGGGCCGCCTGACAGCGGAGACGGACTTCGACGGCCGTCGCGTTCGGTACGCATACGACGCGGCGGGCCATCTCACCGCCCGGACCGACCCCCTGGGCCGGACCGTCACCTATGAGCACGACGTACTCGGCCGCCTGATGCGCAAGACGTCCGACGACCGCACCACAACCTTCACCTACGACCCCGTCGGGCTCCTGACCTCGGCCGCCGGCCCGGACGCGGAGGTTGTCTACCAACGTGACCGCCTGGGCCGGGTGACGTCAGAAACGGTGAACGGCCGTGTCCTGGCGCACGCCTACGACCCCCTGGGCCGCCGCATCCGCCGCACCACGCCCACCGGTGCCGTCACGACGTACGCCTATGACACGGCGGGCAACCGCACCGCCCTGACCGCCGGGAACCACATCCTCGCCTCGGCACACGACGCGGCGGGCCGCGAGACCACGCGCCGCATCGGCGACGCCCTCACCCTCACCCATACGTGGGACCCGCTCGGCCGCCTGACCACGCAATCGCTGACCGGCACATCCGGCGGCATCCACCACCGGACGTACAACTATCGAGCCGACGGCCACCTGATCGCGGTGGACGACCGCTTAACGGGCCGACGCGCCTTCGATCTGGACGCGACAGGCCGGGTGACGGCCGTCCACGCCGACAGCTGGGCCGAGACCTACGCCTACGACGAGGCGGGCAACCAAACCCACGCGACCTGGCCGAGCACACAACCCGCCCAGGAGGCGACAGGCCCTCGCAGCTACACCGGCACGCGCATCACCGGCGCGGGCTCGGTCCGCTACGAACACGACGCGGCGGGCCGCCTCACCCTCCGCCAGAAGACCCGCCTGTCGAGGAAGCCCGACACCTGGCGCTACACCTGGGACACCGAAGACCGCCTGGTGTCGGTCACCACCCCCGACGGCACGGTCTGGCGCTACCTGTACGACCCCTTCGGCCGCCGCACCGCCAAACAACGCCTCGCGGCCGACGGCGAAACCGTCCTGGAGCAAACGGATTTCACCTGGGACGGCCCCCTTCTCATAGAACAGACCACCACCGCCGCAGACCTCCCCCACCCGGTCACCCTCACCTGGGACCATGACGGCCTCCGCCCCATAACCCAGACCGAACGCGTCACCGAAGCCACCACCCAACGCGAGATCGACGCCCGCTTCTTCGCGATCGTCACCGACCTGGTCGGCACCCCCACCGAACTCGTCGACGAATCAGGCACCATCGCCTGGCACACCCGCTCCACCCTCTGGGGCACCACGACCTGGGCCGCCGACAGCACGGCGTACACCCCGCTCCGCTTCCCCGGCCAGTACTTCGACCCGGAAACCGGCCTCCACTACAACCATCACCGCTACTACGACCCCCACACCGCCCGCTATCTCACCCCGGACCCCCTGGGCCTATCCCCGGCCCCCAACCCGGCGACCTATGTACACAACCCCCACACCTGGACCGACCTCCTTGGCTTGTCCCCATGCCCGAATAACGTTGCTCTCGGCACTCGAACGGAGGGAGATCTAGAGAATTGGGCCAATTCGAGAAATTACACACACTTCCTGGACCAAACCCGAGACGGGGCCCTAGCATCTGTTCGCGATGTCGCACACGAAAAACCACACGTTCGCATACACGTAGTCATGGACGGGTTTCGCGGAAAGAAGGAACAGCTAACGGACGACGTAAATGAACTCTACGAAGCCGCATACATGCGAGGGAAGGGCGATAACTGGTACACGACCGAACGCGAGATGGCAATACTTGGAGACTCGGTAAAAAGAGGGAATCGACCATGGGATTCCATAACGTTTTACCATAAAGGCACGATTGCCGACGTCAAGCATCCACCATTCCTCGGAGGAAGGAATTAAAATGGAGAGACTAGCAGAGTGGAACCGCAATTTTCGGCTCTGGCATTACACGGTCAGTTACTCTCAACTCCTACTGCGCAGCGTCAACGTCGAAGGCACGGAGTCCCGCATCGACATCCTCTTCTCCAATGTCAACTTGATGCATGTCAGCAACAGCTTCGAAAGTCTGTCCATCGACAGAATGGAAATCCCGGAGGCTCGCGACTTCCTACAACTGGGTACCGCCCTCCAGGATAAGGGGAACATCTTCTTGCTAAACGGTGGAGAATTTTACGTCCAGGGCACCCACTGCGAATGGCACGAAGACCTAGGAGGGCCCCGCACACCATCCAAGTTTGGCCCTCTGCGCGGCATTGAATGAGCGCAACCAAGGCGTTCGAACCGCGGATGCCTCGCGGCATGAGCGAAGAAATTCCACTCTATGCGCGGCGCGAAGGGCAGGAGCTGCGGTGGAAGATGGCGGTCGAGGGAGACGGTCCATGGCACTTGCGCCTGGAATCACCTCATGGCGTTGAAGCCACAGCCACAGGCGACAACGTGTTCGAAGCACTGCGCTCCATGCGAAACGGCCTTGCGTCAAGAGGGGTAGAAGTCTGCTGCCACGGCGCACGAGTCGATGTGAGACCTTCCGGGCTTTCGGCATCGCATGGCGCTTGGATGGTCTACGTTCTCCACCTGTGGCGGCCACCCACCGTACGGGACCTTGTTCCGACTTTTGGCTACTGCCCGGCCGAACTCACTGGCTCAGTAGAAGAACAGGATGCCTACTGGGAAAAGCACCTGAAGAGCAGAAAGAACTGGTTCAATTTCATCAACCCGGTGTGGTGGATCTACTTCCTTACGGCTTCGTGGGGTAGACCTAAGAGGCTGGATCTTCGACATGCCCCACGCCGACAACACGACCGCCCTTAACGCATGGAAGGTGGCATGGGGCGCGGCCCCGTTGCTCTCGTGTAGGTGCGAGGACGACGAGGCCGCTCGGTGCGGCGCCTCAGGGCGTCGGGAACTCTCCGTTGCGCACGGCGCTCGTGAACGAAGTCCACGCCTCCACGGGGAAGACGAGGGCGGGGCCTGCCGGGTGCTTGCTGTCGCGGACGGGGACGACACCGGCAGTGGCGGCTATGTCGGGTGCGAACTCCACGCACTCACCTTCATTGCCGTTGCTATAGCTGGACTTGACCCACTCAGCACGGGACAGGTCGAGGGCAATCCTCATCAGGTGTATTCCTCCATCGCGCTACGGATCATGGACAGTGACTGTTCGGGATGCAGAGCCGCAGCCCGCAGTCGGTCGTAGGTAGCTGTCGCGTTTGCCACCGCTTCCGGTGAATCGATGAGCTGGCCTGCAATCGCCGTGTCCGCGTAGGCGACATTGGGCCCTTCGTTGAAGGTCAGGACCGTGAAACTCTCTGCCGCTGGGGATGCCCCCACCGCGAACGGTAGTACCTGAAGGGTGAGGTGCGGAGACTCCGCCTCCTTCAGGAGGTAAGCGAGCTGTGCGGCCATGACCTCTGGGCCGCCCACCGCAGTGCGTAGGCAAGCCTCGTTCAAGACACACCAGAGCAGCGGAGGCGCGTCCTTCCCCATCACCTCACGCCTCCGCAGCCGTCGCTCGATCTTCGCGTCGATTTCGTTGACGCTCGCCCGGGGATGCGCGGCCCGGAAGACCTCCCGCGCGTACTCGGGCGTCTGGAGCATGCCCATGACCAGCGCCGCCGAATAGTTCGAGATGCCCGTCGCCTGCCGCTCCAGCTGCACGTACGGCACGAACCAGTCCGGATAGCCGTGCTGGCTGGCCCGCCTCCGCAGGCGCGCGAACGTGCCCGGCGTGCCGAAGACCCGGTCGCACGCGTCGGCGAACTCGGGGCTGGCCAAGCGCTCGCCCGCCTCCACCTTGGCCACATATTGCTGTCCGTAGTTGGCCTTCAAGCCCAAGTCCCGCTGGCTCAGCTCCGCCCGTAACCGCCAGGTCCGTACCTCGGCTCCGAGGAACGCCGCCCCGCTGGATGGTTCCTGGCCTTCCTTGACCTCGCTCACCTGTGGTTCTCCCCTCACCCCAAGCCTCTTGGTGTGCCCCGGTCCCTGTTGCGCGCGGCCCCGCAGGGCAACGCTGGGAGTACACAGAGTGATTAAAGCTCGCAAGACACATCCAGGTCAGGAAGAACCCCCCATGGTGTTTCCCTCCGAACACATCACCGAATCCACCCGACATCGCGTCGCGGACCGGGTCACCCGCGAGATGCGGGAAGTGGCGCGGCGACGTGGCTGGAGTTCGGCGTGCCCGGCCGAGCCACCGGCGGGAGGGACCCCGTACGTCCTCTTCTGCGGGGCGCTCCCCGAAGACCTCGCACGGCGCCAACAGCCGCCCACACCCACACCCACACCCGCATCCACACCCACAGAGAGTGACCGTTGAACGACACCTGCCCCACCTGCCGCCACTACGCGGCACTGCGCGAACAGGCCAAACAAGCCGGTGACCACAGCAAGGCCACCGACTACGAGGTACTGCGCCGACGCCACCCCGCCCACACCGTCCGCATCCCCCGCCAGCCCGAAGGACGAGCCGTATGAACCACCAGCTCGGTCAGCCACAGCCCGGCACCCGTCCAGTGCCCGCCCCCGGCCAGGTGGCGTACGACCCGGCCAGTGGCCGTACCGGCGTGCTGCAGGCGGTGCACAGCGTCGCCGAATTGTGCTTCGACCACCGGATGAGCAGCGATCGCGTCGCGTTCCTCCGGCCGGAGCGAGGCGGCGTCGAGTGGACGGCCGACGCCGGGGCCCTCCGTTTCCCGGCGGACGGGGAGGGCGGCGCGCAACACCCGCACGCGCCGTAACCATGCTCGGTGCGGTGCGCGCCCCGCCGCCGTCCTGACGGTGGTCAGCCCTGGTCGCCGCACCCCGCGCCGGGCTCGCCACCACGTCGGCTCCCGGCTCCCGACCGTGAATCGAAACGGCCCGTCGCCGCGTTTCCAGAACCTCGGACCGCGGATCGAGGAGATGCGCCGCCCGCCGCTCCCCGACGGCGCGCGCTTCCCTCCGTCCCGCGCGAGGGAGGACCCATGGATCCGTCCGCCGACGCCTCCGGCCCCGCCGAGCCCCATCCGCTGAGCGGGAGCGAACGACGGGAGTACGAGCGGCTGCGCGGGGCGGCGGCCGTACACCACCGGCGGCTTCGCCACGCGGGCGCGTGTGTGCTGCTCGTCCTGGCGGTGCTGCTCTCCCCGCTCGCCGTCGTCGCCACCTGGCTGCACGAAGAGATCACCGACCCTCACCGGTACGTCCAGACCGTCGCCCCGATCGCCAGGAACCCCGGTGTCCAGTCCGCCGTCACCAACCGGCTCACCAGACGCGTGGTCGACCGGGTCGACGTGCCCGCCATCACCGCCCACCTGGCCAGGAACCTGGACAAGACCGGAGCCCCGACCGTCGTCGTGAACGGCACCCGGATGCTCGGCGGGCCGCTGGAGAGCGCCCTCACCAACGCCGTGCACCACGTGGTCCACAAGGCGATCACCAGCGAACAGTTCCCGTTGGTGTGGGACGCGGCCAACCGCAGCGCCCACGCCGCCGTCGTCAAGGTCCTCACCGGTGAGGGCACCAGCGCGGTCCAGGCCCGCGGGAACGCGATCGTCCTGGACATCGGCACCCTCGTCGACAACGTCAAACAGCGCCTGGTCCGGGCGGGCTACGAGAAGGCCGCCAAGTTTCCCCACATCGACCGGCAGTTCACGCTGGTGCGGACGGACAAGCTGGACGAGGCACAAGGCGCGATGCGTCTCCTCGACATCCTCGGCACCTGGCTGCCCGCCGTGACGATCGTGCTCGCCGCACTCGCCGTGTGGGTCTCCCCCGCGCATCGGATCACGCTGCTGGCCTCCGGGGTCGGCACGGCGGTGATGATGGCCGCGTTGCTGGTCGGTCTGGCCGTGGTGCGCGGCGGCTACCTGGACTCCGTCCCGCCCACGACCCTGCCCCGGGGCCCGGCGGCCTTCATCTTCGACACGCTCGTACGCTTCCTGCGCGAAAGCACCCGCACCCTCCTCGTCGTCGCGATCGTCACCGCACTCGCCGCGTATCTGTACGGCCCCGGGCGCGGGGCCCGCGTCGTCCGCTCGGCCGCGGCGCGCGGCACCGGCGCCATCGGCCGGGGCCTGGCCCGCGTCGGGGCCCGCACCGGGGGCTTCGGCCGCTGGCTGGACACCCATCGGGCCTGGACCACCGGCGTGGTGATCACGGGCGGCGCACTGGCCCTGTTGCTGTGGAACCACCCCACCCCGGCGTCCGTCGGGCTCGTCCTCGGCATCATCGTGGGGGCCCTGGCGCTGCTCGGCGTCCTCGCCGGGGCGTCCGGCCCAGCGGCGTCCGGCCCAGCGGCGAACGGTCCCGCGACGGGCAGCCCCGCTGCGGGCGGCCCCGCCGCCCCCGGCCCCCCGGCCGACGGCCGTCCCGGCGGTCCCTGACGGCCGGGCGGCAGGCCATGAGGGCGCTGCGGACGCTGTGGGAGGCCATCACGACCGCGATCGGCGGTGGCCCGGCCGCCCGGTCCCTGGAGCGGCTGGTGGCGGTGAACGTGCTGGAAGCCGCCACCCGGCTGGCGGCCCAGGCGTTCCTCACCGCCCTCCCCCTGCTGATGGCGGTGGCGGCCTTCGTCCCCGACACGCTGCAGAACCTCCTGGCCGACTCCCTGCGCTCGGTGGTGGGCGTGCGCGGTGACGTCCTCGACGAGGTACGCCGTACGTTCACCACCCGGGGAACGGCCAAGAACACCTCGGGGGCGGTCGGACTGCTGGTCGCCCTGGTGTCCGCGACGGCGTTCAGCAGGGCGCTCCAGGCGATCTGCGAACGGTGCTGGGGGCTGCCCAGGGCGGCCGTGCGCGTCACGGCGTGGCGCTGGCTGCTGTGGCTGCTCGTCTGGCTCGCGGTGCTCCTCATCCAGGCGCCGGTGCGCAAGGGGTTCGGCACGGGCGTCGTCTCCGGACTCGCGCTGTCCCTGCTGTCGGCCGTTCTGCTGTGGTGGTGGACCCAGCACCTCCTGCTGAGCGGCCGCGTCACCTGGACGCACCTGCTGCCGGGCGCCGTGCTCGCCGGCGTGGGAACCGTCCTGCTGGGTTACCTCTCCCGGCTGCTCATGCCCGTGGCCATGGCCCGCAGCCTCGCCGACTTCGGCCCGCTCGGCCCCGTCTTCACCCTTCTGACCTGGCTGATCGTCGTCTTCCTCATCGCCGTGACCGGTCTCGCGGCCGGGCCTGCGGTGGCCTCGTCGGCCTGGTACGCACGGACCATCCGCCCGCCGCGAGGACGGAGGCGCCCTTTAAGGCCGCCTCAGCGCCCCTTAAGGCCGCCTCGAATATCGTTCGAGGGCGGGCGTTCCGCCCTGCTAGCGTCCCTCACGTGGCGAAACTCAATCAGATCATCGCAGTGGAGAAGGGCGTCAAGTCCAAGACGCAAGCGGACCTGACGGCGTCCCAGCGCCGGCTGGACAAGCCGGTGCTGCTGGCGGGGATTTCCCGGACGTACCAGCCGAAGGACGAGGAGGGCGAGCAGTTGCCGCCCGAGTCGACGCGGGTGCAGGTGAAGGCGGAGGACGTCCTCCGGGAGACCGCGACGACGCTGACCCGGCTGTTCGATGTGACCGCCACGAAGGACTGGACCAACTGCGAGGCCCGCGCGGACATCGAGGTCGACGGGCGCACGCTGCTGCGTGATGTGCCGGTCTCGTATCTGCTGTTCCTGGAGAAGCAGCTGACGGATCTCGCCACCTTCATCCGCAGGCTGCCGACCCTGGACGCCGCCGAGTCGTGGTCGCTCGACCCGTCGACGGACTGCTGGAAGACCGAGGCCGTGCGGACCGTCCGCACCAAGAAGGTGCCCAGGAACCACGTGAAGGCGGAGGCCACGGAGAAGCACCCGGCGCAGGTCGAGGTGTACTACGAGGACATCCCGGTCGGCTACTGGACGACCGTGAAGTTCTCCGGCGCCCTCCCGGCGCGGCGCGTCAATGAGGTGCTCGACCGGGTGGAGAAGCTCCAGCAGGCGGTCAAGTACGCCCGCGAGGAGGCCAACGGCGTCGACGTCACCGATCAGCGCGTGGGTGAGGTGGTCTTCGGCTACCTGTTCGGGTAGCGTCATGGACTCCCCGGCCGCCGGGTCAAGCGGCGGTGCGGGGTGCGCGAGGAGCGCAAGCTGATACTGAAGCTCGTCGTGATGCACGCGGTTGCGTTGGGAGGTTTTGACCACCTCCTTCGAGCACTTGGTCACGAGAGGGGACGGTCCGTCCCAGGAGGTAGCCGGGTTCAGCCCCCGGTCTTCGAGCGGACCGTGCGCCCGTGGCACGCGTTCAATCTCAGATTCTCGCTCCAGCCTCAGCATTCGCCGCCGATCGCCTCACCGACCGGGCACGGGCTTGGTCGTCGGATGCCGGTTCGAATCCGGCCCGCCCCGCTTCGTGGAGCGGTAGTTCAACGGAAGAACACGACGACATCAGACTGACCCGTACCCATCCGGGCGGGCGTGCGCAGTTGGGCGGCATCACAGGGCCCGGGGGATGGCCAAACCCTCGGGTCCGCTTCTCCTCCTGCCCGTCTCTCCTTGTGTGGCACCGAACGGCTGCGGATCGAGATCCCGTCCCAGTAGGGTCCTGCCTACGAGAGGGGGAATAACACCCGTGTATTCACCCGTTCTTGACCCGAGGTAGGCGCCATGCTGCACGGCATCGACGTGAGTTCGCACCAGTCCACGTTCGACGCGGACGGACTGGCCTTCGTCTTCATCAAGGCCACCGAAGGCCGGTCGTACATCAACCCGAAACAGGCCGCACAGGCGTCCCGGGCGCGCAAGGCGGGATGCGTCGTCGGTTTCTACCACTTCCTGTGGCCGGGCAACATCGCGGCACAGGCGCGCTACTTCGTCGAGAAGTGCGCGTCCCAGAAGCACGATCTGCTCGCCGTGGACTGGGAGACCACCGGTTCCGGCACCCGCGCCAGCAACGCCGAGAAGGACCGGTTCATCCGCGAGGTCAAGAAGCTCCGGCCCACGCACCGGGTGATGCTCTACTGCAACCGGAACTTCTGGCTCAACCACGACACCACGTCGTACGCCGGGGACGGCCTGTGGATAGCGGACTACGTGACGGCGGGCAAGCCGCGCATCAAGGCGAAGTGGCGGATCCACCAGTACACCGATCGCCCGCTGGACAAGGACGTGGCGAACTTCTCCAGCAAGTCCGCGCTCCAGGCATGGGCCGACCCCAGCCGGGCGGCGCTCACCGCGGATGAGGAGACGGAGGACGTGGCGGACGTCCACACGGCGGAGAACGTGGAGGACGTGGAGAACGGGGCCTGACCGGGCCCCGGCCCCGGGCCCCTCGGGGCGTTGTCGGTGGGGGCGCCTACGCTGCCCGGTATGAGTTACGCAGACCTGCGCGAACTCCGCAGCGCGCTCACCACCGCGTCGGACATCGCCTTCTCGCTGGACGCCGCACCCTCCGGGCCGGAGACCGAGCTGCTCACCGATGCCCTGCGCCGGGCGCTCGCCGCGGCGGGATCGCTGACCGCCGAGCACGGTTCCACGGGCTGCCCGGAGCATCCGCGCGGGGCCGTCGATCCGCTGTACGGGGATCCGGACGACCCGCTGCCGCCCGGCTACGGCCGGTGTCTGCTGTGCAACGACCGCAGACGGCGGGCCGGCGCACAGCGGCGCGGCTGGCGCTGACGCGCCGGCCGCACCGCCGTCCGTACGGCCCGTGTCGCCGGTCTTCGGCCTGCTCAGCCGGTCTTCGGCCTGCTCAGCGGGTCCGCTTCCGGCCCGTCTCAGGCGGTCTTCTCGCCGCTCTTGTTCTGGGCCGCCCAGAACTCGTCGAAGGTGAGCAGCCCGTCACCGTTGGAGTCGTGGGCGTTGATGACGGCCTGGGCGACGGGCTCCGTGACATACGGGTCCCCCAGCTGCGCCATCACGCTCTTGTACTCGGCCGCGGTGATCTGGCCGTCACCGTTGAGGTCATACCGCTCGAACGCCTTGCGCGCCGCCTCGATGTCCGCCACCTGTTCCGCCCCTTCCGTGCGTTTCCTGACCCGCACAGATTAGCGGTCGGGGGTGGCCGGTTCGCCCCGGCCGTGTCACGGCGCGCTCGGCATTCGGTTCGCGGCGTACGTCGCGTACGTGGCGTACGCCGCGCACGCCGCGGTGCGCGGCCTCAGACTCCGCGGTGTACCCGGCTCCCTCCGTTGACCAGCCTCATATAGCGGTCCCAGTCCCACAGCGGGCCGGGGTCGGTGTGGTCGGTACCGGGGACCTCCACATGGCCGATGATGTGGTCGCGGTTCTTGGGGATGCCGTAGCGGTCGCAGACGGCCGCGGTCAGGGCGGCGGACGAGGCGTACATCTCGTCCGTGAACCACTTGGGGTCGTCCACCCAGCCCTCGTGCTCGATGCCGATGCTGCGGTTGTTGTAGTCCTTGTTGCCCGCGTGCCAGGCGACGTCCTTCTCCCGGACGAACTGCCCGATGTAACCGTCGGCCGAGGCGACCATGTAGTGCGTGGACACCTGCTTGGCCGGGTCCTGGAAGATCTTCATCGCGTCCGGGAAGGTCTCCTGCGTCACATGGATGACGACGAAGTCGATCGGATACGAGGTCGGGCGGCTGGAGACGCGGTAGTTGGAGGTGGAGGCGGGGATCCAGTGGGTGGGGGGATAGGCGGCCGCGCGGCGGCGTCTGCCGTCGGCGTGGGCGGTGGTGGCCGTCGCGGCGGTGGCGGCGAGTCCGGTGGTGGCGGTGGCGAGATAGGCGCCCGAGCGGAGCAGGGTGCGCCGGGTGGGGGTGCGGCCGTGCGCTTCCATGGGGGGTCTCCCGAATGTCGTAGCGGGGACAAAGGGGGTGACGCGTGGGGGTGTGAGGCGTGGGGTGTGACGCGCGTAGCGCGGTTCCATGGTGAGTCCTCGGCAGGGCCATGCCAAGAACCGCCGGGCAAAGAAAGATTTCGTGTCACGGTCTGGACCACTGGAGTTTCGAAAGAAGCAGGTCGACAACGAAGGAAATTTGCCGCTCTACCCGCCATTAACAAGGCAAGTGTTACACCTCACCGTGGATTGGCTTGGAACCGATCCACCGTCTCTGCGATAGTCGGGGCCGCGACCCCCATTGACCCGAGCGAGGTCGCTTCCCCCGAATGCCATGGCGAACACCCCTTTCGCGCCATGGCCGGGGACGGAAGGGGCCTCCGTGCCGTCGGCGCGCGACGACACGGAGGCCCCTTTCACGCTCTTTCATGCTCTTTCACGCTCCGCACGAGGCCCGTACCGGCGTACGTCCGGTCAGTTTTCGGCCACGCGCATTTCGAACCAGGTCGTCTTGCCGCACGGCAGCAGATCGACCCCCCACCGCTGGGAGAGCTGGTCGACCAGCATCAGCCCGCGTCCGCTGGTGTCGAGTTCCCCCACCGGCATCAGACACGGCAGCCCCCGGGAGGGGTCGCGGACCTCGACCCGGATCCAGCCGCGCCGCCGCAGCATCCGCAGCCCGAAGGTGCGGGCGCCGGTGTGCCGTACGGCGTTGCCGACGAGCTCGGAGACCAGCAGCACCGTGTGCTCGGCGAGCTGAAGGCCCAGCCCCCAGTCCCGCGCCACCACGAATTCGGCCATCCGGCGGGCGGTCCCCGCGGACTCGGGGCGGGAGGGCAGCCGCACCTCCTCGGCCGCGGGGTTCCCGAAGAGGTCAAGCGCTCTGAGGGCCAGGTCGTCCTCGACGGACGGCACCCCCCGCACCGCAGCCGTACCAGTGCGCTGCTGCGGCTGCTCCATTCCCTCCAAGCCCGCCATGCCCCCCATCATGGCCGCCCAAAAGGCCATCCGGGGCGGAACCATGGGATTCCGAACGCCGGAGCCCCAGGCTCCATAAATCCGATCCGACATATGCCAAGGGCAGTTGGGGAAACCGCGCCACCCCATCTGACCAGCGATGTCACCGCGCGTACGCGTGATCACCCAGCGTACCGGACCGGGTCGGGCGAGGGCCGACCGTTGGCGAAGAAAATTCGCTCGCACGGGGCATACGCGGCTCCGCCACCTCGGCCGGAGTGGCCTCACAAGCCGCGGCCGAGGCGATCGGAACCGGTCGGGTGTCAGCGGAACGTGGCCTTGCCCGGCCCGTCCTCGACAAAGCTGCGCATCCCGATCTCCCGGTCCTCCGTGGCGAACAGCCCGGCGAACCAGTTCCGTTCGATGGCGAGACCGCTGTCGAGGTCCGTCTCCAGCCCCCGGTCCACGGACTCCTTGGCCGCGCGCAGCGCGATCGCCGGACCCTTGGCCAGCTTCGCCGCCCAGGCGTGGGCCTGCTCATAGACCTCCTCGGCCGGTACGACCCGGTCCACCAGGCCGATGGCGAGCGCCTCGTCGGCCTTGACCTGACGGCCCGTGAAGATGAGGTCCTTGGCCTTGGCCGGGCCGACCAGCCGGGCCAGCCGCTGGGTGCCGCCCGCGCCCGGGATCAGGCCGAGCAGGATCTCGGGCTGGCCGAGCTTGGCGTTCTCCGCGGCGATCCGGAAGTCGGCGCACAGCGCCAGCTCGCAGCCGCCGCCGAGGGCGTAGCCGGTGACGGCGGCGACCACGGGCTTGGGGATCCGGGCCACGGCGGTGAAGGACTCCTGCAGGTCACCGGAGCGGGTCACCATCGCGGCGTGGTCCATCTCCCGCATCTCCTTGATGTCCGCGCCGGCCGCGAACACCTTCTCACCGCCCCAGATGACCACGGCGCGCACGTCGTCGCGGCGGGTCACCTCGGCCGCGAGCTCCCGCAGCCGGTCCTGGGTGGCGATGTCGAGCGCGTTCATCGGGGGGCGGTCAAGGCGGAAGGTGGCAACGCCGTCGGCAACCTCGAGGTTCACAGTCATGAGCGCAGGTTAGCGCCCGCTAACACGGGAGCGGAGGGCCGGGGGCGGGTGCCGGGGAGGGACGCCGGCGGATGCCGGGACGGCGCCGGGACGCCCCCGACGGGGCGCCCGGACACCGGCCGAGGTCATGCCTTCCACTTCTCCCAGGACATGTTCCAGCCGTTGAGCCCGTTGTCCGGCTGGATGGTCGCGTCGTCGGAGTTCTTCACGATGACCACATCGCCGATGATCGACTTCCGGAAGAACCAGGACGCCGGGGTGGAAGAGTCCCCTCCCCCGCGCTGGTCGAACAGGCCCACACAGCCGTGGCTGACATTGGACGAACCGAACGTGGCCCGCCCCGCCCAGTAGTTGCCGTGGATGAAGGTGCCGGAGGTCGACAGGCGCATCGCATGCGGCACGTCCTTGATGTCGTACTCCCCGTCGAAGCCGACCGTGGCGCCGTCCATCCGGGTCACCGGATGCTTCTCGCTGATCACCATCTTGCCGTTGTAGGTCTCGTGGCCGGGCGCGCCGGAGGTGATGGGGATGGTCTTGATGGTCTTGCCGTCCCGCTTGACCGTCATCTTCTTGGACTTGGCGTCGACGACGGAGATCTGGCTGCGGCCGATGGTGAACGTCACGGACTTCCGCTGCTCGCCGTACACCCCCGGCCTGCCCTCGATCCCGTCGAGGTCCATGCGGAGCGTCACCTTGGTGCCGGGCTTCCAGTACTCCTCGGGCCGGAAGTCCAGCCGGTCGTTGCCGAACCAGTGGCCCTCGATCGGCACCGACGGCGAGGCGCTGACCTTTATCCCCTTCTCCACGTCCGCCGGGTGGGTGATGCCGCGGGTGAAGTGGAGCGAGACCGGCATGCCGACGCCGACCGTGGAGCCGTCCTCCGGGGTGTAGATACCCAGGAAGGTGTTCTTGGGCCGGAGGGTGGTGAACGTGGCGTGCTTGGTCGTGGTCAGGCCGTGCGCGTCCTTGGCGACCGCGTCCACGGTGTAGGTGGTGTCCGAGCGGAGATGGGCGTCGGGCCGCCAGCTCGTCCCGTTCTCGGCGATCTTCCCCTCGACCGCGGTGCCCTTCGCGTCCTTGACCTTGACCGAGGACAGGGTGCCCTTCGCCGAGGTGACCTTCAGCGCGCCGCTGGTGTCCACACCCTTGGCGCCGTCCTTCGGCGCGATGGTCACCACGGCCCGGGAGGTCCTGGGCCGGTCGCCCTTGCCGTCCTTGCCCTTCTCACCGCCGTCGGAGCCGCCGCCGCACGCGGCCACCGCCATCAGCAACACCCCGAGCAGCAGCGCGAGAAGCCCCTTACGGCCGCCCCGCACCGCCCCCGGTATCCGCCGCACCGTCACAACAGCTCTCCCCTCCCCAGGGCCGCGCCCCGCGGCAACCCCTGATCACGCGCAGGCGCGCCTGGCGATAGGTAATCACACGCCGCCGACAGTGGACTCCCCACGAGGGTCACGTTTCAGTCCCGGGCCGGAGGGGTCCTGAGGTGATCGGCCGGTGGCCGTACCGGAAAACGTGCGAGTCGGCGGGATTGCGGGCAGAACAGGTGGGAGGGCGCGGGCCGGGCCGTGCGGTACGGGACACCGCGGGCCCGCCGCCCGCCATGAGGTGCTGCCCGCCTCCCTCCCACGGGGCGGAGGCGGTTGGCCGCGAGCCGCGGAGGCCGATGTGTCCAGCGCAGCCGAGCAGGAGACGCGTGCAGCCCAGCGGGAGACGCGGGACGGCACCCCCGCGCACCCCTCGGCGACGGCGGTGGGGCACCCCGTCGGCCACCGTCCCCCGGCCGTCGCGTCGCGCCGCGACCGGTCCACCGCCCCCGCGACGGGCCCCGCCGTCCTGCCGGGCAGCCCGGAGCCGCTCGGCGCCCGCCCCTGCCGGGGGCCGGACGGGGCGTGGGGGACCAACTTCGCGCTGTGGGCGGGCGGTGCCGAGGCCGTCGAACTGTGTCTGTTCGACGACGACGGCCATGAGCTCCGCTGTCCGCTCACCGAGCTCACCCATGAGGTCTGGCACGGCTTCGTCCCCGGAGTGCTGCCCGGCCGCCGCTACGGCTACCGCGTGCACGGCCGCTGGGACCCCTGGACCGGCGCCCGCTGGAATCCGGCGAAGCTGCTGCTGGATCCCTACGCCCGCGCCGTGGACGGGGACTTCGCGCTGCCCGCGGAGGTCTACGGGCATGTGCGGGACTGGCCGCAGCAGCATGTGGCGGACACCGTACGGGACGACCGCGACTCCGCCCCGTACGTCCCCAAGGGCGTGGTCGTCGGCGACCACACGGCGGACGGCGCGCCCGACGAGTGGACCGAGGACCGGCGGCCCAAGACGCCCTGGGCCGAGTCGGTGATCTACGAGCTCCATGTGCGGGGCTTCACCATGCGCCACCCCGGGGTGCCTCCCGAGCTGCGCGGCACCTACGCGGGACTGGCGCATCCGGCGGCGATCGAGCATCTGACCCGGCTCGGGGTGACGGCGGTGGAGCTGCTGCCGGTGCATCAGTTCGCCCATGAGGACCATCTGCTGCGCCGGGGATTGCGCGACTACTGGGGCTACAACTCCATCGGCTACTTCGCGCCGCACGCCGGATACGCGGCCGGCGGCACCCGGGGCCAGCAGGTCGGGGAGTTCCGGCGGATGGTCCGGGCCCTGCACGCCGCCGGGATCGAGGTGATCCTCGACGTCGTCTACAACCACACAGCCGAGGCCAATGAGCTGGGCCCCACCCTCTCACTGCGCGGTGTGGACAACCGCGGCTACTACCGGCTGCAGCAGGACCCGCGCCGCTACGCCGACTTCACCGGCTGCGGCAACACCCTGAACGTCCTCCAGCCCCAGGTGCTGCGGCTGGTCACCGACTCGCTGCGCTACTGGGTCACCGAGATGGGCGTGGACGGCTTCCGCTTCGACCTGGCCAGCGCGCTCGCCCGCGCCGCGCACGGCGTGGACATGCTCTCCCCCTTCCTGGCCGTGGTCGCGCAGGATCCGGTGCTGCGCCGGGTCAAGCTGATCGCGGAGCCGTGGGACGTGGGCTCCGGCGGCTATCAGGTGGGCGCCTTCCCTCCGCTGTGGGCGGAGTGGAACGACCGCTACCGCGACGCGGTAAGGGACTTCTGGCGCGGGGCGCTGCCCGACGCCCGCGATCTGGGCTACCGGCTCTCCGGCTCCAGCGATCTGTACGAACGCGGCGGCCGCCGCCCGTACGCCTCGGTCAACTTCATCACCGCGCACGACGGCTTCACCCTGCGCGATCTCGTCTCGTACGAGCGCAAGCACAACGAGGCCAACGGGGAGGGCAATCGCGACGGCTCCCCCGACAACCGCGCCTGGAACTGCGGCGCCGAGGGCGAGACCGGCGATCCCGGCATCCGCGCGCTGCGCCGCCGCCAGTTGCGCAATCTGCTGGCCACCCTGCTGCTGTCCACCGGGGTGCCGATGCTGGTAGCGGGCGATGAGCTGGGCCGCACCCAGGGCGGCAACAACAACGCGTACTGCCAGGACAACGAGACCGGCTGGCTGGACTGGTCGCTGCTGGAGGACCCCGGCTGGCGCGCCCTCACCGAGCTCACCGCCCGGCTGATACGGCTGCGCCGGGCCCATCCGGTGCTGCGCCGCCCGGCCTTCTTCTCCGGTCTGGCCCGGCCCCCGGAGGGGCTGCGCGACCTGGCGTGGTTCACCCCGCACGGCACCGAGATGACCGAATCCGACTGGTACGCGCCCACGACCGCCCTCGGGGCCTATCTGTCGGGCCGCGAGCTGCCCCAGCGCGATCCGCGCGGCGCCCCGGTCACCGACGACAGCTTCCTGGCGCTGCTGCACGCGGGCCCGCGGCCGGTCACCTTCACCCTGCCCGGGCGGCCCTGGGCCCGGGGGTACGAGCTCCTGCTGGACACCGCCCGCGAGGAGCAGGACGCGCCCCCGGGCACACTCCTCGCGGCGGGCGCGCCCATCGAGCTTCCGGAACGCTCGGTCCTGCTGCTGCGCGCCCTCACCTCCGTGGACCTACGCCAAAAAACCGAGTGAGCACTGTCAGTGGCGGACCGTAGTCTCCCCACTGATGGCTGTGACGAGTGAACCCCGCGCCCAGGAAGGCGGTGCCGCCCCGCGGCACCGCTCCGCCACGCGTTCGCTGCTGCGGCTGTGGCCATATGTGCGCCCGGTGCGGGTGCGGCTGTTCGGCGCGGCCGGGGTGGCGGTCGTCGCCTCCTGTCTGGGGCTGGTCATCCCGCTGGTGCTCAAGTGGATGGTGGACGGGCCGGTGGCCCACCGGGACCCGGGCGGGGTCTGGCTGGGCGGTGCGCTGCTGCTCGCCCTCGGTACGGCCGAGGCGGGGCTGTTCGGGCTGCGGCGCTGGCTGGTGGGGCGGCCGCTGGCGTCCGTCGAGGCCGCGATGCGCGCCGATCTCTACCGCCATCTGCAGCGGCTGCCGGTCTCCTTCCACGACCGCTGGGCCTCGGGCCAGCTCCTGTCGCGGGCCACGACCGATCTGATGCTGCTGCGGATGTTCCTGGCCTTCCCGCTCACCTTCCTGGTGGTCAACGGGGTCACCATCCTGGCCGGGTTCGCCATTCTGCTGTCCCAGGAGTGGACGCTGGGCCTGGTCCTGGTGATCCCGGCGGTGCCGCTGGTGATCCTGTGCTCGCTGTTCGAGACGCGGTACTCGACGGTGGCCCGCACCGTGCAGGACCAGACCGGCGACCTGACGACGGTCGTGGAGGAGGGCGTGCTGGGCGTCCGGATCGTCAAGGGCTTCGGCCGCCACCGCAGCCAGGCCCGCGCCTTCCGCGCCCTGTCCGAGCAGGTCCGCTCCACCGAGCTGCACAAGGCGCGGCTGCTGGCCACGCTCTGGGCGCTGATCATGACCCTGCCGGAGCTGGCGATCGGCGCGGCGCTGGTGCTCGGCACGGTGCGGGTGGCCGACGGGGACCTGTCGGCGGGCACGCTGGTCGCCTTCCTCTCCACCGCCCTGACGCTGCGCTGGCCGGTGGAGTCCCTGGGCTTCCTCCTCGCGATGAGCCAGGACGCGGCCACGGCCACCGACCGCTATTTCGACGTCATGGACGCGGAACCGGCCACGGCCGCCGACCGGCTTCGGGCCGCGCCCGCGCGGGAGCGCGGCGAGGGCGGCCAGGAGCAAGAGGGCGAGGGCGGGCTCCGGTTCGAGGGGGTGGAATTCGCCTACGCGGACGCGCCACCGGAAGAGCCGCCCGTGCTGCGCGGGGTCGATCTCCACATCCGGCCCGGCGAGACCATGGCGCTGGTCGGGGCGACCGGCTCCGGGAAGACCACCCTTACCGCTCTCGTCCCCCGGCTGCAGGAGATCACGCGCGGGCGGATCACCCTCGACGGCCGGGACATCACCGCTCTGACCCGGGAGGAGCTGCGCTCCCTGGTGGCCGTCGCGTTCGAGGAGCCCACGCTGTTCTCCGCCACCGTCGGGGAGAACGTCCTCATGGGCGCCGCCGACGCGGGCCGGGAGGAGCTGCTGCGGGCCCTGAAGGTGGCGCAGGCCGACTTCGTGCACGCCCTGCCGGAGGGCACCGACACCGAGGTCGGCGAGCAGGGGCTCAGCCTGTCCGGCGGTCAGCGGCAGCGGCTCGCGCTGGCGCGGGCCGTCGTGGGCAGCCCACGGTTCCTGGTGCTCGACGATCCGCTGTCCGCCCTCGACGTGCACACCGAGGCGCTGGTGGAGGCGGCGCTGCGGCAGGTGCTGGCGGCCACGACCGCGCTGGTCGTCGCCCACCGGCCGTCCACCGTGCTGCTCGCCGACCGGGTCGCGCTGCTGTCGGGGGGCCGGATCACCGCCGTCGGCACCCATCAGCGGCTGCTGCGGGAGAGCGCGGAGTACCGCTCGCTGATGTCCGGGCAGGAAGCCGAGGAGGGGGAGAGAAGCCCATGACCACGGTCGAGGAGGAGCGGGAGAGCACGGACGGCTGGGACGACAAGGACGGGGACGGGGGCCGGGCGGCGTCGTCCGACGACCCGTTCGACCGCGATGTCCTGCCCGTGCCCAAGGGCGCGTCGCTGGCCCTGCTGCGTTCGCTGCTCTCCCCGCGCCGGCGGCGGGTGTGGCTGGCGACCGTCCTGCTGCTGCTCCAGCAGGCCGCCGTCCAGGCGGGTCCGCTGCTCGTGGCGTACGCCATCGACCGCGCCGTGCCCGCCCTCCGCGACGGCGGCCACGGCCCGCTGATCGCCGTCGGCGCGGGCTATCTGGGCTGTGCGCTCGCCTCCGGGGCACTGCAGTACGCGTTCATCCGCGCCTCCGCCCGGATCAGCCAGGACGTGCTGCTGGATCTGCGCGGCCGGATCTTCCGTCATGCCCAGGCGCTGAGCGTGGACTTCCACGAGCGCTACACCTCCGGCCGGCTGATCTCCCGCGCCACGACGGACGTCGAATCGCTGCGCGAGCTGCTCATCGAGGGCCTGGAGGAGCTGCTCGGAGTCGCGCTGTCGGTGGTCTACATCTCCCTCACGCTGCTGTATCTCGACTGGGGGCTCGGCGGGGCGGCCGTGCTCTCGTTCTGGCCGCTGTATCTGCTGATCCGCTCCTTCCGGCGCCGCTCCATGCGGGTGTACCGCAAGCGGTCGACGGCCATCGCGGCGGTGATCGTGACGTTCACCGAGACCATGAACGGCATCCGTCCCGTGCAGGCGTTCCGCCGCGAGCGCGCCAATGACGCGCGCTTCGGCGAGCAGAACCACCGCCATGAGCGCGCCAACGGGGACGCGATCCTGGAGATGGCCCGCTATGTGGTGAGCTCCCGGCTGGTGGCCAACGCGGCGGTGGCCGCCATCGTGCTCTGGGGCGCCTACCGGGTGGCCTCCGGTTCGCTCGCGCTCGGGGTGCTCGCCGCGGCCGCGCTGTATCTGCGCAGGCTGTACGACCCGATCGACCGGCTGGGGATGTTCCTCAACTCCTACCAGTCGGCGGCCGCCTCGCTGGAGAAGATCGCGGGCCTGCTGGCCCAGCGCCCCTCCGTCCCCGAGCCCGCCGACCCCAAGCCGCTGCCGCCGCGCCCGACGAAGGCCCCCGGCCGGGAGGTGGTCTTCGACGGGGTGCGCTTCGCCTATCGCACCGGCGGCGAGGTGCTGCCCCGCTTCGACCTCACGCTGCCCGCCGGGCAGACGGTCGCGGTGGTGGGGGCCACCGGCGCGGGCAAGTCCACCCTGGCCAAGCTGCTGGCCCGCTTCTACGACCCCAGCGACGGCCGGGTGCTGCTCGACGGGGTGGATCTGCGCGATCTGGCCATGCCCGAACTGCGGCGCGGAGTGGTCATGGTGACGCAGGAGGCGTTCCTGTTCTCCGGCACGATCGCCGACAACATCACCATCGGCCGCCCCGACGCCACCCGCGCCGAGATCGAGCAGGCGGCCAAGGCGATCGGCGCACACGACTTCATCGCCGCCCTGCCCGACGGCTACGACACGGATGTGCGCAAGCGCGGCGGCCGGATCTCCGCCGGTCAGCGCCAACTGGTGGCGTTCGCCCGCGCGCTGCTCGCCGATCCGTCCGTCCTCATCCTCGACGAGGCCACCTCCTCCCTCGACATCCCGGGCGAGCGGGCGGTGCAGCGCGCCATGGACACGGTGCTGCGCGGCCGTACGGCGGTCGTCATCGCCCACCGGCTGTCGACCGTCGAGACGGCCGACCGGGTGCTGGTCATGGCCGACGGCCGGATCGTCGAGGACGGCCCGCCGGACCGGCTGATCGCGGGCGAGGGCCGGTTCGCGGCGCTGCACCAGGCGTGGCGGGACAGCTTGGTGTGAGGCGGGGCCGGGTGCGGACCGGCAATCCGTTGACGGCTCCCGGCAATCCGTGGACGGCTGCTCAGGCCCCGTACGCGTACGAGGCCAGCAGCCCGGCGGCGAGCACCGGGTCCACGACCGGGACGCCCAGCCGCCGCTCCAGCAAGGGCCGGATGCCGATGGTGTTCAGGCCCGTACAGGCGAGGAGCAGCGTGTCCGCGCCCGACGCGACGAGCCCGGCCGCGGCCTCCAGCACCGCCGCGGGCCCCTCCGGGGCGAGCAGGTCGGTGGTGCGGTGGACGCCGTGGGGGCGGGCGGAAGCGGTGAAGCGGTCGCCGAGCAGGGCGCGTACGGCGGGCGGTGCCTCGTCCCGGATGCCCAGCACCCCGACCCGGCGGCCGAGGCCCAGGGCCACGGCGGCGGCCGCCGACCCCGCGCCGATGACGGGGACGCGGACGGCCCGACGCGTCTCCTGGAGCGCCGGATCGGCGGCGCAGCTGATGATCAGCGCCTGCGCCCCCGCATCGGCCAACTCCTGGGCGAGCGCCACGATCTTGGGTTCGGCGCGGGTCTCGGAGTCGTCGTCATGGATGCCGTAAGGCTGCTCGGGGATGCACCGCGAGACGGTCGGCAGACCGTAGCGCTCCTCGATGGCCGTGCCGTGGGTAGCGACGGCGGCGGGGTCCTCGCCGGTGAGGACGCGGATCACCCCGATGGGCCGGACCGGGGCTTCGGACGGGGGCACGGACATGGTGGACCTCCGGTGGGCGAGGCACATCGGGTCGAACGAAGGGGCCGGGCGGAGGGTGCGCGGAGGCGCCGCGCACCGGTCACGCCGAGGGCGCGAGAGGAGTACGCGGCAGGCGCCGCGCATCCCTGACGCCGAGGGTGCGATTGGGGGAACGCGGCAGGCGCCGCGCATCCCTCACGCCGAGGCCGCCACCACCTCCGCCGCCATCCGGACGGCGATGGCGCGCGCCAGCAGGACGGGGCGGCCCGCGGCCCGCAGGGCGGCGGTGCGCATCCGCTCGGTGTAGCCGATGCAGTCCAGGACGAGCCAGGAGCTGCCGCGCTCGGCGAGGCCGCGCGCGGCGGCGGCCACGTCGTCCAGGACGCGCTCGGCGGGGCCGTACGGATCGGCGGCCGCGGCCTCGACCCGGCCGGGCAGCAGCTCCGCCCAGCGCCGGGAGACGTCCTCCGCCTGGTCCGGATGCGGGCAGACGATGCCCACGGGGTCGGTGCCCACGGCCGCGGCGACGGCCTGCTGCACCAGCGGTTCGGCGAACAGCAGGGGCCGTCGGGCCCGTACCGCCGGGAAGCGGCCGGTGCACAGCAGCAGCGTCGCGGCGGCGCCGTCCCGCTCCGCGCGGGCGACCGCGTCCGCGATGCGCGGGACGATCGCCCCGTGCCCGAGCAGCACCGAACGGCCGTCGCGCAGCCGGGAGACCAGCGGTGCCTCGCCGTGCTCGGGGGCCAGCAGTTGGCGGGTCGCGGCCTCGGCGTCACCGTCGAACCGGTCGGCGTCGAGCGCGCCGTGCTCGACCAGGCGCACCCCGGGCAGCAGCGGTTCGGCGTCCGGGCGGAGGTCGGCGCGCGGGGCCTGGCCGATGGTGACGAGGCCCAGGGCCGGGCCGCCCGCGGGGTGGTCGCGGTCCACGGTGTCCGTGGTGTCCACAGCGTGCATGTCCTTACCTCACAGAACTGTTCAAAGGACCGTTCACCGGGCCTTCGTCACAGCGCCTTGGTGAGCTGGCCGACGTCATTGAGGGAGCTTCCGGCCACGAGCCCCGCGCCGACCAGCGACAGGTCGTTCTCGGCCTGCTCGTCGGACTCCTTGCGCGCCCGCGGATCGGCGATCCCGCGCCGCCGCCACACGGTGTAGAGCTGGCGGATCACCAGGGCGCCGAGGACCATCCATCCGGCTTGGGGCGTGGCCACCAGAAGGCCGGTGGCCAGCAGGACGCCCATCTGCCGGGAGGGCCCGCCGATGAGCTGGACCAGCGCGCCGGGGATCGCCCACAGCAGCATGGTGGTCATGGTGCCGGGCTCGAGGCCGGTCTTGATGGTGGTGACGTAGACCTCGGCGACCGGCGGCACCTTGCCGTCGGAGAAGAAGGTCTTCCAGGCGACGGCGACGACCACCAGCGCGACCCCGAAGCCGACGAGCTGGGCGAGGTACTGCTGGCGCCGCCCCTCGATCTCGAAGGGCCGCCAGGGTGCGGCGTCCCGCCGCAGCAGCCAGCCCGCCTTGAAGTCGTAGCCGAGGTCGGCGAAGGCGGGGCCGGTGGAGGCCGTGTAGCCGACCAGCAGGGCGAGCGGCACGGTCGGGATGTGCAGCACCAGGCCGATGATCAGGAAGATCAGGGTGACGGCGAAGGCCGGGAACCAGCCGGAGTGCATCGCCGCCAGCCCCACGATGAGCTGGTGGACGATGGCGGCGACACCGGCCAGCAGCACCCAGCCCACCAGGGCGGGCAGGGAGAGCCCACCGACCACGCCGCCCGCGGTCGCGACCACGACCGCGCCGCAGAGGAAGAGGCCCATGCCCTCCAGCAGTCCCCGCCGCAGCTGGGGGGCCTGGACCGTACGACCACCGTCGGCGTCCTGGGCCGGGCCGGTCCCCTCGGCCCGGTCCGGCCCGCCCTTCCGCGTCCGCATCAGCAGCAGCGCCTGGGTCAGGGCGACCAGCCCGGCGCCGATCATCAGCCCGTGCGGCACATGGTGTGCGCCCAGGTCGAAGCCGAAGTCGGGGGCGTACTGCCCCACGGTCAGCCCGATGCCGAACATGGCGAGCGCCCAGATGTTGCCCAGGAAGCCCACACCCGCGGCGCTGGTCGGCAGCTTGAACAGCGCGCCGACGAAGCCGACCAGGGCGCCCACGCCCAGGATCGCGGCCTTGCGCCCGCCGGTGTCCCCGGCCTTGATGGTCTCGGCCGCCGCGATACCGGCCGGCCAGGAGCCGGTGGCGGGCAGCAGCTTGGAGTCGAACACCCGGTACAGCACCCAGCTGTCGACCGCCAGGCCGATGACGGCCCCGCCGAGCATGGGCCACACCAGGTCGTTACGCCCGAGGGCGAACGGCACCGCGATCGGGGTGAGCAGGGAGTTGGCCGCGGCGAAGGTGGAGCCGGAGATCGCCGACTGCACCAGGTTCTGCCGGTGCTGGGAGCGCATCCGGGTCAGCACGCCCACCGGGATGCGGCCGATGAGCATCGCCACCAGGGCGCCGATCACCGCCGTGTTGGGCGACACCCCGAGCGTGGTGATCAGCACGATGCCGATCAGGGCGCCGAGGACCGACAGCACGATGGTCAGGACGAGGGTGATCGGTTCGAAGGCTCTGGGGTGCGACCGCGGTGGGGCGTCCGCGGCCGCGGCGGTGGCCTGGGGGTTCGGGTTCATGGGGACTCCTGCGGGGTCCGGGTGGGGACGGGTCGGTCACCCCGCCGGGGTGAGGGCCTGGAGGTGGGTCATGGGTCCGTACAGCTCGACCAGGCGCGCGAACTCCTCGGCGTCCAGGAAGCGGGCGACACCGCGTCCGAACTCCTTGGCGGTCTCGACGGCGAACCGGGCCGCGACGGCGATGTCGGTCTCGTGGCTGGCGCCGGTGGCGCATCCGGCCACCGCCGTGCCCGCCGTGATCGCGAGGCCGACGACGGGGGCGGTGGTGGCCACGGCGGGCTGGAGGATGGAGTTCAGGTGGTGCACCCCGTTGCCGTACGGGGTGATGTCCTGGGTGGTGATCGGCAGGATGTGCGCCGACTCGCCGGTCACGCTCTCCAGGACGGACACCAGATCCTCGCTGACCCGCAGGATCCAGCCCTGGCAGACCGTGGGCGACAGGGCGACGCCGCGGTGGTTGAGCAGCCGGTTGCCCTTGGTGGTGTCGATGGAGACGACCGCGTCCATCGCGGGCGAGATCTCCTCGCGGTTGCACACCAGGGTGTCCACCGGGGAGTCCATGAAGGGCACCGGGTCGTGCGGCTGGGTGGGGGCCCAGCCGGAGACGTGGGTGGAGAGCGTGACGTCGCCGTCCAGGACGTCGCCGCGGGCGTGCATGTCCAGCAGCTTGGCCGCGGCGGACAGCGCGGCGACCGCCCCGTCGGCGTCCGAGACCAGCCCGATCCGCTCCGGGCGGGCGCCGACTCCGCCGAGCCGGCCGAGGATGCCCAGGGTCGGGGCGGCGCCGCCGGCCAGCTTGCCGCGACGGCCGGGGACGGTGACGGAGACGAAATCCGTGCTGCCCTTGTCGCCCTCGACGGTGCGTACCTCGATCGCGGGCGCCGTCTGGGGGTCGGCTCCGGCCGCGGCCTGGACCGCGCGCAGATGGTCGGCGAGAAGGGCGCCGCTGGTCTGCGGACGGTCGAGGAGTTCGATGATGTCAAGGACGTGTTTGAGCACGGCTGGCCTCTCACGGCGGGGTGATGCGGTCGGTGACGCCGATGGCCCGACCGGACACGAGCGGGGAAGCGGTGCGCGGGGCGGGCACTGCCACCGGGCACCGGCCTGGCCAGGGTCCGCCCGGTGTCGCGCAGTGCGCAATGTTTTCTCTATATCCGAGAACGTTTACTCTTTCGTCATGGCCGAACAGACACCCGTAACCGGCACCCCACCACTCCAGACCGCGGACCGCGTGCTGAATGTGCTGCTGTCCTTCGACCGGGACCGCCCGGAGTGGGGCGTCACCGAGATCGCCGAGGAGTTCGGGCTGGACAAGTCGGTGGCCCAGCGGCTGCTGGCCGCGCTCGCCTACCGGGGCTTCCTGGTCTCCGACAAGCGCTCACGCCGCTACCGGCTGGGCCCGGCGGTGTGGCATCTGTCCTGGGTGTGGGAGCGGGGCGGCGGCATGGCCAGCCTGGCCCGGCCCACCCTGGAGGCGCTGGCCGGGGCGGTCGGGGTGAACGCGCTGTTCGCGGTGCCGGACGGGGTGCACATGCGCTGCGTCGCGGCGGTGGACGGGGCCACCGGCCCGCTGCGCTACTACGTGCTGGCGGGCGAGCTGTACCCGGCGCACGCCGGGGCCACCTCCCGCGCCTACTTCGGTATGCTCCCGGCCGGTGACCGGGCCGTGCTGCTGTACGGCCGCCCGATGGCGCGCTTCAGCGAGCACACCCTGACCGATCCGGTGCGGCTCGAGGAGCGCTTCTCCGAGGTGCGGCGCGAGGGCTACGCCTACTCCGAGGGCGAGTACGATCCGGACACCGCGGCGCTCGCGGCGCCGGTTCTGGTGGGCAGACGTCCGGTGGGCACCCTGACCCTGGCCGCCACCCCCGACGTGCTGCGCCCGCGCCGGGAGCACCTGGTGGCGCCGCTGCTGCAGGGCGCCGCCGATCTGGGCAGGGCGCTGACGCCCGCCCGGCCGCGGCGCGCGCCGCAGCGCGAGCGGCGCTGAACGGCGCCGCGTCGGCACTGAGCCGCCCGGCGTTCCGCGCCTCCCCTTGTGACCCCCTCTCGGAAAGGCCCCCTCATGCAGTTGCTGCTGCTGTCGAACTCCGCCGCGCCCGGCCGTGGCTATCTGGAACACGCGCGGGAGGAGATCGCCTCGGCGCTGGACGGCGCGCGCCGGCTCGTCTTCGTGCCGTACGCGCTGGCCGACCACGACGGCTACACCGCCCAGGTGGCCTCGGCCCTGGAGCCGCTGGGCGTGGAGGTCACCGGTGCGCACACCGCGGACGACCCGGCCGGTCTTGTGCGCGGGGCGCAGGCCGTGTTCGTCGGCGGCGGCAACAGCTTCCGGCTGCTCAAGGCGTTGCACGAGCGCGATCTGGTCCGGGCGATCCGGGAGCGGGTGGCGGCGGGCGCGCTCTACATGGGCTCCAGCGCGGGCACCAACATGGCCTGCCCGACCCTGCGCACCACCAACGACATGCCCATCGTCCAGCCGCCCACCTTCGAGGCGCTGGGCCTGCTGCCGTTCCAGATCAACCCGCACTACCTCGACGCCAAACCGGACACCGCCCACATGGGCGAGACCCGGGCCCAGCGGCTCGAGCAGTTCCTCGAGGAGAACGACGTCCCCGTGCTGGGCCTGCGCGAGGGCACCTGGCTGCGCCGGGACGCGGACCGGCTGACCCTGGGCGGCATCGACGCCGGAGCGATCCTCTTCCGCCGGGGTGAGGGCCCGGCGGAGCTGCGCCCCGGCGCCGATCTGAGCGCCCTGCTGCGCGAGGAGCCGCGCTTCGACTCCGCCGCGCGCTGACGGCGGGGATCGGGTCCACCGGGTTCGGGGGGTGGGACATGGCCGGGGGGCGGGACATGGCCGGGGTGGGCGGGACATGGCGGGCGATGCCGGGAAACGCCACCGACAGCGCCCCTTACCGAAATTGACCGTAAATCACCGCCATATGAACACGGCACACCTGTCAACGGACGCTTTCCGGACAAGTTTTTGTCGCGATCCTGACAGGTCGAGTCCATTGATGGCACTCTTCCCTCGGCCGAGGCGCAGCGCTTCCCCCACCCCGTAGCCGCGCCTGACGCCAAAGCCCCTCACACCCCCGGTCGCACCGCGGCCGCGCCCAGTCGTTCGTCCGCGGCCGGGCGCACTCGGTAACGCCGGGGTAGCACCCCGCTCTGCCCTGCCCTGCCCGGACGGCGACCCAGCCGCCCGGTCGTCCCGGCCGTGCCACCGCGCGGCCAGCGCAGAAGGAGTCAGCGTGAGATCCCTCCCCCAACGGCACCTCAGACCCAGTAGCCGCAGATCCGGTCGCACCCCGGGCAACCGGGCCATCGCGACCGGTGCGCTGGTCGTCGCGGCGGCGATGATCGGCGTCGGCTTCCAGAGCGGCACCGCCGCCGCCCGCCCGGACGACTCCGCCGCGAACGCCGCCAACCGCCCCGCCGCCCGCACGATCTCCGGCGCCCCCGACCGCGGCGCCCTCCCCGTCAAGCTGTCCCCCGCCCAGCGCGCCGAGCTGATCCGCGAGGCGGATGCCGCCAAGGGCGAGGCCGCCGAGGACCTGGGGCTCGGGGCCAAGGAGAAGCTGGTCGTCAAGGACGTCATCAAGGACGCCGACGGCACGACGCACACCCGCTACGAGCGCACCTACGCCGGACTCCCCGTCCTCGGCGGCGACTTGGTCGTCGACCGGGCGAAGAGCGGCGCGCCGCTGACCGTCGCCAAGGCCACCAAGGCCCGGCTGACCGTCCCGACCACCAGCGCCGCCGTCGCACCCGCCACCGCCGAGAAGGCCGCCGTGAAGGCGGCGAACGCGCAGGGCTCGCGGAAGACCGCGGCCGACCGGGCGCCCCGCAAGGTGATCTGGGCCGCGAAGGGCACCCCGACCCTCGCCTACGAGACGGTCGTCGGCGGCCTCCAGGAGGACGGCACCCCGAACGAGCTGCACGTCATCACCGACGCGGCCACCGGCAAGAAGCTGTTCGAGTTCCAGGGCGTCAAGAAGGGCACCGGGAACAGCCAGTACAGCGGCCAGGTGGCCCTCGGCACCTCGGGCAGCGCGGGCTCGTACAACCTCACCGACTCAGGGCGCGGCAACCACAAGACGTACAACCTCAACCGCTCCACCTCGGGCACCGGCACGCTCTTCACCGACGCCGACGACGTCTGGGGCAACGGCACCACCTCCGACGCCGCGACCGCCGGGGTGGACGCGCACTACGGCGCCGCCGAGACCTGGGACTACTACAAGAACGTGCACGGCCGCACCGGCATCCGGGGCGACGGCGTCGGCGCGTACTCCCGGGTCCACTACAGCAGCGGTTACGTCAACGCCTTCTGGCAGGACGCCTGCTTCTGCATGACCTACGGCGACGGCTCGGGCAACGCCAAGCCGCTGACCTCCATCGACGTCGCCGCGCACGAGATGAGCCACGGCGTCACCGCGGCCACCGCCAACCTCACCTACAGCGGTGAGTCCGGCGGGCTCAACGAGGGCACCTCCGACATCTTCGCCGCCGCCGTCGAGTTCTACGCGAACAACGCGAGCGACCCCGGCGACTACCTGGTCGGCGAGAAGATCGACATCAACGGCAACGGCACCCCGCTGCGCTACATGGACAAGCCCAGCAAGGACGGGGCCTCCAAGGACAGCTGGTACTCCGGTGTCGGCAATGTGGACGTCCACTACTCGTCCGGCATCGCCAACCACTTCTTCTACCTGCTCTCCGAGGGCAGCGGCGCCAAGGTCATCAACGGCGTGAGCTACAACAGCCCGACGTACGACAACCTCCCGGTCACCGGCATCGGGCGGGACAACGCGGAGAAGATCTGGTTCAAGGCGCTGAGCCAGCGGATGACCTCCAACACCAACTACGCGGGCGCCCGCGACGCCACGCTGTGGGCGGCGGCCGAGCTGTTCGGCCAGGCCAGCGCGCAGTACAACGCGGTGGCGAACGCCTGGGCCGGGGTCAACGTCGGCACCCGGATCGCCGACGGCGTCACCGTCACCCCGCCCGGCGACCAGACCAGCATCGTCGACCAGGCCACCAGCCTCCAGATCACCGCGACCAGCTCCAACCCGGGCGCGCTAAGCTACGCGGCCACCGGGCTCCCCGCGGGCCTGGCCATCGACTCCTCCACCGGTCTGGTCTCCGGCACCCCGACCACGGTCGGGTCGAGCGCGGTGACCGTCACGGTGACCGACTCGGCAGGCAAGACCGGTACGGCGTCCTTCACCTGGACGGTGAACACCAGCGGCGGCAATGTCTTCGAGAACACCGCGGACATCGCCATCCCGGACGCGGGCGAGCCGATCACCTCGCCGATCTCGGTGAGCCGGGCCGGCAACGCCCCCAGCAACCTCCAGGTGGGGGTGGACATCGTGCACACCTACCGCGGCGACCTGGTGATCGACCTGATCGCCCCGGACGGTACGGCCTACCGGCTCAAGGACAGCAGCCTCTTCGACTCGGCGGACGACGTGCGGACCACGTACACCGTGGACGCCTCCTCCGAGACCGCGGTCGGCACCTGGAAGCTGCGGGTCCAGGACATGTACGCCCAGGACACCGGCTACATCAACAGCTGGAAGCTGACCTTCTGACGGAGCGTTGACGCTCCCGCCGGACAGGCGCCGCCAGGGGTCGACCCGACTCCCCCTGGCGGCGCCTCTTTTCCTTCAGGACTCTTACGCCCGCCTGTCCGGAATCCGAAGGTTGATCAGCATTCAACGAACATTTTCCCTTCGACCTGTCGTGAAACCCGTGACATGTACCGGACTTGTGTGACAGTCTGCCCAACGCATTACGCATCAGTACCTCTTGTTCAGCACCGGGCCGCACTTCCCCGCAGCCCGGCGCTGACCCCCCACAGCAACGAGGAGATCGCGTGCGCAAGACCTTCAGCATGCCCATATCCCCTGCCAGCAAGCGGCGTTCGGCCATCGCGGCCGGTACCGCCGTCGCCGCGGCGGCCCTGCTCGCCTCCGGACTGACCGCCGGCACCGCGGGTGCCGCCCCGGCCGACACCGCGTCCGGCGCCCAGCCCGCGGCGCTCACCGCCTCGGCCCGTGCCGAGCTGCTCCGCGAGGCCAACGCGACCAAGGCGGACACCGCCTCGTCGCTCGGCCTCGGCGCCAAGGAGAAGCTGGTCGTCAAGGACGTCATCAAGGACGCCGACGGCACCACCCACACCCGCTACGACCGCACCTACGACGGACTGCCCGTCCTCGGTGGCGACCTGATCGTCCACCGCGCCAAGGGCGGTGACGTCCGAAGCGTCACCAAGGCCACCAAGGCCACCGTCAAGGTCGCCTCCACCACGGCCGGGATCGCCCCGAGCGCCGCGGCGAAGTCGGCCGTCACGCTGGCCAAGGCCGACGACACCAAGCAGGCGGCGGCCGACCAGGCCCCGCGCAAGGTGATCTGGGCCGCCACCGGCAAGCCCGTGCTCGCCTACGAGACCGTCGTCGGCGGGGTGCAGAAGGACGGCACCCCGAACCAGCTCCACGTCATCACCGACGCCGCCACCGGCAAGAAGCTCTACGAGTACCAGGGCATCGAGACCGGCAAGGGCGAGAGCCAGTACAGCGGCTCGGTCGAGCTCGGCACCAGCAAGGAAGGCAGCGGTTACACCCTGACCGACGCCGACCGCGGCGGCCACAAGACCACCAACCTGGAGAACAAGGAGGACGGCGAGGGCAAGGCGTTCACCGACGACGACGACAACTGGGGCACCGGAAAGCCGGACGACCCCCAGACCGCCGCCGTCGACGCCCACTACGGCGCCGCCGCCACCTGGGACTACTACAAGAACGTGCACGGCCGCGACGGCATCGCGGGCGACGGCAAGGGCGCCTACTCCCGCGTGCACTACGGCGACTCCTACGTCAACGCCTTCTGGGACGACAGCTGCTTCTGCATGACCTACGGCGACGGCCAGGGCAACAAGGCCCCGCTGACCGCGCTCGACGTGGCGGGCCACGAGATGAGCCACGGCGTCACCTCCAAGACCGCGGGCCTGGAGTACAGCGGCGAGTCGGGCGGCCTCAACGAGGCCACCTCCGACATCTTCGGCACCTCGGTGGAGTTCAACGTCAAGAACACCACCGACGTCGGTGACTACCTCATCGGCGAGGCGATCGACATCAACGGCGACGGGACCCCGCTGCGCTACATGGACAAGCCGAGCAAGGACGGCCAGTCCGCGGACGCCTGGTCCGACGGCGTCGGCGACCTGGATGTGCACTACTCCTCCGGTGTCGCCAACCACTTCTTCTACCTGCTGTCCGAGGGCAGCGGCGCGAAGGAGATCAACGGTGTGAAGTACGACAGCCCCACCTCCGACGGCTCCAAGGTCGAGGGCATCGGGCGGGACAAGGCCGAGAAGATCTGGTACAAGGCCCTGACCACGTACATGACCTCCAACACCGACTACCACGCCGCCCGTGAGGCCACGCTGAAGGCCGCCACGGACCTCTACGGCGCCGACAGCGCCGAGTCCAAGGGCGTGGACGCCGCCTGGGCCGGGGTCAACGTCAAGTAAAACCAGCGCGGTTACCGCACGACACACTGCCGGTGCCCGGGGCCTTAGGCCCCGGGCACCGGTATGTTTTATCCACGGCAAAGCGACATCTTTGTCGCGTTGGGCGGAAGCTTCGCCCAACTCACCATCACAACTGGAGATACGCGTGGATTCACGTTCGACGTCAGGCATATCCGGCATATCCCGTCTCAGACGCTCGCGTACCGCCCTCGCCGCCGGAGCGGCGACCCTGGCCGCCTCCCTGCTCGCCGCCGGCGCCACCGCCGGATCCGCGAACGCGGCCACCTCCTCGGCCACCCCCTCGGGTGCCTCCGCCGTCTCGCTCTCCCCCTCGGTCCGCGCCGAGCTGCTGCGGGAGGCGGGCTCCACCGCTGTCTCCACCGCGAAGTCGCTGGGGCTCGGGGCCAAGGAGAAGCTGGTCGTCAGGGACGTCGTCAAGGACGCCGACGGCACCACCCACACCCGCTACGAGCGCATCTACGCCGGACTGCCCGTCCTCGGCGGCGATCTGATCGTCCATGAGTCCGCCGGCGGCGCCTCCCAGGGTGTCGACAAGGCGACCGACGCCGACATCAAGGTCGCCGACACCAGCGCCGCCATCGCCCCCTCCGGCGCCGAGCGGTCCGCGCTGAGCGCCGCGCGGGCCGCGGGCGACAAGCAGGCGGGCGCCGAGGACGCGCGCAAGGTGATCTGGGCCGCCGGCGGCAAGCCCGTGCTCGCGTACGAGACGGTCGTCAACGGGGTGCAGAAGGACGGTACGCCCAGCAAGCTGCACGTCATCACCGACGCCGACTCCGGCAGGAAGCTCTACGAGTTCCAGGCCGTCGAGAACGGCACCGGCACCGGCCAGCACAACGGCAAGGTCACCGTCGGCTCGGTCAAGAGCGGCAGCCAGTGGCTGCTCAAGGACACCGCGCGCGGCGGCCACAAGACGTACAACCTCAAGCACTCGTGGGACGACACCAAGAAGGGGTCGGCCTTCTACGACGCCAACAACGTCTGGGGCAACGGCAAGCCCACCATCGCGCAGACCGCCGCCGTGGACGCCCACTACGGCGCCGCGATGACCTGGGACTACTACAAGAAGGTCCTCGGCCGGAACGGCATCAAGGGCAACGGCAAGGCCGCGTACTCCCGCGTCCACTTCGGCGACGCGTACGAGAACGCCTTCTGGGACGACGCCTGCTTCTGCATGACCTACGGCGACGGCGCGGGCAACAAGAAGCCCCTCACCTCGCTCGACGTCGCGGGCCACGAGATGAGCCACGGGCTCACCTCGGCCACCGCCAACCTCGAGTACAGCGGCGAGTCCGGCGGGCTCAACGAGGCCACCTCCGACATCTTCGGCACGGCCGTGGAGTGGTACGCCAAGAACGCCAAGGACCCCGGTGACTACCTCATCGGCGAGAAGATCGACATCAACGGCGACGGCACTCCGCTGCGCTACATGGACAAGCCCAGCAAGGACGGCCTGTCCTACGACTACTGGAAGAGCGGTGTGGGCGACGACGACCCGCACTTCACCTCCGGTATCGCCAACCACTTCTTCTACCTGCTGGCCGAGGGCAGCGGCCGTAAGGTCATCGGCGGGGTGACCTACAACAGCCCGACCAAGGACGGCCGCACGGTCAAGGGCATCGGCCGCGCCAAGGCCGAGAAGATCTGGTACAAGGCCCTGACCACGTACATGACCTCGACCACCAACTACGCCAAGGCCCGCACCGCGACCCTCAAGGCCGCGAAGGCGCTGTACGGCGCGAGCAGCGCCGAGTACAAGGCGGTCGACAACGCCTGGGGCGGCGTCAACGTCAAGTGAGCCTCGCCGGTCGGCCGGGCTCAGGTACCCACCCGGCCGACCGGTCGCCCTTCCCTACCGCTTCCCCTACCGTCCGCCGGCCGCCAACTGACAGGCCCGCTGGTTCTCCGCGGCGGCGCAGGGCAGATGGCCGTGGGTCTCGATGAGGTTCCGCCCGGTGTCCCCGGCCAGATAGTCGAGGAACTTCGAGGTCAGGGAGTTCGCGGGCGGCGCGGTGTAGGTGTACGCGTACTCCGGCTCCCAGAAGGGGTAGGTCCGCTCCCGCACCGCGCCGATGGAAGGCTTGCGGTGATCGAGGGCCACCAGATGGAGATCCCCCTTCTGGGCGCTCTCCTCGGCGGAATGCAATTCGGCGTAGCCGATCGCGCCGGGGGTGTTCGCCACTGTCTTCAACACCTCGCCGGTGCTGTCGAGTTCACAGCGGATGACGCGGTCCTTGGCGAATTTCGGGGCCCGGCAGTTGTCGGATGTCCGCGAGATCTCATTACCGCCCAGCACCCGGTTCTCGAACACCCCGCGGGTCCCTGACTTCGCGTCCCGGCTCACCAGCCGCACCGGCAGATCGGCTCCGCCGGGCAGCTGGTTCCAGTTGGTGATCCGGCCCGAGTAGAGCCTGCGGAGATCGTCGAGCGAGAGGTCGGATATCCGGACGTCCTTGTTCACCACCACGCTGAAGACGGACAGCGCCACCAGATGCTGTTTGAGCTTGGGGTTCCCATCTCCGTCCGGGCCGTCGGAAAAGGCGAGATACGCTGGGAATCCGCCCTTCGCCGCCTCCCCGGCATCGATCAGCGCACTCGTCCCCCGCCCGCTGCCCTGCGCTTCTACGGTGACATGAGCATCACGGCAGTCGCTTTGATACGCCTCGCCCGCGTCCTGCGCCACCGGCTTGAAGGCGGTCGAGCCGACGATCGTCAGATTCCCCCCGGCACAGCCGCGCGGCAGCGGATCGTCCTGCCACAGCCGCATACCGAACGACTGGAACATCAGCATGGCCAGCAGACTGCCGATGAGCCCGAGCATCCGGTTGCTGGGCCGCCGGAACTTCTCATTGTTCCGGATCCGGCCCTCTTTGATCCGCCCGCCCACATGCGGCGGCTTGTCGGTCCCGGCACCCGTCAGCAGCACCAGCAGCTTGAAGTGATCCCCCTTGTTCAGCGGCACCCGGGGCAGCGAGATCTCATTGCCCGCACAGACCAGCCCGGGATTCTCCGGAGTCCCGCGCTGCGGCAGATGCCGCAACAGATCCGGATGGCTGGGCTCGGTGACCGCCACATCCCGCACGGTGCGATTGGGAAAGGTCGCGGTGAGCCCACGGTGATTCGTCGCCGGCGCCGTGATGTAGTCGTCGGCATCGATGCTCCGAAACCCGTCATTCTCGATCCGCAACAACACCAAGGAGGCCCCGGCCAGATCCGGAGTGTTCTCCAGCATCCGCAATCGCTGATGAATCGGTCCGTCCTGGGTGCTGTCGTCTATCAACGTATCCATCTGCACGCGATAGCCGATACGCTTCCGCCCGGGAATCAGCCGCTCATACGACAGCCCCCCGACCGTCACCACGACGCCGAGCAACGCCAGCAGATTCTCGGGCGCCGTCAACTGCTCCAGCCACTTCATGATTGCCCCCCGTGCATGCAATGGCTTCAGGGGGGCGAATGTACGCTCCGAGAACGCACAACTGGCCGATGTGGCCCACCTCTCATCCAATGTTCGTCCCGCGTTCAACCACCACGGACGCGGGGCGCGGCCACCACGACGGCGCCGTGCGGCAAGCGTCTGCCGCACGGCGCCGCCGCCTCACACGTGTCAGAGGTCGTCCGGCAGGCGGATGACCGGATCGAAGGGACGCTTCTGGAAACCCGTCCGCAGATTGCGGCAGCCGGGCGCCTTGCACATGAAGAACTCCTCGACCGTCTTCCGCCCCGTGCGGTTCTTGAGCCAGGTCTTCTCGTTGGCAGTGAGCCGACGGTGCAGCTCATCAGTTCCGCAGGTGTAGCAGTACATCTTCTGGTCGCGCACGGCACCTCCTGAAACGGGCGGACAGCCAACCCGCGAGCCTATAAGCCACGTTGGGCAACGGACAGCACCGAACCGGACAACTCGGACCCCCGCCCGGCACCTCCTTGCTCGACGCACCGAGGACGCCGGGACGGAGACCGTCACCTCCGACTCAAGGTCTTTGTATCGAATGCCACCCATACGCCGAGCGCGTCGACACATACTTGCCCCGAGAGCTATTGACCCCCTTCGCAGCAAAGGAGCGGGATGACGGATCTGGTGCCGTTTGACAACATTGCACACCTATTCGAGCATTTCGAACACACTGCTTGGCGACTGGAGACACAGAGCGGTTACGCGTCCGATCGCAGTGGGGCCAAATGGCAGCGCTGGAAGGCAGGCGAAAACATCGGGCGCTATGAACCCGAACAACCCTGGCATGCCGGAATCCGGGTGCAGACGGAGGCCGGAAAGCGCTTCGAACGGGTGCGACTCGTCGATGACCCACCCACCGAGGGACAGCGCTTCCTGCTCGCCTCCGGTCTCGGGAACGTCGAGGCAGGGGAGGACATCCGGAACGTGTACAGGCATGACGCTCAGCGCATCGGTCTGCCGGACTACGATTTCTGGCTCTTCGACTCACGGATCGTCGTGAAGTTCGTCTTCGGCGAGGACGGTGCCACCCTGGGCGTGCACGTGGCCGAGGACGCCGAGACGGTTGTTCGGGCTTGCCAAGTGCGTGACGCGGCGTGGCACTACGCGACGCCAACGGCGGAGTTTCAACAACGGATGCGTTCCACTATGTGAGCGGCGACCACCGCACGGCTCTCGGGAGGGGTCCCGAGTCACCTGCGCGACCATCCCGGCTGATGGCCGGGACCTCCCGGTCCCACCTGGCCCACAGCGGGAACGGGATGACATGTGCGAGGAGATCACGTATCGCCATCAGCCACGGTGGAGCCGCGCCTCCTGGCAAACGAGCGCTGTCGGTGCGGCCGTGCCGGTCGCCGCTGTCACGCTGGACGGTTGCTCGTCCTCGCCTCCGGGGTTGGTCGAGAGCGCCAACGCCAGCCCGGCTTGGACCTGCTGCTCGTCATGACCTCCGCCGTGGTCAAAGACAGGGCGAAAGAGGCTGGCGCCGCCAAGGCGTTCGGTTTCCACAACCGCGCGGACGTCAAGCGGTGGGAGTATCTGGCACCTGGCTGATCTCGTCGGCAGTTACGGGGCAAGGGATCTCCGGCCGCATGCGGTGCGGACTGCACGCGATCAGGCACACGGACAGGAATCTCTGTCCCGTGAGATACCAGCCGCCGACCACATCCTCACCACACGCCACCCTTTCGGCCGCGCGGCCGACCGCGACGACGAGCCGGACACTGTCACGGTCGTGCTCGGACGCGAACGATGCGGCGTGGGACCGCGTTTCCCGACCGAACCATTCGGCCGCCTGATCCGCATCGCTCCAGGTCCCCTGGACGAAGGAGGCCGGTTTAAGCAGCCAGTGGGCACATTCCAGGGGAACGACCTTGCTGGATCTGAACTCCGGGTGCAGGGGGCGCCGGGGTCCGTCCTTGAGTAACTCGTGTGCGGACCCGAGCCAGGTGTAGCCGTGATAGTGCATGCGCTCGCTCTCTCGGTGAGGGCGGCCCCCACGCGCGGTGGGAGCCGCCCATCTAGATCACGTACTTACTGCCGGCCGCAGCCGTCACCGTCACCACATCCACCCTGCTGACCGCCCTCGGTCGGCCCGTCGTCCTCCGGGTCCTGTCGGACGGCGGCCTTGAATCCGCGTAAGCGCATCGAGATGATTCCCTTCAGTGCTGTCGACGCGGGGACTCTCCTCGCGCCGTCGTGCACATGCACCCGTTCCGCGCTGGGCTCGACCTGCCAGGGCTCCGGTCCAGCCGGGACGGGGGTCTTATCAACGGCTCACTGAGTGGTGGCCTTCTTGGTGCGCTCCTCCAGCGCGGCGCGCATGAGGATTTCCGCGAGCCGGTTCGCACTGTCGAGCGGAATACGGCCGAGGGCGACCATGGGATGACCCGAGACCGTCACCTCACCCCGCAGGACCGGCCAAAACAGGGCGTCGCCCTTTTCGCCGTGGGGCATGGCTACGTCCGGCGTGAAGCCGAGACGACCCAGTGCCTGTCGGAGCAGTTCAGCGACCGCTCTCGCGTCTTCTCCGGCCGAGCGGTGACGCTCGGAACGCATGGCGTCGATGTGGTCTTCAGTGATCTTCATAGGTCGTCGCACTCCTGGCCGTGGGCTCAGTTCAACCTATGAGGCACCTCGGAAATACCTCTAGCCAGTTTCCTGTTCGCGCAAGAAGTCGTCTCTTACGCCCTCGATCATTCCTCTCATGCCGTCACCAAGAAGGGCGACCGAGGAAAAGCCGTCGAACTTATTGACGTACTGGGCAACATCTCTCGGATCCGTGACCACGAGTTCAGCATGGACCGTTTCGACGGTCACGACTCTCGCGTCTCGGATGACGAATGCATGGTTTGCTATGTCACACTGCTCGACCGAGAAGGGGACCACGCGGAGATTTATATGAGGCAGTCGCGAAAGCGAGATAAGCCTGTCCATCTGCTCTGCCATCCTGGAGGACGACACGATGCGCCAGCGAAGCACGTTCTCCGTGATGACAAAATTCAGGCTCTTCGTGTCGTCGTACAGAACTTGCTGACGCTCAAGGCGAGCGGTTATGGTGCGTGTCAGGGTGTCTTCACTGAGATCATGGCGAGAAAGGACAGCGCGGATATACTCGGGCGTTTGCAACAGACCGGGAACCAGGGCAGGCTGGAAGAGCTGTAACAGTTTCATTCGGGATTCGAGCGCTCTCGTCTGCTGCTGCGCCTTGTGTACTCCCAGCCGACGCACCAGTCGCCACGCCGTGGTTTCGGTGGCCGCCGCTCGCACGGCGTCAAGATATTCACTCTTGACCTCGTCAGAGATGCCAAGAGCTACCAAAATCCCCTCTACATCCACAACAGACGGTGCGACTTTCCCCGTCTCAATCTTACTCAGCTTGCTGGTAGACATGACAGCACTGCGGGCGACGGTCTTGGCTTCCTTTCCGGATGCCAACCGAAGCGCCCGCAGCGCTGCTCCGAGCTCCCCTCTGTTCACTCCCCGTGTTTCGCCCACCATTCAGAGAAGGGCTCCGCCTGGGCCAGTGCCGCGTCGCGGTACGCGACGAATTCAGAGGAACGGGCCTCGGGCAAGGTTTCCCGCCCGGTGACCGCTCCTGCGTCGTCGTAATACATGGCGACGGGCGTTCTACTGTCGAACAGCCAGAAGTCCCCTACACCATCGAGGCGGTTGGCTTTGTCCGTGGTGTCGAGAATGAAAAACTCTTCACCGCCGACCTGATTCGTTCGATACCCCCAGCCGAGTTCAAACCGCAGGTACGGCGTGAGGGGACGCGAAAGGATGTGCACCCGGTAGATGCGCTTACCTTTGCTCGTATGGGATCGGAGTTCGGCCACCCATTCGTCGTTGTAGCTCTCCGGACGCGGCTCTCCTGCGAGGAACCTGCGGTACGCTTCCGTGTTACCCGAACCACTGTAGTCGTCCAGCGTCTCGAGTCGGAACGCCTCCCGTTCGAAGCTGGCGAACAGCTCGCCGAGGTTCTTAGACGAGCTTGTCACGAAGCGCCTTCCTGATGAGATCGAAGAGGAGTTGCATCGGAATCTCCACGATGCCTTCGTTCGCAGGAATCTCCAGCCCATGGTCAGTGGGCACCTCACCCTGCACCAGCAGGGTATCCCGGTCTGTGGCGTAGATGGTCGGGCAATCCTTGATGTCGCACGTGCTGACGAGCATCGATACCTTCATCAGTCCCCTCCCTGTCCTGAACTTCCGCGTTGATACTCGCGGGCATCGAAGCCATTGCGCAAGAGTTCCACGTTTCCGGAACGGGAAATCGGTACCGCGCTGCCACCACAAGACGGTTCACAGTGGCCAGTACTGCGAGTGGGGCAAGGCACGCTCCCAAACGGATTCGAACGCGGAAGCGGCCAGCCTAGCCGTGTCGGGCTCGTACCGAACCTCCATGTCCGTGGTCGGGTTCCAATTCCCATCGCCATCGAAGTGGTTGAAGATCACAACCTGTTCGTCGATCAGCCAGAAGTTCGCTCCCGGAAGGGCCAAGTCAGCCGCCCGCCTTCTGGGCAGCCACCGCACCTCCTCCCCTGCGGCGACATTGTGGCGCCCGGTCACGTCGTACTCGAATCTGATGTATTCGCTGACGGGCTCGGAAATGATCCGGGCACGCCGCATCCGAACACCCCGCGAGATGGTCGACACCACGAGATCGAACCAGCTCCGCCACCGCTCTGCGGGGTCGAAGCGCACCCCGGCGCGCCAGTCGGCGAAGTCAGGGTCGCTGGGCGTGTAGATGTCACGCATTTCCAGGTGAACCGCTGAACGCCGTGCGTTGATCAATGCCTGACGTACCGCTGTAGCCATCGATCGTGAACCTCTCCGAGTCGTCGCTAAGGGGTACGCCATCCGATGACGCATCGCGGCGCGCCCGCCGCACAGCGTCGTCAGTGCCCGGCGACGTGGTCGAAATGACCGGACTTGGCGGCGCGTATGAAGATTCTCAGACGCGCCCGAGTGGTCGAAAGTACGACCTCGGGGTGCTCGCTCTCGCGGAGCATTATCGAGTCGCGCTCACCTGCGGCGACGTTGACGCACGAGGCTGATTCCTGGCAGTAGGAGGACTGCCGCCATGACACCGGGTCCATTGCTGCTCCTTGTCACAGTTCCTGGATGAGGCCATGGATGAAGTCGCGGGACTCGTCCGGCTCCAGAGCGATGGCCTCCATCTTGCCGATCACCAACCGATACTTCTGCAACTGGGCTTCCGCGTCGAGCAGGAGGGAGCCGTGCGCCTGTTCCAACAGGATCGTGTCGAGTTGGGGTACGGGGCCGGAGAAGTAGTTGATCGACTGCCCGGACCCGGCAAACGTGCCGTTACGGAACGGAACCACCCGGATAGTGATGTGATCCCGTTCGCTCATGTCAATCAAGTGCTTGAGCTGCGCTCGGGACGTTTGTGGCCCGCCGAAGGGCATACGGAGGGCGGCCTCGTGGATCACCGCCTTGCAAGGGGTGGGACTTTCGCCATAGAGGATGCGTTGTCGCTTGATGCGGTACGAGACGCGGTCTTCCACATCGGGCGGTGGGAGCGCGGGCACCCCTTCGGCGAAGACCGCACGGGCGTGATCGACGGTCTGGAGCAAGCCGGGGATGTGGAGCACAGTGGCCAGCAACAGTGCCGCCGCGTGGTGTTCCAACTCGGCCAGGTCGAGCTGTCCGGGAGACAGCAGCTCCCGGTACTCCTCCCACCAGCCGCGCTTCCGTTTGCCGGTCATGGCGATGAGCGCGGCGATCAGAGCCTCGTCACCGCATGCGTAGTTCCCGGCCAAGGTGCGGATGCTGCGCTCGCTGAGGCCGAAGCGTCCAGTCTCGATGTTGCTGATGCGGGCCTGGTTGGCCCCGATCAGCTCAGCGGCCTCCCGGGTGTTGAGCCCCGCGCGCTCGCGGAGCTTGCGCAGCTCAACTCCGAGGCGTAGCTGACGTGCGGTCGGAGTTGTCCTTGGCGGCATGCGGTCCTCCACGATCGCACAGGTGGTGCAAGGGTCACTGGAACGAAGTCAAGGTTAGAGACTTCTAGATGCACCGTAGAAGTAATTCAACCTTTCGCTCTACGCTGTGATCCGGGCCACCTTCTGACGGCAGTTCCACAGCTGCCGCACGCCTGGCCCCCATCCCTCCCAACTCCGCCTTCCAACAAGGAGACACGCATGGCCACCGTATCCCCCGAGCAACCTGCCCCCCAGCCGTTCGACCTCGGCAAAGAACTCCGCGCGCTCGTCCTCGCCACCGCGCCCCGCCTCTTCGCCGTGGCCCGGATCCACCCGTACGAAGACACCGGAGAGGCCGATGTGGAGATCGCGGCGTGGGGCATGGCCTACGAGGAGGGGCGTACCGAAGTGGTCGGCCCGGGGCAGCGGTTGATCCTGACCTCGCCCGAGCGGGTGGAGGCGTGGTTCTCCCGGGACGGAGTCACCGCCCAGCTCGTGTGGCTCGCCCCGGCCACCGCCGCCACGCTCGGCCCCGACCTGGCCGCCTAGCGTTCGTCGGGTTCATTGCCTCTGAGGGCCAACCCGTCTGTGGGAAGGGTGTAGTGCCGGCCGTCCTGCCATCTGAACGGCGCGTCCACCAGGTCTTCGATCGAGGCGCCGGTCAGTAGGCAGTCGAGGGCCCATCTGTTGGCGGAGTGGGCGGTGATCAGGATGCGGTGTCCGCTCCAGTCGCCGGCGAGGTCATGGAGGAAGTCCCGGGTGGCCGCGATGACCTGGCGATAGCTCTGGCCACCCGGGAACGGGACGTCGATGTGCCGGGAGCGTTCGGGGACAAGGTCGGTCACGGGGCAGCCGTTGAGCTCGCCATAATTGCATTCCCGCAGCCGAGGGTCCTGGTGGATGGGGATGGTGGTCCCAGCGAACGCGATCTGGGCGGTCTCCATCGCCCGATGGAGGTCGGATACGAAGACGGCATCGAGGTCGTCGTGGCGGCGGCGGTCGCCGAGCTGCGCGGCGACGTGCCGCCCAGCAGTGGATAGCTTGCCCGGCAGCCAACCGGTGGCGATGCCGTTCTCGTTGCCCTCCGTGATCGCATGAGTTTCGTAGACGATCTCGACCGCCATGACGGCTCCGTTCCGGTCGTCGTCCAGGCCGCCCGTGCGCTGGGGCGGGCGTCGCCGGAGGACGCGCTTCTCGCTGCGGATGCGGGCGTGTTCGTGTCGTTGGGCGGCCAGGACGTCAGGCCAGCACCCTTTGGTGCTGCGCCGGACCGGGCCCACGCCGGTTCTCCCACCAGGAAACGCGCCCTGTGGTCAACCGACCCCGCCGGTTGGGCGGCTGGTCGCCGAAGGACCCACCGCCCCGGCGCCCCTCCCCGCCTCCTCACGGGCGCGCAGGTCTCCGTGGAGACGGGCGACCACCGCGCACACCAGCGGCATGACCACCGGGGGCAGCAGGAGAAGGGCCACGGCTGTGGGGAAGATCATCACCAGCACGCCGGTGATCCACACATTGTCGTCGCTGAGCCACAGCATGCCGAGTCCGGCGAAGTGGGCGAGGGGAGCGGCCGCGTACCGGGCCGGCCAGAAGACGAGCACGGCGGCCGCGGTGACCAGCGTGCCCAGGCCGAGGGTGCGCCGTCGTGCGCGGCGGGTCAGCACCCAGGATCGGTACAGCGCCACGAAGGGGGAACGGCGCTCCAGCACCGCCTCGGCGGTGGCCGCCGACAGGCGGAAGTACAGCAGCGGGCCGAGACACCAGATGGCGATCGGCATCACCCACCCCACCAGCGTGTACTGCCAGGACGCGGTTTCGCCCAGCGGCGTGGGCTCGACACCGGGCACCTCGCCGCCGTCGACGAGGCTGAACAGCACCAGGCCCGCCAGCTCCACGGCGCCCACGGCCAGTCCGGTCAGCGCGTTGACCACGAGGGCGGCGGGGAAGCGCCGGCGGGTGCGCCGCCACAGTTCGCGGGTGGTCAGCGGTCCGCCGTCGCGGGTGGCGTGAGAGTCGCCGATGGCGTACGCGGTGTGCAGGACGGAGACGACGAGGAGTCCCAGCACGAGCAACAGCAGCGACACCACGACGCCGACCCGCACCAACGGGAGCAGGCCACCGTCGGCGTAGGCCACATAGGAGTCCTCGTTGGCGATGTTGCGGTCCGCGTAGTCCCGGACGCCCTCGAAGGTGTCCCACGCCGCCGCGAACCCGCCGGCCACGATCGCGCAGCCGAGCACGGCTGTCAGGGCGGACACGCGGAGGGTGAAGCCGTACAGCGCGCCGCGGTAGCGTCTGACGACGCCCAGCGACGACCGGAGCACCCCGCCGATGCCGCCGCCCCGCTGCTCGGTGGGGTTGTCGTCGATGCCATCGGCCACCCGGTCGGTCGACTGGGTTCCCTCGTGCGCCATGACCTGATCCGACCTCCGTGCGACTCTGTGGTGACGGCAGCCAAGACGTCGCGCCGGGCGCATGGGTTCCCGGAGGCCGGGTTCCTTCCCGCAGGTCCGCGTCACCGGCTACGGGCGTACCGCGCTCAGTTCCTTACGAGGCCAACGGCTCACGCGCGGTGTGACCGGAGGTGGGTCCGACACCACCTTCGGGTTGGTTGATCTCGGTCCACACCGCGTCGAGGGAGAGGCCGAGGACATCGGCGATCGCCGCGATAGTCGGAAAGGCGGGGGTGGCTACGCGGCCCGACTCGATCTTCCGGAGGGTCTCCGGTGAGACACCCGCGTCGAGCGCGATATCGAGCATCGAACGTTTTCCCCTGGCCCGACGCAGGAGGGCGCCGAGGCGCTGTCCGCGTTCGACCTCGGCGGGAGTGAGCGGCAACCTGACCATGGCCCGATTCTAGTACCGGTATAGTATGGCCGGTATAGTTATTGGTTACATGAGGAAGGCGCCGCGTGATCGAGATCCTGAACCGCACCAGGCTGGCCCGAGCAAAGGACACCGGCGCCCTGGTCGCCGACATCCTGCAGACGCTGAAGAGCCGCAGCACGATCGGCACGAACCTTCTGGACATCGACCGGTGGGCCCAGACCATGATCGTCGAGGCGGGAGCGCTGTCCTGCTACGTCGACTACGAACCGTCCTTCGGACGCGGCCCCTTCGGTCACTACATCTGCACGGCCGTCAATGACGCCGTGCTCCACGGACGGCCATACGACTACACGCTCGCCGACGGCGATCTGCTGACACTCGACCTCGCCGTCTCCCAGGGCGGAGTCGCCGCGGACGCCGCCATCAGCTTCATCGTGGGCGACGCGAAGCCGCCGGAGAGCGTCGCGTTGATCAGCGCGACCGAACGCGCGCTGGCCGCGGGGATCGCCGCCGCCGGGCCCGGGGTTCGCATCGGCGACCTCTCCCATGCCATCGGCACGGTCCTCAGCGAGGCGGGGTACCCGATCAACACCGAGTTCGGAGGCCATGGCATCGGATCAACGATGCACCAGGACCCGCACGTCGCGAACACCGGACGGCCCGGCCGTGGCTACAAGTTGCGCCCTGGGCTGCTGCTGGCACTGGAGCCGTGGGTCATGGCGGACACCGCTGAACTCGTCACCGACGCCGACGGGTGGACCCTCCGCAGTGCGACAGGCTGCCGGACGGCACACAGCGAGCACACGATCGCCATCACCGACGACGGAGCCGAAATCCTCACCTTGCCGAAGCAGGCGCGGCCGTAAGGAGGGTGATCGCGGCCCCGGGTCGCTCATCCAATTCCCCCGTGCCGGACGGTCCGTCACCCCTCCAGCAGCCGGAGGCTCACCGCATCAGGACTCCCGCCGCCTCCGATGTGGTCTCCGAGGGGATGGCGATGAGGCCCGGTTCGGCGGGGTGGGTCAGGAGGGGGTGGGTGGGGAGGACGCGGATGGTGTAGCCGAAGGGGCCGGTGCGGTTGAGGGCCAGGGGGGCTTCGTAGCGGCGGCTGCCTTCGAGGTCGGGGCCCGCGGTGGGTTTGAGGGGGACGTGGGTGGCGTCGGTGATGCGGTCGGTGTCGTCCACCCGGCCCGCCACGGCCTGGACTTCGACGTCCGCCGGGTCCAGGGCGCCCAGGCGCACCCGGGCACGGAGGGAGAGCGTCGAGCCGAGTTCGGCGGCGCCGCCCGGGGCGGGTGGGGTGAGGTGGGCCTCGACGTGGTCGACGGCGACGTCCGGCCAGGCGGCGCGGATTCGGGTCTTCCAGGCGGCCAGTTCGGCGGCCGCCTCGAGGTTCAGGGCTCGGTGGGAGCGGGCGGCGGGGGCGTAGAGGCGCTCGACGTATTCGCGGACCATGCGGTCCGCGAGCACCTTGGGGCCGAGGGTGGTGAGGGTGCGGCGGACCATGGCGATCCAGCGGCCGGGGAGGCCGTCCAGCCCGCGGTCGTAGAAGCGCGGGGCGACCCGCTGCTCCAGCAGGTCGTAGAGAGCGGCGGCCTCCAGGTCGTCGCGGCGGGTCTCGTCGATGGCGTCGCCGTCGGCGGTGGGGATGGCCCAGCCGAAGTCCGGCTCGTACCACTCGTCCCACCAGCCGTCGAGGACGGAGAGGTTGAGACAGCCGTTCAGGGCCGCCTTCATGCCGCTGGTGCCGCATGCCTCCAGGGGGCGCAGCGGGTTGTTGAGCCAGACGTCGCAGCCGGGGTAGAGCTTCTGGGCCATGCCCATGCCGTAGTCGGGCAGGAAGACCAGGCGGTGGCGCACCCGGGGGTCGTCGGCGAAGCGGACGAGTTCCTGGACGAGGCGCTTGCCGCCGTCGTCGGCCGGGTGGGCCTTGCCCGCGACGACGATCTGGATCGGCCGCTCGGGGTGGAGCAGCAGTTCCATCAGCCGGTCCTGGTCGCGCAGCATCAGGGTGAGCCGCTTGTAGGAGGGGACGCGACGGGCGAAGCCGATGGTGAGGACGTCGGGGTCGAGCACTCCGTCGATCCAGCCGAGCTCGGCGGTGCCCGCGCCGCGCTGCCGCCAGGAGGCGTACAGCCGCTGCCGGACCTCGGCGACCAGCCGCTTGCGCAGGGTGCGGCGCAGCTCCCACAGCTCGGAGTCGCCGAGGTGGCCGAACTGGCGGGCGCCGAGCCGGGTGACCTCGGGGGCCGTCCAGGTGGGTGCGTGCACCCCGTTGGTGACGGAGGTGATGGGCACCTCCTCGGGGTCGAAGCCGGGCCAGAGCCCGGCGAACATCTCCCGGCTGACGCGGCCGTGCAGGGTGGACACCCCATTGGCGCGCTGGGCCAGCCGCAGGCCCATGACGGCCATGTTGAAGAGGTTGGGCTCCCCGCCGGGGTACGTCTCCATGCCGAGCGCGAGGATCCGCTCGACCTCGATCCCGGGCAGTTCGGCGTCGTCGCCGAAGTGGCGGGCCACCAGCTCGCGGTCGAAGCGGTCGATCCCGGCGGGGACGGGGGTGTGGGTGGTGAAGACGGTCCCGGCCCGCACCGCCTCATGGGCGGCGTCGAAGTCGGCGCCGCCCGCGATCAGTTCGCGGATGCGCTCCAGGCCCTGGAATCCGGCGTGGCCCTCGTTGGTGTGGAACACCTCGGGTTCGGGGTGGCCGGTGAGCCGGCAGTACGCGCGCAGGGCGCGGACGCCGCCGATGCCCAGCAGCATCTCCTGGAGCAGCCGGTGCTCGCTGCCGCCGCCGTAGAGCCGGTCGGTGACCTCGCGCTCACCGTGGCCGTTCTCCTCCACGTCGGAGTCGAGCAGCAGCAGCGGCACCCTGCCCACCTGGGCCTGCCAGACGCGGGCGTGGAGCGGACGGCCGCCGGGCAGGGTGAGCGGGATCCGGACGGGCCGGCCGTCCGCCTCGCACAACTGGGTGAGCGGGAGCTCGTCGGGGTCCAGGACCGGATAGTGCTCCTGCTGCCAGCCGTCGCGGGAGAGCGACTGCCGGAAGTAGCCGTGGCGGTAGAGCAGGCCGACGCCCATCAGGGGGACGCCGAGGTCGCTGGCGGCCTTGAGGTGGTCACCGGCGAGGATGCCAAGGCCGCCTGAGTACTGGGGCAGGGCGGCGGTGATCCCGAACTCCGGCGAGAAATAGGCGATGGCGGTGGGCAGTCCGGAGGGGGCGGATGGCCCGGAGGGAGCCGGTGGTCCGGAGGGGGCGGATGTGGCTACGGACGCAGGAGGTACGGACTCGACGGGGATCGGCCCGGCTCTGTCCTCGGCGGCGGCCCGCCCCTGATACCACCGGGGCCCGGTCAGATAGTCGTGCAGATCATCCGCGGCCGCCGTGAGACGGCGCAGGAAGGAGCGGTCCTCGGCGAGGTCCGCGAGCCGGGAGAGGGGCACGGCGCCCAGCAGCCGCACCGGGTCGCCGCCCGACTCCCGCCATCCCTCGGGGTCCACGGACTCGAAGAGCTCGCGGGTCTCGGGGTGCCAGGACCAGCGCAGATTGCGCGCCAGCCGGTTGAGCGGTCGCAGGGGCTCCGGAAGGACGGGGCGCACGCTGAATCGACGAATGGCCTTCACTCTTCGACGGTAGCGGCCGACGAGTCCCCGTTTCGGCTGTTTCGCCCCGCTCCCGAGAAGTCGGCCCGAAGGCGGCAACCTTTCCGGCCAAGGGGACGACTAGGGGTCACATCTTCCCCCCATGCCTTGGAGGACCACGTGCGCTCTCGGGACAGTTCGCACACTCCGCCCCCCGCTCATCCGCCCAGATCCCCGGTGCGGAGGACGCTGCCCCGCGGCCGGATGCTGGCCGCCGCCTGCGCGGCGGGCGCGCTGACCGTCACCTCGCTGGTGAGCGTCTCGGAGGCCGCCGAGGACCATGGGCCCGCGCCGAAGGCGGCCGCCGCGGCCCAGCTCGAGAAGCTGGACCGGGGGCTGGTGAGCGTGCACACCGGCAATGACAACCTGGTCAGCTGGCGCTGGCTGGCCACCGACCCGGACGGTGTGACGTTCAACCTCTACCGGGGCGGCGTCAAGGTCAACTCCTCCCCCATCACCACCACCAACTACCTCCACAAGGACGCCCCGAACAGCGCGGACTACACCGTACGGGCTATTCGGGACGGGGCGGAGCAGCCCGCCTCGCCGAGCGCGATCCAGTTCCGCCCGGGGTACTACGATGTGCCGATCTCACCCCCGGCGGGCGGCTCGGGCTACACCTACGAGGCCAATGACGCCTCCGTGGGCGACCTCGACGGCGACGGCGACCTGGACTTCGTCCTGAAGTGGCAGCCGACCGACGCCAAGGACAACTCCCAGTCGGGCGTCACCGGCAACACCATCGTCGACGGCTACACCCTCCAGGGGCAGCGGCTGTGGCGGATCGACCTGGGCCGCAACATCCGCTCCGGCGCGCACTACACCCAGTTCCAGGTGTACGACTACGACGGCGACGGCCAGGCCGAGATCGCGATGAAGACCGCGGACGGCACGGTGGACGGCACCGGTAAGACGATCGGCAGCGCCTCCGCCGACTACCGCAACTCCAGCGGCTATGTGCTCAGCGGACCCGAATATCTGACGATGTTCAACGGCCGTACGGGCGCCGCGATGAGCACGGTGGACTACGTCCCGCCGCGCGGCACCGTCTCCTCCTGGGGCGACTCCTACGGCAACCGCGTGGACCGCTTCCTGGCCGGGACGGCGTACCTCAACGGCTCCACCCCCTCGCTGATCGAGGCGCGCGGCTACTACACCCGCACCGTGATCTCCGCCTGGAGGTTCAGCGGCGGCCAGCTCACCCGCCAGTGGACGTTCGACACCAACAGCTCCACCAACACCGGCAAGGGCTACGACGGCCAGGGCAACCACGCGCTGGCCACCGGGGACGTGGACGGCGACGGCAGGGACGAGATCGTCTACGGCTCGATGGCCGTGGACGACAACGGCTCCGGGCTGTGGACCACGAAGAACGGCCACGGCGACGCCGCCCACCTCGGCGACCTCGACCCCTCCCGGGCGGGTCTGGAGTACTTCAAGGTGGACGAGGACTCCTCGAAACCCGGCTCGTACTTCGCCGACGCCCGCACCGGCCAGGTGCTGTGGTCCACCGCGTCCGGCGGCGACAACGGGCGCGGCGTGGCCGGTGACATCTGGGCGGGCAACGACGGCGCCGAGATGTGGTCCGCGCGGGACGACCAGATCCGCGACGAGGGCGGCGGCGCCAAGGGCCGCAAGCCCTCCTCGATCAACTTCCTGGCCTGGTGGGACGGCGATCCGGTGCGCGAGCTGCTGGACGGCACCCACATCGACAAGTACGGCACCTCCGGCGACACCCGGCTGCTCACCGGCTCCGGGGTGCACTCCAACAACGGCACCAAGGCCACCCCGTCGCTGTCCGGCGACATCCTCGGCGACTGGCGCGAGGAGGTGGTCTGGCCGACCAGCGACAACAAGGCGCTGCGGATCTACTCCACGCCGTACGAGACCGACCGGAAGATCACCACGCTGCTCCACGACCGGCAGTACCGCGAGGCGCTGGCCTGGCAGAACACCGCCTACAACCAGCCCCCGCACCCCAGCTTCTTCATCGGCGACAAGATGGCGACCCCGCCGCGGCCGGCCATCACCACCCCGTGAAACCCCCCACCAAAGGAGATCCGACATGGCTGAACAACGCACCAGGTACCGGGCGATAGCCGGGGCCCTCGGCGCCGTCGCCCTCACCGCGGGCGCGATCACCACCGGGCTGACCCTGCCCGCGGCCTCAGCCGCCACCTGGCCCACCCCCAGCGGCAGCCCGCAGGCGGTCACCAAGAGCATCCCGGTCAGCGGCACCATGGACGGCGGGATGAAGCGCTACTACGGCTCGGGCGACCTGGGCTCCGGTGGCCAGAACGAGGGCCAGGACCCGCTGTTCGACCTGAAGGACGGGGCCACCCTGAAGAACGTCATCCTCGGCGCCCCGGCGGCCGACGGCGTGCACTGTGCCGGCAGCTGCACCCTGCAGAACGTCTGGTGGGAGGACGTCGGCGAGGACGCCGCCACCTTCCGGGGCACCGGCAAGACGTACAACGTGATCGGTGGCGGCGCCCGTAAGGCGTCCGACAAGGTGTTCCAGTTCAACGGCGGCGGCACGCTCAATATCTCGGGCTTCGCCGTCCAGGACTTCGGCAAGCTGGTCCGCTCCTGCGGCAACTGCTCGTCGCAGTACAAGCGCACCATCAACGTGAGCAACACCGAGGTCACCGCGCCGGGCAAGGCCATTGGCGGGATCAACACCAACTACGGCGACTCGCTGACCCTGCGCGGTATCACGATCATCGGGGACAGCAGCAAGAAGATCGTCCCGTGCCAGAAGTACATCGGGAACAACACGGGCAAGGAGCCCACCGAGAACGGCAGCGGCCCCGACGGCACCTACTGCAAGTACAGCAGCTCCGACATCACCTACCGGTGATCGCCCACAAGTGATCCCCCCCCCATGGCCGCGCCGTGCCTGACCCTCACAGGGACAGGCACGGCGCGTGCCCGTGCCGGACACTGGTGGGTATGGACACACCTGCCGAGCTGGGGAGTTTTCTGCGCACCCGCCGCGCCGGGCTGCGCCCCGAGGACGTCGGCCTGGTCGCGTACGGGACCCGGCGCCGGGTCCCGGGGCTGCGCCGCGAGGAGCTGGCGCAGTTGGCCGGGGTGAGCGTGGCGTACTACACCCGGCTGGAGCAGGGCCAGTCCACCGGCGCCTCGGACGGGGTGCTGGACGCGCTCGCCCGCGCGCTGCGGCTGAGCCCGGACGAGCGGGCGCACCTGGGCAACCTGGCCCGTCCGCCGCGCGCCGGGCGCCGCCCCGCGCAACGCGCCGAGTCCGCGCGCCCGGCGACCCGGCGGCTGCTCGCCGCGATGGACGGCGTACCGGCCCTGGTCCTCGGTCCGCGCTTCGACGTCCTGGCGTGGAATCCGCTGGGGCACGCCCTGATCGCCGGGCATCTGTCCGCCGACGCGCCCGAGCGCCCCGACGACCGGCCCAACACCCAGCGGATGCTGTTCCTCGATCCGCACACCCGTGAGCTGTATCCGGACTGGAAGGGCGAGGCGCGGCGCGCGGTCTCCTCGCTGCGGGTGGTGGCCGGGGCGCACCCCGACGACCGGCGGCTCGCGGAGCTGATCGGCGAACTGACCATGAAGAGCGAGGAGTTCGCGGCCCTGTGGTCGCGCCACCCGGTGCGCCGGTGCGCCTTCGGCACCAAGTCCTTCCACCACCCGCTGGTGGGGCCGCTGGAGCTGGACTTCGAGATGACCCGGCTGCCGGACTCGGGGGGCCAGGCCCTGCTGATGTACGGGGCCGAGCCGGGGTCGCCCTCGGAGGCGGCGCTGCGGCTGCTGGCGCGGGAGTCCGTCGCGTTTTACGCCCCCTGATGCGCCCTTGTCGGGATCTTTCGTCCCAGGCAACGCTTGCGCCGTCGAGTTGGGGAGGGGATCGTTCCATGGCTTGTGCGTCTGCGGGCCCCCGGCGGAGGGTGGCGGCGCCGGCCGCCGTCGTCGCGGTGGTCCTGGTGGTCTTGTCGCCCGCTCAGACCGTTCCCGCGCAGGGGGTCCAGGCCACGGGCGGGGCGGGGACCCAAGGCTATATCGTCGCCCTGAAGCGCGGCCCGGGAGCGCCCGCGGCGGCGTCCGGAGCGGGCCGGGCGCTGATCGAGCGGTACGGGGCGCGGGTGCGCCGGGTCTACCGCACCGCGCTCAACGGCTATGCGGTACGGGCGAACGCGGCACAGGCCGGGCGGCTGGCGGCCGATCCGCGCATCGCCTCGGTGACCCGGGACGAGCGGGTGTCCCTGCGCTGGTCCCGGGCGCGGTTACCGGCCCCGCCCCGCGGCCCGGAGCGGCCGCCGTGGGGTCTGGACCGGATCGACCGGCCGGACCGGCGGCTGGACGGGGTGTACACCGCGCCCCGCGGCGGCGGGCGCGGCACCACGATCTATGTGATCGACTCCGGGGTGCGCGCCTCCCATGAGGACTTCGGCGGCCGGGCCCGCTCCGGCTGGGACTTCGTGGACGACGATCCGGTGGCCGAGGACGGCAACGGCCATGGCACCCATGTGGCCGCCACGGCGGCGGGCACCCGCTACGGCGTGGCGAAGGAGGCCGCGATCGTGGCCGTCCGGGTGCTGGACGACCGGGGCGAGGGCACCATCGCGCAGGTGCTGGCCGGAATGGACTGGGTGCTGCGACACGCCAGGCGGCCCGCGGTGGTCAATCTGAGCCTGGGCTCGGCGGCCGCCACCCCGCTGCCCGAATGGGACGCGGCGGTGCGGGCCGGGATCGCCGCCGGTCTGGTCTTCACGGTGGCGGCGGGCAACCAGGACGGGCCCGCCGCCTCGTTCTCACCGGGCCGGGTGGCGGGGGCGCTCACGGTGGCCGCGACCGACCGCGCCGACCGGCGCTCGGGATTCTCCAACTGGGGCCCGGGAGTTGACCTGTTCGCGCCCGGGGATCGCATCGTCTCGGCGTCCAACGTGAGCGACACGGCGGCCAGGACGATGTCGGGCACTTCGATGGCGGCACCGCATGTCGCGGGCGCCGCCGCGCTGTACCTCGCCGGTCACCGCTTCGCGACTCCGGCCCAGGCCGGGGCGGCTCTGACGGCCGGGGCGAGCAAGGGCCGGGTGCGCGGCGCGGGCCCGGGTTCGCCGAACCGTCTGCTGCGAGTGGCCAACTGACGTAACCGCAGAACGCATCGAGTGGACGGCCCCGCCTACGGGCGGGGTCGATTCATGTACCCCGCGTTACGAACCGGTAGTTAACGGGAACCCGGATTGTCTCCCCGTTCCGCGGGGGAAGGCTTTCCACGCGCGCCCCCCATGGCCGACCCCATCCGCCCACCAGAGTGAACGCGGACAGGAGCTGTCATGCCCGCAACCCAACGCCCGGCGGCAAAACCGATACAAAGGACAAAAGCCGCCCCCGCGTCTCCATCCGCACTGCCGTCAGGTGATCCTATGATCGGTCGCATTCCCATTCTGGATATCCGCCCGCTGATCGACTGCGGCCGCCGCCCCGCCAAGGCGGTGGTGGACGAGACCTTCGAGGTCAGTGCCACCGTGTTCCGGGAGGGCCATGACGCGGTCAACGCCAATGTGGTCCTCCGGGATCCGTCCGGCCGCTCCGGCCCCTGGACCCCGATGCGTGAACTCGCCCCCGGAACCGACCGCTGGGGCGCCGAGGTCACCCCCGGCGCGCCCGGCCGCTGGACGTACACGGTCGAGGCGTGGAGCGATCCGATCGCCACCTGGCGCCACCACGCCCGCATCAAGATCCCGGCCGGGATCGACACCGATCTGGTCCTGGAGGAGGGGGCCCTGCTGCATGAGCGCGCCGCGGCCGGAGTGCCCAAGAACGACGGCCGGGAGGCGGTCCTGGCGGCCGTCGACGGGCTGCGCGACGAGCGCCGCCCGGTGGCCGACCGGCTCGCCGCCGCCCTCGCGCCCGATGTGACCGCGGCCCTCGACCGCCATCCGCTGCGGGAGTTGGTCACCTCCTCGCGCCCCATGCCGCTCCAGGTGGACCGGGAGCGTGCGCTGTTCGGCTCCTGGTACGAGTTCTTCCCGCGCTCGGAGGGCGCCAAGGTGACCGAGGGCCGACGGCCGGTCAGCGGCACCCTGCGCACCGCCGCCGAGCGGCTGCCCGCGATCGCCGCCGCGGGCTTCGACGTGGTCTATCTGCCGCCGATCCACCCCATCGGCACCGCCTTCCGCAAGGGCCCCAACAACACGCTCTCCGCAGGCCCCTTCGACGTGGGCTCGCCCTGGGCCATCGGCTCGGCCGACGGCGGCCACGACGCGATCCACCCCGACCTCGGCACCTTCGAGGACTTCGACCACTTCGTGGCGCGCGCCCGGGAGCTGCGCATGGAGGTGGCGCTGGACTTCGCGCTCCAGTGCTCCCCGGACCACCCCTGGGTCTCCCAGCACCCCGAGTGGTTCCACCAGCGCGCCGACGGCACCATCGCGTACGCCGAGAACCCGCCCAAGAAGTACCAGGACATCTTTCCCGTAGCCTTCGACCGGGACTTCCGCGGCCTGGTCCGGGAGACCGAGCGGGTGCTGCGCCTCTGGATGGCACACGGAGTGCGGATCTTCCGGGTGGACAATCCGCACACCAAGCCGGTGGTCTTCTGGGAGAAGGTGCTCGGTGACATCCACCGCAGCGACCCCGATGTCCTCTTCCTCGCCGAGGCGTTCACCCGCCCGGCGATGCTGAACGCCCTCGGCGCGGTCGGCTTCCACCAGTCGTACACCTACTTCACCTGGCGGAACACCAAGCAGGAGCTCACCGACTACCTCACCGAGCTGTCCGGGGACGCGGCCGCCTGGATGCGGCCCAACTTCTTCGTCAACACCCCCGACATCCTGCACGCCTATCTCCAGGAGGGCGGCCGCCCCGCCTTCGCGGTGCGGGCCGTGCTCGCCGCCACCCTCTCCCCCGCCTGGGGCGTCTACGCGGGCTACGAACTGTGCGAGAACACCCCGGTGCGGCAGGGCAGCGAGGAGTACCTGGACTCGGAGAAGTACCAGCTGCGGCCGCGCGACTGGGCGGCGGCCGAGCGCGAGGGAAGAACGATCACCCCGCTGCTCGCCCGGCTGAACCGGGTGCGCCGCCACCATCCCGCCCTGCGGCGGCTGCGCAACCTCAGATTCCACCACGCCGACAACGATTCCGTCATCGTCTACTCCAAGCGCGCGGGCGACTCGTGTGTGGTCACGGTCGTCAACCTCGACCCTCACCACACCCAGGAGGCGACGGTCTCGTTGAACATGCCGGAACTCGGCCTCGAGTGGCATGAGTCCGTCCCGGTGCGCGACGAGCTCACCGGCGAGACCTATCACTGGGGCAGGGACAACTATGTGCGCCTGGATCCGGGGCGGGATATGGCTCCGGCGCATGTGCTCTCCCTGCGACCGTCCTCACCGATCGGAGGGTCACCCACAACATGATCGTCAACGAGCCCGTACCGGACACCTTCGAGGACACGCCCGCGGGCGACCGCGATCCCGACTGGTTCAAGCGCGCGGTCTTCTACGAGGTCCTGGTCCGCTCCTTCCAGGACAGCAACGGCGACGGCGTCGGCGACCTCAAGGGCCTGACGGCCAAGCTGGACTATCTGCAGTGGCTGGGCGTGGACTGCCTGTGGCTGCCGCCGTTCTTCGCCTCACCGCTGCGCGACGGCGGCTATGACGTCTCGGACTACACCGCCGTGCTGCCGGAGTTCGGGGACCTCGCGGACTTCGTGGAGTTCGTCGACGCCGCTCATCAGCGCGGGATGCGCGTGATCATTGACTTTGTCATGAACCACACGAGTGATCAGCATCCGTGGTTCCAGGAGTCCCGCAGCGACCCGGACGGACCGTACGGCGACTACTACGTCTGGGCCGACGACGACAAGCAGTACCAGGACGCGCGGATCATCTTCGTCGACACCGAGACCTCCAACTGGACCTTTGATCCGGTACGCAAGCAGTACTACTGGCACCGCTTCTTCTCGCACCAGCCGGACCTCAACTTCGAGAACCCCGCCGTCCAGGAGGAGGTACTGGCCGCCCTGCGCTTCTGGCTGGACCTGGGCATCGACGGATTCCGGCTCGACGCCGTCCCCTATCTGTATGCCGAGGAGGGCACCGACTGCGAGAACCTGCCCCGGACGCATGAGATGCTCAAGCGCGTCCGGGCCGAGATCGACGCCCACTATCCGGACACCGTGCTGCTGGCCGAGGCCAATCAGTGGCCGGAGGACGTCGTCGACTACTTCGGCGACTTCTCGGCGGGCGGCGACGAATGCCATATGGCCTTCCACTTCCCGGTGATGCCGCGCATCTTCATGGCGGTGCGGCGCGAGTCCCGCTACCCGGTCTCGGAGATCCTCGCCAAGACCCCCGCCATCCCCTCCGGCTGTCAGTGGGGCATTTTCCTGCGCAACCACGACGAGCTGACGCTGGAGATGGTCACCGACGAAGAGCGCGACTACATGTACGCGGAGTACGCCAAGGATCCGAGAATGCGGGCCAACATCGGCATCCGCAGACGACTGGCGCCCCTGCTGGACAACGACCGCAACCAGATCGAGCTGTTCACCGCGCTGCTGCTGTCCCTGCCCGGCTCGCCGATCCTCTACTACGGCGACGAGATCGGCATGGGCGACAACATCTGGCTCGGCGACCGCGACGCCGTGCGCACCCCCATGCAGTGGACCCCCGACCGGAACGCGGGCTTCTCCTCCTGCGATCCGGGGCGGCTGTTCCTGCCGACCATCATGGACCCGGTCTACGGCTATCAGGTCACCAATGTCGAGGCGGCCATGAGCAGCCCGTCCTCGCTGCTGCACTGGACCCGCCGGATGATCGAGATCCGTAAGCAGAACCCCGCCTTCGGGCTCGGCTCCTTCACCGAGCTGCCGTCCTCCAACCCGGCCGTCCTCGCCTTCCTGCGCGAGGCCCCGACGACCCGGGACGGCGAGGACGACCTGGTGCTGTGCGTGAACAACTTCTCGCGCTTCGCCCAGCCCACCGAGCTGGACCTGCAGTCCTTCGCCGGCCGCCATCCGGTCGAGCTGATCGGCGGGGTCCGCTTCCCGGCCATCGGCGAACTGCCGTATCTGCTCACGCTGGCCGGGCACGGCTTCTACTGGTTCCGGCTGCGGCGCGGCGAAACGGGGCGCTGGGCCGACTGAAGTCGGCTACGGGGTGTCCGTCACGTGGTCGGGCACAGCCCCGGTCCCCCCGGGGCCCGGGCGCAACCCCGGTCCCCCGGGGCCTGGGGCGGAGCCCCAGTTTCGGGAAGGGGCGGGGAGGGGACTAAGCCCGCCGCAGGCGCCACGCGTCCATCTCGGGCGCGTACGGGCGTTTTCGACCCCCCGTCATGGGCACTCTGTACTCACATCGTCACCGGCGGGCCCGATCGCGTTCACCGGGCTCGCCGTACGGACGATCCTCGCCCGACACGTCCCGCACCGTCGCACAGTCAATGCCGCAATCCGGGACACTTTGCCCTGATCTGTCGTGTGCCCGGGGAAAGGACGCGACGCCATGCCGGAAGCTCCGCTCTCCCGGGGGGCACACCACCCGCCGACCGCCGTACCGCGGGACCAGCCCCCGCCGTCCGCCGCCCGCACCGCCGCGGCCGCGGGCCCGCCCGGGCTGCTCACCTCGCTCGCGCCGCTGCTCGCCGAGTGGCTGCCCCGGCAGCGCTGGTTCGCGGGCAAGGGCCGTCCCGTCACCGGCTTCGCGCTGGTCTCCGCGACCGAGCTGCTGCCGTGGCGGGCGAGCGGCGGCACGCCCGGGCTGCTCCATCTGCTGATCCGCGCCCAGCAGCCCGAGCCGCCCGGCCACCGGCACGGCTTCGGCTGCGGCCACCGGCGCGGGGCGGCGGCCAGCGACTGCTACCAGCTCCTGCTCGGGGCACGCCCCGCCCTGCCGCCGCCGCTCGCCCCGGCGCTCATCGGCCGGCCCAGCGGCGGGCCGCTGGACGGGCAGACGGTGTACGAGGCGCTGGCCGACCCCCGGCTCACCACCCTGCTGCTGGAGCGGCTGCGGACGCCCGGACGGCTCGGCCCGCTGCGCTTCGTACGGGAGCCGTCCAGCGCGATCCCCTCCGCGCTCGCGCCCCGGGTGATGACCGCCGAGCAGTCCAACTCCTCGGTGGTGTACGGCGATACGTTTATTCTCAAGCTCTTCCGGAGGGTCAGCCCCGGCACCAACCCCGACCTGGAACTCCCCCTCGCGCTCGCCCGCACCGGCTGCGCCCGGGTGCCCGCGCCCGCCGCCTGGTTCGAGGCCGAGCCCCCGGCAGAGGGCGCCGGGCCACGGCCGGAGCCGTTCACCCTGGGGGTGCTCCAGCCCTACCTGGCCGGTTCCCGGGACGGCTGGCAGCTCGCGCTGGACGCCCTGGCCGCCGATGGCGACTTCACCGACGCCGCCCGGGCCCTGGGGCACGCGACCGCCGAGGTCCATCTGGCGATGGCCCGCGCGCTGCCCACCTCCGTGCTGCGGCGCCCGCAGATCGAGCACCTCGCGGCCGCCATGAGCGAACGGCTCGACTCGGCCGCCGCCGCGGTGCCCGCCCTCCAGCCGTACCGCACCGCGCTGCACGGCGCGTACGAGGACCTGGCCACGCTGGGGCGCGCGGGCCGCACCTGGGCGGCCCAGCGCATCCACGGCGATCTGCACCTGGGGCAGGCGCTGCTCACGGGAGACGGCGGGGACGGCGGTGGAGGCGGGCGGTGGTCGCTCATCGACTTCGAGGGCGAGCCGTCCCGTCCGCTGGCCGAGCGGCGCCGCCCGCAGCCACCGGTGCGCGACATCGCGGGCATGCTGCGGTCCTTCGACTACGCGGCGGCCGTGGGACGCCATGAGCGTCCGCAGGAGTGGGCGGGCCGCACCCGCGCCGCGTACTGCGCGGGCTACGCGGCGGCGTCCGGCACCGACCCGCGCGACGAACCGGAGCTGCTGCGCGCCCACGAGACCGACAAGGCCGTCTACGAGGTGCTCTACGAGGCGCGGCACCGCCCCGACTGGCTGTCCGTCCCGATGACCGCGATCCACCGCCTGGCCGCCACCCGCGCCTGATCCCGGGCCGGGGCCCGGGACCCGGCGCCGGTCCGGCCCGGACCGGGCCCCGGAGCGCGGCGACCCGGCTCCCCCGGACCGCGGCCCCACCGCCCCGCCCGTTCCCCGCTTCCCCGACTCCCGCTTCCGACCGTCCCGTCCGACCCCCGACACTCCCGGGAGGACCACCCCGTGACCGCACGACCGCCGTCCGGCCAGTACCCGTCCGACGAGGGACCGGGCCACGTGCCCGCCGCCACCGGCGCCCCAACCGGCCCGGCGGTCCCGGCAACGTTCCTCTCCGGCCGCACCCCTCGGCGGCCCGAGCCCACCGCCGCCCGCCCGGGCTCCGAGCCCCCGGCACGCCACCAGCGGGAGTCGGCCGAGGCCGCCGGGCCGGGCGGAGGCGCGGACGGCCCGGCGCCGACCACGTCCCCCGGGCCCGGGGAAGCGGCCCCAACGGCCGAGCGTCCGCGCCCGGACCAGGGGCCAGCCCCCCAGGGCGCCCCGGAGCGGGCCCCGGTCTCCCGCCAGGACCCCGCCTCCGCCGAGTCGGCGGGCATCAAGCCCGCACCCGACCGGGAATCCGTCCCCGACGCGGCCGCGACGGCGGCGGACCCGGCCGAGCGGCCCGAGGCGGCCGTTGGCGGTGGCGGCCCGGGGGTGGAGGCGCCCACCCATGGCGACAGCCCGGGGCAGGAGGCTCCTGCCGACAGCCCCCGCCCCGGCCGCGAGACCCGGGTGTCCTACGGCTCACCACCCGTGCCCCGGGCGCCCCGCGCGGGCCAGGAGCGGCACGAGGAAGACGGCGGCGCGGCCGGGCCGTCGCGGGTCGCCGGGCGGCCCGTGGCCGGAGACAGCGGGCGGCCCGTGGCCGGGGGTGGCGCCGGCCCCGACGACGTGGTGGAGGACGAGCGGGGGGTGCGGGCCGCGCCCGCGCTGGGGGACGAGGACCGGCGGCGGCTGCTGGCCGGGGCGCATCACGATCCGCACGCGCTGCTCGGGGCCCACCCGGTGCGCGGTGGGGTGCTGTTCCGGGCCCTGCGCCCGTACGCACGGTCGGTGACCGTCGCCGCCGCCGGGCTGCGCGCGCGGCTGCGGGCCGAGGGCGACGGGCTGTTCTCCGGGGTGCTGCCGCTGCGGGAGATCCCGGACTACCGGCTGCTGGTGGCGTACGAGGACGCCGAGCTCGAGCTGCACGACCCGTACCGCTTCCTACCCGCCCTCGGCGAACTCGATCTGCACCTCATCGGCGAGGGCCGCCACGAGGAGCTGTGGCGGGCGCTCGGCGCGCGGCCGATGACCCACCAGGGCGTGGCCGGCACCCGCTTCACCGTATGGGCGCCCCATGCCCTCGGGGTGCGGCTGACCGGCGACTTCACCTACTGGGACGGCACCGCGCTGCCGATGCGCTCACTCGGCGGCAGCGGCGTGTGGGAGCTGTTCCTGCCGGGCGTCGGCGAGGGCGCGCTCTACAAGTTCGAGATCACCCGGCCCGACGGCGGCCACTCCCTGCGCGCCGACCCGATGGCGCGGCGCACCGAGTGCCCGCCCGCCACCGCCTCCGTCGTCCACGCCTCGCACCACGACTGGGGCGATGACGCGTGGATGGCGCGGCGGAAGGGCGGGCGCGTCCACGAGCTGCCGTTCTCCGTCTACGAGGTGCATCTGCCGTCCTGGCGGCCGGGGCTGACCTACCGGCAGCTCGCCGAGCAGCTCCCGGCGTACGTCAAGGACCTGGGCTTCACCCACGTCGAGCTGATGCCGGTGGCCGAGCACCCCTTCGGCGGCTCCTGGGGCTACCAGGTGACCGGCTTCTACGCGCCCACGGCCCGCCTCGGCACCCCCGACGACTTCAAGTACCTGGTGGACGCGCTGCACCGGGCGGGCATCGGGGTCATCGTGGACTGGGTGCCCGCGCACTTCCCCAAGGACGCCTGGGCGCTGGCGGAGTTCGACGGCCGTCCGCTGTACGAGCCCGCCGATCCGCTGCGGGCCGCGCACCCCGACTGGGGCACGCTGGAGTTCGACTACGGGCGCGCGGAGGTGCGCAACTTCCTGGTGGCGAACGCGGTGTACTGGTGCGAGGAGTTCCACATCGACGGTCTGCGCGTGGACGCCGTCGCCTCGATGCTCTACCTCGACTACTCCCGCGAGCCCGGCCAGTGGACGCCCAACGCGCACGGCGGCCGGGAGAACCTGGACGCGGTCGCCTTCCTCCAGGAGATGAACGCGACCGTCTACCGCCGCTGCCCGGGCGTGGTCACGATCGCCGAGGAGTCGACCGCGTGGGACGGGGTCACCCGGGCCACCCACCATGTGGGCCCCAGCGGCTTCGGCGGCCTCGGCTTCGGGCTGAAGTGGAACATGGGGTGGATGCACGACTCGCTGGCCTATCTCGCGCACGAGCCGGTGCACCGCGCCTACCACCACCACGAGATGACGTTCTCGATGGTGTACGCGTACAGCGAGAACTACGTGCTGCCGATCTCGCACGACGAGGTGGTGCACGGCAAGCGGGCCCTGGTGTCGAAGATGCCCGGCGACTGGTGGCAGCAGCGCGCCACCCACCGCGCGTACCTGGGCTTCATGTGGGCCCACCCGGGCAAGCAACTGTTGTTCATGGGCCAGGAGTTCGCGCAGGGCGCCGAGTGGTCGGAGGCGCACGGTCCCGACTGGTGGCTGCTGGACCCGTCGTACTCCGCCGAGCCCGACCACCGCGGCGTCCGCGATCTGGTCCGCGACCTCAACCAGGTGTACGCGGCCACCCCCGCGCTGTGGCAGCGGGACACCGATCCCGAGGGCTTCTCCTGGATCGAGGGCGATGCCCGCGAGGACAACGTCTTCGCCTTCCTCCGCTACGACGCCGAGGGCTCCCCGCTGCTGGCCATCAGCAACTTCTCCCCGGTGGTCCGCCATGAGTACCGCGTCGGGGCGCCGGAGGCGGTGCCGGTGTGGCGCGAGGTGCTGAACACCGATGACCGGGCTTACGGCGGCAGCGGTGTGGTCAACGCCGAGCCGCTGAAGGCCGAGCCCACGGCCGCCCATGGCCGCCCGGCGAGCCTGTTGCCGGTGCTTCCGCCGCTGGCCACGATCTGGCTGCGCCCGGTCTGAGCCGTCGCTGAGGGGTTCGCGGACGCGCGCTCCGGATCACCGGGCGCGCGGAGGCGGTATGGACGAGCGAACGGCACGGTGCGCTCAGCAGATGTCGCGGTAGGAGATCTCCGGGAGGTACGTCTTCCAGTCGGCCCGGGAGAGGCCGCCCCCGGCCCGTCGGCAGACGGCGGTCACGATCCGGGCGGGGTCGACGGCGTACCGCTGAAGGGGGACGTGCCGGCCCGCCACGAGCAGGGTCTTGCCGTCGTCGCCGAAGGCGAGGGCGAGCACTCCGTCACCGGGGGTCGGAAAGGCCGCCCCCAGTGGCTGCTGTGAGGCCACGTCCCACAGTTGGACGGTCCCGCCGTCGCCCGCGACCGCGAGCGTGCCACCGTCGGGGGAGAACGCCAGCGCCGTCACGGCTTCGGGCGCCTCCCGGGAGGCGCCGGTATACGTACCGGCGAGGTCTCCGAGGCGGTGTTCGACGTCCCCGTCCCACAGGCTCACCCGCCCGCTCATTCCCCCCGCGGCGAGGAAACGTCCGTCCCCGCTGAACTCGAGCGTGCTGACGAAATCCTGGCCGAGCGAAAGGCTGGTCGCGCGCCCGGACGGCAAGGTGAAGACCTGCCCGTCGGCCGTGGCGAGCATCCGGCCGTCGGGGCGGAGCGCCATGCCCGCCTCCCAACGGTCGATGCGGGAGGAGGACACGTCTCCCTCTCGGGCGATCGCCGTGCCCTGGCCACCTTCGCTGATCACCCTGCCCCGGCCACCCGGCCCGCGCGCTTCCCACCGCTCCAGCCGGCCCTCGTTCCGCCGATAGGCCAGCAGGTACGCACCCCCCGGCCCCGGCACCACCGTGTCGGTGCCGGAATCGCTTGCCCCGGTGTCGCTGAGGAGAGGCGGGAGACCGGAGTCGTCCGCCTTACCGGTCAGCGCGACGGACCGCTTCCGGTGCGGACCGCGGAGGCCCCAGAGCGTCACACGCTCGGTGCCCACGGAGGAGTCGTCCGAGGAGTTCCGTGGGACGGCACCGAAGGCGAAGGCCCTCCCGTCGGGGCTGAAACGGGTGAGGACGGCGCACCCGTCCGCGCCGCCGCCCCGGCCGCAGGGCACGGACGGCAAACCGGCGACGCGGCCGCCGTCGGTGCCCCGGACCAGGCGGAAGCGCACCTTCTCCCCGGTTCTGGTCGCCGTCCCGAGCACCCGGCCGTCCGGGCTGAACGCCGCGTCGGCCACCGGCTCGTGCCGCCATCCCGGCTGGACGGCGTCCTGTATGGAGATGGTCCGCACCACGGGATTGGAGCTGTCCTCCCCTCCGAGGTAGCGGATCTCCCCGCGTGCCGTATCGATTCGCAGCGCGTCGGCGGGCTCGTTCACCAGCGAGTAGCGGAACACCGGAGCGCCCGCGCTCGCGAGGCGCCACAGCAGGATCTCGCCGGGGGTCGCCGCCGCGAGGAACCGCCCGTCGGCGCTCAAGGTGACGTTCTCGGCCTTGGCGACGCGGATGCGGTGAATCTCCTTTCCCGTGGTCACGTCCCAGATCCGGATCCCGTGGCTGTCGCGGACCACGAGCCGGTCGCGGTCCAGGCTGATGCGGGAGGCGTAGTCGTCGCAGGAGCTTTCCGTCGTGCCGTGCTCCCAGTCGCCTTTCCTCGTACGCCCCTCGGCGACGTCCCATAACGTGACCGGCCCCTTCTTCGGGCACAGCGCGAGGTACCGGTCGTCCCCACTGACCACCGCCGCCCCGCCCGACGTCCCGCCGTCGCTCCGCGCCATCACGTGCCGGTACCGCAGATCGCGCAGGATGGCCGACGAGCCCCGTACCGTCAGCAAGGTCCGCCCGCTGGGGCCGAAGTCGGGGTAGTCGTCCGCGGAGCCGAACGGTCCACCGTCCCTCTTCCCCGACGCCAGGTTCCACAACTGGAGCCTCTGTCCCCGCGTCGCCAGCAGCCGTTTCCCGTCGGGGCTGGTGTTCAGGACCATCTCGTCCTCTCCCACCGTGAAGGGGACCCCGGCCAGCTTCTGGGTGCGGACGTCCCACCGTCGTACCCGGTCACTCCCCACCACGACCAGGAAACGTCCGTCGGCGCTGAGCGACACGCCCCCCGGGGTGGCACCCGGAACAGGAATCCGGAAGGACCGCTCCTCCTTCTGGACCATGGCCCCGAGCAGCGATGACCGCGTCTCGGCCGTATGGCTGAGCCGCCACGCGGCGACGCTGAGCCGCATCGCCCTGACCGGATCGGAGGACCGCATGTTCTCCGCGACCGCGGCGATCCGCCGGGCGGCGGCCTCGGCGCCGCGCCGCTCATTCGCCCGGTTCTGCTGCCACGCGACCACACCGGCCACCAGTGTCAGCACCACCAGCAGGGAGAGCGCGCCCACGAAGGTCCGCAGGCGCCGCCGCTCACGCGCGCCGAAGGTACGGCTGGCCGCCAGGAACTCCCGTTCCACACGGGCGAGTTCGGCGGAGCGCTCCGGATCGCCGAATGCCTCCGCCGCCGCGGTCAACCGCACCCCCCGGTACAGCGCTCCCGGATCCCGCCCCATCTCCTCCCACGCCCGTGCCGCCTCGGTCAGCTTCCGGTGGATCCGCAGCCGCTCCCGGTCCTCCTCGATCCAGCCGCGCAGCCGCGGCCAGGCGGTGATCAGGGCCTCGTGGGCCAGATCGACCGTGTTCCGGTCGAGGGTGATGAGCCGGGCGCGCGCCAGGCGGTCCAGCACGATCGTCGTATCGGCCGACTCCGGTTCCCATTCCTCCCGGTCAACGGGGCGCCGAGTGTCCTGCGCGCCCTCGCCGGGGGTGATCAGGCGCAGCAGGATACGCCGGGCCGTCTCCGCCTGCGACGCGCTCAACTCCTCGTACACCCGCTCGGCGGTCTTCGCGATGGCGCCGTGAAGTCCGCCCACCGCCTCGTACATCTCCAGCGTGAGGGCCCGTCGGCGGCGTCTGTGCCAGGTTTCGAGCAGGGCATGGGACATGAGCGGCAGGCCGCCCGGTTCGTCGACGACCTCTTCGACGATCCGCGCGGTAAGCGCCCGCTCGACGATCAAACCGTCCGCCGCCGCCGGTTTGACGATGGCCGCGCGCAGCTCCGCCCGGCTCATGGGGCCGACGATTAGTGTGGCGTCGCGCAGGGCGTACGTCAGCTCACGGTGCTCGGCACAGCGGTCGAAGAAGTCCGCTCGTACGCCGATCACCACCCGCAGCCGGCTGCCGGGGTCGCGCGCGGCGAGTAAGCGGGCCACGAAGCCCGCGCGCTCGGCGGGGTCGTGACAGAGCGTGAACAGCTCCTCGAACTGGTCGACCACGAGCCAGGTCTCCCCGTCGCCCGCCTTCGGGACGAGCGCCTCCGCATGGGTACGGAGCGGCCGGTCGCCCGGAGTCAGCACGCGGATCACCGCCGGGCGGAGCTCCTGTCCCACACCGGGGTCTTCCCGCGCCCGGAGTGCCGGGATCAGCCCCGCGCGCAGCAGTGAGGACTTACCGCTGCCGGACGGACCGAAGACGGCGGCGAAGCCATGGCCCCGTACCAACGCCAGCACCTCTGAGACAAGCCGCTCCCGTCCGAAGAAACGCTCGTGATCGCCGACGTCGAAGCGGGCGAGCCCCTGGTAGGGCGGTTTCGCGTCGTCGTCCTCCCGCGGCAGCCCCGAGACCTCCCGCCGCACCGCGCGCCAGCGCTCCTCCCACTCCGCCGCGTCCGCGCCGCAGGCTTCCACGTACGCGAGGACCACCGGCAGCGACGGCAACTGGTCGCCCGCCGCGGCCTGCGACAGCGTCACGGCGGAGTAGCGCACGCGCTGTGCCATCGCCCGATAGGCCGGCCCACCGGCTTCCTGACGCAGTTTGCGCAGTTCGTACGCGAAGCCCTGGACCGGCCCCGCGCTCGGATCCAGAGGTTTCTCCTTGCGTCCCATCCCGCCCCTCCCCCTGATGTCCGTTCAGTGTGGCGCCAACCGGCCCACGGCGCGATCAGCGGTCATCGGCGGGCCCGCCAAGACCGGTGAGGCCGTCCCGGACCCGGTGGGCGTCGGGGTGGCCGAGGGAGTCGAACCGGGTCAGGGCCCGCTGCCAACTGCGGCGGGCCCCGGCCCGGTCCCCCGCGGCGAGCTGGGCGCTGCCGAGCCGGTGCAGGGACTCGGCCTCCCGGACCCGCTCGCCCCGGCCGCGCCGCAGGTCCACCGCGTGCCGGTAGCAGCTGATGGCCTGCTCGTGGTCGCCGACGTGGCTGTGGGCGTAGCCGAGGCTGTCCCAGGCCGCGGACTCCCCGCGCCTGTCGCCCGCCTGCCGCAGCATGGTCAGCGCCTTCTCACAGTGGACGAGGGTCTGCTGGAAGTCGCCCAGCATGGCGTACGCCCAGCCGACGTTGTTCAGGGCGTACGCCTCGCCGCTGCGGTGGCCCGCCGCCCGGTACAGCTTCAGGGCGCGCAGCGCGTGGTGCAGCCCCTCGTCATGGCGCCCCTCCCGCTCGCTGGCGAGGTTGAGCGCGCCATGGGCCAGGGCCTGGCCGACGGCGTTGCCGGTCTCGCGGTGCAGGTTCAGGGCGCGCACCAGATGGCCGCGGGCCCGGTCGTAGCGCCCCATCCGCAGATCGGCGAGGCCCAGGGCATAGCAGGAGTGGGCCTGACCGGTGAGGTCGCGGATGCGGTGGGCCGAGCCCAGGGCGATCCGGTGCACGGTGCGCTGGTCGTGCCAGTGGCCGCGCTGGTCCAGGAACTCCGTCAGCGACCAGGCCAGTTGCCAGGCGTGGGTCTCGAATCCGGCCTCCGCGGCCTCCTGCAGGGCCGCCATCAGCGCCGGGTAGGTGACGATGAACCAGAGCAGCGCCTGGGCGTGCCCCGCGAACTCGCCGACGCTGACGCCGGGCCGGACCGGCTCGACCGTGATCGGCTCCCGGTGCGGGGTGAAGGCCGCCCCGGCGGCCACGGCGGTGTGCAGATAGTGGTCGAGCATCCGGTGCAGCGCGGTGCGGCGCTCCTCCCGCGCGTCGTACGCCTGGGTGAGCTCCATGGCGTAGGCGCGCAGCAGATCGTGGAAGCCGTACTGACCGGGGGCGCGCTCGGTGATCAGATGCGCCCGGGTGAGCTGGATCAGCAGCCGGCGGGCCTGCGGCACCGGGATCCCCACCAGGCTGGCGGCCGCGGGGGCCGCGATGTCGGGGCCCGGGTGGACGCCCAGCAGCCGGAACAGCCGGGCGGCGTCGGCGCCCAGGGTGTGGTACGACCAGGAGAAGACGGCCCGGACGTCGGTGGTGGCGTCCCCGCCCTCGAACGCGTCGAGGCTGCCGCGGGCGTCGCGCAGTTCCCCGGCGAGCGCCTCCAGGCCGAAGCGGGGGTGGGTGGCGGCGCGGGCGGCCACGATGGCGAGCGCGAGCGGCAGCCCGGCGCACACCGTGATGACCTCCTCCACGGCCTCGGGTTCGGCCGCCACCCGCTCGGCGCCCACCCGGCTGATCAGCAGGTCGCGCGCCTCGTCGCGGTCGAGCAGATCCAGCGGCAGCGGCTGGGCCTGCTCGGCGACGACCAGGCTGGTGAGCTCGTTACGGCTGGTCAGCACCACCAGGCAGCCGGGGGAACCGGGCAGCAGGGGCCGCACCTGCTCGGCGTCCCGGGCGTTGTCGAGCAGGATCAGCATCCGGCGGTCGGCCAGCAGGCTCCGGTACAGCGCGGTCTGCGCCTCGAGGGTCGCGGGGATCCGGTGGGCGGGCACCTGGAAGGCGTCCAGGAAGCCCCGTACGGCCTCGGCGACGGTCATGGCCGAGTCGGTGGGGCCGAAGCCGCGCAGATTCACATAGAGCTGGCCGTCGGGGAACCGGTCGCGGACGCGGTGGGCCCAGTGCACCGCGAGGGTCGTCTTGCCGAGGCCGCCGCTGCCCGCGATCACGGTGATCCTCGCGGCCGTGGGCGCCCGTCCCCCGCCCCCGCCCCCGCCCTCGCCCGGGCCCGCGGGCAGCAGGGCGTCCAGCCCGGCCAGTTCGCGCTCGCGGCCGGTGAAGTGGGCCACGTCGGAGGGGAGTTGCTGCGGCACGGCGGTGACGACGGTGATCGGCTCGGGGGCGGTGGCGGGCATGCCCGAGGGCTCGGCGGCGGGTTCGGTGGCGGGCCCGGGGGCCTCGTCGGCGGGCGGGATGCCCTCCGGGGCGAGGGCGAGGGCGGGCGCGGGCGCGGGTGCCGCGTCGGGTGGTGGCGGCGCCGCGGGAGCGCTCCCGTACGCGCCTGACGGCCCGGAGGGATCCCCGGACCGGCCGTCCCTGCCGTCCCTGCCGTCTTGACCGTCCCGACCGTCCCGGCTGTCCTCGAGCGCCTGCCGGTGGAGCCGTTGCAGCTCGTCGCCGGGCTCGATGCCCAGCTCCTCCACGTACCTCCGGCGGGTGGAGCGGAACAGCGCGAGGGCGTCGGCCCGCCTGCCACAGCACCGCAGCGCCTCCATCAGCAGCGCCACCGAGCGTTCCCGCAAAGGGTGTTCGGCCACCAGGGCGGACAGCTCCGCGGCGGCCTCGTGGTGGCGTCCGGAGCGCAGATCGATCGCGGCGCACTCCTCGACCGCCGCACGCCGCTCCTCCTCCAGACCGGCGCCCAGGGTCTCGGGCAGCCAGCCGCCCGCGACATCCGCCAGCGCGGGCCCGCGCCACAGCAGGAGCGCGGCGCGCAGCAGCTCCCCGGCCCGGGCCTCGGCGGCCACGGCGGCCTCGGGCTCCCCGGTGGCCCCGGCGTCCTTGGAAGCCTCCCGCGCGGCCCGCACCAGATCGCGGAACCGGTGGAGATCGACCTGCTCACGCGCGGCGGTCAGGGAATAGCCCTTGGCCGATGTCGTCAACTCGGCCCCGGGCAGGGCGGACAGGATCCGCCGCAGCTTGGAAATCTGCACCTGTACGGCGTTTCGCGCGGACCCCGGCGGGTCCTCGCCCCATACTGCCAACACCAGCCTGTCGACGGACACCACGCGGCCGGAGGCCATCAGCAGCATCGCCAGAACGGACCGCTGTTGCGCGGCGGTCGGCCCCAGCAGACGCTCGCCCTGCCATATCCCGACCGGTCCCAACAGGCGAAACTCGGTCCCGTCCACACACTGCCCCCGTTGGTACCAGAGATTTCACTGTGACCACTTGGAAGCCTACCCACGGGTTCGGGTCAGCGAGGCATCAGCGGGATATCAGCGGCTCGTAGCACCCTACGAGTGTTCGAGGGTCCCACGGGCACCAGAAGCTCACCCCGGTCACCGCTGGCGGCGGCCGGACCGGAACTCTCCGGTCCCCGGGCCCTCTTCCGACGATGAACGGGGGACGGTATGGCAGTGAGGTGCCGGGGAGGCGGCTCATGACCACCGCAGGAGGAACACGGAGCACACCACGGATCGGCGAGCTCGTCTACGACCTCGAACGCGAGGCCATGGGCCGGGTCGCCTACGTGGACACCGGCGGGAACATCGCCTGGGTCAAACCCCTGCGCGAGGGCCCCGAGTGGACGGCCCTCCCGGAACAACTGCGCCGCGCGCCGGACGGCGAGCGGTAGGAGGTGTCCGGCGGTACGCGTACGCCTGCGGCGGGCCACGCGGCGGAGCCGCATATCGATGCTGCCCCCTCCCCGCCCCTTCCCTCAACTGGGGCTCCGCCCCTTAACCCCGGGGTCCAGGGGCGAAGCCCCCTGGTAGCGGGAAAAGGACCAGCCGGGACCGCCAGAAGCCCATGGGCGGCCGGGCCGATGCCGGCGTCTCGCGTCTTCCAACGGGGGGAAGACGCGGGGCGCCTTTCGCCGTGTCCGCCACGCCATGCGCCCCGGGTCCCTGAAACACCCACGGCCCTGCCCCGATTCAGGAGGGCAGGGCCGTGTTGTGCGCGGGGTGTCAGGCGGGCACGTGCTCCTTCGCCGTGTCACCGTCACGCCGCTCGGGGAGGGACGTGCCCTCGGCCGCCTCGGAGTCGTCCGCGGCCGGGCCGTGGCCGCCACCGCTGCGGGCGAAGCCCTCCGCGTCGAACGGCAGCCGTCCGGCGAGGACTTCGTTCATCCGCTCCTTGTCGATCTCCTTGGTCCAGGTGCCGACCAGGACGGTCGCGACCGCGTTGCCCGCGAAGTTGGTGAGGGCGCGGGCCTCGCTCATGAAGCGGTCGATGCCGACGATGAGGCCGACGCCGTCGACCAGTTCGGGCCGGTGCGACTGGAGACCGCCCGCCAGCGTCGCCATGCCCGCGCCGGTCACACCGGCGGCGCCCTTCGACGCGACGATCATGAAGACGAGGAGGGATATCTGCTGGCCTATGGAGAGCGGGTCGCCCATGGCCTGCGCGATGAACAGCGAGGCCATCGTCAGGTAGATGGCGGTGCCGTCCAGGTTGAAGGAGTAGCCCGTGGGGACGGTGATACCGGCGACCGGCTTGCTGACGCCGGCGTGCTCCATCTTCGCGATCAGCAGCGGCAGCGCCGACTCGGAGGAGGACGTCGACAGGATCAGCAGGAACTCCCGCGCCAGGTACTTCAGCAGCAGGAAGATGTTGATGCCGGCGACCAGCCGCAGGATCGTCCCGAGGACGAGGAACACGAACAGCGCACAGGTCACGTAGAAGCCGACCATGATGACCGCGAGCGCCTTGAGCGCGTCCAGACCGGTCTCGCCGACGACGGCGGCGATCGCGCCGAAGGCGCCGATCGGGGCGGCCCACATGACCATCGACAGCAGCTTGAAGACGAGCTGCTGTATGTGGCCTATGCCGCGCAGCACCGGCTCGCCCGCCTTGCCCATCGCCTGCAGGGCGAAGCCCGCGAGGAGGGCCACGAACAGGGTCTGCAGCACCTCGCCCTCGGTGAAGGCGGAGACCAGCGTCTTCGGGATGATCCCGAGCAGGAAGTCCGCCGTCGACTCGGAGGCGCCCTCGGCCTGGCTCTGCCCGGCCTGGGCCGCCTCATGGCTCATGTGCAGGCCGCTGCCGGGCTCGAGGAAGTTGCCGACGACCAGGCCGATGGCGAGGGCCACGGTCGACATCACCATGAAGTAGCCGAGCGCCAGACCGCCGACCGCGCCGACCTTCGCCGCCTTGCGCACCGAGCCGACCCCGAGCACGATCGTGCAGAAGATGATCGGCGAGATCAGCATCTTGATGAGGTTGACGAAGCCTTCGCCGATGGGCTTGAGCTCCACCGCCGTATCGGGGGCCACGAAGCCCACGAGGATGCCGAGCGCCACCGCGCCGATGACGGCGAGGTAGAGGTAGTGAATCCTTTCTTTCTTCGGCTTCGTCCCGTCCGGTCCCGTACGCCCGGATGCGGGCGGCGTGGTGTCCGCAGCCACGGTGCTGCCTCCTTCTGTTCTGCCGTCCAACTGTCCCGGCGCTGTACTGTGTGCGGCTCGCACACCGCCTTGAACGGTCCCGGCGACTATGCCCCAGCCTGTGACGGGGGTCACCCTTCCGTTCATTTCGTTCATACAAAGATGCGTGTGCAGACTGATGGCCATGCGCATCCCCCACCCCCGGAGCCTGGCGGGCCAGCTGTTCGCGATGCAGGTCGTGCTGGTCGCCGCCCTGGTGGCCGGATGCGCCTTCTTCGCCTACGTCACCGACCGCGACCAGGCGGTGGTGGCCGCGCGGCAGCGGGCGACCGCCGCCGCGGTGGCCGTCGCCGATTCGCCGTCGGTCGCCGAGGCCGCGCGGTCGAAGGACCCCACCGCCCGGCTCCAGCCGTACGCGGAGAAGGTGCGCCGGGACACCGGCGTCACCTTCGTCACGATCATGGATACCCACGGTGTGCGCTGGGCGCACCCCGATCCGCGCCAGATCGGCGCCACCTATCTCGGCCACATCAAGCCCGCGCTGCGCGGGCGGATCTTCGCCGAGACCTACACCGGCACGCTCGGCTCCTCCGTGCGGGTCGTGGCCCCCGTGCGCGACGCCCGCGCCGGCGGCCGGATCACCGCGCTGGTCAGCGCGGGCATCACGGTGGACACCATCAGCGCCCAGGTGCGCCGCCAGTTGCTCGCGCTGCTGGGTGTGGCGGCCGCGGCGCTCGCACTCGGCGGCCTGTGCGCGTATGTCATCAACGCCCGGCTGCGCCGCCATACGCACGGGATGAACGCGGCCGAGCTGAGCCGGATGCACGACTACCACCAGGCCGCGCTGCACGCCGTGCGCGAGGGGCTGCTGATGCTCGACGGCCAGCGGCGGATCGCGCTGATCAACGACGGCGGGCGGGAGCTGCTCGGCCTGCCCGAGGACTCCGTCGGCCGCTACGTCTCCGACCTGGGCCTGCCGCCGGCGCTGACCGGCGCCCTGCTGGCCGCCGAGCCGCGCGTGGACGAGCTGCACCTGACCGCGGAGCGGGTCGTGGTCGTCAACACCTCACCGGTGAGCAGCGGTGAGCAGCGCGGCACGGTCGTCACCCTGCGTGACCACACCGAGCTCCAGGCACTCTCGGGCGAGCTGGACTCGCTGCGCGGCTTCGCGGAGGCGCTGCGCTCCCAGGCCCATGAGGCCGCGAATCGGCTGCATGCCGTCGTCTCGCTGATCGAACTGGGCCGGGAGGACGAGGCGGTCGACTTCGCCACCGCCGAGCTGGAGCTGGCCCAGGCGCTGACCGACCAGGTGGTGGCGGCGGTCGCCGAGCCGGTGCTGGCCGCGCTGCTGCTGGGCAAGGCGGCCCAGGCCAGTGAGCGGGGCGTCGAGCTCGTCCTGGCCCCCGACAGCCGCATCGACGACGGCGTCCTCCCGCCCGGCCTGCCCGCCCGCGACCTGGTGACCATCCTCGGCAACCTCATCGACAACGCCACGGACGCGGCCGCCGAGGGCGTCGGTAACGAGTCGGCCCCGCGCAGCGCCCGCGTCACGGTCACCGCCCGCGCGGACGCCGGCGAGCTGACCCTGCGCGTGTCGGACACCGGCGCCGGGCTCGACCCGGCGGCGGCCGAGGAGGTCTTCCGCCGCGGCTGGAGCACGAAGTCCTCCGGCCGCGGCCTCGGTCTGGCCCTGGTCCAGCAGGCCGCCCGCCGCAACGCGGGCACGGTCGAGGTCACGACCTCCCCGGACGGCGGCGCCGAATTCACCGCCCGCCTCCCCCTGACGACCCCGGCCATCACGCCGTGAGCCCCGCATCGGCTGGGGCCGCGCCCACCGGCCGCCCACCGACCGCCCAGCGACCAGCCGGGGCGGTGCCGGGCAGGCCCCCGTCCCGCCCGGCCGCCAGCGGTCATATCCGGCCGTTCTGGAGCGGGGGTCCGGGGGCGGAGGCCCCGGGAGACGGGGCGTAGGGGAATCGTCACCGTAGGGATCTGGCCACTTGCGGTTACCCTCCGTAAATTGGAGCCCTGAGCTTCCGCGTGCACCGCGTTTCGAGAGGAATCCGTTCATGAGCCCGCCGCAGGCGAGACCGGGGGATCCGGCGCCGATCCGGGTTCTCGTCGTCGAAGACGACCCCGTCGCGGCGGACGCGCACCGGATGTACGTCGAGCGCGTCCCCGGCTTCGCCGTCGTCGGGGCCGCGCGGAGTGGCGGGGACGCCCAGCGGTTGCTGGAGCGGACGCCCGCCGACCTCCTGCTGCTGGACCTCTACCTCCCCGACGGGCACGGCCTCCAGCTCGTACGCGCGCTGCGCGCCGCCGGGAACGCTGCGGATGTGATCGCGGTCACCTCGGCCCGGGACCTCGCGGTGGTCCGCGACGGGGTCTCGCTCGGGGTCGTGCAGTACGTGCTGAAACCGTTCACCTTCTCCACCCTCCGGGACCGCCTCCTCCGGTACGCCGAGTTCCGGGCGACCGCGGGCGAGGCCAGCGGGCAGGACGAGGTGGACCGGGCGCTGGCCGCGCTGCGGGCGCCGCAGCCCGCCGCGATGCCGAAGGGGCTGACCCAGGCCACCCTGCACGCGGTCACGGAGGCGCTGCGCGGCGCGGAGGAGGAGGGCATCTCGGCCGCGGCCACCGCCGAGACCGTGGGGATCTCCCGGATCACCGCCCGCCGCTATCTGGAGCACCTGGTGGAGGCCGGGCGGGCCGCCCGCGCCCCGCACTACGGGCAGATCGGCCGGCCCGAGCTGCTGTACCGCTGGCTCAGCGAGCACTAGGGCCCTTCTGACGGATCTCCGCGGCGCCGCGACGGGTGTCCGGCGGAGAGTGACGCCTGCGGCGGGCCGCTCCCCTCCCCACCCCTTCCCACAACTGGGGCTTCGCCCCCAGACCCCAGGGGCCTGGGGGCGAAGCCCCTGCCACGCGGCCGAGCCGCAGGCACCCGCTGCGGCGGTCGCTCGATGTCTGCCATGCCGCGCTGACATCAGGACATGCTCGACAGCGCCGCCCCGATCCGCCCATACGTTTGCGGAATGAATTGTTCCCCGTGCGTCGTCCCTTTGGCGCCAACGGCAGACAGCACGAAGCGTGTGCTCCTCAGCCCCAGTTGGTTCGCGGCCGTGATGGGCACCGGCATCGTCGCCAATGCGGCGGCCACCCTGCCGCGGAGCCTTCCCATGCTGCGGACCGCCGCCACGGTGGTCTGGCTGGGCGCCGCGCTCCTGCTGGTCCTGCTGGCCGTCGGGTACCTCCGGCAGCGGGCGCTGCGGTCGCACGCCGGTGATCCGGTGACAGCCCAGTTCTTCGGCGCGCCCCCGATGGCGCTGCTCACGGTGGGCTCCGGGGCGCTGCTGCTCGGCCGCCCGCTGATCGGGCCCGAGGCGGCGCTGGACGTGGACTGGGCGCTGTGGTCGCTCGGTACCGCGCTCGGTCTCGCCACGGCCTGCGCGGTGCCCTATCTGATGGTCACCCGGCACCGCTTCACGCCGGACGCGGCGTTCGGGGGCTGGCTGATGCCGGTGGTGCCGCCGATGGTCTCGGCCGCGACGGGCGCGCTGCTCGTCCCTCACGCACCGGCGGGGCAGCCGCGGCTCGCCCTGCTGCTGGGCTGCTACGCCATGCTCGGGCTCGGCCTGGTCGCGGCGCTGCTGGTGCTGGCCATGATCTACGGCCGTCTGGTGCACCATGAGGCCCCCACCGGAACGGTGGTGCCCACGGTGTGGATCGGAGTCGGGGCGTTGGGCCAGGCGGTGACGGCGCTCGGCGCGCTGGCCGCGGTGGCGCCGAGCGCGCTCCCCGCGCCCTACGCGCGGGGCACCGAGGTGTTCGCGCTGCTGGGCGGGATCCTGGTGTGGGGCTTCGCCATGCTGTGGGCGGTGCTGGCCACGGGACTCACGGTACGGACGATCCGGGCCGGGCTGCCGTTCGCGCCCACCTGGTGGTCCTTCATCTTCCCGGTCGGCGCCTGTGTGACCGCCACCAGCGCCCTCGCGGCGCGGACCGGTTCGAAGATGTTCGTCTGGATCGCCGTGGTGTTCTATGGGCTGCTCGTCATCGCGTGGGTGGTGGTGACCGGCCACTCCCTGCGCCACGCCGCCCGGCGCATAGGGCGCCGGCCCGTCGGCGGGCACGCGCACCGGCGGACCCATGAGCCGGAGGGGCGCCTCGACGGTCCGTCCGTGCTCAAGTGAACGACCCTCTGTCCCGGACGGACCCGCCCCCGGCATGTCCTCATATGCCGCTGTTATGGCATCTTCACATGCCTTGCCGCCTTTCCCACTGTTTTAGCGTGGACAGCATGACGCAGTCGTATGGGCTGGAATTCGGCCTCAACGAATGGCTTGTGGACGAGCAGTACGACCGGTATTTGCACGACCCGGGCTCGGTCGACCAGGCGTGGAGGGACTTCTTCGCCGCTCCCGCCACCGCGACGGACCGGCCCGGGCGCGACGACACGAGCGCGGTGAGTGACGACGCGGACGAGTCGGCGGTCAAGGCGGTCCGCGTCGCGGCGCTCATCCACGCGTATCGGGTGCGCGGACATCTGATGGCCGATACCGACCCGCTCGCGGCGGAGCGGAGGGGCTCGCACCCGGAGCTCGACATCACGGCATTCGGGCTCGGCGAGGAGGACCTGGAGCGGACGTTCGCCGTCGACGGCTTCACCGGGCGGGTCACCATGTCCCTTCACGATGTTCTGCGGGTCCTGCGGGAGTCCTACTGCCGGACCGTCGGCACCCAGTACATGCACATCCAAAGCTCCGAAGAACGTCGCTGGGTCCAGCAGCGGATCGAATCGCCGCACCCCGGGGCGGACCGCGCCGAACAATTGCAGATCCTCTACCGGCTGGGCGCGGCGGAGGCCCTCGAGACATTCCTGCACACCAAATACGTGGGCCAGAAACGGTATTCGCTCGAAGGCGGCGAGTCCGCGATCGTGCTGCTGGACGCCTTGCTGCACCGCTCCATCAAGGACGGGGTGAGGGAAGCCGTCATCGGTATGGCACACCGCGGCCGGCTCAATGTTCTGGCCAACATCGTCGGCAAGTCCTACGCGGAGATCTTCCATGAGTTCGAGGACGCGGTGGACATCCGGTCGGCCCAGGGATCCGGGGATGTGAAGTACCACCTCGGTGCGGAGGGTACCTATCGCGCCCTGAACGGCGGCACCATCGCCGTCTCCGTGGTGGCGAACCCCTCGCACCTGGAGATCGTGGGGCCGGTGGCCCAGGGGGTGGTCCGCGCCAAGCAGGAGGTGGCCGCGGGCGGTGGCGGCCCCTTCGCCGTCCTGCCCGTCGTCGTCCACGGGGATGCCGCGTTCGCCGGTCAGGGCGTGGTCGGCGAGACTCTGAACATGTCCCAGCTTCCCGGCTACCGCACCGGGGGGACGGTCCACATCGTCATCAACAACCAGCTCGGCTTCACGACCTCACCCGCCCACGGCCGTACGAGCGGCTACGCCACCGATGTGGCACGGACCATCGAAGCCCCGATCTTCCACGTCAACGGAGACGACCCCGAGGCCGTCGTCCGCATCGCACGGTTGGCCTTCGACTACCGGCAGGCGTTCCACAAGGACGTCGTCATCGATCTGATCTGCTACCGGCGCCACGGCCACAGCGAGGTCGACGATCCCTCCATCACGCAGCCGGCGATGTACGACCGCATCGTCGCCAGACCTTCGGTGCGCACGCTGTACGCCGAGGCGCTGGTCCGCCGGGGGGACATCAGCGAACGGCAGGTGGAGGGCGCCCTGCGGGACTACCGGGAACGCCTTGAGCGTGCCTTCGTCGAGACCCAGGCGCTGTCGGTGCCCGGCCGCTCCCCGGAACGCATCACTCCCGGGGACGCCGAGGACGCCGGGGACGCCGAGATCGCCGGGGCCGCCGAGGACGCGCCCGCCCCTCACGTACCCACCGCGATCACTGAGGCGACCGCCCGGCGCGTCATCGCGTCCCAGACCAGTCCGCCGCGAGACTTCGTCGTGCACCCCCGCGTTCTGCCGCAGCTACGCCGACGTGCCACGATGCTGGACGCGGGAACGATCGACTGGGCCACCGCGGAAACCCTCGCCCTCGGCTCCCTGTTGCTGGACGGGGTTCCGGTACGGCTGGCCGGGCAGGATTCCCGCCGCGGCACGTTCGGGCAACGGCACGCCGTGCTCACCGACCGGCGCACCGGCCTGGAGTACACACCGCTGAGCTCCCTCGGCGGGCGGGCCGCGGATTTCGCACCCTACGACTCGATGCTGTCCGAACTGGCGGCACTGGCCTTCGAATACGGCTACTCCCTGGCACGGCCCGCCGCCCTGGTGCTGTGGGAGGCGCAGTTCGGCGACTTCGCCAACGGTGCCCAGACCGTCGTCGACGAGTACATCGCGTCATCCGAGCAGAAATGGGGGCAGCGCTCCGGGGTGACGCTGCTGCTGCCGCACGGCTTGGAGGGGCAGGGACCGGACCACTCCTCCGCCAGGGTCGAGCGATTCCTCCAGTTGTGTGCGCGGGGGAACATGAGCGTCGCCATGCCCTCCCTGCCCGGCAACTACTTCCATCTGCTCCGGCAGCAAGCGCTCGGCGAGCGCGGGCACCGAAGGCCACTGGTCGTGTTCACTCCGAAGTCGATGCTGCGGTCGAAGGCGGCCACCTCCACGCCGGCCGAGCTCACCACGGGCGCGTTCCGTGCGGTCCTGCCGGACGAGACGGCCGATGCCACCCGGACCGGGCGGGTGCTGGTGTGCTCGGGCAAGGTCTTCTACGACCTGGACGCCTACCGGCGAAGCGCGAATCCGTCGGACACCGCGATCGTCCGCGTGGAGCGTCTCTACCCGTTCCCGGAGCGGGAGCTCGGCGCGGAACTCGCCCGTTTCCCCGCCGACGCCGAGGTGCGGTGGGTGCAGGAGGAGCCGGAGAACCAAGGCGCCTGGACCTTCGTGGGGCCGCAGGTGCGGCGGTCGGCGAAACGTCCCGTCGGATGCGTCAGCCGACCGCCGGCACCGGCCCCGGCCGTGGGCTCCGCCCGGCGGCACGCCGGTGAGCAGCGGGATCTCGTGGCATCCGCCTTCCGCTGACCGGGCAGTCCGCCACGCCGCAGAAGGGGCCCGTCGCACCTCGGCTACGGCGTGACGGCTTCGGACGCCGCATCCTTGGTGCCCACGCCGGTCGTGCGGAAGCTGGTCCGGTAGGCACCCGGCGTCACACCCAGGTGCCGCACGAACGCTCTGCGCATCGACTCCGGCGAGCCGAACCCGGTACGCCGCGCCACCACCGCCATGGCGTCGTCGCCGGTCTCCAGCAGCACCTGGGCGGCCTCCAACCGGACCTGCTCCACATACCGGGCCGGGGTGGTTCCCACCTCTTCGTCGAAGAGCCGGGTCACATGACGGACGCTGACGCCTGCCTTGCGTGCCATGGCCGACAGTGTGTGGTTGGCCCCGGGGTTCTCGGCGACCTCGTCCAGCACCCGGCGGAGGGTGTCCCGACGGGAGTGCGGGACCTGGGAGCGGACGCTGAACTGGGACTGGCTCCCCGGTCGCTGCATGAAGACGACCATGTCCTTGGCCACCGCTCGAGCGACCTCCGCACCGTAGTGGTCTTCGACGAGCGCCAGGGAGAGGTCGATACCGGCGCTGACCCCTGCCGAGGTCATCATGCGCCCGTCCCGCACGAAGATGGCGTCCGGTTTGACCCGCACGGCGGGAAAACGCAGGGCGAGCTGCTGTGACTGCCGCCAGTGCGTCGCGGCGCGACGCCCGTCCAGCAGTCCGGCCGCTGCCAGCAGAAACGCTCCGGTGCACACCGATGCCGTGCAGCGGGCCTTCTCATGCAGTCGCCGGACGACGTCCAAGAGCGCGTCGTCCTTGATCAGCGCTTCCCATTCCGGACCGCCCGGGATCACCAGAACGTCGGACGGCTCACGTAGATCATCGACCCGCAGGTCGGCGCTGAGGCGGGTCCCGGCGGAGGTGATCACCTCCGCCCCGTCCTCGGACGCGATCCGCACCCGATAGTGCCCGCCGAACTCGTTCGCCGAAGCGAAGACCTCGATGGGACCGGTCACATCGAGCAGCCGCACCCCCGGGAAGACGAACACCGTCACGGTGAGCGGGCCCGTTCCAGGGCGCTTGTGGTTCATCGGATGCCTCCGGGCCGTGCGCGGGGTGCGGACACGGGCGGTCCGTCGAGCGCCGGCCGATTCCCCGCGTCTTCCCCGCGACCATTGTCCGCCTTCGGCCAGAACCGGGACTACGACCGACTCGCTCCCTGCTGGGAGGCGCATCCTCCCAGTCGCCCACGCGCCCAATAGGAAAGTTTCCTATCCGACATCTTGTCGCGGCCATGCCGCCTCGCTAGGTTCAGCCTCGCTCGACTTCCTCCCACCCCCCACCAGGAGGCTCCATCAGCCATGCCTCTTTCCAAGCCGACGCACCGCAGACTCGCCCTCGCCGCCGCCATCGGCCTGCTCGCCGCGGGCGCCACCACGGCGGCCACCGCCCAGGCGGCGCCCCGGGCGGCGCACACCGCCGCCGCCCCCAGCGGGCTCAACGGCCCCTACCTCTACCTGGGTTGGGGCTCGCCGCCCAAGGCCACGGACGTCATGTCGGCCACCGGCACCAAGCAGTTCACGATGGCCTTCATGCTGTCCGACGGCGGCTGCACCCCCAAGTGGGACGGCTCCCGCGCGCTCACCGGCGGCAACGACCAGTCGACGATCAACTCCATCCGCTCGGCGGGCGGCGATGTCACCGTCTCCTTCGGCGGCTGGAGCGGTAACAAGCTGGGCGAGAAGTGCTCCTCCGCCTCCGCGCTCGCCGGGGCGTACCAGAAGGTCATCGACGCGTACAAGCTCAAGTCGATCGACATCGACATCGAGTCGACCGAGTTCGAGAACGCGACGGTCCGCCAGCGCGTGATCGACGCGCTCAAGACGGTCAAGCAGAAGAACAGCGGCATCAAGGTGTACGTCACCTTCGGCACCACCACGACCGGCCCCGACTCCAACGGAAAAGACCTGGTCAAGCGCGGTGCCACCGCCGGGCTCGACGTGGACGGCTGGGCGGTCATGCCGTTCGACTTCGGCCAGGGATCGATCGACATGGCGGCGGCCACCAAGTCCGCGGTGGACGGCCTGAAGAACACCGTGGCGAGCGCGTACGGCCTCTCCTCCGACGCCGCCTACCGCAAGGTCGGCTTCTCCTCGATGAACGGCAAGACCGACGTCGCGGGCGAGACCATATCCCTGAACAACTTCAAGGACATGGTCTCCTACGCCAAGAGCCACCACCTGGCGCGCGTCAGCTTCTGGTCGCTCAACCGCGACCGCAAGTGCGGCTCCGGCACGGACGGGGACGCGTGCAGCGGGATCGACCAGGGGACGTACGACTTCACCAAGGCGCTCGCGGGCTACAACGGCTGACCCCGGGCCGGACTCGTCCGCGTACCTGGCGGCGTTCGATCAAGTGACCATCCAGGTCACGGGGATTGACCTTCCGTTGAAGCCGACCTTACGGTCGGCCCGCAGCCCACAGAGGCCAGCAAGGAGGTCGTGCCCGTGCGCCCCACCGCCCCACTGATCCTCGCCGCCACCCTCGCCGCCACCGCAGGACTCACAGCCTGCGGTGGCGGTTCGGGCAGCGACCCGGACACCGTCAAGGTCGCCTACAACCGCTCCACCGACAACAAGATCCGCTTCAAGGACAACCATCTCGCCGAGGTCAAGAAGCAGTTCGAGAAGGCCAACCCCGGCAAGAAGGTCAAGCTGATCCCGATCCAGGCGCAGGACAACGACTACGCCACCAAGGTCCAGCAGATGATGCGGTCCCCGAAGACCGCCCCGGACCTGGTCTACGAGGACACCTTCCGGATCAACTCCGACATCAAGGCCGGCTATCTGCGCCCCCTCGACGACTATCTGGCCAAGTGGAAGACCTGGGACCAGTTCGTCGACACCGCGAAGGCCGCGGCCAAGGCCGAGGACGGCAAGACGTACGGCGTCCCGGACGGCACCGACACCCGGGGCCTGTGGTTCAACAAGGAGATCTTCGCCAAGGCCGGGCTGCCCGCCGACTGGTCCCCCAAGAACTGGAACGAGATCCTCGAGGCGGCGCGCACGATCAAGAAGAAGGTCCCCGGCGTCACCCCGCTCAACGTCTACACCGGCAAGGCCCCGGGCGAGACCTCCGTGATGCAGGGCTTCGAGATGCTGCTGTACGGCACGGGCGAGGCGGGCGGGAACCCGCTGTACGACCCCGGCGCCAAGAAGTGGGTCACCGGCGGCAAGGGGTTCAGCGACGCCCTCGGCTTCCTCAAGACCGTCTACTCCGAGAAGCTGGGCCCGGACATCTCCGACGCCCTCGACCCCAACGTCGGCACCACCGTCTACAGCGAATGGCTGCCCCAGGGCAAGCTGGCCATCGCCCTCGACGGCTCCTGGCTCGGCCAGAACTGGCTGAAGACCGGCGGCAAGCCCTGGCCCGAGTGGTCCAAGACCCTCGGCCAGGCCCCGATGCCCACGCAGAACGGCCAGGCGCCCGGCAAGGTCAGCATGTCCGGCGGCTGGACGTGGGCGATCACCGCGAAGTCCAAGAACCCCGATCTGGCCTGGAAGTTCATCGAGCAGCTCCAGACCAAGGACAACGCGGTCACCTGGGACATCGTCGACGCGCAGATCGCGGTCCGTAAGGACGTCGCGCAGGACCCGAAGTACACCTCCTCCATGCCCGGGATCACCTTCTTCACGGGCCTGGTGAAGTACACCCACTACCGCCCCACCACCCCCGTCTATCCGCAGGTGTCCACGGCGATCGGCGAGGCGATGGAGGCGGCGACCACGGGCGACGCCTCACCGGAGAAGGCCGCGAAATCGTACGACGACCAGCTCAAGTCCATCGCCGACGGCGCCACGGTGGCGGCGGGCGGCCAGGGCTGAGGGCCGCCCCCCGATGGCAACCGCGACCAAGGTGGCGGCGGCCCCGGCGGAGACCCCGGCCCGGCCGGGTCCCCGTCGCGGCCGCCCCCTGCGCTGGCTTCCGCTCGCCCCCGCCACCGTCATGCTGCTGCTCTTCCTCGGTGGCCCGATCGCCTACTGCGTCTATATCGCCTTCACCAATATGCAGCTCACGGGCGCGTCCTCCACGGACTTCGTGGGCCTGGACAACTTCCAGCGCGCCTTCGGGGACGACGACTTCCGCAACGCCGTCGTCCTCACCCTCGTCTTCACCCTCCTCTCCTCCTTCGTCGGCCAGAACACCCTCGGCCTGGCCCTGGCCGCCCTGATGCAGCGCGCCTCCCGGCCGGTGCGCACGCTGACGGGCTCGATCGTCATCGCGGCCTGGGTCGTCCCCGAGATCGTGGCGGGCTTCCTGCTGTACGCGTTCTTCCGCCGCGAGGGCACGCTCAACGCCCTGCTGGACTGGCTGGGCCTGCCGTCCCAGAACTGGCTCTACACCCTGCCCATCCTCGCCGTCTCCTTCGCCAACGTGTGGCGCGGCACGGCCTTCTCGATGCTCGTCTACTCCGCCGCGCTGTCGGAGATCCCCAAGGAGATCACCGAGGCGGCGGAGGTCGACGGCGCCGGCGGCCTCGGCCGCTTCTGGCACATCACCCTGCCGATGATCCGCCGCTCCATCGGCACCAATCTGATGCTGAACACGTTGCAGACGCTCTCGGTGTTCGGCCTCATCTGGGCGATGACCCGAGGCGGCCCGGGAAACCGCAGCCAGACGCTCCCCGTCTTCATGTACGACCAGGCGTTCAACAAGTCCCTGATCGGCTACGGCACGGCGGTGGCGCTGCTGTTGCTGGTGGTGGGGGCGCTGTTCTCGGTGGTGTACCTGCGGCTGATGCGCGAGGAGGTCTGACGCGGCGGAGTCGCGCCCCATGCGACCGCCGCACGAGCCGGGGACAAATCAGGTGACGCCACGTCAGCCATCGCCTAGCCTCGCGAGGTTGCCCTTTCGCGCCTTCAGGAGGAGACCGCCGTGGCCGAGCCGTTCCCGCCCGTCGAACCGTACGCGCACGGCCTCCTCGAGGTCGGCGACGGAAACCGGATCTACTGGGAGACCAGCGGGAATCCCCAGGGGAAGGCGGCCTTGTGCGTGCACGGCGGCCCCGGCAGCGGTGGGCACCGCGGCGTGCGCGCGATGTTCGATCCCGAGGTCTTCCGGATCGTCCTGTTCGACCAGCGTGGCTGCGGTGAAAGCCTGCCGCACGCCTCCGACCCGTCCGTCAGCCTCGATCACAACACCACCGACCACCTCATCGCCGATATGGAGCGACTGCGCGAGCACCTGGGCATCGACCGCTGGCTCCTCTACGGCGGCTCCTGGGGCTCAACGCTGATCCTGGCCTATGCCGAGCGCTACCCCGAGCGCGTCTCCGAGATCGTCATCGCGGGCGTCACCATGACCCGGCCGGAGGAGACCCACTGGCTCTACCACGGTGTCGGACGCCTGCTGCCCGGCGCCTGGGAGACGTTCCGCGACGGGGTGCCGGAGGCGGAACGGGGCGGCGATCTCGTCGCGGCCTACGACCGGCTGGTGAACAGTCCGGACGAGTCGGTCAGGGTCGAGGCGGCGCGGGCCTGGTGCGCCTGGGAGGACGCCGTCATCGCCCACGAGGCACTGGGTCATCCGGGCTACTACAGCGACAAGCCGGACGACGCGCTGATGGCCTTCGTCCGGATCTGCGCCCACTACTTCTCCCATGACGCGTGGCTCGAGGACGGACAACTCCTCCGCGACGCACACCGGCTGTCCGGCATCCCCGCGGTGCTGATCCACGGGCGACTCGACCTGGGCAGTCCGTTGCAGAGCGCGTGGGAGCTGTCCAAAGCCTGGCCGGACGCGGAACTGAAGGTGATCGACGACTCGGGGCACACGGGCAGTCCCACGATGCGGGTCGCGGCCCTGGAAGCGATCGCCCGCTTCGGCAAGACGGGGCGGTGACGGTCTGAACCCGGCCGGGCCCCCGGCGGCGGCGCCCCCGGCGGTGGCGGGGCCCTCCGTCCGTACGCCGAGGCCGGACCCGGGTGCCGTGAGTGCGGCCCCCGTCAGCACGGCCGCGATCAGCAGGGCGCACACCGCCGCCGTGGCGATCGTCGACGGTCCGGTGCCCGACGCCCGGCTCATGTCCCTGTCAGTGCTCACACCCTCAACTGTCCGCGGGGGCGGTCGCGTTCACATGAGGTACGTCACAGCGGCGACTTCAGGCCATACCCACCCACATCGGGCGGGACCGGTCCCGGCGGGCTTGCGGTACACCCGGTATGTCGCTGAATGAGCGACTCACACAACCGGAAGGACACCAGTCATGGGTACGCGCAACGCCCTCCTCGGGACCATCGCCGCAGCGGGGCTCACCGGAGCCATGCTCACCGCGGTGACGGCGACTCCGGCTCAGGCCGCCGAAGGCTGCAACACCAACAACGCCAGGACGGTCGCGTCCGCCTCGACCCACTCCCGCGGCATCGAGCTGCGGTACAACGGGACATGCGCATGGGGCAGGATCTTCGGCTCCCCGGGTGACCTGGTGTGGGTGGACCGCAGCTACGACGGCGGCCGAACCTGGAACCAGCTCAGCGTTACCAAGATCAACACCGGCGGCAGCAACCACACCGACGCGTTCAACAACAAGGGCAACCTCATGCGGGCCTGCGGCAAGGCCAGCAACTATCCGGATGTCGCCTGCACCATCTGGTGGTGACCTGAACATATCTCCATGGCCCGTGGTGTCTACGGAAGCAGACACCACGGGCTCGCTCACGCTTGAGGCCCGCCGACGTGGGCGGCCTGGAAGGCCGCCCACGCGGCGGGGGTGAACCGGAGTATTCGACCCTCCGGGTCCTTGGAGTCACGTATGGCCACGACGTCGGGCACGTTCATGGCCACCTCGACGCACTCCTGCGTTCCGTTGCTGTAGGTCGACTTGCGGAAGTCGAAGGTCGTCATGAGCTCACAGTTTCTTGATCAGCGTCCCGATGAAGGTACGGGACTCGGCTTCGGGGAGAGCCATCCTCGCGGTCTCCTCGAACAGTTTTGCGTGCCGCGCGACTCCATCGCCACCCTCCACCCACGTTTCGGAGAGCGGTAGCTCCATGTAGACCACGTCCATGGCCCCGGGCTCCGCGAACGAGAGGATGTTGAAAGAGCCTGTGAGACTCGCGACAAGTCCGGCGCTGAACGGGAGTACCTGGATGGTGACATTCGGCCGCTCTCCCCAGTCGAGGAGACTCGACAACTGCTCACGCGCCATTGCGGGCTCGGCCCCGGGAATACGCAGCGCCGCCTCCGGAATGACGGCCCAGAGGGAGAGTGGCGACTCGCCTGAAAGCCTGCGTTGCCGCGCGGCCCTGGAGGCGGCGAACTCCTCCACGCGGTCCGGAAGCTCGTCCGGCACGGTCGCTCGACGCACCGATCGAGCGTAGCCAACGGTCTGGAGCAGGCCCGGAATGAAGGAAACCTGCCACGCCTTGATCGCGGTGGCGGCATTCTCCAGCGGCACGTACTCCTTCATGGTGCCGGTGAACGCGGCCTCGTTCCACCAGCCCTTCGCCTTGCGGCGTTCGCGGTCGATGCGCGCCAGCTCCAGCAGCCCGCCGACGGTCGCGGGGTCGTTGGCCCCGTACAGCGCGCACAGGGCGCGGATGTCCGGGTCCCGGATGGGGACCCACCCGCCCTCCATCTTCGCGACCTTGCCCGTCGAAGCGCTGAGCGCCTTCGCCGCGTGCGTCTGCGTCAGGCCCGCCCTGGCCCGGAGGCTCATCAGCTCGGCGCCCAGTCTCCTCCCCAAGACGCTTGATGTGCTGTTCCCTTGGGTGGACTGACCCTCTGTCACCGTGCACCTCACCTCCGTGATGTGACGCCAGTCTGGAGCGTAGCGAGGCGCCTCGCAAGCGAGATCGGTTGAATTTTCCTCAGTGGAGTTGAACCGATCACCATCACGGCGCTACGGTCCGTAATGAACCGCTCGCACAGGGACGTCAGTTGGCGGACGCACTCCGCCCTGCCCTGCCCACTGGAGGTACGCGATGGCATTCGCGCCCCAAGACCCCCGGAACCCGGACCCCAGCGACCCCGTCGTCCACGAGGGCCGCGTCGACTACGTCCCGACACCGATAAGCGTGACCAGGGCCCGCCAGCATGCCGCACGACTCATCGCCGACTGGGGATACCCCGCACTCGCCGACGACACGGCGCTCATCGTGTCCGAGCTGGCCACCAACGCCGTTCGGCACGGGCACGTACCCGGGCGGCTCTTCCGCGTACAGGTCACGCTCATCAAAACCCGCCTGCGGATCGCCGTATCCGACCCCCGGGGCGAACGGCTCCCCCGGCCCCGCCGCCCGTCGCCCCGCGACAAGCACGGTCGCGGCCTGCTCATCGTCCGCGCCCTCGCGGACCGTTGGGGCGTCCGCGAACGCACCGTCGGCAAGGGGACCTGGGCCGAGCTGGACCTGACCACGTCACCCTGAAATTTGCGCGCCCCGCATATTTGCGGGTCGCGCAAGTTTTGCTACGCTCGCCGCATGGGACTGCGAGAGCGGAAGAAGGCCCAGACGCACGCCGCGCTCAGCTGGGCCGCGGTGCGGCTGACCGTGGAGCGTGGGTTCGACAAGGTCAAGGTGGAGGACATCGCCGAGGCCGCCGGGGTCTCGCCGCGTACGTTCAACAACTACTTCTCGAGCAAGGCGGAGGCGATCGTCTTCCGCCACCTCGACCGCTGTCTGCGCGTCGCGGAGGCGTTGCGCGAACGGCCGGGCGAGCCGCTGTGGGACGCGATCACCGACTCCGTGCTGCGGCAGTTCGCGCCGGACGCGGAGGCGGTCGCCCATCCGCCCGTCGCCGACGCGGCGCAGTGGACGGCGGGCGTGCGGGTGATGGTCGCGGAACCGGCTCTTCAGGGTGAGATGTCGCGGGCCGGGGCCGTCGCCGAGGCCGAGATCGCGGCGGCCGTCGCCGAACGCACCGGCAGCGACCTGCAGCGGGACCTGTACCCGCACCTCGTCGCTTCGGCGGTCATGGGCGCGGTCAACACCGCCATCGCGCACAGTCTCCGCACCGACCCGGCCGTGCCGGTGCGCGACCTGCTCACGGACGCCCTCGCCCGGATCGCGGCGGGGCTGTCCACCCCGTAAGGCCCCCTATCCCCTGACCCGAAAGGGAATCCATGATCGAGGTCGTCATCGCAGGCGCGGGGCCCAACGGCCTGATGCTCGCCTGCGAACTCGCCCTGGCCGGTGTGCGCCCGGTCGTCCTGGAACGTCTGACGGAACCGGACGACAACCAGCGCGCGAACGGCCTGGTGGGCCAGGTCGTGCGCCTGCTCGACCGGCGCGGGCTGTACGAGCGGCTGGCCGCGCCGCACACCACGCCTGAGCCGGCGCCCCGCTTCACGTTCGGTGCATTCCCGCTCGACCTGAGCGATCTGCCGGACAACCCGCTGTACACCCTTCCGGTGCCGCAGCGCCGGATCGAGTCCATGCTCGCCGAGCGCGCGGCGGAGCTGGGCGTCGACATCCGGCGCGGGCATGAGGTCATCGGCCTGACGCAGGGCGAGAAGTCGGTGACGGTCGAGCTGCGCGAACGGGAGCCGATCGAGGCGGAGTTCGTGGTCGGCGCCGACGGCGGGCGCAGCGCGGTCCGCAAGCTCGCCGGGATCGCGTTCCCCGGTGTGACGACGGACGACTCGGTGTCGCGCACCGCGCAGGTGAGCGTGGACCCGGACGCCATCGGTGCCGACGGCGGCCTGACCGTGCCCGGTTTCGGCGTCATACCACCGTTCCAGCATCTGCGGACCGAGCACGGGCTGATCACCTGGGCGCCGTTCCCGGGCCGCGACCCGGCGTTGAGCACCGTGGAATGGGGGCAGCCGGCCGAGGGCGAGGCATCGCTGGACGAGCTGCGGGCCAGCGCCCGCCGGGTGCTCGGCGCGGACATCACCGTCGCCCCGCCGACCGGTCCGGGGCCGCATCTGATGCGGCGGCTGTTCGGCGGCAACACCCGGATCGCCGAGCGGTACCGCGCGGACCGCGTCCTGCTGCTCGGCGACGCCGCACACGTGCACTCGGCGATCGGCGGCCCGGGGCTCAACCTGGGACTGCAGGACGCGGTGAACCTCGGCTGGAAGCTGGCCGCTGAGGTGCGCGGCCACGCGGCGGAGGGGCTGCTCGACACGTACGAGTCGGAGCGGCACCCGGCGGCGCGGCGGGTCGCCATGCATACCCAGGCGCAGTCGCTGCTGACCCGGCCGGGCGGCGATGTGACGGCGCTGCGCGAACTGTTCGGCGAACTGCTGGACCAGCCCACGACCCGGCGGCACCTCGCGGGGCTGCTCTCCGGCGCGGACATCACCTACGCCATGGGACCGGCCACCGGCCCCCTCGTCGGCCACTGGGCGCCGGACCTCCCGGGCCTCCGCGACCTGACCCGCACCGCCCGCCCCCTGCTCCTGGACCCCACCGGCACCCTCGACCCGGGCCCCTGGTCACCCCACGTCGACACCGCGACCGTCCCCGGCCTCGACACCGCCCTGCTGCTCCGCCCCGACTGCTACATCGCCTGGCAGGGCACCACGAACGACGGTCTGCACGAGGCCCTGGGCACCTGGTTCCGGCCCGTCTGAGGCCGCCCGGCTACGCCTCCGCCACCACCACGTACAGCGTCGCCGAGGCGAAGAACGGGCCGTGGGCGAGGTGGTGCAGCCACTCGGCGGCCTGGTCCTCGGTGAGGTAGCCCGCCTCGACGGCACGGCGGGTGGTGCGCTCGAATCCGAAGGTCCGGTCCGCCGCGCGGACATCGCGGAATACCTGAGTGGCCGGGATGACCTCCGGCACCCGGAACCCGGCACCGGTGGCGAGCCGGGCGAGCTCGCGGCCGATGGTGGCGTTGCGGATCACCCGCTCGGTGATGTGGCGGGTGTAGGCGCGGGAGAGCGCCGGGTCGGGGTGGTCGACGGCGAGGGTGTCCCAGTCGGGCTCGGCCATCACCAGCCGTCCGCCAGGACGCAGGACCCGGTGGAACTCGGTGAGGGCCCGCGCCGGGTCGTCCACATGCTGCAGCACCCGGTCGGTGCGCGCGCGGTCCACCGCGGCATCGTCCAGCGGCAGGGCGTGGACATCGGCCCGCCGCAGCTCGACGCACGGATGCGCGGCGCCGCGCGCCGCCGCCCCGTCCAGCATCTCCTGGTCGCGGTCGATCCCGATGACCGTACCGCCGGGGGCCACCGCCGCCGCGAGGGCCGGGAGATCGGCGCCGGGTCCGCAGCCCGCGTCGAGGACGGCCAGCCCGGCCCGGAGGTCGAGGGCGTCCAGCATCCGCGCCTTGTAGTCGCGTCCGGCGTCGCTCGCGGCGAACCGGGTGAGGTAGTCGGCGGACGCGGGCCTGGTGGTCTCGAAGACCGACGCATCGGAAGAGGTCATCGCGTCAGTCAAGCAGAGCCGCCCCGCGGAGGCGGGCCTTCCGCGTGCCCACTACGCGATCCGGCCACCCGGCGGGGAGCGTCCCGGGAATTCTTATCCATTCACGCTGCTTCACCGGACCCCTTCCGCACCCGACAACTACGGTGCGACCAACCATGTTTGAGGGCAACCGGTCGAAAAAACGCCAGGAACCACACCACCCGTCCCGGGGAGGTCGGCACAAGGCGGCCCGTGATCCGCGCGCGCACTGGCTGCTCCTTCTGCTCGTCCTTCCGGTCATGTTCGGCCTGCTGATGTTCCAGGGCTGGACCAACCACGAGGTCGACGCGGCGAAGGCGCGGCGGCCGTGCACCAGCCCGGTGCCCCGGGCGCTGGCCGACGGCGGGCCGGTGGTGCAGATCAACGGGGGCCAGGTGCGGACCGTGGGCATGCCCGCCGGGACGGTGGCGCTGACCTACGACGGCGGGCCCGACCCCGTCCAGACCCCGCGCCTGCTGGACCTGTTGCGCCGGTACGACGCGCGGGCCACGTTCTTCGTCTCCGGCGCCAAGGCGGCCCAGTACCCCGACCTCGTACGCCGGATCCGCGCCGAGGGCCACGAGATCGGGTCGAACACCTACACCGGCGCCGACATGGGCACGGCCTCCTCCAGCCGCTCCCGGATGGAGCTGTCCCTCACCGAGTCGGCGCTGGCGGGGTCCGTGGGAGTCCAGCCGAGGCTGCTGCGGCTGCCGCTGACCACCGATGTGGACACGCTGTGCGGCGACGAGTGGCAGGCGGCGCGGCGCGTGGCCGCCGAGGGCTATGCGCTGGTGGCCGCCGACCGGTCGGGCAAGAAGCCCTCGCAGGGGCTGGTCCGGCAGTTCAGCCAGACGGACACCGCGTACCAGGAGACGGAGAAGCTGCTCAAGGACCCGCGCGCCAAGAAGTTCACCACCGTGACCGGCGGGCTCGGCGTGCCCCCGGTCGACGTCCCGGTCTCCGGCCTGGAGCGCTGGGAGGGCAAGGCGCTGATCTGGGTCGCGGCCATCGGCCGGGGCTTCGTGTCCACCATGACGTGGGTGCTGGGGATCGCGGGGGCGCTGGGGGTGCTGCGGCTGCTGATGCTGGTGGTGTTCGCCCGCACCCATGTCCGGCGGCTCACCCGCTTCCGGCCCGGGAAGCAGGTCAACGAGCCGGTGACGGTGCTGATCCCCGCGTACAACGAAGAGGCGGGCATCGAGGCCACCATCCGCTCGCTGCTCGCCTCCACCCATCAGCGGCTGCAAGTGATCGTGATCGACGACGGCTCGACGGACCGTACGGCCGATATCGCCGCGAGCGTCAACGACCGCCGGGTGCTGGTGGTCCGCCAGCCCAACGCGGGCAAGGCAGCCGCCCTCAACACCGGGCTGGCGCACACCAAGCACGACATCGTGGTGATGGTCGACGCCGACACCGTCTTCGAACCGGACGCCATCCACCAGCTCATCCAGCCGCTCGCCCACCCGGCCATCGGCGCGGTCAGCGGCAACACCAAGGTGGGCAACCGGCGCAGCCTGCTGGGCAGGTGGCAGCACCTGGAGTACGTCTTCGGATTCAACCTCGACCGCCGGATGTTCGAGGTGCTGGAGTGCATGCCGACCGTGCCCGGCGCCATCGGGGCCTTCCGGCGCGACGCGGTGATGGGCGTCGGCGGGGTCAGCGAGGACACCCTCGCCGAGGACACCGACCTCACCATGGCGCTGTGGCGGGCGGGCTGGCGCGTGGTGTACGAGGAGACCGCCGTCGCCTGGACCGAGGTGCCCACCTCGCTGCGCCAGCTGTGGCGGCAGCGGTACCGCTGGGGGTACGGCACGCTCCAGGCCATGTGGAAGCACCGCCGCGCGGTGGTCTCGCTGGGCTCGGTGGGGCGGTTCGGCCGCCGGGGGCTCAGCTATCTCACGCTCTTCCAGGTGCTGCTGCCGCTGCTGGCGCCGGTGATCGACCTCTTCGCCCTGTACGGCGCGCTCTTCCTCGACCCGGCGCAGGCGGCCGGGGTGTGGTTCGGCTATCTCGGCATCCAGATGGTCTGCGCCGGATACGCGCTGCGGCTGGACGGTGAGCGGATGCGGGCGCTGTGGTCCCTGCCCTTCCAGCTCTTCGTCTACCGGCAGTTGATGTATCTGGTGGTCATCCAGTCCGTGGTCGCCCTCCTGCTCGGGACGCGGCTGCGGTGGCACCGCATCCAGCGCTCCGGGACGGCCGCCCAGGCGCTCGGCGGGGCACCCGCGCACCGGAGCCTGACATCGAGGTGACGTACGGCGAGGTGACGTACGGCGACCGGGTCCGCGTTCAACGCGGCGCCGAAGTTGTCATACCTCTATGAATGGACGGCGGGCGCCTCCGGCCGCTCGGCAGACTGCCGCCCATGAGCGATCGGTTGGACGGGTGGGCCGCCGGGGACCGGCCGTCGGCGCGGGCCTGGGAGATCTCCACGGCGGACACGCAGAGCATCCCCGTGCAGGAGGGCCAGGGGATCCCCGCGCAGGGGCCCCAGGGCGTGCCCGCGCAGGGGCCGCAGGGCCTCTTCGCGCAGGGGCCGTCCGCGCCACCGGGTGTCCCCGCGCCCCATGGCGTCCACGCGCCCCACGGCGTGCCCACCAAACCGGCCCCCTACCGGACGGGCGACGAGAGCCGCGCCCCCGAGCCCGTACCCCCACCCGTGCCCACCCCCACCGTCCGGCGCCGCGCCCCCAAGGAGCCGCTCAGCCGGCGCCGCCGGATCGTCCGGCTGGCCATCGTGGCGGTCTCCGCACTGCTTCTCGCCTCCGGCAGCGCCTACGTCTGGGCCGACACCCAGCTCAACCGCGAGGTCGACCTCGGCAGGGCACCGGACCGCCCGCCGCCCGGCAAGGGCACCAACTACCTCATCGTGGGCTCCGACAGCCGGGAGGGCCTCTCGGAGGAGGCCAGGAAGAACCTGCGCACCGGCTCGGCCGAGGGCCGCCGCACCGACTCGATGATGGTGCTGCACACCGGCGCCAACGGCACCACGATGATGAGCCTTCCGCGCGACTCCTGGGTGAACATCCCCGGTTTCGTCCGCCCCGAGACCGGCAGGCGCTACAACCCGTCCCAGAACAAGCTGAACGCGGCCTATTCGATGGGCGGCCCCGATCTGCTCGTCTCGACCATCGAGCGCAACACGGGGCTGCGCATCGACCACTACGCGGAGATCGGCTTCTCCGGGTTCGTGGACGTCGTGGACGCGGTCGGCGGGGTACGGATGTGTGTGGACCGGGACATCAAGGACCCCAAGTCCGGGCTGGACCTGACGAAGGGCTGCCACACCCTCGACGGCGCGAAGGCGCTCGCCTTCGTCCGCCAGCGCAAGCAGGAGGCCAAGGGGGATCTGGGCCGCACCCAGAACCAGCAGAAGTTCCTGGCCGCGCTCGCCGACAAGGCCGCCACGCCCGGCGTCCTGGCCAACCCGTTCGCCGCCTTCCCGACCGTGCGCGCGGGGCTCGACACCCTCATCGTGGACAAGGACATGGGCCTGCCCACCCTGATGTCCCTCTTCGAGGCGATGAAGGGCGTCACCTCGGGCAACGGCAAGCAGCTCAACGTCCCGGTGTCCAACACCAACCTCCGCACCTCCAAGGGCAGCGCCGTGCAGTGGAACGTGACACAGGCGCGGCGCCTCTTCGACCAGTTGCGGAACGACCAGCCGGTGACGATCGCCCCGCAGACGCCGTAGGGGAACGGCGCAAGGAGCGACCCGCGCACGCGTCTTCCCCAACGCGCGTGGCAACCGGTTACATGGACGGACGCTGATCGACTGCGCTCGCAAGCGCGCGAGGAGGTCCGAGGTTGTCCGCGCTCTCCGCCCGCCCCGCCCGCCCCTGGCCCCGCTCCGCCAAGAGCCGTAACCGCCCCCGCTGGTCCCCTCGGCTGCGCCGCCGGCTGGCCGCCGACGCCGCGCTGCTGCTCATCGCCGCCGCGTTCCTGCTGCCGCTCGCCTGGCTGGTCCTGGCCTCCGTCGACAACGATGCCACCCTGCGGGTCTCGGCGCCCGGCTCGCCCACGCTGGACAACTTCTCCGCGGTGTGGACGGACGAGATCACCTTCACGCCGATGCTCAACAGCCTGCTCCTGTGCGGCGGCGCCACCATCCTGACCGTCGCCTGCGCGGCCCTCGCCGCCTACCCCCTCTCCCGCTTCCGCTCCCGCGTCGTGCGCCCGTACCTGCTGACGGTGCTCTTCACCACCTGTCTGCCGATCACCGCGATCATGGTTCCGGTCTACGGACTCTTCGTCCAGGTGGACCTCATCGACACCATGTCCGGCACGGCCCTCTTCCTCGCCGCCTCCCAACTCCCGTTCGCCATCTGGCTGATGAAGAACTTCATGGACGGCGTGCCGGTGATCCTGGAGGAGGCGGCATGGACCGACGGTGCGTCCTGGCTGCAGAGCCTGACCCGGGTGATCCTGCCGCTGATGGGCCCGGGCATCACGGTCGTGATGATCTACAGCTTCATCATGATGTGGGGCAACTTCTTCGTCCCCTTCATGCTCCTGCTCTCCCCCGAACAACTCCCCGCGTCCGTCTCGATCTTCACCTTCTTCGGCAACTACGGCCAGGTCGTCTACGGCCAGCTCGCCGCGTTCTCGATCCTCTACTCCACGCCCGTGCTCCTGCTCTACGTGCTGATCTCCCGCCGCCTGGGCGGCGGCTTCGCCCTGGGCGGCGCCGTCAAGGGATGACGGATCCGTGAGAAAATCCGCTGCTACGACCTGTGGTGGCAGGGGAGTTGGACGGGCGAGGGGGCGCAGGTGGAGTTCCGCATCGACACAGAGGACCGGACCGAGGACCAGGGCGACGACGGCGAGGCGCTGCTGTCGCTGTACCGGTGGCTCTACGGGGACGACGCGCTGGAGCGGACGACCGAGGTCGAGCTGCGGGAGGCGGCACCGGAGGAAGGCGCCATGGGCGGCGCCTGGGACGTGGTGAACGTCGTGCTCACCCACGCCACCGCGCTGGCCAACCTCGCGCTGGCCCTGGCCGCATGGCGGCAGAACCACCCGTCCGCGCCCCCGCTGAACGCCCAGGCGAACGGGGTGACGGTCACCGTGCGGACGGACGACCCGGAGGCGGTGCGCCGGCTGCTGGAGGCCCTGCACACCCCCGACCCCGGTGCGGAGGGCGACTCCGGTGCGGAGGGCTGAGGCCGTGCGGCTGCCGGACCCGGCCACCTCACGGGCGGTGCTGATCGGCGTCCACGCCTTCGAGCACCTCGACGACCTGCCCACCATCGAGAACAACATCAACCGGCTGTACGACGCGCTGACCGACCCCGAGCTGTGGGGGCTCCCCAAGGAGCACTGCCGGAAGATCCTCCAACCGCACCTGGCGCAACAGGTGATCGAAGAAATCGGGCAGGCGGCCGACGAGGCGAAGGACACCCTCTTCGTCTACTACGCCGGTCATGGACTGCTCGACACACAGGCCACGGACGCCTCGGACCGGCTCTGTCTGGCACTCCCGGCCGCCGACGGCGATGCCCGGCTGCACTGGGCCCTGCGCTACAAGGAGGTACGGAGGAAGGTCCAGCGGCCGCGGCTGGCCCGGCGCAAGGTGGTCGTCCTCGACTGTTGCTACAGCGGTCAGGCCGCCGTCGCCATGGGCCCGTCGGACCTCCACGACGAGGCCGAGATCGAGGGCGCGTACGTCCTCACCTCCTCCGGGGCCGGCTCCCGGTCGTACGCCCGGCCGGGCGCGGAGCTGACCGACTTCACCGGTGAGCTGCTGGCACTGATCGAAGGGGGCGTGGCGGGCGGGCCGGAGCTGCTCACCGTCGACGACCTCTACCAGGGGGTCCGGCGGGCCGCCGCCCACAAGGGCCTGGCCAAGCCGCACAAGCTGGCCACCGACCAGGGCGACCGGGTGGCCCTGGTGCGCAACCGCGCTTACGTCCCCGAGCTGCCCCCGGCCTCCCCCGCCGCCGTCGAGGGCGCCGCGCCCGCCGGGCGGCTGAGCCGGTACGACCTGGACCGGCTGATCGAGGCCCAGAAGAACGAGGCGGCCAGCTTCCCGTACGAGGACCTCCTGGAGGGGTTCCGCCGCCCCCGCTTCACCGAGGTCTACGTACGCCAGCAGATGACCGCCCAGGGCCTGGACGCCGAGCACCACGGCGACGGCATGGCGGAGCCGTCCCGGCCCGGTGAATGGTCCCGGTCGCGGGAGCGCGAGGAGCGGCGGGCCGAGGCCGGTGCCCCGGCCCTGGAGGGCAAGCAGGACCGCCGGGTGTCCCAGTCCCTGAAGTCCGTCCTGGAGTCGCCGGAGCATCTGCTGATCACCGGCGGCCCCGGCATGGGCAAGTCGTCGCTCATCAGCCAGCTGCCCGGGGAGCTGCCCAAGGACGCGGTGCCGATCCGCGTCACGGCCAAGCGCCTCGCCCCGCACGCGCTCAGCCACCGGCCCTGGCAGGAGGCGATCGCCGCCTCGGTCGAGAAGGGCATGCTCCCCGCCGGTCTCGACCGGCTCCCGGACCGGCCCGCCCCGGACGGGCGGTGGGTGATCCTCATCGACGCGCTCGACGAGGTCTCCGACATCGGGGCCCGGGACCGGCTGGTGGACTGGGTGGACGGCATCCTGGGCCCGCCGCGCGATCTGCCGTTCCGGCTGATCCTGACCAGTCGCCCGCCGACCCCGGCCGACCGCCACAAGCTGATCCGCGCGGGCATGGCGCACTACACGCTGGAGCCGTTCACCGCGGACGGCCTGGAGCGCTTCGCGGCGGGGTGGTTCCACGACGCCCCGGTCCCCGGGCAGGCGAAGCGGTTCCTGGCCCAGCTGCGCGAGGGGCACCTGCTGGACGTGGCCAAGGTGCCGCTGCTCGCCACCATCGCCGCGATCGTCTTCGAGAAGTCCCCGGACAAGCCGCTGCCCAAGCAGCGCTTCGACCTGTACGAGGAGTTCCTGACGCATCTGGCGGAGGGGCGCGGCAAGCGGGTGAAGGAAGACCTGCTGACCCGGCTGGAGGAGCTGCGGAACAGCGAACGGCTGGTGGACGGGATCCGGCAGCACCGATCCGAGCTGGGCAAGCGGCTCGCCGTGGCGGCCTCCCAGGGCGAGACGGACCTGCTGAGTCACGCCGAGACCTGGATACGACAGCTCGCCGAGGAGCTGGACGTGGCCATTCCGCTCACTCCCCGATGGCACAAGACCCTGTTCGCGCTCGCGGAGTACACAGGTCTGGTCACCCGGGACGGGGACAACATCCGCTTCTGGCACCTGTCGTTCGCCGAGCACCTGGCGGCGGAGGTCCACGAGGCGGAGCTGCCGGGCACGTTCGACCCGGAGGCGGAGGTCTGGCGGACCTGGCTCCGCCATGTCTTCAACGGAACGGGCCAGGAGGAGGTCGCCCGGCTCGTCCTGGTCCGGCACACCCACAACCACCCGGACAGCGCCCTCCTCCCGTGGCTCCAGCAGCGGACCGACCACCATCAGGCGCTGGTCGGTGAGTTGCTGCTGCGCGGGGCGCGGGCCGGCGGGCCGGTGCTCACGACGTTCTGCGCGATGCTCCGGCGGATGCTGGTCCGGCCGGCGGACGAACAGGACGACCTGCTCACCACGACCGCGCTCCTGGGCGACCCCGAGGTCTCCGCGACGCTCGCCCAGGTCATGGGGGACGACACGGCCGCCATCACCGGACGCGTCATCGCCGCCCAACTGCTCACCGAGCGGAGCGGGCCCATGGCGGAGACGGCGGTGGAGTACCTGTGGACGGTCATCGACGACCCGCACCTCCCGGACATGGACCGGGTGCGCGCGGCCACCGCGGTCGCCAGGACCCGGCACCCCTCGCGCGACCGGGCCGCCGAGGCGTTGCTGACGACGATCCGTGACGACCGGATCGCCCTCTCCGAACGCCGTGCGGCGGCGGAAGCCCTGGGAAGTTTGGGAGGGGACCGTCCGGCGCAGGCGCAGGAATGCCTGAACGAGCTCATGTGGGCCCCCGGTGTCACGGCATATGAGCGTGTGTCTCTGGGGGAATCCCTGGCCAAGCTCTCGCCCGCGTCGTGCCCCGCGGCGCTCGCCGCCCTCGAAACGTCGGCCGAGGACTCGGCCACCGGCGTCTCCGAACGGATTAATCTGCTGCGCATCATCGCCATGCTGGACCCCGACCGCAGGCCCCGGTCCATCGAGCATCTCGAGGACCTGGTGACGTCGCGCCGGACCGACGCCCGCTACCGGGCCAAGGCGGCCCAGACGCTGGCGGAGATCGCGCTGGACCGGGTCGAACCGGCCGTGGCCGCGCTCTGGGACCTGGTGCGCAATTCCCGTCTCGACGTGGGCGACCGTATGGACGCGGCGGAGCGGCTCGCCGACCTCGACGCCGCCCACCGGACCGAGGTGGCCGACGAGCTGTACCGGCTGGCCGAGTCCCCGCACTGCGGTGTGGGGTACAAGATCCTCGCGGTCGTGAAGTCCGCCGAGCTCGCGCCCCGGACCAGGGATCGCTGTCTGGCCCTGCTGACCGCCATCGCGACGGATCCCGCCCACGACTGGGACGACCGGCTCAACGCGGCCTCGAGCCTGAGCGACATGGACCCACAGAACACCGAACTACTCATTCCTCTCCTGGAAAACGCCCTGAATGCTCCGGGCGTGAGCTCTCGCGACCGGGCGGCGGCCGCGGGCCACCTCGGGAAGCTCAGCGACGGCCACCGCATGCAGGCCGTGGAGATGCTGTCCCGCCGGGTCACGTCCCCGGACACTACCCTCCGGGAAGCGTGGGAACTGTCTGAGACGTTGGCGCTGCTCGCCCCGGACCGCGCCCAGGAGGCGGAGGCTGCTTTCACCCGGCTGTTCGACTCCCCGTTCCTTCGTCCTCTCGAGCGCTGCGATGCCGCCAAATCCCTCGTCCGGCTGGCGCCGCACGCGCAGTCCCGTGTCGTCGAGAACCTGCTGCGACACGCTGCCCAGGAGACAGAACCGATCTATGTGCAGTGGACACTGACCACCGCGATCGAAATCGACCCGGGACAACGCGAGGCAGCGGACCGGCTGCTGCGCTCACGGCTGGCCGCCGCCACCGGTGTGGGGTCGGACTACCCATGGTTCGCGCAAGCGCTGGCCGAGGTGGGCGGTTCGTCGGCGCGCGCGGAGGTCATTCGCCACTTGGAGGTCCGTTTCACCGAGGCCAACGACGCGGAGGCACGGCTGGAGGTGGCGGACCACCTCGCCAGGATCGACCCCAAGGCACTGGAATCGGTGCTGGACGGGCTACTGACCATCGCCTGCGATGAATCGTGTCCCGCGCAGTACCGCGTCCGCGCGTCCGCCCGGATCGGTGGAATCGGCCGGGCCCATCACGAGCGGGCCCGGACGCTCCTGGAAGCCATAGCCGCCGATGAGCTCTGCGACACGAGGCAACGGCAGAAAGCCCAGGAGGAGCTGCAGAACCTCCACGACGTCCCGCCGCCCCTCCCGCCTGCCTGACCGGCCTCAGCCGCCGGGCAGGCTCGGCGCGGCGCAGCCGTGGTGTCTGGCCGAGGCGGCGGCGAAAGCCGCCAGGGCGGCGCGTTCGTAGGCGAGGTCGGGCCGTCGGCGGGTCTCGCCGTCGGCGGCGTCGGCGCGGATGAGGTAGAGGGCGGACTCGGCGCCGCGCGGGCAGGCGGCACCGGCCCAGTAGGCGCTCCGGCCGAGCCGCCCGGCGGGCTTCTCGGCGGGGGTCACGTTCTCGTAGTCGTAGTCCCGGGTGTACTGGGAGCGGGCGTCCTCCGCGTAGGGGCCGTAGTACGCCTCCAGCCGGTAGAGCGGTGAGCCGTCCCGGGTGCCGAGGACGCAAGCTTCGCGCGGTGCGCGGTCGCGGGCGGTCTCGCGGGCGGTGGAGACGGCGGAGCGCGAGGCGGTGGGGACGGCCGCGCAGGTGCCCTTGGCGCCGAGCAGCGGTTCGTACTCGTCCTCGTTCACCGGCAGGCCGACGGTGCGGACCGGCTTGCCCAGGCGCGCGCCGCAGCCCCAGTGGTCGTTGGCCGCCTCGGCGGTGGCGGTGGCGGTGCGGACGAAGTCGGGGCGCACGGCGGGGTCGTCGAGGGTGGCGGCCCCGCGCAGCGCGGTCTCGACGGTGATCAGCAGACTGTCGCCGCGCCGGGCGCAGTCGAGAGTTATGGCGGTGGTGGCCGTGCCGTCCTCGGAATCGTCCAGCCGTGCGGTGTCGGTGGCGAACAGGCCGGACCAGCCGTGGCCGAGGGGAACGGGGAGCGTGCGGCGGGCGGGTACCGCGGTGTAGAGGTCGTCGTATCCGTACTCGGCGCGGGGGCGGGGCGAGCCCGCGATGGAGACGGCGATATGGCCGGTGTCCTCGGCGGTGATCCGGCAGCGGACGGAGAGGGAGTTGGCCCGCCCGGCGCCGTTCTTCTCCTTCTTGGCGGCCTTCTCTCCGAAGGAGCCCTCGGTGCGGTTGGTCACGTCCAGTTCGGTGTCGTCGCCGAGCACCGAGCGGACCTCGCCCACCGGGAGCACCCCGTCGCAGGCCCCCGCCAGCGCCCGGTCCGCGCTGCCCACGAACCAGACGAACGCTCCGGTGAGGGCGGCCAGCGCCACCGCGACGGCCACCAGGGCACGGACCTGACGCCGGGTGAGCCGGGTGAGCGGGGTGAGTGTGGGTCGGGTCAGTGCCACTGCTCCACCTCCCCGAGCACCTTGGTGTCGCGGCACTTCGCGGACGCGGGCCAGCCGTCGTCGGCGTCGAGATAGCGGTCCAGGACCGTACGCGCGGCGGTGGACAGCCTGGCGCGGTCCTTGCCGCCGATGACGGCCGTCTCGCCGTCCTCGAGCCGGATCTCGGGGAGGACGGACACCCGGTGGTAGGTGGTGCGGCCGCCGCACACCGACCGTGCCCACAGGGCGAGTTGGGGCCGTCCGGCGTAGGAGGAGACACGGTCCTCCTGCCGGGTGTCAGCGCCCGGGTCCGCCTCGGAGTCCGTCTCGGAACCGGCCTCGGAGGGGCGCTTGTCGTCCTCCGCTCCCCACCCGGGCACATGGCCCTCGCGTTCGTAGGAGTCGTACGCCGAGCGGCCGAGGATCCCCGACCAACTGGCCGCCTCGACCTCGGTGACCTGCCACTGCTTCGGGCGCGGGCGCTCACCGGCGTTCTTCTCCGCGTCCCACTCCCCGGCGCAGGCGCTCAGGCCGGTGGAGTCCTGGAGATCGCCGAGGGTGGTCCAGGACCCGGGGGCGACACCGGGGAGCGAGGAGCCGTCGATCCACTCGCATTTACGCAGGCCCTGGCCGGGCGCGCCATGGGTCTCGTCCGTGTCCACCACGGCGGTGGGCGTCGTGAGCGGGCCGGAGCCGCAGTGCTGGGCCTTGGTGAGGGCGTTGGCCACGTGCACGGCGGTACGGAAGCCGAGGAGCGCGGTGGCGCGGTCCGGCTTGCCGTTCGCCGCCGTCGCCTCGTCGGCCTTGTCGGGCTCGTCCGCCGAGTCGGTCCCGTCCGTCCCGTCAGTCCCGTCGGTCCCGTCCGTCACCCGGGCCGCCACATAGAGATCGGTCGTGGGCCGGACCCGGCCGCCGAGCCCGCCCAGGCAGTCGGCCACCAGCCAGGCGCCCCGCTTCCCGTACTGGCCGGTGGTGCCCGGCGCCACGAAGGTGCCACGGCCACCGGCCGGTTCCAGGAGGTCCCGGGTCTCGACGGCCTCGGGCACATCGGAGACCAGCGCCTCGGCGTGGACCGTGACCCCGTATCCGTCGCCCCACGACAGGGAGCAGTCCAGCAACGAGCGGCTCTCCTGGCCGGGGGCGAGCATCGTGCCGTGCTGTCTGAGCTCGCCCGGCCGCTCGTCGCGCACCAGCCGTTCGAGGTCCCCGTACGGCAGGGTGCCGTCGCACGCCTTCCTCAACTGGGCCCGGTTGGCGGCGAGATGGCCGCCGCCGCTGTCCCGGGTCACGAGGACGGCCCCCGCGATCCCCACGACCGCCATCAGTACGACAAGGGGCGTGCGGCGCTGCCACACACGGCCCCATAAACCACGCATCCCGCCCGTAACTCCTTACATCCCCTGACCAGTTCCCCCTTGATCAGGCGGGGACAGTATCAGAGGGCCGGGACCTGGGCGGCGGGGAGAGCGGGGGCGTACCGGATCAGAAGACCGACTCGGCCTCGTCCATCCGGTCCACCGGCACGGTCTTGAGCTCGGTGACCGCGTTGGCGATCGGCACCATCGTGATGTCCGTGCCGCGCAGCGCGGTCATCATGCCGAAGTCGCCCCGGTGTGCCGCCTCGACGGCGTGCCAGCCGAAGCGGGTGGCCAGCACGCGGTCGTACGCGGTGGGCGTGCCGCCGCGCTGCACATGCCCCAGGATGACCGGGCGGGCCTCCTTGCCCAGGCGCCGCTCCAGCTCGGCCGCGAGGCGGTTGCCGATCCCGGTGAACCGCTCATGGCCGTACTGGTCGATCTCGCCCTTCTGGTACTCCATGGAGCCCTCGGCCGGGTGCGCGCCCTCGGCGACGCAGATGACGGCGAACTTCTTGCCGCGGGCGAACCGCTCCTCGACCATCTTCACCAGCCCGTCGACCTCGAAGGGCCGCTCCGGCAGGCAGATCCCGTGGGCCCCGCCGGCCATCCCGGACTCCAGCGCGATCCAGCCCGCGTGGCGCCCCATGACCTCGACGACCATCACCCGCTGATGGGATTCGGCGGTGGTCTTCAGCCGGTCCATGGCCTCGGTGGCCACGCCGACGGCGGTGTCGAAGCCGAAGGTGCGGTCGGTGGAGGAGATGTCGTTGTCGATCGTCTTGGGGACGCCGACGATGGGCAGCCCGGCGTCGGAGAGCATCCGCGCCGCGGTGAGGGTGCCCTCGCCGCCGATCGGGATCAGCACGTCTATCCCGTAGTCGCGGGCGTGGTCCTTCGAGGTCTCGCACGCCTCGCGCAGCCGGGCCCGCTCCAGCCGGGAGGAGCCCAGGATGGTGCCACCGCGGGCGAGAATGCCGCTGACGGCGTCGAGGTCCAGCTTGCGGTGACGGCCGTCGAGGAGCCCCTTGAAGCCGTCCTCGAACCCGATCACCTCGTCTCCGTGGCCGGCGACCGCGCGGTGCACCACCGACCGGATCACAGCGTTGAGGCCGGGGCAGTCGCCGCCTGCGGTGAGAACTCCGATGCGCATCGTGCTGTGTCTCCTGCTCCCTACGGGTAGATGTGAGCCAGTCCGATTGTTTCATGGGCGGGGTGGTGCTGTATCCCCCGAGCGACAAGCGCCTTAATCACGGTCGCAGGTATTGTCAAGAGGACTGGGCCGGTCAATGTGGCCAATCTGTGTCCGATGGGCGCACATAAGGAAAACACCGACGAACGCCAGAGGAACGGAGAGCACGCGTGACACGCAGCGTGTACGTGACCGGAGTCGAGCGTGGCGACGGACGCCAGGTGGTGGAGCTGGGAGTCATGGAGCTCCTGACCCGCCATGTCGACCGGGTCGGCGTCTTCCGCCCTCTGGTGCACGACGACCCCGACCGCCTCTTCGACCTGCTGAAGGCGCGCTACCGGCTCAGCCAGTCTCCGGAGTCCGTCTTCGGCATGCGTTACGAGGACGCGGCCACGCTCCAGGCCGAGCGGGGCACCGACGAGCTGGTCTCGCAGCTGATCGGCCGCTTCCACGAGGTGGCCGACGCGTATGACTACGTCCTGGTGCTGGGCAGCGACTACGCGGCCACCAGCCTCCCCGACGAGCTGGGGCTGAACGCACGGCTGGCCAATGAGTTCGGCGCCTCGGTGATCACGGTGGTCGGCGGGCAGCAGCAGACCGCCGAGTCGGCCGGCGCCGAGGCCCACAACGCCTACCGCGCCTATGAGGGGCGGGGCTGCGACGTGGTCGCGGTGGTCGTCAACCGGGTGGCGCCCGCGGACCGGGCGGCCATCGCCGAGCGGCTGGCCGCCAAGCTGCCGGTCCCCAGCTATGTGCTGCCCGAGGACGGGTCGCTGTCGGCGCCCACCGTCTCCCACATCGTCCGCACCCTGGGCGCCGAGGTGCTGCTCGGCGATCACACCGGGCTCTCCCGGGACGTGCGGGACTTCGTCTTCGGCGGCGCGATGCTGCCGACCTTCCTGCCCGCGCTGACCGAGGGCTGCCTGGTGGTGACGCCCGGGGACCGCGCCGACCTGATCGTCGGCGCGCTCGCCGCGCACAGCGCGGGCGCCCCGCCGATCGCCGGGGTGCTGCTCACCCTGGACGAGCGACCGGGTCCCGACATCCTGGCGCTGGCCTCGCGGCTGGCCCCGGGGACCCCGGTGGTGTCGGTGGCGGGCGGGTCCTTCCCGACGGCGGCCGAGCTGTTCGCCATCGAGGGCAAGCTCACCGCGGGCGCGCCGCGCAAGGCGGAGACCGCGCTGGGCCTCTTCGAGCGGCATGTGGACACCGCGGCGCTGACCGAGCGCATCTCGGTGGGCCGCTCCGGCCGGGTCACCCCGATGATGTTCGAGCGCGAGCTGATCGAGCGGTCCCGGTCCCACCGCCGCCGGGTGGTGCTGCCCGAGGGCGCGGAGGAGCGGGTGCTGCGCGCCGCCGACGTACTGCTCCGCCGCGATGTGTGCGATCTCACACTGCTGGGTGAGGAGGATCCGATCCGCAAGCGCGCCGCCGAACTCGGCATCCAGCTCGCCGAGGCGCAGATCATCGATCCGCAGACCTCCCCGCTGCGGGAGCGCTTCGCGGAGGGCTACGCGAAGCTGCGCGCCCACAAGGGCGTCTCCTACGAGCTGGCGTACGACGTGGTGGCCGACGTCTCGTACTTCGGCACCCTGATGGTCCAGGAGGGGCTGGCCGACGGCATGGTCTCGGGCGCGGCGCACTCCACCGCCGCCACCATCCGGCCCGCCTTCGAGATCATCAAGACCGCGCCGGGCGCCCAGATCGTCTCCTCGGTGTTCTTCATGTGCCTGGCCGACCGGGTGCTGGTGTACGGCGACTGCGCGGTCAACCCCGACCCGGACGCCGAGCAGCTCGCGGACATCGCCATCCAGTCGGCGACGACGGCCGCCCAGTTCGGGGTGGAGCCGAGGATCGCGATGCTGTCGTACTCCACCGGCACCTCGGGCTCCGGCGCGGACGTGGACAAGGTCCGCAAGGCGACCGAGCTGGTCCGCGAGCGCCGCCCCGATCTGCTGGTCGAGGGCCCGATCCAGTACGACGCGGCGGTGGACGCCGCGGTGGCGGCGACCAAGCTGCCGGACTCCGAGGTGGCGGGCAAGGCCACCGTGCTGATCTTCCCGGACCTGAACACCGGCAACAACACCTACAAGGCCGTGCAGCGCTCGGCGGGCGCCGTCGCGGTCGGCCCGGTGCTCCAGGGCCTGCGCAAGCCGGTGAACGACCTGTCCCGAGGGGCACTCGTGCAGGACATCGTCAACACCGTCTCGATCACCGCCATCCAGGCCCAGTCCCCCACGTCTCCGGCATCCACGACGTCCCCGACACAGAAGGCGCAGTCCGCGTGAACGGCTCCCGAGTCCTCGTCCTCAACTCCGGCTCCTCGTCCGTGAAGTACCAGCTGCTGGACATGGCCGACGGCTCCCGTCCGGCCTCCGGCATCGTGGAGCGCATCGGTGAGGGCCCCGTCACCGACCACGCGGCGGCCCTCAAGCAGGTGGCCGACGAGCTGGCCGCCAAGGGGCTGGGCCTCGACTCGCCCGAGCTGGCGGCGGTCGGCCACCGGGTGGTGCACGGCGGCACCCGGTTCACCGAGCCGGTCCTGATCACCGACGAGGTGGTCGAGGAGATCGAGAAGCTGATCCCGCTGGCCCCGCTGCACAACCCGGCCAATGTCACCGGGATCAAGGTGGCCCGCTCGCTGCGCCCGGACCTGCCGCAGGTCGCGGTCTTCGACACGGCGTTCCACTCGACCATCCCGGAGGCGGCGGCGCGCTACGCGATCGACGTGGAGACCGCCGACCGCTGGGGGGTGCGGCGCTACGGCTTCCACGGCACCTCGCACGCGTATGTCTCCCGGGCCACCGCGAAGCTGCTGGGCAAGGAGCCCGCGGAGGTCAACACGATCGTGCTGCACCTGGGCAACGGGGCCAGCGCCTCGGCGGTGCGCGGCGGTGTGTGCGTGGAGACCTCGATGGGGCTGACCCCGTTGGAGGGCCTGGTGATGGGTACCCGTTCCGGGGACATCGACCCGGCGGCGATCTTCCATCTGTCCCGGGTGGGCGGTATGTCGACCGATGAGATCGACACGCTGCTCAACAAGCGCAGCGGGCTGGCCGGGCTGTGCGGGGACAACGACATGCGCGAGATCGGCCACCGGATGGGCGAGGGCGACCAGGCCGCCCAGCTGGCCTTCGACATCTACATCCACCGACTGCGGAAGTATGTGGGCGCGTACACCGCGGTGCTCGGGCGGGTGGACGCCATCGCGTTCACCGCCGGTGTGGGGGAGAACTCCGCGGCGGTACGGGAGGCCGCGATGCGCGGCCTCACCGCGTTCGGCATCGAGGTGGACGGCGTCCGCAACGCGCTGCGCTCCGCCACGGCGCGGCTGATCTCCACGGAGGCCAGCCGGGTCGCGGTGGCCGTGGTGCCCACCGATGAGGAGCTGGAGATCGCCAGCCAGACGTTTGACCTGGTCAGCGCCTAGTTCCGGTTCCACTCCGCTGTGCCCTTGACTGAAATATTCCGCTCCGAAACAAACCCGATAGGATCTGCCTCATGCGCCGTTCCAAAATCGTCTGCACTCTGGGCCCCGCCGTCGACTCCTACGACCAGCTGAAGTCCCTGATCGAGGCCGGGATGAACGTGGCCCGGTTCAACATGAGCCACGGAAGCCACCCGGAGCACGAGGAGCGGTACCACCGCGTCCGCAAGGCATCCGAGGAGACCGGGCACGCGGTCGGCGTCCTCGCCGACCTCCAGGGCCCCAAGATCCGTCTGGAGACCTTCAAGGACGGACCGGTGGAGCTGGTCCGCGGGGATGAGTTCATCATCACCACCGAGGACGTGGACGGTGACCGGACCATCTGCGGCACCACCTACAAGGGTCTGCCGGGCGATGTCTCCAAGGGCGACCAGGTCCTGATCAACGACGGCAATGTCGAGCTGCGGGTCACCGCCGTCGAGGGCCAGCGGGTGCGGACCATCGTCATCGAGGGCGGGGTGATCTCCGACCACAAGGGGATCAACCTGCCGGGTGCGGCGGTCAATGTGCCCGCGCTGTCCGAGAAGGACATCGAGGACCTGAAGTTCGCCCTGCGGATGGGCTGCGACATGGTCGCCCTGTCCTTCGTCCGGGACGCGGCCGACGTCCGGGACGTCCACCGGGTCATGGACGAGGTGGGCCGCCGGGTGCCGGTGATCGCCAAGGTGGAGAAGCCGCAGGCGGTCGCCAACATGACCGAGGTCGTCGCGGCCTTCGACGGGGTGATGGTGGCCCGTGGTGACCTCGCCGTGGAGTATCCGCTGGAGAAGGTCCCGATGGTGCAGAAGCGGCTGATCGAGCTCTGCCGCCGCAACGCCAAGCCGGTGATCGTCGCGACCCAGATGATGGAGTCGATGATCACCAACTCCCGGCCGACCCGCGCCGAGGCGTCCGACGTCGCCAACGCGATCCTGGACGGCGCCGACGCGGTGATGCTCTCCGCCGAGTCCTCGGTCGGCTCGTACCCGATCGAGACGGTCAAGGTGATGTCCCGGATCGTCCAGGCCGCCGAGCAGGAGCTGCTCTCGCGCGGTCTCCAGCCGCTGGTGCCGGGCAAGAAGCCGCGCACCCAGGGCGGTTCGGTGGCCCGCGCGGCGTGCGAGATCGCCGACTTCCTGGGTGCCAAGTCGCTGGTGGCGTTCACCCAGTCCGGCGACACCGCCCGTCGGCTGTCCCGCTACCGGGCCCAGCAGCCGATCGTGGCCTTCACCACCGACGCGTCCACCCGCAACCAGCTCACGCTGAGCTGGGGCGTGGAGTCCTTCGTGGTGCCGTACGTCGAGCACACCGACGCGATGGTCGACCTGGTGGACGCCGAGCTGCTGAAGCTGGGCCGCTACTCCGAGGGTGACACCATGATCATGACCGCCGGTTCGCCCCCCGGCGTCCCCGGCACCACCAACATGGTCCGGGTGCACCACCTGGGCGGCGCGGGCGAGTAGTCGCCGAACGCCCCGTAACGCGACCGTGGGCACCGCCTTCCGAGTGGAGGCGGTGCCCACGGGCGTTTCCCTCCTCACGGAGGGGTGTGCGGCTCCCGAACGGGTCGGTGGTGTCGCGGGGATCACTCCCCGGTCTTGAACAGATGCATACCCGGAACGGTCAGATCGCCACCGAACTGACCGGCCTGCGTGACCGTGACATCGGTGAAGAACACCTCGGGGATGTTCACCGGCGGCGGGCTCTTGGGGCTGAAGGTGATCGGGATGAGCCCCAGGAGGTTCCCCTTCAGCTCCTCGGTGTACATGGTCACCGTGCCGTTGCGAATGGTCGAGGTGGACCCCTCGCGCGCCTGCACATGCGTGGTGGTCCCGGCCGGGCCCACCACGAGCTGGTGGAGATCCTTGATGTCCACGCCCGAGGCGGTGAACTTCAGGACCTTCTTGATCTGGCCCCCCTGCGTCTTGACCTCCACGATGCCCTTGTAGTCCAGGCCGTGCAGGCTCAGCAGCGTGCTCTTGAGGGTCCAGGGGTCCTCGGGCAGCAGGCTCGAGGTCGGGTCGGTCTCGGCGTTCTCATAGGCGTCGGCGTCGAACTTCGGGCAGGGGAACGGCTCCTTGCCGTCCGCGCCCTTCGAGGCGGACGCGGAGGGCTTGGGAAGCGCCTTGTCCGCCTTGTCCTTGGCGTCGTCGACGGTCTTGCCCACCTCGTCCACGGTGTCCTTGACGCCCTTGTCCACCTTGTCCACCGTGTCCTTGACCGGATCGGTGGGCTTGTCGGAGGACTTCGACGGGGACGGCGACGAGCTGGGCTCGGCGCTGGAGGACGGGCTCGGCGAGGCGCTCGGCCCGGCCGACTCCTCCCCGCCCTTGTCGTCGGGCGTGAAGATGTCGTGGAGCGCGTCCCCCAGTCCCAGCGGGTCCAGGGGGTTCTTGGACTTGGAGGGGCTCGGCGAGGCCGAGGGCTCCTTCGACTCCCGCTCGTCCGCGGAGCCGGACGACGGAGTGGAGGAGGAGGGGGACGGAGACGGCGTGGGAGCGGCCTTGTCGTCCCCGGACCCGGTCCGGCCGCCCGAGGACTCCTCGGAGCCCTTGGAGCCGTCCCTAGAGCCCTTGTCGGACGAACCCTTGGGGTCCTCGGCGTCCTTGCCCTTGGAGTCCTTGTCCTGGCTCTGGGAGTCCGAGGCGTCCTTGCCGCCCTTGGCGTCCTTGTCCGCCTCGTCCGGCTGGGACACACACGGTCCGGGCTTGTAGCGGTCCTCGGGCCGGGGGTTGGCCGAGGCGAGCTGCGGAGTGAGCCCCATGCCCATCAGCACCGCCGTCGGCATGGCGGCCAGCGCTATGGCCTTGCCGGCGGGCACCTGAAGACGGGTGAGGACCGACTTCTTCGGTGCCGCGTGCCGCGGGCCGGTTCTGACCCGGCGTGGGCTCACTCCCTCCGGCTGCTCGGGTCGGTCTTCACCCCGCACGGTGCCTCCCATTCCTGGCTTCCTGGTCCGGCGCGGACCCGGCCCCGGCCGGCTCCGGCACGTCTCCACCGTTCCCGTCGTCCTCTGTCGCGTTTCCCGGCCCCTCGGCCGGCTGCGCGGAGGGAGTCTCCCCGGGTGCCCAGGCGATGCTCATGCCGCCGCCGAACAGCGCGAGCAGGAATCCCATCAGGAAGCCGCCGAAGTTCGAGACGGGGATCGACACCAGACCGAGCAGGATCGTGGCGACTCCGGCGAACACCCGCACCATGGGCTGGAACCACATGGTCAGGCCCAGGACCACCAACAGCACCCCGATGATCAGCGAGGCCGATCCGGCGGTGGTGGACATGTTGATGGTGAATCCACCCGCGTTGAGGTCGTTGTACGGGAAGTACATGATCGGTACGCCCGCCAGCAGGCTCAACAGCCCCGCCCAGAACGGGCGCTGCCAGCGCCATGCCCTGAAGGACCCCCGCCAGCGGCTGATACGGTCACTCGCCCCCGGCGACTCGGCACTCATTGAAAACAGCTCCCTGGGGCCGGCGATCGGTGTGATCGCGGTTGTTCTACAGCGGTACTAGCGTGGCGCATACACGCTGCGGGTCGATGCCCGGGTGAGGGGCAGCACCGCGGCCCCCCACCCTTGGCTCAGCTGATCAGAAGCACTCGTTCTTGCCCTTGCTGACCTTCATCGAAAGGCCGGAGAGCTTGAACGTGCCCGCGCTGGTCGCCCAGGCGGTCTGCTTCACACCGGTCAGCGTGGCGGAATCGGACTGCTGGCCGAACGAACCGGGGTCGGCCACGTCGCCCTTGTTGATGCCGGGACCCTTGTGGGCGTCACCCGCCGCGACACCGATGTCGATGCCACGGAACGTGGCGTCCGCGTTGAGCTGATCGAGATCGATGAAGAGGTTCTTGGCCTCAACCCGCTTGCTGCCGTTGCCGGCCGTCAGCTTCAGCGACACATCGCCGAAGACCGGAACCGGGATCACGACGGACTGGCACAGGCCCTTGAGCTTCGCGCTCTTGAACGCCGACACCGCGACGGGGATCTTCTTGCCCCCGTGCTGGGTGTCCAGCGCGCCGTACTGCGCGAACCCGGTGCCGTCGAGCCGGTCGACCGAGACCTTGAACTGCTGACCGGACACGTTGAACGAGGCCGCGAGCGCACCCTGGGACAGGGCGACGCCGATCGCGGCCGTGGCAGCAACGCTCGGCACCATGACAACGGCGAACCGCTTCCATCTGGTGCCGCCACGAGCCACGGACTCCATGACTTTCCTCCTTCTCGGACGTACATCTCCGGCCGGGGCGGGGCCCCGGACCTGGGATGGGAGAAGTGCTACGTCCTCGGGAAGGAGAGCGCCCACGTCTCACAGGCGCACACCGCACCCGAAACACCGGCGATCACCCCCGAGCGACAACCACTGGCCACGCAATCTCGCGCAACCTCCTGGACAGGCCCTGCTTTGTGGGCAGAGACCCCCCTGTCCACGGTCGGCGCCACTGCCGCCGACCTGCCCGGTGGGGACCCAACCACACCGACGCGCCGACCGGATGCCGAGCTGCGGGGGGATGGACCGAGCTTGGCCGATCGTGGTCCATTCCCGGCTTGGGCACAAGGGGTTCGTTACTAGCGAGTAACGGACGGATAACCGAACCGCGGCAGGACGGTCGAGATCGGGCACGCAGGGTTGCCGCACAGTGACCGGAAAGAGAGGGAGATTTACTCCAAGACCGGACAAAGCCGGGGCTTACGCTTACTGGCAGTAACAGCGACCGCGTTTACCAAGTTTTGGTAAAGAGCGGTCGCTGTGTTGTTTGAGGAGCCGGAGGTCAGAACAGCACCCGCGCCAACGCGCCGCGCGCCGCCACCACTCGGGGGTCCTCACCACCGATCACGTCGAACAGACTCAGGAGATGAACGCGGGCCGCGTCCCGGTCCTCCCCCGCCGTACGGCGCACCGCGTCCACCAACCGGCCGAAGGCGTCCTCCACATGACCGCCCACCAGGTCGAGGTCGGCCGCCGCGATCTGGGCCTTGACATCCGCCGGGCTCTCCGCGGCCGCCTTGCGCACCTGTGTGGCGTCCACTCCCTGAACACGCTCCAGCAACTGGGCCTGGGCCAGGCCCAGCTTGGCCTCGCTGTTGCCGGGGTCGTCGGCGAGCAGGTTCTGGTACGCCCGCACCGCACCGCCCAGGTCACCGGCGTCCAGCGCCTGGTGGGCCGCGGCGAGCGCGATGTCCTGCGGCGACTCGGGGGCGGCGGGGGCGGCCTCCTCGGCACCCTCGTCCCTGGCGCCGGGTTCAATCGGTGTACCCACGATGCCGAACTGCTGCTCCGCCGCCTGGATCAGCTGGTCCAGCACCTGGCGGATCTGTGCCTCGGGCGCGGCGCCCTGGAAGAGCGGCACCGGCTGGCCCGCGATCACCGCGAAGACCGCGGGGATGCCCTGGACGCCGAACTGCTGGAAGAGCATCTGGTTGGCGTCGACGTCGATCTTCGCGAGGACGAACCGCCCCGCGTACTCGGTGGCCAGCCGTTCCAGGACGGGACCGAGCTGCTTGCACGGCTCGCACCACTCGGCCCAGAAGTCGATGACGACCGGCACTTCGGTGGAGCGCTGCAGGACGTCCTGCTGAAAACCCGCCTCGTCGACAGGGAAGATCAGACGGCCGGGCGCGGGGGCGCCCCCGGTGCGGGCCGCGTCGGCCCGCGCCCGCTCCGCCTTCTGCTTCGCTTCTCCGGCCGCCTTCACCGCGGCGAGGTCGACCACTCCACTCATGGACATGTTCCGTGGCTGCATGGTCCCATCCTCCCCTCTTCGCGCGGTGAAGGGAAAAGCGCGTCGGCCGATGGACCGGCCGTGGCACACCCTTACGCTACGAGCCGTAGCGTAACTCACCCGGGACGATGCGCGGTACTGGCGGGTAGGGTGCCGCGCATGAGCCCGTCCGCACGCCGCACCGGGCGCCCACGCAGCGCCGAGGCCGACCGCGCGATCCTGGGCGCCACGCGTGCCGCCCTGGTGGAACTGGGCTGGGCGAAGCTGACCCTGGGCGATGTGGCGGCGCGCGCCGGAGTCGCCAAGACGACCCTCTACCGCCGCTGGGCGAGCAAGTGCGAGCTGGTGGTGGACGCGGTCGCGGCGGTCTTCGACGAACACCTGGAAGCGGGCGACCACGGCAGTCTGCACGCCGATGTGGAGGCCGCGGTGATCCGGCTGGGGGCGCTGCTGGAGCGCCCCGAGACGGGCACCGCGCTGATGGCCGTCCTCGCCGAGGCCATGCACGACGAGTCGCTGCGGTGCCGGGTACGCTCGGCGATCGTGGACCGGCAGAAGCGGCTGGTGACGATCGGCCGGGAGCGCGCCCGGCTCCGTGGTGAGCTGCCGCGCGAGGAGGACCCGGAGGCGTCGGCCCGCAACGCGGACCTGATCTTCGACGCGGTCGCCGGGACGGTGCTCCACCGGCTGATGGTCAGCGCGGAGCCGGTGGACCCGAGCTGGGCGCGGGACTTCACGGATCTGCTGCTGTACGGGATGACCGGGGCGGACTCCCAGGACGCGGCGGCCACCGGACCCGCCCCGGACGGGGCTCAGAAGCCGGCCGGCTCCGTGTAGACGCCCCACTCGTCGCGGAGGGCGTCGCAGATCTCGCCGAGCGTCGCCTCGGCGCGCACCGCGGCCAGCATCGGCTCAATCATGTTGGAGCCCTCGCGGGCGGCGGCGATCATCGCCTCGAGCCCCTTGGCGATCTCGGCCTCGTCCCGCCCGGCCTTACGCTCGCCCAGCACCCGCACCTGCTCGCGCTCGACCTCGTGGCCGACCCGCAGGATCTCCAGATCGCCGGTGACCGAGCCCTCGTGGCAGTTGACGCCGACGACCTTCTTGTCCCCCTTCTCCAGGGCCCGCTGGTAGCGGAAGGCGGATTCGGCGATCTCGCCGGTGAACCAGCCGTCCTCGATGCCCTGGAGGATGCCCGCGGTGATCGGCCACCGCGGCTCCTGCCCGTCCGGCACCGTGCGGCGGCCGCGCTCCTTGATCTGCTCGAAGATCTTCTCGGCGTCGGCCTCGATCCGGTCGGTCAGCGCCTCGACGTACCAGGAACCGCCCAGCGGGTCGGCCACATTGGCCACCCCGGTCTCCTCCATCAGCACCTGCTGGGTGCGCAGGGCGATCTCGGCCGCCTGCTCGCTGGGCAGGGCGAGGGTCTCGTCCAGGGCGTTGGTGTGCAGCGAGTTGGTGCCGCCGAGGACCGCGGCGAGGGCCTCCACGGCGGTCCGCACCACGTTGTTGTACGGCTGCTGGGCGGTGAGCGAGACGCCGGCGGTCTGGGTGTGGAACCGCAGCCACTGCGCCTTCTCGGTGGTCGCCCCGTAGACATCGCGCATCCAGCGGGCCCAGATCCGGCGGGCGGCGCGGAACTTGGCGATCTCCTCGAAGAAGTCGACGTGCGCGTCGAAGAAGAAGGACAGCCCGGGCGCGAAGGTGTCGACGTCCAGGCCCCGGGAGAGGCCGAGCTCCACATAGCCGAAGCCGTCCGCGAGGGTGTACGCGAGCTCCTGCGCGGCCGTCGCCCCGGCCTCGCGGATGTGGTAGCCGGAGACGGACAGCGGCTTGTACGCGGGGATGCCCTCGGAGCAGTACTCCATCAGGTCGCCGATCAGCTTCAGGTGCGGCTCCGGCGGGAAGAGCCACTCCTTCTGCGCGATGTACTCCTTGAAGATGTCCGTCTGGAGCGTGCCGTTCAGCCGGGAGATGTCCACGCCCTGGCGCTCGGCGGCGACCAGGTACATACAGAAGACGGGGACGGCCGGACCGCTGATGGTCATCGAGGTGGTGACATCGCCGAGCGGGATGTCCTTGAAGAGGATCTCCATGTCGGCGGCGGAGTCGATGGCCACACCGCAGTGGCCGACCTCGCCGAGCGAACGCGGGTCGTCGGAGTCGCGGCCCATCAGGGTGGGCATGTCGAAGGCGACCGAGAGCCCGCCGCCGCCCGCCTTCAGGATCATCTTGTAGCGCTCATTGGTCTGCTCGGCATTGCCGAACCCGGCGAACTGGCGGATGGTCCAGGACCGGCCCCGGTACCCGGTGGCGTAGAGGCCCCGGGTGAACGGGAACTCCCCGGGCCAGCCGATCCGCTCGAACCCCTCCACGGAGTCGCCCGGGGCCGGTCCGTAGACCGGCTCGACGGCGTCCCCCGACAGCGTGGTGCGCGTCCAATCCCTTGGGGGCTTCGCCCCCGAACCCCCGGCCGCGGCACCCTTGCGTGCCGCGTCGTACCGGGCCTGCCAGCGTCGGCGGCCCGCTTCAATGCCTTCGGCGTCCATGCCTCAAAAGTACTTGGACGTCCTACTAATTGTCGACGGAAGACTCGCCGCACTCGGCCGATCGGGTGGCCCCTGCCGCTGCGTCCGCGCGCCTCGTCCGGGCTCGGACGGGACGCGCGGAGTGCCTCGAAACCCCGCGGGTCAGACCTGGGCGGGAGCCGGTTCGGCGCCGCTGACCAGCGGCTCCACCTCGCGGGTGACCTTGCGCTCGACGAAGAACGCGGCCGTCGGGATGGTGCCCGCCACCAGGACCCACAACAGCTTGCCGAACGGCCACTTGGCCTTGGAGCCGAGGTCGAAGGCGAAGACCAGGTAGACGATGTAGAGCACGCCGTGGATCTGGGAGACCACGAGCGTGAGGTCCTCGCCCGTGTCGAAGCCGTACTTGAACACCATGCAGGTGCAGAGCACGAGCAGCATCACTGCGGTGATGTAGGCCATGACCCGGTAGCGGGTCAGCACGCTGCGTTTCATGCCCTGAGCGTAACCGCCCGTTCCGGGGCGATCTTCGCCGCCCCCGGCCTTCGGCGGCCGCCCCCGCAGCCCTGCTCAGTCGTCCTCGAAGTCCTCCGCCGCGACCCTCAGCGGGCGCAGCATCTCGAAGATCCTGCCGCAGTCCTCGGCGTCGTAGACCCCGAGCCCGAACTCCATCGCCATCAGATCGCGGGTAGCCGACTCGACCACCTCACGGCCCCGGTCGGTGATCGACGCCAGGGTGCCGCGGCCGTCGTTGGGGTTCGGCCGCTTGTCGACCAGACCCGATGTGACCAGGCGGTCCACCGTATTGGTGACCGACGTCGGGTGGACCATCAGCCGCTCGCCGATCTTGGACATGGGCAGCTCACCGGCCTTGGAGAAGGTGAGCAGCACCAGCGCCTCATAGCGGGCGAAGGTCAGTCCGTAGGGTCTGACGACCGCGTCGACCTGGCTGAGCAGGATCTGGTGGGCCCGCATGATCGAGGTGATCGCGGCCATCGAGGGCACGGACCCCCACCGCTGCTTCCAGAGCTCATCGGCGCGGGCGATGGGGTCGAACGACAGGCTGAGCGGCTTCGGCACACCACCGACCCTACCGGCCGGTCATATCGCGGTCAGCCCTATCTCACACTTCGGGCCGGACGGGCCCTTGAGGGGTCCGGGCACAGTGCGAGGACCCCTCAGACGGTACGCCGCACCTCCAGCGCCACCAGCAGCGAGCAGAGCGCCCCGCAGCCGCCCGCGGCCGCGGCCACCACATGGACCGGTACGAACTCGGCGACCGCGCCCGAGACCGCCATGCCGAGACCCTGCGCGGTCATCAGCCCGGCCGTCATCACCGTCATCGCCCGGCCGCGCAGCTCATCGGGGACGGCGGCGAAGAACCACTGGTCGAGGCCGAGGCTGTAGGCGATACCGCAGCCGGTCAGCACCTGGAGGGCCAGCGCCCAGCCGAAGGACGGATGGGCGGCGTACCCCAGGGCGGGCAGCATCGCCGCGACGCCGACCGGCAGCGTCAGCCGGGCCCGGGCGCGCGGGCCGAGCAGCGAGCCCACCAGCGCCTCGCTGGCGACCGCGCCCACCGGCATCCCGCACATCAGCAGCCCGAGACCCGCCGAGCCGAGGCCCAGCCCATCGGAGTACGGCGTCAGCAGGACCTCGGGCATCACCACGAACATCGGCGGCACCCACGACAACAGCATCAGCGCCCGGACCCGGCGGTCCGCGAACAGCCGCCGGATCCCGCTCAGCGAGTCCCCGAGCAGGGGGCACCTCCCAGCGGTAGCTGGGGGAGCCCCGCCCCCGGTCGGCTCCCGCGCCGGGCGGCGGCGGGTGCCGAAGCGGAGCACCAGCGCCGAGCCGACGAGCGCGGCCGCGGTGAGCGCCAGCGCGGCCCGCGGCGAGACGGCGGCCAGCAGCAGCCCGCCGACGCCGAACCCGGCGAGCTGCGCGGTCTGGGCGGTGATCCGGAGGACCGAGCGGCCCAGCACGAAGGCGTCGCCCTCGCCGAGGATGTCGCCGAGCGTCGCCGACCGGGTGCCGCTGAACACCGGGGAGATCGCGGCGGGCACACAGCGCAGCGCGAGCAGCGCGGCCACCGGCATCCCCGGCACCACCATGGCGGCCACGCACGCGGCGTGCACCAGATCGCAGACCACCAGCACCCGCCGGGCCGGGAAGCGGTCGGCGACGGAGGACAGCAGGGCGCCGCCGATCACGTACGGCAGCATCGAGGTGGCGAACGTCAGGGCGCTCAGCAGCGGCGATCCGGTGAGCCGGAAGACCAGCACGGACAGCGCGATCTGGCCGACCACCTCGCCGAGCATGGAGACCAGGTGCGCGGCGAAGACGGCCCGGAACTCACCGACCGCGAACACCGCGCGGTAGCCAACGCTCCCCGGGCTCCGCGGCGGCCCCTCGTCGGCACCGGGCGCGAGCTCGGGTCGGGAGGCGGGCGCGTCGGGGCGCGACTCGAGGGGGCCCGTGGTGCCGGGCCCGGAGGGCGTTGACATGCCGGAAGCGTGCCCGTGCGGGCGGGGCGGGCTCTAGTGTTTCGGACTGAGCCGAATCTTCGCGCCCGGGGGTGACGCCATGCCACTGCACATGCAGTTCGGTGCCGACGATCTGCTGCGCTGCCGGTTCGCCATCTCGCCGCTGTGCCAGACCCATGAGGCGGTGCGCACCCTGCGCCGGACCGAGCGGCACGGCTATCACCTGCCGTGGCTGCGGCGGGTGCGGGAGGCGCTGGCCGGGCTCGATCTGTCGGAGCTGTGGCTGCTGATGCCGGGGCGCGGCTACACCCCCGACTTCCTGGGCCCGCCGCCGGAGGCGCCGTACGCGCCGTTCGAGGACGAGCTGGCGCGGCTGCGGGCCACGGACCCCGCCGTCGCCCGCCGTGAGCTGGCCCTGTCCCTGGAATGCACCCCGGGGGCCGCCGACTCCGCGCGGGGCCGGGCGATGCTGGACGATCCGGCGCGGGCCGTCCAGCGGCTGGCGGAGGTGACCGAACGGGCCTGGCGGGCCCTGGTGGCACCGGACTGGCCCCGGCTGCGGGCGTTACTGGAGGCCGATATCGCCTATCGCTCACGGCAGCTCGCCGAGGGCGGCCTGGAGCGGCTGTTCGCGGATCTGCGCCCGGCGCTGCGCTGGACCGACTCCACGCTCACCATCCGCAACTCCGTGGTGCCCGCCCAGACGCAGGACCTCGACGGGCGGGGGGTGCTGCTGATGCCCAGCGTCTTCGTCTGGCCGGATGTGATCAGCGGCTTCGCCCCGCCCTGGCAGCCCACGGTGATCTATCCCGCGCGCGGGGTCGGCGGGCTGTGGCGGGAGCCGGACGCGGTCGCGGCGGACGCGCTCGTACGGCTCCTGGGGGCCAGCCGCGCCGCGATCCTCTCCGGTCTGGAGGAGCCCGCGTCCACCACGGCCCTGGCCGCCCGGCACCGTCTGGCGCCCTCGTCGGTCTCGGCCCATCTGGCGGTGCTGCGCGCCGCCGGGCTGCTCAGCTCGCGCCGCCAGGGCCATCAGGTGCTGTACGAGCGCACCCCGCTGGGCATGGCCCTGGTGGGCGGGGGTGACCCCCGCCCGCACCGGGGTGCTCAGTCGGAGAGGTGACGCTCGACCGTCTCGACCTTGGAGGTCAGACCGTCCGTGACACCCGGGCGGATATCGGCCTTGAGGACCACCGAGACCCGGGGCGCCCGCGCCTCCACCACCGCGACGGCGCGCCTGACGACGTCCATGACCTCGTCCCACTCGCCCTCGATGGAGGTGAACATCGCGTCCGTACGGTTCGGCAGCCCCGACTCCCGGACCACCCGCACCGCGTCGGCCACGTACTCCCCCACGTCCTCGCCGACGCCCAGCGGTGTCACCGAAAAGGCGACGATCATGCGTTGACCACACCCTCCTTACGGGCGCGGGCCGCGATCACCCCGGCCTCGGCCTCCCGCTTGAGCTTGCGCTCGGCGAAGAAGCCGCCGGTGGGCAGCACGGAGAGGACGAAGTACAGGGCCGCGGTCTGCCACCTCCACTTGGCGCGGTTCCAGGCGTCCGCCCAGAAGACCACGTAGAGGATGAAGAGCACGCCGTGCACCATGCCCATCACCGGCACCGCGTTGAAGTCCGAGGTGCGCTTGAGCACCGAGCAGATGAGCAGCAGCAGGAACGACACGGCCTCGGGCGCGGAGACCAGGCGGAGCCGGCGCAGCGCGGTGGCGGTCTTGAAGTCCACGAGAGCACCTTCGTGTGAAGAGAGAGACACGGACCAGCTTGTGAAGCAATGCACAAGCTTTCGCCCATTGTCGCAGCCGCGCGGGCGATCAGTGTCCGGGGGGCACCTCATGCCCCCGGCGCTCCCTGTCCGCCGGCGTCGCCGGACCGCTACCGTCGGCTCCGTGGCTCAGTTTCGGCTCCAGGGAAGCAGGGTGCTCGCGGTCGACCTGACCGGCGACTCCGTGAAGGCCAAGAACGGCGCGATGGTCGCCTACGAGGGGGAGATGACCTTCAAGAAGAGGACGGGTGGCGGGGAGGGGCTGCGCGGGATGGTGACCCGGCGGCTCACCGGTGAGCAGATGGCGGTCATGGAGGTGAAGGGGCACGGCACGTGCTACTTCGCCGACCGGGCGAGCGAGATCAACCTGGTGTCGCTGAACGGCGAGAAGCTGTATGTGGAGTCCAGCAATCTGCTGTGCACGGACGCCGCGCTGCGCACCGGCACCTCCTTCACCGGGCTGCGCGGCTCCTCGCAGGGCAACGGGCTGTTCACCACGACCGTCGAGGGCACCGGCCAGGCCGCGCTCGTCTCCGCCGGCACGGCGGTCGTGCTGCGCGTCACCCCGCAGACGCCGCTCCAGGTCGACCCGGGCGCGTACCTCGCCCACACCGGCGGTCTCAAGCAGCACTTCCAGGCCGGGGTGAACTTCCGCGCGCTGATAGGCGAGAGCGGCGGGGAGTCCTTCCAGATCCGCTTCGAGGGGGATGGGCTGGTCTACGTGCAGCCGAGTGAGCGCAACACGATCGGGGGTGAGATGTGATGCCGTTCACCGTACTCACCTCACGGATGGTCGAGGCCCAGGTGATGCCCGGACAGACCCTGTTCAGCCAGCGCGGCGCGATGCTCGCCTACCGCGGGGACGTGCGGTTCACCCCCAGCATCACCGGCGGCCAGGGCGGAGTGCGGGGGATGATCGGGCGGCGGGTCGCCAATGAGGCCACCCCGCTGATGACCGTCGAGGGCCAGGGCACGGTGATGTTCGGGCACGGCGGCCACCACGTCCATGTGATCGACCTGGTCGGCGACACCCTCTGCGTGGAGTCGGACCGGCTGCTGGCCTTCGACGGCTCGCTGCGCCAGGGCACGATGTTCCTGGGCTCCCAGGGCGGGGTGATGGGCATGGTGCGCGGCCAGGTCACCGGCCAGGGGCTGTTCACCACCACCCTGGAGGGGCACGGCTCCGCGGCGGTCATGGCGCACGGCGGGGTGCTGGAGCTGCCGATCGGCCCGGGACGTCCGGTGCATGTCGATCCGCAAGCCTATGTCGCCCACCGGGGTGATGTTCGCAATAAGCTCTCGACGGCGATCGGCTGGCGCGAAATGGTGGGCCGCGGCTCGGGGGAGGCGTTCCAACTGGAACTGTCCGGCACCGGCACGGTCTACGTCCAGGCATCGGAGGAGAAGCTGTGAACGGCCCCGTCATCCATGACGCCTGGACGCTGCCCGTCGACGACAACATCAATCCGTACGCCTTCAGCGTGGAACTGAACGGCCAGTGGTTCCTGCAGAAGGGGAAGATGGTCGCCTACTACGGGCAGATCGACTTCCAGGGCGTCGGGCTCGGCCACCTCGACCACCTCATCGCGCACAGCTTCCACTCCCCGCTGCACGCGGCGGACTGGGTGGTGGCCGAGGGGCGGGGCAAGATGGTGCTCGCGGACCGCGCCTTCGACGTCAACTCCTACGACCTGGACGACGGCAACCTCTCCATCCGGTCCGGCAATCTGCTCGCCTTCCAGCCCTCGCTGTCCCTGAAGCAGTCCATCGTCCCGGGCTTCCTCACCCTCATCGGCACCGGGAAGTTCGTGGCCGCCTCCAACGGGCCCGTGGTCTTCATGGAGCCGCCGATCCGGGTGGACCCGCAGGCGCTGGTGGGCTGGGCGGACTGCCCGACGCCGTGCCACCACTACGACCACGAATATCTGCGCGGCTTCCTCGGGGCCATCAGGTCGCGTACGGGCATCGGGGGCGCCTCGGGCGAGGAGCACCAATTCGAGTTCGTGGGCGCGGGGACCGTACTGCTGCAGTCCACGGAGGAGGTCGTCGCCGAGATATCGGTCGGCGAGACGGGGGGTACCGGTTCGTGAGCACGAAGGTGCGGAGTGTAACGTCGAACAGGTGACCTCTAGCCCGATACATCCATTGGTTCGGAATTCAACTTCTATAGGTAGAATACATCCCATGGAGACCGAGAACGGCACGCGCTGGCTCAGCGACGAGGAACAGCGCGCCTGGCGCACCCACCTGGACGTCAGCCGGCTGCTGACCTACCAGCTCGAAAAGGACCTCCAGCCGTTCGGCCTGACCATGAACGACTACGAGATCCTGGTCAACCTCTCGGAGTCGGAGGACCACCGGATGCGGATGAGCGATCTCGCGTCCGCGACCCTGCAGTCCAAGAGCCGGCTGTCCCATCAGATCACCCGGATGGAGAACGCCGGCATGGTCCGCCGCGAGAACTGCGAATCGGACCGGCGGGGGCTGTACGCCGTGCTGACCGAGCACGGCTGGGACACCATGCGCAAGGTCGCCCCCCATCATGTGGCGTCCGTGCGCAGGCACTTCATCGATCTGCTCGCGCCGGAGGACCTCAAGGCGCTGTACGGATCGCTGGTGCCCGTAGCGGAGCATCTGCGCACCCAGCGGGGCCGGGTCTGAGGAGTAGCCGGGTCCGAGGAGTGTCCGACGGGTCTTGACGCCTGCGGCGGGCCGCTCCCCGCCCCGCCCCTTCCCGGAACCGGGGCTCCGCCCCAGACCCCGGGTCCAGGGGCGAAGCCCCAGGCGGGCACCCCGTAGGCCGGGCCCCCTAGGTCGGCAGCCGCAGCTCGAACAGGGCGCCGCCCTCGGGTGCCGCCCGGACGGCCAGCGTGCCGCCGTGGCGCACCGCCACGTCCCGCGCGATGGCGAGGCCGAGCCCGGCCCCGCCATCGTCGCGGCTGCGGGCGTCGTCGAGCCGTACGAACCGCTCGAAGATCCGCTCCCGGTCGGCCTCGGGCACGCCCGCGCCGTCGTCCGCGACCTCGAGCACGGCCCACCGGCCCTCCTCGCGCACCGCCACCCGCACCCCGCTCCGGGCGTGCCGTTGCGCGTTGTCGACCAGATTGCCCAGCACCTGGGCCAGCTGCCCGCGCGAGCCCGGCACCGCGACCGGCGCCGCCTCGTCCCGCACCGGCACCCGGTCCCCCACCCGCTGGGCCAGCTCCTCGCGCACCAGGGCGTCCAGCGCCACCGGCGTCCCGCCGGTGGGCCGCTCCCCCGCGTCCAGCCGGGCCAGCAGCAGCAGATCGGCCGCGAGCCGCTGGAGCCGCACCACGTCCGCCACCGCGCCGTCCAGGTCCAGCAGCTCCGGATGGGCGGCGCCCACCTCCAACTGGGTGCGGAGCGAGGCCACCGGGGAGCGCAGCTCATGGGAGGCGTCGGCCACGAAGGCCCGCTGCCGCTCCACGGACGCCTCCAGCGCCGTGAGCGTCTCGTTGGTGGTCCGGGCCAGCCGCGCCACCTCGTCGTGCGAGCCCGACTCGGGCACCCGCCGGGACAGGTCCGTGCTCGCCGTGATGGCGGCCATCTCGCGCCGGATGCCCTCCACGGGCCGCAGCGCGCGCCGGGTCACCAGCCAGGTCACGGCGGCCACGACCACCAGCAGCAGCGGCAGCCCGAGCAGCATCGCCTCCCGCACCGTGGTGACCGCGCCGCGCTCGGTGGCCAGCGGGGCGCCCGCGTAGACGGTGACGTCCTCGCCGGAGGTGTCGGTGGCCTCCACGGCCGCCCAGACGTAGTCGGCGGTCTCCCCGTCGACACGGGCGGAGCCGTCGCTGTACTCCTCCCCGGAGGAGACCTTTCCGGCGCCGCTGTCGTCATCGTCCCGGTCGTCGTCCGTGACGCCCGCCGCCACGGGCCTCACGGACGCGCTCCCGGTGCCCGTCACGGCCTCCAGATCCTCGCTGACCGCCCGCACCCGGCCGTCCTCGTCCACGACCTGCACCGGGACGCTCTCGTCCAGCTCCAGCGCCCCGTAGCCCGCCCCGGCCGCTATCTTCGACGCCACCTGCCGCGCGTCCACCTGGGCCTTCAGCCGCGCCTGGTCCCCCAGATCGGCGCCCAGCACCTGGAGCACCGCGATCCCCGCCGCCACCAGGGCCACCGCCACCACCAGCGTCGCCCCGAGCGCGGCCCGCGCCCGTACCGAACCGAACACCCTACGCACGGAGCCGGTACCCCGCTCCCCGTACGGTCTCGATGAGCTCCGCGCCCAACTTGCGGCGCAGGGCGCTCACGTACACCTCGACGATGTTGGGGTCGCCGTCGTAGGCGAAGTCCCACACATGCTCCAGGATGTCGGGCTTGGAGACGACGTCACCCGCCCGCGTCGCCAACTGCTCCAGCACGGAGAACTCCTTGGCGGTCAGCGGCACCTCCCGGCCGTCCCGCTCCACCCGGCGGGCGCCCCGGTCCACCGTGAGCGGCCCCACCCGCACCACGGGCGAGGCCCCGGGGCCGCGCCGCCGCAGCAGCGCCCGTACCCGCGCCACCAGCACCACATACGAGAACGGCTTGGTCAGGTAGTCGTCGGCCCCGGTGTCGAGCCCCTCCGCCTCGTCGTACTCGCCGTCCTTGGCGGTGAGCATCAGGATCGGCACCTCGTTCCCGGCCGCCCGGAGCGCCCCGCACACCCGGTAGCCGTTCAGCCCCGGCAGCATGATGTCGAGGACGACGAGGTCGTAGACCCCCTCCCGCGCACGGTGCAGCCCCTCCTGGCCGTCGTGCGCCACATCGACGGCGAACCCCTCCGCCCGCAGCCCCTTGGCCAGCGACAGGGCCAGCCGCCGCTCGTCCTCCACGATCAGCAAACGCATGCGACCAGCGTCGCAGAGCGAACCTGAAGATCTCTTCAGGCGGCTTCAGGTGGGCTTCAGCATCGCTCCGCGATGGTGGTGGACATCCGAACAGCACACGGGGAGGAAACCCTCATGAAGCGCAACATCGTCATCGCGTCCGTCGCCGCGGCGGCCCTGGTCACCGGCGGTACGGCCGTCGCCGTGGCGGGCACCCAGCCCTCGTCCCCGGCGGCCCGGTCCGCGGCCCCGGCGGCCGGGTCCGCAGCCCCGGCGGCCGGGTCCACCGGCACATCGCTGAACCAGGCGGCCGACGCCGCGCTCAAGGCCGTCCCGGGCACGCTGGGCTCCATCGACCGGGAGGACCACGGCCGGTGGGAGGCGGACGTCCTGGGCAAGGACGGCACGTGGCACGAGGTCACGCTGGACGCCAACGGCAAGGTGATCGGCCAGCGCGTCGACAGGGACACCGACCCCGAGGACGCCGCCGAGGCCAAGGCCCTGCGGAACGCCGACGTCTCGGCCACCGAGGCGGCCCGGAAGGCCGCGTCCCGGTCCACGGTGACCTCCGTGGAGTTCGACGGCGACCGCACCCCGGTGTGGGAGGTCGAGACCGTGAAGCACCACAAGGAGCATGACCTGAACGTGGACGCCCACTCGGGCAAGGTCACCCAGGCCCCGGCCGACGACGACCACGGCGACGACGACAGCGGCGACGACGACTGACCGGAGGTTCGCCGGCGGGTCGGCCGAGCGGGCGGAGCGGGGACGGCCCCGCCCCCGCCCCCTCAGCCCTGCTCGGTCACCCCCGCCACCAGCTCGTCCGCCGCCGCATACGGATCCAGCTCGCCCGCGACGACCCGCTCCGCGAGCGCCCCCAACCGCCGGTCTCCGTGCAGGTCACCGATCCGCTCCCGCAGCGCCGTCACCGCGATCGTCTCGACCTCGCCCGCCGCCCGCCGCATCCGGCGCTCCGCGAGCACACCGTGCTCCTCCATCCACGCACGGTGCTTCTCCAGCGCCTCGACGACCTCCTCGATCCCCTCGCCGCGCGCCGCCACGGTCTTCACGATCGGCGGCCGCCAGTCGCCCGGCGACCGGGCCTCGCCCAGGCCCAGCATGTGGCCCAGCTCACGGGCCGTGGCGTCGGCGCCCTCCCGGTCGGCCTTGTTGACCACGTACACATCGCCGATCTCCAGGATCCCGGCCTTGGCCGCCTGGATCCCGTCGCCCATCCCCGGCGCGAGCAGCAGCACGCTGGTGTCGGCCTGGGCGGCGATCTCCACCTCGGACTGGCCGACGCCCACCGTCTCCACCAGGATCACCTCGCAGCCGGCCGCGTCCAGCACCCGGATGGCCTGCGGGGCGGCCCAGGCGAGCCCGCCGAGGTGGCCGCGGGTGGCCATGGAGCGGATGTAGACGCCGGGGTCGGAGGCGTGCTCCGACATCCGTACCCGGTCGCCGAGGAGCGCCCCGCCGGAGAACGGCGAGGAGGGGTCCACGGCGAGCACGCCCACCCGCTTGCCCGCCCGCCGGTAGGCGGAGACGAGCGCGGAGGTCGACGTGGACTTGCCGACCCCCGGCGAGCCGGTCACCCCGACCACATACGCGCCCCCGGTCAGCGGAGCGAGCGCGGCCATCACCTCGCGCAACCGCGGCGAGGCGCCCTCGACCAGCGAGATCAGCCGGGCGACCGCACGCGGCCGCCCCTGCCGCGCCTGCTCCACCAGCGTGGGCACATCAGCCATGGGTGCCGTACTCCTCATCGCCTGAGCACAATCGCTTGATCACAACGGACACCGGATTCCCGCGCGGGGCTACTTCCCCGCCGGCACCCGCAGGATCAGCGCGTCGCCCTGCCCGCCGCCACCGCACAGCGCCGCCGCGCCGGTGCCGCCGCCGCGCCGCCGCAGCTCCAGCGCCAGATGCAGCGCGATCCGCGCGCCGGACATCCCGATGGGGTGGCCGAGTGCGATCGCGCCCCCATTCACGTTCACCTTTTCGGGGGAGACGCCCAGGTCCTTCATTGACTGCACGGCGACCGCGGCGAACGCCTCGTTGATCTCGATGAGATCGAGGTCGTCCACCGTCAGCCCGTCCTTGCCCAGGGCGTGCGCGATCGCGTTGGACGGCTGCGACTGGAGGGAGTTGTCGGGTCCCGCCACATTTCCGTGGGCGCCGATCTCGGCGATCCACTCCAGCCCGAGCTCCTCGGCCTTGGCCTTGCTCATCACGACGACCGCGGCGGCACCGTCCGAGATCTGCGACGCCGTGCCCGCGGTGATCGTCCCGTCCTTGGTGAACGCGGGCTTCAGCCGGGCCAGCAGCTCCGTGGTGGTCTCGCCGCGGATGCCCTCGTCCTTGTCGAAGACCACCGGCTCGCCCTTGCGCTGCGGGATCTCCACCGGGGTGATCTCGGCGTCGAAGAGGCCGTTCTTCTGCGCGGCGGCGGCCCGCTGGTGGGACTGGGCCGCGAACTCGTCCTGCTCGGGGCGCTGGATGCCCAGCCGGGTGTTGTGCTTCTCGGTGGACTCGCCCATGGCGATGTGCTCGAAGGCGTCCGTCAGCCCGTCGTACGCCATCGCGTCGAGCATCTCGACCGCGCCGTACTTGTACCCATCACGGGACTTGGGCAGCAGGTGGGGGGCGTTGGTCATGGACTCCTGGCCGCCCGCGACCACGATGTCGAACTCACCGGCGCGGATGAGCTGGTCGGCCAGGGCGATCGCGTCAAGACCGGAGAGGCAGACCTTGTTGATCGTGAGGGCGGGCACGCTCATCGGGATGCCGGCCTTGACCGCCGCCTGACGGGCGGGGATCTGCCCGGCGCCGGCCTGGAGCACCTGCCCCATGATCACGTACTGCACCTGCTCGGCACCGACCCCGGCCCGCTCCAGCGCGGCCTTGATCGCGATCCCGCCCAGATCTGCGCCGGAGAACGAGCGCAGGCTGCCGAGCAGCCGTCCCATGGGCGTGCGCGCGCCCGCCACCATCACGGAGGTCGTACGAGTCATTGGTGCGTCCCTTCACGAGGAGAAGGAAGTTAACGAGGGTTATCGTCAATGTACTGACGAGTACCCGCGCGGTCACCGGCCCATCGGTGTGATCGCGCGCACGTTGCGTAACCGACCGTACGGCGGTGCACTGTTCCCATGCTGACGAGAATCGACCACATCGGGATCGCCTGTTCCGACCTCGACAAGACTGTCGAGTTCTACCGTGCCACGTACGGCTTCGAGGTGTTCCACTCCGAGATCAACGAGGAGCAGGGCGTCCGCGAGGCCATGCTCAAGATCAATGAGACCTCCGACGGCGGGGCCTCCTACCTGCAGCTTCTCGAGCCGATCCGGGAGGACTCCGCGGTCGGCAAGTGGATGGCCAAGAACGGTGAGGGCGTCCACCACATCGCCTTCGGCACCGCCGACGTCGACACCGACTCCGAGGCCATCCGCGACAAGGGCGTCCGGGTCCTCTACGAGCAGCCCCGCCGGGGCTCGATGGACTCCCGGATCACCTTCCTCCACCCCAAGGACTGTCACGGTGTGCTGACCGAGCTCGTCACCGCCGCGAACCCCGCCGCGCACAAGGCCGAAGAGGATCACTGAAGCGGACCACTGACCTACCCCTTCCCCGGCCGGTAGAGTGCTGCATCGGCCGGGGTACGGAAACGGAGAGGGTTCGGGGTCCGGCCCGGGCTTCGCCGATGATCTGACACCATTTCTTCGGAAGGGCCAGCTCCGGTCCGACCCGGCACGCACTTCGCCTGGTCGGTACCGCAAGGGAACCGTCGAGGGCCCCGGGTCACCGCAAGGGACCACGGGAGCCGGGAGGGTTACGGAGCCGGCCGCCAATGCGACCAGGGGACGGATGGGACCGCGCAGTGCGGGGCTACGACCGCTACGAGCCTGACGATCAGCTCTCGAAGTTCGAGGCCGAGATGGAGCGGCTGAAGACCGAGCGGGAGAAGGCCGTCCAGCACGCCGACGACCTCGGCTACCAAGTCGAGGTGCTGCGCGCCAAGCTGCATGAGGCGCGCCGTAATCTGGCGGCCCGCCCCGCCTACGACAGCGCCAACGTCGGCTACCAGGCTGAGCAGTTGCTGCGGGACGCGCAGCTCCAGGCGGACCAACTGCGCGCCAACGCCGAGCGGGAGCTGCGCGAGACCCGGGCCCAGACCCAGCGGCTGCTCCAGGAGCAGGCCGAGCGGCAGTCCCGGCTCGAGGCCGAGCTGCACGCCGAGGCCGTGGCCCGGCGCCAGCGGCTGGACCAGGAGCTGGCCGAGCGCCGCGCCACCGTCGAGTCGCACGTCAACGAGAACGTGGCCTGGGCCGAGCAGCTGCGGGCCCGTACCGAGGCGCAGGCCCGCCGGCTCATGGACGAGTCCCGGGCGGAGGCCGAGCAGGCCCTGGCCGAGGCCCGCGCCGAGGCCCAGCGGATGACCGAACAGGCGCGCCAGCGGCTGGGGTCGGAGGTGGAGGCCGCCCGCGCCGAGGCCGAGGCGATTCTGCGCCGGGCCCGTACCGACGCCGAGCGGCTGCTGACCAACGCCGGCGCCCAGGCCCAGGAGGCCACCGACCACGCCGAGCAGCTGCGCACCTCCACCGCCAGCGAGGCGGACCAGGCCCGCCGTGCCGCGGCCGAGCAGACCCGCGCCGCCGAGCAGCGGATGCAGGAGGCCGAGCAGGCGCTGCGCGAGGCGCGCAGCGAGGCCGAGAAGGTGGTCACCGAGGCCAAGGACGCGGCGGCCAAGCGGCTCAGCGCCGCCGAGTCGGACAACGAGCAGCGCACCCGCACCGCCAAGGCGGAGGTCGCGCGGCTGGTCGGCGAGGCCACCAAGGAGGCCGAGCGGCTGCGGGCCGAGGCCGAGCAGCTACGGGACGACGCCCGCGCCGAGGCCGAGCGGATGATCGCCGAGGCGAGCGACGACGCCCGGGCCAGGGCCGCCGAGGACTCCGCGGCCCAGTTGGCCAAGGCGGCCCGGAGCGCCGAGGAGGTGCTGACCCGCGCCTCGGAGAAGGCGCAGGCCACCACCAAGGCGGCCACCGACGAGGCGGAGCGGATCCGGCGCGAGGCCGAGGAAGAGGCCGACCGGCTGCGGGCCGAGGCCCATGAAACCGCCGAGCAGCTCAAGGGCTCGGCGAAGGACGACACCAAGGAGTACCGCGCCAAGACCGTCGAGCTGCAGGAGGAGGCCCGCCGGCTGCGCGGCGAGGCCGAGCAGCTCAAGTCGGAGGCGGCCGCCGAGGGCGAGCGGGTCCGCGCCGAGGCGCGCCGTGAGGCGGTCCAGCAGATCGAGGAGGCGGCCAGCACCGCCGAGGACCTGCTGACCAAGGCCAAGGCCGACGCCGAGGAGACCCGCTCCGGTGCCACCGCCGAGAGCGAGCGGGTGCGCACCGAGGCCATCGAGCGGGCCAACGCGCTGCGCCGGCAGGCCGATGAGCTGCTGAAGCGGGCGCGTGGCGAGGCCGAGGAGCTGGTGACCTCGGCCGAGGAGCAGGCCGAGCGGGTCAAGTCGGAGGCGGCCACCGCGGCCGAGGAGCTGCGCGAGGAGGCCGAGCGGGCCGCCGAGGACCGGCGCGCCGAGGCCGAGGGCGAGCTCAACCGGCTGCACCAGGAGGCCGAGCAGCGGCTCTCCTCCGCCGACCAGGCGCTGCGGGACGCCCGCGAAGAGGCGGAGCGGCTGCGCAAGGAGACCGCCGAGGAGATCGAGCGGCAGCGCACCGAGTCCGCCGAGCGGCTGAACGGCTTGCGCCAGCAGGCCGAGGACGAGGCCGCCCGGCTGCGCGACGAGGCCGCGGCGGACGCGTCGAACGCGCGCGCGGAGGGCGAGTCGGTGGCCGTACGGCTGCGCGGCGAGGCCGCCGCGGAGGCCGAGCGGCTGCGCTCGGAGGCCCAGGAGACGGCCGACCGGGTGCGCGCGGAGGCGGCGAGCGCCGCCGAGCGGATCGGCGCCGAGGCCGCGGAGGCCCTGGCCGCCGCCCAGGAGGAGGCGGCCCGCCGCCGCCGCGAGGCCGAGGAGCTGCTCGCCGACGCCCGCGAGGAGGCGCAGGCGGAGCGTACGGCGGCGCGGGAGCAGAGCGAGGAACTGCTGGCCGCCGCCCGGAACCGGGTCTCCGAGGCGCAGGCCGAGGCGCAGCGGCTGGTCGAGGAGGCCGAGCGGCGCTCGGCCGACCTGGTGGCCGCCGCCGAGCAGACCGCCCAGCAGGTGCGGGACTCGGTCGCCGGGCTGCACGAACAGGCCGAGCAGGAGATCACTGCGCTGCGCAGCGCCGCCGAGCACGCCGCCCAGCGGGTGCGCGACGAGGCGCAGGCCGAGGCCGACCGGGTCCGCGCGGACGCCTACGCGGAGCGGGAGCGCGCCTCGCAGGACGCCACCCGGGTGCGGCGGGAGGCCACGGAGGAGTCGGAGGCCGCCAAGTCGCTCGCGGAGCGCACGGTCGCGGAGGCGATCGCCGAGTCGGAGCGGCTGACCGAGCAGGCCCGCGAGGAGGCGAACAGGCGCCGCGCCGATGCCGCCGAGCAGGCGGACCGGCTGGTCACCGAGGCCACCCACGAGGCCGAGCGGCTGCGCGCCGAGGCCAACGAGACGCTCGACGAGGCGCGCCGCTCGGCCAACAAGACCCGTGCCGAGGCCGCCGAGCAGGCCGATACGCTCGTCAGCGGCGCCACCGAGGAGGCCCAGCGGCTGGTCTCGGAGGCCACCACGCGGGCGCAGGTGCTGCGTACGGAGGCGTCCGACGCGCGGGCGACCGCGGAGCAGGACGCGGCCCGCACCCGGGCCCAGGCCCGCGGCGACGCCAACAACATCCGCTCCGAGGCGGCCGAGCAGGCGGACCGCCTGGTCACCGAGGCCCGGAACGAGGCCGAGCGGCTGCACGCGGAGGCGAGCAGCGAGGCGGAGCGGCTGCGCAGCGAGGCCGCGGAGACCGTCGGTTCGGCGCAGCAGCACGCGGCGCGCACCCGCGCCGAGGCCGAGCGGGTCGAGACCGAGGCGGCGGCCGCGGCGGAGCGGATCCGCAACGAGGCGCAGGCCGAGGCGGACCGGCTGATCGACCGGGCGCGCGAGGACGCCAACAAGCGGCGTTCGGACGCCGCCGAGCAGGCCGACCGGCTGATCACCGAGGCATCGGCGGAGGCCGAGCGGCTCACCTCCGAGGCTCAGGAGGCCGCGCTGCGCGCGGCGACCGCGGCCGAGGAGCAGGCGGACACCATGGTGGGCATGGCCCGCCAGGAGGCGGACCGGCTGGTCTCCGAGGCCACGGCCGAGTCCAACGCCATGGTGGAGAAGGCCCGTACGGACTCCGACACCATGCTGGGCGAGGCCCGGGGCGACGCCACGGCCATCCGGGAGCGCGCCGAGGAGCTGCGCGCCCGTACCGAGGCCGAGGTCGAGGAGTTGCACGAGCGGGCCCGCCGGGAGTCCGCGGAGCAGATGAAGGCCACCGGCGAGCGGGTCGACAAGCTGGTCGCGGCGGCCACCGCGCAGTTGATGAAGGCCGAGGAGAAGGCCAAGTCGCTGGTCGCGGAGGCGGAGAGCGAAGCGAGCCGGGTGCGGATCGCGGCGGTGAAGAAGGCCGAGGGTCTGCTGAAGGAGGCCGAGCAGAAGAAGACCGAGGCGGAGCGGGAGGCGGACCGGCTCCGGACCCAGGCCACGGACGAGGCGCAGCAGATCGTGGACGAGGGCAAGCGCGAGCTGGAGTTGCTCAAGCGCCGCCGCGAGGACATCAACGCGGAGATCTCCCGTGTCCAGGACGTCCTCGAGGCGTTGGAATCCTTCGAGACCCCCGCGTCGGGTGGCGCGGGCGGCAAGGAGAACGGCCAAGTCAAGACGGCGGCGGGTGCGGGTGCGACGAGGAGTGGAAAGCGGTCGGAGGGGTAACCGTATCCGGGGGGACGAGTCTCAGCTGTGCCTATCGAGGTTTCGCTTAAGTCTCGCGTCGGTTTCGCGTAAGTCTCGCGTCAGGCTGCGTCCATCACTGCATGTCCGTATCATCCCGACGAGTGACGAGGTCTCCGTCTTACTGCCACTCAAAAGGCTGGACATCTTGCAGATCAAACAGACGTTGACTCGATGACACGCCGTTCGGCCCCCTAGGATTCCCTCTATCACCTCACCGGTCTCTTTCGACAGGAACCCCATGAGCGACACTTCCTCCCCCTTCGGCTTCGAGCTCGTGCGGCGTGGGTACGACCGCGGTCAGGTGGACGACCGCATTTCCAAGCTCGTCGCCGATCGTGACAGTGCACTGGCCCGTATCACCTCTCTGGAAAAGCGCATCGAGGAGCTGCACCTCGAGACGCAGAACGCTCAGGCCCAGATCAACGATTCGGAGCCGTCCTACGCGGGGCTCGGCGCCCGGGTCGAGAAGATCCTCCGTCTCGCCGAGGAAGAGGCGAAGGATCTGCGCGAGGAGGCTCGCCGCGCCGCCGAACAGCACCGTGAGCTGGCCGAGTCGGCCGCCCAGCAGGTCCGCAACGACGCCGAGTCGTTCGCCGCCGACCGCAAGGCCAAGGCCGAGGACGAGGGCGCGCGGATCGTCGAGAAGGCGAAGGGCGAGGCGGCCACGCTGCGCCAGGAGGCGCAGAAGGACGCCCAGTCCAAGCGCGAGGAGGCGGACTCCCTCTTCGAGGAGACCCGCGCCAAGGCCGCGCAGGCCGCCGCCGACTTCGAGACCAACCTCGCCAAGCGCCGCGAGCAGTCCGAGCGCGACCTGGCCTCCCGTCAGGCCAAGGCCGAGAAGCGCCTCGCGGAGATCGAGCACCGCGCCGAGCAGCTGCGCCTGGAGGCCGAGAAGCTGCGCACCGACGCCGAGCGCCGCGCCCGCCAGACGGTGGAGACCGCGCAGCGCCAGGCCGAGGACATCGTGGCCGACGCCAACGCCAAGGCGGACCGCATCCGCAGCGAATCCGAGCGCGAGCTCGCGGCCCTCACCAACCGCCGCGACAGCATCAACGCCCAGCTGACCAACGTCCGCGAGATGCTGGCCACGCTGACCGGCGCGGCGGTGGCCGCGGCCGGTGCCCCGGGCGAGGACGAGGCGGTCAACCGCGGCGTCCCGGCCCAGCAGTCCCGGTGACCCTCGGTCACACCGGAGCGCCCGATGCCCCGCGCCGCCCAAGCGGCGCGGGGCACGCGCATGTTGTGGGCAACGATCGCCTTCCCGGCCAGGCCGGCTATGGCATTGCGGCCGCGGGCCGCCAACCCAGTCCCTCCGGCACTTGAGGAGCCGGGGTGCGGGGGCGGAGCCCCCGCGCGAGCCGGGGCGCGGCACCGACAAACCCAGCCCCTCCGGCGCTTGAGGAGCCGGGGTGCGGGGGCGGAGCCCCGGCGGGGGCCGGGCGGGGGCCGGTTTCGGGGAGGGGCGGGGTGGGGGAGGCAACCCCCCGTGACCGACCGCACCCTCACAACCCTCGGCTTCGCCGACGTCCCCGCCCAACAACCCCTCACCTACCCCGGCCGCCCCATCACCCACCCCACCCTCCTCACCACCGGCGAGCTCTGGGACCTCACCCCCACCCCAGGCCGCCTGGGCACCTGGACCGTAAGCCCACACCCCGGCGGCGAACAGCCCGAAGAGCCACTGGACGCCGTCCTCACCCGCCTGGGCCACCCCGCAACCCCCCACCGCCACCCCGTCATCGCCGTCGGCTCCAACGCCTCCCCCGCCCAGCTCCACCACAAGCTGTCCCGCCCCGGCCGCCCGGCCACCGTCCCCATGGTCCCGGTCGACGTACACGGCATCGCGGTCGGCTGCTCCGCCCACATCGGCCGGTACGGCTACGTGGCCTCCGCCCCGTACACGGCACCCGGCGCCCGCACCCCGCTCGTCATCGGCTGGCTGGACGCCGAGCAGCTCGCGGCCGTGGACGCCACCGAGTACCCCAACTACCGCCGCGTCCTGCTGCCCGGCAGCGAGTACCCGATGGTCATGCCGTCCGGCGAGCGGCTCGGCGGCGCGTACCTCTACGTCGGCGAGCGCGGAGTGCTGATGTCCCCGGACGGCACCGAGCGCCCCCTCCCCGGCGGCGGCGACCAGAGCGCCCTGCTCACCCGCCTGCTCGCCGGCTCATCACGGCTGCGCGCACTCCTCGGCCCGGACCCCCGCTCCTGGGTCACCCGCGCGGGCGCCGACCCCGCCGTGCGCACGACCGGCACCCGGATCTTCCAGGAGGAGGGCTGGGCGCTGCCGCAGCCCGACCTCCTCCGCTGCCCGGAGGACGGGCAGCACGGCGGGCCCGGCGAGCCCTCAGGGCCCAAGAGTTACGATGCGCTCTCATCTCCCGAATAACGGGAACCGTCAACGCGCCGTTATCCTCCTAAGCCTCATCGGGGGCGAGCACGCCCGACCCATGCTCATGAGGGGCGGAGAATGATAGAGGCAGTCGGCCTCACGAAGCGCTACGGCGCCAAGACGGCCGTGTACAACCTGTCCTTCCAGGTGAGGCCCGGCGCCGTCACCGGATTTCTCGGGCCCAACGGGTCGGGCAAGTCCACCACCATGCGGATGATCCTGGGCCTCGACGAGCCCACCGCCGGCCATGTCACGGTCGGCGGCTACCCGTTCCGCAAGCTGCCCAACGCCCCCCGCCAGGTGGGCGCGCTGCTCGACGCCAAGGCGGTGCACGGCGGCCGCAGCGCCCGTCAGCACCTGCTCTGCCTGGCCCAGCTGTCCGGCATCCCGGCCCGCCGGGTGGACGAGGTGCTGGGCGTGGTGGGCCTCCAGAACGTGGCGCGCAAGCGCTCCAAGGGCTTCTCGCTCGGCATGGGCCAGCGGCTGGGCATCGCGGCCGCCCTCCTGGGCGACCCGCAGGTGCTGCTCTTCGACGAGCCGGTCAACGGCCTGGACCCCGAGGGCATCCTCTGGGTCCGCAACTTCATGAAGCAGCTGGCCTCCGAGGGCCGCACCGTCTTCGTCTCCAGCCATCTGATGAGCGAGATGGCGCTCACCGCCGACCATCTGATCGTGATCGGGCGCGGACAACTGCTCGCCGATATGAGCGTCAAGGACTTCATCTCCTACAACTCCGCGGACTTCGCGCGGGTCCGCACCCCCGAGGGCGACCCGGGCCAGCGCGAGAAGCTGACCGCCGCGCTGAGCGAGGCGGGCGGCCAGGTGCTGCCGGAGCAGGACGGCGCGCTGCGGGTGACCGGGCTGCCGCTGCCGCGCATCAGCGACCTCGCGCATGGGGCGGACGTCCGGCTGTGGGAGCTCTCCCCGCACCAGGCGTCGCTGGAAGAGGCGTACATGCGGATGACGCAGGGCGCGGTGGACTACCGCTCGACCATCGACGAGCGCGCCGCCCTGCAGCAGCAGGTGCCGGGCGCGGTGCCGCAGGGCGGGCCGTACGGCTATGCGCCGGGCGCTCCGGGACAGCAGATGGGCTTCCCGCCGGGGACCGTACTGCCGGGCTACGCCGAACCCCCGACCCCGCCACAGCAGCACGCCCCGCACACCCCGGGCGCCCCGATGCCCACCGCACCTGCCGCCCCGGCCATGCCGCCCACCGCTCCCCCGGCGAGTCCGGCGACTCCGGCGGCCCCCGCGGCCCCTGCGGCTCCCCCCGCTCCCCCGGCCCAGCCGCCCGCGGCGCCGTCCGCCCCCGCCGATCTGACCAAGAGCGACACCGAGGACGCCCGATGACGACCCCGTACCAGCAGCAGTACCAGGCGCCCGTCCCCCCGCAGGGTCCTCCGCAGATGCCGCCGCAGGCGGCCCCGCACCAGCCGGTGCCCTCCGGACCTCCGTCGCAGCCGTACGCCGGTGTCGGCCCGTACACCTCGCCGATCCCGGTCCGCCAGACCCACCTCGGCAATGCCCTCGCCTCCGAGTGGACCAAGATCAAGTCGGTGCGCTCCACGATCTGGACGCTGGGCGTGATGGTCGCGCTGGTGGCCGGGATCGGGCTCCTGGTGGCGGCGAGCACCAGCGACGGCGACTACCAGAGCGTCCCCACCACCCTCCCCGGATTCTTCGGCACCCTGCTCGGCCAGTTGTGCATCGTCACCCTCGGGGTGCTCGTGATCACCTCCGAGTACGGCACCGGGATGATCCGGACCACCCTCACCGCCTCCCCGCAGCGCTCCCGGGTGCTCACCGCCAAGGCGCTGGTGTTCTTCACCCTCTCGTTCACCACCACGACCCTCGCGCTCGCGCTGGTGGCCTTCGCCAGCACCGGGATGCACAGCGGTCCGGGTGTCCAGGAGCCGACGAGTGACCAGCTCCTGGGCGCGACGGTCGGCGCGGGGCTCTATGTGTCGCTGCTGGGGCTGCTCTCGCTGGCCGTCGGCTGCATGCTGCGGCACTCCGCGGGCGCGATCACCACGATGCTCGGTGTGGTACTGCTGCCGGCCATCCTCCCCGCGTTCCTGATGATGTCGGACAGCCTCCGCGACCTGGGGGTGAAGATGCAGGAGTACTCCTCGCCCCAGGCGCTGGCCTCCCTCTTCCGGATCGACGAGAGCCTGAACAGCGGCTGGCCCCAGCTGTGGGCGCTGGCCGGAATCACGGCGGGGGCGATGATCGCCGCCTATGTGCTGCTGGAGAAGCGCGACGTATAGAGCTTCGAGGGCGCACGGAGCCGGGAGTGGCCTTGAGCCGAATGCACGGCGCCCGAGCCGAATGCACGGCGCCCGAGCCGGATGCACCGCGCCCGAGTCAATATCGCGGTGCGTTACGGGACCGCTGGAGCTTCGCGCTCCGGCGGTCCCGTGCGTTCCAGCACGCCTTGTGCCAGTGGCGCCGGTCGTCCGCGCCCATGTGCTGCTGCCAGGCGACCACATGCGCCACCCCCGGCGGAATCTCCTGGTCGCAGCCCGGGCAGCGGTAGTGCTTGGCGGCCGCCCCGCCGCCGACCTGCCGGACCACCCACTCCTCCCCCTGCCAGGTCTCCATGCGGTCGAGGCCATAACGGCCCGTACTCTCGTGGCCGACGGGCTTTTCTCCGCCTCGCGGGCGGTTTCGGCGTGGAGACACGGGGCACCTCGACAGAGCTGGTAGCTAACGGGCTGTGACCAGCGTACGCGCTACGGTCACCCTCCGGGAAAGTCGTCGTCCACACCCACCCTCTGATCATCATGAAAACTTCATGCATGGCCGTGCCCTTGGCACGTGTCAGGCGTTAATGCCTATGAGGGGGGATGCCCGCGCCGGCACATCAGCCGCGACAAGGAGGCAGTTTCACGATGGATGTGGGGGCTTTCATCCTGGCCGCTCAATTCCCAGGCCAGGGACAGGAGGAGGCGCTGCACCGGGCGGTGCGGTCGGCCGAGCTCTCCGAGGAGACCGGGCTGGACGCGGTCTGGGTCGCCGAGCACCACTTCGTTCCGTATGGCGTCTGTCCGTCCGCGGTCACCCTCGCCGCTCTACTGCTGGGGCGTACCCGCCGGATCGGCGTCGGTACGGCGGTGAGCGTACTGCCGACCGCGCATCCCGTCGCGCTGGGTGAGCAGGCGGCACTGCTCCATCTCCTCTCCGGTGGCCGGTTCACGCTGGGTGTCGGCCGCGGCGGGCCCTGGGTGGACCTCGAGGTCTTCGGCTCGGGTCTGCGGGCGTACGAGCAGGGTTTCCCCGAATCGCTCGATCTGCTGCTGCGCTGGCTGCGCGAGCCCCGGGTGGGGGCCGACGGCGAGCGGTTCGCCTTTCGCGAGGTGGCGGTGGTGCCGCGCCCCGACGACGCCCTCGCCGGGCCGGTGGTGGGCGCCCCGCCGGTGGTCGTCGCCTGCACCTCGCCCACCAGTGTGCGGCTGGCCGCCGAGCGCGGGCTGCCCATGCTGCTCGGCATGCACTGCGGGGACGAGGAGAAGGCCGAGGTGGTCGGCCTGTGGCGGAAGTCCGCGCTGGCGGCGGGCCGTTCGCCGGAGCACGTCGAGGCGGTGGCGGCGCGGCATGTCTCGGCCGGGGTGGTGCAGATCGCGGACACCCGCCCCGCGGCGGCCGAGATCCTGACCAAGGCGATGCCCGGCTGGCTGCGGCAGGGTCTTGAGGCGCATGTGACGGTCGACGGCCGGGAGCGCCGGATGCGCGACCCGGTGGCCTATGCGGAGCTGCTGTGCGAGCTGCATCCGGTGGGCTCGCCGCGGCTGTGCGCCGACCGGCTGGCGGCGACCGCGGAGCGCACCGGGATCCGCCGGTTCGCGCTGCTCGTCGAGGGGTCGGGCGATCTGGCGGCCACGGAGGAGAACGTACGACGGCTCGGTGGTGAGGTGCTGCCGCTCCTGCGCTGATACACCTCCCCCTGGGGGAGCGGCAGCGTACGTCCCGTCAGCAGTCGCGGAGTTCGGGTGACTGGTTGAGCAGTTGCCCCCGGACCGAGGTGAAGCGGGCGAGGCGCTCGTCGGCCGATGTGTCCATCGGGAAGACCGCCACCCGGTGACAGTTCTGGAAGGCCAGCCGCACCCCGAAGTGGCGCTGCAGCGCGCCGCGTATCGCGTCACTGGCGAGTGCGCGGAGCAGTTGACCGCGGGCCTGCTCATCGGGCGGCGGCGTCTGGTTGTCGGCGAACTCCCCGCCGTCCACCTTCAGCTGGGCCACCAGCGAGCTGATCATCTCCCATGCGTACGGTAGGGAGTTCCGGACGCAGTCGACGAAGGCCGCTTCGTCGACCTCGCCTCGCTCGGCCTGTTCGAGCAGGGCCGGTGAGACGTCGAGCGACATGGGTTCTCCTCTCGCGACCCCGCGAGCGGGGTCTCAGGGATGGGAAGGGCGGACGGCGACGCAGCGTACCCGTCCGACGACCGCCCGCTTCAACGGTAATTCGGCCACTGCGCCCGCACCAGGAGAATGGGCACACAACCAGCCATCGCCGAAGGGGTCCATCGGCGGACGAATCGCGTGCGGCGGTGGTGGTCGAGTAGCGTTGCCGACCATGCGTCTCGTCATCGCCCGGTGCTCGGTGGACTACGCCGGCCGCCTCACCGCCCACCTCCCCTCAGCACCCCGTCTGATCCTGGTCAAGGCCGACGGCAGTGTGTCCATCCACGCGGACGACAGGGCCTACAAACCCCTCAACTGGATGTCTCCGCCGTGCACGCTGAAGGAAGGCGACGACGATGTGTGGACGGTCGTGAACAAGGCGGGCGAGAAGCTCATCATCACCATGGAGGAGGTCCTCCATGACTCCTCGCACGAACTCGGCGTCGACCCCGGACTGATCAAGGACGGTGTCGAGGCCCATCTCCAGGAGCTGCTCGCCGATCGTATCGAGACACTCGGCGATGGCTGGACGCTTATTCGGCGTGAATACCCCACCGCCATCGGTCCGGTGGACATTCTCTGCCGCGACGCGGACGGGGCGACGGTCGCCGTGGAGATCAAACGCCGTGGTGAGATCGACGGCGTCGAGCAGCTCACCCGCTATCTCGAACTCCTCAACCGGGACCCGCACCTCGCCCCGGTGAAGGGCGTCTTCGCCGCCCAGGAGATCAAGCCCCAGGCCCGTGTCCTCGCCACGGACCGGGGCATCGGCTGCGTGGTGCTGGACTACGACGGGCTCCGGGGCATCGAGGACGACAAGCTCCGGCTCTTCTGACGCAGAGCCCGCTCTGACGTGGGAGGCCGGGACCGCGAGGCCCCGGCCTCCTCCCGTAGTACGAGCGCGCGCCCGACCCCCGGAGCCGGGCCCCCACGGGCTGCCCGGCGGACCACGCGGCGGCCGCATGGCGTTGCTTTCCCCTCCCCGCCCCTTCCCGATACCAAGGGCTCCGCCCCTGGACCCCGAGAACCCCCACCACACGGCGGAGCCGCACACCCACGCCCGCGAGAAGGGGCGGAGCCCCTGCCCGGGATCTGGCGCGCAGCCCCTGCCCGGGATCTGGGGCGCAGCCCCTGGCCGGGACCTGGAGCGCAGCCCCTCTCCAGGACCTGGAGCACAGCCCCTGGCCGGGGCCCGCGGCTTAGCCCCTCTCCGGGGCATGAAGCGCAATCCCTGCCCGGGACATGGAGCACAGCCCCTGCCCGGGGCCCGCGGCGCAGCCCCACCACGCGGCGGAGCCGCATACCGATGCCACAGGAAGGGGCGCAGCCCCTCGCCGGGGTCCGGGGCGGAGCCCCGGTTTCGGGAAGGGGCGGGGAGGGGAAGAGCTCGCCGCAAGCGTCACCATCCGCCGGACGCCACCCCTGGGCCGATCACATCACGCCACGGGCGCGGGGCGCCCCCTGGCGCGATCCGGCGCCCCCGCGCTGCGCCGCTACGCGACCGGGGTGGCCGTGCTCGACGCCGTGTGGGTCGTGGGGGCGCTCGCGGTCGTTGAGGTGTCGCCGGTGGGGGTCGTGGTCGGGGACGACGTCGTGGGCGTCGGCTTGGTGGGCTCGCCGGTCGGCGTCGTCGGCCTGCTCGTCGGCGGCTTGGTCGTCGGCCGCGGGTCGGAGGTCGTGGGGTGCGAGGACGGCGGCGAGGGCGGCTGCTCGGTGTCCGAGGGCGAGCCGCTGGTGGACGACGGGCCGCTGGTCGCCGTGGAGCCGCCGGGCGAGCCGCTGCCGCTGGGCGCGGCCCCGGACGTGGACGCCTTCGGCACCCCGCTGAGGCCCGGCTGGGGGGCCTGGCTGGTGCCGCTCGTGGGCTCGTCGGCGGTCAGGCCCTTGTCGTCGTCCCGCTGACTGGCCGAACGGTCCGGCTTGACCTTGTCGGCCGGGCTGCCCGAGTCGTCGCCCGAGGTGGCGCCCAGACCCAGGGTCACCACGGTGCCGAGCACGGCCACCAGCAGCACACCCGCGGCCGCTGCGACCACATTGCGCCGGGCACCGCCCGCCGCCAGCCGCCGCAGACCGCTCGGCTTGCCGCCCGAGGGCCCGGCGGGGGCGGAGGCGGGGTCAAGGGCCGTGGGGGTGGCGGGGGCGGCCACAGAGGTCCGGGAGGCGGACGGGACCACAGCCGTCACCGCCGTCGTCGCCGCCGTGCTGCCCATGGCGGCCATCGGCGTCGTGGTCGCCACCTTCGGGGTGACGATCGTGGTTTCGGTGTCGTCCGGCGCTCCGCCCGCCTCCGGGGGCGCCGCGTCGCCCTTACGGTTCCCACCGCTCGTCCCGAACGCCCCGGCCATCGCCGAGCCGGGCGAGCGGTCGGCGACCAGCGCCAGTGCGCGCCGGCCGGCGACCGTGCCCGGCTTGTCCGCGAGGACGCCCCGCAGCCCGATGGACGCCTCCAGCTCGGCGCGGGCCCGGTCCAGATGGCCCGTGCACAGCGCGAGGACACCCAGCTCGTGGTGGAAGTACGCCTCGTCCGCGACCTGCCCCGCCAGCCGCGCGGCCTCCTGGCCGTGCCGCACCGCGCGCTCCCAGGCGCCCCAGTGCAGCGCCGCGGCGAGGGCGGGCGCGGCGGCGCGGGCCAGGAGCACGGCGGCGTCGGCGTGGCCCGCCTCGCGGCTGCCGATGAGCGCGGTCATGGCCGCGAGGATCGCGTCGGCCTCGGCGGCGACGCGCTCGGGGGCCACCGAGGGGTGGCCGGCCCACCAGGCGTAGTGCTGGGCGACGGTGTGCGCGCGCCCGGCGTCCTCGTCGGCGTAGCCCTCCTCCGCGAGCTGGGCGGTGACGCGCGCCGCCAGCCGGTAGTGCGCTCCGACCGGGGTGACGAGGCCGCAGCCGAGCAGCTCGCCGAGGGCGGTGTCCGCGTGGGCGTCCCCGGACAGCGCGGGCAGATGGGCCTGGTGCGGGCATTCGCCACCGAGCGCGACCGCGAACCGCAGCGCGTCGCGGGCCGCCTCGCCCAGCCGGGCGGCGAGCAGCGCGGCGGGTGACGCCGCCTCGGCGATCGAGGGCAGCGGGACCTCGGCCTCCGGCGCGGAGGCGTCGTCGCGCTGGGCGTCCCGCTGGGCATCCCGCTGCCGCAGCAGCGCGCCCGCCTGGACGAAGCGCAGCGGCAGCCCCTCGGACTCGAACCACAGGTCCGCCGCCCAGCTCGCCTCGTCCTCGTCCAGGGGCCGTCGTGCGGCCCGCTCCAGCAGCTCGAGTCCGGCCGTACGGCTGAGCCCGGAGAGGAAGACCTCCTCCAGGTGGGAGTCGGGGGACGGCGCCGGGACATCGGGGGTGGCGGAGATCAGGAACGCGCATTCGGGGGTCGCGTCGAGGAACTCGTCCAGCGCGGCACCGCCGAACTCGATGTCGTCCAGGACGACGACCGCGCCGATCTCCCGCACCGCCTCCAGCAGCTCCGCGCGGTCCGGCCGGTACAGCGGGGCGCTGAAGACGGCGGCGTAGAGGTCGTGGAGGAGGTCGGTGGGGGTGCGGTGGTAGCCGGAGAGGCGTACGACGCCGTCGGGCGCGAGCCGCTCGCAGTCGGAGGCGACGGCCTCCAGCAGGGTGCTGCGCCCGGCGCCGGACGGCCCGGTGACCCGCACCGAGCGGCCGCGGGCGAGCAGCCGGGCGAGCCGCTCCCGCTCCTCGTCGCGCTCCAGCATCGGCAGCTCGGGCAGGACGGTGCCGGACGGGCGGGGCGCGGCGGCGGCACGGCGCAACTCGGCCCGCTCGTCGGGGCCGTGGCGCTCGGGCCGGGCGGGGCGCTCACCGGGCGGGCAGGGTTCTATCTCGCTGCCGTCGACGGGGTTGACCGTGAGCAGGTGGTCACCGGCGACGATGCGCGCGGTGCGGGCCGGGGAGGCGGAAGCGGGCACGGAGGAGGGAGAGGAAGCGGAGGAGGGCGGGGAGGCGGACGCGCCAGGCACCGGGGCGCCCAGCGGGGGCGTCGGCACGTCCCCCGTCGGCCCCGGTGGCCTCGGCGGCGCGGGCGGGCGCGGCGACGAGCCGTCGCCCAGGCTGTCCGCCGCACGCGACGCACCGGAAGCCGCACCCGGCGCGGCCTCGTCGTGGCCGTGCTCCTGCGATCCGCGGTTCTTCGGGTCCAATGTCCTTGCCCCCCAGATGCGTGGCGTGCTGTAAGGCTCCCCGGCCTGCCTTCGCTTCTGGTCCGGTGCCGCCGTAGGGAACGTGTCCGGCGCTCACCGAACCCCGGGCCGTACCGGACGGCCTGGACCTGCTCACAGTATCCACCGCGCCGGAGGGGGCCCACGCCACCCCGGGTAACCCACCGCCCCCGGGGAGGCGGAGTCCCCGCCGCTCAGACCCGCGGCAGGGACTCCGCCTCCAGTCCGCCTTCGATCGCGAGGATGCGGTGCAGCCGGGTGGCCACCAGCAGCCGCTGCATCTGGGGCGGCACCCCGCGCAGCACCAGCCGTCTGCCCATCCGGCCCGCCCTGCGGTGCGCGCCCATGATCACCCCGAGCCCGGTGGCGTCCCAGGAGTCCAGTTCGGTGAGGTCGAGGACGAGATCCCCGCCGCCGGCGTCGACGGCGGTGTGCAGGGCCGTACGGGCGTCCGCCGCGCTCCGGACGTCCAGTCGGCCCCCGACGACCAGCTCGGCGTGGTCGCCCCTGATGTGCATATGCGCTCCCCAATACGGTGGGTCGTGTCGTCAATGCGCCATTTCTGTCTACAGAACTGACTGCCCCTCACACGAGGAAGTTGCCGTCTGTAAGCGAATCGATACCGAATTCACCCAGGAGGGTGAGTTCCGGGCCTGGCGCCGCACCAAGGCCCTCAGTAGCGGTAGAAGCCCTCGCCGCTCTTCCGGCCGATGTCCCCCGCATCGACCATCCGGCGCATGATCTCCGGCGGTGCGAACTTCTCGTCCTGCGACTCGGTGTAGATGTTGTCGGTGGCGTGCAGCAGGATGTCCACGCCGGTCAGGTCGGCCGTCGCGAGGGGTCCCATCGCATGGCCGAAGCCCAGCTTGCAGGCGGTGTCGATGTCCTCGGCCGTGGCGACCCCCGACTCGTACAGCTTCGCCGCTTCCACGACGAGGGCGGAGATCAGCCGGGTGGTGACGAAGCCCGCGACATCGCGGTTGACGACGATACAGGTCTTGCCGACGCCCTCCGCGAACTCCCGTGCGGCGGCCAGGGTTTCATCGCTCGTCTTGTGACCGCGCACCAGCTCGCACAGCCGCATCATCGGCACCGGCGAGAAGAAGTGGGTGCCGACGACCCGCTCCGGGCGCCGGGTGGCCGCGGCGATCTTGGTGATCGGGATGGCCGAGGTGTTCGAGGCCAGGATCGTGTCGTCCTTGACCAGTTCATCGAGGGTGCGGAAGATCTCCCGCTTGACCTCGATCTTCTCGAAAACCGCCTCCACCACGACATCCGCGTCGGCGGCGGCGTCCAGGTCGGTCGTGGTGGTGATCCGGCCCAGCGCCCGCTCGGCCTCCTCCGCCTCCAGCTTGCCCTTGGAGACGAACTTGTCGTACGAGGCCCGGATGCCGTCCGTACCGCGCCGCAGCGCCTCGTCGGTCACATCGCGCAGCACCACGTCCCAGCCGGCCTGGGCCGAGACCTGCGCGATACCGGACCCCATGAGTCCGGCTCCGATGACCGCGAGCTTCTTGGCCACGACACACACCCTTTCGTCGACATTCGGTGTGCGTGGACCTTAACGTCCGTTCACCCCTTCGGGCAGCCCCTAGTAAGGCGCGTCACGGTGTGTTCTTCACCGCATAGTTGAGCACCGCGTCGCTGAGGAGCGACTCCATGACGTCGACCTTACGGAGGGCGTCCTCGGCGACCTCGTCCACGCCGCCGCCCTCCGCGAGACCGCGGAGGATGCAGCGCTGAACCGCGTTCTGGAGCCCGACCAGTTGGTGGGCGACGAACTCGGGGGTCGGGTCCTGCGGCGCGGCGGCCGCCTCCGCGCGGAGGGTGACGCCGAGGTGGTTGACCGTTTTCCCCGCGATGGTGAAGAGCCTGGCCATCAGCGCCGGCGAGTCCGCCATGACCTGCCGGAACCGCTCGTAGCCCTCGCTCAGCCCGACATAGGCGTGCCGCTCCCGGATGTCCTGGCGTAGCTGTTCGACGATCGCCCGTGCCGCCGACTGGCCGACCGCGCGCTCCCGTACGAGCCGGGAGGGGCGGTCGATGACCTCCTCCTCGCGGTCGACGAAGAGGTCCTCCTTGGTCGGGAAGTAGTTGTAGACCGTATTGACGGAGACCTCGGCCGCCTCGGCGATCTCAGCGATCGTGACCGCCTCGAAGCCGCGCGCCATGAACAGCCCGGTCGCGACGTCCGAGATGTGCTGCCTGGTCTGCCGCTTCTTCCGCTCCCTGAGTCCTTCCGCCATGGCCTCATCCTAGCTTCGCTGGGGCTCCTTTATTTTTGGGGTGATTGCAAAATTGGTGCGGCTCTGTTTTTCTGGATCCCATGGCAGTCATCACGGCGAACGGCCTCACCCACACCTTCCGGACCAAGCGCGGCCCCGTGGCAGCCGTGCGCGGTATCGACCTGACCGTCGAGCGCGGTGAGATCCTCGGCTTCCTCGGGCCCAACGGAGCGGGCAAGACCACCACGCTGCGCATGCTCACCACGCTGCTCCCGCCCACCGGCGGCAGCGCCACCGTCGCCGGGCACGACCTCGCCCGCGATCCGGCCGGAGTGCGCCGGCGGATCGGCTATGTGGCCCAGTCCGGCGGGGTCGATCCCACCGTCTCCGTACGGGAGGAACTGGTCACCCAGGGGCGGCTCTACCGGATGGGCAAGGCCGAGGCCACCGCCCGCGCCGGGGAGCTGGCCCGCGACCTGGGCCTGGCCGAGCTGCTGGACCGCCCCTGTGCCGCGCTCTCCGGCGGGCAGCGGCGGCGGCTGGACATCGCCCTCGGCCTGGTCCACCGGCCCGAGATCCTCTTCCTGGACGAGCCGACCACCGGGCTCGACCCCGGCAGCCGCGCCGATCTGTGGCAGTTGATCCGCAAGCTGCGCGCCGAGCACGGCATGACGGTCTTCCTGACCACCCACTACCTGGACGAGGCGGAGGCGCTGTCCGACCGGCTGGTCATCGTCGACCAGGGGCTGGTGGCCGCCGAGGGGACGGCGGAGCGGCTCAAGGCCGAGCACGGCGGCGCACCGGACGCCACCCTCCAGGACGCCTTCATCGCCATCACCGGGCGCGGCACCGCCCCGTGGAACCCCGCCCCGCTCGCCGTCTGACCCGGACGTACCCCGAGCACCGGAAAGCCCCAAGCGCCGGAAAGCCCCAAGCACCGGAAGCGCCCCAAGCAGAGGAACAAGGCCCCATGCCTCATCTCGTCTCCGACACGGCCCTGATATTCGGCCGCTACGCCCGCCAGACGCTGCGCTCCAAACCCGCCCTGATCTTCGGGATGGTCCAGCCGCTGCTCTTCCTCGTCTTCTTCGGCCCGCTGCTCACCGATCTGCCGCTCGGCGGCCGGGCCGGCTCCTGGCAGACCATCGTCCCCGGCATCCTCGTCCAACTCGGCCTGTTCAGCGCCTCGTTCGCCGGGATCGGGCTGATCCTCGAGCGGCGTACGGGCGTCATCGAGCGGATGCGGGTGACCCCGGTCAGCCGGCTGGCGCTGCTCATGGGCCGGGTGCTCAAGGACGTCGTCCAGTTGCTGTGGCAGTCCCTGGCGCTGGTGTGCGTCGCCGTGGCGCTCGGGCTGCGCGCCCCGGTGCTGGGCGTGGCGATCGGCTTCGTCTTCGTCGGCGTGCTGACCATCTCGCTCGCCTCGCTCTCCTACGCGCTGGCGATGCGGGTGTCCTCGCCGCAGGGCTTCGCGCCGGTCATCAACTCCATCACCATGCCCGCGATGCTGCTGTCCGGGATCCTGCTGCCGATGTCGCTCGGGCCCCGCTGGCTCGACATCGCCTCGCACTTCGTACCGTTCCGCTATCTCGTGGACGGGGTGCGGGCCGCCTTCGCCGGGGAGTACGGGGACGGGAAGATCGCGCTGGCCGCGCTGGTCGCCACCGCGCTCGCGGCGGTGGCCGTCACCCTCGGGGCGCGCCTCTTCCGGCAGGCCGGGGCTTAAGAGGGCGCGCGGATAGGTGGGGCCGCATCTGAGCCCCCGCGTAGGCTCGGAGCCATGGTCAAACTCACCCGCATCTATACGCGTACCGGCGACACGGGCTCCACCGCCCTCGGCGATATGAGCCGCACCGCCAAGACCGATTCGCGGATCGGCGCGTATGCCGACGCCAATGAGGCGAACGCCGCGATCGGGGTGGCCATCGCACTGGGCCAACTGCCCGCCGAGATCGTCAAGGTGCTGGTCCGCGTCCAGAACGACCTGTTCGACGTGGGCGCGGACCTGTGCACGCCGGTGGTGGAGGAGCCCGCCCATCCGCCGCTGCGCGTGGAGCAGAGCTACATCGACAAGCTGGAGGCGGACTGCGACCGCTTCCTGGAGGGGCTGGAGAAGCTGCGCAGCTTCATCCTCCCGGGCGGCGCCCCGGGCGCGGCGCTGCTGCACCAGGCGTGCACGGTGGTGCGCCGCGCCGAGCGCTCCACCTGGGCGGCGCTCACCGAGCACGGGGACTCGATGAACGCGCTCACCGCCACCTATCTCAACCGGCTCTCGGACCTGCTGTTCATCCTGGCCCGCGCGGCCAACAAGGAGGTCGGCGACGTCCTGTGGGTCCCGGGCGAGAACCGCTGAAAAACCACGGGCCCCGTCGGCCCCGGCCGCGCGGATCGCGCGTCGCCGGGGCCGACGGGGCGGGGCGGGGCCCGGCGTCGTCTGCCCGTTACGGGGGTTAGCGGGCAGACGACGCGGAGCGCTCCCGCTTGGGAAAGAGCGTGTAGCTGAGCGCGATGGCCACGTTGATGCCCATCAGGAACAGCATCTTCAACTGCCAGTCGCGCAGCGAGCCGATCTCACCGTCGTCGCCGACGTACCAGATCCCGCCCTGGAGCAGCGCGATGGCGATGACAGCGGCCAGCACCCAGCGGCCGGCGGTCTTCCACTCGTGCAGCGTGCGCGCCGCGCCGTACTTCGCGGGCTTGACCGGCGGCGGCCCGCCGAAGAAGCGGTGAGCCACCCGGGCGTCGACCCATTTGATCGTCGAATGGCCGAGCGCGGCCGAGTAGCCGATGTAGACGGCGGCGAGACCGTGCTTCCAGTCCGGTTCGGCGCCGTTCCTCAGGTCGATCACGGTCGTCACGAACAGCACCACCTCCAGCACCGGTTCGCACAGGAGCACGACGGTGCTCGCCTTCGGCATCTTCGCCACGTAGCGCAGCAGCAGGCCGATGCCCAGCAGCACCCAGAAGCCGACCTCACAGGCGATGATCAGCGCGACAACCACGATGTTTCCTCTCTCGCTCTGCCCTTGCCCTCAACCCTCCCCGTCGATCAGGCGGCGCGCGTCGTCGGCGGCGATGAATCGCGACTGCATCCTTCGATGTACGCCGCCGGGCGGCGGGCCCGGTCCCAAGGGGGAGGTTCGCGCGGGGTGCCACATGGTGTGATGGGGCCATGCCGTCCCGTCCCCACCTGCCACGCCCGCACCAGCATGACGTCCTGATCGGTATCGGCGGCCTGCTCGGCGGGGCGCTGATGTGGGGGTTGGGGCTGCACAGCAATGCGTCGTTCTTCGATACGCCCCGGTGGCTGGGCCTGATCGCCCTGGTCGTGGTCTCCGCCGTCGAGCTGCTGCGGCGTTCCAGGCCCCTCATCGGCCTGGGCGTCGGGACCGCCGCGCTCGCCGTCGACATCGTCAGCGGCGGGCTGGCCGCGACGATGCTGATGTACACCGACCTGATCTACGCGGCCGTCATGTACTCCGGACCCGTCGCCGCCCGGCGCATTCCCCGGATCTGCTGGCTCCTCACGGGGCTGGCGACCCTGGTGCCACTGGTCATCTACAACGACCTCGTGGCGCTGGCGGCCGGAGCGTTCTTCGCACTCCTCACCGTCACCCCGGCGTGGACCGGGTCGGTGGTCCGCAACCACCGCGAAGAGGCCGCGGCAGCCCGTCTGGAGGCGGAACGCGTGGCCCTGCTGGCCGAGTTGGACCGGCGGGAGGCGGTCGCCTCCGAGCGCTCCCGGATGGCGCGCGAACTCCACGACATGGTGGCGAACCACCTCTCGGCCATCGCCATCCACTCCAGCGCCGCGCTCTCCCTGAAGGACCCCGCCGCGACCGACGAGGCGCTCGGCGTCATCCGGGAGAACAGCGTGCGCGGCCTGGCCGAGATGCGCCGGCTGATCGGGCTGCTGCGGGACCCCGGGGAGACCTCGGAACCGGCCCCCACCTCCACGCTCGACGCGCTCGACACCCTGCTGGAGCAGGCCCGCACCAACGCCCGCCCCGGCGGCCAGGACATCGTCCTGTGCGACGAGCGGCCGGACGGCGCCGCCCCGCTGCCCGCCCCGGTCGAGCTCGCCGCGTACCGCATCGTCCAGGAGTCGCTCACCAACGCCCTCAAGCACGCCGCGCCCGGCCGGGTGGACGTCACGCTGGCGCACCGCGCGGACGGCCCGCTCGAGGTCAGCGTCATCAGCCCGTACGGCGACCGCGAGGGGCCCCGGGCGCCCGGCTCCGGCACCGGGCTGATCGGGATGCGCGAGCGGGTGTCCCTGCTCGGCGGCACGCTCGACGCCGGCCCGGTCACCGGGCCCGAGGGCACGGTGTGGCGGGTGCGGGCCGCGCTGCCGCTGGGCGACGAGAGCGCTCAGCGTGTGCCATGACCCTTCGACGACCAGGAGCCGCCGTGACCCCGCCCGCCCCGCCCGCCCGTTCCGCGTCCGAGCCGATTCGGGTGCTGGTCGCCGAGGACCAGGGCTCGGTCCGCTCCGGGCTGGTGCTGATCCTGCGGTCCGCCCCCGACGTCGAGGTGGTCGGCGAGGCGGTGGACGGCCTCCAGGCGGTGGAGATGGCCCGGGCGCTGCGCCCCGATGTGGTGCTCATGGACGTCCAGATGCCCCGGCTGGACGGGGTGTCGGCCACCCGCCAGGTGGTCGCCGAGCAACTGGCGGACGTGCTGGTGCTGACCACCTTCGACCTGGACGAGTACGTCTTCGGGGCGCTGCGCGCGGGCGCCGCCGGGTTCCTGCTCAAGGACAGCGAGGCGGCCGATCTGATCGAGGCGGTCCGTACGGTGGGGCGCGGCGAGGGCATGATCGCCACCGCGGTCACCCGCCGTCTGATCGCGGAGTTCGCCCGGCCCCAGGCCGCCCCCTCCCCCACCGCGCCCAGCCCCGAGGTGCTCGCCACGCTCACCCCGCGGGAGCGGGAGGTGCTGGCCTGTCTGGGGCAGGGGCTGTCGAACGCGCAGATCGCGGAGCGGCTCACCATGGCGGAGGCGACGGTGAAGACACATGTCAGCCGGCTGCTGAACAAGCTGGAGCTGCGCAGCCGGGTCCAGGCCGCGGTGCTGGCCCAGGAACTGGGCGTGCGCTGAGCGCTCCGCTGGAAGTGCCGCGACGGGTTGTTCTTCGTCTGCGGCGCCTTCGTGGCTGGTCGCGCCCGCGCGGCGGAGCCGCACATCGATACAGCCCCGCGCCCCTTCGGGGCGCTGCCCGAACCGTAGCGGACCCCCCCGACCGGTGGATCAGGCCACGTTGACGCGCTGGCCGGGGGGCGCGGCCTCCAGCCAGGCCAGGAAGCCGGTCAGGGCGTCGTCGCTCATGGCCAGCTCCAGCCGGGTGCCGCCGTGCCGGCAGGCGAGCACCACCGCGTCGGAGAGCAGCGCCAGCTCTTCCTCGCCCTTGGGGGTGCGCCGCTCCAGCACCTCGATCGAGGCGCGCTCCAGGATCCGCCGGGGCCTGGGCGCGTAGGAGAAGACCCGGAACCACTCGACGCGGTCACCGTTGTAGCGGGCGACCCCGTACACCCAGCCCTTGCCGCTGGGCTCGGATTCGCTTGGCGGTGGGTCCCAGCGCAGGGAACAGTCGAAGGTTCCGCCGGACCGCTGGATCAGCCGCCGCCGGAGACCGAAGACGAAGAGTCCCACCACCACCAGCGCGACGACCACGCCGCCCACGAGCAGAGCGAGGACCATCTTCACCGACCTCCTCGCGTCATCCGGAAAAACCGCACCTGCATCGCCTCAGCCGCGGACCGCTGAAGGGGAGCTCCAGCGAGGTCCGCGGCTGAGGTTTTCCGACCGTACGTGACAGGCTCAGTGCGCTCCCGCCACCGCGCGCAGCCGGACGTCGGCGCGCCGCTCGGCGGCGGCGTCCGCCTCCGCCTTGGCACGCTCCAGCGCCCGCTCCGCGCGCTTCACATCGATTTCGTCGGACAGCTCCGCGACTTCGGCCAGCAGTGAGAGCTTGTCGTCCGCGAACGAGATGAACCCACCGTGCACCGCGGTCACGACCGTCCCGCCGTCGACCGAACGGATGGTCACCGGGCCGGACTCCAGCACACCGAGCAGCGGCTGGTGGCCGGGCATGACGCCGATGTCACCCGATGTGGTGCGCGCGATGACCAAGGTGGCCGCACCGGACCAGACACTACGGTCCGCCGCGACCAGCTCGACGTGCAGCTCAGCAGCCAACGTGGCTCCTCGGGTCTCTCCCTGCCGGGTAGGGCAGGGCTTTCGTCAAAGAATAACGGGCGTACGGAGAGGGGCGGGACCGGGCCCACCCCTCTCGCGGAGTCACCGGGCTCAGGAGACGCCCAGCTCCTTGGCCTTGGCCTTGAGGTCGTCCAGGCCACCGCACATGAAGAACGCCTGCTCGGGGAAGTGGTCGAACTCACCGTCGGCGATCGCGTTGAACGCGGCGATGGACTCGTCCAGCGGCACGTCCGATCCGTCGAGACCGGTGAACTGCTTCGCCGCGTGGGTGTTCTGCGACAGGAAGCGCTCGATACGGCGGGCGCGGAAGACGGTGAGCTTGTCCTCCTCGCCGAGCTCGTCGATGCCCAGGATGTTGATGATGTCCTGGAGGTCCTTGTACTTCTGCAGGATCGACTTCACGCGCGAGGCGCAGTCGTAGTGGTCCTGCGAGATGTAGCGCGGGTCCAGGATCCGGGACGTCGAGTCCAGCGGGTCCACCGCCGGGTAGATGCCCTTCTCCGAGATCGGCCGGGAGAGCACCGTGGTCGCGTCGAGGTGCGCGAAGGTGGTCGCCGGGGCCGGGTCGGTCAGGTCGTCCGCGGGGACGTAGATCGCCTGCATCGAGGTGATCGAGTGACCGCGGGTCGAGGTGATGCGCTCCTGGAGGATGCCCATCTCGTCGGCCAGGTTCGGCTGGTAGCCCACCGCGGAGGGCATCCGGCCGAGCAGGGTCGAGACCTCGGAACCGGCCTGGGTGAAGCGGAAGATGTTGTCGATGAAGAACAGCACGTCCTGCTTCTGCACATCGCGGAAGTACTCCGCCATGGTCAGACCGGCCAGGGCGACGCGCAGACGGGTGCCCGGGGGCTCGTCCATCTGGCCGAAGACCAGCGCGGTCTGCGGGAGCACGCCGGACTCGGCCATCTCCTCGATCAGGTCGTTGCCCTCACGGGTGCGCTCGCCGACACCGGCGAACACGGAAACGCCCTCGTGCAGCTTGGCCACACGCATGATCATTTCCTGGATGAGCACGGTCTTGCCGACGCCCGCGCCGCCGAACAGGCCGATCTTGCCGCCCTTGACGTACGGGGTCAGCAGGTCGACGACCTTCAGACCGGTCTCGAACATCTCGGTCTTGGACTCGAGCTGGTCGAACGCCGGGGCCTTGCGGTGGATGGACCAGCGCTCGGTGACCTCGGACTCGGCCTCGGGCTCGTTGAGGATCTTGCCCAGGGTGTTGAACACCCGGCCCTTGGTGACATCGCCGACCGGCACCGTGATGCCGTCGCCGGTGTCGGTCACCGCGGCCTGGCGGACCAGACCGTCGGTGGGCTCCATGGAGATGGCGCGGACCAGGCCCTCGCCCAGGTGCTGGGCGACCTCGAGGGTCAGGGTCTTCTTCGCACCCTCCAGCGCCGGGTCGGCGACCTCGACGGTCAGCGCGTTGTAGATGTCCGGCATCGCGTCGACGGGGAACTCCACGTCGACGACCGGGCCGATGACCCGCGCGACGCGGCCGGCGGCCACAGCGGTTGGCTCAACAGTGGTGGTCATAGTGTCAGTCACTCCCCGCGGAGGCGTCGGCCAGAGCACTCGCGCCACCGACGATCTCGCTGATTTCCTGGGTGATGTCGGCCTGGCGGGCCGCGTTGGCAAGCCGCGTGAGCGACTTGATGAGCTCTTCGGCGTTGTCGGTCGCCGACTTCATCGCTCGCCGGGTCGCCGCGTGCTTGGAGGCGGCGGCCTGGAGCAGGGCGTTGTAGATACGGGCCTCGACATACCGGGGCAGCAGGGCGTCCAGGACGTCCTCGGACGACGGCTCGAAGTCGAAGAGCGGGAGGATCTCGCCCTTCCTCTCCTGCTCCTCCGCCTTCTCCTCAAGGCTGAGCGGCAGCAGCCGGTCCTTGACCGGGGTCTGCGTCAGCATCGAGACGAACTCGGTGAAGACGATGTGCAGCTCGTCCACGCCGCCCTCGGCCGTGTCCTTGAGGACAGCCTCGATCAGCGGGCCCGCGATCTTCTTGGCGTCCGCGTAGGTCGGGTTGTCGGTGAAGCCACCCCACGACTCCGTGACCTTGCGCTCACGGAAGGTGTAGTAGGCCACGCCCTTACGGCCGACGATGTAGGCGTCGACCTCCTTGCCCTCACGGGTGAGCCGCTCGGTGAGCTCCTCGGCCGCCTTGATCACGTTGGAGGAGTAGCCGCCCGCGAGACCTCGGTCGCTCGTGATGAGCAGGACCGCGGCACGGGTCGGGTTCTCGCTCTCCGTGGTCAGCGCGTGCTGGGTGGTGGAGCCCTTGGCGACCGCGCCCACCGCCCGGGTGAGCTCGGTGGCGTACGGAGTCGACGCGGCCACCTGGCGCTGCGCCTTGACGACGCGCGAGGCGGCGATCATCTCCATCGCCCTGGTGATCTTCTTGGTCGCGGAGACGGACTTGATCCGCCTCTTGTAGACCCTCAGCTGGGCACCCATGCGCTCAGTCCTCGCCCAGCAGCTTGCCGCCCGAGGTCTCGAACTGCCGCTTGAAGGAGTCGACGGCCTCGCCGAGCGCCTGAATCGTGTCGTCGGACATCTTGCCGCCCTCGACGATGCTGGTCAGCAGCGACTTGTGCTCACGGTGGAGGTAGTCCAGCAGCTCCCGCTCGAAGCGGCGGATGTCCTCGACCGGCACGTCGTCCATCTTGCCGGTGGTGCCGGCCCAGATGGAGACGATCTCGTCCTCGGTGGAGAACGGGGCGTACTGCCCCTGCTTCAGCAGCTCGACCATGCGCGCACCGCGCTCCAGCGACGCCTTGGAGGCCGCGTCCAGGTCCGAGCCGAAGGCGGCGAACGCCTCGAGCTCGCGGTACTGGGCGAGGTCCACCCGGAGGCGGCCGGAGACCTGGCGCATGGCCCGGTGCTGAGCGGAACCACCGACGCGGGAGACCGAGATACCGACGTTCAGGGCCGGGCGCTGACCGGCGTTGAACAGGTCGGACTCCAGGAAGCACTGGCCGTCGGTGATGGAGATGACGTTGGTCGGGATGAACGCCGACACGTCGTTGGCCTTGGTCTCGACGATCGGCAGACCGGTCATCGAACCGGAGCCCATGTCGTCGGAGAGCTTGGCGCAGCGCTCCAGCAGCCGGGAGTGCAGGTAGAAGACGTCGCCCGGGTATGCCTCACGGCCCGGCGGGCGGCGCAGCAGCAGGGACACCGCGCGGTAGGCGTCGGCCTGCTTGGACAGGTCGTCGAAGACGATCAGGACGTGCTTGCCCTCGTACATCCAGTGCTGGCCGATGGCCGAGCCGGTGTAGGGGGCCAGGTACTTGAAGCCCGCCGGGTCGGACGCCGGGGCGGCGACGATCGTCGTGTACTCCAGAGCGCCGGCCTCCTCCAGCGCGCCGCGCACGGACGCGATGGTGGAGCCCTTCTGGCCGATGGCGACGTAGATGCAGCGGACCTGCTTCTTCGGGTCGCCGGAGCGCCAGTTGTCGCGCTGGTTGATGATCGTGTCGACGCACAGCGCGGTCTTGCCGGTCTGCCGGTCACCGATGATCAGCTGACGCTGGCCACGGCCGATCGGGGTCATCGCGTCGACGGCCTTGTAGCCGGTCTCCATCGGCTCGTGCACCGACTTGCGCTGCATGACCGTGGGGGCCTGCAGCTCGAGGGCGCGGCGGCCCTCGGTCTCGATCTCGCCGAGGCCGTCGATCGGGTTGCCCAGCGGGTCGACGACGCGGCCGAGGTAGCCCTCGCCGACGGCGACCGAGAGGACCTCGCCGGTGCGGTGCACCTGCTGACCCTCCTCGATGCCGCTGAACTCACCGAGGACGACCGCACCGATCTCGCGCTCCTCGAGGTTGAGGGCGAGGCCGAGGGTGCCGTCCTCGAACTTCAGCAGTTCGTTCGCCATGGTCGAGGGAAGACCCTCGACCTTCGCGATGCCGTCGCCGGCAACGCTGACCGTACCGACCTCCTCGCGCGAGGCCGCGTCCGGCTTGTACGCCTGGACAAAGTTCTCCAGCGCGTCCCGGATCTCCTCCGGCCGGATCGTGAGCTCCGCCATCTGGGTTCCCTGCTCTCCTTGTTGGGCCCGAAGTGTTTGACTACGGCCCAACTCGGGCCGCTTACATGCTTGTTGAGTTGGTGGCTGTGTCAGCCGGCCATCCGCCGGGTCGCCTCTTCGAGGCGGTCCGCGATGGTCCCGTTGATGACCTCGTCGCCGATGCGCACCGAGATCCCGCCGAGGACCTCGGGGTCCACGTCGAGGTTGAGGTGCATCTTCCGTCCGTACAGCTTCCCCAGCGCGTCACCGAGCCGCTGCTTCTGCCGGTCGCTGAGCGGCACCGCGGAGGTGACGACCGCGACCGTACGGTCCCGGCGCGCCGCCGCCAGCTTGGACAGCTCGTCGAGACCCGCCTCCAGGCTACGACCCCGCGGATGGGTCACCAGACGGATCACCAGCCGCTCGGTCCGCTGGTCGGCGCGGCCGCCGAGCAACTCGCTGACCAGCCCGGACTTGGCGGAGACGCTCGCGCGCCGGTCGGTGAGCGCGCCGCGCAGCTCGGACGAGGAGGAGACGATCCGGCCGAACCGGAACAGCTCGTCCTCCACGTCGTCGAGGGTGCCGGCCCGCTCGGCCGCGACCAGGTCGGCGGCGCTGGCCAGCTCCTCGAGCGAGTCCACCAGGTCGCGCGAGCGCGACCAGCGGGACCGGACCAGGCCGGAGACCAGGTCGATGGTCTCGCCGCCGACCTGCCCGCCCAGCACCCGCGCGGCAAGCGTGGCCTTGGCCTCGCCGGGCTGCGCCGGGTCGGTGAGGACCCGGCGCAGCGAGACCTCGCGGTCGAGCAGCGCGGTGACGGCGGCCAGCTCATCGGCGAGCTTCGTCGCGTCGACGGCGGTGTTGTCCGTCAGGGCGTCGAAGCGCTCGCGCGCGGCTGCCAGTGCCTCCCGGCTCGCTCCGTTCATCGGCCGGCCTCGGCCTTCGAGCCATCGGCCGCCTTCGCCTCGAGCTCGTCGAGGAACCGGTCGATGGTGCGGCTCTGCCGGGCCACGTCCTCGAGCGACTCACCGACGATCCGGCCGGCCAGGTCGGTGGCGAGCCTGCCCACGTCCTGGCGCAGGGTCTGAGCGGCCTGCTTGCGGTCGGCCTCGATCTGCGAGTGACCGGCCGCGATGATCTCCTCACGCTGCCGCTGGCCCTCCGCGCGCATCTCGGCGATGAGCGCGGCGCCCTGCTCCTGCGCCTCCTGGCGCAGTCGCGCGGCCTCGTGGCGGGCGTCGGCGAGCTGGGCTCGGTAGTCCTCGAGGACCTGCTGGGCTTCGGCCTGAGTGGCCTCGGCCTTCTCCATGCCGCCCTCGATCGCCTCGCGGCGCTCCTCCAGAACCCGGTTGATGTTCGGGAGGAGCTTCTTGGCGAGGAAGATGAAGACGATGGCAAAGGCGATCAGGCCGATGACCAGCTCCGGGATCGGCGGGATGAGGGGGTTCTCCTCCTCAGCCGCCACCTGTACCAGGGCGTTCACATCAGTGCCTTCCGTCTGTCGTGGTTAAAGCGGTCCGTTCAGGACCTGAAAAGGAAGCCCATGACGATACCGATCAGCGCGAGCGCCTCGCAGAAGGCGAAGCCCATGATCTGGTTGGCGCGGATCAGGCCGGCGGCCTCGGGCTGACGGGCCAGGGCCTGGGTGCCGTTACCGAAGATGATGCCGACGCCGACGCCGGGGCCGATGGCGGCGAGACCGTAACCGATCGAACCGAGGTTGCCGGTGATGCCGTCGGCGGCGAGGGTCTGGAGAGCGGACATGCCGGTTCTTCCTTTGCGTTTCATGGGCCGGTGGGGGTTGGCCACCGGACGTCTGATGGTCTGGGAGGCAGGTGTGCTCAGTGGTGCTCGGCGAGCGCGCCCTGAACGTAGTTGCAGGCCAAGAGCACGAAGACGTACGCCTGGACAGCCTGGATGAAGAGCTCGAAGGCGGTCAGCAGAATCGTCATCACGAAGGACGCGCCCGCGTAGGCGATCCCGATGCCGTTCAGCAGGTACCAGGTGCCGATGGTGAACATCAGCAGCAGCAGGTGACCGGCGAACATGTTGGCGAAGAGCCGGACCGCGTGGGTGAAGGGCCGGATGATCACGTTCGAGAAGAACTCGATCACGACGATCATCGGCAGGATCCCGCCGAGCTCCTTGTCGTAGCCGGTGATGTTCTTCCAGCCGCCGACGAAGCCGTGCTTCTTGAAGGTCAGGTACATCCACAGGATGTAGACGATGGCGGCGAGACCGGCCGGGAAGGCGATGATCGACGTCACCGGGAACTGGGCGACCGGAATGATCGACCACAGGTTCATGATCCACACGAAGAAGAACAGCGAGACCATGAAGGGGACGTACTTCTCGCCCTCCTTCTTTCCGAGGGCCTCGTAGACCAGCCCCCGGCGCACGAAGTCATAACCGGCCTCGCCGACCATCTGCAGCTTGCCGGGGACCACCTTGGCCCGGCCGAAGGCCGCCCAGAAGAACCAGACGATGGCGACGGTGCCGAGCAGGGCGAGCAGCATCGGCTTGTTGAAGTCGAACCCGCCGACCGAGAAGAGCGGCTCGAACTTGAACGAATGGAGTCCGGGTGCCGGAAAGCCGCACCCGTCGAAGATGTGGCAGTTCGTCTCGAAGGCGAGCGTCTGGTCAGAACTCACCGCGAGCTCCTTCAGCGTGGCGCATGGGTACGGCAACCTCGTTGTGTCGGCGCGGCACGCGGCCACGGAACGGCACTGGACTGGTCTTACGAATGTGGGGGCGGCTGATCGGCACGTGGCCGAGTGGTATGTCGGGCATCAGCTGCATGGGCCGCCGATTCCATCCCGTGCATTCGGGGGGTTCGGCTACCTGCGCCCGCTGTGCCTCAGATGGCACCGGACGATAGCAGGTGAGCGCACATGCTCTTATCCCGGGCCTACTTCTCACGGCGTGGACCCGGCGGGAGCGGACTTCTTCGCCCCCTCGGGCTTACGTTCGTCCTCGGCTTCCGGCTCCACATAGAGGATCTTGGCCTTCATGTGCGCACGAGTCTGTGCGCCGACCCACACCAGGGTCGCGGCGAGCAGTGCGAGGGCGAAAGCCTTGACGTTGAACAGCGTGGTGTCCTGGAACACCGCGAGCACGACCGCCACCAGCAGGAACTCGGCCATGAAGAGCACCATGCCCATGGCCTGGAACAGATGCGGCAGGTGCTTCGCCGTGCGCTCCAGCACGATCAGCCCGGAAGCCATCACCACCACGGCGACGAATGTGCCAAAGCCCGCGCCGATCGCTCCCTTGCCGCCTGCGAGCACAGAACCGACGGCGACGGCGACCACACCGGCGATGGCTGTGGGCACGGCGCAACTCAGGAGCGTTCTGGCGTCGTTGGACTGCATGAGGGGTTTCTCCGGCAAGTGTCGGAAGCAACGATTCGTCGTGGACGAGCGTATCCCCGGGGACAGAGGGGACCTCACGAGGAAGAGCCGTCGCCCCACGGCCCCTCGGGTCTAGCACCGGGTTTAGTGAACGGTATCACAAACTATTTGATGAGGTCTTTACCCGCCGAGTGTGCTGCACGTCACACGGGAGAGTTATGAGGTGTGTACCGTGCTGACGCCGTCCTGTGATCTTCAGTGCTCTCGCCGGGCCCTCCGCCGGATCGATGACTGGGGATATCGGGGCGATGACTGGGGAGATTACTGGGGTGTTCCGATGCGCCGGCGGTGGGTGAAGCGGGACCGGTCGCCGACCGCGGTGGCGCCGTTCACACCGTTCGCCCCGCTGTTCGCTCCGTTGCTCACGCCGCCGTTCACTCCGCCGTTCATCCCGGAGCCCACCGGCTCGGGCTCGGCCGGCCCCGGCTCCGGGGCGGCGGACCCGGCACCGGCCGTGGCCGCCACGGGCTCGGCGGGTGCCCCGGCGCCCCGCTCGGCCCTGGCGATCCGGTTGGCGCGGCGGTAGCGCGGCGGAACGAACGCCTCCGCCCAGCGCGGAACGCGCGGGGTGAACCGCGGCAGCAGCAACAGCACAAGACCGACCCCGCTCAGCGCCACGATCGCGAGCACGAACCACACACCGGCCGAGTTCACCGAGTACGCCACGGCGCCGAAGGCGATCAGCGCCGACCAGAAGTACATGATCAGGACGGCCCGGCTGTGCGAGTGGCCGATCTCCAGCAGCCGGTGGTGCAGATGGCCGCGGTCGGCGGCGAACGGCGACTGGCCCCGCCAGGTGCGCCGGACGATGGCCAGCACCAGGTCGGCGAAGGGCACCGCGATGACGGTCAGCGGCAGCAGCAGCGGGATGTAGACCGGGACGGTGGCGTGCACCGCGGCCTGCTCGGACCCCTCGAACAGCTTCATCGCGTCCGGGTCCACCTGGCCGGTGATGGAGATGGCGCCCGCCGCCAGCACCAGCCCGATCAGCATCGAGCCCGAGTCGCCCATGAAGATCCGCGCGGGGTGGGCGTTGTGCGGCAGGAAGCCCAGGCACATCCCCATGAGGACGGCGGCGAACAGGGTGGCGGGCGCGGCCGCCTCCAGGCCGTAGCCGTACCAGATGCGGTACGCGTACATGAAGAACGCCGCGGCGGCGATGCACACCATCCCCGACGCCAACCCATCGAGCCCGTCAACGAAGTTGACCGCGTTGATGGTGATGACGACCAGCGCGACGGTGAGCAGCGTGCCCTGCCAGGGAGTCAGCGAGACCGGCCCCACACCGGGCACCGGAAGCCACAGGATGGTCAGACCCTGGAGCACCATCACACCGGCGGCGATCATCTGGCCGCCCAGCTTGATCAGCGCGTCCACGCCCCACTTGTCGTCCAGCACCCCGAGCAGCCAGATCAGCCCCGCCCCGGACAGCAGCGCCCGTGGCTCGTTGGAAACCTCGAAGACGTCCTTGAGGTTGGTCAGGTGGGCGGCGACCAGCAGCCCCGCGCACAGCCCGCCGAACATGGCGATGCCACCGAGCCGTGGCGTGGGCTCACGGTGCACATCACGGGCACGGATCTCGGGCATCGCACCGGCCGCGATGGCGAATTTCCGCACCGGCCCGGTCAGCAGATAGGTGACCGCGGCCGTGATGCACAGAGTCAGCAGGTATTCACGCACAGGCTGCCCCAGAGGTATCGCTGGCCATCACAGCCCCACACCCTATGCGTGTCGGACGCCTCTCGGTGAACGTACTTACAGACGTCCTACACCTTCGGATGGTTGCATGATTCGGCCCTCGTCCGGATAGGGCGGAAATCTCCCCGCCAGTTCCGCCACCTTTTCCCTTACCACGCCTTCGTCCCGCAACACGGTTCCCATGAGGTTGGCTATGCGCTCCATTTCCGGCGCTCCCATTCCCTGGGTGGTCACCGCCGCGGTGCCAAGACGCAGCCCCTTGACGCATCCCCGGGGGTCGGTGGCGGACGCCAGCGCGCAGGTGTCCAGGACGATCCCGGCGGCCGCGCAGCGACCCTTCGCGGTGCGTCCGTCCAGGCCCAGCGGGGCCGGATCGGCGGTGATCATATGGGTGTCGGTGCCGCCCGTGGCGACCGCCAGGCCCTCCCCGACCAGGGCGTCCGCCAGTACCCGGGCATTGGCCACCACCCGCCGCGCATAGGCGGTGAAGGCGGGCGCCGCGGCCTCGCCGAACGCCACCGCCTTGGCCGCGACGGAGTGCATCTGGGCCCCTCCCTGGGTGAACGGGAACACCGCCCGGTCCACCCGCTCGGCGAGCTCCGCACCGCACAGCAGCATCCCGCCGCGCGGCCCGCGCAGCACCTTGTGTGTCGTTGCGCACACCACGTCCGCGTACGGCACCGGGGACGGCGCCGCCTTTCCCGCGACCAGGCCGATCGAATGGGCGGCGTCGGCGATGAGATACGCGCCCACCTCGTCCGCGACGGCGCGGAAGGCGGCGTAGTCCAGATGGCGGGGATAGGAGATCGACCCGCAGACGATCGCCTTGGGGCGGTGGGCGTGGGCGAGCCCGCGCAACTGCTCGTAGTCGATCAGCCCGGTCGCCGGATCGACGCCGTAGCCGATGAAGTCGAACCAGCGGCCGGAGAAATTGGCGGGCGAGCCATGGGTGAGGTGGCCGCCGTGCGGCAGCGCCATCGCCAGCACCGTGTCCCCGGGCCGCAGCAGCGCGGCGTAGGCGGCCAGCACGGCGGAGGACCCCGAATGCGGCTGCACATTGGCGTGCTCGGCGCCGAACAGCGCCTTGGCCCGGTCCTGGGCCACCCGCTCGGCGATGTCCACGATCTCGCAGCCGCCGTGGTGGCGGGCGCCGGGATACCCCTCGGCGTACTTGTTGGCCAGCGGCGAGGCCAGCGCCGCCAGCACGGCCGGCGAGGCGTAGTTCTCGGCCGCGATCAGCTGGAGTCCGCCGGAGACGCGGTCGATCTCGCTCAGGATGATTCCCGCCAGCTCCGGGTCCTGGCGGGCGAGGCCGGCGAAATCGGGGCCCCAGGGGGTGACGGCCATGGCGTGCTCACAGCCTTCGGAGGCGACAGCGCCTCTCGCTTACGTGGTCACCCCCAATGTAGGCCCCGCGACGCCGCACGGCGCGCCGTGCGGCCCGTGAAGGCCCCCTCACGCCGCGCCCCCGGCCCTCCGAGGCGCTACGCGGGGGCGGGAACGCCCGTCAGCGCCGTGACGACCGGGTCCAGGGCCTGGTTGATCTCGTCCCCGATGGAGCGGAAGAAGGTGATCGGCGCCCCGTACGGATCGTGCACCTCGTCCGCCTCCTCGTTGGGCGCCAGCAGCCAGCCGCGCAGCGCGGCCGCCGCCTGCACCAGGGCGCGGGCCCGCTCCACCACACCGCCCGCCTCCTCCGGGTCGGGCAGCGTCGCGGGGTCTATGGCCCGCACCAGCCGGGTGAACTCCTTGAGCGTGAAGGTGCGCAGCCCCGCCGAGTGCCCCATCGAGATCACCTGCGCCCGGTGGTCGCGGGTGGCGGTCAGGACCAGGTCGGCGCGGATGACGTGCTCGTCCAGCAGCTCACGGCCGAGGAAGCCCGCCGGGTCGGCCCCGAAGTCGGTCAGGACCGTCGCGGCGTGCGCCTCCATGGGCGCGCCCTCATGGCCCCAGGTGCCGGCGGACTCCACGATCAGACCGCGGGTGCGGGCGCTTCCGAGACGGTGGGCGAGGGCGTGCCGGGTCAGCCGCTCGGTGATCGGCGAGCGGCACACATTGCCGGTGCTGACGTGGAGGATGCGGAAGGTGGCCTCGGCGTTCTTCTCACGGTGTTCCGCTATGCCACGCCCCTCAGGGGCTGTCAATTGGCCACCTCGAGGTCGGGTACGACCTCCCGGAGCTGCTCGGCGGTGAGCGCGCCCGCCCGCAGCAGCACCGGCACCTTGCCGGTCACGTCGACGATCGAGGAGGGCACGGCGGCCGGGGTCGGCCCGCCGTCGAGGTACACCGAGACGGAGTCCCCCAGCATGTCCTGGGCGGCGTCGCAGTCCTGCGGGGAGGGGTGTCCAGTCAGATTGGCGCTGGAGACCGCCATCGGGCCGAAGTCCGTCAGCAGCTCGATCGCCACCGGGTGCAGCGGCATCCGGACCGCGACCGTGCCCCGGGTCTCCCCCAGGTCCCAGGTGAGCGACGGCTGGTGCCGGGCGACGAGGGTGAGCGCGCCGGGCCAGAAGGCGTCCACCAGCTCCCAGGCCATCTCGGAGAAGTCGGTGACCAGTCCGTGCAGGGTGTTCGGCGAGCCGACCAGCACCGGTGTGGGCATGTTGCGGCCGCGGCCCTTGGCCTCGAGCAGATCGCCGACCGCCTCGGCGTTGAAGGCGTCCGCGCCGATGCCGTAGACGGTGTCGGTGGGCAGCACGACCAGTTCGCCGCGGCGGACGGCGGAGGCGGCCTCGCGCAGGCCGGTCTTGCGGTCAGTCGCGTCCCCGCAGTCGTATCGCCGTGCCATTTAACGGACCTCCTCGTACGTGGCCAATGTGTGGTGCGGTGCCGCCGTCACGGCATGGCCTTCCGCGCGGTGGCGAACCGGGGCCGGTTGTTCAGGTCGGGGTGGTCGGCGGCGTCCGCCCAGCCACGCTCCTCGGTGAAGATCCACGGCACCTGGCCGCCCTGGGTGTCTGCGTGCTCGATGACCACCACGCCCCCGGGGCGCAGCAGCCGGTGGGCGGTGCGCTCCAGGCCACGGATGACATCGAGGCCGTCCTCACCGGAGAAGAGCGCGAGCTGGGGGTCGTGATCGCGGGCCTCCGGCGCCACGTACTCCCACTCGGTCAGCGGGATGTACGGCGGGTTGCTGATGACGAGGTCCACCTGCCCGTCGAGCTCGGGCAGGGCCGTCAACGCGTCCGCGTGATGGAGAACGACGCGGGACCCCTCGACGTTCTTGCGGGCCCAGCGCAGGGCGCCCTCGTCCAGCTCCACGGCGTGCACCCGGGAGCGCGGCACCTCCTGGGCGAGCGCGAGCGCGATGGCCCCGGAACCGGAGCACAGATCGACGATGAGCGGTTCGACGACGTCCATGGCGCGCACCGCGTCTATCGCCCAGCCGACCACCGACTCGGTCTCCGGCCGGGGCACGAAGACCCCCGGTCCGACCTGGAGCTCGAGATAGCGGAAGAAGGCGCGGCCGGTGATGTGCTGAAGGGGCTCGCGGGCCTCGCGGCGGGCGACCGCCTCCCAGTAGCGGGCGTCGAAGTCGGCGTCGGGCACGCCGTGCAGCTCACCCCGCTTGACGCCGTGCACAAAGGCGGCGAGCTCCTCCGCGTCGAAGCGCGGTGAGGGCACGCCCGCGTCGGCCAGCCGCTGAGTGGCCTGCGCCACCTCCGCGAGCAGCACGTTCACTGAATTCCTCCAGCCGGTCCGGACAAGGGCACGAAGCGTTGATCAGTGGGTGGCTCAGCCCGCGGCCGCCAGCTTGGCGGCCGCGTCGGCGTCGACGCACGCCTGGATGACCGGATCGAGTTCGCCGTCGAGCACCTGGTCCAAGTTGTACGCCTTGAAACCGACACGATGGTCCGAGATCCGGTTTTCCGGGAAGTTGTACGTACGGATGCGCTCGGACCGGTCGACGGTGCGGACCTGGCTGCGCCGCGCGTCCGACGCCTCCCGCTCGGCCTCCTCCTGGGCCGCGGCCAGCAGCCGCGAGCGCAGGATGCGCAGTGCCTGCTCCTTGTTCTGGAGCTGGCTCTTCTCGTTCTGGCAGGAGACGACGATGCCGGTGGGCAGGTGGGTGATGCGCACCGCGGAGTCGGTGGTGTTGACCGACTGGCCGCCGGGTCCGGAGGAGCGGTAGACGTCGATCCGCAGATCGTTGGGGCCGATCTCGACCTCGACCTCCTCGGCCTCGGGCGTGACCAGCACACCGGCCGCGGAGGTGTGGATACGGCCCTGGGACTCGGTGGCGGGCACCCGCTGCACCCGGTGCACCCCGCCCTCGTACTTCAGCCGGGCCCAGACGCCCTGGCCGGGCTCGATGGTGCCCCTGGTCTTGATCGCCACCTGGACGTCCTTGTAGCCGCCGAGGTCGGATCCGTTGGAGTCGATGATCTCGGCCTTCCAGCCGATCCGCTCGGCGTACCGCAGGTACATCCGCAGCAGGTCGCCGGCGAACAGCGCGGACTCCTCGCCGCCCTCCCCGGCCTTGACCTCCAGGATGACGTCCTTGTCGTCGCTCGGGTCGCGGGGGACGAGCAACAGCCGCAGCCGGTCGGTGAGCTGCTCGCGGCCCTGCTCCAGCTCCTTGACCTCGTCCACGAAGTCGGGGTCGTCCTGGGCCAGCTCGCGGGCCGTCACGATGTCGTCCCCGGCCTGCTTCCAGGCGCGATAGGCGGTGATCACCGGGGTCAGCTCGGCGTAGCGCTTGTTGAGCCGCCGCGCCTCCCGCTGGTCGGCGTGGACCGCGGGGTCGGCGAGCCGCTTCTCGAGGTCGGCGTGTTCGCCGATGAGTTCCTCGACCGCCTCGAACATCGGAGGGCTCCCTGAATGGTCTGCGTGGTGGCGTTGCGGAAAGGTGCCGGAGGGCCGGTGACGACAAAACGCCGGTCCGGTCGCCCCAGGGAAGGGGCGACCGAAGACCGGCGCCGTGCGGGTCGCTACTTCTTGGCGGACCCGGCGTGCTTGCCGAAGCGGGCCTCGAACCGCGCCACACGGCCACCGGTGTCGAGGATCTTCTGCTTGCCCGTGTAGAACGGGTGGCACTCGGAGCAGATGTCGGCGCGGATGGCGCCGCCGCTCACGGTGCTACGGGTGGTGAAGGAGGCGCCACAGGTGCAGCTCACCTGCGTCTCGACGTACTCCGGGTGGATCTCGCGCTTCAAGGGATTCTCCTAGGTTCGGGAGGGCACCGGGTCGACGGGCGGGTTGCCTGTCGTGAACCGGGACCGACGATCCAGTTTGCCAGTACTGGCCGCATCCCCCAAAACCGGGGGGCGGGCCCGGATATTCCCGGCCCGCCCGGGAGGCTGTCGGACGCCCTCTGACGACCGTGGACGGCCCTACTTGACGACCTTGCCCGCGCTGGTGGCGTCGCCCGCGGAGCCCTTGGTGGCGGAGGCGGGGACCGGCCGGTCATGGCGGAGCGCGGTCCATATCAGCTTGGCCTTGCGCTCCATGGGCAGCACCCGGGCCGGGTTCTGCGGGTCGTACTCGACCGGCAGCGTGGTCATCTTCATGTTGCCCGAGCCGATGCCCTTCAGGGACTCGGCGAAGCCCTTCAGCTTGCTCACCGAGGCCAGCTCGGAGTCGGTGGTGAGAGCCTTGGTGGAGGTGTCCGCGAGGTCGTAGAGCTTCTTCGGGTTGCCGAACACGTCCACGTGCTTGACCTGGTCCAGCAGCGCCTTGACGAACGCCTGCTGGAGCTTGATCCGGCCGAGGTCGCTGCCGTCGCCCACGCCGTGCCGGGTGCGCACCAGGCCCAGCGACTGCTCCCCGTTCAGGGTGTGCGGGCCCGCCTCCAGGTCGAGGTGGCTCTTGGGGTCGTGGATCGGGGCGGTGGTGGTGATGTTGACGCCGCCGAGGTCGTCTATCAGCTGCTTGAAGCCGGAGAAGTCGACCTCGAGGAAGTGGTCCATGCGTATGCCCGTCATGGCCTCGACGGTCTTGATGGTGCAGGCCGGGCCGCCGGCCTCGTAGGCGCTGTTGAACATGGCCGCCCGCACGGCGGGCGTCTGCTGCCCGCCCTTGGTGGTGCAGGAGGGCCGCTCTATGAGGGTGTCGCGCGGGATGCTGATGACACTGGCCTTCTTGTGGCCCTTGTAGACGTGGACGATCATCGCCGTGTCGGAGCGGGAGGTGCCCTCGTCCGTGCCGTACTTGGCGTTCTTGCCGGCCCGGGAGTCGGAGCCGAGCACGAGGATGTCCATCGAGCCGTTGTCGACGTTCTCGGGGCGGTTGGCGCCGAGGGCGGCGTTGACGTCGACGCCGGTGAGGTTGCCGTTCAGCTTGTAGTAGAGGTAGCCGAGTCCGGCACCGCCGAGCACCAACACGGCGGCCAGCGTCCACACCGTGTAGAGCACGGCCCTACGGCGCGTGCTGGGCCGCTTGCGACGGCGCCCGGCCGTCGCCCCGCGGGCGCGGTGGCGGCCCGGGCTCACCGGTGCGTTGCTGCTGTCCTCGGCCATGTGCTCCTCAGTTCTCTTTAGCTGCCCGAGTACCCCCTGCCGTCACGGTCAGGCGTGGCGTCGCGTCGCGCGGTGGAGTCAGCCTGTGTTCCGGCCCGTATTCCGACCTGACAGATGGAAGGCCGGCCGCCAGGGTTGCATATGTGCGATGGCCGGATTTCGCGCGGGCCGCCGGACGCACCGTTCGTCCCCTTCATCCGCCTTACCACTCTGACCTGCACTTTCGCGGGCGATAACATGATCAGCACCGGTCCGCGGTCTGGCCGGAAAATGTGGCTCACCTCTCATGGAACGCGACGAGGCCCCCCGCGGTGCGGGGGGCCTCGGCTACGGAGCGTTCCGGCGGGTGTCCGGTCAGTCGCCGTTGTTGCCCGGGGTGGGCGTGGTCTTGGCGATCTGCATCAGGAACTCGGCGTTCGACTTCGTCTGCTTCATCTTGTCCAGCAGCAGTTCGATGGCCTGCTGGGAGTCGAGCGCGTGCAGCACCCGGCGCAGCTTCCAGACGATGTTCAGCTCCTCCGGCGCCAGCAGGATCTCCTCCTTGCGGGTGCTGGACGGATCGACGTCCACCGCAGGGAAGATGCGCTTGTCGGCGAGCTTCCGGTCGAGCTTGAGCTCCATGTTGCCGGTGCCCTTGAACTCCTCGAAGATCACCTCGTCCATGCGCGAGCCGGTCTCGACCAGCGCGGTGGCCAGGATGGTCAGCGAGCCGCCGTCCTCGATGTTGCGCGCGGCACCGAAGAACTTCTTCGGCGGGTAGAGCGCGGTCGAGTCGACACCACCGGACAGGATGCGGCCGGAGGCGGGCGCCGCCAGGTTGTACGCACGGCCCAGGCGGGTGATCGAGTCCAGCAGGACGACCACGTCATGGCCCAGCTCGACCAGGCGCTTGGCCCGCTCGATCGCCAGCTCCGCGACGGTGGTGTGGTCCTCGGCCGGGCGGTCGAAGGTCGAGGAGATGACCTCGCCCTTGACCGACCGCTGCATGTCGGTGACCTCTTCCGGCCGCTCGTCGACGAGGACGACCATCAGATGGCACTCGGGGCTGTTGCGGGTGATCGCGTTGGCGATCGCCTGCATGATCATGGTCTTACCGGTCTTCGGCGGGGCCACGATCAGACCGCGCTGGCCCTTGCCGATCGGCGCGACCAGGTCGATGATCCGGGTCGTCAGCCCACCGGCCTCGGTCTCCAGACGCAGCCGGTCCTGCGGGTAAAGCGGCGTCAGCTTGCCGAACTCCGGCCGTCCGCGCCCGGTTTCGGGCGCCATGCCGTTCACCGAGTCCAGCCGGACCAGCGCGTTGAACTTCTCGCGGCGCTCGCCCTCGCGCGGCTGACGGACCGCGCCGGTGACGTGGTCGCCCTTGCGCAGACCGTTCTTGCGCACCTGGGCGAGCGAGACGTACACATCGTTCGGGCCCGGGAGGTAGCCGGAGGTCCGGATGAACGCGTAGTTGTCGAGGATGTCGAGGATGCCCGCGACGGGGATCAGCACATCGTCCTCGGACACCTGCGGCTCGTTGCCGAAGTCGTCGCGGCCACGACGGCCACGGCGGTCGCGGTAGCGGCCGCGGCGCCCGCGGCGCCCGCCCTCGAAGTCGTCGTCGCCCTCGTCGGCGCGCTGCTGGCCCTGGCCGCGCCCGTCGCGCTGCTGACGGCCGCCGCCCTGCTGACCGTCCTCGCCCTTGCCGCGGCGGTCGCCGCGGTCGCGCTGCCGGTCCCGGCGGTCGCCCTTCTGGCCGCGCTCCTGGCGGTCACCGCCCCTGGCGCCCTTGCCCTCGGCGGTGTCGGCGGCGGCCTCGGCCTTCCCGTCGCCCTTGGGCTCGGTCCTGGCCTCGGTCTTGGCGGAGACGTCGCTGCGCGCCTCCGTCTTGGTCTCGACAGCGGTGGCCGTGCCCCCGGAGTCGGGGGTGGTGGCGGGCGCGGTGGCCCGGCGGCGGCGGCGCTCACCGGCCGGCTGCTCATCGCCGGCGGGCTCACCGGGCTGGCCGGGGATCTCGATCTGCGCTTGCGCCGCGGCCTTCTCCTCGGCGTCGGCCTTCTCGGCCTTCTCCGCCTTCCCGGCGGACTTCGAGGACTTGGCGCCGCCGGTCTTCTCCTCCGCGTCGTCGCCCGTACGGGCCCGGGAGGTGGTGCGGCGCTTCGGCTTGGTCACCCCCTCCGCGTCGGACGGAGTGCTCTCGGAGCCCTGGGCGGAGCCGGAGCCCGCGGCCTGCTTCTCCTTGATGACCTCGATCAGCTGGCCTTTGCGCATCCGCGCGGTGCCCTTGATGCCAAGGCTCGAGGCGAGCTGCTGAAGCTCGGCCAGGACCATGGCGTCGAGGCCGGTGCCCGAGCGGCGTCGCCGCGGGGCAGCGCCAGTGGCAGCACCGTTGGCGGGCGCGGAAGCGTCCGTGGCGGGCGCGTTGTTGCCGACACCGCTGTCGGAGGTGCCGGAGGCGTTCACGCCCATCAGATCGGTGGTGTCGCTCACGAAGGGTCCTTCCCTGGAGCGGGCGTCGGCCTGTCTGGCTCGGCGACCGGTTGTGCTGTCCGGCTGTGGTCCTTCCGTTACGGACCGGGCCGGGGCGGTGGTCCGCCGGGGTACGGCGGAGAGATCAGTTCATGGTTCCGACGCGGCGGAGGATTCACGAGAATCCGCCACGCCGATTCCGGAGCGTGCTCGATACTGCTCAGGCAGGCTGCTCAGGCAGTGTGGGAGGCTCCCGGAAGAAGGGTGGTCCCTGATGGGGACACTGAGCACCTCGCCTCCGAGTACATCCAAGAGGCATCGAGTGCAGACTTGAGGTTAACACTACCGGATCCAACAAACATTCCCCCTCTCCAAGACCGGCTATCGAGTTTTCCCGGCTCCGGGGCACCCCGGATCGCGGTGTCAGGTGAGCGGCAGGACGCTCGCCCCCCCGGCGTCGAGAGCCAGCCGGTTGGCCGCCCACCCCTCGCCCGCCAGTCGTGCGACCTTGTCGGCCGCACCGTCCTCGACCAGCGCGAGCACCGTGGGGCCCGCGCCGGAGATGACCGCGGGGACGCCGTCCGCCCGCAGTCGGTTCACCAGGCTCACGCTCTCGGGCATCGCCGGAGCACGGTATTCCTGGTGCAGCCGGTCCTCCGTCGCGGCGAGCAGCAGCTCGGGACGCCTGGTCAGGGCCTCGACGAGCAGTGCGGCCCGGCCCGCGTTGACCGCGGCGTCCACATGCGGGACGGTGCGCGGCAGCAGGCCGCGGGCGGTCTCGGTGAGCACCGGCCGGCCAGGAACGAAGACCACCGGAACGATGGAATCCGCGGGGTCCATCCTGATCGCCCGGGCGGACCCCGCGTCCGTCCAGGCCAGGGTGAAGCCGCCGAGCAGACAGGCGGCGACATTGTCGGGGTGGCCCTCGATCTCGGTGGCCAGCTCCAGCATCGCCGCGTCGTCGAGCCGCTCGGCGCCGCCTATGGTCACCGCGCGCGCGGCGACGATCCCGGCGCAGATGGCGGCGGAGGAGGAGCCCAGGCCCCGCCCATGCGGAATGCGGTTGGCGCAGACCAGCTCGAGGCCGCGGGGCTGCCCGCCCAGCAGATCGAAGGCGGTGCGCAGGGAGCGTACGAGCAGATGGTTCTCGTCGCGCGGGAGCGACTCCGCGCCTTCACCGGCGATGTCGACGTGGAGACCGGAGTCGGCCACCCGGACCACCACGTCGTCGTAGAGGCCCAGGGCCAGGCCGAGGGCGTCGAAGCCAGGACCGAGATTGGCGCTCGAGGCGGGGACGCGCACTCGGACGGCGGCGGCGCGGAACGCTGGACCGGCCATCGCTCGATGACTCTCCTTGTGGTTACGTGCGATTGCTCGAAGAGGTACGGAACACCGCGAGGGCCGTGACAAGTACGGCGACGCCGCGCAGAGGCGAGCGCTCTGCGTCGGGGCGGATTCAGTACAGCCTATCGAAGGAAGGTTCTGTGGCGACATAGGGCGCACGGGAGGCGCACGATGCGTGTCGCGCTCCCTGCCATCGTCCGCGACCACTCTACTGGAGCGCTCGCACGCCCTCGCGCTTCTCTGCCACCACTTGAGTGGATCTTTAGAAAAGCCACGGAAGGGGCTCAGCGGGCCGGGCCGGCATGAGGACGGAGGGGCCCAGCGCGCCGGGATCGACGTGGCGCGGAGGGGCCCAGCACGCCGGGGCCGACGTGGCGCGGAGGGGCCCAGCGGGCCGGGCCAGGCGGCCCGCTGAACCCCCCACCGCAGCAGGTCCCGGCCCTGGTCAAGGCCGGGTCGCGCCGTATCGGACCGGCCGGGCCCACGGCGCACCGCGCCTTACCGGACCGGCCCGCTCCGGGTCGCGTCGCGCCGGGTCAGGCCAGCCCGAGCCGTACGGCCGCGGCGTCCGCGTCCACCGGGACCACGACCGGCTGCGGCGCACCCGCCACCGCCCAGTCCGGGTCCTTGAGCCCGTTCCCGGTGACCGTGCAGACGATGCGCTGGCCCGGGTCGACCAGCCCCTGCTCGGCCGCCTTCAGCAGACCCGCCACGCTCGCCGCGGAGGCGGGCTCGACGAAAACGCCCTCCTGCGCCGCGAGCAGCCGGTAGGCGGCGAGGATCTGACGGTCGGTCACCTCGTCGATGAGGCCGCCGGACTCGTCGCGCGCCTGCTCGGCGAAGGTCCACGAAGCCGGGTTGCCGATGCGGATGGCGGTGGCGATGGTGCTCGGCTCCTTGACCGGCTCACCGCGCACGATCGGTGCCGCGCCGGACGCCTGGAAGCCCCACATCCGGGGCGTACGGGAGGCGCGCGGCTCGCTGTCGGCGAACGGTGCCGCGTACTCCGTGTAGCCCTTCCAGTAGGCGGTGATGTTGCCCGCGTTGCCGACCGGCAGCACATGGATGTCGGGCGCGTCCCCGAGCATGTCCACGATCTCGAAGGCGGCGGTCTTCTGGCCCTCGATCCGGGCCGGGTTGACCGAATTGACCAGCGCCACCGGGTACTTCTCCGACAGCCCGCGCGCCAGCGTCAGGCAGTCGTCGAAGTTGCCGTCGACCTGGAGGATCTTCGCGCCGTGGACGAGGGCCTGGCCCATCTTGCCCAGCGCGATCTTCCCCTGCGGGACCAGCACCGCGCAGACCATCCCGGCCCGTACGGCGTACGCCGCCGCCGAGGCCGAGGTGTTGCCGGTGGAGGCGCAGATGACGGCCTTGGCGCCGGCCTCCTTGGCCGCGCTGATGGCCATCGTCATCCCGCGGTCCTTGAACGACCCGGTGGGGTTGGCGCCCTCGACCTTGAGGTGGACCTCGCAGCCGGTGCGCTCGGAGAGCACCTGCGCGGGGACCAGCGGCGTACCGCCCTCGCGCAGGGTGACGACGGGGGTCGTCCCGCTGACCGGGAGGCGGTCGCGGTACTCCTCGATGATGCCCCGCCAGCCGTGCCACTGGCGGGTGCCGGACATTCGAGGCCCGGCGTCGGCGATTGCGTTCATGATTTCCCTTACTCTCCGCTCACCCTCTGTTCGGCCTCAGCGCGGCCGCTACCCGGCCTCTGCTCGCCCACGACTCGTCCTCTGGTGCGCTCTCTACTCGCCCTCGACCCGCATGATGCTCGCGACATCGCGGACGGTGTCGAGCCGGCGGAGCGCCTCCACGGTCGACGACAGCGCGGCGTCGCTCGCGCGGTGGGTCACGACGACGAGGGACGCCTCGCCGTCCTTCCCCTGCTGGCGGACCGTATCGATGGACACGCCGTGCTCGGCGAAGACTGTGGCGACCTGCGCCAGAACTCCCGGTTTGTCGGCGACGTCCAGGCTGATGTGGTAGCGAGTGACCACATCGCCCATCGGGCTCACCGGGAGCCGGCTGTAGGCGGACTCCCCGGGTCCGGTGGCGCCCGCCAGCTTGTTGCGGCAGGCGGCGACGAGGTCGCCGAGGACGGCCGAGGCGGTCGGCGAACCGCCCGCGCCCGGTCCGTAGAACATCAGCTGCCCCGCGGCGTCGGCCTCGACGAACACCGCGTTGTACGCCTCGCGGACGGAGGCGAGGGGGTGGCTCAGCGGAATCATCGCCGGGTGCACCCGCGCGGTGACCGACCGGCCGTCGGCGGCCCGCTCACAGATCGCGAGCAGCTTGACGGTGCAGCCCATGCGCTTGGCGGAGGCGATGTCGGCGGCGGTCACCTCGGTGATGCCCTCGCGGTGCACATCGTCGAGGGTGACCCGGGTGTGGAAGGCGATCCCGGCGAGGATCGCGGCCTTCGCGGCGGCGTCGAAGCCCTCGACGTCGGCGGTCGGGTCGGCCTCGGCGTAGCCCAGGGCCGTGGCCTCGTCCAGCGCCTCGCTGTAGCCGGCGCCGCTGGAGTCCATCCGGTCGAGGATGAAGTTGGTGGTGCCGTTGACGATGCCGAGGACACGGTCGACCTTGTCGCCCGCGAGCGACTCGCGCAGCGGCCGCACCAGCGGGATCGCCCCCGCGACCGCGGCCTCGTAGTAGAGATCCGCACCGCGCTGCTCGGCCGCGGCGTGCAGCGCCGCGCCGCCCTGGGCGACCAGCGCCTTGTTCGCGGACACCACGCTCGCGCCGTGGTCGAAGGCGGTGGTGATGAGGGTGCGGGCGGGCTCGATCCCGCCGATGACCTCGACCACCACATCGATGTCCCCGCGTTTGACCAGGGCCGTGGCGTCGGTGGTCACCAGCTCCGCCGGCACCCCCTCCCGGACCCGGCCGGGGCGGCGCACGGCGATCCCGGCCAGCTCGACCGGGGCCCCGATGCGCGCCGCGAGGTCGTCCGCATGCGTCGTCATGATGCGCGCCACCTCTGAGCCGACCACTCCACAGCCCAGCAGCGCCACTTTCAGCGGACGCGTACGCATCATCCGACCTCGTTTCTCATCCATCGCGTTAATGCATCAGCGCGTTAGTGCACCAGTCTCATGCACTGGACGGGATTTCCTGTCCCGGGTCCAGTATCCGAGATCCATTTCTCGCTAGCCGATTCCCACCGGCGGAGTCTCGCTAGCCGACGTCGAGTCGCAGAAGATCTTCCTCCGTCTCACGCCGGACGATCTCGCGCGCCTGCCCGTCCCGTACGGCGACGACGGGCGGCCGGAGCGCGTGGTTGTAGTTGCTCGCCATCGAGCGGCAGTACGCGCCGGTGGCGGGGACGGCGATCAGATCGCCGGGCGCCAGGTCGGCGGGCAGGAAGGCGTCCCGTACGACGATGTCGCCGGATTCGCAGTGCTTGCCGACGACGCGGGAGAGCATCGGCTCGGCGGTGGAGGCGCGGGAGACCAGCGCGACCGAGTACTCGGCGTCGTAGAGCGCGGTACGGATGTTGTCGGACATCCCGCCGTCGACGCTGACGTACGTCCGCAGCCCCGGCAGCTCCTTGACCGTGCCCACCTCGTACAGCGTGAAGGCGGTCGGCCCGACGATCGCCCGCCCCGGCTCGACCGACAGCCGCGGCACCGCGAGCCCGGCCGAGTCGCACTCCCGGTGCACGATGTCGCGCAGCGCCTTGGCGATCTCGTGCGGCTCGCGCGGGTCGTCCTCCGAGGTGTACGCGATGCCGAGGCCGCCGCCGAGGTCGATCTCGGGCAGCTCGACGCCGTGCTCGTCCCGGATCTCCTTGAGCAGCCCCACGACCCGGTGCGCCGCGACCTCGAACCCGGACGTGTCGAAGATCTGCGACCCGATGTGCGAGTGAATGCCGATGAGCTCGAGTCCGTCGAGCTTGAGCGCCCGCCGCACGGCCTCGGCGGCCTGCCCGCCCGCGAGCGGAATGCCGAACTTCTGGTCCTCGTGGGCGGTCGCGATGAACTCGTGGGTGTGCGCCTCCACACCCACGGTCACCCGGATCTGCACCCGCTGTCGCTTGCCGAGCCGCTGGGCGATGTGCGCGACCCGCACGATCTCCTGGAACGAGTCGAGCACGATCCGCCCGACGCCCTCCTCGACCGCCCGCTCGATCTCGGCGGTGGACTTGTTGTTCCCGTGCAGCGCGATCCGCTCGGCGGGCATCCCGGCGGCGAGCGCGGTGGCCAGCTCCCCGGCGGAGCACACGTCGAGGTTGAGCCCCTCCTCGTCCAGCCAGCGCACGACGGCGCGGGAGAGGAACGCCTTCCCGGCGTAGAACACGTCCGCGTCCTCCCCCTCGCCCTTCTCCCCCTTCTTCTCCCCCTTGAACGCCTCCCGCCAGGCCCGGCAGCGGGCCCGGAAGTCGGCCTCGTCGAGGAAGTACGCGGGCGTCCCGAACTCCTCCGCGAGCGTCTTGACGTCGATCCCGCCGACGGTCACGACGCCATCGGCGCTCCGGCCGACCGTACGGGACCACACGCGCGGATCGAGCTGATTGAGATCGGCGGGCGGCGCGGCGTAGTGCCCCTCGGGAAGGACATCGGCGTGGCGGGGCCCGGCGGGGTGGGCGGAACGGCTCATGCTGTCTCTGCTGTCTCTCTCAAGGTCTTACAGATGTTCGGGTGCGCTGATGCCGAGCAGACGCAGGCCGCCGGCGAGCACCGCTCCGGTGGCGTCGGCAAGGGCCAGCCGGGAACGGTGGACGGCCGAGGGTTTGTGCGGGCCGGAGGGCAGGGCCGGGCAGTCGTCATGGAACCGGTCATGGAACCGGAAGAAGGCATCGGCGACGCCGACGAGATGCCGAGCGAGCCGATCGGGCGCACGGTGCCGGGCGGCGGCCTCGATGGCGCGGGGATGATCGGCGAGGAGGCCGAGAAGGCCGACCTCGGCGGGGTGGTCGTAGGTCCCATAGGTTCCGGCCTCGGGCTCGGGCTCGGCTGCGAGACCGAGCTGGCCGGCATTCCGCATCAGGGCGCGGGTGCGGGCGTGGGCGTACTGAACCCGGAAGAGGGGGTTGTCCTCGCGCTGGGAGAGGAGACGGGAGGGCTCGAGGTCGGGCAGATCGTGCCCGGCGGGCCGAAGCAACGCCCAGCGGGCGGCGTCGGCCCCGAGGGAGCGGAGCAGATCAGCCCCGGAGACCGGAACGGGCCGAACAACAGGCCCCTGACCAGGAACAACGACTCCCCCGGCAGCACCGACAAGCCCCCGCACCACATGAGCGACGAGCGCGGCCCGCACCTCGTTGGCGGGCCCAAGCGGAACCGAAACCCCAGCGAGCGCATCACCGTGCCCGTAGCGAGACCCCTGGGCGAGGACGTCCCGCACGAGCTGAGCATGGGAGGTGGCATCAAGGGTGATGTTGAGAAACCCGGGGTCGGCGATGTCAACGCGGACGATCCCGGGCGTACGGAGAAGCCGCCGCCGCAAAACCTGGGCGATACCCAGCGCATCCCCACCATCTCTGGCCAGCAGCAGGGCGACATTGGTGGCGTAATCCCCACACCCAGGCCGAGGGGGCGTCCGCACCTTCACCCGCTCCGGCACGGCAACGCACAGCTCGTCGTCCTCGACGGCACGACGCACGGTGTGCAGCACAGTGCGGGAGAGCTGGGCGGGAGTCACGGCACAAGCGTATGGGAGGAGGGGGGTACGAAAGCGAACCGGTTTCGCCCTTCGGACGGCACAGGGAGTGAACCGACACGGGGCGCACCAACACGAGCCACAGCCGAGCCCCCGGCCGGACACGAGCCCACAGCGGAGCCCCCGACCCGGAAGCGACAGGTCGGCCAACAGGTCGGCCAACAGGTCGGCCCTGGGGCCCACCACTACCCGGTGGGCCCCACAACCGGCTCGGCATCACCAGGCGCGGCCGCACCGGCCGCCCCCTGCCGCATCAGCCGCCGCACGAGCTCGACAAGATCGACGGGCTCGAAGGGTTTCGCGAGGAAGGCATCGACGCCCAGCGCCTTCCCGCTGTCCATCTCGTACTGCGTACACGCACTGATGATCGCGACGGGCACATGACACGTACGAGCATCAGCGCGCAGCCTCGATGCCGTATGCAGCCCATCGAGTCTGGGCATCACGACATCGAGAGTGATCACATCGGGCCGCACCTGGTGAACGATCTCCAGGCACTCGGCACCATCGGCCGCGGTCACGACCTCGAAGCCCTCCAGCTCGAGGTTGACCCTGATCAGCTGCCGGATGACCTTGTTGTCGTCGACGACAAGGACCCGGCCGGACAAGCCAGGCACATCCTGAAGAGTAGGCGCGCAGCCGCGGCTGCGTCCGGGTTTTCCCCACTTCCGCCCCGTGCGAGGGACCTTTCCCCAAGACCCCTGCGCCCCACCCTCCACATGCGGTATAGGCCCCTCCGCTCCCACATCCCCTCCCCGACCGCCGGCTCCCGATAAGCGTTCATGACCACCCTCGGCGAGCTGGTAGTGTTCTACTCGTCGCAGCGAGACAGCAGCGACAGGCAAGCCCCCGTAGCTCAGGGGATAGAGCAACGGCCTCCGGAGCCGTGTGCGCAGGTTCGAATCCTGCCGGGGGCACTCACGCGAGTGCCTGATGGACCCCGTCACCAGCGGAAGCGCTGAGACCGGGGTCCTTTTTCGTGCGCAAGTCGACTTGCGCACGGGCACTAACAGAGCCCGAGCGCCCCGAGACCCCAAATCCCGCAGACCCTGCCCTTGTTGCAGCATCCTCCCCGAGATGCATGGATCAACAGCAAGCGGGAGCATCCTTGGTAGGATAGGTAGCATGAGTGAGCCTACCGGCAAATACTCGATCACCATGCCGCGCGACATCGCCGAAGCGGCCCGTGCACGCAGCGGCCCCTCGGGCCTGTCCGCATACGTGGCCGCCGCCGTCGCCCGCCAGATCGAGCGCGACAACCTCAACGAACTCATCCAAGTCGCCGAAGCCGAACACGGAGCGATCACCGAGGAAGAAATCCAGGCCGTGCGCGACCAGCTTCACCGAGCCCGCCAGAAGCAGACGAACGGTGAGGCAGACGCTGCGTGAACCGCTCCCCCGCAGCTCCCGGTGGCACTCTCGTCCTCGACAGCGAGGGACTGGCCAAGGCCGTCCTGCGCGACCGCACCGTCACCGCGTGGCTCGCTCTCTCCCGCGCCGACGACCTACGTGTGATCACGTCCGCGGCCACCCTGGTGGAAGTAGTCCACCCCCGGATCAACCGCCCGGCCCTGGAGTGGACGCTCTCGCGCCTCGTCGTGGAGCCGGTCACCGAGTCGATCGCCCGGCATGCCGCCGCTCTCCTCGCCGACGCTGGCTTGCACGGCCACAAGTACGCCATCGACGCCATGCTCAGCGCGACCGCCCTCGCCGCCCCCGGGCCCGTTACGATCCTCACGTCAGATCCCGAGGACCTCACCGCACTTTGCGGGGGGCACGTCACCGTCATCAAGACCTGACCGGCACCCGCTCCGAGAACTCGGTAAAGACCCCTCACTCGCGTCAGCGCCTACACACACGCGCCGCACATCACTTTGCCGCGACGAACGTCGTCCAAGGCGCGCGCGGCATAAGCTGGGCTGCCATCCACATGGACAGCCGCGTCTAGGGGGAAGGCCAACATGGACGACCGGCTTCGCGACTTCGCGAAGGGTTCACCCAACTTCGGACTGCTGTACCGGCACCAACCCCTGTTGGCGTTGTACGGGGCGTCGGCCGAAGCCACGGTCTTCACCAACCCCAACTCGTCCCTTGTTCAGGCCGGCCAGTTCGGAGAGGTCCTCGCCGAGGAACTGATCACCCGCATCGGGATGCGCATCGAGGGGGACCGTCAGATCGACCGACTGACCGCCCTCACCCGGGCCGGAGTCCTCGTCCCCGAGATCCGTGACGACTTCGATCAGTTGCGCCGCGACCGGAACAAGGCGGCACATAGTCACCTTTTTGACACCTCACGCGCTCTCGCCGCCGTCCGCACCTGCTACAAGCTCGGTCTATGGTTCCACGACGCCATCGACGGACGCCGGACCGTCGCCGAGTTCGTGCCACCCACCGATCCCGGCACAACGGCCGGGCTAACGGACCCGGCCGAGCTTGCCGAGCTCCGTGAGGCTCTGAACGGACACCGCGATGCACTCACTCAGGCCCGCACCCGCCTCGCGGAGTCCAGCGATGCGCTTGAGGCAGAGCGCAGAGCGCGCGCCGAGGCCGAGCACCTGATCGCCAGCGCCGATGCCAATCAGCATGACCTGCGCACGCAGATAGTGCAGTTGACCGCACAGATCGAGGAGATGCGCAGCGCGCATCAGGCGAAGTACGACGCTGCTCGCAAGCAGCCGCGGCAGGTGGACGCAGGCCGCCGGGACGCCATCATCCACCGCGCGCAGCGGCCAGCCCCGCTCAACGAGGTACAGGCCCGCGACGCCATCGACGCGATGCTCCACGCTTCTGGCTGGGTGGTCCAAAACAGGGATCAGCTCAACCCTCAAGCGGGGCAGGGAGTAGCGGTCCGCGAGTTTTCCCTGGCCACTGGCCGGGCCGATTACGTGCTGTACGTCGACGGCCGCATCGTCGGCGTGGTGGAGGCCAAACGCGAGGGCGACCACCTCTCCAGCGCTGTCGAGCAGAACGACCGATACGCGGCCGGTGTACTGAAGGAACACCGGCTCGCGGTGTGGCGCGAGACCGAGCCCTTCGCGTTCCGTTACGCGACCACCGGCGCGGAAACGTACTTCGTCAACCGGCTCGACCCTGACGCCCGCTCCCGCGAGGTCTTCAGCTTCCACCGCCCCGAGACGGTATTGGATTGGATGCGACGCGCGGACCAGTCTCCGGGCGCTCCCACCTTCCGGGCGGCCCTGCGACAGTTGCCCGTCCTGGAATCGAACGGGCTACGCCTCGCCCAGATCGACGCGATCTCCGGCCTGGAGGAATCCCTGAGCGCGGACCGCTCGCGGGCCCTCATCCAGATGGCGACCGGAGCCGGCAAGACGTACACAGCGGTGGCGCAGACGTACAGGCTCCTCAAGCACGCGAGGGCCCGACGCATCCTGTTCCTCGTCGACCGCAACAACCTGGGCAAGCAGGCGCTTGACGAGTTCCGGAAGTTCACCACCCCCGATGACGGCCGCAAGCTCTCTGACATCTACAACGTCGACCGTCTCGGTGCCTCGGGGTTACAGGACACTTCCTCCGTCGTGATCTGCACAATCCAGAAGATGTATTCGCTGCTGCGCGGCGAGACACTGACGGACGACGACCCGGCCGACGCAGCGGCGGACAGCGTGGCGTACGAGGACACGTACGAGACCGCCGCGCCCATTGAGGTGTCATACAACCCGGACGTGCCGATCGAGTCGTTCGACCTGATCATCGTGGACGAGTGCCACCGGTCGATCTACGGGCTGTGGCGGGGCGTACTGGAGTACTTCGACGCCCACCTGGTCGGCCTCACCGCCACTCCGAAGCCCCAGACCCTGGGCTTCTTCCATCGCAACCTGGTCTCCGAGTACACGTATCCGCAGGCGGTCGCGGACGGCGTGAACGTCGACTTCGACGTTGTCCGCATCCGTTCCGACCTGCGCGAAAACGGCGTCGCGACGATCGAGTCCGGGACGACGGTCCGGGTCAAGGACCGCAAGACACGACGGCAGCGCTACCAGGAGCTGGACGACGACTTCACCTACACGACAGGGCAGATCGGCCGGTCAGTGGTGACGGTCGACGAAATCCGGGGCGTGCTCACCGCCTACCGGGACAACTGGCGGCGCTGGTTCCCGGGCCGCAGCGACCTGCCGAAGACCCTGATTTTCGCGGTTGGCGAGGACCATGCCGAGGATGTCCTCGCCCAGGTGAAGGAGGTCTTCGGGCGCGGGGACGACTTCGCGAAGAAGATCACGTACAAGAGCCGCCAGGCCGGAGAGGACCCGGACGAGCTGATCCGCGCACTGCGGACCTCACCCCGGCTGCGCGTGGCGGTCACGGTCGACATGATCGCGACCGGTACGGATGTGAAGGCGCTGGAGTGCGTGATATTCCTCCGCGAGGTGCGGAGCGCGGTGCTCTTCGAGCAGATGAAGGGACGCGGGGCGCGGACGATCGACGCGACTGAGCTCCAGGAGGTCACGCCGGACGCGGACGCGTCGGTGCGGAAGGACCGCTTCGTGCTCGTGGACGCGGTGGGCGTCACGGACTCCCCGCTGGTGGACGCACGTCCGCTCGTACCCGCGACCGAGCGACAGGTCTCGCTGGCGAAGCTGCTCGACAAGGCCGGTACGAAGTCGATCAGTACGAGCGAGGCGGAGATCCTCGCGGGACGGCTGGCCCGGCTGAACCAGCAGCTGACGAGCGAGGAGCGCGAGCAGCTGGAGCGGGCGGCCGGTGGCCGCACCCTGTCCCAGATCGCGGGTGCCATCGTCGCGGCCGTCGACCCGGACCGGCAGGAGCGGGTACGCGACGAGCAAGGGGCGAAGGCCGCGCGGAAGCTGGTGGAGGACGCTCTTGCTCCGCTGACGGCAAGCCCCGAGCTGCGTCGGCAGATCATCGAGATCCGTCGAGACAAGGACTATGTCTTCGACGAGACCACGGCGGTGAAGGTGGACCTGGAGGAGGTCCCGCGCGAGGAGCGCGCGCAGGAGGAGATCGGCCGCTGGAGCCGGTTGCTGAAGGAGGAACGGGACCGCATCGCGGCGGTGTCACTGGCGCTGAGCAGCCCCCGGACGGTGTCTCCGGCAGAGGCATACGCGGCGCTGCGAGAGCTGGCCGTGGAGATCCACCGCCCGCAGTACGCGTGGACGCCGCAGGTGCTGTGGACGTACTACGAGGATTTGGGTGCGGCGGCACACAGGGCAGGACCGGAGGCTGGCGTGCCGGATCTGATCTCGCTCATCCGGTATGAGTTGGGCGTGGATGAGGAGCTTCGTCCGTATCGGGATACGGTGGAGGAACGCTTCGAAGCATGGCTGCTGAAGCAGCGGCAGGCCGGGGCGGACTTCTCGGAAGAGCAGATGTGGTGGCTCCGGGCCATACGGGACGTCGTGGCGAGCGATGTCGGGATCGGTCCGGCTGAGTTCAACGCCGAGCCCTTTAAGGGGCGGGGCGGGGGACGCGGATTCCAGCACGCGTTTCCGGGGCGGAATGTTCGGGATCTGTTGGGTGAGTTGAATCGGGAGCTGGCTTGAGTGAGTTGAGCGATGTCGGACTTCCACCAGGGTGGGTCAGCACGACACTCTCGCAAATCGGCGACGTGGTCTCGGGAGCCACTCCGAAGACCAACGTTGCGGACTACTGGGGCGGGGATATTCCGTGGATCACCCCCGACGATCTCTCGAGGAACCCTGCCAAGAAAACTCGAACAGGCCGTAGGTTCCTCACCCAGAGCGGCTACGACGCATGCTCTACCCGCCAAGTTCCGCCAGGGTCGGTGTTGTTCAGCTCGCGCGCCCCAATCGGGTACGCAACAATTGCAGGAGAAGCTCTTTGCACGAATCAGGGATTCAAGACGATCGTGCCCGCGTCCGGAATTTCCTCAGAGTATCTCTATTGGTACTTGCAGTACGCTACGCCTAGCATCTCGGCCCGCGCGAGCGGCACCACATTCAAGGAGATCTCCGGCAAAGCCTTCGCCGAGATAGAAATCGCCTTGCCTCCTTCCTCTGAGCAGCACCGCATCGTCGAGGCCCTCGAAAACCACCTCTCCCGAATCGACGCGGCCTCCGCAGCACTGCGCCGATCCTTGTCCCGAACTCTCCATCTTCGTCAGTCAACAATCCGACGTGCACTCCGCGGGGAAGCTCTCCCTACACTTGCTGGCGCAAGTGCCGTCGAGGAATTCAATGTCCGCACGCAGCTCCCGCCAGATGAACAGCCTTGGCCAACACCAGATGGATGGGCTTGGACAACTATTGGCGCACTCTTCAGGGTTTATGTCGGAGCCACTCCGAGCCGTAAGAACCCAGACCTCTGGTCTGGCCAAGTCCCTTGGGTATCGAGCGGCGAAGTAAGTTTCAATCGGGTCACTGATACACGAGAACATATCAGCGATGTAGCTGTGGGCAATCGGATGACGCGTCTCCATCCGCCTGGAACGGTCATGATCGCAATGATCGGCGAGGGAAAGACACGAGGTCAAGCAGCGATTCTCGACATCGAGGCAGCTCATAACCAGAATTGCGCCTCAATCCGGGTATCTGAAACACGGATACTGCCCGAGTACATCTATCTTGTACTCGAAGAGAGGTACCAGCAATCACGCAAGGCAAGTTCGGGCGGCAATCAGCCTGCGCTTAACAAAGCCAAGGTTGAGGCAATCCCCGTCCCTCTGCCTCCTCTGGCCATTCAGCGGCAGATTGTCACCCTGGCTGAAGAGTTCACCCGGAGATCCGTTAAATTCCGTGCCGAGCTCGAAAAGACCCTGAAAATGGCTGGCCGGTTGAGGCAAGCTCTGCTCGCTCGCGCCTTCACTGGCCACCTCGTCCCCCAAGACCCCACAGACGAACCCGCCTCCGTCCTCCTCGACCGCATCCAGGCCGAGCGTAAGGCGCAAACCGGCAGCGGCAAGGGCAAAGCCAAGCGCGCAACCCGCCGCCCTCGTAAGGCGGCCACCGCAGACGCGCCGCCCCCGCCTCCTCCGGCCACCCCAATCCCGGCCCCCACCAACGCCGTTCAGCAGGAGCTCCCCCTGTGACCCCCGCCACCACCGCCCAGGCGCACGCGCAGACCAGCACCCTGGTCGCCAAGCTCTGGAACTACTGCAACGTCCTGCGGGACAACGGCCTGTCCACCATCGAGTACGTCGAGCAGCTTTCGTACCTGCTCTTCCTCAAGATGGCCGACGAGATCGCCTCCGATCCCTTCACCGAGCACGAGGCCCGGCCCGTCGTACCCTTGGCTTACGACTGGCAGTCGCTCGTCCAGCTCAAGGGGTTGGCGCTGGAGGGGCACTACCGGGAGATCCTCACCGCCCTCGCCAAGAACCCCGGCACCACCCTCGGCACGATCTTCGCCAAGTCCCAGAACCGGATCACCGAGCCCGCCCTCCTCGAGAAGCTGGTCGTCGACCTGATCGGCAAGGAGGACTGGACGATCCAGGGGACCGATCTGAAGGGCGACGCCTACGAAGGGCTGCTCGCCAAGGGGGCTGAGGACACCAAGACCGGCGCCGGTCAGTACTTCACGCCGCGCGCGCTTATCGACGCCATGGTCGACGTGATGCAGCCCCGTCCCGAGGACACCATCACCGACCCCGCCTGCGGGACGGGCGGCTTCCTCATCGCCGCCCACAGCTACATCCGCAAGCACCACATGCAGAACCTCTCCCGCGAGCAGCGCCTCGCCCTGGGCAGCGGGAAGATCTGGGGCAACGAGCTGGTCACCGGCACCGCCCGGCTCGCCGCCATGAACATGCTGCTCCACGGCATCGGTGACGCCGACGGTCCGTCCCTGATCACTGTGGGCGATGCCCTCGCCGAGCAGCCCAGTCGGCACGCCTCCCTCGTCCTCGCCAATCCCCCCTTCGGCAAGAAGTCGGCCATCACCGTCATCGGCACGGACGGCAAGGCGGAGAAGGAGGACATCTCCTACGAGCGAGACGACTTCCGCGCCACCACCACCAACAAGCAGCTCAACTTCCTCCAGCACATCATGTCGCTGATGGAGATGAACGGCCGCGCGGCCGTCGTCCTCCCCGACAACGTCCTCTTCGAGGGCGGCGCCGGCGAGAAGGTACGGCGGCGGCTGCTCGACGACTTCGATCTGCACACCATCCTGCGCCTGCCGACCGGCATCTTCTACGCGGGCGGCGTCAAGGCCAACGTCCTCTTCTTCGAGAAGAAGCCGCCCCGCAGCGAAGGCGCCAACACCTCCAAGCTCTGGGTGTACGACTTCCGCACCGGCAAACACTTCACGCTGAAGCAGCACCCCTTGCGGCGCGCGGACCTGGACGAGTTTGTGGAGGCATACCTTCCGGACAAGCCACGATCCGAGCGTGTCGAGACCGAGCGTTTCAAGGCGTTCGACTACGACGAGCTGATCGCCCGCGACAAGGTCAACCTCGACATCACATGGATGAAGGACCCGGCGCTCGACGACGCTGACACTCTGCTCCCGCCCGAGGTGATCGCTCAGGAGATCGTCGAGGACCTGCAAGCCGCCCTCAGCGAGTTCGCCGCCATCGCGGAGGCCCTCGGCGGCGAGGTCCCGGCCGATGCCGATGAGATCCAGCCAACGGAAACCGACTGATCTGTAAGTGACTTGCTTGTCCCCCGCTCTCGCCGGAATCCTTGACCTCACGATTCGGCGAGACGGGAGACGAGCTCCATGCCAGCGGCAGCACATCCGCAGACCCGCGAGTTCCGGGCGTTTCTGACCAACCTCGAATATGCCCGAAAGATGGTAGTCGCGGGTCGGAGCCTGGCCGCCTTCCAGTCCCCTGTGATCGACATCGGCGACTTCTACCGTGCTGCCTGGGTACAGGCTGTCAGCGCCATCGACCACTGGTTCCATGAGGAGCTGTATCGGCGGGTGGCCGAACTGGCCGCCGAGGACAGCCCCGGAATGCCACACCAACTGACCAGGTTTGAGCTGCCGTTGGTCAAGGTCGAAGAGGTGCGGCGCGGTGCGACCACCCTCGCTGACGCCGTCTCGGAGCACGTCAAGGCCAAGTGGGGCAACGCGGCACTCCAGAACCCGCGCAAGATCAGCGAGGCTTTGAAGCTGGTCACCGAAGAGGACATCTGGGGCAAGGCCGCCGTTCAGCTCAACCAGTGGAACCATGAAAGGACGGCGTACAACGCGCAGTCCCTCAAGCAGCAGTACATCTCCATCACCGACCGCCGCAACCGGATCGCGCACGATGCGGACCTGCTGGACGGTGACCTCAAGCGCCGACGCGAGATCTCTGACGCGGATGTCACGGACGCGATCGACTGGGTCGAGCGGATCGCTCTCGCTATCGCGACGGTTCTGGGCTGAGCACCGGGGTGTATGCGGGGATACGGCCACGTGGCCGTATCCCCACTTCGTACGTCAGGACCGCGCCGCGAAGTCCACGAACGCCGCCCAGCTCTCCTGCGCGAAAAGGAGTTGTGCCCCCGTCGGCTCCTTGGAGTCCCGCACGTGAACGGCGCCGGGAGTCGTGGCGACCTCCACGCATTCGCCGCCCTCGTTGCCGCTGTAGCTGCTCTTGAACCAAGCGCGTCGTGCGGAATCCTCAGTGCTCATCGTGATGTCTGCATCCTCTCGATCAGTTCCAGGGACTCACATGGCGTGAGCGCCTGGGCCCTGATGGTGCCGTAACGTGCGGCCAGGATACGGACCTCTTCGGCATCCGTCGCCAGTCGCGCATGATTCTGGACCTCGGTGTACCCGACCTGCGGTTTCCCCTTGGGGATCAGCAGAGTGAAGGGCCCTCCCATACCGGCGTGCTCGGTTCGCTCCATCGGCATCACCTGAAGCTCGACGTTGCGCAGCCGCCCCAGCCTGAGCAACTGTTCCAACTGCTCTTTGTGTACCTCCCAACCGCCGAGGGGCCTCCGCAACACGGCCTCCTCCACCACCGCGGTCACCATGGGCGGCGGCCAGGGAGTCAGGATCTTTTGGCGGTCGATACGGGAGGCTACACGCTGCTCGATCGTCTCCTCGTCCAGCAGCGGTTTGCGCATCTCATAGAGGGCCCGTGCACGTCGTTCGGTCTGGAACAGGCCGGGGATGTCATGGTTGTTGTAGAAGTTGATCTCAGCAGCCTCCCCCTCCAAGCGCGCATAGTCCCTGAACCATGCCGGGTGCCGAACCCGCGCCTTGGCCTTGGCCTGCGCGATGTCCTCCTTCGTGACGCTCAACAAACCACCCGCGTCGAGAAGGTCGTCCGCCGCGTCCAGGAACTCCGGCTGCGGCGTCCGGCGCCCGCGCTCCAGCGACGCGATCAGATCCTCGCTGTAGCCAAGCTGGCTGCCGAGTTCCTTCTGAGTCCAGCCCGCCCGCTCCCGGAGCAGTTTGACCTGTTTGCCCACAGCCCGGTTGAGTTCCGCCGCGCTGTCCGTGCCCTCGTGGGGTTCGGGCCGCCGTTCCCCGCCTGGGCCGATACGCGTATCCGTCACCAGAGTCACCGCCCCCATGTCGTACGCCGGTACGGTCACGCCCGCCACCCCTGACGATCAGCCAGCCGTACCGGTACCAGCACGCTGTGTACTGGCCGTCTTCCTGGTCAGCGTAGGAGCGTCCGGCCACGCTCTGTGACATGACGCAAGAAATTCACCCTCCCCAGCTTGCCCATGAGCGACGTCGGTTCAGTCAGCGCCTCAGCTCCACCCGGCGCGGCGCACGCCTCGCCCGCCGCCTCGCCGTGCAACAACTCGCCGACTGGGGCTGGAGCCACGACGACGAATCAGTGCATGCCGCCGCCCTGCTCGTCGCCGAACTCGCTGCCAACGCCGTGAAGCACGGTCGCGTACCCGGGCGGGACTTCCTGCTGGCTCTCCTTCTGACGAGGCCGGAAGCCGGGCCCGCCACCTTGCGGATCGAGGTCGCCGACTGCCAGGGCGAGCGGCTTCCCCATCCGGCCTCCGCCACGCCACCGGAAACCTGGGAAGAGCACGGACGAGGTTTGGTCATCGTCGAGTCCATCGCGACGCGATGGGGCTTCCAGCCCAGGCACCCGGTCGGCAAGACCGTGTGGGCCGAGATCCAGCTCAGCCCCGGCTCCCCGTCCTGAACCGCACGGCCATCTCCCACGCCCGGTTGCCCCGTCGCCCCGGGCACGTCCGGTTGAAGCACCGCCAGTACCAGGATCCGTTCACCCGGCGGCGCAGATCCACCTCGTCACCCTTGCACGCACCGCATCGCGGTGGCCTCGCGAAGTCCTCGGCGTGCTCGTGGGCGAGGATCTTGCGGGCGAAATGGTGCCCCTTGATCGTCAGCATGACTTCGCGCGAGTGGCTCTGGGAAAGGGAGTTGAGGCTTCCCAGCAGGGTTGTGTATTCGTCGATAACGACGATCTTCTGGTGCATCACATTGACGCGGACGACGGTCTGCACCACATCTCGAAGGCGCTGGACCAGCGCGGTCTGTTTCTTCTGACCTGTGTCGTAGGGGTCCCGTACGAAAATGGTGACACGGACTCCGCGGCGTACGGCTTCCTCAAGTACCGGAAGTAGACCAATCAGTCGTTTCGCCGTCCACGGAGACCAGATCCATAGGGAGGTATTGGCTTCGGCGAGGCGGGCGGCGAAGGTCTCGTAGAAGGAGATCTCGTCGTCGACCTCGGAGACCTCGACATGACGCGAAAGGACATCGGCGAGACGGGAGCCGAATTCGCCGAGGCCGGTGACAGGCCGCGCGGCAGGGGCGATGAGCCGGGTTGCGGGGATAGAGCGGGTGCGGCCGGCGCGGATGAGCGCACCCAGTTTGCCGAGGCCCGTCTCCTCTCCCGAGGCGAGGATTCGGCTGCGGCTGCCGATGACGTAGAGCCTGGTCTGGACGCGGGTGACGGCGACGTTGCACAGGCGTACGCCATCGCGGGCCCAGGCGGTTGCCTCGGAGGCCCGAGAAGCGTGAGCCATCCAGAGGCCGTCACCGTAGTCGTCCTCGACCGTGTCGAAGATGACGACCGGAAACTCGCGACCCTGGAAACGGTGGGCGGTGCCCACCTCAGTAAGCTGCCCACCCGTCTCGGTATCTCGGAGAGCCTCCAGGGTGGCCTCGGCCTGCACTGAATACGGCGTGACCACACCAGCCGATTCGCTGTCCTCGCCGTGCAGGTCGATGAGTGCGCGTGCGAGCAAGGATCCCGCCGGCCACCACCCTTTGCGGCGACCGGTGCGGTGAGCCTGGGCCAGGCTCTGGAGGCCGTCCGTATCGATGATCACGACTTCGGGATCGCCCGACTCGCGTCTTTCAGCACGCCGCACGACGTCGGGGCCGGGCTTCAGTACGCCGTCGTACGCAAGAGTGTTCGCCAGATCCATGACGTCAAGCCCGAAGCGGTGCTGGACATCCAGCACGACACACCCGTTGTGGTTCACCGCTGCCGTTGGCGACTCGATGCCGAAGTGTTCGAAGACCTCACGCAGAATCCACTTCGCGACATCAGGCCGCTTGCTGCCATCCAGTTTCGGCAGGACGGGGCCAAGCTGCATGAAGTCGCCGAGCAGTACAGCCGTCGTCTTGGCCTTGCCAACCGCGAGGAGCACTTCGGGCAGGGTTGCCGCACCGGCCTCATCGACCAGGACGACGTCGTAATCGCCTTCGAACACCGCCTTGACAGTGCGGAAACGCGCGAGGGTAGTGGCAACGACTTTCGCACCACGAATGATCTCGCCTTGTGCGTCGCGTGCGAGCTTGTCGTACTCCTCCTGCAACTCTCGATGTCGGCGTTCCAGGGCCGGGCGATTCTCCTTGTCCGCAGTGACCTGAGGCTTCAGTGTTGCTGCCGCAGCATGGCGTTGGGGGTGTCCGAGGCGATCGGCCTCCATGACACGTGCTTCGGCCGCCTTTGACAGGCCGAGTTGCTCGGCGAGTGGAGAAAGCCGGGCAGCCGCCGCCCTCTCCACGCGCCACGCGTCCTCCAGGTTGGTCTCCACAGTGCGCAGGGTCGTGTTGCGGAGCGTGATCTCCTCCTTGCTGAAGGAGATCTTGGCGCGGTGAGCTTCAAGCCGTGCTGCATATTCCTGCTCGGTTCGGGTGAGTACCGACCGGGCCTCCGCTGCTTTCGTCTGGGCCTTATCGGTCTCGGTGCGGGCCGTCTCCAGCCGAAGACGCGCCTTCTCCCTGTCCCGCTTGGCCCGGCGCTTCGCCAAGCCGGTCAACCGTTCAAGGTCCATCAGGGCGCTGTAGGCCGCCTCGCGCTCGTTCTCGGCCAGCAGTGCTTTCGCCTCCACCGCTGTCACGGCGACTCGGAGCTCGGCGAGGTCTGCCTGCGCCTCGTCGTATGTCTTCCACTCGGCCTGGGCCTGCTCCGTGGCGCGTACAGCCGCGACAGCCGCCTTGTACTCCTCCTCCAGCCGCTCGACCCGCTTCCCGGCTTCCTCTGCTTCGCGATTCGCCTGACGACGCGCGCGTGTCAGAGCTGCAGAGGTGCGGGTGGGATCGTCCAAGCGGGTGCGGTCCGCGGCGTACCCGATGGCGTCGAAGTTCGCGAGGCTCCGCTCCAGCTCCTCCAGCTCGCGCGCCCGCGCCCGCACTTCAACCAGCTGCGCGGCAACCGCCCGGCGTCGTTCGTCGACATCGGCGAGCCGCTCGCGCACCATCAGTGTCAGACAGACGCTTGCGTCCTCAGCCACTTCACGCAGATGGGGCGGTCCGACACGGACGATGTGACCGTCCGCGTGCCGCCGCTCCTTGATCACGCCCCACAGGGCGTTGTCCACTGCGACGTTGGTCGCGGACACCAGCAGGACGCGTTCGCCGCGCGCCATCAGGTCCACGATGGCCCGCTTGAGGACGGTGGTCTTGCCGGTGCCGGGAGGTCCCCACACCAGCCACAGCCCTTCGCCCGTGCATGCGCGATACGCGAGGTCCTGAGCGGGCAGCAGCACTCCCGGCGGCAGCCCGGTCGCCGCGAGCCGTCCCGTCCCGGCTTCGCCCCGCGCCATGAGGTGAGCGAGGGGGGCACCGGTGAGCGCAGCCAAGCCTTCACGCAATGCCTTCACGAGGAAGCCGGCGGGCTGCGGCTTCATCCACAGATAAGGGTCAGCGGGGTCGGCGAACTCGGCGACACGCACCCGCAGTGCGGTGCCGTCCTTGAACACGTCGAGCACGGAGTGGCCTGCGTCCACACCGCTTTCGTCCGACCCGGCCAGCCTCAGGCTGTCGCCTTGAAGCTGGTCTGTCGTGATGTCGGTGCCACGTACGTCGACGACGTACTCCCCCGGCTTCCCGCTCTTCGCCGCCCGCCCCAGCGGACGCCACCGCGGCTCACGCGCCGGCACGCCTTCGTGCGCGACCCAGGCGTCCAACGCCGAGACGACTTCTTCCTGCCAGCCCACATTCCCCCGCTACAACGGCGCTGCCGAGTTCTTGTCCCCTGTGGTACCAGCGAAGTCGAGCGATAACCACAGGGGATCTCGCCAAGGTCGGCGTGCCCATGCACAAAATGCTCCTCAGAGCGTGAGCGGTGGCATGGAGGTCATGAGCAAGCCAACCCAGATGCACTCGATCACGATGGCTCGGCGGCACTCGTCAATCCCACGGGGCGGTCAAGCCATGCTCTCCAACGGCCCAGGCCAGCGTGTTCTCCACGGCAGTGACATAGTCGAGCCCCTGCTCTTCGGCAACTGCCAGGAGGCTGGGTTCGGCGAGCACGCTCATCGCCTCGTAGGCTCGATCTTGCTCCTGGTACGCATCTGAGGAAGTCACAGGGCGGCCAAGCGGAACGTCGCTGACCGGCGGTGCAGCGGTCAGACCGGCAACCCAGTGGAGCGCCGCTAGCAAGCCCCGGGCATACCCGGCGCTGCTGTACCCGTGCTGGGTGACATGGTTGATCATCGCGATGATCTCGTCATGCCTCCGCAGTTCCATGACGCCCCCGCTTTCTGACTTTTCCACGGTCCAGCCGAATAGCTGTATGGATCGTCACCTGGCCGAACACTGCCTCATGTTGCCACTCGCCCCCATGTGCTGGGGATTCACCCTCGTCTCCACTCCTCCAGCACCAACCAGACGTCGCGAGGCCAGGACATAGTCAGCGGGTCGAAGGAGTAATCCTCCGCGGTGGTCTCCTTCCACAGGGCCTCAGCATGCTCGGCCTCGTCTGCGAGAAGGCGCGCGGTCGCCAGATGAACCCAGGCAGAGCCGTAATTCCTCTCCCTCGCAGCCTTCACCAAAGCGGGCCAGATCTCCCAAACCAGGCACTTTTTAAGGTTTCGGAGATGATCGGCCGCCTTCTGAAGGATCACACCGCTCACGTGCCGGTTGACCTCGTGCCACTGGTCGTCGACTTCATGAATCCGATCGTTGTCCCAGCCGTGTCTCTCGACAAGTCCTCCCCAGAACGTCCAGGAACGATGGGCCTGGTCACGCGCGTGCTCGGCAAGCTCCTGCCGAGTCAGCCGAGGGAAGTCGTCGTCGTCCGGTGTGACGGGGTCGGATCCATCCGGCGGCAGGGTCGAATCGTCTCCGTACCTGATCCGGGTCAGAACCTCCAGAGACCGGAGGGCAGACTCAACGTCCTCGTCCCGTACCAGGCCGCAGATCTCAGCCACGTCTTCTGCCACAGCGGCCCAGTCGGTCTCTGCAAGGTGGTTGTCCAGATCAGTGGCCATCCAGTCCGCCGAACCGCGACCACCAAGGCCATCCAGGATTCCCTGGATCTCGGAGTCAAGCCGCTCCAGAACGGCCTCGGGGGTCTCTCGCGCCCGCTGGGCCGCTACCTCGTGTTCCACCCGCTCGGCCGCCTCTCGGTGCCGGTCACGGGCCACCCGCACAGTCGGAAGACGTGTCTGCAAGGCACGCATCTCCTGAGACTTGGCCGCGTCGACCTCGTCCAGCAATTCGATCGCCTGCATCCGGTGGCTGGGCTGGACCAGCGGATCTGACGCGAGACGGCAAAGCAGACCCACACTGCCCTTGGGGGCACGCTGGGCCACGGCCATCGCCAGAGCAAGACGGTCCGCGCTCGCGGCGTCCGGGTGAGCCACAAGCTTCTCCACAGCTTCGGGTGCGTACCCGGCCGGACGGTCGTGCCCAACGAGGGCGAGGCCGACTTTCAGCCGTGTCCTGAGCGGGACTGTCTCGTCTTCGGCAAAGAGCTGCGCAGTCCAGACAGCCCAGCCTTCGCGCACCGCATGTGTCAGCAAGCCCCAGCCGCTTCTGGGCAGCAGGTTCCGTGCTTCCGCGTAGCCCGCTTCATTGGCGCGGGCCACGAGTGTGTCGGCGGCACGGAGGCGCAGTTCCGGAGGCAGCCCCTTGGTGCCTGCTACGTAGCAGAGCCCGACGGTGTACTCGGCATAGGTATACGAGGGGCGGTAAGCGTCAGCCCTCAACTCTGGGGCGATGCGCTGCAGGCCCTCGTGGAATGGGCCCGGTGTCTGGACCATGAACGAGGCTGCTGCCAGCGCTGCCCCGCCGCGAATCTGACAGGCCCGCAGGCCGCCGGTCCGCCAATCGTCGGCCTGCGTCTCGTCGGCAAGGCGAACCAGGGAAGTCTCGATCACCTCGTCGGGTTTTCTGCGAGAGGCCGGTACGTCGCAGTCCGGCAACAACTCGGGGCGTTCTATGCACCCCGCCACATTGCGTTCCCTCATCGACACCAGATAGATCCTAGCCGTGATGCAGGTGATCTCCAGGTGAGCAGGAGGGCCACCCACCAGGCTGGAACCACCACCATGACGACGCCTGGCCTAGCAAGCAGTTTCACCGCAGACAAGGCTTGCCACAGCAAACTCTGTACCTTCTGTCACGCTGAGTGCGGGATGCCTTCCATCGAAGACGCAAGTCAACGATGGTGCCCTGCGAGACAACTGACGACAAACGTCATGTGCTGAATGTTCCCCATCCGGTTCCAAACAGAGTGGTTGCCGGTGGTGACGGATCCCTGGGCACAGTCGCGCAGCCAGCCCTCCCCTGTTCCGGCCGACGGGCCGCGGAAGTCCGAGAGGCGGGTGAGGCGCCGGGCGGCGTCGCGGTTGATCGCGTCACGGTGCTCGCCACGCTGCAGCACCTTGGCCAGAAAGTAAGAACGGGTGGTGGTGTAACGGAGGACGCCCCACTCCGGTCCGCCGTTGCCCGAGACCGGGGTCTGGGCGGCGTATCCGGTGGGGAGTATGCCGTAGTCGCCGTAGTGCAATTGGGAAAGGTAGGAGCGCCCGCTTTGGTGGATCTCGTGCCACGTATCCCAGTCCGGTCGCGGGGCCTCGTACCAGCCGCTCTCCAGGAAGCCCTCAGGCCGGCCTGGGAAGCCGCCTGCCGCGACGGCCACCGTCCGCCAGGTGGCGAGCGGGACCAGCGCGTCGAGGGCGCGCAGAGCCTCTTTGGCGGCGTCCCGGCGGGAGGGTAGTACGGCGCCCAGATCGAGGAACAGGTCGACTGGTCCAATGGGACAGGCCCGGTCGAGCAGTTCGCCGAGCCGTGGGACATCCCGGTCGTGCCACTCACCCGGAACCTGCATGCGTATACCCAGACCGCCGCCATGCTGCTCGGCCGCCGCAAGGGCCAGAGACTGCTGAGCAACGGGCCGACACGGGCCGGTCACCGGGCGCAGGTTTCGCAGGGCCCACCACTCGGGCGGCAGGGTTTCGGCTAGGACAGCGGCCTCGCTCTCGTCAGCGAACGGCGCGTCCAGCCACGCAGGCCGATGGCGGTGCGCGGCGGCGACCCGGCGTGCGTCCTTGCGAAGCTCTCCGGACAGCAGGTCTGGCAGCATTCCGGGACGGGGCGGCAGGGTCCACAGCGGGACGACCCTGGCCTGTATGTCCGGCCGCAGTCCACGGTACGCTTCCACCGCATGTGGGCGGGTTGGCAGGACGGAAACGTACAGCGGTCCGGACATGGCGGCCCCCTCGGCACAGTCCGTGTCGTCTCCCTGCCTTCAGGGTGAATTGGGGGGCAGAGTCTGGAAAGGGCGCTAATCAGCCTCGACGGCTTGTATGCGTCAAGGGCGAGGGCCAAGGAGCCGGGCCCGTGCTCCTCTGCTGATGTACGTAGCGCCTTTACGCGGCTGGGAGCCGCCCCGAGCCATGACCGACCTCGCCTTGGACGGGCAGGCATCGGCAGCGATTCACATGGCAGGCTCGAGCATGTGGTGTGCGTCCAGCTCTACGGGAGCGACCACCCCGCCGTCGTCCAGCTGTCCCCTGCTGCGAGTGTGGCCAGCACCCACAGCTGACCTGGCTGTGGAACACACCGCCATGCGGTGTGTTCGGCTGATCAGCGCCACCGGACACCGGCCCAAACAGTTCAGCCCCTGCTTCAGCTTGTTTCTGCTAGCCGACGTTCGATGCCCTCGCGCACTGCTACCGCGCGAGGGTCATCGAAAGCGGCGAGGAGCCTCAGCGCCTCCGCCCAGTGCTGACGGGCCTCCTCCGGGCTTTCGCCGAGTACGGCCAAGGCCAGGCCATCGAGGGCCAGGGCCTGGTGCCACTCATCACCGAGATCGCGGTGCGTCGAGGCAGCCTGGCGGTGGAAGTCGGCCGCCTCGGCATGACGCCCGAGTCGGCGGTACACCTCACCAACCCCCTGCCAGGCCAGCGCCTCTCGGCTGCGGTCGGCGAGGCGTCGGTGGAGTGTGGCGGACCGCTGGTAGGAGGCCAGGGCCTCGGCGTACTGGCCCTTCGCCTGCTGAGCATCACCGAGGGTCAGCAGCCAGAAGCCCTCCAGGCGCAGGTTACGGAGGCTGAAGGCGATGTCGAGGGCGGCCTGGGCCGAGGCCAGGGATGCCTCGACATCGCCCCGCTCACGCTGGACGTCGCTCAGCACGCGCAGGATGTTGCCCTCGCCGCGCTGATCGCCGAGGGTCCGGTGCGCTGCCAGGGCTTGGTCGATGACGGTCGCCGCCTCCGGAAGCCGCCCGGCGCGGTAGTGGGTGGTCGCGAGGTTGGACAGCGCAGTGGCGGCCCAGTGGGCGGCGTCCTGCTCTTGGAAGGCGGAGATGGCTTGCTCGAAGTAGCGGGCAGCGGTGTCGAGCCGTCTGCCGCGGAGGTGGTTCAGCCCGATCAGGTTGAGTGAGCGTGCTTCGCCCAGGCGGTCTCCCAGGTCACGCCGGATCGTCAGCGCGTTCTCGTGGGATTCGAGGCTTTCGGTCTGGCGGTTGAGGCGGGTGTAGGCCATTCCGAGGTAGGTGTGGAGTGCGCCTTGCGCGGCGCGTTCCCCCAGCCGTTCGGCCGCCTCCAGGCCGATGCGGCCCACGGCCGGCCAGCTTGTGCCCGAGGCGGAGGGGAACTGGGCGTTCCACAAGACTGTGGACAGCTGCCACGCCAGTCGGTCCTGTCCGGCGTCGGCCGCCGTACGGACGGACTGGAGGAGGTTGGCGTGCTCCCGCTCGGCCCAGTCCACGGCAGCGTCGTAATCGGAGAACGTCAGTGGTCTGACGTCATCCGGGGCAGGCGTGAGGGGCACACGGTCCTCGGCGGGGTTGATCCAGCCCTGCGCGGCATCGGCGGTGTGCAGGTACCACTCCAGCACGCGTCGCAGCGCTGCCTCCCGCTCGACCGGCGGCTCCTCGTGCTGGGCCTGGTCGATAGCGTAGGCACGCAGAAGGTCATGGAACTGGTAGCGGTCCGGGGCGGTCTGTTCCAGGAGGTGTGCGCCGACCAGAGAGTCCAGCAGTTGCCGGGACCGACTGATGCTGGTCGACCCTGCAAGGGCCGCCGCGGCCCGCAGCCCGAACTCGGGTCCGGGGTGTAGACCCAGCAGGCGGAACAGGCGGGCGGCCTGTTCGGACAGGGCGCGATAGGACCAGGCGAAGACGGTGCGGACGGCTTCGGCTTCCTCGTCGTCGCCAGTGCTCAGGGCGTCCCAGAGGGCCGATTCGTCGCGTAGTTCGGCGATCAGGTCGTCCAGCCGTAGGTGGGGGTGGCTGGCGGCGCGTTCCGCGGCTATACGCAGAGCGAGCGGAAGCCGTGCGCACAGCCGGGCCAATTCGGCGAGCTGCCGTTCGTCATCGACCGGCCGGTATCCCGCGGTGACGACGCGCAGCAGGGCAACCGCCTCCGGCTCTGGCAGCACGCCAAGCGTGAGCCGGCGGGCCCCATCCCGGACGGCGAGGCCGGACAGACGGCTACGGCTGGTGACCAGCACCAGGCTGTGCGCGCTCCCCGGCAGCAACGGCCTGACCTGGCCGACGGTGGCCGCGTTGTCCAGGACAACCAGTACCCGGCGGTCGGCCAGCAGCGAGCGGTATAGCGCGGCGGCCGCGTCGAGATCCTGCGGTACGGCTTCGGCCAGGACACCGAGCGAGGTCAGCAGGCGGTGCAGGGCCTCGCGTGCCGCGACCGGCTCTCCGGGGTCGTAGCCGCGCAGGTTGGCGTACAGCTGACCATCCGGGAAACGCTCCCGGACCTGGTGTGCCCAGCGCAGTGCCAGCGATGTCTTTCCGGCGCCGGCGGTGCCGGCGATCACGTATACCGAGACGACGAGCGGATCGCCGTCCTCGCTGGTGAGGACGGCATTCAACTGGCCAAGCTCATCGGTTCGGTTGACGAATCCGCCCACGTCGGCCGGTAACTGGCGTGGGACAGGGCTGGAAGAGCTCCCCGGGTCCGGTGTGCCCTGCGCGTGGAAGTGGATGCCTCCGTGCACACTCCTCGCCTGGACGACGTCACGTGAGGATCCCGACAGCTCGGAGTGGGTGCTGCCGAAGCGCTCGTCCTGTCCGCCTGGCGATGTGATCGGCCTACTCCCTTCCCGCGCTCAGCGTCGGCGGATCAAGGTGCGCCACCTCGCGGTCGAAGTAAGAGATCACCTCTTCACCTACCGCGTAGAGCGCCTTGATGTAGTTCTCCCAGCGCTCGACGAGGTCACGGTCGGTGTAGCGGATCGCGCCGTTCGCAACTCCTGCTTCGGTGTACAGGACTTGGAAGAGGGTGCGGCCGCCCAGCACAACCACTTCCGGAAGCGGGCCGGTGTCCTCCGAGGCTGCCACCTGCGCGGCGGGGACGACCCTGATCCGCTGCCCGTACTCCGCACGCTGCCGCTGGGAGTGGAGTTCCCACTGCACATACGGCGTCAGTGGCCTCTCGACCACCCGCACACGGTGAAAGGCATACCCTCTGCGCTCGTCCTCCTGAGCGGTCGCGGCCAAGCTGTCGCGCCGGTCGGCGAGGAGCCGAAGCGCCTCCTCCCAGTCACCCCGACGCAGGGCGTCCCGGCTCGGACTGCCCTGCTCCTCGAAGTGCTGTCGGCGCTCCAGCTTCCAGGAACTCCCGTCACGGACCGCGTCCTCCCGTTGCCGGAAGTCCTGCTTGTAGGCGGTGCGGGTGAGCCGATCGCCCTGCTCGGGATCGAGAACGGGGGCGAGGAGGTCAAGCATCGGGGATGTCCTTCTTTGCCGCGCTGAGCATGTTCCCTGGGATGACGACCAGCCGCTCATCCGAAGCAATGTTCACGCCCTGCGGCAGGCGGGGGCCGTAGACGGCTGTCAGATCCCGGCCGATCACAGCCACATCACCGTTGTCGAGCTGCCAGATGTCCGGACACTCGTCATTGCCATCGGAGTTCCCGAGCTCTTCGGCCGACTTCCCCAGCCGACGCTCGAATAACGCGGACGGGTCAGCCTCCCAGGCACGGGCCATGTCTGCCTCCGGTCGAGGTGGTCGAGCACGCTGTGACTACCCACTGTATCCAGGACCACACCAATAGGTGAGGGGGTTGCCCCCACGGCCGAGCCGCCGGGTGGCGGCACGGAAGCCGTCAGGGGCGGCTCCCCATGCGGTCGGAGCGCCGATCGGTTACGCGCGCGTTCGCGTCACCGGCACCGGCACGGTCGTCTGGATTACCAGCCCACCGCGCATCGATGGTTCGGTTCGTCCCCTGTGCTGGGCGCTTCGCCGAGAGCACCTCGGCGAAGGTGCCGAAAGACCCCGCTACCAGCCACGATGCTGGATGCGGGGTCCTCGCGTATGCGCAACCGGGCGCGTGCCACGACCCGCAGGGAGTCGGAAACGGAACGGCACGCCCCATCCCAGCAGGCCGGGCGGAAGGGCTGGCCTCCGGCCGCAGGGGCCGTCGCCTCGGTCAGGTGGGGACGCTGCCGGTGTTCACCGGCAGTTTGTCCTGCTTGCGCTGGAGGGCCCGGAAGTCGTCGTACCAGCCGAGGCTCTGGGCGGGCGTCGACGACTCGCCCTCGGGTCGTGCGGTGCGGCTCGCGTACAGGCTGTTCAGCAGCCAGGGGCTCTTCTTCGGGCCGAAGCCCTTGGTCATGGCGGCTCCCTGGACCACGCCGTAGGTGGCCACGGCGAGCTTGCCGGTGTCGCGGAACTGCTTGACCTGGTTCCTCAGCCAGTGCTTGTGGCTCGCGTACCACGGGCTCATGGCGAGCAGGTCCTGCCACTGGCGCTGCGGCCACGGGTGGTCGATCGCCTGCTTGATCGCCTGCCACACCTTGGTGTCGGGGCTCATCCTGTAACGCTCGGCGAACTGACGCGGAATCGGGTCACTCAGGTGCTGCCGCCACAGCTGCACCAGGGAGAACTCGGTGACCAGGAACTTCTGCCCGTGCCCCAGCCGCGGCACCACGAAGTCGAGGTACTTCTTGGCGTTCGCCATCGACGACACATGGGGATGGATGTCCACCCCCTCGATCCCGGCGGTCTTCCGCGCGAACTCCATCCACCGCTCCGCGCCCTTGCCGCGCCACTCGGGCTCGTCGAGGTGGTTGAGAGCGCCCATGTAGATGCGGGTACGGCTGCTCTTACCGCTGTGCTCGGCCCGGTAGGCGAGCACATGCTCGGCGACCTTCTCGTAGAAGTCACCCAGCGGACCGTTCCAGTCCTCCTTGCGGCTCTCGATGAACGGCTCGTTGCCGACGACGAGGATGTTCACCTTGTCCAAGACGGTGTCCAGCACCTTGTCGACCTTGGCCAGCACGTCGGCCATTTCGGAGCTGTCCGGGTCCGGGAAGGGCTTGCCGTTGTGCGGGAGCTTGAGGCTCAGAATGGTGCCGTAACCGTGCTTGGAGGCGTTCAGCAGAGTGGAGACGGCCCGGTCCTGCATGGCACCGGTCTCCTCCTCGGCACGGATGGCGACGAAGCCGCGCAGCCAACTGGCCTCCACACCCTCGAGCTCGGTGAAACCACAGCCGGTGGGGTCCTCGTTGAAGTTGCCGCCGAGCGCCCCGTCCGGAGCCGACCCGCCGCCGGAGCCGCCGCCGGAGTCACCACTGGAGCCGCCGCTGGAGGCACCGCTGTCATCCCCTCCGCCCTCGTTCTTCGAGCACCCGGCGGCGAGGAGGGCCGCCCCCGAGGCCCCGACCAGCCACCGCCGCGACACTGCGAGATCGTTCTGCTTCACGTGCTTTCCCTTTCCACGGCCTACGCCGAAATCGATCTGTGTGCGAGAACGGCGTCTAGCCGAGCAGGAACCTCGCCTGGGAGCCGGGACCGGTGGAGTCCATCCAGAACGAGATGATCGCCCGAGCGCCGGAGCGCGCCCAGCCAGAGGGCGCATGGGCGCCCAGAGCGAGGGCAAGCCTGGCGTGGCCCACCCTCGCGCGATCGAGCTCGGGGGCATGGACCAGTTCGTCCGCGGTCGCACCGCGCCGTCCCCACGGCAGGGGCTTGGTGCGGCGCTTGTCGAGGATGTCGCCGTGCCAGAGCACGCTCTTCGCGACGCCGTGGTCGAGTACGTAGTCGACCCGGATGCCGAACAACGCCTCCGACGAGGTCGGTTGGTGGTCCGGGAGCTCGGCGCGGACGTCCGTGTCCAGGGTCCGCGGCAGATCGCGGTACTCCGCTCCGCACAACGCGGTGCCCTCATCCCCCTCGACGCCCAGATAGGCGACGGCACGCACGGCGTCGTAGCAGCCGTAGGCATTGCCGCGCACCGCGGTCGTACCCTTCGGCCCCGTGACGCGGTCGGCGTACGTGTGCTTCCGGACCAGGGTGGCGGACAGGCCGTCCCGGTCCAGGACGGGATGCTGCGAAGCGGCGCCGACCTCCACGTACACCAGACCCGGGCCCGCCACCGTCACGGTCTTGGACACCTTACGGGAACGCCCGCGGAGGTGAACGGTCTCGCTGGCGCCGAAGTCGCTTCCGCTGTGCTCCAGCGGGCTGCCGTGCTTCTGATCGATGTGATACACGTTCAGCTCGGTCTGCCCGCCGTCGGCCGACGGAACGTCGGCCAGCTCGAGCTGGATGGTCCGCGACTCGCCGGACTCGTTCCACACCAGGACCGAGCCGCGATGCTCGTCACCGGACGCCATGGCACCGACGCCGTCGGGCAGCCCACCGCGCACCGGGGTACGGCGGTCCGGCATGCGCGCGTAGAGCTTCAGCGCGTTGAACAACGGCGTGCGGAGCGCCTTGCCGCCCTTGAAGGCGATCACGTGCGGCAGCCAGCCGCTGAAGGTGAACGTCTGCAGGTCGGGTATCCGCAGCGCCTTCTCCAACGCCGCCATCGAGCGGGCCGCCTCCAGCGCGGTCCCACCCTTCTTCTCCCACTCACCGGGGCGGAACACCCCGAACTGGGCCTGAATGAGCGGAACGGTGTTGAAGTCGCCGCGCAGCGCGTTGCGTGCGCCGTCGACGAAGTCGGAGAGATCCTCGCCGTAGTTGTTCATGGTGAGGTAGTCGAACGGCAGGTCGGGGTCGGTCTTGCGCCGTTTCCGCAGCTCGTCGATGGCGGTCTCCAGGTAGCTCCGGCCGCCCAACTGCCGGCGGGGGTGCGCGTCGACCGGAACGAAGCTCGCCATCCCGAACAGCCCCTTGGGCCCGATCGCGCCGGCGTAGGCGTCATAGATGTCGACCATCTGCCGGATCGACGCGAGATCGGGAGATCCGGTGAGGTTGTGGCTCGGCTCGTTCCACATGCACCAGCTGACCGGATGATCGTCATAGAGCTTCGTCCACTGGCCCATCGCGTCCGCGGCGGCCTTCAGGTCGGTCGGGCGCGGGAACTTCCGCGGCGCCTTGGCCTTCGCGGCGTCCTCCCACTGCTTGGGCGCGCCCTCCAGTTGATACATGGCCTCGATGCGGCGCCGCCGCAGCTCGCTCTGCACCTTGTCGAGAAAGGAGTTGCGCCGCACCTCGACCTGGCCGTCCTCGACCTCGATGGGGTACGGCTCCATCGAGTCCCAGTCCGTTTCCGGAAAGCGGAGTTCTCCGTCGTAGAGCGCCGGACGGATCTCGTCCAGGTACCGCAGGCTGTCCAGGATCTTGTCGGAGTCGAGGGCACGGCCCACCCCGATCTTCGACTTGACCAGGGGGAAGAACGCCGTCCTGCCGAAGTCGACCTGGAGGCCGTCCGACGAGGACGGCGAGGACGCGGACGCGCGACAACCGCCGAGGGCAGCCGCGGCCCCGACCCCGACCGTAGCGGTCAGGACGCGCCGTCGGGTGTACGAGCGAAGGTCGTCCGGTTCCGGTGGTCGTTGCACTTGTCCTCCTAAGGCCATGTCCTGCATGGCGGGTTGGTCGCTGGTGAGGGTGGGCATGGGGAGTAGCCGGTGGGGATGGATCGTTCCGGGCGGGTCGTGGGAGTTCGCGCGGCTGTTGCTGTCCTCGATTCGGCCCATGTGCGGGCGAGGGAGTGGGCGAAGCAGCGGGCGAAGGAGTGGGCGAACACACAGGTCCGAGCCCCGTTTGCCGGGCTTTGCCGGGCCAAGCCTGGTTCCGGAGTGCATGTCCCGTCCGATCGGAACGGACTGCCTCTCGCGGTCGCTGTCTCACGTGGCAACACCCACGACAGTGGGGGCCGAAGCCTCTACTGGCCGGGCTCCACGCCTGCGACTACCTGGGCTTCCTCAGTCTCGCCGCTGCCCTGTGCTGCGACAGACGCTCCTGCCGCCTCACCAGGGAGAACATGATCTGAAACCGCGACCGCAGCGGATTCCCGCTCCCGCTGGACGTCTCCGCCGGGAACACCCCCGACAGCCTCGGTCTGCGGCCGGTGGTCGGCGGCGTCCCACCCATCCACTCCCGCCGCGCGCCGCGACGCCGACGCCGACGCTGACGCCGCCGCCTTGCCAACGCACTCCCGGACGGCCGAGAGATCACGCCGCGCCTCGGCTACTGCCCTTGAGGCCGGAGTGTCTGATTACCGCTGTCCATGTCGAAGTCGCCGACGTACCACTTCCCGTTGACCTTGCTGGCTTCCACCTTGGCCTTGAAGGACTTCGGGTCCACACCGTGCGAGCGGGACAGCATGATCGACCGCAGGGGCTTTCCATCGACGGTGATCTTGGCCGTCGGGACGACTGCCTCGTCGCCCTTGGGAGTGGGCGCGTCGACCTTCACCGTCGGCTTGCCAGAGGCGTTCTGCGGCGAGAACGCCTCGCTCATGGACTTCAAACCGGGGGCCATCTTCTGCGTCGCCGACGCGTCGCACATCTGGGGGGTGGCGGCCTTCGGGGACGAGCCGCTGCCCGGCGCCGTGGAGAGCAGGCACGCCTGCTTCGCGTCCTTCTCGATGACCGCGCTGACCCAGGAGCCGACCGCCGAGGACACGGTGGACTGTCCGCCTGCCTGTGCGCTGGAGCCGTCGTCCGACGGGGCGCTGGAGTCGTTCGATGTGTCGGCCGAGGGGGAAGGGCTGCTGCTGTGCGAGGCGGAAGAGGAGTGCGAGCCGCCCGAGCACGCCGCCATGAGCGGCCCCGCCGCCAGCAACGTGGCTGCGGCGGCCCAGCCCATGACCCTCTTACCGGACTCTGGTCGTGCCATGACTTTCTGCTCCTTACACGTGCGGTGTCCCCCCTTTGCTGCCCGTGGTGGCTACGACGGGCAACGAGAGCCGAACGGCTCCACGGAACGTTACAACTCTGGCTACGTCGGAGGCCCACGCGGGGCGTTCGGCAGACGGCGTGGCTGAACACGACCAACGCACATGAGGCCAACACGGCTCGCGACCGCCATGCAACTGTCTTGTGGCTGCACTGGCCGAGCCGTGGGGGGGCACCATCAAGTGGAACGTCGTCGACCAACTCTGCCGGGCGCCTGAACCATTCAGCCGCTCGACGAACGTTCACGTCCGGTCGACGACAGAACTGACCGCGCACATGGACTCCGTGGCGGCGACCATCGACCACGGCCGGTCCATCGCTCTGACGCCGTGGCATGTACTGCATGCCGTGGCGCGCGGCTACGCGCTGGTCGGCCAGGGGATGGGGCGCGGGCTAGCGGAACACTGGCTGAGCCTGAAATTCCGCGAGGCACTCGACGGCAATCGCGCCGGTTCCATGGATCTCACCGACAGGGGCCGCTCTTCCGAATGCTGGTACCGGGGCGTGCAGGCCCGGGAATACGGCCAGCTCCTGGCCCGCACCGCAGCCGCCAGCGGTGGGTTTGTCCGTAAGAGGGTGTCAGGCCAAACCCTGATGGCGGCCACGTGGTCACCCCTTCCACGCGGGTGCCCCGAGCAGATGCCGCATTGACTCCGCGGCGCGGACTGCCGCGTCGGCGCAGCAGTTGTTGAACAGGGCGTGGACCTCGTCGGCCTGTTCGGCCATTTCGTGGAGGCGGGGGATCCACTCCGTCAGTTCCTCCGTGGCGTAGGTGTGGCGAAAGCGCTCCTCCTTGGTGCCCGTGCCCCAGGCGTCGCTGCGGCCGTGGAAGCGGGCCACCGCGAGACGGGGTGAGGTGACCGGGGTGACCGGGGGTATGGAGGTGGGCAGTTTCTGGGTCATGTCTACGGCCACGGCGGACATGCCCCAGTCCCTCAGCGCCGCCTCGGTCTTGGCCCGCTCATCGTCCTGCCACCAGGCGGGGTGCCGGAACTCTACGGCGACGGGCCAGCCCTGCGTGCGCTGGGCGCATTGGGCGAGGAACGCCTTTGCCTGTGGGTCGCCCGGGGCGAACCAGGGCGGGAATTGGAAGAGCAGGGTGCCTAGGCGTCCTGCCTTCTTCAGTGGCTCGAGCGCTCCGCTGAAACGCCGCCACACTTCGTCGAGCAACCCCGGATCGATGTCTGGGGGCCTCGGGCGTCCGCCCCTTCGTCCGGGCAGTGCGTCGCGCAGATCGACAGGCAGGGCGTTCGGGGTCGTCGGGTGGCCGGTGAGGAGGGAGAACGCCTTGACGTCGAAGCGGAATCCGTCCGGGGTGCGCTCGGCCCACAGGGTGCTGTTGCGGGCGCTGGGCAGGGAGTAGTACGTGGCGTCGACCTCCACCACCGGGAACTGGGCGGCGTAGTGCCGCAGTCTCCCCTCCGCGTCGCGCAGCCCCGGTGGGTACCAGCCGCTGGACACCAGAGCGCGGTCCGTCCATGAACACGTGCCGACCAGAATCTTGCCCATGCCGTGCCGACTACCCCGGGTGGGGGCGGGTGCCACTGACGGGCTGTCGGGTGGGTGGATGGGCGGGTTGGTCGGTCAACCGCTTCTGAGCTTTGCGGAGTTGTCGTCTCTGCTGGGGGTCGGTGCTTGGTGCGTCTTGTCTGAGACTCCCTTTCGGGTGTGTGGGCGCCTCGGCTCTACGTTTCGAGGGTTCCCCCCTCGGGGAAACTCCCATTTTGGGAGCGCTCCCACCCGCTCTCCCACTCCCCCTAGGACGATGGAGGAAGATCGCGGAATGATTTGTCATGAACGCGGCAATTCCTTGCGTTGGGCATCTCGCACCCTCGGCCTGCTGGCCACGGCGCTGCTGTGCCTGATCCCGTGGTCCACCACCGCGAGCGCCCATGGGTCCGTCGTCGACCCCGCGTCCCGCAACTACGGCTGCTGGCAGCGCTGGGGAGACGACTTCCAGAACCCCGAGATGGCGCAGTTGGACCCCATGTGCTGGCAGGCATGGCAGGACAACCCGAACGCCATGTGGAACTGGAACGGGCTGTACCGCAACGGCTCCGCCGGCAACTTCCCGGCGGTGATCCCGGACGGGCAGCTGTGCAGCGGTGGCCACACCGAGGGTGGCCGCTACAACTCGCTGGACAAGCCGGGCGCCTGGCAGACGACGAAGATCGGCGGCAAGTTCACCGTCAAGCTGTACGACCAGGCCAGCCACGGTGCGGACTACTTCAAGGTGTACGTGTCCCGCCAGGGCTACGACCCCACCACCCAGCCGCTCAAGTGGAGCGATCTGCAACTGGTCGCCACGACCGGCAAGTACGCCCCCAGCCAGAACTACTCGATCGACGTCAGCACCTCCGGCTACACCGGCCGCCACGTCGTCTACACGATCTGGCAGGCGTCACACATGGACCAGACGTACTTCCTGTGCAGTGACGTGAACTTCAGCTGAGCCGCCCCTCGAAGATGCACGCACCGGCACCACGGCCCCGCCGGACACGCCCCGTCCGGCGGGGCCGTCGGCGTGACTCGAGCGGGGCCCGAGAGCCCGCCGCGCTTCCGCGTCCCCGGCCCCAGAACCGCTTACGGATGAACGGGACCGGAGCGATGATGGAAGGAGAAGCAAACACCGCGTCTGTTCCAGCATGAGAGGACTGGATCCAGCATGGAACAGATCCACGCCGTTCGTCAGGTCGATCGCTATGTACACCAGCGGCGCGCCACCGACCAGAGGTTCGTCAGCTGGCCTCTCTACTACTTTCTGCTCAGGTGGGTCACTCTTGGCATCTACTCGATAGTGATCTTCTATCGTCGCTTGAAACGCGCTGATCTCTTCAGGGACCGTCAGGCCCATTACACCGCGGCGGTCATCACCGCCACCCGTCAGTTCGCCGAGCAGCACGAACACTACGGAGCGGCCCGCGATGACCTCAACGACCTGTGGCGATTCATGAAGGAGCGCTTCGAGGACGAACACAAGCCGATCAAGGCAGGAACATCCCTCGCGCTTTCATTCCTCACGCTCGGGATTTACGGGTTCTATGCCACCTACCGCACAATGCGATTTTGGTGGGAAGTACAGCTGACCGAGCAGGATTTCTATGACCAACTAGGCACGATCTGGGCCAAGTTGGGGTTGATCAAGTATCCCGTGACCCTTGAGGTGAACGAGAACCTGCATCGCAGCTTTGGGATCCATCTCTTTCTCACCATTATCACGCTCGGGATTTTCTGGATCGTATGGGACTACCGCATGCATACCGATCCTGAAAAGGTCTACCCCGAGTTCCATTCAGCGGAGGACGGCGTTCTCGGCGCACTCCGCACCGTCGATATGGACGGATGAGGGTCGTCCGCTTCTGCGGGTCAGGTGAGGGGGCAGGGGAGGTCCCGGGTCCAGTGGTTGGGGGTGCATGTGACCAGGGACAGGGAGAGGAACGACGTGCGGCCCAGGTAGAAGCCGAAGGAGACGTCCGTGCCGTGGGTGAGGCGGGCGGTGGCCGTGGTGACCAGGCGGGCCAGGCGGGCGGTGTCGGCTTCCTGATGGGAGAGGAAGCCGGGGGCGTGTTCGGTGAGTTCGCGGCCCAGCCAGGCGGCCGCCTCCTTCGGTTCTTCGAAGGTGGCGCGGATGAGGGTGGGGGACTTCAGGAGCCAGAGGGATGTTTCCAGTGGGGGCAGCTCCGAGTGGCGGAACATTTCCAGCAGCGTGCGGTAGTGCTCCTCGTCCTCCGTCGTGACGGGCGGGCGGGGGCGGTCGGGTGGGCGGCGGAGGGCCTCCCGGTCGAACAGCTCCTTCTCGCCCAGCCACGAGTACGCGTGGATGTGCACGCGTCAGGGGTTCCCCCCGGGGGGTTCTCGGAAGGCCCCTGACTGGGTGATGTCAGGGTGCGCGGGGCGCCCTGCCGGCCTGCCGGTCGGTCTGTTGGCCTGCCGGCCTGCCGGTCGGTCTGCCGGTCTGCCGGTCTGTTGGCCTGCCGGTCTGCTGGTGTTCTCTTACTTTGACACGTCGATCTTCGCCACCTCGTCGTAGAACGACAGGTGGTCCTTGATCTCCGCCACCTTCTCGATCGGCTGCGGGTACGCCCACACCACGTCCGGCCGCGGCTCCGCGCCCTCGCCTGCCGGGCCGCGGTAGGTCCAGTACGCGGCCTCGCCCTTGAAGGGGCAGGTGGTGTGGGTGTCGGTGGGCTCGAAGAGGGTCAGGTCCACGTCCTCCGGGGGGAGGTAGTAGCGGACCGGAAGACCGGTCTCGTGAACGAGCAGGGGGCGGGTCGACTCGGCGACGACGCGGCCGTCGATCGTGACCGTGACGTGCTGCGCGCCGCGCTCCACGTCCACGCGGTGTCCGCCGCTGGTGCCGGTGGTCTTGGGATGGGAAGCGTGGGTGGACATCTCTTCCTGGCCTCCTCGGTGGGTGTGACAGGCATCATGTTCCTGTTTGTGGCAACGCTCTTCCCGGCGCCCTCATTCCGGAGCGCTTGCCGCCTCGCCCCTCTCCCGTGGCCAGGCCCGGCCCTCCTGGCGTTCCACCTCGCGGTTGAAGCGGGTCAGGACGTCCTCGAAGCGGGCCACGTCCTCGGGAGGCCACGACTCCAGGAGCCGGGACAGGTCGGTCTGCCTGCACGTCCGTTCCGCCGCCATGCGGTCGGCCCCCTGCGCGGTGACGCGGAGCTTGCGGGCCAGGCCGCCCTCCGGGTCCGGGATGCGTTCGACGAGGCCGGCCCGGAGCAGGGCGCCGGTCTGGCGGTTGACGGTCGAGACGTCGAGCTGGAACGCGTCGGCAAGCTGGCCGATGGACATCGCGCCCTCGGCGTCCAGGCGGGAGAGGAGCAGGTAGCCGGAGCGGTCCAGGCGGGTGGGAGTGCACGGTTCGGTGCGGGGAGGTGTGCCGGTGTCCGGCTGCGCCGTGGGATCCTGGGGGTCCGTCGCCTGGCCCTTGCGCTCGCGGGGGGTCAGGACCGAGCACCTGGCCACCAGCATCAGCTCGCGTTCCAGTCGCTCCAGCCGACGATCCAGCACGATTCCTCCTCGCCTCCCCCGCGCCCCTCATTGGAAGTGTGCACGATACACACCCTGTGTAGGATGCACATCTCTCATGCTTCCATCAATCTCCTGAACTTTCTTTGGAGGCGGCATTCGCATGCCCCAGTCAGCCCCACCTCGCGTCGCGGAACCCCTGAGCGCCGCGCCGTCCGGCACGCCGCTCCCGCGGGAGGTCGGCGGCGGCTTCGTGGCGGTGCTCGCGTTCTGCGGTATCGCCGTGTCCGTGATGCAGACACTGGTCGTTCCGCTGGTCACCGAGCTGCCCCAGCTGCTGCACACCACCAGCTCCAACGCGTCCTGGGTGGTCACCGCCACCCTGCTCGCCGGTGCCGTCTCCACGCCCGTCATGGGGCGGCTCGGGGACATGTTCGGCAAGCGCCGGATGCTGATGGTCGCACTGGCGCTGATGGTCATCGGCTCGCTGACCTGCGCCGTCACCTCCGACCTGGTGGTGATGGTGATCGGCCGGGCCATCCAGGGCGGGGCCATGGGGGCCATTCCGCTCGGCATCAGCGTCATGCGGGACGAGCTTCCGCCGCACAAGCTCGGCTCGGCGATGGCCCTGATGAGCTCGTCGCTCGGCATCGGCGGCGCGCTGGGGCTGCCCGCCGCCGCGTTCGTGGCGCAGCACACCAACTGGCATGTGCTCTTCTTCGGGGCCGCGGGCCTGGGCGCGATATCCATCGCCCTGGTGCTCGCCGTCGTCCCGGAGTCCTCCGTTCGCACCCCCAGCCGCTTCGACGCCATCGGCGCGCTCGGGCTGACGGCCGGTCTCGTCTGTCTGTTGCTGCCCATCACCAAGGGCGGTGACTGGGGCTGGACGAGCGGCACCACGCTCGGGCTGTTCGGCGCGTCCGTCGTGATCCTGCTGCTGTGGGGCGTCTTCGAGCTGCGTACCGCCGAGCCGCTGGTCGATCTGCGGACCACGGCGCGGCGCCAGGTGCTGCTGACCAACCTCACTTCGATCATGGTCGGCTTCTCGTTCTACGCGATGTCGCTGATCCTTCCGCAGTTGCTGCAGCTCCCCAAGGCCACCGGGTACGGCCTGGGTCAGTCGATGGTCATGGCGGGGCTCTACTTCGCCCCCATGGGCGTCGCGATGATGCTGGTCTCCCCGCTGTCCGCGCGGATCAACGCCGCCAGGGGGCCGAAGGTCTCGCTGGTCCTCGGGCTGCTCGTCATCGGCGCGACGTACGGTGCGGGGCTCGTCATGATCGACCACATCTGGCAGATCGTGGTGCTGTCCACCGCGCTCGGCGTCGGTATCGGCATCGCGTACTCGGCGATGCCCACCCTGATCGTCAGCGCCGTCCCCGCCGCCGAGACGGGTGCGGCGAACGGGCTCAACACCCTCATGCGGTCGATCGGCATGTCCACCTCCAGCGCGGTGGTGGGCGTGATCCTGGCGCACCAGACCATCGACTTCGGTGGGGTGGCGCTGCCGAGCAAGGACGGGTTCAAGATCTCGTTCATGGTGGCGTGCGCCGCCTCGGTCGTCGGTCTGCTGATCGCCCTCTTCCTGCCCGCGCGGCGGCGGGCCGGGCGGGTGGCGGGCTCGGGTCCCATGGCCACTTCGGCTCCCGCTGCCACTTCGGCTCCGGGGGCTGATTCCGCCCCTGTGGCCGACTCCGCGCCGGTTGGTGGTTCCGGTCGTGTGGCTGACTCCGCCCCGATCGGTGTTCCGGTTGCCGTCGCTGTCGCGGAGCCGGTCGCCGCACGCGCCGAAGACGCCGAGGTCGTCGACGACCTCCCCGCCCTCACCGGCAGCGTGATCCACGGCCGTGTTCTCGGCCCCGGCGACACCCCGCTCGCCGACGCCGCCATCACCCTCATCGACACGGGCGGCCGCCAGCTCGGCCGTACGGTCACCGGCCGCGACGGCCGGTACCACCTGCCCGCCCCCGACACGGCGAGCGTCGTCCTCATCGGCTCGGCCGCCGGGCATCAGCCGCAGGCCGCCACGCTGCTGGTCTCGGATCTGCCGGTCGTCTGCGATCTGCGGCTGTCCGGCGGGGGCGGGCTGACCGGGTCCGTACGGGCCGTCGGCGGGGAGCCGCTGGCCGGTGCGACCGCCACGGCCACCGGGCCCGAGGGCGAGGTCGCGGGGTCGGTGACCGCCGACGAGAAGGGCGAGTTCGCGCTGCCGGAGCTGGCCCCGGGGGCGTACACGCTGACCGTGGCCGCCGCCGGGCACCGGCCGTACGCCACCCAGGTGGAGCTCACCGCCGGTGAGCCGGTGCGCGTGGAGGCCGAGCTGCCGCCCGCGGCCCGGGTCCGGGGCACCGTACGGAACCGGGGCGGCCGGCCGCTCGGGGACGCGCGGGTCTCGCTGCTGGACGCCTCCGGGGACGTGGTCGGCCAGGTCATCACCGGTGTGGACGGGTCCTTCGGCTTCGAGGCCCTCACCGGCGACCACTACACGGTGGTGGCCAGCGGCTACGCCCCGGCGACCCGACAGATCACGGTCGGCGGCGCGGCGGGCACCGAGCGGCGGGATGTGGACTTCCTGCTGGGGCACGGCGACGGCGAGGAGTGAGTCCGGGCCCTGAGCGAGGGCCCCGGCAGAGCATGACGTAAGGAGCAGCGCCCTGGGCGCTGCTCCTTACTCATTCGTCCTTCCCGGGGAGGCCCTCCTCGGAGAGACCCTCTTCCTCGGGGAGGCTCTCCCACGCCTCGCCCTTCCGGTACAGCTCGTAGCCCTCCTCGTCCGCGATGGACTCCGCCTGGGCACGGCTGCGGAGGGAGATCTCGTACGTGTGGCTGTCGACGGTCGCGTGGACGCCCGAGCCGTCGGTGACCGTCTCGATCGAATGCGTCTCGTAGATGACGCGTCCCGGCTCGCACTTGCTCCAGACCACGTGCATGCTCACTGCCATCGGACCCACTCCCGCAGACGAGTCCCCTGGTTTCAGGGTCTCACCTGATCGCCGGGTCCACATGGCCTGACGTGGCCCTCGTGACCTCCGTACTCCCCGCGGCCCCTCTCACCTCCGTCTGCCGAACAGCACCACGTTCGCCAAGGCGAGGACCACCAGCGCGCCCCCGAACCACATCACGCTGGGGACCGCGATCCCGTCCGCCGTCCGGCCGCCGAGCAGCGCGCCCAGCGATATCGCCACGTTGAAGACCCCGACGTACAGTGCCGACGCCGCCTCCCGTGCGTCCGGCGCCGCGTGCAGCACCCAGGTCTGGCAGGTCACCGACACCCCGCCGTACGCCAGCCCCCACACCAGCAGCAGTACGGCCGCCCCCGCCGTCGTGGCACCGGCGACCGGGACCAGCAGCTCGGCCGCCGCCAGCAGGGTGAAGATGACCACGAGGGTGCGGTGCGGATCGCGATGGGCGGTGGCGCCGGCCAGGAAGTTCCCGGCGATGCCCGCCACGCCGTACGCCAGCAGCAGGGTGCTGATCAGGCCCGTCCCGACCCCGGCGACCTCCTCGAGCACCGGGCGGACGTACGTGTACGCGCCGAAGTGGCCGGTGACCAGCAGCAGGGTGGTGATGAGGCCGGTCCGCAGCCGGACGTTGCGGAACAGCCCCGGCACCTCGCGCAGCCGGACGGTACCGGTGGCGGGCAGCGGCGGCAGGGTGACGGCCATGGCGGCGGCCACGGCCAGCGACAGGGCGGCGAACACGGCGAACGCGACCCGCCAGTGGACCAGATCCCCGATGAGCGTTCCGATCGGCACCCCGAGCACCGAGGCCACCGCGATACCGCTGAAGATCAGCGTGGTGGCGTGGCCCGCGGAGCGCTCGGGCACCAGCCGCACCGCGAGCCCGCCCGCGATCGACCACACCCCGCCGATGCTCACCCCGACCAGCACCCGGGCGAACAGCAGGACGGCGAAGCCGGGCGCGAGCGCGGACAGCAGATTGGCGGCGGCCAGCAGCACCATCAGTCCGCACAGCACCAGCCGCCGGTCGTAGCGGCCGACGGTGACGGTGAGCAGCGGGGCGGCGAGCGCGGCGACCAGACCGGGCACGGTCATGGCCAGCCCCGCCGTACCGTCCGAGACCCGGAGCGCGGAGCCGATCGAGGTGAGCAGGCCGACCGGCAGCATCTCGGTGGTGACCACCGCGAAGGTGCCGACCGCGACGGCGACGACGGCGAGCCAGGCCCTGAGCCAGGCTCTGAGCGGCGAGCGCACCACCGGAGGTGACCCGGATGTGCCTGCCGGAGCGGTGAGTTCCGTGCTATTGGACATGCCTTTAGCGAACAGCCGTACCCCTGCGGGAACAACGCCGAAGTTTTCAGCCTTCCATGAGCGAGGCTCATCAATCGGTGTCGGTGGGAGGCCATGGCCGGGTTGGAGATCCGCGAGCTGGAGTGCTTCCTCGTGCTGAGCGAGGAGCTCCACTTCGGCCGCGCGGCGGAGCGGTTGTACGTCTCGCAGAGCCGGGTGAGCCAGCTGCTGCGGAACCTGGAGCGCCGGATCGGCGCCCGGCTGCTGGAGCGCACCAGCCGCCGGGCGCGGCTGACCCCGCTCGGCGAGCGGTTCCTGGCGGAGCTCCGGCCCGCCTACGAGGCGCTGTACGGGGCCTTCGAGAGCGCCCGCGGGGCGGCGCGCGGGGTGGAGGGCGTGCTGCGGATCGGGTTCCAGGGGGCCGCCGATGAACGGGTGACGGCGGCCATCGCGGCCTTCCGGGACCGCCACCCCGGCTGTGAACCGACGACCGTGGAGATCCCGCTGGCCGATCCGTTCGGCGCGGTGCGGGCCGGTGAGGTGGACGCCGCGATCGTCTGCCTGCCGGTGGCCGAGCCCGACCTCGTCCTCGGCCCGGTCTTCTCCAAGCAGCCGCAGACCGTGGTGGTCTCCGCCCGCCATCCGTTCGCGGGCCGCGGCCGGGTGGACGCCGAGGCGCTGGCCGACTGCCCGCTGATCGGCCCGTCCGCCCCCGCGCCGCGCTACTGGCACGACGCGATGGCGCCCGCCGCCACCCCCGACGGGCGGCCCATTCCGCGCGGGCCGCTGGTGCACACGCTCCAGGAGGGGCTGGCGGCGGTCGCGGCGGGCCGGGGCGGGATGCTGCTGTGCGCCCCGACCGCGGAGTACCACCGCCGCCGGGACATCACCTTCGTACCGGTTGAGGGGGTGCCGGACTCGGTGCTGGGCCTGGTGTGGCGGCGGGCGGACGAGACCGCGCGGATACGGGCGTTCGGGCGGGCGGTGGAGGAGCTGTGCACGTAGACGGCGGCCCGCGCCGCCTCGATGTCCGCCCCCGGCCGGGCGCTGGTGTCCGCCCCGCGCCGGGCGCTGGTGTCCGCCCCCCCCGGCCGGGCGCCGGGGCCCTCCCCGTGCCGGGCGCCGGAGTCCTCCCCGTGCCGGGCGCCCCGGCCCGCGCCATGTCGGCGAGCCTCGGCTACGGGGTGCCCGGCGGACCGTGCGGCGCCGCCGCATGCCGATGCTTTCCCCTCCCCGCCCCTTCCCGTTACCAGGGGCTCCGCCCTGGACCCCGGGGTCCGGGGCGGAGCCCCGCCACGCGGCGGAGCCGCATGGCGATGCCGCGGGAAGGGGGCGGGGAGGGGAGCAACCCGCCGCAGGCGTCACGGTCCGTCGGACACCTGCTAGCCCACATCCCTGCGCATGCACACCCGTGGCCAGCGGTCCAGCCCATGACCGGCCTCGCTGAGCCGGATCTCGCGCAGGCCGGGGGTCAGCTCGGCCTCGGTCAGGGTCCGGAAGCCGCACCGCGCGGCGTAGTACGGGGCGTTCCAGGCCACGTCGACGAAGGTGGTCAGGGTGAGCGCCGGGACGCCGTCGCCCGCGGCGCGCGCCGCGATGTGGTCGATCAGGGCCCGTCCCACGCCACGGCGGGCGCTGTCGGGGTGGACCGAGATCTGCTCGATGTGGATGTTTCCGTCGACGGGGTCGGTGATCAGGTACGCCATCGCCCGGTCGGCGTCGTCCACCGCGACCCAGGCCCGTCCGGCCCGCTGGTAGCGGCTCAGCTCTTCCAGACTCAGGGGCTCGTCATCGGCGACTTCGTCCATCCCGATGTCCCGGAAGCAGAGTCCGGCGGCGCGCTCTATGTCCTGGAGGACGGGGAGTTCTTCACTGGTGCTCGTTCGAATCCGCACCCCACCATCATCCTCCGGAACGCCGGAACAAAGGCGTGCCCCCCACCGCCGTGGAGAGCACCCTTCGGCCGTTCCTTCATATGAACGCATATGAACGCCACCGGACCGAGGTCACCCCAATGACCTCGGCCTTCTCCGCTGGTGGTGATCATGAATCTACCAAGATCGGTGCGTGGAGGCGAGGTTGAGGGGGTGTCACCTGTGATTTGCCTGTGCCCTCTGTGTTCTCTGTGCCCCCTGCGCCCTCTATACCCTCCATGACCCCTGCGTCCCCTGTGTCCTCCGTGCCCCCGCGTCCTCACGCCTCGGCCGCCGCCCCCTCCGCGATCGCCTCCTCGACCTCGCCCGTGCGTGCCGCCTCCTCCGCCGCGAAGCGCTGCTGGTCCAGCCGCTCGGCCAGCTCCTCGTCCTGGTTCATCAGCAGGTCGAGGTTGCTGTCACCCAGCTCCAGCACGCCCATGTCGACATACGCCCGCTGGAGCCGCTCGCCCCACAGCCCGATGTCCTTCACACACGGCACGATCCGGCTGAAGAGCAGCTTGCGGAACATGTGCAGGAACTGCGACTGCTCGCAGTACTCCTCGGCCTCGGCCTTCGGGATGCCGAAGTTCTCCAGGGCCTCCACCCCGCGCAGCCGGTCGCGCATCAAGTAGCAGCCCTCGATGACGAATTCCTCGCGCTCGCGCAGCTCCGCGTCGCTCAACTGACGGTAGTAGTCGCGCAGCGCCATCCGGCCGAAGGCCACGTGGCGGGCCTCGTCCTGCATGACGTAGGCGAGGATCTGCCGGGGCAGCGGCTTGTCGGTGGTGTCGCGGATGAGGCCGAACGCGGCGAGCGCCAGGCCCTCGATGAGCACCTGCATGCCCAGGTAGGCCATGTCCCAGCGGGAGTCGCGGAGGGTGTCGCCGAGGAGGGTCCGCAGATCGGTGTTGATGGGGTAAACCGTGCCGAGCTTGTCGTGCAGGAAGCGGCCGTAGAGCTCGGCGTGGCGCGCCTCGTCCATGGTCTGCGTGGCGGAGTAGAACTTGGCGTCGAGGTCGGGCGCGGACTCCACGATCCGGGCCGCGCACACCATCGCGCCCTGTTCGCCGTGGAGGAACTGGCTGAACTGCCAGGCGGCGACGTGATGGCGCAGCTCGCCCTTGTCCCGGTCGGTCATCCGGTCCCAGTGGCGGGTGCCGTAGAGGGCGAGCGACTCATCGGGGGTGCCCAGCGGATCGTACGGGTCCACGTCCAGGCCCCAGTCGATCCGCTTGACCGCGTCCCACTGCTTGTCCTTGCCCTTCTGGTAGAGGGCGAGCAGCCGGGCCCGGTGGTCGTCGTACTCCCAGCTGAAGCGGGCGGCGCCGCCGGCGGGCACCTGCCACAGGGGGTCTCCGGGATCCATCGCGTAGAGCTCTTGCGTCGCCACCGACGCCTCCTTCGCCTCGCTCCCCCGTGAACGGATGCGTACTCGGCAGGCTCACACGCGCGTTACAGAGCGGTCAATAAGACCTCCTCAAGGGATTGACGGGCTTGCTGACACGGAGTCTCATAAGAGGTATCCGCCGGTAACCGTTCCCACCGGCGTCTGTCCGAGCCATCAGTGAGGTGCCCTCGACGATGTCCACCACGACCGAACCACCCGCGCTCCGGGACGCGCTCGGGCTGATCAAGGACCGCGAACGGGTCGCGGAGCGGCTGCTCCAGTCCTCCGCCAAGCACTCCTTCGACCCCGACACCGAACTGGACTGGGACGCGCCGTTCGAGTCCGGCAAATGGTTCTGGCCGCCGGAGCTGGTGTCGCTCTACGACACGCCCATGTGGCACCGGATGTCGGAGGAGCAGCGGCTGCTGCTGTCCCAGCACGAGGCGGCGGCCCTCGCCTCCCTGGGCATATGGTTCGAGATCATCCTGATCCAGCTGCTCACTCGGCACATCTACGACAAGCCCGCGACCAGCGCCCATGTGCGGTACGCGCTCACCGAGATCGCCGATGAGTGCCGCCACTCCAAGATGTTCGCGCGGCTGATCACCAAGGGCGGCACCCCGGCGTATCCGGTCGCCCCGCTCCACCACAACCTGGGCCGGTTCTTCAAGACGTTCTCCACCACGCCCGGTTCGTTCACCGCGACCCTCCTCGGCGAGGAGATCCTGGACTGGATGCAGCGGCTGACCTTCCCCGACGAGCGCGTTCAGCCGCTGATTCGCGGGGTGACCCGGATCCATGTGGTCGAGGAGGCCCGCCATGTGCGGTACGCGCGCGAGGAGCTGCGCCGCCAGATGCTGCGGGCGCCGCGCTGGGAGGCGGAGCTGACCCGGATCGGTTCGGGGGAGTTCTCCCGGATCTTCTCGCAGGCGTTCATCAACCCCAAGGTCTACACCGACGTGGGACTCGACCGCCGCGCGGCCGTCGCTCAAGTGCGGGCCAGCGCCCATCGGCGCGAGGTGATGCGCAACGGCGCCCGCAAGCTCACCGAATTCCTCGACGACGTCGGGGTGATGCGGGGCGTTGGGCGCCGACTGTGGAAGAGCTCGGGGCTGCTGGCGTAGGGGGTGTCGGGCGGGGTGTGGCGCCTGCGGCGGGCTGTTCCCCTCCCCGCCCCTTCCCGAAACTGGGGCTCCGCCCCAGACCCCGGACCCAGGGGCCGAAGCCCTGCCACGCGGCGGAGCCGCATATCGACGCTGCGTGGCATCGGCCGCCGGGCCAAGGGGCATTGGGCCGCCGGACCCAAGGGCGCGTTCGGGCCGGGCCCGGGGGCCCCTTCGGGTCGGGCCGAAGGGGGCATCCGCTTCGTAACGATGGACGGTTACGCTGCCAGGCATGACGACAGGCAGCGGCACCGCTCCGGCACCCCCGGAGGCGACACCCCCGGCGGAGGCGAGTGCCGCCGCGAGCCCGCCGGCCGCGCGCCGGGGCAGCTACCGCAGGCTGAGCGTCGAGGCGCGGCGCGCCGAACTCCTCACCGCCGCGCTCGGCCTCTTCGCCCACCGCGCGCCCGAGGACGTGTCGCTGGACGATGTGGCCTCGGCCGCCGGGGCCTCCCGTCCGCTGGTCTACCGCTACTTCCCGGGCGGTAAGCAGCAGTTGTACGAGGCGGCGCTGCGCAGCGCCGCCGATGAGCTGGAACGGTGCTTCGAGGAGCCCAGGAGCGGTCCGCTCAGCGCCCGGCTGGGCCGGGTACTGGACCGCTATCTGGCCTTCGTGGACGAGCACGACGCGGGGTTCAGCGCACTGTTGCAGAGCGGCAGCGTGGCCGAGACCTCGCGGACGAACGCGATCGTGGACGAGGTGCGGCGGGCGGCGGCCGAGGAGATCCTGCTCCATCTGGCGGTCAAAGAGCCCGGTGCGCGGCTGCGGATGATGGTGCGCACCTGGATCACGGCCGTCGAGGCGGCCTCGTTGATCTGGCTGGACGAGGAGAAGCGGCCGTCGCTGGAGGAGCTGCGCGACTGGCTGGTGGACCAGTTCGTGGCGATGCTGACCGCCACCGCGGCCACCGATCCGCAGACGGCCCGGGTGATGAAGGCAGCGGTCAGGATGGAGCCCGCCGAGGGACCGGTCGGGCGGCTGGCGCGCCGCGTGGTACCCGCCATGGGCGATGCCTCGCATCTGCTGTGACGAGCGCGGCCGGTGAGACGTACGGTCGTGGCGAGACCAACGGCCGCGGTGAGACGCACGGTCGTCGTGAGACGTACGGTCGTGCCGTGAGAAGCGAGGAGACGCCCTTCGTGGGCGGGCCGCTGGACGGCCGGGTGCTGCCGGTGCTGGTCGGCCTCACGGGCCAGCCGCCGAAGACCTACGAGGTGCCGGTCGAGGACGAGGCGGGCGGACCGCCGACGGTGTATGTCTACCGCAGGGTTCCCGCCGCCACCTCCAAGCGGCTGGGCCTGGTCCGGGGCTGGGCCTATGAGTACGACCCGGAGGGGAAACCGGGTGGCGGGCCGAAGTGGCCGTGGTCCAAGCCGAACTGACCGACGGGCCGAGCGGACGGCCCGCCGGACGGGTGACCGTATTCGCCCGACTCGCCCACAATTCTCCTGAAGATACGAACGTCATGCCACGATCCCTGCTGAGCTGGACGCCGAACAGAGGCGTCTCGGAGCCGGAGGTGATCACGTGTCAGGACGGATCGTGGGCTCGGTCTGCGCGGCGGCGATCACCGCGGCCGCCGCGCTGGTGCCCGCCGTTCCGGCGGCCAAGGCGTCGGCCGCCCCCGCCCGCCCCGCCGACCGGTCCGTGTCCGAGCTGCTGACGCAGCTCAAGACGCTGTACCGGAAGGCCGAGGAGGCGACGGAGGCGTACAACGCGACCGAGGAGAAGCTGCACAAGCAGCGCACCAGGGCCAGGGAGCTCACGGCCCGGCTCGTCCACGCCCGTACGGAGCTCGCCGACAGCCACGACGACGCGGGACGGCTGGCCCGCCGCCAGTACCAGGGGCACAGCGCGCTCTCCTCCTACAGTTTTCTGCTGACCCTGCTCACCCCGCATCCGGAGAACGCCGCCGACGAGGCGAGGGAGCTGGACCGGGCGGCCGGCCGCGAGGCCGCCCTGATCCAGCGGCTGACCAAGGGCGAGCGGCGCGCCGACACCATCGCCACCCGGGCGCGGACCGCGCTGGACAAACAGCTCTCCCTGGCGGCGAAGCGGAAGAAACAGCGGGACAAGGTGAAGAAGAAGCTCCGCTCCATCGAGAAGCTGCTGGCCGCGCTCAGCACCCGCCAGATCGCCCAGGTGGCCCAGCGCGAACGCCAGGAGACCGCGAAGGCCCAGCGCAAACTGCTCGCCTCCGGGGCGCTCGGCTCCGCGAACGGCGCCGCGGGTCCACCCGCCACCACGAACGGCGGCACGGGCACCGGCGCCGCCCCGGCCCCCGGAAGCGGCCGGGACACCCCGGCGGCGGGCGCCCCCTCCCCCATGGCCACCGTCACCGCGCCCCGCCCGGACCAGTCCCCCGGCCGCCGCCCCGGAATGGCGTCCGCGGAGGCCGGACGGCGGGCGCTCGCCTACGCCCTGAGCCAGATCGGCAAGCCGTACGTCTGGGGCGCCGAGGGGCCGAACTCCTTCGACTGCTCGGGGCTGACCTCCTCCGCCTGGGCGTATGCCGGGCGGACCATCCCGCGCACCAGCCAGGAGCAGTGGCGCCAACTGCCACGGGTGCCGCTCAGCCAGTTGCGCCCCGGCGATCTGGTGATCTACTACAAGGGGGCGAGCCATGTGGCGATGTACGCGGGCAACGGCCAGGTGGTCCAGGCGCCGCGCCCCGGCCAGCGGGTGAAGCTCTCCCCGCTCGCCTCCAATCCGCTGCACGGCGTGGTGCGCCCGGGTCCGGTCACGGTGGCCAGGAAGCGGTGACGGCTCCGGCGACGGCCGGTGTCAGCGGAAGGACCGGACGGCCTCGGCCTCGTCGACCGCCTCGACCTCTTCGCCGGCCCCGGCCACATCGTCGACTTCGGCGTCGGCTCCGGAGGTCTCGGCCTCAGCTTCAGCGGCCTCGGCCTCTTCCCTGACCTCCTCCAGATAGGCGGCCGCCTTCTCCGGCTCGTAGAAGAAGTTCTCGAAGTCGGAGGGGTCGTCGAAGCCGTTGGCGATGCGGTGGGCGACCGCGGGGAAGGCGGACCCCGCGCCGAGGAGGTCCACGATGTGCTCCGGCGGCGGGGCGAGCATCGCGTTGGTCCACTTGGTGACGTGCCGCGCGCTCTCCCAGTAGCGGTCGAAGGTCGCCCGCATCCACTCCTCGTCGAACGGCCGGTCGCCGCGCTCGAGGATGCTCTCCAGATAGGCCGCCGCGCACTTGGCCGCGGAGTTGGAGCCCTGGCCGGTGATCGGGTCGTTGGCCACCACGACATCGGCGACGCCCAGGACCAGCCCGCCGCCCGGCAGCCGCCCGACCGGGTGGCGTACGGTCGGCGCGTACCGCCCGGACAGCGTGGAGCCCGCGTCCGTCAGCTCGACCTTGGTGGCGCGCGCGTACTCCCAGGGCGTGAAGTGTTCCATCAGCTCCAGGACGCGCTCCAGGTGCTCCGAGGGATCGGTGATGCCCTGGAACGCGTCGGCCGGACCGCCCGGGACGGCCTCCCAGAAGAGGATGTCGGCGCGGCCGGTGGTGGTGAGCGCGGGCATCACGAAGAGTTCGCCGACGCCGGGCACGAGATTGCAGCGCACCGCCTCGACGTCGGGGTGCTCGGGGCGCGGGCCGAGGCCGTGCACATAGGCGACCGCGAGGGCGCGCCGCGGGGTGTCGTACGGGGAGCGGGCGGCGTCCCGGCCGAAGAGCGAGACCAGTTCGCCCTTGCCCGCGGCCACCAGCACCAGGTCGTACTTCCTGACGAGGACGTCCAGGTCGGAGACGGCGGCGCCGTGGATGACCACCTGGCCGCCGCGCTGCTCGAACGTCTCCATCCAGCCGGCCATCTTGATCCGCTGGTCGACGGACTGGGCGTGGCCGTCGAGCCGGCCGATCCAGTCGATGACCCGTGGATGGCCCCCGGGCGTCGGCGGCCCGGCGACCGAGATCCCGAGGCCCTCGACCCGCGGCGCCCGCTCCTCCCAGAAGTTGAGCGCCAGATCGCGCTCGTGGCCCAGCGCGGTGCGGAACATGCACTGGGTGGACATCACCCGCCCGCCGCGGATCTCATCGGCCGTCCGGTTGGACATCAGCGTGAGCTCGTAGCCCTGGGACTGGAGGCCGAGAGCGAGTTGGAGGCCGGACTGACCGGCACCCACGATGAGTATCTTCCGCATGGCTGTCGACTCTCCCTCAGGCTCGGGCCGAAAAGAGGAACGGAGCATTCCATCCCACGGGCGGAGCAGAGGTTACGTCACTCGGGTGACACGTCAACGGCGTGCCTCACCAGCGCCAGCAGCGCGTCCACGACCGCGATCCGGCGCCGGGCGTCCATCATCACCACGGGGACGGAGGACGCCACGGAGAGCGCGTCCCGTACGTCCTCGGCCTGGTAGAGCGGAGTCCCCTCGAAGTGGTTGACCGCCACCACATACGGCAGTCCGAGGCTCTCGAAGTAGTCCAGCGCCGGGAAGCTCTCGTCCAGGCGCCGGGTGTCGACCATCACCACCGCGCCGATGGCCCCGCGCATCAGGTCGTCCCACATGAACCAGAAGCGCTGCTGGCCGGGGGTGCCGAAGAGGTACAGGACCAGATCGTTCTCCAGCGTGATCCGGCCGAAGTCCATCGCGACGGTGGTGGTCAGCTTCTCGGGCGTCGCCTCGAGGTCGTCCACACTCTCGCTGGCCTGTGTCATCAGCGCTTCGGTCTGCAGCGGAGTGATCTCCGAAACCGCGCCGACGAAGGTCGTCTTGCCGACGCCGAAGCCTCCCGCTATCACGATCTTGGTGGCGATCGGCGCGCGGGAGCGGTCCGTCTGCCACCTCTGGAGCACCTCCTCGGCCCCGGGTATCCCGGCCCCGGGTATCTCCGACGTCGCCGGCGGGGTCGCCGTGATCGTCTCAGAGCCTGCGAAGTCCACTGAGCACCCTTTCGAGCAACGCGCGGTCCGGCTGGCCGGGGCCCCGCCCGGTGCCGTAGACGCGGATCTTTCCCTGGTCGGCCAGGTCACTGAGCAGGACGCGCACCACACCGAGTGGGATCTTGAGCATCGCGGAGACCTCCGCGACGGAGCGCATCCTGCCGCACAGTTCGATGATCGCCCGGATCTCCGGCAGCATCCGGGCGTTCAACCCGCTGGGGGCCGGGTCGAGCCGTCCGTCCGGAGACTCCAGCGCCGCAACGAAGGTCTCCACCAGCAGCACATGGCCGGAGCGGGTGCGGCCACCGGTGAGTGAGTACGGACGTACGCGAGCGGGTTTACGGGCGGGTCGGCCGGACCCGGCGGCCGTCACTGCGCGTGCTCCAGCGACCTGCGTAGTTCATTGCGGAGTTCGGGGGTGAGCACATGCCCGGCCCGGCCCACGAACAGCGCCATGTGGTAGGCGACGACGGTCATGTCACAGTCGGGGGTGGCGTGCACCCCCAGCAGCGAACCGTCGCTGATGGACATGACGAACAGACTGCCCTCGTCCATCGCCACCATCGTCTGCTTGACGCCGCCGGCTTCCATCAGCTTCGCCGCGCCGAGCGTGAGGCTGCCGAGCCCCGAGACGATCGTCGCGAGATCCGCGCTGGAGCCCTTGGGGCCGTCCTGCGCCGACGGATCGGCCGACGCGGCCGCGGCGTGGTGCCGTGTGTCGGAGGAGAGCAGCATCAGCCCGTCGGTCGAGACGACCACGACCGAGCGGACGCCCGGCACCTCCTCGACCAGGTTCGCCAGCAACCAGTGCAGATTACGGGCCTCGCGACTCAACCCGTAGGTACTACTGGGCGCATTCACCCGCGTGCCTCCTCAACCGTGCCACCCTCGTTCTGCGCCCCCGTTTGCCCTGCTGGTCCCCCGTGCCGCCGCGCGGGCTCGCCGTGGGCGGCGATCTCGGCGGCGGCGTCCCGGTGGCCCTCGCGGGCCCCGCGCTGGAAGCCACCGAGCCGGCGCCGCAGTTCCTCCGCGTTCACCGAGCCGGTCCGCTCCCGTGCGTCGGGCTCCCGGAGCGCCACGTTCCGCGGTCGGCGCTTGGGAAGCCCCTTGTCGGTGCGCGCCACCTCGTCGTCCGGGCGGGCGTGCTGGTCGGGGCCGATGGCGTACGGATCGGCGGACGGCTCACCGCCGCCTGCCCGCTCACCACCCTCCGCCGTCCCGCCGCCGAGCGACGGCGGGACGCTGCCTTCCGGGCCGTCGTACGACGCCGGGGCGTTGCCTTCCGGGCCGCCGCCGGCCGCCGGGCCGCCGGGCCACGCCGGGCCGCCGTTGGCCGGGCCCCAGGCGTCCGCGCCGACCGGGCGTATGCCGTGGCCGCCGATGTACCACTCGCGGTCCGCGTGGTCGTCGGGGTCCGCGCGGTCGTCGCGGCCGTCCGCGTCCGGGCGGTCCGCGGGGTCCTCTCGTACGTCGCGACCCTCACCGTCCTCGCGGCTCTCGCGGTCGGCGGGATCCGTACGGTTCGAGCGGCCACCGCGGTCCTCGGGATCCCCATGGCTCTCGCGCAGGCGTCGGAGCGTCAGCTCCATCGTCTGCTCGACGGCCGGGACCTCCGGCTCCTCGGGCTGGGGTGCCGGTGCCTGGTCGTCAGCGCCGGACCGTGTGCCGTCCCGCCCGTCGGCCTGCGCCACCTTGGGGACGCGCTTGGGCAGGGCGGGCAGCGCACCGGCGCTTTCCGGGGCCGGATGGCCGCGCGGCGGCGTGGGCTCCACGGGGTAGTCGCGGCCGGTGTCCGTGGTCCGCCCCCACCGCTCACCGGGAACGGCCCAGGGGGCGCTCGGCTCCGGTTCGGCGGCGGCGTCGGCGGCCGCGGGGTCCGGGTCGAGCGCGGACCGCGGCCCGAACGCGGGCTCCGGGCCGGGCCCGGGCTCACCGGGCACGGGCACCGGACCGGGCCCGGACTCCCGCGCCGTCGAGGACGCGGCCGCGGTGTCGGCGGCCCGGGGCGCCGGGGCCGCGGGCTCCGCTTGCGGCGCGACCGGCTCGGCAGCGGCTCCCGCCGCGGCGCTCGGCACACCCTCCTGGTCCTGGGAAAGCCGGTCCCGAAGGTCCTGGGGGCCCTCGTCCCGCGCGACCGAACGGGACTGCCCCGGCAGCGCGTTGGAGTTCGCCTCCGCCTCCGAGCCGGGGAAGCCCGGGAAGGACGACGGTCCGGTGGCGCCGAACGTCGCGCCCACGCCCACCGGCGGGGCGGGCGGCAGCCCGGCGCCGGGCGGACCGGAGGGGAGGATCTTCGTCGGGAGGACGACCACGGCCGCCACCCCGCCCGGCTGCTGCTCACGCAGCTGCACCCGGATGCCGTGGCGCGCGGCGAGCCGGGTCACCACATACAGCCCGAGGCCCAGCGGGTCCTCCGGCTGGGGGCCCTGGCAGTACTCGGGCACGGGGTCGGCGAGCCGGTTGTTCAGCTCGACGAAGCGCTCGGGCGTCATGCCGATGCCCTCGTCCTGGACGGAGAGCATGACCTCGCCGGTCTCCAGCAGCCAGCCGGAGATCTGGACCGCCGCGTCCGGCGGAGAAAACGATGTCGCGTTCTCCAGGAGCTCGGCGACCAGGTGGCTGACGCTGTCCGCGGCGAACCCGGCGACCTGGGCATGCGGCGGCAGCGCCTGGATCTGCACCCGGTCGTACCGCTCGACCTCGCTGATCGAGGCGCGCAGCACATCCAGCAGCGGCACCGGCCCCGGATGGGTGGCCTTCTGCTCGGAGCCCGCGATCACCAGGAGGTTCTCGCCGTAGCGGCGCATCCCGGTGGCCAGGTGGTCGAGCTGGAAGAGCGTCTCGAGGCGGTCGGGGTCCTGCTCCCGCTCCTCCAGGGACTCGATGATGGCGAGCTGGCGCTCGATCAGGCCCAGCGAGCGCAGCGCGAGGCTGACGAAGCTGCCGTGGACCCGGGCCCGCAGCCCCTCCAGCCGGGTGGCGACCGCGTCCCGCTCGGCGCGCAGCCCGTCCCGCTCATCGGCCAGCCGCTGCCGCTCCCCGACGAGCCGGGTGCGCTCGCGCTCGAGCTCGGCGACCCGCTCGTACGTCCGCGTGGCCTTGGCGTGCAGTTCGTTGACGGCCCGTACGGCGTCCGCGAACTCGTCGTCGCGGCCCTTGAACGCCACCGGCTCCTCGGCCGCCGGATCGGCCGCGACCCGCCGGGCGCCGAGCCGCAGCGCGGCCAGCGGCCGGGTCATCGAGCGGGCGCTGTGCACTCCGGCGCCGAGGGCGACCAGCAGGGCGGCGCCGACGATGCCGATGCGCAGCTCCAGGTCGGTGACCTCGTCGTCCCGCACCCGGGCGAGCTGGGCCGCCTCGGCGGAGGCCAGCGAGGACTGGGCGCCGCGCATCTGGTCGATCCGGGCGTTCAGGGCGGCCTCGACGCGGTCCTTCTGGAGGAAGAAGTCATTGCCCGCGAGGCGGCTCTGGTCGGTGAGCCGGGCGAGGTAGCGCTCGGCGGAGCCGACCTCGGCGCCGTTGACGGTGCGCTGGTATGCCTCGCGCATGGCGGCCGGGGCGAGCTGCTCGAAGTCGTCGAGCGCCGACTGCTCGCGGAGGTTGGTCCGCTGGGCGGCCGAGACCAGCGTGGGCTGGCCGCCGCCCGCGTCCAGCGCGGCCAGCAGCAGTCCGCGGGTGGCGGACGCCTCCTCCACCGCGCGGCCGAGCGGGGCCAGCGCGGCGGTGCCGCCGGACTCGGCGTCGGCCGGGAGCCGGCGGGCGAGAGTGTCGGTGATCCCGTTCAGCGCCTGGACGGTGCGGGTGTAGGCGGTGAAGACGTCGATGGCCGAGCCCTTGCCGGTCAGCGCCTCCTGCCGCAGCTCGGGGAGGGCGTCGAGGCGCCGCCGGACGGAGGCCGGGACCTCCCCGCGCGCCTCCCGGACCCGGCGGTCGACCCGGGCGCGCATCTCCTCGGAGACCCCGCGGCCGGAGGCGGAGGTGCGGCCGTCGGCGACGTAGCGGGTCATGGCGTCGCGCTCGTCGGCGAGGGCGTGGGCGAGGGTCACCGCGCCGCGGTTGGTCTCCGCGAGGTCGACGAGGGCTTGAGCGTCGGTGGTGTCGTCGAGGGCGAGCAGGACGGCGGGAGTTCCGGCCCCGAGGACGGCGACGGAGACGAGGGCGACGGACGTGGTGAGCCGACGACGGACACGTGCGGTGTGCCGTCGCGGCGCCGCCTCATCCTGGCGTGGCTCGCCGACCGCATCGTGCGTGGTGCCCCGAAGCCGCTTCTTCCGCACCGGTGCTCACAATCCATTCTCGCCCGACCGCTGACGTGGACAGAGGTGACGACGGATCAACAATTGTGTTTCCCCACCCCTGGTAGGGATTCCGACCCTTTCAGGACGGGTCTGGGGCGGGTATGCATCACCCGCCCGGCCACCCGAACGAGTGAACCGTATTGCGTAGTTGACCACCAACTTTGGCTCGCGGCCATACCTTCCCGCCACCTTGCGCGGATTGGTAAAGACCTCGGCGTCCTGACAAGATGCCCACCCGCAGCTTCCCAGAAGTGTCAATCCCGCCCCAATCAGGCAGCGGAGAAACCGGCGACGGATTTGGTACGGACCAACGCCCGGTCCGACCCTCGCCGCCACGGTGATCGACAGGGGTCCGGCAGACTGAGGGAATGCGCATCGAACTCGCGACCGCCCCCGGCGATCAGCACTGTCCCAACGAGGACTACGCCTCGGTAGCCCTCCCGGCCTCGGGGAGCGGCGGTGCGCTGGTGGTGCTGGACGGAGTGACCCCGCCCGAGGGAGGGGACGGGTGCGTCCACAGTGTGGACTGGTTCACCGCGCGGCTCGGCGGATCGCTGCTCGAACTGTCCGGTTCGCGACGGGATATGCCCCTGGCACAGTGCCTCTCCGAGGCGATCGCCCGAACCGCCGCCGCCCATAGTTCAACATGTGACCTTTCTCACCCCCTGACGCCACAGGCAACCGTCGTCACGGCGCGCTGGAACGCCGAGCGCATCGAGTATCTGGTGCTGTCCGACTCGGTGTTGCTCATCGAGCGGATCCAAGACGGAGTGACCCCGGTCCTGGACGACCGCATCGACCGGCTGCGGGCCGAGGGCCGGCGGCTCGCGCCGCTGCGCAACGTGGCGGGCGGCTTCTTCACCGCCGCCGCCGACCCCGCCGTCTCCCGTAAGGCGGTCACCGGGGAGCTCCCGCGCGGCGAGGTGCGGGCGCTGGCGGCGCTCACCGACGGGGCGTCGCGCTGGGTGGAGAGGTTCGGCGAGGGCGACTGGACCGAGTGCTTCGCGCTGCTGCGCAAGGAGGGCCCGCAGGCGCTGATCGACCGGGTGCGGGCGGCCGAGCACGCCGATCCGGACCGTACGGCCTTCCCCCGGGGCAAGAACCATGACGACGCCGCCGTGGTCTTCGTGGAGCCCTGACCTCAGGGGCCGCCCCCTCGGGGACCATCCCCCAGGGGCCGTCCCCCAGGGCCGCCCCTCCAGCGGGGTAGCGCGGTTGCCACGTCCGCGTCGCCGGATGCCCGCGGGTCGCCGATCCTGACGTGTATGAGCGCCCTACTCCTGCGCCGCGCGCGCCGTCTGGCCGCGGTCGTCGGCCTCCTGCTCCGCGTTCAACCGGTGCAGCAGCCTGGCGAGTTCGGCGACCTCGCTGCGCTCCCACGCGGCGAGGCGGCGGGCATACCGCGCCCGCCGTGCGCCGCGCACGGCACGGAAGCGGCTGCGGCCCTCCTCGGTCAACTCCACCAGGAAGGCCCGGCCGTCGGCCGGATCGGGCGTCCGCGTCACCAGTCCGAGCCCCTCGAGGGCCCGGAGCTGACGGCTCATCGTGGCCTTTCCGACGCCCACGAAGCTCGCGAGTTCGGTGGCGCGCTGCGGACCGGCGTCCTCCAGTCGCATCAGCAGTCCATAGGCGGCGGATTCGAGCTCCGGGTGGACCTCCCGGGCCAATTCCCCCGAAGCGGCACGGGCCCTGCGGAGGAAAACCGCCAATTCGCGCTCAAGAGCCAGGAATGCATGGTCCACACCAATGCCGCCCACGGTGCCCCCCTCACCCCGCTCGGGGGGCAACGCCCCGTTGTTGTGCACGTCAGAGCCCTCTCCGGGTTTTCACTTCGTGAAAGTTTCTACCACGCGCGGCTGTTACCGCAGCTCCACCAGTATTTCGCAGGATTAGACCAACGGCATCACACTCTCCCCCTTCCGTCGGTCTATCTACGCCCGTAGCGTCTACGCCCGTAGCGTCTCCTGACATGGTCATTCCAATCGGAGCTCCCCCCACCGAGGTTTCGGAGGCAACGCCATGCCCGTGCACAGACCTGGTTCGACCCGACGCGCCCTCAGTGCGCTGATCGGCATTCTCGCCGCTCTCCTCGCCATGACCCTCGCCCTGCCCGGTTCGGCGTTCGCCGCCCAGGGGCAGGGCGACAAGGCCATCCCCCATCCCGAGGACGACTGGGCGGGTTCCCAGATAGCCAAGCACGAGGGCGGATCCACGACCGGTGAGGCGCCGACGGGGCTGCTCGCCACCGTCGAGGGCGTGGACGTCAGCAGCCACCAGGGCAATGTCAGCTGGTCGACGCTGTGGAGCAGCGGTGTCCGGTTCGCCTACGTCAAGGCGACCGAGGGCACCAGCTACGTCAACCCGTACTTCGCCCAGCAGTACAACGGCTCGTACAACGTCGGCATGATCCGTGGCGCGTACCACTTCGCCCTGCCGAACAACTCGACCGGTGCCGCACAGGCCAACTACTTCGTCGACCACGGCGGCGGCTGGTCCAAGGACGGCAAGACCCTGCCGGGCGCGCTCGACATGGAGTACAACCCCTACGGCGCGACCTGCTACGGGCTGAGCGCAAGCGCGATGGTCAACTGGATCAAGGACTTCAGCAGCACCTACCGGGCGCGCACCGGCCGCGATCCGGTGATCTACACCTCGACGAGCTGGTGGAAGAGCTGCACGGGCAACTCCGCCGCCTTCGGTGGTGTCAACCCGCTGTGGATTCCGCGCTACGGCTCGTCCGTCGGCGAACTTCCGGCGGGCTGGGGCTTCCACACCATCTGGCAGTACACCTCCTCCGGCCCGACGGTCGGCGACCACAACAAGTTCAACGGCGCCATGGACCGGCTGCAGGCCCTCGCCAACGGCTGAGCCCCGCCTCGCGTCACCCCCCACACCCGGCGCGTCCGACCGTGTTCGGCGCGTCCCGCCCTCCGGCGTACGGACAGGTCTGTCTGTACGCTGGAGGGCGCCGGTCGTCCCACGGCCCCGGTCGGTCCGCGGCCCCGGTCATCCCAACGGCCCCGTGTGTCCGCGTCAAGGAGCTTGATCATGAGCAGCGCCCGCCCCTCCGCCCATGAGCGGATCCTGTCCACCGCGACCGCTCTGTTCAACGCCCACGGGGTGCGCGGGGTCGGAGTGGACCGGATCATCGCCGAGTCGGGCGTGGCGAAGGCGACGCTCTACTCCCACTTCCGCACCAAGGACGATCTGGTGCTGGCCTATCTGAACGCATCGGACGCGCACTGGCGCGGGGCCCTGCGGAAGGCCGCCGAGGCGGCCGGCGCCGACCCCCGGGACCAGCTCATCGGCCTCTTCGACGCGCTGGACTCGGCGACCGAGCGGGACGGCTTCCGCGGCTGCGCGTTCACCAGGACCGCGGGCGAGACCGAGCCGGGCACCGCGACCCACGCCGCGACGGCCGAGCACAAGCGCGCCGTACGGGCCTGGCTGACCGAGCTGGCCCGGGAGGCCGGGGCCGCCGGCCCCGAGCGGCTCGCCGTGCAGATCTCCGTGCTCGTGGACGGGGTGATGGCCGCGGCGGCGCTGGAGCCGAGGCCGGAGTTCGCGGAGGCGGCCCGGGAGGCGGCGCGGTCGCTGGTGGCGGAGGCGTGCCCGGCCCGGGTGTAGACCGGCCCGTGCGTGGATACGGCGAAGGGCCCGGCCGCATACGCGCGGCCGGGCCCTTGTCTTCCGTCTGTTACGCGATGGCGAGTGTCTTCCGTCTGTTACGCGATGGCGAGATCACGCTCGTGCGGCAGCGCGGACGCCAGCAGCGCGCGGTAGCGCTCCTGGTGCGCGGCGAGCGCCGCGTCGTCCATCCCGTGCGTGCCGTAGACGACGAACGGCTCCTCGTAAGCCATGCCCGTGATGTTCGCGGCCGCGTCGAAGGGCTTCAGCAGTTCGACGACCGTGAAGCGGTTGAACCCGTCGGGCCGGTACATCTCCTCCTGCGCACCCGCCGTGGTGGCGATCCGCAGCGACTTGCCGCGCAGCGAGGTGCCGCCGCTGCCGTAGGCGAAGCCGCGCAGGAACACCTCGTCCAGCCACTTCTTCAGCAGCGGCGGCGCCGAGTACCAGTAGAAGGGGAACTGCAGGACGATCCGGTCGTGCTCCAGCAGCAGCCGCTGCTCGCGCTCGACGTCGATCCGCAGATCGGGACAGGCGGCGTAGAGGTCGTGGAGCGTGACGTTCTCCACCGGCCGGGCCGCCTCGGCGAGCGCGGCGTTGACCCGGGATGCGGCGAGATCCGGGTGGGCGAGGACGAGCAGGGTGCGCACGGAATTCCTCCGACAGGGACTGAGCAATACGGACAGACAGGTCTGTCTGTCTCACTGCCGAAGCTACCAGACAGACCTGTCTGGCTGTCAACGAGCTGCCCGTCCGGTCCCGGGTCAGCCGCTGCTGGGCACGATCACCTGCCCCTGTGCCGTCCCCTCGACGACCTGCGCATACGCCTGGGCCACAGTCTCCACGGGGGTTCCCTCGGCGGGGTCCATGCCCAGCTTCTCCAGGGTTTCCCGCACCCATCCCGGGCAGATCGCGTTCACCCGCACCCCGCGCTCCATCTCGATCGCGGCGGCCCGGACGAAGGCGTCGAGCCCCGCGTTCACCAGCGCGCCGAAGGCCCCGCCGGGGGTGGGCTTTTCGAAGACCCCACTGGTGAGGGTGATGGACCCGCCGTCGCGCAGGTGATGGAGGGCACGGCGCACGAGGGCGACCTGGCCCAGCAGCTTGGCGTCCAGACCGGTGGTGAACTCCTCGTCCGAGGCGTCCCCGCCGAGCGGGGTCAGCGCGCCGGAGGCGGCGCAGCAGACGACGGCGTCGACGTCCTGGACGGTGGCGAAGAGCCGGTCGAGGGTGGCGGGGTCGGCCATGTCGACGCGCACGGCGCCGGCGGCGCCGGTACGGGAGGCCCGTACGACCTCATGCCGACCTTCGAGGGCGTCCGCCACGGCACGCCCGATGGTTCCTGTCGCTCCGATCACGATGACCTTCATGCGGCTCAGCGTGCCGGAGCGCGGGGCTCGCTGCCTGGCCCTGTGGGAACCAGGCAGCGGGGGGGTGGATCAGTCGCGGGGGAACTCGTCGGTCTTGAGCGTCAGGTCGACGGCGGTGCCGGTCAGGTCGATTTCCTTGCCGAAGTGAACCGACAGCTCACTGAGGTAGTCGCCCTCCTTGGGCTCGGTGAACAGGTGGCATTTGCCGGTGTAGGGGTCCGCGATCAGGTAGACGGGAACCCCGGCCTCCGCGTAGGCCGCCTTCTTCGGGCCGTAGTCGTTCGGCGCCGTGTCCTTGGAAATCACCTCGGCGACGAACTCGACGTCTTCACTGCGCCAACGGCCCTGGTCGGTCTTCACCGCGTTCTGCGAGACCTTGACGACATCCGGGGCGAAACCGTTCTTGCGCCCGGGAAAATCGATGCGCACATCCGAGAGCACCTTCACGTTCATCCCAAAACGATCTTCGAGAGCTCGCACGATCCTGCGGATGATGGACCAGTGAACGTCCCTCTGCGGCGACATGAAAACGGCCCCCTCGACGACCTCGACCTTGTAGCCCTCGGGGACATGACTCCGCTCCAGCCAGTCGAACATCTCGTCCAGGCTGAATTCGTCGCTGTCGGCCATCTCGATCCTGTCAATCGCCATGACGGTCATCGTGCCGCTCCTCCACGCCGCAGGCACAGAACCTGCGGCCGGTCAGTCCAACGATACGCACGGCCGACAGGTCACGCGTGGCCCGGAACCCCGTTCGACACGGGGCCCCGGGCCACTGCGCTCCCGGCAGCGTCCGTCACGCCGCTACCGGAACCTCGGGGGTCGCCGCCCGGGCGGGCTCGAGGGCCAGCTCCAGCACCCGGCGGACGTCGGAGACCGGGTGGACCTCGAGCCTGTCCAGAACCTCGGCGGGGACGTCGTCCAGGTCGGGCTCATTGCGCTTGGGGATGATCACGGTGGTCACCCCGGCCCGGTGCGCCGCCAGCAGCTTCTGCTTGACGCCGCCGATGGGCAGCACCCGCCCGGTCAGGGACACCTCGCCGGTCATCGCCACGTCCGGGCGCACCTGGCGGCCGGAGAGCAGCGAGGCCAGCGCGGTGGTCATGGTGATGCCCGCGCTCGGGCCGTCCTTGGGCACCGCGCCCGCCGGGACGTGGAGGTGGATGCCGCGCTCCTTCAGGTCGCCGACCGGCAGCTCCAGCTCCGCGCCGTGCGAGCGCAGGAAGGAGAGCGCGATCTGGGCGGACTCCTTCATGACGTCGCCGAGCTGACCGGTGAGGTTCAGCCCCGCGCCGCCCGTCTCCGGGTCGGCCAGCGACGCCTCCACGAACAGCACGTCACCGCCCGCGCCCGTGACCGCGAGCCCGGTCGCCACGCCGGGGACGGCGGTGCGGCGCTCGGCCGGGTCCTGGGCGGACTCGGGGGTGTGGTGCGGTCGGCCGATCAGCGGACGCAGTTCCTCCACGCCGATGGTGAAGGGCAGTTCGCGCTCGCCGAGCTCGTGCTGGGCCGCCACCTTGCGCAGCAGCCGGGCGATGGACCGCTCCAGGGTCCGTACACCCGCCTCGCGGGTGTACTCGCCCGCCAGCTTGCGCAGCGCCTCGTCGGTCACCGTGACCTCGCCCGGCTCCAGACCGGCCCGCTCCAGTTGGCGGGGCAGCAGGTGGTCACGGGCGATGGTGACCTTCTCGTCCTCGGTGTAGCCGTCCAGCCGGACCAGTTCCATCCGGTCCAGGAGCGCCTCCGGGATGGCCTCCAGGACGTTGGCGGTGGCGAGGAAGACCACGTCGCTCAGGTCGAGTTCGACCTCCAGGTAGTGGTCGCGGAAGGTGTGGTTCTGCGCCGGGTCCAGGACCTCCAGCAGGGCCGCGGCCGGGTCGCCGCGGAAGTCGGAGCCCACCTTGTCGATCTCGTCCAGGAGGACGACGGGGTTCATCGAACCCGCCTCCTTGATGGCCCGGACGACCCGGCCGGGCAGCGCGCCCACGTAGGTGCGCCGGTGGCCGCGGATCTCCGCCTCGTCGCGGACGCCGCCGAGCGCGACCCGGACGAACTTCCGCCCCATCGCGCGGGCGACGCTCTCGCCCAGGCTGGTCTTGCCGACGCCGGGCGGGCCCACCAGCGCGAGCACCGCGCCGCCGCGGCGGCCGCCGACGACGCCGAGGCCCCGGTCGGCGCGGCGCTTGCGCACCGCCAGGTACTCGGTGATCCGCTCCTTGACGTCCTCCAGACCCGCGTGGTCGGCGTCGAGCACGGCCTTGGCGCCCTGGATGTCGTACGCGTCCTCGGTGCGCTCGTTCCAGGGCAGCTCCAGGACGGTGTCCAGCCAGGTGCGGATCCAGCTCCCCTCGGGGCTCTGGTCGCTGGACCGCTCCAGCTTGTCGACCTCCTTCAGGGCCGCCTCGCGGACCTTCTCGGGCAGATCGGCGGCCTCCACGCGGGCGCGGTAGTCGTCGGACTCGTCCTCGGGGTCGCCATTGAGCTCGGCGAGCTCCTTACGGACGGCTTCGAGCTGGCGCCGCAGCAGGAACTCGCGCTGCTGCTTGTCGACGCCCTCCTGGACGTCCTTGGCGATCGACTCGGCCACGTCCTGCTCGGCGAGGTGGTCGCTGAGCCAGGTGACGGCGAGCTTCAGCCGGGCCACCGGGTCGGTGGTCTCCAGCAGCTCGACGCGCTGGGCGACGGACAGGAAGGGCGAGTAACCGGAGTTGTCGGCGAGCTGCGAGACGTCGTCGATCTGCTGCACCCGGTCCACGACCTGCCAGGCGCCGCGCTTGCGCAGCCAGCTCGTGGCCAGCGCCTTGTACTCCTTGATCAGCTCGGTGACGGCACCGGGCAGGGGGTCGGGCACGATCTCCTCGACCGCGGTGCCCTCCACCCACAGGGCCGCCCCGGGTCCGGTGGTCCCGGCCCCGATGCGGACGCGGCGCACACCGCGGATCAGCGCGCCGGGGTCTCCGTCGGAGAGCCGGCCCACCTGCTCGACGGTGCCGAGCGTGCCGATACCGGCGTAGGTGCCGTCGACGCGCGGCACCAGCAGCACCTTCGGCTTACCTCCTCCGCTCCCACTGGAGCGTGCGGCGGCCTGGGCGGCCTCCACCGCGGCGCGCACCTCGGTATCGGAAAGGTCCAGCGGCACCACCATGCCGGGGAGCACCACCTCATCGTCGAGAGGCAGCACGGGCAGGGTGAGCGGTGTGGACAGCGAAGCCATGATCTCCCCTTCGGCAGGCAAGTTGAGCCACGAGGACTCAATAAGTCAATGCCCACTCAATGCGCGGAGGGGGCTCAGGTGTTCCCGGAGGCTCGTTCGCTGTGAGCGAAGTCGGACGAGGCGTCGTCGTTTCGCCGTGACGGCGGGCGCCACCTGGTGTTTCGCCGGACGTACGGCCAGGAGAGGACGCCGAGCAGCAGGGCGAAGGCATGGCCCCAGCCGGTGAGCGGATCGAAGTCGACGAGGATCCCGGCGGCGAGCGCGAAGACGATTCCGCCGAGCAGCGCCCACCGCCGCCGGGGCCGCAGCAGCCCGGCGAGCGCGGCGGCGCAGGCGATCAGCCCGTAGCTGACGCCGTAGTCGAGGCGGCGCAGCGAGCTGTCCGGGAGATGCCCGGCGCCCACGGAGACGGCCACCGGAATCTCGGTGAGCAGCGTCGCCAGTACGTGGCCGAGCAGGAACACCCCGGCGGTGCGCACTCCGCCGAGCCGCCGCTCCAGCGCGCCGAGCACCACGGGGAAGGCGACCAGATACGGCGAGGTGATCCCGCCCACCGCCCACAACGCGCTGACCAGCAGCGTCAGCAGCGGCCGCTGGGAGAGGTTGGACACATCGGTGCTGGAGCTCGCGAGCAGATCGCGCACGGTGCCGGGGTCCCCGAGACGGGCGTAGAGCCCGGTGCCGAGCAGGACGAGCGTGTAGCCGAGGGTGAACGGCACGGCGAGGAGCGCGCGCGGCAGCCCTCTCGGACGCCCCGCTCGGGCCTCCGGTACCCGCGGCGTACTGGCCCCGACGGCCGCGGGCCAGCCGCGGCCCACCGCCCGCCGCCGATCGGCCGAGCGGGCGCACGGACCAGCGCCGGCGACGGCCCGGGGGCCATCCGGGTCACCGCCGCCCGCCGCCCGCGCGCCGGGAACGGCCGACGCATCCGTCCCTCTTACCGATGTCGTCAACGCCCGCGCCCCTTCCTCACTCCCGTCGCCGCTCCCCCCCGCTCTCCGCTTATCCGCCACGACCGGCACAACAACCAGGAGGCCGTGAGTCATGTCACGGCGCCCCGGGCTGTGACATGGACGACGCCACGCCGACGCCCGCACGGCGCCGAGCCACCGTGAATCGGCTGGACCAGCGAGCCGGGGCGGCGCGAGGATGGCGGGATCAGGAACCACCCGGGAGGACCCCACACCCATGCAGCCGCAGCCGCCGTACGACCTCCACGCCGCCGACGACGGCCGGCCGGTGACCGTCGACCGCCGGGAGGGCCCGTACGGCGAGGTGGTGCTGCGGCGGCGCGGCGGTGGCGGGGGCTCGTCGGCCGACGCCGTCTTCGAGATCATCGCCAACGGCTGCTTCCTCATGGACACCTCCGACGGCCGCTCCGAGCGGCTGCTCATCCGTGCCGCCCTCGACGCGCTGCCCGCCGACCGCCCCTCCCCCGCGCTGCTCATCGGCGGCCTCGGCGTCGGGTTTTCGCTGGTCGAGGCGGTGGCGGAGGCCCGGTGGGGGCGGATCGCGGTGGTCGAGCGGGAGGCCGCGGTGATCGACTGGCACCGCGATGGACCCCTGGCGGCCGTGACCGCCGACGCGCTGGCCGATCCGCGCGCCGAGATCGTCCACGCCGATCTGGTCGAGTGGCTGCGGACCGGCCCGCGGACCCATGCCGAGACCTATGACGCGCTGTGCCTGGACATCGACAACGGCCCCGACTGGACCGTCACCGACGACAACGACGGCCTCTACTCCCCCACCGGACTCGCGGCCTGCGCGGCGCGTCTCGCCCCGGGCGGAGTGCTGGCCGTATGGTCGGCACAACCGTCGCCCGCGTTCGAGGAATCTCTCCGGAATGCCGGGTTCACTCAGGTGCGTACGGAAGAGGTCGCCGTTGCCCGGGGTGTTCCCGACGTCGTGCATCTCGCGGTTCGGGGCGCGTAGCAAAGCCGCGTACGCTGGCTTTACGCTTGCTTGCCTACCAAACGCGGCTGAGCGATGACCAGGCGCGAGCCGCGGGTTTCACCGGAAGACGCAGGGGCGGGCGTATGGAGCAGACTCACAACGGTCACAACGGGGCCGCCACGACCACCCCTGGCGCACAGCGCCGGGTCCTCGTCGTCGAGGACGATCCGACCATAGTGGACGCCATCGCGGCCCGGCTGCGCGCCGAGGGGTTTCAGGTCCAGACGGCGGGAGACGGTCCGGCGGCGGTCGACACGGCCGAGGCGTGGCAGCCCGATCTGCTCGTGCTCGACGTGATGCTGCCGGGCTTCGACGGTCTGGAGGTCTGCCGACGGGTGCAGGCCCGGCGGCCGGTGCCCGTGCTGATGCTGACCGCGCGCGACGACGAGACCGACATGCTGGTCGGGCTCGGGGTCGGCGCCGACGACTACATGACCAAGCCGTTCTCCATGCGCGAACTGGCCGCGCGGGTGCACGTACTGCTGCGGCGGGTGGAGCGGGCGGCGCTGGCCGCCCACACCCCGCGCAGCGGGATCCTGCGCCTGGGCGAGCTGGAGATCGACCACGCCCAGCGCCGGGTGCGGGTGCGCGGCTCGGATGTGCACCTCACCCCGACCGAGTTCGATCTGCTGGTCTGCCTGGCCAACACCCCCCGCGCGGTGCTCTCGCGCGAGCAGCTGCTGGCCGAGGTGTGGGACTGGGCGGACGCCTCGGGCACCCGCACCGTGGACAGCCACATCAAGGCGCTGCGCCGGAAGATCGGCGCGGAGCGGATCCGTACGGTGCACGGCGTGGGCTACGCCCTGGAGACCCCGGCGGCATGACGAAGGCCCGCTGGGCACGCAGGGTCCCCAAGGTCCGGGCAGGGACGGCTCACGGGGGCTGGACACGCGGGGGCTGGGCGCGCAGGGCTCCCCAGGTCTGGGCGGACAAGGCGCCCAAGCTCTGGCCGCGCAAGGTTCCCAAGGTCTGCCGGCTGCCCGGGGCCCCCACGGGCCGACGGGCGTGGTCCCGCGCCACCTGGGCCCGGGTCTGGGAGGCGCTCCGCCCCTTCGACCCGTACCGCTCGGTCAAGGCGGCGCTGGGGGCGCTGGTCGTCGGCTCGGTGATCATCACCACGTTGCTCGTCTTCGCGGCGATGCACTCCGACACCGAGCTGCGCGTCATCACCATCTTCTCGATCATCGCCTCGCTGCTGATCACCCAGTTCGTGGCGAACGGGCTCACGGCCCCGCTGGACGAGATGACCGAGGTCACCCGGGCGATGGCAGGCGGCGACTACACCCGGCGGGTGCGGGCGGCGCAGCGCGGGGACGAGTTCGGCGACCTGGCGTCCGCGTTCAACCGGATGGCGGCCGACCTGGAGGCGGTGGACACCCACCGCAAGGAGCTGGTGGCCAATGTCTCGCATGAGCTGCGCACCCCGATCGCGGCGCTGCGGGCGGTGCTGGAGAACGTGGTGGACGGGGTCTCGGAGGCCGATCCGGAGACCATGCGGGTCGCGCTGAAGCAGACCCAGCGCCTGGGCCGCCTGGTGGACCAGCTCCTCGATCTCTCCCGCCTCGACAACGGGGTGGTGCCGCTGCACACGCGGCGGTTCGAGGTCTGGCCGTATCTGGCCGGGATCCTCAAGGAGGCCGGCATGGCCAAGGGGGCGGAGTCCCATTCGGGCGCGCACACCCGTAAGGACGTCCATCTCAACCTGGACGTCTCGCCGCCCGAGCTGACCGCCCACGCCGACGCCGAGCGGCTGCACCAGGTGATGGCGAATCTCATCGACAACGCGGTGAAGCACAGCCCGGCACACGGCCGGGTGACCGTGCGCGCCCGGCGCGGTGACGGCCCGGAGAGCCTGGAGCTGGAGGTGCTGGACGAGGGCCCCGGCATCCCGGAGGCGGAGCGGCACCGGGTCTTCGAGCGGTTCAACCGGGGCGGGCTCTCCCCGGACGGCTCGGTGGACGGCCGGCGGCGGCCGGGGCCGAGCAGCGACGGCGGCACCGGTCTGGGGCTGGCGATCGCGCGCTGGGCGGTGGATCTGCACGGCGGGCGGATAGGGGTGGCGGAGTCCCCGCGCGGCTGCCGGATCAAGGTCAGCCTCCCCGGACCTGCCCCGGAATCCAAACCAGGCACCCCCTGAGATCAAAGCTGAAGTAAAGTCGACCCTGTCGCGCACATACGAGCGGCAGGGGTGCACGTCTGCGCTGCCCCGCGCCTGAGGAAACGCACGAAACCTCGTGTGTTTCCCGGCGCGTCATGCGCTGAAACCCGCCGATCAATGTGACGTGCGCGACGTTGACCAGTGCGGCCTGCACGTAAGGGTCCAAGAGGCGTAGCCTTTATTCCCGCTGTCCACCACCTTTAGGAAGCGGAAGAGGGCGGTTGCCGCCGTGTCGCCACAGTCCCCCAACACCTCGAGCGTCTCGACCGATGAACAGGACGGGCAGGGGAGTAACCCTGCCGCTGCCTTCGGCCCCAATGAGTGGCTCGTCGACGAGATCTACCAGCAGTACCTCCAGGACCCGAACTCGGTCGACCGAGCCTGGTGGGACTTCTTCGCCGACTACAAGCCGGGTCAGGACACCGGCTCCGCGGTGGCCGCGCCACCACAGGGAGTAGCCGCGAGCGCCGCCCCGGCGGCCCCGGCCAAGCCCGCCCCGGCGGGACCGGCGGAGGCCAAGCCCGCCGCCCCGGCCGCGAAGCCCGCCGAGGCCAAGCCCGCCGCGGCGGCCCCCGCCGCTCCCGCTGCCGCGAAGCCCGCGGCGGCGCAGCCCGCGGCCCCCGCCGCGAAGGCCGCCCCAGCGGCCCCGGCCAAGCCCGCGCCGGTCAAGCCGACCCCGGCCGAGCCGACGGTCTCCAAGAAGGAGCCCGCCGCGCCCGCCGCGGGGCCCGAGCTGGTCACGCTGCGCGGCCCGTCCGCCGCCGTGGCGAAGAACATGAACGCGTCGCTGGAGCTGCCGACCGCCACCTCGGTGCGCGCCGTTCCGGTGAAGCTGCTGTTCGACAACCGCATCGTCATCAACAACCACCTCAAGCGCGCCCGCGGCGGCAAGGTGTCCTTCACGCACCTGATCGGCTACGCCATGGTGCAGGCGCTGAAGGCGATGCCCTCGATGAACTACTCGTTCACCGAGAAGGACGGCAAGCCGACCCTGGTCAAGCCCGAGCACATCAACCTCGGTCTCGCCATCGACCTGGTCAAGCCCAACGGCGACCGCCAGCTCGTCGTGGCCGCGATCAAGAAGGCCGAGACGCTCAACTTCTTCGAGTTCTGGCAGGCGTACGAGGACATCGTCCGCCGCGCCCGTGCGAACAAGCTGACGATGGAGGACTTCACCGGCGTCACGGCCTCGCTGACCAACCCCGGCGGCATCGGCACCGTCCACTCGGTGCCGCGGCTGATGCCCGGCCAGGGCCTGATCATCGGCGTCGGCGCCATGGAGTACCCGGCCGAGTTCCAGGGCACCTCCCAGGACACCCTGAACAAGCTGGGCATCTCCAAGGTCATGACGCTGACCAGCACCTATGACCACCGGGTGATCCAGGGCGCCGCCTCCGGCGAGTTCCTGCGGATCATGAGCCAGCTGCTGCTCGGCGAGAACGACTTCTTCGACGAGATCTTCAAGGCGCTGCGCATCCCGTACGAGCCGGTCCGCTGGCTCAAGGACATCGACGTCAGCCACGACGACGACGTCACCAAGGCGGCGCGGGTCTTCGACCTGATCCACTCCTACCGGGTCCGCGGCCACGTCATGGCCGACACCGACCCGCTGGAATACCGCCAGCGCAAGCACCCCGACCTGGACATCGTCGAGCACGGGCTCACCCTGTGGGACCTGGAGCGCGAGTTCGCGGTCGGCGGCTTCGCGGGCAAGTCCATGATGAAGCTGCGCGACATCCTGGGCGTGCTGCGCGACTCGTACTGCCGCACCACCGGCATCGAGTTCATGCACATCCAGGACCCCAAGCAGCGCAAGTGGATCCAGGACCGCGTCGAGCGCAGCCACGACAAGCCGGAGCGCGAGGAGCAGCTGCGCATCCTGCGCCGGCTCAACGCGGCCGAGGCGTTCGAAACCTTCCTCCAGACCAAGTACGTCGGCCAGAAGCGGTTCTCCCTGGAGGGCGGCGAGTCCGTCATCCCGCTGCTGGACGCGGTGCTGGACGCGGCCGCCGAGTCGCGCCTGGACGAGGTCGTCGTCGGCATGGCCCACCGCGGCCGGCTGAACGTGCTGGCCAACATCGTCGGCAAGTCGTACGCGCAGATCTTCCGCGAGTTCGAGGGCAACCTCGACCCGAAGTCCATGCACGGCTCCGGCGACGTCAAGTACCACCTGGGCGCCGAGGGCACCTTCACCGGTCTGGACGGCGAGCAGATCAAGGTCTCGCTCACCGCGAACCCCTCCCACCTGGAGGCCGTGGACCCGGTCCTGGAGGGCGTCGTCCGCGCCAAGCAGGACATCATCGGCAAGGCCGGCACCGACTTCACGGTGCTGCCCGTCGCCCTCCACGGCGACGCGGCCTTCGCGGGCCAGGGCGTGGTGGCCGAGACGCTGAACATGTCGCAGCTTCGCGGCTACCGCACCGGCGGCACCGTGCACATCGTGATCAACAACCAGGTCGGCTTCACCGCCGCCCCGGCCGCGTCCCGCTCCTCGATGTACGCCACGGACGTCGCCCGCATGATCGAGGCGCCGATCTTCCACGTGAACGGCGACGACCCGGAGGCCGTCGTCCGCGTCGCGCGGCTGGCCTTCGAGTTCCGCCAGGCGTTCAACAAGGACGTGGTCATCGACCTCATCTGCTACCGCCGCCGCGGCCACAACGAGACCGACAACCCCGGTTTCACCCAGCCGCTGATGTACGACCTGATCGACAAGAAGCGCTCGGTGCGCAAGCTCTACACCGAGTCGCTGATCGGGCGCGGCGACATCACGCTGGAAGAGGCCGAGCAGGCGCTGCAGGACTTCCAGGGCCAGTTGGAGAAGGTCTTCACCGAGGTCCGCGACGCGGTCTCGGCCCCGGCCCCGGCCGAGGTCCCCGAGCCGCAGGCGGAGTTCCCGGTCTCGGTCCAGACGGCGGTCTCCCAGGAGGTCGTCAAGCGGATCGCCGAGTCCCAGGTCAACATCCCCGACCGGATCACCGTCCACCCGCGGCTGCTCCCGCAGCTCCAGCGGCGCGCGGCGATGATCGAGGACGACTCGATCGACTGGGGCATGGGCGAGACCCTCGCCATCGGCTCGCTGCTGATGGAGGGCACCCCGGTCCGGCTCGCCGGCCAGGACTCCCGCCGCGGCACCTTCGGCCAGCGCCACGCGGTGCTGGTGGACCGCGAGACCGGCGACGACTACACCCCGCTGCTGTACCTCACCGATGACCAGGCGCGGTACAACGTCTACGACTCGCTGCTCAGCGAGTACGCGGCGATGGGCTTCGAGTACGGCTACTCGCTGGCCCGCCCGAACGCGCTGGTGATGTGGGAGGCGCAGTTCGGTGACTTCGTCAACGGCGCGCAGACCATCGTCGACGAGTTCATCTCCTCGGCCGAGCAGAAGTGGGGCCAGACCTCCGGCGTCACGCTGCTGCTGCCGCACGGCTACGAGGGTCAGGGGCCGGACCACTCCTCGGCCCGGATCGAGCGCTTCCTCCAGCTCTGCGCGCAGAACAACATGACGGTCGCCGCGCCGACGCTGCCGTCGAACTACTTCCACCTGCTGCGCTGGCAGGTCCACAACCCGCACCACAAGCCGCTGGTCGTCTTCACCCCGAAGTCGATGCTGCGCCTGAAGGCCGCGGCGTCGAAGACCGATGAGTTCCTGAGCGGCTCCTTCCGCCCGGTGATCGGCGACGAGACGGTCGACCCGGCCTCGGTGCGCAAGGTGGTCTTCTGCTCCGGCAAGGTCTACTACGACCTGGCCGCGGAGCGGGACAAGCGCGGTGCGAACGACACGGCGATCATCCGCCTGGAGCGGCTGTACCCGCTGCCGGGTGCCGAGCTGCAGGCCGAGATCGCCAAGTACTCGGGCGTCGAGAAGTTCGTCTGGGCGCAGGAGGAACCGGCGAACCAGGGTGCGTGGCCGTTCGTCGCGCTCAACCTGATCGACCACCTGGAGCTGTCGGTCGGCGCGGACGTCCCCGCCGCCGAGCGCCTGGTCCGGGTCTCCCGCCCGCACTCGTCCTCGCCCGCGGTGGGGTCGAACAAGCGGCACCAGTCGGAGCAGGGGGCGCTGGTGAGCGAGGTCTTCGAGATCTGATTCACGCGTCCGTCCCGGAAGGCCAGGTCCCATGGGGGCCTGGCCTTCCGGCCGTATCGACCCGCGTCCGACCGGCAGCATCGCCATGCGGCTCCGCCGCGTGGGGGGCTCCGTGGGTCCAGGGGCGGAGCCCCTGGCAACGGGAAGATCGCCTCCACAATGCGGCGGTGATCGGCCCACGGCCTGCCACGACGACCGGTACTGGAGGGCAGCAGAGGTTGGATGCGGTCCCACTGCCGGTCGGTCAGCCGGGCATGACGAGGCGTCAGGGTCGGACCGCCGAGGTGCTGCGCACCCGGGCCAGCAGCCCGGCCGGACTCAGTCGATCTTCTTGATCACTCGGGCGGGCACTCCCGCGACCACGGTGCCGGCAGGAACATCACGAGTGACCACCGCACCGGCAGCGACCACCGTACCGGCACCGATGGTCACCCCCTGCGTGATCACGGCAGCCGTCCCGATCCAGACGTCGTCCTCGATGACGATCGGGGCGAAGGAGAGGTACTCGCGGCGCTCGGCCAGGGGCAGCGGATGGCCTCCGGTGATGAGGCTGACCTTCGGGGCGATCATGACCCCGTTCCCGATACGGATGCCTCCCTTGTCCATGAAGGTGCATCCCTGGTTGACGAAGACGTTCTCACCGAACGTCGTGTTCAGCCCGTACTCGGTAAAGAACGGCGGGTAGATCACCACCGATTCCGGTAGCGGGCCACCGAACACAACAGAAAGTAGTTCCGCGCGACCTTCGCTGTCACTGAACGGGAGCACGTTCAGTCGAGACGTCGCATCGGTCACCTCCACGATCCGCTTCGCATGACGCGCGAACTCAGGCGTCCGGACATACATAACCTGCTCTGTGCGGGTAGACATGTGCTGATCCCACCACCGCGCAGAACACTCGATCAAACAACTCTGCACCGCACCAGACACAACCAATGGTTGTGAAAGTAGAGTGGAAGGGTGGATGTTGAAGCGCTGCGGACGTTCGTGGCCGTCGCTGAGACCGGCCAGTTCCAGGCTGCGGCGGACGAGCTGGGGATCAGTCAGCAGGCGGTCTCCAAGCGGATCGCGGCCCTGGAGAGGCACATCAAGGTCACGCTCCTGGTGCGGACCTCCCGAGGCTCCCGGCTGAGCCTGGACGGGCAGGTCTTCCTGCCGCACGCCAAGAAGGTCCTCGCGGCCATCGAGCAGGCCGAGCAGGCCGTGCGCCCCGGAAGCCGTCCCTTGCGCGTCGATGTCCTCAATCGGCGCATCTCCCCGGCCCAGGCCGTCTACCGGTTTTACCGCTCCCACCCCGAGGTGGACCTCGACGCGATCACGCTGAGCACGGAGAACGCCACCCAGGCCGCCCAAGCGGTGCTCGAAGGGACCGTCGACGCGTCCTTCCGTGCCCTGCCGGCAGATCAGGTCCCGGCCGGGATCAGCGCCGAACGACTCCTGGACGCACCCCTGGAGCTTCTGGTCGGTCCCGGCCACCCGCTGGCTGACGCGCCTTGGGTCAGTCCTGCTGACCTGGCCGGCCACCGCATCTGGATCCCCGGGATCAGGCCGGGCACGGAGTGGGCGGCGTTCTACCAGGCGCTGTCCGAGTCCTTCGGCCTGAGCATCGACGCGCTCGGCCCCAACTTCGGTGACGAGGTCCTGATGGACGCGCTGGCCGACTCGGCCTCGCTGGCCACCCTCGTCGGCAGCGGGGACCGGTACCTGTGGCCCCAGACCCACGACCTACGACGCATCCCGTTGCACGACCCGACCCCGGTCTACCCGCACGTGCTGCTGTTCCGCAGCGGAGATCAGCACCCCGTGCTGACCGCTCTACGCGACCATCTGCGCACCGCAGGCCGGCGAACCCCGCACGACGTGTGGGCGCCGGACTGGGTGGACCGCTGACCAGACGACCGAATGAACAGACACCCCCTAGCCGGCCAGCGCCCCGCCGTCCACGGGCAGCACGACACCGGTGGGGTAGCCCGCCTCGGGCCGGGCGAGCTGGGTGATCCAGAAGGCGACCTTCTCCGCCCGGCCGAGCCGCCCCAGCGGCACATGCTCGATCAGGGTCGTCCGTCAACGTCAACCCCGGCGGCCCTCGGGTCGCTCACCGGTCGCTCACCGGAGTGCGGGGCCGCATATCCTGGGCGGGTAGATCCACACCACCCTTCCGGAGCGACTCTTGTACTTCACCGATCGCGGTATCGAGGAGCTGGAGCAGCGGCGCGGCGATGAGCAGGTCACCTTCGAGTGGCTCGCCGAGCAGCTGCGGACGTTCGTCGACCTGAACCCGGACTTCGAGGTCCCGGTGGAGCGGCTGGCGACCTGGCTGGCCCGGCTCGACGAGGAGGACGACGACGTCTGAAGGCCACGACGTCTGAGGACCACGACGTCTGAGGGCTGCGCGCTCTGCGGGGCAGCCCTCTGCAGGGCGGCATTCTGCAAGGCAGCGCTCTGCGGGGCTGCCCAGCCCTACCGGCCGCCCCTCACGCCACCACCGGCCCCCGCCCCGGCGTCCCCGCCTCGTGGTCCAGCCGGGGGTCGGACACCAGCACCGCCTGCTGGAGCCGCTGGAGCTTCGCCGAGGGCTCAAGGCCCAGCTCCTCCGTCATCGCCATCCGCAGCCGCTGGTAGACCGTCAGGGCGCGGGTGCGCTGGCCGGAGCGGTGGAGGGCGAGCATGTACTGACCGTGCAGGCCCTCGTGGAAGCGGTGCTCCACGACCAGCGAGGCGAGGTCGCTCAGCACCTCCAGATGGCCGCCGAGCCGCAGCCGGGTCTCGATGCCGCGCTCGGTGACCGTGAGCCGGGACTGCTCCAGCCGGGCGACCTCCGCCTGCAGCGGCCGGCCGTGCGGGGTGACGTCGACCAGGGCCGGGCCCTGCCAGAGGGCCAGCGCCCGCCGGAAGGAGGTGTCCGCCGTCCGCTCGTCGCCGACCTCCAGCGCGCCTTCGCCCTCGGCGACGAGGTCGCGGTACTCATGGACGTCGAGCTCGCCCGGGCTCACCACCATGGCGTAGCCCCCGGGCCGGGTCTGCAGCACATCCCGCGTGACGGCGGCCGATGACATCCCCAGCCCCTCGGCGAGCAGCTTGCGCAGATGCAGGATGTACGTCTGGAGCGTGGTCAGCCCGGTGCGCGGCGGCTGATCGCCCCACAGCTCGGCCATCAGCGACTGCACCGGCACCATCCGGCCCGCGTTGAGCAGCAGCAGGGACAGCACCTTGCGCGGCTTCATCGCGCTGGGCACCCCGGACCGGGCGCCGAGGCCGAGTGTCAGCGGGCCGAGCACGCTCACACGCATGGGTGGCACCTCTCTTCGGGCTTCATGGGCGGTACGCACGGACGAGCAGGTCGGCGGCGCTCTCGCAGAGGGCCGTGGCCTCGTCCTCGGCGAGCGGGCGGGTGCCGTACATCGACTGGTAGAGCCCCTGTTGAATGATCAGGGCCACGAACTGGCGGGCGGCGGTTGCCGGATCGGGCACGCTCAGTTCGCCGCTGCCGGTGCGCCGGCCGAGCATCTCGGCGAGGTACTTCACCAGCTGCTGGGGCTCCCCCTCCGCGCACGCGGGCCGCAGCGAGGGATGGCGGGCGACCTCGGCGATGACCAGGCGGCGCAGCGCGGAGGCCCGTGCGTCGAGCAGTACGGCGAGCACCCGGTGGCCGAAGGCGAGCAGCGCGGTGCGGGCGTCGCCGCGGTCGTACGCCTCGGGGGCCCCGGCGTCGTCCGGCCCGAGGGCGTACGGGGAACCGGCGGCGAAACCGGCCGCCACCCGCTCCCGCTCCTCCTCGACGGCGGCGATGAACAGCCGCTCCTTGTCGCCGAAGTGGTTGTAGACGGTCTGTTTGGACACACGGGCCTCGTCCGCGATGACATCCACGCTCGCCCGGTCGTACCCCTCGCGCAGGAAGACGGCCACCGCCGCCTCCAGTATCGCCTGGCGCTTGGCGGGCTGGGGGCCCACGGGCCGTCCCGCCGCGCCGCGCCGGGGACCGCTGTCCGTCCGCAACGGCCCAACCTCCTCGTTCCCAGCCGGTCTTGCCCTCGATGGACTTGTGAGTCTAGCCTTCGTTTACCGCAGTGGACTAGCCCGTCTAGTCCAATTAATTCATCGGCGGATCACGTCCTTTCACCATCGCTTCACAAGGAGAGCTCCATGAGCGCACCGGAGAGCAGCGAGGCCCTGAGCCCTCTCACCCTGGCGCCGGAGGCGCAGCGGCAGCTGTTCCTGGAGGCCCGTACGGCCAACACCTTCACCGACGAGCCGGTGACGGACGAGCAGGTCCGCGCGATCCACGAACTGGTCAAGTACGCCCCCACCTCGATGAACCAGCAGCCGCTGCGGGTGGTGCTGGTGCGCTCGGAGGAGGCGCGCGCCCGGCTGGTGGCGCATATGACGGGGCGGAACCAGGAGAAGACGGCCAAGGCCCCGCTGGTGGCGGTGCTCGCCGCGGACCTGGACTTCCACGAGGAGCTGCCGCGGCTGGTGCCGTTCATGGAGAACCCGCAGGCGTTCTTCGCCGACCCCGAGGCCCGGGAGGGGTCGGCGCGGTTCAACACCGCACTCCAGGTGGGCTACTTCATCCTGGGCGTGCGCGCTGCGGGGCTCGCCGCCGGGCCCATGATCGGCTTCGACCACGCGGCCGTCTCCAAGGAGTTCTTCGAGGACGGGCGGCACGCGGCGGTCTGTGTGGTCAACATCGGCAAGCCGGGCCCGGACGCCTGGATGGGGCGGCTGCCACGCCTGGAGTACGAAGAGGTCTTCCGTACGGTCTGAGACCCGCTCCGGAAGCCGGAAGAACGGCCGTCCGCTCCCGTGCCTTCCCGGCGCGGGAGCGGACGGCCGCTGTTCGATTCCGGTCAGCTCTCGATCAGTTCGTGGAACGCCACGGTGTCGAAGATGTCCTCCATCCTCGTCGCCCTGCCGTCCCGCATCGTCCACGAGTGGACGAAGTCCAGCGTCACGGTCCTCCCGCTCAGCGAGGTCACCTCGCGGGTGCCGAACACCACGACCCGGTCGCCCTGTTCGATGAACTCCTTGGGCGCGAGCTTCATCCCGCCCAGCACGGTCGGCACATGGGCGAGGAACTCCTTGATCCCCGCATGGCCCAGTTTGGTGCCGCCGAGTCCGTACTTGGCCATCCCCTCCGGATGCACCCACTCCACATCGGGGTGCATGCCCGAGAGGATCCCCGCGATGTCGCGGTCGCGGAAACCCGCGTAGGAGGCGCGGATGGCCTCGATGTTCGGTGATGCCATGGTGGTCGCCACTCCTCGGGCTGCGGTGTGTCGGCTCAAGACGGAAGGTGCTCGGGGTGGAGCGCCTGCAGGGTGCGCCGTACGCCCTCGCGCCACGGCACCCGGCAGGGGCCGGTGATCTCCCGCCGCCTCGTGGGGTCGAAGCGGTACGTCTCCCGGGTGACCTCGCTCGGGACGAGCCGGGCGGTGACGCCGGTGAGCTCCTCCAGATGGCGCACGCAGTCGGTCATCCCGACCGCCTCGTCCCCGCCCCAGTTGACCAGCGTGGCGGGGGTCGACGCCGCCTGCCACAGATGGGGGACGTGGGCGATGAGGTCGTCGGTGTGGAGGAGCGAGCACCAGTTCTGGCCCTCCATGGGCACCGGTATCGGCTCGCCCGCGAGCATCCGCTTGAAGTAGAGCATCGGCACCCCGCCGTAGCCGCCGGGGCCATAGGCGATGTTGAGCCGGGCGATGGTCGTCGGCAGGTTCAGCACCTGGGCGAACGCCCGTACCGCGCCCTCCGCGGCGATCTTGCCCACGGGGTAGGCGGGCAGCCAGTCGGCCACTCCGTCCACGGGGTCGTCCTCGGTGTACGCGTGGTCGAGGGTCTGCCGCTTGTAGAGCGCCCCGGTGGAGACGAAGAGGAACGCCTCCGCTGTCCGGCAGTGGGACATCAGCCGCCCGGTGGCCACCGAGTTGACCTCGATGGCCGCGTTGACGTCGCCGTCCTCACCGCGGCGCACCGCCGAGTGGAAGACATGGGTGAAGTCGTCCGGCAGCCCCTCGTACGCCGCCTCGCGCGGATCGTTCATGTCCCAGTGGAACGTGGTGATCCCCTGGTCGTTCAGCTCCTTCTCGACACCGGGGGTGCCGAACCGGCCCAGGCACCACACCTCGTTGCGCTCGGCCAGCGCCTCCGCCACCGGCCGGGCGACCTGCCCGGTGCCGCCGGTGACCAGGATCTTCTTGCCTTCCACCCTGCTCTTCTCCTTGTGCCTGGCCCTGTCGGGGCCTGTACTCGGCCCTCTCGGGTCCTCGTGCCTGGGCCGTACGAGCCTATGACTGGCCCGCGGTCCGGGCCCGGTCGGCGTCGTCCAGCGCACGGTCGAGCTCCCTGCGCAGAACCGCCTGGAAGGCCGCGACATGCCGCGGGCCCATCAGTGTGTAGTGCTCACCGGGTACGTCCACATACCGGTTGGGCTCGGTGGTGTAGTCGTCCCACCGGCGCAGCTCGTTCGCCAGCCAGTCCTCCTTGGTGCCGCGCAGCGGGATCGCGTAGAAGACCGTCATGGACCGGGTGGTGCCACTGGGGTGGTAGTCGCGGCCCAGGGTGGTCAGGCCATGGGCCAGCTCCGCCCAGGCGGTGAACTTGTCCAGGTCCAGGTCGAGTTCGTCCAGCCGGGTCGGCGGGGCGATCCGCAGCAGATGCGCGAGCTGCTCCTGCTGGGACAGCGGGCGCAGTTCGGCGGGGAGGTCGAGCGACTGCTTCTTGTTGATCAGGTCGAGGAAGAAGGCCAGGTTGGTCGCGGTCTCGATGAAGTCGAGCTCGTCCATCCGGTACTTGATGTGCGGCGGAAGGTTGAAGCTGCCGACGAAGTCGACCCGCTCGCCCTGCGCCTCGAGCGCCTTGGCGATCTCGAAGGCCACGGCGCCGCCGTAGGAGTATCCGGCCACGGCGTAGGGGCCGTGCGGCTGGCGGGCGCGGATGGCCTCCACATAGCACTCCACCATCTCCTCGAAGCTGGTGAAGGGCTTCTCGCCCTCGTTGAAGCCCCGGGCGCGCAGCGCGTAGAACGGCCGGTCGCCGACGAAGTACTTGGCGAGGTTGACGAAGACCAGGACCTCGCCGACGCCGGGGTGGACACAGAACAGCGGGGTCTTCCCGCCGCCGGTCTGGAGCGGTACGACCGGGTCGTACACCGCGGAGCCGGGCGCGCCGCCGCCGTCGAGCCGGGCGGCGAGCTTCCGTACCGACGGCGCCGTGAGCACCGTGATGACCGGCAGGTCCGCGACCCCCAGGCGGCGGTGGACCCGGCGCCGCAGCCGCAGGATGTCCAGCGAGGTGCCGCCGAGGTCGAAGAAACTGGCGGTGGCGCTGATCCGGTCCGCGGTGGTGTCGAACATCTCGGCGTAGATCTCGGCGAGGATCCGCTCGGTCTCGCCCTCGGGCGGGGTGTGGCCGCCGAGCCGGCGGGTGGTCAGCTCCGCGACCCGCTCGATGACGTCGTCGTACCCGCCGGACTCCAGGCGCTGGCGCATCCGGCGGCGCAGCGTCTTGCCGAGGCTGGTCTTGGGGAAGGCGTCCTTGGGCAGCGGCAGGATGAGGGAGGGCCGGAAGCCCCAGTGGATCACGACGGTGGAGCGCACCGCGGTGATCATGCGGTGCAGCCCGGCCTCGTCGTGGTCCGCCGGCTCGGGGCTGACGGCGATGACCAACTGCTCGGTGTCGCTGCCAGGGCGGCGGGTCGGGAACGCCGCGACATAGCCCCCGGCGACATCGTCGAGCTGCTCCAGGGCGGCCTCTATCTCATGGCTGAAGTAGTTGACGCCATTGACGATGACGCTGTCCTTGCTGCGCCCGACGAGGGTCAGCCGTCCCTCGTCGATCCGGCCCAGGTCGCCGCTGCGGAACCAGCCGTCGGGGGTGAAGGCTTCCTTGGTGGCCTCGTCGTTGTTGTAGTAGCCGGGGGTGATCATCGGGCCGCTGAGCTGGAGCTCGCCGATCTCGCCCGCGGGCAGCGCCTGGTGCTCGTCGTCGGCGACCCGGATCCGCAGCCCCTCGACGGGGGTGCCGAGGTTGGCGAACTCCTGGCCCGCGTCGGTGGCCGGGAAGGCGCGGTTGTAGATGCTGCCCGCGCAGGTCTCCGTCATGCCGAAGGCGGGCCAGAGCGCGGCCTCCCGCAGACCGTACGGTGCGTAATGCGCCAGGAATGCCTCGCCGGTCGCGACGACATTCGCCTCACCGCCGCTGACGATATGGCGCAGCGCGCTGAGATCGAGCCCTTCACCGCCCGCCGATATCTCCTCCGCTATCTCATGGGCGGAGGAATTGAGCGGGCCGAGGAGGAAATTCGGAGTAAAGGTCATCGTGACCTTGTGGCGGGATATGATCCGGAGAAACCGCAGCGGCTCCTCGAGAATGACCGCGGCTTCCGCGTGCAATTGTTCGGCACCCACGTACAGCGGCAGCATATGCGCTTCCAGAAGCGCGGCCACATGGTCGTAGGAAATCCAGTTGAAGGTGGTATCGGCCGCGGTGAGCCGCTGCTTTCCCGCCTTTCCGGCCATCGACGCCAGGATATTTCCATGGGTCAGCATGACCGCTTTGGAATTCCCGGTGGAGCCGGAGGTGAGCACCAGCAGGGCGAGGTCGTCCGGGGCCGCGGAGTGCACGGCGGGCGGCTGCCGGCGCTCGGCGCCGGAGGCGTCCTCGGCCTCCCGCAGCTCCTCCACGACGGCCACCGCGAGCCCGGGCACCTCGGGCAGCTCGGCCCGCGTCGCCTCGGTGGTCACCAGCAGCGGGCCGTCCAACAGCTCGTTGACGTGGGTGAGTTGGGCTGCCCAGCGGGCCGGGTCACCGGAGATCGGCACCATCGGGCAGGGTACGAAGCCGCCCAGCAGACAGGCCCAGAAGACCGTCAGGAACTCCGGCTGGCGGTCCAGCAGCAGGGCCACCTTGTCCTGCGGCCGCAATCCCCGGTCGCGGAGTGCGGAGAGGAGCCCGAGCGCCGATTCCAGAAGTTCCGGATAGGACTGCCGCACGGATTCACTCGCGGTGGGCCCGACCAGATAGCGCACCCCCGAATGGGCGTGGTCGCGCGCCGCCCGCAACAACAGCCGGGCAACCGAGTTCGGCTCCGCGCCTTCCTGTGGCACCGAGGTATTCAAGGGTTGTGACGTCATTCCCCCACGGCCCCTCTTCCTTCCCGATTCTGAGGCCACGAAGGTAACAGTCCCGAACATACGTCTCCATGACGCTCTACCAGGACTCTAGCGAAGCTCTAACGGAAATTCTCAGGCCGGAGGAGTTTCTTCAAAAAGTGCGATTCAGCCCACAGAGAAACGATGGCTGCGCCATGCATCTTCCACCACCTCGTGCGATTGTGCACGGGTGCGCGGGACGTCGGAGGCGGCCCGCCGCCACCTCCGCCCCCGGGCCGCACCGGGCGGACCGGGCGGACCGGGCGGACCGGGCGGACCGGGCGGACCGGGCTTGACTCCGCGCAGCCGCGATATATCGTGTTGTGGAGAAGACACGATATGTTGCGTCCAGATGGCGCGTCGTCCGTCCAGCCAGGGGAGGCCAGGGATGTCAGCCCGATCACAGTGGTCGATCAACGCGCCACAGAAGCTCACCCTCGACGACCCGGTGTCCACGCTCGACGTCCAGATCGCGGGCGGCACGGTCAATGTGGTCGGCGCCGCCCCCGGCCCCGCCCGCCTCGAGGTCTCGGAGATCGACGGCCCGCCGCTGAAGGTCACCCACATCGACGGCACCCTGAGCGTCGGCTATGACGACCTCCCCCGGAAGGGCTTCCGCAAGTGGCTCGGGCATTACACCCGCACCGCCCATGTCACCCTCACCGTGCCCGTCGGCACCAGCGCCACCGTCGGCGTGGTCGGGGGCTCCGCCGTGGTCTCCGGGCTGTCCGGCCGTGCCGAGCTGCGCGGTGTCTCCGGCGACTTCACCCTGCTCGGGCTGACCGGTCCGGTCCAGGCCGACACCGTATCCGGCCGGGTCGAGGCCCAGGCCGTCACCGGCGATCTGCGGTTCCACTCCGTCTCCGGCGACCTCACCGTCATCGAGGGCTCCGGACCCTCGGTACGGGCCGAGTCGGTCAGTGGCGACATGGTGCTCGACCTGGCCCCCGCCCCCAAGGGCTCCGACATCTGCCTCACCACCGTCTCCGGTGAGATCGCCATCCGGCTGCCGCACCCCACCGACGCCGAAGTGGAGGCCAACACGGCCAGCGGCTCGGTCTCCAACAGCTTCGACGATCTGCGGGTCACCGGCCAGTGGGGCGCCAAGAGGATCACCGGCCGGCTGGGCACGGGCCATGGCAGCCTCAAGGCCACCACCGTCTCGGGCGCCATCGCGCTGCTGCGCCGTCCGCCGTCCGAGGACGACACGGACACCACCGACGGCACCCAGGGAAAGGTCCTCTGATGCCCCCCGTATTCGCCCACGGCCGACTGCGTCTGTATCTGCTCAAGCTGCTCGACGAGGCGCCGCGCCACGGCTATGAGGTCATCCGCCTGCTCGAGGAGCGGTTCCAGGGGCTGTACGCGCCCTCGGCCGGCACCGTCTATCCGCGGCTGGCCAAGCTGGAGGCCGAGGGGCTGGTCACCCACACCACCGAGGGCGGCCGCAAGGTGTACTCCATCACCGACGCCGGGCGCGCCGAACTGGCCGACCGCAGCGGCGAGCTGGCCGACCTGGAGCTGGAGATCCGCGAGTCGGTCGCCGAACTCGCCGCCGAGATCCGGGAGGACGTCCGCGGCTCGGCGAGCGATCTGCGGCGGGAGATGCGCGAGGCGGCCCAGCAGGCCCGCGCCTCCGGCGCCGCCCAGGACAAACAGGCCCCGTGGGAGGGGGCGTGGGGCGACAAGGAGACCTGGCGGCAGGCGAAGGAGGAGATGCGGCGCGCGAAGGAGGAGTGGAAGGAGCAGGCGCGCCGGGCCAAGGAGGAGAGCCGGCGGGCCCGGCAGGACGCCCAGCGCGCCCGTAAGCAGGCCAGGGACGCGCAGGACTTCGCGCGCGAGGAGGTCCAGCGGATCGCCCGGCGGGTCCAGGAGCAGACGCAGGAGCACATCCGGGCGGGCGACTGGCAGCGGGCGGTGCGCGAGGGGCTGGCCGAGGTGTCACGCGGTATGAGCCGGATCTCCCGGCAGGGCGCCTCTCGCTCGGACTGGGGCTGGGGCTGGGACGACGAGCCGTCCGGGCCGGACGTCACGGTCGAGCGGGTGGACATGACCAAGCCGGAGGGCGGGCCCGAGGAGGAGAAGCCGACCCCCGGGGACGGTGGCAGCGGCGCGGCCGGGGTGCGGGAGCCCGAGTGGGCCAGGGACTTCACCCCCTCCGGCGCCCCCGCCCGCGATCTGGAGCGGCTGCTCGACCGGTTCCGCGACGACGTCCGCGACGCGGCCCGCGACCACGGGGTGACGGACGCCCAACTGGCCGAGGCCCGCCATCACCTGGGGGCGGCCGCGGCGCGGATCACGGCGCTGCTGCGGGGGGAGCGGGCGTAGGTGTGCTGTCCGGGAGTGGGGTGACGCCTGCGGCGGGCTGCTCCCCTCCCCGCCCCTTCCCGTTACCAGGGGCTTCGCCCCTGGACCCCGGGTGCCAGGGGCGAAGCCCTGCCACGCGGCGAAGCCGCATATCGGCGCCGCAGGAAGGGGCGGAGCCCCGGTCGGGGTCTGGGGCGCAGCCCCGACCCGGGCTCTGGGGCGCAGCCCCGGCCCGGCGTCTGAGGCGAAACCCCGACCCGGGCTCTGGGGCGCAGGCCCGGTCCGGGCTCTGGGGCGGAGCCCCGGCCCGGGCTCTGAGGCGCAGCCCCCGGCCCGGCGTCTGGGGCACAGCCCCGGCCCGGCGTCTGGGGCGCAGCCCCGGCCCGGCGTCTGAGGCGAAACCCCAGCCCGGCGTCTGGGGCACAGCCCCGGCCCGGCGTCTGGGGCGCAGCCCCGGTGCGGCGTCTGGGGCACAGCCCCGGCCCGGCGTCTGAGGCGAAACCCCAGCCCGGCGTCTGGGGCACAGCCCCGGCCCGGCGTCTGGGGCACAGCCCCGGCCCGGCGTCTGAGGCGAAACCCCAGCCCGGCGTCTGGGGCACAGCCCCGGCCCGGCGTCTGGGGCACAGCCCCGGCCCGGCGTCTGGGGCACAGCCCCGGCCCGGCGTCTGAGGCGAAACCCCAGCCCGAGCTCTGAGGCGCAGCCCCGGTGCGGGGTCTGGGGCGGAGCCCCGGTGCGGGGTCTGGGGCGGAGCCCCGGTTTCGGGAAGGGGCGGGGAGGGGAAAGCCCCGCCGGAGATCCCGTAAGCGCTCCGCTGGAAGTGACCTGACCTGCCGTCGGTCGTCTGCGGCGCCATCGTGACTGGTCGCGCAGTTCCCCGCACCCCTTCATTCCTCGCCCGCTTGACCTGAACCGCGGTTGAAGTTTCAGGATCGGGGTCGGAGGGGCGCACCACGGGGGAGCGTCCCTCCGGCCCCGATCCCCTTTCCCCGGCTTGCCCGGCTTTCCGACGTCCCCAACCGCGAGGAGACCGCCATGTCCGCCCCGACCAGCTCCGGACCGCTGCCCGATCTCACCCGGCCCGATGTGGGCGCCGCGCTGTTCAGCACCTGGAGCGTGGGCACACCGGAACGGCAGCGGGCCACGGTCGAGGCCATCGCCGCCGCCTGGGACAGCCGCCCCTGGCCGGCGCCCGAGCTGCTCTCCTACAACCTCTACGCGGGCACGGACGGCGATACGCTGCTGCACCACTCCCAGTGGGCCGACGAGGCCGCGTACCACGCCTTCTTCCGGACCCAGCGCCGGCAGCGCAACGACGCGATCGACAGCGCGGTCCCCGATATCAAGCGGCTCGGCCTCGCCTACTACCGCCACTACCGCGGCTTCCAGGCACCGGCCGCCGCTCAGGACGCCGCGGCGGACCCCGGGCTGTTCGTCGTGGTCGAGATCGACTTCAGCGACCCCGATCCCCAGGTCCGCCGGTCCTGGGTGGACCTGGTCATCGAGGCCCTGGAGAGCGAGCCCGACCCGGGCCTGCTCTCCGCCGACTTCCATCTGATCGCCGACGGCGAGCACCACCTGTCCACCGACCGCGCCCGCGTGCTCAACTACGCCCGCTGGACCGACGTGGAGTCGTACGAGGCGGCCCTGGCGGCCGGAGGACCGCGCGACGGCGGCTCGTCCGCCTGGGACCGGGTGCGCGACTTCCCCGCTCTGGTGGGTTCCTCGTCCCGCTCCTATCGCTTCCGGCGGAGCTTCGTACGGCCGTCGGCGTCGTAACGGAATTCCGGGAATTCACCGGAGCGCGGGGGTCAGCGGGCCGCCGCGTATTACTCCGCGAATCCCCGGCCCGCACAACGGCCGGGGACCCGCACAACGGCCGGCGATATGCCGACGCGATATTCAGACCGTCAGCACGACCTTGCCGAAGAGATCGCCGCCCGCCATCTTCTCGAACCCCTCGCGGGCCCGGTCCAGCGGCAGCACCGAATCGATCACCGGCCGCACCCCGCGCGCGGCGCAGAAGCTCAGCAGGTCCTCCAGCTCGTCCTTCCCGCCCATCGTGGAGCCGACGACCTTCAGCTCCAGGAAGAAGATCCGGTTGAGCTCGGCGGCCTTCGGGTTGGGGCCGCTGGTGGCGCCCGAAATCACCAGGGTGCCGCCGGGCTTGAGGGACTTCACCGAATGCGACCAGGTGGCGGCGCCCACCGTCTCGATCACCGCGTCCACCCGGCGCGGCAGCCGCTCCCCCGGCTCGTACGCGCCCTCGGCGCCCAGCTCGACGGCGCGGGCCCGCTTGGCCTCGTCGCGGCTGGTGGCCAGCACCCGCAGCCCGGCGGCCGCGCCCAGCACGATCGCGGCGGTGGCCACACCGCCGCCGGCGCCCTGGACCAGGACGCTGTCGCCGGGGCGCACCCCCGCGTTGGTGAACAGCATGCGGTACGCGGTCAGCCAGGCCGTGGGCAGGCAGGCGGCCTCCTCGAAGGAGAGCTCCTTGGGCTTGGGCAGCACATTCCAGCTCGGGACGGTCACCTTCTCGGCGAAGGTGCCCTGGTAACGCTCGGTGAGGATGGAGCGGGGCTCCTTCGGGCCGACGCCGTGTCCGCTCTGTCCGATGACGGAGTGGACGACGACCTCGTTGCCGTCCTCGTCGATCCCGGCCGCGTCACAGCCGAGGATCATCGGAAGCGACTCCTCGCCGAGGCCCACACCGCGCAGCGACCACAGGTCGTGGTGGTTGAGCGAGGCGGCCCTGACGTTCACGGTGGTCCAGCCGGGCCGGGCCGCCGGCTCGGGGCGCTCCCCCAGTTCGAGGCCGCTCAGCGGCTGGTCACGGTCGATACGTGCGGCATAGGCAGCGAACATGATCCCGACCTTAGGCCGCGGGGCGACCCCACGGAACCGCACCTCGGTGTGACCCCGCTCGCCCGCCGGACAGCGCGCGGGCCGGGCCGCCCCTCCGGCTGAGGGACGGCCCGGCCCGTAAAGACACCTGACCCGTAAAGACACCTGGCCCGTATCGGCACTTGACCCGTAAAGACACCTGACCCGTATCGGCACCTGGCCCGTATCGGCACCTGGCCCGTGACGTATCGCCGGGCCCGCACACGTCACCCGGGCGCACAAGCGCCACCCGGGCCCCTGGCGGGGCGTCAGCGGCGGGCGACGCCCTCCGCGCGGGCGGCCGCGGCGACGGCCGCGGTCACGGCGGGGGCGACCCGCTCGTCGAACGGCGAGGGGATGACCTTGTCCGCGCTGAGCTCGTCGGCGACCACGGCGGCCAGCGCCTCGGCGGCCGCGAGCTTCATGCCCTCGGTGATCCGGGAGGCCCGGACCTGGAGGGCGCCCGCGAAGATGCCGGGGAAGGCGAGGACGTTGTTGATCTGGTTCGGGAAGTCGCTGCGCCCGGTGGCGACCACGGACGCGTACCGGTGGGCGACGTCCGGGTGGATCTCCGGGTTGGGGTTGGCCATGGCGAAGATGAAGGCGCCCGGCGCCATCTTGGCCACCGCGTCCTCCGGCACCGTGCCGCCGCTGACGCCGATGAAGACGTCGGCGCCGTCCAGCGCGGCCTCCAGGGATCCGGTGAGCCCGGCCTTGTTGGTGAAGCCGGCCAGCTCGCGCTTGACGTCGGTGAGGTCCTCGCGGTCCGGCGAGACGACGCCCTTGCGGTCGCACACCGCCACATCGCCGATGCCCGCCTCGGTGAGGATCCGGGCGATGGCCACACCGGCGGCGCCCGCGCCGGAGATGACGGCGCGCAGCTGACCCAGCGCACGGTCCGTCAGCTTGGCGGCGTTGCGCAGCGCGGCGAGGGTGACCACCGCCGTGCCGTGCTGGTCGTCGTGGAAGATCGGGATGTCCACCCGCTCCTGGAGCTTGCGCTCGATCTCGAAGCAGCGGGGCGCGGAGATGTCCTCCAGATTGACGCCGCCGAACGAGGGCGCGAACCGGGCGACGGTCTCCACGATCTCGTCCACGTCCCGGCAGTCGAGCGCGATCGGCACCGCGTCCACGCCGCCGAACTGCTTGAAGAGGATCGCCTTGCCCTCCATCACCGGAAGGGACGCCTCCGGGCCGATGTCACCGAGCCCCAGCACCGCGCTGCCGTCCGTCACCACGGCGACGACCTGGGACTTCCAGGTGTAGTCGTGGACGAGCTCGGGCTGCTCGGCGATCGCGCTGCACACCTTGGCCACGCCCGGTGTGTACGCGAGGGACAGATCGTCCCGGTCGCGCACGGGCACGGTCGCCTGGACGGCCATCTTGCCGCCGCGGTGCAGGGCGAACGCCGGATCGAAGGGCTCCCCGTCGGTCACGCCTTCGACTCCTTCGCCGCTGCCGCTTGTGCTGTCGCTGCGAGGATTGACCATCTCCGCTGCCACTGTTTTGACCCCTTTGTCGTTTTTCTGTCGAGGGTATCCGCCCCAGGTTCGGAGCGGGCGGGCACCGCGTCGTCCCATTCAGCGGATGACCACCGCATGGGTGTGGGTACGAACGCCGGGCGCGTCGCACACGCGCCCTGAGCCCCGGGTGAGGGGTGTAGCCGTCTGTTCTACCTGAAGCGCGCGTCGAGGGACGAACGAGTTCTGGTGCCATGACGCCGGAAAACCAGGCATTACGCCCGAAGGCGGGCGAAGCTCTAGGGAAAGTCCATGCCGCTGTCACGCGCTGTTCCCCGCATGATCATGAGCCCGCCCCGCGTCACCGGCCGCCGCTGTCCGGCCGGCACCGCTGTCCGGTTGTGCACCACGGGGATCGCCCGTTATCCGATTTTGACATGGCCGGCGGCCCGTACGGGCCCGTCCGATGGCAAGATGCCCCAATCACACGAGATCGCGACACCCACAAACGTGTTCCCGAGATCTCGCCCCCTCACCCTGCCGGAGGAACCAGCATGACCGCCAGCTTCACGCCCCGTGGGGCCACCCTGAAGTCCCGGATGGCCCCCGTCGGCGCGATAGCGGTGGTGGGCGCCCTGCTGCTGACGGGCTGCGGCGATCAGACCGACAAGGCCACGGGCGGGTCCAACAGCAACTCCGCCCCGCTGTTCAACCAGCTCCCCAAGGAGATCCAGAGCGCCAAGGTGATCAAGGTGGGCTCGGACATCAACTACCCGCCGGTCGAGTTCAAGAAGAACGGCGAGGTCATGGGCATCGACCCGGACATCGCCGACGCCCTCGGCAAGCAGCTCGGGGTGAAGTTCGAGTTCAACAACGGCACCTTCGACACCCTGCTCTCGGGTCTGCGCTCCAAGCGCTACGACATCGCCATGTCGGCCATGACCGACAACAAGGGCCGCCAGGAGGGCGTCGACCCCGACACCGGCAAGAAGGCGGGCGAGGGCGTCGACTTCGTCGACTACTTCACCGCGGGCGTCTCGATCTACACCAAGAAGGGCGACACCAAGGGCATCAAGACCTGGGACGACCTGTGCGGCAAGAAGATCGTCGTGCAGCGCGGCACCGTCTCCCACGACCTGGCGAAGTCCCAGTCGAAGACCTGCCTGAAGAACAAGAAGGGCAAGATCTCGATCGAGGCGTTCGGCAATGACACCGAGGCCCAGACCCGGCTGCGCGGCGGTGGCGCCGTCGCCGGCTCCAGCGACTTCCCGGTCGCCGCGTACGCGGTGAAGACCTCCGGCGGCGGCAAGGACTTCGAGCTCGTCGGCGATCAGGTGGAGGCGGCCCCGTACGGGATCGCCGTCGCCAAGAAGAACACCCAGCTGCGCGATGCCATCAAGCAGGCCCTCGCCCTGATCATCGCGAACGGCGAATACGACAAGATCATCGCGAAGTGGGGCGTCAAGGACGGCGCGGTCACCAAGGCCATCATCAACGGCGGCAAGTGATCCGGCCCTCCCCCCGTCCGCGCTCGCGCTGAAAGGCACCATCCGTGACACTCAAGACCGAAAAGGCGGATCCGGTCGACGCCCCACCGCCGGCGCCGGAGAGCATCAAGGCCATCCCGGTGCGGCACTACGGCCGCTGGGTCTCCGCGATCATCGCCATCGCCCTGATCGTCCTGCTGATCTCCGCCTTCGCCCGCGGTGACGTCAACTGGGGCGCCATCCCGGACTACTTCTTCGACGGCGAGGTCCTCAGGGGCGTCCGGAACACCGTCTGGATCACCATCCTCTCGATGGTGGTCGGCGTGGTCCTCGGCATCATCCTCGCGGTGATGCGGCTGTCGAAGAACCCGGTGACCGCCTCCATCGCCTGGGGCTACATCTGGTTCTTCCGCGGCACCCCGGTCTATGTGCAGCTACTGGTCTGGTTCAACCTCGGCCTGGTGTTCGACTACATCAACATCATGCCGATCTACAAGGACGAGTGGTCGGACTTCATGACCCCGTTCCTGGCCGCCCTGCTGGGCCTCGGGCTGAACGAGGCCGCGTACATGGCCGAGATCTGCCGGGCGGGCATCCAGTCGGTCGACGAGGGCCAGTCCGAGGCCGCCCAGGCGCTCGGCATGAGCCACGCCAAGACGCTGCGCCGGGTGGTGCTGCCGCAGGCGATGCGGGTGATCGTGCCGCCGACCGGCAATGAGTTCATCAACATGCTCAAGACCACCTCGCTGGTGATCGCGGTGCAGTACTGGGACCTGCTCCAGGCCACCTCCGAGGTCGGCCAGAACTCCGGTGCCACGGCGGAGATGCTCTTCCTCGCGGCCGCCTGGTACCTGATCCTCACCTCCGTGCTCAGCGTCGGCCAGTACTACCTGGAGCGGTACTACGCGCGCGGCTCGAGCCGTAGCCTGCCGGCCACCCCGCTGCAGCGGGTCCGGGCCAATCTGCTCTCCTTCAGCAACCGCTCCGGAGGTGTCGGCGCATGACCGCCATGGTGAAGGCCGAGGGCGTCCACAAGTCCTTCGGCCCGGTTCAGGTCCTCAAGGGCATCGACCTCGAGGTCGCCCCGCGCGAGGTGTTCTGCCTGATCGGCCCGTCCGGCTCCGGCAAGTCCACCTTCCTGCGCTGCATCAACCACCTGGAGAAGATCAACTCCGGGCGGCTGTACGTGGACGGCGATCTGGTCGGCTACCGCCAGAAGGGCGACAAGCTCTACGAGCTCAAGGACCGCGAGGTCGCCGAGAAGCGGCGCGACATCGGCATGGTCTTCCAGCGCTTCAACCTCTTCCCGCACATGACCGCGCTGGAGAACGTGATCGAGGCGCCGGTCCAGGTCAAGCGGGAGTCCAAGGCGGTGGCGCGGGAGCGCGCGCTGAAGCTGCTGGACCGGGTGGGCCTCGCCGACAAGGCGGCCAACTACCCCTCCCAGCTCTCCGGCGGCCAGCAGCAGCGCGTGGCGATCGCGCGGGCGCTGGCGATGGAGCCGAAGCTGATGCTCTTCGACGAGCCCACCTCGGCGCTCGACCCGGAGCTGGTCGGCGATGTGCTCGATGTGATGCGCGGGCTCGCGGAGGACGGCATGACGATGATCGTCGTGACGCATGAGATGGGCTTCGCGCGCGAGGTCGGGGACTCGGTCGTCTTCATGGACGACGGCGTGGTGGTGGAGTCCGGGCATCCGCGGGAGGTGCTGACCAATCCGCGGCACGAGCGGACGAAGTCGTTCCTGTCCAAGGTGCTGTAGGCGCTGGTGCGGTAGGCCCTGGTACGGACGCGAGGGCGGTACGGGCCGATGGCCGTACCGCCCTCGCACACTCCGCCCCGGTCACTTCAGCCCGAGCACCATCGCGTCCGAGGGCGAGCACCAGACGGCCCGCGCCTCCCCGAAGCCCGCCGCGCGCAGCGTGTCCACGTGCCAGGCGACCGGCTGGAACGCCTCGGCCACGCCGTTCGCGTGGTCCGGCCCATCGGCCGGGTTGCCGAAGATCGCGAACCGCTCGGCGACCGGCCCCGCCAGCGCCTCGTCCCGCGCGGCGGTCTGCCACCAGTCCACCCAGTCCTGGGCGCCCTCGGCCTTGGCCCGCGCCCGCCGCGCCTCCTGGTACGCGTGGTCGGCGGCGTTGAGCCGGGGCGTGGCCGGATCCGGCATGTGGTCGGCGTTGAGGAACACCCCGCCCTCGCGCACCACGCCCGCGATCCGCCCGTACAGCACGCGCAGCTCGTCCGAGCCCAGCCAGTGGAGCGCCGTGGCGGTCAGGACGGCGTCGTACGCACGGTGCGGCAGCCGCTCGGTCCAGCCGGGGTCGCGCAGATCGGCGGTCACGAACGCGGCGCGCGGCTCGGCCGCGAAGTGGCCGCGGGCGATCGTCAGCAGCGCGGGGTCGAGGTCGACGCCGGTGCTGGTGGCGCCCGGGAACCGGCGCAGCGCCCGGTCCGAGATACTGCCCGTGCCACACGCCAGGTCGAGGATCCGGGGCTCCGGGCCGACGACGGCCTCGACCGTGTCGAGCATCACCCGGAACCGTTCCTCACGATCGGGGAGGTACCACTCCTGCTGCCGGTCCCAGCTCCGCTGCCACGCCTGCCAGTCCGCCACGGCGACGGTGTCCGTCATCGAGCCCCTCCAAGCCATGCGTCATCGTCTCGGCGCAGCCGCCCGTAATACCCTAGTAGGCAGAACGCCTCTTACCTGAACCCGATGTGACCCTAGACCGCCACCGTAAGGACCACAAGTGGAACTGGCTTATTACTCGGATCTCGCCGTGCGCCTGGTCAACAGCGAGGAGCCGAGCCGCGGCACCGACACCCTGACCTCGGTGGAGGCCGTACGGGCGCTCTTCGGGGAGAGCCAGGCCCGGCGGACGACCGACGCGGATGTCACCCGGCTGAGGTCGGTCAGGGCCCGGCTGCGCGCGGTCTTCGAGGCGGCGGCGGGCGGCGACGAGGTGCTGGCGGTGGACCTGCTGAACGCGCTGCTCATCGAGTTCCCGGTGAGTCCGCAGATCTCCGGCCACGAGACCCGCGACGAGGACGGCCGCCCCAAGTGGCATATGCACATCGCGGACTACGCCGCCAACGCGGGCGCCGGATACGCCGCGACCGCCTCGATGGGGCTGGCCTTCCACCTCACCGAGCTGGGCGCCGACCGGCTGGGCATCTGTGAGGCGTCACCCTGCCGCAACGCCTATCTCGACACATCGACAAATCGATCCCGGCGCTACTGCTCCGACCGCTGTGCCACCCGCGCCAATGTGGCCGCCTACCGCGCCCGCAAACGCCTGGACTCCGAGCGGACGGCCGGCGCCGAGCGCAGCCGCCAGGACCGCGAGCCCACGGGCCGTACGGCGGACACCGCCCAGGAGACCAGCCCGGCCATCGACCGCTGACCACCGCGCCCGGCGCCCCGCAGCGGCCGCAGCCGCACCCAGGCCCGGGCCACCACCAGCTCGTCCGGCACGACGCCGAACTCCCGGCTGTCGTTCTCCACATACGGGTTGTCGCCCTTGACCCACCAGCCGCCCTCGCGTCGCTCCACCGCGCGCTTGACGATCAGCAGGTCCTGCCGGAACGGATGGCGCAGAACCACCACGTCCCCCGGCCGTACGGGCGCGCCGTAGCGCACCACCAACTGGTCGCCGGGGTACAGCGTCGGCTGCATCGACGGGTTGTACACCTCCGCGAGCCCGATCCGCAGCAGTCCGCGCTGGTCGCGGTCCGGCTCCTGCCCGCGATCGCCCAGCTGCTCCCGCATCACGGCACCTCCGGTCCTCACCCTGCACCCATCACGATCCCAGGCATCCCAGCCTTGCACTGGACTTTTGACCTAAGCCCCCCGGGGCACCCGAGAAAAGGCTTCCCCCACGGAGTAATCTCGCACCTGAGAAGACGATCACGAATGGAAGGACAGCTCTATGCTCTCCCGCCTGTTCGCCCCCAAGGTTCAGGTCAGCGCCCACTGCGACCTGCCCTGCGGTGTGTACGACCCGGCCCAGGCCCGTATCGAAGCCGAGTCCGTCAAGGCCATCCAGGAGAAGTACCAGGCCAACGAGGACCCGCACTTCCGCGCCCGTGCCACCACCATCAAGGAGGAGCGCGCGGAGCTCGCGAAGCACCATGTCTCGGTGCTGTGGAGTGACTACTTCAAGCCCCCGCACTTCGAGAAGTACCCCGAGCTGCACCAGCTGGTCAACGACACCCTCAAGGCCCTGAGCGCGGCCAAGGGCTCGACCGACCCGGCCACGGGGCAGAAGGCCCTGGACTACATCGCCCAGATCGACAAGATCTTCTGGGAGACCAAGAAGGGCTGACCCCGCTCTTCCCCAGCACCACCGGACCGCACCCGAGCCGCCCCCGAGTGGCCCGGGTGCGGTCTTCTCTTCCTCGAGCCGCAGATGCGTTGGTCCCTCGCGTGATGCGGCGGCTCAGCGCCGGCAGACGAGGACACCTCCCTTGCAGTTGATCTCGAACGCACCGCGCCGGGAGATGTGATCGCCCAGGATGGCGCGGGCCCGCTCGATGGTCGCGTCGAAGGGCACGTCGTGCTGGTCGGCCCACGCGCGGTACGACGCCATGTGCGCGATGACGGGTCCCGGGTCACGGACCGTGATGACACCCGGCAGCTCGATGGTCTGCACGTGACCGAACTCCTCCCCGAGGAAGGCCGGGGCCTTCTCCAGGGAGAAGCGGGCACTGAGCGAAATACGGGTCGGCCCCCGTCCAGTGCCAAGGACGTCCCCTGCGGCCCGCTCCCAGAGGTCGTCGAGTTCGGACTTGTCCCGGTCGCTGTTGGTGGAGGTGATCACCAGCCCGTCCCGCTTCACCACGCGGGACAGCTCGCCGACCGCCTGGGCGATGTCGGTGACGTGGTAGAGCATGTGCAGGGCCAGCGCCGCATCACAGCTCGCGGTGGCCATCGGCAAGCGAGTGGCATCCGCCACAGCGACCGGGCCGGGTACCCCGTCGAGGATGCCGGGGGCGATGTCCAGCCCCAGCACGGTCAAGTCGGGCCGATCCCGGCGGAGCCGCTTGATGAATCGGCCGTTGCCGCATCCGACGTCGACTACCCGCCCACGTAGGCCACTCAATTGCTCGGCCACCATGCCGGGCAGGTCGTAGCGGGGCGTCTGCCACCGGTAGAGGGACTGCCGGGCGGCGAGGTCCCGGTCGCCGTTGTACGCGCTCCCGGCGAGGCGGCCCCGATCGGTGACGGCGGCATCGTGGGCGGCGGACGGTTCGGTCACGTCGACAGCTCCGAAGGACGGGCGGCGGGCGAAGCCGCGAGGACAGCCGTGTACTGGAGTCTTTCGCGTAAGTCTGCCGCCCGCTCGGCTCCTCCGTACTGCGGACCACCCAGCTCGCGGCGCAGCCCGATGAGCCGTCGCACAATGCTGGCCGAGATGCGCTCCGGCGGGGCGTCCAGGACGAAGCCGAGCATCGCCTCGGTGCCGTCCAGATCGCCCAGGAGCAGGTAGCCACGGGCGAGATCGAGGTGGGCGGCGAAAAGGTCGCCGACCGACCGGTCGTCGTTCTCCGCATCGCGGTAGAGGCGGATCGCGGTGCCCGCGCAGGCGATCGCCTGCTGGATGTGTGCCGGTCCGCCCACGGCGAGGTGGGTCGTCCCGGCGTAGGCGAACTGTTTGGCCGCCGGGAAGGCGAAGAGGCCCGGTGCCTCGTCCGGGCCGGATGCCGCCTCACGGGAACGATCGGCGTCGGCCAGGGCCGCCACTGCGCCTGCATGGTCTCCCGCTATGGCCAGGGCACGCGCCTCCAGGCCGGCCAGGCGGGCGGTGATGCTCCCACTCGCTCGGTGCCTCCGGCCCGCCCGGGCCAGTCCGGCCGCCTGCTCGTACCGCCCGGTCCAATAGGCGATCAGGGACTCCACGGCTCGCACCCAAGCCAGCATCCCTTCGTGCCCGGCCGCCCCCGCGCAGGCGCGGGCGGTGCGTGCGTGGGTGGCCGCTGAGCCGTAGTCGCCCAGGTCCAGGCAGACGTGGGCGGACAGGCCGCACAACCGTGAAGCCGCGACGTACAGGTCAGCGGTCTGCCGAGGGTGCTGACGCCCGCGCAGCAACGCGAACACCCCGTCCCGCGACCGCTTGATCTCGACGTACAGCTCCAGCAGTGGATGGCTGACGTAGGCGCGGGCAAGCTGAGCGACATCAGCCTCCAGTTGCTCGACGACAGACTCGTCGGCGTTGCGCCGCGCGATGAACCGGGCGAAGTCCGCGGACACCGTGGCATCCGCCGACACCACATTCGCCACGGGACATGGACGCGCCTGGTGCGACACGGGCCGCTCCTGCGCCTGCACAGCCCCGTCGTCGCCGCTCCGGCGTCTTTTGCTGACTGCGGCGGCCTGGTCGAGTACCGCGACGTCGACGCCGAACACCTTCGCCAGGTATCTCCGCGTGTACGGGACGGGGATGCGCGTCTCGCGCTCGTAGCGGCCCATCTCCTTACCGGTCTTGGTGCAGCGCCCTTCCAGGGCGTTGTACTCATCGGCCACCCGCTGCTGGGTCCAGCCTCGCTCGATACGCAGCCGGGCAAGCAGCGCTCCGATCCCCGTGTCGCCCATCCCACCCTCTCCCCGGAGCACAGGACTTCTGGCCCCCATAGTGGCCCCCGGAACGGCCCCCACGCTGGCTCCCGACACGAACGAGCTACGGCGATTGGCTAGATGTCATGTCGAGGTATCCGTCCAATGAACCGGAGACGCCCGAGCCGGACCACTTCGGCAGCGGCTCCATCGAGCACCGCACGATGTGCTTCGCCCGGCGCGAGCACACCGCCCCCGCTGCTCGCGGTTTCGTTACCGAGGCCCATACGCAGTGGCAGCGAACCGAACGCATCGACGACATCCGGCTGTGCGACCCGGCAAATGCGTCTGGGCCACCTTCGACCACAGCTCGGTACCAGCATGCTGACCCTCTGGGAGACGTCCCGTGACATACAGTCCCTTATCACCGAACACCGTCCTCGCTAACGCCCTCCACCACGCAGAAGATGTCCTGGCCCCGCGCATCATGGCTGCGGCGCCCGAGCGGATCACGATGGTCGTCGGCACTCAGATCAACGGCGCCCCACACATCGGCACATCGCTCGTCCAGTCCCTGGCCTTCACCATGGCCGCCCGCTTGCGTGACCGCTTCGGGCTCCCCGCCGAGGTCCTGTTCAGCGCCCTTGACAACGCTCCGTACGAGCTGGCCGCCGACCCGGTCAGCGGCCACCGCTATCAGCGCGCCTACGCCCAAGCGCTCGGCGACGAGGCCCTGACCGACCTCATCACCGCCCTCTACCAGCCCCTGTTCACAGCGCTGTCCCGGCATCTGGGAATCCCGCATCGAGTCGAGACCTACAGCCAGCAGCAGGCCGATGAACACTTCCGCCGTACCTCGCTCCGCCTCCTGCCCCGCCTCGACGCCGCCCGCTGGTGGCTCGCCCCCTCCACCGGCACCCCACACCTGCGCGTCCCCTGCCCGCACCTCGGCTGCGGCTGGGCCGAGAAATACGCCGAACGCACCCGCGTCCACCTCACCGACCGCGAGACCGCCCACGTGGCGGCCGTCTGCCTCCACCACGGCCCCTACCGGGCCACCGTCTCCCCGGCCGGAGGCGCCTACCTGGACCTGGCCACTCTGTACCGCAACATGGTCAAGGAACTGGCCTTGTCCAGCCCCCATGGCACCCTGTACATCATGGTCAAGGGCGGCGACTGGGTCTTCGGCTCCCACCTGGTCGACGAGGCCCTCCAGGCCGTCGGCCTCAGCCGCTCCCAACTGCCGGCCCGTCTCTTCTGCCCCCAAGTCGTCACCGACACCGGCGCCAAGCTGTCCAAATCCGTCATCCGCGAAGGCGGCACCACCGCGCCTGACGGCACCGCCGACTGGATGCTCGACACCCGGAAATGGCCCGGCACCACCACGGAGTATGCCGAGCAACTGCTGTCCCTGGCCGATACCTTGCTGTCGGACCCGCGCCACTTCTTCCGGTCGTACTCAGCCGCCGAGATCGGCCGCGTGATCACCACACCAGCCACCAGGAGCGTCCCCGCCCCATGACCGACACCACCGCCCGCGTCCGCGAGCTCAACCTCTACCCCCAGTACTTCGACCTCGTGGCCGCGGGCACCAAGACCATCGAGGTGCGGGTGAAATACCCGCACCTCGCCGACCTCGCCCCCGGCGACACCATCCGCTTCCGCATCAAGGGCACCGACGAGACCTGCGAGGTCAAGGTCAAGCGGGTCACCGAGTACCCGAGCTTCGAGGCCCTGCTCGACGGCGAGGGCCCGGCCAACGTCAACCCGACCTCCACCCGCGACGAGCAACTGGCCAACATCCGCGCCATCTACCCACCCGAGAAGGAAGCCCTTGGCGCTCTGGCCATCGAAATCGAACGTACCGCTGATCATTAGGCCGAAGCTGTCCACCAATGGGTCGAGGAAGGAACGTTATCGTGGCTCAGCCTCAGTCCGACGACCAGCCCGAAGCCCTGCCGCCCGCCCCCGAATCCATGACCCTGCTGGTCGCCGCCGTCATCGTCCACGACAAGGCCAACAACCGCGTCGTCCTCCTCCAGCGCAGCCAGAACGCCAAGTTCGCCCAGGGCATGTGGGACCTGCCGGTCGGCAAGAGCGAGCCCGGCGAACCCGAAAACCGCGAACCCCGCAAGCACGCCCAGGTCCGCTGGGTGGACGCTACCGCCGTCCCCAAGGCATTCGTGGACACCACTGCCAGCGCGTTGCACTGCTACCTCACCGGTGGGCCCCAGGTAACACTGAAGGACTGGAAGTAGCAAGCAACTACGAGGGTGTTCTCCTCGGCGGGAATACGCATCCCTCGGCGCCGACAATGAAAGTGGCACGAGGTAAGGAGGCTGGTAGTGTCCGTGAACAGCGACGTCATCAAGGCCGGTGTGGCGAGCGATGTTGACTACATGGGCCGATTGTTCCGCGACTTTCGGGCAGTGAACGCCGCGAGTCTATCGTCGATCATACCCCTGTGCATGGCTCCATACCTTGCTCTGGTGCTTCATGAGGCGAAGAGGAAGCCCCAGGCAATCGATCCGTCAGTGTTTGACGGGTTCTCTGCAGAAGCTGAGGAAGTGTGTGCTCGCGCGCGGCATAGCCTGAAGCTCTTCGAGGACACCCGGCGACACATTGACGGACAGTTGCGGTTTTTTGAAGATGACATCTTGAGCAAGCACTCTGAGTACTTCCTCGGGAATACCTGGCTCTGGCTCGCCCGGAGGTGGGAGAAGGATTTGGGGCTGTTCACGTACGAGGGTGCGCTAGTTACGACCTCACATGCCGCTGCGTTTCACCTTGGAGTTGAGGCAGAAAAGCTCTTCCAGGACGATAACGGCGCGTACATGCTCGGCATTACGCAGCAGATGGGTCGATGCTTCGGAGCGCTTGGCGCTCGTATGGATACCCAGGGAGGCGAGACGTTTGTACGCTACCTGTGTGGGGCGCATTTGAGATCTACAGATGTGCGGGCTTCAACATACTACACGCAGGCTTTTAACGGATTGAGCACACAGGCCATCAATGGCGTCTTGACCGACTTTCAGGTCAGGATGAACTTCGTCGACAAGATCATCACTGCTGGCGCTGATATTCGTAACCTTGAGTACACGGTGTTCAAGATTCGCTACATCACCTTGTATCAAGTGCTGTTGAGCCTCAAAACCCTCAAGGAGGATGCACGTTACCCACTGTCGCCCTCGTCTAACGCAGTGCTAGAAAATATCCTGAATAAAGATGCCGTGCGTGTCATCACAGATGGAGCGGTGCGAGAATTTCGGAACACCTTGATGCACTACAACTTGCTGAAGGGAGCCGATACTACGAAGGTAGACCCGGAGCAGCCGATCTTTGGCCTAGTACCCCAGTATTTCCCTTCCTACGACTTCGGAGAACTGAGCGAGTTGGTTGATACCTGTATTCGCGAAACGACCTACGCCTTGAATGACTGGGCGAACGGCGCATAGTCGGCCCCGCGCTGCGCAAAGGAGCTGAGCAGCCAAAAACCAGGTGCCATAGTCAGTTGACCACCGGTACCTAGCGCCGCATCAGCGCGCCCGTCGATGCCTATGCCCCGCTCACTGCGTGGCTGACTCCTGGCGGGCTGGGCAGCACCGTCGGGTACTTCCGCGACGCCGGCGCCCTCACGGAGTGGCGGTGCAACGCCGAGCACCGCGCGGCGCAAAGCGCGAGCAAACCCGAATGGTACCAAAACCACACATTGCATGTAGCAAAAATCCTTGGCTGGCGCCGAAGTTGAAGCCCCCTCACCCCCGCGGGCTGATGCCCGCCACGGTCAGGTGCAGCAGTCGGGTCGCCTCGGCGGCCGGGTCGGGGTGGCGCTGGGTGGCCAGGGCGATGCCGGCGACCAGGGTGACCAGGTCGACCGGGGTCACGCCGGGGGCCACCGCACCGGCCCGCTCGGCCCGCCGCAGCAGGGGCTCGCCCGCCTCGGCGAGGGTGTTCACACAGGGGTTCGCGTGCTCCGGGTCGAGTTCCCCGTCCCGTAGCAGCGCGGTGGCCAGGCCCTGGACCGTGGCCGAGTAGACGGTGAGCGCGCCCAGCCAGTCCAGCAGTGCGGCCCGTACGTCGTCCGCCTCCGCGAGCTCGCGGGCGCGGGTGGCCAGGGTGTCGATGCGCTCGCGGAAGACCGCTTCCAGCAGGGCGCGCCGGGTGGGGAAGTGGCGGCGCACGGTGGCCGAGCCGACTCCGGCGGTGCGGGCGATCTGTTCCAGGGAGGCGTCGGCGCCGTGCGCGGCGACCTCCTCCTCGGCGACGGCGAGGATGCGCGCGTAGTTGCGCCGGGCGTCCGCGCGCTGGGCGGGCATGGCGTCACCTCCGGGTTGCTAAGTGGCGGGGGCCTCCGTATCGTACCGAGTCATAAGTGGCGGGGCCCGCCGTTTAGTCTTCCCAGTCGACTTGTCGATGAGTCGATTCACCTCTGCCCGAGGAGCAGCATGCCTTCGCAATCCCCGACCTCCGCCCCCGTCCTCGTCACCGGTGCCACCGGACAGCAGGGCGGCGCCACCGCCCGAGCCCTGCTCTCGGCGGGCGTTCCCGTGCGGGCCCTGGTCCGCGACCCCGCGACCGAGCGGGCCCAGGCCGTGGCGGCGCTCGGCGCCGAGCTGGTCAAGGGCGACCTCCTCGACCTCGACTCGGTGCGGCGGGCCGCCGAGGGGACGCGCGCCGTCTTCTCGATCCAGCTGCCCGATATGAACGACCTCCAGGGCGACTCCGAGTGGGTCCAGGGACGCAACCTGATCGACGCCGCGCGGGACGCGGGGGTGGCGCAGTTCGTGCACACCTCCGTCTCCGGCGCCGGGCAGCACCACAACGCGCCCGGCTGGGCGGAGGGCCGCTGGGCGGCGCTGGAGAACTACTTCGCCACCAAGACCGGCCTCCAGGACCGGGTCCGCGAGGCGGGCTTCCGCCACTGGACGCTGCTCAAGCCCGCCTTCTTCATGGAGAACTTCCTGTCCCTGCTCCCGAACGGCCCCGAGGGCGGCCTGGCCACCATCCTCAAGCCCGGCACCGAACTCGCCCTCATCGCCGTCGCCGACATCGGCACGGCGGCCGCCGCGGCCATCGCGGAGCCCGAGCGGTTCCACCAGGTCGAGCTGGAGCTGGCGGGCGACCACATGACCATGACCCGGGTCGCCGAGGTCCTCTCCGAGGTCACGGGCGCCGAGCTGACCGCCCCGTCGATGACCGTGGACGAGGCGCTCGCCGCCGGGATGCCGCAGTGGGGCCTCGGGCACGAGTGGACGAACACGGTCAGCCAGCCAGCCCGCCCCGAGTTCGCACGCGCCCTCGGCCTCCCGCTCACCAGCTTCGCCGAGTGGGCCGGGCGGCATCTGCGGCCCGCGCGGCCCGCGGTGGTCTGACCCACGCGCTCCCCAAGGCGTCCGCTCCGGGCTCCGGGCTCTGGTTGATGCCCGGACCGGAGTGGACCAGGCTGGAAGGGAGCCCTGGTGGACGGACCCGGTGCCGCCCCCGGAGGGATGGCGAGGATGAAGCGCCACGACAGCGGCTCCGCGCGGGAGCGGGGCGGCTTCGACGAAACGGATACGGCACGAGCCACCGTCAGCGCTGATGGGACGCTGACCAGCTGGAACGAGGGCGCCCGTCGACTGCTCGGGCATCCGTCCCCCGATGTCGTGGGGCGGCCCGCCGCCGAGCTGCTGGCCGATCCGGGCCGCGCGACGGCCACCGAGGCCCGGCAGGCCCGCACCCGGCTGACCCGGTGGCACGGGACCGTGGCGCTGCGCCACCGGGACGGCCACGAGGTGCCCGTACCGCTGCTGGCCCACCGCAGACGGCCGGAGGGCGACTGGCTGCTGGTGGCCGCGGCACCCCGGGCGGAGCAGCCCCCCGAGTCGTGGAACGACGCGCTGATGCGATGGGCCTACACCCAGTCGCCCTGCCCGATGGCGATCTACGACGCCGACATGCGGCTGCGCACGGTGAACGCCGAGATGGCCCGCGTCACCGGCCTCCCCGAAGCGGAGATCCGCGGTCTGCGGCTGTCGGAGATCAAGGGCAAGCTCCAGAGCGAACAGCTCGAAGCGGCCATGCGCCATGTGCTGACCACCGGCGAGCCGCACGAGGTGGAGACGTATCCGCGCACCGGAAGCGGCGAGATCGAGGAGCAGGCATGGTCGGCCCGGTTCGCCCCGCTGCAGACGAGGGACGGCCGGGTGTACGCGGTCTGCATGGCGGCGCACGACATCACCGACCAGTACCTGGCCCGCCAGCGGCTGCTGCTGCTGAGCGCGGCCAGCGAACGGATCGGCTCCACCCTCGACATCGACCACACCGCACAGGAGCTCGCCGATGTCTGCGTACCGCGGCTGGCCGACTACACCAGCATCGACCTGCTGGACCGGCTGACCCAGGAGGAGGAGCTGCCGTCCGGGCCGCTCGCCGACCCGGTCGTGCTGCGCCGCGCCGCCCGGCAGTCCCTTTACGAGGGATGCCCCGAGTCCGTGGTGCCGGTGGGGAAGGTGGACACCTACCCGAAGGTCTCGCCGATGGCCGAATGCCTGGTGGCGGGGCGGCCCATCATCCACGCGTCCACCGACCCCTCGATCGCCGAGTGGGGCGCGCTGAAGCCCGAGCGCGCCCAGGCGATCCGGCGGTTCGGCGTCCACTCGATCATGTCGGTGCCGATCCGGGCGCGGGGGACGACGCTCGGGGTGGCCGTGTTCGCCCGCCACCGCACCCCCGAGGCGTTCACCCAGGACGATGTGGTGCTGGCGGAGGAGATCACCACCCGGGCCGCCGTCTGCGTGGACAACGCCCGCCGCTTCACCCGGGAGCGCGACACCGCGCTGGCCCTGCAGCGCAGCCTGCTGCCGCGGACCCTCCCCCAGCCGCCGGCCGTCGAGGTCGCCTCCCGCTATCTGCCCGCGGGCCCGTACGCGGGGGCGGGCGGGGACTGGTTCGACGTCATCCCGCTCTCCGGGGCGCGGGTCGCGCTGGTGGTGGGCGATGTGGTCGGCCACGGCATCCAGGCGTCGGCCACCATGGGCCGGCTGCGGACGGCGGTCCGTACCCTCGCCGACGTCGATCTGCCGCCGGACGAGCTGCTCACCCACCTCGACGACCTGGTGATCCATCTGGCCGCGGAGACCGGGGCCGAGGAGGCCACCGGGGACGTGGGGGCCACCTGTCTGTACGCGGTCTACGACCCGGTCTCGCACCGCTGCTCGGTGGCCGCGGCCGGGCACCCCGCCCCGGCGCTGGCCAGGCCGGACGGCTCCGTGGAGTTCCTGCCGGTGCCGCCCGGACCGCCGCTCGGGGTCGGCGGGCTGCCCTTCGAGGCGATGGAGACCGAGCTGCCCGAGGACGCCGTGCTCGCCCTCTACACCAACGGGCTGATGGGCGAATGGGACCGCGACGTGGACGAGGGGCGTCTGCTGCTGGCCGACGCGCTGGCCCACCCCTGCGGCTCCCTGAGCGGCACCTGCGACGCCGTGCTGCGCACGCTCCTCCCCGGCGAGGGCGTGCCGGACGACGTCGCGCTGCTGCTCGCCCGCACCCGCACCCTGGACGCGGCGCACGTGGCCACCTGGGACGTGCCCGCCGACCCGGCGTGGGTGGCCCGGTCCCGCCGGGACGTGACGGAGCGGCTGACCGAATGGGGGCTCGACGAGGCCGTCTTCACCACCGAGCTGGTCGTCAGCGAGCTGGTCACCAACGCCATCCGCCACGCCGCCCCGCCCATCCAGCTGCGGCTGATCCATGACCACTCGCTGATCTGCGAGGTCACCGACTCCTCCAGCACCGCCCCGCACATGCGCCGCGCCCGCACCTTCGACGAGGGCGGCCGCGGGCTGCTGCTGGTCGCGCGGCTCAGCCAGCGCTGGGGAAGCCGCCAGACCGCCGAGGGCAAGACGATCTGGTCGGAGCAGACCCTTCCGGTGGGGCTGCCCGGCGGGCTGCTCGACCTGGACTGACGGGACCGAACGGCCCGGGGTCGTCCGTGGACGTCAGAAGCGCCAGCGCGTCTGGCCGTACTCGCCCTTGCGGAAGCCGAACGCCGTGGCCGGGGCGACCCGGAAGACCAGGGCCTCATGGCTCTCGTGGTGGAAGGCGCCGTCGCGCACCTGGAAGGTCCACTCCTCGCCGTACTTCTCCACGTACGCCGCGGCGATCCGCCGCAGCGTGGCGTCGTCCCGCACCGGCTCGGCCGTGCCCTCGACCACCAGGTCAAGCCCCTCGCGCAGCACGCCCGCGCCCGTGGTGAGGACGCAGCGCGGCTGGTGCGCGAGGTTCCGGGCCTTCTGCTCGGTGGGACCGGTGCAGAAGCAGAGCGCGCCGTCGAGCCAGACGGCGATGAGCGGGGTGACGTGGGGGCGGCCGTCCCGGCGGACGGTGGACAGCCAGTAGAGCTCCGCGGCCGCCAGCCGCTCACGCCCCTCCGGCCAGGCGGTGGCGGTGGCGTCCGGACTGCTGAAACGGGTGTCCAGCGCGGTCTGCGGTTCGTGCTCGGTGATCATCTGCTCGCTCCTCGCATGGCGTGGCGGTCCGGTGGCTCCCGTGTGCTTGGACCGCCCGGCGGAGCGAAAGTCATCGCTCACCACCCCTTCGGGGCTACGAGACCTCGGCGGGCCCGGCGAGCCCCAGGATGTCGAGCTCCTCGCGGGTCGGGGACTCCTGGAAGCGCAGCAGTGGACTCTCGTTGCGGACCAGCCACTGGCGGTACGCGGCGCTCGCCCAGGCGATCTCGAAGTACGCGTCCGCCAGGTCACCGAAGAGGGCGTCCACGTCGAGGGGCGCACCGGCCGCCGCGTCCGGGACGGATCCGTCGGCGCCGGTACGGACCGCCGCGTCCGGGGCGGGTTCGGTGGCACCGGAACGGACCGCCGCGTCCGGGGCGGACCCATCGGCGCCGGTACGGGCCGCCGGGAGCGCCCGTGAGGCCAGGAACAGCCGGACCGTCAGCGGATCCCCGTGCAGCGGGCGGACGGCCACTCCCTGGCGGGACCGCGCGGTGGGCTGGCAGGGGGTGACCACCTCGCCCGAGGCGACCAGGTCGGCGGCGGTCAGATAGTCCCCGTAGACCACCCTCGGGTTGAGCCCCGCGGCGGCCAGCACCCGGCGCAGCCCGGGCCCCTCGCCGTCCACGCTGGGGTCCACCATCCACTGGTCGGCGGCGAGTTCGGCGAGCCGCACCACGGGCCGCGCGGCGGCCGGATGGGTTTCGGCCAGCGCCACGAACTGCGGCTCCCGCTCCACGAGCACCCGGCGCTCCACGCCCTCGGGCACCCGCAGCGGCGCGCCCTCGACCTCGTGGACGAAGGCGACGTCCAACTGGTTGGCGGCGACCATCTGGAGCAGCGCGTTGGCGGAGACGTCGATGTGGATGGTGGTGTCCGCGTCCGGGTAGCGGGCGCGGAGCCTGCGCAGCCAGCCGACCACGGCCCGGCTGCCCGTGCTGCCGATGCGCAGCCGGGCGTCGGCGGTCTGCCCCGCCTCCAGCCGTACCTCGCTGACGAGGGCGTTCATTTGGGCCACGATCGGCCGGGCGCGGCACAGCACGGACCGCCCCAGCGGGGTCGGCCGGCTGCCGGTGACCTCCCGCGAGAACAGCCGGCCGCCGATGGTGTTCTCGATGCGCCGGAGCTGGGTCGTCAAGGACGGCTGGGTCATGCCCAGTTGACGCGCCGCCTTCCGTAGGCTGCCGGTGTCGGCTATGGCGCACAGTGCACGGAGGTGCCTCACCTCGAGCTCCACGGCGGGAGCATAACTGCGCACTTGTCGGTCACACCAGACTCTGAAATCCCACCAACCCGTATCTGATTCGATCAATCGGTGGTCAAACACCGGTCAACGGGACGTCAAACCACCGTCGTAGAAAGGGCGCTGAGCGCCCGGCGGGGGATATGCCCTCGTCCTATCACCACTTGATATCTCCGCGTACGGCCGGTTCTCCTCAAGACTCTGCGTCAGCCAAGAGTTCATCCCACGGCCCCGGCCGCCACCCCACACGGCGACCGGGGCCCGAGGACGATGAGGAGCCCCCCACTATGTCACTCCCCAAGCTGGCGCTGTCCGCGACCATCGGCCTCGGCCTGGCGGTGTCCCTGTCCGCCATGCCCGCGTCCGCGGCCACGCCCGACCACTCCACGGCCCAGCGCGGTGCCGCGGCCGCCGCCTACACGGCGAGCGGCGAGGAGCGGGCCGACACCGACGCCTTCATCAAGGCCGTCATGAAGTCGGCGCTGGAGAAGCGGGCGAAGTCGCGCAGCGCGACGGCGGCCGTCACCGTGACCTACAACGCGAGCTCAGCCCCGACCTTCCGCACGCAGATAGCCCGCTCCACCCAGATCTGGAACTCCGCGGTGAGCAACGTGAAGCTCCAGGAGGGCGGCAACGCGGACTTCACCTACCGCGAGGGCAATGACCCCCGGGGCTCGTACGCGAGCACCGACGGGCACGGCAGCGGCTATGTCTTCCTGGACTACGCCCAGAACCAGCAGTACGACTCGACCCGGGTCACGGCCCACGAGACCGGCCATGTGCTGGGCCTTCCGGACCACTACTCGGGTCCGTGCAGCGAGCTGATGTCCGGTGGCGGCCCCGGCACGTCCTGCACCAACTCGCAGCCGAACCAGGCCGAGATCAGCCGCGTCAACCAGCTCTGGGCCAATGGCCTGGCCAAGCTCGAGAAGCAGCTGGCCAAGAGCCACTGAGCCGACAGAACCCACTGATCCGCTGGATCAGGGCCTGACCGCCCGCACCCGGTTCCCGACGCCGGGTGCGGGCGCTCGGCGTGTGCGGACGCGGTATCGCGGGTGCGGACGCGGTATCGGCGGGTGCGGACGCCGGGGCCGTTCGGCCCCGGTCGGCACGGGAAGCGACGCCGTCTCCGGCCGGAGGTACCGTATAGACACCAGGAGCATTTCGCACGAACCGGCCGGATTCCCTCCAGCTGTGGGCCCCGGCCGCAGGGAGTGAGCACCATGGAGACTCTGATCACCGTGGTCGTCATCCTCGCGCTGATCGCCGTGGGCGCCCTGCTGATCCACCGGACCAACGTCCAGAACGGCAACCGCATGTCCCCCGAGAGCCACGAGACCCTCCCGGGCGGCGGGCGGCCCCGCCATCGCGCCTGGAGCCGCGGGCGGCAGCACCGGGGCCATCGGGTGACGCCTCCCCCGCCCCAGGACCGCCGGCTCTGAGCCGACCGCCACCCCGCCACGCGGGAGCGCTACCCGCCAGGCCCGGCCGCTACCCCGCTACGCCCAGCCGCTACCCCGCCACGGGCGGCCGCCCAGCGCGGCCGCCACCCGCCACGCGGGAGTGCGCTCTGCGGGGTATCCGGAGACCACGCGGCGGAGCCGCATGGCGAGCGATGCTTTCCCCTCCCCGCCCCTTCCCGTTAACCAGGGGCTCCGCCCCTGGACCCCGAGGCCCGGGGCGGAGCCGCATATCGATGCCACAGGAAGGAACGAAGCCCCGCCCCGGCGCCTGAGGCGAAGCCCCGCCCTGGGCCTGAGGCAGAGCCCCCATCCGGAGCCTGGGGCAGAGCCCCCACCCGGAGCCTGGGACAGAATCCCCGCCCGAGGCCCGGAGCGAAGCCCCGACCCGGAGCCTGGGACAGAGTCCCCACCCGAGGCCCGGAGCGAAGCCCCGACCCGGAGCCTGGGACAGAGCCCCCACCCGGAGCCCGGGGCAGAACTCCGACCCGAGGCCCGGGGACAGAACCCCCACCCGGAGCCTGAAGCGAAGCCCCGACCCGGAGCCCAGGGACAGAGCCCCCGCCCGGAGCTTGGGGCAGAGCCCCCACCCGGGGCCCGGGGGCAGAGCCCCCACCCGGGGCCCGGGGGCAGAGCCCCCACCCGGGGCCCGGGGGCAGAGCCCCCACCCGGGGCCCGGGGGCAGAGCCCCCACCCGGGGCCCGGGGCGAAGCCCCCACCCGGGGCCCGGGGGCAGAGCCCCCACCCGGAGCCCGGGGCGAAGCCCCGACCCGGAGCCCGGGGACAGAGCCCCCGCCCGGGGCCCGGGGCGAAGCCCCGGTCCGGGGGTCTGGGGCGAAGCCCCAGTTTCGGGAAGGGGCGGGGAGGGGAACAGCCCGCCGCAGGCGACACGCCCCGTCGCCCCCTAGCCCTCCTCCTCGCGCAGCGCCTCGTCCAGCGTGGCCACAGGATGCAGCACATCCAGCATCCTCCCCGCCCGCAGGGTGCGGAGGATCAAGGCGTCGTCGCAGACCAGCCGCATCCGCCCGCCCCGCTCCCGCACACGCCGATGGGCCCGGCACAGCAGCCCCAGGCCCGAGCAGTCGAAGAAGGCGGTCGGGCGTAAGTCCACGATCACCGCGGGCGCGTCCCCGGCCGTGGCCGCGTCCAGCGCCGGTCCCACGCTGCCCACCCCGGCGATGTCGATCTCACCGTGGAGCTCCACGACGGTGTACCCGGCGACCCGGTGCGTACGGGCCCGAGGGGCGGCGGCGTCCCCGACGGCGGCGTCCCCGACGGCGGCGTCCCCGACGGTGGCATCCCCGGCGGTCGCGTCCCCGGCGGTCGCGTCCTCAGCGGCAGCGGGATCCCCGCCGGCGCCGTCCTGAGCGGCAGCGGGATCCCCGTCGGAGGTCCGGTCGACCGGCCCCAGGCTCGCGGGCTCCCGCACAGCGTTCTGGGCACCCGGATCCAGCGGCACCGGCGCATCACGGGGAGCGCCTTGCTGCGTCATCGCGATATCCCCTCGGAACGGCACACTGCCCCCTCTCACCTTCGTCAGGTCCCGGAAGCGGGCAGGGTCGGGCATCGGGTGCGAAATCCGCCGGGTCCTCAGGCGACGTCCCGCGAGCGTAAGGGGGTGACCCCCGGTTACAGAGGGAGGGACGCAGCATTCCGCCGGTAAAGACCGCTCGTCCGAGTGAATTTCGGTTCTTACTATTGACACTTGGTCAGATACGGCCTATGCGAAGGCGTCACCGCCTCCTCCGGCCACCGGACCCGCCGTGCCCGCGATCGCCGGAGTCAGATCTTCCAGTACCTCGAAGGCGTCGTCCAGCCGGACCATGCGCAGCAGTCGCAGAAAGCGCGGATCGCTGATGACGAGCCGCAGCCGCCCGTCCCGCTCCAGCACGCGATTGCGCAATCGGCACAGTAACGACAATCCGGCGCAGTCCAGGAATGTGACCGGTCGTAGGTCCAGGATCAGATCCGGGCACCGCGCCTGAACGAGGGAATCGAGTCGAGCCACGATCCGCCCCGCGGCGAAGATGTCCAGCTCTCCCGCGACCTCGGCGACGGTGACACCGCCGAGTGCGTGGACTCGGACGCCGAAGGCGGGCCGATCATCGAACATGCAAGCCTCCTTGACCTGGTGGAGGCGCGCGACACCGGAGCCCGCGGCCACGCCGGTCATCGCCGGGGTCCAGGCCGGCCCTTCAGTAGATGACATACCCATCTACCGGCTGACCAGTCAACGAACGTCCCGGCACGTGTCATTGGCCTATTGAGGCCCCTCGGTCGCGAACCGTTACTCGCCGGTAAAGCAGAGGTCTTCTCATGTCCACCGTCAGGCGTGAACATGCCACCCGGCAATCGCCTCGACGCGAAGGAAGTGACCGATGACAGCAGGACGCGTGCGATCACGGCGGCTCGGCATGACGACGGTGGTCGTCGCCCTCGCCATCGGCGTCGGCGGAACGGCCACCACGGCGACCGCGGCCACGCCCGGCACCACCGGCGCCACCGGCACGACCGGCCTCACCGGCACCACGGCGGCCGCGGCGGTCACGGCGGCCACGGCGGGGCCGTCGAGCGCCACCGCCGCCGAGGAGGTCGACTACGAGACCTGGCAGCGTGATGTTCGCGCCATCATCGACGAGCAGGCCCGCCCGTACATCGAGGAGCGCACCGCCGACCCCTCGGGCGAGAAGCAGGCCCTCGTCCTGGACATCGACAACACCTCGCTCGAGACGGACTTCGGCTTCAGCTACCCCCAGCCCGCCGTCGAGCCGGTGCTGAAGCTCGCCCAGTACGCCCACGACCGCGGTGTGGCCATCTTCTTCGTCACCGCGCGCCCCGGCATCATCTACCTGCCGACCGAGTACAACCTGGAGAAGGCCGGCTACTCGGTGGCCGGTCTGTACGTACGCCATCTGCCGGACCTCTTCCGTTCCGTCGCGGAGTACAAGACCGCCAAGCGGGCGGAGATCGAGAAGAACGGCTACACGATCATCGCCAACATCGGCAACAGCCCCACCGACCTCACCGGTGGCCACGCCGAGAAGTCCTTCAAGCTCCCGGACTACGACGGCCAACTCTCCTGAGCCAACTCTCCTGAGCCGGCTGCCCTGAGCCACGGTCAGAGGCCATCCCCTTCCGCCACGACCCTCGGCACCCACCGAGGGAAGGCCGGGAACTCCAGATCTTGGCGCCCAAGATTGGTGAGTAACCCGAGCGCACGGCACGTCTGCTCCCCTCAAGACTGGACACACCGCAGACTGTCCGTCGAGATCTCCGCAAAATTGCGCGGATACGTCGACACTGGGCGAAGGGGATGACCGATGACCGGCTCGCACGTACTGGCGCTCGGCCACTACCAGCCCGCGAAGGTGCTCGGCAACGACGACCTCGCGGCCATGGTCGACACCAGCGACGAGTGGATCCGCAGCCGGGTGGGCGTCCGCACCCGGCATCTCGCCCGCGCCGACGAGACGGTCGACGAGATGGCCGCGGCCGCCGCCGCCAAGGCGCTGGCCCACAGCGGGCTCACCCCCTCCGACATCGACCTCGTGCTCGTCGCCACCTGTACGGCGATCGACCGCAGCCCCAATATGGCGGCCCGGGTCGCCGCCCGGCTCGGGCTGGCCCGCCCCGCCACCATGGACCTCAATGTGGTGTGCGCGGGCTTCACCCACGCCCTCGCCACCGCCGACCACACCATCCGGGCCGGGGCGGCCACCGCGGCCCTGGTGATCGGCGCGGAGAAGTTCAGCGCGGCCACCGACTGGACCGACCGCTCCACCTGCGTGCTGACCGGCGACGGCGCCGGCGCGGCCGTGGTGGTGGCCGCCGAGCGGCCGGGCGTCGGCCCGGTGGTGTGGGGTTCGGTCCCGGAGATGGCCGGCGCGGTCCGTATCGAGGGCACACCGCCCCGGTTCGCGCAGGAGGGCCAGACGGTCTACCGCTGGGCCACCACCCATCTGCCGCCGATCGCGCGGGAGGTGTGCGAACGGGCCGGGATCTCCCCGGAGGACCTGGCCGGTGTCGTACTGCACCAGGCCAATCTGCGGATCATCGAGCCGGTCGCGCGCAAGCTGGGCGCGGTCAACGCGGTGATCGCCCGCGATGTGGTGGAGTCCGGCAACACCTCGGCGGCCAGCATTCCGCTCGCCCTCTCCAAGCTGGTCGAGCGCGGGGAGGTGCCCTCCGGGGCCCCGGTGCTGCTCTTCGGCTTCGGCGGCAATCTGTCGTACGCGGGCCAGGTCATCCACTGCCCGTGAGGCTTCCCCGGCCATCCCGGGCCGCCCTCGACGGGGACGTCCGATTCGTTCAAGACCGCCCGCCCGCGCGCTCCCTACGCTGCCCGTATGACAGCACGATTCGACGCCATCGGCCTGGTCGTCGCCGACATGGCCGCCTCCCTGGCCTTCTACCGCCGCCTCGGCATCGGCATCCCCGCCGACGCCGACACCCAGCCCCACGTCGAGGCCGCCCTGCCCGGCGGGGCCCGGCTGATGTGGGACACCGTCGCGACGGTGCGCTCCTTCGACCCGGAGTGGACGCCGCCGAGCGGCTCCCACCAGGTGGGGCTGGCCTTCGCCTGCGACAGCCCGGCCGACGTGGACAAGACCTACCAGGACCTCGTGGGGGCGGGGGTGCGCGGCAAGCTGGAGCCGTGGGACGCGCCCTGGGGCCAGCGCTACGCCACGGTCCTCGACCCCGACGACAACGGCATCGACCTCTTCGCCCCGCTACCCGCCTGACCCCCGCAGCAGACGTCCCAGGGGGACGCCCGTCAGTGCCCTGACGTCGCGGGCGAGATGGGCCTGGTCGGCGTAGCCCGTCGTGGCCGCGACCTCGGCGAAGGGGAGGCCGGTGCGCGCCAGGTCCAGGGCCCGGTTCAGCCGGAGCACCCGGCCCAGCGTCTTGGGGCCGTAGCCGAACGCGGCGAGGGAGCGGCGGTGCAGCTGCCGCTCCCCCAGGCCCACGGCGGCGGCGATCCCGGCCACTCCGGTCCCGTGCGAGACCCCCGCGACGATCGCGGCGAGCACCGGATCGGGTGGTTCCGCCGTCCGCAGCCGTCCGGACGCCGCCTCCTCCAGAAGGCGTCCCGCGGCCGTCCGCCCGGTGGCGATCCGCTCGGCCAGCCGCCGGACCTCCGCGCCCGGCCAGAGCGCGGCCAGGGGCACCCGCAGATCACGGAGCTCATGCGCCGGTACGCCCAGCACGGCGGGGCCGGTACCGGGGGCGAAGCGCAGCCCCACGGCGCGGGTGCCCGGCGGGCCGGGGGCGAGGTGCGCGCGGGTGTCCGGCCCGGCGACCAGCAGCTCGCCGTCCGGCCCCGGTCCCGCCTCGCTCCAGATCAGATCCGTGCAGCCGTCGGGGAGCACCCGCTGCGGCCCGGTGCCGGCCGTACGGGTCCACACCACGGCGCCGTGGCCGATCAGCGCCCTCCGCTCCCGGTACTCGCTCGAGGCGCTCAAGGGACCTCGCGCAGATACATCGCGCCGCAGGAGTGGCAGAAGGGCCCCGCGTCACCCGTGGCCCACAGATCGGCGGCCTGGGTCTCGGCGTCCGGGTCCAGCTCCCGCCCGCACATCGCGGTCGTTCCGTTCCCGCGGACCATGTGCCAGATCTTGACCGGCGCGCCCGCGACCCGCCCGGAGCTGCCCTCCTCGTATTCGGCGCGCATCTCGTGCTGCATGGCGGTACACCTCCTGCTCACCACCACTACCCTCCATGCTCCCGCCACGCCAGGCCACGCGCCACCTCCGCGGACACGGGTCTTTCCCCTCCCCGCCCCTTCCCGTAACCATGGGCTCCGCCCCTGGACCCCCGAGCCCTGGGCGAAGCCCCGCCACGCGGCGGAGCCGCATACCGATGCCTTGGGAAGGCGCGGATGCTCCGGTCCGGGGTCTGGGGCGAAGCCCCGGCGGGCGCTGGGGCGGAACCCCGGCCCGGGGCCTGGGGCAGAACCCCGTCCGGGCGCTGGGACGGAACCCCGGCCCAGGGGGTCTGGGGCGGAACCCCCGCCCGGGCGCTGTGGCGAAGCCCCGGCTCGGGGTCTGGGGCAGAACCCCGCCCCGGGTCTGAGGCGAAGCCCCGGTCCGGGGGTCTGGCCCCCCAGGGGGTCTGGGGCGAAGCCCCGCCCCGGGCGCTGGGGCAGAAACCCGGCCCAGGGTCTGCGGCGAAGCCCCGGCTCGGGGTCTGTGGCGAAGCCCCGGCTCGGGGTCTAGGGCGAAGCCCCGGCTCGGGGTCTGGGGCGAAGCCCCGGCTCGGGGTCTGGGGCAGAGCCCCAGTTTCGGGAAGGGGCGGGGAGGGGAACAACGCAGAGCCCGGGCCCAGGGGTCTGTGGCGGAGGCCCCCACGCGGCGGAGCCGCATATCGACGCTGCGGGGAAGGGGCAGGGAAGGAAGCAGCCCGCCGCAGGCGGCACGATCCGCCGGACCACCCTAGAAGACGGACCACCCGGTCAGCGTGGTGAAGTGGTCCAGGGCCGCCACCCCAGCCACCGAGTTGCCACGGGCGTCCAGCCCCGGGCTCCAGACGCACAGCGTGCAGCGGCCGGGCACCACCGCGACGATGCCGCCGCCGACCCCGCTCTTGCCGGGCAGCCCGACGCGGTAGGCGAAGTCGCCCGCCGCGTCGTACGTACCGCAGGTGAGCATGACCGCGTTGACCCGCTTGGCCTCGCTGCGCGACAGCAGCCGCGAGCCGTCCGCGCGCAGCCCGTGGCGGGCGAGGAAGCCGCCGGCCAGGGCGAGATCGCGGCAGCTCATCTCGATCGAGCACTGCCAGAAGTAGTGCTCCAGGACGGTCGGCACGGGGTTGTCGAGGTTGCCGTATGCGGCCATGAAGTGGGCGAGGGCGGCATTACGGTCGCCATGGGCGGTCTCGGAGGCGGCGACCTCCTGGTCGAAGGCGAGGTCCGGATTGCCGCTCTCGGCGCGCAGGAAGTCCAGCATGGTGGTGCTGGCGTCGCCGGTAAGGGTGTGCAGCCGGTCGGTGACGACGAGCGCCCCGGCGTTGATGAACGGATTGCGCGGGATGCCGTGCTCGTACTCCAGCTGCACCAGGGAGTTGAAGGGGTTGCCCGAGGGCTCCCGGCCGACCCGCCGCCACAGCTTCTCGCCGTCGTCGGCGAGGACGAGCGCGAGGCTGAACACCTTGGAGATGGACTGCATCGAGAAGGGCCGCTCCCAATCGCCGAGCCCGGTGACCCGGCCGTCGACGTCGGCGAGGGCGATCCCGAAGCGGTCCGCGTCCACCGAGGCGAGCGCCGGGATGTACTGGGCCACCCGACCCCGGCCGATCTGCGGCCTCACATGGGCCGCGACCTCCTCCAGCACTGCCTGGTAGTCCATGGTGCGGTGCGTCTCCTGTTGCGAGGTCGTACGGATGAACCGGTCCGCACGATAACGCGCCCCCCACCATTCATCACCCCATGTGTTTATGGGTGTGCGGCGGGTAAGCAAGCGGGTGAACGAGACGGGCCACGACCGGGGCCCGCCGTACGACCAGAACGGAGGCGGGGCATGGCCACACCCATGTCCGCGGGGGACTTCCTGGCGGCGCTGACGAACGAGGGCTTACAGGTGACGCAGGTCGGCGACTGGCGGCACCACAACCGGAACCACAAGGGGCCGTGGGGCCCGGTGCACGGGGTGATGATCCACCACACCGTCACCTCCGGCACCGCGGAGACCGTGGAGATCTGCCGGGACGGCTTCGAGGGGCTGCCCGGCCCGCTGTGCCACGGCGTGATCGCCAAGGACGGCGGCGTCCATCTGGTCGGCTACGGCCGCGCCAACCACGCCGGGCTGGGCGACGACGACGTCCTGCGGGCGGTGATCGCCGAGAAGGCCCTCCCACCGGACAACGAGGCGAACACCGACGGGAACCGCGCCTTCTACGGCTTCGAATGCGAGAACCTGGGCGACGGCGAGGACCCGTGGCCCGAGGCCCAGCTGGACGCGATCGCTCGGGCCGCGGCGGCCGTGTGCCGCCATCACGGCTGGACCGAGCGCTCGGTGATCGGCCACCTCGAATGGCAGCCGGGCAAGGTGGATCCGCGCGGCTTCACCATGGACTGGATGCGCGACCGGATCCGCGAGCAGCTCAAGTAGGACCCTCCGGGGCGCCCAGAGCGCCCTTGGGGAAGCGCGTAGCACGTAAGGGCGGGCGCGGAGGGGCCAGGGGCTCAGGCCCCTTCCTCCGCGGCCCCCTCCCGGTAGAGCGCCGCCTCCTCCAGGTCCAGCCGCCGCAGCAGCGACCGCAGCATCTCCTCGTCGATCCGCCGGGCGTCCCGCAGGTCCACGAACACCGCCCGCTCGGCCTCGATCATCTCCCGGGCCAGCCGCCGATAGGTGTCGTCCGCCGATTCGCCGGTCACCTCGTTGACCGCGCCCAGCCGCTCCCACACGGCGTTGCGGCGCTGTTCCAGCACCGTGCGCAGCCGGTCGGCGAGCGGCGACGGCAGGGCGTTGCGCTCATCGGCGAGCAGCTCCGCCAGACGGCGCTCGGCCGCCAGCGACGCCGTGTTCTGCGCCTGGGCCTCGGCGAGGGTCTCGGCGTGGGGGTCGCGGCCCGGCAGCCCGAGCAGCCGGATCAGGGACGGCAGCGTGAGCCCGTGGACCACCAGGGTGCCGATGACGGTGGTGAAGGTCAGGAAGAGGACCAGATTGCGGGCCGGGAAGGGGGCACCGCCGTGCACGGTCTCCGGGATCGAGAAGGCGATGGCCAGCGAGACCACCCCGCGCATCCCGGCCCAGCCGACGACGACCGGCGCGGTCCAGTTGGTGCCGGGCTCGCGCTCGCGGATCCCGGGGAAGAGCATGCGCGGCACGAACGTCGACGGGAAGACCCAGACGTAGCGGGCGGCCACCACGGCCAGGAAGACGAGGGCCGCGTACCAGGCGGCCTCGCCCGCCCCGTACTCCCCCAGGCCCCCCACCACGACCCGCAGTTGCAGCCCGATCAGCGCGAACACCGCCGACTCCAGAACGAAGTCGATCATGCGCCAGACCGCCGCCTCCTGGAGCCGGGTGGCGAAGTCGACCTGCCAGGAGTGGTGTCCGAGGTAGAGCCCGACCACCACGACGGCCAGCACACCCGACGCCTGGAACTGCTCGGCGACGGCGTAGGCGACGAAGGGGATGAGCAGCGAGAGGGTGTTCTGGAGCAGGGCGTCCCGCAGCCGGGTGCGCAGCCAGTGCAGCGGCACCATCAGGATCAGACCGACCACGACACCGCCGATGGCCGCGAAGGCGAACTCCCGCAGGCCCTCGGCCCAGCTGACGCCCTCCCCCACCGCCGCGGCCACCGCCACCCGATAGGCGGTGATCGCGGTCGCGTCGTTGAACAGGGACTCGCCCTGGAGGAGCGTGGTGAGCCGGGAGGGCAGCCCGATCCGGCGGGCGATGGCGGTGGCGGCCACGGCGTCCGGCGGCGCGACCACCGCGCCCAGTACGAGGGCGGCGGTCAGCGGAAGCTGCGGGATCAGCAGATGGGCGACCACGCCGACCGCGACCGTCGCGAAGAGCACATACCCGACGGAGAGCAGCGCGATCGGCCGCAGATTGGCGCGCAGGTCGAGGTACGAGCTGTCCAGCGCGGCGCTGTGCAGCAGCGGCGGCAGCACCAGGGGCAGCACGATATGCGGGTCCAGGGTGTAGTCCGGCACCCCCGGCACGTACGAGACGACGAGCCCGACCGCGACCAGCAGCAGCGGCGCGGGCACCGGGGTCCGGCGCGCCGCGCCCGCGACCACCGCGCTGCCCGCGACCAGCATCAACAACGGCAATACGTCCATCGTCCGGCCCTGTCTCCGTCGGTCCCGACGGTCGTCCGTGTGCTCCGCTCACGCGGCGTTTTAGTCTGGCAATCATGAACGAGTGCCCGCATGTTCCCGCACTGCCGCGTCCCGAACCGGAGCCGCGGTCCGACACCTGTCCCGAATGCCTGGCGGTCGGCAGCCACCCCGTCCAGCTGCGGAAGTGTCTGGTGTGCGGCCATGTGGGCTGCTGCGACTCCTCGCCGTACCAGCACACCACCCGCCACTTCGAGGAGACCGGCCATCCGGTGATGCGCAGCTTCGAGGAGGGCGAGGACTGGCGCTGGTGCTTTGTGGATCAGCTCATCGTGTAGTGAGAGGCCGGCGTGTGGTGAGTCCCGGCTCCGCGAACGCCCTGGTCTTGGCGTTTTCCGCGCAATGTCGGAGATCGACTGCCGCGTTTGTCGGTGTGGCCCGCTAGCCTTCACCACATGATCCGATCAGCGAAGCCGTCCGACGTTCCGGCGATCCATGCGATGATCCGCGAGCTGGCGGACTACGAGCGGGCTCCGCAGGAGGCGAAGGCCACCGAGGAGCAGCTGCGCGAGGCGCTCTTCGGGGCGCATCCCGCGGTGTTCGCGCTGATCGCCGAGGAGGCCGGTGGTGCCGGGGAGCCCGGCGGTCCGGTGGGGTTCGCCCTGTGGTTCCGTAACTTCTCCACCTGGACAGGCACCCATGGCGTGTATCTGGAAGACCTGTACGTCACCCCGCGGGCCCGCGGGGGCGGCCATGGCAAGGCGCTGCTCGCCGAGCTGGCGCGGATCTGCGTGGAGCGGGGCTATGCCCGTTTCGAATGGTCGGTGCTCGACTGGAACGAGCCCGCGATCGGCTTCTACGCCGCGCTCGGCGCGGAGGCGATGGACGAATGGACGGTGCGCAGGCTCTCTGGAGAGCCGCTGCGAGCGCTGGCCGCTCAGGCCATGGGCACCGCCGTGACCAGCGATTTCCTGAGTGAGGCGACATCTCTTTCGAATTGAGACCGCAAACCCTCTAGCCACGCTGCGTACTCATGTGCTTACTATGAGTGATATCGCGGCCTTCTGGGCCAGGGTTCACCCGTGATGGGGGCCGTGCTTCGTCCGGGCGACACCGAACCGCAGATCGCGATAGCGTCGCAGCCAAAGTACATACAGCGTCGGTCCGTACCACCCTCCACCATAAGGGTTCGGGGCCGACGCTCCAATCAGCTCAGCTCAATCAGCTTGTGTCACCTTGGAGGTGAGGGTGTCCCAGATCGCAGGCGAGCCCGGGACCCAGGACTTCGTGGAAGTCCGGCTGCCCGCTGCGGGTGCCTATCTGTCGGTGCTGCGGACGGCCACCGCCGGCCTCGCAGCCCGCTTGGACTTCACCCTCGACGAAATCGAGGATCTGCGTATCGCCGTCGACGAGGCGTGCGCGATCCTGCTGCAGCAAGCCGTGTCCGGCTCCGTGCTGAGCTGCGTCTTCCGCTTGATCGACGACGCACTCCAGGTGACCGTCTCGGCTCCCACCACCGACGGGCGCGCCCCCGAGCGCGACACCTTCGCCTGGACGGTGCTCTCCGCACTGGCGGGCAAGGTGGACTCGACGGTGGCCGAAGACCGAACGGTCAGCATCAGCCTGTACAAGGAGCGCGGCGCCGGCCCCGGACAGCCGTGACGGAACAAGGGGGCTCCGTGAGCACTGCATCATCGCGGGGAGTGGGTACCCCGGCCATCCCGCACCCGCCGGCCCGGCCGCATCCCGCGGACTCGGAGGCGGCAGGAGACCGACCAGAGCGGGCGGACCACATGGATCAGCACGAGCAGGTGCATCAGCAGCACGATCCGCAGGACCGGAGCGGCGCGCGGGCGATGTTCGCCGAGCTGCGACGGCTGCCGGAGGGCTCCGCCGAGCGGGCCGAGCTGCGCAACAACCTCGTGCGTATGCATCTGCCGCTGGTGGAGCACCTGGCCCGGCGCTTCCGCAACCGCGGTGAGCCGCTGGACGACCTCACCCAGGTCGCCACCATCGGGCTGATCAAGTCCGTGGACCGGTTCGATCCGGACCGCGGTGTGGAGTTCTCCACCTATGCGACACCCACGGTCGTGGGCGAGATCAAGCGCCACTTCCGCGACAAGGGCTGGGCGGTGCGGGTGCCGCGCCGGCTTCAGGAGCTGCGGCTGTCGCTGACCACGGCCACCGCGGAGCTCTCCCAGCGCCATGGCCGCGCCCCGACCGTCCATGAGCTGGCCCAGCATCTGTCCATCTCCGAGGAGGAGGTGCTCGAGGGGCTGGAGTCCGCCAATGCCTACAGCACCCTGTCCCTGGACGTCCCGGACACGGACGACGAGTCCCCGGCGGTCGCCGACACCCTCGGTGCGGAGGACGAGGCGCTCGAGGGCGTCGAGTACCGCGAGTCGCTCAAACCCCTGCTGGAGGACCTGCCGCCGCGCGAGAAGAAGATCCTGCTGCTGCGCTTCTTCGGCAATATGACGCAGTCGCAGATCGCGCAGGAGGTCGGCATCTCCCAGATGCATGTCTCCCGGCTGCTGGCCCGCACTCTCGCGCAGTTGCGCGACAAGCTGCTGGTCGAGGAGTAGCGAGCGAGCACTACGGCTCGCCCGGCGGGCTGTTCCCCTCCCCGCCCCTTCCCGATACCAGGGGCTCCGCCCCTGGACCCCGGGATCGGGGCGGAGCCCCACCACGCGACGAAGCCGCATACCAACGGCCACGGGAAGGGGCGGATGCCCCGGTCCGAGTCGGGCACAGAACCCCCGCCCGGGGCCAGGGGCAGCCTCGTCCGGGGTCTGGGGCGGAGCCCCGGTTGTGGGAAGGGGCGGGGAGGGGAACAGCCCGCCGCAGGCGGAGACCGGCTAGGCGTCGCGGGGGCCGATGCCGAGGGCCTCGGTCGCCGTCGGGTTGATCAGCAGCGCCAGGACGGCGAGGGCCGCGACGCCGGTGGCCACTCCGGCGGCGATCAGCGCGCCGCCGTTCTGCAGCAGCGTCCAGGCCACCGGCAGCGCCATCAACTGGGTGATCATCGCGGGGCCGCGGCTCCAGCGGCGCCGCAGCCACAGCCCGCGGGCCGCCAACAGCGGCAGCAGGGCCAGCGCCAGCACGGTGACCCCGAGCATCTCCGCCTGCTGCGGGCTCTCCGGGTTCCCGGTCAGTCCCATGATCAGTACGTAGACACCGAAGCCCAGCAGCACCACGCCCTCCGCGGCGGCCAGCACCGCGGCGGCGGTCAGCCGGGCGGGGCGGGGCCCGGTGGGCGCGGCGCCGGCGGCGTCGGTCGCCTGGGCGGCCCCGGCGTCCGGCCGGGCCGTGGCCTTCTGCCCCGTGGCCGTGGCCTTCCGCTCGGTCGCCTTCCGCGCCGTGGCCCTCTGCGCCTTCTTCGCGGTAGCGGACTTCTTACTGCTCACCCCAGCAGCCTAGCCGTCCTCGAGGCGCCCGGACCCTACCCCCCTGGGGCCGGTCGTCCCGGATGGGTAGGCTGGCGCGCATGCGCGCACTCCTCGTGGTCAACCCGGCAGCAACCACCACCAGTGCCCGCACCCGGGATGTTCTGTTCCACGCGCTCGCCAGCGATCTGAAGCTGGACGTGGCGACCACGGAGTACCGGGGGCACGCCCGCGACCTGGCCCGGCGGGCGGTCGACGGCGGCACTCATGAACTGGTCGTGGCGTTCGGCGGCGACGGCACCGTCAACGAGGTCGTCAACGGACTGCTGCACCATGGCCCCGCCCCGCAGGAGTTGCCCCGGCTCGCGGTCGTGCCCGGCGGCTCCACCAATGTCTTCGCCCGCGCGCTCGGGCTGCCCAATGACGCCGTCGAGGCGACCGGCGCCCTGCTGGACGCGCTGAGGGACGGCACCGAACGCACCGTGGGCCTCGGGCTCGCGGGCGGCACCCCGGGCACCCGGGACGAGTCGGTCCCGGCCCGCTGGTTCACCTTCTGCGCCGGGCTCGGCTTCGACGCGAGCGTCATCGGCCGGGTCGAGCAGCAGCGCGAGCGCGGCAAGCGGTCCACCCACGCCCTCTACATACGGCAGATGGTGCGGCAGTTCATGGGGGAGCCGCACCGGCGACAGGGCACCATCACGATCGGGCGGCCGGGCGAGGACCCGATCGAGGAGCTGGCGCTGTCGATAGTCTGCAACACCTCCCCGTGGACCTTTCTGGGCAACCGCCCGGTCTACGCGGCGCCCCAGGCGTCCTTCGACACCGCCCTCGACGTGCTGGGACTCGCCAAGCTGTCGGCGCCGGCGATGACCCGCTACGCGACCCAACTGCTGATGTCGACGCCCGAGCGCGGGCCCCGCGGGAAGCATGTGGTGGCGCTCCACGATCTGACGGACTTCACCTTGCAATCCCAGGCGCCACTGCCGTTCCAGATGGACGGTGACCATCTGGGACTGCGTACGAGCGTGACGTTCACAGGCGTACGCCGTGCACTGCGTGTGATTGTGTGAGTGAGACCGCAAAAAGTCCTTCCAGTCGAACGTTTAGCCTGGACTCCACCCACCGGAAGTACGGCTGTGACCGAGCCGACACCAAGGAATCAAAAAAAACTTTCCGGAAGGGGTTGTATCCGTCGCCGAGGTTTGCGAGTCTCTTCTTGGCGATCGGGACGGCCTTCTGAAAGGCCCCCTTGAGAGCCCGAACCCCCTCCTCATTCCACAGGACCGCACCAGCCCCAACTGGTTCGGCGGCCCTACGCTTGCGGGGGGATTCGTGAAAGCGTTCACATTCACAAGCAACGAGCCCGCAATACGAGGAGATGGAGCAGCCATGGACTGGCGTCACAACGCCGTTTGCCGCGAGGAAGACCCCGAGCTGTTCTTCCCCATCGGCAACACCGGTCCTGCGCTGCTGCAGATCGAGGAAGCCAAGGCCGTCTGCCGCCGCTGCCCCGTCATGGAGCAGTGCCTGCAGTGGGCGCTTGAGTCCGGCCAGGACTCCGGCGTCTGGGGTGGAATGAGCGAAGACGAGCGCCGCGCCATGAAGCGCCGTGCCGCTCGCAACCGGGCACGCAACGCCAGCGCCTGAAGTCCGGCACCCCGTGGCCCCCGAGCCGCAGCGCGTAGTAACCCCCATGCGCACAGCATCATGAGCTTTGAGCCCCGGACCGGATGGGTCCGGGGCTCAGTGCTTTCCGGGTTCATAACAATCCCGATAACGGCCCCGATAACGGTCCTGATAACGATGCGGACACCGATGTGCTCAGCACATCAGTGCTTCTCCTCACCCACCGGGAAGTCCAGCATCACCCGGGTGCCGCGCTCCGGGGCGGGCACCATGTCGAACGTCCCGCCCAGCTCGCCCTCCACCAGGGTGCGGACGATCTGAAGCCCCAGGTTTCCGGCCCGCTGCGGGTCGAACCCCTCCGGCAGTCCGCGCCCGTCGTCCTGGACGACCACCGCCAGCCGGCTCTCCTCACCGCTGCCGCCGCGCACCGCCGAGACCTCGACCGTGCCCTGCTCCCCCGGTCCGAAGCCGTGCTCCAGCGCGTTCTGCAGCACCTCGGTGAGGACCATGGACAGCGGGGTGGCCACCTCGGCGTCCAGGATGCCGAACCGCCCGGTGCGGCGGCCGGTCACCTTGCCGGGCGATATCTCGGCCACCATCGCCAGCACCCGGTCGGCTATGTCGTCGAACTCGACCCGCTCGTCCAGGTTCTGCGACAGGGTCTCGTGGACGATGGCGATCGAGCCGACCCTGCGCACCGCCTCGTTGAGCGCCTCCCGCCCCTGCACCGAGTCCATGCGGCGGGCCTGGAGCCGCAACAGGGCCGCCACCGTCTGGAGGTTGTTCTTCACCCGGTGGTGGATCTCCCGGATGGTGGCGTCCTTGGTGATCAACTCGCGCTCGCGGCGGCGCAGTTCGGTGACGTCCCGCAGCAGCACCAGCGAGCCGATGTGCAGCCCCTTGGGCTTGAGCGGAATGGCCCGTAGCTGGATGACCCCGTCGCCGCCCTCGACCTCGAACTCCCGGGGCGCCCAGCCGCTGGCCAGTTTGACCAGCGCCTCGTCCACCGGGCCGCGCACCGGCGCGAGTTCGGCGGTGGTCCTGCCCAGGTGGTGGCCGACGAGATCGGCGGCGAGGCCCAGCCGGTGGTAGGCGGAGAGCGCGTTGGGGCTCGCGTACTGGACCACCCCGTCCGCGTCGAGCCGGATCAGCCCGTCGCCCGCGCGCGGTGAGGCGTCCATGTCGACCTGCTGATTGGGGAACGGAAACGATCCCGCGGCGATCATCTGGGCGAGGTCGGACGCGCTCTGGAGATAGGTGAGCTCCAGCCGGCTGGGGGTCCGTACGGTCAGCAGATTGGTGTTCCGCGCGATCACCCCGAGGACCCGGCTCTCCCGCCGGACCGGGATGGACTCCACCCGGACCGGCACCTCCTCGCGCCACTCGGGGTCGCCCTCCCGGACGATCCGGCCCTCGTCCAGGGCGGCGTCCAGCATGGGGCGGCGGCCGCGGGGAACGAGATGGCCGACCATGTCGTCCTGGTAGGAGGTGGGCCCGGTGTTCGGCCGCATCTGGGCCACGGAGACGTACCGGGTGCCGTCGCTGGTGGGGACCCACAGCACAAGATCGGCGAAGGAGAGGTCGGAGAGCAGTTGCCACTCCGAGACCAGCAGGTGGAGCCACTCGAGGTCGGAATCGTCGAGTGCGGTGTGCTGGCGGACGAGGTCGTTCATGGAGGGCACGTTGTGAGCCTACCCTCACCGGTGGATTAGCCTATTCGCGCATAAGCGTGGACAGACAGCAGTGGTCTAGTCCAGAATATCGAGCACTGCGATCTTCCGCTCTCCCCGCACAGGAGGGCGGATCGAGGAACCCGGAGCGCTCTGCCCTGACCGCCCGGGAGTCCTCAGGTCGGCCGCTCGGCCGACGCAACTCCGGGCTGCGGTGCCGGGCGGGTTGAGGGTCCCGCCCTGGCGCCGCGGCCCGCGGGTGTCACACCCGGGCTCCCGCGCCTCGCCGAGGCCGCGGGAGCCTTTTCCGTATGCCTCGCGGTGTCCCCGCGGGCCCCACCGCAAGCCTCAGCGCGTCTCCGTCACCTTCGCCAGCGCCCGCGGCGCGTCCGGGTCCTGCCCGCGCGCGATCGTCACCTCGTACGCCAGCATCTGCAGCGGCAGGATCTCCAGGATCGGCTGGACCTCTTCGGCGACGCCGTCCGTCGGCAGGGCGAACCCCGCCGAGGCCCGCTCCACCTCCGACGCGCTGCCGATGACCACGAGGTCCGCGCCCCGGCCGCGCAGCCGCTCCAGGACCGGCTGCAGCGCCTGGCCGCCCTTGCCCTCGGTGACGATCGCGATCACCGGCGAGATGTTGTCGACCATGGCCAGCGGGCCGTGCAGCAGATCGGCGCCGGAGTAGGAGAGCGCCGGGATGTAGCTGGTCTCCATCAGCTTCAGGGCGGCTTCCTTGGCGGTCGGGTAGCCGTAGCCCCGGGAGGTGAGGACCATCCGCTCGGCGAAGCGGTAGCGCGCCGCGAGCTGCCGGACCTCGTCCTGGCGGTCGAGGATCTGCTGCGCGAGGTCGGGCAGCACCTTGGCGGCCGCGCCGTCGCCGCCGCGCAGCCCCTCCACGAAGAGGTAGAGGGCGAGCAGTTCGGCAGTGTAGGTCTTGGTCGCGGGCAGCGCCTTCTCCGGCCCGGCCAGGACGTCGATGTGGAATTCGGAGACGGCCGCGAGCGGCGAGTCGGCGTTGTTGGTCACCGCGAGGGTGATCGCACCGGCCGCGCGGGCGGCCTCGGTGGAGGCCACCAGGTCCGGGGAGCCGCCGGACTGGCTGACGGTGATCACCAGGACGTCGGTGAGGTCCGGCTGGGCGCCGTACGCGGTGGTGGTGGACATGGAGGTCAGACCGCAGGGCTTGCCGAGCAGCACCTCGAGCAGGTACTTGGCGTACAGCGCCGCGTTGTCCGAGGTGCCCCGGGCGGTGAGGAGGACGAAGCGCGGGTTGCGGGCGGCGATCCGCTCCGCGACCTCGCGGATCCTCGGGGCGCCCTGGTCGAGGATGCGGCGCAGCACGGCGGGCTGCTCGGCCATCTCGCCGGACATGATCCGGCCCGGCTGGTCGCTGCGCTGGGCCGTCGTCGTGGCGGACATGCTGGGTGCCTCCAGGTGGCTGATGTGCCGGGCCGGGCCGAGGGGGCTGAGGGGTCAGTCCCCGGGGTGGTCACCGGCGCCGTTGCCGACGATCACTTCCGCGGCCGCCCGTCCACATACCCGGGCGGCGCCGTGGGTCGCGATGTGCAGCGCCCCGGCGGGCGGCGCCTGGGGCACGCCCATCTCCACGACGACCGTCTCCGGCCGGGCGGTGAGCAGGGCGTCCAGCGCGTCGGCCATCCAGGGGTGGCGGTGGACATCGCGGACCACAGCGACGATCCTACGGTCCCCCGCGGTGTCGAGCATATTTTCGATCAGGCCGTGGACGCCCCGGGCCTCGGCGTCCTGCCGCCCGTAGGTGGCGGCCCCGGTGCCGGGGCGCAGCCGGGCCAGTTCGGCGCCGACGCCCCAGGGGGTCTCCTCGCCGACGGCGATGTTGGCCACCGGGGTGAAGGCGGCCACGTAGGCGGGTCCGGTCACGGGCTCGTACGAGGACCCGGCCGGGGTGACTCTGAGCGCCCGGCGCGCGGCGGCGAGCCCCACCCCCGCGGCGGGCTCGATGCCGTGCGCCGCGCGCGGTCCTCCGCAGCGCCGCGTCCACTCCCCCAGGGCGCGCACCCGCGCCGCCGCCTCGGCCAGCCGCTCCTCCGCCAGCCGGCCCTCGATGACGGCGCTGACCAGCGCGTCGCGCAGCCGCAGCACGGTGCCCTCGTCGGCGAGCCCGCCGCCCACGCAGATCGCGTCGGCGCCCGCGGCGATCGCCAGGACGCTGCCGCGCTCGATGCCGTACGCGTCGGCGATGGCCCGCATCTCCATGCCGTCGGTGACGATCATCCCGTCGAAGCCGAGTCCGCCGTCGGCCACAGGCCGGCGCAGCAGGCCGTGCAGCGCGGCGGGGCTGAGGGTGGCGGGCAGGTCGGGGTCGAGCGCGGGCAGCAGGATGTGCGCGCTCATCACGGCCTTGGTCCCGGCGGCGACGGCGGCGCGGAAGGGCACCAGTTCGCGGGCGGTCAGGGTGTCCAGACCGGCGTCGATGCGCGGCAGGGCGTGGTGGGAGTCGACGGCGGTGTCGCCGTGGCCGGGGAAGTGCTTGGTGCAGGCGGCCACTCCGGCGCCCTGGAGGCCCTCGATGTACGCGGCGGTGTGCCGGGCCACGAGCCCCGGCTCGGCGCCGAAGGAGCGCACGCCGATGACGGGGTTGTCGGGGTTGGAGTTGACGTCGGCGGAGGGCGCCCAGTTGAGGTTGACGCCGCATTCGGCGAGGCGGCGGCCCAGCTCGCGGGCGACGGCGCGGGTCAGCTCCGGGTCGTCGACGGCGCCGAGCGCCAGGTTGCCGGGGAAGGAGGAGCCGGTGCGCACCTCCAGCCGGGTGACGTCGCCGCCCTCCTCGTCGATCGCCACCAGGACGTCGTCACGCTCGGCGCGGAGCTGGGCGGTGAGGGCGCCCAGCTGCTCGGGGGTGGCGATGTTCCGGCCGAACAGGCCGACGGAGGCGAGCCCCTCGCCGAGCCGCCGCAGCACCCAGTCGGGGGCGGTGGTTCCGGTGAAGCCGGGCTGGAGAACGGTGAGAGCGTCGCGGGTGAGGGTGGCCGAGTCGTGTGCGAGGGTCGTCATAAACCGGGATCATCCCTTCACAGCGCCGGAAGTGAGCCCACCGACCGCCTTGCGTTGCAGAAACAGGAACAGGAGCAGGATCGGGATGGCGAACAGCGACGCTGCCGCCATGGTGGCACCCCAGTCGTCGCCGAAGGCGGTCTGGAATCTGGACAGCCACAGCGGAAGCGTCTGGGCCTCCGGGTCCTTGTTCAGGATGAGGACGAGCGGGAATTCGTTCCAGGCCGTGATGAAGCCGAAGAGCGAGGTGGCCATCAGGCCGGGGGCGAGCAGCGGGAAGATCACCCGGATGAACGCCTGCGGACGGGTGCAGCCGTCGACCATCGCCGACTCCTCCAGCTCCTTGGGGATCGCGGCCACGTAGGAGCGGAGCGTGAGGATGGTGAAGGGCAGCACCATGACCATGTAGAACAGGGTGAGCGGGAGCAGGCTGTTCAGCATGTCGCCGTCGCGCACCAGCATGTAGATGGCGATGACCAGGACTTCCCAGGGCGCCATCTGCGCGATCATGAACGTCACCAGGAAGCCGCGGCGCCCCTTGAACCGCATCCGGGCGAGGGCGAACGACGCGAGCAGCGCGATCAGCAGGGAGAGGCCGACCGCCGAGAGGGTGACGGTGAGCGAGTTGCCCACCAGGGTCCAGAAGTTCTCCGCGTCCACGGCCTTCCGGAAGTGTTCCAGGGTGGCTCCGGTCGGGAACCACACCGGGTCTTCCGAGATGATGTCCGAGGTCGGCTTGAGGGCCGTGGTGAACATCCAGTAGACGGGGAACGCGAAGCCGAGAAAGAGCACGACGGCGGTCGCGTTGGGCCACAGCCGGGCGAGCGGCGAGCGCTTCACAGCTCGTCCTCCTCTTGCCTGAGCACGATCCGGAGGTAGTAGGAGGTCAGCGCCAGCAGGACCGCGATGGTCAGCAGCGAGATCGCGGCGCCCATGCCGTAGTGCTGGTTGCCGACGCCCTCGATGAAGGCGTAGACGGGGAGGGTCTCGGTGAGCCGGTCGGGGCCGCCCTCGTTGATCGCGAAGACCTGGGCGAACGCCTTGAAGACCCAGATGACTTCGAGGAACGTCGTGGCCAGCAGGAACGGCTTGAGGAAGGGGAAGGTCACCGAGGTGAAGCTCTTCCAGCCGCCGGCGCCGTCGAGCGCGGCCGCCTCGTAGAGCTCGCCGGGGATGGTGGTGGTCGCGGCGTAGAGGTTGATCGCCACGAAGGGGATCGACTGCCAGACGATCAGCAGGGTGACGACGAAGAAGGTGGAGAACTGGCCGCCGGTCCAGTTGTAGTGCGCCATGGAGTGCCAGCCGAGCGCGTCCAGCACCCAGTTGACCACCCCGAAGCGGGCGGCGAAGAGCCACTGGAAGACGGTGGTACCGGCGATGGGCGGCATGGCCCAGGCGAGCACGAGACCGACCGAGAGCAGCAGCCGCATCTTGCTGCCGAGGCGGGCCAGCAGCAGTCCGACCAGGGTGCCCAGCAGCATGATCAGCACGACGTTGACCGCAGTGAAGATCACCGACCGCAGGGTGACCCGCCAGAAGTCCTCGCTGGTCAGCGTCTCGCGGTAGTTGTCGACCCCGTTCCACTCGGTGAGGTGCTGGATCAGCTGCCGCATATTGAGGTTCTGGAACGACAGCAGACCGTCCTTGACCAGCGGCCAGCCCAGCAGCAGCGCGGTCGCCGCCAGCGCGGGCAGCAGCAGGAGGTACGGGGCGGCGCCGGTCAGCCGTGCGCGCCCGGCGGCGCCCGGGGCCGGGCGGCGGGGCCCCGGCGGTGCCCCGCCCCGGCGGACCCCGGCCGCCGCCGGGCCGGGGTCCTGGCGTTCGGTCGCTACGGCCATCGGGCTCAACGCTCCTGGCTGAGGCGCTTGTTCATCTCGCCCTCGACCGACTTGGCCGCCTCGGCGGGCGACTTACCGGTGAGCACGGCGGTCATATAGGTCTTGACGGGGTTCGGGGCGTTCTCCACCGCTGCCCATTCGGGGATCAGCGGGGTGGTGCCGCCGGTCGCGGCGGCCGGGGCGGCCGCCTGCGCGGCGGGGTTGCCCTTGAGCTGCGCCTGGAGCGACTCCTTGTTGGGGATGACACCGCCTTCCTTGGCGAGCTGTCCCTCGTAGGTGTCATTGAGCGCGATCTTCAGGAACTCCTTGGCCAGCTCCTGCTTCTCGCTGCCCGCGGCGACCGCGAGGTTGGAGCCGCCGAGGAAGACGCCCTCGGGCTTGCCCGCGGTCTCGCCCGGGATGGTGAAGTAGCCGATGTCCTTCTCGATCTTCGGGTTGGCCTTGATGGCGATCCCGGCTTCCCAGCCCATGCCGATGAAGGCGCCGGTCTTGCCCTTGGCGAAGATCTCGCCCTGCTGCGGGGTGGCCTCGTCCTTGTCCTTGGGGGCCTTGCTGAAGGACTGGTACTGCTTGTAGATGTCCATGGCCTTGCCGACCTTGGGGTCGGCGAGGTTGGAGACCCACTTGTCGCCGTCCTTCTTCACCAGGTCGGCGCCGGTGCCGATGGTCAGCCCGTCGAAGAAGTACCAGTTCTGGCCCGGGAGATAGATCGGCTCGGCGTCGGTCTTCTTCTCGATGGTGTCGAGGTCACGGAAGAACTCGGTACGGGTCTTGGGGGTGTCCTTGATCCCGGCCTCGGCCCAGATCTTCTTGTTGTAGAGGACGACCCGGTTGGCCGCGTACCACGGCGCCGCGTACTGCTTGCCGTCGTAGACCGCGGACTTGTTGAGCGACTCCGACCAGTCGGCGCCGATCGACTTCTTCAGGTCACCGAGTTCGGCCAGTCCGCCGGTCTGTGCGTAGGACGGGGTCTGGGTGTTGCCGATCTCCAGCACATCCGGCGGGTCGGACTCCGAGAGCGCGGTGGTCACCTTCTGCTGAATGCCGTTCCACTGCTGGATCTCCAGCTTCAGCTTGGCGCCCGTCTTCTTCTCGAAAGCGGCCTTGACATCCTTCGTCCAGCCGTCCGGCGTGGAGCCGTCCATCGCCCAGACGGTGAGGGTCTGCCCCTTGAAACCGTCCGCTCCGGCCTTGTCGTCATCGCCGTCGGACCCACAGGCCGCGACGGATACCAGCATTGCCGCGACACCCGTCGCCGCTATGAGCCCACGCTTCACAGCACTCTCCTCAGAAGGCCGGATCAGGGGTTTAATGGTCCAGACCAGTGCCCGCAGCTTGGCCTAGACCTTTTGGGGTGTCAAGGGTGTATAAGAGTCGTCGGAGGCTCCGTTACCGGACCGACACTTCCCGACATCCGGACCGAGCGGCCGTCCGGAGCCGGGACCGTGCCACGATGTGAGGCGCTGGATTTCAAGAGGCTGGATTTCAAGAGACCGGTGACGGCGGTGGACGCCGGTGACGGCAGCGGACCAGGAGTCGGAAGGGCGCGCGATGGACACCGAGGGGGCAACGGCGGCAGCGGCGGCCACCACGACGGCCGAGAACGACGGCAACGGCTCCAATGGGGCACGCACCGCGCGCGTCCCGAAGTACTACCGCCTCAAGCGCCACTTGCTGGAGATGACCGAGACCCTGCCGCCGGGCACCCCGGTCCCACCGGAGCGCACCCTGGCCGCGGAGTTCGACACCTCGCGCACCACCGTGCGCCAGGCGCTCCAGGAACTGGTCGTCGAGGGGCGCCTGGAGCGGATCCAGGGCAAGGGCACGTTCGTGGCCAAGCCCAAGGTCTCCCAGGCGCTGCAACTCACCTCGTACACCGAGGACATGAAGGCCCAGGGCCTGGAGCCCACCTCCCAGTTGCTGGACATCGGCTATGTCACCGCCGACGACCGGCTCTCCGGGCTGCTGGACATCGCCGCCGGCGGGCGGGTGCTGCGCATCGAGCGGCTGCGGCTGGCCAGCGGTGAGCCGATGGCGATCGAGACCACCCACCTGTCCGCCAAGCGCTTCCCCGCGCTGCGCCGCAGCCTGGTGAAGTACACCTCGCTCTACACGGCGCTGGCCGAGGTGTACGACGTCCGGCTGGCCGAGGCCGAGGAGACCATCGAGACCTCGCTGGCCACCCCGCGCGAGGCGGGGCTGCTGGGCACGGACGTGGGGCTGCCGATGCTGATGCTCTCGCGGCACTCGCGGGACGCGTCCGGGGAGCCGGTGGAGTGGGTGCGGTCGGTCTACCGCGGGGACCGCTACAAGTTCGTGGCCCGGCTCCAGCGGCCGAACGACTGAGCCAGGTCACTGGGGCCGCGCCACCGGCCGGGGGCCGTGATACGGCTGACCGGCTATCTTTCTCATACCGATATACGGACGGGTAGTGACGACCGCCGGGCCCCGGGCTTAGATTTCCTGCGCATTACACAAATGATCAGCTCTGATCCAGGTGATCGACTGTGACGCAGGTGATGAGCCGAGGGGACTGGAGCCCGCCACATGTCAGACACGTCCGCTTCACCCGGCAGGAGACCGGTCGTGACGCCCACGCGCGTCGTGGCCGCTCTGTGCCTGATCGCCCCGTTCGTCGGGATGCTCTGGGTCGGTTCGTACGGCAAGGTCGAGCCGACCTTCATCGGGATCCCGTTCTTCTACTGGTACCAGATGCTCTGGGTGCCGGTCTCGGCCGTGCTGACCTCGGTCGCCTACGTCCTGGTCCGCCGTGAGCGGCGGGAGCGCAAGGGGGGTGACTCCGCATGAACGACGGAGTGAACGGCGTCGCGCTCGCCGTCTTCATCTTCTTCTTCGTGGCCGTCACGGTCATGGGCTTCCTGGCCGCGCGCTGGCGCGCCGCCGAGAACGCCAACAACCTCGACGAGTGGGGGCTGGGCGGCCGCAGCTTCGGCACCTGGATCACGTGGTTCCTGCTCGGCGGCGACCTGTACACCGCGTACACCTTCGTCGCCGTCCCGGCCGCGATCTACGCGACGGGCGCGGCCGGATTCTTCGCGGTCCCGTACACCATCCTGGTCTACCCGCTGATCTTCACCTTCCTGCCCCGGCTCTGGTCGGTGTCCCACAAGCACGGGTACGTCACCACCTCGGACTTCGTCCGCGGCCGCTTCGGCTCCAAGGGTCTTTCGCTGGCCGTCGCGATCACCGGCATCCTCGCCACCATGCCGTACATCGCCCTCCAGTTGGTGGGCATCCAGGCGGTGCTGGACGTGATGGGCGTCGGCGGCGGGGAGAACACCAACTGGTTCATCAAGGACCTGCCGCTGCTGATCGCCTTCGGTGTGCTCGCGGCCTACACCTACTCCTCGGGTCTGCGCGCCCCCGCGCTGATCGCGTTCGTCAAGGACACCCTGATCTACATCGTCATCGCGGTGGCGATCATCTACATCCCGATCAAGCTGGGTGGCTTCGACGACATCTTCAGCGCGGCGAACGACAAGTTCACCAAGGCCGGCGCGGGCGGGCTCGCACCCGCGGCGGAGGGCCAATGGGCGTACGGCACGCTGGCCCTGGGCTCGGCCCTCGCGCTGTTCATGTATCCGCACTCGATCACGGCGACGCTCTCCAGCCGCAGCCGTGAGGTGATCCGCCGCAACACCACGATCCTGCCGCTGTACTCGCTGATGCTGGGGCTGCTGGCGCTGCTGGGCTTCATGGCCATCGCCGCCGGGGTGAAGGTCGAGAACGGCCAGCTCGCCATCCCCCAGCTCTTCGAGAACATGTTCCCCGACTGGTTCACGGGCGTCGCCTTCGCCGCGATCGGCATCGGCGCGCTCGTCCCGGCGGCCATCATGTCGATCGCCGCGGCGAACCTCTTCACCCGCAACATCTACAAGGACTTCCTTCGGCCGAACGCCACGGCCGAGGAGGAGACCAAGGTCTCCAAACTGGTCTCGCTGCTGGTGAAGGTCGGTGCGCTGATCTTCGTGCTGGGCATGGACAAGACCGTCGCGATCAACTTCCAGTTGCTGGGCGGGATCTGGATCCTCCAGACCTTCCCGGCCCTGGTGGGCGGCCTGTTCACCCGCTGGTTCCACCGCTGGGCGCTGCTGGCGGGCTGGGCGGTCGGCATGGTCTACGGAACGTGGAAGGCGTACGACACCCCGAGCGGCACCCAGAAGCACTTCGGCAACACCGCGGATGTGCCCGGTATCGGCGAGATCGGCTACATCGGCCTCACCGCCTTCGTGCTCAACGTGGTGGTCACGGTCGTCCTGACGCTGATCCTGCGGGCGGTCAAGGCCCCGGACGGCGTGGACGAGACGTCCTCCGCCGACTACAAGGCGGACGCGGGCGACCCGGGCGTCCAGGTCGACCTCCCGCCCGCCACGGCGGGCGCCCCGGGCGGCCACTGACGCCTTGGCGGCGGGCCGCGCGGATCGATGACGGCGAACGGGCCGTCGGCTCCTTTCGGGGAGCCGACGGCCCGTTCGCGTGCGTACGGCGCCGATGTCAGGCGTCACGAGGCCGGTGCGGCCAGGTAGTCGCCGTGTTCCACGTCCTCGAGCAGGGTCGGATGCGTGGGCGTCCAGCCGAGCAGCTCCCGGGTGTGGGCGCTGGAGACGGGCGCGTCGAAGCCGTAGAAAGTGGCCATGGCCGGGCTGGGGAAATGCGTGGCGGCCTCCTCGGGGGTCAGGGAGACCGTGGGCAGGCCGAGGCCCCGGGCGATCGTCTCCGCGATGCTCTTGAAGCGGACGCCGCTCTCGGCCGCCCCGTGCAGCACACTCCCCGCCGGGGCCTTCTCCAGCGCCAGGCGGAACAGGACGGCCGCGTCGAGCCGATGGACCGCCGGCCACCGGTTGCCGCCGTCGCCGACGTAGGCCGAGACGCCGGTCTTCCGGGCGGTGGCGATGAGCATGCCGATGAAGCCGTAGTCCCCGGGGCCGTGGACGGTCGGAGCGAGCCGGACCACGCTCGCGCGTACCCCCTGGGCGGCGAAGCCCAGGCAGGCTCGCTCGCCCGGGATCCGGAAGCCGCCGATCCCTGCCGCGTCGGGCTCGTCCTTCTCGGTGCTCTCCCGCCCGCCGGGCATGACCAGCGTGCCGGAGGTGGAGACGAACGGCTTGCCCGAGTGCGCCAGCGCCCCGCCAAGCGCCTCGATCGCGGTCCGGTCGCGCCGCTCCAGGTCGTCGGGGTCGGCGAAGTCGCCGCCGAAGGCCATGTGCAGGACGCCGTCGGCGGCCTCGGCACCGCTCCGCAGGCTGTCGAGGTCTTCCAGGGAGCCACGGTGCGGTGTGGCGCCCAGCGACTCCAGCCGGGCGGCGGCGGTGTCCGAGCGCGCCAGACCGGTGACGGTGTGACCGGCGGCGATGAGCTCGGCGACGACGGTGGGGCCGGTCAGGCCGGAACCACCGGTAACGAAGACATGCATGGGACTCCCACTTAATGTCAGTGACTGGCGCTACTTAGCGCCAGTCACTGACCCTACGGTAGCGCCAGTCACTGACGCAACGAAGTGTCAGTCACTGGCATGTGCGGTAACCTCGGGGCGTGCCACGGAGCGGAGCAGAAGCGCGTCGCCGCCTTCAGCAGGCGGCCCTGGAGCTGTACCGGGAGCGCGGATTCGACCGGACCACCACGGCCGAGATCGCCGCGCGGGCCGGTGTCAACGAGCGCACGTTCTTCCGGCACTTCCCCGACAAGCGCGAGGTGCTCTTCGACGGCGAAGCCGACCTGCGCGCCACGCTGACGCGGGAGGTGGCCGAGGCGCCCGACGGCCTGCGACCGCTGGAGATACTGCTCCACGCCTTCCGGAACGCCGGACGGATCCTCGAGGAGAACCGCGCGTTCTCCGAACCACGGCTGGCGATCATCGCGGCGACGCCGACACTCCGCGAACGCGAGTTGGCCAAGGCGGCGTCCCTCACCGAAGCCGTGGCGGCGGCGCTGCGGCAGCGCGGTGTCGCCGACCGGCTGGCCGACCTGGCCGCCCAGACCGGCTGGGCCACCTTCCACCACGCGGCCGGGGCCTGGATCGACGACCCCGCACAGAGCCTGGACGCACACCTCCTCCGGGCCTTCGACGATCTGCGCGACCTCTCCGCGACCGTCCGAACGTGAGTACTGGTACCTAGGCCGTCCTGAGCGGCCGCGCGGATCCGGGACACCGGGGCCGGGACCTACCGTCCGGTATATGACCGAAAGTGAGGCGCCCGCCAGAAAGGGCGGCGATGGGTGGCGCGTCGGGTGCACCAGCGTGCTGGCACTGGCCGTGGCCGGACTCGCCGGGCTCGCCTACGCGGGCACCGATTCCACGTATCCCGACGTCGACCCCGAGAAGCGGGCGCGTCAGCTCTCCGGGTACTCCCGGGACGCCTACGCCGCGCTCGGCATCGACCGCACCGTGGAAGGCGGTTACGTCGATGTCGACAACCACAACACCTACGACTCCAACTACTGCTACCCGGACGGCCTGTTCAGCTTCGCCGACCCGCCCGTGGAAGGCGCGTACCAGCTGATCCACGGGTGGTCGATCGGAAAGGTGGACCGGGCGGAGGCACTGCCCGCGCTGCGCAGGGTGCGGGATCACCTCAAGGCGGAGGGGTGGCGCATCACGCGATTCGGCAAGGACGAGCAGCTCGAGGAGTGGAGCGTCAAGGCCGAGCGCGACGGCGGCTTCAGCACCGGGATCAGGTGGGAGGCGGAGTTCCGGCGACTCGGCGGGGGCAGCAGCGGGCCCTGCGCGATGGACCCGGACTGGAGCCAGGAGAAGGAGGAATCGTACGACTCCTACGGAGAGCCGGAACTGAACTCCTTCCCACCCGCTATGACGCCCGGTGGGCGTTAGGCGACGATCTCGAAGGCGTCGCAGGTGTGTTGCGGTGCGAGTTCGAACCAGAGCAGCTTGCCGCTCCGCCCGAAGAGCTCGTCGGCGAGGGCGTAACCGCCCCAGTTGTCGGCGCAGATCCGGACGATGAGGAGTCCACGGCCGTAGGTGGCCTCGGTGTTCGCGGCGGCCTCCGCGAGGGCGGACGAGCGGTCGAAGAGGGCCGGGGGCTTGTCGAAGGGCGGCGGGATGTCCGGATTGGTGTCCCACACGCTGATCCGCAGACGCCCCTCCTCCACGGCGCGGACACGCATTTCGGCCGGGCCGGTGGTGTGGCGGTAGGCGTTGGTGACCATCTCGCTCGCGACGAGGGTCGCGGGGTCGGTGAGTTCGCCCAGCCCGTGCCGGGCGAGGACCGCACGGAGGGTAGTCCGGGCGATGGCTACGGCGCGGGGGTCATGGGGCAGGCGTAGGGAGTAGGACCAGGGGGTTTCCGTTGCTGCGGTGGGCATGAAGTCTCCGGTTTGTGCGTGGAGTTGGACTGTGTCCGGGCACACACCGTAGCTCCGACCACATAAGGTATTCGACGCCATCGATAGAAGTGCTTGGGATACCACTCGTGTGAGTGACGCGCCTGTTGCGCATGAGCAGAGAGAATCGGCGAATGCCCCAGAGAAGTGTTCCGACAGCACGCCAACTCCGCCTCGGCACCGAGCTGCGCAGGCTTCGGGAGCGCGCCGGTTTGACGTCGACCGAGGCCGGGCGCCTGCTCGGCACCAATCAGACGGCCATCAGCAACATCGAGGCGAGCCGGTTCGGAGTCAGCGCGGAGCGCCTGCGAGCACTGGCGCGGAACTACTCGTGCGGGGACGAAGCCCTGATCGCGGCGCTCATCGACATGGCGGCACAGCGCAAGCGCGGCTGGTGGGAGGAGTACCGGGAAACCCTGCCCACCGGCTTGCTCGACCTCGCCGAACTCGAACACCACGCTGTTGCGCTGCGCACGGCCTACATCGCCCACATCCCCGGCCTGCTGCAAACGTCCGAGCATGCTCGGGAGATCTTCCGGCAGGCCGTGCCTGCTCTGCCTCCTCCAGACGTGGAACACCGCGTCTCGCACCGCGTAAAACGCCAGGCCATCCTCTATCGGGACAAGCCGACGCCCTATACGGCGATCGTCCATGAGGCTGCCCTGCGGATGCGCTTCGGCGGACCGGACATCGCACGAGCACAGCTCCGGCACATCCTCGACATGAGCGAGCACGATCACATCAAAGTGCTGGTGATCCCCTTCGACGCCGGGTCGTTCCCGGGATCGGGACAGTCCGTTTGCTACGCCACCGGGCCTGTCCCTCAGCTGGACACGGTGCAACTCGATGCGGAGTATGGCTCCGAACTCCTCGATGCAGCGGCCCAGCTGGAGAAGTATCGCGTCGTGCTGGATCGCATGGAGGCGGTCGCTCTGCCAGAGAACCAATCCCGTGACTTCATCCGGAAGATCGTCAGCACCCTGGAAGGTGAATGAGTTGTCCGCTCGCGACTGGCGAAAGTCCTCGTACAGCTCCGAAGGAAACGCCTGCCTCTACATCTCCGCACTCGACAACGCCACCATCCGGCTCCGCGAAAGCGACGAACCCGAGACCATCCTCACCACCACCCCCACCGCCCTCGGCGCCCTCATACGCAGCGCGAAGGCAGGGCGGCTCGACCACCTCGGCACAGCGTAAGGATCAGCGGTCGTCCGCGGCCTTCTCGGCCGCGGACCAGCCGACCAGGTCGTTCACGTAGCGCCGCATGAGCCGTTCCAGCTCCACCAGATCCCGGTCGCTCCACTGCTCGAACACCGGCTGGTTGAGGCGACCGCGCGCGGCGTCGATCGCGTCGATGACGCGGCGACCCTCCTCCGTGAGGAGGGCTTCCTTGACGCGGCGGTCTTCCGCGCTGGGGCGGCGCTCCACCAGGCCCAACTCCGCGAGCTTCGCGACCTGGCGGCTGACCGTGGTGTGGTCGCGGCCCGCTCGGTCGGCGAGCTCGACCACGCCGATCGGGGCGAACCGGTGGATGCCCACGATCAGCGGGAAGAGCGCGCGGTCGAGCTGGATGCCCGCTTCGGCGATGAGGATCTCGTCCCGGTGCGGCTGGTTCATGATCGCGATGAGGTCGATGATCGATTCATGCAGCCGTCGCTGCGTGACCTGCCGCTGGCGTCGTGTGGCCATGGCCCAGAGACTACCCGCGGCCGATGCGCAGCTTCACCGGATGGTGTCGAGGTGGGCCTCAATGGCGGGGAGGTCGGCGATGGCCGCTATGTATCCGTCGGGGCGGACGAGCGCCCACTGCCCGGCCGCCAGGCCGTACGCGTCGCGGAAGTGGCCCCCGGTGTCGCGCAGATCGCCGCGCGGGCCGGTGGTGTGGATGTGCAGGCCCTTGCGGCCGGTCGGGGCGGCGGCGCGGTCGGCCTCGTAGCCGAGCAGGGTCCAGTGGGGGCCCTGGAAGAGGCTGAACAGCCGGGTGTCGAGCCCTCCGGCGCCGGTGACGGGGGCGTCGGGGGCACGTTCCCCGGCCAGCGGGCCCTTGTCCCGATACGGCGTGGCGATCGTGAGGGGCGAGTCCACATAGCCGAGGTCGAGCTGGCTGACCTCGCGGCCCCGGCTGGTGAAGCGGCTCTTCGCGGCCTTCAGCAGCCGCTCGGAGAGGCCGAGGACGGCCTCGGCGATCGGGCGGCGCTCCCGCTCGTAGCTGTCCAGGAGGGAGTCCGGTGCGCCGTCCAGGACGGCGGCGAGCTTCCAGCCGAGGTTGTACGCGTCCTGCACGCCGGTGTTGAGGCCCTGCCCGCCGGTCGGCGGATGGACGTGGGCGGCGTCACCGGCCAGGAACACCCGGCCGTCCCGGTACGTGTCGGCCAGGCGGGCGTTCATCTCGAAGACGGACGCCCAGGACACCTCGCGGATCACGATGTCGGTGCGGCCGGCGCGCTCGTGGAAGAGGGCGGTCAGCCCCGCCGCCGAGACGTCGATGTCGACGCCGAAGGGGACGGGCGCCTGGTACTGGAACATGTCCGTGCCGTACAGCGGGCACAGTGACACCTGCGCGTCCGTGCCCTCGCCCCAGCGGTGCCAGGCGTCCGTCGAGACGCCGTCGGCGCGGACGTCGGCGACGACGGCCCGCACGTCGAGCGTCCTGCCCGGGAAGCCGATGTCCAGGGACTTGCGGACGAAGCTCCTTCCCCCGTCGGCGCCCACGAGGTAGGCGGCGCGCACGGTGCGCTCCCCGGACGGGGTGGCGATCCGCGCGGACACGCCGTCGCCGTCCTGGTCGATTCCGGTGAGCTCGTGGCCGTACAGCGGGGCGTGCCCCAGCTCGGCGAGCCGCTCGCGCAGACAGCGCTCGGTGAGGAACTGCGGTACCAGCAGCGGGATCTGGTACGGCTCCGCCGGCGTCGGGGCGGGCATCTCGATGGCGAACCGGTCGACCGGCCCCTCGTCCGCGTAGAAGCGCTGTACGGGGTACTCCCCGCCGGAGGCCACGATCCGGTCGATGACGCCGAGGTCCTCGAACACCTCCTGGCTGCGGGGCTGGATCCCCTTGCCACGGGACCCCATGAAGGGCCCGGCCGCCTTGTCGATCAGCAGGAAGCCGACATTTCTGCGGGCGAGGTCGATGGCGAGTGTCAGTCCGGCGGCACCGGCGCCGCAGATGAGCACTTCGGGTTCCGGGGTACGGGGCATGGCTCCGCCTTCCAGGAGTAAGTTCATCGCGTGCAGAATGCACACGATTGCATGGAACCGTCAAGCAGACCCCTGAGAATAAGCCTCACCTGTATGTGCGCTCAGCACATGAATCGATTCCTCATGATGGGCGGCCGGTGCGTCGGCCGACCGTGCCGAGCGAAACCGCCCGGCCGGGGCCCGGGCATCGGTGAAACGGTTGGGGGCCGTGCGGCCAAGTACCGGATGAAGGGATCACCGAGCACCTTGGAGGAACGGGTGCCCCTCATACCCGAACGACCCATGAGCCGGGGCGCGCCGCCGCGACCGGACGCCGCGGGATTCGCGGCGTTCTACGAGGAGAACTTCGACGCCGTCCTCGGCTTCGTGACCCGGCGCACGACCTGCCCGCAGGTGGCCGCGGACCTCACCGCCGACATCTTCGTCGCGGCGCTGGAGGCCGCCGGCCGGTACGACCCCGAGCGCGGGTCACCCGCCGCCTGGTTGTACGGCATCGCCCGTAACGTCCTGTCGTCCCATGTCCGGGGCAACGTCCGCGAGCGGCACGCGGTGGCCCGGCTGAACGGGCACCGGCTGCTGGACGAGGAGGACATCGCCGCGCTCGAGGAGCGGATCGACGCGGAACGGGCGGCGCGGGCGCTGGCCGAGCGGCACGGCGCGCTGAGCGAGCCGCTGCGCGAAGTCCTCGATCTGGTGGCCGTCGACGGCCTCACCCCGCGCGAGGCCGCCCAGGCCCTCGGGCTCAGCCAGGCGACGGTGCGGGTTCGTCTGCACCGCGCGAAGCGGGCGCTGCGCGCCGCGCACCCGGCCGGCGGAAAACGCGCCGAACACGCCGAACAAACCGATAGCACCGAACACACCTTGGAGGTTGTCTCATGAGCACGCCCACCGGATTCAAGCGGCGTCTGGCGTCGGAGCTGTCGGCCATGGCCACGGATCCGGCCCCCGTTCGGGCCACCCGGGCCCCGGCCCGTCGCTTCCGCGTCCGGTTCGCGGTCGCGGCGGTGGCGGCGGCCGCCGCCACGGCGGTGGTCGTGCCGACGCTGAGCGGCTCGGGTGCCTCGCCCGCGTACGCCGTGACCAAGCAGGACGACGGCTCGCTGATCCTTCGCCTGGACCGGCCCGAGGGCCTGCCCGGTCTGCAGAAGCAGCTCAAGGAGATGGGCGTGCGGGCGGCCGTCCTGGAGGGGGACGAGAACTGCCCCACGGGCATCCCGCCCCAAGCTCCCTGGGCCACCGCGGGCTACGCGTTGACGGTCTCGTCCGATCCCTGGAGCGCCGTCATCCACCCGGACCTGATCCCGGACGACACCGTCCTGCCGGACGGCAGGCGGGTCAAGGGCGCGACGCTGCTCATCGTGGCGGAGTTCGGCAAGGACCATACGACCAAGGGGGTGTCGTTCCGGCTGGTGCGGAAGGTCCCGAAGTGCAGCGTGCCGGGGATCGGCGGCGGCGGTCCGGACGCGCGCATGTGACGCGGGGCCGGTCACCGGGTCCTGCCGGAAGGGGCCCGGTGACCGGCGCGGTTTCGGCCGGATGCGCGCGTCAGACGTAGGTGAAGCCGCCGGGGACATTGACCGTGCCGAAGGCCGTCACCAGGGTGACGGTCGCGTTGCCGACCACCCCGGGCGGGGTGATGCCGGCCACTGTCGTGGAGGTGGCGGTCACACTGGTGGCGGGAGTGCCGTTGAACAGCACGCCCAGCACACCACCGAGGTTGGTGCCGGTGATGGTGAACGGGGTGCCGCCGGTGGCGGGTCCGGTGGCGGGCGTGATGGCGAGCGGCACCGGTGCGGGCGGCGGGACGAAGTAGGTGAAGCCACCGGGCACGTTGGTGCTGCCGCCGGGGCCGGTGAGGGTCACGGTGACGTGGCCGCCCGCGGGCGGGCCTGCCGGGGTGAAGCCGATCAGGCTGGTCCCGGCGGGGTTGATGGCCAGGATGGTCGAGGGGCTTCCGCCGAAGGTGACGCTGGTGACGCCGGTCAGATTGGTGCCTGTGATCACGTACACGGTGCCGCCGGTGGTCGGGCCCACGGTCGGGGTGATGGCGATGGCGATGGGCGGGGCCGGTGCCACGTAGGTGTACGGCAGGCCGTTGCTGGTCCCGGCGGCGGTGGTGACGGTGACCTGGACGGTCCCGGGCGCGTGCGGCGGGGCTATCACCACGATGCCGTCGTAGCCGGGGCTGCCGCCGCCACCGGGCCAGCCACCTCCGCCACCGCCCCAGCCACCGCCACCTCCGCCCCAGCCACCACCGCCGCCACCGCCGGGGTTGTCCTGGTAGACGATGGTGGCGGGCGTGCCGCCGAAGGACACGCTGGTGACGCCGCGCAGGTTCTGCCCGAACAGCCGGACGTAGTTGCCACCGGCGGCGGGGCCCGAGTCGGGCACCACGGCGAGCAGCGTCGGCGGTCCCACCGGCGGCCAGTAGCCCGCGGTGGCGGCGGCGTGGGTGGCGGCTTGGGTGGCGGCGGTCGCGAGAGCGGTCGAAGTCATGGTCGGTCCTCCGGGGAAGGGTTCGGGTGATGTGCGCCGACGGCGTGCCGACGGACGTGGACACACCACCGGTCAACGCCTCGTCATCACCGCGCGGTCGAGACAGGCCGCCACCGGAGGAACGGATGAGCCACGGGCGGCCGGTCGGGGCGCGGGAGCGGTGCGCGGATGAGGGCGGAGCCACGGGGCGGACGCCCGGCTCCTGGAGTGGCCGACGAGGTATGGGGCAGCCTCGGCGGCCACGTTTCCAGTTACCCACGCCCCTCCGCGTCACTCAAGGCCCTCAGACGGCCATCACTCGTTTGGCGCATCAGGATGCGCATGGCACCGAGCTTGTATGACAAGCGCTCGGCTATTCGGGCGAATGCCTGCCGAGAGGTATGGCTTGCCGTCGCCCGTCATGCCTCTAATGAGTGACATCGGCAGTGCCGACCCATCGGTGACATCAGCCGTGCCGACCCCCGCATGACCACCCGGGGAGGAAACGATCCGATGACCCTCGCCGCCTTCCTTCTCGCCCTCGGCACCACCTGCCGGATCACCCGCTTCATCACCAAGGACACCCTGGCGGCGGGGTTCAGGACCTGGGTCGCCGACCGCTTCGGCGACGACTCCCGCCCCACCTACCTGGTCAACTGCGGCTGGTGCACCAGCACATGGGTGGCCGCCGCCATCGCCGTCTACGCCTCCTTGCTGCACACCACCGCGTGGTTCCACCTCCCGGCCACCGCCCTGACGCTCTCCTACCTGGCCGGTGTCGCCTCGCGATGGCTGGACTGACCCCCACCCGAAACAAGACCCGAGCGAAAGGCAGGGAAAACCATGGCCTGCAACTGCGGCGGAACAGCACCTCAATGGCCGCCTCAGCCCGTTGTCGTCTATGAGTTGACGCTGCCGGACGGTACGGTCCGGCGCTACGTCACCCACCAGGAAGCCGACGCCGCCAACAGGCGCGCGGGGTACACCGGAGTGATCACCGCCGTCACCCAGTGACGCCGAGAACCCACCCCCGGCGCACGGCTACCCGGCTGTCAGTGGCCTGCGGCAGACTGCGGGCATGGACATCACGATCAGGCGCGCGCGGGACGAGGAACTGAACGCAATCGGGGAGCTCACCGCGCGGGTGTACCTGGGCGACGGGCTGCTGGACTTCGGGGACAGTGATCATTATCTCGCCACCCTGCGCGACGCCCGCCGCCGGGCCGCCGAGGCCGAGCTGCTGGTCGCGGCGGACGCGGCGAGCGACGAGGTCCTGGGCGCCGTGGCGTTCGCCGTGCACGGCGGGGCGTACGCGGAGCTGGCCCGCCCCGGCGAGGGCGAGTTCCGGATGCTGGCCGTCCGCCCCGAGTCGCGCCGCCGCGGCGCCGCCGAGGCGCTGGTGCGAGCCTGCCTGGACCGGGCCCGCGCACTGGGCCTGCGGCGGATAGTGATCAGCAGCCAGCAGTCGATGACCGCCGCCCACCGCCTGTACGAGCGGCTGGGCTTCACCCGTGCCCCGGAGCGCGACTGGGCGCCCCTGCCCGACACGGACATCACCCTCTGGGCCTTCACCGTGGAGCTGGGCGAGTCTGCCGCATAGCGCCCCTATACGCCGTTCCCCGTCAGCGCCGTGTGCCGGTGATCGCTCGGCGTGGTGCCGTACACACTGCGAAAGGCCCGGCTGAAATGCGCGTTGCTGGCGAATCCCCAGCGGCGGCCGATCGCCGCGACGGTCAGATGGCGCAGATGGGGGTTGGCGAGGTCCTGACGGCAGCGTTCGAGACGGCGGTGGCGGATCCAGGCCGCGGGCGTGGTCTCCTCGGCGGCGAGCAGTTGGTGCAGGTGCCTGAGGGAGATGTGGTGTGCGTCGGCGATGGCCTGCGGCGTGAGGCCGGGATCTCCGAGATGCCTTTCGGCGTGGTTGCCGATACGCGCGCGCAAGGCACGGCGGCGGGCTTCCGGACTGAGGTCCGCACCGGCGTGCAGGAGCGTCGTCAGGAGAGCGGTGAGCAGGTCGAGGGTGGCCTGAGCCAGGGTGAGGGCGTCCGCGGGTGCCAGTTCACGGGCACGGACGGTCAGGCTGGTCAGCCAGTTGGTGAGGACCGCGCCCAAGCCGTGGCGCACATCGATGGTGACGGCGGTGAGGCGGTCGATGTGCCTGGCCGACTGGGGCAGGCGTGCGCGAGGACACTGAAGGACGAGGGAGATGGTGCCCAGGCTGTGCCCGCACTGCCTTTCACCGGGGTGAGAGGTGCTGAGCAGGGCGCACTGACCGGCCCGTAAGGTGGCTTCCCGGCCTTGCTGGCGCACGACGGCGCTGCCTTCGAGGAGAAGGGTGAGCACATATGCCTCGGGGTCGAAGGCGCGGATCTGCCCGGCGGTTCTGTGGACCCGCACCGGGGGGTGATCCAGCGCGGCCACCAGGACGTCGCCCAGGGCCAGGACACGCATCGAGGCGCGGAAGTCCCCTTCGTCGTCACTGCGCACAAAGGCGGGTGTCAAGGACTGGTTGGCCAGCTCCACCCAGGCGGCGAACCGCTCCTTCGCGGGCAGGGTTTCCGTGTTCAACTCGGTCACCAGCATCCGTATCCCCCGTTGCGACGGCCACCGGACAGCAGCCGTCACCGTGCCGGAACGCTCGTGGCGAAACCTTGAACGAACCTTGAATGTGAGACCGTTGCCGGATGAGCCGCATCGAGAGCGCGCACTCGGCCCGACCGCTGATCCGCTTACTCGGCGAGATCACGGTGCGGACCGCTGACGGGGGGTACGTCTCCGCGGGGCCGGCGAAGCAGGGCTGCACACTGGCGATCCTCGCGCTCCGGGCCGGTCAACTGGTCAGCGTGGACGCCCTGATCGAACGGGTCTGGGACGACGCCCCGCCCCGCGCCGCCCGGGCCAGCCTGCACAGCTATGTCGCCCGGCTGCGCAAACTGCTGGAGCACGACGACACCCCGGGTACCGGCTCCTCTCCGCTGCTCCGCCGGTCGGGCGGTTACGTCCTGGCGGTGGACCCCGAACGGGTGGACGTCCACCTGATGCGTGCGCTCGGCCGGAAGGGCAGGAAAGCCGCGGAAGAACACGACCACCAGGGCGCCGGGCAGCTCTACCGCCGGGCCGCCGAGCTCTGGAGCGGCGAGGCCCTGGGCAGCCTCGGCGGCGACTGGGCCGCGCGGAACAGGGCCGGGCTTCAGCAGGAGCGGCTGGCCCTGCTGGCCGAGCTGTACGAGGCGGAGCTGCGTATCGGCCGACACGAGGCGATCCTCCCCGAGCTCGCGAAGCTGATCGCCGACCATCCGCTGGACGAGCGCCTGGCCGTCCAGTACCTGCTCGCCCTCTACCGCTGCGGACGCCCGGCCGACGCGCTCAAGCACTACGAGCGCGTCCGGGAGCAGCTCGCCGAGGAGCTCGGCACCGACCCCACTCCGCGGCTGAGGGAATTGCACCAGCAGATCCTCACCACCGCTCCCGAGCTGTCCGTTCCGGATCAGCCGGGGGCGGCGACGTTACCGGTGCCGCGCCAGCTTCCGGCCCCGCCCCCGCTGTTCACCGGGCGGGCGCGGGAACTCGACCGTCTGGACCGGGGGTGGGCGGAGCGGGGCGACCGGGTGGTGATCGCCACGGTCGGTGGTCCCGGCGGCATCGGGAAGACATGGCTGGTGTTGCGCTGGGCACACGACCATCTGGCCGACTTCCCGGACGGCCAGCTCTACGTCGACCTGCTCGGCTTCGACCCCTCGAAGGAACCCCTGCCCCACGAGGCGGTGCTGCAGAGCTTCCTCGGCGCCCTGGGCGTCGAGCCGGGATCGATTCCGGCCGGCCAACAGTCCCAGATGGGCCTGTACCGCAGCCTCACCGCGGGCCGCCGAATGCTGATCGTGCTGGACAACGCGCACAGCGCCGCCCAGGTGCTGCCCCTGATACCCGGCAGCCCCGACTGCGGTGTGCTGGTGACCAGCCGCAATCAGCTCGTCGGGGTGACCATGCAGCACGGGGCGGACCACCTGACCCTGGATGTGCTGGACGAACACGAATCCCGGCACCTGCTCACCAGCCGCCTCGGTCATCACCGCACGGCGGCCGAGCCGGCTGCCGTGTCCGAACTGATCAGCCATTGCGCCGGGTTGCCGCTGGCGCTCGGCCTGGTGTCCGCGCACGGTACCGTCCGCCCCCACGCTCCGCTCTCATCGCTGGCCGAGGACCTCCGCGAGGCGGCCGGCCGACTGGACACCCTGGAGGCCGACGGCCTGGACGGCGGTCTGCGGGCCGCCTTCACCTCCTCGTACCTGGCCCTGTCCCCCGCGGCGGCCGAGGTGTTCGGCCTGCTCGGGCTGGCACCCGGGCCCGACATCGGCCAGCCGGCCATCGTCCGCCTCACCGCCCTGCCCGCCCCACGCGTACGCGCGGTGCTGCAGGAGCTGATCCGCGCGCACCTGCTGCGCGAGGACCGTCCCGGCCGGTACCGCATGCACGATCTGCTGCGCCTTTACGCGGTGGAGCAGGCCCACCGGACCGGCGGGCGGGAGGAGCGCTCCACGGCGCTGCGACGGCTGGTCGACTTCTACCTCCACACCGCCCGCGGCGCCGAACGGCTGCTGCACCCGCACCGCATGCGGATCGACTTCCCGGAGCCGTCCGCCGACCCGCTGGCCATGGCCGACCAGGCTGAGGCACTGGCCTGGCTGGAGGACCAACACGCCGGGCTGCTGGCGGCCCAGCGGCTCGCCGCCGACTCGGGCTGGGACGAGGTGGTGTGGCGGATCGCCTGGGTGCTGGACACCTTCCACCGCCGCAACGGCCATCTGCACGCTCAGCTCGCCGCCTGGCGGGAGGGGCTGGAGGCCACCCGACGGCTCGGCGACCCGGCGGCGAAGACGCTCGCCCACCGCAACCTCGGCATAGCCTGCATCCGCTCCGACCTCCACGAGGAGGCGCTGGACCACCTTGACCAGGCACTGTCCATGACCAAGCTCTCCGGGGACGTCACTCAAACGGCCCACACCCACCTGGTGCTGGCCTACGCCTGGGAACGCCGCGGATACGATCAGGAGGCGCTGGACCACGCCGGTCACGCCCTCACCCTCTTTCAGACCCTGGACACGCCGGTCTGGGAAGCCCAAGCGCACAACCAGGTCTGCCTGTACTCCGCCCGGCTGGGGGCGTACGAGAAGGCACGCACCCACGGGGAGACCTCGCTCGCCCTGTTCCGCCGCCACCAGGAGCGCGACGGTGAGGCGGACGCCCTCGGCACCCTCGGCCGGCTGGCCCACCAGAGCGGGCAGTACGCCCTGGCCGTGACCCGCTTCACGGAGGCTCTGCGCCTGCTGCGGGACATGGGCCACGCCTACGGCGAGGCCGAGACCCTGGACCGGCTGGGTCAGGTCCACGCCGAGCTCGGCGAACTCGATGAGGCCCGCCGTTGCTGGCAGGAGGCGCTCGCCCAGTACCTGGCACAGCACCGCGCCGAGGATGCCCGGCGGGTGCGGGACCGCCTGAGCCGCGGCGGCGGCTGACCGGCAGGCTCGCCGCATGGCGGGCCGCACGCCCCAGGTCATGGGCCACCCCGGAACGCATTAGCACATTCATACGAAACTCCGCACCTCCCGACACAAGATATGGGGGTGCGTGCGTCGGCTGACACAAGATGTATGCTCGTCCTCGCTGTCGCCGCAGGGGAATCCGGTGGGAATCCGGAACTGTCCCGCAACGGTGTACGTGTGCGCTCAATCCGGCGTGCCCGTGAGTCCGAGCACCTGCCGACGGCCCTGTGAACACGTCCCCCGGCCTCGAGGGTTGGGCCGATGGACGCTGCGTGGTGTGCCTGGCGTACGAGGAGTGCGGCATCGGCATGCCCGTACGCGCCCATCGCACCACCCTCGCGGTCCAGCCGACCGAGGGAGAGCACCTCAGTGACCATCGCGCCCGCCGATCCGGTTTCAGCGCAGGCGGCTTCTCAGGCAGCGGACGACGCGCCCGGGACCGCCCTGCTACGGACTCTTACCGGACTCACCGCCGACCTGCCCGCCACCGACCCCGGCAAGGTGGCGGCCGCCGCCCTGCGCGGCCGTCATCCCGGCTCGGACGAGGCGGAGTTGCGCGGGCTCGCGACCGAGGCGGCGGCCGGGCTGATCGCCGAGGAGCCGGAGTACTCGCGGCTCGCGGCGCGGCTGCTGGCGCTGACCATCACGGAGGAGGCGGCCGGGCAGGGCGCGGTCTCCTTCTCGACCTCCGTCCGGGTGGGCCATCGCGAGGGCCTGCTCGCCGACTCCACCGCCGAGTTCGCCGCCACCCACGCCGAGCGGCTGGACGCACTGGTGGAGCGGGCCCTGGCCGACGGCGCCGACAACCGCTTCGGCTACTTCGGGCTGCGCACCCTCTACAGCCGCTATCTGCTGCGCCACCCGATCACCCGTCAGGTGATCGAGACCCCGCAGCACTTCCTGCTGCGCGTGGCCTGCGGGCTCGCCGAGAACCTCTCGGAGCGGGCGCTGGACGACGTGGCCGAGCTCTACCGGCTGACCAGCACGCTGTCGTATCTGCCCAGCTCCCCCACGCTGTTCAACTCCGGCACCCGGCATCCGCAGATGTCGTCCTGCTATCTGCTGGACTCGCCGCTGGACGAGCTGGACTCGATCTACAACCGCTACCACCAGGTGGCGCGGCTGTCGAAGCACGCGGGCGGCATCGGTCTGTCCTACTCCCGCATCCGGGCGCGCGGTTCGCTGATCCGGGGCACCAACGGGCACTCAGGCGGCATCGTGCCGTTCCTGCGCACGCTCGACGCCTCGGTGGCCGCCGTCAACCAGGGCGGCCGGCGCAAGGGCGCGGCCTGTGTCTACCTGGAGACCTGGCACGCGGACCTCGAGGAGTTCCTGGAGCTGCGGGACAACACCGGCGAGGACGCGCGCCGCACCCACAACCTCAACATCGCCCACTGGATCCCGGACGAGTTCATGCGCCGGGTCGAGGCGGATGCCGACTGGTCGCTGTTCTCCCCGGTCGACGCGCCCGCCCTGGTGGACCTGTGGGGCGAGGAGTTCGACGCCGCGTACCGCGAGGCCGAGGCCGAGGGGAAGGCCGTCAAGAAGGTCCCGGCGCGCCAGTTGTACGCCCGGATGATGCGCACCCTCGCCCAGACCGGCAACGGCTGGATGACGTTCAAGGACGCCGCCAACCGCACCGCCAACCAGACCGCCGAGCCCGGCAGGGTCGTCCACTCCTCCAACCTCTGCACCGAGATCCTGGAGGTCACCGACGACGGCGAGACCGCCGTGTGCAACCTCGGATCGGTCAACCTCGCCGCGCACCTGGACGAGGACGGGCAGTTGGACTGGGAGCGCCTCGACGCCACCGTCCACACCGCCGTGACCTTCCTCGACCGCGTGGTGGACATCAACTTCTACCCCACCGAGGAGGCCGGTGCCTCCAACTCCCGCTGGCGCCCGGTGGGTCTGGGCCTGATGGGGCTCCAGGACGTCTTCTTCCGGCTGCGGCTGCCGTTCGACTCGCCCGAGGCCACGGCGCTCTCCACGCGGATCTCCGAGCGCATCATGCTCGCCGCGTACGAGGCGTCCTGCGAGCTCGCCGAGCGCCACGGCCCGCACCCCGCCTGGGCCGAGACCCGCACCGCGCGCGGTGTGCTGCACCCGGACCACTACCCGGACGCGGTGGCCACCTGGCCGGAGCGCTGGCAGGCGCTGCGCGCGCGGATGGCGAAGTCCGGGATGCGGAACTCGCTGCTGCTGGCGATCGCGCCGACCGCGACCATCGCCTCCATCGCGGGCGTCTACGAGTGCATCGAGCCGCAGGTCTCCAACCTCTTCAAGCGCGAAACGCTCAGCGGGGAGTTCCTCCAGGTCAACTCCTACCTGGTGGACGACCTCAAGAAGCTGGGCGTCTGGGACGCCCGGACCCGTGAGGCGCTGCGCGAGGCCAACGGCTCGGTCCAGGACTTCTCCTGGGTGCCCGCGGACGTACGGGAGCTGTACCGCACCGCGTGGGAGATCCCGCAGCGCGCCCTGATCGACATGGCGGCGGCCCGCACGCCGTACCTCGACCAGAGCCAGTCGCTGAACCTCTTCATGGCGGCGCCGACCATCGGCAAGCTCAGCTCGATGTACGCGTACGCCTGGAAGCGCGGCATCAAGACCACGTACTACCTGCGCTCGCGTCCGGCCACCCGGATCGCCCAGAGCGCCCGGGGCGGCGCCGCCACGGCCACCGTCCCCGTCCAGCAGGCACCGGCCGAGGACGAGGCCGTCGCCTGCTCCCTGGAAAACCCCGAGTCCTGCGAGGTCTGCCAGTAATGCCCACCGCATCCGAGATGACCACCGCATCCGAGATGACCACCGCGAACACCTCGACCGAGCACCACAAGAACCTGCTCGACCCGGGCTTCGAACTCACCCTGCGGCCCATGCGGTACCCGCGGTTCTACGACCGCTACCGCGACGCGATCAAGAACACCTGGACCGTGGAGGAGGTCGACCTCCACTCCGACGTCGCCGACCTCGCCAAGCTCTCCCCCGGTGAGCAGCACCTGATCGGCCGTCTGGTCGCCTTCTTCGCGACCGGCGACTCCATCGTGGCCAACAACCTGGTGCTGACGCTCTACAAGCACATCAACTCCCCCGAGGCGCGGCTGTATCTGTCGCGGCAGCTCTTCGAGGAGGCCGTGCACGTCCAGTTCTATCTGACGCTGCTGGACACCTACCTCCCCGACCCGGACGACCGCGCCGCGGCCTTCGCCGCCGTCGAGAACATCCCCTCCATCCGGGAGAAGGCGGAGTTCTGCTTCCGCTGGATGGACTCGGTGGAGAAGATCGAGCGGCTGGAGACCAAGGAGGACCGCCGCCGCTTCCTGCTCAACCTGATCTGCTTCGCGGCCTGCATCGAGGGGCTGTTCTTCTACGGCGCCTTCGCCTACGTGTACTGGCTCCGCTCGCGCGGCCTGCTGCACGGCCTGGCGACGGGCACCAACTGGGTGTTCCGCGACGAGTCGATGCACATGGAGTTCGCCTTCTCGGTCGTGGACACCGTCCGCGAGGAGGAGCCGGACCTCTTCGACGACCAGCTCCAGCGGCAGGTCACCGACATGCTGAAGGAGGCCGTCGAGGCGGAGCTCCAGTTCGCCCGCGATCTGTGCGGGGACGGGCTGCCGGGCATGAACACCGCGTCGATGCAGGAGTATCTGCAGTGCGTGGCCGACCAGCGCCTCCAGCGGCTCGGCTTCACGCCGGTCTTCGGCTCGGAGAACCCGTTCTCCTTCATGGAGCTGCAGAACGTCCAGGAGCTGACCAACTTCTTCGAGCGGCGCGCGTCGGCGTACCAGGTCGCGGTCGAGGGGTCGGTCGCCTTCGACGACGACTTCTGACATCAACAGGGCCGGGCCCAAGGGGCCCGGCCCTGTGAGGTACGGCACGCTCAGTCGTTCGGCACCGTCTCATAGCGGGCGGTGCCCTCGGCCATCTGCTTCAGCACATCCTTACGGTCGCGCTTGGAGAGCCGGTCGATGTAGAGGTAGCCGTAAAGGTGGTCGGTCTCGTGCTGGAGGCAGCGCGCGAAGTAGCCGGTGCCGCGCACCGCGATCGGCTCGCCGTCGAGGTCCTGGCCGCGCACCACCGCGTAGTCGGGGCGGGCCAGCTCCGCGTAGGCCGTGGGGACCGACAGACAGCCCTCGTTGGAGTCGTCCAGCACCCGGCGGTCGGCGGGCAGCTCCTCCAGCACCGGGTTGCACACCACGCCCACATGGCGAACGCCCTCGTCGTCCATGCAGTCGTAGACGAAGACCTTGAGGTCGACACCGATCTGGTTGGCGGCCAGGCCCACGCCCTCCGCCGCCCGCTGGCTGGCGAACATGTCGTCGACGAGCCGCGCGAGCTCCTCGTCGAACACGGTCACGTCCCGGCACTCCTTGTGCAGGACCGGGTTGCCGTACACGGTGATCGGGCGGGCCGTGCCGCGCTCGCGGAAAGCCCGCTCGCGCTCCTCGCAGTCCTCCGTGTCCACGATGAACTCGTCGTCCACCCGCTGCTTCGTCCCTTGCTGCGACATCGTCCGCCGTATGCCTTCCTTCAACCGTGATGCGTCGCCCTACAGGGTACGGGCACCACGCGGCGGGGCGCGGTGCGCTTACGCACTGTGACCGGCCCCCGGCATCGATACACGGCTCCGCCGCATGGCAGGGGCTCCGCCCCTGGCCCCCGGAGTCTGGGGCGCAGCCCCGGCACTCCGGTCTGGGGCGGAACCCCGGCCCTCCGGTTCTGGGGCGCAGTCCCGGCGCTCCGGGAGCTGGGGCGGAACCCCGGCCGTCCGGGTCTGGGGCGGAACCCCGGCGCTCCGGGAGCTGGGGCGGAACCCCGGCCCTCCGGGACCTGGGGCGGAACCCCGGCGCTCCGGGTCTGGGGCGGAACCTCGATCCTCCGGGGTCTGGGGCGGAGCCCCGGCCCTCCGGGGTCTGGGGCGGAGCCCCGGCCCTCCGGGGTCTGGGGCACAGCCCCGGCCCTCCGGGGTCTGGGGCGGAGCCCCGACCCTCCGGGACCTGGGGCGGAACCCCGATCCTCCGGGGTCTGGGGCACAGCCCCGATCCTCCGGGGTCTGGGGCGGAGCCCCAGTTTCGGGAAGGGGCGGGGAGGGGAACAGCCCGCCGCAGGCGTCACGTCCACCGGACACCCCCAGGGCCTCCAGGGCAGCCGCCAGGCGGTCAGCAGACCTCTTCCAGGTCCCGCCACTCCCGGGTGTCCGGGCTGTCGGCCACCCACCCGTCCAGCAGCCCCCGCACCAGCCCCCCGGGCGCCGCGATCCCGCATTCGCGCTCGGGGACCCAGAGCGAGCCCGAGCCCGCCATACGGTGGCCCAGCGGCCCGGGATGGCCCGGTTCGCTGTGGTCGTGCGGGTCCAGATGCTCGCCCTCGCCCTCGTCACTGGGCATCCGGCTCTCCGAGCAGGAGCGGCACAGCAGCCGCACCGACGACGACCAGTCCTCGGCCGCGAAGCCCGCGTCCGCCGCGAGCCGCTCCAGGGCGTCCCGGTCGGCCTCGGTGGCCGCCTCCAGCAGCACCACCCAGGTCGGCACCGGGGACGGCGCCCACAGCTCGATCTCGTCGAAGACCGGGTACGCGGGGCCCGCGGAGGTCACGCGCTCGCCGTGCGGTACGCCGTCGTGCAGCACCACCTCGCCCCAGCGCCGCCCGGACGACGGCAGCGGGATGGACAGCACTTCGATCCGGGCCGGGTCCAGCCGACGGCCCCAGACGACCTCGGCCTCGCCCTCCGGGGACAGCCGCACCGCAGCGCTGCCCAGCTCCATGCCGAGCGGCTCACCGGACGCGGACGCCTCTCCGGGCGCCTTCAGCCCGTACGCCTGCCAGGCGCGGCGGGCCAGCGGCCAGTCCTGGAGCGCGGTGGCCGCGATCCCCACGTTCCACCAGTCCGGAGCGCCCGTCTCGCGGTCCAGCAGCGCGACCGCCCGCAGCCCCGCGGCGCGCGCCTGCTCCCAGTCGTGCCGGAACTTGTGCAGCAGCGCCAGGTTGAACCAGGACTCCGACAGCCACGGCTCCAGGTCGGCGGCGCGGGTCAGCAGCGCGCCCGCGTCCTCGTACCGGCCGTCGCCGATGAGCGTGAACGCACGGTCCGTGGCCTGCCGCCATGAGGCGGACGGCCGGTGCCGTACCTTGCCGAAGATCTTCACGATTCCCGCCTGCCGGTATCGAAGTCGTCCCGTACCAGATGCCTTCGCGGACGGCGTCGCCCTCCCTTGAAGACAACCTGCCACACATTCGCGGACATCTCAGCCCGACCCCTCACCCTGCGGCCGGGATGCGACGCCCACCACACCTCCTTGCCACCGGCCATCTGGCCTGGCACCCCTCTCCTCGCATCCAACCATGCCCCTCGGGAGCCCCGCTCATTACCGGCGAGTTATCAGTTCTCACCGGGGGCGGCCGTAAACCCCGCCCGACAGCACCGTGGCGAGCGCCTCGACCACGGCCGGGTCGAAGTCGCGCGCCGTGGCCAGCCGCAGCCGCTCCAGGGCGCGCAGCGCGGCCGCCCCGGCCGCTCCCTCGGCCGCGGGCCCGCTCACCAGCTCGGTGTACGCGTTCACCGCGCGCACGATACGCGCGGCGAGCGGCTGCTCGCGGTACGGGTCCGCCTGGCGCTCCACGACCAGCGCCACCTCGGCGGGTACCCCGGTCTGGCGTACCACAGCGCCGCCGAGCAGCGCGATTTTGCGCTGCTCGGCGGCGGGCAGCGGTTCGGTGGCCCCGGCGGGCACCGGGTCCACCAGCGAAAGCTGGCCGATGTCGTGCATCAGCGCCGCGTACTCCAGCACGGTCAGCCGGGGCTCGGAGAGACCCAGCTCACGCCCCACCGCCCGGCTGAGCCCGGCCACCTCGCGGGCGTGGCCCGTCGGGGTGTACCCGGCTATCTCGGTCGACCGGGCCAGGGAGGCGATGGTCTGGCGGTAGGTGGCCCGTATCCCGGCGTAACGGCGGTAGGAGTACTGGATCAGCAGCAGCGGCACCGCCAGCACCGGCACCGGCCACAGCCCGGCGACGGCCACGGTGAGCGCCATCACCGCCGCGGTCGCGCACACCGCCGCCCCCACACCGGGCAGCGACCGCAGCTCGTCGCGGAGCAGCGGCCCGTAAGGCCAGCCGGTACGGGCGCGGGCGAGGGCGGCGGCCAGGACGGCGTCGCACAGGGCGGTCAGGGCCAGCAGGGCGAGCAAATAGCCGACGATGGACGGACCGTGGCCGAGCCAGTCGGCCAAACGGCCGGTCCGGTGCAGCGGTTGGAAGCAGACGGCGGCGAACGCGGCGGTCAGCACCCGGCGGGCGGTGTGGCCGGGGTCGACCGGGCAGCCGAGCGCGAGCGGGGCCACCAGCCCGGCGAGCGACGCGGCCACGACGACGGTGACCACCTGGAGGACGCCGTGGGTGGCGGGCTCCCCGCCGAGCCGCCCGAGCAGGGCGTATCCGAGGGCGCCGGCGGCGGCGAGGGGCGCGGGCTCACCGCGCGGATCGGGCACTCCCCCGCCGCCGCCCGGCAGCGCGGGCGGCGCCTCGACGCACCGGATCGCCTCCCCCACGGCGATGAGCGCCCCAAAGGCCAGCGCCGCCTCCGCCTGCCGCACCCCATGCCACTCGGTCCACACCAGCGCCACCACGGCGAGCGCCCCGGCCGCGCCATAGACGGCGACGACCGTAAGGCCGCCATAACGGCCCCGGGATATGCGCTCCCGCCCCTCCTCGCGGGCGGCGGCGGTCTCGGCTCGTTGGTGGCGGGCGCGGTGGAGGGCGCGGGCGTGCCGCTCGGCGATCCGGGCGAGGGCGCCGGGGAGGGCGTTCGGGGTGCGGGGCGTGGCCGCTGCCGAGGCGGGACGGGCCGCCCTGGCGGCCCATCGAGCCGCACTTTCGTCCCGGTCACGCGGACCATGGCACTCCGGGACGCCGGCCCCGCCTCTGCCCAAGGTGTCCCGGGCTCCCCCGAGCCCCCCGTCGACCGGGCCGGGCGCGGGCTGGGGACCACCCTCGCGGCCGTGACGGTCCGGGGCATCCGCCCCGCCTCTGCCCAAGGTGACCGGGGACCCCCCGGGTTCCGGGTCGGCCGACCGGGGGGCGGACCGAGGATCCCGGTCGGGGCCGTGACGGTCCGGGGCGCCGCGCTCGCCTCTGGCCGAGACGTCCGGGGCTCCCCCGGAGCCCCCGTCGGCCGGACCGGCGGCGGGCCGGAAGCCGCGCTCAGGGCCGTGACGGTCCGGGGCATCCGCCCCGCCTCTGCCCGAGGTGACCGGGGCTTCCCCGGGCACCTCGGCGGCTGACCCGGGGGCGGGCCGGGGGGCCCGGTCGGGGGCGTTCTTGTCGGGCGTGGTGGGGTCCTCGGCGGGGCTCATGGGCCACCGCCGGGGCCGCCCGCGCCGGGGCGGGGCCCGCCGGGGTCGTCCGACGTGCCGGGGGCCGCCGCGCGCACCAGGGGCGGGGCGGGTTCGGGGAGGGCGTCTGCCGGGACGTTTCCGCGCTCCTCAGGGGCGTCCGCGGTGACCGCCGCGTGCCAGCCGTGGCGGTCGAGGGCGCGGGTGAGGGCCCGCACCATGCGGGGGTCGAACTGCGAGCCCGCGCACCGCTGCAGCTCCTCCACGGCCGTGGGCACCGGCCGGGCCCTGCGGTACGTACGCGTCGAGGTCATCGCGTCGAAGGCGTCCGCCACCGCGACCACCCGGGCGAACTCCGGGATCTGCGCCCCGGCGAGCCCGTACGGATAGCCGCTGCCGTCCAGCCGCTCATGGTGGTGGAGGATCGCGGCCCGCGCCTCGCCCAGGAAGCCGATGCCGCGCACCATCTCGTCGCCGTACTCGGGGTGCAGCTCGATCACCCGGCGCTCATCAGGCGTCAGCGGACCGTTTTTGCGCAGCAGCCGGGTGGGCACGCCGAGCTTGCCGACGTCGTGCAGGATGCCCGCGATCCGTACCGCCTCCAGCCGGTCGCCGCTCATGCCCAGCTCGCGGGCGATCATCGCGGAGGCGCGGCCGACGCGCTCGCTGTGGCCCCGGGTGTAGCGGTCCTTGATGTCGACCGCCTGGACGAGGGCCCGGATGGTGGCCTGGTGAGCGGCGCTCTCGCGGCGGTAGAGCACGAAGCCGCAGGCGCAGACGTACATCGGCAGCAACACCAGCAGGGCCGCCGCCGGTCCGTAAGGGCTGCGCCACAGCACCGCCATGGCCAGCCCGGCGGGCCCGTGCACCAGATACGGGGCGAGGGCGCCGGGCAGCCGCCCCCACCAGGCGGCGCGCGGGGACTGCCGCTCGGCGGTGACCAGCACCCCGCCCTCCAGGGCGGTGGCGGTCAGGCCCAGGACGAGCGCGGCGGCCACGGCGGCCGCCAGGGCGTACGGAAAGCCGGGCGTATCGGACGACGCCTGTCCAGCGGGGCCCTGGGCGCCGTCGCCGAGGGCCCAGAGGGCGCTGAGGGTCCCGGGGCCGTCCAGGGCCGCGAAGGCGCACGAGGCGGCCCAGACGGCCAGCGAGAGCCGTGCGGCGCGCCAGGCCCGCCGCGCCCCGGCCGGGGGCCGCTCGACGCGGGCGAGCAGCGCACCGGGCACGGCGACCAGCGCCGCGGCGGCCGGCGGCAGCAGAAAAGCCCCGGCCAGAAGGACGGGGCTGCACCATTCGGGCCAGCGGGCGCGGACCCTGGAGCCGACCGCGTGGACCGCGGCGAGCAGGGCGGTCGTGGCCCAGGGGACGGCCGCTCCGGGCCGTACGGCCGGGGCGGCGCAGTACGCCCCGGCGAGCACGGCGCACAGGACATAGGCGCGCGCCCCGTGGGGAAGTGCCCGCACGGTGTCCTCCTCCCCATCCATGTCCATCGCGCCGCCCCTCTCGGGCGGGGCGGGTCAGGTGGTTGGGGAGCTTAGGACGAGGCGGGGCGTATGGGACCGGAGGGACTGTCCGATTACACCCCTTCGAGTGATGATCTGATCACCGAGGGTGGGAATGAGAACGCGCCAAGTCGATTGGCGTTCGACCGGCGATCCACTGGGGCCCAAGCCCCGGGGTCACTCCTGGACGCTGCTCGGCGCGTTCGTCTCCGTCGTGATCTCGCGCTCCGGCACCGCCTGCCCGGAGCGGATCAGCTCGATCCGCCCCATGACCTTCGACCGGAGGTCGGTGGGCACGTCGTCATGGCCGCAGCACCGCTTGACGAGCTTCTTCACGGCCTTCTCGAGACCGTACTTCTCCAGGCACGGAGAGCACTCGTCGAAGTGCACCTCGAACTTGGCGCAGTCGCCGTCCGGCATCTCGTGGTCGAGGAACTCGTAGAGGTGGTCGAGAACCTCGGAGCAGTCCGTCTCATGCGGCTCTCCGCAGCTCATGAGTCCGCGCCTTTCCGATCGTGCGACTCGTCCGCCGCGGCGCCCGCGCCCGCCGGGACCAGCCCGCGCCCACGGGCGTAGTCCTCCAGCAGACCGCGGAGCTGGCGGCGCCCACGGTGCAGCCGGGACATCACCGTACCGATGGGTGTACCCATGATGTCCGCGATCTCCTTGTAGGCAAAGCCCTCGACGTCCGCGAGATAGACCGCGATGCGGAACTCCTCGGGGATGGCCTGGAGGGCCTCCTTGACATCGGAGTCGGGCAGGTGGTCGAGGGCCTGCGACTCGGCTGAGCGCAGACCGGTCGACATGTGCGACTCGGCCCGCGCGAGCTGCCAGTCCTCGATCTCCTCGGCCGCGCTGCGCTGGGGCTCCCGCTGCTTCTTGCGGTACGAGTTGATGAAGGTATTGGTCAGGATGCGGTACAGCCACGCCTTGAGGTTGGTGCCCTCGCGGAACTGGTGGAAGGACCCGTACGCCTTGGCATAGGTCTCCTGCACGAGGTCCTCGGCGTCGGCCGGGTTACGCGTCATCCGCAGCGCGGCCGAGTACATCTGGTCCAAGAAGGCAAGGGCATCCCGCTCGAAGCGCGCGTTGCGCTCCGAGGACGACTCCTGCGACCGCTCGACCGGCTCTCCCTCGGTAACGCCGTCGGTCCCTGCGTCGGTCCCAGTGACCTGACCCACCTCCTCCAGCTTCGTGTCGGGTCCGGATGTGGACCCGCTCGAATCGGAGAATAGACGACGATCCGGTGCGCCCGCCGCTCCGATCTTCACGGCCTGCGCCGCCTGCAGCTGGGACCAGTCCAGGTCAGCGGCCTGTGGACGGGCCGGGCAAGCAAGCGAACCCATGCGGGGGACTCCTCTTCCTCGTATTCCGCGTATCAGTGCCTCTTACACGGTGAGTACCGACAGCCCCTTCAACACGGATCCCTCCCGTCGCATTCCCGCCCTGGTCAAGGGCGCCGGGCGCCCTTGACCAGGGCGGGGTCGGCGGTCAGCGGCCAGCGGCCAAGGCCATTGGCCAGCGATCAGCCCAGGGCGCGCGGCAGCCAGTCGGTGACGGCCCCAGTGATCAGGGCGAGCGCCGCGGGCTCGTCGAGGTCCGCCGACTTCGGCAGGCCGAAGACGTGATCCCCGTACGGCACCTCCACCAGCTCCATGGCCGCGGGCAGCTCCGGGAACTCCTCCGGTCGCCCGAACGGATCCCGGCCACCTTGGACGATCAGCGTCGGCACGCCCGTGGCCAGCAGCTCCTCGGCCCGGGACCGCTCCGGCCTGCCCGGTGAGTGCAGCGGGAACGACAGCGCCAGCACGGCCTTCGCGCCCAGCTCCGTCGCCGTCCGGCAGGCCACCCGCGCCCCGGCGCTGCGGCCGCCCGCCACGATCGGCAGCCCGGCCTTCTCCAGCGCCGGCCATACGGCACGCCATCCGGTGTCCAGGGTCGAGGGCGCGGGCGCGATCTTCTTGCCAGCCACCCGCCACGGCTGCTCGACCAGCGCGACGCTCACCCCGAGCCCGGGGAGCGCCCCGGCCAGCGCGCGCAGGTCCCGCACCTCGATGCCCCCGCCGGCGCCATGGCTCGCGGCGAGGAGGGCGTGGGCGCCCGGGGCGTGGTGCCAGGTGATCCGGGCGTCTCCGGCCGGGGTCACCACCATCTCGGTGGTCACCCGAGGTTCATCCGTCTTCTTCGCGGCCATCAGAACAGCGTGCCCTCCTCCGGGGCCTCGAGCTCCTCGAGCAGCTCGGGGCCGTTGTTACGGACATCACTCACCCCGGTGGCCACCGGGTAGGCCCGCAGCAGCCCGGAGGGCGGCGGCGCCAGCAGCGGCAGCAGGTCGTCGGTGTCGGTGCGGCCCGGATCCAGCCAGGAGGCCCAGCGGTCCTCGGTGAGGACCAGCGGCATCCGCGGGTGGATCTCGGCGAGCGACCCCGGCCCCTCGTCCCGGGCCGCGCCCCCGAAGGGCTCCTTGTCCGCCTCGGTGGTGATCACCGTGCAGGTCACCCACCACGCCCGGGGGTGCTCGTCCGGCAGCGTCCGGTCCCGCCAGAACTCGTACAGGCCGGCCATGGCCATCACCGAGCCGTCCACCGGAGTCACGAAGTACGGCTGCTTGCGGGGCCGCTTCCGCTTGCCCTTCTCCTCCAGCTGCCGCTCCCCCGCCGCGGTGACCCACTCGTAGTAGCCGTCGGCGGGCAGGATGCAGCGCCGCGAGGCGAACGGGCGCCGGTAGGACGGCTTCTCGTGCACGGTCTCGGCCCGTGCGTTGATCATCTTCGCGCCGCCCTCGGGGGACTTCGCCCAGGACGGCACCAGCCCCCACTTCAGCGCCCTCAACTGGCGAACCGGGCGCGGTTCGGCGGCGTCCTTAAGGGGGCGTTCGAGCACCGCGTACACGTCCTTGGTGGGCGCGACGTTCCAGTCCGGCGCCAGAGTCTCCTCCGGCTCCCACTTCTCCACTCCGAAGAGCCCGACGAGATCCTCCGGCCTCCGGCTCGCTGCGTATCGACCGCACATAGGTGCCACACTGCCACGACCCCTACCGACGCGAGGAGCCGCCCGCACATGGACGCAACGAACGCCGCCGACCTGTGGGACCGGGTGACCGGCGCCCAGCCCGACCCCACCACCTGGCTGGTCGTCTCCACCGGCGTGATCGCGTTCGCGGTCGTGGTCTTCCGCACCGCCTGGCGGATAGCCCGTAACGCCATCACCATCGCCCACGAGGGCGGCCACGCCGTGGTCGCCCTGCTCAGCGGGCGGCGGCTGGACGGCATACGGCTGCACTCGGACACCTCGGGGCTGACCGTCTCGCGCGGCAAGCCCACGGGCCTGGGCATGATCCTCACCGCGGCGTCCGGCTACACCGCCCCGTCCCTGCTGGGCCTCGGCGGCGCCTGGCTGCTGGCGGCGAACCACATCACCTTGCTGCTGTGGGGGACGACGGCGCTGCTGGTCGCGATGCTGGTGATGATCCGCAACGCCTATGGCGTCCTTACGGTCGTCATCAGCGGGGCCGCCTTCTTCCTCGTCTCCTGGCTGACCGGGCCGGACGTCCAGGCGGGGTTCGCGTATGCCGTGGTGTGGTTCCTCCTCCTGGGGGGCGTGCGTCCGGCCTTCGAGCTCCAGCGCAAGCGCCGTCACGGCGGCGCGTACGACTCCGACCCCGACCAGCTCGCCCGGCTGACGGGCATTCCGGCCGGCGCCTGGCTGCTGCTCTTCCACGTGGTCTCGCTGTGTTCGCTGCTCGCCGGAGGGCGCTGGCTGATGGGGCTGTGACCCCGGCGGGGCTGGGACCCCGGCTGGGGCTGTGATCCCGACCGGGGCTGGGACCCCGACTGGGGCTGTGGCCCCGTACGAGCGCCCGGCGCGCCACCGTCGGCACCTCGTGGGCGCCTCGTAGCAGTGCCGTGTTTCGACTGGGTTTCGCCACTTTCGATCAAGATTGGCACTCCGGGCGAACCACTAAAGTGAGACCCATGACCGGCATTGAGACCTCCCCGGGCGACCACACCGCCCTCTGGCCCGCTCCGACCGCCGATGGAGCGGTCGACGCGACCGTCACCGTGCCCGGATCCAAGTCGGTTACCAACCGCGGTCTGATCCTGGCCGCGCTCGCCGCCGAACCCGGCTGGCTGCGCCGCCCGCTCCGCTCCCGCGACACCCTCCTGATGGCCGCCGCCCTGCGCGCCATGGGCGTCGGCATCGAGGAGACGGTGTCCGACGGCGCCCTCGGCTCCAGCGGCCCCTCCGGCGGCGGAGAGGCATGGCGGGTCATCCCGGCGGGGCTGCACGGCCCGGCCACCATCGACGTCGGCAACGCCGGCACCGTGATGCGCTTCCTGCCGCCGGTCGCCGCCCTGGCCGACGGCCCCGTCCACTTCGACGGCGACCCTCGCTCGCACGAGCGCCCGCTGCACGGCGTGATCGACGCGCTGCGCGCTCTCGGCGCCCGCATCGACGACGACGGCCGCGGCGCGCTGCCGATGACCGTGCACGGCGGCGGGGCGCTGGACGGCGGCCCGGTCCGCGTCGACGCCTCGTCGTCCTCCCAGTTCGTGAGCGCGCTGCTGCTGTCCGCGCCGCGCTTCAACCAGGGCGTCGAGGTGCGTCACATCGGCGCCGCGCTGCCCTCGCTGCCGCACATCCGGATGACCGTGGACATGCTGCGCGCGGCGGGCGCGCGGGTGGACACCGCGGAGGCGGGCGGCGAGCGGGGCGTCTGGCGGGTGGCGCCGAGCGCGCTGCTCGGCCGCGACCTGGTCGTCGAGCCCGATCTGTCCAACGCGGCGCCGTTCCTGGCCGCCGCCCTGGTCACCGGCGGCCGGGTGACCATCCCGGACTGGCCGGAGCGCACCACCCAGCCCGGGGACGAACTGCGCCGGATCTTCACCGAGATGGGCGGTTCCTGCGAGCTCACCGACACCGGTCTGACCTTCACCGGAACGGGCCGGATCACCGGGATCGACGCCGACCTGCACGAGGTCGGCGAGCTCACCCCGGTGATCGCGGCGGTCGCGGCGCTGGCCGACTCCGAGTCGGTGCTGCGCGGCATCGCGCATCTGCGGCTCCACGAGACCGACCGGCTCGCCGCCCTCGCCAAGGAGATCAACGAGCTGGGCGGGGACGTCACCGAGACCGAGGACGGCCTGCGGATCCGCCCGCGCCCGCTGCACGGCGGGATCTTCCACACCTACGAGGACCACCGGCTGGCCACCGCCGCCGCCGTCCTCGGCCTGGCCGTCGACGGCGTGCTGGTCGAGAACGTGGCGACCACCGCCAAGACCCTCCCCGACTTCCCCGGTCTGTGGACCGGCATGCTCGACGCGACGACGACCTCGGCGCGGAGATCCTGAGAGCCTGGACTCATGCGCCGCTACGGCAAGCACACCGACGAGGACGACGTTCGGATCCGCCCCAACCGCAAGGGCAACCGGCCGCGCACCAGCATCCGCCCCAAACACGAGGACGCCACCGAGGGGTTCGTGCTCACGGTCGACCGCGGCCGGCTCACGGTCCTGGTCGAGGACCGCACCATCACCGCCATGAAGGCCCGCGAGCTCGGCCGTAAGGGCGTCGTGGTCGGCGACCGGGTCGCGATCGTCGGGGATCTCTCCGGCGACAAGGACACGCTCGCCCGGATCGTACGGGTCGAGGAGCGCTCCTCCGTCCTGCGCCGGACCGCCGACGACGACGATCCGTACGAGCGGGTGGTGGTCGCCAACGCCGACCAGCTCGCGATCGTGACCGCCCTGGCCGATCCGGAGCCGCGCCCGCGGCTGATCGACCGGTGTCTGGTGGCCGCGTTCGACGCGGGCCTGGAGCCGCTGCTCGTGCTCACCAAGTCCGATCTGGCGCCCGCGGCCGAGATGCTGAAGACCTATGAGCCGCTCGGCGTCCCCTATGTCGTCACCAGCCGCGACGAGCTGGCCGACGGCGACGCCGCCGCCGACCGGGTGCGGGAGCGGCTGACGGACCGGATCACCGTCTTCGTCGGCCACTCGGGCGTGGGCAAGACGACGCTGGTGAACGCGCTGGTCCCGGACCGCCAGCGGGCCACCGGCCAGGTGAACGCGGTCACCGGCCGCGGCCGCCACACCACCACCTCCGCGCTCGCGCTGCCCCTGCCGGACGCCAAGGGGTGGGTGATCGACACCCCGGGCGTGCGGTCCTTCGGGCTGCACCACGTGGACCCGGCGCGGGTCATCCACGCCTTCCCCGACCTGGAGCCGGGCACCGAGGGCTGCCCGCGCGCCTGTAGCCACGACGAGCCGGACTGCGCGCTGGACCAGTGGGTGGCCGACGGCCACGCCGACCCGGCCCGGCTCTACTCCCTCCGGCGACTGCTGGCCACCCGCGAGCGGCGAGAGGGCGACTAGGCGTGCCCTCCGCCGCACGGCAGGGGCGGAGCCCCGGCCCTCCGGCATCTGAGGCCGAGCCGCTCCTCCGGGGCCTGGGGCGGAGCCCCGCTCCTCCGGGGCCTGAGGCCGAGCCGCTCCTCCGGGGCCTGGGGCGGAGCCCCGACCCTCCGGCGCCTGAGGCAGAGCCCCGACCCTCCGGCGCCTGAGGCAGAGCCCCGACCCTCCGGCGCCTGAGGCAGAGCCCCGACCCTCCGGCGCCTGAGGCAGAGCCCCGACCCTCCGGCGCCTGAGGCAGAGCCCCGACCCTCCGGCGCCTGAGGCAGAGCCCCGACCCTCCGGCGCCTGGGGCGGAGCCCCAGTTTCGGGAAGGGGCGGGGAGGGGAACAGCCCGCCGCAGGCGTCACGATCCGCCGGACACCCCCAGGGAGCGTGTTTGCCGCTCCATCCGGGCGGTAAATGGATAATCGCATCAAGCAATCCAGGCGCCCGGGGATGCCCCGGGCGGGCGACGGCAGCCGACGGCGGCGCGGGAGGGCATCTCTATGGCGTGGCTGCTGGTCGTGGTCGCCGGGCTACTCGAAACCGGCTTCGCCGTCTGTCTCAAGCTCTCGCACGGCTTCACCCGCCTCTGGCCGACCATCGCCTTCTGCGCCTTCGCGCTCGGCAGCTTCGGCCTGCTGACGCTGTCCCTGAAGAAGCTCGACGTGGGGCCCGCGTACGCGGTGTGGACGGGGATCGGGGCCGCCGGGACCGCGATCTACGGCATGGTCTTCCTCGGTGACCTCGTCTCCACGCTCAAGATCATCTCCATCTCGCTGGTGATCGTCGGCGTGATAGGGCTCCAGCTCTCCGGCTCGGCCCACTGAGACCCGCCCCCCTGGGGGCCGGGGCCGGCTCAGGCCAGCACGGTGCGCACCATACGGGCCACGTCCGCCGCCGGAGCGGGCGCCACCACGTACGACAGGGCCAGCCTGGCGACCGCCTCACAGGCCAGCGGCAGCTCCACCGCGCCGGGCGGCCAGTCGCCCTCCAACAGCCGCACCGCCCGGTCCCGCGCCTGGCCGAGCAGCTCGCCCGGCGCGGGCAGCGGCCCCGGCGACCCCGGCGACCCCGGCGGTGCCGCCCTTACGGACGTCGGCAACCGCTCGTTCCAGCAGCCCGTGAGCACCGCCCGCACCAGCGGGTTCTCGGTCGCCGAGCGGACCGTCCACACCGCGGCGGCGGCCAGTCGCTCCCTGGGGGCCGCCGCGCCGGACACCCCCGACAGCGCCCGCTCGACCCCGCACAGGTACGCGTCGGCCTCGCGCCGCACCAGAGCGCGGGCGAGGCCCTCCTTGCTGCCGAACTCGTTGTAGAGGGTCTGCCGGGAGACCCCGGCCGCCGCCGCGACCTCGGACATCTTCACCCTCGGCCACGGACGGCGGTCGAGCGCGGCGAAGGCCGCGTCGAGTAAGGATTCACGCGCTGCGGGCATCTTCGCCTCCCAGAGCGGGCGTCGTCGCCTCCCGGCCGGGCATGTGCCCGACAGAATTGACGGACCGCCAGATGAAGTCAAGAGCCCCGCGCGGGCGGGCCGTCCAGCCGAAGTCCCCCGGTCGTTGTGGAGTCGTGTGGCTCCGCGTCTTTTCCTGTCGATACTGTTCGGCCATGCCCGACTACCACGATGACCTGCGTCTCGCCCATGTTCTCGCCGACACCGCCGACGCGACCACCATGGAGCGGTTCAAGGCGCTCGACCTCAAGGTCGAGACAAAACCCGATATGACGCCGGTGAGCGAGGCCGACAAGGCGGCCGAGGAGCTGATCCGCACCTCGCTCCAGCGCGCCCGGCCGCGCGACGCGGTGCTCGGCGAGGAGTTCGGCAGCGAGGGCAGCGGTCCGCGGCGCTGGGTGGTCGACCCGATCGACGGCACCAAGAACTACGTACGCGGGGTCCCGGTCTGGGCCACCCTGATCGCCCTCATGGAGCGCGGTGAGGGCGGCGACCGGCCGGTGGTCGGGGTGGTCTCCGCACCGGCGCTGGGGCGGCGCTGGTGGGCCGCCGAGGGGCTCGGGGCGTACACCGGGCGCAGCCTGTCCTCCGCGAGCCGGCTCGCGGTCTCGAAGGTGAGCAACCTCTCCGACGCCTCGTTCGCGTACTCCTCGCTCAGCGGCTGGGAGGAGCGCGGCAGGCTGGACGGCTTCCTCGACCTGACCCGCGCCTGCTGGCGCACCCGTGGCTACGGCGACTTCTGGCCGTACATGATGGTGGCCGAGGGCTCGGTGGACATCTGCGCCGAACCGGAATTGTCGCTGTGGGACATGGCGGCCAACGCGGTGATCGTCCAGGAGGCGGGCGGCCGCTTCACCGGGCTCGACGGCGTACCTGGCCCGAACAGCGGCGATGCGGCGGCGTCCAATGGGCTGCTGCACGGGGTGATGCTGGACTACCTGCGGTCCTGAGGAGCCTTCCGGGGCCGGCCGGAGCGTGAACCGGAGCGCGGGGCGCGCTCAGCGGCAGATCGGCTTCCGCGCGCCCTTGTTGGACCCACCGAGGCATGTGAACATGAGAATCCAGGACCTTGTGAACTTGTGAATCCTTTCTCTAATGGGATGTGGGATTCACCAAGGAGGTGGCTCCATCCATGCCCATGCACGTCCGTGACGCCATGAGCTCGGTGGTCCTCACCATCGGCCCCGCGCATACGCTCCGCCAGGCCGCCCGGCTGATGTCGGCACGCCGGGTGGGATCGGCCATCGTGCTCGATCCCGACACCAGCGGCCTGGGGATTCTCACCGAGCGCGACATCCTCAACTCCCTGGGGGCGGGCCAGGACCCCGATCAGGAGACGGCACACGACCACACCACCGCCGATGTCGTCTTCGCCGCCCCCGGGTGGACGCTGGACGAGGCGGCCCGCGCGATGTCCCAGGGCGGCTTCCGCCATCTGGTCGTCCTCGACGCGGGCGGCCCGGTCGGGGTGGTGTCGGTGCGCGACATCATCCGCTGCTGGGCCCCGGCGCCCCAGCCCGTACCGGCGTAAGGACCCGGCGCACCGCGCCCGGCACCCGAACCGGCACCCGAAGAGGCCGGAGCCCAACGGCGTCCGGCCTCTTCGGTTGATACGGCAAGCGTCCGTCAGCCGCGCAGGGCCTGGACCGCGGCCTCCAGCCGCTTGCCGTAGTCGGCGTCCGCCTTGCGGAAGTTCTCGATCGCCCGCTGTGCGATGTCATCGCGGGAGACCTTGGCGATGAACTGCGCCAGATTCTCGATCAGGCGCTCCTTCTCGTCGTCCGACATCAGCCGGTAGAGGTTGCCCGCCTGGACGAAGTCGTCGTCCTCGGCGTGCGAGGGTGCCTCGTGGTCACCGGTCCGGCCGGACACCGGGGACGGCTGCCACAGCGGCCGGCCGGTCTCGTCCGGGCCGCCGAAGCTGTTGGGCTCGTAGTTCTTGGCGCCCGCGTGACGGCCGTCGTACAGGAAGCCGTCCCGGCCGTACGTGCGCGCCTCGGCCGCGTGCGGACGGTTCACCGGCAGGTGGTCGGCGTTGATGCCGACGCGGTAGCGGTGGGCGTCGCCGTACGCGAACAGGCGGCCCTGGAGCATCTTGTCGGGGGACGGGCCGATGCCCGGCACGAAGTGGGCGGGCGAGAAGATCGACTGCTCGACCTCGGCGAAGATGTTCCGCGGGTTGCGGTTGAGCTCCAGCTTGCCGATCTCGATCGGCGGGTAGTCCTCGTGCGGCCAGACCTTGGTCAGGTCGAACGGGTTGAAGCGGTAGTTCGCCGCGTCGGCCGCCGGCATGATCTGCACCTGCACGGTCCAGGTCGGGAAGTCACCGCGCTCGATGGCCTCGCGCAGATCGCGCTGGTGGCTGTCCGGGTCCAGACCGGCGGTCTCGGCCGCCTCGGCGGTGGTGAGGTTCTTGATCCCCTGGTCGGTCTTGAAGTGGTACTTCACCCAGAAGACCTCGCCCGCGGCGTTGTTCCACTGGTAGGTGTGCGAACCGTAGCCGTTCATGTGGCGGTACGAGGCGGGGATGCCGCGGTCGCCGAACAGCCAGGTCACCTGGTGGGTGGCCTCGGGCGAGAGCCCCCAGAAGTCCCAGACGTTGTCCGCCTCCTGCGAGCCGGTGTACGGGTCGCGCTTCTGGGTGTGGATGAAGTCGGGGAACTTGATGGCGTCCTTGATGAAGAACACCGGGGTGTTGTTCCCGACCAGGTCGTAGTTGCCGTCCTCGGTGTAGAACTTCAGCGCGAAACCGCGCGGGTCGCGCACCGCGTCCGCCGAGCCGAGGTTGCCGGCGACCGTCGAGAAGCGCAGGAACGTCTCGGTCTGCTTGCCGACCTCGGAGAGGAACGCCGCGCGGGTGTACTTCGTCACATCCGCGGTCACGGTGAAGGTGCCGTACGCACCGGCGCCCCGCGCGTGCACGATCCGCTCCGGGATCCGCTCGCGGTTGAAGTGGGCGAGCTTCTCGATCAGGTGCTGGTCCTGGATGAGGACCGGACCACCGGCGCCCGCCGTCTCGCTGTTCTGGTTGTCCGCCACCGGAGCCCCGGACTCCGTGGTCAGCGGACCAGTGATGTTGTCCTGGACCGTCACGTGCGCCTCCTGCGTACTCGCATCCTGTCCCTTTGTCTGGGGCTGGGCTCGATCCTACATTGGACATTGTCTAAGTCAAGAAGGCTTTGAAACTCGTACCCGGTCTGGTCAAGGACTCGTCCGCTGCTACCCTTGTCCTTATCTGACTGATAGGTGAATGGCATGAGTGACCTGCTGGAACGGCTCAGGGGACGCGGCTGGAGGCTGACGGCGCAGCGGCGTGTCGTCGCCGAGGTCCTCGACGGGGACCACGTGCACTACACCGCCGACGAAGTCCACGCGCTGGCGGCCGAGCGACTGCCCGAGATCTCCCGCGCGACCGTGTACAACACCCTCGGCGAGCTCGTCACGCTCGGCGAGGTGATCGAGGTCAGCACGGACGGCAGAGCCAAGCGCTACGACCCGAACGCGCATCACGCGCATCAGCACCTGGTGTGCGCGCGCTGCGGCACGATCCGCGATGTCCACCCCGCCGGTGACCTGCTCGCCGACCTGCCCACGCAGGAGCGCTACGGCTTCGCGATCTCCGCGGTCGAGGTGACGTACCGGGGGCTGTGCCCCGACTGTGCGGCCTGAGGCCCCGGGGCGGCGCGAGCGGCGCGGATCGCGACCGTAAGGCCGCGACGGCGACCGTAGGGCCGCGACAGACGAAAGGCCCGGATCCTGGAGGATCCGGGCCTTCGCCGTGGTAGCGGGGACAGGATTTGAACCTGCGACCTCTGGGTTATGAGCCCAGCGAGCTACCGAGCTGCTCCACCCCGCGTCGTTGTGTAGCAACCTTAACCCGGGGTGGACAGCAGGAGCAAACCGGTTACCGACGGGCCGCCCGCCGGTGGCTCGCCGCGGGCGGGTCCGGGCCGCGGATCCGGCCCGGTGCGCGCACCATGGGGCTCCGCCCCCCGGACCCCGGACGCCCTTCGGGCGTGTCCTCAATCGCCGGACGGGCTGAACGCAGCCCGTCCGGCGATTGAGGACCGGGGTCTGGGGCGGAGCCCCAGTTACGGGAAGGGGCGGGGAGGGGAGCAGCCCGCCGCAGGCGTCAGAACCCGCCGGACACCCCCTGGGCGGCGGGCCCCTGGGCGACGGGCCCGCCGCCCGCGCCGTAAGCCCTCGCCGCCTACGCCGTGAGCTCCTCCTGGAGCGCCTCTCGCAGTCGGGCCGCGCGCTCGGCGACCTCCGCGGGCCCCAGCTCGACCGCCCGCGCACACCACCGCTGCCCCTCGGCGAGCGCCCCGCGACGGGCCGCGAGCAGCGCGAGCCGCAGCGCGGCCCGGCCGTGCCCCGCCTCGGCGGCACGCGTCCACCACAGGGCGGCCTCCGGCTCGCTGCCCTCCCGGGCCAGCAGCAGGCCCAGGTTGAACGCGCCGTTGCTGCTGCCCGCCTCGGCGGCCATGCGGTACCAGCGCGCGGCCTCGACCACATCGCCGCGCGCGGCCGCGAACATGCCCACCCGCACCTGGGCCCGCCGGTGGCCCTGGCGGGCGGCGCGCTCGTACCACTCCTCGTACTCGGGGACGTGCGGCCCGGAGCCGTCGTCCGGCGGCCGGGTCGGGAAGCGCGTCCCGGACGAGCTGCCGAAGCCGGTGCCGGTCGCCGGGTCACCGCCGACCGAGGAGCGGTCCAGCAGCGCGGCCAGCCGGAAGGCGCCCTCGGCGCTGCCGCCGCCCGCGGCGCAGCGCAGATGGCGCTCGGCGCCCTGGACGTCGCCCTCCCGCTGCAGGGCCAGGCCGACCTGCAGCGCGGCCTCGGTGTGCCCGGCGGCCGCGGCCCGCTCGTACCACTGCCGGGCCGCCCGGTCCTCGCCCCGGCCCGCGTACAGGATCCCCAGGTTGAACGCGGCGTCGACGCTGCCCGCCTCGGCCGCCTTGGAGAACCACGGCTCGGCGCCCGCCGCGTCGCCGCGCTGCAGCAGCATCACGGCGACCGCGTTGGCGGCCTCGCGGTGGCCCGCGTAGGCGGCGCGGCGGTACCACTGCTCGGCCTGGGCGGTGCGGCCCTGCTCGGCGCAGAGCAGCCCGAGGTTGTAGGCGCCGTTGATGTCCCCGGCGTCGAGCGCGGCGCGGTACCAGCGCTCGGCGGTCTGGGTCTCGCCGCGGTCGGCGTGGAGCGCCCCCAGCGCGTTGGCGGCGTTGCCGTCGCCGTCCTGGGCCGCCCGGTGCCACCAGACGGCGGCGCTGTCGGTGTCGCCCGCGTCACGCAGCAGGAAGCCCAGCGCGCAGGCGGCCCGCGCCTCGCCGTCCTTGGCGGACATCAGGTACCAGCGCCCGGCCTCCTTGGTCTCACCGCGCTTCTCCAGCAGCGTGCCGAGGTGGAGGGCGGCGCGCCGGTGGCCGCGCGCGGCGGCCTGCCGGTACCACTGCCCGGCCTCCTCCCGGCCGCTCCCGTCGGCGCCGCGGCGGCGGTCCGCCGCCGGCTCGTCCCCCTCGTCCCCGCGGTCGTCGAGGATGCGGGCGAGGCGGTACGCGGCCTCGCGGTGGCCGCGCTCGGCGGCCGTACGGAACCAGCGCTCGGCCCCGATGTCGCTGCGGTGCTCCAGCAGATCGCCCAGCGCGTACGCGCCCAGGGTGTGGCCGGACTCGGCGGACTGGCGCAGCCAGTACTCGGCGGCGGGCTCGTCGCCCCGCTCGCGGTGGTGGCGGCCCAGGGCGTGGGCCGCGGCGGGGGATCCGGCGACGGCGGCTATGCGCCACCAGCCGGCCGCCTCGTCGGCGTAACCGCGCTGGTGCAGCAGAACGCCGAGGTTGTTGGCGGCGGCGCGGTCGCCCGCCGCGGTGGCTCCCCGCAGATGCGGTTCGGCGCCGTCGAGGTCGCCGCGGCGCAGCAGCAGTGCGCCGAGCGCGCTCATCGCGGCGGTGTCACCGGCCTCGGCGGCACGACGGTGCCGGGTCTCCTCCTCGGCATCGTCGTGCGCGTGCGCAAAACGCCCTGTCTCCAACAGACTGACCCTGTCCCCCATAAATCCCATCGTGGCATCACCCGCGTCCGGCGTACACCTGGTATACCGCAGCCGAGGAGGTCACTTCAGCGTTTTGTCGACATGCCCACAGAGAGACAACCCAAACGCTTGTATCCGCATTCCCCGAGTGGACGCTCATACAACACACAACGAGGCCCGGATCCTTGCGGATCCGGGCCTCGTGTGTCAGTAGCGGGGACAGGATTTGAACCTGCGACCTCTGGGTTATGAGCCCAGCGAGCTACCGAGCTGCTCCACCCCGCGCCGTGGTGCAACCACCGTACCACGGCGCGAGGGGTCGGCCGCCCGGCCGTTCTCGCAGGTCGTCAAGGGTCAGCCGCCCTTCTTGTCGGAACCGCCGCCGGCGCTCTGGCTCCGTGGCTGGTTCTGCTGCTGCCCCTGCTTGTCGCCGGCCGCCTTGTCCTCCGCCTTGGCGGCGCGGTCCAGCGCGGCCTTCAGATCGTCCTGGGCCCTGCCGTATGCCTCCCAGTCCTGCGGCTCCTTCTGGAGGGCGTCCTGGGCGTCCTGATATGCCTCCTGGGCGTCCTTCAGGGCGTCCTTCACCGTGGGGTTGGCGCTCGACGGCGGTTCGTCCTGGCCTCCGTCACCCGGTGGCCGCTGCTCGGACGACTCGCCGAAGACGGCGTCCAGGGCCTCGCCCAGGGTGTCCTTGAAGACGGTCTCCTTGCCGTAGGAGACGCCGACCTTCTTCAGCAGCGGGTAGTTGGCGCTGCCACCGCGGGCGTAGACGGGCTCGATATAGAGGAAGCCGTTGTCCAGTGGCACGGTGAGCAGATTGCCGTACTCGATGTCGGAGTCGGTGCCTCTCAGGTTACGGACGAACTCGGCGACCTCCGGATCACCGTTGAGCTCGCTCTGCACCTGTTGTGGACCGGGCACGTTGGAGGTGACCTTCAGCAGTCTTATCGTGCCGTAGTCCTTACTGTTGGCATCCGCGTCGATCGACATGAACGCCCCCAGGTTGGGACGCCCGTTGGGGGTGAAGGTCGTCGTCAGCGAGAACGTCTGCCCCTTCTGGTCGGGCATCTTCATGCTCAGGTAGTACGGCGGCACCGCGTTCCCTTCCTTGTGGGTCGGGTCCTCGGGCACCTGCCAGGCGTCACTGCCGCTGTAGAACTGCGTGGGGTCGGTCACGTGGTAGCGGGTCAGCAGCTCGCGCTGGACCTTGAACAGGTCCTGCGGATACCGCAGATGCTCCATCAGCTCGCCGCTGATCTTCTCCTTGGGCTCGACCGTGCCCGGGAACGCCTTCTCCCAGGTCTTCAGGACCGGGTCCTTGGAGTCCCACTCGTAGAGCTTGACGGTGCCGTCATAGGCGTCCACGGTCGCCTTGACCGAGTTGCGGATGTAGTTGACCTTGTTCTGCTGCGCGACCACCGAGCGGTCCCCGTCGCTCAGCGAGTCGGCCGTGCTGTCGCCCAGGGTCGTCCGCGAGGCGTACGGATAGCCGTTGGTCGTGGTGTAGGCGTCCACGACCCACTTGATCCGGCCATGGACCACGGCCGGGTAGGCGTCACCGTCGATGGTCAGCCAGGGGGCGACCTTCTCGACGCGCTCCTTGGGGGTGCGGTTGTACAGGATCCGGGAACCGTCCCCGATCGCGCCCGAGTAGAGGATCTGGGGCTCTCCGAACGCCACCGCGTAGGCGGCGCGGTTGATCGGGTTGGAGAGGCTGACCCCGCTCTTGCCCTTGTAGCTGGTGGTCCGCTCGCCGTTCTTCTCGTAGTCGAGCTCCTTCTGGGGACCGCCGACTATCGAGTACTGGTCGGTCTTCTCGCCGTAGTAGACCTGTTGCTTGTAGGTGCCGACCCCGCCGCCGCTGGAGCCCTTGGTGGGCAGCCCGGACTCGGTGAAGTCCGGCGACCCGGCCGGGTCCGCGTTGGGGTCGGTCGTGGTGCCCTTCGCCGCCACCATGCCGTAGCCGTGGGTGTAGGTGAAGTGGTCGTTGATCCAGTTCCGCTTGGGGATGCCGTTGAGGTTCAGCTCGCGCACACCGACGACGGTGTCCTGGTCCTTGCCGTCGGCACCCTTGTAGCGGTCGACGTCGAGCGTCGAGGGGAACTGGTAGTACTTGCGCTCCTGCTGGAGCTGCTGGAAGGTCGGCGAGATGACGCTGGGGTCGATCAGCCGGTAACTGGCCGTCGTATTGGCGTCCTTACGGAGCTTCTCGCCGCCGCCGTCGCTGTCGTTCTTGCCGGAGTAGTCCGCCACCTTGGAGTCATCGATGCCGTACGCCTTGCGCGTGGCCTCGATGTTCTTCTGGATGTACGGCGCCTCCTTGGCCTGCTCGTTCGGCTGGACCTGGAACTTCTGGACGATCGCCGGGTAGAGCCCGCCGATCAGGATCGCCGACAGCACCATCAGCCCGAAGCCGATGACCGGCAGCTGCCAGGTGCGGCGCCACAGCGTGGCGAAGAAGAGCACCGCGCAGATGGCCGCGATGCAGAACAGGATCGTCTTGGCGGGCAGATAGGCGTTGGCGTCCACATAGCGCAGACCCGTCCAGTTGCCCGTCGCCTTGAAGTCGCTGGACTTCACCGCCAGGCCGTAGCGGTCCAGCCAGTACGCCACCGCCTTGAGCGCCACGAAGACGCCCAGCAGCACCGACAGATGGCCGGTGGCCGCCGCGGTCGCGCGGGCGCCGGGGCTGGTGACCCGCAGGCCCCCGTAGAGGTAGTGCACCAGGGCGGCGGCGATCAGCGAGAGCACCGTGGCCGCGAAGCCGAAGCTCAGCAGGAAGCGGTACCAGGGCAGATCGAAGGCGTAGAAGGCCACGTCCTTGTGGAACTGCGGGTCCTTCTGGCCGAACGGCACCCCGTTGACCCACAGCAGCCAGATGCGCCACTGCCCGGCCGCCGAAGCGCCCGCGATCAGCCCCACCAGGGCGGTGACCGCGAGCAGCACCCACTTCTTGAACGGGGCGATGCCCATCCGGTAGCGGTCCAGGCTCTGCTGCTCCATGGACATCGCGCTCAGCGGTGGCCGCAGCCGGTGGGCCAGCCAGATGTTGATCCCGACGGCCGTGGCCATCAGCAGGCCGAAGACGAAGAACAGCCCGATCTTCGTCTTCAGGGTGGTACTGAAGACGGAAGAGTAATGAAGCGAGCGATACCAGAGCCAATCCGTCCAAAATCCGGCAAACATGACAAAGAGCATGGCCAACACGGCCAGCACGCCCAGGGTCATGAGCAGGGTTCTGGCACGCCGGGACGGACGGCCGACTCTCACCCGCGGCCCCGTCGGGCCTCCGCCGCGGTCCGGCATCTGGAAAGCCAAGGTGCGCACCTCGAAGTTCGCTGTCGATTGAGGGAACCCTGAACTCCAGGGCCCACCTGATGCAACTTACTCAGGCTTTACTCAGTTCCCGTTTCCGGGTCCGAACAGGGCACGATATGAACCATGTCCAACGCAACCCCCGGCACCGACCCGCTGGCCTCGAATCCACTGACCCGAGCCGTCCTCGAAATCGACGAGTACGCCTCGGGGCTCGGCTGGGACCAGCCCGCCCGGCTCTTCGCCCTCGTCGACACCGCCCGGCTGCGCACCGAGGAGCCCGGCCTCGCCGCTCAGCTCGGCCTTGACGAGGGCGGCGAGGAGATCGCCTCCCTGACCCCCATCGAGCAGGACGAGCTGCCCTCCGGCGCCCCGCTGGACGAGTTCCTCGCCACCATCGCCTGGCCGGACGCGGTGACCGGCTGCGCCCTGACCGTGGAGCGGCAGATGCTGCCGCCGTCCGCCGAGAGCTCCGTGCCCGAGGGCCTGGACGAGGCGGCGCTGGCCAAGTGGGTCGCCGACCACCCGGACCGCCAGGAGGTCCGGATGACCGTGGCCGTGCTGCGGGACGGCGCGCGCGAGTCGGCCCTGCGGCTGCGGGAGAAGGACTCCCCGACCGAGGTGCTCACCGGGGCCGGTCTGGTGCCGGGCCTGGCGGACGCGCTCGCCGCCACGTTCGCCACCGACTGACCCCCGCGACCTGACCCCCGCCACGGGGGCGCCGCTCAGCCCGTCGTGCACTTCGGCAGACCGGCGGTGTCCCCCTTACGGATCTTCTCGAGCGCCGTAAGGGCGTCGTCGATCGTGTGCACCTTGACCAGCCGCAGCCCGCTCGGCACGTCCTTGGCGGCGGCCGCGCAGTTCTCCTTGGGCGTGAGGAAGTAGCGGGCGCCCGCCTCGCGCGCGCCGATCGTCTTCATCTCGATGCCGCCGATCGGGCCGACCGTGCCCTTGTCGTCGATCGTGCCGGTGCCCGCGATGAACTTCCCGCCGGTGAGATCGCCTGGCGAGAGCCGGTCCACGATCCCCAGCGCGAACATCAGACCCGCGCTGGGCCCGCCCACGTCCGCCAGCTTGATGTCGATCCGGAACGGGAAGGTGTAGTCGATCCCGGCCTGGATGCCCACGATGGCGCGGGCCGGGCCCTTGTCCGCCTTCGTGGTGGTGATCGCGACGCGCTCCTCGCCGGTGGGCTGCTTGCCGCTCTTCTCCGCCGCGGCCACGTTCTTGGCCGGGACGACCGAGAAGACCACCTTCTGGCCCGGCTTGTGCTTGGTGACGAGCTTGGCCACGTCGTCGGGCTCGCGCACCGCCGTGCCGTCCACCGACTTGATCACATCGCCGGCGTGCAGCTTGCCCTGGGCCGGGGCGCCCTTCTGGACGGCGCCGACGATGACATGCGCGGTGACCGGCTTCTTCAGCGCCCGCAGCGCCGCGACCTTGGCGGACTCCTGGGACTGGGTGAACTCCTCGGCGTTCTGCTGGTCCACCTGGTCCGGGGTCTTGTCGTCCGGGTAGAGGGTGCTGTGCGGCACGACCACGTCATCGTGGGCCAGCCAGCCGTAGACGGCCTCCACGAGGTTCATCCGGTACTCGGAGCCGGTGACCCGGACCGTGGTCATGTTCAGATGCCCGCCAGTGGTCTCACAGCTCTTGCGGCCGGAGATCTGGAGCACGCACTCGCCATTGTGCTCACCCAGGGTGTTGTAGGTCGGCCCGGGCGACATCTCCGCGTACGGCACCGGGATCAGCACTCCGGCGCAGAGCAGCGCGATCAGCATCAGAAGGGAGGCGAGCATCGTCGCAGTGCGGCGTGGCATGGAACGACAGTACGGGACCCGTCCGTCAGTCCACCGTCGGGGCCGTCCGTACGAGGGGCGGCGCGGACGGGGCGGCGGCCTCAGGCCGCGGCGTCCGAATCGGAGGGCCGGCGCTCCATCGCTTCGCGGAAGCGGGCGTATCCGGCCAGCTCAGCTACGTCCCCCCCGGACTTCCGTTTGCCGGCTCGGGCGGCTATGCCGGCGTATATCGCCGCGCCTATCGCCGCGAACAACGGAATCAGCAACCAGAGAAGCGCAGCCACAGCAGCCTCCCGACCCCTTGAAAAATCGCGGTTCAGGACCGCGACTGACAGATGAGCAGATTAGTCCTCTGCCAGGTCAACGCTTACGGCAGGGTGGGGGTTACGCAAGCGGAGTACACCCTTCCGTGCCCCCATGCGCATGCGCATTCCCCCTACGCGCCCACCCGCCCTCCCGTCGCCCGACCACCACCCCCCAACGAGGCGCTACGCGCCCACCCGCCCTCCCGTCGCCCGACCACCACCCCTCAACGAGGCGCTACGCGCCCACCCATTCTTCGGTGCCGTCCGCGAATGTCTGGTGCTTCCAGATCGGGACCTCGCTCTTGAGGTCGTCGATCAGCCTGCGGCAGGCCGCGAACGCCTCCGCGCGGTGCGGGCAGGAGACGGCCACCACCACGGCCAGATCGCCGATCACCAGATCGCCCACCCGGTGCACGGCGGCCAGCGCGCGCACCGGGAAGTCGGCCACGACCTTCTCGGCCACCCGGCGCAGCTCGGCCTCGGCGGTCGGATGCGCGGAGTAGCCGAGGGCGCCGACCTCCGCGCCTCCGTCGTGGTTGCGCACGGTGCCCACGAACAGCGCCGTGCCGCCCGCCGCGGCATCGCCCACCGCCCCGAACACCTCGTCCACGGACAGGGGCGTGTCACGGACGGCGAGCAGCCGGATGGGATGGGCGGCCGCGAGTTCGCCAGGGTGATCGTACGAAGGTGCCATGCCGTCCATCGTGCCGTACCGTCCCGCCCTCAGGGAATCGAGGGAGCCACCGGACTACCGGATCCCGGAAAACACCTTCCGGGGCCCTGTGCCTCAGGCCCGGCGGCGCGCCTTACGGGCGCGGCGCACGATCGCCGCTGTGCCCACCAGGGCCACGGTCGCGCCCGCGGCGCCGAGCGTCGTGGCGTCCTTACGGCCGAGACGCCGCCCCGCGACCGTATGGCGGCCGGCGACCTCCTCCAGCAGCTCCGCCAGGACCTCCTCGTTGGTCCAGCGCGGCCGCCAGCCCGCCGCGTGCAGCCTGCTGCCGCTGACCGCCCAGGGGTGCATCGTGTACGCGAGATCGCCCGCCGGGGACGGCGTCAGACCGAGCCGGTGCAGCCGGGAGGCCGCGCCCAGGGCGACCGCCGAGGGCAGCTCCATGCGCCGGATCCCGGACAGCTCCTCGACCTCCTCCTGCTCCAGCCAGCCCTCGCAGCCCACCGCCAGCTCGCCCTCGACCTTCTCCAGGGCGGCGTACTCCAGCGCGCCGACCAGGTCCTCCATATGGCAGAACTGCCAGGTGGGGCGGGATCCGGCGACGACCAGCAGCCGCGGCGACTCGAAGTAGCGGGTAAGCGCGGTGTCCGTGCCGCCGACCAGGAGCGCCGGGCGCACCACGGTCACATTCAGCCCCGGATGCGCCCGGGGCGCACGCTCCCCGAGCCGCTCGATCTCCAGGAGGTCGCCGACGCCGGTGGCCTCGGCGGTCGCCCGCAGCTCCGCGTCCTCGGCGAGCGGCACGGCGTTGTCGGGGAGCGCCCCGTAGACCATCGCCGAGGTGCACAGCACCACCCGGCGCACCCCGGCCGCCGCGGCGGCCGTCAGGACGGTCTGGGTGCCGCGCACGTTGTAGGCGGTGCGGGCGGCGGGATCGGTGCCCAGATCCAGGTCGACGGCGAGGTGGACCACCACGTCGGCGCCGCGCAGCTTCTCGGCGATGGCTGGATCTCGGACGTCCAGCACATGCCACTGCGCCTCGGTCACCTCACCGCGGCGTTCGTCGATGGCCAGGACCTGCTTGACCTCTTCGGACTCCGCGAGCCGCTGCGTGAGCAGGGCACCTGGGCCCGAGGCGGCACCGGTCACCGCCACGACGGGTCGTCGTGCGGTAGGGGCCGTATCGTTTCGCGCAGCGCGAACTTCTCGGTCTGGGGAACTCACCGGGCGTCTCCAGCGGTTGTCTTCAGTACGCAGCGCATGCACGCATACGTACCAGGTGACGTCCATCCTGCCGCAGGGCGGCGATCAGCGAAGCACCGAGCCCGGAAACCGGCGAGGTGTCTAGGCTGGGTGGTGATGTCGGGCATCCGCCACCGGCCCGGGGCCGGTGGCCCAACGAGCCGAGGAAACCCGTGAGTGACTCCCCATTCGGATTCGGCCTTCCGCCGGAGGAGCCGGAGGACGGCGACGACGGTAAGAAGAAGGGCGGCCAGGGCGGCGAGCAGGGCCCCGCGAATCCCTTCGGGTTCGGCGGCGGGCCGGGCGGAGCGGGCGGCGCGGAGAATCCGTTCGCCGCGATGTTCGGTTCGCTGAATCCGGGCGACCTGGGCGCCGCCTTCCAGCAGCTCGGGCAGATGCTCTCGTACGAGGGCGGCCCGGTGAACTGGGACATGGCCAAGGACATCGCCCGCCAGACCGTCGCGCGCGGCACCGCCGACGGCAGCAAGGACGAGAGCGTCGGCCCCGCCGACCGCGCCGCGGTCCAGGAGGCCGTGCGGCTCGCGGACCTGTGGCTGGACGGCGTCACCTCGCTGCCCTCGGGCTCGGGCACCGCGGTGGCCTGGAGCCGCGCCGAATGGGTCGAGGCGACCCTGCCGGTGTGGAAGGACCTGGTGGACCCGGTCGCCGAGCGCGTCGGCGCCGCCATGGGCGATGTGCTGCCCGAGGAGATGCAGGCCATGGCCGGCCCGCTGCTCGGGATGATGCGCTCGATGGGCGGCGCCATGTTCGGCACCCAGATCGGTCAGGCGCTGGGCGTGCTGGCCGGCGAGGTGGTCGGCTCGACCGACATCGGGCTGCCGCTGGGTCCGGCGGGCAAGGCGGCCCTGCTGCCGGTCAACATCGCGGCGCTGGGCTCCGGCCTCGGCGTGCCCAAGGAAGAGGTCCGGCTGTACCTGGCGCTGCGCGAGGCGGCCCACCAGCGGCTGTTCGCCCATGTGCCGTGGCTGCGCTCGCACCTCTTCGGCGCGGTCGAGGGGTACGCCCGCGGCATCAAGGTCGACACCGCCAAGCTGGAGGACGCGGTCGGCCAGCTCGACCCGACCCACCCCGAGCAGCTGCAGGAAGCGCTCCAGCAGGGCATGTTCCAGCCCGAGGACACCCCCGAGCAGAAGGCCGCGCTGGCGCGTCTGGAGACCGCTCTGGCGCTGGTGGAGGGCTGGGTGGACGCGGTGGTGCACGCCGCTGCCAAGCCGCATCTGCCGTCCGCCGACGCCCTGCGCGAGACGCTGCGGCGGCGCCGGGCGAGCGGCGGCCCCGCCGAGCAGACCTTCGCCACGCTGATCGGCCTGGAGCTGCGGCCGCGCCGGCTGCGGGACGCCTCCCGGCTGTGGGCCTCCCTCACCGACGCCCGCGGCCTGGAGGGGCGCGACGGTCTGTGGGCGCACCCGGACATGCTGCCGACGGCACAGGACCTCGACGACCCGGACGGCTTCGTCCACCGCGAGCAGCTGGACTTCTCCGAGCTGGACAAGATGCTCGGCGAGGCGGCGGGCGGTGATGAGGACCGTAAGGGCGGCTCCGACGGTCCCGACCTCCGTAAGGGCCGCGAGGGCGGCGAGGACGACCGCGAGGGCGGCGACCGGGGCGACGGCGAGAAGTGAGTCTGCACCAGGACGCGGCGCGGGTGCTCACCGAGTGGCCCGCGCCCGATGCCGCCCAGGAGCGGCTGCGGCGGCTGTACGGCGACCATCTGGCCGCGTATCCGGACGGCATGTGGAAGGCGTGCGGCGACGGGCACATCACGGCGAGCGCGCTGGTGATCGACCCGGACCGGGAGCAGGTGCTGCTCACCCTGCACCGCAAGCTGCGGATGTGGCTCCAGATGGGCGGCCACTGCGAGCCGGACGACACCACGCTCGCGGGCGCGGCGCTTCGCGAGACCACCGAGGAGTCCGGGATCGAGGGGCTGACGCTGCTGCCGGGCGGCCCGGTGCGGCTCGACCGGCACCAGACCCCCTGCGCCTGGCACCTGGACGTCCAGTACGCGGCGGTGGCGCCCCGGGGCGCGGTGGCGGCGATCAGCGACGAGTCGCTGGATCTGCGCTGGTTCGGCTACGACGAGGTGGCGGACGTGGCCGACGAGTCGGTGCGCCACCTGGTGACGCGCACCCGCGCGCTGCTCTGAGGAGCGCGTTGGGCCGCGCTGAGGAGCCTGTTGGAATGCGGGGCGGCCGCGGACCCGAGGGGTCCGCGGCCGCTGTGGTCCTTCAGCGGTGATCTCGGTCAGTTGCTGAAGATGTTGCCCTGGTTCTGACCGCGGGCGCCCTGCTGGCCCATGCCGAACTGCGCGGCCATGCCGCCCCCGACCACCGCGTTCTGCGGCGGGAGCAGCTCGCTGGGCTGCACCAGGGCATAGCCCTGGCCGAGGAAGCTGAGCTCCCAGCCCTCGCCGGTGTTGCCGCGCCGCCGCCAGACGCCCGAGGAGTGCGTCTGCGCCTGCATCTGGACCCGCAGCGAGCTGGACCAGGCGACGATGGCGTCCGCGTCGGCGTTGACGTACTTGTCCGGGGTGACCTGGAGCATCAGCGGCTGCCCCGAGGTCATCAGCGCGACCTTGCCCTGGCCGGAGATGTTGAGGTTGTACTTGCCGGACCCGGAGATCCCGAACTGGCTGTCCACCGCGATCGACTCCCAGTGCAGCGTGGAGTCGATCGCGAGCACATAGGAGCTGTCGACGGTCAGCCCGTCGTGGTCCACGTCCATCACATGGATGTGCTGGGCGAGGTTGGCGAGGTAGACCGTGCCCTGCCCGGAGCAGCGCATCAGGTCAAGGCCCTCACCGGTGCGGCTCCGGGCCATGCGCTGTCCCGGCGTCTGGTACTCGCCGTCGAACTCGATGAGCCCCTGATAGGCGACCATGCTGCCCTTACGGGCGAGCACATCCTCATGGCCGCTCAGGGCGACCCGCAGCAGTTGCGGGTTCTGGAGCGCGTAGCGGTCCTGCGTCTGGGCCTCGGTGAAGGCGAAAAGCGGGCTCTGCATCTGGTGTCCCTCCCCCTCAGCCCCGGGCCCGGAGCCGGTCGGTGCTGTCCTCACTGGGCTGTACGACGACGAAGCCCTGCCCGGAGAAGCCGAGCTGATACGCCTCGCCGCTGCCCCGGCCGATCAGGGACGACGCCTTGAAGCTGCGCTTTCCCTTCACCTTGAGCCCGGAGGACCAGGCCACGAGCGCGTCCGGGTCCACATAGGTCTCGTCCTCACCACGGCCGCAGTCGACCACGATGGGGGTGCCGCGGGAGGTCAGGGCGACCCAGCCGGTGCCGGATACGCCCACGTTGAACAGGCCCTGCCCGGCGAACTTGGCGATGCCCTTGACGCGTTCGACGCCCCACTGGAGGTGGGCGTCGAAGGCGAGGAGGTTGGTGCCGTTGACCGACAGCGCGTCGCCGTTGAGGTTGATGCAGACGACGTCGGCCCCGTAGTCGGCGAGGTAGAGCAGTCCGTCGCCGCTGCACCGCATCAGCGGGGCACCCTCGCCGGTCAGCCACTGGGAGGCCATCTGCCGTACCGCGGGCGGGTTGGGCTCGTACTGGACGAAGCCCTCGTACGCCACCATCGAGCCGGTGCGGGCGAACAGGTCCTGGCCGCTCTGCATGGCGACCTTGAGCATGCTGGCGCCGTGGTTCTCCATCCGGGCGGCGACCGGGGCGGGTGCGAAGCCCGAGATCATGTGCTGGTCCATAGCGGGCTCCCTCAGACCTCGTAGGGCTGGACGACGATGAAGTTGCCGGGCGCGCCACGGAACTGGAGGTTCACGGTCTCCCCGCTGTGGCCGGGGTAGGCGCTGCGGCGCAGCCGCACCTGGCTGGAGATGATCACCTGGGCTCCGGCGGACCACGCCACGATGGCGTTGCTGTCGGCGAAGGTGGTCGGGGTGACCGGGAGGACGACCGGTGTGCCCTCGGTCTTCACCACGACGGTGCCGGTGCCCTGGAACTGCATGGTGAACAGCGCGCCGCCGGGGATGCCGTGGCCCTCGATCCGGCGCACCTCGTGGTGCAGCGACTCGTCGAAGGCGAGCACGTTCTCGGCGGAGACGCAGATGGCGTCGCCCTGGAGCTCGATCGGGTGGAGCTCGGCGGCGTTCTCGGCGAGGAAGACCTGGCCCTGGCCGGTGCAGCGCATCAGCTGCATCTCCTGGCCGGTCGCGTTGCCGACGATCCGGCCGCGGAAGCCGGCGCCCTTGTAGCTGAAGTCGACCTTGCCCTGGTAGAGCACCATCGTGCCCTGGCGGGCGAGCACGGGCTGGCCGCCGACGCCGAGGTCGACCCGCATCAGCCGGGGGTTCTGCGGCGTCCAGCGCTGACCGGTGGGCGCCTCGCGGTACTTGGAGAGCGCTGCCTGGAGCCCGGGCGCGCCACCGCCCTGGGGGACGCCGCCCATGGGCTGCGGCTGACCGTAAGGTGCGGGCTGGCCCGGCTGACCGGGCTGGCCGGGGTAGGGCTGGGCGGGCGGCTGGCCGTACGGCGCGGGGGCGGGCGGGGCCTGGCCCGGCTGCTGGCCGAACGGGGGCTGCTGGCCCGGGAACTGGCCCGGCGGTGCGGGCGGCGGTGCCTGACCCGGGGGCGGCACCTGGCCGGGCGGCGGCACCTGGCCGGGGGGTGCGATGGGCGCGGCGATGGTGGGGGCACCGTGCATCTGCGGGGTGCCGGGGGCGGGCGGCTGAACGCCCTGCGGGGGCGTGCCCTGGGGCGTTCCCTGAGGCGGCGTTCCCTGGGGAGCGCCGAAGGCGGGGGCGGGCTGCGGCGCCGGAGGGGCGGGGGCCGGAGGGGCCGACGGGGCGGGGGTCCCGGCCGGGGGTGCGAAGCCCGGTGCGGGGGCGGCCTGGCCGGGCGGCGCGAAGCCTGGCGTGGCGCCCTGGGCGGGCGCGGGGGCGGGCTCCTCCTCGGCCACCTCACCGCCGAAGTTCTTGAGCAGCGCCTCCAGTCCCCCGTCGAAGCCCTGCCCGACGGCGGCGAACCGCCAGACGTCCTTGAGGTAGAAGTCGCCCAGCATCACCGCGCGTTCGGTGCTGAACTCCGAGCCGGTGAAGGAGTACCGGGCCACCTCCTCGCCGCCCGCGACGATCCGGAGGTAGCCGGGGCCGACCTGCGACATCTGCCCGGCGCCGTCGATGGTCGCGGTGAAGGAGAGCTTCTGGATGGCGGGCGGGATGCTGTCGAGCGTGACGCGGAACGAATCCGTGTCACCTGCCTGCGGCCCGAGCTGCTGTATCGCTTCTTCAGGGGACTTCGGCTGGTTGAAGAAGATGAAGTAGCGGTCGTCCGACAGCCGCTCGTTCGCGTCGAGACCGAAGCAGCTGATGTCGAAGGTCAGGCCGGGTCCGGCGATCTGCACCCCGACGTACAGATCCCTCCCGGCCGTCAGATCACTGATCCTGGCCTTGTGGCCGCGCTGGAATTCCCTGGCCATACGTTAGGACCGTCCCCCATCGCCGTACCGGTGTGTGCGTTGCGCGCCAGGCTAGCCGCTGCCGCCGACTATGAGCGACGCCGGGAACCAGGACGTGGTTCCCACACGGTCCGGGGGTCGATCCCTCGCCGCCCGGGCACGGTCGCCTTACGGCTGGTCGTCCGGGGGCCCGGAGAGATGCGGCAACCGTCCGGCGGCGACCACCCCTTCGAGATAGCCCCGCGCCCGCTCGGTCCGCGGGTACGCCTCCAGGAGCTGCCAGAAGCGGCGGCCGTGCCCCGGCACCAGCAGATGGGCCAGCTCGTGGAGGAGCACATAGTCCACGACGTACTCCGGCATGCCCTGGAGCCGGTGGGAGAGCCGGATGCTGCCCTCGGCGGGGGTGCACGACCCCCAGCGGGTGTTCTGGTTGGTGACCCAGCGGACGGAGACGGGCCGGGCCCGCCCGCCCAGGTACTGGCCGGAGAGCCACTCGGCGCGGGCGGCCAACTCCGCGTCGCCCAGCATCCGCTTGCTCTCCTGGGCCGCAAGCTTGTCCAGCATGACGCTCACCCAGCGCTGCTCCTCCGCCTCGGACATCCGGGCGGGGATGAGGACGACGGTGCGGTCGCCCTCGCGATAGGCGGAGACCGTCCTGCGCCGCCGGGTGCTCCGGCGGACCTCGACCGCGCTCGCGTCGGAGCCCCGGCTCTGCGGGCTCGGGACGGTGCTCGGTGCGCTCGCGGCGCTGCGGGAGACGTTCTGTCCCGCGGTGCGAGGGGGCGGGTCGGCGGACACGCCACGACGTTACCCGCTGGCAGCCGGGGAAGTCCCGCCCCGCCGATGGTTGCGGACCGAACCACTCCACGGTGTGCACGGCTTGTACGACCGGCGTTTTGTACGGCTGGCGTTCGTACGACTTATTCCACTGCCTGTGGACAACGCGCTGCGGGTGCGGACGCCGACCCGCATGCTGAAGGCGGTTCGACGGACAGCACATCAGACGGGGGGACGGCGATGCATCCGATGCTCAAGCCCGCGCTGCGGCGCGGCTGGCGGAGCCGGGACACGGTGCAGTTCGGGGTGGCCCGGGCGCATGCGGTGGTGATGGGGCCGGTGGACACGGCCACGGGCAGCTTTCTGGAGCTGCTGGACGGCACCCGCGGTCTGCCGCTGCTGCGGCAGGAGGCCCGGGCCATCGGGCTGCCGGAGGGGCGGGCCGACGCACTGGTGGACCGGCTGGCGGCGGCCGGTCTGCTGGACGAGCCGAGGGACGGCGGCGAGCCCGCCGCGGCCCTGGACCGGCTGCGGCCCGACGCGGGGGCGCTGTCGGTGCTGCATCCCGAGCCCGGAGCGGCGGCGCGGCTGCTCGCCGCGCGGCGGGCGACGCGGGTTCAGGTGCGGGGCGCGGGCCGGGTCGGGGTGGCGGTCGCGGCCGCGCTGTCGGGCTCGGGGATCGGCCGGGTCGATGTGGTGGACGGGGGCTGTGTCGAGCCCTGGGATGTGGCTCCCGGCGGGCTGTCGGCCGAGCAGATCGGGGAGCGCCGGGATCTGGCGGCACGCCGCGTGGTGCGCCAGGCCGCGCCCGCCCCGCTTCCCCGCCGGTCGGCGCGGCAGCGGACCTCCGCGGCAGAGCGGGCCCCTTCACGAGGGAAGGTCCCTTCAGGAGAGCGGACCCCCTCGGGAGAGCGGACCGCCTCGAGAGAGCGGATCGCCTCGGGAGAGCCCGGGCTGGCGCTGGTGGTGATCGTCCCGCGTGACGGCCTCGCGGCGTACGCACCGGATCCGGAGCAGACCCGGCCGCTGCTCGCCTCCGGCACGCCCCATCTCTATGCGGGAGTCATCGAGGCGACGGGGGTGGTGGGCCCGCTGGTGGTGCCGGGGATCACGCCCTGCGCGGGCTGTGCCGCGGCGGGCCGTGCCGAGCGGGAGCCGGTCTGGCCGCGGATGCTCGCGCAGTGGCGGTCCGGGCGGCGGCGCACCGCCCCGGCCTGTGACACGGCGCTGGCGATGGTGGTGGCGGGGCTCACCGCGGTGCAGGCGCTGGCCTTCCTCGACGGCCGCCCCTCCGGGGGCGCGGGGGTCCGGTGGGAGTTGGCGCTCCCCTCCCTCGTCTGGGAGGCGCGCCCGATCGAAGCACATCCCGGATGCGGCTGTGGAGCGGCCGGGGAGGAGGATGCCGTATATGCCTCGGCCGCAGAGGCACCGCACGCGACAATGTCCGGGTGACCCACGTCCGCGGAGTGGGCACCGGGGGCCCGGGGGCCACCTTCCGGGATGGCACGGCTGTAGTTGGAGGGGCGCATGACCGATCTGCCGCGCAAGGCGATCACCCGTACCGCCAAACTGGCGGCGCTGCCCTTGGGATTCGCGGGGCGCGCCACATGGGGGCTCGGGAAGCGGATAGGGGGGCGGCCGGCGGAGATCGTCGCACGCGAGGTGCAGCAGCGCACCGCGGAGCAGATGTTCAAGGTCCTCGGCGAGCTCAAGGGCGGGGCCATGAAGCTCGGACAGGCCATGTCGGTCTTCGAGTCGGCGCTGCCCGAGGAGATAGCCAGGCCCTATCGGGCGGCCCTGACCAAGCTCCAGGAAGCGGCCCCTCCCATGCCGAGCCGCACGGTCCACGCGGCGTTGGAGGAGCGGCTGGGCCCGGACTGGCCGGAGCTGTTCCAGGAGTTCGAGGACAAGCCGGCGGCGGCCGCCTCGATCGGGCAGGTGCACCGGGCGGTCTGGCACGACGGGCGCACGGTGGCGGTCAAGGTGCAGTATCCCGGGGCGGGCGAGGCCCTGCTGTCCGACCTCAACCAACTGAGCCGGTTCGCCCGGGTGCTGGGGCCGCTGGTGCCGGGGCTGGACGTCAAGCCGCTGATCGCGGAGTTGCGCGAGCGGGTCGCCGAGGAGCTGGACTACGAACTGGAGGCGGCGTCCCAGCGGATCCATGCGGAGGAGTACGCACAGGACACGGAGATCGTGGTGCCCGAGGTGGTGCACCAGAGCGATCAGATACTGATCACCGAATGGCTGGAGGGGGTGCCGCTCTCCGAGGTGATAGCCGACGGCACACAGGAGGAGCGGGACCGCGCCGGGCAGCTGCTGGCCCGCTTTCTCTTCTCGGGGGCGTCCCGCACGGGGCTGCTGCACGCCGATCCCCATCCGGGGAACTTCCGGCTGCTGACCGGTGACGCCCCGGACGGGCCGCCGGAGCAGTGGAAGCTGGGCGTTCTGGACTTCGGTTCGGTGAACCGGCTCCCGGGAGGGCTTCCGGAGCCCATCGGCATCGCGCTGCGCATGGCGCTGGAGGGCGATGCCGCGGGGGTCTATGAGCTGATGCGCGGGGAGGGGTTCGTCAAGCCCACGATCGAGCTCGACCCGGATGATCTGCTGGACTTCCTGCTGCCGATGCTCGAACCGGCCCAGGTCGACGCGTTCGTCTTCGACCGGCAGTGGCTGCGCAGCCAGGCGGCGCGGATGGCCGACCGCCACTCCCCCGTCTATGAGCTGGGCAATCAGCTGAATCTGCCGCCCGCCTATCTGCTGATTCACCGGGTGACGCTGAGCACCATCGGGGTGCTCTGCCAGCTGGGTGCCACGGTGCGGATGCGGGATGAGCTCGAGGCGTGGGTCCCCGGCTTCACCGCGGACCCGGAGCCCGAGGACCGCGCCGAAGCAGAGGCCGAAGAAGGCCCCGCGGCGGACGCCGGGAAAGAGGCCGCGGCAAGCGCCGAGGAGGAGCCCGAGGCCGCGGAGACCTCGGCCTGAGCCCGGAGACCTCGGCCTGAGCTCGGGCGCCTCGGGATAGCCGAAGGGCCGGTCCGATCGGACCGGCCCTTCGTGGTTGCGCGATGGGTCGGCGTAGGACCCGTCGGCGCGTGTTGTGTGTCAGCCCCGCCTCTGGCCGGTGCCGCACATGGTCGTCACTGCATGACCGCCATGGCCAGGGCGCGGCGGGCGCGGAGCGAGGCACGCTCCGCACGCCGCTGCATCCGGCGGGCGGCCGCGAGCCGAACGGCCTGCCGTTCGGACTCGGCCTCCTGCAGCCGGTCGTGCATATGCGCACGTGCCAGGGCTTCTTGCATGAGTTGCATCTCTCGGTTCCTGTTCTGGCGCGCCTCGGGCGCACCGGAGGTATCAGGTGCGGGGGTTTCGGAGACCGGTGGGGTCATCGTCGGGACCTGCTTCATGGGGTCGTGCGTCGCTGGGCGATCGATGGTGCCGATGGTGCTCATGCCGCGACCGGGTTCTTACGCGGGCGACCACGCGGCCGCTTGCGGGCCACCACCACGCCCTGGACGAAGAGCTCGCCGCCCCAGACGCCCCAGGGCTCCCGGCGGTCCTTGGCGCCGGCGAGGCATGCCTCCCGCAGCGGGCAGGTCTGACACAGCGACTTCGCGTACTCGACGTCGGCCGGGGACTCGGCGAAGAAGACCTCCGGGTCGTACGAGCGGCACGGAACGGCTACACCCAGGTTCTCGATGGCCTCATCGAGTTCGGTGAGGGCGGTGAGCGGGGTCAAGGAGTCCTCCGAGGAGTCAGGCGGGCGGTTCAGGTCGGTTGATGCGGACGGGGCGTGCGCGTTGAGTTGCACGGTGTGTGTTCCTCGTCTCTTCGGTCCGGCTGGTGGCCGGGCTCTGGCAAATCAAAAGGGCCGCGGATCCCGGTGTGGGTTCCGCGGCCCTGGAAGGTGCCGACCTGATCCTGGATCAGGCTGGATAACTCCAGGGTTCGAGCCTGCGGAAGGCCCACGTCTTGTGGTGCTGCTGCGTCGTCCGGGATTCGGCACCATTGGCCGCAAAGGCATAGGCCATTGCCTGTGCCTCTGCTGCTACCGCAGGTGCCTGGATCGGTCGCTCGCTGAGACGCGCCTCATTGGCGCCGGGCATACCGGTGCCAGGCAGCGCGGAACCGAGCAGGCATGTGGCGACGACCGACCGATCGGCCTTTTTGATGGTGTTGATGAAGCTGATCACTGGTCTTCGCCTCCTCTCGGCGTCTCAGGGACCGGTCCGAAACCAGTCCGGGTGTTCAGTACAACACGGAATCCTTGGCTCCTGGAAGGGCCGTTGTCTTCCGTGCTCGGAAGGCTATGGGTATGGCCTCCACGCGCGCAAACTATTTTTCCGTCGAGTTTTGCCAAGGGTCACCCGAATGGCTTCCCCCGGCATCGCCGTCGCCCTCGTCGTCGAGTGCGGAGGGCAGTTCCCGGCCCGCGCACAGTGCGAGAACATCGGCCCCGAACCGGTCCAGCTTCCGCCTTCCGACACCGGAGATGCGGGCGAGCTCCGGTTCGGTTCCCGGAACGGCCTCGGCGATCGCGAGCAGTGTCTTGTCGGTGAACACGCAGTAGGCCGGCTGCCCCAGCAGACCCGCCTGCTCCGCCCGCCAGTCACGCAGCCGCTCATAGAGCGCCTCGTCCAGCTCGGACGGGCAGCCCTCGCAGCGCATCAGCTTCATCTCGCCCGCGTCGGTCAGCGCCCGGCCGCACACCCGGCAGTGGACCGGGCCGCGCCGCCTGCGCACCTCGCCGCCCCCACCCGGGGCCGCCACCCCGCGCTCGATCCCGCCGCCCCCGCCCGGGGTGCGGGCGCCGATGGCCTGGGAGCCGGGCCGCAGCCCGTTGAGAAAGCGGGTGGGGCGACGGGAGGCCCGGCCGCCCGGAGCCCGCGAGAGCGCCCAGGACAGCGTCAGATGGCGACGGGCGCGGGTGACCCCCACATAGAGCAGCCGACGCTCCTCCTCGATCTGCTGCTCGGTCTTGGCGTAGGTGATCGGCATCATTCCCTCGGTGAGACCGACCAGGAAGACGGCGTCCCATTCGAGGCCCTTGGCCGCGTGGAGTGAGGCGAGGGTCACACCCTCGACGGTCGGGGCGTGCTGCGCCGCCGCCCGCTCATCGAGCTCCGCCACCAGATCGGAGAGCGTGGCCCCGGGGCGGCTCGCCGCGAAGTCCTCGGCGAGCCGCACCAGGGCGGCCAGGGACTCCCAGCGGTCGCGCACCGCGCCCGAGCCCGCCGGGGGCTCGGGCGTCCAGCCACGGGTGGTCAGCACGGCCCGCACCTGGGACGGGATGTCCGCGTCCGCCAGCGCCGGGTCGGCGCTGCCCCCACGGGCCGCGCCGCGCAGCAGCAGCCCCGCCTCGCGCACCTCGGGCCGCTCGAAGAACCGCTCCGCGCCGCGCAGCTGATAGGGCACCTGGGCATCGGCCAGCGCCTGCTCATAGAGCTCCGACTGGGCGTTGACCCGGTACAGGACCGCGATCTGGCTCGCCGGGACCCCGCCGCCCCCCTGCTCGACCGGGGTGATCAGCTCCCGGATCCGGCGGGCGGTGCCCTCCGCCTCGGCCGGCTCGTCCGCATAGGCGGCGTAGACCGGGTCGGGGCCCGCCTCCCGCTGGGAGACCAGCTCCAGCCGGTGCTCGGCGGCCCGGCCGCGGGCCTGGGACAGCAGCTCGTTGGCCAGGTGGACCACCTGGGGAGTGGAGCGGTAGTCCCGGATCAGCTTGACCACGGTGGCCCGGGGGTGGCGGGTGCGGAAGTTCAGCAGATGGTCGGGGGTGGCGCCGGTGAAGGAGTAGATGGTCTGGCTGGCGTCGCCGACCACGCACAGGCTGTCCCGCTCGCCGAGCCACAGATCCAGCAGCCGCTGCTGGAGCGGGCTGACGTCCTGGTACTCGTCGACCACGAAGTGCTGGTACTGACGGCGCACCTGATCGGCGATGTCCGGCCGCTCCTGGAGCACACCGACCGTGAGGAGCAGCACATCCTCGAAGTCGATGACGCCGCGGTCGCGCTTCAACTGCTCATAGGTGGCGTAGATCCGGCCGATCTCGGCGGCGTCCCGGGGGGCCTCACGGCCGGACTTGGCGGCCACGGCCGGATAGTCCTCGGGCACGGTCTGGGTGACCTTCGACCATTCGATCTCGCCGGTCACATCCCGCAGCTCATTGCGGTCCAGCCGGACCCGGCACCGGGCCGCGGCCTCGGCCACGAGCTGCACCTTGCGCTCGACCAGCCGCGGCACCTCACCGCCGACCGCCTTGGGCCAGAAGTACTGCAGCTGGCGCAGGGCCGCCGAGTGGAAGGTGCGCGCCTGCACCCCGCCCGCGCCGAGCTGCCGCAGCCGGCCGCGCATCTCCCCCGCCGCGCGGTTGGTGAAGGTGACGGCCAGCACACTGGCCGGCTGGAGGATCCCCGCGCGCACCCCGTAGGCGATCCGGTGGGTGATGGCGCGGGTCTTGCCGGTGCCGGCCCCGGCCAGCACGCACACCGCGCCGTGCAGGGACGTCGCCACCTCGCGCTGCTCGGGGTCGAGCCCGTCGAGCACCGCGTCGGCGTCACGCGGCGTGTCCGCGTAGGCACCCGGCGTGGAGCCCCGCGGGAACAGAGTGGAGGACGTTGCTGCAGTCACCCCGCCATGCTGCCAGGTCCCCTGAGACGCGCGATGCCGGTTGTCCACAGCCATGGCCTTCCGGTCATATGAATCCGGGAATGACCGGTGGAAGGTGAGCGTTCACCTTCTGCCCACCCACCACGACCCCGAGGAGAGCGAAGACCGATGTCCGGCACTGTGACGATGTACAGCACCACCTGGTGCGGCTACTGCCGACGCCTGAAGGGGCAGATGGACCGCGAGGGCATCGCCTACACCGAGATCAACATCGAGCAGGACCCGGAGTCCGCGTCCTTCGTCGAGAAGGCGAACGGTGGCAACCAGACCGTGCCGACCGTTCTCTTCCCCGATGGGTCGACCCTGACCAACCCGTCCCTGGCGCAGGTCAAGGCCAAGGTCGGGCTCTGAGCCGGCGGTCTCCGAGCCGGCTCCGCGGGCTCTGACCCGGCCCCCGCGGCCTCTGGGTCGGTCCCGCGGTCTCCGACTCAGCCCCGCGGCAGCGGCTCGCCGTACCAGAGCTCGATCAGCCGGGCCGCGATCGAGATACCGGAGGGAGGCAGGACCTCCCCGGACTCGATCGCGGCCCGCAGGTCGTCCCGGGAGAACCAGCGCGCCTCGTGGATCTCCTCCCCGTCCACCTGGATCCGGGAGGACGTGGCCCGGGCCATGAAGCCGAGCATCAGGCTGGACGGGAACGGCCACGGCTGGCTGGCCACGTACTCGACCTCGCCCACCGTGACGCCCGCCTCTTCCGCCACCTCGCGGACCACGGCCTGCTCGATCGACTCGCCCGGCTCCACGAAGCCCGCCAGCGTCGAGAAGCGTCCCTCCGGCCAGTGCACCTGGCGCCCCAGCAGCGCCCGGTCCTGATCGTCCTTCACCAGCATGATCACGGCGGGGTCGGTGCGCGGGTAGTGCTCGGCCCCGCACGCCGAACAGCGGCGGATATGGCCCGCCGCCGCGATCACCGTGCGCTGACCGCAGCGTGAGCAGAAGCGGTGCAGCCGCTGCCAGTTCTCCAGCGCGACCGCGTGTACCAGCAGCCCCGCGTCGCGCTCGGACAGCAGCGCGCCCGCCTCGCGCAGCCCGGCGGGGCGTGCCGACTGGTCCATCCGCCCCGGCAGGGAGTCCTTCTGGAGCGCGAAGTAGCGCACGCCCTCCTGGTCGGTGCCCAGGAAATAGCGGTGGTTCTCGGTGGGCGGGGCCTCGAAGGACGGAGTCATGACGAGTTCGGTGCGGCCGTCCGGTGTGTCGTCGACCAGGGCCTGGCCGCCGGAGACCACGAAGACGCGCGTCGTCGGGTGGCTCCACGCGGCGGCCAGCCACGCCTCGTCCAAGCGGTGGTGCGCGGAGCGGTCGATGCCGCCCGGGGCGCTGAGCGTGATCGGCCGGTCGGTGGCGTGGTCGGTCGAGGTGGTCACGGCTGCTTCCAACTCCCCCAGTGAAATGGGTGGTTCACGTACATGAGCAAGCTATTCCCGTCCATTCTCGGCGAGATCGGCCCAGAGGTGGGCGGCCGTCTCGGCGCCCTTCATGAGCAGGCCGAGCTCCACCTTCTCGTTGGGTGCGTGCCAGCCGTCGGACGGCACCGAGATACCCAGGAAGAGCACCGGAGCGCCGAGGAGGTCCTGGAGATCGGCGGCGGGGCCCGACCCGCCCTCGCGGGTGAAGCGGACCTTCTGGCCGAAGGCGCGCCCCATGGCGCGGACGACCGACTGGAGCGCGGGGTGGTCCAGCGGGGTCAGACAGGGGCGGGTGGCGCCCCAATAGGTGATCTCATGGCGGATCCCGGCCGGGAGCAGGGCCGCGACCCAGTCCCGCACGGCCGACTGGATCTTCTCCACGTCCTGGCCCGCCACCAGCCGGAAGGACAGCTTCAGCTGGGCGGCCGAGGGCACGATGGTCTTCCCGCCCGGCCCCTGATAGCCCCCGCCGATGCCGTTGACCTCGGCGGTCGGACGGGCCCAGATCCGCTCCAGGGTGGAGTACCCGGCCTCGCCGAGCGTGGCCCGTGAATGCGCGGTCCGCAGCCAGCCCGCCTCGTCGAAGGGCAGCTCGGCGAAGAGCTCGCGCTCACGGTCGGTCAGCTCCACGACGCCGTCGTAGAAGCCGGGGATGGCCACCTTACGGTCGTCGTCGTGCAGCGCGGCGGCCAGCCGGGCGGCCTCGGTGGCCGGGTTGGGGACCGCGCCGCCGAAGGAGCCGGAGTGGATGTCCTGACCGGGGCCGTGGAGATCGATCTGGCAGTCGACGAGGCCCCGCATGCCGGTGCAGACGGTCGGGGTGTCCTCGGACCACATCCCGGTGTCGGAGACGATCACGGTGTCGCAGGCCAGCAGGTCGGCGTGCGCGCGGACCAGCTCGGGGAAGTGCGGGGAGCCGGACTCCTCCTCGCCCTCGATCAGCAGCTTGAGGTTCACCGCGGGCGCGACTCGGCCGGTCACGGCCAGATGCGCCCGTATCCCCAGGGTGTGGAAGAGGACCTGCCCCTTGTCGTCGGCGGCGCCGCGGGCGTAGAGCCTGCCGTCCTCGATGACGGGCTCGAAGGGGTCGGTGCGCCAGCCGTCCGCGCGGTCGGCGGGCTGGACGTCGTGGTGGCCGTAGACGAGCACCGTAAGGGCGTCGGGATCGCCGGACGGCCATTCGGCGAACACGGCCGGGGCGCCCGGTGTGTCCCATATCTCAGTCACCGGGAAGCCCGTGGCGGCCAGGTGGTCCCTGAGCCACTGGGCGCCGCGCCGGACGTCGTCGGCGCGGGCGGGGTCGGCGGATACGGACGGGATGCGCAGCCACTCGGAGAGCTCGGCGAGGAAGGCGGCGCGATGGCCGTCCACAAAGGCGCGGACGGCGTTGTCCGTGTCCGGGGTGTTGCTCATGCATGCGAGCCTATCCGGCCCGCGGCGGGGCGAGGGCGGGGGCCTCCGGGCCGCTCAGGTGCGCTCGCTCTCGGTGACGGTTCCGGCATCGATACGGTCGTTTCCGGTCGCGTCCCTGTCGCCGTCCGCGTTCCGGCCGACGTCCGGATTCCCGCCGACGTCCGCGTTCCCGCCGACGTCGGCGTCCCCGCCCCCGTCAATGTCCGCGTCCCCCGGCTCCCCGAGCAGGAGGCGCTCGAGCCCGGCCCGGCCGGGCAGCCCGGTGGGGCGGACCACCTCACCGCTGCGTACGTACACGAAGGCCGCCGTGACCGCCGACAGGGGCAGCCCGTGCTGTTCGGCCCAGGCGACGCGGTAGACGGCCAGCTGGAGCGGGTCGGCGTCCTGGGTGCGGCCGGTCTTCCAGTCGACGATCTCGTAGCGCGGGCCGCCGTCGGGGCCCGTACCGGACTCGCGGTACACCGCGTCGATCCGGCCGCGGATCGTGCGGCCCGCCAGGGTCAGCTGGACCGGCGCCTCCACGCGGTAAGGGGTGCGACGGGCGTACGGCGTGCGGGCGAACGCCTCCTTGAGCGCGGCCAGATCCCGCTCGTCGGCGATCTCCGCCTCGTCGTCCTCGCCGCCCGGCAGCTCGTCCGGGCCGAGGAAGGGCAGCGGCAGCGCCTCGAAGCGCGACTCGACCCAGGCGTGGAAGCGGGTGCCGCGCCGCGCGGCGGGGCGCGGCGGCCGGGGCATGGGGCGGGCCAGCTCCCGTGCGAAGCCGTCCGGGTCGGCGGCGAGGCGCAGCAGCTGGGACGCGGTGAGCGTGCCCGGCAGAGGCACCTCGTGCACGGTCTCGCGGGCCCGGCGCAGCTCTCCGGCGAGCGCGTCCAGATCGCGGTCCCAGGAGCCGACCAGCCGGGCCTCCTCGGGCGCCAGCTCGTCCTCGGCCGGTTCTGACGTGATTTCGGGCACATCGGGTTCCGGTACGCCAGGTTCCGGCGCGCCGTAAGGATCGGGGGGCTGCCCTTCGCCGTGCGACGCGTCGTCGTAGGGCTCGTCCTCGTACGAACCGTAAGGATCCTCCGGAGGCTCGGGCCACTCCGGGTCCTCCGGGGGTTCGAGCTCCTCCATGGGCTCCGGAAAGAGGTCCCCGTCTGCCGAGGGGCGCCCCTCGTCCCGCGCGGTAGCCCCCTCCCCCGCCGTCTCGATGCGCGCCAGATGGGCGAGGACGACATCGGCGGCGCGGCGCCGGTGGCGCAGCGCGGCCGGGTCCAGCGGAAGCGGCCAGGCCCGGTCGGCCGCCGACTCCCGCAGGGCCGGGTTCTCCGCGCCCTCCTCCGGCGGCTCGGCCCATGCCTCGATCTCGCCGTACCCGGCCTCGCAGTGCTCGCGCAGTGCGTCCAGGAAGCCCGACGGGCCGCGCGGACGCTTCTGGGTGGGGCCCCACCAGTGGCCGGAGCCGAGCAGCAGCGAGCGCGGCCGGGTGAAGGTCACATAGCCCAGCCGGAGCTCCTCGGTCCGCTGATGCCCCTTCATGGCGTCCTTGAAGGCGGCGATCCCCTTGCTGGTCCAGGCGGTGACGTCCGGGAGGGTCCGCGCGTCCCCGCGCAGCTCGTGCGGCAGCACCTTCGCGTTCGCCGTCCAGGACTCGCGGGACTGTTCGCTCGGGAACTGCTTGGCGACCAGCCCCGGCACCGCCACCACGTCCCACTCCAGCCCCTTGGCCTTGTGGGCGGTGAGCACCTTGACCGTGTTCTCGCCGCCGGGCAGGGCGTTGTCGAGCCCCTTCTCGTACTGCGCGGCGGTGCGCAGGAAGCCGAGGAAGCCCTGGAGGGTGGCTTCGCCGTCCACGGCCGCGCCGCCCTCCCGGCCGGCGAAGGCGGCCGCGACGTCCAGGAAGTTGCCGAGCGTCTCGCGGCGGCGCGCGGCCAGGGCGTGCGGTGAGGCGGACAGCTCGACCTCCAGGCCCGTGGTGGCCAGGACCCGGTGCAGGACGTCCATCAGCGGGTCGGCCAGCGAGCGGCGCAGCTCGCGGAGTTCGGCGGCGAGCCGGGCGAACCGGACCCGTGCCTCCGCCGAGAAGGGCAGCCCGTCGTCCGGGCCGCCGCCCGCCTCCAGGAAGGTGTCGAGGGCGTCGGCGAGGGAGATCACCTCGGAGGGGTCGGTGCCCTCGACGGCCTCGGCGAGCCGTCGGTCGGGATCGTCCTCCGTCCCGTCCGGCCCACCGTAAGAGACCAGCGCGCGGGCGCGGCGGCCGAGCAGCGCCAGGTCGCGGGGGCCGATCCGCCAGCGCGGCCCGGTGAGCAGACGGACCAGGGCGGCGTTGGCCCCCGGGTCCTGGAGGACCTCGCAGACGGCCACCAGATCGGCGACCTCCGGCAGATGCAGCAGCCCCGACAGGCCCACCACCTCCACCGGAATGTCCCGCTCCACCAACGCGCCCTGGATCTGCGCGAAGTCACCCGCCGTACGGCACAGCACCGCGATCTCACTGGGCGGGGTGCCGGTGCGCACCAGGTGGGCGATGGAGTCGGCGAGCCAGGCCAGCTCCTCGGCGTGGGTGGGCAGCAGCGCACAGCGCACCGCTCCGTCCCGCTCGGCGCCGGGTGCGGGGCGCAGCGCCTCGACGCCCTCGTGCATCGCCCGCAGCGGGGCGGCCAGCCCGTTGGCGAGGTCCAGGAGGCGGCCGCCGCTGCGCCGGTTCTCGCTGAGCGCGAAGCGCTCCGCCGGGCTGCCGTCGGCGTGCGGGAAGTGCTCGGGGAAGTCGTCCAGGTTGGCCACGGAGGCGCCGCGCCAGCCGTAGATGGCCTGGCAGGGGTCGCCGACGGCGGTGACGGGGTGTCCGGTGCCGCCGCCGAAGAGACCGGACAGCAGCAGCCGCTGGGCGACGGAGGTGTCCTGGTACTCGTCGAGCAGGACGACCGCGAACTGCTCGCGCAGGATCCGGCCGACCTCCGGGTGGTCCAGGGCCAGGGTGGCCGAATGGGCGATCTGGTCGCCGAAGTCGAGCAGATCGCGGCGGCGCTTCTCCTCGCGGTACGCCTCGACCAGGCCCAGCAGCTCCTGGCGGGCGCGGGCGGCCTCGGGCACCTTGCGCAGCGCCTCGTTGGTGAGCCGCGTGCCCTCCAGCGTCCGCAGCAGCTCGGTGTCGTACGCGCGCAGCCGGCCGGTGGGGACGAGGTGCTCGGCGAGCTCGGCGTCGAGCGCGAGCAGATCGGTGACCAGGTCGGAGAAGGGGCGGGTGAGCGCCGGATACGGGCCGGGGGCGGAGCGCAGGACGCGCGCGGCGAGCTGGAAGCGGGTGGCGTCGGCGAGCAGCCGGGCGCTCGGCTCGAGGCCGACGCGCAGCCCGTGGTCCTTGAGCAACTGTCCGGCGAAGGCGTGGTAGGTGGAGATGACGGGCTCGCCCGGGGCCTCCTCGGTGGCGCCCGGATCCGGGTCCGGGTCCACGATGCCCGCCGTGACGAGGGCCTTACGGACGCGCTCCGCCAGCTCCCCGGCGGCCTTGTTGGTGAAGGTGAGGCCGAGCACCCGGTCGGGCGCGACCTGGCCGGTGCCGACCAGCCAGACGACGCGGGCGGCCATCACCGTGGTCTTTCCGGAGCCCGCCCCGGCGACGATCACCTGCGGGGCGGGCGGTGCGGTGATGCACGCCACCTGCTCCGGGGTGAACGGGATCCCGAGGAGTTCCTTGAGCTCCTCGGGATCGGTGATGCGGGCTGACACTCCAGTGAGGCTATCGGTGCCCACCGACAGGCCCCGCCACCCCGGTCGACGGCCGCCCCGGAGGCACGGCTTGACGCGCAACGGCGTCAGCCCGGTGCCGCGCCGCCCCAGCCCCGTACGCGGCAGCGTCAGTCGACCACATGGCGCCCCTCCGCCCGCGCGCTGCACGCGCCCCGGAAGGCGCAGCGCTCGCAGTGGTCGCCCGTGCTCGGGGTAAACCGCTCGTCCAGGACGCGCCCGGCCGCGGTGGCGAGCAGCCGCCCCACCCACTCGCCGTCCGGCGGCTCCTGGGCCTGGACCTTGGGGACATCGTCGCCGCCGTCCTTCTTGGCGGCACCCTGCCGCAACTGGACCAGCTCCGCGCCGCCCGGCTCGGGGCGCCCCCCGTCGAAGACGTCGTCCACGGCTCCCTCGCGCACCGCCAGCTGATAGACCGCAAGCTGGGGGTGGTGCTCGACATCGCCGCGGGTCACGGTCTGCTTACCGGTCTTGAAGTCGACCACATAGGCGCGCCCCTGGGCGTCCGTCTCGACGCGGTCCATGCTGCCGCGGATGCGCACCTTATAGACGTCGGCTTCGAGCGTGACGTCGAAGGAGTGCTCGGTGGCGACCGGGGTGCGGCCGCCGCGCTCCATCACATGCCACTGCAGAAAGCGCTCCAGGGCCGCCCGCGCCTGCTCCTTCTCCTGCCGTGACTTCCAGGGGGCGTCGAAGGCGAGCGCGTCCCATACGGAGTCCAGGCGCTCCATGAGGACCGCGAGATCGGCCGGGGTGCGGCCGGAGGCGACCTCGTCGGCCAGGACGTGCACGACGTTGCCGAAGCCCTGGGCGGCCGTCGAGGGCGCGTCCGCCTTCACCTCGCGCCCCAGGAACCACTGGAGCGAGCAGGTGTTGACGAGCTGGTCGAGCGCGCTGCCGGACAGCGCCACGGGCCGGTCCCGGTCGCGCAGCGGGACCTCGCTGTGCGTCGGCTCGTACAGCCCCCACCAGCGGTAGGGGTGGGCGGCCGGGACCAGCGGGCGGCCCTCCTCGTCGCGCAGCGCCGCCAGCCGCGCCAGCCGGCGCGCGGCGGCGTCCCGCAGCGCCTCCGAGGCGTCCGGGTCGACGGTGGTGGCGCGCAGCTCGGCGACGAGCGCGGCGACGGACAGCGGGCGGCGCGGCCGGTGGGTGACGTCGGTGGGCGGGACGCCCAGCTCGGCCAGGAAGCGGGAGGGCTGGTCCCCGTCCTCGGAGGCGGCCTTGACGGCGGTGACCACGAGCCGCTCCTTGGCGCGCGTCGCCGCCACGTAGAACAGCCGCCGCTCCTCGGCCAGCAGCGCGCCCGGCGGCAGCGGCTCGGCCAGCCCGTCCCGGCCGATCCGGTCGGCCTCCAGGAGCGAGCCGCGCCGCCGCAGATCGGGCCACAGCCCCTCCTGCACCCCGGCGACGACAACCAGGGCCCATTCGAGCCCCTTGGAGCGGTGGGCGGTCATCAGCCGTACGGCGTCGGGGCGGACCATCCGGCGGGAGAGGGTGTCGGCGGCTATGTCCTGGGCGTCGATCTCCTCCAGGAAGTTGAGGGCGCCGCGGCCGCCGGTGCGCTCCTCGGCGCGGGCGGCGGTCTCGAACAGCGCGCACACCGCGTCCAGGTCGCGGTCCGCGTTCCGCCCGGCGGTGCCGCCGCGCTGCGCGGCCCGCTCCAGTCGGCCGGGCCAGGGGGTGCCGTCCCACAGCCCCCACAGCGCCTGTTCGGCTGTGCCGCCCCGGGCCAGCGCCTCGCGGGCCGTGCGCAGCAGCAGCCCGAGCCGCTGGGCGCCGCGCGCGTACGCCGGGTCGTGGACGGCGAGGCGCTCCGGCTCGGCGAGCGCCTCGGCGAGCAGGACGTCGGAGGGGCGCGGCACCGCCCGCCCGGCCGACCGCTCCTCGTCGCGCAGCGCGCGGCCAAGGCGGCGCAGATCGGCGGCGTCCATACCGCCGAGAGGCGAGGCGAGCAGGGTCAGGGCGGTCTCGACGCCGAGGGTCGCGGACAGCCCGCCGCTGTCCGGCAGCGCGGCCGTGGCGGCCGCCCGCAACGCCGTCAGCAGGGGAGCCACGGCGGGCTCATGGCGCAGTGGGATGTCATCGCCGTCCACCTCGACCGGGACTCCGGCCGAGGTGAGCGCCCGGCGCACACCCGGGATCGAGCGCCCCCCGGCGCGCACCAGGACGGCCATCTCGCGCCAAGGCACCCCTTCCTCCAGATGGGCGCGGCGCAGGATGTCGGCCACATTGTCGAGCTCGGCGCCCGCGGTGGGGTACGTGTAGACCTCGACGCGGCCGCCGTCGCGGGTGGCCGCGAGCTCCCGGTGCGCCCTTACGGCTCGCGCGGGCAGCCGGGTGAGCGGCATCCGGCCGGTGATCTGCCGGGTGGCCGCGAGCAGGGCGGCCCCCGAGCGGCGGGAGACGGTGAGGACCTCCATGTCGGCGGGGCGGCCGTCCGCCCGCGGGAAGTCCTCGCGGAAGCGGAGGATGCCGCCGACGTCGGCGCCGCGGAAGGCGTAGATCGACTGATCGGGGTCGCCGAAGGCGAGCAGGGTCCTGCCGCCGCCCGCGAGCGCCCGCAGCAGCCGCCCCTGGGCCACGTCGGTGTCCTGGTACTCGTCGACGAACACCGCGTCGTACCGCCCCGCCAGCTCGGCCGCGACCTCCGGCCGTCCGGCGAGCAGCACCGCGCGGTGCACCAGTTCCGCGTAGTCCAGCACCCCCTGGGCGTCCAGGACGTCGAGGTACTCGGCGAGGAAGCCGGCCGCGGCGGACCAGTCGGGGCGCCCGGTGCGCTGGGCGAACTCCCCCAGCGCCCGTGGGCCGAGGCCCAGCTCCCGGCTGCGGGCGAGCACCGCGCGCACCTCGTCGGCGAAGCCCCGCGTGGTCAGGCAGGCGCGCAGGTCGTCCGGCCAGCGGACGAAGGCCCGGCCCTCGCTCGCCAGCTCGGCCTGACCGGCGAGCAGCTCCCTGACGACGACGTCCTGCTCCGGTCCGGAGAGCAGCCGCAGCGGATCGACGAAGAGATCGACGTCCTGGTGGGCACGGACCAGTGCGTAGCAGTAGGAGTGGAAGGTCGTGGCCCGCGGGGCGCTCGCGCCGCCCAGGCGCGCGGCCATGCGGTCGCGCAGTTCGACGGCCGCCTTACGGCTGAAGGTGAGCACCAGGAGCCGCTCGGGATCCGCGCCCTCGCGCACCCGGCGGGCCACCGCCTCCACGAGCGTCGTGGTCTTGCCCGTGCCGGGCCCGGCGAGCACCAGCAAAGGACCGCCCCGATGCTCAACCACAGCGCGCTGCCGTGCGTCCAGGACAGGAAGGGCACCTGGCTCCGGCCGATGACGGAGCAGGCGGTAGACGCCCTGGGCCGACTGCCGTGAGGACGGCTGCCGTGCCTGCCGCTGCCGCGGAAGGGACGAGGGGGAGGAGCTCACGTTGGATCGCCGGTCCTGGTGGGTTGGCTGGGTGCGGGACAGCCTCTCATGCGCGGTGGGGCCTCACCCTTATGGCTGTGGATACCGCCGGTACGACCGCGGGCCCGCCGCGCACGCGTACGGCCCCGCGCTCACCGCGCCCCGGCACGGCCGCGCGTCCGCCGCCCCCGGGGACGGCCGCCCCGGTCCCGCGGCGCTTCCGAGAGCCGCCCCGCTACCGGCCGCGGTCCTGGCCGCCCCCGTCCCACCGGGCCCTGGCCATGTCGATCCGCGGCACATGGCCCTCGGCCGAGCGCGGCGCCTCGCGCAGCGGGGTGCCCTCCTCGCGGTAGTGGTCAAGGGCACGCAGCTCGTGGCCTGGCAGCAGCACACCGTCCGCGCGCACCACCCGCCACCACGGCACGGCGCCCCCGTAGAGCGCCATCACCCGCCCGACCTGGCGCGGGCCGCCCTCCTCCAGCCATTCGGCGACGTCCCCATAGGTCATCACGCGGCCGGAGGGGATCAACTCGGCCACCTCCAGCACCCGCTCGGCGTACTCGGGCAGCTCCTCGGCGCTGTCCCCGTCCTCCGGCTCCCTGCTCTCCCGGCTCATCCGCCCCATCCTGCCGCACCGCTCCGACAGCCCCGACGGCAGCCGCGCCGCACCCCCCTCCGCACGCCCCTCCGCACACCCCGCAGAGCGCACCACCGCGTGCCCCGCGCAGGGTGGCGGCAGGCCCGCTTCGGGCGGGATCGCGGTTCGATCACGCATTGTGCGGGAATCCTCAGCAGGGCGTACCATTCGGGGTCCACGTCCCCGAAATGCACCCTGATGCCCCCCTCCGCAGCCCGGGCATGCCACCATCTTCCGGGCGGTGACTGGTGATACGAGATCAAGAAGAGACGGCGAAGCAGCAGGGTGCGCAGCCTCCGGAGGAGGAGGCCCGCACCCCGGAGGCGTTGCCGCACTCCACGACACCGCCCGGTCGGCCGGAGACAGAGGCCCCGGGCTCGGGGGATGACTGCGGCCCGGACGGACCGGAGGGCCATGTGGACCGCGTCTCCGGCGACGAGCCGCTGCTGCCGGCCCGCGTGCACCGCCCCTCCGATCTGCTGCGGATGCTGCTCGGGATCCTCGGCATGGCCGTCGTGCTCGCCATCGCGGCCTTCGCCCACGGCACCACCGCGGGTCTGGAGAAGGACATCGGGCACGGCGCCAACCAGGCGCCCCCGCTACTGATCGACTTCGCGGGGCTCACGGCCGGGGTGGCCGTCCTCGTCCTGCCGGTGGCCTTCGCCTTCGAGCGGCTGATCAAACGGGACGGGCTGCGGATCGCCGACGGCGTGCTGGCCGCGGTGCTGGCCCACGGAGTGTCCCTCGCCACGGACCTCTGGGTCGCCAGAGGCGCCCCCGGCTCGCTCCGCGAGGCCCTCACCCAGCCCGCGCCCGGCGGCACCTTCAGCGACCCCGTGCACGGCTATCTCGCCCCCGTCATCGCCTATATGACGGCCGTCGGCATGGCCCGGCGCCCGCGCTGGCGGGTGGCCATGTGGTGCGTGCTGCTGCTCGACGCCTTCGCGGTGCTCGTGGGCGGCTACACCACACCCTTCTCGATCATCCTTACGGTGCTCATCGGCTGGGCGGTGGCCTACGGCACGCTCTACGCGGTCGGCTCCCCCAATGTGCGCCCCACCGGCCAGCACCTGCTCGCCGGGCTGCGCCGGGTCGGCTTCAACCCGGTCAGCGCCATGCGCGCCGAGGAGCCCGAGGACGAGCACGGCGGTCATGGCGACCGGGGCCGCCGCTATCTGGTCACCCTGGAGGACGGCCCGCCCCTGGACGTCACCGTCGTCGACCGGGAGCAGCAGGCCCGGGGCTTCTTCTACGGCGTCTGGCAGCGGCTGACCCTGCGGACGATCACCCCGCCGCGCAGCCTCCAGTCGCTGCGCCAGGCCCTGGAGCAGGAGGCGCTGCTCGCCTACGCGGCCATCGCGGCCGGGGCCAACGCGCCCAAGCTGATCGCCACCTCCGAGCTCGGCCCGGACGCCGTGATACTCGTCTACGAGCACGTCGGCGGGCGCCCGCTGCACGCCCTGCCGGACGAGGCGATCACCGACGAGCTGCTGGCCGGGGCCTGGCACCAGGTCCAGGCGCTCCAGTCGCGGCGGATCGCCCACCGGCGGCTGGACAGCGACGCCCTGCTGGTCGACCGCAACGGCACGGTCTTCCTGACCGATCTGCGCGGCGGTGAGATCGCGGCCGGTGACGTGGTGCTGCGGATGGACATCGCGCAGTTGCTGACCACCCTGGGCCTGCGGGTGGGCGCCGAGCGCTCCGTGGCCGCCGCGGTGGAGGTCCTCGGCCCGGACGCGGTCGCCGGCAGCCTTCCGCTGCTGCAGCCCCTGGCGCTCGGCCGGGGCACCCGCGCGACCCTGCGCCAGCTCGCGCGCGAGCGCGCCCAGCGCCATCGGGAGGCCGTCCTGGAGGCGTCCCACGCCGCCAAGGAGGCCAAGGAGGCCCGGGAGGCCGAGGCGCGGGAGGCACAGGAGGCCGCCGGGGGCCCGGAGGCGGCCGCCGGCGACCGTAAGACCGCCAAGGCCGAGAAGCAGGCGGAGAAGCGCGCCATGGAGGAGGCCCTGGAGGACGCCCGCGAGGAGGATCTGCTCTCCCAGATCCGCCAGCAGGTGCTGTTGGTGAGGCCGCAGGCACCGATAGAGCCCGAACGGCTGGAGCGCATCAAGCCGCGCACCCTGGTCAGCTTCTGCGCGGGGGCCTTCGCCGCGTACTTCCTGCTGTCCCAGTTCACCCATCTCAAGCTGGGCGCCCTGGTCGGCGAGGCCAACTGGATCTGGGTCATCTTCGCGCTCGCCTTCTCCGCGCTCACCTATCTGGCCGCGGCGCTGAGCCTGCTCGGCTTCGTCCCGGAGAAGGTGCCCCTCGGGCGGACGGTGCTGGCACAGGTGGCCGCCTCGTTCGTGAAGCTGGTGGCGCCCGCGGCGGTCGGCGGGGTCGCCCTCAACACCCGCTTCCTGCAGCGCGCGGGGGTGCGGCCGGGGCTCGCGGTGGCCAGTGTGGGCGCCTCCCAGCTGTTCGGGCTCGCCAGCCATATCGTGCTGCTGCTGACCTTCGGCTACATCACCGGCACCGAGCGCACCCCGGCGCTCTCGCCGTCCCGGACCGTGATCGCCGGGCTGCTGACGGCCGCCGTCCTGGTGCTGGTGGTGACCGCCATTCCCGTCCTGCGGAAGTTCGTCTCCACCCGGGTGCGGTCGCTGTTCGCGGGCGTCATCCCGCGCATGCTGGACGTGCTGCAGCGGCCCAAGAAGCTGCTCGCCGGCATCGGCGGCACCCTGCTGCTGACCGCCGCGAACGTGATGTGCCTCGACTCCGCGATCCGGGCGTTCGGCGGTGAGCTGAGCTACGCGAGCATCGCCGTCGTCTTCCTCGCGGGCAACGCCCTGGGGTCCGCGGCGCCCACCCCCGGCGGTGTGGGCGCGGTCGAGGCCGCCCTGATCGCGGGTCTGACCTTCGCCGGGCTGCCGTACGAGACGGCGGCGCCCGCGGTGCTGCTCTTCCGGCTGATGGTCTTCTGGCTGCCGGTGCTGCCCGGCTGGGTGGCCTTCACCCACCTCACCCGCAAAGAGGCGCTGTAGGGGCACGCCCGATACGGGCGCCGCGGCGCCCGTAGAGGCCCCTCTGGAGCCCTCCCCCGGGCACCGGGCACCCGGGGGGCTCCCCTCACCCGTACGCCCCCGCTGTGCGCGCGTACGGCGGGCGCGGACCTCACGATGGCGGTACCCCCACCCACGGGAGAGCCGCCGTGTCCCGACCTCTGCGCCTCGGTGCGCTGTCCGCCGCCCTGCTGCTGACCGCCCTGGCCGCCGGATGCGGTGGCGACGGCGGACGGCCGGACACCTCGGCCCACCAGAAGCTGGACTGGTCCAGCTGCCCCGCCCCCTCCTCGAGCCAGGACGCGGCCGCCACCAAGGCCCCGGGCGGGGAGTGGGAGTGCGCGACGCTCCATGTGCCGGTGGACTACCGCAAGCCGCACGGCAAGACCATCGGCATCGCCATGATCCGCGCCAAGGCCACCGACCGGCGCCACCGGATCGGCTCGCTGATCTTCAACTTCGGCGGCCCGGGCGGTTCGGGCGTGGCCACCCTCCCGGCGCTCGCGGGCGGCTACAAGCAGCTTCGGACCCGCTACGACCTGGTCAGCTTCGATCCGCGCGGGGTCGGCCGCAGCAGCGGGGTGCGCTGCCTCCCGGACCGGCAGCTCGACGCCTACTACGCCGCCGACTCCACCCCGAACGACAACGCCGAGGTGAAGAGCCTGGTCCGCCGGGTGAAGACCTATGCCGCCGGATGCGAGAAGAACTCCGGCACGATCCTGCCGTACGTCGGCACCACCAACGCCGCCCGTGACATGGATCTCATGCGGCGCGTCCTCGGCGACAAGAAGATGCACTACTTCGGCGTCTCCTACGGCACCGAACTCGGCGGCGTCTACGCCCATCTGTACCCGAAGCGGGTGGGACGCGCCCTCTTCGACGGGGTCGTGGACCCCATGCAGACGCCCGAGCAGGGCGCGCTCGGCCAGGCCAAGGGGTTCCAGCGCGCCCTCGACGACTATCTGAAGGGGTGCACCAGGACCAGCGTCTACAGCTGCCCCACCCAGAACCGGATCCGCTCGCTGCTGAAGCGGCTCGACGGCCGTCCGGTGCGCGGTTACGGCGGCCGGAAGCTGACCGAGTCCCTGGCCGACGGCGGTATCGCGCAGTCCCTCTATTCGAAGGAGTACTGGCAGTACCTCACCCAGGGGATCGCGGCCGCCCAGCGGGGCGACGGCAGGATCCTGCTGGCCCTGGGGGACGCCATGAACGGACGCGGCCCGGACGGCCGCTACAGCACCCTCCAGTCCGCCCTCGCCGCCATCACCTGCGCCGACTTCAAGCAGCGCTATACGGTCCCGGACATCGAGCGGAAGCTGCCCACCTTCCGTAAGGTCTCCCCCGTCTTCGGCGACATGATGGCGTGGGGCCTGACCCAGTGCACCGACTGGCCGGTCCGCGGCGCCTGGACCACGCCCGACGTGAGCGCCAAGGGGGCCGCGCCGATCCTGGTCGTCGGCAACACCGGTGACCCGGCGACCCCGTACGAGGGTGCCGCGCGGATGGCGAAGGAGCTGGGCCCCGGGGTCGGCGTCCAGCTCACCTACAAGGGCGAGGGCCATGGGGCGTACGACAGCGGCAACGCCTGTGTCCGAAAGACGGTCAACGCCTATCTGCTCCAGGGCACGGTGCCTCCGAAGGGCAAGGTCTGCACCTAGACCGGGGTCCGCGGGCGGGTCCGCCGCGCGAACCGTGACCTATTTGAGAAGACTTGCGGACGATTCCGCCCCCGCCTCCTCATAGGATCTCCGGATATGCCGAGTTCCTCACGCACCATACGGACCAGGGCGCTGGTCTCCATGACCGCCATGGTCACCCTCCTCGCCGTCGCGGGCTGCGACGACGACGGGGGAAACGAGCAGGGCAAGGCGTCGTCCAAGCCCTCGACGTCGGCCCCCGCCGCGCCTTCGGATTCCGGGCTGCCGGGCTCGCTCACCGGTCAGAAGCTCAACTGGTCGTCCTGCCCTGCCCCGACCGCGATGCAGGGCACCGGTGAGAAGCCGGGAAGCGAGTGGGAATGCGCCACTCTCAAGGCGCCGCTGGACTACGCGAAGCCCAGAGGCGAAACGATTGATCTGGCCATGATCCGCGCCAAGGCCACCGGATCGGGCAAGCGCATCGGCTCCCTGGTGTTCAATTTCGGCGGACCCGGCGGCTCCGGTGTCTCCTCGCTCCCCGGTTTCGCCGCCGCCTACGACACCCTGCGCTCACGCTATGACCTGGTGAGCTTCGATCCGCGCGGGGTCGGCGAGAGCGCCGGGGTGCGGTGCCAGAGCGACGAGGAGATCGACGCCTCGGACGCCGTGGACAGCACTCCGGACAATGACGCCGAGGTCAAGACCGCGATGGCGGACGCCAAGGCGTTCATCAAGGGCTGCCAGAAGCGTTCCGGCAAGGTGCTCGCCCATGTGGACACCGTGAGCGCCGCCCGCGACATGGACCTCATGCGGCAGGTGCTGGGCGACGACAAGCTGTCGTACTTCGGCATCTCCTACGGCACCGAACTCGGCGGCGTCTACGCCCATCTGTACCCGAAGCGGGTGGGACGCGCGGTCCTGGACGCCGTGGTCGACCCCACCGAGGACCCCGAGCAGGGCTCCTACGGCCAGGCGAAGGGCTTCCAGCTCGCGCTCGACAACTACCTCAAGGACTGCGCCAAGAAGGGCACGGCCTGCCCGACCGGCGGCGACCCGGCGGCGGGCGCCGACCGGATCGTGGCCTTCCTGAAGAAGCTCGACAAGAAGCCGCTGTCCACCGAGAGCGGCCGCAAGCTCACCCAGGACGGGGCGCTGGGCGGTATCGCCGCCGCGCTCTACGACAAGGAGAGCTGGAAGTACCTGACGCTCGGGCTGCAGGAGGCGATGCAGCTCGAGGAGGGCAACATGCTGCTCGCGATGGCCGATTCGATGTCCGGCCGCGACGAGAACGGCCACTACAGCAACATCAACGCCGCCAACGCGGCCATCAACTGCGTGGACGACAGGCAGCGTTACACGGTGACCGATGTGAAGGCGCAGCTTCCGCGCTTCCGCAAGGCGTCACCCGTCTTCGGCGAGTATCTGGCCTGGGGCATGCTCGGCTGCACCGGCTGGCCGGTGGACGGCACCACGGACACCCCGGACGTCCACGCCGAGGGCTCGGCGCCGATCCTCGTGGTCGGCAACACCGGCGACCCGGCCACGCCGTACGAGGGGGCCCGGAAGATGGTCCAGGAGCTGGGCAAGGGCGTGGGCGTCGAGGTCACCTACAAGGGGCAGGGCCATGGCGCGTACAACAGCGGCAACGCCTGTATGACGAAGACCGTGAACGCCTATCTGCTGGACGGGAAGGTGCCCGCGGGCGGCACGACCTGCCGCTGAGGCTCTCGCGGCAGCCGTAAGAAGGCCCCGCAGCCGTAAGAGGGCCCTGCAGCCCGTAAAGCCGTAAGGGGGCCGGATCGCCGTCGGCGCGGCGGTCCGGCCCCCTTACGGGCGGTGCGTACCGGAGATCAGTAGACCGGCTTGTCGGGCTCGATCTGGTTGACCCAGCCGATCACGCCGCCGCCCACATGGACGGCGTCGGAGAAGCCCGCGGACTTCAGGACGGCCAGGACTTCCGCCGACCGGACACCCGTCTTGCAATGCAAGACGATCTTCTTGTCCTGCGGAAGGTCCTGGAGGGCGCCGCCCATCAGGAACTCGTTCTTCGGGATCAGCCGGGCGCCGGGGATCGAGACGATCTCGTACTCGTTGGGCTCGCGGACATCGATGATGTCGATGTTCTCGCCGTCGTCGATCCACTCCTTGAGCTGCTTGGGAGTGATCGTCGAACCGGCCGCCGCCTCCTGGGCCTCGTCCGACACCACACCGCAGAACGCCTCGTAGTCGATCAGCTCGGTGACGGTCGGGTTCGGGCCGCAGACCGCGCAGTCCGGGTCCTTGCGGACCTTGACCTGGCGGTAGGTCATCTCCAGGGCGTCGTAGATCATCAGACGGCCGACCAGCGGGTCTCCGGTGCCGGTGAGCACCTTGATGGCCTCGGTGACCTGGATGGAGCCGATGGAGGCACACAGCACGCCCAGCACGCCGCCCTCGGCGCAGGACGGGACCATGCCGGGCGGCGGGGGCTCCGGGTACAGGCAGCGGTAGCAGGGGCCGTGCTCGGACCAGAAGACCGACGCCTGGCCGTCGAAGCGGTAGATCGAACCCCACACGTACGGCTTGTTCAGCAGCACGCACGCGTCGTTGACCAGATAGCGGGTGGCGAAGTTGTCGGTGCCGTCCACGATCAGGTCGTACTGGGAGAAGATCTCCATCACGTTGTCCGCCTCGAGACGGCCCTCGTGCAGCACGACGTTCACGTACGGGTTGATGCCGAGGACCGTGTCACGGGCGGACTCCGCCTTGGACCGGCCGATGTCCGCCTGGCTGTGGATGATCTGGCGCTGCAGGTTGGACTCGTCGACCTCGTCGAACTCCACGATGCCGAGGGTGCCCACGCCGGCCGCGGCGAGGTACATCAGGGCCGGGGAGCCGAGGCCGCCCGCGCCCACACAGAGCACCTTGGCGTTCTTCAGCCGCTTCTGCCCGTCCATCCCGACATCGGGGATGATCAGATGGCGCGAGTACCTGCGGACCTCGTCGACGGTGAGCTCGGGAGCCGGCTCGACCAGGGGTGGCAGCGACACGGGGACTCCGTAAGGGGAGGGAGCAGACGGTTCACCCCCGCGTGAGCGGGGTGGTTTTCTTCTCGTAACACTGCCACGCCCCATCTCATTCCATGACACATGGTCCGAGTCGCGAGACGATTTCGTCCCAGTAGCCGGGCAGGGCCGTCCAGGGGGAATCGGTGCAGGTCCGCCCCTCGGGATGGGCCGTACGGTCGGTGAAGTAGATCGTGCCCGCCCCCTGCCAGCGGGCGATCCTCAGCGCTTCCTCGAGATGCCGGCGGGGAACGCCGTGCACCTGGTGGCAGAACCGTTCGGGCGGATACCCCGCGGTCCACTCGGCCACCTGGGACCAACGGTAGTCGGCCCACGAGCCCCGGTAGGTCACGAGCTGGTCGGCGAGCTCCATATAGCCCTCATGCGGATGGATGCCCTGGCCGAGCACCAGATAGGCCCCGCCCAGCAGCGCGCGCAGCGTGGCCACCGTACGGCGGACCTCCGGCAGTCCGGGGCGGTCCACCGGGCAGCGCTCCAGACAGAAGCCGTCGACCTGGTACCAGTCCAGGAAGTGGTTCGCGTCACTGATCACCTCGCCGAAGGGGCGGGTGCCGCACCGCAGGTCGAGATGGCCCAGCACCCGTACGCCCGTGGCGCGCAGCCGGGCCGCCGCCGTAAGGCAGTGCGGATCCCTGCGCGAGCCGGGGCCGCGGGCGACATTGAGGACCGCCCAGTGCAGGGGCGCGCCGGGGCGGGTGAGCTCGGCCCACTCGGTGGGCGCCACCAGGGGGTGGGCGTAGCCGGGGACTCCGAAGCCCAGCCGGGCGGCGGTGGCCGGGACCTCGTGCCCGGGGCCCGCGGGGATCAGATGCGACATGCCGCCTCCATCCAGATGTCGGCGAGCGACTCCTCCAGCGGGATCCTGGAGCGCCAGCCGAGCCGGTCGCGGGCGGTGCGCACATCGGCCTGCTGCCAGCTGCCGCAGCCGTCCGGATAGGGGTAGGTGGTGGCGCCGCCGGCGCCTGCCGGGCCGCCGCCGTGCTCGCCCGCCACCTGGGGGTGGGCGGGTGCGTGGCCGTGGGCGGTGGCGTGGCCGTGGGCCGCGCCATGGGGGTGGGCGGGCGCCGGGACGTGGGCCGCGGCGGCCGGGACGTGATGCGGTCCCCCGCGCCCCGGCGGGCTGTCGATCTCGTGCAGGGCGCCGCCGAAGCCCGCGACCCTGGCGAGCACGGAGGCCGCCTCGCGCATCCGCACCGCGCGCCCGCTGCCGATGTTGACCACGCCCTGCGCGGCCGACAGCGAGGCCGCGTGGACCGCCCGCGCCACGTCCCGTACGTCCACGAAGTCGCGCTGCACGCCGAGGCCGCTCAGCTTGAGCTCGCTCTCCCCGGACTGCATCGCGCGCCGCATCGCCTCCGCGAGCCGCCCCAGCGGCGAACCGGCCGGAGTGCCGGGGCCCACGGGCGAGAAGACCCGCAGCACCACCGCGTCAAGACCGGAGCCCAGCACCAGCTCGGTGGCGGCGAGCTTGCTCACGCCGTACGGGCCGCCGGGGCGCGGCACGGCGTCCTCGGCGGTCGACGAGCCGGGCTGCGAGGGCCCGTACTCGGAGGAACAGCCGATCTGGACGAGGCGGGCGCCACAGCCGCTGCGGCGCAGCGACTCGCAGACGGTGGCCACGGCGACGGTGTTGTGCCGGGTGAGCTCGCGCGCCCCGCCGCGGGTCGCCCCGGCGCAGTTGATCACGACGCCGGGGTGGACCGCGTTGAGGAAGCGAGTGAGCGCGCCGGGGCTGCCGTTGGAGAGGTCGAACCGCACATCGGCGTCGTCGCCGCGGCCGAGCGCGGTGAGCTGGACGGCGGGGTCGGCGAGCAGGTGTTCGGCCACATAGCGGCCGAGGAATCCGCCGGATCCGAGCAACAGGACTCTCATCGGTCGCGCCTCCCCGTACCGGCGCGCTGATCGGTCATGTCGCAGCTCATGTGGTTGCTCCTCGGACTCATTCGGACTCATTGGGGGAAGGACGGGGGGTGGCGGGTTCGGTGGGCGCCTTACCGGGCGCGGTGGGCCCCTTACGGGCGCGGTGGACGCCTTATGGGGCGCGGTCCGGGGCGGTGCGGGTCGTACGGGTGTCACGGGCGGCCCGGGCGGTACGCGCGCCGGGGTCGCCGTGGGCGGAGGCCCGGCACAGGGCGCCGAACGCGTGGACCAGCAGGGCGAGCGCGGCGGCGCCGCAGGCGGCCGCGGGGACGGCGGCCGCGCCCTGGGCGGCGGTCAGCCGTGCCACGGGCTCCCCGAGCGGCGCGGCGCCCGGCAGCCGGGCGGCGGCCGCCGTCGCCAGGGCCGCGGCCTGGGCCGCGCAGGCCACGGCGATGCCGCTGAGCGCGGCCCTCCGGAAGCCGTGGACGGCGAGCAGCCGGGCGAGGAACAGCAGTCCGCAGAGCGCCACGACGGCGGCCTCGGCCGTCGAGAGGGGCGCGGCGGCGGGAGGCGATCCGGGCACCGTGAGCCGGGCCGCGAGCACCAGGGCCGCCAGGGCGCAGAGGAAGGCCGTCACCACGCCCGCGAACAGCGGGCGCGCCCCCGCCGCGAACCCCTCGAGACCGCGGCTGACCGCCAGCCTGCGGCGCGCCCTGACGGCGAACCAGCGGGCGCACCACGCGGCGGGCGCGGCGGCCAGGGCGAGGAGGACGGCGGCCTCGGCCGCGGGCGCCGCGTCATAGGGGCGGCGTCCGTCGAGGAGCCCGGTGAGCAGCCAGTCCCCGGCGGCGGCGTAGCCGAGCAGCCAGCCGGTGCCGAGGGTGTGCGCCATACGACCCCGGCGCCCGCTCCCACGGACGCGCAGGGGGCCGCGGCGCAGACAGAGCCACAGGGCGACGAGCGTCAGGGCGGCGCCGCCCGCGCCCAGGGCGAGGCCGACGGTGGTGTCCTTACGGATGGCACCGACGCGGAAGGCGGCGGAGGTGGTCGCCGCGCACAGGGCGCCCGGCAGCAGCCACAGCGCCGCGAACGTCATCCGCACGCCCAGCGCGCGCCCCGGCGCGGGGGCGGCCGGGGGCGCGGGCTCCTCGGCGCGCGGCACCCGGGCGTACAGCTCCTCGGCGAGCGAGAAGACATCGCGATGCCGGAAGCGCGCGGCGGTGCGGTCCGTCACACCGTGGGCCTCCAGTCCGGCGGCGATCTCCAGCGGATCGACGGCGCGGGCGCACAGGTCGTGGTGGCGGTGCATCAGCGCCCGCACCGGATCGGCGGGCCCGCGCCGCCCCTTCGCCTGCGCCTTTCCGGCGCCGGTGCGCGCGGACGCCTCGTCCGGCCGCCGGGAGACCGGCACCCGGGCGGCCCCGGACAGGGCGGCGAGGCCACGATCGGAGACAAGGCCGCGGTCCGAGACAAGGCCACGGTCCGAGGCGGGGCCACGGTCTTCGGAGGCGGGGCCGCGACCGGAGGAGGCCGGATCGAGCGGGCCGTTCCACCGGGGAGGCGTGGTCATGCGCCCTCCTCGGACGGGCGCGGGCCCACGCCCAGCGGCTCGCGCGGTGGGCCGGCCCAGGTGGGGGTGTGCTCCGGGGCGGGGCGGGAGGCGGCCGGTCCGGGCAGCCGGTGCCCGAAGCCGTCGCCGTCGCGGCCCGCGGTCCAGCGCCCCGGCACATGGGCCTCGGCGGGGCGGGCGAACGGCAGCGGCCCGCCGCCCTCGCCGACCTCCTCACGCGGCACCGGGCAGTGCGACATCAGCTCCAGATAGATCCCGCGGAACGCCGCGACGTTCTGCTCGACCGTGAACAGCTCCAGCGCACGGGCGCGCGCGGCGGCGCCCAGGCGCGCACAGCGCTCGGCGTCGCTCAGCAGCGCCAGGCACGCGTCCGCGAGCGCCCGGGGGTTGCGCGGGGGCACCACGAGCCCGGTGCCGCCGATGACCTCGCACACCGCGCCCACATCCGTGGACACCGTGGCCCGCCCGCAGAACATCGCCTCGACCAGCCCGACCGGAAAGCCCTCGACCACACTGGACAGCACCACGACGCCGCCCGCCCCATAGGCGTCGGCCAGGGTCGGCACCTCGGGGTCGCCGAGCCGCTCGAAGGAGACGGGGTTGTCACCGGCGGAGTGGGCGTCCGCCGCCTCGTCGGGGAAGAGATGGTCGGCCAGCGCCCGGCAGTGGGCCGGATAGCCGTCCGGCTCCGGGTCCTCGCCGCGCCGGGTCTCGATGATCCTCAGCCGTGCGTCCGGCTGCCACCGGCGCACCTCGGCGAAGGCGTGCAGCAGGGCGATGACGTCCTTGGGGGGCTCGATCCGGCCCACCCACACCAGCGTCCGGTCGTCGCCTTCGGACGGGGCCGCGCCCTGCTCGCCGACCTCCGCGAAGCGGGCGGCGTCCATGCCCGGGTAGACGGTGCGCAGCCGCTCCCGGTCGGCGCCGCACCGCTCCTGCCAGCGGCGGGTGTGCGTATTGCCGGGGGTGATCAGATCCGCCCGCGCGTACGCCTCGGCGGCCAGTCGGCCGTGGAACGCGGTCAGCAGGGACCGTACGGGCCCGGAGAGCGGCCGTCCGCCCTCCGCACCGGCCGCGCCCGCCAGATAGCACTCGCGCAGCCGTACGCCGTACTCGGTGAGCAGCAGCGGGGTGCCGAAGCGGCGCTTGGCCAGCAGTCCGGGGAGCACGGCGGCGCCGCCGGTCGCGGCGTGGCACAGATCCACCCCGGACAGCCCCGGGTCGCCTCCGGCCCCGTCGCCGTACCAGTCGAGCGACAGCGGCCGCAGTGCGCGCTCCAGGGCCTCGGTGACGGTCAGCAGATCGGCGACCCGCGCCCGCTGCGCGCCGTGCGGTGCCCCGAGGGTGCGGCAGGCCCGCTCCAGCGTCCTTACGGCGTCCTCGGAGCGGAGCGCGGCGGACAGTCCGCCGTGCTCCCCGGCCAGGTCCGCGAGGCCGTGGAGACCATTGGCGAAACGGTCCGCCTGGTCCGTGGAGCACCCGGGCACTCCGGAGCCATGGGGCACACCGGAGCCATGGGGCGCGCCGGAACCGTAAGGCGCGCTGATCGCCGCGGCCAGCTCCCCGAAGTGCTCGGCGAACCGCCGCCGCTGCCGACGGCCGCCCCACCTGCCCCGCCGGGGCTCCGGCTCTCCCCACAGCGGCGCGGTGCACACCCGGACGACGTGCCGCGGCAGCTCGCCCCGGCCCGCACCCTCCTGACCGGGGCCTCGGCTGAGCGCGTACACCTCGAACTCATGCTGGGCGAGCCCGCGCACCAGCCGGTCGCACCACACCCGGGCACCACCGATCGCGTACGGATAGCCACCCTCCGTAAGCAGTCCCACGCGCATGAGCGCACCCCCGATCTCCCAAACGGGCCGTTCGTCTGCCGCCGTCACCGGCGGCGGCCGCCGTCAGGCAGCGGGAGCACGTTATGCGCGCAGGGCCATGGCGCGATGGACGGTTGTCCGTCGCACCACCGGAAGGGGTGAACGCACGTGACCTATCGGGAATTCAGGCGTTGCGAGGCGCTATATGGGCCGGTACGGGCCCGTCAGCCCTTGGGGAACGGCCAGGCGTTGGGGCGGCAGGTGGCGCCGTCCGTCGACAGGAACTTGGTCTGCTGCATCATCACGGGCGCGAGCGCGCCCTGCTTGGAGCAGATCTCGTGGTTGTGGCCGAGACGGTGGCCCACCTCGTGGTTGATGAGCATCTGGCGGTACGAGTGCATCTTGTCGTCGCCGAAGGTCTTGGCGCCCTGCGCCCACCGGTAGGCGTTGATCATGACGCGCTCGGTGGACGCCGAGTCGCAGGAGACGTTGTCCTCGGTGGTGTCCAGGCCGGACTTGGCGCACCACGCCGCCGTGGTCCCGGGGCTCGCGAGGGTGATCACGAAGTCCGCATGCCCGGACGAGACCCGCTCGAAGGTGCGAACGCCGCCGTGCCCCCAACTGCGGTCGTCGTTCAGCGTCTTGTGCACGGCCTCGGCGAACAGCTCGCCGTCGAGCGGCAATCCCTTCTCCACATCGACGCGGTAGCGCAGCACCTGGCCGCGGCCGGGCGCCTTGTCGTGCCCGCCGACGGTCCGGAAGGCGCCGGATCCGCGCAGCTTGGCGTCGAGCGGATAGAGGGCCGCCATCTTCTCGTCATAGGTGACGGGGGCGGGCGAGCCCGCCGAGCGGGCCGCACCGCGGCCGTCGTCGGTGTGGGAGCCGCGGGAGGCGGCGTCGTCGCCGCGCTCCGAGCCGCCCTGGGCCTGCGTCTTACCGCCGCCGCCCTGCGGTCCGCTCGCGACCTGTCCGGCCACCACGACGGCCAGCACGGTGGTCACGGCCGCGGCGGCGACACCGGTGAAGGTGCGCCCCTTACCGCCCTTGGTGACACCGCGCGCCCCCTTGCCCGGGGGCTCCTGCTCGGCGTCGTCCGGCCCGCTCCCGCCGTCGCCGCCCGAGCCGCCGCCGATCCCCTCGGAGGGGGTGGCCCCGCGCCGCGTACGGCGCTGCGGGGGCACTCCGCCCGGCGCACCGGCGGCGAAGACGTCGTCGCCGTCGCAGTCCAGGGCGTCGGGGGTGTCGAACGCCTCGACGTACTCCTTGCGCGGGCCGGGCATCAGACCTGCCGCGCCGCCCGTGCCGCCCGTGGTCGGGCGCTGCGGCGGGTTCATGGTGCGCATGCCGTAAGGGGGCCGCTGACCGCCGGGACCGACTGGTCCACCGGGGCCCCTGAGCCCGCCCGGACCGCCGCCGCGGCCGCCGACCGCGCCCCAGCCGCCGCCCGCCTCGCGCTGCTCGGGATGTCCGCCCCTGGTGCGCGCCGCGGGCCCGCCGGCTCCGTAAGGCAGCCTCGGCACGCCCTGCGGCGGGGTGACCCCGGGATCCGGGGCGCCGGGCCCCGGTGCGGCCCGGCGGCGCCCGGTCCCCGGTCTGCCGTCGCCGGCCGCGGGGGCCTCGCCGGACGCGCTGTACTCGACGAACTCGGGGCCCGAGCCCTGCCCCTGGCCGGAGCCCGCCACGACGGACCGGCGTTCCCGGCCCTCCTGGCTGCCACGTGCGCTGTGTTTACCCACGCGCCGCACCGCTCCCGTCCGCGCCGGACACCGGTACGGCCCCCCGCGCCTCCCGGCTGTCCCGGTCATCTCGTTGATCAACGTCGTCGAGCAGCTCGCGCATCCCGCGCGCCACCGCCTCGGGATACTCCATCATCGCGACATGCCCGGCGTCCAACAGCGTCAGCAGACGCGAGTCGCGGAAGGTGGCGTTGGCCCGGTCCGCCATCCTTACGGACACCAACTGGTCGCGGCCGCCGTAGACGAGCAGCGTCGGGGCGAGCACCCGCTCGGCCTGGCGCCACAGGGAGTGCTGGCCGCCCAGGGTGTACGAGTCGACGACACCGCGTGCCGAGCGGGTGAGCGCGTCCCAGAAGTACGGGAGGGAGAGCCGGCGCTCGAACTCCTCCACCGCGTGGGCGAAAGCCTCCCGGGTGACCAGGGACGGATCGCCGAAGGTGAGCATCATCACCTCGCGGGTGCGCCGCTCCGCGTCCCAGTCCCTGGTCAAGCGGGTGAACAGCCGGGTCACCCCGGGCACCGCGAGCAGGCCGGTCGGCACCGCGGTGCGCTGCGGGCGCAGCTCGGGCAGCGCGGGCGAGACGAGCGTGAGGGTGCGCACCAGATCCGGGCGCACCGCGGCGACGCGGGTGGCGATCGCGCCGCCCATCGAATTTCCGACCAGATGGACCGGTCCGCGGGCCTGTGCGTCGAGGTAGCGGATCACCGCGCGGGCATGGCCGGTTATCGAGTAGTTGCCGTCGTCCGGCGGCGGGGAGTCGCCGAAGCCGGGGAGGTCGAGCGCCTCGCCCTCCACCCGGTCGGCCAGCAGCTCCATGAGCGCCGACCAGTTCTGCGAGGAGCCGCCGAGGCCGTGGACGAAGAGCGCGGGCGGCAGCCCGGAGGCGGACGGCGGACGGCAGCGCACGGTCATCGTGAGCCCCGGAAGGGCGGCTGTTCGCAGCTTCTCACCCGCTCCGACCCGCACGGACCTCGCGGGCGGCACCGCCGCGACGATGCGGGCTTCCGGCGGCTCGGTCGAAGACATGCGGCAATGTTACGAGACGATCACGCGCGCGATCGTGTGTTCACGCTCACAGACCGCGTAGCGTCCGAAAGTGACCTCTCCTAGGCTCGTAAGTCACAGGGGCGATCACCTTGCCACTGGCTTGTCACCGCACGGCCGCCACTGGGTAGCCGTCGGTGGAAAGCCGCCGTAAGTGGGAACCCATCACTGGCGCCCACCACTGGCGAACCAGCGGTGCGAAGCCGCCACAGGGAACAGGGAAGGGGAGTACATGTCCATCGACCCAACCGACCCCGACACCTTCGAGGACTCCGTGGAGAACACCGACGAGACCGCCGCGCGCGACGTCGAGGCTCCCGAGGCGGACGCCGTCGAACAGCACCGCGAGGTGATCTCCCGCCGCGACGAACGGCCCAGGGCCGACGAGTTCCTGGAAGCCAACGAGGCCGACCGGGCGGAACAGGCACGGATCGTCGAGGAGAACGAGGAGGACTACCGGTGACCAGCGTCATTTATGGGCTTTTCATAGAGTCCGGTACGTGAAATTCTCCGCACGGACAGCGCGCCGCACTGTTACCCAAAAGTACGATGGCGGGCGCGATGGACATCGTGCACAGGGATCATTCATTGGGAGGCGGCGTGACAGCCATCGAGCAGACCGAGGCGCGCCCACGGGGTACGCGCCTGCCGCGCCGAGCCCGACGTAATCAGCTGCTGGGGGCGGCTCAGGAGGTCTTCGTCGCGCAGGGCTACCACGCTGCCGCGATGGATGACATCGCCGAGCGCGCCGGGGTCAGCAAGCCGGTGCTGTATCAGCACTTCCCGGGCAAGCTGGAGCTGTATCTGGCCCTGCTCGACCAGCACTGCGACGCCCTGCTCCAGGCGGTGCGCACCGCGCTCGCCTCGACCACCGAGAACAAGCAGCGCGTCGCGGCGACCATGGAGGCGTACTTCGCCTACGTCGAGGAGGAAGGCGGCGCCTTCCGGCTCGTCTTCGAATCCGATCTGACCAACGAGCCCGCGGTGCGCGAGCGCGTGGACCGCGTCTCGCTGCAGTGCGCCGAGGCGATCTGCGAGGTCATCGCCGAGGACACCGGGCTGTCCCGGGACGAGTCGATGCTGCTGGCCGTGGGCCTCGGCGGGGTGTCCCAGGTGGTCGCGCGCTACTGGCTCTCCAGCGAGAGCGCCGTGCCGCGGGACACCGCTGTGCAGTTGCTCACCTCGCTGGCCTGGCGGGGTATCGCGGGCTTCCCGCTGCACGGGGCCGAGGGCGGCCACTGAGCGGACCGCCGAGCGGACCCGCCGAGCGCGGCGGGGCGGATGGGCGCGATGGGCGCGGCCACTGAGCGGCCGGGGACCGTTCCCGGCCGCGAAGAGGCGTGTTCGCGGCGGCGGGCGTGTTCGCTGCCGGCGTGCGCCCGCGGCCCCCGGCGGGTGTCCCCGCCCGGCTAGTGTGTGCTGATGTACAGCGCGGATGGCCGCGCTACCCCAATTTGACCGTCGGAGGGACAAGGCCGTGGAGGTCAAGATCGGCGTGCAGCACGCGCCCCGCGAGATCACCTTGGAGAGCGGGCAGTCTGCCGAGGAGGTCGAGCGCCTGGTGGCCGAGGCGCTCGGCGGCAAGGCTCAGGTGCTGACCCTGGAGGACAACCACGGCCGCAAGGTCCTGGTCCCGTCCGACCGGCTCGCCTACGTCGAGCTCGGCGAGCCGACCGCCCGCAAGGTCGGTTTCGGCGCGGCCTGAGGATTCACCCACGGCGGCGGGGTCCGGTGGAACAAGACCACCGGACCCCGCCGCTGTTTGCGCTCGCACGCGACGCCCGGCTCGCCGTGCGCCACAGACCGCCCCCATGGACAGGGTTGCCTCCGGTCGGGCACGGGTAGGACGGGCGTGACCGACTCGTGATCACGTATCGGTCCCGGTCCGCTCACGGGAAGGACGCGCCAATGCTGTTCTGGGAAGCGCTCGCCTCGGCACTGATCGGTCTCGTCATCGCGTACGGGGCGCTCCACCGGCTCCCCCGAAGGCTGCCCGCACGGCCCCTCGTCCTGTCCACCGGCCCCGCCGCCGCGCTTCTGGGCGCTCTGCTGACCCATACGGTGCTGGGTTCGGGGCACACGGCGGCCGTGCTGATCGTCGCGCTCGGCTTCTCGGCAGCGCTGCTGTCGCTGCTCATCCGCCCCGCCAGGACGCGCCGCCGGCGTTCGGTCACGGCGTAAGGCCGTGGGCCCGCAAGCCCAGGCCCTCGGGCCCCGCCTGTAGGCCCTGTCCACCCGGGCTCCGGAGCGCCACCGGCCGCCGGAGCCCCTCGTTCCGCAGTCGTTCGGACCTACGGGAGTCGTTCGGACCTACGGGATGTCCGGCGGACCACGCGGCGGAGCCGCATATCGGTGCTTTTCCCCTCCCCGCCCCTTCCCGTAACCAGGGGCTCCGCCCCTGGACCCCGGGGTTCGGGGCGGAGCCCGGCACGCGGCGGAGCCGCATACCGGTGCTGCTATCGGTGCTGCGGCGAGGGGAAGGATCCGCCGCAGGTGTCACGGACCCGCGGACACCCCCTACGCGGCGAGCCCCAGGGCGGCCATCCGCTTGGTGTGGGCCTCGGTGATCCGGGAGAACATCCGGCCCACCTCCGCCAGGTCGAAGCCGTCGGCCAGCCCGCCGACCAGCATCGTGGAGAGCGCGTCGCGGTCCGCGACCACCCGCTGGGCCTGCGACAGCGCCTCGCCCATCAGCCGCCGCGCCCACAGCGCCAGCCGCCCGCCGACCCGCGGATCGGCCTCGATCGCCGCCCGCACCTTCTCGACCGCGAACGAGGCGTGGCCGGTGTCGTCCAGCACCTGGAGCACCAGATCGCGGGTGTCGGAGTCCAGCCGGGCCGCGACCTCGCGGTAGAAGTCACTGGCGATCGAGTCGCCCACATACGCCTTGACCAGGCCCTCCAGCCAGTCGGACGGCGCGGTCTGGCGGTGGAACCCGTCCAGCGCCGCCGCGAACGGCTCCATGGCCTCCGTGGGCTCCTCGCCGATCGCCGAGAGCCGTCCCCGAAGCCGCTCGAAGTGGTGGAACTCGGCGGACGCCATCTTCGCCAGCTCCGCCTTGTCCTCGAGCGTGGGCGCCAGCTTCGCGTCCTCCGCCAGCCGCTCGAAGGCGGCCAGCTCGCCGTACGCGAGGGCGCCGAGCAGATCCACCACGGCGGCCCGGTACTGCGGATCGGCGGCAGCCGTGTCCCAGTCCTGGGCGGCGATCCCGGTGGGCTCCGGGGCCTTCTCCCCGCCGCCCTTCCCCGGAGCTGCGTCGTCCCCGGCGCGGTCCCCGGTGGTCGCGGCGGGCGTCTCAGGCGTGTCAGGCGTCTCCATGAAGCGCACAATAGCCCGCTCCGCGCCCCGGGGAAGGCCCTGGTCAGCCATGCCCACGGAGGCCCCGCATCGGACAGCCCGGTCACAGATGCGCGCTTACGGGGTACAGTGATAAATGCGCCCGTCGAGTATCGGCGGGTCGTTCCACGAATGCGGATGCCCGGTCGGTGGCCCGATCGGCTCCAAACCCGACCGCCCTCCGCGCGGCGCGCAGCACCTATGCGCACGGCAGGAGGGACCCGCTCGCGGCGTGAGCGCTCGAGCGAAGGCCGTGGTCCCGCGCCGAACCGGCCCTCCCCAAGGCCGGTGCACCCGGGCGCCGTGCGACCCCCTTCGCCGCCTCCCGCCGCGCTCACAGAAGAGGCAAGCATCCTGACCACCTTCCGAGAACTCGGGATCCTCCCCGAGACTGCCGAGGCCCTGGAAGCCGTCGGCATCACGTCCCCGTTCCCCATCCAGGAGATGACGCTTCCGGTCGCCCTCTCCGGCACCGACGTCATCGGCCAGGCCAAGACCGGCACCGGCAAGACGCTGGGCTTCGGCCTCCCCCTGCTGGAGCGCGTCGTCGTCCCCGCGGACGTCGAGGCCGGCCGGGCCAAGCCCGAGCTGCTGACCGACGCCCCGCAGGCGCTCGTGGTCGTCCCCACTCGCGAGCTGTGCCAGCAGGTGACCAACGACCTGCTGACCGCCGGTAAGGTCCGCGCCGTCCGCGTCCTGTCGATCTACGGCGGCCGCGCCTACGAACCGCAGGTAGAGGCCCTGAAGAAGGGTGTCGACGTGGTCGTCGGCACCCCGGGCCGACTGCTGGACCTGGCGGGCCAGAAGAAGCTGCGGCTCTCCGCCGTCAAGGCGCTCGTCCTGGACGAGGCCGACGAGATGCTCGACCTGGGCTTCCTGCCCGACGTCGAGAAGATCATCAACATGCTCCCGGCCAAGCGCCAGACCATGCTGTTCTCGGCGACCATGCCGGGCGCCGTCATCGGTCTCGCCCGGCGCTATATGTCGCAGCCCACGCACATCCGCGCCACCGCGCCGGACGACGAGGGCCAGACCGTCGCCAACACCACCCAGCATGTCTTCCGGGCCCACTCGATGGACAAGCCCGAGTTGGTCTCGCGCATCCTGCAGGCGGAGGGCCGCGGCCTCGCGATGATCTTCTGCCGTACGAAGCGCACGGCCGCCGACATCGCCGATCAGCTCTCGCGCCGCGGGTTCGCCTCCGGCGCGGTCCACGGCGACCTCGGTCAGGGGGCGCGCGAGCAGGCGCTGCGCGCCTTCCGCAACGGCAAGGTCGACGTGCTGGTGTGCACCGACGTCGCCGCGCGCGGCATCGACGTCGAGGGCGTCACGCATGTGATCAACTACCAGTCGCCCGAGGACGAGAAGACCTATCTGCACCGCATCGGCCGTACGGGTCGCGCGGGCGCCTCGGGCATCGCGATCACGCTCGTCGACTGGGACGACATCCCGCGCTGGCAGCTGATCAACAAGGCGCTGGACCTGCCGTTCAACGACCCGGAGGAGACGTACTCCACCTCCGAGCACCTCTACGAGCTGCTGAGCATCCCCCAGGGCATCACCGGTGTGCTCCCGCGTGCCGAGCGCACCCGGGCCGGGCTCGCCGCCGAGGAGGTCGAGGACCTGGGCGAGACCGGCGGCCGTGGAGGCCGCCACGGCCGGGCCGCCGCCCCGGCCGTGGCGGAGGAGCGCCCCGCGCGCAGCCGCCGGGTCCGGCGCCGTACCCGTGGTGGTGTGACCCTGGACGGCGCGGGCACTCCGGAGAGCGCGGAGGCGGCCGAGTCCGCCGCCGACACCGCCGAGGGTGCCACCGAACCCCGCCGGCCCCGCCGACGCCGCCGTACGCGCGGCGGTATGGCGACGACCGGCTCCGAGGCGGCCACGGCCGCCGTCGACACGGCGGAGGCGGCCCAGCCGGAGGCGGAGCCCGCCGAGGCCGCCGCCAAGCCGCGCCGCCGCCGCACGCGGGGCGCGAGGGCCGCCGAGGCGGCCACAGCGGCTGTCGAGACGGCTGAGAGCGCCGAGGGCGCTACGGAGGAGTCCACGCACGCCGCCGAGGCCGCGGAAGCGGCGGTGACGACGGCGGAGGCACAGGAGGCCGTGGAAGCCCCCGCCAAGGCGCGCCGCCGGACCCGTAAGGCCACCGAGGCGGCGGAAGCCGCCGTCGAAACGGCCGAAAGCACCACCGAGGCGACCAAGCCACGGCGACGCACCCGTAAGGCTGCCGAGACGGCCGAGACCGCCGTCACCGCCGTCGAAGCGGCCGAGGGCACGACGGAGCCGGTGAACGCCGCCGAGACCGCCGAGGCCCCCGCCAAGCCGCGCCGCCGCACCCGTAAGGCCACCGAGACGGCCGAAGCCGCCGTCGAGACGGCCGAAGGGACGACGGAGGAGGCCAAGCCCCGGCGTCGCACTCGCGCCGCCGCCAAGGCCGACACCGTCGACGCGCAGCCGGAGGCGGAGGCCGCCGAGGCTCCCGCTAAGCCGCGGAGCACCCGCGCCAAGGCGACGAAGGCCGCGGAGGCCGCTGTCACGACCGCCGAAGGCACCACCGAGGCCGCCGACGGCGACGAAGCCGCCAAGCCGCGGCGCCGTACGCGCGCCAAGGCCGCCACGGCGGCACCGGCGGCGGACGAGGCCGAGGCCGCGCCCGCCAAGCCCCGGCGCCGTACGGGTACCAAGGCGGCCGAGGCCGTCGAGGCCACGGTCGAGGGCTGACGCAGCAGCACGAAGGCAGCACGCCACAGCGACAACACGCCCAGGGGCCCGTTCCGCGACACCGCGGTACGGGCCCCTGGGCGTTCATGTGCCGTTTCCCGCGCGCTGTATAGCCTCGTCCCATGAGCAGGCCGCCCTTTCTCACACTGCCCGCGAGCGCCCGCGCGTACCGCCTCCGGACCGCGCGCGGCGAGTTCGCCGTCCATGACGCGCGGCCCGCTTCGGCGGCGCGCGGGACCGTCCTGCTGGTCCCGGGGTTCACCGGGAGCAAGGAGGACTTCATCGCGCTGCTGGAGCCGCTCGCCGCGGCCGGATTCCGGGCCGTCGCCGTCGACGGCCGGGGGCAGCACGAGAGCCCTGGCCCCCGTAAGGAGGCCGCGTACGCCCAGGACGAGCTGGCGCAGGACCTGCTCGCGCAGGTCACCGCCCTGAGCGCGGCGACCGAGGACCCCGTCCATGTGCTCGGGCATTCGCTCGGCGGGCTGATCGCGCGGGCCGCCGCACTGCGCGACCCGGGGGCCTTCGCCTCGATGACGATCATGAGTTCCGGCCCGGCGGCCATCTCCGCCCCGCAGCGCGCCCGGATCAAGCTGCTGATCGACGCGCTGACCGTGATGGACATGGAGTCCGTATGGCAGGCGATGCGCGAGCTGGATCCGCCCGAGGCGGCCGATGCGTCGACGCCGCCCGGGGTGGCGGAGTTCCTGCACCAGCGCTGGCTCGGGACCGTACCGGAGCAGCTGATCGTCACCGGGCGGCAGCTGTCCGACGAGCCGGACCGGGTCGATGAGCTGGCGGCGCTGCGGCTGCGCGTCCATGTGCTGTCGGGCGAGGCGGACTACGCCTGGCCGGTGCCGCTGATGGACGAGATGGCCGGACGGCTGGCCGCCCGCCGGACCGTGATCGAGGGCGCCGGGCACTCCCCCAACGCCGAGCGGGCCCATCCCACCGCCGACGCCCTGATCTCCTTCTGGCGCGACGTCGGCTGAGCCCGAGGCCCCCCTAAACGAAACCCCGCGGGCTCAGTACTGGGCCTGCAGATGCTCCCAGAAGCCGTCCCGCAGGGCCCGCCGCAGATCGGCGTGGGCGCGCAGCGAGAGCCGCAGCAGCCCCTCCGCGTCGATCAGCAGCTCCTGGTCCACGGAGCCGGGCAGATACGGATGGCCGGGCAGCAGCTCGGCGAGGGTCTCACGGCCGCGTGAGGACAGCCACTGGGCGGCGATCTGCGCCCCGACGAAGCGCACCTCGTCCCGGGTCGGGGCGGGCCCGCACAGGGGCGCGTCGCCGTTCGGCTCGTAGCCGGTGGCCCGCCGGGTGACGTACGGCTTGCAGAAGTCGAGGTCGAAGGTGCGCTGGCTGTCGACCTCCCACAGCAGCGGCTCGGCCTGGTTGCGCCCGTCGAGGGCCTCGATGCCCCAGAGGTGGACGCGTGCCCCGTAGCCCTGGGCCGCCTCGACGGCGGAGACCAGGTCCTCGTCGCCGCCGATCAGCACGGCGTCGCCGATGGCGCGGTGGCGGGCGAGGGACTCCAGGTCGGAGCGGATGAGCGAGTCGACGCCCTTCTGCTGGTTGTTGGCGTTGAGGTTGCCGAGCCGGACCTTGACGTCGGGCAGCTCCGCGATGCCCTGCTGCTCCGGGGTGTGGATCCGGCGCCGGGCGCCGTCGAACCAGTAGACGCGCAGCAGCCTGCTGTCCGGGAAGATCGTGCGCGCCTTGTCGATGAACGCCTCGATGAGCCCCTCGGCGTCCAGCTCGAACGCCCGGCGGTCCTCCGTGCCCGCGACCAGGCGCCCGGCCGCCGCGTAGACGTACCCCGCGTCCACGAAGATCGCGTGGGTCGAGGGCGTGGTCGCGACCTCGGCGAGTACGCGCTGCAGCAGCTCGTTCGTGCGCTCGATGCCCGCGACGATCGAGGCGAGGTCTGGTTGGCCCGGAGGCATGACGTCACTCATACGCGGTTCATTCTCCGGGCGGCTCTGTGAGGGGCACAACCGGACCCTGCCCCGGCTACCAGCGGATACTTAGGCTGCGAAAAAATTTTATTAGCGTAGGGAATGTTTTCGGGGGACCCTCTGGTTGAACACGTACAGGAGGGCGCGGCAGCGACGCTGCGCGACTCCGTACACATCAGTTCTCCTTCAGGAGGATCAGACGAAGGGAGAAGCCTTGCGCTTCGAGATCATGCGCCTTGACGACATCGATGGCAGCGCCATCGAGAGCACCGTCGTGGACGCCGCCTCCGTCAACCGGATCGTGCAGCAGGCCGCCGCAATCGGCCAGCGCATCTACATCCGTCCAGCCGACACCGCCGCCCGGTAGTGCCGTAAGGCCCTCCCAGCAGCACAGAGCGTCGAGCGCCCCCGTACCGTCGGTACGGGGGCGCTCGTGGGTGTCAGGCGGTGTGGGCCACCTGGATGACACCGTTGATGATCTGCTGCACCGCGATGGCGGAGAGCATCATGCCGGACAGCCGGGTGACCAGCACCACTCCCCCTTCCTTGATCACGCGGATGATCAGCAGCGAGTAGCGCATGGTGACCCACAGCACGACATGCATGGCCGCGATCGCGGTCCACACCGCCACCTGATCGCCGATCCCGCGCGCGTGCTGGACGGCCAGGATCACCGAGACGATCGCTCCCGGCCCGGCCAGCAGCGGCATGCCGAGCGGCACGAGCGCGACATTGACGTCCTTGGTCTGGGTCGGCTCGTCGTTCTTACCGGTGAGCAGATCGAGCGCGATCAGCAGGAGCAGCAGCCCGCCCGCGATCATCAGCGCGGGGACCGAGACATGCAGATAGTCGAGGATCTGCTGACCCCCGATGCCGAAGACGGCGATGACGCCGAAGGCGACGGCCGCCGCCTGGCCCGCCATCCTGCGCTGGACCTTGGCGGGGCGGCCCGAGGTCAGCGCGAGGAAGATGGGCGTGATGCCCGGCGGGTCCATGATCACGAACAGGGTGAGGAAGAGGGAGCCGAAGACGGCGACGTCGAACACGGTGAATGGCCTTGCGGGAACGAGCAGCGGTGCGGTGCTGATGCGGTACGGGAAACGGAGGGAAGGCGGAGCAGAGGAAGAAGCGGGGGCTCAGCCGCCCGCGCCCGGCACCGGGAAGGCCCCGGTCGCCCGGCGCACGATCTCCCCGTAGATCTCGGGATCGGTCGTGTACTCGCCGAGCCGACAGGTCTTACGGCTGCCGTGATAGTCGCTGGAGCCGGTGGTGAGCAGGCCGAGCTCGGCGGCGAGACCGCGCAGCCGCGCACGGGTGTCCTCGGCGTGGTCCATATGGTCGACCTCCATACCGTCGAGGCCCGCCGCCGCCAGCTCGCCGATCGCGCTCTCCGGGACGCACTGGCCGCGCTTGACGGCCAGCGGATGCGCGAAGACCGCGACCCCGCCGGCGCCCTTGACCAGCCGGATCGCCTCGAAGGGGTCCAGTTCGTGCTTCTCCACATGCGCCCGGCCGCCGTCGGCCAGCCAGTCCTGGGTGAAGGCGTCCGAGACGGTCTCCACGACGCCCAGCTCGACCAGCGCGGTGGCGATGTGCGGCCGTCCGACGGCCCCGTCCCCGGCGATCTCCGCCACCCGCTCCCAGGTGATCGGCACGTCCAGCTCGCGCAGCTTCGCGACCATCGCCCGGGCCCGGGGCACCCGGTCGTCGCGCACCAGCTCGCGCTCACGCGCCAGCTCGGGCTCGGCCGGGTCGAAGAGGTACGCCAGCATGTGCAGGCTGACCCCGTTCAGACGGCAGGACAGCTCGGCGCCGGTGACCAGCGTCAGCCCGGAGGGCAGCGCCTTCGTCGCCTCCGCGTAGCCGCCGACGGTGTCGTGGTCGGTGAGCGCGACGACGTCCAGACCCTGGGCGGCGGCGTTCCGTACCAGCTCGGCGGGGGTGTCCGTACCGTCCGACGCAGTGGAGTGGGTGTGCAGATCGATGCGCACGGCACGGACTCCAAGCTGCGTTCGGGATGGACCGAGGGGACGCCCCAGCATAACCACGCCCGGACCTGCCCGGGTCGGCGGGCCCTGACCTGTGCATGACCCATCGGCCGGAGGCGGAAGCAGGCCGCGAAAGGACTCAGGGCGAGAGCAGCCTCGGGGAGAGCGCCCCGCAGGGCACCAGGTCGACCTCCGCCCCCGCGTCCCGCAGATCGGTGAGCACCATCTCGTCGTACATCAGCAGCCCGGTCTGCTCGGGCCAGACGACCGCCCACAGCCACAGCCCGCACGCCTCGCCCGCGAAGACCGCGCGGTCGTCCGGGGTGCCCTCGACATGCCACAGCGGGGTGGGCCGCCCGGCGGCCAGCACCTTGACGTGCGGCGGCTTGTCCACCCGCATCCCCGGGCCCGGATCGGGCCCCGGGAGGCCCGCGAAACGCGCGCCGAGGCCGACGCCCAGCTCCTCGGCGATCAGCAGCAGCTCACCCGGGCCGCCCAGCGGTCCGGGGCCGGAGCAGGCCACGGCGGTGGCGCGGCCGCCGCTGCGGTCGTCCCCGGCGCAGGCCACACCGGTGAACAGCCAGCCCACGGGCAGCGGCCACGGCATCCATACGGGCACCCGGGCGCGGTTGGTGACGACCACGAGTGCTTCGACGCTCGGCGGGACGACCGGCTGGAGGGGGTGCACCGTGCCGTGCACGCCGCACTGCCAGGAGTCGGCGAAGAGACCGGGCGCTCGCACCCGGCCACCGCACTTCGGGCAACTGGGTTCGCCCCTCATAGGGCCCCACGGTCCTCCCCGGTCGTCGCCGCGTCAAGGACGATCACCCGTCCGGAGGTCACGGGCCGCACCAGTTCCCGTCCGGCCCCGCCGCGGTTCCCGTCCGGCCCCGCTCGGGGGGCACCGCGGCCCTTTCGTACGGATCTCAGCCCGACAACGGCACCCCGGGCCGCACCGGGTCGCGCAGATCCGTGCCGTACCGCAGCCAGCGGTCCTGGAGGGCGCCGGCGCCGTGCACCCGCTTCCACGCCGCCTCGTTCGTGGTCATCGGCAGCATCGGCAGGAAGCGCACCGGCTCCATGGGCTCCAGCAGCTCCAAGTCCTCGACCAGGCCGCCCGGTTCGGCGACCAGGACGGAGGTGAAGGGCGCCCCCGGCCACAGCGGCCCGCCGAGGTCCAGCGACGCGCCGGGGGTCACCACGACCCCCTCGACCTGGGGCGAGGCGGCCAGCACGGCGAGCGGGCGGAGCACCTCGTCGAGGACGGCGAGGTCGGGGCCGGAACCGCCCGTCCTTACGGTCAGCACCAACTCGGCGCGCGGCCCGCGCAGCGGGTCGGCGACGGCGGCGGTCGGGCTGGTCATCGGGTGGTCCGACATGCCGAGGGTGGCGTAGCGGATCACATCGCTCTCATCGCGGAATCGCAGCACCTCGATGCGGTCCGTACCGACGAAGGTGACGGCGGCGCGGGCGTCCGGCTCGCCCAGCGCGGTGATCAACCGGGCCTCGACCAGCTGAAGAACGTCTGACATGCGGTGAGCATAGATCGCGTATCGAACAGGCAAAGCGGCGACGTAACGGTTCTGCCGACTGATAGCCTTAATCTCTGCCCAGGGAGTTACAGATCGTCCCTCACGGGGGACCGGCCGGAGGAGGTGGGGCTGCGGTGGATCCTAGTCGACCGTGCAGTACCGACAGTTCTCCCGTCGTTTCCCCTTGGTATGCGACTTCATGATCTGAGCCTTCCGTACCCCGCCGCTGGGCGGTGAAACACGCGAAGCCCACTCGCATCCAGGGCATCTGACGGTAGAGCGCCTTCGTACCGCTTTGTTCAGTTCCGAAGAACCTTCCGTCAGCGCCATCGCACGGAGCGCCGCCCGCTTTGCGGACGTACGGGCACCGGATGTCGTACGTCCACCTTCCGGGCGCCGCGCTGCGCCGCGCGCCCGCCGCTGACGGCCGGCCTGTGAAGGAGCCCGTCATGTCGATGATCCGTGACCTGCGCGCAGCCGTTCGCCCCGCCCTGCGCCGTTCCCGTACCGCGAGCGACTACGACGCGACGCGTGACCCGTCGGTCACCAGCGCCGTGGTCGACTGCGGGGTCTACCGCGACGGCAAGCGGGTCAGCGAACACGTGAGCCCGGCGCAGGCCATGGAGCGGGTCCGCGAGGAGGGCGGGTTCGCCTGGATCGGGCTGCACGAGCCGACCGAGCGCGAGTTCGCGGGGATCGCCCAGGAGTTCGGGCTGCACCCGCTGGCGGTCGAGGACGCGGTGCAGGCGCACCAGCGGCCCAAGCTGGAGCGGTACGACGACACCCTCTTCACCGTCTTCAAGACCATCCACTACGTGGAACACGCCGAACTCACCTCGACCAGCGAGGTCGTGGAGACCGGTGAGGTGATGTGCTTCACCGGCCGGAACTTCATCGTGACCGTCCGGCACGGCGGCCAGGGCTCGCTGCGCGCCCTGCGCCACCGGCTCCAGCAGGACCCGGAGCTGCTCGCCAAGGGCCCCTCGGCGGTGCTGCACGCCATCGCCGACCAGGTGGTCGACGGCTATCTCGCGGTCGCCGACGCGGTCCAGGACGACATCGACGAGGTCGAGATCGACGTCTTCTCGGCCGCGACCTCCCGGCGGGGCGGCGACGCGGGCCGGATCTACCAGCTCAAGCGCGAGGTCCTGGAGTTCAAGCGGGCCGTCTCACCGCTGCTGCGGCCGATGCAGCTGCTGAGCGAGCGTCCGATGCGGCTGGTGGACCCGGACATCCAGAAGTACTTCCGGGATGTCGCGGACCATCTGGCGCGGGTCAGCGAGCAGGTGCTGGCCTTCGACGACCTGCTGAACTCGATCCTCCAGGCCAATCTGGCGCAGGCCACGGTCGCGCAGAACGAGGACATGCGGAAGATCACGTCCTGGGCGGCGATCTTCGCCGTGCCGACGATGATCGCGGGGATCTACGGCATGAACTTCGACTACATGCCGGAGCTGCGCTGGAAGTTCGGCTACCCGACCGTGCTCGTGGTCACGGTGGGCATCTGCTTCGCGATCCACCGCGGCTTCAAGCGCAACGGCTGGCTGTAGGGCCGGACCGCGGGCGGACGGGCCTCGTCAGCCGGCGTCGTTTGACGCACCTCGTCAGCCGGGTTCGTTCGACGCGCCCTTCCCGTCCGCGATGATGACCAGCGCGAGCCCGCCGAGGATCACCGCGAGCGCCGGGTAGGCGGCCACGGGCGGCATCTGGCCCAGCCACAGGGCCGCGATCAGGGCCGCCCCCGGCGTCTCCAGCAGGATCGCGGTCGAGGTGACGGACGGGCCGAGGCCCTTGACCACCCGGTTGATGAGGGTGTGCCCCAGCAATTGCGCGGTGACCGTCAGCGCGGCCAGCCGCAGCCAGGTGGTGCCGCTGTAGCCGCCGAGCTCCGCGCCCGCCATCAGGCAGGTCAGCAGCAGGAGCACGCTGGTGGTGGTGTAGCAGACGTAGGCGTACGCGGTGGTGCTCACCGAGCGGCGCACCTCCGCCCCGAGCAGCACGTACCCGGCCGCCGCCATCCCGCCCAGCAGCGCGAGCGCGTCGCCCAGCAGGGCGCGCGGCGAGGCGGACAGGTCGACCCCGGTGAGGATCACCACACCGAGGATCGCCAGCCCCGTGCCCAGCCAGGCGAGCGTGGGCGGGCGGTGGCCGCGCAGCCGCAGCAGCAGCGCCGTCCAGATGGGGGTCGTGGTCACCAGCGCGGTCGAGGAGGCCACGGAGGTCATGTGGAGGCTCGGCAGCCAGGCCCCGAAGTGCACCGCGAGCAGCGCCCCCGCCCCGGCCGACAGCAGCGCCGTCCGGCGGCCCATCCCGCGCAGCTCGCCGCGGTGGCGCCACAGGGCGAGCGGGGTGAGCGCGCCCACCGCCATGGCGTTGCGCCAGAAGGCGATGGCGAGCGCGGGCGCCACCGTCGCGGCGGCCAGCGGCGCGGAGAGCGAGACCCCGGCGATGGCGACCGTAAGGAGCGCGATGTCCACGGGACGGCTGTGGAAGCGGCCACCGTCACCGGGTGCGGTGGAGGTGGCCGTGGCGGCTGAGGCGCGGGCGGCACGGGCGGTGGGCACGCGGCCAGGGTAAGGCGCGTTGCCCTACGACGGAACTGACATTTCACGGGCTGGGACGGGAGTGGGACTGGCCTAGGCTGTCGGCATGACGCAGACGCCGATGGACCGTGCCCTTGTCGAGGAGGCGGCCAAGAAGTCCGCCCTCATCTGGGTCCAGGGCACCGAGGGTGCCCCGCGCGCCCTGTGGCACGTCTGGCACGAGGGCGCGGTCTGCCTCGTCGGGGACGGGCCCGACGAGCAGCCCCTCAAGGACCTCGGACTGGCCGACGGCGGCGGCGCCACCGTGACCGTGCGCAGCAAGGACAAGGGCGGGCGCCTGGTGAGCTGGCCCGCGCGGGTGGTCGAGCTGACCCCGGGCGGCGAGGCGTGGACCGCGGCGGTCGACGAGCTCAAGGGCAAGCGGCTGAACGCGGCGGACGCCGACCACATCGCCGAGCGCTGGGCGCGCGAGTGCCGGGTGCTGCGGCTGGAGCCCGCGCCCGGGGCGCTCGCCGAACACCCCACCGGATCCCTGGCGGCGGCTCCTCTGCCGTCCCCCGCGACCACCCGCCGCCCGATCCCGGCGGCGCTCCCCAAGCTGCTGGCCCGCCGCAAGAAGCGGGCGCGTGACGCCCGTAAGGACGCGTCCTAGCCGGTCGGCGACCGCAAAAGGACGCGCCCTGGCTTTCCGGCGACCGTAAGGACACGTCCTCTCCGGCGACCGCAAGGACACGTCCTTTCCGGCGACCGTGAGGACGCGTCCTTGGAGCCTTACCGGCGCACCCGCGCCTACGGCGTCTCCGGGATCTGCTGCCCGTAGTCGAGCACATGGCCCTTCTCCGGGGCGGTGAGCTTGAAGCCCTTGTTCCAGTCCGCGAGCCGGATCACCCCCGCGCCGCCCGCCCGCTGCAGCCGCAGCGGATACGGCCGACCCTCCAGGGAGACGTCGAGCGAGCCGCCCTCACCGGCCTTACCGGCGCTGATGGTGATCGTCCGCACGCCGTCCACCTGCCCGCGGTCGCCCGTGGCGATCTTGCCGTGCAGTCCGAGCAACCCGTCGAGCAGCAGCTTCATATCGGTGAAACCGCTGAGCCGCTGGTAGGAGGGGTCGCCGGAGGGGACCTTCACATACTTGTTGTCCAGCTTGCCCGCCGCGTCGCCCGCGCCGCCGCCGTCACTCTCGCCGTCGTGCGACCAGAAGCCCGCGTCGGCCTTGAGGTAGAGCTCCTTGCCGACGCGCAGCAACTCGAAGCTGGAGCCCTTGGTGGAGACCTGGCCCGTGCCGCCGTCGGCGTTGAGCCGCATGTTCAGCTTGTAGGTGGCTCCCCTGGTGACGAGATTGCCGGAGAGCCGCACCGCATTCGCGCTGCCGGCCGCCTGACGGGCCTTGCTCTCGATCTTCGTGGCGGGGAGCTTTCCCACGCCGTTCGTCCCCGCGTCGGGGTCCTTCTCCCCGCCGCCGCCACACGCGGCGAGCGTGGCGGCCAACCCCGCGCACATCGCCGCAACGACCGCCCTGTTCCGGGTGCGCACGTCCGCTCTGCCTCCTGATGCCGGTGCAGTAGGGCAGCGTACCGGTGCCGTCCCGCCGTGTCCGCAGGGTGCCGTGGCACCCTCGCCCGGCGGCAGGGCAGGTGCGGGCACGTTAGCCTGAACCCGGTGAAGAGCGGATTATTGCCTTGAACGGCCACGAAGCCTGACAAGGTAGCCCCAGATACGAGGGGAGGCAGGGCATGCCGGCAGGCGCCCCCCGGGTCTTCGTCTCGCATCTCGCGGGCGTCGCCGTCTTCGACCCGAACGGCGACCAGGTGGGGCGGGTGCGCGATGTCGTGGCGATGCTGCGGCTGGCCGGCCGCCCGCCGCGGGTGCTCGGCCTGGTGGTCGAGGTGGTCGGCCGCCGCCGGATCTTCCTGCCCATGACCCGGGTGACCGGTGTGGAGTCCGGCCAGGTCATCACCACGGGCGTGCTCAACATGCGCCGCTTCGAACAGCGCCCCACCGAGACCCTCGTCCTCGGCGAACTGCTCGACCGCACGGTGCGGCTGGTCGAGACCGGCGACCCGGTGACGGTCCTGGACGTGTCGATGAGCCAGCTTCCCGCCCGCCGGGACTGGGAGGTCGACAAGGTCTTCGTCCGCCGCGGCAGGACCCGCGCGCTGCGCCGCCGCGGCGAGGCGCTGACCGTGGACTGGTCGGCGGTCACCGGCTTCTCGCTGGAGGAGCAGGGGCAGGGCGCGGAGAACCTGCTGGCCACTTTCGAGCAGTTGCGCCCCGCCGACCTGGCCAACGTGCTGCACCACCTGTCCGCCAAGCGCCGGGGCGAGGTGGCGGCCGCCCTGGACGACGAGCGGCTCGCGGACGTCCTGGAGGAGCTGCCCGACGACGACCAGGTGGAGATCCTCGGCAAGCTCAAGGAGGAGCGCGCGGCGGACGTCCTGGAGGCCATGGACCCCGATGACGCGGCCGATCTGCTCTCCGAGCTCCCCGAGCCCGACAAGGAGCGGCTGCTGGCCCTGATGCGCCCCCGGGACGCGGCGGACATGCGGCGGCTGATGTCGTACGAGGAGGGGTCGGCGGGCGGTCTGATGACGACCGAGCCGATCGTGCTGCGCCCGGACGCCACCGTCGCGGACGCGCTCGCCCGGGTGCGCGACCAGGATCTGACCCCCGCGCTCGCCGCCCAGGTCTACGTCTGCCGCCCGCCCGACCAGACGCCCACCGGCCGCTATCTGGGCATCATCCACTTCCAACGGCTGCTGCGCGACCCGCCGTTCACCCTCGTCGGCGCGGCCGTCGACAGCGATCTGCCGACGCTGCCGCCGGACACCCCGCTGCCCGTCGTCGCCGGCCATCTGGCCACCTACAACCTGCTGGCGGCGCCCGTCGTGGACGAGACCGGCTCGCTGCTCGGCGCGGTGACGGTCGACGACGTCCTGGACCATCTGCTGCCGTCCGACTGGCGGGAGCGCGAGCTGCACGCCGGGATGGCCCTGCCGGAGGCCGCCGATGGACGGTGAGCGCGGCCGTCTGGACCGGCCCAAGGAGCGGCGCCGCAGCCCGCTGCCGCGCTGGGACCCCGAGGCGTTCGGCAAGGCGTCGGAGCGGATCGCGCGCTTCCTGGGCACCGGGCGGTTCATCGCCTGGATGACGGTCTTCGTGGCCTTATGGCTGCTCTGGAACACCCTGGCGCCGCCGCGGCTGCGGTTCGACCCGTTCCCGTTCATCTTCCTGACGCTGATGCTCTCGCTCCAGGCGTCGTACTCCGCCCCGCTGATCCTGCTGGCCCAGTACCGGCAGGCCGACCGGGACCGGGTCAATCTCGAACAGGACCGCAAGCAGAACGAACGGTCCATCGCCGACACCGAGTTCCTCACCAGGGAGATCGCGGCGCTGCGCACGGGCCTGGGCGAGGTCGCCACCCGCGACTGGCTCCGCGACCAGCTGGCGGACCTGCGCCAGGGGCCGGACGGCGGCCGGAGCGCCCCGCGGCCGGGCGGCCCCGGCGAACCCCGGCCGAGTGAGGAACGCGACCGCTGACGGCCGTCCGCGCCCCGCCCCCGGCGCCGTACCATCTCCGTATGGCTACCGACACCCTCCCAGCGCCGAGCGAAGACGCGGTGCGCGCCGCGCTCGCGACGGTCAACGACCCGGAGATCCACAAGCCGATCACCGAACTCGGCATGGTCAAATCCGTCGAGATCGCGGCGGATGGCTCGGTCGCCGTGGTGGTCTACCTCACGGTCTCCGGCTGTCCGATGCGGGAGACGATCACCAGCAACGTGCGGACGGCGGTCGCCGAGGTCGAGGGGGTGACCGGAGTCACGGTCGACCTCGAGGTGATGAGCGACGAGCAGCGGCGTGAGCTGGCCGCCTCGCTGCGCGGCGGCCAGGCCGAGCGCGAGGTTCCCTTCGCCAAGCCCGGCTCGCTGACCCGGGTGTACGCGGTGGCCTCCGGCAAGGGCGGGGTCGGCAAGTCCTCGGTGACGGTCAACCTGGCCGCCGCGATGGCCGCGGACGGGCTGAAGGTCGGCGTGGTGGACGCCGACATCTACGGCCACTCGGTGCCGCGCATGCTGGGCGCCGACGGACGGCCCACCCAGGTCGAGAACATGATCATGCCGCCGTCGGCGAACGGTGTGAAGGTGATCTCGATCGGGATGTTCACCCCCGGGAACGCCCCGGTGGTCTGGCGCGGGCCGATGCTGCACCGCGCGCTCCAGCAGTTCCTGGCCGATGTCTACTGGGGCGACCTCGATGTGCTGCTGCTCGACCTCCCCCCGGGCACCGGCGACATCGCGATCTCCGTCGCCCAGTTGGTGCCCAACGCCGAGATCCTGGTGGTGACCACGCCGCAGCAGGCCGCCGCCGAGGTCGCCGAGCGGGCCGGCGCGATCGCCGTCCAGACCCATCAGAAGATCGTCGGCGTGGTGGAGAACATGTCCGGGCTGCCCTGCCCGCACTGCGACGAGATGGTCGACGTCTTCGGCACCGGCGGTGGCCAGGTGGTCGCCGACGGGCTCAGCCGGACCACCGGTACGACGGTGCCGGTGCTGGGCTCCATCCCGATCGACGTACGGCTGCGCGAGGGTGGCGACGAGGGCAAGCCGGTCGTGCTGACCGACCCCGACTCCCCGGCGGGCAGCGCGCTCAAGGCGATCGCGGGCAAGATCGGCGGCCGTCAGCGCGGCCTCGCGGGCATGTCGCTGGGCGTCACCCCGCGCAACAAGTTCTGAGCGAGCGCGCTCGGCCACGGCCCATGGCCGAGGGGCGGTTTCCCCGGGAAACCACCCCTCGGCCGGGTACGGCCCTACCCGTCGTAGCGGGCGATGTCCTTCACGACGGCGAAGCCCAGGCCGTAGGCGCTCATCCCGCGCCCGTACGCCCCGATGTGCACGTCCTCGTTCGCCGTACCGGCCAGCACCCAGCCGTACTCCGACTCGCGGTAGTGGAAGTCGGTCGGCACCCCGTCCACCGGGAGCGACAGCTGCGACCAGCTCTCGCCCTCCAGGTCGTCCGCCAGCTCCCAGGCGATCGCGGTCTGCTGGTCCAGCCAGTCCTGGCGCAGCGCCCGCTCCATCCGGGTCGGCCAGGTGCACGACAACAGACCGGAACCGGCCAGCCAGGCGGCCGAGGAGACCGAGGTGGCCTCCAGCTTGCCGGTGCCGTCGGCGCTGTCCCGCCCCGGGCGGCTGGCGACGGTCACGACCACCGTGAAGCGCTGCTGGTCCATATCGGTCTCGACCTTCAGGGACGGCTCCTCGCCATGGCCGGTCGAGCCGTACTCGACGATGCCGTCCGCGGCCGCACCCACCTGCAGCAGCCAGCGGGGGCCGGTGAACGCCTCGTCAAGCCCGTACCAGGGGAAGGCGGCCATCAGATAGCCGTCGACGCTCCGCCGGGCGTCGGCGGGCATCCCCTGCGCGGCCGCTGCCACCCCTCGTTCCCCTAGCCGACCCGTGGTCTCCATGTGCGCGCGGCCTCCTCGTGTGCCCTGCGTCGTGGGCGGCCCGCCCCCCTCGGGCGACCCTCACCCCGGACAAAGGGAGGATAGCCATACGGGTCAACCAGGCCGGGCATACGGGGGGATCAAGTGGCGTCGGAGTCGAAAGGCGGTCGCTCCTCGCGCCTCGGCTCCTCGCGCTTGCGCAGCAGGTCAGGCGTGCTGGAGTCGTCCTTGGACAGGGACAGCGGGGTGGTGCCGGAAGCCCCTGAAGAGCCCTGCTGCGGATCACTCTCCCGGCCGTGCACCGCGTCGGCGACCTCCGCCATCTCCTTGCGGAGGTCGAAGCCGTTCCGGATCTCCTTCAGGCCGAGCTCATCGGAGTCCAGCACGTGCTTGCGCACGAAGGTCTTGGGGTTGAGGTCCTCGAACTCGAAGTCCTTGAACTCCGGCCCCAGCTCGGAGCGGATGTCCTCCTTGGCGCTGTCGGAGAACTCCCGGATCTTCCGGATGAACTGCGTCACGTCCCGAATCACCTTCGGGAGCTTGTCCGGGCCGAAGACGAGCACCGCAAGGACAACGAGCGCGACAAGCTCGAGAGGTCCTATGTCCAACACCTTGCAGCTCCTCAAGACGTCTGGGCCCCGGCCTGGGCCACTCAATACCGTACCTGGCGGTGGGGGCGGCGCGGGAGACGGCCGGGCCAACAACGGGCGTCAGCCGCTGCTCGCCGAGCCCAGGGTCAGCTCCGCGGCGCGCTCCTTGCCGTCGCGCCTGACGGTGAGCTCGAGCCGGTCCCCGGGCCGGTGGCTGCGGATCTTCACGATCAGCTCCTGGCCGCTGTGCACCTGGACGCCGTCCACCTCCGTGATCACGTCACCGGGCTCGATCCCCGCCTTGTCGCCGGGGCCGCCCGCGGTGACCGGCGCGCCGCCGCCCGCACCCTTGGTGTTCACCCGGGCGCCGTCGCCCGTGTAGCCCATGTCGAGGGTGACGCCGATGACCGGATGGGTGGCCTTCCCGGTGTTGATCAGCTCCTCGGCGACCCGCTTGCCCTGGTTGATCGGGATGGCGAAGCCCAGGCCGATGCTGCCGCCCTGACCGCCGCCGAGGCCCGAGCCTTCGTCGGCGGCCCGGATCGCGCTGTTGATCCCGATGACCCGCGCCTTGCGGTCGACCAGGGGGCCGCCGGAGTTGCCCGGGTTGATCGGGGCGTCGGTCTGCAGCGCGTCGACATAGCTGACGTCGCTGCCGTCCTCCTTCTCGCCGCCCGCGGTGATGGGGCGCTCCTTGGCGCTGATGATCCCGGAGGTGACCGTGCCCGCCAGGTCGAAGGGGGCGCCGATGGCCACGACGGGATCGCCGACGCGCACGGAGTCGGAGTTGCCCAGCGGCAGCGGGGTGAGCCCGGAGACGCCGTCGACCTTGATCACCGCGAGGTCGTACCCGGTGTCGCGGCCGATCACCTCGGCCTTGGCGTCCTGGCCGCTGTTGAAGGTCACCGATATGTCGCCGTCCGTGCCGGCGGGCTGGACGACGTGGTTGTTGGTGAGGATGTGGCCCTGCTTGTCGAGGACGAAGCCCGTACCGGTGCCCTCCTCCGCGCTGCCGCGCACATGGATGGTCACCACGCCGGGCAGCGAGCTGGCGGCGATCCCGGCGACGCTGCCCGGGGACCTGGCCTCCTTCTCGACCGGTGCCTGCGGCAGCTTCACATCGACGCCCCCGGAGGCGCGGTCCCGCTCCGCGTAGGCGCCGATACCGCCGCCGAGGCACCCCGCGACCAGGGCGATCAGCAGCACGGCGATCCAGGCGCCGCGGCGGGAGACGGTCTTCCGCTCGCGCTCGGCGGGCGGCGGGACCACGGTCCAGGGGTCGTAGCCGCCCCACTGGGCGCTCTGGGCGGGCTGCGCCATGGGGGCGCCCTGGTGGCTCTGGTGAGGCTCTCCGGGGCCCGGGGGCAGCTGTGTGCCGTGCGGCGGGGTCATCCCGGGGTGCCGCGGCAGGGGCGGGGGCGCGCCCTGGCCCGGTACGGGCCCCGCGGCGGGCCCCACGGCCGTGCCGTGGGGCGGGGTCATCCCGGGCGCCTGGGGCGGCGTCTGGGCCATCCCGGGCGGGACATGCGTGCCCTGCGCTGGGGTCGCCACCGGATGCTGAACGGGCGGGGCCGGGGCCCAGGGCCCGGGGTCGCCGTAGGGCGGGGTGCTGTACGGGTCGGGCTCATGCAACGGCCGGGGCGCCCGCTCCTCGGGCCCCGGGCCCTCCGCAGGGGCGTCCACCGGCTCCGGCGCCACCTGCGCGGCGGCCGGCTCCGTACGCTCCTCGGCGCCCTCCGCCGCGTCGTTCGGCCGGTCGCCGGGTCGCGCGACGGCCGGGCGGCTCCACCACTTCGGCTTCGGCTCGGGCCCAGGTGCCTTGGCCATCGGCTCGTCCATGATCTCCCTTTTTCTAGGGCTCGGTTCGCCTCCGGGGCGCTTCAGCCTCCCCCAGCTACCGCTGGGAGGTGCCCCCTGCCGACGGTCGACCGTGCTCGGTCGCTCGTTCCTCGCTCCCTGCGCGCTCTCCCTTTCGACAGCGACGCGCCCCTTCTGCTCGCCCCCAGCTACCGCTGGGAGGTGCCCCCGGCCGGAAGACCCAAGCACCCGGGCCAGAGCATTGCACCGTCCCGGGCATACCTGGCCGCCTCCGGGTTGCGCTGCCCGGAGGCGATTCAATCAGGTCCGTCGGCGCTTGCGCAGGGCGGACGAAAAGACCTTGTCATGATCGGCAAAGACGCGGGCGACCGGAAACGGGGCGCCGCGATCGCCGTCGTACTGCTTCCGCGCTACTTCGGGGGCGCGCTGACCCCGAGGTACGGCGAGCCGGCCGACGCGGGGCCGGACGGGACCTCCAGCTGGGTCGGCCGGGGGGCCGGGGGCGTGGAGTTCGACGTCCGCAGCAGCTCCGTGACCGACAGAATCGGCTGTATCAGCGGATTCAGCGCCGCCCCGACGGGCTGGCGCAGGGACGGTGGGTACGGGGTGGCCGTCGGGGACGGGGCGCCCGTGCCGGCGTCCGTGGTGGCCAACAGACCCACCTCCTGGCGGGTGCGCTCCCGCACGCCCGCGTTCACGGCGGTGTCGGCGCCCACCGGGGAGACCGCGGTGTCGGCGCCGTCGGCCGAATTCCCCGGGGGGTCGACGGCCGCGTCCAGCGGCAGGGCAGCGCCGAGCGCGAAGGCCGCCAGCGAGACCGCTCCGGCCGCCGCGAAGGCGAACCTGCGGCGCGGGGCGGGGCGCTCGACCTCATGGATCCGGAAGCCGCGCTGACGCGAGGCACGGGCCGACGCCGCCGGTGCGATCGCGGTGCCCGGGGGCACCGCGGGCACGAAGGCGAACGCCCGCTCCCGTCTCTCCTCCGGCTCCCGGACATCGCGCAGCTCGCGCACGTCCCGCGACCCGCCGCGCAGATCGCGGGGGCCGAAGACGCCCGAGCCCCCGAAGGGGGAGCCACCCGTACCGTCCTCGCCGCCCGCGGCCGGCAGGCCCTGGAGACGGGCCAGAAAGCCCTCCGACGGTGCCGGGGGCGCCGTCTGGGCGAACACGTTTTTCAGCCGACGCTGAGCATCAGCCTCCGCCTTGCACTTGCAGCAGGTGGCGAGATGGGCGAGGACGCGCTCCCGCGCGTCATGCCCCAGCTCACCGTCGACCAGAGCCGCAAGGCGGTCGCCGAGATGCTGCTCGGCGGGGGACGGACCGCCTGATCGGGTCACGCGATTCCGACCTCCCCGCTCAGCCGGGGGGCCGTGACACGCGGCGCCACCGCGGCGACCTCATGCTGCTGCCCGGTCCGCGCCGCGGGGGCGCGGTGCTGCAGCGCCTTGCGCAGATGCGAGCGGCCGCGGTGGATGCGGCTGCGCACGGTGCCCAGCTTGACGCCCAGGGTGGCCGCGATCTCCTCGTACGACAGCCCCTCGATGTCACAGAGCACCACGGCGGCGCGGAACTCCGGGGCGAGGGTGTCCAGCGCCTGCTGCACATCCGCGTCGAAGTGGGTGTCGTTGAAGTGCTGCTGGGGAGAGGGCTCGCGGCTGGGGAGCCGCTCCGCCGCGTCCTCGCCGAGCGCGTCGAAGCGGATGCGCTGCCGGCGGCGGACCATGTCGAGGAAGAGATTGGTGGTGATGCGGTGCAGCCAGCCCTCGAAGGTGCCCGGGGTGTACGTCGACAGCGAGCGGAAGACGCGGACGAACACTTCCTGGGTGAGATCCTCGGCGTCGTGCTGGTTACCGGTGAGCCGATAGGCGAGGCGGTAGACCCGTGCGCTGTGAGTGCTGACGATCTCCTCCCAGGTGGGAGGCGTCCACGCCGCGTCCGCGTCCGTGGCGAAGGTCGCGGTGGTGGCGGACTCGGCGCGGGGCGCACCTCCCGTGCCCTTCGGGCTACGGGGGTGAGAACGGTCAGCGGTGTTGGTCACGGATTTCGGCTCGCCCGCTGACCTGCGAAAGCGCCTCAGCACTCTCCGGTCACCGGCCGCAGCCGCACCTCCCCTGTCGGCTCTGGTGGTGTCCAGTAGAGCCCCTACCATATCCACCTCGCCCGTTAGCTCCGGATAAGCATTTTTGACCTGCATTTGGTCGTGATCCATACGGTCCCCCCGGCTTCTACAACGCCTGGTCCCATCTGCGGGTTCCCGTGCGCAGCGGATACAGTCACCGTTGCGCCAACTACGGGGACAGGAGAGGGTCATTACCGGCAACCGGCAGACGAGCTGGGCGTTCGCCGACGCGTTCGTCGCCGAGGACGAAGCCCTTCACTGGGCCCGCGACCGGGCCCGGGAAGCAGGGCTGCGCTCGGTGTCGGCGGGCACCGGCGCCGCGCTGCGGCTGCTCGCTGCCACCGCCGATGCCAAGGTCGTCGCCGAGATCGGCACCGGGACGGGCGTCTCCGGAATCCATCTGCTGCGCGGAATGCGCCCGGACGGCGTGCTGACCACCGTGGACACCGAACCGGAGATGCAGCAGTTCGCCCGGCAGGCGTTCCGCGCGGCCGGTTTCACCGGGAACCGGGCGCGCTTCATCCCCGGCCGCGCCCTCGACGTCCTGCCCCGGCTGGCCGACGGCGGATACGACCTGGTCTTCTGCGACGGCGACCGGCTGGAGTGCCTGGACTACCTCGCCGAATCGTTGCGGCTGCTGCGGCCCGGCGGGCTGGTCTGCTTCGAGGGGGTCTTCACCAACGGGCGGACCGTGGACTCCGCGGCCCAGCCCACGGAGGTGCTGCGGGTGCGCGAGCTGCTGCGGACCGTACGGGAGTCCACCGTGCTCCAGTCGTCCCTGCTGCCGGTCGGCGACGGCCTGCTCTGCGCGGTCAAGCGGGGCTGAATCTCACGGTCGGACGGGGCTGGATCCTGGCGGTCGGACGGGGCTGAAATCTCACGGTCGGGAACGGTCGGGAACGGTCGGAACAGTCGGGAGCGGCCGGGAACAACCGTCCTCCGCCTCCGGCGGAACCCCGTACAAGCGCTGCCCCGGCGGTCGGTACCTGACGTACCGGCCGCCGGGGCAGCGCGCGGGTGATGGTGGGCCGCAAGCCGTCAGCCGACAACCTTCTTCAGGGCATCGCCGAGGGCGTCGGCCTCGTCCGGTGTCAGCTCGACGACGAGCCGACCGCCGCCTTCGAGCGGAACGCGCATGACGATGCCCCGCCCCTCCTTGGTCACCTCGAGCGGGCCGTCGCCCGTCCGCGGCTTCATGGCCGCCATGCTCGTTCCCCTTCCTGAAACCAGCTCATCGCAGCCGACAACCCAGGTGTCACCGGCATCGAACACGTTGCTTCCCCGTCATTATCCCGCATGGCACGACCCGATGACCAACATCGGTCGGCAACGCCTGTGCGAGGCGCTCCCCCAAAACCACCCAATTCGGGGAGGGGATCGCGGTAGCGTACGCCCGCCGTCACCGAACGAAGGGTCGGCTCTTTGACGCAGGTCACATGTCGGTCAGTCATGATCTCCGGCATGCTGTGCGCTGACCGCCGCGGCGGACCCCTCCCGGGCCCGCCGGTGCGGCCGCAGCCCGAGCCGCCCACCCGCCTCGCCCCACCGCCGGAGGACCGCCATGGCCGACACCGTGCTCTACGACCTCACCGAGGGTCTCGCGACGATCACGCTGAATCGTCCCGACGCGATGAACGCCCTGAACACCGACACCAAGGAGGCGCTGCGCGACGCGCTGTTGGAGGCCGCGGAGAGCCCGGCGGCACGGGCCGTGCTGCTCACCGGCTCCGGGCCGCGCGCCTTCTGCGTCGGCCAGGACCTCAAGGAGCACATTGGCCTGCTGGCCGCCGACCGCGACGGCGGCGGCGAGGGCTCGACCATGAGCACGGTGGCGCTGCACTACAACCCGATCGTCACCGCGATCGCCGGGATGCCGAAGCCGGTGGTCGCCGCGGTCAACGGCGTCGCGGCGGGCGCCGGAGCGGGCTTCGCCTTCGCCGCCGACTACCGGATCGTCGCCGACACCGCCTCCTTCAACACCTCCTTCGCCGGGGTCGCGCTGACCGCCGACTCGGGCGTCTCCTGGACCCTTCAGCGGCTGATCGGCTACGGCCGGGCGGCGGATCTGCTGCTCTTCCCGCGCACCATCGACGCCCAGGAGGCGCTCGGCCTGGGCATCGCCCACCGGGTGGTCCCGGCCGACGAGCTGGCCTCCGAGGCGGCGGCGGTCGCCCGGCGGCTGGCCGAGGGCCCCACCGCGGCCTATGCGGCGATCAAGGAGTCCCTGGCCTTCGCCGCGGGCCACACCCTCACCGAGGCCCTGGCCATGGAGGACGAGCTGCAGCGCCGCGCGGGGGCCTCGGACGACCACGCCATCGCGGTGAACGCGTTCATGAACAAGGAGAAGCCGAGGTTCACCGGCCGCTGAGCGGACCGGCCCGACTGGCGGCCGCCGACCGCCGGCGGCCAGCCGGGGCGGCCGGGGCGCTCAGACCGCGTCGCGGACGTGGCAGTCGGCCAGATGGTCGTTGACCAGGCCGCATGCCTGCATCAGCGCGTAGGCCGTGGTGGGGCCGACGAAGCGGAAGCCGTGCTTCTTGAGCGCGCGGCTGAGGGCCGTGGACTCCGGGGTGATCGCGGGGACATCGGCGAAGGTCCGCGGGACCGGACGGCCGTCGGGCGCCGGGGCGTGGGACCAGATCAGCTCGCTCAGCTCACCGGGCGCCAGCGCCGCCGCGGCACGGGCGTTGGCGATCGTGGCGGCGATCTTGGCGCGGTTGCGGATGATGCCGGGGTCGGCGAGCAGCCGCTCCTCGTCGGCCTCGGTGAACTCCGCGACCTTCTTGATCGAGAAGTCGGCGAAGGCCGCCCGGAACCCCTCCCGGCGGCGCAGGATCGTCAGCCAGGACAGCCCGGACTGGAACGCCTCCAGGGAGATCCGCTCGTAGAGCGCGTCATCGCCGTGGACCGGACGGCCCCACTCCGTGTCGTGGTAGACGCGGTAGTCGGCCATGGACTCGCTCTCCAGGCCCCACGGACAGCGCGGCAGACCGTCCGGCCCCTCGACCACACCCTGCTCGCTCATGCGCCATGCCCTTCGTAACCGCGGCCCTCGAAGCCGTTTCCGTCGAAGCCGACCCCGTCGAAGCCCCTGCCCTCGAAGCCGCCGTCCTCGAAGCCGCGCCGCTCGGGGCCGGGGCCCTCGAGGCCGCTCGGCCCGAAGCCATGGTCGCTCTCCGGGACCGACAGCGGATCGGGGCCGGGCCCGGAGGGCGACAAGGGCTTCGGGCGCGGACCGGCGAGCGCCGCCTCCAACTCGGCGATCCGGGCGTCGCGCTCGGCGAGCTCGGCACCGAGGCGGCCCAGCACATCGTCGACGTCCGCCATCCGGTAGCCCCGCAGCGTCATGGGGAGCCGCAGCGACTCCACATCGGCGCGCGCCAGCGGCCGGTCGGCGGGCAGCGGATCGTCCAGCCGGTCCGGGGGCGCGTCGGTGAGCGGGCCGTCACCACCGCCGACGACGGCGAGCGTGACCCCGCCGACCACAACGACCAGCGCGATCAGCAAGAACAAGAACACGGTGATCGTCTCCCCGTCAGGTGCATGGTTGAGTCTGTGTCCGTCGGCCTCGATAACTGTCTGCCCCGATCGTGCCATGCCCCTCGGACAGTTATCGTCGCTGCCCGCAACCTGGAAGAAGACGTGAGGGAAGTTCGATGCTGCGGCTGGGACGACGTGAGTTCGGCGAGAACGACCGGGTGATCATGGCGATCGTGAACCGGACGCCGGATTCCTTCTACGACCAGGGGGCGACCTTCCGGGACGAGCCCGCCCTGGCCCGGGTGGAGCAGGCGATCGCGGACGGCGCCGCGATCATCGACGTCGGCGGCGTCAAGGCCGGTCCGGGCGAGGAGGTGAGCGCCGAGGAGGAGGCGCGCCGCACGGTGGGCTTCGTGGCCGAGGTGCGCAGGCGCCATCCGGACGTGGTGATCAGCGTGGACACCTGGCGCCATGAGGTCGGCGAGGCGGTCTGCGCGGCCGGCGCGGATGTGCTCAACGACGCCTGGGGCGGGGTCGACCCCAAGCTGGCCGAGGTCGCCGCCCGCTACGGCGCCGGGCTGGTGTGCACCCACGCGGGCGGGGCCCAGCCGCGCACCCGCCCGCACCGGATCGGCTATGACGATGTGGTGGAGGACATCCTGCGGGTCACCCTGGAGCTCGCGGAGCGCGCCGTCGAGCTGGGGGTGCGGCGCGACGGGATCATGATCGACCCGGGCCATGACTTCGGTAAGAACACCCGCCACTCACTGGAGGCCACGCGCCGGCTGGGCGAGCTGGCGGAGACCGGCTGGCCCGTTCTGGTCTCGCTGTCCAACAAGGACTTCGTCGGCGAGAGCCTGGACCGGCCGGTCAAGGAGCGGCTGATCGGCACGCTCGCGACGACCGCCGTATCGGCCTGGCTGGGCGCCCAGGTCTACCGAGTGCACGAGGTGGCGGAGACCCGTCAGGTGCTGGACATGGTGTCGTCCATCGCGGGACACCGGCCCCCGGCGGTCGCCCGCCGGGGACTGGCCTGAGTGGACCGTGAGGAGACACGCGCGGTCAGGGGCCGGACTCCTTGGTCACCAGGTCGATCACCTCGTCGATGTCATCGGTCAGGTGGAACAGGTCCAGATCGTGCGGGGACGCCTTGCCCTCGGCGATGAGGGTGTTGGTGAGCCAGTCGACCAGGCCCTTCCAGTAGGCGCTGCCGAAGAGGACGATCGGGAAGCGGGTGACCTTCTTGGTCTGCACGAGGGTGAGCGCCTCGAAGCACTCGTCGAGCGTGCCGAGCCCGCCGGGCAGCACCACGAACCCCTGGGCGTACTTCACGAACATCGTTTTTCGCACGAAGAAGTAGCGGAAGTTGACCCCGATGTCGACGTACGGGTTCAGGCCCTGCTCGTACGGCAGCTCGATGCCCAGGCCGACCGAGACACCGCCCGCCTCGGTCGCACCGCGGTTGGCCGCCTCCATCGCCCCCGGGCCGCCGCCGGTGATCACCCCGAAGCCCGCCTCCGCGAGGGCCCGGCCGATCCGCACCCCCGCCTCGTACTCCGGGGACCCCTCGGGCGTACGGGCGGAGCCGAACACGCTGATCGCCCGGCCCAGCTCCGCCAGGGTGCCGAAGCCCTCGACGAACTCCGACTGGATGCGCATCACCCGGAACGGGTCCTCGTGCACCCAGTGGGTGGCCCCCTGGGTGTCCAGGAGGCGCTGGTCGGTCGTCTCGGGTCGCATCTGATGGCGGCGGCGCACGACCGGGCCCAGACGCTGCTCCCGCAGCGCTCGCTCTTCTTCGGCGTTGCCCACTGAGTGCTCCCTTCGCCAAGACCAAGATCTGGTCAAAGATCTGTGCTTCAGGGTAGGCCCCTCGGGGGGCATACAGCGGAAATCCGGGCCACGCTCACCCACCGAACCGCTGATCACACAGGTTCAGCGGTCTGCTGGCGCTGCTACGGGGGGCGGCGGATCGTGGCGCCTGCGGCGGGCTGCCCCCTCCCCGCCCCTTCCCGTTACCAGGGGCCTCCGCCCCTGGACCCCGGGCCCAGCCACTGCGGCGGAGCCGCATGTCGATGCCGCGGGAAGGGCGGAGCCCCGGCCCGGGGTCTGAGGGCGGAGCCCCGGCCCGGGGTCTGGGGTGGAGCCCCCACGCGGCGGACTCCCCCTACTAGTGGGTCAGCCAGGTCCGCAGTCGTTCCTCGGCCTCCAGGACGGCGGCGACCGGAACGTGCTCCTCGCGGGTGTGGGCCAGCTTCGGATCGCCGGGTCCGTAGTTCACGGCGGGCACGCCGAGCGCCGAGAAGCGGGCCACATCGGTCCAGGCGTCCTTGGGGGCCACCTCCACCCCGAGCGTCGCCACGAGGGCGGCGGCCGACGGATGGCCGAGACCGGGCAGGGCGCCGGGCGCGCTGTCGGTGAGCTCGACCTCGAAGCCGGTGAAGACCTCGCGGACGTGGGCGAGCGCCTCGTCCTCGGAGCGGTCGGGGGCGAAGCGGAAGTTCACCGTCACCGTGCAGAAGTCGGGGATGACATTGGTCGCGTGGCCGCCCTCGATCGTTACGGCGTTGAGGCCCTCGCGGTAGGTGAGCCCGTCGATCTCCGCCCGCCGGGGCACGTAACCGGCCAGCCGGTCCAGGATCGGCGCGGCCTTGTGGATGGCGTTCTCGCCGAGCCAGCTGCGCGCGGAGTGGGCGCGCCGACCCTGGGTGCTCACGCGTACCCGCAGCGTGCCCTGGCAGCCGCCCTCGACCTTGCCGTCGGTGGGCTCCAGCAGCACGGCGAAGTCGCCGGCCAGCCACTCGGGGTGGTTCCTGGCCAGCCGCCCCAGCCCGTTGAGCTCGGCGGCGACCTCCTCGTGGTCGTAGAAGACGAAGGTGAGGTCGCGGTTGGGCGCGGGCACGGTGGCGGCCATGCGCAGCTGTACGGCGACACCGGACTTCATGTCGGAGGTGCCGCAGCCCCACAGCACCCCGTCGTCATCGAGGCGCGAGGGCACGTTGTCGGCGATCGGCACGGTGTCCAGATGGCCCGCCAGGACGACCCGCTCGTCCCGGCCCAGGTCCGTCCGGGCCACGACGGCGTCCCCGTCCCGGTCCACGGTCAGATGGGGCAGGGCCCGCAGGGCCTGCTCCACGGCGTCGGCGAGCGCCTTCTCCTCACCGCTGACCGAGGGGAAGTCGACGAGCCGGGCGGTGAGCCGGGCCGCGTCCAGGGACAGGTCGAGTGCTGGGTGTGCCATACCCGCGACCCTAGCCGGTCGGCCCGCGCGCCCGGCGGCCCCGGCCTCCCGGCCACCCCCGCGAACGTGGCGTTCCCCACCCCGCACCCGGGATCCGGAAACAGGCCGCGTGAGGCTCCAGTACCGTGTGGCCCGTGCCCCTGTCCGTCTTCTCCCACCGCGCCCGGCTGCTGCGGGCCGCGGTCGCCTGTGCCGTACTGCTGGGCCTGGCCGGATATCTGGCGGCGCAGCTGGTGACGGGCGGTGTGGGACCGCCGCGCTGTGTCGTACGGGCAGGCGGCGTCCAGGTGCGGCTCTCCCCCGAACAGACCGTGAACGCCGCCACGATCGAGGCCGTGGCCGCCTCCCGCGGACTGCCCGAGCGGGCCGTCACCATCGCGCTGGCCACCGCCCTCCAGGAGTCGGGGCTGCGCAACATCCGCCACGGCGACCGGGATTCGCAGGGGCTGTTCCAGCAGCGCCCCTCCCAGGGCTGGGGAAATGTGCGGCAGATCCGCGATCCGGTCTACGCCGCCGGGAAGTTCTACGACGACCTGGTGCGGATGCCCGGCTATTCGCGGCTGCCGCTGACGGTGGCGGCGCAGCGGGTGCAGCGCAGCGGCTTCCCGCAGGCGTACGCGAAGCACGAGACCGAAGCGGTGGTGCTCACCGGCGCCCTCACCGGGCGCTCCGGGGCGGCCCTCAGCTGCCCGGGGCCGCCGGACGACGGCAAGGCGGGCGATCCGGTGCGCGTACGGGCCGCGCTGAAGCGGGAGTTCGGCGCCGAGACGGAGGCGCGGCCGGCCCTGGCCGGGCACGGCGGCGGTCAGCAGGCCGCCCCCTCGCCGCACACGGTGCTGGTTCCGGTGCCCAAGGCGGCGACCCCGGGGCGTGCCGGGCAGCGCGGCTGGGAGATCGCGCACTGGGCGGTGGCCCACTCGGACGAGTTGCGCATCGAACGTGTCTCTTACGGCAAGCGCGAATGGAACGCACGGAATTCCGGGGCGGGTTGGCGTCCGGCCAAGGGGATTTCCGGGGCGGAAGTACGGATCGACACCATGCGATAGCGCATGGAATCACCGCAGTTCAGGGCGGCTGATGGTGGATTGAGCGGCACGCACGGCGGAATGGTCCGGGCGTATTACGCGCAGAAACGGATAATGCGACGCATTGCCAACTCTTTGCCTTGGGGCACCGCAACCTTCGCGAGGTTCACGCGGTATTCACAGCGTCCGAATCGCCGGACGCAGACGCCAATTGTCCCCTCGTCAAAGGAGCACCATGTCCCTCCCTCTCACCCGTCGGATCGCCCGCGCGGCGCTACTGGTCGCGGCGAGCGCGGCTCCCGTCGTCGGCGCCGCCGGCGCCGCGAGTGCGGCGGAGCCGGCCCAGCCGCAGGCATCCAACCTGGGGCTGTCCTCACTGGACGCCGCCGCGGTCGGTGAGGTCGCCGACGTCGCCTCGCAGCAGGTCGGGAGCACGGCGGGTGACGTCAGCGGCAAGGCCGGCGGGACCGTCAAGGGGATCCTGCCGGGCCGGGCCGCCCCGGCGAACGTGACCCCGGCCAAGCCCGCGCAGCCCGCGAAGCCCGCGCAGCCCGGCAAGCCTGCCAAGGGCGTGAAGGCCGCCAAGGCCCACAAGTCCGCCAAGAGCACCCCGGCCAGGGCCGCCCACGCCAAGGCCGCCGGTAAGGGCGCCGGTAAGGGCGAGAGCCGGGCCCTCGGGCACGGGAAGGGCAAGGGCGGCGCCCACGCCAAGGGCAAGGGCAAGGCGGTGAAGCCCGCGCGGCCCGCCGCTGCCGCACCTGCCGCCCCGGCCGCCGCCCCGCAGGCCCCCGCGCCCAGCGCCCCGCAGGGCCCGGACCTCCCGGTCAAGGGCCTGCCGATCAAGGGCCTGCCGCTGCTCGGCTGATCGTCCGCCGGACGTACGCAGGGGCCCGGGGAGTTCGCGTACTCCCCGGGCCCCTTCGGGTCCATCGGCCGCTACGGGGTGTCCGGCGGACTGTTCCCCTCCCCGCCCCTTCCCGAAACTGGGGCTCCGCCCCAGCCCCCGGTCCGGGGCTCCGCCCCTGGACCCTGGGATCCAGGGCAGAGCCCCGCCACGCAGCGGAGCCGCATATCGCTACTGCGGGAAGGAACGAAGCCTCCGGTCCGGAGCCCGGGGCACAGCCCCGGACCGGGATCTGGGACGCAACCCTAGACCGGGATCTGGGGCACAGCCCCGGGCCGGGATCTGGGGCACAGCTCCGGACCGGAATCTGGGGCACAGCCCCGGACCGGAGCCCGGAACGCAACCCCGGACCGGAACCGGGAACACAACCCCAGACCGAAACCCGAGGCACAGCCCCCAACCGAAACCCGGAACGCCAACCCAGACCGAAACCCGGAACACAGCCCCAGACCGGAACCCGGAACGCAACCCCGGACCGGAACCCGGAACGCAGCCCCGGACCGGGGTCTGGGGCTGCGCCCCAGTTGTGGGAAGGGGCGGGTAGGGGAGCAGCCCGCCGCAGGCGTCACGACCCGCCGGACATCCCCAGTCGGGCTCCGGTCCTCAGCCCGCCAGTCGGCGGACCGCCGCTTCCACGCGCTCGTCGGTCGCCGTGAACGCGACCCGGACGTGGCGCTCCCCCGCCGCGCCGTAGAACTCGCCCGGGGCCACCAGGATGCCCAGCTCGGCGAGGGCTCCCACGGTGTCCCAGCACGGCTCGTCCCGCGTCGCCCACAGGTACAGCGACGCCTCGCTGTGCTCGATGCGGAAGCCGTGGCCCTCCAGCGCCGACCGCAGCGCGGCCCGGCGCCGCTCGTAGCGCTCGCGCTGCTCCGTCACGTGCTTGTCGTCGCCGAGCGCCGCGACCGTGGCCGCCTGCACCGGTGCGGGGACCATCATCCCGCCGTGCTTGCGGATCTTCAGCAGCTCACCCAGCACCGCCTCGTCACCGGCGAGGAACGCCGCCCGGTAGCCCGCCAGATTGGACCGCTTGGAGAGCGAGTGGACCGCCACCAGCCCCTCGAAGGAGCCGCCGGAGATCTCCGGGTGGAGCACGGAGACCGGATCCGCCTCCCAGCCAAGCTCCAGATAGCACTCGTCGCTGACCACCAGCACCCCGTGGGCACGGGCCCAGGCGACCGCGGTGCGCAGCTCGTCCTTGGACAGCACCCGGCCGGTGGGGTTGGACGGGGAGTTGAGCCACAGCAGCTTCAGCCCGGCCGGGTCGAGCTCCGTGCCCGCGGCGCCAGCCGCAAATGTCTGCGTGTCGTACGGCACGGGCTCGGCGCCCGCCAGCCGCGCGCCCACCTCGTACGTCGGGTAGGCGAGCCGCGGGAAGGCGACCCGGTCGCCGGGGCCCAGGCCCAGCTGCGTCGGCAGCGAGGCCACCAGTTCCTTGGAGCCGACCACCGGCAGCACCTGGGTGTGGGTCACCCCGGCCGCGCCCAGCCGCCGCTCCACCCAGCCGGTGAGGGCGTCACGCAGCGCGGCCGTGCCCCAGACGGTCGGATAGCCGGGGCTGTCCGAGGCGTCGGCGAGCGCCGCGCGGATCAGCTCGGGGACCGGGTCGACGGGGGTGCCCACCGAGAGGTCGACGATGCCGTCGGGGTGGGCCGCGGCGGTCGCCTTGTACGGTTCGAGCCGGTCCCAGGGGAAGACCGGGAGGCGGGCGGAGACGGGTGGCACGGGGTGGCTCGCTTTCTTCGGAACTGCCCGGGCCGAGGGGACCCGGGGGACCCGGCTGACCCGGCGGACCCGGCGGACTCCAGGGGAACCCCGGCGGACTCCAGGGGAACCCTGGGGAACCCCGGCGGGGCGGGCGCCGGGAAATCCGCCGGAAGGCCCGGGAAACCGCGGGAGCGCCGGGGAGGCCCGGGAAACAGCCCGGTCCCGCAGGCCACAGGCCGTACGGGACCGCCGACTGCTTCCGGGCGATGGCGCCGGGGCAGGGGTTTACTCGTCGTGCTCCTGCGGCGGAAGCGCGGCGATGAAGGGGTGGTCCCGCTCGATCAGGCCGAGCTTGCTCGCGCCACCGGGCGAACCGAGCTCGTCGAAGAACTCGACGTTCGCCTTGTAGTAGTCCTTCCACTCCTCGGGAGTGTCGTCCTCGTAGAAGATCGCCTCGACCGGACAGACCGGCTCACAGGCCCCGCAGTCGACGCATTCGTCCGGGTGGATGTACAAGGACCGCTGGCCCTCGTAGATACAGTCGACGGGGCACTCCTCGATGCACGCCTTGTCCTTCAGGTCGACACAAGGCTGCGCGATGACGTAGGTCACGCTGTCGTTCCTCCTCGTTAGGGCTGCTATCGCGCGGGAGCGCGGCGTCGTCGATGCCCGCACCTAGTATCTCCGTTCTTGGGCACCGAGCGCACATGAGGGGCTGACAGAGCTGTGGATTTCACCACTGGCGGACGTCTCGAAGTCCGGATCACCCCGGATGACGTGGGAAAACGCGTCTCGGTCAGGCTTGTGACCGAAGATCGTGAGCCCGGCGCCACGTTCACCGACGTGGTCGGGGTTCTCACATCGTGGACCGAGGGGACGCTCTCCATCACCCGGCGCACCGGTGAGCCGGTGCGGATCGCCGAGTCGTCCCTGGTGGCGGGGAAGGTGGTGCCCGCCGCTCCGGCCCGCCGCCGCGGCCCCGCCGCGAGCGCGCCCGAGCTGGACCGGGTCGCCGCCCGGGCCTGGCCGCCGGTGACCGGCGAGCCACTGGGCGAGTGGACGCTGCGCGCCTCCGGCGGCTTCACCCGGCGCGCCAATTCGGTACTGCCCCTCGGCGACCCCGGGATGGGGCTCGACGAGGCGCTGCGCCGGGTGACCGAATGGTACGCGGCGCGGGAGCTGCCCGCGTACATCCAGGTCAGCACGGGCGCCGAGGGCACCCAGGAGCTGCTCGCCGCGGAGCTGGAGAGCCGCGGCTGGATACGGGAGGTCTCCTCGCTGGTGGAGATCGCGGCGCTCGCCCCGATCGGGGACCTGGACGCCGACACCTCGGCGGTGACGCTCTCCCGCCGACTCGACGACGCCTGGCTGGCCCGCTACCAGCGGTCGTCCGGCGAGCCCTCGCCCGAGGCGCGGACGGTGCTGTCGGGCGGCCCGTCGGTGTGGTTCGCGACCATAGCGGCGGAAGGGGGCGGCGCCCCGGCCGCGATCGGGCGCTGTGTGGTGGACGGCCGCTGGGCCGGGTTCACCGCCGTGGAGGTCGCCCCGGAGCGGCGGCGCCAGGGTCTGGCCAAGGCCGTGATGACGGCGCTGGCCCGCACGGCGCTCGACGAGGGCGCCTCGGCCGCGTATCTCCAGGTGGAGACGGACAATGGCGGGGCGCACGCCCTCTACGAGGGCATGGGCTTCACCGTCCATCACAGCTACCATCACTGGCGCGCGTCCGGGCAGGATCCGCGCTGAGCAGGGTACGAGGCGGCTATGCCACGGATGAACGACGTCTCCCGCCGCCGCTGGTTCGCCGACGCGGCCCGCGAAGAGCGCCCCGATCTGGCGCTGCTGTGCCTGCTGGTGGGCATGGAGGCCGACCCCGGCCTGGACGAGACCGGAATCGACGAAGCGCAGATCGAGCTGGACCGGCTGGCCGGTCAGCTCCCCTTCTCCCCCGGCGGCCCCGAGGACTGGGCCGCCGCGCTGGCCCGCCTGCTCGGTGAGCGCCATGGCTTCCGGGGCGGCCCGGCCGACTACCGGCGGCTGGAGTCCTCGCTCCTCCACCAGGTGCTGCGGCGCCGCCGGGGGCTGCCCATCCTGCTGTCCGTGGTGTGGATGGAGGTGGCGCGGCGGGCGGGCGCGCCGGTGTACGGGGTGGGGCTGCCGGGCCACTTCGTGGTCGGCTTCGGCGATCCTTACGGCGGCCATGTGCTGGCCGATCCGTTCGACGGCGGGCGGCCGCTGTCCGCCGAGGACGCGGCGACGCTGGTGTCGGGGGCCACGGGCGCCCCGCTCTCGGCGTCGATGCTGACCCCGGCCGGGCCGCTGGACATCGTGCTGCGGATCCTCAACAACATCCGCGCCTGGGCGTCCGCCCGCCCCGAGCGCACCGATGTCCGGCTCTGGGCGCTGGAGCTGTCCCTGCTGCTGCCCAGCCACCCGGCCGAGCTGCGCTACGAGCGGGCGAAACTCCTGGTGGAGCGGGGTGAGTTCCTGACCGGCGCCAAGGAGCTGGAGGACTACGCGGAGGTCGTGGCGGCGGTGGAGCCCGACGCCGCCGAGACGATACGCCGCCAGGCCCGCGCCGCCCGCGCGATGCTGAACTGAGCGCTCCGCCGTCCCCGCCCCGACCTGCCGTCGATCGTCCGCGGCGGCTGCGTGGCCGGCCACGCGGCGGAGCCGCACATCGACACAGCCCCGCGCCCCTTCAGGGCGCGGTCACTACAGCCAACCCTTGTCGCGGGCGATGCGGACGGCGTCGGCGCGGTTGCGGGCGGCGGTCTTCTGGATGGCCGTGGAGAGGTAGTTGCGGACCGTGCCCGGCGACAGGTTCAGGGCGCGGGCCAGCTCCGCGTTGGTCGAGCCGTCCGCCGAGGCGCGCAGCACCTCGCGCTCCCGAGCGGTCAGCGGGCTGGCCCCGTCCACGAGCGCGGCGGCGGCCAGCGTGGGGTCGATCACCCGCTCCCCGCGCAGCACCCGCCGTATCGCGTCGGCGAGCTGCGCCGCCGGGGCGTCCTTGACCAGGAAGGCGTCGGCGCCGGACTCCATGGCGCGGCGCAGATAGCCGGGGCGGCCGAAGGTGGTCAGGATCACGATCCGGATCCCGGGCTCGGCCCGGTGCAGCGCGGCGGCGGCCTCGATCCCGCTCAGACCGGGCATCTCGATGTCCAGCAGCGCCACATCGGGGCGATGGGTCCGGGCGGCGTCCACGACCTCGTCGCCGCGGGCCACCTGCGCGACGACCTCGATCTCGTCGTCGAGCCCGAGGAGCGCGGCCAGCGCCTCCCGCACCATGGACTGGTCCTCGGCCAGCAGTACCCGGATCACGCCCCGCAGCGTAGCCGCTCCCGCGACGGCCAGGACCAGCCGGACCGCCCGCCTTCCCCGCAGACCGCCCGCCTTCCCTGCGGACCGCCCGCCTTCCCTACGGCGCGGCCTGCGAGTTCCCTACGGCGCGGCCTGCGAGGGCAGCTCCGCGCGGGCGCCGCGGGAGAGCGGGACCAGGGCGCGGAGGGTGAAGCCGCCGCGCTCGCCGGGGCCGGTCTCCAGGCGGCCGTCCGCGAGCTGGAGCCGCTCGGCCAGCCCGGTGAGCCCGTTGCCGTGCGGGCCGGTGGCGCCGCGGCCGTCGTCGGTGACGGTCAGGCACAGCTCGTCGCCCGTCTCGTCGAGCGTCACCGCACAGCGGCGCGCCCCGCTGTGCCGCACCACATTGGTGACCGCCTCGCGCAGCGCCCAGGCCAGCGCCCCCTCCTGGTCGGGCGGAAGGTCGGGGTGGTGGATGCCGGCCCGGCTCAGATCGGCGGCGACGCCCGCGGCGGCGAGGGCGGTACGGGCCCCGGCGACCTCGGCCTCCAGGGTGGGGCGGCGAAAGCCGCTGACCGCCTCCCGGACGTCTACCAGCGCCTGCCGGCTGACCCGCTCGATATCGGCCACCTGCCGCGCCGCCTGCTCGGGCTTGTCGGGCAGCATCCGCCCCGCCAGCTCGCTCTTGAGCGTGATCAGGGAGAGCGAGTGGCCCAGCAGATCGTGCAGATCGCGGGCGAGCCGCAGCCGCTCCTCGTTGGCGGCGAGCTGGGCCACGGTGGCGCGGGCGGCGCGCAGCGCCCGGGTGGTGCGGACCATCTGCCGCACCCCGCTCATCGCGAAGCCGCCGAGCAGCGAGGGGATCACCAGGGCGGACACCAGCCCGTGCGAGCCGCGCACCAGCACCCCGATGGCCACCATGAACGCCGTGTTCAGCGGGATCGCCCAGCCCGAGACCCGCAGCGGCAGCACCGCCCCGAAGGCGACGGACACATAGACCGAGAGCACCAGCCAGTCGTCGCCCATGGTGAGGGTGAGCAGGGCGGCGAGCGCGCAGATCATGCCCAGCGCCCCCAGGACCGCGGCCCGGCTCAGCGCCCGCCCGGTGTGCCGGAAGACCAGCATCAGATAGACGGCGACGAAGACCAGCAGGCCGAGCCCGCCGCACACGGTGCCCAGGGCGGTGTGGTCGCCGTCGGCCAGATCGCTCACCGGCGCGCCCATATAGGCCATCCAGATCCCGATCCACATCAGCTTGACCAGGGCCTGTCTGCGGTTCTCGGGGGACTGCCCGATGGAGACCACCCGGTCGTGCTCCTCGTCGTACGCCATCGCGTCGGCCCACCAGGTCAGCCGGCGGCGCCCGCCGGGGCGGCACTCCGGATCGCCGTCGGTCCACTCGGCCCGGTCAGCCATGGTTCTTCTCTCCTCGGATCACGCCTCGGGCCACGCCCTCGCGCCCCCGGTCATGCCTTACGGCATCCTTCACGCCTTACGGTGCCCTTCATGCCTTACGGGTGTCCTTGCGGTACAGCCATGCCGCGCCGCCCGCGAAGACCGCGAGGTAGCCGATGAGCAGCGCCACGTCCTTGGCGTGCGGGGCGCCGCCCAGCTCGATCGCCTGGCCGAGCGCGGTGTAGGCGTGGGTGGGCAGATAGTCGCCGATGTTCTCCAGCCACCGCGGATACGACGAGGTGGGCATCCACAGCCCACCGAGGATCGACAGACCGAAGTAGATGATCATCGTCAGCGGCCGTACCGCGTCCCCGCTCGCCAGATAGCCGATGGCCACCCCGAGCGCCGCGAAGACCAGGGAGCCCGCCCAGATCGCGGCGGTCAGCGCGGGCCACTCCCAGGCGGCGTCCAGCCGTACGCCCTTGGCGACGGCGGCCACCACGAAGACGATCACGATCGACGGCAGGGTGGCCACCGCACCCACGGCGATCTTGGCCCCCACATAGCCGCGGCCGGGCAGCGGGGTGAGCCGCAGCTGCCGGGTCCAGCCGCCCTCGCGCTCCTTGGCGATCCGCTCGCCGTTGCCCATCAGCCCGGCGGTCAGCGCCCCGAAGGAGGCCATCGCGACCATGTAGTAGAGGGGCATCGACAGCCGGGTGCCGGGCACGCGGTCGTCGGCGTCGGTGCTGCCCGCGATCAGCAGGAAGAGCACGGACGGGTAGACGACCGTGAAGAACATGAACTTGCGATTGCGCAGGGTCCGCGCGATCTCCAGCTTGACCAGCGCCTTCATCGTGCGGACTCCTCAACTGCCGCCGCGGCGTCGGTGATGGCGAGGAACGCCTGCTCCAGGCCGAGGCCGGTGACCTCGAGCCCGTGCGGATAGAGCCCGAGCCCGTAGACCGCGTGCACGGTCGCGTCCGCGTCGGCGGACCGTATCCGTACGGTACGCCCCGAAATCTCGATCCCGGTCAGCGCGGGCAGGGCGCGCAGCGCCGTCTCGTCGGGCGGCCCGTCCAGCTCGAAGGAGATCCGCCGGGCCCCGGCCATCGCCTTGATCTCGGCGGACGAGCCGTCGGCCAGCACCCGGCCGCGGTGCAGCACGATCACCCGGTCGGCGACGGCGTCGGCCTCATCGAGGTAGTGGGTGGCGAACAGGATGGTGCGGCCCTGCCTCGCCTGATCCCGCATCGCGCCCCAGAAGGTCTGCCGGGACGAGACGTCCATACCGGTGGTGGGCTCGTCCAGCACGATCAGGTCGGAGGCCCCGGCGGTGGCGAACGCGAAGCGCACCCGCTGCTCCTGGCCGCCGGAGAGCTTGTTCACCTTGCGGGAGGCGATCTCGGTGATCCCCGCCCGCTCCAGCACCTCGTCCACCGGATGGCCCTTGGGGTGCAGATCGCAGGCCAGCCCCACCAGCTCGCGGACCGTCACCTCCTCCATCAGACAGCCGCTCTGGAGCATCGCGCCGACCCGGCCGCGGACGATGGCCTGGCGCGGGGTGGTGCCGAAGACCTCCACCCGGCCGGAGTCGGGGTGGCGCAGGCCGAGCAGCAGATCGAGGCTGGAGGACTTACCGGCGCCGTTGGGGCCCAGCAGGGCGACGGTCTCCCCCGGGTACAGGGTGAGATCGAGATCGGTCACGGCGCGCACACTGCCGTAGGTCTTGTTCACCTTCTCGAAGCGGACCACGGGCGGGGCACCCGTGGCGGCGGCCCCGGTGCCGGGGTGGGAAACAGCGGTCGTTGCGGTCATGGCCGTAAGACTGGCCGAGGGCGGGGTGTGCCCGGCAGTGTCAGCGGTCGTGACCCGGAGATGACAGATGTCATGGGTCGGGCCGTGACGCGGCCCAGGAAAGGACGCTGACCTGGCAGACATACCGCGGCCCCCACCCGTGCCGGGCGGGGGCCGCGTCGTCCGACCGCGTGTGACGGGCCGGTCAGTTGTCCTTGCCGACGATGCCGATGCGCTCGCTGGGCGTCTTGCCGAGCAGCGCCTGGCGCAGCGCCGACACCACGTCCTCCGGGGTGACGGGCTTCTTGGAGCCGTCGCCCCGCTCGAGCAGAACGCCGTCGAAGGTGCTGCCGTAGAGCTGCTTGAGGACGGCCAGGTCGTAGTGCTCCACCAGCTTGCCGTCGACCACCCGCATGGAGAGGATCTTCGGCAGCGACTTGTCCGGGCCGAACGGGATCGAGTGCTGGGCGTCCGTCTGGACCGTGACCAGCCCCGACATCGCGGGCTCGGCGAAGGTCTTCAACTTCCGGTCCACCTCGGCCTTGCTGACCGTGGGGCGCTTGATGGTGACCGGCAGGGTGATGGCCTTGTTCTGCCCGGTCTCGGCGCGCATCCGGAACCCGTCCGAGACGGCCTTGACCGCCTTGTCCACGTCCAGCCCCTTGCCCTCCTTGCCGTACACCGGAACGGCCTTGCCGGAGGTGAAGCTGATGCCGCCCTCGCGGGCCGTGCCGGAGTCGCCCGCGAGCCGCTCCAGGGCGTCCCGCAGCTTCTCCTCGTCGACGGTGACCGCCGGGTCGGCCTCATGGGTGCCGCCGAAGAGCGAGCCGATCACGGTGACCGGGTTGTAGTCCCGGCCCGCGACATCCCGGACCGTGGCCTCGGTGTCGAGCGCCAGGCCCGCGACGGAGGGCTTGATCTCCTTCTCCTGGCCGTCGACCGACACCGTCAGCGGGGCGGTGGTGCGCTTGCCCAGCGCGGAGTCCAGCTTGTCGACGGCGACCTCCTTGGAGGTGCCGCCGATGTCGACGCCGAGGACGGTGGTGCCGTTCGGCACATCGGCGTGGTTCATCACCAGACCGGCCACGTAGGCCCCGCCCGCGATCACGAACAGCAGGCCCCCGGCCATGACGACCTTGGACCGGCCCTTCTTCTTGGGCTTACCGGCCTTCGGGGCGGACGGCGCCGGGGCGCTGTCGCCGCCGGGCGCCGGGGCCCCCGGGCCGCCCGGGGCGGGCGGGGACGGCGGCTTGGCCCGGCCCTCGGCCGAGGGCACCACGGGCACCCCGCTGACCAGCGTGTCGCTGGAGATCTGCTCGGGCGGCACGCCACCGGTCGGCGTGGGCTCGGGGTCGCGGAACAGCGAGGGGGACGGATCGGCTCCGAGGTCGTCCGCGGACCCCGCCCCGGGGTCGGTCAGCGGGCCCACGCCGGTGGTGGCGCCGAGGCTGCCGGACAGCGGCGAGCCGCCCGGCGGGGTCGGCGGCTGACCGGCCGGGCCTCCCCCGGCCAGCGGGCCCACTCCGCCCGGGGGCGTCTGCGGATCACCGCCGTACGGGCCGCCCGAGGAGCCCGGTCCGGGCGGGGCCAGCAGCTCGCTGTCGCGCGGGCCCGCACCGGGCCCGGAGGGCGGCATGTACATGTCGCCGGTGACCGGGCCGGTGGTGGGCCCGGTCGGCTCGGGGTGACCGGACGGGGCCTGGGCGTCGGTGAAGTACGGCAGATCGGCGGCGGGGCCGCCGCCCTGCTGCGGCGCCGGGAACCCCTGCGTGGTCTCGGGCGAGGGGAATCCCTGCGTGGTCTCCGGGGAAGGGAAACCCTGTGTGGCGTCGGGTGCGGGGAACCCCTGAGTGGTGTCGGGCGCCGGGAACCCCTGCGTGGTGTCCGGGGCCGGGGGCGCCGGCGGCTTCGGGGTGCTCCCGGTGGCCGACGAGCCGCTCCTGGGCTTACGGGGCGAGAACCAGTCGCTGGTCCGCTCGCCGTCCTTACCGCTCTTCCTCTCCCGGCCCTCGGTGGGCTCGCCGGCCCCGCCGGGCTCGGCCGGCACCCCGCGCTCCGGCGTCGGCGTGAAGTCGACGCGCGGCAGGGCACTGGTGCGCTCGGGGGCGTCGTCATCCCCGCCGGAGCGGGGCGCGGGCACGCCGTCCTCCGCGACGGGCGTGCGCATGACCACCGGCGGGATGGGCCGCGACCCCGGAATGTTGATCTTGATCCGGGTCGTCAGCGTGGTCTCGGTCTTCGGCTCCTCCGGCTTGGCCGCGGCACGCGCCTGCCCGTCCTCGGCGGCACCCTGCGGGGCCTCCTGCATGGGGTTCGGCGAGGGGTACTGGCGGGATCCGTACGGCGGGGTGCCCGACGGGTAGACGGCACCGCCGCTTCCCTCCCGGGGCCCGGAGGACGAACTGTCAGATTCACGGCTCAAAGCAGGTTCTCCCAGTTAGCTCCGCCGCCCGTCAGACCTCGCGCGGGCGGCTCGGCGGCGGCACCACCATACTGGGCGGTGCGGACGCGCACTTGACGGCCGCCGGATCACCGCATCCGGTACGCCCGATGGCGCACCCTTCGCCATGAGTCCGAGGGGCCTCCGAGTGCCGTGGACGTCGTGCCGAAAACGTCACGTCACTTACCAAGTCGGACCGGCGGGCCAGGAGGTTGCGGCACCAATGGCAGCGTGGCACACATCACACCGATGAACATCCCGCCGAGGAGGAAAGCGTACGACCCCAGTCCGGCGCCGAAAAGGAAATCCCCTTCCGGACGGGAGGAAGTGAGCAGCAACACGGCCACCGTCCAGGCCCCCGCGGGCACTCCACCGCCCATCCGGGCGCCCATGGCCTTGACCCCGCCGTAGCACAGCCCCCCGACCGCGAGCAGCGCGAGCAGCAACCCGCCGGGGAACCACGCCGCTTGGACCAGGGCGCCCGCGCCGCCCACCAGCGCTCCGGCCACGGCGAGCAGGGCATATCCGCCCAGGCGCGGGGCCGTCATGCCGCCACCCCCGCGAACAGGTCGTCCTCGCGGTCCGCCCCGGCCTCGCCCTTGACGAGCCGGTAGTGCTCGTGGACGAACATCGGCTGGCCCAGGTCGTTGGAGAGCGCGAAGAAGGGGCCGTCCACCGCGATCTGGGTGGCGTGGGCGCGCATCGCCGCGGCCTTCGCCCCGGCGTGGGAGGTGCCGTCGATGAACGCGGTGACGTCCGCGTCCTCCACCACCCCGGGGATGTCGTCCACCGTGGCGACGCCGGGGAAGAGGGAGTCACGGCCCGCGGCCCGCAGCCGGGCGAAGCCCTCCTCGACGGCCGAGCGCGGCACGCAGTTCCAGTAGACCTTCGCGATGTCGTGCGGTTCGCCGAGGTCGGGGCGGAAGCCGGGATCGGCGGCCAGCTCCACGGCGCGCATCGCCACGCGGTGCGCCTGGATGTGATCGGGGTGGCCGTAGCCCCCATTGGTGTCGTACGCCACGAGGACCTGTGGCCGGATCTCGCGGACGACGGCCACCAGATGCCCGGCGGCCTCGTCCAGGTCGGCCTGCCAGAAGCAGTCCGGCCGGTCGTTCTGCGGGGCGCCCATCATCCCGGAATCGCGATAGCGGCCGGGCCCGCCCAGGAAGCGGTGGTCCTCGACCCCCAAGGCGTCCATGGCCGCGGCGAGTTCGCCGATCCGGTGCGGGCCGAGCGCGTCGTCGCGGTCGGCGGCGAGATGCGCGAGGGCAGGCGGGATGACCTCGCCCTCCTCACCGAGGGTGCAGGTCACCAGGGTGACGTGTGCGCCCTCGGCGGCATACTTCGCCATGGTCGCGCCGTTATTGATCGACTCGTCGTCCGGATGTGCGTGCACCAGCAGCAGACGACGGGCGGGAAGAACGGTCATGGGCACAGCCTACGATTCGCACACACGTGCCCATGGGTCGCACGCCCCGGCCCCGCTCGGGGTCAGATCTTCACGCCGCCGATCATGTCCGCCACATTGGTGGTGAGGTCGTCGATCGTCGGAGCGACCGAGGAACTGGCCAGGTAGAAGCCGAGGAGGACACAGACGACCGCATGAACCGCCTTCAGCCCTGCCTTGTTCACGAGCATGAAGACGATGATCAGCAGCAGCACTGACATCGAGATCGAGAGCGCCACAGCGGCTCACCTCCAGGTACACGCACTCGGACGGACAACATATTGATGCCACAGGGGGGCTACCCACTATGCGCAATCGATCATAACTATGGCGGTGCGCACACGACTCGGTGCACGGGAGCATGACAGGGGCGCATGCCTGATCGCACGAACTTCCCGGTCCCGGGGGCGACTTCTCGTTGGTTATGCGCCATATCGCCACCGCCCGGGGCCGCTTGACACCGGCGGCGTCCCGGCCGGACCGTGCCAGGGGCAACGCCCGCCCGGCCTACCGATCCGTAGCCTCCCTCACGATGATCCTGAGCCGTACGCTCCCCCTATGACCGGACAGCTCTCGTTCCCACGGCAGCACGCGCGCACCCAACGTTTCACCCTCGGGACACCACGGGCCCTCTCCGTGGCCCCCGACGATTCACGCGTCGCCTTCCTGCGCTCCCGCTCGGGCACCGACCGGACCGGCCTGTTGTGGGTGTACGACCTCGCCGAGCGGCGCGAGTACCCCGCCGCCGACCCGGCCGAGCTGCTCGGCGGCGCCGACGAGGAGCTGTCCCCCGAGGAGCGGGCGCGGCGCGAGCGCAGCCGCGAGGGGTCGGCCGGGGTGGTCGGCTACGCGGTGGACGCCGCGGTCGAGCGGGCCGCCTTCGCCCTCTCCGGGCGGCTGTTCACCACGGAGCTGCCCACGGGCACCACCCGCGAGCTGCGCGTCCCCGGTCCGGTCGTGGACCCGCGCCCCTCGCCCGACGGCCGCCACATCGCCTACGCGGCGGGCGGGGCGCTGCGGGTCACGGGCGTGGACGGCGAGGGGGATCGGGCGCTCGCGGAGCCGGAGGGGGACTCCGTCACCTACGGCCTCGCGGAGTTCATCGCGGCCGAGGAGATGGACCGCTCACGCGGCTTCTGGTGGTCGCCGCGGAGCGACGCCCTGCTGGCCGCCCGGGTCGACGAGGCCCCCGTACGGCGCTGGTGGATCGCCGACCCCGCCCACCCCGGCCGGGAACCCGCGGAGGTGGCCTACCCCGCCGCGGGCACCGCCAACGCCGAGGTGCGGCTGGTTCTGCTCGGTCTGGACGGCTCCCGTACGGAGATCGAGTGGGACCGGGAGCACTATCCGTACCTCGCGCGGGTGCATTGGTCGGCCTACGGTCCGCCGCTGCTTCTGGTCCAGGCCAGGGACCAGCGCAGCCAGCTCTACCTGGCCGTGGACACCGACACCGGTAGGACCAGCACGGTCCATGTGGATGAGGACGCGGTTTGGCTGGATCTTTTCCCTGGAGTGCCGGCCTGGACCGAAGATGGACGACTCGTCCGCATCGCGGACGAAGGCGGCGCCCGGGTGCTCATGGTGGGCGACCGCAAGCTGACCTCCAGCGCCCTCCAGGTGCGCGCGGTCCTCGACATCGGCACGGACGACGTGCTGTTCTCCGCCGCCCCCGGGGCCGGTGCGCCGCTGCCCGAGCAGCCGGGCGAGATCGCCGTCCACCGCGCCTGGTTCCGGGGCAGCGGCGACCAGGGCGGCTGGGAGCCGGTCGGCAAGCGGCCCTTCCCGGCGGTCCACTCCGCCGTGCGCGGCGGTGAGGTGATCGCGCTGTCGTACACGGGCCTTGAGCGGCCCGGGGTGAGCGTGGAGATCCTCCGGCCCGCCGACCACGGCGCGGCCGAGCGCCTCGCCGAGCTCGACGCGTACCCGGAGCGGCCCGTCATCACCGCCCGCCCCGAGCTCGTCTTCGCGGGCAAGCGGGACATCCCGTGCGCCGTGCTGCTGCCCAGCGGCTACCAGGAGGGCGACGGGCCGCTGCCGGTCCTGATGGACCCCTACGGCGGCCCGCACGGCCAGCGGGTGGTCGCCTCGCACAACGCCCATCTCACCTCGCAGTGGTTCGCCGACCAGGGCTTCGCGGTGGTCGTCGCGGACGGCCGCGGCACCCCCGGCCGCTCCCCCGCCTGGGAGAAGGCGGTACGCGACGACCTGGCCGCGGTCACGCTGGAGGACCAGGTCGAGGCGGTCACGGCGCTCGCCGGGCGCTATCCGCTGGACCTCGGCCGGGTGGCCATCCGCGGCTGGTCCTACGGCGGCTACCTGGCCGCGCTGGCGGTGCTGCGCCGCCCCGACGTCTTCCACGCGGGCGTGGTGGGCGCCCCGGTGACGGACTGGCGGCTGTACGACACCCACTACACCGAGCGGTATCTGGGCCTGCCGGACGAACAGCCCGAGGTCTACGCCGCCAACGCGCTGATGACCGACGAGGGGCTGTCCGGCGCGGCCGGCACCGCCCGGCCGATGATGATCATCCACGGTCTGGCGGACGACAACGTGGTGGCCGCGCACACCCTGCGGCTCTCCTCGGCGCTGCTGGCCGCGGGCCGTCCGCACGAGGTGCTGCCGCTGTCCGGGGTGACCCATATGACCCCGCAGGAGCAGGTCGCGGAGAATCTGCTCCTGCTCCAGGTGGATTTCCTCAAGCGGTCCCTCGGGCTGCGGTAGCGCTCCGCTGGGAGCGCCCTGACCTGCCGTCGATCATCCGCGGCACCGTCGTGGCTGGTCGCGCCCACGCGGCGGAGCCGCACATCGACACAGCCCCGCGCCCCTTCGGGGCGCACCCGCACCGGACAGGGGCCTGGACCCCGGTGCCTCGCTGATCCGCGGTCACCAGCCCGGCGGCGGCGCCGGAGGCGCGGACGGCGGCGGGGGCGCGGCGGGCGGGGTGCCGGGCGGCGGGGGCACCAGCGGCGGAGTGGCGGGCGGCGGCGGGGCATAACCGCCGCCGTAGCCCCCGCCGCCATAGCCGCTGCCGTAACCGCCGCCGTAGCCTCCGGATCCGGAACCGTCCCCATAGCCCCCGGCCCCGGCGCCGTCCCCGTAGCCCCCGGGCCCCTGGGTGTCGTAACCCCCGTCGTAGCCGCTATAGCCGTCATAGCCGCCGCCGTACGCCGGGGCGCCGCCGAGGCCCCCGGCGCCCGCGGCGCCCTCCTCCACGCCGCGCCGCGCCAGCACGATCAGGGCGATCAGCCCCGCGATCGCCTCGAAGAAGCCGGTGAGCACGCTGAGCACGCCCACCGTCGGCAGATCGCTGAGGTGGTCCACGTAGTCCAGCTTGATGTAGAGCGACGCCTCGCTGATCCCCGTGGCCGTGGCCAGCGCCGCCGCCACCATCCCCAGCGGGCGCGCCAGCGGGGCGCGGGCGAGCGCGGCGGCCGCTCCGGCCAGGCACAGCGCCGCCGCCGCCCACGCGGTCCAGGCACCGGGCGCCGAGAGCAGGGTCGGCAGCGTGTGCTTGCCGGTGAGCAGGTACTTGTAGATCTCCCAGCCGCGCTCCTGAGCCCAGTAGATCTGCCAGGCGGCGATGACGGCCCCGATGGCGCCCAGGAACAGCGCGCCGACGACCGCCGCCCCGGGCGAGGGGCGGCCCGGCGGCCGGTCGGCGGGCGAGACCGGCTGCCCGGACGGGGCGGCCAGGTCGGCGGGGCGGCGTGCGGCGGCCACGACGGCCAGCAGCAGCCCCGCGAGCACCACCTGCGCCCAGGCGCTGAGGTTCGCCCGGGTCTTCAGATCGCCGGGGATGCCCTGGAGCCAGTCGGAGTTCAGGTTCCACAGGCTGGGCAGGCGCACCGCGACGGTCACGACCGCGACCGAGCCGAGCGCCCCTGCGGCGGCCGGCGAGCGCAGGGCGGTGATCCCGACGACCGCGTAGACCAGCAGCAGCGCGAGGTCGAGCAGGGAGGAGCCGAAGATCCCTCCGGTGGCCCGGAACGGCAGCCCCGCCCAGGTCCACCACAGATGGTTCGCCTCATCGGCCTTGTCCAGGTCGTGGATGATCCATCCCAGCGAGATCAGCCCGAGAACCGCGCAGACGAGCGCCCCGAAGACGCGCGCTCCGCTGTTGAGTATCCGTCCCTGCCCCATAGCCGTAGGTCTCCCCCGCCCCGCACCCCGGGCAACCGTCGCGAACCGAAGAAAAATACGGATCGTGGAAGAAAAATGCGGATCGTGACCGTCCGGAGACCGCCGGGAGACATGACCGGCCGCGCCCACCGAAGTGGTGCGACCGGCCGGGGCGGCATGGCGCGCCCCGGCCGGTCCACGGCACCCGCACGGCCGTACGCGGTTCAGCCTGACGCGTCCGTATATCGGTGTTGCGACAGCGGAGTTGCCTGTGTGTTAACGCGTTTCCTACCCATAGTCCGCGCTTTGTCCCCCATGGGGGATCTCTGTCAAGCACGCCTGGACCTCGATCTGCCAAATCTTCGCTCAAGACTCGAATGAGCGGCACATCCACCCTCCCCGGACCCTTGACTGGGCCGTTCCCCGGTTGCGAAAGTCCGCTCAACCCGACACGCATGCACCACCCTGGCGAGCGGGCGGCGACATGACGCGCATAGACAACGCGAGTTGACGGTGTGACACCAGTGCGGGGGGACGCTACGCGATGACGAGTCCATCCCAGACCGGCGTGGTCGAGAAGACCGCACCGGGCGGCACGGAGGGCGAGGCGCCGGCCGGTCTGGCGCCCCGCCAGTTGATGTGGCGGCGCTTCAGGCGCGACCGCACCGGTGTGATCTCCGCGTGCGTGGTGGTCTTCTTCTTCGCCGTCGCCGTGCTGGCGCCGGTGATCGCCTGGCTGTACGGCAAGGATCCGTACACCACCTACGGCCTGGACCGGCCCGAGCTGCTGGACCCCCTCACCGGCTATCCGATGAAGCCCAACGGGGGCATCGACGGCGAGTTCTGGTTCGGCGTCGAGCCCAAGCTGGGCCGCGATGTGCTGACCCAGCTCGTCTACGGCATCCGCACCTCGCTGCTGATCGGGCTGGCCGCGACCGTGCTGTCCACGCTCACCGGCATCGTGATCGGCGTGGTGGCGGGCTATGTGGGCGGCCGCACCGACTACTTCCTCGGCCGCCTCATCGATCTGCTGCTGTCCTTTCCGCAGCAGCTCTTCTTCGTCGCCTTCATGCCGGTGGTCACCGCGCTGTTCGTCAGCCCGCAGAAGGAGACGCCCACCTATTTCCGGGTCACGGCCCTGGTGATGGTGTTGTGGCTGCTGGGCTGGATGCAGCTGGCCCGGCTGCTGCGCGGCCAGGTGCTCTCCCTGAGGGAGCGCGAGTTCGTCGAGGCGGCCAGGGTGACCGGCGCCTCGCCGTGGCGGATCGTCCGCAAGGAGCTGCTGCCCAACCTCGTCACGCCCATCCTGGTGCAGTCCACGCTGATGCTGCCGAACTTCGTGACGGCGGAGGCGGCGCTGTCCTTCCTCGGCGTCGGCGTGGTGGAGCCGACCCCCGACTGGGGCCGGATGTTCGCCAAGGGCGCGAACTTCTACGAGGGCGACATCACCTACATGTTCTTCCCCGGCATCGCCATGGTGGTCTTCGTGGTCGCCTTCAACCTGCTCGGGGACTCGGTCCGGGACGCGATGGATCCGAAGACCACGCGGTGACCGGGGGGCCGGCGGGCCCAAGGCAGTGAACGGCAAGTCTTCCGTCCGATGAGGCAGGTGCAGTGACCACGATGACGTCCAAGAACAGTCGCAGAGCCCGTACCTACGCCGTCGCCCTGGCCGCGGGGGCCCTGGCGCTCGCGGGGTGCAGCAGCGGAGGCGGCGGCTCGGAACCCAAGGATTCGAACGAGCCCAAGATGGAGTCCCAGGACATCACCCTGGGCACCGCCGCCGACTCCACCGGACCGGCCAAGGACCTGCCGGGCGCCAAGAAGGGCGGCACCGTCACGGTGCTCCAGCGGGACGCCTTCGAGCATCTGGACCCGGGGCAGATCTACGTCAGCGATGAGCTGATCATGCAGACGCTCTACAACCGGACGCTGACGAACTACCAGTTCGACGACAAGACGGGCAAGGCCAAGCTGGTCGGCGACCTCGCCACCGACACCGGCAAGTCCTCCGACGGCGGCCGCACCTGGACGTACACCCTCAAGGACGGGCTGAAGTTCGAGGACGGCTCGCCGATCACCTCCAAGGACGTCCGCCAGGCCGTCGAGCGGCTCTACGCGCCGTATCAGACCAACGGGCCGACCTATCTCCAGCAGTGGCTCTCCGGGGAGGGCCAGAAGTACCGCAAGGCGCTTCCGGACGGCCCCTACAAGGGCAAGCACCTGCCCAAGTCGGTGCTGGACACCCCGGACGACAAGACCATCGTCTTCCACTTCGACCAGCCGCGCGCCGAGGTGCCGTTCGCGGTCGCCATGCCCAACATCGGCGCGGTGCCGCCGGGCAAGGACACCAAGGAGAAGTACGACAAGGCCCCGCTGGCCTCCGGTCCGTACAAGATCCAGAACTTCAAGCCGGGCAAGGGCATCCAGTTCGTCAAGAACGACCAGTGGGACCCCAAGACCGACTCGATACGCCATCAGTACGTCGAGAAGTTCGACGTCTCCTTCGGCCACCAGTGGGTGGACTCCACCCGCCGGCTCCAGGCGAACAAGGGCGCCGACCGGAACGGGATGACGTGGACCAACGCGGTCGACCCGTCGCAGATCTCCACGGTCCTCAAGGACAAGGAGGCGATGTCCCGGTCGCTGACCGAAACGCAGCCCTATGTGGATGTCGTTTCGATCAACACCGATCGGGTCAAGGACAAGAAGGTGCGCGAGGCGATCGCCTGGGCCTTCCCCAGCGGTCAGTACCTCCAGCAGTTCGGCGGTCCGAAGGCCGGTGAGATCGGCGGTGGGCTGGTCGGCCCCACGCTCAAGGGCTACGACCCCTCGTTCGACCCGTTCCAGAAGAAGAAGTACCCCGGCGGCAACGCCAAGAAGGCCAGGGAGCTGCTGAAGGAGGCGGGCAAGGAGAACTACGAGCTCGTCTACGCCTACGGCAACGGCGACACCCATCAGGACGCCTCGGTGGTCGTCGAGCGGGCCCTGGAGCGGGCCGGGTTCACGGTGCAGAAGAAGGAGATCGACCAGTCGACTTATTACACCCAGATCGGAAAGGTCAAGAACAAGTTCGACCTGTACCGGTCCTCGTGGGGTGCCGACTGGCCGTCCGCCTCGACCGTGGTGCCGCCGGTGTACGGCGGCGAGAACGTCTACGACGACTCCGCGAACTACTCACACCTCAACGTCCCGTCGGTCAACGACGAGATCGGCAAGGTGGCCAAGGTCAGCGATCTGAGCCGGGCCACCTCGGAGTGGATCAAGCTCAGCGAGAAGATCCTCACCGATGAGATCCCCGCCGTCCCGACCTTCTACAACCGGCTGTTCACCCTCTGGGGCTCAGGGCTGGGCGGAGTGAAGTTCAACTCGGTCTACGGCGCCGTGGACCCGACGGCCGTCTTCATCAAGTAGCCGCGGCCGCACCCAGGCAGCGCAGAGCCCGGCCGCGTCCGCCCCGGCGGACGCGGCCGGGACCCGCCCCTAGCGGAAGATCACCGACGTCATGTTGAGATTCCTCGCCCGCCGGTCCCTCGGCGCGATCGTGATCCTGATCCTGATCAGCGCGATCACGTTCTTCCTCTTCTTCGCCCTGCCCGCCGAACCGGCCCGGCTCGCCTGCGGCAAGAACTGCGATCCCACCTCGCTCGCCATGATCAACAAGAATCTGGGCCTGGACCAGCCGGTGCCGGTCCAGTACTGGAAGTTCATGGTGGGGATCGTCGCCGGGCGGGACTTCGCCGTGGGGCACTGCGACGCGCCCTGCTTCGGCTACTCCTTCGTCAGCCAGGAGCCGGTCTGGAGCACCATCGTCGACCGCTTCCCGACCACCCTCTCGCTCGCCATCGGCGGCGCCGCCGTGTTCCTGGTCTGCGGGATCGGCATCGGCATGATCGCGGCCTGGCGGCGCGGCACCTGGATCGACAAGTTCTTCAGCTCGCTGTCGCTGCTCGGCGCCTCGATGCAGATCTACTTCGTCGGGGTGCTCGCCCTGGCCTGGTTCGTCAGCGGGCTGGGGATCATGGACCAGCCCGCCTACTACCCCTTCACCGAGAATCCGGCGAAGTGGTTCAGCGGGATGCTGCTGCCCTGGGTGGTGCTCTCGCTGATCTTCATGGCCAACTACAGCCGGATGACCCGCTCCCAGATGGTCGAGCAGTTGCAGGAGGACCATGTCCGCACGGCGAGGGCCAAGGGGCTCTCCAGCCGTACGGTCTTCTTCCGCTACGCCTGGCGCGGCGCCATCGCCCCCATCATCACCATTTTCGGCATCGACCTCGGATCGCTCCTCGGCGGAGCCATGGTCACCGAGTACACCTTCACGCTGCACGGCATCGGACGGCTGGCGGTGGAGTCCGTCCAGCTCACCGATCTGCCGATGCTGATGGGCGTGATGCTGGTCAGCTCCGCGGCCATCGTGGTGTTCAACATCCTGGTCGACGCCGCCTACGCCTTCATCGACCCGCGCGTGCGCCTCGCCTGACAGACCCGGAGCTGCCGAGATGACCACACTCACCAAGCCCGACGACGGCGCGACGCCACCATCGGCTCCCGGCGACGGCGCCTTCCTGTCCGTACGCGATCTGTACGTCCGGTTCTCCACCGAGGACGGGATCGTCAAGGCCGTCGACGGCCTCTCCTTCGACCTCGAACGCGGCCGGACGCTCGGCATCGTGGGCGAGTCCGGCTCCGGGAAGTCCGTCACCAACCTCACCGTGCTGGGCCTGCACGACCCGCGCACCACCACCGTCAGCGGCGAGATCCTGCTGGACGGGCAGGAGCTGACCGGCGCGCCCGAGCGCACCCTGGAGCGGCTGCGCGGCAACACCATGGCGATGATCTTCCAGGACCCGCTGACCGCCCTGTCGCCGTACTACACGGTGGGCCGCCAGATCGCCGAGCCGTACCGCAAGCACACCGGCGCCTCCAAGAGCGAGGCCCGCTCCCGGGCCATCGAGATGCTTCAGAAGGTCGGCATACCCAACCCGCGGCTGCGGGTGGACGACTATCCGCACCAGTTCTCCGGCGGGATGCGGCAGCGCGCGATGATCGCGATGTCGCTGGTCTGCGACCCCGATCTGCTGATCGCCGACGAGCCGACCACCGCCCTCGACGTCACCGTCCAGGCCCAGATCCTCGACCTGCTGAAGGACCTCCAGCAGGAGTTCGGCTCCGCGATCATCCTCATCACCCATGACCTGGGCGTGGTGGCCAACACCGCCGACGACCTGCTGGTGATGTACGCGGGCCGGGCCGTGGAGCGCGGTACGGTCCGCGAGGTGCTGCGGGCCCCCCAGCACCCGTACACCTGGGGGCTGCTGGGCTCCATGCCGCGGCTGACCTCCGCCGTGGACGAGCCGCTGAGCCCCATCCCCGGCTCCCCGCCGAGCCTGCTCAGCCCCCCGCCGGGCTGCCCCTTCCACCCGCGGTGCCGCTACACCGACCAGGTGGCGGGCGACCGCTGCGCCACCGAGCGGCCGTCGCTGCCGGACGGCCGCGGCGCCGCCTGCCATCTGAGCGCCGAGCGGAAACAGACCCTCTTCACCGAGCAGATCAAGCCCCGGCTGGGCTAGGGACCAGGGCTTAGGAGCGCTGACGCATGAGCATCGAGTCGGGTACACCCGAACCCCTCCTGGTCACCGAACGGCTGACCAAACACTTCCCGATCATGGGCGGTTTCCCGTTCAAGCGGAAGGTCGGGGCCGTGCAGGCGGTGGACGGGGTCGATCTGACCGTGCACGCCGGAGAGAGCTTCGGACTGGTCGGCGAGTCCGGCTGCGGCAAGTCCACCACGGGCCGGCTGCTGACCCGGCTGCTGGAGCCCACCAGCGGCACGATCACCTACCGGGGCCGGGACATCAGCCACGCGGGCCGCAAGGAGCTCGCCCCGATCCGCTCCGAGATCCAGATGATCTTCCAGGATCCGTACTCCTCGCTGAACCCCCGGCAGACCGTCGGCACCATCATCTCCGGCCCCATGGAGATCAACGGCATCGATCCGCCGGGCGGCCGCGAGGCCCGGGTGCGCGAACTGCTGGAGATCGTGGGCCTCAACCCCGAGCACTACAACCGCTTCCCGCACGAGTTCTCCGGCGGCCAGCGCCAGCGCATCGGGGTGGCCCGCGCGCTCGCCCTGGAGCCCAAGCTGATCGTCGCCGACGAGCCGGTCTCGGCGCTGGACGTCTCCATCCAGGCGCAGGTCGTCAATCTGCTCCAGAAGCTCCAGCGGGAACTGGGCATCGCCTTCCTGTTCATCGCCCATGACCTCGCCGTCGTACGCCACTTCTCGCAGCGCGTCGCCGTGATGTACCTGGGCAAGGTGGTCGAGGTGGGCGACCGCGAGTCCATCTACCGCCGCCCCCGCCACCCGTACACCCACGCGCTGCTGTCCGCGGTGCCGGACGCGGCGGTGGTGATGGCCGAGGACGCCTCGGACGGCCCGGGCGGCGTGGAGACCACCCGCCGCGAGCGCATCAGGCTCGCCGGGGACGTCCCCTCCCCCATCAACCCGCCCTCCGGCTGCCGCTTCCGCACCCGCTGCTGGAAGGCCCAGGACACATGCGCGCGGGAGGAGCCGCCGCTCATCCGCCTGGACGGCAACCGCGAGGGCCACCTGTCCGCCTGCCACTTCCCCGAGGACCCGACCCTCGAGGCCCGCGAGGAGGACGTGGTGCTGGACCCGGCGCTGATCGCGGCGGAGTCGGAGGCCCTGCCGCACAAGAAGCCGTAACGGACCGGCCTTTCGGTATCAGAACCGCGCGTTCGGAACCGGGAGTTCGGTATCAGAACCGGGCGTTCGCCGTCAGAACCGCGCGTTCGCCGTCAGAAGCGCGAGAAGGAGTGCGTACGCCCGACGGCGGTGAACCCGCGGCGGCCGTACCAGCGCAGCGGCCAGTCGTCCTGGTCGGCGACGAGGAACCGCAGCCCGCACCCCGCGGCGGCCGCGCGGCGCAGCGCGTCGGCCAGGACGGCGCCGGCGTAGCCGCGGCGCAGATACGGCTCGGCGGTCGCCACCTCCTCGATCTGCGCGATCCCGGCGGCGGGTTCGAGATAGAGATCGGCCCAGGAGGCGATCTCGCCGGTGTCGTCATGGGCGGCGAGGAAGAGCACCTCCTCGGCCCCGGCCCGCCGGGCGGTGCGCCGCTCCACGAGGTCGTGCACGGTCTTCTCGTCCGCGTCCGGCATCCACCGCCACTGCTGCGCCGTCACCGCCCGCCGCAGCAGCCCGTGCGGATCCGGCCCCAGCTCCCGCTCCACCACATCGACCGCCCCGGCCTCCGGCACCGGCCCGGTGTGGACCATCAGCACCTCGGTGACGTGGGTGTACCCGGCCTGTTCGAGCGCGGGCACGCAGAGCAGGCCCAGGGCCTCGTCATGGACCGTGATCCGGCGGTGCGGCAGGAAGGCCATGACCTCGTCGGCGAGCTCGGGCAGCCCCTCGGGGTCGGCGGGCCCGGTGATGTGGAGCTGATTGTGCTCATGGGAGCGTGCGTACTCCCGGTGCAGCACCAGGAAACCACCCGGCACCTCCCGCACGTCACCGGCCTGTCGGCGGGCGAAGGAGATCCGGAAGTCGATGATGCGCTGAAGATCGTTCCGCGACACGTCATGATCATAAGCGAATCCGCACCATGAAACGCCTTTCGATAACTGGTAAACGTGCATAACTCACGGAGTAAAAGGAATTAAGCGATCCACTACCTTCTGATGAAAATTGTCAACTCTTGATAGTTGTGCGACGAATATTTACTGTCTAGCGCATGTCGGCACAGTGATCCCACTGCGTCCGGCCCCCAACGAGAGGGAGGTGTTCGCCATGCGCAAGCTGATCCTCACCGGAGCGCTCTTCGCCCGGCTCACTCGTAAGGACCGTCTCACCCTGCCGTACTCGTACTACTAAACCGGCGCGGGTGAGCGCAGGCGGTGGCCGCGGCGGCGATGCCGCGGCCACCGCCGTCGGCCACGATCCGAGGGGACGTCCATGACCGCCGCTCCGTACCGCACCGACCTGCCGGGCCCCTCCGGGGACAAGTACCTCGGCAATCTGCACGCCTTCTCCTCCGATCCGCTGGGCTTCCTGACCGACTGTTCGCGCCGCTACGGCGACGTGGTACGGCTCGGCGAGAACAACGTGCTGCTGACCGACCCCGGCGACATGGAGAAGATGCTGGTCGACCGGGACTCCCTGTTCTCCAAGGCCAGCGCGGACACCCGGCGCGGCTCGCGGCGGCAGGGCTTCCCGCACTCCACCATGAACAGCGACGGCGACCGGTGGAAGGCCAAACGGCACCGGCTGCAACCGGCGTTCGGACGGTCGCTGTCCACCAGGGCGGCCGAGATCGTCGACGCCCAGGGCGAGAAGCTGCTGCGCACCTGGCTCCCCGGCCAACCCCGTACGCTCCAGGACGACATCGCGGTCGTAACCCTGCGGCTGGTCACCCAGCTCATGTTCGGGGACGAGTTCAGCGATCGGGACACCGCCGAAGTGGCCCGGCTGGTGGCGCCCATCATGGACCTGTCGACCTCACCGGTCCTGCTGCCCGAGTGGGTGCCGACCCCGCGCAAGCTGCGCATCCGCCGCTCGATGGCCCGCATCGACCGCACCCTGCACGCCCTGGCCGCCTCCCCCGCCGCGAACGACCCGGAGCGCGCCCCCGTGTTGCACGCCCTCGTCCACGGCACCCCCGCCCCCTCACCGGAGGAACTCCGGGACGAACTGGCCACCTTGATCATGGCGGGCTTCGAGACCACCAATGACGCGGTGGTCTGGACGAGCTTCCTGCTGGCCCGGCACCCCCGGATCGCCGAGCGGGTGCGGGCCGAGGCCGATGCCGCCTTCGCCACCGCCCCCGCCGGGCTCTCCCGGATGGAGGCCCTGCCCTACACCCACGCCGTCGTCCGCGAGGCGCTGCGCCTCTACTCTCCGGTCTGGCTGACCAGCCGGGACGCGCGGGAGGACCTCGACTTCGGCGGCTATCTCATCCCCGCCGGGACCACCGTCACCGTCAGCCAGTGGGTGGCCCACCGCGATCCGCGCTTCTGGGAGGAGGCCGAGGCGTTCCGCCCCGAGCGCTGGCTGGGCGGCGGCCCCTCCTCGGTGCCCCGCGGCTCGTACTTCCCCTTCGGGCTCGGCCCCCGCGTCTGTGTGGGAGCCGCCGTGGCCACCACCGAGACCGTCCACCTGGTGGCCGACATCTGGCGCCGCTTCCGGCTGGAGCTGGCCACCCCGGACCGCGTCCACCCCCGCCCGGCCCTCGCCCTCCAGCCGGTCGGCGTCGAGGTGATCCCGCGCCCCTGGTGACCCCGGCCGCGCCGGGCCCGCGGCCCGTCAGCGCTCCGGGACGGGGGGCGGGGCTGGGACGGGACGGGGCCGTGGACGGCCGTGGGAGCGGCCGTCTGCCCGTCCCCCGTTCGGATGAACCGCCCCTCAGCGGGCGTCCGGAATGGGCAGCCGCCCGTATGATCGCCGGTATGAGCCTCGAACGTGTCACGATCACGATCCCGAGCGAGACCCTGAGCGCCGCCAGGGAGGCGGCGGACCGCGAGGGCATGAGCGTCTCGGCCTGGCTCTCGCGCGCGGCCGAGCGCGCGGCCAAGATCGAGGCAGGGCTGATCGCGGCGGAAGAGGTGCTGGCGGAGATCGGCCCACCCACGCCGGAGGAACAGGCGTGGGTGGATGACTTCATGGACACGGTCACGAGGCCAGTAGCGAACGGCAGCTCCGGCGCTGACGATCACGCGGCTTGACCGCACACGTGCCGGGGGGACAGCGGATGACCGTACTGCGTCCTGTCGTCTATGACGCGGGGATGTTGATGGCTGCCGAGCGTTCCCAGACCAAGGTCTGGAGGGCGCACCGGGCCTATCTCACAGCGGGCGGTGTGCCCCTGGTGCCCGCGGCCGTGATCGCCCAGGTGTGGCGGGACGGAGCGCGGCAGGCGCGCCTGGCGCACTTGCTCAAGGGGTGCGATGTGGTGGCCATGGACGAGACAGCGGCCTGGGAGATCGGGGAATTGCTGGCCCGTGCGGGAACGTCCGACCCGGTGGACGGAGCCGTCGCGGTGCTCGCCGCGCGGCAGGAGGCGACGATCGCCACCTCCGACCCCGACGACATCGGGCATTTGCTCGACCGGCTCGGCGGCCGGGGCAAGCGGGTGGCCGTGCGGCAGGTCTGACGGCCGGCTGCCACGACCTCACGTACCCCACATCATGTTGGACAGGGCCACGAACAGCACACAGGCGATCCCCACGCCCTGTACGGCCTTGCCCCAGCCGGGCATGGATTCGCCCTTCTTGACCGCCGAACGCTGGGTGGAGAAGGCGAACGCCAGCGCGATGAGGGCGAGGGGGCCGAGCACGATGGACAGCCAGTCGACTTGCACGGGGGTCATGGCGGCACTTCCTTACGGTCACCTCGGCTACGGGCGGCCCATCATCCGCTGGACCGCCCGGGACCCCTCCCGAGGAGCGACGCCTCCGCCTCCGCCGCGCGTGCGAACGGCTCGTTCCTCAGCCGTTCGTAAGCCGTTCCTAAGCGACCGTGAGCACGATCTTGCCTTGGATATGCCCTCGGGAGGCGCGTTCGTGCGCCGCTCGGGCATCCGCGAGCGGGAACGTGCTGTCCACCGCGACGCGAACCGTGCCGGCGTCGAGCAGGAGTCCCAGTTCGGCGAGTTGCGCGCCGCTCGAGCGGACCTGGGTGGCGGTGACCGTGACGCCCAGCTTCGCGTTCTCCTCGTCGTCGAACTCGCCGAAGTACACCGGGTACAGGGACCCGCCGCGCTTGAGGGTGCGCAGGAAGCGCCTGCTGTGGGGACCTCCGACGGTGTCCAGGACGAGATCGACGTCACGGGCGACGTCCTCGGGCCGGTCCTTGGTGTAGTCGATGAACTCGTCGGCGCCGAGTTCGCGCAGGAACGTCTCGTGGGCGCCCGAGGCCACGGCGATGACGCGGGCTCCCTTCCACTTGGCCAACTGGAGTGCGAGGTGCCCCACGCCGCCGGCGGCGCCGTTGATGAGCACCGTGGTCCCGCTGTCGAGTGCCATCGGGCGGTGCCGGGCCTCTTGGAACGGCGAGGGATGGTCGTGCCCGAGCTCGATCAGGAACTGCCACGCCGTCAGCCCCGACATGGGCAGACCGGCGGCGTGCACATGGTCGACGGCAGCCGGCTTGCGGGCGAGGTCGGACGCCGGCGTGGTGACGTACTCGGCGTACGCGCTGCCCTGGAGAGCGGTGGGGAAGCGCAGCAGGCCGACCACCTCGTCTCCGGCCGCGAAGCCGTTGACGTCGGCGGCGACGGCTTCCACGACGCCCGAGACGTCGGTCCCCGGAATCAGGGGGAGATGGAACGGGGGCTTGAGCTCGGGAGGTACGTTGGGCATTCCCTCGCGTGCGTACCAGTCGGGAGGGTTGATGCCGACCGCGTGCACGCGGACGAGCACCTCGCCCGGCCCCGGTTCTGGAACCGGCGCCTCCTCATAGCGCAGCACCTCGGGGCCGCCGAACTCGTGCAGCCGGATCGCCCTCATCGTGTGTGTCGGCATCATTTTCTCCTGCCCCTGCCAGGGGATACGCTTATCGGATCAGCGGTCCATATATCCGGACCACTGATCCGAATATATGGACCACTGGTCCGGATAGTCAAGAGGGGCAGATGCGGGCCGACGCCAGGAAGAACCGTGACCACCTGCTCGCCGTCGCGGGCGCCGTCATCGCCGAGCAAGGCGTCGACGCGTCGCTGCGCGACATCGCACGCAAGGCCGACGTGGGGCTCGCGACGCTGCTCCGCCACTTTCCGACGCGCGAGGCGCTGCTCGAGGCCCTGCTCCACACGAGCTTCGACGAGCTGACGGCAAGGGCGGACGAGCTCGAAACGTCGAGCTCGCCCGAAGACGCGCTGGTGTCGTGGCTACGCGGCTGCGTCGCGTGGACAACCGAGTACCGGGGCGTGACCGTGCTGATGGCGGCCGCCATCGAGGACACCGAATCCGCACTCCACGCTTCGTGCGTCACCCTGCGCGCGGCCGGCACGCGGCTCCTCACGCGTGCCCAGGCCGCGGGCGCGGCGCGGACGGACATTGATGGCACCGATCTCTTCGCGCTGATCGCGGCGCTCGCATGGCTCGGCGACCAACCCTCGCTCGCGTCACGCGCCGATCACCTCTTCGATGTGGTCGCGAGCGCGATCCTGACGCAGCCCCGTTCCAGCGGACCCGAGTAGCGGATGGGATCAGTGCGCGGGCCGACCTCGATCGTTATCGCCGCGGTCAGCGCAGGTCGCGGAAGAACGTCCGTACGTCGCCCACCAGCAGCTCCGGGACCTCCATCGCCGCGAAGTGGCCGCCCGCCGCGAACTCCGACCAGTGGGTGATCGCATGCCATGGCTCGGCGAGGCGGCGGATCGCGGTGTCGCCCGCGAAGACCGCGACGCCGGTGGGGACCCCGGAGCGTTCGGGGGGTGCGCCCCAGGCCGAGGCGGCCTCCTTGTAGAGGCGGGCGGAGGGGCCCGCCGTGTTGGTGAACCAGTACAGGGAGACGTTCGTCAGGACCGCGTCACGGTCGAGGGCCTCGGGCTTGTCGCCGTGGGCGGCGAACCAGTCCACGTTCCAGGCCAGTTGGCCGACGGGCGAGTCGGCGAGGCCGTAGGACAGGGTCTGGGGGCGGGTGCCCTGGACGGCGGCGTAGCCGGAGAGCTCGCGGTGCCAGCGTTCGAGCCCGGTGAGGCGTGAGCGCTCGGCCGGGGTCAGCTCCTCCGGGTCAGCCGGATCGGCCGACCCCGCGGTCACCAGGGCGTTGACGTGGACGCCGACGACCCGGGACGGCTCCACCCGGGCCACCTCGGGGGAGATCAGCGAGCCGAAGTCGCCGCCCTGTGTGCCGTAGCGCTCGTACCCCAGGCGCCGCATCAGCTTCGTCCACGCGGTGGCGATGCGGCGGATGCCCCAGCCGGGCTCGCGCGGCGGGGCGGAGAAGGCGAAGCCGGGGAGGGACGGGATCACGACGTGGAAGGCGTCGGCCGGGTCGCCGCCGTGCCCGCGCGGATCCGTCAGCGGGCCGATGACCTCGGTGAACTCCGCGACCGAACCGGGCCAGCCATGGGTGATCAGCAGCGGCAGGGCATCCGGCTCGGGCGAGCGGACCTGGAGGAAGTGCACCCGCTGCCCGTCGATCTCGGTCGTGAACTGCGGGAACGCGTTCAGCCGCGCCTCTCGCGCCCGCCAGTCGAACCCGGCGGCCCAGTACGCGGCCAGCTCGCGGACATGGTCGAGCGCCGCTCCGTCGGACCAGCCGGCGCCCGGGAGCCGCTCCGGCCAGCGGGTGCGTTCCAGGCGTCGGCGCAGATCGTCGAGGTCGGCTTCGGGGACGGCGATGCGGAACGGACGGATCTCCATGGGCCGCACGGTAGGCGCCGTCGCGGACGGGGAGTGTCCGCGACGCCCGGCGGACGACGGCGCCACCCCGGACAGCGGTCATCGACGTGCGCCGTCGCCCCAGCGGATGTCAGATGGGTCTGAGGCCGATCTTGGACCGGATCGTCGGGAGGCGCCATGCGTCGCGGAGCCCCGTATTCCCTGCGTGCCCGGCCTTCCCTGGGCGCCCGGCCTTCCCTGGGCGCCCGGCATTCCGTGCGCGCCCGGTATTCCGTGTCCGCCGTCGTCTTGATCGTTACGGCCGCGACCACCGTGACGGCCTGCGGCGGCGGGGACGGCGGCGCCGACGCCGGTGTCATCCGCTCCTCCTGGGGCGATCCCCCCAATCCGCTGGAGCCCGCCAACACCAATGACGTCCAGGGCGGCAAGGTCCTCGACATGATCTTCCGGGGGCTCAAGCGCTACGACCCGAGGACCGGCGAGGCCAAGAACGCGCTCGCGGAGCGGATCGAGAGCTCCGACCAGCGCAACTACACCATCACCCTCAAGAAGGGCCGGCGGTTCGCCAACGGGGAGAAGGTCACCGCCGCGTCCTTCGTGAACGCCTGGAACTACGGCGCCCGGATCGACCACAAGCAGCGCAACGCCTACTTCTTCGAGTACATCGAGGGCTACGACAAGGTCCACCCCGCCTCCGGCGGCGCCCCCACCGCCAAGACCCTCTCCGGGCTGCGGGTCAGGAACGACCGGACCTTCACCGTCCGGCTCACCCAGAAGTTCTCCACCTGGCCCAAGACGCTCGGCTACAACGCCTATGTGCCGCTGCCCCGGGCGTTCTTCGAGGACCACGCCGGCTGGCTGAGGAAGCCCATCGGCAACGGCCCGTACCAGGTGCGGTCGTACACCAAGGGCTCGGTGATGAAGCTGCGGGCCTGGGACGGCTACCCCGGCCCGGACAAGGCCCGTAACAAAGGCGTCGACCTGCGCGTCTACACCGATAGCAACACCGCCTACACCGATCTCCAGGCGGGCAATCTCGATCTGGTCGACGATGTCCCGGCGCAACAGCTCAAGTTCGTCCGCTCCGATCTCGGCAACCGCTACATCAACCAGCCCGCCGGGATCATCCAGACCCTCACCTTCCCGATGTACGACCGCGCCTGGAGCGGCCCCGCCAGGGCCAAGGTACGCCGGGGCATCTCGATGGCGATCAACCGCGCGCAGATCACCGAGCGGATCTTCCAGGGCACCCGCACCCCCGCGACCGACTGGACCTCGCCGGTGCTGCGCCGCCAGGGCGGCTATCAGCCGGGGCTGTGCGGGGACGCCTGCCGCTACGACCCGGTCCGGGCGCGCAAGCTGATCACGGCGGGCGGCGGGCTGCCCGGCGGCCGGATGACGATCACGTACAACGCCGACACCGGCTCCCACAAGGACTGGGTGGACGCGGTCTGCAACAGCGTCAACACGGTGCTGCGGAACGACCGGGCCTGTGTCGGCAAACCGGTCGGCACCTTCGCCGACTACCGCAACAAGATGGCGGGGAAGAAGATGACCGGGCCGTTCCGGGCCGGCTGGCAGATGGACTATCCGCTGATCCAGAACTTCCTCCAGCCGCTGTACTACACCGGCGCCTCCTCCAACGACGGCCACTTCAGCGACACCGGCTTCGACCGGCTGGTCAACCAGGCCAACGCCGCCTCCGCCGACGGCCGGGCCATCGCCGGATTCCGGGACGCGGAGAAGATCCTCGCCGAGCGGATGCCCGCCATTCCGCTGTGGTACCAGAACGGCAGCGCGGGCTATTCGCGGCGGCTCAGCGAGGTGGCGCTCAATCAGTTCAGCGTGCCGGTCTACTCGCGGATCAGGGTCGGCTGAGCCATGGGCCGTTATACGCTGCGGCGGCTGCTGCAGATGATCCCGGTCTTCATCGGCTCCACCTTCCTGATCTTCTTCATGGTGTACGCGCTCGGCGACCCGGTGGCCGCCCTCTTCGGCGACAAGGCCCCCGACCCCGCCACCGCCGCCCGGATCCGTCAGGACCTCTCTCTGGATGAGCCGCTGTGGCGGCAGTACGCGCACTACATGGGGCAGATCTTCAGCGGGCACTTCGGTACGGCCTTCAACGGGCAGCCGGTGACCGAGCTGATGGCGAGCGCGTTCCCGGTCACCCTCCGGCTCACCCTCGTGGCGGTCGCCTTCGAGATGGCGCTGGGCATCACCCTGGGCGTCCTCAGCGGACTGCGCCGGGGCCGGGGTCTGGACACCTCGGTGCTGCTGCTCACCCTGGTCGTGGTCTCCGTCCCGACCTTCGTCAGCGGCACGGTGCTGCAGTATCTGTTCGGCGTGAGCTGGGGCTGGGTCAGGCCGTCGGTCTCGCCGGAGGCGCCGCTGACCGAACTGCTGCTGCCCGGGGTGGTGCTGGGGCTGGTGTCGCTCGCGTACACCAGCCGTCTCACCCGTACCTCCATCGTGGAGAACGCCCGCGCCGACTACGTCCGCACCGCCGTCGCCAAGGGGCTGCCGCGCCACCGGATCGTCACCCGCCATCTGCTGCGCAATTCACTCATCCCGGTGGTGACCTTCATCGGCACGGACATCGGCGCGCTCATGGGCGGGGCCATCGTCACCGAGCGGATCTTCAACATCCACGGCGTGGGCTACCAGCTCTACCAGGGCATCCTGCGCCAGAACTCGCCGACCGTCGTCGGCTTCGTGACCATCCTGGTGATCGTCTTCCTGCTCGCCAATCTGCTCGTCGACCTCCTCTACGCCGTGCTCGACCCGAGGATCCGGTATGCCTGAGCCCTTTGACACGCGCTACGACATGACCGAGGCGATCGCACCGGCCGGCAGCGGCGGCGGTCCGATGGACCTCCCCGCCTCCGGCCCCCAGGCCCTGAAGGGCGGGCCACGGCGCGGCCCCTGGCGCCTCCCGCTCCCCTGGCGCGGGGAGCCCGGCCGCCGCTCCGGCGGACCGGCCGCGCCCACCGGGCGGGGGCTGTGGACCGACGCCTGGCACGATCTGCGCCGCAATCCGGTCTTCGTCGTCTCCGGGCTGATCATCCTCTTCCTCGTCGTGATCGCGATCTGGCCGCAGCTCATCGCGAGCGGCAACCCGTACCACGGCGACCTGGCCAAGGCGCAGGACGGCCCGGCCCCCGGCCACCCCTTCGGCTACGACCTCCAGGGCCGCGATGTCTACACCCGCACGGTCTACGGCGCCCGCGCCTCCATCACCGTCGGCATCTGCGCCACCCTCGGCGCGGCGCTGCTGGGCAGCGTCCTGGGCGGGCTCGCCGGGTACTTCGGCGGCTGGTGGGACGCACTGCTCTCGCGGATCGCCGATGTCTTCTTCGGCATCCCGATCCTGCTGGGCGGGCTGGTCTTCCTGTCGGTGGTCACCAGCGGCTCGGTCTGGCCGGTGGTGGGCTTCATCGTGCTGCTGGGCTGGCCGCAGATCTCCCGGATCGCGCGCGGCTCGGTGGTGACCGTCAAGGAGCACGACTACGTCCAGGCGGCACGGGTGCTCGGCGCGAGCAGCGGCCGGACGCTGCTGCGCCATATCGCGCCCAACGCCGTGGCCCCCGTGATCGTCGTCGCGACCATCGCGCTGGGCACGTACATCTCGCTGGAGGCCACGCTGTCGTTCCTCGGCGTGGGGCTCAAGCCGCCCACCGTCTCCTGGGGGATCGACATCTCCTCGGCCGCGACCCAGATCCGCAACGCCCCGCACATGCTGCTGTGGCCGGCCGGGGCGCTGTCCATCACGGTGCTCGCGTTCATCATGCTCGGCGACGCGGTGCGCGACGCCCTCGACCCGAAGCTGCGCTAGCCATGGCCGCCCGCCTGCTGGACGTACGGGACCTGCGCGTGGAATTCCGCACCCGGGACGGGATCGCCGAGGCCGTCGGCGGTGTCTCGTACGCCGCCGACGCCGGTCGGACGCTGGCCGTGCTGGGCGAGTCGGGCTCCGGCAAGTCGGTGACCGCCCAGGCGATCATGGGCATCCTCGACTCCCCGCCCGGCCGGATCACCGGCGGCCAAGTGCTGTTCCGGGGGCGGGACCTGCTGACGATGGGCGCGGAGGAGCGCCGCCGGATCCGGGGCGCCGCGATGGCGATGATCTTCCAGGACGCGCTCTCCGCCCTCAACCCGGTGCTTCCCGTGGGCGCCCAGCTCGCCGAGATGTACGAGGTGCACCGCGGGATGTCCCGCAAGGACGCCCGGCGGCGGGCGGTCGAGCTGATGGACCGGGTCCGCATCCCGGCGGCGACGCAGCGGGCCGGAGACTATCCGCACCAGTTCTCCGGCGGGATGCGCCAGCGCATCATGATCGCCATGGCGATGGCGCTGGAGCCGGAACTGATCATCGCCGACGAACCGACCACGGCCCTGGACGTCACGGTCCAGGCGCAGGTCATGGACCTACTCGCGGAGTTGCGCCGCGAATACGCCATGGGGCTGGTCCTCATCACCCATGACCTGGGCGTGGTCGCGGACGTGGCCGACACCATCGCCGTGATGTACGCGGGCCGGATCGTGGAGACCGCTCCGGTGCGCGACCTCTACCGCCGCCCCGCCCACCCGTACACCCGTGGCCTGCTGGACTCCGTGCCGCGCGTGGACCATCGGGGCGAGCGGCTCTACGCGATCAAGGGCGCGCCGCCCAGCCCGCTCGCCCTGCCCCCCGGCTGCCCCTTCCACCCCCGCTGCCCGCGTGCCCAGGAGGTCTGCCGCGTCGAACGGCCACCGCTGTACGAGGTGACGGCGGCGGGCGCCATGCCCGGTGTGTCCGGTGCGTCTGCCGTATCCGGTGCGTTCGGCGCGGCTCCCGCGTCCGAGGCGCCGGCGGCCCCCGCGTCCGGCGGGCGGACCAGCGCCTGCCACTTCTGGAAGGACGAACTCGATGCCCCCGCCGCCGTCAATGTCTGAGATCCGGACCGCCGAGCCGGTCCTCGAGGTCCGCGATCTCGCCAAGCACTATCCGCTGACGCGGGGGGTGCTGGTGAAGCGGCGGATCGGCGCGGTCCGGGCGGTCGACACGGTCTCCTTCACCCTGCGGCGCGGGGAGACGCTCGGCATCGTCGGCGAGTCCGGCTGCGGCAAGTCCACCGTCGCCAAGCTGCTGGTCAGCCTGGAACGGCCGACCGCCGGGGCGATCCACTACCGGGGCGAGGACATCGCCCGGCTGTCGGGCCGGGCGCTGCGGGCCGTCCGCCGCAACATCCAGATGGTCTTCCAGGACCCGTACACCTCGCTCAACCCCCGCATGACCGTGGGCGACATCGTCGGCGAACCCTTCGAGATCCACCCCGAGGCGGCCCCGAAGGGCGACCGCCGCCGCAAGGTCCAGGAACTCCTGGACGTCGTGGGCCTCAACCCCGAGCACATCAACCGCTACCCCCACCAGTTCTCCGGCGGCCAGCGCCAGCGCATCGGCATCGCCCGGGGTCTGGCGCTACGACCGGAGATCATCGTCGCGGACGAACCGGTCTCGGCGCTGGACGTCTCCGTCCAGGCACAGGTGGTCAACCTGATGGAGGCCCTACAGGACGAGTTCAACCTGTCCTACATCTTCATCGCCCACGACCTGTCGGTGGTCCGACATATCTCCGACCGGGTCGCCGTGATGTACCTGGGCCGCTTCGCCGAGACGGGCACAGGCCGGGAGATCTACGACCACCCCACGCACCCCTACACCCAGGCCCTGCTGTCGGCCGTCCCGGTCCCGGACCCGGAGCCGCGCACCCGCCCGACCCGCATTCTGCTGACGGGCGACGTCCCCTCCCCCGCCAACCCACCCTCCGGCTGCCGCTTCCGCACCCGCTGCTGGAAGGCCCAGGACCGCTGCGCGGTGGAAGCACCGACGCTGACGGTCCCGCCGGGCCTGCCAGGGGCGACGGCCCACCCCTCGGCGTGCCACTTCGCGGAGGAGCGCGCGGAGGTCAGGGCATGATGTCGAAGACGCTCGCACCGGACCCGTGCCCTACCCCCGTGCCCCGCCCCTGGGGCCGCGCCTCGTGCACCGGGTGGACACGCAGCCGCACGTCGGGCGCGAACGCCTGCACGGCGGCGGAGAGCCGGGCCTGGTCGACCTTCCAGAGCATGATGCGCCGGCTGTTCCTGACGACCTCGTACTCGAGGTGCGGTGCGAAACTCGCGGCGAACTGCGGGGTGAGCTTCCGGTTGGGGCCGGGAGGGGCGGGAACGCCCGGCCGCAGCTTCAGACCTATGTACTGCACCGGCTTTTCCCCGGGGTCTTTCCTGGCCCACACCACGACGGCTTCGACGTCCCGCCACGGCACGACGGCCAAGAACCGGCGGTATCGCAATGCGGCGCCCCCCAGGGTGACGCCCGCCTCATCGGCCCGGAACGCCACCAGCCGCTTCCAGCCGAAGCCCGAGAAGAGCTGGAACGGTGTGCGGGTGTAGTACGCCTGATAGTCCGATGGGTGAGGGGCAGTCATGCCACGACCCTACGAGGTACGGCGCGGCGCCGTCTCGCGCCTTCGGCACATTTGAGCATGGGTCGGGGGGTGGGGGGCCAGGCGCCGTCGCCGGGCGCCGGCTGGCGGGGGTGCCCGTCGGTGGCGGCGCCCACGCTCGGAGGCCGAGGCCGTCGCCGGACCGCCGGACCGGCTCCAGATTTGCCGGGGGGGGTACCCCTCTCGAAAACGTTTGACAAATTAGTTGCGCCAGATCAAGTACTTTGGGAAGGGCGGTCGAATACCCCCGCCTTCGCGGCCCGCAGAAACGCGCGGAGCGCGGCGGGAGTTGTGGATATGACGACCTCCGGGTCGTCACTCTCGCGGAGGTGCGGGGTGCCGACGAAGTCGGCGGCGAGTTCGACGCAGTTGGGGGCGTCGCCCGTGCTGAAGCTGGACTTCCGCCACGGAAGCGAAGACATGCGGCACATCCTCAGGGCGGCGCGGCTCGACTGCATCGTGGACACGGCCGAGCTGCTCGTGTCGGAGCTGGTCACCAACGCGTACCGGAACACCACCACCGACGCGTACGTCAGCATGGACTGGGAGCCGACGCCGTCCGACTTCCGGGTCACCGTATGGGACTCCGGCTGCGGGCTGCCGCAGCCCGTGGCGGCGGACGCCGGGGACGAGAGCGGCCGCGGGCTCACGCTCGTCGAATCGTGCTCCGACACCTGGGGCGTGCACGACTACACCGACAAGGACGCGGGCGTCACCGGCAAGGCCGTATGGTTCACCCTGACCCCGCCGGCCGCCGCCTCCTGAACGACGACGAGGGCCGCTCGGACCGTGGTGATCACGGTCCGGGCGGCCCTCGTCGTTCAAACTGCGGCCCGCGGGGTAGCGCTAGGCGTGGACCACGTCCTTCTCCTCCGCGAAGTGGCACGCCGACTCGTGTGCCGCGGGCGAGTCCGTGCCGGTGAAGCGCTCGGGGATGGCGAGGAGGGGGACCTCCTTGGCGCACTTGTCCTCGGCCTTCCAGCAGCGGGTGCGGAAGCGGCAGCCGGAGGGCGGGTTGGCCGGGGAGGGGACGTCGCCGGTGAGGATGATGCGTGTCCGGCCCTCGCGCGACTCCGGGTCCGGGACCGGGACGGCCGACAGCAGCGCCTGGGTGTAGGGGTGCGTCGGGTGGTCGTAGATCTCGGTGTCGGAGCCGATCTCGGCCATCTTGCCCAGGTACATCACGCCGACCCGGTCGGAGATGTGCCGGACGATGGACAGGTCGTGGGCGATGAAGATGTAGGACAGGTTGAACTCGTCCTGCAGGCCCTCCATCAGGTTGATGACCTGTGCCTGGACGGACACGTCGAGCGCGGAGACCGGCTCGTCGCAGATGATGATCTCCGGGTTGAGGGCGAGGCCGCGCGCGATGCCGATGCGCTGGCGCTGGCCGCCGGAGAACTGGTGGGGGTAGCGGTTGATGTACTCCGGGTTCAACCCCACCACGTCCAGGAGTTCCTGGACCTTGCGGCGGCGGTCGCCCTTCGGGGCCACCTCGGGGTGGATCTCGAAGGGCTCCCCGATGATGTCGCCCACCGTCATCCGCGGGTTGAGCGAGGTGTACGGGTCCTGGAACACCATCTGGATGTTGCGCCGGACGGCCCGCAGCGCTCGGCCCGACAGCTTGGTGATGTCCTGGCCCTTGTAGAAGACCTCGCCCGCGGTGGCGGTCTCCAGGGTCATCAGCAGCTTGGCGACGGTGGACTTGCCACAGCCGGACTCGCCGACGATGCCGAGGGTCTCGCCCTGGTAGAGGTCGAAGGAGATGCCGTCGACCGCCTTGACCGCGCCGATCTGCCGCTTGAAGAGGATGCCCTGGGTCAGCGGGAAGTGCTTGACCAGGTTGCGCACCTGGAGGATCGGCTCACCGCGGTCGACCTTGGCCTCGATCGCGGCGACCGCCTCGTCCTCGGTGGCCGCCTCGACCGTCTCCACCTCCGTGACGTTGGGGGTGGCGTCCGCGGCCGGCTCCATGGCCTTCTCGTTCTTCTCGGCGTCAGCCATGGATGGTCTCCTTCCAGAAGTGGCAGGCGCTGCCGCGGCCCGGCAGCTCCGTGCCGTCCTGCTCGGTGACCGGCACCAGGGCGGGGACGTCCCGGCGGCAGACGTCCTCCGCCTTGGGGCAGCGCGGGTTGAAGGCGCAGCCCGTGGGGATCTTGAGCAGATTGGGCGGCAGCCCCTTGATCGCGTAGAGCTCCTGCCCCTTGCGGTCCAGGCGCGGGATGGAGTCCAGCAGACCCCGGGTGTAGGGGTGCGCCGGGCGCTTGTAGAGCTCGTGCACGGGGGCGGTCTCGACGATCCGGCCCGCGTACATCACGGCGATCTTGTCGGCGACGTCCGCCACCACGCCCAGGTCATGGGTGATCAGGATCAGACCCATGTGGTACTCGCGCTGGAGCTCCGCGAGCAGGTCCATCACCTGGGCCTGGACGGTCACGTCGAGCGCCGTGGTCGGCTCGTCGGCGATGATCAGGTCCGGCTCCAGCGCCATCGCCATGGCGATCATGATGCGCTGGCGCATACCGCCGGAGAACTGGTGCGGATAGTCGCTCACCCGCTCCCTGGCCGCCGGGATGCGGACCCGGTCCATCAGCTCGATGGCCTTGGCCTTGGCCTCCTTCTTGGACAGGCCCTGGTGGACCCGGAACATCTCGCCGAGCTGATAGCCCACGGAGAGCACCGGGTTCAGCGCCGAGAGCGCGTCCTGGAAGATCATGGCGATCTTGCGGCCGCGGATCTTCCGGCGCTCCTCGCCCGCCATGGTGAGCATGTCCTCGCCCCGGAACAGGATCTGCCCCTGCGGGATCTTCCCCGGCGGCATGTCGAGGATGCCCATGATCGCCTGGGCGGTCACCGACTTGCCGGAGCCGGACTCGCCGAGGACGGCGAGCGTCTCACCGGCGCGGACGCTGTAGTTGACGCCGTTGACGGCCTTGGCGACACCGTCCCGGGTGTGGAACTCCACATGCAGATCGCGGACTTCCAGCAGCGGGGTGCCGTCGTCTCCGGCGCCCTCGCGGACGGCGTCGTCCGCGGTCTTCTCGATGGTGGTCACGTACGCCCTCCTCAGCGCAGCTTGGGGTCGAGGGCGTCGCGCACCGCGTCGCCGAGCGTGATGAATGCGAAGACCGTGAGGCTCAGCATTCCGGCCGGGAACAGCATCACATGCGGGTTGTCCCGGATGGCGTCCTTGGCGTCGGAGATGTCGATGCCCCACGAGATGGTGGGGTCGGCGAGGCCGAGGCCGAGGAAGGACAGCGTGGCCTCGGCGGAGATGTACGCGCCGAGGGAGATGGTGGCCACCACGATGGTCGGGGCCAGCGCGTTCGGCAGGACGTGCCGGAAGAGGATCCGGCCGGTTCCGGCGCCGAGCGCCCGCGCGGCGGTGACGTAGTCCGCCTGTTTGGCGGTGATCACCGAACTGCGCATCACCCGGGCGATGGTGGTCCAGCCGAGGAAGGCGAGGGCCGCGATGACCACGTACACCTTGCGCTCGGTGAAGGCGTTCAGGACGACCATCGAGCCGAGCAGGAACGGCAGGCCGAAGAAGATGTCGACGAGCCGGGAGATGACCGAGTCGATCCAGCCGCCGAAGTAGCCGGCCACCATGCCCAGCAGACCGCCGAAGAGGGTCACCACCGCGGTCACGCCGACGCCGACCATGATCGAGGCGCGGGTGCCGTAGATGACGCGGGCGTAGATGGAACGGCCCTGACCGTCGTAGCCGAACCAGTCGGCCTCGAAGAAGTGGGTCAGCTCGGGCTTGGTCAGGAAGTGGTTGGTCAGATCGCCATCGCGCGGGTTGGCCCCGGTGAACATCCCGGGGAACGCCGCGATGGCCAGCAGCAGCACCAGCAGCACCGCCGAGATCCAGAAGAGCGGGCGGTGGCGCAGCTCGAACCAGGCGTCGCCCCACAGCGAGCGCGGCTTGCCCTGGGGGGCGGGGCCGGCGGCGGGGGCGGTGTCCACCTCGGTCGGCGGGGCCACGGCGTCGACCGCCGTGTCGACTGCCGCGCCGCCGGACTGGGATTTGGTCATGTCAGGCATACCTGATCCTCGGGTCCAGGACCGCGTACAGCAGGTCGACGAGCAGGTTGATCAGCAGAATGACGAGGACGAAGATGGTCACGACCCCGACGATGGTGGTGCCCTCACGCTGCCCGAGCGCCTTGAAGAGCAGATTGCCGACGCCCTGGACGTTGAAGATGCCCTCGGTGACCACCGCGCCACCGACCAGCGCGCCGACGTCGGTGCCGAGGAAGGTGACCACCGGGATCAGCGAGTTGCGCAGCAGGTGGACGCCGACGATCCGGCGGCGCGGCAGGCCCTTGGCGAGCGCGGTGCGCATGTAGTCGGCGCGCAGGTTCTCCGCGAAGGTGGTCCGGGTCAGCCGGGCCACATACGCCATGGAGAGCATCGCGAGGACGAACCCTGGCAGCAGGAGCTGCTGGAGGTCCATCGAGTCCTGGACGTTCGGTGGCAGCCAGCCGAGCTCGTCGGCGAAGATGAACCGGGCGAGGTAGCCGAGGACGAAGACCGGCATCGAGATGACGATCAGCGTGAAGATCAGGACGGCGGTGTCCACGGCGCGGCCCGCCTTGAGACCGGCCCAGGCACCGAGCCCGATGCCGACGATGATTTCGATGGTGAGGGCCACCGCCGCGAGGCGGAGGGTCACCGGGAAGGCCATCCCCATCTCCTCGGAGACCGGACGGCCGCCGAAGGTCTTGCCGAAGTTGCCCTGGAAGAGGTCGACCATGTAGTCGAAGTACTGCTTCCACAGGGGCTGGTCCAGCCCGAACTCATGGCGGAGGGACGCGACCTGCGCGGGGTCCGCGGCCTTGTCGCCCCACATCGCCCGGATAGGGTCACCGGGCAGTACGTGGACCATGAGGAAAATAATCAGAGTTGTCCCGATGAAGACCGGGATCATCTGGAGCAGTCGCCTGGCGACATAGCGCCCCATCATGCCTCCATGCCGTTGGGGGGCGGCGGAGGCCACGTCTCGTCTGCGCCACGCTGGTGGGGGGATGAGCTGCGGGCCTCACGCCTGCGGGCCGGTACCGCCGCTCCCCGGTGTGTGGGAGAAGCGGCGGCACCGGCCGGCGGTCCCGATGATTACTTCTTCTTCACCTGGACGTCGGTGAAGATGGGGTCGCCGTCCTGGCCGTAGGGGATCTTCCCCAGGACCTTGTTGGACTGGCCGCTGTTGACCTTGTAGAACCACAGCGGGATCGCCGGCATGTCCTTCGCGAGGACCTGCTCCGCCTGCTGGTAGAGCTTCACGGTCTCGTCGAGCGTGGCGGCCTTGTCCGCCTTGTTGGCGAGCTCGTCGAACTCCTTGTTGGCGTAACCGCTGGTGTTACCGGCCGCCTTGGAGCCGTAGAGGTCCCTCATGAAGTTCGAGTTGAGCGGGTAGTCGAGCACCCAGCCACCGCGGTACATGGACTTGACCTGGTGCTTGTCACGCGCGTTCAGGTCGGCCTGGAAGTCGGGCTTGGAGTCGCCGACGCAGTCGACGCCGGTGGCCTTGCGGATGCTGTTGCAGACCGCGTCCACCCAGGGCTTGTGGTCCTGGTCGGCGTTGTACTGGATCGAGATCTTGTTGCCCGGGACCCCGCCGCCCTCCTTGATGAGGGCCTTGGCCTTGGCCGGGTCGTAGGTGACCTGCTCCTTGAGCGCGCCGGCCTTGTAGCCGAGCACGCCGCGGGCGACATAGCTGTCGGCCGGGGTGCGGGAGCCGTGGAGCACGGTCTTGGTGATCGTGTTGCGGTCGATCGCCATGGACAGACCCTGGATGACCTTGGGGTCGATGTCCTTGAACTGCTTGGTGTAGAAGGCCGGGACGATCGACTGGACCGCCGAGTACTCCTCGTCGATCGCGCGCTTGCCCAGGTCGGACTTGTAGTTGGTCAGCGCGGTGGTCGGGACCTGCTCGATCCAGTCGAGGTTGTTGGAGCGCAGGTCCGAGTAGGCGGCGTCGGCGGTGGTGTAGTTCTTGAAGTCGATGCCGCCGTTCTTGGCCTTGTTCGGTCCCTGGTAGCCATCGAACTTACGGACCTTGATCATCTTCTTGTGGTCCCAGGAGACGAACTTGTAGGGACCGTTGCCGACCGGCTTCTCACCGAAGCCCTTGGGGTCCTTGAAGAAGCCCGTGGGCAGCGGGGCCCACACGTCGTAGCCCAGCTTGTAGGCGAAGTACGAGACCGAGCTGTTGAGCTCGATCTTGAACTCGTTGTCGTTGACGACCTTCAGGCCGGACATCTTGTCGGCCTTGGGCTTGCCCTTCTCCGGGTGGACGTCCTCGTAGCCCTTGATGTCCTGGAACCAGCTGGAGTTGGTCTGGTTGTTCGCGACGTTGGCGGACCAGTTCCAGGAGTCCACGTAGGACTTGGCGGTCACGGTCTCGCCGTTGTGGAACTTCCAGCCCGGCTTGAGCTTGACGGTCCAGACGGAGGAGTCCTTGTTGGGGGTGACGGACTCGGCGTTGACGTACACCAGCTTGCCGGTGCCCGGCTCGTAGTCCACCAGACCCGCGAAGATCGTGCGCAGCACGCGGCTGCCCTGGCTCTCCTTGGCGTTCGCCGGCTGCAGCGGATTCTGCGGCTCGCTCAGCTGGGCGGTGAGTATCCCATTCGGGTCCGCCGTGCCTTTGTTCATGTCATTGCTGCCGCTGTCGCTGTCGTTACCACCGCAGGCGGTCGCGGCCAGCGCCACGACGGCTGCCAACGCGACCCACTTGGCGCTCTTGGCACCGCGCATGGGTTTGCCTCCTCAGGAGTCCACTGTCACTACGAGAGGGGGCGCCCGGAGACACGCTGACACCCCTGACAGCGAAAGGGACCGGAACCCCCCAGATGCGCTCGTAGGTCCGCGCTCCCCACAGCGTGTGACCCATTGACCCGAGCTCAATGGACCCCATGATTGAGCACGTCCGGCCCTTAAACCACACCTTATGGGTCTCGCTTTGGTCACAGCATCTACGCGCGGAGCTTTGAAATCCGGACAAAACTGCCCCAGACAGACACACGCGAAACGGACTGTTAACACATCATGCGGAGCTCGGACGCCGATATCCGGACAGGGGGATCCGGATAACCGCTTGACTGGCACGTTGCTGACATGGCAACAGCCCGGACCCCCGCCGTGGAGGCGGTGGGTCCGGGCCGTGGGGAGCTCACCGAGGCACGGCGGGGCGCCTACGCTCCGTGATCGGCGCCGTCGTGCGCATCGGCGCCGTCGTGCGCATCGGCGCCGTCGTGCGCGTCGGCGTCCGGAGCGGGCCCCGGCGCCCGGCGCCCGGGTGTGCGCGTCAGCGCTCGGCGCCCGGGTGTGCGCGTCAGCGCTTGGCGCGGGCGGCCGAGCGGGCGCGCTCCTTCTGGTCCAGCACCACCTTGCGGATCCGCACCGTCTCCGGCGTCACCTCGACGCACTCGTCGTCGCGGCAGAACTCCAGGGACTGCTCGAGCGAGAGCAGCCGCGGCGGGACCAGGGACTCGGTCACATCCGCGGTGGAGGACCGCATGTTGGTGAGCTTCTTCTCCTTGGTGATGTTGACGTCCATGTCGTCGGAGCGGGAGTTCTCGCCGACGATCATGCCCTCGTACACCTCGGTGCCCGGCGAGACGAACAGCACCCCGCGCTCCTGGAGGTTGGTCATCGCGAAGGCGGTCACCGCGCCCGAGCGGTCGGCCACCAGCGAGCCGTTGTTACGGGTCTTCAGCTCGCCGAACCACGGCTCGTGGCCCTCGTGGATGGAGTGCGCGATACCGGTGCCGCGGGTCGAGGTCAGGAACTCGGTGCGGAAGCCGATCAGACCCCGGGAGGGGACGATGAACTCCATACGGACCCAGCCGGAGCCGTGGTTGGACATGTTGTCCATCCGGCCCTTGCGGGTGCCCATGAGCTGGGTGACCGCGCCCATGTGCTCCTCGGGCACATCGATGGTGATGCGCTCGATCGGCTCGTGGACCTTGCCGTCGACCTCCCGGGTGACCACCTGCGGCTTGCCGACGGTCAGCTCGAAGCCCTCCCGGCGCATGGTCTCCACCAGGATCGCCAGCGCCAGCTCACCGCGGCCCTGGACCTCCCAGGCGTCCGGGCGGTCGGTGGGCAGTACGCGCAGCGAGACGTTACCGATCAGCTCGCGCTCGAGCCGGTCCTTGACCAGCCGCGCGGTGACCTTACGGTCCTTCACGGCGGACTTGTCGGCACCCTTGCCGCCGGGGCCGCGGCCGACCAGCGGGGAGGTGTTGGTACCGATGGTCATCGAGATCGCGGGCTCGTCGACGGTGATCAGCGGCAGCGCGATCGGGTTCTCCGGGTCGGCCAGGGTCTCGCCGATCATGATGTCCGGGATGCCCGCGACCGCGCAGATGTCACCGGGGCCGGCCACCTCCGCCGGCTTGCGGGTGAGCGCCTCGGTCATCATCAGCTCGGTGATCCGGACGTTGGAGATGGTGCCGTCGCGCTTGATCCACGCGACCGTCTGCCCCTTCTTCAGCTCGCCCTGCTCGACCCGGAGCAGGGCGATACGGCCGAGGAAGTTGTCCGCGTCGAGGTTGGTGACATGGGCCTGGAGCGGGGCGGCCGCGTCGTACTCGGGCGCCGGGACGGTCTCCAGCAGGGTGGAGAAGAACGGCTGGAGGCTGTCGCTGTCCGCCGGGACGGTGCCGTCCTCCGGCTTGGTCAGCGAGGCCACGCCGTCACGGGCGCAGGCGTAGACGATCGGGAACTCGATCTGCTCCTCGGTCGCGTCCAGGTCCAGGAAGAGGTCGTACGCCTCGTTGACGACCTCGTCGATCCGGGAGTCCGGGCGGTCCGTCTTGTTGATGCACAGGATCACCGGCAGCTTGGCCTGGAGCGCCTTGCGCAGCACGAAGCGGGTCTGCGGCAGCGGCCCCTCGGAGGCGTCCACCAGCAGGACCACCGCGTCGACCATGGACAGACCGCGCTCGACCTCACCGCCGAAGTCGGCGTGGCCGGGGGTGTCGATGATGTTGATGGTGACGGGGTCGCCGCCGTCCGCCGGGTGGTACTTCACGGCGGTGTTCTTCGCGAGAATGGTGATGCCCTTCTCGCGCTCCAGGTCGTTGGAGTCCATGACCCGGTCGTCCACCTGCTGGTGGGCGGCGAACGCGCCGGCCTGCTTGAGCATGGCGTCGACGAGGGTCGTCTTGCCGTGGTCGACGTGGGCGACGATGGCGACGTTACGAATGTCGTGGCGCGTGGGCATGAAAGCGCGCTTCTCCCGGTTGTTGGGTGGCGGCGCGCTCCTTAAGCGGCGCGCCTTCCGCCGGGCTGATCACGCCTCGGCCTCACCCCCATGGTACGGGGACGGCGCGGGGACGGATGCCGCAGCCCGTCTCGCAGCCCGTCTCCGCGCCGGTCACCTCGCCCGGATGCACCGCCGACGGCCGCGCCTACGGGGCATCCGGCGGACCAGGGGGCGGATCCGCATGGCGATGCTTTCCCCTCCCCGCCCCTTCCCGATACCAGGGGCTCCGCCCCTGGAACCCCCGGGGTTAAGGGGCGGAGCCCCACCACGCGGCGAAGCCGCATACCGATGCCACGGGAAGGGGCGGAGCCCCGGCCCGGGGCCTGGGGCGGACGCCTATTGCGGCGCCTGGGGCGAAGCCCCGCTCCGGGGTCTGGGGTGGAACCCCGGCCCGAGGTCTGAGGCAGAGCCCCGGTCCGGGGCCTGGGGCGAAGCACCGATCCGAGGCCCAGCGCAGAACCCGCCCCGGGGCCTGAGGCAGAACACCGGCCCGGGGCTTGGGGCGGAGCCCGGCCCGGGGCCTGAGGCAGAACACCGGCCCGGGGGCTGGGGCGGAGCCCGGCCCGGGGCCCGGGGCGAAGCACCGCTCCGAGGCCCAGCACGGAGCCCCGCCCAGGGCCTGAGGCAGAGCCCCGATCCGAGGCCCGACGCAGAACCCGGCCCGGGGCCGGGGCGAAGCACCGATCCGAGGCCCAGCGCAGAACCCGCCCCGGGGCCTGAGGCGAAGCCCCGATCGGGGGTCTGGGGCGGAGCACCGGTCCGGGGCCCGGGGCGGAGCACCGGTTTCGGGGAGGGGAACAGCCCGCCGCAGGCGTCACGATCCGTCGGGCAACCCCTAGCGGCGGAAGCCGATGTCCTGGTAGCGGGGGGTGGCGAAGCCGAAGGCGCCCGCGTTGACCAGACCCTTGCGCATCGCGATCAGCTGGGGGCGCTGATAGAGCGGAATCGATCCGGCCGCCGCCCAGATCCGGGCGTCCGCCCGGCTGACCAGGGAGCGCGAGGCGCCGCCGTCCAGCTCGGAGAGCGCCTGGTCGAAGAGCTGGTCGATCTGGTCGGTGCCCACCCGGGTGTAGTTCTGCTCGACGACCAGGGAGCCGTCGGCGGCGGGCTGCGGCTTGGCATAGATGGGACGGGCGTCGGTGGCCGGGTAGGCGGAGGCGGGCCAGGAGTAGAGGGCCAGGTCGTAGTCGCCGGTGGCGATGTGGTCCCGGAAGTAGCTCTCGCCGGGAACCTTGGTGATCTCGGTCCGGACGCCGATCTTCTCCAGCATCCGCGCGATGCGCTCGCCGACCGTGCTCAGCCGGGCGCCGGTCCGGTCGTCGGGGAGCACGAAGCGCAGCACCAGCGGCCGTCCCTTCTTCCGTACGACGGCCGTCTCCCGGAGCCGTCCGGACCGCCCGGCGTCACCGGCCGCGGGGGAGGCGCCGGAGGCGGAGGCGCTCTTGGAGGCGGTGGGGGACGCGGTGCCGGAGGCGGTTCCGGATGCGCTGTCGGTGGCGGGGCCCGTGCCGGAGTCAGTGGCGGAGTCCGTGGCGGTCGCGGTCGGGACGCTGTGCCGCCCGCCCCGGTCGTCCGTCTTGCCGTCCAGCGCCTTCTGCCCCTTCTGCCGGCCGGTGCCGCCGGCCCGCCAGCCCGCGTCGGCGAGCAGTGACTGCGCGGCGTTGGTGTCCGGGTCGCCGAGGGCGCCGCTGTGGTCCTTGTAGCCCGGCTGGCCAGCCATCAGCAGATGGTTGCCGAGCGGCTCGGACGGCAGCCCCAGCGGCTTGAGCACCAGCTCCGCCAGGGTCTTCCGGTCGATCGCGCGGGCCACCGCGCGGCGCACCCGCTCATCGGCGAGCGGGCCCTTGGTGCCGTTGAGGGCGAGCTGGGTGTAGGCGGGGTCCAGGGCCTTGCGCAGGGTGAACCTGCTCAGCGCCCGGGTCCGCGAGCGGTTCTTGTCGGTGTCGCCGGTGGCCCCGCCCTCGGCTCCCGCCGCTTCCCGCGCCGCCCCGGTGCGCGTCGCCTCGGCCGCCTCCCCGGTACGCGTCGCTCCCGCCGCCTCCCCGGTGCGCGTCGCCTCCGCCGCCTCCCCGGTACGCGTCGCTCCCGCCGCCTCCCGGCCGCCGGTGGACGGCTCCGGGGCGCCCGCCTTGCCCGGGGCCGACGAGCCCCGCTTGGCGCCCGCCGCCCGCTTGCCCGGGGCGGTGGCCTGGATGCGCCGGGCGGTAGCCCGGTCCACCTCGGCCAGGTCCAGCCGCCCGGCCATCAGCGCCTCGGCCCGCTTCTCGGCCGGGACCGCCTGGAAGACCACCCGGCTCAGCCGCGCCCGGTCGCCCCACCAGCGGGGGTTGCGGACGAGGGTGACCTCGGAGTCCGTGACCTGGCGGACCATGAAGGGCCCGGCGCCGACCGCGAGCCCCTTGCTCGCCGCCGCGGTGAAGACCGCCGGGTTGCCCATCACGCTCTTCGGGTACAGCGGCGTGAACAGCGAGCGCCAGTCGGTGTACGGCTTGGCGAAGGTGACCTTGACCTCGCCTTCCTTGTCCCCGGGCTCGACCTTGGCGATCCGGTCGTATCCGGCGTTGCGTGCCGTCCCGTACTTCTCGTCGGTGCCGCGCAGCGCCTTCCACTGGGCCTGGAAGTCCTCCGCGCCGATCGGGCGCCCGTCGCTCCACACCGCCTTGGGGTTGAGCTTGAAGACCACGACCTGCTTGGGGTCGGTCGAGGTGACGTCGGCGGAGGTCAGATAGTCGCCGTTGCGCTGGGGCCGGCCGCGGGCGTCGAGGGTGTAGAGGGAGGGCAGCACGGCGCCCGCGATCCGCTGGGTGCCCGTGTCCGCGGTCTTCGAGAAGGTGTTGAGCGTGGTGGGCGTCGCGTCCAGGGCCCAGCGCAGGGTGCCGGTGCCGGCGGTCCCGGAGCGGGGTGCGGAGGCGATGTCCCAGGCGGCGCGGGGCGGCGGGCCGTCGTCGTCCGCGCTGCAGCCGGTCAGTACGGGCAGCGGCAGCATCACTCCCGCGGCGAGCAGCATGGCGCGGCGGCTCCTGGTGATGGGCATGGCTCGTACCTCCGCAGGGTGACGGATATATGCGCATTTGGCATAGTGTGACGCTGATCGCATATACTCCTCACTCAAAGCGACGGTTCATGGGACAGCACGCCGAGACGGCCATGGAGACGGCCATGAGGGGAAAGGATCACCCGCCCGGAGCAATGCGGCGGGCGCGCACTCCGGCGCGCGGCGGCGGAAATCCGCCGGTGGCTCCGGCAATCGCGACAGATCCCTTCACAACCACGACCGTGGCGCGTAACACTCGCTGTCGCATGAGCGTCGCCAACCGCAACCGCGGAAGTGAGGGCAAGTCATGTCCTTGAACGACGACTTGACGGCCGTCCAGCGCTGTCTCGATGACCTGGTCCGTTCCGTCTCCCGGCTGGAGCAGCGGGTGGGCGCCGGCGGGCTGGAGATACGCCGGGTCCGCACCGACGCGGACCACCTGCGCGAGAGCCTCGCCCTGCTGCGCGAGACGGCTCCCGTGGAGCGATCACGCCCCGAAATGGTTCCGGTCCCCGACGCCCCGTACAACAGTGCGCTGTGGTCGGACGTCGACGACGAGGGCCTCGGCGCGCGCGATCGCCACGCGCCCTAGGGACGGCCCGGCGCGCCTCCCGTCACGGGGCGCATCCCCACCGTCCCCCCATACCACTCCACCGCGGAGTTCCCCTTGGCCACAGGCACCGACCCCCAAGCCACCCCGCCCGCACCCGCAGACTCCGGAACGGCCCCGCACGGCGTGCACAGCCCCTCGCGCGCCGCCATCCCCGGCCGCCATCTGCGCAGCGACCGCTGGTGGCTCTCCCCCGCCATCACCGCCGCCGGACTGTTCGCGTTCATCGTCTACTCGACCTGGCGGGCCTTCGCGGGGGACGACTACTACGCCGAGCCGTACGTCTCACCCTTCTACTCGCCCTGCATCGCCCAGAACTGCGTGCCCATGAAGGGCGGCGCCAACTGGGAGATCTTCGGCGCGTGGTGGGGCCTGTCCCCGGCGCTGCTGATCCTGATCTTCCCGCTGGGGTTCCGGCTCACCTGCTACTACTACCGCAAGGCGTATTACCGGGGCTTCTGGGCCTCACCGCCCGCCTGCGCGGTCGCCGAGCCGCGCGCCAAGTACACCGGCGAGACCCGCTTCCCGCTGATCCTGCAGAACATCCACCGCTACTTCTTCTACTTCGCGGTGATCGTCGCGGGGATCCTCACCTATGACACCGTTCTCGGCTTCCGGGACGAGCACGGCCGCTGGGGCCATATGGGCCTGGGCACGCTGGTACTGCTCGTCAACATCGTGCTGATCTGGGCGTACACCGTCTCCTGCCACTCCTGCCGCCACATCGTCGGCGGCCGGCTGAAGCACTTCTCCCGGCATCCGGTGCGCTATCGGCTCTGGGGCTGGGTCAGCGAGCTCAACATGCGCCATATGCAGCTCGCCTGGGCCTCTCTCATCAGCGTCGCCGTCGCGGACTTCTACGTCTATCTGGTGGCGAGCGGTGCCTTCGACGATCCCCGCTTTTTCTAGGAGAGGTGCTCATCGATGACGCAAGTCGAGCGGCAGGCGTGGGACGTGGTCGTGATCGGCGCGGGCGGCGCCGGGCTGCGTGCCGCGATCGAGGCCCGCGAGCAGGGCATGCGCTGCGCCGTCATCTGCAAGTCGCTGTTCGGCAAGGCCCATACGGTGATGGCCGAGGGCGGCATCGCCGCCAGCATGGGCAACGTCAACGAGCGCGACAACTGGCAGGTGCACTTCCGCGACACCATGCGCGGGGGCAAGTTCCTGAACCACTGGCGGATGGCCGAGCTGCACGCCCAGGAGGCCCCGGACCGGGTCTGGGAGCTGGAGACCTGGGGCGCGCTCTTCGACCGCACCCCGGAGGGCAAGATCTCCCAGCGGAACTTCGGCGGCCATGAGTACCCCCGCCTCGCCCATGTCGGGGACCGCACCGGCCTGGAGCTGATCCGCACCCTCCAGCAGAAGATCGTCTCCCTCCAGCAGGAGGACAAGGCCGCCACCGGCGACTACGAGTCCCGGCTGAAGATCTTCCAGGAGTGCACGGTCACCCGGATCGTCAAGGACGGCGACCGGGTCGCCGGGGTCTTCGGCTACGAGCGCGAATCGGGCCGCTTCTTCGCCCTGGAGGCCCCGGCCGTGGTGCTGGCCACCGGCGGTATCGGCAAGTCCTTCAAGGTGACCTCCAACTCCTGGGAGTACACCGGCGACGGCCACGCGCTGGCACTGCTCGCGGGCGCCCCGCTGATCAACATGGAGTTCGTGCAGTTCCACCCGACCGGTATGGTCTGGCCGCCCTCGGTGAAGGGGATCCTGGTCACCGAGTCGGTGCGCGGCGACGGCGGGGTGCTGCGCAACAGCGAGGGCAAGCGGTTCATGTTCGACTACATCCCGGACGTCTTCAAGGAGAAGTACGCCCAGTCCGAGGACGAGGCCGACCGCTGGTACGAGGACCCGGACCACAACCGCCGCCCGCCCGAGCTGCTCCCCCGCGACGAGGTGGCCCGCGCCATCAACGCCGAGGTGAAGGCGGGCCGGGGCTCGCCGCACGGCGGGGTCTTCCTCGACGTCTCCACCCGGATGTCCCCCGAGGTCATCAAGCGGCGGCTGCCCTCGATGCACCACCAGTTCAAGGAGCTCGCTGACGTCGACATCACCGCCGAGCCCATGGAGGTGGGCCCCACCTGTCACTACGTGATGGGCGGGGTGGACGTCGACCCGGACACCGCGGCCGCCACCGGCGTGCCCGGTCTTTTCGCCGCGGGCGAGGTCGCGGGCGGGATGCACGGCTCCAACCGGCTCGGCGGCAACTCCCTCTCCGACCTGCTGGTCTTCGGGCGCCGCGCCGGGCTCCACGCGGCCCGCTACGCCCAGGAGACCGCGGCCTCGGGCACCCGTCCGGTGCCGGACGAGGCGCAACTGGACCTGGCGGCGGCCGAGGCGCTGCGCCCGTTCAGTGCCGAGGCCGGTGAGCCGGAGGAGACGGCGGGCCCTGCCGGGCCGCCGGAGAACCCGTACACCCTCCACCAGGAGCTCCAGCAGTCGATGAACGACCTGGTGGGGATCATCCGCAAGGCCGAGGAGATGGAGGAGGCGCTGCACCGGCTGGCCGGTCTGCGGGTCCGGGCGCGCCGCGCCGGGGTCGAGGGCCACCGGCAGTTCAACCCCGGCTGGCACCTGGCGATCGATCTGCGCAACATGCTGCTGGTCAGCGAGTGCGTGGCCCGCGCCGCGCTGGAGCGGACCGAGAGCCGCGGCGGGCACACCCGCGACGACTGCCCGGAGATGGACCGCGCATGGCGGCGGCTCAATCTGGTCTGCCGGCTCTCCGATCCCTCGGGCGGTCTCGCGGCCCCCGACGCCGGGCACGGCCAGATCCGGCTCGAGCGGCGTGAGATGCCGCCCATCCGGCCCGACCTGCTGAACCTGTTCGAGAAGGACGAGCTGGTGAAGTACCTGACGGACGAGGAGCTGACCCAGTGAGTGCGTACGAGGCCCACTTCCGGGTGTGGCGGGGCGACCGGGACGGCGGGGGTCTGAAGGACTTCCACGTCGAGGTCAACGACGGCGAGGTCGTGCTCGACATCGTCCACCGGCTGCAGGCGACCCAGGCCCCCGATCTGGCGGTCCGCTGGAACTGCAAGGCGGGCAAATGCGGTTCGTGCAGCGCCGAGGTCAACGGCCGGCCGCGGCTGCTGTGCATGACCCGGATGTCGGTGTTCGAACGGAACGAGACGATCACCATCACCCCGCTGCGGGCCTTCCCGGTGGTGCGGGACCTGGTGACGGATGTGTCGTTCAACTACACCAAGGCCCGTGAGGTGCCGTCCTTCGTACCCCCGGAGGGGCTGGGTCCGGGCGAGTACCGGATGTGGCAGGAGGACGTGGGGCGGTCGCAGGAGTTCCGCAAGTGCATCGAGTGCTTCCTGTGCCAGGACACCTGCCATGTGGTGCGGGACTTCGAGGAGAACAAGGAGGCGTTCGCCGGGCCGCGGTTCCTGATGCGGGTCGCGGAGCTGGACATGCATCCGCTGGACGCGGCCGCCGACACGGGGCTGGACCGCAAGCGCGCCGCCCAGGAGGAGCACGGGCTGGGCTACTGCAACATCACCAAGTGCTGTACGGAGGTCTGCCCCGAGCAGATCAAGATCACCGATAACGCGCTGATCCCGCTCAAGGAGCGGGCGGCGGACCGCAAGTACGATCCGCTGGTCTGGCTCGGCAACAAGATCCGGCGCCGGGGGCAGTGACGCCTGCGGCGGGCTGCTCCCCTCCCCGCGCTTCGTGTCACGGGCCCGCCACCACCGGCGGGCCCACTGCCGTAACGGCCCACTGCCGTAACCGGCCGTAGCCCGTCACCACAGGCTGAGCAGTGCCTCCACCGAGTCCGGGCCCGAGGACTGGCCGTCCGGAAGGGCCAGCTCGAACCAGACGGTCTTGCCGAGCGGGGTCCTGCGGCTGCCCCAGCCCGCGCTGAGCAGCCCGACCAGTTGGAGCCCGCGACCGCCCTCGTCGGTGTCCCGGGCGCGCCGCCGCCGGGGCTGGACCAGACCGCCGTCCCAGACCTCGCACACCAGCGTGCGGTCCAGCAGCAGCCGCAGCCGGATCTCGCCCTCGCCGTACCGCAGGGCGTTCGTCACCAGCTCGCTGACCAGCAGCTCGGTGGTGTCCACCAGATCGTCCAGACCCCAGGACTCCAGCTGCTCCCGGGCCAGTTCGCGGGCCCGGCCCACGGACTGCGGGGCGCTGGGCAGGTGCCAGTCGCCGACCGACGCGGCCGACAGCCCCTGCACCCGGGCCATCAGCAGGGCGATGTCGTCCTCGCCGTGGTGGGTGTCGAGGGTGCTCAGGACGTGGTCGCAGACGTCCTCGAGGGAACCGGCCGCGGCGTTCCCGCCGTCGGCGCCGTCCGAGGTGTTGAGGGCCGCGCGCAGGGCCTGGAGCCCCTCGTCGAGGGTGTGGTCGCGGGACTCGACCAGACCGTCGGTGTAGAGGGCAAGCAGCGCGCCGTCGGGGAGCTCGACCTCGATCTCCTCGAACGGCTCGCCGCCCACGCCGAGCGGCAATCCGGGCGGGACCTCCATCAGCAGGGCGTCGTCGCCCGGCTCCACGAGCACGGGGGGCGGATGCCCGGCGTTGGCGAACGTACAGCGCCGGGTGACCGGGTCGTAGACGGCGTAGACGCAGGTGGCGAGGTAGACCTCGGTCAGATCGGAGGAGTCGTCGGCGGCCTTGCCGTCGCGCACGAGGGCGCGCGAGCCGGACCGCGCGCCGGCGTGCGAGCCGCCCGGTGTGCCCAGGCCCCGGGCGATCTCGTCCAGCGCGGCGAGCACCTCGGCGGGCTCCAGGTCGAGCAGGGCGAGGGTGCGTACGGCGGTGCGCAGCTCGCCCATGGCCACGGCGGCGCGCAGCCCCCGCCCCATGACGTCGCCGACCACCAGCGCGGTGCGGTGGCCGGGCAGCTCGATCACGTCGAACCAGTCGCCGCCCACCTCGGTCGCCGCGTTCCCCGGCAGATAGCGGCAGGCGATATCGAGCCCGGCGGCCTCCGGGTCGCCGGGCGGGAGAAGGCTGCGCTGGAGTATCAACGCGCGTTCGTGTTCTCTGCGGTACAACCGGGCGTTGTCGATGCTGACGGCGGCGCGGGCGGCCAACTCGACGGCGAGCGCGCGGTCCCGTTCACCGAAGGGCTCGCTGCCCTTGGTGCGGGAGAACTGGGCCAGGCCGACGACGGTGTCCCGCGCGACCATCGGCACCACGAGGGTGGACTGCAGCATGGCCCCGAACTCCAGGGCCTCGCTGCCGTCCCGTCCTGGGACGACGCGGACCTGGGCGGTGCGCAGGGCGTGGGCGCACAGCGAGTTGAAGGGGTAGCGGTGCACCTCGCCGACCTGGATGGGCTTGGGGTCCTCCACAGTGTTGACCCGGCAGATGTCGCCGAAGGCGACCGGGCCGTCGGAGACCGCGCTGGCGAAGGCGACGCGGCGCAGTTCGGCACTGCCGTCGGCGAGCCCGGGCGGGGCCTCGTCGCCGGAGAGCAGCCCCTGGTAGAGATCGACGGAGGCCAGGTCGCAGAACTGCGGTACGGCCACGTCCAGCAGCTCGCGGGCGGTGGTCTCCAGGTCGAGCGAGGTGCCTATTCGGGCCCCGGCCTCGTTCAGCAGCGCCAGATTGCGCCGTACGCCCGCGGCCTCCTGTTCGGCGCGGCGGCGGCCGGTGACATCCGTGGCGAGCCCGGCGACGCCGATGGGGCGGCCGGAGCCGCTGTGCAGCCGGTAGAGCGAGACCGACCAGCGGCGGCGGTCGGGGCTGCCCGGCGCCTGGCCCACGATGGGCATGTCGGTCAGCGACTGCCCGGAGTCCAGGACCTGGCGCAGGGCGGCGGCCAGCCGGTCGGCCTCGCCGCGCGGCAGCAGATCGTGCGGGGTCGTACCGCGGTACTCCTCGGTGGGGCGGCCGAAAACCTTCGCAAAGCGCTCATTGACGCGGAGGATTCGCAGATCGGTGCCGAAGAGGAAGAAGCCGAGCGGAGATTGACCGAAAACGGCCTGTGAAGAAGCAAGATCGGTTTCCAGCCCGCGCAACGCGCTGACGTCCACCGCGATGCACAGCGCGGCCCGCTTCCCGTGCTCGTCCTGAGCGGGCATCACGTAGACCTCGGCGATGCCATGTCCGCTCGGCGCCTGGGGGTTACGGTAGGGAACCAGCCCGGTCCACTCCCGGCCGTCGAGGATGTCGGCCACCGCCTGCTGGCCCGTCTCCTGGAACTCCGGCGGTACGAACGCCTCCACCGGATCCTGGCCGATGGCCTGGCTCGCCGTCAGCCCCAGCAACTCCGCGGCCCGTTCGCTCCACTGCGCGATCCGGCCGTCGGGCCCCAGCGCGAAGGAGGCGACCCGGATGTAGTCATAGATCGAGCCGGGAGGACTGCTCTGCCACACCGCCGACATCGAGGACATGGGCGACATGTCCGACACCGAGGACCCCTGTGACATCGGCGACACCCGCGAACCCACCGTCTCCTCGGGCATATCAGCCCCCGCTGGCTTCTCGCTCATGCGCCCGTCCCCTCCGGCTCAGGTGCTCCGACCGGCTTCAGATAGCCGAGTATCCAGCACTTCGGCCATCCCGAGTACGGTCTTCACGATCACAGCACTATCTCAGCCCGCCATCAGTGTCCGTCCCGGCTTTTGGTGAAGCGCTCATGATCAGCGTTCCCCCTCACTCCTAACCGGACGGAGGCGGCTCGAACCCCATGGATTTTCCCGTTCGGAACCTCGGACAGGTCCCGCCGCGGGATGTTCTCAGGGGGTGCGCGGACGGGCGCCCCCGGTGCCCTCGGACGCCCCGGCTTCGGACGCCCCGGCTTCGGCCTCAGCGGCTTCACTGTCGGCAGCCCCGGCCGCGCGCAGCCGGCGGACCGCCTCCGCCACCGCGGGGCGGTCCTCGTCCAGCCAGTCCACCTCGTCCACCCGGTCCGGGGGCAGCCAGCGCAGCTCGTCGTGGTCCTGGAGCGGGCGCGGCTCACCGGAGCGCAGGGCCGCGGTCCACACCCGCAGCACGAAGCCGGGCTTCAGGGGCCACTCCCCCGGCAGCGGTTCGAGCGGCTCGACCTCGACCCCGAGCTCCTCGCGCAGTTCGCGGACGAGCGCCGCTCGCGGCGTCTCCCCGGGCTCGGCCTTGCCGCCGGGCAGCTCCCAGCGGCCCGCGAGCTCGGGCGGGGCGCTGCGCCGCGCGGCCAGCAGTCGCCCCCGGTCGAACACCGCTCCGCCCACCACCACACGCACGCTCATGATCCGCACCCTAGCCTGGGCGGAGGCACACCAGAGCCCCGGGGCGGAAGCGCCCCGGGGCTCTGGAAGAGGTACGCATTCCCGCGGACCGGATGTACGTATTTCCGCGGACTGACCAAACTCGGACTGACCAAACTCGGGCTGACCGGACTCCGGCCGATCGGACTCCGGCCGGCTAACCGGACTGACGGGACGCGGCGGTCCGCTCGACCACGTACAACTGCTCCTGGCGCTCGCCCTCCAGGCGGTCGGCCACCTCCTGGGCCTCCGTCCTAGTGGCGTAGCGCCCGACGCGGTAGCGGTTGCCGTTGGCGTCCTGGCGGATCACGAGCCAGGGCAGCACAGCGTTCCCGTCACTCATCTCCCCGCCCCCTCCGCTGTGGCGCGCCCGGGCGCACGACCCCGCGACACCGTTAAGGAAATCCCGATCCGCATATGCCCGAGCCTACGCCCTACCTTCACGCAGCGGATACGTGTTCTTACAAGGAGGCACTCATCCGGCCATGTCTCAGACGCCCGCTCCGGCCTTCGCCCGGTCGCCGTCGCCGCCCTCGCCCGCCTCGTCGGCCGGGGCGGTGCCCAGCTCGCGCTCGGCCTCCAGCAGCGTCGGATTGCGCCATGCGCTGCGTACGCCCCAGAAGTAGAAGGCCAGCCCGATCAGCGCGACGATCACGATGTCCCAGCCGGCCGGCAGATAGCCGCGGCCGCCGAACTCCTTGCCGCCGGCCCACGACACCGCCGCCATGACCAGCAGATACGTGACCATCCAGGCGCCGGCGGCGAGATGCGGCCGCAGCTCCGCCCACGGCTTGCGCAGCTCGTACCAGGCCCAGATCGGCAGCCCGATCGCCATGATGAAGATGACCTTGCCGGTGAGCGGCCAGCGGGCCCAGTACAGCACCAGCGAGCCGAAGACCATCGCGATCGGCGCGATCACCGGCATCGCGCGCAGCCGCACCGGACGCGGCAGCTCCGGGGAGAGGCGGCGCAGCGACATCACGGCCACCGGGCCGGTGATGTACGAGATCACGGTCGCGACGGAGACGATCTCGGCCAGCGAGCCCCAGCCGCGGAAGACCGCGAGGAAGAGGAAGGCGATCGCCAGGTTGAGCAGCAGCGCCGGGCGCGGAATGCCGGTCTTGGGGTCGACCTTGCCGAAGATCCCCGGCAGATGGCCGTTCTCCTGGACGCCCTGGATCATGCGCGAGGTGGTGGCCGCGTAGATCATGCCGGTGCCGGACGGGGAGATGAAGGCGTCCGCGTACAGCAGCATCGCCAGCCAGTTCAGGCCCCAGGCCAGGGAGAGATCGGCGAGCGGGGAGTTGTAGGAGAGCCCGGACCAGCCACCGTGCGCCAGATCGGCGGCGGGGACGGCGGTCAGGAAGGCGATCTGCAGCGCGACGTAGATCACCAGCGCGATGAGGATCGAGCTGATGACGGCCTTGGGCAGCGACTTCCCCGGGTTACGGGCCTCGCCCGCCATGTTCAGCGGCGACTGGAAGCCGTTGTAGGCCCAGACGATGCCGGAGACGGCGACCGCGGTGAACACGGAGTTCCAGCCGTTGGGGGTGAAGCCCCCGTTGCCGGTGACATTGCCGGTGTCGAAGTGCGACAGCAGCAGCGCCCCGGCGGTCAGGGTCGGCACGACCACCTTGAAGACGGTGATCGCGGTGTTGGTCTTCGCGAAGAGGGTGATCGCGAACCAGTTGAGGAAGAAGTAGAAGAGCAGCAGCACGGACGCGAGCGCGACACCGCTGCCGGTCAGCTCCTTCCCGTCGTACAGCGCCTTGGCCCAGCCGAAGTCCCAGGAGGACATGTACTGCACGGAGGCGGTGGCCTCGCCGGGGATCACGGAGACGATGGCGATCCAGTTGGCCCAGGCGGCCAGATATCCGGCCAGCGAGCCGTGCGAGTACTGCCCGTACCGGACCATGCCCCCGGCCTTGGGGAACATCGAACCCAGCTCGGAGTAGGTCAGGGCGATGGTCAGGGCGACGGCGGCGCCGATCACCCAGGCCAGAATGGCGGCGGGCCCGGCCAGCGCGGCGGCGCGCTCGGCGCCGAACAGCCAGCCGGAGCCGATGATCGACCCGAGACCCACGGCGGTGAGGGCCACCGGTCCGAGTGACCTTCGATAATGCGAGTGGGAACCCTGCTCCGTGCTCAAGTTCCTGGCACTCCTTTCGCCCCCCGACGACCGGACACAAACCGATCCATCGTAAGAGCGAAACGGATGATCCCCTTCCAGTAACCCCTTTCACCTGCACTGATGTGAGTTTTGCAACAGGTGGCGCGGGAACCGCGCCGCGGTTTCGGTGGGGGCGGTCCAACTGGCGAGCAGGCGCAGGGCCTCGGCGGAGGCGGTGCCGGTCGGTGAGCACCGACGGCAGGCGAAGGGTTCACTTCACCGGCAGCCGGTAGGCGATCCGATAGCGCTCCGCCAGCACCACCACATCGGCGGTCTCCACCGGGCGGCCGCCCGCGAAGTACGTACGCGAGATGACCATCACCCAGTGGCCCGGCACCCCGCCGAGCGCCAGCACCTCCTCGGCCCGGCCGGGGCGGGCGCCGACCTCTTCCGCCATGTTGTCCACCACCAGGTCGAGGGCGGCCATCCGGTCGACGACCCCGCGCCCGGCCAGCGGGCCCTCCTCGGGCAGCATCACGGGCGTACGGCCGGTGAGCGCGAGCGGCTCCCAGGAGGTGGAGAGCATCACGGCCTCCCCCCGCGAGCGGAACACATAGCGGGTGCGCATCACCCGCTCCCCCACCTCGACCCCCAGCCGCCCGGCGATCTCGCCCCCGGCCGCCTCCTGCTCGCTCTCGGCATCCCAGGTGCCGGTGATCCGGTCGTCGGCCTGCTCCTGCCGGAACGGCGTGGTCTCCCCGGCGGTGTGGAACCCGCCCCGGACCACCCGCCGCGGCACCGGCTGCGCCCGCACATACGTCCCCGACCCGGAACGCCCCTCGACCAGCCCCTCGGCCATCAGCACCTTGCGCGCCTCGAGCGCCACGGTGTCCGAAACCCCGTACTCCTCCCGGATCCTGGCCTGGGAGGGGAGACGCGCATGCGGCGGCAGCTCACCCGCGGTGATCTTCTTCCGCAGATCGTCGGCGACGCGGAGGTATGCGGGCTGGTCACCAAAGGCCACGTGCACTCCCTGGGTTGACAGTCAGCAACAGCTTGGCAACTCAGGGTTGCCGAATGCAACTGAAGGCCAGAGCTTCACTAGAAGTGGTGAACTGCAGCTCAGAGACGTTTAAGTCGCTCAAGGTCGGTGAGCGGCCCGACGCCGGACACCTCACCGGCCTTTGCGACCGTGACGCGGTGTCGTGCCATCGGCGGTCCCGCGCGTTTCGGCCCGTCGGCGCATTACGCTCCTGAGGAGCAGCCGCCGAAGCGTAGGGGACCGAGATGGACCACGAACCGCCGCCGGAGTGGGCGGAGCCCCCGGCGCCCGGACCGGAGCGGGGATGACCAGGTCACGCGCGGCGGCCACGGCGACTCGCCACTTCTCGCGGGTGCTGCCCGGTGTGCTGCTCCTCGCGCTGTGCGCGGGGTGCACCAGCGGTGCCGGGGCGCAGGACGCGGGCGGGGCGTCCGGCGCCGGGGCGGGTGGCGCGGGCGTCGGCGACGCGCTCTTCCCGCGGCTCGGCAACGGCGGCTACGACGTGCGGGGCTACCGCCTCGCCCTCGACTACGCGCCCGGCTCGCGCCATCTGAAGGGCACCGCCCGGATCACCGCCCGCGCGGACCGCGCGCTGAGCTCCTTCCACCTCGACCTCGCCGGGCTGCGGGTGCGGAAGGCCACGGTGAACGGCCGTCCCGCCAAGGCCGCCCGCAGCGGCACCGAGCTGGTGCTCACCCCCGCTGCGGCCCTCCCCAAGGGCCGCACCTTCACGGCCACCGTCGTCTACGACGGCGAGCCGAAGACCCTCACCGGCGAGGACACCGGGAAGGAGGGCTGGATCCGCACCCACGACGGCGCGGTGGCCCTCGGCGAGCCGACCGGCTCCATGACCTGGTTCCCCGGCAATCACCACCCCTCCGACAAGGCGGCCTACGACATCGCCGTCACCGTCCCCCAGGGTTACACCGCCGTCTCCAACGGAGAGCTCAAGGGCCAGGAGACCCGGGGGCGCCGCACCACCTTCCGGTGGCACAGCGGCGAACCCATGGCGAGCTATCTGGCCACGGTCGCCATCGGCCGCTTCGGGATCCGTACGACGACCACCGGCAAGGGCCTGCCCGCCTACGTGGCCGTCGACCCCACCGAGGCCGTCGGTGCCAAGGACATCGCCCAACAGGTCGACGACGTCATCACCTGGGAGAGCCGCACCTTCGGCCCGTACCCCTTCTCCTCCACCGGCGCCGTCGTCGGCCACCTCCCCGGCCTCGGCTACGCCCTGGAGACCCAGACCAAGCCGTTCTTCGACGCGGCCCCGGACAAGACGCTCGTCGTCCACGAACTCGCCCACCAGTGGTTCGGCGATTCGGTCACGCCCCGGGTCTGGAAGGACATGTGGCTCAACGAGGGCTTCGCGACCTACGCCGAGTGGCTGTGGGAGGAGGACCACGGCGGCCGCACCGCCCAGCAGATCTTCGACGACTTCTACCACGGCACCGACGACGAGAGCGAGGGCATCTGGGACTTCCCGCCCGCCGACCCCCCGACCGTCGCCAGCGTCTCCGACCCGCCCGTCTACGGCCGCGGCGCGATGGTGCTCCACCAGCTCCGCCGGGCCGTCGGCGACCCGGCCTTCTTCACCATCCTCCGCACCTGGCTGAGGGACCACCGGCACGGCAACGCCGACACCAGGCAGTTCATCGAGCTGTGCGAGGAGAAGTCAGGCAAGGACCTGACCCGCCTCTTCCACGTCTGGCTCTACGGCGAGGGCAAGCCGAAGAAGCCCTGACGGCGAGGGGAGGTGACGCCCTCTCCCCACGCCGGAACGGCTGCCGTTGAGCCATGACCGCACTGCCCGGTGCGGCGTCCGCGACGCGCGGACGCGAGGCCCTCGGGCGGCGGGTCCTGGGCTCAGGCGACGCTCAGCAGGGCGCTGGTCTCGGCGGAGGACATCTCGGTGGCGTAGACGCGGCTGCCCGGCTGGTGCTTGCGGCCGCCCTCGCCCAGGTGGCCGGCGTCCACGGGGTCGAAGCCGATGTCGCGGATCAGCCCGGCCACGGCGGCCTTGGCCTCCTCGTCGTTGCCGGACAGCGGGATGGCCACCCGGTCGGTGGCGCCCTTGGGGCGGGCGTGGTCGCGGAGGTTCTCCCAGTAGATCGCGTTGAACGCCTTGACCAGGTTGGCGCCGGTGTGGGCCTGGATCTTCTCGCTCGAGGTGGTGGCGTCGGCGTCGAGCTCCGGGTCGTACCCGTCCCGTTCGGGGTAGTAGTTGCAGGTGTCGATGACGACCTTGCCGCGCAGCGGCTCGGTCGGCAGCTCCCGGTAGCGGCCGTAAGGGATGGACACGACCACGGCCTCGCCGACCCGGGCCGCCTCCTCGGCGGTCACCGCGCGGATCGGGCCGCCGATGTCGGTCACCAGGCCGGCCAGGGTTTCCGGGCCGCGGGAGTTGGCGATCGCCACCTCGTAGCCGATCGACGCGAAGTGGCGGGCCAGCGTCGAGCCGATGTGGCCCGCTCCGATGATTCCGATGCGCACGGCGTTGCTCCCCTCCTCGTCTGTGGTGGGCTCCCAGCCGGGTTACCCGCGCCCCGCGGATCATGCATCCGCGGGGGACCGTCAGACGTCGTCGCGGAGTACCGGGCGCAGCGCCTCGATCACCGCGGGATCGTCGATGGTGGAGGGCAACTCGGTGTCCCGGCCGTCGGCGATGTCGCGCATGGTGCGGCGCAGGATCTTTCCCGAACGGGTCTTGGGCAGCGCCGCGACCACGTCGACCCGGCGCAGCGCCGCCACGGGGCCGATCGTCTCCCGGACGGCGGCGACGAGTTCCGCGGCGATGTCCCGCGGATCGCGGTCGAGGCCCGCCTTGAGCACGACCAGACCGCGCGGCACCTGCCCCTTGAGCGGGTCGGCGACGCCGACGACAGCGCATTCGGCGACATCGGGGTGAGCGGCGAGCACCTCCTCCATCGCGCCGGTGGACAGCCGGTGCCCGGCCACGTTGATCACGTCGTCGATGCGCCCCATGACGTACACGTAGCCGTCGTCATCCTTACGGCCGCCGTCGCCGGTGAGGTAGTAGCCGCTGTAGGCGGACAGGTACGAGCGCACATACCGCGCGTCGTCCTGCCACACGGTGAGCAGCGTGCCGGGCGGCAGCGGCAGCCGGATCGCCACCGCGCCGTCGGCGCCCGGCGGCACGTCGCGGCCCGTCGCGTCGAGGATGCGCACGTCGTAGCCGGGCATGGGCACGGTGGGCGAACCGGCCTTGAGCGGGTGCGGCTCCAGGCCCATGGGGTTGGCGACGATCGGCCAGCCGGTCTCGGTCTGCCACCAGTTGTCGACCACCGGAACGCCGAGCAGGTCCGTGGCCCAGCGGTAGGTCTCCGGGTCCAGGCGCTCGCCGGCCAGGAACAGGTGGCGCAGCGATCCGATGTCGTGGGCGCGCAGCAGCGCTCCGCGCGGGTCCTCCTTCTTCACCGCGCGGATCGCCGTCGGTGCGGTGAACAGTGCCGTGACACGGTGTTCGGCGATCACCCGCCACAGCGCACCGGCGTCCGGAGTGCCGACGGGCTTCCCTTCGTAGAGCACGGTGGTGCAGCCGGTGAGCAGCGGTGCGTAGACGATGTAGGAGTGGCCGACGACCCAGCCGACGTCCGAGGCCGCCCAGAAGACCTCACCGGGGTGGGTGTCGTACACGTTCTCCAGGGACCAGCGCAGCGCGACCGCGTGGCCGCCGTTGTCGCGCACCACGCCCTTGGGCCGGCCGGTGGTGCCGGAGGTGTAGAGGATGTACAGCGGGTCGGTGGCGGCCACCGGGACGCAGCCGACCGGCTCGGCGGTCGCCATGGCCTGGTCCCAGTCGAGGTCACGGCCGGTCATATCCGCCGTGCACTGCGGCCGCTGGCGGATGACACAGTGCTCCGGCTGGTGTTCGGCCAGCGCGAGGGCATCGTCCAGCAGTGGCTTGTACGGCACGACGCGGGCCGGTTCGATGCCGCAGGAGGCGGCGATGACGAGCTTGGGGCGGGCGTCGTCGATGCGCACGGCGAGCTCATGCGCGGCGAACCCCCCGAAGACGACCGAGTGGACGGCGCCGACGCGGGCGCAGGCCAGCATGGCGACGACCGCCTCGGGAATCATCGGCATATAGATCACGACGCGGTCGCCCTTGCCCACGCCGAGCCCGGTCAGCACCCCGGCGAACCGCGCGACCTCCTCACGCAACTCCCGGTAGGTGAACGCCGCCTTGCGGCCGGTGACCGGGCTGTCGTACACCAGCGCGAGTTGCTCGCCGCGCCCGGCGTCGACGTGGCGGTCCAGAGCGTTGTGGCAGGTGTTCAACCGTCCGTCCGGGAACCACCGGTACAGCGGGGCCTCCGACGCGTCGAGGGCCCGGGCCGGGGCGACGGTCCAGTCGATGGCACGGGCGGCGTCCAGCCAGAAGCCTTCCGGATCCTCCAGGCTGCGCCGGTACTCAGCCGCATAGCCGTCCTGCTTCGGCGCCTGCGTCATGTCGATGCCCCTTGTCCTCGTTCCGTCCGCGCCGTGCCGGGGGTGCCTCCCGCCGGCGCCCGCGCCCGTCCCGTGCGGGCGGGCGTGCGGGCCCGTGGGCGGCACCACGGTCAGCCCGGCGGTTGTGCCCGCCGGGCGCCAGGGTTATTTCATCAGCCATTCGGCGATGGCTTCTGCGCATGCGTCCAAAATGGCTTCGCCCTTCTCCGCGGACGCCCTGCGCGCGTCACCCGCCACCCCCGACGACGTGACCGTGTGGAACGGCCGTGGTACGTGGATCGCCTCGCCCGGATCCGACTGGAGCGCGATCTGCGGGCCGACCGCCTCAGCGAGCCGTCCCTCGTCGACGAGGTCCGGCGCGATCGCCATCGCCATGGACGTCTCGCCCTCGCAGGCGTGCATCAGAGTGTCCTGGTCCTCCAGAATCTCCGCGATCCGCGCCTGCCCGGCCGTGAAGTAGCTGGTGACGGCGATGGGCGCGGACAGTTCCCGGGAGATGTCACCGCTGATGGCGTTCAAGGCCGTGATATTGCCGCCGTGGCCGTTGACGATGAGGATCTTGCGGAAGCCGGCCATGAGGATGGAGCGGCACACATCGCGCAAGAGCGCGTGGTACGTCGCCAGTGTGAGGGTGAAGGTGCCGCCGAACTCGACATGGTGGTCCGCCAGCCCGCACCAGAGGGACGGAGCGACGGCCACGGGCCTGCCCTGAGCAACCATGATCCTGGCTGCCCGTCGGCATGCCTCCGCGCTGAGGAAGTCATCGACACCGGTGGGCAGGTGCGGACCGTGCTGCTCGGTGGAGCCCACGGGAAGCAGCACCGGTGCGTCCTGGGCCGCCAGCTCCTTGAGAGCGCGGGCGGTCATGCGGTTCCAGAGGACCTCTGGCATGGGGGTGTCCCTTTCCTGGCGGGCTTGGCGGAGGTCAGTGCGTGTTTTCGGGAATGACGGGGGTGCGGACCCGGCGGGGGGGTGCGGACCCGACGGGGGCATCCGGCCGGGCGATGGCGGCGCGGGCCGGACGAATTTGACTGGACAGTACAGTCCAAGTTTGAGGTTGACAAGGGTCCCGGCAGACCCCGGATCCCTGCAGCGCGCCGCACTAGACTGGTGCGTCCAGTACAGAAAGAGGTGCCTGACGGTGACCCCCGCGCCCTCCCAGCCCGCCCGGCAAGGCAAGGGCCGCTCCCGCAACAGAGTGAAGATCCTCGCGGCGGCGAAGGCGCTCTTCCTGCAGGACGGCTATGACGGTGTGAACCTCGAACGGGTCGCCACCCAAGCCGAGGTCGCCCGGCAGACGGTCTACAACCAGTTCGGCAGCAAGGAGGCGGTCTTCCGCGCGGTGATGGAGCACCACTGGTCCAGCCTGCCGCTCGGGGACCTGTCGTCGCGCCTCGAAGAGAGTCTGGGGAGCGACGGCGACCCGGCCGGATTCCTGCGCCAGTTCTCCGAGATCCTGCTGACCTTCATCGACGACACGGACCAGGTCGCCTTCACCCGGCTGGTGATCGCCGAGTCCCGCCGGAGCCCGTGGATCGCCGAGGAGTTCTACCGGGTCGGCAAGGAGCCGTTGACCAAGGCCCTCGCCGACTGCCTACAGCGTCTGCACGAGACCGGGAAGATCAACTGCCCGTCCCCGGGGCTGGCGGCACATCAATTCCTGGGACTCATCCAGGAATTCATCATCTGGCCGCAGGTCATGGCGATCGGGCCGGACGTCATGAACATCCCGCCGTTCGACGTGGTCGTCGAGGAGGGAATCACCATGTTCCTCAATCGCTACGGGGTCCGCGACCAGGCGGTGCCCGGCGGATCGTGACGCCCGGCAGCAACAAGGGGAACTGCCCGTCGTCGGCCTTCCGACCGCCGCTCGGCCGTGTTCCGGGCAGATAAAATCTGTGGTGGCGAAATGAGAAATCGACGCAGCGGGCGATGAAAATTTCTGATGTGACAAACGGAGCGTAATGATTTAACATGCGCGGCCGCAGGTGCCGTGCTACTGTTGGCGCCAGTTGCAGTTGTGGTTCCCGAAATCTTCAAGCGCCCTCACGGCTTTCCATGCCGATGGCAGTTTTCTGTATTTACCGGTCAATTTCCGGGCTGGGCAATCATCGCGCGACGCGGAGTCCGCACAGTGCGGGCTCCGACCACTGCCCCAAAGGAGATGTGACACATGGCCACTGGAACCGTGAAGTGGTTCAACGCGGAAAAGGGTTTCGGCTTCATCGAGCAGGACGGTGGCGGCGCTGACGTGTTCGCCCACTACTCGAACATCGCCGCCCAAGGTTTCCGCGAACTTCTGGAAGGCCAGAAGGTGAGCTTCGACGTCGCGCAGGGTCAGAAGGGCCCGATGGCCGAGAACATCGTTCCCGCCTGAAGCTGACGCGCGCAGTGAGCAGCTGGGGCCCGCGCCTTGGGGTGCGGGCCCCGACTCGTCGCGCCGCACGGCGCGGTCCCCCCGTCACGCCACACTCGACGCCCGGCCTCTCCGACCCGGATCGCGCCGCCCGCTTCAGAGTCCCAGCCGGTGAGCATTCCCTCCGGCCGGACCCGTTTCAGGATTTGTATTGGCCCGTTCTTGCGATTCTCCGCGCCGCTGAGCGCTGCGGGAATTCCTTGATGCGTGCCGCTTCGAGGAAGGTTCCGCATGAACCGCACACGTACGAACGCCCGTTCCGCCCCCACCCGTACCGGCAGTTCCGGCTTCCGAAAGGGTGGCGGCCGCTCGGGAGCCACGGTCTCCAAGCGCTCCGGCAGTCCGAGCCGTTCGCGCGGTTACGGGGGCCGCACCGCCGCACCGCGGGGGGAGTTCGCCCCGCCAGTGACGATCAGCCCCGCACTCCCCGCCGTCGAGACGTTCGCCGATCTCGAGATGCCTCGGCAGCTACTGGCCGCGCTCGCCTCCGAAGGGGTGACCGTACCGTTTCCGATCCAGGCGGCGACCCTGCCGAACTCCCTCGCGGGTCGTGACGTACTCGGCCGCGGGCGCACCGGATCCGGTAAGACCCTGGCCTTCGGCCTGGCGCTGCTGGCCCGTACGGCCGGCCGACGAGCCGAGCCCCGGCAGCCGCTGGCACTGGTGCTGGTGCCCACCCGGGAGTTGGCACAGCAGGTCTCCGACGCGCTCACTCCGTACGCCCGCTCCGTGCGGCTGCGGCTGGCCACGGTGGTCGGTGGGATGTCGATCGGCAAGCAGGCCAGTGCGCTGCGTGGCGGGGCGGAGGTCGTCGTCGCGACGCCGGGCCGGCTGAAGGACCTCATCGAGCGAGGCGACTGCCGCCTGAACCAGGTCGGCATCACCGTCCTGGACGAGGCCGACCAGATGACCGATATGGGCTTCATGCCGCAGGTCACAGCGCTGCTGGAGCAGGTGCGCCCGGAGGGGCAGCGGATGCTGTTCTCGGCCACCTTGGACCGCAACGTCGACCTTCTGGTCCGCCGGTACCTGGTCGACCCGGTGGTCCACTCCGTTGACCCGTCCGCGGCCGCGGTCACCACGATGGAGCACCACGTGCTGCATGTGCACGGCGCCGACAAGCATCAGGTGACCACGGAGATCGCGGCCCGAGAGGGCCGAGTGATCATGTTCCTGGACACCAAGCACGCCGTCGACCGGCTCACCAGCCACCTGCTGGAGAGCGGCGTACGGGCCGCCGCACTGCACGGGGGAAAGTCGCAGCCGCAGCGCACCCGGACCCTGGCCCAGTTCAAGACGGGGCATGTGACGGTCATGGTGGCGACCAATGTCGCGGCACGCGGGATCCATGTCGACAATCTCGACCTGGTGGTCAACGTGGACCCGCCCAGTGACCACAAGGACTACCTTCACCGGGGAGGCCGCACGGCCCGCGCCGGCGAGTCCGGCCTCGTCGTGACCCTGGTGACGCCCGGCCAGCGCCGCGACACGGTCCGTCTCATGTCGGACGCCGGGATCCGCCCTCGGACCACCCAGGTCCGCTCGGGTGAGGCCGAACTGAGCCGCATCACCGGCGCGCGCACTCCGTCGGGCATTCCGGTCGTCATCACGACGGCGGGGGCGGAGCGCCCCAAGCGCGGCGTCCCCGACTCGCGCCGGCGCAGCCGTGCCGCTGGGGACCGCCGGACCGGCCGGGCGACACACCGTAAAGCTCAGCGGCAGTCCGCCCTCGGCACGGCAGCCTAGAACCTTCTTCGATCAGGACTCTTGCCCATTCCCCAAGGAGGCCCCTTTGACGCTGGTTCAGATGATGCCGCACCCGGCGGATGTCGCCACCGAGGCTGTGGTCGACGCCATGGACGCGCCCGGCCCGCAGGTCTGGGACGACATGACCGTAGAGGTGGCCATGTCCGTCATGGCCGGTGCCCGTTCCGAGTACCTGCTCGTCTGCGACGAGGACGGCCGGTGCACGGGCCTGATCACTCAGGCCCAGCTCACCGTCGTCCGCGACGGCTCCGCATACACGGATCGGGTCCGCCTGCGGGACATCTTCGGCGACAGCGGACCGTTCACCTCGCCCATGACCACGATCGCCGAAGCCGAGCACACGATGCGGCACGGGCGGCTCGGGGCCCTGCCCGTCGTCGACGAGCACGGCTGGGCCGTGGGTATTCTCGCCCTCTCACGCTGATCCGCCTCCCCCGCTCAGACCTTCTCCCTCTACCTGTGAGGCACCCATGCGCTGCGTCATCGCCCGTTTCCCGTTCGACCTGACCAAGAATGGAGTGCTGGCGTCGATGAAGGGCGTCACACCCGAGCTCGTCACGGGAGAGTCCGTGATCATCGGCCGCCGCCAGTACCCCGTGAAGCAGGTGGGCGAGGTCATCACCGGGCAGGACCGTCGTGACTTCACCGCCGGCGAAGTCACCAGGGCCATGACCCGTCTCGGCTTCACGTGCCGTGCCCTCCCCGAGACCTCACCCGCGGACGGCCGCACTCCGCTCGAGCAGGCGTCGGCTCAGCTCGGCACCTCCGCGCCCAGCTAACCGGCGGGACAGGCGGAAGCCGAGACCAGGACAGCGTTGAGGGCTCGACCGGCACGCACCGGTCGAGCCCTCAACGCGTTCAGTGTCCGGTCGGCAAGACAGCGCCTCCAGGGCCGACCAGGGGTCCGTGACTCATGAGTCGGAGTAGCTGAAGTCGCCAACGGTCCAGCCGCTGACGTCCTTGATCGCGACGCGGTACATCCCGCCCGTCTCGGGGATCCCCATGCTGCCTTGCAGGATCCGGGCGACGTGAAAGTGCAGATGAGTGGGCGGCTCGCCGCGGTCGGGCCGGTCCCGCGTCTTGTCGGCGGTGAAGACGCCGGAGAAGGGGCCGAGACGGTCCGAGTCCCTCAGGATCTCCGACACACGCTGCCTCCACACGGCTTCGGGAGCCAACCGTCCGGTGATGACAGCGCCGCCGGTGACCACGGTCAGGGACATCTGATTGCTCTGCTCGGACTCCACCATGGCGGCCACGTCAACGAGCAGTTCGTCAGCGTTCGACATGAGAGCCGATTTTATTCTCCGATCCGGCCTGCTGTACCCCACTGGACGCGGCGACGGATGTGCCGACGCCTCCCGCCGGGGTGCGGGCGCTGAGCCGGTCGGCGACCAGGTGTACGCCCGCTGTTACGGGCCGCAGGCTATCGAGGGCCGACGCAGGACAAAATCTATGCTCGCCAGAGTAGACATTGGGCTATGGCGTGGCTAAGGTTTTTCTCGTAGACAGAGTCGAAGCGAGACCCGGCAGACACGAACTGGCGGGTAGAAGTACATGAAGTTCGCAGGTCGGCGCGGCTGTGGAGTTGCGAAGCCAGGTTGTTCGCAGGAAGGCGACGGGACTGGCAGCCGCGCCGGGTAGCCCGGAGTAGATGACGTAGGAAAGAACGGAGGAAGCGGACGCCATCAGGATCGCCCGGGCACGGAGAACCGGCCCGGGTACCGCAAGACCCCGGATTGGAAGGTGGTCCCCGGTCACGCATGCGCGATCCCCGCGATCCCGCCCTCCTCGGGCGGCGTAGCGGAAAAACAGAAGGTCGGCACAGCGGTAGGGCCGACAGATGGTGTTGAATTTCCTTCGGGGCCCTGGTGCTTACGGCACCAGGGCCCCTCGATGTGTTGCTCAACGAGGTGAGAATGACAGCAGACAATCCGCTCAGTGGTCGTCTGGACGACGACGACTACCCCGCCTACACCATGGGACGGGCCGCCGAGATGCTCGGCACCACCCCCGGCTTTCTCCGCGCCATCGGTGAGGCCCGCCTCATCACCCCGCTCCGCTCGGAGGGCGGGCACCGCCGGTACTCCCGCTACCAACTGCGGATCGCCGCCCGCGCCCGCGAGCTCGTCGACCAGGGCATGCCGGTCGAGGCCGCCTGCCGCATCGTCATCCTCGAGGACCAGCTCGAGGAGGCTCAGCGCATCAACGCCGAGTTCCGCCGCGCCGCGGCCGAACAGCCCGACGACTCTCAATGAGCCCGTCCGGGCCCAGAGACCGGCTGGCCGTGGAAGAGGACCTTGTCGCCCTGGAAGACTCGCAGCCTGCGGCCCTCCGGGCTGTTCGACCCGGAGTTGTCCACAGCTTCGGCGCGTTGCCGTGATGGATCACCCGCCGCACACCCGGGTGGGCCAGCGCGGCGTCCGTGTCGATGGACGTGACGCGGCCGCGACCGACGCCGCTGTCGACGATCACCGCGTGCAGGACACCCTCGACGAGGGGGGTCTCGCCGCGTGAGCTTGTTCGAGCGTGCGGGAGCTCGGCGGCGTACCGGGCCTGACCGGTGACCTTCAGCCGCCCGTCCACCCGGGACAGCGGCGCACCCACGGCGGCCTGGGGCTGGGGACTCACTTCGTACCTCTTACGGCGCGTAGCTGACGCTCGACGGTCCGCTTGAGAGCCGGGGTCGACTGGCGAGGCGCGGACGCGGGCTCGTACGCCGACAGCAAACTGTTCGTCACGGCGCTCGCGGCCGCGGTGGCCCGCCTGCGGCCCGGGGTGCTGAGCAATGCGGTGGATCCGGGCTGGGTGCCGACCAGGATGGGCGGGCCGGACGCACCGGACGATCTCGAACTCGGCCATCGGACCCAGGAATGGCTCGCCGTCAGCGACGAATCCGAGGCCCGGACCACCGGCGGGTACGACGCGGCCGTATCAGCCTCGCCGCCGTACGACCGGACGGGTCCGGCGGACGTCTCGCTCCTGACGCCGCACCTGGAGCGCCGGGCGCTGAAGCTCAGAGCCCTGGCGGCGAGGCGACAGCGGCCAAGAGCTACACGTTGAACCTGAACTCCACCACGTCCCCGTCCCGCATCACGTAGTCCTTGCCCTCCATGCGCGCCTTACCGGCCGCGCGGGCCTCGGCGACGGAGCCCGTCTCGACCAGGTCCTCGTAGGAGATGACCTCGGCCTTGATGAAGCCCTTCTGGAAGTCGGTGTGGATGACACCGGCCGCCTCCGGGGCCGTGGCGCCCTTCTTGATGGTCCAGGCGCGGGACTCCTTGGGGCCGGCGGTGAGGTAGGTCTGGAGGCCCAGGGTGTTGAAGCCGACGTGGGCGAGGGTGGCGAGGCCGGGCTCGTCCTGGCCCACGGACTGGAGGAGCTCGAGGGCCTCGTCCTCGTCGAGCTCGGCGAGGTCGGCCTCCAGCTTGGCGTTGAGGAAGATCGCCTCGGCGGGGGCGACGAGGGCGCGCTGCTCGGCCTTGAAGGAGTCGTCGGTGAGCTCCTCCTCGTCGACGTTGAAGACGTAGAGGAAGGGCTTGGTGGTGAGCAGGTGCAGCTCGTGGAGGAGGGCGGCGCGCTCGCTGCCCTGGACGATGCCGGCGGAGAAGAGGGTGCGGCCCTCCTCGAGGATGGCCTTGGCCTCCTCGACGGCCTTGACCTGGGGCTGCTTGTCCTTCTTGATCCGGGCCTCCTTGACCAGGCGCGGCAGCACCTTCTCGATGGTCTGGAGGTCGGCGAGGATCAGCTCGGTGTTGATGGTCTCGATGTCGCTCTTCGGCGAGATCTTGCCGTCGACGTGGACGACGTTCTCGTCCTTGAAGGCGCGGATGACCTGGCAGATGGCGTCCGACTCACGGATGTTCGCCAGGAACTTGTTGCCCAGGCCCTCGCCCTCCGAGGCGCCCTTGACGATGCCCGCGATGTCGACGAAGTCGACGGTGGCGGGCAGCTTGCGGGCCGAGCCGAAGATCTCGGCGAGCTTGTCCAGGCGGGGGTCGGGGACGCCGACCACGCCGACGTTGGGCTCGATGGTGGCGAACGGGTAGTTGGCCGCCAGCACGTCGTTCTTGGTGAGGGCGTTGAACAGGGTCGACTTGCCGACATTCGGCAGACCGACGATTCCGATCGTGAGCGACACGTTGACGACTTCCCGTAGCTTCCCGTGGCGGGGATGTGAGGACCGATGACGGGCCCCGGTGGAGCCGGGGCCGGTCCACCAGTCTACGGGGCCGCCCTCGATCACCCGGCCGGGCTGACAATCGGTCGAACACACTGCCAAGGTCCTGCGAAGGGCGTGTCCAAGACCGGATTCACGCCCTCCGGCGACCTACGTTGGTCGGGTGGAGCATTACAGCACGCGTACGCCCCGCCGCGCGGCGGCACCATCGCCCCGCCGGGCCGCGGACGACACGTATCCGGGACGCGGCAGAGGCACGGGTCAGGGCCGGGGGCGGCCCGGCGGCGCGGCCCGGGCGCCTCGGCCTGCCGCACGCCGTACGGGGCCGTCCGGAGCGGCCGCGGCGCTGCCCGCCGTCCTGCGGCGGGCCCGGGGGCTGTCCTTCCCCGATCCCCGGCTGACCGGGCTGGGCGCGGGGCTGCTGACCACGCTCACCATGCTCGGCATCGGCTGCCTGGACGCGCTGCTGTTCTCCGGCTCCCCCACCGTCTACAGCGTGCTCTTCCTGCCCGTCTGCGCGGCCTGCGGGCTGTGGGTGCGGCCCGCCGATCTGCTGGCGGCGCCGGTGACGGCGCCGCTGGCGTACACGGTCGGGCTGCTGCCGATCAACGAGGGTTCGGCGGGCTTCAGCGGACAGGCGGTGGGGGTGTTCACCGCGCTGTCGCTGCAGGCCGGCTGGCTCTACGCGGGGACGCTGCTGACCGTGGTGATCGTGCTCGTACGGCGGGCCGTGCTGGTCACCCGGCGCCGCCGGCAGCAGCGGCCGCGGCCATCCCGGCACCCACGATCCCCGCGTTGTTCTGAAGCTGCGCCGGCACGATCTCGGCCCTGACGCCCTCGATCAGCGGCAGGAACTTGTCCGCCTTACGGCTCACACCGCCGCCCAGCACGAAGAGCTCGGGGGAGAAGAGCATCTCCAGGTGGTGGAGGTACTTCTGCACCCGGCGCGCCCAGTGCGACCAGCTGAGGTCGTGGTCGTCCTTGACCTTGGTCGAGGCCCGCTTCTCCGCCTCGTGGCCGTCCAGCTCCAGATGGCCCAGCTCGGTGTTGGTGAGCAGATGCCCGTCGGTGAAGACCGCGCTGCCGATGCCGGTGCCGAGGGTGAGCACGATCACGGTGCCCTTGACGCCGCGGGCGGCGCCGAACGTCGCCTCCGCGACCCCGGCCGCGTCCGCGTCGTTCAGCACCGTGACCGGGCAGTCCAGCCGCCCGGCGAGGCGCGAGGCCAGATCGGTGCCGATCCAGCTCTTGTCGACATTCGCGGCGGTAAGGGTGACACCGTCCTTCACCACGCCCGGGAAGGTCACCCCGACCGGCCGCCCGGACCAGTCGAAGTGCCGGACGACCTCCACCACACCGTCCAGGACCGCCTCGGGCGTGGACGGATGCGGGGTGAGCACCTTATGGCGCTCTTCGGCGAGCTCACCCCGGTCCAGGTCCACCGGGGCGCCCTTGATGCCCGAACCGCCGATGTCGATGCCGAACACCTTCGCCGCGGACGCCCCCGTGGCCCCCTGGCCGTATGTCACCGCTGGGACCCCTCCGGCCGGGCGGCGACCGCCGACACCTCGGGCTGACCGGCGGACGCCGACGCCTCCTGCTCACCGGTGGACACCGCGGCGGCCTCGGCCCGCAGGTCCCGGCGCAGCTCCTTGGGCAGCGAGAAGGTCAGCGACTCCTGCATGGGCTGGACGACCTCGACATCGCCGTAGCCGCGCTCGGCCAGCCACTCCAGGACGCCCTCGACGAGCACGTCCGGTACGGAGGCGCCCGAGGTCACGCCGACCGTGGTGACGCCCTCCAGCCATGCCTCGTCGATCTCGCTCGCGTAGTCGACCAGATGGCCCGCCTTGGCGCCCGCGCCGAGGGCGACCTCCACCAGCCGCACCGAGTTGGAGGAGTTCTTGGAGCCGACCACGATCACCAGGTCGGACTCCGCGGCCACCTGCTTGATGGCGGTCTGGCGGTTCTGCGTGGCGTAGCAGATGTCGTCGCTGGGCGGGCTGATGAGCTGCGGGAAGCGCTCCTTGAGCGCGTCCACGGTCTCCATGGTCTCGTCGACCGAGAGGGTGGTCTGGGAGAGCCAGACGACCTTGGACTCGTCCCGCACCTCGACGTTCTTCACATCGTCGGGGCCGTCGACCAGGGTGATGTGCTCGGGGGCCTCACCGCTGGTGCCGATGACCTCTTCATGGCCTTCGTGGCCGATCAGGAGGATGTCGTAGTCCTCCTTGGCGAACCGGACTGCTTCCTTGTGGACCTTGGTGACCAGGGGACAGGTGGCGTCGATGGTGGCCAGCTTGCGCGCGGCGGCCTCCTCGTGGACCACGGGCGCGACACCGTGCGCCGAGAAGATCACGATGGAGCCCTCGGGCACCTCCTCCGTCTCGTCGACGAAGATGGCGCCCTTCTTCTCCAGGGTCTGGACGACGTATTTGTTGTGGACGATCTCCTTGCGCACGTAGATCGGCGCGCCGTACTGCTCCAGGGCCTTCTCGACGGCGATCACGGCACGGTCGACACCGGCACAGTAGCCACGGGGGGCCGCGAGCAGGACCCGGCGGGCGGAGGTTGCAGTCATGTCCCCCATGGTAGGGGCGATGGCCGCGGGGTCCGTCGGTTGGTGGGGCGTTGCCCCCGCTGCTGTCGGTGGTGGCCGATACCCTCGCGGTCATGGCTGTCAACACGTCCGCGGAGGCGCCGATCCCGGTCGGCGAGGTGTCCCGGCTGATCGGGGGCTGGATCGACCGGCTCGGCGCGGTCTGGGTCGAGGGGCAGATCACCCAGCTGTCCCGGCGCCCGGGCGCCGGTGTGGTGTTCCTGACCCTGCGCGACCCCAGTTACGACATCTCGCTGACCGTCACCTGCTTCCGCGCCGTCTTCGACAAGATCGCGGACACGGTCACCGAGGGCGCGCGGGTCGTGGTGCACGCCAAGCCGGAGTGGTACGCGCCGCGGGGCCAGCTGTCCCTGCGGGCCGCCGAGATCCGCCCGGTGGGGGTGGGCGAACTGCTCGCGCGGCTGGAGCAGTTGAAGAAGGCACTGGCGGCGGAGGGGCTGTTCGCGGCCGACCGCAAGAAGCCGCTGCCGTTTCTGCCGCAGCTCATAGGGCTGGTCTGCGGGCGCGCCTCGGCCGCCGAGCGCGATGTGCTGGAGAACGCGCGGCTGCGCTGGCCCGCCGTCCGCTTCGAGGTGCGCAATGTGGCCGTGCAGGGGGTGCACGCGGTGCCGCAGGTGATCGAGGCCGTCAAGGAGCTCGACGCGCTGCCGGAGGTGGATGTGATCGTGGTGGCGCGCGGCGGCGGCAGCGTGGAGGACCTGCTGCCGTTCTCGGACGAGCAGCTGGTCCGGGCGGTGGCCGCGTGCCGTACGCCGGTGGTCTCCGCGATCGGCCATGAGCCGGATTCGCCGCTGCTGGACCTGGTGGCCGATCTCCGCGCCTCCACGCCCACGGACGCGGCGAAGAAGATCGTGCCGGATGTGGGCGAGGAGTTGATGCGCGTCCAGCAACTGCGGGAGCGGGCGCTGCGCAGTGTGCACGGGCTGCTGGACCGGGAGGAGCGGGGACTGGCCGCCGCGCTGGCCCGGCCGTGCATGCGGGAGCCGCACCGCATGGTGGACGAGCGCGAGGAGCGGATCACGGCGGTGCTGGAGCGCGCCCGCCGCTGCCTGGGCCATCTGCTGGACCGGGCCGACTCCGAGCTGGCCCACACCCAGGCGCGGGTGGTGGCGCTCTCCCCCGCCGCGACGCTGCGCCGCGGCTATGCGGTGCTCCAGCACCCCGACGGCTCGGTGGTGCGGGCGGCCGAGGAGGTCGCGGAGGGCGAGGAGCTGCGGGCGCGGGTCTCCGAGGGCGAGTTCCGGGTGCGGGTCGCTGTCGGACCCGCTGAATAGGGTGAGGGGTATGGCGAAGACGGACGAGCAGGCGGACGAGCAGACCGGGCGGACGGACGGGCAGAGCGCGCGGGCGGAGGCCACGCTCGGCTATGAGCAGGCGCGGGACGAGCTGGTCGAGGTGGTCCGCCGCCTGGAAGCGGGCGGCACCAGCCTGGAGGAGTCGCTCGCGCTGTGGGAGCGCGGCGAGGAGCTCGCGAAGGTCTGCCGCCACTGGCTGGAGGGCGCGAGGGCCCGGCTGGACGCGGCGCTGGCGGAGGACGATGGCGCCGAAGGCGCCGAGGAAGCGGAGAGCGCCGGGGAGGGCTGACCGTCCGGGCCCGGCCCGGACGTGGCCCCCTTGCGATGGCGGGCCCCCTTGTGATTCGGAGCACCTTACCCACCCCGCGCCATCTTTTTAGTTGAACATTAATCTAAGCATCGTACAGTGGAGCCCGTCAGCGATATCCCCGCTTATGCAGAGGTTTCTTCCATGGCACTCGTTCTCGACCCCGCCGCCCAGGACCTGCTCTTCCGCGAGGCCCGCACTGCCAACACCTTCACCGATGAGCCGGTGACCGAGGAGCAGGTGCAGGCGATCTACGACCTGATCAAGTACGCGCCGACCGCGTTCAACCAGTCGCCGCTGCGTATCGTGCTGGTCCGCTCGCCCGAGGCCCGTGAGCGGCTGGTCCAGCACATGGCCGAGGGCAACCAGCCCAAGACCTCCACCGCCCCGCTGGTCGCGATCCTCGCCGCGGACAATGAGTTCCACGAGGAGCTGCCCGCGCTCTTCCCGCACTTCCCGCAGGCCAAGGACGTCTTCTTCGCCGAGCGTGCCGCCCGTGAGCAGGCCGCCGCGCTCAATGCCTCGCTGCAGGCCGGTTACTTCATCCTGGGCATCCGCGCCGCCGGTCTCGCCGCCGGCCCGATGACCGGCTTCGACCCGGCCGGGGTCCAGAAGGAGTTCCTGGACGAGGACCACACCCCGCTGATGGTCATCAACATCGGCAAGCCGGGCGAGGACGCCTGGTTCCCCCGTGGCCCCCGCCTGGACTACGACGACGTCATCACCACGGTCTGATCGACTGCTCGTCCACACTCGACCGCGCTTGATCGCGCTCGGTCACGCTTGATCGACCACGGGCCCTTGGCCCGGACCGCCCGCCGGTCCGGGCCAAGGGCCCCGGCCGTCACGGGGCCCGCCTCGCTCAGCCCTTCTTCTCGGTGAGCGCCGCGGCCATCTTCGTCAGCTGCCCGTACGACGCCGTCCCGGTGACCACCGTGGTCACGCCCGGCTCCTCGCGCACCAGCGCGTCGTACTTGTCGCCCTCGTAGCGGACCCATTCCTCACCGTCGATCCGCTGCGTCCGCTTCGTCTCCCGCGCCTGCTGGGTGACCTTCTCCACGAACGGCACGGGCTTGCCGTCGCTCTGCTCGACCGCGAGGTACTCCTCGTTCTGGTCGAGGAAGCCGAGGTGCCAGACCGCGCCGTCCTCCGCGGCGGCCGGGCGGTAGGTCACCGACGTCGCGCGCCAGCCCTTGGGCAGGCTCCCGGGCTCGGGGGCGGCCACCGGGTACGGGGCGGCGCGGCGGGCCGTGGCCAGCTCCACGCGGTAGTCCACCGTCTTCACCCCGGAGCCCTTGGGGCCCTCGTCATGGGGAATACCGAAGAGGTAGATGGCCGCCGCGACGACGCCGATCGCCGCCAGCGACAGCACCATGTCCCGGACCGTCTCTTTGCCACGCATACCTGCCACGCCCCCTATCGTCCCTCATCCGGTCGCCGCACCTCGCAACAGGGCCGCGCTCATGCGTGGGGCTATCTGCTCACTTAGCCAATCAGCGGATAAAGTCATGAACACCCTCACCCTCCTGGTCCCCCTTGCGGGGAGGAGGGGCCCTCACGGTCCGTCGCCGTACAGAAAGGTGCGCTCCGATGACCGAGCATCATCTCCCGTCCCAGCTCGAGGTCAGCCCCGAGGCTCCCGATCGCAACCTCGCCCTGGAACTCGTCCGGGTCACCGAGGCGGGTGCCATGGCCTCCGGACGCTGGGTGGGCCGCGGCGACAAGAACGGCGCCGACGGCGCCGCCGTCAAGGCCATGCGTTCCCTCGTGCACACCGTCTCGATGAACGGCGTCGTCGTCATCGGAGAGGGGGAGAAGGACGAGGCGCCGATGCTCTTCAACGGTGAGCGCGTGGGCGACGGCACCGGCCCGGAGTGCGACGTGGCCGTGGACCCGGTGGACGGCACCACGCTCACCGCGAAGGGCATGGCCAACGCCGTCTCCGTGCTCGCGGTCGCCGAGCGCGGCACCATGTTCGACCCGTCGGCCGTCTTCTACATGGACAAGCTGGTCACCGGCCCCGACGCCGCCGAGTTCGTCGACATCACCGCGCCCCCCGGCGTGAACATCCGCCGGATCGCCAAGGCCAAGAAGTCCAGCCCCGAGGACGTCACCGTGGTGGTCCTGGACCGCCCCCGCCACGAGGGCATCGTCAAGGAGATCCGGGAGGCGGGCGCCCGGATCAAGTTCATCTCCGACGGCGATGTGGCCGGCGCGATCATGGCCGCGCGCGAGAGCACCGGTGTGGATCTGCTGCTGGGCGTCGGCGGCACGCCGGAGGGCATCATCGCGGCCTGCGCGATCAAGTGCCTCGGCGGCACCATCCAGGCCAAGCTGTGGCCCAAGGACGACGAGGAGCGGCAGCGCGCCCTCGACGCGGGCCACGACCTCGACCAGGTCCTGGAGACGGACGACCTGGTCAGCGGCGACAACGTGTTCTTCGTCGCGACCGGCATCACCGACGGGGACCTGCTGCGCGGGGTGCGGTACCGCGCGGAGACCGCCACCACCCAGTCGCTGGTCATGCGGTCCAAGTCCGGGACGATCCGGCAGATCGACTCCACCCACCGGCTGGCCAAGCTGCGCGCCTACGCCTCGGTCGACTTCGAACGGCCGAGCTGAGCGAGGTGACGGCGGCGTTCAGCCGACGCCGCGTGACAGACGCCGCATGACAGAGGCCGCATGACAAGGGCCGGGTCCCGCCTCCCGGCGGGCGCCCGGCCCAGGTCCCGAAGAGCTCAGCCGGCGGCGGCGACCCGCACCGCGCGCTGCAGCTCCGCCTCCCGGCGCCGGCGGCGGGCCAGCACGACCCGGCGCTCGGCCGCGGTCAGCCCGCCCCACACTCCGTACGGCTCGGGCTGCAGCAGTGCGTGCTCCCGGCACTCGACCATGACCGGGCAGCGCGCACAGACGCGCTTGGCGGCCTCCTCCCGCGACAGCCTGGCAGCCGTGGGCTCCTTTGAGGGAGCGAAGAACAGCCCGGCCTCGTCGCGTCGGCACACCGCCTCCGAGTGCCAGGGGCCGGCCTGATCCCGCGCGGGGACGCGCTGCGGGGGCACGGCGGCTTCCAGCAGGGGCTGATGCGGTTGCAGCACGGTCTACTCCTGACGACGGCTCCGGTGGTCACCCTTGCCCGCCTCGAGGTGTACGGCCCCGTTAGCACCCCCATCAGCCGTACGAGAGACGATGCACCAAGCCTTACCCGCTGTGCGCGCGCTTATGCACACCGTTGTCCCAGCCGGAACTTCCCCGTGCACGCCCCTTCTTCAGGGCTTATGCTCGCAGGTTCTTCAGCCGCTTACCCCGCTTGGGCCTGGCCTCCACACCGCCGAAGACGGCGAACCCGGTGACGTGGATCACCGGTGCGTCGGGGTCCTGCGCCTCGTACGTCGTGACGTCGAAACCGCCGAGGATGCCCGCGCCCGAACCGCGCAGCGAGACGTTCTCCGGGACCTTGATCTCCACCCCGCCGAAGGCGGCCACGACATGGATGACGATCTCCTGCTGCTCGAAGACCGCCTCGGTCAGATCGATCTCGACGCCGCCGAAGATCGCCAGGGCGTTCGTACGGCGCCTGACCCGCCAGCGGCCCTTGCGCGTCGAACCGCCGAAGACCGCCACCAGGTTCTCCGACTCGGGGAGGGAGCGCGGCCACTCCGACTCCGCGTCGCGCGTGGGCGCGGAGGCGGCGCCGCGGGTGGGGGCTGCGGGCAGATCGCGCACCAGGGGCTCCAGCTCGCCGAGGGTCTTGGCGCGGTAGACCGCGTCGATCCGCTCGGCGTGCTCCTCCGGCTGGAGCCGCCCCTCGGCGAGGGCCTCCCGCAGGATGTCCGCGATCCGGTCACGGTCCGCGTCGGACGCACGGAGCTCCGCGACGGACGCGGGCGCGGCAGAAGCGGGCGCCGGGGCCGACGCGGCCTTGGGCGCGGGCGCGGGGGCGGATTTGGTCAAGGGCACGGGCTGCTGCTCATCCACGGGCTCAGCGTACCCAGTCGCGATAGATCGCGACTAGGGGACGATCCCTGATCCTTCCCCTACTACTGAGCCCTACCTCACAGGTCCCGTCCCGCGGCCCCGTTCTACGCTTATGGACGCGCTGTCGACGAAGTCAGCCCAAGCCCCGTCGAGTGAGGAATGGCCGCGATGCCAGAGTTTGCCTATTCGGACCTGCTGCCCCTGGGAGAGGACACCACGCCATACCGTCTGGTGACCTCCGAGGGCGTGAGCACCTTCGAGGCCGATGGGCGTACCTTCCTGAAGGTCGAGCCGGAGGCGCTGCGCAAGCTCGCGGCCGAGGCGATGCACGACATCTCGCACTACCTGCGCCCCGCCCACCTCGCCCAGCTCCGCCGCATCCTGGACGACCCCGAGGCCAGCGCCAACGACCGCTTCGTCGCGCTGGACCTGCTGAAGAACGCCAACATCGCGGCCGCCGGGGTGCTCCCGATGTGCCAGGACACCGGCACGGCGATCGTCATGGGCAAGCGCGGGCAGAACGTGCTCACGCGGGGGGGCGACGAGGAGGCCCTCTCGCGCGGCGTCTACGACGCGTACACCAAGCTCAACCTGCGCTACTCCCAGATGGCCCCGCTGACCATGTGGGACGAGAAGAACACCGGCTCCAACCTGCCCGCGCAGATCGAGCTGTACGCGACCGACGGCGGCGCCTACAAGTTCCTCTTCATGGCCAAGGGCGGCGGCTCGGCCAACAAGTCCTTCCTCTACCAGGAGACGAAGGCGGTGCTGAACGAGGCATCGATGATGACGTTCCTGGAGCAGAAGATCCGCTCGCTGGGCACGGCCGCCTGCCCGCCGTACCACCTGGCGATCGTGGTCGGCGGCACCAGCGCCGAGTACGCGCTGAAGACGGCGAAGTACGCCTCCGCGCACTACCTGGACGAGCTGCCCACTTCAGGCTCGCCGACCGGGCACGGCTTCCGCGACAAGGAGCTGGAGGAGAAGGTCTTCGAGCTGACGCAGAAGATCGGGATCGGCGCGCAGTTCGGCGGCAAGTACTTCTGCCACGACGTACGGGTCGTACGGCTGCCGCGGCACGGCGCCTCCTGCCCGGTCGCGATCGCGGTCTCGTGCTCCGCCGACCGCCAGGCGCTCGCCAAGATCACGCCGGAGGGCGTCTTCCTGGAGCAACTGGAGACCGACCCGGCCCGCTTCCTGCCGGAGACGACGGACGAGGAGCTGGTCAAGGGCGCGGGCCCGGACCTGGACGCGGTCGCCATCGACCTCGACCGGCCGATGGACGAGGTGCTGGCCGAGCTGACCAAGCACCCGGTCAAGACCCGGCTCTCGCTGACCGGCACGCTGGTGGTCGCCCGGGACATCGCCCACGCGAAGATCAAGGAGCGGCTGGACGCGGGCGAGGAGATGCCGGAGTACCTGAAGAACCACCCGGTCTACTACGCGGGCCCGGCCAAGACCCCCGAGGGCTATGCCTCGGGCTCCTTCGGGCCGACGACGGCGGGCCGGATGGACGCGTACGTCGAGCAGTTCCAGGCGGCGGGCGGCTCGAAGGTCATGCTGGCCAAGGGCAACCGCTCGAAGCAGGTCACGGACGCGTGTGCCGCGCACGGCGGCTTCTACCTGGGCTCGATCGGCGGCCCGGCGGCGCGGCTGGCCCAGGACTGCATCAAGAAGGTCGAGGTCCTCGAGTACGAGGAGCTGGGCATGGAGGCGGTCTGGAGGATCGAGGTCGAGGACTTCCCCGCGTTCATCGTGGTGGACGACAAGGGGAACGACTTCTTCCAGGACCCGGCGCCCCAGCCGACGTTCACGAGTATTCCGGTGCGGGGGCCGGGGGTGGCGTAACGCCTGTGGGGCGGCGGAGGCGTGGATGCGCCCCCGCCGCCCTTACCCGTCCCATCCCGGGGGCTCCGCCCCAGGCCCCCGACCGGCCCGGGACCGGCCTTGTCCTCAATCGCCGGACGGGCTGGTTTGGTCAGCCCCTCAGCGCCGCCTCGAAGGCGCCGGGGCGCTGGGTGACGCCGCTGCAGCGGGTGTTGGGAACGACGTCCGCGGTCGGCTCGGGGGCCGCGGCACCGGCCGTGGGGGCGGTCGGGGTGGCGGACCGGGTCATCTCCGGGGTGCACGGCCGGTCCCGTTCGGCGGACCACATCGACAGCCGTCCGATTCCCTTCTCCGCGGCGAACCGCGCCAGACCGGACGCGTCCTCCAGCGTGAAGGTCTCGCCCGTGACGTCGTTGACCCCGATCATCGGCGTCACGGCGAGGATCTTCCAGGCGGCGGCGTCGGACATGCCGAACACCTCGCGGATCCGGGCCTGGGCGGCGGTGGCCGCCTGGACGGCGTAGTCGCCCATGTCGCCGGTGTGGTCGCCGCTGTAGTTCATCGCCATGATGTTGATGCCCGAGAGGATGACCCCCTCCTGTTTGGCGGCCTCCAACTGGGCGACGCTCCGCGGGGTCAGCCCGTTGGGCATGGCGGGCAGCGTGAAGGAGATGTTCAGGCCCTCGTGGGTGCGCTGGATGAGCGCGAGCGCCTGGGCGCGGCGGGCGGCCGCCTCGGCGTCGGCGAGCGCCTCGCCCTCGAGATCGAAGTCGATCCTGGCGGCCTGGTAACGCTCGATCACCTCGGCGTAGGCGGAGGCGAGTTCGGGGACGTCGGTGCAGGCGGTGGCGAGCTCGGTGCCCTCGGCGCCGCCGAAGGAGATCCGTACGTCGCCACCCGCCCGGCGGACGCCCTCGATCCGGGCCTCCAGCGCCTGGTCCTCCAGCGAGGTGCCGCCGTCCCACACCGGGGCGCAGCCGTCGCCCGCGACGACGAAGCCCAGCGAGAACTCCTTGACCCCGCGCGCCGCCGCGGCGGCCATGTCATAGCCCGAGTCCGACCAGGCGTTGACGTACGGCACGAACTCGGCGGGCGTGCGCACCACGGGGGGCTGTGACGCCCGGGGCTGTGAGGGCGCGGCGTGCGGCTCGGGCGACTGCTTCTGGTGTCCCGCCCATACGGCGATGGTGGCGCAGACCACCGCGCCGGCCACGGCGATTCCGCTCATGCGGGGGCTGGCCCTCATGGCTCTGGCTCCTCCTTGCGGTCCGGTACGAGGCGCCGGGGGCCTGTGCCGCCCGTGCCGTTCTCCCCGCCAAACCTCGCATATTCGGTGAAGCCTACTGAACTATGACACACCGCATGTTTGACTTATATGTCGCATGTCGTATTTTCTGCATTAGCCTCTTCCGTATGGATCCTCAGTCAGATGTGGCCGAGCGCGCGCCTTCGCGTCCCCTCCGCGCTGACGCGGCCCGGAAGGGGCCCGTGTTCGTGGACCTCTCCGGGCGCCGTGGCCGACTGGTTCGACATGTGGGCGTCGTCGCGGGCGCCGCCTGCCTCGGCTATTCGGCGGTCCTGGGGTTGGGCTACGCGGGCGGTACGCCGTTCGCGCCGCAGACGCTGATCCCCGGGCATCCCGTCTCCACCGAGGCGTTCGACCGGGGCCCGAAGCACACCCCCGAGGGGCGTTCGGGGCCCTCCGAGTCGCGAGAGCGGCGTGACGCGCACGCGTACGGCTACGAGGACGAGTACGGGGACGACGAGTACGGGCCGACCCACCGTCAGCACCGGCGCGAGCGGCACGCCTCGGGGCGCCCGGAGCACCGGGACGCCCGGGAGCCCGTCGCCCTGCCCCCCATCACCACCCGGCCGCGGCCCGCGCCGCCGCAGCCCGACCCGCCCGAGGCCCACCGCGCGGTGCCGCGGCACTCCCCCACGCACCACCGCCCCGGCGGCCGCGCATCCGCCGCGGGGCACCGCCCCGCCAAGCACCGCAAGGCCGTCCACACGCCGTCCCATCCGGCCGCCCACCCGCCCGCCAAGCGGCCCACGGGCGCGTCGCACACCCCGTCGAAGCAGCACCCCGCCGGCGCCCAGCCGCCCGCCAAGGGCTCCGGCCACCCGCAGGCCCCCGGCCACACCACACGGCCCGGCCACTCCGCGTCCCCCCAGAAGCCCCCGTCCCAGAAGCCCCCGCGGGCCGACACGCCCAAGCCCCCCAAGAAGCCCGCCGGAGGCGGCACCCCGGCCGACGGGCCGGGCTCCGCCGAGGACGCCCCCGAGACCGAGGACGAGATGTCATGACCGGCGGCAGACCGCCGAGGCTGCCGCGGCCGCGCCGCCGGCTCCCCGCGCCCCGTCAGGACGGGGCGCCCCGTACGGTGTTCCGGCTGACCGGCTCCGGCCGCCGCGCCGCGCGCCGCACGGGCGGACCCGGGGCCACGGGCGGCGGCCCCGGGGCCACGGGCGGGACCTGGCGCAGGGGCAGGCCCGGGCTCAGGCCCACCGGCAGACTCTGGCTCACGGGCAGGCTCAGGCCCACCGGCAGACTCGTCGGCAGGCTCGGGCTCACGGGCAGGCCCAGGCCCAGGCCCACCGGCAGACTCATCGGCAGGCTCGGGCCCATCGGCCGGCTCAGGAGCCGGCTCCGTACCGTCAAGCTGCGCGAGCTCCGCACCCGCACCCGGATGGTGCTCGCCCTCGCGACCCTGCTCGCGCTGGTGTGCACCCTGCTGCTGGACGGCTATCTGCACGCCGAGGTCGGCAACGACGCCCGGGTGTACCGCTCACACGCCTCGCGCACCGTCCCCGACCGGCTGCGCAAGGGCGGCCCGGTGATCACCTTCGACCACCGGGGAAAGGCCACCGAGCACGCCATCCCATCCAAGACCATCGCGCTGACCTTCGACGACGGCCCGGACCCGCGCTGGACCCCGGAGATCCTCGACGTGCTGCGCCGCCACAAGGTGCGGGGAACCTTCTTCGTACTGGGCCAGATGGTGATCCGCCATCCGGAGCTGGTCCGCCGGATGCGGGCCGCGGGCCATGAGGTCGGGGTGCACACCTTCTCCCATGTCGACCTGTCGTACCAGGACAAGGGGCGCATGGACCGCGAACTCGCCCAGTCCCAGCTCGCCCTGGCCGGTGCGGCGGGCATCACCAGCTCGCTCTTCCGCGCGCCGTACGCCTCCAAGGTCCGCGCGCTGGACGACCGCACCTGGCCGGTGCAGCAGCACATCGGCTCCAAGGGCTACATCAGCGCCTTCGTGGACACCGACAGCGAGGACTGGAAGCGGCCCCCGGTGAAGGAGATCGTCCAGAACGCCACCCCCGCGGGCAGGAAGGGCGCGTCGGTGCTCTTCCACGACGCGGGCGGCAACCGCGCGCGGACCGTGCAGGCCCTGTCGCAGTACATCGAGCGGATGAAGAAGAAGGGCTACTCCTTCACCACGATCACCGGCGCGCTCGGCGCCCACAGCGCCAACCACCCGGCGCGCGCCCTGTCGGTCTGGGAGGGCCGGGCGCTGATCTGGGCGGCCGCGGTCAGCCACAGCGCGCTGCCGTTCCTGATGGGGTTGCTGGGCCTGGTGGGCTTCTCGGTGATCGGGCGGCTGCTGCTGATGGTGGTCCTCGCCTGGTGGCACCGGCGCTCCCGGGAGCGGCGGCGCTGGAGCCGGGTGCAGGAGGTCACCGATCCGGTGAGCGTGATCGTGCCCGCGTACAACGAGAAGGAGTGCATCGCCAACACCCTGACGTCGCTGTCCGCCTCCACCCACCCCATCGAGATCCTGGTCGTGGACGACGGCTCCACCGACGGCACCGCCGATATCGCCGAGGCGATGGGCCTGCCCAACGTACGGGTGCTGCGCCAGGCCAACGCGGGCAAGCCCGCGGCCCTCAACCGGGGCATCGCTCATGCGAGCCACGAGCTGATCGTGATGATGGACGGTGACACCGTCTTCGAGCCCATCACCATCCGGGAGCTGGTGCGCCCGTTCGCCGACTCACGGGTGGGCGCGGTGGCGGGCAACGCCAAGGTCGGCAACCGGGGGAAGCTGATCGGCGCCTGGCAGCACATCGAGTATGTGATGGGCTTCAACCTCGACCGGCGGATGTACGACCTGCTGCGCTGCATGCCCACCATCCCCGGCGCGATCGGCGCCTTCCGCCGCCGGGCGCTGCTGGAGGCCGGGGGCATGAGCGCGGACACCCTGGCCGAGGACACCGACATCACCATCGCCCTGCACCGGGCCGGCTGGCGGGTGGTCTACCAGGAGCACGCCCGCGCCTGGACCGAGGCGCCCAGCTCCCTCGGCCAGTTGTGGAAACAGCGCTACCGCTGGTCCTACGGCACCATGCAGGCGCTGTGGAAGCACCGCCGCTCGCTGATCGACCGGGGGCCCTCGGGGCGGTTCGGGCGGGTGGGGATGCCGCTGGTGGTGCTCTTCCAGATCCTCACCCCACTGTGCGCGCCGCTGATCGACCTCTTCACCCTCTACGGGGTGATCTTCCTGGACCCGGTGCGTTCGCTGCTGGCGTGGGCCGCGCTGCTGCTGGTGCAGGTGCTGGGCGCGGCGTACGCGTTCCGGCTGGACCGGGAGAGCTACCGGGCACTGGCCGTACTGCCGCTGCAGCAGATCGCGTACCGCCAACTGATGTATCTGGTGCTGCTGCACTCCTGCGTCACCGCGGCCACCGGCGCCCTGCTGCCGTGGCAGAAGCTCAAGCGCACCGGCGAGGTGGACACCCCGCGGGCGCCCGAGGCCGTACGGTGACCGGGCTCACCCGTTCGGCTCGGCGGGCGCGGGAACACGGCGTGGCGTGAAGACGCTGTGCCGGACGGAGGTGTCCCCATGACCGACGAGAGCCACCGCGACGACAGCCCCCAGGAGGGCTACCGCATCGAGCACGACTCGATGGGAGAGGTCAGGGTGCCCGCGCACGCCAAGTGGCGCGCCCAGACCCAGCGGGCGGTGGAGAACTTCCCCGTCAGCGGGCAGCGCCTGGAGCGGGCGCACATCCAGGCGCTGGCCCGGATCAAGGGCGCGGCCGCCCTGGTCAACGCGGAGCTGGGCGTGGTGGACGAGGACGTCGCGGGGGCGATCTCGGAGGCGGCGGCCGAGGTCGCCGAGGGCCGCTGGGACGACCACTTCCCGGTGGACGTCTTCCAGACCGGCTCCGGCACCTCGTCCAACATGAACACCAACGAGGTGCTGGCCACCCTGGCGAGCGAGCGCCTGGGCCGCCCGGTGCACCCCAACGACCACGTCAACGCCAGCCAGTCCTCCAACGACGTCTTCCCCTCCTCCATCCACATCGCGGCCACCGCGGCCGTCACCGGCGATCTGATCCCGGCCCTGGCCCATCTGGCGCAGGCGCTGGAGCGCAAGGCCGCCGAGTTCGCCGAGGTGGTCAAGGCGGGGCGGACCCATCTGATGGACGCCACTCCGGTGACCCTCGGTCAGGAGTTCGGCGGCTACGCGGCCCAGGTGCGGTACGGGATCGAGCGGCTGCGCGCCTCGCTCCCCCGGCTGGCCGAGCTGCCGCTGGGCGGTACGGCGGTGGGCACCGGGATCAACACCCCGCCCGGGTTCGCCGCCGCCGTCATCGCCGAACTGGCCCGCACCACCGGGCTGCCGCTGACCGAGGCCCGGGACCACTTCGAGGCGCAGGGCGCGCGGGACGGACTGGTCGAGACGTCCGGACAGCTGCGGACGATCGCGGTCGGCCTCACCAAGATCGCCAACGATCTGCGCTGGATGGCCTCGGGCCCGCGCACCGGGCTCGCCGAGATCGCGCTGCCCGACCTCCAGCCCGGCTCCTCGATCATGCCGGGGAAGGTCAACCCGGTGATCCCCGAGGCCACGCTGATGGTCGCGGCGCAGGTCACCGGCAATGACACCACCGTCGCCACGGCCGGGGCCGCCGGGAACTTCGAGCTCAATGTGATGCTCCCGGTGATCGCCAAGAATCTGCTGGAGTCGATCCGGCTGCTGACCCATGTCTCCCGGCTGCTCGCGGACCGCACGATCGACGGGATCACCGCCAACGCCGAGCGGGCCCGGGAGTACGCGGAGTCCTCGCCGTCCGTCGTCACCCCGCTCAACCGCTACCTCGGCTACGAGGAGGCGGCGAAGGTGGCCAAGCGGTCGCTGGCGGAGCGCAAGACGATCCGCGAGGTGGTGCTGGAGTCCGGCTATGTGGAGCGCGGGCTGCTGACGCTCGACCAGCTGGACGAGGCCCTTGACGTCCTGCGCATGACACATCCTTAGCCGGGCGTTGGCCCCCGGTTGCGTCATAGGTCACGGCATCGCGGCCCGCGCGCACCTAAGATCTGCTCATGACAGCGGACATCGTGGAGACGACGGGGACGGCGGACACCGCCCGGTGGGCACCGGGCGACCACGTTCTGTGGCGCTATCGGGCCAACGCCTCCGACCTCATCCACATCTGCCGTCCCGTGACCGTCGTCGAGGACACCGCGGAGCTGCTCGCCGTCTGGCTCGCCCCCGGCACCGTCTGCGTCAAACCGCAGCTCACCGACGGCACCTCGGTACACCTCGAGCCGCTGTCCACCCGGTACACCAAGCCGCGGACCACCGCGCGGTCCCAGTGGTTCGGCACCGGTGTGCTGAAGCTGGCCCGGCCCGGCGAGCCGTGGTCGGTGTGGCTGTTCTGGGACCACGGCTGGCAGTTCCGGAACTGGTACGTGAACCTGGAGGAGCCGCTGGTCCGCTGGGACCGCGGAGTGGACTCCGAGGACCACTTCCTGGACATCGCGGTCTACGCCGACCGTAGCTGGGAATGGAAGGACGAGGACGAGTTCGCGCAGGCGCAGCGGGCCGGGCTGATGGGTCCCGAGCAGGCGGAGCGGGTCCGGGCCGCGGGCCGGGCGGCCGCGGCGGCCATCGAGTCCTGGGGAGCGCCCTTCCGGGACGGGTGGGAGAACTGGCGGCCCGACCCCGCGTGGTCCGTGCCCGCCCTTCCGGCGGACTGGGGCCGTACGGACAAGAAGCACACCTCGGCACACTCGAGGTCATGAACCTCTTGTCGTGTCCCAGTGTTTCAAACGTAGGATCGTCGTCCGGAACACTGCCCATGCGGGACACCAGACGCCGGCGCAAGTCACGGGCGATGCGCAAGATCTGACGTAATGTCACAGGAGGGGGCGGAGTCGTGAGCGGTGAGGACGAGCACGGGGACGGTTACGAGGGCTACGAGGACTTCGACCGCCTCGCACTGGACCGCAGCGGTCAGGCGGAAGCCTTCGACCACATCGGCGACCGCTACGACGACGCCTTTCCGCACAAGGAGGGCCAGATCGACGCCGGCCGCTGGCTGGCCGAAACGCTTCCGCCCGGCTCCCGGGTGCTCGACGTCGGCTGCGGTACGGGCCTGCCCACGGCCCGTCAGCTCGTCGACGCGGGGCACGAGGTGGTCGGGATCGACATCTCCCCGGGGATGCTCAAGCTGGCCCGGGACAATGTTCCGGAGGCCACCTTCCACCATGTGGACATCGTCGATCTGCGGGTGGGCGGCCGGTACGGCCCCGGAGGCAGCCGGGAGCTCGGCCCCTTCGACGGCATCGCCGCTTACTTCACGCTGCTGCTGCTGCCCCGCCCGGAGATCCCGTACGCACTGCGGACCCTGCACGCCTGCCTGAAACCCGGGGGGCTGCTGGGGCTGGGCATGGTGGAGGCGGACATCGACGACTTCCCCATTCCGTTCCTCGGCAACTCGGTCCGGGTATCCGGTTATCTGCGGGACGAGCTGCGCCAGGTCGTCCGCGATGCGGGCTTCGAGATCGCCGGGGAGGACTCGCACGCGTACGCACCGGCCAGCACGGACGTACCACCCGAGATCCAGCTCTATCTGAACTGCCGACGACGTGCCTGACACTCGGTGCGCCCACGAGACGCGGGCGCACGGCCCCGGACGGATGGAAACCCACGCGTGACGGAGCACCCCACCTCCCACAGCAGGCGGCAGGCGGCCACCTCTGCCGCCGCCCCGGGCGCGGCCGCGCCCGACGACGCGCACGGCGCGGTCCCGGACCCGCGGACCGCCGTGCGGCAGACGGCTGCCCCCGGCCAGGAGCCGGGCGACGGCCGCCCGCGCCCGGCCTGCCCCACGGACGGGCCCGCGGGCCCGGCGGCCCACGACGGACCCCCGGGTCCGGCCGGGGAGCCCGCGCCCCGCGCCAGAGGGCGCGGCGCCGCCCCCGAGCGCGGCGAGGGCACCGACCGGACGGGGCCCGCGCGCCGTGGCCGCGGCAGGAGCGGCACGGACGGGGCGGACGGTGCGGACTGGCGGGGGAGCGCCGCCGCGGCGCACGGTGGCGGAGGCAGGGAGCGCCGGAACACGGCGGAGAGCGAGCACCCGGCGCAGCCGGAGCACGGCACACCGGAGGGCGAGCCTGTGTGGGACGCGGATCGCAATGCCGCAAGAGGCGCGTCGCGCCGGCCGGGGGCGAACGACGGCTCCGGCCCCGACGAGCGGCCCCCGGCCGCCCAGGGCGACGGACGCGGCCGGGAGGCGGCGCGCCGGGGCTCGGGCGCGGGCGAGCATCCGGAGCGGCCCGGCGAGGCCCATGCGGCGGCCGCCACGGCGGGTGAGGTCGGCTACAGCGCGCCGGAGGGCGGGGTGCCCACGGTGCCGCCCGCGGGCGGCACCGCCGCCGCCGAGGCCGCCATCGCGCGGGACCGGGGCGGCGACCGGCTGCGGTTCGTGGGGGCCGCGACGCGCCGGATCGCCCGGGGCATCGACCTGGACGAGATCGTGCTGGGCCTGTGCCGGGCCACCGTGCCCACCTTCGCCGACGCGATCCTGGTCTATCTGCGCGATCCGCTGCCGGTCGGCGACGAGCGCCCGGTCGGCCCGGTGGTGCTGCGGCTGCGCCGCACCGACCGGATCCCGCTGGACCCGGACACCGACAACGGCCGGCTGTCGCTGCTGCCCTCCCAACCGGATCTGTCGCCCGCCGTGGGCGGCGGCCCGGCCGCCGAGCTGTGCGAGGTGGAGGCGGGCGGCCCGCTGGCCGAGGTGCTGCGCGGAGTGCGGCCGGTGTTCGGCGACTCCCAGGCCGCCCGTGCCGCGCTGCCGGAACTGCTCGGCGAGGGCCCCTCGGTGGCGACCGGTCAGCGCACCGTGCTGGCCCCGCTGCGCGGCCGCCGCCGGGTGATCGGCGCGGCCGTGTTCGTACGCCGCCCGGACCGGCCGCCGTTCGAACCCGACGATCTGCTGGTGGCGGCCCAACTGGCCACCCACACCGCGCTCGGCGTCGACAAGGCGGTGCTGTACGGGCGCGAGGTGTACATCGCGGACGAGCTCCAGCGCACCATGCTGCCCGACTCGCTGCCGCAGCCCACCGGCGTCCGGCTGGCCAGCCGCTATCTGCCCGCCGCCGAGACCGCGCGGGTCGGCGGCGACTGGTACGACGCGATCCCGCTGCCCGGCAACCGGGTGGCGCTGGTGGTCGGCGACGTCATGGGCCACTCCATGACCTCCGCCGCGATCATGGGCCAGCTCCGCACCACCGCACAGACCCTGGCCGGGCTCGACCTGCCGCCCCAGGAGGTGCTGCACCACCTGGACGAGCAGGCCCAGCGGCTGGGCACCGACCGCATGGCCACCTGCCTGTACGCGGTCTACGACCCGGTGGCGCACCGCATCGTGGTGGCCAACGCGGGCCATCCGCCGCCGCTCCTGCTCCACCGGGGCGGCCGCGCCGAGGTGCTGCGGGTGCCGCCGGGGGCGCCGATCGGGGTCGGCGGCGTCGACTTCGAGGCCGTCGAGCTGGACGCGCCCGCCGGGGCCACCCTGATGCTCTACACCGACGGTCTTGTCGAGTCGCGGATGCGCGATGTGTGGACCGGGATCGAGCAGTTGCGGGAGCGGCTGACCGCCACCGCCCGGCTCACCGGCCCCAACCCGCCGCCGCTGGAGCCGCTGTGCGACGAGGTGCTGGACATGCTCGGCCCCGGCGACCGCGACGACGACGTGGCGCTGCTCGCGGCCCGCTTCGAGGGCATCGCGCCCAGCGATGTCGCGTACTGGTTCCTGGACCCGAAGGCGCAGACCGCCGGGCAGGCGCGCCGGCTGGCCCGCCGGGCGCTGGCCCGCTGGGACCTGGAAGATCTGACGGACGCGGTGGAGCTGCTGGTCAGCGAGGTGGTGACGAACGCGGTGCGCTACGCGGAGCGGCCCATCACGCTGCGGCTGCTGCGCACGGACGTCCTGCGCTGCGAAGTCGGCGACGACGTACCGCAGCTCCCCCGGCTGCGCCAGGCCCGGCCGTCCGACGAGGGCGGGCGCGGGCTGTACCTGGTGAACCGGATGGCGCGGCGCTGGGGCGCGACCCGGCTGTCCACGGGCAAGGTCGTCTGGTTCGAGCTCGCGATGCCGTCCTGAGCCGGCCCGTCCGGACGCGCCGGGTCCTGCGCCGTACGGTTCAGGACCCGGCGCGGAGGTAGGCCACGACCATGTCGCCGACCATCCGGCGGTAGTGGGCGCGACGCCCCGGGTCCAGGGGGTCGCGGCCGAAGAGGGTGCCGAAGGTGTGCTGGTTGGCCACCGGGAAGACGGCGAATGAGCTGATCATCATGTGGACGTCGACGGCGTCGGCGTCGTCCCGGAAGACGCCCTGCTCACGGCCGCGGGCGAGGATCCCGGAGATCAGGTCGATCACCGGTGTGCCGGCCTTGGCCAGCGTCTCGGACTTGGCCAGGTGCTCGGCCCGGTGGATGTTCTCGATGGACACCAGCCGGATGAAGTCGGCGTGTTCGGTGTGGTGGTCGAAGGTCAGCTCGGCCAGGTGCCGGATGGCCTCGGCGGGGTCCAGACCGGTGACGTCCACGGCCTGTTCGGCCTCGCGGATGCCGGTGTAGGCGCGCTCCAGGACCTTGATGTAGAGCTGCTCCTTGCCGCCGAAGTAGTAGTAGATCATCCGCTTGGTGGTGCGGGTGAGGGCGGCTATCTCGTCGACGCGGGCCCCGGCGTAGCCGCGCTCGGCGAATTCGCGGGTGGCGACGTCCAGGATCTCGGCCTGGGTGCGGACGGCGTCGCGGAGGCGGCTGTTCTTCGGCGGCTGATCGCTCATGCTGGGGCCACTCTACGTCCAGGGCTACGTCCAGGGGGTTCACAAGAGGGCGGTCCTGGGCCTTTACTGTCCACGCTACTAACGAACCAGTTCGTACATTAGCCGGGAAGGCGGGAGGTCGCCGGTATGCGGGACAGGGGCAGGGCGCGGCAGTCACGGGAATCGCAGGACGGGCGGGAGTCCTGTCTGGTGGGGCTGATCGGGTCCGGCGTGGGCCCCTCGCTCTCCCCCGCCCTCCACCAGCGCGAGGCCGACCGCCACGGGCTGCGGTATCTGTACCGCCTGATCGACATCGATCCGCTGGGGCTCGGCCCGGACGGGGTGGGCGAGCTGGTGCGGGCCGCGGCCCGGCTGGGCTTCGACGGGCTCAACATCACCCACCCCTGCAAGCAGACGGTGATCGAGCACCTCGACGGGCTGTCGGAGGACGCCGCGCTGCTCGGCGCGGTCAATACAGTGGTCTTCGGCGAGGACGGCCGCGCGATCGGCCACAACACCGACTGGTCCGGCTTCGCCCGCTCCTTCGCCCGCGGCCTGCCCGACGCGCCCACCGGCGAGATCGTGCTGCTCGGCGCGGGCGGGGCGGGCACCGCCGTCGCCCACGCCCTGCTGACCGTCGGCGCCGACCGGCTGACGCTGGCCGACACCGATCCGGCGCGGGCCGCCGGGCTCGCCGGGACGCTGGCGACACGGTTCGGCGCCGCCCGGGTCCGTACCGTCGCGCCCGGAGGGCTCCCGGCGGCCGTCGGCGGCGCCGACGGGCTGGTGCACGCCACGCCCACCGGGATGGCCGCCCACCCCGGACTGCCGCTGCCCGTGGAGCTGCTGCGGGCCGGGCTGTGGGTCGCCGAGGTGGTCTACCGCCCGCTGGAGACCCCGCTGCTGGCCGCCGCCCGCGCGGCCGGCTGCCGCACCCTGGACGGGGGCGGCATGGCCGTCTTCCAGGCCGCCGACGCCTTCCGCCTCTTCACCGGCCGCGAACCCGACGCGACACGGATGCTCACCGACCTCTCCGACCTGCTCGAGCTCCCCGCCGGAGGCTGATCATGCGCAAGTCCATCGCCACCGTGTGCCTGAGCGGCACCCTCGAGGAAAAGCTCACCGCCATCGCCGCGGCCGGTTTCGACGGGGTCGAGATCTTCGAGAACGACCTGCTGGCCAGCCCCCTGTCCCCGGAGCGGGTCCGGGACCGGGCCGCCGAACTGGGCCTCACCATCGACCTCTTCCAGCCCTTCCGCGACGTCGAGGCCGTGCCCGAGGACCTCCTCGCCCGCACTCTGCGCCGGGCCGAGAAGAAGTTCGCGGTCATGGAGCGGCTCGGGGCGGATCTGATGCTGGTGTGCTCCAACGTCTCCCCCGCCGCCCTCGACGACGACGCCCTCGCCGCCGAGCAGTTGCGGCTGCTTGCCGAGCGGGCCGCCGCCCACGGCATCCGCATCGCCTACGAGGCGCTGGCCTGGGGACGGCATGTGAACACCTTCGACCACGCCTGGCGGATCGTGCGGCAGGCCGACCACCCCGCGCTCGGCATCTGCCTGGACAGCTTCCACATCCTCTCGCGCGGCTCGGACCCCAAGGGCATCGAGGAGATCCCCGGCGAGAAGATCTTCTTCCTCCAGCTCGCCGACGCCCCGCTGATGGCCATGGACGTCCTCCAGTGGAGCCGCCACTACCGCTGCTTCCCCGGCCAGGGCGGCCTCGACGTGGCCGGGCTGCTGGAGCACGTCCTGCGGGCCGGCTACGACGGGCCGCTGTCCCTGGAGGTCTTCAACGACGTCTTCCGGCAGGGCGACACGGCCCGCACCGCCGTGGACGCGCTGCGCTCGCTGATCGCCCTGGAGGAGGCCGCGGGCCGCACCGATCTGCCCGCCCCCGTCGTCCCCACCGGCTTCGCCTTCGCCGAACTGGCCTCGACCGGCCCCGAGTTGCCCGCGCTGCTGACCGAGCTGGGCTTCGCCCGCACCGGCCGCCACCACTCCAAGCCCGTGGAGCTGTGGGAGCAGGGCGAAGCCCGGATCGTCCTCAACTCCGGCCTCGACGCCGCCACCGGGCACCCCGAACCGGCGCTCGCCGCCATCGGTCTGGAGACCCCCGACCCGGCCGCGTCCGCGGGCCGGGCGCGGGCCCTGCTCGCCCCCGTCCTGCCGCGCCACCGGGCCGTGGCGGACGCCCCGCTGGACGCGGTCGCCGCACCCGACTCCACCGAGCTGTACTTCTGCCGCACCGAACACCCCGACCACCCCAGCTGGACCGGCGACTTCACCCCGCGCGCCGCCTCCGCCTCCCCCGCCGGGATCACCCATATCGACCACGTGGCGCTCACCCAGCCCCGGCACCACTTCGACGAGGCGTCGCTGTTCTACCGCGCCGTCCTGGGGCTGCGGCCGCACGAGTCCCTGGAACTGGCCGATCCGTACGGGCTGCTGCGCAGCCGGGCCGTCTCAGGCGCCGACGGCTCGGTGCGGCTCGCGCTGAACGTGGCCCAGATCCGCCCGGGTGCGGGGCCGTCCGGCTCGCTGTGGCAGCACATCGCGCTGCACAGCCGGGACATCGTCGCCACCGCGCGCCGGCTGCGGGAACGCGGCGCGCCCCTGCTGCCCATCCCCGACAACTACTACGACGACCTCGAAGCGCGCCATGAGCTCGGCCCCGGGCTCCATCGCACCCTGCGGGAACTGGGCCTGCTCTACGACCGGGACGACAGCGGCACCTTCCTGCACCTGTACACGGCCACCGTGGGCCGGGTCTTCTTCGAGATCGTCCAGCGGATCGACGGCTACCAGGGCTACGGCGCGGCCAACGCGCCCGTACGCCTGGCCGCCCAGCACGCCCGCACCCGCTGACCCCCCCCCAGTCCCCCGTCCGGATACGGCCTCGCCGTCCCCCGAGGAGCCGCCATGTCGTCAGCGTCGTCGACACCGTCCGCCCAGCGCCCGTCCCCCACCGCCGCTCCGCCCGACTGTCTCGATCTGCCCGATCCACCACCGCTGCGCACGATGGTCGGTCCGGGGGTCGTCGCCGTCGGGATCGGCATGGCGGCGGGCGAGATCATCCTCTGGCCGTATCTGACCTCGGTCGGCGGGCTCGGGCTGCTGTGGCTCGCGGTGGTGACCCTGGCCATCCAGACGGTGATCAACCTGGAGATCGAGCGCTACACCCTGGCCACCGGGCAGACCGTGGTCGCCGGATTCTCCCGCTGGTCCACGGCGTGGGGCATCCTGATCTGCCTGGCCGGGGCGTTCCAGTACGTCTGGCCGGGCTGGGCCACCTCCGGGTCGACCACGCTCACCTATCTGACCGGCGGCGGCGATGTCGTCTGGATCACCGTGGGCTCGCTGGTGGGCTTCGGGGCGGTGCTGACCGTCTCACCGGTGGTCTACCGCACGATCGAGAAGGTCGAGCTGGTCAAGGTCATCCTGACGCTGTTCTTCCTCGCCGTCGTCGCCGTCGCCGTCATCGGCTGGCACACCTGGACCACGGCGGGCGAGAAGACCGTCACCGGCGCCGGCCGGATCCCGGACGGCATCACCTTCACCATGATCCTCAGCGCGCTGGGCGCCGCCGGGGCGGGCGGGGTGCACAACCTGGTGCTCAGCAACTGGATCCGGGACAAGGGCTACGGCATGGGCGCCCATGTCCCCAAGCTGGTCTCCCCCATCACCGGCCAGTCGGAGGCGTCGGGCGCCGACCGCTACGCCTTTCCGCAGGACGAGGCCAATCTGACCCGCTGGCGGGTGTGGTGGCGGCGGGCCAACGCCGAGCACATCGTGTCGTTCTTCGTGGTCTGCCTGGTGACGATCGGGCTGATGAGCATGCTCGCGTACGAAACCCTCTTCGGACGCGACGACGTGGAGAACAGCCCGGAGTTCCTGCGGCTCCAGGGCGATCTGCTGGGGCAGCAGGTGGGCGACTGGCTGAAGATCCTGTTCTTCGCGGTGGCCACGGTCTCGCTCTGGGCCGCCTCGATCGGGCTGCTCGACATCATCGGACGGGTGGTCAGCGACTTCGTCAAGCGCACCTACCTGCGCGATGCGGCCTTCTGGACCGAGGGACGGCTGTACTTCGCGGTGGTGTGGGCCGAGGTCGCCATCGGCTCGGCGATCCTGCTGTCCGGGGTGAACCAGCCGATCGTGCTGCTGACCATCTCCACCTGCACCGCCTCCCTCGTCACCCTCGTCTACACGGCGCTGCTGATCCGGCTCAACCGCCGCGATCTGCCGGCCGCCATACGGCTGCGCGGACCGCGGCTGGGCATGATGCTGCTGGCCATCGGCTTCTACGGCTTCTTCGCCCTCGCGATGCTGAAGAGCCAGATCGAGGAGAACTTCTGACGGCGGTGCGGGTGCGGTACGGGGCGGGCGTGCCGAGCAGCACGCCCGCCCCGTACCGTCACTGCTGTTGTCGGCGGAGGACGCCACCGCCGTCGGCGTCGCCCGAGGCCGAGCTCGACGGGTCGGGCGGGCTCGGGGAGTCGGCGTCGCCCGAGGGCGATGCCGACGACGAGGCGCTGGACGAGGCGCTGGACGACGGGCTGGACGACGGGGACGAGGAGGGCGACTCGCTGTTCGACGGGGACGAGGACGGGCTGGACGACGGCGACTCCGAGGTGGCGCTCGTACTCGGCGACGGGGGCGGCTTGACCGCCGCCCCCATGTCGGTGTCCAGGTCGAACTTCGACGCCTTCTCCCCGCTCAGCGCGGACTCGGTGTACGCGGCCCAGATCTTGGCCGGGAAGTCACCGCCGTTGACGCGGCCGCCGCCCGCGGTGCCCCTGAGCGAGACCTGCTTCTTCTCGCCCTCGCCGAACATCCCGACGGAGGTCACCAGGTCGGGGGTGTAGCCGGAGAACCAGGCCGACTTGTTGTCGTCCGAGGTGCCGGTCTTGCCCGCGACCGCCTGGCCCTGCTGCCGCACCGCCTGGCCGGTGCCGTCGTCGACCACCCCGGTGAGGACGGAGGTCACGGAGTCGGCGGCGCCACGGCTGATCGCCTGGCCGTTGGTGGGATCGGGCAACTCCGGCCGCTCATCGCCCTTCTCGGCGGACTTCACGATCGCCGGGGTGACCTTCTTGCCGTGGTTGTCGAGGGTCGCGTAGACCCCGGCCATGTCGCGCGGGCTGGCGCCCATCACGCCCAGCGACATCGCAGGGCGTACGTCGAAGCCGCCCGCGTCCTTGTTCATTCCGAGGTCGATGGCGGTGTTCTTCACCTTGTCCAGGCCCACGTCCACCGCCATCTGCGCGAAGACGGAGTTGACGGAGTTGTTCATGGCCTTCTGGACGGAGATGGGGCCGTAGGACTTGTTGTCCTCGTTCGGCGGGGCGAAGCCGGTGATCGAACCCTTGACCGGCCGCTTGCTGGTGCCGTCGTAGATGGTGCTCGCCGTGATCGGGGTGCCGTCCTGCGTGGTGGAGCCGTTCTCCAGCCCCGCGGCCAGGATCAGCGGCTTGAAGGTGGAGGCGGGCTGGTAGTCCTCGCGGGTGGCGTTGTTGTAGTAGTGCTCGGTGTAGCCCGTGCCTCCGTACATCGCCACCACACCGCCGGACTCCGGATCCACCGAAACCGCGCCGACCTGGGCGTACTTGTCGACCTTGCGCTTCTTGGGGTCCAGCTTGTCCGTCAGCTCGGTGCGGACCGCCTTCTCCAGCGCCTTCTGCTTCTTCTTGTCGATGTTGAGGGTGATCGTCCAGCCGCCGGCCTCGATCTCGTTCTCCGAGACCCCGGCCTTGATCAGCTCCTTGTTGGCGGCGTCGATGAGATAGCCCGCCTGGCCGTCGCGTCCGGGGATGGGGCGCGGTGGGACGGGGACATCGAACTTCATACCCTCGCGCTCGCTCTTGGACAGCCAGTCCTTCTCGACCATGTTGTCCAGGACGTAGTTCCAGCGGGCCTTCACCAGCTTCTTGCCCTTGGGGCCCGCCGCCGCCCAGTCGTACTGGCTGGGCGCCTGGAGCACCGACGCCAGATAGGCGCCCTGCGCGACGGAGAGGTCCTCGACGTCCTTGTCGTAATACGCGCGGGCGGCGGCCTGGATACCGTAGGCGCCGCGGCCGTAGTAGCTGGTGTTGATGTAGCCCGCGAGGATGTAGTCCTTGGACTTCTGCTGGTCGACCTTGAGCGAGATCACCAGCTCCTTCAGCTTGCGGCTGACGGTCTGTTCCTGGCTCAGGTAGTAGTTCTTGACGTACTGCTGGGTGATGGTCGAACCACCCTGCTTGCCCCGGCCCAGCGCGGTGTTGATCAGACCGCGGGCGGTGCCGGTGAACGAGACGCCGGAGTCGCCGTAGAAGTCCTTGTTCTCGGCGGCGACAAAGGTGTGCTGCACCTTCTTGGGGATCTTGGACAGCGGTACGGACTCACGGTTGACGTCACCCGTCTTCGCCATGATCGTGCCGTCGCTGTACTTGTAGATGTTGGCCTCGGCCTTGGCCGCGGCGTTGGCGGGCGGAACCTCGACCAACAGATAGAGGACGAAGAACGCCCCGACGAGCAGCACGCCAAGCCCCAGGACGTACCCCAGCAGCCACTTCCAGGTGAAGAAGCGGCGTATGCCCCCCGTCTTCGCCGCCCGCTTGGCTCTGCGAGCGCTCTTCTGCCGCGCGCGTCGCTCTTCCGCTCTACCCATCGCTCCCGCCGCTCCAGTCCGTAAGCCCCCCAGGCCAGCTCATGAAACTAACACCGCAACAACCCTCAAATGCGCATCGATCTCGCTTTTTCCGAAGGTGACAAAAAGCACCCACTCCAAGGGAACTGACGACTTACGGGCGCCGAGGGTTGCCAGCGACTCGTAATGTGCTATCACTTTGCTAGACCGACCACCGAATGGAACGGGGAGCCCTCATGTCCCACACCACCTCAACCGTCCCCCTCACCGACCAGGTCGACATACCGTCCCTCCCGGAGCCCCGGGTCCGGGAGCGGCCCGCGCACAACGTCAGCGGCGGGCTGGCCCTGCTCGGGGGCCTGGCCGGACTCGCGGGCGGCGTCGGGCTGATCCTCGCGGGCGCCGCCGTCGCCGCCGAGCACAAGGGCGCCTGGTCCACGCTGCTGATCGTCTCCGGCATCGTGGTGATCCTCGCCGCGATCCTCACCATGTGCGGCCTCAACACCATCGCGCCCGGCGAGGCCCGGGTGGTCCAGCTCTTCGGCCGCTACCGCGGCACCATCCGCACCGACGGGCTGCGCTGGGTGAACCCGCTCACCAGCCGGGAGAAGATCTCCACCCGGGTGCGCAACCACGAGACCGCGGTGCTCAAGGTCAACGACGCCTACGGCAACCCGATCGAGCTCGCCGCGGTCGTCGTCTGGAAGGTCGAGGACACCGCCCAGGCGATGTTCGAGGTGGACGACTTCCTGGAGTTCGTCGCCACCCAGACCGAGGCCGCGGTGCGCCACATCGCCATCGAGTACCCGTACGACGCCCACGAGGAGGGCGCACTCTCGCTGCGCGGCAACGCCGAGGAGATCACCGAGAAGCTCGCGATCGAACTGCACGCCCGGGTCGAGGCGGCCGGGGTGCGCATCATCGAATCCCGCTTCACCCACCTCGCCTACGCCCCGGAGATCGCCTCCGCGATGCTCCAGCGCCAGCAGGCGGGCGCGGTGGTGGCCGCGCGCCGGCAGATCGTGGACGGCGCGGTCGGCATGGTCGAGGCGGCGCTGGCCCGGATCGCCGAGGAGGAGATCGTGGCGCTGGACGAGGAGCGCAAGGCCGCGATGGTCAGCAATCTGATGGTGGTGCTCTGCGGGGACCGCTCCCCGCAGCCCGTTCTGAACACCGGCACGCTGTACCAGTGACGGACGGGAGCGAGCGGAAGGCACGGCAGCCGCGGCAGCGCAAGCAGATGCTGCTGCGGCTCGACCCGGCCGTCCATGACGCCCTCGCGCGCTGGGCCAACGACGAACTGCGCAGCGCCAACGCGCAGATCGAGTTCCTGCTGCGCAAGGCGCTCGCGGACGCGGGCCGGCTGCCCGGCGCGGCGCGCCCGATCCCGCGCCGGGGCCGCCCGCCGCGGCGCCCCGCCGAGGGCACCGAGGGTACGGACCCCACCGAGGGCCCGGAGGGCACCGGCCGCGAGCCGCACCGGCCCTGACCCCCGCCACACCTCTCTGACCTGCGGTAACGCATGCCACAGCGCAGCTATACACTCCAGGTATACGCATGGTGTAGAGTTCGGGGCATGTCAATTGGCCACACCCTGCTCGGACTCCTCGAGGGCGGCCCGCGCCACGGCTATGACCTCAAGCGAGCCTTCGACGAAAGATTCGGACACGACCGCCCGCTGCACTACGGGCAGGTCTACTCGACCATGTCCAGGCTTCTGAAGAACGGCCTGGTGGAGGTCGACGGCATCGAGCACGGCGGTGGCCCGGAGCGCAAGCGCTACGCCATCACCGACGCGGGCATCACCGATGTGGAGCACTGGCTCACCCAGCCCGAGAAGCCCGAGCCGTACCTCCAGTCGGTCCTCTACACCAAGGTCGTCATCGCCCTGCTCACCGGGCGGGACGCGGCCGATCTGCTGGATGTCCAGCGCGCCGAACATCTGCGGCTGATGCGCGACTTGACCCAGCGCAAGCGCGGCGGCGACCTCAGCGACCAACTCATCTGCGACCACGCCCTCTTCCATCTCGAGGCCGATCTGCGCTGGCTGGAGCTCACCGCCGCCCGCCTCGGCCAACTCGCCAAGGCGGTGCGTTCATGACCCCGGCAGGCTCCTTGCTGATCGCCACGTCCCTGCACAAGACGTACGGTCACACCCCCGCCCTGGACGGTGCGGAGTTCTCCATCCACCCCGGCGAGGTCGTCGCGGTCATGGGCCCCTCCGGCTCGGGCAAGTCGACGCTGCTCCACTGCCTGGCCGGGATCGTGAAGCCGGACTCCGGCTCCGTCCACTACAACGGGCGTGAGCTGACCGCCATGTCGGACGCCGAGCGCAGCGGGCTGCGCCGCGGCGAGTTCGGCTTCGTCTTCCAGTTCGGCCAGCTCGTCCCCGAGTTGAGCTGTGTGGAGAACGTCGCGCTGCCGCTGCGGCTGAACGGCACCAAGCGCAAGGAGGCCGAGACCCGGGCGGCGGCCTGGATGGAGCGGCTGGAGGTCGCCGATGTGGCGCACAAGCGGCCCGGTGAGGTCTCCGGCGGTCAGGGGCAGCGGGTCGCCGTCGCCCGGTCGCTGGTCACCGGGCCGCGGGTGCTGTTCGCCGACGAGCCGACCGGCGCGCTGGACTCGCTCAACGGGGAGCGGGTGATGGAGCTGCTGACCGAGGCCGCCCGGGAGTCCCGTACCGCCGTGGTGCTGGTCACCCATGAGGCCCGGGTCGCCGCCTACTCCGACCGCGAGGTCGTCGTCCGCGACGGCAAGGCCCGGGACATGGCAGGGGTCCGATGAGCGGCCAGGACGCCCCGGGCGCCCCGGACGCCCCGGCCGAGGAGCCGCGCGCCCGCGTCTCCGTGGCCCGCTGGGCCGCCGATCTGGCCATGGGCGGCCGGTTCGCGGTCACCGGCGGCCGGGAGAGCTGGGCCAGGACGATCATGACGGCGGTGGGTGTCGGCCTGGGGGTGGCGCTGCTGCTGCTGGCCTCCTCCGTCCCCACCATGTACCAGCAGCGCAACGAGCGGGGCGACGCGCGCTCCGCGCTGAGCTTCGGCGACGAGGTGAAGCCCGGCCCCGACACGCTACGCCTCGCCAACGCGGGCACCACCTATCGCGACCAGGACATCAACGGCATGGTCATGGCCCCCGACGGCAAGGGCACCCCGCCCGTGCCGCCGGGCATCGACCGGATACCGGCCGCCGGTGAGATGTGGGTGTCCCCGGCGCTGAAGGACCTGCTCGACTCCGACGAGGGGAAGCTGCTCCGGGATCGGTTCCCGTACCGCACCATCGGGGTGATCGGCGACAGCGGCCTGTCCGGCCCGGCCGAACTCACCTACTACGCGGGGATCTCCCAGAAGGCGTTCGGCCACGTCAACTCCCAGTACCACATCGACCACTGGGGCACGGAGAAGCAGGGCAAGGACGAACCCCTGGACCCCGCGCTGCTGCTGCTGATCATCGTGGGCTGTGTGGTGCTGCTGCTGCCGGTGCTCATCTTCATCGCCACCGCGGCCCGCTTCGGCGGTGAGCGACGGGACCGGCGGCTGGCCGCGCTGCGACTGGTCGGCGCGGACATCCATATGACCCGGCGGATCGCCGCCGGTGAGTCGCTGTTCGGCTCGCTCCTCGGGCTCGCCGTCGGCACCGGATTGTTCCTGCTGGCGCGGGAGATCATCGGCAGCATTGAGATCTGGGACATCAGCTTCTTCACCTCCGACATCGTGCCGAGCGCCCCGCTCGTCCTGGTGATCGCGGCGGCCGTGCCCGCCTCGGCCGTCATGGTCACACTGATCGCCCTGCGCGGTATCGCCATCGAGCCGCTGGGCGTGGTCCGGAACGCCAAACCCAAGCGCCGGCGCCTGTGGTGGCGGCTGCTGCTGCCGCTGCTGGGCATGGCCCTGCTGCTGCCGCTCGCGGGTGGCTTCGGGGCCGGCAGCGGCGGCGGTGGCAACATGAAGGCGTACCAGGCCGCGGCCGGTGCCGTCCTGCTGCTCATCGGCATCACCGCGCTGCTGCCCTGGGTCGTCGAGGCCGTGGTGGAACGGTTCGGCGGCAGGGGCTCCGTGCCCTGGCAGCTCGCCACCCGCCGGCTCCAGCTCAGCAGCGGCACCGCCTCGCGCGCGGTCAGCGGCATCACGGTCGCCGTCGCCGGGGCCATCGCGCTCCAGATGCTCTTCGCCAGCGTGGGGGCCCAGGACCGCGAGGACACCGGCCAGGACCCGCACCGCGCCCAGCTGATAGCGAACGTCCCGGTGAGCGACGGCGACCAGGCCCGCGACGCCTTCGCGCGGTACCGCGCGACCAAGGGCGTGCGCGATCTGCTCGGTGTCACCGAGGACTACGTCTCCGATGTGCGCCGCAGCAAGGACGACCCGACGTCGGTCCCGGAAGAGGCCATCACCGTCGCCGACTGCCCCACGCTCCGCGAGGTGGTCCGCATCACCAGCTGCGAGAACGGCGATGTCTTCCTCGTCGACTCGCCCAGCTACTACGGGGAAGAGGAGGGCTTCGCCAAACCGGGCGCCCAGGTCAACCTCGCCTACCACGACAATGGTGAGCCGGACCTGCGCCAGAAGAAGCTGTGGACCATTCCCCGCTCGGCCACGAAGGTGAAGCCCCGGCAGGACCCGACCGGAAGCGAACGCACCGGCATCTTCGCCACCCCCGGCGCCTTCGACATCGCCGACCTGCCGGGCCCCCGAGCGGCGGCCATGATCCGGCTGGATTCGAAGGTCCCGGACGGGGTCGAGTATGTGCGCAACACCAGCGTGACGCTCTCCCCGGCGATGGATGTCATGCGGCTCAGCAGCACCTCGCAGTCGGATGAGTTCCAGGTCATCCGCAAGGCCCTGTTCATCGGCGCCACCGCGACCCTGCTGCTCATCGGGGCCAGCATGATCGTGACCACCCTGGAGCAGCTCCGCGAGCGCAAGCGGCTGCTGTCCGTCCTGGTGGCCTTCGGCACCCGGCGCACCACGCTGAGCTGGTCCGTGCTGTGGCAGACCGCGGTCCCGGTGGTGCTGGGCCTGGCGCTGTCGATCGCGGGCGGGCTGGCGCTGGGCGTGATGCTGCTGAAGATGGTCGGCCAGCCACTGGCCGTGGACTGGACCGGGCTCGCCACCATGACCGGCGTCGGCGGCGGGGTCATCCTGCTGGTGACCCTGGTCAGCCTGCCGCCGCTGTGGCGGATGATGCGGCCGGAGGGGCTGCGGACGGAGTAGATCCCTCTGCCCTGGTAGCCCTCTGCCGCCATCGGGGGCCGTTCCCACCCGCGGGAACGGCCCCCGGTGGCATGTTCGGGGCGGACCGGCCCCCGATGACGCGTTCAGGAGGTCCCGGCGACCCGTACCGGCAGCGGCCGCAGCGCCTCCCGCAGGGCCTCCGCGAACGCCTCGAACTCCTCCGTGCGCGCCGCGCCCGCCCGCATGGCCAGGGCTATCCGGCGGGCGGGCGCCGGATCGGCGAAGTCGCCGGTGGCCAGATGGTCGTTGCGCGCGGTCTCCACCCGGAGCGCGGTGCGCGGCAGCAGCGTCACCCCGAGCCCGCCCGCGACCAACTGGACGAGGGTGGAGAGTCCGGCGGCGCTGGTGGTCACCGGGGTGCCCTCGGTGCGGCCCGCCTCACGGCAGATGTCCAGGGCCTGGTCGCGCAGGCAGTGGCCCTCGTCGAGCAGCAGCAGATCCAGCTCCTTGAGCGCCTCGCGGGGGATGTCATCGCGTCCGCCCAGCCAGTGGTCCCGCGGTGTCACGAGCACGAAATCCTCTTCGAACAGCGGCATTTCGACCACCCCGGGCGCGCCGAGCGGCACCGCGAGCAGCAGCAGATCCAGGCGGCCGTGGGCCAGCCCCTCCAGCAGCGAGGCGGTCTGCTCCTCGTGCACCTGGAGATCGAGCCGGGGGTAGCGCTCATGCACCAGCCGCAGCACGATCGGCAGCAGATACGGCGCCACGGTGGGAATCACCCCGAGCCGCAGAACGCCGGTGAAGGGCGCCCGCGCCGCCTCGGCCTCCTCCAGCAGCTCCCCGACCGCTTCGAGCACGACGCGTGCACGGACCGCCAGCCGCTCCCCCGCCGGACTGAGCAGCACCTTACGCGTCGTACGCTCGAGCAACTGGACACCGAGTGTCTCCTCGAGCGCGGCGACGGCGCCCGAGAGCGCGGGCTGGCTCATCCCGATGGCGGCCGCGGCATCGCGGAAGTGCAGCTGCTCCGCGACCGCGACGAAGGCCCTGAGCTGGGAAATGCTCGGCTGGCGCGGTTTGCCCGACGGTGTGGGTGACGCGGCCACTGATAGCCACCTCCAATCAACCCCACCGAGTGTAGCTATTTCACTGATCAATGCACTCTGTGCCAAGGTAGGACCGTCCAACCCCAGGAAAACCCGGGCGACTGGGTCTTTCCTACGCGAAAGCTGCAAGGAGTGCACGTGCTCACCGTTGGTGACAAGTTCCCCGAGTACGACCTGACCGCCTGCGTGTCGCTGGAGAGCGGCAAGGAGTTCGAGCAGATCAACCACAAGACCTACGAGGGCAAGTGGAAGATCGTTTTCGCGTGGCCGAAAGACTTCACTTTCGTGTGCCCGACCGAGATCGCGGCCTTCGGCAAGCTGAACGACGAGTTCGCCGACCGTGACGCCCAGATCCTGGGCTTCTCCGGCGACTCCGAGTTCGTTCACCACGCCTGGCGCAAGGACCACGCCGACCTGCGTGACCTGCCCTTCCCGATGCTGGCCGACCCCAAGCACGAGCTGATGCGCGCCCTCGGCATCGAGGGCGAGGACGGCTTCGCGCAGCGCGCCGTGTTCATCGTGGACCAGAACAACGAGATCCAGTTCACCATGGTGACGGCCGGTTCCGTGGGCCGTAACCCCAAGGAGGTCCTGCGGGTGCTGGACGCCCTGCAGACCGACGAGCTCTGCCCCTGCAACTGGAGCAAGGGCGAGGACACCCTGGACCCGGTGGCCCTCCTCGCCGGAGAGTGAGCTGATTCACCATGGCACTCGATGAGTTGAAGTCCGCGCTGCCGGACTACGCCAAGGACCTCAAGCTGAACCTCGGTTCGGTGATCGGCAACTCGGAGCTTCCGCGGCAGCAGCTGTGGGGCACCGTGCTGGCCTGCGCGATCGCCTCGCGTTCGGCGCGGGTGCTGACCGAGCTTGAGCCGGAGGCCAAGGCCAATCTGTCGCCGGAGGCGTACACCGCCGCCAAGTCGGCGGCCGCTATCATGGCGATGAACAACGTCTACTACCGGACCCGGCACCTGCTGTCCGACCCGGAGTACGGCAACCTGCGCGCGGGGCTGCGGATGAACGTCATCGGCAACCCGGGCGTGGAGAAGGTCGACTTCGAGCTGTGGTCGCTGGCCGTGTCCGCGATCAACGGCTGCGGAATGTGCCTCGACTCGCATGAGCAGGTGCTCCGCAAGGCGGGCGTGGACCGCGAGACGATCCAGGAAGCCTTCAAGATCGCCGCCGTGCTGCAGGCGGTCGGCGCCACCCTGGACGCCGAGGGCGTCCTGGCCGCGGGCGGCTGACCTCGGTCACGCAGAGCACGTAGAGACCCGAAGGGCGCCCCACCGATCGGTGGGGCGCCCTTCGGCGTGCGTTCATCGGTCCCTATCGGGCTCCGCCCTCCCCGGGCGGCAGGCCCGGCGGCCCGGTGGGGGCCGTACCGGAGGCGGTGGCGCCGTGCGGACCCGGGACGGCGCGCAGGGCGTTCTCCTGGCTGTAGCCGCGCAAGTAGACGACCACCGTATTGGCGACCGCCACCAGCGGAACGGCCACCACCGCGCCGCCGATGCCACCGATCAGCGAACCGGCCGCGACCGAGAGCACCACGGCCAGCGGATGGACCCGCACCGCCCGGCCGAGGATGAACGGCTGGAGCACATGGCCCTCGATCTGCTGGACGGCGAGCACCACGATCAGCACCATCGCCCCCGTGAACACGCCCTGGGTGACCAGCGCCACGACCACCGCGAGCGCGCCGGAGACCACCGCGCCCACCAGCGGGATGAAGGCGAAGAGGAAGATGAAGACGGCCAGGGGCACGGCCATCGGCACATCGAGGAAGAACAGGCCCACGCCGATGAAGATCGCGTCGATCAGCGCCACGATCACCGTGCCGCGCACATAGGCGGTCAGCGTCGACCAGGCGCGCGGGCCCGCGCCCGCCACGCCCTCGCGGGCCTGGGCGGGGACCAGCTTGAGGGTCCAGTTCCAGATCTTCGGGCCGTCGTACAGCAGGAAAAGGGTGCAGAACATCGTCAGCAGGATGCCCGTCAGCACCTCGACGACGACCGTGACGCCCTCCAGCCCCGCCGAGGTGATCTGCTCGGTGTTGGCACCGACCGCCTCGCGCAGGCTCTTGGCCACGTGGTTGATCTGCTTCTCGGTCACATGGAACGGGCTGTGCAGCAGCCAGCGCCGCAGATCGTCGATACCGGCCTGGACCTCGCCCGAGACATCGTCGATGTTCTCCATGACCTGCCAGACCACGAACCACACGACCAGGCCCATGATGACGAAGCCGGAGATGAAGGTGATCGCGGTGGCCAGCCCGCGCGGCACACCGCGTCGGCGCAGCCGGGTCACGGTGGGCTCCAGCAGCGCGGTGATGAGGATCGCGACGGTGAAGGACAGCACCACCAGCTCGACGGAGCTGATGACTCTCATGAGCACCCACACCGTGCCGCCGAGCACCAGCAGCCGCCAGGCCGCCTCGGCGGCCACGCGGACGCCCCACGGCACAGCGGCCACCGGGTCGGGCCTGGCGGAGACGGCGGGGGCGTAGGCGGGCGGGGCGGGCACGCTGACCGGCTGCTCCGGCCGGGCGGTCGCACCCTCCCCGGCGGCGCCCTCGGGAGCCTCGGGGCTTCCCGGGCTCTCCGGGCTGTCGGGGCTCTCCGGACTCTTCGGGCCCTCGGCGCCCTCAGCGCTCCCGGCGCCGCCCCGCGGGCGTTCTTCGGATGGTTCGGGCCCCGGTCCGGGCCTCGGTTCAGATCCCCGTTCGGGCCCCGGTCCGGGCCCTGGTGGCGTCCGCGGGCCGGCGTCGCCGTCGCCCTCGCGCCCCCGCATCTCGGCCTCTTGGGATTCGAGCCGGTGGGCGAGCCGGGTAAGTCCGGTTCCCAGCCTGCCGACCCACTCCGGCAATTTGGACATTTCTCGTTTCCTACCCCCAGTTTCCCCCTCGGCCGTCAAGGAGACGGTACCTGCTGAGGATGCGCGAAACCCCCGACCTGGGCCGGGGGTTTCGTGAAGCGTTCGATGCCGGGCCGCTGCCGGGCGGGGCCCGGTGGAACCGGCTCAGTAGTGGCCGTTGGCCTGCCAGAACGACCAAGCGTCACACGGGCTGCCGTAGCGCTCGTTCATGTAGTTCAGGCCCCACTTGATCTGGGTGGCCGGGTTGGTCTGCCAGTCGGCGCCCGCCGAGGCCATCTTGCCGGCCGGCAGCGCCTGCACCAGACCGTAGGCACCCGACGAGGGGTTGGTGGCCTTGTAGTTCCAGGTGGACTCGTGGTCCACGATGTTGCTGAAGCACTGGAACTGACCACTCGGCACGATCTGCCGCGCCATGGCCTGGACCTCGGCGACGGTGTACGAAGCCTGCTGGGGGAAGCTGGAGGCGTCCCGCGTGGCCGAACGGCTCGCGATCTCCTCCTTCTTCTTCTCCTTGGCCTCGCGCTCCTTGGCCAGCTTCTCGGCGGCTGCCTTGTCCGCGGCGGCCTTCTTGGCCTTCGCGTCCTTGGCCGCCTGCTTGCGGGCTGCTTCCTCTGCGGACTTGCGCGCCTCCGCGTCGGCCGCGGTGGACTGGACGTCCGCCTGCTGCGTCAGGGATGCGGTCTGTGCCACGGCCTGCTGTCCGGCAGGTATGTCCGCGAGAAGCGTCGAATCGGCGGCAGTCGCCTCGATCGGGTCGGACGAGCCCTGCTGCTGTCCGCCCGCGGCGACGCCGACGACGGCGCCCACAGTGGTGACCGCGGTGGCCGAGGCCACTGCGAATCCCCGGACCGAAATCCGGCTCACTCGGTTTCCTTCCAGCATCGCCCGCTTAGGTGACCTCGCGGGCGCAATCGTGCCCCTGGCGCTGGCCTCCCCTTGTTCCGTCCCCGGTGGTGCTCGATGGGGTCGGCTGGTCACGGGAGGCACGGGCCCGGTGGGGATCACCCGCGGGAGATCCTCGAGGTGCTCGGGCGGCGTACGGCGAACGCTGTTCAATTCTGATGCTGCTGTTGCTCGGTACCGCTGGGGGTACTGGTGTGCCGTACGCGGGGCCTGACAGAACCCACACACTGCCGGACGCGGAGCCCCGTAGGCAATTCCCCGCAAGGTGTGAAAGCTCACATCCTGTTTACGCCCTAGGTTTTCTGGAAATCCATGCGCACCAAGACGCCGCGCGGCTAGGCTCGTTGGCCTTTCCGCGCGGCGCCCTGTGGTCGCAAACGGCTCAACCGGCTCAGATGTGGCCGTCCTCCAGCATTTCGGTCACCAGCGCCGCGATCGGCGAACGCTCGGAGCGGGTCAGGGTGACATGCGCGAACAGCGGATGCCCCTTCAGCTTCTCGACGACCGCCACCACACCGTCGTACCGCCCGACGCGGAGGTTGTCCCGCTGCGCCACATCGTGGGTGAGCACCACCCGGGAGTTGGCGCCGATCCGGGACAGAACGGTCAGCAGCACGTTCCGCTCCAGCGACTGGGCCTCGTCGACGATGACGAAGGCGTCATGGAGCGAGCGGCCGCGGATGTGCGTCAGCGGCAGCACCTCCAGCATCCCGCGCCCCACGACCTCCTCGATCACCTCGGCGCTGGTCACCGCGGACAGGGTGTCGAAGACCGCCTGTGCCCAAGGGCTCATCTTCTCGGCCTCGGTGCCGGGCAGATAGCCCAACTCCTGGCCACCCACCGCGTACAGCGGGCGGAAGATCATCACCTTGCGGTGCTGACGCCGCTCCAGCACGGCCTCGAGCCCCGCGCACAGCGCCAGCGCCGACTTGCCCGTACCGGCCCGGCCGCCCATCGAGATGATGCCGACCTCCGGGTCGAGCAGCAGGTCCAGGGCGATGCGCTGCTCCGCGCTGCGCCCGTGGATGCCGAACGCCTCGCGGTCGCCGCGCACCAGCCGCACCTGCCCGTCCGGCGTGACCCGGCCCAGCGCGTTACCGCGCTCGGACTGGAGCACCAGGCCCGTGTGCACGGGCAGTCCGGCCGCCTCGGGGACGTACGCCGTCTCGGCGGCGAACAGGTCGTCCACCTGTTCGGCCGAGACGGCGAGCTCCGCCATCCCCGTCCAGCCCGAGTCGGTGATCGCCAGCTCCGCGCGGTACTCCTCGGCGAGCAGGCCCACCGAGGACGCCTTGATGCGCAGCGGCAGGTCCTTGGAGACGACGGTGACGTCGTACCCCTCGGCCTGGAGGTTTCTGGCGACCGCGAGGATCCGCGAGTCGTTGTCCCCCACCCTGCCACCGTGGTTCAGGAAGGCGGCGGGGAGGAGGCCCGGGTCGGAGTGGTTGAGCTCGACACGCAGGGTGCCACCCAGATCCCCGATCGGGATCGGAGCGTCCAGGCGGCCGTAACGGATGCGGTACTCGTCCAGCAGGCGCAGCGCCTGCCGTGCGAAGTACCCGAGCTCCGGGTGGTGCCGCTTGGCCTCCAGTTCCGTGACCACCACGACCGGCAGCACGACTTCGTGCTCGTCGAAGCGGGCCATGGCATTGGGGTCGGCCAGCAGGACGCTGGTGTCGAGGACATAGGTGCGCCGGTCGTGCTCGCGGCGTTTCTTGCTGGTCACCACGGGTGGACGAACCCCCTCGGGAGAGGTTGGGGTGCGACGGCGTCGCGGGAGTGAGGTATCCCCGCCGCAGACGGGGAACGGACCGGGCTCAGGCCCCACCGGGAGGGCCGAGCGCCGGCCCTCCGCGTCATACGCACGATCCGCACAGTCGTCCGTGTGCAAAGGGCCTCCCGGGCGAACGGCCCGATGCCGTCCGCTGGCAGTTCGACACCCAACTGGACAGGTGGGACAGGGCGTCGACCTGGAAGGGATATTCCCTCGAACGTGCGGGGGCATGCAACGGCATATGACGGTGCGGATATGAACGTTGTGAAACCGGCGTGCTACACGGCCCGGGGCCGGACGCCGGCCGGCGTCCGGCCCCGGGCCGGTGAACTGCGGTGCTACGGACCGGAACTAGTTGCCGTACCTGCGATGACGGGCGGCGTAGTCGCGCAGCGCGCGGAGGAAGTCGACCTTGCGGAAGGCGGGCCAGAAAACTTCACAGAAGTAGTACTCCGAATGGGCACTCTGCCACAGCATGAAGCCCGAGAGCCGCTGCTCGCCGCTGGTGCGGATCACCAGGTCCGGATCGGGCTGCCCACGGGTGTACAGGTGTTCGGAGATGAGGTCGATGTCGACGACCTCGGCGAGTTCCTCGAAGGAGGTGCCCTTGGTGGAGTGGTCCAGCAGCAGTGACCGCACCGCGTCGGCGATCTCCTGCCGTCCGCCGTACCCGACGGCCACGTTGACCAGTATTCCGTCGATGTGCTCGGTGTCCCGCTCGGCCTCCTTGAGGACCGTCTGGGTGCGGGAGGGCAGCAGATCGCGGTTGCCGACGTGGTGCACCCGCCAGCGGCCGTCGGCGGCCAGGTCGCGGACCGCGCCCTCGATGATGCTCAGGAGCGGTACCAGCTCCTCTTCGGGGCGGTCCAGGTTGTCGGTGGAGAGCAGCCAGAGCGTGACGACCTCGACGTCCGTCTCGTTGCACCAGCCGAGCAGCTCCTGGATCTTGCTGGCGCCCGCCTTGTGGCCCTGCTCGGTGGTGCCGCCTGCCGCGCGGGCCCAGCGGCGGTTGCCGTCGAGGATGACGCCGATGTGCTTGGGCACCTGGGCGTGATCGAGGCGGCCTTCCACCCGGCGTGCGTAGAGCCCGTACACCAGGTCGCGCAACTTCACGTCTTCCAGCCCCTCAGTGCTTCACATGGCTCGCCATGGCAGTCCGCCCCAAGGCCGACACCCTACTGCGGGGCGGGGGGACTGGCTAACCGAGACGGCCGAATGACCGCGTCCGGTCACGCTTCGTAGCCGACCGTGTGGGATACGTGCCGCCCTTTTGGGCCCCAGAAGCCCGAAATATAGAGCGGGCCGGTCCGTGGGGGGGAGTACGGACCGGCCCGAGGGGGGGCTTCCACCATAACGCTTCGTGAGGGGATGTCCATGCATCTCGGCGGGCCGGCCTTGCGCGCGCCGATGTCATCCGGCGCCGAGCGCCCCCAGCACCAGTCCGGCGCCCGCCCCGAGGATCATGAACGGACCGAACGCCATCGCGGTCCGGCGCCCGGCCCGCCGGGTCAGCACCAGGACCACGGCGCAGCAGGAGCCCAGCAGCAGCCCGGCGAGGGCGCCCACGAAGAGCACGTCCCAGCCGTACCAGCCCAGGGCGACCCCGAGGGTCAGCGCCAGCTTGACGTCGCCGAACCCCATCCCGCTCGGGCTGATCAGGAACAGCACCAGATACGCCCCGCCCAGCACCGCGCCGCCCAGCAGCGCCCGCGGCCAGGACCCGGCGCTGTGCGGCAGCAGCGCCGCCGCGCCGAGCAGCGCCGCGGCCCCGCCCGCCATGGGCAGGGTGAGGACGTCCGGCAGCCGGTTGACCGCCAGGTCCACGGCCGTGAGCAGCACCCCCAGCGGCACCAGCAGCAGCCACACGGCCAGCTCCGGGCGCGGGCCGACGGCCGCCGCCAGGCCCGCGCACACCAGCGCGGTGAGCACGGCGGCGAGCACCGGGCCGGTCCCGTAGTCCCGCTCGCCCTCCCGGCAGCCGGCGCAGCGGGCGGGGCCCAGCCAGCCGCGCGCCGGGCCGGTGAGCGCGTGCCCGCGCGGACAGGCGCCGCGCCAGGGCTCCTCCGGCTCGACGGCCAGCCGGTAGAGCGGGCGCGGTACGAGCAGCCCGGCGGCCGCGCCGTACGCGGCGGCGAGCACGATCAGCAGCGGTTGCACGGGCCGAGCCTACGGAAGCGCCCGGCCGGTGGAACACTGCCGGGACGGGCGGACGGCGTGGAACGGGCGAAGGGGGCGCGGGTCATGGGCCGCTGGCGGGACGGTACGGGGACGCTGCGCGTGGTGGGCGGCGCCGACGGCGCGGACGGCGGCTCGGACGGCGGCTCGGACGGTGTGAAGGAGGACCCGGGGGGCGTGGCGGACAGCGCGGGGCGCGCGGAGGGCATTCCGCTCACCATCGCCGCCTCCTACCGGGCCCGCGCCCGCGGGCTGCTCGGCCGGGACGGGCTGACCGGCGCGCTCCTGCTCACCCCCGCGAGCGGGGTGCACACCTTCCGGATGCGGTTCGCCATCGACGTCGCCTATCTGGACCGGCGGCTCACCGTCCTGGACGTCCACACCCTGCGCCCCGGGCGGCTCGGGCGGCCCCGGCTGCGGTCCCGCCATGTGCTGGAGGCGGAGGCGGGCGCGTTGGAGCGCTGGGGCGTGCGGCGGGGCGTGCGCGTCGTGATCGCCCCCGGCCCTTCAGCGCCGCCGCTCCCTTCTGTACGCTGACGTCTCGGTGCCATGGTTGGGGCACCCTCGATCGGTCATGGTTGGGACACCCTCGATCGCGGTCGAGGTCATCGAGGTAGAGGTATAGGGGTAGGGGTAGCACGGTGACGACCACGGGCAAGATTCTGCGTTTCGACGAGTTCCGCGGCTACGGCTTCATCGCTCCGGACGACGGTGGCGAGGACGTCTTCATGCACGCCAACGACCTGCTGGACGAGAAGCACCTGTTCCAGCCGGGGTCCAAGGTGCGGTTCGTTCCCGAGTACGGCGACAAGGGACCCAAGGCGTCCGAGGTGCGCATCGTCGAGCGTGCCGCGCCGGTCGTACGGCCCTCCGCCGGTCCGGACGGCGACGACACCATGTGCGATGTGCTGTCGGTCACCGAGTTCCGGCAGGAGCTGACCGAGGCGCTGGTCGAGGTGGGCGGCAGTCTGACCGCCGACCAGATCAAGCAGGTGCGCAGGCGGGTCATCGAGATCGCCCAGGCGCACAACTGGATCGAATCCTGACAGCAGGGTGAGGTGAGGGGCCGCCCCCGCGACGAACCGTCGCGGCGGCGGCCCCTCACTTTCGATGAGCCCGGCTTTCGGTGAGCCCGGCTTTCGCTGATCCTCAGCTTCCGGTGACCCTCAGCATCGCCCACATCGCCGCCGTCGCGGCCACCACGGTCGCCGGTGCGGTCAGCAGCCCCAGGCGGGTGAACACCCCCAGGTCGGAGCCGGTCTCCGGCTCATGGCGGTGGACGATGCGCCGCCACAGCAGGGTGGCCAGGGAGCCGACGTAGGTCAGGTTGGGGCCCAGGTTGACGCCGATCAGCACGGCGAGCACGGGCCCGGGGCCGGCCCCGGAGGCGATCGGCAGCAGCGCCAGCACGGCGGGCAGATTGTTGATCAGGTTGGCCAGCACCGCCGCGACCGCCGCGATCCCGAGCAGCGCTGGCAGGCCCGCCCCGGTGGGCAGCACCTGGCCCAGCGCCTCCTGGAGGCCACCCGCCAGCACGGCCTGGACCACCACCCCGAGCGCCAGCACGAACAGGCAGAACAGCGGCCCGGCCGCGCCGATCGCCTCCCTTACGGTCGTCCGGCGCCGCCGCAGCGCCCTTACGGTGAGCACGAGGGCGCCCGCCCAGGCCGCCCACTGGGGATCGAGGCCGGCCAGCGAGGTCCCGACGAACCCGGCGAGGGTCAGCAGCAGCACGGTCACCGCGAAGACCGGCACCCGGGGCCAGTCGGCGGGCGGGGGCTTACTGGTCCCGGCGGCCAGATCGTCGGCGAAGAAGCGGCGGAAGACCAGGTACTCGATGCCGATGGTCACCAGCCAGGCGGGCCCCATCAGCACGGCGAACCGGGTGAAGGAGACCCCGCCGGCCTCCAGGGCGAGCAGATTGGTGAGGTTGGAGACCGGGAGAAGGAGGGACGCCGAGTTCGACAGATGGGCGCAGGCGTACACATGCGGCCGGGACCGCGCCCCGAGCCGGGCCGCCGTGGCGAACACCACGGGCGTGAGCAGCACCACGGTGGCGTCCAGGCTCAGCACGGCGGTGACGGTCGCCGCGACGGCGAACACCCCGCCGAGGAGCCGGTCGGTGCGCCCCGCGCAGGCCCGCGCCACGGCCTGCCCCGCCGCCTCGAAGAGCCCCTCGTCCGCGCACATCCGGGCCAGCAGCAGCACGGCGGCCAGAAAGCCCACGACGGGCAGCAGCTCCCGGGCCTCCGCCCAGGCCCGGGCGGGCGAGACCGCCCCGATGGCCACCACGATCCCGGCGGCGGGCACGGCCGCGACCGCTTCCGGCAGACCCCGGGGCCGCGCCACCGCGAACGCCAGTACGCCGAGGAGCAGGACGACGGCAAGGGTCTCGGCGACGGCGGTACTCAGAACGAACTCCGGCGAAAGGTGCGATCAACACACCCATAATGCGGCATCGGGCGGAGCGGCCACGCACACCCGGTTCGCCTGCGGCGGGCTGTCCCCTACCCGCCCCTTCCCGATACCAGGGGCTCCGCCCCTGGACCCCGGGTCTGGGGCGGAGCCCCACCACGCGGCGGAGCCGCATATCGCTGCCACGGGAAGGAGCGGAGCCCCCGTCCGGGGGTCTGGGGCTTCGCCCCAGTTGCGGGAAGGGGCGGGGAGGGGAAGGAACCGCAGGTCAGCCGGTCGATCAAGCGGTCCTGGGGAAGCTGACCTCCACCCGGCGGTTGCGCTTGCGGCCCTCCTCGGTCGCGTTGTCCGCGATGGGGTACTGCTCGCCGTAGCCCCGGATCTCGTAGTTGACGGACGGGTCCAGGTCCTCGGCGAGCGCCTGCTGCACCGCGTTGGCCCGCTGCTTGGACAGCGCGATGCCGTGGCCCGCGGAGCCCAGGTCGTCGGTGAAGCCGAAGACGCGGACGCTCTCGGCGTTCTGCCGCTCGGCCTCGGAGGCGATCTCCTTGATCCGGGCCCGCGCGTCGCCGCCCAGCTTCGCGCTGTCCTTGCCGAAGAGCACCTCGGCCTGGAGGGCGAACTTCACCTTGGCGTTGGTGTCCTCCCGCCGCTCGTCGCCGTCGTCGGTCTCGACCACGGACTTGATGTCCAGGACCCGGCCGGGCGCCAGCTTGGCGCCCTCGGGCATCTTCAGATCGGAGTCCTTGGCGTCGATCTTCACCGGCGGGGTGGTGTCGGCGGGCGCGCCGGGGCCGCTGTCGGCGTGGGCGGGCGGCGCCGGGGCGGTGAGGGTGACCAGGAGCGCGGTGGAGGCCAGCGCGGCCAGCACGGGGCCGCGGCGCGCGGGGCGGGCCGTCGTCTGCGGTGTCATGGCGCGGCTCACCCGGAGAGGGTGATGCTGACGGACGGCATGGTCGGGATCTGGAAGTCGATTTCCTTGACGCTCTTCGGCGGGGCCGGGAACTGCGCGAACAGCGGACGGCTCTCATTGGGCTTGATCCCGGAGAGCCCCGTGGTGCACAGGCACTGGCCGTCGGTGTCCCGGAGGACGAGGTAGCGCTTCTTGCCCTTCTCGTCGACCAGGGACGCGCCGGAGACGGACGAGAGGGACTTCACCTCGGTCTCCTTCGAGCGCCAGTCGATCGCGTTGAAGAGCCGGCTGCCGTGGTTGGTGACGGTGGCGTTGACGGTCACGAACCCGCCGTCGTCGCGCACCGCGGAGTGCAGGGTGACGACGACCCCGCCGGGCCCCTTCATCTCGCCGATGGTCTTGGAGGAGTCCGCCGCGGGCTCCTGCTCGTCGCCGTCGCCGTCGTCCTTGGCCGCGGTCGACGTCCGGTCCGCGGCGTCGTCGGGCTTCTTGTCGCCGTCGCCGTTGCCGCACCCGGCCACGGCGAGGGCCAGGGCCGCGGCGAGCGCCGTCGCGGCGGCCCCCCTCCGGGCCTTCGTCGTGTGCCGAATGCTCATCGCTCGCTGTCCTTTGCTCTTCTGCTCTTCTGCTCTTCGTTCGCTCGTCAGTCGGCCGTCAGTCGGCCAGGTGCACGGAGAAGAGGTCCTTGGCGTCGGGGAAGAGATCGAGACGCGTCGGGTCGATGGTCAGGTCGATTCCGTCGCAGAGGAGGTCGATGGGCGGCTTGTCGTCCTTGCCGTCGTCCTTGCCGTCGTCCCCGCCCTCGCCGTCGTCCTTACCGTCGTCGTCCTTGCCGCCGCCGTCGGGCCGCTCGGTCGGCGGGGCGGGCGGCTCGGCCGTACAGCGCGGGGTGACGACCGCCTTGGCCGTCGCCTTGCCGTACTGGCTCTCCGTGCCGGGGATGACGGTCTTGCCCACGGGCTTGTGCGTCTTCACGGTGACGGTGAAGGACGTCGGCAGGAAGTCGGGCCCGCTGCAGTCGGTCACATCCGCCCCGTTCTGGTCGGCGAACCACTGCGCCTGATCGCAGGCGTTGGTGCCGCCCAGTCCCCGTCCGTCCAGCAGGTCGTCCCATGCGCTGCCGTTCGCGATCGCCTCCAGGAATCCCTTGCGCAGCTGGTCGCGGTAGTCCTGGGCGGCCGCGAGGGCCGCCGCGTCGGCGGCGGTCTGTCCGCCGTTGCGGGTGGCTCCGGCCTGGCCGACGGCGAAGAGGGCGAGCGCCAGGAAGAGCAGGCCCGCCACCGCCGTGATGTAGATCGGAAATGCCTGCCCCGCGTCGCTCCTGAGATCTCGGCGCGCTGTCACGGGACCGGTCAGATGCCGACGACCTGTGAGATCTTGTCGGAGATGGCGTTTGCGATCATGCTGCCGAAGTCCGTGGTCGACAGGACCAGCACGATGGCCACCACCACGGCGATGATGCCCAGGTATTCGATCGAGGTCTGTCCCCGATCGTTCCGCATGACGCGCTTCCCCATTGTGTTCCCCTCCATGGGCTGCCGTCCCTCTGTGGTCCGGCGACTCAACCCCCGTGGTGTCGCTCGCGACACGAGCAAAGTACGCCGAAACAGCCGTCTCGGAACAGTGCCCTAGGAAGCATTGCCTTCCCCGTTCACCACGTTCGAACCGTGGACGTGACGACCAACCCCGACCGCGCATCCGTCTCACCCCCTCCCGGCACCGAGGAGTTCTCCGTCGACGACTGTCCCACATTCAATTGCAACCGCGAAGGAGCTTCACCTAAAAGAGACCGTCAGTCCCCGGTCACCGAGCCGAAGTCGGTGCCCGAGCCGATGAAGAACCCCGCGACGAGCAACACCATGGTTCCGGGCACCATGAAGGTCGTGATGACCATGGTCGCCTTCGGCACCGCGCGGGCCGCGCGCCGCCGGGCGTTCTGGGCGTCCGTACGGCGCATGTCGTTCGCAATGGCGATCAACGTTTCGACAATCGGAGCGCCCAGCTCCTCCCCCTGCTGAAGGGCGGTGACGAACTGCGCGACCTGTTCCGAGTCATTACGTTTACGTAGCTCCTCGAACGCCTGACGGCGGCTGACCCCCATGTCCATTTGCCGAAGTGTGATGCGAAGTTCATCCGCCCAGGGGCCCTCATACTTCTCGGCCACCCGGTCCAGGGCCTGACGGAAGCTCAATCCGGCGCTCACCACGACGGCCAGAACGTCCAGAAAGTCCGGCAACGTCCGCTCGATCGCGTCCTTGCGCTCGCGCACCGCCGCCCAGATGCCCACCTCGATCCAGAACAGCCCGAACGCCACCAGCAGCAGCGCCAGCAGGACTTGCCCCTTGAGCAGCATCACCAGCGCCCCGACGAAGCCGAGCGCCCCGTAGACCGCCCGCCGGGCCGCGTAGCGGTCCACCGTCAGACCGCCCGGGTTGCCCGCCAGATCGATCCGGCGGCGGACCCGGGCCACCCGCTTCTCGCCCATCAGCCGCAGCACCAGCGGGGCGTAGCGCATGCCCAGCCGGTCGACGGCCGAGCCGACCACGGTCGTCCGGCTGGAGCCGACCTCCAGGGCCACCGCCAGATCGCTGGGCAGCTTGGCCTCGCTGCGGTACAGCGCGATGCCGTAGGCGATGCCCGCCACCGACAGCCCTGCGGCCAGCGCCAGCAGCAGTCCGAAACCCATGCGAGGTACCCCTAGACGTCGATCTTGGACATGCGGCGGATGAGGAAGAAGCCGATCCCGTACAGGCAGAAGGCCACGACCACCGCCGCCTGCCCCCAGAAGGACGAGGTCATCCGGTCCAGCGAACCGGCCGAGATCCGGTTCATCAGCAGCAGCGTCCCGATCCCCAGCAGCGGGACGACATAGGCGGTGACGGTCACCTGCGAGAGCTGGGTGCGCACCTCCCGCCGGGTCTCCTTGCGCTCCTCCAGCGTCTGGGTGAGGTTGCGCAGCGAGCTGACCACGGTCCCGCCCGCGCGGTTGGACAGCACCAGCGTGGTGACCAGCACCACCAGCTCCCGGGAGGGCAGCCGCTCGGCCAGTTCCTCCAGCGCGTCGTCGATCGAGTGGCCCACCGCCAGCTTGGCCGCGACCTTGGCCAGCTCCTCGCCCGCCGGCGCCTCCATCTCGTCCGCCGCCATGCCGAGCGCGGTGCGCAGCGCCAGCCCGGCCTGGGTGGCGTTGGCCAGGATCCGCGACAGCTCGGGCAGTTGGTTGATGAAGCGCTCTATCCGCTTCTGGCGCTGCCAGTTGAGGAACGCGAAGGACCCCCAGACGGCGACCACCGCCGCTATCGGGCCGAAGAACGCCGCGAGGAAGGACGCCGCGATCAGCCACAGCCCGGCCGCCGCCCCCGCCGTGTAGACGAAGAACTCCCCCGGGGTGATCTCCAGGCCCGTGGCCGCCAGCCGCAGCTCCAGCTTCCGGCCCAGGGAGGTGGTGCGCAGCCGCCGGTCGACACCCGAGAAGCGGCGCGCACGGGCGGTGCCCGGCAGCGGGCCGGTCTCCGACAGCCGGTCGATCAGCGCGCGCTGCTGCTCCTTGCCGCGTACGTAGGTGTGCACGCCCACGACGCCCAGCGCGCCGCACACCAGCGTCGCGCCGAGGGCGGCCGTCGCGAGATGGTCCATGGGCCCTGCTACCTCCGGTCCCTGGGGTCGAACGGGGGTCGGTCGTGTGGGGGTCGGTCGTGTGGGGGCCGGTCGAACGGCGGTCGGTCGTACGGGTCGTATCCGGCCGCGCGGGTGGCGAGCTGCGCCGGGAAGGCGGCCACGCCGAAGGCGGGCGGCACCGACTCGCCGGCCATCCGCAGCCGCTCGGCGACCCGCTCCGGCAGCGGGAAGTAGCCGAACCGCCCGTGCACCACCCGGTCCGCGCCCATGGGCTGGGCGTCGAAGCGGCAGACGGTGGCGATGCGGTACGACTCGTGGCCGTGGCTGTCGAGCAGCGCGATCTCGCTGATCCGCCGTGAGCCGTCGGCGTGCCGGACGAGCTGGACGATGCAGTCCACTGCGCTGTTGATCTGGTCCCGCAGCGCCTCGTAGGGGATCGCCACGTCCGACATGGAGGCGAGGGTCTGGAGCCGCATCAGCGCGTCCTCGGCGCTGTTGGCGTGGACGGTGGCCAGCGAACCGTCGTGGCCGGTGGACATGGCCTGGAGCATGTCGAGGGTCTCACCGCCGCGCACCTCGCCGACGATGATGCGGTCGGGGCGCATCCGGAGGGAGTTGCGGACCAGGTCGCGGATGGTGATCCGGCCCTTGCCCTCGACGTTGGGCGGCCGGGACTCCAGCCGGATGACATGGGTCTGCTGGAGCTGCAGCTCGGCGGCGTCCTCGACGGTGATGATGCGCTCCCCGTCGGGGATCAGCCCGGAGAGGGCGTTGAGCAGCGTGGTCTTGCCGGATCCGGTGGGGCCGGAGACCACCACGTTGAACTTGGCCCGCACCAGCGCCGCGAGCAGCATCAGCATCTGCTCGTCCAGCGTGCCCATGCCGATCAGCTCGTGGAGGGTGTAGGCGCGGGGGAAGCGGCGGATGGTGAGCGTGGCGCCGGTGAGGGCGAGCGGCGGGATGATCACGTTGACGCGCTCACCGGAGGGGAGCCGGGCGTCGACCATCGGATTCGACTCGTCCACGCGGCGGTTGACCGTGGAGACGATGCGCTCGATGGTCTGCATCAGCTGCTCTTCGGAGGCGAAGCGGACGGGGACCAGCTCGACCCGGCCCGCGCGCTCCACGAAGATCTGGTCCGGGCCGTTGACCATGATCTCGGTGATGGAGGCGTCCTCGAGGAGGGGTTCGAGCACCCCGAGGCCGAGCGCCTCGTCCACCACCCGGCGGATCAGCTGGGAGCGCTCGCTGGTGGACAGCACCGGGCCCTCGCGGCTGATGATGTGGCCGAGCACGCGCTCCAGGCGGGAGCGGCGCTCGGCGGCGGAGAGGGACGACATCTCCGCGAGGTCGATCTCCTCCAGCAGCTTGGCGCGGTAGACGGAGACGAGGCGCCCGTCCTGGCGTCCGCTGCCCTCGCCGGGCCCCTCGGGCGCGGTGATACGGGCCCGCAGGCTCATCGTTCGCCTCCCATCGCGGCGGGGGCGACGCCGCCGTCGCCGGCGTCTCCTTCGTCGCAGGGCATGGTGGCGCTCTTCTCGGCGCTGCCGAAGTCGAAGCCGGGGATGACGGAGGGGATCTCCACGGTCGCGGTGGCCTGCGCCTCCCCGCCCCCGCAGCCCCCGCTGCCGATGCTCGCCCCGTCGGCGAGCCATCCGCTGATCGCCGCCTTCCCGGCGGCCTGCGGGCTGGTCCGCGGCTCGTCCAGCGACGCCGTCCGCGCCGCCGCCCGCGCCGCGGTCCCGGCCTGCTGCGCGGCGTACGCGGCGATGCCGAGCTGCACGGCGGCGAGCGCGACCAGGATGAGGACCGGCAGAAACCCGAGGAACTCGATGGACGCGGACCCGGTGTCGGCCCGCCACCGGCGCGCCGCGCCGGGCCGTCGGCCCGCCCGGCCCAGCCCCGCCGCCAGTCGGCCGCACCGCCGGTCGGCCTCCGCCGCGCCGCGAAGTCCCACCGATACCGGGCCCTGGTCTCCGGGCCGCGCGGCGCCGGGCGAGCGGCTGTCGCCCGGCCGGACCGTCGCCCCGCCCCGGCGCGCCGCGACGGCGCGAAGCGACGACGCACGACCGGCCGCCCCGCGCCTCCGCGACGAACCGACCACCTCGAGACGGCGCCGCGCGACGGCCGCCACGGTGGGCCCGCCGCCGCCCGGCGCCGTGGACCCGCCGCCCGGGGGCGTGGAGCCGCCGCCCGGGTGGTCACGGTGGCGGGGCGCCGTCGCTGGGCGTCCCGGGAGGGGAGGGTGGTGACGGGGCATATCAGTCTCCTCCGCCCGCCAGGTCGGTCTCGTCCGCCGCGCCCGCCGTGCCTGTGACCGTCCAGGGGAAGTCGGCGGCGCCCGGGAAGAGGATCGGGACGTGGAGCTTGACCGTGGCCTTGTAGACCGTGCCGTCGCCGCCGGCGCAGTCGATGTCGGCGGTCCAGGAGCCGGGGATGTCCTTCGCGGCCGCGTCCTGGCAGGCGCCCGCGCCCTTGGCGGCGCCCGCGCGGGCGCCCTTGTCGGCGGAGTTGCCCGCCAGCGAGTACGTGTAGCCCACCAGCACCAGTTGCCAGACGACCGCGAGGACGATCAGGGCCAGCGGCAGGACGCCGAGGAACTCGACCGTCACCTGGCCGCGGTCGCCGCCGCCCCGCTTGCGCAGGAAGCCCTTGGTGGACGGCGGGGCGATCTCGTTCAGCGCGTCGGTGCCGTCGCCGACGCTGCCCTGCGCCGGGTCGCCGCCCGCCTCTATGGCATGGCGCCGCCGCAGCCCCGGCAGGGCGCGCTCGCCGCCGCCCCCGGCCGCGTGGCCGCCCCGGTGGGCGGCGCGGCGGCCGCCGCCCGGGGGTGCCGCCTCCACCAGGCCCAGCTCGCCGGCGAGCCCCCACAGCGCCTGTTTGACGGCCGACTTGGCGTCCAGGTCGTGCATCCGGCCCGAGTCCACGGCGGGCTGGAGCTCCTTGAAGCCGGCCGGAATCGCCGTGCGCGCCACCGTCGTGCCGGTGGCCCGCTGGACCAGCTGGGGCTGGATCTCCGCACTGCGGGTGTGCCGGTTGACCACGGTCACGGTCTCCTCCGCCTTGCGGATCTGGAGCCGGTCCCACAGCCGCACCATGCGCTTGGCGGCGCGCACCGCGACCACGTCCGGGGTGGTCATCAGCAGCGCGATGTCCGCGAGCTCCACGGCGGCGGCGCCCGCGGAGGTCATCTGCGTACCGCAGTCGACGATCACGACCTCGAAGCGCGACCGCAGCGCGCCGATCACCTGCCGGGCGGTGCGGTCGGTCACCTCCTCGCCGCGCTCGCCCTCGCCCGGCGCGAGCAGCAGCCCGAGCCCGGTCTGGTGGGTGAACACCGCGTCCTGGAGCACCCGCGGCGAGATGTCGTTGATCTGCGCCAGATCGGCGATCGAGCGCCGGAACTGGACATCGAGGTACGAGGCGATGTCCCCGGACTGGAGGTCCATGTCGACCAGCGCGACCTTGACGCCCGCGGCCCGCGCGGCGAGCGCGAGCTGTACGGCGGTCACGGTGGTGCCGACCCCGCCCTTGGCGCCCGCGACCGCGACCAGCTTGCCGCCGGGCCCGGCGGGATACGGATCGCCGCCGCCCCCGAGATGGCGCCGCACGCCCGTGGCCCACTGGGCGGCGCCCTGGACGCGGGCCGCCAACTCGTCGTACGCCAGCGGTATCCCGGCGATGCCGCGGGCCCCGGCGTCCATGGCGGCCGAGTACAGCGCGGGCCCCGCGTCGGCGGTCACCAGCACCACGCCCACCGCCGGGAAGCGCAGCGCGATCTCGCGGATCAGCTCCAGCGCCGGGGCCGGGCCGATGCGCTCATGGACGAGGACGACCTCCGGCAGCTCCTCCAGGGAGGCGGCGGCCAGCGAGGCGAGGGTGTCGAGCAGCAGGGTCGAGTCGCCCACCGGCGCCGACGGTTCGACACCGGGCAACTGGCCGAGCAGCCCGCTGAGGGAGTGGGCGGCGTCGGGGTCGCCGACGGCCGGCAGAATCCTGATCGTCACCGCGGCACCTCCTCACTCATTTGTCGCCGTCGAGGGTGTAGGTGCGGTCGTCGGGGTCTATGGAGCGGCCCCCGCCGGGCGCGACCAGCGCCAGCCGCACATGCGAGGCGAAGGACTCGGCGTAGGCCACGCGCTGGGCGTTCCTGGTGTCGAGCGCGAAGGTGATCGGCACGGCCTCGTCGATCCGCCGCTTGTCGTCCCGGTCGGGCTCCAGGGCGGTGATCTTGCCGAGGTCGAGCACCTCGGCGCCCGCGACGATCAGCTTGGAGACCGGCTTCTCGCCCTGGGTGCTGTCCTCGAAGGTGGCGTAGATGTTGACCCTGGCGCCCGGGGTGATCTTGCCCGCGACACCGGTCGCCGCGTCGACCATGATCGCGATCTCCTGCTGTCCGGGCTTCAGGGCGGGCCGGTTCACGATCATGTCGCGCTGGAGCAGCGACCCCTTCGTCAGCTGGGTCACCGCGATCTTCCCGCGTAGCTCGTCGAGATCGGTGACGGCGGTGGAGGGCACATAGCGCTTGGGCATCGAGACCTTCTCGAACTCCCCCGCGTCCAGCGCCTTGTACGGCTTGACGTCCGAGGTGAGCTTGTAGGCCGTGGTCTCGGGGCCGACCTTCGACTCCACGTCGTTGACGACGGAGAGGACTCCGGCGAAGGCGCCGACGGCGCACAGGACCGACAGGAGCAGCAGGATGACTCCGCGGCGCTGGCGTGAATTCATGGGTCGCACAACCTCGTTCGGGGACGTTACCGGCTGGTCAGGGCGGGACGTTGGGACGTGATCAGTGCGGGGATCTCATCGCCGCGGGCCACCGGGCAGGAGCAGAAGGCACAGCGGTCGCCGATGAGTTCGAAGCCGCACCAGTGGCATTCCTCTCTCCGTACGGAGGCCACGAGCTGGTAGAGGACCGAGAGGTCGGGGATGGCCGCGGCGAACTCGATCAGCTTCGGGGTGCCCCACCAGCGCGCCGACTCGGCGGGCAGCGGCACCTCCGCCACGCCGCGTACGCCCCAGGCGGGGGCGAGGGCGCCGGTGACCCAGTCGTCGCTCCCCGCGCCGCCGCCCCCGTAGCCATGGCTGCTGAGCTGGCCCCGGGCGATCGTCATGGAGGTGGCGTACCCGGGGGCGGGCAGCTCGGTCGCGCCGCCGACCTTGACCAGGTGCGGGGTGGGATGGGCGAGCACCGCGAAGTGGGCGCCGGGAACCCAGGACTTGACGTGCGAGGTGAGGCTGACCGGGACCCGGTCCAGCTTGGCGACGCTGCCCAGCAGCGCGCCCGCGTGGATGTAGTGGGAGAGCAGCCGGGCGGCGCACGCCAGGACGCCGGGGCTGAAGTCGGATATGGACAACTGGCGGAGCTGACGGGCCAGCACGGCGACGGCCAGCGGCGGCAGTTCGAGCGGCAGCAGCGCCATCCGGTCGCTCTCCAGGACGGAGCGCACGGTGTGGAGCCGGCGGACCACGGCGGCGGGGGTCGCGGCGGGGTAGAGCACGACGAGATAGCCCTGCTGGTCGAGGAGGGTCCCGACCTCGGCGAGGGCGTCGTCGAGTGACTGTGCGTCCGGCGGGCGGAGCACGACGGCCGACGGGGTCTGCCCGTCGGGCGGCGGAAGCACCAGCTCGCGGCCGGTGACTGCTATCGCGGTGGGCACGTCGGCTACCCCGTCTCACATCGGCGCCGAGCGGCGGCGGCCGCAGGTCTCTACTGCCCTTGTCTCTGTACTGCCCCTGTCCTGGTGCGTCGTCACTTTATCCACGAAAACGGCGTGAGAGAACAGTTCCTCTGGGTTACGCACCCCTGGCCCGATCCTTCAGTGTGCGCATCCCCTTGACAAGGGCATTGGTCTGGACCACTTTACGTTCATACGGTGGCCACCGTCCGCAATCTCCTCCTTCACGCCGGCTTCCCAATGGATTCCCCCACGGAGGCAGTCATGGACCGTGCCCCACACCCCCGCACCACCCGACTCAGACGCAACATCACCCGGCTGACCAGCGCGTTCGCCACCATCGCCCTGGGCGCCACCGGCCTTGCCGCCCTCGGCGGCGGCACCGCGACCGCCGCGGCCGCCAACCTCGCCCAGAACCCCGGCTTCGAGTCCGGCCTCAGCGGCTGGACCTGCTCGGCGGCGAGCGGCACCACGGTCGCGAGCCCCGTCCACAGCGGCTCGGCCGCCCTCAAGGCCACCCCGGCGGGTTCGGACAACGCCCGCTGCGCCCAGACCGTGGCCGTCAAGCCCAACTCCTCGTACACCCTCAGCGCCTGGGTCCAGGGCAGCTACGTGTACCTCGGCGCGAGCGGCACCGGCACCACCGACGTCTCGACCTGGACACCCTCCGCGACCGGCTGGCAACAGCTCAGCACCAGCTTCTCCACCGGCGCGGGCACCACCTCGGTGACCGTCTACACCCACGGCTGGTACGGCCAGCCCGCCTACTACGCCGACGACATCAGCCTCGTCGGCCCCGGCGGCGACCCCGGCGACCCGGTGCCGGGCGCGCCGAGTGGCCTCAAGACCGGCACCGTCACCTCGTCCTCCATCGACCTGTCCTGGTCCCCGGTCACCGGCGCGACCGGCTACAACGTCTACCGCGACGGCTCCAAGGTGCAGTCGGTCAGCGGGACGTCCGCGACCGTGACCGGGCTGGCGCCGTCCACCTCGTACCAGTTCCAGGTCACCGCCACCAACGCGGCGGGCGAGTCGCCCAGGTCGGCCGCCGTCACCGGCACCACCTCGGCCGGAAGCGGCGGGGGCGGCGGCACCGTACCCAAGCACGCGGTCACCGGCTACTGGCAGAACTTCAACAACGGCGCGGCCGTGCAGAAGCTGCGCGAGGTCCAGGACCAGTACGACATCATCGCGGTGGCCTTCGCGGACGCCACCGGCACCCCCGGAGCGGTCGACTTCACCCTCGACCCCGCCGTCGGTTACGGCAGCGAGCAGCAGTTCAAGGACGACATCAAGGCCAAGCAGGCGGCCGGGAAGTCCGTCGTGATCTCCATCGGCGGCCAGAACGGCACGGTCTCGGTCAACGACCCGACCTCCGCGAACAACTTCGCCAACTCCGTCTACGCCCTGATGCGCGAGTACGGCTTCAACGGCGTCGACATCGACCTCGAGAACGGCCTCAACGCCACCTATATGACCCAGGCGCTGCGCTCCCTGTCGGCGAAGGCGAAGGCCGGGTCCGGCCTGGTGATCACCATGGCCCCGCAGACCATCGACATGCAGTCCACGTCCAACGCCTATTTCCAGACGGCGCTGAACATCAAGGACATCCTGACGGTGGTCAACATGCAGTACTACAACAGCGGTTCGATGCTGGGCTGTGACGGCAAGGTCTACTCCCAGGGCTCGGTCGACTTCCTCACCGCCCTCGCCTGCATCCAGTTGGAGGGCGGTCTTTCGCCGTCCCAGGTCGGCCTGGGCCTGCCCGCCTCGACGCGGGGCGCGGGCAGCGGCTATGTCTCCCCGACGGTCGTGAACAACGCCCTGGACTGTCTGGCCCGCGGCACGAACTGCGGCTCCTTCAAACCGTCCCGGGCCTACCCGGGTCTGCGCGGCGCGATGACCTGGTCCACCAACTGGGACGCGACGGCGGGCAACGCGTGGTCGAACGCGGTGGGCCCCAAGGTCCACGGTCTGCCGTAATAGCGTGACGCGCTCCTTTTCACGGGGCCGTGACGCGGCCCCTTCGCGGGGAGGGGCCAAGGGGGCCAAGAGCGCAACCGCTCTTGGCCCCCTCATCCGCATTTTTCACCCTCACGTGCAGGGAAGACGTCGCGCGGGCTTGACAACGCTATTGGTCTGGACCACCTTATACGCACGCCACAGGGGCCCCTGAACGCGCACTGGCACCACCTCCCCCACATCCCCCCACGCACGGAGGCTGTCGTGGTACGCGCACAGTTCACCAAGCGGCTGCTCGGAGCCGCCGCAGTCGTCGCCCTCGCCGCAGGAGGGCTCATATCCGCCGGCTCGGCCAACGCGTCCGAGGAGCACCCGGACGCGAAGCAGCACGCCGCCGCCGTCCCCGAGCACGCCGTCACCGGCTACTGGCAGAACTTCGACAACGGCGCGACGAAGCAGAAGCTCTCGGACGTCCCGGACGACTACGACATCATCGCGGTGGCCTTCGCGGACGCCACCGGCTCCCCCGGAGCGGTCGACTTCAAGCTCGACCCCGCCACCGGCTACAGCGACGAGCAGCAGTTCAAGGACGACATCAAGGCCAAGCAGGCGGCCGGGAAGTCCGTGATCATCTCGGTCGGCGGCGAGAAGGGCACCATCTCGGTCAGCGACGACGCCTCCGCGGACGCCTTCGCCTCCTCCATCACCGGCCTGATGGACAAGTACGGCTTCAACGGCGTCGACATCGACCTCGAGAACGGCGTCAACTCCACCTACATGACCAAGGCCCTCAAAGCCATCCACGACAAGAAGAGCGATGTCGTGGTCACCATGGCACCGCAGACGATCGACATGCAGTCGGCGTCCACCGAGTACTTCAAGACCGCCCTGGGGATCAAGGACTTCCTGACGGTGGTCAACATGCAGTACTACAACAGCGGCTCGATGCAGGGCTGCGACGGCAAGGTCTACTCGCAGGGCTCGGTCGACTTCCTCACCTCCCTCGCCTGCATCCAGCTCGAGAACGGCCTCGACCCGTCCCAGGTGGGCATCGGCGTGCCCGCCTCCACCAGCGGCGCCGGTTCCGGCTATGTCGAGCCGGGCGTGGTCAACGACGCCCTGGACTGCCTCGCCAAGGGCTCCGGCTGCGGCTCCTTCAAGCCGTCCAAGACCTACCCCGGCATCCGCGGCGCGATGACCTGGTCCACCAACTGGGACGCGGCCAACGGGAACGCCTGGTCGAAGGCGGTCGGCCCGCACGTCCACGGGCTGTAGAGCTACAGAACGGGAACGACAGTTCGACGTACGCCGGTGCGTCCCGCCCACGGCAGGCGGGGCGCACCGGCGTACAGGTGTTCGCTAGGGCTTGGGCAGCACACACCCCGCCAGGTTCAGGTCGATCTTGTTGCCGGTGGTCACGCACTTGGTGATGGGGTAGGTCTCCTGGGCGTAGTTGATGCCCTTGCGCACCGTCACCGTGCCGTTCTCGTCCACCTCGCACGGGTTGTTGAGGGTGCAGCGGGCGCCGTCCTCGTTGCCCGTGTTGTTGACGGCCACGACCTTGCCGGACGCCGGGTCGACGACGGGGGAGCCCGACGTTCCGCCGATCGTGTTACAGGCGGAGGTGTAGCGGACCGAGTCCTTCCAGGTCCAGTCCCCCTCCTTAAGCCGGTATGCGAATCCGTCGATATTGCAGGAGTAGATCTTCTTCCAGTAGCCGGAGACCACATTGATGGCGGAGCCCTGGGTCGGGCGGCTGTCCGACAGCGTCAGCGCCTTGATGCCGTACGACGACTGGATCTGGGCGTACGTGGACGTGAGCTGGTACAGCGAGATGTCGGTGTCGGTCATCGTCGCGTACGCGACCTTGCTCGCCCGGACGGTGCCGGCCCGGCCGCCCGAGGCGGTCAGCAGGGTGAAGCTCCGGCTGGACGGCTGGTTGACGATCACCTCTCCCGCGCCGGGGAAGCCGCTCTCCAGGCAGTGGCCGTTGGAGAGGACGAGCGCGGGGTCACTGTCGGCCGAGCCCGGCGTGCGGACGACGGAGCCGGAGCAGTTGCTGAGCGCCACCGTGCCCGCGAAGTCGACCGCCCTCGGGGCCTTGGCGGGCGCCTTGGCGGGGGACGCGGCCGTCGCGGGCGCCGCGCCCGCGCCCACGAGGGTCGCGCCGCCCAGTAACAGGGCCGAGAGCGCACCGACGAGAGATCTGTTCATGCGGGGGGTTCCTTCCCTCGATGAGAGATTCCTTCGGCTTCGACCATTTCCCACCCTTGCGCATGTCATGCGCATGGCCGAACACTGGCGCAGCAGTCGCTCGCCCTTAACCCCCCAGGAGATGTCATGCGACGTCGCATCCGCGGTAGACGGGCCACCGCCCTCACCGCCTTGCTCACCCTCGCACTCGCCGCCCCCATGGCAGCTCAGGCCGACGACCCCAGCCCACGGCCCGGCACCGAGCGCACCGCCCCACCCAGGGATGAAGCCGCCGACCAGGGCGCCGCCGACCAGGACGTGCGGCAGTACGAGGTCTCCGGCCCCGCCACCAAGGCCGACCGCTCCGCGGTCGCCGCCACCGGAGTGTCCATCGACGAGGTGGACGCCCGCTCCCTGGTCGTCACCGCCGACCCGGCGCAGGCCAAGCGGCTGCGCGCGCTCGGCTACCGGCTCACCGCGCTCCAGGGCCCGCCCGACCGTACCGAGGGCAGGTCGGCCAAGCCGTTCGACTTCCCGTCGGCCGATGCGAAGTACCACAACTACGCCGAAGCGAACGCCGAGATCAACGCGGCGGTGGCCAAGTATCCGTCCATCCTCAGCAAGCGCGTCATCGGAAAGTCGTACGAGGGCCGCGACATCGTCGCCCTCAAGATCAGCGACAACGTGGCCACGGACGAGAACGAGCCCGAGGTCCTCTTCACCGCCCATCAGCACGCCCGTGAGCACCTTACGGTGGAGATGGCGCTCTATCTGGTGCGGCAGTTCACCGAGGGCTACGGCAGCGACTCCCGGATTACCAATGCCGTCAACGGCCGGGAGATCTGGATCGTCCCGGATGTGAACCCGGACGGCGGCGAGTACGACATCGCCACCGGCTCCTACCGGAGCTGGCGCAAGAACCGCCAGCCCAACTCGGGCTCGTCGGCCGTCGGCACCGACCTCAACCGCAACTGGGACTTCAAGTGGGGCTGCTGCGGCGGCTCCTCCACCTCGCCCAGCTCCGAGACCTACCGCGGCCCCCGCGCCGCCTCCGCACCCGAGGTGAAGGTCGTCGCCGACTTCGCCCGCAGCCGCGTCATCAACGGCAAGCAGCAGATCAAGGCCGCGATCGACTTCCACACCTACAGCGAACTGGTGCTGTGGCCCTTCGGCTGGACGTACGACGAAACCACGACCGGCATGACGCGGGACGACTACGACGCCTTCGCCGCGGTCGGCAAGAAGATGGCGGCGAGCAACGGCTACACCCCCGAGCAGTCGAGCGAGCTGTACATCACGGACGGCGCGATCGACGACTACCTGTGGGGCACCCAGAAGATCTTCGCCTACACCTTCGAGATGTACCCGACCTCCTCCGGCGCCGGCGGCTTCTACCCGCCCGACGAGGTCATCGACCGCGAGACCGGCCGCAACCGCGACGCGGTGCTCCAACTCGTGGAGAACGCGGACTGCATGTACCGCTCAATCGGCAAGGAGGCGCAGTACTGCGCCTAAGCCAACACCGTAACCCGCGCGAGGGGCCGTCCCGGCGGGGAACGCCGGGACGGCGCCTCGCGCGGGCCCCGAGCACGGTCGTCTTCAGTACCGCTGTCGGCCGCCCGGGGAGCGGACGGGCTGACGGCACTCGGGCGCGCCGGGGGGCGGGGGCTGCTCACCGAGCGCGTAGCACAGGGCCGCGTGCAGCTGCTCCGCCGCCGCGGGGGTCAGCTCCAGCTCGGCGATGGCGCGATGCTGCCCGCGTTGGATGATCTGGAGCGGCAGCGCGAGTTCCCCACCGTCCACCCGGCGCAAGCCCCGGCCCGGAACCGGAGTAATCCGCCAGCCGGTCACGACGACCCCGCAGCGCTGCCAGGCGCCGTACCCGCGTCCGGGCCGTCGCCTTCGCCGTACGACGGCAGTCGGGCGCCCCGGCTCTCGGCGACCCGCAGCACATCACGCAGCGCCTCACACAGCCGGTCCGCGAGGTAGCGGAGTTCTCGCGTGTCGGCCCTGGGGTCGTCCAGCAGCGCCCGAGCGTGCCGGAGGAGTTCGGTCCCCATGGACACCTGTACGGCCTCGATCGCGTCCGCACGTCGGCTCAGCGGGCTGTTCCCGTCGTCCGACGACAGATAACACGGCTTGCCGTCGGGGTCCGTCCACGGCAGCAGCCGCAGACCGGTCATCGCGCCCATCCGGGCACCTCCACCGCGTGGATCACCGCCCGAACCCCGGCCCGATGACGGCCGGGCGGCAGTACGGCGAGAAGTGCACTCACGCATGCGAGGAACCGCCCCATAGGGTCCTTCATGTTCATCAGCTCCTGTCAGCTGGTGGGCCACGCCCTCGGGCCGGTGCACCCCGGTCGCGAGGGTCCTGCGTTTCTTCACGCTGTGTGGCGCTTTCCTCACAGAGTGGAGGGTGTTCTGGCTACGCTGCCAGGAGGGCGAGCCTGACAACGCACCCTTCAACTCGGGAGGTCAGCCCATGACGAGGGACCGAAGGCCACACACCCCCAGGGAGAAGTACGGGGAGGAGCTGAAGCTGCGCCGCATAGCGGCCGAGCTGACGCAAGAGGCACTGAGTGAGCGGGTGGTGTGCTCCCCCACGCTGATCAGCCACTTCGAGGCGGGGCGCCGGTTGCCGAAGCCGGATGACGCGGCCCGGATCGATCAGGCGCTGGGCACGGACGGGTTCTTCGTGCGGTGGCTGGAGGACTTGGAGTCGAAGTATGCCGACCACTTCGCGGTCGTAGCCGAGCTGGAGCCGCACGCCACGGAGATCCAGCAGTACAGCATCTCCCTCATCCCTGGTCTGCTGCAGACGGAGGCGTACGCTCGCGCAGTCTTCGAGGCGTACAGCCCCAATCATCGGGCTGACCTTGACGAGCGCGTTGTAAACCGCATGGCCCGTGCCCGAATCCTCGATGATCCGTTGAAGCCCGTGGTGTGGACGCTGCTGGACGAGGCGGTGCTACGGCGCCTTGTCGGCGGCCCGCAGGTGATGGCGGAGCAACTGCGCAGGATCGCCGACTTGGCCGAGGCGCGTCGGCTACGCCTGCACGTGCTGCCCTTCGCAGCAGGGGCGCATGCGCTCATGGAGAGCATGATGACCCTCATGACCTTCGAGGACGCCGCGCCAGTCGCCTACGTCGAAGGGTTTCGAGTCGGACACCTGATGGACGATCCGTCCCTGGTACGTGCGAGCCAGTCGGCCTACTCTCTTGCTCTCAGCGAGGCGGCGACGCGCCAGGAATCCCTGGCCCTGATCAGGGCCATAGCAGAGGAACACGAACATGGTCAGCAGTAAGCACACCCCCCGCAGTGCCTCCGCACTCACGGGGTGGTTCAAGTCCAGCTACAGCGGAGGCAGCAACGGCGACTGCCTCGAAGTAGCCCGTGGCCACGCCGACATACCCGTCCGCGACAGCAAGGACCCGCACGGCCCGGCGCTCGTATTCGAGCCGTCCGCGTGGTCCGCGTTCGTCTCCGGCGTCAAGCGCGGGGAGTTCCCCACCACCTGATCCGAAAATCACGGCCCCTGACCGGCGATGATGCCGGTCAGGGGCCGCCTGCTACGTGAGCCTGGGTCAGCCGTCGTTCTCCGCCGACGGGATGTAGGCGCCCGGCACGTCCTGCGGGGCGTAGATCTTCTTCTCACCCGGGTACGGCTTCGCCCAGTTGTGCGTCTGGTACCAGGTGAGGTGGTTCATCTGCGCGGGCGGGGCGTAGTCCGGAACGGCCCGGGGACCGGTCAGCCGCTGCCTGGACTTCCACTGGTCCCACTCGGCGGCGACATCCTTCATGTCCGCCGGCACCGAGGCCGACGGCACGGCCGCCGCCTTCGGGCTCTGCGCCGCGGGGGTGTCCAGACCACAGGACGGCGCGGTCTTCACACCGTCGGTCAGCGAGGTCCGGTTGGGCAGCGCCTTGAACGGCGTGAAGTCCGGTTTCTGGGTGAACGCCGAGGCCATCGGGGTGGCCGCGGTGTCCTTCTGGTTCATCGGCTGGATCCCGAGGATCTGCTCGATGGTCCGCATCATGTTGATCTGCGAGTAGTAGTGGCTGTCCACCACGCCGTGCCTGGCCCAGGGGCTGATGATCTGGACCGGGGCACGGTGGCCGTCGACGTGGTCGAGACCCGCCTGGGAGTCGTCCTCGACGACGAAGATCGCCGAGTCCTTCCAGTACTTGCTGTGCGAGATCTCGTCGACGATCCGGCCCACGGCGAGGTCGTTGTCCGCGACCTGGGAGGCAGGGCTCACCGGGCCACCGGTGTGGTCGCTGGAGAGCCAGAACATGTTCAGGTTCGCCGGACCGTTCTTCGCGAAGTCCTGCTTCCAGATCTGTGCCCGGTAGACGTCCGGGACGCTGGTGTCGAACTTCGGGAAGCCGTGCACCGACACGTCGTTGAGCGACGGGATCGGCGAGGTCGAGTTCAGCGGGTAGGCGGTGTCCTGACCGGTCGCCGCCATGTTCTTGCTGTCGCAGTACAGGTTCTGCCAGCTGGCGTCCGACGGCTTGGTCAGGAACTGCTGGAACTCACCGAAGTTCCGGACGGACTTGCCGGCCGCCTGCGCACCGGTCCAGATGAAGCCGGTCTTCTGGTGGCCGAGGGCGTCGTCCTCGGTGTCGTAGCTGCGGGCGTACTCACCGGCCGAGGACTCGGTGTACTCCGGGTTGTCGGACTGCATCAGCCAGTTGTGGCCCTCGGCGGAGTTGGTGCCGATGTCGTACGTGTTGTCGAACAGGCCGAACTGCTTGGCCAGGGCGTGCTGGTTCGGCGTGACGTTCTCGCCGAACTCGGTCAGCGACGGGTCGCCGTTGCCCCGCGGCATGTCACCGAAGACCTGGTCGTAGGTCCGGTTCTCCTTGACCAGCAGGAAGACGTGCTTGATCGTCGAGGGGTCGCCGAGCTTGACCGGGACCGGCACCGGCCTGGCCGGGGTGCCGTCGGTCTTCTTGAGGGACTCGCCGTTCCAGCCGTTCTGCTTGAAGACCTTGCCGGTGTAGGACCTGATCACGCTGTCGTCGGGCAGCGTGAACTTCTGCACGCTCGACGTCGTGTCGTGGGTGCCGCGACCGCCGGTGGCCTTACGGCGGGCGTCGACGCCACGGGTGTTGGAGACGTACACCTCCTTGCCGGAGGTGGTGATCTCCGAGGGGAAGTAGTCCGTGGGGAGCAGGCCGACGTAAGCGACCGGCTCCTGCGCGGAGGTGTACTTGTAGACGGCGACGGCGTTGGCGCGGCCGAGGGTCACCAGCAGGTGACCGTCGTCGGTGAGGGTCACCGCGTCGGGCTCGTAGCCTACCCGGGCCTTGGCCCACGGCTGGGTGGAGATGGTCTGGACGACCTTGTCCTTCGCCGTGTCGATGACCGAGACGTTGTTGTCGGCGGTGTTGGTGACGAACACCGCGCCGTTCTTCGCGTACACGGCGGTCGGGTGCAGACCGACCTCGATGCTGGAGACCGCGGCGTCCTGGTGCGCCAGGTCGATGACGCTGACCGTGCCGCTGGTGGTGGCGGCGGTCTTCTGGTCGGCGAGTACCTGCGTGCCGTACGAGTTGATCGTGGGCTCGCCGGGCTTGGCCGGGCGGCCGCCCTCGTTGCTCACGTAGAGCTTCTCCCCGACGACGACCATGCCGCGCGGGGCGTTGCCCACGTTCCAGCTCTGCTCGATGGTGCCGGTCGCGGCGTCGATGGCGACGACCCGGTTCTGGCCGTTGACCGCGGAGTACACGGTCTTGCCGTCGGCCGAGAACGCCACCGCGCCCACCAGGGCGTGCTGGGACCCCTGCGCCGGGATGCTGACGGTCCTCGGGTCGGCCACGCTGCCGTCCGCGTTCACGGTGAACACGGTGTAGCCGTCCGGCTGGCCCAGCCACAGCTGCTTGCCGTCGGGCGAGTACGTCGGGCCTTCCTGGCCCACGTTGTTGCTGCTGATGCGGGGGTTCGAGGACGCGGCCTTGCTGACGAGCTGCTGCGTCTTCCAGTTCTTCAGGTCCACGATGGCCAGGGCCGCGCCACCGTCGGTGACCGAGGCGGCCATGTGCGTGCCGTCCGGGCTGACCGAGGACGACATGATCTTGCCCTGGTCGATGACAAGACGGTCGCCGTACGGGGCGATGTACTGGTTGCTGGAGACGACCTGGCCGTTCTTGGTGACCTGGCCGACCTGGTCCGTGCCGAACTGCTGGGTCTGCCCGAGCGCCGTGCCGGCGGCCACGAGGGCGACGGCGGTGGTGCCCGCCGTCAGCAGCGGTATCCGGCGGCCGATGCGTCTGCTGATGAGGTTGATCCGGGCTTCCTCGACGAGCTTGCGGCGGCGAGTTACCTGCATGGAGGGTTATCCCTTCGGGGTGGTGTCGAGCAGTTCGACGTTGCCGTCGAACTGCCACAGCGGGTTCGGCGCGTCCCCATCGGGGGTCCGTACCAGGAAGTAGCCGTTCACTTCCTTCGGTCCATCGCCATCGGCCATGAACCGCCCGTCCGGAGTGACGTCGAGTTGGTAGATGGCCTGCCCGGTGGCCTCGACGCCGGGAAGATGCCAGGTCACCACGCAGCGCCAGTCGTTGCCCGGGCCTTCCGCCGCGACCCTGGTGCTTCCCTTGTTGCACGACGCCGTGGCCTTGAGCTGGGCCTCGGTGACGGCGGGTCGGTTGAGTTGGTCGGTCTGCATGCGGTACAGGTGCGCGAACGCCGTGGCGAGCGAGCGCTGCACCTTGTCCTGCTCGATCCCGGAGCCGGTCGCCGAGGTCGTCGCGGCGACGACCGCGAACGACGCGGCGGCCACCCCGACGAGCGGCAGGACTCCGATGGTGATCGCGCGGCGGCCCGAACCGTCGTGAGCCAGGTTGGTGAAGTCGCGCCGTACGAAGAGCACATACGCCAGCGCCGTCGCGACCACGGCCCACACGAGGCTGACAACGATGCCGATCAGCAGCGGGCCGAGTTGCCGGGGACTGGTGAACAGACCGTTCCAGGAGATGAAGGCGTAGTTCGGCAGGGCGACGCGCACGGCCACCGGAAGCGGCAGCATCTGGGCGACCGCCATCGCGAGCGAGACGAGCACGGGCACCAGCAGCCCCATCGGGGACCGTCCCAGCGTGACCGACCCGAGGAAGCCGAGTGCGGCGAGCGCCAGGGTCGGAGCGAGGACGCAGACCCAGGAGAGCAGGACCGAGACGGCGGCGTCCGACGGTGCCAGGAGATGGCCGTCGAGACCGACCAGCGGCTGGTCGCCGACCACGAGGAGGCCGCCGACGGTGCTGGAGACCGCGAGCCCGGCCACGAGCAGCAGCAGGACGGTGAGACTGGCCATCGCCTTCGCGACGAAGATCCGCCGGGGCGAGCGGACCGCGACGAGCAGATGGCGCCAGGTGCCGAGCCGGTCCTCGGAGGCGAACACGTCACCGGCCACGACCGAGGTCAGCAGCGGGAGCGCCCAGGTTCCCGCGAAACCGAGCATCACCAGCGGCCCGGCCCACCCGGAGGCGAGCATCCAGCGCCCGAAGAGGGTGTCGACGGGAAGCGTGCTCTGCCGGCTCACCCCGGCGACGAAGAGGGCGGGAGCGATCCAGCAGGCGAGGACCAGCAGGCGGATCCGCCACTGGGAGACGAGCTTGACGAGCTCGAAGCGACAGGCGCGGGTGACGGGGACGCGACGGCCCCCGGTCGGCTGCCCGCCTTCCTGTTCCGGGCTCCGGGTGAGGGTCGCGGTCATCTGCCCGCCTCCTGCTGCTCGGTGAGGGCCAGGAACGCGGCTTCGAGCGGCGACACCACGGGAGTGAGCTCGCGCAGCGCGACGCCCCCCTCCACGAGCCGCGCCACGAGGTGGTCGAGGGCGGGCACCAGGGCGCGTACGACGAGCAGTTCGGCGTCCTGCCGTACCCCGGCGTCGTCGACGACCTGGATCCCCGGCGCGTCGTCCGCCAGCCGGCGCGCGGCCCGCGGGTCGGAGGTGACCAGCCGGTACTCGAGTTCACGGTTCTCGGTGGCCAGCTTGGACAGCGGGCCGGAGAAGACGACGCGTCCGGCGGCGAGGATGGTCACCTCGGAGCACAGCGCCTCGAGGTCGTCCATGTTGTGGCTGGAGAGCACGACGGCGGTTCCGTCGGCCGCGAGCCGGCCCAGGACACCGTGCACGTGCTTCTTGCCCGCCGGGTCGAGGCCGTTGGACGGTTCGTCGAGCACGAGCAGCCGGGGCTTGGTCAGCAGGGCGGCGGCGAGCCCGAGCCGCTGGCGCATGCCGAGGGAGAAGCCGCGGGTACGGTCGTCGGCGACGTCGGTGAGACCGACCTCGGCGAGTACGTCGTCGATCCCCGTCGTGCGCGCGTCGTGCCCCGTCGTGCGCGCGTCGTGGCCGCGGAGCGCGGCCAGCGCGGCGAGGTTCTGCCGTGGGGTGAGCGAGGGATAGAGGGCGGGGCCGTCCACGAAGCCGGCGACACCGTCGGGAGCGTCGAGTGCCCGCTCGACCGGTGTACCCAGGACCTCCAGGCGACCGCTGTCGGCCACCGCGAGCCCCAGCAGCAGGCCGAGCAACGTCGTCTTTCCGGCGCCGTTCGGTCCGACCAGGCCGTGGATATGACCCGGCGTTACATCGAGATCGATGCCGTCCAGGGCGACGACATCACCGAAGCTCTTCGTGATACCGCGAGCCCGGATTGCGCGGAGTTCTTCCATGGGTCCCTTCCTTCAAATACCTCAAGGACCCTATGGATTGATCATGCAGCTCACGAGGATGGAGAGTTGAATCTACGTAGAACATGAAACGACTTGGCATGCGCGACGTCGTCGCCGAGCGGGGACTCTCCGTTTCGACCGGCATTCTTTGCCATTATTTGATCAAACGTGGGTGCTCCCATGAATGAGTTGCGATGGTGAATCTCGCGGTGAATGCCAACGGGTCACGGAGCGGAATGGAGCCAGAAGCGACGGCCCCCGAATCCCGGGGTTTCCGCCGGGATTCGAGGGCCGTCGTCATGCGGGCGCCGTCCGCTAGATGACGAGGCTCAGCAGGGCCGCCACCACGAAACCGGCCACCGACAGCACCGTCTCCAGAACCGTCCAGGACTTCAGCGTGTCGCTCTCGGAGATGCCGAAGTACTTCGCCACCATCCAGAAGCCGCCGTCGTTGACGTGCGAGGCGAAGATCGAGCCCGCCGAGATGGACATGATGACCAGCGCCAGATGGGCCTGCGAGTAGTCGCCGCCGGAGAGCATCGGGGTGACGATGCCCGCCGTCGTGACGATCGCGACCGTCGCCGAACCCTGGGCCACCCGGAGCACCACCGAGATCAGCCAGGCCAGCACGATGACCGGCAGGCCCGCGCTGTCGAAGGCGTCGGCCAGGGCCTGGGCGACACCGCTGCCCTTGAGGACCGCGCCGAAGACCCCGCCCGCGCCGACCACCAGGAGGATGTTGCCCACGGGCTTGAGGGAGGCGGTGGAGACGGTCTCCAGGGACTTGCGGGACCAGCCGCGCCGGATGCCCAGCAGGTAGTAGGCGAGGAGCAGGGCGATCGTCAGCGCCACGAAGGGGTGGCCGAAGAACTCGATGACCGAGCGGCCGGTGCTCGGGTCCAGCGCCACGGAGGAGAACGTCGCGCAGAGGATCAGCACGAGCGGGGTGCCGATGATCGCGAGCACCGTGGCCACCGAGACCGGCTGCTCGGCCGGGGTGGCGCCGGAGGCGCGCTGCTGGGCCGCGACCGCCTCCCGGGACTCCTCGGCCGCCTCCACCATGTCCTGCGGTACGGGCACGAAGATGCGCTTGCCGATCCAGGCGGCGTAGCCCCACGCGGCCAGCACCGACGGGATGCCCACCACGATGCCCATCAGGATGACCCAGCCCAGGTCGACATGGAGCAGTCCGGCCGCGGCCACCGGACCGGGGTGCGGCGGCAGGAAGGCGTGGGTCATGGACAACCCCGCGAGCAGCGGCATCGCGTAGAGCAGGATCGACTTGCCGCTGCGCTTGGCGGCCGCGTAGACGATCGGCGCGAGGACGAAGATGCCGACGTCGAAGAAGACGGGTATGCCGAAGATCAGACCGGTGAGCCCCATCGCGAGCGGCGCCCGCTTCTCCCCGAAGAGCCCGAGCAGCCGGGCGCTGAGCGCCTCCGCGCCGCCGGAGACCTCGAGGATCGCGCCGAGCATGGTGCCCAGGCCGATGATGATGGCTATGTGGCCGAGGATGCCGCCCATACCGGATTCGATGAGCGAGACGGCGTCGGACTTCTGGACCGTACCGAAGAGTTCGGTGACCGAGAGACCGGCGGCCAGACCGACCGCGATGGAGACGCCGAGCAGCGCCACGAAGGGCTGCAGCCGGACTTTGATGATCAGGTAGAGCAGAAGGGCGATGCCGAGGGCGGCGACGGTCAGCAGACCGGCGGTGCCGTGGATGAGGGCGAGCAGACCACCGGTGTGGGGTGGGGTCTCGGCAGCGGGAGCGGCCGCGAGCAGCATGGGGAACTCCGGGATGTGGGTAAGGGGTACCGCCGCACGGCGGGGGGCCGCGCGCTGGGAAAGCCTGGGTGCGGGTGATCAGGGCTCGAGCTTCCGACGACGGGGACGGTGAGGACGAGTCAGTCAGGGGTGGAACCCGCGGCGGGCGGGGAACGCTCCCGCCCGCCGCGGGGGGGGTGGGGGTCGGCCGCTTTGGTGGCCGGCCGTTTCGGGCGTCAGCCCGGCACGGCGAGGCATCAGCCCAGCACGGCGCGGGCGTCAGCCCAGGACCGCGAGGGCGTCGATCTCGACGAGCAGACCGGCCGGGAGGCCGACGTAGACCGTCGTACGGGCGGCCGGGGCCTCCTTGAGGTCGGCGAAGAACTCGTTGTAGATCTCGTTGAGTTCGGCGAAGTGGCCGGTGTCGGTGAGGTAGATCCGCACCATCACCACGTCCTCCCAGCTCGCGCCGCCCTCCTCCAGCACGGCCTGCACATTGCGCAGGGTCTGCAGGGTCTGCTCGCGCAGGGTCGGCCCGACGGGGGTGGGGGCCTGGCCCGGGACGGCGGGGCCGAAGCCGACCTGACCGGCGACCTGGAGGATGTTCCCCTTCTTCACGCCGTGGGAGAACTTGGCGGGCGGGGTGGTGTGCGTGGCCGGGGTGATCGCGGTCTTCTGGAGCTTCTCGGTCATGAGGAGGTCTCCTCGGCTCTCTTCTCGGGGGTTTCGTGCGATGGGTCGTGCTCGTGTGAGGGGGCGGTGGCCGACGGGCCGGCCGTGCCGTGCGTGCCGTGTGGTGCGTCCTGCGCGTCGTGGGACACCGGGGCGCCGCCCGAGTATTCCCGGCTGATCTCCTCCGCCGTGCGGCGCACCAGCGGCAGCAGGGAGAGGAGTTCGTCGGCGCTGACGACGACGTTCGGCGCCGACACCGAGCAGGCGGCGACGACGCGTCCGTCCGCTCCCCGGATCGGTGCCCCGACGCAGTTGATCGACTCCTCGTGGCCGCCGAAGTCGGTGGCCCAGCCCTGGTCGCGCACGGTCGCCAGCTCCTTGAGGAACGCGGCGGCGTTGGGCGTCGAACGGGGCGTGTACGCGGGGTAGGTGAGCCGCTCGGCCAGCGTCCGCCGCTCGGGCTCGGGCAGATCGGCCAGCAGCAGCTTGGCCACGGCGGCCACGGTGATGGCCACGGGCTTGCCGATCCGCGAGTACATCCGCACCGGGTAGCGGCTCTCCACCTTGTCGATGTAGAGCACCTCGTTCTCCTCGTACACCGCGAGGTGGACGGTGTGCCCGCAGCGTTCGTTGAGCGCCACCAGATGGGGATGGGCGATCTCGCGTACGTCGAGGTTCTCGACCGCCTCCTGCGCGAGCGCGAAGAGGCGGGCGCCGAGGCGGTAGCGCTGGTCCTGCTGGCGGTAGACCATGCCGTGCTCATGGAGGGTGCGCAGCAGCCGCAGCGCGGTCGACTTATGCACGCCCAGCCGCGTGGCGACCTGCTCCAGATTGGCCGGCCCCTCCGCCAGCAGCGGCAGGATGCTCAGCGCTCGGTCGACGGTCTGGCTCATGAGTCGGGTACCTCCACCGCTGCGGTCTCGGCCCACTTTTCGGCGGGACTCGGCAGATCTGTCCAGCCGGGGCCGAATCGCAGTGTGCCCCACCGCGCGGCATCGAGTGCCACCAGGTGGTCGGCGTGCTCACGGGAGGGCGGGGTGCCGAGGTCGCCGGGGACGGTGAGCGCGGCGGCGGCCATGAGGTGGCCGTGGCGCAGCCGTTCGGCGACGGGCAGTCCGCGCAGGGTGCCGGAGAGGAAACCGGCGGCGAAGGCGTCGCCCGCGCCGACGGGGGCGACGACGTCGACGCGCGGGGCGGGTTCGAAGGTGACGGTGTCGGTGGCGGCATCGGTGCCGTCGCCGGTGGCGTCGCCGTCCGGTCGGCGTGCGTAGGCGGTGGCTCCGGCGCCGCCCTGCTTGACGACCAGCACCTCCGGCTCGGGCAGCGCCGCCCGTATGGCCTCCGGGCCGCGCAGCCCCCAGACCGCCTCGGCCTCGTCCTCGCCGACGAAGACGAGGTCGCAGCGGCGGGCGAGGTCGAGCAGGACGGCGGGGCCGCTTTCGCCGTCGGCTCCCCCCTCCTTCCGCCAGAGCGAGACCCGGTAGTTGAGGTCGAAGGAGACGAGGGGACGGCCGGGGGCGCGGGCGGTCAGCTCGCGCATCAGCGCGCGGCAGTCGCCGGAGAGGGCCGGGGTGATCCCGGTCAGATGGAGCACCCGGCCGGACCAGGCCCACTCCCGGGGGATGAGCGCGGGGGACATGGCCGCGGCGGCGGATCCGGCCCGGTAGTAGATCACCTCGGCGAGCGGTTCCGAGGCGGCGACACCGCCGTCCCCGTCAGCGGTCTCGGAGCCAACGGCACGCTCCCCCGCCGTACGGAAGTAGATCCCGGTGGGGCGGCGCGGATCGCGCTGGACGTACGCCGTGTCCACGCCGGTGGCCGCGATCTCCCGTACGAGGTGCTCGCCGAAGCCGTCCGTGCCCACCCGGCTGATCCAGCGCGCGCTGTGCCCGGCGCGGGCCAGGCCACAGGCGACATTGGACTCGGCGCCGCCGATGCCCCGGGCGAACGAGGGGACGTCCGCCAGCCGGCCCGGACGGGACGGCACGAAGGTCACCATCGACTCGCCGAGACATACGACGTCGACGGCATCGACGACGGTATCGACGGCTTCGCCGCTGGGGAGAGGGGACACGGTTGGTCTCGCTCCTGGTGGATGGACGGATGGGGGTCAGCCGCACACCGTTGACCCGGTGCTGGGCGGGATGTTAGACAGCGCTAAGCGTTATGCGCAATGAACGTTGCAGAGATTGCAACCGGAATCGTTATGGAGGCGCTCCATGGCCACCGACCACCGCGACCAGGCCGTCGCCGCCCTCGCGCGGGAGCGCGTCGACCACCGCTTCAAGGGGCTGCCGCCGAACGCCGAGGGCCTTACGGTCGGCGAGCTCGCCGCCGAGCGGCGCTCCCTGTTCACCGGTGGCTTCACCACGCCCGTACTGGCGCTGTCGGCCGAGGCGCTGGAGCACAACCTGGTGGCGATGGAGCGCTACTCCGCCGCCCATGGGCTCGCCTTCGCCCCGCACGGCAAGACCTCCCTGGCCCCGCAGCTCTTCGAGCGCCAGCTCGCGCACGGGGCCTGGGGCATCACCGCGGCCGTCCCCACCCAGGTGCGGATCTACCGGGCCTTCGGCATCCAGCGGATCTTCCTCGCCAACGAGGTCGTCGACGCCGCCGCCCTCCACTGGCTCGCGGCCGAGCTCGACGCCGACCCCGATTTCCGCTTCATCGCCTACGTCGACTCGGTGCGCGGCGTGGAGCTGATGGACGCGGCCCTGCGGGAGGCGGGCGCGCGGCGGCCGGTCGATGTGGTGGTCGAGCTGGGCGGCGGCGAGGGGGCGCGCACCGGGGTCCGTACGGAGGCGGAGTGCGCGACGGTCGCCGACGCGGTCGCGGCCGCCGGGACCCTGCGGCTGGTCGGGGTGGCCGGTTACGAGGGCGAGGTGCCAGAGGCGGACGGCGAGCGGGTACGGGCGTGGCTGCGCCGCCTCACGGCACTGGCGGCGGATTTCGACGCGGCGGGCCGCTTCCAGGACGTGGACGAGGTGGTCGTCAGCGCGGGCGGCAGCGCCTGGTTCGACGCGGTGGCGGACGTCTTCGCGGAGCTGCCCACGCTGTCGCGGCCGGTGCTGAAGCTGCTGCGCTCGGGTGCGTACGTCTCCCACGACGACGGCCACTACCGGCACATCACCCCGTTCAACCGCGTCCCGGAGGAGGGCGAGCTGCACCCGGCCTTCCGCCTGTGGGCCCAGGTCGTCTCGCGCCCCGAACCCGGCCAGGCGTTCCTGAACGCGGGCAAGCGGGACGCGGCGTACGACCTGGACATGCCCGAACCCCAGCTCATCCGCTCCGCCCGCGACGCCTCCACCCGCCCCGCCACGGGCCTCACCATCACGGCCCTCTCCGACCAGCACGCCTGGGTCTCGGTCGCGGACGGCACGGACCTGGAGGTCGGCGACTGGGTGGCCCTGGGCCTCTCCCACCCCTGCACCAGCTTCGACAAGTGGCAACTGATCCCGGTGGCGGAGTCGGACGGCACCGTCACGGACTACATCCGCACCTTCTTCTGACCCACCCACCCGCCCCTACCCGGGACTCCGCCCCGGACCGGGCCCGCTCAAAGCCCCTGCCCCGGAGCGAGACCCCAGGGACGGGTCAAGGCCCGAACCCCGCCGGGCCGGACCCGAAACCGAGACCGGCCCGGCAACCCACCCGGGCCATGTCCCAGGCCCCGGGACCGGCCCGGGCCGGTTCCACGGCGGCGACGCCCCGCCGCTGCCCCCGCTGAGGCACCTGGCGGCGGGCCGGGGCCAGTCGGGCACCGGACAATGGGCGCCCGGGCAGGCCCGGGCCAGGCGGGGCGCAGGCCACCCGGCTCGCGGGCCGCGAGGCCCGGAGGCCGGGCCGGGGGCGGGAGCGGGAGCCTCCGCCGGGCCCGGCGGCCGGGGCGCAAGCCCCGCCCTGGGCACGGGACACGCCCCCACCCGGCTCACGGGCCGTGAAGCCCGGGGCCGGGTGGGGGTGTGGGGGACCCGGAGGGTCCCCCACCGAGTGAGGGCGGGTGGGTGGGGAAACGTCAGCGCGCCCCAGGCGCGGTCGGCAGGAAGAGAGGGCAACCCCATGGAACTGGTCATTCGCGGTGCGGACGTCATCGACGGCACCGGGCGGGCCCGGTATCGGGCAGACGTGGCCGTCGACGGCGGCCGGATCGCCGCCGTCGTACCCGAGGGGAGTGGGTCGCGCCCCACCGCCCACCGCACCGTGGACGCCGACGGCCTCGCCCTCTCCCCCGGCTTCATCGACATGCACGCCCACAGCGACCTGGCCCTGCTCCGCGACCCCGACCACTCCGCCAAGGTCGCCCAGGGCGTGACCCTGGAGGTCATCGGCCAGGACGGGCTCTCCTACGCGCCCGTGGACGACCGCACGCTCGCCCAGATCCGTACCGCCATCACCGGCTGGAACGGCGACGGCTCCGACATCGACTTCACCTGGCGCACCGTCGGCGAGTTCCTGGACCGCCTCGACCACGGCTTCGGCGGCCAGGGCATCGCGGTCAACGCCGCGTACCTCATCCCCCAGGGCACCGTCCGCATGCTCGCCCTCGGCTGGGAGGACCGCGACGCGACGCCCGCCGAGGTCGAGCGGATGAAGGCGCTGGTGGCGGAGGGGCTGGAGCAGGGGGCGGTCGGCCTGTCCTCCGGGCTCACCTACACCCCCGGGATGTACGCCTCCGACGCCGAACTCACCGAGCTGTGCCGGGTCGTGGCCGCGTACGACGGCTACTACTGCCCGCACCACCGCTCCTACGGCGCCGGTGCGCTGCGCGCCTACGAGGAGATGGTGGCCCTCAGCCGGGAGGCGGGCTGTGCGCTGCACCTCGCCCACGCCACCATGAACTTCGACCTCAACAAGGGCCGCGCCCCCGAGCTGCTCGCCCTCCTGGACGCCGCGATCGCCGACGGCGCCGACATCACCCTCGACACCTATCCCTATCTCCCCGGCTGCACCACGCTCGCCGCGATGCTGCCGAGCTGGGCGGCCGAGGGCGGCCCCGACGCGGCCCTCGCGCGGCTGCGCGACGACGCCGAAGCCGAGCGCATCCGGCACGTCATGGAGGAAGAGGGAGCGGACGGCTGCCACGGGGTGCCGATCAACTGGGACACCATCGAGATCTCCGGGGTGAACGACCCGGCCCTCACCGAATACGTCGGCAAGACGGTCGCCGCGAGCGCCCGCGAACGAGCCGAGGCCCCCTGGGTCACCGCGCGCCGCCTCCTCCTGGACGACCGCCTCGGCCCGACGATCCTGCAGCACGTCGGGCACGAGGAGAACGTCCAGGCGATCATGAAGCACCCCGTCCACACCGGCGGCAGCGACGGCATCCTGCACGGCGCCAAGCCGCACCCCCGCGCCTACGGCACCTTCCCCCAGTACCTGGGCCGCTACGTCCGTGAGCTGGGCGTCCTCACCCTGGAGGAGTGCGTGGCCCACCTCACCGCCCGCCCCGCGGCCCGTCTCCGCCTCCCCGACCGGGGCCAAGTCCGCGAGGGCTACCGCGCGGACCTCGTCCTCTTCGACCCGGAGACGGTCGCGGCGGGCTCGACGTTCGAGGCCCCGCGCACCCTGCCGACCGGCATCCCCCACGTCCTCATCGACGGCCGTTCCGTCATCGAGGACGGACGGCGGACGGACGTCCTCGCGGGGCGCGCGATCCGCCGCGCGATCCGCCGCCCGTAGCGCAACAGCCCCTCAGGCGGCCGCACCCTCGGCCGGGAGCTCCGCCGGGTACGGCTCGCCGAAGTCGGCCGAGCGGCTGACCTTCTCCCAGGCGGTCACCTCGGCGAGCTGGCGCCGCGAGTAGTCCCGCGCCATGGTCGCCGCGTTCACGCCCAGCGGGAGATGGCTCGGGACCTCGCCGCGGTGGACGGTCCGCACGATGATCTCGGCGGCGCGCCGGGGGTCCCCGGCCGCCCCGTCCGTGCTCTGCCGCACCTGCCGGTTCATCTCCCCGACGGTCGCGTCGTAGGCGTCGGGGATCGGGTGGACCGTCATGGAGGAACCGGCCCAGTCGGTGGCGAAACCGCTCGGTTCGACGACCATGACGCGCACGCCGAGCGGCCCGGTCTCCGCGGCGAGGACCCGGCTGAAGCCGTCCACCGCGAACTTGGCCGCCTGGTAGGAGGCGATGCCCGGCGATCCGCCGACCCGCCCGCCGATCGAGGAGATCTGCACGACGGTGCCGGCCCCCTGCTGCCGCAGGACCGGGAGCACGGCCTTCGTCACGTGGTAGACGCCCCAGAAGTTCGTCTCGAACTGGGCGCGGAAGTCCTCGTCGTCCGAGGTCTCGATGGGCGACACATTCGCGTATCCCGCGTTGTTCACCAGCACGTCGACGCGCCCGAAGCGGGCGAGCGCCGCCTCGACGGCCTCGCGCGCCGCCTCGGGGCGGGTGACGTCCAGCGCGAGGGGGTGGATGCGGTCGCCGTACTCCTGATACGCCTCCGCGAGCGCCTCGGGGCGGCGGGCGGTGGCCACGACGCGGTCACCGGCCTCGAGGGCGGCGGTGACCAGGGCGCGGCCGAGACCGCGCGACGAACCGGTGATGAACCAGACCTGTGAACCCTGTGCACTCATAACCTGTGAACTCATACCGTTAGTACAACACCGTTCTCTTATTTACGCAACACCGTTCTCTTACGGGTTCCTATGATGTCCGGCATGACGACGCCTGCCTTCCAACGTGCGCGCAGTGCCCGGGCCAAGCAGGTGCGGGAAGAGGCGATCCTGGACGCGGCCCGTGGCCTCGCCCGCGAGCGCGGGGTCCGGGACGTCACCCTCACCGACATCGCCGGGGCCGTGGGGATGCACAAGTCAGCCCTGCTGCGCTACTTCGAGACACGGGAGCAGATCTTCCTCAGGCTCACCGCGGAGGGCTGGCGGCAGTGGTCCGCCGAGCTGCGCGGCGATCTCGAACGCAGGGCGCGCGCCACGGCCCCGGAGGTCGCCGAGGTCGTCGCCGCCACGCTGGCGGCCCGGCCGATGTTCTGCGACCTGCTGGCCCAGGCGCCCATGAACCTCGAGCGCAATGTCTCGATCGACTCGGTGCGCGAGTTCAAACTGGTGACGCTCGAGGAGATCGAGCTGATCGGCGACGAGCTGCGACGGCTGCTCGGCCTGACCGAACTCCAGACCGTCGACCTCGTCGCCACGGCGACCAGCCTGGCCGGGGCGCTCCGGCAGATGGCCACCCCCGGCCCGCGCCTGCGGGAGCTGTACGAGACCGACCCCCGCCTCGGCCACGCGATCGTCGAGGTGGAACCCCGCCTGTGCCGCGTCCTCACCGCCTTCCTCACCGGCCTCGACGCGGGCTCCTCCACGACAGCCCCGGGCAACGCCTCATAGCCACCCGCTCCGCGAGGACCTCCGCGCCGGCCTCGCCGTCACGGACCCCTGCCCTCACCCTGTGACCCAGCTCTCATCACGGCCATGCAGCAGATGAGATGGCCTCCCCGTCAAGGAGGGGTGACAGGAAGGGAGGAGCGTGTGGATCTGGCAACCGAGTGGAAGCTGAGAACCGCCCCCACCGAGACTGGTTCGGCGGAGATCGATTTCCCTGGCTTTGTCGCGACGCGGTCGGCCGCGTTGTTCCGTGGCGCCCTCGTTTTGACGGGGAACCGTGAGGCGGCGGAGGACCTGGTCCAGGAAACCCTGGAGCGGGCCTGCCGCACATGGCGCACGATCGCCGCCAAGGACGCTCCGGACGCCTATGTCCGGCGGATCATGGTGAACCTGGCCAACGACCGGTGGCGGAAATTCCGCCGCATGGTGCAACACCAGGACGGCGGTGACCCAGCGGCTCCTGGGGACGAGTACGGGCGTATCGACAGCAGGGACCAGTTGGTCCGCGCCCTTCAGCGGCTGCCGATGCGCATGCGCACGGTCGTGGTACTGCGGTACTTCCACGACCTGTCCGACGCCGAGATCGCGGCCGACCTGAGAATCTCACCGAGCACCGTGCGATCCCAGCTCGCCCGTGGGATGGAAAAGCTCAGAAGCCAGTTCCCCGCACTCTCCGGCCCTTCACCGCGGCAGCCCACGGAAGGAACCCGATGACTTCGCATGATTCACGGCCTTTCGGCTGCTCGGGCTACACGCCCTTCGAAGAGGAATTGGTGAACGCCATGAACGAATACGTGAACGCCGCCGAGGCGCCGGACTTCGACACGGCCCGCATCGTGCGAGGCGCCCGCCGCAAGCGGGCCACGGCCATCGCCGGTATCGCCACGGCCCTCATCGTGGCCGGTGGCGGCACCGCGCTGGCCACCATCAACAGCGGTTCGGAGGCATCGAAGCCCGCCGCCGTCAGCACCGCGACCGCCGATCCCGAAGCCACCTACGTCGCGCTGGAGGACAGCAAGTACAAGCTCGACTTCGGGGGTCTCAGCCTGGAGTTCGCCCAGCAACTGCTGCTGAAGTCCCAGCTCGAGCTCGGCAAGGTCGGCACGGTGGACTGCGGCAGGAACGGCAAGCCGGGCACGGTCGTCGAGGTCTCCCCCCACAGTCCGACCGCCGTGCCCAGGGGCGCCAGAATCAGCCTGACCCTCTGCGCCGGCTGATCTGAGCCACCCTGTCCCCGTCTCTCCCGATACCGGTGCCGGGAGGGACGGGGCGGGGCCGGGCGACCCGCGGAAGACTCGCGCTCAGCCGCCCAGCTCCGCCTCGGCGAAGCGCCGCAGGTGGCGTCGCGCGTCCTCGACGCTCAGGGCCGGGACCTGGCGGAGGCGGCGCAGGGCGAGGCCGTCGGCCAGGGCGGAGAAGCGGAGGGCGAAGTCGGCCGGGTCGTCGCAGTGGAAGTCACCCTCGGCGCGGCCCCGTTCCACCAGGGCCCGGATCTCGCCGTGCCAGTTCTCGTACCGTTCGGCCTGGCCGCGGGCGAAGGTCTGGTCCCGTTCGCCCGCATTCCAGTAGTCGAACCACATCCGCCAGTGCCGGTCCGTGTCCTCCGTGAAGAGCGCGTCGATGAGCAGCCACAGCCCCTCCCCGCCGCTGGTGGCGTGCGCGGCGGCGTCGCTCAGCGCGGCGTAGTAGCGCTCTATGTGCAGCACCATCGCCTCGGAGAGGACTTCCTGCACGCTCTCGAAGTGGTACGTGACCGTGCCGACCGACACCCCGGCCGCGGCCGCCACCTCGCGCACCCCCACCGCCTTGGTGCCGCGCTCGGCGATGAGCGGCACCGCGGCCTCCACGATCAGCCGACGGCGCACCTCGGTGGGCTGCCGGGTGCGGGCGGAGGCGGCGACGGCGCGGCGCGGTGGGCGGCGTTCGGAACGGGACGTCACGCGGACGTCCTCGGTGTGGTGCGGTGCCATGCGCGCGTGGCCACTGTCTCTCCGTTCGCCCGTGCCTCGATGCTGCTGTCCATGATGAATTCCTCCGCCGTGGCCCGCAGTTCCATGGCGGTGACGACCTCCGCCTCCCAGTCCCCGCGCCGCAGCCGGATGGTCCACCGAGAGCTTGCCACGGCCGACAGCGGATCGTCGGAGCGGATGCGGTAGGTCTCGCGGGCGCTCTCCTCGTAGCGCAGTCCGTCCGGATAGGTGCGCGAACCCCCGTAGTTGGGGTCCACCTCCAGCACCCACTCTCCGGTGGCCACGTCGTGGGTGACGGTGCGTTCGGGCCGTGGCGCGGCGGGCGGGTCGACGGTCACGGCGAGCGGCGGGGCCTGCTCGGGCTCCTCGAAGACGATGGGCGGGCGGCCCGCGTCGGCGCCCGGATCCCGTACGGGCAGCAGCAGCGCGCTCTCGCCGGGCCGTACGGTCAGATGGCCCCGTTCGCCGTGCGGCCAGACCCACGGCCAGTACGCGTCGGAGACGGCGACCCGGATGCGGTGGCCGGGCGGGAAGGCGTAGCCCGTGGCGTTCAGCTCGAACTCCACGTCCTCGTACGTCCCCGGTTCCCACTCCACGGCCTTCTCCCGGCCGTGCCGGGACATCAGGTTGAGCACACCGCGGGTGACCAGCGTGGACGAGCCGTCGGGCGCCACGTCGCAGACGCGGGCGATCACGTGGGCGCGCGGGGTGGCGCTGTCCAGCCGCAGCCGTACGCGGGGGCGGCCCAGGATCTCCACCCGCGCGGTGAGCGGCGCCGAGTCGAAGCAGCGCGAGCGGCCGTCCTCCGCGCGCTGGTCGGGCGGCAGGTCGGTGGCGTTGCCGAAGGGGAAGAAGCGGCCGGCGTCCAGCCCGGTGTGCAGCGGCGAGCGCACGATCACCGGCTCGTCGGCGGGGCCGCCGAGGGGGCGTTCGTCCCAGGTCACGGACGGCGACGGCCAGGTGTCCTCGCCGACCCAGCGGCCGGGCATCGTCTCGTACGAGGTGGCGGGCGGCACGGGGTCGTTGATCCAGGCGCGGAGCCTCGGCTCGTCCAGCACGCCGGTCGGCTCGTCCTTGAGCCAGTGGTCCCACCAGCGCAGGGTCTCCTGGAGGAAGCCGATCGCCGGGCCCGGGGGCAGCCCCCGGTCGGGGTACTGGTGCGACCAGGGGCCGATCAGCCCCCGTACGGGCGCGTCGAGGTGCTCCAGCAGGCGCGGCACGGTGTCCCGGTACGGATCGGCCCAGCCGCCGACCGCGAGCACGGCGGCCTCGATCGCGCCGTAGTCCTCGCAGACGCTGCCGTGCCGCCAGTAGTCGTCCCGCTCCTGGTGGGCGAGCCAGGTGTGCAGATACGGCTCGAGCGCGTCGAGCCGCTCCCGCCACATGGGCAGCCAGCGGTCCTCGCCGACGGAGGTGGGGTGCGGGGGGCGGGCGGTGAACGCGAGCATGGTCCCGGCCCAGGCGAGCATGTCGATGCCGAGGACGGCGCCGCCGGTGTAGTGGACGTCGTTGTCGTAACGGTCGTCGGTGGAGCAGACGGTGACGATCGCCTTCAGCGGGGCGGGGCGCAGGGCGGCGATCTGGAGCGAGTTGAACCCGCCCCAGGAGATCCCGAACATGCCCACCTTGCCGGTGCACCAGGGCTGCCGCGCGAGCCAGTTGACGACGTCGACGCCGTCGGCGAGCTCGGTCGCGGTGTACTCGTCGAGCATCACGCCCTCCGAGTCGCCGCTGCCGCGCAGGTCGACCCGTACGGAGGCGTAGCCGTGCCCGGCGTACCAGGGGTGACGCTGCGCGTCGCGCGGGGCGGTCCAGTCGCTCTTGCGGTACGGAAGGTATTCGAGCAGGGCGGGGACGGGGGCGGTCTCGGCGTCCGTCGGCCGCCAGATGCGTGCGTGCAGCCGCGTCCTCCCGTCCCGGGTGGGGATCCACACGTCCTCGACCAGCACCTTGCGGTCGAACGTCTCGCGGTACTTCACGTATCTCCTCTAGCTGGTGTTGTGGTGCGGGCACGGGTGCGCCTGCGGCGGGCGACTCCCCCACCCCGCCCCTCCCCGAACCCGGAGGCGCCGCCCCCGGCCCCCGCTCCTCAAGCGCCGGAGGGGCTTGAGTCGCCCCGCTCGCGACGTCGGAACGCCCCCGCACGCACCTGCGGCAACCCGCTCCCCACCGACCCACGGGCTCCGCCCCCGAACCCCCGCTCCTCAAACGCCGGAGGGGCTGGGTAGTGGGGCATTTCCGCCCCGGGCCCCGGCCGGGGGTATCCAGCCCTCCGGCGATTGAGGAGCGGGGTCCAGGGGCGGAGCCCCGGCGGGGTGCGGGGCGGAGCTCCGCATGGGGGGCCGGGGCGGAGCCCCGGTTCGGGGAGGGGCGGGGTGGGGGCTAGCCATCTGCCGGCCGCCAGCGCCGCACTCGGTGGCCCTCGCCCAAGTCGCTCCAAAGCGCGCCCGGCTCCGCCGCGTCCGCCCACTCCTCAGCCGAGACCACCTCCCTCTCCGCCTCCGGATCCGGCTCCAGCGCCGCCGCCATCAGCGCCCTCGTGTACGGATGGCCCGGAGCCGCGAAGACCGCGTCCGTCGGGCCCTCCTCCACCACCACCCCGTGCCGCAGCACCACCACCCGGTCCGCGATCCCCCGCACCACCGCCAGGTCATGGCTGATGAACAGGCAGGCCAGTTCACGCTCCCGGCGCAGGTCGTCCAGCAGGCGCAGCACATCCGCCTGTACGGACACGTCCAGCGCCGTCGTGATCTCGTCCGCGATCAGCAGATCGGGCTCACCGGCCAGCGCCCGCGCGATGCCGATGCGCTGGCGCTGGCCGCCGGACAGCTGGGCGGGGAGCCGGTCGGCGAAGCCGGGGTCGAGGCGGACGTCGGCGATCAGCTGACGGGCGCGCGACGCCGACTCGCCCCGCGACCCCGCCGTACCGAAGAAGCGCAGCGGTCGCCGTACCGCATCGCCCACCGAGCGCCGCGGATTGAGCGAGGTGTCGGCGTTCTGGAAGACGAGCTGGACGGTGCGGCGCAGGGCGAGCGGGCGCCGCCGCGCGGGGGCGCCCAGGTCGCCGTCACCCCCGGACCGGCCATCGGCCGACCGGCGACCGGACGTGGCCTTCATCGTTCCGCCCGACGGCTCCCGCAACCCCGCCAACGACCACGCGATCGTCGACTTACCGCTCCCCGACTCCCCCACCAGCGCCAGCACCTCACCGCGCCGCACACTGAAGGAGACCCCGTCCACGGCACGGCTGGCCCCGTAGTCGATCGTCACCTCTCGTACGTCGACCACGTCCACCGCGCCCACGGAGTCCGCCCTCGGCCGGATCTCCCGCGTACCGTCCTCCCCCACCACCGCGAGCCCCGCGTCCGCGATGCGGGGGACGCTGGCCAGCAGCCGCCGGGTGTACGGATCGGCGGGGGCGGCGAAGAGCCGCCGGGTGGGGGCGGCCTCGACCACCCGCCCGGCGTTCAGCACGCACACCTCGTCGGCCATCCGCGCGACCACGCCCAGGTCATGACTGACCAGGACGGCCGCGAGGCCGAGTTCCTCGCGGAGGGCGCCGACCAGGTCCAGCACCCCGCGCTGGGTGATCACATCGAGGCCGGTCGTGGGCTCGTCCAGCACGAGCACCTTGGGCCGGGCCGCGATCGCCATGGCGATGGCGACGCGCTGCTGCTGCCCGCCGGAGAGCTCATGCGGATAGCGGCGGGCGAGCTCGCGCGGGCGCTCCAGCCGGACCTGCTCCAACAGGTCCGTGACGGGCACCTCGCCGCCCGCCTCCGCGATCTGCCGTCCGATCCGCATGGACGGCGTCAGGGCGTGGCCCGCGTTCTGCGCGACCATCGCGACCGTACCGCCGCGCAGCCGCCGCAACTCCCGCGCGGCCAGCGCGAAGACGTCCTTGCCGTCCACCGAGACGCGCCCACCCGTGATCCGCGAGCCATGCCGCAGATGTCCCAGAAGCGTCGCGGCGACCGTCGACTTGCCGCTGCCGGACTCGCCGACCAGGGCCAGCGTCCGGCCGGGGCTCACCTCCAGCGACACCTCCCGGACGACGGGCACCTCGCGCCCGCCCGAGCGGTACGCCACCGACAGCTTGTCCACCGACACGATGGGGGCCTTCGAAGACGTGGTCATCAGACGCCCTCCCTGATCCGGTCCACGCCCCACGCCTTCGACAGGCCGTCGGCCGCGAGGTTGAGCCCGACCACCATCGTGGCCAGGCCGATGATCGGCGCGAGGCTGGCCATCGGCACCACGGTGATGGCGGTGCGGTTCTCCGAGACCATCAGCCCCCAGTCCGGGGTGGGCGGATCCGCGCCGAAGCCGAGGAACGACAGCGAGGAGATCAGCAGCACCACCCACGACGCCCGCATCGCGAACTCGACGCACACCACATCGCTGATGTTGGGCAGCACCTCACGGCGCAGAATCGCCCAGGTGCCCTCGCCCCGGGCCCGCGCCGCGGTGACGTAGTCCTGCGGCACGACGGCGAGCGCGGCACCCCGCACCACCCGCACCACCTGGGGAACGCAGACGACGGCGATGGCCAGCACGATGACCGAGGACCCGGTGCCCAGCGCGGTGACGATCACCAGCAGGACGAGGATCGCGGGGATGGACAGCACCGCGTCCAGGACGCGCATGACCACATCGTCCAGCCAGCCGCCGCGCAGCGCGGCGGCGCAGCCGAGGACGGTGCCGAGAGCGATGGTGATGAGGGTCGCGGTGACGGAGACGCCGAGCGCGTACCGCCCGCCGTACAGCACCCGGGTCAGCACATCGCGCCCGTACTGGTCGGTGCCCGCCCAGTGGTCGGCGCTCGGCCCGAGCAGCGCGTGCGAGGCGTCGCCGGTGGTGGGGTGGTACGGCGTGAGCAGCGGGGCCAGCAGCGCGACCACCACATGAACGGCGACGATCGCGAGCCCGATGACGGCCGGGCGGGAGGAGCGCACCGTGCGCCAGGTGCGGGCGGCGAGGCCGGGCCGGACGGGCGCGGGGCCCGGGGCGGACGACGGGGCCGGGCCCGCGGGCAGCTTCACGGAGCTCATCGGATCCTCCCTCCTCGGGTACGGAGCTTGGGATTGAGGGCCATGGACCCGAGGTCGGCGGCGAGGTTGCAGACGACGTAGACGACCGCGCTGATGAGGGCGATGGCCTGGATGACCGGCAGATCGCGGTTCTGCACGGAGGTGAGCATCAGCTTCCCGATGCCGGGATAGTTGAAGACGTTCTCGACCACGGCGACGCCGCCCACCAGCCAGGCCACATTGAGCGCGATGACGTGCAGGGTGGGCAGCAGGGCGCTGGGCAGCGCGTGCCGGGTGACCACGCGCCAGGTGGACAGCCCCTTGAGCCGGGCGGTGGTGACGTATTCGCTCGCCATGACGTCGATCACCGAGGTACGGGCCATCCGCACGATGTACGCGGCCATGACGATCGCGAGCGAGGCGGCGGGCAGCCACACCGCCGGGAGCAGCTGTCCGAGCCCGCCCCCCGGCCCGTACAGCACCACGGCGGGAAGCACCGGCACGGTGACGGAGAAGGCGAGCACCAGCACCGTGGCCACGACGAATTCGGGGACGCTCATCCCGACCAGGCTGACCGTGGAGATCAGGTGGTCGGGCCAGCGGTCGCGGTAGAGCCCGGCCACGACGCCGAGGACGACGGAGCCGGTGACCGCGAAGAGGACGGTGACGACGGCGATCAGGGCCGAGTTGCCGAGGTACTGGGCGACCTCGCCGCCCACCGGCTTGGTGGTGACCAGCGAGGTGCCGAAGTCGCCGTGCAGGGCGCCCTTGATCCAGTCGGCGTAGCGCTCCCAGGCGGGCTGGTCGAGACCCATCTGCTTGCGCAGCGCGGCGACCGCGTCGGGGGTGGCGTCCCGGCCGAGCACCTGCGTGGCGACATCGCCGGGCAGCGCCTGGACGGCCAGGAAGACCATGACCGAGGAGAGCAGCAGGGTGCCGAGCGCGGCGACCACACGGCGGAGGAGGAAGGAGAACATCACGCCCCCTTCAGCCCGATGTGCAGGTAGTCGAACTCGAAGCCGTGCTCGGCGTAGCCGCGGACCTTCCGGGAGATCCCGACGAGCCGGTCGGCGAACATCGGCGTGATCGCCCCGCCCCGCTCGATGACGAGCGTCTGGGCCTGTCCGTAGAGCTCGCGCCTGCGGCCCTCGTCGGTCTCCCGGCGGGCCCGGTCGAGCAGCGCGTCGAACTCCTTGTCCGACCAGGCGGTCTCGTTGTACGAGGAGCCGCCGCGGAAGACCTGGTTGAGGAGCTGGTCGATGGGGCGCCCGGTGTACCAGTAGGTGGCCATGAGCGGCTTCTTCATCCAGATCTGGGTGTAGTACGAGTCCGCGGCCGCGGTCTTGACCCGGATCCGGATGCCCGCGCGCCCGGCCGACTCCTGGTAGGCGAGGGCCATGGGCGTGAAGATCGGGTCGTAGGAGGAGGTGTAGAGGTCCACCGCCAGCCGCTCGTGCCCGGCCCGTTTCAGCAGATGGCGGGCCTTCTCGGGGTCGTGGGCGGGGTGGGTGGCGATATGGGCGGGGTCGTTCGGCGGGACGGGGTTGTCCCAGCCGGCCGTGCCCGCGCCCTGGAGGGCGGCCTTCAGGATGTGCGCGGGGTCGTAGGCGAGCTTCATCGCCTGCCGCACCCGCGGATCGGTGAAGGGCTTCTCGGTGGTGAGCATCGGCAGCACGTACCACTGGGCGTTCTCGGCGCGGGCGATGGTGGCGCGGTCGGAGGCGGCGACGACCCGGGCGGTGGCGAAGTCGAGATTGGTCTGGGAGAGCAGATCGACCTGCCCGGCGAGCAGGGCGTTGGAGCGGGCCTGCATATCGGCCACGGTGTAGAAGTCGATCGCGTCCAGGACCGGGCGCCCTGCCCAGTGGTCGGCGTAGGCGGTGACCCGGCCGGGCCCGGCGGCGGTGAAGGAGGCGAGCCGGAAGGGGCCGGTGCCGATGCCGGTGCGGCCGATGGAGCCGGCGCTGCCCTCGGGCACGACGTAGCAGTTGTAGTGGGTGAGCAGGCTGGGGAACTCGGCGTGCGGGCTCTTCAGGGGGACGACGAGGGTGTGGGCGTCGGGGGTGCGCAGCCGCCCCGGGTCGACCAGCGGGGACAGCACGGGGGCCTGCGGGGACGCGGTCGCCTTGTCGAGGATGTGGCGCAGGGTGTAGGCGGCGTCGGCGGAGGTGAAGGCGCGGCCGTCGTGGAAGGTGACGCCGCGGCGCAGCCGGAAGGTCCAGGTGGCCGCCTTGGCGTCGGGCTCCCAGGACTCGGCGAGGTCGGGGGCCACGGTGCCGTCGGGCGCGATCCGGACGAGGCGGTTGTAGAGCGCGCCGAGGTATTCGTACGCGGACAGCGCGCTCGCGGGGTCGAGGGTCTCGGCGTCGGAGGCGGGCGGCCGGGCGATGCGCAGGGTGCCGCCGCGGTCGGGCCGCCCGGCCGGGCCGCGGGTGGGCACGGCCCTCGACGGGGAGGCGGAGGCGGCTCCCGAGCAGCCGGTCAGCGCGGCGGAGCCGCCGAGCGCGGCGACGGCCGCCGCCGCGGTGGTGAGCACCGACCGCCGCGGTATCCCGGCCGCGGCGGGGGCTGTGCGGTGGGCGGCGGCGGAGGTGGAGGGGGACGAGGACGCGGACGGGGACGAGAACGGGGATGTGGACGGGGGCATGAACGGGAGCACCCTTCGCTTACTCGTTCAGCGGAACGATTGGGTGAAGTGCGTGAACGATAACGACGCCACCCGTTCGGGCCAACCCTTCTTTCACGGAAATTAACGCCAGAAACAGAGTCGTTACCTGGCGCGCGGCCCGGTCGGGAGCCCGGCGCGAGGCACGGCCGCTGGGCGGCGCGCGGAGTCGCGGCCCCACCGCCCGGCGCCCCCGTACACCGTCCACGTGGCGAAAAACACCGAGCGGCCCCGGACACACCGCCGTAAGGTGGCCGACATGCAGGTGATCCAGTCCACGAAGCTCGCCAACGTCTGCTACGAAATCCGTGGCCCGGTGCTCGAGGAGGCGATGCGGCTGGAGGCGGCAGGACACCGCATCCTCAAGCTCAACACCGGAAATCCGGCGGCCTTCGGCTTCGAATGCCCCCCGGAGATCCTCGAGGACATGCTCCGGAACCTCGGCGACGCCCACGGCTACGGCGACGCCAAGGGCCTGCTGTCCGCGCGGCGCGCGGTGATGCAGCACTACCAGACCCAGGGCATCGACCTCGATGTCGAGGACATCTTCCTCGGCAACGGCGTCTCGGAGCTGATCCAGATGTCGATGCAGGGGCTGCTGGACGACGGGGACGAGGTCCTCGTCCCCGCCCCCGACTATCCGCTGTGGACCGCCTCGGTCTCGCTCGCCGGCGGTACCGCCGTCCACTACCGCTGCGACGAGCAGTCGGACTGGCTGCCGGACCTCGCCGACATCGAACGCAAGGTCACCGACCGCACCAAGGCCCTCGTCATCATCAACCCGAACAACCCGACGGGCGCCGTCTACGGCGAGGAGATGCTGCGCGGCCTCACCGACATCGCCCGCCGCCACCGGCTGATCGTCTGCTCCGACGAGATCTACGACAAGATCCTCTACGACGACGCCACCCACACCCCGACCACCGCCGTCGCCCCGGACCTGCTGACCCTCACCTTCAACGGGCTCTCCAAGGCGTACCGGGTGGCGGGCTACCGCAGCGGCTGGCTGGCGGTCTGCGGCCCGAAGTCCCAGGCCGCCAGCTATCTGGAGGGGCTGACCATCCTGGCCAATATGCGGCTGTGCGCCAATATGCCGGCGCAGCACGCGGTGGCCACGGCGCTCGGCGGCCGTCAGTCGATCAACGATCTGGTGCTCCCCGGCGGCCGGCTGGTGGAGCAGCGGGACACGGCGTACGAGCTGCTGACCCAGATCCCGGGCGTCACCTGCGTGAAGCCCAAGGGCGCGCTGTACGCGTTCCCCAAGCTGGACCCGAAGGTCTACAAGATCAAGGACGACCGGCAGATGGTCCTGGACCTGCTGCGGGCCGAGAAGATCATGATCGTGCACGGCACGGGGTTCAACTGGCCCGAGCCGGATCACTTCCGCATCGTGACGCTGCCCGCCAAGAAGGATCTGGCCGACGCGGTGACCCGGATCGGGAACTTCCTGGACGGATACGGCCAGCCCTGATCTCTGGTTACCGCAGTTACCGCGATCTTTAGTTACTGCTCAACTTTAGACAGAGTCTAAGTTAGGATGGCCTCCTCACCCCTTGGAGGCCATCCATGTACGAACCGATCCGCACCAAGTCGGTCCACAGCATGGCCGAGCCCAAGCCCGACTTCCCGCACCGCTCCCGCGAGGAAGAGCTGGACATCCGGCTGGCCGGACATCTGACCGCACTGCTCACCGTGACGGACGAGCTGCGCACCCTCGCCCCGGACCCCACCCTCGACGACGCCGCCCAGCGCCTCGCCGAGCAGGCCACCCGGCTGCGCGACGGCCGCGCCCCGCTGCGCGCGGCGCCCACGACGGCGGCCTCGGACCCGGCGCATATCGCCGCCCTCCACCAGCGCGCCCACACCCTGGCCGGATGGGCCCTGGTGGTGGCCACGTCCCGCGACGACACGGCGGCCACGACGCTGGCGGCCGAGCGCATGCGCTCCCACGCGACCGCCCTGGGCCTCGCCGCCTGAGAGCCTGAGCCGACTCGGCCGACGTGATCGGCCGACGTGACCGGCCGACGTGAGCTGACGACCGGAGAGGGGCGCACGGCCGGGGCCCGCGCCTGAAATCGCGGGCCCCGGCCCACGGAGCGGGGTGGCTCAGCCCAGGCGCTTCACCAGCGCGTGGTACTCGTCCCACATCTCCTTGGGCGTGTGCTCGCCGAAGGTGCGCAGGTGGTCGGGCACCAGCCCGGCCTCGTCGCGCCAGACCTCCTTGTCGACCGTGAGCAGCAGCTCGAGCGAGGCGTCGTCGAGGTCCAGGCCGTCGGTGTCCAGCGCCTCGGGCGTCGGCAGCACCCCGATCGGGGACTCCACGCCCTCGGCCTTGCCGTCCAGGCGGTCGACGATCCACTTCAGCACCCGGCTGTTCTCACCGAAGCCCGGCCAGACGAAGCGCCCGTCGGCGTCCTTGCGGAACCAGTTGACGTAGTAGATCTTCGGCAGCTTGGCGGCGTCGGCGTTCTTCCCGACCTCCACCCAATGGGCCATGTAGTCGCCCATGTTGTAGCCGCAGAACGGCAGCATGGCGAACGGGTCGCGGCGCAGCTCGCCGACCTTGCCCTCGGCCGCGGCGGTCTTCTCGCTCGCCACGTTGGCGCCGAGGAAGACGCCGTGCTGCCAGTCGAAGGACTCGGTCACCAGCGGAACGGCGCTGGCCCGGCGGCCGCCGAAGAGGATCGCCGAGATCGGCACGCCCTTGGGGTCCTCCCACTCGGGCGCGATGATCGGGCACTGCCCGGCCGGCACGGTGAAGCGGGCATTGGGGTGGGCCGCCGGCGTCTCGCTCGCCGGGGTCCAGTCGTTGCCCTTCCAGTCGGTCAGATGGGCGGGCGGCTCCTCGGTCATGCCCTCCCACCACACGTCGCCGTCGTCGGTGAGCGCCACATTGGTGAAGACCGAGTTCCCCCACAGGGTCTTCATCGCGTTGGCGTTGGTGTGCTCACCGGTGCCGGGCGCGACACCGAAGAAGCCCGCCTCGGGGTTGATCGCGTACAGCCTGCCGTCCTCGCCGAACCGCATCCAGGCGATGTCGTCGCCGATCGTCTCGACCGTCCAGCCCGGGATGGTCGGCTCCAGCATCGCGAGGTTGGTCTTGCCGCACGCGCTCGGGAACGCCGCGGCCACGTACTTGGCCTCCCCGCGCGGCGGGGTGAGCTTGAGGATCAGCATGTGCTCGGCGAGCCAGCCCTCGTCCCGCGCCATCACGGAGGCGATGCGCAGGGCGTAGCACTTCTTGCCGAGCAGCGCGTTGCCGCCGTAGCCGGAGCCGTACGACCAGATCTCCCGCGTCTCCGGGAAGTGCGAGATGTACTTGGTCGGGTTGCACGGCCAGGGCACGTCGGCCTGGCCCGGCTCCAGCGGGGCGCCGAGGGTGTGGACGGCCTTGACGAAGAAGCCCTCGTCCCCGAGGACGTCGAGGACCTCCTGCCCCATGCGGGTCATGGTGCGCATGGAGACGGCCACGTAGGCGGAGTCGGTGATCTCGACGCCGATCGCGGACAGCGACGAGCCGAGCGGGCCCATGCAGAAGGGCACGACATACATGGTCCGGCCGCGCATGGAACCCCGGAAGACGCCCTGCTCCCCGGTGAAGATCTCACGCATCTCGTCGGGGTGTTTCCAGTGGTTCGTCGGGCCCGCGTCCGCCTCCTTCTCGGAGCATATGAACGTACGGTCCTCGACGCGCGCCACATCGCTCGGATCGGAGGCGGCGTAGTACGAGTTGGGGCGCTTGATCGAGTCAAGGCGCTTGAAGGTGCCCTTCTCGACGAGTTCCGCGCACAGGCGGTCGTACTCCGCCTCCGAGCCGTCGCACCACACCACCCGGTCCGGCTGGGTGAGGGCGGCGATCTCGCCGACCCAGGAGACCAGCTCCTGGTGGTTCGTGGGGCTCGGGGTGGTGGTGAGGGAGGAAGCCACATTGCTGGGCGCCACGATCGCTCCATCCCGCCGGAACCGCACTCGCTCCGGCGTCTTGATTGAGGGTTTGGACGGATATGTGCACTCATATCCGTTTATGGAGACAGCTACCCCTTGGGGGCTGCGACCCGGATGCTCAGCTCATCCGGTGCCGACCGCGCTCATTTGATCATCCGACTGTACGGGCCATCTGTCCAGTGGACGCCTTGGTGACCATCACCACTCGACATGGAGCGGTAACTTACGGTGGCGTAGGTAGCATGAGCGCCATGACTGCCGCTCCGCCCGATGCCGCCGTTGAGAATCCCCCAGGGCCCCCCGCGGCCCCGCCGCTCCCGCTCAAGCCGATGCTGCGCGGCTGGCTGCACGCCGGCATGTTTCCCGCGGCACTGGTCTCGGGTGTGGTGCTGACGGCCCTCGCCGACAGTCCGCGCGGGCGGCTGGCCTGTGCCATCTACACGCTCACCGCCTGTGCGCTGTTCGGCACCAGTGCCCTTTACCACCGCGGCAATTGGGGACCGCGCACCGCGGCGGTGCTGCGGCGGCTGGACCACGCCAATATCTTCCTGATCATCGCGGGCACCTATACGCCCTTCACACTGCTGCTCCTGCCGCACGGCAAACAGCAGCTATTGCTCTGGCTGGTGTGGGCCGGAGCGCTCGCCGGAATCGCCTTCCGGGTCTTCTGGGTCGGCGCCCCGCGCTGGCTGTACACCCCGTGCTACATCGCGCTGGGCTGGGCGGCCATCTTCTTCCTGCCCGACTTCCTGCACACCGGCGGCATCGCCGTGATGACGCTGATCATCGTCGGCGGGCTGCTCTACAGCGTGGGCGCGGTGATCTACGGCACCAAGCGCCCCAACCCCTCACCCCGCTGGTTCGGCTTCCACGAGGTGTTCCACAGCTTCACGCTGGCCGCCTTCGTCGTGCACTACGTCGGCATCTCCCTGGTGGCCTATCAGCACCCCTGACCGTCCGAGGGACACTCCCGACCACCGGGCTGCCACCCGCCGCGGCCGACGCGGCGGACGGCTCGGTGGTCGCGTTCCTCCTGGCTCGTGCGGTCCCCGCCGATCAAGGCGCCATGGTCCAGGAGACCGCCGATGCCCGACAATGAGATCCATGGCTTCCGCACGTACGACGTCCGCGCGGCCGAAGCTCGGGCTGCGCGAACGCAAGAAGATCCAGACCCGGCAGGCGATCCGGCGCGCCGCCTACCGGCTGTTCACCGAGCAGGGCTACGACGCGACCCCGGTGGACCGCATCGCGGAGGCCGCCGACGTCTCCCCCAGCACCGTCTTCCGCTACTTCCCCACCAAGGAGGACATCGTCCTCTCCGACGAGTACGACGATGCCCTGCTCGCCGCGCTCCGGGACCGGCCGCTGGACGAACCGCTGGTCGCCTCGCTGCGGCGCGTCCTGCTCGACCTGTTCCGGCGGTTCGCCGGTGACGAGCGGCAGGAGATGCTGGTCCGCCTCACCCTGATCCGCCAGGTGCCGGGGCTACGCGCTCGCATGAGCGAGAGCATGTCCCGGACCGGCGCACTGCTCGCCGAGGTCCTGGCCGAGCGCAGCGGCCGGTCGCCGGAGGACTTCGAGGTGCGCGTCGTGGTCGGAGCCGTCCTCGGCGTCCTCCAGGAAGCGCTCTTCCACTGCGTCGACCAGGGCGCGGCGGAGGACTCGGCGGTGGCGGCCATGGAGGAGAGCGTCGACCGCGCCTTGGACATGCTGTCCCAGGGCATCCCCCTGTAGCCGCCCCCGGCCCCCGGCCCCGTAGCGGGCCGGCCACGGCCCCGGCCCCGGGCCGGCCCCCGTCGCGGCCCGACCTCGGCACCGTCCCGGCACCGTCACGGCCCCGGACCCGGCACCGTGGCACCCCGGACCCCGCCACCGTCCCGGCTCCGGGCAGACCCCGTCACGGCTCCGGCCCGGCCCAGGCCCACGCACCGTACGTCGGCGGGTCCGGCCCCGCCCCGCTCAACCCCCCAGCTTGGCCGTCAGGGCCTCGACATCGGCGGTGGGCGCGTCGCAGGTGAAGCCGCGGCAGACGTAGGCCGCCGGGCGGCCCTCCAGGAGGGGGCGGTCCTGGAGGAGCGGGATCTCGCCGGAGCCGGGCTCGCCGACCGCGACGACCGCCCCGGGGGCGGTGGCCAGCAGCGCGGCGCGGTGCAGGGCACGGGTCGCCGGGTCGTCGCCGGGGCCGACCACGGCCACCTCGCGCGGCCCGTCGAGCCGGGCCTCGGCCACGGCCAGGCCCCAGCCGATGAAGCGGGGCACCCGGGGGCCGAGGGCCCGCACCACAGCGAGGGCGCGCTCGGCACCCTCCCGATGGCGCGCTCCGCCGGTGATGGCGGCGTAGGACAGCAGGGCCCCGGCGGCGGCCGTCCAGCCGGACGGCGCCGCGTTGTCCGTCGGGTCCTGGGGGCGGCGGATGAGCGTCTCGGCGTCATCGGCGGTGTCGAACAGCGTGCCGTCCTCGTCGGTGAACCGGCTCAGCACGGTGTCCAGGAGCAGCCCGGCGAACTCCACCCACGCGCCGTCACCGGTGACGGCGGACAGCGCGAGGAAGCCCTCGGCCACGTCCCCGTAGTCCTCGAGCACGCCCGCGTGGGCGCCCGCGTGGCCGTCGAGCGAGGTGCGGGCCAGCCGCCCGCGCTGGTCCATGTGGATGCGCACCAGCAGCTCGGCGGCCTCGGTCGCGGTGTTCACCAGGTCGGGGCGGTCGAAATAGGCACCGGTCTCGGCGAGCGCCGCGATGGCCAGCCCGTTCCACGCCGCGACGATCTTGTCGTCGCGGCCGGGGCGGGCCCGCAGCTCCCGGGCGGCCAGCAGCCGCTCCCGTACGGAGGAGACGCGCGCGGCGTCCGTCAGCCGCTCCCCGTCGGGCAGCTGGAGCACGGAGGCCCCGTGCTCGAAGGTGCCTTCCCGCGTGACGCCGAAATATCCGGCGGCGAACTCCGCGTCGGCCTCCCCCAGCACCTCGCTCAGTTGCTCGGGGGTCCACACGTAGTACGCGCCCTCGACATGCCTGCCGGTGCCGTCGTCGCTGTCGGCGTCCAGCGCGGAGGCGAAGCCGCCCTGTGCGGTGCGCAGCTCGCGGACCATGAAGTCCGCCGTCTCCAGGGCGACGCGGCGCGCGAGGTCCGAGCCGGTGGCCCGCCACAGATGGGCGTAGACGCGGCACAGCAGCGCGTTGTCGTACAGCATCTTCTCGAAGTGGGGCACGGTCCACGTGGCGTCGACGGAATAGCGGGCGAAACCGCCGCCGAGCTGGTCGTAGATACCCCCGCGGGCCATCGCCTCGCAGGTGGCGGACACCATCTGGAGCGCGCCCTCGGAGCCGGTGCGGGCGTGGTGGCGGAGCAGGAACTCCAGCGCCATGGACGGCGGGAACTTCGGCGCACCGCCGAACCCGCCGCGGGTGGCGTCGAATTCGCGGGTCAGGGCCATGAGCGCGCTGTGCAGATCCTCCTCGCCGGGCGGCTGGGGCGCGTCCGAGCCCAGGGCGATACCGCCGCGCTGGGACAGGTCCTCCACGATCCGGCCGGCGACGTCCCGCACCTCGTCGCGGCGGTCCGACCAGGCGGCGCCCACGCCCTCCAGCACCTGCCGGAAGGACGGCATCCCGGGCCGGGGCCGGGGCGGGAAGTACGTGCCGAAGTAGAACGGCTGGGCCTCGGGGGTCAGGAAGACCGTCATGGGCCAGCCGCCCTGGCCGGTGGCGGCCTGCACCGCTTCCATGTACACCGCGTCGACGTCCGGCCGCTCCTCGCGGTCGACCTTCACGGAGACGAAGTGGGCGTTGAGGTAGTCGGCGGTCGCCTTGTCCTCGAACGACTCGTGCGCCATGACATGGCACCAGTGGCAGCTCGAATAGCCGACGCTCAGCAGCACGGGCACCCCGCGGCGACGCGCTTCCTCGAACGCCTCGTCCGACCACGGCCACCAGTCGACCGGGTTCTCGGCGTGTTGGAGCAGATAGGGGGACGTCTCGTGCGCCAGACGGTTCGGCATGGGTCCATCCTCCCCCACCCGGCGAGGCAGACGAAGTTATCCACAGGGGAGTTATCCACAGGACTGCCGGATAGGAGCCAGAAACGGAACACTGAGGGCACTGCTGCAGGAGGGGGATCACCATGCCGGCGTCACTGGCGGTGCTGCGGGACAGCCATCGGACGGAGGTCGAGCGGCTGCTGTCGCGGGCCGTGGAGGAGGAGGTGCGCCGCTCGGGCGGGCGCACCGACGGCGGGGTGCTGCTCGGCCGGGCACGCGGCGCGCTCGACGAGATGGCCGCCACCGCCGCGGAGGAGTACGGGGCGTATGTGCGCGCGCTGGACGAGTCGGACGCGGGCAGCAGACCGCTCTCCGCCCGGCTGTCACGCGGGCAGCTGGGCACCCCGGCGCTGGCCGCGGCGGTCGCCGCGGTGGCGGCCTTCGGCGCGGACCTCGGGTTCGGCACCTCGGCAGGCACGGCGCTGGGCGCGGGGGTCACGGCCGCCGTGGCCGGGTCGGCCGCCGCCGTCGTCAAGCTCACCGCGAGCCACTGGCCCGCCGCCCACCGCCAGGCCGCGCTGCGCAACCAGCCCGGCGGGGCCGAGCAGTTGCGGCTGCAGTGGCTCACGGCGGTCGAGGTGCGGGGCATCCGGCCGTTCATCGACCAGCACCGGATGACCACGGCCGCCACCCGCCAGGGCGGCGGTTCGGCGAAGCGCTCCGCCTCCACCACCGGGCAGCCGAAGCTGCGCGGCGCGGACCGCAGCCAGGCGGCCCGCAGGCGCACCGTGCTGGAGCAGTCCTTCGCCCATCTCCCCGAGGCGGACGGCCCGTTCGCCGGGCGCCATGCGCAGATCACACAGATCGCGCAGTGGGTGCGGCAGGCCCGCGCGTCCACCGAGACCAAGCCCACGGTGGTGCTGCTGGAGGGCCCGCCGGGGTCCGGCCGGACCATGCTCGCCGTGCGGGCGGCCCACCATCTGCGCGATGAGTTCCGCGGCGCGTGCCTGGTCGATCTGCGCGGCGACAGCCCCGAGCAGGCCCCGCTGCCCACTCGCGACGCGCTGCTGCATCTGCTGAACCGGCTCGGCGCACCCCGTGACCAGCTACTCTTCCGCGAGCGCTCCTCGCAGGACCAGCACGTCAGACGGCTCACCGAGCTGTACCACCAGTATCTGACCGGGCTGCCGGTCACCATCGTGCTCGATGACGCCCGCGACGCCGAGCAGGTGCGCACGCTGATTCCCGAGCGGTCCGACGGCCTGGTCCTGATCACCTCGCGCACCCCGCTCGGCCTGCCGGACGACCTCGCCGCCTGGGTGCACCGGATCGAGGTGGGCCCGCTGGACGAGCCGGGCGCCGAGGAGCTGCTGCGGGCCTCCGCCGAGGAGCCCACCGGCGCGGGGCCCTACGACGGGCAGTCCGTGGAGCGGATCGCCGAGCTGTGCGGGCGGCTGCCGCTGGCGCTGCGGATCGCGGGCTCCTCGCTCGGCCCCCGCTCCCCCGCCGCCCTGGTCACAGAGCTGGAGGCGTACGGCCCGGTGGGCGCGATCGAGCGCGCCCTGTGGCTGCGCTACACCGACCAGCAGGAGGGCGCCCGGCGGCTGCTGCGCCGGCTGGCGCTGGCCGGGCGGGCCAGCCTGGGCGGCGCGGCGGCCGCGGCGCTGCTGGACGCCGATGAGCAGGAGGCCGGCCGCCATCTGGAGGCGCTCGGGCGGGCCGGGCTGATCCAGCATGTGCGCGGCAGCCGCTACCGCCTCCATGACCTGGTGCGCTCCTTCGCCCACGCCCGGCTGTTGGACGAGGAGCAGCCGGAGCAGCGCACCGCCGCGCAGGAGCGGCTGATCCGCAGCTATGCCGAGCTCGCGGACTCGGTGATCCGGCTGGTCGACGGCAAGACCTCCACCCGTGCCGACATCTTCGGCACGGGCGCGGCCCACGGCTTCGCCTCGCTGGACGCGGCGCTGCGCTGGCTGGACGACGAATCGAGCTTCATCACCGCCGCGCTGCGCCATGCCGAGGGCGTGGACCAGTCCGCGGTGCTCCACCTGCTGGGCGCGCTGTGCGACTACTGCCTGCTGCGCGGCGATCTCTACCGGCTGGGCGAGATCAGCGAGCTCACCCAGGCCGTCGACCAGGGGCTGCTGATGCGGTCCGTGCAGTGGCGCACCGGTATCGCGGCCCGCCAGCTCGGCGAGCTGGACCAGGCGCGCACCACGCTCTCCTCGGTGGTGGACCTGTATTTCGAGGCCCAGCACCAGGCGGGCGCGGCCCGCGCCCTGTGCAGTCTCGGCATCACCCTGCACCACCAGGGCAATCTCGTGGAGGCCGCGGCCAAGCTGCGCGAGGCGCTGGAGCTCCAGCGGGCCGAGGAGCTGCGCGGCGACCGGGCCTGGACGATGCACGCCCTGGCGGCGGTGGAGCGCGACCGCGGCGGGCTGGCCGAGGCGCTGGAGCTGCTGGGCGAGGCCCTGGAGCTGCACCAGGAGAGCGAGAGCCTGCACGGCCAGGCGTGGGCGCACTTCCAGCTCGGCCAGGCGTGTCTGCGGATGGGCGATGTGCCGCGCGCCGAGGCCGAGCTGCGGGACGCGCTGGACGCCTACAGCCGCACCCATGACCAGCGCGGTGAGGCATGGGCACTCACCCAGCTCGCCCGGGCCCGGCTGGTGGCCGGGGAGGCGTCGACGGCCGTCGACCAGCTCCGCCAGGCCCTCGCCCGCCACCGGGAGAACGAGGACGCGCGCGGTGAGGCATGGACGCTGTACTACCTGGGCCAGGCGCTGGAGGAGCGCGGCGACCACGACTCGGCGGTGCGCGAGCTGGAGCGGGCCCGCACGATGTTCAGCCGGATGCGGGATGTGTACGGGCTGGCGTGTGCCCGGCATCACTCGGCGCGGGTCACCCGCGATCTGCGGGCCGCGCAGACGGGCTCGCTGCGCAACAGCGGCTTCGCCCGGCAGCTGCTCCAGGACGCCCGGCAGGACTTCCGCCGGGTGGGCGTGGCCCATGGCGAGGCATGGTCCTGTGTCGAGCTGGCGGTGATCGACGCGGGAAACGGCAAGGTGGCGCAGGCGCTGGAGCTGGTGGACGAGGCGGCCGTGCTGTTCGCGGGGTACGGGGACCGGCGCGGCCGCTCCTGGGCCCGGTTCCTGCGCTGCACCCTGCTGCCGTTCGCCTCCGCGGGCGGTTCGGTGATCGGCACGGCGGTGGCCCAGGAGGAGCTGGCGGAGCTGCTGCGGGAGATGCGCGAGGAGGGCACGGCGGGTGATTCCCGGCTGGAGGGGTGCGCGGAGGCGTTCGCGCTGGTGCTGGAGCGCGGCGTCGAGCCGGAGACGGGGTGGCAGGCATGGCAGCTCGGCACGGTGCCGAGCCGCCACTCACGCGAGGTCATGGCCGTGCTGCCGGACCGGCCTCGCGCCTGAGCGCTCCACTGGAAGTGCGCGGAGGGGCCGGACCGTGGGGGCCGGCCGGGGCCGCCAGGAAGGTCCGGCCGGGCCGTGGTGTCCCGCGCGCGGGACACGCGGTCAGACCCGGCCAGGGTTCAGGCCGTGCGCTCTTCGCCCTTGGCGCCCTTGGCACCCTTGGCGCCTTCGGTGGAGGCCGCCGCCGGAGTCTTGCCGGGCTCCTCCGGCGCCTCCTCGAAGTTCACCCGCTTCATGTGCTTGTTCATGGACTTCATCAGCAGCCACACCGCCGCGCCGATCACGGCGAAGACGATGAAACCGAGGACGCCCGGGGTCACCTTGTTCTCGTCCAGGTCCTTGGCGAGCGGGACGAGATGCGTCATGGCGAGGGTGCTGGTGGCGCTCATCATGGGCTCAATTGTTGCGGATGCCCGCGAAGAGGTCGTCCTCGGGGAGGGAGGTGTCCACGAGCGACTTGGCGAGCTCGTACTCCTCGGTGGGCCAGACCTCCTTCTGGATGTCCATGGGCACCCGGAACCAGCCGCCGTCGGGGTCGATCTGCGTACGGTGCGCGATCAGCGCCTTGTCGCGGATCTCGAAGAAGTCGGCGCAGGGCACATAGGTGGTCAGCGTGCGCTCGGGCCGTCCGAACGTCTTCCAGCGCTCCAGCCACTCCGCGTACGGCGAGTCCAGCCCGCGGGCCAGCAGCGCCTCGTGCAGCGCCACGGTGCGCGCCCGGTTGAAGCCCTGGTTGTAGTAGAGCTTCTGCGGCTGCCAGGGCTCCCCCGCCTCCGGGTACTTCTCGGGGTCACCGGCCGCCTCGAAGGCCACCATCGAGATCTTGTGGGTCATGATGTGGTCCGGGTGCGGATAGCCGCCGTTCTCGTCATAGGTGGTGATCACCTGCGGCTTGAACGAGCGGATCAGCTTCACCAGGGGCTCCGCCGCGGCCTCCACGTCCTGCAGTGCGAAGCAGCCCTCGGGCAGTGGCGGCAGCGGATCGCCCTCGGGCAGTCCGGAGTCCACGAAGCCCAGCCACTCCTGCTTGACGCCGAGGATCTGGCGCGCCTCGTCCATCTCCTTGGCGCGGACCTCGTGAATGTGCTCCTCGATGTAAGGGTCACCCTGGAGCTTGGGGTTGAGGATGGAGCCGCGCTCCCCGCCTGTGCAGGTGGCGACCAGCACGTCCACCCCCTCGGACACGTACTTGGCCATGGTGGCCGCGCCCTTGCTCGACTCGTCATCCGGGTGCGCGTGCACGGCCATCAAACGCAGCTGCTCAGTCAAGTTCGATCCTCAGTGATTCGTCGTGGAAGACGGCTTCTATAGTGACCTAAACCGGGGACGAATAATTCCGATCTCTCCCCCAGCAGGAGGAACGCCCATGGCCGCGGTGCGCGAGGGGCTGCCCGACGGGCGTTACGGACGGTCCGCGGACGCGCGTGCCGACCGGACGCTGAAGATCGTCGGCGCGGTGCTCGGTGCCGGGCTGCTGGCCCTGATCGCGTGGTTCGGGTACGACTACATCGCCGGTCAGGACGTCAGCGGCCGGTTGACCGGTTTCAAGGTGGTCGCCGATGACGCCGTCGAGGTCCGGCTGGAGATCACCAAGGATAAGGACGCGACGGGTGTCTGCACGGTGCGTACCCTGGACGAGTACCACGACGAGGTGGGCCGGAAGGACTTCACCTTCGGCCAGCGCCAGGAGGACATGGTCAAGGTCGTGACCGTGCGCACCACGGCCCGGGCGACCAGCGCCGAGTTGATCGGCTGCGAGCCCGTTCGATAATCGAACTGGACGTGTCGGGTGCCTGCCCCGATCTGACCAGCGCTGACGCGTTTCCTACGCATTGCGCCCAGTTCCCTCCTCCCCGTTTCTTGCCGGAATTGTTAGGCTCGTGGTTTCGCCCGGCTACGAAGGCGCACCCTTCTGAGTAGGGCGTTCATTTGTATTCCCAGCACCGACGAGGAGCACCTGTGACCCAGACCAGCGAGAACGTCACCTGGCTGACCCAGGAGGCGTACGACCAGCTCAAGGCAGAGCTGGAGTACCTGTCGGGTCCCGCACGTGTCGAGATCGCGAAGAAGATCGAGGCTGCCCGGGAGGAGGGTGACCTCCGGGAGAACGGGGGTTACCACGCCGCCAAGGAGGAGCAGGGCAAGCAGGAGCTCCGAGTGCGTCAGCTGACGCAGCTCCTGCAGCAGGCGAAGGTCGGCGAGGCACCCGCGGACACCGGCGTGGTCGCCCCCGGCATGGTGGTCACCATCGCCTTCGACGGCGACCCCGACGACACCCTGACCTTCCTGCTCGCCTCCCGTGAGTACGCGAGCGCGGACGTCGAGACCTACTCGCCGCAGTCCCCGCTGGGTTCGGGTGTGAACGGCAAGAAGGTCGGCCAGGACGCGGAGTACGAGCTGCCCAACGGCCGCACCGCCTCGGTGCGGATCCTGGAGGCCAAGCCCTACCAGGGCTGAATGGGCTGAACGCCCGGCGTGGAGCCCCGGCCGGACGGCCGGGGCTCCCCCGCGCTCCCGTCGCCCCCGTACTCCCGGAAGAACCGGGCCTCAGGCAGCGCACTCCCGGAAGAACCGCTCAGACGGTGCGCCCCCGGTCAGACGGTGCGCCCCCGGAAGAACCGGCTCAGGCGGTCGCCGAGCGGTACTTGCGCACCGCCAGCGTCCGGAAGACCACGATGATCAGGGCCGAGTAGATCAGCGACGCCCAGACCGGATGCTGCATCGGCCAGGCGCCGGACTGGGACAGACCGGGGTCGCCGAAGAGCTGACGGCACGCCTGCACGGTGGCGCTGAAGGGGTTCCATTCGGCGATGTGCCGCAGCCACGGGGTCATCTGGCTGGAGTCCACGAAGGCGTTCGAGATGAACGTGACCGGGAACAGCCAGATCAGACCGCCGGAGGTCGCCGCCTCCGGGGTGCGGACGGACAGCCCGATCAGCGCGCCGATCCAGGTGAAGGCGTATCCCAGCAGGAGCAGCAGGCCGAAGCCGCCCAGGATCTTCCCGACGTTGGTCGAGTCCGCGAAACCGGGGCGCCAGCCCACGATCAGCGCGACGACGGCCAGCACCACCAAGGTGAGCGTCGTCTGCACCAGGTCGGCGAAGGTCCGGCCGGTGAGCACCGCGCCCCGGGCCATCGGCAGCGAGCGGAACCGGTCGATCAACCCCTTGTGCATGTCTTCCGCGATCCCCGCGCCCGCGCCCGCGGTGGCGAAGGTCACGGTCTGCGCGAAGATCCCGGCCATCAGGAAGTTCTTGTAGACGTCCGGGTCGGTGCTGTCGCCGATCTTCATCGAGCCGCCGAAGACGTACGTGAAGAGAACCACGAACATCACTGGCTGAACCAGACCAAAGAGGACCATCTCGGGAATTCTGGTCATCCGGATCAGATTCCGTCGGGCGATGACCAGGGAATCGCTCATCGTGCTCATTTCGCCTCCCCCTTCCCGGCGCCATGGCCGGTGAGCGAGATGAATACGTCGTCCAGGGTCGGGCGGCGCAGCCCGATGTCGTCGATCTCGACACCACGGGTGTCCAGTTCACGGATGACCTCGGCGAGCAGCTTGGCGCCGCCCACGACCGGGACGGTGACCTTGCGGGTGTGCTCCTGCACGGTCGCCTCGCCCTTGCCCAGGACCCGCAGGACCTCCTCGGCCGCCGCGATGTCCTCGCGCTCATGCACCACGACCTCCACGCGCTCGCCGCCCGTACGGGCCTTGAGCTGGTCGGAGGTGCCGCGGGCGATGACCCGGCCGCGGTCGATCACGCAGATGTCATGCGCGAGATGGTCCGCCTCCTCCAGGTACTGCGTGGTCAGCAGCAGCGTCGTACCGCCGGCCACCAGCTCCTGGATGACCTCCCACAGCGCCTGTCTGTTGCGCGGGTCCAGACCGGTGGTGGGCTCGTCCATGAACATCACGGGCGGGCTGACCACCAGGGCCGCGGCGAGGTCCAGCCGCCGGCGCATCCCGCCGGAGTACGTCTTGGCGGTGCGGTCGGCGACCTCCGCGAGGCTGAACCGCTCCAGCAGCTCACTCGCGCGGGCTTTGGCCTTCCGCGCCCCCATCTGGTAGAGCTGGCCGACCATGTGGAGGTTCTCACGGCCGGTCAGATATTCGTCCACGGCGGCGAACTGACCGGACAGCCCGATGGAGCGACGGACTTCGTTGGGGTTCTTGAGCACATCCACCCCCGCGACCACCGCCGTCCCGCTGTCCGGGCGCAGCAGCGTGGTGAGCACGCGCACCGCGGTGGTCTTGCCGGCGCCATTGGGGCCGAGCAGTCCGAGCACGGTTCCTTCCGGCACGTCGAGATCGACGCCGTCCAGAGCCTTTACGTCACCGAAGGTCTTCACCAGACCCTCGGCGTGAATAGCGCCTGGCATGTTGGCACTCCCGGGGTTGGGTCAGTTCCACACTCAATCAAGGCATAAGTCCGCCCATATGGGCAGCGCTCGGCAGCAACTGGACGGCAATCGTAACCGAGACGCGATACATCGCGACATACGCGAGGCGAACAAAATGAAGAAAGCGAGCCGCGGGGGAACTCCTACCCCCGCGATGGATGACCCGTCCCCGGGCTCAGGCTCAGACCCGCCCCCGGCGTCAGGCCATCACCGTGTACCCGGCGCCGCGCAGCGCCTCCCGGACGTCCTCGCAGTGGTCCGGCCCCTTCGTCTCCAGGTGCAGCTCCACCTCGGCCTCGCTCAGCCCGAGCCGCGGGTTGGTGCGTACATGGCTGACGTCGAGCACATTGGCGTCCAGCGTCGACAGCACCCCCAGCAGCGTGGCCAGCGCCCCCGGCCGGTCGGTGAGCCGCAGCCGCAGCGACAGATAGCGCCCCGCCGCGGCCATGCCGTGCCGCAGGATGCGCTGCATCAGCAGCGGATCGACATTGCCGCCCGAGAGCACCGCGACCACCGGGCCCTCGAAGGACTCCGGCGCCGACAGCAGCGCGGCCACCGGGCTCGCGCCCGCGGGCTCCACCACCAGCTTCGCCCGCTCCAGGCAGAGCAACAGCGCGCTGGACAGCTCGTCCTCGGTGACCGTACGGACCTCGTCGACGAGGTTCTCGATGATATGGAACGGCACATCGCCCGGCCGCCCCACCTTGATGCCGTCCGCCATCGTCACGGGCGCGTCGATCGTCACCGGCCGCCCGGCCGCCAGCGACGGCGGATACGCCGCGGCGCCCTCCGCCTGCACCCCCACCACCCGCACGTCCGGCCGCAGGGCCTTCACCGCCACCGCGATCCCGGCGGCCAGCCCGCCTCCGCCGATGCCCACCACCACGGTGCGGACCTCGGGGCACTGCTCCAGGATCTCCAGCCCCACCGTGCCCTGTCCGGCGATGATGTCCGGGTGGTCGAAGGGGTGGATGAAGACCGCGCCCGTACGCTCGGCGTACTCCTTCGCCGCCCGCATCGTCTCGTCCACGATCTGGCCGCACAGCCGCACCTCGGCGCCGTAGTCCCGAGTGGCCGCGATCTTCGGCAGCGGTGCGCCCTCGGGCATGAAGACCGTCGAGCGCACCCCCAGCAGCGAGGCCGCGAGGGCGACGCCCTGCGCATGGTTCCCGGCGCTCGCCGCGACCACCCCGGCCGCCCGCTCCTCGGGGCTGAGCCCGGCGATCCGCACATAGCCGCCGCGCAGCTTGAACGACCCGGTGCGCTGCAGGTTCTCGCACTTGAAGTGGACCGGCGCGCCGACCAGACCGGACAGATAGCGGCTGCCCTCCAGCGCGGTGAGCCGGGAGACCCCCGAGAGCGTCTTCTGCGCGCTGCGGACGTCGTCGAGGGTGATCGTCGTCCCGGACCCCTCGGAGGCGGAACCTCCGGATACGGAACCCTCGGACGCGGGGGCGGGGGCGGACGCGGAAGTGGGGGAGGTGAGGTGCGAGGCCGGGCCGGACCCGGAGCCGGGCCCGTCCTCGTCGCCGTGTCGTGCAGCCATGGTCCCCAGTCTGGCAGCTCACGCCCCACAGGCCCCGACGGGCCGAGCCGGTGCCGAGCCGGTGCCGGGCGAGTGCCCGGGACTCATGGCGGGTTGGTGCCGGACGAGGGTCCGCCGACGGGCCACGGCGCCGGGGAACGGCTCAGAACGGCAGGTTGTGGCTCGGGGCCCGTCAGGTTTCTGCAGCCCCCGTACGGGCGGGCTCCCAGCCGCGTACTCTGTGCCACATCCCACAGACCACCGCATGAAGTGAGCCCTAGGCCATGCCCACCCAATCGGACATGACGACTCAACTCGACACCGGCGTACTGGACGCACTCCAGCATCAGGTCGCCGTCTTCGCCCGCCGTGCGGAACAGACCCGGCTCGGCGGCGTCGGCCAAGCCCGCAATTCCATGGACCGAGCCGCGTATCTGCTGCTCAACCGGCTCGACCAGGAAGGCCCCATGGGGGTCAAGGCGCTCGCGGGGAGCATGGGCATCGACTCGTCCACCGTGACCCGCCAGGTCGCCCCGCTGGTCGACTCCGGCATGGTCAAGCGCACCTCGCACCCCGAGGACGGCCGCGCGGTCGTGCTCCAGCTCTCCCCGCGCGGCAAGGCCCGCCTGGAGGAAGTGCGTTCCTCACGGCGCGATCTGATGTCCCGCGTGACCGGGGACTGGACGGCGGAGGAGCGCGATCTCTTCTGCGACCTGCTGACCCGCTTCAACATCGCCCTCTCCGCCGCGCACAGCACGGTGCCCCAGGCGACGCCCGCCACCTGACCCCGGCGCAGACATCTTGACCAGGTGCCGGTGCCTGCCGTGTCCTAAAAGGAACGGGAGGCGGAGGGCGTGGTGCGAGAGCGGCGGGCAGCACGGGATGGCCGCCGGGCCCGGGAGTTCGAGGCATTCGTCGCGGGCGCGGGTGGCCGACTGCTGCATGCGGCCACGCTGCTCACGGGGGAGCCGACGGGGGACACCGAAGCCGCCGAGCGCCTGCTGACCGCCGCGCTCGCGCGCACGTACGCCCGCTGGGACCGGCTGCGCGGCGAGGACCCGTACGACCACACCCGCCGTACGCTGGCCGCCCTCTTCGCCCACCGGGGCCACCGCTACCGCCGCCCGCGCGGCGGCACCCTGGCCCGGCTCACCCCGCAGGAGCGGCTGGTGCTGGTGCTGCGGCTGTACGAGGGGGTCGCGGAGGAGCAGACGGCGGCGGCGCTCGGGCTCCCGGTCGAGCGGGTCCGGGCGATCTGCACCCGCGCGGTCACGGCGATGCGCAGCGCGGCGGCCCGGCGTGGCACGACTGGAACGCGTCCGTCCGCCGGAACGACACGCTCCGCCGCAACGTCATCCTCCGCCGGGCAGCCTCCGTCCGCCGGAACGCAGCCCTCCGCCGGAACGTCACGGTCCACCGGCAGCCGGGCGGCCACCGGCGCGACAGGGGCCGGGGCCGGAGCCGACGCCGGAGCCGGGGCAGAGGCCGACGCCGACACCGGAGCCGAGGCCGACGCCGGAGCCGGGGCCGCCCCATGAGCTTCCCGGACCGCAAGGAGACCGAGGTCCGCCGGATGCTGGAGGGCCCGCATCCGGCGCTGCCGCCGGATCTGGCGGGCCGGGCGGCCGAACGGGGACGGCGGATGCTCCACCGCCACCAGGTGGTGCGCACCATCGGCTGGCTGCTGCTGCTCGCCGCGGTCGTCGCCTTCGGCGTCTGGGCGGCGATCGTCGAACCGTGGGCCACGCCGCCGCCCACCGACACCACCCCTCCCCTCGAGGGGTGGTGACGCCTCGAGGGGTGGTGACCACTCGAGCGGAAGTGACCCCTCCGACGGGACGTGACCACTCGAGGGGAAGTGACCCCTCCGACGGGAAGTGACCACTCGAGGGGAGGCGACACCCTCGAAAGTCCTTGGCCCAGGCGTCAGCCCAGAGCCTGGCCCAGATCCATCAGCAGATCGTCGACCGACTCGATGCCGACCGACAGCCGTACCAGGTCGGCCGGCACCTCGAGCGCCGAGCCCGCCGCCGAGGCGTGCGTCATCCGCCCCGGGTGCTCGATCAGCGACTCGACACCACCGAGGGACTCGCCCAGCGTGAACAGGCGCGCCCGGTCGCACACCTCGACCGCCGCCGCCTCGCCGCCCGCGACCCGGAACGACACCATGCCGCCGAAGGCCCGCATCTGCTTGGCCGCGATCTCGTGCCCCGCGTGCTCCGGCAGCCCCGGGTAGTAGACCTGGGTCACCTTGGGGTGCGCGGTGAGCATCTCCGCGATACGGGTGGCGTTCGCGCTGTGCCGGTCCATCCGGACGGCGAGGGTCTTGATGCCGCGCATCACCAGCCAGGAGTCGAAGGGCCCGGCGATGGCGCCCATCGCGTTCTGGTGGAAGGCGAGTTCGTCGCCGAGGCCGGGGTCGGAGACGATCAGCGCACCGCCGACGACGTCCGAGTGCCCGCCCATGTACTTGGTGGTGGAGTGCACCACGACGTCCGCGCCGAGCGCGAGCGGCTGCTGAAGGTAGGGGCTGGCGAAGGTGTTGTCCACCACCAGCCGGGCCCCCGCGGAGCGGGCGACGTCGGCGACGGCGGCGATGTCGGTGATGCCGAGCAGCGGGTTGCTGGGCGTCTCGACCCAGATCACCTTCGTACGGGGGCGGAGCGCGGCCCGTACCGCCGCCGGGTCGGAGCTGTCGGCGACCGACCACTCCACGCCCCAGCGCTCCACGACCTTCGCGAACAGGCGGAACGTACCGCCGTACGCGTCGTTCGGAATCACGACGTGGTCGCCCGGCACCAGGAGCGTGCGCAGCAGGCAGTCCTCGGCGGCGAGACCCGACGCGAAGGCCAGGCCGCGGCGGCCACCCTCCAGCGCCGCCAGGTTCTCCTCGAGCGCGGTACGGGTGGGGTTGGCGGAACGGCTGTACTCATAACCGCCCCGCAGACCCCCCACGCCGTCCTGCTTGTAGGTGGAGACCTGGTAGATCGGGGGGACGACGGCGCCGGTGAGGGAGTCCGCCTCCTGGCCCGCGTGGATGGCGAGCGTCTCGAAACTCTGAGGATGCCCCTGGGGGTGCTGGTGGCTCATGGGCCGAGCGTAACGCCCGACGCGCCCGTGCTGGATTCAACGACCGCCGGGGCGCATAGGCTGGACCACAAGCCGTTCCGCACCACAAGCCGTTACGGGCCTTGACACGGGGACACCTCATGGAGCTTCTGATCTTCCTCATCGCCATCGTCATGATCGGCGGGCTGATCGTCGTACCGGCCCTGCGGCGGATGCGCGGGGGCCGCGGGGCCGTGCAGGGCGCGATGCGCGCCTCGGACCCGCAGGAGTACGGCTTCGTCCCGCGCGAGCGGCTGGACGTACGGCTGCCCGGCCCGGACCAGCAGCTGATCGACGCGCTGGAGGAGGTCCAGGCCCGGCAGGACTGGCAGCCGGCCGCCCGTCTGCTCGCGCTCACCGATGCCACCTCGGAGCTGCGCTGGCAGCGGGTGCAGACGCTGGCCGGGGCGGGGGCCTTCGAACTCGCCCAGGCCCCCGGCCAGGGCGGGATGTGGCTGCGCACCTGGCGGGTGGCGGCCCCCGAGGACCCGGGCGCGGCGGCGGTGCACGCGGAGTTCCTGATCCGCCAGGCACTGCTCGACCCGTCCTCGCAGGACTTCCGGATGATCCTGGAGGAGGCCCGGGACGTCTGCCACGAGGCGGCCCGGCTGGCCCCGGAGGACCCGGTGCCGCACATCATCGAACTCGGCGTGGCCCGCGGTCTGGCCTACCGGCAGGCCGACTTCGAGGAGCTGTGGACCAAGGTCACCAAGCTCGCCCCGCACCACATGGGCGCCCATCTGGCCGCCCTCCACTACTGGTGCGAGAAGTGGCACGGCTCCCAGGACCGCGCCGACGCCTTCACCCACGCGGCCGCCGCCTCCGCCCCCGCGAAGAGCCTCCTCCCCGCCCTCCCCCTCTTCGGCGTCTTCGAGCACCTGCCGGAGGCCAACCTCGTGCGTACCCTCTACCGCAGCGAGGTGATCATCAAGGCGATCGAGGGCGCCCTCTACGCCGTCCGCCAGGCCCCCGCCGACCACCCGGTGCTGCCGCACGTCCGCCACCTGCTGGTCTTCTTCCTGGTCCGCGCGGAGCGCTACGCGGAGGCGCTGGAGCAGCTACGCCACGTGGACGGCCACGTGGGCGCGGTCCCGTGGTCGTACGGGGCGGACCCGGCGGCCGAGTACACGGTCTACCGGGCGCTGGCGGTGGCGGGCTGGGAGGGCGGCGGCGGCACACCGGCGACGCTGCCGCGGTGAGGTGGGCCGTGAGCGGGCCGGAATTCCCGTAGCCCCGTACCCGTTGAAGTGAAGGAGCCGCGCACTCGTATACGACGAAGAACGCCAAGAACGTACGACGACGAAGGACGTGGCAGCCGCCGTACCCGTCCCGCGAGGAGCCCGAAGATGCTGTTCAGCCGCCACAAGAACCACCTCCCCACCGCCGAGGAGGCGCTGAAGGGCCGCCCCGAACCGGGCTTCCCCGTCCCCGACCGCCATACGGTCCTCGGCAACCCCCTGACCGGCCCGTACCCGGAGGGCCTGGTCGTCGCCGACTTCGGCCTGGGCTGCTTCTGGGGCGCGGAGCGGAAGTTCTGGCAGGCCCCGGGCGTGTGGACCACGCTCGTCGGCTACCAGGGCGGCCACACCGAGAACCCCACCTACGAGGAGGTCTGCAGCGGCCTCACCGGCCACACCGAGGCCGTCCGCGTCGTCTTCGACCCGACGATCACTTCCTACGCCGCCCTCCTGAAGCTCTTCTGGGAGTCCCACGACCCCACCCAGGGCTTCCGCCAGGGCAACGACGTCGGCACCCAGTACCGCTCGGCGATCTACGCCCACTCCCCCGAGCAGCAGTCCGAGGCCGAGTCCTCCCGCGCCGCCTACCAGTCCGTCCTGACCGGCTCCGGCTACGGCGAGATCACCACCGAAATCCTCCCCGCGGGCCCCTTCTACCCTGCCGAGCCCTATCACCAGCAGTATCTTGACCGCAACAAAAACGGCTACTGCGGCATCGGCGGCACGGGCGTGAGCTGCCCGATCGGCGTGGCCCCAACTGACGGCTGACCCTCTGGATCAGACGCATCCAAGAGTTGGGGGGCGGAACATGGCTGATGCTTGGACGGTGATCAGCTCACTTGCAGCAGTCGGAGGCGTGACGCTCACTGGTGCGACCTACTGGATAACCCAGCGTAAGAAGCTGAAGGCCGAACAGGAGACGGCCCTAAAGGAGGACCGAGCCGCTCTCGCACGGGCATCGTTGGTGGTCGTGTCAGCCCCGTGGTCGAGTGATACGACTATCAAAGTCGTGATCACAAACGGTGGCCCGCACGCGATCGCCAACGTCGAAGTACTCAACGTTCGTCGGCAACCATTGCTCGAAGGAGAGAGTTGGAGACTCAACCCCCATGTCAGCCCCAACTCGACTGCAACATGTCTGCTTCAATCGCTGGACACCTTCACGGCAAGGGTGCAGCTCCTTGACTCAAGCGGCGTCCCGATCAGTCCCAGAGCAGGCGATGCGCTGATCATCACGTTCGGGTTTCAAGACTCCGAAGGCCAGTGGTGGAAGCGAAACAGTCGCGAACAACCGGTGCGATGCGAGGCTCAGCCTGTTAGCTGAACTGGACATTCACGCATAAGGAACCAGGATGTCGAAGCTCCCTGCTCGAAAAGACCAGGGAGCTTCCGTCATGCGTGCGGCAGCTATCAGGCGGCGGTCAGCTCGCGCGCTCGCTCATTGAAGTCCGCAACCAAACGGTGCCTGCCGAACGGCTTCATACGCTTCTGCAAGTCCTGGACTGCCTCGACCGCTCGCGACGACTTGACCTGCTGCGTGAGAGAGATCGTCCGTACTCCCGCAGCGTGCGCCGCTTCGAGATCCTTGCCCTGGAGATGCGAGGCAGCCAGCGCCGCATGGGACATGGCGCCCCGGCGGGCGCGCTTCTGCTTGCGGGCGTGGTCGATTGACCTGCGGGCGTGTTCTTTGGCGTTCTTCGGCTCGCCAAGATCACGGAAGGTGTTGGCGTGCTCCCCGTGCAAGTACGCCGGGTCGATGAACGCGGCCCACTCCTGTTCCTCTTCGGGGCGCACGCTCTCGTACGAGGTCTCCGACTTCGCGACCGCCGAGACTGCCGCATGCTTGTCACCGAGCTTGGCGCAAGCGCGAGCCTCAAGCGCCCAGAGATCGGCCAGGCATGCAGGGGATGCCGACTTGGTGAGTCCCGCGCGGCCCGACTGGGCGAGCCTTCGGCCCTCCTCGGGATGCCCGAGAAGCGTGGCCTGATCCGCCATCCCGGCCAGCACATGCGCGCCGAGGGCCGGGTTGCGTGACTCCTCGGCAAGACGGAGCGACTGGATCAGGTAGCGCTGCGCCGCCCCGTGCTCCCCGTTGTCGTACGCCATCCAACCCAGCAGATACGTCTGCTCAGCGGCGGCCTCGCAGAGAGCACGCCGAACCCGCTCGGTGTGGGTGCGACGGAGCAGCGGGAACACATGGGCGTTCATGTACGCGGCCAAGGTGAGGCGGCCCGAACCGCCACCCTGGAAGATGTCCATCTGCTGGAAGACGCCGAACATGTTCCGAACGGCGCTGACGTCCTCCAGCCTCACCCGGGGTCCGGGCTTGGGCTGCTGATCGAGCGTGCTCAACAGCCAGTCCCGGCTTGGTCCGATACCCGCCACGGCGGCGAACGGTGCTGAGGCCAAGAACTTACGACGGTCCACGTCGGCCCTCCCCAAGTCGGCAACAGCTTCCACGGTAGCCAGGAAGGAAGGGCTGTACACAAGCCCTCTGTCCGCCGTCGCGCTGTCGCCGAGCCCCAGATCGTAGGTCGTGACTCGGTAGCCCATGGCCGCTGAGAACACATCCGCCAGGATGTCGGGTACCGGGGGTCGGGGTTGTTCCCCGGTCAGCCAGCGTCGAACGCTCGTGGCATCCGGGGCAATATGTGGCTGTCCCCATTGCTTGGCTTGAACTCTTGTTCGTCGGGCTAACTCGCCTTGGCTCATTCCGGATCGGTCCAGCCCATCGGACAGCTTTTCGTTCGGCGTTTTCATGATTCACGGCCTTCGGTCATGAACGAATGCGGAACCAACACCTTTCAACACCCCTACAGGCGCTACCCGCTGAAGTGCCACAGGGGTTGCCTAGGTGTACCCCCGCGACCGGGCGAACGGTCCGGGGGCGTGGTCAACGCTGCGAGGAGCGCCAACATGAGAGAGCGTATCGCCGGTCGGGTCGAACAGTCGTGGTTGTTCGCACATCGCTGTACCGGGCCAGATGTGGTGAACCGATGAGCACACGCCCCCGACTTCTCCCCTGGTCCGATCCGAGTGGCAAGCCGTGCTATCTCGTCACCGATCACCACGGTTACGTCTCGCAGGTCGCGGACGAGATGGAGGACGTACAGCTACGCACAGGAACGGAACTCCTCGCTATCGGACGGGAGATGCTGAACGAAAAGAAGGTGAGCGCCGGGGAATTACGGTTCCTTGGAAACCGTCTCTGCGAGGCGCTGCGCGATGCCCTGCGGGTGGCCGAGAGCAGAGGCAAGCGGCTGCCCGAACCCGAGGAGTGAGGCGCGGTGCCCGGTCGGTGCGCCGTGGGCACGCCGCCGGCCGTAGAGGCTTTGGACGGGAGCTGCCACGGGGCGAGAGAACAGGGGGCCTTACGCTGGCCCGGCGAATCGGGCGGGCCTGTGATCCTGCCCGCGTTTGCGACCGATTGGCCCCCTGTTCTTCGAGGCTCGCCCCGTGGTGGCTGTCTAAAGCCTCGGAGGCCGTCGGCCACCAGCCACAACGCACCAGCCCCGACAAGCGGATGCGCGTGTCCGCACTCCTCAAGGTGCGCTGGCAATACGGGCGGTGGGTGCCCGGCGGGACCGGCCGCCAGGCCGCAGCCCGCCGGGGCGGCCAGACCGCCCGGCGCGCCGCAGGCGCGCCCTTGAGTAAGTGAAGACGGTTTCCGCCACATCCATTCGGTCATCGGGCGCTGCGGCATGAAGGGCGCCGGGGCGGTCGGCTGACCGTGCGCACTGCACCGCCTTCCGGGGCCTGGGCCGGTCAGGCCAGCAGGGCTGAGAGGCGAATATTCGCTGGCCCATGGGTGCGGACGCCTGGGAATATATAGGCACCAGTGACGGCCCAACGAGGGTCAACCAACAGCCCAGAGGAGCATCGGCTGACTAGGTCAGCCAAAGCGATCGAAGTCCACCTGACGCGATGTCAGGAACAGCCAGGAGGGACACGCCCTGCGGGGTTGTCCTCCGGTCCGATTGCTCTCGCTCCCCTGGAAGGTGACACTTGTCCGACGCTTCGCGCGTCCACTTCACCCGATCCCTGTCGACCGCCTGTGCTGACCGCTCGGCCGAGCTGGTGCGCGAAAGGCGTCTGCGTCTGCTCTCCGAAGCTGACAGGGACACCGTCCGCCTCGCCCAAGATCCGGGCTTCACCCGCTGGCTGGAACAGATCAAAGCCATCGGCGGCTGCGCCCACCCGATCTACCTGTCCGGCTCAACAATCACCCGTGACGCCCACACGGGCGAAGTGCTCTCCGCCTACTCCACCGCCGACGAACCCGGCGAACGGCTGGCCGTACGGTGCCGTAACCGGCGTGCCACCATCTGCGCTCCCTGCTCACGACTGCACGCCGGAGACACCTTCCACCTCGTACGCTCCGGCCTGACCGGCGGCAAGACCGTGCCCGAGGCGGTGCGCGATCGGCCCCGGCTGTTCGTCACCCTGACCGCCCCCGGTTTCGGCCCTGTGCACCGCATCGCCGACGACGACTCCCCTTGCCGACCCCGGCGGGACCGCCCACGGTGCGCACACGGAACACCGCTGAGCTGTTCTCTCACCCACAGCGAAGGCGATCCGCTAACAGGCCAGCCGGTCTGTCCGGCCTGCTACGACTACCCCGGTCACGTCCTATGGCACGCGCACGCCGGGCGGCTGTGGGACCGCTTCACCACCGCCGTACGTCGCCACCTCGCCTCAGCGGCTGGCATCCCCCGGTCCCGGCTAGGTGCTCACCTGATGGTGTCGTTCGCGAAGGTCGCCGAGTACCAACAGCGCGCGGCCATCCACTTCCATGCCGTGGTGCGCCTGGACGGCCCCTCCGGTCCCGGCGCGGCCCCGCCCTCTTGGGCCACTGCGGAGTTGCTCGCCGACGCCGTACGCGCCGCTGCCGCTTCCGTGACCGTCCGGGTCCCCGAGTCGGCCGCCTACGGGGCGGAAGCCCTCGGCTGGGGTGCACAACTCGACGTCCGGCCGATCCGCTCGTTCGGTGACGGCGCCGGGGTGTCCGATGACGCGGTGGCAGCCTACGTGGCCAAGTACGTCACCAAAGGCGCCGCCGACACCGCTGCCGGACTCGACCACCAGGTGAGCGGTCCGGAGGACATCCGTACGGCTCGGGTGTCCGGCCATGTACGGGCTCTGATGGGCACCTGCTGGCGCCTGGGCAGCCTGCCGGAACTGGAAAACCTGCGGCTGCGCGCGTGGGCTCACACACTCGGCTACCAGGGACACATCCTCACCAAGTCCCGGCGCTACTCCACCACCTACGCCGCACTACGCGCCGAACGGGCCGAGCATCAGCGCACCGTTGCCGAGACAGCAAAGGAACACACGGTCACGGAAGCAGCTTGGCGCTACGTCGGTTCCGGCCACACCCCCGGCGCCGCCCTCATCGCCGCTGGAATCGCCGAAGACCTCGCCCGGAACCAAGAAATAGCAAGCGAGGAAATAGCGCATAGCCTCCATGGGCAGCAGGGGTGCGACACATGACCCATATCAGCGCCCGCGAATGGGGACGAAAGCAAGCGGCCAACGCTCCCGCTTGGAGCGAAGAACGGTGGCGTCGCATTTCCAGGATAATCGGTGTTGATCTCGTGGAAGACGATCGACGAGATCATAAATCGAGAAGGAAACATACACAAGGATAATCGCAGCGAACACCAAAGAGGGGCGCAACCGCCGCGCCCCTCTTCGCCGTATTGAGTCTAGCTTTCCGTCCACTTGGGAACGAGGAGGTCAGGGTTAAATGGGCGCCTACCCCCTCCGCCGACTGGAAGAACGATCACAGCATGCAGTGCTTCGCGGATGAGGGCACGCTTCTGGGCCATGTCGAGCTTTCCCGAATACCACTGCTCCCGGACGTCCTCTGTGACCACTGAAGCACGCTGAACCCGCAAGGCGTGCTGCGTCCGCTCCTTGCGAAGTACCTTGATCCGGGACTCCATCTTGTGGTTCTCCGGGAAGAACAGCTCATCCGAGATCTGGTCTTCCTGCCAAGCCTGCAACATCTTCCGCTGCTTGACCATGAGGCGATCAAGCTCCTCCTGCCCACCCCACTCGGCATCTAGCTGGGTCTTGGCCGCAGTACGCTCCTCCAGCTTCGCCAGGACCGCTTCCGTGATGTACTCGTCGACCTTGGCGCCGTTCCGGGCACTTCCACCACAGCCACCCATGGACCGGCTCTGGCACTGGTAAACGTATCCGCCTGAGAGATCCGGCCTGGCACTCACCCGCAAAGGGGCGTTACAGATCTGCCCGTCCCCTTTCGGCTTCCCGCATCGAAGAATCCCAGTGAGGAGGTACGAGGGAGTGCGGTAGTCCGCGACCGTACCGTCCGCTTTGATGTTAGGCCCAATCCGCGCCGAAAAGAGAGCGTCGATGGCCATCCATTCCTTCGGCGTAATAATGGGCTCCCATTTTCCGACAACGGGGAGGCCGTTGGCATCTCGCACCAACTCCCCGTTGTGCTTGCGCCAGCCGCACAGCCGAGGATTCCACAGCGCTAGCTTGAGCGACCGGCTTCGCCATTCGTTGCCATGGACCGTCCGCACCCCCGCGTCATTCCATCGAAGCTGAATGGAGTGCAAGGATTTTCCCGCGATCACGTCCTGCGCAGCTTCGGCCAAAAGCGCGGCCTCATCTGGCTCAAGCGTTAGCTTGTCGTCCTTCCACCCGAACGGCCGTTTCCCCCCGACAGGGATTCCCTCCTCCGCCCGCCGCCGATGCGAGCGACGGGTGCGCCGCTTGATCTTGCGCACTTCCGCCTTCGCGATGACAACACCGAACAGCCCCATGGACTCAACGTCTTCGTTGTAGAGATCCTTCAGCCCCTTGGCGTCCGCGTACACCCGCCCGTCTTCATAGGTCAGGGCATCCACGAAGCGCTCATAGTCACCGACGCGCCGCACCAATCGATCATCCGCAACGACGATCGCGCCACGCACCGGCTGGGCATCCGGGAGGCGTCCGGCCTTGAGCGCCCTCAGCATGGCCTCGAAGTCGGGCCGCACAAGATCGGCTTTGGCCGCTGAAAGGTCGTTGTCCGTGTAGTAGTGAACGATCTTCAGGCCCAGTGTTGCAGCCGTCTCGTCGTTCACCCTGTGCTGATCTTCGACTCCGTGCCCGTCCCTGGCCAGATCTGCGGAGATCCGCGCGTAGGCCACCACCGGCACTAACTGAGAGTCGTTGGTCATACCGCCCCCTGTAGTCGTCCCAGGCTAATATTGCCCGAGAGACAGGAGTATCACCAGCAGTACCTGGACAAGAACCCCGCCGGCTACTGCGGCATCGGCGGCACGGGCGTCAAGCTAAGTGACCCGTCCGGGGGCGGCTCCTGCCCTACGGGCATCGCCCCCGCTGGAAGCTGAGGCCTCCGCCTCACTCATTCGGGCGATGTGATCGAGCTTGGACTCGATACGCTGCTCCCAGGGATCAGAATCACGCCCATGGGAGCAGCAATGACCACCTCCAGCGCCGGGCAGCCACTCATCCCTCAGCCGCCTGCCACCGTCACGGCCCTCCGCCAGGCCGTCGCGCAGATCGTGCCCGCCGCCCTGCCCGCCTTCACACGGGAGTTGGATCAGGCCGCCGATCAGTCCCGCCAGGCTTCCGATCTCGCTCCCCTCCAGCGGTTCATCGCCCAGTGGGCCGTCTACATCCACATCCAGCGGCAGCCGAATATCGCGAAGGAGTTCCGTCACTGGGAGGACACCGCCGAGGTCGGTGACGCGACGCAGGCCCGCCGCGCCGCATCCGCTCTCGGCAAGATCCTGGACGACGCATACGCCGCGCTCGGCCTCCCGCCGCGGTGAGCGCCGACTGGCGCTGGGAATACGACCCCGATCACGCCCACGTCGCAGGCGGCGAACCTCGATGACGACGGTGTCGTGCCGGTCGTCTTCTTCTCCACGGACATCGACGGAACCGCCGAGATCGGCCTCGACGCCTACCAAGACCGGATCAACCCCCTGCACGACTCGATGGGCCACATGGGCCGCACCAACTACCACGTCGCCATGCAGGCCGTCATCGACCACTACCAGGCGTCCGGGGCCGACCATCCGGCGTTCGTGGTCTTCCAGACCGACGGCTCCCCCACGTCGAAGGCGGCGGCAGAGCATGTACTGTGCACGGCCTCGAGGCTGCCCATCTTCTGGCAGTTCATCGGGTTCGGCGACGACGAATTCCGCTTCCTGCACAGACTCGACGACCTGCCGGTCCCGAACCGGCGCGTCGTCGACAACGCCGGCTTCTTCGCCGCGGGACCGACACCGAAGACCCTCTCCGACGCCGCCCTCTACGATCAGCTACTCCATGAATTCCCGCTGTGGCTCGACTCCGCCCGCTCCGCCGGCATCTTGAAGGACTGAGGCCCGGTCGGCCGGGAACATGAGCCCCCCCCACACACAGCGCACGGCCACGCTCGCGGCCATGAAACATCGCCCGTGGAAGAATCCCGAGGTGTCGGCGGTGCCGATCGTCGACGGGCTCGGATGCCTGTCTCGGGTGGGTGGAACGGACCACTGAGACGTGCTCCGTCCTGGTCGAGTGCGCCGGCGGGGCCGAGGGGCTCGTTCAGACGATCTTGGTGGACCCCGCATCGACCGACAGGTTCACGCCGATCGCATTCGGCATGGTCGGGGAGGCGAGCAGCAGCACCGCCCGGGCAATCTCGGCGGGATCGATCAGGGTCTCGGTAAGCATCCCGGTCTCCTTCGGCAGGGCTGCCACCAGCGTTTCGTGGTCGACGCCCACGTTGTCCGCCACTCGTGCGACGTATCCGTCCTCAGCCGTTATCTGGGGTGTGCGCGTCGCTGATGGCGACACCGCGTTGATGCGCACTCCGGCGGGTGCCATGCGCTCGGCCAGCTGCCGGGTGAAGGCGTTGAGGGCCGCTTTGGCAACAGAGTAGGGCAGCGGCTCGGTCCCCGGTCGACGGGCGCTGTCGGAGCTGATGTTGACCACGGCGCCCCTGGCCTCGAGAAGCGAGGGCAGGGCCGCGCGGGTGGTCCGAACGGCCGACTCGAAATTGAGGGCGAACCCGTATGCCCAGACCTCGTCCCCGCCGTTGAGCGGATCGCCGAACCCCTCCTGCGGCATTTCGCCGCCGCCGGCGTTGTTGACCAGGACATCAATCCTGGGATCGACGGCCAGGACGGCGTCGACCAGGTGCCGCGGACCGTCGGCCGTGGCGAGGTCGGCGGGGACGAAAGCGGCTCCGGTGGCCTCGAGCTCGGGCGTGCTACGTCGCGCCGTCGCGGTCACCAAGGCCCCTTCCCGCTGGAATGCCTGAACGATCGCGAGGCCGATGCCCCGGCTCGCCCCGGTGACGAGAACGCGCTTGCCCGTGAGCTGAAGATCCATGACGTGCTCCATGTGATGGGAAGGCTCAAGCAGGCACTAACTGAAACAACACTATCGCAGTTATGTCAATAATTGCGTCATGGATGTCTCATTTACTGTTGCCGGGGATAGGGTGACTCCGAGGACAGAGGCAGAGGAGGTGGCATGGGCGAGAACAGCTCTCCCCGGCGGATCCGGGCGGACGCCGAACGCAGTACGGCCCGCATCCTGGAAGCAGCGGAAACCGTGCTGGCCGCGGACACCACCGCGCCCCTGGAGCGGATCGCGGACGCCGCGGGACTCGCCCGCGCCACCGTCCACCGCCGCTTCGCCTCCCGTACGGCACTGCTGGACGCCCTGGCCGAACAGCTCAGTCAGCGCTACCTGGGCGGGCTGGCCGAAGCACGGGTGAAGACCGCACCGCCCCTCGTCGCGCTGCACCGTCTCACGGAGATCGTCTTCGATCTCAAGCTCTGCCACCGCTTCGCCGTCCAGCTGACCGCGGCCCTCACTCCGGCCGTGCTCGACGGCCTCGACCTGCTCTTCGCCCGCCTGAGAGACACAGGGGCAATCACCGCGGCCGACCCGGCCTGGTGCCGCCAGGTCTACCTGGCCCTTCTGCACGAGGTCCACGAACTGCCCACGGACTCTCCGACCCTGGCCTCCTCGGCCGCCGCGGATGAGACCGAGGCGAAGATCAATCTGCTGGTGCGAACCACACTGGGCGCGCTGGGCGGCAGCCACGGTGCGACAGCCCTCCACTCACCAGCCAGTGCCGCGCCAGGCAACGTTCGCCCTGTCGACCACGGCTCGTAGTCGCTGGCCGTCAGGAGGGGCTGGTCGTCAGGAGGGGCTGCCGACGGGTTCCGGCTCGGACGCGACGTGGTCATGTCGGGGAAGCAGGAGCGGAGTGGCCAGGATGAGCAGTCCCGCGACCGTGAGAGCGGTGCGTGGGCCGGTGACGTCGGCGAGCAGCCCGCCGAGCGCGGTGAGGACGGCGATGGACGCCTGCTGGCCGATCGACCAGGCCGACAGGGTGCGGGCGACGAGGTGCTTGGGCGTGTGTTCGAGCCGGTAGGTGGCGAGTACCGGGGTGTACAGGCTCATGTTGATGATGATCGCCAGCTCGACGGCTATCACGGTGACGAGGCCGACGACGCCGGGACGGACGAAGGCCAGGCCGATCAGCCAGATGGCGCGCAGGGTGCCGACGGTCCGGAAGACCGCGTGCCGGCCGTAGCGGGCCACCACACGGGGGGCCAGCCGGGAGCCGATGAGTCCGCCGAGACAGGGGGCGGCGAAGGCGAGGCCGTACTGCCAGGGCGGGAAACCGAGCTGGCGGAGGAGGAGTACGGCCAGCAGCGGCTCGGTGGCCATGATCAGACCGGCGACGAGCATGTTGTTGAGGTAGAGCGCCCGCAAGCCGGGGTGGCCCATGATGTGTCGCCAGCCGTCGAACAACGCGCCCGCCCGGGCCGGGCTTTTGCCGGTTGTCCGCGGCGCTTCTTCCCGGCCGCGCATCGCGGTGATGCCCAGCGCGGAGAGCAGGTAGCTGAGCGCGTCGGCCACCACGGTGGTGACCGGCCCGAACAGGCCGATCGCCGCCCCGCCCAGCGGTGGCCCGACCGCGATGGAGCTCCAGTTCGTGGACTCGAACCGCGCGTTGGCCACGAGCAGGTCATCCGGCCGGACGAGGCCCTTGAGGTAGGCGCCGCCGGCCGCGTTGAAGGCGATCTTGGCTGCGGCGACCACGGCCGAGACCACGAGCAACTGGACGAAACCGAGCCAACCGAAGGCGTAGGCGACCGGGATCGTCGCCATGGCCGCGAACCGGGTCAGGTCCATCGCGATCATGACCGGGCGCTTGCGCCGAAACTCCACCCACGGCGCGAGTGGCACCGCGATCAGCACGCCCACCGCGGGCCCCACCGCGGACAGTGCGGACACCTCGGCGGGGCCGGCGTGCAACGCCAACACGGCGATCAGCGGGAATGCCCCGAACCCCAGTCCGGACCCATAGGCACTCACCGCGTATGCCGCCCACAGCCAGCCGAACTGCCGGCCCAACGGTCTCCTGCCCACCATGCTCAGCGCGCCCCTCGATGTCCCACCCGCACAGTCCGACGTTGACCGGTGAGAGCTAAGCGAGCAGCGCAGCAGCAGGTCAAACAACTACCCGGTCAGCGAGTCACAACCATCCGTTGTTCACTAAGGTGGACCGGCGTGGATCTCGAAGCCGTACGTACCTTCGTCACCGTCGCGGAAGCGGGCCAGTTCCAAGAAGCCGCCGCGGACCTGTCGATCACCCAGCAGGCCGTCTCCAAGCGCATCGCCGCGTTGGAGAGGGACCTGGATGTGCGGCTGTTCACCCGCACCGCCCGCGGCGCCCGGCTCACCATCGACGGCCAGGCATTCCTGCCCCACGCCCGTGAACTTCTCCGGGTGGCAGAGCGGGCCGACGCGTCCGTCCGTCCTGGCCGGCGCGCGCTGCGCATCGATGTCGTCAACCGGCGGATCGTGACAGCGGGGCTCGTCCAGGACTTCTACCGCATGCGTCCCGAGATCGAACTGGATGTCCTGACCCTGGACGCTGACATCGATGGCGCGATCGCCGCCGTCGAAGCGGGGACGATCGACGCCACTTTCCACGCGGTTCCCCCGCGGCAGCACCTACCAGAGGCGATCAGGACCGCCCGAGTGATCGACGAGCCGCACCAGTTGCTCATCGGACCGCGCCACCCGCTCGCCAACGCCCGTGCCATCGCGCCAGGGCAACTCGCCGGACACCGCATCTGGATGCCCGGCCTGGACGCCCGCGGCGAGGTGGCCGTCTACTACGACGAACTCGCCACCGCCTTCGGCATCACGATCGACGTGGTAGGACCCGTCTTCGGGAACGAGGCACTGCTGGCTGAGATCGCCGACTCTTCGGACCTGGCGACCCTGGTCGGCGAAGGCTCGCGGTATCTGTGGCCGGACAGCTATGACCTGCGGCGCATACCGGTACGTGACCCGGCACCGGTCTACCCGATGTCACTGATCTGGCGCGACGACAACCCCCATCCCGCGCTCATCGAACTCCGCCGCTACCTCGACTCCAGACGAACCGAATCGCCCGATACCGACGTCTGGGTACCGAAATGGGAACAGCGGGCAGCCCCGAGGTCATGAGCAAGAGGCCCGCCGATCTCAGGGGCGCCGATCTCAGGGGCCTGTGACGACGGGCAGATGCGCTGCTACGGGCCGGAGGGCGTCGGTGCCGGTGCGAGGCCGTCTTCGACCAGACCGGCGAGGACCGCTTCGCCGAGGGCGTGGACGGCGGACTGGGGGCGGACCATGACGGTGAACTCCTTGATGCGGCCGTCGTCGGCGAAGTGCAGCAGGTCGATGCCGTGGATCTCCTTGTCGCCCACCCTGGTGCGAAAGAGCAGCACCGCCGACTCGGCGGACGTGCCGTCGGTGCTGGTCTGCGCGGTGCCGGTGTAGTCGCCGATGTAGCGGAAGTCCTGGAACGTGCGCAGCAGGACCCCGAAGAGGCCCAGCACCATCGGCTTGCCCTCGAAGGGGGTGAACTTGACGGGGCTGTAGAAGCGGATGTCCTCGGTGAACAGGTCGTCCAGGGCCGCGAGGTCCCGGTTGTGGATGGCGGCACGGAAACGGTCGGCAGTGGTCATTGCACACCCGCCTACTTTCATGGTCATGGATGTGAGTAGTCATTTTCATGACTATCATGGTCGCGTGTCCGGCGACAGAGGCACGGAGGCATGAAGGAGGCGATCCGATGGCCCTACGGCACGCCGTACTGGCGGCACTGCTCGAGGGGGAGCTCAGCGGATACCAGCTCACCAAGGCGTTCGACATCGGCGTGGCGAACTTCTGGCACGCCCAGCCGCAGCAGCTCTACGCCGAGCTGACCCGCCTGGAGAAGGACGGGCTCATCGCGGGCCGGGCGGTGGTCCAGGAGACCCGCCCCACCAAGCGCCTGTTCCATGTGACCGATGCCGGTCTCGCGGAGCTGGAGGAGTTCACGGCGGCGTTCGCCAAGCCCTCCTTCATCCGTGACGACCTGCTGGTCAAGGTCCAGGCCGCCGACCACGTCGACAAGGAGACCCTGATCGCCCAGCTCACCGAGCGTGCCGCCTTCGCCGAGGCCAAGATCCAGCTCTTCGGCAAGCTGCTGCGCAAGATGCGCGGTGACCGTACGGAGGAGGAGTTCCTGCGCCACGGCCGCCGCATCGGCCCGTACCTGACATGCCTGCGCGGCCTGGCGCTCGAACAGGGCAACCGCGACTGGTGCGAGCGCACGATCACGATCCTGCGAGAGAGGCAGCACAGCCGTGCCCGACACTGACGCGGCGTACAGCCGCTACGTCGCGCTGGGCGACAGCCAGACCGAGGGCCTGGGCGACGGCGACGACGTCACGGGGCTGCGCGGGTTCGCCGACCGCCTCGCCGAACACCTCACCCACGCCAACCCCGGCCTCTCCTACGCCAATCTCGCCGTACGGGGCCGCCTCGCCGCGCAGGTCCACGCGGAACAGCTCGCCCCCGCCCTGGCCCTCCGCCCCGACCTGGCCACCGTCGTCGCCGGTGTCAACGACTTCCTCCGCCCCCGCTTCGACGCCGACCACGTCGCCCACCACCTGGAGGCGATGTTCGCCGCGCTCACCGCGCAAGGCGCCCGCGTCGCCACGCTCACCTTCCCCGACCCCGCCCGCATCAGCCCCTTGGCGCGTCCCCTCACCCCGCGCGTCATCGCCCTGAACCGGCGTATCCGCGAAGCCGCCCGACGCCACGGCGTCACCGTCGCCGAAACCGGCCACCACCCCGTCGTCACCGACCCCCGGCTGTGGAGCCGTGACCGCCTCCACGCCAGTCCCCTCGGCCACCAGCGCATCGCCGCCGCCTTGGCCCACGCCCTCAACCTCCCGGGCGCGGACGACACCTGGAGCCACCCCCTGCCGCCACCGGCGACGCCCGCACCCACCGGCTGGCGCGCCGCCACCGACGAACTCCGCTGGACCGCCGCCTTCCTCGGCCCCTGGCTCACCCGCCGTCTCCGTGGCCGATCCTCCGGCGACGGCCGCACCGCCAAGCGACCGCAGCTTGGCCCGGTGCATGCCGAGACGTCCGGGCCGAGGTCTCGCGGCGAGCAGGTCGGAGAAAGTCCGTGAGCAGAGGGTGGGGTTGTTCGATGCGCCGGTCACCCTTCCGCGAAGTCACGGGAGGCGCCCATTCGTAGGGTTTGCCCCACCCCACTTCGGGGGCTCGCCGGAGCGCCTGAGGCCACAGCCGCGTGATCCGCTGGCTCGTACGGACATCGCGCGGCAGAAGGTGGACAGGTGAAGGCTCGGGTCGGATATTCCGCATGGATCGCGGGCGTGGTGCAGTTCTTCGTGTTCCACGCGATCGTGGAGTCAGCCTGGGTGAGACCGTACGGTTGGGCGCGGAACAACATCAGTGACTTGGGCAACGCTCACTGCGCCATGCAGCGGGAACCCGAGCCACGGTATATCTGTTCTCCCGAACACGACCTGATGAACGTCTCGTTCATCGTCCTGGGAACGCTCCTCGTTGTCGGCGCCGTTCTGACCGGTCCCCTGTGGCGCCGAGGCGCGACCGCCAACGTGGCGCGGTTTCTCCTGGCCGGTGCCGGTCTGGGATGGGTACTCGCCGGGCTGGCGCCTGCGGACGTCCACGAGAACCAGCACGTGCTGGGTGCCTTACTCATCATGGGAGCGGGCAACGTCGGCCTTCTGCTGGCGGGAGCCGGCTTGTCGAACGACATCGCGCGTCCCCTGCGCTGGGCCGCCGGCCTGCTGGGAATCACCGCGATCACGGCCTTCGGGCTCTTCCTTTCCCACCGCTACCTGGGACTGGGCATGGGAGGTATGGAGCGAGTCGCGGCATTTCCTCTCCTGGTCTGGACGCTGGCTGCCGGCGTCCGCGGTCTCTTCCTTCAGGCCACCTGCGGGCAGGACGCGAGCGGCTCCCTGGCACAATCCGCGCCTGAGAAGCTGCCGCAGCCCCAGGAGCGGGAATATCCGTCGCCGACGGGCTGACGGCCCACCCGCGCTCGTAAGTGCTCGGTGGGCAGCCCGAGGCCAAGGTCGCGAAACCGGATCGCGGGGTCAGGCGGGGGCGGTTCGGGTCGCGGTGATCACCACCGTCTCGTACGGCATCGTGAAGCTGCCGCCCATCGCGTCGATGGCCACGCCAACGCCCTCCAGCACCTCCGCCAGCTCGGCCGGAGGGAGCCGGGTGAAGGCGCCCTGGGTGGGGATCTGCTCCAGCCAGGCGTCCCGGGTGTAGGTCCACTCCCAGTCGCACCGCCACTGTTCCGGTTCGCCGAACGCGCCCGCCGCCCGTATCCCGTCGGCGGTCTTGGTGAGGATCGGCCGATACGCGTCCCGGCCACCCCGCGTCACCGCCCGGAAGTCGAACGGCGCGTCGGGCATCACCCGTCGGCAGATCGCGGCGACGGCTTCCGCCAGCTCGGGCGGGAGCCGGAACACGTTCCAGAACGCGGCCAGCCGGGCGCCGGGACGCAGCACCTGGGCGGCTTTGGCCGCCCCCGCGACCGGGTCGATCCAGTGCCACGCCTGGCCCGCGATCACGGCATCGAAGTGCCGACCGGCCGGGTCCCAGGCTTCGAACGTCGCAACCTCGACCTCCGTCCCGAGCCGCCGCGCCACGTCGGCCATCCGCGCGTCCGGCTCGACACCGAGCACCGTGCGGCCGGCCTGCTGGAACTGCCGGGCCGCGATACCGGTGCCACAGCCGACATCGAGAACGTCGGGGACGTCGAGAACGTCGGGGACGTCGAGAACGTCGGGGACGTCGAGAACGTCGGGGACGTCGGGGACGTCGGAGCCGGGGCTGCCGGTGGCGATCCGGTCCACCATGGCCCGGGGGTAGCGGGGCCGGGCCTGGTCGTAGCGTTCGGCATCCGCGCCGAACGACTCGGCCATCTGCCGATGTTGATGGGGCTCATCCCCGGAGAACGGTAAAGTGGGCATGCGCCCACTATGAGTGGGCACTTGCCCACTCGTCAACCGGACGGGCCCACAAGCCAGGTGAGGAGGGACGCACGGTGCCGACAGGGGTGGCCATGCGTGACGTACGCGAGCAGTTGTTCCAGGCCGCCGAGCGAGTCCTGCTCCGGGACGGGCCGAGCGCGCTGACCAGCCGGGCGGTCACCACGGAGGCGGGCTGCGCGAAGGGCGTCCTGCACCGGCACTTCGCCGACTTCGACGCCTTCCTCGCCGAGCTGGTACGGGATCGCATCGCCCGGCTCGACCACCAGTCCGCCGCCCTGCGCGACTCCGCCGGGACCGGCACCGTCGCCGACCACCTCGCCGACGCCCTGACGACCCTGTTCGAGTCGGTCGCCGTGGCCGTCGTCAGCCTCGTCACCTCACGGGACGAGCTCCGCGCCCGGCTCCGCGAGACCACGCCGGCCGGCGTGCCGCTCCTGACGGAAGCCACGGCCGTGATCGCCTCCTACCTCACCGCCGAGCGGGACCGGGGACGCATCGCGGCCGACGCCGACATCGACGCGCTCGCCCCCACGGTGATCGGGGCCGGACACCTGCTCTTCGCGGACCGCGGGGCCGCGCCGCCGAACGCCGGGGCCGTCCGCAAGATGGTCACCACCGTCATCGCCGACGTCGTACGGGAGCCGCAGCCCTGACCCAAGCATTCGGTCTCGTCTCGCTCCGCGTCGGGGGCGGCTTCTGGGCCGTCCAGTGGAAACTGAGCGGCACGTCCGCGGCCGAGGGCGCAGCTGGTCCAGGCGGACGCCCCCCGCCGGACACCGGCCCCCATCGGTCGGTCGCACCCCGGCGGTACGATCAGTACCGAACGGGAACCCATCCCACAGGGGAGCAGGTCATGTCCGAGTCGACCGTGTCCGGCCAAAGTGACTCGCCCGCCGTCGCGCTGGGCCCCACCGCGCTTGTTCTCGGCGTGTTCTCCGCCGTGGGCGCATGGGTGCCCTCGCTCGTGCTCGTCGCCCTTCCGTGGACGATCATCGCCGGGGCGCTCGCCATCGCTCTCGGGGCCATGGGTGTGCACCACGCTCGCCGCGGGGTCGGGCGCCTGTGGATCGCCGTTGTCGGAGCCGCCCTCGGTGCCGTTGGGTTCGGCGGCATCACCGCCCTTCTGTGGTCCTTCGGCGGCTGACTACACGTTGGTGTCGAGCTCGGCGGCGGACGCGATGATGGCGTCGAGGACGGTGAGGACTTCCTTGCGGGGCTCGGAGCGGGTGGTGCGGTGCCGGGCGATCAGGCGGCGGGTCCCCAGGCCGGGCAGGGATACCGCCTTTACGCCGTCGGGCAGTACACCCAGCACGGCCAAGGCGGGCACGATCGCGATGCCCAGACCTCCCGACACCAGCGAGAGCGCGACGTCGTAGTCGTAGTAGCTGTGGACCGGGGGCGTGGCCTTCAGCCCGCGCCGGGCCTGTTCGGTGGCGCTGTGGGCGGCCGCGTCCGGGTCGACCCCGAGCCAGGTGAGGTGCTCCAGGTCCGCCGTACTGACCGGGACCGGCGTCGCCGCGGGCATGACCACCACCCACGGTTCCTCGAGCACCGGCACATCGCGGGTGCCGCGCGCGGCCCGGTGTCCGATGGGGCTCTCGGCCTCCAAAATGAGCAGATCGACCGCCCCCGAGCGCAGCTCCTGCTGGGCCTTCTCGACGTCCATCTCCCGGATCAGCAGTTCCAGACCGGGGAACTGTTCGCGCAGCCGGTGCACCAGCGGTACGAGCAGCATGCGGATCACCGTCTTGAAGGCGCCGATGACGACCGTGCCCGTCACCTCCCCCTGGAGTGCCGCCAGCGCTTTGCGGGCGTCGGTCAACTCGGACTCGATGCGTTCCGCGGCTTCGGCGAGAACCCGACCCGCCTGTGTGAGGACGGCTCCGCGGGGCTGACGATCCAGAACGGTGACGCCGACCGCGTCCTCCAGGCGGGCGATCTGCTGGGAAACGGCCGACGGTGTCAGATGCAGGACGTCCGCCGCCGCCAGCACCCCTCCGGCCCGGTGGACGGCCAGCAGCACGGCCAGTTTGCGTGCGTCGATATCCATTCAGTTCAGCTTAATGCGGGGGGAAGAAGACTTCGATTGATGTGTATCGTCGCGGCCGCCACCATGGCGGTATGGAGGAGTTGCTGCCCCCGGTCGCCACGGCGGCCGGGTGGATCGGTGCCTTGTGCACCGCCACGGCCTACGCCCTGGTGTCACGTCGGCGGATCGAACCGGATTCGCGCGCATCCCAGTCGATCAACATGCTCGGTGGCGCACTGCTGGCCGTATCGGCGGCCGCCAACGGCGCCTGGCCATCGGTCACTTCGAACTTCGTGTGGATCATCATCGGCGTGCAAACCCTCGTGAGCGTACGCCGCAGCCTGGGCGTGACCGATGGTCGCTAACCTCGCGACAACGGCTACCACACCACCGGCACCTGCTCGAAGCTGTCCGTGAGCACTCCGGCGCGGCGCGCGAGCTCGGAGGACGGGACGGCCAGGGCGAGGTTGGGCAGGCGGTCCAGGAGGATGTCGAGGGCGACGTGCAGTTCGGTGCGGGCCAGGGCCTGGCCTATGCAGGAGTGGGCGCCGGCTCCGAAGGCGAGGTGGCGGTTGGGGGTGCGGGTCAGGTCCAGGTGGTCGGGGTCGGGGAACATCCGCTCGTCGCGGTTGGCGGAGGCGACGACCGACACGGTGGTGCTGCCCTTGGGGATCACCTCGCCGCCCAGTTGGACGTCCTCCGTCAGGTAGCGCGGCATGCCAGGGCCACGGTTGACGTCGAAGCGCAGCAACTCCTCGACGGCCGGGCGGATCAGGGAGCGGTCGTCCAGCAGGCGCTGCCAGCGGGAACGGTCGTCGAGCAGGACCGGGACCAGCTTCCCGATCACGCTCGACGTCGTCTCGTGGCCGGCGTGCATCAGGCCCCGCGTGATCTGGACCAGGACCGCCTCGGGCGGGCGGGGATCGGCGGCGTCGGTGATCTCGATCAGCTTGCTGAGCAGGTCGTCACCCGGTGCGCTCCGCTTCCGGGCCACGTGCTCGCCCAGGTACGCTCCGAGCTCCTCGCGCGCCGTGCGGGTCTCCCGCTCGCCGTAGCGGTCCCCGCTGAACAGGGCGCCCGACCAGTACGCGAAGCGGTCCCAGTCCGCCTCCGGTACGCCCAGCAGGGCGCCGACGACCCGCACCGGGAACGGGTACGCGAAACCCGCCCAGAGGTCGGCGGGGATCGGCCCGGCTTCCATGGCGTCCACCAGGGCGTGGCCGATGGCGACGATCCGGGGGCGGAGCGCGGCGACCCGCTTGGCGGTGAGCGCCTGGCCCACCAAGCGCCGCCAGCGCTGGTGCCGTTCGCCCGTGCCGGTGCCGTCCGGCCCCGCCTCGCTCACGTCCCGAGGGAAGCGGGGATCGGACAGCATCGCGTGCACATCCTCGTACCGCGTCAGCACCCGCACCGGGGCGCCGGTGGAACGCAGCGTCAGCTCCGGGATCGGGCAGCCCTCCGCTCGTAGCGCGGCCCACTCCTTCGGAGGTTCGAGGGGGTGCTCCGTGGCGAACGGGAAGTCGCCCAAGTCCTTCAGGGGGCAACGCGCTTCCGCGTCTTCCGGTTTCGTCTCGTCCGCCACTTCTGCTTCACCCACGGAGCGCCTCCAGAGCCGTACGACGTGCGGCGAACAGTTATTCATCACTCATGGGTGAAGTCAAAGGGGCTGCCGGTCATGGCGGTTGGCGCGGTTGGTGGTTCCGTAGTCGGCAGGTCACGCGACCCACGGGTCATCCCTCCGCGCTGATCCGGAACACCGGGAAGCCGGGCGCGATCTCCAGCAGCTTCTCGTCGCTCGACTTCGCGTCGACACCGTCGAAGAAGCGGCCGACCTCCCACGCCCACTTCTTCAGGTACAGCCGCAGGATCTCGGGCTTCGCGCCGTCCTCCACCTCGACGGCGGTGAACGCCTCCACCCTGCGGCCTCGCCGCAGTTCGCCGCCGCCGGCCGCGCGCATGTTGCGCACCCACTGGGTGTGGCCGCGCGGGGCGACGAGGTAGCGCTCGCCGCGCAGGGTCAGCGGGTTGACCGGGGTGGTGCGCCACTCGCCGCTCTTGCGGCCGCGGACGGCCAGGTTCTGGCTCCCGGCCAGGCCGATGCCGATCTTCGTCAGGCGCTTGGCGAGGCCGTTGAAGATCGCTCACGCAGGAGATCAAGAACGAGGCCCGGCGTCAGCTCGCGGTGGATGGCGCCCAGAAACTCTCGTTGCGCTCGGTCGCCCGGGAGCTGGGCATGGTGTCATCGGCCCTCTACCGCTACTTCGCCAGCAGGGACGAACTGCTCACCGCCTTGATCATCGACGCCTACGACGCGGTGGGCGAGCAGGCGGAGAAGGCCGCGGAGGGGGGCGCGCCGCGGGAGCGCTGGCGCAAGGCGTGTCACGCGGTCCGGGACTGGGCACGGGCCCACCCGCATGAGTACGCCCTGATCTACGGTTCACCGATCCCGGGGTACGCCGCCCCGCAGGACACGGTCGCCTCGGCGGCGCGGGTCCCGATGGTCCTGATCAGGATCCTGCGGGAGACGAACCCCTCGCCCGCGTTCGAAGGCCCGCCCCTGACCGAGGGCCTGGCCGGTCAGTTGCGGGCGCTGGGCGAGCAGGTCGCGCCGGACGGCGAGCGGATCGCGCCGGATCTGCCGCCGGAGACGCTCCACCGCGGCCTCGTGGTGTGGACGCAGTTGTTCGGGATGCTCAGCTTCGAGCTGTTCGGTCAGTTCGTCGGCAGCGTGGACCCCACCGACGAGTTCTTCGACCACACGATCGACCAACTCGCCGACTTCCTCGGGCTTCCGCCGACCCATTGACGGGTCATGGGCGGTGCGCGGGAGAGGCGAGGGCCCCTGGCCCGTGATCCCGGTCTGCGTCGTCGGCCGTTCAGCCGCGTCCCGTCAGGCCGGGGTGGCGGCGGACTGGGCGCGGGAGAGGGCCACGTCGAGGACGACCAGGAGCGCGTCGCGGACCGAACCCGTCTCGCGGGCGTCGAAGACGATCAGCGGGACGTGCTCGGAGATGTCCAGGGCCCAGCGGACCTCGTCCAGATCGTGCTGGACCTCGCCGTCGAAGGCGTTGATGGCGACGGCGAAGGGGATGTCCTTGTGCTCGAAGTAGTCCACCGCCGCGTAACAGTCGTCCAGGCGGCGGGTGTCCACGATCACCAGGCCGCCGAGGGCGCCCTCGACCACGTCGTCCCACATGAAGCCGAAGCGGTCCTGGCCCGGCGTACCGAACAGATACAGCTTCAGCTTCGGGTCGATGGTGATGACGCCGAAGTCCATGGCCACCGTGGTGGTGGTCTTGCCGGGGGTGTGCGTGAGGTCGTCCACGCCCGCCGCGACCTCCGTGATCAACGCCTCCGTGGTCAGCGGCCGGATCTCGGAGATCGCGCCCACCGCCGTGGTCTTGCCGACCCCGAAGCCACCGGCGATGACCAGCTTGACCGGCAGTGGCGGTTGTTCAACCGCTGTCGCGGAGTGAGCCCCGTGAGTCGGGGACGGCACGGAGACCATCGATAACCCTTCGCAGTACGGAGATGTCGTGGACGGTCCCGGCGTTCGGGACGTGGACCGCCAGATGTCCGGCGGCGCACAGGTCCTCCGCGAGGACCCGGACCACGTTGAGGTGCAGGTGCAGCCGGGCGGCCAGCTCCGCCACCGACTGGGGGCGTCGGCAGGCGGCGACGATGTCGCGGCGTTCGAAGGCGAGCGACCGCAGGGCGGACAGCCCGTCCGGCGTCGCCACGATCTGGGTCTCGACCGGGAGCGGTGGCGCGGCGCCGCTCCCGGAGACCCGGCCCGCGGTCAGCAGGAACGGGCGGACGGCGGACGCGCGGCCGACGGGCTCGGGCGGCTCCGGCGGCTCCTCGGGCTCGGTCCGCTCGGGCGGCTCCGGGGCGGCCCCGGCGCCGTCCTCCGCCTCCTGCCCTGCCGCTTCGCGCGCTGCCGCTTCGTGCGCTGCCGCCTCGTGCGGTACCGGTTCACCGGCGACCATCTCGACCCCCCTCCTCCATGCGCCGCGCGACCCGTCAGCCGACGGACCCGGCGCTCTTCTTCAGCTCCATGACGAGCTGCGGAGTGAGCGCGGTCCCGGCCCGGTTGGCGAAGAGGGTCATCTCGTACGCGATGTTGCCCAGCTTCGCCTCCTTCGTGGTCACCACGCCGAGCACGGCACCGCAGCCGATGGACGACACCAGTACGTGGCCGCCCTCGAGATCGATGATGACCTTGTTGAGCTCGCCGAGGCCGTAGTTGCCGGAGGCACCGGCGGCGAGGCTGGTGACACCGGAGACGATCGCGGCGAGCCGCTCGGAGTCGGCCTGTTCCCGCAGTTGGGAGACGGCGATCAGCAGACCGTCGGAGGACACCGCGATGGCGTCGACGACACCGGCGGTCTGGGTGGCGAACCGGTCCAGCAGCCAGGTGAAGTCGGCCGCGGCGGCTCGCAGATCGGTGGCTTCCCGCTCAGCGGTACCGCTCTTATCTGTCGGCGTGGTCACTGCCCGACTCCTTCCGGGGTCGCTGATGTGTCGATGGCATGGCTTCGGGCGGGGTGGCGGCCGCGCTGTCCCGCTCCGCCCTGCGCACGGCCGCCTCGAACTCGTCGAGTTCGGAACGGACCGCGTCGGCGTCGGCGGGTCGGCGCGTTGCCGGGATCGCCCGGTCGGCCGGTGAGGTGGTCTTGTCGAGCGTCGCGCCCCGGACGCGGCGGCGGAGGGGGCGGGAGCCGGGGGCGGCGGCCGGAGCGGCGTTCTGCTCGTGCGCGGCGGACCACTCCTTCCCGGCCGACGGCTCCTTCCCGGCGTTCGGCTCGTGCGCCGCCTTCGGCTCGTTCGCGGCGCCGGCCGACTCCGCGTTCGTACGGGACGTCGCCGGGACGCGCCGCGGCAGGCCCGACTCCGTCACCGGCGCCGCCGGGCGCCGCTCGGGCGCGGTGGCGGAGGCCCGTACGGGCGAAGGCGCGGCGGCAGGCGCGGGCTCGGGCTCCCGCCCGGCCCCTGCCGTGCCCTTGCCCGAGGCCGACTCCGAAGCCGCGACCGCCGGCTCCTCCCCCGCCCCCGGTGCCACCAGCAGCGCCGACGGCACCCACACACTGCCCGTGACCCCGCCGCCCGGTGTACGGCTCAGCGTGACCCGGATGCCCCAGCGCCGGGCGAGGCTGCCGACCACGAAGAGGCCGAGCACCTTGGTCGGTACGAGGTCGAGCCGCTCACGCCGCACCAGGCGGGCGTTCTCCTCCTCGAGGCGGTCCGCGGCCAGGCCGAGCCCGTGGTCGATGACCTCGATCAGCGCGCCGCCGTCCGCCGTGATGTCGGTGCCGGGCCGGACGACGACCTCGACCGGGGTGTCGGACGGGGAGAACGAGACCGCGTTCTCCAGCAACTCGGCCAGCATCAGCGTGAGGTCGCCGGTGATGTCGGGCGCGACGGTGACCTCGGTCTCGGACCGCAGGGACACCCGCTGGTACCCCTCGATCTGGCCGAGCGCCGCGCGGATGACGTCGGCCAGCGTCGTCGGCCGGGCGTCCAGCTCGGTCTCCCGGATTCCGGCGAGCAGCATCAGGCTGTCGGCGTTGCGCTGGAGGCGTACGGCGATGTGGTCGATGCGGTAGAGCCGCTCCAGGATGTCGGGCGCGGTCTCCTCGCGTTCGACGGCGTCGATCAGGGTGAGCTGACGGGTGGTGAGGTTGCTGACCCGGCGGCCGACGTTGCCGAACATCTCGCCGACGTTGCGGCGGCTGAGCACCTGCCGCTCCAGCAGCGCCGCGGCGGTGACCTGCACCTGGTTGAACGCCTCGGCCAGATCGCCGATCTCGTCGCGCACCGGGACCGGGATCGGCCGGGGCCGCAGCGGGGTGGTGTCGGTCGTGTCGTCGTCCTCGACCTTGGCGAGTTCCTCGTCCGCCACCGCGACCACCTGGTGGGCGGCGCCGGTGAGCGCCGCCAGGGGGCGGACGACGGAGCGCCGGACCAGGAAGGAGAACGTCAGCCAGGCGGCGAAGCCGAGGACGGCGAGGGCGAGCAGGGCCAGCGCCTTGTACAGGGCGTCGCGGGAGACGTCCTCGGCCCGGTCGGCGATCTCGCCGATCAGCGAGCGGGCGATCTCGAGGCGGGCCTCGGCCTGCCGGTTGCCCTGGGCCATCGCCGTGCGGAGCTGCCGGGGCGACTGGCCCTGGAGGGAGCTGGGGTCGATCTGGAGCTCGGCGAACCGGTCCTCGATGCCGTTCTCCTCGGCGTTCCGCTCGATGCCGTCGAGGCGCAGGACCTGGTCGGGGTCGGCGATCCTGGCGAAACGTTCCGACTGCTCCTCGTAGACCCGGTGGGCGCCGACCGCGCGGGTGTACTCGGTGAGGCCGTTGGCGTCCTGGGTCTGGGCGGAGAACACCCCGCCCTCGAAGGCCGCGTGGGCGGCGTCGGCACGCATCACGGTGTCGACCAGCTCGATCGCGGAGGACGAGGGGTTGTCGGAGGAGTGGTCGAGCCCGATGCCGTCGATGAGGTAGCCGACGGCGGCGGCGTACGCGGGGTCGATACCGGCGGCGGGCACCGAGCCCCGCTCGACCTTGTCCCGCAGCACGCTCAGGCGCCGGACGTAGTCGAGGGCCCGGGCCTCGTCCTTCGGCAGGGCGGAGCCGAACGCCGAACGCACATCGGCGGCCCGCTCATCGGTGACCCGCTGCGCCCGGCGGTAGCCGGCGGTGGACGGGAGGGTGGCCCCGGGGCGGACCGACTCCTGCTGGACGGAGAGCAGGAGCGCCTCCCGGTGCTCGGCCTGTACGTCGTTGATCAGCCGGGCCACCTGGCCGCTGTCGCGCACCCGCTCGGCGATCCGGTCGGCGTCCAGGGCCTGCCGCACCTCACCGTTCACGGCGAGGCCGAGGAGCGCGCCGACGACCGTCAACGGCACGATCACCAGGACGTTGAGCTTCCGCCGGAACGGCCAGCGGTCGAGGAGCGCGCCGAGGGCTTCCGTCTTACGGCCCGTCGTGCGGCCCGTCGTACGACTCGCCGTGCGGCCCGCCGTGCGCCGGGACCGTGAAGTCGGCGGCGCGTGTCCGGACGGCTCCTGGTCGGCTGGCGGGTCCGCCGTGTCCACAGACACCCAGGTCCTCCTTCGATGTGCTCCTGAGCGGTGACCGAGGTGTTGTTGCCGCCGATCGCCGACACCGGGAAACGGGACGTCGGCGAAGGCGATTCCGGCCGGGATGCGAGCGATGGAATCACGCCACATGCCTGACCGGGCGTGAACACTACCGCCTGCGCGCACACGCGCAAGGGATGGCCCCTCAATGACCACGGAATTTCCACGGTTTGCTGGGTTTAGGTCAGCTACGCATCCCCCGCGGTCCGCCGACCGCCCAACCGGTGGCCGGGAGGTGGCCGCCCGGTGGTCATGGGGTGGAGGCCGAGGGTGGCGCGTGGGCTGGCTTGTTCACGACTGTGCTCGATGGGGCCCCGAGTGTCGAAGGGGGCTGCCCGGCACGCCACCGCCACCCGTAACCTGTCTCCTCCCAGCCCCGGGCCCACCCCCGGCCCCTACCACTCCGTACCACTCCGTGCCCTGCGAGGAGACCCGTGCACCCCACCCGCAAGGCGGCCCTGACGGCCATCGCACTGCTGGCCGTGGCCACCGCCGGCTGCGAGCCCGGCGCCGCCTCCACCACGACCCACCGGACCTCCGCGAAGCCCGGCTGCCCGACCGTCCTCGCCAAAGCCAAACAAGCCGTCAAGAAGGCGGAGGCGGTCGACGCGCCCTGGAAGGGCCCCACCACCGGACCCGAGGCGGCCGGTCACGGCAAGAGCATCGTCTTCATCGCCCACGACCTCTCCAACCCCGGTCCGGCCGGAGTCGCCCAGGGCGTGCAGGAAGCCGCGTCGCTGCTGCGGTGGAGCGCCCGCACCATCAACGGCCAGGGCACACCGGAGGGTTACCGGTCCGCCTTCAAGGAGGCGCTCGCCCTCAAGCCGGACGGCATCGCCATCGCCGGTTTCGACCCCGGCAGCGTCGCCGACGAGATCAAGCAGGCCAAGGCGGCGGGCATTCCGGTGATCGGCTGGCACTCCGCCCCGACCCCGGGCCCGGACGGGAGCCCCGATCTCTTCACCAACGTCACCACCCGGGTCGAGGACGTCGCGAAGATCAGCGCCGACTGGATCATCGCCCGCTCGGACGGCCGCGCGGGCGTGGTGCTGTTCACCGACGGCACGGTCCCGTTCGCGAAGCACAAGTCGGACCTGATCAAGAAGGAGCTCGCCACCTGCTCCGACGTCAAGCTGCTGAGCTACCGGAACATGCCGATACCCGAGGTCAGCAAGCGCGCCATCGGGGAAGTCCGGTCCCTGCTCTCCCGTTTCGGGGACAAGTGGACGTACTCGGCCGCCATCAACGACCTGTACTTCCGGCACACCGCGGCCGCCCTGCGCGCCGCGGGCAAGGACGGCGCGGGCGCCCCGTTCAACATCGGTGCGGGGGACGGCGACCCGTCGGCCTTCCAGCGCGTCAACGGCGAGCGCTTCCAGGCGGCCACGGTGCCCGAGCCCCTCACCGAACAGGGCTGGCAGATCGCCGATGAGTTCAACCGCGCCTTCGCGGACAAGCCCGCCAGCGGATACGTTCCCGCGGTGCACATCACCACCGCCGCCAACAGCGGTGGCGCGCTGTCGTGGGACTCCGAGGGCTACCGGCAGGCGTACCGCGAGATCTGGGGGAAGTAGGCGACGGGGAGGGCCGGGGCCCCGAAGGGAACCCCGGCCCCAGGAGGACCTGGTCCTGCCCGGACTCAGTTCTGGTGGACCTCGTTGCTGCCCGGGCCGCCGGAGAGGGTGTCATTGCCCTGGCCGCCCCACAGCACGTCGTCGCCGCTGTTGCCGTAGAGGGTGTCGTCGCCCTCCTCGCCGTACAGCTCGTCGTCGCCCTTGCCGCCGTAGATCTCGTCGGTGCCCTTGCCGCCACGGAGGATGTCGTCGCCGGCGTCACCGCGCAGGATGTTGTCCTCGGAGCCACCGGTGATGGTGTCGTTCCCGGCGCCACCGTGGCATTCCTGCGCGCAGTTGGTGATGGTGTCGTCGCCGTCGCCGCCGTAGGCGCCGAAGCCCATGACACCGCCGCCACCGTCGATCTTGTCGTTGCCGCCCTCGCCGTAGAACGTGGGCGCGGCACTGCCCCGGAGGACGTCGTTGCCGGCGCCGCCGTGAATTCCGGCGTAGGCCGACCCATCGGGGTCGATCTTCGCGGTGTCGTCGCCGTCACCGAGATCGACGTCGAAGTTGTCGGAGTCGTCGGAGTTCTGCGGAATTTCCACCGCGCACTGGGCGACGGTGTGATCGCTCGCGGTCGGGTAGGTGCACTCGTCCCAGTTCGCCGCCTCCGGATCGATGGTGATGTCGCCCTGGTCGCGGAAGGTGAGGACGTAATAGGACTCGAATTCCCCACGGCTGACGATCTGTTCGGAGACCGTCAGATCGTTCTTCTGCCCCGCGGCGGCCTTGTACCAGAGCTCGCCGTCCTCGTGGACGAGAGAGCCCGAGGTCGTCGGGGCCGCCTGGGCGGCGGGCGCCGCGAACGCGGCTCCCCCCAGGGCGAGAGCGAGGGTGGCCGTGGCGGCCATGGTCCGGTACCTGCGCATAGGGAATCGGCCCTTCGTGCAATCAGTGCCGATCGGGCCGGCGGAAATAGTGCGGTTCCGTCACCGGGCGCCGGCGATCGGCCATTTGGTGTTTCCGATCGCCCCGGTAGACCGTGATGGACGGCAAGCGGTTGCTCCGGAAATTCCCTAGTTTCCCGCAGGATTCCCGCAGTCGCAGGTCACCGCGCTATTCGAAGAGAGTTGCACAAGAAATAACGACATCGCCGTAACCGCCTTTTTCGGGCCGCTTAACTCTTCGTTCACCCGGTCGGCGACGGCGGGCGCCCGGTCATGGGTCAAAAGCGGTACGGCGTCAGGTATTCCGGCAGCAGGATGCGCGAGCCGGGGCTGGTCTCGCGGATCCGGCCGACGAAACCGTCCAGATCCATCGTGGGATCGCGGTGGGCGCCCTCGTCCAGCGGGATTTCGAAGTTGTCCCAGTGCACGGGGACCACGGTGGCGGGGTGGCCGAGCGCCTTCAGCAGGCGCGGGGCGTAGCGGTGGGTGGCGGAGGTGCTGGGGGTGGCGATCATGGCCACGTCGGGGCGCAGACCGGCGGCGTCCCGTTCGCTGAAGTCGCTCGCTCCCATGAGGAAGGCGGAGAGCCCGTCGGGCAGGGTGACGTGGAAGGCGAGGGTGTCGCCTTCCGGGAGGTCGGAGACGGTCTGCGGGCGGGGTGGGGGGCTGGTGAGGGTGCCGGGGACGAAGTAGCTGTAGGCGTCGTTGCGGCTGTGGCGGCTGGAGACCGCCTCGACCACCAGGCCGTCGAAGTCCAGTACCTCACCGCCCTTGACCACGGAGATCCTGGCCTTGTCGACGCCGAGGGCGCGGAGCAGGTGATACGTGGTCTCGGTGCCGACGATCCGCGCGTCCGGGGCAGCCGCGGCGATGTAGGGAACGTCGTTGAGGTGATCCCAGTGGCTGTGGCTGACCAGGATCAGCTCGGGGCGGCCCATGTGGCGGTCGATCGTCTCGCCGTCCGTGGTCAGCGGCGTCTTGGGGTTGAAGCTCTGCTTGAACAGCCCGGTTTCGAAGCGGCTCAGATAGGGATCGAACAGGATCGTCCGGCCGTCGGTGTCGATGCGCCAGCCGCTCGTACCGAGCCATTGGAAGGTCGCGTCCGAAGTCTTCGCGTTCCCGGGAGTGCGCGATGCCGTCCCGGCGGCTGCCCGGGCGGCCGTGGGGAGGACGGCGGGTACGGCCGCGCCGGCCGCCGCCCCCCGGATCAGCAGACGGCGGTTGAAGCGCGATGCTCTCTTGGCGGTCATGGGCACAGCAGAGCAGCTCCCGCGGCCCACCGTCCAAGATCAGCTCGGTACCCGCGTCATATCCGGTTCCGTATAAGACCAGGTCAGCCGCGCCTGAGCGCATCCACCGCCAGCCGCGCCGCCCGCCCGATCGCCGCGTCCGCCGCCGTACGCGCCGCCGCGGCCGAGGCCGTACGGGCGAACACCGCGACCGCGTACCGGCCGCCGTCCGGGTAGCGGACGACGCCCGCCTCGATGTGGAGGCTCGGCAGCGTGCCCGTCTTCGCCGCGACCAGGACGTCGTCGGGGAAGCCGGAGGCCAGCCGCTGGCGGAAGACCTGGCGGGACATCAGCTCCCGCACCAGCGCGCACGCCGCCGGGGAACCGGCCCGGTCCCGCCAGATCAGGCGCAGCAGGGTGGTGATGTCGCGGGGGGTGCTGGAGGTGGTGTGCCGGGGGTCCAGGACGCGGAAGCGGCGCAGCCGCTCAAAGGCCAGCGTCGGATAGACGGCGGCGAACTCCACCTCGTCCGTCGCGCCCGCGTCCTCGAACATCGACTCCAGCAGTTCCCGCGGCCCGCCGACGATCCGTGTGCGGTCCAGGCCCAGTTCGGCCGCCAGCAGCCGCACCGTGTCGAGGCCGACCCGGCGCAGCAGCGCGTCCGCGGCGGAGTTGTCGCTCACCGACAGCGCGAAGTACGCCAGGTCGCGCAGGGACATCTCGACATCGTCGGCGCAGCCCGCGGTGCCCCAGCCGCCGAGGCGGTCGGGGGCGGTGATGACCACGCGTTCGCGCGGGTCGAGCTGTCCGGCGTCGGCCTGCCGGGCGAACTCCAGCACCAGCAGGATCTTGAACACGGAGGCGATGACGACCTGGTCGTCCACGCCGAGGCCGATCTCGCGTCCGGGCGCGTCGATGTCCACCGCGTGCAGTCGGCCCTCGGCGTCCGCCTCGGCGAACACCTCCGCGATCCGCTTCTCGATCAGCGTCGTGTCCAGTGGGTGCCCCACCACGCTCCCCCTCGTCCCTCCGGCGTCGCATAGGGTCGGCCGGTGGATCTGATACGCCACCTGCGTCTGTTCATTGTCGTCGCGGAGGAGCTGCACTTCAGCCGCGCCGCCGATCTCCTCGGCATGGCACAGCCGCCGCTGAGCCAGTCCATCCGGCGGCTGGAGCGGGAGCTGGGGCTGGAGCTGTTCGACCGCTCGGCCCGCCAGGTGCGGCTCACCGCCGCGGGTGCGCTGCTGCTGGACGAGGCGCGGGAACTGCTCGCCCGCGAGGAGCGGTTGCGTACGGTCATGGCGCGGGTCCGCGACGGGGAGCTGGGCACGCTGCGGGCGGGCGTACCGCCGCAGACGCCCGCCCGGACGTTGCACGCCCTGCTGTCGGCGTGCGCGGAGGAGTTCCCGGGGCTGCGGATCGACCTCCAGGAGGTGGACACGGCCGAGCAGCTGCGGCTGCTCGCCGCCGCCCGGCTCGACGTGGGTCTGGTGCACCACCCGGTGGCGGACGCCGACGATCTGGTGGTGGGGCCGTCGGCCGGGATCGAGTTGGGGGTCGTGCTGCCCCGCTCCTCTCCGCTGGCCCGCCTTTCCGAGGTGGCCCTGGCGGACCTGACCGGCCATGAACTGTTTCTCTTTCCCCGGGCCGCGGCGCCGGGGTGGTACGACCGGATTCTCGACATCTGCCGGGAGGGCGGTTTCGTCCCGCCCGCGGTCCGGCATGCCCGCAATCCCGAATTCCTGCTGGGCCTGGTGGCGTCGGGGCGCGGGGTGGCGTTCGACGACGGGCGGGTGGCGGGCAAGGAGCCGCGGGCCGCCTGGCGCCCCCTGGCCGGGCGTCCCCTGATGCTGTCGATGTCCGCCGTATGGCCTGCGCATTCGCCCCATCCGGTGGCTCCTCCGTTCGCCCGGATCGCCGCGGAGGTCATCGCCCGGGAGGACCCGCCCAGGGGGCTGCTCACGCCGCCGGAGGAGACCGGCCGGCCGCGGCCGTGGGCGGTGGTCTACGGGCCCGGCGCCCGTCCGGCGACACCGTGAGAAAGCCTCTACGAAAAGGCGACGTGAGGAAGCTCTCCGAGAAAGCGCCACGAGAAGGCGCCGTGAGAAGGCGCCGCAGGAAACTGATCCGGATTCCAGTAAACATTTCCTGGAGAACATCTCCGGAATCTGTGGAGCTTCGGCGTATCCGCCTGTCAAGATCTTCCCTCATGCCTTCCCCGTTCACTCAGGAATATCAGGGATTCTCGTGCGGAATATGAATGCGGCCGCCACCGTGGCCGTCGCGGTGCTGGCTCTGGCGCTGACCGGCTGCGGCAAGGACGACGACAAGGGCGCCCAGTCGTCCGGCGGCTCCGGCAAGACGGCGGCCGCTCAGAAGGCGGACGACGCGGGGCGCGGCACCGCGTCCGCCGCTCCCACCAGTGCGAGCCCCAGCCCGAGCCGTACGAAGCCCGCCAAGAGCCCCGGTGCGAGCCCGAGCAGCCCCCGGGCCATCCGCACCGCCGACGGCACCACCCCGGCCCCGCGCCGTACGGCCCCGAAGACCCAGGCCCCCTCGCCGACCAGCGCGGGCGCCCTGTCGAGGGTGCAGGGCACGTGGTACTCCACGGTGCGCGACCCGAACGGCAAACCGCTCGTCATGACCGTGACCGGCGGTTCCCTCAGCGTGGGGTACCAGGGCACGTCGTGCCCCGGGACGATCAGCGCGAGCATGGCCGTCAGCATGAGCTGCCAGGGCGAGACCATCTCCGGTGGCCACGCCGTGATCAGCGGGGACGGCCAGAGCCTCACCATCAACTGGCCGCAGGGCAACCCCGACCGCTACGTCCGCCCGTGAGCCGACTCTTCGTTGACGCGGCCCGTGGTGCGGTCGGTGGGGCGGCCCGTGACGCGGCCCGTGGTGCGGCCCGTCAGCGAGATCGGCCGGTGTTGAGCCGGGCGGCCTGGCGGGTCAGGTAGTCGCGTTCGGCGAGGTTGGGTGCCTTGTGGGCCGCCTCCGCGTACAGCCGCGCCGCCGTCGCCACGTCGCCGTCGCGCTCGTGGAGGTACGCCGCCACCGCGGCGTGGCGGGGCAGAGACGCGTCCAGTTCCGCGAGCGCGGCCAGCCCGGCGCGCGGGCCGTCCGCCTCGCCGACCGCCACCGCCCGGTTGAGCCGGACGACCGGGCTGTCGGTCAGGCCCGCGAGCTCGTCGTACCACTCCACGATCTGCACCCAGTCGGTCTCCTCGGCGGTGGGCGCGTCCGCGTGGAGGGCCGCGATGGCGGCCTGGGCCTGGAACTCGCCCAGCCGGTCGCGGGCCAGGGCCGCCTGCAGGATCTCCACCCCCTCCGCGATCGCCTTGGTGTCCCACCGGCCGCGGTCCTGCTCGGCGAGCGGCACCAGGCTGCCGTCGGGCGCGGTCCGGGTGGCGCGCCGGGCGTGGTGGAGCAGCATCAGGGCGAGCAGCCCGGCCACCTCGGGGTGGTCGATCGCGGCCGCGAGCTGCCGGGTGAGCCGGATGGCCTCGGCGGCGAGGTCGACGTCGCCCGAGTAGCCCTCGTTGAAGACCAGGTACAGCACGCGCAGCACGGTGGCGACGTCGCCGGGCTGGTCGAACCGCACACCGGAGACGGTGCGCTTGGCCCGGCTGATGCGCTGCGCCATGGTCGCCTCGGGCACCAGATACGCCTGGGCGATCTGGCGGGTGGTGAGCCCGCCGACCGCGCGCAGGGTGAGCGCGACGGCGGACGACGGCGTCAGCGACGGGTGGGCGCACAGGAAGTAGAGCTGGAGCGTGTCGTCCGCCGAGGCCGCGGGCCCGGGCGCCGGCTCCTCCTCGACGAGGTCCTCACGCCGGCGGCGGGCCGCGTCCGCCCGGGTCACGTCGAGGAACTTGCGCCAGGCCACGGTGACCAGCCAGCCCTTCGCATCCCGCGGCGGGTCGGCCGGCCAGACCCGGATCGCTTCGATGAGCGCGTCCTGTACGGCGTCCTCGGCCGCCGCGAAGTCGGCTCCGCGGCGGACGAGGATGGTGAGCACGCTCGGCGTGAGGCTCCTCAGCAGGGCCTCGTCCATCAATGGCACTCGGTGACGTTGGGCGTCGCGGTCAGGAACGGGCGCACCTCCAGCCACTCGTGGATCGGCTTCCCGTCCTTCCCCGGGGCGGCCGACAGCTCACCGGCCAGCTCGACGGCGCGCTCGTGGCTGTCGACGTCGATCACCATCCAGCCCGCGATGAGGTCCTTGGTCTCGGCGAACGGACCGTCGGTGACCGGCGGACGCCCCTCACCGTCGTACCGGACCCACGACCCCTCGGGGGCGAGCGCCTGGCCGTCGACGAACTCGCCGGTCTTCTCCAGCCGGGCAGCGAAGTCCTGCATGTACTGCACGTGGGCCGAGACCTCCTCCGGCGTCCACTGGTCCATCGGCACGTTGTTCACCGGAGCCGGAGCGCCGCGGTAGTGCTTCAGCAGCAGGTACTTGGCCATCGTGGTTCTCCTTGATGCGGGTGCGACCCATTGTGGTCGCGTTCACCCCGGGGACGGAGCCGGTCACGCGTTCTCGACATCCCCGTCCGAAATTTTTTTGGGATCTTGTGGACCAGCCTCGGCTCCCCCCGAATCCACCCGCGCCTCCGTGCGCCGCCGCTGCTCCTCGATCCGGTGCAGCACCGAGTCCAGATGCGCCTCGGAGGCCGCTCGGGCCGCCTCGTGGTCGCGGGCCTCGATCGCCCGCAGGATGGCCTGGTGCTCCTCGATCGTGGCGCGCCGGCGGGCGGCGGACAGCGAGGTCTCGCGCCGCCCGGGCTCGCCGATCTCGTAGACCCGGTCCAGCAGCCGCAGCAGCAGCGGGTTGCGGGTGTACTGGGCGATGGCGCGGTGGAAGGTGCGGTCCAGGTCGGTGAACTCCTGGCGCGTGGGCTCGCGTCGCATCGCGTCCAGCAGGGCGTGCAACTGGACGATGTCGGAGGGGGTGGCCCGCCGGGCGGCCCGCGCGGTCACCGAGGGCTCGATGCACGCGCGTACCTCCATGACCTGCAGCAGCTCCGCCGTGGCATCGAGCCCCGAGGCCAGGACGTCACCGCGCGGAGTGGCCCCCGGGTCGAGCACGACGGTGCCGGAGCCGGGGCGCCGGGCGACCAGTCCGCGCGAGGCGAGCGCGCGCAGGGCCTCGCGGACCGAGCCCCGGGAGACGCCGAGGCTCTCCGCGAGCTCCCGCTCCGGGGGGACGCGGGAACCGGGCGCCAGTTCTCCGCTCAGGATCAGCCGCTCCAGGCCGACGGCCAGGGCGTCCGGCCTCGACAGGGTGGAGTGCCGCAGTTGCCGCCAGTCCATCTCCTGGCTTTCCTCCGCCTTCTTCAGCCTTCTTCAGCTTTCCGGTCCGGCCGGTGGTCCAGAGTCTCACACCCGGCGGGCGCCACCCCCGGCATCCGCCCGGCCTCCTCCCGGCCGCCGACGCGAGCGTCCCGGCCGCCGCCGCGAGCGGATTTAACCAGGTGGTGACGGGCGGGCAACCGGAGCCGCCGGGTCCGCACGCTAGCGTCTGCCGACATCAATTTGGTCCTACCAATGGACCAACTGCTGTCCCTGCGCCATCCTGGCCGCACCGCAGCGCGCGCCCCAACGTCCCCAGCAGTGAGGCATCCCGCCATGCGCCAAAGAACGAGCGGACCCAGCCCACCCACCCGCCACCGACCGCGCGCCGCCGCCCTCGCCGCCCGGGTGCTGTGTGTGCTGGTCGCCGGCGCCACCGCCGGCTGCGCCTCCCTGGCCTCCCCCACGGCCGAGGTGGGCGCCGACCGGATGACGGACCCCCGGCCGGTCCGCGACGGCGGAACGCTCACCATCGCCCTCAAATCGGACCCGGACAAGCTGGACCCCACCCTGGCCAGCACCGCCGTGGGCCGGACCGTGTTCACCGCGATGTGCGAGAAGCTCTACGACGTCGATGCCCGGAACCGGATCGTGCCGCAGCTCGCCGCCGCCCCGCCCACGACGAGCGACGGGGGCCGCACGATCACCATCAAGCTGCGGCGCGGCGTCCGGTTCGCCGACGGCACCCGCATGGACGCCAGGGCGGTCAAGACCTCCCTCGACCGGCACCGGACGCTGACCGGTTCCGTCCGCGCGAGCGAGCTGAAGCCCCTCACCGCGGTCCGGGCGGTCGGCGACGACACCGTACGGCTGCGGCTGACCAAGCCGTACGTCCCGCTGCTCGCCCTGCTCGCCGACCGCGCGGGCATGGTGATGTCCCCCACCGCGCTGAAGCGCTACGGCAAGGGCTTCGCGAGCCACCCCACCTGCGTCGGCCCGTTCCGCTACGCCGAACGCGTGGTGGGCGACCGCATCGTGCTGGACAAGGACCCGAACTACTACGACGCCGACGCGGTCCATCTGCGGCGGGTGATCTACCGCACCATCACCGACGGCAACGTCCGGCTGGCGAACCTCCAGTCCGGCGACATCCAGGTGGGCGACCAGATGGACCCGGTCCAGGTGGGCCGGGCGCTCACCGAACCCGGGCTCCAGCTCTTCCACTCCCCCTCGCTGGGCTACTACGGGCTGACCCTCAACATCGGCAATACGAAGGGCGCAGGGGCCCCGCCGGGCCGGATCGACACCCCGATCGCGCGGGATGTGCGGGTGCGCGAGGCGTTCGACCTCTCCCTGGACCGCGAGCTGATCAACACCATCGTCTTCCAGGGCCGCTACCGGACCACCTGCGGCCCGCTCCCCTCCGGCACCCCCTACGCCACCGGGTCCCGCTGCCCGGCCCGCGACCTGGCCAAGGCCGAGCGACTGCTCAAGGCCGCCAAGGTGAAGACCCCGGTCCGGGTGCGACTGCAGATCAGCACCACCCCGGAGGACAACCGGCTGGGCCAGGTCATCCAGGCCATGGCCAAGGAGGCGGGCTTCGCGGTGAACCTGACGCCGACCGAGTTCGCCACCGGCCTGGAGCACTCCCGCGCGGGCGACTTCCAGGCGGCGACCACCAACTGGTCCGGGCGGCTGGACCCGGCGGGCAACATCGACGCGTTCGCCGGCACCGGCGGCGCCCAGAACTACGGCGGGCTCTCCGACCCCGCCATCGACCGGCTGATCGCCGAGGGCGGCGCCACCGCGGACAAGCCCGCCCGCAAGAAGATCTACGCCCGGCTCGTGGAGCGCGTCCGCGCCGCGCACACCGTGCTCTATCTGATCCAGCCCACGAACTACGTCTCCGTGACGAAGAAGGTCGCCGGGCTGAAGGTCTTCGGCGACGGGCTGATCCGGGTGAAGGACGCCGGATACGCGAGGGGAGGGAGCTGATGTCGTATCCGATCCGCCGTGTCGGCGAATCGCTGATCACGCTCTTCCTGGTCAGCGTCGTGGTCTTCGCCGGCGTACGGGCCCTGCCCGGCGACACCGCCACCGCGCTGGCCGGGGAGGAGCCCACGCCCGAGGCGATCGCCCAGATCCGGGAGAGCTACGGGCTGAACGACAACATCGTGGTGCAGTACCTGCGCTATGTGCGGCACGCCGCCACCGGCGACCTCGGGGTCTCCTCCCGCACCGGGCTGCCGGTCCTGGACTCGGTGATGGAGGCGCTGCCCGTCACCCTCGAACTGTCCGCCCTGGCCCTGCTGCTCGCGGTCGTGGTCGGCGTGGGCGCCGGGGTGGTGGCGGCGGTCCGGCGCGGCCGGCCCGAGGAATGGCTGGTCAACGCGGTGGCGCTGCTGGGGCTTTCAGTGCCCGCCTTCTGGCTCGGCATCGTGCTCGTCCTCGCCTTCGCCATCGCCGTCCCGGTCTTCGCCGCCTCCGGTTTCGTGCCGTTCGGCGTGGACCCGATGGAGAACCTGCGCCATATGGTGCTCCCGGTGATCGTCCTCGGCTCCGGTCTGGCGGCGGTCGTGATGCGGCAGACGCGTGCGGCCATGCTGGGCTCGCTGTCCGCCGACTATGTGCGCACCGCGCGCGCCAAGGGGCTCTCCCGGCGTCAGGTGATCATGGGCCATGCCCTGCGCAACAGCCTGGTCACCGTGGTGACCGTGCTCGGGCTCCAGCTCGGGCACCTCATCTCGGGCGCGGTGGTCACCGAGCAGATCTTCGTCCTGCCGGGCTTCGGCAAGCTCACCATCGACGCGGTCTTCTCCCGCGACTACGCGATGGTGCAGGGCGTGGTGCTGTTCACCTCCACCGCCTACATCCTCGTCAACCTCCTGGTCGACCTGGCCTATTCGGTGATCGACCCCCGCATCCGGCTCGGAGGTGCGCAGTGAGCGCCGCGACTACCGCTCTTCCCGCCGCCGGGGAGCGGGAGCGGGCCCCGCTCGCCCCGCTGTCCCGGCTCCGGCTGCTGACCCGCAACAAGCTGGCCCTCACCGGGGCCGTGGCCGCCGCGATCCTGGTGCTGATCGCGGTGTGCGCACCGCTCATCGCGCCGTACGACCCGACCCGGCCCGACTTCGCGGCCGCCCTCCGGCCGCCGGGCTGGGCCCATTGGCTGGGCACCGACGACCTGGGCCGCGATCAGCTCTCCCGGGTGGTGTACGGGGTGCGGGCCTCGCTGCAGATCGGGCTGCTCGCGGTGGCGCTGGCCTTCGCGGCCGGGGTGCCGCTCGGGCTGATCGCGGGCTACTACGGGCGGTTCGCCGACTCGGTGGTCTCCCGGCTCACCGACACCCTGCTCGCCTTCCCCTTCCTGGTGCTGGCGGTGGGCCTGGCCACGATCCTCGGGCCGTCCCTGCTGAACGCCACGATCGCGGTCGGCGTCTCGCAGATCCCGGCCGTCATCCGGATCACCCGGGCGGAGACGCTGCGGCTGAAACACCTCGACTATGTGGCGGCGGCCGTAGCCAACGGCGGCGGGGACGGCACCGTGCTCTTCCGCCACATCCTCCCCGGCGCCCTGTCCGCGCTGACCGTCCAGGCCACCGTGGGCATCCCCACCGCGATCATCGGCGAGGCGCTGCTGAGCTTCCTCGGCCTCGGCGTCCAGCCGCCGTCCCCCTCGCTCGGGGTGATGCTCTCCAGCGCCCAGGCATACATCGCCGCCGCGCCCTGGATGGCGGTCTTCCCGGGCCTGGCGATCATCGCCGCGACGCTCGCGTTCAATCTGCTCGGGGACGGGCTGCGCGACATCCTCGACCCCCAGGGAGACAGCCGATGACCACGTCCACCGCGCCCCCTGCCCTGAGCGTGCGGGACCTGTCCGTGGTCTTCCGCACCCCGACCCGCGTGGTCCACGCCGTGGACGGGCTGTCGTACGACGTCGCCGCCGGTGAAGTGCTGGCCGTGGTCGGCGAGTCGGGCTGCGGCAAGTCCGTGACCTCCACCGCCGTGATGGGGCTGCTGCCGCCCACGGCGAGCGTCGGCGGCTCCATCCGGCTGGGCGGGCGGGAGCTGGTGGGGGCGGACGAGAAGGAGCTGCGGGACGTCCGCGGCCGGGAGATCGCGATGATCTTCCAGGAGCCGATGACCTCGCTGAACCCCGTCCTCACCATCGGCCGCCAGGTCGGCGAGGTCCTCCGGCGTCATCAGGGGATCGGCCGCCGGGAGGCGCGCGAGCGGGCCGTGGACCTGCTCGACCTCGTCGGCATACCCGCCCCCGCCCAGCGGGCCCGCGACTATCCGCACCAGCTCAGCGGCGGAATGCGACAGCGGGTGATGATCGCCATCGCGATCGCCTGCGACCCGGCCGTGCTCATCGCCGACGAGCCCACCACCGCGCTGGACGTCACCGTGCAGGCGGGCATCCTGGAGGTGCTGCAGTCCCTGCGGGAGCGGCTCGGCACCGCGATCGTGCTGATCACCCACGATCTGGGCGTGGTCGCCGACATCGCCGACCGGGTGCTGGTGATGTACGCGGGCCGGGGCGTCGAACAGGCCCCGGTGGACGAGCTGTTCGGCGCGCCCCGCCATCCGTACACCCGCGGGCTGCTCGGCGCGGTGCCGGTGCCCGGCCGGCGGCGGGCGGAGGGCGGGCGGGGGCGGCTCCAGGAGATCCCCGGGCTGGTGCCGAGCCTCACCGAACAGCCCGACCGCTGCACCTTCCAGCCCCGCTGCTCCTACGCCGACGAGCGGTGCGGGGAGCAGAGGCCCGCGCTGCGGGCGCTGCGCGAGCGGGACGAGAGGCGCGCGGGGTACGAAGGGTACGAGGGATACGAGCCATCCGGGCCGTCCGGGCCGTCCGGGCCGTCCGGGCCTGAACGGCATGAGGCCGCTTGCTGGTATCCGGTGCCGGTCGATCCCGAACGAGCTGAACGTCCTGAAGACCTCGGGCGTTCCGAACGCACCGAAAGCCCTGAACACCCCGAACAGGAGGCCGCCTCATGACCGCCGCCGTCGCGCCCGCGCAGGCGTCGCGGGATGACGCCGTGCTCGACATCAGCGGCCTGGTCCGCCACTTCACCGGCCCCGCCGGCACCGTCAGGGCGGTCGACGGGGTCAGCCTCAGCATCGGCCGGGGCGAGATCGTCGGCCTGGTCGGGGAGTCCGGCAGCGGCAAGTCCACGGTGGGGCGGTGCGCCGTACGGCTGGACCGGCCGACCGCGGGCCAGGTGACGATCAACGGCCGCGATGTGACCCGGCTGTCGAAGCGGGCGCTGCGTCCGCTGCGGAAGGACTTCCACCTGGTCTTCCAGGACCCGTCCTCCTCGCTCGACCCCCGGATGACCGTGGGCGCCATCGTCGGCCAGCCGCTGCGGCTGCACCGTCTGGCGTCCGGCGAGGCCCTGCGCGACCGGGTGGCCGCGCTGCTGGCCCAGGTGGGGCTGCGGCCCGAACTGGCGCGGCGGCGGCCCCATGAGCTCTCCGGCGGGCAGCGGCAGCGGGTCTCGATCGCCCGCGCGCTGTCGGTCGATCCCCAGTTGCTGGTGGCCGACGAGCCGACGTCGGCGCTGGACGTCTCCGTCCAGGCGTCCGTGCTCAATCTGCTGGCGGACCTCCAGCGGGAGCGGCGGTTCGGCTGTCTGTTCATCACCCACGACCTGGCAGCCGTCGAGTACCTCGCCGACCGGATCGCCGTGATGTATCTGGGGCAGTTGGTGGAACAGGCCCCGGCCGCCGAGCTGTTCGCCGACCCCAAGCACCCGTACACCCAGGCCCTGCTGTCCGCGGCCCCGGTGCCGAACCCGGCCGCGCAGCGGTCACGCGCCCGAATCGTGCTCAGCGGGGAACTGCCCAGCCCGCTGGATCCGCCCGCGGGCTGCCGCTTCCACACCCGCTGTCCGCTCGCCGTCGACCGCTGCCGCACCGAGCCGCCCGTGCTGCGGCGGCTCGCGGAGGGCGGCGGCCGCCGCCAGGTCTCCTGCCATCTGGTGACGGACGACGGCACCGCGCCCGACGCCTCGGCCCCCGAGGACGCCCAGGGGGTGTCCGACGGATCGTGACGCCCGCGGCATCGACATACGGCTCCGCCGCGCGGTCCGCCGGACACCCGTAGCCCCTCTGACCGCCCGCACGTCCGCACTCCCGCACATCCGCACCCGCACGAGACCAGGAGCCTGCCGACATGTTCACCACCCGGCCCACCCTGCAGGGCACCCATGGCATGGTGTCCTCCACCCACTGGCTGGCCTCGCAGTCCGCCATGGCCGTCCTGGAGGACGGCGGCAACGCCTTCGACGCGGCCGTGGCCGCCGGGTTCGTCCTGCATGTGGTCGAGCCGCATCTGAACGGGCCCGCCGGTGAGGTGCCGATCATCCTCGCCCCGGCGGGCGGCGAACCCACCGTGCTGTGCGGACAGGGCCCGGCCCCCGCCGGGGCCACCATCGACCACTACACCGCGCTCGGCCTGGACCTCGTCCCCGGCACCGGCCCGCTCGCGGCGGCGGTGCCGGGTGCGTTCGACGCCTGGATGGTGCTGCTGCGCGACCACGGTACGAAGCGGCTCGCCGAGGTGCTGCGGTACGCGATCGGCTACGCCGAGCACGGCCATCCGGCGGTCGAGCGGATCGGGGAGACCGTCGAGACCGTACGGGAGTTGTTCGAGACCGAGTGGACGACCTCGGCCGAGCTGTATCTGCCGCACGGGAAGTCCCCCGCCGCCGGACGGCTGCTCACCAACCCCGCGCTGGCCGCCACCTGGCGGCGGCTGGTCGCCGAGGCGGAGGCGGCCGGGCCGGGGCGCGAGACCCAGATCGAGGCCGCCCGCCGGGTCTGGCGCGAGGGCTTCATCTCGGAGGAGCTGGCGGACGCGGCGGCCCGGCCCGCGATGGACTCGTCCGGGCGGCGCAACGCCGGGACCATGACCGGGGACGACCTGGCCGCCTTCGAGGCCACGTACGAGCCGCCGGTCCGCCACTTCTGGAACGGCTGGACCGTGTGCAAGGCCGGGCCCTGGAGCCAGGGGCCGGTGCTGCTCCAGCAACTCGCCCTGCTGCCGTACGGGCTGAGCGAGGCCGACCTGGGCACGCCCGACTTCCTGCACCTCCTGATCGAGGGCGGCAAGCTGGCCATGGCCGACCGCGAGGCGTGGTACGGAGACGCCGCCGACGTTCCGCTGACGGAGCTGCTCTCACGTCCGTACAACGACGAGCGGCGGGCGCTGATCGGCGAGGTCGCCTCGTACGAGCTGCGCCCGGGGCACCCCGGGGGCCGTACGCCGCGGCTGAGCGAGCAGGCGCTGGCCGCCGTGGCCCGCGCGGCCTCCGGGTCGGACGGACCGGCCGCCGGGCCGGGCGGCGGGGAGCCGACGGTCGGCGGAGGGGACCTGGGCCTGGGGCTGGGGGGCCGGGCCGCCGGCGAGCCCGCTGTCGACCGGGACGGGGTGACCCGGGGCGACACCTGCCACCTCGACGTGGTGGACCGCTGGGGCAATATGGTCGCGGCCACGCCCAGCGGTGGCTGGCTGCAGTCCAACCCCGTCATCCCCGCGCTGGGCTTCCCGCTCGGCACCCGGCTCCAGATGACCTGGCTGGACCCCGGCCTGCCCAACTCCCTCACCCCCGGCCGCCGCCCCCGCACCACGCTCACCCCCTCGCTCGCGCTGCGCGGCGACACCCCGGTCATGGCCTTCGGCACTCCCGGCGGCGATCAGCAGGACCAGTGGAGCACGCACTTCTTCCTCGGCGTCGCGCTACGGGAGCCGGTGCGCTCGGGGCTGGATCTCCAGGGCGCCATCGACGCCCCCAACTGGCACCAGGAGTCCTTCCCCGGCTCCTTCCACCCCCGGGCGATGACGGCGGGCCGGGTGGTCGTCGAGTCCCGCATCGGTGAAGCCGCCGTAGCGGAACTGCGCCGGCGCGGCCACGACGTCGTGGTCGGCGACCCCTGGTCGGAGGGCCGCCTGTGCGCCGTCGCCCGCGACCCGGAGACGGGCGTCCTGCTCGCCGCCGCCAACCCGCGCGGCGCACAGGGCTACGCGGTGGGCCGCTGACCGCCGCCGGGCGGCGTGCGCGCCGGCCGGCTGAGGGCGTCCGACGGACCATGGCGCCTGCGGCGGGCTGCTTCCCCCTCCCCGCCCCTTCCCTCAACTGGGGCTCCGCCCCGGACTCCGGCAGGACGACCCCGGACGTGCACGGTCATCCGCCACACCGACGCCCCGACCACGACCAGCCCGCGGTACGGTGCCGGGGGCTGGGGCGGAGCCCCACCACGCGGCGGAGCCGCATATCGATGCCGCAGGAAGGGGCGGGGAGGGGAAAGGACCGCCGGACGGCGTGGTCGCTAGCGGGCGTACCCGGTGGGGTCTGCGGTCCGCAGCTTCTCGGCTCGCTTCAGTGGGTCGTAGCCGGGGCCGACGCCCTCGGCCAGGATCACATCGCCCTCGATGTGATCGGTGCGCAGCGCCAGGATGTCCTGATAGGCGGGCGACGCGTACCACTCGCGGGCGTCCGCCATCCCGCCCGGGAACTCGATCAGCACCACACTGCCCGGCCACTCCCCCTCGACCACCTCCAACGTGTCGCCGTGGATGAGGAACCGGCCGTGGAAGGGGTCGAGGGTGGCCTGGATCCGCTCCAGGTACTCGATGACGTCGGGGTGCGGGCTGCGGCCGTGCAGATGCGCGAGCGCGTAGGCGGCGGGCATGGCTCCTCCAAGTGCTCCAAGCGGGTCGGCGAACCGGTCCGGCGGATGGGTCCGGCGAACGGGTCCGGCCTGTCCGGCGGACCCGGATCAGCCTGCCGCGCCCCGCCGGGAGCGTCGATTACCCGTGAGGTCATGGCGGCGGCTATCCCGTGGTCTCCGCCGTCTCCACAGGTTTTCCACAGGCCGGGCCGGGCCCTTTCCGAAACCCAGGCGATCAGAACTAATGTGCTGTTTCATGCACACCTCGCCCTCCGGCGTGCGCGCCGACCGTGCCGACCGCGCCGACCGCGCTGATGACGTGCTCGCCCTCGCCCGGCTGGCCACCACCCGGCGCGGCGCGGTACGGGAGATGCTCGGCTGGCTGGCCCGGCGGACCGGGGGCCCGGCGGTGCTGGTCGGGGACGCGGGGCGGGTGCTGGCCGGGCCGGGCGGGGGGCACGACCCGGCGGTGGCGCGGCTCGCGGCCGATGCCGCCGCCGACGCCGCCGTCGAGCTGCACCGGCGCGGGGCGGCGTCCGCCGTACTGGGCGGGGGCGAGGGGCCCCCGGTGCATCTGATCGCGCTCGACACCGACCCGAGGACGTATCTCGCCGTCGTCGGGCCGGACGATCCGCACTGCGGAACGCTGCTCGCCGACGCCGCCCGCACCCTCGCCCTGTGCTGGCGGCTGGAGCAGTCCGAGCGGGCGCGGCGGCGGATCGAGTCGGCCGAGGAGCACAGCCGGGAGGCGGTGCTGCATCTGCTGATGGTGGGCAGCGTGCCCGCCGCGCGGCGGATCGCCGGAGCGCTGCGGCCGGCGCTGCCCGCGGTGGTCCAGATGTATGTGATCGAGTGTCCGCACGCGCGGCGGCGCGAGATCGCCCGGCGGATCGACCGCGAGGCCGGAGGCGGGGCGTGGATCGTGCCGTGTCCGGTGCGCCCGAACCACCTCCTCGCGCTCGTACCGCCCGAGCCGGGCCCGGTGAGCGGTGCTCCGCTCGGCCCGCGGCTCCGTGACCCGCTGGACCTGCTGATCGTCCGGCTGGCGCCCGAGTGCCGGGTCGGGGTGAGCGCGGCGGTCGCGCTGCGGGACACGCCGACCGCGTACGAGCAGGCCATCCACGCGCTGGCGGTGGCCCGTAACGCGCCCGAGCGCCGCGCGGGCTTCGGCGGCGATGTGGATGTGACCGTCCTGGCGGGCCCGGAGGGCTATGTGTGGGCGAGCGAGCTCCTGGCACCCTGCCTGCGGTACGCACCGGCCCGCCGCGCCGACCCCGGCCCGCAGGAGCTGCTGGGCACGCTCGGCTCATGGCTCAGCTTCGGCGGGGCGGCCAGCCGCCATCTGAAGATCCACCGCAATACGCTCGCGGCGCGGATGCGCCATCTGGACGAGCTGCTGGGCGTGGAGGTCAGCCGCAGCCTGGCCGCGCAGTCGGCCGCGTGGCTGGCGCTGCGGCTGCACACCGCGCCCCAGGCCGCGACGGCTCGCGCCCAGGCCCCGCCGGGGCACACCGCCACGCTGGACGCGGTGCTGGGCACCCCGGCCGCCGGGGCCTGGGCCCGGGCCCAGGTGCGCCCCCTGGAGCAGGCCGGTCCGGCGACCGGCCTGGAGACCGTACGCACCTGGCTGCGCGCCGACGCCCGCCTCCCCGCCGCGGCCGCCGCCCTGGGCATCTCGCTCCCGGGCGCCCGCAAGCGCCTGACCAGGGCGGAGGACGTCCTGGGTCGCTCCTTGCTGACGGCGCCGAGCGCGAAGTACGAACTATGGCTCGCGATGCGGGCCCTGGGCTCGCTCTGAGCCCGGCCGTCCCCGGAGTCGGGCCCCCTCGCGACCGAGGTCGCTTGCAAGAGCCGCAGCGCCGCCGGGACCGCCTCGAGCCGGGTGCGGCGCCGGAACGGGCGCCGGGCTCGCGCGGAGCCCAGGCACCCCGCGACCGAAGGCGCCCCGGGAACCGCCACCGACCGGGGACCGCGCGGGCGCGCTCACCGTTCGCCGCCGCACTCACCGTTCGAACGGGAACCGCCCGGCGGGCTCACTGTGCACATCGTTCCTCGTCACGGGTGGAGCGGGCGCATATTGTCCTGGACAAGCCACGACGGGCCGCGCCGAGCCTCGCCTCTCGCCGAGGATCGAGGGCCGAGGGCGCGTTACCCCCACCCGCACGGCACCGCACCCGGCCACCCCGCCGGGCTCATGAGCCGGGGCCGGCCGCCGCGCGACGACGGGGGTGTCGCGCGCGGCCCGCCCCTGTCCCCGTGGAGACCGGCACAGGCAGGCCCACCCATTCGAGGGAATGAGCTTGTCTTACAAGGGTGCGCTTTTACAAGCAGCTGCTTATACTCGCTCGTGACGTGGTCAATCAACATCCATGACGAGGTGGCCGCCTGGTTCCTCGCCCTATGTGCTCACGATCCGTACTCGGCCGACTCGGTGGAGCAGGCCATCGAGCTGCTGGCGGACATAGGACCGAGCCTCGGCCGTCCCATGGCCGATGTGATCCACGGCAGCTCGATGAAGAACCTCAAGGAGTTACGCCCGGGCTCGGCGGGCCGGACCGAAATCCGCATCCTCTTCGTCTTCGACCCCGACCGGGAGTGCATCCTCCTCGTGGCGGGCGACAAGGCGGGCAACTGGCGGCGCTGGTACGACACCGCCGTCCCACTCGCCGAGGAGCGCTACCAGGAGTACCTCGACCGCAAGGAGAAGGCGGCGGAATGAACGGTTTCATCTCGTGGGACGAGGTCAAGAGGAGCGGCGAGCGGGTCCGCCGCGAGGCCCACCCCGAGGTGGGCGACGCGGAGTGGGCGGCGCGGAAGGAGGCGGCGCGTCTGGCCCAGGAGGCCCACCTCCTGGGCCATCACCTACAGCGGCTGCGGAGGGAGCGGGGTCTCACCCAGCAGCAGGCCGCCGCCCAGCTCGGTATCACCCAAGCCCGCGTCTCCCAGCTGGAGCAGGGCAAGTCAGTGGACCTCACGGCGATGCGCGCCTATGCGCAGGCGCTGGGGGCGCGGCTGACCCTGGTGCTCGAAATCGACGATCAACAGATCCGCATCGCCTGAGCCCGATCGCCATCACGCCCCCAGGATCACCCTCACGCCCCCAGTACCGCCCTCACGACCCCAGGATCGTCGTCAGGAACTCCCCGGTCCACGCCAGCAGCTCCCGCCCCACCAGCGGCTTTCCGCCGATGCGGGCGGTGGCGGGGCGGGGCACCAGGACCTGCTTGGTGGCCGGCTTGATGACCGAGCGCTGGTAGAGGCGCTTGAGGCGCAGCTCCTGGGATTCGCGCAGCTCCACCGGGGAGAAGCGGATGTTGGAGCCCTGGAGGGTGATGTCGGTGACGCCGCAGGCGCGCGCCAGCAGGCGCAGACCGGCGACCAGGAGGAGGTTCTCCACCGGCTCGGGGAGCTTGCCGTAGCGGTCGGTGAGCTCCTCGCGGACGGCACGGATGTCCTCCTCGCTGCCTGCGGAGGCGATCGCCCGGTACGCCTGGAGGCGCAGCCGCTCGCCGGGGGCGTAGTCGTGCGGGACGTGCGCGTCGACCGGAAGCTCGATCTTGACCTCCAGCGGGGCCTCCGCGGGCTCGCCCTCGCCCGCCTCGATCGAGGCGCGGTAGTCGGCGACGGCCTCGCCGACCATCCGGACGTAGAGGTCGAAGCCGACGCCCGCGATGTGGCCGGACTGCTCGCCGCCGAGCAGATTGCCCGCGCCGCGGATCTCCAGGTCCTTCATCGCCACATACATGCCCGCGCCCATCTCGGTGTGCTGGGCGATCGTGGCCAGCCGCTCATGGGCGGTCTCCGTGAGCGGCTTCTCGGGCGGGTAGAGGAAGTACGCGTAACCGCGCTCGCGCCCTCGCCCGACCCGGCCGCGCAGCTGGTGCAGCTGGGAGAGGCCGAAGTTGTCGCCGCGCTCGACGATCAGGGTGTTGGCGTTGGAGATGTCGATCCCGGACTCGACGATGGTCGTGGAGACCAGGACGTCGAACTTCTTCTCCCAGAAGTCGACCACGACCTGCTCCAGCGCGCTCTCCGACATCTGCCCGTGGGCGGTGGCGATCCGCGCCTCGGGGACGATCTCGCGCAGCCGGGCGGCGGCCCGGTCGATGGACTCCACCCGGTTGTGGATGTAGAAGACCTGGCCCTCGCGGAGCAGCTCGCGCCGGATCGCCGCGCCGATCTGCTTCTGCTCGTACGGACCGACGAAGGTCAGCACCGGATGGCGCTCTTCCGGCGGGGTGGTGATCGTGGACATCTCGCGGATGCCGGTGACCGCCATCTCCAGGGTGCGCGGGATGGGCGTGGCGGACATGGTCAGCACGTCCACATTGGCGCGGAGCTTCTTGAGCTGCTCCTTGTGCTCGACGCCGAACCGCTGCTCCTCATCCACGATGACCAGGCCCAGGTCCTTGAACTTGGTTTCGGAGGAGAAGAGCCGGTGGGTGCCGATGACGATGTCGACCGAGCCGTCCCGCAGCCCCTCCAGCACCGCCTTGGCCTCGGTGTCGGTCTGGAAGCGGGAGAGCGCCCTGACGTTGACGGGGAACTGGCCGTACCGCTCGCCGAAGGTGCTGAAGTGCTGCTGCACCAGCAGGGTCGTGGGCACCAGCACCGCCACCTGCTTGCCGTCCTGGACCGCCTTGAAGGCCGCGCGGACCGCGATCTCGGTCTTGCCGTAGCCGACGTCGCCGCAGATCAGCCGGTCCATCGGAACCGACTTCTCCATGTCCTCCTTGACCTCGGCGATGGTGGTGAGCTGGTCGGGGGTCTCCGCGTACGGGAACGCGTCCTCCAGCTCCCGCTGCCAGGGGGTGTCCGCGCCGAAGGCGTGGCCGGGCGCCGCCATCCGGGCCGAGTAGAGCTTGATCAGGTCGGCGGCGATCTCCTTGACGGCCTTCTTGGCGCGCGCCTTGGTCTTGGTCCAGTCGGCGCCGCCGAGCCGGTGCAGGGTCGGCGCCTCGCCGCCCACGTACTTGGTGACCTGCTCAAGCTGGTCGGTGGGGACGAAGAGCCGGTCGCCGGGCTGGCCGCGCTTGGCCGGGGCGTACTCCACCACCAGATATTCGCGGGTGGCGCCCTGGACGGTGCGCTGCACCATCTCGATGTAACGGCCCACGCCGTGCTGCTCGTGGACGATGAAGTCGCCCGCCTCGAGGGTGAGCGGATCGATCGTCTTACGGCGGCGCGCGGGCATCCGCGCCCCGTCCTTGCCCGCGGCCTTCTGCCCGGACAGGTCGGTCTCGGTCAGCACGGCCAGCTTCAGGGCCGGGTCGATGAAGCCGTAGTCGATCGAGCCGCAGGCCACGTGCACCACGGACGGCTTGATCTCGGTGAGGTCGCCGTCCAGCCGGGCCGCGATCCCCTCGCCGCCGAGCACCTCGACGGTGCGGGAGGCGGGGCCGTGGCCCTCGGTCACATAGACCGTGCGCCAGCCGTCGGCGAGCCAGCCCTTGGTGTCGGCCAGCGCCCGGGCGGTGTCGCCGCGGTAGCTCTCGGTGGCGTGCATGCCCAGCTTGACGGTGTCAGCGTCCAGCTCTTCATCGGCCGCGAAGGGGCTCACCGACCACCACATCATGCCCAGCTCACGGGCGTGGTCACGGACGTCCGCGATACTCCACAGCGAGGCCGCGCCGACGTCGATCGGGGCTTCCCCGCCCCCGGCGGTGGCCGCCCAGGACGCCTGGAGGAACTCCTGGCTGGTGGCCACCAGGTCCGCCGCCCGGGTGCGCACCCGCTCCGGGTCGCAGACGACCGTCATGCTCCCCGCGGGGAGGACGTCCAGCAGCAGCTCCATGTCGTCCACCAGGACGGGGGCCAGGGACTCCATGCCCTCGACCGCGATCCCCTCGGCGATCTTGCCGAGCAGCTCGCCCAGCTCGGGATGGGCCTCGGCGAGGGCCGCGGCCCTCTCCCGTACGTCGTCGGTCAGCAGCAGCTCCCGGCAGGGTGGCGCCCACAGCCCGTGCTCGGCGACCTCCAGCGACCGCTGGTCGGCCACCTTGAAGTAGCGGATCTCCTCGATGTCGTCGCCCCAGAACTCGATCCGGAGCGGATGCTCCTCGGTCGGCGGGAAGACGTCCAGGATGCCGCCGCGCACGGCGAACTCGCCGCGCTTCTCGACCAGTTCGACCCGGGAGTACGCGGCGGCCGCGAGCCCGTCCACGACCTCTTCCAGATCGGCGGTCTGCCCGGCTCGCAGGCTCACCGGCTCCAGGTCACCGAGCCCCTTGACCTGCGGCTGGAGCACCGACCGTACGGGCGCGACGACGACCGAGACGGGACCGGCCGCCGGGTCGTCCTGCCTCGGATGGGCCAGCCTGCGCAGCACGGCGAGGCGCCGCCCGACGGTGTCCGAGCGCGGGGAGAGCCGCTCGTGCGGCAGCGTCTCCCAGGACGGGTACTCCACCACCCCGTCCGGCGGCAGCAGCGAGCGCAGCGCCGCCGCCAGGTCCTCCGCCTCCCGGCCGGTGGCCGTCATCGCGAGCACGGGACGGCCCGCGGAGCGCGCCAGCGCGGCGACGGCGAACGGACGGGCGGCGGGCGGGCCGACCAGATCGACGTGGGGGCGATGGCCGTCGGCGGCGCCACGCACCGCCTCGGCGAGCGCGGGATCCCTTACGACGGCGTCGAGCAGACCGGTGAGGCTCATAAAGGGGTATTCCATCCCGGAGGCGGACAACGCGAACGACCCGACACGTCTCACGGGCCGGGGGTCTTCCAGAGTACGGCCACCCGCCGACAATCTCCGCCGGTCCGTCGCCCGCCCGAGCCCCCGCGGATCGCGCCCCGATTGTGGATCGCGCCCCCGATCAGCCCGGGGTCGCGCTCGAGCACCCGGCCGTGAGGGTGCTGCCGGGCTTGTTCTTCCGCGTCTCCTCGTCCTTGAGCTTCCCGTCGACGAATATCTGGCAGCCGATTTCCTTCTTCGGCTCCGCGGAACCCGCCTGCAACGACAGCGACCGTCCGGGCTTCACCTTGAACTTCTTCGACCACGGCGTCTTGACGTTTTCGAGATCCAGGTCGGCGTCCCCGCCGCTCTTCTTGGCATCGGTATACAGACTCGAATTGATGCCGGGGATATATACGCTCGCGGGCGAATCCCCCGTCACCTTGAATTCGACAGTCACCATGCCGCCGTCCTCAGCTTTGCCCTTGTCGCCATCGTCGGAGCAGCCCGCCAGCAGGGCTACCATGATGGCCAGGCCGGCCACGGCCTTATGTGTACGCATTATTCCCCAACGGTATTTTCCACCCATGGCCGGTTATCCATCACGGGCAACCGGCCGCGAGCCATCTTCACATGCGTTCCGCTGCGGAACCAGCGATTCCTGCCCCTTTCCGGATCAGTTCGACTGCACCGGAGATAAGTGGGCCTTCAAGGTGGACCTCCTCCTGCACACCGGGCGACTGCCCCTGGTAGGCGATGCCGTCCAGGTAAAGCGCCGCTGCCGCACGGACCAGCTCGTCCGCACGGGCTTCGACCTGCGCGACGGTGAGCGCCGACCGGGTGCGCGCCATGGCGCGGGCGTACGGCTGCGCGGATCAGGCGCTGATCGAAGCACTCGCGGAGATGACCGGTGGCCGGACACGGGGTTGGTGGGACGAGTACCGCGACATCCTTCCGCCCAGCATGCTCGACATGGCCGAACTGGAGCACCACGCCTGGTCCATGCGGATCGCCTGTGTCATCCATCTGCCCGGACTCCTACAGACCAGGGAGCACGCTCGCGCGATCATCAGCGCGGTCGAGCCGCCCCTCGCTCCGCATGAAGTCGAGCACCGGGTCTCGTACCGGATCAAACGTCAGGCGGTGCTCTACGGAGAGCGGCCGACCCCGCTGACCGCGATCATTCACGAGGCCGCTCTGCGCATGGACTTCGGCGGTCCGGACGTGGCCCGCGCCCAGCTTGAACACCTGCTCTCGATGAGCGAGCAGGAGCACATCACCGTACGGGTGATCCCGTTCGGCTCGGGTGCCTTCCCGAGTTCTGGGCAGGCCATCGTCCACCTGAGCGGGCCGGTTCCACATCTGGACACCGTTGAACTCGACACGGACCATGGCTCCGAGTTCCTGGATACCCAGCCTCAACTGACCAGGTACCGCAGCACGCTGGACCGGATGGAGGCCCTCGCCCTCGAGTCGGCAGCGTCACGCGACATGATTCACCACGTCACGCAGGGCATCTAGCGAAGGAACGTCCGTGTCCACGTCCACCGACAACTGGCAGAAGTCGTCGTTCAGCGGCAACGCGGCGAACTGCGTCTACGTAGCCACCGACCACGACGGCAGGGTCAAAATGCGCGAGAGCGACGCGCCTGACGTCACGGCCACCTGCACTCCCACGACGTTCCGCGCCTTCATACGCGCCGTCAAAGCAGGCGCCCTCGACCGCCTCAGCGCGGGCTGAGCCGATGACGCCCCCGGTCCCGGTGCACTCCCTCGTGAGCGCACCGGGGCCGGGGGCGTACCGCACAGCCCGTCCGGCCCATCACGACGGGCGGCCGGACACGCCCTGTGATCACACTGATGCACATGGCAGAGCGAGACCCGCGCCCGTCGCCCACCAGGACGAGCCCCCGTCCCCGGCCGCCCAAACCGGCCGAGGCCGCCCGGCACGCGTGCGAACAGCTCGCCTCACTGATCGTCCATGAGCCCGAGGGCGTCAGCGGCGTGGCCCGCCAGGAGGACGGCTGGCTCGTCAGCGTGGACGTCCTCGAGGTCGCCCGGATCCCCGACACCACCAGCCTGCTGGCCACGTACGAGGTGCGCATCGACCAGCGGGGCGAACTGCAGGAATACCGGAGGGTCCGCCGCTACCGGCGCGGTGCGGCCGACGACTGCTGAGACGACGGCCGAAAGGACGCCCCGCGATGCCCACTGGCACCTACACCGAAGAGGTCGTCTGCATCCAGCGGACCGGCACCCTCTACGACTGCCTGGAACTCATCCTCGACCGGGGCATGGTGATCGACGTCTTCATCCGGGTCTCCCTCGTCGGCATCGAGATCCTGAAGATCGACGCCCGGATCGTGGTCGCCAGCGTGGACACCTACCTCCGCTTCGCCGAGGCATGCAACCGCGTGGACCTCGAATTCGACCGCAGCAAGACCGTTCCGGAACTGCTGGGCGGGATGGCGGGCGGCGGTGGGAGCCCGGCCGGGCGGATGGCCACGGGACTCGGCAAGAAGAAGGCCAAGAAGGCGGTGGCGGGCGTGGGCGAGAAGGTCAAGCGGGCCGTCGGGGCCGATGACGAGGAGGAAGACGAAGGGGAGCAGGGGGAGCGGGACGAGCGGGAGAGCCGCCCCCGGCGGCGCACCGCCCCCACCCGCCGCCGTTCCGCTTCTGCCTCAGAGCCTTCCGAGCCTGCCGAGGAGGACTGATCCATGACCGCGCCCGCGCCGACACCCGCGTCCACGCCCACGCCCACGCCCCGGAGCGTGTACGTCTACGGCGTCGTCCGCGCCTCCCACACGGTGCCGCCCGGCCGCACCGGGGTGGGCGAACGGCCCGCCCCGGTCCGTACCCTGCGGGCCGGAGCGCTGGCCGCGGTGATCAGCGACGCTCCCGCCCGGCTGCGTGCCAAACGCCGCGACCTCCTCGCCCACCAGGACCTCGCCCTGACGCTGGGGCGGGACGGGCCGGTGCTGCCGATGCGCTTCGGGATGGTCGCCCCCGACGAGGAGTCGGTGCGGCGGCAATTGCTCTGCACACAGAACGACTGCCTGACCGCGCTGGAACGCGTCGACGGGCGGATCGAGATGAACCTCAAGGCGCTGCCCACCGAGGCCGACCTGGGCTCGCTGGTCCGGGAGGACCCCGAGGTGAGCCGGTTGCGCACCGCCGCGCGCCGGGCCCCGGGGTACGAGGCGAGCGTGCGGCTCGGCGAGGCCGTGGCACGCGGGCTGAAGCGCAGGGCGACGGCCGCCGCGTCCACGGTGCTCGGCGAGCTCTCGGCCGTGGCGGACGCCACGGTGCACGGCCCGGAGGTCGAGGGATGCGTGCTCAACGCCTCGTTCCTGCTGGACCTGCGCGAGCAACGGCGGTTCGAGGGCGCCGTGGAACGCCTCGCGGCCGCCCACCGCGACCGGGTCGAGCTGCGGCTCAACGGCCCGCTGCCCTGCTACAGCTTCACGGAAGGCCGGGCCTGAGATGGGCGTGCTGAGCCAGGTCGTCCTCTTCCCGCTGGCGCCGGTGCGCGGGGTGGTGTGGGTCGCGGAGCGCATGCGAGACATGGCGGAGGAGGAGATGTGCCATCCGTCGGTGTTGCGCGCCCGGCTCGCCGCGCTGAACGAGGCCCTGGAGTCGGGGGCGATCGGCCCGGAGGAGTTCGACCGGGAGGAGGACCGGCTGCTGGATCTGCTGGAGCGCTCGGGCGGCCCGCGAGGAAGGGCGAGGGTGCGGCGCCATGACTGAACGCGATCTGGTCCACCCCCCGTCCGTGACCGCCGAGCGGCACCCCTCCGACCTCGCCGAGATCCTGGAGCGGGTCCTGGACAAGGGCATCGTGATCGCCGGGGACATCAAGATCGACCTGCTGGACATCGAACTGCTCACCATCCGGCTGCGGTTGTTCATCTCCTCCGTGGACACCGCCCGTAAGGCCGGAATCGACTGGTGGGAAACCGATCCCGCGCTCTCGTCGCGCGCCGCGCGGGACGCCCTCGCCCAGGAGAACGCGGAACTGCGGGAGCGGCTCCACGCCCTGGAGTCACGGATCGGCGCGGAGGAGCTGAGCGCGTCGGAGGAGCTGAGCGCGGTCGGCGCGACGGAGGACCGGAGCCCCCGATGACCCCGCCCGCGAACCCCACCCCCGCCCCCACCCTCACCTACGCCTTCGCCGTCTGCCGAGGCGGCGGCCTCACCGCGTCGGCGGTGCCGTTGGCGGAACTCCCCGGGCTCGGCACCGGCGCCCCGGTCCGTACGCTGGCGGCAGGCCCGCTCACCGCCGTGGTCCAGGACGTGCCCGCGGCCGGGTACGACGAGGAGGCGCTGCGGCGCCGGCTGTCCGACGGCGCCGAGCTGGAGCGCTGCGCCCGCGCCCACCACGCGGTGATCACGGCGGCGTCGGCGCTCGCCCCGGCCGTCCCCCTGCCCCTGGCCACGGTCTATCTCGACGACGGCCGGGTCCGCGAGGCCCTGGGCGAGCGGGAGACGTCCTTCCTGACCGCCCTGGACCGGATCGCGGGCCGGGTCGAATGGGGCGTCAAGGTCTACGCCCCCACGGGACCGCCGCCCACCCCGGACACCGCCCCGGAAGCGGCCCCGGTGGCGGGAGCCGTCAGCGGCCGCGCCTATCTGGACCGCGTCCGCACCCGGCAGCGCGGCCGCGAGCAGCGCCGCACCCTGGCGCTGCGGGCCGCCGAGCGGGTGGACACCGCCGTCCGGGGCCTCGCCGTGGCCGCGCGCCGACTGCGCCCGCACGGCGTCGAGGTGACCGGGAAGCACCGCACCCATGTGCTGAACGCGGCCTACCTCCTCGACCTGGGCCGGGAGCGCGAACTGCGCGCCGCCCTCGCGTCGTTGCGCCGCGACGAGACGGACGTCCAGATCGAACTCTCCGGACCGTGGGCGCCCTACTCCTTCGCCGACGGAAGGCTCGCCGACGGCGGAGCGACCCCATGACCGGCCCCGCCCGGGAAACCACCCCGGCAAGAGCCCTGTGGGAAGCAACCCCCGCCGACATCGCCCGCGAAGAGGCCCCCGAATGGGGAACCACTCCCGCCGAGGCCCTGGGCCCGCTCGGCGTCCCCCTCGTGGACCTCCTCGACCGGGTGCTCGCCACCGGCGTCGTCATCAGCGGCGACCTGGTCATCGCCATCGCCGAGGTCCCCCTCGTCCGCCTCTCCCTGCACGCCCTCCTCTCCTCGGTCAACGAACGGGTGCCCGCCCCATGGACCGGCAGCGGCCCACTATGACCCCCTCGGCCCCGCTCCCCTCCGCCCCCTCCCGCGTGGACATCGACCGCGACGCGGTCGGCCGCGACCTGGTGGCCCTGGTGCTGACGGTCGTCGAACTGCTCCGCCAACTGATGGAACGCCAGGCCATCCGCCGCATCGACGCGGGCGGCCTCACCGAGGACCAGATCGAGCGCATCGGCACCACGCTGATGCTGCTCGACCAGCGCATGGCGGAGCTGTGCGACCAGCACGGCCTGACACCGGACGACCTCAACCTGGACCTCGGCCCGCTCGGCACCCTGCTCCCCCGCGACTGAGGCAGGGGCAGGTCAGCCGCCGAGGGCCTCCGCCATGCGGTCGAGGTCGGCGAGGAGGGCGGCCAGACGCCGCTGTGGGAGGGCGTCGACCATCGTCCGTTCGATGGCGTAGACGGCGGACCGGGCCGCGTCGAGCCGTTCGCGGCCGCGCTCGGTGAGGTGGGCGGGGAGCGCGCGGCCGTGGTCGGTGGTGGCGGGCCGGGAGATCAGATCCGCGTCCTGGAGCCCGCGGAGCACGACGTTCATGGACTGCCGGGTGACGAACGTGGAGCGGGCGAGCTCGGCGTTGGACAGGCCGGGCCGCTGGTCGAGGAGTTCGAGGCACGCGTACTGCGGCACCGTCAGCCCGTGCTCGCGCAGCGCCTTGTCCATGGCGCCGCGCAGCGCCGCGGCGGCGCGTTTGAGGCGGTAGCCCACATGCTCGGTGATGTCGTCGGCGGGGTGCGGCGGGGCCACGGGCGTCCGGTCTTCCATGTCAGGATTTTGACATAGGAGGCGGCCGTGCGTACAGTCCCGTCATGTCAAAGTCCTGACATCGAAAGCACTGGCTCACCAACAACCGGGGAGAACCCATGCCCGCCACCATCGACGGCCCCGACTTCATCGCCCTCCAGGTACGCGATGTCGAGGCGGCGGCCGCCTTCTGCGAAACCCACCTCGGCCTGCGGCGCGCACCGGCCTCGCCGCCCGGCGCGGTGGTGTTCACCACCGAGCCGATCCCGTTCGCCGTCCGCGAGCCGCTGCCGGGCGTGGAGCTCGACGACATCGCACGGCCCGGTCTCGGGGTGGCCCTGTGGTTCCGCACCACGGACGCCCAGGCGCTGCACGACCAGCTCGCCGCCGCCGGGGTGCCCATCCTCAGCCCGCCTCAGGACAGCCCCTTCGGCCGCACGTTCACCTTCATCGGCCCGGAGGGCTACGCCCTCACGGCGCACGGAGGCTGACCGTGACCGCCGTCGTCCTCACCCCGTCCGGCCCCTTCTCGCTCGCGGCGAGCCTGCGCTTCCTGGAGGGCTTCACCCCAGCGAGCTACCAGGGCGCGGCGGACGACGTGCTCCGCCTGGCCTTCCCCGCCGACGACGGCCACTCGACGGTGGCCGTCGCGGTGCGGCAGGAGGAGACGGCGGAGGGAGCAGCGGGCAGGGTCCGGGCCGAGTTCACCACGTATCCCGACACTCCGGCGGACCCCGGGTCCGCCGGGCCCGTATCCGCCGGACCCGGACCCGGCGAGGCCGCCCGGGCCCAGCTGGCCCGCATCCTCTCCCTCGACGTCGACGGAAGCGGGTTCCCCGAACTCGCCGCCGCCGACCCCGTGGTGGCCGGGCTCATGGCGGACTATCCGGGCCTTCGGCCGGTGTGCTTCCACTCGCCCTACGAAGCCGCCGCGTGGGCGGTCATCGGCCACCGCATCCGCATGACCCAGGCCGCCGCCATCAAGGCCCGCCTCGCCGAGCTGCACGGACGGCGCGTCCGGATCGAGGGCCGGATCCGGTACGCCTTCCCCACTCCACCGGCCCTGCTCGCGGTCACCCGCGCCCCCGGCCTGACCGAGGTGAAGATCGAGCGGCTGCACGCGGTGGCCGAAGCGGCCGACGCCGGTGAACTCGACGCCGCACGGCTGCGCTCGATGCCGGTGGACGACGCCCTCGCGGCGCTGCGCGGCCTCCCCGGCATCGGCCCGTTCTCCGCCGAACTCATCCTCATCCGGGGCGCCGGGCACCCCGACGTCTTCCCGCGTCACGAGCCGCGGCTGCACGCGGCCATGGCCGCCGCGTACGGCCTCGACCAGACCGCCTCGGGCGACATCCGCCGACTGGCCGACATCGCCGACCGCTGGCAGCCCTACCGCAGCTGGGTCGCGCTGCTGCTCCGTGCCCGCGCCGCGCGCATCAGCGGCCCTACGTCATAACCACGCCGAAGAGCCGGTCCGCCCCCGACCGCGGACCGGCTCTTCACCGGTGATCGATACGGTCAGCCGTTCTCGACGACCATCAGCACGTTGCCGTCCCCGTCCCGGAAGCTGAACATCGGCGGCACCGGGGCGCCCCAGCGCTGGACCTCCGGGTCGGTGTCGACGCCGCGCTCGCGCAGCGCCGCGTGGTCGGCGTCGATGTCCTCGGAGGTGAGGATGATGCCGGTGTCATAGCCCGGGCCCTGCCCGCCCTCGCGCGGCAGGACCAGCGCGATCCCGGTCGGGGCGCCCGCCGGGGCTACCTCGATCCAGCGGTGACCGTCCCCGAAGGGGATGTCCGCACGCTTCTCGAAGCCGAGCGTGCCCACATAGAACTCCAGCGCCCGGTCCTGATCGGCGACGGTGACGGCGACCCGGCCCACCTCGGTGAAACGGGCGCCTTTCGCGGTCTCGGTCATGGTGATCTCCCTTGGGGTGAGGCGTTCACCACCAAAGACCCCGGGCCGCCCCGAAACTCATCGGTCCGGAGGATCAGCGGTTGACGAAGGTGAGGCTCTTCTCGTCGTAGCGGGTGCCGGCGATCCGGTCGGCCGGGGCGGCGGCGTCGATCGCGGACAGCTCCTCGGGGGCCAGCTCGAGGGTGGCGGCGGCCAGGTTCTCCTCCAGGTACTTCTGGCGCCGGGTGCCCGGGATGGGGACCACGTCGTCGCCGCGGTGCTGCACCCAGGCGAGGGCGAGCTGGCCGGCGGTGACGCCCTTCGCGGCGGCCAGTTCGTTCAGCTTCTCCACGATGGCCAGGTTCTTCTCGAGGTTGCCGTCGGCGAACCGGGGCTGGGTGCGGCGTACGTCGCCCTCCGGCAGGCCGTCGGTCGAGGTGTAGCGGCCGGTGAGGAAGCCGCGGCCGAGCGGGGAGAAGGGGACGAGGCCGATGCCGAGCTCGCGGCAGACCGGGACGATCTCGTGCTCCAGGTCCCGCGTCCACAGCGACCATTCGCTCTGCAGGGCCGCGATGGGGTGCACCGCGTGGGCACGGCGGATGGTCTCCGCGCTCGCCTCGGACAGGCCGAGGTGGCGCACCTTGCCCGCCCGGACCAGCTCGGCCATGGCGCCGACGGTCTCCTCGATGGGGACGTCGGGGTCGACGCGGTGCTGGTAGTAGAGGTCGATGTGATCGACGCCGAGCCGCCGCAGCGAGGCGTCGCACGCCTGGCGCACGTACGCGGCGTCCCCCCGGATCGCGGTCGGCTCCCCCAGCCGGTTGGCGAACCCGAACTTGGTGGCCAGCACCGCCCGCTCCCGCCGCCCGGCCAGGGCCCGGCCGAGCAGCTCCTCGTTGTGCCCGGCCCCGTAGAAGTCGGAGGTGTCCAGCAGCGTGACGCCGAGGTCGAGGGCGCGGTGGAGGGTGGCGATCGACTGGGCGTCGTCCGAGGCGCCGTAGCCGTGGCTCATCCCCATGCAGCCCAGCCCCTGGGCCGCGACGGTCAGGGCGCCCAGGTGACGGGTGGGCAGTTCGGACATCGGGTACCTCCTTCGTGGTCGTGACGATCACGCTAGGAGTTGGAGCGCACTCGAAGTCAAACCACGGGGCCAGTAGCCGTGCGGCAGAGAATCGGCCATCAGCGACGAATACATTGACATTGCGCCGGAATTCTGCGGGCCCACCCGGGCGGCGGATTTGCCGTTCCGGAATACGCCGACGCCTCCTCACCCGAATCGCGCGGTCACAGCTCTAGTGAATTCCTCGAGTTCGTCCGGCTAGCTTTCTCGCTGAGGTGGAAAGTCGCATCTGTCTGTGGCACAACGCCGACGGCACCACCGACTCCGCGCAGATCACCGACCCGTGGGGCATCAACTGACCTGAGCGCCTCGCTCCGCGAACTCGGCCTCGATATGGCGGCCGGTGGTCGAATTCGCCTCGGTACGCAGGAAAAAACCGGGTGCACAGAAGAAAGGCGCACAGGAAAAAACCGGCCCGGTGCGCTCCCCCGTCGCACACCGGGCCGGTCGCCCTTCTGCCCCTCCCTCCTGGAGGGGCAGCGGGCCTCATTTCCCCCGTTGGCTCTGCTATTCCGTGGCGATCGCGTTCAGGACGTTCATCCGCGCCGCCCGGAAGGCCGGGACCAGGGCCGCGATCAGGCCCACGACGGCGGAGCCGATGAAGACCGTGATGATCGTCGGCCACGGGATCTCCAGGGTCTTCAGACCCTCGAGCGCCAGCAGCTTCTGGGCCGTGGTGCCCCAGCCCATGCCGAGCCCGAGGCCCAGCAGGGCGCCGAAGAGGGCGATGACCACGGACTCCAGGCGGATCATGCGGCGCATCTGGCGGCGGGAGACGCCGATGGCGCGCATCAGGCCGATCTCGCGGGTCCGCTCGACGACCGAGAGGGCCAGGGTGTTCACCACGCCGAGGACGGCGACGATGATCGCGAGTGCCAGCAGGCCGTAGACCAGGTTGAGCAGCTGACCAACCTGGTCCTTGACCTCCTGCTTGTAGTCGGTCTGGTCGCGCACCTTCACCGACGGGTAGTGGTGCAGCTGGGACTTGAGCGAGGCGTACGCCTGCTTCTCCTGGCCGTCCTTGGCCTGCGCCAGCATCATGACGTCCGCCGGGATCAGCTTGGCGGGGACGTAACGCTCGACGGTGGCGATGTTGGTGTACATCGCGCCCTTGTCGAGGCTGACGTCGTCCGAGGTGATGGCGGCGACGGTCAGCTTGGCCGTGCGGCCCTCCTTGAAGGCGACGGTAAGGGTGTCGCCCTTCTTCACCTTGTGGTCCTTGGCGAAGCCCTCCGGCACCGACATGGCGTCCTTGCCGTACGCGGCGGACAGGTCGCCCTCGACGACCGGGGTGCGCAGGTCCTGGGCGTACGTCGGGCTGGCGGCCGAGAGGTCCTCGGTGACCGTCTTGCCGTCGGGCAGGGTGAGCTTGGTGCCCTCGATGTCCTTGGCCTCGCTGATGTGCTTCAGCCCCTTGGCCCGGTGCACCGCGTCCGCGATCCCCTTGGTGATCGGCTGGCCGGTGTCGGACTGGACGATGAAGTCCGCGCCCACCGACTTGTCCAGCTCGTCGGTGGCCGAGGCGACCATCGAGGAGCCCACCACCGACAGACAGGCGACCAGCGCCAGGCCGATCATCAGGGCCGCGCCGGTGGCGCCGGTGCGGCGCGGGTTGCGCAGCGCGTTGCGCTCGGCCAGCCGGCCGACCGGGCCGAAGATCCGCAGCACGACGGTGGCCAGCACGCGGACCACCAGACCGGCCAGCAGCGGGCCGATGACGATGAAGCCGATGAGCGTCAGCACCACACCGAGGCCCAGGAACATCGAGCCGTCGACCGCCTTGTCCGCGTTCCCCGCGACCACCAGGGAGGCCGCGCCGCCCGCGGTGAGCAGGGTGCCGATCGCGCCGCGGATCCATCCGGCCTTGCTGTCCGCCGGGGTGCCCGCGTCGCGCAGGGCCGCCATCGGGGAGATCTTCCCGGCCCGGCGGGCGGGGATGTACGCCGCGATGACGGTGACCACGACGCCGATGCCGATGCCGACGATGGGCGTGGTGGCCTTCACCGTGAGCTGGTCGGTGCTCAGGTGGAGCCCCGCACTGCCCATGATCTTCATCAGGCCGACCGCGAGGCCGACGCCGCCGAGGACGCCGAGGATCGAGCCGACGACGCCGAGCAGCAGCGCCTCGATCAGCACCGACCGGTTGATCTGCTTCCGGCTGGAGCCGATGGCCCGCATCAGGCCGATCTCACGGGTGCGCTGGGCGACCAGCATCGAGAAGGTGTTGACGATCAGGAAGATGCCGACCAGGACCGCGATCCCGGCGAAGCCGAGCATCGCGTACTTCATCACGTCCAGGAACGAGCCGATGTCGTCCTCGGCCTCCTTGCTGGACTCGGCCTTCGTCTGCACCTTGACCCCGGTGCCGAGATCGGACACGACGTTCTTCTTCAGCTGGTCGTGGCTGACGCCCGCCTGGGCGGTGAGCGAGTAGCTGGAGTAGACCCCGGGGGCGCCGAGCAGCTTGCGCTGCGCGGTGTCGGTGTCCATGTAGATCAGCGTGGCGCCGGGGTTGGTCACCTGGAACGTGGCAATGCCGACGATCTTCGCGCGGAACTCGCCCGGAATGGCGATGATCCGCACCTCGTCGCCCAGCTTCAGCTTCTTGTTCTTGGCGGTGTCGGCGTCGACCATCACCTGGGTCGGGCCGCGCGGGGCGTGGCCGGAGGTGATCTTGACCGAGCGCTTCTCGGTCGGGTCCCAGTTGGTGCCGACGGTCGGGGCGCCGGTGTCCGAGCCGATGCTGTTGTCGTTACGGTCGGCGGCGGTGACCGACTGGCTGGTGGCGTCGCCCATCACGGACTTGACGCCGTCCACCTGCTTCAGCCGCGCCAGCTCCGAGCCGGGCAGGGTACGGATCCGGCCCTGCCGGGTGTCCTTGTCGCTGACGCCCTTGGGACTGACCGTGACATCGGAGGCCGTGCTCGCGAAGAGCTTGTCGAACGTGGCGTTGGTGGTGTCGGTGAAGACGAGCGTGCCGCAGACGAAGGCCACCGACAGCAGCACGGCGATCGCGGACAGCGCCATCCGCCCCTTGTGGGCGACGAAGTTGCGCAGTGAGGTCTTGAGGACGGTCATGACACCCGTCCCCGCGCGTCGAAATGCTTCATGCGCTCCAGGACCAGGTCGGCCGTCGGGTTGTGCATCTCGTCGACGATCCGGCCGTCGGCCAGGTACAGCACCCGGTTGGCGTAGGAGGCGGCGACCGGGTCATGGGTGACCATCACGATGGTCTGGCCCAGCTCGTCCACCGACCGCTTGAGGAAGCCCAGCACCTCGGCACCGGCCCGCGAGTCCAGGTTTCCGGTCGGCTCGTCACCGAAGATGATCTCGGGGCGGGCGGCGAGGGCGCGGGCCACGGCCACGCGCTGCTGCTGACCGCCGGAGAGCTGGTTCGGACGGTGCTTGAGCCGGCCGGCCAGACCCACGGTCTCCACCACGCGGTCCATCCAGGCCCGGTCGGGCTTGCGGCCCGCGATGTCCATCGGCAGCGTGATGTTCTCGATCGCGCTGAGCGTCGGCAGCAGGTTGAACGCCTGGAAGATGAAGCCGATCCGGTCCCGGCGCAGCCTGGTGAGCTTCTTGTCCTTCAGCTTGGTGATCTCGGTCTCGTCGATGAAGATCTGCCCGGAGCTGACGGTGTCCAGACCGGCCAGGCAGTGCATCAGGGTCGACTTGCCGGAGCCGGACGGGCCCATGATCGCGGTGAACTGCCCCCGCGCGATGTCCACGTCCACATGGTCCAGCGCGACCACCCGGGTCTCCCCGGAGCCGTACGCCTTGACCACCTGACGTGCGCGGGCGGCGACGGCCGTATGTCCTCCGCTGCCCCCGGTCCTGGGAATCGATACAGCCGTTGTCACGGTCTTTCTCCTTCGGTGTCCGATCGGCGATCTCTGTTCCCCGATCGCCGCAATAAGACTGCCGCGATCCGGGAACCTCCGCGATGGGGAATGACTCCCTCTCAGCGGTAGGGCTAGCCCCACCCCCTCGGTCGCGCAGCCCGTAGCAACCATATGAAGTGGGGACGACAGGCTCCTCATCCGCCCGGACGAACCGGGAGTAGGAGTACAGGGTGGGCATCCCCTAGGGGAGTGAGTCCTGGGTCTGACCCCGGGCTCGGGGTCGATGCCGCACCCTCCCGCCACGTCGGGCTCAAACCGGGCCGCCTGGACAGCCCGGATGCGTTCTTCCGCCAGCCTGCCCCGGCATGGAATCGTGGGTCGTACAAGAATCGTGCGCACGCGAGTCCGTCGTACGAACATCAGGGACACGTGCCGGCGCGGACCGGCGGAGGGAGCGCGCCACCGTGGGCGGCACCGCACGACGGCCGATGGACGCGGACCCCAGTCCCCCCGCACCCCAGCTCCACTCCGAGACCCCCGCCCCCAGCGGCCGCCGCCCCGTCGTCGCCGCCCTGATGCTCGGCATGTCGCTGGCCGCGCTGGACTCGACCATCATCTCCACCGCCGTCCCGCAGATCGTCGGCGACCTCGGCGGCTTCTCCGTCTTCTCCTGGCTCTTCTCCGGCTATCTGCTCGCCGTCACGGTCTCCCTGCCGCTGTACGGAAAGCTCTCCGACACCTTCGGCCGCAAGCCCATCCTGCTCGCGGGCGTCGTGTTCTTCGTCATCGGCTCGCTGCTGTGCGCGGGCGCCTGGAACATGGCCTCCCTCATCGCCTTCCGGGTCGTCCAGGGGCTGGGCGGCGGGGCGCTCCAGGGCACCATCCAGGTCGTCGCCGCCGACCTCTATCCGCTCAAGGAACGCCCGAAGATCCAGGCCCGGCTCTCCTCGGTGTGGGCGCTCTCCTCCGTGGCGGGCCCCGCGATCGGCGGAATGCTGGCCGGATACGCCGACTGGCGCTGGATCTTCCTCATCAATCTGCCGGTCGGCGCCCTGGCGTTCACCCTGATCACCCGCCATCTGCACGAACCGCGACGGCACCGGGAGAGCCGCCCCCGGGTCGACTGGGCCGGGGCGCTCGGCGTGTTCCTCAGCGGCGGACTGCTGCTGACCGCCCTCGTCCAGGGCGGGGTGGCCTGGAGCTGGCTGTCCGCGCCCTCGCTCACGATGCTCGGCGGCGCCGCGGTGTGCGCCGCGGCCACCGTATGGATCGAACGGCGCGCCGCCGAACCGATCATCCCTGGGTGGGTCTGGCGCCGCCGCACCATCTCGGCGGTCAACGTCGCCTTCGCCGCGCTCGGTCTGCTCATGATCGCCCCGACCGTCTTCCTGCCCACCTACGCCCAGTCGGTGCTGGGGCTCGGACCGATACCGGCCGGATTCGTGCTGTCCACGATGACGCTGAGCTGGCCGATCGCGGCCGCGCTCAGCAGCCGCGTCTACAACCGCGTCGGCTTCCGGCGCTGCGCCATCACCGGCATGACGGCCGCCACGCTGATCCTGGCCGCCTTCCCGCTCCTCCCCTATCCGGGCGCCGCCTGGCAGCCCGCGCTGATCATGCTGCTGCTCGGGGGCGCGCTCGGGCTGTTCCAACTGCCGCTGATCATCGGGGTGCAGTCGTCCGTCGAATGGGCCGAGCGCGGCACCGCCACCGCCTCGATCCTCTTCTGCCGCCAGGTCGGCCAGAGCGTCGGGGCGGCTCTCTTCGGCGCCGTCGCCAACGCGACGCTGGCCTCCCGGCTCACCGAGGCCCCCGCCGCGATCCGGCCGGGGCTGCCCGACGACCTCGACTCGGTCTCGCGCGCCCTGGAGCACCCCCGTGCCCTCACCGACCAGGCGGCCGACTACCTGCGGCGGGCCGTGGACACCGCCGTCGACCACGTCTACCTGGGCTCGGCCACGGCCGCGCTGCTGGCCCTGCTGGCCCTGGTGTTCCTCGCCCCGCGCCGCTTCCCGGTCCGTCCGGAGGCGGAGGCGGACGCGGAAGCCTGAACGGCGGCCGGAGACGCCGGCGGCCGCCCGGTGCGGGGGCCGGACGCGGCTTGTCGGGGGTACGTGGGCCCGACGCGGCTCGTCGGGGATACGTGGGCCCGACGCGGCTCGTCGGCACGTAGGCCCGTTGGCGGTCCGCCGGTGCCTGCGGGGTGTCCGGCGGACCACGCGGCGGAGCCGCATATCGATGCTGAGGGACGGGGCGAAGCCCCCGTCCGGGGCGTGGCGCGGAGCCCCGTCCGGGGCGTGGCGCGGAGCCCCCGTCCGGGGCGTGGCGCGGAGCCCCGGTCGGGCTGGGGCAGAGCCCCATCGGGGCCCGGGGCAGAGCCCCATCGGGGCCCGGGGCAGAGCCCCGTCGGGGTCTGGGGCGGAGCCCCAGTTTCGGGGAGGGGCGGGGAGGGGAACAGCCCGCCGCAGGCGTCGCGATCCGTCGGCGGTCCGCCGGTGGGGTCAGGACTCGTGGTGCGGGGCGGTCGCCGCGTCCTCCGACACCGGCCTGCCGGTCAGCGCCGCCAAACTGCCGCGCACATGCTCCAGATGCGCCTTGAGCTCCTCGCGCCGCTCCACATGCTCGCGCAGCGTCCGCTCCGTCTCCCGCGCCAGCCGCTCCTCCCGGGCCCGCGCCTGGGCGATGATCTCCGCCGCCTGCGCCTGCGCGTCCTCCTGCCGCAGCCGCGCGGCCTGCTCGGCCATCCCGTACTCCCGCTTGGCGTCGGCGAGCCCCGCCTGGGCGTACTCCTCAAGCTGGGCCACCCGGGCCGTCATCGCGTTGTCCCGCTCGGCCAGTTCGCGGCCCGCCGCCTCCCACCGCTCGGCGTGCTCCCGCTCCTGCTCGGCCAGGATCTCGGCGCAGCGCCGGCGCATCTCCTTCAGCTCCGCCAGCGCCTGGGCCCGCCATTCCTTGGCGTCCTGGCGCGATACGGCCCGCAGCTCGTCCACGTCCACCTGGGCCGACTCCACGGTGGCGCGCGCCGCCGCCTCGGCGGCCTCGCGGACCAGCTCGGCCTCGTCACGGGCGGCGTCCCGCACCGTACGGGCCACGGCCTGGGCCGCCTCCCACTCCTCCTGCGCCGTCGCCTCGGCCGCCGCCCGCAGACAGACGACCTCCTCCTCGGCCGCCATCAGGATCAGCTGGGCCCGGTCGCCGAGGGACTCGTAGGTCTGGGGGGCCAGTTGGGAGATCACCTCGCGCAGCCGCTCCGCCTCGGCGGTCAGCTCATTGGCCAGCACGGTGAGGCGCGCGGCGCGCTCCCACGCCGCGTCCCGCGCTTCGGACAGGTCGGCCACATAGCGGTCGACCTGCGCGGGGCGGTAGCCACGGCCCCGTCCGCCGACGATGGTGAAGCCATGACGTGACACCGATGCGCCCATCCTTGGAACCCCTTTTGTCCGGTATGCAACGCGCTCCGGCGCACATCTTTATAGATGGCCTCTCATCCCCCATAACGCGACACTCCGCCCATATCCGCGGCCGGGAGCGCCGCCGGTGACAACAACGACGAGGCGCCCGCCCCCGTCACGGGGGTCGGGCGCCTCGATCGCCATGCGTTCCGGGCAGCGGTCAGGGCCGCACGGGCGTACTCACAGCAGGCCGTCCCACATCTGCTCCAGCAGCACCGCCCACCAGTTGTCCGGCGCGGACAGCGCCGCCGGGTCCAGCCCCGCGAGCTGCGCCTGGAAGTCCACCGTCCAACGGCCCGCCTGGTCCGGCGTCAGCCCGTACCGCAGCCGCCACATCCGGCCCAGCAGCGCCATGCACCGCACGAACTCCGGCAGCCCGGTGTTCACGAACTGCGGCGGGATCGGCTGGGGCGTCGCCTCCAGCGGCACCGCCACGATGTTCGCCGTGCCGTACTGCACACACAGCTGACGGCCGAAGTCATTGCCCATGACCAGGTACGAACCCGCGTCCGGCGCGGACTGCACCCCGCGCTCCGCCGCCAGCTCCGCCAGCGTCGGCACCGGGCGGCCCGCCTGGGCCTGCGCCCAGAAGAACGGACCGAAGTCCAGCGGCAGCCCCGCCCACACCAGCGTCTGCGCCACCACCTCCGGAACGCCCATCCGCGACACCGCGCGCTGGTCGAAGCGGACGATGCCCTGCGGCCCGAACGCCTGGCCCAGCTCATGCGCCAGCCCCTCCGGCGGCACCGGCGGAATCGGCTGCACCTGGCTGGGGTGCGGCAGCGGCACCCGGTTCGGCGCCGGACGGGCCGGGCCGTCCGCCACCTGGTGCAGCTCGCCCTGGTGCTCCAGCAGATGACGTACGCCCTGCTGCCGGGTGGCGTGATCGCGTCCGTACGGAGCGGTGTGGCTGATCCGCACCTGCGGCCAGCTCTCCCGGATCATCCGGGCGCAGTAACCGCCGGGCAGATCACAGGACTCCAGCTCGGTGTGGAGCTCCAGCACCTGCTGCGGCGGGACGTTCATCGCCCGCAGCTCGTGCAGGATCTGCCACTCCGGATGCGGGGTCCCGGGCGCCGAACGGCGGATGAGCTGCTGCTCCGAGCCGTCCTGGGCGCGGTAGCGCAGCACCGCCATATAACCCGGGCCCACGGTCGGCTGACCGGGGGGCGGCGGTGGATACGCATAGCCGGGCGGCGGCGCCATCCCCGGCGCGGGCGCGCCCGGAGGCGGCGCCAGCCCCTGAGCGGGAGCGCCGGCGGGCGGGGGCATACCGGGGGCGCCCGGCGCGCCGGGTCCGCCCGGGTACGGCGGTCCGGCCGCGCCCGGCGGGGGCGGCGGCGTGTGCGGACCACCCGCACCGGGGACACCGGGTGGGCCGGGCGGCTGCGGGCCGGACGGGGCACCCTGGCCCGGAGCGCCGGGCGCACCGGGCGGGCCGGGAGGCTGCGGGGCGCCGGGAGGCGGGGTCTGGCCACCGGGCGCACCCGGACCACCCGCGAGCATCGTCGCGGCAGCGTGCACCCCACCACCGGGCGCACCCGGCGCACCAGGCGGAGGCGGCGTCTGCCCACCACCCTGCCCACCAGAAACACCAGGAGCACCGGGCGCACCCGGCGCACCGGGAGGACCAGGCGGGCCGGGGGGCCGCGGGGCGCCGCCGAGGCTGTCGGAGTCGAGCTGCGAGACCAACTGCGTCGGTACGTACCCCCCGGCCGGAGCGCCGGGGGCGCCGGGCCCGGACGGCGCGGGCGACGCGGGCGGCGGCGTGGAGTCCGCACCCGGACGGGCGCCGGGCGCACCGGGCGCACCCGGCGTTCCCGGAGCACCGGGCGGCGGAGGCGTCGGACCGCCGCCCGCCTTACGGCCGGCGGCGTCCGCGAGGTCGCTCGCGTTGGGGCCGGCGCCCGGATCGGCACCGGGGCCGCCCCGCTGCTCGGGGAAGTCGAGGGACGGGGCGATGGCCGTGGGCGGCAGCGCGCTGCCGCCGGACATCAACTCGGTCTTGGCGTCCGGCCGTACGCCCGGCGCCGGGGTGTCCTCGTCGTCGGAGCCCGCGAGCGGCGGGGCGAAGACCGTGGCGGGCGGGGCGACCGAGCGGTCGTCGTCATCGTCGCCCTTGATGTCCGTACCGGCCCACGGCGTACCGCCGCCGGGCGTGGCCGCGTTGTCGGCCTGGCCCCCCGAGGAGGGCGTACCGGCGCCCGGCGCGGGCGGGGCCCACGGGCTGCCGCCACCGGGCGGGGGCGGCGCGTTCCGCCAACCGTCACCGCCGGACGGGCCACCGGGCGCGGAAGGAGCACCCGGCGCGGGCGGGCCGTCCTGCGGCCGGTCGGCCGCGAGCGGGCGCGCGACTCCGTCGGACGGCCAGTCGTCCACGGCCCCGCCCCGGTCCCGGGGCGCACCCGGAGCAGGCCCACCGTGAGCAGGCGCACCCGGCACGGGCCCAGGTGGAGCGGGCGCACCCGGCACGGGCGCGGGCGGCGCGCCCGGCACGCTGTGCGGCGCGTCCGGCCCGGCGCTCCGCGCTCCGCCGTCCGACGGCCAGTCGTCCGCGCCCGGGGCCCCGTGGCCCGGCGCCCCGGGCCCGGCGGCCCCGGCCCCCGGCCCACCGGCCGACGGCCAGTTGTCCTCGGGCGGCAAAGGAGGCGAAGCGGCGCCGGCGGCCGACGGGGCAGGCGGAGCCGGAGGCGCGGAAGAACCCGAAACCGAAGCGGAACCAGCAGACGCGGCGGCGGCATCGGACCCGCCCCCACCCGGCTCCGCCCCCGCCCGCTGCTCGGGAAGGTCCAGCCGCCCCTCGGACCGGCTGTTCATCGCGTCCGCCGCCTCCTGCAGCCACTCCGGCGGAGTCAGCAGGAAGGACGTCGCGTTCAAGTCGATGCGCTGCTGCCGCCCGGTGGTGGACTCGTCGCGGGAGCCGTCGGTCGTGCCGTACCGCTCCTCGTAACGGCGGATCACCTCGCCCACCGGCAGCCCCGGCCACAGCGTGGTCTCGCCGCTGTCGCGGGCGATCACCATCCGCGTGCCCTCGGCCCCGCGTCCCGAGACCGGTCCGTCCGGGCGGTCCTCGGCCCAGACCACGAAGCCCAGGTCGAACTCCCGGACCCGCGCCTCGCGCTGCTGATAGGCCGGTACATCGCCGTTGATCCAGAGTTCCGCGCGCTCCTGCGCCTGTGCGAAGGTCACCATCGCGCTCACCCCTCCACCGGGACGGCGTACGCGAATCCGCCGTCCACCATCAGGTTCGCCACGGTCTCGAGCTCCGGCGGATTGCCCGCCAGCCGGAGCAGGAAGGCGTCGAAGTCGTCGCCGCACGGCAGCATCAGCCGCTCCACCCGCTCCTGGACCGTCCAGCCGTCACGGTCCCGCGCGTCGTCGTACGCGCAGAACCACACCGAGCCGATCGCGTCACCCTTCACCTTGACCGCGATCACCCCGCCCTGGACGAAGCCCACGCCCAGATAGTCCTTGGTGAAGTGGTCCCGCAGACACTTGTTGATATAGACGAGGTCATTGACCGCCGCCTCGTCGCGCACCGTGAAGAAGGGCTGGTCGATCAGCAGCCCCAGCTCCGGGTCCAGCGCCGTGCCGACCGGTGCGCAGCCGCCCGCCGCCTTGAGGAAGGCGCGGTACGACTCGGGCAGCCGGTAGCCGAGGTCCTCCTCGACGCCGAGCACCTGCTCCTCGGTGACGGAGATGCCCCGCAGCGGCAGGCCCACATGCATCGGCCGGGTCTCCTGCAGCGGGCGGGTGCCCCGCTTCTCCTGGTCGACCTGCGCCGTGGCGAGCCCGCCGTGGTGCCGCAGCAGCGCCTTGACCTCGACCGGAATCAGCTCCATGCGCCGGGTGCCGACGACGTGGTGCCAGGTCCAGCCGTGCGGGGTGGCCACCGCCGACGCCTCGTTCCACAGCTCGTGGCCGGCGGCGTGCAGCGCCGCGTTCGCCGAGACGTAGTCCGTCAGCCGAAGCTCGTCGACGCCGAACCCCTCCGGGGGCTCGGCGATTTCGGCGGCCGCGCGCGCATACGGCGAGAAGTCCGGAAAGCCGTTTTCGTCCACGCGGACACCCTTGGGGTGGCGAGCGGCCCGGACGGGATCCGGGAAGTGCACGACCTGCCCGGCGTAGGCCGTGTTCGGTGGCGCGGCATGCTGCCCGAGCCGACCTGTCGTCATGGCGGTTGCCCCCTGCTGATGCTGGCTACTGGGCACAGCCTATGCGGTGACGCAACCGGCCGAACCGGGCGGCCACCCGCCCCCAGGGGCCCCTCGCTCCCCACCAGGTCGTTCAGGCCCGGACTACCGCAGCGCCCGCGGGATTTGGCAATCTGATCATTGCAACCGGGGGATTGCACAGGGAGGGATCCACCACATGCACATCACGCAGAGCAACGGAGGCGGCGACGGTGCCACCCCCGCGGCCGGCGACCCCCGGCTGAGATGGAGCAGCGTCGACCCCGACGCCGGCCCACCGCCACTCCACCGCCGCCGGGACGGCATCCTGCCCGCCGTCGCGGCCGCGCTGTCCGTCCGCGGCGAGACGCTGACCTGCACCGGGGGCAAGGCCGACCAGCCGCCGACGCTCCATCCGCTGGTGCGGGAATTCCTCGACGCGCTCGCCAGCGGCCAGCGTGAACGATTCACCGGCCGCTGCCCCGAGGTGATCCTGCTCTCCCGCCACCTGGCGAACGTCGAGGCCGGCCGCTCCAAGCGCGCCTCCCGCAAACCGCTCACCCAGGGTGAGGCCCGCCGCTCCCTGAAACAGGCCAAGCTCACCACCCGCCGGATCCGGGAGGCGGGCGACCCGCAGCACGGCAGCTACGCCCCGCCCTGTCTGTCCTGCGCCGCGCTGCTGGCCCATTTCGGCGTACGGGTGGTGGGTGAGAGCACGTGAGCCAAGCACATCAGGCACCACAGGCACCACAGGCACCACAGACGGCCCCGGCCCCGCCGGGAGCGCCGACACGGCAGCCGACCCGCCCGGCGCGGCAGCCGATCGACCGCATGGACGTCACCCGCTTCTCCGTCGCCGTCGACGCCGCCCTGCGCGAGGCGGGCTGGCGGCCCGGCCGCTGGGACATGCGGCGCGCCGAGGTCTGGGCCGACACCCTGCGCGCCCACACCTCCCCCGCGGGCCACCGGCACGCCGTCTTCCCGGCGGCGGTCGAGGCGTGGGCGGAGTTCGGCGGGCTGCACATCCAGCCGCCCGGGGCGGGGCGCGAGATCGCCCCGACCCCGTTCCGCATCGATCCCCTGCACGGCATCCATCTCGCCCGCACCCTCGGCGACCTGGGCCGGGCCCTGGAGACCGAGCTCAGCCCGCTGGGCGAAGAGGCCGACGGGCAGGCGGTGTTGACCATCGACGCGGAAGGACGGGTCTACAGCCTCGACCACACCGGGGACTGGTACCTCGGCCCCACCCTGGACGCCGCCCTCAGCACCCTCGTCACGGGCGCGCTCCCGGCCAGGCTGACGCGTGCGTAACGCGCGTACCGCGCACAGGCCGATCGGGCGTCGGCGCCAGGCCCTGTCCAGCGGACCGTCGCGGGCCCGCGCCGCCCGGCACAGCGCCCCGGCCGCGCTGTGCCGGGCCCGGGTGGAGGCGCTCTGAAGGGGCGCGGGGCCGTGTCGAGGTGCGGCTCCGCACCGTGGCCTTGCTCACCCGGTCACGGAACTCGACGGCGGTCAGCGAGCTGAAGCCGAGGGCCTTGAACTCGTCGGCGGCCACCCGGTCCGTCTTCGACCACCGCGCCGTGCTCATGAGCGGCGACCGGGACGGGCTGCTGAGCGGCCTGGACGCCATCGCCTCGGGCGCCACGGCCCCCGGAGCGTGGCCGCGACCAGCCACGACGGCGCAGCGGACGAGCGACGGCGGCTCAGGGCACTTGCAGCGGAGCGCTTGCGGGGTGTCCGGCGGACCACGCGGCGGCTCCGCCCCCAGACCCCGGGGCCTGAGGCACAGCCCGGCCCTCCGGGACGCGCAGCCCGGCCCTCCGGGACCTGAGGCACAGCCCCCGGCCTCCGGAACCTGAGGCACAGCCCGGCCCTCCGGAACCTGGGGCACAGCCCCGGCCCTCCGAGACCTGGGGCACAGCCCCGCTCCCCCGGGACCCGGGACGCAGCCCCGGCCCTCCGGGGTCTGGGGCGCAGCCCCAGGTTCGGGAAGGGCGGGGAGGGGAGCAACCCGCCGCAGGCGCCAAGACCCGCCGGATGCCCCCTAGGCGTCCCCTAGGCGCTCTTCGCCCGCTCCACGCCCCCGCCCCCGCCGCGGCCCTCGGCCGCGGTGCGGTCCGCCGAACGGTCGGCGGGCTGTTCCCCACGAGACGCCCGGTCCGTGTGATCCGTCTCATCCGTACGGTCGGGGCCGCCCGGGCCGTCCGTCCCGTCCGGGATGACCGCCGACACCCGGAAGCCACCCGCGTCCGTGGCCCCCGACACAAAACCCCCGCCGAGCGTCGAGACCCGCTCCCGCATCCCGACCAGGCCGTTCCCCCCGCTCGGCAGCCCCGCGTCCGCCGCGCCGCGCTCCGACGGCCCGTTCTCCACCAGGACCGCGATCTCGGCGGTGCGATGCGCCACCCGGACCCGGGCGCTCGCGCCCGGGGCGTGCTTGTGGACGTTGGTGAGCGCCTCCTGGACCACCCGGTAGGCCGTCTGCTCCACCGGAGCCGCGTACCGCCGCTCCTCGCCCTCGACCGAGAGCTCCACGGCCATCCCCGCCGCCCGGGACTGCCCGACCAGCGCTTCCAACTCCGCCAGCCGCGGCCCCCCGGCCACCTCCACGCCCTTCCCGGCCGCCCCCGCGGCCTCCGCGGCGGCCGAGGCAGCCGCCGCCACCGCCGCCAGCGGCCTCTCCTCGGCGGAGGCCCCGGCGGCCCCGGCGGCATCCGCGGCATCGGCGGCCGAGGCCCCGGCGGGTGCGGACGCGGACCCCGCAGCGGCGGCGGCCGAGCCCGCACCCGCCGGGGCCCGCAGACCGTCCTCGGACCGCAGCACCCCCAGCATCTGCCGGAGCTCCGTCAGCGCCTGCCGTCCCATGTCGCCCACCAGCGCCGCGTTCTTCGACGCCTTCTCCGGATCCTTGAGCGCCACCGCCTGCAGCGCCGCCGCGTGCACCACCATCAGGCTCACCCGGTGCGCCACCACGTCGTGCATCTCCCGGGCGATCCGGGTCCGCTCCTCGTTACGGGCCCACTCGGCCCGTTCCTCCGCCCGCTCCGCGAGCAGCGAGAGCTCCCGCTCCAGACCGTCCGCCCGCTCCCGCAGGCTCTCCACCAGCCGCCGCCGGGCCCGGACGTACAGCCCCAGCAACACGGGCGGGGCGGTCAGCCCCAGGGTGAGCACCATGGCGAACATCGGGGCCTCCCACACGGACGTCCCCAGACCGCTCTGCGGATTGTCCCGGCGGAGGCCGATCACCGTGACGAGGAAGCTGCCCATCGCCGCCATCCCGGCCAGCACCGCCGTGATCCGGCGCGGCACCTCGGACGAGGCGAGGGTGTAGAGCCCCACGACGCCGAGCAGCAGACCCATTTCGGCGGGGGTGACCGCGATCGATATCAGCACCACGGCGATCGCCCAGCGGCGCCGCAACAGCAGCGTGGCGCCGACGAGCACCCCGATCAGCACCCCGGCGGCCACCGGAATCCGGGCATCGTGGGCGAAACCGACGCCCTCCGCCGCGCATTCGATCGACGACGCCACGGCGAGCAGGACATCGAGCCCCATACTCCGCCGCCGCGCCCACCACCACGGCCCCGCGGGCGCGCCCCGCGCGCCCGCGGCTTCTTCCCCCGTCGAACTCATAGCGACCAGCCTACGGCCGGGCGCCAGCGCTTTTCCCGGTGACACGGCGGCGCACAAGAGACTCGAACATCAGGTAAAACCACCCATTTAACTCGAACGAATGAATCGCTCACATTTTCGCCCCACGCACCCGGACAGCGAACGACCCTGCGGTCATGAACGAACCACGGCGCCGCGACGGCGACAGCGTGGGCGGCCTGCTCGACGGGACGACCACGTTCGAAGAACTCAGAGAACGGGCGATCGCATTACGGAGGGAGGGGCTGAGCCGCAGACAGATCCGCGACCGGCTGAAGGTGAGCAACAACGACATCCTGAACCGCCTCCTGGAGGGCGAGCCGCCGCCCGACTGGACCAAGCGCCCCAACGCCAAGGACGACCTACGGGCCAGGGCCCGCGAGATGCGGCTCCAGGGGATGACCTACGACAGGATCCAACTGGAGCTCGGCTGCTCCAAGAGCTCCATCTCCCTCTGGACCCGCGACCTGCCCAAACCGGACCGCCCGCCCCGCACCCGCGAGGAGGCGTCGGCGATCGCCAAGCGGGGGTGGGAGGCGACGATGCGGCAGCGGGAGATCGAGCGGCAGCGGACGAAGCTCTCGGCGGCGCGGGAGATCGGCGCGATGACGGACCGGGAGCTGTTCCTCGTCGGCGTAGGGCTGTACTGGTCAGAGGGGGCGAAGAGCAAGCCCCACAACCCCGCCGAAAGGGCCATGTTCATCAATAGCGACCCCGACATGATCCAGCTCTATCTCGCATGGCTGTCCCTGCTCGGCGTCGAGCCCGAACGGCTGCGCTATCGCGTGACGATCCACGAATCCGCCCAGGTCGCCGACGCGGAACGATACTGGTCAGAGATCATCGGAGTGGACGTCACCACGCTCGAGAGGACGACGCTGAAGAAGCACAACCCCAAGACCGTCCGCAAGAACACAGGCGAAGGCTACCGAGGCTGCCTGGTGGTCCGCGTCCTGAAGAGCGCTGACCTATACCGTCGCATCGAAGGCTGGTGGTACGGCATAGTGGTGGGGGCCAGGTCGACGATCTAGCAGGTTGTCCGATTTGGCGCTCTATGCCCTCCCCTGTGGTGTAATTGGCAACACGTCCGGTTTTGGTCCGGTTGTTCCAGGTTCGAGTCCTGGCGGGGGAGCCTCACATTCCGCTTTCCCGGGGCCCCGACCGCCCGGCTCGGGACCCTCCTTCCTTTCCGCCCGGAAACCTCTCGGTATCCTGCGGGTGTCCACCCCCGAAGCCGAAGGGCACACCCGTGAGCGCCAACCGCCCGGCAGCCGTCGTCGTCCTCGCAGCGGGTGAGGGCACCCGCATGAAATCGGCGACCCCGAAGGTTCTGCACGCCCTCTGCGGCCGCTCCCTCGTCGGGCACGTCGTCGCCGCCTCCCGTGAACTCTCCCCCGAGCATCTCGTGGTCGTGGTCGGCCACGCCCGGGAGCAGGTCTCCGCGCATCTCGCCGAGATCGACGCCGAGGTGCGCACCGCCGTCCAGCACGAGCAGAACGGCACCGGGCACGCCGTCCGGATGGGCCTGGAGGAGCTGTCCGACAGCGGGGTCGCCCTCGACGGCACCGTGATCGTCGTCTGCGGCGACACCCCGCTGCTGACCGGCGCGACGCTCCAGCGGCTCGCCGCGGCCCACGACGCCGACGGCAACGCCGTGACCGTGCTGTCCGCCGAGGTCCCCGACGCCACCGGCTACGGCCGGATCGTGCGGGAGGACGCGACCGGCGCCGTCACCGCGATCGTGGAGCACAAGGACGCCACCGACGCGCAGCGTGCGATCCGTGAGATCAACTCCGGGGTCTTCGCCTTCGACGCCCAGCTGCTCACCGACGCCCTCGGCAAGGTGCGCACCGACAACAGCCAGGGCGAGGAGTACCTCACCGATGTGCTCGGTATCCTGCGCGAGGCCGGGCACCGGGTGGGCGCGTGCGTGGCGGGCGACCACCGTGAGATCGTCGGGATCAACAACCGCGTCCAGCTGGCCGAGGCCCGCAGGCTGCTGAACGAGCGACTGCTGGAGCGGGCGATGCTGAGCGGGGTGACCGTCGTCGACCCCGCCACCACCTGGATCGACGTGACCGTCACCTTCGAGCCGGACGCGCTGGTCCACCCGGGCACCCAGCTGCTGGGGGCCACCCACCTGGCCGCGGACGCCGAGGTCGGGCCGAACTCCCGGCTCACCGACACCACCGTCGGCCAGGGCGCGGTCGTCTCGTTCACCGTCGCGGCGGGCGCGGAGATCGGCGCGGGGGCGAGCGTGGGGCCGTACGCGTATCTGCGCCCCGGGACCCGGCTTGGGTCCAAGGCCAAGGCGGGTACGTATGTGGAGATGAAGAACGCCACGATCGGTGAGGGCACCAAGGTGCCGCATCTGTCCTATGTGGGCGACGCGACGATCGGCGAGCAGACCAACATCGGCGCCGCCAGTGTCTTCGTGAACTACGACGGCGTGAACAAGCACCACACCACCATCGGCAGCCACTGCCGGACCGGGGCCGACAACATGCTTGTGGCTCCCGTCACGATCGGGGACGGCGCTTACACCGCCGCCGGATCGGTCATCACCAAGGATGTGCCCCCGGGCTCGCTCGCCGTCGCACGCGGACAGCAGCGGAACATCGAGGGCTGGGTCGCCCGCAAGCGCCCCGGAAGCGCCGCGGCGCGAGCCGCCGAGGCCGCTCGTCGGGAGGACGAGGGCCGGCAGTGACATGTGCACAGGTACACCGTGCGGGGCGTACGGTGAGAAGTGCACCAAAGTGACATCCAAGGAGACTTGTTGTGACCGGGATCAAGACGACCGGCGAGAAGAAGCTGATGCTCTTCTCCGGCCGCGCCCACCCCGAGCTGGCCGAGGAGGTCGCCCATGAGCTGGGCGTCAGCTTGGTCCCGACCAAGGCATTCGACTTCGCCAACGGCGAGATCTACGTCCGCTTCCAGGAGTCGGCGCGCGGTGCCGACTGCTTTTTGATCCAGAGCCACACGACTCCGATCAATAAGTGGATCATGGAGCAGCTCATCATGATCGATGCGCTGAAGCGGGCCTCCGCGCGCTCGATCACGGTGATCGTTCCGTTCTACGGCTATGCCCGTCAGGACAAGAAGCACCGAGGCCGTGAGCCGATCTCGGCGCGGCTGGTCGCCGACATGCTGAAGACGGCGGGTGCCGACCGGATCCTCACGGTCGATCTGCACACCGACCAGATCCAGGGCTTCTTCGACGGCCCGGTGGACCACCTCTTCGCGCTGCCGGTGCTCGCGGACTACGTGGGCGCCAAGGTCGACAAGGCCAAGCTCACCGTGGTGTCGCCGGACGCCGGCCGGGTGCGGGTCGCGGACCGCTGGTGCGACCGGCTGGGCGCGCCGCTGGCGATCGTGCACAAGCGGCGGGACCCGGACGTGGCCAACCAGGTCACGGTGCACGAGGTGGTCGGCGATGTGCGGGGCCGGGTGTGTGTGCTGGTCGACGACATGATCGACACCGGTGGCACCATCTGTGCGGCGGCGGAGGCGCTGTTCGCGAACGGCGCGGAGGACGTGATCGTGACCGCCACCCACGGTGTGCTGTCGGGTCCGGCCGCGGACCGGCTGAAGAACTCCAAGGTCAGTGAGTTCGTCTTCACCAACACCCTGCCGACCCCCAACGAGGTGGAGCTGGACAAGGTGACCGTGCTGTCGATGGCGCCGACGATCGCCCGCGCGGTCCAGGAGGTCTTCGAGGACGGCTCGGTGACCAGCCTGTTCGAGGAGCAGGCGTGAGCGGCTTAACCTCCCCGGACCGGACGTAGAGGCCACTCCCGTCAGGGGGTGGCCTCAGCCGTTGGCTCCAGGCGCCCTCGGCCATTGGTAGAATCGTGGGGTTGCTCGGCGAGGGAGGCCGCTTCTTACCGCGGCTGTCCGTTATCGACGCGCTCTTCGTAGCAGGTCTGTCGTGGGCCGGGTGACGCCCACACACCGTAAACGATCTACGAGGAGTGCCCCATGGCCGAGGTCAAGATCTCCGCTAAGCCCCGCACCGAGTTCGGCAAGGGCGCCGCCCGCCGTACCCGTGCCGCCGACCGCGTGCCCGGCGTGGTCTACGGCCACGGCGTCGAGCCGCTGCACGTCACGCTGCCGGCACACGACCTGCTGATGGCGCTGAAGAACTCGAACGTGCTGATCCGTCTGGACGTCGAGGGCGGCAAGGACGAGCTGGTCATCCCGAAGGCCGTGCAGCGTCACCCCATCAAGATCGGCGTGCTGGAGCACGTCGACCTGCTGCTGGTGCAGAAGGGCGAGAAGGTCACCGTCGAGGTGCCGATCCACACCGAGGGTGACCTGGCCCCGGGTGGCAACCTGCTCGAGCACCTGCTGAACGCCCTGCCGGTCGAGACCGAGGCGACCCACATCCCGGAGTCGGTCACCGTCTCCATCGCGGGCCTGGACGCGGGTGCCACCATCCACGCCAAGGACATCACCCTCCCGGCGGGTACCTCGCTGGCCGTCGAGGAGGACGTGGCCGTGCTGCAGGTGGTCGCCGCCCAGGCCGAGGCCCCGGCCGAGGAGGGCGCCGAGGGCGCGGCCGAGGGCGCCGAGGCGTAATCTGCGGCTGCTCCCTTTCCGCTTCTCCGGCCGCCGTCCCGCCCCTTGGGGTGCGGGGCGGCGGCCGTCCTCAAGGAGAGACATCCAGATGACGGACGACACGAGCCCCTGGCTTGTGGTGGGCCTCGGCAACCCCGGTGGCAGTTACGCGGGCAACCGCCACAACGTCGGCTTCATGGTGGCCGATCTGCTGGCGGAGCGGATGGGCGCCCGTTTCAAGGCGCACAAGTCGCGGGCCCAGGTCGTCGAGGGCCGGGTGGGTCCGCCCGGACCGGCGAGCCGCCGGGTCGTGATCGCCAAGCCGATGTCCTTCATGAACCTCTCGGGCGGTCCGGTGACCGCGCTGCGCGACTTCTACAAGGTGCCGGTCGGTCATGTCGTGGCCGTCCATGACGAATTGGACATCGATTACGGCGCGCTGCGGTTGAAGATCGGCGGGGGTGACAATGGCCACAACGGGCTGAAGTCGATCACCAAATCGCTGGGTGCGGACTACTGCCGGGTGCGCTTCGGAATCGGCCGCCCGCCGGGCCGGATGGATGTCGCGGCGTTCGTCCTGAAGGACTTTTCCGCCGCGGAGCGCCGGGAGTTGGACTACTTCGTGGACCGCGCGGCGGACGCGGTGGAGACGCTCATCGCGGACGGGCTGGAGCGCGCGCAGGGAACGTACAACTCCTGAAAAACGCCGTTCGCCCGTTTGTTCGGCGGAAGGTTGACCGGCGGCGCGGGGATGGCGAGGATCGCCGCCATGGCTTCCACCGGTGTGACCAAGCGCAGCCGTACGCGGCGGGCGGGCGAGAGCGCGTACGGGTTTCTGTTGCTGGCGAAGAACGTGGCAATGGCGCTCGTCGCGCTGCTGGTCCTGGTCGCCGGGGTGTGGTCCTCCTGGGGCGATGCCAAGCCGTCGATGCTGACCAAGGGGCTTGAGCACGGCACCGTCACGGTCTCCGACTGCGGCGACGAATGGTGCACCGGCTCGTTCACCCCGGCCCAGGAGGGCGGCAAGTCCCGTGGCCGGGTGCGGATCGACGAGGCGGTCACGAACGGGACGGGCGACCGGGTGCCGGTGGTCCTCAAGCCCGGCACGGACCACGCCGTCCGCACCGGCGCCGCCGGCGTCCTCCACGCCTGGGTCCCCTTCGGCGGCTCCCTCCTCCTCACCTCCCTGATCGTCGCGGGCGGCCTCGGCCTACGCCGCACGGGCTGGGCCATGGGCCTGTTGGGCGCGGCCCTGCTGGGCGCCTCCTTCGCCACACTTACGCTGTAGCGCTCACCGGGTGCCCCCGCTGGGTCTTGGCTCGCTCTTCGTCCCGGGACCACCCCGCCGTCGTGGCGCGACCGCCCCGGCGGCTTGGGCAGTTCGGCACCGCCGGACACCACCGCCGGGGGTCCTCGCCGTCGCGGCGGGGAAGAGGGCGTGCGCCAGGCGCGGTGGACCGCCGGAGCCGCACCGACGAGCGGCGAAGCAAGGCACGGCGTGCCCACCCAGGGGACCGCACGTGGCAGCGGCGGAGCCTGGTGGCCGGCGGGGGCCGGGGGCGGAGCCCCCGGGAACTGAACTCCACAACCTACGGGGCGGGGCCCCGCTCCCCCTGGGAGCGGGGCCCCGCCCGGTGCAGCGCCGTCGTCAGCCCGTGTTGCGGAGGCCCGCCGCCACGCCGTTGACCGTGAGGAGGAGGGCACGGGCGAGCAGGGGGTCCGGGTCCTCGCCCCGCTCGTGCGCGGTGCGCTGCCGGTGGAGCAGCGTCACCTGCAGATACGAGATCGGGTCGAGGTAGGCGTCCCGGACGTGGAACGTCTGCTTCAGCACCGGGTTGGAGTCGAGGAGTTCCCGCTCACCGGTGATCCGCAGCACCTCCCGCACCGTCAGCTCGTGCTCCTCCTGGATCACATCGAAGACGTGCTTCAGCTCATCCGGCACCAGCGTGTCGACGTAGTGCCGGGCGATCCGCAGGTCCGTCTTGGCCAGCGTCATCTCGACGTTGGACAGGAAGTTGCGGAAGAAGTGCCAGTGCTGGTGCATTTCGTCGAGGACGCTGTCGAGCCCGGCCTCGCGGGCGGCCTTGAGGCCGGAGCCGACGCCGAACCAGCCGGGGACGATCTGCCGGGACTGGGTCCAGCCGAACACCCACGGGATGGCCCGCAGTCCGTCGAGGCCGGCGCCGGAGTCGGGGCGGCGGGAGGGCCGGGAGCCGAGGTGGAGCTCGGCGAGCTGGTCCACCGGCGTGGAGGCGAAGAAGTACGCGGGCAGGTCGGGGTCTTCGACGAGCTCGCGGTAGGCGCCGTGCGCGGCTTCGGAGACGGTTTCCATGGCCGCGTCCCAGCGGGCGAGCGCCTCGTCCGACTGGCGCGGCGCGGTGTGCAGGGCGGACGCCTGCAGCGTGGCGGCCACCGTCAGCTCCAGGTTCTCGCGGGCCAGCGAGGGCACGAGGTACTTGTCGGAGATGACCTCGCCCTGCTCGGTGACCTTGATCTCGCCCTCGAGGGTGCCCCACGGCTGCGCGAGGATCGCGTCGTGGGTGGGGCCGCCGCCGCGGCCGACGGTGCCGCCGCGGCCGTGGAACAGCCGCAGCCGTACGCCGTGCCGGTGGGCGACGTCGCGCAGCAGTCGCTGGGCGCGGTGGATCTCCCACTGGGAGGTGGTGATGCCCCCGAACTTGGAGGAGTCGGAGTAGCCGAGCATGACCTCCTGGACGTCGCCGCGGAGGGCGACGAGCCGCCGGTAGGAGGGGTCGGCGAGCATCTCGTCGAGGAGCTTGTCGGCGATCTTCAGCTCTTCGGTGGTCTCCAGCAGCGGAACGATGCCGATCTTCGCCCAGCCCGCGTGGAGGTCGATCAGCCCGGCCTCGCGGGCGAGGACCGCGGCGGCGAAGACGTCGTCGGAGCCCTGGCACATGGAGATGATGTAGGACTCGACGATCTCGGGGCCGAAGCGCTCGAAGGACTCGCGGATGGTGTGGAAGACGCCGAGGGTCTTGGCACCGGCCGCGTCGAGCGGCGCCGGGGTGGGGGCGAGGGGACGCCGGGAGCGCAGCTCCTTGGCGAGCAGCTTGCGGCGGTAGTCGCGCGGCATGTCGGCGTAGCGCCAGGACTCCTCGCCGAGCCGGTCGAAGAGCTGGCCGAGGGCGTGGTGGTGGGCGTCGGCGTGCTCGCGGACGTCCATGGTGGCGAGCTGGAGGCCGAAGGCGGCCAGGGTGCGGATGGAGCGCTCGAGCCGGCCGTCGGCGATGAGCTGGCCGCGGTGGGCGCGCAGGGAGTCCTGGACGAGGTGGAGGTCGGCGAGGAGCTCGCCGGAGCCGAGGTAGTCGCGGCCGGGCTGGTGGGGGGTGTCCCCGGCGAGCCGCTCGCGGGTGTTGACGAGCTTCTGCCGCATGCAGGTGGCCTTGAGCCGGTAGGGCTCCTCGGCGTTGAGCCGCTTGTAGCGCGGGCTGATCTCGGGCAGCAGTTCGAGGTCGCGCTGGAGGGAGGCGAGCAGCTCCTCGGAGGCGCCGGTGTTGCGGATGGAGCTGGAGAGCGCGGCGCGCAGCTCGTCGATGATCTCCAGCGCGTCGGTGATGCCGTGCTCGTGCTGGAGGATCAGGACGTCGCGGGTGACCTCGGGGGTGACGTTGGGGTTGCCGTCACGGTCGCCGCCGATCCAGGTGCCGAAGGTGAGCGGGCGGGTGGTGGCGGGCAGCTCGACGCCGACGCGCTCGAGCTCCGCGGTGAGGTCTTCGAGGACGTCCCCGACGGCTCCGGCATGCAGCTCGTCGAGGTAGTAGATGGCGTTACGGGCCTCGTCGGCGGGCTCGGGGCGGACGACGCGCAGCTCGTCGGTCTGCCAGAGCAGGTCGATGCTCTCGGCGAGTCGCAGGTCGGCGCGGCGGGCGTCGCCGCCGACGGCGAGCGTGTCGAGCAGCTCGGCGATGCGTCGGAGCTTGGTGAGGACCGTGCGGCGGGCGGCCTCAGTGGGGTGGGCGGTGAAGACGGGCCGCACGCCGAGGTTGGCGACGGTCTCCCGGAGGTGCTCGGGGTCGGCGTCCTTGAGCTGGTCGGCGGTGCGGGCGAGGATGCCGCCCTCGGCGGCGCGGCGGGCCCGGAGCTCGCGGCCGCGGTGCACCTGCTCGGTGACGTTGGCCAGGTGGAAGTAGGTGGAGAAGGCGCGGACCAGCTTCGCGGCGGTCTCGAGGTCGGTGGAGCCGAGCAGGTCGGCCGCGGCCTCGCCGTCACTGCGGGTGAGGGCACGCACACGCTCGACGAGTTCGAGGAGGTCGGGTCCCTCCTGCCGGACGAGGGTCTCGCCGAGCAGATCGCCCAGACGGCGGATATCGGCGCGCAGGGCGGCGTTGGTGTGGTCGGCACTGCTCACAGGTGCGGGCTCCTTGCAGTGAACGGGGTTCGAAGCGCGGCATCAATGCGTGCGCGGCGGACGCCGCGGGCTGCTGACCCGGTGCTTTCGGCCATGTGCGGACCGCGCTGTCCGACGCTCACCAGGATAGGCGGCACGACCCCGGGTGGGACCAGAGCCCTATTGCCCCGCTTCCCGGCCCTGCCATACTTACGACGCCGTAGGTTACGGATCCGTAGCCATGCCCCCGAGCCCCACGAGGGATCCCATGACTGCAAGCCCCGACGTGGTCAACGACACGCCGAAGGCCCAGGAGGCCCCGCTCTCCTCCGCCACGCTCGGCGGGGACAGCAAGCGCTCCATCGAACAGATCACCCTTCTCCTGTTCATCACCGTCCCCTTCGTCGCGCTGGTCGCGGCGGTCCCCCTGGCCTGGGGCTGGGGGGTCACCTGGCTGGATCTGGCGCTGCTGGTGTCGATGTACTACATCGGCTGCCACGGCATCACGATCGGCTTCCACCGCTACTTCACCCATGGCTCGTTCAAGGCGAAGCGGCCGCTGCGGATCGCGCTGGCGATCGCGGGGTCGCTGGCCGTGGAGGGACCGCTGGTCCGCTGGGTGGCCGATCACCGCAAGCACCACAAGTTCTCCGACGCGGAGGGCGACCCGCACTCCCCGTGGCGGTACGGCGAGACCGTGCCGGCCCTGCTGAAGGGGTTGTGGTGGGCCCATATCGGCTGGATGTTCGATGAGGAGCAGACGCCGCAGTACAAATACGCACCGGATCTGATCAAGGACGGCGTCACCCGGGCGATCTCCCGGCAGTTCGTGGTGTGGACCGTGGTCTCGCTGATGGTGCCGCCGGTGATCGGCGGACTGGTGACCTGGTCCTGGCAGGGCGCGGCGACCGCCTTCTTCTGGGGGTCACTCGTCCGGGTGGCTTTGCTGCACCATGTGACCTGGTCGATCAACTCGATCTGCCACGCGGTGGGCAAGCGCCCGTTCAAGTCGCGGGACCGCTCCGGCAATGTGTGGTGGCTCGCGGTGCTCTCGTGCGGTGAGTCCTGGCACAACCTGCACCACGCGGACCCGACCTGTGCCCGGCACGGGGTGATGCGGGGGCAGTTGGACTCCAGTGCCCGGCTCATCCGCTGGTTCGAGAAGGCGGGCTGGGCGTATGACGTCCGGTGGCCGAGCCAGGACCGTATCGATGCCCGCCGTCAGAAGGAGACCGCCGGAGCGGCATGATGGAGGGCGTGGCGACCGACAGTAATACCAGCGGTGAAGAGGACCGGCAGCGCCGGGCCGGCCGGTCCTCCGGATCCGGGACCCGGCGGCCCCGCCGGGTCCGGATGACCGGCAAGGAGCGCCGGGAGCAGCTGCTGGACATCGGTCGCACGCTCTTCGCCGAGCGCGGCTTCGAGGGCACCTCGGTGGAGGAGATCGCGGCGAAGGCCGGAGTCTCCAAACCGGTGGTGTACGAGCACTTCGGCGGCAAGGAGGGGCTGTACGCGGTGGTGGTGGACCGCGAGATGCGCCGGATGCTGGACATGGTCACCACATCCCTCACCGCGGGCCATCCGCGCGAGCTGTGCGAGCAGGCCACCTTCGCCCTCCTGGACTACATCGAGGAGTACACGGACGGCTTCCGCATCCTCGTCCGCGACTCCCCCGTCGCCCAGTCGACGGGCACCTTCGCCTCCCTGATCAGCGATATCGCCACCCAGGTGGAGGACATCCTGGGCCTGGAATTCAAGGCCCGCGGCTTCGACCCCAAACTGGCCCCGCTCTACGCCCAGGCCCTGGTGGGCATGGTGGCCCTGACCGGCCAGTGGTGGCTGGACGTCCGCAAACCCAAGAAGGCCGAGGTCGCGGCCCACCTGGTGAACCTGGCCTGGCACGGCCTGGACGGCCTGGAGCAGAAGCCCCGCCTGATAGGCCACCGCAAGAACTGACGGCAGGCGGGCCGTGCCGCTACGGCCGGACGATGGCCTCGCCGATGACGAAGCCCTTCGCGGGGCCGTCGGGAATGACGGCGTCGGTGCCGTACGGGACGCGATGCTCGTCGGCGTAGACGGCCTTGTCGGGGTCGGGTGCCGTGAGGATGACGACCGTGCCGTCACCGTCGAAGTCGTCGATCAGGACGTAGAGCGGGATGCCCGCACGGGCGTACGCCCGGCGCTTGCGCTCTCTGTCGCGGGAGCGGGCCTCGTGACCGGGCGAGACCACCTCGAAGACGGCCCGGACGCCGCTCGCGTCCACTCCGAGATCTTCCTCGTCGGGGATCTCGTCGAGGTCTTCGGGGGCGATGAAGAGGTCGGGGATCCACACCTTGCGGCGGTGGATAACGTCTCCGCCTTGGTAGGCGGCATAGCGGCCGTCCGCCAGATGGAGGGTCAGGGCCTGGCGGAGACGATTGGCGATCACTCCATGGCGGCGACGGCCGATGGGCGACACCTCGATGAACCCCTCGATGATCTCGGCCCGGTAGCCCTCGGGGAGTTCCATGGCCTTCCACGCCTGCCACAGCACCTCGTCCAGGGACGTGGTCTCATACCCCGCGGTCGAGCACGCGCACACAGCCGATCGCCTTCCATTCAGTCCGGGCGCTGGCGCCACTGCGGCGCAAGCGACACCGTGACGCTATGCGTCCATGAAGCCTCATTACGGCAAACCCCGAGCCGATCATCCGATCGGGTGGTATCCCCCAATCGGCTCCAGGAACTCCAGCCGGTTCCCCACCGGGTCCTCGGAGTAGAAGCGGCGATCACCGCTGGGCCTTGTGGGCGACGATGAAGATGCGGCGGAAGGGGAAGGCCGTGCCGTGGGGGGTGGAGGGGTAGGCGTCGCGGAGGAGGGCGGCGTAGGTGGCCAGGAAGCGGTCGCGGGCGGGCGGGTCGTCGGCGAGGGCGGTCAGGACCGGGCGCAGGGCGGTGCCCTTGACCCAGTCGAGGACGGGGTCCGGGCCGGTCAGGATCTGCACATAGGTGGTCTCCCAGGCGTCGACCTCGCAGCCGAGCGCGGCCAGGCGCACCAGGTACTCGGTGGGCTCCAGGACGCCACCGGGGTCGCGGACGCGGTCGGCGAGGCGATCGCGCCACTCGGGTGCGTTGCACAGGTCGCGCAGCAGGGTGTGGCTGGGGGCGGTGAAGTTGCCGGGGACCTGGAAGGCGAAGGTGCCGCCGGGGCGCAGTCCGGCCAGCCAGGTGGGGAAGGCGTCGGGGTGGCCGGGGACCCACTGGAGGGCGGCGTTGGAGACGATCAGGTCGTAGGTGTCGTCCGGCGCCCAGTTCCGCACATCGGCCTGCCGGAGGTCGAGGCGGCCGCCGCCGGTGGTGGGGCCCGCGAGGGGCTGGGCCTCGGCGAGCATCTCGGCGGAGCTGTCCAGGCCGGTGACCCGGGCGTCGGGCCAGCGGTCGAAGAGCAGCGCGGTGACGTTGCCCGCGCCGCAGCCCAGGTCGGCTATGCGGGGCGGGCGGCCGGGGTCGGTGGGCAGCTCGGGGACGCGGGCCAGCAGGTCCAGGAAGGGGCGGGTGCGGTGGCCGGCGTGGCGCAGATACTGCCGAGGGTCCCAGTTGGGCGCGGTGGTCATGGTCGGTCCCCCTGCGGGTACGGTCGGGTACGGGCCGCCGTGGTCGCTCCTGCGCGTCACGGCGCCTTACCGTGCTCCACATTATCTCTTGATGTCAAGAGACTTCATGTCGACAGACCCACTACACTGATCGCCATGGAGGACGAGGTCGATCGGCTGGTCGCGGCGTGGCGGCGGGAACGCCCCGACCTCGATGTGGAACCGCTCGAAGTGCTCAGCCGGGTCAGCCGGCTCGCCCGCCATCTGGACCGGGCACGGCGGATCGCCTTCGCCGAGCACAATCTGGAGCCCTGGGAGTTCGACGTCCTGACCTCGCTGCGCCGGGCCGGGCCCCCGTATCAGCTCTCCCCCGGGCAACTGCTGACCCAGACTCTGGTCACCTCGGGCACCATGACCAACCGCATCGACCGGCTCGCCAAGAAGGGGCTGGTCGAGCGGGGGCCCGACCCCAGTGACCGGCGCGGTGTGCTGGTCCGGCTGACCGCCGAAGGGCGTGACCGCGCCGATCAGGCACTGGCCGGGCTGCTGGACCATGAGCACGCCATCCTGGCCGAGCTCTCCCAGGCCCAGCGCGCCGAACTGGCCGCGCTGCTACGCCAGCTGACCGCCCCGTTCGACAATCTCCCCGGCTAGGTCGACCGGGCCCACGCCGGCCCGCCGGGCCAGCGCCACGGCCGCGAGCGTGGAGTGCACACCCAGCTTGCCCAGCACATTCTGCATATGGGTGCGGACGGTGTGCGGGGAGAGGAAGAGCCGCTCGGCGACGGCCTTACGGCCGAGCCCGGCCACCATGCAGCGCAGCACCTCCCGCTCACGCGGCGTCAGCGACTCGACCAGACGCTCGCTTTCGGTGCGGTGCTTACGGGCGGCCGTCAACTCCCGCAGGACGCCCGTGAGCAGAGCGGGCGGCAGATGGGTCTCCTCCCGCAGCACCCCCCGGATGACCGCGAGCAGCCGGACCAGTGAGCAGTCCTTGGCGACCCAGCCGGACGCCCCGGCCTGCAGCGCCGCCGCCGCGCGGCGCGGATCGTCGCGCTCGGCCAGCACCACGGTGCGCACCCCCGGCTGGGCGGAGCGGACGGCGCCGACGAGCGATATGCCGTCGGCCGCCCGGCCGTTCACCGCCCGGGCGGGGCCGCCATGGGCCCCACCGTGCGACCCGCCATGGGCCCCACCATGCGGTCCGCCATGGGCCCCACCGTGCGGCCCGCTGTGCGCGCCGACATGCGCCCCGCCATGGATGCCGCTGTGCGCCGTGCCGTTCACCCCGCCGTACGGCAGCTCGGCCGGCGCCACAAGCGGTGGCCCCACACCGTCGGCGGCCGTGCCCAAGTCGGCGTCGACCAGCAGGACGTCGAAGCGGCGCCCCTCCGCAGCTCCACGCTCCAGACAGCGCAACGCCGCCGGACCGCTTCCGGCCGCCGCCACGTCCACGTCCTGCTCCGCCGCGAGGGCGGCCGCTAAGGACTCGGCGAAAATACGATGATCGTCGACCACGAGAACCCGAATACGTGCCACGGACAACCCCCCACGTCGCCGGATGAAAGATCCCGGATACACCGAGAAACAGTGCGGGTACGGCGCCCGGCGCGAGGTCACCACAACCCGCACGGCCGCCGCCGTGCCGTGATTGCTACCCCACCCCGGGCGTCGTACCTGACTGTCTCGCCCCCTGATAAGCGTCGGCCCCCACCGACGCTGTACTCAGAGTAAGGCCGTGGTCTCATATAGGAAGCGGATTAGCGAAACTGACTGCTCTCGGCTGTTCACTGTGGGTTTCTTGTTCGCTCTTGGGGACTAGGGGCCCACGAGCGGCGAGAATTTATCGAGAGGCGATCAAGAAGCCGGTGGGTACGGCCCCCTACAGCCGTCGCGCCCCCGCACTGGGCACCGCCGGGAAGATCCGCGGCGCCCGGTGCCCGGCCGCGCCGAACGCCTCGGTCACCGCCTTGCTCACCGCCTCCGCGTCCGCCTCCGCCACCAGCACGATGGCCGAACCGCCGAAGCCGCCACCGGTCATCCGCGCCCCGAGCGCCCCCGCCTCGTTCGCCGTCTCCACGACGAGGTCGAGCTCGTCGCAGGAGATCTCGAAGTCGTCGCGGCAGGAGGCGTGCCCGGCGGTCAGCACCGGCCCGATGGACCGGGTGTCCCCCGCGTCGAGCCGCTCGATGACCTCCTCCACCCGCCGGTCCTCGGTCACCACATGGCGCACCCGCCGCCGGGTGGCCGTGTCGCAGCCCAGCCGCTCCAGCTCGGTGAGCGTGGCGTCCAGCCCCTCGAAGGGGACGTCCCGCAGCGCCCGCACCCCGAGCGCCCGCGCGGCCGCCTCGCACGCGGCGCGCCGGCTCGCATAGGCGCCGTCGCCCAGCTCGTGCTTGACGCGGGTGTCCACGACCAGCAGCCGCAACCCCTCGGCCGCCAGGTCGAACGGCACCTGGCGCTGGGTGAGATCGCGGGCGTCGAGGAAGAGGGCGTGCCCCTCGGTGCAGCACGCCGACGCCATCTGGTCCATGATCCCGCAGGGCACGCCCACGAAGGCGTTCTCCGCGCGCTGGCACAGCTGGGCGATGCGCGGCGGGGTGAGCCCCAGCCCGTACAGGTCGTTGAGCGCGGTGGCCGTGACGACCTCCAGCGCGGCGGACGAGGACAGCCCGGCGCCGGTGGGCACGGTGGACTCGAAGTGCAGCTCCGCACCACCGGCCCCGCCCGTCAGCAGCCCCGCCTCGCGCAGCGCCCAGACCACTCCGGCCGGATAGGCCGCCCAGCCGCCGCGGTCGCCGCCGCCGGCGCCGCCCGCGACCGGCGAAAGCTCCTCGACCCGCAGCTCGACCACCCCGCCCTGGACATCGCCCGAGTGCAGCCGCAGCACCCCGTCGGTGCGCGGGGAGGCGGCGGCCAGACAGGTGTGGGGCAGGGCGAGCGGCATCACGAAGCCGTCGTTGTAGTCGGTGTGCTCGCCGATCAGATTGACCCGGCCCGGCGCCGCCCAGACGCCTCCGGGCTCGGTGCCGTAGACCTCGCGGAACCCCGCCGTGGCCCGCCCGGGGCCGTGCTCGTCCGTCACTGACTCTCCCTCCGCTGCGCGAACTCCCATGCGTCCGCGACGATTCCGGCCAGGTCGGCGCGGGTCGGGCGCCAGCCCAGGCGCTCCTTGGCACGCTCGGCGGAGGCCACCAGGACCGCCGGGTCGCCGCCGCGGCGCGGGGCGGCGATCTCCGGGATGGGGTGGCCGGTGACCTGGCGCACCGTCTTGATGACCTCGCGGACGGAGAAGCCGTTGCCGTTGCCGAGGTTGCAGATCAGGTGTTCGCCGGAGGACGCGGCGCCGAGGGCGAGCAGATGGGCGTCGGCGAGGTCTGCGACGTGGATGTAGTCGCGGACGCAGGTGCCGTCGGGGGTGGCGTAGTCGTCGCCGAAGACGGAGATGGCCTCGCGCTTGCCCTGGGCGACCTGGAGCACCAGGGGGATGAGGTGCGACTCGGGGTCATGGCGCTCGCCGTACGCCCCGTAGGCGCCCGCGACGTTGAAGTAGCGCAGCGAGACCGCGGCCAGGCCGTGGGCGGCGCACTCACCGCTGATCATGTGGTCGACGGCGAGCTTGCTGGCCCCGTAGGGGTTGGTGGGCGCGGTCGGGAGGTCCTCGGTGATCGGGACCTGGTCGGGCTCGCCGTAGGTGGCGGCGGTGGAGGAGAAGACGAGGGTGCGCACCCCGGCGCCGCGCATCGCGGCGAGCAGCTCGGTGGTGCCGCCCACATTGTTGACCCAGTACTTCTCGGGGTTGACGACGGACTCGCCGACCTGGGAGAACGCCGCGAAGTGCAGCACGCCGTCGTAGGAGGGGTCGAGCCACTTGGCGGCGTCCTGGATGCGGCCCTCGACGAACTCCGCGCCCTCGGGGACCCCGGCGCGGTGCCCGGTGGACAGGTCGTCCAGCACCGTCACCCGGTGCCCGGCTTCGAGCAGATGCGCCGCGACCACGCTGCCGACATAGCCGGCACCGCCGGTGACCAGGTACTTCTTCTGCTGCGCATTGCTCACTTGCTCGCTACCTCTCGCAGTCGCTCGGCCGCGGCCTCCGGCGGCACATCGTTGATGAACACATTCATGCCGGATTCGGAACCCGCGAGAAACTTCAGCTTGCCGGAAGTGCGGCGGATGGTGAAAAGCTCGAGGTGAAGTGCGAATTCACCGCGGTCGGTCATGTGGTACGGCGCCTGGTGCCAGGCGGAGATGTAGGGCGTGGGCGGCTCACCCTCGCCGAAAATCCGGTCGAAGCGCTTCAAGAGTTCCAGATACATCTGTGGAAACTCTGTGCGCGCGGCCTCGTCCAGCGACGGCAGGTCCGGGACCCGCCGCTTCGGGTAGAGGTGCACCTCGTAGGGCCAGTGGGCGGCGTAGGGGACGAACGCGACCCAGTGCTCGCCGTCGAGCACCACCCGGCGCCCGTCGGCCAGCTCATCGGCGACCACATCATCGAACAGATTCCGACCAGTGGCCTCACGGTGCTCGCCGAGCGAACGGAGCATCAGCCGTGTACGAGGGGTCACAAAGGGATACCCGTAGATCTGGCCGTGCGGATGGCCGAGGGTGACGCCGATCTCCTTGCCGCGGTTCTCGAAGCAGAAGACCTGTTCGACGGCGGGGTGTTGGGCCAGCTCGGCGGTGCGGTCGGTCCAGGCGTCGAGCACCAGAGCGGCCTGTTCGACGTCGAGGTCGGCGAAGGAGGCGTCGTGGTCGGAGGTGAAGCACACGACCTCGCACCGGCCCGAGTCCCCGGCCAGCGACGGGAAGCGGTTCTCGAAGACCACGACGTCGTAGTCGGAGGCGGGGATCTCGCTGTGCCGCCCCTCGCGGGAGGGGCACAGCGGGCATTCGTCGGCCGGCGGGTGGTAGGTGCGGGCCTGGCGATGGGAGGCGATCGCCACCTGGTCGCCGAGCAGGCGGTCGTGCCGGACCTCCGAGCGGGTCGCGATGGGGTCGAGCGGCCGCTGGTCGACGGCGTCGCGCACCGCGTCGTCGCGCGCGTCGTAATAGATCAGCTCGCGTCCGTCCGCGAGCCGCGTCGCCGTCTTCTTCACTCCGCCAGCTCCTGTCAGGTGCACCCAACACAACTCAACATAATGAACCACAAGCCAACAGTGCCGTCAATGCGCGGTGTAGGTGCTCGGACAAACCACAAGAATTCGGATACGTTCACCGAACGTTTCTGGTGCATTCCGTTCAGGCGATGAGGCGAGACCATGCACTATCTGGCCGAAGGGCTACGGCTGCCCACCAACGCACTCGACTACACGATCCTGATCCTCTATTTCGCCGTCGTCCTCGGCGTGGGATTCGCCGCCAGAGCGAGCGTCAAGACCAGCCTCGACTTCTTTCTCTCCGGCCGGTCGCTGCCCGCGTGGGTCACCGGTCTGGCCTTCGTCGCCGCGAATCTGGGTGCCCTGGAGATCCTGGGGATGGCCGCCAACGGCGCGCAGTACGGGGTGTACACCGTGCACTGGTACTGGGTCGGGGCGATTCCGGCCATGGTCTTCCTCGGCCTGGTGATGATGCCGTTCTACTACGGTTCCAAGGTACGGTCCGTCCCCGAGTTCCTGCTGCACCGCTATGGACCGTCCTCGCACCTGCTCAGTTCGATCATCTTCTCGGTCGCGTCCGTGCTGATCGCCGGGGTGAACCTCTACGCGATGGCGATCGTGGTGGAGGCGCTGCTGGGCTGGCCGCAGTGGGTGGCCATCGTGGTCGCGGGGCTCTTCGTGCTCGCGTACATCACCCTCGGCGGACTCTCCTCGGCTATCTACAACGAGGTGCTGCAGTTCTTCGTGATCCTGGCCGCCCTCGTCCCGCTCACCGTCGTCGGCCTCCGGCGGATCGGCGGCTTCGGCGGCCTCAAGGACGCGCTCACCGACTCCCACGGCCCCCATTTCGTCTCCGCCTGGGGCGGCACCGGCATCGGCTCGTCCAACCCGCTGGGGGCCAACTGGCTGACCATCGTGCTGGGCCTCGGCTTCTGTCTGAGCTTCGGCTACTGGACGACCAACTTCGCCGAGGTGCAGCGCGCCCTGTCGGCCAAGAACCTCTCGGCCGCCCAGCGCACCCCGCTGATCGCCGCGTTCCCCAAGATGTTCATCCCGCTGATCGTGGTGGTGCCCGGGCTGATCGCCCTGGTCATGCGGCCGGACATCGGCTCGAAGAAGAGCGGGCTGCAGTACAACGACGCGATTCCGCTGCTGATGAGCGAGCTGCTGCCGAACGGGGTGCTGGGGCTCGCGGTGACCGGGCTGCTGGCCGCCTTCATGGCGGGCATGGCGGCCAATGTGTCCTCGTTCAACACGGTCTTCACCAACGACATCTGGCGGGCGTACGTCATGAAGGGCCGGCCGGACGGGTACTACCTGCTCACCGGGCGGGTGGTGACGGCGATCGGGGTGCTGGCCGGCATGGGCACGGCCTTCATCGCCTCCTCGTTCAGCAACATCATGAACTACCTCCAGACCCTGTTCTCGTTCTTCAATGTGCCGCTGTTCTGCGTCTTCATCATCGGGATGTTCTGGAAGCGGGCCACCGCCGCGGCCGGGTTCTGGGGGCTGCTGTGCGGCACGGTGGCCGCGATGATCAACTACTTCTGGCTCTACCTGGGGGATGTCATCGCCATCCCCAGCGACCAGGGCGCCAACTTCGTCTCGGCCATCGTGGCGTTCGTGGTCGGCGGGGTGGTGATGGTCGCGGTGACCCCGTTCACCAAGCCCAGGCCGGTGGAGTCGCTGGCCGGTCTGGTCTACGGCACCACCGCGCCCGGGGTGGCCGAGCCGCCGGCGCCGGGCGACGAGGCGTGGTACCGCCGTCCGGCCGTGCTGGGCTGGGGCGCGCTGATCCTCGCGGCCCTGTGCTACATCCCGTTCTCCCTGTGACCCTTCCGGGATTAAGGAGCGTGCGCCATGAGTGAGGAGTACGAATACCGGCACGAGGTCGAGGACCTGCAGCAGAAGTCGGCGACCGCGGCCCGGCTGTTCGATGTGCGGCGGATCATCGGCGGGCTGTTCGCGATCTACGGGATCATCGTCCTCATCGCCGGGTTCACCGCCTCGGACGCGGATGTGAAGAAGGCGTCGGGCATCAACATCAACCTCTGGACGGGGTCGTGCATGCTCGCGGTCGGCCTGCTCTTCCTGCTCTGGATGAAGCTCAGGCCGCTGTCCGCGCCCGGGGCCGAGCCCAAGCCGGAGCCCTCTGGGCCCGGGGACGGTCCCGGGGCCGGAGAGCCCGGGGGCCGCGAGCCCGGGGCCGGAGCGGGCTGAGAAACGCGGGCACGTGGCCACCGCGCCCGGTACGGCCTACGGCGCCGACGCGGGCGGCTGCGGCGCGGGAGGCGGCTGGGGCGGGGGCGGCGCGGTCCGGCGCGTCGCCGCGCGGTCCAGCAGCCCCGTACGCGCCGCCAGCGCCGCCGCCTCCAGCCGCGAGCCCACCCCGAGCTTCATCAGCACCCGCTGCACATGGGTGCGGGCCGTGCTGGGGGCGATCCCCATGCCCGCCGCGATCAGCCGGGTGTCCTCGCCCTCGGCGACCCGCACCAGCACCTCCACCTCGCGCGGGGTCAGCATCCGCAGCAGCCGGGCGCCCTCGTCGTCGGGCTGGGCCGAGGGGTTGAGCAGCTCCGCGAACGCCCCCTGGAGCAGTTGGGGCGCCACGGCCGCCTCGCCCGCGCGCGCCTTCATCATGGCGCGTTCGACGCCCTCGATCCGCTCGTCGTGGCGCACATAGCCGGACGCCCCGGCGGCGAAGGCGGCGGCTATGCCGCGCGGGCTCGGCACCGGGCCGAGCACCACGACCGCGACCTGCGGCCGCTCCTTCTTGATCCGCACCACCGGGTCGAACACCCCCGGCTCGGCGGGTGCCGCCGTGCCCAGCAGGCACACCTCAGGTGCCCGGCTCACCACCAGGTCCGCCGCGCCCGCGCTCGGCGCCGCCGCGGCGAGCACCCGGTGCCCGCGCAGCTTCAGCGCCGAGGCGAGCGCCTCCGCGAGCAGACGGTGATCGTCGACCACCATGAGTCGCACGCCCATGAGCTCCCCCCATTCGCTCAGGGGGGAAGCTACACGCTTGTTCGACGTTGCGCGCCCCTTACCGGGCAGAAGCCCCTCGGAATGCCGAAATCCCGGCCATTCGTGCCTACTTGACGTCCGGTTGACGTCCCAATCCGATCGATGCGGCCGGGTTCCCGGGGCGCGCACCCCGGCGCACCGCCGGAGCGCACAGGCGGCGGCCCCGTCCGTACGGTGTCGTACGGGCGGGGCCGCCGTGGAGTAGGCCGGGCGGACGCCGGAACGTCAGCTCGCGCCGAAGATGATCGCCAGCGGGTCGTCCCGGTCGTAGGTGCCCGAGGGCTTGCTGGCGTAGACGTCGCTCATGTAGAGGTGCCCCCCGGAGTAGATGATCTCCGAGTAGCTGGGGCTGAAATTCTGCTCCATCTCATGGCTGGCGACGGGGTTCTGCAGCAGCTTGGTCTTGGCGTACGACTTGGGGTCGATCCGCCAGACCGCGCCGCCGGTCTCCCAGGTGCTCTCCTGGTAGGCGAGCACGGAGCCGTCCTCGTCCAGCCCGAGCGGGGTGAGGGCGGCGCCCTTGACCCCGTCGGTCTTCCCGACCGGCTTGCCGGTCTTCAGGTCGAAGGCCACGACCTCGTTGGCCGTCGCGGCGCTGGAGTCGGTGCGGTCCTCGGAGCCGAGGAAGAGGGTGTTCGCCGACTTGGAGACGGCGAGCTTCCGGCAGCCCTCGACATTGGTCGACTCGCACTTGGCGTCGTACTTGCCGTTCTCGGTGCCGATCTTGCCGAGCACCTTGCCGGTCTTGGCGCTGTCGTCGATGGCCAGGAAGTCCGAGACCGCCGAGCCGGTGGAGTCACCGGCGTCCAGGCCGATCACCAGCGGGTCGGTGGAGGCGACGTGGACGTAGTCGATGCCCTGCGAGACCTTGTAGGCCGACTTCACCGCGCCCGTCTTCGGGTTCAGCGTCTGGACCTGGATCTGCGGGTTGTCGTAGTCGCCGCAGCGGCGCACCGCGACCAGCTTGTCCTCGCCGCCCGCGTAGCCGTCGTCCGAGCACTGCTCGCCCGACTTGGGCTTCCACAGGGCCTGACCCGAGGTGGACCAGGCGGCGCCGCCGCTGGTGCCGCCCGCGGCCACGGTGCCGCCGCCGATGGTGACCTCGTCGAAGGAGACCTTCTCGTCACCCTCCTTGACGTTCCGGTGCCACAGCATCTTGCCGTTCTTGAGGTCCAGCAGCCCGATCTCGGTGCAGCTGGGGTACTTGTCCTCGGCCGACGGCTTGGCCTCCTGGTAGAGGACCGTGGTCAGGCCGTCCTTGGTGAGGTGGTCCGAGGACCAGCAGACCGCGCCGTCCAGCGGGATCGTCCACTTGGCGTCGCCGCCGCTCAGCGGATAGCCGACGATCTTGTAGACACCGGCCTTCACGAAGGTGTCGTCGGTGGCCCACATGCCCTCGACGGTGACCTGGTCGGAGACCTTGGGCATCGGGATCTTGCTGAGCAGCTTGGCGTCCACGGCCTTGGCGGGCTTGTCCCCGCCGCCCGTGGTGCCGCTGGAGGCGCCCTGGCTGGACTGCTTGTCCTTGCCCTTGGCCTCGCTGCCGCCGCCGTCGTCCTTGGTGGCGAACCAGATGCCGCCACCGATGATCAGCGCGACCGCGACCACGGCGCTGACGATGATCGCCATGCGCTGCTTGGACTGGCCGGAGCCACCGGGGCCGCCCGGACCGGGGCCGCCGGGGTACTGGGCCTGCGGCGGCTGGCCGTACTGCGGCTGGCCGAATTGCGGCTGTCCGTAAGGCTGCTGGCCGTACTGGGGCTGACCGTAAGGCTGCTGGCCGGATCCGTACGGCGACGGGCCGGCCTGGGTCGGCTGGCCGTGCACCGGCTGCTCCGGGTAGCCGTAGCCGCCGGCGCCCTGCGGGGGCGTCTGCGGCGGTGCCGACGGCGGCGGAGGCGGGGTCTGCGGCGGCTGGCCGGGGGCCTGCGGATAGCCGTAGCCCTGCTGGCCCGGAGGCGGTGTGGGCGGCTGCTGTGGATAGCCGTAACCAGGTTCCTGCGGCGCGCCGAAGCCGCCCTGCGGCGGCTGGTTGGGCGGCGGAGGCGGCTGTGACATGCGAAATCCTTCAGATGCGGGACCCGTCGTCCGACCGGCCTCCCCCGCGATCCCGGTGGTCAAAACCCTCCGGGAAGGAGCGAATCGGACAGGGCACCCCGCCATTGAGCGGAAGGAAGGCGGGAGTTCTTTGTATCACCCGTAAGGGGCGCAATAGGGACCGGTGTCCAGGTCATCGATCAGCTGAGACCGGCCTGTGACGCGACCGTTGCCAGGGCGCGCGCCACCACCGCACAACCTCTTCACACGATGCTTTCAGGCCACTCACATCAGGCGTCGTCGGCCAGCTCCAGCCAGCGGGTCTCCAGCTCGTCCCGCTCCCCCGTCAGCTCGCGCAGCTGGGTGTCGAGCTCCGCGACCTTGGCGAAGTCCGTGGCGTGCTCGGCGATCCGCGCGTGCAGCTCGGACTCCTGCTCGCTGATCCGGTCCAGCCGCCGCTCGATGCGCTGGAGTTCCTTCTTGGCGGCGCGCTGCTCGGCCGCCGACCGCTGCCGGGCGGCCTGTTCGCCGGTCTTCTGCTTGGCGGGCGCGGCGGCGGCCGGGGCGGCCGCGGCCAGGGCGCGCTGCCGCCGCTCCAGGTACTCGTCCACGCCGCGCGGCAGCATCCGCAGGGTGGCGTCGCCCAGCAGCGCGAGCACCCGGTCGGTGGTGCGCTCGATGAAGTAGCGGTCGTGGCTGATGACCACGAGCGAGCCGGGCCAGCCGTCGAGCAGGTCCTCGAGCTGGGTCAGGGTCTCGATGTCCAGGTCGTTGGTGGGCTCGTCCAGGAAGAGCACATTGGGCTCGTCCATCAGCAGCCGCAGGATCTGGAGCCGGCGCCGCTCACCGCCGGAGAGATCGCCGACCGGGGTCCACTGCTTCTCCTTGGTGAAGCCGAACTTCTCGCACAGCTGGGAGGCGGTCATCTCCCGGCCCTTGCCGAGGTCGACGCGCTGCCGCACCTGCTCGACGGCCTCCAGGACCCGCAGGTTCCGGTCGAGTTCGGCGACCTCCTGGGACAGATACGCGAGCCTTACGGTCTTGCCGACCACGATCCGGCCCCCGGCGGGCTGCTGTTCGCCCTCGCTGCGGGCGGCCTCGGCGAGAGCCCGCAGCAGCGAGGTCTTGCCCGCGCCGTTCACCCCCACCAGGCCGATCCGGTCGCCGGGCCCGAGCTGCCAGGTCAGATGGGTGAGCAGCACCTTGGACCCGGCGGTGACGGTCACGTCCTCCAGGTCGAAGACGGTCTTGCCGAGCCGGGAGTTGGCGAACTTCATCAGCTCGGCGCTGTCGCGGGGCGGCGGGACGTCCTCGATCAGCGCGTTGGCCGCCTCGATGCGGAAGCGGGGCTTGCTGGTGCGGGCGGGGGCGCCGCGCCGCAGCCAGGCGAGCTCCTTGCGCATCAGGTTCTGCCGCTTGGCCTCCTCGCTGGCGGCGATGCGCTCGCGCTCGGCGCGGGCGAAGACGTAGTCGCTGTAGCCGCCCTCGTACTCGTGGACGGCGCCGCGCTGGACGTCCCACATCCGGGTGCAGACCTGGTCGAGGAACCAGCGGTCGTGGGTGACCACCACCAGGCCCGAGCGGCGGGCGCGCAGATGCCCGGCCAGCCAGGAGATGCCCTCGACGTCGAGGTGGTTGGTGGGCTCGTCGAGGACGATCAGGTCCTGCTCGGCGATCAGCAACTGGGCGAGCGCGATACGCCGGCGCTCACCGCCGGACAGCGGGCCGATGACCGTGTCGAGCCCCTGGGGGAAGCCGGGCAGGTCCAGCCCGCCGAACAGCCCGGTGAGCACGTCCCGGATCTTGGCGACACCGGCCCACTCGTGGTCGGCGAGGTCGCCGATCACCTCATGGCGGATGGTGGCCGCGGGGTCGAGCGAGTCGTGCTGGGTGAGCACGCCGAGCCGCAGATCACCGGCGTGGGTGACGCGGCCGTCGTCGGCGGGCTCCAGTTTGGCGAGGATCCGGATGAGCGTGGTCTTGCCGTCGCCGTTGCGGCCGACGACGCCGATGCGGTCGCCCTCGTTCACCCCGAGGGAGACGCCGTCCAGCAGGGCACGGGTGCCGTACACCTTGCCGACGGATTCAACGTTGACCAGGTTGGTCGCCATCACACTCCATTACGCGGATCGATCGGCGTCCCAGGGTAGTCGCCGCGCGGGGCGCCTGGCTCAGGCACCGGCCACTGACTGAGGCGCGGACCACATGCGGAGGCGCCGACCAGCCGCTCGGGCGTCGATCACACGTTGAGGCGCGGACCACACTCTCATGCGCCGACCACATGCTGAGGCGCGGACTACACGCTCAGCGCCGACCACACGCCCAGGCGTCGGCCAGCCGCTCAGGCGCGGACCAGCCGCCCAGGCGCGGACCAGCCGCTCAAGGGCCGACCAACCGCTCAAGGGCCGACCGACCGCTTAGGCGCCGACCAACCGCTCAAGCGTCGACCAGCCGCTCAAGCGTCGACCAGCCGTGCCCCGGGGACCGGGCCGGAGGTGACCCGGACCGTGCGGCAGGTGCCCGAGGCGGCCAGCCCGGTCGCCACCGCCTGTGCGGCCTCGGTGTCCTTGGCCAGGAAGGCGCAGGTCGGGCCGGAGCCGGAGACGAGGGAGGCGAGCGCGCCCGCGTCCGCGCCGGCGCGCAGCGTGTCGGCGAGCGCGGGGCGCAGCGAGAGGGCGGCGGGCTGCAGATCGTTGGAGACGGCGGCGGCCAGCGCGGTGGCGTCGCCGGTGCGCAGCGCGTCCAGCAGCGCCTGGGAGGGCTCGGGGTCGGGCACGTCGGCGGCGCTCGCGCCCGCGCCGGACGCCTCGCGCAGCCGGTCGCATTCGCGGTAGACGGCGGGGGTGGACAGTCCGCCGTCGGCCACGGCGAACACCCAGTGGAAGGTGCCGCCGGTCTCCAGCGGGGTCAGCAGCTCGCCCCGGCCGCGGCCGAGGGCCACGCCGCCGACGAGGCTGAAGGGGATGTCGCTGCCCAACTCGGCGCAGATCTCGAGGAGTTCGGCCCGGGTCGCCTGGGTGCCCCACAGCGCGTCGCAGGCCAGCAGCGCCCCGGCGGCGTCCGCGCTGCCGCCCGCCATGCCGCCGGCCACGGGAATGTCCTTGGCGATGTGGAGGTGCACGCCGGGCGCGATGCCGTGCCGTTCGGCGAGCGCGAGGGCGGCGCGGGCGGCGAGGTTGGTGCGGTCCAGCGGCACCTGGCCGGCGTCGGCGCCCTCGACGGTGATCCGGAGGGCGTCGGCGGGGGTGGCGGTGACCTCGTCGTGGAGCCCGACGGCGAGGAAGACGTTGGCGAGGTCGTGGAACCCGTCGGGGCGCAGCCCGCCGACCGCGAGCTGGACGTTGACCTTGGCGGGCACACGGGCGGTCACGGGGCGGCTCACGGGGCTCCTTGGTGGGGTTCGGGTGTTCCGGTGCGGCCATTGTCCCGCCTGCGGGGGTGGGCCTGCGGCGGGCTTGTTCCCCACCCCGCCCCTTCCCGAACCGGGGGCAAGCCCCCGGCCCCCGCTCCGGGGGCTTGCCCCCACACCCCCGCCGGGGCTCCGCCCCTGGACCCCGCTCCTCAAACGCCGGAGAGGCTGGGTGATGGGGCATCTCCGCCCCAGACCCCGCACCTCGAACGCCGGAGAGGCTGGGTAGTGGGGCGCCTCCGCGCCAGGCCCCGTCCTCGGGGGCTCCGCCTCTGGGCCCCGCACCTCGAACGCCGGAGGTGCTGGGGCGGTGCCTCCGCCCCAGGCCCCGTCCAGCCCCGCTCAGCGGGGCGCAGCCCCGGCCGGTGTACGACCGCAGCAGGGCCCGGGGCGGACCCCGCAGAGACCCGGAGGCGCAGCCCCGGCCGGTGTACGTCCGAGGCGAGGCCCGGGGCGGAGCCGCCGGGGGCAAAGCCCCCTGAGCTCGAAGGGGGACCCGGGGCGGAGCCCCAGCGGGGGTACGGGGAGGAGCCCCGGCGGGGATGCGGGGGCAGAGCCCCGGCGGGGATGCGGGGGCAGAGCCCCGGCGGGGGTACGGAGTCAGAGCCCCAGCGGGGGCACGGGGGACAGAGCCCCAGCGGGGGCACGGGGGACAGAGCCCCAGCAGGGATGCGGAGGCAGAGCCCCGGCGGGGTGCGGGGGCGGAGCCCCGGAGTGGGGGCCGGGGGGCTTGCCCCCGGTTGCGGGAAGGGGCGGGGTGGGGAGCAAGTCCGCGCGCAGGCGCGTCGTGTGGTCAGGCCGTGGGTCCGTGCTCGGCGATCGCGGCGAAGTCCTCCACCGTCAGCGACTCGCCGCGCGCCTGCGGCGAGACCCCGGCGGCCTTCAGTGCCTCCTCCGCGGCCCCCGCCGAACCGGCCCAGCCCGCGAGCGCCGCCCTGAGGGTCTTGCGGCGCTGGGCGAACGCCGCGTCCACCACCGCGAAGACCTCTTCCCGGGTGGCCGTGGTGCGCGGGGGCTCGTCCCGGCGTATCAGCGAGACCAGGCCGGAGTCGACGTTCGGGGCGGGCCAGAAGACATTGCGGCCGATCGCGCCCGCGCGCTTGACGTGGGCGTACCAGGCGGCCTTCACGGAGGGGACGCCGTAGACCTTGGAGCCGGGCGGGGCGGCGAGCCGGTCGGCGACCTCGGACTGCACCATGACCAGCGTCCGCTCGATGGTCGGGAAGCCCCGGAGCATATGGAGCAGCACGGGCACGGCGACGTTGTAGGGCAGGTTGGCGACCAGGGCGGTGGGGGCCGGGCCCGGCAGCTCGGTCACCCGCAGGGCGTCGCTGTGCACCAGCGCGAAGCGGTCGGCGCGGTGCGGCAGCCGGGCCTCGACGGTCGCGGGGAGGGCCGCCGCGAGGACGTCGTCGATCTCGACGGCGGTGACCCGGTCGGCGGCCTCCAGCAGCGCGAGGGTCAGCGACCCGAGCCCCGGGCCGACCTCGACGACCACGTCGTCCGGGCGCACCCCGGCGGTCCGGACGATCCGGCGGACCGTATTGGCGTCGATGACGAAGTTCTGGCCGCGCTGCTTGGTCGGACGTACGCCGAGCCGCGCCGCGAGTTCGCGGACGTCGGCCGGGCCGAGCAGGACGTCGGAGTCGGTGGAGCTCACCCAGGAAGTTTAGGCCCCCTTTTTCGGGCCTCGGTTCTCTCAGCCTCCCCCGGCGCCTCGGCCTCCCCCGGCTACCGCTGGGCGGTGCGCCCCGGCCGGAGGACCCGAGCACCCCGGGGGCCGGGCCACCCGACCGGGGCCCATCACCGGTGAAGCTTGGAGCCGCAGCTGGGCCAGGGGCTGGTGCCGCGTTGTTGGTAGAGCTTCTTCGCGCGGTAGGTCTGCTCGGACGGGGGTGCGTCCTGGGGGCGGCCGTGGCCGCCCAGGGCGTGCCAGGTGCCCTGGTCGAGCTGGTAGAGGCCGCCGTAACGGCCGGAGCCGTCGACCGCGTCGGGCCGGCCGCCCGATTCGCAGCGGGCCATCGCCCGCCAGTTGAGCCCGTCCGCCGGGCCGCCGACGCCGGTGGGCACGGTCATGGTGCCGACCCGGACGATCCGGGCCACGGGCGCCTTGACGATCTCGCTGCCGACCTTCCGCGGCCGCTGCCGTACGCCGTTGACGCTGCGCACCCGGTAGGTGATGCGCAGGGTCCCCGGCTCGCCGGGCCGGGCCACGAGCTCGGTGCCCTTGGGGAGGGTGGGGTCGGCGCGGCGGACGGTGGTGAAGGGCACCGGGTGGTCCCGGACCTCCTTGCCGCCGGTGATCCGCATCACCGTCACCGTCTGGCCGTCGCGCGGGAAGCTGTCCCGCGGGACGGAGGTGGTGTCCTGGCCGCGCAGGGTGAGCCCGGCGGCGGCGAGGGCCTCGCCGACGGTGGCCGCGTTCGTGCGGACGGTGTGGGGGCGTCCGTCGGCGAGGAAGGTGACGGTGCGCTCGGTGCGGACGTGCAGGAGCAGCCCGCGGCTGGTGATGGCCGCGGAGCGGGAGGCGGACAGATACGCGCCCTCGGCACGTACGCCCAGTTGGCGCAGTGCGCCGTCAACCGTGCGGGCGGTGGTCCACACCCGGCGGCGCTCCCCGTCGAGGGTGAGGGTGACGGGGCGGCCGTAGCGGACGGCGATCTCGTCACCGTCGCCGAGCCGCTCCCCGGGCGCGGGGGCGACGATGTCGTGCGCGCCGACGTGGACGTCCTGGTCCGCCAGCAGCTCGCCCACGTCGTCGGCGTAGGTGTGCAACGTGCGCGCGTCGCCGTCGACGCTGAGCCGTACGGCCTTGTCCTGGGCGACGAAGGCGGAGGTGCCGCCGGCCAGGGCGGCGACCACCATCGCCTGTGGCAGCAGCCGGCGCATCGGATCGGTCCGGCCGGTGGTGCCGCGCCGGGCGGCTCGGCGGGCGGCGGCACGGCCGCCCGGGACGCGGTGGCTGGCCCTACGGCTCACGACAACACTCCGGTAACACTCCACAAGTCCACTGGTCAGGGCGTTGGGTCCGGGACTGTAGCGGAGTGGGGGTGACTCTCCAAAGGAAGATCATCACGCAGTGTGATCACCCGCCTCGGATCGCCACCGCCCCTCAATAGCCGAAGACGCGTGCCGTATTGGCTGCCACGGCGGTCGCCAGGGTGTCCTCGGGGACGCCCTTGACCTCGGCCATGGCCCGCAGGGTGAGCGGAATCAGATACGGAGCGTTGGGCCGTCCGCGGTAGGGGACGGGGGTCAGGAACGGGGCGTCGGTCTCGACGAGGACGAGATCGAGCGGGGCGACGGCGAGGGCGTCGCGCAGCGGCTGGGCGTTCTTGAAGGTGACGTTGCCCGCGAACGACATGTAGTAGCCGCGCTCGGCGCAGATCTTCGCCATGGCCGCGTCACCGGAGTAGCAGTGGAAGACGACGGTCTCGGGCGCGCCCTCCTCGGCGAGCACCCGCAGCACGTCGTCATGGGCCTCCCGGTCGTGGATGACCAGCGCCTTGCCGTGCTCCTTGGCGATGGCGATGTGGCGGCGGAACGAGCGCTCCTGGGCGGCCATGCCCTCCGGGCCGGTGCGGAAGTAGTCCAGACCGGTCTCGCCCACGCCCCGCACCTGGGGCAGCGCGGCGAGGGCCGCTATCCGGTCGAGCGCCGCGTCCAGGGCGGCATCGCCGCCGGGCTCCCTGGCCCCCTGCCGGGACCAGCCATCAGGGTCGCCGAGGACGATGCGCGGCGCCTCGTTGGGGTGCAGGGCCACGGTGGCCCAGACGCTCTCGTGCGCCGCCGCGGTCTCGGCCGCCCACCGGGACCCGGCGAGGTCGCACCCCACCTGGACGACGGTCGTCACGCCGACCGAGGCGGCCTTGGCCAGTGCCTCCTCGACGGTGCCCGACTGCATGTCCAGGTGGGTGTGGGAATCGGCGACCGGGACCCGCAGGGGCTCCGGCGGCGGCGGGGGCGCGTCCTTTTCCTTTTGCGCGCCACTCGCCTTGCCACTGCCGCCGGGGGTCGATGCTGTTTTCGCCATGGGCGCGATTCTATGAATCCCGGTGAATGTCCGGTGAATCACACCCGGCCGCTCAGTTGACCCGCGTCCGGCTCAGGTGAACCGGCTCCCGCGAACCCACTCGAACGGGCTCATGTGAACCGACTGTGAACCGACCGCAGAACCGGCCCATGTGAAACAGCTCATATGAACCGGATCGTACTCAATCGCGGTGGTGCTGAAAGGGATGCAGCAGATTCGGAAGGTGCCAATGGTGCCCACGGCGTCGCGCGGGGCCCTCGTTTTCCGGTGCTCGGTCCGGTGCGGCGTCCGCCTCGGCGTCCGGCGCGCCGGTGCCGTCCTCCCGGTCCCGGGTGGTGTGCGGCCTCCCGCGCCGCGCACTCTCCAGGACGGAGGAGACCTGACCCGAGCGCATGATCCGCACCAGATGCGCACCGCAGTTGACGCAGTCGGGGCTCGTCAGCGGGGACGGGACGCGCTGGCCGCCGGTGAAGTAGACCACGAATTCCCGGCCCTCGCCGTCCACGTGGTGTTCGATGTCGTACGCCCGCTCCCAGCCGTGCCCGCACTTCATGCAGGCGAAGGCGTACGCCTCGTGGGCCACCTCGCCGGACTGGTCGGAGGGGGTGTGGGCGGCTATCGGATGAGCACCGCTCGAAGTTCCCGCTATATCGCTCATGGCAGCTCCTCTTGTCACACAGGACAAGTCTTCCGGGATGGGATCGCCCCAGGTCTTCCACAACCAGTGGACGCCTTTTCCGGCGCCACCGCACGGGCTCTTCCCTCTCTTTGAGCGAGATTTGGCAACGGCCATGGAGAAACTGGCGAGCAACTGCCCGGCTACTAACCTGGGCTTTGCATTTCGCTACGGGGCTTTACCTCCGCGTGGCGCGCTTCCTGTCGCGTTCTTCGCCGCCACCACCGCGTCGAACACCTGCCGCTTGGGCACCCCGGCCTCCTGCGCCACCGCCGCGATGGCCTCCTTACGGCGCTCACCGGCCTCCTCGCGCACCGCGACCCGGCGGGCCAGCTCGGCGGGGCCCGCCTCCTCGGGGCCGGGCGCGGGGGCCCCCTCGACCACGATGGTGATCTCGCCGCGCACGCCCTCCGCCGCCCAGGCGGCCAGCTCGGCCAGCGGGCCGCGCCGCACCTCCTCGTAGGTCTTGGTCAGCTCCCGGCACACCGCGGCGCGCCGGTCCTGGCCGAACACCTCGGCCATGGCCGCGAGCGTGTCGTCCAGCCGGTGCGGGGCCTCGAACCAGACCAGGGTGCGGCGCTCGTCGGCGACCTCGCGCAGCCGCGTCAGCCGCTCCCCCGCCTTGCGCGGCGGGAACCCCTCGAAGCAGAAGCGGTCCACCGGCAGCCCGGACACGGCCAGGGCGGTGAGCACCGCGGACGGGCCGGGCACGGCGGTGACGGTGATCCCGCGCTCCACGGCGGCGGCCACCAGCCGGTAGCCGGGGTCGGAGACCGACGGCATGCCCGCGTCGGTGACCAGCAGCACCCGGGCGCCCCCGGCCAGCGATTCGACCAGCTCGGGCGTGCGGGCCGACTCGTTGCCCTCGAAGTAGGACACCACCCGGCCGGCCGGGCGCACGTCCAGGGCCTGGGTGAGGCGGCGCAGCCGCCGGGTGTCCTCGGCGGCGATCACATCGGCGGCCATGAGCTCGGCGGCCAGCCTCGGGGGCGCGTCCGCCGTGTCGCCGATGGGGGTCCCTGCCAGTACGAGCGTTCCAGTCACGCCCCCATCCTCGCAGCCGGGCGCGGCGGGCCCCGCGACCGGCCACGACCGGCCACGACCGGTCACGGGGTCGGCCGCGGGGCCGGCCCCGCGGCGGGGCGGCGGACTCGGCCCCGAGGCCGCCGCCCCGGGCACGAATCCCCGTTCGCCGCCTTTCCCCGCCCCACTCACAGACCGCTTCCCTACGATGGCCCGGTGAGCAGTGACACCGCGACCCACGCCCAGCCGGGCAAAGCCACCGGCCAGCAGCCGCCGGCCTGGCAACGCCGGCTGCGCCGTTTCGGATACGCGGGCCGGACCAGGCCCGGCGTACGGGAGCGGCTGGTCCCGCCGTACGCGGAGCCGGGCACCCGGCTCTGGGAGATCCTCGGCGCGACCCCCTCGGCGGCGGCCAGAATCGCCCGCTGGAGCGGCTGGGGTGGTCCGCTGCTCGTCGCGCTGTGCGCCGGGCTGACCCGCTTCTGGCATCTGGGCAGCCCGGACAACGTCATATTCGACGAGACGTACTACGCCAAGGACGCCTGGTCGATCTGGGAGTACGGCTACGAGGGCACCTGGCCGAAATCCGCCAACGACCGGATCCTCGACGTCCCGCAGCACATCCCGCTCAGCGACGCGGCCTCGTATGTGGTGCACCCGCCGGTGGGCAAGTGGGTCATCGGGCTCGGCGAGCAGTTCTTCGGGCTGCATCCGTTCGGCTGGCGGTTCATGGTCGCGGTGCTCGGCACCCTCTCGGTGCTGATGCTGTGCCGGATCGGGCGGCGGCTGTTCCGGTCGACGTTCCTCGGCTGCCTCGCGGGCGCGCTGATGGCCGTGGACGGGCTGCACTACGTGATGAGCCGCACGGCGCTGCTCGACCTGGTCGTGATGTTCTTCGTGCTGGCCGCCTTCGGCTGTCTGCTCGTCGACCGGGACCGGGCGCGCGCCAGGCTGGCGGCGGCGCTGCCGGCCGGTGAGGACGGCACCGCGCGGCCGGACCCGGCGGTCGCCCGGGGCCTGAGGCTGGGCGCGCGGCCGTGGCGGATCGCGGCCGGGGTGCTGCTGGGCCTGGCCATCGGCACCAAGTGGAACGGGCTGTACGTGCTGGCGGCCTTCGGCCTGATGACCGTCCTGTGGGACGTGGGCAGCCGCCGCACCGCGGGCGCCCTCCGCCCCTACCGGGCGGTGCTGCGGCGCGATCTGGGCTGGGCCTTCGTCTCGCTGGTGCCTGTGGCGATCCTCACGTACATCGCCTCCTGGTCGGGCTGGTTCACCGCGAGCGGCAGCTACGACCGGGGCCGCGGCTGGCGGCACAGCGGCTACTTCCGCCACTGGGCCGAGTCCGCCAAACCCGACGGCGGCGGCTACGGCACCGGCGGCGCCTTCGACTGGCTGCTCAACCCGCTGCGCAGCCTGTGGCACTACGAGTCCGAGGTCTACAAGTTCCACGTCAACCTCGACTCGCCGCATGTCTACCAGTCCAACCCGTGGAGCTGGCTGGTCCAGTCCCGCCCGGTCTCGTACTTCTACGAGTCCCCGCGGGCCGGCCAGGAGGGCTGCCCCAAGGACGCCGCCGAGAAGTGCGCCCGCGAGGTGCTGGCCATCGGCACTCCGCTGCTGTGGTGGACGGCCTGTTTCGCACTGCTGTACCTGCTGTTCCGGTGGGCGCTGCGGCGCGACTGGCGGGCGGGCGCGATCCTGTGCGGGATCGCCGCGGGCTATCTGCCGTGGTTCCTCTACCAGGACCGGACGATCTTCTCCTTCTACGCCGTCGTCTTCGTGCCCTTCCTGTGCCTCGGGGTGGCGATGATGATCGGCGCGCTGCTGGGGCCACCGGGCGCGAGCGAGACCCGCCGGGTGATCGGCGCGGTCGGCTCGGGCGCGCTGGTCCTGCTGATCATCTGGAACTTCATCTACTTCTTCCCGCTCTACACCGGCCAGACGATCCCCATGGACGCCTGGCGCGCCCGGATGTGGCTCGACACCTGGATCTGACCCCGGCTCGGCCCCCGGCCCACCGCATGGATCCGGCCACGGCCCCCGCGCCCCCTACGGTGAGGGCGCGGGGGCTTCACGTGGTGCCGGTAGAGTGCCGGGCACCGCGACCCCCATCGACTGATGGGGGGAACCGAGAACACAAGTGTGGGGGTTCTGAAATGCGGAGTGGCGCGAGAGCCGCGATCGTCGGTGCGGTGTTCGCCGCCATGGTCGGTGTGGCCGGTTGCGGCAGCGGCCAGGACGATTCAGCCGGCCCGAAGGACGGTGCGAGCGCCGGCTCGGGTGACGACAAGCCGTCCCTGAAGAAGGTGAAGACCGGCCCGCCCAGCGCGGCCGAGGTCAAGACCACCGCCCACGCGTTCCTGGCGGCCTGGTCGGCGGGCGAGACGGCGAAGGCAGCCGCCCTGACGGACGACAGCGGCGCGGCCACCACGGCGCTGAGCGGCTACCGCACGAAGGCCAAGGTGGCCAAGGTGGCGCTGGACGCGGGGCGGGCGAGCGGCGCCAAGGTGCCGTTCTCGGTCAACGCCCAGCTCTCCTCCGGCGGTGAGAGCGTCCCCTGGACGTATGAATCCTCGCTGACCGTGACCCGCGACACCAAGACCGGCAAGCCGGTCGTCGCCTGGAAGCCCTCCGTGGTGCACCCCGACCTCGCCGAGGGCGACACGCTCAAGACCGGCGCGTCCGAGGCGCCGCCGATCAAGGCGGTGGACCGCGACGGCAAGGAGCTGACCGCCTCCGAGCACCCGACCCTCAAGACCGTCCTGGCCGCGCTGCGCGAGCGGTACGGCAAGAAGGCGGGCGGCGAGGCGGGCGTGGAGACCTGGATCCAGCGCGCCAAGGGCTCCAAGTCCCCCGACAAGACCCTCAAGGTGCTCTCCAAGGGCACCCCGGGCACGCTCCGCACCACGATCGACGCATCGCTCCAGCGCACCGCCGAGCAGCAGGTGAGCAAGCGCACCAAGGCGTCGGTGGTCGCGGTCAAGCCCAGCACCGGTGAGATCCTCGCACTGGCCAACTCCCCCGCGAGCGGCTTCAACACCGCCCTCCAGGGCTCGTACGCACCCGGCTCGACGATGAAGATCATCACCTCGACGACGCTGATGGACAAGGGTCTGGCGGCGTACGGCAAGCCGCATCCGTGCCCGAAGTACTTCAGTTACGGCGGCTGGAAGTTCCAGAACGACAAGAAGTTCGAGATCAAGAACGGCACCTTCGAGCAGAGCTTCGCCCGCTCCTGCAACACGGCCTTCATCAGCCAGGCGGGGAAGCTGAAGGACGACGACCTGAGCAAGGAGGCCCGGGACGTCTTCGGCATCGGGCTCAACTGGCAGACCGGCGTGCCCACCTTCGACGGCTCGGTGCCGGTGCAGTCCGCGGCCTCCAAGGCCGCCTCGCTGATCGGCCAGGGCGGCGTGCGGATGAACCCGCTCAACATGGCGTCGGTCGCGGCCACCGCCTCCACCGGCACCTTCCGCCAGCCGTACCTGGTCTCGCCGTCGCTGGACGACCGGACGCTGGCCAAGGCGAGCAGGACGATGAAGTCCAGCACCCACGACCAGCTCAAGAAGCTGATGAAGCTGACGGCCACCTCGGGCACCGCCGCCGAGGCGATGGCCGGGATGAGCGGTGACTTCGGCGCCAAGACCGGCTCGGCCGAGGTGGACAACCAGGAGAAGCCGAACGGCTGGTTCAGCGCGTACCGCGACGACGTTGCGGCCGCGGGCGTGGTCCCCGAGGGCGGCCACGGCGGCGACACGGCGGGCCCGATCGTGGCGGCGCTGCTGCGCGCGGGCGGCTGAGCCGCCGGTTCCACCGGCGTGACGGCACGGGAGCCGGGCGGGCGCATCGAGCGCCCGCCCGGCTCCTTCGTGTTCGGCCGGCCGGCCCATCTCCTTCGTGTTCAGCCGGCCGGCCGGTCAGCGGGGCCCGGAGGCCACCGTCGGGAAAAGTCCTGGCGGGGGGCGCGGGGGCGTCGATAGCGTCGTTCCATGGTCGACTCCACTCCTGACACCGCCGCCCACCCCCGCTTCGCCGACGCCCTGCGCGAGCTCGGCCTGGACGTCGAGGTGCGCCGGTTCCCCGACGCCACCCGTACCGCCGCCGAGGCCGCCGCGGCGATCGGCTGTGCGCTGGGCCAGATCGTCAAGTCGCTGGTCTTCGAGGCGGACGGACAGCCGGTGGTGGTACTGATGGACGGGGCGTCACGCGTCGACGTCGAGCTGGTACGGCGTGAACTGGGCGCCGGGAGCGTCCGCCGGGCGGACGCGGCGCTGGTGCGGGAGACCACCGGCTACGCCATCGGCGGGGTGCCGCCCTTCGGCCACCGCACCCGCACCCGCGTCCTCGCCGACCGCCGGCTGCTGGACCACGAGACCGTATGGGCCGCGGCGGGCAATCCGCACACCGTCTTCCCGCTCGACCCCAAGACCCTGATCGCGCACGCCGGGGGCACGCTGGTGGATGTGCGCGAGCGGTCCGCGTGACCCCGCTGGTCGCGGCCGCGGTGCTGATCGCGGCCGTCACCCACGCCAGTTGGAACGCCATCGCGCACGGCATCAGGGACCAACTGCTCGCCTTCACCCTGGTGGGCGGCGGCGGGGCGCTGTGCGGACTGGCACTGCTGCCGTTCACCCCGCTGCCCGCGGCGGACGCCTGGCCGTATCTGCTGGCCTCCGCGGCCATCCATGTGGTCTATCAACTGCTGCTCATGCGCTCGTTCCACCTGGGCGACTTCGGCCAGATGTACCCCATCGCGCGCGGCACCGCCCCGCTGGTGGTGACCGTGGCCGCCGCGGTCTTCGTCGGCGAGCGGCCGGACCGCTGGCAGGCGGCGGGGATCGCGCTGGCCTCGGCGGGGCTGGTGGGCGTGGCGCTGTGGGGCATCAAGGGGCCGCGGCACGCTGAGCGCGGGGAGAACGGGGAGAACGGCGGGGGCGCGCCGCAGTGGCTCGCCCTTACGGCCGCCATCGCCACCGGTCTGTCCATCGCCGCGTACACCGTCGTGGACGGTCTGGGGGTGCGTGCCTCCGGCAGTCCGCCCGCCTACATCGCCTGGCTGATGATCCTGGAGGGCTTCGCCATCCCCGTCTGCGCCCTGGCGATCCGGCGCGGTGCGCTCCTGCGGCAACTGCGGCCGGTGGCGGCGCGCGGACTGCTCGGCGGGCTGCTGTCGGTCGCCGCCTACGGTCTGGTCCTGTGGGCCCAGACCCGGGCCGAGCTCGCCCCGATCGCGGCGCTGCGCGAATCGTCGATCATCGTGGGCGCGGCGATCGGGGCGCTGTTCTTCAAGGAGCGGTTCGGCGGTCCGAGGATCGCGGCGGCGGGGCTGATGGTGGCGGGCATCGGGCTGATGCTGCACGCGGGTTGACCGCGCACTCCGTCGCGTGTGCCCCGTACTCCGCGTCTATACGAGCGACCCCTGGCAAGGCGGCTACGACTGTGTCTCGCTGGGCGTCTCCGAGTGACCGAAGGCCCTGCGCACCGCCACGTTCGTGGTCGTGATGCCGCCGTCCACGGGGAGGGTGGTCCCGGTGATCCATGCGGCGTCGGAGGAGGCGAGGAAGGTGATGGCGGCGGCGATGTCGGTGGGTTCGCCGACCCGGCCGAGGGGGTAGACCTCGGCGGCGCGGCGCAGGGTGTCCTCCCGGCCGTCCCAGCCGGGGGTGCGGATCGTGCCGGGGGCCACGAGGTTGACGCGGACGCCCCGGCCGGCGGCGTGGGCGGCCAGGGTGCGGGTGAGGCTGCCCAGGCCGGCCTTGGCGGCGCTGTAGGCGTGGTTGCCGAAGTCCTGGAGGCCGTTGACCGAGCCGACGTTGACGATGGCGCCCCGGCCGTCCGCGGCGGCCAGATGCGGCAGCGCGGCGCGGGAACAGCGGAACGCGCCGCCGAGGGTGACATCGATGTCCTGCTGCCACTCGTCGTCCGCCTGGTCCTCGAACAGCGGGGTGTCGACGTGGCACGAGTGGGCGCTGTTGACCAGGACGTCCAGCCTTCCGAAGCTCCTTACGGCGTGCGCGACCGCCGCCTCGACGTCCGCCCGCCGGGCCACGTCGCAGCCCAGCGACTCGGCCTCGCCGCCGTCGGCCCGTATGGACGCGGCGGCCTTCGCGGCCCGTTCGCCGTCCTGGTCGGTGATCAGCACGCGGGCGCCCTCGTCGGCGAACCGGCGGGCGGTCGCCTCCCCGATCCCGCGCCCCGCGCCGGTGAGCATGACCGCGTAGCCCTCGAATCTCCGCACCGTGTGCCCCTTCTCGTCGGCTCCGGGACCGCCGCCGCCCCATCGCGGCGGGTCCGCCGGGATCATGCCCGGCCCCGGCATGATCCTCCCGCGCGCGGCGTTGCACCATAAGAGAAACACAGCACACACGCTCGGGTCGGCATGGCGGGAGTCGGACAGTGGTGGACGTCCAGGGCACGGTGGCGGACGGTTTCGAACCGGTCCGGGACGCCTTCGCGGCGAACTTCGCCCGGCACGGCGAGCGCGGCGCGGCCGTGGTCCTGTACCGGGAGGGCGAGAAGGTCGTCGATCTGTGGGGCGGTACGAAGACGCCCGACGGCGGCCAGGACTCCGACGGCGGCCAGGACTCCGGTGACCGTAAGGAGTCCGCGGACCGTGAGGACTCCGATGGCCGTGAGGGGTCCGACGACGGCCCCGAGCCCTGGACCCAGGACACCGCCCAGGTCGTCCGGTCGGTCACCAAGGGCGTCGCCGCCGCCGTGCCGCTGCTGCTGCACCAGCGCGGCCAACTGGACCTGGACGGCCGGGTCAGCACCTACTGGCCGGAGTTCAAGGCGGCCGGCAAGGAGCGGGTGCTGGTGCGGCATCTGCTGGCACACCGCACCGGCGTGCCCGTGCTCGACACCCCGCTGACCCCCGCCGAGGCCATCGACGGCATATCCGGGCCGCGGGCCGTCGCCGCCCAGCAGCCCGTGTGGGAGCCCGGTACGGCCCACGGCTACCACGCCCAGACGTACAGCTGGCTGCTGGGCGAGCTGGTGCGCAGGGTCACCGGGCGGACCATCGGGCGCTGGATCGCCGAGGAGATCGCCCGGCCGCTGGGGCTCGACCTGTGGCTCGGGCTGCCCGAGGAGCAGCGGGGCCGGGTGGGCCGGATCGCGGCGGTGGAGGCGCTCTCCGCGCCCGCCGCCCAGGGGCCGCGGCTGCGCCCCAAGCGGTCGGTCGCCGAGGCGTATCGGGACCCCGAGTCGCTGACCCGGCGGGCGTTCGCCGCGATCACCCCGCTGCCGGACGAGAACGACCCCGCGTATCTGGCCGCCGAGTTGCCCGCCTCGGGCGGGGTGGCGACCGCCGAGGCCCTGGCCCGCTTCTACGCGGCGCTGATCGGCCCGCTGCCCTCGGCCCGTACGGCCCGCTCGGGGGGCAGGCTGTTCGCCCCGGCGACGCTGACGATGGCCCGTACCGAGGAGTCCGCGGGGCCGGACCGGGTCCTGGTCGTCGGCACCCGCTTCGGCCTCGGCTACATGCTGCACGGCCCGGCCTGCCCGTTGCTGGGGCCGGGCTCCTTCGGCCACCCGGGGCGCGGTGGCTCCCTCGCCTTCGCCGACCCGGAGGCGCGCATCGGCTTTGCCTACGTCACCAACGGTATGCGGCGCGGCGTCACCGCCGATCCGCGTGCGCAGGCGCTCGTGCGCGCGGTGCGGACCAGCCTGGCGGCGCGGGAGGCGTAACGGCCCGAGGTGCCGCACCGGCCGGGCGGCGCCACAGAGGTGGCGTTACAGCGTGCGCGCCGAACCGTGCGATCCCATGGCGGCACGAGCCGTACCGGGGCAGCGCGACGGCCCCTGCCGAGTGGTCAGGGGCCGCAGGAATTGATGGTTTGTCACCTCACCGGCACCGTCACCGAGCGCGGATCGAAGCCGAAGGGGAGTTCCAGCCGGTGCTCGCGCATCAGCTCCTCGTCGCACAGCAGCTCCTGCGTTCCGCCGTCCGCCGCGATCACCCCGCCGCTGAGCACCACCGAGCGCGGGCACAACTCCAGCGCGTACGGCAGATCGTGGGTGACCATCAGCACGGTCACCTCCAGGGACCGCAGGATGTCGGCGAGTTCACGGCGCGAGGCCGGGTCGAGGTTGGACGAGGGCTCGTCCAGGACCAGGATCTCCGGCTCCATGGCCAGTACCGTCGCCACGGCCACCCGCCGCCGCTGCCCGAAGGAGAGGTGGTGCGGCGGCCGGTCGGCGAACTCCGCCATCCCGACCCGCTCCAGCGCGCGGCGCACCCGCTCCTCCAGCTCCGCGCCGCGCAGCCCCGCCGCGGCCGGGCCGAAGGCCACGTCCTCGCGCACGGTCGGCATGAAAAGCTGGTCGTCCGGGTCCTGGAAGACGATGCCCACCCGGCGGCGGATCTCGGCCAGATGCGCCTTCGCCACGGGCAGCCCCACGACCGTGACCGTCCCGGCGCCCGCCGTAAGGATGCCGTTGAGGTGCAGCACGAGCGTGGTCTTGCCCGCGCCGTTGGGCCCGAGGAGCGCCACCCGCTCACCGCGGGCCACGGTCAGATCGACGCCGAAGAGGGCCTGATGGCCGTCGGGGTAGGCGTAGGCCAGACCGGACACCTGGAGGGACGGCGGGGTGGCGGCGGGGTCGGTCAAGGCAGCATCCATCCGGTCAGGCAGACCGCCAGCGCGGTCAGCGGGAGGGCGGCGGCGTACATCCACTGGGTACGGGAGGCCGTCACATCGTCGATCACCGGCATGGTGCCCGTATAGCCCCGGCTGACCATCGCCAGGTGGACCCGTTCGCCCCGTTCGTAGGAGCGGATGAACAGCGCCCCGGCCGAGGAGGCGAGCACACCCCAGTGCCGCACCCCGCGCGCCTCGAAGCCGCGCGACTGGCGGGCGATCCGCATCCGGCGCATCTCGTCGGAGATGACGTCCCCGTAGCGGATCATGAACGAGGCGATCTGCACCAGCAGCGAGGGCATCCGCAGCCGCTGCAACCCCAGCAGCAGGGCGCGCAGCTCGGTCGTGGACGCCAGGAGGACGGAGGCGGCGACGCCGAGGGTGCCCTTGGCGAGGATGTTCCAGGCGCTCCACAGCCCGGACTCGCTGAGCGACATCCCCAGTACCGCCACCCGCGGGCCCTCCGCGATGAACGGCATCAGCACGGCGAACGCCACGAACGGGACCTCGATCAGCAGCCGCCGCAGTACGTACCCGCCCGGAATCCGGGCCGCCGCCGCCACTCCGGCCAGCAGCACCGCGTACGCCCCGAAGGCCCAGACGGCCTCGCGGGGCGTGGAGACGACCACCAGCACGAAGCAGAAGACGGCGGCGATCTTGCAGTGCGGGGGGAGGGCGTGGACGGGCGACCGGCCCTCCCGGTAGAGCTTGTGCGCGTGTCCCGCACCCACGGTCAGCCCCGCTCGCTCTCGGCCGTCGCCCTGCGCCGCCGTACGACGACGAAGATCCCGGAGCCGACGGCGAGCGTGGCCCCGACCCCGATCACCCCGGCGAGCCCGCCGGAGAGCCGGGCGTCGGAGATGTCCTTGACGCCGTAGTCGGCGAGCGGGGAGTCCTTGGCGGCGTGGTCCTCGGTCTTCTTGTCGATCCCCTTGTCATGGGCGACCTTCTCCAGCCCGTCGGGGCTGGCGGAGGCGTAGAAGCTGACGACCCCGGCGCACAACAGCGCGGCCGCGAGCCCGGCCCACCACACGCGCCGCGCCGACCGCCGCGGCGCGGCGGCGGGCTCGGGGGTCCCGGTGGGCTCGGGGATCTCGGAGGTCGCCGCGGCGGGCTCGGCCGCCGGGCCCGCGGCCCGTGCCACCGCTCCCGGGGCGGCCGGGGCCAGCGGGCTGCTGCGGATCTCCAGCGGACGTGCGGTCACCCCCCGCGCCCCGTACACCAGATCCGGCCGTACGGCCACGACGGCGCCGACCGTCAGCGCGGTGATCGCCGCCTCGCCGATGCCGATCAGCACATGCACACCGACCATCGCCGCGAAGACCTTACCGATCGCCACATCGGCCGTGCCGCCCAGCGCGTAGATCGCCGTGAAGGCCACCGCGGCGGCGGGCACGGAGATCAGCGCCGCCACGAAGGACGCGACGGTGACCGTACGGCGGCGATGCGGGGCCAGCTTCACGATCGCGCGGAAGAGCGCGTACGCCACGACCGTGGTGACCAGGGCCATGTCGGTGATGTTGACGCCGAGCGCGGTGAGCCCGCCGTCCGCGAACAGCACGCTCTGCATCAGCAGCACCACGGAGACGCACAACACCCCCGTGTACGGCCCCACGAGTATCGCGGCCAGCGCCCCGCCCAGCAGGTGGCCGCTGGTCCCGGCGGCCACGGGGAAGTTCAGCATCTGCACGGCGAAGATGAACGCCGCGACCAGCCCGGCCAGCGGCGCGGTCCGCTCGTCGAGCTCCCGCCGGGCACCGCGCAAACTGACCGCGACGGCCCCGGCCGCGACCACACCGGTCGCCACCGACACCGGTGCGTCGATGAATCCGTCGGGCACATGCATGGCGGGACTCCGCTCCTGAGCTGCAGCTATCGGCCCGATGGTAGCCCGTACCTGCAAGTCGTTCGCAAGAGCGCCGACGTCGCGGGATCGCGCAAGCTCGTGGAAACGCCGAACGGCGGCCTTCCGGGATCGGAAGGCCGCCGTCGGGCCGGAGCGTGACGCCAGGTGTTCAGACGGGGGTCAGACGCGGGTCAGCTCGGCGTCGGGGTCGGAGTCCCGGTCGCGCTGCTGGGCCGCGGAGGGCTGCTCGAGCTGCTTGCGCAGGCCCTCGCCCTCCACGTCCACGTTGGGCAGCGCCCGGTCCAGCCAGCGCGGCAGCCACCAGGCCGCCTTGCCGAGCAGCGCCAGGACCGCCGGGACGATGGCCATGCGGACCACGAAGGCGTCGAAGAGAACGGCGGTGGCGAGGCCGAAGCCGATCATCTTGATCATCGACTCGGACGAGCCGATGAATCCCGCGAAGACGCTGATCATGATGACCGCGGCCGCGGTGACCACCCGGGCGCCGTGCCGGAAGCCGGTGACGACGGCCTGGCCGGGGCGCTCGCCGTGGACGTACGCCTCCCGCATCCGGGTCACCAGGAAGACCTCGTAGTCCATCGCCAGACCGAACACCACGCCGATCATGAAGATCGGCATCATGCTCATGATCGGGCCGGTCTCCTCGACCCCGAACAGGTCCGCCAGCCAGCCCCACTGGAAGACCGCGACCACCGCGCCGAGCGCCGCGACGACGGAGAGCAGGAAGCCGAGCGCCGCCTTGAGCGGGACCAGGACGGACCGGAAGACCACCATCAGCAGCAGGAAGGCCAGTCCGACGACGAGCACCAGATAGGGCACCAGCGCGTCGTTGAGCTTCTGCGAGATGTCGATGTTCATCGCCGTCTGGCCGGTCACCAGCACCTCGGCGCCGGTGTCGGACCTCAAGCCGCTCGCCTTGTCCCGGATGTCACCGACCAGGTTCTCGGTGTCGATGCTGCTCGGCTTGTACTTGGAGAGGACGGTGAGGGTCGCGGTGTCACCGGCCTTGTTGAACGTGGCCGGGCTGACCCCCGCCACCCCGTCCAGACCGGTGATGGTCTTGACGACCTGCTGGGCCGCGCCCTTGGCGTCATCGCTGCCCTTGGCGTCGACGACCACCATCAGCGGACCGTTGTAGCCGGGGCCGAAGCCCTTGGAGATCATGTCGTACGCCTGGCGCTTCTGGCTGCTGACCGGCTGCGAACCATCGTCCGGCAAACCGAGTTCCAGGCTGACGGCGGGCACGGCGGCCGCGCCGAGGCCGAGCACGGCCACCAGGAGCACCATCAACGGACGGCGCAGCACGAAGCGGGCCCAGCGGGTGCCCATGTTGGGCTTCTCCTCGGGGGCGTCCGCGCCGCTCGCGGCGACCGCCGCGGCACGCTCCTCCATCCGCCGGCGCGCCTTGCGCCCGAACACCCGCTTGCCCGCGAAGCCCAGCACCGCCGGGATGAGGCTGATCGCGATGAGGACCGCGATGACGACCGTACCGGCCGCGGCGAAGCCCATCTTGGTCAGCATCGGGATGTTGACGACGGCGAGGCCGACCAGCGCGATGACGACCGTAAGGCCGGCGAAGACGACCGCCGAGCCCGCGGTGCCGACAGCCCGTCCGGCGGCTTCCTCCCGGTCCCGTCCCTCGGCCAGCTCCGCGCGGTAGCGGGAGACGATGAACAGCGCGTAGTCGATGCCGACCGCGAGGCCAATCATCATCGCCAGTGTGGAGGTGGTGGTGGACAGCCCCAGCGTGGTGGCGAGCGCGGTGATCGACGAGATGCCGATGCCGACGCCGATGAGCGCGGTCAGCAGTGGCAGTCCGGCCGCCACCAGCGAGCCGAAGGTGATGGCGAGGACGACCGCGGAGATCGCGATACCGATGATCTCGGTGGAGCCGGTCTCCGGCATCTCCTGGAGCGCGTCACCGCCGATCTGCACCGTCAGCCCCGACTTCTGGGCCTTCTCCCCCACCTCCTTCAGACCGTCCTTGGCGGGGTCCTCCAGCTCCATGGCGTTGACCTTGTAGCTGGTCAGGATGTACGCCGTGGTGCCGTCCTTGCTGACGGCCCGGGTCTGGTAGGGGTCGGCGACCGAGGCGACCTGCGGCGAGCTGGCCTTGAGCTCGGCGACGGTCTTGGTGACCACCGCCTTGTTGTCCGGGTCGGTCATCTTCTCGCCGCTCGGGGCGCGGAAGACCACACGGGCGGTGGCACCGTCCGCGTTACCCCCGGGGAACCGCTGTTCCAGCAGGTCGAACGCCTTCTGGGCCTCGGTGCCCGGAATGGAGAAGCTGTCGTTGGCGGGCTGGGAGGCGGTGGCGGCGCCGACGCCCGCGACCGCGAGCAGCGCCACCCATATCAGCGCGACGAAGCCGCGTCGCCGGAAGGCGAACCGGCCGAGTTTATAGAGGAAGGTGGCCACGAGAAGGAGTGCTCCCGTCGGGTTGTCTGGCAGGGCAGGGATGGGTGACCGAACCGGCGACGAGAGCGGCGCGCCGGCCGGGACCTTATGTGGTTGTGCGGGGAGATCCAGGAGTGGGGAGGGAAGGGCTACGCGGCGCCGAGCGCGGGGAGGATCACGGCGTCGATGTACTCCAGGAGATACGTCTGGTCCGGCTGCTTGCCCTCGACGAGCGGTCGGGTGATGAACGCGCCGCACATCATGTGCACGACGTAGTTCAAGGCGGGCCGGTCCGGGGCGACTTCGCCGCGGTCGACGGCGCGCCTCAGCAGCGCGTGGAGCGCGTCGATCTCGGGGAAGATCAACAACTCTCGCAGGGCCTGATGGAGGTCCGGGTTGTCATGGCTTGCGTGGGCGAGTCCCCTCATCAGCGCGGCGTCCCGCTCATGGGCGGTCTCCGAACACCGCGCGATCTCCCGCAGGTCCCCGCGGAGCGATCCGGTGTCGACGCCTTCGAGCAGAACGGGCTTGGTGTGCCGCAGCGCGGTCGCGACCAGCTGCGGCTTGCCTTTCCACTGGCGGTAGAGCGTGGCCTTGCTGGATCGGGTGCGGGCCGCGACGGCGTCCATCGTCAGACCGTCGTACCCGACCTCGCCCAGCAGCTCGACCACCGCCTCGTACAGCTCCCGCTCGCGCTCGGGGGAGAGTCTGCTGCGGCGCACCCGGGCGGTGTCGCGGTCCTCCGTCGTCGGCTGATCCGTGGTCCGCATGGGGTGTCGCCTCCCTCCGAACTTCCGAACGAAACGGTTTCGTACTCCTCCAGCATAAGCCCGACTCTATCGAAACTACGCCGTTTCGCTCGTGGTCTCGGTCACACAACCGAGTTGCTCCGAATGGCGTAGCTCGAAAACATGGGTGGGTGGAGCCTTACGCATGCGACGACGACCTGGCGTACCTGCGATTTCCGCATCTGCACGGCGACTTGCTGTGCTTCGCGGCCGAAGACGATCTGTGGGTCGCCCCACTGACCGCCCCGGGTGAGCCACCCGGGCGAGCGTGGCGGCTGACCGTGGACCGTACCCGCGTCGGACCTCCCCGCTTCTCCCCCGACGGCTCCCAGATCGCGTTCACCACCTGGCGCAGCCTCGACCCGGAGATCTACCTCGTCCCCTCGGCCGGCGGCCCGGCCCGCCGGCTGACCTACTGGGGCAGTACGGACACCACGGTGTGCGGCTGGACCCCGCCGGACCAGGACGGCGCCTCCCAGATCCTCGCGGTCTCCTCCCATGAGCAGCCGTTCTCCCACTTCTCCTGGGCCTACAGCCTGCCCACCGACGGCAGCCCCGGCGGGCGGCTGCCCTGGGGGCCGGTGGCCGACATCGCGGTGGCCGACCTCGACGGCGAGCGCCGCACCCTGCTGCTCACCGGCAAGCCGCCGCACGAGCCCGCCACCTGGAAGCGCTACCGGGGCGGGGCGATGGGCCGGCTGTGGCTGCACGGCACCCGGCTCGCGGAGAAGCTGAACGGCCATCTGGACGCGGCGATGTTCGTCGGCGGCCGGATCGCCTTCCTCTCCGACCACGAGGGCATCGGCAACCTCTACTCCTGTCTGCCCGACGGCACCGATCTGCGCCGCCACACCGACCACGCCGACTTCTACGCCCGGCACGCCTCGACCGACGGCTCCCGCGTCGTCTACCAGTGCGCGGGCGAGCTGTGGCTGGTGGACGATCTGAGCCTGGACGGCCGGCCGCGCAAGCTGGACGTGCGGCTCGGCGGGGCGCGCACCGGGCGGCGGCCCTACCAGGTGCCCGCCGCCTCGCACATCGACTCGCTGTCGGTGGACACCACCGGCCGGGCCAGCGCGGTGTGCGTCCGCGGCAGCCTGTACTGGCTCACCCACCGCGACGGACCCGCCCGCACCCTCGCCGACACCCCGGGGGTCCGGGTGCGGCTGCCCGTGATGCTGGGCTCGACCGGCCGGGTCGCCTACCTCACCGACGCGGAGGGCGAGGACGCCATCGAGATAGCGCATCTGCCCCGGGCCGCCGGCCCCACCGAGCCGCGCCGGCTGGCCGCCGGTCAGCTGGGCCGGGTGCACGAGCTGGAGCCCTCACCGGACGGCGACCTGCTCGCGGTCGCCGCGGGCGACGGGCGGCTGCTCCTGGTGGACACCTCCCCCGACGGGGACGGCGAGGTCACCGAGCTGATCCGGTCGGACAACGGCCCGGTGGGCGACCTGGCCTTCGCCCCCGACTCGGCCTGGCTCGCCTGGTCCCACCCCGGAATAGGGCGCACCCTGCGCTCGATCAAGATCGCGCGGCTGGCCGACCGGACCACCGTTGATGTGACCAATGGGCGGTTCGAGGACGAGGAGCCGGTCTTCACCAGCGACGGCCGCTATCTCGCCTTCCTCTCCTGGCGCGGCTTCGACCCGGTCTACGACGTGCACACCGGCGACCTCTCCTTCCCGCTGGGCTGCCGCCCCTATCTCGTACCGCTGTCCTCCGCCACCCCCTCGCCCTTCGCGCTGTCCCCCGAGGGGCGCCCGGCGGCGGGCGGTCTCGACCCGGACGTCAGCGGGGGCGAGGGCGACGGCGACGGCACGGTGACGGTCGAGGTGGAGGGGCTGGCCAGCCGGGTCACGGCCTTCCCCGTCGCCGCGTCCAAGTACTCCTCGCTGAGGCCGGTCAGCGGCGGCGGGCTGGTGTGGCTGCGCTGGCCGATCTCGGGCGTGCTCGGCGAGACGTTCGCCAACCCGGCCGAGACCTCGAGCCGCCCCACCCTGGAACACTTCGACCTGGCGAAGGCCAAGCGCACCGAACTCACCAGTGAGCTGGACTGGTTCGTGGTCAGCGGCGACGGCACCCGGCTGGTGGCCTACGACGACGGCGATCTGAGCGCGATGCCCGCCACCGAGTCCGGCGACAGCGACTCCACCGTCCACCTCGACATGCGGCGGATCCAGCACACCGCCGATCCGGCGGCCGAGTGGCGGCAGGCGTACGACGAGGCCGGGCGCATCACCCGGCACTACTACTGGGACCCGGGGATGTGCGGGGTCGACTGGGACGGGGTGCTCGACCAGTACCGTCCGCTGGTCGAACGGGTCGCCTCGCCCGACGAGTTCGCCGATCTGCTCCGCGAGACCCTCGGCGAGCTGGGCACCTCGCACGCCTACGTCAGCGCCGCGCGCCGCAACGAGGGGCCGTCCCACTACCAGCGCCCCATCGGACTGCTCGGCGCCAACCTCACCCGCGCCAAGGACGGGCGGTGGGCGGTGGCCCGCATCCTGCCCGGTGAGTCCTCCGACTCCCGGGCCCGCTCGCCGCTGGCCGGTCTGGGCATCCGGGACGGCGCCGTGCTCACCCATGTCGACGGGCGCCCGGTGGACCCGGTGGCCGGTCCGTATCCGCTGCTGACGGCCGCGGGCGGCACGACGGTGGAACTGACCTTCGAGCCGCCGGACGGCGAGGGGCCGCCGCGCCGGGTCGCGGTCTCCCCGCTGATCGACGACCGGCCGCTGCGCTACCAGGACTGGGTCGCCCAGCGCCGTTCCGTGGTGCGGAAGTTGAGCGACGGGCGGTGCGGCTATCTCCACATCCCCGACATGGGCGGTTCCGGCTGGGCGCAGTTCAACCGCGATCTGCGCCGCGAGATGTCGCTGCCCGCGCTGATCGTGGACGTCCGGGGCAACGCGGGGGGCAACATCAGCGAGCTGGTGGTGGAGAAGCTCACCCGCAAGGTCATGGGCTGGGACCTGACCCGCAACGCCCAGCCCGTGTCGTACTCCAGCAACGCGCCGCGCGGGCCGATCGTCGCGGTCGCCGACGAGGCGACCTCCTCCGACGGCGACATGATCACCGCGGCCTTCAAGATCCAGGGCATCGGGCCGGTGGTGGGGCTGCGCACCTGGGGCGGGGTGGTCGGGATGACCGGCCGTCACCGCCTCGGCGACGGCACGTCGATCACGGTGCCGATGAACGCCGCGTGGTTCGACGCCTACCGCTGGGGCGTGGAGAACCACGGTGTGGAGCCGGACATCGAGGCGCCGCGCTCCCCCGTGGACTGGGCGGAGGGCCGCCATCCACAGTTGGGGGTCGCCGTCCGTACGGCGCTCGATCTGCTGGAGCGGCATCCGGCCGCGACCCCGCCGGACTACTCGGGCGTCCCCGACCTGCGCCGCCCCCAACTGCCGCCGCGCAACGGGAACTGAGCGCGGCCCCCGGCCCCGCGCAGGGGCGGGCGGGCGCGAGTGGGCGCGGGCGCGGGTGGGGTACAGGGGCAGGCACGGGTGGCACGCAGGGGCGGGCACGGGTGACGCGCTAGGGGTGTATCCCCATGGCCGACCACGGGGATACACCCCTCCCGCCCTATGTGCCGCGCTCTGTGCGTCACATCTCTTCGAAGGGCTCCTGGTCCATCATCTCGTCGCCCATGCCCGGCTGACGGCGCTCACGGTCCATCCGCTGGGACTGCCCGCGGGCCTCCGGCCGCTCCTGCCGGCCACGGCGCTGCTCCTGCCCCGGCTCCCGGCGGGAGCGCTCCTCCATGCCCTCACCGGGCCGCATGCGCTCGGCCGACTGCATGCGCTCACCGGACTGCGTCTGCTGACCGCGCCGCGGCTCCTGGCTCCGCCCGCCCTGCGGCTTCCGCTTGGCCTGCTGAGCCTTCTCGTTCGACTGGTCCTTGGGGCCCATGTGTCACTCCTCATCGGATGAATGGCGTCGGGCCCGACAAGAGTTACACGTGCCGACTTTCTCCGCATTCCGGACCGGAGGAACCGAAGAATGCGCAGGTCAGGACGGTTGACGGAGCGTTACCGGTGACGCTCCGTGCCCACGCTGCCCGACGTGCGCGCCTTCTCGTCCGCCGCGCCGCCCTCGCCCACCAGACCGCCCCGCTCCTCCCGGGTCGCCGCCAGCCGCGGCTCGGCGCGGCGCATCTCGCGCCGCCCCACGGCGTGGATGAACGCGGGCAGATAACCGCGCATCGACTGCATACCGCGCAGCCACCACTGCGCGTACACATGCGCCGACCGGCGCTCGATGCCCGCCACCAGCCGGTCCACAGCCGGGCCCAGCGGATAGGTACGGCCCGCGGGCCAGGGCAGCCGCTGCCGCAGCTCGCGCATCACCTCGTCCCGGTCGGCGCCGCGCACCATATCGGTGTCCGTCCAGCTCAGATAGCCCACGCCGACCCGCACCCCACGGTGGCCCACCTCGGCCCGCAGACTGTGGGCGAACGCCTCGACCCCGGATTTGGACGCGCAGTACGCCGTCATCATCGGCGCGGGCGCGATCGCGGCGAGCGAGGCGATCTGCAGCAGATAGCCGCGGCTGGCGGTCAGCGCGGGCAGGAAGGCGCGGGCCGTGGTGGCGCTGCCCAGCAGATTGACCTCGATCACCCGCCGCCAGGCCGTCTCATCGGTGTCGAGGAACGGACCGGCCTGGGCCACGCCCGCGTTGGCACAGACGATGTCCACCGCGCCGAACCGCTCCACGACCTCCTCCGCCACCCGCGCCATCGCCTCGGCGTCGGTGACATCGGCGTGCCAGTAGGCGGAGTCGGTGGGAAGCCGCTCCGAAACCCGCTTCAGCTCCTCGGGCTCCAGGCCCACCAGCGCGACCTTCGCGCCACGTGCGGAGAGCTTGCGGGCGAGCAGCTCGCCGACGCCCCGCGCCGCGCCCGTCACCACCGCGACCTGGCCCTCAAGGCCCCTGCGCGCACTCATGCCGTCTGCTCCTTCGCTTCCACTGCCGTGTGCCCGGCTTCCGTCGCCGTTGTGGGGTGGGATTCCTGAGTGTGGGATTCCTGGGAGGTGGGGTGGGATTCCTGGGAGATCGTGAAATCAGTTTCCCGGGATGTCCCGTACTCCTCGACCAGGCCGCGTATCACTCCGGTGACCGCCTCGGGATCCTCCAGCGGGGTCATATGGCCGAGCCCCGGGAGCTCGGTCAGCCCGGTGCAATGCGGCAGCGCGGCGGCGAGGGCGTGGGCGTGCTCGGGCGGGGTGAGCCGGTCTGCGGTGCCGACGATGACGGCCGTGGGCATGGTCAGCCGGCCGACCCGCGCGTCCAGTTCGAGGTCGAGCAGGACCCCGCCCCATCCGGCGCGCACGACGCGGGGGCAGGCGTGCAGGATCCGCGCGCCCACCTCCACCGTGGCCGGGTCGGTGCCGGGGCCCATCGTGACGTACCGCACCAGCCGCTTGGAGAGCGGGCTGACCGGGCCCAGCGGGGCGCGTGAGCCGAGGAGCAGACGGTGCACCCGCGACCGCGCCCGCGGGGAGCGCAGCGGCACCACCCGCGCCCGGTCCACCAGCCGCGAGGCGCCGGTGCTGCACAGCACCGCGGCGGCCGCGCGCTCGCGCAGCAGGGGACGGCCGGCCGCGGCCATCAGCGTCATCGCACCCATGGAGTGGCCCGCCAGCACGGCCCGCCGACCGGGCGGAAGGGTCGCTTCGACCACCGCCACCAGATCGTCGGCCAGGGCCTCGGTGCTGTAGCCGCCGGGTCCCGGGGCCGGGCTGCGGCCATGGCCGCGCTGGTCGTAGACGATCACCCGGTGGTCGGCCGAGAGGGCGCGCAGCACCGGCGCCCAGAAGGCCGTGGAGCAGACCCAGCCGTGCGCGAGCACGACGGCCGGGGCGTCCTCGGGGCCGTGCAGCTCCGTGTGGATCCGGCTCCCGTCGGCCGAGACGACCGTCAGCTCACGCTCCGGGACGGGCGGGGCGTACGGCCCCGAGGGCAGGGAAGGAAGCCGCCTCACCGCGATCCCCTCCCCGCACCGGCCGTGGACACCGTGGCCTTGACCGGCCCGGTACGCGGCCGCACCACCGTGTACTCGGCGAGGTCCACGCGCCGGGTGACCCTCCGCAGCTCGGACGTCGTCCCCGGCCACAGGGTGGTGTTGCGGCCGTTGTCGAGGTACCAGCTGTCGCAACCTCCGGTGTTCCACACCGTGCGTTCCATCCTTTCCTGGATCATGTCGGTGTAGGCGCGCACCGCCGACGGCCGGGCGTCCAGCGCGACCTTGCCGCCGAGCGTGTCCAACTGGTGCAGATAGTCGGCCATATAGGCCAGCTGCGCCTCGATGACGAGGATCATCGAGCTGTTCCCGAGGCCGGTGTTGGGCCCGATGATGGTCAGGAAGTTGGGGAAGCCCGCCGGGCTGGTGCCGCGCAGCGCCTCCATCCCGCCCTTCCACTCCTCCGCGAGCGTCGTCCCGCGCGCCCCGGTCACCCGCTGGGCTATGGGGACGTCGGTCACATGGAAGCCGGTGCCGAAGATGATCACGTCGGCCTCGGTCTCGGTCCCGTCGGCACCGACCAGAGTGCTGCCGCGTACCTCCTTCAACCCCGACGGGACCACGTCCACATGCGGCTGGGCGAGCGCCGGATAGTAGTCGTTGGAGAGCAGGATGCGCTTGCAGCCGATGCGGTAGTCGGGGGTCAGCGCCGCCCGCAGCGCCGGGTCCTTGATGGCCCGTCGCATATGGGCACCGGCCAGCCGCTCCACGAACCGCATCTCGCCCGGCCGCTTGGTGAAGGCCCCGACCTGCAGCTCCCGGATGCCCCACAGCACCCCGCGGCGCAGCGACCGGGTGGCCGGGATCTTCGAGTGCAGCCATCGCTCGAGTCCGCTGATCCGGCGGTCCATCCGCGGCAGCACCCAGGGCGGGGTGCGCTGGAACAGCGTGAGCCTGCCGACCTCGCGCTGGATGGCGGGGACGATCTGGATGGCCGAGGCACCGGTGCCGATCATCGCCACCCGCTTGCCGCGCAGATCGGTGGTGTGGTCCCAGCGCGCGGAGTGGAAGACGGCGCCGGGGAAGCCGTCGAGGCCCGGGATGTCCGGGATCCGGGGGTCGGCGAGCGGACCGGTGGCGCTCACCACCACATCGGCGGTCAGCGAACCCCGCGCCGTCTCCACCTCCCAGTGCACCGCCTCGGAGTCCCAGCGCAGGGACCGCACCTCAGCGCCGAAGCGCAGGTGCGGCCGCAGCCCGAAGGTGTCGGCGACCCGCTCCAGATAGGCGCGGATATGGGGCTGACCGGAGAAGTTCCGGGGCCAGTCGGGGTTGGGCGCGAAGGAGAAGGAGTACAGATGCGACGGGACATCGCAGGCACAGCCCGGATAGGTGTTGTCCCGCCAGGCGCCGCCGACCGCGTCCGCGCGCTCCAGCACCACGAAGTCCGTGACGCCCGCGCGGCGCAGCCGCACCGCCGCTCCCAGCCCGCCGAATCCGGCCCCGATCACCGCCACCCGCACATGCTCATGCGTCAGCCCAGCCATGCCGCCGCCTTCCACGAACGCGAATACGACCGTGCCAGCAATCACTGGCACGATGGGAGCGTAGGACAGGGATCAACCAAGCGGTAGGGGCTGTGGATAACGAAGTTACCGGCGGTCGCACCCGGCCGGCCGCGGCATAGGCTTCCCTCGTGGCGACGAGCGAAGCGGACGAGGTACGCGAGTACCGCATGGCGGAACTGGCCGAGAAGGCCGGGATCACCGTGCGCACCCTGCGCTTCTACCGGGAGCGCAAGCTGCTCCCACCGCCGCGCCGCGAGGGCCGGATCGCCTGGTACAACGACCACCATCTGGCCCGGCTGCGGACGATCGCGGCACTGCTGGAGCGCGGCCACACCCTCGGCGGGATCGCCGAACTGCTCGCCGCCTTCGAAAGCGGCCGCCGGGACGTCGGCGAGCTGCTCGGACTGCCCGACGCGGCCGCCTCCTGGCCCGCGGAGACCCCGGTCCGGCTCAGGCCCGAGGCGCTCGCGGACTACTTCCAGGGCGAGGTCACCCCGGAGAACCTCAGCACCTCCCTCGACCTCGGCTATCTGGCCGTCGACGGCGACGAGATCGTCCACCTCAGCCGCCGTCTGCTGGACGTCTCACACACCCTGGTCGAACAGGGCGTCCCGCTGGCCGCCGTGCTCGGCGCGGCGCGCGAGGTGCGTGAGCATGTGGACGCGATCGCCGAGACCTTCGTCACACTGCTGCGCGTCCATGTGCTGGCGGACGCCGTGGAGCGCGGCGAGGACGTCGGCGAGACCGTGGAGCGGCTGCGGCCACTGGCCACGAGCGTGGTGGACGCCGAGCTGACGATGGCCATGAACCGCCGGATGCGGGCGGAGTTGGGCGAGGCCCCGCCCAGGGGCCACTCCGGGGGCCAGTGAGCTCAGCTCGCGGGAGCCGCGACCTCAGTGAGCCGGGCCGTAGGCCACCGTCACCGGGGCGTGGTCGCTCCACCGCTGGTCGTATGCGGCCGCCCGCTCCACGACCGCCTTGACCGCGCGCCCGGCGAGTCCCGGGGTGGCGATCTGGTAGTCGATGCGCCAGCCCGCGTCGTTGTCGAAGGCCCGGCCGCGGTAGGACCACCACGAGTACGGACCGGCGACGTCCGGGTGCAGGGCGCGCACCACGTCCACGTACGCCGCCTCCTCGAAGACGCTGGTCAGCCAGGCGCGCTCCTCCGGCAGGAAGCCGGACTTCTTCTGGTTGGCCTTCCAGTTCTTGAGGTCGGCCTCCTGGTGGGCGATGTTCCAGTCGCCGCACACCAGCGCCTCGCGCCCACCGGCCGCCGCCCGCTCGCGCAGCTCCTTCAGATACGGAAGGAACTCCGCCATGAAGCGCTCCTTCTCGTCCTGGCGGTCCGTGCCGACCTCACCCGAAGGGAGGTACAGGCTGCCGACGGTCAGCCCCGGCAGATCGACCTCCACATAGCGGCCGCTGCCGTCGAACTCGGACGACCCGAAGCCGACCCGGACGCCCTCCAGCTCGCGCCGGGCGTACACCGACACCCCGGCCCGGCCCTTGGCCGCCGCGGGGGCGTGCACCACATGCCAGCCGTCGGGTTCGCGGACCGCCTCGGGCAGCTCCTTGGGCTCGGCGCGCACCTCCTGGAGGCACACCACATCGGCCGCGGTACCGTCCAGCCAGGAGACGAAGCCCTTCTTGGCGGCGGCGCGCAGCCCATTTACATTCACGGTCGTCACGGTGAGCACGCCCGGCACGATACGCGACAAAAAACTACGGCCCGCCCACGGCATAGAAGTACGATCCGCCGCATGGATGTTCGACGCGTTCGCTATGACCACCCCGACGCCCGCAAGCTCGACGAGGAAGTGCAGGTCGAGTACGCCGAGCGCTACGGCGAGGGCGATCTGACGCATATGGACGCGGCCCACTTCGACCCGCCGCGCGGCCTCTACCTCATCGTCTACGACACGGACGGCACCCCGGTCGCGAGCGGCGGCTGGCGCAGCCAGGAGCGGAGCGAGGAAGGCTACGAGGACGGGGACGCCGAGATCAAGCGGATGTTCGTGGTGCGCGCGGCGCGCGGGCGGGGGCTGGCCCGGCGGATCCTCGCGGCGCTGGAGGACAGCGCGCGGGAGGCGGGGCGGGTGCGGATGGTCCTGGAGACCGGCACCGAGCAGCCCGAGGCCATCGCGCTGTACACCTCGTCCGGCTACGCACCGGTGACGAAGTTCGGGCTCTACCGCTTCGAGGAGACCAGCCGCTGCTACGCCAAGCTCCTTACGGACGCGACGGGTGCGGCGGACGCGACGGGTGCGGCGGGTGCGGCGGACCTTACGGACGCGCCCGTAAGGCCATCCGTAAGGCCATGACGAGGGGTCCGCTCCGGATGTGGAGCGGGCCCCCTCGCACCTCTGCGAGCCAGCCGGTCAGCCCTGACCGGCGAACTTCTTGCTGATGGCCTGGAACACGCCCTTGGCCTCGGCCCCCAGATGCGGCCCGGCGAGCCAGGTGTGCCCGTACGAGCCGATCGAACTGTTGGACACCAGCACCGTCTTACCGCCGTGGTTGACGAACCAGCCACCGCCCGAGGTACCCCCGGTCATCGAGCAGCCGATCCGGTACATCGTGGGCGAGGTGGGCGAGAACGACAGCCGGCCCGGCCTGCTGGTGCAGTTGAACATCTTCGCCCCGTCGTACGGCGGGGCCTGCGGATAGCCGTACGCGCCGATCGAGCTCACCTGGTCCGCCGACGGCGCCCCGAACCACACCGGCACCGAGGCCCCGACCGTCTCCTGCAGCGACTTGCCGCCGCCGTTCTCGGGCTTCACATGCAGCACCGCGAAGTCGTACGCCGACCCCACCCCGCCGGTCTTACCGCCGTTCGCGATCCACTCGGACGAGGTCTGCGACCAGTCCGCCCACCACACGCCGTAGGGGTTGACCTCGTTCTGCGCCGCCGTCTGGGTCTGCTCGGCCGGCAGTCCGTTGTCGTTGTACGAGGGCACGAACACGATATTGCGCATCCAGCCGCCCTGCTTGCCGGAGTGCACACAGTGGCCCGCGGTCCACACCAGGTTGGACTTCCCCGGGTGGGCCGGGTCGTCGATGACCGTCCCGGAGCAGACCATCGGCCCCTCGGGGCTGTCGAAGAACACCTTCCCGACCGGCGCCATGTTCTGGTGGTACGGCCGCGATACCTGCTTGGCCGGCACGGCGGGCGGCTCGGGGTCGGTGGCCGCCTGGTCCTGGCCGGTGCTCTGCGTGGAGACGGTGCGCGACGAGTCCTTCGCCTTGGCCATCCTGGACGGCTGCCAGAAGTCCTTGATGATCGGATTGGCGAATTCCGATGCCTTGCGGGCCCACTTGTCCCAGTCCTTCCAGCCGCCCTCCTTCCACTTCTTCAGGTCGTCCAGACTCGTCGGGACGCCTTCGGGAAGCTGGATCCCGTCCTTGGCCTGCTGCCCGGTGGACGCGGCCGAGGAGTTCGGCGAGGAAGCCGCCTCGTCGTCACCGGGCCCGCAGGCCGAAGCGGAGACCACCAGCAGCGCGGTCATGGCCGCGGCCGCCACGGTGGAACGGCGTATGAGTGGCATGGAGCCTTATCCCCCTGTTGTGGTGCAGTTGTTGTGCTGTGCTGTGATGTGCCGCCCTCTGCCCTACGGCGCTTTCACGCCATGGAGCCGCAGGACCGGGCACCTACTATGCCCGTGCCCCTGGCCTGCGCCATCACCTGTCCCCCGGCCCGCACCAAACACGAACGCGGTGAGCACGATTCCATGACATCGCGCCCTCCCGCGCGCCCTCCCGAACGCTCAGGGAGAGGCCAGCAGCAGCATCGCCATCGTCACCTGAGCGGCCCCCTGCAGCTTGACCGCCCACGACCGCGCCGAGGGAAACGGCAGCCGCTCCCGAGGGCAGCCGAGACTCTCCGGTCATGCGCGGCACCGGCCGCCTCGTCGGCACCCGTTCCCGCGGAAGCTGTCTCGTTCACGCCACCCAACCGTGCACGGGCCGCCCGCGGATCGCGCCAGGTACTCATTTCCCTTGGGTAGGGAGCTGATCCGCCCGTGCCCCGCGCCGGCGGCCGGATGTCCACCCGAGCGGATCAAGCGCGGTGGCGGCGCGGAGAGACCTCCTCAAGGCTTGATCGCATACGAACACGGGCCCCTGTGCCAGGGGTCTGCTCTGCGGCGCTTTCGAAGGAGACACGCCATGGCCTCTTCTGGGGGTTCCCGACGTCCGGAGAGCGATGTCGCCGGATTCACGGCCTCGCCGCAGCTCGCCCAAGCGTTGCAGCAGATCGTGGTGGACCTCGTCGAACTGCATCTCCAGGGCAAGCAGGCCCACTGGAACGTGGTCGGCCACAACTTCCGGGACCTGCACCTTCAACTGGATCAGATCGTGGACGACGCCCGCGAGTCGGCCGACACCATCGCCGAACGCATGCGCGCCCTGGCGGCCATCCCGGACGGCCGCTCCGACACCGTGGCGGCGACCACCACACTCCCCGCGTTCCCGGCGGGCGAGGTGAGCGTGAGCGCCGTCGTCGACCTCGTCACCGCCCGCCTGCGCGCCACCGTCGACACCCTCCGCACTCTCCACGACCAGGTCGACAGCGAGGACCCCTCCACGGCCGACCTACTGCATGCGATCATCGACTCCCTGGAAAAGCATGCCTGGATGGTCAGCGTGGAAAACCGCTCCCCCTGATCCCCGCCATACAAAACCAGAAAGCCCCCGCCGGATTTCCGTCCCGCGCAGAGGCGACATTCTGACCGGGACGTCACATATTCACTGGTTCAGGCCACAACGCGGTGATACGGCAGGGTGCGGGGCGGCGCTGTCATCAGACAGCGAGCCGCCCACCGTCGACGGGCAGGACGGCGCCGTGGATCATCCCGGCGTCGGGTGACGCGAGGAAGACGATCGCGCGAGCGACGTCCTGCGGCGTGCCGACCTGGTTGGCCGGTGCTTGCGCGGCCGTCGCCTCCAGCATGTCGTCATAGCCCGCCATGCCCTCCGTGCGGGTGGGACCGGGGCTGACGGCGTTGACCCGCACCCCGGCGGAACCGAACTCCGCCGCCCAGGACTTGGTGAGCATCTGCAACGCCGCCTTGCTGGAACCGTACAGAGAAAACCCGGGGATACCCCGGTTGGCCACGATCGTCGTGACGTTGACGATCGCGCCGTCACCACGCTCGGCCATCCTCGGCGCCAGTGCGCCCACCAGCAACAGCGCGGCGCGGACGTTGACCGCCATGACGGTGTCGAACTCATCGACCTTGACGTCCACGGTGGCCGCATAGGAGAGCAGGCCGGCATTGTTGACCAGCACATCCACATGCCCACCGCCGAGGTCGAGTGCCTGATGGGCGAGCCGGAGCACGCTATCGGCATCGGCCAGGTCCGCAGCGACGAAGTGGGCACGACCGCCGTCCTGGGCGATCACGGCGACCGCTTCCTCCCCACGGGCCCTGTCCCGGCCGGTGATGATGACGCGGGCACCGCAGGCAGCGAACCGCCGCGCCGTCTCGCGGCCGATACCGCTTGTCGAACCGGTGATCAGCACGGTCTGACCGGCGAAGTCCTGGCACATGAAGAACCCTTCCACGAGGTCGACGGGGAACGATGCGACGCGAGCGGCGTCCCGAAAACCCGCCGGAGCGCAAAAACGAGAGCGAGCCGGTGCAGCCACCCCGCACACCCGCTCCGTGTCGCCGATATTGCGGCGACCCCCCTCCCCATGTCCAAGCCCTGATCCGTATCGAGCTATACGAAACAGGCATACCTGCACGTCGCGGCTTTTCCCGTACCGAGCGGCGCCATGGTGCCGCGATACGCTTCTTCCATGCCCAAACCGTCGGCGGACCTCGACCTGCGCCTGGTGCGGTACTTCACCGTGCTCGCGGAACACCGGCGGTTCGTCAGCGCCGCCGAGCAGCTGCGCATCACACAGCCCTCACTGAGCCGGCAGATCAGCAAGCTGGAGACGCAGGTCGGCGCCCGGCTGCTTGAACGAACCGCCCGGGGCAGCCGACTCACCGAAGCGGGCGAAGCGTTCCTGCCCCGCGCCAAGGCGTTGCTCCGCTCGGCCGCTCACGCCGCGGCCGCTGCCCGCACAGCGGCACAACCGCAGCGCATCACCATCGGCTACACCGCGGACCTGCTCATCACCGCCGCCGTACGCCACATGCGCCACCACCACCCGGACGCCGACATCCACACCTCGTACCTCAGCTGGGACAGCCCACGCGAGGCACTGCTTGATCACCGTGTCGACGCTGTGGTCACCCGGCTGCCACTGACCACCGACGGCCTGGCGGTCACCACCCTGTACGACGAGGCCCGCGTGCTGGCGGTCCCCCTCGACCACTCCTTGGCCGGCAGGGAATCGGTCACACTCGACGACATCGCTGACGAGCCCCTGCCCCGGGTGCCCGACCCGGCATGGAACGCCTACTGGCGCATCGACCCCCGCCCCGACGGACGCCCCGCCCCCGGCGGTCCGCTGGCCCAAGTGGCCGAGGACAAGCTGGAATTCGTCGCTTCGGGACAGGCGGTGGCCATCATGCCGGCCACCGCCCGCCTGCGCCCCGACATCACCACGATCCCCCTGCGCGGCGTCGATCCCGGTCACGTCGTGCTGGCCACCCGCGCCGCCGACCCCAACCGGTTGCTCGCGGCGTTCCGGCGGTCGGCCCGCACCCACCTCACCGGCCCGCCCGCGCAAGCCTCCTCCTAGCCGCCGCCCCGTCACGCCGAGAACCTCCGGCACAGCAAGATCGCGGTGACCATGGAGATCTACACGCACGTCCCGTCCGAGGCCACCCGTAAGGCGCTGCGGAGGCTCGGCAAGCACCTGGGCAAGCAAGACCGGAAGTAGTCGGAAGCGGTTGCTGTACTTCGCTGCTGTACGGCACGAAAAAGCCCCCGCCAGGTTTCCCCGGCGGAGGCTTTGAGCTGCGGTGGACCTGAGGGGATTTGAACCCCTGACCCCCTCGATGCGAACGAGGTGCGCTACCAGTCTGCGCCACAGGCCCTTGCAACGAGTGAAACTCTAGCATCCCCTCCGGGGTGCTTGGTAATCCGTTCCCCGCTGGTCAGTGAAGGGCCTGTCACTCGTTGGCAGCACGCGGCCGGTCCTCGTCGGCGTACTGGTCGAAGAGGGGGGTGCGGCCGCGGTCGCGGGTGCCGCGGGGTGGGGCGGCGACCGGATCCGGGGCCGGGGCGGGGTCATGAGCGGAGGCGGGGTCCACGGTGCTGGAGCGGGCGGAGCTCCAGGCGTCGGGGGCGGCCAGGTCGACGCTTCCGGTGGCGCGCGGGGCGACCGGGGCGGTGACGTAGGTGGGCAGCGGGACGGGCACCGGCTCCCAGCCCTCCCCGGCGGCCGGGCCCCGCTCGCGCTCGCGCTCCTGGTCCACCCACTCGGCGTGATCGGTCTGCTCCACCAGCGCCCGGCGCCCGGCCGCGTGCGGCGAGGGCGCCTTTACGGGGGCGGGCTCGGCCTCGGCGGGGGCGGCAGGGCCTGCGGGGCAGTCCTCGGCGGAGGGGCCCTCGGCGGGCGGATGGGCCCGCCGACGGCGCTCACGCAGCCGCTGCGCGGCCTGCTCGGCGTGGCGCTGGTCCATGGTGAAGGCGAAGCGGCGGCGCTCCTGGGCGCGGAGGTAGGCGATATAGGCGCTGAGCAGTATGGCCGGGATGCCCGGGACCCACAGGAAAGCGAGGCCGCCGACGGCCGCGACGATCGCGCCGAGGGTGAAGGCGACGAAGAGGATCACGGTGGTGCGGCGGCGGCGCGCGAGCACTCGGGCGCGCCGTCCACGGTCCAGCGCGCTCCAGCCTCCGCCGTTCGCGCCGCGCGCACCGCTCGCACCCCCGGCGCCCGCGCCCCGCGCACCGCTCGCACCTCCGGCGCCCGCGCCCCGCGCGCCGCTCCCGCCCCCGGCCGCCGGTGCCGACGCGCCCTCGGCGGGGGCGTCGGCGCCCGTGGGGGCGGGGGCGCGCAGGGTCACGGGCTCGGCGAAGGCCCGGACGTCGACCGCGTCGGTCACCGCTTCCGGGTCGGCCACGTAGCGCCCCGGCTCGACGGGGGCGCCACCCGTGGCGGGGGCGTCCGCGTCCTCGGCGGTGCGCTCGGCGGGGTCGTCCGCCGGGTCCCCGGGGCGCTCGAGGTCCGCGCGGCTCTTGGCGTAACGGCGCTCCATGCCCGCCCGTCCGGACAGCAGCCGGATGGCGGTGCTGAAGCGTTCCGTCGGACGGGCCTCATTGAGCTCGTCCTGCCTACGAAGCCACATCGGCACCAAATAGGCGGCCCAGGCCCCGACGATGACTGCGTAGATGAGGCCACTGCTGCTCACGCTCACACGGTAGAGGGGTCCGCATGAGGCCATCTGCCAATTGGCGCGGTGTGTCGCACGATCTGGCTGATATCTCGAAAGTTTTTTGTGATTGTTGGGATGACCAGGTTGGAAATGTTCTCCCGCTATTCGAACAGATATTTCATTTCTGCGATGCGCCTGGTCGGGTCCTGTGCCACCGGTTCAGCAGCCCCTCGGACAGTTCCTCCACCGTGAGCGCGTAGACCAGGTGGTCGCGCCATGCGCCGTCGATGTGGAGATAGCGCGGCCGCAGACCTTCCTGCCGGAATCCGAGTTTCTCCACCACCCGGCGGCTGGGCAGGTTCTCCGGCCGGATACACACCTCGATGCGGTGCAGTCCGACAGTGCGGAAGCAATGGTCGACGGCGAGCGCGACCGCGGTCGGCATCACTCCGCGCCCGGCCACCGCCTGGTCGATCCAATAGCCGACATGGCCCGAGCACATCGACCCCCAGGTGATCCCGGCGACCGTCAACTGCCCGGCCAGCCGCCCCTGGTACTCGATGATGAACGGCAGCATCCGCCCCGCGTGCGCCTCCGCCCGCAGATGGCGGACCATCTGCCGGTAGGTGGGCCGGTGGGTCACGGGGCCGCCCGGCGAGGGCGGCGGGATGGTCGCCTCCCAGCGCCGCAGCCACTCCCGGTTGCGTTGGTTGACCTCGCGCCAGGCGCGCTGGTCGCGCAGCTTTATGGGGCGGAGGACGGTGTCGCCGTCCGCCAGCACGACCGGCCAGGGGGCGTTCAGCGCGCGCTCCCGGCCTGCCCCGCGGGATCGGCAGGATCATCGGCGGGGGCGGCGGAATCGGCGGGTCTGCGGTGGTCCCCGCCGTGGATCTGGTCGACCGCGTGGACCAGGAGGCGGCCGAGCACCTTAAGGCCGTCACGCACCCCTCCGGTGGAGCCGGGCAGATTGACGACCAGGGTCGTGCCGGCGACCCCGGCCAGCCCCCGGGAGAGCGCGGCGGTGGGCACCTTGGCGAGCCCCTCGGCGCGGATGGCCTCCGCGATCCCCGGGATCTCGTAGTCCAGGACCCGGCGGGTGGCCTCCGGGGTGCGGTCGGTGGGGGTGAGACCGGTGCCGCCGGTGGTCACCACGACGTCGTACGAGGCGGCCACGGCGTCCCGCAGGGCGGCCTCCACCGGATCGCCGTCGGGCACCACGCGCGGACCGTCCACGGCGAAGCCGAGCCCGTCCAGCCCCTCGGCGATCAGCGGGCCGCCGGTGTCGGCGTAGACCCCGGCGGCGGCGCGGTTGGAGGCGGTGACGACCAGGGCGCGGCGTGGCTCCGCCGAGCCGCTCATGCCCGGCTCCAGTCGCCGGATTTGCCGCCGGTCTTCTCCTCCACCCGGACGTCGGTGATGACGGCTCCCTTGTCGACGGCCTTGACCATGTCGATCACGGTCAGGGCGGCGACCGAGACGGCCGTCAGGGCCTCCATCTCCACGCCCGTGCGATCCGTGGTCTTCACGGTGGCGGTGATCTCGACGGCGTCGTCGGCGACCTCGAGGTCCACCGTGACGCCCGACACCGCGAGCGGATGGCACAGCGGGATCAGGTCCGGGGTGCGCTTGGCGCCCATGATGCCCGCGATCCGGGCGGTGGCGAGGGCGTCGCCCTTGGGGAGGCCCTCGCCGCGCAGCAGTTCCACGACGCGCGGCGCGACGCGCACGCGGCCGCTCGCCCGGGCGGTGCGCGCGGTGACGTCCTTGGCCGAGACGTCGACCATGCGGGCGGCGCCCGACGGGTCGAGGTGGGTGAGATGGTCCTGGGCGCTGCTCATCGTTCTCCCGGTCCGGGCCAGGTGGCTCCTGTGTGGGACGACACCGTACCCGCCGCGGTCGGCGGCTAGGCCAGCAGGACGACGTCAACCTCGGCGCCGGGGGCGACCTCGGTGACGTCCTCGGGGACGACGATCAGCGCGTTGGCGTGCGCCATGGCCTTGATCAGGTGCGATCCCGCGCCGCCCACCGGGCTGACGGTGGCCGGCCCGTCGAGCGTGGCCGGCTCGTACCAGCCGCGCAGGAACTGGCGCCTGTCCTTGGGCGAGGAGGCGACGCCCTCGGGGCAGACCGCCTGGGCGATGGTGCGGTGGACGTCGGTGCTCCCCAGCATGGTGCGGATCACGGGGCGTACGAAGAGCTCGAAGGAGACGTACGAGCTCACCGGGTTGCCGGGCAGGGCCATCAGCGGGGTGTTCTCCGGGCCGACGCGGCCGAAGCCCTGGGGCTTGCCGGGCTGCATGGCCAGCTTGCGGAAGTGCACCTCGTGCATCGCCTCCTTGACCACGTCATAGGCGCCGACGCTGACCCCGCCGCTGGTGACGACGACGTCGGCGCGGACCAGCTGGTCCTCGACGGCGGCGCGCAGCGTGGCGGCGTCGTCGGCCACCGCGCCCACCCGGTAGGCGATCGCGCCGGCCTCCCTGGCGGCGGCCGTGAGCTGGAAGCTGTTGGAGTCGTGGATCCGGCCGGGGCCCGCCTCCTCACCGGGCTGGACCAGCTCGCTGCCGGTGGAGAGCACCACCACCCGCGGCCGGGGCCGCACCATCACGGTGGCGCGGCCGAGCGCGGCCAGCAGCCCGAGCTGCGAGGCGCCCAGGACCGTGCCGGCGCGCAGCGCGAGCTCGCCCGCGTCCGCGTCGCTGCCCCGGGTGCGCACATGCTGGCCCTCCCGCACCGGGCGGAAGACGCGCACCCTGCCGCTTCCGCCGTGGGGGTCCGAGCCCCGCGCGGGCATATGGGTCACCGGTCCGCTGTCGAGGCCGCCGTCGGTCCACTCGACGGGGACGATGGCCTGACCGCCGGGCGGGACCGGGGCGCCGGTCATGATCCGGGCCGCCTCGCCCGGGCCCACGGCGGGCAGGTCACCGCTGCCCGCCGCGATGTCGCCGACGACGGTCAGCACCGCGGGATGGTCCTCGGTCGCGGCCGCGACGTCAGCCGTACGGACCGCATAGCCGTCCATGGAGCTGTTGTCGAACGGCGGAAGCGCGCCGGGGACGGTGACGTCCTCCACCAGGACGCAGCCCTGGGCCTCGAGCAACTGCAGCTCGATCGGCTCCAGCGGATGGACGTGCCCGAGGATGTCGTCGAGGTGCTCGGCCACCGTCCAGACCCGGTCCTGGTCCGGGCCGCGGTCGGCGGCCCGTTCTGCGGTGCTGCTCAAGGTGCTACATCTCCTCGGTGACGTAACTGCGAAGCCATTCCCGGAACTCCGGGCCCAGGTCTTCACGTTCGCACGCGAGTCTGACAATGGCACGCAGATAGTCGCCACGGTCGCCTGTGTCGTAGCGGCGCCCCTTGAAGACGACGCCGTGCACCGGGCCGCCGAGGTCCGGACTGGAGGCTAGCGCCTGCAGGGCGTCGGTGAGCTGGATCTCGCCACCGCGGCCCGGCTCGGTCTCGCGCAGCACCCCGAAGACGGCCGGGTCGAGCACATAGCGGCCGATGACGGCGTAGTTGCTGGGCGCGTCCGCGGGGTCGGGCTTCTCGACCAGGCCGGTGACCTGGACGACGTCGTCGTCCACGGTCGGCTTGACGGCCGCGCAGCCATAGAGGTGGATCTGTGCCGGGTCCACCTCCATCAGGGCGATGACGCTGCCACCGTGCCGCTCCTGGACGTCGACCATGCGGGCCAGGAGCGGGTCGCGGGCATCGATGAGGTCGTCGCCGAGGAGGACGGCAAAGGGCTGGTCACCGACGTGCGGGGCGGCACAGAGCACGGCGTGGCCGAGACCCCTGGGGGCTCCCTGGCGGACGTAGTGCATGGTCGCCAGGTCGCTGGACTCCTGGACGCGGGCGAGTCGGGTCTCGTCGCCCTTGCGGGTCAGGGCCTCTTCGAGCTCGTAGTTGCGGTCGAAGTGGTCTTCCAGGGGTCGCTTGTTACGACCGGTGATCATGAGGACGTCGGACAGTCCGGCGGTGACTGCTTCCTCGACGACGTACTGGATCGCCGGCTTGTCGACGACCGGCAGCATCTCCTTGGGGGTGGCCTTGGTGGCCGGAAGAAAGCGGGTTCCGAGTCCCGCGGCAGGGATGACAGCCTTGCTGATCCGAGTACGCGATTGAGTCATGTACCGAACCCTATCCGGTGCCTTTGGGGCAGATGATGAGTATTCGGTGAATATGGCATGAGACAGGGAGATTGCGCACCCAGTGATCAACACCGACGCTAGTAAGCGTGCATTGCGGAGACGTCACCTGACGATGAGGTCCAGGTTGACGGCGGATGACATCGAGACGGCCGGCGCCGCTCTGGCGTGTCGTGCACTGGAGCTTCCCGAGCTCGCCGGGGCGGCCACGGTGGCGGCCTATGTGTCCGTGGGCAGCGAGCCCGGTACGCACGCCGTGAGGGAGGCTCTGCGCGCCCGCGGGGTCCGGGTGCTGCTTCCGGTGCTGCTCGAGGACGACGATCTCGACTGGGGCGAGGACGCGGGGCCCGGGCGGCTGGCGCCCGCCCGGCGCGGCCTGCTGGAGCCCCAGGGGCCGCGGCTCGGGCCCGAGGCGGTGACCGGGGCGGACGTGGTGCTGCTGCCCGGGCTCGCAGTGGACCGGCGCGGGATGCGGCTGGGCCGCGGCGGCGGCTCGTACGACCGGGTGCTGGCCCGGCTGGCGGCGGCGGGGGCCGATCCGGCGCTGGTGGTGCTGCTGTACGACGGCGAACTGCTGGACGAGGTGCCCGGGGAGGCCCACGACCGTCCGGTGCACGCGGCGGTGACGCCGTCGGGCCTCCACCGCTTCACGCCGCGGCCCCGCTGAAGGCGCCCGGAGGCGCCTGTCGGCGGGGCCGCGAGGGTCGGACGGGCCCGGGGACCGCCGGGGGCGGAAACGCCCCTCAGACGGCCGCCGGGCCCTTCGGGGCCCCGTGCGGGGCCCGGGTGCTCCATGTGGGGCACTACGGGGTGAGCGCCAGCTCGTCCTCCGTCGACTTGTCCACGGCGCTCTTGCTGAACGCCCAGGGCAGCAGCTCACCCTTCGCCCACTTCTCGGTCTGGTCCGTGTAGTGCGCGTTGTAGGCGTGGCCGGAGGCGCCGGTGAGGTTGATCCAGCGCGACTTGTCGAGGTTGTCGAGGTTGACGACCATCCGCATCGAGGGGACCCAGGTGACGTCGTAGCCGCCCGCCGCGTTCCAGCCGGTGGCGTTGACCGCCGCCTCGCCGCCGGAGAGGTTCCACGGGCCCCGGTTGAGGAGCCACTGCACCACGCCGGGGCCGTCGGTGCCCAGGGTCTGGTTCTTCAGCGTCAGCCGGTGCAGACGCCCCCAGCTCCAGCTGTTGATGTCCTTGCCCAGCTTGGCGGTGAGCTCCGAGCGCGCGGCCCGCATGGCCTGCGCCAGCAGCTCGTCACGGTTGGTGGCGCCGGGCTTGTTGCGGGTGCCCGCCGTCTTCCACCAGTCGTTCTTCGGGTCCTTGATGATGGTGCGCACGACCTCGTACCAGCGGTCGCCGCCGTCGGGCTGGGCCATGTCCGGGTCGCGCTTACCGCATTCGCGCACCAGCCGGGCGTTGCCGTTCAGGTCCTCCAGCGGGCCCGAGTCGTCGGCCGGGCGCACCCGCAGGCACTCCCCCTTGACCCGCAGCTCCTTGGGGAGCTTGTCGCCGAAGGCCAGCTTGAGGGTGTTGCGCCAGACGGCGTTGAAGTACGCGGCGGCCGCCGAGTCCGAGTCCTGGGTGTAGTCCCAGCTCTCCAGCAGCTTCTGGGCCTGGCGTACGTAGTCGTCCTTGACGTCGATCTTCAGCAGATAGGGCGTCAGCAGCTTGGCGACCTCGCTGCTGTTGTCCATCTGCAGGGACTGCATGTCGTCCGTGGAGATCTTCCCGCCGTCCTTGACCTTCGACTCGATGAGGTCGGTGATGCGCTGGCTCCGCGCACCGTAGCCCCAGTCGTCGGTCAGCAGATACGGGTAGTTCTTCTTGTCTATGACGGCCTGGTTGGCGGTGACGATATAGCCGCGATCCGGGTTGAGCTCCCAGGGCAGCGCCGACTGCGGGATGTACTTGCTCCACTTGTAGCGCGAGTCCCAGCCGGGCGCCGGGTAGCGGCCGTCGCCCTTGGAGCGCACCGGGATCCGGCCGGGCGCCTGGTATCCGATGTTGCCCTTGGTGTCGGCGTAGATGAGGTTCTGGGAGGGGACCGCGAAGTCGCGGGCCGCCTTACGGAAGTCGCTGAAGTTCTTGGCCGTGTTGAGCTTGAAGACCGAGTCCATGGTGTTGGACGGGGTGAGCGCGGTCCACTTCAGCGCCACCGCGTAGCCGTCGCCGCGGTCGGGGGCCACGTCATCGGCGCCGGTGCCCACCGGGGCGCTCTTGCCGACGTCGGCGAGCTCGTCGTCGCGGTCGGAGACGATCGGTCCGTTGTTGGTGGTGCGGACGGTGATCTTACGGCTCGCGCCGCCCGCGACCTTGATGGTCTCCTCGCGGGTGGTGAAGGGGACCTGCTTGCCGTCGTAGAGATAACCGTCGGAGGTGACCTTCTCCAGGTACAGGTCGCTCACATCGGCGCCGAGGTTGGTCATGCCCCAGCTGATGTCCTGATTGTGACCTATGACCACACCGGGCAGACCGGCGAAGGTGAAGCCCGCCGTGTCGTACGGACACGCGCTGCTGACCTGCTTGCAGTGCAGCCCCATCTGGTACCAGACGGACGGCAGCTGGGGCGCCAGGTGCGGGTCGTTGGCGAGCAGCGGCTTGCCGGTGGTCGTGTACTTGCCGGAGACCACCCATGAGTTGGAGCCGATACCGGTCCCGTTCGGGCCCAGCAGCGCCGGGACGTCGTCCAGGGTCTTGGAGAGCGAGGACAGCTGCGTCTGCAGCCCCTGAGTGGCTCCGGTGACCCCTCCGCCCACCGTGCCGGTGCCGCCCGTGCCGCCCGTGGAGCCGGCCGGGGTGCCCTTGGGGTCGAACTCGTCCGTGACCTCGTTGACGGCGCCGCCCTGGACGATCGGCTTGTTCCGGCTGTACGGGTAGGACGGGTAGAGCTGGTCTATCTGCTTGGCGCTGAGCCGGTTGGAGGCCAGGGCGCGGTCCACCTCGTCCTGCATGTTGCCGCGCAGGTCCCAGGCCATCGCCTTCAGCCACGCCAACGAGTCGACCGGGGTCCACTTCTCCGGCTTGTAGCCGTCGTTCTTGAAGTCCAGGGCCGCGTACTCGACGGACAGCGCGTCCCCTTGGTGGTCCTTGAGGTAGGCGTTGACGCCGTCGGAGTAGGCCCGCAGATACTTCTTGGTGGCGGCCGACACCTTGGTGTCGTACTCCTGCTGGGCCACCCGGTGCCAGCCCATGGTACGCAGGAACGCGTCGGTCTCCACCTGGCCGGAACCGAACATCTCCGAGAGCCGGCCCGCGGTCATATGGCGGCGGACATCCATCTCCCAGAAGCGGTCCTGGGCCTGCACGAAGCCCTGGGCGCGGAAGAGGTCCTCGGGGGTGCCGGCGTAGATCTGAGGTATCCCATAGCCGTCACGTTTGACCTGCACGGGGCCGGACAACCCCTTCAGCTGCAGCGATCCCGTGGTCTCCGGGAATGAGGCTCGAACTGTACTGATGCTCCAGTACGCGCCGTAGCCGACGCCCCCGACGAGCAGCAGCACGACTGCGATCACGATCAGGCGGAGACGTCGGCTCTTCTTCTTTTTGGGAGAAGAGCCGGTTGTGTTGGCGGGCATCGCTGTCCTTCGAGGGGCAGGGTGAACCTGGAGTGCTGGAGCAACCATAGGCGCAGCGCTGTCGCCGCCCCTACGCGGAGTCATGACTGACGCCCTGCACCGGCCACCGCCCGGGCTCGTACACCTCGGTGAAGCCTTCTCGTGGGAGGCTCGCGTCAAGATCCCGTAAAATGTTAGGTAAGGCAATGAAGTTCCGGTCGGCGGGGACCCCTTCGCAGCGTTCCCTCCGCTCCCGCGAGAAAGGGTCGGCCCCTGACTGTTCACCACCTCAATGAACTGCTGTTGATCTGTGCCCTCGTCCTGCTCTTCGCGGTGGCGGCCGTAAGGGTGTCATCGCGCAGCGGACTGCCCACGCTGCTGATCTATCTCGGGATCGGCGTCGCCATCGGCACGGACGGGATCGGCGTCACCTTCAACGACGCCGAGCTGACGCAGATCCTCGGCTACACCGCGCTGGTCGTCATCCTGGCCGAAGGCGGTCTGGGCACGAAGTGGGGCGAGATCAAACCCGCCCTGCCGGTGGCCGCCGTCCTGTCCACCGTGGGCGTCGCGGTCAGCGTGGGGATCACCGCGGCGGCAGGGCACTATGTGGTGGGACTGGACTGGCGGCAGGCGCTGATCATCGGCGCGGTGGTGTCGTCCACGGACGCGGCGGCGGTCTTCTCGGTGCTGCGCACGGTGCCGCTGCCCAAGCGGCTCACGGGCGTCCTGGAGGCCGAGTCAGGCTTCAACGACGCCCCTGTGGTGATCCTGGTGGTCGCCTTCTCCACCCAGGGCCCCATGGAGTCCTGGTACGCCCTGATCGGCACGATCGCCCTGGAGCTGGCGATCGGCGCGGTGATCGGCATCGCGGTCGGCTGGCTGGGCGCCTACGGCCTGCGGCATGTGGCGCTGCCCGCCTCGGGTCTGTACCCGATCGCGGTGATCGCCATCGCGGTGACCGCCTACGCGGAGGGTTCGCTGGCGCACGGGTCCGGCTTCCTCGCCGTCTACCTCGCCTCGCTCATCATGGGCAACGCACGGCTGCCGCACTGGCCGGCGACGCGCGGCTTCGCCGAGGGGCTGGGCTGGCTCGCCCAGATCGGGATGTTCGTCCTGCTGGGGCTGCTGGTCACCCCGCACGAACTGGGCGACGACATCCTGCCCGCCCTCGCGGTGGGGCTGGTGCTGACCGTGGTGGCCCGTCCGGTGTCGGTCCTGCTCAGCACGGCGCCGTTCCGGCTGCCCTGGCGGGAGAAGGCGCTGCTGTCCTGGGCGGGGCTGCGCGGGGCGGTGCCGATCGTGCTGGCGACCATCCCGATGGTCAGCGATGTGCCCGACAGCCGCCGGATCTTCAACATCGTCTTCGTGCTGGTGATCGTCTACACCCTGATCCAGGGGCCGACGCTGCCCTGGCTCGCCCCCCGGCTGCGGCTCGAGGAGCCCGAGCCGGCCGACCTCGGCATCGAGTCGGCGCCACTGGAGCGGCTGCGCGGCCATCTGCTGTCGGTGTCGATCCCCCAGTCGTCCAAGATGCACGGCGTCGAGGTCGGCGAGCTGCGGCTGCCCCCGGGGGCCGCGGTCACCCTGGTGGTCCGGGACGAGACCAGCTTCGTACCGCTGCCCTCGACCGTGCTGCGGCGCGGCGACGAGCTGCTGGTGGTGGCCACGGACCCGGTGCGCGACGCGGCGGAGCGGCGGCTGCGGGCGGTGGGCCGGGGCGGCAAGCTGGCGGGCTGGCTGGGCACGGGAGCGGGTTGAGGGGGCCTGCCGGAGGCTGCCTCAGGCGGTGTGTTCGATCACCGTATGTCTCGTCCCAGTGGACTGACGGGCGGGAATACTGCACTATGGAGCGTCGTTAGCACTCATTGAGTGAGAGTGCCAGGAGGAAGAACGTGCCGACCTACCAGTACCAGTGCACCGAGTGCGGCGAGGGCCTCGAGGCGGTGCAGAAGTTCACCGACGACGCGCTCACCGACTGCCCGAACTGCAAGGGACGCCTGAAGAAGGTGTTCTCGGCGGTCGGCATCGTGTTCAAGGGCTCCGGCTTCTACCGGAACGACAGCCGCTCCTCCTCCAGCACCTCGAGCGGCGGCTCCAGCAAGGCGGCGGCGAAGAGCGAGGGCTCCGGCTCGTCGTCCTCTTCATCCTCGGACTCCTCGTCCTCGGACTCGTCGTCCTCGTCCTCCTCCTCGACGTCTTCGTCGTCGGCGTCGACCTCGTCGTCTTCGTCGTCCTCGACGTCGAGCTCGGCCGCCTGATCGGGCCGCCTGGTTCTTCGGCTTCATCGACACCCTGTCACCTCCACCGGGAGGCGGCGGGGTGTCGTTCGCGTGGGCGCGGGTGGCTAGGGTGATCACATGGTCGAGACCAGCAGGCAAGCAGACATAGGGGTCATCGGGGGATCGGGGTTCTACACGTTCCTCGACGACGTGACCGAGATCACCATGGAGACTCCCTATGGGGCGCCGAGCGACTCGCTCGTCCTCGGCGACATCAAGGGACGGCGGGTCGCCTTCCTCCCTCGGCACGGCCGCAAGCACCATCTGCCGCCGCACCGCATCAACTACCGCGCCAACCTCTGGGCCCTGCGTTCGCTCGGCGTACGACAGGTTTTCGGCCCATGCGCGGTCGGCGGGCTGCAGCCGGAGTACGGACCTGGCACGCTGCTCGTCCCGGACCAGCTGGTGGACCGCACGAAGGGGCGTACACAGACCTACTTCGACGGCGAGCAGCTGCCGGACGGCCGGATTCCGAACGTGGTGCACACCACGTTCGCCGACCCGTACTGCCCGGTGGGGCGGAAGGCGGCCGTGGACGCGGCGCGCGGACGCGGCTGGGAGCCGGTGGACGGCGGGACGATGTGCGTGATCGAGGGGCCGCGCTTCTCCACTCGCGCCGAATCGCGCTGGCATGCGGCGCAGGGCTGGTCGGTGGTCGGCATGACGGGCCACCCGGAGGCGGTGCTCGCCCGTGAACTGGGCCTCTGCTACACGTCGTTGACGCTGGTCACCGATCTGGACGCGGGGGTCGAGACCGGCGAGGGCGTCACCCACACCGAAGTGCTGAAGGTCTTCGGGGAGAACGTGGGCCGACTGCGCGAGGTGCTCTTCGACGCGGTGGGCAGGCTGCCGGAGACCTCCGCACGGGACTGCCTGTGCACTCACGCCCACGACGGCTGGGACCTGGGGATCGAACTTCCGTAGGCGCGGCGCGGGGCAGCCGGACGACGACACTGGCGCCGTTTGAAGCGGGCGGCTGTGTGACCCGCCGCGCCCAGCCGGTGCGGGGCGCGGCGGGTGCCCGCGCGCAACGCTCAGGGCCGGTTCTCGCCCGCTGCGGGGCGGGTATCGGGCCCGTCATGGGGCGGGCATCGCGCTCACTGTGGGGCGGGCATCGCGCTCACCGTGGGGCGGGCATCGCTCGCGCGGGTGACCGAGTTGTCCACAGGCCGGTGGCCATCCACAGGCCCCAGCGGGATCGGGCGGGGGCGGGCATGGTGAGGGGGCCAGAAGCACCCGGACCCTCACGGCAGGCGGTGATGTGCCATGTCCCATCCGTCCCCCACCCTCGCGTTACCCCGCTCCGCTCCCCCGACCCGTGCCGTGCCCCGCTTCGATCCGGTGCGCACCGGGCGCGCCGGCGGATTCGGGCTGCGGCGGGTCGTGCGGCGCCGCCGCCGCGCGATGGCGGTCGGGCTGGCGCTGACGGCCGCCGCACTCGCGGCCGCTGCACCGTCCGGCCGGGGGCACACGGATGCGGTGACCTCGCGGGCGCCCGCCCCCGCGGGTGAGGAGCGGCGGGGCGGCCCGCGCCCCGCCATGGTCTCGGCGCCGATCCGGATCGCCGACGCGGCGGCGGTACGGCTGCTGCACCCCGGCGACCGGGTGGATGTGCTGGCGACACCGCTTCCGGACGCCACACGGGCCCGGTCGTCCGGTACTACGGCGCGGGTGGTCGCGCGTGGGGTCCGGGTGGCCGAGGTGCCGGGGTCCCGGAACGCCCGCGCGACGGGCGGCCGAGGCGACGGCGGCGCACCGGAGGCCGATCCGGACGCGGATGCGAGCGGCGACGAGGCGCTGGACGGCGGCGCGCTCGACGGCGCGGTGGACGGCGACGGGGCGCTGGTGGTGCTGACGGTTCCGCGAGCGGGCGCCACCGCGCTGGCCGGGGCCGCGGCCGACTCCCGACTGACGGTGACGCTATGCCGCTGCTGACTCCCCCGACTCCCCTGATGCCCCTCTCACCTGCGGGTGTAGGTTGCGGAACCGTCCGCTCAAGCACCGACGCGGCGAAAGAGAGGCAGTGGGTTGAGCCAGGAGAAGGTGACCGAGGAGAAGAAGAGCGTCATGGAAGGGTTCAAAGCCTTCCTGATGCGCGGCAATGTGATCGACCTGGCCGTCGCGGTCGTCATCGGAGCCGCTTTCACCGCCGTCGTGAATTCGATAGTGAAGGGCCTCATCAACCCCATAGTCGGAGCCTTCGGCACGAAGGACCTCGAGAAGTACCGCTCCTGCCTCAAGGCGCCCTGCGAGACCAACGCCACGGGCGATATCGTCCACGGCATCCCGATCCTCTGGGGAAGCGTGCTCTCCGCCGTGCTGACCTTCCTGATCACCGCGGCGGTGGTGTACTTCCTGATGGTGCTGCCGATGTCACGCTATCTGGCGCGGAAGGCCGCCAAGGAGGCGAAGGCGGAGGAGGAGCAGGCCGTCGCGGACGCCGAGGAGATCATTCTGCTGCGCGAGATCCGCGACGAGCTGGTGGCACAGCGCGCGGCCGTCAGCGGCGGTGGCGGCAGCGGCTCCAGCGCCTAGGAATCCGTCAGAGGTGGTGGGGCGGCTTCTCGTCGAGGAACCGGGCCAGATCAGCGGCATCGTCGGCACTGTCGCCGCCGGGAACCCGCTCACCCCACCCGTGGTCCGTATCGTCCGATGACCGCTGCGCGAAGGGATCGTCGAAGCTCAGCGCGGCGGCCGGATCGCGCGGTCCAGGGGCAGGGGCGGTGCTCATGCCTCAAGAGTACGGCCCGGGCAGCGGCTCGGTGTACCGGCCGAGCTCGTCGTGCCACCACAGGTCACGCCCGGGCCTCCAGGACACCGGGCAGGCCAGCCGGTGGACCACCAGCACGGAGCGCACCTCGGGGCAGCCGGTCAGCGCCCGGTCGACGTGGCGCTTGAGCGGCTGTGTCTCCCCGCCGTGCTGCCCGGCGTCCGCGGTGATGACGACCTTGGCGCCGACCTCCCTGATCCGGTCGCGCAACTCATGGGGGCGCAGCCCCACGGGCAGGCTGGCGCGGACGACGTCGAGCCGGCCGCAGGCGAGCGTGGCGATCACGGACTCGGGCACCAGCGGCAGATGGACCGCCACCCGGTCCCCGGCACGGACGCCGAGCCGGGTGAGCGCGGCGGCGGCCCGGGCAGCCTGGTCGAGCAGCTCGGCATGGGTGAGCTCCTCGGTGCAGTCGGGCTCACTGATCCAGCGGAGGGCCACCCGGGCGGCCCGCCGAGGGTCGGCGGCCAGTGTCGGGAGCTCCTCCGTCCGAGAGCTACGGGGCACGGCGGTCTTCTTTCGGACGGGGGCGAACGGCATACAGCTCAGATTGCTGTCAGGCCATCAACGTCTGATGAACGCCCTCTATATGAGGGGTCCTCAACCCGTCCGGCGCGCTTCGGCGGCGATCGCGGGAATGCGCATACGGGGGTGGTACGCGCCTCGCTACTCGACCATGCCACGGCTTCCCGTGCTACGCATAGCTTCCATGGATGCCGAGCGGACAAACCCCGAATCAACTCCCACCGGTCCGGCCGACGGCCTGACGGACGTCCGCGGACTGCGGGTGGGCCATGCCCAGCGGTCCGGCGGCGGCCGGCTCACCGGGACGACCGTGGTGCTGGCCCCCGAGGGCGGTGCGGTCGCCGCCGTCGATGTGCGCGGCGGTGGCCCCGGCACCCGGGAGACCGATGCCCTCGATCCGCGCAATCTGGTCCAGCGCATCGATGCCGTCGTGCTGACCGGCGGCAGCGCCTTCGGGCTCGACAGCGCCTCGGGGGTGGCCTCCTGGCTGGAGGACCACGGCCGGGGCTTCCGGGTCGGCCCCGATCCGGCGCAGGTTGTTCCCGTGGTCCCGGCCGCCGCCCTGTTCGACCTGGGCCGGGGCGGCGATTGGCGGGCCCGCCCGGACGCCGCGCTGGGGCGCGAGGCGATCGGGGCGGCGGCCGGCTCGGAAACGGGGGCTCCGGTCGCGCAGGGCAATGTGGGGGCGGGCACGGGCGCGGTGGCCGGTGGGCTCAAGGGCGGCACCGGTTCGGCCTCCACAGTGCTGCCGTCCGGCGTCACGGTGGCCGCGCTCGTGGCGGTCAACGCCGCGGGATCGGTCGTCGACCCCGGTACGGGTGCGCTGTACGGGGAGCACTACGGGCCGTCGGAGGAGGGCGAGCCGCACCGGCCCGGCGCGGCCGTGCACGTGGAGGCGATGCGCCGGCTGACCGCCGCGCGGGCCGAATCGGAGCGGCGGCAGGCCGCGTCGGTGCGGCCTCCGCTGAACACCACGCTGGCCGTGGTCGCCACCGACGCCGTGCTCACCCGGGCCCAGGCGCAGAAGCTCGCGGGGACGGCACACGACGGTCTGGCGCGGGCCGTCCGGCCGGTGCATCTGCTCTCCGACGGCGACACGGTCTTCGCCCTGGCCACCTGCGGGCGCCCGCTGATACCGGAGGGCCGCCCCGAGGACGCCGGCGATCCGGCGTTCGGGGTGCACCGGGAGAGCGGCGCGCTGAACGAGGTGCTGGCGGCCGGGGCGGATGTGCTGACCCGGGCGGTGGTCAAGGCGGTGCTCGCGGCGGAGACCGTGGACGGCCCGGGCGGTGTCTTCCCCGCGTACCGGGATCTGTACGGCCTCTGATCCGCGGGGGCCGGGGGAAGGAAGCGTCCGGCCGGGAGAAGCGGCGGGAGCGACGAAGAGAAGGGGGGCTTCGGATGGATACGGATCTGCTGATCGTCGGCGGTGGCCCGGCGGGTTGCGCCGCCGCCGTGATGGCGGCGAGCGTGGGGATGCGCTCGGTGCTGATCGAGTCGGGCGACGCCCTGTGCGGGGCGCTGCGGCGCATCCCGGTGGTGCGCAATGTCCTCACCGTCACCAACGGCCCGGATCTGGCGGCGGCGATCGAGGCCGACCTGGCGCGCTGTGACCTGTGCCGGGTGGAGCTGGGCCGCCGTGCCACGTTGATCGATGCCTTCGACGACCGCGTCGAGGTCACGGTCGAGCCTGTGGAGTCCGTGGAGCCTGTGGAAACCGTGGAGGCTGCGGGGTCCGATCGGGCTCCTGGCTCGCGGCTGACCGCTCCCTATGTGGTCGTCGCCACGGGGGTCGGGCCGTTGGGACCCGGGGGCGCGGGATGGCTCGGGGGCGTGGCGGGCCGGGCGCTGCCGCAGCTGTGGGAGGCGGATCCGGCGGCGATCGACGACCGGACGGTGCTGGTCCTGGGGGCGGACCGGCCCCTGGGGACCGTGGCGCGGGCCCATCCGGCGCTCAAGGCCCGCCTTGTGGTGGTGTATCCGCCCGAGGACGCCTACAAGACCGAGGAGATCCGGCGGGACCCCCGGGTGGAGTTGGTGCCCGTGCGGCGGCTGGAGTTGGGGCCTGGGCCCGCGTCGGCACCGGTCACCGCCGAGGTCGAGACGGTGGAGGGCGAGCGGCGGGTCCTCACGGCCGATCTCGCCTTCCTCAACCTGGGCAGCGCCCCGGCGCCCCCGGCCGGGGACGTGGCCACCGACCGGTCCGGATACTGCCCTCCCGCGAGCCAGCATCCCCGGGTCTTCACCGCCGGTGATCTGCGGTCGGTCCGCTTCCAGCGGATCGTGACCGCCATGGGCTCGGGTGGCGAGGCCGCGCTCGGCGCCTATTACGCCTCGCGCGGTCTGCCCACGGAGACCGGCGGCCCGCCCACGGACGTGGGCAGGCCGCCGGGCCCGACAGGGGGTGGCTGAGATGCGGTCAGACCGCCACCGCCACCTTCGACTCGTCCTCGGTGGTGCCGCCCGCGGTGCCGCCGCCCGCCTGGCCGGTGGCCTCCGGCTCCGCCGTCTTCCGCAGCCCCTTGAGGAAGACCACAAGACCGGTCGAGACCACCGTGCCCGCCACGATGGCCAGCAGGTAGAGGAACGGCTGGCCGATCAGCGGGACCACGAAGATGCCGCCGTGCGGGGCGCGCAGCGTGCAGTCGAACGCCATCGACAGCGCGCCGGTGACGGCACCGCCCACCATCGAGGAGGGGATCACCCGCAGCGGATCCGCCGCGGCGAACGGAATGGCACCTTCACTGATGAAGGAGGCACCCAGCACCCAGGCGGCCTTGCCGTTCTCCCGCTCGGTCTTGGTGAACAGCCGTCCGCGCACGGTGGTGGCGAGGGCCATCGCCAGCGGCGGGACCATACCGGCGGCCATCACCGCGGCCATGATCTTGAGGCTTCCGGTGGAGGGGTCCGACACCGCGATACCGCCGGTCGCGAAGGCGTAGGCCACCTTGTTCACCGGGCCACCCAGGTCGAAGCACATCATCAGGCCGAGGAGGACGCCGAGACCGATGGCGTTGGCGCCGGAGAGGCCGTTGAGCCAGTCGGTCATCGCCGACTGTGCGGAGGCGATGGGCTTGCCGATCACCACGAACATCAGGACACCGACGATCGCGGAGGAGACCAGCGGGATCACCACCACCGGCATGATGCCGCGCAGCGACGCCGGGACCTTGAACCGCTGGATGGCCATGACGACCGCGCCCGCGATCAGACCCGCGACCAGACCGCCGAGGAATCCGGCCTTGATGGTGGTCGCGATGTAGCCGCCCACGAAGCCGGGGACCAGACCGGGCCGGTCGGCCATGCCGTAGGCGATATAGCCCGCCAGGACCGGCACCAGGAAGGTGAACGCCGCACTGCCGATCTGGAAGAGCAGCGCCGCCCAGCTGCTGGTCTCGGTCCAGACGAAGTGATCCGCCACGGACTTGGCGCTCGCGATCTCGTAGCCGCCGATCGCGAAGGCGAGCGCGATCAGCAGACCGCCCGCGGCGACGAACGGGACCATGTAACTGACGCCCGTCATCAGCCACTTGCGCAGCCGGGTGCCGAAGCCGTCACCGGCGGCACCGTCCGCGTCCATCGGCGCGGAGCCCTCCGCCGCGCCGTCGGCCGGTGCGGCGATCTCACCCCGCGCGGCCTTCCCGCGCGCCTCGGCGATGAGCTCGGCGGGGCGGTTGATGGCCGCCTTCACCCCGACGTCCACCGTCGGCTTGCCCGCGAAGCGGGCCTTCTCCCGCACCTCCACATCGTGCGCGAAGACCACCGCGTCGGCGGCGGCGATGGTGGCGGCGGGAAGCTTGTCGAATCCGGCCGAGCCCTGGGTCTCGACCACCAGCTCGACCCCGGCCTCGCGAGCGGCGTTCTCCAGCGACTCGGCGGCCATATAGGTGTGGGCGATACCGGTGGGACAGGACGTGACGGCCACGATCCGGAAGGGGGCCACCGGCTCCGACACGGTCTGGGAGGCAGCGGAGGCCGCGGCCGAGCCGGAGGCGGCAGGCTCAGCCGGAGCCGGCTCCACAGCGGCGGGCCCAGCCGTAGCGGACTCAGCCGCGGCAGGCTCAGCAGCAGCGGTCTCATCGCCGCGGATCAGGGCGGCCACCCGTTCGGGCTGATCGGCCGAGCGCAGCGCAGCGGTGAAGTCGGCGTTCATCAGCTGCCGCGCCAGGCTCGACAGGATCGTCAGATGGTCGCTGTCCGCGCCCGCCGGGGCGGCGATCAGGAAGACCAGATCGGCCGGCCCGTCCGCCGCGCCGAAGTCGATCCGGGCCGCGCTGCGCCCGAAGGCCAGGGTCGGCTCGGTGACATGGGCGCTGCGGCAGTGGGGTATGCCGATGCCGCCGTCCAGGCCGGTCGGCATCTGCTCCTCGCGCGCCGCCACATCGGCGAGAAAGCCGTCGAGGTCGGTGACCCGTCCGGCCTCGACCATGCGTTCGGCGAGCGACCGGGCGGCGGCTTCCTTGGTGTCGGCGGACAGGTCAAGGTCGACCAGATCCGCGGTGATCAGCTCACTCATCTCGCGGCTCCCTTGTGTGCGGTGCCGCCCTGGGGGAGGCGGGCGGACGGAGTGGGGATTGGGGGGTGGGAGTGGGGTCGGCCGGTCACGCGGGCTCCTTGAGCACACGGTCCAGCGGGATGTCCGACGTGGTGACCACGGCGGACGGGTCAAGGTCGGCCGGGGTCGGCATGGCACTGCCCGGCAGCTGCACCGCGGCCGCTCCATGGGCCACGGCCGAGGCGAGTGCGGCGGGCCCGGAGCCGCCCGCCGCGAGGAATCCGGCGAGCGAGGCGTCGCCCGCGCCGACGTTGCTGCGCACGGTGGTGACCCGTGCGGTGCCGAAGTACGCGCCGGTCTCGTCGACCAGCAGTTGGCCGTCGGCACCCAGGCTGGCGAGTACGGCACGGGCCCCCAGCCCGCGCAGTTCCTCGGCTGCCTTGACCGCCTCGCCCACGGTGACCAGCGGACGGCCCACGGCCTGGGCCAGCTCCTCGGCGTTGGGCTTCACCACATCGGGGCGCTCGCGCAGGGCGGCGGTCAGCGAGGGGCCGGAGGTGTCGAGGGCGATCCGGGCGCCCGCCCGGTGGGCCCGTGCCACCAGCTCGGCGTACCACTCAGGGGCGAGCCCCCGGGGCAGGCTGCCGCAGCAGGCGATCCAGTCGGCGCTCTCGACCCTCGTGCGGACGGCCTCCAGCACCGCCTCGGCCTCGGCGTCGCTCAGTTCGGGCCCGCTCGCGTTGAGCTTGGTGAGGGTGCCGTCCGGTTCGGCCACGGAGATGTTGACCCGCGTCGAGCCCGCCACGGGCACGCCCGCCGCCTCGATGCCCAGCTCCTCCAGCAGCCGGGCGAGCAGCGCGCCCTCCGGTCCGCCGAGCGGCAGCACGGCCACCGTGCGCTGCCCCGCGGCGGCCACGGCGCGCGAGACATTGACGCCCTTCCCGCCGGGGTCGACCCGGTCGGCCGTGGCCCGCAGCACGGCGCCGCGCTCCAGCGCGGGGATCTCGTACGTACGGTCCAGGCTGGGGTTGGGGGTGACGGTAAGAATCATGCGCGTGCCACTTCCGTGCCCTGGCGCTCGATGGCCAGGGCGTCCTGCGGGCTGAGCCCGGTGTCCGTGATGAGCAGATCGACATCGTCCAGGCCGCCGAACCGGGCGAAGTGCTCCCGGCCGAACTTGGCGGAGTCCGCGAGCAGCACCACCCGCCGGGCCGCCGCGATCATGGCGCTCTTGACCGCGCCCTCCGCGAGATCGGGCGTGGTGAGCCCGCCGTCCAAGGAGAAGCCGTTGGTGGCGAGGAAGACCACATCGGCCTTGATCTCGCCGTAGCCACGCAGCGCCCACGCGTCCACGGCGGCCCGGGTGCGGTGGCGGACCCGCCCGCCGACGAGGTGCAGCGCGATACCGGGGTGGTCGGCGAGGCGGGCGGCGACCGGCAGGGCGTGGGTGACGACGGTGAGCTTGGCCTCCAGCGGGAGGGCGGCGGCGAACCGGGCCGCCGTGGAGCCCGCGTCGATGATCACGCTGCCGTCGGACGGCAGCTCGGCGATGGCGGCCCGCGCGATGCGGTCCTTCTCATCGGCGGCGGTGGACTCGCGCTCGGCGAGATCGGGCTCGAAGTCCAGCCGTCCGGCCGGGATGGCGCCCCCGTGCACACGGCGGACGAGCCCCGCCCGGTCGAGGGCGCGCAGATCACGCCGTACGGTCTCGGCGGTGACCTGGAACTCCTCGGCGAGGGACAGGACATCCACCCGCCCGCTCTCGCGGGCGAGCCGGAGAATCTCCTGCTGACGCTCCGGTGCGTACATGTGGGTTTACGTCCCTTCCATGCCCGAACCTGTGATTTCGCGGCCAGATTACGTGGACGATGCAGGAAAGTAAACAGACTCGGGCACGAAACAAACTCGACCGGGCATGTTTCGTGGGTCGCGACCGCTCAGCGCCCCCCGGCCGCCTCACGCCCTGGCCGCCCCGCCCCTGGCCGACCCGCCCCTGGCCGCTGGCCCTGACCGCTGCCTCTGACCGCCGCCTCCCGCCCATCGCCGCAGCGCACCGTCCGAATCCCGCCGGACTTCCGCGGCCCGCCCGGCCAGGATCGAGTCATGTCCTCAGGGACCACCACATAGCGGAATCTTCATCGCATAACAGAAATACAAGGAATAGAGGAGAAGTCATGACACTCGACGGCAAGGCGGCCCTGGTCACCGGCGGCAGCCGGGGCATCGGCGAGGCCGTGGCGATCCGGCTCGCCGAGGAGGGCGCCGATGTCGCCCTGACCTACCACAGCCAGGCCGAACGCGCGGCGGACGTCGTCGACCGGATCAAGATGCTCGGCCGCCGCGGCCTGGCCGTGCAGACGGACGGTGCCGACGCGCGGGCGGTGCGGGCCGCCGTGGAGGGGACCGCCGCCGAGTTCGGCCGCCTGGACATCCTGGTCAACAACGCGGGCGTCGGCGTCCTCGGCCCCATCGCCGAGCTGTCGCTGGACGATGTGGACCGGGTCTTCGCCGTGAATGTCCGGGCGCCGTTCCTCCTGGCGCAGGCGGCCACCGCGCATATGGCCGACGGCGGGCGGATCATCAACATCGGCAGCTGTATGGCCGAGCGGGTCGCCTTCCCCGGCGGCAGCCTCTACGCGACCAGCAAGACCGCGCTCACCGGCCTCACCAAGGCCCTGGCCCGTGAGCTCGGCCCGCGCGGGATCACGGCCAACCTGATCCACCCCGGCCCCGTGGACACCGATATGAACCCGGCCGACGGTGAGAACGCCGCATTCCAGAGCGGCTTCACCGCGCTCGGCCGCTACGGCCGCACCACGGAGATCGCGGCGACCGTGGCCCATCTCGCGGGCGACAGCGGCCGCTACATCACCGGGGCGTCGATCGCCGTGGACGGCGGCTTCGCCGTCTGACCAGTCGCTCCCTCGATCCCCGGAACCCCACAGACAGAAGCGAGCCCCGACGCCGGGGGGGGAGGCGCCGGGGCTCGGTCCAGGGGTTGGAGGGGATCTGGTGGCTGGGGTCTGCTGGCCTGAGAACTCAAGCCGCTGCGTCGAAACCGGTCTGGCGGGCCATCTTCTTCAGCTCAAGCAATGCGTGCTTCTCGATCTGGCGGATCCGCTCACGCGTGAGGCCATGCTGCTTGCCGACCTCGGTCAGGGTGCGCTCCCGGCCGTCGTCGATGCCGTACCGCGCCTTGATGATGGAGGCGGTGCGGTCGTCGAGGCGGCCGATCAGGTCCTCCAGCTCCTCGCTGCGCAGCAGCGTCATCACCGACTGCTCGGGCGAGACGGCCGAGGTGTCCTCCAGCAGATCGCCGAACTGGGTCTCCCCTTCGTCGTCGACCGACATGTTCAGACTGACCGGGTCGCGGGCCCAGTCGAGCACATCCGAGACCCGCTCCATCGTGGAGCCGAGCTCCTCGGCGATCTCGGCGTGCTCCGGCTCGCGGCCGTGCTCACGGTTGAACTCCCGCTGCACCCGGCGGATCCGGCCGAGTTCCTCGACCAGATGGACGGGCAGCCGGATCGTACGGGACTGATCCGCGATCGAGCGCGTGATGGCCTGACGGATCCACCATGTGGCATAGGTCGAGAACTTGAAGCCCTTCGTGTAGTCGAACTTCTCCACCGCGCGCACCAGGCCCGCGTTGCCCTCCTGGATCAGGTCGAGCAATGGCAGCCCACTGCGCGGATAGCGGCGCGCCACAGCCACGACGAGGCGCAGATTGGAGCGGATGAAGATGTCCTTGGCGCGGGCACCTTCGGCGGCTATCGCCTCCAGCTCCTCGCGGCTCGCACCTGCGGCAGGGGTGTCCTCAACCTCCCCGTCCAGGATCTGCTGGGCGTACACCCCCGCTTCGATGGACTGGGAAAGCTCGACCTCCTTCGCCGCGTCCAGCAGCGGGGTGCGGGCGATCTCGTCGAGATACATGCCGACCAGGTCGCGATCGGCGATCTCCCCGCCTGAGGCGCGAACACTGTTGGCCCCATCAGCGCCACCACCGGCGGCGGACTGATTACGGGCGACGGCACGGGTTGCCATGCGTGCTCCCTTACAGATGGATCGGGCGCGGACTATGGACGGACTCTCCGGTGTCGGGTGCCCCGTCCGAAGGAAACAACGACTGGAATCAGGACAGAATTCCCATCAGGACCCCACGTTTTTACGATCATGCAGTACCCTGTCCACCCACACGCGGGTCAGCGCACTGCCGAGACACCGGGAAGCGCAGGTCAGACCCCGTATGCGGCTACCTCCCACGGTCCTCCCGCCCTTCTCCCATCTGTCAAGACGAATCTCGCGGGCTGCCGGTTGCCCGTACGCCGCATCGCGCCGGGTTGCCCGGCCCTCCGCCTGGGTGTGCGCTGGAAAGTGACAGGCCAGGGCGGGGACGCGGCGACGAGGAGGTTCCGCCATGCATGCCCCCACAGCCCCCACTGCCCCCGTGAGCCACCACCGCCATCCGCGGCTCCCGCTCCCGCCGCACCCCTCCGCATCCTGGGGCGTCCCGGCCGTTCTGGCGGTGCTCTACGGCGGCTGGGTGATGTTCGTGACCCACAACCAGGGCTCCACCATCCCCACGGCCGCCATCTTCGGCGTGGTGTCGGCGGCGGTCGTCGGGGCGCTCGCTTACGCCCTCGGCAGGATGACGCCGGGCCTGATGCCGGAGATCCGGGCCGTGCTCTACGGGACGGTACTCGGCTGTGCGATCGGCTTTCTGCACTCCGTGAGCGGAGGCTCGGTGTACCGGTCCGCGGGGATCGGGCTCGGGGCGGGGCTGGTGATGGTGGGCATATCGTTCTACGTCTTCCATGTACGGGCGGAACACCCCCGGGAGTAACCGTCAGCCTTCAAGGACCGGCCCTCGGGCCCGGCCGGGCTTAGGTCGTTGGTCCCCGCACGCTTCCGTCCCCGGTCCGTTCCGGGGCCGGCCCGCCCTCCCTAGCGTGAGGTCATGACGGACGACACGAGGGGAACCCTCGACGAAGCCCTCGAGCGGCTGCACGCCTCCGGCCCCGAGCGTCACGGATGGCTGAGCAATCACGCGCCGATGGCCGTGGAGGCGCTGGTGCGCCACGGCCAGGGGCGCACCGTGCACCGCTGGCTGGACCGCTATCGCGACAAGCTGGAGGAAATGCCGCGCTCGTACGCCGCGATCACCGAGCGGAACTGGCGCGAGGCGCTCGGCGATCCACGCCGTCTCGCCGACTGGCCCGCCTACTTCGACCGGGAACTCGCCGACCGCCCCTGGCAGGACGTGCTCGCCGTGTGGTGGCCGCGGCTGCTGCCGGGCATCGCCGGCGGCGCGACGCATCCGGTGATCCGGGTCGGCCACGCCGTACGGACCCTCCTGGACGAGCCGGGCACCACGAGTGCTCCCCGCACCGCCGAGCTGGCCCACGCCCTCGGCTACTGGGCCGCCCGCCACGCCCCGCTGCCGCCGCTCCACCGGCAGCCGGGCCCCGCCTCCGGCTCGGCGGCCGACGCGCTGGCCGCCGTGGAGCCGATCGCCGACCGGAGCGGTGGCATACGGGAGCGGCTGGCCCGGCTCACCGCCTTCCCCACCTGGCCGCCCACCGCCCCGCAGTCCGCTCAGCCGTCCGCCCCGCAGCCCAGCCGGACGACCGGCCCCGGCCCCGGCAACCCAGCCGACCAGTCCGAGGAGGCGCGCCGACGGCTGACCGAGCTCGTACGGGCCGCGACGCACCGCTACGCCACCCACGGCCACGGCGAACCGATCATGCTGGTCCACGCCGCGACCGCGCCCAACGCCGTCCTGCGCACCCTGCCCGCGCTGCCGCGCGAGCTGTGGGCACCGAGCCTGGACGCGGCATGGGCGGCGAGCGCCGCGGTCACGGCGGTGTACGCGCCGCGGGAGCCGCTCCCGGCCGACCGGCTGCCGTCCGTGGACGGGGACGGCGTCACCCCCGAGGAGGTCTTCGCCCGCGCCGCCGCGCACGGCGATGAGCACGCCATCAAGCTGACCGACACCGCCCTCGATGTCGCCCGGGGCACGGACCCGACGGCCCTGGCCGCCGCACTGCACGCCTGCGCGATGATCGACCCGGTGCTCTGACAAGAGCCCCAGCCGGGCCGTACCCGCTCGGCCACACCCACTGAGCCGCCCCCGCTCCTCCTCACCCGAACTGCAACGACCGCTTCGCCAGCCCCATCCAGAACCCGTCGATCACGCTCCGCTGGCTGCGCAGCTCCGCCTCCGCCGCGCCCAGCGTGACGAACAGCGGCGCGAAGTGTTCGGTGCGCGGATGGGCGAGCCCCGCCGCCGGGGCCGTGTGCTCGAAGTCCAGCAGCGCGTCGATGTCCTGCGCGTCCAGAGCTCGCTGCCCCCAGTCGTCGAACTCGGCCGACCAACTGGGCGGCATCGGGCCCGTCTGCCGTAGCGCGGCCAGGTTGTGGGTGAAGAAGCCGCTGCCGACGATCAGGACGCCCTCGTCCCGCAGCGGCGCCAGCTTCCGGCCGATCTCCATCAGCTTCCGCGGGTCGAGGGTCGGCATCGAGACCTGCAGAACCGGGATGTCGGCCTCCGGATACATCTCGACCAAGGGCACATACGCCCCGTGGTCCAGCCCCCGGTCGGGGATGTCCTGCACCGGAGTACCCGCCGTGCGCAGCGTCTTGCGGATCCGCTCGGCGAGCTCGGGGGCGCCCGGCGCGGCGTACCGCACCTGGTAATAGTGCTCAGGGAAGCCCCAGAAGTCATAGACCAGAGGCACCTGTTGGGTGGCGCCGATCGCCAGGGGCGCCTCCTCCCAGTGAGCGGAGATCATGAGAATGGCGTTGGGCCGGGGCAGGCCGGCGGCCCAGGCGGCGAGCTGTCCGGGCCAGACCGGATCGTCGGCGAGCGGCGGAGCACCATGGCTGAGGTAGAGCGCGGGCATGCGCCCGTCGAGCGCGGACATGAGGACTCCTCGTCAGTCGACAGAGCTCGCCACAATGCTTGAAGTCTCAAGCATGTACCTATCACTGTAGCGCACAGTTATTTAAGCTTCAAAGAGAATTCCCTAGAATGGACGCGTGGACGACGCCATGAAAACCCCCTCAGACGCCGACGAGCCGCGTTGGCTGACCGAAGACGAACAGCGCAGCTGGCAGGCGTATGTCCAGGCGAGCATGCTCCTGGAGGACCACCTCGACCGCCAGTTGCAGCGTGACGCGGGCATGCCCCACGTCTACTACGGCCTGCTGGTGAAGCTCTCCTGGGCCCCTCGCCACCGGATGCGGATGACCGAACTGGCCGAGGCCGCCAAGATCACCCGCTCCCGGCTGTCCCACGCCATCGCGCGCATGGAGAAGGACGGCTGGGTCCGGCGCGAGGACTGCCCCGACGACAAGCGCGGACAGAACGCGGTCCTGACCGACAAGGGGCTCAAGGTGCTGCAGGAGACCGCCCCCGGCCATGTCACCGCCGTACGGACGGCCGTCTTCGACCGGCTCACCCCCGAGCAGGTCCAGCAGTTCGGCGCCGTGTGCCGGATCATCGCGGACGGCCTCCAGCCGGCGGGCGCCGACCTGCCCTGGCTGCGCTGACACCACGCCCTGAAAGCCCTGAAACGACGCACGAAGGCCCCGCTCCTCTTCGAGTACTGGAGGAGGAGCGGGGCCTTCGCCTCGATACGGACCCCCGACGGACAAGCCGCCGGACGTCTCAGCGCATCAGTGCGCCATCACCGGAACAGCGTCCTCCGCCGCGCCGTCACCGGAGCCCGCGACCGCGCCGCCACCCTCCGGCTGCCCGGCGTTGACGAACGTGATGGCGATGACCGCGGCCAGCACCAGGATGCCGACCGCCCACCAGATGGCGGAGCTGTAGCCGTGCACCATCGACTGGAGCTGGAGCACCGTGCGGGAAGGGGCCCCCGCCGCATGCGACTTCGCGTACTCGGTGGTGGCGCTCGCCGCGATCGTGTTCAGCAGCGCGGTGCCGATGGCGCCGCCGACCTGCTGCGAGGTGTTGACCATCGCCGAGGCGACACCCGCGTCACGCGGCTCGACACCATGCGTGGCCAGGCTCATCGCCGGCATGAAGGCGGTACCCATACCGAGGCCGAGCAGCAGGAACCCGGGCAGGATCAGCGCCGGGTACGAGGTGTCCAGGTCGATCTGGGTCAGCAGCAGCATGCCGACCGAGGCGACCAGGAAGCCCGGCCCCATCAGCAGCCGAGCCGGGACACGGGTCATCAGCCGGGCGCCGATCTGCGTCGAGCCGGTGATCATGCCCGCGACCATCGGCAGGAAGGCGAAGCCGGTCCTGACCGGGCTGTACCCCTTCACGACCTGCATGTAGTAGGTGAGGAAGAGGAACAGGCCGAACATGCCGATGATGGCGAGGGCCAGCGAGGCGTAGACACCGCCGCGGTTGCGGTCGGCGACCACGCGCAGCGGCAGCAGCGGCGCCTTCACCCGCGACTCGACGACCACGAAGGCGAGCAGCAGCACGGCCGCGGCGACGAACAGACCGATGGTCGGGGCCGCGGACCAGCCGTCGGACTCGGCGCGGGTGAAGCCGTAGACCAGCGAGACCAGACCGGTGGTGGCCAGGACCACACCGGGGATGTCCAGCCGGGACGAGTTGTGGCTCTCCACCGGCTCGCGGATCACGGCGACCGCGCCGACCGCGGCGATGATGGCGAACGGGATGTTCACGAAGAAGGTCCAGCGCCAGTCCATGTACTCGGTGAGCACGCCACCGAGGATCAGACCGACGGCACCGCCACCACCGGCGATGGCACCGAAGACACCGAACGCCTTGGCGCGCTCCTTGGGGTCGGTGAACATCACCGCGAGCAGCGAGAGCGCGGAGGGGGCGAGCAGCGCGCCGAACACACCCTGGAGGGCACGCGCGCCCAGCAGCATGCCGGTGTTCAGCGCGGCACCGCCGACGGCCGAGGCGGCGGCGAAGCCGATCAGACCGACGATGAAGGTCTGCTTGCGTCCCCACAGGTCGGCGATCCGGCCGCCGAACAGCAGCAGTCCACCGAAGGCCAGGGCGTAGGCGGTGATGACCCACTGCCGGTTGCCGTCGGAGATGCCGAGGTCGGTCTGGGCGCTGGGCAGCGCGATGTTCACGATGGTCGCGTCGAGCACGACCATCAGCTGGGCGAGGGCGATGAATATCAGCGCTTTCCAGCGCCGGGGATCCACGAATTGAGCCGTTTCAGGCATGGATGGGCCTACCTAGCGGTGCGGAGAGGATAAATAGGACGTAAGGGGCCGGTCGAGGTCAGACCGGCACAGGCCGTTGGACAAGAGGTAGCGAGAGGCGACGACGCACGTAAGGAAGACGTGTGAACGTGCGCGGAATAAGCGGTGCTCCGGGATCGGCCGGTGCGATTTATGTCACTGTCACGGCCGGTGCTGCAGATCCTCCAAGGTCACGGACTTTCCGGGTAGTTCCGAGCGCGCCGGGGTCTGCAGACCGTCCAGGAACAGTTGCAGATGCCGGTGCACAAAGGGCTCGAAGTCCACACAGGCGCTGCCGGGCAGCGGCCGGGTGAGCTGGTTGAGCGCGACCATCAGGTCACCGACGCCGATGTCGGTGCGCAGTTTGCCGTCGGTTTTCGCGGCCCCCATCAGGGCCTCGACACCGTCCGCCAGACGGTCGCGGGTGGCGATGAGATCAGGGTGCTCCTTGTCGAGGCCGTCGGAGAGCAGCAGGCACAGCGCGCCGATGTGCTCGTCCGCCGCGGCGTGGACGAAGCGCCGCAGCGCCGAGAAGGTGTCGACCTCCTCGGCCAGGGCGGATTCGGCCTGGTCGGCGACACGGGACATCACCGAGAGCGCCACATGGTGGATCAGCTCACGGCGGTCCGTGAAGTGCCGGTAGATCGTGGCATTGCCGACCCCCGCCCGTCGAGCGATTTCATCGAGGGGGATGTGTGCCCCGCACTCGACGATCACCTCTCGGGCGGCCGCGACAATGCGCTCCCGGTTGCGCAGGGCGTCCGCGCGCAGCCGGGGCTGTGCGGACTTCGCGGTCATCGTGTCGGCGGCCATGACAGCACTCCCTTCTGCGTACGACTTCCGCGCGTACGGTAGTTCTCCGGTGGCCGGTGCTCCGGCGGCTTGGCGGCGACACCGTGCCCGGCCTTGACGTTCGAGCTTCAACTTTTCCGGGGAGTGAGTCCCCGTTTATGCGTTCACTCGGTTAAACGGGGAATGAGTCCCCGGAATTTCTGCGTCCGTAGGTGACCTGCCTCACACCTGCCCGGCACCTCACGCCGCCCGGACGGAGCAGGTCATTCCCCCGTTCGGCGGCACCCCACGGGCGCCCCGGTCCGCGCCGTCACACCGTGGTCGGCAATGGATCAGACGCCTGGGACCACCCGCCCCCGCATACGAATACGCCGGCCCCGCAGAGGCAGCGCGTTCGCCACCGCCGCCGTGCTCACGGTGGCTGTGGTCGCCCCGGCGGCGGCTCCGCGTCCCGAGCCCCCCGCGTCCCCCGAGCTGGCCCCGGCACCCTCCGCCCGACCGGCCTTCGGCTCGCTCGCGCCGTGCGCCCTCGCCTCAGGACCCGGGCTCCAGATGGCCGACGGCATACCCACCGGCCGCGGCTACAGCCGCAGCACCGGCACCGTCCACGCCCTCAACCTCATGATCGACTTCCCCGATGTCCGCGGCCAGGGCACCGCCCGCCAGCGCTTCGAGGAGTTCTTCCCCCAGACCTCCCGGTGGTTCGCGCGGAGTTCGTACGGACGGCTGGACTACCGCCCCGAGATGCCGATCACCCACTGGCTGCGGATGCCGCGCCCGTTCCGCGCCTACGGCATCAAGCGCGGCAGCCCCTTCGACCCGGGCTATCGAAAACTGGTCGCAGACATCGCCAAGGCCGCCGACCCCAAGGTCGACTTCCGCCGCTACGACCTGGTGAACGTCCTGGTCACCCCGAACGCCGGGCCACCGGCCGCGCATGCCGTGCTGTCCGTCACCTACGCCGACAACCAGCACGCCCCGACCGCGGACGGCGTTCCGCTGGCCAATGTCTCCTTCGTCTACAGCCGCCAGGACGACGGCTCCGGCTCGCTGCGCCGCACCGGCTTCCGCGTCCTGCCCCACGAGAACGGCCATGTCTTCGGGCTGCCCGACCTCTACACCCGGGGCGGCGGCGACAAGGCCGGCCACTGGGACGTGATGTCCGAGGACTGGGGCCCCGGCAACGACCTGCTGGCCTGGCACAAGTGGAAGCTGGGCTGGCTCGGCCCGCGGCAGATCGCCTGTGCCGCCCGCTCCGGGGTCTTCGCGCACACCCTGTCCCCGCTGAGCCGCCCCGAGGGCACCAAGCTGGTCTTCGTCCCCGTCTCGCCGTCCACCGGCTACGCCATCGAGGCGCGGGCGACCGGCGGCAACGACGAGGCCATATGCAAGCCCGGTGTCCTGATCTCCCGGGTGGACACCGGTGTCGACTCCGGCGGCGGCCCCATCACCATCGTGGACTCCACCCCCCACGGCCGCGGCTGCACCCGGGAGCGCAATGTCCACCCCGGACTCAGCGACGCGGCCTACGCGCCGGGCGAGACCTTCGACGCCGCGGCGAACGGCATACGGATACGCGTCCGCGTCACCGGCCGGGACGCGGACGGCGACTACGGCGTGCGGATCACGCGTCGGGCCAGTGGCGGCGCCCGAGGCTGATCAGCAGCATCTGTTTGCGCGCCGTGGCGGCCACCCGCCGCTCGTCCGCGGCCTCCGGATGATCGGCCTGCGCCTCCAGGAACGCCGTCGCCGTCATCACCATGTGGTCCACATACAGCTCCGCGAGCATCCGGACATCTTCCGGCGGCCAGGCGTCCGGCGGGAGCCGCGGACAGAAGACGGTGGCCACCTCGTCCGCGAATCGGTCCAGCTCGGCGGCTATGGCCTGGCGCACGGGCCGCACCCCGCCATGCCGCTCACGCGCGATGAAGCGGATGTGCGCGGGGTAGCCGCGGACATGCTCGGCGACCGCGTCGACGGTGGCCTCGATCCGCTCCTCGTCACCGTCCTGACCGGCGAGGATCGCGCCGATCATGTGGTGCAGGCTGCCCAGGCACTCCTCGACCAGCGCGACACCGAGATCGCTCAGATCCCGGAAGTGCCGGTAGAACGCGGCCGGCGCCACCCCCACCGCCCGCGTGACCTCGCGCAGCCCCAGACTGCTCAGGCTCTGGTCCTCCAGCAGCCGCAACGCCGCGTCCATCAGCGCGCGCCGGGTCTTCTCCTTCTGGGCCTGCCGGACCCCGGGCGTGTGACTCATATCATTCAGTAAACAGCCGTTCGCTGAATTTTTCCAGGGCTCGGCGGGGTACTCTAGAACTCAGTGAACAGTTGTGATTCCAACTGTTCACCGAACAATTACCATCCGCACGCCAACCGCATCCGGATCGTCACTTCGAGAGAGGCACACATGCTCTTCATCGTCGCGGCACTCGCCCTGATGGGGGTTCTTCTGGGGGCGGCGGCGCACACCCCGCTCCCCCTGTTCCTCGCCGCCGCGGGCGCCATCGGCGCCTGGCTGCTGATCTTCTTCATCCGCGAACGCACCGGACACAAGGGGAGCTGAGACCCATGGCACTCACCGCACCGTCCCGCACCTCACCGGTCCGGGCGCGCCGGGACGCCGACGGCATGGCCGTCGCCTCCTTCGTGCTCGGTCTGATCGGTCTGTTGCTGTTCAACGCGGTCTTCGGGCCCTGTGCGATCGTCCTGGGGACGCTCGCGATCGCCCGGGACACCCGCCGCAGGGGCCGGGCGCTGCTCGGACTCACCCTCGGCATCGCCGATGTGGTCCTGCTGATCGTCCTCCTGACGCTGAATCACTCCGTCTTCTGGCAGTTCGGCGGCTGACCCGCCCGGTGGTCCACCGGCAGCACACCGCCGGCGGTCCACCGCGGCACACCTCCCCGCGCGGCCCTTCCACTCAGTGGAAGGGCCGTTGCCCGTGCGTGACGGGCGTCACCACGCTGGCACGCATGACCGCCTTCGCGAAAAACCAGTGGTACGTCGCCGCCTACGGCCGCGAAATCGGCCGCGAGCTGCTGGGGCGCACCATCCTCAACGAGCCCATCGCCTTCTACCGCGCCGAGTCCGACGACAAGGTCATCGCGCTCGCCGACCGCTGTGTGCACCGCCGCTATCCGCTCACCGTCGGCCGTCTCGACGGCGACACGGTCGTCTGCGGCTACCACGGCTTCACCTACGACACCGGTGGCACCTGTGTGTTCGTACCGGGCCAGAAGCGCGTCCCGCGCACCGCCCGGGTCCGTTCCTACCCCGTCGTCGAGCAGGACTCGCTGGTGTGGGTGTGGATCGGGGACCCGGCGCTCGCCGACCCCGGCGCGGTGCCGCGCGCTCCCTGGCTGGCCGATCCGCGCTGGAGGACGGTGGGCGGCATGGAGCCGATCGACGCCGACTACGGCCTGCTCGTGGACAATCTGCTGGACCTGTCCCACGAGACGTATCTGCACGGCGGCTACATCGGCACCCCCGAGGTCGCCGAGACCCCGATCACCACGGAGGTCGACGAGGGCGCGGGCGTCGTCCGGGTCAGCCGGCACATGGACGACGCCGAGTGCCCGCCCTTCTACGCCCGCTCCACCGGCATCGAGGGCCGCATCACCCGCTGGCAGGACATCGAGTACCACGCGCCCTGTCTGTATCTGCTGCACAGCCGGATCGCCCCGGTCGGGGTGCTCCCGGAGCCGGACGGCTCCGATCCCAACGCCTTCCACGTGGAGATCACCTACGCCATCACCCCGTCCACCGACCGCCATGTGTACGACTTCTGGGCCGTCTCACGGGACTTCGCGCAGGACGACGAGGAGGTCTCCACCTTCCTCCACGACCTCAACCGGACCGTGGTGCTCCAGGACGTGGCGGCGCTGAACGTGCTCCAGAAGGCGCTGGACACCGAGCGCGAGGGCTATCAGGAGCTCAGCATCAACATCGACACCGGCGGTCTCGCCGCGCGCCGCATCCTCGCCCGCCTCGCCGCCGAAGGGGAGAAGACCGCGCCCGTGGTGGCCGCGAAATGAGGCGCGAGCAGCGCGCGGCGCCTCCGTTGAAGGTGGCGGCGGGCGACGGGTGGGCGGCGGGCGACGGGTGGGCGAGCGGCACGCCCACGGCGGAGGTGTACCGGATCGACTGGCTGCCCGGCACCGATGTGCTGCACGGGGTCTGCCACTGCGGCGCCGAGCGCACCGCGGAGGACCCGGTCGAGCTGTGGCAGTGGATGCTCGCCCATCCCACCGGGCACCATCCCACCGGGCACTACCCCGCCGGGCACCATCCCGCAGATCCCTCCGAACACCAGCCCACCGGCCACCGGAAGGAGCCCCGTTCATGAACCCCGGCGGCGAGTACGAGGACACCCTGCTGGTGGCCCGCAGGGAGGAGGTGGCCTCGGACGTGGTGGCGCTGACGCTGCGCCACCCGGCGGGCCGTGACCTCCCCGCCTGGGAGCCCGGCGCCCATCTCGACCTCGTCCTCGACGCGGGCCTGACCCGGCAGTACTCGCTGTGCGGCGACCCCGCCGACCGCGCCTCCTGGCGGATCGCGGTGCTCCGCGCCCCCGCCGGGCGCGGCGGCTCCGCCCGGGTGCACGACGCCCTCACCGAGGGCAGCACGGTGCGGGTGCGCGGGCCGCGCAACCACTTCGCGCTGCGCCCGGCGGCCCGTTATCTGTTCATCGCGGGCGGCATCGGCATCACGCCGCTCCTCCCCATGACGGCGGCCGCCGAGGCCGCGGGCGCCGACTGGCGGCTGCTCTACGGCGGGCGCACCCGTGGATCGATGGCCTTCGCGGACCGGCTCGCCTCCGCCTACGGCGACAAGGTGCGCCTGGTGCCGCAGGACGAGGAGGGGCTGCTCGACCTGGCGCCGTATCTCACCGCCCCGGCCGGTCCCGGCACCCTGGTCTACTGCTGCGGCCCCGAGCCGCTGCTCCAGGCCGTCGAGGAGGCGTGCCGCGACTGGCCGGAGGGGTCCCTGCGCACCGAGCGCTTCCAGCCCCGTACGGACGACGCGGACGCCGAACCGGGAAGCCGGGCCTTCGAGTTGGTGCTCACCCGCTCGGGTCTGACGCTCACCGTGGAGCCGGAGCGCAGTGTGCTGCGCACGGTCGAGGCGGCGGGGGTACCGGTTTTGTACTCCTGCGAGGAGGGCACTTGTGGGACGTGTGAGACGGATGTCGTCGAGGGGGAGGTGGACCACCACGACTCCGTACTCACCGACGAGGAGCGGGCCTCGGGCGAGACGATGATGATCTGCGTCTCGCGCTGCCGTGGCCGGCGATTGGTGCTGGACCTGTGAATCCGCCCTGAACGGCCGTATGAGCCCCTCGATGTGAGGTTCGGAACGACCCCGCCCACTGGACAAACAGGTTGGTTAGGCTAACCTAACTACGTCCTCGGGTTGCCGTCCCGTGACCACGTCCCCGTACGCATCGAGAGAGAGCACCATCATGCGCCAGGCCAGAGCACTCCCCCTCTCCCGTCGCGGTCTGCTCACCGCGGGCGGCGCCCTCGGGCTCGGAGCCCTGGTCACCGCCTGCGGAGACAAGGGCGGTTCGGGCTCCGGCGGCGACGACGGCGGCGGCTCCTGGTCGTTCACCGATGACCGCAAGAAGAAGATCAGCCTCGACGGCCGGCCGCAGCACATCGTCGCCTACATCGCCGCGGCGGCCGCGCTCTACGACTTCGGCATCGAGAAGCAGATCACGGGTGTCTTCGGCCCGACCACGCTGAAGAACGGCAAACCCGACGTCCAGGCGGGCGACTTCCCCGTCGACCAGGCCACGTCCCTGGGCAACACCTGGGGCCAGTTCAACGTCGAGAAGTACGCCTCGCTCAGCCCCGATCTGCTGATCACCAACATGTACGACCCGGGCGCGCTCTTCTACATCCCGGACGACAGCAAGAAGAAGATCCTCTCGCTGGCCCCCAGCGCCGCCATCACCACCGGCCGGATCTCCATGCTCGAGCCCATCAAGCGCTACGCCGCGCTGGCCGAGGCGCTCGGCGCCGATCCGAAGGCCAAGAAGGTCACCGACGCCAAGGCGCGGTTCGAGAAGGCCGCCGAGACCCTGCGCAAAACCGTCAAATCGCACAGGATCAAGGTCATGGCCTGCTCCGCCAGCGCCGATCTCTTCTATGTCTCCAACCCGAAGATCAATGCCGACCTGATCTACTTCAGCGAGCTCGGCGTCGACTTCGTCGTCCCCGAAAAGCCTGACAAGGGCGGCTACTTCGAGAGCCTGAGCTGGGAGAACGCCGACAAGTACGACGCCGATGTGCTCTTCCTCGACAACCGCACCGCGACCCTCCAGCCGGGGGCCCTGACCTCCAAGCCGACCTGGTCCAAGCTGCCCGCGGTCAAGGCCGGTCAGATCGCCCCCTGGAGCAGCGAGCCGCGCTTCTCGTACGCCGGCGCCGCCCCGCTCGTCGAATCCCTCACCAAGGCCATCCAGGACGCGAAGAAGGTGAGCTGACGGCCAGTCGACCGGCTGGCCCCGGCCCCCCACGGCAAGCGAACGGAAGACCCTCTCCCATGACCACCGCAGCCACCAAAACCGCCACCACCACCGCCGTTCCGTTCCGGTTCTTCGACGCGCGGGTCGTACGGACCCGCTCGCTCGGACCGTCCATGGCGCGGGTCACCTTCGGCGGCGCCTGTCTGAAGGACTTCACCAGCGGAGGCCGCGACCAGCGCTTCAAACTCTTCCTGCCGCACCCCGGCCAGACCGCCCCGGTGGTGCCGGTCGAGGCCGGGGAGGGCTGGTTCACCGCCTGGCGGGCGATGGACCCGGCCGAACGCGGCATCATGCGCTCGTACACGGTGCGCCGGCAGCGCCGCGACCCCGACGAGATCGACGTGGACTTCGCGCTGCACCACGACAGCGGCCCGGCCGCCCGCTGGGCCGCGCGCGCCGAGGCCGGCGACCGCGTCACCCTGCTGGGCCCGGTGGTGGAGGACAACGGCGGGGTGGACTTCCGGCCGCCGTCCAGGACCGACTGGGCGCTGATCACCGGCGACGAGACCGCGCTGCCCGCCATCGCGGGCATCCTCGAATGGCTGCCCGCCGACTTCCCCGTCAAGGTGTGGCTCGAGATCCAGCACGCCGAGGACATCCAGGAGCTGCGCACCGAGGCGAAGGCCGAGATCACCTGGCTGGTCCGGGACGCCGTGGCCCCCGGCACCCCGCGCTCCGTCCCGCTGCTGAACGCGGTGGGCGCCGCCGAGCTGCCCCACGGCACGCCGTACGCCTGGATCGCGGGCGAGGCCGGGACGGTCAAGGAGCTGCGCCGCCACCTGGTGCGCGAGCGCGGCTTCGACCGTAAGGCGGTCACCTTCACCGGCTACTGGCGCCTGGGCGCCTGTGAGGAGCAGCTCGTCGAGGAGGCCGTGTCGGGCACCGGCCCCGCGACCGACGGCTGACCCCCGTCGCCGTACCCGCTCGCCATCCCCACAGCCGCGACCCTCGCCGCGACCCTCGCCGCGACCCACGGCTGAAACCACCGCGGCGTCGCACAACTGAATCCTTCAACAGGACCGCGGAGGACCGACCGCTGGACGCCAGGCGGCCGACCGCTCGGCGCGCCCCCGCACGCCCTGCCGTCACGTCCAGCGCCCCCGCACGCCCACCAGGCCGTCCGGCCGCGGGCCGCCCTCTCCCCCACCCAGCCGCATGCCCGCGCCCTCCGCACGCCCGCATGCCCGTTTCCAGAAGGGACAGACCGTGAGTTTCCTCGCGCAGACCGCTGAGGACCCGTCGCCGGAGCCGATACCCGGGGCGGCGGATGGCAGGGCCCACCTCTTCAACGGCCGTACGGCGGAACGCTATCGGCGCTCCGTGACCGACGGCGTCGGCCTGGTGGCCGCCACCGTCGCCCGCGCCGAGCGCCCCTTCACCGGCATCACCCCCGCCGAGCTCGCCCCCGAGATCTCCGGAATCGACCTGGAGCGCCCGCTCGGCGACGCGGACGCCGCGCTCCAGGAGCTGGAGAGCGTCTACCTCAAGGACGCCGTCTACTTCCACCACCCGCGCTACCTGGCCCACCTCAACTGCCCCGTGGTGATCCCCGCGCTGCTGGGCGAGGCCGTCCTCTCCGCCGTCAACTCCTCGCTCGACACCTGGGACCAGAGCGCCGGCGGCACCCTGATCGAGCGCCGGCTGATCGACTGGACCGCCGAGCGCATCGGCCTCGGCGAGGCCGCGGACGGCATCTTCACCAGCGGCGGCACCCAGTCCAATCTCCAGGCGATGCTGCTCGCCCGCGACGAGGCGTGCGCCCTGGTCGAGAAGGAGGCCACCGCCGCCGGCGGGACGATCGCCAAATCCGCGATCCTGCCCCGGCTGCGCATCCTCACCTCCCAGGTCAGCCACTTCTCCATCCAGAAGGCCGCCGCCATCCTGGGGCTCGGCTACGAGGCCGTCATCCCGGTCCCCTGCGACCAGGACCGCCGGATGCGGACCGTCTCCCTCGCCCATGAGCTGGACCGCTGCCGTCGCGAGGGCCTGATCGTCATGGCCGTCGTGGCCACCGCCGGCACCACCGACTTCGGCTCCATCGACCCGCTGCCCGAGATCGCCGAGCTGTGCGCCCGGCACGGCACCTGGCTGCACGTGGACGCCGCGTACGGCTGCGGACTGCTGGCCTCCCCGACCCGCCGCCACCTCCTGGACGGCATCGAGCGCGCCGACTCGGTGACCGTGGACTACCACAAGTCCTTCTTCCAGCCGGTCAGCTCCAGCGCCGTCCTGGTCCGCGACCGCGCCACGCTCAGCCATGCCACGTACCACGCGGACTATCTCAACCCCGAGCACAGCGCCCGCAAGCTGATCCCCAACCAGGTGGACAAGTCCATCCAGACCACCCGCCGCTTCGACGCGCTCAAACTGTGGCTGACGCTGCGGATCATGGGCGCGGACGCCATCGGGGCGCTCTTCGACGAGGTGGTGGAGCGGGCCGCCGAGGCATGGGCCCTGCTCGACACCGATCCGCGCTACGAGGTGGTCACCGAGCCCCAGCTGTCCACGCTGGTCTTCCGCTACGTGCCGCCGTCCGACGGGCCGTACGACCCGGACCTCGTCGACCGCGCCAATCTGCACGCCCGGGAGGCGCTGGCCGCCTCCGGTGCGGCGGTCGTCGCCGGAACGGTCGTCGACGGCCGTCACCACCTCAAGTTCACCCTGCTCAACCCGGAGACCTCGCTGAGCGACATCGCGTATGTCCTCGACCTGCTGGCCGAACACGCCGGTCAGTACCTGGCCCTCCACATCGAGCCCGAGCTCACCGGCGCCCGCCACTCGCGCGCCAGTTGAGCCCCTTCACCCGCCGGAGACCCTCGTGCCCACCCCGCACACCCACGACTTCATCGCGGTCGGGCTCGGCCCCTACAACCTGGGCCTTGCCTGCCTCACCGAGCCGATCGACGAACTCGACGGACTCTTCCTGGAGAGCAAGCCCGACTTCGACTGGCATCCGGGCATGCTGCTGGACGGCGTCACCCTCCAGACCCCGTTCATGGCCGACCTGGTGACCCTGGCCGACCCCACCTCCCCGTACTCCTTCCTCAACTACCTCAAGGAATCGGGGCGGCTGTACTCCTTCTACATCCGCGAGATCTTCTATCCGCTGCGCGCCGAGTACAACGACTACTGCCGCTGGGCCGCCGCGAAACTCCCGTCCGTCCGCTTCGGCCACCAGGTGATGAGCGTCGAGTACGACGAGGCCGACGGCCTCTACACGGTGCGCGCCCTGCGTCCCGCAAGCGGCGAGACCACCACGCACCGCGCCCGCCGTCTGGTGCTGGGCACCGGCACCCCGCCGTATCTGCCCGAGGTGTGCCGGGGCCTGGGCGGCGATCTGCTGCACAACACGGACTACCTGGAGAACAAGCAGGCGCTCCAGTCCAAGGAGTCCATCACCGTCGTCGGCAGCGGCCAGAGCGCCGCCGAGATCTACCAGGACCTGCTCGCCGACATCGACACTCACGGCTACCGGCTGAACTGGGTGACCCGCTCCCCGCGCTTCTTCCCGCTGGAGTACACCAAACTCACCCTGGAGATGACCTCGCCCGAGTACGTGGACTACTTCCACGCGCTCCCCGAGGACACCCGCTACCGGCTGGAGGGCGAGCAGAAGGGCCTGTTCAAGGGGATCGACGCCGACCTCATCAACGGCATCTTCGACCTCCTGTACCAGAAGAGCGTGAGCGGCCCGGTGCCCACGCGGCTGCTGACCAACACCGCGCTCACCGACGCGGCGTACGACGAGCAGTCCGCCACGTACACCCTGGGGCTGCGCCATACCGAGCAGGAGCGGGACTTCTCGCTCACCACCCAGGGGCTCGTCCTGGCCACCGGCTACCGCTACCAGGTGCCCGCCTTCCTGGACCCGGTGCGCGACCGCATCCGCTGGGACCGGCACGGCCGCTTCGACGTCGCCCGCAACTACAGCATCGACACCACCGGACGCGGCATCTTCCTCCAGAACGGCGCCACCCACGCCCACAGCCTGACCTCCCCGGACCTGGGCATGGGCCCGTACCGCAACTCGTGGATCATCCGTGAGCTGCTGGGGCGGGAGCACTATCCGGTGGAGAAGTCCATCGCCTTCCAGGAGTTCGGCGCGCCGGAAGAAGCCGTGTCATGACATCCTCGCTGCTTTTCCGGCACACCGACGCGCGCCTGGGCACCTTCGCCCTGCGCGCCCTGGACCCGGCGGCCGACGCCGCGCTGCTGCACGGCTGGGTGACCCACCCCAAGGCGTCGTTCTGGATGATGCGGGAGGCGGACGAGGCGGAGGTCGCCGCCGAGTACCGCAGGATCCACGAGCATCCGCACCATGACGCGTTCATCGGCCTGCACGAGGGGCGTCCGGCGTTCCTGGCCGAGCGGTACGACCCGTCGCGGGTGGAGCTCGCCGGTCTCTACCCGTCCCGGCCCGGCGACGTCGGCATGCACTTCCTGTGCGCGCCGACCGACACTCCGGTGCACGGCTTCACCCTCGCCGTGATCACCGCCGTCATGGAGTTCTGCTTCTCCGATCCGGCCGTCCGGCGCGTCGTGGTCGAGCCCGATGTGGGCAACGACGCGGTGCACGCGCTCAACGCGGCCGTCGGCTTCGAGATCGTCGAGCGGCTCGCCAAACCCGAGAAGGACGCCTACCTCAGCATCTGCACCCGCGCGCGGTTCGAGACCGCGCGCACCGCCCTCGCCGCCGATGCCGCACGGACCGACCGGACCGCCCGCGACGCCCAAGGAGTGACCCGATGAGCCCCCGCGACGCCGTCGCCCACCTCACCCCCGACCTGTGGGACCGGGCGGGCCGCCTCCTCATCCGCAAGGCCCTCGCCGAGTTCACCCACGAGCGCCTGCTCGCCCCCGAGCTCGGCCCCGACGGCCGCTACGCCGTGACCAGCGACGACGGGGCGGTGACCTACCGCTTCGCCGCCCGTGTCCTCTCCCTGGACCACTGGCTGGTCGAGCCGGACAGCATCACCCGCCACGACCGGACCGGCACCGAACTCCCCTTGGACGCACTGGACTTCTTCATCGAGCTGCGCGAGCGGCTCGGCCTGAGCGAGGACATCCTCCCCGTCTACCTCGAGGAGATCAGCTCCACCCTCTCCGGCACGGCCTTCAAACTGGCCGGCGAGCCGGTGGCCGCCGCCCAGCTGGCCAAATCCGGCTTCCAGGAGATCGAGACGGGGATGACCGAGGGCCACCCCTGCTTCGTCGCCAACAACGGCCGCCTCGGCTTCGGCATCCACGAATACCTCTCGTACGCCCCCGAGACCGCGAGCCCCGTCCACCTGATCTGGCTCGCCGCCCGCCGCGACCGCTCCACCTTCACGTCCTCCGCGGACCTGGACTACGACGCCCTGATCCACTCCGAACTGAGCGAGGAAACCCGGGCCCGCTTCGCGCAGACCCTCACCGACCTCGGCCTGGACCCGGCCGACTACCACCTGCTGCCGGTGCACCCCTGGCAGTGGTGGAACAAGCTGTCGGTCAGCTTCGCCGCCGAGGTCGCCCGGCAGCACCTCGTGTACCTGGGCTCCGGCGACGACGAGTACCTGGCCCAGCAGTCGATCCGGACGTTCTTCAACATGAGCGACCCGTCCAAGCACTATGTGAAGACCGCGCTGTCAGTGCTGAACATGGGCTTCATGCGGGGCCTGTCGGCGGCGTACATGGAGGCGACGCCGGCCATCAACGACTGGCTGGCACATCTGATCGCCTCGGACGAGACCTTCCGGTCGAAGGGCTTCTCCATCATCCGAGAACGAGCCGCGATCGGCTACCACCACCGCCAGTACGAGACGGCCACGGCGAAGGGCTCGCCGTACCGCAAGATGCTGGCGGCCCTGTGGCGCGAGAGCCCCGTCCCGTCCCTGGAACCCGGCCAGCGCCTGGCCACGATGGCGTCCCTCCTCCACACCGACCCCGACGGAGCGTCCTTCGTCAGCGCCCTCATCGAGGAGTCCGGCCTCACCCCCGCCGCGTGGCTGCGCCGCTACCTGGACGCCTACCTCACCCCGGTGCTGCACAGCTTCTACGCCTACGACCTGGTCTTCATGCCGCACGGCGAGAACGTCATCCTGGTGATCGAGGACGGCGCGGTCCAGCGCGTGATCTTCAAGGACATCGCCGAGGAGATCGCGGTCATGGACCCCACCGCGGTCCTCCCCCCGACCGTGGAACGCATCCGTGTCGACGTCCCCGAGGACAAGAAACTCCTCTCGATCTTCACGGACGTCTTCGACTGCTTCCTCCGCTTCCTCAACGGCATCCTCGTCAGCGAGGGCCTCCTGGAGGAAGACACCTTCTGGCGGACGGTCGCCGACTGCGTCCTCGCCTACCAGCGCTCGGCCCCCCACCTCGCGGACAAATTCGCCCAGTACGACATGTTCGCCGAGGACTTCGCCCTCTCCTGCCTCAACCGCCTCCAGCTCCGCAACAACCGCGAAATGGTGGACCTCCAGGACCCGGCCGGTGCCCTCCAGCTGATCGGCACGCTGAAGAACCCGATCGCGGGACTGGGGACGGGCGCCTGAGCCACCCGATGGGACCACGAGGCCCGGGTTCCCTCCTCGGGCCGGGGCGCCCCGACCCGAGGAGGGAACCCGGGCCCACCACCCCGGAGCACCCGAACGTCCCCGTACCCAACCCGCTACACTGTGACGGCGCGCCGCGGCGGCACCACCATGCCGCCCTGACGCCGGGCCTCCGTAGCTCAGGGGATAGAGCACCGCTCTCCTAAAGCGGGTGTCGCAGGTTCGAATCCTGCCGGGGGCACCACACAGAAGGATGACGCCGGAGGGCGTCATCCTCTGTCTTCATCGTGGGCTCCTTGCTGCTTTTGATCGTCTTGCCACGTTCCAGCGGGGTGACCGTTGCCTCAGCGCTGGCCCTAGCTACGGCATCGATGGTCTCACCGGTCAGGGTGATGCAACAGGTGGCCACGTTGTTGGTTTCGTCGTAGCGCAGTTCCAGGCAGAGAGATTCGAAAAGCCGCCGCGAGAGCTCGTCGGGGAGCGCCGCCAGGTCGATCGGAGAGATCGGCAGACGGCTGAGGAGCGCGGGGTTCGGCGCTGCGTGAACCTCGTTCTCAAGCTCTTCGAGCTGGCGTTCCAGGTCGTCCCGGTGAGCACGCAGCTCGGCACGGCGTTCGTTCACATCGCGGATGAGGTCTTCGTCTGGCTCGTCGATCTGTTCCAGGTTGCGGACCAGGCGCTTGCGCTTGGTCTCAGTGTCTGAGACGGCTTGGCGTAGCGTCTTGATACGTTCCTCTCGCTCGTGCCGCTGGGCATCATCGATGGTCTTGAGATGAGCATCGAGCAGGGAATATCGGTACTGTCCGAATACCTGGGCGGACAGGTATTCGGTGAGGCCGTCGACGAGGGAGTCCTCCCTCACCCAGACGCTCGGCGGGTGGCCTTCCGGTCGATATTGCTTCTTGGGTGCACACACGTAGTAACCGATGTTCTTCCTAGTCTTTCCGTACATGCGACGCCCACACAGGGTGCAGAACACATAGCCACGCAACTGGTAGGTCCGCTTGGTCTGGGGGTGTTTATTCGCCCCCGATGCGGTGCGGGAGCGTTCGCGGCGGTCGGCGATCCGTTGGGCCTGGACGAAAGTCTCCAGGTCCACCAGGACCTCGTGAACCGGCTCGGGAGACCACACCCAATCCTCGACGGCGTTGATCCGGTTCTTGCCTTTGCCTTTACGGGCACGCCGGTTCCATACCATGTGACCGGTGCATTTGGGATTGGTGAGGACGTCGCGAACACTGGAGTACGTCCAGTAGCCCACCGCTCGGCTTATGTCGACCGGTGTCGGGGGCGGGTTGGTGGCGAGGTCCAGATTCAGGCGGTCAGCGATCGACTGATAGCCCAAGTGCTCGACAACGCGCCAGGTGAACATCTTCGTGACGACCGAGCTTTCAATGGGATGGGGCTCCAGCAGGGTCTTTTTAACCCCCTTGGCTCGCTTGGCGGGCACCGGGTGTGGTACGTGGTGGGCGCGGTATCCATAGCAGGGCTTTCCTATGTTGTAACCGTGCTCGGTGTGAATCTCGGAGCCTGCCCAGGACTTCTCCAGCATTTCGGTGACGTACCACTCGGCCACGCCCTGTTTAACCCTGCGGGTGAGGACCTGGGTGGCGGCTTTGGCCTTACGGGCGCTGGCGTCCAGGTAGATCGGTTCATCGGCAGCGAGCAAAGGAACACCAGCTTGTTCCAGCTTGTACTCGATCTTGGTGCCGAAATAGGTGTTCCGAGCAATTCGATCGATCGCGTCGCAGATCACTGCGTCGAAGCGGCGGTCCGGGCGTTCGGACTCATCCAGTAGGTCTTGGATACCTCCGTCCCTGGGAACGGGGATTCGGAACTGCTCGTGTGCACTCCCGCGGCCGCGTTCAGAAAGTGCGGTGCGCCCAGACTCCACGTCGTAGAAATGGGCGACGATCACCGCATCCTCGGGCAGTGCTCCCTGGCAGGCCCGCAGTTGGCGAGGCACAGACAGTGTGGGGTCTTGCCTATCACGGGTGGATGTGCGGCCAGCGAAGGCCAACCGCACCAGCCGTGGCTCCTCCGGGACGTCTCCGCTGAGGTCACTGGAGTGCGCGCTGCGGTTTAGGCGTCGTTCTTCCGCCCAGGCCCGGATCGCCTCTGGACTACCCATTCCACCACCTCACGTATCACCTGGGCCTGCTCCAGTTGAAGCCGCCTGCCTTCCTCGCCCTCGACGCAACGGACCTCAAACTCCATCGGGAGAGACTCAGGGCTCCCTGGGGGGTGGGCGTGTTCCGCCGACCGGTCAGCATCGTCAATCACGGCTATGCCTCCCCCGGTCGACCACCCGTGTGCGGCAATCGGCTCGAGCCCAGTGAGGGACGGCAAGTCCGGTGAGACAAGACAAAAATGGCGAAGTGAGCGATGTGATCCCGCACCTACCACCCGCAACGCCACTGAGAAGTAGTGCCGAGAGCGAGGAGTGTCGTCTGCTGATTCGGTGACGGGTGACTGTCTGGAGAGGCGGGCAAACCCCAGCTTCTGAGAGGGCACAGCCCACTGGTATGCCCACCCGTCGTTCCGCATCCGGGCAAGGACCATGTGTGGCCTTCCCCACCTCCTCTCCATAGATTTGGCACCCGTCCGTCGCAGGGGCGGAGCAGTCCCAAAACATCTGGCCAGACCCAACGCCGGGCCTGGGAGTGTATCGCCGGCCGGACAAAAATGGAGGCCCCGATTGGATACACGAAATGCGGTCGGCACCCACAGGGGGAACGGCCGGTTTCACGCTGACTCCGGTTGCTCGTCGACGGGATCTTCTGTGTCGGCAAGTTGTCGCGTCATGCGCTGTAGTCGCGCTGCGGCGACGGTGTGGAAGGCCGGGTTAAGGTCGATTCCGAGATAGGAGCGGCCCAATTGGCGTGCGGCCTGCCCGGTGGTGCCGGTGCCGCTGAAGGGGTCGAGCACGGCCCTGTGGGGTGGGCATCCGGCGGCGATGCAGCGCAGCGGGAGTTCCAGGGGGAAGGCGGCAGGATGTTCGGCCTGGTGTCGCGGGGTTACCGGGATCGTCCACACGTCGCCGGGGTTGCGTCCGCGGGGCATGCCGTCTTGGCCGGAGTCGTGGGGTGGGGGCCAGATGCCGCGGGCGGTGTGGGGCTTGGTGGCGGAGCGGTGTGCGCGCCGGGGCAGGGATCGGTCGCCGGTGTAGGCCTGGCGGATCGGATCAAGGTCGAAGTGGTACCGGGGCTGTTTCACCAGCAGGAACAGCCACTCGTAGTGGCAGCTGAGGCGGTCGCGGACGGGGAAGGGGGCCGCGTTGGCCTTGTGCCAGATGATCGCGTTGCGCAGGATCCACCCGTCAGCCTGTAACGCGAGGGCCACCCGCCAGGGCATGCCGAGCAGATTCTCGTGCGGCAGGTCGGCTGTGGCCCGGATCCTGGGCTGGCGGTACTGGCCGGGACGCGTACACCAGTAGCCGTCGCTGTTGGCGGCGTAGCTGTCGCCGAGGTTGAGCCAGGCCGTCCCCGTTGGTGCGAGGACGCGTCGCAGTTCGGCGAATACCTGCCGCAGGTGCTTGACATACAGATCTGGCGTGGGCTCCAGCCCGTACTGCTCATCGGTCCACCGAGCTCCGCAGCGCCGACAATGGTGTGCTTTGTTCGCCGGATCGGGGGTGCTGTTCGCGGCGGGAGCGTCGGGGTGGGCGCAGAGCGGGCTGCCTCCGGTCCAGATGCCGGTCTCGTAGTCGCGCAGCCGCCAGTACGGCGGGGAGGTCACGACGCAGTCCGCCGAAGCAGCGGGCAGAGTCCTCAGGACCTCGGCTGCCTCACCAGTCAGCAGGGTGACACCGCGACAGGGGTGCTTGGCAGTCGCTGCCGGGGCGTATTCGGCGCCCACGGATCCTGCGGCGCTCTGTGTCTGTGGGGCGCCGACAGTGCGGTGATGCCGGTTCATGCTGCCCTCTGATCGTGGGGATCGCGGTCAGGTCGTGGCAACCCAAGCCGGTCCAGGCCGATGTCGTGGAAGGTGGTTCGGAGGTCGATGCCGAGATAGGAACGTTCCAGTTGGCGTGCGGCCAGTCCGGTGGTCGCGGCGCCGCTGAACGGGTCCAGCACCTGCCCGCCGGGCGGGCATCCGGCAGCGATGCACCGCAGCGGAATATCGATGGGAAAGGTGGCGAAGTGTGCAGCTCGGAGCGGACGAGTGGCCAGCGTCCATACATCGCCCGGGTTCTTCCCCTTCCGATGGGCAGCGGTGTGCTGTCGTCCGGTGGGGCGCAACGCGGCGCCAGGCGGGACTCCGGGGAAGGGGCTTGTGTCGGTGTATTTGCCATGTCCGTAAGTGCTGCTGCCGCGGCGGCGGGCGGTGGCGTCGATACCGCCGCGGCGGCCCTTGTTCGCCCCGCCGATCACGATGCCTTCTCCGAGCGCTTCGGGCCGGGCGAGTGGTTCGCGGATCGGGTCCAGGTCGAAGAAGTAGCGGGGCTGCTGCACCAGGAGGAACAGCATCTCGTAGCGGTTGGACAGCCGATCCCGCACCGATTCCGGCATGGCGTTGGGTTTGTGCCAGATGATCGCGTTGCGCAGGATCCACCCGTCGGCTTGCAACGCGAAGGCGACCCGCCACGGCATACCGAAGAGATTCTTCCGGGGTATCACGCCGGTGCGGTCCACGTCCGCGCGCTGGACGGCGTCCCGCAGCCGCGCGCCAGCGGGACGACCGTCCAGGGTGCTTTTGCCCATGGGGTTGTCGGTGTGCCCGGGCGGGGTGGAGCTGTAGGAGTCGCCCAGGTTCAGCCATACCGTTCCGGTCGCGGCCACCACACGGCGCAATTCGGCGAAGACGGCCCGCAGGTGATCGACGTAGTCTTCCGGGGTGGTTTCCAGACCGTATTGCCGGTCTTCGCGGACGGCTCCGCATCGTAGGCAGGTGCGAGGATCGCCGCCCCGGTGCGCGGTGGACGCGGGATATTCCAGACTGGGGTGCTTGCGCTGTGTGGCGTTGGTGCCACGGCCGGTGGAATGGGAACACGAGGGGTTGCCGCCGGTCCAGGTGCCGGTGCCGTAGTCGCGCAGTCCCCAGTACGGGGGCGAGGTGACCACGCAGTCCGCGCAGTCGTCCGGGAGGTCGCGCAGCACCTCGACCGCATCCCCGGTGTGCAGGGTGACTGAATCGTCGGTGTAGTACGGGAGGATCACGCTGCGGCCCTCCCCTGCGAGATCGCCACTTGCTCGGGGCGGTGAAGCGGGCTGGGCCCGGGCGGCGGAGCGGCCAACGCCGCGGCGGTGGCCTGCCGCGGAGTCTGGAAGATCAGCACATCCTGGTGGGCGGGCAGCATGACCGGCTGCCCGAGGGCCCGCTCGTATCGAGCAACGCTGCGGCGCTGTGCCACCGAAGCACGCACTACGAGCCGGGAGCCGCGCAGTTCACCCAGCAGCGCGACGCACCGCTCCACCGGCAGCAGTCCGACCGCCCACCCAGCACGCACTACATGCCCCGGCAGGTCGAGCAGAACATCACGGCTGCGGCGTCGCGGGACCACAACGATCACATGAGCGGCGGGTCGCAGCAGCGGCTGGCACCGGGCCAGTTGCGTACGGAGGTGGTCAGTGGCCGCGCTCTCTCCGGCGGCCGTGCCGGTGCCCCCATCGAGCTCATCTGCCCGGTGCACACGGGAGCGCAGAGGGGTCCGCCAGGTGGTCAGGAGCAGGTCGCTGTGACCAGCCAATCCGGCGTGGCGCGTAGCAGCGGCGTCGGGTGGACTCTCGAGCACCATTCCATCCGGCACAGCGCCATCACGTTTGGCGGCGGTGACGTTGGCCCGGGCGATGGCCCGCCACCGGTGGTGGCGGGTGATCCCGATGGCATGTCGTCCGGCGCACAGGGCCTCAACCAAGACCGTGCCGACGCCGCAGTCGGGGTCGAGCACGGTGTCGCCGGGGCGGGTATACGTAGCGATGGCGTAAGCGGCGATGGCCGGAGGCATGCGGGCGGTGTCCTGGACCGTGGCAGGCGCGTAGGGACCGCGCGTGAGTTGGAGGGACGCATCGTCCTGCCCGGTGCTCCACACCGAGAGCCGCGGGCCTACCCAGCACAGCGGCGGAAACTGGTCAGCCATCAGCACACCTCCCCGGCTTCGCCGTCTGCCTCAGCCCGGGGACGTGCGAACAGGTACAGGTCAGAGTGGATGCGCATGTGGGGCGCCTCCGAAGCATCGGTCCGACGTTGCGGGAACAGGGCTGTCGCCGCGCGAGGCGATGGTGCGGTCAGGCCGCTGCGACGGATAGGGGTCTCCAGCAGGACTACGTGATCAAGGACGATGAGCCCCGCGCGATGCGCGGTGTGCGTCAGCAGGCTGCTGGGGTCGATCAGGCGCCCCTGCTGATGGTCACTGTGAGTGATGAATGCCAGGGTTCCGTTCGGCATCAGGAGATTACGCCAAGGGGCATCGTCGACCCAGTCGGGGTCTCGTGGATCGACGAAGGTGATCACAACGGCGTAGCGGTCCGGACCGACTGCGGTCGAACCCGAGTCCGGAGGACAGTCGGTGTGAGTCGGTGTCAGGGCGGGCGGCTGCGGGGACAGTCCGAACCCCGACTGGTGGATGAGTCCGGGATCGGACAGCCGGCTCTTGGCGGGCAGAGCGGTGCGCACGTGGAGGGTGCGCCCGAGTCGGGCCGCGGTCTGGGCCGCGTCGGTCAGTCCGCTCAGCAGACCGGGACCTGACTCAGGCGGGTCTGGAGGGAGTTCTGGATCAGCCGTGGATTCACCGTGGCGGGTGGGCGGGGCGAGGAGCAACACCCGCTGCCCGGCTTCGCTGTAGAGGGCGACGATCTTGACGATGGCGCCCAGAAGCCACCCGGGGAGGGCGTCTGCGTCCGGGTGGCCCTGCTCCAATGCGACCGGCCAGACCGATCCGGGGCGCGCCCAGTGCCCCCACAGTGCGGCCCAGGGCGAACTGGCCTGGGCACCTCGGCCGTTCCGTCGGCCAGAGGGGGCGCCCTGGTGTCGTCCCTCTCCGCCTTGGGGTGGCCTGGTAGCTCGTCGGTTGCGTGTCATACCCGTGCTCCTGAGATCCGTAGTGCCGCATGGACACCAGAAAAGACCGGGATCCGGGCCGGTTTTGGACACCGCCGGACGAAACTCACCCCCGCCCCTCAAGGTCACGACCGAGCCGAACGCTCTCTCGGGGTTCTTCGTCAGAATTCCGACAGCTAGAAAGGTCGGTTCTTCACCGGGCCCCAGACAACACCTCGGCAGTGTTCCGTGCTTTCTTCGAGAAATTTTTCGCCTCTGAGCCAACCACCTGCGTCGAAAGAAGGACCCGGAACGCTCGGCCTCATGGGCCTACCGCGCTACTAGGTGACACCTGTCAAACACATAAATCAGCAGGTCAAAGCAGCTTAAGGGGCGACTAAGGGCGGGCATCCAAATGCCGTGCCCAGCTGCCCCCACGTGATCGTCTTCAGGCCATGCTTAGGAATTCTTTAGCAATGTCGACGGCGTGCAAGAGTGAACGCCTTGTTGTCGTCTTGGCCGTTTCTTGTCAGCGGCCTGAATTCATGGAGGTGTCGCTTCCATTCCTTGTGCGAAGGAGGGCGTTTCATGACTGGCAGGCGCCACGCCCGTCGCTCGAACCGCCGTCAAGCCCAGCAGTTGCCCCTGGACACCGCTCAGCAGTGCTTTACCTGGCTGGTGACCGGGCCGGATCCCCTGTCGGTGGACGGCCGGAAATTTTCCGGTCTACCAAACCGCCTGGTCCCGTTGAACGAGTTGCGGCGCCGCATGCTACAGCGCCGCTGCCCCCGCCATACCCGCGACGCCGTGTGGACCCATCTGGTGCAGCGCTCCCGGGATGAAGGCGCCACCTGGACCCTGGCGTGCACGGGAATGGCCCTGCCCGCCCTCGCTAGCACCTCCCGGTGGCTGGCCGCCCGGTATCCCGGCGATCCATTCGATGTCCACGCGGAGGTCCTCTCCGGCTTTCTGCGCGCCTTGGCGGACATCGATCTGGACCGGCCGCGGGTGCTCGTGCGGCTGCGATGGGCGGCCTATCGTGCCGGGCACGCCGCCCTGGCCGAAGCCCTCGATGCCCCCACACCGGTGGCCCACGGCTTCCATTCCGCTCCGCCCCGGCCCCCGTGGGGACACCCGGACCTCGTCCTGGCCCAGGCAGTCCGCCAGTCGGTCCTGACTCGGACCGAGGCCGACCTGATCGGCGCAACCCGACTGGAGGAGTCCTCCATTACCGGCTGGGCGGTCGCGAATCGGACCACGACCGACGCCGCATACAAGGCCCGCCGACGCGCCGAACGCCGACTGATCGCCTTCATACGGGATCAAACTCGGGACACCGACTCGAACGACCCGGTGGCCGCCAGCGTGCTCGCCGACCCCGACCGTCCGGCCCGACAACTCCGCGCAGGCTCATCACGCTCCGTTAGCAATTTGCCAGATGATGCCGCGCCGGGCACCGCGCAGAAAGCTCGGGGTCCGCTGTCCAATCCGCGGCCGAAGACCGGCCTTCTCGGGTGCGGGGGGAGTTCACCCGCCGCACCGTCCATGCCGTCTCCGGAGGTGCCCCGATGCGCCTGACATCATCACTGTTCCGCCGCTTCCGGCGCGATCGCACCGCCCGCGCCGATCAGAGTGGCCAGCAACGCTCCACACGACGCCTGGCCGCGTGGGCGGGGCGGTTCCTGCTGATCGTCAGCCTCATCGTCGCGGTGTCCATCCTGCTGACATCCGCGGCACAGGCCGAGCCCGTACGAGTGCAGGCGCTGGCCAAGTCGATCAACACGGTCCTGGACAACCTCCGCAACTGGATCATGGGCATCTTGGCAGGTCTGGCCACCCTGTTCCTCACCGTCGGGGGCGTTCGGTACATCCTGGCCGCAGGCGATCCGGGCGAGGTCGAGAAGGCCAAGTCCTCGTTCAAGAGCGCCGGCTACGGGTATGGGCTGGCCACTCTGGCGCCGCTGGTGGTGGAGATCTTCAAAGGGATCGTGGGTGCCTAATGTCCGCCGCCCCGCCACCCCCTCCGCCCGTGGCCCGTGGGCACGGTGTGCTCGACAGAGCCTCCGGAGCGGGCCCTCTCCGGCCAGTGGTCCGGGTGCGGTCCCTGGGTTCGGGCTTCGTGGTGGTGGTCATCGGGGTGCTGTTCGGCTGGCTGCTGGCGTCGGGTGCGCAGGCAGCGCCCGACGTGCCCTCTCCTGAATCTTCCGGTACCGCCTCAGCCGCACCCGGCAGCCCGGCGCCGAGTTCGTCGTCCTGGGGCTCTTCGCCAGGGATTCCTCACGTTCCTACCGCAGCGCCTTCGACGACGGAGAAGGACCCGTGTGCTTCTCCGTCGGGCGGGCCCTCGCGGTCGGACTGCATTCCGCAGCCCAGCAGCAGCGGCGCCAGTTCCGTTCCCTTGCCGACCGAAGAGCCGGACAGCGGCGATGGTGACGGGGGCGACCCTGGCGGTGTCGTCGGCTGGATCGTCGATGGCATCAACGCCGCTATCACCGTCTTCTTCAAGGGTCTGGTCACCAAGGCGCTCAACCCGCTGCTGGACCTCCTCGGCAGAACCCTGCTGTCCACCCCGACCCTGGACCAGCTGCCACGCATCGGCGAGCTGTGGTCGAACTCCTGGCACATCATGCTGGCCTGCTACGGCATGCTCATCATGATCGCCGGGATCGTGGTGATGGCCTACCAGTCCGTCCAGACCCACTACTCCATCAAGGAGATCGCCCCGCGCATCGTCCTGGGCTTCCTGGCCGCGGCCCTGTCCCTGTTCGTCGCCAACAAGGCCATCGCCACCGCCAACGCCCTGTCCCGAGCCGTGCTCGGGGAGGGCGTGGACGAGGACAGCGCCGCGAAGACGCTGCGCAACCTGATCCTCAGCTCCATCAACGGCGGCATCTTCATCATCTTCATGCAGGTGTTCATCGCCGGGATGCTGGTAGCGCTCCTGGTCACCTACGCCGTGCGCGTCGCTCTGACCATGATCATGGTTGCCGGGGCACCGCTGGCCCTGATGTGCCACGCCCTGCCGCAGACCGACGGCATCGCCCGCTGGTGGTGGCGCTGCTTCTTCGGCCTGCTCACCATCCAACTCGCCCAGTCCCTGACCCTGGTCACCGCCCTGCGCGTCTTCCTGGACCCCGACGGCTTCACCCTGCTCGGCCCCAACAAGTCAGGCCTGGTCGACCTCATCGTCTCCCTGGCCCTGATGTACATCCTGTTCAAAATCCCCTTTTGGATTCTCGGCTCTCTCCGCGGCAGCCACCGGCGTTCCTTCACCGGGAGCCTGGTGCGCACCTACATCGCCGCCCGAACCTTCGGAGCACTGCGCGGCATGAACTCAACCAGCGCCTTCGGTGCGGCATCGCGATCCCGCACCGGCAGGAACAGCACACCCATCCCCGCTCGGACCCGCCGCAGCACGCGGGCGTCCAGTCCGCCGGTGATCCGGCGCCGCCCGCCCGGACCGGCTCTGTTCCGCGAACCCGTACCCGGAGCAGCCCCGCGGTTCGGTCCGCAGATCGGACCGCCGGGCATGCCCACCTTCCGCGCCCCCACCGGCCCATCCGACGACGGCTCGGCCAGCACACGCCCGGCCCCCACACCCCGGCCCACGGCACCACCCGGTTCACCATCCTTCCGTGCACCCGGATCCGGCACACCCACACCCGCCCGAGCAGGCCGCCCCACCACGCCCCCGGGCCGACCTCGGTTCCAGCCGCCCACCGATCCGTCCCCCACACCACCCCGACGGACCCACGATCAACCAGCGCCAGTGACCTTCCGCCCGCCAGTTCCCGATCCCGCTACTCCGCCCCCGCGGAATCGCACCAGCGCACCACCTCCGCCGCGCTTCAGCTCCCCACCCCCCAAGCGCCCTTCGCCACCCAGTCGAGGACGACGCTCGAACTCCGGAGGTGATCGGCAATGACCCAGCCGGTACGCATCCCCGCCGACGTCGACCGTGAGGACACCGTTCTGGGCAGCCTGACCGCCCGCCAGCTGCTCATCCTCACGGTCGCTGGCATCGTGCTCTACGGCTCCTGGACAGCCATCCGCGACGTGGTGCCGCTGGCGGTGTTCGCGGTCCTGGCAATTCCCATCGCGGTGGCCACAACGCTGCTGGCCCTCGGGCGGCGGGACGGCATCTCACTGGACCGGCTGGCCCTTGCTGCCATCCGCCAGCGCATGAGCCCTCGCTATCGGGTCGCCGCTCCCGAAGGCATCCACCCGGCCCCCGCCTGGCTGGCCAGCCGGGTCACACACAACGCGCAAGACTTCCGCGCCAAGAGGGACATTGCTCCGGCCGAGCTGGAGCTTCCCGCCGAGGACGTCACCGAGACCGGCGTGGTCGATCTCGGCACGGACGGGGTCGCGGCAGTGGCGGTGTGCTCCACCGTCAACTTCTCCTTGCGCACCCCGGCCGAGCAGGAGTCCCTGACCGCCGCCTTCGGCCGCTACCTGCACTCCCTCACCGCACCGGTCCAGGTGCTGGTGCGCACCGAGCATCTGGACCTGACGGGGCAGATCAGCGAGCTCCGCGAGCAGGCTCCCAGGCTGCCGCACCCGGCGCTGGAGGAGGCCGCCCGTGAACACGCAGACTATCTGGCCCAGCTTGGCGCCCAGAGTGATCTGCTGCGTCGCCAAGTGCTGCTCGTTCTGCGCGAACCGCTGGGGCCACAGCGTGCGGTCGACGGGCTCGGCGGCGCCTCACCGCTGGCGGCATTCACTCGCCACAGGCGGTCCCGGGATGCCGCGCAGCCCTCGGTGGAGGCGGCGCGCCGGGCGGCGGAAGCCCGCCTGGTGCGGCGACTCGGCGAGGCCGTCGATCTGCTGAGTCCGGCCGGGATCGTTGTCACTCCGCTGGATGCCGGGCAGGCCACCGCGGTGCTGGCCGCCGCCTGCAATCCCGACAGCCTCGTACCGGTCTCCTCCCACCTCGCTGGAGCCGACGACGTAATCACCATCGTCTCGGTCCCCGAAGAGGACACCGCCCTGCGCACCTTCGAACGTCCGGACACCTCCGGCCCAGAGAGCGACGAGACCGAACATGACAGGCCAGCGGGGAGGGAATCACGATGATCCGCAAGCGTGCTGGCCGTTCACGCGCCTCACGCCGGGAGGCGCCCACGACGAGCGCTGGTGCCTTCACTCCCGATGCGCTGGCCGTCAGCCCCCGGCATCTGGAAATCGGCGGGGAACAGGTAGCTTCCTTCGCCATCACCGGATTCCCCCGCGAGGTCTACCCCGGATGGCTGCAACCCCTGCTGACCTACCCGGGCCGGGTGGACGTCAGCGTGCACATCGAGCCGATCGACCCCGTCACCGCCAGCACCCGCCTCAAGCGGCAGCTCGCCAAGCTCGAATCCGACCGCCGCTACACCGAGCAGAAAGGCCGGCTGCTCGACCCGCACGTGGAAGCCGCCACCGAGGACGCCTACGAGCTGTCCTCCCGGGTCGCGCGCGGCGAAGGCAAGCTCTACCGTCTCGGGCTCTATCTGACCGTGCACGCAACCAACACCGAGGAACTGGAGGACGAGGTCGCCGCCGTCCGCTCGCTAGCGGCGAGCCTGCTGCTGGACGCCAAACCGACCAGCTACCGCAGCCTGCAAGGCTGGGTCACCTGCCTGCCCATGGGCCTGGACCTAATCCGCATGCGCCGTACCTTCGACACCGCGGCGCTCTCGGCGGCCTTCCCCTTCACCAGCCCCGACCTGCCCCCGAGCGACCCCACCTCCGCCGGCGCCCCCACCGGGGTGCTGTACGGGTACAACCTCGGCTCTCAAGGGCTGGTGCACTGGGACCGCTTCGCCCTGGACAACCACAACTCCGTCATCCTCGGACGCTCCGGCGCCGGCAAGTCCTACCTGGCCAAACTCGAACTTCTACGGTCGCTTTACCGCGGCATCGAGATCCACGTCATCGACCCCGAAGACGAGTACGCGCGCCTCACCCAGGCGGTCGGCGGCACCTACGTCCACCTCGGCGCCGAGCAGGTCCGCCTCAACCCCTTCGACCTGCCCCTGCACACCCGACCCGACGGGCGGCGCACCGCGCCCAGAGACGCCATTATCCGCCGGGCACTGTTCCTGCACACAGTCATCGGCGTCCTGCTGGGCAGCACGCTCACGCCGACAGAGCGCGCCGTGCTGGACCAGGCGATCACCACGACCTACCAACGCGCCGGGATCACCACCGACCCGCGGACCTGGACCCGCCCCACTCCATTACTCGCCGACCTGGCAGCCGTACTGGAACAGTCGAAGAACCACACAGCGCAGGATCTGGCCGCTCGGCTGGACCCGTACGTGCGCGGCACCTTCTCCAGCCTGTTCGACGGCCCAACCACCAGCAGACCAGAAGGCCACCTCGTGGCCTTCTCCCTGCGCGACCTGGCCGACGAACTCAAACCGATCGGCACACTGCTGACCCTGGACTCGGTCTGGCGGCGGGTGTCCAACCCAGCCCTGCGCCGCCCCGGCCTGGTCGTAGTCGACGAAGCCTGGCTGCTGATGCAGGAACCCGCCGGAGCGGAATTCCTGTTCCGCATGGCCAAGTCCTTCCGCAAACGCTGGGCAGGGCTCACGGTCGCCACCCAGGACACCGCCGATGTCCTCGGCTCCGACCTCGGCAAAGCCATCGTGGCCAACGCCGCCACCCAAATCCTGTTGCGTCAGGCCCCGCAGGCCATCGACGAGGTCACGGCCGCTTTCAACCTGTCCGACGGCGAGCGCCAGTTCCTGCTGTCAGCCGAGCGTGGCCAGGGCCTGCTCTCCGCGGGAACACAACGCGTGGCCTTCGAGGCGATCGCCTCACCCACCGAGCACCGTCTGGTGACGACCGACCCAGCCGAACTCGCCACCTACGCCGAGAGCAACACCATCGCGGAGGCCGAGGACGCGTACCTCACCCTCGACTCCACCGACCCCGTCGACGACTTCCGGTCCGACACCGGCGCTCAGATCGACCTCGGTACAGCTTGACTATCCCGCCGAACGGTCGGCCCGCGGCGGATGCTGCCGTGAAGCCTCGATGACGCGGTTCTGCGGACCAGCCATACCTCATCTGCTCCCTTGTACGAAGGGCGCTCTCATGCCTTGTGCCACATCACCACCGCCTTCTGTCTCCCCGCCGCGCCCGTCGCCGTTGCTGACCCAGAACCGGGAAATGCGGGCGATCGGCGCATGGAACTGGACGCTGCCGGCCTGGGCAGGTCGGCTTCCGGATGGCCGTACATACAACACCTGCCCCTCTGCGGGGATCTGCCGCCAGGTCTGCTATGCCCGCCACGGCACCTACACCTGGCCCACCGTCCGGGCCAAGCACCAGGCGAACCTCCGGTTCGTCCTGGACGATCTGCCCGGTTGGGAACAGGCGATGATCACGGAACTCGGAGCCGAGAAGTTCCACGGCGTCTGGGTGCGCATCCACGACTCTGGCGACTTCTTCACCGACGCCTACATACATAGCTGGCTTCGGGTGATGCGCGCCCGGCCATCGGTCAACTTCTACGCCTACACCAAAGAAGTGGTCAGGTTTCGCGCCCTGGTGGAGCCGGGCGCCCCGGACAACTTCCTGTGGGTATACAGCTTCGGCGGCGTCCAGGACGCCGCGCTGAACCCCGAGCGGGACCGGGTGGCGGACGTCTTCCCGGACGAGGAGTCCATCGCCGCAGCGGGCTGGCACTCGCAAGAGGCGAACGATCTCCTCGCCGTGCTGGGCCCGCGCCTGGTCGGGATCCCCGCCAACCGCATTCCGCACTTCCTCAAAAGGCTCAATGGTCGCACGTTCCGCACGTGGCAGGCCGAGGTCGACACCGAACGCCGGGCCCAGCACGGGTCGAGGGCCGCTCTGGTCTACGGCTGATCACCGGCAACCGGCCGGAGACGCCGGACAACGCTCAGGAACTGCGTGCTGCCGAGCGCCAAGGCCGCGCCGCCTGACACCAGCCCTCCGTCCCCCTGATGCTTTCCTCGTGAAAGGTCCCGTGCCATGGGTCGCCCCGCTGATCTCGTTCTCCCTCCCCCGTTGTTCCCTGCCGCCTCTTCCGACTCAGATGTGCCGGATTCCCCGATCGGGGATTATCTGCGCGACCCTTCCGGCACGATGCACGCCGTACTGGCCCACATCCACAGGTGGGTGCTCGCCTGGGGATGGATTGTCGGTCCTGCCGTGGTCGCCACTGCTGCGACGCTGGTCTGGGGGCGCTGGTGGTGGCGCTGTCGCTGCCGTCGGCGTCTCACCGCTGACGCGCGTGTCGTTCAGATCCTGCCTCCGCCGACGGTGGACGCCGCGGGGGCTGCTGCACTGTGGGCGAACCTGGTGGGTCTGTTGCGGCCAGCCTGGCGCCGGTGGCTGACCGGGCAGCCGCACCTGGCCTTCGAGTACCTCTTCGACCGCGAAACCGTGCGCTTACAGGTATGGGTGCCCGGCCAGATCCCGCCGGGCATGATCGAGCGGGCCATCGAGTCCGCCTGGCCCGGCGCCCACACCCGCACCGCCCCCGCCACCGCCCCTCTGTTCACCGCACCGCCGCCGGGCCAGCGACTCCACATCGCCGCCGGCGAGCTGCGACTGGGCCGCAGCGAGGCCCTGCCGATCCGCACCGACTTCCCCCTCGACCCTGTGCGCCCTCTCCTCGGCGCACCGGTCGGGCTGGGGTCGCAAGAGCGGGCGGTGGTGCAGGTGCTCGCCCGGCCGGAGACCGGCCACAGGGTGAAGAAGGCCCGCCGGGCGGCCCGGCACACGCGCGCCGGACGGTCGCCTCGGCTGATCAGCCGTCTGCTGGACCTGCTCACCCCCGGTCATCATCCCCGCCTACGCGCCCGGCAAGGCGCCACCACGTCCATCGACCCGCAGACCGCTCTGGAGAGGGCCGCCGAGGACCGCGTGATCGTGGCTAAGCAACGCGGCACCCCGTATGAAACCCGCATCCGCTACGCGGTCACCACCACGGCTCCGGACCATGCATCGGCCGACGACCAGGCGAAGATACGGGACCGGGCACGCGGCCGGAGCCACGCCATCGCCTCCGCGTTCGCCGCCTTCACCGAGCACAACTACTACCGCCGTACCCGGCTACATGCCCGCCACGCCCTACCCCGCCTGGCTGAACGGCGCCTGGACAAAGGCGATCTGCTGTCGATCCCGGAACTCGCCGCGCTGGCACACCTGCCATGGGACGAGACCGTCGCCGGTCTGCAACGCGCCGGAGCAAGGGCCGTGCCGCCTCCGCCCGGCGTCCCGACCACCTGAGTGGCAGTGCGGCCGATCGGGCTGACCGACAGCGGCCACCAGCGTCCCGTCGGGCTACATGTCCCCGATGCACGGCACCACCTGCATGTCCTGGGCGCCACCGGCTCGGGCAAGAGCGAGCTGATGGCACGGATGATCCTCGCCGACGCCGAAGCCGGGCGCGGTGTGGTCGTCATCGATCCGAAGGGCGATCTGGTCAGCGACCTGCTCCAACGGCTGCCAGTCGAGCTCGGGGAGAAAGTGGTGCTCTTCGATGCCGACAGCAAGACCCGCCCACCCGTACTCAACCCACTGGAAGGAGCGGACGGACCGCGCACCGTCGACAACCTGGTATCCGTCTTCTCCCGCGTCTACGCCGCCTCCTGGGGCCCACGCACCGACGACATCCTGCGTGCCTCACTCCTGACCCTGCGCGCCCAGCCCGGCACCCCCACGCTGACCGACCTGCCCAAACTGCTGTCGAACCCCTCCTTCCGGCAGCGCGCCACCGATCAACTCGACGACGAGATCCTCAAAGGCTTCTGGACCTGGTACCAGGACCTGTCCGACCCAGCCCGTGCCCAGGTCACCGCCCCGCTGATGAACAAACTCCGGGGCTTCCTCCTCCGTCCGTTCGTCCGCCAAGCCCTCGCCGGCGGCCCCTCCACCGTCGATATGAACGACACGCTCAACGGCGGGATATGCCTCGTACGCATCGCCCAGGACGCGCTCGGCACGGAGACCGCGCACCTAGTCGGCTCTATCGTGGTCGCCCGCACCTGGCAGGCCGCCACGGCCCGCGCGCGTCTTCCCCAGGCCCAGCGACACGACGCCTCTCTCTATATCGACGAGGCGCACAACTTCCTCCACCTGCCCTACCCGCTGGGCGACATGCTGGCCGAGGCCCGCGCCTACCGGCTGTCGATGACGCTCGCCCACCAGTACCTGCGCCAGCTCCCCAAAGAGCTGGAGGAGGGCATCAGCACCAACGCCCGCACAAAGATCATCTTCAACGCCAGCCCAGAGGATGCCCGACACCTGGCCCGTCACACCGAGCCGCGACTGACCGCACACGACCTGTCCAATCTCGACGTCTTCCACGCAGCGGTCCGACCTGTGCTCCACGGAGCCGAAGCCCCCGCCTTCACCGCGGTCACCGAGAAACTCCCGCCGCCCATCCCTGGGCGGGCCAAGCAGATCCGTGCCGCAGCGGCCCGCAACGCTCGCCCCCAACCCTCTTCCGTGCCACTGCGCAAGAAGGGCGACGGCACTCCACCGCATATCGACCCACGCCGAACATCCGGACGCGGCCAACCGGACGCGCCCACATCAGCCTGATCCCACCCTCGGACGCAGTGGCCCCACCGCGGTCCCTGCTCCCTCTCACTCCTCTTGCCGGAGGTGAACCACCCTGTGATCACCAATCCCACTCCGCAACGCACCCTGCGCGGGCACATGCCCCAGCGGTCCACCCCGCGTTCGGCCACCACCAGCGATCACCTCGCCCGACTCGCCAAGCACCTCACGCCCCGCGACCGGTGGCTCATGCGCATGCTGTTCGAGCACAAGGTCTTCACCAGCCACCAGATCGCCGCCCTGGCCTGGCCCACCACCCGAGCGGCCAACCTGCGCCTGCTCAGCCTCTACAAGTGGCGTGTGCTCGACCGCTTCCAGCCCTTCGTCACCGCCGGCAGCGCCCCCATGCACTATGTCCTCGACACCGTCGGGGCCACCTTCCTCGCCCGCGAAGACGGGTTCGACCTTCACGAACTGGGCTACCGGCACGACCGTGCCATCGGCATCGCCCACTCCCTGCGCCTGGCCCACACCGTCGGCGTCAACACCTTCTTCACTGTCCTCTCAGCACGCACCCGGCGAGCAGACACCGACGGTGAACTGACCGCCTGGTGGTCCGAGGCCCGCTGCCACAAGCACTTTGGCGACATCGTCCGCCCCGACGCCTACGGCCGCTGGCGCCAGCACTCCACCGAGATCGAATGGTTCCTCGAATACGACTGCGGCACCGAACCGCTGAGCGTCGTAGCCCGCAAAGTCAGCCGCTACGCGCGGCTGGCCGCCACCACCGGAATCACCACACCGGTTTTGCTCTGGATGCCCAGCACCCGCCGCGAAAACAGGGCGCGCCGCGCCCTCACCGCGGCCTTGGCAACCCTCGACGAACCCTCTCTCGTCCCGCTGGCCACCACCAGCGCAGACCTCGTCGCCCACCAGGAACAAAGCGACCCCACCGTGGCCCGCTGGCTGCCCCTGGACACCGCCAACTCCCCTCAGCGCCGCCTCAAGCTCGCCCAGCTCGGCCACGCCTGGCCACATCTCGCCCCGATCACTCTCGCCAATACGGGCACCGCCACAAGCAGCCCACCGCCTGCTCCGGTGGCACCGGCCCCCTCATCTGCTGAGTCCCGGAGGTGATCCAATGGCCAAAATCGGGATCTCGATCCTTGGTGCGGTGCTCCTCGTGATCGCCCTGGCCGCCGCCGGGGCAAGCAGTGTCCTATCGGTCTTCAGCGGAAGTGCCAGCAGCCAGCCCAGCCGCACCGCCCTCACCGACATCCCGCCGGACTACCTCACGCTCTACCAGCAGGCGGCAACCACCTGCCCCGGTCTCGACTGGTCGGTTCCAGCCGCCATCGGCAAAGTCGAGACCGACCACGGCCGCTCCACCCTGCCCGGCGTCCACAGCGCAGCCAACGCCAAGGGAGCGAAGGGCCCGATGCAATTCCTCCAGCCGACCTTCGACGCGGTCACCGCCAAGCACCCGATACCGCAACAGGAGGCAGGAGCACCCTCTCCGTACGACCCCCGGGACGCGATCTACACCGCGGTCGCCTACCTGTGCGACTCGGGCGCCCGTGGCGGACGCAACCTCCACCAAGCGATCCTCACCTATAACCCTGCCGAGTGGTACGTCGCCAAGGTCCTCGCCCAAGCACAGGACTACCAGACCCCCTCGAGCCTCGGCAGCACCACGGAACCAAGTCCCGCCGCCAGAAAAGCGATTGACTACGCCGAAGGCCAGCTCGGACTGCCGTACGAATGGGGAGGCAACGGGCCGACAGGCGGAGACGCAGGATTCGACTGCTCGGGGCTCACCAAGGCGGCGTACGCTGCAGCAAGTATAACCCTGCCGCGTACCGCAGAAGAACAGCTCCAGACTGGCCCCCGAGTTCCTCAGGATAAACCACTGGCCCCTGGCGACCTCGTCTTCTACGGAACACCCGATGAGGGAATCCATCATGTCGGCCTCTATATCGGCGAGGGGCAAATGATCAACGCGCCGAACTTCGGGCAAAAGATCAAGATCGCGTCCTACCGCCGACAGGGAGACGACTACGCTGGTGCCACTCGACCAGCTCAAGTGGCGTTCCGTGCATAGCCGGGATGACGCTGGACTCCTCAGTCTGGTCTCGTAGTGGGCCCGGCTCGGAACGGGTACGGACACCTCGTGATCATCGGGAGTTGTGTGGACTCCTGAAGTGCGATCGCGAAGTACTGCCTGAGCCCCTCTACTGGCGCCGGGAGCCAGGCCCATTCGTACCGTTGGAGCAGTCGGCCGCCCTCCACGGGGCCGAGAAAACAACGGAGTAGCACCTGACCTGCGAGTACTGCCCACTTCCCTTTAGATGTCGCTGCCGAGGGCGCTGCTGACGCGGTTCTCATACTCGCGGCGGGCCTTGGCGCTGGGCGGGGACTGCCGGGGCGCCAGCAGCGCCACCTCCTGAACCGCTTCCTCGGCCAGCTCTACCACTGCCTCAAGACCCGGCAGCTCTTCGATGAGCAGCACGCCTTCGCACCACTCCTCCCGCCCCCGACCGAGCAGTCAGCTTGACTACTTAGCCCCCTGAGATGTCTAACGGAGTCCCATTAGCTAGGGCTATCGAAGGCGCCGGGCAGGCCGCCGCGTGAGCGGCCGAGTCCGTGGCCAGGGCATGCCGAAGGCCGCGACCGCCTGAGTCCACAGATCCTTACGGCCCGGGGCCAGATTCATGTCCGATTCCAAAAGGGCAGCCATCTCCGCGTTTGACAACCGGATCAACCGTTCCGTAGCGAGGGCGAGCCGCGCAGTCTGGAGGACCCCTTCCAGCGCGCGGAGGACATCCGGGTCGCGGTGTCCTACCTGGCCGGCCGTAGCGATAAATGGCGAGCAGCATCGTGGCCGTGCCGTCCCGCGGGCCGCGCGGGCCGTACACCCTCGCGCCCCCGGGACCCGTACCCTCGTCACTGCGTGAGCCAGGCGCCATCAGACCCGCTCGCGCCCCAGCTTCGCGTAGATCTCGGGACGCTTCTTGCGCAGATAGAGGGCGTAGAGCACCCCACCGATGAACAGCGCGAACGTGAACGCCATGAAGATCACCGTCACCAGCGTCGACCCTCCGATGAGTTCGGAGTAGTTCGTGATGGCCAGATAGGTCACGGCGCCGAGGAACACCGCGCTGATCGCCGGAGCGACCACCGTATCCCACAGCGATTCGGGGCTTTCCCGCCGACGGCGGAGGAAGTAGACCAGCACCGCGAGGCTTACGACGAACATGAGCAGCAGCACGTTGAAGGTGCCGCTACCGCTGGCGATCGGGTACAGGGTGTCCGGACCGACTCCGAGCACGGTGAAGACGACCGTGGCCACGGCCCAGAGGATGCCGGCGGTCAACGCCGAGACGTAGGGCGAGTGATGGCGTTCGTGCACACGGCCGAGCACCTTCGGCAGCGCCCCGTCCTTCGCAAGCGAGAAACTGTAGCGGGCGGCGATGTTCTGGGTCGAGAGCATCGTCGCGAGGACCGACGTAATGAGGAGCAGTGAGACGACGTCAGAGAAGACCGTTCCGATCAGCTGCCCTGCGGAGTCGTTGAACAGGCCGACGGTGTTCGTCCGCGCGACCTCCTGCACCCGGTCCGCGCCGATGAACGCGATGATCGCCCAGGCTGCGACGACGTAGAACACGCCGATGCCGGCCACGGCGAGGTACGTCGCACGCGGAATGGTACGTCCCGGGTCCTTGACCTCGTCGCGGAAGATCACGGTCGCCTCGAAGCCGAGGAAGTTGCCGATCGCGAAGAGGAGTGCCAGCCCGAGACCGGCATCCGTCAACCACGGCATCGAGAACCCGATCCCGTGAGCGACGCGCTCGCCACTGGTCGAGAACGACACCACGTCGAAGACGACGACGACTACGACTTCGAGGATCATCGCGACCGTGAGCACCTTCGCCGAGAGGTCGATGCGACAGTAGGCGAGGAAGGTGGTGACGGCGATGATCGCCAGCGCGTACCAATACCACGGAATTTCGGGCCCGTGGAGGGTCTTCGCGACGAACCCCTGTAGCGTGACCGCGAAGAATGGCGGCGAGAAGAAACCGATAAAGAGGTAGCCGGTGAGAGCCAGGAACGCGCCGCCGAGACCGGCCGACTTGCCGAGACCCGCGGTGACGAAGGAATAGAATCCACCGGGATTCTCGATCGAGCGGCTCATCTTCACGAAGCCAACCGAGAAGATGAGCAGCATCACCGTCATGATGATGTAGATTCCCGGCGTGGTCTTACCGCTGTACATCATGAGCACGGGCATGGTGCCCGCCACGGTTGCCAGGGGTGAGGCGAATGCGAGCACGCTCATCGCGAGCTCTCCGACTCCCATATTGCCCCGGAGTCGAATCCCCTCGGTCTCCGGGACCTGCGTCGCTGCCTCGGTAATGCCGGCCATATGAACCCCATCGTTGACGGATCCGGAATGGCACGACGCTAGTGGCGAGCCTTCACGCCCTTCTGTGCCAAGGTGAGACACCCCGCGGGATACGCTGAGGCATGCGTAAGGTCGGCTCGCCCGTCGGACGAGCCGGCCTTACGCGTCGCGCACTCAGGGTGCGGTCGACGCCGGGGCGGTGATTCCGAGCTTGCGCAGGTCGACGACGTCTCGCAGTGGCTCGCCGACCTTCCAGCGGCGCAGGTTCTCGACGAAACTGTCGACGACGCGACTGCGCCAGCCCACCAGGTCCCCCGACGCGTGCGGCGACACGAGAATGTTGTCCCGGCTCCAGAACGGACTGTTGGCCGGCAGAGGCTCCTGCTCGAACACATCGAGGGCCGCGGCATCGAGGTGATCGTCATCGACGGCGGCGAGCAGGTCGTCCGCGACCACCACGGCACCGCGTCCGACGTTGACCAGCCGGGCGCCGCGTCGCATCTTCTTCAGCCGGGAGGCGTCGAACAGGCCGCGGGTGTCCTCGGTGAGCGGCAGGGTCAACACGACGTCGTCTGCTCCGGGGAGCAGCTCGTCGAGATCCGCGATGGACGCGATGGCACCGAGCGCCGGGTCCTGTCGGGCGGTACGGCCCACGACGGTGACATCCATTCCTGCGGCGCGAAGGAGCAGCACGGTCTCCCTTCCCACTGGGCCGGGTCCCACGACGAGCACCTTCCGGCCCAGGATGGGTTCGGTCTCCCTGTGTTGCCAGCGGTGCTGGCGCTGGAGCTCGATCGTGCGACGCAGGTCCTTGGTGAACATCAGCAGCACGCCGAGTACCCATTCCGCGATCGGACGCTCGCAGACCCCGCGCGAGTTACTGGCCACGACGTCGCTGTTCACGACCGATTCGGTCAGGAGCGGATCCATGCCAATGCTGGAGGTGTGGATCCAGCGCAGCCGCCCCGGCCCGACCTCGCGCAGCAACGTGCTGCGGAAGTCGTTGAGGAACAGGATCTCGGCGTTCTCCTGGGCGGCCCGCAGCTCGTCGGCCGTGCGCACGACGAGGACATCCGCCTCGGGTTCCACCGCCGCGAGCGGCGGCACTTGTCCTCCCTGAGGCACGATGACGATCACCTTCGGGCGATACATATATTCTCCACTTCGAGCGGCGTCTCGTTTCGCGGCGCCGCATCCATTTCATCGGTGCGGCTACCAGCCGCCCTGCCATCCGCTGGTGAGGCCGTACGGGAGCCGCTGCGGCTCTTCATCCGGCAGTTTCCGCAGGAAGTCGAAGTCGCATCCTTCGTCGGCTTGTGTGACGTGGTCGATGAAGAGCCGGCCGTAGCCTCGGCGGTACTTCGGGGCAGGCAGCTCGACGTCCGCGAGACGCCGTTCGATCTCCTCGTCCGGGATGTCGAGATCAAGACGCTGGTTCTCCACGTCGAGCACGATGGGGTCACCATCTCGCACGGCGGCAAGCGGTCCGCCGATCGCGGCCTCGGGCGAGACGTGGAGGACGGTGGTGCCGAACGCGGTGCCGCTCATACGCGCATCTGAAATGCGTACGATGTCGCGGATGCCGCGGCGGAGGAGTCGCTCGGGGATCGGCAGCATCCCCCACTCCGGCATGCCGGGCGCGCCCACGGGCCCGCTATTGCGCAGCACCAGCACCGAGTCCTCGGTGATGGGGAGAGCGGGGTCGTCGATCCGACGCCCGAGGTCGTAGATGTCCTCGAACACAACCGCCGGCCCTCGGTGCTTCAGCAGCTCGGGCGACGCGGCGCTCCTCTTGATGACCGCGCCATTGGGGGCGAGCGACCCGCGCACGACCGCGATGCCACCCGAGGTGTCGAAGGGCTGTTCGAGCTTGCTGATGACTTGGCCGTCCGGCTCCGCCGCATTGCGGTAGCCGTCGGAGAGCGTCTCGCCGGTGACGGTGATTGCGTCGCCGTGCAGCAGGGGGTCGAGCTCCTTCAGCACGGCGGAGATGCCGCCGGCATTGAAGAGTTGCTTGATGAGATGCTCTCCCGAGGGGCGCACATTCGCGATCCGGGGGGTGCGCTTCGAGATCTCGTGGAAGCGGTCGAGCCGCAGCTCGTAGCCGACCCGCCGCGCCAGCGCCAGCAGGTGCACGACCGCATTGGTCGAGCCACCGACGGCCATGAGGAGAGTGATCGCATTGTCGAACGCCTGCTCGGTGAGCACCTCGCTCGGCCTGGGGCCAAGCGAGACCGCAATCTCGACCGCTCGTCGACCAGTGGCCTCGGCAGCGGAGGCTCTGCGGGAGTCCACGGCGGGGATCGAGGCGGTGTCGGGCAGGCACATGCCGAGCGCCTCCACGAGGGAGGTCATGGTCGAGGCCGTGCCCATCTCGCTGCAATGTCCGGCGGTGGGCTTCGCACTGGCCTCAAGGTCGTTGAAGTCCTCCTGCGTGATGGTTCCCGCACGGAGCTCGTCGGCGTACTTCCAGGTGTCGGTGCCGACACCGAGCTGACGACCGCGGAAGTAGGCGGGTTCCTGAGGCCCGCCAGTGAGCATGATCGTCGGGATGTCGGCGCTCGCCGCGCCCATGAGCTGAGCCGGAACCGTCTTGTCGCAACCGCCGAGTAGCACGATCGCGTCGAGCGGGTAGGCCCGGACCGACTCCTCGACATCCATGGCCATGAGGTTGCGGAACTGCATGGCCGACGGCTTCATCAGGCTTTCGCCGAGCGAGATGGTCGGGAACTCGAGCGGCAGGCCGCCCGCCATCAGCACGCCGCGCTTGACGGCGTCGGCCAGCAACTTGAAGTGGATGTTGCAGTTCACCAGCTCCGACCACGAGTTCGCGATGCCGACGACCGGTCGGTCCTTGATGGCGAATTTCGAGAAGCCTTCCGCCTGGATCGCTGTTCGGTGGATGAATCCCGTGAGATCGTGCGGGCTGAACCACCGCGCACTGCGGAGTTCACTGATGTTCGGGTCGGACATGTGTGTGGTGCTCCTTGAGCGGGGCTTGGTCCGGAATGATCCGCGCGGAGGCGGGACGTCTCGGATGAGGGCGTGGGTCAGGCGGCGGTGGTGCCGCCGTCGAAGGCCATGCTGGTGCCGGTCGCGAATGCCCCGTCGATCGCCAGGAACCAGATCGCCCGCGCGATCTCGTCGGGATGTGCGAGTCGTTTGAGCGGCACGGTGGCCTCCTTCTCGCGCAGCGACGCCTCGGGGGCGCTCGCGTCGAGCCCGCCCCGCAGCATCGGGGTGTCGACCGGACCGGGGCTCACGACGTTGACGCGCACGGTCGGCGCGAGCTCGATCGCCAGAGCGCGGCTGAGCCCGACGACACCCGCCTTCGCGGCGCTATAGTGCGCCAGACCCGCTACCCCCATGCTGGCCAGGTCGGACGCGACGTTCACGATCGCGCCCCGACCGGCGGCCCGCATGTGCAGCCCCGCCTCGCGGGAGACGTAGAACGTTCCTGAGAGGTTCGTGTCGATCACCTCGCGCCACGACCTGTCGTCCAGCTCCTCGAGAGACGCAGCCCTCGCGATGCCCGCGGCGTTGACCACCACGTCGAGTCCTCCGAGCTCCTCGACCGCCGCGCGCACCGCATCGGTTGCCGACACGGAGTCCGAGACATCGGCGCGGAACGTGTGGGCGCAGTCACCGATCTCGTCGGCCACGCGGCTCAGCTCCTCGGCACGCCGGCCAAGCAGGGCGACGGCCACAGCCCCGCGCGCGGCGAAGAGCTTCGCCGTGGCCTCACCGACGCCGGAGGTGGCACCCGTGATCAGCACGCGCGTGTGCTCGGGGTCGATGTGGTGCACCCGTTCGCTCATCATCGCCGGAACTCCCTCGTGACTCAGCAGGACCGATGCGAGTCAGTACAGCAGCGCGGCGAGGGCCACCGATGTTCCAGATTGGCACACAGCTTCCCGGGTCGGCATTTCTAGGCTGGCTGACACGACGCGCCGGAATCCCGCCCGGGAGCGCCCGTCGGAGTATTCACGACACCCGCGTCAGACGAAGGAGTCACCTTGCCAGAGCAGAACCGCATCGGAGTCGGACTGATCTCCGTCGGAGTGATGGGGCGGCTCCACGCGCGCTCCTACCTTCAGAGTCAGCAGTTCTTCCCGGAGCTGCCGAAGCGCGCGGAACTCGTGATCGCCGCCGACCCGGATCCGAACGGACGCGCCTACGCAACCGAAGCGCTCGGATTCCGCGAGACGACGAACGACTATCGCAAACTTCTCGCGCATCCGGACGTGGACGTCGTGTCCATCTGCTCGCCGAATTTCCTGCACCACGAGATCGCGCTCGCGACCATCGACGCCGGCAAGCACTTCTGGATCGAAAAGCCGATGGGCCGCAGCGCCCGTGAGTCTCGGGAGATCGCGCAGGGCGCGGCCGCAGCGGGACTCTTCACGGCGGTCGGCTTCAACTATCGTCACGCTCCGGCGGTCGCCGAGGCACGCCGCCTGATCCGCTCCGGCGAGCTCGGGCGCATCACCAACGTGCAGATCCGCATGATCACCAGCTATGCCTCCGACCCGAACCAGGGCTTCACCTGGCGGTACGAACGGGCGCAGGCCGGCTCCGGGGTGCTCGGCGACGTACTGAGTCACGGCTTCGACCTGGCGCAGTTCCTCATAGCCCCCATCATCTCGGTGAACGCGGTCACCGAGCGCTTCATCCCGCAGCGTCCGCTCCCCAAGGGCGGTTCCCGCGAGGTCGAGAACGAGGACTACGCGGCCCTGCTCGCTCGCTTCGACGGGGGTGCGATCGGCATCTTCGAGACCACCCGTGTCGCGATCGGACCGCACGCGGAGTACATCATCGAGGTATACGGCACCAAGGGGTCGCTGCGTTGGAACTTCGACCGCATGAACCAGCTCGAGCTGGCTGACAACGGCAGCGGCTACCGCACGATCATGACCCCCACGTCCTACGGCGAGTTCGGCCGCTTCCAGCCGAACGCCGGGCCCGGCATCGGTTTCAATGACCTCAAGACGATCGAGGCGGCACTGTTCCTGCGCTCGGTCGCGGAAGGCGTGCAGCTCGCGCCGTCGGCGGCCGACGGCTGGTCGGCCTCCGAGCTGGTCGATGTGTCGCTTCGCAGCGCCGAGTCCGGCCAGTGGGTCGACGTCCCCGCTGTCACCGGCGCGACCACGACGCAGGCATAGACCGCGGAACACATGGAAAGGGCCGGAGTTCCCCCGATCTCCGGCCCTGCTGTCTTCGCGACCCCGACCAGACCACCTCTGGTCGGGGTCGCGTCTTCACCCTGTGAGGCGGATTACCGCACCTTCCTCCGCCGAGCGCTGTGCGGCGTCGGCGATGATCAACGCCGCGCGTCCGTCTTCGAATGTCGGGCTCGTCGACTCTTCACCGCGCACGAGCTTGATGAACTCGGCCAGCTCGCGTACGTAGGCCTCCGCGTAGCGCTCGAGGAAGAAGTCGAGATAGGGCCGCTTCGCCTCCACCGCGGCGGACGTGGAGACGCTCACCAGGCTGGACGGTGCGTTGGCCACGAGCAGCAGCCCCTCGGCGCCGAGCGCCTCGAGTCGCTGGTCGTAGCCGATCGCGCTGTGCCTCGAGTTCGTGATCGTGGCGATGGCGCCGGAGGCCGCACGCAGCACGATCGCGACGGTGTCGTAGTCACCGTGCTCACGAGCGCCCTCGTCGAACAACTGCGCGCCAGTCGCGCTCACCTCCACGATCTCGCCGAGGAAGAAGCGAGCCATGTCGAAGTCGTGGATGGTCATGTCGCGGAAGATCCCGCCGGAGGTCGCGATGTAGTCGGCCGGTGGCGGCCCGGGGTCGCGGCTGGTGATCGACAAGTGCTCGAGCTCGCCGATCTCGCCGGTGGCGACGCGCGTGCGCGTCTCGGCGAAGGCGGGGTCGAAGCGCTGGTTGAATCCGAGCGCGACCGGCACGGAACTCGCCGCGACCTTCGGGCGCAGCGCGTCGACCCGCGCGATGTCGAGGTCGATCGGCTTCTCGCAGAGCACCGGGAGACCTGCGTCGATACAGGCCTCGATGAGGGTGATGTGCGTCGGCGTCGGCGCTGCGACCAGCACGGCATCCACCTCTGCGGAGTCGAGCAGCCGCTCGGGAGAGTCGGTCGCGGCTCCCCCGTAGCGGGCGGCGACCGACTCCGCGCCCACTGGATACGGGTCGGCGACCCAGGAGAGCATCGCATCGGGATCCGCAGCGATGCTCGCCGCGTGCACCTGGCCGATCCGGCCGGTACCGATCAGGCCGAAACGAACCTGATCTCGCATCATCTCAAGCCTCCGATTACAGAACAGAGTCATCCTTTGGCAAATGATCTAGGGTGACGCTATTTCGCAGCTCACCGGTGGAATGTGCCAGATCAGAACACCGCCGAGCCGAAATCACGCCGCGGTGTACGTGCCGTCAATAACCAGTTCCGCGCCACTCATGTAGCCGGCCTCGTCCGAGGCGAGGAACACGACCGCGGCGGAGATCTCGGACGGCCGCGCCCAGCGGCCGAAGCGTGACGACTCGGGAGGCAGGGCGGTCGGATCCGCGCGGAGAAGAGGGGTATCCGTCTCGCCGGGAAAGACCGCGTTGACCCGGATCCGATGCCCGACCAGTTCAAGCGCGGCCGCCTTGGTCATGCCGCGCACCGCCCACTTCGACGCGACATACGCGAAGTTGTCGGTGAAGCCGACCAGGCCCGACGTCGAGCAGATGTTCACGATCGATCCTCCGCCGGCCGCCTTCATCGACCCCACGACCGTTTGCATTCCGAGGAACGGGCCGACCTGGTTCACGTCGATCACACGGCGGTACTCGCTCTCCTCCACCGTCTCGACCCGGTTGGCTCGCGCGATCCCGGCGTTGTTGACCAGCACCGTCGGGTGCCCGAACGCCGCCACGCACTCCGCCACGACTCGCTGCCAGTCGGCGATCGAGGTGACATCTCCCAGCAGCCAGCGGAAGCGATCCGGCCCGAGCTCGTCAGCCAGCGCAGGTCCGGAACCGGGGGTGATGTCGAACCCGATGACCCGTGCCCCCGCGTGCGCGAGGGCGCGAGCATGCTCCTCACCCATGCCGCTGCCCGCGCCGCTCACGATGGCGACCTTCCCGTCGAGCCGGTCCATGGCGCTCCTTTGCCGTGACGATTCGGTGTCGTGTCGGTTCACTGGGCGGTGAAGGCTCCGTCGACGACCACCTCGGTGCCGCTCATGTACGACGACTCGTCCGAGGCGAGGAACACAGCCGCGGCCGAGATCTCCCCGGGACGCGCCCATCGCCCGAACGGCAGATCCTCGGCCAGTGGCATCGAGGCGGAGGGAGTCTTGGCGTTCTCGCGGATCATGGGCGTATCGGTGTCGCCGGGGCAGACGGCATTGACTCGGATGCCGTACTCGACGAGCTCGAGCGCGGCGGCCTTGGTCATACCGCGCACCGCCCACTTCGACGCGACGTAGGAGAAGATGTCGGCGAAGCCGACGAGCGCCGCACTGGACGCGATGTTCACGATCGAGCCGCCACCGGATTCCCGCATGGCCGGGATCACCGCCTGCATGCCGAGGAATGTCCCGACCTGGTTGATGTCGATCACCCGTCGATAGTCCGCCTCGGTCACGCTTTCGAGACGCTGTAGCGGCGATACGCCTGCGTTGTTGACCAGCACGTTGATCGCGCCGAACCGCTCGACACCGGCCTGGACAACATGGCTCCAGTCCGAGGCGGTGCGCACGTCCCCGCGGAGGAAGACGACACGATCCGCGCCGTACTCCTCGACCAGCGTCTTGCCCGCGTCCTCGTTCAGGTCGAAGGCGACCACACGCGCCCCCTGGTCCAGGAACGCACGGGTATGGGAGAGGCCCATCCCTCGCGACGCTCCGCTGATGACGGCGACCTTCCCGGCCAGGCGGGTCCCCTTTGAAGTCATGAGCTCTTCCTCTTATTCGGCGACGGAGCGGGCTGATGGCGGATCGAGGCGCTCACTGCCGCCCGATCCTGGTGAAGATGTCGGGCTTGGCGCGGGCCAGGTGGCTCGCATAGGCGATTCCGGCGATGAGCACGACCGGCAGGAGCAGGGTCATCAGGAGCGACGCCGTCTCCCCCGCCCCGATCAGGGTGTCGACGTGCACGACGCTCAGCACGAGGATGATCAGGAGGCCGATCAGCCCCAGGATCGGCGCGACGATCGTCTTCCAGACGCGTGCCGGGGTGTCAACGCGGTTCTTGGCGAAGTAGGCGATGATCGCGATCGACACCAGGCACATGAGGAAGATCACGATCATCGCCCCGAGGCCGTTCGTCCGGATGTAGATCGTGAACGCGTTCGTGCCGTCGTCCTCGAACCCGGTCACCGCGGCCAGCGCGAAAACCGTCACCAGGGTGAGCACCGTGACGACCACCGAGGCGATGTGCGGCGAATGGTGGCGCGGGTGCGCGGCGCCGAACCGCCTGGGGAAGACCCCGTCCTTGCCGAGCGAGAAGCCGTAGCGCGAGATCGTGTTGTGCTGCGCGAGCAGACACGCGAACGTCGAGGTGATCACCAGCACCTTGATGACGTCGGGGAGAACGGTGCCGAGGTAGCGCGCCGCCGTTTCGCCGAAGAGGCTTGCGGGGTCGGCCTTCGCCGCGCCCGCGACGCCGTCCGGGCCGAGCGCCGTGAGGAACGCCCACGCGGCGATGACGTAGAAGACCCCGATGAGGATCACCGAGAGATACGTCGCGCGAGGCACCGTCTTCTCGGGGTCTTTGGCCTCCTCGCGGTAGATCGCCGCCGATTCGAAGCCGATGAAGCAGAGCATGCCGAAGAGCAGAGCAAGGCCGAAGCCGCCATCGGTGACGGCGCCCGCTGTGAGCGGCCGCACGGGGATGCCGCCCGGTCTGCCATCGATGAAGACGACCGTGTCGAAGGCGATCACGAGCAGTACCTCGAGTCCGAGCGCGACGCCGAGCACCTTCGCCGAGAACTCGATGTGGCGGTAGGAGAAGATGCCGGTGAGAGCGGCGCCGACGAGAGCCCAGGCATACCAGGGGATGTCCGGACCGTGGAAGGTGCCGGCCACGAGCTGCCACACATACACGCCGAAAGCGATCCAGGTCGGCAGGGCAAGCAGCAGGTAGCCGAACAGCGCGACGAACGCCCCACCGAGTCCGACCCTCCGGCCGAGCCCCGCCGTGATGTACGCGTAGAAGGCACCGGGCCGGTTGACGTAACGGGTCATTGTGGCGTACCCAAACGCGAACAGCAGCACGATGAGCATTATCATCGTGTATGCGGGCACGATCGCGTACCCGGCGAAGCCGATCACCGAGGGCATCAGCCCGACTACCACGAGAAGCGGCGCGGCGAAGGCCACGACCGAGAACACGATCGAGCCGACGCCGAGTCGGCCTTTCAGGCCTTGCGCCTGCGCCCCCTCATCGACTTCGACGATTGGCGGAGCGGCTTCGGAATTTTTCTGTGCAGCCACCATCGACTCCATTCGTGGTTGAATTCGGGGGGAATCCGAGGTTCATGATGGCGAGCACGGAAACAGTTTACATGTCCCGTTCTAGGACACTTCTGGGTGCTTCTCGCCTTGTTTCTACAGTCACACGACGGCGCGCGGGAGCCGGGGAGACCCGAAGCCTCGATTCCGGGGCTCCCCGTCGAGAAGAGAGCGCGTCCGTCTACTTCGCGAAGCGGTAGAGCTTTTTGTTGGCGAACTCGAGCATGCCGACCTTGCCCATCTCGCGGCCGTAGCCCGACTTCTTGACGCCGCCGAAGGGCACGTCCGGACCGCCGAGGCCGCTGGCGTTGACGAACACCATGCCGACGTCGAGCTGGTCACCGACGCGCTCGGCGCGCTCCAGGTCGTCGCAGATGACGACCGAGCCAAGGCCGTAGGGCGTGGAATTGGCGAGCTCGATCGCTTCCTCGTCGCTGGCGACGCGGTAGAGCTGCGCCACCGGGCCGAACAGCTCCTCGCCGTAGACGTCCATGTTCGGGGTGATGTCGCTGATGACGCTCGGCGTATAGACGTTGCCCTGCGGCTGGTTGTCACCGACGAGGATCGTCGCGCCCTGCTCGATGGCTCCCCGTACCTGGGCTGTCAGCGTCCTGGTCGCGGAGTCGGACGAGAGCGGCCCGTAATCGCCGTTCTCGTACGACTGGGCTCCGATCGCGGCGGTGAACTTCGCAGCGAACTCGTCGTAGTAGCGGTCGATGACGACGATGCGCTTGGAGCCGATGCAGCTCTGCCCCGTGTTGTCCATGCGGCCGTTCACCGCATGCTCGACCGCGCTGTCGATGTCGGCCGTGTCGAGCACCAGGAACACGTCGGAGCCGCCGAGCTCGAGCACGCACTTCTTCAGCGCACGGCCAGCCTGCTCAGCGATGATCGCACCGGCGCGCTCGGAGCCGGTGAGCGAGACGCCCTGCACACGGTCATCGGCGATCATGTCGGCGATCTGCTGGTGGGTCGAGAACACGTTCACGTACGCGCCATTGGGGAAGCCGGCGTCGAGGAACAACTGCTCCAGCGCGAGTGCCGACTCCGGGCACTGGGCGGCGTGACGCAGAATGACCGTGTTGCCGAGGATCAGATTCGGTACCGCGAATCGCACGACCTGGTAGTACGGGTAGTTCCATGGCATGACCCCGAGGATCACGCCGGTGCCCTGGTAGCGGAAGAAGGTCCGCAGTCCGTCGGCGACCTCGAGCTGCTCGTCGGCGAGCCACTGCTCGGCGTTGTCGGCAAAAGCGGCGCTGATCTTGGCCGCGAACTGGATCTCGCCGATTCCTTGCGGGATCGGCTTGCCCATCTCGCGGTTGATGATCTTCGCGAGTTCGTCTTGGCGCTCGATGAAGAGCTCGGAGAGACGTCGAGCGTGAGCGGCACGCTCGCGCACCGTGGTTCGGTGGGACCACCCCTGGTATGTCCTGTGGGTAGTGGCGAGGGCGGCCTCGATCTCCTCCGCGGTCGCCGTGGGGTATTCGGCGACGGTCTCGCCGGTGGACGGGTCGGTGACGGCGAACGTGCCCATCTGTCCTCCTCCTTGATTTCTTGGGGCGTTCCGGATGCTGTGCCGGAAGAGACGGCTGCCCCGCGACGGGATGCCGCGGGGAGCCGTGGTGACTGCGCACTGCGGTTCCGGTCAGACCTCGCTGCCGGGAGCGATCGTCGGGCCGTAGTAACGCTGGCGCTCTCGGCCTTCGCGGTGCTGCCTGCCGCCTTCCAGGGTCTCGGGTCGCTCCGAGGTCATCGCGGCGCCGACGTCCCAGAAGGCACCGCTGCCCGTGAGGTAACGCCAGGGCTCCACGTGGGCCACCACGACGGCCGGGCGGCCCTGGACTCCGCGGGCATCCTCAAGTGCCGCCCTGAACTCCTCGATCGTCGTGGTCGACCACGAGACCGCACCCATGCTGGCCGCGTTCGCGGCGATGTCGACGGGCACGACGGCCCCGTCGAGGCGTCCGGTCTCCGCGCTCCGCTCACGCAGCTGAGTGCCGAACTCATGGCCCGGACCACCCTTGGCGACCTGCAACGGCCAGATGCACTGATGTCCGCTGTTGTCGATGACCACGACGGTGATCTTCTTGTGTTCCTGAACCGCGGTGATCAGCTCGGTCGGCTGCATGTAGTACGTGCCGTCGCCGATCAAGACGAAGACATCGCCCGACGCCTCCGGGCGGGCGAACCGATAGCCGAGACCGGCCGGCAGCTCGTGCCCCATGCAGGAGTTCGCGTACTCGGAGAGGACCTTCGTGCCGTTCGAGGTATCCCAGGCCTTGTGGACGCCGCCGACCACACCACCGGAGCCGAGCACGAGTGCGTCGTCGGCGCCCGTGTGCTTGTTGAGCACGTCGATCACCTGCGCCTGGCTCATCTTCTCGCCGGGGATGTCTTCCAGGTCGTGACCGAGCGTTTCGGCCGTGGCTTGGCGCGCGCTCGCGATCTCGTCACGGTATCCCTCGGCGCTCTGGTACGCGGCCGCGGTCAGCCCCTCGTGCAGTGCGGTGAGCGACAGCTTCGCGTCTCCGACGACGGGATACGAGCCCATCTTGTGCGCGTCGAAGGAGCTGACGTTGAAGTGCACCAGCTGGACATCGGGGTTCTCGAACAGCGAGTGAGACGCGGTGATGAAGTCCTGCAAGCGGGAACCGACGCTGATCACGCAGTCCGCGCGCCCGGCGATCCGGTTGGCACCGATCGTGCCGTCGACCCCGAGCCCGCCGAGGTTGAGATCTGAGATCGGGCCCATCCCCTTGCCGGCGTAGGTCTCCGTGACGGGGATCCCGAAGTCAGCGCTGAGCCTCGCGAGCTCGTCGGCCGCATCCGAGTAGCGCACCCCACCGCCGGCGATGAAGACCGGCCGCTGCGCACGGCGGATGATCTCGATCGCGTCGCGGATTTCTTCCTGCGCCGCGGGGCGGCGGCGGATGGGCCAGACGCGCGGGCTGAAGAACTCCTCGGGGAAGTCGTAGGCCTCACCCTGGATGTCCTGCGGCAGACAGACAACGACCGCACCGGTGTCGACCGGGTCGGTCAGAACCCGCATCGCCTCGGGCAGGGTCACCAGCAGCTGAGAGGGAGTGGTGATGCGGTCGAAGTACCGGCTCACCGGGCGAAAGGCATCGTTGGCCGACACATCACGCTCCACCGGGTGCTCGATCTGCTGGAGGACCGGGTCACCCTTGCGGTTGTTGATGATGTCGGCGGGGAGCAGCAGGACCGGGAGGCGATTCGTGGTCGCGGTGGCGGCGCCGCTGATCATGTTGGTCGAGCCCGGGCCGGCGGACGCGGTGCAGGCAAGGGTCGCGGCACGATTGGTCGCCTTGGCGTACCCGATTGCCGCGTGCACCATCGACTGCTCGTTTTTGCCGGCGAAGTGGGGGAAGTCGACGCCGTACTCGTCGATGCCCTGGGCCACGCCGACCGAGTTGCCGTGACCGAAGATTCCGTACATCCCCGGGATCAGGCGACGGCGCTCGCCATCACGTTCGCTGTACTGAACCTGGAGGAACTCGATGATCGCCTGCGCGACAGTGCGCCGACGCACTTTCTTGCTGGTTGCGCCGACTACAGTATCGACGGCCGCGGTGGTAGTCATACCTTCTCCTAGGTCTGTGAATCAAACGTCGGCGTGATCGTCCAAGACGTTCGAGAGGCAGCGTTTCACCGTATGAAGGGGCGCGTCTGTGCCACATTGACACGACGCCATGGGGCCTCTCGGCCGCCTGCCCCGCCGCCACCAGGTGCGGCATGGCGACGAGGTCGGCGATGGTCCGTAACTCCCGTTCGGGGGCACCCACGTGCCCGATCACATCCGGATCAGTCGAATCGGTAGGGCTCGTGCGGCCCGACCGACGGAAGAGGACGGGGGCGTTCGCAGGTGCTCTCGATCTCGATGTGACGACCGAGCTCCGACGACTTCTCAAAAGCCAGAAGCACTTCGAGCACGTGGTAGGCGAAGGCGCCGCCGGTGCGGGGCTCAAGTCCGTTCCGGATCGCGTGCCCGAACTCGGCCAAGCCGATCCCACGGTATGCGTCGTCACGGTGTGTGATGGCCGTCTCACGCCAGTCGCCGCCGCCGGGAGGCGTCATGTCGAGGGCAAGGTCGCGGGGCTCGCCGCGGCGAAGGATCGGCGCGCCGGAGAAGTGATCCGGGTTGGGCGCGGCAATCGATCCCCTCGTGCCGTAGATCTCGAGGTGCGGAAGATTGTGGTTCCACACGTCCCAGCTCACGATAACCGTGGCGGTCGCACCGGACTCGAAGTCAATCGAGCCCGTGACATGGGTCGGAGTCTTGATGTCGATGACGCCGTCGTAGCCGCCGTCCGCAGTGGGACGGGGACGAGTCTCCGAAGACCTCGGAGCACTGGCCGAGACCCGCTTCGCCGGACCGAGGAAGTTCACCAGGTTGGTGACGAGGTACGGACCGATGTCGAGCATGGGGCCGGCGCCGGGGCTGTAGAAGGGATCGATGTTCGGGTGCCAGTGCTCGTAGCCGCGGTTTGCGAACGAGCCGAAGACGGCGACGGGCCGGCCGATCCAGCCGTCGTCGATGAGCTTGCGGCTGGTCTGCATGCCCGACCCGAGGAACGTCGTGGGCGCGGACCCGACCTTCACGCCCGCGGCCTGGGCGGCGTCGAGGATCCGCTGCGCCTCCTCGAGCGACGTCGCGAACGGCTTCTCCGACAGCACGTGCTTCCCGGCGGAGATCGCCTGAAGCGTGACCGGAGCATGCAAATTCGGCGGGGTCAGATTGAGCACCAGCTCCACCGCGGGGTCGGCGAGCAGCTCGTCGGGAGTGAGCGCCTTCGGCACCGAGTACTCCGCCGCGCGCTTGGCGACCGCTTCGACGTTGACGTCGGCCAGTGCGACGATCTCGACGTCGGGATGGACCCCGATCTTGTCGAGGTACTGGTTGAGCACGTTTCCGACGCCGATGATGCCGACTCGAATGGGATCCATTTCTCTCACTTCTTCTCTGGGTTCCGATGCTCCCGCGCAGGGAATGTCGCCGAGGCCTTCTAGCGGGCCGACACCCGCTCGCGACGAAGCTTCGCCGTCGCGGCGTCGTCGACGACGCCGTCCGTGATCACGACGCCGTAGACATCCAACGCCGACTCCGGCGTGATGCGGCTCTCACGCAGGTCGTTGAGCACCGCGGCCGCCTCACGCTCGAGGGGGTCGCCATAGCCGCCACCGCCCGGCGTGATCGACACGACCTTCTCGCCACGGAGCATGTCGTACCGGCCGACGACCGGGATCTCCTTACGACTGCCGTCGACGCCTTCGACCCAGGCCTCCGGAACGGCGCCTCCGGCACCACCGCGAACGCCCTTCGGCGGGTTGAACCTGCCCTCGAGCCCGTACGCGATGGTCACGTCATCGTCGCGGGCCTCCATCGTGACGCGCGTCGCGAGCCCACCACGCTGACGACCAGCGCCGCCCGAGTCGGCGACGAGCAAACGCTCGTGGATGAGGATCGGGTAGCGCTGCTCGTCGACCTCGACACTGTCGTGGTAGAGCAGGGCGCCGCACACGGGGCGCTGGTAGGTCGGCCAGCCGTCGACGTACGGTGTCGCCGGGCCGCCGACGCCGCCGACCAGGATCTGGTTCACATAGGCGTTGCCGTTGCGCTCATCGATGCCCGAGACCACGGACTTCGCCGGGGCCTGTCCGGTCGCTCCTTCGGCGGTGCCATACCCGTCCTCAATCTGCGAGAACGCGGCCTGAACGATGTTGACGACCCGGTCCGCCAGGTTGGTCGTGCCCGATGAGCACGAGTAGGGATGCTTCGGCACGCCGACGGCGCAGCCCTCACGCAGCAGCACCTCGAAGCGCCGGAAGGTGCCGGCGTTGCTCGGCAGGGACTCCGGAAGGCCCGACAGGATGCCCGCCAGCGCGGCTCCGGTCGCCGTCGCGCGCGTGAGGTTGAGTCCGTTCGGCAGGTTGTCGGGGTTGTCACGCAGGTCGATCGTTACCCGGCCGTCGGCCGGCTTGACCGAGATCGTGGCCTGAAGGTGAACCCCGTCGGGACCGGTGCCGGGGAAAGGGTCGTGTGACGTCGAGCCGGTGAGAACCCGCTCCGGCAGCGTCTCAACCGTGCTCGTCGCGAGGCGCTCCGAGTAGTCGAACCAGGCGTCGACGAACTCGACGAGCGTGTCGGCACCGAACTTCGCCGCGAGCTCCCGCACGCGGCGCTCGGCGATGCGCGAGGCTCCGACCGAGGCGAGGTAGTCGCCGTACCACTGGTCGGGCACGCGGATGCGCGCGCGGCACATGCGGATGATGTCGTCGAGATCGGTGTAGTCGCGCTGAATCCGCACGCACGGGAAGATCAGCGCGCCTTCCTCGTAGACGTCGCGCGCGGTCGCGTAGAACGTCGTCGGGAGCGAGTTGCCGCAGTCGGCCTGGTGGGCCTTGGTGACGGCGGTGAACAGGTGGCGCCCCTCGACGAAGATCGGCACGAGGATGCAGTGGTCGGCCGCGTGGGAGTTGCCCATGTAGGGGTCGTTGTGCAGGAACGCGTCACCCTCGCGGATGTCATCGTGCAGCGCGACCATGTCCTCGCCGAGCGGACCGGCGCCGAACACGTGCACCGGCACCCCCTCGGCCGCGGCGAGCAGCTGGTTGTCGGCAGTCAGCACGGCGCAGGAGAAGTCGCGCGCCGTGTTGATCACCGAGGAGCGTGCGGACCGGAGCAGCCCGCTGGTCATCTCGCGGACGATCCCGTCGAAGGCGTTCGCCAGCACCGAGAGTTTGACCGGGTCGAATTCACGTGACACGTCACGCCTCCTTACGCGTCAGGTAGATGTTGGAGCGGTCGTCGAGCGTCGCGTCCCACTCCGGTGGCACGACGATGGTTGTCGTGGGCTGGTCGATGACGGCCGGGCCGACGATCTTGTCGCCGGGTCCGAGCGTCACGCCGCGGTAGCGGGTCGTGTCGAAGCTCTCGCCTCCGAAGGTGATCGGATCGGTGCGGTGCGACTCGGGCGATCCCCCCGCGGCGACCGTGTCCTTCAGCTGCTCCGGCCGGGGCACCTCAACACGCACGCCCCAGGTGATGATCTCGACGCGGCTCTGCGCGTCGTGGGTGCCGTTGCGGCGGTCGTGCTCCGCGTGGAACGCGCGCTCGATGACATCGGCGGCGTCACCGTGGGTGTTCGGCACCTCACCGAAATGTACGCGTAGATCCCACGCCTGGCCGGGATAGCGCGCGTCGACGAAGTAGGTGACCTCAGCCTCGGCTCCGACACCGTCGAAGCGCGCCGCGAACTCGGCCGCCTTCACCTTGATCTCCTCGACGGCCCGCGTCGCCGACTCGGCATCGAACGCGTGGGTGTCGTTGTGCAGTGGCGAGAGGAACTCGGTGGCGATGGGCGCACGATGGGCACCGTAGGCCGCGAGCACCCCCGCGGTCGCTGGGATGAGAACCGTGTCGGCTTCCAGCAGCACGCCGATCGCCGCGGCGACCATGGCTCCCGCGCCGCCGCCGGCGACGATGAGCGCGCCGCGCGGATCGACGCCCTGCTCGAGTGAGGCCTGTCGGATCGCCGTCGCCATGTGGCTGGCCGAGACATCGAGGATCGCCTGCGCCGCCTGCTGGATGGTCATGCCGAGCGGGCCGGCGATGCGTGACTCGATCGCACGCACAGCGGCGTCGCGGTCGAGGGTGAATCCGCCCTCGAAGCCGCTGGCGTCGAGGTAGCCGAGCGCGACGCACGCGTCGGTGACGGTCGGCTCCTCGCCGCCGCGGCCGTACGCCGCCGGGCCGGGGGTGCTGCGGGCACTCTGCGGGCCGACGCGAAGCAGCCCGCCGCCGTCGATCCAGGCGATGCTGCCGCCGCCAGCTCCGATGCTCGAGACCGCGACCGATGACAGACCGGTCAGGTGGCCGACGAAGGGCTCGCCGAGCCACGCCTCGCGGGTGTGGCGCACGACTCCGCTCTCGACGAGCGACACGTCGAAGGTAGTGCCACCCATGTCGCAGACGACGACGGTCTCACGATCGGGTGCCGCCGCCGCTCCGACGAGCGGGGCCATTGACGGACCCGAGTTGAGCAGCAGTACGGGTCGGTCGAGTACGTCGGCGACGTCGAGCACGGCGCCTTCCGAGGTGACGACCAGCAGGTCGCCCGTGAACCCGTACGTCACCAGGTCGGAGCGCAAGTTGCCCAGGTGGTCGGCCATGAGGGGCTTCAGCGAGGCGTCGATGGAGGCGGCCGACGAACGCCGGTACTCGCGGATGGTCGGGTTCGCCTGGTTCGAGAGCGTGTAGGGGACGCCCGGGAGGGTCTCCTCGATCAGCTCCGCGAGGCGGGCCTCGTGAGAGTCGTTCATGATCGACCACAGGAACGACACGGCGATCGCCTCGACGCCCTCGGCGACGAGGGCCTTGAGTACGCCACGCACCTGCTCCTCGTCCAGGGGCACGAGCACGTCGCCCTCGGAATTGATGCGCTCACGGATCTCATAAGTGAGTCGGCGCGGAATGTACGGGCCGGGGTAGGCGGCCTTCGAGTCGAAGGCGTCGCGGCGGCCGCCTTCTCTCAGCAGCAGGGTGTCGGCGAAACCGTCGGTGACCAGCAGCGCGGTCTTGGCGACCTTGCCGGTGAGCACGGCGTTGGTGGCGTGCGTGGTGCCGTAGACGATCACGTCGGCATTGCGCAGCACTTCGTCGCCGCTCCAGCCGACGGACTCGGCCGCACGGCGAACCGCAGCCTCGAAGCCGGTGAACACGCGGTCGTAAGTGGTGAGCGCCTTGCCGGCGGCCATGTCGCCGCTGTCGGAGCCGACGACCACGTCGGTGAACGTGCCACCGGTATCGACGGCGATGCGATATCGCGCGTCGCGGCCGCTTGAATTCGTCTGGGCCTCGGTCATCTTTCTTCCATGTCTGTCGAGAACTTGCGGGAGGTCGCCCACGTGGGGTGGGTGCGGTGTCGCGGCGTCAGTGCTCGGCGACCTGGTTGCTGAGAATGCCGACGCGCTCCACGTCGATCTCCACGGTGTCGCCCGGCTTCAGCCAGATCGGTGGGGTGCGCTTCGCTCCGATCCCCTGAGGTGTGCCGGTCGCGATCACATCGCCCGGCTCCAGCGCGAGGAAACTGGAGATATAGGAGACGATCCTGGCGATCGGGAAGATCTGGTGCCGGGTGTTTGAGCGCTGCAGTTCCACACCATTGACGCGGGTGACGAGTTCGAGCGTCTGTGGGTCGCCGATCTCGTCGAGGGTGACGAGCGCGGGACCCCACGGGGTCGAGCGGTCGATGGTCTTGCCGGCCGTCCACTGAGTCCCGCGGTACTGCAGGTCACGGGCCGAGATGTCGTTCAGTGGAGCGAGGCCGGCGACGTGGTCGAGGGCCTCGTTCTCCGATACGTGACGCGCCGCGCGGCCGATGACAACGGCCACCTCGCCCTCGTAATCGAGGTTCGCGCTGACATCGGCACCCTGGATTTCGTCCTCGGGGCCGACCAGAGTCGTCGCGAACTTCACGAACACGTCGGGGTACTCCGGCAGCACGCGGCCCGTCTCGGCGACGTGGTCCTTGTAGTTCAATCCGACGCAGAGCACCTTCGTCGGCTCGGGAACGGGAGTGGTCAGGTGCACGTCGGAGCGAGCGCCGACTCTCGTACCCGGATTCTGGTCGATCAGCCCCGCCACGTCGGTCGAGAACGCCTTGAGCTCGGGGCCATACACGGTCAGAAAGTCCCGGACGGATGTGGCCGGAGTCGTGCCGGCCGCCCTCAGCAGGCGCTCAAGATCGAACACTGTGTCATGGAGGAGCACGCCACCTCGGACGCGGCTCTCATGGAGGTAGGAGACGATTCGCATTGTTTCTGCCTTCTCATTCCTGTGCGCCGGCGGCGACGGCGAGCACGGCGTCCGCGAGGCGGTCCGCGATATCGTCGACGACCGCCTGGTCCATCGGGGTCGACAGCGAGAGCAGGTTGGCCGGCGAGCCGAGCAGGCCGCGGTTGTACGACTCCCACCACAGACGGTGCTGCGTGCCTTCGTCGACCTTCTCGGAACCCGCGGGAACGGCCCGGAGCAGCGAGCCACGCCCCCGAACCTCCCAGCCGACATCCGCCACGCGGGCCATGACCGACTCGCGCGCGGTGTCGCCGAGGCCGTTCAGCCGCTTCACCTCGGACTCGCTGTAGAGGCGCAGCGCCGCGGCACCGGCCGCCATGCTGACCGGGTTGCCGGAGAACGTGCCGCCGTGCGGCAGGCTTCCGGGCCGCGTCGGGTCCACCTCGGACATGAGCGCGCCGAGGCCGACGACCGCGCCGACCGCGAAACCGCCGCCGATCGTCTTCCCCGTCGTCAGGAGGTCGGGCGAGACGCCGTACTCGTTGCTCAGACCGTGAAAACCGAGTCGGAGGCTGATGACCTCGTCGATGATCAGGACGATCCCGTAGCGGGTCGCTAGTTCCCGCGCCGTGGTGACGAACTCGTCGGAGATACGCAGCAGCCCTGCGCGGTTCGGCAGGAGGTCGAGGATGATCGCCGCGTAGGCGTCGGGCGCTGCCTCGATCTGCCGGCGGAGGAACTCCGCGTCGTTGAGCGGAACGGGAGTGACGTCGTCGATCACCCCCTGGGGCACACCGCGGGTATAGGTCGGGCCGCCGGGGACGAGGGCGATGTCCGACGTGCCGTGGTAGCCGCCCTTGGTCACGATCACGCGCTCACGACCGGTACCGGCGCGGGCGATCCGGATGGCGGACATGACGGCCTCGGTGCCGGAATTGGTGAACCTCACCTGATCGAGACCGGGCAACCGCGAGAGCAGCAGATCGGCCAGCTCCCACTCGTAGAGGTTGGGGATGCCCCAACTCGCCCCTGACGACAGGGCCTTGGTCGCCGCCTCCGTGATGTCCGGGTGGGCGTTGCCGTGGATGAGCGAGGTGAAGTTGTTGTTCGCGTCGATCAGCTCATGGCCGCGGTCGTCCCAGACCCGGTAGCCCTCGCCGCGAACGGCGTACGGGCTCGGCGCGCCGGTGTAATAGGTGGATCGGCCGTAGCCGCCCGGCAGAAGCGGATAGCCACGCGGACCCCGGCGCAGGTGCGGATCCTCCGCGGGGGCGCTGCCCGAGACATGGTTTGTCTGGATATTCGTTGCCACGTCAGTCTTCCCCACTTATCAGTACACGAGGTCGGTCAGGGGCCGCCCGGTGAGCACGGACCGCGCCCGCTCCACCGCGCCGTCCTGTAGCGCTCCGGTCGAGCGGTTGGAACGCCAGGCGATGTGCGGGGTGAGGATCGTGTTGGGCGCGGATCGCAGCGGGTGATCAGCGGCGACCGGCTCCTGCGAGAAGGTGTCGATACCGGCGCCGGCGATATGCCCCGATTTCAGGGCCGCCGCGAGCGCCTCCTCGTCGATCAGCCCGCCGCGCGACACGTTCACGACCACGGCCCCCTTGCGCATCCGAGCCAGCACGTCTTCGGAGACCAAGTGCCGTGTGTCGTCGTTCAGCGGGAGGTGCAGCGAGACGATGTCGGAGTTCTCGAGCACGCTCCCCAGGCTGCCGAGCTCGACCAGTCCGTCGGCGATGAAGGGGTCGTAGCCGCGCACTCGCGCACCGACCGCCGAGTACATCCGTGCCACATGCTGACCGATGCGCCCTAGGCCGACGACGCCGACTTCAAGCTGCGAGAGCACGGGGGTGTCGTAGCCGATGACCCCGGCCCAGCCGAAGCCGCGGATGGCGGCGTCGCCGGTCGGAAGCCGGCGCGCGAGCGCGAGGCCCATCGCGAAGGCGTGCGAAGCCACCTCTTCCGAGGCGGTGCCCGGGACGATGGCGACCGGGATACCGGCCTTCGTAGCCGCGTCGACGTCGATGTTGTCGTAGCCCATGCCGTAGCGGATCACCGCGCGGCACTTCTTCATGATCGGGAACTCTTCGGCGGTGAGCCGCGCGTAGGGCGTGACCATCACGATCTCGGCGTCCGGCAGTCCCGCGCGGAACGCGTCCACGTCAGCCGCCGCGACGAGTTCGTAGTCGAGCTCATCGGCTAGCGCATGCTCGCGATTCAGATCCGGGAAGTGGTGAGGGGCCACCAGAATGGTCCCCGGCTCATCGCCGTTCATATCGTGTCGATCCTGTTCGCGTCGGGTTCTCGTCGTCGCCGGAGTGCGGCCCAGACCGGTATTGATCGAGGCCGGTTCCGGGGAGCTGACTCAACTAAAGCCCGGTGCGAGCCCGACCATCCGTGCCAGATCGGCACACTCGAGGGGCCTCTTTCGGACACGACGAACGGCCCGGACCCAAGCGGGTCCGGGCCGTCTCTCGGACGGTCAGAGGTCGAAGCCTCGACTGCGGAAGTAGTCCATGCGCCGGTAGAAAGTGGAACGCCCGATCTCGAGGATCTCGGCAGCGAGTCGTCGATTGCCCTTCGCTTCGCGCAGGGCGCTGCGGATCTCGACCAGCTCCGCGTCTTCGAGACGCGACAGCCGCCCCTTGGTCAGCATGCGGTGGAAGCTCTCGGGAAGATCCTCATCACAGACCTCGATGCCTCGGGATCGCTCGATTGCGTCTGAGACGACCTGGCGCAGCTGGGCGATGTTGCCCGGCCAATCGGAGTTGGTGAGGGTCGCGACGAGCCTTCGCGAGAGCCGACGATCGCCGATCTCCCTCGCGATCGCGTGGGCCAGCAGGGGGATGTCCTCGCGCCGTCTGCGCAGCGGGGCGAGCGTGATCTCGAGCGCCCCGCTGGCGTCGGCGATCGCGCGGGTCGCATCCGTGACGCTCGCGGCGGTGAAGATCACGGTGCGGCGCGCGCCGCCTCGCAGTTGCGCGGCCACGTCGCGGGCGTCCATGGGCAAGAGCTCGTCGGCGTGAGCGATGAAGAGGACCGGCTCGAACTCCGTGTTGGCATGCTCGCGCACCTCATCGATCCGGGTACTGACATCGGTATCGCGTGCGTCAACCCGGATCACATCGCCGCGGACGCCGGCGATCGCCTCGGCGAGCCTCGTTTTTCCGCTACCGGGCTCGCCGATGATGGCCACGGACCGACGCTGCTCGACCGCGGTCCGGGCCGAGTCGACGGCCCGCTGCAACGAGATGCTCTGTCCATCGAGGCGCTCGAGCAGCTGGTCAGAGGGGGACGAGGCGTCGCCCCGCGATACCGTCGGTACGTCGTGTCGCGATACCGTCGGCGCGTCGAGCGTCCGGCTGCGGCGGGCAAGTGGACGGACGACGGCGACGGCGCCGAAGCCCGAGGCGGACAGCTCCACCGGCAACACCTCGATGCTCGCCGGCCCGAAGCCCTCAAGCATCACTTCTACGTTCGTACCATGTCCCGAGGACATCACGCTCTTGGCATAGCTGGTGACGACGGAAAGATCGGAGCCTTCCAGGGACGCCGTCGCGGCGGAGTTCATGAGCGAGTGCTTGCCATCGGTCACCACGACCGCGGCCTTCCCCCGCCGACGCGAGATGGTGAGATACTCGCGCAGAAGCGTGCGCTCCCGCGACGACATGCGCGCCTCGATCTCACGCTCGATCCGCGACGTGACCCCTTCGAGCATCAGGAGCGTGGACGACGGGTCAAGCCTCTCGACCCGGGCGGCGGGCAGCGTCAGCCCGACCACTGCTCGCACCCGGTTGTGGAACGGGTCGCGGATGAGCGAGGCGAAGCACCAGTTGCAGCGCATATCCTCTCGGAAGTGCTCCTCGGGCGATAGCCAGACGCCACGACCCTCTTCGAGCGCCACGCCTTCGCCATTGCTGCCGCAGCTCGCCTCCAGCAGCGAGTAGCCCTGCGGGAAGTCGACATCCTCCCTCAGGAAGGGCGGCTGGACCAGCGCGCCATTGGGCGAGCTCAGGCTCACATGGCCACCGATGTCCTCGGCGACCTCGTCGAGCTTCCGCAGATGCGGCTCAGCGATGAGCATGGTGCGCTCGTCGACACGCCCCTCATCAATGAAGCCGCGGTCGGCCTGCGAGTCGACGCCCGCAGCGCGACTGCGCCGCCACGAGCGGGCGACCACCGGACGGAGGGCCGAGAGATCGTCGGTGGCACGGCTCAGGAACAGGTCGCGGATCTCGGCCATATAGTGGGGCGTCGACGATACGCTCGACGGGGACGATGCGACTGACACCATGGTGATTCCCTCGTCAGTTGCGTGTGCAGGGCATGAGCTTACCTAACAGCCGTTAGCGCGTCTTGTCTACTGTTCTTCCCAATCGAGTCGTCTCAACGTGTTCAATTCGAGAACCCTCCGGATCCTCAACGACACATTCCACGACTGGATCGCCGGTGTCGAGTATTCGCACCACCTGGGCGCGGTCCTCGCTTGCGTCAGCGGAGGCTTGAACGCGACGGGGATTCTACATGTCTTCCTCGATGACACCACCCCCTCGGCTGCTCGGCTGTGAGGCGGCGGGCCACGGTACCGGGAGGCACGCGGTGACGCTCTCCGCCGGCGAACCCGGCGTACTGCACAGTTTCCACTCCTACGTCCTGCGGACCACAAAGGGCAGATCAGCGAGCTGTGCTCGGCCTCCCCCAGTCTGGATTATCCCGGTATCGGCCCCGAGCACACCGACCTTCGCGACACCGGCCGCGCCCAGTGCCAGCTCGTCACCCGACCGTCGAGGACGGGATGGAACTGGCCACGGCAATACTCGATGCCGGTGCCGATATCCACGAATTCGGCTTTGCCGTGCAGTGATCTCGCGCTCGGCGGCCGGGGTATCCAGACCGCCGACGACATCGCCCCGAGGTCTGTTAAACGAGCGGTATAACTGGAGTCGTTGTTGATTACTGACGGACGGATGTCGCGCACGCTCGCGCCGCATGCGTACAGCGACAGGATCTGCGCGTTGAATGCGGCCGACCGCCTGGCGTGGCCTCGGCGTTTTCGGAGACCAGCCGCACGGCAGGATGAACAAGGCTCAGTGATCAGGCACCCGTCCACCCCGTGTGGCGCAGCCAGTCCTCGAAGGTCATCACGTCGGGGTGCAGGCGGCGCAGGTCGGTGATGTCCCGGTCGCGGGTGTAGAGGTCTCGGTCGGCGAAGAACTGGAACATCGCCACGTAGTCGTGGCCGAAGTCGGGGATGGCGGCGCTCAGGTCGTCGTGCGGCATCGGGGTGTAGGTGCTAGGGACGCCCGTGACCCGCGCGAAGGTGGCGGCGATCTCGTCGCCGGTGAGGCTGTCGCCGATCACCGCGAGGTCGCGGACGCCCCAGGACTGCCAGTTGTCGAACATGTGGCCGGTGAACCAGGCGATGTCGTCGAGGGCGATGAGCGGGTAATGGGCAGCACCGAGAGGAAGCCTGAAGGTCAGGCCTCCCCGGCCATCCGGTCGAGGGGTGAGGCGGTACCGCAGGTTCTCGAAGTACGGCGCCGTGGTCAGCACCGACACGTGGTTCGTGTACCAGCCGTCGGTCTCCTTGCGGAGCATTTCCTCCGACCGCATCAGGCCGATGTGGGCGGCGACGGCGGCCTTGCTGTCGAAGTGCGGCACGGGGTGGCCGGTCAGGGACACCGCGCTGTCCAACGAGGACCAGATGAAACGCTCCACGCCCGCCTTCTCCGCGGCGGCCAGCAGATCCAGGCCCTGGCGGTATTCCCCCACGGCGCTGCCCGTGGCGAAGAAGTCGGTGTTGGCGAACACGCGGTCGGCCCTCTCGACCAGGGCGTCGGCGGCTGTGTCGGAGCGGACCAGTTCCACGCGGTCGGGCGCGGTGGCGGCGAGTTCGGCGGCGTGGGCGGACTCCGGGTCGCGGGTGGGGACGGTGATGGAGGCGTCGGTGGTGGTGAGCAGATGCTGGATCACATGGCTGCCCATCGCCCCGGTGCCGCCGACGACGAGGATGTGGGTCATGGCTTCCTTCCCTGGTGGGTGAGGACGTGCTCGGCCACCTGTGCGTGGGTGGCGGCCCAGACGTCGCCGGACGCGCGGACGTGGTCAAGGATCTGGGCGACCATGCCCGCGAGGAGAGGTCGGCCACCGACATGAGTGTGGATGGTCAGGCGGACGACGCCGGGGCCCTGCGGGAGGTCGTGGTCGCTGTGATCGCCGGTCCAGCGGTAGCAGGCCTCGGTGAGCAGGTCGGCGGTGTGTCTCGAACCGGTGGCGCGCGGGCTCATCCACCCCCTCGGGCGAACGCCGGTGACTCGGCCGAGGACGTCGGTGCAGCGGCGCGTGTTGTCCCGCTCGGCGTCGAGGTCGAACAGCGCGGGCACGACGTCCTGGGCCCAGGAGTGCGCGGCGATCTCGTGCCCCGCATCGTGTACGGCCACCACGGTGTCGGGGTGCCGCTCGGCGACGAGGCCGTTGATGCCGACGGTGGCGGGCAGGTCACCGAGGACCTTGAGCAGCCGCCAGACGCCCGTGGCGACGCCGTAGTCCACCCATGACGTGCTGTGGGTGTCCTCAACGCCGGGCGGCCACGCCGCGGCATTGGCCCGTAGGTGGGCCAGTGCCCTGGCGACCACAGCTCCAACGCGACCGTGACCAGCACGGCGACCTTCCGCCCGCCCGGCCATTCGATCTCTGACGCCATGCGGTTCCCTTCCTCGGCAGCTCCCGCTGGGGACGCTAGTGAGGCGCTGGGTACCTCCAGGTTCCTGGCGGCGGGTTACCGTCGAGGGGTGCATGTGTATTCCGGCAGCGTCTTCCTCGCCGACTGCCCGGCCCGGATGGCGATCGAGATCATCGCCGACAAGTGGGCCGTGATCGTGCTGTTCGCGTTGAGTCGGGAACCGTGCAGGCACGGCGAACTGGTGGATCTGGTCGGCGGGATCTCGCGAAAGGTTCTTACCCAGACGCTGCGGCGGTTGCAGGGGTACGGCCTGGTCGACCGCCACGCCGATGGCAGGAAGGTCGAGTACGTGCTGACCGACCTGGGCCGGACGCTGGTGGAGCCGATCGCCGTGCTGACCGAGTGGGCCCACGATCACGGCGGGGCCGTGGTGGAGTTCCAGGAGTCCCAAGCGAACACCCGATACCCCACCAGGGAACACGATCTCCCTCGCCATACAACCCACGAGAGGCGATCTGGGGTCACGGTTGCAGACTCAGCCGCGCCTCGGTCGACTTGAGCAAGTCGTTCCAGGATGCTTGGAACTTCTCGATGCCCTCGTCCTCCAGGAGCTGCACCCCGCCGTCGTATCCGGGTCGAAGCCGAAGACGCGCTTGGTGGCCGCGACGCGAGGTCGCGGGGCTGCCCAGGGCCCCCTTGCGGTAGGCGGGGGTGTCGGCCGGGGCGCACCGCAGCTGCTCAAGCCTGTCGTCCAGCCAGGTCAGGGTGAGGGAGAGCCCCGCCATGTCGAAGCTGGTGACGAGTTCGCCGATCTCCGGGCCCGCGAGCCGCCGTTCACCGTCCACGATCTGCACCTGCCGGAACAGAGCCTGCGCGCACTGATCGACCGTCGGCTCTGCCTGCCCGAGCTGGAGTACTAGGCAGAAGTGGTTGCGGCGGGATTCGAACCCGCGACCGCATCGGCTTATAAGACCGGCGCTCTACCACTGAGCTACGCAACCGGGAGCTGAGCCGCGGCCGTCGGCCAAGATCGACGCATGACCGTAGAGCGGCGGGGCCCAGGTCTCTTTGCAGCGCCTGCAGCCACAGTCACCGGAGCTGCATCGGGACAAGACACGGACTCAACACATCACGGCACACCCCCTTTCCCGGCGAGCGGAGTTAAGGGGCCGCACGGCGCCTATTGCCCCCCCGTGAGGGGATTCTGTACGCCCTATTTTGCTTGTACGCATTTGAAGACGGTCTCCGTAAGAGAGAACTCGGCGATCTCACCGGAGTATTTACGGATGTGAGCCTTGTCGCTGATGGCGATGAGTTGGCCGCCCCAATCAGGTAGACCGTCGCGCAATGCAATGAGGTGAAGTCCCATAAAGGGAAGCAGTTGCAGCGGGTCAGTCGGACGCTCGATGTATGTGACTTTCAGGGCCACGTCCTCTCCCGAAGTGATGATCCGCAGTCTCCCGTCTGGCGCCTCCTGCAGTTTTCGATCTCATGTCAACCTCCACGCGATGCTCATTGGAGCTGGAAATGGTGCGTTCGTCAGAAGTTCAGGAGTGGGTCTCAGGTCCGCTCGGGCAGTGGTAGTAGGAAGCCAGAAGCCTGTCGGCGATCCTGCGCGGTGAGTCATCAAAGGCCAGGAGGTCTCCTCCGGCGGAGTCCACGAGCGCGATATCCCCGCCTACGGGGTGCTCCGCGGCAGCCTCTAGTGCAGTGCGCAGCGAGTGCTCGTCGACCAGCAGCAGCCGACCCGGCCCCCGAGGGTCGGTATGCAGTCGCGCCAGTGCGACGGCGCCGGGCTGGTCCAGCCCGCTCTGCTGCGCGTATTGCAGGCAGGCGTAGGCCAGGACCGTGCGCGGCGCAATGTTGCCCCGCGTTCGGTGCACCAACAGCTCCCCCCTGTCGCGCCGCACCGCAGCGGGCCACTCGGTGAAGCCACTGTCAGGGACCAGATTCAAGATCCCGAGTTGGCGGAAGGGATTGATCACGTACTCCTCGACCGACCTGGCCGAGTACGTGACCACGCTGGTCGTGCCGTACATCGATGTCAGTGCGGTGATGTCGTGGCTGATGAGGGCGTCACCGGGCCGCGGCCACCCGGTGGCGACAGCGGCGCGCTGCACAGCAGCCCGCAGTTCGCTCCGGGTGAAGCGCGACTTCCACCAGTTGGCGAACAGGTGAAAGAACGTCGGGACATAGCAGGGCTGTCCGCTCAGCAGCCACCAGTGCAGCAGCCAAAGAGTGGCAGGGTCCTCGAGGTAGGGGTCGGCGCCGTCCTCGTCGAGCAGCCAGTGCCCGCGGGCTGTGGGGTATACCGGTCGCGGCCTGAGTCTCTCTCCGTAGCGGATGAGACCAAATGAGTGAGACCAGAAACGCATGGGCTTGACCATCGAGGAGCCAACGCCGAGCATCGTGGCGGCGTCGGGCCGGGAGAGAGCCTGAGGGCTTTCCCGTAGCGCGGCGTGGACCTTGGCGGGCCATCCGACCCGTGGGGGAAACGCGTTGTGCCGGGCGAAAGCCGGTACGCAGCTGACCAGCGGCGCGGGGGCACGCGGCATGACAAGTGATCCTTTCGTTCAGGTAGCGATGCGTGGTTGCCGGGCGACCCCGCACGCAGGCACAGCGGATGAAACGACGCGCTCGTGCCTGGTAAATCTGTTGACTCACCGGCGCTGTGCCACGGCAGCGCTGTTCTGCGACGTGGTGAGGGAGATGTGCAGCCGGCTCGGCACGGGATGGAGTGGATATCGGTTCCGGGGTCCGGGCAGCGTCGAAGTCGACGTTCACGGGAACGGCGGCACCTCGCTGCGGGGACTGCTGTCGAGCAGGCCGCGGCCTACCGTCCGGGCTGATGGGCTCAGGATCCAGTGCGGGTCCGTCGGAATGGCGTCCGGGGGGAACCCAGGTCGCATATCGCCGGCCTTCAGCAGAAGCACTGGCGGCCGGACATACGGCAAGCAACTCGTACGGACGGGAGCCGTCCGAGCTGGCTGTCAGCAGGGGCCGGGTGTTCCAGGCGCCTGACCCCGGAGCGGTACACCGAGTGGCCGGAGATGCCGCTGCGCTGGAATCAGCCGAGGGACGTCTCTGGGCCGTCGTCGTGCATCAGGCGGGTGAGCAGCGTGAAGCCGGGCATCTCGGGCCGTGGCCGGATGGGGTCAGTGAATAGCTTCGGCTCGTCGAAAACCGGCGCGCCGTTGGGGCGGCGGGTGTAGGGAACGAAGCCGTAGTCCACTCCGTCCTCGACGTCGAAGGTCATGAGGGTGATGACTTCTTGCTCACCCTCGCGCAGAGGGTGGTTGGAGACGGCACGGGCGGCCACCGTACCGCCGGTGACCAGCCACACTTGCGGAACGACCATCACCCAGCGCGTCGTGTTGATTTGCCGCGCAGTCTTGGCGACGCGGTTCTCGAAGGCCACGGCGGCGGCCTCGTCTCGCAGGTAGTCGTAGTCGGACAGGAACAAGGTGCGCTGACCGTGGAGGGCAACCATCGCGGGACAGTCCCGGGCCTGGATGGCCTTCTGGAGGCGGCTGGCCACATCACGCAACAAGGCTTCGGTCAGGTCGTTCACTCCTTGTCACTCTCCTCCACTGGGTCATCCCGACGCTTGAAATCGTGGTAGGTATCCATGATTTCCACGGACGCGCGGTTCCCCAGGTGGGACAGGCGGAGCAACGTACGGTTCAGCTTGGTGTGCTGGCGTTTGGCGGCACGGGTCGGCGCCTCGTCGACCTCAGTGCCGTCCAGCTTTTTCAACTCCGCCAGCAGTTCTTCAGCGGTCCCGATCGCCTTGCTCAAGTCGATGTTCACAGCGCTCCACCTCCGACAGGTGCGGATAGTCTCCCGCATGTGCGGAGGTAGTCCCTAACAGGTGTTGGTGATCACCTTCCTTCGTCTGGAGTAGCGCTTGTGATCACGGTGTGCCAGCTGGTGGGCCGAGCAGGCGTTGTCCGGCGGTGGCAGATGATCGCAAACTGCCATCTCGGCCTCCGGCTCGGCAGCGTCAGCGTCGCCCAGGAGCCACTTGGGCCAGGAGGACGAACTCATCCTCAGCTTCTAAAGCACCATGGGGCGAGTCCATACCGATCGACGAGCCTCCGGCGGCGGCGCGGCATCATCGAGAGCTCACGCAGCTCTCGCCGATGACCAGATCACTCGGCCATACATGATCGGCCATCGCGAGAGCCGCGGTTGGCGGGTCCAATGTGGCGCGCACCTGTGGGTCAGAACCGGGGCGTAATGGAGCCGAATGCCAGGAGCATCAGCGCGATCCAGTGCGCGGCCTGGGCCGCATCGCTCTGCGGCCAACGGCCCTGCAATACAAGCTCCCCGCTGTGGTCTTCAATGCTCCAGAAGTATCCCTCGTCCGAGCCAGCTGGCTGTGATGAACGCAGGAAGTACCCGCCCTCCAGCTCGATCTCGGCAACCATGTATTCACCGCCCGAGTGCTGGCGAACGGCCTCGATGCCGTACTCCTCCAACTCCTCGATGAGCGCGCGAACGTCGTCGCCCTCCTCGGCCGCGTCCACCCCATCAGAGGTCGAATGGCCGGCCCTCCTCCACTGAAGCTGCCATTCCACCTGCTGGTGCCGACGCTCGCGCCGATCTGGCGCGCTCTCTACGTACAGCGGGTAGGTTTCGAACAGCTTGGTCACCTCGACCTTCACCGGAGGGGCGAACCCACCGGATCCACCTGACTTCCAGTCCTCTGCCATACGCGTCGAAAGATGCGTACGCATGCCTTCGATTACCGCATCTTGGACAGCCCCATCCGGAAGGTGCAGCGGCTCGGCTTCGATCCTGATGATGCCGATGAAGGGAATGTCAACCAACTCTGTCTTTGCCATTTCTCCTCTCCTGTCCGACTCAACGCTGTCGTGTGGCGCTAAGGCTTCCGAGGACTTGGCGGGTTGCCGGACAAGGGAGGTGCATAGAGCAGACGCTCCCCGAGCGGAGGCTTGGATGTGACGTTCCTCCTGCGCCGCCGTGCCTGTACCGGCGCCCCGCAAGCAAGCGGTACTACGCCGTCGCCATGAGGCCCGTGTCGTCGAGCACGGTGGCCAGCGTGGCCAGAGTGGCGTGGTCCACCTTGTGGATGTCCCCCGTGATAGCCCTGAGCATGTTGCGCTCGGCGCGCTGGGTGTTACGTACGGTCTGCTCATGGTGGGTGTAGGTATTGACCGCCTGTACAACTCCATAAGCGGTTCCGTGCCAGGGTGCGACGCGGGCGTCGTGATTCCACAGTCTGGCCAGTGTGTCGCGCTTCTTCTCCGCCAGGGTGCGTGACTGTCCCTTGTCTTCCGGCATGGGCGTGTGGGCGTCCAGGAAAGCGTCCCATTGCCGGTCCGTGACCGTGGTCTCGCACAGGTGCTTGACCTCTGCGGAGAATTCGTCTGCGGTTTGGTAGATGAGGTTGAGCGCTTCGCGGGCCTCGGCAAGCCTCAGCTTCGAGTTCCGTGAGTGCTTGATCTTGATCTCTTGTCCGGACTCAGCCAGGCCCGCGCCCATGGTGTTGTCGCAGACGATGTTGGTCACGGCTCGCTTGAAGGTGGTAGTGAGAGACCCGTCGAACGAGGTGGCGCCGAAGAGGTTGGGGCGGAACTCAACCCCCTCCGGAGTAGTGATGGTCTCGGGGACCTCAACCGATACCCACGCGACCGCACCTTCGCGCAGCAGTCCCGCCGAGCCGATCGACACCTCAGCGTCCAGCAGGCTGGCGATCTTGTCGATCAGCCACTCGTCGTATGGGTGAGGTTCGTAGCCCTCGCCGAAGTACCCCAGGATGTAGCCGTTGTCGCTGCGCAGGTACGCCCGCCTATCGGGGGCCCGTTCCAGGCCTCCGGTGAGCGGGCTCTCCACGTACACCGGGCTGGAGACAGCCTCCCAGCCGAAAAGACGTCGCTTGACATCCTCGACCGGAATCGCCCCGGAGTAGTGGTTGGGTTCAGTGCCTTGCAAACTTCGCCGGTAATGCCAGGCCGTCCCGCGTTTCTCGGTAAAGCCGATCAGCGTGTTCTTGTTCAGCCACTCCAGTGTTTCCCTGGACATACCATCACGCTCCTTTCCGAGGACAAGGATGAACCTGTCTTGGTGCTCCCTGATGAATGGGAGGAGAAGGGAGGAGTAGCCGGACCCGCCGACTTACCTACTTCTGAGTGCGGCCGGACCCAGCGTGTGCAGGACGCCGTCGGCGAGGCAATGTCGCCTCACTGCCGGCGCCTGGAGGCAGAGTCGACGGTGAGCGCCTGGACGAATCGCTCCAGGTCCGCCAACGTGTTGGTGGCCTCGAACAGTTCGTCAGCGGCGTGACTGTCGATCCCGAGAGCGCGGCGAGCAAACTCAGAGATGTTGATGTAGTCGCGCTCGGTGAAGCCCAGCTTGCGAGCTGCCTCGTTGAAGACCAAGCGGTCATCGTGATTAGGCCAATAGGCGCGGCAATCTGCCTGCGAGACACTTGGTTCTGGGCTGGCCAGCTCCGCTCCAGCCAGCAGAGCTGCGTGATAAGCGAAACAACCTGCCGGGCCACGGCGATAGTCCAACTGACACCATGTGTCTGGCTGGTTCCGGATATGCTGCACAGTCTCATGCAGTAGGTCGGCGTTTACCATCAGGACGCGCACTCTCCCTTCTTTCTCAGGGTCGGGAATTAATTGACACAGTGCCACAGACCCGCACGCCCAACCCGCAGGGCGAGGGAGGGACAGGGAAAGGCGTGCGGGCGTGAAGCACTGCGTACAAGGGCCCATTTCCCTCTCGTGTCGCGTAGACCATAAGAGGGAAATGGGCATGCCGCCCCATTGGGTCGGGGGCGACCCGGCAGCGTGGAATGCAGACGAAAGACGCTGCCGGAGCTGTGATTGGTCTGAGCCAGGCCTCGTGGGCCACGCGCACGATTCTGATGACCCCAGACTCCGTCATCAAACGGTGTCGGCTACGTGCTCGGTGTGGGCGACCCATGTGACAGCCTGAACGGTGCTGGGCAGCTCGCCCAGTTGCAGCGCGGCTTCACGGTAGCAGTCGGCGATCAGTTCATAGCGACTGGCACAGGACAGCCCGCGGTCGCGATTGCCGTATCTCTCACCCACGGCGATGTCATGCGCGTGACGATCGATGACTACCGCCTCGGGATCGTCCGGGTCAGCGATGCACTGGAAGAAGTGGCCAGTTTTGCGGTCCATGGGAAGTACGTCAGCCGGATCCGCTCCGGCCATGATCGCAGCAGCCTTGGCCAGTGCGTCCGAAAAGTGGCCGGAGAGCACACCGCTACCACACACCTGGCGCGCTAATCGCAGATTCTGATGCCAGGACTTGTTGGCAGACAGCGCTGCGATCACACCAGCCCCGCGTCTCGCGTCGCCTCCGCTGATCTGCGCGGCCAAATCGTGCGCGGTGCGATACCAAGTACGTCCACGCTCCTGCTGCTCCGCATTGGCGGACCACCATGTCGCCATGATGTTCTGCATGTACCGGTCGCGCATTTCCTCGGACGGATGAACAGGAATCACCATCCCTCCTTTCAAGGCATGGCCATGACAATTCGATCACCAGCAGCCATCGAGAAGGGCCACGCCGTCCTCGGTTTCGACCCAGTCCGTCATCGCGCCGTGCCGCAGGACCTCCCGTGTCTCCGCCAATGCCACCTCGCCGGCATCGGCAGGCAGATCAAACCCAAGTCGTCCAGCAGCCGCAGCGTCACGCAGCGCTTCCTGCCACGTGCGTCCGACACCCATGACACGGTGCTCCAAGTAGGAGGAGAACGCGGAGAGCAAGTCGTCGTACCGCCACTTCCGCTCTTCCTCCGAGAGCTGGCTCGGCGGCCCGTACTCATGTGCGATGTCATCGCGTGCAAGTTGGCCGCAGATAAGGAACCTGAGCAGTTCTTGTGAATCGACCATCAGCATGATCCTTGTCCAGGGAGCGCGAGGCATCGTGCACGAGAACCGATGAAAGCCGCGGCGGAGCGTGTGCTGAGAGGCGATGGTCCAGGCGAATGAAGCACCTCGACGTGGTGCGGCGCCTACTCCAAGACGGAGTGAACATCTCTACTGGAAGCCTGCACTGACTGGACCCTGCACTATGCAGCAGCGCTAGCGAGGGTGGCGGCGTTCGGCAGCCAGATCTTCTGCGTACCGCGTGAGCGCGGCCACGTAGTCCTCGTACCGCTGGATTTGTCGAGCGTCGCGCAACTCATCAACTGTGCGCCAGCATCCGTCACGCCCCTTGTAGATGGCGTTCTTGGGAGCATCGTCGTTTTCTGCCTCGGCGCAACTCATCTCGATGTAATAGGCGTACGATCCTAGGTCTACTCCCCAGGCCACCACATAGTGGTAACCGCGGTTCCTCTTCGGGTCAGCCACATGCTGGATTGCTCCGCCGAAGGGCAGTTCGAACCGTGCCATAGGGAACACCTACTTTGAGTCGTGGGCGGGACATCCGCCCCCTCGCTCTCTCGAATCCGACGCGCACTAGAAGAAGGAGCAAACGAGCTCATTCGCCGTCATCGGATAGGTCCGGATCGAAGGCGACCAAGTAACCCGCCTCCGTCAGTGCCGCGAGCGCGCGACCGGAGCGAGCGTTCTCCTCTCTCCGACCCAGATTCGGCGGCAGTTGAAACCAGCTGTAGAGCGGCGGCACTGTCTCCTCAACGAATCCGCTTGCCTTCAGGATTCCTTGCACGCCTTCAGGCAAAGGCTCCTGATCGTCGCCACCATCGGCAATGACCTCGGATTGCCCGCGCCGGAAGATCTCCACATGGCAGGGTTCACCGTCACGGCTCATATGCATGGGATGCTCCTTTCTCCGGGCATCACTCGTTCCGCTCGGTTCAGTCTGTTCTTTTACTCTCCCGCCTCGACGATGGCCGCATCGTCCAACGGGCAATCGGGGTGGTTGATCATGAAGTCTTGCGTGACACGCCGATCACCTTCGACGACATCGATGCTGTAGCCGTAAGTGGACAGCACGCCGCACGCCGCGTTCTGCGTGCCATAACGGTCAATGTCAGCCTGGACAGCCTTGCGCAGCGCGTCAGCAGCCTCTTCGTACGTGCCAGGAGAGGCGATCAGGTCGCCGTTCTCACGCCATACGCGGAACTCACATTCCTCGTTGTCCTGGGATGCGCTGTTCCCGCTAAACGCGACCTGCCAACGCAGTTGCGTCAGCCTCTCCTCCAGTACCTCGAAGCCCTGCGGGCACATGGCTCCGGGGTCGGGGAGCGGGTCGTTGCTGTACCCGTAGGCATAGTCGGTCTCCGTGCCGATCAGCGCGCCGTCGTCATCCTTGATGTCACGGCCGAAGGTGATCTCGCCATACCAGAGCGCTGTCTGGGGAGCAGCGCCCCAAATATTGCTTTCCGCGCTCATGTCCGCATCCCCCTTCCCAAAGTCACCGGACATGGGCGTGGGCCCGAGACGGATCTCGGGCCCACGCGGTGGAGCTCTCGTCCATAAGACCCGTTCAGGACTCAGCTCAGCCTTGGGCGGCCGAGCGAACGGGGATCATCCTGTGTGCCGGCTCTCCGCACATCCGGATGGAGATGCCACGCGCCGCGTAGAACTGCTCGACGTCGCGGTCGGTGGCTTCGGCCGTGAGCGGTATGGGAAGCCACTCGTCCAGCGCCGCACTCCATGCGTGCCATTGCCCCTGAATTCGAGCAACGGTCAGCACGTCAGTCGCGTCATTGTGATCCGTCAAGATCAGTCACTCTCCGCTCTGATCGATTCAGTCCCGCAGCCCGAACCGGTCCCCGGCACAGCCGGGGACCGGTCGGGACACGCTGTCACTCGGCGAACGGGTCGCCCCTGCTCAGCACCATGGCACCGACCGCCAGCTGGAGCTGCATGCTGGGGATCTGCTCCTGAGTCAGGGTCAGGGTGATGGTGCCGTCGTCGTTCTCGGTGACCGGGATGCCGACAATCTGCGGCGACGCAGTGGGCCCCGCCTCCGGCGGTTGCATGGGCGCGGCCGACCCCCCACTACGGCCGTCCAGGATCTCGCACAGCTCGCACATCGCGCATTCCTCCCTCATGGTTGGCCGAACTGACTGTTCAGGCTGAACAGCCGTGGGTACGCCCGGCGCGGGGCAGGCGCACGGCAGGGCAGTTCAGTGGTCACGGCATGGATGCGACCGGTTCGGCGTACGCACCTTGTCCGGGAGAGGAGGCAGGGTCCTGGCCTTACGGTCAGAACCCTGCGCAGCCTCCGCAGGACCGTTCAGCGTCCGCTGTAGGCCAGATCTGGCACACCGGCCAGGGACTCAGGCCCTTCGAACACCAACGGTTCAGGGGCGTATCGATCCGCACGCCGCAGCTCTCGTTCGATGCGTGCCAGGATGCTGTCGTCGTCCGTGACTGGCACGGCCTCTTCAACGGCGGCCAGGTCACCAACCGTCGGTGTGAACAGCGGCTCCGCGTCACCGCAGCCATCCATAACGCACAGATCAGCTATGCACGCGGGATGCATAGCTGAACCAGCGTTGTGATCAGCGGTGGCCGGATAGTCGCGTTCGAACCCTGAGATGCCCCGGTAGGTCTCCAGTGCCGTCCGGGCCCGAGCGTTGGGATATACCTCGAACATGCTCCACAGCACATCGCGATAGGCGTGCCAGCAGGCATACGGTCCGTGGCGCCCGGTTGCGGCCGTGCGCGCCCCCGCACCACGACTGTCCATCACCCGTAAGCGTGCGGTGATGGTGTTGCCATACCCGGAGTGCGCATCCGAGGCCACAACGACGTTTCCGCCGTACCTACGGCATGACACATCGTCTGTGATCGCGCAGAAGTCCCCAAGGGGAACTCCTGTGATGTTCATGATCTCCTCCCTCCAGGGGAGCACGGAACTCCTCGCACGCGGCGTGATTTCAACAGCCCTGGCGGGCATGCCATCACATGCGGCGAACCGCTGAATCCTCATGAGCGAGGCAACACGCGCCGCGCCGAATTGGCGTCCATGCGCTCTCACTTCAATACGGCAGCGCGAAACCCTCGATTACCGATCACGGAAGAATCTCTTCATGTTTCTTTCCGCGATCGAATCGCCAGGGACATCGCGACCGATGAAGCGTCATTTCGCGCTCTCACTTGAATACGTAACCCGGAATCTCTCAATTACCGATCTTGAGTGAATCCCTTTCAAGATCTTTTCGGGATGTGCTCAGCCGCATCCAAGTGCACGCGTAGGATGATTTACTCGACCGGTATGCCACACCTGCAATCCGCATGGCACAGCGGTCGGCCCGGAGCTCAACATGCGAGCAACGAGTGGGCGGTCAACTTTGCACCCTCACACCAATACGGCGCCCTCACACGCCCAAATACCGATCACGAGAAGCCTGTTTCAAGAACTGGCCCACTTGAACATGAGTCAGGGCCCCGGGTCTACCGACCCGGGACCCCTGCTGGATTTCCTCCGCGCTAGACGGAATGAGACGGGCGCGCGGACTGGTACACGAGTTCATCGCGCACGGCGTCAAGTTCCGCAGTCAGCTTGCGCCACTCCTCACGCGCAGCATCCCGGGTGCGCTGTACCTTCGAGGAGGAGTTACGGGGCCCGCCGTGGATGGACTGCGCCGCTTTCCCGATCACTCCGCCACGCCCGAGATCATCGACAGAATTTGCGTTGTCCATGATCACTTTGAGAGTCGGGTAGCCGCGCCCGTCGCCCCATGCGGACCGGAAGATCTCCCCGCTGTAACCGGCCAGATAGGGGGTCACCGCGAGTGCAGGGAGCGTCTCCGCGTGCGGCATGCCGCGCATGGCCTGAGCCCCCGGAATGGTGTCGACTTCTTCAGGCTTGACGTCCAGCCGGTACCCGTTGCGAGCAGCAGCATCACGAACTGCCCACCGGTGCAGCGTCGTACGGGTGACAATGATCGTCTCCCCGTCCCTACGGATGTACTGCCACGCGCACGGCTCGCGCGTTTCCACCCACACAGCAGAAACGGCGCAGGACGTAATGATCTTCCGCAGCCGCTTCGCGAAGATCAGAACGGCGTCCTGCGCGACATCGTCGCTCACATCATCCGTGCCGTAGGGGGCATACCCGTTTTTGATGACGGTTGCGCTGCCGTTCGCGCGCTTGCGGGAACGGGTAGAGTCCACCACTCGGCAGTAACGCCGCGCCAAGTCGTTCAAGTCCGTGAAGTCTCCCGCTGTCACGCGCGCCATGTCCTCCCGGGTCACATCCCCGCGCGGTGCGCTCGCCTTCTCGTTCTCGGAATTCCGGTTTGCCACGATCGTTCTCCGATCGCCTGCGACGCGCGCCCTGATGCGCTACGTCCTCACCTTTCCATTCTCCCAGATACCGGCGGAAATACAACAGTTCGGCGGCGAGGTTTCTCCACGATCCACCCGGGCATTCCCTTTTTCCGCGTTCATCAGCAATCACGCGACCCGCAGCTGATCAGGATTTCGTGGGCCGCAGCGGGAAGGCGATGCACCAAAAGGGGATTCAATCCGCACCGTCAAAATCAGGCCAGCGCTGCGCAATTGACCAATCTCTAGCAACAAGAATCGAATTACCGAACTCCTCCCACAGCCCATCTCCTCCCCACATGATTGTTCGAGGGCCTAGGCACTATAAAAGTCGCGGACGGCCCAGGTAGGGGTGCTAAAGCTCAGACCTGCGACAAGGCGGGAGCCGGGGCTGCCGCCCTAGCAGGCCCCCCGTTTGGAAAGCCGTTCGGTAAGCCGGTTGGCGGAGCCACAGGCTCGGCGTTCATCTTCTGACCGCGCACTCGGATGGGTGACTCATCCCCGGCCAAGGTGGGCGGGGACTGGCGCCCTACCAGGCCCGCTGACAGCGCAGCCGTTCAACAAGCGAGCCGGCAACTTCCGATTGCGCTATTCACTCAGGGATGAAGGTCGCGCGAAGAGTAATACTCGCCGCTCAAGGGAGGGTTAGAAAGTGTGGGCCGAACGGGGCCGAGGCAAGTGGCGAGGATCGCCTTCGGCGACACTAGATGCGCCATCGGCTTGGAAAGGGTGAAGGCGCTGTAGAGGGCTTCTGCGGCCGCTGGACGGTCGCTCGCAGTCTTGACGAGCCGGTCCACATAGCGCTGTAGCAAGCGCGCCGTCACAGTGGGCTGTGCGCCAACGGCTAGGGGATAGAGCATGTCCTGACTGGTGGCCGTCGTCCATGCGCCTTCGGTGGTGCTGGCGATCGCGCGTTGGATACGGCGGGCAGTTCCGGGGCGCATGGCGTGCCGTGCCAGTCCGCGGTGCAATGCCACGGCGCCGTGGGCGGCGACTGACATGCCATGGCCATAGATCGGGTTGTACGTAGCAACGGCGTCGCCAATAACGATGAACCCGTCCGGCCACTGGTGAAGGCGTTCGAAGTACCACCTGCGATTGGCGGTGCTATGGGAACCATAGACGGGACCGTCAGGGTGGGCACTGGCGATCAGGTCACCGACGATGGGGTGTCGCACGCTGCGCGCGAAGTCGACGAAGCGGGGTGCGTCGGTGGAAGGCTCGCCACCTCGGGTCCCGGAGAGGGTGACTAACCATCGGTGGTTTTCAATGGGGATGAGGGTGGCGGTTTGGCCGGGACGGGCGGCTCGGTGGTCGGCCTGCACATTGATGAGGGGGAAGTCGGTCGGCGTGCCTTTCGGGACGTGGAAGAGTCTGGTCGCGTAGGTGAGGCCGGAGTCGACGGTTTTCTCGGCCGGCGTGGTGAGTCCAAGGCTGACCAGCCACTGGCTGGCCTGTGAGGTGCGGCCGGTGGCGTCAACGACGAAGTCGGCGTGCAGCTGGGTTTCCTGATCGTTCTGTTCGTTGCGCACCCGCACGCCGGTGACACGCGAGGCGCTTCCAAGGAGTGCTACGGCCCGGCCGGGCGGAGCAAGGGTGATCCGGTTATTGGCGAGTACCTGGTCTCGTACGACCCAGTCCAGAAGGTCGCGACTACAGATGATGAGGAATTGCATCTGCGGCCCACGTCGCATCCAGCCCTGTGCGGACAGGGAAACCAGTTCGTTGGGTACTCCGACTTTTCGGGCGCCGGCGGTGATCCAGCGGCGGGTGATGCCGGGCAGGAGCGATTCGATGGCGCGGACACCTCCTGACCACATCAGATGGGCGTGGCGAGCCTGCGGGACTCCTCTGCGGGGGCCTGGGCCCATGGGAAGGTGGTAGCGCTCGACGATTGTTACTTTGTCCACGTGGTCGGCCAGCGCGGCGGCGGCCAGTGTCCCGGCCAATCCTCCGCCGAGGACGACAGCGTGAGTGAGGGGGCGCATGGTGCCGGTATCCCTGTCTTTGGCAGCAGGCTCGTTACCGTTCCTGAGACGAGTCAAGAGCGTCTTCCTCCCTGTCCTTCTGGAGTTGAACGAGTACGTCACTGACGACTGGGGAGTTCACGAAGGCGCGTGACAGCTCCACCAGCCAGGAGAGTTCTCCGATCCCATCGGTCCCGCCTTGCGGGTGGTCGGCTGCTGCGTCCGAGGGAAACTTCATGGCTCGAGCTTTGTCGGCCACGGCGGATTTGAGTCGGGCTGCTTCTACCACTGCGTGGAGCGCGGAGCCCGTGAGGCCGGCCTCTTGGCCGAGGCGCAAGGCAAGGCCCTTGACTCGTGGGTCGATGTAGGAGCGCACGGCGAGGCGGCCATCGTTGATCTCTGCCAGCCGGCGGATCAGGCGCAGTTCGAAATCCCCGCGCGGGATCCGGGCCGCGGGCACGATCGCTGGTGCGGCCTGGCGCAGAGCGTTCCAGAGCGGGTACAGCTCCCGATAGGCGGTGTGCCGGGTGGCTTGGTTACGCATGCGGGTCAGATACGGGCCCCATGATGGCAAGGCGACGCCGATGGCCGTGAATATGGTTGCGGGTGCGGCGAATCGCGGGGCCAGGTCGGAGCTGAGCCCGTCCCAGTCCGTGCCGCACCAGCGGGCAATCACCGCTGTGAGTTTGGCGAGGCTGAAAGCGAGGCCGCCAGCCGCGCCGATCCCGTTCATCCGCAGGCCGCGGCTCAGCCAGGGCCGTCCGGCCAGGGTGGCCCACTTCCAGCAGAGTCCCATCATGGCGGCGGTGGCGGCGGCCAAGGCGACGAGGTAGAGCAGGATGAATTCGCGAAGGTAGGGGGCGCTGGCGTAGTAGGTATCGAAGTCCAGGCGGCGCTCGACCGGAGCGTCACCTGCTGCGAACAGAGCGATCATGACTGTAATCAGGACTGCATACGTCAGCATCCACCGGCGGGCGGCCTGCCGTGCACGGTCCAGGGGGTGCAGCCAGTAGGCGAGCATGACGTGAGCGGAGGCGCTGATCATGACGATGATGATGTACACGAATAGTGCCGCCAGGTTCGGTACGCCAGTGGTCTTGTTGATCACGGCTACGGAGGAAGGGGCGGCGCAGAACATAGAAGTCGATGCAAGGGCAAGTGTGATGCACACGGCCCTCTTCAGCGGGCTGCGAGGGGAGTGGAGGAGGTCACGGAGCTTGAAGCACACTCCAACCCAGCCGGCTAAGGAGCAGGTCCAGTAGACCGTGTTCGGGTTGTTCACAATTCCCCCTGGTCCGGGAATCGTCCCAGGGAAGTCTCAAGCCGACGGACAACCGCCGCCGTTGCGGGAGAATCGGGCACAGTCCAGGTCTCGTTTGGTAACCAGCGGCTTACTTTCGCCATCAGTAATGAGGCGAAGAAGTCTGCTTCTTCCTCTGCCACGTTGCTGCAATGGGTACGAGAGGCGACGATGCGGGCCACGGTGTCAGGGTCCAGGGAAGGAAACACCAGGCGGGTGGAGTCTTCTCCGGAAGCCGGAGTGGCCTCATGGTCTGCCTCAATGTGCCAGAACTCATGGCAGGTGATGAGTAGTTGGTGCCAGGGACTGGTGTTCCGTTCACAAAGGATGTAGTGCGCGCTGTCTGTTGCCACCCATAGGCCGCTGACTGTGTCCGGAGGGAAAGAGACAAGGCGATGATATACGGCTCGGTTGAGCCGTTGCCTCATGCGCCCGCACAAGGCGGCCACCACTTGGTCAGGCTCGGCGGGGACAGGAAGGTCGAGATCCCGGACGAGCGCCTTGCAACTACGGCGCATTGCCTTCAGGTCCATCGGATCACCGTGCCGCTGTTGGTTGGTCGTGTTCCAGACCATGACGAGCATCCACGCCCCCCGGCCTCGCCCGGTTCACCTGCTCAGTCCTTCGTTTCAGGTGGCTTTGGTGGTGTCCTGTCGGTCTCCAGCACGTGCTCGACGATCTTCGTCACCGCCGCAAGGCCCTCGGGGGTCAGTTCCAAGGCCCGAAGGGCGAGTTGCCGGACTCCCAGGTTGTGGGCGACCTTGGCGAGTTCGATCTCGGCGTCGGTCTGGGCAGCAGTGGCTTCCTCGAGCAGGTAGGCCGTCGGGACCCCGAAGAATCGCGCCAGAGCCTTGAGCAGTTCGACGGAAGGCTTCTTCTTCGCTCCGGTCCTCAGCGCCGAGAGGTACGCGCCTCCGACCCGGATGCTGGGGTTCGCCTGCTTGACGGCTTCGGCCACCTCACCATTGGTGTATGCGCGCCCGTTCGGGCCATCCGGACGGATGCTGTCGAACAGGCGGTTCAGTCGTTCGGCCAGAGTCGCACTCGGCTCGGCATCGGACATGGGCCCTCACCTCCACCGCGTTTGGCCCAGGCGCTGTCACGAACTCCCAGTTCTCAACCACTGGTTGACAGCCCTGGCGGATCAGAGTCTAGACTCACGCACCGCCACTCATCAACCACTGGTTGAATGAACCATCCGGCCAGTCAACCTGCAATTGATCTACGTCATGCGCAGGAGCACCGAGGACCCACAGCGGGGCGCTCGGTCACCAGTCGATGACCGAGTCAGCCACTTTTAGGTCGGCTGAGCACGGGGGACCAGCCAGAGCGCAACGCCAGACGGCCGCCCCGACCAGGGGCTGCTGAAATCCAGCGAGAGCCGCCGTCCGTGAGTCCCAGCGCTCCCGCGCAGGGAGAAGCCGATGATTGCCACCCCCCGCGCACTCCCCCAGCCCCCTCCGCCGCCAGACGGCTTACCCAGAGGTGTCATGCAGCAGGAGCAACCTGCGCACAGAAGTGAATCGCGCTGCCCGGCATGCCAGACCCCTTTGACCGACGAGCTCACCGGCGTCCTGGACCGGCGCCGGTGGGACCACGACGCCTCGCAGGCACTGCTCCAAGCACGCCACAAGCCCTGGCCCCTGGCCTTGATCCTGGTCGATCTCGACCGTTTCAAGGACATCAACGACCTGTACGGGCACCCTGCCGGAGACGCCGTACTCCGCGCCGCGGCGACAGCGCTGCGCCACCACAGCGGAGAACGAGGCATCGTCGGCCGCTACGGCGGGCACACCGGCGACGAGTTCCTCATCCTGCTGCCCGACACCAATCTGGAGGCCGCCCTGGCGGTCGCCCGGAGCATCCAAGTCCACATAAGCAGCCTGTCGGTACCTGCCATGACCAGCTGCGAGTCGGCCGTGACCATTACCGGATGGACCGTGTCCATGGGTGTGGCAGCCTGCACCGACCTTATCCCCGGCGACCTGTCCGAGCTGCTGCTGGAGTGCGACGTGGCATTGCGCGATGCCAAGCGCAGCGGAGGCAATCAGATCTGCATTGCCGGCTCGCAAGCCGCGGCGTCCCACCGCGAGCGTAATCCCAGGGTCGAGGAGGTGCACCAACTGGCCGACGGTGAGGTGTGCATTCCGCTCACCCGCTACCTAAAGGCAACCCCCTACGCCCCGCGTTCACTGGTGTTGTCGTCCGAGTCGGCTCACCGGCTTCACGCCGACCTCACCGCCGTACTCGACCAACTCGCCCATACAGAACAATGAACGGCATCCGCCAGTGGCTGCCCACGTGGATTCCGCGGGCAGGAAGACGTGAGGCCATTGCGACAGGCTTGTGGTGGGACGCGATTCGCACGTCGGCCGAAATTGGATACCAGGTACTTGACGTCCTCCGCCACCGGATTCGATGTACACCGGGCCTGGTTATCGCAGACCTGGAAGGCAGAGAACCGCACCTTTACTTCCTCGTCCGGCGTTCCACAGCCGCCCATTGGAGCGCGCCAGGCAGTCGGGCACTCGGCAAGGGCTGGTTCCTCGTCGTGCCCAGCCCTTCCCACACTGCCCCTCCGGGCCCGTACTGGGCTGTCCCACCATGTCCTGATGAACCGTTCCTGACCAGTCCCAGGTTCCTCCGCCTCGCCTTCCACCTGGTGGGCATGGAGAGGCAGTCGCCCAGGACACGCCAACAGCAACCATTAGCGTGGAAGGCACAAATGTCCGGCAGCAAGCATCACAGACTCCCAGCAACGAATAGGGCAGAGGACACCTCAGGCGCCGATGAGGCACCCAGAGACCACGTCTTCACCTTGAACCTGCGTCACGCTCTCCACATGATCAACGGAGAATGGATACCCGACATCCTGGTCGCACTGGCAGAAGGACCCAAACAGTACACCCGATTACTGGACACAATCCGAGAAAAGACTCATGAAGACGGCTGGTCGGAAACTCGACACCTCTACCTTCAAGAAAGTGTATTAAACCGAACCCTAAGGCGCCTGGAGCGAGAGGAACTCATTGAACGCCACCGCGAGCCCACATTTCCCTACCGCGCCCGCTACCAATTGACATCAGCCGCCGACGAGCTGCTGACAGCTCTCACGCCGCTGGCGGAGTGGCCCAAACATCACGCGGACCTTGTGAGTCGTGCCCAGCAAGCGGGGCACAAGGAGCAGTAGTCAAGAACCTGTCGAATCGAATCTCGGACCGTCCGGCTGCACCTGACGACCGACCCGGCGCTGCGTGCGAAGGTGGACAGCAGACTGGAGAACGCGGCCTCATATCATCACGACGTACCAGTGCGAGATCACGACGCTGATCTCGGGCAGGGTGAAGAGCTCGGACTCGGATCAGACCTCGCGGAAGCTAGCGGCGAGCGGCGATACCGACGGGGGTGGTGACGCTCGCCACCATCGCGTCAGCAAGGCGTACGGATGGCGCCACCGATCTGCTGTGAGGTGTAGACCATCCCCGCGCGCGGGGAGCAGTCGGCCGCTTCCTCGATCCATACCAGCATGGCGGGGCCATCCCCGCGGGAGCAGGGGGCCTTTCTCATACCCGTATCCATTTAGTCGGGACCATCCCCGCGGGTGCGGGGAGCAGCCCCAGTTGTTGACACTCTCGGCCACACTGGGGGGGGCCATCCCCGCGGGTGCGGGGAGCAGGCTGCCTGACCTGCATGTCTATCTGCCAGCAGGTAGTGCGCAGAGCACTTTCTCGATTTCCGGCATCCCGAACATAAGCGTCCATCTCTTCTGAGATCCGGACCATGGTTGCGTGGTCGACCCGCCCTTCCCCAAAGCCCACGCCTCGGCCACCTTGGCCACCAACCCCTTCCCGATCAACACAGCCTTCCTACGACCGTTATTGGCAGAGTCCTCAAGAGTCCGCAGCACCCGCCAGGTGCGCGCCCACGTCACACAGAACCCAACCGAACCCTGCCCAACAACTACCTCACGAACCTCAGCCACGACGCCGAGACAAGCACATTCCACACCCCTCGCACTACGACGCTCAGGCGTGTGAACAGAGCTACAGACTCCGGCAACATCAGCCGCACCAAGAGGGCCAAATCCTGGGAGTAGTAAAGGGTTTGAACCGTCCACGAGCACAGCCCCTAGCGACGCTGCTTGTCGACAGCTCCACCCGTGCCAGCAGGACGATCTCCGGTGCTCCCATAGTCAGGACACCGGGCAGAAGCCGCCTGTCACCAGGGTGTACTCGGTGGACCTCAGTTGGCCCTACCGCGGAGATAGTCGGAAGGAGGAGCACACCGGAGGAGCAACTCGCACAGTGCCACTGTTTCTTGACTGGGCCTTTCTCCCAGCTGAGCCAGTGTGCTTGTGAGTAGAGCAAGTGTGCGTGCGACAGCATCACGCTGGCCGAGGTGGGCCTGAAGGCGGGCGATGTCCTGGTACAAGGTCTCGTTGTAGCGGTCGAGTGTGCGGGCATGTTCCAGGAGGATGAGGGCCTGCTCCGGGTCGGTGTCGTCGATAGTGTGAGCCAAGGCGCCGAAGGCGTCGAGTACGTCGCGGCGCAGGGCTTCGCGAGGGGCCTCGGCCCACTCAGCGGTCAGGTCTTCGGCGAGGTCGCCTCGGTAGAGAATGCCGAGGCGTTCCACCGCGGCCAGGCGGTGCTCGTTGGCGTGGCCCGGGCCGGTGGCGTCGAGAACGTCATGCAGCTCCCACAGGTCGACGCTGACTCGGTCACGGTCCAGGGTGTAGGGACCGTCCTGGCGGAGGATCACCTCGGCCAGTGCCTGGTGGGTCGCGGTGCGGAGCGCGCGGCGTAATTGGCTCAGTGTGGCGTGGAGGGCGTTGTAGGGGCGGTCGGCGGGGGCGTTCGGCCACAAGGCCGCAGTGAGTGTCTCGCGGCGTGCTCCGTTGGGGTGCAGGGCGAGGAAGGCCAGGATTTCGCGCTGGCGGGGTGCAAGGGCGCTGGTGATGTCTTGGTGCTCATCGCCGCGGTGGTGGACCACTTGGAGATTGCCGAGGACGTTGATCCTCAGTGCGCTGTCGGCCGGTGTGATGCCAGGGGCAGGCCGAGGGCGGTGTGGTTGCCTCTCAGCAGGGCTTCGCAAGTTCGCCGGTGGCGGTCTGGCACCAGAAGGATCGCTCGTGCCCGCAGCGCTCTCTGGTAGTGCGGGCGTAGCGGCCGGTGGCTGTCGAGTATGTGTGTCGGGTGTCGAGAACGCGTCGCTGGGTGCAAGCACTGACGCTGGCGGTACCGGGGTATCGAAGGGCTCGGCGCTGTCGATGCTCTGAGGATTGCTTTCCGACGATGAAGTACGGCGGTCAGTTGGCTCCGGACTCGACGGGCTGTGCTCCGCCGACGAGGCACTGCTTGTCCCGTCGCGGGAAGAGTGGCGGGTAGGCGGTGCGGCTATGGCAGGGGCTTCGCGGGGTGAAGGGTCGGCTTCGCTGAGCAGGCTCAGGAGGGCTTGGCTGTCGGGAGGTGGGAGGGTGAACAGCCGGGCGTCTGCGAGGAAGTTGGCCAGAGATGCGCTGGTGGCGGCGACTGTGCCGTCCGTCCGTACGTGAGCGGTTGCTCCGGGGCGCCACTGCCCGATGAGCAGGCCAGACAGGCCGAGGCTTGAGCCGTTGTCGAGGATGGCTTGCATTCGTCTCTGGGCATGTGGGGCGGGTGTGGCGACCAGTACGAGTTCCTTCGCGTTCGGAGTGTTCGTCGCTGTGTCGGCGTCTTGGCGGGCGCGGGTGAGAAGTTCGGATTCCAATGTGTCGAGAGCCGCGTCCAGGTTGTCGACGATATGCAGTCGGCTGAGTCGCGGCGGGCTGTTGCCGTGCTCGCCGACCAGGAGGTGGACGTCGTGGAAGGGGATGAGGATGTCCGGGGCCGACTGAGGATCGCCTCCTTCCGCGAGCAGCGTGACAACTAGAGCGCGGAGGGCGTCGAGTGCACCGGGGCCGACCAGGCCGAGGCCTTGAGTACGGGCCAGGTCCAGGCCGAGCGCTCGGCCGTCTTTCACAGCGATGAGCCGTTCTGGCCTCGGCAGCGCCGCCAGGGCAGAACGTCCGAGCAGGGCCGTTCCATGGGTTTGGCCAGCGAGCGCCCCCGCCGTGACGTCGAGGGTGTCGGCATCGGTCCCGGAGGAGAGGTGGGCCTGGTCGTTGGCGAGGCGTAGTGCGCGAACGACGGGTGCGACGGTGAGGTCCTCGCGCTCGCCGCTGCCGGGGCGGTAGCGCATGCGGCGGCGCCACCGCACCGACAACCAGGCGGCGGTGATCAAGGCGGCCAGGCCCAGGCTCACGAACGCCCCCGTGGGCAAGGAGATGCCCGTGCCCGGACCGGTGTGGTGCGCGGGGTCGTCGGGGGCGTGTGAGGAAGTGTGCGGTGTGGACGGAGCGGGCTGGGTGCTCGGGGACTTCGGCGCGGTGGGGTGAGGGGAGGGAGGGGGTTCCGGGCTGCCGGGGGTGGGGTGGTCATCGTGACCGGGGCGAGGGTGCCGGCGTGTGTCGGGGAGATGGAGGATCCAGCCGGGCCGGATGAGACCTGGCGTGGTCAGGGCATGGCCGTCCGGCTGCGGACGGCCCTCGTTGAGGGCATAGATGTTCGGCCACAGGCGCCCATCGCCCAGTTCCCGCTCCGCGATGCGCCACAGGCTGTCGTAGACGCCATCGTGCGGCGGGCGTACTACGACCCTCCCCGGCGCTGCCTGCGACGTCTTCTCTGCCTGACTCGACACCGGTTGTGCGAGGAATGGTGAGCTGGTGGGGGTCGCGGTGCGGTCGACCACGGTGGTGGCCTGGGCGGGAACGCTCTGAGGGGCGGATCGGCTCGTGGCCAGGGCCAGGACGATGGTTCCTACGAGCGCGGTGGCCAGGGCATGCACCAGACCTGCCGGACGGATCTCGGGCCACGCGGTTGTGCGCGCCATGTCGAGGGTGGTGCGGGCGACGTCGAGGACGAAGACCGCCCATGTGGGCCACAGCAGGCAGGCCAGGGTGTTGAGCAGGAAGGAGTTGCTCAACGGGGCGAGTAGGAGATCCTGGATCTCGGTCCAGGTCGTCAGGTGGTCTGGCAGCGGCCAGCCGACGAAGCGCACCAGTCCCCAAGGGATGCCGACCGCCAAAGTCAGGAGAAGGAGGGCGGCCAGCATTGCACGGGCCGCTCGATAGAACTGGCGCAGTTGCCGGTGGTGAACCCGTTGGGCCATATCCGCGTCTCTTACCGTTCGGGTGCGCTGACACCGTGGCGGGGGCGGGCGGTGCCGGACCCGGTCACGGTCAGCGTGTCGAGGCCCGCGGCTTGGAGCAGTTGCGTGGGCTGTTGCACGGTGACGGCGACTGTCACTGTCCGCTCCGTGGCCGTCACTGTGCCCGTGTCGCCGGTGGTGGCGAGGTAGCGGTAGGCCAAAGCACGGGCCTGATCAGGTTGGAGGCGTACCGTGCCGTCAGCCCGGTAGGCATCCAGGTCGATTGCCTGGGCGCCGGCGCGGGCGGCTTCCTGTGCCTCGCCGAGGGCGCGGATCTTCGTGGCGAGGGCCAGGCCGCCGTCGACGGCCAGGCCGGCGAACAGCACGACCAGCGCCGTGATGACGACGACGAACATAGTGATCTGCCCATGGTCATCGGTCAGGCCACGTCCAAGAGAGACGGAACCGTCCTCTTCACTCACGGGCCCTCCTGCGGGGTGTCGATGGAAGTCGCCGTGGCGGCGCCGGGAGCTCTGCCGCGGTAGACATCAACCGGCGCGGCGAAACGGGCTTGGAGCACCGTGGTGCCGGGGAGTTGGAGCAGCGCGAGATCGTACAGGCCGACCGTGCAGGAGACGGTGACGGTCACCGTCGAGCCGGGTTGCAGGCTGCCGCGGGTGTCCACGGTGAGGGACTGGCAGGCGATCCCCGCCTGGCCCAGTGCTGCGGTGGCTGTGGAGCGGGCCTGGCGGGCGGCGGTGGACGGACTGCGCGCTTGGCTTGCGGCGCGGGTGGCTTGGTGCGCGGCGTCCTCAAGGCGCAATCGTGCATCGGGCAGTCGCGAGCAGTAGACGAGGAACCATACCGCCAGGAGCAGGACCGGGGTGAGCAGGACGAGCTCGGCTGTCGCTGATCCCTGGTCACCACGGAGAGTACGCATCAGCCCGCTCCCGTGGTGTGACGAGGAGGCATGTGCAGTGGGGTGGCTCATGGCGCGGCCTGGTCGGCAAGGTGGAACTTCTCCACCGGGCCGGCCGCTTCTGCGTGGACCGGCAGATGCAGGAACGGCACGACGCTGGTGGCGGTTCCCTCCACGCGCACCGAGGCACGCTCCACGTCGCGGGTCACGCTGATGTGCGCGCCGCGTAATGGCCCGTGGCCGAGCTGGTCCAGGACCTGCTGGGCGTCGGATCTGCCGGACTGGGCGGTGCCGTCTTCCACGCGGGTGGCGGATAGGGCGTGTGAGGCGGTGGCCTGCGCCATGTGGGTGGCGTGCGCCCAGACGGTGACCTGCGCGATCACCAGGACCAGGGTGAACAGCAGCGGCAGGACGAGCACGATCTCGGTGGTGACCGCCCCGCGGTCATCCCGAGCCCGCTCCAACAGCCGCCGTCTGCTCGAGAGACGGCGGCTTGGTCCGAGGTCAGCGGAATGGGGCCGGTGGAGGTCCGTGATGACTGCCATGCGGGTGGCTTACTTCCGCCCTATGTGTATGTTGCGGGCCGCGTCGATGATGTCCGGGCCGATCAGCGCGCCGACGGACACGGCGAGCGTGGAGAGGATCGCGATCCAGATCACGGCCTCCGAGGTGTATCCGCGGTCATCGTGGGCCAGCCTGCGTAGCAGGGCGGCGGCGCGTGTCGTGATCGCGTTCGGCAGTGCGGGCACAGCGGGACTCCTTCTCAGCGTGGGGTTTACAGCGAGGTGGTGACGTGGGTGAGTGCGGGGTAGAAGACGAAGACGATGAAGCCGACTGCCATGAGCGCCGCTGGCAGGGTCATCCGTTCGGTTGCCGCGTTTGCCTCGGCCTCGGCCTGGCTGCCTCCTTGGTGGCGTAGCGCGGTGGCCTTGGCGGCGAGGGAGGCGCGGACTTTGGCGCCTTCGGTGCCGGCCAGGGAGAGTGCGGCGGCGAGCTCGGAGAGCTCCTTGATCTCCAGTTCGTCGCCGAGCTGTCCCAGGGGCTTCCAGGGGGAGGTGCGGGTGAGCCGGGCAATGTCCAGTGCACGGCCTAGTTGTTGGAAGGCCCAGCCGTGCCCGACCTTGGCCGCGTCCGCGAGCGCCCCCTCGACTCCGGCGCCTCCGGCGAGCAGGAGGTGGACGAGGTCCAGGAAGGCGCCGAGCGCGTGACGGAAGGCAGCCCTGCGCTTGGCAGCTTCGGAGCGCACCATGGCGTCCGGCAGGTGAAAGCCACCCACCGCCAACGCCAGCGCTCCGGCCATGGGCATGGTCCAGGGGAGGGGACGGCCGCCGAGGGTCAGTAGGAGCTCGACCGCCGCGGGGAGCAGCAGGCCGGTCAGGGCCAGGGCTGCCTTTTCGGCCAGGTGGACCTCGACCGAGCGCTCGGTGATCGCCAGATCTCTGTTGAGCGAGCTATGGGGCAATCCCAGGTGCCGTATAACCCCGACGAAGGGCCGTCCCAGGTGCTGTGCCCACCCTCCGGTACCCGTACGGACGACAATCGGCGGCGGGGCGGGTTCGGCGCGCAGGCGGGTGAGGAGTGCGTCCAGGGGCGGGCGGGGCGGGATGAGCCACATCCAAAGCGCCCATAGCCCCGCGCCCACACCGGCGGACAGCACGATGAGCACAATCACCGGCTCACCCCCTGGTACTCGGCGGCGTCGCCCAGTGGTCCTGGTTCAGTGAGGAATCGTTCAGGCTCTTCGATCCGGGCCATCCGGCGCAGCCAGGCGAAACCGACGGTGAAGATCGCCCCGATCAGCAGCAGGATCAGCTGCCCGGTGGCGGAGTCGTACGGGCTCAGGAATTCCGGGTTGAGAAGGATCAGTCCCGCGGCGAAGACCAAAGTGGTGGCCACTACCACGCGGACGGTGGTGCGCATCCGGGTGCGGCCGGCGTCGACCCGCTGGCGCATCTGGACCTGCGCGCGAGCGGTGGCGGCCAGCTCCCCCAGCAGGGGCGTGAGCTGACGCGCCTGGTGCTCTGAGGCCAGCATGAGGGCGGCAATCACCAAATCAGCGGTCGGATCGTCCAGGTCGGCCTGCAACCGCCGCAGCCCCACGGTCAGGCGTTCGCCGCCGGCCAGCCGAGCCGACAGCCCCAGCACGTGGGGGCGGATGGCCTTCGGCGCGGTGTGTGCGGTGGCCATGATCGTCTGCTCCAGACCGGCCGCGGCGGCGAGGGTGTCGCGGAGCATCTCGGTCCACCCGGCTATGCCCTCAATCCGGGCAGTCTGCTGCTGATCGACCCTGGTCGCCTCCAGGATGCGCGGCACGCTCCAGGTCGCCATCGCCGCCAGCAGCGCCCCGACCACCCAGCCAGTGACGCCTCCCACCAGCACCCCGGCCACACCGGCCGCGGCCATCCACCACCGCTCCCGCGCTGGCTGACGCGCCGAGCGGCGCGGGCGTCGGCGCCACCTTCGGGCACCGGTGGGAAGATTGCCGCGCCAGGCACTGACCAGCACAATCAGGCCGGTGGCCACCCCGAGTCCGCACAGGCCGAGCAAGGCTGCGTAGCCGTTCATGACCGCCACACCCACTCCGGGCGCTTGAGCAACCCTGCGTCGAACCCGGCGGCGGCAAGATCTGCCTCCGTCTCAGCGCGCAGCGGCGCTCCGGGCACCGCTCGACCGTCCGGGCCGGGCCGGAAGACTTCGTTGGACACCACCTGCTTGTCATCGGCGTCGACCACCTCCCGGATCGAGGCCACCACCCGGCCTCCGCCTCGCCCCGTATCCAGGTGGACCACGAAGTGCAGGGCGGAGGCGAGCAGGAGGTTCGTGGCTTCCAGAGGGAGCTTCTCCGGGCCCTGGACCGCGTAGGCGGCCAGTTTGGTGAAGGCCCCGCGGCTGGTGGAAGCGTGGAGGGTGCCCATGGAGCCGTCGTTGCCCTGGCTCATGGCGTTGCACATCGGGATGACCTCAGGTCCGCGGACCTCGCCGACGATGACGCGGTCCGGCGACATCCGCAGCGCCCATCGCACCAGTTCCGCCTGAGTGACGGCTCCTTGGCCCTCGACGTTGGCCTCGCGCGCCTGCATCGCCACCACATCCGGATGCCGCTCGCTGTCGGCGTCCAGCCCGAGTTCAAAGGTGTCCTCGATCGTGATCAGCCGCTCCCACGCAGGGATTTCGCCAGCCAGGGCGCGCAGCATGGTGGTCTTGCCCATCACCGTGCCGCCGGTGATCAGCACGTTCTTCCGCGCGCGGACCATGGCACGGAGGAACGACGCCAAGGCCTGGTCGACCGTCCCCAGCTCACGCAGCTCGGCGAGCGTGACCTTCTCAAAGCGGTGTCGCCGGATCGACAGGGACGGGCGAGCGGTGACCGCCATCACGGCGAAGGCACGCTCCCCACCGGGCAAGTGGAAACTGACCCCCGGCATCCCCCGGTCGAAGCGCCGCTCCTCCACTCCGGAGCGTGCGGCCAGATCGCGAATGAGCTCAATCAGCTCGGTGTCCGACCCCGTCACGGCAGGCAGCTGCTCGCGCCGGCCGTCGGCGTAGCGAACGAAGACCCGGTCCCCGGTGACGTTGATGTTCTCGATCTCCGGGTTGCGCAGCAGCGGCTCCAGCCCGGCCAGGCCGAAGACCTCATCCAGTACTTGCGTCAGGATCTGCTGTTCGGTCTCCGGCGGTACGACGCTGCCACCACGGCTCAGCTGGATGCGCGTGTACTCCTCGGCAGCGTCAGCCAGGATCGCCTCCGCCTGCCTGCGACGCTCGCTCGCCGGAACCTCCCGACGGCCCGCTTCCTCATCAGCTCGGATGCGCTCGGACAGACGCGCGGACAGCTCCCGGCGCAGCTTGCGCCGCAGTTTTTCCACAGGAGAATCCACAGGCACTCCGGCGCCGACCAGATCGCCCGGCCCTGGAAGTCGCACCCCCGGCTTCCGCCGCCATTCCCCCCTCCGTTCCTGCTGGCCCCTCCCTGTGGGGGTGGGCCAGGCAGGCTGCTCACCGCCCGGCTGCGTCATCGGGGCGCACCTCCTTCGGTGAGGGCACTGGTGCTCTCACTCGCCGTGTGGGCGGGGTGAACCGTGCTACCGCGGCGAACCGGGGCAGACGGCGTCCGCCCCAGGCGGTGGGTTCGGAACGGGCGTGGGAGGACACCAGCGCGGCGATGTCGACGATCGCCTGCCCCAGAGCGGAACGGGTCGGCGTCGTCCGCCGACCAGGCAGTCCCCCGCAGGCCGCAGCGCCCTTCGGGTCCTCCGGGACACGCGCCAGGACCTCGATCCCCAGCGCCCTGGAGACCTCCCCCGTCGAGCAGCCGTCGCCGACGAGAACCAGACACGGGCGCCGTGACCAGTGCGCGGCCTCCTTGAGTCTCACCGCGACATGAGCCAGAGCGTCGTCATGTGCACGAGCCAGGAGCAACATCACGTCCGACGCCTGCACGACAGCCATGGCCGGGGAGCCGGGATCAAGTCGTCCGCAGTCGGCGATCACCGCGGTGTCTGCCCTGTCGGCAGACTGCCGCAGTGCCGATGCTTGGGCATCGCTGATCTCGCCCAGCGCCGCCCGTGCCTGTGCGGCGCCCACGGGCCCGGCCACCACCGAGAGCCCACCGGGGAGCCATTGGGTGTGCTGCCACACCAGGCTCGGGTGCGCAGAGCGGCGGGACGCGACGGCCAGACTCACCAGCCCCGGTGACAGCTCGAGCCGGAATCGGGCCAGCAGATCGCCTCCTGCCGGATCGCACTCCACCACTACGGGCCGCTCCCCGGCCGGCCACCGGGCCCCCAGCGCCACACACGTGGTCGTCACCCCAGGTGAACCCTTCAGACTGCACAGGGCCACGAGGGTCACAGCACTTCCTTGCGCACCAGCAGGACGCTGATGCTGTCCGTGGGGAAAGCCGCCACCTCGCGCGCCTCGTCCTCGCCCAGTTGCAAGGACACCACCGCCGTCTCCCCACGCTCCTTGCCCCATACCGCGACCACCGTGGCGTACCACATGGGGGACGACGGGTCCGGAAGCTGGGGCTCCGCAGTGCCTTCGGGCTCGGGCACCTTCACCACGGCGACCCGGCTCCCGCGCTCCAACCCCGCAGGAAATCGTCCTTCCTTCAATCCCACGGCAACCACAGCCTTCCCCCGCGGTGGGATTTGCGGCTCGCCCAGCACCGACTCCGTCAGCAACGTCCCCTTGGGCATGGTGTAAGCCGCCGGACGTCCGACGATCCGGTCGGTCGACCCGGCGGAGATCGCTGCGAGCCCACTGCCACGGGCCAAGCTCACTTCCCGCAGGTCCCGTTCCATCAGCGTCTGACCCGCCGTGACCGGGTGCGCCAACGCCAGTACCGCCTGCCGGTGCCCCAGGTTCAAGGCCACCACTACGCCGCCCGTCGAACAGCCGAGCACCAAGAGCGCTCCCAGCGGCAAATACGACACCCGGCGTCGCCACCGACCACCGACCAGCCGGGACGGCTCCTCGTTCGCTCCGGGGCGCCGCCGCCCGGAGTCGTTGCCCTCTGGGAACGGGGTTTGGGGAGGTAGATACGTTCGCGTATTCATCACAGCCGCCTCCTGGCATGGGCTATCCGGCACCGGGGCGCGCAGCCCGGCGATCGCAAATGGATGTGGGTGTTGTCGCCCTCGTCACAAGGGGGGCGCGCTCATTCGTTGTCGGTGTTGACTGCCTGGCTTTCCACGACACGGAACGAGGCGGTCGAAGTCGTCGTCAAACCGGGGAAGGTGCCCGACTGGCCGGCTCCGGACCAGGCCACTGACCAGTGCACTGTCGCCGACACCGGAAAGGCATCACCTGGCTGCCCGGCCGAGGACGAGTGGTAGGTGTAACCGCAATCCGGCGACGACTTCCTGGGATTGGAACTCCGTCGGGACGCCTCGCTCGGACGGTAGGGCGTACCAGGGCCATGGCAGACTTTCGAACCGCCATCGCCCATCGACCAGTCCACCGATGTCGGCCGCGCCACCGTAGTCACCGACACCCCCGGCACCGACGCCGTCGCCGACGCCCTCCGCCATGCACCGCGCTCCAGCCACAGCCACGTCGGCAGGGCCACCAGCTGCTCGTCCGCGGGGCTCTCTTTGATCTTCGGTGAGGGGAGCCGGAGTTGGCTGCGGGCCTGCTCTGCCAACGCGGCCGGAGACACCGGGGGGCCGCCATCAGACCCTGGCCCGTCGGGAATCCACACCGGGGGCCGGTAGAGCGCATCCCGTGTACCGCCCGCATCGCACTTGTACACGTACCAGGCCCCGTCTTCGCCAGGCTTCGGTTCGGCAATCGGCCTGGCTATCGGGGGCTGGGAATGGACGTGTAACACCGCTGGCTGAGCCGTAGGGATAGGGATACTGCTAACAAGGGGACTGTGGTGGGAGACCGATTGGGCGTCCGAGGGCGGTTTGTAGTCACTGCGTCGATAAGAGCAGTCAGACCGGTTGAAGTCAGGATTGGTACTCTCCGGGTCCTCCCGGCCACCGCCACCATCGCCACCTCGCCGTCCAGGTGACGCACCGCCTCCTCCATGGCCCGGGCCCTCCTTCTGTGGGCCTCTTCCCGCGCTCAAGTCACATCCTGGGTGTGGGTTCTGCGTGCAGTCGACAGAACCCCACGAATCATCCGACCAAGCGGGAATCGCACCTATCATCACTATCGAAAGCGACAGACCCGCTACGGCTGGCCATCGCCTTAACATGAGCCAATTTCCTTGACGGCGAAGCGCGTGACCTTCCACTTGCGGTCGGATTGCTGCTTGACCTCAGCAGTAATCGACCGGCGCCCGCCGGGCTTATCGTCTGCAAGCTTGCCGTTATCGGCCCGATACTTCAGCCAGTGCGTGGAGTCCCCACAGTCGGAGATCAGCGCCGCATTCGGATCTGCGGGCGGATCCATCGATGTCACCCTCGGGTAGTTCTTCGGCCTTCCCTTATAAACGAATCCGTTGAGGTGATCCGCATACATGCCTCGCGAGATCGTCGACAGTGCATCACCGGTGGCATTCCTCGACAGTCTCGGAGACCGCCAGTCCGACGTCTCTCCCGCCTCAGCCATGTCCTGCCACATGCCTACATACGCGGCTATTGCTTGCCGACGGGCTGCCGCTGCCGCAGACAGGGAGGACGGCGAAGCTGCCGCCCTTGAGCTCGACCCGCCACCCACATCCGTGGCGGAGCTCTCACGGTCAGCTGATTCATCCGTATCGCATCCCGCCACACTCAACATGACGGAAGCCCCGAGAACCGCCCAAATGGCCCGACACCCGCGCGACCTCCATGGTCCTTCTATCCGCATAGCCACACCACCTCAGGAACAGATCTCGCCTCGGCAGACGAGCAGATCCACGTTCTATCGCGCGTCCTCGTTCCAACTGCAAGGTGCACACGGGCCGCCTCGCGACCTAACTTCGAAGTCCGAACGGCCATTCAGGCAAATTGACACCAAATTGACGAGTGCGTCAGCCAATGGCAATGGGTGCGGGAGAAGAGTCAGAAGCATCCGATGATGCCCGCCAGGTGGCTGTGGTATCGGTCGCCCCTGTCATCCCGTGGTCGCATGCCGCCTGCGGCGGTGCGGATGGGCATGGGGGTTACCGGTCTTTGGCTAGTTCGACGAGTTCGGCGAACAAGCCGCCGGCGTTGACCAGGTCCTCATACTTGCCCTGTTCGATCACCCGGCCCTTGTCCATGACAAGGACGCGGTCGGCCAGCCGTGTGTTCTCCAACTGGTGCGTCACCACAATCGTGATGCGGTCAGAGGCGCCGCGTTTGATCTTCTCGAAGATCTGGTGCTCGCCCCGGGCATCCATCTGGGAGGTCGGCTCGTCCAGAATGAGCAGTTCAGGGCGCCGGTAGATCGCGCGGGAACAGGCCAGGCGCTGCCACTGCCCGCCGGAGAGTTCGGCGCCGCCGAAGACTTCCCGGGCGAGCAGTGTCTCGATACCGTCGGGCAGCGCCTCGACGGCCTCACGCATGCCGACGGCGTCGATTGCTTCCCATACGGGAACGTCGTCGTGGGTGCGGGGCTGTCCGAGCGTGACGTTCTCGCGGACGCGCAGGGGCCACTGGGCGAAGAGTTGCGGCACGAGTCCTGTGCGGGCCCAGACCGTGTCTTGGTCGATGGTGGCGAGGTCTGCGCCGTTCCATAGGACGCGTCCCTTGTCCGCGAGGTAGATGCCGGTGATCAAGCGCAGGAGGGTGGACTTGCCGCTGCCGTTTTCGCCGACGATGGCCAGGATCTCGCCGCGGCGGAGAGCGAGGGAGACGCCGTCGACGGCCGGGCGATCCTTGCCGGGGTACTGGTAGACCACGTTGTCGATCCGGATATCCTCTACGGTCGCGGGGGCTGGCAACTCGCCCCGTTGTGGCGCTTGCCCGGAGGCATCGTCGAGGAAGGACTGCATGTCGGTGAGGTAGAGACTGGTGTGGAACAGGGCCGCCCCGTTGATGACCACCTGGGAGAGCGCGGCCAGCGTGGTCTGCACGGCGACGACCGCGGTCGCGGCAACGGCGAGTTCGATCCGGCCGGTCATGGCCAGCCAGGCGAGTGCAGCCCAGGCCAGGAGCAGAAAAACTCCGCCAGCCGATGCTGAGAGCAGGGTGATGAGCAAGGTGCGGGGGGCGGCGGTCAGCAGACGGCGGTCGATGCGCTCGGACAGGGACCGGTACCAGAACAGCAGGTAGCTGGTCATGCCGTTGGCGCGGACCTCGTCGCCATGCTTGGGCGTGGTGGCCCACCAGCGCATCATGTGCCGCACGTTGCGGTCCGAGACGTTCGCGTAGTGCATCTCGTAGTCGACCCGGGCGGTGAGAACTGCCCCGACTCCGGCGGGCAGTACGGCGAGGAGGAGCAGGGGCAGCATCACCCAGTGCAGCACGGACAGGACTCCACTGGCTGCCGCCATCCTGATCAGCGCGGCCACGAACCGCTGAGCGTCGTTCACCATCACGTGCGTGCGTACCACGCCCATCTCCGCGGCTTCCTGCCGGTCAGCGAAACCGTCGTGGGCGTAGGCCGCGGCTTCGACCCGGCATACTGCCTCGACGAGCCCGGTGTCCGCGTAGGTGGTCAGCGGCGGGGTGAGCCTGCGGTCCGCGTACGAGGCCAGCGCACTGGAGAGCCGCCCGAATGCTGCCGCACAGGCCACGACGATCAGTGCGGGTAGCGCCTGGTGAAGGCGGTCGGTCACGGCGCCGGTGCCCAGGATCGGCTGCATGGCACGGGCGGTCGCGGCCAAACTCACCGCGGCCGCAACACCTGTGACAAGTTGGCAGGCCACGAGGAGGAGTACGGCCGTGCGGTCGAGCTGCCACGCCATTCGGCAGATGCGGCGCAGTACGGACGGCAGACGCGCGCACATGTGCGTGAAGGACACGTTGCCGAGTGGGTTGATGGAGTATTCGCCGCTGTAGCGGATCTCCGCTGGGGGCGGAGGGGGCGGAGTCTTTGAGCTTGCGGTCGAGGCGTCCGTCACAGTCACCTGCATCCCTCCGTGGGGGTCGGTGCCGCACCTGGGTGGCTCGGCGGTGCACGGCATAACGACGCGGCGCCGGAATCGAACACGCTCGATTCCGGACGAGCTCCGGTCCTGGAAATACAAGGGGTCGAACGTGCGGACGCCGTGTTGGGGCCGTCCTCGGGTGTGGTGGATTGGCCGAATCGCCGACGTATGGAACGCCTGTGACGCCTGAGGTTTCCGGTGGTGATCAGGTCGTGGCGACGACGGGGCGTCACCCGCGACCAAGGTCGTTCTTGCCCAATCGAGCAACTGCCCTGCCGGTGGGGAGACGGTGTGTCCGTAGGCAGGTCACAGAAGACCTCGCAGGGTGACCTCGGCTTTGTCTACGGCCTCAGTGAGGGCTTGCATGTGGCCGGGTGACAGATACCGTGTGCCGAGCCCTGACGCGGTGAGTGTGGCGTCGAGTTTCTGCTTCTGCGCGCTGGTCAGGTGGGGATGGGTCACGGGGTGGTTCAGGACGTCGCGAGCGGCGTAGGCGTCGAGAATGGCCACGTCCACGACAGCGGCTTGCAGGAGAGTCGCATGGGGGCTGGTTCGGTCACGGGCCAGATCGAGCGCGGCCAGTGCGGCTCGGGTCTGGAACGTTGCTGTCGAGGGGTCGGGCGTAGCGATCAGCATGGCGGCCCCTTGCAAGGCGATGTCCAGTTCCGGCTGAGGCGCGGGCGAGGCGGCGGGTCGGCAGTAGATGCGCAGGAGGGCCGCGATGTTGTCCTCCCACGGTTCGGTGGGGACGGTGGTGTCGATCGTGTCGCGGGCCTGCTGGTCGAGGCCGCGTTCCATGAGGGCCATGATCTGGATTTGGCGGCCGTCGAGGAGGCGGTTGCCGATGCCGCGGTAGGCGGTCATGGCTTCGGCTGCTTCGGTCCAGCGGCCGATACGTGCCAGAGCCCTGGCACCGTCGACAAGCACGGTAATCCACAGCTCCTGGCAGACCTTCCGGTGGTCCGCCTCCGTGTTGGTCAACGCCGAAAGGTCGACGGTGTTCCCGCTGATATCGGCTGGTTCGCGCTTCTGGGCGGCCCGGTACAGCCGTTTGAGGACGTCGTAGGCGGCTTCGCCGTCGCCCTCGCGGGTCAGCAGCCGGGAGATGTTGATCAGGGGCATCAACGCCATCACGGCGGTGTCGCCGGTGAGGTGTCCGGCGTCGGCGAAGACCTGGTGCTGCCTCCAGCACAGGTTGTCTGCCAGGTCGGGCATTCCGATGTCGGAGGCGATCAGGGCTGCGTAGTTGAGGACTCCGCTGGCGCGGGCCACCAGATCGTGGTGGCCCGCGTCTGCGGGTGCGACGGTCAGCTCGGTGAGGTGGGTGATGCGCTCGTCCAGTGGTAGCGCAGGGGCCTTGGGACGGCGGACCAACGGGATGCGGCTGGCTATCGCGGGAATCATCGGCTCAGTCCTTGCGGGGCCAGTCGACGACGAGGCGGCTGTAGGTCTTGTCGATGACGAAGCGCGGCTCGGTGGCTGTGAGCTGGTCGCGTGCGTCGCCGACGGCCATGCGGAAGGTTGGCTCCGGGGCGTTGTTGCCCCAGCCTTCGTCCCAGTCGCGGATCTCGGTGGCGACCTGGTCGGCGAGGTCGGAGGCGCGGGAGCCGTGGCCGATGACGCCGATCTCCCAGAACCGGCCCTTGTCGTCCTCGCCTTCGCGAATGGTCAGGTAGGCCAGGCTGTCTCCGTCGAGGGCGGCCATGGAGCCCCAGCCGAAGTGCGGGGTGAAGCCGGGGCGTGATCCGGGCATGCGGGACAGGCCGTTGGGGAGTACCGAGGCCAGGTACAGGTACAACCACTCCCAGGGGTCGCCCTGGCGGAACTTCACGCCGGAGTAGACCTTGGCCTGCTTCTCGTCCAGCACGGTGCGGATCGCGTCGCGGTCCACCGTCTGTTCGCTGAAGGTCTCCAGACGGACGTTGCCCTCACCTGCCATGGGTACGAGGGTGTAGATGTCGTCGCAGACGCCCTTGCGCAGGGGCACGAAGGTCGCCATCTCGCACGAGACGGTCTTCCAGGTGTCACCGTCCCGCTCGAAGGCGAAGCTGCGGGAGATGCTGCCGCGGATCCGCATCGGGAGGACCAGGCGTCCGTCGGGGGCGAGCTGGTCGAGGATCTTCACCGGCACATCGCCCGCTCCGACGGTGAACTGGATGCGGTCGAATGGCGCGTGCTCGGGATGGCCGGCAGCTCCGTCGGCCAGCACGACGGTCACGTTCGAGGCCCCGGCCTCCGCCAGGTTCTTACTCGCGCCGTCGACGAGGTCCTGGTCGACGTCCACGGTCCACACGTGGCCGCCGGGGGCTACAAGTTGGCCCAGCAGGCGGGCGTTGTAGCCGGTGGCGGCGCCGGCTTCCAGGACCTTGTGGCCAGGCTTGGCGCCCAGCTGCTCAAGCTGGGTGGCGACGATCGAGGGCGCGGAGATACAGGAGATCATCTCGCCGGTCTCGTCGTGCTTGATGGGCACCGCGTCCTCGACGTACGCCTTGTGAAGGTCGACGCCGGGGAGGAACCGGTGGCGTTCGGTGTTGCGGAAGGCTGCGATGACGTCAGGGGTGCGCAGGTGGCCGCCTTCGATGAGGCGGCTTACGAGCGCTTCACGCAGTTCGGCGGGGTTGGTGACAGGTGTCACGAAGTTCTCCATTCGAGCGAGGTTCGGGTCCGCAGAGGTGGACCGGTGAGTAGACATATCGGCTGCTTCGCCTGCGGCGAAGGCGACGTGGCGCCCCAGCCACGCGGTGGCGGCCTGCTCACTGGCAGACACGCCGGCGCGGTTGAAGGCGAAGATCGCGTGATGGGCGAGGACGGCGCGCAAGCCCCGTATTAGCCGCCCATCAGCAGCGAGCCTGCGGAGCTGGCGGCCGCCGTTTTCGAAGGCTGCGACGCGCTCGGCCCAGCCGGGCTCGGCGTCCGGCCGCCGGGCCGCGTCGGCGTTCATCAGACGCCGCATGGCCGCCACCGCCCGGTCGCGTGCGGGGCCGGTAGGTGGGGTGACGGGGGGCCGCAGGGCGCTGAGCTTCGCCCAGACGTCACCGGCCTCGAACGGGTCCAGACCGGCCGACCGGATCATGGCGGAGAGTAACAGGACACAGCGCTCCCGGGCCCCAGGGCTGTTGATCTCGGCCAGGGCGCTGCGGCTGTCCGCGCAGAACACCTCATGCGCGACGTCCATGCCGTCCGCTCCGCCGAATGCCTCGGTCTCCGGCTCGTAGATGCCGCTGACCCAGCCGCTGGCCTGTCCGTCGGCGACGAGGCTGTCCAGCAGGTCGGCAGCGGGCCGCTCGGTGCGCAGTCGCAGCCCCCCGTCCTTGCGCAGGAAGTGGAACCGCTGGTCGTGCAGCGCGGCGGACAGCGCCTGGGCAGCTTCGGGGCTGACTGCACCGCCCGGAAACGACACGCTGGCATGCCACCAGTCCGTATCGGCGGTGATCGGAAGGTGCTCGTCGTCGACTTCCATGGTCGTGGGTGCTCCTTGGCGGTGGGCTCGGTCCAGGGGACGCGGGCGGGGGTCAGGTGATCAGCAGGGCACTGGTCCAGCCCGTGGTGTTCGTGCCCTCTAGGGCCAGGCGCGCGCCGCTGCGACCTTCCATGAAGCCGGGCTTGGGCAGCTCCTTCAGGCCAGCGGCCAGGCGTCTGTTCAGGTCTTCGATCAACGGGGTGAAGCGGTCCGGCGTGGAGCTGTCGTCGGCAACGGCGCGGGCGATGGCCACGAGGCCGGCCCAGCCGTGGCACAGCGAGCCGTCGGTGATCCGCCCGAGATGGACCGGGTCGGTCAGCGTGCGCAAGACGGCGTCCTCTGCTGCTCGCTGGCGGACCGGGTCGTTCAGGGCGAGCGCGGCTAGTTGTTGGGTACGGGCGATGCCGGGTCGGCCGTAGCACCAGGACGGGCGCGTCGGCTCCGGCTCGGGCGGCTGTGCGCCGGACACTTGGTCGCGGGTGGTCCAGTAGCAGCAGCCGTAGGTGTCCAGCCAGCGCGCGAACGTCTCGATGGCGTCTTGCTGCCCCGGCACCTGGACCTGGTGCCGGACGGCGAGGGACAGCACCGCCAGGACACCGGCGATGCCGTGCGCGACGCCGTTGTTGCCGTGCCCGCCATCCATGTCCTCACCACCGGGCCCGACCGCAGACCACCATCCCGGCAGTTCCCGATCCTCGATGTGGACTGGCTGCGAAAGGGAGACGAGGTAGGCCAACACCTCCTCCAACCGCGGCGAGGCCGCGCCTCGCGTCAGCAGCAGTGCACCCAGCCCGGTCAGGCCCCGGATGAGATCGAACTCCGCGAGCTGCGGCAGGTCTCCGGACGCCTGCCGTCGACGTGCTGCGGCCAGGCGGGCGTCCACGACGCGGTCGACGGCTTCGCGGACATCACGGCCAGCATGTCCGGCACGGCTCAGGACGAACTCCAGTGCCGGGGCGCCGTGGAAGAGGGACGCGTTGCCCCCGGTGCTGACGCCGCCTGCAACTGCTTGCATCAGATGGCGGCGTGCAGTGGGCAGATCGCCGCGCTCGATGTGCAGCAGTGCCATCCCGAGTGCGCCCTCGGAGAGGTCCTGCGTCCGGGGCAGGTCCGTGGTTACCGTCATGAGCGTGCCTTCAGCGGGAGGACGAGGCTGTGGCCGCGCCCGTCGATCCAGCCATCGGAGTCCGGCGGCGGTGCGTCGTGCAGGGCCGCGACTCCGGTAGGGCTGGCATCAAGGTGGGCACGCAGCAGGTCCAGGTGCATGTCCTGGCGCAGATCGAGGGGCAGCTGCTGGTCGTCCTCTGCCAGGAGCACACGGTCCGGCACACGGAAGCGGCCCATCCAGGCGTGAAACTGCTCGGCCCACTGATCCAGTGTCACGGTGCGGTCGGGCAGATCGCGGGCCCTCACCTTCCATCGCGCGGACACCAGGATCGAACGGCGGTAATGCAGTGCCGGGGTGAATGGCAGCGTCCAGGCCGCGCCCCAGTCGAACCATGTCACCTGCGGCGCTGTGGCCCGGCTGATCTCGGCCAAGAACCGGGCCAGCGGAGGGGTGTAGTTGTTCCACAGGAAGTTGAGCGCGGTCGGCGCAAGCAGTTCCAGGTGCGTGCCGGTGGCCGCCTCGGCGAGGTAGAGGCGGCCGTCACGGAGACCGACGGCCAGGTCGGACGGGAACAGCACCTCCTTGGTGCGGTGCCGGAACTCGCCGACGCTGACCAGCCGGGGCAGCACGTGCGGGGCGCGGGTGAGCAGGTCGGCCGGGACACGACCGGCATGGAAGGACAGCTGGGCCAGCTCCGCGCCCGCTTCGACCGTGGGCAGGTCGGAGTACGGCGCACCGGCGCCCGGGAACAGGTGCCAGAACCGGCCCGTCATCGAACCGGCCGCGCGGGAGACGGTGGATACCTGAAGGCGGAAGTCCCCCCGGTCCAGAGCACGCGTGGAGTTGGCGTGAACCTGCATGCCGAGCTCGAGGTGGGGCGGGGTGACCACGGGCTTGCCCGCGGCAGCCTCCAACTGCTCGATCGTCACGCCGGACAGGATCACCGATCTGCTGCCCTCGACGGCCGCGGTGCCGGCCAGCTCCAGAAGCAGCCGGTCCCGTCGGGTCATCGGACGGGGAGGCTCGGACACCTGGCCGAACCCCTCGGGAAAGCCCAAGCCCTTCTCGGTATCCGTCACGAGCTCCAACGGCACCTCGGCGCCTTCACCGTAGCGGTCGGCGAACCGCTCGGCGTAGCGGCGCCATACCGGCGTGCCCGTCGGATGAGTGGCGAGCCGGGTCAACAGCGTCGCAGCGGTCTCCGCCTCCGTCAGCACCGCCTGCGGCAACCGCACCGTGGCGTCCAGCCGCAGATCCGGCGCCGCCGGGCTATTCCAGGCAACATCTCGCAAGGCGGGCGGCAGGGACTCGGTCGGATCGACGACGGTGGCGGGCGCGCGCAGCGAGGACCGCAGCAGCTTCACCCGAAGGAGCTGCGCGAGCAGTCGGGACCGGTGCTGTTCGGCCGTGTTCGGGAACTCGGCCGCGAGCTTGTCCACGAGGGCCGAGTACCGGATCGGCGATCGGGCCGTCTCAAGTACCAGCGCCACCACAGGCGTGAGCGCGAGCGAGAACTCCGATGCGCCCTCGGAGGGTACGTAGACGCGCCCGCCACGCTGCTGAACAAGGTTATTGACACACACCTCTGCGTCGGCCATCCGCTCGCCATCCGCCTCCCAGTCGCTGATCACCGCGTCCAGCACCACCGGGTCCGGCCGGACAACAACCTGGTGCCGGTTCCCGATGCACACCTCGGTTGTGTCGCCAAACTCAGCCAGTGCTACGCCCGCGAACATGCCGTACGGGGTGGAGCGGCGCGTGTACCTGATGGCATACCGGGCGATGGCCAGGGCCGCCCGTCGTGTTCGGCGCACTTTCGGCGATCGCCCGTCAAGGATCGACTGCACCCGGCGGGTCAGGTCGGGGCTGGCGCCGGAGACAGCCTGCCGAAAGGTGTCATCGGCCCACACGGCAGCCAGCCACGCGCGCCAATGTTCGAGCGGGGCAGCGGGCCCTGGCCAGGGCGGCATGCCCAGCCCGGTGAGGTTCACCGCGGCGCGCAACATCCCATCGCCGGCACCCCGGTACAGGCTGTGTCGTAAGCGCGTCATCACCCACATTCCCTTCTTGGCAGGAGGGGTGCGGGCTGGACGGACAGCTCTGTCCAGCCCGCACTGCCGGACTGACCTCGGTTATGAGGTGGTGCAGGCGCTCGGGCAAGAACTCCCGCAGTTGTCGCCGGTGCTGCACATCAGCACCGTCTCGGTCGCCGGGGTGTTCTCGATGAAGGTGATATCGAGCTCGAACGGGTCGTCGTCAACGACATCGACGGCGACCGGCTGCGCGGGAGCAACCGGCTGTTTCAGTTGAACGGTCATGCATGCCTCCTCGGCAGTGAGTGAGGTGCAGGGCCCCGGGGTCCGAGAGTGGGCCCCGGAGTATCAGTGCCAGGACACCGCGACGACGCCGTGCCGCTTCAGCGCGGTGTTCTGGGGCAGCGGTGACGGGGCGGGACCTGGCAGAAACCTGATCGTTGCCACGCCCCGGCAGCGGTGGTCCTGGGCCCAGCTCCGCAGCAGGGTCTGGTACTCGTCCGCGAGGGCTTCGGCCTAGGCACCTGAGCGACCACGCCGTTCTCAAGGCTGTCGGTGTCCTCGATCGCGCGGCGGATGCGGTCCATAGCCGCACGCAGTGCGTCGGGTTCACGAACAGTCGTGTCGCTAGCAGTAGCCATCGCGTTTCCCTACGTGGTGTTTCGCGCAACTGCTCTCGGCAGGAGACCCAGCCAGAGGGCCACGGCTTCGAGACGGCTACGCGCCGCTGTAGGAGCACCTGCCGAGTTCGGCTGAAAGCAGCCGTCGCGGGTCGGCAACTTGGTCAGCGTGCGCACACTGCGGTTCCCGCTTGAGTGAGTACGCGTTCCAGGCGAGAGCGTTTGAAGCGGTACAGGACCAGGGCGTGGGCGGAGGCGGCACGGGTGTCTTCGGTGTCGATGACCTCGACGTGCTCGAGAGCATCAGCTGCGCCACCAGCCGCGTAACCGCAGTCAACGCGCTGCGGACCGCCCTGGTGCGGTTCGATGGTGCTGCTGGCGCGTCCATGGAATCCCTTTCAGGTGATGGGTGGAACCGGGTACGAGGATGGAGGGCCGACCGCGGCTTCCCCACGAGCAGCGGCCGGGGCGCCCATGCGCCACCTCCTCCGAGAGGCGCGGCCGAGACCTCCCGTGCACGGGGATGGTCACGACCGGGAGGAAGCCCCAGTCCTTGGGAGCGCTTCGCACCACTCTCAGCGCGGCAGCGCAGGGAATCCCATCAGGTGGCGACTGTGTCCGCGTCCACGAGGGCGGCGTGCTCGTCGGCCATGATCGTGTTAAAGGTGCGATCGGTCCGGTCCATCGCCTCCATCTCCCGGAAGGCCCCGAACGTCGTCCAGTACGCCCGGCCGACCTCGCGTTCCATCACCCACCGCGCCTGGACTCTCAAGGAGGCAGTGTCGAGCAGGCCCACCCGGTATTTGACCGACAAGAAGCTGATCAGCCGGTTGCAGTGCAGAAGCCTGGCGTACTCCTCGGCAGGCGGCTCGCCGGGTGCTGTCCACATCGCCCGCAGCTCGGGATCGGAGGCCACCTCGGAGAGCCAAACCTGGTGCATCTCCTCAGCGTGCAGGGCGAGTCGCTGCCGGTTCTGCCTCTCGGACTGCACCAGCCTCGCGGCTCCGACTGCGGTGGCGGCGAGAACGACGTATAAGGTCTTCATCTCGGTTTGCCTTTCGTAGTTGCTCGTTGTGACACTCGGGATCCGAGACCGTGTCGGCCGGTTCTCCAGCGGGTCCCTGGACTCGGGGCCGAGTTCGCGTGCCCTTGATGTATGGAGATTTTCACACCTCCGATTCCTTGTCTGACGGGACCGGAAGGCCCCGTGAATTACCGCGTGAGCGCATTTCAACCCCCGCCTCCAAGAGGATCGTTCGAATGAAGCCGAACGACCTACCTGTGACTCCACTAATGTCCCGCACGCTCACCTTGGGGACACTCTTATATACGGCGCTGACGTCTTTTCGGAAACTTTCCCGGTCCTTGCCAGTGAGTCGCTTTTTCGGCGGTACCTTAGGCAGGTCTTCCAATTTTTGGGCAGTCATGTGCGGGAATCCCCAAGTGATGGAGGTGATTCTGTCGTATCTGATGAAACTTCGCGTGGTCGATGTGGTCGGACTGCTCCCGAGCATGCCGAGTTCCCAGCCGCGGTGGATGAGGTTCTCGGTGTTCTTCGCGTCCGTCAGACTGATGAGGATTCGCGCTTCCTCGCGCACGGTGTCCACGGTAAGTCTGCTGTTTGCGGCAATCCACGGCAGATCGCGGCCGTCTGCCAAGCCCTGGAGAACATGGCGCCGCGTAAGGTTGATAGTCACGCCTTCGGCGGTGGGCTCGGGTGGGTCGATTTCCCTCAGCGTGTAGACCCGATCTACCAAACCCGGCCATGTCGGCGTACGGAGTTTCCCCGCCGCGTTCTTCAAACAGTAATTCACTCTCGCCGTGCACACTCCCATTTTTGTGGCCGACTCGGTTCGTGTCATACCCAGTGCCATAAGCTGGACGGCCTCGCGCTCGCGGGCAGACAGCCCCAGCCATTCCGGCGGTTGGCTGGTCACAGAAGGTCCTTTCACATGCCCGTTGAAATGGTGATTCCAGGACGGTGTGCGGGTGGCGCGAGAGAAATGTAGGACAGCTATGCGGCGGTCTGTACGGTCAGGTCTTTCAGATCCATGGCCGTGCAGCCATGCAAGGAGACGACCTCGCGGCATGCGAGTGTCCACGGGAGTCTCGGGTCGTCGTACGCCACGAGCGCGAATTCGTTACCGTTATTACGGGGCACCGGCATAAGGGTGTCGGGTGAGTACACGATGCCGGCGACACCCCAGACCAGGACGTGCTCCACCAGGACGGCCACATACCGGCTCCCCAAGGGCGGGCCTTCCAGAGCCGCCTCAACAGCACAGCCCGCGCATGAAGGGGGTGTGACGGTTTTGTCTCCCTCGGCAATCGGCTTCCCGGTTGCCGAAGCCACGAGGAAGAGATGGCGTTGATCGCTTCGGCCGCCAACGGTGGATTGGCCGCAGCCCTGACACAGCATGTGATACATCGCCTGCCGCTGGCGCAGGGCGTGAATCCGGCCGAGCAAAGGCCCACCCGCCCCGGGTTTGACCGGCATCCTGACCCACAATGCGCCCCGCACACGATCAGCGATGCCGTACTCGTCCGCATAGCCGATCCCATAACCGACGCGGCCCAGTCGCGTCGTTATCGTGGGCTGACGTGCATTTTCTCCAGTCCACGGAGCGATGTAGGGCACGCGGATGCGGCCCGCGAAGTGCTGATGGGGCCGTGGACGCTGATGACCAGCAGTGGGGCGATCCGGCAGCGGTCCGCCGCGGGGATACAGCTCGCTCCGATGCATATCAGTCCTCTCCAACGTGTGGTGAAAGCCCCTCTCCGGCTGTGGCAGGACGGCGGGGGAATGTGGTCCTGCCATGTGATGCCAGCCGGAGAGGGAGTGTGGTGCGGCCGGATTACGCGACGATCATGGGAAGCGGCGTCAGACCAACCGGCACGGTGTGTGCTCCGTGGCCGAGGAAGGACGCCACGAGGACGGGCGGGGCGTAGGTGCCCATGGGTCAGAAACCCACGCGGCTGAGCCACCTCTCCGGGTAGGCGACCTCGTCCGCCGTGGGGACGTACGAGGCGTCTTGCCAGACCTTGTTGAACGGGATCACGCCGCCAGCTCCCTCGATGGCTAAGGCCACCCAGTGCAGACCCTGGCCGCGTAGATCGCGAATCTGCGTCTCCGCCCGCTCCACCGCGTCAGCGTTGGCGACCCTGCGGGCCATCCACTTGATCAACGCGGTCTGCCCGCGGTAGCGCCACGACCGCCGCAGATCCGCAGCAGGCGCCGTGTCCGGTCCGAACAGTCGACGCGCGACCTCCTGCACCACCCAGTCAGCGTGGCCCTCCGCCAGATAGATCAGGCCCTGGTGGGGAGCCGTGAGGTCGCGGTCCAGCACCGGAACGGGCATGATCGCGGGACTGCTGGAGGCTATCTGCCACTGGTGGACAGCCTCGTGCACGACGAGCCGGTACAGATGGTTGCCGGCGTAGCGCAGCCCCGTATGGTGCAGAGCCTTGGGCGCGACGAGGCTCTGCGGTTCGCCCGCACTGTCAAGCATCGTCCTGCCTTCCGTCATCCACCAGCTCGCCAGAGTCGATGCACGGTAGGTGATCTCTGTCTTCCGCGCCTCGGCTTCCTCATCCGGGGAGGGCGAGGACCGGGCAAAGCTGGCCTCGACCTGGCGGCGTATATACGCCAGCGACTCCGCTCGCCACGCCGAGGGACTCAGCAGCCGGAACCTCAGCACGGCCGGTGGACTCAGGGCAGTGATGTCCGACACCAGCTCGGCGGTATCTTCCAGCATCCCTGTGATCTGGTCGGCGAGCTGACGCTCGCGCCCGGTCTCATCAAGGACATCGATCACGGTCACGCGTGTATCTCCATATGGTCTGGTTCGCCGGGTCGTTCAGGTTGGTGGCGACCCACGCACGCCTCGGAGTGTTCGAGGCGGAGGGGGTCTTCCCTCTGCCTCCGCCGGTCAGCCCGGCGGCGGCAGAGGCACCTCGAGCGCGGGAAAGTGAACACCGCGGCCGAGGGGACTTGGTCGTGTCTCTGGTAGTGGAATTGGTAGAGGAGTGGCTGGCGTGGCTCTCGATGTGGGAGAGCAGCCGTGCCGACGAGGAGTTGTGGGTCCGCGTCTCGCCTGGTCTAGCCGCCGCCCCTCCCTTCCTGGCAGTTGGAGCAGGGGCGGCGGCCGGCCCCCACCAGACTGAGGGCGGTCCAGTTGACGCGGTCGTGAGGCGGCATCGCTGAGACAGGCCATTGGATGGACGAATCCACCTGGCGAACGTGACCGAGCGCTGTGGCTCCCAGCAGTCCAAGGCGTTGGCAAATGCTCAGAGGTCTGCGGCCCGTCAACCGGGGCACCATTCCCAGGGCCTGTGCAGGACGCGCGACAGGGCGGAGCTTTCCGGCCGGGCAAACGGCGGTCCCCCAACGCCGCGCCCAGCGATCACCTTGCTGCTCACCGACGCCCCTTCACCGCAGGGATGGAGAAGGTGCACCACGTAGTTGCACCTCCGTCGCTGGTTCCCCACGCTCCGTTGTGTGCGGTCGTTATCCACTCGATGAGCTGTAGTCCACGCCCGCTCTCAGCCTCGCCGTCAACGCGTCGGATGACGGGCAGCCCTGGCGTCTCGTCGTGGACTGAGACGCGCAGCAGGTCGCCGTTCTGGAGGCTGACCATGAGGGTGATCTCCGTCCCATGGCTGTGCAGGATCGCGTTGGTGACCAGTTCGGAGACAGCCAGGACCACGTCGTCCGACATGGCGGTCAGCCCCCAGTACTTCAGGCGGGCGCTGGTCAGGCGCCGCATCGCTTGGACGCGGCGGGCGTCAGGTTCAGGTAGCTGGTCGTGGGCGCCACGCTTGGCGATTTCGAAGCTGACCCTCATCGTGTCGCCCCTATCCGTCACTTCCGGGGCGCGGAGCGAGGAGCGAATCTGCCTCTCGCGCGTGGTGAAGGCGCTGACGGCTGTGGGCCTCATCAAGCCAGCTCCTCGTGAGTCGGACGGGTGTGCCGTCGGAACGCCGGAGAGTGGGGGCCTAGTTCGTCACGCGACGCGGCCCGCCCGGCGTCCATGTATCCAGGTAACCGCTGCGAGTGCCGCTTGTTGATGCCAAGTAGCCCTGATGCTGCTCGGCAGAACACTGCCATTTTGACTAGCTCTTTACTCACGGGGCAGACCGACGCTCATAATGTCGTGTTATGCCGGAGACACGGAACGAACAGCTCACGGCGTGGATGCATGCGCACAAGTTGAGCGCGAAGGAGCTTGCCGACCTCGTCAATGACGCCATCGGAACGCTCACTGGGGCATACGGCACCGTCCACGAACGGCACGTCTACAAGCTGATGAATGGCGAGGTCCGGTCGCCACACAACAAGCTGCGAATGGCGCTCCAGAGGGTCACGGGTCACACTGCACTGGAGTTAGGGTTCGCCCCAAGGGGCAAGAAATCCAAAAGCCCTGCTCCTGAAGAGGACCCCGTGTATCGCCGCGCTTTCCTTGCCGCCGCCACCGCAGCAGGCATCCCCGTGTCCAATCCGGCCGCTGTGGAGTCAGGCCGTCATCGCCTCAGCTCCAACCACGTGGAGCAGTTGAGGGCCGAACTCGCAGCCTGGACCAGCGCAGAGAACCAATACGGCGGCACGCCGGGACTGGAGCAACGCGCCGCTGACCTCACCGACAGGGTCATCGCCCTCCAGCAGGAGCACTCTGCGTCGGCGCGCATTCGCTCCGAGCTCTACACCGTTGGCGCAGCCTTCTCCAACAGCGCCATGTGGGCCGCCATCGACGGACGCCGCCTGGACTCGGCCCAGATCCATCTGGACAAGACCATTCGCCTCGCCGGTCTGTCAGGCGACGCGGGCACTCAGTTCCGGGTATGGAACCACGCCAGCATTCTTTTCCAGCACCTCAAGCGCCCTACCGACGCCGTGGCAGCGGCCCAGAGGGCCCAGGCATCCGCCATCACCCGGCGCGACCCTCTGTTCACCTCGCTGGCCATGGCCCGTCTCGCGGTGAACCATGCCGAGCTCGGCGACGGCAGGAACACCATGCGCTACCTGGACTTGGCACAAAGGGCACTTGAGCGAGCCGACCCGCACAGGCACCGTCCCACCTGGATCGACTTCTACGACCAAGCTGAACTCGATCACCTCGCGATGCTCGCGCATGTCCACCTACAGCATTGGCCCGACGCTGAAAAACATGCTCATCGCAGCCTCGCGTACTTGCGGCCGGACCTGAAACGCAACAGCGCCCTGGTGAGCGCGCACCTTGCTGTCGCGCAACTCGGTCAGAATGAGCTGGAACAGGCTGTCGCCACCGCGCGGGGCATCTCCAAGGAAATGGTGAGGCACGCGCGCGTCCGCAAGCTCTTGGACCGCTTCGCCCAGCAGGTCACCACCCTCGATCCCCATAACTCCGAGGCCCGCGACTGGCAGGCCCACTACCGAACGGTGGTCGCATGACTGAAGCTGCCGCCCTGACACTCGTGCGTACCAGCGAGGTCGAGACGTACCGGCAACTCTTTCTCGACATCCATGTAGAGGTCCGCACCGAGGTCGGGCTCATGGAAGATCCCTTCAACGCTGTGGACCTGTTTGATGAACGCCTGACCAGATACGCCTCCCGAGACGGATGGGAAGCCGTCATCGGCTACGACGGAAAGGAGCCGGTCGGCTACGTCTTCGGCGTGCCACTCGGCCCTGATTCATTGTGGTGGTCCACCATGCGGCAGCCACCGCCAGAGGACTTCACCCGGGAGACAGGCAGCCGCACATTCGCCGTCAACGAGATCCTCGTCCGCAAGCGGTGGCGTGGCACAGCGGGGGCGGGCACCTCCCGCGTGCTGCACGAGACGCTTCTCGCCGAGCGCCTGGAGAAGCGCGCCACGCTCTTGGTCGACCCCACTCGCTCCGATGGACGGCTGAAGGCAGTATACGAGTCCTGGGGATACCGGGACATCGGCGAGCAGCAGCCCTTCTCCAACTCCCCAGTGTTCGCGACCATGGTCCGCGATCCGCTTAGCCTTGATCCACTGGGCAATAGCCGGTTCAGGACTTGGACATGAAGACGCGGATGCCTGAGCTGCCCCGAGTTTCGTAGAGTCCGGTGATCTTGTTTCAGGCGGACTGCGGGGTGGCTTCCTGTTGTCGCCACCACTCGCGTTCGTACTCGGCGGGCGGTGCGTAGTCGAGGGCGGAGTGGAGCCGTTCCTCGTTGTACCACGTGACCCACTGGAAGATCGCCCGCTCGACCTGGTCAACGTCCCGCCACGGTCCTTGCATCTCGATCAGCTCGGCCTTGAAGGTGCCGTTCAGCACCTCGGCCATCGCGTTGTCGTAGCTGTCCGCGACCGAGTCGACCGAGGCTGAAGCCCCGATCTCGGACAGCCTCTCGGTATACCGAATTGATACGTATTGCGACCCGCGGTCGCTGTGATGAATGAGGCCGGAGTCCTTCTTGATCCGGCGTCTCCACAACGCCATCTCCAGTGCGTCCAACGGCAGTTCGGTCCGCATGTGGTTCGCGACCTGCCAGCCGACAATCATCCGCGAGTACACGTCCAGGACGAACGCCACGTACGCCCAGCCGGACCAGGTGCGCACATACGTCATGTCCGCCACCCACAGCTGATCCGGCCGCGAGGCCGTGAAGTCGCGGTCGACCAGGTCCGGCGGCCTGGGTGCCGACGGCTCCGGCACCGTGGTGCGGCGACGCTGCCCGCGGATCACGCCCTCCAGGCCCAGCTCACGCATCAGCCGCTCGACGGTGCAGCGTGCCACAAGAACGCCCTTGCGTCGCAGCGCGCGGGTGATCCGGCGGACACCATAGGTGCCGCCGGACTCAGCATGGACCTGTTCGATCAGCGGCATCAGCTGCTCGTCGCGCAGTCGGCGGGTCGACTTCGGCCGCTTCTTGCGCGCGTAGTACGCCGACTCCGACAGCCCCAGCACCCGGCAGGCGAATCCGACCCCGAGACGCTTGTCCTTGAGGTGCTCGATCGCCTGGTCGGCCTCGTCCGGGGACGGTCGAGTTCGGCCGCAAAAAATGCGCTCGCGGCTTTGAGGATCTCATTCGCCCGCCTCAACTCCGCTACTTCTTTGCGGAGTTGCTTCAGTTCCTCGTGCTCGGCGGTGGTCAGCCGGTCGTCGCGTTCGCCGGCGTCCGCCTCGGCCTGGCGAACCCAGCCACGCAGGGCTTCCTTGTGGATGCCCTGGTCTTTGGCGACATGCGCGATCGGCCGGCCCGTGGTGCGGACCTCGCGGACGGCCCGCTCGCGGAGCTCGTCCGGGTATTTACGTGGTGCTGGCACTGCTCGTGGTTCTCCTTCGGCCCAGGATCATAAGCCTGGCTTCAGGGACTCCACGAATCCGGGGTCAGCTCAGTCCCTGTCCAGTCACCGTAGGCCCGCTTGACGTGAGCGGTCCCGTACTTGGCGACCTCGGCCAGCAGGCTCTCGACGATCGCGGGCTGTGCGTTGTCGGCATCGATGAGCACAGCCAGCTTGGCCGCGTTCTCGCTGGCGTCCATGCCACTCCTGTCGTTGTCAGGGCTGGGCCGCGTGCTGACGGAGGTTCGCCGTCAGCACCCCAGGATCAGATACCACCAGCCGTACGGCCCGGAGGGTGCGCCTGGAATGCCCTGCCAGATTCTGCCCGCTCCAGCGCGTTCTGGCTCGGAATGCTACCCATATGGAACTTAGGCCAATATTTTGATCACGCCGCCAATGCGTCAATACCTTCCCCCGGGAGCCCTTCTTCTAGTCCATGCGTCCGCGATGCGCCAGCATTCGGATGATGAGCCGGGTATGGCGGCCCATGCTGCGGCAGACCGGACCGGCCATCGAGATCCGTACCGATCCGGCGGCTCTGACCGTGACCCGCGGTGTGCGATCGTGCTGGGACCAGGCGCGCGCGGCTGCCGTGAACGCCCTGCCCAGAGGCCTCGCGCGCCCCTCCGCTCCAGGGACTTTTCAGGGACTTTCGGTGCTGTCCGAGGGACTTTCCGCCGCGTAAGACGGCAAGCCCGTGAAAGCCCGGAAAGGGCCTCCGTCGCAGATCAGAGGCCCTTTCCAAGGCAAAGCCGCAGGTGGCGGCGGACGAGTCGGACTGTACGCCGGGTTTTATCTCTCCTGTTACCTCATGGAGGTGCGCTTGGCACACGTGCATCAGGAGCCGCCCGTCCGCCCAGGTCCATACAGTGCGAAATCTTCTCGCCCGCCCCAGCGACGCCACTACGACGAGTCGATCAGCCTGGCGCGTCGCGAGGCGTTCCCTCAGCCTTCATGCGGTCGCGGTCATCCGCGCGCACCATTGCCACCAGCATCCGGGATCTGGCTGCTCCCACATGAAGGCGCTTCCGCAGCGTTTCTGCTGAGATTGGACGCCGATACGCTTCCCAATGCCGAGCGTCTTCGCACCGCGCACGCTCCAGGAGATCGTCCTCGCCGGCTTGGGGCTCATTTTGTTGATCATGACCCTCGAAAGGTGGGGAACGTGTCTCCTCAGCATCGGTAAGTTCCTTCTCCGCCCCGACGGCCATATGAATCACACGGCGCTCCGTGGCATCTGGTTCCGGTGTCGCCGGTTCCCGTGCCCCGATGCCGCTGATCGCTTGAAGCAGGCCCGGTCCGACCTCTGCCCAACCGATCAGTAGCAACGGTCCGACCGCATCAAAAGCAGCTTTCCCCGACTGACCGGCCAGTAGCGGATCCGTCACGTTCAGCGCCAACGTCATCACACTGGAGACAACCAGTAGGCGCCGCGCCGGGCGGAGCTGTTCCGGACGCGCGCCGTGCAGGGCGAGGTACCGGGTGCCCAGCAGCAGCCCCAGCACCGAAAGATCAACTGCCGGAGCCACCAGAGGGGCTACCCACGGCGGTACGCCCAATCGCAACGCCAACGTCCACACATTCCCGAACCCAAACAAGAACGTGAGTCCCACCACTGTCGCCATGATCGCTGTTACCCCGCGGAGCGTGATCGCCCGTTCGATGGAGCCACTCGCGCGAGCATGGGCGTCCGTCCGCTCCCAGGCAGCCATCAGACCACCCCCTCCGGCCAGACTGGTCCGCCGGGACAATCCGCTGCAGGGTCGTCGGGATCCGCGTCATCACAGCGAACTTGTGGCTCTGCGATCAATGGCTCTGCATCGCTAAGGCCCAGCTCAGCCCGCAACACGACCGGTTGGGGTTTTGGGTCAAGTCCCCCCTCGGACACGACTGGGCAACTACGACCCTTCGGTACATGGCGACTGCTCACGCTGACCCGGAGCTCGCGAATGTGGCGGCCAGCTCCCGGGCGGCCCAGCGACTGGTGATGGACAAGGGGAACCTTCGGTGAAGTGGAATCTGCGGATGGTGGCCGCCCAGCGGGACCTGTGGCGGCCGACCGAGGTGCTCGCCGCCTTCCAACAGGTCGGGTTCAACCCGTCGCTGAGCAAGGTGGCCGCACTGTGGAGCGGCACCCCGGTCACGGTGCGCCTCGACGACCTGGACAAGATGTGCGCCGCGCTGAACTGCACGGTGGCCGACCTTCTCCAGGCTGAGCCGCTCGCGGCGGGCCAGGCCGCCCCGGAGTCCGGCCAACGGGCTGTCGGCACCGAGGAACAGCCTGCGGCGGGCCCGGTGCGGCCGTTGCCGCGGGGCCGTCGTGGCGCCGGGCCGCGCTCGCTCCCGCCGAGCTGAGGAGCCGGCCGGTGACGATGGGGCGTGGGAAGGGGCTGGCACGCAGCTGCCCGGTGTGCCTCGGGTGGCTGATGGTGCACTGGTACCGGGTCTGCGACGGGTGCCGGCCCTGGGTGAGGAAGTACCCCGAGCGCGGGGTGTGCCCACGGTGCCGGCACGAGGCGCACCTGAACACGGACGGGCTGTGCAAGCCGTGCCTCATGGCGATTCGAGTTGAGGAAGACGCCGAGTGGGCTCTGGGCCTGGAGGAGGCGCGACCTCGGCCTATCCAGCTCACGGTCGGCGGTACCTACGGCGACCGGTCGGCGTCGGCCCGGCCGCTGCGCCGGCCCACCAAGAACGGACTGAGCGTAGGGGTCGAGTGGTGGACCAAGCTGCGGCAGCAGCGCGCCGGTCCCGCCGCGCCGCCGTTGCTGGAGGCGCAGGTACATGGTCAGGTCCCACTTTTCACCGTGCCACGAACGCTGAACGACGCTACGGTCAGCGCGATCGTCGGCCGGTCGGTGGCCGGGTGGGAGCAGGCCCGCCAAGTGATCGAGGCGATGGAGGCGGAGCACGGGTTGACCGCCGCATGGCGCCGCAAGGTCGCCGAGATGGTCCGCCTCGCCCTGGCCGTGCGCGAGGCCGAGGGCGCCGAACGGCTCCCCGAGGCAATGCTGCGGGACCTTCCGGCCAACGGGGACGCAGTCCGCCTGATCCTGCTACGGGCTGGGCTTCTCGGCGAAGCGCCCGAGCCAATGCGGTTCTCCGGAAGGAATCAGCCCGCCCGCACACCGTACTTCCACGTCTTGACACCGCTGGCGCCCCGAGCACCTCGCCAGTGTGCCGACTGCGACTCCTGGATCCCCGCCAGCCGACGGGCAGGATTCGTCTGCGATCCGTGCCGGCACTGGCGGGAACGCGAGGGGCGGGGCCGGTGCTGCCGCTGCGGCCGTGATGGGCTGGCGCTGCGCGACGACCGCTGCCGCAGCTGCCACCCCTACCGTCTCCTCGACGAAGCCCGCCCCGCCTCCCGGCCGTTTACGCAGCTGGTGATCTCGTTGCCGACCGGCAAGGGCGGACCGTTCGACGCGTTCCCGGTCGGCGACGGGGAGGTGCTGGAGTACGGCGAGTGGCGGCCCGCTCTGCATACGAGCCTTGGGCAGGAGGCGCTGTTCGCTCTCCGACGGGACTGGGCCCCGGTGCTGGCCAGGCTACGGAACATGCCTTCGGGCGAGCCGCCGCTGACCGAGACCGCCCGCCGCTTGATCGAGGATTTCACCCACGATCGACCGGGGCAGCGACCTGACTACCGGAAGAACACCCGCACGCTCACGATCCTGTTGTACTGGCTCGGTGCCGACACACCGGTCTTCGAGCGCGACGTGTACGACCTGGCTCGGCTCGACGTGAACCTCGCGGCCAAGCCAGTCTGCCAGTTCCTGCGCACCCGGGGCCTGCTGGCGGAGGACCCCGAGCTCCATCAGGACACGGATCTGGCGTGGATCGAGTCGACCCTCACTGCTCTGCCGAAGACAGTCGCCAGCGAGGTCGGAATCTGGGCGAAGGCCATGCGTGAGCAGGGCCGCCGCGAAGGCGAGCCCCGCGGGTACGACGGCATCCGCCGCTACCTCACCACGCTCCAGCCCACCCTCACCACCTGGACCAGAACGACCGGCGTGACCTCGCTGAGGGAAATCACGACGACCCACGTCGAGGACGCCGTGGACGGCCTGACCGGCTATGCCCGTCGAGGGCTGGCCACAGCCCTGCGCAGCCTGTTCCGCGCACTCAAGCGCGAGGGTGTGATCTTCCGCAATCCGGCCCGGAACCTCCCGGTCGGCGACATCAAGGGCATCCCCAGGTCCATCCCCTCCGACCGCCTCAAGGGGCTGCTCGACCAGGCAACGACACCAATCGGTCGCCTCGTCATCGCCCTGGCTGCCATCCACGCGCTACCCGGACACGAGATCCGAACCCTGCACACCACGGGCCTCGACCTCTCCCGCGGCACCCTCGAAGTACAGCGCGGCCTGCTACGGCACACCCTCTACCTAGAGGAGCTCACCCACCAACTCGTCTCCGACTGGACCACCTACCGGCACCGCCGGTGGCCCGCCTCGGCCAACCCCCACCTGCTGGTCAGCCAGAAGACCGCGGTCGACCCCGACCACCCGGCCGTCAGCATCGGCCTTCTGAGCGGAGCCCTTCCCCGTGGAGTGACACTGAGCGGGCTGCGACAAGACCGCATCCTCAACGAGGCGTCCGAAAGCGCCGACCCGCTCAAACTCATGAGACTGTTCGGCATCACTGAGCAGACCGCCATGCGCTACGTCTCCGCCGCCCACCCCGAGCGCACGGCCAAGCTTCCCAGGTGAACTCAGGTGCCGCGGTCGGTGACCCCACACGGCCAGCCCGGCCCTACCCAAGATCATCGGCGCGGAGAACCCGCCGCAGCGGGTCTTCTTCGGCACCTTCACCCTCCAGGTCATCCCCCACGTCTACGCTGAGCGGCTCAGGACGTGGAACGACTGGGCCGAAGTGTCCGCGCTGGCATTCCCTGTCAACTGCAAGTGTTCAAGGACGCCTAGGTCGAATCGCCCCGCACCCGGAAACGGGTGCGGGGCGATTCGCGCGCGAGCAGGCGTCGGCGCACTCATGCTCGGCGCCCGGGAGGGGGCGCCAGACCGGAAGCCCCAACTATCCGGGCATGCGCCACAAGGAAGTTGGGGGCCTCGGGTGCCCATCGGATGGCCGTGACCGCCAACTTGATGTCGGTCCAGCCGCAGGCCAGGACCAGCTGCGCACGTCGTCCGAGGCGTCTCCCGTCACCACTCGCGGCCATGGGGAGGACCGCGGCGACAAAGCAGAGCCCGCCGAACGTTCAGATGAGCAGCGTCATGCGGACGGCTCCGCCGATCAGTTCCCCGAGGGCGGGACCTGTGCACAGATCGGACCGCGGCCCGTCGACTGCCGCGTGCCGGGTGGGCCGGTCAGACGGCCTGCGGGGCCGGCGCTGGTGCGAGGGCGGTGGTCGGGTCGGGGAGCCAGCCGATCGCGTGGGCGGCGAGCAGGGCGGCGCCGGTCGCCGTGACCTCGGGTTCGGAGATCAGGGTGGCCTCGCGCTGTGTGACCGCCTGCTTGATGGCCACCCAGCCGGGAGAGCGGGCCCAGCCACCGGCCGTGAACACGTGCGCGCCGGGTTCGGCGTACTTGCTGACGGAGTCGATGGCGTGGCCGCCGAGTTCGGCGAGCGCGCCCAGGACTGCCGCGGCGCGGGAGGCGGGATCGGCGGGGGCGTCTGGGGTGTAGAGGGGGCAGTGTCCGCCGGCGGCACCGGGGCGGAACACGCCGGAGGTGAGGTAGCCGTCGGGCTGCCGCTTCCCCGCGATGAGTTCGTCGAGGGCTCTAGAGACGGCGGGGTCCTGCCGGGCCCATTTGACGTTGCGGTCGAGTTCTTCCACGCGCAGGACGGTGGTGCCGTCCTGGCGGATTCCGGGGGCCGAGTCCAGGCCGTTGGCCGGGTCGGGGGCGGGGTGGTGGGACTGGGTGGTGACGACCTCGGCGGTGCCCATGGAGTCGAGGACGGCGCCGCCGGGCAGCAGCCCGACGCCCCAGCCGCCCACGGGGTGGTCGTGGCCGCCCGCGACGACGACCGCTTCGGGGTGCACCACTCCGGCCTGGTCGAGGCGCGTGGAACGCAGCGGGCCGATCAGGTCGCCGGTGCGGGCCACGGGCGGCAGCAGGTCCGTCGACCCGAGCGTCGCCGTGACCCGCGGGGCCATCCATGTCCGGGCCGTGGTGTGCCAGGCGGCGGTGCGGGCGGCGAGGGTCTCGCTGAGGAACGAGGTGCCGGACCAGCGGGCGCCGGCGTAGTCCGTCAGGGCCAGCCAGCTGGCCGCCTTTTCGGCGCCGGGCTGGGCGTGCGCCCAGGTCCAGCCGACGATGGTGCGGGCCGGGTCGGGGTTGACCCCCATATCGTCGGCGGAACCCAGCTGGGGGGCCAGGTCCTTGAACAGGTCCTGGCGGCGGGGGTCGAACCACGCCAGCGCGCGGGTGAGAGGGTGCAGGTCCATGTCGGCAAGGACGCCGTCCTCGCCGATGCCTGCCGCGCAGACGGCACGGACGGTCAGCTCGTCACCGCAGACTTCGAGGACCATGTCCTCGATCGCCTCGAAGAGCCGGTCCGCGTCGACCGAAGGGTCCTCGGCACCTCGGGGTGTCCTGCGCCGGACGCGGGCGACGACGTGGCCGTCCCCGTCGAGCGCGACCACCTTGGTGTTGGTGCTGCCGATGTCGACACCGAGGACCGCTGCCCGCCGTGTCGCCGTGGTTCCCACGTGTCGTCATCTCCTTCGATCGACGCTGGTGGTGGCTTCCCCCTGTTTGTGGGCGGGGACTCAGTCCTGGAAGCTGACCTGGCGGGTCAGGGCGCCGACCTCCGAGAGGGCCTTCTCGGCCTCGTTCTGCTCACGCTGCCAGATGTTACGGCCGACGATCACACCACGTGCACCGGCGCGGATGGTCTGGCCGACCGCGTCGACGGTCTCGGCGACGTCGCCGCTGAGCGGGCCGCCGGCGATGACCAGCGGGACCTGGAGCTCGTCGACCAGGCGACGGGTGCGCTCCTCGCCCGGGAAGGCGATCTTGATGATGTGGGCGCCGAGGTCGTAGGCGATGCGTGCGACCTTCTCCTCCTCGACGATGACCTCCTCGGTGCGCGGGGCGCCCATGATGACCGGCTCGAGGACGAGCGGGATGTCCCAGGCGTCGCAGGCGGTGACGACCTGGCCGACGCGGTGGCACATGGCGGCCTGCTCGGCGCGGGACATGTTCCACGGGAAGAGCATCTTGACCGCGTCGACGCCCATGCGGACGGCCTCTTCGACGGTGGTGATGAGCTGGTGCGAGCCGCCGCCATCGAGGTTGGCGACATCGTAGTAGGTGTCGATCGTCAGCACGCGCGAGAGGTGCGGGTTGGCGGCGAAGAACTTCTCGGTCTGCTTGACCTGACCCGGCGTCATCATGAAGCCGGTGACGTCATCGGTCTTCGTCCACGTGGAGAAGGGGGCCGAGGGGGTCTCCAGGCCGGCGATGCGGTTGAAGATCAGGCCGTGGTCGACGGGCATGATGATCGCCGCGCGGTCGCTGGGCAGCGTACGGCGCATCCGGTATTCCATGGACATGGCTGTCTGATCCCTCTCAGTTGTGGGCGGCTCTGTGCCGTTGCGGGCCAGGTGCGGACACATGACTGCAGGTCGAGCGGTGCTGACCCCCGCACACAGCAAAGTTGTACGTACAGTCTGTACTGTCCGAACAGTAAGCGTTAGCGTGGGGCCGGTCAAGACCCGAGCCGAAGGAGCACCGCGCCATGCACCGGCACCTCGTCAACCGACCGGACCACGCAGCAGAAGAAGCCCTCGAAGGGCTCGCACTCGCCCACCCCCACCTGGTGTCCTACGACCGCGAGCCGGGCATCGTCCGCCGTGCCGCGCCCGCCCGCGGGAAGGTGGGCCTGGTCTCCGGCGGCGGCTCCGGGCACGAGCCGCTGCACGCCGGGTTCGTCGGCTCCGGCATGCTCGACGTCGCGGTGCCCGGGGCCCTGTTCGCCAGCCCCACCGCCCTGCAGGTGGTCGACGGCACGCTCGCGGCCGATTCGGGGCGCGGCGTCGTGCAGATCGTGAAGAACTACACCGGCGACGTCCTGAACTTCCAGATCGCCGGGGAGATCGCCGGGGACGACGCGGTGAAGACCGAAGTTGTGCTGGTCGACGACGACTTGGCCACGGACGGCGCCGGGGACGACGGGCCGGGCCGGCGCGGGACGGCCGCCGTCCTGGCCGTCGAGAAGATCTGCGGAGCCGCCGCCGAGGCGGGCGCCGAACTCGGCGAGGTGGCCGCACTTGGCCGCCGGGTGGCGGGCCGGGCCCGCACGCTCAGCCTGGCCGCCCGGGCCGGAACCCACCCCGGAGCCGACGGCCCCGCCTTTGAACTCCCGGACGGACAGGTCGAGTTGGGGGTCGGGATCCACGGTGAGCGGGGCACGGGGCGCATCGCGTTCGCCGACGCGGACACTCTCGTGTCCCAGCTGGTCGATCCGCTGTCGGATGCGCTCGAACTCGGCCGCGGCTCCTCCGTCATCGCCATCGTCAACGGACTCGGCGGCCTCTCCCCGCTCGAGCTGTCGGTCTGCACCCGCAGCGTCCACCGGCGCCTGGGCGACCGGGGCATCAAGGTCAGCCGGACGCTCGCGGGTTCGTACGTGACCTCCCTCGACATGCACGGGGTGTCCGTGACGCTGCTGCCGGCCGACGACGACTTGCTGCCGCTGTGGGACGCCCCGGTGCGCACCCCGGCCCTGACCTGGTGACCAGACCTCCCCGCCGCGACACAGAACTTGAGAGGCAGAACCTCATGAGCACCACGACCGTGACCGACATCCGGCTCGCCGACGGCTTCGGCCGCCGCTGGGCGGAATCGCTCTTCCACATCTTCTTGAACGGGCGCGCCCAGGAGCTGGGCAGGCTCGACCATCTGGCCGGCGACGGCGACTTCGGCAACAACATCTCCGCCGCCCTGGAGCGGGCACGGCAGGCCGTCGCCACCGACGCCCCGCAGGACTACCGGGGCTGGCTGACCGCCGTGTCACGGGGGTTCCTGGGTACCGGCGGCACCAGCGGGCCGCTGTACGGCATGTTCTTCCGCGACCTGGCGCGCTGCGCGGGCGACGGAGAGCCGACCCTCGCCGAGCTCGCGCACGGCCTAGCCCGTGCGGTGGCGACCGTGCAGCGCTACGGCAAGGCCGAGGTCGGCCACAAGACGATGGTCGACGCACTGGTCCCCGCGGCGCAGACGCTCGACGAGCTGGCGCCGGCGGCCACGGATGCGCACCGGGCGCTGGCAGAGACGGCCGAGGCGGCGGTGGCGGGCGCGCGTTCCACCGCACAGCTCATCGCCCGCCGGGGGCGCGCCAGCTACGTCGGTGAGGTGGCACGCGGCGTCCTCGACCCCGGCGCCACGGCGGCGGCGATCGTCCTCCAGGCCGCGGCGGCCGCTCAGGCGGGGCCCGGCACCCCGGTGGACACGGAGTGGATCAGCAGCTGACGTCCGGATGCGAGCGGGGGCGCGGCCGGGCGGCCGCACCCCGCTCGCATCGTGTGCACCCGTCCCGGCACTCGAAGCCCGTACGGACAGTACATACAAGGCGTACGATGAGGTGTGGCGGCTCCATGCCGCCGCAGCCATTGGAGGGAGTGCATGGTGACGCCATCGGGGGCCATCGACCGGCAGTCGTCGACGCCTTATTACCAGCAGCTTGTCGACGCGCTCGAGCAGCGTCTGGCCGACGGGCAGATCCCTCAGGGCCAGCGGCTGCCCAGCGAGAACGATCTGTGCAGGGAGTTCGGCCTGTCAAGGGCCACCGTCCGTCAGGCCCTGCAAGTGCTCGAATCCCAGGGCCTGGTGACGCGGATCGCCAATCGTGGCGTGTTCGCCAACCGGGCGCGGGCGGCCGACGAGGGCTGGACCATCCAGCAGCCGCAGGGCTTCCTGGAGAACGCGCTCAGCCACGACAACCGGTCGGTGACCACGCAAGTGCTGCGGCACGGCCCGACGATCCTGCCGGCGTTCGCGTGCCAGCTGCTCAAGGTGCCGGAGAAGACAGCCGGATACGAACTGGTGCGGCTGCGCACGCTGGGCGGCGTGCCCGCGCTCTACAGCATCAACTACAGCCCGTCCGAGCTGGTCCCGGTGATCGCGGCCAGCGACGACGTCCTGGAGGGCCGGGCCTCGCTGAGCCAGGCCCTGGCGAAGGCCGGCTTCACGCTGGGCGGTGCGCACCGCTCGGTGCGGGCCGTGGCGCCCACCCCGGAGATCGCGGAGGCCCTGGAGATCCGGCCCACCACGCCGGTGCTGCACATCCGCTCCACGTCGTGGACGCCGGGCGGCCAGCACTTCGACGTGTACAACACCTGGGTGCGCAGCGACATCGTGCCGCTGGAGGTCAACGTCGACACGACGGGTTCCTGAACCGGGCGAACAGCCGGGAGGGGCCGTCGTGCGCGTGCACGGCGGCCCCTCCCGTTTCCCTGGTCGGGGTTCAGCGGGTCACCGTGGGGTCGGTGACGTGGACCAGCGGCTCGTCGGCCTCGACGGCATGCTGGGACTTCTCGGGGATGGTCAGCCAGCGCACGGCGAGGGCCGCCAGCAGATACAGCGCCGCGAAGATCACTGCGACGGCTCCGGGGCCAAGGCTGTCGAGGAACACGGCCACGATCAGCGGGCCGACGAACGTGGCGGCTCCCGCACCGAGGTTGAGGACCGCGATGGCGTTGCCCTTCTGGCCCGGTGCCATCAGCGACATGAGCACGGAGATCGGGGTGAACCCGGCGAGCGTGATCCCGAACAGGGCCGCGCACACCACGGCCACCCAGTAGGCGCCGCTGACATGGGTCGGCAGGAAGTACAGGCACAGGGAGCTGACCGCCGAGGCCACGCAGCCGAACCAGCGCAGGGTCCGGTGCCAGCCCAGCCGGTCGCTGAGCACCCCGAAGAACAGGTTGGCGAAGATGTTCGCCGCGCCCAGGACGAACACCAGCTGCAGCCATCCCGAGGTACCGAAGTGCAGGTCGTCGGCGAAGATGTCGGGCAGGAAGACCAGGAACCCGAACTGCGGGGCCGTGTTCGCGATCCGCACGAGGCAGCCGACTGCGATGCGCGGCTGCGAGAAGATGATGGCCACGCTGTTGGCGATGGAACGGCCTGCCGACACACCGGGCGCGGCCAGGCGGTCGCCGCCCTGCGCTCCGCGGATGCCGAGCAGCGCGATGAACCCGCCGGCCACCACCAGGGCCAGGGACAGCCACAGCGTCGCGTACTCGCCGATCAGCGGCTCGCTGCCGCTGGCCAGGAGCGAGCCCAGGGTCGGCAGGCCGCCGGTGAAGGCGAAGTAGAACCAGCCCACCGCCGACCCCAGCCGGCGCGGCGGGCTACCGGCGAGGACCCACACCAGGAATCCGTAGGCGAAGAACGGATAGCCGAAGCCGCGCAGCCCATAGGTGAGGAGCAGCAGCGGGAAGCTCTGGGTCGGCAGGGCCACGGCCAGGAAGACGACTTCGAGGCTGCCCCAGATCGCCAGACCGAGCCACATAACACGACGTGGCCCCCACACGTCCGACAGCGCGCCCGAAAGCCAGGAGCCGGCGGTGACCACGGCGCCGTAGACGGTGATGATGACGGCGGCGCGGGTGGCGGTCTCGGCGCCGTTGTCGCGCAGGTACGGGGAGATGTACCCGGACTCGACGCCGTCGCCGATCATGAAGAGCAGCAGGCCGACGAATCCCCACAGCAGCGGCCGTGGCAGGCCGAGGCGGTCGATCAGCCCCTGGTGTTCGCCGGTGGCCGGCGAGGCGGGTGCGGACATCGGTGTCCCCAATCAAGTCGACGCGGGTGCGGCATCACTGCTGCGGAAGGAGATGGACCTTGCGGGCGCTGTCGGAGCGGGCGGCTTCCAGCGCCTGCGCGTAGTCGTCGAGGCCGTAGGTGTGTGTGACCATGCGCTCCGCGAGGCGCGGCAGGTCGAGCACCGCGCGGACGGCGTCGGGAAAGGCCGTGGCCAGGGACTGGGAGCCGACCATCGACAGTTCACGGTCGAAGAAGTCGTACGGGAAGAGGTCGATGGAGGCTTCCGGGCTGACCACGCCCATCTGCAGCAGGGTGCCCCGCTTGGCGAGCCGGTCGAGGGCGTCGGCCACCGCGGAGGGGTGGCCGCTGGCCTCCACGGCCAGATCGACGTCGTGTCCCGCGGGCCGCTGCCCGGGGGCGTGCACCGCGTCGGCCCCGAACTCCACGGCGGCGCCGCGGCGCACCGCGCTGGGCTCGATCACGTCGACGCTCCTGGCGCCCTGGGCCCGCGCGTAGGCGACGGTGAGCAGCCCGATCGACCCCGCTCCGTACACCAGGACCCGCTGGTCCTTGACCGGTCGGATGCGCGAGGCGGCATGCAGCACGCAGGCCAGCGGCTCGACGAGGGCGCCCGTCGCGAAGTCGACGCCCTCGGGCAGGTGGAAGACAACCCTGGCGGGGACGCGCACCAGCTCGGCGCAGGCCCCGTCGGTGGTCACGCCGATCGGCACCAGATCGGGGCAGAGGTTCGTCGCCCCCGCCCGGCACTGCTCGCAGGTCGAGCACGCCACGTTCGGGTCGACACACACCCGGTCACCGGGCGCGAAGTCCTCGACCCCGCGTCCGACCGACACCACCGTGCCGGAGAATTCGTGGCCGGGGACCACGGGGAAGCGGCCGGTCGGATAGTCACCGACGGCCAGGTGCAGGTCGGTGCCGCAGATACCGACCGCGGCGGGGGCGACCACGAGGTCGCCGGGCCCGGCCGCAGGGTCGGGTAGTTCTTGGATCTTCGGTGTTCCCTGTCCGTCCAGGACAACCGCGCGCATCGTCGCGTCCTCTCGCTGGCTCGGGCTGAGCGGAGACACCCAGCCGGCTGGTCCGCCGCCCGCGTCCCTCGCAGCGGCGAACACAAGCAAGGTAGGACGCCCGAGCCATCCTGTCCATACGTTACGGACTGTACGTACAAAATTAATGCGCAGCGCACCCACAGAGGGTGCATCCCAGGTAGCAGCCTCGGGCGCGACACCTATTGACGCCCGAGGCTGGGCTTACATACTGTCCGGGCAGTACGCCTTGTACGTACACAATGCTGCGCGGCTCGCCCCTTCCGGCCTCGCCGCCCGCCCCACTTCACGGCCGACCATGCCCTTCGACGGCGAAGGAATGCCCATGCCTGCCCTCAGCTCCACACGCCCGCCCACCGCCGGGCACCGCTTCCTCGACCGGATCGGGCTCCCCGCGCCTCTGGCGCTCGGCTTTCTCGGCGTGCTGCTCTTCATGATCGGTGACGGCGTCGAGAGCAACTACCTCTCCCCCTTCCTTGAGGACGAGGGCTTCACCGCCGCCCACGCCGCCACTGCCATCAGCGTCTACGGTGCGTTCGTGGCGGTTGGCTCCTGGCTCTCCGGCGCCCTGTCCGCGGTGCTCGGCCCCCGCCGCGTGATGTTCTACGGCGCCATCTCCTGGCTAGCCCTCGAAGTGGCCCTGCTCGTCTGGGCGATCCCCTCCGACTCGGCGACGCTGGTCACCGTCTTCTACGGGCTGCGCGGGATCAGTTACCCGTTCTTCGCCTACGCGTTCCTCGTCTGGATCACCCAGGCCGCCCCCGAGTCCCAACGCGGCACGTCCGTCGGCTGGTTCTGGTTCGTCTTCGGCGCGGGACTGCCCACCCTCGGCTCCCTGGTCGCCAGCGCCTCGATCCCGCTCGTCGGCGAGTTCGGCACCTTCTGGGTCGCCTCGGCCATCGTCGCGCTCGGCGCGCTCGTCGCGCTGTTCGGCGTACGCGACCTCCGCCACGCCGGCCCGACCCTGCAAGACGGCGCCGATCACCCCCTGCGCGGACTGGTGCGCGGCATCACGATCCTGCGCAACCGACAGGTGGCGGTCGGCGCGTTCGTGCGGCTCGTCAACACCGCCCCGAACTTCGCGCTGTTCGTCGTGGCGCCGCTCCACTTCACCCGCACGATCGGCTTCTCGCAGCACACGTACCTGCTGCTGGTCACCTGCGTCTACACCGCCAACATCTTCGCGAACCTGTTCTTCGGCGTCCTGGGCGACCGGTTCGGCTGGCGGCGCACGGTGACCTGGTTCGGCTGCGTGCTGTGCGCGGCGGGGATGCTGCTCCTGTACTACGTGCCGCTCGCCGTCGGCCCCAACTTCTGGGTCACCCTGCTGTGCTGGGGCGTCTTCGGCATCGGGCTCGCCGGCTTCGTCCCGCTCACGGCCCTCATGCCGGGACTCGTCCCGCGCGCCGACAGCGCGAACGCCCTGGCTGTCTACAGCCTCGCCGCGGGCCTCTCCGCCTTCGTGGGCCCGGCCCTGGTCGGCCTGCTCGGCGGAACGGCCCACATGACGGCACTGATCTGGACGTTCGTCGGCCTCTACGTCGCCGCCGCGGCACTCAGCATGACCCTCCGGTCGTCGACGGACCCCGGCTATCAGCGTCAGAAGTCCTATCCCGCGGAAGGGGCAGGGCGCACCTCCCGCGCCGAAGCACTATGAGTCCGTCGAAGGCTCTCCGAACAACGGCAAGGGAACGACGTTGTCGGTGCTGGTCCGTGTCGACGCGCGCGGCGAGGTGCTACTTAGGTGGCGGGTGAGGACGGCGTTGGCAAGGGTTGGACATCCCACCTGCGGTAGGTGTCAAGCTGCGGCTTGGTGCTGGTGGGTCTGGGGTGCCCAAGCAGTGGTTTCGTTGTAGTTGGTGCGGGTGCGTAGGCAGCCGTGCAGCACACCGACGTATCGGTTGGCCAAGCGGCGCAGGGCGTCGTTATGGCCGATGCCGCGAGCGCGCATGGTGTCGTAATAGCGGCGGGCTCCAGGGGATTTGGTGATCGCTGCGAATGCCTGCTGGAAAAGGGCGTCAGCGATCCTTCGGTTTCGCGCGTACCGGGCTAGAACTATGGCCTTCTTCCCGGAGGCGCGCGCGTGATGGGAGAGGTGCCGGCGTAGTTGCGTCTGGCCTTCCCGGACTCGTAGCGGTCGGGGTCGTCTCCAAACTCTGCGATCACCCGGGCAGCGAGAACAATCCCCAAGCCTGGCTGGCTCAGGTAGATCTCAGCGTCCGGGTGACGGCGAAAATAGGCACTCAACTGGCCTTCGACTTCTGTGATCTGGTGGTTGAGTTCCGTGATTATCGCGACCAGTGCCGCGGTGGTGATACCGAATGCCCCGGTTACCAGGGGCTGGGCGCTCAGGTAGTCAGCAGTGAGGGCTTTATGGATTCGGCTGGCCGTGGTGGTGATGTTGCGCTGTCGGCCCGCGCCGCGCAGCAGCGCAGAGATCGCCTCCACGCTCAGTTCCCGGCCGGCGGTGGGTGTGGGTGCGGCCGCCAGGACAGCGAGGGCATCCCGGCCCGTCAGCTCTGTGAACGCTGCCAGTGCCGCGGGGTAGAACTCGCGGAGCTGGGAGCGCAGCTGGTTGCCCAGGCGCTGGCGGAGCCAGACGAGGTTCTGGTGGCTGCGTGCGAGGACCCTGACTGCCTCGACCAGGTCGCTGTCTCCGGCGACAGGTCGGTGATGGGCCCGGTCGACACGAACGATTTCCGCTAGCGTGTGAGCATCCCCTTGGTCGGATTTTGCGCCGGAGGTTGAGTGCCTTTCCCGGTATCGCGCTACCTGCATGGGGTTGATCGCGTAGACCTTGTATCCGGCTGCGATCAAGGCAGCGACCCAGGTTCCCCGGTCAGTTTCGATGCCTACCATCACATCGCCAGGAGTGGCATCTTCGGGAAGGTGCTCGGCGATCAAGGCGTGCAGCTTAGCTATTCCGCTGATCCCCTCCTCCAATCGCTTTCGGGCCAGGCGCTTTCCTTGGGAATCCATGATTTCGACGTCATGGTGATCTTCAGCCCAGTCGTTCCCGACGAACAGCACCTGTTCCCCTCTCGCAGTCGTTTACCGAAGCCTGGAGGAGAATCACGGCTACCTAATGGATCAGTGCTCGAAACGGCACGACATCCCACCGGCCATTGCTTCTCCCCGCCAACCGGTGGGGGCACGGTCTAACCCTCGGCCTCGCATCGCGGGCCTGGCGGCGGTAGTGCTCACCCACCGGTCGGCTTCCTCGGGCACCGATCCTCCACCCTGCTGGGGTCGGCCGGTGCACCGCCATTAGGCGGGTGACCATGTGCCGCAGCTCCTCGAGTTCAGTCTCCTTGTTGGCGAGGGTCTCCTTGAGCTGCGTAACGGTCTTGCGTAGTCGTTGCTCGGCCTCCGGTACCTGTCGGGTTTCGGTGCGTACCCGCTCGTAGAACTCGTTCTTCAGGTCTGCATGTCGCTTGAGCAGAGCCATACGGTGGATGCCAGCCTCGGCGGCGAGGGCGACGACGGTGAGGCCCCCGTTGCTTGCCGTCGCCTGCCCGGACAGAAGCCGGTCCATGGCCTCGCGGATGCGGGCGCGCTCCTCGTACTGGGTCATGTCAGGTCCTCGGCGTTGCGAGCGGTGGCGTCATGCGTGCCGGCGAGGGTCCGGAGGCTGTCCGCTTTCTGCTTCAGGCGTCGGCTGATCTTCTCAGGCGCCGCCGTGGCCAGCTGGTCGATCTGCGCGGCGCGGCCCCGCAGCCGCCGGGCGTGGGTGTCGGTACGAACGGCGTTGCCGCAGCCGGGCTGGCAGGCGTACTGCCTGGGCGCGGTGGCGCCCGGTTCCGGTTCACAGAGTGCGTGGTCGCGTTTGAACGCGCAGATCAGAAAAGCGTCCGGGTTGTCGTAGAGCACGATGCCGTCGCGTTCGAGGAACTGGGCAGCTTTTCTGGCGAAGTTCGCGGGCACGATGCGTCCTTCGAATCGAGGAGTCGAGGCGGCGCCAGTCAGGGCCCGGCGGGCGGCCGGTCCGGAAATCTTCTCCCCGGCGGCCGTGCGGTCGCGGAGCTGAGCGGCAGTGTCGGCTGCGGCCAGCGCAGTCTCGACATCGAGTACGCCGTGGATTCCCCGCCGCTGACGGGATCCGTAGCCGCTGGAGGAGCGGGCGTCCAGGACCGTGCGCAGATGCCCGTACTGGATGGCGAGTGCCACCAGCCCGCCCGGACGACGGGCGATGTGCCAGGCCAGAGTGCGGCTTGTGTCCGCAAAGCCCGTGTGCGGATGTGCTCGTGTGGCGATTGGGCAGGCTGATCCCCCGACGCTCGGTTCGCAACGGGGGTCGTCGAGCGTGTTGCATTCCAGAGGAAGATATGTGGCGCGGATCACACCCTTGAGTGCTCTCGGATGAGCTCGCCGGCCTCGGACCCAGGCGATGGCCCTGGGGGCGATGTCAGCGGTGGCTGCGATGCTGCCGCCATGACTCCTTGGAACCTGCTTGTCCTGGACAAGGCCCTGCGAGCCAGCTGGGCCGCCGACACCTGCTCGCCCGACGATCAGGCCGAGTGGTGTCCCGACAACCCTGCCTGGGGCCACTGCGACATCACAGCTTTGATCGTCAATGACATCTTCGGCGGCGACCTCATGGTCGGTGAGGTGCACCTTGACGGGGATCAGCACGGCTTTCACTGGTGGAACCGCCTGCCCAGCGGCGTCGAGCTCGACTTGACCCACGAGCAGTTCCAACGCGGCCAGGCTGTAACCGCAGCCCGTGTCGTCGAACGCCCGCCCGGCCCTCTGCGCCGTTGGGACGAGTACCTGCTCTTGCGCGGGCGCGTAATCAAGCACCTCGGTCACCTGCCGGAGCCCGCCATCTGACCGGGAAGTCAGGGACCGTCCGCTTTCGTGTCGGTGCCTCAACTGCAACTCCCGATCACCGTGCTTCGCGGCGCGGGAAGGCGGCTCACTCGGCTGGCCCCGGCCAGGGACTCGCGAAGCCGGGCGATCTCCTCGTGCTGGGCGGCGAGCCGGGCCAGCGATTGGCCGCGGAAGTCGGTGAGCTCGTCGACCGTCTGCTCCGACTGGGCCAGCCGTTCCCGGAGCTTGGTGACCTCTGCCTTGAGCCGGGCGATCTGAGCCTCACGAGGGTCGGGGATCTCGCCGGCGTCTTGAAATGCCTGGACCCGTCGTTCGAACTCGGCGCGGAGGTGAGCGTAGGGGCGGGTGCCGTAGAACGCAGTGCGGTCGACTGCCGCTTCGTTGGCCAGGGTCTTGATGTCGCACTTTCCGCCGGGCGGGATCTCGCCTCGGAGGAGACGGTCCATGGCGGCTCGGATGCGGTTTTCGTTCTCGGTCCGTTGGGCTGCGGAGATTCTCATGCGGTTTCCTCGTCCGTGGTGCTGGCGGCGTCGATTTCGGCGACGACGCGGAGGGCCCGGTCGTAGTCATCTCGGAGCCGGTTGCGTTCGGTCTTGCGTGTGGTGCCGAGCTGGCCGAGGAAGATCTCGGTGCGTTCGGCGTGCTCGGCCCAGACGGGGCGGTGACAGGGGTGATGGGTGGCCTGCGGGCAGCGGGCGGAGTCACACATCCCGACCAGCGGACGGTCTGCTGTCGGGGTGCCGGCCAGCTTGAGGCAGAGCGCCCGGGACGGGTCGGTGAACCAGCAGTAGTTCGCCGGGCCAAGGTGGAGGACCTTGGCGCGTTTGGTCAGCAGGTTGAGCACGTCGCGGTCACTGCGCTGGGTCTTCGGCGCCTTCGCGGCCGTCGCGTCGAGTTTGGCGTCGATGTGCGCGAAGAACTCGGTAAGGCTGCGGGCGCCGGGACCCGCAGGGAGGATGCCTTGCTGGTAGTTGCGGAACTCGGCCAGCACCAGTTCCAGATTACGTTGCTGTTCGTGGTCGTTGACCTCGGCCAACAGCTCGGCTTGGGCTCCGCCGGGGCGCGAAGCGTAACCTTCCGTAGTTGCTGTACTCACATGGTGTAGGTAAATTTTGGTTGCCAGGAGGCCGCCTGGTCGGTATGCGATCTCGATCGCCAGCTTTCTGCGTAGCATCCTCAGCGTCAGACGTTCGTTGGGGATCGGGGCGAGCCCGAGTCGCTGCCCGTGTGGGCCGTTCACCCAATTACGGAACCACTGGTAGCGGGAGTTGAAGTGGAACCGGCCCAGTAGCGGGGCGCCGACCTCGGGGGCGTTGTGAAGTTGCTCAGCGAGAGCGGCTGCCTGGTAGGCATCGTGGATCACGACCCACTCGTCGTGCACTCCGCCGAGGGGTTGGCCTTTGATGAGCTTGCCGACCAGTCGGTAGCGGAGCAGGTCGGGCCCGTACTCTTCTGGCGGACGTCTGCAGCCGACCTGCAATTCCATGAGCTCACTCGCGCGCATCCCGGTGACCGCCGCCAGTGTGAGGATTGCCGCGGTCCGAACGATGCCGATCAGAGTGAGCGCTTCTTCCCGGTGCAGCGGAAGCGTCCAGGGAAGAGTGCCGTTGCTGTCGGCCTTCTCAACGTGGGTGGCTGCTCTGCCGAAGGGCCGTTCCGCGCCGACAGTTTTCAACGTCGCCTCGACCGGTCCTCGTAGGGTCGGTAGCCATGCGGCATGGAACTGCCGGAACCCAGCCTGGCGGGCCAGGACGCTGAAGGCGATCGGGGCCAGCGGGTCTTCGGCTGCCCAGCCTGCGTCGATCCGGTCCTGGATATGGTGCTGCCGCATCAACGGCAGAGGCTCACCGGCATGTTCGTAGTCGGCCAGCACTCGGCTGATCTCCGTGAGCGGGACCCGGGTTGCCGACTTGAGGTCATCGGTCTTGGTCGACCAGTCCCGGTCGGCGAGACGGACCTGGCTGGCGAGATCCACGACGTGCGGGCCGATCACGTGCACCAGGTGCAGGGCTGCGGCCAGCATCGGCTGGAGCACCTCGTCAGAGGCCGGCGGGGTCTTGTTCTGCGCGCCGCGGTTGTTGTTTTCGGCGATCGCCGAGGGTGTGGCTCCGCCCCAGAGCCGCAGGTCCGCCGGGACGCGGTCGGCGGTGAAGAGGTCCCGATAGTTGAGCAGGTCGGTCACGATCATCGCGGCGATCTGGCGAGTGCCCGTGCTTCGCTCGCCGACGACGACGTCATTCTCGTCCCGCTCATAGCGTCGATGGGCCAGGTAGGCGTCGCAATCGATGCTGTTCAGATCTTCGAGGCTGGCACACCGCGCGCGGTGAGCCACTTCATGAAGCGGATGAGTTCGGCGAGCCGGCCGTGACTGGTACTGACGTGCAACGGGGTCCTGTAGGCCCGTGCGAGCGAGGCCACCGCCTCGTGGTGCGGAGAGAGGAGGGCCATAACCAGCTCCTTCGCGACCAGCTGCCAACGGGGGTCACCGATGACGGCGAAGTTGAAACGCCGGTGCTGAAGTGCCAATGAGATCGGGAGGCCGACGACCTCAGCCAGATCCCACAGGTCGTCCTCGAAGACGGGCCGACGTACTGCGTCGGGCAGTGCGAGACCGGCTTCGTGGCAGATATCGGCGCCGGCGAACACCGAGACCGGGGCTGTGGTGAGGTTGGTGAACGCATGCAGGGTGGTCATCGTGTCGCCTCCTCGGGCCGCAACGGCAGCTCGTCGTCATGGTCGCCGACGGCCGTGGCAGCGTCCGCCAGCACGACCGGGTCGAATCGGTCCAGGACCTGGCCGATCCGCTGGGAGTACGGGCCGAACACGGCCATGAACTGGGCAGCGGGCATCTGCTGCCACTGCCGGGAGAAGAACGCCTTCATCCTCAGGAGGTTGGCGGCATGGCGAGGCGCGAACACCGCCAGTGGGCAGAGCAGACACACCCACGGCCGGGCCGGACACGGCTTGCCCTTGGGGCCGTGTAGCCCGGACAGCTGGTCAGCGCAGGCAGCGGTGAACACATCGTGCTCCCCGCCGACCAGTTCGGCGACCACGGTGTCGTCGAGCTGGAGGCCGTTGACCAGCTGCGGGTAGTCCCGAGCCAGGGCAGCGGCGTCTTCGTCTGTGATCACAGCCGGAGGATGGGCTCGTCGCAGCAGGTCGTGCTGAGCATCTTCGACGAGCGCCTCCACTGCCCGCTGCTGGGACGGCGTCGCGGCGGTCAGATAATGGTCGCCCTCCATCTGGGGACTGTGGTTCGGGTCGATGGTTGCCCGTCCCTGTCCGCTCCAGGCCCGACGGTCGCGCATCGCCAGATGTGTCGTACGGATTCTTCCCCGGTGGATCTTCAGCGTTTCGCCGTCATCGGCGGTCAGCCCGCGCTGAAGAGTCCAGGCTTTGACGGTGTTGCGGTGGATGGTGCCGCTGAAAATCCCTGCGGTTCCGGGCCGGGTGACGCCCAGCCACATCTGACGCGCTGTCTCGGGATCGGCATGACTTCGCACCAGCGATGAGTGGGCCAGCCACTGTTCCAGCAGCCGCACCGCCTTCTTCGGCAGGTTCGCGCTCTCGCTCGCGGTGCGGCCCTTGATGTAGGAGAGCAAGATCGTGGAGTCCCCGGCCCAGTCGATGTCCTCGATGCCCAAGTCGTCGATGCCGTCGGGCACGATGCCGGAGTAGATACCGAACAGCAGTCGGTAGGCGACCACCACAGTCAGGTGCGGGAACGCTGCAGCACTCGCAGCGGGGACCCCACCCCGTTTCTGCACCGCATTGAGGGAACACCCCAGATGCTCGGCGACGCCCGGCGTCCCCACGGGGCCCAGCCGGGCCAGCAACCAGACGAGATTGTCGCTGGTCCACTCCTCAACTGTGGGTGTCCTTCCCCTGGCCGCGGCCGCCAGCGCCTGCCGGTGGATAGCGTACGACTCGCTGACGATCGTCTTGCAGACCGTCGTGAGGCGGTCCCATTCGGTCTCCGAATACGGGGGGAGTGCCTGTCGAGACGGAGCCGGGGTGTAAGCGCGACCGGTCAGCAGCTCCCGCACTCCGGGATCGAGGCGGTCCGTAGCTGTGTCGAAGCCCCTCAGCATCCGTCGGATGAACGACTCCCAGCGGAACTTGCGGGTCGCCATCCAGTATTCGATCAGCACGCCGCGTCCCAGATCCGCAGCCCCGCCGCTGAACCCCTGCGCTGACAGCCCTTGGGCGAGGTTGCGAATCGGGGGAAGGCACAGGTCGACCGAGTTCGCCGAGTCGAGACTGCCGTGCGGGTGGATCAGTTCGACCAGCCCTGTCAGCAGATCACTGACCAACTGCGGACAGGGCAGCCCCTCCAGCCTGAATTCCGCCGTGGAGCCGTCGCTGAACATGCACCGGATGCCCGGAGGATCCGCAAGTACCGTCGCGGGCATCAGATCGCCTCCGCCATGTCATCGTCGAACTCGGCCGCGGCTTCTCGCTCGGCCGCATCCTCGGTCAGCCCGGCAGTGGCGCCGGCCCCCTCGTATGCCTCCCGGTAGATGCGTGTCGTATCCAGGCGGCGGAGGTACTTTTCCGTGGTCAGAACAGTGGAATGTCCTAGAAGATCACGAAGCACCAGCAGTGGGTCCGCCTTGCTCAAGTAGAAGACCAGAGCGGCGTCGGCATCGGTGTCCCGCACGAGCTTCGCGGCCTGCCGGTAATGTCCGGTGACCAGGTATTCCAAGGTCCTCATGGAGAAGGTGTGGCGACATCGGTGAGGCCAGACGTGCGGGAACCGGGGCTCGAAGCGGGCCCGGATCCGGTCGGATGTGCGCTCGAAGACCGTGGCCCAGGCCGTGAACGGGCCGCCGCCGTTCTTCACCGCCAGCAGGCAGGAACCGCCCTCCGGGGCGACCAGGCGGCGCCGCTCGGCCGCAGTCAGTGACTCCCAGGGGCGCCGGACCCCGTTGATCAGCCCTCCCCGGGCATCCGGCTCGGTGACCATCAGTGGTTCGCCCCACCGCCGTGGCGGCCGCCAAAGTGAGCCCTCCGTCGTGGCGGCCCGGTCGAGCTCGAGATAGTCGTGCAGTCCGGCCAGGGCCTCGTAGGAGGTCCACGTGGTGCGGCACTTCTTGCCCTTGGTGATCCCGGCAGGCACCGGGAACGGGATGGGGACCGCGGTCGGCTCCGGCGGCAGGGCGGGGATCTCCCAGGGCAACAGGTAGGTGAACTCCTGCAGCCGCATCCCGGTGGCCAGCGCGTGATCCCCGACCGCCCCGTTGCGGGACAGCTCCCGCCCGTGGAAGCCGGTGTCCGGCGAGCCGTCCGGGGCGAGCCCGCGCAGCCCCTTTCGGAACAGCTCAGTGAAGTCCGGCTCCAAGTACTTGATCGTCACGTGCGGCTTCGGCGTGCGGCGGACCGCCAGGTTCACCTTCACCTCCCGCCCGGTCCCGGCGAACAGGGCCCGCGCGGCCCGGTAGGTGAACGGCTCGGCCGTCGCGTACTCCTCGTTGATCGCCCACCGGTAGAACAGAGACAGGATGCTCATGTGCTGGCCCCACGTCGTCGCCACGAACCGGGCCTTCAACGGGCCCGCGGCCCGGTGCTCGGCGTACCGACTCAGCCCCGCCTTCAACCGCTCCCGCGAGTCAAACAGCCTCACCCCGTGCTCGGCCAAGAACTCCATCCACTCCTTGACCACCCGCGCGTAGTTCTCCCACGAGCTCGGTGCTGGGGCCCCGCTGGCCGGTAACTCACGCAGCCACCGATTCACCACCACCGTCGGACGCGGCGCGGCGGGTCCGTCCTCGAAGCACAGGTCGTCGTCGACGAGCACGGGCATCCCCTCGGGGATCAACGGCCGATGCTCGACGTCCCAGGACTCCCAGCCCCGGGACGAGAAGAAACTCAAGATCATGGGCGCTGACAGTAGAAACACCACACGGCTCAGCGCAAAGCCCAAACACCCAGGCCACCAGCTCTCTGGGAGCCAATCGCCACACGGAAACTAAGCAGAGACAATACGTCGGAACCGGGAGACCCCGATCGCCCCATGCGGGTCCGGCGGGATGGCCTGCTGCGCCAGTCCTCGTGCCGCGGCCTCGCGGTTCGCCCATGCCGCGAACTCCTCGATCCGCCGGTTCAACGTGGTCGTCTTCAATGCGCCGAAGTGGCCGCGAGATTCGGGAAAATGGTGATGGCGGGAGCTCAGGAGGAGTTCGCCCTGCGGCACGATCCGTTCCAGGACACGAATGGCCTTGACCACCGGGGCGATCGCCACCCACGGGATGTCGCGGATCTCTCCGCCGGAGACATGGTTGCCGTCGGCGTCGATGACGTTCTTGAAGTGGTGGCTCCTGATGAGGTGCCGGCCAGGTGTGCCGTCGCCACCCGGGGCGGGGGTGGGGCAGCATCCGCTCCGAAGGCCCTGCACCTCCTGTGGGCGCATGCCGGTCAGGTAGAGGCAGACGATGGCCGCGGCCGTTCCCAGGTGACGCATCAGTTCGGCCGCTTCGTAGAAGTCGATGTACTCGCGCCAGGGCTCTCCCGCGATCCGGCCCAAGAGCGGCACCTGCAGGGGGCAGGGGCCCGGCCGCTGTGTGACGCGCGCTGCCAGCTGGTGTTGTCGGCGGTAGGAATCGACCTGTGTGAGGCTTGCTCCTGTGGTGCCGCTGAGGAACGAGCGGGCCAACGCGGAGCGGCCGCGCTACGTCCCGGAGGGAAGGGGCGCGCCGGCCTCGAGCAGGGGCGACAGGTATGCCTCCAGGGCGGCCTGGCCCGCGGGCCGGGACGTTGCCGTTTCGGCGTACTCGACCAAGCGGCACCGTTCCGTCCAGGAGGCAATGATGTCGTCGGCGCAGTCCTCGACGAGCCGGATGGCCCAGATCAGCAGCGGTCCCAGAACCTGCGGCCCCAGTGGCTCGGTCGAGTTCTCGCCTCCGGACCTCTCTCCGGCAGCGGGAAGGAAGACGTCGATGCCCTCGCTCGACCACGGGGGACGACTGATGCCCGAGGGCCGGGCGCTGAGTTGGTCGAAGGCCCATAGGTTCGTCAGGTGGATGCAGATCCTCTCCGCGCGCACCCGGCTCACGCCGTCGTTCCACCGTCCGGAGAGGTAGAGCCGCCATTGGGTGTCGGTGCAGTCGGCCAGGCTGGCAAGGCGGCGTCGGTGCAGCCAGCGGGCCAATCGCATCCACTCGCGGCATGCGTCCGCCAGATCCTTGGGCGAAGACCGGCCCCTGGAGTGGTTTCCCTGCTGCTGCAGGTAGGTGGGCCGCAGTTGGCCGTTGATCATCGTCCAGGCCGTCAATCGCACCTGTTCACGCAGCGTCGGTGGACACGCACCCCATCGGACCTTGGTGAGGCTGCCTCCGGGGTTGTCGATAAGCGGGGCGAGGGACCAGGTGAGTTCCCGGTAGCGGGAGTTGGGGTGTGCGTTGATGGCGCTGACCCATTGAGGCAAAACCACCGGCCCGTCGGGATCCGGCAGCGGCAGGAGGTATGCATCGTCCTCGGCGGTGGCCTGGGGGTTCACGCGGTGAGCTCTCCGTTCAGCAGAAGCCGGACAACCTCACGGTCAGCGGCGTCGACGCGGGACAGAGCGGCCTGCCAAGTCGCCGGGCCGACCTTGTTGTTGCGCAGGTCGTCGAGCCGGAGCAGATGGTCGTTCCAGTGCTGGAGCCAGGAGCGGTCGTCCAGCACGGACCGAAGGCCCAGCAACTGCTGGTGCAGGTGGGCAAGCCGGGGGTGGTGAGCGGGATGTACGTGAGCGTTCCTGCAGGCCAGACAGAGGAGGAAGTCCGCCGCACACCCGCCCTGCGGCGCTGGCCAGGGACTGGTGCTCTCGTCCTCACAGTCCGCCGTGGCGGTCTCATGGTGGCTCGGGTCCGGTGCATCCGCGACGTGCCCCGCGAAGACGACCGCCCGTGCCGCGTTCAGGGCCTCTAGAGCGCCTTCCTCGAAGACGTTCCGCGAGGCGCGTTGAACATGCTGGTCGGGCAGCACGTAGACACTCTCGTGAGTGCCGGGGGCGTGCTGCAGCGGTCTGCCCTCCCGGGTCACTGCCGTGCGCCGGGCCCGCATCTTCGACGAGGGCGGACGTGGCCTGCTTCTGGTCGCCCAGCTCACCGAAGACTGGGGCACACGGCACAGCCGCGAGGGGAAGGTCATCTGGGCGGAACAGCTCCTCCCAGCTGGCGAGGTCTCCCACCCTGTGTGAAGCGGTGCCCCTGCCGCCTGTGGAGGGCCGGTCGCCGCCTGGTGGTCGCGGCGCCCCGAACCCGGTCGGGGCGCCGCGGCTGCGTCAGACGACGCGTCAGGCGGCGAAGACGGTCTTGGTCTCCAGGTAGGCGTTGAGGCCGTGGACACCGAACTCTCGGCCGATGCCGGACATCTTGAACCCGCCGAACGGGCTGGTGGGGTCGTCCACGAACTCGTTGACCATGACCCGGCCGGCCTGGATTTGGTTGGCGATGCCGCGAGCCCGCTCCACATCCTCGCCGTAGACGTAGCCGTGCAGGCCATAGTCCGTGTCGTTGGCGATCTTGAGGGCCTCCTCGTCATCGCGGTAGGTGATCACCGACAGGACGGGGCCGAAGATCTCCTCCCGCGCGATGGTCATGTCATTGGTGACGCCCACGAAGATGGTCGGCTTGACGTAGTTGCCCGCCTCGTAGCCCTCGGGCTTGCCCTCACCGCCGACGAGAATTTCGGCGCCCTCCTCGATTCCCTTGCGGATGTAGCTCTGCACCCGCTCGTAGTGGCCCTTGGAGACCATGGGCTGGATGGTGGTCTCCGGGTCGGCCGGGGAGCCGAGCTTCAGAGCTTCCACGCCCGCCTTCAGGGCGGCCTTGGTCTCCTGAAGCCGGCTCTCGGGAACGATGATGCGGGTTCCGGCGACGCACGCCTGGCCGGTGTTGAGCAGGCCGGCGGTCAGCGCGAACGGGACGGCCTTGGTCAGGTCGGCGTCGTCGAGGATCACCGTCGGCGACTTGCCGCCCAGCTCCAGGGTGACGCGCTTCATGGTGTCGATGGCGTCGCGGTGGATCTGCTTGCCTACCGTGGTCGACCCGGTGAAGGAGATCTTCTGCACCAGGGGGCTGCGGGTGAAGGTGTTGCCGACCGTCGCGCCAGCGCCGTTGACGATGTTGACGACGCCCGCCGGCAGGCCGGCCTTGTCGAAGCACTCCATGAGGAGGCGGCTCTGCAGGGCGCTCATCTGGCTGGGCTTGACGACCACGGTGCAGCCGGCCGCCAGCGCGGAGGCGGTCTTGCCGGCGACGAACCAGGCGCTGCCGTTCCACGGAGTGAGCAGTGCGGCGACGCCGACCGGCACCTTGGTGATGGTGGCGTTGCCGTTCTTCTGCTCGAAGTTCTCCGGCTTGAGCAGGTCCTGGGCCAGCAGCATGAAGTCGCGCGCCTGCTGGTTGAACATGCCGGCGAACGACACGGTGGCGCCGTATTCCTCGACGGTGATCGCGATCAGTTCGTCCATGCGTTCGGCCATCGCGTCCGCGATCCGCTGCAGGTACATCCGGCGCTCTTCGAGCGTGGTCTTGGACCAGGCGGGGAAGGCCGCGTGAGCGGCAGCGATGGCACGCTCGGCGTCGGTCTCGTCGCCCAGGACGGCACGGCCGATGAGTTCACCCGTCGCAGGGTTGTGGACGTCGATGGTCTCCCGGCCGTGTGACTCGACGAATTGTCCGCCGATGAAATGCTGGTTGGCGATCTTCATTGACTGGCTCCTGGATTCTTCAGGGGAGACGCAAAGGGCCGGTGGCTGTCCCGGGGCTGAGCGGTCTCGAGGGATAACGGTCCGGCACATCGCCTGGGCTTCCCGTGACCTTGGAGGTGTCCGATGGCGAGGCGACCGCGGCACTGACCAAGAAGCTAACGCAACTGAATTGCGTTGTCAACGCAAGTCGATTGCGTTAGATCGGGCGGCCTTAACGCATCCGCTTTGCGTTACCATGCCGGACATGAGTTCAGGTTCCGCCTTCCAGCGCGCCTACTCCGCCGAGCACAAGGCGCAGCGGGCCAGCGACCTCGCCGACGCCGCCCGCACGCTTGCCGCCCGGGACGGAGTGCGCGCGGTCACGCTCACCTCCATCGCCCAGCACGCGGGCGTCCACGCCTCGGCGGTGCGCAGGTACTTCAGCTCCCGCGAAGAGATCCTCCTCAGCCTCGCCCGGGAGGGCATCGAGGAGTGGGGCGAGGACGCCGTCGCCCGTCTCGCCCGCTACGACCGCCTGTCCGCTGCCGACATCGCTCATGCGCTGGTCGCCGGCCTCCGCAAGCGCCCGCTGTTCTGTGACCTGCTCACCCACGTCACACTCAGCCTCGAGCACGAGTCGAGCTACGAATGCGTCCGCGCCTTCAAGGTCTCCGCCAGCCACGCCATCAACAGCGTCAGCGACACGCTCACTGAGCGCAGCGCCCTGGATCGCACCACCGCCGAGGAACTGGTCATGGCCGTCCTCGCCCTGGCCGCCCAACTGTGGCAAGCCGGCCACCCCTCGCAGAACACTCTGCGTCTGTACCGCGAGGAGCCCCAACTGGCTCACGTCGCCATCGACTTCGAGTACACCTTCCCCCGCCTGGCCACGGCCCTCGTGGACGGCCTCGCCACCGGCCGGCACGCCCAAGCCGGCGACGAGTAACGCGGCACACCTGGCCGGGGCCACCCCGCTGGTCGGCGCTCTGCGGCCGCGGCCCCTGGGCGGCCATCTGCCACAACGTGCTGGCCCGCCCATGCAGGGCGGCGGCGGAGCGCAGAGCGAACAATCATCGATCGATCAGGGGTGGCGCCCCCATCTGGCGAGCTAACGCAATCGACTTGCGTTGACAGCGCAAGTCGATTGCGTTAGCTTCGTTGTACCGGCCCACCAAGCAGGCCTGGGAACGCGCCGACCGGATGAAGGCAGCCGGGCGCGAGACACCGCTAGGAGAACCCCCGCCATGACCACTGTTGCTGCGTACGCCGCCTCCGCCCCCAAGGCCCCCTTGGAGCGCACCACCATCGAGCGCCGTGCGGTCCGCGAGCACGACGTGCTGATCGACATCAAGTTCGCCGGTATCTGCCACACCGACCTCCACCAGGTCGCCGAGGGCTGGGGTGAGGCGATCTTCCCGATGGTCCCCGGCCACGAGATCGCGGGCGTCGTCTCCGAGGTCGGCCCCGGCGTGACCAAGTACAAAGTCGGTGACCGCGTCGGCGTCGGCTGCATCGTCGACTCCTGCCGCGAGTGCGAGAACTGCAAGGCCGGCCAGGAGCAGCACTGCACCAAGGGCATGATCACCACGTATAACGCTATCGGCCGGGATGGCGAGATCACCTACGGCGGCTACGCCGAGAAGGTCGTCGTCGACGAGAACTATGTCGTCCGCATCCCCGACGGGCTGTCCCTGGACGCCGCCGCGCCGCTGCTGTGCGCGGGCATCACCACCTACGCGCCGCTCAAGCAGTGGGGCGCGGGCCCCGGCAAGAAGGTGGCGGTGATCGGCCTGGGCGGTCTCGGCCACGTGGCCGTCAAGATCGCCCATGCGCTCGGTGCCGAGGTCACCGTCCTGTCGCAGTCGCTGCGCAAGAAGGACGACGGCCTGAAGCTGGGCGCCGACCATTACTACGCGACAAACGACCCGAAGACGTTCGAGCAGCTCGCCGGCTCCTTCGACCTGATCGTCTCCACGGTGTCGGCACCGCTGGACGTCAGCGCCTACCTCAGCCTGCTGAAGACGCGCGGCGCCCTGGTGAACGTGGGTGTCCCGGAGGAGCCCGTCGCCTTCCACCCGTTCGCCCTCATCGGCGGCAACAAGATTCTCGCCGGATCGATGATCGGCGGCATCCCCGAGACCCAGGAGATGCTGGACTTCTGCGCCGAGCACGGCATTGGCGCGGAGGTCGAGCGGGTCACCGCCTCCGCGATCAACGAGGCGTACGAGCGGCTCGCCGCCGGCGACGTGCGCTACCGCTTCGTGATCGACACCACGACCATCTGAGACCCCATCATGCGAGAGCCCCGGCGAATGCTCCGTCGGGGCCTCAACGTGTTCGCGCTACGCCGCAGGTGTCCCGGGCCCGCAGTCCGCCGTTGGATTTCGGCAGGAGTTCTTCCACCAGGTGCCGGGGACGTCGTGGTCCGAAGCTGGTCCGCTACTGACGGCCGACGAGCTGCGGTACAGACAAGACCGTCGCCCCAGAGGCCCCTGGTCGCCGCCACCGTCGGCCTCGGCTCCGAGTAGCTACGCGGTCGTCGCCAGCGCCCGCAAACTCGGGCGGTAGGTCGAGCGCATGCAGGACGGATCTACCTCGCGCCGACGCGTGTGCTGCGCTGGCGGCGCTGTCAGGTGCGCGGCGAGGCACTCTGTCCGCGCCAACTGAACTCGAAGGACGCCGAGATTGCGTCCCTATGGAGCCCGTCCCGACGAAGTCGCCATCGCCAAGAGACGGGGGCCGTGTCCATGCCTAACATGACCGCCTTCGCCAGGAACCAGAGGTTCTTGGTACTCGTCGGCGGTCGGCGGTGGCGGCCAGCAGGGAGGACGGCGGAAACAGCGCGGGCCCGGCGAGGCCGGCTCAGGTGTAGCCAGCCTGATGCTAGTCGCGGTCGCGGATTCGGCAGCAAACGGGGCGCACTGCAGACCCGCGAGATCGGTCGAGCCGAGCATGTCCTGCACGAGCAGCGCCCAACGGCCAGCCGCGAGAGCGGCGCCGCAATCAACGTGAAAGGCGACCAGAACAAGGGTGTGGTGCTGCGCCCCGGGTTGAGCGATGTGCCATCCGTTTCGACTGAACGCCACGATCATGGTCGCAATTAACCTCACCGCCGCTTTGACCGTTCGCCGCTCCTCAACACCGACTGCGCTTGCGATCTGAGGCACCCCGACAAACTTCAGTGATGGAACCTGCGCGTCACTTCGCCGAACGCGGCAGACGGCACGCAGGTTCCTCATCGTCGGGTGCCGGCGGGTCATGGGCCCACGCGTCGTTCTCATCAACCATGTCATGGGCGATCCCGCGAAGATCTCCCGCCGTAGCATTCGGCTCCGGAAGGCTGGGTTATTCCGCTTACCGAAGAGCCGGCTCAAGGAGCCGCCCTGTTCACCGCACTTGGCGTTGTGAACGAGAACCGGTGTCTGGCCCGCGAGCACATAGTACGTGTGCTACGTGGACCCGCTCTACCTGCTTATTTGCAGGTCAGCGCTTGTTTCGGGATCCGCTGGCGTCCGTGGTTGTGCGGGGAAATCCGTGGGTGTTGCCGTCGCTACTGCCGTCAGCGGCTCGGGCTGCACGGTCGCGTTGCCGCTGGCGTGGTGTCGGCGAAGGGGGACTCTATTGCCCTACTGCCACGCCCCCTGTTCGACGCGGACGAGAGCGCGGACGGTCTGCTCGTAGAGCTCGTGGCCGCTCTGGGCGCAGTGTCCGGCGATCCAAAGGGTCAGTTCGTCGGGGGTGTGCAGCGTGCCTGAGGTGCGCCGCAGTTGCGCGCTTCGCCGATGACGCAGACCGCCTCGAACGCTGGCAGGGCCATGGGGTCGGGGACGGTGGTCACGTGGTACTCGCGGAAGCGGTAGCGCCCCCGAGAGTCATTGCGTACCGGTGCGCCGGCATTCGGAGAGTCAGGCATCCTCGGTCGCCTCTTCCTGATCCGGGATGCGCTGTCCCCGCGATTCCGCGACCCTGAGCGTGTCCCTCAGGGCCTCTGTCAACCGGCAGGCCAGCCAGCGGTATTCGGTCGTCGACAGGGTTTTCGTGCCGGGCGCGATGGCGTCGCGGGCGTCCGTGCTCGACACCGCCCGCACCCACCCCCGCGTCTTCGCCGCTACTCCGTCACTCTCGGCGCGCTGCGGTCGCCCGCCGCGCCTGGCGCACCGAACAGGCCGTGTCCACGCCGGCCTGCCCGAGCCCTCGGCCAGGCGCACATCGGCGTCACCGCCGGCGTCTACGCCCACCGTCCGGCTCCGCCTCCAACGCCAAGCCATCGACACCCTCTATGAAGTGCTCAGCGTCGAGGGTGACAGACGTGACGACCCACCCGCCGCAGCAGCCGTCCGCTGACGTTGCCGTCAGCGTTGCCGTCAAACGCCCCAAGAGCCCCGCCGGAATGTCCTTCCGACGGGGCTCCTCAGCGTTCTGGGATCTCACGACCTGGGCAGGTTACGGACTTATATCACTCTCCGCCCCTATCCCCATCTCCGCCGACTGAGAGCAGGGCACTCTCGATTGCATTACGAAGATGCGGACGCGCGTTTCCTGCGTCAGCCTTCCCTAGCAGGATCGGAAGGAATTCTGAATCTGGGTAGCCACCCCCTTCAGCATCCTTCATAGCCCACACCTGCAACCAAATGGCGATCATCATCTCATTGCAAGCTCGGGCTTGTTGCAGCGCATCCGAACTTCCCTCCGAGAAAATGAACCGCGCCGATATTCCTAGCCGATGCCCCAAGGCCAGCAGGAACACTTCCTTGGACTCCGACTCCAGGACTGCGAGCACTCGATCTCGAATACTCATTGATCCATGTCCCAGAAATCCTCGTCCGTCATTGGTCGGCTGCTGCCATAGGGCTCGCGAGGCAAGGAGTCGATATCGTATCCGCGATCCCGCAGGACCTTTATCCGAGTGTTTCCATTCGCGATCGTCCCGTCCGGCTTCACCCTCAGCGCCTCCTTCGCACCTGGCCTCAACGAAAAGACGATATCTTCTGTGTCTTGCTTGCCCCAGAAATCCAGCGAACTCTTATCGAGTGAACTGTCAGGGTGCAGCGACTTCAGAGGAGGATCGCACGGTGTGGAATTGTGAACCAGGACCGGAGTGGCCCCCGCCAGCACATAGTACGTGTGGAGGTCGGTGATGGTGAGGTTGTGGACCGTGGCTTGCTGGGTCCAGTGCTTGACGGCGGTGATCTGGAGGTGGGTGCCGGCGGAGGTGCGGAGCCACTGGCCGGTGCGGAGGTCGGTGGCGTTGATCCATGCGTGGAGTTCGGGGACCCAGAAGGGGTGGCCGTCGGTCGCGGTGATGGAGGCGGTCTTCTCGCCCTTCTTGCCGTCGAGATCGAGGGTGATTCTGACGAGGTGTTTCAGGCCGTTGCCCTTGATCTCGGCGGTGACCGTCTTGGTGGTGGTCTTGCCGGTCTTGGGGTCGGTGGCGAGGACCTTGTCGCCGATCTGGACGTCCTCGATAGGTTTCGTCGTGCCGTCGGCCATCAGCACTTGGGTGTCTGGGGTGAAGCTGTTGCAGGCTTTGAGGACCTTGAGCCCCTTGAAGGCCCGGGCCCATGGGAGGTCGAGCGAGGCCGCGCCGCAGGCTTTGAGGCTCTTGCCGCTCAGGCAGCTCTTCCACGCGCCGATATCCGGGGAGGCCACGCTGACCGCGACCGCGGTCACCAGTTTCTCGAAGCCGTTCTGTTCGTAGTTCACCAGCCCGATCGCCTCGGCGGCCGAGCAGAATCCCTCGGGCCGGGTGGACGGCGAATAGCACTTCTGCTGCGCCCATCTTTGGAGCTGCTCTTCGCTGTCGTACCCCGGGAAGCGCTTCGCCAGTTCGCCGGCGGACGGAATCCTGATGCCCTCGAGCCGCAGTTCACCCTTTTTCTGGGTGATGTTGATCGTCCGCCCGGGACGGTAGGAATTGCCGCCGCTGGGCCGGGCTCGGGAAGGGCCGCTGGAGACCGGGTAGAGGATACGGCCACTGGTGTCGTAGCAGCCCTCTGTGGTGCAGCCCGGACCGTGGCTCGGAGTCCAGTTGTTGTTGGCGCCATCGGCGCTGCAACCGTCGCAGAAGCGCCCGGTGGGGTCGGAGCCGGTGACCGGGTTGTTGTTGGCGTAGGCGTAGCCGTTGATCTGCTGGGGGTCGGTCAGGTCCATGACCGGGTCGACGGACAGGAAGCGGCCGGTGGTGGGGTCGTATTCGCGGGCGCCCAGGTGGGTGAGGCCGGTGGCCTTGGTGTCGTCGGTCCCGCCGACGAAGCCCTTGGTGCCGGGCCAGGCGGCAGGTTCCTCGCCACGCAGATCACCGAAGGGCAGGGTGCGTCGCTGGGTGAGTTTCTGGGAGGCGGCGTCGATGGCGAGTTGTGCGGTGCCGTGGTGGTCGGCGAGTGTGAAGGAGACGCTGCCGTCGTCCTGTTGTACGGCCTGGTGGCCGCCGCCGAGGTCGATGTAGCGGGTGGCCCTCGGTGTGGATGACCCCTTGGGCAGCGTGATCTCGGTGGCGCCCAGGTAGAGGGTGGTCTCGGTGGAGGTGCGGCCGATGAGCCGGTTGCCGTCGGCGTCGTAGAGGTATTCGGTGACCTTGTCGGCGCCGCCCTCGACCGGCTCGGTCACCTTCGACAGGTGCCCCTCGGTGTCCCAGTCAAGGGTCTGGGTGTCGCCGCCCAGCTTTCGGGTGGTGTTGTTGCCACTCTTGTCGTAGCCGAAGGTGTCTTGCGCGGTTCCACTGGGCCCGGTGGCTTTGACGGAAGTCAGAGTGTGTGGCTGCGCGCTGCCCGGGTCGGGATAGTCGTAGGTGCGCTTGGTGTCCTTGGCGGCATCGCCCGACGGGTTGTGCAGGGTTTCCGTCCTGCGGTTGCCGACCTGGTCGTAGGTGTAGGAGGTCCAGTACGGAGCCGGGCCGCCCAGCACACTGCCGCTCGGGGTGGCGGCGCATTCCTTGCCGCCCTGGGTCCATGCCTCGGTCAGGCGCTGCAAGTAGTCGTAAGTGAAGCACTGGTTGTCGGTGCCGGAGCGGGAGACGTCCGATACCGACAGCACGTTGCCCGCCTCGTCGTAGCGATACGTGTTGTACTGGTCGACGCCCGCCACGTCCTGCCGGTCCACCCGCGCCGTGGCCAGGCGCTGGGTGCCCCATTCGTAGGTGTTGGTGGCCCAGGTTTTCTTGCCGCCGCCGCTGGAGAGTTCGTACTGCTGCGGTTTGCCGGTCAGACTGTAAAGGACACTGGATTTCACGCCCTGGCTGCCGTCGATGGCGATGGGGCGCAGGGTCTCGTCCTCGTAGGTGTAGGCCATGGTGGCCGCTGGAAGGGATCCGGCCTTGGGATAGCCCTTCCCTTCCACGAGTCCGGAGACTTTGTACGTAGTGGCGGACAGATAGGTGCCCTGGAGTGGGCCCTCTTCGGCGGGGATGGTGACGGACGTGCGCAGTGCTCGGTAGAGGCGGTCGTAGGCCACGACCTTGGAGGTGTAGGCCCGGCCGTTGTCGTAGCGGGTGGATTCCGCCAGGTAGCCCTTCGAGTTACTGACGGTGTCGTAGACCCATTTCGCTCTCAGCTCGCCGGTGGGCGAGTCCTTGCGCAGCTCGGTCCGCCGGCCAAGGCCGTCGTAGACGTAGGCGAGGGTGGTGTTGCGTCCGTCGGTGGTGGAGGTCAGCTGACCGCGGTCGTCGTAGACGCTGCTGGTCGTGCCCTTGTCCGGGTCCTTGGCACGGGTGAGCTGGCCGAGAAGGTCGTAGCTGTAGCTCCAGGTGTTCTTGGCTGGGTCGGTGACCGTCTTCAGTTCGCCGCGTGGTGTGTAGGCGTAGGTGGTGGTGTCATAGGCGGCGCCGACCGTGCGCTGGTGGAGTTGGCGCAGTTCGGTGGTTTTACCGCGGGCGTCGGTGAGGGTGGTGGTAGCGGTACCGCCCACGGGTGGGATGACCGTGGTGCGATCGCCACCGTGGATCGTCTTGGTGACGCCCAGGACCGTGCCGCCGTCGCCGTTTCCGGCGATCTGCCGTGCCTCGGTCTGTCTGCCCAGGCCGTCATAGGTGTAGCGGTTCTGCGTTTCGACGTTCAGTGCGTCTTCTGGCTTGAACAGGGTGCCGCTCGGCTTGCCGTCAGCGTAGTAGGTGGCGAAGTCCTTGGCTTTCAGGCCGCGTTCGTCGTAGAAGACGTCGGTCAGCAGCCGTCCGCCGTCTGGTCCGGGAGCTTGTGTCTGCCGTTCACGTAGCAGGCCGTCGTAGAGGGTGTAGGAGGTCTGCTGGGTACCGTTGTTCCCGAGTGTCTTGGTGCCCACCGCCACCGGCTGCCGGTCGGTGACGGTGTACGTGAACTCGTAGGTGGGGGTCTGGCCGGTGAGCCGGTCGGCCAGCCAGACCTTGGTGGAGCGGCCCAGGGCGTCGTAGGCGTAGTTGGTGACCTTGTCGTTGGTGTCGGTCTGAGTCAGCGGCAGGCCGCGCAGCACGTCGCGCGTGGTGGTCGTGGTCTGCGCGGTGCTCGCGTCGCCGGTCTTGGCGGGGGGCGAGGTCACCTTCGCGCTGGTGGGCAAACCGGAGGCGGGAGTGTAGGCGGTTGTGGTGGTACGGCCGTCGGTGCGAGCGGTCCGTTTGAGTGCTCCGGCCGCGGTGACGGTGACGTCGGCCGTCAGGTCGGTGCTGGTGAGCTTCCGTCCGTAGGAGTCGTAGGTCGAGCCGGACTCCACATAGACGGCGGTGGTTCCGTCGTACTTCTTCAGTACCGCGGTTCCGGTGGCGTCGCCTTTCGTGGGGGCGTCGCCATAGGTGCCGCCGTCGTAGGCGGTTCGCGCGTCGGAGATGACGTCGTCCGGTCGGTTGGCGGTCGTGTCACAGGCTGTGGCGACCGCTTCTACCCGGGAGGGGAGGGTGAGGATGTTCTTGTCGGTGTTGGTGGCGTAGGTGGTGCGGGTGCAGGTGTTGTCGGCGGCGGTGTCGTTGTCACCGAAGTCGTCGACCTGGGTGATCCGACCGGCCACCGTGTCGAAGCTGGTGGCCGTTGATGCGGTCCGCCATTTGGTCCCGGCCCCGTCATCCAGTGAGGTGAAGGTCTTGGTGTGGGCGGTCCCGGTGAGGTTGGCTGTGACCGTGCCCCAGTCGCGGACCTTTTTCGCGGTCTCGTGGTGCCAGGGCCGGTTTATGGTCTTGGTGAGGACCTTTCCGCCCGGCCCGGAGAAGCTGACTGTCTTGTAGGCGAAGCCGGCCGCCGAATCATGGTCGGTGATCGGGTCGCCTTCGTCATCATCGAGCGCCACGGTGACACTCCTGGTGCCGCCTCCGGTGTCCTTGCGGTCGCCGTCCATGCCGCGCAGGAAGTAGGTGTCCTGCTGCGACTTCATCGCACCCGTCCCACCCTGGCCACCGGTCTGGACCCGCACCTGCCCGTAGCCGCGCCACTGCGACCAGGTCTTGAACTTCTCCTTGGTCAGTCCGTCGTCATCGTCGTAATGCCAGGCCGCGCCGCCCTTGTAGTCGTAGGCGGTCACCTGATCAGGCGCGCCACCAGTGCGGTCGGTTGTGGTCACGGAGGTGACCACGTACTTGTTGAACCACTGCCGTTCAGGGTCGTCGCTGGTACTGCCACCGACGTACTGCGGGAAACAGAGCGTGGTGTTCGTCTGCGGGGTCGGCAGGGAGTCCCAGTCACATTCCTCAGCGGAGTACTTGACGTCGATCTGCCCACCGGACTCATCGGCGACCGTGGACAGCCGGTCCTTGATGAACGGTGCGTAACCGTCGCCGGTCTTATCCAGGCGGTTGGCCAACTGGGTGTAGGCGAACGTGGTCTTCGGTAGCGTGATGGCTGGGTCAGCGCTGTGGCCGGTGCGCTGAATGGATTCCAGCTCCAGTTGGTAGTCGGTGTCAGCCTTGCCCCAGCGATGGGCGAACGCCCAGGAGTCGACATCCTTGTAGGTGCCGCTGTCGAGGGCCTGTGCGGTGATCCGGGTCAGCCGCTTGCGCGTGAAGAACACCGGCGAGAGCCGACCGTCGTCGCAGTCCTCGTCCACCGTGCAGTTCAGGTCCCAGGGGGTGTCGTACCAGTAGAAAGCGTCCTTGTCGATGGACGCGCAGTCGGTCTGCTCATCAGGCAGGCAGCGCTCGCCGCTGGTGAAGTCGACCTTGGCCAGCGCCTTGGTGCCGTACATCGAGGACGACTTCAGGCCGTACTCGATCCGGTCCAGGTCACCCCCGCGGACGTAGCGGGTGTTGTCCTTGGCCTTGAGGTTGCGGCCGTAGGAGTTCGTTTCCTTGTCGTAGTAGTAGGCGATGGCGTTGCCGTGGGGGTCGACGACGTAGTCCAGGTTCCATCGCCATGCCTGCTGGCACCAGGAGTCGGCGAACGTCGCCCCATGGCAAGGCTCGTCGGCACCATTGCCGAACACCGGCGTCGTCCACGCGGAATCGGTGGTCTCCTTGCCATCGGCCCATCCCGGCAGGCGGTTGTAGCCGAAGTAGTAGCGGTTGCCGTCGGGTGTGGTGACCCGCCAGTACTCGTCATTCCTCGCATCGTTACCGCGTACGTTGTCGGTCGAACCGTAGAGGCGGTCGATCTTCGTGCCGTCGTCACTCTTGAGCTTCCAGGAGTTGGTGCCGTTGGGCACCAGCTCCCCGCCCTTGCCGTTGAAGGAGATGAACGCGTTGTCGTAGGCCCAGCACAGATCGCCCGGCTTGCCGCCGTCCGCGTCCTTCACTCCGTCTTCCGCGCATGGTTTGTAGCGGCGTTCGATGTAGCCCGGCCACAGGTCGAAGCCGTCGCCCACCCAGGAGGACTGGTTGTTGGTGTTCGCGGTGCGGCCGTCGACTCCGCCCGAGGAGTACGACACTCCTACGCTCGGTGTCAGTCCGCCTGGCACGTCCGGTACGGGCATACCGTACGACCAGGTGAAGTCGCCGGTGTTCAGGTTGGTGTTCCACGTCGCAGAAGGCGAGAGCGAGGTGGCCTTGTAGTCCCCCTTGTCTCCCTTCTCTTCTGCTACGGCCGTCAGCACCGTCGGTTCACCCGCACGCAAAGACAGGTCCTGAGCGGTGAGAGTCCGTTTCTCGGTGTCGTTGACGACCTCGACAGGCTTGGGCGTACGGCACTGCCGTCTGGCCGGCGTCGTCAGCACGCAAGCGGGCAACTCGACCAACGTCAGTCGGGACGCGTAGCCGCCACCGTAGACCCCGGCGAAGGACGCGTAGTCGATTCGGGCCCGTACCCGGCCCGCCATGGTGTTCTTCACGCTTTTCTGCCCCGGGTGGGGCTGCAGCGTGAACAGCGGTCCGTCAACCCCGGCCTTCCGCGCTACCTCGCGACCCAGCACCCGGGCAGTAACGTCACCGCGGGCTGCCTTGCCGCGCCCCCCTTCCGCATCCAGGGCCAGCGGCAGGCCACGCACCTTTTTCGGCCCTGTCCCGGCCTTCCCACCGGCGGCGGGAAGTGTCACCACGCCTGATGCCGCCCTCGGCCAAGTGGTGCGAGGGGCGGACTGCGGGGTACGGGGCCCCTTCATGACCGTGCGCGGCTTGACCTTGCCGATCGTGCCGGGCACCGGCTGCTCCGCACGGGGAAGGACAGGGCGTCCTTTTCCGTCGTCTGCGGCAACAGCAGGCTGCGCCACTCCCTGCAGCAAGGTCGCGACCATGACCACGGCCGAGGCCAGCGCGACACGAGGTCGCAGTGTCCGTAACCGCTTGCTCGATCTGCCGTTCATCCCTGTCCTTCATCCCTCGCTGTATGCACCGCCGTAGGCATACGCCACGGGGTAGAGAGAAAGCCGATACTCGGGAACTGCCGGTGGCCTGGTGGCCGGAGGCCACTCGGCCTCACCCTCTGCGAATGTCAGTCGCCGCCTGGTACGTCCGTGGGCATGCCAGGCATACCAATGGCTAGCTGGGCGATCTGCGTATCCGTCAACGCGCCCTGGAAAGACCATATATCGGACACTGCGCCTGGCCAGTACTCACCCCAGGTGGTCCCGGTCTTGGCACGCCCCAGTTGCAGCGGCTGTGTGCCTTTGAAGGACAGCACGTTGTCCGCTTGGGAGATCCGGTCAGTGCAGGCCGCATCGTCCGACACACCGTCCCCATCGGTATCCGCACAGGCGGTCTCTTCCAGCTCTCCGTTCACGTAGAGCCTGAGCTGCCTGGCGAACCCGTCATAGACCAGCGCCAGATGTGTCCAGTCAGCAGGGCTGGAGAACTGGCCATTCTCGATATGCGTGATCGTGGCGTCCTTGCTGTCCGCACTCGCCATGGAGATGCGCCACCGGCCCGGGTCGGAGTCCGGCGTGGTACTGGGCACATACCGCACCGCGAACACATCCTGCAGTGCGCCCGGCGCGCTGAGCAGCGCCACTTCGTCCTTCGGTACGGCCGCGGCTTGTACCCATGCCGTCACCGTGAAACTCGCGCTCGTGTCCACCGGCACCGTGGACGTCGCGGCGTAGTCGTTGACGCCATCGAGCAGGAGGCCACCGTCGACCCAGCCCGCTCCGACCTGTGCGCCGCCGTTGAGTGTCATGTCGTTGCCGGACGCGGAGGTGTCCGGTGTGGTCAGTGGCGAACCGGCCGCCTGCTGGAATGTCCAGCGTCCCTTGACCAGCGCGCGCTGCTTGAACAACTGCTGTGCCTCGGTGGCCGAGACCGGGCGGTCGAACAGCCGCACATCGTCGATCGTGCCCGGGAAGTGATTGTCGACCCCTCCGCTGTAGGAGCCGGCTCCGATGTACATCGACTGATCCGCATAGAACGCACCGGCCAGCTGAGTCGATCCGGCCTTGGCCCCGTTGACGTACAGGGTGAGGGTGTTGGCGACCGTGTCGTGCACGCCGACCAGATGCACCCACTCCCCCGCGCGCGCCTGCGTCCCGTCTGGTTGCATGGCCCGGATCGGTGTCGCGTCGGCGGTGTCGGCGGAGTACTGGTTGACCGCCCACCGGTCGTAGGTCTTGGAGTAGTACAGCTCAAAGCCCGGGGCGTACCTCCCGGCCTGGGCTGTGATGACCGCAGCGCCGTCCGGCTTCTTGTCCAGCTTGGCCCAGGCCGAGACCGTGAAGCTGCGCGAGGTGTTGACATGGGGAGCGCGCTCCTGGCCGATCTTGGCGTATCCGTCCGTGCCGTTGAACCGAGTGGCCTTGCCCGCCACACCGGCCGCTCCCGTGGTGGCGCCGCCCACGTACTTCGCGGGGATCACTCCGCCGTGGCCCTTGATGTCGGTGGCGCCGGTTTCCTCGTCGAGGGGGAAGACCGCCACCGCGGGGCGGCCTGGGTCGCCGACGGTCTGGTGGGCGTAGAGCTTGTCGACCTCGTCCTGGGCGACGGGCTTGTCGAAGAGCTGCGTCTCGTCGATCGTGCCGGGGAAGACGTCCTTCGCCTCTCCGCCGGACGCACCCGCGCCGATCATCAGGCCCCGGCGGGCGTTCCAGTCGATGTCGTGGGAGGCCGTGCCCGCCAGCTTGCCGTTGACGAACAGTTGCAGCTTCTTGTCCACGCTGTCGTACGCGCCGACCAGATGGGTCCACACCCCGGCCTTCACCCCGCCCGGTGTGCCGGGCATCGCCCGCACGATCGTCGCGCCGGGCTCGTCGGCGGCGAAGGTGTTGAACACCCACCGGTCGTAACTGGCGGAGTAGTACAGCTCGAAACCGGCAGTCTGGTTGCCGATCTGGGACGCCACCATCGCCGCGTGGTCGGGCACCTCCGACAGCTTCACCCACGCCGATACCGAGAACCCGCGGGTGCCGTCGACCACGGACAGGTCGGTGGACGCGTAACCGTCCGTACCGTTCAGCGACAGCCCCTTGCCCACAACGCCCTCCGCCCCGGTAGCGGCACCACCGTGCAGAGCGAGCGTACGAGGCGGCGTCGAGCCGTCCGCTTGGGCTGCGCCGGGCTTCTCGTCCAGTTGCCACGTCGCCCGCTCCGGCTGCCCGGCCTTCACCCGGAACTGATAGGTGCGGATCTCCGAGCCGTTCCCCGCCTCGTCAAAAGCCTGCGCGGTGACGAAGTTCAGGCCCGGCTTCGCCGGGAGCACCTTGACCGACCTGGCCGCACCGGCGGAGGTGGACACCTGGTTCGCCGACACCGGATCGCCGTTGAAACCCCACCGGTACCGCGTCACATCCGTGGAGGAGGAGTTCAGCTCGAACGTGCCGTACTGACCCACCCCGTCCAGCCACGGGTCCTCAGGATCCTCCGGGTCCGACGCCGGATACTCACCCGACGCGACCGCGGGTGCCTTCGGCACCGAGGTGTCATAGACGAAGTAGCACCCCGTCGCACCGCCCGCGTACGACCACGGCGAGTACTGCGCACCGTCGAAGGAGCGGACATACCAGTGAACGGTCTTGTTCGCCGGAATCGAGGACGGCAACGCGATCGTGAATTCCGAGCCCGACCGCTTCGACGAGGTCAACGCGGGTTTCCACCGCGCGATCAGCCCCTTGCCGTCGCCCGCGTCCCACTTCGCCTGGAACTGCACCGCAACACTGTCGCGGTCCGGGTCGGTGATGTTGTTGGCGGAGACCTTGCCCAGGGTGCGCACCCGCGCCGCGTCTCCCGGCTTCTTGCAGGTGCCTCCGTACTCCATGGTCAGCTGCGACATCCTGACCTGCCCGGGCGGACGGTTGTACTTCACCCGCAGATACGCGTCATCCGAGAACCGCTTCCACCCGTACCGGTCGCTCTCGCTGGAGGCTTGCAGGCCGAACGTCATCGTCGACCACTTCTTGTCCGCGGCCTCCTGCACCGCGGACCGCACGGAGAACTCCGCATCCTTCGCCGCACAGCCGTCGTAGCCGTAGGCGAACGACTCCGTCTTCAGGTGATCGATCCAAAAGCCGTCCGCGTTCTGCGAGTTCCACGTCGTAGAGGAGGAGATCCCCTTGGTGCGCCACAGCTGCACGCCTCGCGCGTCACACGAGGCGGACCACGTGTTCCGCACCACGAACTCCGCCGACAGCACCGACTTGCCCGCGAACCGCGATGTCGGGATCCGGTAGAAGAGGCGCTTGGTGTCCTGCGGCTGGCAGTAGGCCCAGCCGCAGTACCCCATGCCGCCGTCTGAGTCACCGTTGAACTTCCACTGCGGTGACGACGCCCAGTACTTCGACGCCATCGTCCACGCCGACGCCTTCGGCGAGTACCACTGAGGGTCGATGAAGACCGGATACACCGTGCCAGCGCCCTTCAGCACATCGGCATCCGGCTTCAGCACCAGCTCATCCTGCGCCGGCGGCACCTCCACCCCCACCGGGGCCAGCTTCCCCGACTCACCCGCGGCCGGTTCTTCCTCCTCAGCCCCGGCAACATCGGCGGTTTGCGCCCGTACACCGGCGGGCCCTTGCGCACCCGCCCCCGGGCCGGGGCTGGAATCCCACATCACCGGCTGAGGCGCTTCGAACACCGCGCCGCTCGCGCCTCTGTCGTTCGCCGCGACCCCGCCGGTGCCGGTTTCCTGGACGTCCAGGCCGCCCGCGTCCAGCTTCAGCCGTAACTCCGCCAGTTCCTTACTGGCCGCGGCCTCGGCCGACTTCACCACCAACAGCTGGGTGAAGCCGTCCTCCTGGGCTCCCATCCGCAGGTCCACACCCGGCAGGACATCCGGATAGGTGGCCGTGTCCCCCTGTAATCGCGGGGCCGGCAGGTTCGTCGGCCAGGACAGCGCCAGCTCACGCCCCGCCTTCGTCATCCGCACCAGCGGTGCACTCCCACCGCCGGAGAACTCCAAGTCCACCGTCGTCGCCTTCGGAGCAACCATCCCGTCGCCGGTCTTCACCAGCGCGGTGTCGATGGCCTTCCATTCACCATCTACGCGCGCTCGAACGGGACGCAGGTACTCTCTGGCTTCCAACTTCCCGTCAGGAGTGGCGAACACCTCGCTGCTCTCACCCCGCATCGAGGCGATCTCCACCGGCTTGCCCTCACGCTCAGCAGCCGCCCGCGCCAACTCCTCACTCACCGCGCTCTTCACACCGCGCGCCTCCTTGGCCACCGGCACCGTGCGCACTGCGGCAACCTGCGCACCAGCATGCGGGAGCGCTCCCAAAATGACCGAGGTAACCAACGCCACCCCGGACACGCGCGCACACCGCCGAATGCCCAAAGGCATAGCAGACTCCCCCCACAAGGCCTCCCCAGACCTTGCTCAGTTATGAACAATTCCTGATGGAATCGTGAACGTGAGAGTAGACATCGCCTCGCACACCAGTCCAGGCAACCACAAAGGGGCATCGGCTCACATTCAGCGCAATCCCCTCGCCTGGACGGAGTGATATATGCCACACCTGGCGTTGATGGGGAACCGCCGTCTTAGGCGGGCTCCACATGCCAGCCTTCTTCGCCTGCACGGTCAATCTGACGTCGAGGCTGAGAAGTCACGACCAGGCTCGACAGACGATGCCTCCATCGCCAGACGATCAGTCCTTGTCGAGCGCACCATGGACACCAGCGTCCGGGACCTGGCCGCCCCGACATGCAGCCGCTTCCGTAGCGTCTCAGCCGAGATCGGCCGTTGATATGTCTCCCAATGGCGCGCGTCTTCTGCCAACGCACGCACCAGAAGGTCGTCCCCACCAGACCCGAACCGGCTTCGCTGATTACCGTCATCCGAGGACAGGGCATGCGGTTGGTCAACGTTCACGCCCTCCTGCTCGACCATCACCGGAGCGTGACCCATGGGACACTCCGGGAAGTCCGCCCTCTGCGACGTCCCATAAGCACCACTGATGGCCTGCAGAAGCCCCGGACCCACCTCTGCCCAACCGATCAACAGCAAAGGCCCCACCGCGTCGAAAGCAGCTTTGCCGTTCTGACCGGCCAGCAGCGGATCCGTCACGTTCAGCGCCAACGTCATCAGGCTGGAGAAGACCAGCAACCGACGCGCCGGCCGGAGCTGCTCCCGACTCGCACCCTGCAGCGCGAGATACCGCGTACCCAGCAGCAAACCCAGCACAGAAAGATCCACCGCCGGGGCCACCAAGGGCGCCACCCACGGCGGCACGCCCAACCGCAGCGCCAGAGTCCATACGTTGCCAAAGCCAAACAAGAACGTCAGCCCCACCACCGCCGCCATGATCAGCGTCACGCCCGAAGCGTGACCGCTCGCTCGAAAGCAGCCCCCGCCCGGCTACCGGCGTGTGTCGACCTCTCGCCATTCATCGACCCGCTCCGCCCCACGACACGGGTTCGAAGCTGCCCTTGATCACCAGCCTGCCGAGCAAATTCCGCAGGTCAGTGGGGTCATCCTTCTGCGTGGTGCCCTGCCGGGGGCACACGACAAAGGGCCAGTTCAGAGGCTTGATCCTCTCGAACTGGCCCTTCCTTGTGATCACGGCTGTGCCACACCCGTGCCACAAGGTCCGCTAGGAGTCCGCGTCACCCCGTTCCTTGCGGATCATCGAGCCGAGCCGATCGGCGATCTCGCGGTCACGGCCGTTGACCATGTGCTGATAGATCAGCGCCGCGCGAGGCGTGCTATGGCCCATCCGGGTCATCAGTTCGCGCAGGCTCGCACCGGACGCAGCGAGGGTGTTCCCCGTGTGCCGAAGATCGTGGAAGTGCACGTCTACGGTGATGCCCGCCTTCTTCCGCGCATTGATCCAGTCGTCTCGGAAGTTGCTCCGCCGGAGCCGACCGCCCTGGGGACCGAGGAAGACGTGACCATCACGGCCAGCTCCGGCGTAGGCGTCGAGATGACGCTTCACGTCCGGCAGAAGTTCGGACGGGAAGGCCACAGGGCGGACACCGGCATTCAACTTGGGGGCCTTGTCGAAGAGCGCCCCGGTCTGCATCTCGGCTTGCGAGCGCTGGACCAGGAGCGCGGCGTTGTCGGTGTCGACGTCCCGTCGACGGAGTGAGGCCAGTTCCCCGAACCGCAGTCCGGCGAAGCTCAGTGCTGCGCCGTCTACTGTTCTGATGCCATCGGCCAGCGTGTCGGGCCGGGGCCGTTGCCACTGAGCTGGTGGCCTGACGGCACCGACCTGTCCGTCCACGCCCGTGAGGACCTTGACACCGTCGCAGCCGAACTCAACAGCCGACCGCGCGAGGCGCTCGGCTGGGAAACCCAGCCGAGCGCCTCGCTCAGCTCCTGGCCACAAGCCAGTTGATCACTTGTGTCGCAACGATCCCTCGAATCCGCCGTGTGGCCGAGGGCCGTCATGCCTTGAGCATGTTCAGTCTTTGCGGCTGATCAGACGGCGGTGACGTTGAGGCCCGCCTGGCCGCTCTGCAGGTTCGCCGCACCATCCACCACGACGCTGTGGCCGGCCAGCTCGACGCCGCCGATGCCCTCCAGGTTGCCCGGCTGGCTCTGCAGGGCCAGCCCGCCGGCCGCACCGGCGGCAACGCCGTCCAGGTCGGCGTCGGAAATCTCGCGGGTCTCGATCTGGGCGTTGTACATAATGCACGCTTCCTTCGTCAGTGATCTCTTGCGTGAGACGACCGTGACCACGACCGCGGTCCGGGACCGGCGCGGACTCCGGTGCGGGCAGGACTCTCCGCCCGTACCGGAGAAGGAGATCCACAGATACGGAAAACCTGCGGACCCGACTCGCCGATAACCAGCCGTCTCACTCCGACTGCGCCACACGTCCCCCACGTGTCACACCCGCACCAGGCGGACGCTTGCGGAGCACAGCGAGCAGCTGGCGGAACATCGGCTCCCTCGCTGACGCGCAGGGCATCGGCCCCAACGCCGCTCCCTGACCACGTCGCACCTGGTCGTCACTTAACGGGCGCCTCTGCGGGGTCCCGGGAACGCGACGGCCGGTCCGGCGCCGGCGAGGGGCGTCCGCCCGCCGACCGTGGCTCCTGAAGTGGGAGCGCCCTCGCGGGCCCGTAGCGGCTCGGAGCACTGGCACTCTCCGGCACGGATACCCCCCTCGTCCTCCCCGCTCGCCATTCTCGCCGCCGCCCCCGTGACACTCGGCAATCCGGCCGCCTTGTGCCGCCTTGTTCCAGCGGGACGTCAAACCGCTGTTGGCCTCGTCCGGTCGGGCGGCGATCCGCGCATGGCCGTGCCTCGGACGCGGGTGAGGAGCGGCGAGCGGGGCTGATCCCCGTCCGCCGCTCCGTTCCCGCATATGGCCCGTCAGGCGGACGCGGGCTGTGCCTCGGGCGCCTGCACGGCCGCGAGGCGGCCGGTGCGGTACAACCCGTACAGAGCCGCGGCACAGGCCAGGCCCAGTGCCAGCAGCGCGAGCCACGGCAGCGCGGACATCCCGGCCGCCCGGGCAGCGTCCAGCGCCGCACCGGTGAGCAGGTTGCCCAGGGTGATGCCGACGCCGCAGATGGTGTTGTACAGCCCGTAGTGGGTGGCCACGAGCCGGTTCCCCGAGAGCCGGACGATGGTGTCCATCTCGAACGGATAGGCGATCATCGTCCCCAGCGCGAGCAGCAATGCCGAGAGCGCGGGCGGGACGGCCGCGAGCAGCCAGCGGGCCACGCCACCGTCCGGTACCGGCACGGCGGTCGCGAGCAGCAGCGGTGCGAACGCCACGCCCATCGAGAGCAGCCCCCAGGTCAGCGCCCGCCCCGGCTCCATCCGGGCCTTGCACCAGGCGGTGACCTTCGTCTGCCCCAGGATGGTGCTCAGTCCCGAGACGGCGAACAGCAATGCCACCGCCACCGTCCCGGACTCACCCTCGCCGCCGAGGCGGCGCACTTCCAGTGGCAGGGCCAGATAGACCTGGAACGACAGGACATACGAGCCGATCATGGCGACCGAGAAGAGCAGGAAGGGCCGGTTGGCCACCACCCCTCGCCACTGCGACAGCACACTTTCGGCCCCTGTGTCCTGGCACTCTTTGGTGTTGTCGCCCCTGCGGGGCGGCAGCGCGCGGATCTGTACGACGCTGAGCAGGGCGAAGACCGCTGCCGCGACCAAGCAGGTGACGCGGAAGTCGATGCCGGTCAGCACCATGCCCACCAGCGGGCCGAGCAGGATTCCCGCCTGGTAGAAGATGTTGAACAGTGCGAACGCCTCCACCCGGCGCTCTCCCGCGTCTGCCGCGAGGTACGCCCGTACCGCGGGGTTGAACAGGGCACCGGCCAGCCCCGTGGCCGCCGAGGCGGCGAGGAGCGCGGGCAGGGAGTCCACGAGCCCCAGAGCGGCGAATCCGACGGTGCGCAGCACGCATCCGGCGATGATCAGCGGCTTGTAGCCGAGCCGGTCCGCCAGCGTGCCACCGACCAGGAACATGCCCTGCTGGCTGAAGTTGCGCACGCCCAGAATGAGTCCGACGAGCCAGCCCGCCAGTCCCAGAGTGCCGGACAGGTGGGCGGCCAGGTAAGGCATGAGCATGTAGAAACCCAGGTTGATGGTGAACTGGTTGACCATCAACAGCTGGACACTGCGCTCGTAGGAACGCGCCTGTGTGAACAGCGACTTCACTACGCCACCTCCTCGTCGGGGTCCTCCGTGGCGTCCTTGAGGGTGAGGGGGTCGGCCACGGTGGTGCACCGGGTCCAGCGGTGTACCTCCTTTTCGTCCAGGCGGCCGATCAGGTCGGGTTCGGGTGCGGGGGGTGAGCCGAGCAGACCGTGGGCGGCGCAGTAGTCGTCGTCGTAGACCGTCCCCAGGTAGCGTTGCGGTCCATCGGGGAAGATCGCCACGATCCGGGCCTCCGCGGGCATGGTCCGGACGAGCCAGCCCGCCACCAGGGCAACCGCTCCGACGCTCCATCCGCCGGTGGCGTAGTGGGACGCGGCCAGTTGGCGGCAGGTCCACACGGCTTCCGCGGGGGCTACCCAGTGCACTTCCGAGAACTGGTCGTAGGCGACGTTGCGGGGGTAGATGCTGGATCCCAGCCCCCGCATCAGGCGGGGCCTGGCGGGTTGACCGAAGATCGTCGATCCGACGGTGTCGACTCCGACGACCGTCAACTCGGGGTAGAGCTGTCGCAGGACCCGGGAGACCCCGGCAGAGTGTCCGCCGGTGCCGACGCTGCACACCAGCACGTCGATATGGCCGAGTTCGCGGGCCAGCTCGAGCGCGAGCGGGGTGTACGCGGCGACGTTGTCGGGGTTGTTGTACTGGTCCGGGCACCATGAGCCCGGGTGCTGGTCCAGCAGTCGCTGGACGCGGTCACGGCGGGCCTGCTGCCAGCCGCCGGTCGGATGGGGCTCGGAGACGACATTGACCTGGGCGCCGAACGCGGTCAGCAACCGGGTCATGGACAACTCCAGTCCCGGATCGGTGACCAGGGTGACCGGGTGGTGGTAGACCATGCCCGCCAGGGCGAGTCCCAGCCCCAGGGTGCCGCTGGTGGACTCGATGATCCGGCCGCCGGGCCGCAGGTCACCGCGGGCCCGGGCCCGTTGGACCATGTGCAGGCCGGGGCGGTCCTTGATGCCACCGGGGTTGAAGCCCTCGAGCTTGGCCCAGAAGCCTCGTCCCGCCGGGACGAGGGGCTCGGACACTCGCAGGAGCGGGGTGTTGCCGACCAGCCCGGAAAGGGCGGACCTGGCGGTCAGCGGACCGGTGTCGGCAGTGGTCGAGGAGTGCATCTTTCCGCCTTCTTTTCAGAGCGTGAAAAGCTGTCGGGTCGTCTGATCGCGTCCCGGCGGGACCTGTAGCGCGCTTCCCGGATCCGGGGCCGCTCGCTCGGTTACGCCGGCATGACGGCGGTGGCGGGCACGGCCTAGATGCGCCACCGGCAGACGACGGACAGCCTGGAACTCCCGGCCACTACTCTGCTGCTGGTCTCTCGCACAGGGCGTGCCACGGCGCGGAAGAGGGCCATGGCGAATGCCGGAGCTACGCCGACGGCCGGTACCAGCTCACGTGAGGGCGCCGGTGGCCGCGGTACGGACAGGCCGGCAAGTCCGCGTGGAACGCAGGACTTCGTGCTGGGTACCGCCTCGGTGTCCGAGTGCGCGGGCGATGCCGCCTGCGCGGACCCCCCGGACGCGATGGGTACCGATGAGCTCCGATGGTCTGACTCCTCATGTGGACCGGCACAGTCCAGCACGGCCAGCAGCAACCCGCACAACACGACGGCGATGAGGCAGCGATGCCAAGGAGACCCCGGTAAGAGAGCAGGGCGGACGTGGCGAGGTAACGGCAACAGTTCCTCCGCATGGGGCCACCGCCCCCGGTGCGAGCGGGGATGGGCGGTGGGCAGAGACCGGCAGGGCAGGGTTCAGCGCTCAGCGCCCCCATGTCCCCGAACCGCGTGCGACATCAGCGACCGGGAGATCAGGGGCACGGCGAACACGCGGCACCGAGCCGGGCCGGGCGTATGGCGGGCATACGCCGACCGGGCGGCGGTACGAGGGTGTGCCTAGATCCGCAGAACCACGCAGGCAGCGGAGTCTGTCGACGGACATCCGTCCGAAACCAACTGGACCAGGCCGGTCATCCCCGAGGGCACGGCAAGAGGTGTCGATGCCCGGCTGAACATCGCCGAGCAAGGGGCCACCCATCCGGAGCCGTGCTGCGGCTGAGCCATCAGACACTCATGTGCCGGGTGAGAGGAGTCATGGTCGCCGTGGTGGTGATCGGCCCGTGACTCGACCCCGCCGTGGGACATCTTCTCAGCGGCGACGGACGCTGTCCCGGTGTCGCCCTGGCTCACGGTCGCGCCCTGATCCACCGCACCGAACGCGAGATGCCCGGCTACGCCTTCCGCGCTCACGACATGCGTATACACAAGCCCGAGCAGAAGCGCCGCCACCCACAGCACACGCAGCGTCCGCCGCGACGGGCGGCACCACGACGTAACGGAGGGAGACCAGGCCGTAACCATGCCGTGACACTAGCACCGATGCGTAAGCGCCCGAGAAAGACCTGAGACTTCGCGCCAAGTTCCCGCGCAGCATGGGGAATGGGCCTTGTATGACTCAGGCCCGCGACTCCCGGCGCACCGGACGGGGCTCAGCCACCTGAGTCTTCGCCCACCACGGTCAGGTCGTCACCCAGCGCCGCGGCGATTTCTGCGGCCCGGGAATGGTCGTCCAATCGGCGCGTCAGGTAAGCGCAGGCATGGCCGTGCCGGAGGGACCACCAGGCGGCCGAGCCGCCGATCCCACCCTTGGCGATCTTCCCCTTGTCACGTACGAAACCCAGCGTCCAGGTGATCTCGGTACCGAAGACCTCGTCGTAACCGGTGACTTGGGAGGCGAGGAGCTCAGTGTGCAACCGGGGCCCCAGCAGTTCGCGTACCGGCCCGTCCTCGCTGGTGAGCCGGGAGAAGAACTCAGCCATGGCGGTCGCGGTCGTGTGCAGGTTGACCGCCCCGAAGACGGACTGCCGCCAGGCCCGGGAGTTGACCCGCTCCACGTCCAGCACCCCGACCGGGGTCCGCAGCCACGGCGCGGCGTGGAGTTGCCGTGGCCAGTTCGGGTCCGCGTATTCCAAGTCGGCGACACGGTCCAGGGCCTCATCCGGCACTCCGAACCACGCGTCGAGCCCCAGGGCGGGCCGTACCACATCGTTGAACATCTCCCCCAGCGTCGCACCGGCGCTCGCCCGCAGGATGCCGTCGACCAAGTGACCGTAGGTCAACGCATGTTCCCCGAGCGAGGTCCCGGGAAGGTACTCCGGCGCCGCTCGCGCCAGGCTTTCCCGCAGCCCGCCGTCATCCAGCAGGTCGAAGCCTGCCGCTTCGCGAGCGAAACGCGGCTGGCCCGCCCGGTGCGTGAGCACATGGCGGAGAGTGGTCCGCTCCTTGCCCCGGGCCCCGTACGCGCTCCAATACCCGGCGATCGGCTCGTCCAGTGCCAGCGCACCCGCCCTGACCGCGGTCAGGGCGGCGAGCGTGACGAACGACTTCGACAGCGAGTAGGGCTGGACCAGGGTGTCGCCACGCCAGGGACGGCTCCTCCCCGCATCCGCCCACCCCGCGTTCAGCCGGACGACCTCGCGGCCCTCCCGCCAGACCGATACCCCTGCCCCGGTCTCCAGACCGTTGTCCACCAGCCGTTGGAAGACCTGGCGCACCGCGTCGTACCCGTCCGCGACGAATCCCTCAACGTTCATCGTGCCGCATCTCGCTCAGCTCTCAGCGCGCCCGGGACTCACTCCCGGGACCCACGGCGATAATAACCCCCCGGGGGTATATCGGAGGCACAGTGAGGCCCCGAGGCTCCCGTCACCTGGTCTGACATCCGGGTCCGACATCAACGAGGTGTCGCCGCTCAGGTAGCGCCCCGGGGAGGTGCCGACGGTTCGCCGGAACGCCGCGAGGAACGCGCTCGGCGTCGCATAGCCCACGGTGTGCGCGACCCGGGAGACGGGCCGGCCCTCCGCGAGGAGGGACAGTGCCGCGCGCAGTCGAGCATGGGTGCGCCAGCGGTCCAAGGTCATGCCGGTGTCGCGCGGGAACAGCCGGGTGAGAGTGCGTCGGCTCACTCCCACGGACCGTGCGTGCGCCTCCAGGCCGCGGGGGTCCGCGGGGTCGGCGAGCAGCGCCTCGGTGACGGCGCGTACGCGGTCGTCGGCCGGGGTCGGCACATTGATGGGCGTGCTCGGCAACGGGCGCGGCAGATCCCGTACGACTCCCTCGGCCCGCAGCCGAGCGTCGTCGGACAGGTCGTTCCGGTCCGGGTAGGCGATCAAGTGGGCCAGCAGCGAAGTAGAGGCCGCACAGCACCGCGTCGCGGTCGCGCCGGTCCGGTGAACGATCCCCGCGGGCAGCCACAGCGCCCGTGTGGGTGGCAGAACCCAGTAGGCGTCGTCGACGGCAACGCCCTGGCCGCGGCGGACGGCGCACGGCATGCCGCGGCGGACGGCTTCTCCTACGCGCTCTCCATCGCCGCCGCCCTCCTCGCGCTCGGCGCCGTCCTCATAGCCTCCCTGCTCGGGAAGGACCGCCACCCGGACGTGGCGGACCGCGGGTGTCGTGCCGGCGGTAAGCTGACGGTCGATGCCGGAAACCCGCCAGCCTTGCCCACCGCCCCCGACGACGCCACGGAAGACCTCACCTCGTAGCGGAGGAGGCTGGCTCCCGCACGGCTACCGCCTCGACACCCACTCCCACCCCCAGGGCCAGTTGGTGTACGCGGCCGCCGGCGCCCTGGCCACCACGACCGAACGCGGGACCTGGGTCGCCCCGGCCAACCGGGTGACGTGGACGCCGCCCGGATTCGACCACTCCCATCGCTTCTACGGCAGGACCGACGTCCGCCTGGTCGTCATCCCGGCCGACCTGTGCGACGCGCTCGTGGCACACCCCAGCGTGTTCGCGGTGAGCCCCCTGCTGCGAGAGGCGCTCCTGGCGCTGACCGATCGGCGGGAGGTCCGGCCCGGCGCCTACGAACGGCTGCGCGCGGTGGTGATCGACGAGCTCACCACGACCCCCGAGCAGTCCCTGCACCTGCCCGAACCCCGCGACGACCGGCTGCGTGCCGTCACCGACCTCCTGCACGCCGATCCCGGCCGGACCACGACCCTGACCGAGCTGGGGCGGGCCGTGGGGGCGAGCGACCGCACGCTGAGCCGCCTGTTCCACACCGAGCTGGGGATGAGCTTCCACCGCTGGCGCACCATCCTGCGCATCCACCACGCCTTGGTCCACCTCACCAACGGCCGGTCCGTCACCGACACCGCGACGGAGTGCGGGTGGTCCAACCCCTCGAGCTTCATCGAGGCGTTCACCGAGGTCGTCGGGCAGACCCCGGGCCGCTATCAGGCAGATCTGCGCGACGACGCGAAGTAGCCGCACCAGCCCCAGCGTTCGAAGGAAGCGCCCCCGCGGAGTTCGGGCAACACCAAGTTGGCGGCTTTCCGGCATTCGGTGTCCATTCATCAGTGGGCGGCGACCACGGTCGGGTCCACAGTGGTGATCGGCACGCCGCACCACCCGGGCGACACAGTCGTATCGACTCCGGTTCATGCTGCTCCGGCGTGTTCGACCACCACTTTCTTCAAGGAGGCTCGGAAACACATGTCCGAAACAGGCGAGGACACCGCCGTCGTCATCGTAGGGGCCGGGGTCGCCGGACTGACGCTCGGCAATTTCCTGTTGCGCAACGGCATCGGTTGCGTCGTTCTCGAAAAGCGCAGCCGCGAATACGTCGAGCGGCGGCAGCGGGCCGGGACCATCGACAGCCGCGGGGTGCGTATGTTCCGCGCGTGGGGGCTCGAAGAGGTCGTGGAGAGTTCCGGCGCCCCGGAAGAGGAGATAAGCTTCCGGATGGACGGAGAAGAGTTCGCGCACGACTTCTTCGAGGACGAAGACGGCGACATCAAGGATATGGTGTTCTGCCCTCAGCAGGTCCTCGTCCGGAACCTCACGGACGCTTTCCTGCGGGACGGCGGAGACCTTCGTTACGAGTCCGTCGGCATCTCCCTGGACGACATCGGCGGCGCGCGGCCGCGAGTCCGCTACCGGGACGCCGCCGGCGCGTCACGGGTCATCAACTGCGACTACATCGCCGGCTGCGACGGCTACCACGGGGTCAGCAGGGAATCCATCCCCGCCGACGCCCTTACTCGCTACTCCTACGACTATGGGTACGCCTGGCTGAGCGTCCTGGCCGACGTGACGCCGGATCCCGCGGCCATGGCGATCCATTCCCGCGGCCTGGCGGGAATCATCCCCCGTGGCACGACGGCCAGTCGTCTCTATCTCCAGTGCGCGCCCGACGACACCCTTGAGCAGTGGCCGGACGAGCGCGTCTGGAGCGAGCTGGAAGCTCGTTTCGGCACCCCCGTGGCGACCGGCCCGGTCATCCACAAGCAAATCCTGCCGCTCCGGAGTGTGGTGTACAGCCCCATGAGCCACGGCAGGCTGTACCTGCTCGGAGACGCGGCGCACATTGTCCCCCCGATGAGCGCGAAGGGAATCAACCTCGCCCTCCACGACGCCGAAGTGTTCGCCCGCGCCGTCATCGACCGGATCCAGAAGGACGATCCGGCCTTGCTCACCGGCTACTCGGAGACCTGTCTGCGCCATGTCTGGAACTACCAGGCATACGCGGCATGGATCACTGAGGTCATGCACAACGCCGGTGACGCTTCCTACGAAGGAGAGTTCCGCAAGCAGATCGCCCGAGCGGAACTGGAACGCCAATTCAACTCGCCCACGGCGAACCGCCTTTTCGGCGAACTCGCCGCCGGGGTGAATTAGGGCGATCTGCGTGCGGGGGCAGTGGCCGTCGAGATACCGGGACGCGGATGGGTCTGGAGCGGACGTTCCGGCTTCTGTTTGAATGCCTCCTGTACTGAGCCGGTCCAGGAGGGACGGACATATGGTGTCCACGGAGAGCGTTCTCGCGTTCGCGGCGATGTCGCTACTGGTGATCGTGATTCCGGGGCCGAGTGTGCTGTTCGTGGTCGGCCGGGCCCTCGCATACGGCCGTCGCACGGCCCTGGAGACGGTCCTCGGCAACGTCGTCGGCTCCTACCTGCTCGTGATCGCCGTGGCGTGGGGCCTCGGCGCGCTGGTGGCAAGCTCGGCGGCGGTGTTCACGGGCGTGAAGCTGGCAGGCGCGGCGTATCTGGTCTATCTGGGCGCGCAGGCGTTCCGGCGCCGCGGGGACATGCGCGTGACGGACATGGCGGCCCCGGCCCGTGCGCAGCGCGGTGATCTGCGGACGATCCTGGACGGCATTTTCGTCGGCGTCACGAACCCGAAGGGCATCGTCTTCTTCGCGGCGGTGCTACCGCAGTTCGTCAACCACTCGGCGGGCCACCTGCCCCTGCAGATGATGGTGCTGGGCCTGGTCCCGATCACCATCGGACTCATCACGGACACCCTCTGGGGCCTGGGTGCCTCCGCGGCCCGTTCCTGGTTCGCCCGCTCGGACCGGCGTCTGTCGATGGTCGGCGGGGCGGGCGGCCTCGCGATGATCGGCCTGGGCGTGACCGTGGCGGCGACGGGCCGCGCCGACTGAGGAGCTGGTGGGGACGGCAGTCGTCGAGGGCTCAGACGCCCGGGTTCACGTCCGGCTTCGGCGTCGGGGGAGATCACGCGCCCGGGCGGGGAGCCCGGAGGTGTTGGCGCCGGGCCAGTTCCTCGTCGTCGACCAGGGTGAGCATGGGCCGGCCCGGCGCGCACAACATGGTGACGACGAAGCGGCTCCAGGAGTCCGTCCGGTTGTTCCCGTCCTGGTAGTGGATGACGTCGCCGCCCGGCTCCCAGAACGTCTCCCCCGCCCTGATCACTCGCTCCGGCTCGCCTTCCAGCTCGAAGAGCATCTCGCCCTCCAGCACGTAGCCGAAAGCGGGGCCCGAGTGCCGGTGCGGGGGGAGGCCAGGGTCGCCGGGAGGGTAGTCGACGCGGATCGTCATCCCCTCCGCGCCCTCCGGCACGAACGGCGGTTTCGCCGACTGCAGCACGGTGATCGCCGAGCTCAGCGCCGCCAAGCGCGCTTGGCTCTCGGCGCTGCCTGCCATCGACTCCTTGCTCGACATGGCGAGACCTCCAGGGTGGGCCGGCTGGGGTGGGAGAGCCCTCGGCATGGTCGACGGGGCCCCTTTCGCCGGGCGCCGACGGCTCATGCGTCCAGATTGCGACGGTACGGGGCGGGGCGCACGCGGGCCGGGGGACATGGGGGTCCTCACGGTCAGTGACAGACCTTGGCGGACGCGGCCGGGGCATCTCGTTGGCGCGGGCGGCGGCGGCCGTCCGCCATGCGTCCGGCTTCTCCGCCTTTGACCTCAAGTCCCCTGTTCCGCAGCGGAGTTAGCCGCGCCCAGCGTTGATTACGGCCCTGTCTCGTTTTCCTTTGATTATGCAACCGTTCAGCTTCCGGACAGCTCTCCTTCCATGACCCTTCCGTTCCGGCCGCCGGGGGAGACAGATGGCGGTCGGGGCACAAGGGCGACCGATGCGTTACTCATGGAGGATTTGTGCGCAATAGAACCCGAGGTGTGGTGGGCGTGGCGGTGGGTGCCGTCGTGACCGCCGCCGTGGCCGCCGGGGCCGGCGCCGTGGTGTCGAACGGCGACGGGACCGACCAGAAGCAGCCCTCCCCCACGGCTGCCGCGGCAGGGAAGACCACACCAGGCGATATCGACGGCGACGGCTATGCCGACCTCGGCGTGGGCGCGCCCGACGGGACCGTTTCGGGGAAGTCCAAGTCGGGCTACGTGGGTGTGACCTATGGGGCGAAGGCCGGGGTCGACACCGGGCGGCACGGCACGTTGTCGCAGGCCAGCCCGGGGATTCCCGGGACCCCCGAGGCCGGGGACCACTTCGGCTCGGCCGTGGTGCGCGGCGATGTGGACGGGGACGGGTACGGCGACCTGATCATCGCCGCGAACTACGAGGCCATCGGCAGCGCCAAGCGGGCCGGTTCGGTCACGGTCGTCTTCGGCTCGAAGGACGGCCTCTCCAGCGACGCCATCGCCTTCCACGCGCCCAAGGCCACCGCCTACGCGCTGTTCGGCGACAGGATCGCCGTGGGCGACTACAACCACGACGGCCGCGACGACATCGCCATCTCCGACGGCACCGAGGTCCAGGTCGTGAACGGCGCGGCGAACCTGCGCGAGACGGCCACCCCGAAGATGACCAGCGTCACCCCGCCCGGCGGCGGAGCGGGCACAGAGCACCTGTCCTCCGGCGACATCAACGGGGACGGGTTCGCCGACCTGGTCACCGTCGCCTACCAGGACGACCCCGCCGACGAGGGCACGCTCGGCGTGCTGCCCGGCTCGTCCAGGGGGCTGAAGAGCACCTCGCTGGGCGAGGACGTGCCGCTGCCGTTCGCCTCGTACCGGGCCGTGGTGGGTGACATCAACGGCGACGGTAAGGACGACGTCGTCACGGACACCGGCTTCACGGACGGTCCGGACGACGCGCGCCTGCGGACGTACCCGGGCACCGCCGGGGGGCTCGGCACCCCGGTGAACTGGACGGGCAAGGCCCAGAACGGCATCGCCGCCCGGCTCACCGACATCAACGGTGACGGCCATGACGACCTCGTCGTCAGCGACACGGACGCCGAGGCCCCCGGGGGCTACAACGACGCCGGTGCCATCACGGTGCTCAAGGGCACCAAGGACTGGCTGACCGACGCGGGGGCGCAGACCTTCTCCCTCGACACCGAGGGCGTCCCCGGCGACATGACGGGCGGCGACTGGTTCGGCGACGCCATCTCGCCGGCCGACTACAACGGCGACGGCAAGCCCGACCTGGCCGTCGGGGTCCCGAACCGGACCGAGGGCGCGGGCGCGGTGGCCCTGCTGTACGCGGGCGCCGACGGGCTCACCGCCGAGGGCTCCGCCCTCATCGGGCCGGGCGATCTCGGCTCCCCGGCGAACGACGCCGCCTTCGGCAAGGAGCTGTCCGGCCCCGCTACGAAGTAGCACCAGGTCGTTGTCGGTTCGGTGGCCTGGCCCGGCTTTTCCGGGCCAGGCCATACGGCGGCCCCGGCACGGACACCCTGTCCGGGGGCCCGGGCAGGAACGTCGTCCACCAGGACTGACACCTCACCGCACCGCGGCACGGCGCTGGTCCAGGAGGGCTCCCCTCCTGGACCGGTCTTCGTCCGCGCACCGCTCCTGCTGTGCGCACCGCCTCAGCCGGCGACCTTGGCGACGATGCGGTCCATATCCTCCCGTCCGAAGGCCCGCAGGGTCGTGGTGCGGACATTGCCCAACGCGCTGAGCTGCAGCGACGCCGCGGTCGCGGTCTCGTCGTCCGGGGCCTCGACGATGCACACGAGGTCGTAAGGACCGTCCGTCCAGTAGGTGTCCACGAGCCGCGCCCCGAGCTTGGCCAGCGCCGCGGCGAAGTCCTCGGTGCGCTGCGTGGTGTCCTTGTAGGCGCGCACTCCCTGCTCGGTCCAGTTCAGCAGCGTGATGTAGGTCGCCACGGCCCTCACCTCCACGAGAAGACTCACCGTGGGATCAATTCTGGAAGTAACGTCGTGAACCCGCACATCTGGCGCGTCGGCGAGCGGCCGGAGTGAATTTGCCGAACTGGCAACAGGTGTGGTCCGAGCCACGGACGGCACGGCAACCTCGGACCCATCGGCCGCCGCAGAGAACGCCGAGCGCGACCCGGGAGGGAACCATGCCGCAGACGCCGCCCACCACCGACCTCACCCACCGTCTGGTGCCCTCACCCGCCGGGCGGATCCACCTGGTGGAGCAGGGCACCGGGCCGCTGGTGCTGCTCGTCCACGGCTTTCCGGAGTCCTGGTACTCATGGCGCCACCAGTTGCCCGCGCTGGCCGCGGCCGGGTACCGGGTGGCCGCCGTCGATGTCCGTGGGTACGGCCGCTCGTCCCGGCCCGGGGCGGTGGACGCGTACCGGATGCGGGAGCTGGTGGCGGACAACGTCGCCGTGGTGGAGGCGCTCGGCGAGGAGTCCGCCGTGGTGATCGGGCACGACTGGGGCTCGCCCATCGCCGCCAATTCCGCCCTGTCGCACCCGGATGTGTTCCGGGCGGTCGGGCTGCTGAGCGTGCCGTACACCCCGCGCGGCGGCCCCCGGCCCTCCGAGATCTTCACCGGGATGGGCGGGGACGAGGAGTTCTACGTCTCCTACTTCCAGGAGCCGGGCCGGGCCGAGGCGGAGATCGAGCCGGAGGTGCGCGGCTGGCTCGCGGGGATCTACGCCGCGCTGTCCGGCGACACCATGCCCGGGCCCGGTCTGCCCGACCCGCACTTCATCACGCGCGGCGGGACGATGCGCGAGCGGTTCCCCGCCGGGCGGCTGCCCGCCTGGCTGAGCGAGGGGGATCTGGATGTCTACGCCGGTGAGTTCGAGCGGACCGGGCTGAGCGGAGGGCTGAACCGCTACCGCAACATGGACCGGGACTGGGAGGACCTGGCCGAGTACGACGGCGCGCCCATCACCCAGCCGTCGCTGTTCGTCGGCGGCGCCCTGGACGCCTCGACCGCCTGGATGGGCGACGCGATCAAGGCGTACCCGAGCACGCTGCCCGGGCTCGTCGGCTCGCACGTCCTCGAGGACTGCGGCCACTGGATCCAGCAGGAGCGCCCGGAAGAGGTCAATCGGCTGCTGGTCGACTGGCTGAACGCGCTTCCCGCGTGACGCACAGGGGAGACCCGGAGGGAGATCAGTTCCGCGCCGGGCGGTGGTCCTGGGGCCGCTGGAGGGCGCGGAAGTCGTCGAAGAAGCCGTAGTTGTGGGCCGGTGAGCCGTCATCGGCCCGCTCCACGGTGCGGTTGGCGTAGAGGCTGTTCAGCAGCCAGGGGTGCTTGTCCGGGCCGAAGTCCCGGGTCATGGCGGCGCCTTGGGTGACTCCGTACGTGGCCACGGCGAGGCGTCCGGTGTCGCGGAAGCGGCGCACCTGGTCCCGCAGGAAGTGCTTGTTGTTCTCGAACCAGGGGCTCATGGCGAGGAAGTCGCGCCACTTCTCCTCGGGGAACGGGTGCTCGATGGCTTCCCTGATCACCTTCCATACCGGGGTGTCCGCCGGAAGGCGGTAGCGGCGGGCGAAGCGCGCGGGGATCGTGTCGTTCAGGTGCAGCTTCCAGAGCTGGACCAGGGAGAACTCGGTGACCAGGAACTTCTGGCCGTCGCGGAGGCGGGGCAGGATGTAGTCGAGGTAGGGCTGTACCTTCTCCGGCGCGGACACATGGGGGTGGATGTCCACGCCCTCGATCTCCGGGGTCCGGCGGGTGAAGGACAGCCAGCGGTCGGTGGCCGGCGTCCGCTTGTCCGGCTTGTCGAGGTAGTTGAGCGCCCCCATGTGGAGGCGGGTCCGGCAGCGCGAGCCGAAGTGCTTCTTCCGGTACGCGATGATGTGCTCGGCGACCGTCTCGTAGAACGCGTTCAGCGCGCCCGAGCGGCGGTCCTGGGCAAGGCTCTCGATGAACGGCTCGTTGCCGATGGCCAGGACGTCGACGGTGTCGAGGACGGTGTGCAGGACCTTGTCGACCCGGGCGAGCTCCACGTCCATGGCCGAACTGCCCGGTCGGGGTATCGGCTTGTGGTTGTACGGGAACTTCAGCGAGAGCACCGTGCCGTGGCCGAGGCGATGGGCGTCCAGGAGCTTGGCGATGGCGCGCTGGTGGGAGGCGTCGTCCGTGACCTCGGGCATCGGAACGAAACCCCGGAGCCAGCTCGCGGAGAGCTCACGCAGTTCGCCGAAGGTCACGCTGTCGGGGTCCTCGTTGAAGTTCGCTCCCAGCGCGCCGTCCGGCCCGTCGGCGGGGGTCTTTGCCTCGGGGTCGTGACTGGCCTCGTCGGCGGGCCGCCGTTCGCCCTGTGTGCACCCCGCGGCGATGAGAGCTCCGCCCGTCAGGGCCAGAACACGTCGCCGTGCGAGCGACTTCTTCCTCTTCTCCGTATCCAAGTGACGCTCCCTGTCCGTGCTGGTGTCCAGGCCGTTGCTGTCCGGACCGCCCGGGAGGATGCGTCGGCGGAGCCTGCCCGTTGCCCGCGGTGTCCAGGTTTTTCGCGGAACCGCGTGCTGGGGCGCGCCGCGCCGCCCGGTCAGTGAGTGATCCGCACGGTGACGGTGAGGGCTCCCTTGTTGTCGTCGAGGCACCCCTCGCCGTCGTTGACGCGGAGCTGCAGGGTGCCCGGACGGGTGGCCTGGAAGTGCCAGGCGCGGCGTACGGCGTGGGGGTTGCCGGGGTTTCCGGGGTAGCGGCCCAGGAGGGTGCCGAAGGGGACGGCGGAGTTCACCTTGCAGTTCTGCCAGGCGAAACGGAGGGATTCGTCGTCGGCGGCAGTGTGGCCGACCGGGCCGACGAAGGGCAGGTTGGCGGAGTCCACGGTCCAGGTGCCGCTGGTGTAGCGGACCGACACCTTGTCGCCCTTCTGGACCGGGGTGCTCGTCGCGGACTGCCAGCCGCGGGCCGCGTCCACGGTCACCTTGCTGGTGGTGGTGGCGGGAGGCCGCGCCGCGTCGCCGTCGCCAGCGCCGTCGCCGTCGGACGGGGGCCCAAAGGTGAAGAAGAGGGCGGTGGCGAGGGCGGCCACCGCGAGTGCCGCGCCCGCCGTCCACCACCAGGTCCGGGCCCGGCCCCGGCCGCGCGGTCGAGGGGGTGGCGACCCGGCCGCCTGGTCGATGACGGTCGGTTCCCGGTCCAGGGTGGGGTTCCCGGCGAGGGTGGGCGATCCGGTGAGGGTGTGGGGTGCTGTCGGATCGGGGGTCGCGGTCACCGTGGGCGTCGCGGTCAGCGTCGCGGGGTCCGCCACGTTCGTGGAGGTGGCCGCCGCGTCCGTGGGGGTTCCCGGGAAGTCGCCCGGGGCTCCCGCCGGGGGCAGTGGGCCCGGGTCCTCCGCGCCGTCCGCCACGCGCCGCAGCGCGGCCCCGACCGTGGCGGCGGACGGCCGCTCGCCCGGGGACTTGTTCAGCAGGGCCTCGACGACGGGCCGCAGGGGGCCGACCCGTTCCGGGATGACCGGATCCGCGAAGGTGACCGCGTGCAGCGCGGCGGCCCCGGTGGGGCGCTGGAAGGGCGGTACGCCGGAGGCGACCGCGGACAGGGTCGCGCCCAGCGACCACAGGTCCGACGGCGGGCCCACCTCCTCCGCGGTCAGCCGCTCGGGCGCCATGTAGCCGATGGAGCCGAGGAGTTCACCGGTGGTGGTGAGCGACTCGTCGTCTTCCAGGGCGGCGATGCCGAAGTCGGTGAGGACGGCGCCGCCGTCCCGGCGCAGCAGGACGTTGGCGGGCTTGACGTCGCGGTGCAGCGCCCCGGCGGCGTGCACGGCCTCCAGCGCGCCGAGCAGCTGCAGCCCGAGGGCGGCGGTGTGGCGGGGCGTGAGGGGGCCGTCGTCCGCGATCCGGCGGGCCAGGGAGGGGCCGTCGATCAGCTCCATCACGATCCACAGCCGGTCGTCGTGTTCGACCAGGTCATGGACGCCCACCACATGCGGGTGGTGCACCCGGGCGACGGTACGTGCCTCTCGCAGCGCCCGGCGCAGCCGTCGGTGGTACTCGTGGTCGTCGCTCGCGACGTTCAGCTCCTTGGCAGCGACCTCGCGCGCCAGCATCTGGTCGTACGCGCGCCAGACCGTGCCCATACCGCCTCGTCCCAGCCGATTGCCCAGCTGGTAGCGGCCGCCGATAAGCCGTACGCCGTCCCCACCCGATGTCACCCGATCTCTCCTGTTCTCACGCCCGGTGAGCATAGTCGGAAGTGTTCGAACATCATCGAGCGCAACTGATGCGTCAGTCAGTCCGCATCGCAATCTCGGGGTGAGATTCCCATAAATTCCGGGAGGAAGTGGGCACTCCGCTGTCATATTCATTGCGCTTATCTCAACGCGTCCGTACGGTGTCGGCCATGCGGCAACAGTTCGACGTGGCGGAGCGCGTACGTCAGGTGATCGGCGAGGCCGGTTGTACCCAGCGCGAATTCGCCCGGCGGGTCGTGATGGACCCGTCCAAGCTCTCGCGTTCGCTCAGCGGGAGCCGGCGCTTCACCGTGGCCGAGCTGGCGCGGATCGCCGACGCCGGGAACGTGGACGCCGGATGGCTGCTCGGCACCACGACGGCCGACGGAGCGGACGGCGGAGCCGATGGAGCGGCCGGCGGGGCGGCCGGGGCGCCGCGGCCGCCCGCGCCCGCCGCGCCCCCCGGCAGCGGGCGGCCGCTGCAGATCGTGCGGGAGACGGTGCGGCTCATCGCCGAGCGCGGCTTCCACGCCGTACGCGTCGCCGACATCGCCGCCGCCTGCGACACCAGCACCGCCACCATCCACTACCACTTCCCGGGCCGCGCCGAGCTGCTCGAGGCCGCCGTGCGCTGGTGCATGGACGAGGACACCGCGCGCCGCGCCGCCCGGATCGCCGAGGCCGACGACGCGCGCGAGGAGCTGCGGCAGCTCATCGCGCTCCAGACCCCGCACACCGAGCGGCAGCGGCAGCAGTGGCTGGTGTGGATGGACCTGTGGGCCGAGGCCGCGCGGTCCACGGCCATCGGGCGGCTGCACGCCGACTTCTACCGGCAGTGGCGGCAGACCGTGGCCGAGGTGATCCGGCGCGGTATCGAGCAGGGGGTCTTCCGCGCCGTCGACCCGGAGTTCAGCGCGCTGCGCCTGACCGCGCTGATCGACGGACTCGCCATTCAGGTGCTGGCCACCGGGCCCGGTGCGGGCGGTACGAGCGCCGAGGCCATGGACATCGCCTGCAACGCGTACGTGGACACCGAATTGACCGCACGGCGGTCCGGCGCCGATGCGGCCGGGCCGACCGACCGGCCCGGACCGTAGCCGAAGCACCACAAGAGTGCGGTGCACCACAAGAGTGCGTTGCACCGAAAGAGAGGGAGAGAAGCCCATGCCCATGAACGACAGCGTCATCATCACCTGTGCCCTGACCGGCGCCGGTGACACCGTGGGCCGCAGCCCCCATGTCCCCGTCACCCCCGAGCAGATAGCCCGCTCCGCCGTCGAGGCCGCGGAGGCCGGGGCGGCCGTGGTCCACATCCACGTACGCGACCCCGAGACCGGCGCCCCCGCCCGCGATCCGCGGCTCTACCGCGAGGTCGTGGAACGGGTCAAGGAGACCGGCACCGACGTCGTCATCAACCTCACCGCGGGCATGGGCGGCGACCTGGTCATCGACCCCGAGGACCCGCTCACCCACCTCCCCGGCACCGACCTGGTCAGCGGCCTGGACCGGCTCCCCCACATCGAGGACCTGCTCCCCGACATCTGCACCCTGGACTGCGGCTCGCTCAACTTCGGCGACGGCAGCAACCTCTACGTCTCCACCCCCGACATGCTGCGCACCGGCGCCAAGCGCATCCAGGAGCTGGGCGTACGCCCCGAGCTGGAGATCTTCGACACCGGGCAGCTGTGGTTCGCCAAGCAGCTGCTGGACGAGGGGCTGCTGGACGACCCGACCGTCTTCCAGCTCTGCATGGGCATCCCGTGGGGCGCCCCGGCCGATCCGGGCGTGCTCCAGGCGATGGTCAACATGCTGCCCGAGGGCGCCCAGTGGGCCAGCTTCGCGCTGGGCCGGACGCAGATGCCGTGGGTGGCGCAGTCCATCCTGCTCGGCGGGAACGTCCGGGTCGGGCTGGAGGACAACCTCTACCTCAGCCGGGGCGTCAAGGCCACCAACGGCCAGCTCGTCGAGCGCGCGGTCCAGATCACGGAGCTGCTGGGCGCGAAGGTCGCCACACCGGACGAGGCACGGCAGCGGCTGGGCCTCAAGCCCCGCGCCTGATCCCCCCACCGGTTCCCCCTCTCTCCTCCCCCCTCACACCCTTAGGACCGCCATGCCCTCATCCCCCTGCGCCCCCGAAGAGGTACGCCGCGTCGCCTGTGTCGGCGCCGGAGTCATCGGCGGCGGCTGGGTCGCCCACTTCCTGGCGCGCGGCTACGACGTCACCGCCTGGGACCCGGCCCCCGACGCCGAGGAGAAGCTGCGCCGCCTCGTGGCAGCCGCCTGGCCCGCCCTGGAGCAGATCGGCCTCGCCGACGGCGCCTCCCCCGACCGGCTGACCGTCACCGCGACCGCCGAGGAGGCCGTGGCCGACGCGCGGTTCGTCCAGGAGAGCGCCCCCGAGAAGCTGGAGCTCAAGCGGTCGCTGCTGGCCCGGCTCGACGCGGCGGCCCCGCCCGGTGTCGTCATCGCGTCCTCCACCTCCGGCTATCCGATGACCGATATGCAGACCGAGGCCGCCGACCCCGGCCGCCTCGTCGTCGGCCACCCCTTCAACCCGCCCTATCTCATTCCGCTGGTCGAGGTCGTCGGCGGGAAGCAGACGGACGCCGCGGCGGTCGAGTGGGCCTCGCGCTTCTACACGGTGGCGGGCAAGTCCGTGATCACCATGGAGCGCGAGCTGCCCGGCTTCATCGCCAACCGGCTCCAGGAGGCGCTGTGGCGGGAGGCGCTGCACATGGTGGCCAACGGTGAGGCCACGGTGAAGGAGATCGACGACTCCATCACCGAGGGGCCCGGGCTGCGGTGGGCGTTCATGGGTCCCTGCCTCACGTTCGCCCTGGCGGGCGGCGACGGAGGCATGGGACATATGCTCGACCACTTCGGACCCTCGTTGAAGTCTCCGTGGACCCGTCTCGAGGCGCCTGAGCTGGACGACACGCTGCGTGCGGCCATGGTCGACGGCTGTGACGAGGCGGCGGGCAGCCGTACCATCGCGCAGCTCGTCGCGGAGCGGGACCAGGGCGTCATCGACGTCCTGCGGGCGACTGGCCGACTGCCGCGGCAGCGCACCGAGGGGACGGACGGCATCGCACATACCCCCACCAGCACCATGGGAGACGAGAAGTGAGCACCACGCTCCCCGACTACCGGCAGACCGTACGTCCCGAGTGGATCGACTACAACGGCCATATGAGCGAGGCGTTCTACGTCCTCGTCTTCGGCCACAGCACCGACGAGATGATGGTGGAGACCGGGCTCGACTCCGCCTACCGCGCCAAGACCGGCTGCTCCCTCTACACCGTGGAGTCGCACATCCGGTATCTGAACGAGGTCGAGGAGGGCGCCGAACTCACCATCCGTACGCGCGTCATCGGCGTGGACGAGAAGAAGGTCCGGTTCACCCACGAGATGCACGTGGGCGAGCCGGACGGCGCCCCCGTGGCCACGACCGAGCTGCTCGCGCTCCACATCGACCAGAAGGAGAGCCGCTCGGCCCCGTTCCCCGATGAGGTGCGGGAGCGGCTGACGGATCTGGTCGAGAAGGCCCCCGAGTGGGCGGGCCGGGCGATCGGCCCGGTTCCGGCCGAGGCGGGTTGAAGGACCACCCCGCCGCCTGAACGCCCCGGCCCCGGATTCGTCCGGGGGCCGGGGCGTTCGCCGTTCCGGATGAGGGATCGGGTGAGGTTGAATGGCGGTGGAGGCGATGGAAGCGGTGGGGGAAACGCCGAGGGACGCGCGTGCGAGGAGTGACGACGCCATGGCGGACGCCGGACCGGACGGGAACGGGAACAGGGACGGGGACGGGGACGGCACGAGGGACGGCAAGGGCGGTCGGCGCGTCGAGCTGAGCGGGGTGCCCGAGACCCTGCTGTGGAACCTCTACATGCGGGCCGCCGAGGCCCGGCGGGCGCGGCCCGTGCTGGACGACCCCAAGGCCGTGGAGCTGGTCGACCGCGTCGACTACCCCTTCGAGGAGACCTTCGGGGCGCCAAGACCGCTGCTGGCTCAGGGCCACGCGCTGCGGGTCCGCACCTTCGACACCGCCGTACGGGCCTTCCTCGACGAGCATCCGGACGGCACGGTCGTCACGCTCGCCGAGGGTCTGGAGACGCAGTTCTGGCGGGTGGACAACGGGCGGGCGCGCTGGCTGTGCGTGGAGCTGCCGGAGACCGCCGAGGTGCGGCGGGCGCTGCTGCCGGACGAGGAGCGGCGGCGCACCCTCGCCCGCTCGGCGCTCGACCTGTCCTGGCGGGACGAGGTCGATCCGGCGCGCGGGGTGCTGATCACCGCGCAGGGGCTGCTGATGTATCTGCGGCCGACCGAGGTGAAGGACCTGATCGCGGGGTGCGCCGAGCGGTTCCGGGGCGGGGCGCTGGTCTTCGACGCGGTGCCGCGGTGGTTCAGCGCCCGCACGATGCGCGGCGAGATGCGCACCGCGCGGGGCTACAGCCCGCCGCCCATGCCGTGGGGCATGGACGCGGGTGAGCTGCCGAAGGTGCGGACGGCCCATCCGGCGATCACGGACGTGCGCGAGGTGCCGCCGCCGCGCGGGCGGGGGTTCTACTACGGGGCGCTGGCGCCGCTGATGCGGTGGCTGCCCGCGGTTCGGAATCTGCGGCCGACGATGACGGCGATAGCGCGCTTCTCGTGACGCCCGGCGCTCATTCCGCGGGGCCCGCCGGTTCGGCGAGGACCGTGGCGAGGCGGCGCAGGACCGAGGGCCAGCCGCGGCCCATGCCGTCGAGCGCCTTCCTGCCCAGCGGGGAGTCGAGGTCGAACCCGGCGTGCTCGAGGAGGAGCCGGGTGCCGGCGCCCTCCGGTTCGAGGCGCCAGGTGATGGTGGTGTCGAGCGTGGTCTCGGCGAACCGGTAGCTCAGCAGCCGCTCCGGCTCGACGGCGATCACCTCGCAGGGCTGCTCCCCCCAGGACCCCATGTCGAGCGTGAAGCGGTGGCCGACCTCCGCCCGCACATCGCCCGCGGCCCACCACCGCGCGTGCAGCCGCGGATCGGTGAGGGCCTGCCACACGACGGCCGGAGGGTGGGGCAGGAACTGGTCGCAGTGGATGGCATCGGGCTCGGTCATGGGTTCTCCTCGTCGAGGACGTCGCGCAGCGCGTGGAGCCGGGCGCGCCAGTAGTGCTCGAAGGGGTGCAGCCACTGCCGCACCTCGGCGAGCGGATCCGGCTCCAGGTGGTAATACCGCTGCCGCCCCCGCGGCTCCTCCCGTACGAGCCGGGCCTGCCGGAGCACCTGGAGGTGTTCCGAGATCGCCGGTCTGCTCAGCTCGAACTCGCCCGCGAGGTCGTTGACGGCGCGGGGGCCGTCCCGGAGGCAGTCGAGCAGCTTGCGGCGCACGGGGTTGGCGAGCGCGCTGAAGACGTCTGTGGGCACGGCTCGGAGATTACGTCGGAGATCTCCGACGCGTCAAATTTTTCCGACGCGTCGGGTCCGGTTGACCTTGCCGCATGCCTCACGTTTGGTTGGGGTCCATGACGAAGCACACGCACCGCGAAGTCCGGCTGGCGGCCCGTCCCGACGGACCGGTCAAGGATGACCTCTTCGAGATCGCGGAGGTGCCGGTCCCCGAGCCAGGACCGGGCCAGGTCCTCGTGCGCAACACCCATATGGCCGTCGCCGCCGTGATGCGCACGCTGATGGACGAGAACACGGACGTGCCGATGCCCTCCTTCGAGATCGGGGCACCGCTGAACGGCCCGGCGGTCGGCGAGGTCGTAGCCGCCCCCGGCACCGAGCTCACCCCCGGCGACCTGGTGGAACACCGGCTCGGCTGGCGCGAGTACGCGCTGCTCGACGCGGATCAGGCACACCGCCTCGAACCGGGCCTGATGCCCGACCCGGCCGCCTATCTCTCCCAGGGCCCCACCGCCCTGATGGGCATCGAGCGCGGCGCCGAAGTGCGGTCCGGCGACACGGTGTTCGTCACGGGGGCGGCCGGCGGCGTGGGCTCCCTGGCGGGCCAGATCGCTCGGCAGTTCGGCGCGGCCCGGGTCATCGGGAGCACCGGCTCGCAGGCGAAGGCCGACCGGCTGATGGGCGAACTGGGCTATGACGCGGTGGTCATCCGCGGCGCGGGCCCCGTCGAGGACCAGCTCCGCGAGGCCGCCCCCGACGGCGTCGACGCGGTCTTCGACAATGTGGGCGGCGAGCAGCTCACGGCGGCCATCGCCGTCGCCAACAGGGGCGCCCGGATCGCCATCGTGGGCGCGCTGGCCAGCCAGCTCGGCGCGGACACCACGCATGCCGCCAAGACCGAGATCGACACGCTCTCGCTGCTCTCCCGCAGCATCACCCTGCGGGGTATCGCCCTCTACGACCACCTGGACCTGATCCCCCAGTGGAACCGCCGCTTCGCCGAGGGCCTGCGCACGGGCGCCCTCTCCTTCCCGCACGCCCGGCTGCGCGGCATCGAGCAGGCGCCCCGGGCGCTCCGCGAGCTGACCGAGGGGCGCCATCTGGGTGCCGTCATCGTGGAGCTGTGACACCACGGGACGACCACTCGCCGACGGCCGGTGTCCCGACCGGCCGTCGGCGGCCGCCGATCGCGGCCTTGAGGCCGCGCCCCGGCCTGAACGGGTCAGCGGTGAGAATGGACGGGTGAGACGCCCGCTGGACACCGCGCCCCCGATACGGCCCCGGCTGCCGTCCCCCGTGCGGGACGTGACCGACCCGTGGCTCGCCGACCGGGGCGTGGCGCTGCGGCTGAAGCGGGACGATCTGATCCACCCACTGGTGCCGGGCAACAAGTGGCGCAAGCTCACCCCGAATCTGCGCGCGGCCGTCGAGCGCGGTCACACCCGGCTGCTCACCTTCGGCGGTGCGTACTCCAACCACATTCGCGCGGTGGCGGCGGCGGGGGCCGCGTACGGGCTGTCGACGGTCGGGGTCATCCGGGGCGATGAGCTGGCCGACGCACCGCGCAACTGGTCGCTGGCGCGGGCCGAGGACCACGGCATGGAGCTGGCCTTCGTCACCCGCTCCGCCTACCGCGAGACGCTGCGCGGCCTGAGCGAGGACGACCCGGGCACCCTGCGGGGACTGGAGGAGCGGTGGGGGCGCTGCTGGGTGCTGCCGGAGGGCGGTACGAACGTTCTGGCGGCGCGCGGGGCGGCGGAGCTCGTCGCGGAGCTGCCCGACCTGGGGCCGGGCGATGTGGTGTGCTGCGCCGTCGGCACGGGCGGCACGCTGGCCGGGATCGCGGCCGCGCTCCCGGCCGGTGCGCGGGCGGTGGGGTTCGCCGTCCTGAAGGGGGCGGAAGGCTACCTGGAGGGCGAGGTCGCGCGGCTGCACGAGCGGGGCTGGGGGCGGGCGTTCGGCGACTGGCGGATCGAACACGGCTACCACGGCGGCGGCTACGGACGGGTCCCGGCGGAGCTGGAGGCGTTCGCGACCGGGTTCGAGGAGCGGCACGGGGTCCGGCTGGAGCGGCGGTACGTGGCGAAGCTGCTGTGGGGCGTCTACGGGCTGGTGGAGCGGGGCGGACTGGCCCCGGGCAGCCGGGTGACGGCGGTGGTGACGGGGCCTCCGGACCCGGCGGGCCCGCCGGGTGGCCCGTAGGAGCGGGTGGATCCGGGCGTTCCCTGCCGACTCCGGGCGCTCCCAGCCGGCTCCAGGCGCTCCCAGCCGGCTCCAGGCGCTCCCAGCCGGCTCCAGGCGCTCCCAGCCGGCTCCGGGCGCTCCCTGCCGACTCCAGCGTTCCCAGCCGGCTCCGGCCGGGGCCGCGGCGGTCACAGCTCGACGCGCAGCCCGTCGTGGGCGACGTCCCAGCCGCTCAGGTCCTCGGCCAGCGCCGTCGGGGACAGGTGGGTGAGCAGCAGCCGTCGGCAGGTGAAGCGGTCACGGTGGCGCGCGAGCGTGTCGAGGTCGAGATGCCAGCGGATGGGGCGCGGGCTGTAGCCCTCGCACAGGAACAGCCCGGCGCCGTCCGCCGCGTCGAGCAGGGCATCGGTCCACTCGGTGTCGCCCGAGTAGGCGATCGCTCCGCTCGGCCCCTCCACCCGTAGCGCGTAGGCGGGAGCCCCGGAGGCGTGCCGCACCTCGAAGGGGGTCGCCCGCAGGGGTCCCAGTTCCCTGGGACACCGGTCGGCGTGCTCCATCACGTGGACGTCGAAGCGCCGTCGCAGCCCGCTCGAGCCGGGGAACAGCGTTTCCATCGCCCGCGTCAGCCGGTCACCGGTCCCGGGCGGGCCGACCACGGTCAGATCACGGGTGCGGTGCCGGAACTGCCCGTCGAGGACGAGGAACGGCAGACCGCCGAAGTGGTCACCGTGCAGATGGGTGACCAGGACCGTGTCGATGTCGTTGGCCTCGATCCCCTGCTGACGCATCGCCGTCAGACTGGTCGCTCCGCAGTCCACCAGGACGTGGGGCGGGTCGGCCGGGTCGGGGGCCACCGCCAGGCACGTCTGGAACCGCCCGCCCGAGCCGAACGCGTCACCGCTGCCCACGACCGTCACCCGCATCCGCGCATCGTCGCACGGCCGGGGCGCACGGGGCACGGGGGCGGGGCGGGGTGATCAGTCGGGGACGCGCAGGCGCATGACTCTCGTGGCCGCGTGGCGGACCGTGCCTTCCTGGCGGACCTCGACGGTCAGGTCCGGGGCGATGGGGCGGTAGGCGATCTCGGCGCCGACCCGGTCCAGGGCGGTGGGGAGTTCGGCGGGCGGGGGCTGGGGGTCGGGCAGGTCGCGCAGGGCCGTGCCGAGCTGGGCGCGGACGGCCGTGGAGAGCGGGGCGGAGATCAACGGCACGTCGTCGCCGGGGAGCACCAGCGCGAGGGCGCGCGGGCGGAGGCGGGGACCGACGACGCCGACGACGACGGCGTCACGGGTCTCCGAATGGCGCACCTTCCGCCAGTGGCGGCCCGGCCGGTAGGGCTGGTCCAGCTCCTTGATGACCAGGCCCTCGATACCGATCTCCAGGAGCGACTCGTACCAGGTGGCGGCGAGCTCCGGATCGGTCGTCATCGGCACAGCCTGGAGCGGTGGGCCGAGCGGTTCGAGGAGCGCCAGCAGCCGGGCGCGGCGCTGTTCGTACGGGAGCGGCCGCAGATCCTCCGCGCCGATCGCGAGCAGGTCGAAGGCGGCGTAGGAGGCGGGCAGTTCCCGGGCGAGCCTCCCCGCCCGGGACTCGGACGCGGCGAAGGCGCGCTTCTGGACGGCGGCGAAGTCCGTACGGCCGCCCGCCCACACCACCACCTCGCCGTCGAGGACCGTGCCGGGCGGCAGCGGCCGCGCGGCGGCCGCCAGGTCGGGGAAGGCGCGGGTGACGATGCGGCCGGAGCGGGCCTGCATCCTTACGGCGTCCCCCAGCCGGAAGATCAGCAGCCGATGGCCGTCGAACTTGGGCTCGTACGCCAGCCGCCGTCCGGGCGGGGCGGTGGGCAGGATCGGGACGACGCGGGCCAGCGCCACCTCGACGGGCGGCTGAAGGGGCGGCTCATGCGAGGACGACGTCATGGGTCGGCCGCGCCTTCGTCGTCGCCTTGGCCGTTGTCCTCGTCCTCCTCGACGTCGGTCCCACCCGTCGGCAGCGGGCACGCCTCCGCCGGGTCCAGCAGTGGGGCCAGCAGGTCCCCGTGGCGGTCGAGCCGCGCGGGGATGTCGTCGATCAGGAAGGACAGCGCCGCCGGGTCGCCGCACGCCTCGACTTCCTCCCAGGTGACGGGCGCGGAGACGGCCGGTTCGGGAACGGCGCGGGGGGTGTACGGGGCGGCGGTGGTCTTCGCGGCCGCGTTCTGGCTGAAGTCCACGTACACCTTCCCCGGCCGCAGCGAGCGGGTCATCTTGCGGATGACCAGGTCCGGCAGGGCGTTCGCGGCCTCCAGGGCCAGCCGTCTGGCGTAGGCGGTGGTCTGCCGGGAGGGGGTCGGCTCCACCGGCACCAGCAGATGCAGCCCCTTGGAGCCACTGGTCTTCGCGTACGCCGTAAGGCCGTCGTCGGCCAGCCGTTCGCGCAGCCATACGGCGACGACTCGGCAGTCCACGATCGTGGCGGGCGGCCCGGGGTCGAGGTCGAAGACGAGCCGGTCGGCGATGCCCACGCCCTGGTCGATCCGCCACATCGGGGTGTGGAGCTCCACCACGAGGTTGGCCGACCACATCAGCGAGGGCAGGTCCTGGATCACCACCTGCCGCGCGGTCTCCCCCTTATGGCGGGTGACCTCGGCCGTCGTCACCCAGGAAGGCGTGCCCGGAGGCGGGTTCTTGGTGAAGAACTTCTGGCCGTCGGGGCCGTCCGGGTAGCGCAGGAACGCCAGTGGCCGCCCGCGCAGATGGCCGAGGAGCGCGTCCGCGGTCGACGCCAGGTAGTGCAGCAGCTCGCCCTTGGTGGTGCCGGTGGCCGGATGGATGACCTTGTCGAGGTTCCTGAGCGTGATCCGCCGCCCCTCCACCTCCGCGATCGGGGACATACGATAAGAATCTCACGAAAGGGATCAAGCATGCGATCTATCTGGAATGGGAACATTTCCTTCGGGCTGGTGAGCATTCCGATCAAGATCTATCCGGCCACCGAGGACCACTCGATCTCGTTCCGGCAGATCCACACCCGCGACAGCGGCCGCATCCGCTACCGCAAGGTCTGCGAGCTCGAGGACAAGCCGGTCGAGTCGAGCGAGATCGGGCGGGCGTACGAGGACGCGGACGGCGCGCTGGTCCCGATCACCGAGGAGGACCTCGCGGCCCTTCCGCTGCCCACCACCCACACCCTGGAGATCGAGGCGTTCATCTCCGCCTCCGAGATCGATCCGCTCCAGATGGGCGACGCCTACTACCTGGGCACCACCGGCGCCGCCGGGGCCAAGCCGTACACCCTGCTGCGCGAGGCGCTCAAGCGCAGCGAGAAGGTCGCCATCGCCAAATACGCCCACCGCGGCCGCGAGCGGCTGGGGATGCTCCGCGTCGTGGGCGACACGATCGCGCTGCACCGGCTGCTCTGGCCGGACGAGGTGCGCGAGCCCGCGGGGGTGGCCCCCAAGGAGAAGGTGACCGTGAAGCCGGCGGAACTGGACCTCGCGGACACCCTGATGGAGACGCTCGGAGAGGTGGATCTGAACGATCTGCGCGACGAGTACCACGAGGCGCTGGAGGAGCTGGTGGCGGCGAAGATGTCCGGCGCCACGCCCACCGCCGAGCCCGGTGAGCGGCCCGCGGGCGCGCAGGTGGTCGACCTGATGGCGGCACTGAAGGAGAGCGTCCGCAGCGCCAAGGAGGCCCGGGGCGAGGGGGCCGGGGAGGGCGAGGCCGAGGAGGAGGCGGAGGCGACGGTCCACGAGCTGCGCGGCCGCAAGAAGGCCCCGGCGAAGAAGGCCGCGCCGGCGAAGAAGGCGCCCGCGGCCGAGAAGAAGACGGCTTCGAAGAGAGGCGGGACGAAGACGGCGAAGGCCGCCAAGGCCGCGGAGGAGGAGCCCGCGGGGAAGGCCGCCGGGAAGAAGCAGACGGGCACGAAGAAGGCCGCGGCGAAGAAGACCGCGGCCAAGAAGACCACCGCGAAGAAGCAGACGGGCAAGCGCGGCACGCGGACCGCCTCCTGACGCGGGCCTCTCCCCGGTGGGAGGCCCGTGCCTGGAGGCGGCCCTGGTACCGGCGAGCGCGCACCGCCCGGCGTGGAACGTTCCGCGCGCCGTCCAGGGGTACGGGCCCTCCCCCGGCGCCGCCCCGCCGACCGGCGCACCGGCCGAGCTGCTGCCGGTGTCGCCTCGCCCGAGGTGGTGTCCGGCCGAGGTCCCGCGTACCGCGACTCCCAGGCCCCGCCCCTGGGACAGCGCGCCTGCGGCGGGCTGTCCCCTACCCGCCCCTTCCCACAACCGGGGCTCCGCCCCGGACCCCGCCCCTCAATCTCCCCCAGCTACCGCTGGGAGGTGCCCCCCTGGACGGGCTGATTCCAGCCCGTCCGGCGATTGAGGACACGCCCGAAGGGCGTCCGGGGTCCAGGGGCGGAGCCCCATGGTTCGGGAAGGGGCGGGTAGGGGAAGGCCCGCCGCAGGCGCCCCGCGGTCAGCCGACCAGCGCCCGCTCCTCCCCGGAGAGCGAGGACGCCGCTCCCCGGAGAACGAGGACGCCGCTCCCCCCGAGAGTGCGGGCGCCGCCTCACCTCTGGGCTCGGCCACCCGGCCCCGGCCCCGCCCCGGTGCGCACCCGCGCCACGGCGCGGGCAGCGCCTCAGCGGAAGGCGGCCACGTGGTCCTCCACCCACTGGGCGAACGTCCGCCCGGGGCGGCCCGTGATGCGCTCCACCTCCGGCGAGATCGCCTGCGGCCGGTCCACCAGCTCCGCGAAGACCCGCAGCAGCGAGTCCGCCATCTCCGGCGTGAGGAACCCGCCGGACATCCGCTCCCGCGCCGCCTCGTGCGGGATCTCCTCGTACCGCAGCGGCCGGCCGATGACCTCACCGATGACGCGCACCTGGTCGGCGAAGCTCAGCGACTCGGGTCCGGTCAGCTCGGGCGCCTTGCCGACCAGGTCGTCGGCGAGCAGGGCACGGGCGGAGACCGCGCCCATGTCGGCCTCGTGGATGGGGGCCATCTGCGCCCCGGCGTACGCCCCGTACACCACGTCCCCGGCCTTGATCTGGTCCACCCACTGCATCGCGTTCGCGGCGAAGGCGCCCGGGCGGACGAACGTCCACTCGAGACCCGTGGCCTCGACCTCGGCCTCCAGCGCGCGGTGGCGGGCGCCGATCGGGTTCCGCTGCGGATCGACATCGTCCAGGACGGAGGACGAGGAGAGCATCACGATCCGCCGTACCCCGCCCTCCTTGGCCCGCTCAAGGATCTTCTCGGTCCCGACCTGCCACACCACCGCGGGGTTGAGGAACAGCGCCGTGGCACCGTCCAGGGGCAGCTCATCGGTGCGGGCCGCCCGCACGCCCTCCGGCAGCCGGGCCGCCTCGGGGTCGCGGGTGAGCGCGAGCACCTCGGCGCCCGCGTCGGCCAGGTGCTTCACCACATGGCTGCCGACGTTTCCGGTGGCTCCGGTCACCACGAACATGATCGATCTCCTTGCGTGTCCTGCGATCCCTACCTGACCGCAGCCAGGTTCATCCAAACGGATGAACTTGTCAAACAGTTGGATGAGAGCATGGCGGGTACCCCCGGCTAGCCTGTCCGGGCCGAGGAAGAGGAGATGACGACGATGCAGGGGACGCCCAAGAGGCCCCGCCGCGCCCCCACGCCCGAGGAGCGCAAGCAGTGCCCGGAGCGCTCCCGGCGGCTGCTGCTGGAGGCGGCCATGGACGAGTTCTCCGAGAAGGGGTTCGCGGGGGCGCGCGTCCAGGACATCGCGGACCGCGCGGGCCTCAACAAGCAGCTGATCACCTACTACTTCGGCGGCAAGGAGGGCCTCTACCGGGAGCTGGGCCGCGAGTGGCTGCGGCGCGAGGCGACCTTCAACGACCCCACGGTCCCCTTCGAGGAGCTGGTCGTCCGCTACCTCCGGGAGGCGTTCGACGACCCCCGCGGCATCCGGCTGGCCATCTGGCAGGCGCTGACCGGCGAGGTGGGGGACGAGCCGCGCGAGGACCTGTCCGACATGCGGCGTCGGCAGGCGGCGGGCGAGCTGGCGGACGACCTCGACCCGGCCGCCGTGCTGCTGATGTGCTACGCCATGGTCTCCGCGCCGGCCACCATGCCGCACGCCGTCCGCCAGATCTTCGGCCTCGAGCCGGACTCGCCGGAGTTCCGCGAGCGGTGGGAGGAGCAGCTGCGCCGGATCGTCCGTCACCTCGCCGCGTAACCGCGCGCCCTTACCGTCGGCTCACTCGGTCACCCCGTCGATCTGGAACGTCTGCACCGACTTCTCGGCGAACGGAACGCTCAGCCGCTTGCCGTCGAGCGCCGTGTCCTGGCGCGCGGTGTACAGATCGCCGGTGCCCGAGGTCTGGGTGGACCAGCGCGGCACCAGCCCGCCCGTGCCCCCGGTGACCCGGCCGAAGCGGGACAGGTCGAAGGTCAGCGTCTGCGCGGCACCGGGGTTGACGGCGACGAGCACGAGCCGCCGCGCGCCCGGGTCGTACGCGGCGACCGCGTGGTCCGAGCCGGTCTCCAGGATCCGCATCCCGGGGCGGATGTGGCGGGTGAACTGCGCCAGCACGTAGTACTTGGTCTGCACGGCGCCGGGCTGGGCGGTGGCCGGGTCGTAGTGGATCAGCGCCCAGCCGGCGCTGGGGTCCATGACCTGCCAGTAACACCACGCGGTGGGGTGCAGCCAGTGGAAGTCCAGGCAGAGGTTGGTGGCCAGGGTGAGGCCGGTGCCGTCCTTGTCGCCGGTCTCGGAGTTCCACAGCTTCTTGCCCGCCGCGCGCACATCCGCGTACAGCAGATCGCGGCGGCCGCCCGAGCCCTGGTAGCCGTGGACATTGACCTGGTCGACCAGGGCGCGGGTGGCGGTGTCGAACGAACTCCAGGTGGTGCGGGCCAGGTCATAGCTGGTCTCGTCCGACGCCGAGATCCGGGTGCCGCTCAGCCCGCGCGCGTCCAGCTCGGCGCGGAGGTGGCCGAGGACGGTCCGCTGGACCGCCGCGTCGATGTGACAGCCCTCCTGGGTGCCGTCCGCCTTCCACCACGCCGACGACGGTTCGTTGAACGCCTCGACGGTGGCGAAGCGGACGCCCCAGTGGTCCTGGGCGTAGCGGGCGGTGGTGGCGAGGTAGAGCGCGAACTGGCGGTAGTTCCAGGACTGGAGGTTGTTGCCGCCGTCCGCCGCGCCGGACGGGTTGTGGTTGAGGCACATCCACCACATGGGCGAGTTGGAGAACAACTCGCTGACGGCGCCCCGCTGGACGGCCTTGGCCAGCGCCGCCCGCTGGACCGCGTCGGCGTTCCAGTGCCAGGCCGCGGAGGCGGGGTCCTCGCTGTTCCAGTCGTGCCAGTAGCCCTCGATCTGCTTGAACCGGGGGATGTTGGGCGAGGCCAGCATGGACGCGCCGCCCACACTGGTCCAGGCGCAGCCGCCCAGGTTGTAGCGGGCGATGTTCAGCCCGAGACCGGGCAGCGACCGGCCGCCGTAGCCCACCGACTTGGTGGTGAAGAAGAGATCGGCGAAGTCGTCCCGCTGCCCGAAGAGATTGGCCCACCAGGCGAGCGAGGTGCCCCAGCCCTCCCAGGCCCCGTGGTCGGTGCCCGGGTCGACGCCGATGGTCTCGTCGGCCCAGGCGGTGCCCGTCGTGAGCGCGGTCCCGAACACCGTGGTGCCCGCCGCCGCCAGAAGCGTTCTGCGCCGCATCGTCAGTCCCCTCCGCCGCACCGGTCCCCGTCGCTTACGAAGCGTCGGGGCAGCGGCGGGCGTTGTCGAGAGGCGTGACAGCGCTTTCTACGAGCCGATCGCGCTTCCCTCAGGTCGGGCCGATCGGTCACGCGGTGACGGGCCGCCCGTAATTCGGTTGCCTCCGCCCGTCCCCGTGTCCAGGATGTCCGCGACCTCACCTCCACGAACAGGAGCAACCGATGCGCCGATTCCTCGGAACGACTCAGCGCCCCCACCGGACGACCGTTTTCGAGGACCTCAGCATCCATGCCCAGCTCTCCACGGGTCTCACGGACCCTCAACATCGGTGTGCTCGCCCATGTCGACGCCGGTAAGACCAGCCTGACCGAGCGGCTGCTCTACGACGCCGGGGTGATCGACCGGCTCGGCAGCGTCGACGCCGGGGACACCCAGACCGACACCGGCGAGATCGAGCGGCAGCGCGGTATCACCGTGCGGACCGCGGTCGCGTCCCTCACCGCCGGGGACACCCAGATCAACCTGATCGACACCCCGGGCCACTCCGACTTCATCGCCGAGGTCGAGCGCGCCCTCGGGGTGCTCGACGGCGCGGTGCTCGTGCTGTCCGCCGTCGAGGGGGTCCAGGCGCAGACCAGGGTGCTGATGAAGACCCTGCGGCGGCTGCGGCTCCCGGTGCTGCTCTTCATCAACAAGATCGACCGTGCGGGCGCCCGCGACGAGGGGCTGCTCGCCGACATCCGGCGCGCCCTGGCCCCGCATCTCGTCCCGCTGACGGCGGTACGGGACCTGGGCACGCGGAACGCCCGCGTCCGGCCGCGCTCCCTGGACGATCCGGAGGTGCGCGCCGAGGCGGCCGAGGTGCTGGCCGAGACCGATGACGCGATGCTCGCGCGGGTCGTGGACGGTCCGCTCCCCTCGGCCGAGGAGGTGGGGGCGGCGCTCGCGGCCCGTACGGCGGAGGGGCTGGCGCATCCGGTCTTCTTCGGCTCGGCGCTCAGCGGCCAGGGCGTCGGGGCACTGGTCGAGGGGGTGGCGCGGCTGGTGCCGCCCGCGCCGGGCGGCGCGGAGCCGCGCGGCACGGTCTTCGCCGTGGAGCGCGGCGGAGGCGGCGGAGGCGGCACAGGCGCTCGTGGCGGCGCCCGGGGTGGCCGTACGGCGTATCTGCGGCTGTTCTCCGGCGAGGTGACGCTGCGGCAGCGGGTGACCCTGCACCGCCGCGAGCCCGGCGGCGCCCTGACCGAGCACACCGGGCAGATCACCGCGCTGGAGGTCATCGGAGACGCGGGGACCGCGCGGGGGCCGCTGACCGCCGGGAACATCGCGAGGATCAAGGGTCTGCCCGGGGTCCGCGTCGGCGACCGGCTCGGGCCCGCCCACGGCGCACCGTCGGACCGTCGGCACTTCGCCGCACCCAGCCTCCAGACCCTCGTCCGCGCCCGCGAGCCCGGCACCGCGGCCGCGTCCCGGCTGCACACCGCGCTGCTGGACCTGGCCGACCAGGATCCGCTGATCCACGCGCGGGCGATGCCGGGCGGGGCCACCTCGGTGCTGCTGTACGGCGAGGTGCAGAAGGAGATCATCGCGGCCACGCTGGTCCAGGACTACGGCATCGAGGCGGACTTCGAACCGAGCCGTCCCGTACTGGTCGAGCGCCCCTCGGGGGTCGGCGAGGCCGCCCGCGAGATCGCCCGGGTCGGCCACACCGGGCCGTGGGCGACCGTCGGGCTGCGCGTGGAGCCCACCGAGCGCGGCGCCGGGGTGGTCTTCGGCTACGAGACCGAACTGGGCGCGCTGCCCCGAGCGTTCCACAACGCGATCGAGGAGACCGTGTACGAGACGCTCTTCCACGGGCCCCGCGGGCGCTCGGTGACCGACTGCCGGGTCGTCCTCGTCCGCTCCGGGTTCATCGGCCCGGTGAGCACCGCGGGCGACTTCCGCGACGTCACCCCGGTGGTGCTCGGGGAGGCCCTGGAGCGGGCGGGGTGGCGGATCTACGAGCCGTACCACGCCTTCGAGCTGGAGCTTCCGGCCGAGACGCTCGCCGGGGTCACCGCCCGCCTCGCCGCCGCCGAGGCGGACATCGGCGAGAGCGTGGACGGTGCCACGGGGTGGCTGCTGCGGGGCGAGATCCCGGTACGCCGGGTGCACGGTTTCGAGCGGGACCTGCCCCGGCTGACGCACGGCGAGGGCGTGTGGTGGTCCCGGCCGTGCGCCGACCGGCCGCTGCGGTGATGGTGGCCAGTTTGCCGCCGAAGTGCACGGCCGTGGCACCGCCGAGGTTGCTGCCGGTGATGACGACGGTCTGTCCGCCGGCGCTGGACCCCTGATTGGGTGTGATGGGCATGGCGCATTGCCTCCTGGATGAGGGCGGGGCGTGGACGGGACCGGGCGGGCTGGACCCGCTCGCGCTCACGGGAGTCCGGTGCGCGACCGCGGGCTTTGGGGCACCCGCCCGGTCCTCCTCGCGGTACGCCTGGCGCCCGGCTCCGGCGAGGACGCGGCGCCCCCAGCGCCGAAAGAATCGACGGGGGGTTCCACCGCACACTTTCAGTAATCCATCCGACGTAGTCCGCCACAAGAAGGGTGACGCCCTGTCACCCGGATGGCCGGGCGTGCGAGACCGGCGGCGCCGCACACCGGACGCGCCGGGCCTGCCGTCCCACCCCGTACCGCCCTGGCACGCCCCTCTCCGGCCCGGGCCCCGCCCCTCACCCGTTCCCGTGACCCATCGGACGGACGGGTCACTTCCGTACGTCCCGGGCGTATGCTCTTGCCACATGGGGGCGGAAATGGGCATTACCGCCGATGCGACCTCCAACGGGGGCACGTGGCGGGTGAGGATCCGTAGTTCGGCCGGTGACGTCCTGGGCGCCGGAATCCTCCTGGGCAGCGAGACGGTGCTGACGTGCGCCCATGTGATCCCCGACGACGGACTCCCGGTGCCCGCCACCGAGGTGCTGGTGGAGCTGGTCGAGGTGCACGAGGCCGAGCCCGTCCCCGCGCGCGTCGCCGACGGCTGCTGGGTGCCCCAGCGCTCCGACGGCTGCGGCGATGTGGCGCTGCTGCGGCTGGGCCGGCCGCAGCCCGCCGAGCACGCCGCGCCGCTCTACCGGCTGCCGCCGGTGCTCGGCCGGCCGGTGTGGATGGGCGGCTTCCCCAAGGGGCTCGACAACGGCCACTATCTGCGCGCGAAGACCGCCGGACGGGTCGGCCCCCGGGCGGAGTGGGTGGGGCTCGACCCCAAGTCGCCCCGGGATGTGGTCCGTAAGGGCTTCAGCGGTGCCGGGGTGGAGGACGAGGCGACCCGGCATGTCATCGGCATGGTCGTCAGCCGGTACGACGACCCCGTCGACGTACCCTCCGCCGAGCGCCTCAGCGTCTCCTACATGATCCCGGTCGAGACGATCGTGCGCCATCTGCCGGTGGTCCACCGCTGGGTGCGCGGGGACCCCGGGGTGGACCGGCCGCTGGTCTCCCCGCTGACCACCGGCGTCCAGGACGTCGGCTTCGCCCAGCGGCTCGCCGTATGGCTGCGCCGGGAGCCCCTGACCGGGCGCCCGGGCATCACGGACGTGGAGACCGTGGTCATCGAGGACGACGACCACGCGCGGTACGAGGCGCTCAGCCGCGCCATCACGCTCGCCGACCGCGAGCTGTCGGGCGGCGGCCCCGACGAGGCGGTCTCGGCCGCGCCGCAGGGCACCGTACCGCCGCTGGGCAGTGTGGACCTGGCCATCGACGTCACCAAGCGCACCGACACCGAGGTCGCGCTGCGGGTCGCGGACCGGATGGATCTGCGCTCGCCCGGCGACACCTCCCCGCTCAGCCGGGTCCGGGCCAACGCCGTGCCGCTCACCATCGTGGCCGTCGGCGTGGACCGCGCCCGCGACCCGGAGGCGCTGGTCGGCTTCATGAAGCTGCTCGCCGACCGGGGCAGCCGGCTGCTGCTGGTCTTCCGCGACCCCCACTCGAGCGGACTGCGGCTGGCCGAGCGGCTGTTCCGCCCCGAGGCGGCCCGGATCGACGCCTGGCTGGACGAGCTCGCCGGGCGGGTGGCCCTCGCCGCCGACCGGGAACACGAGACGGCCGAGCGCGGGGCGCGCCGCTCCTCCTTATCGGACGCCCAGGACGCCACGGCCCTGCGGATCAATCTGACCCGGCTGCGCTCCGATCCCGAGCTGCGCTCCCACCGCATCGTCGCCAAGCTGGCCGCGTTCGAGCACTCGGTGCGGACGGTCGCCGAGCGGGCCGAGGAGACGCTGCGGGTGATCGACGCCCAGCAGCCCGCGGTCCAGGAGCTGAAGTGGCAGCTGGTGTCGTACACGGCGATGCTCGGGACCAAGGCAGAATCCGAGCGGGCCGAGCTGATCCCGCTGCACCGCGCCGCGGTGCGGCTGCTGGCCGAGGTGCCCTGCGATCTGCCGGAGGCCCGCCGCGCCGTCGACCGGTTCGTGGCCGCCGTGCACACACCGCCGGAGGGGGAGGCGCCATGACGGACCCGACGGATGTGACCGTCTGCGACCGCCCCGACTGCCGCGGCGAGGGCCTGGGCCGGATCAACGCCCGGGGGTTCTGCTCGGAGTGCGGCCGCAGGCCCCTGCCCGCCGCGCCTTCTCCCCCTCCCCCGCCCGCTGAGACGGCTGTTCCGGCGTCCGAGTCCACCGCGACCACGGCCCGTGCCCGCCGCCGCGATGTGGCGCGGAAGTTCACGGTGCGGCCGGCGGGCGAGGGCCTGCTGGACCTGCCCCGCGTCGAACTGCCCTCGCTGCGCGACCTGGTGATGGACGATCCGCATCCGCCGTCGCGCGGCCAGACCTGCGGCTGGGAGGGGTGCGACGAGATCGTGGGCGCGCCCTACGCCGGACAGTCCGCGCTCTCCCGGGGCTACTGCCCGCGCTGCCGCCATCCGTTCGACTTCACCCCGCGGCTGAGCCCCGGCGATCTGCTGGGCGATCAGTACCGGGTGATCGGCTGCGTCGGGTACGGCGGGCTCGGCTGGGTCTATCTCGCCGAGGACACCCAACTGGACGACCAGCCCGTGGCCATCAAGGGCCTGATCAACAACGAGGACGAGGCGGCCCTGCGGGCGGCGGTCGAGGAGCGCCGCTACCTGACCATGCTCGACCACCCCGGCATCGTCCGGATCATCAACTACGTCACCCAGCCCCACCCCCACGACGACGGCGCGCTCACGGGCTACATCGTGATGGAGTTCGTCGGCGGGATGACCCTCGCCCAGATCAAGGACCACATCGCGGACGCGGTGAAGCCGTACGACGGGCCGCGGCTGTACGAGCACATCCTGGCCTACGGCTGTCTGGTGCTGCGCGCGGTGGGCTATCTGCACGGCGAGAAGCTGCTGTACTGCGATCTCAAGCCGAGCAATGTGATGCACTACGAGGACCGGGTCAAGGTGATCGACCTCGGCGCGGTGTGGCGGCTGGGCCGGCGGGACGGCGGGCCGCCGGTGATCACCGAGGCGTTCGCCGCCCCCGAGGTGCTGGCCCGGGGCGCCTCCGCCCTCACCGAGCGCCATGACCTCTTCGGGGTCGGCAGGACGCTCGAGGAGCTCTCGGACAAGGCCCGCCGGCAGACCCAGCGGCCGCCGGGCCTCGGCGCCGAGTCCTACCGGCGGGTCCTGGCCCGCGCCACCGCGGCCGACCCGGAGCGGCGGTTCGGTTCTGCCGCGGAGATGTCCGAGCAGCTGTGGGGCGTGCTGCGGGAGATCCACTCGCTGCGGCTGAGCCGGGAGCAGCCGGAGCCGTCCACGCTCTTCGCCCCGACCTCGGCGCTGCTGGACTCCTCGCTGGGCCGGATCCCGGACCTGGAGCGCTGGCTGGACGGGGAGCCGCGCCCACTGCTGGAGTCCGGGCTGCCCCGGCCCGAGCGGGTGCCGCTCGGGCTGCCGGTGCCGTTCCCGGACGCGGCGGATCCCGGCGCGGCGCTGCTGGGCGTCCCGACCGACAGCGGGCCCCGGCGGCTGATCGAGCAGCTCCACGCCTTTCCCCGCCCCTCCGCCGAGATCCGGCTGCGCGTCTGCCGCGCCTATCTGGAGCTGGGCGAACGGGACGCGGCGGCGGACGAGTTGGCGATCGCCGTCGAACTGATCGGCTCCACCGCCCCGTACGACTGGCGGCTGTCCTGGCACCGCGCCCTGCTGCGGCTCGCGGACGGCGCGGTGGCCGAAGCCCAGCGGGAGTTCGACGAGGTCTACAGCGCCCTTCCCGGGGAGTACGCCCCGAAGCTGGCGCTGGGCTACTGCGCCGAGCACCTGGGCGACCACGAGGCCGCCAAGCGGTTCTACGAGGCGGTGTGGCAGCGCAACCGCTCGCAGGGCAGCGCCGCCTTCGGGCTGGCCCGGCTCCGGCTCGCGGCGGGCGACCGGGGCGGCGCGGTCGAGATCCTCGGCGGGGTGCCGAAGGTGTCCCGCCACTACGACGCCGCGCGGATCGCCATAGTGCGGGTGCTGTCGGGGCGGCTGGGCCACCCCGACGCCCTGCCGACGGCCGAGGACCTGGCGGAGGTGCGCACGAGGCTGCCGCGGCTGTATCTGGACGAGGGGCGCGAGTCCGGCCCGGCCCGGGACCGGCTGACGGCGGAGTCGCTGGAGGTGACGCTGGACTGGGCGGAGCGGCGGTCCGGCGCCGGGGAGCAGAGGGGTGCGTCCGCTGGGCACGCCCGTTCAAGGCGCTGGATACGGAAGGGGCGCGCCGGTCTGGCGGCTGAAGCGCCCCGGAGGGGAACCGAACCCCAGTCTCTGGTGTATGGGGAGTGGGAGGACGAAAGCGCGCTGCGTGGGGAATTGGAGCTGACGCTGCGCCGGGTGGCCCGGCAGGCGGACAGCCCCGAGGCGCTCGGGGCGCTGATCGACCGCGCGAACGCCATCCGGCCGGTGACCCGCGTCTGACAGGGGGATCAGATGAACGAGGACCGCAGAAAGAGACAGCACGGCCCCGGCCCAGAGGGTGCGGGCGGGGGCCCGGCCCTCACCCTGCGGGTGCACCAGAACAAGTACCTGCCCGCCTCCGCGGGCCGCACCGAGATGCACGCCATCGTCAGCGTGCGGGCCCACGGCCTGGGCCCGGCGGCGGCCCGTACCGCCGCGTCGGAGGTCATCGTCATCGACTGCTCGATGTCGATGAGCTGGCCGCCGACGAAGATCGCGGCGGCGCGCCGGGCCACCGCCACCGCGGTCGGCATACTGCGCGACGGCACCCGCTTCGCGATCGTCGAGGGCACCGAACAGGCCCAGGTGGTCTATCCGTTCACCGGCGGCATGGCGGTGGCGGGGCCGGACACCAAGGCCGCCGCCGCCCGGGTGGCGGCCCGGCTGCCCGCGGTCGGCGGCACCGCGATCGGCTCCTGGCTGGATCTCGCCCGGCGGCTCCATCTGCGGCAGCCCGCCGCGATCCGGCACACCCTGCTGCTCACCGACGGCCGCAACGAACACGACCCGCCCGGCTATCTGGACCAGGTGCTGGACGCCTGTGCCCCGCATTTCACCTGTGACGCCCGCGGGATCGGCGACGGCTGGGACGCCACCGAGCTGAAGCAGATCGCGCACCGGCTGCACGGCCGGGCCGACGCGGTCCTCAAGGACTCCGCGCTGGCGGCCGAGTTCGAGGAGATGGTCTCCGCCTCGATGGCCAAGGCGCTGGCCGGGGTGCGGATCCGGATCCGCACCCGGGCGGGCAGCCGGGTCGGCTTCGTCAAGCAGGTGCACCCCACCCGGGTGGACGTCACCGACGAGGGCGTCCGCCCCGATGAGCGCACCTGGGAGTGGACCACCAGGGCGTGGGGCGACGAGACCCGCGAGTACCAGGTGTCCGTGCTCGCCGATCCGCGGCGCGATCCGATGGGCGAGGACGTGGAGCTGGCCGCCGTGGAGCTGGCGGTGGAGGGCGACACCGCGCTGCCGCTGCCCGAGCCCGAGTCGCTGCTGGTCCAGTGGACGGACGATGTGCTGCTGTCGTCCCGTATCGACCCCCGGCTGGCCCACTACGACGCCGACTCCGAGCTGGGTCACGCGATCACCTCGGGCTGCGACGCGTACGAGGCGGGTGACCGGGAGCGGGCCCGCCGCCAGTGGGGGCGCGCCGTCCAGCTCGCCCGTCAGCTGGGCAGCGAGAAGATGCTGGCCCGGCTGAGCGGGCTGGTCCACATCGTCGACGCGGCCACCGGCGAGGTGCGGATCCGCGAGCCCATCCGGCCGCTGGACCTCAACTCGGTGATCGTCGTGTCGGAGGAGAGCGCCCCCTTCATGGGGAGGGCCCGCCCGGAGCCCGCCGCGCCGCCCGCCGCGGATGTCCTCTGCCCGGCCTGCGGGCGCCGGTCGCCCGCCACCGCCGGGTTCTGCCAGCAGTGCAACGCTCCCCTGGACGGCGAACCGGGGGAACCGAGCGGCGCGGGCGGCGCGATATGAGCGCCACCCGGGCCTTCCTGGTGCGCCGCATGATCGCCCTGCTCGTGGTATCGGCGGTGGCCGTGGCCGCGCTGCTGGCCGCGTACTACGGCGTCAGCCGCAACTCCAGGGCGGTGACCGACCGGTCCACCCCGGCGATACTGCAGGTGGCCGCCGCCATCGACGCGCTGAACGCCTCGTACGAGGAGGCGCGGCGCAGCATCTCCAGCCCCACGGCGGAGTTCGAGGGGCTCAGCGAGGAGTACCGCGACAAGCTGGCGACGGCCAAGCAGAGCCTGACCCAGGTGTCCAAGAGCACCATCGGGGGCGAGTCGGCGCGCGGGGCCCTGCGCACCTCGGCGGCGCTGGTGACGTCCTACGGCGACACCGTCGAGCAGGCGTACGCGAACCGCGAGAACCCGACGCTCAGGGATGCCTACCTGTGGTACGCCGACTCCATCCTGCGGCATGACCACAGCGGCGTCCTCGACCGTCTGAAGGCGGTGCAGCAGCGGCAGTTCGGCGTGCTCGACGACCAGACCTCGTTCGGCTGGCTGCTGGCGTTCGCCTGGTGGCTGCTGGTGCCGGGGCTGTTCCTCACGCTGGCGGCGCTGCTGGTCCACACCCAGCGCTTTCTGCGGCACCGCTTCCGGCGGCTGGTCAATCCCTGGCTGGCGGCGGCCACCGCGCTGCTCGTCGCCCTGCTGCCGCTGGCCGTCTTCACGTATCAGACCCAGGACCGGCTGGAGTCGGCCCGGGCCAGCCTGACGCGATCGGACATCGGCCGCACCGGCGGCCCCACCGCCAGGGAGGTCGCGAGGACGATGCGGAACGCGCATTGGCAGGCGGGCGCGGTCGGCTGGATACCCGTGGGCGGCGCCGTGCTGGCCGCCCTGATCCTGGTCGGCCTCCAGCCGCGCATCGACGAGTACCGGTTCCAGCCCCGATGAGCGCGGCGAAGCGGTCCGGCCACGCCACGGCCACGGTCCTCGGGCTGTGGATGGTGCTGCTGTGTGTCGTGGGCGCGGGCGATACGAGCGGCTGGCAGTCGCGCGGCAGCGTGAGCGTGCTCGCGTCGTGGACCAGCGGAGAGGGCAAGGCGTTCCGGGGTCTGCTGGACACGTTCACCCGGCGTACCGGCATCCATGTGGACTATCAGGGCACCACCGCACTGCGCGAGGTGCTGTCCTCGGAGGTGGCCTCCGGAACCCCGCCCGACATCGCCGTGCTGCCCAGCACCGGCGAGCTGGCCGCGTACGCCCGCCAGCGCCAGCTGACCCCGCTGGACGGAGTGATCCCGAGCCGGGAGCGCACGGCCTACGGAAAGCTGTGGAAGCCCCGGCTGAGCGCCGACGGGCCGGTGTACGGGATCGCGGTCAAGGCCGATCTGAAGAGCATCGTGTGGTACGACCGCGACCGCCGCCCGGACACCCTGCCCGCCCTCGCCGCCGACGGCCGCCAGTGGTGCGTCGGCATGGGCGACGACGCGACCTCCGGCTGGCCCGGCACCGACTGGATCGAGGATCTGCTCCTCCAGCAGCAGGGCAGATCCGTCTACCAGGACTGGGCCACCGGCGGGCTGCCGTGGACGGACCCCCGGGTGGAGCGGGCCTGGCGGAGCTGGGGCTCGCTCTTCGGCAAGGACACCGCGCGCACCGCGCTGATCACCGACTTCCGCGAGGCGGGCACGAAGCTGTTCGGCGCGGACCCGCCGTGTGCGCTGGAGCACCAGGGGTCGTTCATCCGCGGCGGCTACCCCGACCCCGCCGAGGCGGCCTTCGCCTTCTCCCCCGGGCTCCTCCCCGACACCGACCGGCGGTCCACCGCCCGGGAGGTGTCCGGCGACTTCGCCGCGATGTTCCGCGACACCCCGCAGGCCCAGGAGCTGATGCGCTATCTGATCTCGGCCGACGCCCAGCGGGCGTGGGGCGAGAAGACCGCCGACAGCAGCACCCACCCGTTCTTCGCCAACCGCGACGTCCAGCTGGACGCCCAGGGCGACGACGCCGTGGGCCGGAGCATCGCGAAGACGCTCCAGGACTCGGCCTCGCTGTGCCTGGACGCCTCCGACGCCATGCCGACGCGGATGCGGGTGGCCTTCCAGCGCGCCGCGCTGGCCTACCTCAGCGACACCAGCAAACCGCCGGACGGGCTGCTGCGCAGCCTGGAGAGGATCCGCCAGAGCCTGCGCGACACTCCCGACCAGCCCTGGCTGTCGACGGTCTGCGGCTGACCGGGCTCACGAAAGCCGGGCCGCGGCCGGCCGGGCTCAGGAAGGCCATCCGCGGCCGAGCGGGCTCAGGGAGCCATCTCGTCCGGGCAGGGCGTGCCGCGCGGCAGCTGGTACTTGCCCGTTATGCGGTAGATGCCGGGCCGGGGGGCGTGGAGCACCGTCCACTCGTCCTCCGGCTGGCCCTCTTCCCCGCCCTGGATCTGCTTGGTGAGGCAGCCCTCGCGGTTGATCGGCAGCCGGTCGTCCTCCGCCTTCGGGGCCCGGACGCTGTGCCCGTCCTTGTCCACCAGGCCCAGCCACGGCGAGTACGGGATGCGGATGAGCACCGGGCCCTTGGCGCGGACCGACAGCACCAGCTGGTCGGCGCCCGCGCGCCGCACGGTGGCGGGCGGGTCGGCGATCTGCGTCGGGTCCTTGACCTCGTACAGCTTCCAGTTCTCGTCCGACCAGACCTCGCGCAGATACGGCAGCCCGGTGCCGAGCAGCTCGGACTCCTTCTCCGCCGCGGTGTCCGGGTCGTCCGCGGGCAGCACCACAAAGTGCACCGCCCAGCGCTTGAGCCATTCGTGGTAGCTGACCGGGGTGAGGGTGTCCTCGCCGTAGAAGATCGGGTTCCGGTCCAGGTCGCGCTGGCGGTTCCAGCCGCGCGCCAGATTGACGTACGGGGCGAGCGCGGAGGACTCGCGGTGGCTGCGCACCGGAACCACCTCGACCCGGCCCCGGTCGGCCTCCTCCCGCTTGAGCCGGTCGACCAGCGGAGCCAGCTCACGGGCCCAGGACGCCGAGGGAGCGGTGTGGATCACGTCGTCGGCGGTCTTGACCCCCTGCCACACCGTGACGGTCGCGAGGGCCAGCACCAGAACGGTCCAGCGGCGGCCCGCGGGCGTCGTGCGCAGCTCGGCGCGCGGAGGCTTGCGCACCGCGGGCAGCGCCGCGATCAGCACCACACCGCCGAAGATCATGCCGAGGCGGGAGATATTAGTGCCGATCTGGGAGGGGATCGCCCAGGTGAGCACCACTCCCAGGCAGTAGAGCCCGGCCCCGACCCGCACCGTCGACCAGGTGCGCGGCACGCACATCAGCGTGGCGGCACCGGTGATGAAGGGCAGGATCACCGACCCGATGCCCATCGGCTGCTCACCGGAGAACGGGAACAGCCACGCCGACAGGCCGACCACCACGGCCGGGGTGATCCCGAGCGCGTACGCGGCGGGGCGCCGCTTGGTCAGCCACAGCCCGGCGGCCACGACGCCCACGAACAGACCGGCCACCGGACTGGACATGGTCGACAGCGCCGACAGCACGGCGGCCAGGACGAACCGTCCGGCCTTGTGGTGCCACCGCCGGGAGCGCCACCGCCGGGGCCAGGCGAAGATCACGGCCACCGCCGCGAGCCCGAACATCGCGCCGAGCCCGAAGGTCACCCGGCCCGAGATGGCGTTGCAGGTCAGCGCGAACGCGCCGTACAGGGCGGGCCACATCGGCCGCCGCACGACACGGCTGCGCACGAGCAGCAGCGCGAGCAGCCCGGCGGACAGCGTCCCCGCGATCACCATCGTCGAGCGGACCCCGAGGACCGCCATCAGATACGGCGAGATGACGCTGTACGAGACCGGGTGCATCCCGCCGTACCAGGCCAGGTTGTACGCCAGGTCCGGGTGCTGGAGGGCGAACTCCGCCCAGGCGTCCTGCGCGGCGAGGTCACCGCCGCTGTTCGCGAGCAGCGCCACCCACAGCAGATGCAGCAGCGCGGCGGCGGCCAGGGTGGCCAGAACCGGATGGCGCAGGGCCGTCCGGGCGGCGCGCTGGAGCAGCCCGCGCGAAGCGGCCCCGCCGCTCTCGCGCTCCGCCTCCGCCGAGCCCGTCGGCTCGGCAGGCCAGCGCTGCGTGGGTACGCGTATTCGTGCGGCGGTGCTCTCCTCCGAGCCCCCGCTTTCATCGGCCCGTGTCGGATCCACGGTGGTCACTGCGGCTCTCCCCGTCTTCCCCCGAGGTCTGCCCCATCGTCCTCAACCCCGCGCCGGATCGCTCCGGTTCGCTGCGGCGGGTCCAGGCCGGGGACCCACGCGACGCTAGCACGCTCGGGCGGCCCCGATCCGGCTCGGGCCCCGGCGGCGTTTCGCGCCGGGGCCGCTTCCTCTCGTCCCCTCTATCCCACTTCCCTCGCGGGTCAGCCGATACGGGTCAGTTTCGCGCCGAACGAGGGCTCGGACAGGTCATCCTGAAGGGCCACCGGCGCCGTGAGCTGTCCGGGGCCCGTGCCCACGGTCACCTCGCCGACGACCGTGCCCGCCTTGGCCGAGTGCGGCACCTTCTTACCGCCGTCGCCGATCTTGATGTCGACCGTCAGACCGGCCCAGCCGACCGCCTTCAGATCCTTGGTGGCGACGACCGGCGTGGTGCCGCCGAGGCCGTCGTCGACCTGGCCGACGACATCGCCCTTCTTGATGACGGTGGCCGAGGTGAGGGCGTCCTGCACGGCGCTGATCAGCTTGTAGCTGTTGGTCTGCGCGAGCTGGAGGCTGGCGTCCAGCGTGGTGGTCGCGCGCTGCTCGAGGACGACGCCGAGGATCCGCTGCTTCTTGCCGTCGATCGTCCGCACGGCGCCCCACATCAGCGCACCGCCGGCCGGGGTGGACGAACCGGTCTTGATACCGATCACACCCGGCTTCACCAGCAGATTGTTGTTGTTGTAGATGCGGTCCCCGAGCCCCGGGATATCGGTGTTGGGCGTGGCCACGACCGCCCGGAACGCCTCGGACTGCATCGCCGCCTTCGCCAGCTTCAGCTGGTCGGCCGCGGTGGACTTGGTGGACTCCTTCAGACCGCTGGGGTCGGTGTAGGTGGTGTGCTTCATCCCCAGGCTGTCGGCCGCGTCGTTCATCTTCTTCACGAACGCGTCGAGCGATCCGGCGTCCCAGCGGGCGAGCAGCCGGGCGATGTTGTTGCTGGAGTTGATCAGCAGCAACTGGAGCAGCTGGTGCTGGGTGAAGGTCTGCCCCTCCTTGACCTCCGCCCGCGACTCGTCGGCGGACTTCGCCTCCTCGGCCGCCTGCCCGTCGATCTTGATCTTCGGACCCTCCGCGTCGCCCTTCAGCGGATGGTCCTTGAGCACCACATAGGCCGTCATGACCTTGGTGACGCTGGCGATCGGCACGGGCTTCTGCTCCCCGGAGGTGCCCAGGCTGCCCACGCCCTCGACCTCGGCGGCGGACTGCCCCTGGTCGGGCCACGGCATGGAGAGCGCGCCGCCGCCGAAGCGGTAGTCGGCGTCCGAGGTGAGCTTCAGCGCCGGATCCGGCAGCGGCCGCAGCGCCTGGACGACGCCCAGGATGATCACCAGCAGCACGGCCAGCGGCGTCCAGATCTTGACCCGGCGGACCGCCGTCCGCAGCGGCGTCTCGGGCTTGGGCGGCGTGTTGGTCAGCTGGGCCAGCAGGTCGAGCGGCGCGGGCTGCTTGCCGTCCGGGGTCAGCGGCGGCAGCGGCTGCTGCTTGGTGCGCTCGGCCTCGGGGACCGCCGCGGGCGGGGCCGCGGGGGCCTTCGGCGCGGCGGGCGCGGCGGAGGGCTTCGGCGGGGCCGGGTCGTCGGGGGACCGCAGCGGGACGAACTTGCTGGTCCGCTCGTTGTCCGACTCGCCGACGGGCTTCTTGCCGGAGGTCTTCGCGCCGGACGCCTTCGCATCGGACGCCTTGTCGGCCGTCTTGCCGTCGGCCGTCTTGCCGTCAGCCGGGGGGCTGACCGCCTTGAAGGCGGTGGTCGCCTGGTCGACGCCCTGCTTGCCGCCCTTGCCGCCCTTTCCGGGCTTCTCCGGGAGCACGCCGAAGGCGGCCGTCGGGCGGTCGATCGGCTTGTCGGAGGCGTCGTCGTCCCCGTCGGACGCGGCGGCCTTACCGGACTCGCCCTTGGGCTCGTCCGCCTTGGCCTCTTCCTTCTCCTTGGCCGCGTCCTTCTTGGGCTCGTCCTTCTCGGACTCGTCCTTCTTGTCCTTGCCCTCGGCGTCCGCCTTGGGCTTCACCGTACGGAAGACGGCCGTCCGCTGATCCACCGACGGCTTCGACGACTCGTCGCCGTCCTCGTCCGCCCCGGCTTTGGACGCACCCTCAGCCTTCGCGTCGGCGTCCTCCTTCGGCTTCACCGTACGGAAGACGGCCGTCCGCTGATCCACCGACGGCTTCGACGGCTCGTCGCCGTCCTCGTCCGCCTCGACGTCGGACGCGCTCTCAACCTTCGCGTCGGCATCCGCGTCATCAGAGTCGTCGGCGTCACCGGAGTCGTCGGCGCCGTCCGCACCGTCCTCGTCCGCATCCCGCTCCGCGTCGGGCTCGGCCGCATCCCCCTTGGGCGATTCGTCCGATGCACCGGCATCCGCCTCCGGCTCCGCCTTCGCCTCCGACGTCCCGGAACCTTCGCCCTGTTCACCATCGCGAACACCAGAAACCTTCGCGTCGCCCCGGTCGACCGCCGGTGCCTCCGGTTCCGCTTCCGCCTCCGCTTCGGCCTTCGCCTGGGAGGTCACCCCGGGCTCGCCAGGAGCCGACTCCGGCTCCTCGGAACCCGACCGGAGGTCGTCGGACACGACGGCGACCGCCGTCGAGCCCTGACTCGCCTCCGCTTCGCGCGAGATCGCGAGCCTCGGATCGCTCTCTCCCCTAGCCGTCTCCCCCGACGACTTCCGCTGATCCGACCTGCCGGGGGACTCGCCCGCCACCGATGCCTCCTCGATATGTGTCGCGGGACGCCCTACGCCCCGTGGCGTCACGTCCCGCAGCCCAACCTCTACCAGTGTCCTGTGTGTCCGGCACGCGATCGCGCATCGCCACAGCCGGAGAGCGTCTTCAGGTGCCCGCCCACCTGCTAGACGAGAACGACATACCTACTGGTTCCCACCCAAACCCCCCAGGCACTCTCGACAGACCAATGTGAGAGGGGTCACCCTGTCATTCATCCACGCGGGGAGGCATGGATGGGCAGGAGCCGCAGAACAATTCCGGAGGAGCTTCTGCTGCTCGCTTTGGACCCGACCACGGGTACCACGGCGCAGCCGCAGTCGCTTGACCTCGGTCTTGCCGGGGCACAGCTAGTAGAGCTGGCCTTGGCCGGACGGATAGCCCCTGACGGGGATCGTATCGCCGTGGTGCTGCCACGGCCGACCGGAGATCCGACTCTGGACTCCGCGCTGGAGCTGCTGCGCCGACGCGGCAGCCCGGTGCGCGCGGTCCACTGGATCGGCGGGCCCCGGCTGGGGCTGCGCCAGACGTACCTCACGCACCTGGAGCGCTGCGGCATGGTGCATGCCGTCGCGGGCCAGATGTGTGGCGTACTGCCGACGACGCGTTACCAGGCGACGGACACGGCGATCAGCCGGGAGATCAGGGCCCGGCTGGACAGCGCGATCCGCACCGGCGTACCGCCGGACCCGCGGACCGCCGCGCTCGCCGCCCTGGCCCACGCGGTCGGGCTCGGCAAACACCTGTATCCCGGGAACGAGGGGCGTTCCTCGCGCTCCAGGCTCCGGGATCTGATCCGGCACGACCCGATGGGCGGTCTCGTGGCGCACGCCGTGATGGACGTGCAGAACGGTGTCGCGGCGCAGCCACGGCGCGCACCGGCCACAGGCCGACAGCCGGGGACGCGCGCCGCGGCGGAGCCCGCGGCCGGCGTTCCGGCCCAGCCGTCCCGTCGCGGGAGCATGGCCCGCGTCGGAGCGCGCTGAGGCCCCTTCGGGGCACCATCGCACCACCACGCACCACCCAGCCCGTCGAACGCACCAGCAGCCCGTCAGCGGGGCGGTGGACACCGCTCCCGGCACCGTCCGGGGCGGAGCGCCACCGTCCGGCTCCGAGCAGCACCGAGCACCACTGACGCTCCACCGACCGCACCGCAGTCCCCACTGACCCGGTTCGGGAGCCGCTGAAGCGCGCGGGGTGGTGGGACGGCCGATTTGGACGACCGGCCGCCCCACCGCCCCGCGCGCGCGTTCGTCCACCGTTGCGTGGCCGCATTTATGCGACCATTTCCCAGCGCGCTCCCGTCCGGTAGTGGCAGGCTGCTGAGCAGCATGAATCAGCAGTACGAAGCCGGAGGTGCACGTCCCGTGACATCGAACGTCGGCCCCACTGTCCGGCGACGCCGGTTGGGCCAGGAACTGCGCAGGCTCCGCCAGGAGAAGGGCATGACGGCGGAGGAGGTGGCGGAGGAGCTGATGGTCTCCCAGTCGAAGATCAGCCGACTGGAGAACGGGCGCCGCAGCATCAGCCAGCGCGATGTGCGCGACCTGTGCCGCACCTACAAGGTGGAGGACAAGGCGCTGGTCGATTCCCTGATGCAAATGGCGAAGGAGTCGCGCCAGCAAGGGTGGTGGAACGCCTTCGGCGATGTGCCGTACAGCGTCTACATCGGCTTCGAGACGGACGCGGCGTCGCTGCGGGTCTACGAACCCCAGGTGCTGCCCGGCCTCTTGCAGACCCCGGAGTACGCGGAGGCGGTGATCAGCGGCGCCCTGCCGGAGGCTCCGCAGGACCAGATCGCCCAGCGGGTGCAGGTCCGGCTCAGGCGCCAGGAACGGATCACCGATCCGCTGGCCCCGCTGCGGCTGTGGGCGGTCGTGGACGAGGCGGCGATGCGGCGGGTGGTCGGCAACTCCAAGATCATGAGCGATCAGCTGGACTATCTGGTCCGGATGAGCCACGAGCCCCATGTGACGGTGCAGGCGCTGCCCTTCGACATGGGGTCGCATCCGGGGATGAGCGGGCAGTTCACCATCCTGGAGTTCTCGGACGAGTCGGACACCAGCGTCGTCTATCTCGAGGGCGTGACCAGTGACCTGTATCTGGAGAAGCTCAGCGATGTGCAGAGCTACAGCATGATGTACGAGCATCTGCGGGCCCAGGCGCTGAACGCGGATCAGAGCCGCCAGTTCATCACCGAGGTGGCCCAGGAGCACGCCCGCCGGCACCAGGAGGAGGGCGAGGCGATTCCGGCGGACTGAGGGGGGACGGAAACGCTCCGGCGCAAACGGTGAAGAGCGGAGATTACACCTCCGCGCCGCACCGCGGAAGAGGCCACGGGAATATGCCACCCGGTCGAGTGAATGGCCCGCTTTCCAGACGATGTTGCCGAGTAACGTCGGTGACGCCTCCAATCGGGGGTGCGTCTCATCTACACAATGCATCGGAGCAATCGTGTCCATTCAGCAGGGAAAGACGAGCATGTGGGTGAAATCCTCGTACTCGGCCGGAAACGGCGCTTGCGTGGAAATCTCCTCCCCGGTCATCAGCGAGGTCGCCGTGCGCGACTCCAAGGACCCCCACGGACCGACGCTCAGCTTCGCCCCCGCATCGTGGTCGGCCTTTGTGTCCGACGTCGGCCGAGGCGCCTTCGACCTCGACTGATCTCCGCAACACCCGGCCGCGGTAGCGCGGTCGGCGGCGCGGAGCGCCACACCCGCACCCGAGCCCTCTCGACCGGTCGCCGTCCCTGCCGAGAGGGCTCTTGCCGTTTCCGGTGCTTTCCCACGTCGCCGCTTCAGCGGAGTTCCGCCACGTATTGGTCCGTACCGGGAATCGTCGGAATGAACGGCGCCATGAATTCCACCCGGCCGAGACCGGCATCGGCCACTTCGCCGTCCAGACCGGTGAAGCAGGGGTCCCAGCATTCCCGGGGATCGGACTCCAGGAACCAGAGCAGGGTCAGCCGGGTGTCGACCCCCTCGACCTGCTTCACGTACGACATCCGGTCCGAGGGCAGCGGAGTCGGCCGGAAGACCGTCACCATCGCGGCGGGCGAGCCGGCGAGCCGGCGCGGCAGATGTCTGGATCGGAGCCATGCGAGCAGCTCCTCCCGCTGCTCCGGGCCCTCGCTCTCGATCACCTCCAGTGCCAGCCCGGCATAGGGGTGGTCCAGCGCGTGGTGGTCGCGCGGCCCGGCCGCCCCGTCCCGGTAGACGGTGGCCTCGCGGTCCTGGAAGGCCGTGAAGACGTGGCGACGGCCCTGGTAGACCCGCCCGTCCCGCAGGAGCCGCTTGTTGATGCCGACCGTCCACCGCATGTGGTCCGCGTAGCGCCCCTCGGTGAGCCAGTAGACGGAGAGGTAGCAGCCGGCGGTCACCGGCTGGGCGATCGCCGACTTCTCGGGGTAGCGCAGCAGCTGAAGCTCACGGGTAGCGACCCAGCGGCGGCCCGCGTAGATCCACGGCATGGCCATCGCGCCCGCGATGAAGTGGTCGTCCTCGTACCAGCGGTTGTAGGCGTACTCATGGCCCGGATGCGGTTCGACCAGGGTGATCAGGGCATGGCCAGGGCGCACCCCGTACGGGCCGACGGAGGCCAGTTCCGCGTACGCGTCGCTCGTCATGTCCCTCAGGTGTAGCTGACGTGACGTCAGTTGGGGAGGGGTGCGCCCGAATCAAGTGCGCGGAATCGGACGGCGAAACGGGGCCGGTGGTGCTCTGGCCATCTGACGGCCGCGCCCCTAATCTGACGCGACGCCAGACACGGGAGGTTCCGCCATGCCGCTGCAGGGCAAGACCGTCGTCGTCTCCGGGGTCGGACCCGGACTGGGGGCCCGGGTGGTGGCCGCCTGCGTCCGGGACGGGGCCCGGGTGGTGCTGGGGGCGCGGACCGAGGAACGGCTGCCGAAGGTGGCGGAGGAGGTCGATCCGGGCGGTGAGCGCACCGCCTGGCGGCCCACCGACATCGCGGACGAGGCGCAGTGCGAGGCCCTCGCCGCGCTCGCCCTCGACCGCTTCGGCCGGATCGACGCCGTGGTCCATGTGGCCGCGCTGGACAGCCACTTCGGCGGGCTGGAGGACGCCGACTTCGCCTCCTGGGCCCGGGTGGTGGACATCAATCTGCTCGGGACGCTCCGGATGACCCGCGCCTGTCTGCCCGCACTGAAGCGGAACGGCGGCTCGGTCGTGCTGATCGGCACCCAGTCGTCGTCCGCCGCCCCCACCGAGCTGCGCCAGACCGCGTACGCCGCCTCCAAGGGCGCGCTGACCTCCGCCATGTACGCGCTCGCGCGTGAGCTGGGTCCGCACCGGATACGGGTCAACACCGTGCAGCCCGGCTGGATGTGGGGACCGCCGGTGCAGGCGTATGTGACCTTCACCGCGCAGACCGAGGGCGTGAGCGAGGCCGAGGTGCTGAGCCGGCTCACCGACCGGATGGCCCTGCCGGAGCTGGCGACGGACGGCGATGTGGCGGAGGCCGCGGTGTTCCTGGCCTCCGACCGGGCCCGGTCGATCACCGGGCAGTCGCTGCTGGTGAACGCCGGTGAACTGATGCGTTAGCGCGACTCCTGTCCGGCCTTTCGGGATCCCGCTCCCGTACGACCCAGCGATCGGTGGGCGTGCGTCTGACGAAGTGCCAGATCATGGTGGGTTCGTGACGATGCGCACGACAACACTCCACCGGGTCAAGAAACCGTAAAATCGTCTCTCTTTCTGATCTGCGTTCACATTCGTGACCTTTAGAACCCTTGACCGGTCACCCGAACGAGCGGTTCAATCCCGGAAGTACCCCGCTCCCGCTCGGGGGAACCGTCCATGACGAACGTCGCGGCGAAGTGCGCTCCCGTTCATATGGCGGACCCCTGGGAGGGGACATGAACAGTCTCGACTGGGTTGTACTGATCGGCTACTTCGGTGTCATGGTCGGCATCGGCCTCTGGTCCCACAAGCGTGTGGACAACGTCAGCGACTTCTTCACCGCGGGCGGCAAGATGCCCTGGTGGCTGTCCGGGATCTCGCACCACATGTCCGGCTACAGCGCGGTGATGTTCACGGGATACGCGGCCATCGCCTACCAATACGGCATCACCTCCTATGTCACCTGGTCCTTCCCCATCGCCATCGGCATCGCGATCGGCGCCAACCTCTTCGCGCCGCGGCTGAACCGGGTACGCAGCAAACTCAAGGTGGCCTCGCCGCTCGAATATCTGAAGAACCGCTACAACCTGCCCACGCAGCAGGCGCTGGCCTGGTCCGGGGTGCTGTTGAAGATCGTGGACGTGGGTGCCAAGTGGGCGGCCATCGCCACCCTGCTCTCCATCTTCACCGGTGTCTCGCTCAACCAGGGCATCCTGATCACGGGCGCGGTCACCGCCGTCTACTGCACCGTCGGCGGTCTGTGGGCCGACGCGCTCACCGAACTCGGCCAGTTCATCATCCAGTTCGTGGCGGGCATTTCGATGCTGATCGCCGTACTCCACGAGCTGGACGGCTTCAGCACCTTCTGGACCGTCTGGGACGACCTCCCCGACAGCCACCACCAGCCGACCGTCGGCCCGTACACCCTGGTCTTCCTGCTCGCGTACCTCTTCATCAAGACCTTCGAGTACAACGGCGGCATGTGGAACCAGGCGCAGCGCTACATGGCCACCGACAGCGCCCACTCCGCCAAGCGCTCGGCCCGGCTGTCGGCCGTCCTGTGGTTCGTCTGGCCGCTGGTGCTGTTCTTCCCCATGTGGGTCGCGCCGCTGATCATCAAGACGGACAAGCCCGCCGACTCGTACGCCGAGATGGCCGAACACCTGCTGCCGCACGGTCTGCTGGGCCTGGTCATCGTCGGCTTCTTCTCCCACACCATGGCGATGTGCTCCTCGGACGCCAACGCGATCGCGGCCGTGGTGACCCGGGACATCATGCCCGCCGTCTTCAAGTCCGTACGGGAATGGTCCTCCCGCACCGGGCTGATCGCGGCCCGCTACACCACGCTGCTCTTCCTCGCCCTGTCGATGGCCATCGCCACCCAGGTCAACTCGGACTTCTTCGGCGACATCATCACCGTCGTGATCAAGTGGGTCGCCGGGCTCATGGGACCGATCGCGATCCCGCTGATGCTCGGCATGCTGCGCACCTTCCGCAAGTCGGGTCCGACGGCGGCACTGGTCAGCTGGGCCATGGGGCTGATCGCCTTCTACCTGGTCAACTACCCGATCAACGACGCGATCGACGGAGGCGTGAACCTGGAGTACCAGATCTCCGTCCCGCTCGCGGTCTCGCTCGTGCTCTTCATCGCCATCGGCTACATCAAGCCGGAGGACACCCCGGAGCGCGATGCCATCCTCGCCTCGCTCAACTCGGATGACGACGGGCCGGGTTCGGCGAGTGCCGCGCTGTCGGTGCAGGGCGACGCGGACGACCGCAAGTCGGTCGCGGGCGCCACGGACTGACACCTTCCGCGCGGCGGCCATGACCCGGGCCGCCGGTCACCACCCGGTGCGGGGTGACCGGCGGCCCGGGTCCGTCCGTTCGTCGGCCGGTGCGCGCCCCTACGGGGTGGGGCGGGCCGTCAGATCGCACTGCATGAGCTGGGTGTCGATCCAGCGCCCGTGCTTGTGGCCGACCCCGGCCAGCAGGCCCGCGGGGCGGAAGCCGAAGCGCCGGTGCAGCGCGGCCGAGGCATCGCTGCCGGAGTCGGCGATGACCGCGACGACCTGCCGTACGCCCGCCTCGGCACAGCGGGTGAGCAGGGCGTCGAGCAGCGCGGCCCCGAGCCCCGCGCCGGTGCGCCCGGGGGCGAGGTAGATGGCGTCCTCGGCGGTGTGGCGGTACGCGGGCTTGGGGCGCCAGGGCCCGGCGTAGGCGTATCCGACGACCGTAAGGCCGTCGTCTTCGGCGGCCGTACGGCCGCCTGCGGGAACCTCGGCGACCAGGAACGGCAGGCCCCGGTCGGTCAGCTCCGCGAGCCGCCGCGCCCAGTCCTCGACGGTGGGAGGGGTCTCCTCGAAGGTGACGACGGTCTCGGTGACGTAGTGACCGAAGATCGCGGCGATGGCGTCCAGGTCGGCGTGGGTGGCATCACGTATGACGGCGGCGGAGGCAAACACCGGCCCACCTTACGGCCGGCCGCCCCCGGCGGGGCGGAAGTGGAACGCGGGGCCGGGGTGGCGGTGGGGAGATCCCGGCTGTCCAGGCAACCTTTTGCTCACCTGCGGTTCTCATCCGGAACGTACTATGGTCGGCCGTCCGAGCCCGCCTGCCACCGACCGTACCGACCGCACCACCCGGACCCGACTCGCCCCGCCCCCACCGAGCCGCCGTCCTCAGGGACCTCTGGAGCCCCCGTGACCGCCACCCAGACGATCACCGACTCCCGGATCCACCGGGCCCGCGCCCTCGTACTGCGCCGACCGGTCCTGTGCGCGGCGGTCTTCTGCCTGCTCTCCTTCACCGGGTTCTGGATCGCGCAGCGGGCCGCCCAGGTGTCGATGGTCGATCTGCTGGTCTACCGCGCCGAGGGATGGACCGTACGCGATGCGGTGGATCTTTATGACATGCGGGCGACTGAGCACAATCTCCCCAATACCTATCCGCCGTTCGCCGCCCTGCTCTTCACCCCGCTGACCGTGATGAGCACGGGCGTCCTGCGGACCTTCGGAACGGCCGTCAATCTCGTCCTGATGGTCGGCGTGGCCCATCTGTCGCTGCGGCTGACCGGGGTGCCCGCCCGGGTGCCGCGACCGGCCGCCGTCCTGGCCCTGGCCGCCGTCGGGGTGTGGTGCGAACCGGTGTGGACGACCCTGCGCTACGGGCAGATCAATCTGCTGGTCACGGCGCTGGTGCTGTGGGATCTGACCCGCCGGGCGGGCCACCGCTGGGCGGGGGTCGGGACGGGCATCGCCACCGGGATCAAGCTCACCCCGGGGCTCTTCGTGGTCTTCCTGGGACTGGCCGGACTCTTCCTCGGCCTCCGGCGGCTGCGGGCGGCCGGGGCGGCCCGGAGGCGTACCGGGCCCGGAAGCGGCCCGCCGCCGCGGCGCTTCCTGAACGACCATCTGCGGCGCGCGGCCGTCGCGACCGCCGCCTTCGTCCTTACGGTCGCGTTCTCCGCTCTGGCGCTGCCGCATGACTCCCGGCGCTTCTGGACCGAGGTCGTCTTCGCGACCGACCGCCCCGGCGATGTCGAGGGCGCGGGCAACCAGAACCTCAAGGGCGCCCTCGCCCGTGTGCTGCACACCCCCGACCCCGGCATGTGGTGGCTCGCGGCGGCCGCGCTGGTCGGCTGTGTGGGTCTGGCCACGGCGGTGGCCGCCCAGCTGACCGACGACAGCCGCCTGCCGAACGCCCGCGCCTGGGCCGCCCTGACCTGCGCGGTGACCGCCCTCATGGTCAGCCCGGTCTCCTGGTCGCACCACTGGGTGTGGGCCGTCCCGATGGTCCTGCTGCTCGCGGTGGAGGCGGTGCGGCGGCGCACGGCGGGCTGGACGGCCTGGACGATGGTGACCGGGCTGCTGTTCTGCTCCTTCATGGTCTGGTACGCGCCCCACAGCCGACCCGCCCGGGTGGAGCTCCACCAGAACCCCGCTCAGATGCTGCTGACCGCCGTCTATCCGCTGATCGGCGTCGCCTTCCTGGGCGTGGCCGCGTATCTGACCCTGCGCGCCGTAAGGCGTCCATGGCGTCCCTGGGAGGGGATCCGGACCTTGGGGCGGCAGCGGACCGGTGGGGGTGCGGCGCGGCGGCGGCCGGAGCGGACCTACGCGCGCGGGTAGCGGGTGAGCCAGGCCGGGGAGGAGCTGCCGGGGCCGTGCAGGGCCGGGCCCTGGGTCATCTCCATGGCGAAGTCGTCGGCCAGCTCCAGGATCGTGCCGCGCCCCTCGACCTCCGCCAGCCAGGCGGGCGGCAGCGCCGTCTCGCCGTGCAGCGCGCCCAGCAGATTGCCGCAGATGGCCGCCGTGGAGTCGCTGTCCCCGCCGTGGTTGACCGCGAGCAGCAGCCCGTGGCGGACGTCCTCGGCGACCAGGGCGCAGTACAGGGCCATCGCCAGGGCCTCCTCACCGGTCCAGCCCTCGCCGAGCGACGCGACGCGCTCGGGGGTCGGCAGGCCCTGCCGTACGGCGCCGAGGGCGTGCCGCAGCGCGTTCGTGGTCTCCTCGTGGCCGGGGCGGGTGGCCAGATGGGCGAGGGCGCGCTGGACGGCTCCGTCCAGCGCCTCGCCGCGCGCGAGGCCGTGCACGATGAGGGCGAAGGCACCGGCCGAGAGGTAGCCGGTGGGGTGGCCGTGGGTCTGGGCCGCGCACTCGATGGCCAGTTGGAAGACCAACTGTGGCTCCCAGCCCACCAGCAGTCCGAAGGGCGCGGAGCGCATCACGGCGCCGCATCCCTTGGAGTCGGGGTTCTTGGGCCGCTCCAGGGTGCCCATGGTCTCGTCGGCGAGCCCGGTGATACAGGCCCGGCCCGGGGACCGCTGGGCGTACAGCCACTCCTCGCGGGCCAGCCAGCCGGCGTCCTTACGGCGCTCATCGGGGCCCCAGTCGCGCTGGGTGGAGTACCAGCGGCGGTGGGCGGAGTGGATGTCGGTGGGCGGGTGCCAGGCCCCGGTGTCACGGCGCACCTGGGCCCGTATCAGTCCATCCACGGTGAACAGCGTCATCTGGGTGTCGTCAGTGACCCGCCCGCGGCCGCCATAGGCGGGCAGGAAGTCCGTCACGCCCTCGGGTCCGTGTGCCGCCCTGATCTCGTCCAGGGAGGCGAACTCCACGGCCGCCCCCAGCGCGTCCCCGATGGCCCCGCCGAGCAGACAGCCGCGCACCCGGCTGCGGAAGTCCTGCTGTTCGGCGCGGCCCCATACGCCGGTCGCTGCGCTGGCGGTTGCGGTCACGACCTATGCCTCATTTCTTCGCTGCGTGAATGGCCCTGAACTGTCTTTGAACTGTAATGGACACCTAATGATCGGCTCTTGGCCGCCGCGGATTGTGAAGGCGTCATCACGGAGAAGACGACGGACGGCCGCATTCCGAGAATGCGAATTCCCTCACCGAATGTCGGCCGCGCGCCGAAAGCCCTTATCCGAGCGCCGTCCGGCCGTGGTCCAGGCTCGCCCGGAGCCCGGCGAGCGGGGCGCGCAGGGCGGCGAGCAGGGTGGGGTCGGCCCCGGGACACTGGGCGAGGTCGTCCAGTGCGCGTATGACGTCGTCGACGATCTCCCAGTACGGCCGGGTGGCGGTCAGCTCCGCCACGAAGCGGTCCGCCCCGGCCCCGTCCCCGAGGGCGGCCCTGCTGACGATCGGAGCGGCCACCCGGGCCTGCGGGTCCCACTGGTCGCGGTGCTCGTCCAGGAGCGCCTCGAAGGCGATCCACCGCTCTCGCGCATCGAGGAGACCTGCCGTGCGGCTCACCAGCATCGCGTACTCGAAGGCGATGTCGAGGTCCTGGTCGTCCAGGGCCGCCGCCCGCTCGATGTCCGTCGCGGCCACGGCGTACCGGCCCGCCCGGCGGTGGCACCTGGCCCTCGCCTCCAGCGTCTGTAGGTCGTCGGGGTCGAGCCCGAGCGCCCGGTCCAGATCGGCGAGGGCGGCCTCGTCCTCGCCCAGGCGCAGCCGCAGGGCGCCCCGGTTCGCGGGCACCCAGGCGTCGTCGGGATCGGCGGAGAGTGCGGTGTCGAAATCGGCCAGGGCTTCGCCGAGCCGACCGATGTGCTGATACGTCTGCCCCCGCCGGACCAGCGCGAACACATACGACGGCTCGATCTCGATGGCCCGGCCGAAGTCCGCCAGCGCCTCCTGGAAGCGGTCCGTCATCCGGTACGCCTCACCGCGCTCGGCGAGCGCCTCCTGATCGCCCGGATGGGACGCGAGGTAGCCGTCGGCCGCGCTGATCGCCTCCTCGTAGCGGCCCAGGTTGCGGAGGGCGTGGATATGGCTGAACCCGGCATGATCGGAGCCGAGTTCAATGGACCGTTCGGCGTCCGCGAGCGACTCCTCGTACCGCCCGAGCATCCGGTAGGTCGCCGCACGCTCCGCGTGGGCCCAGGCCCATTTGGGTCTGATCTCCAGGGCTCGGGTGAAATCCGCCAGCGCGCTGTCGTAGTCCCGGATCGCGTAGTGGACCAGACCGCGGGTGGACACGGTCCACGCGCTCCCGTCGTCCAGGTCGAAGGAGCGGGTGAGGTCGGCCAGGGCCTCCTCGAACCGCCCCAGAAGGCTGTTCACCTCGCCGCGCTGGGACAGCACCCAGGCGAAGTCGGGCTCGAGTTCGAGGGCGCGGTCGAGGCTTTCCCGCGCCTGCTCGTAACGCTTCATGCCGAGGTAGGCGTATCCGCGGGCAGCGTGGGCGCGGTCGCTGCCGGCGTCCAGCTCCAGCGCCCGCTCCGCGTCCGCCAGCGCCTCCTCCAGCTCCTCCATGTCCGCCCGGGCCATGCCGCGGAGCGCGAAGGCCACGGCCGAGGCCCGCTCGTCCTGCTCGACCTCGCCGATCAGGAGCGTCATCGTCGTCGCCATGTCGCTCAGCGTGGACTCCGCCAGGAAGCGTTCACCCCACGCCCGTACGGACTCGACTCCGCTGTCGCGGCCCGCCTCCAGCAGCGTCCGCATCCAGCGGCGCTCCCAGGACGTCGCCGTATGGTTCAGGTAGTCGCACAGATACGCGCGCAGCTCCCCGCGCAGCGCTTCCTCCGGGGTCGCGCACAGCCGGTGGTACGCCTCCTCCAGCCGGCAGTCCAGCCACCGCTCGTGCCGCCACTTCTCGTCCCCCTCCAACGACTCCTCGATCTGCCGCTGCCACCCCGCGAAGGCATCGGCCAGCCGGAGGTGGCGGGCGCGCCACGTCTGCGGGGACTGGTTGCGCTGGAGTCGCAGCATGGCCGTGCGGACGACCTCGTGGTAGCGGCAGCGGCCGGAGCTGTCGGTCACGAACGGGAGCGAGCGGAGCCAGCCGTAGAGCTCGGCCGCCTCGTCCCCCACCGCGGCCGCGAAGACGTCCTCGTCCAGGCGCCGGGGCAGGGCCGCGGCCAGGGCGACCGAGCGGTGGGTCTCGTCGCTCACCCACTTCAGGAAGCGCTCCACGGCGGTGCCGGAGGGGTCGCCCACGGCCTCGGGGGTGGTGGGCCGCGCCTCCGCCAGCATGGACACCAGCACCGGCAGCCCTCCGGTGAGGCGGAGGACGACCTCGATCACCTGCTCGTCGGCCACGCCCTTGGCCGTCAGGAGCTGCCGGGCCTCCGCCTCCGTGAACGGGACCAGGGGGAGGTCCACCACGAGGTCGGCGTAGTCGGCCCAGCAGCGCGGTGCGAGCGTGCCCTGTCCGGCCAGCGTCACCACCGCGTTGGCCGGGAGCGAGCCGTAGCGGCCCTCGAACATCACATCGCGCAGCCACACGTCGAGCAGCGGGCCGGTGCGCTCATAGGTGTCGAAGAACCACGCCACCCAGGGCACGGAGGCGGCCACCTCGCCGACGTCCCTGAGGAACGCGGGGGTGAGCGCGTCCAGGGGCGACATCACCAGGTCCACATCGTCATGGCTGCGGAGGCGGGCGCTGAGCTTGGCCCGTGCGCGGTCGGCGGCCTGGGCGACCCGGTCCGGTTCCGCCGCCCCGGCGAGCGCCCCGACGCCCGGCACCATGCCGAGCCCGACCAGCCCCGCCCGGACGGCGAACGTGCTCGACGCCGACGGCTGGGGGCCGCCCGCCGCCCCCTCCGTCGGCTGTGGCGCGGGCTGCTGCGCCGCCGCGTCGGCCTCGTGGCGCCGCTGCCGGTACGTCGCCAGCAGCTTGTCGAAGGACTTCAGCGGATGGCCCGCTTGCGCGAACTGGGCGCTGATGGCCGCCATCACCTCGGGGACGCTGTTCACGGACTCGTCCACGGAGGCGATGAGCGCCCGGTGCTCCCGCGCGGTGTTCTCGAGCTGCCGCAGCAGCGTCGTCTTGCCCACCCCGGCGTCGCCGCGCACATGGAACAGGAAGTGGTGCGCGGCGTCCTCGGGCGGCACGGCGAAGTTCTCCCGGAACGCGGCCATCTCCTGCCGCCGCCCCACGAACCGGCGCCGCCGCTGGATCAGCTCGCGCATCGTCGGACGCCGCTCTGCCATGGGTCCCCCTTCCCCCGGCTCCCCATGGCAGCGTATCCGCGCGGCGCGCGCCGGAGTATCGGCGCGGCGCGCCCGCGAACGGTGAGCCGGGGTCAGTCCCCCAGCACCGGGAGCAGCTCCGGCAGATGGCCGTCCGAGGCCAAGGCGGCGGCCTGGCGGTCCTCGGGGACGGGGCCGTAGGTGGTGCTGCGGGCGCGGGCCGGGCGGCCGGCCAGTTCGGCGATGGCCACCAGGTCCTGGATGGAGCGGTAGGAGCCGTAGGAGGAGCCCGCCATACGGGAGATGGTCTCCTCCATAAGGGTGCCGCCCAGGTCGTTGGCGCCGGAGCGGAGCATCTCGGCGGCGCCCTCCGTGCCCAGCTTCACCCAGCTCGTCTGGATGTTGGGGATATGGGGGTGGAGCAGGATCCGCGCCATGGCCGTGACGGCGCGGTTGTCGCGGGTGGTGGGGCCGGGGCGGGCGATGCCGGCGAGGTAGACGGGGGCGTTGGTGTGGATGAAGGGGAGGGTGACGAATTCGGTGAAGCCGCCCGTCTCCTGCTGGATCTCGGCGAGCAGCCGCAGATGGGCCAGCCAGTGGCGGGGCTGGTCCACATGGCCGTACATCATCGTGGACGAGGACCGGATGCCCAGCTCATGCGCCGTTTTGACCACCTCGACCCAGGTGGCCGTCGGCAGCTTGCCCTTGGTGAGCACCCAGCGCACCTCGTCGTCCAGGATCTCCGCGGCCGTGCCGGGGATGGTGTCCAGACCCGCCTCGCGCGCCGCCGTCAGCCATTCGCGGATGGACATGCCGGTGCGGGTCGCGCCGTTGACGACCTCCATCGGGGAGAAGGCGTGGACGTGCATGCCGGGCACGCGCTCCTTGACCGCGCGTGCGATGTCGAAGTACGCGGTGCCGGGCAGATCCGGGTGGATGCCGCCCTGCATGCAGACCTCCACCGCGCCCACGTCCCACGCCTGCTGGGCGCGGTCGGCGACCTGGTTCAGGGAGAGGGTGTAGGCGTCGGCGTCGGTGCGGCGCTGGGCGAAGGCGCAGAAGCGGCAGCCGGTGTAGCAGACGTTGGTGAAGTTGATGTTCCTGGTGACGATGTAGGTGACGTCGTCCCCGACGGTCGCCCGGCGCAGATCGTCCGCGATGCGGCACAGGGCGTCCAGCGCCGGGCCCTCGGCGTGGAGCAGGGCCAGCGCCTCGGGGTCGGTCAGCCGGGTCGGGTCGTCGGCGGCCTGGGCCAGCGCGGCCTTGACGTCGGCGTCGATGCGGGAGGGGACCATACCGGGGGCGGCGGCCTCGCGCAGCGCCTCCCAGTCGCCATAGACCTCGTCGAAGTCCTTACGGCGGTCACCGGTGCGGCCCTCGGTGTCGATGGCGCGGTGCAGATCGGTGCGGCCGGAGGCGCTGAACGCCTCGTCGGGCTCCTGCCAGGGCAGCCCGGTGGGGATCGCGTCCTCGCGGGCCAGGCCGGTCTCGGGGTCGGCGAGGGCGGTGACATGCGGCAGCAGCCGGGGGTCCAGCCAGGGCTCGCCGCGCCGGACGTACTCGGGGTAGACCGCGAGCCGTTCGCGCAGCCGGAAGCCGGCCGCCGCGGAGCGCTCGGCCAGCTCGTCCACCTGGGGCCAGGGGCGCTCGGGGTTGACGTGGTCCGGAGTGAGCGGGGAGACGCCGCCCCAGTCGTCGATACCGGCGCCGATGAGCTGCTCGTACTCCGCGTCCACCAGGTTGGGCGGCGCCTGGATGCAGGCGGACGGGCCCAGGATGTGGCGGGCGACGGCGACGGTGGCCACCAGGTCGTCCAGCTCCGCGTCCGGCATCCCCCGCATGGCGGTGTCCGGCTTGGCGCGGAAGTTCTGGACGATGACTTCCTGGATGCCGTGGTACGAGCGGGAGACGCGGCGCAGCGCGAACAGCGAATCCGCCCGCTCCTCATGCGTCTCGCCGATGCCGATCAGCAACCCGCTGGTGAACGGGACGGAGCTGCGCCCGGCGTCCTCCAGCACCCGCAGCCGCACCGCCGGCTCCTTGTCGGGCGAGCCGTAGTGGGGGCCGCCGGGCTCGCTCCACAGCCGCTCGGCGGTGGTCTCCAGCATCATCCCCATGGAGGGGGCGACCGGCTTGAGCCGCTGGAAGTCGGTCCAGGTCAGCGCGCCGGGGTTGAGGTGGGGCAGCAGGCCCGTCTCCTCCAGGACGCGGATCGCCATGGCCCGTACGTACGCGATGGTGTCGTCGTACCCCTCGGCCTCCAGCCATTCGCGCGCCTCGGGCCAGCGGTCCTCGGGGCGGTCGCCGAGGGTGATCAGCGCTTCCTTGCAGCCCATTTCGGCGCCCCGGCGGGCGATGGCGAGGACCTCGTCGGGCGACAGATACATCCCGTGGCCCGCGCGGCGCAACTTGCCGGGGACGGTCGCGAAGGTGCAGTAGTGACACTTGTCCCGGCACAGCCGGGTGAGCGGGATGAAGACGCTGCGCGAGTAGGTGATGACCCCGGGGCGGCCGGCCGCCTCCAGGCCCGCGTCGCGGACCCGGGCGGCGGAGGCCATCAGCTCCCGCAGGTCGTCGCCGCGCGCCTGGAGCAGCACCGCCGCCTCGGCGGTGTCCAGCGCCACGCCGTCGCGGGCGCGCTTGAGTGCACGGCGCATCGCGTTGGCTGTGGGGGCGGCGGAGCCAGTCGGGGCACCCGGTTCGTTTCCCTGCGCGCTCGTGGTCATCCTCCGAGCATACGAGCGGTGTGGGACACCGCCAGACGGCCCGGGCCTGCGGTTTTGTGGGTCTGATCACGGCGGCCGCGGGCCGTGGGCGGGAATACGGCGTGGTGGAACGTGCGGGCTACACGCACGGGGCGCCGACGACCGGCGCCCGGACCGGACTTGGCGGGGGCGCGGATCGCCGGGTGGGGGCGGCGGGGCCGGGGCGGGCGCGGCGGGGCCGGGGCGGGGCCGCCCGTTCCCTCTCCGCCATGGAGTTATCCACAGGGCTTTCCGCGCGTGTCACCCCCGCGTACAACGGTGTCACGCGGGTGTCGGACGGCACTCTCGACTCTGGGGGGCACCTCATGCAGCGACGCGATGTACTCAGGCTCTCCGCGCTTGCGGGCGCGGCGGGTGTGCTGACACTCGATCCCATGACCTTCACGCAGGCCGACGCGGCGGGCACGGCCGACGGCCCCGAGCAGACCAAGACCCTCAGCGGCCATCTGCCCACCGGCGCGCCCGACTTCGTCTACGTACCGGTCGAGGTCCCGCGCGGGGTGCGCGAGATCGCCGTGTCGTACTCGTACGACAAGCCGACCGTCCCGGCCGGCACGCAGGGCAACGCCTGCGACATCGGCATCTTCGACGAGCGCGGCACGGAGCTGGGCGGCCGCGGCTTCCGCGGCTGGTCCGGCGGGGCCCGTACGGAGTTCGCCATCAGCGCCGAGGAGGCCACCCCCGGCTATCTGGCGGGGCCGGTCGGGGCGGGCACCTGGCATGTGGTGCTGGGGCCGTACACGGTCGCCCCGCAGGGCCTGGACTACAAGGTCACCGTCACGCTGCGGTACGGCGCGCCCGGCACCACCCCGAAGCAGGGGGCACCTCCCGGACGGAGTCTGGGGGCATATCCGCCGCAGCGCGCGAAGGGCCGGGGCCGCGCCTGGTACCGGGGCGACTCGCATCTGCACACCGTGCACTCCGACGGCAAGCGGACCCCGGCCGAGCTGGTCGCCGCCGCCCGCGCCGCGGGGCTGGACTTCATCACCACCACCGAGCACAACACGACGTCCGCGCATGCCGCGTTCGAGGGCCTGTGGGGCGATGACCTGCTGATCCTCACCGGTGAGGAGATCACCACGCGCAATGGCCATGTGGTCGCCCTCGGCACCGACCCCGGCGTCTTCATCGACTGGCGCTACCGCGCCCGGGACAACCGCTTCGGCCAGTTCGCCCGCAAGGTCCGGCAGGCCGGCGGCCTGGTGATCCCGGCCCATCCGCACGGCACCTGTGTCGGCTGCAACTGGAAGTTCGGCTTCAACGAGGCCGACGCGGTCGAGGTGTGGAACGCGGACTTCACCCCCGACGACGAGGTCACGATCTCCGAGTGGGACAACACACTGGTGGCCGCCTCCCGCGGCGACGGCCGCTGGCTGCCCGCCGTCGGCCACAGCGACGCCCACCGCGAGCCCCAGGTCGTGGGCCTGCCCCAGACGGTGGTGCTCGCCGACGACCTCTCCCGCACCGCCATCCAGGAGGGCATCCGGGCCGGCCGTAGCTGGATCGCGGAGTCCTCGAAGATCGACCTCACCTTCGAGGCGGTCGGCGGACGCGGCAAGCACGCCGGAATCGGCGAGCGCCTGAGGGTCGGCAGCGCGGAGGAGATCACGGTCCGCCTGAAGGTCTCCGGCGTGGGTCCGGGCTGCTCGGCGCGGTTCATCACCGACCAGGGCCAGCTCTACGGAACGCCGGTCCCCGCCTCCGGGGAGCTCACCGCCGAATGGCGTACGACGCCGTCCTACGCGGCGTACGTCCGCGCCGAGGTGCGCCACGCCCCGGCGGACGGCGGGGCGTCGGGCATACCGGGCCCGATGGCGGCGATGACGAACCCGATCTGGCTCGGCGAGCGCTGACGGCTTCCCGGGGAGTCGGAGCCGTACAGGCACAGGGCCGTACAGGTACAGGGGAGGTAAGGCCCGCGAGGCGTCGGCCGGTGATGTGTCACCGGCCGACGAGCCGATCCCGCGGTTCAGAGGCGGGGTCAGAGGCGGCAGCTGATCTCCATGCCGTCCTCGATGGGGAAGCTGACGTTCTGATAGCCGTTCGCCGGGTCGCGTACGTAGTCGAGGTACGGCCGCATGGGGCCCTCGAACTGGTCGATGTCGTCGGCCACGACGAGGGCGCCGGGGCGCAGGCTCGGTTCGAGCATCCGCAGCACGGGCAGGCACAGGTCCTTCCAGCCGTCGAGCAGCACGAGGTCCAAGGGGCCCTCGAGGTCGGCGAGGGTCTCCCGGGCGTCCCCCTCCAGCACGGTGATCAGGTCGTCAAGACCGGTCTCGGTGAAGGTGCGGTGGGCCGCGGCGATCTTCTCCTTGCTCATTTCCGTGGTGATGACGCGCCCGGTGCCGTTGTCCCGCACGGCGGCGGCCAGATGGAGCGTGGAGATCCCGTAGGACATGCCGAACTCGACCACCGTGGCCGGGCGGATGGCGCGCACCAGGTTGTAGAGCAGCTTCCCGCCGTCGGCGGAGATCGGCATGTAGATCCCGGCCGCGGCGTCGGCGAGTTCCTGCGGGGCCATCTCCAGCGCGCCGGGCGGGAGCTGCGCCTGGGCGGTCTCGTCCTGCTCGGCCAGCGTGAACATGCGGCTGATGGCGGTCTCGACCCGGGGGTCGGCAAGGGTGTGAGTGAGTGTCATGGCCGCTAGAGTAGACGCTACGTTGCGTCTCGTCTAGCGGATACAGGGCTGCCCCCGGGGTAGCCCGGGGGCAGCCCCCGGTTGAGGAACAGGGGCCGTGTGTCCTGTCAGTTGGTGCGGCGTGCCGCGCGGACGCGGCGGCCGCCGTCGACCACCAGGTCCGCGCCGGTGATCCAGGACGCCTCGTCCGAGACCAGCCAGCGGACCGCGCGCGCCACGTCCTCCGGTTCGCCGATACGGGCCAGCGGGAGCGTCGCGGCGATCTCCTGTTCGCCGGGCTCCCAGACGAAGCGGGCCATCTCGGTGCGGATCAGGCCCGGTGAGACGGCGTTGACGCGGACGGAGGGGGCCAGCTCGGCGGCGAGCTGGCGGGTGAGGCGGAGGAGGGCGGTCTTGGTGGTGCCGTAGGCGCCGACGTCGGGGCCGACGCCGTGCGTGCCCTCGGTGCAGATGTTGACGACCGCGCCGCCGTGGTCGCGCATCCAGCCCCGCCAGGCCGCCTGGGTCAGCCGTAGCGGGGCCTCCACGTTGACCGTGAAGGACGTGCGCCAGGCGAGCGGGTCCACCGCCATCAGTGGGCCGAGCGGCGCGTTGGTGGCGGCGTTGTTGACCAGGATGTCGAGGCGGCCGAACTCCGCCAGGGTGCGGGCCACCGCCGACTCCACGTGGGCCGGGTCCGCCACGTCCCCCGGGCAGCCGATGGCGCGCGGGCCGAGGCGGCGTACGGCGTCGGCCAGCCCCCTCGCGTCCCGCGCCGTGACGCACACCGCCGCACCGTCCGCCGTCAGCGCCTCCGCCACGGCGAGCCCGATGCCCCGTGAGGCGCCCGTGACCAGGGCGGCCCGCCCGGCGAGAGAGCCGCGTCCGCCGCCCGGTCCGGTGAGTCCGGTAGGGCCTGTGGGACCCCCGGGGCTGGTGGGGTCCGTCGGGCCGGTGGGGCCACCCGGCCCGCCACGCCCGCCACGCCCGCCACCGAGCCCGGTGGGACCGATGGGGCCCGTGGGGCCACCCGGCCCGTCACGCCCACCACGCCCGCCACCCCCGGCCGCAGCGTTCACCGCCGTCTCAGCCCCTCGTGCTCACCGTCTCCGTGTCGCGGCCCGACCGGAGCACCCGCCCCGGCACCGCGCCGGTGATCTCGTCGTCCCGGATGGTCTCCGTGCCGCCCACCCGGACGCTCACGATGCCCGTGGCGCGCGAGTCCAGCCGGGGGCTGTCGCCCGGCAGGTCGTGGACCAGCCGCGCCTGGCCCGCGTCGATCCGGTCGGGGTCGAAGAGGACCAGGTCGGCGTGGTAGCCCTCGGCGATCCGGCCACGCTCGCGCAGCCCGAGCAGCCGCGCCGGATCGTCCGTCAGCATCCGTACCGCCCGCTCCAGGCCGACCAGCTTCCGTCCGCGCAGACAGTCGCCGATGAAGCGGGTGGTGTACGGGGCGCCGCACATCCGGTCCAGATGGGCCCCGGCGTCGGAGCCGCCGAGCATGACGTCCTCGTGCTCCCAGGTCCGCCGTCGCAACTCCCAGCTGGCCGGGTCGTTGTCGGTCGGCATCGGCCACAGCACCGTACGCATCTCATCCGCCGCGCAGATCTCCACCAGGCAGTGGAATGCGTCCTGTCCGCGCTCGGCGGCGATGTCGCGGACGACGCGCCCGGTCAGCCCGGCGTTGGCCGCGCTGTAGGTGTCGCCGATGACATATCGCCCGAAGTGGGTGAGCCGCCGGAAGACCCCGGCCTCGGGGCTGCCGGCGCGGCGCAGCATCTCCTCCCGTACGGCCGGGTCACGGAGGGCCGCGATCCGTTCCGGGATGGGCAGCCCCAGGATGTCGCCCCAGCCCGGGATGAGGTTGAGCGCGCAGAAGGTGCCGAGCGACATGTTCATGGGGGTGAGGATCGGCATGGTGAGCGCGACGATCCTGCCGCCCGCCTTACGGGCGCGTTCGCTGGCCTGGAGCTGGCGCGGCACCCGCTCGGGGACGGCCGCGTCGATGGTCAGGACGTTCCAGTTGAGCGGGCGGCCGGCGGCCGCGCTCATGTCCACCAGCAGGTCGATCTCCTCGTCGGCGAACTGGTCGAGACAGCCCGCCACGATGGCCTCGATCTGCGTCCCCTCGTGGTCGCCGACGGCCCGGGAGAGCGCCAGGAGTTCCGCGGGCCGGGCGTGGCGGGAGGCGACCGGCTGCCCGTCCCCGTCCGAATGGGTCGAGGACTGGGTGGTGGACAGCCCCCACGCCCCCGCGTCCATCGCCTCGTGGAAGAGCCGCAGCATCTCCTCCAGCTGCGCGGGGCTGGGCTGTCCGCCGATCGCGTCCTCGCCCATCACATGGCGGCGCAGTGCGCAGTGCCCCACCATGAAGCCCGCGTTGACCGCGATCCGGCCCTCCAGCGCGTCCAGGTACTCGCCGAAGCCGTGCCAGTTCCAGGGCGCGCCCTGCTCCAGCGCCACCAGCGACATGCCCTCGACCCGGCTCATCATCCGCCGGGTGTAGTCGGCGTCGCCGGGCCGGTCGGGGTTGAGCGGGGCGAGGGTGAAACCGCAGTTGCCGCCGGCCACGGTGGTCACGCCGTGGTTCATGGAGGGGGTGGCGTACGGATCCCAGAACAACTGGGCGTCGTAGTGGGTGTGCGGATCGACGAACCCGGGCGCGAGGACGAGCCCGGTGGCGTCCTCGCTGGACCGGGCCGGTTCGGTGACGGCCCCGGGCTCGGCGATGGCCACGATCCGGCCGTCCCGGATGCCGACGTCGGCGACGTACGAGGGCGCGCCGGTGCCGTCCGCCACGGTGGCGCCCTTGATCAGGTGGTCGAGCACGGGTTCAGGTCCCTTCTCGCGTCTGCGGCCGGCGTCTGCGGCCGCTGGACGACGGCTGTGCGGCTACTGGGTGACGGCCTGGCGGAACCGGGTCGTGCGGTGCACCGGATCGGTGTCGATCTTCGGGATGACGTGCTCGCCGATGAGCTTGATCGTGTTCATCGTGTCCTCGTAGCCGATCCCGATCGGCAGCCCGAACGACAACTGGTCGGCCCCGGCCTGCTCCCACCGCTTGCACTGGCGGAAGACCTCGTCCGGGTCGCCGCAGATCATCAGCTCCTCGGCGATGAGGAGTTCGATGATCTCCTCGGTGTACTCCGGCAGCAGTTCCGGCCACTGCGGGATGCCCTCGGGGCGGGGGAAGGTGTCGTGATAGCGGAAGAGCAGCGACTGCAGGTAGTTGAGCCCGCCGCCGAGCGCGACCTCGACGGCCTTGGCGTGGGTCTCGGCGCAGATCGCGGTCGAGGTGACCATCACGTTGTCGTTGACGAAGCCGCCGACCGGCTCGGCCTCCTTGACCGCGTTCTTGTAGGAGTCGAGGGCCCACTCCATGTCGGAGACCTTCTGGATGGAGAAGCCGAGCACGCCGAGGCCCTTCTTACCGGCCATCGCGTACGAGGGCGGGGATCCGGCCGCGTACCACATCGCCGGGTGGGCGGCCCCGTACGGCTTGGGCAGCACCTTGCGCGGCGGCAGGGACCAGTGCTTGCCGGTGAAGCCCTGGTACTCGTCCTGCAGCCACATCTTGGGGAACTCGGCGATCGTCTCTTCCCAGATCTCCTTGGTGGCGTTCATGTCGGTCACGCCCGGCAGGAAGCCCAGGATCTCGTGGCTGCCCGCGCCCCGGCCGGAGCCGAACTCGAACCGGCCGCCGGAGAGGTGGTCGAGCATCGCGACCTTCTCGGCCACCTTGACCGGGTGGTTGACCTGCGGCAGCGGGTTGAAGATGCCGGAGCCGAGGTGGATGCGCTCGGTGGCGTGGGCGAGATAGCCGAGGAAGACGTCGTTCGCGGAGAGGTGGGAGTACTCGTCCAGGAAGTGGTGCTCGGAGGCCCATACGTACTTGAAGCCCGACCGGTCGGCCTGGATGACGTACTCGGTCTCCTCGACGAGCGCGTGATGCTCGGCCTCGGGGTCGGTTCGGCGTCGGCTTTCGGGGACGTAGCCCTGCACAAAGAGTCCGAATTCCATGGAGGTTCACCGCCTCAGACGAACGTCGATCTGACGGATCGTCAGATTTTGATTGACTCTGGCACCGCGTGCACGGACCGTCAAGGGCCGAGGCCGTGCCGGACCCGGAGGCCGGGCTCAGAAGACCGAGACGCCGGTCAGCCAGCCGCCGTCGACGACGAACGGCTGGCCGGTGACGTACGAGGAGTCCTCCGAGGACAGGAAGAGCGCCAGCCGCGCCACCTCCTCCGGGCGGCCGATCCGGCCCAGCGGCACCATCTTGCGGTAGAGCTCGTCGACCGCCGCCGACGCCTCGGTGGTGTCGGCGGCCGGGTCGAGCCGGGCCGGGTTGGTCATCGGGGTGTCGACCGCGCCCGGGCACATCGCGTTGACCCGGATGCCCTTGTCCGCGAGCTCCATCGCGGCCACCCGCGTCATCCCCACCACCGCCGCCTTCGTCGCGGCGTACGCGGTGAGCAGCGGCATACCGGCCAGCGCGACGTACGAGGCGGTGTTCACGATCGTCCCGCCGCCCGCCGCCGCCAGCTCCGGCGCCACCGTCCGCATCCCCAGGAACGTGCCGACCTGGTTGACCTGGACCACCTCCAGGTACTCCGCCAGCGGGGTGCCCACCAGCTCGTTGAAGCGGAGGATCCCGGCGTTGTTGACCAGGCCGTCCACCGCGCCGAAGGCGTCCTTGGCGGCCGCGACGGCGGCCGCCCAGTCGTCCTCGCGGCCCACGTCCAGATGGACGAAGCGGGCACCCTCCCCCAGCTCCTTGGCCAGCGCCTCGCCCGGCTCGTCCAGCACGTCGCCGAGGACCACGCGCGCGCCCTCGGCCGCGAACAGCCGCGCCTCCTGCTCACCCTGTCCGCGTGCCGCCCCGGTGATGATGACGACCCGCCCGTCCAGCTTGCCCATTCCGTTCTCCCTAGTCATCGCTAGTCATCGAGGTGCGGAGCGACATCGGCGGCGAAGGCCGCCATCTGGTCGGTCAGTTCGGTGTGGTCCCGGCAGCGGAACCGCACCTGGATCTGGTCCACCCCCATCGCGGCGTACGCGCGCAGGCTTTCCGCCAGCCGTTCCGGCGCGCCGGTCAGGGTCCGGCGCCCCACGTCCCAGCCGGGCTCGCCCACGTACAGCGGCTCGGTGATCGCGCCGATCTCGGCGGGCTCGTCACAGCCGCGATCGTGTTGGGCGGCTTCCTTCCGCAGCTCGCGCAGCCGGGCGATCTGGCCCGGCAGCCGGTCGCGGGGATCGCCCTGCGGCAGCCAGCCGTCGCCCCGGACCGCCGCCCGGCGCACCGCCGCGGGCGAGGAGCCGCCGATCCACAGCGGCGGCCGCGGCGTCTGGACGGGGCGCGGGGCCTGTCCGAGGCCGCTGAACGCGAACCGCCCGCCGCGGAAGTCGGGGAACTCCTCCGGTCCCAGCGCCGCCTTCAGCGCGTCGACCGTCTCGTCCAGCAGCGCCCCGCGCCGGGCGAAGTCCACCCCGAGCGCCTCGAACTCCTCCCGCACGTGCCCGGCCCCGACCCCGAGGATCAGCCGGCCGCCGGAGAGGTGGTCGAGCGTGGCGTACTGCTTGGCGGTCAGCAGCGGATGCCGCAGCGCGGCGACCGCCACATGGCTGAGCAGCCGCACCCGCTCGGTGGCCGCGGCGAGCCAGCCGAGGGTGGCCACCGGGTCGTACCAGACGGTGCCCATGGCCGCGGCCAGCCGCCGCGGGATCGCCACGTGGTCGCAGACGGCGAGGTACGCGAAGCCGAGCCGGTCGGCGGCGCGGGCGACCTCGAGCAGCTCGGCCGGGCCCGCCCCGGCCTCCCACGGCTCGGCGTAGAGGGTGGACTGCGACTGGATCGGCAGCTGCATGCCGTAGCTCAACCGGCCCCGGGGCAGGACGCGCATGCCGGGCCTCCTCGTCGGTGGACCGTCATCGTCGTATCTGACGTCGGACATGGTCGTATCTGACGGTCCATCAGACAAGGGGTGTGGCAGCCTCGTCCCGCCGCGCAACGCTTTGCTAGCGTACGGACGTTCGGACCTCGGGGCCCACCGCCCGCCTTCCCCGCCCGGGGGCCATCACGGGGCACCGGCAAGCGGGCGCACAGCAAGGGCGCACAGCAAGGGGGCACGGCAAGGGGCGCACAGAGGGGCATGTGATGATCGAGACGGTCTTCCGCTGCGAGGATCTGCCCAGAGCGGACCGCTTCGACTTCTGGCGCGAGCGGATGGCCCAGCTCATGGCGCCGATGGAGATGACCAGCGACCACACCCGGGACTTCCGCGGAGAGGTGCGCATCCTCCAGTTCGGCGCCGCCTCCGTGTGGCCCACGAAGTTCCGTGAGATGAACTTCCGGCGGACGCCCAAGCTCATCCGGCAGTCCGACCCCGAGCTGTACCACTTCTCGTTCATCCAGGAGGGAAACCTCCAGGTCTCCCAGTCCCGCCAGGAGGCCGCGCACAGCGCGGAGGGCCTCTATGTCGTCGACACCTCCCGGCCCTTCGACTGCCTGGCGTTCGGCGGACCTCCCGGAGGCGTGGGCCTGGAGATCCCCAAGGCCCTGATCCCGGTCCCGCACGACCGGATCGACCGGCTGCTCGCCCGGCCCATCCCGGCGCGCGAAGGGGTGGGCGCCCTGCTGACGGGGTTCCTCACCCGGCTCGCGGCGGACCGCTCCTTACGCCCCTCCGACGGGCCGCGCCTGGGGACCGTGCTGATCGACCTGGCGGCGGCGCTGCTCGCCCAGGCCGTCGAGGCCGACGACGCGCTGCCGCCCGAGACCCACCGGCACACCCTGGCCCTGCGGGTGCAGGGCTTCATCCTGCGGAACCTGTCCGACCCGGAGCTGTCACCGGCCACCATCGCCGCCGCGCACCACATCTCCGTCGGCTATCTGCACCGCCTCTTCCGGGCCCGCGACACCACGGTCTCCGCCTGGATCCGGCAACAGCGGCTGGACCGCGTCCGGCGCGACCTCACCGACCCCGGCCTGCGCACGGTCCGCATCCACGAACTCGCCGCCCGCTGGGGCTTCGCCCACCCCGCCGTCTTCAGCCGCGCCTTCCGCGCCGCGTACGGGATGCCGCCCAGTGACTACCGCCATCTGGCGCTTGTGTCCCGCGCGCCGGGCGCTGCCCCGCGACGCCCGGTGCGCGGGGACGCCCGGCCCTCCGCGCCGCCCACGGCCCCTGTCACGTCGTAAGGGGTGGGTGACGGCGTGAGGAGGCGGGGAGGGCCGATATGCCCCACAGCCTGCCGGAGGGTCCACTGATTGTCGTTGACCCGCAGTGACCGCTTTCTTGCTCCTCCGTGACCAGGCCGGCGCCGGGACCGACGCGCTACGCCCCCGGCACCGACGCGCTACGCCCCCGGCACCCCGGGCGCCCCCGCCCACAGCCCGTCCGCGGTGAGCCCCAGCAGCTCGATCGCGTTGCCGCGTACGATCCGCTCCACGACGTCCGGCGCCAGATGCCCCATCTGCGCCTCGCCGACCTCCCGGGACTTGGGCCAGGTGGAGTCCGAGTGCGGATAGTCGGTCTCGTACAGCACGTTGCCGACCCCGATGGCGTCGAGGTTGCGCAGCCCGAAGGCGTCGTCGAAGAAGCAGCCGTAGACGTGCTCGGCGAACAGCTCGGAGGGCGGGCGCAGCACCTTGTCGGCCACTCCGCCCCAGCCCCGGTTCTCCTCCCACACCACATCGGCGCGCTCGAGGATGTAGGGGATCCAGCCGATCTGGCCCTCCGCGTACATCACCTTCAGGTTCGGGAAGCGCTCGAACTTCCCGCTCATCAGCCAGTCGACCATCGAGAAGCAGCAGTTGGCGAAGGTGATCGTGGAGCCGACCGCGGGGGGCGCGTCCGCGGAGGTCGAGGGCATCCTGGAGGAGGAGCCGATGTGCATCGCGATGACCGTGCCGGTCTCGTCGCACGCGGCGAGCAAGGGGTCCCAGTCGTCGGTGTGGATCGAGGGCAGCCCCAGGTTCGGCGGGATCTCCGAGAAGCAGACGGCCCGCACCCCGCGCGCCGCGTTCCGCCGCACCTCGGCGGCGGCCAGCTCGGCGTCCCACAGCGGGATGATGATCAGCGGGATCAGCCTGCCCCGGGCCTCGGGGCCGCACCACTCCTCCACCATCCAGTCGTTGTACGCCCGGACCCCGAGCAGCCCCAGCTCGCGGTCGGCGGCCTCGGTGAAGGTCTGCCCGCAGAAGCGGGGGAAGGTCGGGAAGCAGAGCGCCGACTGGACGTGGTTGACGTCCATGTCCGCGAGCCGGTCCGGCACCGAGAAGGAGCCCGGCCGCATCTGCTCGTAGGTGATCGCCTCCAGCTTGACCTCGTCCCGGTCGTATCCGACGGCGGTGTCCAGCCGGGTCAGCGGCCGGTGCAGCTCCTCGTACACCCACCAGTCCGCGAGCGGCCCGTCGTCCCCGAGCGCGCCCATCTTCGGGGCGAACTTGCCGCCGATGAAGGTCATCTCCTTCAGCGGCGCCCGGACGATGCGCGGCCCGCTGTCGCGGTACTTCGACGGGAGCCGGTCCCGCCAGACGTGAGGGGGCTCAACCGTGTGGTCGTCCACCGAGATTATCTTCGGGAAGCTCTCCATGACTGCACGGTAGCGCCGATCTGACGGATCGTCAGCTATCGCGGCACGCCGCACCGCCGTCCGGCACGAGGCCGTCGGTCGTCCGGCGCGCGGTCGTCGGTCACCCGGCGCGCGGCCTGGACAGACGCGCTCTTTACTGACGAATAACCGGTCGACCGGGCAGACTGGCCGTGCAGGGAAACGTAAGCGCGGGGGGCACCATGGTCGGCGACAAGCGGCTTGGGGATCGGGAATGGCTCATCGCGGCAGAGTTCGCCGAGCCCACGGCACTGCACGGGCCCACGACACCCCATGAGCCCACGGCACTCGGCGACCCCACAGCACTCCACGACCCCCCGGCGGCGGACGCCCCCCTCGTGCGCCCCGCCCAACTTCCCGCCGCGACTACGGACTTCACCGGCCGCGCCGACGCCGTACGGGAGCTGAGCGGCCTGCTGGCCGCCCGGGACGGCGCTCCTCCCGTCCTCGCCGTCTCCGGCATCGGGGGCATCGGCAAGACGGCCCTGGCCGTCCATGTGGCCCACGCGGCCCGCCGCCACTTCCCCGACGGGCAGCTCTATGTGGACCTCCGGGGCGCGGGCCCCTCCCCCGCCGAGCCCGACGCCGTACTGGCCGCCTTCCTGCGCTCCCTCGGCATCCCGGACGCCGCCATCCCGGACGGCACCGAGGAACGCACCGCGCTCTACCGCTCGGCACTCGCGGGCCGCCGGGTCCTCGTCCTGCTGGACAACGCCCGGGACGCCGACCAGATCCGGCCGCTCCTGCCCGGCGACGGCCCGCACGACAGCGCGACCCCGCACGGCTGCCCGGCCCCGCACGGCAGCGCGACCCTGATCACCGGCCGGGCGACCATGGCCGGCCTGGACGGCGCCCATCTGGTCGATCTGGACGTGATGAACCCGGAGGAGGCGTTCTCCCTCTTCGCGCTCATCGTGGGCGAGGAGCGGGCGGCCGTCGAGCGCGAGGAGGTGATGGACGTCCTGGCGTCCTGTGGCTTCCTGCCGCTCGCGATCCGCATCGCCGCCTCCCGGCTCGCCTCCCGGCGCACCTGGACGGTGTCCGTGCTGGCCCGCAAGCTGGCCGACGAGCGGCGCAGGCTGGACGAGCTGAGGGCCGGCGATCTGGCGGTCAAGGCCAGTTTCGAGCTCGGCTACGGCCAGCTCGACCCGGAGCAGGCGCGGGCGTTCCGGCTGCTCGGGCTGGCCGGGGGGCCGGACATCTCGCTGCCCGCCGCGGCGGCCGTGCTCGGCCTGGACGACGCCGCCTCCCGGACGCTCATGGAATCGCTGGTCGGCACCTCGCTCCTGGAGCCCACCGTGCCGGGGCGCTATCGCCTCCACGACCTCCTGCGGCTGTACGCGCGGGCGTGCGCGGAGCGGGACGACCTCCCCGAGGCGGAGCGGGAGGCCGCGCTCTCCCGGCTGCTGGACTTCTATCTGGCCACCGCGGCACGGGTCTACGCCGCCGAGCGGCCGGGCGACCGCACCGTCGAGCACCTCGCGCCCACGACCCGTCCGGGCCTCACCTTCGAGTCGTCCGGGGCCGCGCTGGACTGGCTGTTCACCGAGGCGGACTGTCTGATCGCCTGCGCCCGGCAGTGCGTCGCCGACGGCCGGCGCCGCCGCGTGGCCGACCTGCTGACCGCCGCCCTGGACCTCGCCGAGTCGGGGGCCAGGTCGTACCAGTACGAGGGGGTGGCCGAGGCGATCATTGAATCGGCTCGGTCGGCGGGGGACGTGCGCACCGAGGCACGGGCACGGGCCACCCTCGGGAATCTGTACTACTTCACCGGCCGGTTCGAGCCCGCCGAGCGGGAGCTGGAGCGGGCGCTGGACCTGGAGCTGACCGCGAGGGACCCGATGCTCGCCAGCCGCGTTCCCAACCGGCTCGGCAGCATCGTCCTGGACCAGGGCCGCAGGGAGGAGGCCGAGGCGTACTTCAACCGGGCGCTCGCCGCCTTCCGCGCCGACGCCAACGAGGCCGGTGAGGCCAGCGCCCTGTCCAACCTCGCCCGCGTCCACATCGACAAGGGCCGCGCCCAGGCCGGGGTGGAGCTGGCCGAACAGGCGCTCGCGATCTACCAGCGGCTGGGCGCCTCGCTGCGCCTGGCCAACGGGCGGTACACGCTCGGGATAGCGCTGACCCGTACGGGCCGGCTGGACGAGGCCCTGGCCCATCTGACCCAGGCTCTGGGCATATTCCGGGACACCCGCCAGCAGCTGTGGGAGGGAATGGCCCATTTCCGGCTTGCCGAAACCCATCTGGCCGCAGGCCGTGCGGCCCGGGCCGCATGGCACGCCGAGAGGTCGCTGGCCATGCAGGGCCTGTGCGGCGAATGGCGCCGCGGGTCGCTGCTGACGGTCCTGGGCAAGGCGCTGTCCGCGGTCGGCCAGACCGATCGGGCCAGGGAGTACTGGCAGGAAGCGCTGGCCATCTACCAGCGCCTGGGGTCGCCGGAGCGCGAGGAGGTGAGCGCGCTGATGGGGGCCTCGTCGATCTCGTCGGCCGCGCCGCCCCACGGCGCCGCCCGCCTCCACCCCGACCCTCCCGGGGGCATGACGACCCGTTGACCGCCGTCCGTTCCGATCTGACGATGTGCCAGCCATATGAAGTCGGACAACTCTGGTGGGCCTTGTGGAGACCGCTGGCCCCTACTGACGTAACCGCCGCCGACAAGGCAAACTGACCCGTGCGACTGGGAAGCACAGGCAGGGGGAGACATGGCCCGCGACAAGGAGCAGGCGCAGCGGCAGCACATGCGCTTCACCGTGCTCGGACCGGTCCGGGCGTGGCGGAGCGAACAGCAGCTCAGCACCGGCTCACCGCAACAACGAGCGCTGCTGGCCGCGCTGTTGCTGCGGGGCGGAAGAACCGCGACGGCGCCGGAGCTGATCGACGCCCTCTGGGGAGACGACCCCCCGGACGCGGCGATCGCCGCGCTGCGCACGTACGCCTCCCGGCTGCGCAAGGCGTTCGGGCCCGACTCCGAGGTGCTGGCCAGCGAGTCGGGCGGGTACGCGATCCGCGTCGGTCTCGGCGCCCTGGACATCGACGTGGTCGAGCAGCTGGCCGCGGAGGCGGAGAAGGCCCAGCACTCGGGGGACCGGCTGCGGGCGCGCGAGCTGTTCGGCAAGGCGCTGGACCTGTGGGACGGCGAGCCGCTGGCCCAGGTGCCGGGGCCCTATGCGGAGACACAGCGGGTGCGGCTCACCGAGCGGCATCTGTCCCTGGTCGAGGCGCGCCTGGACCTCGACCTGGAGCTCGGCCACCACGCGGAGGCCGTCTCCGAGCTGACCGCCCTGACCGCCGCCCATCCACTGCGGGAGCGGCTGCGCGAACTGCTGATGCTGGCCCTCTACCGCAGCGGACGGCAGGCCGAGGCGCTCGCCGTCTACACCGACACCCGCCGGCTGCTCGCCGAGGAGCTGGGCGTGGACCCCTGCGCGGAGCTCTCCGAGCTCCAGCAGCGCATCCTCCAGGCCGATGCCGAGCTCGCCGCGCCCAGCGCCGCCGCGGAGCAGCCCCCGGCCGGTCCGGTCTTCGTACGGCCCGCGCAGCTCCCGGCCTCGGTCTCGGACTTCACGGGCCGAGTGGCCTTCGTGAAGGAGCTGGGCGACCACCTGGCCACCGCCGAAGGGCATGTCATGGCCGTGTCAGCGGTCGCGGGGATCGGCGGGGTCGGCAAGACCACCCTCGCCGTCCACGTGGCGCACACCGCGCGCCACCACTTCCCGGACGGCCAGCTCTACGTGGACCTCCAGGGCGCGGGCCCGGCCCCGGCCGAGCCGGAGGCGGTCCTCGGATCCTTCCTGCGGGCCCTGGGCACACCGGACTCCAGCATCCCCGACGGCGTCGAGGAGCGCGCCGCCCTCTACCGCTCCACGCTCGATGGCCGCCGCGTGCTGACGCTGCTGGACAACGCCCGGGACGCGGCCCAGGTGCGTCCGCTGCTGCCCGGTACGGAGGGCTGCGCCGCCCTCGTCACCAGCCGGATCCGGATGGTCGACCTGGAGAGCGCCCACCTGGTCGACCTGGACGTGATGAGCCCGGAGGAGGCCCTCGCCCTCTTCACCCGGATAGTGGGCGAGGAGCGCGTCGTCGGCGAGCGCGACGCGGCCATGGACGTCGTCGCCGCGTGCGGCTTCCTGCCGCTCGCGATCCGCATCGCCGCCTCCCGCCTCGCCGCCCGCCGCACCTGGACCGTGTCCGTCCTCGCCCGCAAGCTGGCCGACGAGCGGCGGCGCCTGGACGAGCTGCGGGTGGGCGATCTTGCGGTCAAGGCCACCTTCGAGCTGGGGTACGGCCAGTTGGAGCCCCAGCAGGCACGGGCGTTCCGGCTGCTGGGCCTGGCCGAGGGGCCCGACATCTCGCTGGCGGCGGCCGCGGCCGCCCTCGACCTCGATGCCGACCGCGCCGAGGACCTCCTGGAATCCCTGGTCGACACCAGCCTGCTGGAGTCCGCCGCGCCCGGCCGCTACCGCTTCCACGACCTCGTGCGCCTCTTCGCGCGCGCCTGCGCCGAGCGCGATGAGCAGCCGCCCTCCGAGCGGGACGCGGCGATGTCGCGCCTCCTGGACTTCTACCTGGCGACGGCGGCCGAGGTCTACGGTCTTGAGCGGCCCGGCGACCGGCTGGTGGACCACCTGGAGACGACGCGCTACCCCGGCCTGGCCTTCCCGGACCGTGAGGCCGCGCTGGACTGGCTCTTCGCCGAGTCCGACCCGCTGCTCGCCTGCGCCCAGCAGTCGGCCGCCCGCCCGGACACGCTGCGCCGCGCCGCGGACCTCTTGATGGCGGCCGTCGACCTGGCCGAGTCCGGGGCCAATTCCCGCCAGTACGAGATCACCGCGGTCGCCATCAGCGACGCGGCGCGGGCGCAGGACGACGCCCACGCGGAGGGCCGCGCCCGCACCTTCCTCGCCCATGTGCGCAGCCTGGCGGGCCGTTACGACCAGGCCGACGACGAGGCCCGCCGGGCCGCGGCGCTGGGGCTGGCCGCCGACGACCCGGTCCCCGCCTGCCGCGCCCTGAACCAGCGCGGCATCATCGCGCTCGTCCAGCAGCGGCTCAACGAGGCGGAGACCCATCTCCTCCAGGCCATCACCGCCTTCCGGAAGGACCGCAACGCGCCGGGCGAGGCCAGCGCCCTGTGCAACCTGTCGCGCGTCCACCTGGAGCTGGCCCGGGTGGCGAGCGCCGTCGAACTGGCCCGGCAAGGCGTCAAGATCTACGAGGACCTGGGGCGCACCCTGCGCCTGGCCAACGGCAAGTACGCGCTCGGCCTGGTCCTGACCCGGGCGGGGCGCCCGGACGAGGCGCTCGCGCACCTGACGGACGCCCTGTCCCTGTTCCACGAGAGCCGTCAGCCCCTGTGGGAGGGGATGACGCACCAGCGCATCGCGGAGGCCCACCTCACGGTGAACCGGCCGGCGCAGGCCGCTTCGCACGCCGAACAGGCCCTCGCCCTGCGCGGCATCGGCGGCGAATGGCGGCGGGCGATCGTGCTGACCGTGCTGGGCAAGGCGCTCATCGCGATCGGCCAGACCGGCCGCGCCGAAGCCTGCTGGCGCGAGGCGCTGTCCATCCACGAGCAGTTGGGTGCTGCCGAGGCGGACGAGGTGCGCGGGCTCCTGGAGCCCGCGGCGGCCGCGTAACGGGCCCGCCGGCCGCGTAACCGGCGGCGCGGCGGCGGTATCGAGCGGCGCGTCGGCCGTGTCGGGCGGCACGGCGGCGGTCCCGCAATGGGCGGCACGGCCGCATAACGCCTGCCCCGATACCGCGTTCATCAATCGTTTATCGCCGACGGTCAGTCTTGAAGCAGTCGATCCGTCCCCGCGGGGGGCAGACGGGTCGGTTGTCGGGACTCACCACTTGCGTGAGCAGCCCTGAGATGCCCGTCCGGCGGTCCACGGGGGAGTCGCCGGGCGGGCGTCGCCACACAACCTGCCGCCCTATCCCATGGAGCTGATCCTCATGACCCAGGACAAGAAGCCCGAGTCCGACGCCTACCGGCCGCTCGACGAGCACGCGCCCGCGCCGCCGCAGCTCACCACCCAGGACGAGCACGCGCCCGCCCCGAGGCCGCTGGCCACCAAGGATGAGCACGCCCCTGTGCCGCAGCAGCTCTCCACCCAGGACGAGCACGCGCCGGCGCCCAAGCCCCTGGTCGCCAAGGACGAGCACGCGCCCGTGCCGCCGCAGCTCTCCACGCAGGACGAGCACGCGCCCGCCCCCGCCCCTCTGACCGCCGAGAACAAGACGGCGTAAGGGGTAGGCGGCTGGCAGGCAGGACCAACACACAGGGCCCACGGGGGCACTTCGCAGGGATCGGTCCGTCGATGGCCCGGAGGGGGAGCCATCGGCGCCGATCCCTGCTGTCGCGTGGATCGCATGACGAGGTATTTCCTCAACTCGAACCCATTTTCGGTGAGAATGGCTTACAAACGGGCACTTCATCATTAGATTTCTTTTTGGATAGCAATCTTGCTTCTCATGGAGAGTCATATGACCAGAACAAAGAAGATCCTCGTCGCGTTCGCCATCGCAACTGCCGCCGCCCTCAGCGCCTCAGCCCCGGCCGTCGCCGACGAGCACATGCCGACGACGCCCGGCCAGTCCGTAACGGCGGAGCAGGAGGGTCTGTTGAGCGTGCAGGACGAGCACATGCCCGTCGCCCCCCGGTGAGCGGTGAGGGGCCGAACCGGAGGCTCGGCCCCTCATGAGGCCCGTCGCCATCAGGCGACGGGCCTCAGTGCTTGGAAGCGATCGCGCTCCTCAGCTACCGCGCTCCTCAGCGATCGCGCCCCGGGCACAGGCTGACCACATCGCACTGCAGGATCACCTGGTAGGGGCCGCCTTCGAACTCCGCGCCCTTCGCGTGCGGGACGTTCGGCAGGAATCGCCATTGCGAGGGCTTGGCATGCCGGGTCCCGCTCGCCTTCTCGACGCGGATGTTCAGGGTGCGGGTCTCGGGGTCGTTCGTCTCGACCAGAACCTCGTCCGCGCCGAGCGGGAAGTGATCGTGCAGCAGGCACAGGCCGAAACGGTCGAGGTTGCCGTGTTTCTCCAGCACCGCGATGAGGTCGCGGACGAACTCCGCGTCCCGCGGGCCCAGCCCTTCGGCTTCCTCGAACCCGGGAAGTGCAGGCCGTTGCTGGGTCGCATTTTTACCGGCCATAAGCCCACTCCTATGGTCAACGGATCAGCTTATGCACTCTTAAAAGATCGTAAGCGCCCCTGTGGGGTGCCGCAAATCCAGAGCTTTCCGCTCACCATGCGGCCAACTGATGGGATCTTTGCCCATCATTGCGCGTCCACACCGGGCCTGTGGCTTCCGGATGAGTAGGTATGCGCACTGTAGGTCAATCATGCGCGTGTAGCGGAGCGAACGTATGGCGGCAAACCGGTGGCGGCGCTGGCTCGGGCTGTTGGTCATGGTGGCGGGGTGGTGGGCGGTATGCGATACGGAGGCCCACGGAGCCGGGCGTGACCTATGTGACACGGCGCGAGCGGGCAAGTTGCAGGCTCGTTCCGTGCTGCGGTTCTCCCATCATGGACAGACATTCGTCCAGGCCCAGGCAGACACGGACGTGACCGTGCCGGATAAGTGGCGGCTGGCGAACCAACTTCCGCTCGGCGAGAAATCCAAGCGGTATCGGCGGGCGATGCGCTGTCTGCTGCGCGCGCAGACAAAGCCCAATACCACGCCCACCTGGAAGGACGAGTGGCGCCTCCATAGTCCGGAGGTGAAGACCGCGCCGAAGGGACATGGGGTCACGGTCCGCTACAAGGCATTCGCCTTGATCAGGCATACGGGAGAGACTCAGATCGGACCGTGGTACATCGATGCGAGGAAGCCTGATCATCCATGGCATGCCACTTTTCAGCCGGCCAAGCTGGGCAAGGTGCTGGCAAGCGCCCACTGGAAGCAGGTGGAAGTCCGGCTTGACGGGCTTGAGGCAAGTGATGTGCGCCCCAAAACCGCCGCATACACGGGAAAGAACAGGTGGGTATGGGACAAACGCCGGCACCCTCCTCATGTACGGGTCGACGTGTTCCCACCTTGGCACGCCGCCTTCGCGTTGGAGAATCGTGGGTCCACCCTCAGCAGACTGGGCCTCATCTTGTGGTGGGTATGCGGCTCAGCGGCATTGGCACTCGCGGTACTTCGTACCGCTCCGCGCTCACCTTCACCGCCGAGACCGTCGGAGCGGTTTTGGCGGTGGCCGCCATGGCGAGTCCCTGCCGTCAGCGACGGTTCCAAACGGGGCCTCGCCAGGACAGCCTTGTGGTGGGCCGGGCTCAGCGCGGCTCTGGGCCTTGGCCTTGCCCTGCTGATCCCAGGGACGAAGGGCCTCAGCGTTTTGCCTACCCTGGCCGGCATTGCCGCAGGATTGGTGCTCATCCTCGCAGCGCGCCCCTGGCTCCCCGGCCGGTCAACGGATAAGCCGAAGTGGCCGACCAGCAAGCTGAACCGTCGGGGCCGGGCATTTACCCGCAACGTAATTCTGATTTCCCTCAGCCTGACCGTCCTCGGCCTGGTGGCGGTTCTGGCCCCTGGCGCCGTGGACCTGCCGGGCGAACTGGCACCACCCGACGCATACACCATCACACTCATGCTGCTGCAACTGGTGATGGTGTGGTTGTGGCTGATCGCGATGGCGGCATGGGCGTGGCGGTTCGTGAGGGACGGAGGGCTGGCCCGCGCATCCTGGACGGCGGCATGGGACACGGCCACCATCCGTTTCATGGCCGCTTCCGTGGCTGTATTGGCTGTGGTCGCCATCGTGATGTTGTATGCGTACCGGTGGTCCGTCGAGCTGAATTGGCGACGCGCCAACTGGCTCCTGGAACATGACCCCACTTATGACCGAGCCCACGACCAGAATCTGCACAATACTCTTGCTGGTTTCGGGTCGATTGGACTTTCCTGGGCATACACCCACACATGGATCCTGACGACCATCGCACTGGTGGCTCTGCTGAACAGCCGTGCCGATGCCGCGCGGTCCGAGCCGAATACGGAGCAGGTCTCGCTGGGGCCTTCGCGTAACGACATGCGGCTGACCGCCGTTGTCTTCGCCCTCGCCGTGGTGACGCGGGCCCAACTGTTCGCAGGTTCCTCCTTGCTGCTGACTGTCTGGCTGCTGCTGAATATCGCGGCCGTCTACGCCGTGCGAGCGACAGGCCGACGTTGGTCTGTGCTCCACCAGGCGGGCGGAGCCTTCCTCACCCAGACGTTGGGCACCGCGCAGGGTCGTCGGGACATGCTGGAGAAGGCGCATCAGTACCGTAATCTCCACCATCGGCTCCGGCTTGTGGATCAGGGCCACACGGAACAGTACATGACCCGCGAGGCGCTGGAGGACCGGCTTCGACGGCTGCGACGTTGGCGCCCTCCCGGATATGATCGGGGCTTTCTCCCCGACCAGGTCTCTGTTGTCGATGTGGCCCTGAGCTGGGGGCCGCACGACAAATGGTGGGACAACGCCCTGCACGGTGCGCGTATCGCCTTTCTCTTCGGAATCCCCTCCAGCGCCATGATTGTCTGGGCGAATTACTTCAAAAGTCCCAAGCAGCTCCTGCTCACGAGCGCAAGCGCGACAGGGCTGCCGGACATCGCGGCGTGGTTCGTCACCTGGCAGATCACCTGGGCGGGGGCCGGTCTGGTCCTGGGAGCGCTGTGGCGTGTACTGCCCGGTCACCGTGGGCCCATGCGTGCGCTGAGCCTGACCATCGCCTATGCCATCCCCATCGGCGTCGGCGCCCTGGTCAACCGCATCACTGATACGGAGCTCGGCAATGCCGTCCTCAGCATCTCCCTCATGCTCATCGTTCTGACTCTGACCAGCCTCTGGATGGACATGGCGACTTTCAGCGGAGAGAGACAACTGTGGCCGACGCGCCTGAGCCTCCTGCTGTCGATCTACCAGGTACGCACCCTTTCCGTGCACGCCACCTTCCTCATCGCCCAATTCGCCGCTGCGGCTGCCATTTGGAACAACCTCGCAGGCCCACCGCTCAAGCCCTAGCGACCCCGTTCCAGTCCGCCCGCAGCTTCGCCTTGAGGACCTTCCCACTCGCATTGCGCGGAAGCTCCGTCAGGAACTCCACCTGCCGCGGCACCTTGTAGTTGGCCATCTCGCGGCGCGACCAGGCGATCAGGTCGTCCGCCGTCAGCGTCGAGTCCGGGCGGCGGACCGCGTACGCCTTGGCCACCTCGCCCAGGCGCGGGTCCGGGATGCCGACCACGGCGACGTCGGCCACATCGGGGTGGCGGGCGATGAGTTGCTCGATCTCGGCGGGGTAGGCGTTGAAGCCGCCGACGATGAACATGTCCTTGATGCGGTCGGTGATGCGCAGATTGCCCTGCTCGTCCATCACCCCGACATCGCCCGTGCGCAGCCAGCCGTCGGGGGTGATGGTGCGGGAGGTGGCGATCGGGTCCTCGAAGTAGCCGGACGTGACGTGGTAGCCGCGGACCCAGACCTCGCCCGGCCGACCCGGGGGGAGTTCGCGTCCGGTGGCCGTGGCGATCTTGACTTCGGTGTCCGGGATCGCGCGGCCCGCCGTACCCGCGACGACCTCGGGCGGATCGCCGCGACGGCACATGGTGACGGTGCCGGACGCCTCCGTCAGGCCGTACGCCGTCAGCACGGTGGCGACCCCGAGCTCCGAGCGCAGGCGCTCCACCAGCTCCAGCGGGACCACGGCGGCGCCGGTGACGACCAGGCGCAGGGTGGACAGGTCGTGGGCGGCGCGGGAGGGGTGGTCGAGCAGGGACTGGTGGAGGGTGGGCGGGCCGGGAAGGACGGTGATGCGCTCGGCGGCGATATTGGCCAGGGCCGTCTCCACGCTGAAGACCGGCTGCGGCACCATCGTCGCGCCGCGGCTCAGACAGGCGATGATGCCCGCCTTGTAGCCGAAGGTGTGGAAGAACGGGTTCACGATGAGATAGCGGTCGCCCGCCGTCAGCCCCGTGATCTCGCTCCAGGTGTCGAAGACCCGCACGGTCTGGGAGTGCGTGGTCACCACACCCTTGGGGTGGCCGGTGGTGCCGGAGGTGAAGGTGATGTCGGAGGGGTCCACGGGGCGCACCGCCCGCGCCCGGGAGAGGACCTCCTCGCGCGGCACGGCGTCGCCCAGCGCCAGGAAGTCCTTCCAGGTGCGGAAGTCCTCCGGGCCGTTGTCGGCGAGGACGACCACCTCCCGCAGATAGGGCAGGCCCGGCAGGGGACCGTGACCCGGCCCCTCCCCCGCCGCCCGGCGCAGCGACGCCACGTACGAGGTGCCCAGGAAGGTGCCGGTGATGAACAGATGCGTGGCCCGGGTGCGGCGCAGCACATACGCCGCCTCGGCGCCCTTGAAGCGGGTGTTGACCGGGACCAGCACCCCGCCCGCGGTGACCGCGCCGAGCGCCGCCACGATCCAGTCGGTGGTGTTGGGCGCCCAGATCGCGGCGCGGTCGCCCGGTTCGAGGCCCGAGGCGACGCACGCGGCCGCCGCGCGCTCGATCCGGGCGCCGAGCTCCGCGTACGAGATCCGGGCGCGGCCCTCGACGACGGCCTCGGCCGAGCCGTACCGCTCGACCGCCGCCCGGATCAGGGCCGGGATGGTGTGTTGCCCCTGCTCCATCTGTTCCATCGGACCGCTCCCCTCCCCGGAACCCGGGACGGACGACCCCAGTAGCTGACTACCCGTCAGATTAGCGGTAGCCTTCCCCGCTGTCAGCACCGGTGAACGCGACCCGAGGAGGCGGCCATGGGGGCGGCAAGGGCGACAGCGACCTTGAAGGACGCGACGGCGATAGCCGGTATCGGGCAGACCCCCTTCGCCAAACGCCTCCCCGAGTCCGAGAAGACCCTGGCCTGCCGGGCGATCCTGGCCGCGCTCGACGACGCGGGCATCGCCCCGTCCGAGGTGGACGCCTTCGCCTCGTACACCATGGAGGAGACCGACGAGGTCGAGATCGCCAAGGCCATCGGCGCCGGGGACGTGACCTTCTTCGGCAAGGTCGGCTACGGGGGCGGCGGTTCGTGCGCGACCGTCGCGCATCTGGCCGCCGCGGTCGCCACCGGACAGGCGAGCGTCGGGGTGGCCTGGCGGTCGCGGAAACGCGGCAGCGGGCCGCGCCCCTGGACCAACACCCAGGTGCAGTTGCCCGCCCCGGCCCAGTGGACCCGGCCGTACGGGCTGCTGCGCCCGGCCGATGAGATCGGGCTGCTGGCCCGGCGCTATATGCACGAGTACGGCGCGACCCGCGATCACTTCTTCAATGTGGCGCTGGCCTGCCGCAACCGGGCCAACCAGAACCCCGCCGCGATGATGTACGACCGCCCGCTGACCCGCGAGATGTATATGACCGCGCGCTGGATCAGCGAACCGCTCTGCCTCTTCGACAACTGCCTGGAGACCGATGGCGCGCTGGCCTGTGTGGTGGTGTCGGCCGAGCGGGCACGCGACTGCCGGCACCGGCCCGTGTACGTCCACTCCGCCGCCCAGGGGCTGCCGGCCCAGCACCACGGGATGGTCAACTACTGGAACGACGACCCGCTCACCGGCCCCTCCTGGACCGCCGCCCGCCGGCTGTGGAAAACCGCCGACTTCGGGCCGCAGGACGTGGATGTCGCGCAGATCTACGACGCCTTCACCCCGCTGATCCCGCTCTCCCTGGAGGGCTACGGCTTCTGCGCCCGCGGCGAGGGCGCCGCCTTCACCGAGGGCGGCGCACTGGAGATCGGCGGACGGCTGCCGCTCAACACCGGCGGGGGCGGCCTCAGCGAGGCGTACGTCCATGGCTTCAACCTCATCACCGAGGGGGTCAGACAGCTGCGCGGCACCGGCACCGCCCAGGTCCCCGGCGCCACGACCTGCCTGGTCACGGCGGGTGAGGGGGTGCCCACATCGGCCCTGCTGCTGAGGAGCTGAGCGACGGCATGACACGGACGGAGGCACCATGACGCAGACGGACACGACGAGGGACACGACCGCGGAAACGACGGCGGCCGCGAGTGGCGGGGGCGACCGGGCCGATGGGCTGCTGGCACCCGTGCCCGACGACGACGGGGCGCCCTTCTTCGCCTACGCGGCGCGCGGCGAACTGCGCGTCCAGTGCTGCGCCGGCTGCGGCGAACCGCGCTTTCCGCCCCGGCCCTGCTGCCCGCACTGCCAGTCCTTCGAAAGCCTGTGGAAAAAGCTGAGCGGCCGTGGCCGGATCTGGTCGTATGTGCTGCCCCATCCCCCGCTGTTGCCCGCCTACGCGGCACAGGCGCCGTACAACGTCGTCCTCGTGGAGCTCACGGACGCCCCGCGCATCCGGCTGGTGGGCAATCTGGTGGCCTTCGCCGACGCCGCGCTGAACTCGGTCCCGCCGGAGCGGATCCGCATCGGCGCGCCCGTGAAGGCCGCCTTCCATGAGACGGACGGCGGGCTCACGGTGGTGCGCTGGCTGCTGGAGCGGCCATGACGGTCCGCACCCGGGTGGAGGAGCACGGCGTCGCGGTCGTCACCCTCGACCGGCCCGAGCGGCACAACGCCATCGACCTGGAGACGGCCTCGGAACTGACCGCCGTATGGCGGCGCTTCCGCCGGGACGACGCGGTCCGGGCCGTCGTCCTCACCGGTGCGGGCGGCCGGGCCTTCAGCACCGGCATCGACCGCTCGGTGGAGGTCGCGCAGCCGCCGTCGCCCTACGCGATGGACGATCCGCTGCGCACCGTCGGGCCCAAGGCGAACGACCTGTGGAAGCCGGTGGTCGCGGCGGTGGCCGGGATGGCCTGCGGCGGGGCGTTCTATCTGCTGGGCGAGGCCGAGTTCATCGTCGCCGACGAGACGGCGACCTTCTTCGATCCGCACACCAGCTATGGGATGGTCAGCGCCTATGAGGCCGTCTATATGGCACAGCGGATGCCCATGGGCGAGGTCGCGCGGATGGCGCTGATGGGGACGGCGGAACGGCTCTCGGCCCGGCGGGCCTACGAGACCGGCCTGGTCAGCGAGGTGGCCCCGGCCGGTGATGCCCTTACGGCGGCCATCCGCGCCGCGTCGGTCATCGCGTCGTACCCGACGGAGGCGGTGCAGGGCACCGTAAGGGCGCTATGGGCGGCGAAGGAGGCGGCGCTCGCCCAGGCGCTCGCCCAGGCCCCGCAGTTGATCGCGCTGGGCAATCTGCCGCCGGGGCGCCAGGCCGCGCTCTTCGCGGCCCGCACGCCCGGCTTCCGTACCCGGTGAGGCCGTCCGCCTCGGATCGATCGGCTCGGGCCTCAGGTGGAGCTCGGGTACTTGAGCGCCGAGGTGACCTTGCAGGTGAAGGACGTCTGCTCGGTGAGGGTGCGGTAGGAGGTGGCGTTGAGGGTCTGGCTGCTGCCGGACGCCACGGTGACGGACTTGTAGTCGGAGCCCAGCAGGCTGCCGCCGTTCTGGTCCTCCCACTCGATGGTGATCGAGTAGTGCATGGACTGCGTCTCGGGGTTCCTGAGGTTGAGGGTGTACTGGAACGAACGGGTCGACTCGTCGTAGTCGCAGCCGGTGGCGGTGATGTCGTTCGTGCCGTCCGAGTTGTAGGTGGCCGGCGCGGAGTAGGTGTATGACGGCGTGGGGGCGTCGTAGGACGGCACATCGGAGGGCGCGCCACTGGGCAGATCCGTGGGCAGTCCGCTGGGGAGGTCGGTGGGACCGGACGCCGGGTTGTCGTGGCCCCCGCTCCCGCCCGAGACGAACCCCCCGAGGCCGCCGTCGTGGCTTCCGCCCTTCTTCTTTCCGCAGCCGGTCAGCGCGATGAGCCCGACCAGGGCGACGGCGCATATGCGCATGGAACGGCGTTGCATGGTATTACCCCCGTTGAAAAGGCACATTCAAGCCAACCGTGCCTGTTGACAAGTGCACGCCACCCTAGCAACGGGTTTTCCTACCCCAAAGTCACCTGCGGGCGCGCCTGTCCCGGCTCTCAGAGGACGGAGACGACCTCACACCGCACCATGGTTCCCCGAAGACCGCGCAGAGTTACCCATCGACCTCCCGGCTCCCAGGAGGCCGATGAACGCCCGCAACCGTAGCGGCGATTGTCATGGACACGGCCTGCGCCTGCCGCTCCTTGGAGCGTCGCCACGTGCCGCCTCACCGCCTCGCCACGGCACCGGTTCGCCACGGCACCGCCTGTCCGCGTCGCCGCCTCGCCCCGGGGTCGGTCAGGCCCGGCCGCCCGACGGGCGGGACTGCCCCGTGCCCTTGACCGCGTCCAGCGCGTAGACGCAGCGGTCCTTGCTGCACGCGTACACCACGCCCCCGGCGGCCACCGGGGACCCGGTGATCTCGCCGCCGGTCGCCAGCTTCCAGCGCAGCTGTCCGCCCGCCGCGTCCACCGTGTAGAGGCAGTGGTCGGCCGAGCCGAAGTGGACCCGGCCGTCGGCGACCACCGGCGAGCCGATGACCTCGCCGCCCGCCGCGAACCGCCACTTGGGCGTGCCGGTGACCGCGTCGAGCGTGTAGAGCGCGGTGCCGCTGCCCAGATGGACCGAGCCGTCGGCCACCAGCACCGGCTCGATCGACTGCCGGGCCTCGGTGGCGATGCGCCAGCGGTCGCGGCCGTTCGCCGCGTCCAGCGCGTACACCGTGCCCAGATAGTCGGCGATGTAGATACCGCCGCCGGTGACCGCGGGCCCCGGCGCGTACGCGGGAGCGCACAGGAAGACGGCGGGCGCCTCGAAACGCCACCGCACATCCCCGCGGGCGACGTCGAGCGCGAGCACCCGCGTCCCCGCCGAGACGTAGACCACCCCGTCGGGCGCCGCCAGCAGACGCAGCGGCACCCCGCCGCACGACGCCGCGTCGCCCACCGGATACGACCAGCGCTCCGCGCCGGTGCGCGCCTCCAGGGCGCGCAGCCGCGCGTCCGCCCATACGTACACCGTGCCGTCGTGGACGACCGGGCCGGACTCGGGCGTCTCGAAGTCGGTCTGGAGACCCTGCATCTCCCACAGCAGCTCGCCGTTGGCCGCCTCCCACGCCTGGACGCCACCGCCGCGCGTACCGGTGACGACCGTCCCGCGGTCGACCTTGAGGGAGTAGACCCAGCCGTCGGTGGACAGCCGCCAGCGCTCGGCGCCGTCCTCCGCGTCCAGCGCGTACAGCGTGGGGCCGTCGGAGGCGTGGATCCGGCCGTTCGCCACGGCCATCGCCCATGCCACGTCGCGGGTCTTGAACTGGCGCCGCCCGGTGCCCACGTCCAGCGCGTGCACCTCGAACGAGGTCACGTAGAGCAGATCGCCGGCGACCGCCGGGGTGCCCCATACGTCGTTGGACATGCGGAACCGCCACGGGCGCCAGCGGCCGTGCCCGGCTCCGCCGGGCGGCTCGGGCGGCTCGGCCGACGGGGAGTGGGTCGGCGGCGGGACGGCGGCCGTGCCGTCGCCCCCGTTCAGCCCTCCGCTCGTCACCCCGGTCGGCGGGCGCACCCAGCCGGTGGCGGGCCCGGTGCCGTGCTGCGCCTGCGGGTCCCGCGCGTCGGCGGCCCGGAGCCCCGGGCCGATCGGGACCTGAGAACCGGGCAGCCGCACCGACCCGTCGGCCCCGGCGGGCGCCGGGGCGGGCGCCGCGGCGGACGGGGCAGCGGCGGCGGACGGGGCGGCATGCCGCCCGGGCCCGATGGAGCCCAGCGCGCTGGGCGGGCTCGCGGCCTCCGGCGCGCGCAGGCCGCCGCGCGGATCACCCACGCCCACGGGCTCCCAGCCGCTCGGACCGGCGGGCCCGCCCGCGGCGGCGCCGTGCCGCCCGCCATGGCCGTCCGCGGCGGCTCCCGCGGCGGGGGCGTACGAGGGCGGCGGCGTGGGCGGGCGCTCGGGCGGGAGCGGCGCGGAGGGGCGGCTGCCCGCGCTCGCGGCGCTTCCTGCGCTGCCCGGGTTTCCGGCGTTCCCGCCGGGGCGGCCGCCTCCGGCCGCGGGCCGGGAGGAGCCGCGCACCTGGTTGCGGCCGCTGCGCTTGCGCTCGATGAGCGCGACGGCGCCGGGCGGCAGCCAGGCCGAGGCCGTACCGCTGTCATCGGCGTTGGAGGCGAACAGATGCGGGGCGAGCTGGGACTGCAGATCGGCCGGGGAGGGCCGCCGCTCGGGCTCCATCTGCATGCACGACTCGATCAGCGGCCGCAGCTCATCGGGCAGCCCGGCCAGATCGGGGCCCTCGCGCAGCAGCATGAACACGGTCTCCACCGGGTTGGCGCCGTGGAAGGGCGCGTGCCCGGTGGCCGCGAAGGTCAGGGTCGAGCCGAGCGAGAAGATGTCGCTCGCCCCCGTCACACTGCGCGAGTCGCGCGCCTGCTCGGGGGACATGTAGGCGGGGGTGCCGACCGCGACGTTGGTCATCGTCAGCCGGGTGTTCGAGACACCGGAGGCGATACCGAAGTCGATCACGCGCGGGCCGTCCTCGACGACCAGCACATTGGACGGCTTCAGATCCCGGTGGACCAGGCCCGCGCCATGGATGGACTGCAGTGCCTCGGCGACCCCGGCCGCCAGCCAGCGCACCGCCTGGGCCGGCATCGGCCCGCACTCGTTGACGATTTCCTCGAGGGAGGGCGCCGGCACATAGGCCGTGGCCAGCCACGGCACCGCGGCACGCGGATCGGCGTCCACGACCGCTGCCGTGTAGAAGCCGCTGACCGCGCGGGCCGCCTCCACCTCACGGGTGAATCGGACACGGAACAGCTGGTCCTCGGCGAGCTCGGTCCGGACCGTCTTGATCGCGACCCGTCGGCCCGATGCCGAGCGGGCCAGATAGACCAGCCCCATGCCGCCCGCGCCGAGACGGCCGAGCACCTCGAAAGGGCCGATCCGCCTCGGATCGTGCTGCGTCAGCTGCTCCACCACTTGCCTGCCACCTCCCCGTGGGGGCTTGAAAAAATACAGCCCCGTGCAGCGTCTCACCGACAAACCAACCGGCGGCACGCATCCTGCATTCTCTCTGGCGAAGGCGGCGGTTGCGAACCCGGGGGCGATTCGTCGTGTCATCGGGCGATACGGAGCCGGGGTCCGTCCGGTTCGACCGGGGACCATCCAGGTGCCCGCAGGCCCGTATCGCCCGGTTATTCGCCCCGGGTCCAGCCCGCCGTCGAGGTGTCGATGACGGCGAAGGCCGCGCCCTGATTGTCCGCAAGGACCGCGAAACGCCCGTACGGCGTATCTTCGGCGGTCTTGAGCACCCGCCCGCCCAGCCCGTGGACCGTGCGCAGCGTCTGATCGCAATCCGCCACCACAAAGTACGTCAGGAAGTGGGCGGGCAGAACGGCCGGGTACTCCTCACCCATCACGACGCGTCCGCCGATCGCGTGACGGGGGTCCGGGGGCTCTCCGTACGGCGTCCACAGGACCACGTCGGCCGGTGCGCCCTCGGCGGAGGGCGGCGCGGGGGACGTGCCGGGGGGCGGCGCGGAGGACGGCGCGGAAGGCGTCATCCCGTAGCCGAAGACCGCCCGGTAGAAGGCGTCCACGGCGCGCGGCTGACGCGTGTGGACCTCGGTCCAGCCGTACGAACCGGGCGTGCCGCGCCGCGCGAAGCCGGTGTGGCTGCCCGCCTGCCAGATTCCGAAGACGGCGCCGCCCGGGTCGGCGGCCGTCGCCATGACGCAGAACTCGTCGATCCACACCGGCGGGGTGATCACCCGGCCACCGGCCTCGCGGATCCGTACGGCGGTCGCGGCGGCGTCCCGGGCGGCGAAGTAGATGTTCCAGACGGTGGGCATCCGGCCGTCCGGCTTGGGCACCAGCCCCGCGACGTCCTTACCGCCGAGCAGAGCCCTGGTGAACGTGCCGTAGTCGGTGGCGATCTCCTGGAAGGTCCAGCCGAAGAGCTCGCCGTAGAAGCGCCGGCCCGCCGCGAGGTCGGACAGCAGCACATCCGCCCAGCAGGGCACGCCTTCCGCGAATGCCGCCATGGCCCGGATCCTCCCGCGTCCCTCGGTCCTCGGACTTGCTCACCTCGGAGCCCGCTCACCGCGGAGCTTGCTCACAGCCCGTTTGGAGATGTTTGGCGCGTTTTTGGAGCCGCTTGGTTCATTCACCTCACTTGCCACGCTAACGGGGGATCGCCCGGTCTGCTCGCCCCGGAACTCGAAATATTTGGCCAATCCTTTGGGCTCGGAGGCGGGTCGAACCGCGTCATCCACCGTTGTTATCCACAGGCTGTTGATAACACGATTCACGCGTGTGGGTGAGCGGTGATTGAGGGCTTGACGACTGTGGACAGGGGCCGGAATCAGCCATTCCAGCCTGCTCAACGAGGTTCGCAAACCCTCTCATCCCGCCCTAACCCCATTTGCACGCAGCCGAATCGCGCTCCGATCACCCCTCGGTAAGCTGACGGCATGACAGGACAAGTACGCACAGTCGACGGGCGGGTGGCCGGTCGTCGCGGGCAGGCGACGCGGCAGAAGCTGCTCGACTGCCTCGGCGAGATGCTCAGCACCTCCCCGTATCGAGACGTCAAGGTCATCGATGTCGCACGTAAGGCAGGGACCTCGCCTGCGACGTTCTACCAGTACTTCCCCGATGTGGAGGGCGCGGTCCTCGAGCTCGCCGAGGAGATGGCGAAGGACGGCGCGGGCCTGACCGATCTGGTCGCCGACCGCTCATGGGCCGGCAAGTCGGGGGCGACCGCGGCGGAGGACCTGGTCGAGGGGTTCCTCTCCTTCTGGCGCAAACACGACGCCATCCTGAGGGTGGTCGACCTGGGTGCCGCCGAGGGTGACAAGCGGTTCTACAAGATCCGCATGAAGATCCTCAACTCCGTCACCAACTCCCTGACGGACGCCGTCAAGGAGCAGCAGGCCAAGGGCCGGATCGACGGGGACCTCAACCCGGGGGCCATCGCGGGCTCGCTGGTCGCCATGCTGGCGGCGGTCGCGGCGCACCAGAAGGGCTTCCAGAGCTGGGGCGTCAAGCAGGCCGACCTCAGGCCGAGCCTGACCTGGCTCGTCCACCTCGGCATCACCGGCCGCAAGCCGCCGAAGTAACGAATCCGCACCCCAACCCTTCCCTGGCCTCCCTCCCGGCCCCTCCCGGCCGGCTGCCCGGCCGGGCCCGCACGTCCTGTCACGCCGCGGCGGATCACTTCCCAGTGATCCGCCGCGGCCGTTTGCGGTCACTGGTTGATTTGGCCATGGGCTCGTCCCTGGGGGAGGGGACGGGGAGCCGTCGAGGCGCTGGGCGCCCCCGGCCGGAGGTGCTGAACACCCCCGTTCGGAGGGGCACTGCTCCCGAACCGGAGGGACCGGCCGAGCCCTCCCCCACGGCCCCGACGGACCGGCTCAGCCTTCCTCGACGCGGTGGAGGCGGAAGAGGCGGATCTCGCGGTCCACCCGGGACTGGTAGGTCGCGTACGGCGGCCAGAAGGCGAGGACCGCGGCCCAGGCCGCCTCGCGTTCGGCACCCTCCAGCAGCCGTGCCCGGACGGCGATGTCCCGGCCCCGCCAGCTGATCTCCGCTTCCGGGTGCTTCAGGAGGTTCGTGGTCCAGACGGGATGGCCCGGGCGGCCGAAGTTGCTGCCGATCAGGATCCAGGTGCCGCCGTCCTCCGGCATGCAGGCCAGCGGCGTACGGCGGGGAAGCCCCGACTTAGCGCCGCGCGCCGTAAGGATCACGCCCGGCAGCATCCGCGCGCTCGGCAGCACCCTGCCACGGGTCAGCCGGTGGACCGTGCGGTCGAAGGCGGGGATGACGTGGGGCGCGACCTTGGCGAAGGCGCGGGTCGAGGACACCTTACGGACCAGCTTCACGCCGTAACCGGCCATCAGACCGTCACCGCCTTCCGCGGTCCATCGCGCCCGTCGCGCCCGTCGCGCCCGTCAGGCCCACCATGCCTGCCGTCCCCGTTGTGGCCGCCGTAAGGAGCGCGATCGGCCGCGCCGAAGAGTCCCTCCCGTTGTGCGGCTCGGGCTCGCAGCCGGTGGACGGGGCCGAGGAGCAGCTCGTCCGAGGCGGCCCGCTTGAAGTAGAGATGCGCGTCGTGCTCCCAGGTGAAGCCGATACCGCCGTGCAACTGCACCGCCTCGGCCGCCGCCGTACGCTGCGCCTCCAGCGCCTGCGCGAGCGCCAGCCCGCCCGCGACCGCGGCTTCCGTACCGCCCGTACCGCCCTCGGCCGCGGCCCACGCCGCGTAGTACGCCGCCGAACGGGCCGCCTGGACCGCGACGTACACATCCGCCAGCCGGTGCTTGACCGCCTGGAAGGAGCCGATGGGGCGACCGAACTGCTCACGCGCCCGCACGTACTCGACCGTCCGCGTGAGGGCCGCGTCCGCCGCCCCCACGGCCTCGGCGGCGATCACGGCAGCGGCCGCCGTACCCACGGCCGCCAGCGCCTCGGCCACCGCCTCCCCGCTCCCGCCGTCGTCCACCCCCAGCAGCTCGGCCGATACGTTCCGCAGCTCGATCCGGGCCTGCGGCCGCGTCGCGTCGAGCGCGGTCAGCCGGGTGCGGACCAGGCCGTCCGCCCCCGCCCGGACGAGGAACAGCAGCGTCCGCCCGCGCGTATAGCCCCCGGCGCGGGCGGCGACCAGCAGCAGTTCGGCGCTGTGCCCGCACGGCACCTGCTCCACCTGCCCGTACAGCCGCCACCCCGCGCCGCCGTCCCTGTCCGGGCGCGCCTGGACTCCCCCCGCGCGCCCCCCACCGGCCCACGCGCCGTCCCGCGCTCCTACGAGCCCGAGCGCTTCGGGCAGCGCGCGCCCCGGTACCGCGAGTGCCGCCGTAAGGGCGCCGTCCGCGATGCGCGGCAGCAGCTCGGCGCGCTGCGCCTCCGTCCCGAGCGCGGCGACCAGGGGCGCGGCGAACACGGCGGTGGCCAGGAGCGGCGAGGGGAGCAGCACCCGCCCGGTCTCCTCACAGGCCAGCGCCAGCTCGGTGACGCCGCAGCCGACGCCCCCGTACGCCGCCGGAAGGGCGAGGCCCGGCAGCCCGAGCGTCCGGGCGAGCTGCCGCCACAGGGCCTCGTCATAGCCGGGCGCGGTCTGGACCGCCGCCTTGACCTCGTCCGGTCCGCACCGCTCCCGCAGCAGAGTGCGCAGCGTACGGCGGATCTCGTCCTGTTCCTCGGTGAACGCGGCGTCCATCGGCGAGCACCTCCGTTTCCTGACGGGCCGTCATACTAGGGACCAGCTCCGGACTTTCCCACCCCTCCCGTCCCATCCCCGGCTAAGCTGCTGCCGTCCCACCACGTTCCTCCCCATTCACTCCGCCGGAGCGCGACCGGACCGGCGGTGGCCCTGTCCTCCGGGGCCTGTCGGAGGAGCGAGGAGGGGTAATGGACGATCGGAGCACGCAGGAGACAAGCGACGCCCGGTGGACCGGCCCGGACAAGTGGCAGGTCGTGATCGGAGTGCTGAGCCTTCTGGTGGCGATCGCCGCTTGCGTGGGGCAGTTCCTGCAGTAACCGGGCGCCTCACGCGTGGTCCGGACGGGGCTTGTGTTCGAGGCGCGAGCACGGCCATACGGGAGATCGTCCGGACCACCCCCTTCCCCTTGGGCCTCGGTGTGCTCGTGCATGCGCCCCCTTCCGCTCCACCGAATCTGATGTACCGTCAGATTCATGCCGCCCGCAGCGCAGCGCAACCGTAAGGTCGCCGTCGTCGGCGTCTCCCTCTCCGACTGCGGCCGCGTCGACACGGCCACCCCCTACGCCCTCCACGCCCAGGCCGCCCGCCGGGCCCTCGCCGACTCCGGGCTCGACCGGTCGGTCGTCGACGGCTTCGCCTCGGCGGGGCTCGGCACCCTCGCGCCGGTCGAGGTGGCCGAGTATCTGGGGCTGCGGCCGACCTGGACCGACTCGACGGCCGTCGGCGGCTCCACCTGGGAGGTCATGGCGGCGCACGCGGCGGACGCGATCGCCGCCGGGCACGCCCGCGCCGTCCTGCTCGTCTACGGGTCCACCGCCCGCGCGGACATCCGCGCGGGCCGCCGCACCGCGAACCTCTCCTTCGGGGCGCGCGGACCGCTCCAGTTCGAGGTCCCGTACGGGCATACGCTGGTCGCCAAGTACGCCATGGCCGCGCGCCGCCATATGCATGAGTACGGCACCACGCTCGAACAGCTGGCGGACATCGCCGTTCAGGCGCGTATCAATGCCGGGCACAATCCGGATGCGATGTTTCGCGAACCGATCACGGTCGATGACGTCCTGAGCGGCCCGATGATCGCCGACCCCTTCACCAAACTGCACTGCTGCATCCGCTCGGACGGCGGCTGCGCGGTGCTGCTCGCGGCCGAGGAGTACGTACCGGACACGGCGAAACCCCCGGTGTGGGTGCTGGGTTCGGGCACGGCGGTCTCGCACACCACCATGTCCGAATGGGAGGACTTCACGGTCTCCCCGGCCGCGGCCTCCGGGCGGGCGGCCTTCGCGCGGGCGGGCGTCCGGCCGTCGGAGATCGATGTGGCCGAGCTCTATGACGCCTTCACCTATATGACCCTGGTGACGCTGGAGGACCTCGGCTTCTGCGCCAAGGGCGAGGGCGGGGCCTTCGCGGCGAAGGGGCGGCTCACGCGGGACGGCGCGCTGCCGACCAACACCGACGGCGGCGGTCTCTCCGCCTGCCACCCGGGGATGCGCGGACTGTTCCTGCTGGTCGAGGCGGTACGGCAGCTGCGCGGCGAGGCCGGGGAGCGACAGGTGCGCAAGGCGGGCGGACGGCTGCCGGAGCTGGCCGTGGCGTCGGGGACGGGGGGCTGGTTCTGCTCGGCGGGCACGGTGGTCCTGGGCCGCGGCTGACGGGCCCGCCCTGGCCGTACGTGCGCCCCCGCTTGCCCCGGCTCCTCACGGGTGATCGGATGGGGATCCGATGAGCGAGAACGAGGATGAGGCATTCCGCGCACTGCTGCGCGGCCTGCGCGTACCCCATGCGGGCGAACTGCCCGTCTTCGACCCGGCCACGGCCCCGGACGCGCCGCTTCCGCTCTTCCGGCGGTGGCTGCGGGAGGCCGCCGAGGCGGGGGAACCCGGCCCGCACACCATGACCCTGGCCACCGCGGGCGCCGACTGCCGCCCGTCCCAGCGCACGGTGATGCTGCACGACGCCGATGAGCTCGGCTGGCACTTCGGCACCCATCGCACCAGCCGTAAGGGCCGGGAGTTGGCCGAGCGGCCGTACGCCTCGCTCGCGTTCCACTGGATGCGGTCGGGCCGTCAGGTGCGCCTCAGCGGGCGGGTCGGCGAGGCCGGACCGGAGGAGAGCGCGGCCGATCTGCGCGGCCGCTCCCCCGCGGCCCTCGCGGCGGCGCTGGCCGGGAGCGGACGCCAGAGCGAGGTGCTCGGCTCGTACGAGGAACTGCTACGGGCCTTCGAGGCGGCGTACGAACGGGCCGAACGCGAACCGGACGCGACCGCCCCCACCTGGACCCTGTACGTCCTGGAGGCGGACGAGGTCGAGTTCTACCAGGAGGAGGCGCGGCGGCGGCACGTACGGGTCCGCTACCGCCGCGACCCCGGGGAGTCCGGCGGCTGGCGGCGCGAGCTGCTGTGGCCATGACGGCGGCACGGCCGTACGGCGACGCCCGTAAGGCGTGCACCGTTGGACAACGCGACCGTAAGGCGGCGACGCCGTAGGACTAGGCGGACACCGGCCGGAAGACAGGAAAGACCGGGGCGTCCCCCTCACCGGCCTCCGCCGCCCGGAACGCCACCCGGAGCCGCATCCCCACCCGCGGCCCGCTCGCCGGGACCTCGATGAGCTCGGTCATCATCCGCGGCCCCTCGGCGAGGTCGACGACGGCGGCGGTGTACGGGACACGGGTGCCGAACGGCGGCAGGTCGTTGCGGTGCACCACGGACCACGTATAGAGCGACGCGGCGCCGCTCGCCTCCTCCCAGGCGACGTTCTCGCTCCAGCAGTACGGGCAGAACTCGCGCGGGTAGTGATGGGCCCGGCCGCAGGCGCCGCAGCGCCGGATCAGCAGCCGGCCCTCGGCGGCGGCGTCCCAGTAGGGGCGGGTGAAGGCGTCGGTCTCGGGCAGGTCGAAGCGCGGAGCGCCCGCGGGCGGCGGCGTCGGGCTCACAGGAACAGCCCCCATGCCTCGTCGAGCGACCAGGTCTGCCAGCTCATGCCGAAGAGCCCGACCACGGAGATCAGCACCATCATCGAGTTCTGCCCCTGCTCCGCCCAGTCGTGGATCATGAGCAGGAAATAGAGCAGATTGAGCACGATCGCGCCGATCAGGGCGATGGGGGTCAGAAAGCCGAGCGTCAGCCCGAGGCCGAGGGCGAGTTCGGCGTAGACGACGACATACGCCATGACCTTGGGACGGGGTGTGACCACCGCGTCGAAGCCGCCGCGGACGAACGCCCAGCGGTGCTTGGCGGCCACGCCCACCGCCCAGCCGATGCCGGTGCCGCGTTCGAACCAGTCCTTCTTGTCCTTGTGCCGCCAGCTCTCGAGCCACCACAGGCCGAGTCCGATGCGCAGTACGGCGAGCCATTCGGCCCCGTCGAGCCCGATCGTCCGCATCGTCCCCCACCCTCCCGTCCCGGCGAATCTGACGGTACGTCAGTTTCAGGGCCGGGCGCGAACCGCGCAAGGGGTCGCACCGGCGCAACACAATCCGACGGGACACCGCGACGACGGTCCGGCGCCGACCGACCGTGACCTCTCCGCAACCCATCCGGAATCACTTTGACCGGATCGTTTGACCGAAACCCGTCAAATACCCGACTACGCTCACCCGCATGGCCGACCGCTCCCCCGAGAAGTCCTCACCCGTCTATGTGATCGGCGGTGGACCGGGCGGACTCGCCGCCGCTGCCGCGCTCAGCCACCGCGGGATCCGCGCCGTCGTCCTGGAGAAGTCCGACGCGGTCGCCACGTCCTGGCGGAACCACTACGACCGGCTGCGTCTGCACACCACGCGCAGACTCTCCGCGCTCCCCGGGCTGCCGATCCCCCGGTCCTACGGACGGTGGGTCGGGCGCGACGACGTGGTGCGCTACCTGGAGCGCTATGCCGAGCACCACCGGCTGGAGATCGTCACGGGCGTCGAGGTCTCCCGCATCGACCGGTCGTCCGACGACACGGAGTGGGTGCTGCGCGCCACGGGCGGCCGTACCCCGTCCTCACCCGTGGTCGTCGTCGCGACGGGCTTCAACCACACCCCGCGGCTGCCGGACTGGCCGGGCCGCGCCGGCTACACCGGTGAGCTGCTGCACGCCGCCCACTACCGCAACGCCCGCCCCTTCGAGGGCCGTGACGTCCTGGTGGTCGGCGTCGGCAACACCGGCGCCGAGATCGCGGTCGACCTGGTCGAGGGCGGCGCGGCCCGGGTGCGGCTGGCGATCCGCACCGTGCCGCACATCCTGCGCCGCTCGACGGCCGGGTGGCCCTCGCAGGCCACCGGCATCCTGGTGCGCAGGCTGCCGCGGCGCGCGGTGGACCGGGCGGCACGGGTGATGTGCCGGGTGAGCATGCCGGATCTGACCGAACACGGTCTGCCCTGGCCCGACACCGGGCTCTACACCCGCGTACGGGAGGGCGCGATCCCGGTCCAGGACGTGGGGCTGGTCGACGCGGTGCGGACGGGACGGGTGGAGGTGGTCTCGGCGGTGGACTCCTTCGATCTGGACAAGGTGGTCCTGGCCGACGGCTCGCGGATCAGCCCCGAGGTGGTGATCGCCGCGACCGGCTACCGGCGCGGCCTGGAGGAGCTGGTCGGCCATCTGGGCGTGCTCGACGACCGCGGCCGCCCCCTCCCCCACGGCCGGCGGACCCTGAAGTCCGCGCCGGGACTGCACTTCACGGGGTATACGAACCCGATCAGCGGGATGCTGCGCGAGCTGGCCATCGACGCCCGGAAGATCGCCAAGACGGTCGCCCGCACGACGGCATGACCACGGGGCGGGGCGAGCCGCGATTCCATCGGCCCCGTCGTCACCCTGCGTGTTCCCCGCGCCCCGAGCATTCCTGACAGCCCGTCAGTTCAGTAACCTGACTACTGGGTAATGTGACTTGGCGTCAGGTTTGCTGCGGCGGCCGACGCCGAATCCCCTGGTCACCTACCCGGTTATTGGCCAACGAGCAGGAGTGGCGGATACCGATGCTTGGATCGACCTACGGCACCCTGACCACCAACTCCCGTCATGCCCGCGCCGTCGCCTGCGGTCAGGCCGCCGGCCCCGCCGTGCACGTCCACAGCAGGCCCGCGGCGGGCGGGACCGCCGAAGGCGTGGACGACGTGGACGTCAGCGGGCGCCCGCTGACGTCCGCCGTCCCCGATCTGGACCGCTTCTTCCATCCCGAGTCGGTGGCCCTCATCGGCGCCTCCGACGCAGACGGCCGCCCCAACACCGGTATCACCCGCCAGCTCCTGGCCTGGGCCGAACGCGTCGGCGCCCGGCTGCACCCCGTGCATCCCTCCCGTCCCACCGTCTTCGGCATTCCGTGCGTACCGTCCGTGGCCGCGCTGCCCGAACCCGTCGACCTCGCCGTCCTCCTCGTCCGCGACCCGCTCCCGGTGATCGAGGAACTCGACGGGAGCAAGGTGAGGTTCGCCGTCGTCTTCGCCTCCGGTTTCGCCGAGACCGGCCCCGAGGGCGCCGCCGCGCAGGCCCGGCTGGCCGCCGCGGCCCGCGGCGCCGGGCTGCGGCTGCTCGGCCCCAACACCAACCTCAACGCCTTCGAGAAGTTCCGCGACGACCTCGACGGGCCCGCCATCGCCCTCATCACCCAGTCAGGCCACCAGGGCCGCCCGGTCTTCACCCTCCAGGAACTCGGCATCCGGCTCAGCCACTGGGCCCCGACCGGCAACGAGGCCGATCTGGAGACCTCCGACTTCATCTCCTACTTCGCCACCCGGCCCGAGGTCGGCGCCATCGCCCTGTACGCGGAGGGGCTGAAGGACGGCCGCGGCTTCCTGCTCGCCGCCGACCGGGCCGCCCGCGCCAAGGTGCCCGTCGTCGCCGTGAAGGTCGGCCGCACCGAGACCGGCGCCCGCACGGCCGCCTCCCACACCGGCAAGCTGACCGGCTCGGACGCGGTGGTGGACGCGGCCATGCGGCAGTTCGGCGTGATCCGTGTGGACGGCCTGGACGAGTTGCAGGACACGGCGGCGCTCCTCGCCCGCGCCCGCCCGCCGCTCGCCGAGGGCGTCGTGGTGTATTCGATCTCCGGGGGCACCGGGGCCCACTTCTCCGACCTCGCCACCGCGGCGGGCCTCACCCTGCCCACCCTCTCTCCCGAGAAGCAGACCGAACTCCACCAGTGGATACCCGGCGATCTCAGCGTGGCCAACCCGGTGGACAACGGCGGCCACCCGGTCGGCGACTGGCGCGGCCGCAAGATCATCGACGCGATCCTCGCCGATCCCGCCGTGGGCGTGTTGATCTGCCCGATCACCGGCCCCTTCCCGCCCATGAGCGACAAGCTGGCACAGGACCTGGTGGACGCGGCGGAGCAGACGGACAAGCTGGTGTGCGTGGTGTGGGGCTCGCCGGTCGGCACCGAGGACGCCTACCGCACCACCCTGCTGGGCTCCTCCCGCGTGGCCACCTTCCGGACGTTCGCCAACTGCATCACCGCCGTGCGCGCCTATCTGGGGCACCACCGCTTCACCGCCTCCTACCGCTCCCCGTTCGAAGACGCCCCGCGCACGCCGTCCCCCTCCCTTCGCAAGGTGCGCGATCTGCTGCGCCCAGGAGACCGCCTGAGCGAGCACGCGGCGAAACAGCTGCTGCGGGCGTACGGCATCCGAGTGCCGCGCGAACAGCTGGTGACCAGCGCGGCCGCGGCCGTCCGCGCCGCCGGTCTGGTGGGCTACCCCGTGGTCATGAAGGCGTCCGCGCCGCAGCTCGCCCACAAGACCGAGCTGGGGCTGGTCCGGCTGGGGCTGACCTCGGCCAGCCAGGTCCGCGACACCTATCGGGAGCTCACCGACATCGCCCGCTACGAAGGCGTCGAGCTGGACGGGGTGCTGGTCTGCCAGATGGTCGAGCGCGGGGTGGAAATGGTGGTCGGCATGAGCCAGGACCCCCTCTTCGGGCCGACCGTGACCGTCGGTATAGGGGGCGTGCTCGTCGAGGTCCTCCGTGACGCTGCCGTACGCGTCCCCCCGTTCGGCGAGGACCAGGCGCGCGCGATGCTGGCCGAACTGCGCGGCCGCGCCCTCCTCGACGGTGTGCGCGGCGCTCCCCCCGCCGATGTGGACGCCCTCGTGGAAGTCGTGCTGCGGGTCCAGCGCATGGCCCTGGAGCTCGGGGACCACCTCGCCGAACTGGACGTCAATCCGCTGATGGTGCTGGAACGCGGCCAAGGTGCCGTGGCACTGGACGCCCTGGCGATCTGCCGCTGACGCATGGAGCGTTACCATGACCTCTTCCCCCCTTGAAGATTCACGTGACTCCGTTCTACGGCACACCACTGACAACGGCGTCTCGTGGATCACGCTCAACCGCCCCACGGCGATGAACGCCATCACCCCCGACCAGCGAGAACACCTGATTTCGCTGCTGGACCACGCCTCCGCGGACCCGGCCGTCCGGGCCGTCGTGCTGACCGCCACCGGCAAGGGCTTCTGCGCGGGAGCGGATCTGCGCGGCACGACGGACGGGGCGGAACGGGTCGCGGGCGATGTCACCCGGCTGATCCGCGGCGGAGCGCAGCGGCTCATCGCCGCCGTCCTCGACTGCGAGAAGCCGGTGATCGCCGCCGTCAACGGCACCGCGGCCGGGCTCGGCGCCCATCTGGCCCTCGCCTGCGATCTGGTGCTGGCCGCCGAATCGGCCGTCTTCATCGAGGTGTTCATCCGCCGTGGCCTGGTCCCCGACGGGGGCGGTGCGTATCTCCTCCCCCGGCTGATCGGCCCGCAGCGCGCGAAGGAGCTGATGTTCTTCGGCGACGCACTGCCCGCGGCCGAGGCCGAGCGGCTGGGCCTGGTCAACCGGGTCGTCCCGGACGACGACCTGGCCAAGACCGCCCGCGCCTGGGCCGAGCGCCTCGCCGCGGGGCCCACCCGCGCCCTGGCCCTCACCAAGGCGCTGGTGAACGCCTCACTGGAGGCCGGCCGCCCGGCCGCGTTCGCCGCCGAGGCGGCGGCGCAGGAGATCAACATGACCACGGCCGACGCTCAGGAGGGCGTCCGCGCGTTCGTCGAGCGCCGGCCGCCCGTGTACCGAGGCCGCTGAGGCGCTGAGGCGCTGAGGAACCGCACCGCGGGGGAACCCGAGACAGCAAGGCAGAAACCCGAACAAGCGAGAAAGGGGGACGGGGCCATGATGGGACACGCCGGTATGGCCGCCACCGCCGTCCGCTACCTCCGGGCGGTCGGCTCGCCGACCACCTCCGTACGACCGGTCGACCCGCTGCCCCCACCGGAGCTGCGCTGTGTGCGCGACGACGAGCGGCCCCCGGTCGACCCGGCCGCATTCCGCCATGTGCTGGGCCACTTCGCCAGCGGGGTCACCGTGATCACCACCGTCGACGAGAACGGACCGGCCGGTTTCGCCTGCCAGTCCTTCGCCTCGCTGTCGCTGGACCCGCCGCTGGTCGCCTTCATGGTCGCCCGCACCTCCACGACCTGGCCACGCATCGCCCGCGCGGGCGTCTTCTGCGTCAACGTCCTGGGCGCGCACCAGGGCGAGCTGTGCCGCTCCTTCGCGGTCAGCGGCTCCCGGCGCCCCGACAAATTCGCGGGCATCCGCTACGAGCCGTCCCCGGTCACCGGCTCACCACGGCTCGCGGACGTCCCGGCGTGGATCGACTGCGCGATCCACGCCGTGCACACCGGCGGCGACCATCTGGTCGTGGTGGGCCGCGTCCGGGCCCTGGGCACGGACGAGCCCGCGGCGCGATCGGGGCCGCTGCTCTTCCACCGCGGCTCCTTCGGGGAGTTCACGGCGCTTCCGTAAGGCCACGGGCGCTTCCGTAAGGCCACGCGGCCCGTTTCCGTGAGCCCGCGCGGCCCGCATCTGTACGGCTTCACGGCCCGGCTCCGTGAGCCCGCGCGGCCTTACGGGGGTGTCCGGCGGGTCTTTCCCCTCCCCGCCCCTTCCCGCTACCGAGGGCTCCGCCCCTGGACCCCGAGGGTCGACGAGCCGACCGTCGCAGCCGTGAATACCCACACCAGCACGCTGGCGCTGCGGACGCCCGCGCACGCCCGGGTCGTCGGCCGGGGTCCGGGGCGGGGCCCCACCACGCGGCGGAGCCGCATATCGATGCTGCGGCAAGGGGCGGGGAGGGGAACGGCCCGCCGCGGGCGTCACGAACCGCCGGCCCCCTGGACCGTCGCCGACGCGGTCTTCGCGCCCGGACCGCGCTGGATGACCAGCGACATCAGCGCGGCGATCGCGCACAGCGCCCCCGCGCCGTACCAGACCAGGTCGTACGAGCCGAAGGCGTCCCGCGCCGCGCCGCCCAGGAAGGCCACGACCCCGGCCCCCACCTGGTGGGAGGCCAGCACCCAGCCGAAGACGATCGCGCTGTCCTCCCCGTACTGCTCCCGGCACAGCGCCATCGTCGGCGGCACGGTGGCGACCCAGTCGAGACCGTAGAAGACGATGAAGAAGAACATCGGCGGATGGACCGCGTCGTCCAGCAGGATCGGCAGGAACATCAGGGAGAGCCCGCGCAGCGCGTAGTACACGGCCAGCAGCCGTCGCGCGTCGAAGCGGTCGGTGAACCAGCCGGAGGCCACCGTCCCCACGATGTCGAAGACGCCGATGACGGCGAGCAGGCCGGCGGCGGCCGTGACCGGCATGCCGTGGTCATGCGCGGCGGGCACGAAGTGGGTCTTGACGAGGCCGTTCGTCGAGGCGCCGCAGATCGCGAAGGCGCCCGCGAGCAGCCAGAAGGAGCCGGTGCGCGAGGCCGAGGCGAGGGCCTTGACGGCCCGCCGGGCCGCACCGCGCCGGGGCGCGGGCCGCGGGGCGGGCGGCCCGTCCGCGCCGTACGGGGCGAGGCCCACGTCCGAGGGGTAGTCGCGCAGCAGCAGCCAGACCAGGGGGACGATCGCCAGCGCGGCGACCGAGACGGTGATCGCGGCTGGCCGCCATTCGTGCCGTTCGACGATCCAGGAGAGCAGCGGGAGAAAGATCAACTGCCCGGAGGCCCCGCCCGCCGTAAGAATGCCGGTGACCAGACCGCGCCGGGCCACGAACCACCGGTTGGTCACGGTCGCGGCGAAGGCCAGCGCCATGGAGCCACTGCCGAGGCCGACCAGCACACCCCAGCACAGGATGAGCTGCCAGGGCTCGCTCATGAAGACCGTAAGGCCGCCACCGGCCGCGATGACGACGAGCGCGGCCGCGACGACCTTGCGGATGCCGAAGCGATCCATCAGGGCCGCGGCGAAGGGAGCGGTGAGCCCATAGAGGGCGAGGTTGACGGAGACCGCGAACCCGATCGTGCCGCGCGACCAGCCGAACTCCTCGTGGAGCGGATCGATGAGCAGACCGGGCAGGGAGGCGAATCCGGCCGCGCCGATGATCGTCACGAAGGCGACGGCGGCGACCGCCCAGGCGCGGTGCGGTAGGCGTAGGAGCGCCCGCCGTGCGGGCCGGGCGGGCTGTTCCGGCTGTTCGTCCTGTTCAGGGGCTTCGGAGAGCTCGGTCGTCTGCGTCACCGGACCAGCATCGAACAGCGGGTCGGCACGGACGAGTGGCCCGTGGGACAGCATTCGCTAGGATCGGGCCACGCCCCTTTCAGGCCGTGTCCGAACGACGGGAGGCAGGAAGTGTCCCCACCCCGGCCCCAATCCCCGCCCCCATCCCCGCCCGGGGCCGCCGACGAGCGCCATCGTGTCGTCGTCCTCGCCCTCCCCGGCGTGATCCCCTTCGAGCTGGGCATTCCGTACCGGATCTTCGGCAAGGCCCGCTCCGCCGACCGCCGGCGGCTGTACGAGGTGGTCACCTGCACCCCCGAGCCCGGTCTGGTGCCCACGGACGCCGACTTCCCGATCGCCGTGGAGCTGGGCGCGGAGGCCCTCGCCGAGGCCGACACCATCGTGGTGCCCGCCTCGTACGAACTCGGCCCGGTCCACGAGGAGGGCCGGATGACCGAGCCGCTCGGCACCGCGCTGGCCCATGCCCGGCCGGGCGTGCGCTGGGTGTCCATCTGCACCGGTTCGTTCGTGCTGGCCGCCGCCGGTCTCCTCGACGGCCGCCCGGCCACCACCCATTGGTCCAGCGTCGACCACTTCCAGCGCCTCTTCCCGACCGTCAAGGTCGATCCGAACGTGCTGTTCGTGGACGACGGCGATGTGCTCACCTCGGCCGGTGTCGCCTCGGGGATCGACCTGTGTCTGCATATGGTGCGGCGCGACCACGGCACGGGCGTGGCCAACGACGTGGCCCGGCGCAGTGTGGTGCCGCCCCACCGCGACGGCGGCCAGGCCCAGTACATCCCGCGCCCGATGCCCGAGCCCCAGCAGGCCACCACGACGGCGGCGCGCGCCTGGGCGCTCGGCCGGCTGGACCGGCCCATCTCGCTGCGGGAGCTGGCCGCCCAGGAGTCGATGAGCGTACGGACGTTCACCCGCCGCTTCCGCGAGGAGGTCGGCGTCAGCCCGGGCCAGTGGCTGACCCAGCAGCGGGTCGAGCGGGCCCGTCATCTCCTGGAGAGCACCGATCTGTCGGTGGACCAGGTGACGCGCGAGGCCGGTTTCGGCTCCCCCGCGTCCCTGCGCCAGCACTTCCAGGCGGCGGTGGGCGTCTCCCCCACCGCCTACCGCCGCACCTTCCGCGCGGGCGCCGAGGCCGGTACGGCTCCCGGCGCCGACGCCCGCGTGTAAGGCCGCCAGCCCGTCACGGCCGCGCGTAGGGCCGCTCAGGGCCCGTCACGGCCACTCCCTCGCCGTCACGGGGCCACTCCCGCGGCCTCCAGCACCTCCGAGGGCAAATTTCGGACAGCGGCCGTCAGTACGAGGACGGCGAACCCGAACTCGTACCAGGCGGCCGCCAGGGCCACGCACAGCAATCGCCCACCCCGGGGACTGGAGCCATGGCGGACCCTCGTACCCCAGCTTCGCCAGGACGTGGTTGAGCGTCACGACCGACGGGGCGAACAGCCCGGCGAAGCAGGCCGAGGCCGAGGCGGCGGAGTAGGCGAAGGGGAGGGAGAAGACGAGCTGGAAGAGGCGGCGTCCGGCGATGCGGCGGCGCAGCGGCAGCACGGCCGCCAGCGCCCCCGGCGTGGCCATGGCCACGCCGGCGACCGTAAGGATGAGCGGGGTGAGCAGCACGCGGCGGCTCGCCGGATCGGTCAGCACAGGGTCGGCACGCACCGGACGCCCGCTCAGAAGGTGAGCACGGCGCGCGCCACCCGGCCGTGGTGGGCGTCGTCGGCGGCCTTGGCGAAGTCCTCCAAGGGGTAGGTCCTGCTGACGAGTTCGTCCAGCAGCAACAGCCCCTGCCGGTAGAGGTCGGCGTACAGCGCGATGTCGGCCTGTGGCCGTGAGGAGCCGTAGCGGCAGCCCAGGATGGACTTGTCCAGATACATGGAGGAGACGCGGAAGGCCGCCTCGGCGTCGGCGGGCGGCACCCCGAGCAGCACCGCTTGGCCGTGCCGGTCGAGCAGATCGACGGCCTGGCGGATGAGCCGGGTGGAACCGACGCATTCGAAGGCGTGGTCCGCGCCGGTCGGCATGATCTCCCGTACGGCGTCGGCGGAGGGGACGAAGTGGGTCGCGCCGAACCGCCGCGCCATCGGCTCCTTGGCGGGGTTGGAGTCCACGGCGACGATGGGGGACGCCCCGGCGATCCGGGCCCCTTGCAGCACATTGAGCCCGATGCCGCCGCTGCCGATGACGACGACCGACTCACCGCGGTCCACCTTGGCGCGGTTGAGCACGGCGCCGACGCCGGTGAGGACGGCACAGCCGATGAGGGCGGCGGGGACGAGCGGAATGTCCTCGGGGATCGGCACCACCTGGACGGCGGTGACGAGGGTGCGCTCGGCGAAGGCGGAGTTCGAGGCGAAGTTGTACAGCCGCTCGGCGCCGCGGCGGAACGGCCGGGCCGGCCGGCCGATCGCCGCGCGGCACATGGTGGGGCGGCCCCGGGCGCAGTCGGCGCAGGTCCCGCAGTTGGCGAGGGTGGAGAGCGCCACATGATCACCGGGTGCGACATGGGTGACGCCCGGCCCGACCCCCTCGACCACGCCCGCGCCCTCGTGGCCGAGGACCACGGGGAGGGGGAAGGGGATGGTGCCGTCCACGACCGACAGATCGCTGTGGCACAGCCCGGCGGCGGCGATGCGCACCAGCACCTCGCCGGGGCCGGGGTCGCGCACCTCCAAGTCCTCGACCACGCGCGGCGCGGTGCCGTCGAAGATGACGCCTCTCATCCTCATCACCCTTCCGGTGCCTCAGGCGACCCAGACCAGCGACTGGAGTTCGCTGTACGCGTGCAGGCCGAACGAGCCGCCGTCGCGGCCGACTCCGCTTTCCTTGAAACCGCCGAACGGTGTCTCGGGGTGGCGCTGGACGGTGTTGATGCCGACGTTTCCGCTGCGCAGACGGGCGGCGAGGGCCCAGGCGCGGCCCGCGTCGGCGCTGAAGACGTAGTCGTAGAGGCCGTAGGGGGTGGCGTCGGCGATCCGCACCGCCTCGTCCTCGTCCTCGAAGGGCAGGGCCACGACGACCGGGCCGAACAGCTCCTCGCGCGCGACGGTCATCGCGGGGGTGGCGTCGGCGATCAGCGTGGGGGCCACGTAGAAGCCGGGCTTGAGCGCGGGGCGTTCGCCGCCCACGACGATCCGGGCACCCTGCTCACGGGCGCCGGAGACATACGCCTCGACGCGATCGCGCTGCGCGGCGGAGATCAACGGACCGACGACCGTGGAGTTATCCACAGGGTCCCCGATCTTCAGTGACTCTGCGTAGTGTGTGAGTGCGGCGATGACCTTCTCGTACAGCGATCGATGGACGAGCACACGGGTCGGCGCCGTGCAGATCTGCCCGCTGTGAAAGGAGAAGGTCGAACCGACCGCCCCGACCGCCGACGCGATCACTCGCTCGTCGGCGTCCCCCAGGACGATGGCCGCGCCCTTGCCCCCCAGTTCCATCAGGGTGCGCTTCATCGACCGCCCCGCGGATTCGGCGATCTTCTTCCCCACGGCGGTGGATCCGGTGAAGCTGACCATGTCGACACCGGGGTGCGCGACCAGCGCCTCGCCGGCGGCCGCGCGCGAGCCGGTGACGACATTGAAGGCTCCGTCCGGGAGCCCGGCCTCCTTCAGCAGGGGGCCGAGCTCGAGACAGCACAGCGGATCTTGCGGCGCGGGTTTGGCCACGACCGTATTGCCCATGGCCAGGGCCGGGGCCACCTTGCCCGCGAGATTCGTGAGAGGGAAGTTGTAGGAGGTGATGCAGCAGACGACACCCAGGGGACGGCGGACCGCTGCCGCCCCGATCAGCCCGCCGGGCGCCAGCGGGGTGGCGGCCACGGGCAGCGGGGCCAGCGGCACGGTGTCCGGCTCGAGGGCGCCACGCGCATAGCGGCGGAAGCGGTCGATCGCCGGGGGCACCTGGAGGGACGAGGTGACGCGTAGCGTCGCCCCGGTCTCCGCCTGGACGAGGGGCACCAGGTCCGGGGCGTGCTCGGCGAGCAGATCGGCGGCCCGGTCGAGTACGGCGGCGCGCTCCTTTGGGGCGGTGCGCGACCAGCCGTCGTACGTGGCCCGGGCGGCCCGGACGGCGGCGTCCACATCGGCCGGATCGGCCTCGGGGGCATGGCCGACGGTTTCCTCGGTGGCGGGGTTGGTGACGGGGTAGTGCCCGTTCCCGGGAGCCCGCCACGAGCCGCCGATCCAGTGCGCGTAGGTCTTCGTCATCGGCGTGATTCCTTGGGGAGGTGAAGTACGCGCTCGGCGATGATGGTGCGCTGGATCTCGTCCGAGCCGCCGTAGATGGTGTCGGCGCGGGAGAAGAGGAAGAGACGCTGGAAGGCGTCGAGTTCGTACGGCCGGCCGGCGGTCCAGCGCGCCGGGCCGAGTGCGGCCGCGGCGCCTCTCACCTGCACGGCCAGCTCGCCGAGCCGCTGATGCCAGCCGCCCCACAGCAGCTTGGCGACGCTGGGCGCGCCGGGGTCCTGCGGGCCGGAGTACTGCGGGCCGGGGTTAGGCGAGCCGGGGTCCGGTGAGCCGGTGGCCTGGGGGCCCGCGCTCCTCGCGGGGAGGTCATGGGGGGCGGCCTTCCGCGGGGCGGGGTCCCGGGCCGGCCGGGCGGAGTTCGGGGCGGGGCTCTGTGCACTGCCCAGGGTGCGCAGGGCGTGCCAGCGCATGGCCTTGAGCTCGGCCCACTGCCGTATGAGCCGGTCACGCAGGACGGGCTCCTCCGCGGCGCCGGTCTCCAGCGCCAGCCGCACCACCCGGCTCAGCTCCTGGGCGAAGCCGATCTGCTGGACCAGGGTGGAGACCCCGCGCTCCACCGCCAGCAGGCTCATGGCCACGCGCCAGCCGTGGCCCGCGCCGCCGACGAGGTGTTCGGCGCGGGCCACGGCCCCGTCGAAGAACACCTCGTTGAACTCCGCGGTCCCGGTCAGCTGCCGGATCGGCCGCACCTCGATCCGTCCCGGCTGGTCCATCGGCACCAGCAGAAAGGAGAGTCCATGATGGCGCTGTGAGCCCTCCTCGGTGCGCGCCAGCACAAAGCACCAGTCGGCCTCATGGGCGAGGGAGGTCCAGATCTTCTGCCCCGTGATGCGATAGGTGCCCTCGCCCGGGTCGCGGACGGCGCGGGTCCGCAGCCCGGCGAGGTCCGAACCGGCGTCGGGTTCGCTGTAACCCTGGCACCACACCTCCTCGCCACGGGCGATGGGCGGCAGGAAGCGGGTGCGCTGGGCGGAGTCGCCGTGGGCGAGCAGGGTGGGCCCGAGGAGGTTCTCGCCGATGTGGCCCAGTCGCCCCGGCGCCCCGGCCCGGGCGTACTCCTCGGCCCAGACGACCTGTTGGGTCAGCGTCGCGGCGCGGTTGCCGTACGCCCCGTCCGTACGGTCCCAGCCCAGGCCGATCCAGCCGCCCGTGCCGAGCTCGCGCTCCCAGGCTCGGCGGACGGCCATGTCGCCGTGCCCCTCGCCGGGGTGGCCGCCGGTCCGCTGCTTGAGGGCGGCGAACGGTCCGGTGAAGTGCTCGGCCAGCCAGTCGCGCGCCTCGGCGCGGAACCGCTCGTCCTCCGGCCCGAAAGCGAAGTCCACAGCCTCTCCCCTCGTCGGCCCTGGTGGGTGTTCCCGGCTCGCCCTGCCCTTGCCGGGGTCAGGCGTTGGGGCGTTGGCCGTCGGCGGCCGCCTGGGCCATGGCCTCCAACTGGGCCAGCATCGGCATGGGATCGGTGCCGACCGTGCCCGGGAGGAAGTCGGCGATCTTCTCCGGGGTCCAGGCGCCCTCGGCGTATCCGGCGCGCAGTTCACGGGGCTGGGCCCAGACCGCGATCTTGGGGCCCGCGATCGTATAGACCTGCCCGGTGATCCGTTCGGCGCGGGCGCGTTCGCTCAGCAGATAGACGACCAGGGCCGCCACGTCCTCCGGCTCGCCGATCTCCTTGAGCTCCATCGGTACGTTGGCGGACATCCGGGTGCGGGCGACCGGGGCCACGCAGTTCGCCGTGACGCCGTACTTGTGGAGCCCCAGCGCGGCGCTGCGCACCAGGGAGATGATCCCGCCCTTGGCTGAGGCGTAGTTGGCCTGGGCGACGCTGCCCTGGTGGTTGCCGCTGGTGAAGCCGATCAGGGTGCCGGAGCGCTGGCGGCGCATCACCGCCGACGCCGCCCGGAAGACCGTGAAGGTGCCCTTGAGATGGGTGGCGACGACCGGGTCCCACTCCTCCTCGGACATGTTGAAGAGCATCCGCTCGCGCAGGATCCCGGCGACGCAGACGACCCCGTCCAGCCGTCCGTACCGCTCCACCGCGGTGTCCACGATCCGCTGGCCACCGGCCATGGTCGAGACGTCGTCGGCGACCGCGACCGCCTCGCCGCCCGCCGCCGCGATCTCCTTGACCACGGCCTCGGCGACCTCGCTGCTCGGTTCGCCACCCTCGATCGAGACCCCGTAGTCGTTGACGACGACCTGTGCCCCCTCGGCCGCGCAGGCGAGGGCCACCGCTCGTCCGATACCGCGTCCGGCCCCGGTGACGGCGACCACCTTGCCGTCCAAGAAGTTGCCCACGTCGCATCCCCTCCCGGAGTTTCTGACGGTCCGTTAGATTTTTGAGCAGACGCGGCCCGAGTACAAGCCCCCGCACACAAACGTCGACCGGGAACGCCGAAGGAGACGCCATGCCGCTGCCAGCCGAGTTCCACGAGATCGCCAAGCGCGTCAACAACTGGGGCCGCTGGGGGACGGCCGACGAGATCGGCACACTCAACCTGATCACCGATGCCGTGGTCCGGGAGGCCGCCGCGACGATACGGACCGGCCGTCGCGTGCCGCTCGCGGTGCCGCTGCGACAGGACGGCATCCAGACCGGAATGATCCCCGGGCGGATCAACCCGCTGCATACGATGATCGCGGTCAACTTCGAGATGTTCGGCCCGGGCACGGTGGCGACCAGCGACGACGCCGTGACGATGGGACTCCAGGCCGGTACCCACTGGGACGGGCTGACCCATGTCTCGCACTCCGGCAGGATCTACAACGGCCGCCCCGCCGACTCCATCACCACTCATGACCGCGCCGCCTTCAGCGGTATCGACACGGCGGGGCCCCTCGTCTCGCGCGGGGTGCTCCTCGATGTGGCCCGGGCCCGGGGCGCCGAGCGGCTGCCCGAGGGGCATGTGGTCACCCCCGAAGACCTCGACGCCGCCGAGGAGCTGGCCGGGACGAGGGTGCGCTCCGGCGATATCGCGCTCGTCCGCACCGGGCAGATCCAGCGCTATCTGGCGGGCGAGAAGGAGGCGTACGCGTTCCCCTCACCGGGGCTGTCCCTGCGCACGCCCGAGTGGTTCCACGCCCGCGATGTGGCGGCGGTCGCCAATGACACCCTGACCTTCGAGACCTTCCCACCCGAGATCGAGGACCTCTGGATGCCGGTCCACGCCCTCGACCTGGTCGAGATGGGCATGCTCCAGGGCCAGAACTGGAATCTGGAGGAACTCTCCGATGCCTGCGCCGAAGAGGGGCGCTACGCCTTTCTGCTGTCGGCCCCGCCCGAGCCGTTCGTCGGCGGAACGGGGGCGCCCGTGGCACCCGTCGCGATCCTCTGACGGCTCGACGCCACTGATGCCTTGACGTCTCCGACGCCCGTGGAGGGGGCGGCGGGTCGGTCTCTTTCGGGTGGCGGTGCGCTCATGCGCGCCCCGAGCACGGCACCGCGCACCGCCACCCGGCTCCCGACGCTGAGCCCTGTTTCAGCAGCGGGGGCGCGACCCGCACTCGCCAAGGAACGTCCCCGTGAACACACGGTCCACAGAGACACCACAGCCCTCGGCGTCCCCTCGCGACGAATCGCTGATCCTAGAGTGATCAACCGAACACGTCACGTCAACACCTGGTCTGGACTTTGCCTGATTCGCCCCATGTGTGACGGCGCATGAGACGCCGCTCGCTTCTTGGAAAGCGACTCCTCGCCCTTCGCGCGGTCGATTTCACACCAGATCCGCTTCCCGGAGCCCTCCGGCTGCCAGCCCCAGCGGTCGGCGAGGCCGTCGACCAGCTCCAGACCGCGCCCATGAGTGTCCTCCTCATCGGCGCAGCGCTGGCGCGGAGCGCGGTCACTGGCGTCGGCGACTTCGACCCGGACCGTTCCCGCATCGACACCCCGGCTCGTGAACGGCTCCGGCGCCCCGCCCCCACCTCCGGCACCACCACCGCTCCCGCCGCCCCCGCCACCCATCGACTGGGCGGGGAAGAGCATCCGCAGCACGGCCGGACAGCCGGTGTGCACCACGGCGTTGGTGACGAGTTCGGAGATGAGCAGGATCAACGTCTCAGCGAGTGGCTCATCGGCTCCGATACCGGACCCGACAAGCCGCGAACGGGCCCATCGACGGGCACGACTCACCTCCGCCGGGTCGGGCCTGACCTCCATCTGCGCCTGAAGCACCTGCACCGCTCACACCATCCGAACCGGCAGACACATCGCCTTGTACCTCCAAGAGGTCACGGACCGTGACACTCCCCCAGCTACCGCTGGGAGGTACCCCCGTGCGCGACAGCATGGTTGACGTACAGTCACCCCAACAAGCGCTTCGGTCATATTCCAGCGCCAAGGAGTATGCGTGGGGCATACTGTGCGACACGCGTCCTGAGGACTCGAACATCGAGGTTGGGGCGTCGCAGACCCCCGGCGAGCGGGGCACGTCGTCATGCCCGGAATCGCCCCATGGGCAACGCCGGGCCTCTCGCACCCCATAAGCGCTCGCACCCCACGGAGAGTACCCGAGCCCGGGCCCGACTCCACCCTGTGACGAGTCACGCCTAGGAAACAACCTGGTATCAACGCTCGGTCACCTCGGAAGCCCTGGGGATCTCCCCAGAGAATGCGACATCCCAACAATTCAGGCGTATCCATCGAGCCCGGCTACAAACATGTTTCAACGGTCGACACGAGCCCGGCCGCCAGTTCCTCCTCCGCCGCCGCCGCGGACTGCCACTGACCTGCCCGCACCCAGGCCCGCTTGAGATGGAGATGGACATCCGCCTCCCAGGTGAAGCCCATCCCGCCATGGACTTGCAGACAATCGCGGGCATTGTGGACAGCGGCCTCGTCAGCGAGCAACTTGGCCGCCGCGATGTCACCCGGGTCTTCCGTGACCGCCGCGGCATACACCACACTTCTGGCTGATTCGGCACGAACCAGCATCTGGGCGCACAGATGCTGTACGGCCTGGAAGGCGCCGACCGGTCGGCCGAACTGGGTGCGCCGCTTGGCATGGTCCACCGCGAGCTCGACCGTACGGGAGGCGCTGCCCAGCTGTTGGGCCGCGGTCAGCAGCGCCGCCTCGCGGCGCAGCCGGGCGGCGAGCCCCGAACGGCCCGGCCCCGCCTGGGCCGTCCGGTCCCCCTGGGCCGCCCGGTCCGCCTGGGCCGTCCGGTCCGCCTGGCCCGACTGATCCTCCTGGTCCAGCCGGGTTCGGCGCGGGGCCCTCCGGTGCAGTGGGGTGGCCGGGTCGACGGAGCGCATCGGCTCCGCCCAACGCGCCACCTCCTCCGCCGGAATCACCTCGGCCGCCGTCGGCCCCAGCGCCAGCACCGCATCGGCGGAGGCCAGGTGCTCGACCGGAGCACCGCCCTCGTCCAGCGCCGTCACCACCGCCTCACCCCGGACCGCACCCGCCGCCAAAGACCCCGAAGACCCGGAAGGTACTGAAGGTTCTGAAGGCCCTAAAGACCCCGAAAGTTCCGCCTCGAGCGACCCCGCCCCCCACAACCCCGCCGCCAGCTCCGTCGCGACCAGCGGTCCCGGCAGCAGTGCACGGCCCGCCTCCTCGAAGGCCAGCACCACCTCCGGCAGTCCCAGCCCCACCCCGCCCGCCGACTCCGGCACCCGCAGCGCGAAGAGGCCCGCCGCGCCCAGCTCCCGCCACAGCGCCCGGTCCAGCCCCCCGCCCCGCGCCGCGCCACCGTCGCCCCGCTCCGCTTCCCCGTCCACCACCGCCCGCAGCCGGGCCCGCGGAAAGCGCCGTTCCAGGAGCTCGCGCATGCCCGTCCGCAGCGCCCGCTGGTCGTCCGTGAGCTGGAAGTCCACGCCCCGCTCACCGTCCCTTCGGCAGGCCGAGGATCCGCTCGGCCACGATGTTCCGCTGGATCTGCGAGGTCCCCGCCGCGATGGTGTACGAGAGCGAGGAGAGCCGGTCGACGACCCACTCCTGACCGGCGTCCAGCGCGTCCGGCCCCAGCACCTCGGCGGCCGCGTCGTACAGTTCCTGCCGCACCTGCGAGAAGCGCAGTTTGAAGACCGAGCCGCCGACGCCCGGCACCCCGCCGGTGCGCTGCGCCTCGCTCACGTTCCACTGGGTGAGCCGCCACAGCGCCGCGCACTCCGCCGCGAGCCGCCCCAACCGGCGCCGCAGCACCGCGTCGTCCCAGCGCCCGTTGGCCCGCGCCGTCCTGGCCAGCGCCTCCAGCACCCGCCTGCAGGCGACCACCTCGCCCACGAAGGCCGTACCGCGCTCGAAGGAGAGGGTCACCATGGTCACCCGCCAGCCGTCGTTCTCCTCCCCGACCCGGTGGCCGACCGGCACCCGCACCTCGTCCAGGAACACCTCGGCGAACTCCGCCGTCCCGGCCAGGGTCCGCAGCGGCCGCACGGTCACCCCGGGCGCGTCCATCGGCATCGCGAGCCAGGTGATGCCCCGGTGCTTCGGCGTGTCGGCGTTTACCGGCGCGGTGCGCACCAAGAGTTCGCACCAGTCGGCGATCTCGGCGTGCGAGGTCCAGATCTTGCTTCCGCTGATGACGTACTCATCGCCGTCCCGCACCGCCCGGGTGCGCAGCGACGCCAGGTCGGAGCCGGCGTCCGGTTCGGAGAACCCCTGGCACCAGACCTCGTCCCCGCGCAGGATCGGCGGCAGCCAGCGCGCCCGCTGCCCGGGGGTGCCCTCGGCGGCGATGGTGGGGCCCGCGTGCAGCAGTCCGACGAAGCCCGCGCCCACATAGGGCGCACCGGCCCGCTCGGTCTCCTCCAGGAAGATCAGATGCTGGGTGGGCGTCGCGCCCCGGCCGCCCGCGTCCTTGGGCCAGTGCAGCCCGGCGTAGCCCGCGTCATGGAGCATGCGCTGCCAGCCGCAGTCATAGGCGCGGCGGCCGGGCCAGTCGGCCGGGTGCGGGCGGTCCGGCAGCTTGGGCAGGACGTCGGCGAGCCAGGCGCGCAGCCGGTGCCGGAAGTCCTCCTCGTCCTCCGTGTAGGTGAGATCCATCAGCGGCCGACCTCCGTTTCTGATGGGCCGTCAGACAAGGTGGGCTTCCGCAGGCTAGTCCGCACCCCCTGGACCGACAAGGCGCGCACCCTTACGCTTCCAGCATTATCTGATGGGTCGTCAGCTACCGCCCCACGGGAGGCCGGGATGACCGACATCGCGCATGAGCTCGGCACATCGGCGACGCTGTGGGAACTGCTCGAACGGCGCGCCGCGCTCACCCCCGACGCCCCCGCCCTGCTCCAGGCCACCGCCTCCGCCCGCCACGACCGGCGGCTGACCTTCGGCGCCCTGCACACCCGCGCCGAGCGCACCGCCGCCGGGCTGTACCGGCTGGGAATACGCCCCGGCGGCCGGGTCGCCTGGCAACTGCCCACCCGGATCGAGACGGTCGTGCTGACCATGGCGCTCGCCCGCCTCGGCGCCGTGCAGACCCCGCTCATCCCGTACTACCGCGACCGCGAGGTGCGGTTCGCGCTCCGCGAGTCCGGGGCGCGGTTCTTCGCCGTGCCCGGCCGGTGGCGCGGCTTCGACCACACCGCGATGGCGCGCCGCCTCGCCGCCGAACTGCCGGATCCGCCGCTGGTCTTCGAGGCGTACGACACGCTGCCGGTGGCCGACCCCAAGGCGGTGCGGCTGCCGCCACCGCCGACCGACGGGCGGGCCGTCCGCTGGATCTACTGGACCTCGGGCACCACCTCCGACCCCAAGGGCGTGCTGCACACCGACCGCAGCCTCATCGCCGCCGGTGCCTGCCTCGCCCACGCACTGCGGCTCGGCCCGGACGACGTCGGGTCCATGGCCTTCCCGTACGCCCATGTCGCGGGTCCCGACTACACCGTGATGCTGCTGCTCTACGGCTTCCCGGCCGTGCTGCTGGAGCACTTCTCGCTGCCGGAGTCGCTGCCCGCGTACCGGCGGCACGGGGTGACGGTCGCGGGCGGCAGCACCGCCTTCTACTCGATGTTCCTGGCCGAGCAGCGCAAGGACCCCTCGCGCCGGCTCATCCCCACCCTGCGGCTCCTCGCGGGTGGCGGCGCGCCCAAGCCGCCCGAGCTCTACTACGAGGTCGTACGCGAGCTGGGCTGCACGCTCACCCACGGCTACGGGATGACCGAAGTTCCCATGATCACCATGGGGTCGCCGGACGACACGGACGAGAACCTCGCCACCACCGAGGGCCGGCCGCCCCGGGAGATGGAGATCCGGGTGGTGGACGGTCAGGTGCGGCTGCGCGGCGAGGCTGTCTGCGCCGGATATCTGGACGAGGCCGAGACCCGTAAGGCGTTCGACGCGGACGGCTTCTTCCTTACCGGCGATCTCGGCCACCTTACGGAGAGCGGCCATCTGGTGCTGACCGGCCGCGTCAAGGACATCATCATCCGTAAGGGCGAGAACATCTCGGCCAAGGAGATCGAGCAGTTGCTGTACCAGCACCCGGACGTGGGTGATGTGGCGGTGATCGGCCTGCCCGACCCGGACCGGGGCGAGCTGGTCTGCGCCGTCGTGGAGCAGCCGGACGGGGCGGAGGCGCTGACCCTCGGCCAGGTCGTGTCGTATCTGCGGGAGGCCGGGCTGTCGGTGCACAAGCTGCCGGAGCGGCTCGAGGTGGTGGACGCCCTGCCCCGGAACGAGACGCTGCGGAAGGTGCTCAAGTACCGGCTGCGGGAGCGGTTCGCGGAGGAGCCGCCTAGGGTCTAGCCGGTGGTCGTGCTGTACGTGGCCGTGGCCTGCTCGAAGTACTGGTTGACCGCCCGGCGTTCATCGGACGGGCCGATGACCAGGACCACGTGGTAGCGCCCGTCGATCAGCATCGCGAGGTTGCGCGCGTACACATTCCGCCCGCTGCTGTCGCGCCAGGTGAACGCGCCCTCCGCCATCGCCGTACGGCCGACGTCGATCCGCCGCAGCCCGGAGGACGAGGCCCAGGAAGAGCCGCGGAAGGCGGACAGTTCGGCCTCGCGGTCCTGCTGGTACGCCATCGGGTCGCCGCCGAACTCGGACATCTTGTCCCGCCCGGCCACGACCACCAGCTCGAAGTCGCCGCCGATGTAGCGGATCTGGCCGCGGCCGTTCTCGCCCCGGCGGGTCCAGCCCTCGTGGACGGCGACCTTGAAGCCCTTGGGGTCCTTACGGACCGCGAAGCCCTTCGCCAGCCCGGCCGGGTCGGTGGACTGCGGCTCCTGGTCGCCGGGGTCGGCCGGCTTTCCGGCCTCGCCCTCGTCGCCGTCGCCCTTGTCGCCGTCGCCGTCCGCGGGGGCGCTCGGCGCCGCGCTCGGCGCACCGGCCGAGCCCGTACGCCCCTGGCCGCCGTCGTCCTTGGAGCGCGGCATGAACATCATCGCGTAGAGCACCGCGGCCGCCAGCCCCAGCAGGATCAGGAGCAGCAACATCCGCCCCAGCCTGCGCGGCTTGCGCTGGGTGGGCGCCGGAGGAGCCTGCCGGGTCTCCCGGGGCTCCCTCTTCTCCCGCCTCTCGCGCTTGTCCCGCCGGTGCCGCGCGTGGCCCACCGGCGCGTCGGCCGCCGCGGCCGGGCGGCGGCCCCGGCCCCTGCGCACCAGCCAGCCCCGCCTGCGGACGATCGGCAGCCGCCGGGGGTCGGAGGTGCCGCCCGAGCCGAGCGACGGCACCGTGACCGTGCTGATGCCGACGTCCGGCTCGGGCGCCGACCGGATCAGGGACCGCAGCCAGCCGCGCAGCTCCTCGAAGTCCGGGCGCTCGGTGGGGTCCTGGCGCATCAGCGACTCGACGACGGGACGCAGCGGACCGCACTCCTCCGCGTACGCGGGCGCCTCCGCACAGACCATCTGCACCAGCTCGGCGGCGCTCTCCTCCGGGTACGGGGCATGGCCCTGCACGGCGCGGAACAGCAGCACGCCGAGCGCCCACAGATCGGCGGCGGGGCCGACCGGGGGCGCCAGCCGCCAGTTCTCATGGACCGGGCCCGCCTGCTCGGGCGCCCATCGCTCGGTGACGGCGCCGACCACGACGATACGGGCCTGGCGGGCGCGTTCGGCGGCGAGCGCGGTGGCGGGGCCGCCGCCGGTGGCTCCACCGGAGTCCCAGGAGCCGCCTTCGAGGGCGGACGGGCCTTCGGAGGCGGTGGGCTGGGCGTTCTCCACGGCCTCCGGCCGGCCGGGCCAGCGGGCGCCGCCGGTCACCGGCTCCGGGTCGGGTTCGGGTGCGGGCGTCGGGGCGGGCTCGGGGGCGTGCGGGGAGCGGGTGGCCGCGTCGACGTTGGCCCGTGCGGCGGCTCGCGCGCCCGCCGCGTAGGCGGCGATGGCGCTGGCCCGCGCCGCCCGCGCGGCCGCGTTCGGCGCATCGGCGCCGACGCCGCCCCGTTCGCCCTCCCGGTCGCCCGGTTGCCCCGGCTGTCCCGCCCGCCGCGGCCCGGGCAGCCCACCGGCGGCCGCCTGGTCCCGGTAAGGCGCCATGGGCCCACCGGCCCCCGGGCCCAACGTCACCTGATCCCGGTACACCGGACCGCCAGGACGGGGCCTCACCGGACCACCGGCGCCCGCGCCCGGGACCGCCGGACCGTCTGCGCCTGGACCCGCCGGACCACCGGCGCCGGGTCTCGCCGAACCGCCCGCGCCGAACCCTGCCGAATCACCCGCACCCGGCCTCGCCGGACCACCGGCGCCCGGCCTCGCCGAACCCCCCGCACCAGGCCCCGAACTCGCCTCCATCGCCCCGTGGTCGCCGTAAGGCGACCGTGGCTCGGGCAGGCCCGCTGCCGTGCCCTGGCCGCCGTGTTCCCTGCCGTCGGCGTCGGGCCGTGCCGCGCCCGCGGGTCCGTCCGGGCGTGCCGCGTCCGCCGGTTCGTGGCCACCGTAAGGGCGGCCCGGCGGCAGGAGACCTCCCGCGGCGCCCTGGTCGTGGTAGCGCGGGCCGCCGTGCGGCCGTGCCTCGCCGCCCTCGGCCGTACGGGCTCCGGGGATGGCGGCGCGCCCTTCGTCCCCTCGCCCGGCCGGGCCCTGCGCGCCCGGGTCCGGGTGATCGCCGGAACCCGCCGGGCCCGGCGGCAGGGAGACCGGGACGTCAGCCGACGGGGCATCCTCAGCGGCGGCCAGGGCGTCCGGGGAGGGGGAGGGCGAGGACGCGGGCGCCGGAACGGGGTCGTAGCCGCACAGCGCCTCCTCCGCCGCACCCGCCGCCAGCCCCGTGAGCATCGCGCGCCCGTCGTCGCACAGCAGCACCGTGCGGGCGGTGATGTTGCGGTGGACCCAGCCGTGGGCGTGCAGGGCGCGCAGCGCCGTAAGGATGTCGTTGGCGACCTCGGCGGCGCGGTGCGGGGACAGCGTGCCCTCCGCGAGCAGCGCGGCCAGCGGGCGGCCGGAGACCAGTTCGCTGACGATCCACAGGCTTCCGGCCTCAGCGAAGACATGGAAGACCTGGCCGAGCCGGGGATGGTCGGGGATCTGCGCGGCGGACGTCGCCGCCGCGATGGCGCGCCGGACGGCCGGGTCACCGCCGCCCCGGGCGGTACGCCCGGCACCGGCGAACGCGCCGTTCCGCCCCGACGGCCCGCCGCCCCAGCGCGCGTCGTCGCCCACGACTTCCGCGTCGACGACCTCCGGCAGCGGTATCTGCCGCAGATGGACTTCCTGTCCGCTGTAGGTGTCGAAGGCGCGGGTCTCGACGAGTTCGTACTCGTCGGCGGGCGGCAGGGGCAGGCGATAGCGGTCGGCCAGCACCCGGCCCGCGTACTCCTCCACGACGCCTCCCCAAGCGCGCGACCAACGCCGCCCTCATCAGCGGTCAGCGCAGTCTGAAACCCTTCAAATTTGGTCGCTTTGGCGGGTTCCTGCGGCTGCGCACAGTCTAGGGCCTCTCACGATACGTGCCCGAACGACGCTTCGCCGACAGGAGTGTTCAGTCCGTAATCTTGAACGTGTCAAAGGCGGTCTGGCGGAGGGTGGTGCACTCCTTGTCGTCCCACTTGCTCGCCTCGCAGGTGATCAGTATGGCGAAGCCATGGCTGCCGTCCGCCTTGAAGCCGCGGTTGATGACGTGGACCCGCTTGCCGTCCCGATCGAGTCGCTCGAACTCCCAGTCCGCGACGGTCGGATAGCCGCGCCAGTCGACCGACTTGATGCCGAGGCCCTTGTAGCCGGACATGGTGCGCCGGGCGTTCTCCTCGCTCTTGCGCCAGTCCGCCTCCGCGTCGGACTTGGGCGCGTTGGTGAAGTCGATCTGAATACGCGGAATGCTGGACCCGCCGTAGTACTTACGGCTTCCGGAATAGCTCCCGGAGTGGACCGACCAGCCCTCCGGCATGGCCATGCTGAACGGGAAGTCGGAACTCTTGACGGTCTTGTAGCCGTCGGGCAGGCCGCCCTTACCGCCGCCGTCCTTGCCCTTACCGCTGTTGTCGCCGCTTCCGCCGCCGCCCTTGCCCGCGTTGTCGTCCGAACCCTTGGAGGCATCCGGCTGACCGCTCTGCTTGCCGCCGGAAGACCCCTCCTTCGGCGACTCGCCCGCCGACTGGCCGGTCTTGTCCGTGCCCTTGCCCTGGTCCTCCTTGGAGCCGCCCGAGGCCCCGGCGGAGGCGGACTTGTCGCCGCCGGAGGAGCCCTTGGCCTTGTCGCCGCCGTCCCCGCCGTCGTTCAGGACGATGGCGAGCACGGTGGCCACGATGGCGAGCACCACGACCACCGCGATGATGATCAGCCTGCGCTTGGGCACCACGTCGGTGATCGAGGCGCGCGGCGGCAGGGAAGGCCGCGGGGTGGGCGCGGCCTCGGGCGTCGCGGCGTCCGACGCGGAGCCCGCGGCCCCGGACTTCGCGCCCGACGCCGACGCCGACTCCGGCTCCGCCTCGCTCTCGTCCCCCGCCTTCTTCACGGCCGCGGCGGCAGCCGCGTTGCGCACCGACTTCAGCGCGCCGCGCCTGCGCTCCGCGACGGCCGTCTCCTTGGCCCCGGCGGCGGCCTCGTCGTCCTTCGACGGGGCGGGCGGCAGGCTCATCGTGCGGGTCGCGTCGGCGGGGGCCTTGGTCACCTCCGGCCCGTTCACCACGTGCTCCAGCAGCGCCCGCGCCCCGGCGTCGTCGAGCCGCCGGTCCGGGTCCTTGGTGAGCAGGCCGTAGATGACCTCCTCCAGCGGGCCCGCGTTCTTCGGCGGCTCCACCGGCTCGGTCATCACGGCGGTCAAGGTCGCTATGGCCGTGCTCTTGTCGTACGGCGGCACGCCCTCCACCGCCGCGTACAGCAGTCCGCCCAGCGACCACAGGTCGGCCGGCGGGCCGGGCTTGTGGCCGCGGGCCCGCTCCGGGGAGATGTAGGAGGGCGCGCCGACGAGCATGCCGGTCGAGGTCACCGACGGGTCGCCCTCGACCTGGGCGATGCCGAAGTCGGTGAGGACGACCCGGCCGTCGTCCGAGATCAGCACGTTGGAGGGCTTCACATCGCGGTGCAGGATGCCCGACTGGTGGGCGGCGCGCAGCACGTCGAGGACGGCGAGCCCGACCTCGGCGGCGCGCTTGGGGGTCAGCGGGCCGTCGTCGCGGACGACGTCGGCGAGGGAGCGGCCCTCGATGAGCTCCATGACGATCCACGGGCGGTCGTCCTCGTCGACCACGTCGTAGACGGTGACGGCGCCGTTGCTGCGGATCCGGGCGATCGCCTTCGCCTCGCGCAGTGTGCGGGTGATGAGCCGTCTCTTCTCGTCCTCCTCCACGCTGGACGGGAAGCGCAGCTCCTTGACCGCGACCGTACGGCCGAGGGTCTGGTCACTCGCACGCCAGACCGTGCCCATGCCGCCCTGACCGAGAATCTCCCCGAGCCGGTACCGCCCGGCGAGGAGGCGCCCAGTCGAACCCTGCGTCTTCTCAGCCTCCGACATGCGACCCCTCTGCAAATCTACCCACCCTGAACCCACCCTGGGAGAGCGTCCATTGTCTCTCATCCGCGGACCCGGAACCGCCCCGGGTCCGGGGCGCGGCGTGGCGGCCACCGCGGTACCTGCGACCATCTGGAAGTACGCAGGAAACGGAGGTCCGTGTCATGCCCATCTCCGCCATACGATGGCACAGGCGGAGCCGTATGCCGACCGCACCGGCGCTCACCGCGGCCCTCGCACTCGTCCTGTCCGGCTGCGGCGCGGCGGCCACGGAACCGGGCCGGGACGCGGGCCCGCGGGCGAGCGCGAGTCCGGGTGCCGAGGGCGGTCGTAACGGTGTCCTGCGCGCCGCCGTACGGCGGCTGGCGGACCAGGGCGACGCGCCGGGGGCCGCGGTGCTCATCCGCCGGGAGGGCGGCGGCACCCGGTACCTCGCCTCGGGGGTCGCGAACGTCCGCACCGGGCGCCGGATCCACCGGAACGACCACTTCCGGGCGGGCAGCCTCACCAAGACCGTCATCGCGGCGGTAACGCTGCGTCTTGCCGCCCAGGGGCGGCTCGGCCTCGACGACACGGTGGAGGAGCACCTCCCGGGGCTGGTGCGCGGCCACGGCAACGACGGCCGGACCATCACGATTCGTCAGCTTCTGAACCAGACCAGCGGGCTGTTCGACTACACCGCCGACCCGGTGCTGGCGCGTCAGCTCTCCGCCGCGGCCGACCGCACCCGCACCCCCGCCTCCCTGGTGCGGACCGCCGTCGCGCACCGCCCGTACTTCGCGCCCGGGGCCACCTGGCGCTACTCCAACACCAACTACGTGCTGCTGGGCATGGTCGTCCAGCGGGTCACCGGCCGCTCCTACGCGACCGAGGCCCGGCGCGACGTGCTCGCCCCCCTGCGTCTGCACGGGACCTCCTTCCCCGGCACCCGAACCGCCCTCCCGGACCCGCACGGCCGCGCCTACACGCGGGACGGCGGGGCCGGGGACGGCGGCGCCCGACGCGACGTCACCGACCTCAATCCCTCCTCGGCGGGGGCCGCGGGGGAGCTGATCTCCACGCTGGACGATCTGACCCGCCTCCTCCCCGGGCTGCTGCGCGGCAAGGTCGTGCCCCGGGCCGAGCTGCGGCAGATGCGGAACACCTCCGCCTCCGACGGCCGCTACGGCATGGGGCTCTTCCCGGTGCCGCTGGCGTGCGGGGTGACGCTGTGGGGCCACAACGGGGAGATCAACGGCTCGTACGCGCTGGCCGTGACCACCCCCGACGGCCGCCACAGCCTCGCCTACCGGCTCAACAGCACCGCCGCCTCCGGTCTGACCGCAGAAACGTCCCTGCTCGAGGCCGAGTTCTGTCCACCACGACGAAGCCCGCCGGACAGCTCCTACAGCGGGATGATGTCCGGCGCGCCCAGCCGGGCCGCGTCCGCCGTCAGGTCGTCCGGCTGGCGCTGGGACTCGCGCTCCGCCTCCACCCGCTTCTCGTAGTGCTGGACCTCCCGGTCGAGCTGGTCCTCGGCCCAGCCCAGCACCGGCCCCATCAGCTCGGCCACCTCGCGGGCGCAGCGCGTACCGCGGTCGAAGGTCTCGATCGAGATGCGGGTGCGGCGGGTGAGGACGTCGTCCAGATGGCGGGCCCCCTCGTGCGAGGCCGCGTAAGAGACCTCGGCGCGCAGATAGTCCTCCGCCCCGGCGAGCGGCTTCCCCAGCGAGGCGTCGCCCGCGATCAGGTCCAGCACCTCCTGCGCCGCCGAGCCGTAGCGGTTGAGCAGATGCTCGATCCGCGCCGCGTGCAGCCCGTACTGCCGGCCGATCCGCTCCCGGGCGTTCCACAGCGCCCTGTAGCCGACGGCGCCGACCAGCGGGATCTCCTCGGTGACACAGGGCCCGACCCGGCGGTCGAGGCCGTGCACCACCTCGTCCACGGCGTCCTTGGCCATCACCCGGTACGTGGTGTACTTGCCGCCCGCGATCACCACCAGGCCCGGCACCGGATGGGCGACGGTGTGCTCGCGGGAGAGCTTGCTGGTGGCGTCCGACTCCCCGGCCAGCAGCGGGCGCAGCCCGGCGTAGACGCCCTCCACGTCGTCGCGGGTCAGCGGCACCGCGAGGACCTCGTTGACATGCTCCAGCAGATAGTCGATATCGGCGCTGGAGGCGGCCGGGTGGGCCTTGTCCAGGTCCCAGTCGGTGTCCGTGGTGCCGATGATCCAGTGCCTGCCCCAGGGGATCACGAACAGCACGCTCTTCTCGGTGCGCAGGATCAGCCCGGTCGTGGAGTGGATGCGGTCCTTGGGAACCACCAGGTGGATGCCCTTGGAGGCCCGGACGTGGAACTGGCCGCGTTCCCCGATCAGCGCCTGGGTCTCGTCGGTCCACACCCCGGTGGCGTTGACCACCTGCCGGGCGCGGACCTCGAACTCGCCGCCCTGCTCCAGGTCGTGCACCCGGGCGCCGACCACGCGCTCGCCCTCCCGCAGGAAGCCGACCACCCGCGCGCGGTTGGCCACGTGGGCGCCGTACTCCGCCGCCGTGCGCACGAGCGTGGTGACGTAGCGGGCGTCGTCCATCTGGGCGTCGTAGTACTGCAACGCCCCGACCAGCGCGTCCTTCTTGAGGCAGGGGGCGACGCGCAGCGCCCGGCCGCGGCTCAGATGGCGGTGGGCGGGCAGTCCGCGGCCGTGCCCGGAGGAGATCGACATGGTGTCGTAGAGGGCGACACCCGAGCCCGCGTAGAACCGCTCCCAGACCCGGTGTCGCAGCGGATACAGGAACGGCACGGGCTTGACCAGGTGTGGTGCGATCCGCTCCAGCAGCAGCCCGCGCTCCTTCAGCGCCTCGCGCACCAGTGCGAAGTCCAGCATCTCCAGATAGCGCAGTCCGCCGTGGATCAGCTTGCTGGACCGGCTGGAGGTCCCGGAGGCCCAGTCCCGCGACTCGACCAGACCGGTCTCCAGGCCCCGCGTCGCGGCGTCCAGCGCGGTGCCCGCGCCGACGACTCCGCCGCCCACGACCAGCACATCGAGCTCACGGTCCGCCATCCGGGCCAGCGCCTCGCCGCGCTCGGCCGGTCCCAGTGCCGGTGTTTTCACCGCTGCCTCCCGTTGTGATCGACGCCACGCCGCCCTGCCGATTTTCCTGGCTTTCTCCCCCCTGTGCTATGCCGCTGCTCCGGCCATCGCCGCGACACCGTGTCAACACCCCTCACCAATACTGAATACGAGTCATATTTCCGCTTAGTCTGCCTTTGCGCCATCCGACATCGTCCCGGGAAGGACGACACGACGTCATGCCCGCAGATCTCGCCGTCATCGGACTCGGTCATCTCGGTATTCCTCTCGCCCGGGCGGCCACCGCCGCCGGCGTCCGCACCGTCGGCTACGACCCCGATCCGCGCGCGGCCCACGACCTCCGGGCCGGACGGCTGCCCGCCGGCTCGGGTGAGGGCCTGCTCTCCGCCGCCGAGCTGCGCCGGATGGCCTCCCAGGGCTTCCGGATCACCGCCGACCCCGCCGAGCTCGGCCGCGTCCGCACCGCTGTGATCTGCGCCCCGACCCCGCTCGGGGACGACCGCAGACTGGATCTGTCGGCGGTCGGCGAGGCGGCCCGTACGCTCGCGGCGCGGCTGCGCCCGCACACCACCGTTCTGCTGGAATCGACCGTGTACCCCGGCACCACCGAGGAATTCCTCCGTCCGCTTCTCGAGGAGGGATCCGGGCTGCGGGCCGGGCGCGACTTCCACCTCGCCTACTCCCCCTGCCGCCACGACCCGGGCAACCGCGCCCACGGCCCCGCCAACACCCCGAAGGTCATCGGCGGCCTCACCCCCGCCTGCACCGAGGCGGCCGCCGCCTTCTACGGGCGCTTCACCGAGAAGGTCGTCCGGGCCCGCGGCACCCGCGAGGCCGAGACCGTCAAGGTCCTGGAGACCAATTACCGGCACGTCAACATCGCCCTGGTCAACGAGATGGCGGTGTACTGCCATGACCTCGGCGTCGATGTATGGGACGTGGTCCGCTGCGCCGAGACCAAGCCGTTCGGCTTCCAGTCCTTCCGCCCCGGCCCCGGCGTCGGCGGCCACGGCGTGCCGGTCGACCACGGCCACATGGCGGACCCGCAGCGCGGGCTCGGCATCCCGCTGCGCATGGTGGAGCTCGCGCAGCAGGTCAACGGGCGGATGCCGGGCTATGTCACGCGCCGCTGCACGGCCCTGCTCAACGAGTACGGGAAGTCGGCGCGCGGCGCGCATGTGCTGCTGCTCGGCGTCGGCTACAAGGCCGACGTCGCCGACCCGGAGGGCTCGCCCGCGCGGGAGATCGCCTCCCGAATGATCGAGCTGGGCGCCCGGCTCAGCTACCACGATCCGTACGTCACGCGCTGGCGGGTGCTGGGGCGCGAGGTGGCGCGCGCCGACTCGGTGTACGAGGCGGCGGCCGACGCCGACCTGACCGTCCTGCTGCAGCCGCACCGCACCTACGACCTGCAGGGGCTCTCGGTGAAGGCCCAGCTATTGCTGGACACCCGGGGGGCGGGACCGGCGGGGACGGCGCACCGGCTGTGAGTGCCGCCCGGCTCCGTTTTGGGCCCCCCTTCGTCACCGGGTCCGCGTACGCCGCAGCCGGAACACGACCGCCAGCACGATCAGCGCCGTCCCGCCCAGCACGAAGATCACCGCTCCCGACGGCACCGACCGCACATCCGCCGTGAACGTCATCGGCGCGCCCCAGGGCCTGCCGTCGGTGGTGGTGTAGAGCCGGGCGGTCAGCCGCACCGGCCCGTTCGCGTACGCCCTCACCCGGATCCGCACCGTACGGCTCACCGCCCGCGACGCCTGGACCGGCACCGCGCGGTCCCGGGCGTTCAGCCGCTCGGGGCGGCTGGAGAGGACCCGGAGCTCCACCCCGGTGAGGTCCTGCTGGAGGCCGTTGTCGACGGTGACCGGGATGGTCGCCGACCCCCCGGTCACCACCACCGTGGACTTCGGCACCAGCCTTACCGACGCGATCGAGGCGGTCAGATAGCGGGAGACCCCCCGCTGGTACGAGGCCGCGCCCGCCGGGTCGGCGCGCCAGGCGGTCGCGACGGAGCGGGCCAGCGCGGCCCGTACGGACGCGGCGGTGGCCCGCGCGTCCGACAGCACCTTGGCCAGGGCGCGCATCCGCAGCCGGTCCCGGACCACCGCCGCGAGCCGGGAGGGCGGCAGCTCGGGGGCGTGGCGCGCGAGCGGATAGCCGTCGAAGCCCCGCAGCCGCCCGGCCGTGGGCTTGCGCAGCGCGGCCGCGAACCCGGCCGGCTCCAGCCAGCCCGCCTTACGGCCCTCGGCCGCCACCGTGAGCAGCACCCGGCCGACCGCGAGCGGCATCCGGCGCGGCGGCACCATGACCAGCTCGCGGCGGGCGTACGGCAGCTCCCGCGCGGCCGTAAGGGTCTCGGCGAGCAGCCGCTGGCGCAAGCGCAGCCGGGCGGGCGCGCCGGAGGCGCCCGCGGCGGGGCGGCTCGCGAAGAGCTGGGACGCGATCGCCGCGTCGTAGCGCAGCGCGGTCGTGCCGCCCTCGAGCGAGACGGCTCCGTCGTCGGTGGCCCCTTCGGAGACCAGCTCACCGGCGGAGGCCACCCCGGCGCCGGAGGCGAGCACCGTGTCCAGGCCGAGCCCCTTGGCGTACCGGGCGATCCCGCCGTCCAGCTCACCGCCCGCGGGCCAGCCCACACCGGCGCGCGCGTGGACGCCCAGCGCCCGGTCCACCACGCTCCGGCCGGTGCGCGAGGCCCGGCGCAGCAGCCCGGCGAGCGGGGCGCCGCCGCCGCGGGCGAGCGAGGCCAGATCCGGGTCCGCGTACGGCAGCGCGATCACCTCCCGGCCCCGGACCGCCGCGCGGAGCGCGGCCAGCCAGCCCGCCGCCGCCGCGCCGCCCTTGCCCTCGGTGGCCTGCCGCGGATCGGTGTCACCGGGCGTACGGGCCACCCGGTAGCCGGTGGCCATGGCCCGCGCCTGGACGATCAGATCCGGATCGAGCACCCACGTGACCGGCTGCCCCTTGCCCATCTCGACCAGCCGCCGCAGCCGCCCGCCCGGCCCGAAGGCGGCGGTGAGCTGGTCGTCGCGGAAGACCGGCAGCACGCTGTCCTGGGTGCGCAGGGTCAGCGCCTCCATCCGCGGGGTGTCCAGGACCGGCCACAGCACGGTGGTGCGCAGCGGCTCCAGCCGGGTGGCGTCGGGATACACGGACAGGTGGGTGCGGGTCAGCCCGAGTACGGTCCCGGCGGCCGCGCCGTCCGCGCGGACGACGTGCACGGTGAGCGCGTACGCCCCGGCGCCGTCCAGCTCCAGGTCGGGGACGGGCACGGTGAGCCGGAAGGCGCGCTCGGCGCCGGTCGGCAGCGGGGCGAGACGGGCCGTGCGGTCGGCCACCTCGGGGCCGTCGGCCCGGGTCAGGGGCGTACGACGGGCCACGGTGGCGAGCCCGCCCCGGGTGTCGATCGCCCCGGCGGCCCCGATCCGCACCCCGATCCGCGCGGCCCCGACCCGCCGCCCGGAGGTATTGGTCACCCGCCCGCTGATCCTCAGCTCGCCGCCCTGACGGATCACGGCAGGGGTGAGGGAGGCCAGCTCGACGGACACGGGGTACCGGCGGGAGGCCGCGTGGGGCGTGGCCGCCCCGTGAGCCCCGCCGCCGTTCGCCGTCGTGGCGACGTCAGGCCCACGGCCCTCCGGCGTGCCGCCGCGAGCCTCTCGACCGTCCGTCGCGGTGGCGCCGTAAGGCACGCGGCCCCGCACCGCCGCCATGGCCGCGCCATGACCCCCCTGGCCGTCCGCCAGAACCACCGTGGCTGCCCCGGCGGGCGTCGACAGGAGGGAAGTGATCGCGACCAGGATCGTGGTGACGGTCGCGACGACCGCCCGCCGGTACGTCCTGCCGCGCCCCACGACCACCACCTCGACGCCCGCGCCTGCCGTCCGCCCGCGACGCACGGGACCGACGCGGTGTCACCAGCCCACCACGCCGAGGACGGTGCCGCACGCTCAAGGCCGCCGCCCCGGGGAGGCCCGCCGGGCCGCCCCGAGGCGTCCTCGGCAGATCGCGGAAGTCGGCCGCGGTTCGAACGGCACCCCGAAGGGCGCGGGGCCGTGTCGGTGTGCGGCGCCGCCGCGGCTGTGCCGATACGCGGCTGCGCCGCGGTGGCCGGCCACGACGGCGCCGCAAGACGATCGACGGCGTGTCAGGGCATTCCCGGCGGTGCGCTGAGGCGTCACACCCGCACGGCGTCCGGCCTGCGGGGCCGTGCGTCCATCGCGGTGCGCAGCGAGGCGAAGTCCTCCACGCAGCGGCCGGTGCCGATGGCCACGCAGTCCAGCGGGTCGTCGGCCACCAGCACCGGGATGTTCAGCTCGCGCCCCAGCCGTACGTCCAGGCCGCGCAGCAGGGCCCCGCCGCCGGTCAGCACGATGCCGCGGTCCATGATGTCGCCCGCCAGCTCCGGCGGGGTCTCGTCGAGCGTGGCCCGCACGGCCGCGACGATGCTGTCCACCGGCTCGGCGAGGGCGTGCCGCACCTCGTCCGAGGTCAGTTCGAGCACCCTGGGCAGCCCGGTCGCCTGGTCCCGGCCGCGGATGGTGCAGCGGTCCGGCGGCAGCAGCGCCTGGGTGTCCTCGTTGTCCTCGCTCTGGCTCGGGATGAACACCTCCACATTCCGCTCGGGCCGCCGGACGGACTCCGAGACCCGCGGTACGGACAGCGGCCCGGTGGGCGAGGCGGAGCCGATGGAGACCTTGATCTCCTCGGCGGTCCGCTCACCGATCGCCAGCGCGTACTGCTTCTTCACATAGGAGCTGATCGCGACGTCCATCGCGTCGCCCGCGGTGCGCACCGACCGCGCGGTGACGATGCCGCCCAGCGAGACCACGGCGACCTCCGTCGTACCGCCGCCGATGTCGACGACCATGCAGCCGGTCGGCTCGCTCACCGGCAGCCCCGCGCCGATCGCCGCCGCGATGGGCTCCTCGACCAGATGCACCTGACGCGCCCCGGCCTGGGTGGCGGCCTCCATCACCGCGCGCCGCTCGACGCCGGTGATCCCGGAGGGCACACAGACCACCACACGGGGACGGGCGAGCCGGCGGCTGCCCATGACCTTCTTGATGAAGTACCGCAGCATGCGCTCGGCGATCTCGAAATCGGCGATCACGCCATCGCGCAGCGGCCGCACGGCGACAATGTTCGTCGGCGTCCGCCCCATGGTCTCCTTGGCCGCCGAACCCACCGACAGCACACTCCCGTCGACTGTGTTCACGGCCACAACCGACGGCTCGTTGAGCACGATGCCCCTGCCCCGTACGTACACCAGTGTGTTGGCGGTGCCGAGGTCGATACCCATGTCACGCCCATTGAACGACTTGTTCTGCGCCATAAGTTGACATTATTGCTTATGCCGGATTCTGTCCCGGCACTGATGTCATTCGCACCACCGTGCGGCCATGCCACTGCTACCTTGCCGACATGATCACGTCCGCTTCCTCCGCAGCTCAGGCCCCACGACCGGCCCGTGGCCTCGCGGCGGGCATCGCGGCGGCCCTGCTCGGAGCCCTGGTCTTCGGCTTCATCCAGGGCAAAATCGGCCACCGTGGCCAGGAGGTCGGCTACTGGGCGCTGTGCATCGGACTGTTGACCGGCGCCGCGCTGGGCAAGCTGGGCGGCCGGGCGCCGCTGCTGGCGCTCGTCGCCATACCGCTGGCCGTGGTCAGCGTCTCGCTGGCGCAACTGATCGGCGTCGCGGTGCTGATGGGGGACGAGAGCTCCTGGCCCACCGCCGACACCCTGATCGAGCACTTCGGGCTGGTGGTGGACTACTGGCGCGATCACATCCTGGGGCGCAACGACATCACCTTCTACGCCGTGGCGGGAGCGGAAAGTTACCTCGTCGCGAAGCGCATCGCCGAATAGCGGCGACGAATCCGCATATGCCGGGCCAACGTGTCTCCGTCCGGTCCCAGCCATGTCACGGACGCTGGACACGACTTGTCTGATTGTCATGCATGCCTGTTAGTTTTATGGCTCGAAAGTTTCCTTCCGCGTTCCCAGCCCGCAGCCGCTCATCAGCCGAGCTGTCCCCGGAACGCGGTCTCAACACCTTCATCCCCGGGGGAATTCCATGAGCCAGAACTGGCAGCAGCCACAGCAGCCAGGCGGGTACCCGCAGCAGCCGGGCGGCTATCCGCAGCAGCCCGCCCCGCCCCAGCAGGCCGGTGGGTACGGCTCCGCGCAGCAGCCCGGCTACGGTTACCCGCAGGGGCAGCCGCAGCAGCCCCAGCAGCCCCAGCCGCAGTACGGCGGCGGCTTCCCGCCGCCCGCGCCGCCGGCCGGCCGACCGGGCAACCCGCTGCTGGCGGTGGGCGCCGCTCTCGTGGCCACTGTCGTCGGCGCGTTCCTCTACGCGTTCCTGCTGAGCGCGATGGCGGACACGGACAAGACCCCGCCGGAGGTCACGCAGTTCGCGTACGCCGGTGTGGTCGTCGGCGCGCTCATCGGTCTGGCGGTCGCCAAGCTGGGCGGCCGCAACACGGGGCTGTGGGTGGTCGGCGCGGTGCTGGCCCTGGCCGCGGTGTTCCTCGGCGAGCTCTACGGCTACGCCATGATCCTGCACGATGTGATGAGCAACTACGCCGACAAGATCGGCGGCGGCGCCAGCAGCCAGGTGCTCTCCTCGAACGAGATCTTCTTCGACCACTTCAGCGACCTGTGGAAGTCGTGGAAGGAAGACTCCGACGCGCTGACCTACATCTTCATGGCGCTCGCGCCGGTCGCGGCGGTCAGCACGGCCTACCGGATCAGCAACCGCTGAGCCTGAACATCACACAGCGAGGGGAAGGCCCCGACCGCGAGGCGGTCGGGGCCTTCCCCTCGTCGAACCGGTTGCCGAACCGGCATGTGAAGAACGCTCAGCGCTTGTCGCGGGCCGACGGGGCGACCGTGACCTCGACCCGCTGGAACTCCTTCAGCTCCGAGTAGCCGGTCGTGGCCATCGCGCGGCGCAGCGCGCCGAAGAAGTTCATCGAGCCGTCAGTGGTGTGCGAGGGGCCGAGGAGGATCTCCTCGGTGGAGCCCACCGTGCCCAGGTTCATGCGCTTGCCGCGCGGCACCTCGTCGTGCACGGCCTCCATGCCCCAGTGATGACCGCGGCCCGGCGCGTCCGTGGCCCGGGCCAGCGGGGAGCCCATCATCACCGCGTCCGCGCCGCAGGCGACGGCCTTCGGCAGGTCGCCGCTCCAGCCGACGCCGCCGTCGGCGATCACATGCACATAGCGGCCACCGGACTCGTCCATGTAGTCCCGGCGGGCGGCGGCGACATCGGCGACCGCCGTGGCCATCGGCACCTGGATGCCCAGCACATTGCGGGTGGTGTGCGCGGCGCCGCCGCCGAAGCCCACCAGCACACCGGCCGCACCGGTGCGCATCAGGTGCAGCGCTGCCGTGTAGGTGGCGCAGCCGCCCACGATCACCGGGACGTCCAGCTCATAGATGAACTGCTTGAGGTTGAGCGGCTCGGCGGCACCGGAGACATGCTCGGCGGAGACCGTGGTGCCGCGGATCACGAAGATGTCGACCCCCGCGTCCACCACGGCCTTGGAGAACTGCGCCGTGCGCTGCGGGGACAGGGCGGCGGCGGTCACCACGCCCGCGTCCCGCACCTCCTTCAGCCGCTGGCCGATCAGCTCCTCCTTGATCGGCTCGGCGTAGATCTCCTGCATCCGGATGGTCGCGGTGTGCTCGTCCAGCTCGGCGATCTCCGCCAGCAGCGGCTCCGGGTCCTCGTAACGGGTCCAGAGCCCCTCGAGGTTGAGCACTCCGAGGCCGCCGAGCTCACCGATGCGGATCGCGGTGCGGGGCGAGACCACCGAGTCCATCGGCGCGGCCAGGAACGGCAGCTCGAAGCGGTAGGCGTCGATCTGCCAGGCGATCGAGACCTCCTTCGGGTCCCGGGTGCGACGACTCGGCACAACGGCGATGTCGTCGAACGCGTACGCCCTGCGGCCGCGCTTGCCGCGCCCGATCTCGATCTCAGTCACGTGGGTGCCTTTCCCTGTTCACGAACAGCCGTCCCAGTATCCCTGCCCGCACCGTCGCAAGGTCGCCCGGGTGAACGGCACGGACGGCGCGGACGGCACGGACGGCGCGGATCAACGGCCGGAGTAGTTCGGCGCCTCGGTGGTCATCTGGATGTCATGCGGGTGGCTCTCCTTGAGGCCCGCCGCGGTGATCCGCACAAAGCGGCCCTTCTCCTTCAGCTCCGCCACATTGGCCGAGCCGACATAGCCCATCGACGCCCGCAGACCGCCCACCAGCTGGTGCGCGACCGAGGCCAGCGGGCCGCGGTAGGGCACCTGGCCCTCGATGCCCTCGGGGACCAGCTTGTCCTCGGACAGGACGTTGTCCTGGAAGTAGCGGTCCTTGGAGTACGAGCGGGCCTGGCCGCGGGTCTGCATCGCGCCCAGGGAGCCCATGCCCCGGTAGGACTTGAACTGCTTGCCGTTGATGAAGACCATCTCGCCCGGCGACTCCTCGCAGCCGGCCAGCAGGCTGCCGAGCATCACCGTGTCCGCGCCGGCCGCGATCGCCTTGGCGATGTCGCCCGAGTACTGCAGACCGCCGTCGCCGATCAGCGGCACCCCGGCCGCGTGGCAGGCACGGGCGGCCTCGTAGATCGCCGTCACCTGCGGCACGCCGATGCCCGCGACCACGCGCGTGGTGCAGATCGAACCCGGGCCGACGCCGACCTTGACCCCGTCCACCCCCGCGTCGATCAGCGCCTGGGCGCCGTCCCTGGTGGCGACATTGCCGCCCACCACATCGACCGCGATATTGGACTTGATCTTGGCGATCATGTCGAGGATGCCCCGGCTGTGGCCGTGCGCGCTGTCCACGACCAGGAAGTCGGCCCCGGCCTCGACCAGCGCCTGCGCCCGCTCGTACGACTCGTCGCCGACACCGACGGCGGCGCCGACGACCAGCCGCCCGCCCGCGTCCTTCGCCGCTTGGGGGTACTGCTCGGCCTTCACGAAGTCCTTGACCGTGATCAGGCCCTTGAGCACGCCCGCGTCATCGACCAGCGGCAGCTTCTCGATCTTGTGGCGGCGCAGCAGCTGCATCGCGTCCTCGCCGGAGATCCCCACCTTGCCGGTGACCAGCGGCATCGGGGTCATGACCTCACGGACCTGGCGGCCCCGGTCGACCTCGAAGGCCATGTCACGGTTGGTGACGATGCCGAGCAGCTTGCCCACGGCGTCCGTGACCGGCACACCGCTGATGCGGAACTTCGCGCACAGCGCGTCCGCCTCGTGCAGCGTGGCGTCCGGCCGGACCGTGATCGGGTCGGTGACCATGCCGGACTCCGACCGCTTGACCAGGTCGACCTGGTTGGCCTGGTCCTCGATGGACAGATTGCGGTGCAGCACGCCCACGCCGCCCTGACGCGCCATGGCGATGGCCATCCGGGACTCGGTGACCTTGTCCATGGCGGCGGACAGCAGCGGCACATTCACCCGGACGTTCCGGGAGACCCTGGACGAGGTGTCGACCGCGTTCGGCAGCACCTCGGAGGCGCCCGGCAGCAGCAGCACATCGTCGTACGTCAACCCGAGCATGGCGAACTTCTCAGGCACTCCGTCGACGTTGTCAGTCATGACACCCTTCCAATGGTCTTGCCCCAGCGCGGACTCCCATGCTAACGGGCTCCCCGAGTGCCTCATTCCGCCCTGTGGATAACTTCTCAGCGACCTGCTGAATACGGAAGGCACAACAAGGTAACGAGCCGGTCGGAACTCCGGTGGGCCTCGGGCTCACTGCTCGGCGAGCGCGCGCAGCCTGCTCAGCGCCCGGTGCTGGGCGACCCGCACCGCCCCGGGAGACATCCCGAGCATCTGACCGGTCTCCTCCGCCGTCAGCCCGACCGCGACCCTCAGCAGCACCAGCTCGCGCTGGTTCTCCGGAAGGTTGGCCAGGAGCTTCTTGGCCCACTCCGCGTCGCTGCTGAGCAGCGCCCGCTCCTCGGGCCCCAGCGAATCGTCCGGCTGCTCCGGCATCTCGTCCGAGGGAATGGCCGTGGAGCCCGGGTGGCGCATGGCGGCCCGCTGGAGATCGGCGACCTTGTGGGAGGCGATGGCCACGACGAACGCCTCGAAGGGCTTTCCGGTGTCGCGGTAGCGCGGCAGCGCGCACAGCACCGCGAGACAGACCTCCTGCGCCAGGTCGTCCACGAAGTGGCGGGCATCACCCGGAAGTCGGGACAGCCTCGTACGGCAGTAGCGCAGGGCCAGCGGGTGGACCAGGGCCAGCAGATCGTGGGTGGCCTGCTCGTCCCCCTCGGCTGCGCGCCCGACGAGGGCGCCGATCGTCCCCGTACCCCCGGGAGCTCCCTTGGGTGCTCCTGGGCTCTCGTCGTCGCGCGGCATCCATCCATGGTGCCTCGGGCCCGGGGGCTCCGTGGCACCGCGTCCGTAGTTGTGCGCTGAAGCGTTATGAGCAGGTGCGCCGGCTGTCGTCACGTCCTGCGCTCTCCCCTCACGCCCGACCGACTCGTCCCCGAGGAACTCCACACCTTCAAGGATGCGGCATAGCGCGGGGAACTGATACAGGCCACCACCACAGCGCTCGCCGCGCACGCTCTCGCCCCGCCCGCCACCCGACGGGCGGGGACCGTCGCGCCCCCGCTGCGCAGCACGTCAATGCGGTCGTGGCCGGATCAGCGGACCAGACCCCAGCGGAACCCGAGGGCCACCGCATGCGCCCGGTCGGACGCGCCGAGCTTCTTGAACAACCGGCGTGCGTGCGTCTTGACCGTGTCCTCGGAGAGGAACAGCTCGCGGCCGATCTCCGCGTTGGACCGGCCGTGGCTCATGCCCTCGAGCACCTGGATCTCCCGCGCGGTGAGCGTGGGCGCGGCGCCCATCTCGGCCGAGCGCAGCCGGCGCGGGGCCAGCCGCCAGGTGGGGTCGGCGAGCGCCTGGGTCACGGTGGCGCGCAGCTCGGCGCGCGAGGCGTCCTTGTGCAGATAGCCACGGGCGCCGGCGGCCACGGCCAGCGCCACTCCGTCGAGGTCCTCGGCGACCGTGAGCATGATGATCCGGGCGCCGGGGTCGGCGGAGAGCAGCCGCCGCACGGTCTCGACCCCGCCGAGACCGGGCATCCGTACGTCCATCAGAATCAGATCCGAGCGGTCGGCACCCCAGCGGCGGAGGACTTCCTCGCCGTTGGCCGCCGTCGTCACACGCTCGACGCCGGGCACGGTCGCCACCGCGCGGCGCAGCGCCTCTCGGGCAAGCGGGGAGTCGTCGCAGACGAGGACGGATGTCATGGCCGCCCTCCGCAGCTGATGCGCGTCACCTTGAGCCTCCAGGCTGGTACATATCGTCACCTGAGCGATTGACAGCCCCGGATGTCTGTCCGAGAGCTTTACCCATCAACCGCCTCCGCACTCTCAACGACGGTCACCCGAAAGAGTTACGGGGTTCGGCGGCCACCTTCGACACTCTACGTGAGGGCTCGGACACGGAGCAGCTTCGTCGCGCCGGTCGCGTCCTTCGCGCCTCCCCCATAGGGCAGCCCCCCAGGCAGTCCCTTCGGTGGCATTTGGCGACCTTGCTTCCAATTTGCCGGTCTGTGTGGCTAGATTCGCAATGAGTCATATTTACATCTACTTACACCGTAGGTGTACGACCCAGGACGCAGCGTCCGCAGCCGATCAGCATCGAGGAGATAAGGCAATGGCAGATTTCTCCCGTCTTCCCGGCCCGAATGCCGACCTGTGGGACTGGCAGCTCCTGGCCGCGTGTCGCGGGGTCGACAGCTCGCTCTTCTTCCACCCGGAGGGAGAGCGCGGCGCTGCCCGCAGCGCACGTGAGATGTCGGCGAAAGAGGTGTGCATGCGCTGCCCGGTACGGGCGCAGTGCGCGGCCCACGCCCTTGCCGTGCGCGAGCCCTACGGAGTGTGGGGCGGACTGACCGAGGACGAACGCGAGGAGCTCATGGGGCGGGCGCGGCACCGCGCGGTCGCCGGCACCGGGGCCCCGGGATCCTGATCGCGGCCCGTGTCCCGGCCAACTGAAGAAACGTTCCTCCTGTCACCACCCACTGTGTGCGCGGACGGCCCGCGCGGTGGTGCGCGCGCCGCTCATCTGCGGGCGGCCCGCTCCAGCCGGTCCAGCGTCGCCGCCACCGCCGGGACGCGCGCGAGGTCGGGCAGGGTCAGCGCCACCACTTCCCGGCGCACCGCAGGTTCCACCTCCAGCGTCGTGGCCCCCTTGGTCCGCACCGACTCCAGCGCCAGCTCGGGCAGCACCGCGACCCCCAGCCCGGCCCCGACCAGGCCGACGACCGTCGGATAGTCGTCCGTCGCGAAGTCGATCCGCGGGGTGAAGCCCTCGGACTCGCACACCTCCACCAGATGCCCCCGGCAGCGCGGGCAGCCCGCGATCCACGGCTCCCCGGCCAGCTCGGCGATCCCCACCGCCCCGGCGCCCGCCAGCTTGTGCCCCTCCGGCACCACGCCCACCAGCCGATCGCTCAGCAGCGGCCGCAGGACCAGGTCGTCCCACTCGCCGCCGCCCCCCGAAGCCGCCTCCGCCTCCGCGCTCACCTGCGGATACCGGAAGGCCAGCGCGATCTCGCAGTCGCCCGAGCGCAGCATCTCCACCGAGCCCGGCGGCTCGGCCTCCACGAGCGAGACCCGCGTCCCGGGGTGCGCCGCGCGCATCTCGGCGAGCGCCATGGGCACCAGGGTCGAGCTGCCGCTGGGGAAGGACACCAGCCGCACCCGGCCCGAGCGCAGCCCGGCGATCGCCGCGACCTCCTCCTCGGCGGCGGTCAGCCCGGCCAGGATCCCGCCGGCGTGCCGCACCAGCGCCCGGCCCGCCTCGGTCAGCCGCATCTCCCGTCCGCTGCGGATCAGCAGCGGGGTGCCCGCGGCGCCCTCCAGGGCCTTCATCTGCTGGCTGACGGCGGGCTGGGTGCAGCCGAGCTCACGGGCCGCGGCGGAGAAGGAGCCGGTGGCGGCCACCGCGCGCAGCACCCGGAGATGGCGGGCCTCGATCATGTCTTGAGCATAAGGGACCCTTGGGTATGGGCCGGGATATTACGTCGACGCTTTGGCCTCGCTGTCCTACGGTGCGGTCATGCTGCACACTTCACACCCCTCCACCGTGCTCACCGTGAACGTCGGCGGCGCGACGCCGAGCGCCCACACCGACTGGCCCGCCGGCACCGGTATCGACAAGCGGCCCGTCGACCGCCCGGTACGGGTCGCGGCCCCCGGGCCGAAGGGCCAGGGCGGAAGCGGTCTGGCCGGTGACACCGTCTGCGACACCCGCCACCACGGCGGCGACGACCAGGCCGTCTACGCCTACGCCCGGGAGGACCTCGACGTCTGGGAGCGGGAGCTGGGCCGCGAGCTGGCCAACGGCGTCTTCGGCGAGAACCTCACCACCAGCGGTATCGACGTCAGCGGCGCCCTCATCGGCGAGCGCTGGCGGGTGGGGAGCGAACTGCTGCTGGAGGTGACCTCACCGCGGATCCCGTGCCGTACGTTCGCCGGGTGGCTGGGCGAGCGGGGGTGGGTCAAGCGGTTCACCCAGGCCGCCGTCCCCGGTGCGTATCTGCGGGTGCTCGAGCCCGGCGAGATCCGCTCGGGCGACCCCGTCGAGATCGTCCACCGGCCCGGCCACGAGGTGACGGTCGCCTTCCTCTTCCGCGCCGAGACCACGGAGCGGGAGCTGCTGCCGAGGGTGCTGGCGGCCGGTGACGCGCTGCATCCGGAGGTGCGGAAGGCCGCCCTGAAGTACCGGCCCGCGGAGGCGATCTGACGGAAGCGGACTGACGGAAGCGCTCATTCCGGCGCAGATCGCTCGCGGTGCCGCTCGGCGGTCCGCCGGGGCCCGCCATGGCCGATAACGTGCGCGTATGACGACTGCATTGATTACCGGAACCACGGCGGGCATCGGCGCCGCCTTCGCGGGCCGGCTCGCCGCCGACGGGCACAATCTGGTGCTCGTCGCACGCGATGAGAAGCGGCTGCGGGAGCAGGCGGCGGATCTGCACGACCGGCACGGCGTGGAGGCGGACGTGCTGGTGGCGGACCTCTCCGAGGATGACGGGATCGCTGCGGTCGAGGCCCGGCTGAAGGACCGCACCCACCCGGTCGATCTGCTCGTCAACAACGCCGGTTTCGGCAACCGCGCCCGCTATCTGGAGGTGCCGATCGCCGATGAGCTGCGGATGCTGAAGCTGCACTGCGAGGCGGTGCTGCGGCTGACCAGCGCGGGAGCCGGGACGATGCGCGACCGGGGGCGCGGCGGGGTGATCAATGTGGCGTCGGTCGCGGCCTTCTTCCCGCGCGGGACGTACGGGGCGAGCAAGGCGTGGGTCGTGCAGTTCACGCAGGGCGCGGCGAAGGACCTGGCCAGTTCGGGGGTGCGGCTGATGGCGCTGTGCCCGGGGTTCGTCCGTACGGAGTTCCACGCGCGGGCGGGGATCAAGGACAACAGCGTGCCGAGCTGGATGTGGCTGGACCCGGACCGGCTGGTCACGGCGGCGCTGAAGGATTTCGCCCGGGGCAAGTCGCTGTCCATCCCGGACCCGCGCTACAAGGCGATGTCGAGCCTGGCGAAGCTGGCCCCGCGCTCGGCCCTCTCCTCCATCTCCTCCAAGGTCGGCCGCCCCCCGGCGAAGGGGTAGCCGTTCGGGGGGCGCCCTTCGGGCTCTGCCCGCCTCCGGCCCGGGGTGGGTCGGGGTTGGGGCCCCGCCCCGGGACACGCGAAGGCGCGGCCGCCCGTTGGGCGGCCGCGCCTTCGCGCTGTGTGTGGCAGAGCGTCAGTGCGCGTGACCGTGGCCGTGGCCGGCGGCCTCGGGCTCTTCCTCGGCCGGCTTCTCGACCACCAGGGTCTCGGTGGTGAGCAGCAGCGACGCGATCGACGCCGCGTTCTCCAGCGCGGAGCGGGTGACCTTGACCGGGTCGATGACGCCGGCCTTCACCAGGTCGCCGTACTCCTCGGTGGCCGCGTTGTAGCCGTGGCCCTTCTCGAGCTCGGCGACCTTCGAGGTGATCACGTAGCCCTCGAGACCGGCGTTCTCGGCGATCCAGCGCAGCGGCTCGACCGCGGCGCGGCGGACCACCGCGACACCGGTGGCCTCGTCGCCCTCCAGGCCCAGGCTGTTCTCCAGCACCTTCGCGGCGTGGACCAGCGCGGAGCCACCACCGGAGACGATGCCCTCCTCGACCGCGGCGCGGGTCGCGGAGATGGCGTCCTCCAGGCGGTGCTTCTTCTCCTTGAGCTCGACCTCGGTGGCCGCGCCCACGCGGATCACGCACACGCCGCCGGCCAGCTTGGCGAGCCGCTCCTGGAGCTTCTCGCGGTCCCAGTCGGAGTCCGTGGACTCGATCTCGGCCTTGATCTGGGCGACGCGGCCGCTGACCTCGTCCGCCTTGCCGCCACCGTCGACGATCGTGGTGTCGTCCTTGGTGACGGTCACGCGGCGGGCGGTGCCCAGCACGTCCATTCCGACCTGGTCGAGCTTGAGGCCGACCTCCTCGGCGATCACGGTGCCGCCCGTAAGGGTGGCGATGTCGCCGAGCATGGCCTTACGGCGGTCACCGAAGCCCGGGGCCTTCACCGCGACGGCGTTGAAGGTGCCGCGGATCTTGTTGACGACGAGGGTGGAGAGGGCCTCGCCCTCCACGTCCTCGGCGATGATCAGCAGCGGCTTGCTGGCGTTGGCCTGGATGATCTTCTCCAGGAGCGGCAGCAGGTCCTGGATGGAGGAGATCTTGCCCTGGTGGATCAGGATGTACGGGTCCTCGAGGACGGCCTCCATCCGCTCCTGGTCGGTGACCATGTACGGCGAGAGGTAGCCCTTGTCGAAGGCCATGCCCTCGGTGAAGTCGAGCTCCAGACCGAAGGTGTTGGACTCCTCGACGGTGATGACACCGTCCTTGCCGACCTTGTCCATCGCCTCGGCGATCAGCTCGCCGACCTGCTTGTCCTGGGCGGACAGCGCGGCCACGGCGGCGATGTCGGACTTCTCGTCGATCGGGCGGGCGGTGGCCAGCAGGTCATCCGAGACGGCCTTGACCGCCGCGTCGATGCCCTTCTTCAGGGCGGCCGGGGAGGCGCCGGCGGCCACGTTCTTCAGGCCCTCGCGGACCAGGGCCTGGGCCAGAACGGTGGCGGTGGTGGTGCCGTCACCCGCGATGTCGTTGGTCTTGGTCGCCACCTCCTTGACGAGCTGGGCGCCAAGGTTCTCGTACGGGTCCTCGACCTCGACCTCACGGGCGATCGTGACACCGTCGTTGGTGATGGTGGGGGCACCGAACTTCTTGTCGATGACGACATTGCGGCCACGGGGGCCGATGGTCACCTTGACGGTGTCCGCGAGCTTGTTGACGCCGCGCTCGAGGGCGCGACGGGCGTCCTCGTCGAACTTCAGGATCTTCGCCATGAGTTGCGTATGTCCTCTCAAACAAGCCGTGCCCCGACCCCGGTTTCAACTGACACGGGCACCGGGGCACGGCTCATAGGCAAAACTTCGGTGATTACTTCTCGACGATCGCGAGGACGTCGCGAGCCGAGAGGACGAGGTACTCCTCGCCGCTGTACTTCACCTCGGTGCCGCCGTACTTGCTGTAGAGCACGACGTCACCGACGGAGACGTCGAGCGGAAGGCGCTTGCCGTCCTCGAAGCGGCCCGGGCCCACGGCCAGGACGACGCCCTCCTGGGGCTTCTCCTTGGCGGTGTCCGGAATGACCAGGCCCGAGGCCGTGGTCTGCTCGGCGTCGAGCGGCTGGACCACGATGCGGTCCTCAAGCGGCTTGATGGCAACCTTGGAGCTGGTGGTCGTCACGATCCGACCTCCCCCTTCGGAGATCTCACGGGGTCAACTGTCTGAGGTGGCGACCAGGTGGATCCGTCGTCGCGGGTGCCGGACCTGCCCGTCGCTGTATCCCTGGCACTCATCGGTCCCGAGTGCCAGCCTCGACATTATGACGCGGTTAGCACTCAGTCAACTAGAGTGCCAAGCGACGCGGTGGCGACCTTCGTGCGGCACTCCGTCTCCGTTCCACGGAGAGCCCTCACCGGGGCCGTTCCACGGAGAGCCCTCATACGTAGTCCTCCAGTCGTCCGATCGTGAAGCCCTGGTCCTGGATCGCCCGCACCAGCCCCGTGATCATGTCGGTCATCGACTGACCCTCGAGCTGCTCCGGCCCCCGGAAGTGCGCGAGCACGATGTCCCCCGGCCGGAGATGGTCGCCGGAGCGGTAGGCCAGACCGTGGGTCTCCATCTCGGCGCGCCACAGCACCACCGTCCGCACGCCGCAGAAGGCCGCCGCCCGCAGCGTCGTCTCGTCGTACTCCCCGAAAGGGGGACGGAAGAGCTCCGGCTGTTGACCGAAGCGGTGCCACAGGTTGTCGCGCTGGCCGCAGATCTCCCGCACCTGGTCGTCGTAGGCCATACCGGCCAGGCTCGGGTGGGTCAGGGTGTGGTTCTCCATGGGGTTGCCGAGCCGGCGCAGCTGGTCGAAGTAGTCGTAGTGGGTCCCGATCACGTTGTCGGTAAGGAACCCGGTGAACGGCAGCCCGAGCTCGCGGGCCTGCTCCACGAAGCGCGGGTCCTTCTCGATCCCGTCGTCGATCGTCACGAAGACCACCCGCTGGTCGGTCGGCACCCGCCGCACGGTCGGCGGCAGTCCCCACTGCTGCGGGCCGGACCGCCCGAGCGCGGGCTTGACGGCGGGCGGGGCCGGGGGCCGCGCCAGCGGCCGGTCCAGCCCCCAGCGGCGGTAGGCGTCGGACCCGCCCGCCGGGGCCGCGCGGGGCAGCGCCGAGGCCGTGCCGGGCGGCCCGGCGGCCAGGGCGGACGCCGAGGCGTCACCGGAGGGCGGCGTGTCCGGGACCCGGCCGTCCTCGGCCCCTCCCTCGCGCCCCTCGTCACCCTCGTCACCCCCGTACTCCGGCCCGGAGGACGCCGGTGGCCGCTGCTCCGGCTCCCGTCCGGACGGCGGCCGCGACGCCGCCGAGGGCGGGTCGTCCAGCCGTGAGGCGAGGGAGGCCGGTGGCATGGGGGCGCCGTGGCGGGAGCCGGTGTGCGGCTCGGGGGCGGCGGCGAGGGATCCACAGGCCGTGAGCACGGCCGCCGCGCCGACGAGAACCAGACAGCGAGGAAAACCAGTCTTGATCATCATCACATAAGTGATCTTCGGCCCGCGGGCGTGCATATGCGCGCTGTGCGGGGGCGAATGCGCTCGCGGGAGCGGGGAGAATGGGCCATGTGGACGTTGACGCCTTCGATGCATTGCTCGGCGACGAGGGGCAGGCGCTGCTCTCCGCGCTCCGCGACTACGACCCGGCGAAGGAGCTCGCCACCGCGACGCGGCTGCGCCGCGACCATCCCCCGGCGCTGGTCTCGGCGGCCCTGACCCAGGCCGCGCTGCGGCAGCGGGCGGTGGCCAAATTCGGCCCCGAGGACGCGCACCGCATGTACTTCACGCCGAACGGCGTCGAGCAGTCCACCCGCACCTCCGTGGCCGCGTACCGCGCCTCCCGCTTCGCGGAGTTCGGCGTCCGCCGCATGGCCGATCTGTGCTGCGGCATCGGCGGCGACGCGATCGCGCTCGCCCGCGCCGGGATCTCCGTGCTCGCCGTCGATCGCGACCCGCTGACCTGCGCGGTCACCCGCGCCAACGCCGAGGCGCTCGGCCTGGCGGATCTCATCGAGGTCCGCCGCGCCGATGTCACCGATGTCGACACCCGGGGCTTCGACGCGGTCTTCGTCGACCCGGCCCGGCGCGGCGGCCGGGGCCGCGTCTTCGACCCCGAGGCGTACTCCCCGCCCCTCTCCTGGGCCATCGAGGCCGCCCGCACCACTCCGCGCGCCGCCCTCAAGATCGCCCCCGGCGTGCCGCACGAGGCGGTCCCCGAGGACGCGGAGGCCGAGTGGATCTCGGACCACGGCCATGTGAAGGAGGCCGTCCTGTGGTTCGGCACCGCCCGCCCCGGGCTGCGCCGCGCCACGCTGCTGCCGAGCGGCCACTCCCTGATCGGCACCCCGCTCCTCCCCGACCCCGAGCCCGGCCCGGTCGGCCGCTGGCTCTACGAGCCGGACGGCGCCGTCATCCGCGCCCATCTGGTGGCCGATGTGGCGGCCCGCGTCGGCGGCCGTCTGATCGACCCGACGATCGCCTACATCACGACGGACGAGCTGCGCCCGACGCCGTTCGCCACCGCGTACGAGATCACGGACGTGCTGCCGTTCAACCTGAAGAAGCTCAAGGCGCTGCTGCGGGAGCGGGAGGTCGGCATCGCGACCATCAAGAAGCGCGGCTCGGCGGTCGAGCCGGAGCAGCTCCGCAAGAAGCTGCGGCTCGAGGGCGGGAACGCCTGCACCATCGTGCTGACGCGCTCGGCGGGCTCCCCCACGATGCTGCTGGGGCACCGGGCCTAGCTGGGGCACCCGGCCTAGCTGGGACACCCGGCCCAGGGGGCGACGGACCGTGGCGCCTGCGGCGGGCTGCTCCCCTCCCCGCCCCGGGAAGGGGAGGGAAGGGGAAAGATCCGGACACCCTGTAACACGCTCACGGCCGCCAAGAAAGATCGAGGCCGGACGGAAGTTGGGGAATTTCCCTAAACCCGGTTCCACTTCAGGAGGCCGCTCGCGCCCGTGGGGTTAGGGTCAACGCGTCGACACGACAGCGCGTTTGGGCCCGACGAAAGAGCGTGTGAGTATGACGGCATCCGCCAGCGAGAGCGGCGCCAAGCGATCGTTCACCGTGCGTGCCGGAGAGGCGAGCGGTGACCGCATACGCCTGAGCGTCTACGACATGCTCATCGGCCCGATCTATACACCCCGTGTCTTTTTCTACCGGCAGACGCTCGACGGCGAGGCGCTCCGCGCCTCCCTCGGCCGGACATTGCGCAACTTCCCGATTCTTTCCGGCCGTATGAAGAGGGACCCCGACGGCGGCCTCAGTGTGCTCTGCGACGACGCCGGGGTGCGCTTCGTCGAGGCTCACGCATCGGTGCGCATGCCGGACTACGGGCCTCGTCACACGGCGAAAAAGGGGCTGGATCGCCATCTCAGTCACACCATGCCGTTCTGGGTGGTGGACCGTGATACGCCGCTTTTCACGGTGAAGCTCACCCATATGAAAGGCGGCGGCTCCATCCTCGGCCTCACGATGAACCATGCCGTGGCCGACGGATCCAGCTACATGGCGTTCGTGGAGAGCTGGTCGCGCGAGCACCGGGGCCTGGGATATCCGAAACCCAGCCACGACCGCGGCGTCATCGCCGCGCTCGCGGCGTCGGCCGCGGGTGACTCCCGTATCGGCAGCGCCCATCTCACGGTCACCGGGCGGGGCCAGAAGTCCGCCTTCATACGCCGCATGGCGTTCGGCGGCCTCGGCGGCGTGAAGACGGTGAGCACCCGTTTCACGGCCGACGAACTGGCCGCCATGAAGGACATCGCGATGGCGGACCTCGCGGGCACAGAGCGGTGGGTGTCGACCAATGACGCGCTGACCGCCCACCTCTGGAAAGTCCTCGGCGAATTCCGTGCCCGCCCGGACACGAGCCGGGAAAAGCTCGGCCTCGTCGCCGACTTCCGTGCGTTTGTCGCCGAAGTCGTACCGGACGACTACTGGGGCAACGCCGTCACCAACACCCGCCCGGGGATGACCGCGGCCGAACTGCGCTCGCGCCCGCTCGGCGAGGTCGCCGCGGCGGTCCGCTCGGGCTTTTCCGAGAACACGGAGGAGAGAATACGCGAGGAAGCGGCATTCCTCTGTGCCGAATTCGAGGCAGGGCGCCTGAAGCGGGTCATGACCACCATGGGCCTCGACGCGTTCGACGACACCATCGCCATCAACAACTGGTCGAAGCTCCCCTTCTACGACATCGACTTCGGCCAGGGCGCCCCGTTCTGGTACGACTTCCCCTCGATGGCCATTCCCTGGACCGTGCACATAGCACCGACCCCGGCCGACCAGCACGGTGGCCGCGATGTGTACATGGCCCTGCCCCGCGAGCGGGTCCGAACCATTCAGGAACCCTCCTGGGCCGACCGGTTCCACCGTTACGCGGGTTCCGGCGAGGTATTTCCACTGACGTTCATGGCGGCCAAGGCCGAGGGCTGAGGAAAGCGGTGAGGAGAACGGTGAGGAAAGCCGTCAGACCGTGAAATCCCGAGGCCGGCCCTCGCCCTCCTCCTTGCCCGCGAGCTCGAACCAGACCCCCTTGGCGTAGGTGCCCACCGCGTCCCCCTCCGCCGTCCCCCACGCGTCGGCCAGGGCCGACACCAGGCCGAGGCCGCGGCCGTGGAGGCGGTCTCCCTCGGGGAGGCAGGCGGCGGTGGGGAGCTCGGCGGAGGCGTCGTAGACCAGGACGCGGAAGCGGGGCGGCTCGATCACCACGCGCAGCATCACGGAGTCGCCCTCGGCGTGCAGAAAGGCGTTGGTGGCCAGCTCCGAGGTGCACAGCGTCGCTGTGTCGACCAGCTCCTCCTGCCCCACGGAGTTCAGGACGCAGGCGACGAAGTCCCGGCAGACCTTGGCGGAGGTCGCGTGCCGACCGCTCTGCAGGGTGTAGACGTACGGATCCCTGGAGGGAACGGGCGGGCGGCGTGGGGGACGGTCGTCGGACTCGTGATCGGAATCCATGGGGCAACTCCCTGTGAGGGGGCCGACAGCGCGCGTACCGTTACGGCGATCAACGCGCGGTAGCGGCAACGACACCTACGGTAGAGGTCGACACCTAACTAGTGCCACCAGATCGCCGAAATTAGTGAGTAGATAGACCCATTCGTGGTCACACGCCACACTGGGTGACGACCCCATGAGGAAGGCAGGCATGGCTTCGAGGACCACCATCACGGCACGTCAGCGCCGACTTGGCACGGAGCTTCGGAGGATGCGCGAGCGCGCGGGTCTCACCATCCAGGAAGCGGCCGACCGACTGGGCACGAACCGCTCGCATGTCACCAATATGGAGCTGGCCCGGTTCGGCGTCAGCGAAGAGCGCGTACGCACACTCGCCGCCAACTACGCCTGCCCGGACGAGGCGTACGTCGAGGCGCTGGTCGCGATGGCGACCGAGCGCAAGCGTGGGTGGTGGGAGGAGTACCGGGGGACGCTCGGCGCGGCCGGTCTCGATCTGGCGGAACTGGAGTACTTCGCCACGAGCCTGCGCGTCGTCGAGCTGATGCACATCCCGGGACTCCTGCAGACCGAGGACTACGCCCGGTCGGTACTGAGCACGGCCGTCCCCGGCTGGTCGCCGACGGAACTCCGCCGAAGACTCTCCCACCGCATGAAGCGCCGGGACATCCTGGATCGGGACCAGCCGCCATCCTGCACATTCATCATCCACGAGACCGCGCTCCGCGTACGGTTCGGCGATCAGCACGTGCTGCGCGCGCAGCTCGACAGCCTGCTGGAGTCCTCGGAGCGCCCGAACGTCTCCGTCCGGGTCGTCCCGATCGCGGCCGGAGGATTCCACGTCGCGGGTATCTCCGTCACCTACGCCACGGGTCCGGTGCCGCAGTTGGATACCGTTCAGCTCGACGTCGCGCAGGATGCGGCGTTCCTCGACGGGGAGTCCCAGCTTCTGAACTACCGGGCGGTCATGGACCGGACCGAAGAGCTGGCTTTGTCCGAGAAGGAGTCACGTGACTTCATCCGCGAGACCGTTCAACAGATGTGAGGGCGAAGGAATGTCCGAGATCAACTGGCGCAAGTCCTCCTACTCCGGGGCGGGGGACGGGAACTCCTGCATAGAACTCGCCTTCATAGGCACCACCGTCGCCCTCCGCGAGAGCGACGACCCCCTTACGGTCCTCACCACGAGCCCCGCGAGGCTGGGAGCCCTGCTCCAGTCGATCAAGGTGGGCGCGCTCGATCACCTCGCGGCGGTGCCGAAGGCGTAGCGGACCTACGTCCAGAGGACCAGAGGCGGCCCCGCTATGAGCGGAGGCCGGTACCGGGGCTCCGGCGTTACGGTCGGCAGCATGGAACCAGCCCGTACTGAACTCGATCTCGATCTCGACGCCTATCTGAGCCGTATCGGCTGGACGGGCGACCGGCGCCCCGCCCCCACCGTGGAGACCCTGCGGGCGGTGCATCGGGCGCACCTCACGTCCATACCGTTCGAGAACCTCGGCCCCCTCCTCGGCTCCGCCCCCTCCCTCGCCGTCCCCGACCTCGAGGCCAAGCTGGTCCACGGCCGGCGCGGCGGTTACTGCTACGAGCACAACACGCTGCTGACCGCCGTCCTCACCGCCCTCGGCTTCCGCGTCACCGGCCTCACCGCCCGCGTCCGGGTCGGCGCGGCCCCCGGGACGGTCCGACCGCGCACGCACATGCTGCTGCTGGTCGAGATCCCGGGCGAGGAGCGGCGTTACGTGGCCGATGTGGGCTTCGGCAGCATCGGAAGCCTCCTGGAGGCCGTGCCGCTCGTCGCCGACACCGAGTTCCACGACGGCACCCGCCGCCACCGCTACGTCCGCGAGCCGTACCCGGACGGTCTTGAGGACCTGTGGGTGTTCCAGGCGTTCCTCGACGGCTCCTGGCAGGACCAGTACGCCTTCACCCGCGAGCCGTTCGACGCGTCCGACTACGGGGTCATCAACTGGCACGTCGCCACCAACCCGCGCTCGCCCTTCCAGCACACCCTCCACGTCCAGCGCACCACCCTGGACCGCCATCTCCTCCTGTCCGGGCGGACTCTCGTCGAGTCCTGGTCCGACGGCAGCCGTAAGGAGCGTGAACTCGCCGACAACGACGAGGTGCTGCACGTTCTCGCCGCCGACTTCGGCATCGAGCTGCCCCCGGGCACGGTCCTGCCGGGCTGACTGGCACAGGAGTTACCCCGGCTGGCTCTCCACACCGGCCCCGGTCATGGCACGATCATCCCGCTAATGGGCCGATGGGAGGGTGGCAGGGACGGATGGAACATGAGTAAAGACAAACTGTCCGTATCGGACCAGGATCTGTCGGATCTCATCAAAGACCTTGAGGGAATGCTCAGTTACCTCGAGGAACAGATCGAGCGTCTCGGCCATCTGAGGCAGTCGGTGGACCCCGACGATCACAAGGGGCCCGCTGCCGCCGCGTACAAGAAGCTGGAGCGCGACGCCTATACGGACGCTGTACGGGTCAGGCAGCTGCTGACCCGCATCGAGGAGGTGGCCAAGGAGCGCGGGGAGAGCCCGGGTGAGCGGTACGAGGAGCTGCGGACCCGCTTTCAGTCACTGCAGAAGCCGTCGTCGGAGAAGCCGTCGGCGTAGCCCGCGTCAGGACCGTACGCGTCCGGACCGTACGCGTCAGAACCGTATGCGTCAGAACCGTATGCGTCCGGACCGCCGGTGTCGGGGCGGAAGGGGCGGAGTTCGCGGCTGACCAGGCGGTAGTAGTCGATCGCCTTGGCCATGCCGAGCGCTCCGGCGGCCGCGAAGACCAGGCCGATACCGGCGACGGTGCCGACGCTCTCCGTGCCGACGTCCGAGAAGACGGCGAACCCGCCCAGCGCCAGCCCCAGGCAGGTCAGCACGATGGACGGGCCCAGCCACAGGAGAGCGCCGCCGGAGACCCGCCAGTGCGGCAGCGTCTGGGGATCGCGCTCCAGCTCCGCCCAGTCGCGGAGGCACGCGCCCACGAAGACGTCGCGCCGGATGCCGGAGGCCACCCCGAGGCTGGAGGGGACCGTGGCGCCCAGGGCGAGACCCAGGAAGATCACGCCCAGCACGTGCTCGATGATCTCGCCCTTCACCAGGAACTGGAACCCCGAGACCGCGAGGCTCCACCCCAGCGCGAAGACGAGCGTGGACAGCCACAGCAGCAGCGCCCGGTGCGGCGCCAGGTACCACCGCGCCAGCGCCCCCATCGCCCGCGCCCGCTCGTCGAGCAACCCGGCGCGGTCCTTCCACGGCCGCTCGTCCGGGGCGGGCGGCGGTGGCGGAAGCTCGTTGGGCGGCGTCATGGCGTCCTTCCTCATGGCACTCATCGCACTCACGGCACTCTTAGCACCCGTAGCACTCGTAGCACCCGTGGCACCCGTGGCACCCGTGGCACCCGTGGCACCCGTGGCACCCGTGGCACGCACAGCACTGCGGTGTACGCCGACGCAGTCTCTCAGCTCTTCGGTTGTGGCCTGGTCCGCTTCCGCTTGACCTTCTCATTTGTGTGAGGGTTTCACGATGTCCATCGAGCGAAGCCGAACGCGAAGCCGAACCGCCGCACAGATGAGGTGAGCACTGATGGACAACCAGCTCTTCGACTACAGCCCCATCGTCGAACGCGCCCCGATCCACTGGCCCGACGGCGCCCGGGTGGCCTTCTACGTCGGGCTCAACGTCGAGCACTACGAGATCGACCGCCCCTCCACCAGCATCTTCCCCGACACCAGGGCGCTGGCGCCCGATCCGCTGAACTACGGCTGGCGGGACTACGGTCCCCGGGTGGGGATCTGGCGGCTGATCGAGAGCCTGGACCGGCACCAGGTGCGGGCGAGCGTGATGCTCAACTCCGATGTCGCCGAGCGCTACCCCCAGATCATCCGGGCCGGGCGGGAGCGGAACTGGGTGTGGGCGGCGCACGGCAAGAACAACTCCATCCTCCAGGCGGACATGTCCGCCGAGGAGGAGCGCGCCTACCTCACCGAGGTGATCGGCACCATCGAGAAGGCCACCGGCCGCAGGCCGCGCGGCTGGCTGGGGCCGGCGCTGACCGAAACCTTCCGCACGCCGGAGCTCCTGGCCGAGCTGGGGCTGCGGTACGTGCTGGACTGGGCCAACGACGACCAGCCGTACCGGCTGAACGTGCCGGGGATGCTGAGCGTGCCGTACTCGATCGAGGTCAACGACATCCAGCTCTTCGTCGGCAAGAGCCTCAGCGGGCCCGACTTCGTCCGGATCGTCAAGGACCAGCTCGACCAGCTCTACGCCGACGCGGCCACAAGCGGGCGGGTGATGTCGCTGGTGCTGCATCCGTTCGTGATCAACCAGCCCTTCCGGCACAAGTATGTGGATCAGGCGCTCGAGTACGTCGTGAACCACCCCGGGGTGTGGGTGACGACCAGCGACGAGATCGCCGACCACTACTCCGGGGCCCTCTAGGGGTCTCCGGCGGTACGCGTACGCCTGTGGCGGGCTGCTCCCTCCCCGTCCCTTCCCACGCAGCGTCGATGTGCGGCTCCGCCCCGGGTCTGGGGCTTAAGCCCCAGACCCCGGGGTCCAGGGGCGAAGCCCCTGCCACGCGGCGGACACCCCCGTAGGCCGTCCAGGACGTCCAGGACCTCCAAGTCCTCTAGCGGGCCAGCAGCTCCCGCAGGGCCTTGGCGATGTCGGTGGGTGCCTCCTCGGCCATGAAGTGGCCGTAGCCGACGGTGTGGTGCTCCAGGTCGTCGGCCCAGGCGCGCCACAGCGCCGCGGCGTCATAGCCGAGGGCGGCGCCCCAGTCCTGCTGGATGACGGTGAGCGGCATCGTCAGCCGGCGTCCGCCGTCCCGGTCGGCCCGGTCGTGGTCGACGTCGACACCGGCGGAGGCGCGGTAGTCGGCCACGATCGACGGCACCGCGGCGCGGCAGGCGTCCAGATAGGCGGCGCGGACCTCGGCGGGGATGGCCCGCGGGTCGCCCGTCCACAGGTCGAGGAAGTGGCCGAAGAAGTCGTCGGGGCAGGCGGCGATCATCCGCTCGGGCAGCCCCGGGGGCTGCGCCATCAGGAAGAGGTGGAAGCCGACGGCGGCCGTGGTGCCGTGCAGCACGTCCCACATGTCGAGGGTCGGCAGTACGTCCAGGCAGGCGAGATGGGTGATCGTCGCGGGGTGGTCGAGGCCCGCCCGGAAGGCGACCAGGGCGCCGCGGTCATGACCGGCCAGGGCGAAGCGGTCATGCCCGAGGGCGCGGGCCAGGGCGACGATGTCGGCGGCCATGGTGCGCTTGGCGTAGGCGGCGGGGTCGGGGGCGGCGTCGGTATCGGCGTCGGCATTGGCGTCGGCATTGGCGGACGGTTTGTCGCTGGCGCCGTAGCCGCGCAGGTCGGGGCAGATCACGGTGTGATCGGCCGCGAGGTCGGCGGCCACGTGCCGCCACATGAGGTGGGTCTGCGGGAAGCCGTGCAGCAGGACGACAGGGCTGCCCGAGCCCCCTACGGCCACGTTCAGGGACACGCCGTCGGCGACGGGGACGCGGCGGTAGTCGAAGCCGGGAATGACAGGGGCCATGGGTGAGCGCGCTTTCTGTGGAACATCCGGGCGACCGGACGAGGTACGTGACTGGCCAAGGACGAGGTACGTGACTGGCCAAGGACGAGGTACGTGACTGACCGGGTGGCTGTCAGCCTGCCGGGTGCGGATGAGCATCCGATCAGCGCGCTACCGTGACCGCATGCGGGTCGGTTTCGGGGTGCTGGGGCCGGTCGTGGCCTGGGACGCGGACGCCGACGGGCGCACGATCGCGCTCAAGGGGCCACGGCACCGCGCGGTGCTGGCCCGGCTGATCGTCGCCCGCCGCCGTGTCGTACCCGTCTCCCGGCTGATCGAGGACCTGTGGACGGAGCCGCCCCCGGGTGCGGTGGGCGCGGTGCGTACGTTCGTGGCCGCGCTGCGCCGCGCGCTGGAGCCGCAGCGCCCGCCGCGCACCCCGGCCCGGCTGCTGGTCACCGAGGGCCCCGGGTACGCGCTGCGGGCCGACCCGGACGCGGTGGACGCCTGGCGCTTCGAACAGGACGTGGCCGCCGCCGCGACCCTGCCGCCGGACGGCGCGCTGCCCCGGCTGGAGGAGGCGCTGAGCCGGTGGCGCGGGCCCGCGTACGCGGAGTTCGCCGACGAGGGCTGGGCCCGGGGCGAGCGCTCCCGGCTGGCGGAGCTGCGGCTGCACGCCGTCGAGCGGCAGGCGGAGGCCCGGCTGGCGCTCGGCCGGGCCGCCGAGGCGGTGCCGGACCTGGAGGCGCATCTGGCCGAGCACCCCTGGCGCGAGGGCGCCTGGCGGGCGCTGGCCCTCGCGCTGTACCGCACCGGCCGCCAGGGCGACGCGCTGGCGGTACTGCGCCGGGCCCGTACGCTGCTGGTCGAGCGGCTGGGCCTGGACCCGGGCCCGGAGCTGCGCCGCCTGGAGACGGACATCCTCGGCCAGGCGCCCCACCTCGACCCCACCGCGGCGCGGGGCGGCGCGGCGGCCCAGGTGTGGGCGGACGCGACCGCCGCGTACGACCGCACGGTGGCCTCCGGCGCCCGGACCCGCCTGGAGTCGACGGCCGCCCTGCTCCGCGACCTCTCGATGACCGGTGGCGACGGCCTGCTGACGGCCCGCCAACAGCGCGTGGCGGCCGTCGCGGCGGCGGAAGAACTGGGCGACCCGGAACTGACCGCCCGAGTCATCGGCGCCTACGACGTCCCCGCGAGCTGGACCCGCCTGGACGACCCCGAGCAGGCGGCATCGATCGTAAGGGCGGCCGAACGCACGTTGGCCGCGCTCGCGGCCGGCTCCGGGCCGATCGGCCATGACGCGATTCGGGCCCGGTTGTTGGCGACGATCGCCGTGGAGTCGCGGGGTGGGCGGTCCGAGCGGGGGCGGCAGGCGGCTCGGCAGGCTGAGGAGATCGCTCGGCGGCTGGACGATCCCGGGCTGCTGGCATTCGCGCTGAACGGCGTCTTCATGCAGAGCTTCGAGCGCGCGGGGCTGGCGCCGCGCCGGGACGCGACCGGAGCCGAGCTGATCGCCCTTGCGGCGCGGCACGGGCTGGTCGCCTTCGAGGTGCTCGGCCATCTCATCCGGCTCCAGGCCCGCAGCGCGCTCGGCGACTTCGCGGCGGCCGACCGGCACGCGGCCGCCGCCGACCGTCTGGGCGAGCGCCATGAGCGGCCGCTGGTGGGGGTGTTCACCGCGTGGTACCGGGCGCTGCGGCTGGCCGCGACGGGGCAGGCGGACGAGGCCGAGGCGGAGGCGGCCTACCGGGACGCCGCCGCGCGGCTGGACGGCGCCGGGATGCCCGGCCTGGAGCACGGTCTGCTGCCGCTCGCGTTGCTCTGTCTGCGCGTGGAACGGGGGCGGCCCGCCCCCATCGACGCGGACCTCGACTGGGGGCCGTACGCGCCCTGGGCCCGCCCGCTGGTGCTGCTGGCCCAGGACCGCCACACCGAGGCCGCGGCGGCGCTGCGCACGGTCCCGGAGCCGCCCCGCGATCTGCTGCTGGAGGCCCTGTGGTGTCTCACCGGGCGGGCGGCCATCGCCGTCGGCGACCGGGAGACGATCGCCCGCGCCCGCACCGCACTGACCCCGGCGGCGGCCGAGCTGGCCGGCGCGGGCAGCGGCCTGCTCACCCTCGGCCCGGTCTCCCGGCACCTGGCCGATCTGTCCGAGGCCCTGCGGTGACGGTGCGGCCGAGTGCCGTATGGCCAGGGGCGCGGTTGCGTGCCGTTCGGTCGGGGCGCGGCCGGGTGCCGTACGGCCAGGGGTACGGTCGCGTGCCGCACCGCCGGGGGTACGACCTCGGTGCGCACCGCCGGGGGTACGGCCTCGGTGCCGCGCTGCCGCGGGTGCGGCCGGGTGCCGTATGAATCGGGGTGCCGTAGGGCCCGGCACCGCACGACCGGGCACCGCACGAGCGAGTGCCGGGCGGCCGGGCCCGGTACGGTCGGGCGCCGTACAGCCCGGCGCCGTACCGCTCAACCCTCGTCCGCGACCGCCTCGAAGCGCCAGCGGTGCACTGCCCGCCGTACCAAGTCCTCGCCCGGTTCGGGGAGTTCCGGCAGGCCCTGGGTGTCGTAGGCGCCGTCCCACCAGGTGATGACGAGGACGCGGTCCTCGGGGGCGCGGAAGGTTTCGCGGCGGAGCGGGGGCGGGTCGAGGGGCTGGTGGGTGGCCCAGGTCAGGAGTTCCTCGCCCTTTCCGGCCACGGCTCGGGCTTCCCACATCAACGCGACGGTCATGCGTACAGGTTCTTCCGGCTCAGCTCGTGCACATGGTCGTGGGTGTGCCCGGCGGGCGCCGGGACGTGGGGGTCCGTCACCGGGAGGGACGAGTCGGCCGACAGGTCCCACGCCGACGCCGACCGCCCCCGCGCCACCATCTCCGCGCCGAGCGCCGCGACCATCGCCCCGTTGTCCGTGCACAGCTTCGGCCGCGGCACCCGCAGGGTGATCCCCGCGTCCTCGCAGCGGCGTTCGGCCATCGCCCGCAGCCGGGAGTTGGCGGCGACGCCACCGCCGATCATCAGGTGATCCACGCCCTCGTCCTTGCAGGCGCGGACGGCCTTGCGGGTCAGCACGTCCACGACCGCTTCCTGGAAGGAGGCCGAGACATCGGCGATCGGGACCTCCTCGCCCGCCGCCCGCTTCGCCTCGATCCAGCGGGCGACGGCGGTCTTCAGCCCCGAGAAGGAGAAGTCGTACGCGGCGTCCCGCGGGCCGGTCAGCCCGCGCGGGAAGGCGATCGCGTCCGGGTCGCCCTCGCGGGCGATGCGGTCGATGACGGGGCCGCCCGGGAAGCCCAGGTTCAGCACCCGGGCGATCTTGTCGAACGCCTCGCCCGCCGCGTCGTCGATGGTCGAGCCGAGCGGGCGGACGTCGGCGGTGATGTCGGGCGCGAGGAGCAGCGACGAATGCCCACCGCTCACCAGGAGGGCCATCGTCGGCTCGGGCAGCGGACCGTGCTCCAGCTGGTCGACGCAGATGTGCGAGGCGAGGTGGTTGACGCCGTAGAGCGGCTTGCCGAGGGCGTAGGCGTACGCCTTGGCGGCCGAGACGCCGACGAGCAGCGCGCCCGCGAGCCCGGGGCCCGCGGTGACGGCGATGCCGTCGAGGTCGGAGGCGGCGACCCCGGCCTCCTTCAGCGCCCGCTGGATCGTGGGGACCATCGCCTCCAGATGGGCGCGGCTGGCGACCTCGGGGACGACGCCGCCGAAGCGGGCGTGCTCGTCCACGCTGGAGGCGACGGCGTCGGCGAGGAGGGTGCGGCCGCGGACGATGCCGACGCCGGTCTCGTCGCAGGAGGTCTCGATGCCGAGGACGAGGGGTTCGTCAGCCATGGGTCTCGGTTCCTTGTACTGAGGTCGCGGGGTTCGCGGGGTTCGCTGTGGTCGTGGGGTCCGCTGTGGTCGTGGGGTTCCCTGTGGTCGTGGCGGACGCGCCGGGCTCGCCGTTCGCCATCGCGCCGGTACTCGCCGTCGCCGGGTCGGCCAGCCGCATGACCAGGGCGTCCACATTGCCGGGCTGGTAGTAGCCCTTGCGTATGCCGATGGGCTCGAAGCCGAAGCGCTCGTACAGCCGCTGGGCGCGGGCGTTGTCCACCCGCACCTCCAGCAGCACCTCACGGCACTCGAAGGCGGTGGCCGCCGTAAGGAGGTCGGTGAGGAGGCGCGCGCCGAGGCCGGTGCCCCAGTGGTCGCGGGCGGCGGCGATGGTCTGGACGTCGCCGGTGCGGTCGACGACCGCGAGCCCGGCGTACCCGACCAGCCGGGGCCCGCTCTCCGCCACCACATAGTGGCGGGTGGCGTCCCGGCCCCGGGCATGCGCGAGCTCGGACCAGAACATCCCCCGCGACCAGGCGTCCTCGGGGAACAGCTCCTCCTCGAGCTCCATCACCCGCTCCAGGTCCCACCAGCGCATCTCGCGCAGGGTCACGGTCGTGCCGGTGCCGGTCACTTCGGGGTGACCACCTTGTAGTTGGCGGGCACCTTGGCGTCGGGGCGGCGCAGATACAGCGGCCGGGGCGGCGGCAGTTCCTCGCCGCGCGCCAGCTTCTCGGCGGCGAGCGAGGCGAGCGCCCCGGCCGACTGATGCTCCGGCATTCCGGGCGGTACGTCGGCGAAGGCCGCCGGGTAGAGCAGCGCGCCCGCACCGACTGCGGGCAGTCCGGCCACCCGCTCGGCGAGATCGGCGGGGTGGTCGACGGCGGGTTCGGTGACGCGGGTGCGGGCGTCGTCGTAGCGCGCCCAGTAGACCTCCTTGCGCCGCGCGTCCGTGGCCACGACGAAGGGGCCTTCCAGACCGGCCGTCCCGGCGGCGTACGCGATCCCGTCCAGTGTGCACAGCCCGTGGACGGGGACGCCGAGGGCCGACCCGAAGGTGGCCGCGGTCACCAGGCCCACGCGCAGTCCGGTGTACGGGCCGGGGCCCGCGCCGACGACGATCTCCGTCACCGCGCCCAGTTCGGCGCCCGCCGCTTTCAGCGTGCGGTGGACGGCGGGCAGCAACAGCTCGCCGTGGCGCCGGGCGTCCACGTCGGAGGACTCGGCGATCACTGCGGAGCCGTCGTGCAGGGCGACGGTCACGGCGGGGGTGGCGGTATCAAGAGCGAGCAACAGCACGAGAACAGCCTACGGCGCGCCGGGAGGTCGTTCTTTCGTACCGGCCTCGGTACCGACATCGATACCGGCCTCGGTACCGACATCGATACCGGCCTCGGTACCGACATCGACACCAGCCTCGGTACCGGCTTCGCTACCGGCCTTGGAACCGAAGCCGGTACCGGCCTTCGTACCAGCGTCGGTAGGGGCTTTCGTACCGACGGTGGAACAGCTCGGTCACCGGACGGCCGGAGCGCGGCCGGGCGGCGGGCGCCGGTGCTACCGTCACCGTAAGTGTGTACGGACCGTCAGCACGTACTGACCGCAGGAGAGGGAAGCCGCCGTGCCAAGGAGCAGTACCGGGCCAGCTGTGGCCGTACTCACCGCCGCCGCGCTGGGCGTCGTCGGGTTCCTCGGCTACCAGGCCGCCGCGACCGCGCCCGACCATCCGACCCAGGCCCGGCCGGGGTCGCACTCCGCCGAGTCCAAGAAGAAGGACAAGCACGACCCGGGGTCGAAGAAGAAGTCCACCGCCCTCCCGGCCCGCTCCGGCACCGGCGTCCGGGTCGTCTATGCCCTCGGCGACAAGCGGGTCTGGCTGGTCGGCGCCGACGGCAAGGCCGGCCGCACCTTCGAGGTGGGCCCGAGCCCGGCCAGCCCCGACCCGGGGACCTATTCCGTGACCTCGCGCAACAAGGGCGGGGTCGGATCGGACGGGGTCCAGGTCGAGCACGTCGTCGTCTTCCACTCGGAAGGGGGAGTCGTGTTCGGTTTCAGCGCGGCGGTGGACGGGTCGATGCCGGACCCGAACGCGCGCAAGCGGACCGGGGCCGTCCGGGAGAGCCGGGCGGACGGCACGGCGATGTGGGAGTTCGCGCAGCTGGACACGAAGGTGGTCGTCGTCCCCTAGCGGACCGTCGCCCCCCCCCAGCGGACTTGGACGACGTAGCCGGATGACGTAGCCGTGCGCGGCTACGCCGCGTCCCGCTCCTCGTCATCCGCCTCGGGCTCGGCTTCGACGGACGCCGGGGTCTCCTCCTCGGCCGGCCGCGGAGGCGTCGAGACCGCGCTCGCCGCCGCACACGCCGCCAGGAGCTCCGACATCGACGGTGACCGGTCGTCGCGCGCGGCGCCGGTCCCGGCCACAGGGTCGTGGGCCGACATGGGTGCCTCCTGAGGGTCCTGGGGCAGTCGAGCGGAGTTAGGTAGACCTAACCCACGCTTTCTCCCACCATGTGACCACGGGTGATGCCCGGAATGCAACAGCATGCCGACGGCTTGTCGGAAACTACGCGGCATCTGCACGCGAGCTCTACCAGCGGCTTGACCGTTTGACCGATTGACCGGGCAGCCCTGGCGCTACCCCGCGAGCGACGCCAGGTCCTCGCTCGCCCAGCGGGTGCCCACGCCCGTCACCACCACGTCCCGTACGTCGTCCACGTCGGCGGCCATCGTGTCCGTGACGGCCATGTCGCTGCCCACCGTCCGCTGGATCACCACATGCAGCCGGTCCTCCGCCAGCCCCTCGACCTTGCCCTCGCCCCACTCCACGGCCACCACCGAATCCGGCAGGGAGACGTCGAGGTCCAGGTCCTCCATCTCGTCGAGGCCGCCGTTCAGCCGGTAGGCGTCGACATGGACCAGCGGCGGTCCGTCGCCCAGCGAGGGGTGCACCCGGGCGATCACGAAGGTGGGCGAGGTGACGGCGCCGCGGACGCCGAGGCCCTCGCCGAGGCCCCGCGTCAGCGTCGTCTTGCCCGCGCCGAGTTCACCGGTGAGCAGCACCAGATCGCCGGGGCGCAGCAGCTTGGCGAGTCTGCGGCCCAGGTCCCGCATCTGGTCGGGAGAGGTGACGGTGATGCGCGTGCCTACGTCCATACTCGCCGATGGTACGGGCCCGAAAAGCCCGCCGCGGACCGGCGTGCGGCCACCCCGAACGCCCCGGCCGAACCGCCGTGCGGCCACCCCGAACGCCCCGGCCGGACGGGCGTGCGGCCGCCCCGGCCGGACCGCCGGAACGGCCGGGCGGGGTACCGCTCCTCAGCCCGTCACGCCCCGCCGCGCCCGGTCGCCGACCCCGTCCACCGCCCGCGAGAGCAACTCCGTCAGGTGGCCGTTGACCACCTCCGGGTGCTCGAGGATCACCAGGTGCCCGGCCTCCTCGAGGATCACCAGCTCCGCGCCCGGAAGCAGCTCCGCGATCGCCTCGCTGTGCTCCATCGGGGTGATGAGGTCCTTGTCGCCCGCGAGGACCAGCACCGGCAGCCCGTCGAAGTGCGGCAGCGCCGCCGCCTTGTCGTGGGCGATGAACGCCGGGTAGAACTCCGCGACCACATCGATCGGCGTGGCCTCGATCAGCCGCTCGGCGAACCGGGCGACCCCCGGGTCCACGTCCTTCGAGCCGAACGAATAGCGCTTGATCAGCCCCGCGAACAAGTCCGCGGTCGCCCGCCGCCCGCGCTCGACCAGGTCGGCCTGCCAGCCCAGCGCCTTCAGCAGTCCGGGCAGCACCCGCCGCACCGCGTTCACCCCGACCACCGGGAGGCCGAAGCTGACCTCGCCAAGACGGCCCGCCGAGGTGCCGATGAAGGCCGCGCCGATCACGCGCTCGCGGATCAGATCGGGGTACTGCGCGGCCAGCGCCATCATCGTCATGCCGCCCATGGAGTGGCCGACGAGCACCAGCGGCCCCTCGGGCGCCGTCGCGTCGATCACCGCCTTCAGGTCGCGGCCGAGCTGGTCGATGCTGATCGCTTCCCCGTCCGCCTGGGCGCAGCCGCGCGCCGAGCGGCCGTGGCAGCGCTGGTCCCAGTAGACGGTGCGGACCACCTCGCGCAGCGCGGAGCGCTGGAAGTGCCAGGAGTCCTGGGCGAGGCAGTAGCCATGGCTGAAGATCATGGTGACCGGGGTGGGGGCGCGGCGCCCGAACCGCCGCTTGCGCCGCGGCGAGGGCGCGGCCGCGTTCTCCCGGATCTCCTCGATCTCGTAGTAGATCTCGGTGCCGTCCTCGGCGACCGCCGTCCCCGGAGTGCCGCGCAGCGTGCCGTACGGGCCCTCGGCGTCCAGGGCGAGCCGCGCCTTGCGCCGTACGCCGCGGCCCACCGTCAGCCGCTCGAGCGCGACGCCCGCGGCCGCCCCCGCCGCGAGCACACCGATCGCGGCACCCGCGAATCCGGCGCCCCGGCGCCAGCTCACGGCTGTGGCCCCCGCCGCGACTCGTGTCGCCATCTCTGCCGTGCTGACGGCCGTGCTCTCGTCGCCCATGGTCAGTTCCCTGTGCCCCCGTCCTCACCTACATAAACGCGGGGGATACGGGCCGAGATCCTGGTCACGATCTCGTAGGCGATCGAGCCCACGGCCCGCGCCCAGTCCTCGACGGTCGGCTCGCCCCGGTCCCCCGGGCCGAACAGCACCGCCTCGTCCCCCGGGGCGGCGGTGTCGCCGCCCAGATCCACCACGAACTGGTCCATGGCGACCGTGCCCGCGATGGTCCGCCACTTGCCCGCGACCAGCACCGGGCCGGTGCCGGAGGCATGGCGCGGAATGCCGTCCCCGTAGCCGACGGGCACCAGCGCGAGGGTCGTCTCGCCGGGGGTCACATAGCGGTGCCCGTAGGAGACGCCGTGCCCGCCCGGCACCCGCTTGACCGAGGCGAGCGCGGCGGAGAGCGTCATCACCGGGCGCAGCCCGAAGTCGGCGGCCGTGCCGAGTTCGGGGCTCGGGCAGATGCCGTAGGTGGAGACGCCGGTCCGGACGAGGTCGAAATGGGACTCGGGCACGGTCAGGGTGGCCGCCGAATTGGCGATGTGGCGCACCTCCGGCCGCAGCCCCGCCTGTTCCGCGTGCGCCACCATCTCGCGGAAGACCGACAGCTGGGTGCCGATGGACGGATGGCCCGGCTCGTCCGCGCAGGCGAAGTGGGACCACAGCCCCGTCACCCGAATGGCCCCTTCCGCCTCGGCGGCGCGGGCCTCGGCGACCAGGGCCGGCCAGTCGGCGGGCTGGCAGCCGTTGCGGCCGAGCCCGGTGTCCGCCTTCAGGTGCAGCCGTGCGGTGCGACCGCACGCGCGGGCCGCGGCGACGGCCTCGCGCAGCGCCCACAGCCCGCTGGCCGAGACGTCGACGTCCGCCTCGATGGCCTGCCGCCAGGGGCCGCCGGGCGTCCACAGCCAGCACATCAGCCGGCCCGTGTCCCCCGCCGCCCGCAGCGCGAACGCCTCCTCGGGCGTGGCCGTGCCCAGCCAGTCCGCGCCCGCCGCGCGGGCGGCCCGCGCGCACGGGACCATGCCGTGGCCATAGGCGTCCGACTTGACCACGGTCATCAGCTCGGCCGTGGGTGCCGCGGCGCGCAGCGCCCTCACATTGGCCCGTAGGGCGGCCAGATCGACCACGGCACGGGCGCGCATCGGTGTCTCGTCCATCTCCGTCAGTCTCTCAGGCCGGTCCCCCGACCGGAGTGTGTGCTTCTCCGCACGGAGTGCCTCGCTTTCACGCGAGGAGTGCCCTCCGTTCGGGAGACTATGGGCATGAGGATTGCCTACAGCGTCGAGACCGTACGGGCCGCCGAGCGCGAACTGATGGCGCGGCTGCCCGAAGGAGCGCTCATGCAGCGCGCGGCGGCGGGGCTCGCGGCCGCGTGCGCCGATCTGCTGGGCCGGGTGTACGGCTCCCGGGTGGCCCTGCTCGTCGGCAGCGGCGACAACGGCGGCGACGCGCTCTACGCGGGCGCCCGCCTGGCCCGCCGCGGCGCGGGCGTCACGGCGGTACTGCTCAACCCCGACCGCGCGCACCAGGGCGGCCTCGCCGCTTTGCGGGCGGCGGGCGGGCGAGTGGCCGCCGTCGGCGGCGGGGCGGCGACGGGCGGCGGCGGGGCAGGCGGCAGCGGCACGGGGGCGGGCGGCGGCGCAGTGGCGGCGGGCGGCGGCGCGGGGGCAGGCGGCACTGGCGCGGGGGCAGGCGGCACTGGCGCGGCGGCGGACGGCACTGGCGCGGCGAACGGTGACGCCGAGGCCGCCGTCGCACGCGCCGATCTCGTCGTCGACGGGATCGTCGGCATCGGCGGCAAGGGCGGGCTGCGGCCCGACGCGGAGCGGCTGGTCCGGGCGGTGCGCGGGATCGTCGTCGCCGTGGACCTGCCGAGCGGGGTCGACGCCGATACGGGCGAGGTGCGGGGCTCCGCCGTGCACGCGGACGCCACGATCACCTTCGGCGCGTACAAGCCGGGGCTGCTCATCGACCCGGCCCGCACCCACGCGGGCGCCCTGCGGCTGGTCGACATCGGCCTGGACGCCCACCTTCCGGCCGACCCCGACGTGGAGGCGTTGCAGCACGAGGACGTGGCGGCGCTGCTGCCCCGGCCCTCGGCGGAGAGCGACAAGTACCGGCGCGGCGTGGTGGGCGTCGTCGCGGGCTCCGCCCGCTACCCGGGCGCGGCCGTACTGGCGGTCTCGGGCGCGCTACGGGGCGGGGCCGGGGCGGTGCGGTACGTCGGCCCCGCGGCCGACACGGTCATCGCGCGCTTCCCCGAGACCCTCGTCCACTCCGGGCCCCCGGCCAAGGCGGGCCGGGTCCAGTCGTGGGTCGTCGGCCCCGGCCTCGGCGACGGCGCGGCGGCCAAGCACTCCCTGGACGACGTCCTGGCCTCCGATGTCCCGGTCCTGATCGACGCCGATGGGCTCCACCTGCTGCCCACCGGGGGTGACCTGCGTAAACGCGAGGCGGCCACGGTCCTCACCCCGCATGCGGGCGAGGCGGCGGCGCTGCTCGGCGTGAGCCGCGAGGAGGTCGAAGCGGGCCGGCTGGCCGCCGTAAGGGCGCTGTCCGAGCGCTACGGCGCGACCGTACTGCTGAAGGGGTCGACCACGCTGATCGCCGCCGAGCACCAGCCGGTGCGCGTGAACCCCACCGGCGTCGGCTGGCTGGCCACGGCGGGCAGCGGCGATGTGCTGTCCGGCCTGATCGGCTCCCTGCTCGCCACGGGCCTCCCGGCCCGCGACGCGGCCTCGGCGGGCGCCTACCTCCACGGCCTGGCCGCCCGCCGCACCACGGCCCCGCACGGCGCGCCCATCGCGGCGTACGACGTATCGACGGCGCTGACGGACACGTGGCGGGACGTGCTGGCCTGAGAGGTCCGCTGGGTCCGGGTGCGTGGGTAGTGCGCCGGGTGCGTGGGTAAGTGCCGGTGCGGTTGCTTGTGCGGGTGCGTGGGTGGTGCGCCCGCTGTGCGTGGTGGGTGCCGGGGGCGGGGCCTCCGGGGCGGCGCCCTGGACCGTATATTTACGGCGCCATTGACCGGGGCCGTAGGGCGGTCCGGAAATTGGCGCCACAAATACACGTAAGCGTCCAGGACACCACCCCTCCGACCCCACCCCCTCCCGCCTCGTCGGCGGCTATCCGCCCGATCCGCGTAGGTCGAGCACCATCACGTCATGCAGCACCGCACCCTCCCACGGGTGGGCCTCCCCCACCTTGCGGTACCCCCACGACCGATACGCGGCCTGCGCGGCAGCGACGTCCGGCCGTGCGTTGAGCAGCACGCGCTCGGCTGTCGTGTCGGTGAGCACCGCCTCGTGCATGCGGCGCGCCACCCCCAGACGGCGCCACGGGGCCCGTACGGCGAGCTCCATCAGGCCGAACGTCCGATGTCCGTCCTCACGGCGCAGCTCGTCGCTGACCGGTGTGGTGAGCCGGTCCCACCAGCCGGTGCTCGGGCTCAGCGGATAGCCGTAGGCGATGCCGACCGGCTCACCGTCGCCCGTGCGGGCGAGCGCGGCGGAGAAGGTCTCCTTACGGACTTGTGAACGAAACCGCCGGAAGTTCGCGTCGATCGATTCCGGAGTCTCCTCGTACGGCTCCTCTGCGAAGACCTCGGCGTAGACCAGTCGGAATTCCGTCTCGGCTCGCGCTGCGGCCGCGCCGTCCATGCGCTCGACGGCGATCGTCCCGGTCATGCATAGCCTCCTCGTGCGACCTCGCGGATACGGGCGGACGTGTCACGGGTCACCGCGGTGTTCAGAGCGATGGCGGTCTTGTCGAAAGCACGCATCCGGTGCGTCAGTCGATCGGAACCGATCTCCTCATAGACATCGAGCACACTGCCCATCTCGGCGCACGCCTCCTCGACGTCGCCCGCATCGAGGAGCGTGCAGGCGAGTTTCGACCGGTACCAGGCCGTATTGCGGGCATAACCTCGAGCCAGACCATCGACGGCGGCACGCAGAAATGGCACGGCGCGTCGTGGTTCGCCAGCCGCCACATACATATCCGCTGTGGCGTAGTCGATCTCAATCGGGCCGGCGAACCGAGCCCAGTGCGGCACTTCGGTGTCCGTGTTGGCGCGGCTCTGGTACGAAAGGGCGCGGCTGAGTGCTCGCCGGGCAGCGGCCGTGTCTCTGGACTGCGTGGCCACGTTGGCCTCACGCAGAGCAATCACGAGGTGCACGGTGGGCCCGGCCCCACTCCTGTTGGCCAAGCCATAAGCCATCTCGACCGCTGACGCGGCTTCCCACAGCCGGTCCGTCTTGATATCGATCAGGACAAGCGTCTCCAGTGCGGACAGTTGCAGGAGTCCGTCACCGATGAGTTGAGCGGTGGTCAATGCCTCCATGGCAGCGGTACGTGCCTGTGCGATCGGCCCGCTGTCGTAGCCGTACCACGCTTGATTGCTGTGCAGCTCGGAAAGCGCGGCCTGTAAGTCGCGACCCACTCGGCTCGTGTAGATGCTGCTGCTCAGTACATGCGTGATCTCCCGCTCCAACCGCTCGGCACGCACCTTCGCCGGAATTCCACCCGACTGGTGATCGACGGTATAGAGGTCGGCCAGCCGTGCACGGAACGCCGCCACCTCACTCGCACCGACACGCGGCCCTTGCTGGTTCGGGAGAACCGCCGCCGCCGCGATCGCACCCGACCCCGTGACGAACGCTCTACGCTTCACCTCTCCATCGTCGCCGATCCTCTCGACCGTCGAATAGCGATGCGATGGGACATCGAAACCCATCTCGGCAAGCGGAAGACCGAACATCGCCTCCAACACGGCCTGCTGACTCGGATGCGGTAACGGCGGCGGCGACTCGCTCTCCCACCGCCGGAGCTGGCGGACGCTCACCGAGGCGTCGATGCCCAGGCGGGCGGCCTCGCGGGCGAAGGTCGCGACGAAGTTCACCTGCGTGTATCCCGCCGCGCAGCGCAGCGACGCCAGCTTGCCGAGAGTCCTGCCTGCCATCCGCATCCCCCCAATTGCGCCAACCGTCCCATTACCGTAGCGATTTCGCCCACGCGGCATAGACGGAAACGTCCGCCCAAAAGTCCGGTCATCAATGGCCCATGGCACCGGCCGAGGCGGTGGACTTACGCAAGACCCCCGCGACGTTGTGGGACGTCCGGGGGCGTGGCCCACCAGCTGACAGGAGCTGATGAACATGAACCACTTTATGACCAGTGCCCTCGAATGGGTGAGAGCGGTTCTCGCCCCTCTCCGGGAGGCCGTCGGATGAACACGATGACCGGCCTTCGCTTATTGCCCTGGTCCGACCCGGAGGGCAGGCCGTGCTATCTGGCATCGGACAGCGACGACAGTCCCCTGAACCGACGTGCGGACCAGATCGAGGCACTCCAGCTGTCCATGGGGACGGAGCTCCTCGGCCACGCCCAAGCCCTACTGGGCGACCGCAAGGCAGACACCCGAGAGCTCCGCTTCCTCGCGGACCGACTCTGTGAGGCACTGCGCGACGTGCTGCGGGTGGCCGAGAGCAGAGGCAGACGACTGCATGTCCACGGCGAGGACGGAGACGAATCATGACCAACCGCGCGCTCCAGGCGCACCACCACGCACTCGCACATGCAACCCGCGCCGCAGGACCGGTGATGTCACCCCGCCGCGATCACCACCGCTGGACGCGACCCCCGCGTCAGCCGCCATCGGCGTCAAGCGCAATCATCCTCCGGTTGCGTCGCTCGTAGACTCGCGGCCCTGCATACGGACTTCGGCTCCCTCGCTCGCGATGTGCGGGTTGCCGAGTTGGATGCCGAGATCAAGGCATTGAGCGTGAACTGACGAAAGGGGCAGGGATGTCACGGACCGAGGGTGCCCGGCTGTTCCGGGAGGCGTGGATCGCGGGGGTGCGACGGCACTTTCCCGGGGAGCCCAAGCCGGGCTATGTGACCCCCTGGGAGGAGACTCCGGAGTGGGAGCGGGTGGCTGCCGGGGCGGTGTACGAGCAGGTGAGGCAGTTCCTGGAGGTGAGCGAGGGGCACGCGGGGCGACTTACGCGGGAGCAGAAGGGGCGCTTCGTCGCTACCTGCTGGACCGCGCAGATGTACCGGCACTTCGAGGACCCGAAGCCCGGGTACGTCGCCGACTGGCCGGATCTTCCCGGCTGGCAGCAGGAGACGGACGCGGACATCTTCGAGGCGATCGAGAAGGACGTCAGCTGACGCGCCTCCTCGCTTCGGCTTGCCCTTGTCGTACAGCCGGCCTGTGAAGAGCTTGCTCAGGTCCTGGCCGGACAGGGCGGTGAACCGCGTGGGCCACGGACGGGTGGCCGCCAACGATGCGGAGGGGCGAGTCGCAGGCCCCGCCCCTCCCCGGCCTCACCCCTCCGCGGTCACGACCGCCGACGCGACCCCCGCGTCATGACTCAGGGAGTCGTGCAGGCCCCGCACGGCGCGCCCATCGCCGCGTACGACTGTCAACGGCGCTGACGGACACCTGGGGTGACGTGCTGGCCTGAGGCTTCCGCTGGGTCCGCTGGGTGCGGGTGCTGGTACAGGTACCGGTCAAGTGGGTGGTGCGCGGGGTGCGTGGGTGGTGCTGGTGCGGGCCCGTGGGTGGTGCGCCCGCCGTTCGTGGTGGGTGCCGGGGGCGGGGCCTCCGGGGCGGCGCCCTGGACCGCATATTTACGGCGCCGACGAACGATGAACGTCGGGTGGGCCGGAGATAGGCGCCACAAATATGCGACAGCGTCCAGGACACCACCCCTCCGACCCCACCCCCTCCCGCCGCCCCGCGGCTACCCGCCTGCTCTCCACAGGTCGAGCACCATCAGGTGGTGGAGCCGCCGCCAACAACCGACCGTCCAGGCGAGTCGACGCGGTACTTACTATGCATGGCCCGGGGAGTCGTCGGGGCAGGCGGATGCTGCCTCCGCGTACCGCCGGATGACAAGTTCGAGGTAGTCGGCGTGGGGGCCGGGGAGGGTGTCCAGGTCGGCGGGTGAGTGGAGGAGAGCCGTCTCGGCGAACTCGGGTTCACGGCCGAGCGCGGTCTCCGCGGCCATGAACCGTTCGGCCAGCACCGACGCGGGCCGTGCCGGGGCGCGGAAGAAGACGCCGATGGTCCCGCGCCCGCCGCGTGTGACGGCCCACAGTTGAAGATCGTGCAACGCGGCGTCGATGCCGGTCTCCTCGACCAGTTCCCGAGCGGCGTGGCGGCGCAGGGCCGCCTCATCCAGCGGTTCGTGGTCGGCGGGCGGCTCGGCCGATCCGCCCGGCAGCTGCCAGCGGCCGGGAGCCGCCGTCCACGACGACGTGCGGCCCACCAGCAGCCGTCCGTCGTCCGTGGGCTGCAAGACGGCGACGAACACGGACGGCAGGGCGGACGCCCCCGGCACACGGCGCAGAGCGTAGTGGCGGTACGTCACCGGCGCCCAGGACAGAACGATGTGGTGAGGCCCGTCCCAGTCCAGTGAGGTGCAGGCGACAACAGGCCCGTCAAAAAGACCGGTCGGGTTGGCTCGGGCCATCTCGCCCCAGATACGGTCCGCGGCCCGCTGATGCTCGGGCGAAACCCGCGGCGGGTCGGTCCGGACCATGCGGAGTCGGCGGGGCACCCAGAACGCGACGGGAGCGGATTGCGGTTGCGGGTCGGTCACCGGCTGATCGTAGGCACGAATGAACCGGCCGGGTGAGGCGTCGCCGGTCCTGCGACGTCAGCGCCCGGAGCGGCCTGCCACGTCCAGTTCGAGCACCATCACGTCATGCAGGACGGCGCCGTCCCAGGGGTGGGCCTCCCCCACCTTGCGGTACCCCCACGACCGGTACGCGGCCTGCGCGGCAGCGACGTCCGGCCGTGCGTTGAGCAGGACGCGCTCCGCCGTTGTGTCGGTGAGCACCGCTTCGTGCATCCGGCGTGCCACCCCCAAACGGCGCCACGGGGCCCGTACGGCAAGCTCCATGAGCCCGAATGTCCGTCGTCCATCCTCACGACGCAGCTCATCGCTGACCGGTATGGTGAGCCGGTCCCACCAGCCGGTGCTCGGGCTCAGCGGATAGCCATAGGCAATGCCGACCGGCTCACCATCGCCCGTGCGGGCGAGGGCGGCTGAGAAGGTCTTCTTACGGACCTGAGAACGAAACCGTCGGAAGTTCGCGTCGACCGAGTCCGAAGTCTTGTCGTAGGGCGGTTCGGCGAACGCCTCGGCATAGACCAGAGTGAACGCGTCCTCGGCCCGTGCCGCAGCCGCACCGTCCATGCGCTCAATCGTGATCGTCGCTGGTCTCGTCATCAGTCGCCCCTTCTCGTTGTCTCGCGGATACGCTCCACGGCGTCCTGCGCAGCCGACTGCCTGTCCACGACGAGGACGGCGGCGAATGGTGACCGGGGCCACCGGCGGATGGCCGCGAACGAGGCGGGAGGGGGTGGGGTCGGAGGGGTGGTGTCCTGGACGCTTACGTGTATTTGTGGCGCCAATCTCCGGCCCACGCAAGTCCCCGGCCAATGGCGCCGTAAATATACGGTCCAGGGCGCCGCCCCGGAGGCCCCGCCCCCGGCCCCCCCCACGAACAGCGGGCGCACCACCCACGCACCGCACCACACCCGTCACCGGAGCGACCGCGCGGGTCCGGGGCGGAGCCCCGGCGGGGGCGTGGGGGCGGAGCCCCGGCACCCGCACCCGCACCCGCACCCGCTCTCACCCCTCCGCGATCACCACCGCCGACGCGACCCCCGCGTCATGGCTCAGCGAGACGTGCAGGCCCCGCACCCCCAGCCGTTCCGCGCACGTGGCGACCGTGCCGCGGACCGAGAGGCGGGGGCGGCCGCTCGGCTCGGTGAGGATCTCGGCGTCCGTCCAGCGCAGGCCGCCGGGGGCGCCCAGGGACTTGGCCAACGCCTCCTTGGCCGCGAAGCGGGCGGCCAAGGAGGCCATGCCACGGCGCTCCCCGCTCGGCAGCCACAGCTCGCGCTCGACGAACAGGCGGTCCGCCATCCCGGGAGTGCGCCGCAGCGCGTCGTCGAAGCGGTCGATCTCGGCGACGTCGATGCCGACGCCGATGATCACGGCGTGACCCGAGGGACCACTCGACGGCTCACTCGACCGTCACCGACTTCGCCAGGTTCCTCGGCTGATCGACCTCGTTGCCGCGCGCCGTCGCCAGCTCGCACGCGAAGACCTGCAGCGGCACGGTCGCGACCAGCGGCTGCAGCAACGTGGGCGTGGCGGGGATCTCGATGAGGTGGTCGGCGTACGGGGCCACCGTCTCGTCGCCGCGCTCGGCGATCACGATGGTGCGGGCGCCCCGGGCCCGGATCTCCTGGATGTTGGAGACGATCTTGTCGTGGAGCACCGACCGCCCGCGCGGCGACGGTACGACCACCACGACCGGCACATCCTGCTCGATCAGCGCGATCGGCCCGTGCTTGAGCTCGCCCGCCGCGAAGCCCTCGGCGTGCATGTACGCGAGCTCCTTGAGCTTGAGCGCGCCCTCCAGGGCGACGGGGAAGCCGACGTGGCGGCCGAGGAAGAGGACCGTGTTCTTGGCGGCCAGGGTGCGGGCCAGCTCCCGTACCGGCTCCATGGTCTCCAGGACCTCGTCCACCTGGGTCGCGATCTCCGACAGCTCGCGGATCACGGAGAGGATCTCGTCGCCCCACTTGGTGCCGCGCACCTGGCCCAGGTACAACGCCACCAGGTAGCAGGCCACCAGCTGGGTGAGGAACGCCTTGGTGGAGGCGACGGCGACCTCGGGACCGGCGTGGGTGTAGAGCACCGCGTCCGACTCACGCGGAATCGTGGAGCCGTTCGTATTGCAGATGGCCAGCACCTTCGCGCCCTGCTCACGGGCGTGCCGCAGCGCCATGAGGGTGTCCATGGTCTCGCCGGACTGCGAGATGGCGATCACCAGCGTCCGCTGGTCCAGGATCGGGTCGCGGTAGCGGAACTCGCTGGCCAGCTCCGTCTCGCAGGGGATCCGGGTCCAGTGCTCGATGGCGTACTTGGCGATCATGCCCGCGTGGTACGCGGTGCCGCACGCCACGATCACGACCTTGCTGACCTCGCGCAGCACCGAGGCCGGGATGCGCACCTCGTCCAGGCAGAGGTTCCCGGCCAGGTCGATCCGGCCGAGCAGGGTGTCCGCGACGGCCTTCGGCTGCTCGGCGATCTCCTTGAGCATGAAGTAGTCGTAGCCGCCCTTCTCGGCGGCGGAGGCGTCCCAGTCCACGTGGTACGGGCGGACCTCGGCCGGCGCCCCCTCGAAGTCGGTGACGGTCACACCGTCCCGGCGGGCCTCCACCACCTGGTCCTGGCCCAGCTCGATGGCCTCGCGGGTGTGGGCGATGAAGGCGGCGACGTCGGAGGCGAGGAACGCCTCCTCCTCACCGACGCCGACGACCAGCGGCGAGTTGCGGCGCGCCCCGACCACCACATCGGGCGCGTCCGCGTGCACCGCGACCAGGGTGAAGGCCCCCTCGAGCCGACGGCACACCTGCCGCATGGCCTCGGCGAGGTCGCCGCAGGACGAGAACGACTCGGCGAGCAGATGCGCCACGACCTCGGTGTCGGTCTCGGAGGCCAACTCGTGGCCGCGCTCGGCCAGCTCGGCGCGGAGCGCGGCGAAGTTCTCGATGATGCCGTTGTGCACGACGGAGACCCGGCCCGCGTTGTCCAGGTGCGGATGGGCGTTGGCATCGGTCGGGCCGCCGTGGGTGGCCCACCGGGTGTGGCCGATGCCGGTGCCCCCGGTGGGCAGCGGGCGGTCAGCCAGCTCCTTCTCCAGGTTGCCCAGCTTGCCCGCCTTCTTGGCCGCCGCCAGCCCACCGTCGGCCAGCACGGCGACGCCCGCCGAGTCATAGCCGCGGTACTCCAGCCGCCTGAGTCCGGCGAGGACGACATCGAGGGCCGGCTGCCCTCCCACATAACCAACGATTCCGCACATGGACGCAGCGTACGACCCCCGGCCCCGGCCCGGGGTGACCGACCCCACGCCGGGGCACCGCTCACTCGGCCGGTCCCTGCCATGACAATGAGGGGGTGATCACGTCAACCGCGCGCGAAGCGCGCACCGAGCGCGGCCCGCAGCGGCGGGGCGGCGAGGCGACTCCGTATGTGGATCTGTCCCGCGCCGAGTGGAGTGCGCTGCGGGACAAGACGCCGCTGCCGCTGACCGCCGAGGAGGTCGAGAAGCTGCGGGGGCTCGGCGATGTCATCGACCTCGATGAGGTGCGGGATGTCTATCTGCCGCTGTCCCGGCTGCTCAACCTCTACGTGGCCGCCACCGGCAATCTGCGCGGCGCGCTCAACACCTTCCTGGGCGACACCAAGCGGGGCACCGGGGCCCAGCCCGGTACGCCGTTCGTGATCGGCGTGGCGGGGAGCGTCGCGGTCGGCAAGTCGACCACCGCGCGGCTGCTCCAGGCGCTGCTGGCGCGCTGGCCCGAGCATCCGCGGGTGGAGCTGATCACCACGGACGGCTTCCTCTACCCCAACGCCGAGTTGCGGCGCCGTGGGCTGATGTCCCGCAAGGGGTTCCCCGAGAGCTACGACCGCAGGGCGCTGACCCGCTTCGTCGCCGATGTGAAGGCGGGCCGGGCGGAGGTGTCGGCGCCGGTCTACTCGCACCTGATCTACGACATCGTGCCGGACGAGCGGCTGACCGTGCACCGCCCCGACATCCTCATCGTCGAGGGGCTCAATGTGCTGCAGCCCGCGCTGCCGGGGAAGGACGGGCTGACCCGGGTGGGGCTCGCGGACTTCTTCGACTTCAGCGTCTACGTGGACGCCCGGACCGAGGACATCGAGCGCTGGTACCTGGGCCGCTTCAAGAAGCTGCGGGAGACCGCCTTCCAGGACCCGTCCTCGTACTTCCGCAAGTACACCCAGGTCTCCGAGGAGGAGGCGCTGGACTACGGGCGGATGATCTGGCGGACCATCAACAAGCCCAATCTGAAGCAGAATGTGCAGCCCACGCGGGGGCGGGCCACGCTCGTGCTGCGCAAGGGGCCGGATCACAAGGTGCAGCGGCTGTCCCTGCGCAAGCTGTGAGGAGCGTCGGGTAAATGCTGCACTTGAGGTTGATCGTCCCCGCCGACCGCACCGAGGACGTGGTACGCACGATCGAGAAGACGGTCGGCGCCACCCACCTGGTGGTGCTGCCGGGCGCCGCCCGCGACCCCGCGGGGGATGTCGTCATGTGCGACGTGGCGCGCGAGGCCGGGGACGCCCTGCTGGGCGACCTGCGTGAGCTGGGTCTTGACGAGGCCGGTTCGATCGCGGTGGAGAACATCGACCTGTCGCTGTCCAAGCGCGCCGACAAGGCGGAGGAGGATGCCCCCGGCGAGGGCGCGGACGCGGTCCTGTGGGAGCACCTGGCGGACGCCACCCATGAGGAGTCCACGCTCTCGGTCACCTATCTCGCCTTCCTCGTCATCGCGACGATGATCGCGGCATGCGGTGTGGTGCTGGACAACGCGATCCTGATCGTCGGTGCGATGGCGGTCGGCCCGGAGTTCGGGCCGCTGGCGGGGCTGTGCACCGCGCTGGTGCGGCGCGCGCCGCGGCTGGCCGCCCGTTCGGCGATCGCGCTTGTGGTCGGGTTCGCGGCGGCGATGGCGCTGACCACCGGCTTCAGCATCGCGATGGACGCGGTGGGTCTCTTCGGCAAGGACATGCTGGAGCGCGCCCGGCCGAACACGGACTTCATCTGGAAGCCGGACATGTTCTCGTTCGTGGTCGCCGTGCTCGCGGGGATCGCGGGGACGCTCTCGCTGACGTCGGCGAAGTCCGGCGCGCTGGTGGGCGTGGCGATCTCGGTCACCACGGTGCCGGCGGCGGCCAACGCGGCGGTGGCGCTCGGGTACGGCGAGATCGACCAGATGTGGGGCTCGACGGAGCAGCTGCTGCTGAACCTCGTGGGGATCGTGGTGGCGGGGACGCTGACGCTGATGGCGCAGAAGGCGTTGTGGGGGCGGCGGGGGTAGGTTCCCCCACCCCGCCCCTTCCCGAAACCGGGGCCCGGCCCCGGACCCCGCTGGGGCTCCGCCCCAGACTCCCTTTCGGGGGCTCCGCCCCCGGACCCCGCTCCTCAATCGCCGGAGGGGCTTGATGTCGCCGGATGGGCTGGATTTTCCAGCCCATCCGGCGCGAGAAGTCCGGTGCGGTTCGGTCGCGCCCCGAAGGGGCGCGGGGCTGTGTCGTTGTGCGGCTCCGCCGCGTGGGCGCGACCAGCCACGACGCCGCCGCGGATGCACGACCGCACCTCGCGCCGCTTCCCGCGGAGGGCTTAGCCCAGGGCCGACTTCACCGCGTCCGCCAGGCGGCCGGCGACCGAGCGGGCCTGCTCGATGTCGGCGGCCTCGACCATGACCCGCACCAGCGGCTCCGTGCCCGAGGGGCGGAGCAGCACCCGGCCGGTCTCGCCCAGCTCGCGCTCGGCCTCGGCGACGGCCGCGGCTACATCCGCGCTGGAGGCGACGCGGGACTTGTCCACGTCGGGGACGTTGACCAGCACCTGCGGCAGCCGCTCCATGACGCCCGCGAGGTCGGCCAGGGTGCGGCCGGTCGCGGCGACGCGGGCCGCCAGCAGCAGGCCGGTGAGCGTGCCGTCACCCGTGGTGGCGTGGTCGAGGACGATCACGTGCCCGGACTGCTCGCCGCCCAGGGCGTAGCCGTGGGACTTCATCTCCTCCAGCACATAGCGGTCCCCGACCGCCGTCTGGACCAGCTCGACGCCCTCCCGCCGCATGGCCAGCTTGAAGCCGAGGTTGGACATCACGGTGCCGACCACCGTGTCCCCGCGCAGCTCACCCGCCTCGCGCATGGCCAGGGCCAGGACGGCGAGGATCTGGTCGCCGTCGACCTCGCGGCCCGCGGCGTCCACCGCGAGACAGCGGTCGGCGTCCCCGTCGTGGGCGATGCCGAGGTCCGCCCGGTGCTCCACGACGGCCGCCTGGAGGCGGGCGAGGTGGGTGGAGCCGTAGCCGTCGTTGATGTTGAGCCCGTCCGGGTCGGTGCCGATCGTCACGACCTCGGCCCCGGCCCGCGCGAACGCCTCCGGGGAGACCCGGGCGGCCGCGCCGTGCGCCCCGTCGATGACGACCTTGAGGCCGTCGAGCCGGTTGGGGAGGACGCCGACCAGATGGGCCACATAGGCGTCGAAGCCCTCGTCGTAGTCCCGGACCCGGCCCACCCCGGTGCCCGTCGGCCGGTCCCACGGCTCACCCGAGGCGTGGGCGCGGTAGGTGGTCTCGATGCGGTCCTCCAGCTCGTCGGCCAGCTTGTGGCCGCCGCGGGCGAAGAACTTGATGCCGTTGTCGGGCATCGGATTGTGGCTCGCGGAGAGCATGACCCCGAGGTCCGCGTCCAGCGCCCCGGCCAGATGCGCGACGGCCGGCGTGGGCAGCACGCCGACCCGCAGCACGTCGACCCCGGCGCTGGCCAGCCCCGCCACCACGGCCGCCTCCAGGAACTCCCCGGACGCTCGCGGATCCCGTCCGACCACCGCCACCGGCCGATGGCCCTCGAAGGTTCCCGCCTCGGCGAGCACATGCGCCGCCGCTACCGACAGGCCGAGCGCCATCTCAGCCGTCAGATCGGCGTTCGCGACGCCGCGCACACCATCCGTACCGAAGAGTCGTCCCACTGGTGTCCTCCGAAGTTACGAGCTGGGGGGCTGAAGCTTGCCTGTAGGTATACGCCCCCCGGTGGCGATAGCCGAACGCCCCGGAGGCACAGGTGGTGCCGCCGGGGCGTTCGGGTGAAGCAGCGGTGCCGCGATGGACGTCAGCGCTTGCTGTACTGCGGCGCCTTGCGGGCCTTCTTCAGACCGGCCTTCTTACGCTCGGTGGCGCGGTCGTCACGGGTCAGGAAGCCGGCCTTCTTGAGGGGGCCGCGGTTGTTGTCCACGTCCGCCTCGTTCAGCGCCCGGGCGATGCCCAGACGCAGCGCCCCGGCCTGGCCGGAGACGCCGCCGCCCGAGATGCGGGCGATGACGTCGTAGCGGTCGTCCAGCTCGAGCACCTTGAAGGGCTCGTTGACTTCCTGCTGGTGAACCTTGTTGGGGAAGTACTCTTCGAGAGTACGCCCGTTGATCTTCCACTGCCCACTGCCCGGCACGATGCGGACACGCGCCACGGCGTTCTTGCGGCGCCCGGTGCCGGCGGCAGGCTGCGGGTCACCGAAGCGGGAAGCGAGCGACTCGGAGGTGTACTCCGACTCGACCGTCTCGACGCTCTCGGTGGTGTACTCCTCGACATCGAGGGGGGTCTCGGCGGTGGTCTCGGCCACGATGCTCCTCAGATTCTCTTCGTCGTAAGGGGTGGCCGGGACTACTGCGCGACCTGGGTGATCTCGAACGGAACCGGCTGCTGAGCGGCGTGCGGGTGCTGGTCGCCCGAGTACACCTTCAGCTTCGAGAGCATCTGACGGCCGAGGGTGTTCTTGGGGAGCATGCCCTTGATGGCCTTCTCGACGGCCTTCTCCGGGTTCTTCTCCAGCAGCTCGTCATAACGGATGGAGCGCAGACCACCCGGGTAGCCGGAGTGGCGGTACGCCATCTTCTGGGTCCGCTTGTTGCCGGAGAGGTGCACCTTGTCGGCGTTGATGATGATGACGAAGTCACCAGCGTCGACATGCGGCGCGTACACCGGCTTGTGCTTGCCCCGCAAAAGGGTGGCGGCCTGGGTGGCCAGACGGCCCAGAACCACGTCGGTGGCGTCGATGACATGCCACTGACGCTGAACGTCGCCGGGCTTGGGGCTGTACGTACGCACGGTCGTAGCCTTCGCTTCTTCAGTGAGTGGAGTCTCCCCGGGCCCGCGAGGGCCGGGAGGACAGGTCCGGACAAGGCCACCCGGACGATCACGACAGCCGTGGCCGCACCTCGGTGACGCATGCCGAGTGCTTGCCGCTGGTCATCGGCCCGGTGGACCGGCGTAACGGCCTCTCACGTGAGAACGAGCAAGCCAATACGCATAACGAACTGGCAGAATACCGGCCCGCCCCCACCCGGGTCAAAACGCCCCCGTGCCGCCTCACGCCCGCCCGCGGCCGGCGATTCCGGGCCGGGGCCCCGGCCGAGCCCGGGGCCTCACCGGGTCCCGGCCGCCGCCGGGAGGGCTTCGCCGGGCGTCCGGTCGCGGAACGGGTCGGGCCGGGGCAGCGGCCGAGTGGGTGCGGGGCGGAAGAGGGACCCGCCGGCGGGTCCATGCTGTCACTCGGCCGGTCTAAACTGCGCGCCATGAGCTTTGGGCAAGGGGGGCCTTATGGGCCCGGGGGTTCTCAGGCGTCTCAGCCGTCGACGCCGGACTGGGCGGCGCTCGCCGATCAGTCCGCCGCGCGCAACCGCCGCCGCAAGGTGCTCTTCATCGGGGGCGGGGCCCTGGCGACCGCCGCCGTCGCCGCGATCGTCGCCACCGCCGTGGTCAGCAGCGGTCACAAGGACAGCGGTGGGGGCGATTCGGCCGGTGGGCTGCCGACCCCGCAGGACCTGCCCAGCGAGTCGGCGACGCCCGAGCCCACCTTCTCCGATGTGGCCCCGCCCGCGCCGCCGAAGCCGCTGGACATCATCTCCAGCGCCCGGCGGGACAAGGCGCCGCTGAGCGCGGCCAGCCTGTTCCCGGACAAGCGCGCCGCGAAGGACGACCGCTCGTACACCAAGGCGGTGTCCGCCTCCACCACCAGTTGCGCGGCCGCCGCCCAGGGGGCGCTCGGCCCGGTTCTGGTGAACAACGGCTGCCGCAAGCTGCTGCGGGCCACCTTCACCCGGGACGGCGTCGCGGTGACGGTCGGTGTCGCCGCCTTCGACGGCAAGGCCGCGGCCGAGAAGGCCAAGGACGGGTACAAGCCCAACATCGCCTCGCTCTCGGGCGGGGGCGTGCCGGTCTTCTGCCGCCGGACGGCCTGCCAGAGCTCGGCGAACGCGATCGGGCGGTACGCCTACTTCACGATCTCCGGCTATACGTCGGGGAAGGCGGTCACGTCGTCGGACACCGCCACCCTCCAGGCCGGTCGCGATGTGGCCGACTACACCTTCCGCCGGATCCTGGCCCGGGGCAGCGCCCAGGCGTCGGCGGAGGCCGCCTCAGCCGCCACCACCGACTAGCCGCCACCGACCAGGGGTGTCGACGGATCGTGACGCCTGCGGCGGGCTGCTCCCCTCCCCGCCCCTTCCCGGCCGGGGCTCCGCCCCAGACCCCGAAACCGGGGCTTCGCCCGCGGCCCCCGGGGTCCCGGGGGCGAAGCCCCTACCACGCGGCGGAGCCGCCTATCGCCCCTTCGGGAAGGGGCGCGGAGGGGAAAGCGTCGACGATGCGGAGCCGCCGCGTGGGGGCCTCGGCCCCAGACCCCGGAACCGGGCCTCCGCCCTGGGCCCCCGGGGCCCAGGGGTGAAGCCCCTGCCACGTGGCGGAGCCGACCGTAGTCCGGGCCGCCAACCGGGGCCGGGCCGCCGGGCTTAAGACGCGGCGCCCTTCGTGGCCTTCTCCACCTTCGCCACCTGGGCGTTCACCAGCGCGGCCGGGATCTCGGACTTCGCCGGGTCCGCGATGTTCACCCCGAAGAACACCGTCACCTGTGGCCCGGTCCGCACGACCGTGAACTTGATGACGGCCTTCTCCTTGCCCGCGTCATGCAGGCTGAAGGACACCGCCTCGTCGCCGGCCTTCGGCGCGTCCAGCGGTGTCACCTTCTTGACGTCCGCCTTCTCGCCCGAGCCGTCCTCGGCCGGGAATCCGCCCCGGCAGGCGGTGACGGCCTCGCGCAGGTCCTTCACCGTGCGCTCGGCGTCGCCCGGTCCGTAGGAGGAGATGCGGATCAGGCCGGCGCCGCCGGCCTTCGCCTTGGTGAGGTCGGTGGCGTAGGCGCGGTGGACGCTGGCCTTGGGCGCCGGTTCGTACCGGGTCCCCATCAGCGCCGCCATCGGCTGGCACGCGGCCTTCCCGGTCTTGGCCGAGCCGCCCTCGCTGACCTCCTTGTCCGTCATCTTCTGCACCTCGAGCCCCTTGACCTCGCCATTGGTCAGGGCGGCCCGCTCCAGGGCGGACGCGGACAGCGGCTTCGCGGCCGGGTCGGAGCTCGCGGCCTGGTCCTCCCGCGAAGCGCCGTCGCCCTGCTCGGCGCTGCCCGTCTGCTTGGCGCCGTCCGCCTTGCCGTCGCCGGAGTCGCTGCCGCATCCGGTCATCAGCCCCAACGCCGCCACTACCGCGATGGCCGCGCCCACGGTCCGCTTCACACCGGACTCGTTCATTTCTCTGTCCACCCCTGGTCAGTGTCGGGCCCGTACGGTCACCGCACGGACACCCCGCAGACTCCCAGAACCCGGGGAAGGTTGTAATCCCTTTCCCGAATGTGGTGGATCCCATATCACCATGTGCATAAGCAACCTTCGCGTCCCCAGCCAGTCTTACCGACCGAATCGGTCCTTACTGACTCCATACCGGCATCACACCGGCCCCATATCGGCGTAATGGAGCCTGGTTCGGAGCCAGAACGAAGCACGGCCTCGGAGGGGAGGGCACGTCGCGGCAGTTCAGGACCGCCGCGCGTACATCACCATGAAGATTTCTTTCCTGCTCCACAATGCCTATGGCATCGGCGGCACCATCCGGTCGACCTTCAATGTGGCCGGGGCGCTCGCCGCCCACCACACGGTGGAGATCGTCTCCCTGATCCGCACCATCGATGCCCCGAACCTCCCCCTCCATCCCGCCGTGCGGCTCAGCCCCCTGATCGACCTGCGGCCCGACGAAGACGCGACCCACGCCGGGCGCCGCGCCGCCGACCTCGGCCATCCGCTGCTGACCCGGCCCAGCGCTCACATCCCCGCCGCCGAGGCCAGGGGCACCACCAACTTCAACGCGCTCACCGACGAGCGCGTCGCCGAGTACCTCGACCGCACCGACGCCGATGTCGTCATCGCCACCCGCCCCGGCCTGGTCATCTATCTCGCCGCACTCGGCCGCACCGGCCGCTTCCTGCGGATCGGCCAGGAGCACCGCCTCTACGGCACCCACCGCGCCGAGATCCGCGCCGCCTGCGACGCCGCCATCCCCCACCTCGACGCGTACACCTCGGTCTCCGAGGCCGACGCGGCCACCCACCGGGCTCACCTCCCCGGTGTCACCACCCGGCTGACCGCCCTGCCCAACGGGGTGCCCGCCACCGGGATCGAGCCCTCCGACGGCCGCGCCAAACTCGTCGTGGCCGCGGGCCGGCTGATCCCCGTCAAGCGCTACGACCTGCTGGTGGCCGCCTGGGAGACGGTGGCCGCCAAACACCCCGACTGGCGGTTGCGCATCTACGGCCGCGGCCCCCAGCTCCCCGCGCTGCGCCGCCAGATCGACGAGCTCGGGCTGGCCGGTCACATCACCCTGATGGGCGCCCACTCCCCCATCGAGACCGAGTGGGCCAAGGGCGCGATCGCCGCCGTCACCTCCCGCGAGGAGTCGTTCGGCATGACGATCGTCGAGGCGATGCACTGCGGGGTGCCCGTGGTCGCCACCGACTGCCCGCACGGTCCGGGCGAGATCATCACCAATGGCCGGGACGGACTGCTGGTGCCGGTGGGCGACGCGGACGGGATCGCCAAGGGGCTGCTGACCCTGATCGAGGACGACGAACTGCGCCGCTCGATGGGCGAGGCGGCCCGGATCGCGGCGCGGCGGTACGCACCCGAGCGCGTGGCGGCCGCCTACGAACAGCTCATCGAGGAGCTCCACACCGCCCGTGGCACCGCGGCCCCGGCCCACCGGCGCCGTACGGCCGCGCCGTTGCGGGGCCGACCGGCCGGAGCGCCGCTGACCGGCACCCTCAAGGACGCGGTCAAGCAGCTCATCCGCAAGCCCCTGCGGCCCGTCGCGTCCTGCCGGGTCACCCCCGAGGGCAATCTGTCGGTGCTGCTGGAGCCCGCCGGTCTGCACGGCGGCGGCCTCGAACTGACCGTCACCCGCCGCAAGAGCGACGAGCCCCCGTTCCGCGTACCGCTGCTGCCCCCGGTCGGCGCCGCGCCGTCCGCGCCCTGGACGGCCACGCTGGACCGCGCGACACTCGACCTCGCCGAGGGCCGCTGGGACCTGCATGTGGTCCGCCCCTCCGACGGCGTCCGCCGCCGGGTCGGCTGCCGCTTCGCCGAGGGGCGCGGGCTGCTGGACCTGGAGCCGCTGCCCGGCTCCCCCTTCGCCTGGTGGATCCCCTACCCCACCGTCGACGGCTATCTCGCGCTGCGCGCCTGGCGGCGCCCGGCCCACGCCGAGGCCCGGGTGATCCGCCTGGACGCCGAGGGGCTCGCCGTCGAAGGCACCCTGCACGGGGCGCGCTTCGGGCCCGACGCCGCCCCGACCGCGGTGGCCACCCCGTCCAAGGGTCCGGCCCGCCCGTTCCTCACCGGGGTCACGGCGCTCGACGGCGGCCGGTTCCGCTTCACCGTTCCCTACGAGCGGATCCGGGAGGCCCGTGACGGCGAAGGGGGCGCCGCCGGGTGGACGCTGACGCTCCATAAGTCCGCCGGGGGCGGGACCCCGATCCGGCTCGGACGCATCGTCGGCGACATCGTGGACCGCGATAAGACGGACCTCTTTCCGATCACTCACGGTGTCCGACCCCACCTCACCCGCACCGGTGACCTCGCCATCACCTGTATCACCACAGGGAATTGAGGAACTCGGTCCAAAAGTGCCGTGTTTGCCGCCGAGATCGCCGGTAACACTCCGTGATACCAGCCTCGAGCGAGGAAATCTCTGCGGAAGGCACAGCGATGTCAACAGTCACGCTCATCATCCTGCTGGCGGCGCTGGCCGCCATGGCCGGCCTTGTGATCGCCCCCTCGGTGCGGCAGGGCCGCAAGGGCGACCTGCCGGTCCGAAGCCTGCCCTCGGAAAGCCGGGAGCAGTACGCGGCGCGGTGGGCGGGCCTGCAGGAGCGGTTCGTGGACTCCCCCGGATGGGCCCTGCGCGAAGCCGACCGGCTGCTGGGCGCGTTGGCCGTCGACCGCGGCTATCCGGCCGAGTCCGAGGAGAAGCGGATGGACGCGCTGTCCATCCGTCACCCCGAGGAGATCGACGGCTACCGCCGGCTGCACGCCATGGCGGCGCGGGTGAACGACGACGAGGCCGCCGAGGCGGCCACGGAGCGGATGCGGGAAGCGCTGGTCGCGGCGCGTCCCCTGTTCGAGCAGTTGGTCCGCGCCCAGCCGCACGACGAGCGCCCGCTCCCGCCTCCGGTCCCCCGTCAGCGGGACCGCCGACGGGGCCGGGTCCCGCGGCAGCGCCTCGGCCCGGCCGCCGATCACTGACCGGTGAGCCGCACCGCCAGCGCGAGGGTGTCATCCGGATGCAGGATCACCGTGTGCATATCCTCCGCGATGGCGCCGGGGACCTCCTCTATCGGGCTCCGCAGATGCTTGTGCGCGGCCTCGACCAGGCGCTTCTCGCCCTCGATCGGGTCCCGGCGGCTCTCGGTGAGCCCGTCGGTGTAGAGCAGGAGGAGGTCCCCGGGGGCCAGCCGCTCGGTCAGCGGGGTCTCGCTGCCGGGCAGCGGAAAGCCGATTCCGCGCCCCCGGGCCTCCAGATACCGGACCGCCCCGTCGCGGCGCAGCAGCAGCGCGGGCGGATGGCTCCCATTGGCCAGCCACAGCTCACCGGTGGCCGGATCGATCCGGGCGAGCTGCACGGTGGCCATCACGGACCGGTCGAAGGGGCGCAGGATCTCGTCGGTGCGGGCCACGATCGACTCGAGCCGGTGGCCCTCCAGGGCCAGGGTGCGCACCGCGTGGGTGACGTTGAGCGCGCTGCGCGTACTGGTCACCCCATGGCCCAGGGCGTCCACGATGGTGATGTGGACGGTGCCGTCGGGCAGCACGAACCAGTCGTACAGATCCCCGCCGGTCGGCGCGTCGGTGCCGGCCGGTTCGTAGTGCACGGCGAGTTCGAGACCGTCGGCCTTGATGGGCGGCGGGCGCAGCGCGTCCTCCAGCTCCCGCAGGGTCTGGCCGTGCGCGGTGCGCACCTGCTTGTCCCGCTCGTCGAGCTGGACGTAGAGCGCGAGCACCCCGCTGTTGGTCTCGGCGAGTTCATCGTTGAGGCGGCGGTGCTCGGAGGTGAGCGCGTCGGCGGCGGCCACGACGGCGCGCAGCTCCTCCGCGGCGAGGGTGTCCTCGTCGGGCGCCTCGTCCGCGGCGTCCGATGGCAGTGACGCCGGGAGGCGCCAGACCACCTCGCCCTCGGTCACCGCGTCGGGGGCCATCGGGAGATCCGCCGCCACCGGGCCCGTATCGCCCGGGGTCCGCAGCACCACCGTGAGCAGCCCCTCGTCCGGGTCGTAACGCCACTCGAGGCCCGTCTCCCGCCCGGCGCGCAGCGCCGCCCCGGCGGCCTCGGCGGCGGCCAGCACAAGGCGCGCCCGGACCGCGGGGTCCAGGGCGTGCTCCCGGGCCAGCGCCCGAACGGCCCGGCTGAGCCCCGCCGTCGTGGCGCAGATGAGGTTCCTCTTCGTCATGGAAGCCTTAAGGGGGACCTGGCCGCGAGCACCGTGGCGTCGTCGCGGACGCGGCGATGGCCATGGGCGAGTGCGGCGGACAGCAAGGGCGGCGGGAGGCGGAGCACGGACGGCGGCGGGTCGAGCGACCAGCGGGCGTCGATACCGTCACTGTGCAGCACCGCCGTACCGCCATGAGGCAGCGGAAAGTCGTGGACGCGGGGGGTGGGCATCCCCCAGCCGACGATACCGGGCTGCCCGGTCAGCCGGTGCCGAACGCTGTCGTGGGTCACGGCGAGGGCGCGGATGTTGCCGATGCCGCAGTAGTCGGCGTGCTCGGGGTACAGCCGCAGCACGCCCACGGCGGCCCCGCGGGTGTGCCGCAGGGCCCGGTTCATCCGGGTGAGCACCTCCGGCAGCGGCCGGTCGGGGTCGGCGTGGAAACTCCACAGCGCCGCCTGGGCCGCCTCGGCAGCGGGCCGGCCGTGGCCCAGCCCGTCCAGGACGACCGCGGTGCGGGCGGAGTCCGTGTCGACGATCGCGCGGCCGTCGCCACAGCCCTCCTCCCCCTCGGCGGGCAGACAGACCGCGCCCACCCCCTGCCACTCCGGCCGCTGCTCGCCCGGCGCGGTGAGGCGGGCGCAGGCCCAGGTGCCGGTGTGGGCGCCACCGGCGCTGCGCATGCTGAAGTGGGTCGCCATCCGCTTGACGGCGCCGAGCCCGACCCCCAGCGTTCCGGAGGTGGTGTAGCCGTCCGCCAGACAGCGCTCGGGGTCGTGCATACCCGGGCCGCGGTCGGCGGCGAGGATCTCCACCCCGTGGCCGAGCGGCAGCGGCTGGACGTAGAGCGTGCCGTCGCTGGCGTGCTTGTCCAGGTTGGTCGCCAGCTCCGAGGCGATCACCGCCGCCTGGTCGGGCAGTGCTCCCGGCAGCTCGCACTCCCGGGCCACCCCACGCGCCGCCTCGGCGGCCAGCCGCACGGCGCTGCGGTGGTCGACGCGCACCTGGACGGTGGGCGCCGTGAACGTATGGATCACCGGGACGTCCAGCGGGTGACGACCACCACCGTGCCCTCCCCCGGGCCGGTGCGCACCGTGAACTCGTCCATCAGCCGACGGGCGCCACCCAGCCCATGGCCCAGGCCCCCGCCGGTGGTGAAGCCGTCGGTGAGCGCCGCGTCGAGGTCCGCGATCCCCGGCCCCTCGTCCTTCACGGTCAGCCGCAGCCCCCGCCGTCCGCCGGGCTCGCGCGGATACTCGAGCGTCACCGTGCCGCCGCGCCCGTGGACGTAGGCGTTACGGGCGAGCTCGCTGGCGGCCGTGACCACCCGGGTCTGGTCCACCAGGCCGAAGCCCACCTCGACGGTGGCCGCGCGCACCGCATGGCGGACCGTCAGCAGGTCCTCCTCCGTGCGCACCGGATACGTGGCCGGCGTGGGCGGGCGTCGGTTCTCCGCCCGCCCGGGCCTCTTGGCCCCGCGGGAGGCGAGGGTGAATTCACCGGGCAGTGCCACGTCGGGCCCCTTCCAGGGGCTGCGGGGCCTGACGCCACCCCAGCGCGGCCATGCCCTGCTCCGGGTTGAGGGCGGTCTCCACACCGACGAGCTCGATCCCCAGCTCGACCAGGGTGATCGCCACCGGCGGTCGCATCCCGGCCACGATCACCCGCGCTCCCAGCAACCGGGCCACCGTGGTCAGTTCCATCAGCGTCCGGGCCACGAAGGAGTCGATGACCTCCAGCCGGGAGATGTCGATGAGCACCCCACGGGCGCCCTCGGCCGAGATCCGCTCGGTCAACTCCTCGGTGAAGGCGATGGCGGTCCGGTCGTCGAGCTCATTGAGCAGGCCGGTGACCAGGACGTCTCCCAGTCGCAGAATCGGAACGCCGGGCTGGGGCTGACCGGTCACCGGCCGTCTCCTTCGTCACCGTCGGGCCCGGGCCCGTCGATCAGCTTGATCGCGGCGGCCAGCGCGTCGGCCAGCGTCGCCCGCGTGAGGATGGTGGACAGATCGATGCCGAGCTGGGCGATGGTCTGGGCGATCGAGGGGCGCACCCCGCTGATCACACAGTCCGCGCCCATCAGCCGCACCGCGTTGACGGTCTGCATCAAGTGCTGGGCGACGGCGGTGTCCACCGTCGGCACACCCGTGATGTCGACGATCGCGACCAGCGCCTCGTGGTCCTGGATGGCCTGGAGCAGATTCTCCATCACCACCTGGGTCCGGGCGGTGTCCAGAGTTCCGATCAGCGGCACGGCCAGCACCTGCCGCCACAGCCGCACCACCGGCGTCGACTGCTCCATCAGTTGCTGGCTCTGCCGGTGGATGATCTCCTCCCGGCCCTCCACATACGTCTCGAAGGACAGCGCCCCGGCCACATCGAGCAGCCGGTTCATGAAGACGGCCGAGGCGAACAGCTCCTCGGCGTCCCGGGTGTCCCGCTGCACCGCCTTCAGCAGCGCCTCCTTGAGCGCCAGCACCGCGAGCGAGGTCGCCGTCGGCGTGGCCCCGGCCCGCGCCCGGCGCAGCGACAGCCCGACCACGGCCTCGTGCAGCACCGGCGTGGAGGTCACCACACGGTCCACCGGCACACCGCTCCGCAGGCCCGGGATCAGCGCCTCGATCAAGGCGTCGGCCTCCTCGCGGAGTTCGGCCTCCCCGATGTCGGTGTCGAGCAGGGCCTGCTCCATCTGCAGCTCGACCCAGCGATCGGCGATCTCCTCTCCGCGTTCATGAAGCGCCCTGGTCAGGCGCTCTCGCACAGCGGCCTCGCTGGTACTCACGCGGTTCCCTTCGCGGTCGGCGACCGTTGTCGGTTGGCAAATTTTATCGATCTTCCGGGGGACCCGGAAGCCGCATCATGCCGATCGCCGCCCCGCCGTGACCTGTTCTCGCCCGCCGTTGGCGCACGATGCGCGTAGCGAGTACCCGGTGATCGCCCGCCCACACCCACCCAGGCTTCAGCAGCAGCCGGAGCCGATCGCCGTCGCGCCCGGCAGAGAGCGCTTGTTGCGGGACTCCCGGTTACGGGCCGCGAGTTGGTCGTCGGCCGGGTAGCCGACCTCTTCCAGGGTCAGGCCATGGGGGCGTACGACATGGACGGCGGAGTCGCGCAGCCCGGCGGAGAGCACCTTGGCGGGCCAGTCCGGGGGACGGTGGCCGTCGCCGACGAAGAGCAGGGCGCCCACCAGCGAGCGCACCATGTTGTGGCAGAAGGCGTCCGCCCGCACCGTGGCCGTGATCACGCCGTCCGCCCCGCGCACCCAGTCCAGCCGCTGGAGGGTACGGATCGTGGTGGCGCCGTCGCGCTTCTTGCAGTACGCGGCGAAGTCGTGCTCGCCCAGGAGTCGTGTCGAGGCCGCGTTCATGGCGTCCACGTCCAGCGGCCAGTCGTGCCACAGCACATGGCCGCGCAGCAGCGGGTCGGCCCCGCCGGGGTGGTCGGTGACCCGGTAGGCGTAGCGCCGCCAGATCGCGGAGAAGCGGGCGTTGAACCCGGAGGGGGCCTCGGCGACCTTCCAGACCCGTACGTCATGGGGCAGCCGGCCGGCCAGCCGCCGCAGCAGCTTGTCCCGGTGCTCGGCCCACAGCTCCTCGGGCAGATCCACGTGCGCCACCTGACCGCGGGCGTGGACCCCCGCGTCGGTGCGGCCCGCGACGGTCAGCTCGAAGGTCTCCGCGGAGCGCGTCACCGTCCGCAGCGCGCTCTCCAGCTCGCCCTGTACGGTGCGCCGCTCGCGCTGCCTGGCCCAGCCCGAGAAGTCCTTGCCGTCGTAACTCAGATCCAGCCGGACCCGTACGAAACCGGGCGCCGCCTCGTCACTCACCCAACCGTTCCTCTCCATGCGGAACGGGCCCGCTCCCAGGATCTGGGGGCGGGCCCGTCCGTACGACGAAAGCCGATCAGACGCCTCAGGCGTCCTTCGACTCCTCGGCCTCGGCGGCCTCGGCCGGAGCCTCGGCAGCCGGGGTCTCCTTCTTGAGGTCCGCGACGGCCTGGTCACCGGCAGCGTCCTTGGCGGTGCGCTTGGTGGCGGCCTCGGCCTCGCCGACCGCCTCCTGCTGCACGGTCAGCGCCTCGACCAGCTCGATGACCGCCATCGGGGCGTTGTCGCCCCGGCGGTTACCGATCTTGGTGATGCGGGTGTAGCCACCCGGCCGGTTCTCGTAGCGCGGCCCGATCTCGGTGAAGAGGGTGTGCACGACGCTCTTGTCGCGGATGGTCTGGAGCACCAGACGGCGGTTGTGAAGGTCGCCCTTCTTCGCCTTGGTGACCAGCTTCTCCGCGACCGGGCGCAGGCGGCGGGCCTTCGCCTCGGTGGTGGTGATCCGGCCGTGCTCGAACAGCGCGGTGGCGAGGTTCGCCAGCAGGAGCCGCTCGTGCGCGGCGCTGCCGCCCAGACGGGCGCCCTTGGTGGGCTTCGGCATGGTGTATCTCCTCGATGTCTGCACCGGCCGTATCAGGTACCGGTGTCAGTGAACAAAATCCAGCCCGTCCGGCGATTGAGGACAAGACCTCAGCCACAGCGGACCAGCGGGTTCTAGTACTGCTCGGTCTCCACGAACCCGGCGTCCGCGTCGTCATCGGCGCCGAAGGCGTCAGCGGCGGCGGTCGGGTCGAATCCGGGCGGGCTGTCCTTGAGCGCGAGGCCCATACCGGCCAGCTTCGCCTTGACCTCGTCGATCGACTTGGCGCCGAAGTTCCGGATGTCGAGCAGGTCCGCCTCGGACCGCGCCACGAGCTCACCCACGGAGTGGATGCCCTCGCGCTTGAGGCAGTTGTACGAACGAACGGTGAGCTCGAGCTCCTCGATCGGCAGCGCCAGGTCGGCGGCGAGGGCGGCGTCCGTCGGGGACGGGCCCATGTCGATGCCCTCGGCGTCCACGTTCAGCTCGCGGGCCAGGCCGAACAGCTCGACCAGGGTCTTACCGGCCGACGCCATGGCGTCACGCGGCCGCATGGCCTGCTTGGTCTCGACGTCGACGATCAGCTTGTCGAAGTCGGTGCGCTGCTCGACACGGGTCGCCTCGACCTTGTAGGTGACCTTGAGCACCGGCGAGTAGATCGAGTCGACCGGGATCCGGCCGATCTCCTGGCCGACCTGCTTGTTCTGCACGGCGGAGACGTAGCCGCGACCGCGCTCGACGGTCAGCTCCATCTCCAGCTTGCCCTTGCCGTTCAGCGTGGCCAGGACCAGGTCGGGGTTGTGCACCTCGACACCGGCCGGCGGCGCGATGTCGGCGGCGGTGACCAGACCCGGGCCCTGCTTGCGCAGGTACATCACGACCGGCTCGTCGTGCTCCGAGGAGACGACGAGCTGCTTGATGTTGAGGATCAGGTCGGTGACGTCCTCCTTGACGCCCGGCACGGTGGTGAACTCGTGCAGGACCCCGTCGATCCGGATGCTGGTGACAGCCGCACCGGGGATCGAGGAGAGGAGCGTACGACGCAGGGAGTTTCCGAGGGTGTAGCCGAAGCCCGGCTCCAGCGGCTCGATCACGAACCGGGAGCGGAACTCGTCGACGACCTCTTCGGTCAACGAGGGACGCTGAGCGATCAGCATGGGTATTGCCTCCAGTCTTCGGCGCCCGCTATTTGACGCCGAACCCTTTAATGGTACGGGCGGTACGTGCCAAACGGCTCCGTACCGCCCGACCCTCACATCAGCCGGCTGCGCCGGCGGGCCTCGCTCCTACTTGGAGTAGAGCTCGACGATCAGCTGCTCCTGCACCTGGGTGTCGATCACCTGGCGCTCGGGCATCGAGTGCACGAGGATCCGCAGCTGCGACGGAATGGCCTCCAGCCACGCCGGCACGGTGCGCTCGCCCGCCTCGGCCTGAGCCACCTGGAAGGGGGTCAGGGTCCGGGACTTCGGACGGACCTCGACGATGTCGTTCACGGTGACACGAGCCGACGGGATGTCGGTCTTGACGCCGTTCACGGTGAAGTGGCCGTGGCGGACCAGCTGACGGGCGTGGTCGCGGGACTTGGCGAAGCCGGCCCGGTAGACCACGTTGTCGAGTCGGGTCTCGAGGATGCGAAGCAGGTTCTCACCGGTCTTGCCGGTCTTCTTGTTCGCCTCCGCGTAGTAACCACGGAACTGCTTCTCAAGGACGCCGTAGATGCGGGTCGCCTTCTGCTTCTCACGGAGCTGCAGCAGGTACTCGCTGTCCTTGGTGCGCCCGCGACCGTGCTCACCCGGGGGGTAAGGACGGATCTCGATCGGGCACTTCGCGCTCTCGCACTTGCTCCCCTTGAGGAAGAGCTTCTGCTTCTCCCGACGGCAACGCTTGCAGTCGGCCCCGGTGTAACGCGCCATTGTTTCTGTTGTCTCCTACTTCAGCCGGTCAGACACGCCGACGCTTGGGCGGGCGGCATCCGTTGTGCGGAGTCGGAGTGACGTCCTGGATCGAGCCCACCTCCAGGCCGGTGGCCTGGAGCGAGCGGATCGCGGTCTCACGGCCGGAGCCCGGACCCTTGACGAACACGTCGACCTTGCGCATGCCGTGCTCCTGCGCGCGGCGGGCGGCCGACTCGGCGGCCATCTGCGCGGCGAACGGAGTGGACTTGCGCGAGCCCTTGAAGCCGACGTGGCCGGCCGAGGCCCAAGAGATCACATTCCCGGTCGGGTCCGTGATCGACACGATGGTGTTGTTGAACGTGCTCTTGATGTGAGCGTGCCCGTGGGCGACGTTCTTCTTCTCCTTGCGGCGCACCTTCTTGGCGCCGGCCGTCCTGCTCTTCGGAGGCATTCTCGAAATCTCCCGTGGAGGTGGTCGGTCCTACAGCTCGGACCGCTTGTCAGCGTCCGGTGCGGACTACTTCTTGCCCGGCTTCTTCTTACCGGCGATGGCGCGACGCGGGCCCTTGCGGGTGCGGGCGTTGGTCGACGTGCGCTGGCCGTGGACCGGAAGGCCGCGGCGGTGGCGCAGACCCTGGTAGCAGCCGATCTCGACCTTGCGGCGGATGTCGGCCTGGATCTCGCGACGGAGGTCACCCTCGGTCTTGATGTTGTTGTCCACGTACTCGCGGATCTTGACCAGGTCCTCTTCGGCCAGGTCGCGAACGCGGGTGTCCGGGCTCACACCGGTGCTGGCGAGCGTCTGCTGGGCAAGGGTGCGACCGATGCCGAAGACGTAGGTGAGGGCGACCTCGACGCGCTTGTCGCGCGGGAGGTCAACGCCTGCGAGGCGTGCCATGAATCTGGCTCCAGATGGTTGTCGGAGGTCTTCCGCAGCACCACTCCCGGCCGCCGTACGGGACGGCTCCCGGGTCCCCGGCCTCCGACCGGGGGTGTCGTCCCCGCGGGGCGGGAACGGGTGACTGCGTATGTACGAGTTATGACGTCGCGCGAAGATACTGCGAGTGGTGCAGGATTCCGGCCGGTGTGCGTCAGCCCTGGCGCTGCTTGTGGCGCAGGTTGTCGCAGATGACCATGACCCGGCCGTGGCGGCGGATCACCTTGCACTTGTCGCAGATCTTCTTGACGCTCGGCTTGACCTTCATGGGTGTGAGGTTCTCCGGGTCGTGAGATCTACTTGTAGCGGTAGACGATCCGTCCGCGCGTGAGGTCGTACGGAGACAGCTCCACGACCACCCGGTCATCGGGCAGGATGCGGATGTAGTGCATGCGCATCTTGCCGCTGATGTGCGCGAGGACCTTGTGACCGTTCTGAAGCTCCACCTTGAACATCGCGTTCGGCAGAGACTCGATCACGGTGCCCTCGATTTCGATGGCGCCTTGCTTCTTGGCCATGTCCTGCTTTCGGGATCGGCTACCTTGATCGGCTCGCGACATGCGGGAGGGCATGCGAGAGCCGACGTGTCAGTCTACGTCAGGGCATCCCGAAACACGAATCGGGGGCATCATGCCCCGATTTTGAGATCTTTATGCCCACGGAGATCCTCAGGCCAGCGGGTCGGGCGCGGCCTCCACGCCCAGCTCGGCCAGCTTGGCCCTGCCGCCGTCCACGGCGGTGAGCACCAGCGGGCCCTCCTCGGTCAGCGCGACCGAGTGCTCCCAGTGACTGGACCAGGCGCCGTCGTCCGTCTTGACCGTCCAGTCGTCGGCCAGCACATGCGTCTTCGCGGTGCCCAGGCTCACCATGGGCTCGATCGCGATGCAGAAGCCGGGGACCAGCTTCGGGCCCTTGCCGCGCTTCTTGGAGACGTAGTTCAGCAGATGCGGGTCCATGTGCATCTGGGTGCCGATGCCGTGGCCGCCGTAGTCCTCGATGATCCCGTACTTGCCGGAGGCCGGGCGGGGCTGGCGGCGGATGTAGCCCTCGATCGCCTTGGAGATGTCGACCAACCGGTTGCCCCTGCGGACCGCCGCGATCCCGGCCCACATCGACTCCTCGGTGACCCGGCTGAGCTCGTACAGCTCCGGGGCGTGCCCGGTGCCCACGAAGGCGGTGAAGGCGGCGTCGCCGTGCCAGCCGTCCACGATCGCGCCCGCGTCGATGGAGATGATGTCGCCGTCCCTGAGGACGGTCTCCCGGTCCGGGATGCCGTGCACCACGATGTCGTTCACCGAGGTGCAGATGGTGGCGGGGAAGCCGCCGTACCCCAGGAAGTTCGACTTGGCGCCGTGGTCGGCGATGACCTTACGGGCGACGTCGTCCAGGTCCTTGGTGCTGGCGCCGGGGACGGCCGCCGCCCGGGTCGCCTCGTGAATGGCGGCGACGACCAGTCCCGCCTCACGCATCTTCGCGATCTGCTCGGGAGTCTTGATCTCCACCATCACTCAGCCTTCCGCGTCCATACACGTATCTGCTCAACAGTACGGCCGCGACGCCCCAGGCGGAGCGTCGCGGCCGGTGACAGCTCGCGTTCCCTAGGCCGCCTTGGCGGCCAAGGCGTCCATTGCCCGCTGGGTGACCTCGGACACCTTGCCCAGCGCCGAGATCGTCACGACCAGGCCCTGGGCCTTGTAGTAGTCGACGATCGGCTCGGTCTGGCTGTGGTAGACCTCCAGCCGGTCGCGGACCGTTTCCTCGCTGTCGTCCTCGCGCTGGTACAGCTCACCGCCGCACACATCGCACACGCCCTCGACCTTGGGCTTCTTGTACTCCACATGGAAGGTGTGCGCGCTGTCGGTGCGGCAGGTGCGGCGGCCGGCGATCCGCTTGACCACCTCGGCCTCGGGAACCTCCAGATCCAGCACCGCGTCCAGCGTGAGCTCGTGGTCCCGGAGGTAGGCGTCCAGGGCCTCGGCCTGCCCCAGATTGCGCGGGAAGCCGTCGAGCAGGAAGCCGCTCGCCGCGTCCGGCTGGCCCATCCGGTCCTCCGCCATGCCGATGGTGACCTCGTCCGGCACCAGCTGCCCGGCCCGCATGTACTCCTGCGCCTGCTTGCCGAGGGGGGTGCCCTGGCTGATGTTCGCGCGGAACAGGTCGCCGGTGGAGATATGCGGGATCGACAGCTTCTCGGCGAGGTACGCGGCCTGCGTACCCTTGCCGGCTCCCGGAGGTCCGACGAGGACGATTCGCATCAGCGGAGGAACCCTTCGTAGTGTCGCTGCTGAAGCTGGCTCTCGATCTGCTTCACAGTCTCCAGGCCGACACCCACGATGATCAGGATGCTCGTGCCGCCGAACGGGAAGTTCTGATTGGCGTTGAGCGTCACCAGCGCCACCGTGGGCACCAGGGCGATCAAGCCCAGATAGAGCGCACCGGGCCACGTGATGCGGTTCAGCACGTAGCTCAGGTACTCCGCGGTGGGACGACCAGCCCGGATACCCGGGATGAACCCACCATACTTCTTCATGTTGTCGGCAACTTCTTCGGGGTTGAAGCTGATGGCGACATAGAAGAATGCGAAGAAGACGATCAGCAGGAAGTACGTGGCGATGTAGATCGGATGGTCGCCCTTGACGAAGTTCTGCGAGATCCAGGTCGCCCAGCCGGCCTTCGAATTGGAGAACTGGACGATCAGCGCCGGGATGTACAGCAGCGATGAGGCGAAGATCACGGGGATCACACCCGCCTGGTTCACCTTCATCGGGATGTAGGTGGACGTACCGCCGTAACTGCGACGGCCGATCATGCGTTTGGCGTATTGCACGGGGATCCGGCGCTGGGCCTGCTCGACGAAGACCACCAGGCCGACCATGGCCAGACCACAGAGGATCACCAGGCCGAACTCCAGCCAGCCGTCCATGATCTTGCCCTGCTGCTTGATGCTCCACATCGCGCTCGGGAAACCGGCGGCGATCGAGACGAACATCAGGATCGACATGCCGTTGCCGATGCCGCGGTCGGTGACCAGCTCACCGAGCCACATGATCAGCGCGGTGCCCGCGGTCATGGTGATGACCATCACGGCGGTGGTGAAGATCGAGTCATCACGGACGATCTGGCCGCCGACCGGGCAGCTCTGGAAGAGCGAGCCGCTGCGGGCGGTGGCCACCAGGCCGGTGCCCTGGAGGATCGCCAGCGCGATGGTCAGATAGCGGGTGTACTGCGTGATCTTCGCCTGACCGGCCTGGCCCTCCTTCTTGAGGGCCTCGAGGCGCGGGATCACCACGGTCAGCAGCTGGAGGATGATGCTCGCCGTGATGTACGGCATGATCCCCAGCGCGAAGATGGTGATCTGGAGCAGTGCGCCACCACTGAACATGTTGACCAAGCCGAACAGCCCCTGCTGGCCCTTGGCGAGGTCCATGCACGTCTGGACGTTCTTGTAGTCGATGCCCGGGATCGGGACATGTTGCCCGAGCCGGAAGAGCACGATGATGCCCAGCGTGAACAGCAGCTTCTTGCGCAGGTCGGGCGTCTTGAACGCCCGGGCGAACGCGGTGAGCACGGTGCCTCCTGCGCCCCCCGCGTCGCTTCGCGAGAGGTGACGGTCTTGAGGATCGACGAATACTTATCAGCCAGGACCCGCGCGGAGACGTACCGCGCGGAAGGTAACAACGCCAGCCACCTTACCGGCGACCCGGCCCCGCTTGGAACGACCAACCGGGGATGCCCCGTATCTGGGGCACCCCCGGTCAGAAATCCACCGTGCTCAGACGAGCTCGGTGACGGTGCCGCCGGCAGCGGTGATCTTCTCCTTGGCGGAGCCGGAGACGGCGTCGACCGTCACCTGGAGCGCCACGGAGACCTCACCGGAGCCCAGCACCTTGACGAGCTGGTTCTTGCGAACCGCACCCTTGGCGACCAGGTCGGCCACCGTGACCTCGCCACCCTCGGGGTAGAGCGCGGCCAGCTTGTCCAGGTTCACGACCTGGTACTCGGTGCGGAAGGGGTTCTTGAAGCCCTTGAGCTTCGGGAGCCGCATGTGGAGGGGCATCTGCCCACCCTCGAAGCGCTCCGGAACCTGGTAGCGGGCCTTGGTGCCCTTGGTGCCACGACCAGCGGTCTTACCCTTGGACGCCTCACCACGACCGACACGGGTCTTGGCGGTCTTGGCGCCCGGGGCGGGCCGGAGGTTGTGGACCTTCAGCGGGTTGCTCTCCGCCATGTCAGTCGACCTCCTCGACCGTCACGAGGTGCCGCACGGTCTGCGCCATGCCGCGGAACTCGGGGCGGTCCTCCTTGACGACCACGTCGCCGAGCTTCTTCAGCCCGAGCGAACGCAGAGTGTCGCGGTGGTTCTGCTTGCTGCCGATGTACGACTTCGTCTGCGTGATCTTCAGGCGGGCCATGCTCACACACCCACCCCGGCACGCGCCCGCAGCAGAGCGGCGGGGGCGACGTCCTCGAGCGGCAGACCACGGCGGGCGGCGATCTCCTCGGGGCGCTGAAGGCCCCGCAGAGCGGCCACCGTGGCGTGCACGATGTTGATCGGGTTCGACGAGCCGAGCGACTTGCTCAGCACGTCGTGGATGCCCGCGCACTCCAGCACGGCACGCACCGGGCCACCGGCGATCACACCGGTACCGGGCGACGCCGGCTTCAGCAGCACGACACCCGCGGCCTCCTCACCCTGGATCGGGTGCGGGATGGTGCCGGCGATCCGGGGGACCTTGAAGAAGTGCTTCTTGGCCTCCTCCACGCCCTTGGCGATCGCGGCCGGCACCTCCTTGGCCTTGCCGTAACCGACACCCACGGTGCCGTCACCGTCGCCCACCACGACCAGCGCGGTGAAGCTGAAGCGACGACCACCCTTCACAACCTTGGCGACGCGGTTGATCGCGACAACACGCTCGACGTAAGCGGTCTTCTCGGCGGCAGCGCCACCGTCCCGCCGGTCCTTCCGGTCCCGCCGCTCGCCGCCACCGGCGCCGCCACCGCGGCGCTGGGGTCCAGCCATTGGATTTACCTCTCTCGTTTCCGCTTTGCGTTGGAACCGGGGCTCAGAACTTCAGCCCGGCCTCGCGGGCGGCGTCCGCCAGAGCGGCGATGCGCCCGGCGTACTTGTTGCCACCGCGGTCGAACACGACGGCCTCGATGCCCGCGGCCTTCGCCCGCTCGGCCACCAGGGCGCCGACCTGCTGCGCCTGGGCGCTCTTGTCGCCCTCGGCCGCCCGGATGGAGCTGTCCAGCGTCGACGCCGAGGCCAGGGTGTGGCCCGCGATGTCGTCGATGACCTGCGCCACCATGTGACGGTTGGACCGCGTCACCACGAGGCGGGGGCGGACCGGCGTACCGGAGACCCGCTTGCGGACGCGGATGTGACGCCGCTTGACGGCAGCCGCCTTGCGCGCGTTGCCCTTGGCGATCTTCACACCGTATGTCATGGCTTACTTACCAGCCTTTCCGACCTTGCGGCGGATGACCTCGCCCGCGTACTTCACGCCCTTGGCCTTGTACGGGTCGGGCTTGCGCAGCTTGCGGATGTTCGCGGCGACCTCGCCGACCTTCTGCTTGTCGATGCCCTCGACGCTCAGCTTGGTCGGGGACTCCACCTTGAAGGTGATGCCCTCCGGGGCCTCGACCAGGATCGGGTGGCTGTAGCCCAGGGAGAACTCCAGGTTGGAGCCCTTGGCCTGGACGCGGTAACCGACACCGCTGATCTCGAGCGCCTTGCTGTAGCCCTGGGTCACGCCGGTGATCATGTTCGCCACCAGCGTGCGCGACAGGCCGTGCAGGGCCTTGTTCTGACGCTCGTCGTTCGGGCGGGTGACAACGAGGACGTTGTCCTCACCCTTGGCGACCTCGATCGGCGCGGCGACGGTGTGCGAGAGAGAGCCCTTGGGACCCTTCACGGCGACCGTGCGGCCATCGATGGTGACGTCCACACCAGCGGGAACCTGGATGGGCAGCTTGCCAATGCGCGACATGTGCTTCCTCCGTTCCCTGGTTACCAGACGTAGGCGAGGACTTCCCCACCCACGCCCTTCTTGCCGGCCTGCTTGTCGGTGAGGAGCCCGTGCGACGTGGAGATGATCGCCACGCCCAGGCCGCCGAGCACCTTCGGCAGGTTGGTGGACTTTGCGTAGACCCGCAGGCCCGGCTTCGAGATCCGCTTGATGCCGGCGATCGAGCGCTCGCGGTTCGGGCCGAACTTCAGCTCGAGGACGAGGTTCTTGCCGACCTCGGCGTCCTCGACCTTCCAACCGGTGATGTAGCCCTCCTGCTGGAGGATCTCCGCGATATGCGACTTGATCTTGCTGTGGGGCATCACGACGGAGTCGTGGTACGCCGAGTTCGCGTTTCGCAGACGCGTCAGCATGTCTGCGATCGGATCGGTCATGGTCATGATGGCCTTCGGCCTCTCTCGCCGGGGTTTCCTGTATGCGCCATCCCTCTCACCCGCTCATCGGCGGGCACGGGTGCGGCGCGGGGACCTACGGCGTAGTAAGGATTCTGGGCGGCGAGCGCCCAACCCTTCCACTCTACGGGAGCGGACGGGCGGGCCTCGCCATCCATTTGCTTACCGAGAGCCCGGTACCAGCCCGTATGGGCTGATTACCAGGAGCTCTTGGTCACGCCCGGCAGCTCGCCGCGGTGAGCCATCTCACGGAGGCACACGCGGCACAGGCCGAACTTGCGGTACACGGAGTGCGGACGTCCGCAGCGCTGGCAGCGCGTGTACCCACGCACGCCGAACTTGGGCTTGCGGGCGGCCTTGGCAATGAGAGCCTTCTTCGCCACGGCTCACGCCTCCTTGAACGGGAAGCCGAGGTGACGCAGCAGGGCACGGCCCTCTTCGTCGTTGGTCGCCGTGGTCACCACGGTGATGTCCATACCCCGGACGCGGTCGATCTTGTCCTGGTCGATCTCGTGGAACATGACCTGCTCCGTGAGACCGAAGGTGTAGTTGCCCCGGCCGTCGAACTGCTTCGGCGACAGACCGCGGAAGTCGCGGATACGCGGAAGCGCGAGCGACACCAGGCGGTCCAGGAACTCCCACATCCGGTCACCGCGGAGGGTGACGTGGGCACCGATCGGCTGGCCCTCACGCAGCTTGAACTGCGCGATGGACTTACGGGCCTTGGTGACGGCGGGCTTCTGGCCGGTGATCGTGGCGAGGTCGCGGATGGCGCCCTCGATCAGCTTGGAGTCGCGGGCGGCGTCGCCCACACCCATGTTGACCACGACCTTGGTCAGACCCGGGATCTGCATGACGTTCTCGTAGGAGAACTGCTCCTGCAGCTTGCCCTGGATCTCTTCGCGGTAGCGCGCCTTGAGACGCGGTGCAGTGGTGGTGGCAGTCATCAGATGTCCTCACCGGTCCGCTTGGCAACGCGGATCTTGTTGCCCTCGTCGTCGAAGCGGTATCCGACGCGGGTGACGACCTTCTTGCCGTCCTTCTCCACCACGAGCTGCACATTGCTCACGTGGACGGGGGCCTCGGTCGTCACGATGCCGCCGGTCTTCGAACCACGAGCGGTCTGTCCGGCCTTGGTGTGCTTCTTGACCCGGTTGACACCCTCGACCAGGACACGGTCCTCGCGCGGGAAGGCCGCGATGACCTTGCCCTGCTTGCCCTTGTCCTTACCGGTGATGACCTGGACCAGGTCGCCCTTCTTGATCTTCATCGGTTACAGCACCTCCGGCGCGAGCGAGATGATCTTCATGAACTTCTTCTCGCGCAGCTCACGGCCCACGGGGCCGAAGATACGGGTGCCACGGGGGTCGCCATCGTTCTTGAGGATGACGGCCGCGTTCTCGTCGAAGCGGATGTACGAACCGTCCGGGCGGCGGCGCTCCTTCACGGTGCGCACGATGACCGCCTTGACGACGTCACCCTTCTTCACGTTGCCACCGGGGATCGCGTCCTTGACGGTGGCGACGATGACGTCACCAATGCCCGCGTAGCGGCGACCGGAGCCACCGAGAACACGGATGCAAAGGATCTCCTTCGCGCCCGTGTTGTCGGCGACGCGCAGTCGCGACTCCTGCTGGATCACGTCTATCTCCTGATCGTCTGCCGGTTCCCGGCGGGGGCCCTGGTCCGGGCCCCCGCCGAGCCTGGCGGAACTGGCCTGAGGACTGCTGTCCTCAGGGGGTTACTTGGCCTTCTCGAGGATCTCGACGACGCGCCAGCGCTTGGTCGCGGACAGCGGCCGGGTCTCCATCAGGAGGACGCGGTCGCCGACACCCGCGGCGTTCTGCTCGTCGTGCGCCTTGAGCTTGTTGGTACGGCGGATGACCTTGCCGTACAGCGCGTGCTTGACGCGGTCCTCGACGGCGACGACGACGGTCTTGTCCATCTTGTCGCTGACGACCAGACCCTCACGGGTCTTGCGGAAGCCGCGGTTCTGCGTTGCGTTCTCAGTCACATTCGTCTCGCTCATCAGGCGCTCTCCACCGTCTCGATGCCGAGCTCGCGCTCCCGCATCAGGGTGTAGATCCGGGCGATGTCCTTGCGGACGGCCTTCAGCCGGCCGTGGTTCTCGAGCTGTCCGGTCGCCGCCTGGAAGCGGAGGTTGAACAGCTCTTCCTTGGCCTCACGCAGCTTGCCAACGAGGTCCTCGTTGTTCAGCTCACGCAGCTCGGACGCCTTGGTACCGGCCGCCATCACGACTCACCTGCCTCGCGCCGAACGATCCGGCACTTCATCGGGAGCTTGTGAGCAGCGCGGGTGAGCGCCTCACGCGCAGTCTTCTCGTTCGGGTAGGACAGCTCGAACATCACCCGACCGGGCTTGACGTTCGCGACCCACCACTCCGGCGAACCCTTACCGGAACCCATGCGGGTCTCGGCAGGCTTCTTCGTCAGCGGACGGTCCGGGTAGATGTTGATCCAGACCTTGCCGCCACGCTTGATGTGGCGGGTCATCGCGATACGAGCGGCCTCGATCTGACGGTTGGTGACGTACGCCGGGGTGACGGCCTGGATGCCGTACTCGCCGAACGCCAGCTCCGTACCGCCCTTGGCCATGCCGGACCGCTTGGGGTGGTGCTGCTTGCGGTGCTTGACCCTGCGAGGGATCAGCATGGGGTCAGCTCTCCTTTCCGGCTGCGCTGGGCTCGGCCGCCGGAGCGGCGGGCGCCTCGGCCTTGTTGGCCTCGGCGGCCGCGGCGGACTGCTGCGGCTTACGGCCGCGGCCACCGCGCTCGCCGCCACGGCGCTGCGGGCGGTCGCTGCCACCACGCGACGGGCGGTTGCCGGCGCGGGCGGCGGCGTTCTCGGCGCGGACCTCGGCGATGTTCTTCACGTCGCCCTTGTAGATCCACACCTTGACGCCGATGCGGCCGAAGGTGGTCTTGGCCTCGAAGAAGCCGTAGTCGACGTTCGCGCGGAGCGTGTGCAGGGGCACGCGGCCCTCGCGGTAGAACTCCGAGCGGGACATCTCGGCGCCGCCGAGACGGCCACCACACTGGATCTTGATGCCCTTGGCGCCGGCCTTCATCGAGCTCTGCATCGACTTGCGCATCGCACGGCGGAAGGAGACGCGGGAGGAGAGCTGCTCGGCGACGGCCTGGGCCACCAGCTGAGCGTCGACCTCGGGGTTCTTCACCTCGAGGATGTTGAGCTGCACCTGCTTGCCGGTCAGCTTCTCCAGCTCGCCACGGATACGGTCGGCCTCCGCGCCGCGGCGGCCGATGACGATGCCCGGCCGGGCGGTGTGGATGTCGACGCGGACGCGGTCACGGGTGCGCTCGATCTCCACCTTGGAGATACCGGCGCGCTCCATGCCCTTCGTCATCATCCGGCGGATGGCGACGTCTTCCTTGACGTAGTCCTTGTACAGCTTGTCGGCGTACCAGCGCGACTTGAAGTCGGTGGTGATGCCGAGCCGGAACCCGTGCGGGTTTACCTTCTGGCCCATTACCGGGTTCCTTCCTTGCTGCTGACGACCACGGTGATGTGGCTGGTCCGCTTGCGGATCCGGTAGGCGCGGCCCTGGGCGCGCGGACGGAACCGCTTCAGGGTCGGGCCCTCGTCGACGTACGCCTCGGAGATGAAGAGGCTGTCGGCGTCGGTGTGGTCGTAGTTGTGCGCGGCGTTGGCGATGGCGCTGTCCAGCACCTTGCCGACCGGCACGCTCGCGGCCTGCGGGGCGAAACGCAGGACCGCCTGGGCCTCCGTGGCACTCATGCCACGGATGAGGTCCACCACGCGGCGGGCCTTCATGGGCGTGACGCGGATGTACCGCGCCTGGGCCCTGGCTTCCATGGTTGTCCCTTCGGTGTCTGTCATGAGTCTTTTCCGCTGATCAGCGACGACGCGACTTGCGGTCGTCCTTCTCATGGCCGCGGAAGGTGCGGGTCGGCGCGAACTCGCCGAGCTTGTGGCCGACCATCGACTCGGTGACGAACACCGGGACGTGCTTGCGGCCGTCGTGCACCGCGATCGTGTGGCCGAGCATGGCCGGGACGATCATCGAGCGGCGGGACCAGGTCTTGATGACGTTCTTGGTGCCTGCTTCGTTCTGCGTGTCCACCTTCTTGATCAGGTGGTCGTCGACGAAGGGCCCCTTCTTGAGACTGCGCGGCATCTAAACCCGCTCCTAGCGCTTCTTGTTCGTCTTGCGGCGGCGGACGATGTACTTGTTGCTGGCCTTCTTCGGCGAGCGCGTACGGCCCTCCTTCTGACCCCACGGCGAGACCGGGTGGCGACCACCGGAGGTCTTGCCCTCACCACCACCGTGCGGGTGGTCGACGGGGTTCATGACCACACCACGAACGGTCGGGCGGACGCCCTTCCAGCGCATGCGGCCGGCCTTGCCCCAGTTGATGTTCGACTGCTCGGCGTTGCCGACCTCGCCGACGGTGGCGCGGCAGCGGACGTCGACCAGGCGGATCTCACCGGACGGCATGCGCAGGTGGGCCATGGAGCCCTCCTTCGCCAGCAGCTGCACGGAGGCACCCGCGGAGCGGGCGAACTTCGCGCCGCCGCCGGGCCGCAGCTCGATGGCGTGCAGCGTGGTACCAACCGGGATGTTGCGCAGCGCGAGGTTGTTACCGGGCTTGATGTCGGCGCCGGGGCCGTTCTCGATCCGGTCGCCCTGCGTCAGGCCGCGCGGCGCGAGGATGTAGCGCTTCTCGCCGTCGGCGTAGTGCAGCAGCGCGATGCGCGCGGTGCGGTTGGGGTCGTATTCGATGTGTGCGACCTTCGCCGGGACGCCGTCCTTGTCGTGACGGCGGAAGTCGATCACGCGGTACGCACGCTTGTGACCGCCACCCTGGTGGCGGACCGTGATGCGGCCGGCGTTGTTACGACCACCCTTGCTGTGCAGCGGGCGGACCAGCGACTTCTCCGGCGTGGACCGCGTGATCTCGACGAAGTCGGCGACGCTGGAGCCACGACGGCCCGGGGTCGTCGGCTTGTACTTGCGGATACCCATTTCTCAGTCCTCGGAAGATTCCGGACTTCTGGACGTTCCGATCTCCGTTAGGAGACCGGGCCGCCGAAGATGTCGATGCGGTCGCCCTCGGCGAGGGTCACGATGGCGCGCTTGGTGTCCTTGCGCTTGCCGAAACCGGTGCGGGTGCGCTTGCGCTTGCCCTGGCGGTTGATCGTGTTGACCCCGGTGACCTTGACCGAGAAGACCGCCTCGACGGCCTGCTTGATCTGGGTCTTGTTCGCGCGCGGGTCGACGATGAACGTGTACTTGTTCTCGTCCAGCAGCGCGTAGCTCTTCTCCGAGACCACCGGCTTGACGAGGACGTCGCGGGGGTCGGTGAAGGTCTTGCTGGTGACAGCGGTCGCCTCACTCATCAGGCGGCGCTCCCTTCGGTCTTCTCAGCGGCCTTGGGACCAGCCACGAAGGACTCGAAGGCGGCCTTGGTGAAGACCACGTCGTCGGAGACGAGCACGTCGTACGTGTTCAGCTGGCCCGGCTCCAGGATGTGCACCTGGGGCAGGTTGCGGGCGGACAGCCACGCGGCCTCGTCGCTCCGCTCGGCGACCAGGAGCACGTTCTTGCGCTCGCTGATCTTGCCCAGCAGGGCCTTCGCGGCCTTGGTGGAGATCTCACCGTCGACCACGCCGGTCACGACGTGAATGCGCTCGTGACGCGCCCGGTCGGAGAGGGCACCGCGCAGCGCGGCGGCCTTCATCTTCTTCGGGGTGCGCTGGCTGTAGTCGCGCGGCACGGGGCCGTGCACGACGCCACCGCCGGCGAACTGCGGCGCGCGGGTCGAGCCCTGGCGCGCGCGGCCGGTGCCCTTCTGGCGGTACGGCTTCTTGCCACCGCCGCGGACCTCACCACGGGTCTTGGTCTTGTGCGTGCCCTGGCGGGCAGCGGCCAGCTGGGCGACGACGACCTGGTGGATCAGCGGAACGCTGACCTGCGCGTCGAAGATCTCCGAGGGGAGCTCGACGGTCCCGGCCTTGTCGCCTGCCGGCGAAAGGATGTCAATGGTGCTCATCGGTTACCTCAGGCCCCCTTGGCCGCGGTACGGACCAGGACGAGGCCGCCGTTCGGACCAGGAACCGCTCCCTTGATCAGGAGCAGACCCTTCTCCGCGTCAACGGCGTGGACGGTCAGGTTCTGGGTGGTGACCCGCTCATTGCCCATGCGGCCGGCCATGCGCAGGCCCTTGAACACGCGGCCCGGGGTGGCGCAGCCACCGATGGAGCCCGGCGAGCGGTGCTTGCGCTGGGTGCCGTGGCCGGCGCCGAGGCCGCCGAAGCCGTGGCGCTTCATGACACCGGCGGTGCCCTTGCCCTTGCTGGTGCCGGTCACGTCGACCTTGACACCGGACTCGAACACCTCGGCCGTGACCTCCTGGCCGAGCGTGTACTCACCGGCGTCGGCGGTACGCAGCTCCACCAGGTGGCGGCGCGGGGTCACATCCGCCTTGGCGAAGTGACCCTTGAGCGGCTTGTTCACCTTGCGCGGGTCGATCTCGCCGAAGGCGATCTGGACGGCGCTGTAGCCGTCCGCGTCAGCGGTACGGACCTGGGTAACGACGCAGGGACCGGCCTTGACGACGGTGACCGGGACGACGCGGTTGTTCTCGTCCCACACCTGCGTCATGCCGAGCTTCTCGCCCAGGACGCCCTTGATCTGCTTAGCCATCTCGCGCGTCACCTCAGAGCTTGATCTCGATGTCGACGCCGGCCGGCAGGTCGAGACGCATCAGCGAGTCAACCGTCTTCGGCGTGGGGTCGAGGATGTCGATGAGGCGCTTGTGCGTACGCATCTCGAAGTGCTCGCGCGAGTCCTTGTACTTGTGCGGCGACTTGATGACGCAGTACACGTTCTTCTCTGTGGGCAGCGGCACCGGGCCCGCGACCGACGCACCAGTCCGGGTCACCGTCTCGACGATCTTCTTCGCCGAGGAGTCGATGACCTCGTGGTCGTAAGCCTTGAGCCGGATGCGGATCTTCTGTCCCGCCATGGCTACTTCGTAGTCCTGTCTCTCGTAACGCTCTGGGACCCGATGGCGTTCGCGTCCTCCTCCACCTCACCCCCGACCCACGCGGTCGGGCGTGTCGCAGCCCTTCTCATAAATCTCCGCACGGAGATCCCTGGTGAAGGGGGTTGCTGGGGGAGAAAGTCACCCACCGGGCGCCTGGCTGGGGCCCCGCTGACACTTCCCGGAAGATTCCCGTACTTCCGCCCCTGATCAGGGGCGACGAGTACTGTGGGACTCGCTTCCGGTCCTCCCGGCGGGAGGCGCGCAGCATCGGCACTCAACCGAGCAACCTGGTTAGTGTGCCATAGCGGCTGCTCCGGACGCCAATCAGGGGCCCGGAAGCGTACCCCGCGCGGGGCGCGCTTCAAACTCGGCGGGCACCGGAGGCCGGGGCACCCTGTCACGTGCGAGTGTGAGATTCGGGGTGTCACCCATGTGACCCCGCGCACAACAGGTCACAAGCCCCAACCGGTCCGCCTCCCCACACGTATCTCTCCAGGGGACACACGACACACTCGCACTCCGGGGCACCGACATGCTCACGCGGCATGCGCACGCGGCCGATTCACCCGCCCCGCTGACACCCCTGGAAGCGCCCCCATGACCTCCACCGCGCAGACCCCCGGCCCATCCACCTCACCACCAAGACGACGGGGGCGCACCACCCGGAGCGCCCGCGCCCGGAACGTGGCGGTGGCACTGGCCGCCGGTGCGGCCCTGATCGCCGGGGTCGTGTTCGCGTTACGCGACGGCGACGGCGGCGGCGGCAAGGGCGCGGCCCGCGCCACGGCCCCGGCAGCCCACCCGCCCGACGCCATCTCGGCCACCTCCAGACCCCGCCCCCCGGGCTCCCCCACCACCGCGACCGGCGAGTTCGTCACCGCGAAGTCCTCCGGCGCGGTGATCGGCGAGGGAAGCGATCTGCGGCGGTTCAAGGTCATGGTGGAGAAGGCCACCGGCGTCGACGCGAAGCGGGCCGCGGCCGAGATCTCGGCGATCCTCGCCGACAAGCGCGGCTGGACCAACGACGGCAAGCACTCCTTCCAGCTGGTCGCCGACGGCCCCTCCGACTTCGAGGTGAAGATCGCCACTCCGGACACGGTCGACGAGATCTGCGGCGCCGTGGGCCTGGACACCCACGGCGAGGTCAACTGCGACGCCGGCACCCAGATCATGGTCAACCTCAAGCGCTGGAACACCGGCTCGCCGGAGTTCTCCGGCCCCATCAGCGGCTACCGGGCGCTGATCGTCAACCACGAGGTCGGCCACCGCATCGGCCACGGCCACGAGACCTGCCCGGGGAAGGGCAAACGGGCGCCGGTGATGATGCAGCAGATATACGGGCTCAAGGGCTGTGTCGCGAACGAGTGGCCCTACAGCGCGAAAGGCAGGTACATCGAGGGCCCGGCGGTGTCATAACGCCTCCATGCGATCGATCGCGGCGAGGTCGATGTCGACAGTGAGCTCGCGTCCACGGCCCGAACCATCCGTGTCGCTAGCATGGCTGCGAGGTCTTCCCGTCGCCCGACGCGGCCGCCGCCCGAGAGAGGAGCGAGCGCCATGACGATCGCCCCGGATCACGCCGACCGTGACGCACTCCGCTACCAGTCCATGCGGGACATCGTCGAGCAGATACAGGAAAGCGTTCCCGGAAAGCTGGAGATCACCAAGGAAGGGATCGTTCACGACATGATGTCGCCGGGGGGGCCGCACGAGCTGACGGCGGCGCGTATCAGTCGTCGGCTGGAGAAGGTCATGCCGGAGGGACTGCTGGCCCATACCGGCACACCGGACGTCGAGGACCCGAACTCGGGCGTACTGCGCCACCCCGACGTCATCGTGATCGCCGAGGCGGACATGGACGTCGAAGGAGCCCTCGACCCGCATACGCTCCTCGCCGCCATCGAGGTCGTGTCCCGGTCCAATCCGGACAATGACTGGGTGGGCAAGGCAAGGGATTATCCACAGCTCGGCATCCCCGTGTATGTGATCTTCGATCCCCGAACGGGCGAGGGCTCCGTACTGTCCGACATCCACTCCACCCCGCACGGTCCTCGCTACGCGACCCGAAAGGACTTCGTCTACGGGGAGGAAATCACCATCGGCGAGTGGACCGTCTCGACCGAGAACCTGCCGCGCTACACATAGGGGAGCACCCCCGGCCGGGCGCGGTGCTCGGGGTGCTGATCGCCGACTGACGTAGCCGAAAGTCGGCCCCGGCCGATATGCGTCGGCCTGGTGGCGGCGATGTGTCCGATCTGTGACCGATACCTCCCGGCCGGCGGACAACCTGTCAAGATCACCGACCGTCCCTTCACTTGGAGCAGCCGGAGACTACGCGCTGCCGAAGTGACAGGGTCACCAAATTGAACAGTCGATGGACATCGCGGGGGGCGCGGACCACCCGCAGGCAGACGCTCGCCGCGCTGGCGGCGCTCACCGCCGGGGGAGCCATGGGGATCGCCGGGGTCACCGGGATCGCCGGATGCGGGGCCGGACATTCGCGTGGCGCGGCAGCCGAGCCCGCGCGGGCCAGTGAGCCGGGGGCGGCGGAGCCGTTCACCTCGACGGTGGGCGACAAGCGGGCGCTGCTGCTGCAGATCATGGCGCACCCCGACGACGATCTGTACTTCATGAACCCGGACGCCGAGCATGTGCTGCGCTCCGGTGTCCCGGTGGTGTGCGTGTACGTCACGGCCGGTGAGGCCCGGGGGATCAACCATCAGGCGGGGACGCCGATCCCCCACGCCGACAAGGCGGCGTACTCCGCCTCCCGCCACCAGGGGCTGCGGCAGGCGTACGCGCAGATGATGGGGCTGAACCAGTTCGCGCCCTGGCAGCGGTCGGTGCTGCGGCTGCCCGGCGGGGTCACGGCGGAGACCAACACCCTCGCCAACGGCGCCCGCAGCGCCCGGCTGATCTTCCTCAACATCGCGATGCTGTCGGACGGCGGCGTCCGGATCCCCGCGCTGTGGAGCACCCCGGGCACCGTGATGCGCACCCTCCTGGCCACCGGCTCCCCCGTGGCGCACCCCAGTTCGTACGGCCATCAGACACTGGTCGACGTGCTCGCCGGGATCATGGACCGCTATCGGCCCACGCTGATCCACACGCTCGATCCGGACCCCGACTTCCAGGTGCACGACGTCCTGCACCCCAAGGACAACGATCAGCCGGGCTGCTCGGACCACCGCGACCACACGCCGGTCGCGCTGTTCACCTGGAAGGCGATCGCCCAGTGGGTGGCCGCGTCCACGCGGCGCGACAAGAGCGCCCCGCGCTTCACCACCACCGCGTTCCGCGGCTACTACAACCAGCGCTGGCCGCACAATCTGCCGCCCGCGGTGCTGGCTCAGAAGGCGCGGGCGATCAAGTCCTACGGCGGTGCGCCGGACTGGGACTGCGGCAACGCGGCCGGGTGCGGCGACTACAGCCAGGGCGGGGTGCGCCCGCTGCGAAACCGCAAGGGCTGGATCCGCTCCACCCACTACCGCTACCCCACCTCGCTGCCCGCCCCCACCACCGACGCCCAGGGGCGGCTCGTGGCGTACGGCGTGCTCGGCACCCAGGCCGTGCGGTGGCGTGAGACGGCGCCCGGCAGCGGGCGGTTCGGGGCGCCGCGGGGGCTCGGCGGCGGACCGCTCGCCCCGGCGCTCGCCGCGGTGCGGGACAGCGCGGGGCGGCAGGCGCTGTTCGCCCTGCGGTTCGCGGCGCTGGCCGGGCAGGGCGCGGGCGACCTGCGCGAGATCGTGGTGCTGGAGCAGCGCCGCCCGGACGGCCCGTTCCGCGCCTGGACCGGCCTCGGCACCCCCGAGACCGACCCCGAGCACGGCCGCCGGGTCGGCTGCCCGGCGGCGGTCGCCACCCCGGACGGCCGGGTGCACCTCTTCGTACGGACCGCGGACAAGGGCCTCGCGACCCGAGTACGGGACGCGGGCGGCCGCTGGGGTCCCTGGCAGCGGCTCGGCGGCGCCGAGATCCAGGACGGGCTGACCGCGCTGCTGGACGCGCAGGGGCGGGTCCATGTGCTCGCCCCCGGCCGCGACACCGTCCACCACTGGTCCCAGGAGTGGGCCGGCGGCCCGGTGGCCCTGCGCCCGCCGTCCGGTCTGCCGCGCCCCGGCGGGGATCCGCTGGGCGCCGCGGTGGCGCCCGACGGCACGCTCGCGCTGGTCTACCGCACCCCCACGGCCACCGTTCCCGCCGTCCACGGCGGAACCTCCCTCACGGTGCGGCACTTCGAGGGCTACGGGGCGATCGCCGCCCACACCGTGGCCGAACCGTCCGGCCGCCGCGAGGCGAAGACGCTGCTGCTGGTCGGCCGCGACCTGGGCGGGGAGGTCCAGGTCCAGTACGGCACCGGCCCGGACGCCAAGCCGCTGCGCTCCCCCGGCCATCTGACCCCGGTCGCCGCCCCGGCCCTCCTGGCGGACGACGGCCACCACGGCGTCTGCGTGGTGGGCCTGTCCCCCGACGCCACCCCCTGGATCTGGCGCCCCCGCCCCACCTCGCGGGCGTAGCGGCCGGTCGCCGCCCGCTGGGTCCCGCCCGGCGTCTTGCGTCTGGGCGGGGCCCGTCAGGTCCGGCGGTCGTGGTCGCCGGGGGTGCTCAGCGGCCAGCCGCGGCGGTGCGGCGGCCGGGTTCCTCCTCGAATTCCTCCTCGGGCTCCTCGGGCTCCTCATACGCCTCGGCGTCCCCGGGTTCCTCGGGCTCTTCCGGCTCTTCGGCCTCGTCCGGCTCCCCGGCGGCCTCCGGCTCGCCCTCGTACTCCTCGTCGTACTCCTCGGGCTCGGCGCCTTCGGATTGCTCCTCGTACGCGTCCTCAGCGGCCTCGTCCGGCTCATCGGCGTCTCCCCCGGTCTCCTCGCCCTCGCCGCCCTCGCCGGCCTGCTCGCGCTCTTCCTCCTCCACGGCCGTCTCGTGGTCCCGCACGACCTCGCCGTCCCGGATCTCGCCGCGCCAGCCGTCCGTGGCCTCGCCACGCATCATGATGAACTTCCGGTAGAGCTTCAGATCGAGCCGGGCCCGCCGGCCCTGCGCGCGCCAGATGTTGCCGGTCTTCTCGAAGAAGCCCTTGGGGAAGTACTCGAGAACCAGCAGCACCCGGGTGAGGTTGTCCCCGAGCGGGTGAAAGGTGACGACGCCCTTGACGGTGCCCTTCGCACCCTCCGTCGTCCAGCTGATCCGCTCGTCGGGCACCTGCTCGGTGACGTTCGCCCGCCAGCCGCGGGTGGACTTGGCGACCTTCACCTTCCAGTTGCTGCTGGTGTCGTCGGCCTTCTCGACGCTGACGACCCCCTTGGCGAAGGTGCTGAACTCCTGGAACTGGGTCCACTGGTCGTACGCCTCGCGGACCGGCACCCCGACGTCGATGTCCTCGACGACCGTCACGCTCTTGGACTTGCCGCCCCCGCTCCTGCCCCGTCCGCCCTTGCCGAAGGCCCCTTTGACCTTCTCCTTCAGCGACTCCTTGAGTGAGTCCTTGAGCTGGGAGGTACCGGCCTTCATCAGGGCCTGCCCCGGGGACTTGCCCTCGGAGAGGGACTGCGCGCCCTTGGCGAGGCCCGAGCCGAGGCCGGAGATCGCATGGGTCGCCCGTGCCTGGACATAGTTCCGCAGCTCGTCCTTCAGACGGTCGGTGGCCGGGTTCTTGACGATGTCGTCCTTGAGCTTGCCGAGCGTGTCAGCCATTGCGGCCCCCCGCGGTCCTGGCGGTCTTCTTCGCCGCGGCCTTCTTCCCTGTCGTCTTCTTCGCCGTGGTCTTCTTGGCCGCGGCCTTCTTCGCCGTCCCGGAACCGGACGCGGCGGTCTTCTTCGCCGGGCGGGCCGGGGCCTTGGCCGCCGCCTTGCGCGGAGCCCTCGGCGGCTTCGGTTTCCGCTTCGGCTCGGGTTCCACCTCGTCGTCCGGCCCCTCGGCGGGCTCCTCGCCCTCGCCCCGGCCCCTCTCGTCCCCGGCTTCGGCCTCCTCGCCTTCGTCCCCGCCTTCGCCGCGCAGCAGCGCCGTGCGCTCGTGCAGCGAATCGGCGAGGCCGCTCACCCGGTCGGAGACGGCCTTGGTCGCGGCCTGCCGCGTGGCGTCGGCAAGCTCCTTGCGCGCTTCCGAGTTGAGGCCGCTCAGCAGCGGCGCCTGGGCGAGGGACTTCTTCAGTTGCTGCGGATCCAGCGTGATCTTCTTACCGGCCAGCAACATGCCCAGCCCGACAGCCAGTTTCGCCTTCTTCGTCCGCCCGAGGAGGTAGCCCCCCACGACCGCGACCGCGATTTTGCCATTGGTCATCATCTCTTCGCTCCCGAAGTCGAACGCGGCTTCGATGTGGACGGCCGGGTACCCACATACGAAAGAGCCCCACCCGCAAGAAGCGAATGGGGCTCTTTGCTCCGGGGAGCGTCAGGTCACTTGACGATCTTGGTGACCTGGCCGGCGCCGACGGTCCGGCCACCCTCACGGATGGCGAACTTCAGGCCCTCCTCCATGGCGACCGGCTGGATCAGCTGGACGGACATCTCGGTGTTGTCGCCCGGCATGACCATCTCGGTGCCCTCGGGGAGGGTCACAACGCCCGTCACGTCCGTGGTACGGAAGTAGAACTGCGGACGGTAGTTGTTGAAGAACGGCGTGTGGCGGCCACCCTCGTCCTTGGACAGGATGTACGCCTGGGCCTCGAACTCGGTGTGCGGGGTGACCGAGCCCGGCTTGATGATGACCTGGCCGCGCTCGACGTCCTCACGCTTGATGCCGCGGAGCAGCAGACCGACGTTCTCACCGGCCTGGCCCTCATCGAGCAGCTTGCGGAACATCTCGATACCGGTGACGGTGGTCGAGGTCTTCTCCTGCTTGATGCCGATGATGTCGACGTTCTCGTTGACCTTCAGCACACCGCGCTCGATACGGCCGGTGACGACCGTACCGCGACCGGTGATGGTGAAGACGTCCTCGATCGGCATCAGGAACGGCTTGTCGACGTCGCGCTCCGGCTGCGGGATCGACTCGTCGACGGCCTTCATCAGGTCGAGGACGGACTGGCCCCACTCGGCGTCGCCCTCGAGCGCCTTGAGCGCCGAGACCTTGACGACCGGAACCTCGTCGCCCGGGAACTCGTACTCGGAGAGCAGCTCGCGGACCTCGAGCTCGACGAGCTCCAGGATCTCCTCGTCGTCCACCATGTCGGCCTTGTTCAGGGCGACAACGATGTACGGCACGCCGACCTGGCGGGCCAGGAGCACGTGCTCCTTGGTCTGCGGCATCGGGCCGTCGGTGGCGGCGACCACGAGGATGGCGCCGTCCATCTGCGCCGCACCGGTGATCATGTTCTTGATGTAGTCCGCGTGACCGGGGCAGTCAACGTGCGCGTAGTGACGCGACTCGGTCTGGTACTCGACGTGCGCGATGGAGATCGTAATACCGCGCTGGCGCTCCTCAGGAGCCTTGTCGATCTGGTCGAAGGCCGAGGCCTCGTTCAGGTCCGGGTACGCGTCGTGCAGCACCTTGGTGATCGCAGCGGTAAGCGTGGTCTTACCGTGGTCGATGTGACCGATGGTGCCGATGTTGACGTGCGGCTTAGTCCGCTCGAACTTCGCCTTCGCCACTGGGGTCCTCCTGTGGAGTGGTTCTGTACGCATCCACGCTTTGCGGATGGGTTCAGGTGGTCTTACCGAACCGGCCAGGACCCCGAGGGGGATGCCCTTCGCCGTATTCGTATGGGGGCCGGCGGCCGGGGCCCGTCATGGAACGCGGTGGACGCGCTCCACGACGTAATGCCCCGATGCCTTGTGCTTCCAGCCTAAAGGGTGAGAAATGCGGATGAACCCGCCTTACTCGCCCTTGGCCTTCGCGATGATCTCCTCGGCGACGTTCCGCGGAACCTCGGCGTAGGAGTCGAACTGCATGGAGTAGCTGGCGCGGCCGGACGTCTTGCTGCGCAGGTCGCCCACGTAGCCGAACATCTCCGACAGCGGAACCAGGCCGGTGACCAGCTTGGCGCCGCTCCGGTCCTCCATGGACTGGATCTGCCCGCGACGGGAGTTGATGTCGCCGATCACGTCACCCATATAGTCCTCGGGCGTGGTGACCTCGACCTTCATCATCGGCTCGAGCAGGGCCGGGCTGGCCTTGCGGGCGGCCTCCTTGAAGGCCATCGAACCGGCGATCTTGAACGCCATCTCGGACGAGTCGACCTCGTGGTAGCCACCGTCGAGCAGAGTGACCTTCACACCGGTCAGCGGGTAGCCCGCGAGCACGCCGAACTCCATGGCCTCCTGGCAGCCCGCGTCCACCGACGGGATGTACTCCCGCGGGATGCGGCCACCGGTGACCTTGTTCTCGAACTCGTAGCCATCGCCCTCGAGCGGCTCCAGCGCGATCTGCACCTTCGCGAACTGGCCGGAACCACCAGTCTGCTTCTTGTGCGTGTAGTCGTACCGCTCGACCGCCTTGCGCAGCGTCTCGCGGTAGGCCACCTGCGGCTTGCCGACGTTGGCCTCGACCTTGAACTCGCGCTTCATCCGGTCGACCAGCACGTCGAGGTGGAGCTCGCCCATGCCGGAGATGATGGTCTGGCCGGTCTCCTCGTCGGTCTTGACGCGGAAGGACGGGTCCTCCTCGGCAAGCCGCTGGATCGCGACGGCCAGCTTCTCCTGGTCACCCTTGGACTTGGGCTCGATGGCCACCTCGATGACCGGGGCCGGGAAGTCCATCGACTCCAGGATCACCGGGTTCGACGCGTCGCAGAGGGTCTCACCGGTGGTGGTCTGCTTCAGACCCATGACGGCGACGATGTCGCCGGCACCCACCGAGTCGATCTCCTCACGCTTGTTCGCGTGCATCCGGTAGATCTTGCCGATGCGCTCCTTCTTGCCCTTCACCGAGTTCAGGACCTGCGAGCCGGACTCGAGACGGCCCGAGTAGACCCGGATGAAGGTGAGCTTGCCCAGGTGCGGGTCGCTCGCGATCTTGAACGCCAGGACCGACAGCGGCTCGTCCTCGGACGGCTTGCGCTTGATGACCTCGTCGGGGTCGCTGACCGCGTGGCCCTCGATCGCCTCGATGTCGATCGGCGACGGCAGGTAGCGGACGACCGCGTCGAGCAGCGGCTGCACACCCTTGTTCTTGAACGCGGTGCCGCAGAACACGGGGGTGACGGTGGTGCCGCCGCCCTTGCCGGAGGCGATGGTGATGCGGCGGATCGCCGCGTACAGCTGCTCCTCGGAGGGCTCCTCGCCCTCCAGGTACAGCTCCATCATCTCCTCGTCGTTCTCGGCGACGGCCTCGAGCAGCTTGCCGCGCCACTCGTCGGCGGCTTCCTTGTGGGTGTCCGGGATGTCGACGGTGTCGTACATCTCGCCCTTGGTCGCCTCGGCGGACCAGACCAGCGCCTTCATCCGGACGAGGTCGACCACGCCCTTGAAGTCGGCCTCGGTGCCGATCGGGAGCTGCATGACCAGCGGAGTCGCGCCCAGGCGGTCCGTGATCATGTCGACGCAGCGGTGGAACTCAGCACCGGTGCGGTCGAGCTTGTTGACGAAGCAGATACGCGGAACGCCGTAGCGGTCCGCCTGACGCCACACCGTCTCGGACTGCGGCTCCACACCGGCGACGCCATCGAACACGGTCACGGCACCGTCGAGGACGCGCAGCGAACGCTCCACCTCGACGGTGAAGTCGACGTGGCCCGGGGTGTCGATGATGTTGATGGTGTGATCGACGTTCTCAAGCGGCCAGTGACAAGTCGTCGCGGCCGACGTGATCGTGATGCCGCGCTCCTGCTCCTGCTCCATCCAGTCCATGGTGGCAGCGCCGTCGTGGACTTCACCGATCTTGTAGCTCACGCCGGTGTAGAACAGGATCCGCTCGGTGGTGGTCGTCTTGCCCGCGTCGATGTGGGCCATGATCCCAATGTTGCGGACCTTGGCCAGGTCAAGTGAAGTGGTGGCCATATGGCTCAGTCTTCTCTCGGTTCTCGATGGGGTAGCGACTACCAGCGGTAGTGCGCGAAGGCCTTGTTGGACTCGGCCATCTTGTGGGTGTCCTCACGCCGCTTGACGGAGGCACCCAGACCATTGCTGGCGTCCAGCAGCTCGTTCATGAGCCGCTCGGTCATGGTCTTCTCACGACGCGCGCGCGAGTAGCCCACGAGCCAACGCAGGGCGAGGGTGGAGGAGCGGCCGGGACGGACCTCGACCGGCACCTGGTAGGTGGCGCCACCGACACGACGGGAGCGGACCTCGAGGGTCGGCTTCACGTTCTCCAGCGCGCGCTTGAGGGTGATGACCGGGTCGTTGCCGGTCTTGTCCCGCAGACCTTCCATCGCGCCGTAGACGATGCGCTCGGCGGTGGAGCGCTTGCCGTTCAGCAGCACCTTGTTGATGAGGGAGGTCACCAGAGGAGAGTTGTAGACCGGGTCGATGATGACCGGGCGCTTCGGGGCGGGGCCCTTACGAGGCATTCTTACTTCTCCTTCTTGGCGCCGTAGCGGCTGCGAGCCTGCTTGCGGTTCTTGACGCCCTGCGTGTCGAGGGAGCCGCGGATGATCTTGTAACGAACACCCGGCAGGTCCTTCACACGACCGCCGCGCACGAGCACGATGGAGTGCTCCTGCAGGTTGTGCCCCTCACCCGGGACGTAGGCGGTGACCTCGATCCCACTGCTCAGCCGGACACGCGCGACCTTGCGGAGCGCCGAGTTCGGCTTCTTCGGCGTCGTGGTGAACACACGGGTGCATGTGCCACGGCGCTGCGGCGACCCCGCGAGGGCGGGGGTCTTGTTCTTCTCGACCTTGTCCTGGCGGCCCTTGCGGACCAGCTGCTGGATCGTAGGCACCGTTTCTCCGGTTTCTGTGTGCCAGTCTCGGTAAAGCTAACCTGGAGTTTCTCCGACCCACGCGGTCGGGTGTGTCGCGCACCGCAGCCCTCTGCGAAAGTCAGAGAGTGCAGATTGTTGGTGTCGACACCTCGGGCCCCCGAGCGGTCTGGAAGCGCGCACAGGAGCCCAGGGACACCCCAGGCACAAGGTCAGAGCGTACCTATAGCATCGGCTCCGGTCAAAACAAATGCACACGCGCTGGACACACCAACCCGGAGCATAGCCGCAGGGCGGCCACCCCCGCCATGGGGTGACCGCCCTGTGAACGTTGACCAGCCGTCCGCGGACCTACTGGTTGTACGGACCGTAGTCGTAGTCCTCCAGCGGAACCGCCTGGCCGGAGCCCGTGCCGAAGGGCGAGTAGTCGATGTCGTCGTAGCCGACGGCCGAGTACATCGCGGCCTTCGCCTCCTCGGTCGGCTCGACCCGGATGTTGCGGTAACGGGACAGGCCCGTACCGGCCGGGATGAGCTTACCGATGATCACGTTCTCCTTGAGGCCGATCAGGGAGTCCGACTTGGCGTTGATCGCCGCGTCGGTGAGCACCCGGGTCGTCTCCTGGAAGGACGCCGCCGACAGCCAGGACTCGGTCGCCAGCGATGCCTTGGTGATACCCATCAGCTGCGGACGGCCGGAGGCCGGGTGGCCGCCTTCCTGGACCACACGACGGTTCTCGCCCTCGAAGCGCGAGCGCTCCACGAGCTCGCCCGGCAGCAGCTCGGCGTCGCCGGACTCGATGATCGTCACACGGCGCAGCATCTGCCGGATGATGATCTCGATGTGCTTGTCGTGGATCGACACACCCTGCGAGTTGTAGACCTTCTGGACCTCGCCCACCAGGTGCACCTGGACGGCGCGCTGGCCGAGGATGCGCAGCACGTCGTGCGGGTTGACGGCACCCACGGTCAGCGGCTGGCCGACCTCGACGTGGTCGCCCTCGCCCACCAGCAGACGGGCTCGCTTGGAGACGCCGTAGGACGTCTCGTCGGAGCCGTCGTCCGGGGTGACGACGAGCTTCTTGGTCTTCTCGGTCTCCTCGATCCGGACGCGGCCGGCCGCCTCCGAGATCGGGGCGACGCCCTTGGGCGTACGGGCCTCGAAGAGCTCGACGACACGCGGCAGACCCTGGGTGATGTCGTCACCGGCCACACCACCGGTGTGGAAGGTACGCATCGTCAGCTGGGTGCCGGGCTCACCGATGGACTGGGCGGCGATGATGCCGACCGCCTCGCCGATGTCCACCAGCTTGCCGGTCGCCAGCGAGCGGCCGTAGCACATGGCGCAGGTGCCGACGGCGGACTCGCAGGTGAGCACCGAGCGGGTCTTGACCGTCTCCACGCCGTGGCGGACCAGCTCGTCGATGAGCACATCGCCCAGGTCGGTGCCGGCCGGGGCCAGGACCTTCCCGTCCACGACGATGTCCTCGGCGAGGCAGCGCGCGTACACGCTGGTCTCGACGTCCTCCGTCTTGCGCAGCACGCCGTCCGCGCCCGTGGTCGCGATCGCCAGCTTGAGGCCGCGGTCGGTGCCGCAGTCCTCCTCGCGAATGATCACGTCCTGCGAGACGTCCACCAGACGACGGGTCAGGTAACCCGAGTCGGCGGTACGCAGGGCGGTGTCGGCGAGACCCTTACGGGCACCGTGGGTGGAGATGAAGTACTCCAGCACGGAGAGACCCTCACGGAACGACGCCTTGATCGGCCGCGGGATGGTCTCGTTCTTCGCGTTGGACACCAGACCACGCATACCGGCGATCTGACGCATCTGCATCATGTTTCCGCGCGCGCCCGAGTTGACCATCATGAAGATCGGATTGGTCTTCGGGAAGTTCGCGTTCATCGCCTCGGCGACCTCGTTGGTCGCCTTGGTCCAGATCGCGATCAGCTCCTGGGTGCGCTCGTCCTTGGTGATCAGACCGCGCTCGTACTGCTTCTGGACCTTCTCGTCCTGCGCCTCGTAGCCCTCGATGATGGACTTCTTGGCCTCGGGCACGACCACGTCGGAGATGGCGACGGTGACACCGGAGCGGGTGGCCCAGTGGAAACCGGCCGCCTTCAGGTTGTCCAGCGTCGCCGCGACGATGACCTTGGGGTAGCGCTCGGCGAGGTCGTTGACGATCTCGGAGAGCTGCTTCTTGCCCACCGAGTAGTCGACGAACGGGTAGTCCTCGGGCAGCAGCTCGTTGAAGAGCGCGCGGCCCAGCGTGGTGCGCAGCCGGAAGCTGTCACCGGGCTGCCAGGCAGGCTCACCCTCCTCGGCCACCGGCGGGGTCCAGCCACGGGGCGGGACGGTGCCTACGGGGAAGCGGATGTCGATCTTCGCCTGGAGCGAGAGCTCCCGGGCGTCGAACGCCATGATCGCCTCGGCGACCGAGCCGAAGGACCGGCCCTCGCCCTTGACCTCGCGCTCCTCCTCATCGGTGGTGAGGAAGAACAGGCCCAGCACCATGTCCTGGGTCGGCATGGTCACCGGACGGCCGTCGGCCGGCTTGAGGATGTTGTTCGAGGACAGCATCAGGATGCGGGCCTCGGCCTGCGCCTCCGCGGACAGCGGCAGGTGCACGGCCATCTGGTCACCGTCGAAGTCCGCGTTGAACGCGGTGCAGACGAGCGGGTGAATCTGAATGGCCTTGCCCTCGACCAGCTGCGGCTCGAACGCCTGGATACCGAGGCGGTGCAGGGTGGGCGCACGGTTCAGCAGCACCGGGTGCTCGGCGATGACCTCTTCGAGCACGTCGTACACGACCGTGCGGCCGCGCTCGACCATGCGCTTGGCCGACTTGATGTTCTGCGCGTGGTTCAGGTCCACCAGGCGCTTCATCACGAACGGCTTGAAGAGCTCCAGCGCCATGGCCTTGGGCAGACCGCACTGGTGCAGCTTGAGCTGCGGGCCGACGACGATGACCGAACGGGCCGAGTAGTCGACGCGCTTACCGAGCAGGTTCTGACGGAACCGGCCCTGCTTACCCTTCAGCATGTCGCTGAGGGACTTCAGCGGACGGTTACCGGGGCCGGTGACCGGGCGGCCGCGGCGGCCGTTGTCGAAGAGGGCGTCAACAGCCTCCTGAAGCATGCGCTTCTCGTTGTTGACGATGATCTCCGGGGCGCCGAGGTCCAGGAGCCTCTTCAGCCGGTTGTTCCGGTTGATCACACGGCGGTACAGGTCGTTCAGGTCGGAGGTCGCGAAGCGGCCACCGTCCAGCTGCACCATCGGACGCAGGTCCGGCGGGATCACCGGGATGCAGTCCAGCACCATGCCGTTGGGGCTGTTCCGGGTCTGCAGGAAGGCGGAGACGACCTTGAGGCGCTTGAGCGCACGGGTCTTCTTCTGGCCCTTGCCGGTCCGGATGATCTCGCGGAGCTTCTCGGCCTCCTCGTCGAGGTCGAAGGACTCCAGGCGCTTCTGCAGCGCCGCGGCGCCCATGCCGCCCATGAAGTACGTGCCGAAGCGGTCACGCAGCTCGCGGTAGAGCAGCTCATCGCCCTCCAGGTCCTGGACCTTGAGGTTCTTGAAGCGGTTCCACACCTCGTCGAGACGGTCGATCTCGCGCTGGGCGCGGTCGCGCAGCTGCTTCATCTCGCGCTCGGCGCCCTCGCGCACCTTACGGCGCACATCGGCCTTGGCGCCCTCGGCCTCGAGCTCGGCGAGGTCCGCCTCCAGCTTCTTGGCGCGGGCCTCGAGGTCGGCGTCGCGGCGCTGCTCGATCTGCTGGCGCTCGACGGAGACATGGGCCTCCAGCGAGGGCAGGTCGCGCGTGCGGCGCTCCTCGTCCACCCACGTGATCATGTAGGCGGCGAAGTAGATGACCTTCTCGAGGTCCTTCGGGGCGAGGTCGAGCAGGTAGCCCAGACGGCTGGGCACGCCCTTGAAGTACCAGATGTGGGTGACGGGAGCGGCCAGCTCGATGTGGCCCATCCGCTCACGGCGCACCTTGGCGCGGGTGACCTCGACACCGCAGCGCTCACAGATGATGCCCTTGAAGCGGACGCGCTTGTACTTCCCGCAGTAGCACTCCCAGTCCCGGGTCGGACCGAAGATCTTCTCGCAGAAGAGTCCGTCCTTTTCGGGCTTGAGGGTGCGGTAGTTGATGGTTTCCGGCTTCTTGACCTCACCGTGGGACCACTGACGGATGTCATCAGCGGTGGCGAGGCCGATCCGCAGCTCGTCGAAGAAGTTGACGTCGAGCACTTGTCGTCAATCCCTCTTTCAGGGTCGTGTCTTCGGGTCTGACTGGGGGTCCGGGGAGAGGCCGGGGCGCTCTGTGGCGAGTACCCCGGCCAGACCCGTCAGACCTCTTCGACGCTGCTCGGCTCGCGCCGGGACAGGTCGATACCGAGCTCCTCCGCAGCGCGGAAGACGTCCTCGTCGGTGTCGCGCATCTCGATGGACATGCCGTCGGACGACAGCACCTCCACGTTGAGGCACAGGGACTGCATCTCCTTGATGAGCACCTTGAAGGACTCGGGGATGCCGGGCTCGGGAATGTTCTCGCCCTTGACGATGGCCTCGTAGACCTTCACGCGGCCGGTCACGTCGTCGGACTTGATGGTCAGCAGCTCCTGGAGGGCGTACGCGGCGCCGTAAGCCTCCAGCGCCCACACCTCCATTTCGCCGAAGCGCTGGCCACCGAACTGAGCCTTACCACCCAGCGGCTGCTGGGTGATCATCGAGTACGGACCGGTGGACCGGGCGTGCAGCTTGTCGTCCACCAGGTGGTGCAGCTTGAGGATGTACATGTAGCCGACCGAGATCGGGTCCGGGAACGGCTCGCCGGAGCGGCCGTCGAACAGCCGGGCCTTGCCGGAGGGCTGGACCAGGCGGTCGCCGTCCCGGTTCGGCACGGTGTGCTCGAACAGGCCGGCCAGCTCGTCCTCGCGGGCGCCGTCGAAGACCGGGGTCGCGACGTTGGTACCGGGCTGGACCTCGTCGGCACCGATCGCCCGCAGCCGCTCCATCCACTCCTCGGAGCCCTCGACCTTCCAGCCGCGGGAGGCCAGCCAGCCGAGGTGGATCTCCAGGACCTGCCCCGGGTTCATTCGGGACGGGACACCCAGCGGGTTGAGGATGATGTCGACCGGGGTGCCGTCCTCCAGGAACGGCATGTCCTCGACCGGAAGGATCTTGGAGATGACGCCCTTGTTGCCGTGGCGGCCGGCGAGCTTGTCACCGTCGGTGATCTTGCGCTTCTGCGCCACGTAGACGCGGACCAGCTGGTTCACGCCCGGCGGCAGCTCGTCGCCCTCCTCGCGGTCGAAGACGCGCACGCCGATGACCTTGCCGGTCTCACCGTGCGGCACCTTCAGCGAGGTGTCACGGACCTCACGGGCCTTCTCACCGAAGATCGCGCGCAGCAGGCGCTCCTCCGGGGTCAGCTCGGTCTCACCCTTCGGGGTGACCTTGCCGACCAGGATGTCCCCGGCGATGACCTCGGCGCCGATGCGGATGATGCCGCGCTCGTCGAGGTCGGCCAGGACCTCCTCGGAGACGTTCGGGATGTCCCGGGTGATCTCCTCGGGGCCCAGCTTGGTGTCCCGGGCGTCGACCTCGTGCTCCTCGATGTGGATCGAGGAGAGGACGTCGTCCTGCACCAGACGCTGGCTGAGGATGATCGCGTCCTCGTAGTTGTGGCCCTCCCACGGCATGAACGCCACCAGGAGGTTCTTGCCGAGCGCCATCTCGCCGTCCTCGGTGGACGGACCGTCGGCCAGCACCTGGCCGGCGACCACCCGGGCGCCCTCGTCCACGACGACCTTCTGGTTGAAGGAGGTGCCCTGGTTGGAGCGGGAGAACTTGGCCACCCGGTAGGTGGTGTAGGTGCCGTCGTCGTTGGCCACCGTCACGTAGTCGGCGGAGACCTCCTGGACGACACCGTCCTTCTCGGCCTTGATGACGTCACCGGCGTCGACCGCGCAGCGGTACTCCATGCCGGTGCCGACCAGCGGGGACTCCGCCTTGATCAGCGGCACGGCCTGGCGCATCATGTTCGAGCCCATGAGCGCGCGGTTGGCGTCGTCGTGCTCCAGGAACGGGATCATCGCGGTCGCGACCGACACCATCTGGCGCGGCGAGACGTCCATGTAGTCGACGTCGTCACCGGGGATGTAGTCGACCTCACCGCCACGGCGGCGGACCAGGACGCGGTTCTCGGCGAAGTGGAGGTCGTTCGTCAGCGGCGCGTTGGCCTGCGCGATGACGAAGCGGTCCTCCTCGTCGGCCGTCAGGTAGTGCACCTCGTCGGTGACGACACCGTCGACCACCTTGCGGTACGGGGTCTCGATGAAACCGAACGCGTTGACCCGGCCGTACGAGGCGAGCGAGCCGATCAGACCGATGTTCGGGCCTTCGGGCGTCTCGATCGGGCACATGCGGCCGTAGTGCGACGGGTGCACGTCACGGACCTCGAAGCCCGCCCGCTCACGGGAGAGACCACCGGGGCCGAGCGCGTTCAGCCGGCGCTTGTGGGTCAGACCCGACAGCGGGTTCGTCTGGTCCATGAACTGGGACAGCTGGCTGGTGCCGAAGAACTCCTTGATGGAGGCGACGACCGGCCGGATGTTGATCAGGGTCTGCGGCGTGATCGCCTCGACGTCCTGAGTGGTCATGCGCTCGCGGACGACGCGCTCCATACGCGCCAGACCCGTGCGGACCTGGTTCTGGATCAGCTCGCCGACATTACGGATGCGGCGGTTGCCGAAGTGGTCGATGTCGTCGGTCTCGACGACCACGGACTGGCCGTTGTCCCCGACGGTCTCGGTCTCACCGGCGTGCAGCTTCACCAGGTACTTGATCGAGGCGATGATGTCCTCGACCGTCAGGACGCCCGCGTCCAGCGGAGCGGCCGCGCCCAGCTTCTTGTTGACCTTGTAGCGGCCGACCTTCGCCAGGTCGTAGCGCTTCGGGTTGAAGTAGAGGTTCTCCAGCAGCGTCTGCGCGGCCTCCCGCGTGGGGGGCTCGCCCGGGCGCAGCTTGCGGTAGATGTCGAGCAGCGCGTCGTCCTGGCCCTGGGTGTGGTCCTTCTCCAGGGTGGCGCGCATGGACTCGTACTCGCCGAACTCCTCGAGGATCTGCTCGGTGGTCCAGCCGAGCGCCTTCAGGAGGACGGTGACGGACTGCTTGCGCTTGCGGTCGATACGGACACCGACCATGTCGCGCTTGTCGATCTCCATCTCCAGCCAGGCACCACGGGAGGGGATGACCTTGACCGAGAAGATGTCCTTGTCGGACGTCTTGTCGATGGAGGAGTCGAAGTAAACACCCGGCGAGCGGACCAGCTGCGAGACGACGACACGCTCGGTGCCGTTGATGCAGAAGGTGCCCTTGTCGGTCATGAGCGGGAAGTCGCCCATGAAGACCGTCTGGGACTTGATCTCACCGGTCTCATTGTTGGTGAACTCGGCCGTGACGAAGAGCGGAGCGGCGTAGGTGAAGTCACGCTCCTTGCACTCGTCGATCGAGTTCTTCGGCGGCTCGAAACGGTGATCACGGAAGGTCAGGGACATCGACCCGGAGAAGTCCTCGATCGGGGAGATCTCCTCGAAGATCTCTTCCAGACCGGACTTGGTGGGGACGTCCTGACCGCTGTCCAGCGCAGCCTCGACGCGAGCCTTCCACGCCGCATTGCCGAGCAGCCAATCGAAGCTCTCGGTCTGCAGCGCGAGCAGGTTCGGAACCTCGAGAGGCTCCTTGATCTTCGCAAAGGAGATGCGCAGCGGGGCGGTGCTGGCGCCATTGTTCGTATTGGCAGTCGAGGCGTTGCGCGAGGCGGCCAAGAGGGGGTCCTTCCGAGGGCTCGGACTCACTACGCGCGTACCGGTCCCACCGAGAGCCCATGGATGAAATCCCAGGTCAGGGAGTCTTCATCGGTAGTGCTCGAAGGTAGGTATGCCCCTGGTGACGGGCAGGGAGCAGCTAACAGGCAGCGCAAAGGGTCAGTGTAGCCACTTGGCACACTGATGTCCAGCGCCGAGTTTCTGAGACCGGCAGTGCCAATCTCTCCCTCCGGTGAGGGGGCGCGCCCCTCGTTGTCTTCTCACGCCCTGTCGGCAGCCCGCGCTGTCGATGCGCATATCGATACTGCCCGCTTCGCCGACGATCCATGCCTCGGACTTTCGGATCGGTGTGACGTCGCGTCCTGAGAATTGCGCGCTGCGTGCCGTTCGTCAAGGCCCCCCACTCCGGCGAGATCGTCACAGGGCGTGGCGACGGGCAACGAAGATCACCCTACCTCCACAAGCCCATAAGGCAATGTAACCGTCACGGGAACGCCGAAGGGCGACCACCCGAACGGGTGATCGCCCCTGGCGTGGAACCGGGCCGCGCCGCCGGACGTCCTACCGGCGTGTGGCGGCGGGCCGCGAGGTCAGTCGACCTCGAGGGGTCACTTGACCTCGACGGAGGCGCCGGCGCCCTTGAGGGACTCGGCGGCCTTGTCGGCCTGCTCCTTGTTGACCTTCTCGAGGACCGGCTTCGGGGTGCCGTCGACGAGGTCCTTGGCCTCCTTCAGACCCAGGGAGGTCAGCTCACGCACGACCTTGATGACCTGGATCTTCTTGTCGCCGGCGCCGGTGAGGATGACGTCGAACTCGTCCTTCTCCTCCTCGGCCGGGGCAGCGGCGCCCGGGGCACCCGGAGCGGCGGCGACCACGGCGGCCGGGGCGGCGGCGGTGACGTCGAACTTCTCCTCGAACGCCTTCACGAACTCGGAGAGCTCGATGAGGGTCATCTCCTCGAACTGCGCGAGCAGGTCTTCCTGGCTGAGCTTCGCCATGATGGCGGTCCTTCCACTAATTCGGCAGGTGGTGCCGGATGTACATGTCGGCGGGCTTCCGGGCCCGCTGCGACCGGGGCCTGATTACTCGGCGGCCTCGGCCTCGGCGGGAGCCGGGGTGTCGGCACCGCCCTGCTCGGCCTGCTTCTGCCGGAGCGCCTCGGCGGTCCGGACGAACTTCGACAGCGGGGCCTGGAAGAGCGCGGCAGCCTGGGACTGCTTGGCCTTCATCGCACCCGCCAGCTTGGCGAGCAGCACCTCACGGGACTCGAGGTCCGCGAGCTTCTTGATCTCGTCGGCGGACAGCGCCTTACCGTCAAGGACACCGCCCTTGATGACGAGAGCGGGGTTGTCCTTGGCGAAGTCACGGAGACCCTTCGCCGCCTCGACCGGGTCACCGGTCACGAAGGCGACGGCCGACGAACCCGAGAACAGGTCGTCGAGCTGGTTGATCCCGGCCTCGTTGGCCGCGATCTTGGTCAGCGTGTTCTTCACCACACGGTACTGAGCGTTCTCACCGAGCGAACGGCGCAGCTCCTTCAGCTGCGCAACGGTGAGACCGGTGTACGCGGTCACAACGGCCGCGTTCGCGTTGCGGAACTTCTCCCGCATCTCGTCGACGGCTGCGACCTTGTCAGGACTCGCCATGAGCCTCGGCCTCCTTCCGGGTGATGAGGACCGCTTCGGCCTGAAGGAAGGAGACTGAGACAACGCGAAAACGCCCCGGCGCAGGCGCACGGGGCGTAACTCGACCGACCCGGACCCACGGCCCGTTCGGGAGTACAACCACAGTCACCTACGCAGGTCGCCCGCGGCTAGCGGATCCTTCAGCCACCGGATCCCTTGCGGGACACGGCGACAACCAGCGGTCTTTGGCTTCTGTGGGAGCTTACGCGAACGGGCCGCGGCCAGGCAAATCGGCTCTACCGCTGGAGCATGTCCTGGAAGTCCACGGTGTCCGAGGAGGACGGCTCGGTGACCGTCACGCTGGTGCCGTAGTCCGAGTAGAAGACCGTGGAGTCGTAGGCGCCGTTGTTGCTCTGCGCCTGCTCACGCTTCTTGACCAGCAGGTTCTCCTCGTCCACCCACAGGTCGATGGTCTCGGTGTCCATACCGGAGGACTCGAGCTGCTTCTGCAGGGCGTCCAGATCCGACTGGCTGAGCTCCTTGGACTGCATCTTGGCGATCTCGGAGACCTTGACCGTGCCCGTGTAGTGGGTGGCCTTGACGCCCTTCACGTCCTCGCTGCCCACGCTCTTGACCTTGCCCGTGGCGAGCAGCAGCTCCACCGAGCGCGACGGGTTGTTGTTCTGCATCTGGTCCTTCAGGAAGGCGCCCGAGGGGCCCGCCTTCTGGGCCAGCACGTCGTAGTCGTACTTCACCCAGTGCTTGCCGCCGCCCGCCTGGGCGGCGAACTCGTCGCCCATGTTCAGGAACATGGCGTCCGGGGTGTACTTGGCGTCCATCGGCTTGCCCGCGATCGGGGACGAGGCGATGGCGCCACCGTTCTGGGTGATGGACATGTTGGCCCGGATGCCGTTGGCCCAGTCCATGTCGCCGGACATCTGCGAGTTCTGCTCGCCCATCTTGGTGGTGCCCTCGACCTTGGCCGAGTTCTTCTTGTCCGTCTGCTGCGAGGCGAGCTTGAGCGCCGCCAGCGGGTTCATCGCGGACTGCCCGGACTTGTCGCCGCCCGTCTTGTCACCGGCCTTGTCGTCACCGGACTTCTCGCTTCCGCACGCGGTGAGACCGACCATCAGAACGAGACTTCCAGCGGCTATCGCCCATCGCGCACCGACATGAGTACCGCGCACGGCTCCCCCTAGTTTTTATTTCTCTTTTACGTCTTGTGCAGAGTGACTCTAGCGGAGGAGGCCGACAACAGAAGACGCCGGGCCCCCGCACCTTCGACGCGGTGCGGGGGCCCGGCGGTTGCACACCGTGGTGCGCTGATCAGGGGCTGCCTCAGATGGCGTCTTCCTCGACCAGCAGGTTGCGGGTGCGGTTGGCGTCCAGCGGGATGCCGGGGCCCATCGTGGTGGTCAGGGTCGCCTTCTTGATGTAGCGGCCCTTCGCGGCGGACGGCTTGAGACGGGTGATCTCCTCGAGCGCCGCGGCGTAGTTCTCCACCAGCTTCGTCTCGTCGAACGAGAGCTTGCCGATGATGAAGTGCAGGTTGGAGTGCTTGTCGACGCGGAACTCGATCTTGCCGCCCTTGATGTCCGTGACGGCCTTGGCCACGTCGGGGGTGACGGTGCCGGTCTTCGGGTTCGGCATCAGACCACGCGGACCGAGCACCCGGCCGAGGCGGCCGACCTTGCCCATGAGGTCCGGGGTGGCGACGACGGCGTCGAAGTCCAGACGGCCCTTGGACACCTCGTCGATGAGTTCGTCGGAGCCGACGATGTCGGCGCCGGCGGCCTCCGCGGCCGCAGCACGGTCACCGGTCGCGAAGACCAGGACCCGGGCGGTCTTACCGGTGCCGTGCGGCAGGTTCACGGTGCCACGGACCATCTGGTCGGCCTTGCGCGGGTCGACGCCCAGGCGCATGGCGACCTCGACGGTCGGGTCGAACTTGGTGGTGGAGGTGTCCTTCGCCAGACGGACGGCCTCGAGCGGGGCGTACGCGCGCTCCCGGTCGATCTTGGCGTCCGCAGCGCGGAGGGTCTTGCTGCGCTTGCTCACTCTTGCTCCTGATGTCTGTGGAGTTCGTGGTCCGGGCCAGCGCTTGGCCCTGCCACAGGTGGCCACGGGGGCTGTCGGCCCTCGCGCGTGGGGTGTCAGCCCTCGACCGTGATGCCCATGGAGCGGGCGGTGCCGGCGATGATCTTCTCGGCGGCGTCCAGGTCGTTGGCGTTCAGGTCGGGCATCTTGGTGGTGGCGATCTCACGCACCTGGTCGCGGGTGATCTTGGCGACCTTGGTCTTGTGCGGCTCGCCGGAGCCCTTCTCCACGCCCGCGGCCTTGAGGATCAGCTTGGCGGCCGGCGGGGTCTTGGTCACGAAGGTGAAGGAGCGGTCCTCGTAGACCGTGATCTCCACCGGCACGACCATGCCGCGCTGCGACTCGGTCGCGGCGTTGTACGCCTTGCAGAACTCCATGATGTTGACGCCGTGCTGGCCCAGCGCGGGGCCGACCGGCGGGGCCGGGTTCGCGGCGCCGGCCTGGATCTGGAGCTTGATCAGCCCCGTGACCTTCTTCTTCTTGGGAGGCATGCTCTCTCCGGGTCCTAGTGAGAGGGTGTTCGCCTCCGAACCGGATCATCCGGATGGAGGCATACCGCACAACGATAACGGGTATAGCTGTGCGCCTTAAAACCGAGCAGGTCAGACCGGCCGTAAAAGCCCGTCTGACCTGTTCGGAAGTTCTCGTGAAGAGACTCAGTTCTGAAAAGACTCAGTTCTTCTGGATCTGGTCGAAGCTCAGCTCGACCGGGGTCTCCCGGCCGAAGATCTCCACCAGGCCCTTGACCTTCTTCGAGTCGGCGTTGATCTCGTTGATCGTCGCCTGCAGGGTCGCGAACGGGCCGTCGGTGACCGTGACCGAGTCGCCCACCTCGAAGTCCAGCACCTGGACCTCGACCTTGCGGCTCGGCGCCGGCACACCGCTCTCCTCGGCGGCGGCCTTGGCGGCCTTCTCCTCGGCCTCGGGGGCGAGCATCTTGACGATCTCGTCCAGGGTCAGCGGGTACGGGTCGTAGGCGTTGCCCACGAAGCCGGTGACGCCCGGGGTGTTGCGGACGACGCCCCACGACTCGTTCGTCAGATCCATGCGGACGAGCACATAGCCGGGCAGCTTGTTCTGCCGGACGTTCTTGCGCTCGCCGTTCTTGATCTGGACGATCTCTTCCTCGGGGACCTCGGCCTGGTAGATGAACTCCTCGACGTTCAGCGAGACGGCACGCTGCTCCAGGTTGGCCTTCACGCGCTTCTCGTAGCCCGCATAGGTGTGGATCACGTACCACTCACCGGGCAGCCCGCGCAGCTCCTCGCGGAGCGCCGCGACCGGGTCGACCTCGGCCTCGGCCTCAGCCTCGACCGCGTCATCCGCCTGGGCCGTCTCGGTCTCGAGGGCTTCCTCGTCCTCGACGCGCAGCGCGTCCTCCTCGGCGGGAACGCCCGCCGAGGCGTCGGCTGCTTCAGCCTGGTCGGAGTCCGCCGCCTCGACGATGTCGAGCTCGTCCTCACGGGACTCGACGGGCTCGGCGGCGTCGTTCAGGTTCGGGTCAGACACGGTGGCTGCTTCTTCCTGGCTTCAAAGGGGGTGGAACGTGCGAAAGAGGCGACGCCGGGAAGCGGCCGCCTTTCGCGAGGGTCTCAGCCAAAGACGTACTTGATGGCGTTGTTGAACCCATAGTCAATCACGGTCACGATGCCGATCATGATGACGACGAAGACGATCACCACGCTGGTGTACGTCGACAGCTGGCTGCGGGTGGGCCAGACGACCTTCCGCAGCTCGGCGATGATCTGGCGGTAGAAAAGCGCGAGCCGGCCGAAGGGCCCCTTCTTCGCGCGCTTACCACCACGACGACCTCGCTTGGTCGTCTCCTCATCCTCGGGACGACCGCTCTCAGGCGTCGCGGTGGAGCCAAGGGCTTCCGTCACTACGTCCTCACCTGAATCCGGGTCGTGGCCGTGCCGCGTCCGGCCCGGCCGCACAGCGGTGCTTGTCCTTGCGTACGCATGCACGCACCCTCATCACAGTGCGTGTAGCAGGGCCGGAGGGACTTGAACCCCCAACCGCTGGTTTTGGAGACCAGTGCTCTACCAATTGAGCTACGACCCTTTGCGGCACTCCCAACCTACCGCATACACCCGGCTGCACGGAGTGTGCGGTCGGATCCGGCTGTTGATCGGCCAACGACGGATGAGTGTACGTGCTTGACGGCCGGGCGTCGAACGAGAAGCGCGCGAACTCTGGAGCAAACCCGTGTGCCACCCATTTCGCCCGTCTGCGACGATGCATCTATGACCGCTGCTACTCCCCCAGTACAGTCCCCGACCGACCGGCGGGTATCGGCCCGGATCGGCTCGATCTCCGAGTCCGCGACCCTCGCCGTCGACGCCAAGGCCAAGGCCCTCAAGGCCGCAGGCCGTCCGGTGATCGGCTTCGGCGCCGGTGAGCCCGATTTCGCCACGCCCGACTACATCGTCGACGCCGCGGCCGCGGCGTGCCGCGACCCGAAGTACCACCGCTACACCCCGGCCGGCGGCCTCCCCGAGCTCAAGGCCGCGATCGCCGCGAAGACGCTGCGTGACAGCGGGTACGAGGTCGAGGCGGCCCAGGTCCTGGTGACCAACGGCGGCAAGCAGGCGATCTACGAGGCGTTCGCCGCGATCCTGGACCCGGGCGACGAGGTCATCGTCCCCGCGCCCTACTGGACCACCTACCCGGAGTCGATCCGGCTGGCCGGCGGTGTCCCGGTGGAGGTCGTCGCCGACGAGACGACCGGCTACCGGGTCTCCGTCGAGCAGCTGGAGGCGGCCCGCACCAAGAACACCAAGGTGCTGCTCTTCGTCTCCCCCTCGAACCCCACCGGCGCGGTCTACAGCCGTGAGCAGGTCGAGGCGATCGGCCGCTGGGCCGCCGACAACGGGCTGTGGGTGCTGACCGACGAGATCTACGAGCACCTGGTCTACGGCGACGCGGAGTTCCACTCGCTGCCGGTCGTGGTGCCCGAGCTGCGCGACAAGTGCATCGTGGTCAACGGTGTCGCCAAGACGTACGCGATGACCGGCTGGCGGGTGGGCTGGGTCATCGGCCCCAAGGACGTCGTCAAGGCCGCGACCAACCTGCAGTCGCACGCCACCTCGAATGTGAGCAATGTCGCTCAGGTCGCCGCGCTGACCGCCGTCGCGGGCGACCTCGACGCCGTGGCCGCGATGCGCGAGGCGTTCGACCGCCGCCGCCGCACCATCGTGCGGATGCTGAACGAGATCGACGGTGTCGAGTGCCCGGAGCCGGAGGGCGCCTTCTACGCCTACCCCTCGGTCAAGGCGCTGCTCGGCAAGGAGATCCGCGGCAAGCGGCCGCGGACCACTGTCGAGCTGGCCGAGATCATCCTGGAGGAGGCCGAGGTCGCGGTGGTGCCGGGTGAGGCGTTCGGCACTCCGGGCTATCTGCGGCTGTCCTACGCGCTGGGCGACGAGGACCTCGTCGAGGGCATCTCCCGGCTGCAGAAGCTGCTGGGCGAGGCGAGCGCGTAAGGCGCCTGGCCTTCGTACACGCGATCCGTACGCATGAGAGGAACGGGCCGGAGTCCGCGGGGGCGGATTCCGGCCCGTTCCGCGTGCGCGCGCCTCCCCGTTCGGGGAAAGCGGTACCGGCGGGTCCGGACGTGCGGCAGTATCTGCAGATGGCACGCGATGTACACCTGCTCCCCAAAGCGCATCTGCATCTCCACTTCACCGGCTCCATGCGCCCTGGAACCCTCCTCGAACTCGCCGACAAGTACGGCGTCCATCTCCCCGAGGCACTGAGCGGCGGTGAGCCGCCGAAGCTGCGCGCCACCGATGAGCGCGGCTGGTTCCGCTTCCAGCGGCTGTACGACATCGCACGCTCCTGCCTGCGGGAGGCCGACGACATCCGGCGGCTGGTGCGCGAGGCGGCCCAGGAGGACGTGCGGGACGGGGCCCAGTGGCTGGAGATCCAGGTGGACCCCACCTCGTACGCCCCGCGCCTGGGCGGGCTGACCCCCGCGATGGAGGTCATCCTGGACGCGGTCGAGAGCGCCTCCGCGGAGACCGGTCTCGGGATCAGGGTGGTGGTCGCCGCCAACCGCGTGAAGCATCCGCTGGAGGCCCGCACCCTCGCCCGGCTGGCGGTGCGCTTCGCGGACCGCGGCGTGGTCGGCTTCGGCCTCTCCAACGACGAACGGCGCGGATTCGCCCGCGACTTCGACCGGGCCTTCGCCATCGCCCGGGAGGGCGGGCTGCTGGCGGCGCCGCACGGCGGTGAGCTGTCGGGCCCCGGCAGCGTCCGGGACTGCCTGGACGACCTGGGCGCGGCCCGAGTCGGGCACGGGGTGCGTGCGGCGGAGGACCCGCGGCTGCTCGCCCGGCTCGCCGAGCGCGAGGTGACCTGCGAGGTGTGCCCGTCGTCGAACGTGGCGCTCGGGGTCTACGAGAAGCCGGAGGACGTCCCGCTGCGCACGCTGTACGACGCGGGGGTGCCGATGGCGCTCGGGGCGGACGACCCGCTGCTCTTCGGCTCGCGGCTGGCGGCGCAGTACGAGCTGGCGCGCGAGCACCACGCCTTCACGGACGCCGAACTGGCCGAGCTGGCGCGTCAGTCGGTGCGCGGCTCGGCGGCGCCGGAGGAGGTCCGGCGGCGGATGCTGGCGGAGATCGACGAATGGATCGCGTCCTAGGGCTGTCCGGCGGATCTTGCCGCCTGCGGCGGGCTGCTCCCCTCCCCGCCCCTTCCCACAGCATCGATATGCGGCTCCGCCGCGTGGTGGGGCTCTGCCCCAGACCCCAGGTCCAGGGGCGAAGCCCCTGCCACGCGGCGGAGCCGCATATCGGCTGCGGGAAGGGGCCGGGGGAGAGCGTAGATCCGCCGAACCCCCGTAGCGCACAGCGTCACGTGACACTGCGCTTGTGAGCCTCAGATGCTCACGCCGACCGTCACCGGCTCGTTGACCAGCCGGATCCCGAACGCCTCCTCGACCCCGGCCACCACCTCGCGGGCCAGCGCCAGCAGGTCCTCGGTCGTGGCGTCGCCCCGGTTGGTGAGGGCGAGCGTGTGCTTGGTGGAGATCCGGGCCGGGCCGGTTCCGTAGCCCTTGGTGAAGCCCGCCCTGTCGATCAGCCAGGCCGCGGAGGTCTTGATCAGGCCGTCGCCCGCCGGGAAGGCGGGCGGCACGGTGTCCGGACCCAGGCGTTCGGCGACGCGGGTCAGGAAGGCGGCGTGGGCGTCCTGGTCGAGCACCGGGTTGGTGAAGAACGACCCCGCCGACCAGGTGTCGTGGTCCTCGGGGTCGAGCACCATGCCCTTGCCCGCGCGCAGCCCCAGGACGGTCTCGCGGGCGACGGCGGCCGGCACCCGGTCCCCCACCTCGACGCCGAGCACCCGCGCGGTCTCGGCGTACCGGACGGGCGCGGAGAGCCCGCCCGCGTCCTCCAGCTCGAACCGGACCCGGAGCACCACATGGCGGTCGGGGTCGGCCTTGAAGCGGCTGTGGCGGTAGGAGAAGGCGCAGTCGGCGTTCGGGATCGTGACGACCTCGTCGGCGCGGCGGTCGTAGGCGATCACCTCGGTGATCGTGGCCGAGACCTCCTGGCCGTAGGCGCCGACGTTCTGTATTGGCGTCGCGCCCGCGGAGCCGGGGATTCCGGCGAGGCATTCGATGCCCGCGAGCCCCGCCTGGACCGTACGGGCCACGGCGGCCGACCAGTTCTCGCCCGCGGCGAGCTCCAGGCGGGTGCCGTCGAGCGTGAAGCCGCTGGTGGCGATGTGCAGGGCGGTGCCGTCGAAGCCCTTGTCGGCGATGACCAGATTGCTGCCGCCGCCGATCACCAGCAGTGGGGTCCCGGCCGCGTCGGCCGCCCGGACCGCGGCGATGACCTCGTCGTCGGTCGTGGCCGTGAGCAGCCGGTTGGCCGGTCCGCCGAGGCGGAAGGTGGTGAGGGGCGCGAGGGGGGCGTCGTGGAGTTCCTGCACGCGCTCAAGAGTACGGGGGCGCCCCCTGGGCTCCTGGCGGCGGCCGCCCCCGGTGTGGGGAATCCGGGGGCCGGCGGGCCTGCGGGCCGTAAGGGGCTCCGTGCTGCCCGTAAGGGGCTCGGACGGGCCGCACGCGCTCCGGCGTGCTCTCATCCGCCCGGGGGCCGCATCGGGCGCGGTCGGGGGCTCAGCCGAGCCGTACCACGGCGCGGGCCCGGCCCAGCACCTTCTGGCCGGCGCTGGTCGCCGTGATGTCGAGGCGCACCGTACGGGCCTCGTCGTCCAGCTTGGCGGTGACCTTGGCGCCGATCTCGATGACCGCGCCCTTGTCGTCGTTGGGGACCACGACCGGCCGGGTGAAGCGGACGCCGTACTCGACGAGGGCGCCGGGGTCGCCGGCCCACTCGGTCACCACCCGGGCCGCCTCGGCCATGGTGTAGGCGCCGTGCGCGATGACGTCGGGGAGGCCGACCTCCCTGGCGAACTTCTCGTTCCAGTGGATCGGGTTGAAGTCGCCCGACGCGCCCGCGTAGCGCACGAGGTCGGCGCGGTTCACCCGGAACTCGCGCACCGGCACCTCGGTGCCGACCTCCACGGCGTCATACGAGATCTTGGCCGTCATCTGCTCTCCTCCACCTCTGCGTCGGCGGCGCGGGCCACCAGCGTCGTGAACGACGTCGCTACATGATCACCCGCCTCGTCGTGGACCTCGCCGCGGACGGACAGGATGTCGTTGCCGGCCAGCGACTTGATCGAGTCGATGATCGAGGTGACCCCCAGGCGGTCCCCCGCGCGGACCGGGCGGGTGTACTCGAACCGCTGGTCGCCGTGGACCACCCGGCTGTAGTCCAGTCCCAGCTGCGGGTCCTCGACAACCTGCTTCCCGGCCGCCTTGAAGGTGATCGTGAAGATGAACGTCGGCGGGGCGATCACATCGGGGTAACCGAGGGCCCGGGCCGCCTCGGGGTCGGTGTAGACCGGATTGGTGTCACCGAGGGACTCGGCGAATTCCCGGATCTTCTCCCGGCCGACCTCGTACAGGGCGGTGGGCGGGTAGGTCCGCCCCACGAAGGACTGGTCGAGCGCCATCGGCGCACACCTCCTGCGATTGAATGACCAACGAAACGAGGCCGCCCCCCGCGAGTGGGGGCGGCCTCGAATGCGAGTTTATTGCTATCGCGTCTCACGGTGCGCGGTGTGCGCGTTGCAACGCGGGCAGTGCTTCTTGATCTCAAGACGATCCGGATCGTTGCGCCGGTTCTTCTTGGTGATGTAGTTCCGCTCCTTGCACTCCACGCAGGCCAGCGTGATCTTCGGGCGGACGTCGGTGGCAGCCACGTGAGTGCTCCTTGACGAACGGATGAGGGGATTAACGCAGAAAGAGTAGCCGATCGAAGGACCGACCCCACAATCGGCTACTGTCAGTAGCGGTGACCGGACTTGAACCGGTGACACAGCGATTATGAGCCGCTTGCTCTACCGACTGAGCTACACCGCTGCGATGCGAGTGACTCCCCGCCCAACCAGCGTAGCGGAACGGGAAGCCTCACACATCAGAGCCCCAATACGGAATCGAACCGTAGACCTTCTCCTTACCATGGAGACGCTCTGCCGACTGAGCTATTGGGGCGAGCGATGAAGACATTACACGGTCGGCAGCCGAAGGTGAAATCCGTATCGGCCCCTCGTCACCCTGGGCTCATGCACCACACCAGTACGACTATTCGGCTCCTCCGCGAAGCCGCCCCCACCTCGTCCTAGGCTTCGCTTCGCACCCACGTGATCTTGACTGCGCACGCATCCGACGCGTGCCCGGCGCGTCACCCGTCGCGTGCTCGGCGCGAATCCCAGGAGCGCGATGCCCGAGAGCCAGCAGCAGCCGCAACAGCCGCCCAGGAACGGCGGAGCGGCCCCCGGCGAGCCCACCGCCCTGGTGCTCGGCGGCGTCCGGCTCGCCGACGGGCGCACCGTGGACGTCCGGCTCAGCGGCGGGCGGATCGAGGCCGTGGGCACGGCGGGCAGCCTCGTCCCCGGCACCCGGCTGGACCTCGGCGGCTATCTGCTGCTGCCCGCCCCCGCCGAACCCCACGCCCACTGCGACACCGCCCTTACGGCCGACATGGCGGGCCCGGTCCCCTACGCCCCCGAGGACGTCCAGCGGCGCACCGTCGAGGCCGCCCTGCTCCAGCTCGGCCACGGCGCGACGGCGCTGCGCACCCATGTCCGCATCGGCGGGGTGCACGGACTGCGTTCCCTGGAGGCGGTCCTGGAGGCCGGCCGGTCGCTGCGCGGGCTCACCGAGCTGAGCGCGGTGGCGGTGCCCCGGGTGCTGACCGGCACCGCCGGGGCGGACGGTCTGGCGGTGCTGCGGGACGCGGTGGGGATGGGCGCGTCGGTCATCGGCGGCTGCCCCGACCTCGACCCGGATCCGACCGGCCACGCCGAGGCCGTCCTCGACCTCGCCGCGCACCACGGCTGCGCCGTCGATCTGCACACGGACGGTGACGACCCGGCCCGCCTCGCCCGGCTCGCGGCGATGGCCGGAGGGCTGCGGCCGGGCGTCACGATCGGCCCCTGCGGCGGGCTGTCCCGGCTGCCCGCGGAGATGGCGGGGAGGGCCGCCGAGCGGCTGGCGGCGGCCGGGGTGACCGTCGTCTGCCTCCCCCAGGGCGACTGCGCCGGGCTGGAGCACCAGGGCATGCGGGGAGCGCGCACCCGAGCCTGCGCGCCGGTGCGGCTGCTGCGCGCCGCGGGCGTCCGGGTGGCCGCGGGCAGCGGGGCGCTGCGGGACGCGGTGAACCCGGTGGGGCGCGGCGATCCCCTGGAGGCCGCCTTTCTGCTGGCGTCCCGGGGCGGGTCGCGGCCCGAGGAGGCGTACGAGGCGGTGTGCGCGCGGGCGCGGGCCGCGATGGGGCTCGCCGAGGTGCGGGTGGAGGCCGGGTTCCCGGCGGAGCTGCTCGCGGTGCGCGGGGACGGCCTCGCGGGGGTGCTCTCGCTCGCGTACAGCAGGGTCGTGGTGCACCGGGGGCGGGTGGTGGCCCGTACCAGCGCGGTGCGGGAGTACTGCGACTCGGCGGCCGCGGCGGCGCTGGATCTGCCCCGGCAGGCGCGGCCGCAGAGCGGCGGCGAGCAACAGTAGGCCGCACGGCGTACGGTCGGGATCATGCGCATTGTCATCGCTGGTGGACATGGACAGATCGCGCTGCGGCTGGAGCGGCTGCTCACCGCGCGCGGAGACGAAGTGGCGGGCATCATCCGCAAGCCGGAACAGGCGGGCGACCTGCTGGCCTCGGGCACCGAACCGGTCGTCTGCGACCTGGAGTCGGCCTCGCCGGAGGACGTGGTCAAGCATCTGGAGGACGCGGACGCGGCCGTCTTCGCGGCCGGAGCGGGCCCCGGCAGCGGTGCCGCCCGTAAGGACACCGTCGACCACCGGTCCGCGGTGCTCTTCGCGGACGCGGCCGAACGGGCCGGGGCCCGGCGGTTCCTGATCGTCTCCTCGACCGGCGCCTCCCACGAGCCGCCGCCGGACACCGACCCGGTCTTCGCCGCCTATCTGCGCGCCAAGGCCGCGGCGGACGACGACATCCGCGCGCGGGACGGCCTCGACTGGACCGTGCTGCGCCCGGGACGGCTGACGAACGACCCGGGCACGGGCCGGGTGAAGCTGGCCGAACGCACCGGCCGCGCCGAGATCACCCGAGACGACGTGGCCGCGGTCCTGGTCGCCCTCCTGGACGAGCCCCGTACGGCGGGCCGCACGCTGGAGCTGATCAACGGCGACACGGCGGTGGCGGACGCGGTGGGGGCGGTCGCCGAGCGGGGGTGAGGGGCCGGTCCGGTCCGACCCGGCCGCTCAGAAGTCCACCCGGGCCGGGGCGTCGGCCCGGGCCACGGACTCCTGGGCATAACCGCGCTCGTACGCCGTCCGGATCCGTTCGATCCGCGGGTCCTGCGTCCCCGCCTCGGAGGCCGGGTAGAGCAGGACCACCTCGTACGAGCGCTCCCGCTCGATCGTCCCGTTCTGGTCCCGCCACTGCCCCCGGCCGTCGTGGATGGTCAGGCCGGCGGGGAAGCGCGGGGTGATCTGCCGGTCCACGAAGGCCAGGAACTGCTTCTCGGTGACGGGCGGCCCGCCGTCGGGACGCTCGGTGCCGAAGAAGAGCCGGGTCTCGACGTACGGCTTGCCCCGGCCCACGGCGCCGGAGGCCGCCGCGGCGGGCGGGTCGTCCAGCGCGGCGTACGCGGCGACGGGGGTGGCGGCGGCGAGGGCGAAGGCCGCCCCGACGGCGGCGAGACGGACGCGTGGCTTCATGGTCGGCATCGTCCGATCGTCCCGGCGCCGGGAGTCCTCGGGAAGAGCGCCTTACGGTGCACATCCGTGCGAGGCGCGGGGGCGTATCCGCGCGATGCGCGGGGCCTGATCCGGCCCGGCGGCAGGGGGCGGAAACCCGACCCGGGACCACCCACCCGGCCCAGGACGTCGCTCAGACCCTGCGCCACCGGGCCATCGCGAACGAGAACACCCCGAAGAGCGCCAGCCCGAGCGCCACCGCCATCAGCAGCCAGGGCCCCGCCGCCGTCCCGGCGAAGGTCCGCAGGGTGTCGTCGATGCCCTTCGCCTTGCCCGGGTCGTAGCGCACCGCGGCCGTGAGCGCGAAGCCGCCCGCCACCGCGAACACCGCCCCGCGGGCCACCCCGCCGCAGATCCCCAGCGCCTCCACGGCCCGCCGCGTCCGCCGGGACATCGCGCCCACCTTGAGGTGCTCGCGGAAGCCGCACCGGATCGCCCGTACCGCGATCCACACCCCCGCCACGGCCACCGCGGTCCCGGCGGCGGCGACCAGCCACCGGCCGTACGGCAGGTCGAGCGCGCGTGCCGTCACGTCCTTCGACTGGCGGTCGCTGGAGCCGCTGCCCTGCTCGCCGGTGGCGAAGGAGAGCACCGAGTACGCGACGACGCCGTAGAAGACCGCGCGGGCCGCCCCCGCCAGCCGCTTCCGCGCCGCGCCCCCGTCCGGCCCCGCGGCCCCGAAGACCGCCTCGGACAGCCGCCACAGCGCCATGCAGACCAGCCCGATGCCGACCGCCCAGACCAGCGCCGCGCCGAACGGCTGCTCGGCGAGGACCTGGATTGCCCCGCCCCGGTCGGCCTGTTCGCCGTGGTCCCCCGAGGCGATGCGCAGCGCCAGGACGCCGATGAGCAGATAGAGCACTCCCCGGGTGGCCAGCCCCCAGCGGGCCGCCGTCTCGATGACCCGGGTGCCCGCCTCGCGCGGGGCGCGGGTGCGCGTTGCCGAACCCCATCCGCGTGCGATCGACGATGCGTTGTTCACCGTTCCCTCCCGTTGTCGCACCATCGTCTGCCCCGGACGTACGTGCGGAAACGGGACTTTCTCTTGTTGGTTGAAGCGATCCGCCCTACTCTTCCCGCACCGAATCTGACGAACCGTCAGATGAAGCGAACGGACAGGACCACCACGAGGAGACCGGGGAGAGATGGCGAGATGACCGGCGAGACGAACGGCACCACCGAGTTGCCCCTGGTCATCAGCGTCGATGACCATGTGATCGAGCCCGCGCACCTCTTCGAGACCTGGCTCCCGGCCAAGTACCGGGACCGCGGCCCCAAGCCCCTCACGGCCGGGATCGGCGAACTCGCCTACATCGGCGGCAAGTACAAGTTCACCACCGACCCGGACGGCCAGCTGACCGACTGGTGGCAGTACGAGGGCGACCTCTTCCCCTACAAGCGGATCATCGCCGCCGTCGGCTTCTCACGCGACGAGATGACCCTCGACGGCATCACCCGCGAGCAGATGCGCCGCGGCTGCTGGGACCCCAAGGCCCGGCTCGCCGACATGGACCTCAACCATGTCGAGGCGTCGCTGTGCTTCCCGACCTTCCCCCGCTTCTGCGGCCAGACCTTCGCCGAGGCGAAGGACAAGGAGGTCGGGCTGGCGTGCGTCCGCGCGTACAACGACTGGATGGTCGAGGAGTGGTGCGGCGACAGCGGCGGCCGCCTCATCCCGCTCTGCCTGATCCCCCTGTGGGACGTCGACCTCGCCGTGCGGGAGATCCGCCGCAACGCGGCCCGCGGCGTCCGCGCGGTGACCTTCAGCGAAATCCCCACCTACCTCGGGCTCCCCAGCATCCACAGCGGCTACTGGGACCCGTTCTTCGCCGAGTGCGAGGCCACGGGGACGGTCGTGTGCATGCACATCGGCTCCTCCTCCCAGATGCCCGCCGCCTCCCCCGACGCCCCGCCGGCCGTCCAGGCATCCTTGAGCTTCAACAACGCCATGGCGTCGATGATGGACTTCCTCTTCAGCGGCGTCCTGGTCTCCTTCCCGCGCCTGAAGCTGGCCTACGCCGAGGGCCAGATGGGCTGGATCCCCTACGCCCTGGAACGCGCCGACGACGTCTGGGAGGAGCACCGCGCCTGGGGCGGCGTCCGCGACCTCATCCCCGAGCCGCCGTCCACGTACTACTACCGGCAGATCTTCTGCTGCTTCTTCCGCGACAAGCACGGGGTCGCCTCGCTGGACACGGTCGGCGTGGACAACGCCACGTTCGAGACCGACTACCCCCACGTCGACTCCACCTGGCCGCACACCCGCCGCATCGCCGCCGAGCATGTGGCCGGCCTCTCCCCCGAGACCACGTACAAGATCCTCCGCGGCAACGCGATCCGGATGCTGGAGCTGGACCTCGACCGGGCGCGTCCGGCGGGGGCGGGCGGCCAGGCCGTACGCGGCGGCTAGGCCGGGCGCGGCGGCTCGCTCGTGCGCGGCTGGTCCGAGCCGCAGTAGCGGCACTTGCGCGCCGCCTCGGGGACGTCCTCGGCGAGGCACTCCGGGCAGGTCTTGATCGGGCCCGGCTCCCCGAAGACCTCCGCGCCCCGGCGGCGCTGGGTGTACTTGTACGGCACGACGATCAGGAAGTAGATGACGGCCATGAAGATGATGAAGTAGATCAGGGCGGAGATGAACGACCCGATGTTGAGGTAGGTCGAGGTGTTCCCCTGGGCGCCGAGCTGCCAGCCGAGCCCGACCGATGTGCCGCCCTGGAGCCGGGCGATGATCGGGTTGATCACGGAGTCGGTGAACGCCTTGATCAGCGTCGAGAACGCCAGCGCGGTGACCAGACCGACGGCGACGACGATGACATCACCGCGCATGAGGAAGTTCTTGAAGCCCCTGAACACGATCCGCCCTCTCTGTCCTGATACGGGGGAATCACCACCCTAGGAGCGGTCTTACGGAGCCCACGGTGCGCCACGACGAACGGCCGCCCGTACGGCGGCAGTGGGAGACCCACGGCGACATGGTGTCCTTCGCCCCGCCGGACCTTCCGGGCCGCTCGGCCGGGATCAGCTCCCGCCGGACTCAGCGGACTTCCAGCCGTGTGCGGGCGACGACTGCCGCGGGAGGCGGCGGACGAAGTCCATCAGCAGGGCGCAGAACGCCGCGGGCTGTTCCAGCGGCGCGAGGTGTCCGGCGCCGGGGATGACGACGGTCCGGCCCGCGTCGAGGTCACGGGCCAGGCCCTCGCCGCCTTCGTGGAAGTCGGGCATGTCGTGTTCGCCGACCCCGACCAGGGCGGGGACGGTGAGCGTGCGCGGCGTCGCCGGGCCCGTGCCGAGCGGGTCCGCCGCCTGTGGCGGTTCGCCGTGGGCGAGTTGGCCGGTCAGCCGGCGGCGGAGCATGCGGGCGGCGTGGGCGCGTACCTCGTCGGTCGCGTCGGCCGACGTCCACGCCTCGACGCCGGTCCGTACCGCGGTGTCCAGGTCGCCCGCGGCCAGCGCCGCGCTTTCGGCGTCCCAGGCGGCTCGCAGACGTGGGGAGGCGGGCTGGTCATGGGGCCGGTACCCGACCAGTACCAGGCCCTCCACCCGCTCGGGTGCCGTGACGGCGGCTTGGAGCGCCACCAGGGCGCCGAGCGAGTTCCCGGCCAGGACGAAGCGGTCGGCCCCGAGGCGGTCGAGCGTGTCGAGCACGTCCGACCAGGGGGCCACCTCGTGGCGGTCGGGCACGAGCGCGTCGCCGTGGCCGGGCAGGTCCAGGGCGATGGCCCGCACGCCGGCCTCGGCGAGCAGCGGGAGGTGGGCGTCCCACATGGTGCGGTCGGTGGGCCGGGCGTGCAGCAGGACGACAGGCCGTCCCCGGCCTGCCTCATCGGAGGGAAGCAGCATGGCGTGAGGCGCCTTCTTCGGTGAATGGAGTGGGGGAAGAGAGGTGACTTTCCGGCGTGGAGGGCTACGGGCGGCCTCGCCGGGCGCCGGTCAGGCGGCTCGGGTGAGTTCGTCGATCTCCGCGTCGGTCAGCCGCAGCGTCGCCGCGGCCAGGTTCTCCTCCAGGTGCGCGACCTTGGAGGTGCCGGGTATGGGCAGCACGACCTCGGAGCGGGCGAGCAGCCAGGCCAGCGCCACGTGGGACGGACGGGCGCCGTGGGCGGCCGCGATCCGGTCGACCGGGCCGCCGGGGCGGGCGAGATCGCCCGCGGCCACCGGCGCCCAGGGGATGAAGCCGATGCCGTGGCGGGTGCAGTAGTCCAGGACGTCGGCGGAGCTGCGGTCGGTGAGGTTGTAGCGGTTCTGGACGGTGGCGATCTCGGCGATCGTGCGAGCCTGCTCGATCTGGTCGACGGTGACCTGGGACAGACCGATCGCGACGATCTTGCCCTCGTCCTGGAGCCTCTTCATCTCACCGACCTGGTCCTCCAGCGGAACCTTCGGGTCGACGCGGTGCAGCTGGAACAGGTCGATGTGGTCCAGGCCGAGTCGGCGCAGGCTCATCAGGGCCTGCTGGCGCAGGTACTCCGGGCGCCCGACCGGCGGCCACGCCTTCGGGCCCAGGCGCACCAGCCCCTCGGGGGTCCTGATCGTGTCCGGGCCGTTGCGGGTCAGCCCGGCCTTCGTCGCGATGAGCACGTCGTCGGGGTAGGGATGGATCGCCTGCCGGATGATCTCCTCGCTGACGTAGGGGCCGTAGGAGTCCGCGGTGTCGATCAGCCGCACGCCGAGTTCGACGGCCCGGCGTACCACCCGGACGCACTCCTCGCGGTCGTCGGGCTCGCCCCACACGCCGAGCCCGGTCAGGCGCATGGCGCCGAAGCCGAGACGGGTGACTTTCTTGCCGGCCACCTCGAAGGTGCCGACGGCGTCGGACAGAGACGCGGTCATGATCGGAATTCTCCTTCCTCAGCGGGAGCGTCCTGGCCGGTGGCGGCTGAGTCCCGCTCGGCCGACCGACGGAGCAGGGCCAGGGCATCGGCGCCGGCGCTGCCGGGTTCCGCGCTGTAGACGGACAGGTGCTGGCCCGGGGCGCTGGTGACGGCCAGCGCCTCGAAGTGCAGCCGCAGCTCGCCCACGTGAGGGTGGCGGAAATGCTTGTCCTCCCGCGTGCGCGGACGGACCTCGTAACGCGCCCACAGGCCGGTGAAGGCGGGGCTGCGCACGCTGAGCTCGCCGACGACCCGTTCGATCCGCTCATCGCCCGGGAACTGCGAGGAGGACGCCCGCAGGTTGCCCACCGCGATGTGCGCCGCCTTGTCCCAGTCGGCGTAGAACTCCCGCGCGAAGGGATCGAGGAAGATCATCCGCAGCAGGTTGTCGTACCGGGCGAAACCGCGGTACAGCTCGCGCGCCATCGCGTTGGCCGCCAGTACGTCCTGCGCCGCGCCGACCACGAAGGCCGGCACGTCGCGCATGCCGTCCATCAACCGCAGCAGCTCCACGGCGACGGTCGGCGCCGCGGCCGCCGTGGCGAAGACGGGCAGACCGAGCCGGAACAGGTGGCCGGCCGCGGCACCGTCCAGCCGCAGTGCCCCGGCGATCGCCCGGAGCACCTGCTCGGACGGATGGCGCTCACGGCCCTGCTCCAGGCGGATGTAGTAGTCCGAGCTCACCCCGGCCAGCAGCGCCACCTCGTCCCGCCGCAGCCCCGGCACCCGCCGGTCCCCACCGTCGGGCAGCCCGACGTCCCGCGGCGTGACCATCGCTCGGCGAGCACGCAGGTAGTCACCGAGCTCGTTGTCGCTTTCCATGCCCACCACGCTAAATCGGTCCCCCGCGTCGGGGCGTGGGTGCGGTGCACCCACCCGGGCGCGGCAGCAGGACCCGCCATCGCGGGTAGCCGCAGCCGTGGCGGACGCCCGGATCGATGCGGCGCTGACGAACCGGGGGTGGTCCCCGGGCGTGCCCCACGCATGCCCCGCACACGGTGGTCAGCACGCGAGATCGGGTGGGACACAGGGGGATGGATCGCCCATTCCGGGCCTGATCCCGGTCCGCGGACGAGAACGGCCCCCGGCCGCGTTTCCGCAGCTCGAGGGCCGTTTCCCTGATGTGGCGGCGCCAGGATTCGAACCTGGGTAGGCTAAGCCGACGGATTTACAGACTGCGCGGTCGTGCTGCTATGACCAGGCAGAACAGCCCAACTGGGCCGCTCTGCCCCACGCCTGTCCCATGGGTCGCGCCGGACAGCCCGGATTACAGGGGCGCCTTCCCGACCGCCAACAGGTGGGAGCTGGCGGCCAGAAGCTCGGGGTAGGGCTCAGCCATCCGCGCGGCTGTCAGTGCGGAGGCGAAGAGGTCGTCTGTAGGCCCTTCGCCCGGCTGCTGCTCAACCGCCTTGAGCAGCGACCACGCGGGGCCCTCGATCCCGAACACCTCGACGTCGGTCAGTCCCACCGCACGCAGTTCGTCCGCCAGTTCCTCGGCACGGTGGAAGTAGGCCAGGGTGAAGCCTTTGCCGTCGTGCACAGCGGTGCTGAGGATCTTGGAGATGGCCGTCTGTAGACGGTCGGTGTGCAGGTGGGCATAGCTGACGTGCTCGAAGAGGGAGGCGTACCGGTTGATGCCCGCTGCGGCGACCAGGCCCCCCGGCTTCACCACGCGCCGAGCCTCCGAGAGGGCCTGGCGCCGGTCTCCCGGATCGGGCAGATGGTAGAGCGGGCCGAGGAGCTGCACGACGTCGTAACTGGCGTCTGCCGCGTCCAGCGCACGCGCGTCGCCCTGCGATGCGGGACAAATGGCCGCCGCCTGCTCGACGTGCCGGGCCACGGGGTCGATCAGCTCGACCTTGTAGCCGTCTTCGACAAGCCACCGCGCGTGCACCCCCGTCCCTCCCCCCACATCGAAGACGCGCGCCGGGGCCGGTGGGAGGAAACGGCGCAGGATCTCCTGAGTGCGGATGAGTTCCAGCCGCCCGTCTGCCGACATGCTCAGCCGGGCGTTCTCGTCGATGACCTGTGAGTAGAAGTGTTCGATCTCCGGTGCTAGGGCCAGCTCTGGTTTCGGCATAAGGGCAGTATCCTGTGTACCGGTGGACCAGTCCAGTACGGACCTGACAAGGGGAGCCATGGCGCTGCTGAAGTACGAGGAAATCGCGGAATCACTGCGGTCCCGGATCGCAGCGGGTGAGTTCGAGCCGGGCGAGATCGTCCCATCGGGGCGGGATCTGGCCGAGCAGTGGTCCGTGTCACGGGCCACTGCCATCAAGGCCATGGACGTGCTGCGAAACGACGGCGTGGTCGAGGCCAAGCAAGGCACGGGGTTCATCGTCACCGAGACCCCCAAGGCGCGGCCGGCGGGTGGGCGCCGGGCCGGTTCGGCGCGCGTGACCGGCGGTATGCCGTTCCTGCGCGTGGGCGCCCCCGACTGGGCGGCACCTCCGGCGCACGTGGCCGAGGCGCTTCGGATGGACGGCGACGCGGAGGCACTCCGCCGGGTGCGCGTGATGCAGCTTCCCGACGGGAGCCCCCACAGCTACGCGGTGGCGTGGTTCCCGCCCGAGGTGGCGGAGGCGGCGCCCCGCCTGGCCCAGACCGCCCCCATCGCCGAGGGGACGACGCGGTACGTACGCCGACAGACCGGCCGGTTCCCCGTGGAGGGGGCGGACGTCACCACGGTGCGCCTGGCGACGGAGATCGAGGCGGAGCACCTGGGTCTGTCGGATCCGACACCGGTAGCCGTCGTGCTGCACACGGCGTACGACCAAGAGGGGCGCCCGCTGGTCTGTGAGGAAGGGGTCACGCCGGGCCCTCTCTATGAGCGGGAAGAGACCTACGAGATGTAGCCGTCAGGCGCAACAAGAGGAGCTGGACCGGTCCGCCGGTCCAGCTTTTTTCTTTCCCGAAAAGCGGCTCTCACCAGCAGAGATGCGATCCGTCGTAACCGAATCTCATCGAAAGAGGTTGACTGGACCGGTCCACCGGTCCAGTCTATGGATGTGGCCGCAAGCCAGCCCGAACCCTTCGGGGGCGGGGCTGCTTCGCCATGCACGACCAGGAGCCCCGCATTGGACGGGGGGAGGCGACCCGGCGCCTTGTCATTAACCGGAGGGCTTAGACCGAAAGGTCATGTCTCCATACGCCTACACGAGGTCATGGCCGCGCTACCTGATACGGGCGCGGCCCACCTCGAAGGAGACCTGTCCACGCCCGCTCCCATTCAGGGAGGCACCGTGCACAGCCAACGAAATACCTGGGCGCCGCCGTGATCGACCGGCACAGCGGCGCCTGCATGTCACCCCGTTCGCGGCGTCTTCCGCCGACGAACAAGCCGGTCCCCCTTCTTCCTGCCATCGCAGCGGCTAGCGCTGCGGCCGGTTGCCTCCTCCGCCCGTCCGGGCCGCTTCTGTGCGGTGCCGTACGGGCGGGGTGTGGGGAGCCGGACAGTCCGGCCCGCATCCGAGAGGACGTGTCATGGGCCTGTTCAGCAAGAAGAGCGAGTTGGTCGAGGAAGCCGCGAACACGCACAGCGTGGCGCGGACGGCGCAGCGGGTTCACGGGTTCGGCAGTGCCGAGCACCGGCCGTATTTGCAGGAGGCCGCGAGGGCTGAGCGGGAGGCCCGGAACGCTGGGGCCACCTGGGAGGAACTGGACGCCGCCAGGGCCAACTACACCAACTGACGAGCCGGGTATTCCGGCACCGCCTGATTCGGGGAGGGCTTATGTGGAGCAGCATCATTGCCGTGGTGGGGACCCTGCTGGGGTCGGCTGTGGCGTACGTCTTACAGCAGCGGGCCGGGCGGGTCGAGCGGGCCGAGGCCCGTACCGAGGTTCGTCGGAGTGACCGGCTGGCCGCCGTGACCGCGCTGGTGGCGGCGCTGGCCGAGCACCGCCGGGCGATGTGGGTGCGTGAGGATCTGCGGATGACCGGCGACGCCCCCGAGGCGTACGCCGCTGCCCGCGCCGACAGCCACACCACCCGCGCCGCGATCACCGCGCCCCTGACCACGGTCGCTCTCCTGGCCCCCGAGCTGACCGGGATGGCCGAGGACGCGGCGCGAGCCACCTACGCGCTGCGTGGGGCCCCTGACCCCAACGCGCTTGCCGCACGTCGGGAGGACGCCATCGAGGCGGCTGACCGGCTGGTGACGGCGGCTGCCGCTCTGTTCTAAGGCCCGTCCCCGACGAGCCTTCCCATTACTTCAACGGCGCGCGGCGCCCGGTGCTGCAACACCGGGCGCCGCTGTTCGGGCCGTACCACTGTTGAAAGGAACCACGACCCATGAAGCACATCGCTGCTGATCAGGCGGTTGTTACCGCCGACCTGTCCGACCGCGAGCCGACAGCCGCTGAGCTGGACGCGATCGACCTTGAGATGCCGCTCATCGCGGCCGAGGTCGAGTTGCTGGACGTGCAGATCATGACGCTTGACCGGCCGGTGTCCGAGCTGGACGCGCGCCGTATCCGCCGGGCCCACCGGCGGGTGCTGGCCGCCCGCCGTGAGCTGGCCAACCGCGCCGCCGACCTGAGCACGTCGGAGGTGAGGGCGTGAACACGCTGGATTCGAACCTTGCCGCCGCGCATGCGGAGGTGAAGGCGGAAATCGCCCGGACCGATGGCAAGGCCAGCCTGCTGCTGGCGTTCATCGGCGCGGTGCTGGCCGGTGTGTGGACCGTCGCTGGCGACGCGCACCTTCCCACCCCCGTGTACGTGGTCGGTGGCATGGGCGTGCTGCTGCTGGTGACGGCCGCTGCGCTGCTGCTGCGGGTGGTCCGGCCGAACATGTCCGGCGCGGTGGCGGGTTTCCCGCTGTGGGCCCGGCTGACCGGCGACGAGATCCGCGCCCTGCTGGCCGAGGACCGGCGCGGGGAGGACATCGCGAACCTCTCGCGGATCGCGCTGCTCAAGTTCGCCGCCCTTCAGCGCGCGATCGACGTGACCCGCGCGGCCGGGGCCCTGCTGGTCGTGGCTGCTGGTATGGCCGTGGGGGGTGCGCTGTGAGCGAGGCCATCACCCCCGGGGCGGCTCCGGCCGAGGACGCCGTTACAGCGCTGCTGCGGGCCGTGCATGACGCGCTGGACCTGCCGCTGCCGGGCCTGGCCGATGAGGACGAGCGGGAGCATTACCAGCTGCTGACCGACCGTGCGGCCGTTGCGCGGATCGTTCTGGCCGGTGTCCTGGAACACGACCACGCCCTTGAGTCGGCCACCGCGTACCTGCGCGGCCGGACCGAAACCGCGCCGGTCACCTACACCCCCTGGGAAGACACAGGGGGCCCGGCATGAACGGCAAGGCGAAGGTCGCCCTCGTTCTCGCTCTGGTCGGCGTGGTCGGGATGGCGTTCCGGGTGTCGTGGAACGCGCTGCGGGACGTCGCTGCCGCGATCGGTGCCGACGAGACGGCCGCGACGCTGTACCCGTTCGTGGTCGACGGTCTGATGGCTTTGGCTCTGGTTGCCGCGCTGGTGCTGACCGACCGGGCCGACCGGCGGTTCGCGCTGCGAGTGCTGGCCGCCTACACGACCGCCTCACTGGTCCTGAACTACGTTCACGGACTGGTCCCCGAGCTGCACAGCGGTTCGGTCGACGCGGGCCGACTGACTGACTTGGGCAAGGTCGGTTGGGTCCTGGTGCTGCTCGCCACGTCGCTTCCGGTCGGGTCGATCTACTTCGGGTCGGATCTGGTCGCCAAGGTGCTCCACCACCGACCCGAGCCGACCGATGCGGATAAAACGGCTGAGGTTGGTAGCAATCGGTCTATATCTTACCTGGGAGAGTCGGCCGACGAGCCTCCCGCCCCGGGCGCCGCCCCGACCCCCTTTCCCGCCCCGGCTCCGGTCGAGCTGCCCGGCCCCGACCGGTCGGCCCCGTCCGCTGTGGCGGTGGCGGCTGAGTCGGCCCGTCCGCGTCGGGCGACCGGTCGAGTACCTAAGTCGGCCCGGCCCACCCGACCGAAGCGGACACCCGCCGAACTGTTCGACGAGGCCCGAGAAGCAACCGCCGAGTGGGCCGATGCCGAACTGACCGCCGAGCGCATCCGCAAGGAGGTCCACACCTCAGCGGAGAAGGCGCGCGGTCTGCGGGATGCGCTCCGTGCCGAGCGCGCCGAGTCGTCCGCCGCTACTGAGACGGCGGCCGCCTGATGTCCCCGGCATTCGGCAAGTGCTACGACCCCACCGGCACCACATGGGGCCTGGTCACGTACCCGTGGCGACTGGCGCCGGACGGCTACGCGACGCGTCGTCAGTTACGGGCTCGTGGTCTGCGCCCGGGTGGTCAGCCGATAGCGGCTCAGGTGATGCGCCGCTCCCGCCGCCGCAAGTCCGGTGTGTCGGTGGCCTACCTCTACCGCCTGGACCTGGCCAAGCCCGTTCGGCCGATGACCCCGGCCCTGTGGCGCTCCCACGAGGCGATGATGCGCGCCCGCCGGACCTGCCCCCAGTGCTCCACGGACGCGGGTTACTGCATCCCCACTTCGCTCGGAGTGTGCGTGACCTGCGCCTATCCCGACGATTACACGGAGGCGGCATGACCACGCCCCTGCCCTACCACCCGCCCGGTGAGCCGGTCCCCGACCTGCTCACCCCCGCCCCCTACAGCCCCACCCAGCAGCCGCTGAGCGGGGCTGTCGAACTCGCCGCCGAGCGTGGGCCCGTGGTCTACGTGCCCGGCGCTCACGGCGGCTTCGTGGCCGTCCGCCGCGAGGATCTGCCGACCATCCACACCCCCGCACCCGTTCCGGCCCCGTCCGGGGCGGACCCGCAGGCTCAGCGGGTGGCCGCCAAGGGCGTGTTCGCTGCTGGCGCTGGGGTGGGTGCGTACTTCGCCGCCGGGGCCGCCGCGATCGTCGTGGATTCCCTCGTTAAGGCCCTCCTCGCCGGGGGTGTGGCTGCTGGTGCGGCCCTGGCCACCGGCCGCCGCAAGAGCGGCGACACCTACATCACCAACCACCACGTGGCCAACCGCTGGTTCGGCCGCTCCCACACCACCATCCGCAACCGCTGACCCGGGAGAACTCCCCATGGACGACATCGTCCGCACCGCCGAACAGATCATCACCCTCGCCCGCGTCCGTGACTACGTCGCCGCGATGGGCCTGGTCGACCTGAACGACCCCGAAGAGCTGTCCAGCCGCCTTACTGAGGCCAGGACCCTTCTCGCGGAGGTGGCCGCCACGGTCACCCAGCCCACCACCGACGACGTGGAGCGCCTCGCCGAACAGATCCTCACCCTCGAAGCCGTGCGCGCCCTGGTGAGCGAGTACGGGGACGTCCCCGCGACCGACACCGGCCGCCTCCTCGGACACCTCATGGCCACCGAAGTGCAGCTCATCGAGGTGAACGGGGTGTTCGGCGAATCCGAGCACACCACCTGACCGGCACCCGCGTACCCATTTCCTCTGTGACCAGGAAGGACACCGTTGTGAGCGAGGCTTTCCGCTCCTACACCCCGGCCGAGAAGCGCAAGCGCGCCTGGCTCATCCTGCGCGGCGTCAAGCAGGCGGCCGCCGATGCCGTGGACCCGAAGATCGAGCGGCAGATCGACGCCATCGACGACGCCGCTGAGGAGCGCGGCCGCCTGGAGGCCGCCGCTCTGCACCGCCAGAACGAGAAGGCCAAGGCCGAGCTGGCCACCGCCAAGGCCGCCCTACGCGCCGCCTCCCGCGAGGACAAGGCCGCCGCCCGTACCGCGCTCACGCAGGCGGAGAAGCGGGCGCGGGCCACCGCGCAGGCGATTCGCCGCGCGGGTCTGTGACCTGGCCCCGGGGCGGCCCTTCTCCCGGCCAAGGAATACCGGCCGCCCCGGGGCTCTCACCCCTACTCCCGCCCCCGAAAGGGGGGCAGTTGAGGAGACTTCCAGCATGAGCGACAACGTCGTTCACCTCCACAAGCACACCCCAACTCCCACCCCCGAGGACCGGCCGACCCTGACCGTGGTCGAGGCCACGCCCGCGCCGGCCGTGCCGTTGTGGGTGCGCTCCGGCCGCGCCGCGCGGACGGCCGTCACGCACGAGCGCACCAAGACCGCCGCCCGTGCGGTCGTCCGGCACAACATGTACGTGGTGGGCGGGGCGCGGATCGTTGCCCGCCGCACCTGGGACAGCCGGACCGCCTCCCGCTATGAGCGCATGCTGCGGGCCGCCGAAGCCGCGGGAAACTATGAGGTGGCCGCCGAGTGGGAGGAGCGCGGGCAGCGCTTCCGCGAGGCGAGGCACCGCCGCCGGATGGACCTGCTGCGCGCCCCGGTCGCCATGGCCAAGGGCGCCGTGGTCGGCACCGGCGTGGGCATGGGCGCGCTGGTGGCGCTCGGGGTGGTGCTGGCCTGCGCCAACAAGGACATCACCGACGTGGTCACGCCGCTGATGGCCGTGGTCGAGTTCATCCGGCTGCTCATCACCATCGTGGCCATCGTGTGGGGCCCGCTGGTCACGATCGGCCCCATCCTCGCCCTGCTCGGCCTGTGGACGGTCGGCCGCCACCAGCAAGCCGCACCCAACTGGGCCCTGCCCACAGGCGCCCGCAGCAGCGAGGGGGAGCCCATCACCCCCTCGATCGTCGTCAAAGCCCTGCGCGACCTCGGCGTTCCCGCCCTGCGCAACGCCATCAAGGAAATGGGCGACGCCGGGGCCGCGATGCTCTCCCCGATCGTGATCGCCGGATGCGGCGTCGAGCTCGACGTGACCTTGCCTTCCGGGGTCTCCACGATCGAGGTGCAGAACCGGCGCCGGAAGCTCGCGGAGAACCTGTCCCGGCATGAGCACGAGGTGTTCATCACCATCCCCGAAGCGGCCCGCACCGTCAGGTTGTGGGTTGCCGATTCCGGGGCGCTTGATGAGCCGATCGGGCCGTCCCCGCTGGTCACCGACGAGACCCTGACCGCCGACTACAAGAAGGGCCGCGCCCCCTGGGGTCAGGATCTGCGTGGGGACGCTGCCGCGCTGAGCCTGTTTCAGCGGCACTTGCTGGTCACGGGTCTGTCGAACCAGGGCAAGACCGCGTCCTTGCGCGCGCTGGCCCTGTGGGCGGCGCTGGACCGCACGGTGGAATTCCGGATCGCTGACCTGAAGGGCGTAGGCGACTGGGCCATGTTCGATGGCCTGGCCACCGTGCTGATCCAGGGTCCGGCCGATGAGAACGTCATCGAGGCCACCGAGATGGTTGAGGGTCTGGTGGTGGAGATGAACCGCCGGATCGAGGCGCGCAGGCTCGACCCCAAGGCCGTCTTCGCGCCGCTGATCGGCATCGTGGACGAGGCACAGGTGGCGTTCATGTGCCCGGTCAAGGACGAGGAGAACCGGCCCTACGGCGGCTCCAAAGCCACCTCCCGGTACTTCATGGCCGTCCGCAAGGTCCACAACCAGGGCCGGGCGGTCGACGTGATCCTGTGGGAGGGCACACAGGACCCCACCGACCAGAACCTCCCCAAGCTCGTACGCGAGGGTGCCCACACCCGGGCCTCCCTCGCCCTGGGCACCGAGTCCCAGGCCCGCATGGCGCTGGGAGACAAGGCCGTCGACGGCGGGGCCGCGCCGCACCTGCTGAGGCAGGGGCTGGACAAGGGAACCCTGGTCGTCGCCAGTGACGGGATCGAGATCCCCAAGGGGCAGTCGTCCCTCACGGTGCGCACGCACTACATCGACGACGACCAGGCCGAGGCCATCATCAACCGGGCCAAGGCCCTCCGGGACGGCGTGACCACCTTGCATGTCATCGACCGGGGTGAGGAGCGGAACCCGCTCGCCGACATCGCCGACGTGGTCGGGGACGCCTCGCGCGTGCTCACCCAGGACGTGCTCAAGCGGCTCGCCGCGCTGGACGCCGACGTCTACGGCAAGTGGTCATTCATCGACCTCAAGCGCGTCCTGGAGGGCACCGGGGCCGAGCCGTACAAGTCCGATGGCCGCATGGTCGTCGGCCGCGACCGCATCCTGCGCGCTCTCGCCGAGCGGGACGAGACGGATTCCGCTTCCGCTGCCGAGTAGAGGGAGCCGAACCCTCGCGACCCAGGGAGGCAGGGAGAACTCCCTGAACCCCTCCCTGGGCCGCCTCCCTGGCCCTGACCAGCCCAAATGATCCATCAGGGAGGCAGGGAGGCACGCAGGTCAGCACCCCTGAAACCCCCTCCACAGCCGCCCCGACAGGGGGTGCCTCCACCTCCCTGCCCGCTCCGAACACAGATTCCGCATCGACTGACGAGGGGAACGATGGCCGACACCGTGACCGTGAAGCTCCACGTGGAAGACAAGCCCGACATCGTCTACCGGGACAGGGTGATCATCACCCCCGAAATCATCACCTTCGTCTACAGGCTTGACTCAACCGGCCCCGTCGCCGGGATCTGGCCCGTCCGCGCCGAGGTCTACGGGCGCTTCCGGCTGGCACGCCCGGGCAGGTGGAGCTTCAACAACCCGGCTCGGAAAACCCAGTGGTTCTACCAGGGCTGGCCGGAGCACTGGCCTGCCTGGCTCATCGACCTCGGAGCCAAACACCGCCCGCACCGGCCCTGACATCCCGGCTCAAACCCGGGGCGGCCCCCTCTCACGCCAATGATTCAGGGCCGCCCCGGTCTCCATGCCCAATCCATAGAACTGGAGACCTCCAGCATGACCCATGACGCACGCTCCGCGCTGCTCCGCGCAGCGCTGGAGGCCGCTGAACGCGACTGGCACGTCTTCCCCCTCCGACCCGGCACCAAGCCCCCGGCCCTGCACGGCGAGGCATCCTGCACCGGTACGGGCGAGTGCGCGGCCGGGCACCGCAAGTGGGAACAGCGCGCCACCACCGACCCCGACCGCATCCGCACGGCATGGTCACGGGCCCCGTTCAACATCGGCATCGCTACCGGCCCGTCCGGGCTGGTCGTGGTCGACCTCGACATGCCCAAGCCGGAAGACGATGCGGACACGCCTTGCGGCGTGACGTCCTTCCATGCGCTCTACGAGCGCGCCGGGCAGGCCGCCCCCACCACGCTCACGGTGCGGACTCCCAGCGGCGGAAGGCACCTGTACTTCACCACCCCGCCCGGCATCCGCCTGCCCAGCACCAAGGGCACGCTCGCGAAGAAGATCGACACCCGCGCATGGGGCGGCTACGTGGTCGCTGCGGGCAGCATCACCCCCGCCGGGCCGTATGAAGCCGTAGGAGCCCCTGTGGCGGCCCCGCTGCCCTCATGGCTGCTGAGCATCCTCAAACCCGCTCCAAAGCCCGTACAGGCCCCGTCAGTTGCCGTAACGGCGCAATCCCGCCGATACGCCGACACCGCGCTGGCCAACGAGACCCGCAGCGTGGCCGCCGCCCAACACGGCGGACGCGAAGCGGCCCTGTTCCGGGCGGCGCGAGCACTCGGGCGGTTCATCGCGTGGGGCGACCTCCCCCGGTCCGTGGTCGAGGATGCTCTTCAGGGAGCGGGGGAGGCGGCCGGACTCACCGCGTCCGAGTGCCGCTCGACCCTCCGCAGCGCGCTGAACTGGTCCATCGCACACAACCAGCAGCGCCGGGAGACGGCATGAACACCCCCCGCCGCCCTCCCCTGAAGAGCATCCCCAGCACCGCCGACCAGCCGGGCCCCGCCGAACCGGGCCTGCCCCCGGACGGCCGTAGCGCGCCGAAAGTCGTCGGCCGGAAGGCCGTCCCTTCTGCTCTTCGCTCTGGCCAGCAGCAGGGAGACGGCCGGTACCCGGTCGGGTGGCTCCACATCACCGCACCCCCGGACCGCAGGGCCACCCCCACCGCCCACTCGTGGTGCGCATGCGGCCGGGACCGCAGCGCGGTCGGCCGTCGCGGGGTGCTGGCGCTGATCGCTGACCACGAAGCCCACAAGACCGCCTGCCCGCTCCGCAGCTCTCAGGAAGGGAGGACTGCCGCATGACCGCCGAAGAACTGCCCGCCCCCACCAACCCCATGGCTGTCGCGCGTCGTCTCCTCCCGGACTGGCAGACCGAGGACGGGCACCTGCTGTGCAGGCGCTGGCGCGGCTCGTGGATGCGGTGGACCGGCACCTGCTGGCGGGAGCTGGACGAGCAGCAGGTGAAGAAGTCCATGTACGAGCGGCTGGAGCACGCCACCTACCAGGCAGGCACCGACAAGGACGGGGAGCCGGAGATTCGCGACTGGGCCCCCACCAAACCGAAGATCGGCAACCTGCTGGACGCCCTCGGGGCCATCACCCTGCTGCCCACGGACATGGACGCCCCCGCCTGGCTCGACCGGCAAGCCGCCGACCGGGACGACGGCCCCATCGTCGCGTGCGAGAACGGGTTGCTGCGCATCCGGGACCGCGCGCTGCTGCCGCACAGTCCTGACTTCTTCAACCTCGTCTCCGTCCCCTTCGCCTACGACCCGCACGCCAGCGCGCCCACCTGGGAACGCTTCCTGCGGCAGGTCTGGCCAGATGACCCCGAGTCCATCCGGGCGGTTCAGGAGTGGTTCGGGTACGTCCTGTCCGGCCGTACCGAGCAACAGAAGATCCTTCTCATGGTCGGGCCGTCGCGTTCGGGCAAGGGGACCATCGCCCGGGTGCTGAAAGAGCTGGTGGGCAAGGAGAACCTCGCGGGGCCCACCCTCGCCGGACTCGGCACGAACTTCGGTCTGTCCACCCTGATCGGCAAGCCGCTGGCGGTCATCTCCGACGCCCGGCTGTCCGGCAACGACAACAGCCAGGTGGTGGAACGGCTGCTGACCATCTCCGGCGAAGACACCATCGACATCGACCGCAAATACCGCGAGCCGTGGACCGGCAAACTGCCCACGCGGCTGATGATCCTGTCCAACGAGCTGCCGCACTTCGGCGACTCCTCCGGAGTCATCGCCCGCCGCTTCATCCTGCTCAACACGACGGTGTCCTGGCTGGGCAAGGAAGACCCCACCCTCATGGACAAGCTCATCGCGGAGATGCCCGGCATCCTCAACTGGGCCCTCGATGGACTCGCCCGACTGGAGTCCATCGGCCGGATCACAGAGCCAGCGTCCAGTCGCGATGCAGTTACCACCATGCAGGACACCGCCTCACCCACCAGCGCATTCATCCGCGAACGCTGCACCACCGGACCCACGTGCAGCGTGCCCGTGGACGCGCTGTGGGGGGTCTGGCGGGAGTGGGCCGAAGACAACGGCGTTCGTGCTGGCACGAAGCAGGTGTTTGGACGCAACCTGCTGTCTGTCGTCCCTCAGCTCCATCGGACGCGGCCCCGTGACCCGTACGGGCGACAGGTGGCCACCTACAACGGACTCACCCTCAAGTCCGAACCACATCTCCCTGAGACGTGACTCATCGCGACTCAGGCGCCCTCCAACCCGCTCTGAGTCGCGATGAGTCGCGACTCAGAGCAATGTGGGCGCAACTCCCCAGCCTTTCACCAACCGGCTGTTCGAAGGAGTCGAACGCGTGGCACGCGACGAAAAGCTCAAGCTCCCCGAAGTCCTCAAAGAGATCAAGATGAGCCGCGCCGCCTTCTACCGGATGCGCGCCCGGGGCAAGGCCCCGAAGCTCACCAAGCTCCCCAACGGTCACCTTCGCGTTCTGCGTAGCGACCTGGATGCCTGGTGGCGAGACCTCGATTCCCCTGCTTACTGACCTCGGCTCGAAGGGGTCCGGTCGCACTCTGCGGCCGGACCCCTTTCTCATGGAAGGACCCCCGTGGGACACACGTTCAACGTCCGCATCTGGGCCGTACGACAGCGGAAGGATCTGCGCCGGACCACAGCGGAACTCCGCTGGAAGGTCGGCAGCACGCCCCACTCCGAGAGCTTTGCCACCAAGACTCAGGCCGATGGCCGCCGCGCCGAACTGCTCATGGCCGTCAACAAGGGCGAAGCGTTCGATGAGGTCACCGGCCTGCCACTGTCCGAGCTACGAAAGCTCAACGATGTGAGCTGGTACCAGCACGCACGCGACTACATCGAGATGAAATGGCCGGCCGCCCCCGCCAAGACGCGCACCACCCTGGCCGAAGCGATGGCGAGCGCCACCCCGGCCCTGGTCACCACCCGTCGCGGAATGCCCGACGCGAGGGAACTCCGCCGGGCCCTCTACAGCTGGGCGTTCAACATGAACCGCTGGAAGGAGGACCCGCCCAGGGACGTGGAACGCATCCTCGCGTGGGTGGAACGGAACACGGTGCCCGTGAGCGCGCTGGATGACCCCCTGCTCCTGCGGAAGGTGCTCACCGCGTTCACGCTGCGCCTCGACGGCGAGCACGCCGCAGCGTCCGTGATCCGCCGCAAGCGCGCGATCTTCCATAACGCCCTGGGCTTCGCCGTGGAGGCACGGCGGCTCACCACGAACCCGCTCCCCCAGGTGCAGTGGACCATCCCGGATTCGGTGGAGCAGGTGGACCCCGGTGCCGTGGTGAACCCCCGGCAGGCGCGCCGCCTGCTCGACGCCGTCGCCGAGCAGGGCGACCGGGGTAAGCACCTCCGGGCGTTCTTCGGCTGTCTCTACCACGCGGGCATGCGCCCTGGTGAGGCCGTGTGGCTACGGCGCGCGAACTGCGACCTTCCCGCCACGGGCTGGGGGACGCTGCGGCTCGACGGCTCCCGGCCGCGTGTCGGCAGTTCCTGGACGGACTCCGGGACCGCACACGACGAGCGCGGACTGAAGCGGCGCCCCCGGAAGGAAGTGCGATCGGTTCCGATCCCGCCGGACCTGGTGACGATGCTGCGGGATCACCTGGTGATGTACGGCACGGCCCCCGACGGTCGGCTGTTCCAAACCGCCCGGGGCGGTCTGGTGCAGGAGAGCGGCTACGGGGAGGTCTGGGCGCGGGCCCGCAAGCAGGTGCTCACGCCGGAGCAGCAGGCTTCGGCGCTGGCCGCCCGCCCCTACGACCTGCGTCACGCTTGCGTGTCCCTGTGGCTGAACTCCGGGGTGGACCCCATGGAGGTCGCGCGCCGCGCCGGTCACACCGTGGCCGTCCTGCTGAAGGTCTACGCGAAGTGCCTCGACGGAGCGACCACCATGGCGAACGCGCGCATCGACAAGGCGCTGAAGACCTGGAAGTGATCGGAATCTCCGTCCCACAGATGTCCCACACGCGCTGGTCAACACGCGAAATCGAGTGAGACAGTCTGGGACATTCCCTACCATTCCGGGCGTGATTCCCATCTGCCGACGAGAACGGCCCCTGACCGCGTTTCCGCAGTTCAGGGGCCGGTTCCCTCGTGTGGCGGCGCCAGGATTCGAACCTGGGTAGGCTAAGCCGACGGATTTACAGTCCGCTCCCATTGGCCACTCGGGCACACCGCCTGGGATGTGGCCAGGTGCCCCGCTCTCGCGGCGCTGCTCCCTGGCAACGACGTAAACGATACCTGATGTGCGGGGGTGCTTCGCCACCCGGTTGATCGCCGCTCGATCATGGCCGAGATCGCTAGGCTGGCCGGAGCGGTCCGCTGGGCCGTGCCACTGACGGATCTACGTACGAGGAGCCAACTCACGATGGCCGACTCCAGTTTCGACATCGTCTCGAAGGTCGAGCGGCAGGAGGTCGACAACGCTCTGAACCAGGCGAGCCGCGAGATCTCCCAGCGTTATGACTTCAAGAACGTCGGCGCCTCGATCGCGTGGTCGGGCGAGCGGATCGAGATGCGGGCCAACTCCGAGGAGCGGGTCAAGGCGATCCTCGACGTCTTCCAGTCCAAGCTGGTCAAGCGCGGGATCTCGCTGAAGGCCCTGGACGCGGGCGAGCCGCAGGCGTCGGGCAAGGAGTACAAGATCTTCGCCTCGCTGCAGGAGGGGATCTCTCAGGAGAACGCGAAGAAGGTCGCCAAGATCATCCGCGACGAGGGCCCCAAGGGCGTCAAGGCGCAGGTGCAGGGCGATGAGCTGCGGGTGACCTCCAAGAGCCGGGACGACCTCCAGGCCGTGATCGCCCTGATCAAGGGCAAGGACCTCGACTTCGCGGTGCAGTTCGTCAACTACCGGTAGGCAGCGCGGACCGGTGCGGCAGGGGCGGTGCGGCACGGCCGTGCCGCCCCTGGCGCTGTCGGCGCCCCCGGTCAGCGGTGGGCGAAGGGCTGGTCGGTGGGGACGATTTCGTGGCCGAGAGGGGCCAGGGAGATCGGGATGAGCTTGAAGTTGGCCAGGCCCAGGGGGATGCCGATGATCGTGAGGCAGAGGGCGACACCGGTGACGAGGTGGCCGAGGGCCAGCCACCAGCCCGCGAGGACGAGCCAGAGGACGTTGCCGACGCAGGAGGGTGCTCCGGCGTCGCGGCGGGGGACGGCGGTGCGGCCGAAGGGCCACAGGGCGAAACCGGCGATGCGCCAGGACGCGATCGCGAAGGGGATGCCGATGATCGTGACGAAGAGCAGGACCCCGGCGAGGAGATAGAGGATCGCCATCCAGATGCCGGAGAAGATCAGCCAGACCAGGTTCAGGAGCGTTTTCACGGGCGGCCGCCTCCTGCCATCTGCTCGAGGCGGGCGATGCGCTCCCGCATGGGCGGGTGGGTGGAGAAGAGCTTGGCCATGCCCTCACCGGCGCGGAAAGGGTTGGCGATCATCAGGTGGCTGGCGGTCTCCAGGCGGGGCTCGGGCGGCAGCGGAAGCTGCTTGGTGCCCGCTTCCAGCTTGCGCAGGGCGCTGGCGAGGGCCAGGGGGTCGCCGGTGAGCTGGGCGCCGGAGGCGTCCGCCTCGTACTCGCGGGAGCGGCTCACGGCGAGCTGGATGATCGAGGCCGCGAGCGGGCCGAGGAGCATGATCAGCAGCATGCCGAGGAAGCCGGGGCCCTCGTCGTCGTCGGACCGGCCCATGGGGATCAGCCAGGCGAAGTTCACCAGGAACATGATGACGCTGGCGAGCGCGCCCGCGATCGAGGAGATCAGGATGTCCCGGTTGTAGACATGGCTGAGCTCATGGCCGATGACCCCGCGCAGCTCGCGCTCGTCCAGCAGCCGCAGGATGCCGTCGGTGCAGCAGACCGCCGCGTTACGGGGGTTGCGGCCGGTGGCGAAGGCGTTGGGGGCCTCGGTCGGGGAGATGTAGAGCCGGGGCATCGGCTGGCGCGCGGCCGTGGAGAGCTCGCGCACCATCCGGTACAGCCCTGGCGCCTCGAACTCGCTGACGGGGCGGGCGCGCATCGCGCGCAGGGCGAGCTTGTCACTGTTCCAGTAGGCGTACGCGTTGGTCCCGAGTGCGACGATCACCGCGATGATCAGTCCGGTACGGCCGAAGAGGCTGCCGATGACGATGATGAGCGCGGACAGACCACCGAGGAGTACGGCGGTCTTCAGCCCGTTGTGCCGGCGGTGCACGGTGTGCCCTCCCGATGTGCCGCAGGGGAACCCTTTGCCTGGTGTCTCCACCTTCCAGTGGACCCTCCTGAAAAAGTCAACGTCAGGCGAAGGGCACCAGTTCCCTTGTGCACATGGGCGCGGACCCACGGGGCCCGCGGGGGTGCCTGCGGCAGGGTGTCCGAGGCGCATCGCGGAACGAGTTGCGGGGCGCCGGAGAGGGCGATGCCGAAGGCCGCGGCGAGGTCCGGGGCGGCCGTAAGGCGGGCGCGGCGCACGGCGGACCAGGCGCGCGGCGCCCGCGGGTGAGGCCCGCGGGGGCGGTTGCGCGGTACGCGGTTACAGCAGGGTGTCCGAGGCGAATCGCAGGACGAGTTGCGGGGCGCCGGAGAGGGCGATGCCGGCGGCCGCGGTGAGGGCGATGGCGGCCGTAAGGGGGACGGCGCGGGGGCGGGTGATGGCTGCCCCGGCGGCGGGCACGGGCTCCGTCCCGGCGGCGGGCGCGGGCTCCGGGGTGCGGAAGAGCACCGTCGTCCACTGGAGGTAGTAGTACAGCGCCACCACCACGTTCAGCGCCATCACCACCGCGAGCCAGCCCAGCCCCGCGTCCACCGCCGCCGAGAAGACGGTCACCTTGGCGAAGAGGCCGATGACGCCCGGGGGCAGCCCGGCCAGGCACAGCAGGAAGAAGCCCAGGGCCAGGGCGGCGGCCGGGCGGGCCGCGTACAGCCCGCGGTAGTCGGTGAGCCGGTTGGCCGGGCTCGTACGGGCCACCAGGGCGGCCACGGCGAAGGCGCCGAGGTTCACGACCGCGTACATCAGGGCGTACGCGACGGTGGAGCCGACGGCGCGGGAGGCGTCCCGGCCGGAGTCGGCGTAGCCGGCCGCCGCGATGGGGACCAGCAGATAGCCCGCCTGGGCGACGGAGGACCAGGCGAGCAGCCGTACGGCGCTGAAGGCGCGCTCCGGGCGCTGGCGCAGCGCCGCGGCGTTCCCCGCGGTCATGGTGAGGGCGGCCAGGACGGCGACGGCCGGGCCCCACACATCGGCGTAGGAGGGGAAGGCGAGGACGGTCACCAGGATGAGGCCGGAGAAGCCGACCGCCTTACCGACGACGGACAGATACGCCGCGACGGGCACCGGCGCGCCGACGTAGGTGTCGGGCACCCAGAAGTGGAAGGGCACGGCGGCGGTCTTGAAGGCGAAGCCGACCAGGGTGAGCACGACGCCCGCCTGGGCGAGCGTGTCCAGCCGCGGGTCGACATGGGTGAGGGCGTCGGCGATCCGGGACAGGTGGAGGCTGCCGGTCGCGGCGTAGACGAAGCTGACGCCGAGCAGCATCACGGCGGTCGCGGTGACCGAGGAGAGGAAGAACTTCAGCGCGGCCTCGGAGGAGAGGCGGTCGCCGCGGCGCAGGCCCACGAGGGCGAAGGCCGGGAGCGAGGCCACCTCGAGCGCGATGACCAGGGTGGCCAGATCGCGGGAGGCGGGCAGCAGGGCGGCCCCGGAGGCGGAGGACAGCAGCAGGAACCAGAACTCGCCCGCGGGGAGTTTGAGATCGTCGAGGGCGCTGAAGGACAGCAGCGCGGTGAGCAGCGCCCCGCCGAGCACCAGGAACTGGATGACGAGCGCGAACGTGTCGGCCGTATAGCTGCACGCGTGGGCGCCGGTGGTCAGGCAGAAGGTGGAGCGGTCGCCGTCCAGCAGCGGCAGCAGGGCGAGCGCGGCCAGGGCCAGTCCCGCTATCGCTCCCCAGCCCAGCAGGTGCTTCCTGCGCTCGGGCAGGAAGAGGTCCGCGACGAGGACGGCGAGGCCGGCCAGGGCCGCGATGGTGGGCGGTGCGACGGCGAGCCAGTCGACGGACTGCACGAGGCTCGTGGCGAGGCTCGAGGCGTTCGGAGTCATCGGGTGCCTCCCGCGAGGAGCTGCTGCACGGCCGGGTCGGTGAGGCCGAGGAGGGCCGCGGGCCACAGTCCGGCGAGGACGGTGAGGGCCACCAGGGGGCTCCAGGCGGCGAATTCATGGCCGTGGACGTCGGCCAGGGCGGGCCGCTCGGCCTCGCTCCCGGTGCCGGGCTCGATCGGATGGTCGCCCATGCAGACGCGCCGTACGACGATGAGCATGTAGGCGGCGGTGAGCAGGGTGCCGAAGGCGGCGAGCGCCATATAGGTGAGATACGCCGGGCGGCTGAGCCCGTCGGCGGGGTCGAAGGCGCCGAACATGGCGAGCATCTCGCCCCAGAACCCGGCGAGTCCGGGCAGCCCCAGGGAGGCCACCGCGCCGAAGGCGAGCAGCCCGCCGAGGCGTGGCGCCCTGCCGTAGAGGGCGGCACCGCTGGTGCCCGAGAGCTGGTCGAGGTCGGTGGTGCCGGAGCGGTCCTTGAGGGCGCCGACGAGGAAGAAGAGCAGTCCGGTGATCAGGCCGTGGGCGATGTTGGCGAAGAGCGCGCCGTTCACACCGGTGGGGGTGAGGGTCGCGATGCCCAGCAGCACGAAGCCCATATGGCCGACGGAGGAGTAGGCGATCAGCCGCTTGAGGTCGCCCTTGGCGCCGGTGCGTGCGAGGGCGAGGCAGGCGAGGGATCCGTAGATGATGCCGACGACGGCGAACGCGGCGAGGTAGGGCGCGTAGGTGTGGGCCGCGTCGGGGGTCATCGGCAGCACGATGCGGACGAGGCCGTACGTGCCCATCTTGAGCAGCACGCCCGCCAGCAGCACCGAGCCCACGGTGGGGGCGGCGGTGTGGGCGTCCGGGAGCCAGCTGTGCAGCGGCCACATCGGGGCCTTGACGGCGAGTCCGACGATGATGGCGAGGGCCGCGATGAGCTGGGTGGTGTGGCTGAGCTTCGCGCCATTGTCGGTGGCGAGTGCCACCATGTCGAAGGTGCCGCCCTTGAGCCCGACGAGGAGGAGGCCGAGCAGCATGACGACGGAGCCGAGCAGCGTGTAGAGGATGAACCGCCAGGCGGCACGCTCCCGTTCGGCGCCTCCCCACCGGTTGATGAGGAAGTACATCGGGATGAGGACCATCTCGAACGCCAGGAAGAACAGCATCAGGTCCAGCACCGCGAAGCTGGCCAGGGTGCCGGACTCCAGGAGGAGCAGCAGCGCGACGAAGGCTTTGGGGGACGGCCCGGAGGGCCGGTTGAAGTAGGCGTAGAGCGCGCTGAGGAAGGTCAGCAGCGCGGTCAGCACGAGCAGCGGCAGCGAGACGCCGTCCACGCCGAGGTGGATGCGGATGTCCAGGGCCGGGATCCAGCCGATGTCGGTCTGGGCCTGCATCCTGGCCGGGTGGTCGTGGTCGAAACCGGCGGCCAGGGCGATGGCGGCGGCGAGCACCACGCCGGTGACGGTCACGCCGTGGCGCATGACGGCCTGGTCGGGGCCGCGGCCGCGCAGCCCGGGCGGGGCCGGGAGCAGGGCGGCGGCGGAGCCGAGCAGGGGGAGCACGACCAGGGCGGCGAGGAGGAGTTGCAGGACGGTGTGGTTCACGGGTCAGGCTCCCGCTGCGACGAGGACGGCGGCCACGGCCAGGACGAGGGAGCCCGCGAGCAGCGCGCCGAGGTAGGTCTGCACATTGCCGGTCTGGGCGCGCCGCACGGCCGCGCCGAGCAGGCGGGGCGCACCGCCCGCGCCGCGTACGTACGTCTCGACGACCTCACGGTCGAGGAAGCGGACGAGCCGGGCGGCGGCCCGCACGGGCCGGACGAACAGGGCGCTGTAGACGGCGTCGAGGTGGAAGCCGACGGCCGCGTGGCGGTGCAGCGGGCCCAGGAGCAGCCGCCCGGGGTCGGCGGGGTCGCTGGCGCCCGCGATGGAGCCGTAGGCCGCCTCGTGGGTGGCGATGGCCTCGGCCTCGGAGACGGCGTCGGCGGCCTCCGGATGGGCGGCCACCGCGCCGAGCGGGACCCGGCGGGCCCGCGCCGAGCTGTGCCGCCAGGCGCCGTACATGACGAGGGCGCCGCCGAGGGCCAGCCCGGTGCCGAGGACGGACGTGGTGAGGGTCGGGGTGAGGGACTCGCCGTCGAACCAGTCGGGCAGCGTGCCGTAGGCGAGACCGAGGGCGGCCGTGGGGAGGAACAGCACCCACAGGACGGCGTTCATGGCCACCGGCTGCTTGCCGTGGTCGGGGGCGCGCTCGCCCTGGCCGCGGAAGGCGAGCAGCCACAGCCGGGCCGCGTATCCGGCGGTCAGGAGCGCGGTGAGCAACCCGGCGAGGAACACGGTCCAGCCGACGCCCTCCGGGACGCCGGAGGTGTGACCGGTGGCGGCGTGCTCGGCGGCGCCGAGGACGGCTTCCTTGGAGAAGAAGCCCGCGAAGGGCGGGATGGCGGCGAGCGCGAGCAGCGCGACCGTCATCGTCCAGAAGGCGTCGGGGATGCGCTGGGCGAGGCCGCTCATCCGGGACATGGCGGCGAGGGAGTTGCTGCCGGCGGCGTGGATCACCACGCCCGCGCCGAGGAACAGCAGCGCCTTGAACGCGCCGTGGGTGATGAGGTGGAAGACGGCGGCGCCGCGGTCGTCGACGGCCAGCGCGCCCGTCATATAGCCGAGTTGGCCGACGGTCGAGTAGGCGAGGACGCGTTTGATGTCGTCCTGGGCCAGCGCGGCGAGCGCCGAGCCGACCATCGTCACGGCCGCCATGGCGGCCAGTACGGCGAGCGCGGCGGCCGAGGAGGCGAAGACGGGCAGCAGCCGGGCCACCACATAGACACCGGCGGCGACCATGGTGGCCGCGTGGATCAGCGCGGAGACCGGGGTGGGACCGGCCATCGCGTCCGGCAGCCAGGTATGCAGCGGGAACTGCGCGGACTTGCCCGCGACCCCGGCCAGCAGCAGCAGCGCGATCAGGGTGGGGTGGTCCAGCGGCGCCCCGGCGGTCTCGGAGGTGAGCCGGGTGTGGATCTCGCTGATGCGGAACGTGCCGGTGTCGCCCGCGAGCGCGAAGACGCCGATCAGGAACGGGACGTCGCCGAGCTTGGTGACCAGGAACGCCTTCAGAGACGCCGAGCGCGCGGCCGCGGTCTCCCAGTAGTGGCCGACCAGGAAGTACGAGCAGATGCCCATGATCTCCCAGCCGACGAGCAGCACGATCAGGTCGTCGGCGTAGACGACGAGGAGCATCGCGGCGGTGAAGAGGGAGACGAGCGCGGCGTAGGAGGGGTAACGGGGGTCGTCCCGCAGATAGCCGGTCGAGTAGATCTGCACACAGCAGGCGACGACGGCGACGAGGACCGCGACCAGGGCGGCGAAGCCGTCGATCTGGAGGGCCAGGTCGACCGGGACCGAGCCGGTGTCGGCGAGCCGGGTCGCGGCGGTGAGCGGGGCCGTGCCGCCGCCCGCTCCCCCGCCCTGCCGCACGGCGACGAGCACGGCGAGCCCGGCCGCGGCGAGGGTCGGCAGCACCGCGAGGGGGCGGACGAAACCGGGGGCGCGGCGCCCCAGCAGGAGCCCGGCGACGGCGCCGAGGAACGGCAGGAGGGGGACGAGAACGGCGGCGGTCGTGGTCGTCACGCGGTCTGCCTCCGGGCGCGTCGTGCCTGGTCGGCGTCGTTGTCAGTGGGGGCTGCCACGCTGTCGTCCATCGGGTCCTGGCCGGCCGACGGGGGGTCGGCCAGGTCCCGCAGCCGGTCGACGTCGGAGGTGCCGCGGTTGCGATACACGAGCAGGACGATGGCGAGGCCGATGCCGATCTCGGCGGCGGCGATGGCGATGGTGAAGAGGGTCAGCGCCTGGCCCGCGTGCAGGGTGTCGCGGAGCCAGACGTCGAAGGCGACGAGGTTGAGGTTGACGGCGTTGAGCATCAGCTCGACCGACATCAGCACCAGGATCGCGTTGCGGCGGGCGAGGACGCCGTACAGACCGGTGCAGAAGAGGAGGACGGCGAGCACGGCGGGGTAGGCGAGGTGCATCAGCGCTTCTCCTTGCCGTGGCCGGCGCGTGGGCCACTGTCGTGGCCGGTGCCGGGGCCGCTGCGGGGGTCGGCGCCAGGGACGCTGTCGGCGCCGCTCTTGCGGGAGAGGACGATCGCGCCCACGAGCGCGGCGAGGAGCAGCACGGACAGCGCCTCGAACGGCAGCACCCAGTGGCGGAAGAGGCTCTCACCGGAGACGGCGGTGGAGCCCTGCACGCCCTTGTCCAGCTCGATCCAGGTGGTCCGGAAGGCGTCCACGACCACCCACACCAGGACGCCCGCGGCGGTCACGGCCACGGCGAGCGCGGCGGGGCGGTTGCCCGAATCGGCGTCCGGGGAGCGGCCGATGGGCGCCTTGGTGAGCATGAGCCCGAAGAGGAGGAGGACGACGACGGAACCGACGTAGATCAGCACCTGCACCCAGGCGATGAACTCCGCCGTGAGCAGGAGGTACTCCACGGCGAGGCCGCCGAGCGCCACCACCAGCCACAGGGCGGCGTGCACCAGTTGTTTGGTGGTGACGGTGACGACGGCCGCGCCGAAGGTCGCGATGCCCACCAGCAGAAAGGCGATCTCGACTCCGGTCGGCGACAGGAACCCGTGGCCGGTGGCGGCCAAGTGGACCGCAGGGCTCACGAGGCGGCTCCGTTCCCGGTCCTGTTCCCGTTCCCGTTCCCGTCTCCGTCCCCGTTCCCGCCGGATCCGCGCTCGGCCTGGGCCTGCGCGGCCTCGGCGGCCCGCGCGGCCTCGGCGGCGGCGAGCTTGTCGGCGGTCTTACGGGCGGCGGCGATCTCCTTGGGCTCCTCGGCGCGCGGGTCGAGCGCGGGCGGCGCGGGCACCGTCCACATCCACTCGCGGAGCTTGTCCCGCTCATGGGTGAGATCGCGGATGTCCTCCTCCGCGTACTCGAACTCCGGCGACCAGAAGAGCGCGTCGAAAGGACACACCTCGATGCAGATACCGCAGTACATGCACAGCGCGAAGTCGATCGCGAACCGGTCCAGCACATTGCGGCTGCGCTCGCGCCCGCCCGGGGCGGCCGGGGGGACGGTCTCCTTGTGCGAGTCGATATAGATGCACCAGTCCGGGCATTCGCGGGCGCACAGCATGCAGACCGTGCAGTTCTCCTCGAACAGCCCGATCACCCCGCGGGTGCGGGGCGGCAGCTCGGGCTGCGCGTCCGGATACTGCGCGGTGTGCGACTTCCGGGTCATCGTGCGCAGGGTGACGGCCAGGCCCTTGGCCAGACCGGATCCGGGGATGCCCATCAGGAGATCACCACCTTGACGACGCCGGTGAGGGCGATCTGGGCCAGTGAGAGCGGAATGAGGCAGGTCCAGGCGAACCGCTGGAGCTGGTCCTCGCGCAACCGCGGATAGCTGACCCGCAGCCAGATCACGATGAAGGCGAGGACGGCCGTCTTCAGCAGGGTCCACAGCCAGCCGAGGCCGTCGGCGGACGGACCGTGCCAGCCCCCGAGGAAGAGGACGGTGGTCAGCCCGCACAGGACGACGATGCCCGCGTACTCGGCGAGCAGGAAGAGCGCGAACCGCAGGCCCGTGTACTCGGTGTACGCACCGAAGATGATCTCGGAGTCGGCGATCGGCGCGTCGAACGGCGGGCGCTGCAGCTCGGCGAGACCGGCGGTGAAGAACACCACCCCGCCGACGATCTGCCACGGCACCCACCACCACTCGAACGCGTCGAGGATGCCGGGCAGCGAGACCGTGCCCGCCGCCATCGCCACGGAGGCGGCGGTGAGCAGCATCGGCAGCTCGTACGCCATGAGCTGGGCGGCGGTACGCAGACCGCCGAGGAGGGAGAACTTGTTCGCCGAGGCCCAGCCCGCCATCAGCGAACCCAGCACCCCGACGCCCATCACGGCGAGCACGAAGAAGATGCCCGCGTCCAGGACCTGGCCGACCGCGCCCTCGGCGGGGCCGATCGGGATCGCGACGAGGACGAGGAGGTACGGCAGCAGGGCGACGGCGGGCGCGAGCTGGAAGATCCGCCGGTCGGCTCCGGCCGGTACGACGTCCTCCTTCTGCGCGAACTTCACCCCGTCCGCGACGAGCTGGGCCCATCCGTGGAAGCCGCCCGCGTACATCGGCCCGAGGCGGCCCTGCATATGGGCCATGACCTTGTGCTCGGTCTGCCCCACGACCAGGGGCAGCACGAGGAAGGCGAGCAGGAGGGCGAGCAGTCGCAGCGCGACGTCGAGGACGTCGTTCACGCGGTGCCTCCTGGCTGGTCGTCGGTGTCGTTGTCGTTGTCGGGGGTGGCGTCCGGGACGGCCGGGGTGTCGGGGGCGTCGGGTGTGTCGGGGGCGTCGGGGGCGTCGGGTGCAGGTGCGGGTTCGGGTTTCCCGCCGCGTCCGTCTCCGGCCGCCTCGGTCTCCGCTTCCGGTTCCGGCGCGTTCGGCTCACGCGGGGGCTCGGCGTCCTCGTCCCGCGCGGGGCGCGCGTGGTGCCAGGGGGCGTCGGACGAACGGCGCTGCGGCGCCGGGCGCCGCGGGGGAGCCGGGGCTTCGGGCGCCGACGGCTCGGCGGCCGCGTCCCGCCCACCGGCGGCCGCGTCCGTGGCCGAGGCTTCGGCCGCCGCCTCCGCACCCTCCGAACGCTGACTCGCCGAGCCCTCGCCCGCACTGCGCGCACGCCGCGCCGGGCGCTCGGCCGCAGAGGCCGGAGCCTTCCCCGCCGCCTCCGCCGGACGCTGACTCGCGGAACCTTGGCTCGCACTGCGGGAGCGCCGTGCTGGGCGCTCGGCCGCAGAGGCGGGAGTCTCCCCCGTCGTATCTGCCGCCTCCGCCGGACGCTGACTCGCCGAGCCCTCGCTGGCGCTGCGCGCACGCCGCGCCGGGCGCTCGGCCGCCGAGGCCGGAGCCTCCGTAGCCGCCTCCGCCGGACGCTGACTCGCCGAGCCCGCCGTCGCGCTGCGGGTGCGGCGGGCGGGGCGCTCACCCGCGGCGGCGCCCGCCGCGCGGGCGCCCCGCGCCGGGCGTGCCGGGGCAGGGGGCAACTGGCCCTTGAGCGGGCCCCACTCGTTGGGGTCGGGGACACCCGGCGGCAGCATCTGCCGCCGCTTGGGGCCGCCGTGTTCGGACTCCCCCGGCTCCTTCGCGCCCGGCCATGCCTTGACGACCCGGGCCGCCAGTACGAAGTCCTTGCGCAGCGGATGCCCCTCGAAGCCGTCGGGGAGCAGCAGCGGCGCGAGACCGGGGTGCCCGGGGAAGCCGATGCCGAACATCTCGTGGGTCTCGCGCTCGTGCCAGGCCGCCCCGGCGTAGACGCCGGTCGCGGTCGGCAGCGCGGCCGCCTCGTGCGGCACGGTGGTGCGCAGCAGCAGACCGCGCACCGCGGGCCCGGCCCCGGGCCCAGGGCCGGGTGTGGCCCCGCGGGTTCCCAGGGCGACGACGTACGCGGCCACCCGGAAGCCGGTGCCCGGCTCGTCGACCGCGCTCAGCCAGTCGAAGTAGGTACAGCCGAGGGTGTCGCGGGCCGTCTCCAGCGCCGCGATCCAGGAGTCGGCGGGGACGTCGACCGTCAGCAGGCCGTACGCCTGCTCCGCCGCGGCACCCTCGCCGAACAGCTCCGCGGCGGACCGCGGCAGCCAGCCCACAGGAGGCGCCACCTCGGCCGCGGGCTCGGCCTCGGGGACCTCCGCGCCTTCCGCCGCCCCGGTCGCCTCCACGGCCCCGGTCGGCCCCGGGGTCTCGTTCGGCTCGTTCGGCTCGTTGCGCTCGGTCATCGCGTGTCTTCCCGCCCCGGAGGCGTGACCAGTCCGCTGCGCAGCGCGGCCGCCGACGGGCGGCCCGCGGCCGTGGACGGGGTGCCGGGGCCGGAGTTCCCGTAGCGCTCGCCCAGCGACTCGCGCGCGATCTTCTCCTGGAGCTTGAGGATGCCCTGGAGCAGCGCCTCGGGCCGGGGCGGGCAGCCGGGGACGTAGACGTCGACGGGGATGATCTGGTCGACGCCCTTGGTCACGGCGTACGAGTCCCAGTAGGGGCCGCCGCAGTTCGAGCAGGCCCCGAAGGAGATCACGTACTTCGGCTCCGGCATCTGCTCGTACAGCCGCTTCACCGCGGGCGCCATCTTGTCCGTGACCGTGCCGGAGACGACCATCAGGTCGGCCTGGCGCGGTCCCGGCGCGAAGGGGATCACGCCGAGCCGGATGAAGTCGTGGCGGGCCATCGACGCCGCGATGAATTCGATCGCGCAGCAGGCGAGCCCGAAGTTGAAGACCCACAGGCTGTAGCGGCGGCCCCAGTTCAGGACCACCTTCATCGGCTCGGGGGCCAGCCGGGCCAGCGGGCCGAGACGGCGCGGCTCCGGCAGGTCCACCGGGGCGGGCGCGGGGACCGACGGCCCGGAGGCCGTCGTCGGCGTCGGCGTCGGGTTCGGTGTCACGTCCACTCCAGGACGCCCTTCTTCCATGCGTACAGCAGACCTACGGCGAGGAACCCGAGGAAGATGAACATCTCCACCAGTGTGGCGGCCCCGAAGCCGGGCGCCGCGAAGACCGTCGCCCACGGGAACAAGAAGATCGAGTCCACGGCGAAAATCACATACAGAAAAGCGTAGACGTAGTAGCGGACCTGGGTGTGGGCCCAGCCCTCGCCCACGGGGTCCACTCCGCACTCGTAGGTCAGCAGCTTCTCGGGCGTGGGCACGACGGGCCGCAGCAGCCGTCCGGCCCCGAAGGCCACGGCGACGAAGATCACGCCGATCGCCGCCAGCAGTCCGACCACCGCATAGCCGTGGAAGTAGTCGGCCGCGAGCTGGACGCTGGTGGCGCTGGTGGTGCGTACGGTCGTCGCCTCCGGCACGTCCGCCCCTCGCTCCCTGGTCTCGTGGTCCTTGTCCGCTCCTCGTCGACCTCGCGTGTTCGACGATCCGTACGGACGGGAAGTCTAGGCCCTGCCGCCGCCCGGCCGGGCGGCCCGTCCGCCATGCGGTGGGGGTAGCCCCATGGCGGAGCCCCCGCAGGGCCGGGCAGTCTTGCTGTCATGACCTCCAGTTCCCCCGTCGACGGGCCCGTCGACGGCCCCGACGGCGGCGGCTACGGCGGCGGCCGCGGCCGCGCCGACGAGCGGCTGCCGCGCCCGCCCGCGTTCGCCTTTCCCACGCAGACCTGGAAGGAGATCGCGCATCTCCTGGCCAATCTGCTGGTGGGCATCGTGTGCTTCGTCTTCACCCTGGTCTGGCTGGCCGTCGGCCTGGGGCTGTCCGTCACGGTGGTGGGCCTGCCCCTGCTGGCCGTGGGGCTGCGGTTCAGCCGGCTGCTCGGCCGGTTCGAGCGCAACCGCGCCAGGGCGCTGCTCTCGGTGCACATCGACGAGCCCAGCCCCCTGCCGTACCAGCCGGACAGCAGCTTCCTCGGCAGGCTGTGGACGAGCCTGCGGGACCCGGTCGGCTGGCGGGCCACGCTGTACGCCCTGATCCGGCTGCCGTGGTCGGTGGTCACCTTCGCGCTCACCCTGACCTCGCTGTTCGCGGCCTGGCCGGTGCTGCCGTGGATCGCCCGGGGGCTGACGCATGTGGACCGGGCGATGGTGCGCGGGCTGCTGTTCCCCTCCGACGAGCTGGAGCGGCGGATCGCCGAGCTGGAGTCGGACCGGGGCACCGTGGTGGACACCGCCGCCGCCGACCTGCGCCGGATCGAGCGCGACCTCCACGACGGCGCCCAGGCCCGGCTGGTCGCCCTCGCGATGGGGCTCGGTCTGGCGAAGGAGAAGCTGGAGGAGGACCCGGAGGCCGCCGCCAAGATGGTCGACGAGGCCCACGGCGAGGTGAAGCTCGCCCTCCAGGAGCTGCGCGACCTCGCCCGCGGCATCCACCCCGCCATCCTCACCGACCGCGGCCTCGGCCCCGCCCTCTCCGCCCTCGCCGCCCGCTGCACCGTCCCCGTGAAGGTGGCGGTCGAACTGCCCGAACGCCCGGCACCGGCGATCGAGGGCATCGCCTACTTCACCGTCTCCGAGCTGCTCCAGAACATCAGCAAGCACAGCGGCGCCCGCACCGCCGAGGTCGAGCTGTGGCGCACCGAGGACCGGCTGCTGCTCCAGGTGCGGGACGACGGGCGCGGCGGGGCGTCCACCGACAGGGGCTCGGGGCTCGCGGGCCTGGCGGAGCGGCTGGGCTCGGTGGACGGGCTGTTCGCGGTGGACTCGCCGTCCGGTGGGCCGACCACCGTGACCGCCGAGCTGCCCTGGCGCCACCGGACCGGGTCGGCGGCGGGCGCGGCGGTGGCACGGTCCGGGCGAAGGGCCTGAGATCGGCCCCGGCGAAGAGCCTGAGAACGGTCCGGCGAAGAGCCTGAGAGCCGGCCCCGACCTGACACCTGGCACTGACCCTGGCCCTGGCCCTGGCAGCGACCTGCCCCCCACCTGGCACCGGACCCCACCCCCGGCGGTCCTGGCACCTGACCTCACCCCTCGAGGTAGGGCTAACCCCCCGGTGAAGAGGCCGATCCGCCCGATGGCCGGGCCGACCCCGCTCCGGGACCCTTGGGGAAACGCAGACGAGCGACCGACCAGGCCCCGGAGGACGGACGAGACGATGGCCACCGCATACCGCCCCTACGAACCGGGGACCGAGCCCCGTGGCCATCTGGTGCCCTCAGTGCTGAAGGCGCCGTTCCAGGGCCGCGTGTGGCGTGAGTTCCTCTACGTCCTGATCAGCCTGCCGATGGCCATCCTCACCTTCGTCTACACGGTCACGATGATCGCGCTCGGCGCCGGGCTGCTGATCACCTTCCTCGGCGTCCCGGTGCTCGGCGCCGCCCTCGCGGGCTGCCGGGCGCTCGGCGTCGTCGAGCGGGCCCGCGCCCGGGCGCTGCTGGGGCTGGAGGTGGCCGAGCCCGAGCCCGTCCTCGGCCGGAGGGGCGGCCGCGGGGGCAGGCGCGGACCGGTCGCCTGGGTGGGCGCGCTGCTCAGGAGCGGCACCTCCTGGCGGCATGTGATCTACGCGCTGATCCATCTGCCGTGGGCGGTGTTCTCCTTCGGCTTCGCGGTGGCGTTCACCTTCTACGGCTGGGGCTTCGCGACCTATCCGCTGTGGCGCTGGGTCTTCCCCCGGTATCTGGACGAGCCGGGCCTGGAGCTCTTCGGGGACGACGACCGCGGACGCCACTTCTATCTGGACACCCCCTTCGAGACCACCGTGGCCTGCGTCGTCGGCGTGCTGGTCCTGCTGCTGACCCCGTGGGTGCTGCGTGCGCTGACCTCGGTCGACCGGGTCATGGTGACCGGGCTGCTGGGCCCGTCCCGGCTGGCGAGCCGGGTCTGGGAGCTGGAGTCGGACCGGGGCACCGTGGTGGACACCGCCGCCGCCGACCTGCGCCGGATCGAGCGCGACCTCCACGACGGCGCCCAGGCCCGGCTGGTCGCCCTCGCCATGGATCTGGGTCTGGCGAAGGAGAAGCTGGAGGAGGACCCGGAGGCCGCCGCCAAGATGGTCGACGAGGCCCACGGCGAGGTGAAGCTCGCCCTCCAGGAGCTGCGCGACCTCGCCCGCGGCATCCACCCCGCCATCCTCACCGACCGCGGCCTCGGCCCCGCCCTCTCCGCCCTCGCCGCACGCTGCACCGTCCCGGTGAAGGCGACCGTGGACCTTCCGCAGCGGCCCGCGCCCGCGATCGAGGGCATCGCCTACTTCACCGTCTCCGAGCTGCTGCAGAACATCAGCAAGCACAGCGGCGCCCGCACCGCCGAGGTCGACGTCTGGCGTACCGAGGACCGGGTGATGCTCCAGATCACGGACGACGGGCGGGGCGGGGCCGGCACCTCCACCGGTTCGGGTCTCGCCGGGCTGGCCGAGCGGATCGACGCGGTGGACGGGATCCTGGTCGTCCACTCCCCGGCGGGCGGCCCGACCACGGTGACCGCCGAGCTCCCCTGGCGCTGACGGCGCACGCCACTGGGGGCCCACGGCGCACGCCCCTCCACTTGTACGCGGCCCGTACGCGGCCGGTTCTGCGCGACGCGAGCGGCCGAACCCTGGGATGCTGGTCCCCGACGAACCGAGTGAAACGGGGGCCGAGCATCGTGGCGGACAGAGTACGGGTGGTCATCGCCGAGGATTCGGTGCTGCTGCGGGAGGGGCTGACCCGGCTGCTGACCGACCGGGGCCATGACGTGGTCGCGGGCGTCGGGGACGCGGAGGCGCTGATCAAGTCGGTGCGGGAGCTGGCCGACGAGGGCGCGCCACCGGATGTGGTGGTGGCCGACGTCCGGATGCCGCCCACGCACACCGACGAGGGGGTCCGGGCGGCCGTCCGGCTGCGCCGTGACCACCCGGGTCTCGCGGTGCTGGTCCTGTCGCAGTACGTGGAGGAGCAGTACGCCACCGAGCTGCTGGCCGGGAACAGCAGGGGCGTCGGCTATCTGCTCAAGGACCGGGTGGCCGAGGTGCGCGAGTTCGTGGACGCGGTGGTGCGGGTCGCCCAGGGCGGCACCGCGCTCGATCCGGAGGTGGTCGCCCAGTTGCTGGGCCGCAGCCGCAAGCAGGATGTGCTGGCCGGGCTCACCCCGAGGGAGCGGGAGGTCCTGGGGCTGATGGCCGAGGGCCGTACCAATTCGGCCATCGCCCGGCAGCTCGTGGTGAGCGACGGCGCGGTCGAGAAGCATGTGAGCAACATCTTCCTGAAGCTCGGCCTGTCGCCGAGTGACGGAGATCACCGTCGGGTGCTCGCCGTTCTCACCTATCTCAATTCCTGAAACTCTCCATTCCTGAAAGCAGGCTCCCGCGCACCAAAGCGGGGCCAAAGGCTGAACGGGGGATCAGCGGAAATGCCAGCACGGAGGGAGGGGCACGTCATGGCAAACCAGGACATATATGGTTCTTCTTTCGGCGTCCACCATGTGATCCAGCCAAGGAAGGCCACCCTTACCGACGTACGATGGTCATGGGACAACCGGTCGGCACCGACTGTCCAGGAGCGCCGCCTCAAGGGAGGTCCGAAGCAGTGACCAGCCAGGTCAGTAGCCCGGCCGAGCAGGCCGAACCAGCCGATCAGCAGGGCGGGCAGACGCCCGCCGGGGGGCAGCGAGCAGCAGACGGCGGCAAGGAGGTCCGCCGTCTGGACCGGGTGATCATCCGGTTCGCGGGGGACTCCGGTGACGGTATGCAGCTCACGGGTGACCGGTTCACCTCGGAGACGGCGTCGTTCGGAAACGACCTGTCGACCCTGCCCAACTTCCCGGCGGAGATCCGCGCCCCCGCCGGCACGCTGCCCGGAGTGTCGAGCTTCCAGCTCCACTTCGCCGATCACGACATCCTCACACCAGGTGACGCGCCGAACGTGCTGGTGGCGATGAACCCGGCCGCACTGAAGGCCAACCTCCCCGATGTGCCGCGCGGGGCGGAAATCATCGTCAACACCGACGAGTTCACCAAGCGCCCCATGGCCAAGGTCGGCTATGACCAAAGCCCCCTGGAGGACGGCTCGCTGGACGGATACCGCGTCCACCCGGTGCCGCTCACCACGCTGACCATCGAGGCGCTGAAGGAATTCGGGCTGTCCCGCAAGGAGGCCGAGCGCAGCAAGAACATGTTCGCGCTCGGGCTGCTGTCGTGGATGTACCACCGGCCGACGGAGAACACCGAGAAGTTCCTGCGGCAGAAGTTCGCCAAGAAGCCGCAGATCGCCGAGGCGAACGTGGCCGCCTTCCGGGCGGGCTGGAACTTCGGCGAGACCACCGAGGACTTCGCCGTCTCCTACGAGGTCGCCCCGGCCACCACCGCGTTCCCCACCGGCACCTACCGGAACATCTCCGGAAACCTGGCGCTGTCGTACGGGCTGATCGCGGCCTCCCGCCAGGCGGATCTGCCGCTGTTCCTGGGGTCGTACCCGATCACCCCGGCCTCGGACATCCTGCACGAGCTGTCCAAGCACAAGAACTTCGGCGTGCGCAGCTTCCAGGCCGAGGACGAGATCGCCGGTATCGGCGCCGCGCTGGGCGCGGCCTTCGGCGGCTCCCTCGCCGTGACCACCACCTCCGGCCCCGGTGTGGCGCTGAAGTCGGAGACCATCGGGCTCGCGGTGTCGCTGGAGCTGCCGCTGCTGGTGATCGACATCCAGCGCGGCGGCCCCTCCACCGGGCTGCCCACCAAGACCGAGCAGGCGGATCTGCTCCAGGCCATGTACGGGCGCAACGGCGAGGCCCCGGTGCCGATCGTGGCCCCGAAGACCCCGGCCGACTGCTTCGACGCCGCGCTCGACGCCGCCCGGATCGCCCTGACCTACCGCACCCCGGTGTTCCTGCTGTCGGACGGCTATCTGGCCAACGGCTCGGAGCCGTGGCGGGTGCCGGACGTCGGCGAGCTGCCCGACCTGCGCGTCCAGTTCGCGGCCGGCCCCAACCACGTACTGGCCGACGGCACCGAGGTCTTCTGGCCGTACAAGCGCGACCCGGAGACCCTGGCCCGCCCCTGGGCCGTGCCCGGCACGCCCGGTCTGGAGCACCGGATCGGCGGCATCGAGAAGCAGGACGGCACGGGGAACATCTCCTACGACCCGGCCAACCACGATCACATGGTCCGCATCCGCCAGGCCAAGGTGGACGGCATCGTGGTGCCGGACATCGAGGTCGACGACCCGACCGGCGACGCCCGCACCCTGGTCCTGGGGTGGGGGTCCACGTACGGCCCGATCACTGCGGCGGTGCGCCGCGTCCGCACCGCGGGCGACCGGATCGCCCAGGCCCATCTGCGCCATCTCAACCCCTTCCCGGCCAACCTCGGCAAGGTGCTGGAGGGTTACGAGAAGGTCGTGGTGCCGGAGATGAACCTGGGTCAGCTCGCGACGCTGCTGCGCGCCCGCTATCTGGTCGACACCCGCTCCTTCACCCAGGTCCGCGGACTGCCCTTCAAGGCCGAACAGCTCGCCACCGCCCTCAAGGAGGCCATCGATGACTGACACCATCGCCGAGGGCGCGGCATCGGCTCGGCACGCGCTCTCCCTGGTGCCCAAGAGCGACACCAAGCAGACGATGAAGGACTTCAAGTCCGACCAGGAGGTCCGCTGGTGCCCCGGCTGCGGTGACTACGCGATCCTCGCCGCCGTCCAGGGCTTCATGCCCGAACTGGGCCTGGCGAAGGAGAACATCGTCTTCGTCTCCGGCATCGGCTGCTCCTCACGCTTCCCGTACTACATGAACACCTACGGGATGCACTCCATCCACGGCCGCGCCCCGGCCATCGCCACCGGCCTGGCCGCCTCCCGCCGCGATCTGTCGGTGTGGGTCGTCACCGGTGACGGCGACGCGCTGTCGATCGGCGGCAACCACCTGATCCACGCGCTGCGCCGCAATGTGAACCTGAAGATCCTGCTCTTCAACAACCGCATCTACGGCCTGACCAAGGGTCAGTACAGCCCCACCTCCGAGGTCGGCAAGATCACCAAGTCGACCCCGATGGGCTCCCTGGACGCGCCGTTCAACCCGCTGTCGCTCGCGCTCGGCGCCGAGGCGGGCTTCGTGGCCCGCACCGTGGACTCCGACCGCAAGCACCTGACCGAGGTGCTGCGGCAGGCGGCGGCCCACCCGGGCACCGCGCTGGTGGAGATCTACCAGAACTGCAACATCTTCAACGACGGCGCCTTCGAGGCCCTGAAGGACAAGGACCAGGCCGAGGAGGCCGTGATCCGGCTGGAGCACGGGCAGCCGATCCGCTTCGGCGCCGACCGGTCCAAGGGCGTCATCCGCAACCAGGGCACCGGCGACCTCGAAGTGGTCACCGTCACCGCCGAGAACGAGCACCAGGTGCTGGTGCACGACGCCCACGCGGCCTCGCCCACCACGGCCTTCGCGCTGACCCGGCTCGCCGACGCCGACACCCTCCACCACACCCCCATCGGGGTGCTGCGCGATGTGGAGCGCCCGGTCTACGACACTCAGATGTCCGACCAGCTCGACAACGCCGTGGAGCTGAAGGGCAAGGGCGACCTCGGCACGCTGCTCGCGGGCGGCGACACCTGGACCGTCGTAGGCTGACCCCGTACGGCGCGCCCACCGGGCGCGTTCGTACATATGGGCACAGGCGGGTGCCCGGCCGGAGCGTCTGACCGCGCCCCGGCCGGGCACCCGCTCTCCTATGCCCATGGCCGACACCGCCGCCCCGCTCCAGCCGCCCGACCGCCCCGGCTACCGCCTCAAGCGGCTGCTGCTCGGCCCGCCCCTGGTCACCGAGCGGATCCGGCGCGAGAAGCTGAGCAACCGGGCCGCGCTGGGCGTGCTGGCCTCCGACTGCATCTCCTCGACGGCGTACGGCAGCGAGGAGATGCTGCGGGTGCTGGTGCCGGTCATCGGGGTCGCGGCGTTCACCCTGATCCTCCCGGTGACCGGGGCGATCCTGCTGGTGCTGCTGGTGGTCACGCTCTGCTACAGCGATGTGGTGATGATCTACACCCGGGCGGGCGGCTCGTATGTGGTGGCGCGGGAGAGCTTCGGCCCGGACATCGCCCAGATCGCGTCCGTGGCGCTGTTGGTGGACTACATCGTCACCGTCGCGGTCCAGGTCTCGGCGGGCACCAACGCGATCATCTCGTTCGCCCATCTCGTCGGCGGCAGGTGGACCGGTATCGACCATCTCCAACTGCCCCTCAGCGCCCTGGTGATCCTGATCCTCGCCTACGGGAACCTGCGCGGGCTGCGGGAGGCCGGGCGGGTCTTCATGGTGCCCGCCTACCTGTTCATCGTCGCCGTCGGCCTGATGCTGGTGGTCGGCGTGATCCGCGGGCTCACCGGGACGCTTCCGCACGCCGATGTGCACGCCGCGGGCGCCGTGGAGCTCGGCACTCCGGGCAGCGGCTGGCTCTACGGCGCCTCGCTCTTCATCGTGCTGCGCTCGTTCGCCAACGGCGGCTCCTCGCTGACCGGTCTGGAGGCGATCTCCAACAGCGTCTCGGTCTTCCGCGACCCCAAGGGCCGCAACGCCCGCCGCACACTGATCACGATGAGCTGCGTCCTGGGCACGCTGGTCCTCGGAGTCTCCGCCCTGGCCCACTTCACCCACGCCATCCCGTACCGGGACGGCACCCCGACCGTCCTCGCGCAGGAGGCCCATCTGGTCTTCGGCGGCGGGGTGCTGGGCGCCCTGGGGCTGGCGTTCGTCCAACTGGCGACCGCGCTCATCCTCTACACGGGCGCCAACACGCCCTTCACCGGCTTTCCGTTCCTGGCCAGCTTCGTGGCCGAGGACCGCTTTCTGCCCCGGCAGCTCACCCGGCGCGGCCACCGGCTGGCCTTCTCCAACGGGATCGTGTCGCTGGCCGTGGTGGCGCTGGCGCTGCTGGTGGTCACCGAGGCCAATGTGGACCGGCTGGTGGCGCTGTACGCGATCGGGGTGTTCACCGCCTTCACCATGGCCGGGTCCGGGATGACGGCCTATCACCTGCGGCGCCGGGAGCCGGGGCGGACGTGGAAGGTCGCGGTGAACCTCATCACCGCGGTGGTCTCCGCGGCCGTGGTGCTGATCTTCGGGATCACCAAGTTCACCGAGGGCGCCTGGCTGGTCGTGGTGGTCTTCCCGCTGGGTGTCTGGGCACTGATCCGGATCAACCGCGAGTACCGCGCGGAGGCGGCCGCCCTGGAGGCGGTGGAGCGCCCCGGCGACGACGTCCCGCGCTGGCGGCGCCATGTGGTCTTCGTCCTGGCGGACAGCATCGACCTCGCGACGGTCAAGGCGCTGCGGTACGCGCATGAGCTGCGGCCCGACGAGGTCCGCGCGGTGCACTTCATGGTGGACGAGACCCATGCCCGGCGGCTGATGGCGCGGTGGGAGGCCACGGCGGGGGTGACGGTGCCGCTGGAGGTCGTGGAGTGCCCGGACCGGCGGCTGCGCCACGCGGTGATGGAGCTGGCGGCCCGTACCACCGAGGACGGGCGGACCGCGCTGACCCTGCTGGTGCCGCGCCGCACCTACGCCTCCCCACTGGGCAAGCTGCTGCACCGGGGCACGGCGGAGTCGCTGGCCAAGGCGCTGGAGCGGCTGCCGGGCGTCGCGGTGACCATCCTGCCATTCGCCGTCGGCCTCGCGGCACGGGAGCGGGAGCCCGGGGAGCGGGAGCCCGGGGAGCGGGGGCCTGGAGAGCGGGGGCCTGGGGAGCGGGGGCCTGGAGAGCGGGGGCCTCGTGAGCGGCCCGGCCCCGAATGAACACACTTACTTAACCGGAAGTACCTTTCTTTTGGTTAGCGCTTCCCTTAAGGTGGGTGTGCCGATACCGAACCAGGAGAGTCACGCATATGAGCATCGTCGTCACCGGAGCCACCGGCCACCTCGGCCGCCTCGTCGTCGAGGGGCTGCTGGAGAAGGTTCCCGCCGACCAGATCACCGCGGTCGTGCGCGACACCGCGAAGGCCGCCGACCTCGCCGATCGCGGGGTGCGGCTGCATGTGGCCGACTACAACCGGCCCGAGACGCTCGCCGGCGCCTTCGCCGCCGGCGACAAGGTGCTGCTGATCTCCGGCAGCGAGGTCGGGCAGCGGGTGCCGCAGCACCAGGCCGTGATCGACGCCGCCAAGGAGGCCGGAGTCGCACTGCTCGCCTACACCAGCATCCTGGGCGGCCCCGCCGCCGACTTCTCCCTGGCCGATGAGCACAAGGTCACCGAGCAGGCGATCCTCGACTCCGGTCTGCCGTACGTGCTGCTGCGCAACGGCTGGTACAACGAGAACTACACCGAGAACCTCTCCACCGTCCTGGAGCACGGCGCCGTCGTGGGCGCCGCGGGCGAGGGCCGGGTCGCCTCCGCCGCGCGCGCCGACTACGCGGCGGCCGCCGTCGCCGTCCTGACCGGTGAGGGCCACGAGGGCAAGGCGTACGAGCTGTCCGGCGACACCGCCTGGGGCTTCGCCGAGTACGCCGAGGTGGTCGCCCGGCAGTCCGGCAAGGAGATCGTCTACGGCGCCGTCTCCCCCGCCGAGTACCAGTCCATCCTCACCGGCGCGGGCGTCCCCGAACCGTTCGCCGTGATCCTCTCCGATGTCGAGGCGGCCATCGGGCGCGGCCGGCTGGACGCCACCCCGGGCGAGCTGTCCCGGCTCATCGGCCGTCCGACCACCCCCATCGCGGACTCGGTGGCGGCCGCGCTGAAGGGCTGACCCGCCCCGTACGCACCACGGCCCGCCTGTCATCACCGTATTCCGATACGGGAATGACAGGCGGGCCTCACCAGCGCTACCTTCGGACCCTCGGAACGGGCCCGCCGGGGGGCTCGTCATGCCGTCGGGGAGGGTGCCGTGACGCCGCAGAACCAGCAGGACCGCGTCGATCGCGCCGGTCTCCTCTACGGCTTCGCGGCGTACGGCATCTGGGGTCTGGTGCCGCTCTTCTGGCCGCTGCTGGAGCCCGCCGGGGCGATGGAGATCCTCGCCCACCGGATGGTGTGGTCGCTGGCGGCCGTCGGTCTGGTGCTGCTGGTGCTGCGCCGCTGGAGCTGGATACGGCCGCTGCTGCGGCAGCCCCGGCGGCTGGGCATGATCGCGCTCGCCGCGACCGTGATCTCGGTCAACTGGGGCCTTTACATCTGGGGCGTCAACAGCGGGCATGTGGTGGAGACCGCGCTCGGATACTTCATCAACCCGCTGGTCAGCATCGCCTTCGGGGTGCTGCTGCTGCGTGAGCGGCTGCGGCCCGCGCAGTGGGCGGCGGTCGGCGTCGGGGTGGTGGCCGTGGCCGTGCTGACGGTGGGCTACGGCAAGCTGCCGTGGATCGCGCTCACCCTCGCCTTCAGCTTCGCGACGTACGGCCTGGCCAAGAAGCGGGTCGGGCTTGACGGGCTGGAGTCGCTGGCCGCCGAGACCGCCGTGCAGTTCCTGCCCGCGCTCGGCTTCCTGATCTGGCTCGGGGCGCACGGCGGAGCCACGTTCGCGAGCGAGGGCGCCGGGCACGCCGCGCTGCTGGCGAGCTGCGGCTTCGTCACGGCGCTGCCGCTGATCTGCTTCGGGGCCTCGGCGGTGCGGCTGCCGCTGTCGACGATCGGGATGCTCCAGTACGTGGCGCCGACCTTCCAGTTCATCCTCGGGCTCGCCGTCTTCCACGAGTCGATGCCACCCGAACGGTGGGCGGGCTTCGCCCTCGTCTGGCTCGCGCTCGCGCTGCTGACCTGGGACGCGCTGCGCACCGCCCGGCGGGCGCGGCGGGCGCTGGCCGACGCCGCCGCGCGGGCGGCGGTGCTGTCGGCGACAGTGGAGGCCGATGTGGTTCCGGACGCCGCGGTGTCCGATACCCGGCCGGGCCCGATATCCGGCGGCTGATGTCCGGTTTCCGCCCTTGACGCGGAGTCAGCCACGCCCGGAGCATCAGCACGTTCACCGCTCCATCGCCCCCACGGGCACGTGCACCACACAGCGTCACGTCATTCCGTCCTGTCCTCGTTCGGAACCGGAGCCCCCCATGTCCTCATGCGCGCAAGCCCGCCCCCGAAGATCCCTGATACGGCGTGCGGCCGTCATGGCCGCCGCCGGTACGGCGGTCGCCGCCCTGGTCTCGGCCGCCCCCGCCACCTCCGCCGCCGCATCGGCCCGGCACACGGCGGACGCCCGTACCGCCCTCGCGGCGCCCGACATCTCCGTGGCCAATGTGAAGGCCCATCTGGCGCAGCTTCAGTCCATCGCCACGGCCAACGGCGGCAACCGCGCCCATGGCCGACCCGGCTACAAGGCGTCGCTCGACTACATCAAGGGCAAGCTGGACGCCGCCGGATACACCACCACCGTGCAGCAGTTCACCTCCGGCGGGGCCACCGGCTACAACCTCGTCGCCGACTGGCCCGGCGGCGACACCAACAACGTGGTGTTCTCCGGCGCCCACCTCGACTCCGTCACCGCGGGCCCCGGGATCAACGACAACGGCTCGGGCTCCGCCGGAATCCTGGAGACCGCGCTCACCGTGGCCCGCCAGGGCGCGAAGCCCACCAAGCATCTGCGGTTCGCCTGGTGGGGCGCCGAGGAGCGGGGAATGGTCGGCTCCACCTACTACATCAACAACCTGCCGTCAGCCGAACGGGCGAAGATCGACGGCTATCTCAACTTCGACATGATCGGCTCGCCCAACCCCGGCTACTTCGTCTATGACGACGACCCCGGGATCGAGTCGGTCTTCAAGGCGTTCTTCTCCGCCAAGGGCGTGCCCACCGAGATCGAGACCGAGGGCGACGGCCGCTCCGACCACGCGCCGTTCAAGAACAAGGGCATCCCGGTGGGCGGTCTCTTCAGCGGCGCCGACTACATCAAGACCGCGGCCCAGGCCCAGAAGTGGGGCGGCACCTCCGGTCAGGCGTTCGACCGCTGCTACCACCGCTCCTGCGACACCTCGAGCAACATCGACGACACCGCCCTGGACCGCAACAGCGACGCCATCGCGTACGCGGTCTGGACGCTCGGCGGCGCCTGATCCCGGATGACGTGCCGTGTTCGGCTCCGCCGGCTCGGGCCGCTCAGGTCTCTCGGCCGCTCAGGTCTCTCGGGCCGCTCAGGCCGTGATGTCCTTCGCGGTGAACCGGGCCCAGGCCGCCGAGCCGAACACGGCCACGTACAGCCCCTGCAGCCCCAGGTTCTTGACCAGCTCGTCCCAGTAGACCGGCTCGCGGAGGAGATCGGCGAAGCTGAGCCAGTAGTGCGGGAAGAGGTACGGGTGGATCGCGTGCAACTGCGGGATGGTGTCGAGGATCTGCGCGGTGATCACCAACCCCACGGTCGTGGCCATGGCCGCGATCCCGCTGTTGGTGAGGGTGGAGATGAACAGCCCCACCGAGGCGATCCCCACCAGCGACAGGGCCACCAGGGCGGCCACGCCGAGCGCCCTGAGCAGCGCCTCGTCGAACGAGACGGTGATGCCCGAGATCAGCGTGACATCGCCGAGCGGGAACAGCAGCGCCCCCGTCACCAGGCTTGAGAGGGCCACGACCAGGGTCGCGATCAGGCAGAAGGCCATGGTGGTGGTGAATTTGGCCAGCAGCAGACGGGTCCGCCCGGCGGGGGCGACCAGCAGATAGCGCAGCGTCCCGGAGCCCGCCTCCCCGGCGATGGCGTCACCGGCGATCACGCCGATCACCATCGGCAGGAAGACCGGCAGCGTCGCCGCCAGTGACGCGAAGACCAGGAAGATCCCGTTGTTGGTGATCTGCGGGAAGAAGGCGGGGCCCTGCCCCTCTCCCCCACGGCCGCCGCCGAAGCCGCCGCCGTCACTCGTCTCGATCTTCACCGCGACGCCGATGAGGATCGGGATCAGCGCGAGCACCCCGAGCAGGGCCAGGGTCCGCCAGCGGCGGAGGGTGGTGGTCAGCTCGGAACGGAAGAGCGCCAGGGCCCACAGGGGGCTCGGGCGGGGCGGGTTCGCGGCCCTCTCCGCCAGTGCGCCGGGGTCGGCCACCCTCGGTTCCTCAGCCCGCGACATCGAAGCCCTCCCCGGTCAGCGCGACAAAGGCGTCCTCGAGCGAGGCGCGTTCGGCCCCGAAGGCCCGGACCCGCACCCCGGCGCGTACGAGGGCGGCGTTGAGATCGGCCAGTTCCAGCGGTGCGTCGTCCACGCCGGGGCCGGGCACCGGCAGCTCGCCGGAGACCCGCTCGTCCAGGACCACCAGGTCCGTCACCCCGTGCTCCTTGAGGACCCGGACCGCGTCCACCGGGTCCGGGGTGGTGACGGCCAGCCGGCCGCGACTGCCCGCCGCCAGCTCGGCCACCGTGCCCTGGGCGATCAGACGGCCCTGGGCCATCACGGCGGCGTGTGTGCACACCTGTTCGATCTCGTCGAGGAGATGGGAGGAGAGGAAGACGGTGGTGCCCTCGTCGGCCAGCTCGCGCACCAGGGCGCGGATCTCGCGCATGCCCTGCGGATCGAGGCCGTTGGTCGGCTCGTCCAGCACCAGCAGCTCACGCGGCTGGAGCAGCGCGGCGGCCAGGCCCAGGCGCTGCTTCATGCCGAGCGAGTACGCGCGGGCCTTCTTCCCCGCCGCGGCGGCCAGCCCGACCCGGTCCAGGGCGGCCGTCACGCGGGTGGCCCGGGTGCGGGGGTCGGCGGTGGGGTCGGCCGCGTCGTAGCGGAGCAGATTGTCGCGGCCGGTCAGAAAGGGGTACAGGGCGGGGCCCTCGATGAGGGCACCCACCCTGGGCAGCACGCTCCGGGCGGCGCGCGGCATCGGCTCGCCGAGCAGCCTGGCTCTGCCCGAGGTGGGCTCGATCAGGCCCATGAGCATGCGGATGGTCGTCGTCTTCCCCGAGCCATTGGGCCCGAGGAAGCCGAAGACACTGCCCCGCGGCACGGACAGATCGAGTGCGTCGACCGCGAGCTGTCCGCCCCGGTAGCGCTTGGTGAGCCCGCGGGTCTCCACCGCGGCGTCGTCCCCCTCGGTGGACCGCTGCTCCACGGGCTCCCCTTCGTTCCGTGTCGTATCCGCGCCCTGCGTCGTCCGTCACCGCGCCTTATGCGCCCAGTGGGTTCACTTGGCCGCGTTGGCGGCCTTGACCAGGGCGTCCTTGTCGACCGCGCCGACGAACACCTTGCCATCGTCGGTGAGCAGCGCGTTCACCAGCCGGGTGCTGACCACGGTGCCGGAGCCGAACTTCCCCTTGACCTCCTTGCCGAAGCCGCCGAGGAGGCCGGAGGCCGCACCCGGGCCGCTGTCGCCGCCGGGTGCCGTGGGCGCCGCGGCGCCGCCGGGGGTGTCGAGCCGGGCGACCGAGTCCCAGCCGTCGCCGAGGACCTTCAGCCCGGACAGGGCGCCCTGGGCGTCCTTGAAGTCCTTGGTGCCGAAGCCCTTCGGGACGTCCTTCCGGTCGGCCTTGGGCTCCTCGGTGACCTTGGCGCCCTTGGGCGGGTGGAAGTCGAAGGTGCCGGCCTTGGGCTTACCGAAGTCCACCTTGGTGAAGCCCACGTCGATGATCGCCTTGCCGCCGCTCTTCGGGGAGAGCGTGAACTTCAGCGGGACACCGTTGTCCGCGTCCACCGCGATACGGACGGATCCGATCGTGGAGTCGCTGTTCTGCTTGGGCTTGATCAGCAGGTCGTAGGCGTCCCGCCCGGCGACCCGGGAGGTGCCGTCGACGGTCACATCGGTGGTGTCGTCCACGGAGGAGAGCACCGTCTTGACGATCTCCTGGGGCGTGGCGTCCCGCAGGTCCTTCGGCATGTCCTGCCGGTGGTCGCCCTTGGCCTTCGCGTCCTTCGGGGCGGTGGCGTGATAGGCGGAGTCGCTCCCGCTGTCGTACGCCCAGATCTCGTCGCCGTTGTGAATCATGCTGTACTCGGCGGCGTTCTCGACGATCGACACCCGCTGCTTGTCGGGGCCGTCGGTGGCCACCCGCAGGGTGTGGGAGCCGGAGATCAGCTCCATCAGCTTGGACTCGGGCGCGGCGGACGCGTCGCCGCCCTGCGCCCCGCCGAGGTCGGCGAGGGAGCCGCCGCCGGGGAGCGAGGGGATGCCCAGATCGGTGGTGATCTTCACCGAACCGGACATCTGCTGGGCGTCCGATGCCGCCATCTTGCTGATGAGCTCTTGCGCCGAGATCTTCGGCAGATTGGGGTCGCCGGTGCTGGCGAGCGCCGGGACCAGTCCTATGGTCGCCGCCGCGATGCCCGCGACGGCGACCGGAGCGGCGTACCGGGCGGCCTTCTTCCCTCGTGATGGGCGCTCTTCGTCCCAGAAGCCGTCGTCGGCGACCTGTGTCGGTCGGATCCGTGCCATGTGTGCTCTACCTCCGTCGTCGGCGGCGGTTCGTCAGCTTGCACTCGTCCACCTCTCGGGCCATTGTCACCCGATCCCGCCATGTGGTGGTCTTTTCATCCCACCAAATCGTTCGACGTGGCGCGTCAGCCCGCAGGATCACCTCGGCGTAATGCTCGGGTATGACATCGCTCCACCGGGAGTCAGGGGCGGTCTCCCCGGGGTCAGGGGCCGATCGGGGTGGAACAGGCGCCGGGCGGGGGTCACCCGGCCCGGTGGACCACCGCGTCGCACAGCCCCTCGAGAGCCGCCTTCGCCGGGCCCTCGGGCAGCGGCGCCAGCATCGAACGGGCCTCCGCCGCATAGCGGACCGTGACCCGGCGGGCCCGCTCCAGCGCCGGATGGGCGCGCAGCCGCCGCAGCACCTCGGCATGGCGCGCGTCATCGGTGAGATCGCCCGCGAGCAGCTCGCACAGCTCGCGGTCGTCGGCCGAACCGGTCGCCTCCGCCTGCTCCCGCACATAGAGCACGGGCAGGGTGGCCACGCCCTCGCGCAGATCGGTGCCGGGGGTCTTGCCGGACTCATGGCTGTCGCTGGCGATGTCCAGTACGTCGTCGGCGAGCTGGAAGGCCATGCCGAGCCGCTCGCCGTACTGGGTGAGGATGCTGATGATGCTCTCGTCGGCGCCCGCCATCATCGCGCCGAACCGGCCGGAGACGGCGATCAGCGAGCCCGTCTTACCGGCCAGCACATCCAGGTAGTGCTCGACCGGGTCACGGCCGTCGCGGGGGCCCGCCGTCTCCAGGATCTGGCCGGTGACCAACCGCTCGAACGCCTCGGCCTGGATCCGCACCGCCTCGGGGCCGAGGTCGGCCAGGATGTGCGAGGCCCGGGCGAAGAGGAAGTCGCCGGTGAGGACCGCCACCGAGTTGCCCCAGCGGGCGTTGGCGCTGGAGACGCCGCGCCGCACCTCCGCCTCGTCCATCACATCGTCGTGGTACAGCGTCGCCAGATGGGTGAGTTCGACGACCACCGCCGAGGGCACCACTCCCGGCGCGTGGGGGTCACCGAACTGCGCGGCCAGCAGCACCAGCAGGGGCCGGAACCGCTTCCCGCCGGCCCGCACCAGATGCTGGGCGGCCTCCGTGATGAAGGGCACGTCGCTTTTGGTGGCCTCCAGCAGGCCCTCTTCGACCGCCGTCAGCCCGGCCTGGGTGTCGGCTTCCAGAGTCCGGTCCCGCACGCTCAGCCCCAAGGGCCCGACGAAGCTCACGGGGTACTCCTGTCTGCCTACGAATGACGCGAATGTCGATGTGTCGCTGCCTCCACCAACAGGCAGCGTATCCGGTCGGGTATGGATCACTGTTGGCGCCTTCCCGCCTTGTGCGCCTCTCACCGTTCTCTCCCGAACCGACCGCTTCACATCGCAGTACCGCGATCGCAGCAGATCATTCATGCCCCGGACCTCTCCCGTCCGCCCGGCCGGACCCCTCCCGTCCGCCCGGCCGGACCGCCGGACGGTCCGCCGAACCGGCCCTCCCCGTCGAGCCGATCCGCGTGCTCGGCGATCAGCACCGCCGCCTCCTCGTCGGACTTCCCCGCACTCGCCGCGCCTTAGGGTGTGCTGCGTCCCACAGTGACAAGGAGAAGGCGAGGCAGCCCCGATGCCGCAGCGATCCCCGCTGGACCTGCCAGAAGGCGACCCCTTCGGCCCGCACAACCTCCCCTATGGCGTCTTCACCGCGCCACACGCTCCTCATCTGCGGAAAATCGGGGTGCGCTACGGAAACCATGTGCTCGATGTGGGCGCCGCCGCGGCCGCCACCGCCTCTCCGCACGCCGAGCCGCTGGGCGCCGACACCCTCAACCCGCTGATGGCCGCGGGCCGCCCGGTCTGGCAGGCCGTGCGCGCCGAGGTGCTCGACTGGCTCACCGACCCGGCACACCGCTCGACCATCGAGCCCCTGATGCATCCCCTCCCCACCGTGGCGCTCCACCTCCCCTTCGAGGTGGCCGACTACGCCGACTTCTATGCGAGCGAGCACCACGCCACCAACACGGGCAGGATCTTCCGCCCCGACGGCGAGGCGCTCACCCCCAACTGGAAGCACATGCCGATCGGCTACCACGGCCGGGCCGGCACCATCCTCGTCTCGGGCACGCCCATCGTCCGCCCGCAGGGCCAGCATCTGCCCCCGGCCGATACCTCCGCACCACACGCTTCCTCCCCCACTCCGGTCTTCGGCCCCTCCCTGCGCCTCGACTTCGAAGCGGAGGTGGCCTTCGTCGTCGGCGCCCCTTCCACTGTGAATACACCGGTGCCGCTCTCCGGGTTCCACGACCACGTCTTCGGCGTCTGTCTGCTCAACGACTGGTCCGCGCGCGACATCCAGGCATGGGAGTACCGCCCGCTCGGCCCCTTCCTCGGCAAGTCCTTCGCCACCTCGCTCGCCGCCTGGGTCACCCCGCTGGACGCCCTCACCGCGGCCCGTACCAGCCCGCCCGCCCGCGACGTCCCGCCCCTCCCCTACCTGGACGACAGCGCCGCCGAGCCCGGCGGGCTCGATCTGCGCCTGGAGGTCGCCCTCAACGGCCACACGATCTCCCGCCCGCCCTTCTCCGCCATGTACTGGACCGCGGCCCAGCAGCTCGCCCACCTGACGGTGAACGGCGCCTCGCTGCGCACCGGCGACCTCTTCGCCTCCGGCACGGTCAGCGGTCCGCGCCCGGACGAGCTCGGCTGTCTCCTCGAACTCACCTGGGGCGGCCGCGACCCCCTGCGGCTCCCCGACGGCGCCCGCACCTTCCTGGAGGACGGCGACGAGGTGACCGTCACGGCCTGGGCGCCGGGCCCGCAGGGGACCCGTATCGGCCTGGGCGAGGTGACCGGCCAGGTCGTCCCGGCCACGCCCTGACGCGGCTGCTAATTTGTCGTGCTCCTGCCCTGAGGATCCCGGACGACCGAGGAGAAGCACGTGAAGAAGGCAGTGAGCATCGCCGGCACGGTGGCGGCGGCCGCCCTGCTGCTGACCGCATGCGGCAGTGACGGTGGCGACGACAAGAAGGACACCTCCAACGACCCCTCCTCCGCGTCGAGCGCCCCGGCGGAGGGGGGCGCGGACACGAAGGTCTCCGGCACCTATGTGGCGAAGGACGGTGACGGGGCCGTCATCCTGTCCATCAGCGGCAAGAAGGCCGTCCTGATGGCCGGCAAGCACATCTGCAACGGCGAGTACGCCGACATGGGCGGGAAGATGCTCATGCTCAAGTGCGCCGACGGCAACACCGACCGCAGCGCGGGCAAGGTCACCGCGAGCACGGACGGCAAGACCCTCACGGTCGACTGGGACGCGCTCGCCAAGAACGACACGTTCATCAAGACGACCTCGCCCAGCGACCTCCCCTCGGGCCTTCCGACGTCGCTGCCCTCCGGCCTCCCGACCGATCTGCCGACCGGCCTCCCGACCGGCTGAACCACGGCGCCGGACCCCTCCGGCGCCCCGGGCCCCTGGCGTGCCGACGCGCCGGGGGCCCGCCGCGCACAGTGGCAGATCTTGCCGCCGCGGACACGAAACCGCAGGCAGAAGCGGTGAGAAAGCCACCGTCAGGTGGCGCAATACTTCGGCAACACCATCGTCCCGGCCCCGTCGGTATGGTCCCGATACGACCCCGCCTACCAGCACACCCCCGGAGCCGGCCGATGCCAGCCGAACGCCCCCGCGAGCACGCCCCGCCGGTCGCCGCCGCGCGCCGCCGGCGGCTCCGTGCCGACCGGGCACGGCAACTCGCCGATCTGCTCCGCCACCAGGTCCTCACCGGCGGCTTCCCCGGGGGCGTGCTCCCCCTGGAGGACGCGCTCGGCCAGGACTACGGCGCCTCCCGCAACACCGTGCGCCAGGCGCTCGACCTGCTGCGCTCCGAGCGCCTGGTGGAGCGGCAGCCCGGGGTGGGCACGGTCGTCGTCGCGGAGAAGTACCCGCACGGCCTGGACCGGCTGATGGGCCTGGCCGAGACCCTTCACGAGCACGGCCGGGTCACCAATGAGGTGCGCACCGTCGGCCCCGTCCCCGCGCCCGCCTGCGTCGCGGACCGGCTGGGCGTCCCCGCCCGTTCCGATGTCCTCTACGTCGAGCGGCTGCGCCGGCTCGGCGGACTCCCGCTCTCCCTCGACCTCACCTACCTCCCCATGGACATCGGCGCCGACCTCATCGGCGCCGACCTGGAGAACACCGATGTCTTCCGGCTGATCGAGAAGATCACCGGACAGCCCCTGGGCACCGCCGAGATCACCCTCGAGGCCGTCAACGCCGACGCCCACTCGGCCGCCGTCCTGCAGGCCCCGCGCGGCGCGGCGGTCCTGATGCTGGAGCGGCTCACCCATCTGCGCGACGGACGCCCGGTGGACCTGGAGTTCATCCGGTTCCGCGGCGACCGGATCACCATGAGCGGCCAGTTGCGCCGCACCGCCTGAGACCCACCAACACCCTCTGCCCCTTCACGCCCTTCCCTGGAGACAGCCATGCCTCTGGCGCCCCAGCGTGCCGACGTGCCGGTGACGATCGACGAGTCCAAGTGCATCGACGGCTGCACCCTGTGCGTGGACATGTGCCCCCTCGACTCCCTCGCGATCCACCCCGACAGCGGTAAGGCGTACATGCACGTCGACGAGTGCTGGTACTGCGGCCCGTGCGCCGCCCGCTGTCCCACCGGCGCGGTCACGGTCGACATGCCCTATCTCCTGAGGTGAAAGGCCCCTCGATGCAGCGCACGACCCTCCCGTCGGCCCTCGCCGCCGGCGCCCTGCTGCTGTCCCTCACCGGCTGCGGCGGCGCCGCGGGCGCGGACGGCAAGACCGTGACCGTCACCGTCGGCTACCAGTCCAAGACCATCAACACCGTGACCGCGGGCACCCTGCTGCGCTCGCTCGGCGCCTTCGAACGCGAGCTGCGCGCCCTGGGCCGCCGCGACGGCCGTACGTACAAGGTGAAGTGGGAGGACTACGCCACCGGAGCGCCCATCACCGCCCAGATGGTCGCCGGTAAGGTCGACATCGGATCGATGGGCGACTTCCCGCTCCTGATCAACTCCGGGCGCGGTACCCAGCTGAACGCGCCGACCCGCCTCGTCTCCGTCACCGGCTACAACCTGCGCGGCGGCCTCAATACGGTCCTCACCGCGCCCGGTTCCACGCTGCGCGCCCTGTCCGGGCTGCGCGGCAAGAACGTCTCCACCAGTGTCGGCTCCGCCGCGGACGGCACGCTCGTGCGCGCCCTGCAACGGGCCGGTATCGACCCCGAGGGCGGCATCCACAAGCTCAACCAGCAGCCCGCCGTGGGCGCCTCGGCCCTCGAGGCGGGCAGCGCGGACGCCCTCTCGCAGTTCGTGGCCTGGCCGGGGCTGCTCGCCTTCCAGGGCAAGGCCAAGGCGCTGTACGACGGCGCCCGGCTGAACCTCCCCACCTTCCACGGGGTCACCACGCGCAAGGCGTTCGCCGACGAGCGCCCGGACGTCGTCCAGGCGTTCCTCGCCGCCCAGATCGACGCCACCCGCTATCTGCGCGCCCATCCGCTCGACGCCGCCCGTAAGGTCGCCACCGCCACCGGGCTGCCGCCCGAAGTGGTCTATCTCTACAACGGCACCGGGGGCATCGCGACCTTCGACCCGACCCTCAAGCCGCGGCTGACCGCCGCGCTCAAGAAGGACGTCCCGGTGCTGCGTGACGCCAAACTGGTCGGCCCGGTCGACGTGTCGTCCTTTGTCGACGACCGCTATCTCAAACGGGCGTACGGAAGCACGGACGCCTACGCCAAGGCGCTGCGCGCCACCCCGCCCGCCTCCCCGAACCAGCTCTGGCTCAAGGGCGAGGACCGGCTCCGCACCTTCGCCACCCCCACCGAGCTGCTGCGCTTCGCCGGAAGCCACCGCGACCGCGTCCGGGCCGCCTACGTGCCCGACGCGGCCACCGGCACCCGATGGTTCGCGGACCGGGCGATCTGGGTCCGCAGCGGCCGCGATCTGCGGGCCTTCGTCACCCCGGACAACGCCCGCACCTGGATCGCCGGCCACCCCGGCGCCCGCACCCTCAGCTACCCGGCGGCCCTGGCGGCGGCCCGATGAGCGCGCCCACCTCGTCCGTACGGCCCCGCCCGGCCCCGGAGGCCCCCGGAGCCCGGGCCGCCGCGCCCCCGCCGCTTCGGCGCCGCCCCCGGGTCCGGTACACCCTGCGCGCCGGTTCGCTGCTGGCCGCGCTCGGCCTGTGGCAGTCGCTCACCGTCCTCGACGTCAATCTGTGGCTGCGCTTCGCACAGTTCCCCTCCGCCACCGATGTGGTCCGGGAGTTCGCCGACCGCCTCGGCACCGGCGCCTACTGGCAGGACCTGACCGACTCCCTCAGCCGCATCCTCACCGGATTCGCGCTCGCCGCCGTCCTGGGCGTGGCGGTCGGCACCGCCATCGCCCGCTCCCCGCTCGTCTCCGATCTGCTCGGCCCCGTCCTCGAGGTGTGCCGCCCGATCCCGGCCATCGCGCTGGTGCCGGTGGCGATCCTGATGTTCCCCAGCAATGAGCAGGGGATCGTCTTCATCACCTTCACCGCCGCCTTCTTCCCGGTCATGGTCAGCACCCGGCACGCGGTCCGCGCGCTGGCCCCCGTCTGGGAGGAGGCGGTGCTGACCATGGGCGGCGGGCGCGGACGCGTCCTGCTGTCCGTCGTCCTGCCCGGGGCACTGCCCGGGATCCTCGGCGGTCTCTCCGTCGGCATCGGCGTCTCATGGATCTGTGTGATCTCCGCCGAGATGATCTCCGGCGCCTACGGCGTCGGCTACCGCACCTGGCAGGACTACACGATCGTCGACTACCCGGGCGTCTTCGTCGGCATGACCACGATCGGCGTGCTCGGCTGGCTCACCTCCACGGCGGTCGAGCTGGCCGGACGGCGGCTGACCCGATGGCTGCCCCGTACGGAGACCACGGCCCGGCCGGCGCCCGCGCGCAAGGAGGCAGCCACCCCGTGAGCACATCCGACGTCACCGCCACCCCGGCCGCGCCGGCCGCCGAAGCCGCCCCGCCGGGCGTGCGGCTGCGCCTGGAGGACGCCGCTCTCGGCCGCCCCGGCGCACCCGTCCTCGGCGGTCTCGACCTGGAGGTCGCGCCCGGTGACATCCTTACGGTCGTCGGCCCGTCCGGATGCGGCAAATCCACCCTGCTGCGCACGCTCGCCGGACTGCTCCCGGCCCTCGGCGGGCGGGTCACCCAGGACGGCATCCCGATCACCCGGCCGCACGCCGACCGGGCGCTGATCTTCCAGGAGGACGCGCTCCTGCCCTGGCGCACCCTCCGCGCCAACGTCGAACTCCCGCTCGCCATACGGGGCGTACCGCGCGCCGAGCGCCGCGGCCGGGCCGAGGCGTGGCTGGAGCGGGTCGGGCTCGCCGAGCACAGCGGGCGGCTTCCGCACCGGGTCTCCGGCGGCCAGCGGCAGCGGGCCCAGCTCGCCCGGGCGCTCGTCGGCGAGCCACGCGCCGTCCTCATGGACGAGCCGTTCGGCGCGCTCGACGCACAGACCCGGGCCGGGATGCAGCGGCTGCTGGTCGAGGTGCTCCGGGGCACCCGCGCCACCGTCGTCTTCGTCACCCACGACGTGGACGAGGCGCTGTTCCTCGGCGACCGGGTGGCGCTGCTGGGCGGCGCGGAGGGCGGCGGCCGGGTGCTGGACATCCCGCATCCGCGCGAGCGCGCCGCCCATGACGCCGCCGCGACCGTCGCGCTGCGCCGTCAGGTCCTCGAATCCCTCGGCATGTGAAAGGCCCCATCCCATGGAGATCCCCGCCCTCACCGCGGCCGAGCAGCTGACCTGCGACGTCCTCGTCATCGGCGGCGGCACGGCCGGCACCATGGCGGCGCTCACCGCCGCCGAGCACGGCTCCTCCGTCCTCCTCCTCGAAAAGGCGCACGTCCGCCACTCGGGGGCGCTCGCCATGGGCATGGACGGCGTCAACAACGCCGTCATCCCCGGCCGGGCCGAACCCGATGACTACGTGGCCGAGATCACCCGCGCCAACGACGGCATCGTCGACCAGTCCACCGTGCGCCAGACCGCCACCCGCGGCTTCGCCATGGTCCAGCGGCTGGAGCGGTATGGCGTGAAGTTCGAGAAGGACGAGCACGGCCAGTACGCGGTCCGCCAGGTGCACCGCTCCGGCTCGTACGTCCTGCCGATGCCCGAGGGCAAGGACGTCAAGAAGGTCCTGTACCGGCAGTTGCGGCGGCGCGAGATGCGCGAGCGGATCCGCGTCGAGAACCGGGTGATGCCGGTCCGGGTGCTCACCGCGGGCGGCCGGGCCGTCGGCGCCGCCGGATTCCACACCCGCACCGGCCAGTTCGTCACCGTGCGCGCCGGGGCGGTGATCCTGGCCACCGGCGCCTGCGGGCGGCTCGGCCTGCCCGCGAGCGGCTATCTCTACGGGACGTACGAGAACCCCACCAACGCGGGCGACGGCTACGCCATGGCGTATCACGCGGGTGCCGAGCTGACCGGGATCGAATGCTTCCAGATCAATCCGCTGATCAAGGACTACAACGGCCCGGCCTGCGCCTATGTCGCCAATCCCTTCGGCGGCTACCAGGTCAACCGGCACGGTGAGCGGTTCGTCGACTCCGACTACTGGTCGGGGCAGATGATGGCGGAGTTCGCGGCGGAGGTGGCGAGCGAGCGTGGCCCGGTCTACCTCAAGCTCAGCCATCTGCCGGAGGAGTCGGTGGCCGCGCTGGAGTCCATCCTGCACTCCACCGAACGCCCCACCCGTGCCACCTTCCACGCGGGGCGCGGCCATGACTACCGCACCCATGACGTGGAGATGCACATCTCCGAGATCGGGCTGTGCGGCGGCCACTCGGCCTCGGGGGTGCGGGTCGACGCCCACGCCCGGACCACCGTCCCCGGGCTGTACGCGGCCGGTGACCTGGCCTGCGTACCGCACAACTACATGATCGGCGCCTTTGTCTTCGGCGATCTGGCGGGCGAGGACGCCTCCCGCCAGTCGGCGTACCGGGGCGAACTGCCCCCGGATCAGCTCGCCGAGGCGCATGAGCTGATCTACGCCCCGCTGCGGAAGCCCGGGGGGCCGCCGCAGCCGCAGGTCGAGTACAAGCTCCGGCGCCTGGTCAACGACTATGTGGCCCCGCCCAAGAGCGGTGCCCGGCTGTCGCTCGCCATCGAGGCGTTCGAGCGGATGCGTGGGGACATCGCCGCGATGGGCGCCCACACCCCCCATGAGCTGATGCGCTGCGCCGAGGTGAGCTTCATCCGCGACTGCGCGGAGATGGCCGCGCGCTCCTCGCTGGCCAGGACGGAGAGCCGGTGGGGGCTCTACCACGAGCGCACCGACCATCCGCTGCGCGACGACGAGGGCTGGCTGCACCATCTGGACTTGCGCAAGTCGGCGTCGGGGACGATGGAGTTCACCGCGCGTCCCGTCGCCCCGTATCTCGTCCCGGTGGCGGAGTACGCGCCTGCGGGCGGGCCGTCCCGCCCGCTCGGCGAGGTGCGGCCGGAGCAGGTGGCCACGGCGGGGCCGCGCGAGAGCGCGCCGCGGCCGGGGGTGGGACGGACGGATGAGAGCCGTAAGGCGGATGCGGACCGTAAGGCGGATGAAGGCCATAGGGAGGATGCGGACCGTAAGGAGGGTGAAGGCCGTAAGGAGGTCATGGGCGTCTCGGCCGCCCGTGCGGCCCTCACCGCCGCCTCACCGCGCATCCTCGAACTGCTCGCCCTCGCCGAGGAGCAGCCCGAACTCTCCGCGCTCCGGCCCTATCTGTCCGACCCCGACCCCGCGGTGCGCCGGGCCGCCGTCGCCGCCCTGACCGAGACCGCGCCGCCGGGCACCGGCCCGGCCCTCGCGGCGGCCCTGGCCGACGCGGACGCCGGCGTACGCGCCGGTGCCGCGGCCTCGCTGCGCGAGCTGGTCGAGGTGCTGCCCCCGGAGCCCGCTCTGCGCGAATCCCTGGTCCACGGGCTGGCCGTGGCCGATCCGGTAGTGCGGGCGGCGGCGCTGGACGTCCTGCGCGCGCTGGGCCTCGGCGACGCGGAACTGTTCGCGCGGGCGCTGGCGGACGCCGCGATCGGGGTCCGTATCCAGGCCGTGCGGGGGCTGGTGTCGGTGGACGCGCTCACCGCGCTGGAGCCGGGAGCGGCGGACGCGTCGCGCGAGGTGAGGGTGGCGACGGCGGGGGCGCTGGGGACCCTGGCGCCCGGCGGCCGGGCGGCGGACGCCCGACGGCTGCTCACGCCGCTGCTGCGGGACCCGGACGTCCTTGTCCGGGCCGCCGCCCTGGAGGCCCTGGCCTCGGCCGGGTGCCCGGCGCCGCTGGACGCCGAGGCGGTGGCGGCGCTGGGCGATACCGCCTGGCAGGTGCGGAAGGGGGCGGCGACGGCGCTGTCCGCCGCCGAGCCGGGGCTCGGCGTCCCGGCGCTGGCCCGTGCGCTGGGCGACGCGCACGCTGACGTCCGTAAGGCGGCGGTGTTGGCGCTGCTGCCGCTGGCGGAGCGGGAGCCGGGGGCCCGGGAGGCCCTGTCCTCGGTCCGCTCCGATCCGGACGCGGATGTCCGTGCCTACGCGGCCAAGGCGACGGCGACGGCCTAGGGTCGGCGCACCGGCGCCTGCGGCGGGCTTGCCCCCGCCCCGCCCCTTCCCGAACCAGGGGGCTGCGCCCCCTGACCCCCGCCGGGGCTCCGCCCCGGACCCCGCTCCTCAAACTCCCCCAGCTACCGCTGGGAGGTGCCCCCTGGAGGGGCTGGAATTGCGCCTCCCGCACCGGGATCACACGCACCCTGACCCCGGGCACCGTCACGCCATCCCCGCCAGGTCGGGGTCCAGGGGGGGCGCAGCCCCTTGGTTCGGGAAGGGGCGGGGTGGGGAACAGCTCCGGCCGGGCGCGGGCACCGTCTCGGTGCCCGGACCCGGCCGGGGTCCAGGGGGGCGGAGCCCCCTGGATTGGGGTGACCGCTAGCGGACGAAGACGCCCGCCTGGCTCGCGAGGTCCAGGAAGTACTGCGGGGCGACGCCCAGAACGAGCGTGACCGCTACGCCGATCGCGATGGCCGACGAGGTCAGCGGGCTCGGCACCGCGACGGACGGGCCGTCCGTGCGCGGCTCGCTGAAGAACATCAGCACGATCACCCGGATGTAGAAGAACGCGGCGACCGCCGAGGAGATCACACCGATCACCACCAGCGCACCCGCCCCACCGTCGGCCGCCGCCTTGAAGACGGCGAACTTCCCGGCGAAGCCGCTGGTCAGCGGGATACCGGCGAAGGCCAGCAGGAAGACCGCGAAGACGGCGGCCACCAGGGGCGAACGGCGGCCGAGACCGGCCCACTTGGACAGGTGGGTGGCCTCGCCGCCCGCGTCCCGCACCAGGGTGACCACCGCGAAGGCGCCGAGGGTCACGAAGGAGTACGCGGCGAGGTAGAAGAGGACGGAGGAGATGCCGTCGGGCGTGGTGGCGATGACACCGGCCAGGATGAACCCGGCGTGGGCGATCGAGGAGTACGCCAGCAGCCGCTTCACATCGGTCTGGGTGACGGCCACGATCGCGCCGCCCAGCATCGTGACGATGGCGACGCCCCACATCACCGGCCGCCAGTCCCAGCGCAGCCCCGGCAGCACGACGTACAGCAGCCGCAGCAGCGCGCCGAAGGCCGCGACCTTGGTGGCCGCCGCCATGAAGCCGGTCACCGGGGTCGGGGCGCCCTGGTAGACGTCCGGGGTCCACATGTGGAACGGCACGGCGCCGATCTTGAACAGCAGCCCCATCAGCACCATCGCCCCGCCGATCAGCAACAGCGCGTCATTGCCCATGGTCCCGGCGAGCGCCGGGGTGACGTTCCTGACCTGGCCGTCGACGACGTCCGCGATCCCGGAGTAGGCGACCGTGCCCGCGTAGCCGTACAGCAGGGCGATGCCGAAGAGCAGGAAGGCCGAGGAGAAGGCGCCCAGCAGGAAGTACTTGACCGCGGCCTCCTGCGACAGCGCGCGATGGCGCCGGGCCAGCGCGCACAGGATGTACAGCGGCAGGGAGAAGACCTCCAGCGCCACGAAGAGCGTCAGCAGATCGTTGGCGGACGGGAAGACCAGCATGCCGCCGACCGCGAAGAGGACCAGCGGAAAGACCTCGGTGGTGGTGAACCCCGCCTTGACCGCGGCCTTTTCGGCCTCGCCACCGGGCACGGCGGCGGCCTGCGCCGCGAAGGAGTCCACGCGGTTGCCGTGCGCCACCGAGTCCAGCCGCCGCTCGGCGAAGGTGAACACCGCCACCAGCGCCACCAGGAGAATGGTTCCCTGCAGGAAGAGCGCCGGTCCGTCCACCGCGATCGCGCCCATGGCCGCGACATGGGCCTTGCTGGTGCCGTAGTCACCGGCGGCGAGGCCGATCACGGCGGCGAAGGCCGCGGCCAGGGCGACCACGGAGACGAACAACTGCGCCACATACCGCTGGCGGCGCGGGAGGAACGCCTCGATCAGGACGCCGACGATCGCGGCGCCGAGCACGATCAGCGTGGGCGACAGCTGCCCGTACTCGATATGGGGCGACGGGATCTTGTCGGGCGCCGCCGCCGCTGTTGTCCACAGGCTGTGGACAGTGGCCGCGTGGGTCACTTGGCACCTCCGGAAGCACCGTCGTGGGAAGCACCGTCGGCCTTCGGGCTGTAGCTGAACCAGCCCGCGTCGGTGACGGGGTGATCGGGCTTGGGATCCTTCTTGTCCACCACGGACATCGTGTGGTCGACCGCCGGGTTGACGATGTCGGCCAGCGGCTTCGGATAGACCCCGAGGAAGATCAGCAGCGCGATGAGCGGGGCCACGACGACCAGCTCACGCACCCGCAGATCGGGCATGGACCGCACCTCGGCCTTCACCGGACCGGTCATGGTGCGCTGGTAGAGGATCAGGACGTAGAGCGCCGCCAGCACTATTCCGACGGTCGCGATCACACCGAGCGCCGGGTAGCGGCTGAACGTGCCCACCAGGACCAGGAATTCGCTGATGAACGGCGCGAGACCGGGCAGCGAGAGGGTGGCGAGCCCGCCGATCAGGAAGGTGCCGGCCAGCACCGGGGCCACCTTCTGCACCCCGCCGTAGTCGGCGATGAGCCGCGAACCGCGCCGGGTGATCAGGAACCCGGCCACCAGCATCAGCGCGGCCGTGGAGATGCCGTGGTTGACCATGTAGAGGGTGGCGCCGCCCTGGCCCTGGGTGGTCATCGCGAAGATGCCCAGGATGATGAAGCCGAAGTGGGAGATCGAGGCGTAGGCGATCAGCCGCTTGATGTCCCGCTGGCCGATCGCCAGCAGCGCCCCGTAGATGATGCTGATGAGCGCCAGGATCATGATCGCCGGGGTGGCCCACTTGCTGGCCTCCGGGAAGAGCTGGAGGCAGAAGCGGAGCATCGCGAAGGTGCCGACCTTGTCGACCACCGCGGTGATCAGCACGGCGACCGGGGCGGTGGACTCCCCCATCGCGTTGGGCAGCCAGGTGTGCAGCGGCCACAGCGGCGCCTTCACCGCGAAGGCGAAGAAGAAGCCGAGGAAGAGCAGCCGCTCGGTGCCGGCCGCCATGTCCAGGTGGCCGCCCGCGCGCGCCTGAACGATCTCCTGGAGCGAGAAGGTCCCGGTGCCGAGCTGATCGGCGGTGACCGCGTACAGACCGACCACCGCGGCGAGCATGATCAGCCCGCCCGCCAGGTTGTAGAGCAGGAACTTCACCGCGGCGTACGAGCGCTGAGTGGCCGTCTCCTCCTCGGAGCGGCCCCCGGCCCGGTCCCCGAAGCCCCCGATGAGGAAGTACATCGGGATCAGCATGGCCTCGAAGAAGATGTAGAAGAGGAAGACGTCGGTGGCCTCGAAGGAGATCACCACCATCGCCTCGACCATCAGGATCAGCGCGAAGAAGCCCTGGGTGGGCCGCCAGCGGCGGTTGGGGCGGGCGCCTTCCAGCGGATCGGCGTCATGCCAGCCCGCCAGGATGATGAAGGGGATGAGCACGGCGGTGAGCGCGATCAGCGCGACCGCGATCCCGTCCACGCCCAGTTCGTAGCGGACGCCGAAGTCCTTGATCCAGGCGTGGGATTCGGTGAGCTGGAAGCGGGCGCCGCCGGGGTCGAAACGGACCAGCACGACCGCCGCGAGGGCGAGGGTGACCAGGGAGAAGCCCAGCGCCACCCACTTGGCGGCGGCGCGCTGGGCGGCGGGCACGGCGGCGGTGGCCACCGCGCCGAGCGCGGGCACCGCGGCCGTGGCTGTCAGCAGGGGAAATGACATGACTCAGACCGCCCTCATCAGCAGGGTCGCGGCGATGAGTACCGCCGTACCGCCGAACATCGAGACCGCGTACGTACGGGCATAGCCGTTCTGCAGCTTTCGCAGCCGGCCGGAGAGCCCGCCGACGGAGGCCGCGGTGCCGTTGACCACCCCGTCGACCAGCTTGTGGTCGACATAGACCAGACCGCGGGTCAGATACTGGCCGGGTTTGACGAGCGCGACGTGGTTGAAGTCGTCCTGGAGCAGATCGCGCCGGGCGGCCCGGGTGAGCAGCGATCCGCGGGGGGCGGTGCGCGGCACCGGCCGGCGCCCGTACTGCGCCCAGGCGAGGGCGACACCGATCGCCAGCACCACCATCGTCCCGGCGGTGACCGCCGCGGCGCTGAGCGGGGAGTCGCCGTGGCTGTGGCCGGTGACCGGCTCCAGCCACTTCAGGAACGCGTCGTTGACGCTGAACAGCCCGCCCGCGAAGACCGATCCCACGGCCAGGACGATCATGGGGATGGTCATGGACGAGGGCGACTCGTGCGGATGCGGTTCGGCGTGCGCCCCGGCCGACTCGGCGGCGGGCTCGGCACTGGGCTCCTCGGGCGAGGGCGTGGTGCCCCAGCGCTTCTCGCCGAAGAAGGTCAGCAGCATCACCCGCGTCATGTAGTACGCGGTGATGGCCGCGCCCAGCAGGGCCGCGCCGCCGAGGATCCAGCCCTCGGTGCCGCCCTTGGCGAACGCCGCCTCGATGATCTTGTCCTTGGACCAGAAGCCGGACAGTCCGGGGAAGCCGATGATCGCGAGATAGCCGAGCCCGAAGGTGACGAAGGTGACCGGCATGTACTTCCGCAGGCCGCCGTACTTGCGCATGTCGACCTCGTCGTTCATGGCGTGCATGACCGACCCGGCCCCGAGGAAGAGCCCCGCCTTGAAGAAGCCGTGGGTCACCAGGTGCATGATCGCGAAGACATAGCCGATCGGGCCGAGCCCGGCGGCCAGGATCATGTAACCGATCTGCGACATGGTGGACCCGGCAAGCGCCTTCTTGATGTCGTCCTTGGCGCAACCGACGATCGCACCGAAGAGGAGCGTGACCGCGCCGACCGTGACCACCGCGGCCTGGGCGTCCGGCGCGGCGTTGAAGATCGCGCCGGAGCGGGTGATCAGATACACGCCCGCGGTCACCATGGTCGCCGCGTGGATCAGGGCCGAGACCGGAGTCGGGCCCTCCATCGCGTCCCCGAGCCAGGACTGCAGCGGCACCTGGGCCGACTTGCCGCAGGCGGCGAGGAGCAGCATCAGCCCGATCGCGGTGAGCTTGCCCTCGCTCGCGTGGTCCGCGTTCGTCAGCACCGGGGCGAAGGTGAAGGTCCCGAACGTCGTGAACATCAGCATGATCGCGATCGACAGGCCCACGTCGCCGACGCGGTTGACGATGAACGCCTTCTTCGCCGCCGTGGCCGCGCTGGGCTTGTGCTGCCAGAAGCCGATGAGCAGGTACGAGGCGAGGCCGACGCCCTCCCAGCCGACGTACAGCAGCAGGTAGTTGTCGGCGAGGACGAGCAGCAGCATCGCCGCGAGGAAGAGGTTGAGATAGCCGAAAAAGCGGCGGCGGCGCTCGTCGTGCTCCATATAGCCGATCGAGTAGATGTGGATCAGCGTGCCCACACCGGTGATCAGCAGGACGAAGGTCATGGACAACTGGTCGAGCTGGAAGGCGACGTCCGCGCGGAAGCCGCCCACCGGGATCCAGCTGAAGACCTTGCTGTGCATGGCCCGGTCGTGCTCGCCGCGGCCGAGCATGTCCGCGAAGAGCACCGCGCCGATGACGAAGGAGGCGGCGGCGAGCACCGTGCCGATGTAGTGGCCCTTGCCGTCCAGCCGCCGCCCTCCGCACAGCAGCAGGGCCGCGCCGAGCAGCGGGACGGCGACGAGCAATCCGATGAGGTTCTCCACGTGAACGCGACCCCTTCTAGAGCTTCATCAGGCTGGCGTCGTCGACCGAGGCCGAGTGGCGGGAGCGGAAGACGGTCACGATGATCGCGAGACCGACCACGACCTCCGCCGCGGCCACGACCATCGTGAAGAAGGCGATGATCTGGCCGTCGAGATTGCCGTGCAGCCGGGAGAAGGTGACGAACGCCAGGTTGCACGCGTTCAGCATCAGCTCGACGCACATGAAGAGGACGATCGCGTTCCGCCTGATGACGACGCCGGCCGCACCAATGGTGAACAACAGGGCGGCCAGGTAGAGGTAGTTGACCGGATTCACTTGGCGACTCCCCTCGGGTTCGGCGCACTGCCCGCGTTCTCGCCGTTTTCACCGTTCTCGCCGTTCTCGGACGTGCCCGACTTCCCGGCGCCTCCGGACGGCTTGCCGGTCCCGTTGCCCTTCCGGCCCAGCCAGCGCTGCGAGCGCTGCTCCAGCGCCGCCAGCTCGGCCAGCGCCTCGCGGGAGACGTCCCGGATCTGACCGCGGCCGCGCAGCGTCGCGTTGACGGTGAGGTCGGACGGGGTGCCGTCGGGCAGCAGACCGGGGATGTCCACCGCGTTGTGCCGCGCGTACACACCGGGCGCCGGCAGCGGCGGCACGTTCCGACCGGTGCGCACCCGCGCCTCGGACTGCTCGCGCTGGGTGCGGGCCCGCTCGGTGCGCTCGCGGTGGGTCAGCACCATCGCCCCGACCGCCGCGGTGATCAGCAGCGCGCCGGTGATCTCGAAGGCGAAGACGTACTTGGTGAAGACCAGGGCCGCCAGGCCCTCCACATTGCCGCCGGAGTTGGCCTGGCCCAGGCCGTTCCACGTCTTCAGCGAGGCGTTCCCGATCCCGGCGCACAGCAGGATGCCGAAGCCGAGCCCGCAGAGGGCGGCGAGCCAGCGCTGCCCCTTCAGGGTCTCCTTGAGGGAGTCGGCGGCGGTGACACCGACCAGCATCACCACGAAGAGGAAGAGCATCATGATCGCGCCGGTGTAGACGACGATCTGGACGACGCCCAGGAAGTACGCGCCGTTGGCGAGGTAGAAGACCGCCAGGACGATCATGGTGCCCGCCAGGCACAGGGCGCTGTGCACGGCCTTGCGCATCAGGATCGTGCACAGCGCGCCGATCACGGCGACGGTGCCGAGCACCCAGAACTGGAGGGCCTCACCGGTGGAGGTGGTGGAGGCCGCCGCGGCCAGAGCGCCGCCGCTCATGCCTGCACCCCCCGCTGCCGCTCCTGCGATTCCTCGTTCCCCGCGGCCTGGTCGGACAGGGTCTCGCCCTTGCTGACCGCGACCTGCCGGGTGGTGCCCGGCGCGGCCTCGGTCACCAGGCCCCGGTAGTAGTCCTGCTCGTCGGTGCCGGGGTAGATGGCGTGCGGAGAGTCGACCATCCCGTCCTCGAGGCCCGCGAGCAGCTCCTCCTTGGTGTAGATGAGCGATTCGCGGCTGCGGTCGGCGAGCTCGTACTCATTGGTCATGGTGAGCGCCCGGGTGGGGCACGCCTCGACGCACAGGCCGCACAGGATGCAGCGCAGATAGTTGATCTGGTAGACGCGGCCGTAGCGCTCGCCCGGGGAGTAGCGCTCCTCGTCGGTGTTGTCCGCGCCCTCCACATAGATCGCGTCGGCGGGGCAGGCCCAGGCGCACAGCTCGCAGCCGATGCACTTCTCCAGCCCGTCCGGGTGCCGGTTGAGCTGGTGGCGTCCGTGGAAGCGGGGCGCGGTGGGCTTCTTCACCTCTGGGTACTGTTCGGTGAGCCGCTTCTTGAACATGGCCTTGAAGGTCACGCCGAAGCCGGCCACCGGATTCTGGAAGTCAGACACCGTCGGCCTCCTTTCCGTCACTGACAGTGTCGGGGCCACCACTGACAATCAACTCACGCTCGGTGCGCGGACGTCGGCGGGGGACGGGCGGCAAGGTCTGGCCGGGCAGCGGCGGCACCGGGAAACCTCCCGCCATCGGATCGAAGGCGGGCTCCGGTCCCTGTTCCGCTCCGGCCTCGGCCTGCGCCGTGCGGTCGCGGAAGAAGTCGACCACGAAGGACAGCAGCAGCAGCGCGATCACCGCGCCGCCCACGTAGAGCACGATGTCCTGGTAGTCGTAGTTCTCGTTGCGCAGCGCCCGGACGGTGGCGACCAGCATCAGCCAGACCATCGAGATCGGGATGAGCACCTTCCAGCCCAGCTTCATGAACTGGTCGTAGCGCACACGCGGAAGCGTGCCGCGCACCCAGATGAAGACGAACAGCGATGTCACGACCTTGCCGACGAACCACAGCATCGGCCACCAGCCGTGGTTGGCGCCCTCCCAGAAGGTGCTGATCGGCCAGGGCGCCCGCCAGCCGCCGAGGAAGAGGGTGACGGCGACCATCGAGACGGTGACCATGTTGATGTACTCGGCGAGCATGAACATCGCGAACTTGATCGAGGAGTACTCGGTGTTGAAGCCGCCGACCAGGTCGCCCTCGGACTCCGGCATGTCGAACGGCGCCCGGTTGGTCTCACCGATCATCGAGACGATGTAGATGAGGAACGAGACCGGCAGCAGCACCGCGTACCAGCGGTCCTGCTGCGATTCGACGATCTGCGAGGTCGACATCGACCCGGAGTAGAGGAAGACCGCCGCGAAGGAGAGCCCCATCGCGATCTCGTAGCTGATCATCTGGGCGCAGGAGCGCAAGCCCCCCAGGAGCGGATACGTCGATCCGGAGGACCAGCCCGCCAGCACGATGCCGTAGATGCCGACCGAGGCGGTGGCGAGGATGTAGAGGACGGCGATCGGCAGATCGGTCAACTGCATCGCGGTGCGGTGCCCGAAGACCGAGACCTCGCCGCCGGACGGGCCGAACGGCATCACCGCGACCGCCATGAAGGCGGGGATGGCCGCGACGACCGGCGCCAGGACGTAGACCACCTTGTCCGCGCCCTTGACGACCACGTCCTCCTTGAGCATCAGCTTCACGCCGTCCGCGAGGGACTGCAGCATGCCCCAGGGGCCGTGGCGGTTGGGCCCGATGCGCAGCTGCATCCAGCCGACCACCTTGCGCTCCATGACGATGGAGATGAGCACCGTCACCATCAGGAACGCGAAGCAGAAGACGGCCTTGATCACGATCAGCCACCACGGGTCGCGGCCGAACATCGACAGGTCCTCTGCGGCGAGATACCTCACTGGGTCACCTCCGTCGCGGGGGCAGTGATCGTCACGACATCGCCGGGGCGGGCCCCCAGATCGCGCTGGACACCGCCGCCGACGGAGGCCAGCGGCAGCCAGACCACCCGGTCGGGCATCGCGGTGACGCTCAGCGGCAGTTGGACCGAGCCGGCCGGGCCGGTGACCCGGACGAGCCGGCCGTCCTCGACCCCGGCCTCAGCCGCCGTGGCCGCCGACAGCCGGGCCACGGCCGCGTGGCGGGTCCCGGCCAGCGCCGGATCGCCGTCCTGGAGCCGGCCCTGGTCGAGCAGCAGCCGATGGCCGGCGAGCACCGCCTCGCCCTCGGCCGGCCGGGGCAGCGGACCGCCCGTCTCCAGCGAGGCGGTGGCGCGCGGGCCCTGCCAGGTGCCCAGCCGGCTCATCTCGGCGCGTACGGCCTCGACGTCCGGCAGGCCCAGGGGGGCGTCCAGCGCATCGGCCAGCATGTGCAGCACCCGGGCGTCCGGGAGGGTGTGGCGACGGGTCATCTGGTCGGGCTTGAGCGCGGCCTCGAACGGCCGGGCCCGGCCCTCCCAGGTGAGGAAGGTGCCGGACTTCTCGACGACCGCCGCGACCGGCAGCACCACATCGGCCCGCTCGGTGACCTCCGAGGGCCGCTGCTCCAGGCTGACCACGAAGTCCACCGCGTCCAGGGCCTCCAGGGCCCGCGCCGGATCGGGCAGATCGGCGACCTCGACGCCCGCGACCAGCAGTGCGCCGAGCCCGCCGACCGCCGCGGCCTCGATGATCTGGCCGGTGTCCCGGCCCACCTGGTGCGGCAGGTCGATGGTGCCCCAGACGGAGGAGACCTCCTCACGGGCCCGTGGGTCATGGGCCGGGCGGCCGCCGGGCAGCAGCCCGGGCAGCGCCCCCGCCTCGATGGCGCCCCGCTCCCCCGCCCGGCGCGGGATCCAGGCGAGCGTGGCCCCGGTGGCGGCGGCGGCCCGCACGGCGGCGGTCAGCCCGCCCGCCACGGACGCCAGCCGCTCGCCGACGATGATCACCGCGCCCTCCTGGCGCAGCGCCTCGGCGGCCCGCTCGCCGTCCGCGTCCAGACCGGTGCGGCCCGCGATGGCGTCCAGCCACTCGGTCTCGGTGCCCGGGGCGGCCGGCAGCAGGGTGCCGCCCGCCTTCTCGAGGCCCCTGGTGGCGTGGGTGGCGATCGAGAAGGTGCGCTGTCCGTGCTTGCGGTGCGCCTTGCGCAGCCGCAGGAAGACGCCGGGCGACTCCTCCTCGGCCTCGAAGCCGACCAGCAGCACCGCCGGGGCCTTCTCCAGCGCGGTGTAGGTGAGTCCGCCGCCGTCCAGGTCACGCCCCCGGCCCGCGATGTGGGTGGCCAGGAAGTCGGCCTCCTCGTCGCTGTGGAGACGGGCCCGGAAGTCGATGTCGTTGGTGTCCAGGGCGAGCCGCGCGAACTTCGCGTAGGCGTAGGCGTCCTCGACGGTCAGCCGGCCGCCGGTGAGCACGCCGGTGCGGCCGCGCGCCATGCTGAGCCCGTCGGCCGCCGCGGCCAGCGCCTCGGGCCAGCTCGCCGGCTCCAGCTCCCCCGTCTCCCGGTCGCGCACCAGCGGGGTGGTGAGCCGCTCCGGCAGCTGGGCGTAGCGGAAGCCGAAGCGGCCCTTGTCGCAGATCCACTCCTCGTTGACCTCGGGGTCGTCCGCCGCCAGCCGCCGCATGACCTTGCCGCGCCGGTGGTCGGTGCGGGTCGCGCAGCCGCCCGCGCAGTGCTCGCACACACTGGGCGAGGAGACCAGGTCGAAGGGGCGGGAGCGGAAGCGGTACGCCGCCGAGGTCAGGGCGCCCACCGGGCAGATCTGGATGGTGTTCCCGGAGAAGTACGACTCGAACGGGTCGCCCTCGCCGGTGCCCACCTGCTGCAGCGCGCCCCGCTCCAGCAGCTCGATCATCGGGTCGCCCGCGATCTGGTTGGAGAAGCGGGTGCAGCGCGCGCACAGCACACAGCGCTCGCGGTCCAGCAGCACCTGGGCCGAGATCGGCACCGGCTTGGCGAACGTCCGCTTCTGGCCCTCGAACCGGCTGTCGGCCTGTCCGGCGCTCATCGCCTGGTTCTGCAGCGGGCATTCACCGCCCTTGTCGCAGACCGGACAGTCCAGCGGGTGGTTGATCAGCAGCAGCTCCATCACCCCGCGCTGGGCCTTCTCGGCCACCGGCGAGGTGAGCTGCGTCTTGACCACCATCCCGTCGGTGCAGGTGATGGTGCAGGAGGCCATCGGCTTGCGCTGGCCCTCCACCTCGACGATGCACTGGCGGCAGGCGCCGGCCGGGTCGAGGAGCGGATGGTCGCAGAACCGCGGGATCTCGATGCCGAGCAGTTCGGCGGCGCGAATGACCAGCGTCCCCTTGGGGACGGAGATCTCGATTCCGTCGATGGTGACGGAGACCAGATCTTCTCGCGGCACCGCCGCCTCCCCGCCCGACGAGGGTGCGTTGGTGGTCACGGTCATGCGTTCACCCCCAGGTGAGTGGAGCGCGGCTCGTCGGCCCACACCGTGGACTTGGCCGGGTCGAACGGACAGCCTCCGCCGGTGATGTGCTGCTCGTACTCCTCGCGGAAGTACTTCAGCGAGGAGAAGATGGGGCTGGCCGCGCCGTCGCCGAGGGCGCAGAAGGACTTGCCGTTGATGTTGTCGGCGATGTCCGCCAGCTTGTCGAGGTCCTCCATGCGGCCCTTGCCGGCCTCGAGGTCGCGCAACAGCTGGACCAGCCAGTACGTGCCCTCGCGGCAGGGTGTGCACTTGCCGCAGGACTCATGCGCGTAGAACTCGGTCCAGCGGGTCACGGCCCGCACCACGCAGGTGGTCTCGTCGAAGCACTGGAGCGCCTTGGTGCCCAGCATCGACCCGGCCGCGCCCACGCCCTCGTAGTCCAGCGGGACGTCGAGGTGCTCATCGGTGAGCAGCGGGGTGGACGAGCCGCCCGGGGTCCAGAACTTCAGCCGGTGGCCGGGGCGCATCCCGCCGCTCATCTCGAGCAGCTGGCGCAGGGTGATCCCGAGCGGGCCCTCGTACTGTCCGGGGTTGGCCACATGGCCGGACAGCGAGTAGAGCGTGAAGCCCGGGGACTTCTCGCTGCCCATCGAACGGAACCATTCCTTGCCCTTGTTGAGGATCGCGGGAACCGAGGCGATGGATTCGACGTTGTTGACAACAGTGGGGCACGCGTACAGACCGGCGACCGCGGGGAAGGGAGGCCGCAGCCGGGGCTGGCCGCGGCGGCCCTCCAGCGAGTCCAGCAGCGCGGTCTCCTCACCACAGATGTACGCGCCGGCGCCCGCGTGCACGGTGATGTCGAGACCGGGCAGTCCGTCCACCCCGAGCTTCCGCCGGCGCTGTTCCGCGGTGCCGAGGTAGCCCGCCTCGTACGCCTCGCGCACGGCCTCGTGCAGCCGCCGCAGCACGGGGACGACCTCGCCGCGCAGATAGATGAAGGCGTGCTCGGAGCGGATGGCATGACAGGCGATGATCATGCCCTCGATCAGGGAGTGCGGATTGGCGTAGAGAAGGGGGATGTCCTTGCAGGTGCCCGGTTCCGACTCATCGGCGTTGACGACGAGATAGTGCGGCTTGCCGTCGCCCTGCGGAATGAACTGCCACTTCATTCCGGTGGGGAAGCCGGCGCCGCCGCGGCCGCGCAGACCCGCGTCCTTCACCAGCGCGATCACCGCGTCGGGGTCCATCGCGAGGGCCTTGCGCATGCCCTCGTAGCCCTCGTGCCGCAGATAGGTGCGCAGGGCCCAGGAGTTCGGCTGGTCCCAGAACGCGGAGAGCACGGGTGCCAGCAGCTTCTCGGGGCTGTGCCCATTGATCTCGGTTGTCACGGTCATCACTCCCCCTCCTCGGCGACCGGACCGGCCGGGTGGTGCGGATCGGAGGCGGAGGTCCGCTGCGGCGCGTCATGCGAGCTGGGATGCGTCGGCGGCGCCTCGTCCTGCGGGGCGCCCGCGGACCTCGGCGAGACCACCCGGCCGGGGGCCACCTCCCCCTTGGCCAGCCGCAGCCCGACCAGCGAGGCGGGCCCCGCGGAGCCACCGGCCTCGACGGCGCCCGGACGGGCGTCGGGGAAGCCGGCCAGGATGCGGGCGGTCTCCTTGTACGTGCACAGCGGCGCGCCCCGGGTCGGCTCGACGGTCCGGCCCGCCCGCAACTCGTCGACCAGCGCCTTCGCGGACTCGACGGTCTGGTTGTCGAAGAACTCCCAGTTGACCATCACCACGGGTGCGTAGTCGCAGGCCGCGTTGCACTCGATGTGCTCCAGAGTGACCTTGCCGTCCTCGGTGGTCTCCCCGTTGCCCACCCCCAGATGGCGCTGGAGCTCCTCGAAGATCGCGTCGCCGCCCATCACCGCGCACAGGGTGTTGGTGCACACCCCCACCTGGTAGTCGCCGGAGGGCTTGCGCCGGTACATCGTGTAGAAGGTGGCGACCGCGGTGACCTCGGCGGTGGTGAGGCCCAGCATCTCGGCGCAGAACCGCATGCCGGTGCGGGTGACATGGCCCTCCTCGGACTGCACCAGGTGCAGCAGCGGCAGCAGCGCGCTGCGGCTGTCCGGGTAGCGGGCGATCACCTCCCGGGCGTCCTCCTCGAGCCGGGTGCGCACCTCGGCCGGGTAGTCGGGGGCCGGCAGCTCCGGCATCCCGAGCTGGACATCAGTCACCGGTCCACTCCTCCCATCACGGGGTCGATGGACGCGACAGCGACGATCACATCGGCGACCTGGCCGCCCTCGCACATCGCCGCCACGGCCTGCAGATTGGTGAAGGACGGGTCGCGGAAGTGGACGCGATACGGGCGGGTGCCGCCATCGCTGACCACATGGGCGCCCAGTTCGCCCTTGGGCGACTCGATCGCCGTGTACGCCTGTCCGGGCGGGACCCGGAATCCCTCGGTCACCAGCTTGAAGTGGTGGATCAGGGCCTCCATGGAGGTGCCCATGATGTTCTTGATGTGGTCCGGGGAGTTGCCGAGGCCGTCCGGGCCGAGCGCGAGCTGCGCGGGCCAGGCGATCTTCTTGTCCGCGACCATCACCGGGCCCGGCTCCAGCCGCTCCAGGCACTGCTCGACGATCCGCAGCGACTGGCGCATCTCCTCCAGCCGGATCAGGAAGCGGCCGTAGGCATCGCAGGTGTCGGCGGTCGGCACCTCGAAGTCATAGGTGTCATAGCCGCAGTACGGATCGGACTTGCGCAGATCGTGCGGCAGCCCGGTGGCCCGCAGTATCGGGCCGGTCACGCCGAGCGCCATGCAGCCGGCGAGGTCGAGGTAGCCCACGTCCTGGAGCCGGGCCTTGAAGATCGGGTTCCCGGTGGCGAGCTTGTCGTACTCGGGCAGGTTCTTCCGCATCGTCTTCAGGAGGGCCCGGATCTGGTCGACCGCCCCCGGCGGCAGGTCCTGGGCGAGCCCGCCGGGCCGGATGTACGCGTGGTTCATCCGCAGGCCGGTGATCAGCTCGAAGATGTCCAGGATCAGCTCGCGGTCCCGGAAGCCGTAGATCATGATGGTGGTCGCGCCGAGCTCCATACCGCCGGTGGCGATGGCCACCAGATGCGAGGAGAGCCGGTTGAGCTCCATCAGCAGCACCCGGATCACCGAGGCGCGGTCCGGGATCTGGTCCTCGATGCCGAGCAGCTTCTCGACGCCCAGGCAGTACGCCGCCTCGTTGTAGAAGGGCGTCAGGTAGTCCATGCGCGTCACGAAGGTGGTGCCCTGCGTCCAGTTCCGGAATTCGAGGTTCTTCTCGATTCCGGTGTGCAGATAACCGATTCCGCAGCGGGCCTCGGTGACCGTCTCACCGTCGATCTCCAGGATCAGCCGGAGCACTCCATGGGTGGAGGGGTGCTGCGGACCCATGTTGACGATGATCCGCTCGTCGTCGGCCTTCGCCGCGGCGGCCACGACCTCGTCCCAGTCGCCGCCGGTGACGGTGTAGACGGTGCCTTCGGTGGTCTCGCGCGCGGACGCGGAAGCGGTTGCGTGGGGGGCAGTCATCAGCTGTACGACCTCCGCTGGTCCGGAGCCGGGATCTGGGCGCCCTTGTACTCGACGGGGATGCCGCCGAGCGGGTAGTCCTTGCGTTGCGGGAAGCCCTGCCAGTCGTCGGGCATCATGATCCGCGTCAGCGCGGGATGACCGTCGAAGATCAGGCCGAAGAAGTCGTAGGTCTCGCGCTCATGCCAGTCGTTGGTCGGATAGACATCGACGATCGACGGGATGTGCGGATCGCTGTCGGGAGCGCTCACCTCCAGCCGGATCATCCGGCTGTGGGTGATCGACCGCAGGTGGTAGACGGCGTGCAGCTCACGGCCCTTGTCGCCGGGGAAGTGGACTCCGCTGACGCCGGTGCACAGCTCGAAGCGGAGCGCCGGGTCGTCGCGCAGGGTCCGGGCGACCCGCGGGAGGTGCTCCCGGGCGATGTGGAAGGTCAGCTCACCGCGGTCCACGACGGTCTTCTCGATCGCGTTCTCCGGGAGCAGCGACTGCTCCTCGAGCGCGCCCTCGAGCTCGTCGGCGACCTCGTCGAACCAGCCCCCGTACGGCCGGGTGGCCTGGCCGGGCAGCCGTACGGGGCGCACCAGCCCGCCGTAGCCGGTGGTGTCGCCGCCGTTGTTGGCGCCGAACATCCCGCGCTGGACGCGGATGGGCTCGCCCTGGTCGCCGCGGCGGCCGGGGAGGTTCTCAGCGTTCAGGTCCTTGTCCGGGTTGACCCCGTTGGCCCCCGGGTTGACCCCATTAGCCTCAGTCAACGCAGCAGCCCCTTCATCTCGATCATCGGCAGCGCCTTCAGCGCCGCTTCCTCCGCCTCACGGGCCGCACGCTCGCGATTGACGCCGAGCTTCTCCTCGCGGATCTTCTCGTGCAGCTTGAGGATCGAGTCCATGAGCATCTCGGGCCGCGGCGGACAGCCGGGCAGATAGATGTCGACCGGGACGATGTGATCGACGCCCTGCACGATCGCGTAGTTGTTGAACATCCCTCCGGACGAGGCGCAGACGCCCATGGAGATGACCCACTTCGGGTTCGGCATCTGGTCGTAGACCTGGCGCAGCACCGGGGCCATCTTCTGGCTGACGCGCCCGGCGACGATCATCAGATCGGCCTGGCGGGGCGAGCCGCGGAAGACCTCCATGCCGAAGCGCGCGAGGTCGTAGCGCCCCGCGCCGGTGGTCATCATTTCGATGGCGCAACAGGCCAGGCCGAAGGTGGCCGGGAAGACGGAGGACTTACGGGCCAGCCCGGCGGCCTGTTCCACGGTGGTGAGCAGGAACCCACTCGGGAGCTTCTCTTCGATACCCATGCGATGTTTCCCCTATCTCCTCTAGAGCCCCTTTAGTCCCACTCCAGGCCGCCGCGCCGCCAGACGTAGGCGTAGGCGACGAAGACCGTGAGCACGAAGAGGAGCATCTCCACGAGCCCGAACAGGCCGAGCGCGTCGAAGGTGACGGCCCAGGGGTAGAGGAAGACGATCTCGATGTCGAAGACGATGAAGAGCATCGCCGTCAGGTAGTACTTGATGGGGAAGCGCCCACCGCCGGCCGGATGCGGAGTCGGCTCGATGCCGCACTCATAGGCTTCGAGCTTGGCCCGGTTGTAGCGCTTGGGGCCGATGATCGCGGCCATGAAAACCGAGAAGATCGCAAAACCTGCCCCGAGGGCTCCCAGTACGAGGATGGGCGCGTATGCGTTCACCGTCCTCGCTCCCTTCAGTCGACGATGACTGCTTGGCGGACCGCACGGACATGCCGCCGCCCCACGAAGATCGCGCACATGTGAGGCAGTTCACAAGCCCGTTTCGCCTGCATCCTATGCCCGTCGGTCTGTGATCTGCGACACGGGGTACGACAACGTCTTTGTGATCTCCACCACCTGACGAAGGATCATGAAGTCGGATGAGCGGTGATCTTGTACACGAAGCATCCGAACGACCACGAGAAGTGACATTCGGAGACGTCATCACAGGTGAGCGCGTTGCGCCCTTACCAAGACATGGTACATACATGCAAATTTGCTCTGGACAGCGTCAGCTGATATGCGCCTTCCATCCTCATGAGTGACCTTCGTCCCGGGACGACTGATCACGGATTCAGGCGCGCTCGCGATCACCGCTTCGCGCACGCGTTCACGAGCGGGTCGGAGCGAGTGAGGTATCCCACGCCCAGACGGGTTGTGGATCTAGATTTCACGGGAACCCTTTGTACGCGGGCCGCATCGGTGATAGGTCCCGCGCCACCGCCGCATGGCCGTCAAATGCCGTGCGTAGACACATGATCGCGAAATTCGGGCAAGCCGACTGAGTGGGCCATGGAGATCATTTGGCCCGGATTTTGGACGTGTGCACGCCAAATGTGGCGCACCCCACTTTTGTTGATCTGGGCCTTAGGGCCCTGGTAGCCAGTGACCTATGTCCCCAGTCGCACACATACCCAGCCACCGGAAGCCCCGCCGTGCCGCGTCGACGCGTGCGCTCCGCGCAGGGGTGACCGGTGGCTTCCTCACCCTCGCGGTGGCCGGTGCCGCCGTGCCCGCCTCCGCCACGGAGAACAACGCCGCTCCCGCCGAGTCCACCCTGGAGATGCCGACCGTCAGCGCCACGCTGGCGAGCACGGCCGCCCAGACCGCCGACGCCACCCAGCAGGCGGCGTCGGACTACGAGCTCCAGGCCCAGAAGGACCAGGCGGCCGCCCACGCGAAGATCGCCGCCAAGAAGGCCAAGGCAGAGGCCGACCGCAAGGCGAAGGAAGCCCGGGAGGCGGCTCGTAAGGCGGCCGCCAAGCGCGCGGCCGAGGCCAAGGCCCAGGCGGCGAAGGCGTCGCGCTCCGCCGAGCGCACCACGCTCTCCACCACCAGCGTCAGCAACGCCTCCGGCAATGCCGCGACGCTGATCAGCTTCCTGAAGGCGCAGCTGGGCAAGGCGTACGTGCTCGGCTCCAGCGGTCCGTCCTCCTACGACTGCTCCGGGCTGACCCAGGCCGCCTTCAAGCAGGTCGGCGTGAGCCTGCCGCGGGTCTCGCAGGACCAGTCCACCGCCGGCACCCCGGTCTCGCTGGACTCCCTCCAGCCGGGCGACCTGCTCTACTGGGGCAGCGCCGGCAGCGCGTACCACGTCGGCGTCTACGTCGGCGGCGGCAAGTTCATCGGCGCCCAGAACTCGAGCACCGGGATCGTCGAGCGCCCGCTGGACTACGACATGCCCACCGGGGCCGTGCGCGTCCTGTAAGACGCCCGCCGGTCATGTGAAGGTGAGAGTGAGAGCCTGAGGCCGCCGTTCCCGCCGTGGACGGCGGCCTCACGTCCCTCTTGCGCACAGACCTTCCCTGACGGGCCCTGCTGCCGCGCAGACCTTCCCTGACGGGCCCTACTGCGCGTAGACCTTCTCCACGAACTCGCCGAGGAGGTCGTCACTGAGGTGATGGGCCAGATCCGCCTCGGAGATCATTCCGACCAGCCGCTTGTTCTGGTCGATCACCGGAAGCCTGCGGATCTTGTGCTCCTCCATCTCCCGCAGGACGTCCCTGACATCGGCGTCCGCGGGAATCCAGCGCGGGGTGCCCTTGGTGAGCGCCCCGACGGGCGTCCCCGAAGGGTCGGCGCTCTCCGCGATGCATCCGACGACGATGTCGCGGTCGGTGACGATGCCGCACAGCCGCTCGTTGGCGTCGCTGACCGGCAGGGCCCCCACGCCCAGCTCCCGCATCAGCTGGGCGGCACGCAGCACCGTCTCGTTCTCCGGTATCCACTGCGCGCCCGGGTGCATGATGTCCGCTGCCTTCGTCATGGTGTACCTCCTGCCAGGCCCACCGGCGGTGGATCCGGCCCCGTGGGCCCCATCGATCCGGCGTCGCCGCGGCTGACGCACACGGCGCCCCTGCCTTCATTGTCACCACCGCCGCACGGCGACGTCATGTCGAGCCCGGCGGCGGCCGTCGGTGCCCGGTGCCAGACTGAGTAACGAGGCAGTCCCGGACAGAACGAGGCAATCTCCGGCAGAACTCTCCTGCAGAACTCTCCTGCGCCTTCGCGCCCGACCGTCGAAGGAGCGCCCCATGCTCACCACCGATTACGTCCCCGGCGCCCCCAACTGGCTCGATCTGGGCGCCCCCGACCCCGAAGCGGCCGTGGCCTTCTACGGCTCCCTGCTGGGCTGGCGCTTCGAGTCGGCAGGCCCCGAAGCGGGCGGGTACGGCTTCTTCACCCTGGACCGGAAGACCGTCGCGGCCGTCGGGCCGCTCACCGAGGAAGGCGCGCGCTCCGCCTGGACGCCGTACTTCCACACCCCCGACGCCGAGGCGACCGCCAAGACCGTCGAGCAGGCGGGCGGCACGGTGCGGCTCGCTCCGTTCGACGTCTTCGAGGAAGGGCGGATGGCCCAGTTCACCGATCCCGGCGGCGCCCGCTTCGCCGTCTGGCAGCCGGGCAGGACGGCGGGGCTGGACGCGGTCACCGACCCCGGCACCCTGTGCTGGACCGAGCTGCACTCCCCCGATCCCGCGAAGGACCTCGCCTTCTACCGCAAGATCTTCGGCTGGGACACCGAGGAGGTGTCCTTCCCCGGCGGGGCGTACACGGTGCTGATGACGTCCGGCGCCGGCCGGGAGGGCTCCTTTGGCGGCGTCGCCCAGCTCCAGGAGGGGCATTCGACACCGCCGCAGTGGCTGCCGTACTTCGAGGTGACGGACTGCGACATGGTGGTGGCCAGGGGGCAGGACCTGGGCGGTTCGGTGCTGATGCCGGCCATGTCGGCCGAGGGGATCGGCCGGATGGCCTGGCTGACGGATGCGGGCCGGGCGCCGTTCGGCGTCATAGCGAGCGGCGGCCCGGGCGCGTAAGCGCTCCGCTGGGAGTGCCGCGATTGCGTTGTCGGTCGACTGCGGCGCCGCCGTGGCTGATCGCGCAGTTCCCCGCGCCCCTTCGGGGCGCAACCCGTGGCTGGTCGCGCCCCGCGGCGGAGCCGCATGTTGATACAGGCCCGCGCCCCTTCGGCCCTTACGGGGCCGTCAGGCGCGCGGGGTCACCTTGGTGAGGCCGTTGATGATGCGGTCCATGGCGTCGCCGCCCGTCGGATCCGTCAGGTTCGCCAGCAGCTTGAGCGTGAACCGCATCAGCATCGGATGCGTCAGCCCGCGCTGCGCCGCCAGCTTCATGACCTTCGGATTGCCGATCAGCTTCACGAACGCCCGGCCCAGCGTGTAGTAGCCGCCGTAGGTGTCCTTGAGGACCTTCGGGTAGCGCTGGAGGGCCAGTTCGCGCTGCGAGGCGGTGGCGCGGGCATGCGCCTGGACGATCACATCCGCGGCGATCTGCCCGGATTCCATCGCATAGGCGATGCCCTCCCCGTTGAACGGGTTGACCATGCCGCCCGCGTCCCCGACGAGCAGCAGCCCGCGGGTGTAATGCGGCTGCCGGTTGAAGGCCATCGGGAGCGCGGCGCCGCGGATCGGGCCGGTCATGTTCTCCGGGGTGTAGCCCCACTCCTCCGGCATCGAGGCGCACCACGCCTTGAGGACCTCGCGCCAGTCGAGCTCCTTGAAGGAGGACGAGGTGTTGAGGACGCCCAGGCCCACATTGCTCGTGCCGTCGCCCATGCCGAAGACCCAGCCGTAGCCCGGCAGCAGCCGGTCCTCCGCACCGCGCCGGTCCCACAACTCCAGCCAGGACTCCAGGTAGTCGTCGTCATGGCGGGGCGAGGTGAAGTACGTCCGCACGGCCACGCCCATCGGACGGTCCTCGCGCCGGTGCAGCCCCATGGCGAGCGAGAGCCGCGTGGAGTTGCCGTCGGCGGCGACCACCAGCGGCGCGTGGAAGGTGACGGGCGTCTTCTCCTCGCCCAGCTTGGCCTCGACCCCGGTGATCCGGCCGGTGCGCCCGTCGATGATCGGGGCGCCCACGTTGCAGCGCTCGTACAGCCGGGCCCCGGCTTTCTGCGCCTGCCGCGCCAGCTGCTCGTCGAAGTCGTCGCGCTTACGGACCAGGCCGTAGTCGGGGTACGCGGCCAGCTCCGGCCAGTCGAGCTGCAGCCGCACCCCGCCGGCGAGGATCCGCAGCCCCCGGTTGCGCAGCCAGCCCGCCTCCTCGGAGATGTCGATGCCCATGGAGACGAGCTGCTTGGTGGCGCGCGGGGTCAGGCCGTCACCGCACACCTTCTCGCGCGGAAAGGCCGTCTTCTCCAGCAGCAGCACATCCAGCCCCGCCTTGGCGAGGTAGTACGCGGTGGTGGAGCCGGCCGGTCCGGCGCCGACGACGATCACATCGGCGCTGCGCTCCGAGATCCCGGAGGACGCGCTCTCGATGGGTGCGGTCTCGCTCACGCGGGGTCTCCCCAAGCCTCGGTAACGGCGTGCCGGTCGCGCCGGGCACTGGACAGGTGCAGTCTATGGGGGGCCACACTCCGGCACTCGCGAAGGGCCGTCCCCCCGGCCCTGGACAGCCCATGGCCGCCTTAAGGTCCGTGCGGCCGCCTTACGGCTTGTACGCCCGGTGGAGGGCCACCACGCCGCCGGTGAGGTTGCGCCAGGCCGGGCGCTCCCAGCCCGCCGACCGCAGCCGGGCGGCGAGACCGGGCTGGTCCGGCCAGGCGCGGATGGACTCGGCGAGGTAGACGTACGCGTCCGGGTTGCTGCTGACCGACGTCGCGATCGGCGGCAGCGCGCGCATCAGATACTCGGTGTAGACCGTGCGGAACGGCTGCCATGTGGGGTGGCTGAACTCGCAGATGACGATCCGTCCGCCGGGCCGGGTCACCCGCAGCATCTCGCCCAGTGCCCCCCGCGTGTCCTGGACGTTCCGCAGCCCGAAGGAGATGGTGACGGCGTCGAAGACCCCGTCCGCGAAGGGCAGCCGGGTCGCGTCGCCCGCGGTCAGCGGCAGCGCCGGATGGCGCTTCTTGCCCTCCCGGAGCATCCCGAGCGAGAAGTCGCACGGCACCACGTACGCGCCCGCCTCCCGGAACGGCAGCGAGGACGTCCCCGTACCGGCGGCGAGGTCGAGCACCCGCTCACCGGGGCGCGCGTCCACGGCCCGGGCGACGGCCTTGCGCCACTGCCGGGCCTGCCCGAGCGACAGCACATCGTTGGTGAGGTCGTATTTGGCCGCCACGTCGTCGAACATGGCGGCGACTTCGTGCGGCTGCTTGTCCAGGGATGCTCGGCTCACGCCCCCATTGTTCACCTCGTGGGCCCCGCGCCCCCGCCCGGGGCCCGGCGTGCCTCAGCGGCGCCGGTGCACCAGCCGCCCGGCCACCACCGTGGCCAGGCAGGCGCCGTCCGCGTCGAAGACGGCCAGGTCGGCGCGGCCCGCCGGGGCGAGGGCGGGCGGGCGCGGCCGGTCCAGGACGGCGATGCCGCCCCGGTGGGCGGCCGCACGCAGCTCGGCGTCGCCGAGGTGGTGGGCGAGGACGGCGGTCGCGCCCCGCCGCAGCAGGGCGTGGATCCGCTCCCGCGGGCTGGGCGCGTCCGGCACCGGGCCCTCGTGGACCAGGGCCGGGCCGAGCTCCCCGGGCCACTCCCGCACCCGGGCCCGCGGATAGGTCTCGCGCAGCTCCGCCAGGGGGCCGATGGCCGCGATGCGGTCGCCGTCGACCGCGACGGCGGCGTCGTGCAGCGGCGCCGCGTCGCCGGGGGTGACCCGTACGACGGGCGCCGCGTGGAGCGTGAGCATCAGGACGCCTGGATCACCGTCAGCTCGGGGTGGGCCGTGCCACCCTCGATCGCCGTCGAGGACAGGTGCGAGACGACGTGGTCGTCGACCGGGTCGTTCGCCGGGTCGTCGTGCACCACCAGGTGCTCGTACGTCGTCGCGCGCTGCGCGGGGACCCGCCCGGCCGCGCGGATGAGGTGGAGCAGCTCCATCCGGTTGGACCGGTGGCGGGCGCCCGCCGAGGAGACCACGTTCTCCTCCAGCATCACCGAGCCGAGGTCGTCCGCCCCGTAGTGCAGGGCCAGCTGGCCGGCCTCCTTGCCGACGGTCAGCCAGGAGCCCTGGATGTGGGCCACGTTGTCGAGGAAGAGCCGGGCGATGGCGATCATCCGCAGGTACTCGAAGACGGTGGCCTGCGTCTGGCCCTTCAGATGGTTGTTCTCGGGCTGGTAGGTGTATGGGATGAAGGCGCGGAAGCCGCCCGTCCGGTCCTGTACGTCGCGGATCATGCGGATGTGCTCGATCCGCTCGGCGTTGGTCTCGCCGGTGCCCATCAGCATGGTGGAGGTGGACTCCACACCGAGGTTGTGGGCGGTCTCCATGATCTCCAGCCAGCGCTCACCGGACTCCTTCAGCGGCGCGATGGCCTTGCGCGGCCGCTCGGGCAGCAGCTCGGCGCCCGCGCCCGCGAAGGAGTCGAGACCGGCCGCGTGGATGCGGCGGATGGCCTCCTCGGCCGAGACGCCCGAGATCCGCGCCATGTGCTCGACCTCGGAGGCCCCCAGCGAGTGGATCACCAGCTGCGGGAACGCCTGCTTGATGGCCGAGAAGTGCTTCTCGTAGTACTCCACCCCGTAGTCCGGGTGGTGGCCGCCCTGGAACATGATCTGCGTGCCGCCCAGCTCGACGGTCTCCGCGCAGCGCCGCAGGATGTCGTCGAGGTCGCGGGTCCAGCCCTTCGCGGTGTCCTTCGGAGGGGCGTAGAAGGCGCAGAACTTGCACGCCGTCACGCAGACGTTGGTGTAGTTGATGTTCCGTTCGATGATGTACGTCGCGATGTGCTCGGTGCCCGCGTAGCGACGGCGCCGGACCGCGTCGGCCGCGGCCCCCAGCGCGTGCAGCGGAGCCGAGCGGTAAAGGTCGAGCGCCTCTTGTGGGGTGATCCGCCCCCCGTCGGCGGCGCGGTCGAGGACTGCCTGCACCTCTGCGTTTGCGGTCACCGGGGCGTACCTTTCGGAGGTTTATGGGTGGACCGACCCAGAGTACGCCAGGGCCTGTACGCCTGTACGAGTACGTGTCAGGCACATACGAGTACGTGTCCGGCGCATCCGAAACCGCCGCACCCGCGGTATCCCTCGCTCCGCCCTCATTTGAGCTTGCGGAGGGTGCCCGTGGGATCGCCCGCCTGTTTGTCCTTCGCCTTGTAGCTGATCGTCCCGTCGGAGGTGAGGGTGAACTGCTCGTCCGTCGAGGCGTCGCTGCACCCCTGCTGGGGCTCGGAGCCCTTCAGGCGCGCGTCGAGGTGGAGCTGTTTCGGGGCCGCGGAGACCAGCTTCCACGCGCTGTCGCAGCGCAGCACCGACAGCTTGACCCGGCCGCTGGCGACGTCCTGCCCGGTGTGCCCCTGCCGGAAGGTGATGGTCAGGGTGCCCACCGGGATGCCCGAGTCGGAGGTCAGATCGCCCTGCCAGGTGCCGATGAACCCCTTGGGCACATCGCCCTTTTCCGAGCCGGTGTCCCCGGCTCCCGGCTCCTGTTCCGTGGCGGACGGACGGGGTTTCCCGGCGCTGCTGTCGGCACTGTCGTCGGAGCCGCCGGGGAGCACCCGGAAGAGCACGGCGGCGGTCGTCGCGGCGGCCAGCGCGCCCGCGACGGACAGCACCAGCGTGCAGCTCAGCGCCTTGGGGCGCGTCTTACCGCCGACGGCGGCGGAGAGCGAGACGCTCCGGCCGCCGCCCGGCTTCGACGGCGGCGGGGCGGGGAGCGGGTGGGCGGCGGGCCGGTCCTTCCCGGGCAGCCCGTCGGCGTACGACGGGTCGGGCGGGCCGAAGGCGCCCAGCACGGGCGCGGCCGGGGCCGGACCCGGGGTGGGCGGCGGGGTCGGGCGGTCCTCGGCGGACGGGGCGGCGTCGGAGGACTCGGCGGCGGGCGGCTCCGTGACGGACGGCCCGGCGAGGGACGGCCCGGCGAGGGACGGCCCGGCGGCGGGCAGCTCGGGCGCGGACGGCGGGGCCACGGCCTCCGCCTCCAGGTCGAGCAGCTCCACCACCTGCCGGCTCACCCGCTCGACCAGCGCCCCCGGCAGCCAGCCCGGCCGCGCCAGCCCCGAGGCGCCGTCCTCCGGGGCGAGGCGCCGCACGATCTGCTCGGGGGTGGGGCGGTCGGCCGGGTTCTTGGCGAGGCACGCGGCGACCAGATCGCGCAGCTCCCCGGTCAGCTCGCGGCCGAACCGGGGCTCGTCGTGCACCACCTTGTACAGCAGCGCGGCCGAGGTGTCGCCCGGGAACGGCGGCTCACCGGTCGCCGCGTACGCCAGCACCGCGCCGAGCGAGAAGACATCGGCCGCGCCCTCGACGTTCTCGCCCAGGATCTGCTCGGGCGCCATATAGCCGGGCGAGCCGATGGAGGCGCCGGTCGAGGTCAACGACACCGTGCCCTCGGTGGCCCGGGCGATACCGAAGTCGATCAGCCGCGGACCGTCGAGCGCGAGCAGCACATTGGACGGCTTGACGTCGCGGTGGACCAGGCCGAGGGCGTGCACCGCGGCCAGTGCCTCGGCGAGCCCCGCGCCGAGCGCCCGCACCGACGACTCGGGCAGCGGCCCCTCGTCGGACACGGCCTGGTTGAGCGGAGGGCCCGCCACATAGCCGGTGGCCACCCACGGAATGCGTGCTTCCGGGTCGGCGTCCAGGACCGGCGCGGTGAAGGCGCCGCCGACCCGGCTCGCGGCGTCGACCTCGCGCCGGAAACGGGCGCGGAACTCCTCGTCCAGCGCGAAATGGGCGTGCACGACCTTCACCGCGACCGTGCGCCCGCCCGCGCTGCGGCCCACATAAACCCGGCCCATACCGCCCGAACCGAGCCGTCCCAGCAGCCGATAGGCGCCGATGACCTGCGGATCGTCCGCTCCCAGCGGATCCATCGCGTTGCCTCCCCCTCCGTGCGCCGGTCCAGCTTAGGGGGTGTTCCGGCCGTCCACCGCAGGTCGTGCGGCCGGAAAGGTCAGCTCAGCAGCTCGACCCGGACGTCCGCGGGGTATCCGGTCGTCGGTCCCGTACGGCGGGCGAACTCGGCGATGCCCTCCAACTGCGCCTGGCCGAGGCTGAAGTCGAGGGTGGTGAAGTAGCGCTCGAGCACCGACGCCTCGAGCTGCTCCCAGCGCGCCGCCTGCTCGGCGACCTTGCCGACCTCCTCCAGGGAGAGGTTGCGCGAGGCCAGGAACGCCTCGTGGACCTGCCGGACGATCTCCGGCTCCCGCTCCAGATACTCGCGGCGGGCGGCCCACACCGCGAAGACGAAGGGGAGTCCGGTCCACTCCTTCCACATCTGGCCCAGGTCGTGGACGCGCAGGCCCAGCCGGGGCGCGTCATGCAGGTTGGCCCGCAGCGCGGCGTCGCCGATCAGCACCGCCGCCTCGGCCTCCTGCATCATCAGGCTGAGGTCGGGCGGGCAGGTGTAGTAGTCGGGGGCGAGTCCGTACCGCTCGGCGAGCAGGAGCTGGGCCAGGCGTACGGAGGTGCGCGAGGCGGAACCGAGTGCGACGCGCGCCCCGTCCAACCGCTCCAGCGGCAACTGCGAGACGATCACGCAGGACATGACGGGCCCGTCACAGCCCACCGCGATGTCCGGGAGCGCGACGAGATCGTCGGCATTGCGCAGATACTCCACCAGGCTGATCGGGCCGATGTCGAGATCGCCACGGACCAGCAGGTCGTTCAGGGCGTCGGGAGATGCCTTGGTGAGGTCGAAATCCAGGAGGGACCCGGTCCTGGCGAGGCCCCAGTACAACGGCATGCAATTGAGGTACTGGATGTGCCCCACTTTTGGCCGACTCAGCCGATGACCGCCGGGCGATCTGAGGCTTTCGGAGGCGTCCTGTGTACTCCGCGAGGGGGAACTCGGTGAATTGTCCACGTCTCGGAGGCTAGCCCCGCTCGCCCCGGGTAACCGCGCCGGGGTGGTCCGGTAGCCTTGCGCTGACTGGCCTGTAGCCGCTCGACCTGCGATCTTATCCACCTCCGAGGCCCGGGAAACCCCTCGTTTTCGTGATCTTCGGCTCTTTCCTCGCGCACACGGAGCGTGCTAGGCTCGCCGCAAGTTGCAGTTTGGTTTCCTTGCAGTACAGAGCCTGCGGAGCATGTAACCGCGGGCTTTTGTAGTTTTCAGACTTCTTGCAGGTTCTGGAGCAGGGCAACCCTTTGGCCCAAGGAGGGCTTATGGCTACCGGAACCGTCAAGTGGTTCAACGCCGAGAAGGGCTTCGGCTTCATCGCCCAGGACGGCGGCGGCCCCGATGTCTTCGTTCACTACTCCGCGATCAACGCGACCGGCTTCCGTTCTCTCGAGGAGAACCAGGCCGTGACCTTCGACGTCACCCAGGGCCCGAAGGGCCCGCAGGCGGAGAACGTCAGCGCCGTCTGATCTAGCAGCAGCACCACCCAAGGAGCCCTGCTCCCCGCCCGGCGGGGAGGCGGGGCTCCTGCCTTTTGGGGACCCGCGCCTTTGGGGCCCGTGGCTCTGGGCCCGTGCTCTGGGGGCGTGGCTCTGGGGCCCGTACCTGGATGTGATCAGTCCGCCAGCAGCCGGAAGTCGGCGAAGTCGAAGCCCGGGGAGACCACACAGCTCACCAGGACCTCCTCATCCGCCTCCGGACGGGCCGCCTGCCAGACGCCCGGCGGGATGACGACCTGGGGGCGCTGGCCGGAGGCGACATCGGGGCCCAGGAGCACCTCCGTGGGCACCGCCTCCGGGGCGTCGCCCGTACCGCCCGTCCGGAGCCGCAGCGGGCCGCCGCTGTGCCACAGCCACAGCTCGGCCGAGCGCACCACATGCCAGCGGGACTCCTCACCGGGAGTCAGCAGGAAGTAGATCGCCGTGGCGGTCGCGCGCTCGCCCTCGTACCCCGGTGGCCGCAGTGTGACGTCGCTGCGCCAGGTCTCCCGGTACCACCCGCCCTCCGGATGGGGCTCGAGACCGAGCCATTCGGCCGTCGCGGGCCGTCGGGTCGTGGCCATGTCGCTCACCGCTCTCACACGTCCGTCCGGGCCCGTCGAGGATAGCCCGTAGGGACCTCACGTCCTCCTCAAAGCGCTCACCCCGCCCCTGAAGCGCTCACGTCGTCCTTACGGTGCTCACGCCGTGTAGGGGGCCCGCGACGCACCGCTGACGCGGTGTGCCCGCTCGGGCTACGGTTTTCACCATGGGGCACGGGCGGCGGACGGTGACGGTGCACCATGTGCGGGCCGCGCTGCGCGGTGCGCAGCGGCTCGGGCTCGACACGGTCCCCCTGCTCCAGCGGGCCCGGATCCCCCCACTGCTGCTCACCGACGACCGCGCCCGCGTCTCCCCCGAGCAGTTCGCCCGGCTGGTGCGCGCCCTGCACCGGGCCACGGGGGACGAGTTCCTGGGGCTGGGGACCATCCGCAGCCGGCCCGGCACCTTCGCGATGATGTGCTACGCCTCGCTGGGCTGCCCCGACCTCGGCACGGCGGTGGAGCGCGGCGCCCGCTTCTACCGGCTCTTCCCGGGCGGCCCCAACCTGGCCCTGGAGCGCGGCGCGGACCGGGGCCGGGAGGCGGTGTTCGCCCTGCGCGGCGGGCTGGGCCCGCATGAGGACGCCCTTACGGCGGCCGAGAGCCATATCGTCGCCGAATGGCTCATGCTCGTCTGGCACCGGGTCGCGGGCTGGTTGATCGGGCGCCGGATCCCGCTGCTGTGGGCCCAGTTCGCGTATCCCCCGCCCCCGTACGCCGAGGACTACGAGCCGCTCTTCGGCTGTCCGCCCCGCTTCGGGGCACCGCGCACCGCGGCCGGTTTCGACCGCCGCTGGCTGTCCGCCCCCGTCGTCCAGGACGAGTCCACGCTCCAGACGCTGCTGCGGCACGCGCCCGCCGGGCTGCTCAGCCGCCGCGACTACGGCACGACCGTCGCCGAGCAGGTGCGGCACGCGCTCACCGGCGCACTGCGGACGCGCGGCGGCCCGTCCGACGGCCCACGCGCCCGGCGCACCGCGCGGCTCCCGGAGCTGCCCGAGGTCGCCGCCCGGCTAGCGGTCAGCCCGGCCACGCTGCGGCGGCGGCTGCGCGAGGAGGGCACGTCCTTCCAGGAGCTGAAGGACACCGTGCGGCGTGACGAGGCGGTCAGCAGCCTGGCCGAGGGCGTCGAGCCCATCGCCGATCTGGCCTTACGGCTGGGCTTCTCCGAGGACACGGCGTTCCACCGGGCGTTCCGGCGCTGGACCGGGACAACACCGGGCGCATACCGACATGAGACGTGGAGTCAGCACATCTGAGCGCCGCGGTCAGCCACAGACACCCCGCCCGTCCCTACGGTCCTCCCAGAGCGACTCAGCACCACCAAGGCGCACCGCCCGCACCGTTGGGAGAGCCGTATGCGCATCCGCACCACCGTGCTCGCCGGCCTCGCCGCCCTCGCCCTGACCTCGGCGCTACCCGCCGCCCCGGCCGCCGCCGCACCGGGCGCCCCGGCCGCCGACACCGGCAGACCCGGCGACATCGTCACCTCCGCCCCCACCGCCTTCCGCACCCAGCCAGGGGTGCCGACCACCGCCACGGCATGGCACATCACCTACCGCTCCACCACCGCCACCGGACGCCCCGACGTCGTCTCCGGCACGGTCCTCGTCCCCGACGACGGCAAACAGGGCCCCCGGCCGCTTCTCACCTGGGGCATCGGCGCCGTGGGCCTCGCCGACGACTGCGCGGTGTCCGGCCGGTTCCCGCAGGGCACCTCGACCGAGGCCCAGCTGATCGACCTCGCGCTGCGCCGCGGCTGGGCCGTGGCCGTCACCGACTACGAGGGCCTGGGCACCCCGGAGGACCACACCTATACGGTCGGCCGGTCCGAGGGCCATGCCGTCCTGGACGCGGCGCGCGCCGCCCAGCGCCTTCCTGAGGCCGGGCTCTCAGCGGAGGCGCCCGTGGGCATCATGGGCTACTCCCAGGGCGGCCAGGCGGCCGGCTGGGCCGCCGAACTGCACGCCTCGTACGCCCCCGAGCTGCGGCTGAAGGGCACGGTCGCCGGAGGCGTGCCCGCCGACCTCCCCACGACGCTGGAGTACAACGACGGCGGGCCGGGCGCCGGACTCGCCCTTATGGCGCTCACCGGACAGGACGCGGCCTTCCCCGCGCTGCGGCTCGACTCGTACCTCAACGACCGGGGCCGCCGCTATGTGGACTTCATGAAGCGGAACTGCGTGTCGCTCAGCACCATCGGCGGGCTCTTCCGGCACAGGTCCGAGGTGACCGTAAGGGACCCATTGGCCGATCCGGCCTGGCAACTCGCGCTGTGTGGCTCCTCCCTGGGCACCCGCTCCCCGGACCATCCCGTCTACCTCTACCAGGGCACGGTGGACGAACTGATCCCGTACCGGGTCGGCGCGGCGCTGCGCGACCGCTGGTGCGCCCGGGACGTGCCGGTGGAGTGGAAGGACTATCCGCTCGACCATGTCACCACGGCGGTGACCGGGATCCCGGCGGCCCTGGAGTGGATGGCCGGACGGCTGGCGGACGAGCCGACCCGGGGCAACTGCGCCGCGTGAGGCCCGGCTGACCCGGTGTCGACCAGCACGTGGGCCGATCCGCCGACACGTAGGCCGATCCGCGTCAGCCGGTCGACGCACCCGTCAGCCGGCCCGCTCGGGAGACCACCCCTGCCCCTGGAGCAGGTTCCCCAGCCCGGCCCAGGCGAAGTTCATCAGGGTGGCCGCGGCCTCCTTGGCCGACGGCCCACCCGCTCGCCCGTCCGCCGTCCAGTCCGCGAGCGACTCGGCCGCGCCCACCAGCGCGTGCGCGAGCCCGGACACCTCGGTGCCCGCGAGGGTCCGGGCGCGCGCCGCCCCGCACGTCTGCTCCCGCGCCGCCGCGCCTATCAGGTGCGTCACGAACTCCACGATCTCCGCCCGCATCGCGACCACTTCACGGGCGAAGGACCGCCCCTGCGTCCGGGCCTGCACATGCAACAGCGTCCAGCCGTCGGGATGTTCGGCCGTATGCGCGAAGAAGCCGCTCAGCCCGCTCCACAACTGCCGGTCGGCGGGCGCGTCCCGCTCCACGGCGGCCCGGACCGCGGTCACCAGCGCCGCGGCCTCCCGCCGTATGCACGCCGTGAACAGCTCGTCCTTGGAGTTGAGATAGAGATAGACCAGCGGTTTGGAGACCCCGGCCAGCTCGGCGATGTCGTCCATCGAGGCGTTCTGATAGCCGCTGCGCGCGAACGCCCGCACGGCAGCGTCCAGCATCTGCTGCTCCCGCACCGCCCGCGGTACGCGCTTGCTCCCCGTCGCCCCGCCCACGCAGGCCGCCCCCTTCGATCGTGCCCCCGCACACATATCGCGGACAAGCCTACGTGGGACCGCTGTCAGCGCTCTTGCCACGGCCGCCCGACGACATCAAAGTTTCAACTGACCACGCACCGCGCCCCGTTCAGCTCCGTACCGCAGTGCCGCGAAGGAGAACGAACGATGCCGAACCGCCGTCGCACGCTCGCCGCGCTGTCCGCGCTGGCCGCCGCACCGCTCCTCCCCACCCGCGCGGAAGCCCGTTCCCCGGAGCCCGGCTCCTCGAAGGCCCATTCCCCGGAAGCCCTTGCCGGACGCGGGGCACCCGCCCGCGCGCGCCTCGTCGCCGCGGAGCGCGTCGGCGAGCGCGTCCTGGACCTGACGATCGACTCGCCCGCCCTGGGCCGCGAGGGCCACGCCCGCGTCCTCCTCCCCACCGGCTACGACCGCAGGCCCCATCACCAGTGGCCCGTCCTCTACCTGCTCCACGGCTGCTGCGACCCGGGCCCCGGCTGGGAGGCATGGACCCTCAACACCGATGTGGAGGCCATCACCGCGGCCACCCCGGCCCTGATCGTCTCCCCCGAGGGCGGCCCCGTCGGCTTCTACTCCGACTGGTGGAACGGCGGCCACTACGGCCCGCCCGCCTGGGAGACCTTCCACCTGGCCGAACTGCGCCCCCTCCTGGAGCGCGCCCTGCGGGCCAACGGCCGCCGGGCGATCGCCGGTCTGTCCATGGGCGGCTTCGGCGCCCTCTCCTACGCCGCCCGCCACCCCCGCCTCTTCCGCGCGGCGGCGTCCTTCAGCGGCGTCATCCACACCACCCTGGACCCCACCGGCGTCCAGAACATCCTTACCGGGCACGGCGCCGACCCGACTGCCCTCTGGGGAGACCCCGCCGCCCAGTCCGCGCTCTGGGAGGCCCACAACCCGTACGCCCTCATCCCCCGGCTCCCCCGCGGCTACCCGCTCTACGTCGCCTGCGGCAACGGCACCCCCGGCCCCCTCGACCCGCCGGGCCGCCCCGAGGACGCCCTGGAGCGCGGCCTCGGCGAGATGGCCCAGCGCTACGTACGCCGCGCCCGTGCCCACGGCCTGGCCGTCACCGGCCACCTCTACGGCCCCGGCACCCACACCTGGCCCTACTGGGAACGCGAACTCGCCCACGCCCTCCCCCTGCTCACCGCCCGGCTCCTCTGACGCGGGAGGTTTGCTACGGTCGGGAGGAACCCGACGAGACGCGCCGTACCGGGACCCGCAAAGACGACGCACCCCCGTAATCGAGAGACTTCACGGAGGTGCCGTCATGGCATGGGTCCTGCTGCTCACGGCCGGGCTGTTCGAGATCTGCTGGTCGATCGGCATGAAGCTGAGCGACGGCTTCACCCGGCTGTGGCCCAGTGTGGTCACCGTCGCCGGTCTGATCGTGAGCATGGGGCTGCTGAGCGCGGCGGTGAAGAGCCTGCCCATCGGCACGGCCTACGGCGTCTGGGTCGGCATCGGCGCGGTCGGCACCGCCCTGCTGGGCATGCTCCTCTTCCACGAACCGGTCACCCCGGCCCGGATCTTCTTCCTGCTGCTGCTGGTGGTGGCCATCGTGGGCCTGGAGGCCACGGCGGGCGGGTGAACAGCACGGTGCCCCCGGACCGAGGTCCGGGGGCACCGCTTGTCACCCGGCAGGTGTTACGCGGCGGCCAGCTGGGGCTCCGCCTCGTCGCGGTCGTCCAGCGGGGAGGCGCTGGCGTGGGCGTACGCCTCGTGGTCGAGGATCTTCTCGCGGGCCGAGACGATCACCGGTATCAGCGACTGCCCTGCCACGTTCGTAACCGCTCCCTGAGTATGTACGTTGCTCAGTGCGGGAGCGGCCAACGGAGGGGACACAAATATGGCCAGGCCGACGCGGGTGGGGATCTACGTCCGCATCAGCAAGGACCGCAAGGGGCAGGAACTCGGCATCCAGCGCCAGGAGAAGGCGTGCCGCGAGCTGTGCGAGCGGATGGGGTGGGGCGTACTCAAGGTCTACCCGGAGAACGATACGTCGGCGTCAACGACGAGCAAGCGGCGGCGTCCGGCATACACCGAGATGCTGCGCGACGCCCGCGAGGGGCTGATTGACGGCATCGTCGTCTACTCGATCGACCGTCTGACGCGCCGCATCACCGAGCTGACGCACTTCCTGGAAGAGCAGAAGGAACACGGTTTCGCCTTCGCCACGACAGAGGGCGAGGACACGGCAACCGCGAACGGGCGCATGATTCTGACGATCAAGGGTGCGGTCGCCCAGCAGGAGACCGAGCGCATGTCGGAGCGCGTCAACAACTCCCTGCTCCAGCGCCGCGAGCAGGGCAAGCCCCACGCCGGTGGCAGCCGTCTGTTCGGCTTCAAGGAGGGGTCGAACTTGCAGGAGGTGGAGCCCGGGGAGGTGGAGCTGATTCGCCTCGGCTACCAAATCCTCCTGGACCGGGGCACGCCCGGAGATGTGGCCCGTGCGTGGAACGAGCGAGGGGCACGGACACCGGAAGCCGGAACCGCCTGGGACATCCAGAAGGTCAAGAGGGTGTACCGCTCGGAGCGCATCGGCGGCATCGTCTCCTACAAGGGGCAGGACATCGGAGACAGCATCTACCCCCACCCGCTCACGCGGGAGGAGTGGGAGAACGTACAGACCATCCTTGACAGCCGTGCCACTCCCGCCCGGAAGGGCTCCGGGAAGCGCAAGCACCTGTACTCAGGCTTCCTGAAGTGCGGACACTGCGGATCGACCATGCGGATTCAGTGGGCGACCATCCAGGGACGCACTTTCCGTCGGACGGCCTGCCACTCCTCCCAGGTCGGGGCCAATGGCGAGAGAGGATGCGGCAAGGTCATTCGTCGCTTGGACTGGATCGAGGCTCGTATCAATGAGGTAGTAGAGGCCGCGCTGGCGAAGCGGAAGCCGCAGGCGCAGGCAGCACCCTCCGAAGACCTGTCTGGCGAGATCAAGATCTTGGAGGAACGCATCCGGGCACTGCGCAACCGGTGGAAGGACGGAGGCATGGACGACGAGGACTACTACGACTCGTTGACCTACCTCCGCAGCGATCTGCAAACGCTCCGGACTCGCGAAGCGGCTTCGGTGGTTAGGGAGACCCGCACCGAGACTGATGCCCTGGCCGTGTGGAAGGACGAGGACATGCAGAACCTCGAACGCCGCCGGGCCATCGTGGCGAGCGTCATCGATCACGTCGAGGTCTTCAGCGTGGGCAGGGGTCGCAAGAAGCCGCCCGAGCTCGACTCGATCAGGATTTGGCCGGTCGGGGCCGAGCCGGATGGTTCGAAGGGTTGATCTTCTTCACTTGATCAGCCAGGTAACCGTCCACCACGGCCGATAGCCGAGCGTCGTAGTCCGGCGGTGGTACCCACCGGGCCAGGATCTCGGCGATCCACTCCGGCGGCTCTTGAGGGGTGGCGTCTGTAGCAGGTTCTGTCACAGGCGCCCGCCCCACTCCCGGCACGCGTCGCGGGCGGCTTCGCGGTTCCGCGCGAGGTCTTCGGCGATCCCAGCGGCGATGAGGGCCGCGCCGGGGGTGTGTCCGGAGCCGACGTAGCGCCAGTGGGCATCCGTGATCAGGTCGGGGTCGGCGAGTTGTGTTTCGCCGGATTGGTGGTCGGCTCGTTCGGCGCGCAGTGCGGTGTAGGTGGTGGAGTAGGCGCGGGATTTGGTGAGGATGTGGCCCCGGTAGCCGAGCGTGTGAGCCCAGGAGCGTAGGCGGAGGGCTTCCAGTTCGGAGAGGCCGCCGAGGCGCCAGCAGGTGCGCATGAGAGTGTGCACGTGTGCCGATACGGGGGCCGCCGTGATGTCGTCAGGGTTGGTGATCTGGTGGTCGAGTCCGGCCCCGGTGTCGGTGGCCCCTTTGGTGACGTACTTGGCGACGTAGGCGGCTACCGCGTCATCGGCCAGGCCCTCACCGTTGCCGAAGGCCCGGAGCGGCCGGGCGTCGAGTTCGGCGCCCCAGCGCAGTTCGTGTTCTCCCAGGGCCGCGCTGTAGGGGGTACGGAGGCGTACGGCCGCAGCGGCGGTGTGGACCACGGCCGTGAGCGCATCGGTCGTTGCCCAGGCCGGGGGCGGATCGTCCGGCCCGTGTGCGCCGTCGAGCCGCACGACAGCGTGGATGTGGACGGCCGCGCGCTTTTGGTACTCGGCGACCTTGGCGTAGGAGATGCGCAAACTGCGGCGCAGGCCGGTGCGGGTGCGGCCGACGCGGGCCGCGAGGTGGTTGTAGAGGTTGTCGGTGAACGCCTTCCACAGCCGTCCCGCGTGCGCGTGCCACAGGACATGTGCCGGGTAGTCGTAGCAGTCGGGGCACAGCGGCTGTCCGGTGCGCGAGTCGTCTGCGTGATGGACGGTCGGGCAGCCGAGGGGACGGCCGTGATCGCACTGTCCGGCATCGCGTCGAGGTCGGCAGCGCTGCCCGTCAGCAGTGGCATGGTGGACGGGCCCGAAGCTGGGGGCCGTGAGCGTGAGGAAGAGCCGGGGCCGCTCCCGTACGTCGCCGGGGACGGTCTTGCCGCCGACGAGTCCGGCGCGCACCAGGTGGAAGGTGTCGCCCGCGTGGAGGCGGGAGCAGGGGGCGCAGACGGTTTGGCGACGGTTGCGGCAGCGGATCAGGAGCCGTTCGCCGGGCTCATTGCGGGTGTCGTAGTGGTGCAGTACCTCACCCGTGAGCATGTTGCGGGTGGTGGTGGAGCCGGTGAGGTGGATCGGGTGGGCGCAGCCGCCGGTAGTGGCGATCTGCTCTATCCAGCGGGTGAAGCGGGGGTCTTGGACGAGGCGGATCAGGTCTTGGTCAACTTCGGAGAGCTGACGCAGGCGCGCCGCACGGTCGAGGTGGGCGCGCCTGTCAGCCGAGGTGGTCTCGGCGGTGATGGTGGGGACCTCCCGGGGTGGGCCGCCGCAGCGGCGCGGATGGATGCGGTTGGGTGGGTGTCGTCCATGGCGATCACTCCCTGATTCGCGGGCCGAATAGGTGGGTTAGCGGATGGTTCCGGTGCCCCGGCAGCAGCGGCAGCGCCGCCGACGGCCGGTGCGGGTCCTGCGGTAGCGCTCCCCCTTGCAGACGGGGCAGCGGACACGACGCATGGGCATCTGGTGGGGCCTCCCGGGGGTGTCTAGCCGTTGTGGGTGAAGCCGGAGAGGAGCCAGTTCACGAGGCCATCTGCGGTGAAGATGACGGGGGTTTGGCCCAGGTACATGCCGAACAGGCCGATCAACAGCGCTTCCCACCACCGCACCTCGCGGGAGCGGATGAGCAGGACCGTTGCGAGCCCGAACAGCAGCGCCAGGGGAAGAGCGGCCGATTCGCTCATGCGCCCTCGCCTCCATCCAGGTCTTGCAGAGCACGGGTGACCCCGGGCAGGCGGAACGCCAGGCCCGCGTACTCGGCCGCCATGACCTGGGCGGCGGCGGGGGTGGTCAGGTGGGACCGCCCGCGCATCCAGCCACCCGAATCACCGGTGGTCACGGCGACGCCCTGTTCGGCCTCCCCGATGGACTGCGCCACCGCCACGGCATCCTTGTTCAGATCACCCAGCGTCATCTCGGCCGTTCCCGGATCGTTGACGCGGTGGCAGACGCGGCCGCTCAACTGGGCCCGCAGCGCCGTCACCCCCGGCCCGAGATCGGAGCCGACCCGCTGTCCGGCCACCACCAGATGCACCCCCAGCGCCGCCCCGAGTTGCGCCAGGCGAAGCAGGTAGGTCGAGCACTGCTCAGCCTCCGCCCGCTGCTCCTTGGTCCCGTTGGTGAGGTAGAGCTCGGCGATCTCGTCCACGACAGCGACCACGGGCACCGGGCGTTCCTTCTCCGGGAGCTCCCATATGGAGCGCGCTCCGGCCGCACGGCAGGTGCGCATGCGGTCCTGGACGTCGACCACCAGCGCGCCGAGCACGGCGACCGCTTGACTGCGGCAGGTAGCCAGGGCCGAGAGCCGCTGCTCGAACAGGCCCAGTTCCATGCCGCCCTTGCAGTCGATGCCGACCAGGGCGACGGGTTGCGGAGCGAGTTCGGTGATCAGCCGGGCGATCAGCGTGGACTTGCCCGTCCGAGTCGCGCCGACGATCAACCAGTGCGGCACCCGGCGGAAGTCCATCACCCACGCCCCACCGGTCTCCAGCGCGCCGACCACCGCCGACAGCAGCGACGCCGGTGCCTCCCCCGTAGGCCGGTCCGGATGCTCCAGCGGATCGGTCGCCGTCGCGGTGATCAGCACGATGCCGCGTTCGGGGGAGACGACCCGCACCGCGTGCACCCGCCAGGCGTGCGCTAACGCCTCAGCCGCCGCCAGGAACGGAGCTGGAGTCTGCCCCGGATGCAGCCGCACCCGCACCGACAGCCCGTTCGGCATCGGGCGGGGGATGGAGCAGCGCGGGGCGTGGGTGCGCAGGGGCTCCCCCTTGACCGCCAGGTCACCCAGCAGCCGCCGGTTGGGCTTGTGGGAGACGGTGAGGTCATTGAGGTGAGCGACCTTGCGCCAGGTGACCATCACCCGCAGCGCGGTACGCGGGTACCCGGTCAGGTACCAGCGCCAGTTAGGCCACTGCTCCGGCCGACGGGTGGCGAGCGCGACCGTCCAGGCCAGCGCCACGAGCACAGCGGGGAGGAGAAGCTGACTCATCAGGCACCACCGCCCTTGCCCACCGGGGCCGTTGCCGACGAGGCCAGTACAGGGGTGATGGCCGACGCGCGGAAGCTGATGCCGTGACGGTCGCCCATGGCCCAGGCGAACGCCTCCAGGCCCGTCACCCGCACCTCCGAACCCTCCACGACGCCCTTGGGCTCTCCGGGGACGGCGATTTCGATCACCGAGACGCGCCGCCCGTCCTGCCGCACCGTCACGGCGACCGTGTAGACCGTGTTGCCGTCCCGGTCCTTCTTGACCTCCTTGCTCTCAAAATCCGCGATCTTCGGTTCAGGCCCGACCGCGCACCGCAGTACGCCAAGCCGGGTGGTGTCCACAGGTATGGACTGCATGGGTGTGGGCCTCCTTGGCCAGTCGAGACGTCACACGTCATGTGACGTCACTCGTGCTTACGAGTTGCGACTATGCCTGTCTTGACGGCCGGACGCAAGTACTTATGCTTACGAGTGACATCAGCTCACGTCAGAACCGCATACGACAGGTGACGAGGAGAGCCCGGCATGGGAGAGATCCAACGGCCCGGAGCGCTGTACCAGCAGGTCGCAGCCGAGATCCGCAGCGGCATCGCCACAGGGGAGTACGAGCCCGGGAGTCCGCTCCCCTCGGAGGCCCAGCTCATCGAGCGCTACAAGGTCAGCCGCCCCACCGTCCGCAAGGCCATCGCCGCACTCCGCGCCGAAGGACTCATCGAAGTCATCCACGGCAAAGGCAGCTATGTCCGCGCCCTGCCCGCCCCAGCGGTCACCATCGAGCGCACCATCACCCGCAACGGCAAGACCTTCCGCACCGGACACCACGCATGGGAGCAGGCCGAGACTCCGGCCATCTACCGCACCACGACGACCGCGATCACGGGCCCACTGCTCGGACTCGCCGAGGGGGAAGCCCTCTTCGGCGTTGACCGACTACTGACCGACCCCGACACCGGAACGCGCGCACTGCACACCGTGCTGATCCCGTTCGCCACCGCCGACCAGGCCGAGCAGCTAGCCGAAGCGCCGGACACCGAGCCGGAACTGATCTACGCCATCCTCACCGCCGCCGGACACAAACTCACCTGGCATGAAACCGTGAGCGCCCGCATGCCCCTGCCCGACGAGCGCAGCACCCTGGACATCCCCGACGCGACCCCGATCATCCACACCGCCCGCGTCACCCTCGGCACCGACGACCGGCCGCTAATCCTCGAAGAACTCCGCGCCAGCGCGGACCGTGCCCAACTCGGCTACCGCGTCACCGCCGACAGCCCCCGCCAGCTCCGCGCCGTCTGAGCCTCGAGCGGCGATGTGTCGAAACTTGTCTTCACTTACTCAAGGGCGCGCCTTCGGCGCGCCGGGCGGTCTGGCCGCCCCGCCGGGCTGCGGCGTGGCCGCCGGTCCCGGCGGACGCCCACCGCCCGCACTCCCAAGCGCGCCACGCTCGCTCGCCGAGAGCCGACCGCCGTTCGGGGCGGGGGCGTTGTGGCTGGGGCCGACGGCCTACGCGGCTTTTAGGCAGCCACCACGGGGCGAGCCTCTAAGAACAGGGGGCCGATCGGTCGCAAACGCGGGCAGGATCACAGACCCGCCCGATTCGCCGGGCCAGCGTAAGGCCCCCTGTTCTCTCGCCCCGTGGCAGCTCCCGCCCAAAATCCGCTACGGCCGGCGGCGTGCCCACAGCGCGCCGATCCAGCACCGCACGCCCGCCACCGGCCACCCCGATCAGCCCGCCCTGCCCAGCCGGGCCGCCGTCACCCGCGCCAGCATCGCCACCTCACGCGCCGACGCCGCCGACAGCTCAAGCCGCACCATCCCGGAGCCGTCCGTGCCCGAAGCGGCACGCAGCCGCAGCCCTGCCGTCTCCACGCCGACGAGGCTCAGCGCGTCGCCCAGCTCGGCCGTCGCTTCCCGCGCGTCCCGCCAGCCGCTCAGGTAGTCCACTCCGCGCACCCATATCCCCGCCTCCAGGTCTGCCGCTTCTCCCTCGAACCCGTCGTCCCCTGGGCCGCACATTTGGTCAAGTCCCTTTCTCTGCAAGCCAACTGACAATCGACGACCGGGCCACGTCGAGCGGGAGCACGACGACGACCCCGGTACCATCGGCACCGGGGTTCGTGATCGATCCCCAGCCGGACCACCCCGCTAGCTGTCCAGGCGGAGGGGTGGTCCGGTGTTGCTTCTTCAGTTGTTGCGCGTGATTCCGTCCGAACCGACCTCAGTACTTGTGTCGGCCACCCGGGTAACGGACCGGCTTACGGCACTCCGGCGCGTCCTCAGGTGCAGCCTCGCCGCCGAGCGCGTAGCACAAGGCGGCATGCAACTGCTCTGCCTCCGCCACCGTCAGCACGAGCGGCGCAAGCGCGAGGTGCTTTCCGCAGCGGGCCACCGCCAGAGGCAGCACAAGGTGGCCGTCCCTTTCACGGCGCAGACCCAGCCCCGGCACGGGACCGACGTGCCACTCCTTCGAGGCCCCGGGCAGAGCCCTACTCATTCGGCCTCCCGCCCTCATGCGCAGAAGGGCCATCGGGGCGATCGTCCGGCTCACCGTCAGGTAAGGCGGGCAGCCGCCCACCCCGGCTCTCGGCGACCCTCAGTGTGTCCCGCAGCCCTTCACACAGGCGCTTGACCAAGAACCGCATCTCAACCTCGCCCGCTTGGGGATCAGCAAGCAACATGCCCGCGCGACCCAGGAGTTCGGATGCAGTGTGGAGTTGTACTGCCTCCATCTCGTCAGCCAGTTGCGACAGCGGACTGTCGCTGTCATCCGTCACCAGGTAACAGGGCCGCCCTGCCGTGTTCGGCCACGGCAGTAAACGAGGCCGCTTATGCATCGTGTGGTCACGTTGCCGGGCTTCCCTCGCGTTCACGACACGGACCGCCGTCTCTGATCACATCTGCCGAGACCCTCCCGGCAGGGTGACCCGAGGTTGCACCCCAGGTCCCGGCCGTCGCTCCCCCCTCTTGGGGACCCCCCTCGTGGGTACACTCGCGAGACGAGAGGGCACACAGATCAGAACGAAGATCGGACCAGAAGAGACGTAGGTCAATCACGATGGGGAAGTGAGATGACCGAAGCTGCACCGACACCGGCAGCTCTGCCGCCTCATGTACTGGAGCGCGCGGACGTGCGGTCGGCGATCGCCAACCATGACTTCGGCGAAGTCTTCAGACTGGCCAAGATCCACGGAAGCATCAGCTACGCCAAGATCGCCGAGGCCGTCGGCTACAAGCGCGAGCACATCGGCAAGATGGCCCGGCCGGAGACCGACGGCAAGGGTGCTCGCCCACGGATCACTCAGTTCCACAAGATCCTCGAAGTGGTGGACGGTCTGCGCATCCCCGGTCACCTCGCGGGAGTCGCCCCGCGTCCCTGGGAGCTGGAACGACCCGCCAGAACCACTCATCTGGAAGATCCAAGCACTCTGATCTCACAGGGTGGCGCTGGCATCTGGGACATCGCGGAGATGCTGCGGCGCACGGAGATGTCCAGCATCAACAGCGCGGCCCTGGAATCGATCGAGGAAGGCATCGACCAACTGGCCCGTGCCTACCCCTACGCCGACGCCGACTACCTGCACGACCGCACCCGGAACGGCCTGCAATACGTCACCAAACAGCTCGAAGGCCGGATGACCCTCCGCCAACACCGGGAACTTCTCGTGGACACCGGATGGCTGTTCCTGCTGAACGCGTGCGTCCAGTACGACCGGGGCCAGCGCGAGGCCGCCAATCTCAGCAAGGCCGCCGCACTCCGGATAGGCGAGGAGGCAGGACACAGCGAGATCAAGGCTTGGGCATGGGAGATCGAAGCGTGGTTCGCCCTCACCCAGAGCCGTTGGCAAGACATGCTCGACGCCGTCGAGGCCGGACACACGGCGGACCAGACACATTCTGTCGGCGTCCAGCTCTACGCCCACAAGGCACGCGCCGCCGCCCGCATGGGAGACGCCCGACTCGTCCGCCAGTCCCTCGACGCCGGGCGCGCCAGGCTGGACCGACTTCCCAGGCCGGACCACCCCGAACACCATTTCATCATCGACCCGGACAAGTGGGACTTCTACGAGATGGACGCCTACCGTCTCCTCGGAGACGACGAGCGCGCCGCCTCCCACGCCCGCTCAGTGATCCGCATCAGCACCGGCCCCGATGGCACCGAGATCTCGCCCATGCGCGCCGCAGAAGCCCGCCTCACACTCGGAGTCGCCGCAGCCCGCACGGGCGAGATCGAAGAAGCCATCGGCATGGGCACCACGGCCCTGGAAGCCGACCGCAAGTCCCTCCCGTCCCTGCTTTTAGTCGCCGACGAGCTGGACAAGGAACTGCGCGCCAGGTACCCGCGCGAAGCAGCTGCACGGGACTTCCACGAACAGATCATGACCATCAAACGAGGCACCGCCAGACCCGAACTTCCGTTCTGAACCCGACATACACGATCCGGGCCCCGCATCCTCCTGGAGCGGGGGCCCGGATCACGCCCGCATGAAGCCCTTCGCCCCCGCTCTCGACAGAGAACGGGGGCGAAGTGAACGAGGTGACGGCAACACCAAGTTGCTGCTAGGCAGCAGCCGCGACCGACTGCGGCTCGGCGTCCCCGTCCTTCACGTCAACGCTCTTAACGTTGTTATATGCGTCACGGTCGAGGATTCCCTCACGCCCGGCCACCAGCAACGTGCATACTGATTGTCCAGCAACGTTGGTGGCGGTCCTCATCATGTCCAGGACCGGGTCGATGGCCATCAGCAGGCCGACGCCCTCCAGGGGGAGCCCCAGGGTGGAGAGGGTCAGGGTCAGCATGACCGTGGCGCCCGTAAGGCCGGCGGTGGCGGCGGAGCCGATCACCGAGACGAAGGCGATCAGGAGGTAGTCGCCGACGCCGAGGTTCACGTCGAAGATCTGGGCGATGAAGATCGCGGCGATCGCCGGGTAGATCGAGGCGCAGCCGTCCATCTTCGTCGTCGAGCCGAAGGGCACGGCGAAGGAGGCGTACTCCTTGGGGACGCCCAGCCGCTCGGTGACCTTCTGGGTCAGCGGCATGGTGCCGACCGAGGAGCGGGAGACGAAGGCGAGCTGGATGGCGGGCCAGGCGCCCTTGAAGAAGTTCAGGGGGTTGACCTTGGCGACCGTCGCCAGCAGCAGCGGGTAGACGCCGAACATCACCAGCGCGCAGCCGATGTAGATGTCGGCGGTGAAGGTCGCGTACTTGCCGATCAGGTTCCAGCCGTAGTCGGCGATGGCGGTGCCGATGAGGCCCAGGGTGCCCAGCGGGGCGAGGCGGATGACCCACCACAGGGCCTTCTGGAGCAGTTCGAGCACCGACTGGCTCAGGGTGAGGATCGGCTGGGCCTTCTCGCCGAGCTGGAGGGCGGCGACGCCCGCGACGGCGGCGAGGAAGACGATCTGCAACACGTTCAGCTGGGTGAACGGGGTGATGACGTCGGTCGGCACGATGCCGGTGAGGAAGTCCAGCCAGGAGCCCGCGTGGTCGGGCTTGGCGCCGTCCTTGGGGGTCAGGTCGGTGCCCGCGCCCGGGTTGGTGACCAGGCCGATCGCCAGGCCGATGGCGACGGCGATGAGCGAGGTGGCCATGAACCACAGCAGGGTGCGGGTCGCCAGCCGGGCGGCATTGTTGACGTTCCGCAGATTGGTGATCGAGATCAGGATCGCGAAGAACACCAGCGGGGCGACGGCCAGCTTCAGCAGCTGGACGAAGATGGTGCCGATCTTGTCGAGCGTGGTGACCAGCCAGCCGACATCACCGCTGCGGGCGATCCAGCCGAGCACCACACCGAGGACGAGGCCCAGCAGGATCTGCGCCCAGAAGGGCACCTTGGGCAGGCGGAAGGACGACGACCCCTGGGGGGACGCCTTGAGGGCGGACGACAACGGACACACTCCGGTGGAGGTCAAGAGGGCGGGAGAAAGCCAGGAGTCCGTACGGGATCTCCGGCCGCTGTGCGCGAGGTGGATCAGCGGCGACGACAGGCCGCGGACAGGCAGCGGCAAAGATCGATGTGCAGGCGCGCCACGAGCGGAACGCTCGCTGCGATGTGGGGCGCGGCTGCTGTCTTCATGACAAGTACGTTAACACCGCCGCTTTGGGGAACCCAAAGGAAATCTTTGACTTCTGAGGGTGCCTGAGGGCATCCGAGGGCATCTGAGGGGCCAAAAGGCGTCAACGCCCCTTGCGCCAGCGGAAACTGGCCCGAGGGGCGTCGGTGGAGCGTGTGGGGTGGTGTGAGGAGGGTTACAGTCCAGCGCCGGTCAGACGCCGTCCTCCTGGCTCTGGTTCGCCGCCAGCCGCTCCTTGGCGCGGTCCACCTTCTCGGCGACCTGGACGGCCATGGCGTCCCGCTGCTTGCGCAGCACGACCCAGCTGAGCGGCGCGGAGACGACCAGCGCGAGCAGCATCACCCAGAAGAGATTGGAGCTGCCGAGGCCGGAGGGCAGCACCCGGAAGTAGACCAGGGCCCAGATGGCCAGGAACGAACCGACGAAGATTCCCAGGCGCATGAGGGTGTAGCGGAACGCGGCGCTCGGCGTGAAGGACACGACTCGTCCTCTCTCTCCTGGGAGTTCTGTGGGGAGTTCTGCTGCGAGCTCTTCCGGGGGTTGCCACCGGAAGAACCTGTCCTCCCAGTGAACCACGGCCGGTTTCTGATCAATTCAGCGGCAGCCACATGGTGACGTCGTCCCGGAAGTCGTCGTCCGCGACCTTGATCGCGCCGGGCACCCGCCCGACCTCCTTGTAGCCGCACCGCTCGTAGAAGAGGTCCGCCCCGGTGCCGCCGCGGCAGGTGAGCCGAATCCCCTGGATGCCGTCCATATCGCGCGCGGCGTCCTCGGCGGCCGCCATAAGGGCGCGGCCGTATCCCTTGCCCTGGTGGGAGGGGTGCACCATCACGGTGTAGAGCCAGCACCAGTGGCGCATCAGCCGGTGGGTGTTGAAGGTGAAGAAGGCGGTGGCGGCCACGGCGCCGTCCTCGTCGCGGCCGAGGAGCAGACGGGTCCGGCCCTCCGTCATCGCGGCGAGGTGCTTGAGCAGCTCGGGGCGTATGTCGTCCTTGGCCACGGGCGGTACGAAGCCGACGGCGCCGCCCGCGTTCGAGACGTCGGCCCAGAGGGCGCAGACGGAGTCGAGCAGCTCGGGGGTGGTCGCGGGGTCGAGTTCACAGCGCAGGGGCATGCGATCGACGATACCCAGGGGGTCTGTCAGCGTCCCCGGGCGCCCCGAGCCCGTACCCGATCGCGGTCCGGCCGGCCCCGTGCGTGACCGCGGCCGGGGCTCATCCCAGCGCCTCCGCCGCGACCCTCAGATCGGCCACCAGCCCCTCGTACACCGCCTCCCGGTCATCGGCCCGCAGCACCGCGGAGGGGTGGATCGTGGGGACGATGAGGGCGCCGCGCGCCGGTCCCGACGGGTCGCCCTCCAGCCGCGTCCCGCGCTGCTCGGTCACCCGGAACGACGAGCCCAGCAGCGCCTTCCCCGCCGTGGCACCGAGCGCCACGACCACCTCGGGCTCGATCAGCTCCAGCTCGGCCTCGAGCCAGGGTCCGCAGGCGGAGAGCTCGCGCAGGCTGGGCGGCTTGTGGATGCGCCGCTTTCCGCGCTCGGGGACGTGGGTGAACTTGAAGTGCTTGACCGCGTTGGTGATGTAAGTCTCGTCCGGGTCGATCCCGGCCTCGTCCAGAGCCCGGTCGAGGACCTTGCCCGCCGGGCCCACGAAGGGCTTGCCCTGCCGGTCCTCCTGGTCGCCCGGCTGCTCGCCGACGAGCACGACCCGGGCGTCCGGATCCCCGGCGCCGAAGACGGTCTGCGTGGCGTCGCGGTGCAGCGGGCAGCCGTGGCATCCGGCCGCCGCCTCCCGGAGCGCGCCCAGGTCGGCGCCCTCCGGGACGAAGGGGGCGGCGGTGTACGCGTCCTCGGGGCTCTTCGTACCGGCCATGGCCCCCGAGTGCCCCGCTCGGCGGCCGTTAGACAGCGGCCGCCGGGCGGAGAGCGATACGGCTCACACCGGCGGTACGGCCGCGATACGGGTCACACCGGCGATGCGCCCGCGCACGCGTCACGTCCGCCGTACGGATCACACCCGCATCGGCTGCGGGGTCTCGCGACGGGCCGGGTCCGGGCCCTCGAACTCGCGGATGACCTCGTAGCGGGTGTTCCGCTCCACCGGCCGGAAACCGGCGTCCCGGATCAGGTCGAGCAGGTCGTCACGGGTGAGCTTGTTGGGCGTCCCGTAGTCGTCGGCGTCGTGGGTGATCTTGTACTCCACGACCGACCCGTCCATGTCGTCCGCGCCGTGGTTGAGCGCGAGCTGTGCGGTCTGCACGCCGTGCATCACCCAGAAGACCTTGACGTGCGGCACGTTGTCGAAGAGCAGCCGCGAGACCGCGAAGGTCTTCAGCGCCTCCGCGCCGGTGGCCATGGTGGTGCGGGCCTGAAGGCGGTTGCGGATCTTGCCGTCCTTCATGTCCACGAAGTCGTGCTGGTAGCGCAGCGGGATGAAGACCTGGAAGCCGCCGGTCTCGTCCTGGAGCTCACGCAGGCGCAGCACGTGGTCCACCCGGTGGCGGGGCTCCTCGATGTGCCCGTAGAGCATCGTGCAGGGGGTCTTGAGCCCCTTCTCGTGCGCGAGCCGGTGGATGCGCGACCAGTCCTCCCAGTGGGTCTCGTGGTCGACGATGTGCTGCCGGACCTCCCAGTCGAAGATCTCGGCGCCGCCGCCGGTGAGCGACTCCAGCCCGGCGTCGATCAGCTCGTCGAGGATCTCCGAGGCCGGCATGCCGGAGATCTTCTCGAAGTGGTGGATCTCGGTGGCGGTGAACGCCTTGAGCGAGACCTGCGGAAGGGCCTCCTTGAGCGCCTTGAGCGACCGCGGGTAGTAGCGCCAGGGGAGGGTGGGGTGCAGGCCGTTGACGATGTGCAGCTCGGTGAGGTTCTCGTTCTCCATCGCCTTGGCGAGGCGGACGGCCTCCTCGATGCGCATCGTGTAGGCGTCCTTCTCGCCGGGCTTGCGCTGGAAGGAGCAGTACGCGCAGGACGCGGTGCACACGTTCGTCATGTTGAGGTGGCGGTTGACGTTGAAGTGCACGACGTCGCCGTTCTTACGGGTGCGCACCTCATGGGCGAGACCGCCCAGCCAGGCCAGATCGTCGGACTCGTAAAGGGCGATGCCGTCCTCCCGCGAGAGCCGCTCGCCCGCGCGGACCTTCTGCTCCAACTCCCTTTTGAAACCCGCGTCGTGTGTGGTCCCCGTCACCCCGGTCGCCTCCCATACGTCTGCTGATGTCAGCCTTCGCCGAGACTACGCCTCGATGTCCTCGGGAAGCTCGCCGACCCGGTTTTCCCACTTCGTGGACAGCACGATCGTGGTCCGGGTGCGGGAGACGCCCTTGGTGCCGGAGAGCCGGCGGATGGTCCGCTCCAGGCCGTCCACGTCGGATGCGCGCACCTTGAGCATGTAGGAGTCGTCGCCCGCGATGAACCAGCAGTCCTCGATCTCGGCGAGCTCGCGCAACCGGTGGGCCACTTCCTCGTGGTCGGTGGCGTCCGAGAGCTGGATGCCGATCAGCGCGGTGACGCCGAGTCCCAGGGAGGCGGCGTCCACGGTCGCGCGATAGCCGGTGATCACCCCGGCGGCCTCCAGGCGGTTGATCCGGTCCGTGACGCTGGGCCCGGAGAGGCCGACGAGCCTGCCGAGCTCCGCGTAGGAGGCCCGGCCGTTCTCCCGCAGGGCCTGGATGAGCTGCCTGTCCACCGCGTCCATAAGCACGTACGCCTTCCATTATTCAAAGTTTGGGCGAGATTACATGTAGAATCTAAGGCATCAGGGCCACAAGCCCTGTAAATCTTTTAGGCGATCGACCATCCCTCAGGAGATGAGACTCACCGTGTACACGATCGAGGGCCTTGAGGCCCGCATGCTCGAGCTGCGGGACCTGGCCAACCGCTCGCGTGCAGCCCGTACCACCCACCGGCCCGTCTCCCGCGCGGCCCGCCGCGCGGCCGTCGTCGCGGCCCGCGCCGCGCGCACCAGGCGGCGCTGGACCCGCTAGGCCGTTCCCCGGTCCCGGTCCCCACCGAGCTCCCCCTCCCACCGGCGGTACAGCTTGTGCGGCACCCCTGCCGCGTCCAGCACCCGCCCGGCGACGAAGTCCACCAGATCCTGGATGTGCGTCGCCCCCGCGTAGAACGCCGGCGAGGCGGGCAGCACCACCGCGCCCGCCTCGTCCAGCGTCACCAGAGCCTTCAGCGTCTGTCCGCTCAGCGGCGTCTCGCGCACCGCCACCACGAGCTTGCGCCGTTCCTTGAGCGTGACGCTCGCGGCCCGCTGGAGCAGATCCTTCGACAGCCCGAGCGCCACCCCGGCCACACACGCGGTGCTCGCCGGGACGATCAGCATCCCCTTGGCCGGATACGAGCCGGAGGACGGCCCGGCCGCCAGGTCCCCGGGCGACCAGTGGGCCACGTCCGCCACCTCGGCGGGCACCTCGAAGGCGTCGGGCGTGCCGTCCGCGCCGCGCGCCAGCCAGCGGCGCAGATCGTCGCGCCAGTGGGCGTCCCGGAACCCGATCCCCGTCTCGTCCAGCAGCGTCAGCCGTGACGCCCGGCTGATCACCAGGTCGACCGCCTCCCCCGCCGCCAGCAGCGCGCGCAGCACCGAGGCGGCGTACGGCGTCCCGGACGCGCCGGACACACCGACCACCCAGGGACGGCGCCCGCTCACTTCTTCGTGCGGCCCGTACGGCTCATGCGGTCCGTAAGGCTCGTGCGGCCTCTCCACGTCACCGAGCCTATCCGGCGGGTCTCACAGGCCGAGGCCCCGCACCACGAGGTCGAGGAGCGCGCAGCAGAACAGGGCGATCCCGATGAAGCCGTTGACCGTGAAGAAGGCGCGGTTCAGCCGGGACAGATCGCCCGGCCGCACGATCGTGTGCTCGTACGCGAACGCCGCCGCGACGATCAACAGCCCGACCCAGAAGAACGCCCCGGCGTCCGTCGCCAGCGCGTACCAGACCAGCAGGGCCGTGGTGACCACATGGCAGACGCGCGCCCCGTAGAGGGCGCCCGCGATGCCGAAGCGGGCCGGCACCGACCGCACCCCGTGCGCCCGGTCGGCCGCCACGTCCTGGCAGGCGTAGATCAGGTCGAAGCCGCCGATCCAGATGCCGATCGCGAGCCCCAGGATCGCCGCGTCCCACGACCACTCGCCGGTGACCCCGATCCAGGCGCCGACCGGGCCGATGGCCTGGGCCACGCCCAGGATGGCGTGCGGATAGTCGGTGAACCGCTTCCCGTACGGATAGACCACCATCGGCACCACCGCGACCGGCGCCAGCGCCAGGCACAGCGGGTTCAGGAGCGCCGCCGAGCCCAGGAAGACGGCGAGCGCGATGAGCGCGCCGGTCCACGCGGTACGCACCGACACGGCGCCGGTGACCAGCTCACGGCCGGCGGTGCGCGGATTGCGGGCGTCGATCTCGCGGTCGATGATCCGGTTGCAGGCCATCGCGAAGGTGCGCATGCCCACCATGGCGATCGTGATCAGCAGCAGCCGCGTCCAGTGGACGGTGCCGTCCCACAGGTGCATCGCGGTCAGCGCGGCGATGTAGGCGAAGGGCAGCGCGAAGACCGAGTGCTCGATCATCACCAGCCGCAGGAAGGCGCGGACCCGGCCGGGCGGCGCCGGTTCGGGGCCGAAGAGATCGGGGGTCGCGGAATCGGCGCTCACAGCCCGTACTCCTTCCATCGCTTTGTCACCCGATCGGCGGTCTCCGGATCGGACACGACCATGCGTGGCCATCCGCCGTCGCGCGTATAGCCCTCCTCGGGCCATTTCGCGGTGGCGTCGATGCCCGCCTTACCGCCCCAGAACTGCTGGTACGAGGCGTGGTCGAGATGGTCGACGGGGCCTTCGACCACGGTCAGATCGCGGGCGTAGTCGGTGTTCCCCAGAGCACGCCAGGAAACCTCGTGCAGATCGTGGACATCGCAGTCGGCGTCGACCACGACGATCAGCTTGGTGAGCGACATCATGTGCGCGCCCCAGATGGCGTGCATCACCTTCTGTGCGTGCTTGGGGTACTTCTTGTCGATCGAGACGATCGCGCAGTTGTGGAACCCACCGGACTCGGGGAGGTGGTAGTCCACGATGTCCGGGATGATGATCTTGAGTAGCGGGAGGAAGAACCGCTCGGTCGCCCTCCCCAGCGGCCCGTCCTCGGTCGGCGGACGGCCCACCACGATCGACTGGAGCAGCGGCCGCCGCCGCATCGTCACACAGTCGATGGTCAGGGCCGGGAACGGCTCCTGGGGCGTGTAGAAGCCCGTGTGGTCGCCGAACGGGCCCTCCGGCAGCGTCTTCCCGGGCTCCAGCCAGCCCTCGATGACGACCTCGGCGGCCGCCGGGACCTGGAGCGGCACCGTCTTGCAGTCGACCATCTCGACCCGCCGCCCCTGGACGAACCCCGCGAAGAGGTACTCGTCGATGTCGCCGGGCAGCGGCGCGGTCGCGGCGTAGGTCACGGCGGGCGGCGCGCCGAAGGCGATCGCCACCGGGAGCTTCTCCCCGCGCCGGGCGGCCACTTGGTAGTGGTTGCGGCTGTCCTTGTGGATCTGCCAGTGCATGCCGATGGTGCGGCGGTCATGGCGCTGGAGGCGGTAGAGGCCGAGGTTGCGCACCCCGGTCTCCGGGTGCTTGGTGTGGGTCAGGCCGAGGTTGAAGAACGACCCGCCGTCCTCGGGCCAGGTGAACAGCGCCGGAAGCTGGTCCAGATCGACGTCCTCGCCGGTGAGGACCACCTCCTGGACGGGCGCCTCCTTCACCTTCCTCGGCGGCACATGGGCCATCGAGCCCAGCTTCCCGAACGCCTCGCGCAGTCCGACGAACCCCTGCGGCAGCTCGGGTTTGACCAGCCCGCCGATCTTCTCGCTGATCTCGTCGTACGAGCCGAGTCCCAGGGCCTTCAGGAGGCGGCGGTCGGTGCCGAAGACATTCATGGCCAGCGGCATCGCCGAGCCCTTGACGTTCTCGAAGAGCAGCGCGGGGCCGCCCGCCTTGTTGACCCTGTCGACGATCTCCCCGACCTCGAGGTAGGGATCGACCTCGGCCTTGACCCTCTTGAGGTCGCCTTCCCTGTCGAGCGCCCGCAGAAAGGAACGAAGATCGTCATAAGCCATACGTCCCAGTATCCGGTACGCACTACCCTGGTCCCGTAACTGGGGGCCCGAGCCACCGCCCCGAACACCACACGCAGGGGGAATCGCCTCATGCTACGGGTGCTGATGATCCTGGTGCCGCTGGCACTGAGCATCTACGCGTTCATCGACTGCATCACCACCGACGAACAGGACATCCGCTATATCCCCAAGCCCATCTGGGCGATCCTCGTCCTGCTGTTCCCCGTCGTGGGCTCCGTCTCCTGGCTGATCGCGGGCCGCAAGCGCGCCGTCCCCGGAGGCGCTGGGCGGCCCGGCGTCCGGGGCACGGGCGGCGGGGGCGGCTGGGTCGCGCCGGACGACAACCCCGAGTTCCTCAAGTCCCTGGACGGCAAGGGCCGTAAGGACGACGGGGACGGATCGGCCGACACGCCCGGCGACCGCGAGAGCGACGAGGAGCGCCTGAGGGACTGGGAGGCCGACCTCCGCCGCCGCGAGGAGGAGCTGCGCCGCAAGGGCGAGGGGCCGGGCTCCGGTTCGGGTTCCGGGTCCGGGTCCGGTCCGGAGGACACCCCGCCTGCCGCGTCCTGAAGAGCGGTCAGGCGCGCCGGTCAAGCGCGACAACGGCCGGTTCCCGTGACATGGGTCAGGGGAACCGGCCGTTGCGTTGTTTGCGTTGTTTGCGTTGTTTGCTTCGTTCGGTGTCAGACCCCGGCGTAGGAGTGCTTGCCGGTGATGAAGATGTTGACGCCGTAGTAGTTGAACAGGTAGCAGCCGAAGGCGATCAGCGCCAGGTAGGCGGCCTTGCGGCCCTTCCAGCCGGCGGTGGCGCGGGCGTGCAGGTAGCAGGCGTAGGCGACCCAGGTGATGAAGGACCAGACCTCCTTGGGGTCCCAGCCCCAGTAGCGGCCCCAGGCGGCCTCGGCCCAGATCGCGCCCGCGATGATCGTGAAGGTCCACAGCGGGAAGATCGTGGCGTTGATCCGGTACGCGAACTTGTCCAGCGACGCCGCCGAGGGCACCCGCTGGAGAACGGACTTGGCGAACCGGCCGAACTGCTTGCCCTCCGGGTTCTCCAACTGGACCTCGTAGCGGTCGCGGAAGAGGTAGAGCAGCGTGGCGACGGCCCCGATGTAGAGCGAGGCGCCGGAGACGATCGCGCAGCTGACGTGGATCCACAGCCAGTACGAGTGCAGGGCCGGAACCAACTGGTCGCTCGCGGTGTACAAGACAGAGACGGCGAGACCGAGGTCGAGGAGGACCGTGGTGACGAGGGGCAGCCCGATCCAGCGCACATTCTTCTTCAGCGCCAGCAGCACCAGGTATGTGGCCACCGCGACCATGGCGAAGGTCGTGGAGAACTCGTACATGTTGCCCCACGGCGCCCGCTGCACCGACAGCGCGCGCAGGAGGACACCCGCGGCATGAAAGAGGAAGGCCAGTACGGTCAGGCCCACCGCGATCCGGCCGTACACATCGCCCTGTTCGGTGCCGCCCGCGGCGCCCGGCCCGTCCGGGACGTCGCGGCTGCCCGCCGCAGAGCGGGTGACGATCTTCGGCCGGTCCAGGACGGCGGTGCCGCCCCCCTGCCCGCCGACCCGCACGGTCACCTTGGCGCGCTGGGCGGCCTCGGTGTCGGCGGTGATCGCGGCGGCGGTGCGGCCGACGGCACTGCGGCTGCCGAACACCCACTCGGCGATATGCGCCAGGAAGGCGAGGGTGTAGACCGCCATCGCCGAGTAGATCAGCACGTTGCTGTAATGAGCCAGGTTCTCGTTGACTTCGGCGGCGAGGTTCACGCGCGCGCTCCTTCGGCAGGATCTGCGGGATCTGCGGTGTCGGATGCGGATTCCGGGGCGGAGTCCTCGGTGGATTCCTTGGCGGAGTCCTTACCGGAGTCCCCGGTGGAGTTCCGGTCGGGCTCCGGGTCGGGTTCCGCTTCCGGGGCCGGGGGTGCGTCCGCCTGGAGACGGACGGCCAGATCGGCGAGTTCTTCGGGCAGCTTGGCGTACTCACTGCGGCCGAGCCCCGCCATCTCGACCACGGTGGTGCCGTCGTCGCCCGTCACCGCGCGCACCCACACCCGGCGGCGCTGGATGAACAGGGAGGCGGCCAGGCCCACCAGGGCGGCCACGGCACCGATGAGGGCGCCCTGGTCACCCGGCTTGTGCGAGATCTGGAAGCTGGCCCATTCCTTGACGCCGTCGAACGACAGCGTTCCGCCGCCGTTCGGCAGCTTCATGGTGTCGCCGACCTTGAGCGCGCGGGCGAACTTGGTCTTGCCGTCGGGCTCCAGGAACTGCTTCATCCGCGACTTGTCCAGTTGGTACACGCTCTGCGGAGTGCCGCCGTCCACACCGAGGCTGCCGTGGTAGGCGGTCAGGACCAGCGTCGGGTTGTCCAGCGCCGGGAAGACGGAGAACATGCCCTGGCTGCGCACCCAGGTCGGCAGGAACTGCCCCTGGAAGCCGATTTGGTCCTTCTTGCCGTTCTTGTCCCGATAGTCCGGGACCTTGATGACCATGCTCTCGGTGAGGTTGGCCCCGTCGATCGGCAGCCCGACCACCGGGCCCTTGTGCACCACATCGCCCTTGCCGTCCCGGATGGTGACGACCGGCGAGTAGCCGTGGTTCAGCAGGAAGACCTTGTAGCCCGCGATCTCCAGCGGCTCGTTCACCTTGATCGAGGTCTTGCGGCTCGCGCCGTCCGCGCCGTCCCAGTAGGTCACATCGGCGCGGAAGGTGCGCGGGGTGCGCATCTGCGGACCGCTGCGTTCATAGGTCGCGGTGAAGCGGTCCAGCTGGAAGCCGAAGGGGGCGAGGTCGTCGCTGTTGAACAGCTGCCCCGTCTTGATGTCGTCGTACTGGGTGAGGCTGTTGGAGAAGCCGCCGCCCTCGGTGATCAGACTGCTGCCCTCGGTCTTCCACAGCTGCCCGGCGGCGAAGGACACCAGCAGCACGATCAGCGCGGTGTGGAAGAGCAGATTTCCCACCTCGCGCAGATAGCCCTTCTCCGCGGCCACCGCGTCGCCCGAGGCGTCGACGCGGAAGCGGCGCCCCTTCATGATCTTCCGGGCGGCCGCCAGCACCTGCTCCGGCTCGGCCTCGCTGCGCCAGGTGGTGTACGCGGGAAGCCGGGTCAGCCGGCGGGGCGCGGCCGGCGGGCGGCCGCGCAGCTGGCCGATGAACTGCCAGGTGCGCGGCACGATGCAGCCGATGAGCGAGATGAACAGCAGGAGGTAGATCGCCGAGAACCACACCGAGCTGTAGACGTGGAACAGCTGGAGCTTCTCGTAGATCGGGGTGAGCGTCGGGTGCCGCTCCTGGAAGTCCTGCACCTTGAGCTGGTCGATGCTGGTCTGCGGGACCAGCGAACCGGGGATCGTGGCGAGGGAGAGCAGAAGGAGCAGCAGCAGCGCCACCCGCATCGAGGTCAGCTGCCGCCAGAACCACCGGGCCCAGCCGAGCGGCCCCAGCGAGGGGACGTTGATCTCCTCGGCCGGGGCGGTGGACAACTGCGACACCGCGGCGCCGAGCTCGCGCTCCTCGGCGGTCGCGCCGCCCTCGGGCGGCGTGCCGGCCTCCTTGCCGGCCGCGGTGTCGGTATCGGTGGTGGACATCGATCAGATCCCAACGTTGAAGCCCTGAGCCCAGGTCTGCATGGAGCCCATCATGGTGTCCCAGACACCTGTGAGCAGCAGCACCCCCAGGGCGACGAGCATGCCGCCCCCGGCTCGCATCACCCAGACGTAGTGCCGCTTGACCCAGCCGAAGGCACCCAGCGCCCGGCGGTAGGCCACGGCGACCACCACGAACGGCAGCCCGAGCCCCACGCAGTACGCGGCGGTGAGCAGGGCCCCGCGCCCCGCACTCGCCTCATTGAACGCCAGGGCGTTGACGGCGGTGAGCGTCGGCCCCAGGCACGGCGTCCAGCCGACGCCGAACAGGGCGCCCAGCACCGGCGCCCCCGCGAGCCCCAGCGTGGGCTTGACGTGGAAGCGGAACTCCCGCTGTCCGAAGCCCCCCAGCACCCCCATGAAGGCGAGGCCCATCACGATCGTGACGACCCCAAGGATCTTGGAGATGGTCTCCTTGTGCTCCTGGAGCGTCCAGCCGAAGTTGCCGAAGAGCGCGCCGCCGGAGACGAAGACCGCGGTGAAGCCGAGCACGAAGAGCGAGGCACCCGCGACCATCCGGCCGCGCTTGGCCTCGGCCAGATCCGTGCCCGTGACACCTGTGACGTACGACATGTAGCCGGGCACCAGCGGCAGCACACAGGGGGAGAAGAAGGAGACCAGTCCGCCGAGCAGGGCGATCGGAAGCGCCAGCAGCAGCGCCCCGGTCAGGACGGTCTGGTTGGGATCGGTCGCGGCGGCCAGCGTGTTCACGAAAGGTCACTTCTCCGCGATCAGCGGGGTGACCATCGTGCGCAGGCGCTCCTCGCTGAGCGGCGTCAGAGCGCGGGCCGCGATCCTGCCCTCCCGGTCCAGCACGATCGTCGAGGGGATGGCCTGCGGGTTGAGGCTGCCCTTGGGGAAGCGCAGCATGAGCTTCCCGATCGGGTCGTACAGACTCGGGTAGTCGACGCCGTACTCCTTCTCGAACCTGAGCGCGGGGGCGCGGTTGGAGTCACGGGTGTTGATCCCGATGAACTGCACGCCCTTGGCCTTGGTGTCCTTGGCCACCTTGGCGAGGTTCGACGCCTCGGCCCGGCAGGGGGCGCACCAGGAGCCCCAGACGTTCAGGACCACGATCTTGCCCTTGTAGTCCGCCACGTCCAGTGGCTTGCCCTCCAGGGTCTTGCCCGAGAGCTGGGGTGCGTCCTTACGGTTCTCCTTGGCGACGGTGTCCACGCCGCCCTTGCCCTGGACGAACTTGGTGTCGGCGGAGCCGCCCGAGGTGCCGCCCCCGCCGCAGGCGGTCAGGGACAGCGCGGCAACCGCGGCCCCGATGGCCAGCGCGGTTGCGCGACGACGGGTCGCGAGGCCCCGAGGGGCACGGCAGGCACTCATGTGAAAAGTTTCGCATGGCCCTTTTGCGGATCTTCGCCACCCCCCTCCGGGCACCCCTCCGGGCCGCGCGGGCCCTCGCTCCTGGCTCGCCCCCGGCTCGTCCCGCGCCCACCGGCGCCGTCAGCCGCCGTTCGCGCTCCACGCCTGGCCCACGCCGAGCCCGCGCAGTTCGGCCAGGACTGCGGGGTCCTGTGCGTCCAGCCAGTCGGTGAGCTGCTTGAAGGAGACCAGCCGGACGTCCTTGCGCTTCTCGTCGGCCATGTGCTTGAGCGCTTCCTCGACGGCGTCCATATAGATGCCGCCGTTCCACTGCTCGAAGTGGTTTCCGATGAAGAGCGGGGCGCGATTGGTCTCATAGGCCCGCTTGAAACCGGCTATGTACGCCTCGGTGGCCTGCTTGCGCCAGCCCGGGTAGTTCGCGGGCGGGGCATTGGTGGAATTCCTCGACTGGTTCGCCAGGATGTTGTAGTCCATCGAGAGCACCTCGAAGGAGTGCCCCGGAAAGGGAATCTGCTGGAGCGGGAAGTCCCAGAGGCCCTGCTTCTTCGACGGCCACACCTGGAGCCCGCCCGGCGAACTGGCGTCATAGCGCCAGCCGAGCTCCCGGGCGGTCGGCAGCAAATTGGTCTGGCCCTTCAGACACGGAGTCCGGCCGCCGATGAGTTCCTTGCGGTAGTCGAAGGGCAGCGGATCCACATCGGTGAAGCGCGTATTCGTCCGCCACTTTGTGACGAAGGACACCGCCTGGTCGATCTCGGACTTCCACTGCGCGGACGTCCAGTTCTCCACCGAGCCGCTTCCGGAGCAGAAGTGGCCATTGAAATGGGTGCCGATCTCATGGCCCTCGAGCCACGCCTCGCGCACGTTCCGCAGCGTGGCCTTGATGTGTTCATCGGTGAGATAGCCGATGTCGGAGGCGCCCACCGGGTTGTTCGGCGGCCGGTACAGCGACTTCTTCGACTCCGGAAGGCAGTAGATACCGGAGAGGAAGAAGGTCATGGTCGCGCCGTGGTCCTCGGCCAGCTTGCGGAACCGCGGGAAGAGACCGTTGCCGACCTCTCCCGCGCCGTCCCACGAGAACACCACGAACTGCGGCGGCTTCTGCCCCCGTTCCAGCCGCTCCGGCTTCGGGGCCTCCTTGCGCCGCTCACCGTGCGAAGTGGAGCCGTCACCGATCGGCTTCGCCTGGGTCGTGTTCGCGGGCTTCGGCGTACCGGACCCGGACCCGGAGGAACAGCCGGCGACGGCCAGTGACGCCGCCGCTCCCATACCAAGACCGAGGATCCCCCTCCGGCTGACCTCACGCATAACGTCCTCAATTCGCACTCGCCGTTCTGATTGCCCGGGGTGTCCGGACAACCCTGGAGATGGCGAGGCGAATAGCGAGGTTCCGAAAGGACGCGGTCAATTACACGGCGGACACAATGTCTCCATTCGGTACCGAGGGCCGCTCGGTACCGAGGGCCGCGCCGCTCGGCGCCGAATCCCACGGAGCGGCACTCAGCCGCCGTAGCCCCAGGACGCCGCTCAGGCGCCGTAGCCCTTGGAGGCACCCTTCACCGGCTTGGCGCCCGCGCGCAGATGGGGCGGAACGAGATCACGGGCCGGCTCGCTGTAGCCCACCGAGACGATCCGGTCGCCGCGGAAGGTGAAGCTGGTGAGGCTGGCCAGCGTGCACTGCCGCTTGCGCGGGTCGTGCCACAGCCGCCGCCGCTCCACGAAGCTGCGCACGATCCAGATCGGCAGCTGATGGCTGACGCACACCGCCTCGTGCCCGCGCGCGGCGTCCCGCGCCCGGCCCAGCGCCGCCATCATCCGCACCACCTGGTCGACATAGGGCTCGCCCCAGGACGGGCGGAACGGGTTGGTGAGATGGCGCCAGTTGCCCGGTTTGCGCAGCGCGCCGTCGCCGACACCGAAGGTCTTGCCCTGGAAGACGTTCGCCGCCTCGATCAGCCGCTCGTCCGAGGCCACGTCCAGGCCGTGCGCCTTGGCGATCGGCGCCGCCGTCTCCTGCGCCCGCTCCAGCGGGGAGGCGACCACATAGGTGATGTCACGGTCGGCGAGGTGCTCGGCGACGCGGTCGGCCATCCGCCGCCCCAGATCGGAGAGGTGGTAGCCGGGCAGCCTGCCGTAGAGCACGCCTTCCGGGTTATGGACCTCGCCGTGGCGCATCACATGGACGACGGTGATGTCGTTCTCGCTCTGTGTCATGTCACCCATCATTCAGTGGCCTCGGCGGCGGCCCGCGCCGCCCCCGGCAGAGCCGCCGCCACCCGCTCCAGCGCCTTCTCGTCGTGTGCCGTGGAGACGAACCACGACTCGAAGACGGACGGCGGGAGGTAGACGCCCTGGGACAGCATCGAATGGAAGAAGGCGGTGAAGCGGAACGCCTCCTGGGCCTTGGCCTTCTCGTAGTCGGTGACCTCGTCGCCGGTGAAGAAGACCGAGAACATGTTGCCCGCGACCTGGACCCGGTGCGCCACACCCTCCTTGGAGAGCGCCTCCGTCACCATCGCCCGCAGCCGCTCGGAGGCCGCGTCGACCCGTCCGTACGCCGCGTCGTCCAGCAGCCGCAGCTGGGCGACGCCCGCTGCCGTGGCGACCGGGTTTCCGGACAGGGTGCCCGCCTGGTAGACCGGACCGGCCGGGGCCAGGCGCTCCATGACGTCGGCGCGCCCACCGAAGGCCGCCGCCGGGAAGCCGCCGCCCATGACCTTGCCGAAGATCATCAGGTCCGGCTCCACGCCGTCCAGCCCGAACCACCCGGCCCTGGAGACCCGGAAGCCGGTCATGACCTCGTCGGAGATGTAGAGCGCGCCATGGTCGGCGCAGAGCTGCTTGAGGCCCGCGTTGAACCCGGGCAGCGGCGGCACCACGCCCATGTTGCCCGGCGACGCCTCGGTGATCACACAGGCGATCTCCCCGGGGTGCGCGACGAAGGCCGCCCGGACCGCCTCCAGGTCGTTGTACGGCAGCACCACGGTCTCCCCCGCCTGCGCTCCCGTCACCCCCGGAGTGTCCGGCAGCCCGAAGGTGGCCACCCCGGACCCGGCCGCGGCCAGCAGGGCGTCCACATGCCCGTGGTAGCAACCGGCGAACTTGATCACCTTCGACCGCCCGGTGAAACCGCGGGCCAGCCGGATCGCCGACATCGTCGCCTCGGTGCCGGACGACACCAGGCGCACCTGCTCGACCGGGGCGACCCGCGCCACGATCTCCTCGGCGAGCTCGACCTCGCCCTCGCCCGGCGTGCCGAACGACGTACCGCGGGCGACGGCGGCCTGCACGGCCGCGGTGACCTCGGGGTGGGAATGGCCGAGGATCATCGGTCCCCACGAGCACACGAGGTCCACGTACTCGCGTCCGTCGGCGTCGGTGAGGTACGGACCGTCCCCGGACACCATGAACCGGGGCGTACCTCCCACGGCGCGGAACGCCCGCACCGGAGAGTTCACGCCGCCGGGCGTCACGGTGGCCGCGCGATCGAAAAGCGTCTGCGAAACTGGGGCTGCGTACGGATAGCTCACGCAAGCCATGTTGTCAGAGGCGGACGTACTCCCGCGGCCGGGCGTTTCACAGCTCTATGGTGGGGGAGGTCTCTGTAACAGAGATCGGGTTGCGCGGTAGTGGCCGCGAGTGGTCGGGTGGAGATATGCATCGCGGTGGCGAACTGGGTGAAGGGACTGACGACCGAGGCCCCGAGCGTGCCCGGCCCGGACGCCATCGGCGGGACGAGGCGGGCAGGTCAGGCAGAAGCGGGGGCCGCATGGGGGTGACCTACAAGTACTTCGGTGCGCCGGACGGTGCCACCGCGGCCAGGGTCCCCATCTCCATGCGCCCCGAGGAACTCGGCGGCGACGAGCTCGGCCACGGCATGTTCACGAAGATCAAGCCGGAGACGGTGGCGGCGATGGTCCTCACCGGCATCGAGGGCGTCCCGCTCCACAAGGTCCCCCCGCTCGAACTGGTCGTTCTCCACCCGGACTACGCCGTCGTCAAACTCCCGATGACCGCCGTCGATCCGCTGCGCGGTGTGGGCGAGGAGGCCGTGGGCGCCGCGGCCTTCATCTGGTCCACGGTCCCCGACCGCGGCGGCCCCCGGGACGCCTTCACGGTGTATCAGCTGCTGCACGAGTGGCAGGACTTCAGCCACCGGCTGCACGAGGCGGGGCACCAGCCGTACTGCCTGGTGTGGCCCTGAGTCCGCCGGGGCCGTGGCCCTGAGCCGGGGACCGTGGCCCTGAGGCCATGGCCCCTACGGCGCGGAGGCGGCGCGCAGCAGGCGGAGTTGGCCGATCTCGGTGGCGTTCTTCATCAGCTCGGCGTTCACCCAGGCGGCCATGTGGGCGATGGTGTGCTCGGGGTCCCGGTCCCAGGGGAAGGGCGCGACGGCGTCCAGGTCCTGCTCGGTGAGCCGGTCCAGTACGGCCGTCCACTCCGCCCGCAGACCGCGCAGCCACTCGATGGCCGCCTTACCGTCGCCGGGCCAGCTGACGTCGGTCCGCTCCCTCGGCCCGCGTCCCTCCGCGTGGTCGATGGTCACGCTCCACCACCAGCCGATATGCCAGCTCAGCCAGCCGATGGTGGGGACGGGCACGGGATCGGGCTCGGTCTCCGCCCAGTCCGGCAGCCACGACCCATCGGCGCCCTGCCGCACCGTCCAGCAGTGGGCCGTGGGCTCCCACAGGAAGTCCTCGGGCTCCAAGCGCTCCAGGTGGTACTCGAAGAGCGACCAGGTCAGGTCGAACTGCCAGCGGAGTAAGGCGCGGCGGGAGGCCGTCGAAGTCGTCATCGGCCGACCCTGGCACACGGCCGGATGCCCGCAAAGGGAATTTCGCTCAGGGGCAGACCGGGTGGTCGGCGTCCGGGCCGTCGCGGAGGAAGTAGCGCGTCCAGCGGTAGTGGCTGTCGGGCACGGTGCTCGGGCCTCGTTGCCAGGTGGCCACGGCGAGCAGCAGGTTGCCGAGGGAGGTGAGGTTCGAGACGACGACGGAGATGACCTCGCTCCGCTGCGGGGCCTCTCATGGGCGGGCCGTACCCTTCCCCCATGCTCATCGCACGTTCCATTGCTCTGTTCGCCGTGGCCGCACTGCTGGAGATCGGCGGCGCATGGCTCGTCTGGCAAGGCGTGCGTGAGCACAGGGGATGGGCGTGGATCGGCGCCGGGGTCATCGCCCTTGGCGCCTACGGGTTCGTGGCCACGCTCCAGCCGGACGCGGAGTTCGGCCGCATCCTCGCGGCATACGGCGGCGTGTTCGTCGCCGGATCGCTCGCCTGGGGCATGGTCGCCGACGGCTACCGGCCCGACCGCTTCGATGTGATCGGAGCGCTGATCTGTCTGGCCGGAGTCGCTGTGATCATGTACGTGCCCAGGCGGTAACTCAAGGGCGGCCGTAGCCGCCCTTGCCCTCACGGTCACCGTGGTTGTTCTGCTTGCCCTGCTTGCCGTGGTCACCGTGGTGGTCGTCCTGCTCCCGCTCCGTGCCGAGGACGCAGCCGGTGTCCGGGTCGATGAAGACGGTCGTGATGGTGTGGTCGCACTCGACCTCCACGACCCACACCTGCTTGACCTCCTGCTTGTGCGAGTCCTTGTGCTCGTCCTTGCGCTGCTTGTCCTTGCGCTGGTCGTCCTTGCGCTGGTCGTCGTGGTGGCGCGGACCCTTACGGTCGTCCTTACGACCGTCCTCGTGCTTGCCCTTGTTGTGCTGGTCGTCCTCGGGGCAGTCCACCAGCTCGGCGCTGACCGCCTGGCCGCCGACCTCGCACTCGGCGATCTCGACCGCCTCGGCGAGCGTCACCGGGTCGTTCTTCTTCTGGTCCTGGTGCTCCTTGTGCTCCTGGCCCTGGCGCTCCTTGTGCTCCTGGCCCTGGTGCTCCTGGCCCTGGTGCTCCTTGTGCTCCTGGCCTTGGCGCGCCTGGTCGTCCTCGTGGACGGGAACGGCGACGGGACGGACGGCACCGCGGTCCTGGGCCTCCTCACCGGACTGGGCCGCCTCGTACGGCTGCGCGGCCTGCTCCGGCTGCGCCACCTGCTCGGGCTGCGCCACCTGCTCGGCCTGCGCGGCCTGCTCGGGGCGCGCCGCGCTGCGGCCCTGGATGCCGTGCAAGTACTTCCCGATGGGGAAGTAGCGGGTCGGGTCCTGACGGCCCTGGTCCTCGCGCTGGCCGTACTCCTCGCGCTGGCCGTGGTCCTCCTTGCCGTTCTGCTCCTTGCCGTTCTGCTCCTTGCCGTTCTGCTCCTTGCCGTTCTGCTCCTTGCGGTTCTCCTCCTTGCCGGTCTCTTCCTTACGGCTGTCCTCCTTGCGGCTGTCCTCCTTACGGCCGCTGTCCTTCTTCTCGTCGTACCGGCCGTGCTCCTCGCGCTGGTCGCTCTCCTCGCGCTGGTCGTTCTCCTCGCGCTGGTCGTTCTCCTTCTCCTCGTACCGCCCGCCCTCGTCATGACGGCCGTCCTGGTCGTCCCGGGCGTGGTCGTCGCGGCGACCGCCGTTGGGGTCCTGGTAGCCGTTCGCCTCGTAGCGGCCGTGCTCATGGCCGTTGTCCTCGTGACGGCCGTTCTGGTCCTTCGCCTCGTAGCGGCCGTGCTCGTGCTGGCCCTTCTTGTCCTCGTGACGGCCGTTCTCGTGGTTCCCCTTGTCGTGGTTCTCCTTGTTGTCGCCGTGCGCCCGGTCCTGGGCACAGTGGTTGCTCTGCGACGAGTGCGGGCCGGGGGTGCTGCCCGAGGCCCATGCGGTTCCGGGAGCACCGGCGACCAGGGCCGCCGCCGCGATGGCGCCCGCTGAGGCCACGCCCCAACGTCGGAAGGAACGACGAGACCGCTGAAGGAATCTGCTGTGCTGGGTCATTACCTGAATTCACTCCTTGGGCATGGGTGCTCCAACTACCGGCGCCGCGCCGGACGCAGTGCACCCTTCCCCGAGCCCGAGAGCCCCTAGCGGATTCGCATCTTCAGTCCCCCGGTTGGAGGTAAATCAGGCCGTCATATCCTGCATATGGATCATGCGCACGCACCACCGTTTGCGCCACGTCGCCACTGGAGGACCGATGACCACCCGTACCGCAGTCATCACCGGCGCGAGCAGCGGGATCGGAGCCGCGACCGCGCGCCGCCTGGCGGCCGCCGGATTCCGCGTCGTCCTCGCCGCCCGCCGTAAGGAGCGCATCGAGGCGCTCGCCGCCGAGCTGACCGAGGCGGGGCGCCAGGCCGAGGCGTATGTCCTGGACGTCACCGACCGCGCCGCCGTGGAGTCCTTCGCCGCCGGTCTGGACCGCTGCGACGTCCTGGTGAACAACGCGGGCGGCGCGATCGGCGCCGAGACCGTGGCCACCGCCGACCCGGCCGACTGGCGGGCGATGTACGAGGTCAATGTGGTGGGCGTGCTCCAGGTGACCCAGGCGCTGCTGCCCGCCCTCACCGCTTCCGGCGACGGCACGATCGTCGTGCTGTCCTCCACGGCGGGCCATGTGGCGTACGAAGGCGGCGGCGGGTACGTGGCGGCCAAGCACGGCTCCCACGCCATCGCGGCCACCCTGCGCCTGGAGCTGTGCGGTGAGCCGGTGCGGGTGATCGAGATCGCCCCGGGCATGGTCAGGACCGACGAGTTCGCGGTGAACCGCTACCGCGGCGACGAGAGCCAGGCCGCGGCCGTCTACGAGGGCGTGGCCGAGCCGCTGACCGCCGACGACGTGGCCGACACGGTCGAATGGGCGGTCACCCGGCCCTCGCATGTGAACATCGACATGATGGTCATCCGTCCCCGCGCCCAGGCCGCCCAGCACAAGGTCCACCGCGAGCGCTGAGCCCGTCCGCCCTCGTCCCCCGCGGCTCCTCAGAGCCCCTGCCGTAACAGTCCGCCCGTCCCCCGTTCGGCTCCGTGTGTGTGCGCCATCCCGGGGACGCTCCGATGCTGGGAGCGGCGGTCACCTCGCGGAGCCTCTTCTCGGTGATTCCTCGCGGTGACTCCTCGCGGTGATCCCTCGCGGTGGAGCGGAGGCGTCATGAGGGTTGTCGTTGATCTCAACCGGTGCCAGGGCTACGCGCAGTGCGCCTTCCTCGCGCCGGACGTGTTCGCGATGCACGGTGAGGAAGCGCTGCTGTACGACGCGCAGCCGGACGACGCGCGGCGCGCGGACGTGCTGCGGGCGGTGGCGGCGTGCCCGGTCAGGGCCATCACCGTGGAGGGCGCGGGCGGCAGGTGGACGGCGGACCGGGTGGGTGCCTCCGATGGCGCTTGACGGCTCCCTGGAGCGGCTCCGGCGCGAGGGTCACATCGTGGTCGTGGGTGCCTCCCTGGCGGGGCTGCGGGCCGCCGAGACGCTCCGGGAGGAGGGCTTCACCGGCACGCTCACCATGATCGGTGAGGAGCCGTACGAGCCGTACGACCGTCCGCCGCTGTCCAAGCAGGTCCTGCTCGGCCGGGTGCCGGTCGGCCATACGGCCCTCCCCCGCCGCCGTGCGATCGACGCGCGGTGGCGGCTGGGCGTCGCCGCGACCGCGCTGGACATGTCGGCCAAGCGGGTGGCGCTCGCCGATGGCACCTCGGTGGAGTACGACCGGCTGCTGATCGCCACCGGTGTGCGCTCCCGCCCGTGGCCGAACGAGCTGGAGGCCGGCCTGGACGGCGTCTTCGTGCTGCGGACCACGGACGACGCCGCCCGGTTGGTCCACCGGTTGCGGGCCGGACCCCGCCGGGTGCTGGTGATCGGCGCCGGGTTCACCGGCTCGGAGATCGCCTCCGTCTGCCGTGAGCGGGAGCTGCCCGTCACGGTCGCCGAACGCGGCCCGGCTCCCCTGGTGGGCGCCCTGGGCAGCGTGATCGGCGCTGTGGCCGCCGAGCTGCAGCACCAGTACGGCGTCGATCTGCGCTGCGGTGTGATGGTCACCGGGCTGGAAGGCGACGGCGCGGGCAGGCTGCGGCGGGCCCACTTCTCCGACGGCGACGCGCTGGACGCGGAGGTGGCCGTCGTCGCCCTGGGCGCGACGCGCAACACCGAATGGCTCGCGGGCTCCGGACTGGCCGCGGGGCCGCGCGGGATCGCCTGCGACGCGGGCTGCCGGGCCTTCGACGTACGGGGCATCGTCTCCGACGACGTCTTCGTCGCGGGGGACGTGGCCCGCTCCCCGCATCCGCTGTTCGGCTACCAGTTCCTGTCCCTGGAGCACTGGGGCAACGCGGTCGCGCAGGCCGAGGTCGCGGCCCACAACATGATCTGCCCCGGTGAGCGGCGCCGCCCGCACCTGTGGACGCCGTACTTCTGGTCGGCCCAGTTCGGCGTCAACATCAAGTCCGTCGGGGTGCCGAACATGGCCGACCAGATCCTCGTCAGCCAGGGGTCGCTGAGCGAGCGCCGCTTCACCGCGGCCTACGGCTACCAGGGCCGCGTCATCGCCGCCGTCACCTTCGACCAGGCCAAATGGCTGGAATTCTACCAGCGGCAGATCGAGCAGGCCGCGCCCTTCCCACTGCCGTTCACCACCGTCGACCGGCGGACCGAGGGCATGCGGCCGGTGCCGGCCGGGTTCCCTGACCCCTCGGTGCCCACCCACGGCCCCGAGGTCACCGTCAGCGGCCACTCCCCGACCGACCAGCGCGTCACGTTCACCCCCGCCTGACGCGAACACCACCCGCCTCACCTCCACCCCCGCCCGACACGAACACCACCCGCCTCACCTCCACTCCGCCTGACGCGGGCACCACCGGCACCGCACCCGGAAGGACTCCGCCATGACGTCGGTCGCACTCCTGGGCCAGATCCTCGACCACGCCAACCGCGCCGACCCGTACCCGCTGTACGCCGAGCTCCGCAGGACGCCCGTGGTGCGGGACGAGTCCGGCCCCTACCTGGTCAGCACCTACTGGGAGATCCACAGCCTGCTCCACGACCCCAGGGTCAGCTCCGACGTCCGCCATCTCGCCCCCGAGGCGAGGACCGTCGCCGGCACCGACGACCCCGACCTGCCGCCGAGCTTCATCCGGCTCGACCCGCCCGACCACGACCGGCTGCGCCGGCTGATCATGCGGACGTACGGCCCTCCGCACGCGTCCCGGCGGGTCTACGACCTGCGCGGCGAGATCTCCGGAATCGTCTCCGGCCTCGTCGACCGCTTCCAGGGGCGGGACCGGATCGACCTGGTCGAGGACTTCTCCTACCCCTTCCCCGTCACCGTGATCTGCCGTCTGCTCGGCGTCCCCCAGGAGGACGAGCAGCGCTTCCACGGCTGGGCCGACACCGTGGCCGCCGCCGTCGAGCCGCCCGTCGGCACACCCGAGGAGCAACAGGCCCACCGGGAGGCCGTCCGGGAGGCCCGGCACCAGCTCGCCGCCTATCTCTCCGGCCTGATCGACCAGCGCCGCCGCGCGCCCCGGGACGACATGATCTCCGGCCTGGCCACCGAGCGCGCGGCGGACGAGAGCCCGATGTCCCTGCCCGAGATGCTCAGCAATCTGACGCTGCTGCTGATCGCGGGCCATGAGACCACCGTCAACCTGATCACCAACGGGATGCTCACCCTGCTGCGCCACCCCGACGCCCTCAAGCAGTTGCGCGAGGACTCCGAGCTGATCTACCCGCTGGTGGAGGAGCTGCTGCGGTTCGAACCGCCCGTGCAGCTACTGCCCGAGCGCACCACGCTCGACGAGATCGAGATCGCCGGTACCACCATCCCCAAGGGCGCCTCCCTGTGGCTCGTCCCGGCCTCGGGGAACCGGGACCCCCAGCGCTTCCCCGAGCCGGACCGCTTCCTCCCCGACCGCCCGGACAACCAGCACTTCGGCTTCGGCAGCGGCATCCACAACTGCATCGGCTCGCCCCTGGCCCGCCTCGAGGCGCAGGCCGCCCTGACCGAACTGGTCCGCCGGCTGGACAACCCGCGCCTCGTCGAGGACCCGCCGCCGCAACGCCGTCCTCAGAGGGCCGCGGCACCTGGCGATCGCCTACGACGGCCTGAAGCGCTGGCGCGCCTCAAGCGGCCCCAGGCGACAAGGCCCGTGTCTCAGCCCTTGACGCACACCACCTGCTTGAGCCGCGCCACCACCTCGACGAGGTCCCGCTGCTGGTCGATGACCTTCTCGATCGGCTTGTACGCCCCCGGGATCTCGTCCACGACGCCGGAGTCCTTACGGCACTCCACACCCCGCGTCTGCTCCGCCAGATCCTGGATCGAGAAGCGCTTCTTCGCCGCGTTACGGCTCATCTTCCGGCCCGCTCCGTGCGAGGCCGAGTTGAACGACGCCTCGTTCCCCAGACCGCGCACGATGTACGAACCGGTGCCCATGGAGCCCGGGATGATCCCGTAGTCCCCGCTCCCGGCGCGGATGGCGCCCTTACGGGTCACGAGAAGGTCCATGCCCTCGTAGCGCTCCTCGGCCACGTAGTTGTGGTGGCAACTGATCACCGGCTCGAAGACCGGGCGGGCCTTCGTGAACTCCTTGCGCACCACGTCCTGGAAGAGCGCCATCATGATCGCGCGGTTGTACTTCGCGTACTCCTGCGCCCAGAAGAGATCGTGCCGGTACGCCGCCATCTGCGGGGTGTCCGCGATGAAGACGGCCAGGTCGCGGTCGACCAGATTCTGGTTGTGGGGCAGCTTCCGGGCCTCGCCGATGTGGTACTCGGCCAGCTCCTTACCGATGTTGCGGGAGCCGGAGTGCAGCATCAGCCAAACCGAACCCTCGTCATCGAGGCAGAACTCGATGAAGTGGTTACCGGATCCGAGCGATCCCATCTGCTTGACGGCCCGCTCCTGGCGGAACCTGACCGCCTGGGCCACTCCCCCGAACCGGCTCCAGAAGTCGTCCCACCCCGTCGTCGGGAACGCGTGCAGCCGCCCCGGGTCCACCGGGTCGTCGTGCATACCGCGCCCCACCGGGATCGCCTGCTCGATCCGGGACCGCAGCCGCGAGAGATCCCCCGGAAGGTCGTCGGCGGTCAGCGACGTCTTGACGGCCGACATCCCGCAGCCGATGTCCACCCCGACCGCCGCCGGGCACACCGCGCCCTGCATCGCGATCACCGAGCCGACCGTGGCACCCTTCCCGTAATGCACATCCGGCATCACGGCGAGGCCCTTGATCCAGGGCAGGGTGGCCACATTGCGCAGCTGCTGCATGGCCACGCCCTCGACCGTCGAGGGGTCGGTCCACATCCGGATCGGCACCTGCGCGCCGGGCACCTCGACATACGACATGATGTACTCATTCCCCCGTAAAAGACCGAAAACGCAAAAGCCGGGCCAATGCCCCATAGACGGCGGGCGACCGGCAGGCACGGCAGTGCGTGCGATAGACATTGTGTCCAGCCACCGCCTGCGGGCGGCAAGGAGTTTTCCGTCGCTCGAAGGGACACGCACAGTGCAGCCAGCGCAGCGAAGGGCGTACGGACGGCGGGCCACCCCGGCCGTCGCCGTGCTCATCACCGTGCTCGCCGCCGCGGGGCTCGGCGGATGCACCGGCTCCGATGCGACGACCGACCCGGACGACGGCGCCTCCGGCGACTCCGGGACGGCCGTCTCGGCCGAGCCCGGCCGCTATCGCACGCTGCCCGAGGCATGCGGCGCGGTGAGCCGCAAGACCCTCCAGGCGCTGCTGCCCGGCGCCGAGCAGGACGACAAGGTGTACGACGGCCAGGCGGCCGTGACGTATGACATAGACCGCCGGGACGGCTGCCGCTGGAAGGTCGAGACCGCGAGCGGCACGCGCTACCTGACGATCGACTTCCAGCGGGTGGTCTCGTACGACCCCTCGGTCAGCGATGACGACCGGGCCCAGGAGACGTACGAGAAGAAGGCCGCCGCCGCCGATATTCCGGACGCCACGAGCCCTCCCTCGAGCCCCTCCGCCAGCTCCGGGAGCAGCTCGGAGAGCGACGGCAGCGGCTCCTCCACCTCCGCCTCCGCCGGTTCCAGCTCCGACGAGCCCGGTAAGAGCAGCAAGGGCGACAAGGGCGACGAAGCCGGTAAGGGCGACAAGACCGACGAGGGAGGCAAAAGCACCGATAGCCCCTCCGCGGGTACCGACGCGAGCGGCGGAAGTGACGAAAGTGACACCGCCTCGGAGGACACCGCCCCGCGCCGGCTGGACGACCTCGGTGACGACGCCTTTCTCAATGACCAACTGATCACCAAGGACTCGGGTATCCACCGCGACATCACCGTCGTGTTCCGGTCCTCGAATGTGATTGCCACCATTGAGTACGACCAGTGGACGACCGACAAGAAGCACATTCCCAGCAGCCAGGAACTCCAGGAAAACGCCCAGGACTTGGCCGATGAACTGACCGGTCGCCTCAACGAATAACGGGTCCTCGCCACACCCCCGCGAGCACCCCGGCCCCGCCCCGCGGAGACCTCGGAAATTGGGACGCCCGCGCGTCGGCCGCGTACCGTGCCGACTAATGACGCGGGCGGCACGTCCGCCCATCGACAGAGAATGAGCGAAGGACCCATGCACCGTTCAGCCCCGCGACTCGCCCGAATACTCGCCTGCGCGACCGTACCGGTGGTGCTCGTCGCCGGCTGCTCCTCCGGCTCGGACAAGAAGGACGACAAGAACGCCGGTGGCTCAGCGAGACCCGGCTCGCCCAGCGCTTCACCCACCGTCGCGGCGGCGAAGTTCAGCAAGCTGCCCGACGTGTGCTCCACGCTCTCCGGGAAGACGATCGACGATCTCGTCCCCAAGGCGCAGAACAAGAAGGGCAAGGCCCTTCCCTCGGCCGACACCAACACATCGGCAAGCTGCCTGTGGAGCGGCCTCGACGAGTTCGACTACCGCTCGCTGACCGTCTCCCTCAAGCTGTTCCACTCCGACCCGGGGCTCGGCTCCGGCGACAAGCGCGCCGGGGAGTACGCCGCCCAGCAGGCGAGCAGGGCCGCCACCGCCGGAAAGGTGACCGACCCCAAGACCGAGAAGGTCACGGGCATCGGCGACGAGGCGACCACGGTCAGCACCAAGGAGAAGAAGGACGGCGACGACTTCCGCGACCAGACGGTCGTGGCCCGCACCGCCAATGTCGTCATCACCCTCCAGTACGACGGCGCGGGCTATGAGACCGCCAAGGCCCCGGACGCGGCCGACCTGCTCAAGGACGCCAAGTCCGCCGCCAAGGAGGCCGTCGGCGCCATCGGTAAGGGCGCCAAGAGCGGCGCCTGACCCGCCGACACGACCCCTTCCCGCCCACGAGCCTTGACGTGTATGCGACGCTGATGCGGCTGTTGTTGAGGACGGGGAGGGGTCGCGGGTGGCCGCGATGCAACTGACACGGATGCACCGAATACTGGCCGGGGTGGTCGTCACCGGGGCGGTGGTGATCGCCGGGATCGGCTTCGCCGGTTCCTACGCCGCGGTGCGCGATCTCGCCCTCGACAAGGGCTTCGGCCAGTTCGCCAATGTCTTCCCGATCGGCATCGACGCGGGGATCGTGGTCCTGCTCGCGCTGGATCTGCTGCTCACCTGGATCCGCATTCCCTTCCCGCTGCTGCGCCAGACCGCCTGGCTGCTGACCGCGGCCACCATCGCCTTCAACGGCGCGGCCGCCTGGCCGGACCCGGTCGGCGTCGGCATGCACGCCGTGATCCCGATCCTGTTCGTCGTCTCCGTCGAGGCCGCCCGGCACGCGGTCGGCCGGATCGCCGACATCACCGCGGACCGGCACATGGAGTCGGTCCGCATCACCCGCTGGCTGCTCGCGCCGGTGCCCACCTTCCGGCTGTGGCGCCGGATGAAGCTGTGGGAGCTGCGCAGCTACGAGGAGGTCATCAGGCTGGAGCAGGACCGGCTGGTCTACCAGGCCCGGCTGCGGGCCCGCTACGGGCGGTCCTGGCGCCGTAAGGCGCCCGTGGAGTCGCTGATGCCGCTGCGGCTGGCGCGGTACGGGCTGCCGCTGGCGGACACCGCCCCGGCGGGGCTCGCGGCGGCCGGTCTTGACCCGTCCACTGTGTCGGCGACCGCGCTCCCCTCGGGCCGGTCGGCCGCGGCGGACGGGACGGGGTCCAAGAGCGCGTCCCTGGCGGCCCAGCCGGGCCCGTACGGCCCGCCGGGGGCCGTGGCGGACACGGGCCCGCAGCAGCACCCCCAGCAGCCCCAGACGCAGGAGCTGCCGCTCTCGCTGCCCCTGCCGGTGTACCAGCAGCCCGCCGGGCAGGGCCATGACGGCCGGAACGCCGTGCCCTTCGACCCGGCGGCCGCCCACCCCGCGCCGGTCGAGCAGCAGCCCCAGCAGCTACAGCACCCGCAGCAGGCACAGCAGCCGCAGCAGCTCCAGCCGCAGGACCGGCAGGTCCCGGGCCAGGCGCCACAGCCCGAGCGGCAGCCGCAGCAACTCCAGCAACTCCAGCAACTCCAGCAGCCCCAGCTGACCGTGCCGGTCGGGCCCGGCGGCCGGGTGCGGCCGCTCGGCGGTGAGGGCGTGGGGAGCCATCAGGGCGTCTACGTACCGGAGCAGCGCGAGCCCGAGGGTGACGCGTACGAGGAGCAGCAGCCGGAGCAGCAGCTCAACCGGCTACCGGACGACGTGCCGCGCGAGGAGGTCTACTACGCGACCTTCCGCCAGTTCCTCGCCGACCACAGCAAGTACCCCTCCGCCTACCAGTTCGGGCAGCGGCTGCGGGAGACCTACGGCGTGAACGACCTCAGCAACAGCGAGCTGGCCGGGTACGTCGAGGACTTCAAGGAGCGCGTCCGCCTGGAGCGCGAGGCCATCCCGTAGCCACCCCGGAGCCGTCCCGCGAAGCCGGAACGCCGGACGGCGGCCGTAAGGCCGTCCGCCCGGCGCCCGGGAGCCGGAGAGGTCAGGCCGCGAGCAGCTTGCGCACCCGGTCCGCCCCCACCGCCAGCAGCAGCGTGGGCAGCCGCGGGCCGGTGTCCCGCCCGACCAGCAGGGTGTAGAGCAGCGCGAAGAACGACCGCTGGGCGACCTTCAGCTCCGGCGTCGGCTTGGCCTCCGGCGACAGCCCCGCCTGGATCTTGGGCACCCCGTAGACCAGCGTGGTGAGGCCGTCCAGCGACCAGTGGTCGTCCAGGCCGTCCAGCAGCAGCCGCAGCGACTCCCGCTCGGTGTCGCCCAGCGCGGCCAGCCGCTCCGTGTCCGGCTCGTCCCGGACCCGGGTGCGCTGGTCGGCCGGGACCTGGGTGGTGATCCAGCGCTCGGCCTTGTCGAGCCGGGGCCGGGTCTCCTCCAGGGACTTCACCGGATTGTCGGGGTCGAGCTCGCCGAGGATGCGCAGCGTCTGCTCGTCATGGCCGGTGGTGATGTCCACCACCGAGGCCAGCGTGCGGTACGGCAGCGGGCGCGGGGTGCTCGGCAGCTCGCCCGTGGCGGTCCGGGTCGCGCGGCTGTACGCGGCCGCGTCCGCGGGCTGGGCCGTGCCCTCGGTGATCTTGCGCTCCAGCGCGTCCCACTCGTCGTAGGTCCGCTGGATCTCCTGGTCGAAGGCGATCTTGAAGGACTGGTTCGGCCGACGGCGGGCGTACAGCCAGCGCAGCAGCGGCGCCTCCATGATCTCCAGCGCGTCGGCCGGGGTGGGCACACCGCCCTTGGAGGAGGACATCTTGGCCATGCCGCTGATGCCCACGAACGCGTACATCGGGCCGATGGGCTGCTCGGCGCCGAAGACCTCGCGGACGATCTGGCCGCCGACCACATAGGACGAGCCGGGCGAGGAGTGGTCGACGCCCGAGGGCTCGAAGACCACGCCCTCGTACGCCCAGCGCATCGGCCAGTCGACCTTCCAGACCAGCTTGCCGCGGTGGTGCTCGCTCAGGCGGACGGTCTCGCCGTGGCCGCACGCGCACGCGTACGTCAGCTCGGTGGTCTCGTCGTCGTACGAGGTCACCGTGGTCACATCGCGCTCGCAGACCGAGCAGTACGGCTTGTACGGGTAGTAACCCGCCCCGCCCGCGCTGCCGTCGTCCTCGGCGGCCGCGCCCGAGCCCTCGGCGGCGGCCAGCTCGGCCTCGTCCACCGGCTTCTGCTGCTGCTTGGGCTTCTTGGCGCCGGGCTTGTCCTTGGTGCGGTACCGGTCCAGGACGGCGTCGATCTCCCGGCGGTGGCGCATCGCGTGCAGGATCTGCTCCCGGTACGCCCCCGAGGTGTACATCTCGGTCTGGCTGATGGGGTGGAACTCGATGCCCAGCTCCCGCAGCGCCTCGGCCATCGGCGCCTTGAAGTGCTCCGCCCAGTTCGGATACGGGGACCCGGGCGGGGCCGGGACCGAGGTGAGCGGCTTGCCGATGTGCTCGGACCAGGAGGGGTCGATCCCGGCCGGGACCTTGCGATACCGGTCGTAGTCGTCCCAGGACAGGATGTGCACGCACTCGCGGCCCCGGCGCCGGATCTCGTCGGCGACCAGGTGCGGGGTCATGACCTCGCGCAGATTGCCGAGGTGGATCGGGCCGGACGGGCTGAGGCCCGAGGCGACGACGACAGGTTTGCCCGGGGCGCGGCGCTCCGCCTCGGCAATGACCTCGTCGGCGAATCGGGAGACCCAGTCGGTCTCGGTGCTCTGAGCCACGGTCGGCACTTCCTTCCTAGCGGTCATGGCACCGCCCATTGTCCCAGACGGAACAGACCCCTCCGGAGTTGCCCACAGGGCCCGCCGGGCCGACCCGGGTTGTCCACAGGCCGGGGAATTCGTTGGACCCGCCGTGAAATACTGGGTTGTCCATACCACCACTATCGGAATGGCACTCCATGGCTTCGGTCCCTTCCCTCGCCGCTACGGTCCATCAGCGCATCACGGACGCCCTCTCGGCTGCCCTGCCGGAGGCCGGCTCCGCGGACCCGCTGCTGCGACGAAGCGACCGGGCCGACTTCCAGGCCAACGGGATGCTGGCGCTGGCCAAGCAGCTCAAGGGAAACCCCCGTGAGCTGGCCTCCAAGGTCGTGGCGCACCTTCCGGTCGCCGCCACCTCGGCCGACCCCGATCCGGTGATCGCCGACATCGAGGTCTCCGGCCCCGGCTTCCTCAACATCACGATCGCCGACTCCGCGATCACCGCGACCCTCGCCGCCCGCGCCGCCGACGACCGCCTCGGCGTGCCGTACGCGCAGGCGCCCGGCACCACCGTGATCGACTACGCCCAGCCCAATGTGGCCAAGGAGATGCACGTCGGCCATCTGCGCTCGGCGGTGATCGGCGACGCGGTGGTGCGGATCCTGGAGTTCGCGGGCGAGAAGGTGATCCGCCGCCACCACATCGGCGACTGGGGCACCCAGTTCGGCATGCTCATCCAGTATCTGATCGAGCACCCGCACGAGCTGGACCACAAGGACGCCTCCTCCGGTGAGGAGGCCATGTCCAACCTCAACCGGCTCTACAAGGCCGCGCGGGCGCTCTTCGACTCCGACGCGGAGTTCAAGGAGCGGTCCCGGCGGCGGGTGGTGGAGCTCCAGGCGGGCGACGAGGAGACCATCGCCCTGTGGCGGAAGTTCGTGGACGAGTCGAAGATCTACTTCTACTCGGTCTTCGACAAGCTGGACATCGAGATCCACGACCCCGACGTGGTCGGCGAGTCGGGTTACAACGACATGCTGGCCGAGACCTGCCGACTGCTGGAGGAGTCCGGCGTCGCCGTGCGCTCCGAGGGTGCGCTGTGCGTCTTCTTCGACGACATCAAGGGCCCCGAGGGCAATCCGGTGCCGCTGATCGTCCAGAAGTCCGACGGCGGCTTCGGCTATGCGGCCACCGACCTCTCCGCGATCCGCGACCGGGTGCAGCACCTGAAGGCCGACACCCTGCTGTATGTGGTGGACGCCCGGCAGTCGCTGCACTTCAAGATGGTCTTCGAGACCGCCCGCCGGATCGGCTGGCTCAATGACCAGGTGCACGCCGTGCAGCTCGCCTTCGGCACCGTCCTGGGCAAGGACGGCAAGCCGTTCAAGACCCGCGCGGGCGAGACGGTGCGGCTGGAGGACCTGCTGGACGAGGCCACCGAGCGGGCCGCGGCCGTGGTCCGGGAGAAGAGCGAGAAGCTCGGCCTCAGCGAGGAGGAGATCCTCGAGCGCGGCGCCCAGGTCGGCGTCGGCGCGGTGAAGTACGCGGATCTGTCCACCTCCGCCTCGCGCGACTACAAGTTCGACCTCGACCAGATGGTCTCGCTCAACGGGGACACCTCGGTCTATCTCCAGTACGCGTACGCCCGGATCCAGTCGATCCTGCGCCGCGCCGAGGAGGGGCAGCGGCCGCTGGCCCACCCGGAGCTTCCGCTGGCCCCGGCCGAGCGGGCGCTGGGCCTGCACCTCGACCAGTTCGGGGAGACGCTGCGCGAGGTGGCCGCCGGGTACGAGCCGCACAAGCTCGCCGGGTATCTCTACCAGCTCGCCTCGCTCTACACGACCTTCTACGACCAGTGCCCGGTCCTGAAGGCGGAGGGCGGCCCGGCCCAGGTGGAGAACCGCCTCTTCCTGTGCGACATCACGGCGCGCACGCTGGGGCAGGGCATGTCCCTGCTGGGCATCCGCACCCCCGAGCGCCTCTGAGCCACCGCGTGTGAGGAGCCCCGCCCCGGCTTTCCGGGGCGGGGCTCCTCGCGTTCACCGGTGGCTCGTCACATGCATCACCGGCAGAGCACATCGTGCTTCGGCCGCTCACCGGTCAGCAGGAAGTCCGTCACCCTCCGGTCCGCGCAGGCGCTGCCGTTCTCCACGTACGCCGCGCCATGCCCCATCGCGTCCACGCCGACCATCCGGGCCCGGTCGCCAAAGGCCCGCCGGAGACCCAGCGCCCCGCTGTACGGGGTGGCCACATCGCGCTTGTTCTGCACCAGCAGGACGTTCGACGGCCCCTGATCGGTGATCCGCACCGGCTTGTCCCGCGGCGCGTCATGCCAGAACGCGCACGGGGTGACGTTCACCGGCATGCCCGCGGTGAGCGGGTGGCTCTTACGGCTGGCGGCGACATCCCGCGCGTAGCCGGGCAGGGAGGTGGGCCACTCCACGTCGTTGCAGATGGTCGCGAGGGACACGGCCGCGGCGTCCTGCGGGGGGTCGGCCGGTGCCTCGGCGGGCGCCTTGCCCGCGTCCGCGTCGACGATCAGCCGGGCCAGGCCCTCGAAGTCGTCCCGGGAGTACAGGGCGTTCAGCATGCTCTGGCGCAGTGCGTTGCCGTTCAGCTCGGGCGGGTTGGCGCCGGGCCACGGCAGCGGCTTCGCGTCCAGCCGGGCGGCGAGGTCCAGGACCCGCCGCCGCACCCCGTCGGGGGTCTCGGCGAGCCGGACGGGGCTGTCGGGCGCGGAGGCCCAGGCGGCGAAGTCGGGGAAGGTGTCCTCGACGCCCACGGCGTAGTTGGCCAGCCAGCGGCGCTCCACCCGCTTCGGGTCCGGGTCGTCATTGCTGTCCAGCACCCAGCGGTCGGTGTGCTCGGGGAACATCTGCGCGTAGACGGAGCCCACATACGTCCCGTACGAGACGCCCCACGCGGACAGCTTCCGCTCGCCGAGCGCCCGGCGGACGCTGTCGATGTCCCGCGCCTCGTTGACGGTGCTGATGGTGCGCAGCAGTTCGCCGCCGTTGCGGGCGCAGGTGTCGGCGATGCGGCGGCCGGTGGTGATGTTCCGCGTGATGTCCCCGTCGGGGGCGGGCCAGGGGCGGGAGGCGAGCAGCGACAGATCGGCGGGGTTCAGATCGCATCCGGTGTGCGTGGACTTCCCCATGCCGCGCGGGTCGAAGCTGACGATGTCGTACGCGTCCCGCACCGACTTCGGCAGCCGCTTGCCGAGCCTGCTGGGCCGGTCAAGACCCGGCGATCCGGGGCCGCCCGGGATCAGCAGCAGGGTGCCCCGGCGGGCCTGCGGCCGCTCGCTGGGGATGCGGGAGACGGCGAGGGAGATCCGCTTGCCGCCGGGGTCGCGGTGGTCCAGCGGCACCTTGAGCGTGGCGCATTCCTGACGGGGGTCGAGCCCGGTGCCCTCGCAGGCGCCCCAGTCGAGCGCGGCGGTGGTGGGATCGGCCAAAGCTCCCGGGACCGCGTTCGCGGACGCGACCCCGAGCAGGGAGGCGGTGGCGGCGGTGGCGAGGGCCAGTGCGGCGGTTCTGCCGGTCGTCGGTCTCATGTGCACAAGCCTTGTCGAACCGGCCTTCCCGTCCCATCCGGGCAACCGGCCGACCCGCTCGGGGGAAAACCCCCGGGCGACTGCCATGAGTACCCCCGCGCACGTAGCATTCGGGACACATTTCCCGGACCAGGACAACCTCTCACCGCCCCGGTCCGTCCAACCCCGTGAATCACCTGTCATCAACGGACAACAGACCATTGGGGGCTTGACCATGCGACGGTGGGGGACCGCACTCGCGGCGACGGCGCTCGCGGGCGGCGCGCTGGCGGCGACGGCGGGGACGGCCGGGGCCGTCACGCCGACCGCGGCCAAGGCGGCGACGACCTGTGAGACCGGCTGGGGCAGCGGCGAGAAGACGGCCCAACCGGCGGGACACGCACCGCTGGGGAACGTCAGGACGGGCCGGCACGCGTGCTACGACCGCATCGTGTTCGACGTGAAGGGGGCCACGGCCGCCGATCGCGTCGGCTACCGCGTGGGGTATGTGAACACCCTGTACCAGGACGGCTCGGGCGAGGAGATCCCGGTCCGCGGCGGCGCGATCCTGGACATCCATGTGTCCGCGCCGAGCTACGACCCGGGCAGCGGCGCCGAGTCGTACCCGGGGCGGGCGCGCAAGCCGCTGCCGGGGGTGGACATCTCCGGCTACCAGACCTTCCGGGACACCCGCTTCGGCGCCAGCTTCGAGGGTGAGACCCAGGTCGGCCTCGGGGTGCGGGCACGGCTGCCGTTCCGGGTCTTCCAGACCGACGGGCACGTCGTGGTGGACGTGGCGCACTCCTGGAACGCGGTGCGCTGAGCACGGCGCCGGAGCCACAAAAAGGGCCTGCCCCGCGACCCGAATGGTTCGCGGGGCAGGCCCCTCGCTGTGCCGCGGGTGACGGCTACCTGCTGAAGCCGTAGTCCATCAGCTTCTTCGCGTCCTTCGTACGGTTGTCCACCGAGGTGGAGGCGAGGACGGTGCCGATCATCGTCTTCCCGTTCCGGGTGGCGGCGAAGACCAGGCAGTACTTGGCCTCCGGACCCGAACCGGTCTTGACGCCGATGGTGCCCGAGTAGCTGCCCAGCAGGTTGTTGGTGTTGGTCCACGACATGTAGCGGTAGCCGCCGTTCTTCGTGGTCACCTTCTGCTTGGTCGACTTGGTCTTCACGACCGAACGGAACGTGGAGTACTTCATCGCGCTGCTGGCCAGCTTGGTCAGATCGCGCGGCGTGGAGTAGTTGGCGCCGTGCCCGATGCCGTCGAACGAGTCGAAGTGGGTGTTCGTCAGCCCGAGGGACTTGGCCGTGGTGTTCATCTTGCCGATGAACGACTTCACCCGCGCGGCCCGGGTGGAGCCGGTGCCGAACTTGTCCGCCAGCGCGTACGCCGCGTCACAGCCGGACGGCAGCATCAGCCCGTACAGCAGCTGGCGGACAGTGACCTTGTCGCCGACGATCAGCTTGGCCGAGGAGGCCCAGTTGTTGTCGACGATGTAGTCGCTGTACGCCTTCTGGACCGTGACCTTGGCGTCCAGGTTGAGGTTCGGCTGCGCGAGCACCACCCGGGCGGTCATGATCTTGGTGGTGGAGCCGGTGGAAAGACGGGTGTCCGCGGCCTTGGTGAACAGGCTCTTCCCCGTGGCGTTGTTCATCACGAACCCGCCCTTGGCGGCGATCGTGGGAGTAGCGGTCGTCGCGGCCTGCGCGGAGGCGGTGAACGCCCCCGCCGTCAGCACGGCTCCAGCGGTGATCGTGACCGCGGATACGCGACGTAGACCTTTCATACCGGTTTTCAACGTGAATATCTCCAAATGCCCCTGGCCTGCGGCCGCATCACAGGGCCGCTCCCTGGTCAGACTTCCAAGAGGGCCCGATGGATGTGCCCTCCGCCGAGATTTCCTGGAAATTCCCCCGGGTGCGCCTGTGCGCCGGGTGCGTCACCGCAGTTGGGAGTCGACCGCCGCCGGGGCGAAGAGGGCGTCCGCGACCATGTGGGCCGCGCCGGTGACGCCCGCGCGGGTGGCCAGTGGGGAGAGGACGACCCGCAGGTCCCGCGTGGCCAGGGGAAGCGAGCGGCGGTAGGTGACCTCCCGGATACCGGCGATCAGATGCTCCTGGGCATGGGCGAGGCCGCCGCCGACCACCAGGATCGAGGGGTTGAGCAGGCTGACCGCGTCGGCGACGCCCTGCCCGAGCAGGCGCCCGGCGTGGCGCAGCAGCCGTACGGCGTCGCCGTTGCCGGAACGCACCAGGCGCACCACATCGTCGGTGGTGGCCACCTCGTGCCCGGCGGCGGTGAGGTCGCGCACCAGGGCCCAGCCGCCGGCCACCGCCTCCAGGCAGCCGGAGTTGCCGCAGCGGCACAGGGGCGCGTCCGGGGAGGTCTCGTCGAGCCCGGGGGCGGGGATGTGGCCGATGTCGCCCGCAGCGCCCTGGGAGCCGTGGTGGAGCCGCCCGCCGAGCACCAGACCGGAGCCGATGCCGGTGCCCGCCTTGACGAAGAGCAGATGCCGGACCTCGGGCCAGTTGACCCGGTGCTCGCCCAGCGCCATCAGATTGGTGTCCTTGTCGGCCAGCACCGGGCAGTCGTAGGTGTCGCGGAAGAAGTCCGGCACCGTATAGCCGTCCCAGCCGGTCATGATGGGCGGGCTGACCACCCGGCCGGTGCCCGACTCGACCGGGCCCGGCACGCCGATGCCGATGCCGCGCACCCGCTCGGCGGGCTCGCCGGCCTCCTTCAGCAGCCGCCGGAAGTCGGCGGCCACCTGGCCGAGCACCGCCTCCGGCCCCTCGGCCACATCGAGGTCCCGGCGGTGCGCGACGAGGACGTCACAGGCCATGTCGGCGAGCGCGGTGTGCACATGGCTGCCGCCGATGTCGGCCACCAGCAGCACTCCGGAGTCGGGGCGCAGCCGGAAGGAGCCCGCCGGGCGGCCGCCGGTGGAGTCGGCCGCGCCGGACACCTCCAGATAGCCCGCCTCGGTCAACGCCTCCAGCCGGGTGGCCATGGTCGACCGGGAGAGCCCGGTGGCCGCCATCAGCTGGGCGCGGGTGGTGGCACGGCCGCCGCGGATGAGCGCCAGCACCGCCCCGGGGCCCGTGGGATGCGCCTGTGCTGGCTGACCTGCCGAGACCGCCTCCGTCACTGGGCCCTGTCCTCCGCTGTTCACGCTCTGTTCGGTACCGCCCACACCGTACCTCCCTTTACGACCGACCCCAAGAAGACTTATGTATTGCCTTCACGCAAAAGCTGCGTAACATCAGGCGGGCAACGCCGCACAGCACGCCCGAAGGGCAGGCAGGAGAAGGGATCGCCATGAACGACCTCGGAGTGCACGCACTCGTGTGGACCGGCGACTGGACGCCCGAGGGCGCCCGGACCGCCGCCGCCCGCAGCCGCGAGGCCGGCTACGACCTGGTCGAGATATCCCTCCACGACCCCGGGATCGTCGATGTGAAGGCCACCCGCGACGTGCTCGCCGCCCACGAGCTCGGCGTCGCCTGCTCCCGCGGCCTCGCCTTCGACTCCGACGTCTCCGCCGAGGACCCCGCGACCGCCGCCCGCGGCGAGGCGCTGCTGCGCCAGGCCCTCCACCTCACCCATGGCCTCGGCGGCCACTACTTCGGCGGGGTGCTCTACGGCGCGCTCGGCAAGTACGGCCACCCGCCGACCCCCAAGGGCCGCGAACACGCCGTCCAGGCCCTGCGCAGGCTCGCCGCCGAGGCCGACGGGCTCGGGGTGACCCTCGGCCTGGAGGTGGTCAACCGCTACGAGTCCAACCTGGTCAACACCGCACGGCAGTGCCTGGAGCTGATCGACGAGATCGGCGCGGCCAATGTGGTGGTCCACCTCGACACGTACCACATGAACATCGAGGAGCAGGACTTCGCCCGCCCCGTCCGCGCCTGCGGCGACCGCCTCGGCTACGTCCACATCGGCGAGTCCCACCGCGGCTACCTCGGCTCCGGCACCGTGGACTTCCCCGCCTTCTTCCACGCCCTCGCGGACATCGGCTACCAGGGCCCGATCACCTTCGAGTCCTTCTCCTCCGCCGTGGTCGCCCCCGGCCTCTCCCACGACCTCGCCGTCTGGCGCGACCTGTGGGCCGACGGCGCCGACCTCGCCACCCACGCCCGCTCGTACATCGCCGACCAGCTCAAGGCCGCCCACGCGGCGGTCTGAGCATCCCGCCCCATCACCCGCGTCCCGTAAAATCCCCGAAATCGCCGAAAGCGCCCGCTATGACTCCCCAGCACCTCCTTGAGCGCGCTCAGCGCCTGGCCGACGCAGGCGGCCGCCGTCTGCTCGGCATCGCCGGACCACCCGGGGCCGGCAAGACCACCCTCGCCGAGCACCTGGTCGACGCCCTCGGCGCCGACCGGGCCGTCCTGGTGCCCATGGACGGCTTCCACCTCGCCGACGCCGAGCTGCGCCGACTCGGCCTGATCGGCCGCAAGGGCGCGCCGGAGACCTTCGATCCGTACGGCTACACCGCGCTGCTGCGGCGGCTGCGGGCGCCGCGCACCGAGGAGGTCGTCTACGCGCCGGGGTTCGACCGCGAGCTCGAGCAGCCGGTCGCGGGCACCATCCCGGTGGAGCCGGAGATCCCGCTGGTGATCACCGAGGGGAACTACCTGCTGCTGGACGCGGCGCCCTGGCTCCCGGTGCGCGAGCTGCTGGACGAGACCTGGTGGGTCGACCTGGACACCGAGGAGCGGGTGCGCCGGCTGATCGAGCGCCATGAGCGGTTCGGCAAACCGCGCGACGAGGCCGAGCGCTTCGTCCTCACCTCCGACGAGGCCAACGCCCGGCTGGTGGCCCCCGGGCGGGCGGCCGCCGACTTCGTGGTCAGGGGCCGGTGATGACCGGCACGCTCAGCCTCGGGGCCGTCGACTGGTTCCTGCTCACCGTCTACTTCGGCGCGATCATCGCCATCGGCATCACCACCAAGCGGGCCGTCCGCACCACCGGTGACTTCTTCCTCGCCGGGCGCTCGATGCCCGCATGGATCACCGGCCTGGCCTTCATATCCGCCAACCTCGGCGCCCTGGAGATCATCGGCGGCGCGGCCAACGGCGCCCAGTACGGCGCCGCCGCGGTGCACTTCTACTGGCTCGGCGCCATCCCCGCGATGGTCTTCCTCGGCGTCGTGATGATGCCGTTCTACTACTCGACGCGGGTCCACAGCGTCTCGGAGTATCTGCGCCGCCGCTTCAACAACCAGACCCACCTCCTCAACAGCGTCGTCTTCGCCGTGGCGCAGATGCTGCTGGCCGGGGTGAACCTCTTCGCGCTCGCCCTGATCGTCAAGCTGCTGATCGGCTGGCCGCTGTGGCTGTCCATCCTGCTGTCGGCGGTCTTCGTCCTCGCGTACATCACCCTGGGCGGGCTCGCGGGCGCGATCTACGGCGAGGTGCTTCAGTTCTTCGTGATCCTCGCCGGGCTGATCCCGATCGTCGTCATCGGACTGCACTACGTGGGCGGCTTCAGCGGCCTGCGGGAGGCCGTGCAGGACCCCAGCCTGCTGCACACCTGGCAGGGCACCACACCGGGCCACTGGACCAATCCGCTGGGCGACTGGATCGGCCTGGCGATGGGCGAGGGCTTCGTCCTCGCCTTCGGCTACTGGACCACCAACTTCGCCGAGGTGCAGCGGTCCCTGGCCGCCAAGGACCTCAACGCGGCCCGCCGCACCCCGCTGATCGCGGCCTTCCCCAAGATGGCGCTGCCGCTGTTCACCGTGGTCCCCGGCATGATCGCGCTGGTCATCATCCCCAAGCTGGGGAAGCCCGGCGGGCCCACGTACAACGACGTGATCCCCGAGATGATGCAGCGTTTCCTGCCGAACGGCGTGCTCGGCATCGCGCTCACCGGGCTGCTGGCGGCCTTCATGGCGGGCATGGCGGCCAACATCTCCGGCTTCAACACGGTGTTCACGTACGACATCTGGAAGCCGTACGTGGTCAGGGGGCGTGAGGACCGCTACTACCTCAAGGCCGGGCGCTACGCCACGGTCGCGGGCATCGCGGTGAGCGTGGCCGCCGCGTTCGTCGCCTCCGAGTACAACAACATCCAGAACTACATCCAACTGCTGTTCTCGTTCTTCAACTCACCGCTGTTCGCGACCTTCCTGCTGGCGATGTTCTGGAAGCGGGTCACCCCGTGGGCGGGCTTCTGGGGCATGCTCTCCGGCACGGTCGCGGCGGCCGCGGCCCATCTCTCGGCGTACCACATCGGCTGGTTCTACCCCGGCGGCGAGGTCGGCCCGCACGACACGATCAACGCCCAGATGGCCAACTTCTACGGCGCGCTCTTCGCCTTCGTCGTGGACGCGGTCGTCACGGTCGCGGTCACCTTCGTCACCAAGCCGAAGCCGGTCGCGGAACTGGCCGGTCTGGTGTGGGGCCTGCCCGACCCCGACTCGCCGGACGCCCATGAGGCGCTGGTGCGGCAGCCGTGGTGGAAGTCCCCGGTGGTGCTGGGGAGCGTCATCCTGACCCTGACAGCGGCTCTGAGCGTCTGGCTGGTGGTGGCCGTATGAATGGAGAGAACCCGATGACCCCGGGAAAGACCTTCGACGTGCGGTGGCTCATCGCCGGGCTGCTCGGCCTGTACGGCGCGGTGCTGACCGTGCTGGGCGTGACGGACAGCCCCGCCGAGGTGGCCAAGGCCGACGGCATCCGCATCAACCTGTGGATCGGCCTCGGCCTGCTGGCCGTGGCGGCGGCGTTCGCGGCCTGGGCCAAGCTGGCCCCGCAGGGACGCGAGGACCGGTGACGCGAAGGCCGGAGGACCGGTGACGCGAAGGCCGGGGGCTCCGCGCCCCCGGCCTCGTGGTCATTCCGCGCGCCTCGTGCTCAATCCGCGCGGTGGAGTGTCACTCCCCGCGGTTCAGCCGCTGGGCCACCTCGGTCGCCCAGTACGTGAGGATCATTCCCGCGCCCGCGCGCCGGACCGAGGTCAGCGTCTCCATGATGGCGCGGTCACGGTCGATCCAGCCGTTGGCCGCGGCCGCCTCGACCATCGCGTACTCACCTGAGATCTGGTACGCGGCCACCGGCACGTCCACGGCGTCGGCGATCTGCCGCAGGATGTCCAGGTACGGCAGGGCCGGCTTGACCATGACCATGTCCGCGCCCTCGGCCAGGTCCAGCTCCAGCTCGCGCAGCGACTCGCGGGCGTTGGGCGGGTCCTGCTGGTAGGTCTTGCGGTCGCCCTTCAGCGAGGAGCCCACCGCCTCGCGGAACGGTCCGTAGAAGGCGGAGGCGTACTTCGCGGTGTAGGCGAGGATCGACACGTCCTGGTACCCCGCGCCGTCGAGCGCGTCGCGGACGACGCCGACCTGGCCGTCCATCATGCCGCTCGGGCCGACCGTGTGGACGCCCGCGTCGGCCTGGGCGCGGGCCATCTCCGCGTACCGCTCCAGGGTGGCGTCGTTGTCGATCCGGCCCTCGGCGTCCAGGACGCCGCAGTGGCCGTGGTCGGTGTGCTCATCCAGGCAGAGGTCGGACATGATCACGAGGTCGTCGCCGACCTCGGCGCGCACATCGCGGATCGCCACCTGGAGGATCCCGTCCGGGTCGGTGCCGGGGGTGCCGACCGCGTCCTTCTTGGACTCCTCCGGCACCCCGAAGAGCATGATCCCGCCGAGCCCCGCGGCGACCGCCTCGGCCGCCGCCTTCCGCAGCGTGTCCCGGCTGTGCTGGACCACGCCCGGCATCGACTGCAGCGGCACCGGCTCGGTCACGCCCTCGCGGACGAACGCGGGCAGGATCAGCTCGGCCGGGTGCAGCCGGGTCTCCGCGACCATGCGCCGCATCGCGGGCGTGGTGCGCAGCCGGCGCGGCCGCGTACCGGGGAAGCTGCCGTACGAGATGCTCAAGAGCGTGCCCTCCTTCGGGAACCGGGCCGTCGCTCGCTCGGGCGGGTGACCGGCTCCCCGGCCTCGATCGCGGCCTGCCGCCGCGCCGCCCCGAAGTCCGCGAGCGCCTCGGCCAGCTTGAGCACCGAGGGCTCGGGCGACAGCACATCCACCCGCAGCCCGTGCTCCTCCGCGGTCTTCGCGGTGGCCGGGCCGATACAGGCGATGACAGTGACATTGTGCGGCTTGCCCGCGATGCCGACGAGGTTCCGCACGGTGGACGACGAGGTGAAGAGCACCGCGTCGAACCCGCCGCCCTTGATGGCCTCACGGGTCTCGGCCGGCGGCGGCGAGGCGCGCACGGTGCGGTACGCGGTCACGTCGTCGACCTCCCAGCCCAGCTCGATCAGCCCGGCGACCAGGGTCTCGGTGGCGATGTCGGCGCGCGGCAGGAACACCCGGTCGATCGGGTCGAACACCGGGTCGTACGGCGGCCAGTCCTCCAGCAGCCCGGCCGCGGACTGCTCACCGCTGGGCACCAGATCCGGCTTCACCCCGAATTCGATCAGCGACTTCGCGGTCTGCTCGCCCACCGCCGCGACCTTGATCCCGGCGAACGCGCGGGCGTCGAGCCCGTACTCCTCGAACTTCTCGCGCACCGCCTTGACCGCGTTGACCGAGGTGAAGGCGATCCACTCATAGCGCCCGGTGACCAGGCCCTTGACCGCGCGCTCCATCTGCTGCGGGGTGCGCGGCGGCTCCACGGCGATGGTCGGCACCTCACTGGGCACCGCGCCGTAGCCGCGCAGCTGATCGGAGAGCGAGGCGGCCTGCTCCTTGGTGCGCGGGACCAGGACCTTCCAGCCGAACAGCGGCTTGGATTCGAACCATGACAGCTGATCGCGCCGGCCGGCCGCGCTCTGCTCGCCGACCACGGCTATCACCGGCTGGGCGCCCTGCGGCGACGGCAGCACCTTGGCCGCCTTCAGCACCTGGGCGATGGTCCCCAGCGTCGCGGTCCAGGTCCGCTGGCGGGTGGTGGTGCCGGCGACGGTGACGGTGAGCGGGGTGTCCGGCTTGCGGCCCGCGGCCACCAGCTCGCCCGCGGCGGCGGCCACCGTCTCCAGGGTCGCGGAGACCACGGCGGTCGCGTCGGACGAGCCGATCTCGCTCCAGCAGCGCTCGTCGGCGCTCAGGGCGTCCACGAAGCGCACATCCGCGCTGTGGGCGTCCCGCAGCGGCACCCCCGCGTAGGCGGGCACGCCCACCGCGGCGGCCACACCGGGCACCACCTCGAAGACGATGCCCTCGGCGGCGCAGGCGAGCATCTCGTCGGCGGCGTATCCGTCGAGGCCGGGGTCGCCCGCGACCGCGCGCACGACCCGCTTGCCGCCGCGCGCGGCCGTCATGACAAGATTGGCGCTGTCCCTGAGTACCGGGACGGTGGCGGTGCCTGACGACCCATCGGCGTCCGCCTGCCGCGGTGTGCCCTGAGCGTCCGCGGCCACGCCCGGCCTGACGTGCTGGCGCACCACGTCGAGCACTTGAGGGTCGGCGATCAACACGTCCGCGGAGGCGAGTGCCTCCACGGCGCGCAAGGTCAGCAGGCCCGGATCTCCGGGGCCCGCACCGAGGAAGGTGACGTGTCCGCAGCCGGGGTGATTCGGGGCGTTGGGGTTCAAAGTGCTCGCTCCCCCATAAGACCGGCCGCACCCTTGGCGAGCATCTCGGCGGCGAGTACGCGACCGAGGTCCGCGGCCTCACTGGGCGATGCGGGTACGGGACCGGTGGTGGACAGCTGCACCAGCGTCGTGCCGTCGAGCGTGCCGACGACGCCGCGCAGGCGCATTTCGGTGACAGCCTGACCGTCGCCCAACAGGTCGGCCAGCGCCCCCACGGGTGCGCTGCAGCCGGCCTCCAGGGCGGCGAGCAGGGATCGCTCGGCGGTCACGGCGACCCGTGTGGACGGGTCGTCGATCTCGGCGAGCCGGGCAGCGAGCGCCACGCTGGACGCGGCACACTCCACCGCCAGGGCCCCCTGGCCGGGGGCGGGCAAAACATGGTCGACATCGAGCGGCTCGGTCGCCTCGCCGATCCGTCCCAGACGGATCAGACCGGCGGCGGCGAGCACCACGGCGTCCAGCCGTCCCGAGCGGACGTAGCCGATGCGGGTGTCGACGTTGCCGCGTATCGGCACGGTCTCGATGTCGAGGCCGAAGGAGCGGGCCCACGCGTTGAGCTGGGCCGCGCGGCGCGGGGATCCGGTGCCTATCCGGGCCCCCGGCGGAAGCTGGGCGAAGGTGAGCCCGTCCCGGGCGATCAGCGCGTCGCGCGGGTCCTCGCGGCGCGGGACCGCGGCCAGCGTCAGCCCCTCCGGCTCCGCGGTGGGAAGGTCCTTCAGCGAGTGCACGGCCAGGTCGATCTCGCCCCTGAGCAGCGCCTCGCGCAGCGCCGAGACGAAGACGCCGGCGCCGCCGATCTGGGCGAGGTGCTCGCGCGAGGTGTCGCCGTACGTGGTGATCTCGACGAGCTCGACGGGGCGCCCGGTGACCTCGCGGACCAGGTCCGCGACCAGACCGGACTGGGCCATGGCGAGCGCGCTGCGGCGGGTGCCCAGGCGCAGCGGCGGAGCGCCGCCGGAGGCGGCGGGTGAGGGGGTGGCGTTCATGCCCGGCCTCCCTTCGGATCGTTCGGTTCGGCGGTGCGGGCCGAGCCGTCGGCGCGGCTGACGGCGGCGACCGCCTGCGGATCGAGGTCGAAGAGCTCCCGCAGCGCGTCCGCGTAACCGGCGCCTCCCGGAGTGCTGGCGAGCTGCTTGACCCGCACGGTGGGCGCGTGCAGCAGCTTGTCGACGACCCGGCGCACGGTCTGCGTGATCTCGGCCCGCTGCTTGTCGTCCAGATCGGGAAGTCGCCCGTCGAGTCGGGCGATCTCACTGGCGACGACGTCCGCCGCCATGGTACGCAGCGCGACCACCGTCGGGGTGATGTGCGCGGCCCGCTGGGCCGCCCCGAAGGCGGCGACCTCCTCGGAGACGATGGCCCGCACCTTGTCCACGTCGGCGGCCATCGCCCCGGCGGACGATCCCGGCGCGCCGGACGGCTCGGCGGCCGCCTCGGCGAGGGACTCGATGTCGACCAGGTGCAGCCCCTCGATCCGGTGCGCCGCCGCGTCTATGTCGCGCGGCATCGCCAGGTCCAGCAGCGAGACGTCCGCCCCGGCGGGGTGCGCCCCGGGCGGGCAGGCGGCGCGCTGGGCGAGCGCGGTGCGCAGCTCGGCGGCGGTCAGGACCAGGCCGGTCGCGCCCGTACAGGACACCACGATGTCGGCGTGCGGCAGCTCGGCGGAGACCCGGTCCCGCGGCACGGCGCGGGCCACCAGGCCCTCGCGCAACGTTTCCGCACCGGCGGAGGTGTCCTCACCGGCGGGGGGGATCGCGACCGGGGTGGCGGCGTGCTGCTGGGCCAGGGACTCGGCCAGGCGCAGCGCCCGCTCCAACGTCCTGTTGGCGATCACCAGTTCTGATACACCGGCGCGCGCGAGCGTCGCCGCGGCCAGCGAGGACATCGAACCGGCGCCGATCACCAGGGCGCGCCTGCCCCGGGCCCACTCCGCCACCGGCGCGCCCTGCGCCAGCTGCTCCAGGCCGAAGGTGACCAGCGACTGGCCCGCCCGGTCGATCCCGGTCTCGCTGTGGGCCCGCTTGCCGACCCGCAGCGCCTGCTGGAAGAGATCGTTCAGCAGCCGGCCGGCGGTGTGCAGCTCCTGTCCGAGCGCCAGCGCGTCCTTGATCTGGCCGAGGATCTGGCCCTCGCCCACGACCATCGAGTCCAGCCCGCAGGCCACCGAGAACAGGTGGTGGACGGCCCGGTCCTCGTAGTGGACGTAGAGGTACGGGGTGAGCTCGTCCAGTCCGACGCCGGTGTGCTGGGCGAGCAGCGTGGACAGCTCGGCGACCCCGGCGTGGAACTTGTCCACGTCGGCGTAGAGCTCGATGCGGTTGCAGGTGGCCAGCACCGCGGCCTCGGTGGCGGGCTCGGCGGCGAGGGTGTCCTGCACCAGCTTCGCCGGCTCGTCCCCCACCAGGGCGGCGCGCTCCAGCACGCTCACGGGCGCGCTGCGGTGACTCAGTCCGACGACCAGGAGACTCATGCCGGCATCACGGCGGGCACGTCCCCGTCAGGTCCTTGCCGGCCGCTGTCGGCGCCGGGGGCGCCCGAGGGCGCGCGATGGGGGGCCACGGGCGGCGGTGGAACCGCCCCCGCGGCCTCCTCGGGGGCGGCGACCTCCTCGCCCGCCTTGCGCTGCTCGTGGAAGGCGAGGATCTGGAGCTCGATCGAGAGATCGACCTTGCGCACGTCCACCCCGTCCGGAACGGACAGCACGGTGGGCGCGAAGTTGAGGATCGAGGTGATCCCGGCCGCGACGAGCCGGTCGCAGACCTGCTGGGCCGCGCCCGCCGGGGTGGCGATGACGCCGATCGAGACGCCGTTGTCCGTGATGATCTTCTCGAGCTCGTCGGTGTGCTGCACCGGGATGCCCGCGACCGGCTTCCCGGCCATCGCGGGGTCGGCGTCGATCAGCGCGGCGACCCGGAAGCCACGGGAGGCGAAGCCGCCGTAGTTGGCGAGCGCGGCGCCGAGGTTACCGATACCGACGATCACAACCGGCCAGTCCTGGGTGAGCCCGAGCTCCCGCGAGATCTGGTAGACGAGGTACTCCACGTCGTAGCCGACACCGCGGGTGCCGTACGAACCGAGATAGGAGAAGTCCTTGCGCAGCTTGGCCGAATTGACGCCGGCCGCGGTGGCCAGCTCCTCCGAGGACACCGTGGGCACCGAACGCTCGGAGAGAGCGGTCAGCGCACGCAGATACAGCGGTAGCCGGGCGACGGTGGCCTCGGGGATCCCTCGGCTGCGGGTCGCCGGTCGGTGAGTTCGGCCAGTTGCCACGGTGCTCCTGCGGGTAGAGCGAGGCTGCGGGCGGCCGGGTGTTTCATGACCGCCCCATCGACAGCAGGCTATGTCTTTGTGAACGCGTGCACAAAGATGGTGTCCGCTTTGTCCGAGCAAAGTGACCGGTGTCACGCGCCTTATCGAGCCAGCCGCGGAACCACTACCTGCATCGCACCGTTCCCCGCGGGCACGCTCGCCCCAATGGGCCGCCGACGGGAGCACAGGCCCTCACTCCTCACCTTTTACCCCCGGACAGCAACAAAACGCCCACGATCGTAATCGACCGAGAGCCCACTTCCGAACTCGTCACGAGGGGCCCGCCCGCGCGGGCGGGCACAATGAGGGGCATGAGTCCGTTGCTGCGCCGCGCCCCGCGCAAGAAGCCCACCGAGCGCACGGTCACGCTGATCGGCAAGCCCGACTGCCATCTGTGCGAGGACGCCGAGGCCGTGGTCGAGGAGGTCTGCGGCGAGCTGGGCACCCCCTGGGAGAAGAAGGACATCACCCAGGACGAGGAGCTGTACCGCGCCTACTGGGAGCAGATCCCGGTGGTGCTGATCGACGGCGAGCAGCACGACTTCTGGCGGGTGAACCCCCAGCGGCTGCGCGCCGCGCTCGGCGGCTGATCCCGGCCCCCGCACCGGGCCCGCCCCACCCTCGCGCGCCTCCCTTTCGCCCAACCTGAATCGGCCCGACACCCGGGCGTAAACGGGATGCGCCGGAGCGCTGGCTATGCTCCCTCCATGGCCGCACTGGGATGGTTCACCCGACGTCGACGACCCGCCACCGAGCGGAGTGTCCTCGCCGGAGAGGCATCGGCCGAGGCCGCGCGCAAGTCATCGGCCGAAACCCCCGCACCGCAGCCCCCCGCCGAACCGGAGTTCCCCGTCGTCGGGGACGAGCGGGCCGCTGCCTTCTTCGACCTGGACAACACGGTCATGCAGGGCGCCGCCCTCTTCCACTTCGGCCGCGGCCTCTACAAGCGGCACTTCTTCCGCAAGCGCGAGCTCGCCCGCTTCGCCTGGCAGCAGACCTGGTTCCGGATGGCCGGGGTCGAGGATCCGGCGCACATGGAGGACGTGCGCAGCAGCGCCCTGTCCATCGTCAAGGGCCACCGGGTCTCCGAGCTGATGTCGATCGGCGAGGAGATCTACGACGAGTACATGGCCGACCGCATCTGGCCCGGTACCCGCGCCCTCGCCCAGGCCCATCTGGACGCCGGGCAGCGGGTCTGGCTGGTGACCGCCGCGCCGGTCGAGACCGCGACGATCATCGCCCGGCGGCTGGGGCTGACCGGGGCGCTGGGCACGGTGGCCGAGTCGGTGGGCGGCATCTACACCGGCCGGCTGGTCGGCGAGCCGCTGCACGGCCCGGCCAAGGCCGAGGCCGTACGGGCGCTGGCGACGGCCGAGGGGCTGGACCTGGCCCGCTGCGCGGCCTACAGCGACTCCGCCAACGACATCCCGATGCTGTCGATCGTGGGCCATCCGTACGCGGTGAATCCGGACACCCGGCTGCGCAGGCACGCCCGTGAGCAGGGCTGGCGGCTGCGCGACTACCGCACCGGACGGAAAGCGGCCAAGATCGGCATCCCGGCGGCGGCCGGGGTGGGCGCGGTGGCGGGCGGCACGGCGGCCGCCGTGGCCCTGCACCGCCGGCGCCGCTGACCACCGGCGACCGAGGCCCGCTCCGGCCCCTGGCGTCACCCCTGATCCCCTGCCTGACCTCCCGCTGAGCCCCTTCCGGAGTGCCCCGTTCGGGCGGTGCTGACCGCCTGCGCACGACTGTGACCGAGGACGGTCAAGGCTGACCGCCGATCGCGCTCCGTGACGACGTACCCCTCGATACACAGCGTCACCAACCGAACGCGCCCGCCCTGTTTCGGTCATTCCGTGCTTCCTACCCCACAGCGCCCCCGCCAGTCCCCTTACCGCCGCTTTGTCACAACACGCCACACAATCGCACAACCCGCGAACGGTTCCGGTCAATTGGCGGTACACGTTCGATACTTGATGCGTCATCAATTCATAACAGAGCGAACGGAAACGATGATTTGAGCAACGGGGTGTAGTGCCGCCTGTACGAAGCGTTATTCTCCTTAGACGCAAACCGGTACCCACGCGTCCCTACGGCGGGTGACGGTCCCGTACTGCACGTGATGGAAGCTCTGCCTCTGGGAGTCCCGTGTACCCACACGTCGGGGTTGACGCCTCGGGCCTGGCTACGCTGCGCGCAACGGTCCTCGACTGTCTGCGCGGCTTCGTCCCCACCGCGTATGCCGTCCCCGCCCTCGCCACCCCACAGCCCGTCAGCCCAGCCGTCGGCACGGTCGACCGCCCCGGCCAGGCCGGTCCGTGCTACGCCCTGGCGGACGGCGGCGCCGCGGTCGGCAGACGTTCCCGCGGCTCCACCCCCACCGCCCGGCGCCCCGGCGCCGACAGCGACAGCCGCCGCATGATGGACCTCGTCGAGCGCGCCCAGTCCGGGGAGGCCGAGGCGTTCGGCAGGCTCTACGACCAGTACGCCGACACGGTCTACCGCTACATCTACTACCGCGTGGGCGGCCGGGCCACGGCCGAGGACCTCACCAGCGAGACGTTCCTGCGCGCCCTGCGCCGCATCGGCACCTTCACCTGGCAGGGCCGCGACTTCGGCGCCTGGCTGGTGACCATCGCCCGCAACCTCGTCGCCGACCACTTCAAGTCCAGCCGCTTCCGGCTGGAGGTCACCACCGGCGAGATGCTGGACGCCAACGAGGTCGAGCGCAGCCCCGAGGACTCCGTCCTCGAATCGCTGTCCAACGCCGCCCTGCTCCAGGCGGTGCGAAAACTCAACCCGCAGCAGCAGGAGTGCGTGACGCTCCGCTTCCTCCAGGGCCTCTCGGTCGCCGAGACCGCCCGGGTCATGGGGAAGAACGAGGGCGCGATCAAAACGCTTCAGTACCGGGCCGTCCGCACCCTGGCCCGGCTCCTTCCGGACGACGCCCGCTGACCGTCCGTAGCCTCCCGGCCACGGACCGTCCGCCCGTCGGGAGGGCCCTCGGGGAGGGCGTAACCCGGGTGCTGCGCCGCTCGTTGTGGGGGATGCAGGCGCCTTGTGGTCGTACCCTGCCCGTGATCCACTCACTCGATCGGGTGGATGCGCGCATGGCACGGAACCCTCGGGTGTCCTGGGGAGTCGACCGTCACGACGAGAGGAGGTGCCGCCTGTGATCGCGAACGTATCGGCACACCGGCGGGCGAACGCCTTCGCCAAGGCCCTGGAGGCCCTGGAGGCCCTGGAGAGCAACCACCAGGCCGCCCGGGACGAGACGCCGCAGCAACAGCCAGGTTCCCCATCGGCGGAGAGCGCCGAGCGGAGACGGCTGCTGGCCCTGGCGAGCGGGCTGGGCGAGCTGCCGGCACCGACATTGGACCCGGAGGTCCGCGCCACCCAGCGGGCGCAGCTGCTCGCCGCCATGGAGGCGGCCTTCGCCGAGGGGGCGCCGCGCGTGCCCGAGCAGCGCCGCCGCCCCGGTGGCGCCCACCGGGCCAAACCCCCGGGGGCAAGATTCCGCCCCCGTTCCCGCTGGTCCAAGGGGCTCGCGGCCGGGGGGCTCACGGTCGGCGTGGCGGCGGGCGCGTTCGGCGGCGTCGCCGCCGCCAGCTCGAACGCACTGCCGGGCGACACCCTCTACGGGTTCAAGCGCGGTATGGAAGACCTCAAGCTGGAGATGGCGGACGGCGACGCCGACCGGGGCCGGATCTATCTGGACCAGGCGTCCACGCGGATGAGCGAGGCGCGCCGCCTGATGGAGCGGGCCCGCACCGGCGATCTGGACCATGACTCGCTGGGCGAGATCCGCCGGGTCCTGGCCGGGATGCGCCATGACGCCTCCGAGGGCCACCGGCTGCTGCACCAGGTCTACGAGCGCGACGGCTCGCTCGGCCCGATCCAGCAGCTGTCCACCTTCTCCCAGGCCCACCGCGACGGCTGGAGCCGGCTGCGCGACCAGTTGCCGGTCCAGCTCATGGACGTCGGCGACGAGGTGAGCTCGGTCTTCGACGCCATAGACCAAGAGGTCGGTCCGCTGCGGGCATTGCTGCCCACGAAGAAGGAGCAGCAGGCCCAGTCCGGCCCGCAGACCGGCCACGCGCCGCAGCGCGCGGGCGGGACGGACCCGGACGACCGTCCGGCGTCCGCCTCGGCCACCCCGAGCGGCAGCCGCACCGACGAGAAGACGGCACCCCGCCCGCACCCGTCGTCCTCGGCCAGCGCCCACGACCAGAGCGGCGGCCTGGTGGGCGGGGCCGGCGATCTGCTGGACCCGCCGCTCGGCGGCGGATCGAGCCCCAGCCCGTCCACGGGCAAGGGCGACCCGGGCAGCAAGCCGTCCCAGCCGGACATCACCATCCCCCCGCTGCTCCCGGACCTGCTGCCGGGCCTGAGCATCGACGGCGACGACACGAGGTGAAAAAGCCGGGGGTGGGCACACCGCCCACCCCCGGACCGCCTGTCAGCGGCCCGAACTCAGAAGAACACCGACCTCCGCTGGACCAGCACCTAGCCCCTCTCCCGGCCACCCTCGCATGGCTCGGCCCTGGAGGGCCTCCCCAGCTTCGACCGGCTGCGCCGAACTCCGTCCGTCGGGCTGGGTGGCCGCGCCGCCCTCCCCGCCCCGGCCGGGCAACCCTCAGAAGAACACCGACCTCCGCTGGACCAGCAACTTATAAAGCGTGTGCTGGATCGTTTCTCGTACCTGGTCGGTCAGATTGAACATCAGCATCGGGTCGTCCGCCGCCTCCGGCGGATGCCCGTCGGTGGGGATGGGCTCGCCGAACTGGATGGTCCACTTCGTCGGCAGCGGCACCGCGCCCAGCGGCCCGAGCAGCGGGAAGGTCGGCGTGATCGGGAAGTACGGAATGCCGAGCAGCCGGGCCACGGTCTTCGCGTTCCCCACCATCGGGTAGATCTCCTCCGCACCCACGATCGAGCACGGCACGATCGGCGCCCCCGCGCGCAGCGCCGTCGAGACGAAGCCGCCCCGCCCGAAGCGCTGGAGCTTGTACCGCTCGGAGAACGGCTTGCCGATCCCCTTGAAGCCCTCCGGCATCACCCCGACCACCTCGCCGCGCTCCAGCAGCAGCTGGGCGTCCTCGGCGCAGGCGAGGGTGTGCCCGGCCTTGCGGGCCAGCTCGTTGATGACCGGCAGCACGAAGACCAGATCGGCCGCGAGCAGCCGCAGGTGGCGCTTGGCCGGGTGGTTGTCGTGCACGGCGACCTGGAGCATCAGCCCGTCCAGCGGCAGCACCCCGGAGTGGTTCGCGACGACGAGCGCGCCGCCGCTGTCGGGGATGTTCTCGATCCCCTTCACCTCGACCCGGAAGTACTTGTCGGACAGCGGGCGGAGCAGGGACATCAGGACCTGCTCGGTCAGATCCTGGTCGTAGCCGAAGTCGTCGACCTCGTAGTCCCCGGTGATCCGGCGGCGCAGAAAGCTCAGCCCGTGGGCCAGCTTGCGCTCCCAGTCGCCGCTGCCCGGGGCGGGCTTGGGCGGGTCGGGCGGCAGGGGCGGCACGGCCGCGGCCGCCGTCTGGGGGCGCTGCTCGAGCGCCTCGTCGCGCTGCTGCGGTACGGGCTTGAGCGAGCCCTGGGAGCGGCCGCCGCGGCCCAGCCGGGGGACCTTCCTCCGGGACGACCGGGGTTCCTCGCCGAACGGAATGACCTTGGCGTCCGCCATGGTGGTTGCGCTCCTTAAGGCTGGGCGCCGGCGGGCAGCAGCGCGGCGAGCCGGTCGATGGTACGGGCGAGGGTCTCGGGCGGGAGCAGCCCGGGGCCGCGGCTGTGCGCATAGTCCGCGAGGGCGCCGGCGGTGGTGTGCTCGGGTTCGAATCCCAGGGTCTCGCGCATCTGGGTGGTGGCCACGACCCGGCCGTGGGTGAGCAGCCGGATCTGCTCGGGCGAGAAGTCGGTGATGCCGAGGGACCGCAGTGCGGTGCGGGCCCAGCGCAGGGTGGGCAGCAGCAGCGGCAGGGTCGGGCGGCCGAGCCGCCGGGCGGCCTGGGAGAGGAGCAGCACCCCGTCTCCGGCGATGTTGAACGTGCCGCTGTTGAGCGTGGACCGGCGTGGCTCGGAGGCCGCGATCCGCAGCACCTCGATGGCGTCCTTCTCATGGACGAACTGCAGCCGCGGGTCGTAGCCGATGACGGTGGGCAGCACGGGCAGCGCGAAGTACTCGGCGAGCGGGGAGTCCGCGCACGGCCCCAGGATGTTGGCGAAGCGCAGCACGCACACCGCGACATCGGGGCGGCGCCGGGCGAACCCGCGGACATATCCCTCGACCTCGACGGTGTCCTTGGCGAAGCCGCCGCTGGGCAGGGATTTGGGCGGGGTGGTCTCGCTGAAGACGGCGGGGTCGCGGGGCGCGGAGCCGTACACATTGGTGCTGGACTTCACCACCAGCCGCTGCACCGACGGGGCCTTCTGGCAGGCGCCGAGCAGCTGCATGGTGCCGATGACATTGGTCTCCTTGACCGAGGCGCGGTTGCCGCGGGCGCCCAGCGGAGTGCCGTTGATATCCATGTGGACGACGGTGTGGACGCCGTATTCGGCGAGCAGTTTCCCGATCGTGGGATGACGGATATCGGCCCGGACGAAGTCGGCGCCGCCGAGGTGGTGTTCGGGCGGTACGGCGTCCACGCCGATCACCCGCTCCACATCGGGTTCGCGCTGTATGCGCCGGACGAAACGGCCTCCCAGCCGGCGAGCGACTCCGGTGACGAGCACGACCTTTCCCAAGATCAGCGCCTTCCTTCCCACCCTCGTCCGAGCTGGGCTGTGCCGTGCCGAACACCGTAACCGCTCGATCTTGCGCTGTGATGACCACTCGCCGCGCGGTGCGACGTTTTAAGCCGGGGCCAAAGGGGCGAACGTGGCTTCAGGCCGGTGCCGGCCACGCACCGCAGCCCTCCCACCGGCGGTGGAAGGGCTGCGGGACGAACACAGCGTCGCTTGCTTACTTCTTGTTGCGACGCTGGACGCGCGTGCGCTTGAGCAGCTTGCGGTGCTTCTTCTTGGCCATCCGCTTGCGCCGCTTCTTGATTACAGAGCCCACGACTACCCTCGCTCACTTCGATTCACTCGGTGCGGGGCGTCCGAGCCCACACGACCTACATCGGGCCAGCCTACCCGGCGCCGAGCGAACCACGTAATCCGAGGGCCCTCCAGGCCCGGAAACGGCCTAGGCGGACTCCACCCCCACATACGATTCGCGGAGGTATTCATGAACCGCTTGCTCTGGGACCCGGAAAGACCTGCCCACCCGGATCGCCGGCAGATGACCACTGTGCACCAAGCGGTACACGGTCATCTTGGACACTCGCATCACCGAGGCGACTTCCGCCACGGTCAGAAACTGAACCTCGTTCAGAGGCCGTTCGCCAGCAGCCATGACAACACCTGAACCTTCCGCACATGTCGGGCACCGGCTTCCCCTCCGGTGACTCCTGGTCGCATGCGCGCTCCACCCCAGATTAGGGGCGGGTGATGCAAGTGGGGAAGAGGAGTAGCGATCGGACGCCTACTGTGACAGACACGCTCGATTGAGTACATAGCGAGTAATCGGCCGGTAGTAACCAGACCGCACACCGTCATCAAGCGGAACGGCGACGGACACCCGCCCCTCGGCCTCCCCGACGAACAGCGCGGGATCGTCCGTGTCCCCTAACCCGATGGCCTCAAAGCCCAGCTGACCTGCTCCGCAGACCCATCCGTGGTCCCCGATGACGAGCCCCGGCAGGGGCCCGCCGGACTCCGCGGCACGGCCGAGGGCGACCCGAACCGGGAGCGGCGAATGGGTGTGGGCGCCCGGCTCACTGGCGGCCGGCCGAGCGCCGGGCGCCCGCACCATCGCGACACCTCGTACGTAGGCGAGCCGGTGGGTACGTACGCCGAACCGCGTCGTTATGTCGATACATCTACCCTGCGCGGGAGTGAGGACACGGCAGCCCGCCGCCGAGAGCGCCGACGCCAACGCGGCGTAGAAGCCGAGGAGACGGTGGGGATGGCCGGTGCCGAGGAGCACCGGGAGCCGGTCCCGGGCGGCACCGCGCAGCCGGTCCGCGAAGGCGTCCAGCGCGGCGATCGTCAGCTCCGGATCGATCACATCCGGCCCCGAAACGTTGGCCGGGTCGACCGAAACCCCGCATTTCTCGCCCATCAGGCAGAGCAATTCCATAAAGGACCAGTCGTATTCGGGCTCCAACCCGAGCAGCACCCGGGGGTCCCGGGCCGCGAAAAGCCGATAGCGGCGCAGGCTCTCCTCCCGGCTCGTCGCCACGGGCCCGGCGAGCCGCGCCGCCAGCAGATGCGCGCGCAGCGCCCCGGTACTCAACACGCCACCGATGCTGGCGGACCCACCCCCTCGGCCGCCCGGATACGCGGGCAGACCCCACGGTTGGCGTAACGGCCGCCACGGGGTGTCCACCGCGTGGCAGGAGCTTCACCCCTGGCCAACGGGTTTACGGCAGCAGCCCGTGGTGCGGGAAGACCGCCCGGCGCGTCGCCAGGATCGCCTGGTCCAGCCGGTCCGCGGGGTCGTACCCGGCCTCGTGGAAGTCCTGCCAGTCCGGCTCCCGCCCGTCCGTCATCCGCCGCGGCGCGTCCATCCGGGTCCGCCGGTACACCTCCTGCCGCCACTCCTCCGGCACCGGCGCGGTGGCCTCCACCGGCCGCCCCGCCGCGATCGCGACCAGATGCGTCCAGGACCGCGGCACCACGTCCACCACCGCGTAGCCGCCGCCCCCGAGCGCGACCCAGCGCCCGTCCGCGTGCTCGTGCGCCAGCCGGTGACAGCTCTCGGCGACCGCCCGCTGCGCGTCGACGGTCACCGCCAAGTGGGCCAGCGGGTCCTCGACATGGGTGTCCGCGCCGTGCTGGGTCACCAGCACCTGCGGGCGGAAGGCCGCCAGCAGCTCCGGCACCACCGCGTGGAAGGCCCGCAGCCAGCCCGCGTCCGAGGTCCCGGCCGGCAGCGCCAGATTGACCGCCGATCCCCCGGCGCCCTCCCCGCCCGCCTCCTCCGGCCAGCCGGTCTGCGGGAACAGCGTCCGCGGGTGCTCGTGCAGCGAGATCGTCAGCACCCGGGGATCGTCCCAGAAGGCCGCCTGCACCCCGTCCCCGTGGTGGACGTCCACATCCACGTACGCGACCCGCTCCGCCCCCAGCTCCAGCAGCCGCGCGATCGCCAGCGCCGCGTCGTTGTAGATGCAGAACCCGGACGCGCCCCGGGGCATCGCGTGGTGCAGCCCGCCCGCGAAGTTCACCGCGTGCAGCGCCTCCCCGCGCCAGACGTCCTCGGCCGCGCCCACCGACTGCCCGGCGATCAGCGCGGACGCCTCGTGCATCCCCGCGAAGGCCGGATCGTCGATCGTCCCGAGGCCGTACGAGCCGTCCGCCGCCTCCGGGGCGGCCGAGGCGCGGCGTACCGCCTCGATGTACTCCTGCCCGTGGACCAGGCGCAGCGTCGACTCCCCGGCCGCCTTGGCGGCCACCACCCGGACCGCCCGGTCCAGCCCGTACGCCTGCACCAACCGCATGGTCAGCGCCAACCGCACCGGGTCCATCGGATGCCCGGCGCCGAAGTCGTATCCGGTTACTTCCTCATCCCACATCAACTGTGCGCGGCCGCTCATGCCCGTCACCGTATCCGGCTGGTACAGGGCTGAACGACCTCGCGTACCGGATCGTCATCAGCACGAGCGCCATCGGCACCAGCATCGCCGCACGGTAGTTCCACGCCCCGCCCAGCGCGCCGACGAGCGGGGAGCCGATGAGGAAGCCCACGTAGTTGAAGATGTTGAGGCGTGCGACGGCGGCGTCGGACGCCCCGGGGAAGAGCCGCCCCGCGGCCGCGAAGGTCTGCGGCACCAGCACGCACAACCCGAGCCCCAGCAGCGTGAACCCGGCCATCCCCACCCAGGCGCCGGGCGCCGTCGCGACCACCGCGAAGCCGCCGCCCGCGAGCAGCGCCCCGGCCCGGACCACGGTGACCGCGCCGAACCGCCGCACCCCGAGGTCGCCGAAGGAGCGGCCGAGGAGGGTGGTGACCATATAGACGTTGTACGGGACCGTGGCAAGCTGCTCGGAGCTGTGCAGCACGTCCTCCAGGTACTTGGCGCTCCAGTTGGAGACGGTGGAGTCGCCGATGTAGGCGAAGGCCATGACGAGACAGAGCGGCAGCAGCGCCCGCATGCTCACGGTGGTCTCGTCCTTCGCCAGTTCGGTCGGCTCGGCGCCCTGGTGGTCGACGTACCAGCGGCCGGCGATCAGCGCGACGGGCACCAGAACGGCCACCAGCGGCGCGTAGAGCGTGGGCAGCGGCAGGTCCCAGTGCGCCCCCGCCCAGGCGAGCGAGGCCCCGGCGATCCCGCCCAGGCTGTACGCGCCGTGGAAGCCGAGCATGATGCTGCGCCCGTACGCGCGCTGGAGGCTCACCCCGAGCATGTTCATCGACGCGTCGAGCGCCCCGACCGTCAGCCCGAACACGGCGAGTGCCAGCGCGAGCTGCCACACCGTCGTCCCCGATCCGGCGGACAGCAGGGCGAGGGAGACGATGGGCTGCACCGCGCGGAGGACCAGCCCCGGGCGCATCCGCTTGACGAGGTGCTCGGTGCCGACGCTGCCCACCCCGGCGAGGATCGGCACGGCGGCCAGGAAGAGGGGCAGCAGCCCATCGGATATCCCGTACCGGTCCTGGAGCGCGGGTATGCGCGTCACCAGCAGAGCGAAGATCGCGCCCTGGACGAAGAAGCTGATGGCCAATGAGGCCCGACCTTGCCGGAGCCGGCGGCTCGGGCGCGAATCCGTCATGGCCGTGGAGCGTACGGCCCCGGACTACTTGTGGGTAGAGGTGAGCAGTTCTCGCAGTTCGGCCATCCGCGTGAAGAGGCCCCGGGCCGTGGAGAGTTTGGCGGCGGGTGTCATGGCCGTGTAGCCGTACACATCCATCCCGGCGGTCAGGGCGGCCTGGACCCCGAGCGGGCTGTCCTCGACGACGGCACAGCGCTCGGGCGCCACACCCATGCGCTCGGCCGCGTGCAGGAACAGATCCGGGGCGGGCTTGCCCCGGCCCACGTCCTCGGAGCTGAAGATGTGGTCCTCGCCGAAGAGGTCGTACAGCCCGGTCGTGCGGAGGGCGACGCGGATGCGCTCGTGGCTGCCGGAGGAGGCGACGCAGTACGGAACGCCGTCGGCCCGCAGCTTCTCCAGAACCTCGGCCACACCGGCCACCGGCCGCAGCTCGCGGCGGAAGGCGTCGAAGACCCGGCCGTGGAAGGTGGTGTCGAAGTCCGGTGGAAGCCGACGGCCCGAGCGCTCGAGGACCAGGTCGTGGATGCGATGCATGGCGGAGCCCATGTAGTCGCGTATGGAGTCCTCGTAGCTGGTGGGGTGTCCCAACTCCGTGAGGTAGGCGGCGAGAAGCCGGTTGGAGATGGGCTCGCTGTCGACGAGCACTCCGTCGTTGTCGAAGATGACCAGGTCATAGCGCATGCGGTCAGCCTACAAACAGACATGAGAAAAGCCCGGTTGAGAGCCGAAGCTCCCAACCGGGCTTTTCGTAAAATTTGTTCGGCGGCGTCCTACTCTCCCACAGGGTCCCCCCTGCAGTACCATCGGCGCTGAAAGGCTTAGCTTCCGGGTTCGGAATGTAACCGGGCGTTTCCCTAACGCTATGACCACCGAAACACTATGAAACAAACACCGGACCCAACCCATACACATGGGGGTCAAACGGTTCATTGCTTCAGAACCAACACAGTGGACGCGAGCACCTGAGGACAAGCCCTCGGCCTATTAGTACCAGTCAACTCCACCGGTCACCCGGCTTCCATATCTGGCCTATCAACCCAGTCGTCTACTGGGAGCCTTAACCCATCACGTGGGTGGGAGCCCTCATCTCGAAGCAGGCTTCCCGCTTAGATGCTTTCAGCGGTTATCCCTCCCGAACGTAGCCAACCAGCCATGCCCTTGGCAGAACAACTGGCACACCAGAGGTTCGTCCGTCCCGGTCCTCTCGTACTAGGGACAGCCCTTCTCAAGACTCCTACGCGCACAGCGGATAGGGACCGAACTGTCTCACGACGTTCTAAACCCAGCTCGCGTACCGCTTTAATGGGCGAACAGCCCAACCCTTGGGACCGACTCCAGCCCCAGGATGCGACGAGCCGACATCGAGGTGCCAAACCATCCCGTCGATATGGACTCTTGGGGAAGATCAGCCTGTTATCCCCGGGGTACCTTTTATCCGTTGAGCGACGGCGCTTCCACAAGCCACCGCCGGATCACTAGTCCCGACTTTCGTCCCTGCTCGACCCGTCGGTCTCACAGTCAAGCTCCCTTGTGCACTTACACTCAACACCTGATTGCCAACCAGGCTGAGGGAACCTTTGGGCGCCTCCGTTACCCTTTAGGAGGCAACCGCCCCAGTTAAACTACCCACCAGACACTGTCCCTGATCCGGATCACGGACCCAGGTTAGACATCCAGCACGACCAGAGTGGTATTTCAACAACGACTCCACACTAACTGGCGTCAATGCTTCACAGTCTCCCACCTATCCTACACAAGCCGAACCGAACACCAATATCAAGCTATAGTAAAGGTCCCGGGGTCTTTCCGTCCTGCTGCGCGAAACGAGCATCTTTACTCGTAATGCAATTTCACCGGGCCTATGGTTGAGACAGTCGAGAAGTCGTTACGCCATTCGTGCAGGTCGGAACTTACCCGACAAGGAATTTCGCTACCTTAGGATGGTTATAGTTACCACCGCCGTTTACTGGCGCTTAAGTTCTCAGCTTCGCGGGATCGAAACCCCACTAACCGGTCCCCTTAACGTTCCAGCACCGGGCAGGCGTCAGTCCGTATACATCGCCTTACGGCTTCGCACGGACCTGTGTTTTTAGTAAACAGTCGCTTCTCGCTGGTCTCTGCGGCCACCACCAGCTCAAGGAGAAAATCCCATCACCAGCAATGGCCCCCCTTCTCCCGAAGTTACGGGGGCATTTTGCCGAGTTCCTTAACCATAGTTCACCCGAACGCCTCGGTATTCTCTACCTGACCACCTGAGTCGGTTTAGGGTACGGGCCGCCATGAAACTCGCTAGAGGCTTTTCTCGACAGCATAGGATCATCCACTTCACCACAATCGGCTCGGCATCAGGTCTCACCCTTAAATGAGGGACGGATTTACCTACCCCTCGGGCTACACCCTTACCCCGGGACAACCACCGCCCGGGCTGGACTACCTTCCTGCGTCACCCCATCACTCACCTACTACAAGTCTGGTCCGGCGGCTCCACCACTCCCCTTCACCCGAAGGATCCAGGGCGGCTTCACGGCCTTAGCATCGCCTGATTCAGCGTTGACGCTTCAAAGCGGGTACCGGAATATCAACCGGTTGTCCATCGACTACGCCTGTCGGCCTCGCCTTAGGTCCCGACTTACCCTGGGCAGATCAGCTTGACCCAGGAACCCTTAGTCAATCGGCGCACACGTTTCTCACGTGTGTATCGCTACTCATGCCTGCATTCTCACTCGTGAACCATCCACAACTCGCTTACACGGCTGCTTCACCCGGCACACGACGCTCCCCTACCCATCACAGCCCCCGTTAGGGGTCATGCTGCAATGACACGACTTCGGCGGTACGCTTGAGCCCCGCTACATTGTCGGCGCGGAATCACTTGACCAGTGAGCTATTACGCACTCTTTCAAGGATGGCTGCTTCTAAGCCAACCTCCTGGTTGTCTCTGCGACTCCACATCCTTTCCCACTTAGCGTACGCTTAGGGGCCTTAGTCGATGCTCTGGGCTGTTTCCCTCTCGACCATGGAGCTTATCCCCCACAGTCTCACTGCCGCGCTCTCACTTACCGGCATTCGGAGTTTGGCTAAGGTCAGTAACCCGGTAGGGCCCATCGCCTATCCAGTGCTCTACCTCCGGCAAGAAACACACGACGCTGCACCTAAATGCATTTCGGGGAGAACCAGCTATCACGGAGTTTGATTGGCCTTTCACCCCTAACCACAGGTCATCCCCCAGGTTTTCAACCCTGGTGGGTTCGGTCCTCCACGAAGTCTTACCTCCGCTTCAACCTGCCCATGGCTAGATCACTCCGCTTCGGGTCTTGAGCGCGCTACTAAACCGCCCTATTCGGACTCGCTTTCGCTACGGCTTCCCCACACGGGTTAACCTCGCAACACACCGCAAACTCGCAGGCTCATTCTTCAAAAGGCACGCAGTCACGACCGTGCTCCAAAGAACACGGCGACGCTCCCACGGCTTGTAGGCACACGGTTTCAGGTACTATTTCACTCCGCTCCCGCGGTACTTTTCACCATTCCCTCACGGTACTATCCGCTATCGGTCACCAGGGAATATTTAGGCTTAGCGGGTGGTCCCGCCAGATTCACACGGGATTTCTCGGGCCCCGTGCTACTTGGGTATCGCACAAGCAAGTTGCTGACATTTCAGCTACGGGGGTCTTACCCTCTACGCCGGGCCTTTCGCATGCCCTTCGCCTACATCAACAATTTCTGACTCACCCAGCCGCCGGCAGACGACTGAAGTACGAACCCACAACCCCGCATGCGCAACCCCTGCCGGGTATCACACACATACGGTTTAGCCTCATCCAGTTTCGCTCGCCACTACTCCCGGAATCACGGTTGTTTTCTCTTCCTGCGGGTACTGAGATGTTTCACTTCCCCGCGTTCCCTCCACATACCCTATGTGTTCAGGTATGGGTGACAGCCCATGACGACTGCCGGGTTTCCCCATTCGGACACCCCCGGATCACAGCTCGGTTGACAGCTCCCCGGGGCCTATCGCGGCCTCCCACGTCCTTCATCGGTTCCTGGTGCCAAGGCATCCACCGTGCGCCCTTAAAAACTTGGCCACAGATGCTCGCGTCCACTGTGCAGTTCTCAAACAACGACCCGTACCCCGTCACCCACACTCACCGTGCAGTACACCGGGACCGGCCCGAAGGACAGACCCATGGCCCGTACCCTCAGACACCCAACAGCGTGCCCGACACCCTCAACCCTCCATCTCACGTTCCACGCCGAAGCAGTACTAGCGACCAGAGCAGGTCAAGTGTGCCGAATAGTCAACGTTCCACCCATGAGCAACCGTGCAAGACACTTGCTTGCAGTCGGCCATGTGCTCCTTAGAAAGGAGGTGATCCAGCCGCACCTTCCGGTACGGCTACCTTGTTACGACTTCGTCCCAATCGCCAGTCCCACCTTCGACGGCTCCCTCCACAAGGGTTGGGCCACCGGCTTCGGGTGTTACCGACTTTCGTGACGTGACGGGCGGTGTGTACAAGGCCCGGGAACGTATTCACCGCAGCAATGCTGATCTGCGATTACTAGCGACTCCGACTTCATGGGGTCGAGTTGCAGACCCCAATCCGAACTGAGACCGGCTTTTTGAGATTCGCTCCACCTCACGGCTTCGCAGCTCATTGTACCGGCCATTGTAGCACGTGTGCAGCCCAAGACATAAGGGGCATGATGACTTGACGTCGTCCCCACCTTCCTCCGAGTTGACCCCGGCAGTCTCCTGTGAGTCCCCATCACCCCGAAAGGCATGCTGGCAACACAGAACAAGGGTTGCGCTCGTTGCGGGACTTAACCCAACATCTCACGACACGAGCTGACGACAGCCATGCACCACCTGTACACCGACCACAAGGGGGCACCCATCTCTGAGTGTTTCCGGTGTATGTCAAGCCTTGGTAAGGTTCTTCGCGTTGCGTCGAATTAAGCCACATGCTCCGCCGCTTGTGCGGGCCCCCGTCAATTCCTTTGAGTTTTAGCCTTGCGGCCGTACTCCCCAGGCGGGGAACTTAATGCGTTAGCTGCGGCACGGACAACGTGGAATGTCGCCCACACCTAGTTCCCAACGTTTACGGCGTGGACTACCAGGGTATCTAATCCTGTTCGCTCCCCACGCTTTCGCTCCTCAGCGTCAGTATCGGCCCAGAGATCCGCCTTCGCCACCGGTGTTCCTCCTGATATCTGCGCATTTCACCGCTACACCAGGAATTCCGATCTCCCCTACCGAACTCTAGCCTGCCCGTATCGAATGCAGACCCGGGGTTAAGCCCCGGGCTTTCACATCCGACGCGACAAGCCGCCTACGAGCTCTTTACGCCCAATAATTCCGGACAACGCTTGCGCCCTACGTATTACCGCGGCTGCTGGCACGTAGTTAGCCGGCGCTTCTTCTGCAGGTACCGTCACTTGCGCTTCTTCCCTGCTGAAAGAGGTTTACAACCCGAAGGCCGTCATCCCTCACGCGGCGTCGCTGCATCAGGCTTGCGCCCATTGTGCAATATTCCCCACTGCTGCCTCCCGTAGGAGTCTGGGCCGTGTCTCAGTCCCAGTGTGGCCGGTCGCCCTCTCAGGCCGGCTACCCGTCGTCGCCTTGGTAGGCCATCACCCCACCAACAAGCTGATAGGCCGCGGGCTCATCCTGCACCGCCGGAGCTTTCCACCACCAGACCATGCGGTCGGTAGTCATATCCGGTATTAGACCCCGTTTCCAGGGCTTGTCCCAGAGTGCAGGGCAGATTGCCCACGTGTTACTCACCCGTTCGCCACTAATCCCCGGCCGAAACCGGTTCATCGTTCGACTTGCATGTGTTAAGCACGCCGCCAGCGTTCGTCCTGAGCCAGGATCAAACTCTCCGTGAATGCTTCCGGGCTATCCCGGCAACACATCACGAGAGCGGAACGGAACCGGAGGAATAACCCGGACCGTCCACAGCGTCCTCGCTGTTGTGTTTCTTCAAAGGAACCTCGTCCAAGAAGGACGGGGTATCAACATATCTGGCGTTGACTTTTAGCACGCTGTTGAGTTCTCAAGAAACGGACGCTTCCTTCGAAACCGTTTCACCGGCTTCTCCGGGCGCTTCCCTTCGGTGTTTCCAACCTTACCAGATCCGATTTCCGGTCGTTTCCGATCCGAATTCCGTTTCCGGCCCCCTGCTGGAGCGGGGTCTTTCGCGCCTTCCGGCGTGTCCACTACTTTAGCGGATTCCCCCGGATGCTCATAATCGAGTTCCCCGGTCCGAATTCCGGCATGCCGAAATCCATCCCGATGAGGGGCCGTGCAAGAGTGGTTTGCCGCAGGTGCGGCTCGAGTGGTCGTCGCGTTTCCCCGCAGGGCTCCGTGGCAACTCGGTGAACAGTACACGACGCCCCGAGGACCACCAAACCCATGGCCGGCCCCCGCGTCGGGGCGTACTGTCTATGGCATGACGAGCGCATGTGTACACCCACGGTGGTGGGCCGCCTGACGGCGGCCGCCCTATCAGCACATGCGCAACCACGGCCGCCGCTCCGGCGGCCGTTCGCGTTTCTCCCTCCCGCGAAGCCCGGCCGGCCGGGTCGGCGGTCCCGACACAGCGGGAGACGCGGAGAGATGACAGAGACGAAGACGGCACGGCGCCGGATCTTCAGTGGGATCAAACCGAGCGGGCATCTGACCCTCGGCAACTACCTCGGGGCCGTACGCCGGTGGGTTCAGGAGGACCAGCACCGCGCCGACGCGCTGTTCTGCGTCGTCGATCTGCACGCGCTCACGGTGGAGCACGATCCGGCGCGGGTGCGGCGGCTCACCCGGCAGGCCGCCACGCTGCTGCTGGCCTCGGGGCTCGACCCCGAGCTCTGCACGCTGTTCGTGCAGAGCCATGTGGATGAGCACGCGCGGCTGTCCTATCTCATGGAGTGCACGGCCACCGACGGCGAGATGCGGCGGATGATCCAGTACAAGGAGAAGTCCGCGCGGGAGCGGGCGAGAGGGGGGAGCGTACGGCTGTCGCTGCTCACCTATCCGGCGCTGATGGCCGCCGACATCCTCGTCTACGGAACGCACGAGGTGCCGGTCGGCGAGGACCAGACGCAGCACGTGGAGCTGGCCCGGGATCTGGCGCAGCGGTTCAACCAGCGGTACGGACCGGTCTTCACCGTGCCCCGGGCCACCAGTCCGCGGGTCTCGGCGCGGGTGATGGATCTGCAGGACCCGACCTCGAAGATGGGGAAGTCGCACGCGGAGACGGCAGGCATCGTCTATCTGCTCGACGAGCCGGATGCGGTGCGGAAGAAGATCATGCGGGCGGTCACGGACAGCGGCACCGAGGTGCGGTACGACCGGACGGAGCAGCCGGGGGTGGCCAATCTGCTGGATGTGCTCGCCTCGTGCACCGATGGCAAGCCGGAGGTGCTGGCCGAGGAGTTCTCCTCGTACGGGGCGCTGAAGGGGGCGACGGCGGAGGCGGTGCTGGAGGTGCTGCGTCCGCTCCAGGCCCGGCACGCCGAGCTGTGCGCCGATCCGTCGTATGTGGACGGGGTGCTGCGGGCCGGGGCCGAGCGGGCGCGTGGGCTGGCCCGGCCCCGGGTGGACGAGGCGTATGCGGCGGTCGGGCTGCTGCCACCCGCCTGAGCGGAGCGGCTCTCCGTCAGCTGTTGCCGGAGGCGAGTTCGCGGCTGCGGTCGCGGGCCGCCTCCAGCGCGGCGATCAGCGCGGCGCGCACTCCGTGGCTCTCCAGTTCGCGGATGGCGTTGATGGTGGTGCCCGCCGGGGAGGTCACGGCCTCGCGCAGCTTGACCGGGTGCTGATCGCTGTCGCGCAGCATCACCGCGGCGCCGATGGCGGCCTGGACGATCAGGTCATGGGCCTTGTCGCGGGGCAGGCCCAGCAGGATGCCCGCGTCGGTCATCGCCTCGACCAGGAAGTAGAAGTAGGCCGGGCCGGAGCCGGAGAGCGCCGTCGCGGCGTCCTGCTGGGACTCGGGGACGCGGAGCGTCTTGCCGACGCCGCCGAAGATCGCCTCGGTGTGGGCGAGGTGCTCCTCGGTGGCGTGGCTGCCCGCCGAGATGACGGACATGGCCTCGTCGACCAGCGCCGGGGTGTTGGTCATGACCCGGACGACCGGGGTGCCGGCGGCCAGGCGCGCCTCGAAGAAGGAGGTGGGGATGCCGGCTGCGCCGGAGACGACCAGCCGGTCGGCGGGAACGTGCGGGGCGAGCTCATCGAGCAGGGCGCCCATGTCCTGAGGTTTGACGGTGAGGATGAGGGTGTCGGCGGCCTTGGCGGCCTCGGCGTTGGAGACGGCCTCGACGCCGTAGCGCGACCGGAGCTCCGCGGCGCGCTCGGGGCGGCGGGCCGTGACCAGCAGGTCGGACGGCGACCAGCCGCCTCGGATCATTCCGCTGAGAAGGGCTTCGCCGATCTTTCCCGTGCCGAGCACGGCGACCTTCTCCGTCATGGTGCGGCTCTCCTCATGCCTGTGCGGCTCGTGCGGGTGCTGCGTACGGTTCCGTGCGGGTGCTGCGTAGGTGTTTCTCCGCCATCCTCGCACGGGTGGCCCATTCCTCCTGGCTTTTATGCATTTCTTATTCATCGTTCGATGAATTAATTTTTACGCGCCGTCCGGCGCGACGGGGAGGCCGCTTTGCGCCCGCGCCAACCAGGGCGCCCGGAACCAAACAGTCCTGTTCGATGACTCCGAGTTCACAAGTTGGTTACATATCAACTTGCAAATGGTCACGGCTTCATGGACACAATAGGGCTCGGTGTCTATACGTACGGGAAGGGGGCGATGGTGAGGACGATCCGGCATACCGCTCACGCACTGGTAACGGCGGTTGCCGTGTTGCTTGCCCTCTTCATCGCCGCCGATTGCGCGTCAGCGCAGGTCATCCATCCCGAAACGGTCAGTGCCACCGCGCCAGCCGATCCGCGGCCGACCACCGAGTCATGGGTATCCGCGCACGGCGACCACGGAACTGAAGATTGCAAGGGGCTCCGCGGAAGGGCCCCGCTCTCCGCTCCCACACCGAGCGGCAAATACGGATGTGTGTGCGGTTGCGATGCCGGTGTTCCGGTGCCGCGTACCGCCATCTCCGCACCGGTCACCGGACGGCAAGCCGTTCCGGTGTCGAGATCGGGCGAACTGCCCGTCATCCTCCAGATCTTCCGCTGCTGAGAGCTACACCGCCGTAGCCCGGCGGTCCCTCTCACGCACATCGCAACGCTTTTCACGCGTCTCGCAGCAAGCGATCTCAACCGCCAGCGACCGATTCCATCGATCCCACTGACGTAGCGCTATGCCGTGCCCCCGCCTGCCCATGAGCCGGTGACGGGGCGCACTGGAGGCAACCCTCATGCGAAATCTCCTTGACCGTTTCCGTGGTGCCGGAGGCACCTCAGGCTCATCCGGCGCCGGAACCTTCCGCGCCGACTTCACCGCTTCTCTCGTCGTCTTCCTCGTGGCCGTCCCCCTGTGCGTGGGGGTGGCGGTCGCCTCCGGCGTGCCGGCCGAACTCGGCCTGATCACCGGCATCGTCGGCGGGCTGGTCACCGGCTTCCTGCCGGGCAGCAGCCTCCAGGTCTCCGGCCCGGCCGCCGGTCTGACCGTGCTGGTCTACGAGGCCGTGGAGCAATACGGCGTCGCCGCGCTCGGCGTCCTCGTCCTCGTCTCCGGACTGCTCCAGCTGGCCATGGGCGCGCTCGGCCTCGGCCGCTGGTTCCGGGCGATCTCCGTCGCCGTGGTGCAGGGCATGCTCGCGGGCATCGGCCTGGTGCTGATCGCCGGACAGCTGTACGCGCTGGCCGACGCCAAGGCGCCGAGCAGCGGACTGGACAAGATCTTCCACATTCCGGAGCTCATCGGAGATGTGGCCGGTTCCGCGGACGCCCTCAAGGCGGTCGCCGTGGGTGCCGGGACCATCGTCGTACTGGTGCTGTGGCCGCGTTTCCGCCAGGGCGCCAAGGTGCTGCCCGGCCCGCTGGCGGCGGTCGCGCTCGCCACAGCCGTCACCGCGATCTTCGACCTGCCGATCGCGCGGGTCGAGGTCAAGGGCCTGCTGGACGCCGTCCAGCCGCCCGGCGGCAGTGAGTTCCAGGCCCTCGCCGAGGTGGGCGTCATCGGCACCGTGCTCGCGTTCACGCTGATCGCCTCCGCCGAGAGCCTCTTCAGCGCCGCCGCCGTGGACCGGCTGCACGACGGGCCGCGCACCGACTACGACAAGGAGCTGATGGCGCAGGGCGCGGGCAACACGGTGTGCGGTGTCCTCGGCGCGCTGCCGATGACCGCGGTGATCGTGCGGAGCTCGGCCAATGTGCAGGCCGGTGCGAAGACGAAGGCGTCGCGGGTGCTGCACGGTGTGTGGCTGCTGGTCTTCGCGGTGCTCTTCCCCTCGGCCCTGGGCGTCATCCCGATCGCGACGCTCGCCGGTGTGCTGGTGTACTCCGGCTGGAAGCTGATCCCGACCAAGGACCTGGTGCCGCTGTGGAAGGCCCACCGGGGTGAGGCGATCATCCTGATCGTCACCGCCGGCGCGATCGTGATCACCAATATGTTCGAGGGCGTGATCATCGGTCTGCTGATGGCCGTGGCCAAGACCGCCTGGGAGACCTCGCATGTGCATGTCGAGGTCACCGGGCGCGAGGACGAGGAGGGCGACCAGCCCCTGCACGTCCGGGTGCGCGGCAACGCGACCTTCCTGCGGCTGCCCAAGCTGCTGGACGAGCTGGAGGGGCTGCCCCGCGAGCGCGAGGTGGAGCTCGACCTGACCGGGCTGCGCCATGTGGACCACGCCTGCGAGATGGCGCTGGCCACCTGGACCGAGCGGCACAACGCGGTGGTCAAGCGGGACGCCACCCTCGAGGAGCGGGTCCCGGCATAACGGCACCCGTATAAGGGGGAGACGCCCGTACAAGAGGGAGACCCCGGATAAGGGGAAGACCCCCGTCCGTCGCCCGGCCCCCGGCACCGCACTCGCGGTGCCGGGGGCCGGCTGCGCTCCGGGCCGTGGGTCGGCCGCGGGGCACGGCTCAGCCGCAGGGCACGGTGACGAAGCCGTCGCTGCCGGTCTTCACATACGCGTCGGAGACGTACTGGCCCGGGGCGATGCTGTCCCAGATGTCCGAGGTGCCGTACGGACCCGAGACCTTCTGGCCGTGCCGCTGGCAGCGGATGGGGACCCGGCTGTTGTACGGCAGCACCTTCACGAGCCGGTAGTTGGTGCCGGGCCCGCTGCGGACGTTCACCTGGTAGCCGGGCGCGACCGGATAGGTGATCGCTCCGGCGGTGGTTTCCACAGTGTCCGCGACGGTGTCCGTGGCGTCGGTGGTGGCTACGGATTCCGCGGTCTCTTCGATGGCCATGACGGCCCCTCCCCCGTTGAACTTCTTTCCGAAGTTGTGCACATGTCGTGTGAAGTGACACGACATGCGGAGGTTAACAAGGCTCGCACGTGCCATCGACTAGGCTCGCCGAGTCGCGAATGCGGCCGAATTCACGGGGGTGGGGCATGCCGCCGGTGCGCAGAGCCGGGACGGGCCCGGAAGCGGAGGATCCGGAGTACGCCGGGCAGTACCGGCTCGAGGCGCGCCTCGGATCCGGCGGCATGGGCGTGGTCCATCTGGCCCGCTCGCCCTCGGGGCGGCGGCTCGCGGTGAAGGTCGTCCATGCCGAGCTCGCCGAAGACCCCGAGTTCCGGGCGCGGTTCCGGCAGGAGGTGACGGCCGCCCGGCGGGTCAGCGGCGCGTTCACGGCGCCCGTGGTGGATGCCGACCCGGAGGGGCCGAGGCCCTGGATGGCCACCCTCTACATCCCCGGCCCGACCCTCGCCGAACACGTCAAGCGGAGCGGCCCGCTGGCGCCGGACGAGACCGTGCGACTGGCGGCGGGGCTCGCCGAGGCGCTCCGGGACATCCATCGGGCGGGCGTGGTGCACCGCGATCTCAAGCCGAGCAATGTGCTGCTCGCGGCGGACGGCCCGAAGGTCATCGACTTCGGCATCTCCCGGCCGTCCGACAGTGAACTGCGCACCGAGACGGGGAAGGTGATCGGCACCCCGCCGTTCATGGCGCCGGAGCAGTTCCAGCGGCCGCGGGCGGTGGGCCCGGCGGCGGATGTGTTCGCGCTGGGGTCGGTGCTGGTGCACGCGGCCACCGGGCGGGGGCCGTTCGAGTCGGAGAGTCCGTACATCGTGGCGTACCAGGTGGTGCACGACGAGGCGGATCTGGCGGGGGTGCCGGACGAGCTGCTGCCGCTGGTCGAGCGGTGTCTGGCCAAGAACCCCGAGGACCGCCCCACGCCCGACGCCCTGATGACGGTCCTGCGCGCCGTCCACGGACTCCAGTCGCCGGTGCCGCGCGGGCCCGTTCCGCTGGTGCCGCAGCAGCGGACGCCGGAGCCGCACTCGCTGCCGGGTGTGCGCTGGGGGCAGGACGACGGCGCCGTGGATACGCATGTGAAGGCGGCTCCTGCCGAAACGGCGGCCCCCGATACGGCGGCCCCCGATTCCGCGGTTCCCGATACGCATGTGAAGGCGGCTCCCGGGCCGGAACCGGCCGCGGACCAGCCCGAGTCGGTGCCGAGCGAGCCCGGGGCGCGGCGCCGGGGGATCGGGCGGTGGGCCCTCTCCGGGCTCGCGGCCGTCGTGCTGCTCGGCGCGGGCACGGTCGTCGCACTGCGCCCGTTCGACGGCACGGACTCCTCCGGCGGCGGCCGGCCGCGGATCAGCGCGGCGACCGCGGAGGCGTGGCGCCCCTGGACGACCGGGCTGGACACCGGAACGGCCGCGGGCTCGGGGGCGCGGCCCGCGTTCTGCTCGTACGGAGCGGGCGCGCTGTACTGCGCCCGGCGCGGAGTCGAGACCGCCCGGGTCGATCCGGACGACGGGCGCGTGGTCTGGTCGCGGCCGTCCGCGGCGGCGCGCCCCGGGGACGGCGCGACGATCTCCGCCCCCGTGGTCGCGGGCGGTCTGGTGCGGACGGTGTCCCCGGACGGCGGGCGGCTGCGGGCGCTCGACCCCACGACCCACCGGGTCCGCTGGAGCCGCGATGTGTCCCGCTACCAGGGCGGGGTCTACTCCTCGGGCGACACCGTGCTGCTGGTCACGCCGGACGGCACGGTCACGGCGGTGAACGGCGCGACGAACAAGGAGCGTTGGAGCCATCGGCTGCCCGGCCACGCCCGGCCCGTCTTCTTCTCGTACGGCGACGGCCGCACCGCGTACGCCGTGACCACCGCGGGCGACGGCTCGCACACGCTGGTCACGGCGGTGGACACGGTGCGCGGTACGACGCGCTGGCACGCCTCGCTCAGCGGCAACCTCACCCCGGCCGGAAGCGGCCCCGGTGGCGTGCTGCTGCTGACCGAGACGGATGCCAGGACCAGCACCACCGCCGTGGTCCGCTACGACCCGGAGCGGCGCGCGGCGCGGCGGGTCGCGCTGTCCGCGCCGGTGTCCGCGCTCAGCGCCGTCACCAGCGGCGACCGGGTGTATGTGCTGGGCACGGACGGCGGGTTGGTGGCCGTCGACACCGCGCGCGAGGGCTCGGCGCGGGCGCGGCTCTGGCGCCTGGAGACCTCGGTCTCCAACGCCTCGCCGCTGGTGGCGGCGGACGGCCGGCTGTATTTCTCGGCGGCGGACGGCCGACTGCTGGCCGTGGACGCCCAGCGGGGCGAGGTGATCGGCGAGACCCGCTCACGCGGGGGCGCGGCCGGTCAGGGCTTCCTGGATCTGATGCCCGCGCCGGTGGTGGCGGACGGCAAGGTGTTCGCGACGGCCCCGGACGGCACGCTCTTCGCCGTGGACGGGCGGAATCCGGCCGGTTGGTGAGCGGCGCCACGGGCCCCCGGCGCGAGCCGGGCCTAGAGTGACCGCCGGATCGTGGGTCGGTGGGAGAAGACAGGAATGGCACTGCGCGCCGGGGACCCGGAGTCCATCGGAGGCTACGCACTCGAACGGCGGCTCGGCCGTGGCGGGATGGGCACGGTGTATCTGGCCCGGTCGCAGTCGGGGCGGCGGCTGGCGCTGAAGGTGGTGCATCAGCAGTTCGCCGACGACGACGAGTTCCGGGCGCGGTTCCGCCAGGAGGTCGCGGCCGCCCGGCGGGTCAGCGGCGCGTTCACCGCGGCCGTCGTGGACGCGGACCCCGATGCCGTCCTGCCGTGGATGGCGACCTCGTACGTCCCCGGCCGCACCCTCGCCGAGCAGGTCGCGGCGGACGGTCCGCTGCGCGGCGCCGAGCTGCGGCGGCTGGCGATCGGGCTGGTCGAGGCGCTACGGGACATCCACCGGGCGGGTGTGGTGCACCGGGATCTGAAACCGGCCAACATCGTGCTGTCCGACGAGGGCCCCCGCGTCATCGACTTCGGCATCTCCCGGGCGGCCGACCACCAGACCCTGACCATGACCGGCCGGGTCATGGGCACGCCCCCCTTCATGTCGCCGGAGCAACTGCGCGATCCGCGCGAGGTCGGACCGGAGTCCGATGTCTTCTCGCTAGCGACGGTGCTGGTGTACGCGGCGACCGGCCAGAGCCCGTTCGACGCGGACAGCCCGTATATGACCGCCTATCACGTGGTGTACGAGCCCCCGGCGCTGGACGCGGTGACCGGACCGCTGCGGGACGCGGTCGCGGACTGCCTGAGCAAGGACCCGTCCGCGCGCCCCGGTCTTGACGAGCTGCTGGAGCGGCTGCGGACACTGCCCGAGGACGACGGTGACGACGGTAAGGACAACGACGGCGGTAAGGACGGCGACGACGGTAAGGACGTCACGGACGCGGGCGGCGGCACTGGCGAGGGCGACGAAGGCGACGCCGCCGCGCCGACCGAAGTCGGCCGGGCGCCGGGCCGCGCCCGCCTCACGCGCCGCCCCCTGGTGGCCGCCGCGGCCGCCGCGGGCCTGGTCGCCGTCGTCGTGGGAACGATCGTCGTCCTCCGGGCCGGGTCCGGACCCGAGGGCGAGCCGGACGCCCGCCCCACCACCCGCTCGTCGGCGAACGGCTCGCTCCCGTCCGGCTGGCGCCCCTGGCAGCGCACCCTCGCCGGGCCCGGCACCGACATCGTGACCAGGGGCGATGGCACCCCGCGCTCGATCAGCGGGCCGACCGGCCGCCGCTGTCTGCCCTCGGGCACGGATCTGTACTGCGGTGGTTCCGGGATCGCCCTGACCCGGCTGGACGTCCGGGGGCACGTGGCCTGGCACCGGTCGGCGAAGCCGAGCGAGCTGATCGGAGTGGCCGACGGTCTCGTACTGGGCACCGTGGAGAAGTCGGACGGCACCGCCCGGCTGGAGGGCTACCGCACCAGCGACGGGGAGCGGGTCTGGAAGACCGATATCGGCAGCGCGTACCAGGGCGCGGTGTTCCAGCGAGGCCGCCACCCCGCCGTGCTCACCCAGAGCTGGGACGAGGAGACCTTCCAGGCGGTGGACGTGCGCACCGGTGGCACGCTCTGGTCGCGCCGGGTCGGCCACGGGCTGAGCTGCGGCCCCGAGGTGGTGGCCGGACGCCCCCTCGCCGACTGCCAAACGCTGGAGGACCAGGGCGACCCGAACACTCCGAGCCGGCTCTACGCCCTCGCCCCCACCACGGGAACACCCCGGCGGATCGGCACGCTCGCCATGGGCTCCTTCCTCGCCGAGCGCTCGGGCGACCTGCTCTGTCTGGAGCAGCGCGACCACGACACCGACGACTACACCGATCTGCTCTTCCTCGGCACGGACGGGGGACGGGAGCGCCGGGTGAGGCTGCCCGAGGGGCTCTCCGCCCAGCAGATCACGCCCACCCTGGTGGGCGACACGCTCTACTTCGTCCGGCAGAACGGCGAGGTCACCGCCGTCACCACGGCCGGAAAGCGGCTGTGGAGCAAGGCGACGCAGGTGGAGTGGCTGGGCCCGCCCGTAGTGTCCGGGCGCCGGAACGCGCTGTATCTGGCCACCGCCGCGGGCCGGGTGGTCGCGCTGGACCGCCGGGACGGCCGGGTGCTGTGGCGGACCAAGGCGCGGACGGACCCCGGTGGCATCCCCGCCGAGCTGACGCTGAGCGGGGACGCCCTCACCACGGTTTACGGGTACGACACCCTGGAGGCGTCCGGGATGGACGTCAGCCGGGGCGGCTGATGCGCGACGTCCCCCGGGGCGGCTGATGCCCCGCGACGTCAGCCCAGGCGGCTGATGTCGCGGACCGCGCCCTTGTCGGCGCTGGTGGCCATCGCCGCGTAGGCGCGCAGCGCGGTGGACACCTTGCGCTCGCGGTTCTTCGGGGCGTAGACGCCGCCGAGCTCCTCGCGGCGGGCCGCCAACTCCTCCTCGCTCACCAGGAGGTCGATGGAGCGGGCGGGGATGTCGATGCGGATCCGGTCGCCGTCCCGGACCAGGGCGATGGTGCCGCCGGACGCCGCCTCCGGCGAGGCGTGGCCGATGGAGAGACCCGACGTGCCGCCGGAGAAGCGGCCGTCAGTGACCAGCGCGCACGCCTTGCCCAGGCCCCGGCCCTTGAGGAAGGAGGTCGGGTAGAGCATCTCCTGCATCCCGGGGCCGCCCTTGGGGCCCTCGTAGCGGATGACGACGACGTCGCCCTCCTTGACCTGCTTGCCCAGGATCCGCTCGACGGCCTCCTCCTGGGATTCGCAGACCACGGCCGGGCCCTCGAAGGTCCAGATGGACTCGTCCACGCCGGCCGTCTTCACCACGCAGCCGTCGAGGGCCAGATTGCCCTTGAGGACGGCGAGCCCGCCGTCCTTGGAGTACGCGTGCTCCATGTCGCGGATGCAGCCGCCGGCGGCGTCCGTGTCCAGGGAGTCCCAGCGCTCGGACTGCGAGAAGGCGGTGGCGGAGCGCTTGCAGCCGGGGGCCGCGTGCCACAGCTCGACGGCCTCGGCGGACGGCGAACCGCCGCGCACGTCCCAGGTCTTGAGCCAGTCGGCGAGCGAGGAGCTGTGCACGGAGTGGACGTCCTCGTTCAGCAGCCCGCCGCGGAACAGCTCGCCGAGGATCGCCGGGATGCCGCCCGCGCGGTGCACGTCCTCCATGTAGTACGTGCCGCCGGGGGCGACGTTCGGGGCGACCTTGGCGAGGCACGGCACCCGACGGGAGACCTCGTCGATGTCCTTGAGGTCGTAGTCGAGACCGGCCTCCTGGGCGGCGGCCAGCAGGTGCAGGATCGTGTTGGTCGAGCCGCCCATGGCGATGTCGAGCGCCATGGCGTTCTCGAAGGCGGCGCGGGAGCCGATGGAGCGCGGCAGAACCGTCTCGTCGTCCTGCTCGTAGTAGCGCTTGGTGATCTCCACGACCGTACGGCCGGCGGTCTCGTAGAGCGCCTTGCGGGCGGTGTGGGTGGCCAGCACCGAACCGTTGCCCGGCAGGGAGAGGCCGATCGCCTCGGTCAGGCAGTTCATCGAGTTGGCGGTGAACATGCCGGAACAGGAGCCGCAGGTCGGGCAGGCGTTGTTCTCGATGCGGAGGATGTCCTCGTCCGAGACGTTCTCGTTGACCGCGTCCGAGATCGCGTTGATCAGGTCCAGCTTGCGGACGGTGCCGTCGACGAGCGTGGCCCGGCCCGCCTCCATGGGGCCGCCGGAGACGAAGACGGTCGGGATGTTGAGCCGCATCGCGGCCATCAGCATCCCGGGGGTGATCTTGTCGCAGTTGGAGATGCAGATCAGCGCGTCGGCGCAGTGCGCCTCGACCATGTACTCCACGGAGTCGGCGATCAGGTCGCGGGAGGGGAGGCTGTAGAGCATCCCGCCGTGGCCCATGGCGATGCCGTCGTCCACGGCGATGGTGTTGAACTCGCGCGGAATGCCGCCCGCCGCGTGGATCGCCTCGCTGACGATCCGGCCGACCGGCTGGAGGTGGGTGTGGCCGGGGACGAACTCGGTGAAGCTGTTGGCCACGGCGACGATCGGCTTGCCGAAGTCCTCGCGTGCTACGCCGGAAGCCTGCATAAGGGCGCGGGCGCCCGCCATGTTGCGGCCGTGGGTGACGGTGCGAGACCTCAGCTCGGGCACGGTGCTCGGCTCCCTCGTGATACGTGCGTCCTGCGGATCGGATCGGAGTCTCCCGAGCCTACGCCTGTGTCCACGGATCCGGATGGTCCGTCCGGATCCAGAGACGGCCGGGTCACTGAGCGGAACGGACCGATCAGCTCTCGGTCAGCGATCGGCCCGTTCATGCCCGGCCGGCGGGGATTTCGATTCAGCTTTCGGTCAGATAGCGCTGGAGGGTCGGCCCCACCATGGCCACGATGTCGTCCGTCTCCGCCGAGGCCATCGGCTCCATCCGGATCACATACCGCAGCATCGCGATCCCGATCAGGTGCCCGGCCGCGAGCTGGGCCCGGAACTCGGGGTTCGGGACGTCCAGCTCACCCGCCATCCGCAGCAGCACCCGGCGCTCGATCATGCCGCGCAGCACCGCGGCGGCGGTCTCGTTGGTCAGCGCCGAGCGCATCACGGCGAGCAGCGGCAGCCTGCTGACCGGGTTCTCCCAGACGCCGAACATATAGCGGGCCATCCGCTCGCCCGCGCCCTCCGGGCTGCCGTGCACCGCGTCCGGGACGCCCATGGCGGGGGCGAAGATCAGCTCGATGGCGGCCTCGAAGACCTGCTCCTTGGTGCCGAAGTAGTGGTGGACCAGCGCCGGGTCCACCTCGGCGGCCTTGGCGATGCCGCGGATCGAGGTCTTGTCGTAGCCGCGCTCGGCGAACTCGTTGCGCGCCGCGATCAGGATCCGGTCGCGGGCGGCGGGACCGTCGGAGGCGCTCGTACGGGCCGGGCGGCCGCGCTTGCGCGGGGGTGTGGCGGACCCGGATGCGGCGGCGGTCATGAACCGGGCACCGCCCTGCTCGGCCGGGTGGACGGGGTCGACGAGGCGAGGTGCAGCCGGGTGAAGGCCAGGGCCTCCGCCAGATCGGCCTCGCGCTCGGTCGTGGACATGGCACGCCGGGTGTTGACCTCGACGACCACATTGCCGTCGAAACCGCCGGCCGCGAGCCGTTCCAGCAGCTCGGCGCAGGGCTGGGTGCCGCGCCCCGGCACCAGGTGCTCGTCCTTGTTGGAGCCCTGGCCGTCCGCGAGGTGGAGATGGGCCAGCCGGTCGCCCATACGGTCCACCATCCCCAGCGCGTCCGTACGGGCGGTGGCGGTGTGCGACAGGTCGATCGTGAAGTGGCGGTAGTCGTCCTGGGTGACGTCCCAGCCCGGGGCGTACGCGAGCATCTCGCGGTCGCGATAGCGCCACGGGTACATGTTCTCGACCGCGAACCGCACATCGGTCTCGTCCGCCATCCGCCAGATTCCGCGGACGAACTCGCGGGCGTAGGCCCGCTGCCATCGGAACGGCGGGTGGACCACGACGGTGGACGCGTCGAGCTTCTCGGCGGCCGCCCTCGCCCGCTGGAGCTTCACCCACGGGTCGGTCGACCAGACCCGCTGGGTGATCAGCAGACAGGGGGCGTGCACGGCGAGGATCGGCACCTGGTGGTAGTCCGAGAGCCGACGCAGCGCCTCGATGTCCTGGCTGACCGGATCGGTCCACACCATGACCTCGACGCCGTCGTAGCCCAGGCGTGCCGCGATCTCGAAGGCCGTCGCCGTCGACTCCGGATAGACCGAGGCTGTGGACAGCGCGACCTTCGCATCCGGGATGCGCACCACTGGCTCTGTCACGAGGGACAGCGTACGGCGGCTGCTCTCCGTAACCGAACCGCGGCGGCCATCGCGGCGGAACGGCCGCCGCTTTCCGGCCTCGGTCACGCTCCTCAGGTCAGGTGGGCAGATGGTCCAGGCGGCGGAGGATCACGCCCTCGCGCAGCGCCCACGGGCAGATCTCGAGCTGGTCCACGTCGAACAGGTCCATGGCGGCCTCCGCCACCAGCGCCCCGGCCGTGAGCTGCCCGGCCCGGCCCTCGGAGACGCCGGGCAGCTCGGCCCGCTCCCGGGTGGGCATGGCGGCCAGTTTGGGCACCCACTCCTCCAGTGCCCGGCGGGTGAGCCGGCGCTCCACGTACAGCCCCTCGGCGGAGCGTGCGGCGCCGGTGATCCTGGCCAGTTGCTTGAAGGTCTTGGAGGTGGCCACCACATGGTCCGGCGTCCCGTGACGGCTGAAATCGCCGACACTCCGGGCGATCTCGGTCCGCACGTGGCGCCGCAGGGCCCGTACGTCCGCCGGGTCGGGCGGATCGCCGGGCAGCCAGGAAGCGGTCAGCCGGCCCGCCCCCAGCGGCAGCGAGACCGCCGCGTCGGGCTCCTCGTCCATGCCGTACGCGATCTCCAGCGAACCGCCGCCGATGTCCAGGACCAGCAGCTTCCCCGCGGACCAGCCGAACCAGCGGCGGGCCGCCAGGAAGGTGAGCCGCGCCTCGTCCGCGCCGCTGAGCACCTGGAGCCGTACGCCGGTCTCCTCGGCGACCCGGGCCAGGACCTCATCGGCGTTGGACGCCTCGCGGACGGCGGAGGTCGCGAACGGCAGGACGTCCTCGACGCCCTTGTCCTCGGCCGCCTCCAGCGCCTCCCGGACCACCGCGATCAGGCGGTCGACGCCCTCGGGGCCGATGGCACCGGCCCCGTCGATGAGTTCGGCCAGCCGCAGCTCGGCCTTGTGCGAATGCGCGGGCAGCGGGCGCGCGCCGGGGTGGGCGTCCATCACGAGCAGATGAACCGTATTCGAACCCACGTCGAGGACACCGAGTCTCATAACGTGAACGCTACTGCGCCCACCTCGGTGTCATGCACAGGTCCCCCGCGATCTCGCGCAGGAGCCGCGCCGGGGACGTGTGCGGTCCCCACCTCCGGCTTCGCGCCGAAGGCGCCTACCCTTGCACCGTGGCAAAGACGAAAAAGGCGAAGCAGGACAAACGCCGGAAGGCCGCCCCGGAGTGGGCGGCCGAGGAGCCGATGCCGTCCGGGGCGGAGGGCACCGAGGACGCCCCGAGCCCCGAGGACGAGGTCGGCCTGGACTTCGCCCGCGCATGGGTCGAATTCCCCGATCCGGCCGACGACGAGCAGCTCTTCCGATGCGATCTGACCTGGCTGACCTCCCGGTGGAGCTGCATCTTCGGCCAGGGCTGCCAGGGCATCCAGGCGGGGCGGGCCAGCGACGGCTGCTGCACGCTGGGCGCGCACTTCTCCGACGAGGACGACGAGGCGCGGGTCGGACGCCATATGGCCCGGCTGACCCCGGAGATCTGGCAGTTCCACGACGAGGGGCACGCCTCGGGGTGGGTCCAGGTGGACGAGGACGGCGAGCGGCAGACCCGGCGCCACAAGGGCTCGTGCATCTTCCAGAACCGGCCGGGCTTCGCGGGCGGCGCGGGCTGCGCGCTGCACATCCTGGCGCTGCGGGAGGGGCGCGAACCGCTGGAGACCAAGCCGGACGTGTGCTGGCAGCTGCCGGTGCGCCGGTCCTACGACTGGATCGACCGGCCGGACGACACCCGGGTGCTGCGGATCACCATCGCCGAGTACGACCGGCGCGGCTGGGGGCCGGGCGGCCACGATCTGCACTGGTGGTGCACCTCGGCCACTTCGGCGCACGGGGCCGGGGAGCCGGTGTTCCGGTCGTACCGGCCGGAGCTCACGGAACTGATGGGCAAGGCCGGGTACGACCGGCTGGCCGAGCTGTGCGAGCAGCGCATGGCGTCGTCGCTGCCGCTGCTGGCACCGCATCCGGCGGACCCGGGGGTTCCGGTGGATCCGGTCGCTCCGGTGGATCCGGGCGCTTCGGCGGACCTGGCCGATCCGGCGGATCCGGCCGATCCGGCCGACTGACGCGGCTGTGCCGATGGCATGGGCGGACCGTCGTGCCCGCCGCGGGCATCACGACCCGGCGCGTCTACGGGGTGTCCGGCGGGCCACGCGGCGGAGCCGCATATCGATGCTTCCCCCTCCCCGCCCCTTCCCGTAACCAGGGGGCTCCGCCCCCTGGACCCCGGGGTCTGGGGCACAACCCCGGCCCGACGCCCGGAGCACAACCCCGGCTTCGGGGTCTGGGGCGGAGCCCCGGTTTCGGGAAGGGGCGGGGAGGGGAGCAGCCCGCCGCGGGCATCACGACCCGGCGGACACCCCTGGACCCGCCGGTCGGCGCGTCCAGGCCCACCGGTCGAGGTGACCGATCACGCCGTCCGACGCCTCCGGAACCGCCGTCGACGCGCGTCCGGGGCCGCCGTCCGGCTGACGTGTCCGGTCCACGCGAGAGCGCATCGCGTCAGCGCTTCGCGGTGGTCGGACCGGAGGGCGTCGGCGTCGGGTCGCTCGAGGCCGGGGTCGGCTGGTCGGAGGGGCCCGTGGGGGTGGGCGTGGGCTCGGGGGACGTACCCCGGCCCTCGATCAGCACCACCGCGCCCGCCGGGTCCACCGAGACCCGCGCGCTCCAGTGACCGGCCGGCTCCCGATCGTGGTCCACCGAGACCGTGATGGTGGTGGAGTCGCCGGGCCGCAGCACCCCGGCCGTGTGGTTCAGCCGGAGCCAGGGCGCCCCGGCGGAGGCCGACCAGTGCACCGGTGAGCCGCCGGACGCGGTGAGGGTGATGACCGTCACATCGCCCTCGGGATGGGCCGTGACCGTGAGCCGTCCCGGTCCCGGGGCGGGCCGGGAGGGTCCGGAGCCGTCCCCGGGGCGGCCGCCACCGGCCGGGGAGCCGTCCGGGCGGGACGCCTCGCCGCCCTTGTGCCCCGGCCGCTCCACCGTCCCGTCCGCGTCGATCACCTCGACCGACACATCCGACGCTCCACGGCCCGCCTTGGCGCTCCGCGGGCCGGAGCCGATCCGCGTGCCGGAACGGTCCTGCGCGCCGCCGGTCTGCTCGTACGAGCGCCGGGCGGGCCGGTCCTGACCGGCCGGGGCCTGGTCCGCGCCGTCCGCGTCGGCGGCCGCCACCGAGTCCGTGTCGCGCTGGTCACCGGCGAGCGGGGCGCCCCGGTAGGCGGCCCAGAGGGCGAGCACCGGGGCCGCCACGACCGTGGCGACCACCGTCGTGGTCATCACGCGGCTGCGCATCCGGCTGCGGCGGGCGGCCCGGTCCTGGGGCTCCAGCGGAAAGCCGCGCCGGTCGAACCGGGGCCCGGCGGCCGCGCGGGCGGGCCGTCCGCCCAGCGCGCTCAGCAGCGCGGCGTGCACGGCGGCGCGGGGGGCCTCCACCACCGGCAGCGCGGCGGGCGCGGCCGCCGTACCGGGCCAGGGCCCGTCGGCCGTGGCGCGCTCGGCCATCCGGCGGCACTCGCGGCAGTCGTCCACATGGCGCACCAGCTCACGGCGGAGAGCGGCGGACAGCAGCACCTGCGTGTCGCCCGCGAGCCGGGCGACCACCGGGCAGTGGCCGAGCTCGACGACGGCGAGCGCCGCGCGGGTCCGCTCCACCTCACAGGCGGCGCTGGAGAGCAGGGCGCGGGTCTCCTCCTGGTCCTTGCCGAGCACGGCGGCCACCTCGGAGGGGCCCAGCCGGTGGCGCACCGCGAGCTCGAGGGCCTCGCGCTGCTCGGCGGAGGTCCCGGCGGCCTCCGGCCAGGCCAGCGCGGCCAGTTCGCGGCGGCGCTCGGCGGCGATGGGCTCGGGCAGCTCGGCCCCGGCGCCGTCGCCCGGGGTGTCCGTCCCCGTACGGCCGCGGCGCTCGGCCAGTTTGCGCAGACAGGCCCAGCGGGCGACCGCGTAGAGCCAGGGGCGGGACAGCTCGCCCTCCGCGGTGCCCCGGCCCCGCCCCCGGCCGGTGCGGCGCTCGGCCACCGCCAGTACGTCGCCCACCGCGACGGCGGCGGCGTCGTGCTCGCACAGGGCCGACAGGCAGTACGTGAACAGGCCGTCCAGGTACGGCTCGTAGCGTTCCGGAGGCCGCTGGGGGCGGGTGCTGGTGGAGCGGGGCGCACGGCGCCGCGCCCGCTGTGCGCCGGTGGGCTGTGTCGAGTGCTCGGACCTGCTGCTCATCACCCGGCGACGGTAGGCGGATGATGCAGACTTCCTCGCGCCACTTGCACTGTTTTAACCCTTACGGGTGACCATCTCCCTCATAAGGGGACAGGTGTCCCCCTCCGGCGGCCACAACCTGCTATGCGCCCGGCGCCCTCCGGAGGGCCGATGAACGGGCCGACGAACGGGCCGACGAACGGGCCGGCGAACGGGCAGCTGAACGGGCCGACGAAGGGACCGACGAGGGGCCGATGAGGGACCGACGAGGAGGGCCGTGACCGGCGCCGTTCGGCTCTGTCGGTGACCGACGCTAGCGTTACGGCATGGCTGCCCGTAGCTCGTCCCGCTCATCCGCCAAGGACCGGCCCTCCTACCGCTGTACGGAGTGCGGCTGGACCACCGCCAAGTGGCTCGGCCGCTGCCCGGAGTGCCATGCGTGGGGCACCGTCGAGGAGTACGGGGCGCCCGCGGTGCGCACCACCGCACCCGGCCGGGTCACCTCGGCCGCCCTGCCCATCGGCCAGGTGGACGGCCGTCAGGCCACCGCGCGGGGCACCGGCGTGGACGAGCTCGACCGGGTGCTCGGCGGCGGGCTGGTCCCGGGCGCGGTCGTGCTGCTCGCCGGGGAGCCCGGGGTCGGCAAGTCCACGCTGCTGCTGGACGTGGCGGCCAAGGCCGCCTCCGAGGAGCACCGCACGCTCTACATCACCGGTGAGGAGTCGGCGAGTCAGGTGCGGCTGCGCGCCGACCGCATCGGCGCGCTGAGCGAGCACCTCTACCTCGCCGCCGAGACCGACCTCGCCGCGGTCCTCGGCCATCTCGACTCCGTCAAGCCCTCGCTGCTCGTCCTGGACTCGGTGCAGACCGTCGCCTCGCCCGAGATCGACGGCGCGCCGGGCGGGATGGCGCAGGTGCGCGAGGTGGCCGGGGCACTGATCCGCGCGTCCAAGGAGCGCGGGATGTCCACGCTGCTGGTGGGGCATGTCACCAAGGACGGCGCCATCGCCGGGCCCCGGCTGCTGGAGCATCTGGTCGATGTCGTGCTGCAGTTCGAGGGCGACCGGCACGCCCGGCTGCGGCTGGTCCGGGGCGTGAAGAACCGCTACGGGGCGACGGACGAGGTCGGCTGCTTCGAGCTGCACGACGAGGGCATCACCGGGCTCGCCGACCCCTCCGGTCTGTTCCTCACCCGGCGCGACGAGCCGGTGCCGGGCACCTGTCTGACGGTCACCCTGGAGGGCCGCCGGCCGCTGGTGGCCGAGGTGCAGGCGCTCACCGTGGACTCCCAGATCCCCTCACCGCGCCGCACCACCTCCGGTCTGGAGACCTCCCGGGTCTCGATGATGCTCGCCGTGCTGGAGCAGCGCGGCCGGATCAGCGCGCTGGGCAAGCGGGACATCTACAGCGCCACGGTGGGCGGGGTGAAGCTGTCCGAACCCGCCGCGGACCTCGCCGTGGCGCTCGCGCTGGCCAGCGCCGCCAGTGACACCCCGCTGCCCAAGAACCTGGTGGCGATCGGCGAGGTGGGGCTCGCGGGCGAGGTCCGGCGGGTCACCGGGGTGCAGCGGCGGCTGGCGGAGGCGGCCCGGCTCGGCTTCACCCACGCCCTGGTGCCGGGCGACGCGGGCCGGATCCCGGACGGGATGCGGGTGCTGGAGGTGGCGGACATCGGGGACGCGCTGCGGGTGCTGCCGCGGCGCCGGGAGCGGGGCGAGAAGGCCCGGGTGGAGGCGGACGACCGGGGCTGACATGGTGGGCGAGGCGTCACCGGGGCGGTGGCGGGAGCGCGGCCGAGTGCCCTGGTGAGGGCGTACGGCGGGGGCCGGTGCGCCGGGTGGCGCACGGCCCGGGCTGAGCCGCACTCCGCTTCACGCCTACGGGCGTACGCCGGGAGACCCCACGGGAGGCCGGTGGCCGCCGGTAGACTTTGCCCTGGTCTCGCCCATACGTGGCCTCGCGCATCGGCATGGCAGGGCGACTCGTGGCACCGACAGACCTTGCGACGGAGGAGTGCAGTGGCAGCAGGCGACCGGGCATCGGCACCCGGCAAGGCCGACGGTCTGATGCGTGCCTCCCTGAGCGCGGTCGCGCCCGGCACGGCGTTGCGCGACGGCCTCGAGCGCGTTCTCCGGGGAAACACCGGCGGGCTGATCGTGCTCGGCACCGACAAGACCGTCGAGTCGCTGTGCACCGGCGGCTTCGTCATCGACGTCGAGTTCACCGCGACCCGGCTGCGCGAGCTGTGCAAGCTGGACGGCGCGCTGGTCCTCGACAAGGACATCACCAAGATCGTGCGGGCCGGGGTGCAGCTGGTCCCGGACGCGGCGATCCCCACCGAGGAGACCGGCACCCGGCACCGGACCGCGCAGCGCGTCTCCATCCAGACCGGGTTCCCGGTGGTCTCGGTCAGCCAGTCGATGCGGCTGATCGCGCTGTATGTGGACGGTCAGCGGCGGGTCCTGGAGGACTCGGCGGCGATCCTCTCCCGCGCCAACCAGGCGCTGGCCACCCTGGAGCGCTACAAGCTCCGCCTCGACGAGGTGGCGGGCACGCTCTCGGCCCTGGAGATCGAGGACCTGGTCACCGTCCGGGACGTGAGCGCGGTCGCGCAGCGGCTGGAGATGGTCCGCCGCATCGCCACCGAGATCGCGGAGTACGTGGTCGAGCTGGGCACCGACGGCCGGCTGCTCTCCCTCCAACTGGACGAGCTGATCGCGGGCGTGGAGCCCGAGCGTGAGCTGGTGGTGCGGGACTACGTGCCCGAGCCGACCGCCAAGCGCACCCGTACGGTGGCCGACGCGCTCGCCGAGCTGGACCGGCTGACCCACGCCGAGCTGCTCGAACTCCCCATCGTGGCGCGGGCGCTGGGGTACACCGGCTCGCCGGAGACCCTCGACTCCGCCGTCTCGCCGCGCGGCTTCCGGCTGCTGGCCAAGGTGCCGCGGCTGCCGGGCGCCATCATCGAGCGGCTGGTGGAGCACTTCGGGGGCCTGCAGAAGCTGTTGGCCGCGAGCGTGGACGATCTGCAGATGGTGGACGGTGTGGGCGAGGCACGGGCCCGCTCGGTCCGCGAGGGGCTGTCGCGGCTGGCGGAGTCGTCCATCCTGGAGCGGTACGTCTAGCCCAGAGCCGTACGTCTACGTCTACGTCTACGTCTACGGGGTGTCCGGCGGACCACGCTGCGGGCCGCATGGCGTTGCTTTCCCCTCCCCGCCCCTTCCCGCTACCAGGGGCTCCGCCCCTGGACCCCGGTGTCTGGGGCGGTGCCCCGCCACACAGCGGAGCCGCATATCGATACCGCGGGAAGGGGCGAAGCCCCGGCCCGGGCCCTGAGGCGAAGCCCCGCTCCGGGGGCTGGGACGGGGCCCCGGCCCGGGCCTGAGGCAGGTGCCCCGGCCCGGGGCCTGGGACGGAACCCCGGCCCGGGGCCTGGGACGGAACCCCGCTCCGGGGGCCGGGACGGAGCCCCGGCCCGGGCTCTGGAGCGGATACCCCGGCCCGGGTTCTGGAGCGGATACCCCGGCCCGGGTTCTGGGGTGAAGCCCCGGTTTCGGTTTCGGGGTCTGGGGCGAAGCCCCGGTCCGGGCCCTGCGGCGGATACCCCGGCCCGGAGGCTGGGACGGAGCCCCGGTTTCGGGGTCGGGGCGAAGCCCCGGTCCGCGCCCTGCGGCGGATACCCCGGCCCGGAGGCTGGAGCGGATACCCCGGCCCGGGGTCTGGGGCGAAGCCCCGGTTTCGGGGTCTGGGGCGGAGCCCCGGTTTCGGGAAGGGGCGGGGAGGGGAACAGCCCGCCGCAGGCGTCACGAGGCGGGTCCGGCGGCGGGGCGCCGCCACGGTTCCGGCGCCCCGAAAGCCGCTGGTCAGCCCCTGGTCAGTCCTTCTCGAGGACGAACGACACCTTGGCCGTCCCGAGCCCGTCCACCTTCACCTCGACCAGATACGTGCCCGACTTGGCCGACGCGCTGCCCGACGGCGTGGCGCAGTGCTCGGCGCTGCGCTTGCGGTCCCACTCCACGGTGCGCTTGGTCTGGCCGGACCCCGGCACCTCGACCAGCGCGGCGGCGCTGCCCTCCGGGCAGTCGTCGGAGGCCCAGACGTGGGCGTTGTGGGCGTCGGTGATGGTCAGCGAGGCGGCAGCGCGCCCGAAGTCGACCTTGCAGGAGCTCGACTTGGTGTTCTTCACGACGATCTCGAAGGTGGGCTTCTCCCCCGGCGCCCAAGTGTTCTTGACCTTGGAGTCCTTGACGCTGCGCACCGTCAGCTCCGCGTCGCCGGGGCGGCAGTCCGGCAGGCTCGACCCGGCGGGCAGGCCCTGCCCGGTCCCGGTGCCGATGCCACCGCCCGCGCCGCCACCCGATGAGCCGCCCGCGCCACCCGCGCCACCGGCACCGCCGGAACCGCTGCCGCCGCCCGCGCCACCGCCGCCCGCGTCCGCACCGCCGTCGTCCGAGCCGCCGCCGCTGCCCCCGCTGCCGCCGGAGCCCGAGCCGCCGCTGTCCGACTCATCGCGCCCGCCCGGCCGTTCGCTGTTGACCGGCCCGGAGGAGGAGGGGCCCGGGGTGATCGTGCTCGCGGGTCCCCCGCCGCCCGATCCCTTGCCCTCGTCACTTCCGCCACCGCCCGAACCACCCCAGCCGAAGGCCCAGATGACCACGAGAACGATGGCGACGAGCAGGGCCAGCGCAACGGCCCTCCGCCGCCAGTAAATGGAGGAGGGAAGCGGCCCGATCGGATTGCGCAGAGATCCCACGCGGAAACTCTACGAGAGATCGGGAGCAGTACCGGCCAATAACCCCCGCTCCAGACCCTACTTTTCTCATGATCCGACCGGATCCGGCACATGAGGGGTCCCCGAGGCGTCCCCCAGGCGTCCCCGAGGTGCCCTGAGGTCACCCCGAGGGCACCGGAAGACCGCACCCGGGCGCGGGAAGCGGCCATCCGTTCCCGTACGGGCGCCGGATCGCACGATTTGGCAACGACTGGCGCGGCTGAAACCCGAACGCCCGCGCCCTGGGCCCCGCGAGCCGTCCCGTCATGTCAGGATCGGATGCGATGACTGCCATTTCCGCTTCCGCCGTCCCGGCCGCCGCATCCTCCGACCCCGACGGAGCCGTTCTGCACCGGCCCGTCATCGACTGGTTCGACGCGCACGCGCGCGACCTCCCCTGGCGCCGCCCCGAGGCGGGCGCCTGGGGTGTGATGGTGAGCGAGTTCATGCTCCAGCAGACCCCGGTGAACCGGGTGCTGCCGGTGTACGAGCAGTGGCTCGCCCGCTGGCCGCGCCCGGCCGACCTGGCCGCGGAACCGCCCGGTGAGGCGGTCCGCGCCTGGGGCCGGCTCGGCTATCCGCGCCGGGCGCTGCGGCTGCACGGCGCCGCGGCCGCCATAAGGGAGCGGCACGGCGGTGACGTACCGCGCGACCACGCCCAGTTGCTGGCCCTGCCGGGGGTGGGTGAGTACACGGCGGCGGCCGTGGCCTCGTTCGCGTACGGGCAGCGCCATCCGGTCCTGGACACCAATGTGCGCCGGGTGTTCGCGCGCGCGGTCAGTGGTACGCAGTACCCGCCGAACGCCACCACCGCCGCCGAGCGCAAGCTGGCCCGCACCCTGCTGCCCGAGGACGAGCCGACCGCGGCGCGCTGGGCGGCCGCCACGATGGAGCTGGGCGCACTGGTCTGCACGGCCCGCACCCCGGACTGCGCGCGCTGCCCGATCGCCGCGCTGTGCGCCTGGCGGCAGGCCGGTTCGCCGGAGCACGACGGACCGCCGCGGCGCGGCCAGACCTACGCGGGTACGGACCGTCAGGTGCGCGGCAGGCTGCTCGCGGTGTTGCGGGAGGCTGTGACACCGGTGCCGCAGACGACGCTGGACCAGGTGTGGGACGAGCCGGTGCAGCGCGCCCGCGCGCTCGACGGACTCGTCTCCGACGGGCTGGTGGAGCCGCTCGCGGACGGCCTCTACCGGCTGCCGCTGACCTGAGAACATCCCTCGTCACGGCCCTGTCTGTGACAGACCTGTGACACGCCCAGGACCCGGTTCTGACACTCAGTCGAACCGGGTTCCGTTGTTACACAACCTATGGGTAGCTGTGCGTTTGCCGAGGCGCAGTTGCGCATGACGCCGCAACAGCGCCTCCGTAGCGTCCTTCCCGTGCCGAGCGAGAAGCCCGGACACGTCAACGGCGGGGAAGACAGCGGGATGGAGGCTGCACACCATGAGCAGCAGCAGCAATGTTCTGGACTTTGAGGAGTACGTGCGGAATCGGCAGGACGCGCTGCTGCGCAGCGCCCGTCGGCTGATCCCCGACCCGATCGAGGCACAGGACCTGCTCCAGACCGCCTTGGTGCGCACCTACGGCCGCTGGGACGGCATAGCCGACAAATCGCTCGCGGACGCCTATCTCCGGCGCGTGATGATCAACACCCGTACCGAGTGGTGGCGCGCCCGCAAGCTGGACGAGGTGCCCACCGAGCAGCTCCCGGAGGCGAGTGTCGAGGACGGCACCGAGCAGCACGCCGACCGCGCCCTGCTGATGGACATCCTTTCGGTGCTGGCTCCCAAGCAGCGCAGTGTCGTGGTGCTGCGACACTGGGAGCAGATGACGACCGAAGAGACCGCGGAGGCGCTCGGAATGTCGACCGGAACGGTCAAGAGCACCCTGCACCGGGCGCTGGCCCGGCTGCGGCAGGAGCTGGAGAGCCGCGATCTGGACGCCCGCGAGCTCGGCCGTCGGGACGGGGGCGCCAAGCCGGCCACCAACGTCCGGCAGCACACGGGTCGGGTCCGGCGCGCCCGCCAGGAGCGGGGGCAGGAACGGTGCGCGGCCTGACCAGGGCCTCTTCCAGCAGGACAGTCATGCTCACCGGCGGCGCGGTCGTGGGCCTCGCGGCCGCCGGCGGCTGGATGCTTGCCGGATGCGGTGACGCGAGCCAGGGGGTACGCAAGGAGGGACCGGCGAGCACCGAGTGGGCCTCGGCCGCCGCGGACTCCGGCGCGTACGCGGGTGGCCGTGCCTCGGGCCGGCCGTCACCGGCTGCCGGGAAGAAGGTCGACGTGATCAAGCTGGTCAAGGCGGATCCGCGCGTCAGCGACGATCTCAAGACGAGCCTCAAGCCCTGCCCCACGGCCAAGGAGCGCGAGGCCAAGCAGCAGATCAAGGGCTATCCGGTGGACGTGACGTCCGGACGGCTGACCGGCTCCGCCGATTCCGACCTGGTCATCAACGTCATGAGCTGCACCGACGGCTTCGGCATCGGCTCGTATGTGTACCGCAAGGTGGGCGACCGTTACGAGAACGTCTTCAGCGACGAGCAGCCGCCCGTCTACGCCGACGTCGCCAAGGACGGGCTGCGGGTGACGAAGCTCTCCTACACCTCCGGGGACTCGGTCTGTTGCCCTTCGAGCGAGACCGTGATCACCTACGGCTGGTCCGGGGCGGACCGGTCGTTCACGGTGCGGTCCCGCGAGCGCACCGACTACAGCAAGAATGTGCCCACGGAAGAGGCGACCCCGGTGCCGACCGCGCGCGCCGACGACGGAACGGAAGGCTGAAGCGAGGCTGTGGCCGAGACCCATGTGCTCTTCGTCGAGGACGACGATGTCATCCGTGAAGCCACGCAGCTCGCCCTGGAGCGCGATGGCTTCCTCGTGACGGCCGCGCCCGACGGGCTGACCGGCCTGGAGCGCTTCCGGGCCGACCGCCCCGATATCGCGCTGCTCGATGTGATGGTTCCGGGCCTGGACGGGGTCAGCCTGTGCCGCCGGATCCGCGACGAGTCCACCGTTCCCGTGATCATGCTCTCCGCGCGCGCCGACTCCATCGATGTGGTGCTCGGCCTCGAGGCCGGCGCCGACGACTATGTGACCAAGCCCTTCGACGGCGCGGTGCTGGTGGCCCGCATCCGGGCCGTGCTGCGCCGCTTCGGCCATGCCAGCGGCCCCGGCGGGCGGGGCGCGGAGCCCGTTCCCGAGGAGCCCGACGGCGGGGTGCTGCGCTTCGGCGATCTGGAGGTCGACCCCGAGGGCATGGAGGTCCGCAAGGGCGGCCGGCAGGTGGCGCTCACCCCGACCGAGATGCGGCTGCTGCTGGAGTTCTCGGCCGCGCCCGGCACCGTGCTCTCCCGCGACCGGCTGCTGGAGCGGGTCTGGGAGTACGGCTGGGGCGGGGACACCCGGGTCGTGGACGTCCATGTGCAGCGGCTGCGCGGCAAGATAGGCCAGGACCGCATCGAGACGGTCCGCGGCTTCGGCTACAAGCTCAAGGGCTGAGCGGCGTTGCGTCGGTTCGCACTGCGCACGGGCCTGCGGTGGAAGGTCAGCCTCGCCATCGCCGCCGTGAGCACGCTGGTGGCGGTGGTGCTGAGCCTCGTCGTCCACAACGCGGCCCGCGTCTCGATGCTCGACAACAGCCGCACCGTGATGGACGAGCGGGTGAAGGTCGCCCAGCGGTGGTACGAGCAGTCCCGGGTGCTGGGGTTCGGCGCCAAGCTGGACGACCCCCGTCTGCCCGAGCAGTTGAAGAAGGAGGCGTGGCGCGGCCAGCGCGCCACCTATCTGGAGGACTCCGGCACCGGCACCCCCGAGGTGTGGGCCTCGGTGCCGCTGCGGAACGGCAAGGTGCTGTCCGTCCACACCAAGTTCCAGGACCGGTTCGCCGTCCTCGACGACCTCGACCGGGTGCTGATCATCGGCTCGGTGGCGGTGGTGCTGGGCGGTATCGCGCTCGGTGTGCTCATCGGCGATCAGCTCTCCCGGCGGCTGCGCAAGGCGGCCACCGCCGCCCGCAAGCTGGCCGAGGGCGACTCCGAGGTCCGGGTGCGCGAGGCGATCGGCGGCCGGGTGCGCGACGAGACCGACGATCTGGCGCGTGCCGTGGACGGCATGGCCGAGGCGCTTCAGCAGCGGCTGGAGGCGGAGCGCCGGGTCACCGCCGATATCGCCCACGAGCTGCGCACCCCGGTCACCGGCCTGCTCACGGCCGCCGAACTGCTGCCGCCGGGCCGCCCCACCGAGCTGGTGCGGGACCGGGCGCAGGTGATGCGCACCCTGGTCGAGGACGTCCTGGAGGTCGCGCGGCTGGACGGCTTCGCGGAGCGCGCGGAGCTCCAGGAGATAGCCGTGGCCGAGTTCATCACCCGCCGGGTCCGGGCGGTGGCCCCCGACGCGGTGGTCAACGTGGTGCGCGACGCCCATGTCTCCACCGACCCCCGGCGGCTGGAGCGGATCATGGGCAATCTGCTGGCCAACGCCGCCCGGCACGGCAAACCGCCCTTCGAGGTCACCGTCGAAGGGCGAATACTGCGCGTCCGCGACCACGGCCCCGGCTTCCCGGAGGAGCTGCTGAAGGACGGGCCGAGCCGGTTCCGCACCGGCAGCAAGGACCGCGCGGGCACCGGGCACGGCCTGGGGCTGACCATAGCCGCGGGCCAGGCGCGGGTGCTGGGCGCCCGGCTGACGTTCCGCAACGCCGATCCGCTGATGGACGGCGGGGACGAGGCGGACGGGGAGTGCCGGGGCGCGGTCGCCGTGCTCTGGCTGCCGGAGTCCGCGCCCACGAACACCGGCAGCTTCCCGATCATCGAGGTGCCGGACTGAGCTCAGTCCGAGACGCAGCCGTCCCAGGGCTTGCTGAAGTCCATCTCCTCGCGGGGCTGGGTGAACGAGAACCAGTTGCCGGAGTCGTCGCGGAAGAGCGCCTCGGTGCCGTACGGGCGCTCCTGGGGCTCCTGGACGAACTCCACGCCCTTCGCCTTGAGCGCCTCGTAGTCGCGGTGGATGTCATCGGTGGTGATCACCCCGGGGCCGAGCACCCCCTTGGCGACCAGCGTCCTGAGGGCCTCGGCGGACTCCGGGTCGAGCCCCGGCGAGCTGGGCACCATCAGGGTCAGCTGGACATCCGGCTGGTCCTTGGCGCCGACCGTCAGCCAGCGCATACCGCCGCCCTCGCCGTCCCCGCCGATGCTCATGTCGGTGCGGACCTCGAAGCCCAGCTTCTCGGTGTAGAACTCCTTGGCCCGGTCCTGGTCGAGGACCCAGATGGTGACGATGGACATACCCTTGATCATTGCTGCCTCCGGAGGTATCGGGGTGGGCCGCGCGTCGTCGCGACAAGGCCACGCTAGGCAGCGGCGGATTCATTCCGCTTCTCCAGAATTGCTGTCCTTGGAGCCGGGGGCGCGGGCGTCGCGCCCGCCGTACCACAGCATCGCGTAACACCCCGGGATGACCGCCGCGGCCCGGTCGACGTGCAGGTCCCGATAGGCGCTGGGGGTGAGCCCGGTCTGCCTCTTGAAGCTCGTGGAGAAGGTGCCGAGGCTGCTGAAGCCGACGAGCGAGCAGATCTCGGTGACCGAGAGATTGGCCGAGCGCAGCAGCTCCTCGGCCCGCTCGATGCGGCGCCGGGTCAGATACTGGCCGGGCGTGGATCCGTAGGCGCCCTTGAAGGCGCGGATGAAGTGGTACCGCGAATAGCCGGCGTGCCCGGCGACCGCGTCCAGGTCGAGCGGCTCGGCCCAGTCGCGGTCCATCACGTCCTTCGCGAGGCGCAGTCGGCGCAGTTGCGCCAGCCGCGCCTCGTCCGGCGAGGTCACCATGGGGCCGATGCTGTCATGCCCCACTGACAGCGGCCCTTCCGAGAGGGCCCGTCGGTCAGACGGTCTCGGCGATCGGCGCCGCCTCGGCCGCGGCCGCGTCGCCGTCGGCCGACTTGGCGGCGGCCCCGCGCAGCGGGACCTCCTTGACGAACCAGGCGGCGACGGCGCCGACGATGCTGATCAGCGCGCCCCACAGGAACACCTGGTGGGCACCGCTGGCCACGGCGTGGGTGTACGCGTCGCGGATGGGCGGCGGCAGCAGCTTGAGGCTGGCCGGGTCGAGCTGGGCACTCCCGGAGGTGATGGCCGCGGCCTTCCCCCCGCCCCGCTCGGTCATGGTGTCCCGCACCTGGTTGGTGAACAGGGCGCCGAGGATGGCGACACCGAAGGAGCCGCCCAGGGTGCGGAAGAGGGTGGCGGAGGAGCTGCCGACGCCCATGTCCTTCATCTCGACGCTGTTCTGCGCCACCAGCATGGTCGTCTGCATCAGGCAGCCCATGCCCATGCCGAGCACCGCCATGTAGAGACCGGAGGTGAAGCGGGTGGTCTCGGTGTCCATCGTGGACAGCAGGAACATCCCGGCGGTGATCAGGAGGCCGCCGACCACGGGGAAGATCTTGTACTTGCCGGTCGCGGTGGTGACCCGGCCCGCGACCAGCGAGACGACCAGCATGCCCAGCAGCATCGGAAGCAGCAGCAGCCCGGAGTTGGTGGCCGTGGCGCCCTGGACGGTCTGCTGGTAGAGCGGCAGGAAGGTGGTCGAGCCGAACATCACGAAACCGGTGAGGAAGCCGATCGCGGTGACCAGCGAGAAGTTGGGGTTCCGGAAGATGTGCAGCGGCAGCACGGGCTCGGCGACCCGCGTCTCGACGTACAGGAACGCGGCGAGCGAGAGGACACCGACCGCCCCGAGCCCGATGATCTGGCCCGACCCCCAGGCGTACTCGTTGCCGCCCCAGGTGGTGATCAGCACGAGCGCGGTGATGCCCACGGTCAGCAGGGCCGCGCCGGTGTAGTCGATCCGTCCCTCGGAGCGCTTCTTCGGCAGGTGGAGCACCGCGGTGATCGCCGCGAGGGCGATGGCACCGAGCGGGAGGTTGATGTAGAAGATCCAGCGCCAGCCGAGGTGGTCGGTCAGGGTGCCGCCGACCAGCGGGCCACCGATCATGGCCACGGCCATCACACCGGCCATGATGCCCTGGTAGCGGCCGCGCTCCCGGGGCGGCACCAGGTCACCGATGATCGCCATCACGCCGACCATCAGACCGCCCGCGCCCAGGCCCTGGATGGCCCGGAAGCCGATCAGCTCACCCATGCTCTGCGCCATACCGGACAGCGCCGAGCCGCCGAGGAAGACCACGATGGAGGTGAGGAAGATGCCCTTACGGCCGTACATGTCGCCGAGCTTGCCCCAGATGGGGGTCGAGGCGGCGGTGGCCAGGGTGTACGCGGTCACCACCCAGGAGAGGTGGTCGAGGCCACCGAGCTCGCCGACGATGGTCGGCATCGCGGTGCCCACGATCATGTTGTCGAGCATCGCGAGCAGCATCGCGATCATCAGCGCGAATATCACCACACTGGTGCTGCGCTGCTTCGGCTCGGCCTTGGCCGGGGACTGCTGGGCCTCCCGGGCGGCCTGAGCCGGTGCCGAAGCGGATGACGCTTCGTCGTCGGATTGTTTACGGACCATGTTCTCCGTCTCCCCCTGGATGATGAGAGCCCTGACGCCCACTTACTTGCCGCCCGGCTAGTTCAGTACAGTAGAGAAGGTAAGGCGCCAACTAGCCGGGCGTCAAGTAAGTTACGTTCGGCCTGGCCAGGCAGCCAACCACCAGCACAGGAGAGCACCATGGGCAGCACACCGCGACGGGGCGACACCCGTCAGCGCATCCAGGACGTCGCCCTGGAACTCTTCGCCGAGCACGGCTACGAGAAGACCTCACTGCGCGAGATCGCCGAGCAGCTCGAGGTCACCAAGGCGGCCCTCTACTACCACTTCAAGACCAAGGAGGACATCGTCCTCAGCCTGTTCCAGGACCTGGGCCGGCCGCTGGACGAGCTGATCGCCTGGGGCGAGCAGCAGCCGCGCACCCTGGAGACCAAGCAGGAGCTGCTGCGCCGCTACAACGCGGCCCTGGACATCGGCGAGCCGCTGATGCGCTTCATGCAGGAGAACCAGGCGACGGTGCGCGAGCTGAGCATCGGCCAGATCTTCAAGAACCGGATGCTCGCGATGTCCGCCCTGATCCGGGACCCCGAGGCGCCCCTGGTCGACCAGGTCCGGAGCGTCACCGCGCTGTTCAGCATGCATGCGCGGATGTTCGCGCTGCAGACGGTCGAGGGCGACCCCGAGGACAAGCGGGAGGCTGTCCTGGAGGTCGCCCTCGATCTGCTGAAGCAGGCGCACGCGTCATCGACCCACGGATGACGCATGACGCGTCAGGTGTGAGCGTCAGATCTTGACGCCGTGGTCGCGGAGGAACCTGAGCGGCTCGACGGCGGAGCCGTAGTTCGGCGTCGTACGGATCTCGAAGTGCAGGTGGGGGCCGGTCGAGTTGCCGGTGCTGCCGGACAGGCCGATCTGCTGGCCGGTGCTCACGGACTGCCCGATCCGGACGTCGATCCGGGAGAGGTGGGCGTACTGCGAGTACGTCGCGTTGTCGTGCTTGATCACGATCGCGTTGCCGTACGCGGGGCCGTCACCGCCGCCGTTCGGGCCCGCCTTGACGACCACGCCGCCGTGCGCGGCGTGCACCGGGGTGCCGGTCGGCACGACGAAGTCCTGACCGCTGTGGTTGTGCGACCAGAGGTTGCCCGCCAGGCCGAACGCGGCGCCTATCGCGTACTTGTCGACCGGGGTCTCCCAGGCGTTCGCCTTCGCGGGGGCCTTCGGAGCGGGCGCCTTCGCGGCGGCCTGGCTGACGGACGGGGCAGAGGCGGCCGTGCCCGCCCCGACGGCGAACGCCGTGCCGGCGCCGAGCACGAGGGAGGCCCCCAGACCCATGGCGACCACGGCGGCGCGCCCCCTGGAAACGGACGAAAGCGAGAATCGGCGGTTTGTGGCGCGCGGGGCCATGGGAAGTACCTCCAGAAGCGTCTTCGGACGCCTCTTGTTATCCCGTTCTCGTTAATAGGCCAAGGTGTTCTTCTACTAAGTGAGTACGTAGCGAATTGCTTATAGGAGCCGTATCCCGCGCGGAATTCCCAGAAACTCCCATCACACCTCCGACCTGCGAGATCCCCTATTTTCCGTAGTAGACCCGGGACGGCCTGTGCGGGATGTCACCTTCGCAGGGACTTTCGGACGTCCGGTTCGGGACCAAGGGCCTGACCCCGCTGTACGCTGTCGGCGGCCCTCTGCGGCCGGGGGCACACGACTACCGGGGGGAATGGGACGTGGATCCCGCAACCATTGGCGCTCGCCTGGCGTCGAGCGTCGTCGCACCGCTCATCAAGAAGCTCTTCGTCAAGGAGGGACCGGGCGCCGGGCTGGTGAATCAGCCGGTCCGTATTTCCTCCCTCATCTCGTTCCGGGGCGAGAAGCGCACCCTGACCGAGAAGGACCTCACCAAGCTCGCCGCCGAACTGGTCGCGCAGGCCACCCGGCACGCCGGACCCGGCGAGCGGCCCTGCCCCGCCGACGAGGACGAGCTCGTCGCCCTGCACCTGGCGACCACCCTGTACGCGCTCGGCGACCTCGACATGGACGATGTCCAGGCGGTCCGGCTCGGCCACCGCGGACTGGCCCGTGCGCTGATCGACGCCACCCTCGCCAAGGGCAACAAGCTGTTCCTCAGCCAGGGCGGCACACTGCTCTACCAGCGTCTGCTGGACACCGCCTGCCTGCACATCCTGCACTTCTTCACCCAGCGCTCGACCTTCATCGCCCGCTCCCTCGTCGAGCAGAGCGGCCAGCTCGGCGATCTCATCACCAAGATCGACATCCTGATCGAGCGCATCCCGTCGCAATCCGCGCAGGACGCGGGGTTCGAGCGGCGGTACGCGGAGTACATGATCGGCAAGCACTCCACGCTGACGATCGTCGGGATCGACCTCAGCCACGCGGAGGCCACGTGGCCGCTGGACGCGGCGTATCTCAGCCTGGAGGCGGTCTCCTCCGGCGAGGAGTGCCCGCTGGGCGACGCGTTCGGCGAGGCACCCGCCGCCCCGCAGCACGCCGCACTCCCCGCCGTGCTCCCCGCCGACCGGGCGCTCTCCGGCCATCGGCGGGTGCTGCTGCGCGGAATCGCGGGCTCCGGCAAGACCACGCTCGTGCAGTGGCTCGCCGTCTGCACCGCGCGGCAGGAATCGCCGCCCGGGCTGGAGCAGCTGATCGGCCGTGTCCCCTTCGTCCTCCCCCTGCGCACGATCGCCCGCCAGGCGTCGCTGCCCTCCCCCACCTCGTTCCTGGCCTCGGTCCACAACCCCCTGGACGGCGCCCAGCCGCCCGGCTGGGCCGACCGCGTCATGACGGCCGGCCGCGGGCTGCTGCTGATCGACGGCATCGACGAGATCCCCGAGCGCGACCGCGAGCGCACCCGCGCCTGGCTCGCCGACCTCCTCATCGCCTACCCGGACAATCTGTGGCTGGTCACCTCCCGCCCCTCGGCCGTGGCCGACGACTGGCTGGGGGCGCAGGACTTCGCCGAGTTCACGCTCTCCCCGATGAGCCGCGAGGACATGGCGGCGTTCATCGACCGCTGGCACGAGGCGGCGCGCCGGACCTGCGTCACGGAGGAGGAGCGGACGGCGCTGAACGCGTACCAGTCGGCCCTCCACGTCGCCGTCCGCACCAAGCAGGACCTGAGCCGGCTCGCCACCAACCCCCTGATGTGCGGGCTGATCTGCGCCCTGCACCGCGCCCGCCGCGGCTATCTGCCGCCGGGCCGCAAGGCGCTGTACGACGCGGCGCTGTCGATGCTGCTGACGCGGCGCGACACCGAGCGCCACGTCTACGCCCCCGGCGACGTCCAGCTGGACGAGGAGCCGCAGATCCAGCTCCTCCAGCGGCTCGCCTACTACCTGATCCGCAACGGCCAGGCCGAGCTGGACCGCGACCGCGCGGAGCACCTCATCGAGGAGGCCCTTCCCTCCGTCCCCGCCGCCCGCGCGCTGGGCGACGCGCCCGCCATCCTGCGCCATCTGCTGCTGCGCAGCGGCCTCTTGCGCGAGCCGTCCATGAACACGGTGGACTTCGTCCACCGCACCTTCCAGGACTACCTGGGCGCGAAGGCGGCGGTGGAGGCATGGGACATCGGCCTGCTGGTCCGCCATGCGCATGACGCCCAGTGGGAGGACGTCTTCCGCATGGCGGTGGCGCACGGGCGGCCGCGCGAGCGGGCGGAACTGCTGAGCACATTGCTGAAGGAGTCGGAGCGATGGGACCCACAGACATCGCTCCGCCAGAACCTGCTGGCCATGGCCTGTCTGGAGCACGCACCCGATCTGGACCCGGCGATACGGGACGAGGTGACGCGGAACGCGATGGAGTTCGTCCCGCCCTTGGACATCGCGCGGGCGCGGGAGCTGGCCAGGGTGGGCCCGCTGGTGCTGGAGCTTCTTCCGGGGCCGGAGGGGCTGACGGACGAGGTGGCGGAGTGCTGCGTGGTGACGGCCTCACGCATACCCGTGGACGCGGCGATCCCCTATCTGGCGAGGTTTGCCGACCACCCGGCGGTCGGGGTGCGCGCGCAACTGGCGTCGAGCTGGGGGCGGTACGACACCGAGCGGTACTTCCATGAGGTGATCCTCCGCCTGGACCGGGGCGACCTGTATTTCGTGGCCGAGTCCATGGAGCATCTGCGGCTGCTCCTGGACACGGGTCCGCGTCCGTGGCTGATCCTGCGCGGGGACTTCACGGAGGACGAGATCAGGAACAACCTCAAGGGCGAGGAGGTGACCCGGCTGCGGCTGAACGGCAACGAGATGGTCACCGACCTCGGCGCCGCGCTCGGCCATCTGGTGAACCTCGAGACGCTCTATCTGACCGGCTGCTTCGCGGCCCCCGACCTCTCCCCCCTGTCCGAACTCTCCCTCCGCACCCTGGTCTTCGAGCCGCCCGGCGGGTGGGGCAAGGCTGTCCTCCCCAAGGGCCTGGAGGAGCTGACGTCCCTGGAGCGGCTGAAGATCACGATCGGAAAGTCAGGTATCCACCCCCGCAGTTTCCCACCCGGCATCACCTGGCTGGATCTGCATGTCGAGGATGAGGGGCTGGGCACCGCCTGGATGCCCTCGGCGTTCCCCCGGCTTCGTCATCTGAACATCGCGTTTCCCCACGGCGCCGAGCGACCCATCAACCTGTCCCCGCTCGCCGCACTCCCCGACCTGGAGACGGTCACGATCAACGCGGAGATCAGCGGTGCCGCATCGCTGCCCGGCGTCACGGTGACGGCGCCCATCTAGGGCCCTGAAACGCTGCGAGCCCACCCCGCGGGTGCGGGGTGGGCTCGTCCCTTGAGCGCTGGGCAGGTCTTGCACCTGCATCTCCCCGCAGGAAGCGGGGCGTCTTTCCTTGGACCACCAACGCGCGACCGGCTGCCCGGAGTTCGGGCGGCTACGGCAAGATCAACTGTAGCGCATCCCTCCTGAGACGTCGAGACGTGCCCGCATGTATTGAAACGGCCCATCCAAAACAGCTAGTCTGACGCCATGGCCCGACCGAGGATGTTCGATGAGGAACGGGCCCTGGACGCGGCGATGCACACGTTCTGGGAGAAGGGCTACGAGGCCACTTCCACCCAGGACCTGTGCGAAGCCACGGGCCTGGGGCGCAGCAGCATCTACAACGCGTTCAAGAGCAAGCACGACCTGTTCCAGCGTGCGCTGGCCCACTACATCGACACCATGACCACCGCCCAGCTGGCGGTTCTGGAGGACACGCGGCACAGCGCCGCCGATCGCATCCGCGCCCTGTTCGCCATGGTCATCGACGGCGAGACCGAGCACCGGGCCGGCGGCCGCAGCCTTGGCTGTCTGACCGTGAACACCACGGTGGAACTGGCCGCACGCGACAGTCAGGCGGCGGGAATGCTGGAGCGCGACACAGCCCGCAGACTCACGGTGTTGCGCGCGGTGATCGAGGAGGGCCGCCGGGACGGCAGCATCACCTCCCGGCGGGACGCCGGGGCGCTGGCCCGCTTCATCAACGCGGCGATCGGCGGCATGCGCATCTCGAGCCAGGGCGGCGCCGACCGGACCGCGCTGGAGTCGATCGCCGAAGTCAGCCTCGACGCGCTGACGCACTGACCCGTTGCCCCCCTGACGCACTGGCCCGCCGGCCCGCTGGCCCGCTGGCCCATGCTCCGCCCTGGTCGGCGCCGACCCGTACCCGCGTTTTGAACTAAGCAATACATAACTCTGACGTCAACTCTTTCTTGAGGAGACCAAACCGTGCCCCGTGCCGTATACGTCCTGGCACTCGGCATCTTTGCCATGGTGACCAGCGAGTTCGTGGTCGCCGGACTGATGCCTCAGATGGCCGACGGGCTGAACGCCACCGTCCCGCAGATCGGTTACCTCATCACCGCCTTCGCGGTGGCCATGGCGGTAGGCGGACCGTTCCTCACCGTGGCGCTCATGAAACTCCCGCCGCGTACGGCACTGATGGTGCTGTTCGTCATCTTCCTGGCGGGCAACGTCCTGGCGGCCACCGCGACCGGCTACTCCACGATGATGGCGGCGCGGATCATCACCGGGATCGCCTCCCAAGCCTTCTTCGGCGTGGGCATCTCGATGTGCGCCCAGATCACCCGCCCCGAGGTCCGCGGCCGCGCGATCGCCGTCGCGATGAACGGCCTCATGCTCGGCACCCTGCTCGGACTGCCCCTCTCCACCCTGGTCGGCGAGCGGTTCGGCTGGCGCGCGGCGTTCTGGACCATCACCGCCATCACCGTGATCGCCGCCGTGACGACCCTGTTCGGCGTACCCCGCATCGAGCGCGCCGAGGGCGGCGGCGGCTTCCGGCAGGAGATCGGCGTCTTCAAGAAGCCCAAGCTGTGGCTGGCGCTGTCCACCAGCACGCTCATCATCGGCGCCACCTTCTCCGCCTTCAGCTACTTCAACCCCATCCTCACCGACCTCACCGGCTTCTCCACCGGCACCGTCCCCGTCCTGCTGATCGCCTACGGCGCCGCCACCGTCGTCGGCAACACCATCGTCGGCCGCTTCGCCGACCGCCACACCGTCCCGGTCCTCGCCGTCGGCCTCGTCCTCAACACCGTGTTCCTGACCGGCTTCGCCCTGCTCGCCGACCTGCCCGCACCGGCCGTCATCTGCATGGTGGGCATCGGCCTGGTCGGCGTCACCATGAACCCGGCCATGGCGACCCGCGTCCAGCGCACCGGCAACGCCGGTCCACTGGTCAACACCGTCCACTCCTCCTTCATCACGCTCGGCATCATCCTCGGCTCCTCCATCGGCGCCGTCGTGATCGACACCTGGGGCCTGCGCGCCCCCCTCTGGCTCGGCGCGATCACGGCCCTGACCGGCCTGGCCACCGTCCTGCCCGACCTCGCCCGCCGTTCCACCCCCACGACGGGCCTCGCTTCCCCTTGCCCTGCCGAGCAGACAGAAGCGACGCTCTAGCCTCTCCGTTCTGACCGGGCGCGCTCGGCCTTCAGCAGGCGCTGGTAGTCCGTGAGCACGCGCAGCAGCGCGAAGCCGGTGCCGAGGGGGACGGTGCCGAGTTCCAGTTGGGGTTGGCGGGGGTCGCTGAGGTCGGCCCGTACGTCGGGGAGCCGTACGCCGTGGGCGGCGAACTCGTCTCGGAGGATCGCGGCGACCCGCTCGGCGGGGGTGGGGTTCATGCGGGGCTTTTCGTGTGCGTGGGCGGGACGTTGAACTCGAACCAGACTGCTTTGCCGGTGCCTTCGGCCGGTTCGTCGATGGTCATGCCGCAGACGTCGGAGAGGGCCGTGACCAGGAAGAGGCCGCGCCCGTTGGTCTCATCGTTCGCGGCGCGGCGGGGCGAGGGGAGTTCGGGGCTGTCGTCGTGGACGGTCACCCGGACGCGGTCGTGCTGAACGGTTGCGGCCATCCGTACGTCGCCCTTGCCGTGCCGGTGGGCGTTGGTCACTAACTCCGATGTGCAGAGGGCTGCCGCGTCGGCGAGTTGGGACAGTCCTGAGGCCGCGAAGATCCCGCGCACGAAGTCGCGGCACAGGCGGGGCGAGGTGGGGAGGGCGGGGGCGGAGAGGGTGTAGCGGTGCGGGTGTTCCGGGTGTGCGTGTGCTCCCATGCGACGCCTCCGTGGCGCTCGTAGCTCAATACCCTGTGTGAGCAAGGCAACACCCAAGGTATGGCAGAGCTCAGCAATATTGCAACCAGTACGGGAAGATGATTGAACTGCCCCACCCGTGCGGGGCACACTGACACCGATTCCCCTGGAGGACCGGCCGTGGCGCTGCGAACGCTCATCACCGAACGGCAACGCCGACTTGGCGCAGAGCTCAAGAAGTTACGGCTTCAGGCAGGGTTGTCGATCGCCGACGGCGGCAAGCGGATCGGCATGGGCGCGCCACACCTGAGCCACATCGAGGCTGGGCGGACTGCGATCCCAGCGGATCGCCTGCGGGAGCTCGTTGACGCTTATGGGTGCAAGAATGAACCGTACGTTGACGCGCTGGTGAGTTTGGCCGACAGCAGCGGCAAAGGTTGGTGGAGCGACTACAAGAGCCGTCTCGTGCCCTCAGCGCTGGACCTGGCCGAGTTCGAGTCGCACGCCAATGAGCTCCACTCGTACGAGTCGCTGTTCATCCCGGGGCTGTTCCAGACCGAGGACTACACGGCCTCGATCTTCCGAGCGGACGACGAGGCCAACACGCCGGATCACGTCGACACGGCGGTTGGCTTCCGCATGCGGCGGCAGGCGGTCCTCCACGAGGAGAGTCCGCCGGAGATCCATGCGGTGATCCATGAGGCAGCGCTGCACATGCGGTTCGGCGGGGCCAAGGTGATGCGGAAGCAACTACTACGCCTCATCGAGCTAGCTGGCCTGCCGCATGTGAGCATCCAGATCCTGCCCTTCGCCGCTGAGGGGGTCTCGACTCTGAGCACGCCGTTCTTCATGCTCACTTCGCACGGCCGAGCGCTTGAGACGGTACTGCTGGAAAGCCCTGGCCAGTCATCGTTCCTGCACGACGAGCTCTCGATCACGAAGTATCGGCGACAGTTCCAACGCCTGAGCACAGCGGCGCTGCCGCCCGTCGATGTGACGGTCGCTCCGTTCGCTCACGACTCGCGGGACTCGCTCGGCCTGATCCAGCACCTCCTCTACACGCTCTAGGAAGGGCGGCCATGTCCCAGCTCAACTGGCGCAAGTCCACGTTCAGCGAGAACCAGGCCAACTGCGTGGAACTCGCCGCCGCAGGCAATGGCATCCGTATACGCGAGAGCGACGAGCCGGACGCGGTGATCCGTACGACGCCCGCCGCGCTCGGCGTGTTCATACGTGCCGTAAAGACTGGCGGCCTCGACCGCACCCTCTGAGCGCAGGCCGGATGTCAGGCGCGGGCATCGTCTCGCGCGCTTCGCGCGATTGAGCAGCGGCGGGCGGGGGCCGGGGCGCACGGCGCGTTGCCGGCTGCCGGGCCGGTGGGCGGCCCCTCCGGGTACCCCTTCCGAAAACACTTGATCTGAAGCAACTACCTTGTCAAGGGTTTTCGGGAGAGGTACCCCCTGCGGCGTCGAATGCGACGGTGGACCGTCCAGGCGCGGCTGATGGTGGATGCGGAGTCCGGCGGTCCGGCGACGGGCCTCGCCCCCGCACACGGATGCCGCCACCGGCGGTCGCTCCCACCGGCCCGGCGGTCGGCCCGACGCCCCCGTCCCCTGCCCCGCTGCTCAATCGCGCGAAGCGCGCGAAACGGCGCCGCACCCGGCCAACGCGCCGCACCCAACCCATGCGCCGCACCCGGCCAACGCGCCGCACCCAACCCATGCGCCGCACCCGGCCAACGCGCCGCACCCAACCGATGCGGCACCCCCGGCGGAGGCGGCCCGTCGGGCGAGCGGGACGGCCCCGGCCGACGGGACGGCGCTCCGGCTACGCGGCGGGCAGGGGCCAGGCCGCCGAGGGATCGCCGAGCCATACCCGGTGGTGGCCGTCGGCCGTGACCGTCAGGCCGAAGTCGAAGAGCGCAGGCCGCCCGGCGCCCTCCCACCAGGCGAGGGCTTCGGCGGTCTCGTCGGCCAGGTCTCGCGGCCCCACTGGTGCACCGCGCCGTCCGTCGCGTACGCCCACGAGTCGCGGCTGCACCACCAGTGCCCGCCGTCCTGCGGCCAGTGCGCCACGTCCGCAAGCGTCAGCCCCACCGCGAACTCGGCGTGCGGGTCGGCGAGCGCCGCGACGTCCAGGTCGGCCTTGCTCTCGCGGCTCTCCACCGTCGAGGGGCAGCAGAGCGCGTCTGCGCCAACCGGCCGGTCAGGCCCGGGTTCAGGCGCGGCGAGGTTCGTCGCAGGCGGTCCAGATGAGGCGGCGGGCGAGTTCACCGGTGCGCTGAGCGGGGCCCTGGGGGCCGAGGACGGTGGCGGTGACGTAGACGCCATTGAGGACGAGGACTAGATCGTCGGCGAGCTGGTCGGGGTCGGAAGCGCGGGCGTCGGCTGCCAAGTCACGCATCCAGTCGCGGACCCGCTGCTCATGGGCGACCGCCACACGGTTCGCGGAGTGTTCCGGGTCGGGAAACTCGGTATGGGTGTTGAGCATGGGGCAGCCCCGGAAGGTGGGCAGTCTGGTCTCCTCGATGACGGCCGTGAAGATCGCGAGGAGCTTCTCGCGCGGGTCGTCGACCTGGTCGGTGACCTGGCGCATACGTTCGAACCAGGCGTCGGCGCGGTCCTGCGTGTAGGCGCTGGCGAGAGCGTCTTTGGTGGGGAACTGCCGATAGACGGTGGCGTTGCCGACACCGCTCTCCTTGACCACCAGGTCCATACCGACAGCGCGGATGCCGCGCTGGTAGTACAGGCGGCTCGCCACGGCCAGGACGTGGCGCCGGTTCTCCTCCGCTGTCTTGCGAGCCATGGTGCACTCCTTCTGCCTGTGGGCCCGGTCTCAGCTTGACAGACGGATCGATCCGTCACAAACTCCGGGACGGAACGATCCGTCACAACTCTACAGTCAAGGATCAACCGCGATGCACCGTCCCAGCCCGCCCTCCTCGCGCACCCTGGTTGTCGTTGCCCACCCCGACCTGGCCTCCTCCCGCATCACCGCCCGTCTGGTCGAGGCCGTGAGAGACCTCGCCCACGTCACCGTCCATGAGCTCGGCACCGCCTGCCGCGATGGCCACTTCGACATCGACCGTGAGCAGCGGCTGCTCCGCGACCACGACCGGATCGTGTGGCAGTTCCCCTGGTACTGGTACTCCGTCCCCGCAGTGCTCAAGGCATGGATCGACCAGGTCCTCACCCACGGCTTCGCCTACGGCGGCAGTGGCTCCGCACTGCGCGGCAAGACCCTCCAGTTGGTCACCTCCACGGGTGGGCCGGAAGAGTCGTACGCTTCCGTCGATCCCACTTCCCGTTTCACGATGACCCAGCTGCTGGCACCCCTCGACGCCACCGCCCGCCTGATCGGCATGCGTCTCGCCGAGCCGCTGGTTCTGCACGGCGCCCGCACCATCTCCGACGAGAACCTCGCCGTGCACGCCAAGCGCTACCGCGAGCTTCTCGGCTCTGCGGAGGTGGCCTCCGCTACTTGCCTCTGACGTTGACGTCAGGTTTTAGCTTGGCCGGGCCGCGCGATTCCGCGTGGTGATGACGTCCGGTCAAGGAGTGTTCACGTGTCCATAAGCAGTGGTGCCGAGCGTGCGGCCCAGGTTCTGTCCCGCCCCTTCACCGTGGGTGGGCTCACCGTGCCCAATCGGATCGCCATGGCGCCGATGACCCGTACGTTCTCGCCGGGCGGGGTGCCCAATGCCGATGTGGTGGCGTACTACGCGCGCCGGGCCGCAGCCGGGGTGGGGCTGATCATTACCGAGGGGACCTACGTCGACCATCCCTCGGCCGGACTGAGCGACAGCGTGCCGCGCTTCTACGGGGAGGACGCCCTGACCGGGTGGGCCGAGGTCGTGAAGCAGGTGCACAGCGCCGGTGGGCGGATCGCGCCGCAGATCTGGCATGTGGGGGTTTCGCGGGATGAGGGCGCCCCGCCCTACCCCGAGGCGCCCGTGCTGAGCCCGTCCGGCGTCGGGCTGGACGGCCGGCCGGTCGGGCGGGCGATGACGCAGGGCGACGTGGACGCGGTGATCACCGCCTTCGCCGACGCGGCCGCCGCGGCCGAGCGGATCGGGTTCGATGGCGTCGAACTCCACGGGGCGCACGGGTACTTGATCGACCAGTTCCTGTGGGGCGCCACCAACCGACGCACCGACGCGTACGGCGGCGACCCGGCGTCCCGGGTCCGCTTCGCGGCCGAGCTGGTGGCGGCCTGCCGTAAGGCCGTCTCCGCCGAGTTCCCGATCATCTTCCGTACGTCCCAGTGGAAGCAGGACCATTACGACGTGCGGATGGCCGAGACCCCGCAGGAGCTGGAGGCGCTGCTGACCCCGCTCGTGGAGGCGGGGGTCGATGTCTTCCACTCGTCCACCCGGCGCTACTGGACACCGGAGTTCGAGGGCTCGGATCTGAACCTCGCGGGCTGGACGAAGAAGCTCACCGGGAAGGCGACGATCACGGTCGGCTCGGTCGGCCTGAACCAGGACTTCCTGCCGACGTTCGTGCCGGGAACCGGCAGCGAGCGGGCCCAGGTGGCGGACATCGAGAATCTGCTGGACCGGCTGGAGCGGGACGAGTTCGATCTCGTGGCCATCGGGCGAGCCCTGCTCGCCGACCCCGAGTGGGCCGAGAAGGTGCTGACCGGACGCGCGGACGCGCTTGTGCCGTACTCCAAGGAGCAGCTCGGCACGCTGCACTGAGCCGTATGGGATGACCGGTTCAGCCCATGCGAATGGCCGGTTTCATACCTCGCTGAGAGGATTGACCCGGTTCGCTCCCCTGGGAACCACGGAGAACAAGGAGAGCCGGTCATGTCCAAACGACTGCATGTGGGCAACTTGAGCTATCAGACGACGACACAGGACCTGGCGACCCTGTTCGGGCAGTTCGGCGAGGTGCTGGACGCCACCGTGATCACCGACCGGGAGAGCGGCCGCTCGCGCGGGTTCGGGTTCGTGGAGATGGACGAGGTGGCCGCGGAGAAGGCGATGGCCCAGCTCGACGGCTGTGAGATGGGCGGCAGGGCGGTGACCGTCACCGAGGCGAGGGCGGTCTCGCGCGGCACGCGCTGAGACGGTACCCGCTGAGGCAGCACGCGCTGAGGCAGCACGCGCTGAGACCGCACGCGCTGAGAAACGGCACGTGTACGGACGGCAAAATCGGAACGTGCCGTTCGCCACGTATCGCCGCTAGGACTTGCGGGTGGAGCAGTGTGCCGTGGTGGTATTGACTGATGCGATCCCCCACACGCATACCTTCACCGCAGTCCCCGCATCCTCACGCTGGTTCACCCGCCGTTCATTACCGGAACCCGTACGAGGAACTCGCCGAGCTGGCCGACCCGTACGATCCGGACGACCCCCTCGGCCTCGGCCTGACGTCGGACGATGACGACGACGCCGACCTCGGCGGACGCAGAGACAAGCCGGCCGCCTCGGGTTCCGGGGACGACGGCGAGCAGTGGTCACCGCCCAACCACCGCCGCTCGTCCCGGCGTCGGCGCGGCCGCTTCCGGGCCGTGCCGCGCACCGCGAAGGCCCTGATCGGGCTGGTCGTGCTGGCCCTGCTGCTGGTGCTGGGCGACCGCTGCGCGGTGATGTACGCCGAGCGCAAGGCCGAGCAGGAGCTCCAGAAGAAGCTGAATCTGGCCACGGCACCGAACGTGACCATCCACGGCTTCCCGTTCCTCACCCAGGTGCTGGGCAAGGACCTCCAGCAGGTCGACATCGCCGTGCCGGACGTGGCGGCCGACCGGGTCTCGCTCGCCGAGGTGCGCGCCCAGGCCCAGGACATCCGGATCGTGGGGGATCTGCCCAGCTCCTTCAGGGGCGCGACGGTGGGCCGGATGAAGGGCGATGTGCTGCTGTCCTTCGAGGACCTCAGCCGTGAACTGGGCGCCTCCCAGGTGCGGTTCCGGGCGCTGGGGCCCAGCTCGGTGCGCGCGGACGGGAAGCTGCCGGTCGCCGGCCAGCAGGTGTCGCTGCACGCCCAGGCACATATCCGGCGCCAGGGAGACCGTGGGATCTCCACGAGCGTCACCGATATGCGGCTGGACATCCCCGGGATCGCCACCTACCGGCCCGGCCCCGAGCCGCGCGCCGGGCTGTATCTGCACAAGAAGGCGGCCCAGCAGATCAGCGAGGACTCCGAGAAGGCGCAGGCGCTGCTGTCGATCCCGTCGGTGGCGGAGAAGCTCGGGGTGTCGCCGGCGGAGGCGGGGCAGGCGCTGAACGACGAGCGGAAGCTGGATGAGATCACGGGCTCGCCGCGGTTCGTCCCCGCGCTGCTCGCGGTCAACCTCGTCCAGGCGGCCAACGACCATCCCCAACTGGCCAGGAAGCTCGGCATCGATCCGATGGTGGCGGGGGCGCTGGCGCGGATGAAGGTGCCGGAGCTGACGAACAAGCTGGAGCTCTCCTTCCAGCTACCCGAAAAGGCCAAGGGCATCCGGCTGGCGAACATCGGCGTGTCCCCGGAGGGGATCAGGGCCGATCTGACCGGTGCGGGGCTGAATTTCGGAAAGACCCGCTGAGCCCGTTGGACACGCCGACGAATTCGCCCGCGCCGGATCGGGCTGGGCTCAGCCGGGGTCGATCCCCGGCGGAGCCGTGGGCGCGCCCGGGAGTCTGAGCCAGGCGACCGTGCCGCCGCCCGGGGCCGGTTCCAGCCCCACCTGGCCGCCCGACTGCTGGACCGTACGGGCCACGATCGACAGCCCGAGGCCCGAGCCGGGCATGCTGCGGGCGGACGGGGAGCGCCAGAAGCGCTCGAAGACATGCGGCAGTTCCTCGGCGGGGATGCCGGGGCCATGGTCCCGCACCCGTACCTCTCCACTTCTGAGAACGACGTCGACCACACCACCCGAAGGGCTGAACTTCACGGCGTTGTCGAGCAGATTGACCAGCGCCCGCTCCAGGGCGGTCGCCTCACCGCGGACGTACCAGGGCTCGATCGAGGCGTTAATCGTGATGTGCGCACCGCGCAGCCGGGCCCGCTCCAGGGCCGTCCGCGCCACCTCGTGCAGGGCGACCACCTGTGGGGGCCCGCTGCCGGGCACGGCGTCGGGGCGGGACAGCTCCTGAAGATCGCCGATCAGCGCCGCCAGCTCGGTCATCTGCGCCTTGACGCTCCCCATGAGCGCCTTACGGTCGGCGGGCGGCAGCGCGCGGCCGGTCTCCTCGCTGCGCGCGAGCAACTCGATATTGGTCCGCAGCGAGGTGAGCGGGGTGCGCAGCTCATGTCCGGCGTCGGCGATGAGCTGCTGCTGACGGTCGCGGGATGAGGCGAGGGCCGCCGTCATGGAGTTGAACGACCGGGACAGCCGGGCGATCTCGTCATCGCCCTCCGCCGGGATGCGCACGGCCAGATCCTCGGTGCGGGCCACATGCTCGACCGCCTCGGTCAGCCGGTCCACCGGCTTGAGCCCGGTCCTGGCGATCCACAGGCCCGCCGCTCCCGCGCCCACGACGCCGACCCCGGCGACGAGGGCGAGCACCAGCGCGAGCGTGCCCAGCGGATGCTCGACCTCGCTCAGCGGGCGGGCCATGGAGACGGCGATCCCGCGCGGCAGCGGGCTGCCGGGGCCGGAGGCCGGCCGGTAGGTGAACACCCGCATGCCCTCGCCGCCCTCGCCCGTCGCGTCATGCAGCGCGCTCGGCCGCTCCCCGACGGCCACGGCCACATCGGCGGTGGTGACCGGCAGCTTGGTCGCTCCGGGCTGGGTGCAGCGGCTGCCGTCGGCCAGCACGATCTGCACGGAGTACGAGCCGAGGGCGTGCGGGGTGCGGTCGTCGGCGCCGGCGGGGTTCTGGCACGCCTCCAGGATGCTCAGCACATTGCGCTCGTCCACCGTGACGTTGCGCAGGGACGAGTCGAGTTGGGCGCTGAGCTGCTCCCGGACGATCAGCCAGCACGCGAACGCGGACACGGCCACCGCGACCGCGACCGCCACGGCGGTCAGCAGGGCCAGCCGCGAGCGCAGCGGCAGTCTGCGGAACCTCACGAGGGCTCGCCCTCCGCGGGCCGCAGGACGTACCCCACCCCGCGCACGGTGTGCACGAGCCGCGGCTCGCCGCCCGCCTCGGTCTTACGGCGCAGATACATCACGTACACGTCCAGCGAGTTGGACGACGGCTCGAAGTCGAAGCCCCACACCGCCTTCAGGATCTGCTCACGGGTGAGCACCTGGCGGGGGTGCGCCAGGAACATCTCCAGCAGGGTGAACTCGGTCCGGGTCAGCTCGACGCGGCGCGCGCCCCGGACGACCTCGCGGGTCGTCAGGTCCATTCGCAGATCGCCGAAGGCCAGCACATCCCCCTCGGGCAGCGCCGCGCCCTGCTGGGCGGCATAGGAGCTGCGGCGCAGCAGGGCGCGGATGCGGGCCAGCAGTTCGTCCAGTTCGAAGGGTTTGACGAGGTAGTCGTCGGCGCCCGCGTCGAGCCCGGTGACCCGGTCGCCGACCGTGTCCCGCGCGGTGAGCATGAGGATCGGCAGCGTCACCCCGGTGGCGCGCAGCCGCCGAGCGGCGGTCAGCCCGTCCATCCGGGGCATCAGCACATCGAGCACGATCAGCTCGGGGTCGTAGGAGCCGACCTTGTCCAGCGCGTCCAGTCCGTCCACGGCGGTCTCGGTCGCGTAGCCCTCGAAGACGAGGCTGCGCTGAAGGGCTTCCCGGACGGCCGGCTCGTCGTCGACGATCAGGATGCGGGCCGGCTGATCGCCGTGGTCGGCGGGGCTCATGCAGCGGTTTCCTTAAGCGGTGACGGTGGGGCGGGGAGGTGGCCGCGGCGGGCTGTGCGGCGCTGCTGCCAGCCTCGCACGTCCATCAGGTGTTGCTGTCGCTTCCGCCCGCGCGGAGGGAGGCCAGATCGGACTTGACGGTGTTGATCGGGATCGAGAAGCCGAGGCCGACGCTGCCCGCGCTGCTGGAGCTCTGCCCCGAGGCCGCGGGGTACATCGCGGAGTTGATGCCGATGACCTGGCCGCTCATATTGATCAGCGCGCCGCCGGAGTTGCCGGGGTTGAGCGAGGCGTCGGTCTGGATGGCCTTGTAGGTGGTGGTCGACGAGCCGACGTCGCCGTTGTACCGGCCGCCGCCGAACTCGAACGGCCACTGCCCGCCGCCACCCGGCCCCTGACCGTCCTGGCCCTGGCCCTGGTCCGTGGAGACGGTGACGTCACGGTCGAGCGCGGAGACGATGCCGCTGGTGACGGTGCCGGTAAGGCCCTCGGGCGAGCCGATGGCCACGACCTGATCGCCCACCGTGACCTTGCTGGAGTCGCCGAGGGACGCGGCCTTCAGCCCGCTCGCGCCCTCCACCTTGATCAGGGCGAGGTCCTTCTTGCTGTCGGTGCCGACGACCGTCGCGGTCTTCTTACTGCCGTCGCTGAAGGTCACCTTGATCGCGTCGGCACCGGAGACCACGTGGTTGTTGGTGATGATCTCGCCGCCGCTGGTGATGACCACGCCGGAGCCCGTGGACTGGCCGCTGGTGCCGCTGGCGCTGACCTCCACGATGCTGGGACTGACGGCCGCCGCGACGGCCGAAACCCCGCTGTGGCTCGTGGAGTTGGCGTTGACCACGGGGGTGGAGATCGTGGTGTCGGACTTCTGGGTGGCGTGGGTGACCAGCGCGGCCGCCCCGCCGCCCACGAGCGCGGAGACCGCCGCCACGGCCGCGATCAGCGCGACCGGCCGCGGGGCTCGCGCCCTGCGCCGCCCCCCGCCCCCGTGCGCCCCCTCACTCGCGAACGCGCCGCCGTCCTCCCCCGCACCGCCACCACTGCCGTCCCCCGGCCATACGGTGACCCCGGACGGCGTGGTGACCGGCTGCTGAGGCTGATACGCGGGCGGATCGGGATACCCCGCGCCGCCGCCGTACGCGTAGGGATAGGGCTCGTCTGCGCCGCTGCGGCGTGTGCTGTCCGTCATGTCTATGACTGTGCGGCCGGAGTATGAGAGTCCCCTGAGGGCCCGCTGAGAACCCCACCAGAAGTCGGTATGCCCGACATAAGGCCCCTCGGGGCCGCCTGCGCGACGAGGGCACGCCCCCGGGCCGCTCGGCCCCGGCCCCGCAGCACCACCGGGTACGGCCCACGGCGCTGGGCCCCGTAAGGCGGGCGTTCCGGCGGATCGTGACGCCTGCGGCGAGCTGCTCCCCTCCCCGCCCCTTCCCACAACTGGGGCTCCGCCCCAGACCCCGGCCCGGGGCTCCGCCCCTTCCCGCAGCGTCGACATGCGACCCCGCCGCATGACGCGGCTCCGCCCCTGGTAACGGGAAGGGGCGGGGAGGGGAAAGCGTCGACATGCGGCCCCGTCTGGGGGCGCGGGTGCTCGTCTGCGGGCACCACCGCCCGCAGGGCCGCACCCGCCGGGCGCCGCAGACAACCGGGGCCGTCGGGGCCCCCAGGACCCCGACCCGATCCAGAAGCGCGAAGCGCTATGCGCAGCCGCAGGAGTGACGGACCACCAGGGCCGACGGGAATTGCTTGACGCGTTCGCGGCGGGAGCCGGAGAGGCGGATGCCGTCGTCCAGGACGAGATCGACCGCGGCGCGTGCCATCGCGGGGCGGTCGGAGCCGACCGTGGTCAGCGGGGGGTCGGTGAGGTGGGCTTCCTTCACGTCGTCGAAGCCGGCCACCGCCAGCTCCGCGGGGACATCGATCCGCAGCTCGCGCGCCGCCCGCAGCACCCCGAAAGCCTGGTCGTCGGTGGCGCAGAAGATCGCCGGGGGCCGGTCGGGGCCGGCCAGCAGATCGAGGGCGACCTTATAGGCGTCGTACCGGTTGTAAGGGGCCTGGAAGAGCCGACCGTCCGTCGGCCGCCCGGCCTCGTGCATCGCGCGGCGCCAGCCCTCCACGTGGTCGGTGACCGGGTCGCCGACGGTCGGGGTTATCTCGGTGCCGCCGAGGCAGGCCACGTAGTCATGGCCGTGCTCCAGCAGATGCCGCACCGCGAGCTGCGCGCCTCCGACGTCGTCCAGCACCACCGCCACGTCGTCGATCGCCTCGGGCCGCTCGTGCAGCAGCACCACCCGGGCGTCCCACGCCTCGATCTCCGCCGCCGCGTTCTCGCTCGGGCCCTGGCTGATGAGGATCAGCCCGGACACCCGCATCCCCAGGAAGGCGCGCAGATAGTGCACCTCGCGCTCGTCGAGGTAGTCGGAGTTGCCGACCAGCACCATCTTGCCGCGCTCGGCGGCCGCCTGCTCGACGGCGTGCGCCATCTCCGCGAAGAACGGCTGCCGGGCGTCCGGCACGATCAGCCCTATGAGATCGGTCCGGCGGCTCGCCATCGCCTGCGCGACCCGGTCCGGCCGGTAGCCGAGCTCCTTGATCGCAGCGAGCACCCGCTCGCGCGTGGCCGGGGCGACCGGCCGGGGTCCGTTATTGATGACGTAACTGACGACCGCGGTCGACGTTCCCGCAAGCCTTGCCACATCATCCCGCGTCACCTTGGCCACGCGCGAAGTCTACGCGGGTCCAGCTAGCTGTTGGCCGGTCGTGCGGCAGCGGCCCTCGCCGCAGAGCCCGCAGCGCCCGCGGAACCCGCAGAGCCCGCGGAACCCGCAGAGCCCGCGGAACCCGCGGAACCCGCGGAACCGACCGCGCCGTCGGGGTGCTCGCCCCGCACCGCGCCACCCGCTCCGGTGTCCCGCGCCGCCGCCTTGGCCCGTGCCTCCTCCGCGGCGCGCTCGACCTTCTCCGGCGCGACGAAGCGGTAGCCCACGTTCCGCACCGTGCCGATCAGGGACTCGTGCTCCGGGCCCAGCTTGGCGCGCAGCCGCCGGACGTGGACGTCCACGGTGCGAGTGCCGCCGAAGTAGTCGTAGCCCCAGACCTCCTGGAGCAGCTGCGCCCTGGTGAAGACCCGGCCGGGGTGCTGGGCGAGGTACTTCAGCAGCTCGAACTCCTTGAATGTGAGATCGAGCACACGCCCCTTGAGCTTGGCGCTGTAGGTGGCCTCGTCGACCGACAGATCGCCGTTGCGGATCTCCATGGGGCTGTCGTCGGTGGTGATCTGCTGGCGGCCCATGGCCAGCCGCAGCCGGGCCTCGACCTCCGCCGGGCCCGCGGTGTCCAGCAGGACGTCGTCGATGCCCCAGTCGGCGGTGACGGCGGCGAGCCCGCCCTCGGTCACCACCAGCATCAGCGGGCAGCCGGGGCCGGTGGACCGCAGGAGCTGGCACAGGCTGCGCACCTGCGGCAGATCGCGGCGGCCGTCGATCAGGATGACGTCGGCGCCCGGTGTGTCCACCAGGGCCGGGCCTTCGGCGGGGGCCACCCGCACGCTGTGCAGCAGCAGGCCGAGGGCGGGGAGCACCTCCGTCGAGGGCTGGAGTGCGTTGGTCAGCAGCAGGAGGGAACTCATCGTCCATCACCTGCCCCGGCCGTCTTCTCGAGGTTGTGCACGCTTCGCTCGCCCATTACGTCGGTTCCTCCTCGGTCCCTTGCGAGAGGGGCACCTCCCAGGCCGTGCCCGGGGGAGTCTGCGGCTACTACTTCGTACGGTCACGCTCCGCGCCCTTGGAGCGACGGTGCGCTCAAACGCGCACCGTCGCCCTGAAAGCACAAAAGGACCCGGGGGCTACATTGCCCGGATCCTCTTCACGACAGAATAACCCACATGACATGCGCCGGAGAGGCTCGATCTGCTTCCCGTTGTCCTTCCCCGGTCACCGAGGGGGAGCAACGGGCCATGCTGCTGACCGATGACGGGGTCTCGATCGAGGCGCGCTACGAACCTTCCCCGGCGGTCGGCACCGAACCCTCCGGCCCCCTCGCGCTGGTGGTCGGACACGGCTTCTCCGGCGCCCTGGAGCGCCCCGCGCTGCGGCGGGTGGCATCGGCGTTTCACCAGCGTACGGCCGTGATCACGTTCTCTTTCCGGGGCCATGGGCGGTCCGGCGGACGGTCCACGGTCGGCGATCGCGAGGTGCTGGACCTGGCCGCCGCGGTGCGCTGGGCGCGCCGGCTCGGACATCGGCGGGTGGCCACGGTCGGCTTCTCGATGGGCGGCTCGGTGGTGCTCCGGCAGGCGGCGTTGTACGGGAAGAGCCGTGAAATCCAGCCGTTGCAAGACGTACACGAGGGGGAGCGCACAGGGCGCTCAACGGGGCGCACGGACGCCGCGCCCGGTGCGCCCTGCGAGGCGGCCGACGCGTTCACCGAGGCGGCCGACGCCCTCGCAGCGTCGGCCGATCCCCTCACCGCGCCGACCGCCGCCCTCGCCGAGTCGGCCGACGGCGCCGCGCCCGACGCCGTCGTCGCCGTGAGCTCACCCGCCCGCTGGTACTACCGCGGCACCGCGCCCATGCGGCGGCTCCACTGGGCGGTCACCCGGCCGGCCGGGCGACTGGTCTCCCGCTACGGGCTGCGCACCCGGATCGACCCCCGCGGCTGGGCCGTCGATCCGCTGTCCCCGGTGGCCGCGGCGCCGCTGATCGCGCCGACGCCGCTGCTGATCGTGCACGGCGACCGGGATCCGTACTTCCCGCTGGACCATCCGCGGATGCTGGCGTCGGCGGCGGACCCGTCCACCTCGGAGCTGTGGATCGAGCCGGGCTACGGCCACGCCGAGACCGCCGCCTCCCCCGATCTGCTGACCCGCATCGCCGACTGGGCCGCGGCCCACGCCTGAGCCCGTCCCGGGCCGCGGCCCACGCCTGACCCGTCCCCGAGCGGTCGCCTATTCGGTTTCCGTCACCGGCTCCGCGAACTGGGACGCGTAGAGCCGCGCGTACGCACCGCCCGCCGCGAGGAGCGCGTCGTGCGAGCCCTGCTCGACGATCCGCCCCGACTCCATCACCAGGATCACGTCCGCGTCCCGGATGGTCGACAGCCGGTGGGCGATCACGAAGCTCGTACGGCCGCTGCGCAGCGAGGCCATCGCCCGCTGGATGAGGACCTCGGTACGGGTGTCGACCGAGCTGGTGGCCTCGTCCAGCACCAGGATCGACGGCTCGGAGAGGAACGCCCGGGCGATCGTGATCAGCTGCTTCTCACCGGCGCTGACATTGGAGCCCTCTTCGTCGATCACCGTGTCGTAGCCGTCCGGCAGCATCCGTACGAAGCGGTCCACATAGGTGGCCTTCGCCGCCTCCACGATCCTCTCGAAGCTCGCCCCCTCCGCGCCGTACGCGATGTTCTCGGCGATCGTGCCGCCGAACAGCCAGGTGTCCTGGAGCACCATCCCGATGTGGGAGCGCAGCTCCTCCCGTGACATCGCGGCGATGTCCACCCCGTCCAGCGTGATCCGCCCTCCGCTGACCTCGTAGAACCGCATCAGCAGATTGACCAGCGTGGTCTTCCCGGCGCCGGTCGGCCCGACGATGGCCACGGTCTGGCCCGGCAGCACCGACAGCGACAGACCCTCGATGAGCGGCGTGTCCGGCTGGTAGCGGAAGGAGACCTCCTCGAACGCGACCTGCCCCCGCACCGCCTCCGGACGTCGCGCGTCCACCGGCTCGGCGCTCTGCTCCGGCGCGTCCAGCAGCTCGAAGACCCGCTCGGCGGAGGCCACGCCCGACTGCACCATGTTGGCCATGGAGGCCACCTGGGTGAGCGGCTGGCTGAACTGCCGGGAGTACTGGACGAACGCCTGGACGTCGCCGATCGACAGCGCGCCGGAAGCCACCCGGAGCCCGCCGACCACGGCCACCAGCACATAGTTGAGGTTGCCGATGAACATCATCGACGGCTGGATCAGCCCCGAGATGAACTGGGCCCGGAACCCCGCCTCGTAGAGCTTGTCGTTCTGCTCCCGGAACGCTCGCGCGGACTCCTCCTCCCGCCCGAAGACCTTCACCAGCGAGTGGCCGGTGTACATCTCCTCGATATGGGCGTTGAGCTTGCCCGTGGTCTTCCACTGGGCGACGAACTGCGGCTGGGCGCGCTTTCCGATGCGCGTGGTCACCCACACCGAGACCGGGACGGTGATCAGCGCCACCAGCGCCAGCAGCGGCGAGATCCAGAACATCATCGACAGCACGCCCACGATCGTCAGCAGCGAGGCCATGATCTGGCTGAGGGTCTGCTGGAGCGTCTGCTGGATGTTGTCGATGTCGTTGGTGGCACGGGAGAGCACCTCGCCGCGCGACTGCTTGTCGAAGTACGAGAGCGGCAGCCGGGCCAGCTTGTGCTCGACGTCCTCGCGCAGCCGGAAGACCGCGCGCTGGACGACGACGGTCGCCACCCGCGCCTGGAACAGGCCCAGGAGCGAGGCGGCCACGTACAGCCCCGTGACCCACAGCAGCACGACGCCGACCGCGTGGAAGTCGACGCCCTGGCCCGGGGTGACGTCCATGGAGGCGACCATGTCGGCGACCGTGCCCTGGTCCTTGTCGCGCAGCCACTGGACGGCCTGCTCCTTGCTGACACCGTCGGGCAGCTGCCGTCCGACGATGCCCGCGAAGATCAGGTCGGTGGCCTCGCCCAGGATCTTCGGACCCACGACCGAAAGACCGATGCTGACCGTGCACAGCGCGAGCACGAGCAGGGCGATCCCGCGCTCGGGGCGGAGCCGGGCCAGCAGCCGGCGGCTGGAGCCGCGGAAGTCCATGGACCGCTCGGTGGGCTGCCCGCCCATGAAGCGGGCGGGTCCGGCGGCGGGCGCCGGACCCCTGCGGGGCGCCGTGGGGCCGCTCATGCCGCCTCCTCCTCGGTGAGCTGGGAGAGCACGATCTCGCGGTAGGTCTCGTTGCCGGCCATCAGCTCGCCGTGGGTGCCGGCGCCGACGATCCGCCCCGCGTCGAGGACCACGATCAGATCGGCGCCCCGGATGGTGGACACCCGCTGGGCGACGATGACGACCGTCGCGTTGTCCGTCTCGTCCGCGAGCGCCGCCCGCAGCCGGGCGTCGGTGGCGTAGTCGAGCGCGGAGAAGGAGTCGTCGAAGAGGTAGACGGACGGCTTGCGGACCAGGGCGCGGGCGATCGCCAGCCGCTGCCGCTGCCCGCCGGACACATTGGTCCCGCCCTGGGCGATCGGGGCGTCGAGACCGCCCTCCATGGCCGCCACGAACTCCCGTGCCTGGGCGGTCTCCAGGGCCCGCCACAGCTCCTCGTCGGTGGCGTCGGGGTCGCCGTACCGCAGGTTGGAGGCGACGGTGCCGGCGAAGAGGTACGGCTTCTGCGGGACCAGCCCGATGGTCCGGGTCATCACCTCGGGGTCGAGGTCGCGCACGTCCACCCCGTCGAGGTGAACGCTGCCGTCGGTCGCGTCGAACAGCCGCGGCACCAGCCCGAGCAGGGTCGACTTGCCGCTGCCGGTGGAGCCGATGACGGCGGTGGTCCGGCCGGGCCGGGCGGTCAGCGTGATGTCGCGCAGCACGGGCTCGTCGGCGCCGGGGTAGTGGAACTCCACGCCCCGCAGCTCCAGCAGCCCCCGTCCGGCGTCGGCGGGCGCGGGCGCGACGGGCATCAGCGGCGGTACGACGCTGGTCCCGGTGTCCAGCACCTCCTGGACGCGCTCGGCGCACACCTCGGCCCTCGGCACCATCATGAACATGAAGGTGGCCATCATCACGGACGACAGAATCTGCATCAGATAGCTGAGGAACGCGGTCAGCGCGCCGACCTGCATCCCGCCGCTGTCGATGCGGTGTCCGCCGAACCAGACGACGGCCACGCTGGAGACGTTCACCACCAGCATCACGGCCGGGAACATCAGCGACATCAGCTGCCCGGCGCGCAGCGAGACATCCATCAGGCCGGTGTTGGCGGCGGTGAAGCGGTCGCGCTCATGGGTGTCGCGGACGAAGGCGCGGATGACCCGGATCCCGGTGATCTGCTCGCGCAGCACCCGGTTGACGGTGTCGATGCGCTGCTGGACGTCGCGGAACAGCGGCCGCATCCGGCGGGCGATGAGCGTGACCAGGAGGCCCAGGGCCGGAACGATGAGGAGGAGCAGCCCGGACAGCGGCACGTCCTCGTTGAGCGCCATGACGACACCGCCGACGCACATGATCGGCGCCGAGACCATCAGCGTGAAGGCCATCAGGCACAGCATCTGCACCTGCTGGACGTCGTTGGTGGTACGGGTGATCAGGGACGGCGCCCCGAAGTGGCCCATCTCCCGGGCGGAGAAGGACTGCACCCGGTCGAAGACGGCGGCGCGCACATCGCGGCCGAGCGCCATGGAGGTGCGGGCGCTGAAGTAGACGGCCCCCGCGGCACACACGATCTGGACGAGGGTGACGGCGATCATCAGCCCGCCGACACGGAGGATGTAGCCGGTGTCGCCCTTCACCACTCCGCTGTCGATGATGTCCGCGTTCAGCGCGGGCAGGTAGAGGGTGGCGAGGGTCTGCACCAGCTGCAATAAGACGATCAGCGTGATCGTTCGGGTATAGGGCCTCAGATACGCCCGTATCAGTCGTACCAGCACACGGAAACCTTAAGTGACGCTCGTCCCGAACCGGCCGTATTTTCGACGAACCGCGTGTGGTCCCGGGCGCGGCCCCGCACCCGTCATCATGGAGGCGGCAGATGACGGGAAAGGGATCGCGATGGCGATGATGAGCACGCCCGCCGGGACCATCCGGTACTGGGCCGCGGCCCGCGCCGCGGCCGGTACCGCGGAGGAGCCGTACACCGCGTGGACACTGGCGGAGGCGCTCGACGCGGCCCGGCAGCGGCACACCGCGCGGCCGGAGTTCGCGCGGGTCCTGCTGCGCTGTTCGTTCCTGGTCGACGGAACCCCGGTCGGCACCCGTGACCACAAGACGATCCAACTCGCCGAGGGCGGCACGGTCGAGGTGCTCCCGCCGTTCGCAGGAGGGTGAACCCCGAGCTCATGAGCAACCAGCCGCACCAGCCCAATGGGCATCACCAGCCCCACGAGCCTCATCAGCATCAGGGGCAGCAGCCGCAGGGCCAGCAGCCGCAGCAGCCGTATCCCCCGTACGGGTCGTACGAGGCTCCTTACGGGGGGTACGACGAGAGCGCGCATCCTTACGGCGGCCATGGCGGCCACGGCGTTCCCGGTGGCAACGGCGGTCACGGCGGTCACGGCGGTCACGGCCAGGGTGCCCAGCAGCCGGCCGACTGGCAGGGGTACGCGGGGTATCCGCAGCAGCAGGGGTACGCCCAGGCCCAGCCGCCGCAGTACCAGCACCCGCAGCAGCCGTACCAGCAGCAGCCGTACGCGGACCCCTACGCCGCCGCCCAGCAGGGCCACCAGGGGCAGCAGGGCCAGCAGCCCCACCAGGGCCACCAAGGGCACCGAGGGCAGTACGCCCAGGGCTGGGATCAGCAGCAGCACCCGTACCACCAGCCCGCCGACCCGTCCCAGGCGCCGCCCCGGGCCCCGGGGCAGACTCAGGCCCCGGCACAGGCACAGGCCCCGGGGCAGGCTCAGGCACAGGCCGCGACCGCGACCGCCGAGCCGCCCGCCCCGCAGCCGGACCGGCCGCTCACCGCCGCCGAGAAGGCCAAGGCCGAGGGGCGCCCGCAGATCCTCCACCCGGGGTTCGTCCCCGCCGCCCTGACCTCCGTGCTCGCCGCGCTGCTCGCGGCCACCGCGCCGCTGGGCCGCCCGGCGGTCGCCGTCGCGGTGGCGGCGCTCCAGGCGGTCACGGCGGCCGGCTGGTTCCGGCTGAACGGCATGTGGCCCGCCCGGCAGGGCATCGCGCTCGCCTTCGCGGGCGGTCTGGCCGCCGACGTCGGCCTGCTCGCCACCGAGCCCGCGCACGCCCCTACGGTCGTCATCGGCACCATCGGCGTCTGGCTGCTGCTGGTGCTGATCCTCCAGTTGCGCAGCCACGCCTCCCCGGACGAGCGGCTGTACGGCCTTACGGCCGCCGTGGCGGCCACGGCCCTCGCCGTGCTCGCGGCCGGCCATCTGGCCGCCGTCGCGGAGTCCTCGGACGCCGTGGTGGTGGGGGCGGCCGCCGTCGCCGTGGCCGTGCTCGTCCGGGCGCTGCCGCTGCCGACCGCCGCCGCCGTCGTGGTCGCGCTGGCGGCCGCCACGGGCGCCGGGGTCGGGGCCGGGCAGCTCACCGGAACGGGCACCTCCACCGCCGCCCTGCTCGGGTTCGCGGCCGGGGCGTGTGCGCTGATCGGCCACCGGGTCGCCGCTTACGACTACCCCTCGCGCTTCGTCCACATGACCGCCGGCGTGGCGCTGCCGCTCGCGGCCGCCGCCCCCGTGGTCTATGTGATCGGCCGCGCTCTGGACTGACTCCCCGGCTCCCGCTCACCCGGTCCGGATAGGCTCGCAGCCTCAGGCGCGAGGGCCTGAGCGAGAGCCTGGGGGACCCACGCACATGCGCGCACTACGCATCACACTGATCGTCGTCGTGATATTCGGCGGCCTCTTCGTGGCCGCCGACCGCATCGCGGTGTACATGGCCGAGTCCAAGGCGGCCGACAAGATCAAGAGTTCTCAGGGCCTGACCACCACGCCCAATGTCTCGATCAAGGGCTTCCCGTTCCTCACCCAGGTCGTGGGCAAGGAGCTGGACGAGGTCGACGTCGGCGTGGACGGGCTGACGACGGACGCGGGCGACGGACGCAGCGTCCGGGTCACCGAACTCGACGCCCAGTTGCACAACGTCCGCATCTCGGGCAACTTCTCGTCGGCCAGCGCCGACAGCGCCACGGGCTCGGCCCACATCAGCTACGCGGACCTGTCACAGGCCGCCGGTCCGGGGATCACGGTCGCCTACGACCCGTCGGGCACCAACAAGGTCAAGATCACCGGCAGTCTGCTGGGCTTCAGCCTCACCGCCCACTCCCAGGTCACCATCGTGAACGGCAACACCATCCGGCTGCACGCCGAGTCCATCCCGGGCGGCAGCATCCCCCAGTGGGAGGACAAGGTGCGCGAGAAGGCCGACATGGAGCGGAAGATCGACGGACTGCCCACCGGTATGCGGCTGGACAAGGTGGAGACCTCCAAGGACGGCATAGACGTCTCGGTCGCGGGTAATAACGTCCAGCTGACGGGCTGACGCGATCAGTACCAGGGGCGTCCGATCACGCCCCTGGTCCATTGACTGAGACGATCATGTCCGCGCATATGGACGCTTCTGCCCATCGCAGCCCCCTCCGGCCGCGCCTCCCGGCCGTTCACAGACCTCTCATCTCACACTCCGGACGATAACGTCTCATGATGCGACACGCCGGTGACATGCCCGCCTGTCCGTCCCTACGATCGGACCCATGAAGCGACAGGCGGATCTCACGAAGCGGCGGGCAGTCGACCTGTGCCGCGTCGCCGCCATGCTCTGTCGCGCCGTCTGAACGGGACGTGGTCCGCACACGCCGCGGACCGGCCCCCTCTTCGGCCCGTCAGCCGGGCCTTCCCGCACCTTCGCTCGTACGCTCGCCGCACGCCCCGCGCGGCGCCGCGTCGTGAGCGTGCCCGTACCGCCGCAACTGCCCCGGAGGAGAGAAACATGAGCCGCAGTGACGTCCTGGTGGACGCCGACTGGGTCCAGGCCCGTATCGACGACCCCAAGACGGTCATCGTCGAGGTGGACGAGGACACCTCGGCCTACGACAAGAACCACATCAAGAACGCCATCCGGATCGACTGGAAGCAGGACCTCCAGGACCCGGTGCGCCGTGACTTCGTCGACCAGGCCGGCTTCGAGAAGCTCCTGTCGGAGAAGGGCATCGGCAACGACGACACGGTCGTCCTCTACGGCGGCAACAACAACTGGTTCGCGGCGTACGCCTACTGGTACTTCAAGCTCTACGGCCACCAGGACGTCAAGCTGCTCGACGGCGGCCGCAAGAAGTGGGAGCTCGACTCCCGCGACCTGGTCGCCGAGGTGCCGACCCGCGCACGGACCGAGTACAAGGCCAAGCCGCAGGACACCGCCATCCGCGCCTTCCGCGACGAGGTCGTGGACGCCATCGGCTCGCTGAACCTGGTCGACGTGCGCTCCCCCGACGAGTTCTCCGGCAAGCTGCTCGCCCCGGCCCACCTCCCGCAGGAGCAGTCGCAGCGTCCGGGCCACGTCCCGAGCGCCCGCAACATCCCGTGGTCGAAGTCGGCCAACGACGACGGCACCTTCAAGTCCGACGACGAGCTCAAGGAGATCTACGAGGGCGCGGGCGTGGACCTGTCGAAGGACACCATCGCCTACTGCCGCATCGGTGAGCGCTCCGCTCACACCTGGTTCGTCCTGCACGAGCTCCTGGGCCAGACCAACGTCAAGAACTACGACGGCTCCTGGACCGAGTACGGCTCGCTGGTCGGCGTGCCGGTCGAGCTCGGCTCCGACAGCTGACCCCTCTCCCTCGAACGTAAGGACAGACATCCATGTGTGGAGCCAAGGCCGGCGGCCCCGACGCCTCGACGATCAAGCCCGGTGAGACCACGATCCAGGGTTCGGTGACCCGCGACGGCGAGCCCGTCGCCGGTTACGTCCGGCTGCTGGACAGCACCGGCGAGTTCACCGCCGAGGTCCCCACCTCCGCGACCGGACAGTTCCGCTTCTACGCCGCGGAGGGCACGTGGACGCTGCGCGCCCTGGTTCCCGGCGGCACCGCGGACCGCACCGTCGTCGCCCAGAAGGGCGGGCTGGCGGAGGTCGCCATCGCCGTCTGACGCGCTACGACGCGTCGTGACTCACGGCCGGAGGGCCGCACCCCGGGGTTGGACGCCTCGGCGGGGTGCGGCCCTTCGTCCGTCTCCTTCTGTCTCCGCCGGTCTTCGGCCGTCTCCGCCTGTCGGTGCGGGGAGGGCTTTCGTCCGTCGGCGCCAGGGACTTTCGTCTGTCGGTGCGGCGGTCCCGGACGTACGCTGGACGTATGTACGCGCGACGCCGCCACGCATACTTCTTCCTGATGGGCGCGTGTCTGACGCTCTTCATCTCGGCCTGGGCCTTTGTGCGCCTGTGGTCCGTCCCCGCCGCGGTCGCGATGTGCATCGTCGCCATGGTGATCCCACCTCTGGCGGCGATCGTCGCCAATCGCCGGGGCCCGGACGACCGGTGGTGGGACGAATCGGGGGACGAGGAGTCCGACCGGTGGTGGCGGGAGCTGGATGAGCACAACCACCGGCATTGACCTGCCCGCAGCATCGATATGCGGCTCCGCCGCATGGCAGGCTCTCCGCCCCTGGACCCCGGGGTCTGGGGCGGAGCCCCAGGTGCGGGAAGGGGCGGATAGGGGAACAGCCCGCCGCAGGCGCCACGATCCGCCGGACACCCCTAGTGCACGGGCGTACCCGAGCTAGTACACGAGCGCCTGGACGCCGTCCGGCATGATCTCGCTCACGAAGACCTGAGCGCCCGCGATCCGGGCCCCCTCGATCAGATCCTTCTCCTCGATCTCCCGGCGCGCGGCACACTGTGTGCACACCGTGATCGTTCCGCCGCCCGTAAGGATGCCGTCGATCAGATCCGGAAGCGGCGCGGCATGCGGAAGCTCGAACTCCGCAGCCCGGCCCGGCAGCGCGAACCACGTCGACTCCCCGGTCAGCCAGAGCGAGACCTCGACCCCGCTCGCCGCGGCCACCGCCGCCACCGTGAACGCCTGGGAGCACCGCTCGGGAGCGTCCGCGCCCGCCGTCACCTTGATCACCAGCTTCTTCGCCATGCGTCAACCTTAGGCTCGGCACCCGGGGCCCGGCGCCGCACGGCCACCTGTCTCCACCGGCCGTCCCGGCGCCGACTAGACTCGGTGCCGTCCGTCATCTGTTCCGAGGAGCGCGCTCGTGCTTGAGGCAGTCTTCACCACCCTGATGATCCTGGTCGCCGTGGCCACGCTCGGCTTCGCCGCGCTGACCTGGAAGAAGCTGTACCAGGGCCAGCGCTGAACCGCTCCCGCCCCGCCATCACGGCTCGACTCTCGACAGATCGCCTGAATTCATGATCCAGATTCCGTCCGACCTCCACCCGGACCTCGTGCCGCTCGCCTTCCTCCTGGGCAACTGGGAAGGGGCCGGCGTCTCGGACTTCCCCGGGGCCGAGAAGTGCAACTTCGGCCAGGAGGCCACCTTCACGCACGACGGCCGCGACTTCATCGAGTACGTCTCGCACACCTGGGTGCTGGACTCCGAGGGCAAGAAGGTCCGCCCCCTGGAGACCGAGTCCGGCTACTGGCGGATCGACAAGGACCGTAAGGTCGAGGTCGTGATGAGCCGCGACCAGGGCATCATCGAGGTCTGGTACGGCGAGCTCGCGGAGGGCAAGCCGCAGATCGACCTGGCGACGGACGCCGTGGCGCGCACCGCCCACGCGGCCCCGTACTCGGGCGGCAAGCGGCTGTACGGCTATGTCAACAGCGATCTGATGTGGGTCGGCGAGAAGGCCACCCCCGAGGTCGAGCTGCGCCCGTACATGTCCGCGCATCTGAAGAAGGTCGTGGACCCCCGGGAGTGGGCCAAGGACCTCAAGGACCTGCCGGACGACGGGATCGCCTTCTTCCGCTGAGGTCCTCCGGCTTCCGCCTTCCGCTCTCCGCGCTCTCCGCTCTCCCCCGGGTCAGGCTGTCGCGTGCCGCGTCCGGTTCTGCCCCTGTGCGTCCGGCCGGTCGTCGCGGGCCCGCCTACACTTGCACCGTGGCGACCACCGACTGGAAGAGCGATCTGCGGGAGCGCGGCTACCGCCTGACCCCGCAGCGCCAGCTCGTGCTCGAAGCCGTCGATCATCTGGAGCACGCCACTCCGGACGAGATCCTCACCGAGGTGCGCCGCACCGCGAGCGGCGTCAACATCTCCACGGTCTACCGCACGCTGGAGCTGCTGGAGGAGCTGGGCCTGGTCAGCCACGCCCATCTGGGCCACGGCGCCCCCACGTACCACCTGGCCGACCGGCACCATCACATCCATATGGTGTGCCGGGACTGCACGGATGTGATCGAGGCCGATGTCTCCGTGGCCGACGCCTTCACCCGGCAGCTCCGGGCGGATTTCGGCTTCGACACCGATCTGAAGCACTTCGCGATCTTCGGCCGGTGTGCCTCCTGCTCCGCCCGGCAGCGCGCCGGAGAGGCCGGGGAGCGCGCCGCAGGCGCCGGGCAGCTCGGCGGAGAGGCCGCGCGGCGTGGCGGAGACGACGCCGAAAACCGCTCCGGTGAGGGCCGAGCCCGCAGGTCGTAGGCTGAGTTCATGAAGAGCCCTTTGCTGTCGCTGCCCGGCGCCGTCCCCGGCGAGGGCCCCGACGAAGGCGTTGCCGCCCACTACGGCGACCTGTTCCGCGAGCAGCGCGCGCTCGCCGACGGCACCGGCTTCGTGGACCTCTCGCACCGCGGAGTGGTCACGGTCAGCGGTGCCGACCGGCTCAGCTGGCTGCATCTGCTGCTCACCCAGCACGTCAGCGAGCTCCCGCCGGGCCAGGCGACCGAAGCCCTGATCCTCTCCGCCCACGGCCACATCGAACACGCGCTCTACCTCGTCGACGACGGCGAAACCACCTGGGCCCATGTGGAGCCCGACAGCCAGGGCGATCTGATCGCCTACCTGGAGAGCATGAAGTTCTTCTACCGGGTGGACATCGCGGACCGCACCGACGAGTACGCGGTCGTCCACCTCCCGGCGGGCAGCATCACCGAGGCCCCCGAGGACGCCGTCGTCCGCGAGACCCCGCACGGCCGGGACCTCTTCCTGCCGCGTGAGCGCCTTACCGCCTTCGCCGAGGCGAGCGGCCCGCCGATCGGGGTGCTGGCGTACGAGGCGCTGCGGGTCGAGGCCCACCGGCCGCGGGTCGGCCTGGAGACCGACCACCGCACCATCCCGCACGAGCTGGGCTGGATCGGCTCCGCCGTCCATCTCCAGAAGGGCTGCTACCGAGGCCAGGAGACCGTCGCCCGGGTGCAGAACCTGGGGAAGCCACCGCGCCGCCTGGTCTTCCTCCACCTCGACGGGAGCGAGGTGGCACTGCCGTCCCACGGCGCGCCCATACGGCTGGCCTCGGAGGGCGAGGAGGGCCGCCAGCTGGGGTTCATCACCTCCTCGGCCCGCCACCACGAGCTGGGGCCGATCGCACTGGCGCTGGTCAAGCGCAATGTGCCGGTGGACGCGGAGCTGATCGCGGACTCCACGGCCGCCGCACAGGAGACGGTCGTGGAGCCGTGAACCCGCTGCCGGTCCACCGGACCCCGCGGTTCGGCTAGACCTCGACGAGCACCGTGAACGGGCCGTCGTTCGTGAGCGAGACCTTCATGGCCGCTCCGAACCGGCCCGTTTCCACGTGCGCGCCCAGCTTCCGCAGCTGGGCCACCACCTCGTCGACGAGCGGTTCGGCGACCCCGCCGGGCGCCGCCGCGTTCCAGGTGGGACGGCGCCCCTTACGGGCGTCGCCGTAGAGCGTGAACTGGCTGATGACCAGCAGCGGAGCGTCCAGGTCCGAGCAGGACTTCTCGTCGTGGAGCATCCTTACGGACCACAGCTTGCGGGCGAGCTGGGCCGCCTTCTCCGGGGTGTCGTCATGGGTCACCCCGACCAGTACGCACAGCCCCTGGCCCACGATCTCGCCGACCGTCTCGCCGTCCACGACGACGCTCGCCCCGTCCACTCTCTGTACCACAGCACGCATGGCGACCATCATGCCGTGCGTCCATCCGGGGCCGATCGGGTGGAGAGCCGCTGCACAGGGAGCATCACTGGTGGCACGATGCGTGCAGGCGGTGCAGGCGGGCAGGAACTGCGGGAACGACGCATCGCTGGAGGGGACGGACACCAATGACCACATCGGGCACCGGCCAGCCCATGGCCACCGAGGGCCTGCTGCCGCCACGGCCGCCGAGCCAGCGCGGCGGGCGGCTGGCCGACTCCGCCGCCGTGACGGCGCCGGCCGTGACATCCACGTCCGCGGCCGCGAGCGGTCTTGACGCTCTGCGGCTGCCGGAGCTGAGGGCACTGCGCCGCGCGGCGCAGCGCGAGGAGGCGGATCTGAGCTATCTGCGCAGACTGCTCCAGGGGCGGATCGACATCCTCCGCGCCGAGCTGGGCCATCGCCGTGACCCGGCGCCCGCGGCGGCCGCGGCCCAGCCGCCCGCCGCGCTGGTGGACCGGCTGCCGGAGATCCTCGCGGATCTCCCCTCACGGCACCGCTCCTCGGCCCGCCATGTCACGCTCGGGACGCCGCAGGGCGCGGAGTACGAGCGGCTGGCCGAGGAGATGCTGGCGGAGGTGGGCCTGTCCGATCTGCGGGCCCGTACGGACGAGGAGCTGCACGGCGCGATGGCCCGCCTCGTCGGCCATGAGCAGCAGGTGTCGCGGCGGCGGCAGGAACTGCAGCGCACGGCGGACGGCTGCAGCGCGGAGATCGCCCGCCGGTACCGCGAGGGAGAGGCGCAGGTGGACGACCTGCTGGCGTAGGCAGCGACGGGCGCCCGCGGGGTGCCCGAGGAGCTGTTCGCGCCGGGTGCTCACCGAGTTGTCCACAGGGCGCGGTGTGATGAAAAGACCTGGTCCGAGGGCTGTGGAAATCGGCGTGCGGCCGGTGACGGCGGACGCTTAGCGTGTGCGCATGGCCCTCGAACTCCGCACCCCACTCGCCGATTCCGATCTGCCCAACTGGACCGTCGCGCTCAACACGGGCTTTCTGCGTCCGCCGGAGGCGCCGAAGGAGGAGGTGGAGCTGCGGCGGGAGCAGATCGATCTGTCCCGTACGCAGGGGGTCTTCGACGGGGACCGCTGCGTGGCCACCTTCCGCAGCTTCGCACAGCGGCTGACGGCGGTCGGCGGGGCGGATGTCCCGGCCGACGCGATCAGCAATGTCGCGGTGTCGGCCACCCACCGCCGCCGGGGGCTGCTCAGCCGGATGATGGAGCACGATCTGCGCGCCGCCAAGGAGCGGGGCGAGGCGGTGGCCACCCTGATCGCGGCCGAGTACCCCATCTATGGGCGGTACGGCTTCGGCCCGGCCACCTGGATCACCGAATGGCAGGTGGACGTCCCCCGCGCCGGTCTCGACCCGCGCCACTCGGCTCCGGTGGACGGCGGCCGGGTCGACTTCGCCGACGCCGACGAGGTGCGGAAGCTGGGCCCCGCCCTGCATGAGCGGCTGCGCGCCCGACAGCACGGCGCCATCGACCGCCCGGACCACTGGTGGCGGATCAACACCGGTCAGCGGCGGTTCCCCAACCGCCCCTGGACCGAGCCGTTCTATGTGCTCTACCGCTCCCCCGACGGCTCGGTGGACGGGTTGCTCGCCTATACGGCGGACGACCGCTGGGACGGCAACAAACGACCGCACAACACCGCCACCGTGCTCGAGCTGACCACGGTCTCCCCGGCCGCCGAGCGGGCGCTGTGGCACTTCCTGCTCTCGGTCGACTGGGTGACCCGGGTCAACACCGGCCGGCGCGCGCCCGACGATCTGCTTCCGCTGCTGCTCGGGGATCCCCGCGCGGCCCAGGTCACCACGTATGCCGACTGGCTGTGGCTGCGCCCGCTGGATGTGCCCCAGCTGCTGGAGACCCGTACGTACCCGGCCGAGGGCTCGCTGGTGCTCGAGCTGCGCGACGCCGCCGGGCTGGCCGGTGGCCGCTACTTCCTGGAGGCGGGCCCCGACGGCGCGGCCTGTGCGACCACGGGCCGCCCGGCCGACCTGACCATGGACATCGGCGAGTTGAGCACCCTGTGGCTGGGCGACGAGTCGGCGGTCCGGCTCGCCTCGCTGGGCCGGATAGCCGAGGAGCGCCCGGGCGCCGCGGCGCTGGCGGACCGGCTGCTGCGGACCCCGCGCCGCCCCTGGTGCCCCGATGGCTTCTGAGGCGCCGGGTGTCCGGGCCCGGCGGTCGCGCCCGGCAGCCGCGCCCGTTCGGTCGGCGCCGTGCGGTCGGCGCTGGGCAGTCGGTACTGGGCGGTCGGCGCCGTGCGGTCGACGCTGGGCAGTCGACGCTGGGCAGTCGGTGCTGGGCGGTCGGCGCTCAGCAGCTGGACTTGAGCAGCCGGCGCGCGCCCGCGCCCTGCTCGCCCAGCCGGTCGTAGGGGTTCGCCAGCGCGCACTTGTCGATCGACAGACAGCCGCAGCCGATGCAGTCGGTGAGGTGGTCGCGGAGGTTCTCCAGCTGTTCGATGCGCTCGTTGAGATCCGCGTGCCAGCACTCCGAGATCCGGGCCCAGTCCTCCTTGGTGAGGACGTGGTCCTCGGGGAAGAGCCCGAGGACCTCCCGGATCCTCGCCAGCGGGATGCCGACGCGCTGCGAGGAGCGGACGAAGGCCACGCGGCGGAGGGTATCGCGGGTGTAGCGGCGCTGATTGCCGGAGGTGCGGCGGCTGTGGATCAGCCCCTCGCGCTCATAGAAGCGCAGCGCTGAGGCGGGCACCCCGCTGCGCTGCGAGAGATCGCCGACCGTGAGCTCATGGGTCTTCCAGGTCAGTTGCGTCATAGTGCCGAGGGTAGCTTGACTTCAACCTTTGTTTAAGTCCGAGGCTCGTCCCATGACGACAGACACCGCCGCCCTGACGGCAACCACCACGCCCGCATCCGCCACCGACACCGACTCCCCCATCCGGCTCGCCATCATCATCGGCAGCACCCGCGACGGCCGCTTCGGGCCGAAGGTCGCGGACTGGTTCGCCGGTCATGCGACGCTCCGCTCCGATATGACCGTCGACGTCGTGGACCTGGCCGAGACCCCGCTGCCCCCGGCCCTCACCCACCGTCCCGGCCCCGAGGACGTCGCGGCCCTGGATGCCGTGACGCCACGGCTGGACGCGGCCGACGCGTTCGCCGTGGTCACACCCGAGTACAACCACAGTTACCCCGCCTCCCTGAAGAACGCGATCGACTGGCACTTCACCCAGTGGCAGGCCAAGCCGGTCGGCTTCGTCTCCTACGGCGGCATCTCGGGGGGCCTGCGCGCGGTCGAGCATCTGCGGCCGGTCTTCGCCGAGGTCCACGCCGTGACCGTCCGGGACACGGTCAGCTTCCACAACGCGGGCGGGCTGTTCGGAGAGGACGGCCGGCTGAAGGACCCCGAGGGTCCGGACACCGCCGCCGGGGCGATGCTCGACCAGCTCACCTGGTGGGCGCGGGCCCTGCGCACGGCCCGCACCACCCACCCGTACGGCAGCTGAGCTGCCCGGCGGCGCCGACCCCCGTTGACGGCGCCGCCGGGAACCCGGCTCAGCGGCTCAGCGGCTCAGCCGGTGCGGCGGCGGAAGAGCACGCCCGACAGCCCGGCCGCCACCGCCAGGATTCCGCCGCACCAGACCAGGGCCTGCCAGGCGCTGTCCCCGACCGGCCGGTCCAGCAGCAGCCCCCGCAGGGCCTCGATGACCGGGGTGACGGGCTGGTGCTCCGCGAACCCGTGCAGCCAGCCCGGCATGGTGTCGATGGGCACGAACGCGCTGCTGGGATACGGCAGGAACATCATCAGGAAGGTGAACCCGCCCGCCGCCTCCGGCGACCTGGCGATCAGCCCGAAGCAGGCCGACAGCCAGGAGATCGCGAGGATGAACATCAGCAGGATCCCGGCCACGGCCAGCCAGTCGAGCGGACCGGCGGCCGGCCGGAAGCCGATGAGGAAGGCCACCCCGAAGACGATCGTGGTCGCGACCGTGTTGCGCAGCACGCTCGCGGCCACATGACCCGCCAGGATCGGGGTGCCGCCGATGTCCAGGGACCGGAAGCGGTCGATGATGCCGCCGGCCATGTCATTGGTGACGGTGACCGCCGTGTTGGCCGAGCCGAAGCCCGCGCACAGCAGCATCACCCCGGGGACGACATAGGTGACGTACTCGGTACCGGTGTGGATGGCACCGCCGAAGAAGTAGACAAAGACCAGCATCAGCATGATCGGCAGCAGCATGGCGGTGAGCACCGCGTCGAGATTGCGCCTGCTCAGCCGGATGGTGCGGCCGGTCAGAACGATCGCGTCAAACACCGGCCGTCTCCTTCTCCCCCGCGGCGCTCTCTCCCCCGGCACCGCGGCTTTCGCCCCCGCCGTTACGGCTGTCGCCTCCGCCGGTACGGCTCTCGCCCCCGGTGCCATGGCCGGTCAGGGCCATGAAGACATCGTCGAGCGTCGCGCTGTGCACGGTGAAGCGGTCCACGGCGCGGCGCCCGGGGTCGATCTCGTCGAGCAGGGCCCGCACTTGGGCGGCGCTGCCGTCCGTCGCGACGCCCAGCGTCAGCCGGTCGGCGTCGCTCCGGACGAGCCGTACGCCGAGGTGGCGCGCGACCGTCTCGTACGCCGTGACATCACCGAGCACGAGGTCGAGCCGCTGCCCGGCCACGCGCTCCTTCAGCTCGGCCGGGGTGCCCTCGGCCACCACCCGGCCGCCGTCCACCACGGCGACGCGATCGGCGAGTCGGTCGGCCTCCTCCAGGTACTGGGTGGTGAGGAAGACCGTCACCCCGTCCGTCACCAGCCCCTTGACCACCTCCCACATGGCCTGTCGGCTGCGTGGGTCGAGTCCGGTGGTCGGCTCGTCCAGGAAGATCACCTCGGGGCGGCCGACCAGGCCCGCGGCGAGGTCGAGCCGACGGCGCATCCCGCCGGAGTAGGTGCCCACGGTGCGGCGGGCGGCGCCGGTGAGGCCGAAGCGCTCGAGCAGTTCCCGAGCGCGGCCGCGGGCCTCGGCGCGGCCGAGCCGGGTCAGCCGCCCCATCATCCGCAGGTTCTCCTCGCCGGTCTGCATCTCGTCCACCGCGGCGTACTGCCCGGTGAGGCTGATGGCGCGGCGGACCCGGCAGCGGTCGGCGACCACGTCGAAGCCCGCGACGTGGGCCCGCCCGGCGTCCGGTGGCGTCAGCGTGGCCAGGATCCGCACGGTCGTGGTCTTGCCCGCCCCGTTGGGGCCGAGCAGCGCGAAGACGCTGCCGGGCGCGACCGACAGATCGACGCCCCTGAGCACCTTCACCGCCCCGTAGGACTTCTCGAGGCCGCTCGCCTCGACGGCTGGTCGATGGGTCATGATTCCCCCGCTCCGCTTTCTGCGTATGCCATACGCGCTACTGCGTAGGGTATACACAACTCTAGTATGGCGGTCAATCGAGCCACCATCAGCGCACGTAGGTACGGAGGATCCCGAGGCCATGGCCACCGAGGAGAGCGGCACCGGCCTGCCGGCGAGCATCGAGGCCGCCTGGGGACTGCGGGAACGCCCGGGCAAGGGACCCCGCCCCGGGCTGACCCTGGGCCGGATCGTCGACGCCGCCGTCGGGATCGCCTCGACGGACGGCCTCGGCGCGGTCTCCATGAGCCGGGTCGCGTCCGAACTGGGCGTCTCCACGATGTCCCTGTACCGCTATGTCTCGGCCAAGGACGAACTGCTGATGCTGATGGAGGACGCGGCCTACGGCCCGCCCCCGCCCGGCGCCCCGGCCGAAGGCTGGCGGGCCGGGTTCAGCGACTGGGCCTGGGCGCTGCGCACCGCCTTCGCCCGCCATCCATGGGTGGTGAACGTCCCGACCAGCGCCCCGCCCTCGACGCCCAACTCGGTGGCCTGGATGGAGCGCGGACTGGCCTGCCTCCGCGGCACGAACCTCAGCGAGGGCGAGAAGATCTCCGTACTGATGCTGGTCAGCGGCTTTGTCCGCAACGAGGCTCGGCTGACCTTCGACATCCTGGCGGCCCGGCAGCGCAGCGGGCAGAGCCTCGAGTCCTCGATGGCGTCCTGGGCCAGGCTGCTGGGGAAGCTGACCGACGCCGAGCGCTTCCCGGCGGTGACGGCGGCGCTGCGGACGGGAGAGTTCGACGTCCCGGGCGGCCCTGACGACGAGTTCGTCTTCGGCCTGGAGCGGATCCTCGACGGTGTGGAGGCGCTGGTCAGCGCGCGGGGCTGACCGCCCGGATCCGCGCGCTCCGCACACCCACGGGGCTGGTCCCCACGCCCACGGGGCTGGTCCCCACGCCCTCAGGGGCTGGCCAGATTCTTGCACATCCTGGCCATCCGGCCACTCGTCGGCCCCGGGGCCGGTTTCCGAGCATGGTGGGCATGAACGTGCTGTGGATATTCGCCCACCCCGAACAGCGCTCCCTCAGCGGGGCGTTGCGCGACGAGGGGCTGCGCGCCCTGCGCGAGGCGGGCCATGAGTACCGCTTGTCCGATCTCTACGCGATGCGCTGGAACCCCGTGGTGGACGGCGCCGACTTCCGGCATGACGCGGACGAACGCCTCATCGTCGGGGCCGCCTCGCGGCGCGCCTACGACGCGGGGACGCTCAGCGAGGACATCCGCGCCGAACAGGAGAAGATCGCCTGGGCCGATGCGCTCGTCGTGCAGTTCCCGCTGTGGTGGTACGGCATGCCCGCCATCCTCAAGGGCTGGTTCGACCGCGTCTTCGTCAAGGGCTTCGCGTACGGGATCACCGGGCCGGACGGCCGCACCCTGCGCTACGGGGACGGCAAGCTGGCCGGTAAGCGCGCCATGGTGGTGCTGACCGCCGGGGCGCCCGAGGCCACCATGGGGCCGCGCGGCGTCAACGGCGAGATCGGCGATCTGCTGTTCCCGCTGCACCACGGCACCTTCTGGTACAGCGGGATGTCCGTGCTGCCGCCGTATGTGGTGTACGGCGCGGACCGGGTCCCGGCCGAGGTGTACGAGACCCATGCCGCCGAGCTGCGGAAGCGGCTGGCCGCACTGCCGACCGAGGAGCCGATTCCGTTCCGCCGCCAGAACGGCGGGGACTACGACGAGCGCCTGGTGCTGCGCCCCGACCTCCTGCCGGGCCGCACCGGCCTCTCCGTGCACTACGCGCGGCCCCGCACCCCGGCCGCCGGAGACGCCCAGGACGCGCAGACGGCCGAAAACGGCTAAGCGGGCGGCCACAGCTCCAGCCGCCAGTCGTTGCACCGCGTCATCGTCCCCACCGGATACTCGAACTCGCACTCGCCGAGCAGCGTGAAACCGGCCTTGCGGCACACCCCGTTCGACGCGGGGTGGCCGACGGACGGATACGCGTGCAGATACCGATGGGTCCGCTGCGCCGCAGCCGCCCGGGCCACCTCCCTCGCGGCCGCGGCCGCGATCCCCCGCCCCTGGAACGGCGGCAGCACGGCCCAGCCGGTCTCGTACACCGACTCACCCCGCCACTCCCGCTCCCAGTACCCGATGCTGCCGGCCGTCTCGTCCCCCTCCGGCAGCACGATCCGGTACATCCGCCCGGCGCCCGGCCCGGTCAGCTCGGCATACCGCCGGTGGCGGACCAGGATCCGCTCCTCGCTCTCCGGTCCGCCCAAGTGGCTCGTCATCTCCAGGCTGTTGACGCGGCGCAGCAGCTCGAGGCAGAGCGCGCTGTCCTCCCACGGCTCGAGCCGCACCCACGCCCCGCTCGCCCCACCGGACATCGGCCACCTCCCGCCGTCGGCGCACCCTGCGCCCGCCTTCCGTTCATTCGACCACGGGGGTACGACAACGGCCTCGCGCCCAGGTCACGGCCCGTACCGCCCGTACGGTCCGTACCGCCTGGCCCGCCCGGCCCGCCCGGCGTCAGCCCGCCGACGCCACCCGCTTCAGCAGCGCCATGTCGTCCTCGTCGAGGGCGATCCGCGCCGCCGCCATGTTCTCCTCGAGGTGGGCCAGTGAGCTGGTGCCGGGGATCTGGATGATCGCGGGCGAGCGGGCGAGGCCCCAGGCGAGGGCGATCTGATGCGCGGTCGCGCCGCGCCGCTCCGCGACCGTCCGCAGGTTCTCGTTCTCCAGGGCGGTGTGGCCGCCGCCCAGCGCGAAGAACGGCATATAGGCGATCCCGGCCGCGGCGCACTCGTCCACCAGCGCCCCGTCGGCCTGATCGAGCACCCCGAACCGGTTCTGCACCGCCGCCACGGGCGCGATCGCGCGGGCCTCGGCGAGCTGCTCGGCGCTCACATTGCTCACCCCGAGCTCCCGCACCAGCCCCTCGTCCCGCAGTGCGGCCAGCGCGCCGAACCGCTCCCCGATCGGTACCCCGCCCACCGCCTTGAGCCGCCCCACCCGCAGATACACCAGATCGAGCGCGTCCACGCCCAGCTGCCGCAGGTTCTCCTCCACCAGCTCCCGCAGCTGCTCCGGCCGCGCCTCCGCGTACATCTCCCCGGTCGCGGTGCGCAGCGGCCCGATCTTGGTGGCGATGGTGAGGTGCTCGGGGTACGGGTGCAGGGCCGCGCGCAGGAGGTCGTTGGCCCGCTCGGTGGCGGAGAAGTAGAAGGCGGCGGTGTCGATATGACGGACGCCCAGCTCGACGGCGCGCCGTGCGACCGCCACGGCCGTGGCCCGCTCGACGACGGGACCGCCCCACCGCCCCGGCAGCTGCATGGCCCCGAAGCCCAGCCGATCGGCCGGTGACGAGAGGTGGGAAAACAAAAACGAGGAAAACGGGGATGAGGAAGAGGATGAGGTCATGGGGCAGCATGCGCACCTTTTCGCCCCGACCACAAGATCAGCTCAGCCCGACGACCGCTCCAGCAGCAGCGCCCGCTCACGGGCGTTACGGGTCAGGGCCGCCGCACGCGTGAACTCCGTCCGGGCCTCCTCATGCCGCCCCAGCCGCTCCAGCAGATCCCCGCGGACGCTCGGCAGCAGGTGGTAGTCCTTGAGGGCCGGTTCCTCCGCCAGCGCCTCGACCAGTTTCAGACCCGCCGCCGGCCCCTCCGCCATCGCGACGGCGACCGCCCGGTTGAGCTCCACCACCGGGGACGGGGCGAGCGCCATCAGCCGGCCGTAGAGTGCGGCGATGGCCGTCCAGTCGGTGTCCTCGTAGCGGATCGCGCGTGCGTGGCAGGCGGCGATGGCGGCCTGGAGGGAGTACGGACCCTGGCCTGCCCGCTGGAGGGCCTCGACGCCCCGGCGGATGAGCAGGCGGTTCCACTTGGTGCGGTTCTGGTCGGCGAGCAGCACCGGCTCACCGCCGGGGCCGGTGCGGGCCGCGATCCGGGAGGACTGGAACTCCAGCAGCGAGACCAGTCCGTGCACTTCGGGCTCCTGGGGCAGCAGCCCCGCCAGCACCCGCGCCAGGCGCAGCGCGTCCTCGCACAGGGCCGGGCGCACCAGATCGTCGCCCGTCGTCGCGGAGTAGCCCTCGTTGAAGACGAGGTAGACGACCTCCAGGACCGAGGAGAGCCGGGCGGTCCGGTCGTCGCCGTACGGCACCTCGAAGGGGACCTCGGCCTTGGCGAGCGTCCGCTTGGCCCGGACGATGCGCTGGGCGACCGTGGGCTCCGGGACCAGGAACGCGCGGGCGATCTCCTCCGTCGTCAGCCCGCCCAGCAGCCGCAGGGTGAGCGCGACCCGGGCCTGGGTGGACAGCACGGGATGGCACGCGGTGAAGATCAGCCGCAGCAGATCGTCGTCGATGTCCTCGGCGGTCCCGGCGAGATCCGCCGGGTCGGGCGGTGAGACGTCCTCCAGGGCCCGCCCGACCTCCGCCAGCTTGCGCGCGTAGGTCTCCTTACGGCGGACGAGATCGATCGCACGGTGCTTGGCGGTGGCCATGAGCCAGGCGCCCGGATTGTCCGGCGCGCCCGACTCCGGCCACCGCTCCAGCGCGGTGACCAGGGCGTCCTGCGCGAGTTCCTCGGCCAGCCCGACGTCCCGCACGATGCGGGCGACGCCTGCGATGATCCGCGCGGACTCGATCCTGAAGACCGTTTCGACCGTTCTGGCGATGCCGGCTGTTTCGCCGCTCTGGGCGTTTTCAGCCGCTTTCGCCGCATCGGCCGGGCTTGCTGCCGTCACGGCCACTATCAGAGCAGCCGTAAGGGGACGGAGCAAGCGTTACCGGCTCAGGGTTCGACCACCTCGCGGACCTCGACGGTGATGGTCCAGAACTCCTCATGGACCCGCAGGAACCGCTTGGTCCACTCCAGGGCCTCGGCCTTGTCCTTGGCCTGGAGCAGGGCGTAGCCGCCGATGACCTCCTTGCTCTCGGTGAAGGGGCCGTCGGTGCAGCTGATCTTTCCGCCGGACCAGGTGACCCGGGTGCCGTCGGAGGTCGGGGTGAGCCCGGCCGTGTCCAGCATGACCCCGGCCTTGGTCATCTCCTCGATCAGCTCGCCCATCCGCTCCATGAGCTCGGGGCTGGGGCCCTCGGCGGGGGCGTTCTGCTCATCGACGCGGATCATCGACAGATAGCGCGGCATGGTGACTCCTCATGTGGAACGAGATCGGGATTCCGGAACGGAGGCCGGGGGCTTCCCCCGCCTCTCACCCCTGCGTCGAACGGGCACCGCCCGGATCGACAGACCTCACGAAATTTTTTGACGGAGTCGCACCGACGGGGTCGCACCGACCGGCTCACACCGACGGGCGCCGCATGACACGCGCCACTATTGCAAGCAAATGCTTGCAATAGTTAGCACACCTGTTGCAGCATCGAGGCATGGCATCACTCAACGTCGGCAACCTCGGCGAGTTCCTGCGCGAGCAGCGGCGCAGTGCGCAGCTGTCGCTGCGGCAGCTGGCCGATGCGGCCGGGGTGTCCAATCCGTACCTCAGCCAGATCGAGCGCGGGCTGCGCAAGCCGAGCGCCGAGATCCTGCAGCAGCTGGCGAAGGCGCTGCGGATATCCGCCGAGACCCTGTACGTACAGGCGGGGATCCTCGACGAGCGGGACCGCGAAGAGACCGAGGTGCGCAGCGTGATACTCGCCGACCCCTCGATCAACGAGCGGCAGAAGCAGGTCCTGCTGCAGATCTACGAGTCCTTCCGCAAGGAGAACGGGCTCCAGACCGCCTCGGACGACGCCTCCGACACCCCCGACACCGGCGCCGACGTCGCCGCACCCTCGAACTGATCCGGGAGGACCATCACCATGGCCATCACCGACGACGTACGCAAGACCCTCACCGACCCGACCCCGCTGTACTTCATGGCGGGCACGGCCGACATCGCCGCCCAGAAGCTCAAGGAGGTGCCGTCGTTCGTCGAGAAGATCGTCGCGGAGGCCCCGGAGCGCCTGAACGCGGTGCGCAACACCGACCCCAAGGTCGTGCAGGAGCGGGTCTCCCAGCAGGCCAAGGGCGCCCAGGACAAGCTCACCGAGATGCTGGGCACGCTCGACACGGACATCAAGCGGCTGCGCGACACGGCGCAGGAGCTCGCCCTGCAGGGTGTGGGCCGGGCCGCCGAGCTCGCCGTGAAGGCGCGGGAGCGGTACGACGAGGTGGCCGAGCACGGCCAGGAGGTCGTGCGGAACTGGCGCGGTGAGGCGGCCGACGAGGTCGTCGACATCGCCGGCGCGATCGAGCCCAAGGAGGAGCGGGACGGCCACGCCGCCCGGTCCAAGGCGCCGACGCAGTCGGTCGCCATGGACTCCAAGGAGGCCCCGAAGTCCCCGGCCAAGCCGGCCACCCCGGCCGCGTCGAGCAATTCCGGCCACTCGGGCGCGCAGACGTCCGCGGCCTCGTCGGCCTCCCAGGCCAAGAAGGCCCCGCCCCGCGGCAACAAGCCCGCCACCGCCGCCAAGAAGCCGGAGCCGAAGTCGGCCGGCTGACGCGCGCACACCCACGACCGGGCCGGGTACGCCGGGCACAGCCTGCGTGCCCGGCCCGGTGGGCGGGTACGGTGGCCCGCAGAGACGCTTCCCATACATATCTTCTAGGCGGTGGACGGCGTGCTGGTTGAAGGCTTCGGCAAGCTGATGTACTGGGTCTCCTGGGCCCTGCTCCTCTTCAGCCTCTTCGCCTTCGTCGACTCGGCGATCCGCCGGGAGGACGCGTATCGAGCGGCGGACAAGCAGACCAAGGCGTTCTGGTTGATCATCCTCGGTCTCGCGGCCGCGGTGAACTTCTTCATGGGGATCCTGGACTTCCTGCCGATCATCGGGCTGATCGCGACGATCGTGTACATCGTCGACGTCCGGCCCGCGCTGCGGCAGGTATCCGGCGGTGGCCGCCGCTGGCCGCGCGGCCGCGGCTCCAGCTCCGACGGCCCTTACGGACCCTTCAACGGCCGATAGCGGGCACGAGCCGGCAGCCGTAAGCGGGCACGGGTCAGCGGCCGACAGCGGGCACGAGCGACATCACGACGGGCCGCGGCCGGTCAGCCGCGGTCCAGCAGCAGCACCGCCAGATCGTCGGTCAGCTCCCCGCCGTTCAGCGACCGCACCTCGGTGACGGTCGCGTCCAGCAGTTCCTCACCGCGCCGTCCCTCCGCGACCTGGCGCGCCACGATCTCGACCATCCCCTCCTGGCCGAGCCGCTGCACCCCCTGCCCGACGCGGCCCTCGATCAGCCCGTCGGTGTACATCATCAGGCTCCACGCCCCGCCGAGCTCGACCTCGCGGCACGGCCAGCGGGCGTTCGGCAGCAGGCCCAGCGCCGGGCCGTTCTCGTCGGTCGGCAGCAGCCGGGGCGCCATGCTCGGGCGGATCGCCAGCGGTGAGGGGTGCCCGGCCAGGCAGACCCCGGCCCGGCGGCCGTCCGGGGCGATGTCGACCGTGCACAGTGTGGCGAATATCTCATCGTCGGCGCGTTCGTTCTCCAGCACCTGCTGAAGGGTGCCGAGCAGTTGATCGCCGCAGAGCCCGGCGAAGGTCAGGGCGCGCCAGGCGATCCGCAGCTCCACCCCGAGGGCGGCCTCGTCCGGGCCGTGGCCGCAGACGTCGCCGATCATCGCGTGGACCGTGCCGTCCGGGGTGCGGACGGTGTCGTAGAAGTCGCCGCCGAGCAGCGCCCGGCTGCGGCCGGGCCGGTAGCGGGCGGTGAAGCGCAGCCCCGAGCCGTCCAGCAGCGGGGTGGGCAGCAGGCCGCGCTCCAGCCGGGCGTTCTCCTGGGCGCGCAGCCGGGACTCGGTGAGCTGGCGCTGGGCGAGGTCGGAGCGTTTGCGCTCGACGGCGTAGCGGATGGCGCGGCTGAGGATCCGGCCGTCCAGCTCGCCGCGGAAGAGGAAGTCCTGGGCGCCCACCCGCACCGCCTCGGCGGCGCGCTCGGCGTCGTCCTCCGCGGTGAGCACGAGGACGGCGTGCGAGGGCGCGAGCCTCAGCACCTCGCGCAGCATGGCCAGCGAGTCCGCGCCGTCGTGGCGCGGGCCCGGCAGGGCCAGGAGGATGCACTGCACCCCGTCGGTGAGCAGCCGGCTGGCCTCGGTGAGGTTGCGGGCCGAACGGATGCGGACCCGGTTACCCTCGGTATCCAGCATCTCGGGAACGTTGAAGGCACCGGACGGATCGTCCTCGATCACCAGCAGGGTGAGCCCGTTGTCGGGCAGGGTGGCGGGACCGGCTGACTGGGCCGGTGCCTCCCGTTGCCTCGGCACGGGTACGGACATCGCTCGATTCCTTCCCTCCCCCCGAGGGCGCGCCCCGCCGACCGGTGGAGCACTGTGGGATTCCGGTACGCACACCGACTGGTCGGTTTCAACGGCGTCAGGGCGCGGGTACCGGATACTGCCAGGCGACCTTAGCGCTAGGCGGCCGTTTCACGGAATGACCTCCAGGCACCGACTTTTGTCATATGCCGCACGTCATGCGGCACTTGGCGGCCCGGGAGACAATCCCGGGATGACGAACATCACGCTGGCGCTGGGCGATATCACCGAGCAGAGCGTCGACGCGGTCGTGAACGCGGCCAACTCCTCCCTGTTGGGAGGGGGTGGCGTCGACGGAGCCATCCACCGGCGGGGCGGACCCGACATTCTGGATGAATGCCGCGATCTGCGCGCATCCCGCTACGGCAAGGGACTTCCGGCCGGTGAAGCGGTCGCCACCACGGCCGGCCGGCTGCCCGCCCGCTGGGTGATCCATACGGTCGGACCGGTCTTCTCCGCGGCCGAGGACCGCTCGGCCACCCTCGCCTCCTGCTACCGCGCGGCGCTGCGGGTCGCCGACGAACTGGGCGCCCGTACGGTGGCCTTCCCGGCCGTCTCCACCGGCGTCTACCGCTGGCCCCTGGACGACGCGGCCCGGATCGCGCTCACCACCGTCCGCGATGCGGACACCTCGGTCACCGAGGCCCGCTTCGTCCTCTTCGACCAGCGCGCGTACGACGCCTTCGAGACGGCCCTGGACGAGCTGCCGCCGGCCTGAGCCTCCGGTGGCCGGGCCGGTACCACCTCGCGTCACTACCTCGCGTCCGGCCGCACCACGCCCAGGATGGGCATCGAGCCCGCGCCCGCGACCGTCACCTGGCGGCCGGGGCGGGGGGCGTGGATCATCGCGCCGCTGCCCACGTACATCCCCACATGGCTCGCGTCCCGGAAGTAGATGATCAGATCACCCGGGCGCATGTCCTTCACGCTCACCTTCGGCAGCAGCCGCCACTGCTCCTGCGAGGTCCGCGGGATCGCCCGGCCCGCCGCCGCCCACGCCCGCTGGGTCAGCCCCGAACAGTCATAGGTGTCCGGGCCCACCGCGCCCCACACATAGTCCTTGCCGAGCTGGTCCTTCGCGAAGTCGACCGCGCGGCCGCCCCTCGCGGTGGCGCCGCCGCCGAGCTCCCGCAGTATCCCGGTGTCCAGCCACTTCGCCTGCGCACCACGGGCCTTGTCCTCCTCCAGCCGGCGCAGCCGCTCCCGCTCGTCCTTCGCCAGCCGGGACTCCAGCCGCTGCGCCCGGGCCAGCTTGCGGAGGATCTCCTTCTTCGCGGCCGCCTTCTTCGCCCGGCTCCGGTCCAGCCGTTCCCACTCCTGGGAGGCCGACTCGGCGTAGCGGTCCAGCGCCACCTGGGTGCGCGCCAGACGGCCGATCAGACCGTGGGTCGCCTTTTCACCCTTGCGCGCGAGCGTGACGCCGTCGAGGAAGTCCCCCGGGTCGCCGTTGAGGAACAGCCGCGCCTCCGCGGGCATCCCGCCGCCGCGGTACTGCGCCCGGGCCATCGCCCCGGCCCGCTTGCGCAGTCCGGCCATCTCCTTCTGGGCCTTCACCACGGCTCGGGCGATCTTCAGGATGGACTTCTCCTGCCGGACCTGTTTCTCCCGCGCCAGGTTGTACGCGTCGGTGGCGGACTCCGCCTTGCGGTAGAGCCCCTCGACCTCCTGACGGACCGCCTCCAGCCTCCGGTCCCCGGCCCCGCCGCCACCGGTCCCGCCACCGGCCCCGCCACCCGGCGTCGGCCCCGGCTCGCCGGGCGCGGCGTACGCCGCCTCCGGTACGGCCGACAGTCCCAGCGCGCAGACGAGCGCGGTGGCCGCGGCGACGCTCACGCCCCTCCCTCTCCCGTCCCGCCTCACCCGCGGTCTCCTCTCGTTCCGCTCCGGCCGTGCGCGCTCCTGTCCCTCCAGGCCCTGTCCGGCGGGCCTTCGCGGGCCCGCGACGCCTGGCACGGCACCTCGCTGCGTTGTCGGGATCGTCCGAGTACAACCCGGTACGAGGACGACCCTCCGCCTTGCGATGCACCGCACCAGACGCCGCGGGCTGATCCGCGAAGACCCGCCGGACAGGGCCTCGCGCGCCAGATCTGACGTACCGGCACGTAGGGACGGATAGTGACATGCCGTACCGCAATCCGACAGAGACACGCGGCGGTTACGCCGGCAGCCACCCCGATCCGGTTCACCCGGACGGGTGCCGCACCGGTGTCGGGCGGGCCCCGGGCGACCTCCGCGAGGAGGTCACCCTCGCTGCGATCCAGCCGTGACCTGGCCGTGACATGGCCACCACACTGACGGCCGAGGTTCACCATCCGTTAACTCACCCCCTCAGGCCGCTTCACCTGATCTGCCTACTTTCGGCCCTACTGAGCGTGAGCCGTGCACGGCTCCGGCGCACGCCACAACAAGTGCGCTCCACCCATCTCGCGCCGTCCCCCACCGGCGGCTTCTGGAAGGAACTCCTGAAAGTGAAGCTTCAGCGCAAGAACCGGCTTCGCGCCATCGCCGCCGGTGCCCTCGCTGTCTCCGGCGCCCTTGTCCTCACGGCGTGCGGCTCCGACGACAACAGCGGCGGTGGCGGCGGCGACTCCAAGGCCGCCTCCAACATCAAGTGCGACGGCAAGGGGCAGCTGCTGGCCTCCGGCTCCTCCGCGCAGAAGAACGCCATGGACCTGTGGATCAAGACCTACGGCGAGGCGTGCAAGGACACCAAGCTCAACTACAAGGCCACCGGCTCGGGCGCGGGCATCCAGGAGTTCCTGCAGGGCAAGACCGCCTTCGCGGGTTCCGACTCGGCGCTGAAGCCCGAAGAGATCAAGTCCTCGGAGCAGGTCTGCAAGGGCGGCAAGGCCATTGACCTGCCGATGGTCGGCGGCCCGATCGCCGTCGGCTTCAACGTGCCCGGCGTGGACAAGCTGACGCTGAACGCCGAGGTCCTCGCCAAGATCTTCAACTCCGAGATCAAGAAGTGGGACGACCCCGCGATCAAGGCGCTGAACAAGGACGCGAAGCTTCCGAGCCTCAAGATCCAGGCGTTCCACCGCTCCGACGAGTCGGGCACCACGGACAACTTCACCAAGTACCTCAAGGCCGCCGCGCCCAAGGCGTGGCCGCACGAGCCGGGCAAGGCGTGGGAGGGCGAGGGCGGCCAGTCGGCCGACGGCTCCTCCGGTGTCTCCTCGCAGGTCAAGCAGGTCTCGGGCGCGATCTCGTACTTCGAGCTCTCCTACGCGACCGCGAACAGCATCAAGACCGTCGACCTGGACACCGGCGCATCCGCCCCGGTCCAGGCCACCGTCGACAACGCCTCCAAGGCCATCTCCGAGGCCAAGATCAAGGGCACCGGCAAGGACCTGGCCCTGGACCTGGCGTACGACACCAAGGCCGACGGGGCCTACCCGATCACCCTGGTCACCTACGAGATCGCCTGTGACAAGGGCAACAAGGCGAGCACCCTCGCCGCGACCAAGTCCTTCCTGACCTACGTCGCCAGCGAGGACGGCCAGACCTCGCTGAAGGAGCTGGGCTACGCCCCGCTGCCGACCGAGATCGCCAACAAGGTCCGCGAGAGCGTCAAGAGCCTCTCCTGACCCGAGTGCGGCTGACTCCGCCGCGGCGATCGCCGCGGCGGAGTCAGCCGCATCGTCCGGTGCACCGCCGCACCAGGAGCCTCACCCGCTCAGGCTCCGCAGACCGGAGAACCCATGAAAACGGATATAGAACCCACATCAACAGCCGCAGGGTCACCATCCAAGGTCAGGACCCGCTCCACCGGCCGCGCCGGCGACAAGATCTTCCTCGGCCTCTCCCGGGGTTCCGGTATCGCCCTGCTGGTGATCATGGCGGCCATCGCGGCCTTCCTCACCTACCGCGCCGCCATCGCGATCTCCAAGGACGACGCCAACTTCCTCACCACCTTCGAGTGGAACACCGGCTCCTCGCCGATGCGGTTCGGCATCGCCGTCCTCGCCTACGGCACGGTCGTGAGCTCGATCATCGCCATGCTCATCGCGGTCCCGATCGCGGTGGGCATCGCGCTGTTCATCTCGCACTACGCCCCGCGCCGGCTGGCCACCCCGGTCGCCTACGTCATCGACCTGCTCGCCGCGGTCCCCAGCATCGTCTACGGCCTGTGGGGCGCGCTCTTCCTCGTGCCGCATCTGACCGGCCTGTACACCTGGTTCGACGACTACCTGGGCTGGACCGGGATCCTCAGCTACCAGGGCGGCGCCGCGCGCTCCCTGTTCACCGTCGGCATCCTGCTGGCGATCATGATCCTGCCGATCGTCACCAGCGTGAGCCGCGAGGTGTTCCGGCAGGTCCCGAAGATGCACGAGGAGGCGGCGCTGGCGCTCGGCGCGACCCGCTGGGAGGTCATCCGGATGGCCGTCCTCCCGTTCGGCCGCTCCGGCATCATCAGCGCCTCGATGCTGGGCCTCGGCCGCGCGCTCGGCGAGACCATGGCGGTCGCCACCGTGCTGTCCCCCAACTTCCTGATCGAGACCAGCCTGCTGGACCCGGGCGGCGGCACCTTCGCCCAGAACATCGCCAGCCGCTTCAAGGAAGCCGGCAACGACGGCCGTGACGCGCTGATCGCCTCCGGTCTGGTGCTGTTCGTCATCACCCTGCTGGTGAACGGCGCCGCGCGAATGATCATCGCCCGCCGCAAGGAGTACTCGGGGACCGCCGCATGAGCACTGTCGTTGACAAGAACGCCTCGCGCCACGGCTCGAGCCTCCAGCAGGCCCGGCTGCCCGGATGGGCCCCGTACGGCCTGGTGGTGGTCTCCGTGGCCCTGGGAGCGGGCATCGGCACCGCCCTCGGAATGGGCAATCCCTTCCAGATGGGCCTGATCGCCGCCCTGATCTTCATCATCGCCTCGTACGCCCTCGGCGCCGTGGTCGAAGGCGGCCGGCAGGCCAAGAACCGGCTGGCCACCAGCCTGGTGTGGGTCTGCTTCCTGCTCGCCGTCGTCCCGCTGCTCTCCCTGATCTGGGAGACCATCGACCGGGGCCGGACGGTGCTCGACGGCTACTTCCTGAGCCACTCCATGGAGGGCGTGCAGACGATCCTGCCCGGCGGTGGCGCGTACCACGCGATCATCGGCACCCTGGAGCAGGTCGGCCTCGCCGCGCTCATCGCCGTACCGATCGGCCTGCTGACCGCCATCTACCTGGTGGAGTACGGCCGCGGCCGGCTCGCCAAGGCCGTCACCTTCTTCGTCGACGTGATGACCGGTATCCCCTCGATCGTCGCCGGTCTGTTCATCCTCAGCTTCTGGATCATCATCCTCGGCTTCAGCTACTCGGGCTTCGCCGGTGCCATGGCGCTGGCCATCCTGATGATGCCGATCGTCGTCCGCTCGACCGAGGAAATGCTCAAGCTGGTCCCGGACGAGCTGCGTGAGGCGTCCCTCGCGCTCGGCGTGCCCAAGTGGCGCACCATCCTCAAGGTGGTGCTGCCCACCGCGATCGGCGGGATCACCACGGGTGTGATGCTCGCGGTCGCGCGTATCGCCGGTGAGTCCGCGCCCATCGTGCTGCTGGTCTTCGGTGCCGCGGGGATCAACAACAACCCGTTCGAAGGCGCCCAGTCGTCGCTGCCCTACTACATCTACGAGCAGTGGCAGCTCGGCAACGAGGCATCCTTCAACCGGGCCTGGGCAGCGGCGCTCGTCCTCATCGCCTTCGTCATGATCCTGAACCTGGTGGCCCGCGGCATCGCCCGCTGGAAGGCCCCGAAGTCCGGCCGCTGAGGCCAAGAAGAAGAGAAGTGATTCACATGGCCAAGCGCATCGACGTCAGCGGGCTCACCGCCTACTACGGCAGCCACAAGGCCATCGAGGACATCTCGATGACCGTCGAGCCCCGCTCGGTGACCGCCTTCATCGGCCCGTCGGGCTGCGGCAAGTCCACCTTCCTGCGCACCCTCAACCGGATGCACGAGGTCACCCTCGGCGGACGTGTTGAGGGCAAGGTGATGCTCGACGACGAGAACCTCTACGGCTCGGGGGTGGACCCGGTCTCCGTGCGGCGCACGGTCGGCATGGTCTTCCAGCGCCCCAACCCGTTCCCGACGATGTCGATCTTCGAGAACGTGGCCGCCGGGCTGAAGCTCAACGGCTCGTACAAGAAGAACGAGCTCGAGAGCGTCGTCGAGAAGTCCCTCAAGGGCGCCAACCTGTGGAACGAGGTCAAGGACCGGCTCAACAAGCCGGGCGCCGGGCTCTCCGGCGGTCAGCAGCAGCGGCTGTGCATCGCCCGCGCCATCGCGGTCGAGCCCGATGTACTGCTGATGGACGAGCCCTGCTCGGCGCTCGACCCGATCTCCACGCTCGCCATCGAGGACCTGATCGGTGAGCTCAAGGAGCGCTTCACGATCGTCATCGTGACGCACAACATGCAGCAGGCGGCGCGCGTCTCGGACCGTACGGCCTTCTTCAACCTGGCCGGTGTCGGCCAGCCGGGCAAGCTCATCGAGATCGACGAGACCGAGCGGATCTTCTCCAACCCGTCGGTGCAGGCGACCGAGGACTACATCTCCGGCCGCTTCGGCTGACCAGGCCCCTCGCACGACCGGCGAGGACAGAACGTCCTGCGGTGCTGCATGGCGGTGCCACCGCAAGACGAAGGGCCCGCCCCTGGCTCCCGGGGGCGGGCCCACTTCCATGTTCACGGGCCCGCTTTCCAGGGCCCACACTTCGTGTGTGCGGCGGTCAGCCGAAGGCCAGGTTGACGATCCAGTAGCTGAGCGCGGCGACTCCGGCCGCCGCGGGCATGGTGATGAACCAGCCGAGGATGATGTTCTTCGCGACCCCCCAGCGGACCGCGCTCACCCGCTTGGTCGCCCCCACACCCATGATCGCCGAGGTGATGACATGGGTGGTCGAGATGGGCGCCTGGAACATGAACGACGCCGTGTACATGACGCCTGCCGCCGTGGTCTCCGCCGCGAACCCCTGCGGCGGGTCCAGCTCGATGATCCGCCGTCCCAGCGTGCGCATGATGCGCCAGCCGCCCGCGTAGGTGCCGAGCGACAGCATCGCGGCGCAGGAGATCTTCACCCACACCGGAATCGCGTCGCCTTCGTCCTCGACACCCCCGATGACCAGGGCCATCACCACAACACCCATGGTCTTCTGGGCGTCCTGGAGGCCGTGGCCGAGCGCCATGCCCGCCGCCGAGACGGTCTGCGCTATCCGGAAGCCGCGTTTGGCCTTGTGCGGGTTCGCGTCACGGAAGATCCAGAGGATGATCACCATCACGAAGTAGCCCAGCACCAGGCCGACGATGGGCGAGAGGATCATCGGGATGACGATCTTCTCCAGCACCCCGTCCCAGTGCACCGTGCTCGCCCCCGCGAGCGCCGCGCCGACCAGCCCGCCGAACAGCGCGTGCGAGGAGGAGGACGGCAGACCGTAGTACCAGGTCACCATGTTCCAGGCGATCGCGCCGACCAGTCCGGCGAACAAGATCATCATGCCTTGGTCGCCGGTGGGGGTGGCGATCAGGCCCTCACTGACGGTCTTGGCGACGCCGCTGCCCAGGAAGGCACCCGCGAGGTTCATCACGGCGGCCATCGCGAGCGCCGCCCGTGGGGTCAGCGCCCGGGTGGAGACCGAGGTCGCGATGGCGTTGGCCGAGTCGTGGAAGCCGTTGGTATAGGTGAAGAACAGCGCGACCGCGATGGTCACGACAAGCGCGAAGGTGTCCATGCCCGGGCTCAGGACTCCTTGACGGCGATGGTCTCGACCGTGTTGGCCACATGCTCGAAGGCGTCGGCCGCCTCCTCCAGCACATCGACGATCTGCTTGAGCTTGAGCACCTCGATGGCGTCGTACTTACCGTTGAAGAGGTGGGCCAGGAGCTTGCGGTGGATCTGGTCCGCCTGGTTCTCCAGCCGGTTGACCTCGATCCAGTACTCCGTGAGGTTGGTCATGGTGCGCAGATTCGGCATCGCCTCGGCGGTCAGCTCGGCCGCCCGCGCCAGCACCTCGATCTGCTGCTCGACGCCCTTGGGCAGCTCTTCGACCTGGTAGAGGACGACCAGGTCGACGGCCTCCTCCATGAAGTCCATGATGTCGTCGAGGGACGAGGCCAGGGAGTAGATGTCCTCGCGGTCGAACGGCGTGATGAAGGAGGAGTTCAGCTGGTGGAAGATCGCGTGCGTGGCATCGTCTCCCGCGTGCTCCGCGGCCCTCATCCGCTCCGCGATCTCGGCACGAGCGGAGGAGTCCGCCCCGAGCAGTTCCATCAGGAGCTTGGAGCCGGTCACGATGTTGTCCGCGGACGCGGCGAACATGTCGTAAAAGCTCGTCTCCCTGGGGGTCAGACGAAAGCGCACTGGGGATCCTCGGAATGCAGCGGATGGGGACTCGACGATGCTAGGCGCATCTTCCGGCCACGGTAACCGGCGTCCCCAGTGTCGCCCATGGGGCAGAGTGCTCAGCACGGGGGCCCGGTTCGACCGGAAAAGGCGGTACCATATACCCACTGGGGGTATATGCGGACATTGCGTAATCAACGGGAGGAAGCCATGACGACCACGGCGGCCGACACCACCGCGCCCACCGACGGCGACGAGCGGGGCCAGGCGTCCGGGCACACCTCCGCCCAGGACTCCGTACCCCACGGTGGGCATGGATACGCCAAACAAAAGGATCAGCACCTGAAGCGGCTGCGCCGGATCGAGGGCCAGATCAGGGGATTGCAGCGGATGGTCGAAGAAGACGTCTATTGCATCGACATACTCACCCAGGTCTCGGCGAGCACCAAGGCGCTCCAGTCCTTCGCCCTCCAGCTGCTCGAGGAGCATCTGCGCCACTGTGTCGCCAGCGCGGCGGTGGAGAGCGCCGCCCAGGGCGAGGCGGAGGGCACGGGAGAGGTCGACGCCAAGGTGGCCGAGGCCACGGCGGCCATCGCCCGGCTGCTGCGGACCTGAGCGCGGGTACGGGCCGACCGGCCGGTACGGGCCGTTCCCGGGTGAGCACTGGTGCGGGCCGTTGCCGAGCGCCCGCCGGTACGGGCCGTTCCCGGGTGAGCGCCGGTACGGGCCGTCTGCGGGCCGGCGCGGGGCGCTTTCGGGTCAGCCTCGGTACCGGCCCGTTCCCGGGCGTGGACATGACCGTCCGCTCGCCTCTCGCCGGACGGGGCCACTGGGCGCCCGCCGGCGAGACGGCGGCATCGACATTGCCAGGGGGCGTCCGCTACGGGGCGTCCGGGCTCCCGGCACCGGCCTCCGGGCCGGCCTTCGCCTCCTCGGCGCGCTTCACCTTCTCCGCGCGCTTCGCCTCCTCGGCGCGCCTCCTGTCCTCGGCGCCCGTTCTGTTTCCCTCGGCGCCCTTCCCGTTTCCCTTGGCGCCCGTGGCCCCCTCGGCCGAATCTGATCGGTCGGCCTGCACCCGGAGCACCTCGTCGATACGGTCCGTACTGAGCCTGTCCTCGTCCGCGCTCGACGCAGCGATCATCAAGTCACCGTAGAGATCGATTTCGACGAGGGCCACGGGGTCCGGGCCCGACGAGCCGCGACGCGCAACCACGTGTTTCACCTCCTCCAGCGAGCACCTGCGAGCACTTTCGAGCAGCGGCTTCCCAGCGTAGGGATCGGTACACACTCCGCGCATGGCACGGATGGGCCATTTCGAAGGGCAAAGCGGGCCCCTCCGACTACTTCTGAGGTGATCCGACCTTTCCTGTGTAGATATCCGTGGGCTTGGGGAGCTCAACCTCGGCGGGGGCCCCGAAGTCGTACAGCTCCGTGGTCGAGGCGACCCCCAGTTCGCCGCGCCGCCGCCCGGCGGCGTCCGGGCTCTCCGCCCCCTCCTGGGCATCGGCCCGGCTGGTCACCGTGAACCGGTGGCGCACCTCGCGCAGCCGGCCGAGTCCGTCGAGATACGCGTCGAAGCGCACCCTGCTCTCGTCGAACCCCCTGGCCGCGGCCACCAGCGGCCCCCGCGCGCCCTCCGACGCGGCCCGCGCCGCCCGGCCGATGTCGGTGGTGCCGCGGTAGTGGCGCACCAGGTCCCCGCCGAGCCCCTCCTCGCCGACCAGGCTGGCCTCCCGCACCCCGCGCAGCAGCTCGGCGGCGGTCAGCGGATCCGTGGCCCCGCCGGTGACCAGATTGCCGTCGGGAATGTCCGTCGTATCCACCCGCACCCATTTGTCGCGGGGAATGCCCGCACCACGATTGCGCATGAAAAGCGCCCCGGAGGTGAGGAGTTCGGTGATCGGCGCATGCTCGGCGGTTCCCATCGCATCCCTCGGCAGCAGCAGCCGCAGCCGTCCCAGCCGCTTCTCGAAGTCGTACGCGCCGGTGCCCCGGATGGACACGCGGGTGCCGCCCGTCGCCGTCTCCATGGTCGTACGGACCCGTGAGCTGCCCGACTTGACCAGCACATCCGCGGCACGGTGCAGCACCGTGACCGCGCTCTCGCGCGCGGTGCCGCCCGGACGTTCATCGGCCGCCGTCTCGGTGGAGCAGCCGCTCAGGGTCGCCAGCGACACGGCCAGCAGGCCGCCCGACACGGCTCCGGCGACCGCTCTCACCCGTCTCCGCACGCCGAGCCCGCGCTGCTGGAACACCATCGACCGCCGACCCCCTGGCCACGCTCGTCCCGCTTGGTACTTGTTCGTTTAACGATTCACACCGGTGGCTCGTCACGGCCCGGTAGCGTGGTCATGTGCTCGACTCAGGCGACATAGGCCCCGGCCAGAACCGCACCACCACCGTGGAGCGGGGCTCCTTCTCCATCGCCCGCTGCACCTGCGGCTGGTCCGGTCCGGCCCGTCGCGCCAGAGCCGTCGCCCGCGATGACGCGGCGGACCATGCGACGGCCCGTCACACCCCGCCCGATACAGGCGATTCATCGGGCTCGTCCGATTAGTTCGGATCGGACTCGTCCGATTGGCGCGGGTTGTCCGTCCCCCGACAACTCTTCGGCCACGAGCGGAACCACACCCCCCGGCCCACCCCTCTGACCAAGGGACCGGGCCGACTTCGCGGTGGCCCGGTCGACGGTTGAGAGCAGCGTCGACAGGGAGGGGACACCGCCATGAACCGGCGGACACTGCTGGCAGCGGGCACGGGGCTGACGGCCACCGCCGCAGGGGTCACCGCGTGCAACGATGACGCGGGAAAGGCCGGCGGTGACACGAGCCCGGTCGGCTCCTCCTCCTCGACGTCGGACGCCCGTTCGGCCTCGGCGAGCGGCAGTCGCCGCGCCGTCGACGGCAAGCCCAAGTCCGCGGACTGGAGCGCCCTCGGCGAGGACCTCCAGGGCGACCTGGTGCGCCCCGGAGACTCCGACTACACCTCCGCCAGCCGGCTCTACAACACCCGCTTCGACCATCTGCGCCCCGCCGCCGTCGCCTATATAGAGAACACCTCGGACATCTCCGCCTGTCTGGACTTCGCCCGGCGCCACGGCGCCCCCGTCGCGATCCGCAACGGCGGTCACTCCTACGCCGGCTGGTCGAGCGGCGACGGCCGCCTCGTCATCGACGTCTCCGCGCTCTCCTCGATCCGTACGACCTCCGGCGAGGCGCGGATCGGCGCCGGGGCCAAGCTCATCGACGTCTACACCACACTGGGCGCCCGAGGGGTCACCGTCCCCGGCGGCTCGTGCCCGAGCGTCGGCATATCCGGACTGACCCTCGGCGGCGGCCACGGGGTGGTCTCCCGGGCGTACGGGCTGACCGCCGACAGCCTTACGGGTGCCACCATCGTCACCGCGGACGGCAAGGCCCTGCAGGTCTCCAAGAGCCGCGAGGCCGAGCTGTTCTGGGCGCTGCGCGGTGCGGGCAACGGCAACTTCGGCGTCGTCACCGAACTGCGCTTCCGTACGCATGACGCGGCCGACGGCGTGACCTGTTACATGTCATGGCCATGGTCCAAGGCCGCGAAGGTGCTGAGCGCCTGGCAGAAGTGGGGCCCGGACCAGCCGGACGAGATCTGGTCGGCGCTGCATCTGTCGGCCGCCCCCGGACGCACCCCCACCGTCTCCATCAGCTGCTTCTCGCTCGGCACCTACAGCGCGCTGCAGAACGCGGTGGACAAGCTCGCCGACGGACCGGGCGGCCCCGGCCCCGCCTCGCAGGTCAGCCTGCGCCGCCGCGGCTACGTCGACGCCATGCGGATGTACGCGGGCTGCGGCGACACCTCCACGGCCAACTGCCATCTGCCGGGCGACAAGCCCGGCCGCAGCACCTCCGGGGTGCTGAACCGCGAGACCTACGCGGCGCGCTCGGACTTCTTCGACCGCTCGCTGAGCCAGGCGGGCGTCCGGGCGATGCTGGACCAGCTGGAGCGCTACGGGCGGCGCACCGGCGGCGGGGGCGCGGTCAGCATCGCGCTCACCGCGCTCGGCGGGGCGGTCAACCGGGTCTCGCCCACGGCGACGTCCTTCGTCCACCGCCGCTCGCGGTTCCTCGCCCAGTACACCGCGTCCTGGGCGGCGGGCGGCTCGGGCACCGCGGGCAACGCCTGGCTGGACGGCGCCCACAAGGCGATGCGGCGGTATGCCTCCGGGGCGGCGTACCAGAACTACACGGACGCGTCTCTGAAGGACTGGCGCTCGGCCTACTACGGCTCGGCCGCCGACAAGCTGACGCGGGTGAAGAAGCGTTACGACCCGGACCGGCTCTTCGACTTCCCGCAGGCGCTGTGAGGTCTTGCGCCAGGGACTCGCGCGACCTCGGCAGCGGCCCATCCGCGGAGATGACAGAAGGCCCGGCAGCCGCCGGGCCTTCGTCGCATCCGTGTTCGTGGCGTCCGTAAGGGTGCCGCTAGGCCGCCAGGTCCTTGTTCCCGTGGTCGCCGCCCACCGAGCGGGACTCGGCGAGCTCCGCGCGTGCCTCGTCCGCGTCCCTGTCGGTGGCGGCGGGCTCGGCCCGTATCAGCCGACCGACGCGCGAACCCGCGACCGCCGTGGTCAGCGGGGTCAACAGCATCATCGCGAGCGGCGCCAGCAGCAGCGTGACCGCCGTCCCCAGGGCGAACCCGCCGATCACATCGGTCGGGTAGTGGACGCCCATATAGACGCGGCAGAACCCTTCCAGCAGCGCGAGCCCTATGGCGGCCGCCCCATAGGCGCGGTGGGCCATGAAGACGCCGACGGCGACCGCCATGGTCAGCGTCGCGTGGTCGCTGACGAACGAGAAGTCGGTCTTGCCCGCCACCAGGACGTCGAGCCCCTGATGGTCCTTGAAGGGTCTGGGCCGCTCGACGAAGCCGCGGATGGGGATGTTGGCGATGAGCGCCAGCCCGGCGGCCAGCGGGGCCCACACCAGCCCGGCGACGGCGGACGGCGCCTCCTGCGGGCGCTTCCGCACGCTCCACCAGGCGGCCAGGGTCACCAGGGCGAGCCCGATGATGATCCCGTACTCGCCGACGAACTCCATGACGCGGTCGAACCAGTGCGGGGCATTCTTCGCCAGCCCGTTGATGTCGTAGAGAAGGCTGACATCGGGGTTCGACCCGTCCAGTGCGAGTCCAGCCATATGCCGTGGCCCCTTATCTCTTGCCTGTCACTACGTGCAGCTGCCGACCCCCCGTAACGCCTTGCGAGCCGTCGCAACGCGGCCGGCGCGGAGAGTCCGCCGTCGATCCACGCTGATCCACGCCTCGATCCACCTCCAGGGAACGCCCTCTTCTCGCCAGGGGTTCCGTACTCCACCCAACGATCACCGGGACGTTATCGAAGGGTGACCGATCGTCGCAGCTCAGGGCGAATCCTTACGCGGGGTTCGCCCGCGGCAGCGCTTTCGCGCCATCCTGAGTCACCCGCGTAGCACCGATGTAGTCCGGCGAGTCGATCTTGTCAAAGCGGATCACCGCGCCGGTGTAGGGCGCGTTGATCATGTAGCCACCGCCCACATAGATCCCCACGTGGTGGATCGATCTCGGGTCGTCGAGATCATAGGCGAAGAAGACCAGATCACCGGGGAGCAGCTCGCTCCGCTTGGGGTGCGGTCCGGCGTTCCACTGGTCGTTGGCGACGCGCGGCAGATCGATGCCGACCGTCTTGTACGCCGCCTTCGTCAGCCCCGAGCAGTCGAACCGTCCGCCCTCCTCCGGCGTGCCGTTCCCGCCCCAGAGATAGGGCTTGCCGAGCTGCTTCTGCGCGAAGTAGATCGCCCCGGCCGACTGCTGGGAGGGCTGGACCTTCTGGATCGGCGCCTCGAAGCTCTTGGCGAGGGTGGTGATGGTCTTCACATAGTTCTGGGTCTCGCGGTAAGGCGGCACCCCGCCGTACTTGATCACGGCATAGGCGCCCGCGTTGTACGAGGCCAGCATGTTGTGCGTCTGATTGCCCGGCACGTCCTTGACGTACTTGGCGAGCGAGCAGTCATAGGCGGCCGCCGAAGGGATCGCGTCCTGCGGGTCCCAGATGTCCTTGACGCCGTCCTTGTTGCCGTCGACCCCGTGCGAGGCCCAGGTGGCGGGGATGAACTGCGCTATCCCCTTGGCGTTGGCCGGGCTCTGCGCCTTCGCGTTCCAGCCGCTCTCCTGGTAGAGCTGCGCGGCGAGGAGCGCGGGGTTGATGGCCGGGCAGGAGTTCCCGTACCGCTGGATGAGCGGTTCGTACGTGGCGGGAACGGCGCCCTTGGCCAGCCCGACGGCCTTACCACCGGCACCGCCGACGAGGTCCGCCGCGACCATGTAGGTACCGACGACGAGCAGCGCGACGAAGGAAAAGGAGACTCCGAGACCGACACTGACACCCAGCCAGACCTTACGCACCCGGCCATCCTCCCCCATTCACCCGCCATGCGAACGTGTTTCCGCTCGCACGGCGAAAATCAGCCGCTCCCCAGCCGAAACCATACGACGGCCGCCGACGCGCGCCCCCTTATGCGCCGTCGACCCGCCCCGCACGCCTCACCGCCCCACCTCGGCCGCCTCTCGCGGGGCCGGGGACCGCGTAGAGTCCAGCCGTCCGAGCACCACGACCCCTGGGGACCGCAGATGACACGGCTCGACCGGCAAGAGCTCGACTGGCAGCGGGCCGCACCCGCCGACCTGGAGGAGGGCGCCGCCTACCTCGAGGTGGCCGTGGGCCCCGACGACCAGATCCTGATGCGCGAGAGCAACGACCCGGAGACCGTGGTCGTCACGACCCGGGCCAAGTGGGACGCGTTCATCAAGGGCGTCAAGGCGGGCGAGTTCGACGACTTCGCGGACCTTACGGAGACAGAGACCGACGAGCCCGCGGGGAAGTGAGAGGGCGGGGCGCGGCGGGCGGGGGTGCTGAGCGCGGGCGCACTCATGCCCCTTCGCCAAGGGCCCTGCCCCTCAGCCCCTCAGCCCCTCAGCCCCTCACGGATCGTTGCCCGATGTCCACCCGCGTGATACACAGAGTGACCATACGACACTCCGTTGACATGCCTCACACGCCCGCCGGACGGGCGTGTCCCACAACACGCACGAGATCCGCCAAGAAATGCCGCCAAGTCGACATGCGGAAGCGGATTCATCAGCGAAGATAGAGGCTGACCCACGCCATGCCGGCGAAGAGACACAACAACCCACAAGGGGCGGTGAGTTCATCATGTTCCTAGCGGCCGAAAAGGGCGACATCAACACCATCATCGGCGGAATCGCCCCAGACTGGGGTCCGTTCGGCAGCCTGGGCAGCGAGGCCCGCGTCATGATCGAGGTCGTGATGGCGGTCGCACTGCTGCTGTGCTTCGGCATCGCCATCTGGGGCGCGGCCAAGCAGCGGATCGGCGCGACGGCCCTACGGGACACCTTCAGCGCGGAGCAGGGCAAGGGGCTGATCGTCGCGGGCCTGACCGGTGTGTTCATCATCGGATCGCTGGGCACGCTCTTCACGATCGTCTACGGCATGGCCATCTAGCCCCGCCCCCGCCCGTCCCGAGCCGCCCCTCCGCGCGGGGCGCACACCCCTGGCCGCAAGCCTCCGCTCCCGACTCCCCCTACCGGCTCCACCCCCCGTACCCGAGGCTGCCCTGATGCCCGCTCCCGCTCACCACGCTGAGGTCGTGTCAGCTTGATGTCCACTCACACCAGCGCGCCCGAGCGTCAGTCCTCGCCGTTACCGTCGTATGCGGGTGACGGAAGAGAGACCATGGATGACGCGGTCGGCAGAATCGGCGGGATCGGCGGTATCAGCAGGCTCGGCAGGCTCGGCACGGGTGAAGGGGCGTACGCAGGATGAGTCTCGGCGGCGACGACGGATACGGCGGTGACTACGAGGGCCATGAGGCGCGCCGCGGACGTGGCGCGGCCCCCGGAGGTCACCTGACGCGCACCCGCCTGCCCGAGGGCGACGGCGACCCCTACGGTCCACCCCGCCGAGCCCCCGGCCGCGCCAAGCCCAGCCGCAATCTGATCACGGTGGTCGGCGTCGTCGTTCTCCTCCTCGCGGCCATCGCCTTCGTCAACCGCGGCGACGGCAAGGACGGCGACTCCAGCGGCGGCGACCCAGGCGGCACCAGCACCGAAGCCCACCCCACCGCCCCCACCGGCGAACGCCCGGTCGACGGCAAGAACGGCACGACCGGTATCGCCTCGGGCTTCGCCAAATCGGAGCAAGGCGCCCAGAGCGCGGCGGCGAACTACGCGGTGGCGCTGGGGTCTGACGGCATGTTCAAGGCAGACCGTCGCAAAGCGATCGTGAACACGATCTATGCCCCCGGCGTAGCTGGTGCGCGACTCGACGAACTCAATAAGGCGTTCTCCAACAACAAGATCCTTTCCAATGCCGGCCTCGATGCCAGTGGCGATCCTCCGGACGGCATGACCTTCGTCTCCCGCGCCAATCCGGTGGGCGCCAAGGTGGAGAAGTTCAAGGACGACGAGGCTCAGGTTGCCGTCTGGCACTCACAGCTCTTCGGCCTGGCAGGAGAGGGGTCCAAGAACCCGGTCGCCGAGAGCTGGTACACGGATACCTTCAAGCTGAAATGGATCAAGGGCGACTGGAAGGTAACCCAGTACACCCAGAAGAACGGCCCGGCACCTGTCGGCCGCGACCAAGCTGCTTCCTCAGCTGAGGACATGGCCAATGCCGTACAAGGGTTCGGAGGGTTCACGTATGCCCGTTAATCGCCGTCGTGCCCTTTCGATCAGCGCCGCAGTCGCATGCGTCCAGACTGCTGCTGTGCTGTTGGCAACGCGTGCCGCCGCTGCCCCTTCGCCGACTCCGAGTCCGTCCGACACCAGTGACGGCTGCGACGGCATCGGGGACGGCCAGCTCAAGGACCTCTGCAAGGGCAATGGAGGCGGTTCTCCGAGCTCCGACCCCTCCAACCCCCTCGACCCCGCCGCCTCCCTCGCCCGCGGCTGCGCCGACGCCGCCTCCTGGCTCGTCGGCAAGCTCTCCAAGCTCGTCAAGGAGACGGCCAACGTCGACTTCACCAACGAGGCATTCCTCCGCCAGTACGCCGTCGTCTTCGCCGCCTCCACCGTCCTCACCCTCATCCTCTGGCTCCTCGCCGTCGCCAAGCGCGCCATCCGCGGCGTCCCCCTCGGCGAGGCGCTCTCCGAGGCCATAGGCTTCCTCTGGCTGACGGTCCTGGCCTCCGCCTTCACCCCCCTCATCCTCTATACGGTCGTCACCGCGACCGACGCCGTCACCGACGCCATCGCCTCCGGCACCGGTGCGGACAACGACGCCTTCTTCGGCTCCTTCTCCCAAGCGCTCAAGCGGGACGAGGACATCGGCGGCGGCCCCATCATGCTCATCGTCGTCTCGCTCGTGACGATCCTCGCCGCCGGCGTCCTCTGCCTCGAGCTCGTCATCCGTGCCGCCCTCCTCTACGTGGGCGCGCTGCTCGGCACCGCCGTCTACGCGGGCCTCGTCGACAAGAACATGTGGGGGCATGTGCGCCGCTGGGCGGGCATCATGATCGCCGTGATCCTCGTCAAGCCGGTGATCATCACCGTCCTGGCCCTCGCCGGCGCGCTCTCCACCAACGGCGACAAGCCCGACGCCTTCTCGGCCGTCGTCTCCGGCCTGTCGATCATCATCCTCGCCATCTTCGCCAGCGCGATGATCTACCGCTTCGTGCCCGGCTTCGGCGACGAGATCGTCAAGGCCCGCAGCGCCAGCGCCGACCCCGCGTCCCGCCAGGCCGCCGCCGTCATCAGTTCCCCCGCCGCCCTGGTGAAGCAGGGCATCAACACCCACAGCGCCCGCGGCGGAGGCGAGACCGGCGGAGGCGGCGCCGCCCCCGGGCAGGCCAAGCCCGCCAACCCCGTCTCCGGCGGTGTGGCGGCCCACTCCACCCGCACCAGCGGCGGAGGCGGCGGGAGCCCCGCGCCCGCCAGCCGGACCGGCCACACCGGAGGCTCCGGCGCCGGCTCCGCCACAAACCGCAGCTCCGGCAACAACTCGGGAGGTGACCGGCGGTGACGATCGACGCCCAGTCGCACCCCATCGCGCCCCGTCGCACATATCTGATCGGGCGTCCCCGCCCGAACGCGATCGTCGGTAAGAACCGCGAGACCGGCGAGATCGCGCTGATCATCGCGGGGGCGTTCCTCGGGATGATGTGCGGGCTGCTGGTGCCCGTGCTGATGTTCCGTATCACCGCCCTGGTCGGCTTCCCCACCCTCGCCCTCGCCGCCGTGTACGTCCCGTACAACGGGCGGACGTTCTACCGCTGGTTCGAGATCAACCGCTCCTACAAGCGCAGCGTCCGTAAGGGCACCACCGCCTACCGCTCCGGCGCCGCCGAGGCCGGCACCCGCCTGGACGGCCGTGAGATCGAGGTCGGCCCGCCCCCCGGTATCGGCCGGATCAACTGGCTGGCCGCCCCCTTCGGCCCCGACGAGATCGCCGTGCTCCTGCACGCCGACCGCCGCACCGTCACCGCCGCCATCGAGATCGAGGGCCCCGGCGTCGGGCTGCGCGACAGCGAGGACCAGGAGGCCCTCGTCGACCGGTTCGGCACCCTGCTCAAGCATGTGGCCAACGGCGACGGCTTCGTGACCCGGCTGCAGATGCTGGCCCGCACCCTCCCCGCCGACCCCGACGCGCACGCCAAGGACGTCGAGCGGCGCGGCGACGACCAGGCCCCCAACTGGCTCAAGGACTCCTACGACCAGTTGCAGTCCATGGTCTCCACCTCCTCCGAGCAGCACCGCGCCTATCTCGTCGCCTGTATGCACTACACCCGCGACCTGGCCGCCGAGGCCCAGGCCATCGCGCGCGCCGCCCGTCACAGCGGCGGCGGCCGGCGGCTCGACAAGGACGCGGGCCTCGCCGTGGTGATGGCCCGTGAGCTGACCGACATCTGCGCCCGGCTCGCCGAGGCCGACATCCGGGTGCGCCAGCCCCTGGGGCAGGGGCGGCTGGCGTCGCTCATCCACTCCATGTACGACCCGGACCACCCCATCGACCACATCCAGGCGATGACCAAGCGGAACGCCTGGCCCGCCGAGCTGGACGCCATGGAGCCCACCTACCTCCAGGCCAAGACCCGGGAGTCCAGCACCCGCGAGCCCTGGTGCCACTCCACGGCCTGGGTGAAGGAATGGCCCATGACGCCCGTCGGGGTCAACTTCCTCGCCCCGCTGCTCGTCCACACCCCCGATGTCATCCGTACGGTCGCCGTCTGTATGGATCTCGAACCCACCGAGGTCGCCATCGAGCGGATGCTCACCGAGAAGACCAACGACGAGGCCGAGGCCAGCCGCGCCGCGAAGATGAACCGCACCGTGGACCCGCGCGACATCGCCGCCCACGGCCGGCTCGACCAGCGCGGCGAGGACCTCGCCAGCGGCGCCGCGGGCGTCAACCTCGTCGGCTACATCACCGTGTCCTCCCGGTCGCCGGAGGCCCTCGCGCGCGACAAGCGGACCATCCGCGCCTCGGCGGGGAAAAGCTACCTCAAGCTGGAGTGGTGCGACCGTGAGCACCACCGGGCCTTTGTGAACACGCTGCCGTTCGCGACCGGCATCCGCCGCTAGCGCAGACAGAGCCGATACAGCCCATAGAGCTGATAGACACGACTGGGACGACAGGGACGATAGGGGCTCCGCCGTGGCCGATCCGATGAGCGTCATCACCGATGCGTTCACCAGCTTTCTCTTCGGAAAGGTGGAGACGACGCGGCTGCCCGTGCGCACCTCCACCGGCCAGGCCCAGGCGGTCTACCTCCCCACCGCGGCCCCCGGCCTCGGCGACTCCGGCGTGGTCATCGGCCGTGAGGTCTACTCCGGCAAGGGCTATATCTACGACCCCTTCCAGCTCTACGGCCAGCAGCTGCCGGCCCCCCACTGGCTGGTGCTCGGCGAGTCCGGTAACGGCAAGTCGGCCCTGGAGAAGACCTATGTCCTGCGCCAGCTGCGGTTCCGCGACCGCCAAGTGGTGGTGCTGGACGCCCAGGGCGAGGACGGCGTCGGCGAATGGAACCTCATCGCCCAGGAGCTGGGGATAACGCCCATCCGGCTCGACCCCATGGCGGCCCTGGACGGCGGAATCCGCCTGAACCCCCTGGACCCGGCGATCACCACGACCGGTCAGCTCGCCCTGCTCCGCACGATCATCGAGGTCGCGATGGGGCACGGGCTCGACGAGCGCTCCGGGTTCGCCCTGAAGGTCGCGCACGCCTACGTCAACGAGACCGTCGTCGACCGCCAGCCGGTGCTGACCGACATCGTGGAACAGCTGCGCCACCCCGAGGAGGAGTCCGCGGCGGCGATGAACGTCGATATAGACGACGTACGGGCCTGGGGCCTCGATGTCGCCCTGGTGCTGGACCGGCTGGTCGACGGTGATCTGCGCGGTATGTTCGACGGCCCCACCACGGCCGGAATCGATCTGGACTCACCACTGATCGTCTTCGACCTGTCCCATATCGATCGCAACTCGATCGCGATGCCGATCCTGATGGCCATCGTGGGCGTCTGGCTGGAGCACACCTGGATCCGTCCCGACCGTAAGAAGCGCATCTTCCTGGTCGAGGAGGCGTGGCACATCATCAACTCGCCCTTCGTCGCCCAGCTCTTCCAGCGGCTGCTGAAGTTCGGGCGACGGCTCGGCCTGTCGTTCGTCGCCGTCGTCCACCACCTCTCCGACGTGGTCGACGGCGCGGCGGCACGGGAAGCCGCGGCCATCCTCAAGATGGCCTCCACCCGGACGATCTACGCCCAGAAAGCGGACGAGGCACGGGCCACCGGCCGCGTCCTGGGCCTGCCGCGCTGGGCCGTCGAGATCATCCCCACGCTGTCCCCCGGTATCGCGGTGTGGGACGTCAACGGCAACGTACAGGTCGTCAAACACCTGATCACCGAGGCCGAGCGGCCCCTCGTCTACACCGACCGGGCGATGACGGAGGACGCGCTGGCCGTACAGATGGCGGCCGAGGCGGAGGCCGAGGAGCGCGCCGCCGCGGCGGTCGAGGCGGCGGAGGCGGACACCTACGGCGGGCCGTCGTACGGATCCACGGTGGCGTGAGATGGCAGCGGGACAGAACCACGGCGGGCCCGCGGAGCACGGAAGACCTCCGTCCGCGGAACGCGGCATTCCGGACGGCCTGCTGGTCGGCGCCATCGCCCTCCTGCTGGGCACGCTCGGCCTGATGTGGTCGGCGACCGGTCTGGCCGGGCTCTTCGCCCGCGGCGCCTGGCCGGACAACCTGACCTTCATGCGCGCACCGGTGGCGCTGCGCCATCTGCTGCAGGAGCCCCACGACCTGGCGGCGGCATGGCCCGACACCCCGAAGGACCAGCTGTCGGGGTACGGACTGTTCTGGGGCATCTTCATCAGCGAGCTGATGGTGCTGATCGTCCTGACGATCTTCGTGATGGGCACACTGGCCCGCTACCGGACGGTCCGCGCCCAGCGCCGCGTCGCCCGCGCCACCGCCCGCGCGAAGGCGGCGGAGGCGAAGCGCCTCGGCCTTACGGGCACGAAGACCGCGAAGGACGGCACCGACCCCGCGACCGCCAACGGTACGGGCGTGGAGGCGCCCCCTGGCGTCGAGGCACCACCTCCACCCGCCCCCGGCCCTGGAAGCACCTCAGCGGCCCCAGGAGCCGCCTCCGCCAGGCCCCCTGAGGGTTCGCCCGGCACCGCCGCTCCAGACCGCTCCAGCGGGCTCCCCGCACCGGGCCCGGCCGAGGCACTCCCCCGCGACGGCGTCATCGCACCCGCCGCCGGTCACCACCAGCCGACCGAGGCCGTCGCCGCCGAAGCGCCCGCCGGAACGGGCCCCGAACCGCATCCCCACATCACCGAGCAGAGAGCCGGCACACCGGACGCGCGCACCGGGAGCGCGACCACTCCCCCGGCCCAGGACGACCTGTACGCCCCGCTCGACCCCACATCCGCACCGCAGCCGCTCCCCACCCCCCGCAGCGGCCCGCTGACGTCGGCCGCCCTCCCCGACGGCGAGTCGGCCCGGTCCCGTGTCCTCTTCGGCGCCCAGCGCGGGGAGTCCGCGGCGCACACCGTCCTGGAGGCCGTCGGCCCCGTCCTCGTCGTCACCAGCGATCCCAAGCTCTGGGCCACGACCAAGGACACCCGCGCCAAGCTCGGCCCCACCCACGTCTTCGACCCGACCCATCTGCTCGACACCCCCGCCCGGCTGCGCTGGAACCCGGCGGCGGACTGCGGCTCCCGCGATATCGCGGCCGCCCGCGCCACCGCCCTCCTCGCCCCCGTAAGGCCCATGCACGCCATGGACCGGCCCCTGGCGGAGGCCGCGGAGACGATGCTGCGGTGCTGGCTGCACGCCGCCGCGGTGGACGGCCGGCCGTTCCGCCATGTGCACCGCTGGGCGCAGGGCAGCTCGGCCCACGAGCCGGTGAAGATCCTCCGCACGCATCCCAAGGCCGCGGGCGGCGCGGCCGGCGAGCTGGAGGCCACGCTCACCGCCCATCGCGAACGCCGCGACATGGCCCAGGAACTGACTGCCCGTGCCCTCGGCGCGCTCTCCTCGATCCACATCCGGGACGCCTGCAATCCGGGGCGCGCCGACACACTCGCGCTGGAGTCATTCGTCGCCGAAGGGGGAACGCTTTATCTGATGGGCGAATCCATCGAGGACCCCCGAACCCAGCCGGGTGCGATGCCGCTGTTGACCGCACTCGCCTCACACGTGGTCGAGCACGGCCGGCGCATGGCCGAACGGTCATCCTCCGGTCGGCTCGACCCACCACTGACCCTCGTCCTGGACGACGTCGCCGCCGTGGCCCCGCTCCCGGCACTCCCCGACCTCCTCGCCCAGGGCGCGGACCAGGGCCTGCCCACACTGGCCCTGATGCGCTCCCAGGAACAGGCCCGAGCCCGCTGGCCGCACCGCTCCCTGGTGGGCCAGGAGTCGCACTGACGGCACGCACACCCCGCCGGGTCGCCGCGCGGCGTAGGCCGTGACGATCCGCTTGGTGACGAGTGAGGGCCAGCATGGCGTTCCCGGCCGCCACCGCGCGCACGGCGTTGGCGAACCCCCTCGGCGGGGGTCCTGCCTGGGGCGGATCCTGCAGGTGGCTGATCCCTGGAGAGCGGCCAGCCCATCGAGGCGGGACATGCGCACACCCATGAGGACCACATCGGGCCAGTCCTCCAAGCGCCGAGCAGTAACCCGCGACCAGCCGGGACCCTGCCGGTCATACCCAGCTCGAAAGTCGTCTGACGGAAATGGGGGCTGAACGCAAAAATGCCTCGGTCCCGAGCACTATGTACTCGGGACCGAGGCTAAAAATCGTTCGGCGGCGTCCTACTCTCCCACAGGGTCCCCCCTGCAGTACCATCGGCGCTGAAAGGCTTAGCTTCCGGGTTCGGAATGTAACCGGGCGTTTCCCTAACGCTATGACCACCGAAACACTATGAAACAAACACCGGACCCAACCCATACACATGGGGGTCAGACGGTTCATTGCTTCAGAACCAACACAGTGGACGCGAGCACCTGAGGACAAGCCCTCGGCCTATTAGTACCAGTCAACTCCACCGGTCACCCGGCTTCCATATCTGGCCTATCAACCCAGTCGTCTACTGGGAGCCTTAACCCATCACGTGGGTGGGAGCCCTCATCTCGAAGCAGGCTTCCCGCTTAGATGCTTTCAGCGGTTATCCCTCCCGAACGTAGCCAACCAGCCATGCCCTTGGCAGAACAACTGGCACACCAGAGGTTCGTCCGTCCCGGTCCTCTCGTACTAGGGACAGCCCTTCTCAAGACTCCTACGCGCACAGCGGATAGGGACCGAACTGTCTCACGACGTTCTAAACCCAGCTCGCGTACCGCTTTAATGGGCGAACAGCCCAACCCTTGGGACCGACTCCAGCCCCAGGATGCGACGAGCCGACATCGAGGTGCCAAACCATCCCGTCGATATGGACTCTTGGGGAAGATCAGCCTGTTATCCCCGGGGTACCTTTTATCCGTTGAGCGACGGCGCTTCCACAAGCCACCGCCGGATCACTAGTCCCGACTTTCGTCCCTGCTCGACCCGTCGGTCTCACAGTCAAGCTCCCTTGTGCACTTACACTCAACACCTGATTGCCAACCAGGCTGAGGGAACCTTTGGGCGCCTCCGTTACCCTTTAGGAGGCAACCGCCCCAGTTAAACTACCCACCAGACACTGTCCCTGATCCGGATCACGGACCCAGGTTAGACATCCAGCACGACCAGAGTGGTATTTCAACAACGACTCCACACTAACTGGCGTCAATGCTTCACAGTCTCCCACCTATCCTACACAAGCCGAACCGAACACCAATATCAAGCTATAGTAAAGGTCCCGGGGTCTTTCCGTCCTGCTGCGCGAAACGAGCATCTTTACTCGTAATGCAATTTCACCGGGCCTATGGTTGAGACAGTCGAGAAGTCGTTACGCCATTCGTGCAGGTCGGAACTTACCCGACAAGGAATTTCGCTACCTTAGGATGGTTATAGTTACCACCGCCGTTTACTGGCGCTTAAGTTCTCAGCTTCGCGGGATCGAAACCCCACTAACCGGTCCCCTTAACGTTCCAGCACCGGGCAGGCGTCAGTCCGTATACATCGCCTTACGGCTTCGCACGGACCTGTGTTTTTAGTAAACAGTCGCTTCTCGCTGGTCTCTGCGGCCACCACCAGCTCAAGGAGAAAATCCCATCACCAGCAATGGCCCCCCTTCTCCCGAAGTTACGGGGGCATTTTGCCGAGTTCCTTAACCATAGTTCACCCGAACGCCTCGGTATTCTCTACCTGACCACCTGAGTCGGTTTAGGGTACGGGCCGCCATGAAACTCGCTAGAGGCTTTTCTCGACAGCATAGGATCATCCACTTCACCACAATCGGCTCGGCATCAGGTCTCACCCTTAAATGAGGGACGGATTTACCTACCCCTCGGGCTACACCCTTACCCCGGGACAACCACCGCCCGGGCTGGACTACCTTCCTGCGTCACCCCATCACTCACCTACTACAAGTCTGGTCCGGCGGCTCCACCACTCCCCTTCACCCGAAGGATCCAGGGCGGCTTCACGGCCTTAGCATCGCCTGATTCAGCGTTGACGCTTCAAAGCGGGTACCGGAATATCAACCGGTTGTCCATCGACTACGCCTGTCGGCCTCGCCTTAGGTCCCGACTTACCCTGGGCAGATCAGCTTGACCCAGGAACCCTTAGTCAATCGGCGCACACGTTTCTCACGTGTGTATCGCTACTCATGCCTGCATTCTCACTCGTGAACCATCCACAACTCGCTTACACGGCTGCTTCACCCGGCACACGACGCTCCCCTACCCATCACAGCCCCCGTTAGGGGTCATGCTGCAATGACACGACTTCGGCGGTACGCTTGAGCCCCGCTACATTGTCGGCGCGGAATCACTTGACCAGTGAGCTATTACGCACTCTTTCAAGGATGGCTGCTTCTAAGCCAACCTCCTGGTTGTCTCTGCGACTCCACATCCTTTCCCACTTAGCGTACGCTTAGGGGCCTTAGTCGATGCTCTGGGCTGTTTCCCTCTCGACCATGGAGCTTATCCCCCACAGTCTCACTGCCGCGCTCTCACTTACCGGCATTCGGAGTTTGGCTAAGGTCAGTAACCCGGTAGGGCCCATCGCCTATCCAGTGCTCTACCTCCGGCAAGAAACACACGACGCTGCACCTAAATGCATTTCGGGGAGAACCAGCTATCACGGAGTTTGATTGGCCTTTCACCCCTAACCACAGGTCATCCCCCAGGTTTTCAACCCTGGTGGGTTCGGTCCTCCACGAAGTCTTACCTCCGCTTCAACCTGCCCATGGCTAGATCACTCCGCTTCGGGTCTTGAGCGCGCTACTAAACCGCCCTATTCGGACTCGCTTTCGCTACGGCTTCCCCACACGGGTTAACCTCGCAACACACCGCAAACTCGCAGGCTCATTCTTCAAAAGGCACGCAGTCACGACCGTGCTCCAAAGAACACGGCGACGCTCCCACGGCTTGTAGGCACACGGTTTCAGGTACTATTTCACTCCGCTCCCGCGGTACTTTTCACCATTCCCTCACGGTACTATCCGCTATCGGTCACCAGGGAATATTTAGGCTTAGCGGGTGGTCCCGCCAGATTCACACGGGATTTCTCGGGCCCCGTGCTACTTGGGTATCGCACAAGCAAGTTGCTGACATTTCAGCTACGGGGGTCTTACCCTCTACGCCGGGCCTTTCGCATGCCCTTCGCCTACATCAACAATTTCTGACTCACCCAGCCGCCGGCAGACGACTGAAGTACGAACCCACAACCCCGCATGCGCAACCCCTGCCGGGTATCACACACATACGGTTTAGCCTCATCCAGTTTCGCTCGCCACTACTCCCGGAATCACGGTTGTTTTCTCTTCCTGCGGGTACTGAGATGTTTCACTTCCCCGCGTTCCCTCCACATACCCTATGTGTTCAGGTATGGGTGACAGCCCATGACGACTGCCGGGTTTCCCCATTCGGACACCCCCGGATCACAGCTCGGTTGACAGCTCCCCGGGGCCTATCGCGGCCTCCCACGTCCTTCATCGGTTCCTGGTGCCAAGGCATCCACCGTGCGCCCTTAAAAACTTGGCCACAGATGCTCGCGTCCACTGTGCAGTTCTCAAACAACGACCCGTACCCCGTCACCCACACTCACCGTGCAGTACACCGGGACCGGCCCGAAGGACAGACCCATGGCCCGTACCCTCAGACACCCAACAGCGTGCCCGACACCCTCAACCCTCCATCTCACGTTCCACGCCGAAGCAGTACTAGCGACCAGAGCAGGTCAAGTGTGCCGAATAGTCAACGTTCCACCCATGAGCAACCGTGCAAGACACTTGCTTGCAGTCGGCCATGTGCTCCTTAGAAAGGAGGTGATCCAGCCGCACCTTCCGGTACGGCTACCTTGTTACGACTTCGTCCCAATCGCCAGTCCCACCTTCGACGGCTCCCTCCACAAGGGTTGGGCCACCGGCTTCGGGTGTTACCGACTTTCGTGACGTGACGGGCGGTGTGTACAAGGCCCGGGAACGTATTCACCGCAGCAATGCTGATCTGCGATTACTAGCGACTCCGACTTCATGGGGTCGAGTTGCAGACCCCAATCCGAACTGAGACCGGCTTTTTGAGATTCGCTCCACCTCACGGCTTCGCAGCTCATTGTACCGGCCATTGTAGCACGTGTGCAGCCCAAGACATAAGGGGCATGATGACTTGACGTCGTCCCCACCTTCCTCCGAGTTGACCCCGGCAGTCTCCTGTGAGTCCCCATCACCCCGAAAGGCATGCTGGCAACACAGAACAAGGGTTGCGCTCGTTGCGGGACTTAACCCAACATCTCACGACACGAGCTGACGACAGCCATGCACCACCTGTACACCGACCACAAGGGGGCACCCATCTCTGAGTGTTTCCGGCGTATGTCAAGCCTTGGTAAGGTTCTTCGCGTTGCGTCGAATTAAGCCACATGCTCCGCCGCTTGTGCGGGCCCCCGTCAATTCCTTTGAGTTTTAGCCTTGCGGCCGTACTCCCCAGGCGGGGAACTTAATGCGTTAGCTGCGGCACGGACAACGTGGAATGTCGCCCACACCTAGTTCCCAACGTTTACGGCGTGGACTACCAGGGTATCTAATCCTGTTCGCTCCCCACGCTTTCGCTCCTCAGCGTCAGTATCGGCCCAGAGATCCGCCTTCGCCACCGGTGTTCCTCCTGATATCTGCGCATTTCACCGCTACACCAGGAATTCCGATCTCCCCTACCGAACTCTAGCCTGCCCGTATCGAATGCAGACCCGGGGTTAAGCCCCGGGCTTTCACATCCGACGCGACAAGCCGCCTACGAGCTCTTTACGCCCAATAATTCCGGACAACGCTTGCGCCCTACGTATTACCGCGGCTGCTGGCACGTAGTTAGCCGGCGCTTCTTCTGCAGGTACCGTCACTTGCGCTTCTTCCCTGCTGAAAGAGGTTTACAACCCGAAGGCCGTCATCCCTCACGCGGCGTCGCTGCATCAGGCTTGCGCCCATTGTGCAATATTCCCCACTGCTGCCTCCCGTAGGAGTCTGGGCCGTGTCTCAGTCCCAGTGTGGCCGGTCGCCCTCTCAGGCCGGCTACCCGTCGTCGCCTTGGTAGGCCATCACCCCACCAACAAGCTGATAGGCCGCGGGCTCATCCTGCACCGCCGGAGCTTTCCACCACCAGACCATGCGGTCGGTAGTCATATCCGGTATTAGACCCCGTTTCCAGGGCTTGTCCCAGAGTGCAGGGCAGATTGCCCACGTGTTACTCACCCGTTCGCCACTAATCCCCGGCCGAAACCGGTTCATCGTTCGACTTGCATGTGTTAAGCACGCCGCCAGCGTTCGTCCTGAGCCAGGATCAAACTCTCCGTGAATGCTTCCGGGCTATCCCGGCAACACATCACGAGAGCGGAACGGAACCGGAGGAATAACCCGGACCGTCCACAGCATCCTCGCTGTTGTGTTTCTTCAAAGGAACCTCGTCCAAGAAGGACGGGGTATCAACATATCTGGCGTTGACTTTTGGCACGCTGTTGAGTTCTCAAGGAACGGACGCTTCCTTCGAAACCGTTTCACCGGCTTCTCCGGGCGCTTCCCTTCGGTGTTTCCAACCTTACCAGATCCGATTTCCGGTCGTTTCCGATCCGAATTCCGTTTCCGGCCCCCTGCTGGAGCGGAGTCTTTCGCGCCTTCCGGCGTGTCCACTACTTTAGCGGATTCCCCCGGATGCTCATAATCGAGTTCCCCGGTCCGAATTCCGGCATGCCGAAATCCATCCCGATGAGGGGCCGTACAAGAGTGGTTTGCCGCCGGTGCGGCTCGAGTGCTGACCGGAGAACCATTACGGCTCCGTGGCAGCTCGGAGTACATTACGGATCGCCCGGACCCGTGTCAACCTCGCCTAGGCCGAATGCCTCAGTCGAGGCCGCTCAGCCGCCCCTCGGCGTCGGGCTGTGCCTCCTCCACCCGGCGCAGCACACGAGTGAGCATCTCGCCGAGGGCTCCGCGCTCCTCGCTGGAGAGGTCCTGGAGAAGGTCCGCCTCGAAGACCGTGGCCTGGCGCATCGCCTCGACCCACTTCTCCCGGCCGTCGGGGGTCAGCTCGACGATGACGCGGACGCGGTTGTCCGCATCACGCTCACGGGTGACCAGACCCTCGTTCACCATGCGATCGATGCGGTGGGTCATGGCGGCGGGGGTGAGGCCCAGCCGCTTGGCCAGGTCGCCGGGGCCCAGGCGGTACGGAGCCCCGGACAGGACGAGCACCTTGAGGACCTCCCATTCGGAGTTGCTGATCCCCAGCGTGGCCGACTGGCGGCCATATGCGACGTTCATTCGCCGGGTGAGCCGGCTGAGCGCGCTGACGACCTGTTCCACCTGAGGGTCCAGGTCCTGGAACTCGCGCTGGTAGGCCGCGATCTGCTCTTCGAGGCTCAGCAGGTCGTCGGGGTCGGGGGTCTCGGCCATGTGAAGAGCATGACACGAAACTCATTGGCGCTGAAGTCCTTCGCTCTGTACTCTTAAGCGTTGAAGTTTAGCTTCGAAGTCTTCAGACATCGATCCTCCGGGCTGACCCGCAGGTCAGGCCCGTTGTCCTTTGACCCTCCTCGACCTAGGTAGGTGAGTGTGACCACCGCGATGGGCGCAGCGCTGCGCCGTATCCAGCTGGGCAACGCGCTGAGCGCGTTCGGCAACGGCTTCACGGTCCCGTTCCTCTTCGTCTATGTGGCGCGGGTGCGGGACCTCGGTGCGAATACCGCGGGCATGGTGCTCGCGACGTTCGCCGTGGCCGCGCTTGCCGTGCTGCCCTTCATCGGTCGGGTGATCGACCGGCGAGGGCCGCAGTCCGTTGCCGTCGCGGGCGCGGTCGCCGCCGCTGTCGGATCGATGGGGCTCGGCCTGGCGTCGAGCGAGCCGCTGGTCATCACCGCGGCCGGAGTGCTGGGCGCGGGCATGGCGGCCATACAGCCGGCGCTGGCCACGCTGATCGTCTGGTGCTCGACACCGACGACCCGGTCGCGGGCCTTCGCCACCCAGTTCTTCCTCGGCAATCTGGGCCTCGGCGTCGGCGGGCTGCTCGGTGGGCTGCTCGTGGACACCTCCGCCGCCTCCAGCTTTGTGCGGCTCTTCGCGATCGACGCGGTGATGTTCCTGGTGCTCGGCGCGGCGGTGGCGACCGTAAGGCTGGAGCGGACGCCGGTGTTCGACGACCCGGTGCCGACCGTCGATGAGCAGCTCGGCGGCTCCGGCGGCTGGCGTGCCCTGCTCGGCCACCGCGCCATGGTGCAGCTGTGCGTGCTGGGCTTCGTCATGTTCTTCGCCTGCTACGGCCAGTTCGAGTCCGGGCTGTCGGCGTTCGCGGTGGATGTCGCCCGGATATCGCCGTCGATGCTGGGCATCGCCCTGGCCGCGAACACGGCGGCGATCGTGCTGGCGCAGTTCGTCGTGCTCAAGCTGGTCGAGCGGCGCCGGCGCAGCCGGGTGATGGCGCTGGTCGGGCTGGTCTGGACGGTGGCGTGGTGCGCCGCCGGGACCGCCGGGCTGATACCCGGGAGCCAGGCCGTCGGCGTCACCGCGATCATCTCGGCGTACGCGCTCTTCGGGCTCGGTGAGGCCATGCTGTCGCCGACCGTCGCGCCGCTGGTCGCCGATCTGGCGCCGTCGTCGGCACTCGGTCAGTACAACTCGGCGTTTGCGCTCGTCAAGCAGCTGGCCCTGGCGGTGGGTCCGGCGGCCGGCGGGCTGATGGCGGGCGCCGGGCTGTACGGGGCGTACATCGTGACGCTGATCGTCTGCTCGCTCGGCATCACCGCGCTCGCGCTGATGCTCGGCAGGCGGCTCACGGCCGAGCAGGACAATCCGCTGCGGGCGGTCGCCGGGGCCGCGGTGCCCGCGCCGCGGGCGGCCTCGTCCGACGAGGTGACCACCGCGGCCTGAGCGGCCCGTCCACTCCGCCATCGCCCTGGCGCGGCGAAGGAACCAGTCGGCTCCGCCGTGCCAGGGCGATCGGTCGGTCGGGGGTGGTCGTGTCCCCGCTCGGGCCCGTGCTTCCCGACCACCGTGGAGTTAGCCCACCGGCAGGGCGAACTCGCACCACACCGCCTTGCCGCCGCCCGGTGTGCGGCGTGAGCCCCAGGACGAGGCGATGGTCGCGACGATGGAGATTCCGCGCCCGGCCTCGTCCACCGGTTCGGCCCGGCGGCGGCGCGGCAGATGCTCATCGCCGTCCGTCACCTCGATGATCAGGCGGCGGTCGGTGCGGCGCAGCCGCAGCCGCATGGGCGGCGTGCCGTGCTGGAGGGAGTTGGCGACGAGCTCGCTGGCGGCGAGCACGCCCAGATCGCGCAGCTCCATGGGGAAGCGCCAGCTGGCGAGGACCCCTGAGGCGAAGGCCCGGGCGCGCGGTGCGGCTTCCACCCCGCCGAGGAGCTCCAGCGCGGCGTTGTGGAAGAGCTCCGCGTCATGCCCCGTACGGGCGGGGTGCTGGAGGACCAGCACCGCCACATCGTCGTCGTGCTCCGCGGTGATGCCCAGGGCCCTGATGAGGCGGTCGCACATCACCTGGGGCGAGCCGGTCGCGCCCGCGAAGACGCGCTCCAGCGCGGCCACACCGTCGTAGATGTCCTTGTCCCGCCGCTCCACCAGACCGTCGGTGTAGAGGACCGCGCTGGCCCCGGGGCCGAGCGGGACCGAGCCGGTGGTGTGCACCCAGCCGCCGGTGCCGAGGGGCGGCCCGGTGGGCTCGGAGGCGCGGCGCACGGTGCCGTCCGGGTCGCGGACCAGGATCGGCAGATGGCCCGCGGAGGCGTAGACGAGGCGGTTCTCATTGGGGTCGTGGACAGCGTAGACGCACGTGGCGATCTGGTGGGGGTCGATCTCTGCGGCCAGGCCGTCGAGGAGCTGCAGGACCTCGTGCGGCGGGAGGTCGAGCCGGGCGTAGGCGCGGACGGCGGTGCGCAGCTGACCCATGACGGCGGCCGCCCGCACACCGCGGCCCATGACGTCGCCGATGACGAGGGCGGTGCGGCCGGCGCCCAGGGTGATGACGTCGTACCAGTCGCCGCCCACCGCCGCGTCGGTGCCGCCGGGCTGATAGGTGGCGGCCACCCGCAGATCGTCGGGCTGCTCCAGCCCCTGGGGGAGGAGGCTGCGCTGGAGCGTGACGGCGGCCTCGCGCTGGAGGCGCTCGCCGGCGCGCAGCCGCTCCGCGGATTCGACTTGGTCGGTGACGTCGGTGCCGAAGACGAGCACACCGCGGACCGGCTCGGTGACCGCGTCGGTGTCGGTGTCGACGGTCTCGATGGCGACCGCCTCCGGCACGGCGACGGCCTTACGGACGGCGCCTTCCCGGATCGAGCCGTCCACCGGCGTTCCGTCCACCGGCGATCCGTCCACGGCCGCCCCCTCCCCCGCCCGCTCGTCCGCCGGCTGCGCGGGGGCGACGGCCTTCGGCGCGGCCATCTCGATCGGGGAGCAGGTGAAGGTGTAGTAGCCGTGGCGGGACCGGCCGGGGCCGGGGACCGCGCCCTCCTGCCGCGGCCCGGGTGTGGTCGCCGGGCCGCCCGCGGGCACCCGCCGGGACTTGACCGTACGGGGCTTGCCGCTGCGCAGGACCTGGTCCATGAGGGGCAGCAGCCCCAGCTCCCTCAGCTCGGGCAGGGCCTGGCCGGCGGGTGTGCCCGGGGTCCGGGAGCCGAAGAGCTCGACATAGGTGTCGTTGAGATAGGCGATGCGGTGCTCGGGGCCGTAGACCACCGCGACCAGCGCCGGTACCTGGCCGAGGAGGTCATGGGCGGACAGCCCGTCGAGGGTCGGCACGGCGGCGGGCGGCGCGGCGTCGGAAGGGGCCGCGGCGGGAGGCTCGCCGCGCCCGGAGGGGTCGGCGCTCTCGCCCCGGGCCGCCGGGACGGAGCCGCCGCCCGCGGCGGCCGCGGGCTTCGGCCGCCGCGCACCGCGGTCTGCCCGGGCGGCGATGCGTCGCTGGGTTCGGGGGAGCCGGGCGCTCCAGCGCGTGAAGTTCACTGCGGATTACCTCGTGGGGTGGTGGCTGAGCGGCGCGCCGGCGCGGGATCGGGGAGATGGGTGCGGGTACGGGGGACGGCCCCCAGGGGAATGCAGCAAACTTCCGAATCCTCGCGATTGTCACTCTTTGCAGATACGAGCCCACCCATGGTCACACGACCAGTGTGGCCGACCGGACTGACATCCGTGAGACGCCGATCGTGGGAGGGGAGTTCCCGGCTCCGCCCCGATCGGCTCAACTGGCCTCGGGATGGCGACCGGTGTCCGCGGCGAGTTTGAACTCGGCGCGCGGGTTCTCCAGCGACCCCAGCGAGACGATCTCGCGTTTGAACAGCCCCGACAGAATCCATTCGGCCAGCACGCGTGCCTTACGGTTGAACGTCGGCACCCGGCTGAGGTGGTAGACGCGGTGCATGAACCACGCCGGGTAGCCCTTCAACTTGCGCCCGTAGACGTGTGCGACGCCTCTGTGGAGCCCCAGGGAGGCCACGGAGCCCGCGTACTTGTGCGCGTAGTCCGTGAGCGGCTGACCCGCGAGCGCGGCGGCCACGTTCTCGGCGAGGACCTTGGCCTGGCGCACGGCGTGCTGTGCGTTGGGGGCGCACTCCGCACCGGGCCGGTCGGCCGTCAGGTCCGGCACCGCCGCGGCGTCCCCGGCCGACCAGGCGTGCTCCACGCCCTCGACCTGGAGCGCCGCGGTGCATGTGAGCCGGCCGCGCTCGTTCAGGGGCAGATCGGTGGAGGCGAGGATCGGGTGCGGTTTCACGCCCGCGGTCCACACGAGCGTGCGGGTGGGGAAGCGCGAGCCGTCACTCAGTGCGGCGATCCGGTCGACGCAGGAGTCCAGGCGGGTCTCCAGCCGGACGTCGATGTTGCGGCCGCGCAGCTCCCGGACGGCGTACTTGCCCATCTCCTCGCCGACCTCCGGAAGGATCCGGTCGGTGGCCTCGACGAGGATCCACTTCAGGTCTTCGGGGGCGATGTTGTGGTAGTAGCGGACGGCGTACCGGGCCATGTCCTCCAGTTCGCCGAGCGCCTCGACGCCCGCGTATCCGCCACCGACGAAGACGAACGTCAGCGCCGCGTCGCGGACGTCCGGATCCCGGGTCGAGGAGGCGATGTCCAACTGCTCGAGGACGTGGTTGCGCAGGCCGATGGCCTCCTCGACGGTCTTGAAGCCGATGCCGAACTCGGCGAGGCCGGGGACCGGGAGGGCGCGGGAGACGGACCCGGGGGCCAGCACCAGCTCGTCGTAGTGGATGTCGACCGTGCCGGTGCCCTCTTCCTCCGTGGCGAGGGTTCTCACGGTCGCGGTGCGTTTGCCGTGGTGGATCGCGGTGGCCTCGCCGATGACGACCGTGCAGTCGGGCAGGACCCGCCGCAACGGCACCACCACATGGCGGGGCGAGATCGATCCGGCCGCCGCCTCGGGCAGGAACGGCTGGTAGGTCATATACGGCTCGGGGTCGACAACGATGACCTGCACGCCGCCGTGCCTCAGCTCCCGCTTCAGCTTTCGCTGGAGGCGCAGCGCGGCGTACATCCCGACGTAGCCACCACCGACAACGAGAATGCGCGCTGGTTCCTTCACCCTCCCATGAGGCACGCGCGACCGCGGTTTGTCCACAGGCCCGACGAATTGTGTGACCGGACGGCTCGCTCGGCCCCGAGCCGCGGAATCGGTTACACGTACGAAATGTCCGCAGGTCAGCCCCGGGATAGGTGGGGGCAAGCGGGCGGATGGTCGGAAAGAGGCGGTCCGCTGCTCTGATCGGGGGGCGTTCTGTCCCGAGCTACCCTCTTCTTTCTTGACCTGCGCTCAACTATGTTCGTACTTCGTCGGGGTTGTGACTGCCTCGACAGTCTGGGCGGGGAGTCTCCGGGGGGAGACATCATTACCGGGGGATCACTTATGCACCTTCAGGGTTCGTCATGGTCCGCAGCCGTCGCGTCGTCGGACGGAAACGGCGGACGGAACACACCGCTGCGCGTGGACGCGCAACGCAATCTGGAGCACGTCCTGCGGGCGGCGCGCGAGGTCTTCGGTGAGCTGGGGTACGGGGCTCCGATGGAAGACGTGGCGCGCCGGGCGCGGGTCGGGGTGGGCACCGTCTATCGGCGGTTCCCCAGCAAGGACGTGCTGGTGCGCCGGATAGCCGAGGAGGAGACGGCAAGACTGACCGATCAGGCGCGGGCGGCGCTGGGTCAGGAGAACGAGCCGTGGTCGGCGCTGGCCCGGTTCCTGCGCACCTCGGTGGCGTCCGGCGCGGGCCGGCTGCTGCCGCCGCAGGTGCTGCGGGTCGGGGTCGACGTGGAGACCGAGATCCGGCTGCCGCAGCAGCGGCAGGCGGCGTTAGCCGCACCGGCTCAGCCCGAGCTCCGGCTGGTCGAGCGGCCGTTGGCACCTGAGGACGAGCCGGACGACGCGGGCGCCGCGGCGCTGCTGGAGGTCGTCGGGCAACTGGTGGAGCGGGCACGGGCAGCGGGCGAGCTGCGCCCGGATGTGACGGTCGCCGATGTGCTGCTGGTGATCGCCACGGCGGCGCCCTCGCTGCCGGACGCGGCACAGCAGGCGGCGGCGTCGGCCCGGCTGCTGGACATCCTGCTGGACGGGTTGCGGTCGCGCCCCATGGGGTGATGCCGTCGGCCCGGAGCGAGACATGTGCTCGTCTGCGCGCGTCGGTTCCAGGGGGTGAGCGGCGCGTCTCGCCTCCTCCGTACGAGTGACGACATGTGACGGTCGGCCGGGGCGTTGCACCTGCTCGTGCCCGCGTCAGCGGGCGGGGGGCGGTGCGGCGTCCCGGCCGGCGGCCTCGGCCCGGTCGGCGCCCTCGGCCCGGGTGCCGATGGTGTCGGGGGTCTCGGGAGTATCTGTAGCGTCGAGAGAGCTCAGCGCCTCGTCGAGCAGGCAGAGGGCGTTCTCGGGGGTCAGGGTCGTGCTCTCGGTGCGCAGCTTCTCCACCGCGTCCCGGCCCAGTGCCTCGCTCGCGCGCGCCACGGTCGCGCCGACGTCCCCGGCCACCAGCGGTGAGCGCGGCAGCCGACCGCGCCAGCCGTCGGCGGCGCCCAGCAGCCGCGCGGCGAGCCGCTCCTGTCCGCATCCCGCCAGGAGCTCGGCCGCCGACTCCGCCTGATGGGCCAGCAGCAGCTCCATGGAGTTCACCGCGAGGCCCTCGCGCAGCGTGTTCCGCAGCGCGCGCAGTCCGCCGGCCAGATCGCCCTCCAGGCCGGTGATACGGCCGTCCAGACCATTGGCCACGACCCAGAACTGCCGCGGCGCGGGGCCACGCAGCGCGAGCTCCCGCGCGGCGTCGCAATGCGTCCTGGCCTGCGCCAGATCACCGCGCGACAGCTCAGCCTCGCTGCGCACGATGTGGTTGAAGGCCCGCACATCCTGGGTGCCGCAGCGCTCCGCCGCCTCCTCGGAGCGCTCCACCAGCCTCAGCGCGCCCTTCACGTCCCTCTCGTGGAGGGCGAGATCGGCGAGGCGGGTGTAGAGGAAGGGCACCTCGGTGTGGGCGCCGAGCTCCTGCGCGAGCCGCGTCGCCTTCTCATAGGCGGCCCTCGCCTCGCCGAACCGGCCGCGATGGGTGGCGATCTCGCCGCGCGCGCCCTCCGCCTGGGCGAGCATCCAGCGGTCGCCGACGCGGGCGGCCAGCTCGCGCAGCTCGGCCAGGTCGTCGCCGGCGCTCTCGACGCCGCCCGGCATGTCGATGGCGAGGTGAGTGCGGTACATCAGCGCGACGCCGAGCGCCCAGTCGTCGCCGTGGGCCCGGCAGCCGGCCACGGTCCGGTCCATGAGCGGCAGTATCTCGCCGCTGAAACCCTCGATGACGAAGGCCGTGAACGGCCACAGCAGACCAGGGAAGCACGCGCTGCGGGGCCCTGGATGGCTCGCGTAGGCGTCGCGCATGCGTATGGCGGCGTCCCGGATCTCGGGGTCGCCCAGATCGGGGCCGGTGCCCTGCTCGGCGAGCAGGAAGAAGAGCAGCAGCCGCAGGTCCATGAACTGCCAGTACCGGGTGGCTTCCTCGTCGACGCCGTCCTCGCCGTCCGGAACCCGGGCCGGGATGAGCGGGAACTGGTCGAGGGGATGGCTGCCGCCCGGTGCCCGGTCCGCCTCGCCGCCCGTGCCGTGGGGGCGGCTCTCCAGGGCCAGGGCACGGCCGACCCATGCGGCGCCCTCGTCCCGGTAGTTGCGCAGCCACCAGAACCATGCCAAGTCGCGGATGAGCGCGAAGACGGTGCCCTCGTCCGCGGTGGTCAGGGAGCGGTGCAGCGCTGCCCGGATGTTGTCCAGGTCGGTCTCGACGAGGCGCAGCCAGGGCAGTTGTCCGGCGGAGCGCAGACGGGGCTCGGCGGTGCGGATGAAGTCCCGGAAGTGGGCGGTGTGACGGGCCACGGCGGCCTTGTGGTCGGCGCGGGCCGCGGCGTCCTCGGCGGCGCGCTCGCCGACGTACTCGTTGATGGTCTCCAGCATCCGGTAGCGGGGCTCCCCGCCCGCCGGACCGGAGGACTCCGCCGCCGCACCGTGCGAGGGATGGTCGACGATCAGCAGCGACTTGTCGACCAGGGCCCCGAGCAGCTCCAGCACCTCGGCGGGCGCGATCCTGGTATGGGGACGCGTATGAGAGCGCGTGGGGGCGCGCGTCCCGGCACGCGCAACCGTGTCGCCGGGCTCCGGCGTGCCCGCCATCGCGTCCGTAAGGGTGCCGTGGATGCCGACGCCGTCCTCGTTGACGCCATCGGTGTCCGTGTCGTCCCCGTCCGTGTGGTCCGTACCGTCCGTGCCGTCCGTAAGGGTGCTCGCGCCGGGCGCGGCGTCCGCGCACACCGCCTCGGCCGCTGACAGAGTCCATCCGCCCGCGAAGACCGAGGCACGGCGCAGCACGGTGCGCTCACGCTCGTCGAGGAGGTCCCAGGACCACTCGACGACGGCCCGCAGGGTCTGCTGGCGGGGCAGCGCGGTTCTGCTGCCGCTGGTCAGCAGGCGGAAGCGGTCGTCCAGCCGGTCCGCGATCTGGCGTGGGGTCAGCAGCCGCAGCCGCGCCGCGGCCAGCTCGATCGCCAGCGGCAGACCGTCCAGGCGGCGGCAGATCTCCGCGACCGCGGCCGCCGTGTCCGGGTCCGCCGCCGGGTCGAAGCCGGGCCGTACGGTGGCGGCGCGCTCGGCGAACAGCTGGTGGGCGGGGGCGGGCGGCAGCGGCTCCACCGGCCTTACGGTCTCGCCGGGCACCCCCAGCGGCTCCCGGCTGGTGGCGAGCACGGTCACTCCCGGGCAGTGCGCGAGCAGGGTCTCGGTGAGCCGGGCCGCGGTGTCGACGACGTGCTCGCAATTGTCGAGCAGGAGCAGCAGCCGGCGGTCGGCGCAGTACTCGACGAGCCGACTGGTCGGGTCCCCGCCGTCCGCGCCCGTCGTGCGGCTCTCGAGCCCGGAGGCGAGCAGCATGGTCTCGCGTCGGCCGACCGCGCTCAGGACGGCGCCGGGGACGGCGGAGGGCTGGTCGAGCGGGGCGAGTTCGGCGATCCAGACGCCGTCCGGGTAGCCCTCCGTCACGGTCGCGGCGGCCTCCTCGGAGAGCCGGGTCTTACCGGAGCCGCCGGGGCCCGTGAGGGTGACCAGCCGTGCGCCCTCCAGGTCGCGGAGGATGTCGCCGATCTCTTTCTGGCGGCCGACGAAGCTGGTGAGGCGGGCTCTGAGGTTGCCGTGCGGCGGAGGCGGCACGGCGGTGCGCGGGCCCGCCTCCCGGCCGTCGGCGCGGCTTCCCGGCCCGCCGTCGGTTCCTCCGCCCCCGGCCCGGCCGTCGAACGCGCCCCTGGCCGCCCTGCGGCCGTCGATCGCCGTACCGTCCGCCCGGGTTCCGCCCCCGCTCCCCTCATGGCCGTCGGCCCTCGGCGGAGCGGCCTGCTCGGTGGGCCCCCCGCCGCGCGGCTCTTGGCGGGCCGGCTCGGCGTCCGTCGTCAGCAGCCGTCTGTGGAGCTCCTTGAGCTCCGCTCCCGGGTCGGTGCCGAGGCGGTCGGCGAGGATCCGGCGGACGTCCTCGTACGCGGCGAGGGCGTCGGCGGAGTGACCGGCCGCCCGCAGCGCGCGGATCAACTGGGCGTGGAACGTCTCGTCGAGCGGATGGTCCGCGACGAGCTCGCGCAGCTCCGGTATGACGTCCGTGGGGCGGTCGAGCGCGAGGTCGGCGTCGATCCGGCGGTGCAGCGCGGTCAGCCGGAGCGCCTCGGGGCGGGCGGCGGCCGCGTCCCGGTCCGGCAGGTCGGCGAGGGCCGGGCCGCGCCACAGGGCGAGCGCCTTACGGAGGGTGGCGGCGGCCGTCTCCGGGTCGTCGGCGTCCAGGGCGCGTATGCCCTCGTGCGTCAGCCGCTCGAAGCGCAGCAGGTCGACGTCGTCCTGGGGAGCGGCGGTCGCGAGGCGGTAGCCGCCGGGTGAGGAGACGACGGCGTCCCTGCCGATGGCGCGGCGCAACCGGCCGACGAGCGCCTGGAGCGCGGCGGGCGCGTCATGCGGAGGGTCGTCGGCCCACACCTCGTCGATCAGGACGTCGACGGAGGCCGGGGCGGTGCGTGCGGCCCTTACGGCGAGCGCGGCGAGCAGCGCGCGGATCCGGGGGCCGCCGAGGGGGAGCGGGTCGCCGTGGTCGTCGCGCGCTTCGGTGGTGCCGAGGATCAGATACCGCACAGGGGCCATTCTCCTAGGTCGCCGATTGCCGCTGGGGAGATGGTGCGGAGCGGCGCCGGAGGGGTCCATGCGTTTTCGTCCGCCGTAAGGACGAAGGCTTCTCGTTCCCCGTAAGGACGAAGGCTTCTCGTTCCCGTAAGAACGTCGGCTTCTCGTTCCGCGTAAGACCCGAGTCCCGGCCCGCGGCAAGCACCCCGGCTCCTCGGGCGCCAGGAGCCATGTCCCGTAGGACTCCCCGTGGCGAGGTGTCACAAGGCGGCCTCGTGCCGCCTCGGTGCGGAAGCCGTCACAGGCTCGGCCGCGGCACCACTCCGCCCGCCACCGCCCGCTGCCGTGGCGCCGCCGTGCCCGTCCAGCAGGTGCCGCGGCGGGCCAGCAGGCGCCGCAGCCAGACTTCGGTGGAGACGAGCTCGGCCAGGCCGTCCAGGGGCAGCCGCTCCCCCTGTGCGGCGGCGCGCAGCGCCTTACGGACGACACGGGCCTCGATCAGGCCCGCGTCGGCCAGCAGCGGCGCGTCGAAGAGGGTCATCAGCTCGCCCGTCCAGGTGCGCATGCCGGTCCGTACGGCGGCGGTGTGGGCGGCGTGGGAGGTGGCTCCCCAGCCGGGGGGAAGCTCCCGGATGCCCGCTCCGGCGAGGACCGACCGCAGCACCGCGGCGCGCGCCCCCGGTTGCACCCGAAGCGCTTCGGGGAGCGCGCGGCAGGCCCGTACGACCTGGTTGTCGAGGAAGGGCGCGTGCAGGCGCTGGCTGCGGATCTCGGCGGCCTGCTCGAAGACGCGGTGGTCCGCCGCGTAGCGGGCGAGGGCGGCGTCGGCGCGGCGCTCCCCCGGGCGTCGCAGCAGTACGGGGCGCACGGCCGCCTCCTCCAGCCGGACGGACACCTCGGCGAGCGTCTCGCCGGTGAGCCAGCGGGCGGCGGGCCCGGGGCGGCACCACGTCAGGGCGGCGAGGGAGGCTGATACGGCACCGGGGCCGTGTAGCGCCTGCTCGTCGGCGAAGTGGCGCTCCATAAGGCGCGCGGCGGCCTCCTGGACGCCGTCGCGGTAGGAGGTGCGGGCCAGCCGTCGCGCGGCCCGGTAGACCGTGAACGGCACGAAGAAGGACTGCGCGGTGGGGCCGTCGGCCTTGGCGAGCGCGGTCGCGGGGCGCAGCAGATGGCGTCTGCGGCGGTCCAGCAGCAGGTCCGCGAGGCGCGCGGGGTGGGCGTCGAGCACCTGGCGGGCGCCGTGCCCGATGAAGTGGTCGGCGCTGCCCGCCGCGAGCCGGCGCCGGTGGCGTTCGGCGATGACGAGGGAGGGGCCGGGCTCGTCGGTGAGGGCGCCGGTGTCGAGGCCCGCGTACGGCAGGGCCTCCTCGCCCGCGGCGACGACCACATGGTGCAGCCGCGGATTGGCGGCGATGGCTCCGGCCCGTTCGAGTTCGGCCTCGCGGGTGCGGGCGCCGCCCGCCGTGGCGAGGTCGTTGAAGGTGACGGCCAGGAGCCGCTCGCCCGCCTCGGTGCCGTGCCCGAAGAGGGTGCCGGGCATCCCGGGGAGACCGGCGGCGAGCAGGGCGAGCGTGGCGGAGGCGCTGCCTCCGGACAGATCGGCGCCGATGCCGGGGGCCGGGGCGCCGCGGGCGGCCCGCCGCTCGGCGGGCCCCATGCCGGGCACCGGGCCGGGGTCGAGATCATCGGTCTCGGGGGCGTGGCGCGGGGCGGTGAGCCGGGCCCGTACGGCCTCCACGAGGGCGTCCCGGACCGCGTCCACGGCCTTGTCCTGGTCGAGTGGGGGCGCGGCGACGGCGAGGGACGCGGTGGGCTCGTAGCCGGTGATGTCGCGGGCGCCGTCGCGCAGGATCAGCGCATGGCCCGGGGGGACGCGTCTGACGCCCATATAGGGCGTGCCGTCGCCCATGGCCTCCGGGGAGTCGGGGCAGGCGAGCAGTGCGCCGAGGTGGCCGACGTCGAGCTGCGCCTCGATGAGGTCGGCGAGCGGGAGCGCGGCCGTGGCGTAGGCGGTGCCGCCGGCCCAGTCGGTGTGGAAGACGGGCCGGGCGCCCGCGAGGTCGCCGGCGATGGTGACGCGGCGGCCGACCTGGGCTACGGCCGTGTAGCTGCCGGACCAGGCGGTCAGATGGCGCAGGGCGCCGCCACGGGCGGCGAACAGGCCCACCCGTAGCTCCTCGTCGGATGCGCCGCAGCAGCCGAAGACGGCGAGGCGGGTGAAGGGGTCGGTCTGGACGACGCGTACCTCATCGGGGCGCCAGTCACCGACCGCCCACAGCGGATCGGGGTCGGACCACAGGAGTTGGGCGCCGACCGGCTGGATCGCACGGCCCTCCGAGGAGACCGGGCCGGATGCGGTACTGCTCCACCCCACCAACCACCGCATCGCCGCCTCCACAGGCTGTGGGCATCCAGGGCAACCAAGAAGTAGGTGCCATCATGCACAGCATGTTGACGGTTTCGGCATCGAACCAGACAACAACATGGATCTCCTGGATGTCCTGTGACCACAGATGACCGCAGGAATCGCAGAGTTGATCCCAGGGGTGGCGCCTCTCACGAAGGCATCCGTAAGGAGCCCACAGAGGGAACCACCGCCGGTAGCGACCCACCGTTCCGCCGTGGCCCATGCTGCCACGATTGGGGCGCACAAGAGCGCAAGGGCATCGATGAGTGTGCGGAGCGGCGCACAAGAGGCGCACGAAGGGGCGCACGGAAAAGGCGACGATCGAGCGCCAACCCGCAGACCACCGGGGGCCTTATGGCTCCGCGCCGCGACGACCACCGCGTGCGGCGACATCCGCGGCATGTGCTAGGTGCCCCACCGCTCCGGGGGGTAACTGGGCGGAATCCGTACCGAATCCGGGCGCGATCCATGGGGAAGAGGGCTTCCCGCGTCGGGCCTCCCCCTCCCCGGCCCGACGCGGGAGCCCGGCCGTGAGGGGCGATATTCAGCCAAATCACCGTGGCGCTCTCGTTGGTCTTGCGGACGACCTCTAAGGACTCAACTTCCGCCTCTCGCGCCTCCCGACACGACAGTCCGGGAGGCGGCATTCGCCTCCCGGACCGTTCCGCCGCCCGCGGGGAATGAGGCGGCGGCGTCCCCCAGCCCACTGGATCCAGTACAGCGGGCCGACCCACGCAGGACCCATCGAAACGTCCCCGCCGCGACGGAGACAGAGCGCACACACGGGCGCACAGCCACACACACCGGGAGCACACGTCACGCCCCGCACGCCCGTTCGTACAAGAATCTCGCCATCCGGGACACCACCTCTTAACGGTCGGGATGCGGCGAACTACGCTGGGTTTACGAATGCCCCGCGCTTATGCCGGGGCGGCCGTCGGTGCTGTCGAGGGGTGCGCATGTCCAGGGAGCCACGCGGGCCGAACGAAAAGCTCGGCACCGTTCTCGCCCTCGCGGGGATCAGCAATGCCGGGCTCGCGCGCAGAGTCAACGACCTCGGCGCCCAGCGTGGCCTGACGCTTCGCTACGACAAGACATCCGTCGCGCGCTGGGTGTCCAAGGGCATGGTGCCCCAAGGCGCCGCGCCACACCTCATTGCGGCTGCGATCGGGAGCAAACTCGGCCGCCCCGTCCCCCTGCACGAGATCGGCCTGGCCGATGCCGATCCGGCCCCCGAGGTCGGGCTTGCCTTCCCGCGCGACATCGGCCAGGCCGTCCGCTCCGCGACCGAGCTCTACCGGCTGGATCTCGCGGGTCGGCGCGGCGGCGTCGGCATCTGGCAGAGCCTGGCCGGATCTTTCTCAGTAAGCGCGTACGCCACCCCTGCCTCGCGCTGGCTCATATCCCCCGCCGACAGTTCGGTGGCCCGCGAACCCAAGGACGCCGAGGACGGAACCACCGCCGCGAGCACCACGGGCGCGGCGGCGCCGGACGCCATACCGCCGCAGCGCGTCGGCCACAGTGACGTCACCAAGCTGCGCGAGGCCGCCGAGGACGCGCGCCGTTGGGACTCCAAGTACGGCGGCGGCGACTGGCGTTCGTCCATGGTCCCCGAATGCCTCCGGGTGGACGCGGCGCCCCTGCTGCTCGGCTCGTACAGCGACGAGGTCGGCCGCTCCCTCTTCGGCGCCACCGCCGAACTGACCCGGCTCGCCGGGTGGATGGCCTTCGACACCGGCCAGCAGGAGGCCGCGCAGCGGTACTACATCCAGGCGCTGCGCCTCGCCCGCGCTGCGGCCGACGTCCCCCTGGGCGGCTATGTGCTGGCGTCGATGAGCCTCCAGGCCACCTACCGGGGCTTCGCCGACGAGGGCGTGGACCTGGCCCAGGCCGCCCTGGAGCGCAACCGCGGCCTGGCCACCGCCCGCACCATGAGCTTCTTCCGGCTCGTGGAGGCGCGCGCCCAGGCCAAGTCCGGGGACGGGCCCGCCTGCGGGGCGGCCCTGAAGTCCGCGGAAGGCTGGCTGGAGCGCTCGCGGGCGGGCGACCCCGATCCGTCCTGGCTCGACTTCTACAGCCATGAGCGGTTCGCGGCCGACGCCGCCGAGTGCTATCGCGATCTCCGGCTGCCGCGCCAGGTGCGGCGCTTCACCGAGCAGGCGCTGGCCCGGCCGACGGAGGAGTTCGTACGGTCGCACGGGCTGCGGCTCGTGGTGTCCGCCGTCGCCGAACTGGAGTCCGGCAATCTGGACGCGGCCTGCGCGGCGGGCGCCCGTGCCGTGGAGGTCGCCAACCGGATCTCGTCCGCACGCACCACGGAGTACGTGCGCGACCTGATGCGGCGCCTCGAGGCGTACCGCGACGAGCCGCGCGTCGCCGAGTTGCGCGAGCAGGCCCGGCCGCTGCTGGTGGCCCCGGCGTGAGCGGCGCGGGGGCGGGTGCGAGCGGCATGGGAGCGGATTCCAGCGACATCGGAGCGGATGCGAGCGACCGCGATGAGTGGTGAGCGGCCCGGGATGAGCGGTGAGGCGAGAGCGGCCCGGAACGGACGACTCAGAGGCGAGTCGCCCGGAATGAGCGGCTCGGCGTGAATCGATCCACATGCCCCGTGGGCCTAGTCCGGACCCTAGCCCTCACATGGGTTTCGGCCCGTTGTCAGTGGCGCAGGTCATGATAGGGATCGACGGTCGGGCGACTGGACGGTGTGGCGCGTGGGGAGGTGACATGGCGTGACGGCGTTGGACTGCGACGTGCTGGTGATCGGGGGCGGGATCGTCGGCATGTCGACGGCGTATGCGATCACGCGCGCCGCGCCCGGCACTCGCGTGACCGTGCTCGAGAAGGAGGCGGGCCCGGCCCGCCACCAGACCGGGCGGAACAGCGGCGTGATCCACAGTGGTATCTACTACCGGCCGGGGTCGCTCAAGGCGCGGTTCGCGGTGCGCGGCGCCGCGGAGATGGTGAAGTTCTGCGCCGAGCACGGCATCCCGCACGAGGTCACCGGCAAGCTCATCGTCGCCACGGAGCGCTCCGAGTTGCCGAGGCTCCACGGACTCGTCCAGCGCGGCAGGGAGAACGGCATTCCGGTGCGCGAGCTGGGCCCCGCCCAGATCGCGGAGTACGAACCATGGGTGCGCGGCCTCGCCGCGATCCATGTCGGCACGACGGGCGTCTGCGACTTCGGCGCGGTGACGGCCCGGCTGGCCCGGCTGGCCCAGGACGCGGGCGCCTCGATGCGGTACGGGGCGCGGGTGCGCACCATCGGCCGGCGCCCCTCCGCGGTCGCGGTGCGCACGGCGGACGGCACGGTGCTGCGCGCGCGGGCCCTGGTCAACTGCGCGGGGCTGCACTGCGACCGCGTCGCCCGGCTGGCGGGCGACGACCCGGGCATGCGGATCGTGCCCTTCCGCGGTGAGTACTACGAGCTGGTGCCCTCCCGCGCCTCGCTGGTGAACGGTCTGGTGTACCCGGTGCCCGACCCGGCCTTCCCGTTCCTCGGCGTCCATCTGACCCGCGGCATCGACGGCGGCGTCCACATCGGGCCCAACGCGGTGCCGGCCCTCGCCCGCGAGGGGTACGCCTGGCATACGGTGCGCCCACAGGAGCTGGCCGGCACGCTGGCGTATCCGGGCTCCTGGCGGATCGCCCGCCGCCACTGGCGGTACGGGGCGGGTGAGCTGCGGCGTTCCCTGTCCAAGCGCGCCTTCACCGACGCCGTGCGCCGCCTGCTGCCGGATGTGACGGCCGACGACCTGATAGCCGCCCCGGCGGGCGTGCGCGCACAGGCGGTGCTGCCGGACGGCACGCTGGTGGACGACTTCCTGATCTCGGAGTCGCCCCGCGTCGTCCACGTCCTCAACGCGCCCTCCCCCGCAGCGACGGCCTCGCTGCCGATCGGGCGGGAGGTCGCGCGGCGGGTGCTGGCGACGCTGTGACGGCCGGGCCGTAGAGGCGGTGCGGGACGGTCAGGGGTTGCGGCGGTAGGAAGATCCCCCGTTTCTCCGTGCTTCCTCCTTGCGGCAGTTCTCCCTGATCACGCACGCTCGCCCCGCCCCCGGTTCCCCCAGGCGAATCGCTTCCACCGTCCGACGCCCCTCTCACCCAGGAGTCCCGCCGCCGCGCGCCGTCGTCGCGGTGCCCGCCCCGCGTCCCGGCCCGCCTCCCGGCCCGCCCGTGGGCCCCGCCCCCGACCGTAGAATCGAAGCACTGTGTCCGATAACCCCACCGCCCCCGATGCCCGCGCGGACCGCAACCGCACCCCACTGCCCGGCCCCACCCGTGGCCGCGACCGCGCCGAGCCGATGTTCCCCGGCGGCCCCGCGGCCGACCCGGCGGGCTCGCACCACGAGCGCCGCATCCGCTCCTTCCGCCCCCGCCGCGGCCGGGTGACCCCGGGCCAGGGCGAGGCGCTGCGCCGCCTGTGGCCGCAGTGGGGCCTGGACATCGACGGGCTGAGCCGGATCGACCTCGGTGAGTTGTTCGCCACAGAGGCGGGCCCGCGCCCCGACCTCCCCGTCGTCCTGGAGATCGGCTTCGGCATGGGGGAGGCCACCGCGCAGATGGCCGCCGCCGACCCCGGCACGGGCATCCTGGCCGCCGACGTCCACACCCCCGGCCAGGGCAATCTGCTCGCGCTCGCGGAGCGGAACGGCCTGGACAACATCCGGGTCGCCAACGGCGACGCGATCATCCTGCTCCGCGAGATGCTGACCCCCGCCTCGCTCTCCGGGCTGCGGGTCTTCTTCCCCGACCCCTGGCCCAAAAAGCGGCACCACAAGCGCCGCCTCATCCAGCCCGAGTTCATCGAGCTCGCCGCCACCCGGCTGAAGCCCGGTGCGCTGCTGCACTGCGCGACAGACTGGGAGCCGTACGCGGAGCAGATGCTGGAGGTCCTCTCCGCGAGCCCCGCCTTCGACAACTCCCAGGCCGACGGCGGCTACACCCCGCGCCCGGACTTCCGGCCGCTCACCAAGTTCGAGGGCCAGGGGCTGGACAAGGGACACCTCGTCCATGACCTGATCTTCCGCCGCAATGACACATAACGACCCCAAGGGGATGGGCATAACCCCTGAGTCCCCCTCCCCCTTTCGTTAGGGTCGGTTGAGTGCATCAGTCCCCGCCCCCGCAAGAGCCGCCCGGACCACGACCGGCCACGCCGCCGTACGAGGCGCCGCGAGGAGCGCGGCACGAGGCGTCAGGCGGCGCACCGGACGGGACACCACGGGGCGTACCGCACGAGGCACCCCAGGGGGCCCCGCACGACGCACCACACGACGCACCGTACGAGGCTCCTCACGACGCACCGTACGAGGCGACGCAGGCGACTCAGGCGCCACAGACACCGCACGCCTGCGCCCCGTACGGCACGCCCCACGGCGCTCCGTACGGTGACCGGCACCCGTGGTTCGCCACCGGCGCCGCACCGGCGGGCTGGCCGCAACCGCCCCGCCAGCGGCTGTGGGGCCCGGGCGGCCGTCTCGCCCGCGTCTGGCACAACAAGGCGCTCCGGGCCACCGCGCTCACCGGTCTGCTCTCGCTCTCCGGCCTGATCATCCTGGCGCTGGTGCGCGAGCAGACGGGCACCAAGGGCTTCCTGGTGGGGCTCGGCCTCGCCGTCCTCCCCGTGCCGCTGATCATCGCGGTCTTCCGGTGGCTGGACCGCGTGGACCCCAAGCCCTGGCGAAACCTTTTGTTCGCCTTCGCCTGGGGGGCGTGCGCGGCGACGCTGGTCGCGCTGATAGCCAACGGCTTCGCCACCGAGTGGCTCATGACGACCGTGGACTCCTCGTCCCCCACCGGCCAGGCCGACGCCGACGCCTGGGGCGCCACCTTCATCGCACCGTTCGTGGAGGAGAGCGCCAAGGCGGCCGCCGTCCTGCTGCTCTTCCTCTTCCGCCGCCGTGACTTCAACGGGCTGGTCGACGGGGTCGTCGTCGCCGGAATCACCGCCACCGGTTTCGCTTTCACCGAGAACATCCTGTATCTCGGCTCGGCCTTCGTCAGCGACCAGACGCTCGGCTACTCCGGCATCCGGTCGACCACGGCCGCGACCTTCTTCATCCGCGCCGTGATGTCCCCCTTCGCGCACCCCCTCTTCACCTCGATGACGGGTGTGGGCTTCGGCATAGCCGCCGCGGCGGCGCGGCACCAGCGCGTCCGCCGCGTCCTCATACCGATCGCGATGCTGCTGACGGCGATGGTCCTGCACGGCGTCTGGAACGGCTCGGCCACCCTCGGCGGGTACGGCTTCCTCATCGTCTACGCCCTGTTCATGGTCCCGGTGTTCGGGCTGCTGACCTGGCTGACGATCTGGTCCCGCACCAAGGAACTGCGTGCGATACGGGAGCAGCTCACCGCCTACCAGGCGGCCGGCTGGCTCACCCCGCCCGAGCCGCTCGCGCTGTCCTCGATGCGCGCCCGCGGGATCGCCCGCGACCTCGCCCGCCGCACCCACGGCGCGGCGGCGGCCCGTACGGTCGGCGAGTACACCGCCTTCGCGACCTCGCTGGCCCTTCTGCGGCGGCGTGCGTACCGGGGTACGGCGGGGCCGGACTTCATCGCGCGCGAGAAGGAACTGCTGGACCGTCTGTGGGAGCGGCGGGAGACCGTCCAGCCCGCCCTGGCCCACGCGGCACTGTCGGTGCCGCTCCCCCGGCCGCGCCGCGCACCCCGGCCGGCCCCGGGCACGATGCCCGCACCGTTCTGGCCCGCGGGGCCGTACGGCGGTGGGTACGCCTACGGCTACGGAGGCGGTCAGGGCTACGGCTACGGCAGCCCCGCGTCCGGTTACGGCTACGGCAGCCCCGGGCCCGGCACCGGCTACGGCAGCCCCGGATCCGGCTACGGCCCCGGCTCCGGCTCCGGCACCCAGGCGCAGTACGGACCCCACCCGACCTACGCACCGTGGGGCGCCCCGCCCCCGCACGGCCCGCAGCCGCCGCGAACGCCGCAACCGCTGCAGACCCCGGCCCCGCAGCCATCGCAGCCGTCGCAGACCCCGCAACTACCGCGCAGCCCGCAGCCGCCCGCGAATTCGGCGACGCCTCACGTCTCCCCCGTGGCGTACGGATCCGGCGGCCCCGAAAGTCGTCTGTAACCTCCCGCCCCTTTCGGACGTGTTCCTACATAGAAGCGGGGAGCACGCGGGGGCGCGGGGGATTCATGTCAGGGCCATCACCTTCATCCACACCATCCGATTTCGACCAGTTCTATGCGGTTACGGCGAAGCGGCTCGTGGCCGCGGTCTATGCGGCGACGGGCGATCTCGCCGAGGCCGAGGACGCGGTGCAGGAGGCGTATGCCCGGGCGTGGCAGCGCTGGGACCGGCTGACCGCCGAGGGTGATCCCACGCCGTGGGTGCGCACCGTCGCCCTGCGCCTCGCCGTCAGCTCCTGGCGGCGCGCCCGTAACCGCATGCGGGCCCACTTCCGCCATGGGCCGCCCCCCGATCTCCCCGATCTCGCCCCGGACCGGGTGGCGCTGGTCCATGCCCTGCGCGGGCTGAAGCCCGAGCAGCGTACGGCCGTGGTCCTGCACCACCTTCTCGATCTGCCCATTGAGCAGGTGGCCCGGGAGACGGGCGTCTCCCCCGGCGCCGTGCGCACCCGGCTGAGCCGTGCCCGCAAGGCCCTCGGCTCCCATCTGGCCGACGCCGAAGCCGATGCCGACACCGAGGCACCAACTCCGGTCCCGGCACCGACTCCGGCACCGGCACCGACACCCCATCTGCCCGTCTGCCACCCCAAGGAGGTGCCCTCCCATGGCTGATCTGGACGAGCGCCTGCGCGATATCGCTCGCGATGTCGAGCCCTCCATACGTCTGGCGGACCCCGAAACCGTGCGTGCGCGGGGCCGTCGGCGCCGCGCACGGCAGCGCACCGCGATCGCCGCCGCGGCCGTCCTGGCGGTGGCCGCCGTGACCGCGGGCTCCTGGCGGATGCTGCCGGGCGACGACTCCACCCGTACGCTCCCGGCGGCCCCGCCCGCCCCGCGAACGGACCGCGTCCCGGGTGCGCCGATCCCCGCGAGCGCCCTCCTTCGCCCCTCGGCGCTGCCGTTCGACGCGATGATGCGCTGGAAGACGGCCGACTCCACCAGCTCCACCGACAACGGCCGGGCACCGCTGCTCGACCTCTCCCCCAGCTGCCGCCTCGACGGTCCGCGCCCCCTCGCCCAGCGCACCCGCGACTACCACGGCCGCAAGGCAGGGCAGGCACGCCACACCATCAACGCCTATGGGAGCGACGGCGAGGCCGCGAAGGTCTTCGCCTCCCTCGAGGAGACGCTGAACGACCGATGCGCCCGCCCCAAGGCGCTGGGCACCACCTCGTCACCCAAGCTCGCGGCCGACCAGCCGACCACCATGACCTACGGCTGGCACTCGTCCCGCACACCACATGACGCCCAGGTCGTCCTGATGCGCTCGGGCACCCGGGTCGGGGTCCTGCAGGCCGAGGGCATCGGCAGCCCGTCCGGCGACTACACCGACGGCCCCTCCGCCTACTGCGTATCGGTCTCGCTGTGGCGCCTCGATCCCACCGCCACCGCATCCCCCGGCCCGTACCGGGCCAACCCCGAGGAGGTGAAGAGGCGTTGCTGACCCACTCCTCCCCTCCCACCACCACCCCTCACGACTCCCGCAAGAGGTCCTCTGTGCTCTCCGTACGTTCCCTGCGCACCCTCGTGGTGCCCGCCATCGCCGTCGCCCTGCTCGCCGGATGCCAGTCGGCGTCGAAGTCCGCCTCGGTGGACCCGGCCGACGCCAAGCCCGCCCGGATCACCATCGCCCCGGGCAGCGACTCGGCGGCGATAGCCCCCGACGCCCCGGTCAAGGTGACCGCCTCCCACGGCACCCTCACCAAGGTACGCATCATCCCCGACGGCGCCGGTTCCCAGGCCGTCACGGTGACCGGCGCCCTCTCCCACTCCAAGACCAGCTGGCGCTCCAACCGCACCATGACCCCGGGCACGACCTACACCGTCGAGGCCACGGCCACCAACGCCGCCGGCAAGACCGCCGTCCAGCACTCCACCTTCCGCACCCGCGCCGCCCAGCAGATCAACGGCGTCACCGTCACCCCGTCCAAGGGCTCCACCGTGGGCGTGGGCCAGCCGGTCTCCCTGGCCTTCGACCACCCCGTTACCGACAAGGCAGCGGTGGAGCGCAGCCTCTCGATCTCCACCAGCCCGAAGGCCGAAGGCTCCTGGGGCTGGGTCAAGGACCCCCTCACCGGCATCGAGCGCGTCGACTGGCGCCCCAAGACCTACTGGCACAAGGGCACCAAGGTCACCCTCCGAGCCCGCCTCAGCGGCGTGAACACCGGCGACTCCCGCTACCTCCGCCGCGATGTCTCGACCACCTTCACCATCGGCACGCCCCGGATCTCCAAGGTCGACATCAAGAACCACACGATGACCGTCTACGAAGACGGCCAGAAGCAGAAGACCATCCCCATATCCGCCGGCCAGCCCTCCTACCCCACCTGGAACGGCACCATGGTCGTCCTCGACAAGGCCCCCATGGTCAACATGACCAGCGAGTCCGTCGGCATAGCCGACCCCTACAACAAAGACGTCCCCTGGGCCGTCCACCTCACCACCTCGGGCACCTACGCCCACGCCGCCCCCTGGAACGAGGGCCGCGGCTACTTCGGCCAGACCAACATGAGCCACGGCTGCGTCGGCATGTCCCTCGCCGACGGCAAGTGGTTCTACGACCGCGCCACCCGAGGCGACATCGTCGAGATATCCGGCTCCACCCGCGCCACCGTCTCCACCGGCAACGGCTTCGGCGACTGGAACCTCCCCTACCCCTCCTGGCAAAAGCTCAGCGCCCTGCGCTGAGTACGCCCCCCGTGCTGTGAGGGCCGCCCCGGCATGCCGTGGGGGCGGCCCTCTCTAATTTATACACTTATCGGGCTGGGCGGCCCCTTATGCAATATCGAGATTAGGACATCGCCACATCCGTCCAACAGACGCATGGCGGTCTCTGTTTCCCTCTGATTAAGTACCCAGTTCCGGAAATACCTCTAGCAGAATGCCGATCAACTCGCGCGCACCTTTTACATCCAGTTGGATTGACTGACTAACCTTATTTGGGATCTTCCTCTCCGGCGATCCATAAGTATCGAGCTGAAGAATCACACGACCATCCACCGCGAAGCTTCGATAACCACATACAACCGGACCGTGGAGACGTTGAACGTCTCCATTGATTCCGTGGAATGCTTCTATGCGAGCCATGGAACAACCTTACCGAGCCGGAAGAATTACCACAAGGCCGCAAGGAACCGTTTAGCCAAAGCTGATCAGCTCGACGACATCCTTGAACAGCGCGGGGAACATACTTGTGCTCGCCCGCGAAGTCTTATGTTCACCCCCGAGGGCGAACGGATTATAGGGTGGTCCACCGACTACGAACGTCACCCCCTTCCTTAAAGGAGGTGTGCGAAATGACGCCGTGTGTTCATCACCCTCGACTAGCGCCCACTCATCCCTAATCATGTTCGCCACCCTGGTGCGCTTCGCGCCATTGGCATGCAGTCGCCTCGCAGGCGCGTTCGATATAACCGTTGACGAGCAGACGACGAAAGTCCGCGATGCGCAGCCTAACCAGCTCCTCCGCCGACGAAACAGCCCGGATCCCAGCGTCTGACCTCGAACGGAATTATTCCTGGTAGACCGTTACGAAAGCATACCGCGGAACAGTGACACATACAGCATGGATGGGCGCCACTTGGTGCGTGCGCGCCACACCTCGACGCTAGGGTGATCCCTCCATCACCGGTGAGGAGGGGTCCAGGTGCCCAAGCAGGGATCCAGTAACAGCGCAGAGTTCAAACTCAGCATCACCAAGGCCCTCAGGGACCAGCTGGGCGCCAGCCTGGAAGATTTGACGCCGTCCCCACTCACGCCGAAAGAAATCGACAAAATCGAACGGCATCCTGGCGTCTACCAGCTCTACCATCGAGATGTATTCGTCTACGTCGGCAAGGCTGACTCACTGCGTTCGCGACTAGCCCAGCATCGGGAGACCATCAAGGGGCGGCTCAACATATCTCCGGATGAGATGACGTTCACTTGCCTGTATGTGGATGAAGATCTACCCACTATCGCCCCCGAACGGCTGCTGATCGACTGGCACAAGAGTCGCGGCGAGATCCCGTGGAACACGAGCGGTATCGGGAACCACGACCCCGGAGCCAAGCGCGACAGCACCAGCTGGGGGCCGGACCACTTCTACACGTTGTACCCCATCGATTTGAGTTGGCCGATTGAGAACCTCACGCCCGATGAGGCCCCCCTTTCGACGTTGATCAGCCACGCGAAGAAGCAACTCCCTTATACTTTCAGATTCAAGAAGGCTTCAGCCGTGTATTCAGCTTCGACAGCAACACTCGGCAAAACAACGGCGACCGCAGATGATATCTTCGCATTGACGGCAGCTTCACTCCCACCTGGTTGGCAGATCACCGCGCTACCTGGTTACGTGATCATGTATGACAAGATCAGTGAAGCGCCGGGGGCTTTGAAGATCTACAGGAGCCCGCATAGCCCTACCCCATGAATTTAGCTGTCGCTTACCCATAAACAAAATGTTCCTACTGAACATATTACATAATCGGGATATCGAGCCGCCGATCGCCTCGTGACACCATGAGGGGCGGAGCCGCCCCTCACCTCGCCGGCGGCGCGCTCATATCGCTCTCGGCCATGTTCTCCCACGCGCACCCGCCGCCCAGAAGCTTCGTCAGCCTCGGACACACTTCCGCCCGAGTGGACCTCAACCGTCACACCTCCGCGGTATGGTTCTATAGCGTTGAAATGCTAGGAGGGCGCAAATGGGACGGACATCGGTGGAGCTGTTCGCCGGTGGCGGGGGACTGGTGCAGGCCAGTGAGGCAGCGGGTTTCCGCCACCTCCTCCTGAACGAGTTCGCCCGGCGCGCGTGCGAGACGCTGGAGGCGAACGACTTCACCGGGCACCCTGAGGACGTGTCCACGGACATTCTCGCTAAGGCTGTCGAGGAGCTGCCTCGGGCAGGCGAGATCACGGACCCCTCAGACCACCGGGCGCTTCGCAGAGGTGTCCCCCTGGTCTGCGGTGACATCAGGCGACTGGACATGTCGTTCCTGCGTGACCACGACGTCGACCTCCTCGCGGGCGGTCCGCCCTGCCAACCCTTCAGTCTGGGAGGGGTAGCCAAGGGCGACGAGGACGAGCGGAACATGTTCCCGGAGATGTTCCGGGCCGTGCGGGAGATTCGCCCGAAGGCCGTGATGTGCGAGAATGTGCGCGGCCTACTGCGGCCATCATTCGCCCCATACTTCGAGTACATTCAGCGCGAGCTGGCCCTGCCGTTTGTCCGGCGCGTACAGGGGTCGGACTGGCGCGAACACGACCGGATCCTGCGGGAGGCCGACGCGGCGGGCGACACCGACCCCTCCGAGCGCTACGACGTACTGCTGTTCCGTGTGAACGCCGCCAACTATGGCGTTCCTCAGATCCGCAACCGGGTCATCCTACTGGCCTTCCGGGGCGATCTCCGCGTGAACCTGGGCAAGGTACGGGAGAGCCTGCGACACACACACTCAGAGACCGCGCTCCTGCGCACGTTCCAGGACGGGTCCTACTGGGGGCCGGGTCGCCATTCGACGGTCCCGCAGCACGTTCGCGACCGTGTCGCCGCACGCGTGGGTGACCAACTCGCACTGGCCAGCGAGGACGACGGACCGCTGCCGTGGCGCACACTGCGCGACGCGGTCCACGATCTGCCGCCGATCGACTTGGACCGGCTCGACAGGGTCACCGAACAGGGCTTCCGGGACCACGTGGGCTGGCCTGGGGCCCGGATCTACGATGGTCACACGCCGAACGAGCTAGACAGGCCAGCGAAGACCGTCAAGGCCGGCGTGCACGGGGTGCCGGGAGGCGAGTCGGTGATGCTCCTCGACAAGCTGGCGCATGGCGCAGATGACGCGGGGGGATATGCGCATCGCTATATGACAGTGCGGGAGACCGCCCGGGTCATGACGTTCCGCGACGACTGGCAGCTGGCGGGCCCCCGCGGCGAGCGGATGCGCCAGCTGGGCAATGCCGTGCCGGTCGAGCTGGGCCGGGTCTTCGCCGCGGCGGTGGCCAAGGCGCTGGACGAGGCGGAAGAGCGGAGATGATCGGAGTGACGGGGTCGCACCAGGAGGGCTGGCGTCGGCAAGGGCCGCCGCCAGACCGGGCGTGGCGAGGGAAGCCGGGGCGGAGCCGGGCCGCGTTGACCGCGGAACAGGACCGGGCTGCGGGTGGCCGCGCGGTTCGCTACGTAGACCTAGGGGAGGGCCGCTACGCGCTCGCGTCGATCGCGTTGAAGGTTTTGCCCAAGACTCGCCGGATCCGCGCCTATCTGCGCTGGTCGGACGAGGGGCGTACGCCGACCAAGTACGTCTGCGAGGTCTGCTACCCGACGCGGGCGCGGAATCTGGCCGCGGCCTGGGCTGAGGCGCGGGCACGGGGGCTGGTTGGGGAACGACAACTGCCGTCCGGATCGTGGGCGTCGTCGTCCTCAGTGAGGGCCTCAATGCGCGGGAACCGCGGCAAGGACACGGTGCCGGAGAAAGCCCTCCGGTCGCTGCTGCACGGGCGAGGTCTGCGCTACCGCGTCTCCGCGCGGCCCGTGCCAACACTGCGGCGGACAGCGGACCTCGTCTTCACGAGGGCTCGCGTCGCGGTCTTCGTGGACGGCTGTTACTGGCACGGCTGCCCCGAGCATTTGCGGCCGGCGACGACCAACAGCGCCTTCTGGCAGGACAAGATCGCCGCAAACCGCGTCCGGGACGCTGAGACCGACAGGATCCTCGCGGAGGAGGGCTGGGACGTCCTGCGATTCTGGGAGCACGAGGACCCGGAGGTGGCCGCAGAACGCGTCGCGGACCTGGTACGCGAGAAGACCACGGGGGCGACGGCCTTCCGTCTCTCTCACTAGCCTGACCGGATCATCCCTATTCACGACGGTTCGACGCCTTCATCTCCGTCCCGGTAGCACACGATTCGCCAGGGTCCGCAAATTCCAGCTGTATCGTCAGTGGCCCCCTCTATCCTCAGGGTTGAACGCTCGACTCATGAGAGTCGGGCGGCTTCGCCGTGCCAACTCACGCCGCGGCCGCCGTGACAGTCCCGATCCGCTAGGAGGGTTCCACCGGAGTGAAGATCACCCCTTCCGCCCGCGTGCTGAGCATGCTGGGTGAGATCGATTTCGACGAGTGGCAGTGCGTGGCCGAACTCGTCGACAACCCCTTCGATGACTTCCTCGACATCCTCCGCTCGGGCACGGAGTGGCCGGACGGCTTCACGGTCAGCGTGACCCTGCCGTCGTCCCCGAAGGGCGTTTTGGAGGTCCGCGACTCTGGGCGGGGCATGTCGTACGACCGACTAGCGCGCGCGGTGCGGGCCGGCTGGTCCGGGAACGATATGCACGACAAGCTCGGCCTGTTCGGCATGGGCTTCAATATCTCGACTGCCCGCCTTGGCCGGCGCACCCGGGTCCTAACGACCCGCACGGGCGACGCGGAGTGGATCGGCGTCGAGATCGATCTTGACCAGATCAAGGACGACTTCGAGGCGAAGGACATCACCGAGCCGAAGAGCGATCCTTCCCAGCACGGCACGCGTATCATCGTCGACCGCCTGCAACCGACGCGTGCCGAGTGGCTACGCCGCAACGGTGCCTCGCTCCGCAACACGCTGGGCTCGGTGTACTCATGGATTCTCAATGAACGTCCCTTCGAGTTGTACGTCGGCGGAGCCCGAGTCAAGCCCGTCCGCCACTGCCGCTGGGGCGACGACCGTTACGTGCTCTACAACGGCAGGGAACGGATCCCCGCCTACATCCCGATCGACGAGAAACTCCAGGACGGGATCGCCTGCCGGGACTGTGGGGAGTGGCAAATCCATTCGGGCGAGGTCTGTTCGGTTTGCGGCAGCGGCAACCTGACCGTGCGCGAACGCCGGGTCCACGGCTGGCTTGGCGTCCAGCGGTACTTGGACAAGGCCGAGTACGGGATCGATTTTCTCCGAAACGGCCGGAAGATCCTGCGCTGGGACAAGCAGCTCTTCACCTGGAACAATCCTGACGGGATCGCGGGGAATGAGGAGCCCGAGTACCCGGTCGATCTGGCCCACCAGGGCGGCCGCCTCATCGGTGAGATCCACCTCGACCACGTCCCCGTCACCTATCAAAAGGATGCCTTCGAGTACGGAGATCGCAGCTGGCTCAGCGCCGTGGAGCTGCTGCGCGGCGTTGCGCCACTCCAGCCTCAGCGCGCTCGCAAGCTCAACTACCCTGAAAATGAAAGTCCGCTGGCCTTGTTGTTTAAGGGGTTCCGTCGCAACGACGCGGGCCTGCGCTATCTCGTCCCCGGCGACGGCAAAAATCCCGTCCACGCAGCGAGCCGGGCCTGGGGCCGGAAGTTCCAGGCCGGTGAGACCGAGTTTCAGAGTGACGAACACTGGTGGCAGGCAGTCCTACGGCATGAGGAGCTCAAAAAGCGGAACAAGGAAACCAAGACGGCGGCCAGTGTGCCGGCTCAGCCCGACGAGCAGGCCGTCAAGGACGCGCTCGACTTCCCGGTCGATATGCCCACCTCTGGCACGGCTCGCCAGCCCGAGAGCGCGTCCACTGCCTCCGTCATGTCCGCCCCTACCGCCGTAGCAGTGAAGGAGAAGAAGGAAACCCGTAGCGAGCGCTTGGCCCGCTATGAGGATGCCGCGACGCCCCACGCCTACCTGAGCCGGCCCTTCGGTCATCCCGAACTTGGTCACGTGAAGGTCCGGACCCTGCTGCTGAGGCCGGGCGAGTCACTTCTCGATGACCACGGACTACCCGTCCCAGTCCTCCTCGACCAGCGGTCCGGCAACGAGGTCACCGCCCTTATCAATTCTGAGCACTCCGCGTTCCGGCGCTTCGGTGCGGACTACGCCGATCTCCTCTTGGTCGAACTGGCCGCCCTCCTTAAGGTTCGGGCGCGCTCCGACTGGAGCCCGTCCCAACTTGTCGCCGCGATCCGCGCCGAGTCCCTGCAGGACAGCGTGCTCGACGGAACCACGGTTGGCGCGGAGGCTCGCGACCTCCTTGCGGAGATCCGCGAACGTGTGGCCGGAGCCCTCGACCGGAGTGACGGCTGCGCCGCCGCCTACGGTCACCTCTCTGACGAGGAAAAGATCGCGACCGAGGAGGCGATGATCGCGGCCGGCCGTGTCGGACTCGTCGGCCGTCACGGGCAAGATTCCAGTTTCGTTCTCCACATGCCCGCACTGGCCTTGGTCCGGCTCGTGCAGGCGATGCCGGAGTCGTTCATGGACGGCGCCGTCTTCCGTGGTCCGTACGCCGGGGTGTCGTCGCCATCCGGGAAGGCGCTGAGCCTGGCCCGAGTCACGGGCTGCCTCGCGGACGTAGCGACGCTCGGCATGTTCGCGGATGGGGCGACCGTCCCACAGCTGCAACGAGCTCGCCTGAGCATCACCTTGCTACGCGACGAGCTGGCTGGCGAGGAATGAGCGCCGTATTCCTGACGGCCTCCGAGCTGCGCGACGGCGGCCCGGAGGGGCTGACCAAGGCACTCGAACGAGCCCTATGGCACCTGGGGTTCCAGGACGTCCGCATCATCGATGGCGCTCACGACCACGGCGCCGACGTGCTCGCGGTCCGCGCCCGCGAACAGTGGGTGTTCCAGTGCAAGTGGAAGGCGCACGGTACGGCCGACCACGCAGGCGTCGACGACCTCGAACGCGCTCGCACCTACTACCGGGCCGACAAAGCGGTGCTGGTGACCAACACGAACATCAGCACGTCAGCTGAGGCGCGGCGCAAGGCGCTGGCGGGGATCGGCGTCGACATAGCCCTGTGGCACGGGGCCACCCTGCACGCGATCGGTCAGAGGATGCCTGATCGCGTGCCGACCTCCTACGCCCTGCGGCCGTACCAGGAACGGGCCGTGGCCGCGATCAAGCGAGACCTCGACTGCGAAGGGACAGCGCTGTTGGTCCTGGCGACGGGACTGGGTAAGACGGTCGTCGGCGGCGAGGTCATCGGCAATCTCCTCATCTCGCGTCCCGATGCACGCGTCCTGGTCGTCGCCCACATGCGCGACCTGGTCAGCCAGCTGGAGAAGGCGCTGTGGCGTCACCTGCCGAAGAGCGTGCCCACCCGCCTCCTCACCGGCGAGAGCAAGCCCCGGGCCCTCGACGGCGTTGTCGTCGCGACCGTCGAATCGGCACTGTCCGCCGTGTGCGGAGGCTACAAACCCGACCTCGTCATGATCGACGAGACCCATCACGTGGCCGAGACCGGCAGGTTTGCGGAGCTCCTCGATCTGTGCGGGACTGCTGGAAGATTCGGAGTCACCGCCACCCCTTGGCGTGGCGACAAGTTCGACATCACTGCCCGCTTCGGCCGCCCCAGCTTCAAGATGGGCATCGCTGAGGGCATGGCGGCGGGCTATCTGTCGGCCGTCGACTACAAGCTGTACGCGGACGGTGTCGACTGGGACACCGTTCAAGACATCAGCCGTCACGGCTACTCCATCAAGGATCTGAACCGGCGCCTATTCCTCCCCCAGAGGGACGAGGAGATCGTCGAGCACCTGCGGACAGCGTGGCGGGAGACCGCTGAGCCACGTGCCATCGTGTTCTGCCAAACCATCGAGCACGCCGAGCACATGGCGAGCCTCATCACCGTCTCGGACCCGGCGTGGGTCAACGCCTCGTACCTCCACAGTGGCCTGCCGAAGCGTCACCGTGATGTGTTGCTCAATGAGTTCCGCCTCGGCCGTGTTCCGGTGATCACCTGTGTGGATGTGTTCAACGAGGGTGTCGACGTACCAGACGTGAACTTGATCGCGTTCCTGCGCGTCACCCACAGCCGAAGGATTTTCGTCCAACAGCTCGGCCGCGGGCTGCGGCTGAGCCCCGGCAAGAAGGCTCTTCATGTCCTCGACTTCGTGACCGATATCCGCCGCGCTGCGGCGGTACTGAACCTGCGGCGAACGCTGGAGGCTGAGGAAACCGAGCACCTGGAACTTCCACACGTCTCCCGAATCGAGTTCCAGGACAAGACGGTCGGCTCGCTGATGGACATGTGGATCCAGGACGCGGCCAACCTCGAGACCGCGGCGGACGAAGTCCGCCTCCAGTTTCCCCTACCGAAAGGAATCCTGTGACCGACTACAAAATCCCGCCCGCCGTCGAAAAGGCCGTAGTCACACGGATCTACGCCCAGGCCGACGAGGCCCGGTGGCCGCATCTCCAGGACGCGGACCGCACCCGTCTGTACCGTGATTGGACGGAGGATCCGGAGATCGGCGGTCGCCTCCTCGACTTCGTGGGGCAGCGGGCCAACATCCGTCCGTGGCTGAAGGACTGTCCTATGAAGGAGTACGAGCGAGCACGGCGCGGCGAGGGCAAGTACGCCAAGTACGTGACGCGGCCGGCCGCGACGCTCGAGCAGATGGTTGTGGCGGCGCTCGGCCCCGGTTGGGAGGTCATCCCGGGGACCACCCAGCAGAAGCCGATGCGCGCGAGAATCCGCGAGGTCGGGACTGAGGACGAGGAGCAGCACTTCGTGGCCGGCACGGCGGCGAACCTCAAGCACCTCGTATGGCCCGCCATTCTCGATCGGTCCACTGGGGAGACCTGGCCCTGGACGATCTGCGTCGTCGATCCGTTCCGCGATCCCGTATCGCCTGAGAAGAAAGAGGAGCACCGGCGCATGGCCGAGTTCCTCGGCGTGCGGTTCGTCTATTTCAACGAGATGTAGGGGGGGCGATGGGGGACCAATGGTCGATGGGCGATTGGCTGATCAGGGCGTGGGAGACCGAGGTCTTCGACGAGCGTGAGCGCGCCGTCGTGACGCTCCGGTCTGAGGGTCGGACGCTGGACGAAGTCGGGGCGGCACTCGGGTTGAGCCGCGAGCGCCCGCGCCAAATCCAGAACCGGGTGCGAAAGCAGCTCACGGATATGGCGGACATCGTCAAGGACGGCTGGCGAGAGTCTGCCCGCGCTGCAGGCGCGGGCCCGGCCGCCCCGCGAAAGGCCTTCGCCGCCGCGCTCGGATTCGTCGACCACGTGGCGCTGGAGGAACTGCTGGCCGCAGCAGGGCTGGACACACCACGGACATGGGCGGGGCCCTTGCGTGGCTGGTGGAGTGCCGAACCCGGCGCGCTGGATAGCGCTCTGCGTCGTCTCGTCGACACCGCTCCCTTCCGTGGCGACGACCTCGACTGGGCGGCTTCCGAGGCCGGACTGCCGGCAGGCCTTCCTCTGGCCGAGCTGCTGACCCACTCAGAATCGCGGCTAGCCTTGAGCCCCGACGGGCACTGGGTCCGCCGCAAGGCGCGGGGACGCGACGCCGCGTACCTGTGGCTATTGGAAGTCGGGCGTCCTTGCCAACCCGACGAACTACTCGCCCCGATGGCTGTGACGACCGTCGCTGCCGTACGGGAGGCACTGCGCCGTGACAACCGGTTCCGGCGAATCCGCCCTGAGGGGACCTGGGCCCTCGCTGAGTGGACTCACCTGCGCGCTTCCCCATACGCCACAGCGGTAGAGGCGATGGTCTCGGTAGTCACCGAGTCGGGTCCCCTCTCCCGAGCACAGCTCTTCGCCCGAGTGACGGAGCTGCACCCCGTCACCCCGTGGCGTCTGACGCAGTGCTTGATCAGCGACCAGCTGGGCGAGACTCCGGACGGCCTCATCGATCTCGTCTCCCGCGGTGCCCGCCCCATCGAGGACGAGGAACCAGCTCAGCCCGACTCGATGGCCATCGAGGGCGACGTTCTAGGGGTCCGGATCCCCGTCACTCGAGACGTTTTGCGCGGCAGCGGCATCAACGTACACACGTGGCTAACCTGGCGACTCGGACTGCGTCAGGCTCCCATGAGCCGCACATTCGCCGTCCCCGGCGACCACCAGCCCCTTATCGTCCGCCGCGGCACCAGCGGGGCCCAGCTCTCCAGCCTTCGCCGCCACGCGCTAGAACTCGAGGTCGATGACGGTTGCGTACTCGCTGTGCTCCTCCGGCTCGACGACGACACTGCGCGTGTCGGTCACGGCTGCGCGCCAGACAACTGCCCGGCCCAGCCTGGAGACGGCTTGCCGAGGGTAACCCGCCCCACCACCGGGGACATCCCAGGACTGCGGATTCAACGCCGAAGGAGCAACAGCCATGTGAAGCTCGAGAAGCTCAGCACCCAGTGATAGCTGGCTAAGGGAGGAGCACGGGCCCCGTCACCGACGACGAACATGCCTCGAAGTGGGTCTGGGCGCGGTCGAGGATGTCGTCGGGATCCAGGCCGTGTGCGGTCAGCCAGTGGAGCAGGTCCAGGATGAGACTGGCCACCGACTCTTCCAGAACTGGGCGATGGGTGAGCCTCGCAGTCGGGCTGCCGACTGCGAGGCCGTACGCCTCCATGACGGTCGTTGCGCGCTGGATGCGGCGGCGAGATTCGTCCGGGGCCAGGGGAAGCTCACACCAGACCGCTTTGCCGGCCGCCGTGCGGGTCGTGCCCCATGCCGCTGAGAGGCCGGCGAGGAGTTGCAGGCCGCGGCCGGACTCTTCCTCGGATGCCGGGTGGAGGTTCTGGGGTTCCTTGTGGCTGCTGTCGTGCAGTTCTACGCGTAGCTGATCCGCTTCGGCGTCGAGGACGAGCGTGGCCGCGGTGCCCCGGCCGACATGTTTGATCACGTTCGACGCCAGCTCCGTGACGATCAGTTGCGCTTCGTCGGCGAGGGCCGACATCCCCCAGGCGACGAGTTCTGCTCTCACTGCTCGGCGCAGGCCAGCCACTTGAGGGGCTTCAGCGGCAAACGGAAGGATGCAGCGGCATGGTTGGGGGTCGGTGACTGAGTAGCGGTGCATGGCCACACTCCTTGGGCGCTACGTCAGCGCTGTGCCCAGTCGTGTCCGTACGACCGCGCTGCGTAGTCTCGCTGATGCGAGTATGACACTGAGAAGTCTCTCCATGTAACTTCTCACAGACCCTCGGAAGGGTGAATCCGGTGGTGTGGCAACTTCAGCCGCCCATAGCCTTGTTGCCGCTGGTCCCGTCGGGGCCAGCTCGGAGGGAGAGGTAGCGTCATGCCAGCGCGGGCCACTACCCGTCGACGCCAGCTCGGCGTCATGATGCGCAAGTTCCGGGCCCGCAAAGGGATGACCCTGGAGGAGGCAGGCCGGCTCGTCGGGGTCTCGAAAGCGACCGTCAGCCGGTACGAGACGCAGGAAGGGCCCGTGAAGTGGCCCATCGTGGATGCCTTGTGCCGTGAGTACGGAGCGAGTGAGGCGGAGCGGAAGGCCGCGGTCGGCCTCGCCAAGGACGCCAAGCGGCAGGGGTGGTGGACCTCCTTCTCGGATTCGCTCCCGGAGAGCATGAATCTGCTGTTCACGCTGGAGGACGAGGCGGTTCGGGAGGACCACTTCGCCTGTCTGTATGTGCCCGGCCTTTTGCAGACGCGTGGCTATACGGAGGCGGTGCAGCATGCGTCGGAGATGCGGCTGACCGCGGAGGAGATCGAGCGGTTGGTCGACCTTCGGATGAAGCGGCAGGAGATCCTGAGCCGTCCGAAGCCGCCCCATCTGTGGGCCATCCTCGATGAGTCGGTGATCCGGCGCGTGGTCGGTTCGCGTGAGGTGATGCGGGAGCAACTGGGTCACTTGTCGCGCGCCAACGAGTCGCCTGACATCACGCTCCAGGTCCTGCCGTTCGCCAAGGGCGCGCACTCAGCGGCCATGGGGAGTTTCGTGATCCTCGGGGGTGCCGAGCCCTCGCTGGACGTCGTCTACGTCGACATCCACGTCGGCTCACTCTTCATGGAGAAGGACGAGGAACTGGAGCGCTACCGGCTGGCGTTCGATTACCTTCGTGCTCAGGCGCTGGACATGTCCGCGTCCTCAGCCCTCATCGAACGTGTCCGCGAGGAGATCTGATGCGCGAAGGATGCATACCCGAGAGAGATGCCGGTTGGTTCAAGTCCTCGTACAGCGGTGCCGGTAACACTGAATGCGTAGAAGCGTCCTTCGGACCGGGCAGGGCCGCCGTGCGGGACTCGAAGGAGCCGGGGCGGGGCGTGCTCGGGTTCTCCGGCCGCGCGTGGGCGGACTTCGTCACGGCCGTGCGGGGCGGGGAGTTGGGCTGAGCGCCCAATGCAGGAACCGCGCGGCACGGCGGCCCGGCGGGGCGCGGGCCCGCGCCCGGTGGGCGGAGGGCTCACCGGGCGCGCGGGGCGGGGGTGCGGGGGTTTACGGGTGGTACTTCTCCTCGACCGTCTCGGCGGCGCCGGACTTGGGGTTCATGGTGACGCGGACGGTCACGCTGTTGGTCTTCGCGGCCTTCTCCAACTGGTCCACGGTGCACTTCGCGGTGCCGTAGCCGTCGTCGCCGATGGACGCGCCTTCGGCGCCGTCGTCCTCGGCGCAGATCGCGGCCGCGCCGAGGATCCGCGTGGCGTTGGCGACAAAGAATGCCTGCTCCATGCCGCCGCTCTCGGGCTTGACGGTCAGCTTGCCGGGCGCGAGGTACTTCAGCGTGCCCTCGATCGTCTTGTGGTTACCCGCGTTGGCGACGCCGCTTCCGTCAGGGGCGGACATCGCCTTGGCGGACTTGCCGCTGTCCTGGCCCTGCGAGCCGCTCTTGGACTGAGTCGAGGCCGAGGCGTGCTGCGAGCCGGCAGCGTCTGCCGACCCGCCCTGCCCGCAGGCCGTGGCCCCCAGGCCCAGTGCCGCGGCGGCGACGATGGCGGCGGCGATGCGGCGGCCGGCGCGGCCACGGAAACGGTTGGTGGCGGTGGTCATCGTGGGTCTCCCGTTGCTCTGTTCTCGCGTCTCGTTCCCGGACGACAACCAGCTTCGAAGAACGGCTTGGCGTTCTGCTAATAGTCGGCTAATGCGACGCGAGCGGCACACTGCGGGATGTGCGCCGTGGGGCCTGCGTAGGGTCGGGGGCAAGGTGACCCTTGGAGCGCGGAGGTAGCGGGATGGCTGGAGTGCCGGCGGGCGTCGTGGCTGCGGGTGGGTTGGTCGGGGGGTATTCGGTGGCTCGGTGGACCAAGAGGCGGCCCCTGGGTGGTGTTGCCCTCGCGGCTGCGGGGGCGGTGGCCGCTCGGGGGTGGCGGGAGAAGGCGGGGAACGGGACCGCCGCCGCGCTCAGTGCGGCGTACGTTGCCGCGTTCGCCGGGTCGCATCCGCTGGCGAAGAAGATCGGGGCCTGGCCGTCCGTCTTCGCCGTCGCCGGTGGCCTCGCCCTCGCGTCCTGGGCCCTCGCCGATCGGCGGTCGGGGTCGTCGGGGTCGTAGGCCGTATGTAGCGGTGCTGGCGTATGCCTTACTCGGGGTGACTCGGACGGTGGGCCGGTGGGCGGGTTCGCTGCCCGCCCGCCGTCCTACCGCCGCCCGCCGTCCTACCGCCGCCCGCCGTCCTACCGCCGCCCGCCGTCCTGCCGCCGCCCGGCGGTCCGCGCCCCGTCCCGCCGTCTTCCGCTCAGTCCGATGCCGACGTCAGCAGGTCCAGTTCCGGCTGGGTCAGCTTGAGGTCGACCGAGGCCAGGAGGGCGGGGAGCTGGTCGACGGAGCTGGCGCTGGCCAGGGGGGCCACGACCGTGGGCTGGGCGAGGAGCCAGGCCAGGGCGACCGTGGCGGGCTCGGTGCGGTGGTTGGCGGCGACGTCGTCCAGGGCGGCGAGGACCTTCTGGCCGCGCTCGGTCTCCAGGTGCTTGGCCGCGCCCGTGGAGCGGGGGCTGTCGACGGCCGCGCCCGGGCGGTACTTGCCGGTGAGGAAGCCGGACGCCAGGGAGTAGTACGGGATCGTCGCCAGGTCGTGGCGGGCGGCGACCTCGGAGAGCTCGCCCTCGAAGGCGTCGCGCGAGACCAGGTTGTAGTGCGGCTGGAGGGCCACGTAGCGGGCGAGGTTCTCCCGGGTGGAGAAGGTCAGCTGGGCCTCCAGGCGGTCCGCGCCGACGTTGGACGCGGCGATCTCACGGACCTTGCCCTCCCGGACCAGCTCGTCCAGGGTGGTGATGATCTCCTCCACCGGCACCGACTGGTCGTCGTAGTGGGTGTAGTAGAGGTCGATGTAGTCGGTGCGCAGCCGCTGGAGGGATTCCTCGACGCCCGATTTGATGGCGGACGAGGTCAGCCCGCGCGGCTCCGGGGAGCCGGCGCCCACCTTGGTGGCGAGGACGATGTCGGAGCGGTTGCCGCGGGAGGCGAACCAGTTGCCGAGGATGGTCTCGGACTCGCCGCCCTCGTTACCCGGCACCCAGGCGGAGTAGACATCGGCGGTGTCGATGAAGTTGCCGCCGGCCGCCACATAGGCGTCGAGCACCCGGAAGGACTCGGCCTCGTTCGCGGTCCAGCCGAAGACGTTCCCGCCGAGGGAGAGTGGGAAGACGGAAAGGTCACCGATCTTCTGTGTGTTGTCAGCCATACATCTTTACAACGGTTGGCTGGACGGGGTTGTTCCAGCGTGCGTTCGTGAAGGTCGGCCCCGTGGGAACGTAAATGGCGTAAAGGGCGCAAAGGGCGTAAAGCCGGCGGCCCTGGCGTCAAGGGGGGAGAGAGCGCCAGGACCGCCGGGGTATCAGGGGTTCAGCCCGTGCTGGCGCAGCCAGGGCATCGGGTCGATCGGCGAGCCGCCGCCCGGCCGGACCTCGAGGTGGAGGTGCGGGCCGGTCACATTGCCGGTGGCGCCGACGCGGGCGATGACGTCTCCCGTCGACACCTTGCCGGAGGTGACCACCATCGAGGACAGGTGGCAGAACCAGAGCTCGGTGCCGTCGTCGAGGGTCAGCACGATGCGGTAGCCGTACGAACCGGCCCAGCCCGCCTGGGTGATGGTGCCGCCGTGCAGCGCCTTGACCGGGGTGCCGGTCGGGGCGGCGAAGTCCTGGCCGGTGTGGTCGGCCGACCACATGTCGCCCGCCTGGCCGAAGCTGGCGGTCAGGGTGTACGAGCCGACGGGGAGGGTGTACGCGGCGGCGAGCCTGGCCTGGCGCTCGGCCGCGGCCTTCTTCTCGGCCGCCTCCTTAGCCCGCTGCTCGGCGGCCCGCTTCTCCGCCTCGGCCTCGGCCTTCCGCTTGGCGGCCGCCTCCGCGGCCTGGTCGGCGGCCTTGTCCGCGGCGGCCCTGGCGTCCTTGGCGGCGGCCTGCGCCGCGGCGGTGCGACTGTCCTCGTCCGCCGCGTTCTGCTGGTTCTCGGCCTGCTGGAGGATGCGGGCGCGGAGCGCCTCGCCCGCGTCGGTGGTGCCGCGCTGCTCGTCCTCGGTGGTCAGACCGGCCTGGGAGAGCGGGGCGGCGACGGTCTGCGAACCGCCGTCGTCCGAGTCCGACGCCCAGGAGCCGATGCCCGGCAGGTCCTTGGCGGCGGGCAGACTGGCCTTGACCTCATCGGCGACATGGCCGAGGTCGGGCATGGATATGGGGAGCGCGGGACGGTCCTTGGCGCTGGCCATACCGCCCGCACCGACCGCCGCGATCACACCGACCCCCAGAACGGCGCCGCTGCGCGCCATGGTTCCACCCCGCTGCTTGGCCACGCGGTGCCGGCCGCGTACGGGAGCGATGGACTCCTCGGTGGGATTCCACTCCTCCCAGCTCTCGGCCTCGAATCCGGCACCCGGGCCCTCGGAGGCGCCCTCATCCGCGTAGCGGTCGTCGGGACCGAACGTGTAACGGTCGTCGGGGCCGAACGCGTATCGGTCGTCGGGGGCGAATCGGCCGTCCCCTGAGCTCATCCCGCCGCCGGCGTCGAAGCCGGGGCCGTAGGCGGTGGCGGTCCCCAAACCGCCTCCCCGCGTGCGATACGGAGCCTCGTCCAGGACAGACCTGTTGGACGCCACGGAGGCGCACTCCTTTCCTTCCCTCTCGCCTACCGGGTTAGCTGACGGGTTCGGAGCAGGAAGGTCTCCTACGGGTCAGGTTCGACCCGATTCACCCCAAGGTTGTTGGTTCCCCGGTTCCCTTGGTGCTGCTGGTGATGCGGTGCTGCCGCTGTGCGTACGGGATTCGGCGACGGCGCACGGTGCCGCCCTTGCGACGGTTGTGACGACCGCGCTGCGTTATCGAACGTTAATAGAGAGCGCGATGTGATTCCAAGCTGTTCTGAGGAATCCGCACACCTTTGGCATGAACTTAGCTCCCAAGAAGGGACAGATGGGGGCGAGTCGACATGCTGGGCAAGAGTTGGCAAAACCACAGACGGATCGATCGTGCGTCAATTGTTATGCGGAGGGGGCTCGACCGGTTACCCACGGTGCTCGGCGCGGTCGGCTACGACGGCGTGGGTTTCGCCCTGTCGTTCCCCCCGCCGCCGTCCCGCCCGTTGCCGCGGGCCGGGGTCCGACGGACCGCCAGCAGCGCCATGTCGTCCGGCGTCCCGCCACCCGTATGGCGCTCGACATCGGCCACCAACGCGTCCAGCAGCTCCTGCGGATCGGCGAAGCGGCGGCCGCGCAACCGCTCCTCCGGGTCATAGAACTCGCCATGGCGGTCCCGGGCCTCCGTCACCCCGTCCGTGAACAGCAGCAGCGTCTCGCCCTCCGCGAACGCCAGCTCCATCACCCGGTCCGGCCAGCCCGCCAACTCCCCCATCCCCATCGGAAGCGCCGGCGCCTCCGGCTCCAGGGCGCGCACCGCGCCACCCTCCTCCAGGAGCAGCGGCGCCGGATGACCTCGGTTGATCAGCCGCAGGGTGGAGTCGCCGCGCGGAATTTCGGCCACCACGGCCGTCGTGAACCCCTCGACCACCTCCAGGTCGGCCCGCCGGGCACCCTCGCGCCGCAGCGCCCGCTCCAGGCGGCCCACGAGCGCCTCCAGGGTCGTCTCCTGCTCCGCCGCCTCCCGGAAGCAGCCCAGGAGGATCGCCACGACCTCCACGGCCCCCAGCCCCTTGCCGCGTACGTCCCCGACGGTCAGCCGTACGCCGTGCGGGGTGTCCTGGACCGCGTACAGGTCACCGCCGATCGCCGCGTACTTCTCCGCCGGTACATAGCGCGCGGCGATCTCCAGCCCGGCGAGCCGGGCGGGCGGCGCGGGCAGGACGGCGCGCTGGGCCGCCTCCGCGACACCGCGCGCCGAGGCGAGCCGGTGGTAGCTGCGGCGTACGACGCGGTTGATCACCACCGCCAGCGCGGTCACGGTCGCCACCGTGATGATCTCGGTGGCCGCCTGGGTCGGGTCCCTCACCCCGTGCAACTCCGCCAGCAGACAGGTGGTGAGGACCGCGACGACGGCCGTGACGATGGTCTGACGCAGCGGTAAGAGCGCCGCGGCGACCAAGGGGGCGGCGGCGAAGAAGGGCGAGGCGGTGTAGCCGGGCGGGGCGGCCAGGTCGAAGGCGATGCCGCCGAGGACGAGGACGGCGGGGACCCAGCGGGCCATACGGCGGCCCGGGGGCTCCTTACCGCTCTCCTCGGCCGGAGCGGACCCCCCGGCGGACCCGGCGGACGCGTTGGCGGCGGCACCGGCCGCGGCGCCGGTGTCGATGAGCGTACGGAGGCGGGTGGCGGGGCGGCGGCGGGCGAGCGGGCGGCTCAGCCGGGGCCAGACCGTACGCCGCTCCGTACGGCCCTCCGTACGGGCGCCTGTACGAGCCCTGCTCCCTCGCACCCGCACCGGCTTCTCTCGCTTCCCTGGTCCGCGTCCCGCCGTCGTCACAGCGTCACGGCGTCACCGTCGTCACGGCGGTCACCGTCGTCACCAGGCTTCCGGCTGACGGGCCGCCAGGCGAGCCGGTGTCGGCCAAGCGGGTGCTGGGCGGGTGGGGTGCACGTCAGGGCCGCGACAGGCGGGCTACGGAAGCGTCAGGTATCGCGTGCGTCGGAGGTACCGCGTACGTCAAAAAGGTCGACGCCCGAGACCGCGTGCGTCGGAGGTGCCGCGTACGTCAGAGGTCGACGCCCAGCGCGCGGGCGTGGCGGTCCGCCGCGAGCTCCGCCGAAACCTCGTCGAGGTACACCTCGCACACCAGTCGGCCGTCCCGGGTCAGATTGTGCTCCAGCTCCCACAGCACGATCTCGTCCCCTCCTACGAGCAGGAAGGCGTGCTCGTAGAAGCGGCACCAGGTCGCGTCGGGACCGCCGGAGCGGCGCCGGGGCTTGGGCGCGAGGGCGATGTCATGGGCGAACGCGGTGGCCAGCAGCCGCTCGGTCTCCTCGCCCGGACGGTCGGGGTTCTCCGCGCGGCGCAGGACGCGACGGGCGTGGTCGGCCGAATTGTCGGCCACATACGCACGGGAGCTCTCCACCGGCTCGGCCGTGTGCAGCAGCTGGTCCGGGAGCCACAGCGGTAACCCGTCGAGCTCCTCCCAGCGGGCGCCACCGAGGCGCTCATGGACGCGGCGCTCGGCCAGCGTCAGGGCGTCCTCGTCCGCGTAGAGCTCGTACAGCGGGCGGTTGCCCTCGCCCGTGTTGTGCTCCAGTTCCCACAGCAGCAGGCTGCTGCCGTCGGGGAGCAGGAAGACATGCCGGTAGGTGCTGTACCCGAGCCGGCCGCACCGCTCATTGCACTGCCGGCAGGACCGCAGCTCGGACTGGTGCATCAGGGCGCTGCGCGCCTGGGCCAGCACCGCCTCGCCGATCTCGAAGCCGTTCTGCGCACGGGCGAGCAGCCCGTCCATCAGCTCGGCCGGGGTCCCTTCCCCTCGTGAGTGCCCCATGTCTCTCCTCCCGCCTCCCGGCGTTGATTCGCCGCGCCCCCCGGGCGACCACTTCGCGCACTTAGCGTAGCGGCGTGAACACACGCCGCGCTGCGGTTCGGCGAAGCTGTCGGTGTGACCGTGCCTCACTCACTCCTGCGTCGTAGAGCCTGGATGTATCACTCGTCCGACCGGTCGAACAAGTCCGGGGGCCGGGGGCAGGGCGCCCCGGTGGGCCGGCGCGGGGCCGTCTCCCGGCCGTCATCCGGCCGCCACGCGGTCATCGGCGATCCACCGCCCCGCCACCACCCCGTCACCACGCCGCCCCCGTCCGGACGTTGGACGGCCGTTGCCCGGCAGCCGAGCCTCCGGGAGCCACCCCCGCGTCCCCGCCTCGCCCCCGCCCCACCACGGCCCGGCAGCCACCCTCCTCCCCTCCTCATAAAAGGGATTCAGATTCCGCTGGGCCAAATGGAGCTCGCATTGGTCCCCTTTAGCGGGATTCTCGGATAACACGCACCGGAAGAGCCGCACTATGCCGGACGGGTGAAGCTGACTGGCGGCCCGAAGCCTTAAGTGATGAGCTTCGTTGTGTCATGCGTCCGTGAATTCGCGGAGCAACCCAGACGGAGGAATTAAGTGAACATCGGCAAGAAGGCAGTTCTCCTGACCGCGGCCGCCGGCGCTCTGGTCATCGGTGGTGCGGGCGGTGCCCTGGCCAACAACAACGACGACTTCATCGCGCAGCTCAACAGCTGTGACACAGCCACCGGCGCGACCACCGACGTCGCCGGCACCGCGCCCACCGGCGAACTCAACATCGGCTCGGACTGCCTCAACTTCACCAACAGCAGCGCCACTACGGTGGTCCAGGCCAACGACTGCGACACGGCCACCGGTCCCACCATTATCAGCGCCGTGGCCGCTCCGACGGGTGAGACCAACATCGGCTCCAAGTGCGCGAACATCGCCGTCAACGACAACCCGTGAGTCGCTGACCCTTTCATGGTGTTCCCGCCCGCGGTAACACCATGAGGCATCCCCCCCGTTGGGAATCGCGGCCCTGGAAGCCTCCCTTCCAGGGCCGCTGCCATGAAAGTGGCTTTCGGTGACGGCGCCGAGCGCGCCACACCCGAAGCCCGATTGGAGGCTCTTTATGCACAAGCGCAAAAGGACGGCGCTTCTTGCGGCGACCGTGGGCGCGCTGCTCATCGGCGGTGCGGGCGGAGCCGACGCCACCGAACCCGGTCCCAGCCGCTCGGCCGGCGCCAACGGCGGGACACAGAGCAATCGCTGCACCACCAGCTCCGTCATCGGCACCGTCACCGTGGTGGCCGGCCCGACCGAGATCAGCAACCAGACCGACTGTGTCAACACCGCCGAATCGGGTGTGACGACGCAGGAGAACCGCTGCCGTACCCACTCCGTCATCGGTCCGATCACCGTCGCGCTGGCCCCCGGATCCGAAATCAAGAACGGGACCAACTGCGTCAACGTCAGTGAGTCGGGTGGCGTGACGAGGCAGACGAACGACTGCCAGACCACCTCCGTGACCGGCCCGATCACGATCGGTCCCGGCTCCGAGGTCACCAACGAGACCACCTGCGTCAATGCGGCCGGCGCCGACCCCCAGAACGGAAGTCAGGGGAAGAGCGCGAACGGCACGAAGAGCGCCAAGAGCAGTGGCCAGGGAAAGAATCAACGGCCCTGAAGCATCGAACCCCAGAACTCGCCAGCGAGCTCCGGAAACACCTGCTCGACATGAACGCGGCCTTGGAGACATTTCTTCGGGGCCGCGTTCATCTTTTCTTTTTCACGAACGTCGCACGACTCGGCGCAAAGAACTCCACCGACTTCCGCACCGGCTGAATATACCTTTACTGTGGCGGATGGGTGATGCTTCCGATACTCCCGGATCCCGGATTGCGGAAATCTCGTTCAAGAGATGTCTGCGGAATTTTCGCGGAGAACCCGATATGGAGGCACCAGAACAATGCAGATCGGCAAGAAGGCAGCTCTCATGGCCGCGGCGGCCGCGGGCACAATGGTGGTCGGCGGCGCCGCTAGCGCGAGTGCCCATGGCCTCTTCCCGCAGTCCAGCGGGGCTCAGCGAAACCTCTGTGACACGGCCACCGGCGCGACCACCAACGTCGCCGGCACCGCGCCCACCGGCGAACTCAACATCGGCTCGGACTGCGTCAACTTCGCCAGCGGTTACAACGCCACGCCGATCCAGGCCAACGACTGCGACACGGCCACCGGCGTCACCGTGATCAGCGCCGTGGCCGCCCCGACGGGCGAGACCAACATCGGCTCCGACTGCGCGAACATCGCCATCGCCGAGCCGAGCCCGGTCGTGGTCGTGCACAAGGAGGAGCCGAAGAAGCAGCACAAGGCCAAGGAACAGCACAAGGCCAAGAAGCACCACAAGGCCAAGGAACAGCACAAGGCCAAGGACCAGCACAAGGCCAAGAAGCACCACAAGGCCAAGGCGAAGAAGGACTGCAAGCACTGACGGTCGGTCTCGCGGTCGAGCACATGGCGCCCCCGGAAGCAGGTCATCCGGGGGCGCCGCGGCGTTCAGCCGTGTCGTTTCAGCGGTCTTGTCATGCTTCTTTCAGCATCCCGCGAGGGCCGGTACGCACTGGTTCGGGTTGTTCCCGGTGACCGTGGTCGCGGAGAGCGCGATCGAGCCGCCGTCGGTGAAGATCCCACCGCCCTGGCCGCCATTGGCCGTATTACCGGTGACGGTGTCGCCGGTCATTTGTGTGGTGCCCGCGTGCTGAAACAAACCGCCGCCGTTCAGCGTGGCGGTATTCCCGGATACGGTGGTGGCCTGCACGCGCAGTGCGCTGCCCATATTGGCGATACCGCCGCCGAAACTGCCGGCGGTGTTCTCGGTCACCCGGCTGCCGTTGATCGTGAGATCTCCGATCGAGGTGGAGATGCCGCCGCCCTCGAAGTTGGTGGTCCTGTTCCGCGCGACCGTGACGGCACTCAACAGCGTCGTTCCCCAGTTACTGACGCCGCCACCCGAGCTGTCCGCGGTATTGTCGGAAATGTTGCCGCCCGAGACGCTGAGAGTGGCCGACGTACTGATGTGAATACCGCCGCCGTCCCCCGCGGAATTTTGCGTCACATCCGTGGCCGAAAGCACCGCCGAGCCGCCCGAGGCGATCTCGATACCCCCGCCGACGTTGCTCGCGGTGTTGCCCGTGACCGTGGACTGGATCAGCCGCAGCGAGCCCCCGTCGAGGATGCCACCGCCGTCGGTGCCCGCCCCCGAGGTCGCCCGGCCGCCCGAGAAGGTCACGCCGTTGACCGTGAGGCTTCCGCCGGGCGCGATCTCCGCGATCCGGAAGTCCGCCGCGGACGCACTGCGTCTGATGGTCGCCAGGGTCCCGGTGATGGTCACGTCACGGGTGATGAGCGGCAGCCCATCAGCGCCGTTGGGGCCGGTGTACGCCGCGGACCCCAGCGTGTACACACACCCCGTGGACAGGACGACGGACCCTCCCGAGGCCGAGCTGTTGGCCTCGCCCACCGCGGTGACCAGCGCCGCCGCGTCCCCGCAAGGTACCGGGGCCGCCTTCTCGCCCTCCCCTCCGCCGCCTCCCTTTCCTTCGGCGGACGCCGGAGCGGAGACCGCCCATGCCGATACCGCCAGCGCCATGACGGGGATCAAACCCCGGATCGTTGTCGCGAGTCGCACGAGGAGTCTCCTTACGCGTTACCGAGCAGCGGGCCAGACGCAGCAGGTTCAGGCTCTGCGCTCGAGTACCGTTCGGCATCTGCTCAAGCGCCGGTCGAGTGAGACTCGATCTTCTGTACGACGGGGGTGAGAACCCCCGGCCCCGGGCCGCGGAAGGCTGCGCGGCGGGATCCTCAGGAACGAGGAAACCGCAGGTCGCCGGTGGCGCCTGCGGTTTCCGAGGTGGGTCATCAGGGGCTCGAACCCTGAACCAATGGATTAAAAGTCCACTGCTCTGCCAATTGAGCTAATGACCCGCACCCCCGCAGCATAGCTCGGCCAGGGGCCAACACCCGAGCCAATACCCTCCGGGAGCGAAAGGCCGTGCAACAGCGTGGTGTTGCACGGCCCTCCGCACTGCCCGATCAGCCGTTGCGCTTCCAGCGCGGCTTGTCGGCGCGGCGGTCGAAGGACCTGTCGTGCGAGCTGTGGGAGCGCTCGTACGAACGGCCGCCGCCGGTGGCACCGCCCCGGTGGTCGTCACGGCGGGCCGGACGGTCGTCACGACGGTCCCGGTTGAACGGACGGTCCCCGCCACGGTGGTTGGTGTGGTCGCGGCGCTCGAAGGAGCGGCCACCACGGTCGTTCTCCCGGCGGTCCCGGCCGAAGCCGCGGTCGTCGCGGCGCTCGTACGGACGGTTGCCGCCACGGTCGTCACGGCGGTTGAAGCCGCCACGGTCATCCCGGCGGTCGCGGCCGAACGAGCGGTCGTCGCGGCGGTCCCGGCCGAAGCCGCGGTCGTTGTCCCGGCGGTCCCGGTCACGGTCCCGGTCGCGGCCGAAGCGGTCGTCGCGACGGTCGTCCCGGCGGTCATCGCGCCGGTCGCGGTTGAAGCCGCGGTCGCGGTCGCCGTCCCGGCGGTCGTACGAACGCCCACCCCGGTCGTCCCGGCGGTTGAAGCCGCCACGGTCGTCCCGGCGGTCATCCCGCCGGTCGCGGTTGAAGCCGCGGTCGCGGTCGCCGTCCCGGCGGTCGTACGAACGCCCACCCCGGTCGTCCCGGCCCCGGTCGTTGTCCCGGCGGTCGTACGAGGAGCGACGCGGCGCCTCGCCGTCACCCAGGCCCTCGGCGGCCTCCGCGGCCCCCGCGCCCTTCACGGCGGGCACGGTCGCGGGCTCCGCCGTGCGCTGCGCGGGCAGCGTCACAGCGGCGGCCTCGGCCACCGTGTCCGCCCCGGCCTCGGCCGCGGTCGCGGCCGCGGACTCCGCCGGTGCCACCGTCTCGCCGCGCTCGCGCGCCACCCGCGCGGACAGCCGGTCGGCCTCCTCGCGGAGCTCGGCCGCGCGCCGCTGCACGCGCTCCAGCTCCCGGGTGAGGTCCTGCGCCTCGCGCTCGGCCTGCTTGGCCGCGTTCGAGGCCGCCTCCGCCTGCACCTCGGTGAGCGAACGCGCGCCCGTGATCCGGGCCACGTCCTCGTCGAAGGCTCCGCCGCCGCCGACGATGTGACGCGAGGCGTCGACGCCCGCGTCCTCCATCAGCCGGAAGATCTGGCGGCGCTGGTGCGGCAGGGCCAGCGAGACGACGGTGCCGCTCTGGCCCGCCCGGGCCGTACGGCCGGAGCGGTGCAGGTAGTCCTTGTGGTCACCGGCCGGGTCCACGTTCAGCACCAGGTCGATGCCGTCCACGTGGATACCGCGCGCGGCGACGTCCGTGGCGACGAGCACATTGACGTACCCGTCCTTGAAGTCGGCCAGGGTGCGGGTGCGCGCGCCCTGCGTCATACCGCCGTGCAGCGCGTCGGCGCGTACGCCCGCGTCGCACAGCTGCTCGGCGACGCGGTCGCAGCCCAGCTGGGTGCGGACGAAGATGATGGTGCGGCCCTTGCGCGCCGCGATGGCGGCGGTGACCGGGGCCTTGTCCTTCGGCTTCACCACGAGCACGTGGTGGGTCATGGTCGTGACGGCGCCCTGGGACGGGTCGACCTCGTGGGTGACCGGGTCGACCAGGTAGCGCTTGACCAGGGAGTCGATCTCGTTCTCCAGCGTCGCGGAGAACAGCAGCCGCTGCCCGCCCCGCGGCACCAGGTCGAGGATCTCGGTGACCTCGGGCAGGAAGCCCATGTCCGCCATCTGGTCGGCCTCGTCGAGGACCGCGATCTGCACCTTGTCCAGGGACGCGGCACCGCGCTCGATGATGTCGCGCAGTCGGCCCGGGGTGGCGACGAGGATGTCCACGCCGCGCTCCAGCGCGTAGATCTGATTGCCCATCGAGGTGCCGCCGCAGACGACCTTGAGCTTGAGGCCGAGGACATCGCCGTAAGGCTGGAGCGCGTCGCTCACCTGCATCGCGAGCTCGCGGGTCGGCGTGAGGATCAGCCCACGGGGGCGCTTCTTCTCGGTGTGGCCGCCGGCCAGCGTGGTCAGCAGCGGAAGGCCGAACGAGAGGGTCTTGCCGGAGCCGGTACGGCCGCGGCCGAGGATGTCGCGTCCGGCGAGGGCGTCGGGGATCGTCGCGGCCTGGATCGGGAAGGGCGTGGTGACGCCGTTCTGCGCCAGCTTGCGGACGATCTGCTCGGAGAGGCCGAGGTCGGCGAATGTGATGTCGGGCGCCTTAGGGGTGTCGGGGGCTTCCGTGGCGGCTTGCTCGGATGACGCTGTTGACGCCGTTGAGACCGTGGACGCCGTCTGGCTGGCCTGCTCTGCCTGCGCGTCCTGCTGAGACGGCTCGGCCGGGGCGGTCAGCTCGCTCGTCTCGTCGAGGGCGGGCATGACGGCGTGATCAGTGGAAACGGACATGCGAAATGCGAAACCTTCCGGAGTCTCGGCACGCGCCCAAACTCCGTGTGTTGTCGCAAACGACCGCCTCTATGCGGTCAGCCACGGGATGGCAAGGAACGCGCCTCGCGGCGCACTTCTACGAGGCGCCGGGCAAATGGGATCAAACGATCTACCACCATACGCACCCTCACCCCTCAAGAGCAAATTCACTCCGTCCGCGCCGGTCGGCGGCGGCTGGGGCCCTGGTCGGTGGCTGTGTCGGGTCGGCCGGGTCCGATGAGTACGGGCCCTGTGCGTACGGGTCCGATGAGTACGTGCCCGATGAGTACGGGCCTGTGAGTACGGGCCCTGTGCGTACGGGCCCTATCCCGCGGGCTGGTCCGACGGAGAGGCGGGCGCGGTCGGGGGCTCGGGATCGGTCGGCTTCGGGTCCGGCGCGCTCGGCGGCGGGCTCGACGGCCGGGGCGCGGGCGGCGCGTCGGACGGGGTGGCGCCGCCCGGCTGCGGCGGGGCGGAGGGGGCCGGGCGGTGGTGCGGGGCGCCCTTCTTACCGGGCGGGGCCGAGGGCTCGGCCTCGGGGTCGGTCGCGGAGGCCGAGGCCGACCGGTCCTCGCCGTCCTTCTTCTTCCCCTTCCCGCCCTTCTTCCCCTTCCCGTCCTTCTCGTCCCGGTCGGAGTCCGCGTACGCACGCCCCTTGCCGTCCGACCGCACCACGGCGCCGCCGGTGTCCGCCGCCTCGCCCTTCTGGTGGGATCCGCGGTGTTTGTCCGGCCGCTCGGGGTCGTCGGAGATGCTCATGCAGCCGCCCAGCGCCATGGCGGCGGCCACGAGCGCCGCGACCGCCGCCCCGCGCACGGCGGCGCGGGGAGCGCGCCGGGGGTTCCGGGAAGACCGGGGGTTCCGGGGAGGACGGGGGGCCCGGGGAGAACGGGCGGTGCGAGGAGCGGGGGATCCGGGCACGGGGGATCCGGGCATGCGCGGGACACCTCCAGACGGCAGGGATGTGACGCCCTGCCCAACTGGCCCCGCCCCGCCCAGGACACGCATGCGGTACGGACCCGGCCCCTCGCGTAGACCGCGGGTCCGGCGTCAGGCGTAGCAGGGGGCGGACATCGGCCGGCGGGCCCGGGGTCCACAGGAGCCCGCAGGAGCCCGCCGGAGCCCGCTGGAGCCCGCGGGAGCCCGCATCAGGCCGTAGCCGAGGATCAGCCGTACCCGAGCGCGTGCAGCCGCGCGTCGTCGATCCCGAAGTGGTGCGCGATCTCGTGGACCACGGTCACCTCGGTCTCCTGGACGACGTCCTCCCGCGTCTCGCTCAGTCGCAGCGTCGGACCCCGGTAGACCGTGATCCGGTCCGGCAGGACGCCCGCGTACCACTCACCCCGGTCGGTGAGCGGCGTCCCCTCGTAGAGCCCGAGCAGCTCGGGATCGTCCGCCGGTGGCTCGTCCTCCACGAACACGGCGACGTTGTCCATGAGCCGTGTCAGCTCCGGCGGGATCCGGTCCAGCGCCTCGGCGACCAGTTCCTCGAACTCCTCGCGCGTCATCTCCAGCACGAGGCCATTGTCGGGCAGCCGGGCCCGGAAAGGAGCCGTCGGCGCCGAGGTATCCGCGCCGGACGCCTCCGGCCGCCCGGCGCACCACCGCCCGGCGCACCCACCACCCGGCGCGGACCCACCCCCGCGCCGCCCAGGCATACGCCCCCGCGCGGACGGGCATACGGGACCAATGGCCCGCGAACCGCTCCGGCTGCTCCGTGCCACCGCTCAGCGCGCGGGCACCGTGGCCGTCTCCCCGCTTCTTCGCCGCTTCCGCCGCCCTTCGCAGACCTCCTCCCCCGCCGCTTCCCCCGATCGCACGGCGGTCGCCTCCACGCCGTTCGACCCCGCGCCGTTCGACCCCACGGCGCTCGACCCCACCGCGCGCCCCCGCCCCCTCGTCCGCGCCGCCGGGCTGGCCGCCGTGACCGTCCTCGGCGCCTGGATCGGACTCCTGGTGGTCGGCAGCGTCCACATCTCCGTGGGCCCGATGGACACGCGGATGGCGCTGCGGCCGTCCCTCACCGGCGGCACCAAGATCAACGTGGCCCCGCTGGGCGCGCTCGAGCTGAAAAGCCACCACGCCCCGCTCCGCCTGGACGTGGACGTGGACCGGCTCGACCCCATACGGTCCCAGGCCCTCGTCGACCACCCCGAGCGGCTCTCCGGCCTGCAGGACGAGGTCGCGAGCGACGTCACCCGCGGCACCCTCGGCCTCGCGGTCCGCTCCTGCGTCGCCGTGGTCTTCGGCGCCACCGCGCTGGGCCTGGCGGTCTACCGCCGCCCGCGCCGGGCGCTGGCCGCCGGAGGGCTCGCGCTCACGCTGCTGACCGCCTCCGGCGGCGCCGTCTACGCCACGTGGAACCCGAATTCCGTCCTGGAGCCGCGCTACTCCGGGCTGCTCTCCAGCGCCCCCTCGGTGGTGGGCAACGCGCGCAGCATCGTGACCGACTTCGACGTCTACCAGCGGGAGTTGGCCCGGCTGGTGACCAATGTCACCCAGCTCTACGAGGCGACCTCGACGCTCCCCGCGTACCAGCCCGATCCGACCACCATGCGGGTGCTGCACATCTCGGACGTCCACCTCAATCCGGCCGCGTGGCACATCGTGCAATCGCTGGTGCGGCAGTACAAGGTCAGCGTGATCATCGACACGGGCGACACGATGGACCACGGCACCTCCGCCGAGAACGGCTTCCTCGATCCCGTCTCCGACCTCGGCGCCCCCTACGTCTGGGTGCGCGGCAACCACGACTCGGCGTCGACCCAGCGCTACCTGGCCAAGCGCAAGGGGGCGCACGTCGTGGACAACGGCGATGTGACCACCGTCGCCGGGCTGCGGTTCGCGGGCATCGGCGATCCGCAGTTCACCCCCGACCGCTCCGCCGCGGCTGCCGGTGACGCGGCCGAGCACAGCGCCGGACGGCGGCTCGCCGAGGCGATCCGGGACCGCGGGGCCGCCGGCGCCCCGGTCGACATCGCCCTCGCCCACAACCCGATCGCCGCCCGCGAGACCGACGGCACCGTGCCGCTCGCCCTCACCGGCCATGTCCATCACCGCCGTACGGAGGTGCTCCCCGGCGGCACCCGGCTGATGACGGAGGGGTCGACGGGCGGCAGCGGGCTGCGCGCGGTGGACGACGGCACACCGGACACGGTGCAGGCGTCGGTCCTCTATCTGGACCGGGACACGCGACGGCTCCAAGCGTGGGACGAGATCGATCTGGGCGGTCTGGGCCTGGCGAAGGCCGAGGTCAGCCGTCATCTGCCGGCCGAGAACCGCCCGGGGGCGACACCGACGCCCACCACTCCGTAAACCGTTTTGGCGAACCTCACCGGCATCCCATATGCTTCTCGCGTCCCCGAAAGCGCCGCAAGGCGCCCAGGTGGGCCATCGGCCCTCATCGTCTAGTGGCCCAGGACGCCGCCCTTTCAAGGCGGTAGCACGGGTTCGAATCCCGTTGGGGGCACCACCTTCTTTGAGTCACCGCAGGTCGGAACGTACCTGCCGGTGACTTTTCTTCTGCGCGCCGCACGGCGGCCCCGCACCTCCCGCGCCTCCCGCGCCTCCCGGAATGTCTCCCTCCCCCACGCGGTTGTACGTACGCAACGGCACCGGACCCGCCGCAGGCCCCACGCGAGGGAGCGCAGATGACCGTCCAGGACGTCGACCGGGTGAGCTTCGCCGAGGAATGGGAGCGCTGGCACCGCGCCCATGAGCGGGCGCTCGCCGACCCCCATGGATTTCTCGCCATCACCAGCCTGCGCTGGCTGAGCCCGGAGCCGACCCGCTTCGAGGACGCCCCCGGGGCCTGGTCCAGCGGCCCGGAGGGCGTGGTGGTCGAGCTCGCCGACGGCGAGGAGCTGACGATCGACGGCACGGCGGTGCACGGGCGGTACGTCTTCGGGGTGCTCGCCGAGCGGGCCAGCGTGTACGCGGGGTACGGCGACGCGGTGATCGAGGTCGCCAAGCGCGGCGGCCACGACATCGTCCGCCCCCGCCACCCCGGCAACCCCCTCCGCACCGCCTTCACCCGCACCCCCGCCTACGCCCCCGACCCCCGCTGGGTCCGCGCCGGCCGCTACCTCCCCTTCGACGAGCCGCGCGCGATCACCGTGGGCGCCGTGGCGGAGGGTCTCGAGCACGTCTACGACGCGCCAGGGCAGGTCGAGTTCGAACTGGACGGCGAGACGTTCCGGCTCACCGCCTTCAACGGCAAGCGGCCCGGCAGCCTGATGGTGCTCCTCACCGACGCGACCTCGGGCGTGACCACGTACGCCGCGAACCGCTCCCTCCAGTTCGACGCCCCCGACGAGGCCGGCCGCGTCACCCTCGACTTCAACCGCGCCACCAACCTCCCCTGCGCCTACACCGACCTCGCGACCTGCCCCCTGCCCCCCACCGAGAACCGGCTGCCGGTCGCGATCGAGGCGGGCGAAAAGATCCCCCTGGAACGCGGCGGCCGCCCCTGACCCGGGCCGAGACCGGCGGAGATCAGCCGCGCCCGGCCGAGGCCCGGCCCGCCCGGTGAGCGGTCAGAACACGGCCGGAGGTCTGATACGCTGATCCAGCGACATCGACGCGGCGGAGAAAAATCAAGGCCCCGGTTCGAAGATCGCAAGGAGTGCGAATCCACGACGGGGAATCCCGTTGGGAGCGCACCCCACATGTGCGAGACTCGTGCTCGTACACGCAAGGTCCTGTGGAGCAGTTTGGAGTGCTCGCCACCCTGTCAAGGTGGAGGCCGCGGGTTCAAATCCCGTCAGGACCGCTGCGGCTGGGTAGCTCAGTTGGTACGAGCGTCCGCCTGAAAAGCGGAAGGTCGCCGGTTCGACCCCGGCCCCAGCCACCGCAGCCCTGAACTGGGCAAAGCCCCCTCCCGGTCCGTCCGGCAGGGGGCTTCTTCGTTGCCTGTGACACCTACGGCTGACGCCAACGGCGCCGGATCACCGGATCTACGCCAGCCGGTCCTCCAGGCGGCCGAGCGCCTTCCGCTGCTCGTCGAGCGAGGCATGGGCCTAGACCTGTCAATACTGAGTGCTTCCCGTTACGCACCGCGTTGGTCCCTTACCGGAAACCGGTGGCAGTCACCATTGATCCTCCGATAGACAAGCAAAATGGGAAACCAGGACGGAGAGCGTCCGGAACGCTACGAAGAGCGAATGGCCAGGAACATCGTCGGCACGGCCCTGGGGGCACCGACCGAGCGTTACGACGTTGGTGCGCTGGAGAAAGTACACGACTTCTGGGTGCTACCCGCTTCAGGACGAGAAGCCGTAGAGGTTGTGCAGTGGGCTGATCGGGACGCGATAGCAGACGAGGCTGCGCGCACTCGGTTCTTCTCGGCATCCTCCTCCCGCGTCCATGACGGCTTGCAAGAGACTTGGGCGCTCTTGGTTGACGAAGACAGCGCCATCTGGGGCCAGCGGAGAGAAGACGGTAGGCGAACTCGTCGGGGCCCCTACAAGTTGCTGCGCCAGGCCGTTGGTCCTGCGCTGCTGGAGTTGGAAGCCATGGGCGTGCACCGAGTTGACGCACATCGAGACTTCAGCTACCCGTTCGCGCCGACGGAGAACCCGCGACACAAGCTCATCTCACTTGGGGTGCACCAGGCCAAGACCATGCCGTCGACACAGCCTCCAGAGATCTTGCTGTCCGCGCTGCGCGGTTTCACGGTCCCGGGCGACGCTGACATGGTCAGCTTGCTGACCGACTTTCTCACAGATGCCCCGCAAAGAGACGTTCTGGACAAGCTGGCTCGCTCGGGCGCAGGCCGCCGCCATGCGTTCGTTTGGCTACACCGGAGTTCCTTAGGCCCTTTCCTCTCCCTGTGGAGAGACGGCGAACTCCCTACGACGGCTCCGGACCTGCCATCGGAGGTTACGACCGTATGGCTGGGCAAGATCGGCGAGTGGCGGACGGCCGTCTGCTGGGATGCGTCAACAGGATGGCGACGTGTAGAAGCCCCAAGTCTCCCGTCGGCCTGACGCATGCCGATCCGCAGCACAAGCTCCCGTTCGTAACGCGGGGGCTTGTGCTGCGAAAGCTGGTCCGCCTAATCACCGTGGGGCTACGAAAGCATGCCCTCCAGGCGGCCGAGCGCCTTCCGCTGCTCGTCTAGCGAGGCATGGGCGTAGACCTGCATGGTCACCCCGTGATCACTATGCCCGCCGATCTGCTGGACGACGTGCACGGGGACGCCAAGATCCAGCAGCAGCGTGATACAGGTGTGGCGGAGATCATGGAAGCGCAGATCCAGGCCGAGCCGCTTCCTTACCGAGTCCCAGCTCCGGCGCAGGTTGTCCGGCTCGTACGGGGTCCCGATCCGGGACGGGAAGACCAGCCCGTTTTCCTGCCAGGCCATGCCGACCGCCGCCCACTCCTGCGCCTGACGCTCCTGGTGGGCGCGGAGGTCGGAGACGGCGAGGGGCGGGAGAGAGATGGTGCGCTCGGAAGGCCACGTCTTGCGGAGGACTAGCCGCAGTGTCGACTTCGCGAGTTTATCCTTAAGCGACAGCTCGGGCGTAGCGTTTTCGCAAACTGCGCTATAAGCGCGTAACACTGCCCTAACTCCTCCGATCACTTGTTGGACAGTCCTTGGTAGCAGCCCGACGCCACCAGATATCAGCTTCTTTCGTCTCATCGAGGGACTTGAGGAGTTCCCCCAGGGCGAAGGCTGCATCACTGCGATCGTTCTCCGCCTCCTGCCTCAGCTCTTCGACGTCCCGACCAGTCTCACGCAGCCGGATGACCGCGTCGAGGAGTTTGTCTGCGTCGTCGACTCGTTCACGGGACGCCTCCCACAGCCAGAGTTCGGCTTCCCTGTGCTGTTTTCTCTTCGCGAGCAGCACCCAGCGTGTAGAGAGCTTCACCTTCGCCGCTTTCGGCCGCCGAGCGAAGCCACGTCTCGGCTTCTGTCGTTCTCCCCTGTTCGTGCATGAGAGCGCTGAGGCTGTAGGCGGCTTCCCCATTGCCGTCGATGCACCTCCTACTCGACACTCTCGCATTGCTCCTCAGGTGAGCCCTGGACAAACAGCATCTCCTGCATCCAAGCGGCTTTATTCAGGGCTTGAGGAAGTCGGGTGGAATCGTCGATGAGCGCGTGTTCCAGCTGCCCTGTCGTCAAATTATGAGCGAACCAGAGCTGCGAACCTCGCAGGTCCGCCTCATTGAGATCGGCTTCCCAGAGGTCGACTCCCATGAAATCGGCGGCGCTGGAAGTACTGCGATAGAGATTGACGCGCCACATCTCTGAGTAACTGAAATTTGCGCCGTCCATGTTCGCCCACGTCAAGCCTGCGTCGGTGAACTGGGAGTGCAGGAGCATGGCTCCACGCAGAGTGGACCGAAGCAGGTTCGCCCCTGTGAACAGCGTGTGATAGCCGGACGCATCGTCCAGATTCCCTTCAAGCAGATAGGCATCACAAAGACTCGCCCCCTGAATCCACGCGTTTTCTAGATCCACACGGATCGCATGAATTCCGTCCAATCTGGAACCTTTGAAAACAGCGCGCTTGAAGTGACAGTCGTCGAGATTCGCGCCGCGAAGATCCGTCGACGCCAAGTTGATCCTGAATTCTTCGCGACGGACGGGTCGATTCCCTAGAACGGTCATGACCGCCTGAACGTCATCGGCAGGGCACGGGGCTGCGCCGGCCTCTTCCGCCTCCTCGTCCGAAGGTAGCGGAGCGCGAAGGCGAACAAAGGCGGCGAGGACTTTCACCACGGCGTCGTGGTCCTTCTCGGAGTCCCGCATGATCCGCTCCAGCGAGTAGATACCACCGAGCCGCTCGGTCATGTCCTCCGACCCCAACAACTTGATCGCCTCTACATATCTCTCGGCGACCTGCCCTTCACGAGCCAGCTCCGCCTGCTCACGGTCCTTCTCGCGCACATGCGCGAACTGCTCCTGGCTGTGCTCGTACAATTTCTCGGCATGCCGGTGGTTGCGGTGCGTGTAGTACAGTCCGAGCCCGGCGATCCCGCCAGCCGCCGTGGCGACGAGCATGGTCCGGAACCCCGTCACGATGATCCCTGCCGAAGGAGCGAGCCCGCTGTCCCGGACGTGATGGCCCTCGAAGATCCACGGCCCCCAGATGAGAACCGCGACGAAGAACACCACGCCGAACGCGCCGCTCCCCAAGGCCAACTTCCGCTTTATCTCCGCCTTCATGCCGCGCATAATGTCCCGCGGACCTTCAAGCGATGCTGTGAACTCGCTTTTTCAGAGCAGAAATTGAGGTTGTTCCGGCTCGGGTGGTGCTTGGCTGCTGCCCTGGACCACCTTGCCGGGCGCTGCGGCAGATGACGGCCCACAGGCTCAGACGCCTGCCCTGAAGTGCTTGGCAGATCTCAGCGACCGTCACGCCCGTAGGTCGTGTCAAGGAGACGCTGGGCGGCCACGTCCGTGGACCATCTGTGGACGGGCCACTGCTAATCGATCAGCCAAAGTTTCATGACCTGCGCAGACGCCTGGAACCGACGGGCCCTCCGGAGCCGTTTGCGCGTTGCTGCAACATCGCAGCTTACATCAACAGTTGACATCGACGTCCACGGACCGCAGCGGCATCGGGCGAGCCCAACCGGCGTCTACGACCTTGGCGGCCATGGGTGGCCACGCGTCTGTGCCCGAACTTGTAAGGCGGTGGCCAGGCTGTACAGCATCGAAGTGCAGCAACCAGCGAGACCGCGACCGACTATCAGCCGCTCCAGACAGCCGACCGACCAGCCCACCAGACCTCAACGACCGCCCCGCCTGTAGTTCGGGACGAAGAGATCGTCTGACGCCAGCCGTGACGCCAACGGCCGCGTACGCCGACGCCAGCAGCGGATGTCAGCGGACCGCCTAGCCAGGCGAAACGGGCACCGGCAGCGGCCCTGCTCGACCTGAAAAGCGGAAGGTCGCCGGTTCGACCCCGGCCCCATCCACCATCAGGGCATAGCCCCCTCCCGGTCCATCCGGAGGGGCTTCTTCGTTGCCCCGTAACACCCACGGCACGCACCGTAAGAGCACAGGCCCAGGGAGTGACATGCTGGGCACCGCATCGACGAAGGGGAGTGGGTTCATGCGGTGGACCGTCCACGGCGAACGGCAGATCTACAGCAACCCTTGGGTCAACCTGTGGCTGGTCGACGTACAGCAGCCCGACGGGCGCCGCTGGGAACACCACGTCGTACGCATGCGACACCTCGCCGTCGCCGCCGTGGTCGATGACCACAAACGCGTCCTGATGATGTGGCGCCACCGGTTCATCACGGACGCCTGGGGCTGGGAACTGCCCATGGGACTCATCGAGCCCGGCGAGACCCCGGAGCAGGCCGCCGCCCGCGAGGTCGAAGAAGAGACCGGCTGGCGGGTCGAGGCGATGAAGCCCCTGGTGTACGCGCAGCCCGCGAACGGGATCACCGACTCCGAGCACCATGTCTTCCGCGCCGATGGGGCCACCTACACCGGGCCGCCGACAGAGCTGAACGAATCGGACCGGATCGAGTGGATCCCCCTCTCGGAGATAAGGGGGATGATCGACCGCCGCGAGATCGTCAGCAGCGGCAGTCTGGTCGGTCTGCTGTATCTGCTGCTGGACGAGGCCACCAAGAGCGCCGGCTAGCCAAGTGACTCTCGCATCCGCTGCTCGAACCTGATCACCGGCGCCTCGCGGGCATACGGAGCCAGACGGCGGTGGAATTCATGGACATGCCCAGCGACCCTAGGAGAGTCGATCACGGTGCTCAGCTCGAGTGCGAGTCCGGCGCTGTGACACGCGTCGCCGAGCTTGCCCTGCTCGAGTTGGGTGCTGGCGAGCCAGAAGGCGTGCAGGGCCCGTCCGCGCTGCTGTCCGGATGTTTCCCGGCGCAGTCCCTCGGCGATGAGAGGTTCGGCTCGTGGTGCCTCGCCAAGACGGGCCAGGGCGATTCCGGTGTCGACGATGAGCTTGGTCTCGTCGAAATAGCGCACCCAGGAGGGCGCCTCGTCCGTCCGGCCGCGTGCGCATTCGAAGGAGTCGCGGGAACGGTCGATGGCCTGGTTGCAGGCGGAGGCGTCGCGAAGGGTGGCGTGGGCGAACGCTTCGCGCATGTGCAGCATGGACATCACCAGAGGCTGGTCACCCACTGCCCGAGTGACGTCCTGAGCCTTGCAGGCGAGAGCGATGGCCTCTGACGGGTTGCCGTCATAAGTGGCCTGCAGGCTCATGCAGGACAGCACATTGGCCACGAAGAGGCGATCTTCCTGCTCCCGCGAGAGGCTGAGGGCCTGGCTGAAGTAGATACGCGCCGTGCTGTACTGGCAGGCGTCGAAATACGCCCAGCCCGCGAGGCGCGCCAGCTCTGCGGCGAGGGACCGCAGGTCCCGGCCCAGTGCCTCCCCCGCGTGCCGCATCACCTGCGTTACGTAGGTCAGACTTCCGACGACCGCAGGCCGCAGTGGTGCACCACCGTGTTGGTCGTCGCGACGCCAGTAGTCCTCCACTGAGGAGCGCAGCGCGGCGAGCGTGGAGCGGGTGACCTGTGAGTCGGCCAGAGGCAGTAGGTCATCCAGGCTCTCCCCAGCAGCAGGACCGGTAGCCGTTGTCCCCTGTGCAAGCCGTGGCTCGGATACCTGGATCCGCTCGCCCTCCGGAGTCGATGCGGGAATCTCCCAGGGCCGATGTGCCAGGCCCAACATCGCGCCGGGGATGCGCAGCCCATCGGCGACTCTCTCGATCACATCGATGTGGGCCAGACCACGACGTCCAGCCATGATCTCGCCGACTCTGCTGGGCGTCATGCCGCAAAGGGCGGCGATGCGCGAGGGATAGATCCCTGCCTTGAGCTTGACCAGCTGGAAGATGCGGGTGAAGTCGCGCTTCTGGCCATGCGTCCTGCCACTCAGGGCTGGCCAACAAGGCTGGTGGCAGCAGTCGATGAGGCTGCGGTGCTGACACTCGTGCCCCTCTCCCTCGCCCCGCGGCAGCGGGCTGTCCGAGCGGTCAAGCGCTGACGATTTTACCCACGTTGGGTAATCACCATGACCTGTTTCAGTGACGACCGTTGCGATGAGCTGGCCCCCTGGAACCACCCGCGACGAGGGGACGCAATGCTCCCGATGACCAACGACAACCAGCAGCACACCACCGCCCAGCGCTGGGCGATGCAATTCACCTCCACGCCCAGGTGCGTCCGCCTCGTCCGGAGCCTGGTCGACAAAACCCTGCTGAGCTGGGGCTACGGACGCGAAGACATCGACCGTACGGTCCTGGTCTGCAGCGAGTTGGCGACCAATGCCGTGCGGCACGGCCACAGGCACGGTCACCGCTTCGAAGTGCGCCTGAGCGGCGAAGGCGCCACGTGCCTGGTTGAGGTCTCCGACGCCCTCAGCCGTCGGTTGCCCCGCCTCATGGAGACCAGCGATGAGGACGAGCACGGCCGAGGTCTCCAACTCGTCTCCGCGCTTGCCAAGGAGATGGGACACCGCGCCCGCAACCCCATCGGCAAAACCGTCTGGGCCCGCCTGGCTCTCGTCACGCCGAAGGAGGAAACCCGTGCATGAGCTGATCGCCGCTCCATTCCTCGACCATCACCTCCTCGTACGTCCCGGCAGCGCCAAAGCCGCCCGGCTCCCGGCCACCGCGTACCGGGAGTTGGAGACGGCCGTAGCCTCCGGTGCGGCATCGCCCGGTTGGCTGGTGGACGTGTCCCGGAAGGTATGGGGTCTAAGCCTCGACGAACGGCTGCCGCGCGATACCGTCCTCGTCCGCTCCTCCTCGCCGCACGGCTACGGACGTGCGTCGTACGAGCTGAACCTGGGCTGCAACTACGACTGCGAGCATTGCTACCTAGGTCTCAAGCGGTTCTCGGGGCTCGAATGGTCCGAGCGAGAACGGCTGCCGCAGGTCATCCATGACGCCGGCGTGCTGTGGCTTCAGCTCACCGGCGGCGAGCCAATGATCGACAAGCTGTTCCCCGAGACATACCGGCGGGCGCACGAACTGGGCATGATGGTCGAGATCCTCACCAACGGCTCCCGTCTCGCGGCCCGGAAGAACCTCGCCTTGCTCACGGAGCGCCGCCCGAATCGGATCACGCTCAGCCTCTACGGCGCCACAGAGGAGTCTTACGACGGACTCACCCGCCGCAAGGGTGCGTACCGGATGTTCATGAAGGGCCTGAACGCCGCCCGTGAGGCCGGGCTGCCACTCGATCTGGCGCTGATCATCACACGGCACAACGCCCACGAGCACGACCGAATGCGTGCCTTCGCGGACCAGTACGCCCTGCCGTACCGCGAGTACACCCATATGTCCCCGACCATCTACGGCGGTGCCGAGACCCTCGCTTCCCAGGCACCCGACTTCCTCACCGACCGTGAACCGTTCCGCGGCTGCAACGCCGGCCACACCTTCTTCCACGTCGACCCACACGGCATGGCGTCCATCTGCAAGGTCGGCCGCGACAACGTGATTCCTTTGCTGACCGAAGGAGTCGAGGGCCTCAGCCGCCTTAGCGGAATCGCCGATTCCCTGATGCTTCGCACCGGTGGCTGCTCCGGCTGCCAGCTCTCCGGCACCTGCCGGGTATGCAGGCCGCTGGCCAAGGTCTACCAGGAGGCGAAGGCACCACTGCACATCTACTGCCAACACACCGCGAAAGGAAGCTGAACCATGACAACGGTGATGGTCGAGATCACGCCGCCCCGCCCCAGAGATGCTGACTTCAAAGAGGACATCGTGATCCTCGACGACGTCGACACCTTCGCCCGGGCCGCCACTCCTGGCTGCGGCGACGACAACCCCTACAACTGATCACCCGTGGCGGGGCCTTCCGACGTGTTCGTGCGCCGGAAGGCCCCGTGCGCACGTCCCGTCTGGAAGCCTTTCCGTCATGGCCCCGACCCCCGTTGCCTTCGACGACCTTCCCCGCTCGGTCCGTAGCGCGATTGAGGCCGAGACGGGCACGGTCCTTGAGGCCGAGGCGGTTACCGCCGGCAGGAACAGCGCTCTTTCGGCACGCGTCCACACCACCGGCGGGACCGTCTTTCTCAAGGGACTGGAAAGCGATCACCGTTGGGTCTGGACCCAGCGACGCGAGGCGGATATCAACCCGTATGTCACACCCCTGGCGCCCCGCATGCTCTTCCACCTCGTCGTCGAAGGTTGGGACATCCTCGGCTTCGAACTACTCGACGGCCATCACGCCGACTACTCTCCCGGCTCACCGGACATCCCGAAGGTCGTCCAAGCCCTACGCAGGCTTGACGACATGCCCTGCCCCAACGTCGATCTCCGCCAAGCGGAACAGCGCCTGTCCAAGTACGTCACCCACCCTGCCGATGCAGAAGCGTTCGCAGGCGATGCCCTGCTCCACACTGACTGGAACAACCACAACGTCCTCATCACCGGTGACCGAGCCCGCCTTGTCGACTGGGGATGGGCCACCCGAGGAGCCGCCTGGCTCGACACCGCCTACTGGATCATCTGGCTCATCGCCTCCGGACACAGCCCGGCCCAAGCCGAAGAAATTGGACAAGGCATCCCCGCCTGGGCCACAGCACCTCCCACAGCCGTGGATCTTTTCGCCGACGCGAACGCAGCGCTGTGGAATGAGATCGCGGGGGACTCCCCAGACGTCTGGACAGCGCGCCTACGTTCGGCCGCAATGAAATGGCGGCACCACCGCCGTGGGTGACCGCCCGTAGACGTGTCGGCGAGTGCAGGTCCGAACAGGGAGATCGTATGCGTGTTGAAGCGGCTACGGCTCTGGTCAGATGGCCCCGTCTGACGCCAACGGGCGCGTACGCCGACGCCAGCAGCGGACGTCAGCGGACCGCCGAGCCAGGCGAAACGGCCCCCAGGAAGCACCCCGCCCCGCCTGAAAAGCGGAAGGTCGCCGGTTCGACCCCGGCCCCAGCCACCGCAGCCCTCACCAGGGCAAAGCCCCCTCCCGGTGCATCCGGAGGGGGTTTCTTCGTGGCCGCGGGGGAACGCCGCGTCAAGCGCGGCAGCGGCGTGTTAGCCGTGGGTTAGCCGATCAGCAGCGGTGACGAACAGGGTTGTTCCCAGGACGCGGAACGTACCGTGGACAACGCACCGCGGCCTCGGCCCACACGTCAAGCATCCCCGGGGGGATCCCATGTCGCGCACGACCGTTCTCCGCCGCACCCGTACCGTCGCCGTCGCCTCGCTGATCGCCGCTGCCGCGTTCTCGCTCACGGCCTGCGGAGGCGGCGAATCCGACAGCGGCGCCAAGGGGGGCTCGGCGTCGGCGAGCGCGACGAACGGTACGTCGGGGGGCTCGGGCGGTGGCTCGAACTCGGCCGGCGGCTCCGGTGAGGGCATCGACACCAAGGCGGGCGCCTCGGGCGGCTCCTCGTCGGCGAGCCGCTGCACCAGCGACCACCTGGAGGCCGCGTGGTCGAACTTCGAGGGCGGTCCGGACATGGACTACGACGGGCAGCAGACCGCCCGGGTGGTGTTGAAGAACACCGGCAGCACCGACTGCACCATGGTCGGCTTCCCGGGCGTCCAGCTCCAGACCGAGCACGGCGAGACCTGGGACCTGCGGCGCACCGACGCCAAGCCGAAGCCGGTCCGGGTCGACGCCGGCGGGCGGGTCGGCTTCGACATCACCTTCCTGGCGTCGACCCGCGACGACGACAAGAAGTTCGCGCCGGACCAGGTCGTGATCACCCCGCCGAACGAGCGCGGGAACCTCTCGCTGCAGTGGCCGTACGGCGGCGCGCTGCAGGACCAGTCGGGCGCCACCCACCCGGGCACCTTCGTCGGCCCGGTCAGCACGCCGGAGTGAGCCTCGGGGCGGACGGTCGGCCACGGCCACCGCCGCCCCCACCAGGGCACCGCCCCCTCCCGTCCATCCGGAGGGGGCTTCTTCATTGCCTGCGACGCCCGCGGGGCGCTCTTGTCCCGTATGAACGATCAGGCGTAGGCGCAGATCGCGAAGACGCTGATGCCCACGTTGCCGGTGGTGGTCTGGCGGCCCAGCCCGATCCAGCCCCTCGCGTCATCGGTGGGGAAGCTGCCGACGAGGACGGCGCTCTCGCCCCGGGCCCCGGCACCGTCGCCGATGACCTTCTTCCCCGGCGGGCAGTACACCGTGCGCCGCTGGAAGTTCGGGACGTTCTCATTGGGCAGGGCGACCACCTCGTAGCCGGGCACGCCCTCGTCGGCGCGGGTGGCTTCGTGGGAAGCGGGCGCCTCTGAGCTCTGCTTCTCCTTCGTCACGGGCCCCTGGACGGGACCGACACCGAGACGAGCGTGACCAGGCAAAGCGGAGAGTAAGGCATGAAAGTATGCCAATCCCACGAACGTGGGACGTGCGAGAGGCGTACGGGCGCAGCTCTCCTGAGTAGCGGAAGGCCGTCGGTTCGCGCCCTGTCCCGGTGAGCGGAACGCCGCCATTCCCGCCACGAGAACCAGCGGCGAACAATCCCCCAACACACCCGAGCCGCAGGTCTTGATCCCATTCGAAGCGGCCATTGGAGAGCCGACATGGCAGACGTGAAGGGCACCCCGCGCGAAGTACGCAAGGCAGCGATCGCAAGTTTGTTCGGTAGCGCATTGGAGTGGTACGACTTCTTCCTCTACGGCACGGCCGCCGCGCTCGTCTTCAACTCCCTCTTCTTCCCGACCTTCGATCCGCTCGTGGGAACGATCGCCGCCTTCGGCACCAACGCGGTGGGGTTCCTCGCCCGGCCGCTCGGCGGCATCGTCTTCGGGCACTTCGGTGACCGGATCGGCCGTAAGTCGATGCTGGTGACCACGCTGGTGATCATGGGCGTCGCGACCTGTCTGATCGGCCTGCTGCCCACCTACGCCACCATCGGGGTCTGGGCTCCGGTGCTGCTGATAGCGCTGCGGATCGTGCAGGGCATCGCCGTCGGCGGTGAGTGGGGCGGCGGGGTGCTGATCGTCAGCGAACACGCGCCGAGCCACCGCCGCGGCTTCTACTCGGCCTGGAGCCAGACCGGTGTGGGGCTCGGATTCGTCCTCTCCGCCTCCGCCTACGCGCTCGCCCAGGCGGTGACCACCAAGGAGTCCTTCCTCGCCTGGGGATGGCGCGTTCCGTTCGTGGTCGGCATCCTGCTCACCGCCGTCGGGCTGCTGATCCGGCTCCGGATCATGGAGACGCCCGCGTTCCGGGAGAAGGAGTCGGAGCCGAAGAAGTCCACCCCGCCGCTCCTCGACGTCATCCGCACCCACCCCAAGTCGATACTGATCGCCTTCGGGGCGCGGGTCGCCGAAACCGGTGCGAGCTATCTCTTCCTCACCTTCAGCCTCTCCTACGCCGCCGAGGTCGGGGTGGGCAAGGGGGTGGTGCTGGCCGCGCTCGTGGTGGGGATGCTGTTCGAGTCGTTCGCGATGCCGATGTTCGGGGCGCTCTCCGACCGCGTCGGGCGCCGCCCGGTGTATATCGGGGGCGCGATCGCGGTGATCGTCTGGGCTTATCCGTTCTTCGCGATGTTCGACACGCGCAATCCGGTGCTGATCTTCGTGGCGATCTTCGTGGCGGTCGTCATCGGCCATGGGGCGATGATCGGCACCCAGCCGGCGTTCTTCACCGAACTCTTCGCCAGCCGGGTGGCCTACAGCGGGCTCGCCCTGGGGCATGAGCTCGCGTCGATGATCGTCGGCGGGTTCTCCCCCATCATCGCCACCGCGCTGCTCGCCTGGGCGGGCGCGTCCTGGCCGATCGCGCTGTTCCTCATCGGCATGGGAGCGGTCACGGTCTTCGCCGTGGCGGCCGCTCCCGAGACCAACCCGGCCGTCCGCAAAGACCGCGAGCCTCCGGAGGAACCGGAGGAACCGGAGGGACCGGAGGAGGCCGAGGTGAAATCCCAGACCGTCTGACAGGCCCGTCGGCCTCGTTCCCGTATCGCCGCCTGGGTGTGCCGCACCCAGGCGGCGTGCGTCCTGGTTGACCCTCGCTGACCTGCGCAGACTTGGTCGGGATTCGGGTCGATACGCGGGTCGGATCTCAGGTCGAGAGCGAGACGAGGAACGGAGCACCCATGTCTGGAATAGCTGGAATGTCTGGACGTCTGCACGGCAAAGTCGCCCTGATCACCGGAGCGACGGGAGGGATCGGCGCGGCGACCGCCGAACTCTTCGCACAGGAGGGAGCACGGCTGCTCCTCACCGATGTGGCCCGGGGGCCGCTGAAGGCCCTGGAGGAACGGATCGAGGAGCGCGGTGGCACCGACGTGACCTCGGCCGTGCTGGACGTCTCCTCGGCGGAGGCGTGGGGCGATGTGATCGCCACCGTACGGGAGCGCTTCGGCCGCCTGGACGTGCTGGTCAACATCGCCGGGATCCTGGACTGGCCGGGCATCGAGGGCACCGATGAGGCGTCCTGGGACCGCGTCATCGAGGTGAACCAGAAGGGCACCTGGCTGGGGATGAAGGCGGCCATGCCGCTGCTGCGCGCGAGCGGCAGGGGGTCGGTGATCAACACGTCCTCGGTGCTGGGGCTGGTGGGCAGCGGTGCGGCGGCCGCGTACCAGGCGTCGAAGGGCGCCGTCCGGCTGCTGTCGAAGACCGCTGCGGTCGAGTACGCGCGCGACAACGTCCGGGTCAACTCGGTGCACCCGGGGGTGATCACCACTCCGATGATCCAGGACCTCCTGGACGAGCAGGGCGATCAGCAGCCGGACATCGTACGGACGCCGATGGCCCGCGCGGGCCGGGCGGACGAGATCGCGCCGGCGATGCTCTTCCTCGCGAGCGACGAGTCGTCGTTCGTCACCGGCTCGGAGCTCGTGGTCGACGGCGGGCTCACCGCGCACTGACGACCGCCGCGTCTCGTCCGACGGTATCGTCCGGTCCCGCCGTACGCTGGGCGGATGACGCGGCTGATCGTGGCGGGCGGAGGAGGCGGGGACGCCGTTGCCGCCGCGGTGCTCGACCGGGCTCTGTACGGGCGCGGGACGGGCGATGACCGGGCGGTGGTCCTGACGTACGCCTGGGACCGGCTGCTCGTCGACCCCGTCCCCGGGCCCCGGGCAGCGGCCGACTTCACCGGTCTGCGGGCGCTGACGCCGAGCGTGTACGCCGTGCCCGAGGACGCGAAGCCGGTGGCGCCCGCCGGGTCCACGCTGCCCCGTCTGGCCGCCGCGCTGCCGCACACCTTCGCCCTGCTCGACCCCCACCACGGCGTGGAGGGCATGGTCCGGCAGTTGGAGGAGCTGATCGAGCACCTGGCCCCGGCGTCGATCGACCTGCTGGACGTGGGCGGCGACATCCTCGCGCACGGCGATGAGCCGACGCTGCGGAGCCCGCTCGGGGACGCGCTGTCGCTCGCCGCGTGTGCGCAGGTGAACGCGGAGGTCCGGCTGCTGGTCACCGGGCCCGGGCTGGACGGGGAGATTCCGGTGGAGCTGTTGCACGAACGGCTGGAGGCGGTGGTCCACACCCTGACCGCCGACGATGTCGCGCCCATCGGGCCCGTCATGGAGTGGCATCCGTCGGAGGCCACCGGCATGCTCACGGCCGCGGCGCGGGGGGTGCGCGGGCTGTGCGAGGTACGGGACGCGGGGCTCACCATTCCCCTGACGGACGACGGGGCCGTGGTCCATGAGGCGGATCTCGACACCGCGTTCCGCCGGAACCGGCTGGCCGGGGCCATCGCCGACACGACCGGACTCGCCGAGGCGGAGCGGCACTGCCGGGAGATCTGCGGCTCCTCGGAGATCGACTACGAGCGGGAGAAGGCCGCGCGGTTCGGGGTGGCGCCCGAGGGTCCGTTCCGGCCCAGGGCCGTACTCGCCGGGGTCGCCCGCTTCGCGGAGGAGGCCCGCGCCCGCGGGGTCAGCCACACCACGTTCCGCCGTCTCACCGAGGTCCTCGGGCTGAGCGGTGTCCAACGCACCGATCTGCGAGCCCTGCTGATCGGGACTCAGCCCGAGCGGTACGACGCCCCGCTGTGGCGGCTGTGATCCCCCGGATGGGGTATAGTTGATCTCGCAACGCCGCCCCAGCGGGCGGGAGTTGATGCGTCGGTCGTCTAAGGAAAGATACTCGTCTCCAAACGAGGGATGTAGGTGCAAGGCCTGCTCGGCGCTCCGTAGAGAAGTCCCTCCCCTGATCGCAGGGGAGGGACTTTTTCGTGTGTCCGCGTGCCGGGGTGTCCGGCGGATCTTTCCCCTCCCCGCCCCTTCCCGACACCTATCGATATGCGGCTCCGCCGCGGGGGGGGGCTCCGCCCCTGGACCCTGGAGCCCGGGGCGAAGCCCCGCCACGCGGCGGAACCGCATATCGACCCTGCGGGAAGGGGCGAAGGAGCCCCGCACCGGGGCCAGGGACGAAACCCCGCACCGGGGCCAGGGACGAAACCCCGCGCCCGGGCCTGGGGCGGAACCCAGGCTGGGGCCTGGGGCTTCGCCCCGGTTTCGGGGAGGGGCGGGAGGGGAGCAGCCCGCCGCAGGCGTCACGATCGGCCGGACACCCCCAGACCCCCAGACCCCGGAACCCCCTCAGCACCGCGTCGGCGTCGCCCTCGGCGGCCGTCCGCCCGGGTGGCGGTGGCGCCAGGTCCAGAAGACCACGGCGGACAGCAGACACCAGGCCGCCAGCACCAGGAACGGAAAGGCGTGCTGGTGGGCGCGGAAGTAGATCGCCGTGTGCTGGGCGTTGACCGAGGCGCCCGGCGGGAGCCAGCGGCCGATGGTGCCGAGGAGGGAGGGGAGCAGGGGCCAGGAGACGGCGCCGCCGGAGGAGGGGTTGCCGAGGAGCACCATCAGACCCCAGGTGGGGATGAGCGCCCAGCGCCCGAAGAGGACGTTGAACATGGAGAACACCAGCCCCGAGGTGAACATCGTCAGCGCCAGGATCGCCCAGGACTCCGGGAAGGGGAGCTGGAGCGCGCCCAGCCCCTGGTCGACGATCGCCGCGATGGTGAACCCGCCGAGCAGGGCGTACGCGATCATGAAGGCGATCCGCTCGGCCGGGTTGAGCGCGGAGGCGTTCACGCTGAGCTGGATGGCGCCGAGGAAGCCGATGATCGTGGCGGCCAGCGAGATGTAGAAGACCGCGAGGCCGCGCGGATCGCCGGGCTGCAGCGGTTTCACGTCCTTGACCGTGACCGGCACCCCGGAGACCCGGCCGACCTTGCCCGCGGCCTGGCCGAGCACCTGGGCGACGGTCGCCCCGGCCGCGCTCGCCACGTCCATCCGCACGCCGCGGCCGCGCACCTGGAGGACCGCGAAGACCCGCTGCTCCTCCAGGGACCGGCGGGCCTCGGCGTAGGTCGGGTAGGGATGCAGCCGGAGGGAGGCGTTGAGGGCCTGCTCCATCCCGGCGAGGAACCGGTTCAGCGGGGCGGCGCCGTGATCGGGGACCACGACGGCGGTGGGGACGTTCCGGGGGGTGGGGTTCGCGAAGGCGTAGGTGTACGAGCCCGCGAAGAGCCCCGCGCCCGCGGAGACGATCAGCACGATGACGGTCGCGGGGAAGTAGGGGGAGCGCTTGAAGGCCCTCCACCCAAATCGCGGTGATCGGCGTTCGGGCTCGGGGTCGGGGCGCTGCGCCAAGTCATCGGCCATGAGATCACGCTAAAGCGATGAGCCCGTACATATCGCACATATCCCGCGACGCGGCGCGGACGGAAATGGTTCGCCAGCCGTTTTCCGGAGGTGAGATCCTGGGGTCCGTATGTCCACCACGCCTGCCCCCGCCCTGCCCGCCCTGCTGGAGCGGCTGCCCGAGCTGATGCTGCGCGACCAGCAGCGGCTGGGACGCCGGCTCGACGGTGTGCGCCGGATCCGTAAACCCGAGGCCCGTGCGGCCGTGCTCGACGAGATCGCCGAGGAGATGACGCGTGCCGAGCTGCGGGTCGCGGACCGCCGCGCCGCGGTGCCGGCCATCACCTATCCGGAAGAGCTGCCGGTCAGCCAGAAGAAGGACGCGATCCTCGAGGCCGTCCGGGATCACCAGGTGGTGATCGTCGCGGGTGAGACCGGCTCCGGGAAGACCACCCAGATTCCCAAGATCTGCCTGGAGCTGGGGCGCGGCGTCAAGGGCCTCATCGGCCATACGCAGCCGCGCCGGATCGCGGCCCGCACCGTGGCCGAGCGCATCGCCGAGGAGATGCGGTCGCCGCTCGGCGAGTCCGTCGGCTGGAAGGTCCGCTTCACCGATCAGGTGGGTCAGAACACCCACGTCAAGCTGATGACCGACGGCATTCTGCTCGCCGAGATCCAGACCGACCGCGAGCTGCGCCAGTACGACACGATCATCATCGACGAGGCCCATGAGCGCAGCCTCAACATCGACTTCCTGCTCGGCTATCTGGCCCAGCTGCTGCCCCGCCGCCCCGACCTCAAGGTCGTGATCACCTCCGCCACCATCGACCCCGAGCGCTTCTCCCGCCATTTCGGCGACGCGCCGATCGTCGAGGTCAGCGGGCGTACGTATCCGGTCGAGGTGCGGTACCGCCCGCTGCTCGAGGAGGGCGGCGAGGACAGCGACCGGGACCAGATCACCGCGATCTGCGACGCGGTCGACGAGCTCCAGGCCGAGGGGCCGGGCGACATCCTGGTCTTCCTCTCCGGTGAGCGGGAGATCCGCGACACCGCCGACGCGCTCAACAAGAAGAAGCTCCCGGTCACCGAGGTGCTCCCGCTGTACGCGCGGCTGTCGCACGCCGAGCAGCACCGGGTCTTCCAGAGACACACCGGCCGCAGAATCGTGCTGGCGACGAACGTGGCCGAGACCTCGCTGACCGTCCCCGGCATCCGCTATGTGATCGACCCGGGCACCGCCCGGATCTCCCGCTACAGCCATCGCACCAAGGTCCAGCGGCTGCCCATCGAGCCGATCTCCCAGGCCAGCGCCAATCAGCGCAAGGGCCGCTGCGGCCGGACCAGCGACGGCATCTGTATCCGGCTGTACTCCGAGGACGACTTCGTCACCCGCCCGGAGTTCACCGACGCCGAGATCCTGCGGACCAACCTGGCCTCCGTCATCCTCCAGATGACCGCCGCCGGCCTCGGCGACATCGAGAAGTTCCCCTTCATCGACCCGCCGGACCGCCGCAACATCAAGGACGGCATCCAGCTCCTGGAGGAGCTGCACGCCCTGGACAGCAAGCAGAAGGACCCGCGCAAGCGGCTCACCCAGGTCGGCCGGAAGCTGGCCCAGCTGCCGGTGGACCCGCGGCTGGCCCGGATGGTGCTGGAGGCGGATCGCAACGGCTGTGTCCGCGAGGTCATGGTGATCGCGGCGGCGCTGTCCATCCAGGACCCGCGCGAGCGCCCCTCGGACAAGCAGCAGCAGGCGGACCAGAGCCACGCCCGCTTCAAGGACGAGTCCAGCGACTTCCTGGCCTTCCTCAATCTGTGGCGTTACGTCCGGGAGCGGCAGAAGGAGCTGTCCTCCTCCGCCTTCCGCCGGATGTGCCGCCATGAATACCTCAACTACCTGCGCATACGCGAATGGCAGGACATCTACAGCCAGTTGCGCACGGTCGCCAGGACCATGGACATCCACATGTCCGAGCAGGACGCGGCGCCCGACCGCGTCCACACGTCGCTGCTGGCGGGGCTCCTCTCCCATGTGGGTCTCAAGGACACCGACAAGAACGAGTACCTGGGCGCGCGCAGCGCCAAGTTCGCGGTCTTCCCCGGCTCGGCGCTGTTCAAGAAGCCGCCGCGCTGGGTGATGTCGGCGGAGCTGGTGGAGACGTCCCGGCTGTGGGCGCGGGTCAACGCGAGGATCGAGCCCGAGTGGATCGAGCCGCTCGCCCAGCACCTGGTCAAGCGCACCTACAGCGAACCGCACTGGGAGCAGAAGCAGGCCGCGGTGATGGCCTATGAGCGGGTCACGCTCTACGGGGTGCCGATCGTCGCCCAGCGGAAGGTCAACTACGGCCGGATCGACCCCGAGACCAGCCGCGACCTGTTCATCCGCAACGCCCTGGTGGAGGGCGACTGGCGCACCCACCACCAGTTCTTCCACGACAACCGCAAGCTGCTGGGCGAGGTCGAGGAGCTGGAGCACCGCGCCCGGCGCCGCGACATCCTCGTGGACGACGAGACACTCTTCGACTTCTACGACCAGCGGATCCCCGAGCATGTGGTCTCCGGCGCGCACTTCGACTCGTGGTGGAAGCACAAGCGGCGCGAGGAGCCGGAGCTTCTCAACTTCGAGAAGTCGATGCTCATCAACGAGCAGGCGCAGAACGTCACCAAGGACGCCTACCCGGACTCCTGGCGCCAGGGGAGGCTCAAGTTCAAGGTGACCTATCAGTTCGAGCCGGGGGCGGACGCGGACGGTGTGACCGTCCACATCCCGCTCCAGGTGCTCAACCAGGTCACCCCGGACGGCTTCGACTGGCAGATCCCGGGGCTGCGCGAGGATCTGGTCACCGAGCTGATCCGCTCGCTGCCCAAGCCGGTCCGCCGTCACTACGTACCGGCGCCCAACTACGCCAAGCGCTTCCTGGAAAGCGCTGTCCCCCTCCAGGAGCCGCTGACGGCGGCGCTGGGGCGGGAGCTCCCGCGGATGGTGGGGGTACGGATCGAGCCGGAGGACTGGGACCTGACGAAGGTGCCCGACCACCTGAAGATCACCTTCCGGGTGGTGGACGAGCGGCGCCGCAAGCTGGCCGAGGACAAGGACCTGGAGGCGCTGCGGCAGCGGCTGCGGCCCAAGACGCGGGCCGCGATCTCCAAGGCGTTCGAGTCCTCCAAGGAGGCCGAGGGGATCGAGCAGCGCGGCGGGCTGACCCGGTGGACGGTCGGCACGCTGCCGCGCACCTTCGAGACGCGCCGCGGCGGCCAGCCGGTGAAGGCGTATCCGGCGCTCGTGGACGAGGGCGCGTCGGTGGCCGTACGGCTCTTCGACACCGAGGCCGAGCAGCGGGAGGCGATGTGGCGGGGGACGCGCCGGCTGATCCTGCTCCAGCTGCCGTCCAACCCCGCGAAGTTCGTCCAGGGCAAGCTCTCCAACCAGGCCAAGCTGGCGCTCTCCAGCAGCCCGCACGGCAGTGTGCGGGCGCTGTTCGACGACTGCGTGGCCGCGGCGGCCGACCGGCTGATCGCGGCCCGTGGCGGCCCGGTCTGGGACGAGGAATCGTTCCGCAAGCTCTTCGACGCCGTCCGCGGCGACATCATGGACGCCACGCTGGACACCGTGCGCAAGGTCCAGGAGGTGCTGGCGGCCTGGCAGTCGTGCGAGCGGCGGCTCAAGGCCACCAGCAGCCCGGTGCTACTGCCGTCCCTCACGGACATCAGGGAGCAGCTCTCGGAGCTCATCACGCCGGGTTTCGTGACCGCGCACGGCGTACGGCGGCTTCCGGACCTCATGCGCTATCTGGTGGCCGTGGACCGGCGGCTCCAGCAGCTTCCGGGCAACGCCGACCGGGACCGCGCCCGGATGGCGAAGGTGCGGGAGATGCGGGACGAGTACGCGTGGCTGCTGGAGCAGTTCCCGGCGGGGCGCCCGGTGCCCCAGGAGGCGCTGGAGATCCGCTGGATGATCGAGGAGCTGCGGGTCAGCTACTTCGCGCACGCCCTCGGCACGGCCTATCCGGTGTCCGACAAGCGCATCGTGAAGGCCATCGACGCGGCGGCGCCGTAAGGGTGTCCCGGAGGCTCCGGCGGACCGCCGGGGCCCCGCCGGGCGCGAGTTCGACCGCACCCCCTGACCTGCTGTAGAGTCTGCATCGCAGCGCACAACGGCGCGGCGCCCGGCGGCGGAGCCGCAGGCGTCACTGTTGGTCCTGTGGAGCAGTTTGGAGTGCTCGCCACCCTGTCAAGGTGGAGGCCGCGGGTTCAAATCCCGTCAGGACCGCTTACCGGAAGGCCCGGATCCAGATATGGATCCGGGCCTTTCGCGTCTTGACGGCACACCACACACAGAGGTACCCAAACTAAAAGGTGTGCGCGGGGGTGCGCGGGAGGTGCGGCGTATGACGACGTCCGCGAAGCATGAGACCAGGGCGCTGCTGCGCGCCCATCTGGCGGCCGCCGCGGGCAACCGCCACTTCACCCGGCACTGTCCGATCTGCCATCGCCTGCTGCGGCTGGCGATGGAGCACCCGGCGGCCGACGAGGCGGGCGACGGGGCCGGACCCGAGGATCGCGAGGAGACGACGGCGGCCTCGCCACCGTCAAATCGGTAAGCCCTTACCGCAGTTGCCTTTTAGCGCAATCACTGGGCACCGGGCAAGGGTTGGGGAGTGTGACGGGAGTCACCGAATGAGTTTCCAGAGTGAGGGAACTTACACCCCGCTCACCATGGGTCAATTTAATATGTGCAATTGCACCCTCTGTCCGTGACCCTCACGAGCCCCCCGAAAGCTCTCCGCGAGCTTCCTCGAGCCCCTTGCGGACCACCCCGCACAACCCGAACGATTGCGCTTCCAGAGGCACTTGAGGACCCCCTGGAGGCACCCTCCGGAAGACCGCCCCCAGGGCATAAAAAGATCGCGCCGGACCCGGCGGAGTCCAGCGCGATCAACGACGCACCCATGTCGAGCGGTGGAGGGCCTGTTGGGGCAGGCACCCGTCGTGGTGGAGCTATACAGGCGAAAGCCGGGCTGGGGGGCCCGGAAATGCCCGGTTATGCGGTTGTTCAGCCCTCGCTGCGCTGCTGCGGGATGCCCGCAAGAAGAGCACGGACCTCCGCTTCGCGGTAGCGCCGATGCCCTCCGAGCGTGCGGATCGACGTGAGCTTGCCTGCCTTCGCCCAGCGAGTGACCGTCTTCGGGTCCACGCGGAACATCGTGGCAACCTCAGCCGGGGTCAGCAGCGGCTCGGCATCAGGGGTGCGAGCGGTCATGAGCGGCCTCCTCGGGAGAACCGAACCATCACGGTTCTTTCCTCTAAATTCTGCACCTTGACCCACGTTGCCCGAAATGGCGGACGCGGGCCGAGTCGGTTATAGGACGAACGGCTTGTCCTCGGCACTACAACTACACCATCTGTCCAGCCCCGTCGGCCAAACCGATGGAATTGCCCTCTCAGGTGACCAACCTCGACGGAAGCCGATGGACCATGCCATAACGGACTGTCACACGGCCGTGACGATCAGTCACAACAGGATCAGGGGTCACCAGATCCGTCAAGGAGTGCAATACCGAAGAATCCGCCCATAGTTGGGCGGAAGGAGCCCCTACCGGACTCCTTGTCCTATTTTGACACGAGGATGGGTGATTACCGCAAGGCCCGAAGTCAGTGCTTTAGGTCACGATTGAGGCAATGGCCCGGATCGGGACCTACGTCCCCTCTGTTCCGGTGGACCGCTCAACCGGTCGCCCGGCGCCCGTCCGGCCGGGCGCTCAGCTCGCGTTCTGCCGCCCGCGGACCACGCTCCAGCGGTCGGTCAGCCGCTCGTACGCGACGCCCGCCCGCTCCCCGTCCCCGTCGCGCAGCGCCGCCAGGCCCTCCGCCACATCCGCGGCCGAGTGGTCGTCCTCCAGCTGCCCGGCCGGCAGCGTGTGCACCAGACCGCCGTAGTCCAGCTCGACCAACGACCGGGGGTGGAACTCCTCGAGCCACCGGCCGACGTCCACCAGCCCGTCGATCAGCGGCCCCTCGCCGAGAGACTCCTTGAGCACTTTAAGGCCACGCGCCACCCGGCGCCTGGCCTGGACCATTGGGGTGCGGTAACGGAGGATGAGACCGTCGTCACCCTTGGTGAATTCGCGCTCCTCGTCCCCGAAGAGCACGAACCAGCGCACCGGCACATGCCAGGTGGCCGAGCGGATCCACGGCCGGGCGTCCGGGTTGCGCTCCAGCCACCGCTCGAAGTCGGCCACCGCCTGCCGGCGCACCACCGGGGGCAGGGCCGCGTCCAGAAGGGGCCCGGGAAGGCGCTCCGGCAGCTCCTCCAGGGCCAGCCAGCCCCTCAGCCGGGTGCGCCACGGGCAGACGCAGGTGACGCCGTCCACGAGCGCCACGAAGGCGTCCGCGCTCTCGTGCACCGGAACCGCCACCGGGGGGACCGGCAGGAGGTCCGCGAGCGAGCGGCGCAGCTCGTCCTGCGCACCCGGCAGGTCATCGCGCTTGGCATACCGCGCCCAGTGCGATCTCTCCGGCTCCGGAAACGCTGCCAGTGGCTCATAGACCCGGAGATACGCCGCGTACGGGACAATCACCGAAGACGCCAAGGTCACACGCGCTCCCTCAAGGCTGAGACCACCGCCAGGGGCTCCCTTACCCCCACCTGAGGGCATCGTCCCATGCTCGGCATACGGACTCGTCGGGGACATGGCCGATCCGCCGGGCCCCCAGGGCTTACCCTCTTGCCCACGGCCCTCCCCACCAGCCAGGAGGGCGTCTACCCCGACCTATGGGAGTCACCACCGTGACCGACGTACGTCACACCGTCAGCGCCGACGGTCCGACGGAGAGTCGCGTGCCGAACCCTCTCTCACCGCTTTCGACACTCTTCCGCTCCGATCTCGGCGGGCATGAGCAGGTGCTGCTCTGCCAGGACCGGGAGAGCGGCCTGAAGGCCGTCATCGCCATCCACTCCACCGCCCTGGGCCCGGCGCTCGGCGGCACCCGCTTCCACGCCTACGCCTCCGAGGAGCACCCCGAAGAAGCGGCGCTCCTCGACGCGCTCAACCTCGCCCGCGGCATGTCCTACAAGAACGCGCTCGCCGGGCTCGACCACGGTGGTGGCAAGGCCGTGATCCTCGGCGATCCCGAGGAGATCAAGACCGAGAAGCTGCTGCTCGCCTACGGCCGCTTCGTGGCCTCCCTCGGCGGTCGCTACGTCACCGCCTGTGACGTGGGCACCTATGTGGCCGACATGGACGTCGTCGCCCGGGAGTGCCCCTGGACCACCGGCCGCTCCCCGGAGAACGGCGGCGCCGGGGACTCCTCGGTGCTGACCGCCTTCGGCGTCTTCCAGGGGATGCGGGCGAGCGCCCAGGCGTCCTGGGGCGCGCCCACGCTGCGCGGCCGCCGGGTCGGCATCGCGGGGGTCGGCAAGGTCGGCCACCACCTGGTGGAGCACCTGCTGGAGGACGGCGCCGAGGTCGTGGTCACGGATGTGCGCACCGAGTCGGTGGACCGCGTGCTGGCCCGCCACCCCCGCGTCCAGGCGGTCCGGGACACCGAGGCGCTGATCCGCGCCGACCTGGACGTCTACGCCCCGTGTGCGCTGGGTGGCGCCCTGGACGATGCCACGGTGCCCGTCCTGACCGCGAAGGTGGTGTGTGGCGCGGCCAACAACCAGTTGGCCCACCCGGGCGTCGAGAAGGACCTGGACGGCCGCGGCATCCTCTACGCGCCGGACTACGTGGTGAACGCCGGTGGTGTCATCCAGGTGGCCGATGAGCTGCACGGTTTCGACTTCGACCGGGCCAAGGCCAAAGCGGCGAAGATCTTCGACACGACGTTGGCCATATTCGATCGGGCACGGACCGACGGCATCCCGCCGGCCGCGGCCGCCGACCGGCTGGCCGAGCACCGGATGGCGGAGGGCCATGAGGTCTGAGCCGTGGCCGGGCAGATGCCACCGGCATGGGCCACGGGGCGCCCGAGGGCCTTGGGAAGCGCCTGAGAGCGTCTGAGGAGCGATGTGAGGCCGTGCGGACGGGCCGTGCGGGATCCTTTGCCGGAGGCCGCGTACGGGGGACATGAGAGCCCCCTGGGAGCCATCGGGGAGAGATCCCTCACGGCCCGTCGGCGGGTCGGCGCACAAGACACGTTAAAATCGCAGCTGACCAGCGAGGAACGGGCTCCTCGCGGGTTCTGCCTCGTGGCACGTCGTGTGGGCGACGTACCGTATGGCCACAGAAGCAGGTACCGTTGAAGCCCTACGGACCGGTCTCTCTTCTGAGAGTCCGCTCCGATTTATGAACGTGAACGCGTGTCAAGACTCTGGGGCCGTCGAGCCCCGTCGTTGAGGGGGTCGAGCCATGGGGCGCGGCCGGGCCAAGGCCAAGCAGACGAAGGTCGCCCGCCAGCTGAAGTACAACAGCGGTGGGACGGATCTCTCACGCCTGGCCGAGGAGCTGGGCGCATCGACATCGAACCAGCCGCCGAATGGCGAGCGGTTCGAGGACGATGAGCTGGACGACGACCCGTACGCACAGTACGCGGATCTGTACAACGACGATGAGGACGAGGACGACGAACAGTCCGATCCGTCCCCGCAGCGTCGCCGCGCCTGAACCACTCGTTCCAGGCGCTCGGCTTATCGCCGCACACCTCCACCGGTCCGGGGCACCCGCCTCGGGCCGGCTTCTGTGCTGTCCGCGCGGGCGGCGCGGCCGCCTCAGCCCGCATGGTCACCGGTCAGCGTCACCGCCTCCGCGTCCCCGGCCGTGCGCGCGGTGATCTCACCGCTGACCCAGGCATCGACGCCGCGGTCGGCGAGCGTGGTGAGCGCCACATCCACGGAGTCCGCCGGGACCACGGCCATCATGCCAACGCCCATGTTGAGGGTCTTCTCCAGCTCCAGGCGCTCGACCGAGCCGGCCTCGCCGACCAGCTCGAAGATCGCGCCGGGGGTCCAGGTCGAGCGGTCCACGACCGCGCGCAGCCCGTCGGGGATGACCCGCGCGAGGTTGTTGGCGAGCCCGCCGCCGGTGATGTGCGAGAAGGCGTGCACATCGGTGGTGCGGGTGAGGGCCAGGCAGTCCAGCGAGTAGATCCGGGTGGGCTCCAGCAGCTCCTCCCCCAGCGTCCGGCCGAGCTCCGGTACCTCGCGGTCCAGCGCCCAGCCGGCCCGGTCGAAGAGCACATGGCGGACGAGTGAGTACCCGTTCGAGTGAAGTCCGGACGATGCCATGGCGATCACCACATCACCCGTTCGGATACGATCCGCGCCCAGTACCCGATCGGCCTCGACCACGCCCGTACCGGCCCCGGCCACATCGAAGTCATCCGCGCCCAGCAGCCCCGGGTGCTCGGCGGTCTCGCCGCCCACCAGGGCGCAGCCGGCGAGGGTGCAGCCCTCGGCGATGCCCTTGACGATGGCGGCGACGCGCTCCGGGTAGACCTTGCCGACGCAGATGTAGTCGGTCATGAACAGCGGCTCGGCACCGCAGACCACCAGGTCGTCCACGACCATGCCGACCAGGTCGCGGCCGATGGTGTCGTACACGCCCATCCGCCGGGCGATGTCCACCTTGGTACCGACCCCGTCGGTGGCGGAGGCGAGCAGCGGACGCTGGTAGCGGGCCAGGGCGGAGGCGTCGAAGAGCCCGGCGAAACCGCCGAGGCCGCCCACGACCTCGGGCCGGCTCGCCTTCTTGACCCACTCCTTCATCAGCTCGACGGCGCGGTCGCCCGCCTCGATGTCGACGCCCGCGGCGGCGTAGGTGGACCCGGACTCGGACATGACGTTGAGATCTTTCGTATCGGGGATGACGGGCAGGCGGCGCTCAGGGACGGCGCAGGGCGTCGGCGCCGCCGACACCGGCGGTCAGCGTCGTCACACCGTCGGCGTCACCGCTGCTCTGCCCTTGCGTCTCGGACTCCAGGAGGTGCTTGCCCAGCAGCTCCGGATCCGGCAGGTCCATCGGGTACTCACCGTCGAAGCAGGCCCGGCACAGATTCGGCTTGGCGATCGTGGTCGCCTCGATCATGCCGTCGGTGGAGATGTACGCCAGCGAGTCGGCGCCCAGCGACTTGCCGATCTCCTCGACCGAGAGACCGTTGGCGATCAGCTCGGCGCGGGTGGCGAAATCTATGCCGAAGAAGCACGGCCATTTGATCGGCGGGGACGAGATCCGGATGTGGACCTCGGCGGCCCCGGCCTCGCGGAGCATCCGCACCAGGGCGCGCTGGGTGTTGCCGCGGACGATCGAGTCGTCGACGACCACCAGGCGCTTGCCCCGGATGACCTCCTTGAGGGGGTTCAGCTTGAGCCGGATGCCGAGCTGCCGGATGGTCTGCGAGGGCTGGATGAAGGTCCGGCCCACATAGCTGTTCTTGACCAGCCCGGAGCCGTACGGAATCCCGCTGGCCTCGGCGTAGCCGACGGCGGCCGGGGTGCCGGACTCGGGCGTCGCTATGACCAGGTCGGCCTCGGCCGGGGCCTCCTTGGCCAGCCGGCGGCCCATCTCGACCCGGGAGAGGTACACGTTCCGCCCCGCGATGTCGGTGTCGGGGCGGGCCAGGTACACGTACTCGAAGACACAGCCCTTGGGGCGGGCCTCGGCGAAGACGGTGGAGCGCAGCCCGTTCTCGTCGATGGCGACCATCTCGCCGGGCTCGATCTCACGGATGAAGGACGCGCCCACGATGTCCAGGGCGGCGGTCTCGGAGGCCACCACCCAGCCGCGCTCGAGGCGGCCGAGGACCAGCGGGCGGATGCCCTGGGGGTCGCGCGCCGCGTACAGCGTGTGCTCGTCCATGTAGACGAGGCTGAAAGCGCCCTTGACCTTGGGCAGGACGATGGGGGCCGCCTGCTCGACGGTCAGCGGCTTGCCGTCCTCGTCCACCTGGCCCGCGAGCAGGGCGGTGATCAGGTCGGTGTCGTTGGTGGCCGCCACCTGGGTGGCCCGGCCGCCGTCGCGGGGCAGGGCCGCGACCAGCTCCGCCAGCTCGGCGGTGTTGACCAGGTTCCCGTTGTGGCCCAGCGCGATCGAGCCGTGGGCGGTCGCCCGGAACGTCGGCTGCGCGTTCTCCCACACCGAGGCTCCGGTGGTGGAGTAGCGGGCGTGACCGACCGCGATATGGCCCGTGAGGGAGCCGAGGGAGGTCTCGTCGAAGACCTGTGAGACCAGGCCCATGTCCTTGAAGACGAGAATCTGGGAGCCGTTGCTCACCGCGATGCCCGCGGACTCCTGTCCACGGTGCTGCAGTGCGTACAGCCCGAAATAGGTGAGTTTGGCGACCTCTTCTCCCGGTGCCCAGACTCCGAAGACGCCGCAAGCGTCCTGGGGGCCCTTCTCACCGGGGAGCAGGTCGTGGCTGAGTCGTCCGTCACCACGTGGCACGTCATCGAGTCTAGGCCAGTTCAGCGGTGCCTCCGAACGAGGGACCCGTCAGGAGGGCGTAAGTCACATTCTCGGCGCCGCTCGCGAACCCCCGGGACCCGCACCCGACCTGCGCACGGCCGGGGGCGGGGATGCCTGTCCGAGGCAAGGATCACATCTCGGGCCCGTCAGCCGAGCACCGGAAGGTGGGCGGAGAGGTCGGCGCGGTCGCCGCTCGCGGTCAGCGGCGCGGACTCCAGGGCCTCGGCCCAGGTCAGACGGCCCGTGGCGAGGCGGATCCAGGTCGGCGGATCGGTCTCGACGACGTTCGGCGGGGTGCCACGGGTGTGCCGGGGGCCCTCGACGCACTGGATCACGGCGAACGGCGGGATCCGGACCTCGACCGAGCCGCCGGGCGCCTGCGCCGCGAGGGCGTCGGCGAGCACGCGGGTGGCGGTGGCCAGCGCCTGGCGGTCGTGCGACACGGGGACGCCGGTGGCGGCCGCCAGATCGTCGGCGTGGACCACCAGCTCCACACAGCGGGTGACGAGGTAGTCGTCCAGCCGCATCGCCCCGACACGGGCGGCCAGCAGCCGGTCGGCGGGCGCGACGGCGGCCACCTCGGCGAACCGGGCCTCGGCGCGCTCCAGCAGCTCGCCCGGTTTCGCGTCCGCCGTGAGAGCCCGCGTCTCCTCGTCGATCGGCCCCGAATGCCCGGCCACCGCCGAGGCCCAGCCGGTGACGGTGACCTCGCGCGCGGGCGGCGCGGGCCGCTCCAGGAGCCGTACGACGGACGTCACGGCCATCGCCAGATGCGCGATCAGCTCCCGGACCGTCCAGTCGCCGAGCCGGGTGGGGGCGCCCAGGGCGGTCTCGTCCAGCCCCCCGGCCACCTTCCGCACCTGCCGGAGCTGCGCGATCACGGCGGTCCTGGTCTTGGCGGGGTCATAGCTGCGGGCACGGGCACGAGGCGGCATGGCGCCGAGCCTACTTCCGGCCGGGGGAACCTCCCAGCGGTAGCTGGGGGAGAACCGAGCCCAAAGAATGTCGACAGCCCGGCGGGGCGGACGGAGGATGGAGGAAGGGGATAGAGAGGCACCAATCAGCACGAAAGGTGTGACTGACCATGGGCGAGCACCCCGATGCCGCCGTGGTGCGCCGGGCGTGCACCGCGTTCCAGCAGGGCGACCTGGACACCCTCTCCACGCTGCTGACGGCGGACGTCATGCAGCATGTGCCCGGTGACAACATGATCTCCGGACACCACAAGGGCCGGGACGCGTGCATGCGGCTGTACCGCACCGAGTTCGAGGAGACCGGTGGCACCCTGCGGGTCGATCTGGAGACGGTGATGCCCGACGGGCGCGGGCATGTGATCTCCGGCCACCGCGTCCGCGCCGAGCGCGGCAACCGTACGCTGGACATGAAGACCGGGCTGTTCTTCACCATCGTCGGCGGGAAGATCAGCGACATCGACCAGTGCGTCGAGGACATCGACGCCACCGATGCCTTCTGGGGGAAGTGAGCCCCACCAGGCCCGAACGGACCGTACGGCCCGCTCCCCGGCGTCGGGGAGCGGGCCGTACGGCATGCGTCCTCAGGCCAGCAGACCCGGGATCGTCGCCTCGTACGACTCCCTCAGCTCGGCCAGCGGGATGGAGAACTGCCCCTGGACGTCGATCGCGTCGCCGTCGACCACGCCGATACGGGCGGCCGGAAGCCCCCGGGCCCCGCACATGTCGTTGAAGCGGACCTCCTCGCTGCGCGGTACGGCGACGATCGCCCGGCCCGCGGACTCGGAGAACAGCAGGACGAAGGGGTCCAGACCGTCGGGGACGACGATCCGGGCGCCCTTGTCCCCACGCAGACACGACTCGGCGAGCGCCTGGATCAGACCGCCGTCGGACAGGTCGTGGGCCGCGTCCACCATGCCGTCGCGCGAGGCCGAGATCAGGATCTCGGCGAGCAGCCGCTCCCGCTCCAGGTCCACCTTCGGCGGCAGTCCGCCCAGGTGGTCGTGGATCACCTGGGACCAGGCCGAGCCGCCCAGTTCCGCCGCGGTGTCGCCCAGCAGGTAAAGGAGCTGGCCCTCCTCCGCGAAGGCGATCGGGGTGCGGCGGGCCACATCGTCGATCACACCGAGGACGGCGACGACCGGCGTCGGGTGGATGGCCACCTCCCCGGTCTGGTTGTACAGCGACACATTGCCGCCGGTGACCGGGGTGCCCAGGGTCAGACAGCCGTCCGCGAGGCCGCGGGTGGCCTCCGCGAACTGCCACATGACCGCGGGGTCCTCCGGCGAGCCGAAGTTGAGGCAGTTGGAGATGGCCAGCGGCTTGGCGCCGGACGCGGCCACATTGCGGTACGACTCGGCGAGCGCGAGCTGCGCCCCCGCGTACGGGTCCAGCTTGGCGTAGCGGCCGTTGCCGTCCGTGGCGACGGCCACGCCGAGGCCCGTCTCCTCGTCCACCCGGACCATGCCGGAGTCCTCGGGCTGGGCGAGGACCGTGTTGCCCTGCACGAAGCGGTCGTACTGATCCGTGATCCAGGACTTGGACGACTGGTTCGGGGAGCCGATCACCTTGAGGACCTGCTCGCGCAGTTCCTCGGCCGTGGCCGGGCGCGGCAGCTTGCCCGCGTCGTCGGCCTGGAGCGCGTCCTGCCACGTGGGGCGGGCATAGGGGCGCTCGTAGACCGGGCCCTCGTGGGCGACGGTGCGCGGCGGGACGTCCACGATCTGCTCGCCGTGCCAGTAGATCTCCAGCCGCTCGCCGTCGGTGACCTCACCGATGACGGTGGCGATGACGTCCCACTTCTCGCAGATCTCCAGGAAGCGGTCGACCTTCTCGGGCTTCACGATCGCGCACATGCGCTCCTGCGACTCGCTCATCAGGATCTCCTCGGGGGAGAGCGAGGAGTCGCGCAGCGGCACGGTGTCGAGCTCGACCCGCATGCCGCCGGAGCCGGCGCTGGCGAGCTCACTGGTGGCGCAGGACAGGCCCGCGCCGCCGAGGTCCTGGATGCCCTCGACCAGGTCCTCCTTGAAGACCTCCAGGGTGCACTCGATGAGCAGCTTCTCCTGGAAGGGGTCGCCGACCTGGACGGCGGGACGCTTGGTGGGCTTGCTGTCATCGAACGTTTCCGAGGCCAGCACGGAGACGCCGCCGATGCCGTCGCCACCGGTGCGGGCGCCGTAGAGGATCACCTTGTTGCCGGTGCCGGACGCCTTGGCGAGGTGGATGTCCTCATGCTTCATCACGCCCACGCACAACGCGTTGACCAGCGGATTGCCCTGGTAGCACGGGTCGAAGACGACCTCGCCGCCGATGTTGGGCAGGCCCAGGCAGTTGCCGTAACCGCCGATGCCCGCGACCACACCGGGCAGCACCCGCTTGGTGTCGGGGTGGTCGGCGGCACCGAAGCGCAGCGGGTCCATCACGGCCACCGGGCGGGCGCCCATGGCGAGGATGTCGCGGACGATGCCGCCGACGCCGGTGGCCGCGCCCTGGTAGGGCTCGACGTACGAGGGGTGGTTGTGCGACTCGACCTTGAAGGTGACCGCGTAGCCCTGGCCGACGTCGACCACGCCCGCGTTCTCGCCGATGCCGACGAGCAGGGCGTCGCTCTCGGGGGCCTTCTCGCCGAACTGCCGCAGATGGACCTTGCTCGACTTGTACGAGCAGTGCTCGGACCACATGACGGAGTACATCGCGAGTTCGGCGCCGGTGGGGCGGCGGCCCAGGATGGCGCGGACGCGCTCGTACTCGTCCTGCTTGAGACCGAGCTCGGCCCAGGGCTGCTCGGCCTCCGGGGTCTGCGCCGCGTGCTTGGTGGTGTCCAGGGTCATGCGCTGACCAGCCTCTTGAGGATCGAGGTGAAGAATCCGAGACCGTCGGTGCGACCGGTGCCGATCAGGGGTTCGACGGCGTGCTCGGGGTGGGGCATGAGGCCGACGACATTGCCCGCCGCATTGCAGATACCGGCGATGTCGCGGAGCGAGCCGTTGGGGTTGAGCTCCTGATAGCGGAAGACGACGCGTCCCTCGGCCTCGAGTTCATCGAGGACGCGCTCATCGGCGACATAGCGGCCGTCGATGTTCTTCAGCGGGATGTTGATCTCCTGACCCTGCTCATAGGAGCGGGTCCAGGCGGTCTCCGCGTTTTCCACTCGCAACTTCTGATCACGGCAGATGAAGTGCAGGTGGTTGTTCCGCAGCATCGCACCGGGGAGGAGATGGGTCTCGGTGAGTACCTGGAAGCCATTGCAGATGCCAAGCACCGGCATACCGGCCTTCGCCTGGCCGATCACCGACTCCATTACCGGGGAGAAGCGGGAGATCGCTCCGGCCCGCAGATAGTCGCCATAGGAGAAGCCGCCCGGCAGGATCACCGCGTCGACCTGCTTGAGGTCCTTGTCGCGGTGCCACAGCGGGACGGCTTCCAGCCCGGCGGTGCGGACCGCGCGCTGGGTGTCGCGGTCGTCGAGCGTGCCGGGGAAGGTGATGACTCCGACGCGTGCGGTCACGACTCCGCCTTCACGGCAGTGGCGTCGGCGCCCTCGCCGACCTCGACCTTCACGGAGAAGTCCTCGATCACGGTGTTCGCCAGAAAGGTCTCGGCGATCTGGTGGATACGGGCGAGGGCGGCGTCATCGACCGGGCCCTCCACCTCGAGTTCAAAGCGCTTGCCCTGACGGACGTCGGCGATCCCGTCGAAACCGAGGCGGGGCAGTGCTCGCTGCACCGCCTGGCCCTGGGGGTCGAGGATCTCCGGCTTGAGCATGACGTCGACTACGACGCGTGCCACTGGCACTCCCGGTGGTGTGGTGCTGGTGCGTAAGGCGGTGCCCAAGCGTACCCCGGCCAAAAATCTACGCGAGTAGATATGCAAGGGTTCGGTCACGTTTAAGCATCGTCGGTGGCAACCGACGGGGAAAGGTCAGGGAAAAACGTATGGTGCCGATCGCGGCGTGACACGCGGATGGAATTACTGGGGTTCACAATGCAATGCCAGTCACTGTACAAATGAAAAAGCATTGCTGGACACAACTGGACAGCTGGCATCTTTGCACGTCAACGCATCGATGCAGCCCGAAAGGACCGATATCCGTGGCGCAGCGCGTAGTAGTCACGCTCTCCGACGATCTCGAAGGAGGCGAAGCGGAAGAGACGGTCACGTTCGGACTCGACGGCAAGTTGTACGAGATCGACCTCAACTCTGCCAATGCGTCGAAACTGCGCGACGCTCTCGCGCCGTACGTGGAGGCCGGCCGCAAGCGGGCCCGCTCGGGCAAGACGTACCGCCGCACCGCCGTCGCCCCGGACCCGGCCGCGGTGCGCGCCTGGGCCCGGTCGAACGGCATGGAGGTGCCGCCGCGCGGCCGGATCCCCAAGAAGGTCTACGAAGCCTTCGACGAGTCGGCCTGAGGCACCCGTTCAGCCGAGTTGCACACCACCCCGGGTGATCCGCTAAAGTCTGGAGCACGCCGAGGGGCGAGGCCGAAAGGCCGAAACCCCGAGGAAGACACCATGCGGGTGTAGCTCAGTAGTAGAGCGCCCCCTTTCCAAGGGGGAGGCGCAGTGTGCGATCCCTGTCACCCGCTCTCATCGCCTATCGGCCTCTTGTTGACGAGGATCAGGTAGAGTGATGCACGCGCCGATCGGTGAAAGCCGGTCGGAGGCATGCGGACGTGGCTCAGTTGGTAGAGCATCACCTTGCCAAGGTGAGGGTCGCGAGTTCGAATCTCGTCGTCCGCTCCAGATCTGAGGCGCCGGTCGAATCGACCGGCGCCTCAGGCGTTTTCGGGCGCATGCCGCCGCAACAGGCCCATGCCGCTGGAGCCGGCGGCGGACGGGGCGCCTCCGTCGCGGAGCGGCTCCGAGCGGCTTCACCGCCGCCAGGAGGGGCCCCGGAGCGGGCTCCGTACCCGGGGTGGTAGTTCACCGGTCGAGGGTTTGGTTATAGTAGAGGCGCGTCGGAGCGGAAAAGTCCGGCGCAGGCGGACGTAGCTCAGTTGGTAGAGCGCAACCTTGCCAAGGTTGAGGTCGCGAGTTCGAGCCTCGTCGTCCGCTCGGTGAACGCGAGGGCCCCGGCCGATCGGCCGGGGCCCTCGCGTCGTTTCTTCCGTCCCGCTGGTCGGCCTCCGGCCTACTTCCAGCCGGTGCCGGTCAGCAGCTCGTAAGCCTCCGCGTACTTCGCATGCGTCCGCTCGACGACCTCCTCCGGGAGCGGGGGCGGCGGCTGCTCGCCGGCGCGGTCCCAGCCGGAGGCCGGGGAGGTCAGCCAGTCGCGGACGTACTGCTTGTCGAAGGACGGCTGCGCTCGGCCGGGCTCCCACTGGTCGGCGGGCCAGAAGCGGGAGGAGTCCGGGGTCAGCACCTCGTCGGCGAGCACCGGCTCGGCGCTCTCCACGCCCAGGGTCGCCTCCGCGTAGCCGAACTCGAACTTGGTGTCGGCGAGGATGATCCCCCGCGCGCGGGCGATCTCCCGGGCCCGGTGGTAGATGGCGAGGGTGGCCTGGCGAAGCTGGGCGGCGGGCTCGGCGCCGATGCGGTGGGCCACCTCCTCGTACGCCACGTTCTCGTCGTGCTCGCCGACCTCGGCCTTGGTGGCCGGGGTGAAGATCGGGGAGGGCAGCTCGGAACCGTCGGTCAGCCCCTCGGGGAGGGCGATTCCGCACACCGTACGGGTCTCGCGGTACTCGGCCAGGCCGGAGCCGGTCAGATAGCCGCGCGCCACGCATTCGACCGGGACCATCCGCAGCGACCGGCACACCAGGGTCCGGCCCTCCCAGTCGGCGGGGGCGCCGGGGGGCAGCTCGGTGGACAGGACGTGGTTGGGGACGAGGTCGGCGAGCAGATCGAACCACCAGAGGGAGAGCTGGGTGAGGATCTTGCCCTTCTCGGGGATCTCGGTCGGCAGGACCCAGTCGTAGGCGGAGATCCGGTCGCTGGCGACCATGACGAGCTCACCGCGCTCGTTCCGGTAGAGGTCGCGCACCTTGCCGGTGTGCAGGTGCTGAAGGCCCGGAACCTCGACCGGCTCGGGCTTCTCGACGAATCCGGACACGCTTCCTCCTGGTGTTTTTGTCCAAGCCCCCTCGATTCTGCCGCACTGAACGGCGGCGACCTGCGGCGGGGCGCGGAGCCGCAGGGGTGCCGCGCTCCGGGTTCCGCTTCCGGCCGGTTCGAACACGGCGTACGAGGAACTCGTGCGGCAGGACACAGACGGGGGCGGCGGGGAGGTGCGGGATGGCCGACGCGGCGATCGTGGGCAGCGGGCCCAACGGGCTCGCCGCCGCCGTCACCCTGGCCCGCGCCGGGCTGCGGGTGGTGGTGTACGAGGCCGCCGCCGCCCTGGGCGGCGGGCTGCGCACCCAGCCGCTCCTCGACCCGGAGATCGCCCACGACATCTGCTCGGCGGTCCACCCCATGGCGCCCGCCTCCCGCTTCTTCCGCGAGTTCGGCCTGGCCGCGCGCGGGGTGGAGCTGCTGACGCCCGAGGTCTCCTACGCCCATCCGCTGGACGGCGGCCGCGCCGCGCTCGCCCACCGCGATCTGGAGACCACCTGCGCCGGGCTCGGCCCGGACGGGGAGCGCTGGCGGCTGCTGATGGCACCGCTGGTGCGGCACAGCGAGGGCGTGGTCGACTTCATCCTCTCCGGGCAGCGCGCCCTCCCTCGCGATCCGGTGGCACCGCTGCTGCTGGCCACGCGGATCCTCGTGCACGGCACCGGGCTCGGTGCCGTCCGCTTCACCGGTGAGGCGGCGCCCGCCCTGCTCACCGGGGTCGCCGCCCATGCGGTGGGCGAGCTGCCCAGCCTGGCCGGGGGTGCGGTGGCGGCCCTCCTCGGGCATCTGGCCCACGGCCCCGGCTGGCCGCTGCCGCGCGGCGGCAGCGCCCGGATCGCCGAGGCCATGGTGGACGACATCACCGCGCACGGCGGCACCTTCCACACCGGGTGCGCGATCGGCGACCTCGGCGAGCTGGACGGGTATCGCGCGGTGCTGCTCGACACCGGTGTCCCGGGGCTGCTGGACATCGCCGGGCGCGCGCTGCCCGACCGCTATGTCCGGGCGCTGCGGCGGTTCCGCTACGGCCCGGCCGCCGCCAAGGCCGACTTCCTGGTCAGCGAGCCGATCCCGTGGGCCGACCCCGCCGTGGGCCGCGCCGGGACCGTACACCTGGGCGGCACCCATGCCGAGCTGGTCCGGGAGGAGAACCGGACGGCGCGCGGGATACGCAGCCGGGCGCCCTTCGTCCTGCTCGTCGACCCGGCCGTCACCGACCCCGGGCGCGCCCGGCCCGGCAGGCGCCCGGTATGGGCCTACGCCCACATGCCGAACGGCGACGACACCGACCCGGTGGAGCTGATCCGCTCCCGGATCGAGACGTACGCCCCCGGCTTCGGCGACACGGTGCTCGCGGCGCGTGGGATGTCGGGGCGGGACCTGGAGCGTTACGACCCCAACGACGTGGGCGGGGACATCGGCTCGGGCGCGATGACGATCTGGCAGAGCCTCGCCCGGCCGGTGCCCCGCTTCGATCCGTACCGCACCCCGCTGCCCGGCCTCTTCCTCTGCTCGTCGGCGACCCCACCGGGGCCGGGGGTCCATGGGATGTGCGGCTACCTGGCGGCCCTGTCGGCGCTACGGCATCGCTTCGGCATACGGAAGGCCCCGCCCCTGGCCCCGGTGGCGTAGGGGGTGCGTCCGGCGGATCGCGCCGCCTGCGGCGGGCTGTTCCCCACCCCGCCCCTCCCCGAAACTGAGGCTCCGCCCCAGACCCCGGCGTCCAGAGGCGGAGAGCCCCTGGTAGCGGTGCGGGGAGAGGGAAGCCCCCCGCACCGGCCACGGGTGCCAAACAGCGCCCGACGGACCGCGACACCTGCGGCGGACTGCCCCCCCCCACCCCGCCCCTCCCCGAAACTGAGGCTCCGCCCCAGACCCCGGCGTCCAGAGGCGGAGAGCCCCCTGCCCAGCAGGACGAGGAGCGGAAAGCCGCCCTCCACCGGCCGCAGGCCAAGCGACGCCCGGCGGATCGTGACGCCTGCGGCGGGCTGAGCATCGATATGCGGCTCCGCCGCGGGGATCCCGGGGGTCCAGGGGCGGAGCCCCTGGTAGCGGGAAGGGGCGGGAAGGGGAAAGCATCCGTGGTTCGCCGGACACTGCCTCATCCCCGTTTGCAGATCCGGTCCAGCAGATTCGCCGTGGCCTTCTGGACCCGCTCGTCCGTATGCCCCGGACGGTCCAGCGCGGGGGACCACGCGAACGTCCCCGACGCGAACACCAGCGCGCCGCTCGGGGCCCGGTAGATCGACGTCTCCTGGTGGCGGATGACCCCCTCCGCGTCCTCGTACGGCGAGTGGGCCAGGAGGATGCGGCGGAGGTGGTCGGGGAGGGCGGTGCGGGGGAAGTAGCGGTCGGCCTCGCCGGCGACCAGGCCGGGAAGCTCGTCGCCCTCCTCCGCGCCCGTGGCCTCCCACAGCCAGTGGCCGGCGTTGCGCACGATCAGCGGGCTCGGCTCGGGCACCCGGCCCGCGTACTGGATGCCGATGAGCTGCTGCTCGGGTGCGGTCTCCCGCCAGAGCGCCGAGCGGCCGGGGCCGCGGCGCTTGCGGCAGGTCAGCAGCCGGTGCGGGCCGGAGGGCGAGGGGGCGAGCTCGACCTGCCAGTACATGGTGTTCGCGGAGAGGAAGACCAGCGAGGTGCCGCTGTCGCGGGCCGCCTCCACGGTGCGGCGCATCGGCGCCGACCAGTACTCGTCATGGCCGGGGAAGACCAGCCCCCGGTAGCGGGTGGGGTCGACGCCGCCCGCGTGCAGGTCGCGCATCTCGGCGTAGGCCAGGTCGTAGCCGTAGCGCTCGGCCCAGCGGATGAAGTCGTACGCGTGCCCCACGTGGAGGGGCAGCCCCGCGCCCGCGTACGGCCGGTCGAAGGAGACCGTGGTGGCCGCCTCCGACTCGCCGAGCAGCTTTCCCCGCTCGTCCCAGGCGTGGTAGAGGCTGGCGCCGGTCCGGCCGTCCTCCGGGTAGAGGTTGTACGCCTGCCAGGTGAGGTCCGGCAGGACGAGGAGGAGGTCGGCGGGGCGGCTGTCGCGGACGGTGAACGGGATGTGGCTGCGGTAGCCGTCCAGGGTGGTCAGCACCGCGACATACGCGCCGAGCTTCCAGTACGAGGGGATCTGCATCCGCCAGGACAGCCACCAGTGGTGGCAGGAGACGGTGCGGTCGGCGGTGAGCGGGGGCGGCTGGACGATCCCGGACAGCCGGGGGCTGGTGGTGATCTTCAGCGCGCCGGTGCCGTCGTAGTAGCCGATGCGGTAGATGTCGACGCTGAACTGCTGGGGCGGGTCCACCGTGATCCGGAAGTCGATGGCCTCACCGGGGGCCGCGGCGGAAGTGGAGGGGAAGCCCTTGATCTGCCGGTGGACATCGTCGGCGGTGCGCGGGCCGGGGATCCTGGCGGGGCCCCTCTCGCCGGCCCGCCCGGGCGCCCGGGCGTCGGCCCCGGAGAGATGGACCTGGTCGACGTACCACGGGACCACCCGGCCGGTGTCGTCGAAGTAGTTCTCACTGTCGCGCAGCCAGGGCAGCGGGCCCTGGCCGAAAGGATCCGTCACCGCGTGAGCGAGCGCTCCCGACTCCCAGCGCCGGATCTGGTCCGTCCCCACAACTGCTCCCCTCCCTGCGTACCCGGCGGCGCCTCGCCTCGCTGTCCTCGCACACCGCACCGCCGCGGGTCCGGCCTTGTGGGCCGGGCTACGGGGCCGGTCTCGCGGTTCGGGCCGGTTGGGCCGGAACTCCTGGGCCGGGCGACAGCGACCGGTCCCAGCACATCACATTACGCACCCACTCCGTCACCGATAGTCGCTAATTTGCCGGAACAGACACCGAACGCGCGACAAGGGTGGACATAGGAGCGGTATTCGGCGGACTATGCGCCGCTACACCAGCCGGACGGGCTTCTCCGGGCGGACCCCCACCTCGCCGAGCCAGGCGCGCAGCGGTCCGTCGTCGCCGTCCTCCACCAGGCTCAGCACCGGATGGGCCAGATCGGCCCGCCGCCGCCCGCCGACGAGCAGCGCGGGCCCGTCGAGCCAGTCGAGGCCGGGGGCCGCGCCCGCGGTGTCCACGGCGGCGCAGCAGACCATGGCGGTGACGTGGTCGGCGAGCAGCTCCCGGCCGGTGCGGGGCGGCTGGAGCGGGAACGCCGGGGCGAAGCCGTCGATCCACGGGTCGCCGCCGGAGCCGCCCGCGGGCCCCTCGGCCCCCGCCGCGGGGCCCTGGCCGTGCGCCCGGGTGGCGGCGGCCTCCTCCCGGGCCACCTCGACGCTGAGCCGGGCGGCGAGGCGGGGGGCGCCGCCGTCGGCGCCGTCGGCGGGGCCGGACGGGGCGGCGGTGAGCCGGTCGATGACCCGGGCCAGGGTGGCCGGGGCGGGCCCGCTCGCGCGGGCCGCCGGGGCGGGGGCGGCGCCGACGGGCTCGTGGGTGTCGTCCCGCTCGTCCAGGAGCCGGTTCAGCCGGGCGGCCTCCTGCCGCCACTTACGGTCCACGACCTCCTCCGGATACGCGCCCCAGTCGACCGGGGACCAGTCGGGGCCCGGCTCCGGCGGGCCGCCGTGGAAGAGGCGGGCGGCGAGCAGCGAGGTGGCCTCGTCCATCGCCCCGGGCTCCTCCAGCAGGTCGCAGGCCGGGCGCTCGCTCAGCCGGGAGGTGAACCCCTCGGCGAGCCGGTCGCGGCGGGAGAGCTCGGTGAGCGCCGAGACCACGCCCGCGTCCAGCCGGGAGGGCCAGCGGCCCATCCGCCAGGCGGGCAGCGCCACCCGGGTCAGCAGCCGGTCCCAGCCCGCGTAGGCGAGGCCCACCTGCTCCTGGGCGACGATCCGCAGCCCGTAGTCGACCGACTGGGCCCGCTCGGAGGCGGCCGCGGCGACCGCGCGCTCCATCTCGGCCGCGTGGTCCCGGCAGCCGCGCAGCAGCAGCCGGGCCACCCAGCCGACGAAGGCGAAGGCGGGCCGGCGCACCGCCGCCACCAGGGCGGGCGCGGGCCCGGACGGCGGCTCGCCGCCGCGGGCCGCGACGGCCACGGCGGCGTCAAGACCGCGCACGAAGCGGCGGGCGGAGGCTATGTCGGGGTGGACGGACGGGCCGGTGCCCGCGACCACCGGGGCGAGCAGCGCGCGCAGCTCGGCGACCCGCATCCACCACAGGAACGGCGAGCCGATCACCAGCACCGGCGCCCGCGGGGCGCGCCGCTCGAGGCGGTCCACGACCCGGTCCGCTCCGGCCGCCGGGCCGGGCCCTCCGGCGCCGCGCACCGGGCGGGGCTCCTCGACCGCGAGGGCGCCGCGGTCCCGGCGCTCCCGGCGGTGGGCGTGCGCCGGATGCGTACGGTCCTCCAGCCAGCTGTCGCAGTCGGGGGTGAGCGCTATGGCCGAGGGCGCGGGGACCTCCAGACGCTCGGCCAGTTCGCGGACGAGCTGGTACAGGTCGGGCGCCGTTTCCTCGGCGATGGGCACCGTCGGGGTGAGCGCGGGCCTGGCCCGGACGATCACGGCGGCCACGGCCGCCGCCAGCAGCAGGACCACCAGGGCGCTCCCGGTCACCACCCAGCGCAGGGCGGTCCAGCCCTCGTCCTGGGAGCCGCCGATGCTGCCGGTGGCGCTTCCGGCCAGCAGCACGACGGCGGCGGCGGCCGGGAGGAGTGCGACCGCGAGCGCGGTGCTCCGGATGCGCAGTACCGCGAGGGCGCGGGCGCGCGCCGCCAGGGCACCTGCTTCGGGACCTGCCACGGTTCTCATCACCCCCTACTGTCCGGCCGGTGTTTGAACAGCGGACGACGGCGGCGTTGTCTTCTCCCCACCCACTGTCGCACCGGCCGCCGACTCCGCAATGCCGGTGGGCCAGTTGCCGCACCTCGCCTGAGCGGCACACTAGTTGGGGGCCGGGCGCGCGTCAGCAGGATGCGGAACCGCTCACCCAATGGAATGGCCTTGGGCAAAACCGGGAACTTCGCGATGGCGACGCCAGGCCCCGTGTGAACAGGCCGAAGCGGCCTTCCGGACCGTTCACCGGCCCGCTCGAGCCCCCGGTTGAGACACTTCTTACAGCCGTCTCCGGTTCTGGTTACGAGCCCGCTTCGGCGGCCGCCTTCGCCGCGATGTCGGAGCGGTGGTGGGAGCCCTCCAGGCCGATCCGGCCCACCGCGCGGTAGGCCCGCTCGCGCGCCTTCGCCAGGTCGGAGCCGGTCGCGGTGACGGAGAGCACCCGGCCGCCCGCGCTCACCACCTCACCGGACGCGCCGTCCCGCTTGGTGCCCGCGTGCAGGACGTACGTCTTGGGGCCGTCCTTCTCGGCCACCTCGTCCAGCCCGGTGATGGGATCGCCGGTGCGGGGGGTGCCCGGGTAGTTGTGCGAGGCGACGACCACGGTCACGGCGGCGCCGTCGCTCCAGCGCAGCGGCGGCTCGGCCGCCAGGCGGCCGGTGGCGGCGGCGAGCAGCACCGCGGCCAGCGGGGTCTTCAGCCGGGCCAGGACCACCTGGGTCTCCGGGTCGCCGAAGCGCGCGTTGAACTCGATCACGCGCACCCCGCGCGAGGTGATCGCCAGGCCCGCGTACAGCAGCCCGGAGAAGGGCGTGCCGCGGCGGCGCAGCTCGTCGACGGTGGGCTGGCAGATCGTGGCCACGACCTCGTCCACCAGGGCGGGGTCCGCCCAGGGCAACGGGGAGTACGCGCCCATGCCGCCGGTGTTCGGGCCCTCGTCGCCGTCGTGGGCGCGCTTGAAGTCCTGGGCGGGCTGGAGCGGGACCACGGTCTCGCCGTCGGTGATCGCGAAGAGCGAGACCTCAGGGCCGTCCAGGAACTCCTCGATCACCACCCGGCCGCAGGCCAGCGCGTGCGCCCGGGCGGCCTCGACGTCCTCGGTCACCACGACGCCCTTGCCCGCGGCGAGGCCGTCGTCCTTGACGACGTACGGCGGGCCGAAGGCGTCCAGCGCCTCGTCGACCTCGGCGGGGCTGGTGCACACATAGGCGCGGGCGGTGGGCACACCGGCCGCCGCCATCACGTCCTTGGCGAACGCCTTGGAGCCCTCGAGCCGCGCGGCCTCCGCGGACGGCCCGAAGGCCGGGATCCCGCGCTCGCGCACGGCGTCGGCCACCCCCGCCACGAGGGGGGCCTCCGGCCCCACGACCACCAGGCCCGCCCCCAGGGAGGCGGCGAGGTCGGCGACGGCGGCACCGTCGAGCGCGTCGACCGCGTGCAGCTCGGCCACCTCGGCGATGCCGGCGTTGCCGGGGGCGCAGTGCAGTGCGGTGACGTCGGGGTCGAGGGAGAGAGCGCGGCACAGGGCATGTTCGCGGGCGCCGCCGCCGATGACGAGGACCTTCACGGTAGGCAGCCTATTGCCTGGGGCGGCGGGCGCTGTGCGGTGGGGGCCGCTGCGCGGTCCGCGGGTGGTCCGAGGGCGGTCCGCGGGCGGCTCGAGTGCGGCTCGGCGCGGCTCGGCGCGGTTCGGACGGGAGCCCCGGGCGAGGCCCTACGCCCCGTGAGCGGGGGCACTCTTTTGGGTGAGGAGCGGGCGGCCCTATACCCGATGGGGCAGCTCTTACGGGCTGAAATCCGGTGATCGGGTCCTCGTGGCCAGCCGTTCGGCGGTAGGAATGGTGGTCGCGCGTCAGCCGCGCGCAGGAGAAACGCCGCCGCAGAGGGAGTCGCACGGTGAGTCAGCCGGAGATGCAGCCCGAGGGGCTCCCTCGGCAGGAGGGTGCGAGGAAACAGGGTGACCTGCTCGGCCGGCCCTTCCCGCACGGCGACTGGGGGGAGCCGGCGGAGCGGCTCGACGAGCTGTACCAGTGGGTCGAGGAGGGCGCGCTGGAGGTCGCCGGGTGGTACCTCGCCGACCGGGTGTGGAAGCGGCGGGCCGCCCGGGTGCTGCGGGTGGGGGCCGCGGTGGCGGGGGTCGTGGGGGCCGTACTGCCGCTGCTGGATCTGAACGGAACGCTGGACGGCGGCGCCGGCTGGGGCGCGCTGGCGCTGCTGCTGGCGGTGGCCTGCGTCGGCGGCGACCGCTTCTTCGGGCTGACGTCCGGCTGGATGCGGGACATGGCCACGGCGCAGGCGGTGCGGCGGCGGCTGGAGGCGCTGCAGTTCGACTGGGCGTCGGAGAGCGTGCGGGAGGTGCTGGGCCCGACCGAGGGCACCGCGAGCGAGGCCGTGGAGCGGTGTCTGTCGGTGCTGCGGCGGTTCTGCGAGGACGTGTCGGAGCTGGTGCGGGCCGAGACGGCGGGCTGGATGGCGGACTTCGGGTCCGGTTCGGCGCCGCTGGTCACGCAGTCGCTGATGGCCCAGGGCTCCCGTCCGGACAGCGGGAGCCCCGCGAGCCGCTTTCCGCTGCCGCCGGGCCCCGCCCGGCCCAATATGCCCCGGCAGCGTCCTCCCGAGCCGCCCCGCTGATGACGGCCGCGGGGCCGTCGGAGCCCTCGCCGATGACGGTCGGGGGTCCCGGAGACGGCCGCGGGGCCTCCCGGAGACGGCGGTCAGCTCGGTGGTCAGCTGAAGACGATCATCGAGCCCTGGCCCAGACTGCGCGTCGCCGCCGCGTGCAGGCCCAGCCACACATGGCGCTCCCGCGCGAACGGGCTGTCCTCGTACGGGACCGACGCCGCCGGCTCCTCCAGGCTCGTGGGGCGGGCCGGGGGCGCGGGGGCGGCCGGGGGGTTGGACGGGTCGATGCCGAGCGCCGGGGCGACCGCCTCCAACTCGCGCAGCAGTCCATGGCTGGAGCCCAACGGGCCGCCGCCCTCGAGGAGTTCGTCGTTGGACAGCGGGCTCTGGAAGTCGACGGGGACGTACGCGCCCGCGTGGTCGTAGTGCCACACCAGATGCGACTGCTGGGCCGTGGGCTCGAACATCTCCAGCAACTGCTCGTAGTCCCCGCCGAGTTCGTCCACCGGCGTCACCGCGAGTCCGCACAGCTGGAGCAGATAGGCGCGGCGGAGGAAGTGCAGCGCGTCGTAGTCGAAACCGGCCACCGGGGCGACATCCCCGGAAAGACCCGGCATATAACTGAAGATGGGCACGGGCGGCAGACCGGCATCACCGAGCGCCTTGTCGTACGCGGCGATCTCTTCGGCGAAGGGGTTGTCGGGGCTGTGGCACAGCACATCGACGAGGGGGACCAGCCAGAGGTCACATGCCACGCGATCTCACTCTCGTATCCGTACGGTCGATGGTCGGCCCAGCGTAATGCCCCACGTACGCGGCGCGAAGAGTGCGGGACGTCAGCCCTGGGGGGCCGGGGCCCATGGACCAGGTGGAGTTCGCGAAGAGTTCAGAACGAGATCAGGGGGAGTTGACTTCCGGCGCGGCCCCCGTCCGGTTCTGCGAGCGCGTCGCCTCCCCCGCCGCCAACCGCTCGATCAGCGCACGGAAATGCGTGTTGTACGCCGCTATGAGCCGCTCCGAGTCATGGGGGTCCCCACGGGTGACCGCCGCCGTGAGCTCGCAGTGCCCCGTCCACAGCAGACCCCGCAGATCGGGGACGCGGCGCAGGTACGGCACCGTGAACACCCAGGTCTGCACCCGCAGCCGCTGGAGGAAGTCCGACACGTACGGATTGCCGACCAGCCCGCAGATCTCCCGCCAGAAGCGCAGGTCGTAGCCGATGAGGATGTCCAGGTCACCGGAGCGGGCGGCCCGCTCGGCCTCCTCGGCCCGCCGCCGCACCGAGGCCAGCGCCTGCGGGGTCATGCTGTTCAGCGTCTGCTCGACGTAGTGCCGGAAGACGCCCTCCACCACCATCGTGCGGGCGTCCACCATGTGCCGGAAGTCGTCGATGGTGAACTCGTGGACCTTGAAGCCCCGGTGCTCCTCGACATCGAGCAGCCCCTGGGAGCACAGGTCCAGCAGCGCCTCCCGGACGGGGGTCGCGGAGACGCCGTACTGCTGGGCGATCTCCTTGACGGTGAACTGGCGCCCCGCAGGGAGCCTGCCCGCGAGCACCTCGTCACAGAGCGCGTCGGCGATCTGCTGCCGCAGGGTGTTCCGCTTGACCGGGCTGGTGCCGGGCACGGGCATCGAGGACCGTCTCCTTCCACGGCCGTCGGTGTAAGAAAGCGGACGGCCCTCGCATCACGATATGCGAGGGCCGTTGCGCGGAACACGCAGAGTGCGGCGGTGGTCTACACCGGGCAGCCGTCGGGCAGCGGCCAGAGGCAAACGGGCAGCGCCGGGAAACCGGTACCGGCGGCCGCTACGAGGTGTGCGCGTCGGCCGCGTTCAGCGCCTCGTCCAGGATCGCCAGACCCTCCTTGGCCTCGGCCTCGGTGACGGTGCACGGCGGCACGACATGGGTGCGGTTCATGTTCACGAAAGGCCACAGACCGCCGCGCTTGCAGGCCGCCGCGAAGTCCGCCATCGGCTGGTTGTCCGCTCCGCCCGCGTTGTACGGCACGAGCGGTTCGCGGGTCTCCTTGTCCTTCACGAGGTCCAGCGCCCAGAAGACGCCGAGGCCGCGCACCTCGCCGACCGAGGGGTGGCGCTCGGCGATCTCCCGCAGCCCGGGGCCGATCACGTTCTCCCCGATCGCGGCGGCGTTCTCCACGATCCCCTCCTCCGCCATCGCGTTGATCGTCGCGACGGCCGAGGCGCAGGCCAGCGGGTGGCCGGAGTAGGTGAGCCCGCCCGGGTAGGGGCGCCGGTCGAAGGTCGCGGCGATCTCGGCGGAGATCGCGACGCCGCCGAGCGGCACATAGCCGGAGTTGACGCCCTTGGCGAAGGTCAGCAGGTCCGGGGTGACGCCGAAGTGGTCGGCCGCGAACCAGTGGCCGGTGCGGCCGAAGCCCGCCATGACCTCGTCCAGGATGAACACGATGCCGTAGCGGTCGCAGATCTCCCGGACCCCGGCCAGGTAGCCGGGCGGCGGGACCATGATCCCGGCGGTGCCGGGGATGGTCTCCAGGATGATCGCGGCGATGGTCTGCGGGCCCTCGAAGGCGATGGTGTCCTCGAGGTGGCGCAGCGCGCGCTCGCACTCCTGCCGCTCGCTGTCGGAGTGGAAGGGCGAGCGGTAGAGGAACGGCGCCCAGAAGTGCACCACGCCCGCCGAGGCGGTGTCGGAGGGCCAGCGGCGGGGGTCACCGGTGAGGTTGATCGCGGCGGCGGTGGCGCCGTGGTACGAGCGGTAGGCGGAGAGCACCTTGGCGCGGCCGGTGTGCAGCCGGGCCATGCGGACCGCGTTCTCCACCGCCTCCGCGCCGCCGTTGGTGAAGAAGATCTTGTCGAGGTCGCCCGGGGTGCGCTCGGCGACCAGCCGCGCCGCCTCGGACCGCACGTCCACGGCGAAGCCCGGCGCGATGGTGCAGAGCTTCGCGGCCTGCTCCTGGATCGCGGCCACGACCTTGGGGTGCTGGTGGCCGATGTTGGTGTTCACCAGCTGGCAGGAGAAGTCGAGGTAGCGGTTGCCGTCGTAGTCCCAGAAGTACGAGCCTTCGGCGCCCGCGACGGCGAGGGGGTCGATCAGGCCCTGCGCGGACCAGGAGTGGAAGACATGCGCGCGGTCGGCGGCCTTGACGGCGGCGCCGGCCGCGTGGTCGGGGCTGGGCTGCACGGACACGTTCGTACCTCGCATCGCTCGCGGTCGGGGCGGCACCAGCGTACGGACCCCGGGCCCGCGCCCGGCACCGACAGCCTGTCCGGGTTTCGGGTCGTACGCCGACATCCTGCCGGGCGGTGGTGGCCCTGTGGCCGTCGCAGGTGGTCGGAGCGCGGCTGTCCGGATTTCGCCCCCGGCGGTCCCCTCCGCAGCTCCCGGGATTCCGTATCTCCGGCTCTGGAGTGACACAGGACGGATACGGAACCGATAACGGATCGTCCGCGTCGTCCACTTCGCTCTCAGCCGCCTTTATTCTCTCCGGGGGGCTGATCAGGGGGATTCACGGGGAAGGGACGATCGACGCATGGAAGACCTGGGGGCCGAGGACCCTCGCTGGATCGGTGAGTACCGGCTGCTCCGGCGCCTTGGCGCGGGTGGCATGGGCCGGGTGTTCCTGGCTCATTCGTCACGCGGCCGCACGGTGGCGGTGAAGCTCGTCCAGTCCGAGCTCGCCCAACAGGCCGAATTCCGGCGGCGGTTCAAACAGGAGGTGCGGGCCGCACAGCGGGTCGGGGGCACATGGACCGCGCCGGTGCTGGACGCCGACACCGAGGCCGCCACCCCGTGGGTCGCCACCGGCTACATCGCCGGCCCCTCCCTGCACGCGATCGTCGCCGAGTCGGGCCGTCTGCCCGAGCGGACCGTCCGCATCCTGGCCAACGGCCTGACGCAGGCGCTCCGCGACATCCACGACGCCGGTCTCGTCCACCGTGACCTCAAACCGTCCAACGTCCTGGTCACCATCGACGGTCCGCGCGTCATCGACTTCGGGATCGCGCGGGCGCTGGAGACCGTCACCGACGGCATCCTCACGCGCAGCGGCGCCGTCGTCGGGTCGCCCGGCTTCATGTCGCCCGAGCAGGTGCGCGGCGAGCGGGTCACCCCGGCCAGCGACGTCTTCTGCCTCGGCTCGGTGCTCGCCTACGCGGCGACCGGCCGTCAGCCCTTCGGCACGGCCGACAGCGGGGTGCACGCGGTGATGTACCGCATCGCCCAGGAGGAGCCGGACCTGGAGGGACTCCCGGAGGGGCTGCGGGACCTCGTCACCGACTGCCTGAGGAAGGTCCCGGACGACCGGCCCTCGCTGGAGGCGCTGCTGGAGCGTACGGCCGGGGCGGACGACGACGGCGAACCGTGGCTGCCGGGCACGCTCGTCGCCCAGCTCGGGCGGCACGCGGTGCAGTTGCTGGAGGTGGAGACGCCCGCCGGGCCGGGGGTGCCCGCGCGGCCCGCCGTACCGCCCGTGGCCGGGGCGACGGGCCCCGCCGTACCGCCGCCGCCCTCCGCGCCGCCGTCGGCCACGTCGTACCCCCTGGCCCCGGCGGAACCCCCCACACCCCCGCCACCGACCACCCCGCCCCGCCCCTCGGCCGCGCCACTCCCCCCGGCTCCGTCCACTCCGCCCTCGGCGGGTGCGGCACAGGGCGGCCCGGCCCAGCCCGGCGGGCACCCGGCCGCGCCGCAGGCGGGCGAGGACCTGGGCACCCCCGACCCAGCCGCCGGGCCGCGGGCAGGCGCGCCGTCGGCCGACCCGCGCCGGCCCGCCGGGCAGTCCAGCGCCCCGCAGGCCGCCGCGCCCGAGGCGGGCGCCCCAGGGCACAGCAGGGCGGCCGCCGGGCCGCGGGACGCCACGCCATCGGCGGACGCGCCGCAGGCCGGAGCGGGCCACGGCACACCCGGAAGCGCGAACCCGCCGCAGGCCGGGGCGGCGGGGGGCTCCGCCGCCTCGCCCAACGCCCCCGGTGGCGCCACACCGGGCCACGGCGCCTCACACGCGACACCCAGCGGCTCGCCCGGCGCACCGCAGGCAGCCGCGCCGCAGGCGCCCGGTGGCGCCGCGCCAAGCCACGGCGCCCCGCACACCGCCGCGCCCGGAACACCCGGCGGACCGTCCGCCGGGCCGCACGCGGGCGCCGGGCAGGCCGGGCCGGAGCACGGCGCCCCGCACGCGGGCACGCCCGGCCACGGCGCGCCCGGAAGCGCCACACCGCCGCACGCAGGTGCGGGCGGCGCTTCTCCCGACTCTCCCGGTTCCGCCGGGCCCTACGCCCCCGGGGCGTACGGCTACCCGTCGCACGCCACGCCCCCGCAGGCGCCGCAGGCGCCGCAGGCGGGCGCGGAGGGCGAGCCGCCGACGCCCTCGCATGGCTTTGGGCCGCCCGCGGTCACCTCGTTCGGGGCGGCCGCCGGGTCGCCTTCCGCCGGGTTCGGCGGACCGAGCGGACCCGGTGCACCCAACGGACCCGGTGCGCCGAGCGGACCCGGGGGCGGCTCGTCGCAGACACCCCCGAAGCCGAACCGGCGGCGCCGTAAGACGCTCATCGTCATCTCCGCCGCCGTCGCCACCGCCCTCATAGCGGGGGTCGCCGCGCTCGTCATCGTCAAGGAGAACGACGACAAGGGCGACCGGGCCAAGACCGACTACGACAAGATGACCCACACCCCGCCCGCGGACCCGGGCGGATCAGGCGGCGGCAACTCCAAGGGCCCCACCGGGGGTTCGGACGGCCCCGATCCGTCCGCGACCAAGCTGGATACGACGGGCGACGTGCCCACCGAGTATCTGGGCGCCTGGGAGGGCGAGATCAAGGAGAGCGGCGAGTCGACCGGCAAGATCCGCCGGGTCGTGCTCTCGCAGGGGCCGGTCGGCGCGGTCGTCGCCGAGACCCTGACCTCCGACTCGGACTCGTTCTGCCAGGACTCCGCCAAGCTCAAGTCGGTGGACAGCCTGCTCCTCATCGAGGACGAGGAGGTCGCCACCAGCATCCCCGAGGACAGTTGCAGCGCGGTCGGCGAGCAGACGCTGCGGATAGGCAACGACGGCACCCTCGCCTGGAGCACCACGGACGGCTCCTCCGAGGCGACGCTGCGCCCCTCCAAGAGCGGCGGCAAGCCCATCCCCTCCGGATACGTGGGCACGTGGCTGGCCAAGGACGCGTTCGGGAAGCCCGACGCCACGTTGAAGATCACCATCAAACAGGGCGCTATCGGCTCCGTGGTGGCCCAGGACGTCGCGGACAGCAAGAAGTACCACTGCGAGGGTGACCGGGTCCTGGCCTCGGTGGAGAAGGGGCTCGTCCTCAGCCCCTCGAAGTTCACCGGGGGCACCCCCAAGAATCTCTGCGGACCCGGCACGTCACTCACGTTCACATCTTCCGGACATGACAAGCTGCGTGTCGAATATGACGACCCGGACGATTACAGCGATGAGACGATGACACAGACGTTCACCCGCCTCGACTGATCGGCCGATCGGCAGAGGGACTATCGGCACAGGGACAGGAGCCACACCGCGATGGAGAACCTCGGGGCCCAGGACCCGCGGTGGATCGGCGAGTACCGGCTGCTCGGCAAGCTGGGCGAGGGCGGAATGGGCAGGGTCTATCTCGCCCGCTCCGCCCGCGGCCGCACCGTCGCGGTGAAGCTCGTACAGGCCGAACTCGCACGCCAGGCCGACTTCCGCGGCCGCTTCAAGCGGGAGGTGGAGGCGGCCAGACGGGTCGGCGGGCAGTGGACCGCGCCCGTCCTCGACGCCGACACCGACGCCGAGGTGCCGTGGGTGGCCACCGGCTACATCGGCGGTCCGTCCCTGCACAGCGTCGTCGCCGAGGACTTCGGGGCGCTGCCCGAGCGCTCGCTGCGGATCCTGGCGAACGGACTGGCCCTCGCGCTGCGCGACATCCACGGCGCCGGGCTGGTCCACCGCGACCTCAAGCCGTCCAACATCCTCGTCACCATCGACGGTCCGCGCGTCATCGACTTCGGCATCGCGCGCGCCCTGGACGCCGTGGGCACCACCACGGGCGGCAATCTGACGGTGACCGGCGCGGTCGTCGGCTCGCCCGGGTTCATGTCGCCCGAGCAGGTGCGGGGTGAGCCGGTCACCGCCGCGAGCGATGTCTTCTGCCTCGGCTCGGTGCTCGCCTTCGCCGCCACCGGACGCCAGCCCTTCGGCAACCTGGACAGCGGCATCCACGCCCTGATGTACCGAATAGCCCAGGAGGAGCCCGATCTGGTGGGGCTCCCCGACGGCGCGCGCGGGCTGGTCACCGCGTGCCTGGACAAGGACCCGGCCAAGCGGCCGTCCGTGGACGAACTGGTGGCCGCCACCCGGCCGGTGGCCGATGACGGCGAGCCCTGGCTGCCGGGCGGACTGCTCGCCCGGCTGGGGCGGGACGCGCTCCAACTGCTGGAGGTGGAGGCCGAGAACGCGCAGCCGAACGCCATGGCGTCGCCGCAGCAGGGCCCGTCGGCGTACGGCCACCCCCAGGCCACCGCGCACACCCCGCAGGCCGCCGCGCACACCCCGCCCGGCCCTTCCGCGTACGGCACGCCGTCGGCGTACGCGGCCCCGCACGCCCACGCGGCCGGGGGTCCCGCGTACCAGATGTCCCAGCCCGCCACCCAGCCCTGGCAGGGCGGCTATCAGACGCCGATGGGCTACCCCGCCCCGGGCACGCGGCTGAGGCCGATCCGGGGGCTGGCCACCGCGCTGATGAGCATGTTCGGCATCTGGCTGGTGCTGACGCTGCTCGACATGGCGCTGAACATCTCGCTGCTCGACGCCTACTTCGCCGTCGACTCCGGCACGGTCTCCAACGACCTGCTCTACAGCAAGCGGAGCGACGTCGAGGCGATGGACAGCGGCACCGGTGTCGCCGCGCTGGTGCTCGTCGTGCTGTGGCTGGTCTGGTTCCGGACCGCCTACCTCAACTCCACGGTGCTCAACCCCGGGCGGCAGCGGTTCGGCAGCGGCTACGCGGTGGGCGCCTGGTTCATCCCGATCGCCCAACTGTGGCTGCCCAAGCAGATCGCCAACGACGTCTGGACCTCCAGCGCTCCGCCGGGGCCCGGGCGCCACGGGCGCGCGGTGCTGCACTGGTGGTGGACGTTCTTCGTGATCATGTTCGTGATGTTCCCGGTGAACGGGACCAGCGAGATCGTCGGCGACAACGTCCGGGAACAGCGGCCCAGCGTCATCATCAGCATCGTCGACGACTCGATCGGCATCCTGACCGCGTCGCTGGCCATCGCCGTGGTGCGGCGGATCACCAAGATGCAGGAGCAGCGGGCCGCGCGGCCCGTCGGTCAGCCGCAGCAGCCCGCCGGGGTGTTCGGCCCGCCCGCGGCGTAGTGACGCCGACGCGCGGGCCGCGCTCCCGAGAGCCGGGCTCCCGCCGAGTGATCAGAGGAACGAGTTGATCTGGATGGTCTCGTCACGGCCCGGCCCGACGCCGATCGCCGAGATCGGGGCGCCCGACATCTCCTCCAGCGCCTGGACGTACTTCTGCGCGTTCTTCGGCAGCTCGTCGAAGGTCTTGGCCTGGGTGATGTCCTCCGACCAGCCCGGCAGCGTCTCGTAGATCGGCTTGGCGTGGTGGAAGTCGGTCTGGCTGTACGGCAGCTCCTCGACGCGCTTGCCGTCGATCTCGTAGGCCACGCACACCGGGATCCGCTCCCAGCCGGTGAGCACGTCCAGCTTGGTGAGGAAGAAGTCGGTCAGGCCGTTGACCCGGGTCGCGTAGCGCGCGATGACCGCGTCGAACCAGCCGCAGCGCCGGTCGCGCCCGGTGGTCACACCGCGCTCGCCGCCGATCGTGCGCAGCTTCTCGCCGTCCTCGTCGAGGAGCTCGGTGGGGAACGGTCCCGCGCCGACGCGGGTGGTGTACGCCTTCAGGATGCCGATCACGCGGTTGATCTTCGTCGGGCCCACGCCGGTGCCGGTGCAGGCGCCGCCCGCGGTCGGGTTGGAGGAGGTGACGAAGGGGTACGTGCCGTGGTCGACGTCGAGCAGGGTGCCCTGCCCACCCTCGAAGAGCACGACCTGGCCCTGGTCGATGGCGTTGTTGAGCAGCAGGGTGGTGTCGGCGACATAGCCGCCGAGCCGGTCCGCGTAGCCCAGCAGCTCCTCGACGACCTGGTCGACCGCGATGGCGCGGCGGTTGTAGAGCTTGGCCAGCACCTGGTTCTTGTAGTCCAGGGCCGCCTCGACCTTCTGCCGCAGGATCGACTCGTCGAAGAGGTCCTGGACCCGGATGCCCACCCGGTTGATCTTGTCCGCGTAGGCCGGGCCGATGCCGCGGCCGGTGGTGCCGATCTTCCGCTTGCCGAGGAATCGTTCCGACACCTTGTCGAGGGTCGTGTGATACGGCGTGATCAGATGGGCGTTACCGCTGATCAGCAGCTTGGACGTGTCGACGCCGCGGTCGGCGAGACCGCTCAGCTCGGAGAGCAGGACCGCGGGGTCCACGACGACGCCGTTGCCGATGACCGGGGTACACCCGGGCGAGAGGATTCCGGACGGGAGGAGGTGCAGCGCGTACTTCTGGTCGCCGACCACCACCGTGTGGCCCGCGTTGTTACCGCCCTGGTAGCGCACTACGTAGTCCACGGAGCCACCGAGCAGGTCGGTGGCCTTTCCCTTGCCCTCGTCACCCCACTGAGCACCGAGCAGCACAAGTGCGGGCACAGGCGTACACCCCTTCCGGGCGGGGCATGTCCAACGTGCATGGTGACGCGCGCCACCACAAGAGCCGTCGAACCGGTGCCCCGGATAGACGAAGCCCCTGGCGCAACAGCGACAGGGGCTCTTGCACCGAGAGATTACCTGAGGAAGGACCGAGGTGTCGGCTCCAGATCCCCGGCCCCCTGCGCCGGACACCGCCCGGGGGCGCCCGCTGCTCATGGTCATCGACCCCAACGCCCGCCGCACGGACGGGGAGTCGGTGCGGATCGCGAAGGATGTGCTGTGTGCGGGCGCGCAGACGAAAATCTGCCTGCCGGACGGCCCGGAGGAGGTCGAGCGGGCACTGGCCCGCCGGGGCGCCCGCCGGCCGGTGCTGGTGGGCGACGACCGCGCCCTGCTGCGGATGGTGGAGCTGCTGCACCGGCGGCGGGAGCTGGCGGACGCCACGCTGTCGGTGGTCCCGGTCGGCGGCTCCGCCACGGTCGCCCTGGCCCATTCGCTCGGAGTGCCGACGGACGCGGTCGCCGCGGCCCGTACGGTCCTCGACGGGACCGCGCGCCCGCGTGACCTGCTGGTGGACGAGAGCGGCGGGGTGGTCCTCGGCGGTCTGCGGATCCCCTCCGGACTCGCTCCTTACGGTGCGCACGACGGGACGCCGGGCGACGGCCGCGGCGCGGCGGCGGGGCCGGACGGGACGGCCGGAGCGGACGGGCACGGCCCGGCGCCGCACGACGACGGGGCGAGGGCCCGGGACTGCGGCTGCGACCCTTGCGCCCACGACCGCCGCCGGGCCGAGGACGCCGAGGACGGCCGGGACGCTACGGGCCCGCCCGGCCACGACCGGGAGGACCCGGAGCGGGAGGGCGACGGCCACCGGCCGTGGTGGAGCCCGGCGGCCCGCACCGCCCGCACCGCGCTGACGCTGCTCTCGCTCCCGGTGATCGGGCTGGCGGGCGGCGCCCGGCGCCCGGCGCATCCGCCGCCGCAGCGGCTGCGGATCGAGGCGGACGGAGTGCTGCTGACCGATCTGGACCGGCCGGTGGAGCGGGTCTCGGTCTCGACGGCCGCGCCGGGCGGCGGGCTGGCCGAGATCGTGGTCCATCCCCACGCGGCGGGCGGTCCCCTGCGCACCCGGGCCCGGGCCGTCACCGTCTCCGGCCCGGACTTCCGCTACCACGCGGACGCGCTGATCCACGGCCCGGTCCGCAGCCGCACCTGGACGGTCCTGGCCGGGGCCTGGAGCCTGATGCTCCCCCACCGCCCTTGAGCCTCACTCGCGCCGCCGCGGGGCCCGGTGGGGCCGGGCGGCGCGGGCGGGCCGGGCCGGCCGTCAGCCCGCTTCGGCCTCGCGGGCCTCGGCGGCGCGGCGCTCGGCCTGCTGGGTGCGCCAGCGCGCGAGCATCTTGGGCAGCTCCCGCTGGACGAACTCGAAGAAGTCGGCGGTCTCGGCGATCCGCAGCCCCGCCGGGGTGCCGGGGCCGAGCACCTTCGCGCCGTCGCGCATGGTGCTCTCCCAGCGGGCGAGTATCTGGTCCCGGCGGGTCAGCGTCTCGTACCAGACCTCGTTGTTGTAGAGCCGGTAGCGATCGCGGCGGGAGCCCGGCTCGCGCTCCCGCACCACCATGTCCACCTGGGACAGATAGCGGATCGCGCCCGAGACCGCGGCCGGGCTGATCCGCAGCCGCTCGGCGAGCTCCGCCGAGGTGAGGGCCCCGGAGTCGGAGACGAGAAGCGCCGCGAAGACCCGCGCCGCCATGCGCTGCATCCCGGCCTCGGCCAGATCGGCCGCGAACCGCTCGACGAACCTGGACACCGCCGCCTCGTCACGCGCCGCTTCACCGCGCGCTTCATCGGGCGCGCCCTCCGGTTCGATCGTCTCCCTCACCGCTTCATCATCTCCTCTCTTCGTCACATCATCATAAGTTTATATGGTTCCTTAACTTCACAAATTTGTGAAACTAGCGTAGCTTCGGAATCATGAAAACGGCAATCTCCGTGTCCGGCCTCCACAAGTCCTTCGGCCGGACCCACGCGTTGGACGGCCTCGACCTCGAAGTCGAGGCAGGTGAGGTCCATGGCTTCCTCGGGCCCAACGGCGCCGGGAAGTCCACGACCATCCGGGTCCTCCTCGGGCTGCTCCGCGCCGACTCCGGCGCGGTGCAGATGCTCGGCAAGGACCCCTGGCACGACGCGGTCGACCTCCACCGCCACATCGCGTACGTCCCCGGAGACGTCACCCTGTGGCGCAACCTGAGCGGTGGAGAGGTCATCGACCTGTACGGGCGGCTGCGCGGTGGCCTGGACACCGCACGCCGCGCCGAGCTCCTGGAGCGGTTCGAGCTCGATCCCACCAAGAAGGGCCGTACGTACTCCAAGGGCAATCGCCAGAAGGTCGCCCTGGTCGCCGCGTTCGCATCCGAAGTGGAGCTGCTGATCCTCGACGAGCCGACCTCCGGGCTCGACCCGCTCATGGAGGAGGTCTTCCGCGAGTGCGTCGCCGAGGAGCGCGACCGCGGTCGTACGGTGCTGCTCTCCAGCCACATCCTCAGCGAGGTCGAGGCGCTCTGCCGGAGGGTGAGCATCATCCGCAAGGGCCGGCGGGTGGAGTCCGGCACCCTCGCCGAGCTGCGCCATCTGACCCGTACGTCGGTGACCGCGGAGCTCGCCGGCGAGCCGAACGGCCTGTCCGGCCTCCCCGGTGTGCACAACGTGGACATCCAGGGCAGCCAGGTCAAGCTCCAGGTCGAATCCGACAAGATGGACGCCGTGCTCCGGCAGCTCACCCAGGCCGGGGTGCGCAGCCTCATCTCCACCCCGCCCACCCTGGAAGAGCTCTTCCTGCGCCACTACCAGGACGACATCACGGGCACGGAAGCCGAGGCGATCGCCCGATGACCGCCGTAGCCGACGCCCGGGTCTCCCCCCGCGCCCGCGGATCGGCCCACGATCTGGCGGGCACGGGCACGCTGCTGCGGCTCGCCCTGCGCCGTGACCGGATCATGATGCCGGTGTGGGTGCTGTGCCTGGGGCTCACGGCCAGCAGCACCGTCGGCCGTCTGAAGAGCGCGTACGACACCCCCGCCCGCCGCGCCAACCTCGTCCAGGACATGAACGGGAACGGCTCGACCCGGGCCCTGTTCGGCGCCGCCTTCGACGACACGCTGGGCGCGCTCACCGTCTGGCGCGTGGGTGCCTTCCTTACGGTGTTCGCCGCGATCATGAGCCTGCTCATCGTGATCCGGCACACCCGTGAGGAGGAGGAGACCGGCCGCCAGGAGGCCCTCTCCGCCGGCATGGTCGGCCGCCGCGCGGGGCTCACCTCGGCCCTGCTCGCCGTGGCCATCGCCAACGGCGCGGTGACCCTGCTCATCGCGGGCAGCCTCGCGGCCCAGGGCGGCACCGGCGCGCTGGCCCTCGGCCTCGCCGTCGGGCTGTCCGGTATGGCCTTCGGCGGTCTGGCCGCCGTCGCCGCCCAGCTCACGGAGAACGCACGGCTGGCCCGGGGCCTGAGCTCCGCCGCGGTCGGCGTCGCCTTCGTGCTGCGCATGGCGGGTGACGCCGCCGAGGACGGCAGCAAGGGCTCCGGCCATGTCCTGGTCTGGCTCTCGCCGCTGGGCTGGGCCGAGTACGCCCGGCCGTACGCGGACGAGCGCTGGTGGCCGCTGCTGCTGATCGCCGTGCTCGCCGCGGCCTCGATCGCCCTCGCGTACTCCCTCGCCGGGCGCCGCGACGTGGGCGCCAGCTTCTACGCCAGCCGTCCCGGCCCGCCGGCCGCCGGCCCGCTGCTGAACGGGGTCTACGGCCTGGGCTGGCGGCTGCAGCGCGGTGCCCTGCTCGGCTGGGCCGCGGGCATCGTCTTCGCGGGCGCCATCTTCGGAGGCATCTCCGACGGGGCGAACGACTTCCTCGGCGACAGCGACCAGACCCGCAAGATCATCCAGCGGATGGGTGGCGCCCAGGGGCTCAACGACGCGTTCCTGGCCGCCATGGTCGGCGTCCTCGGCACCATCCTCACCGTCTACACCGCCACCTCCGTGCTGCGGCTGCGCAGCGAGGAGACCGACCAGCGCGCGGAGCCCCTGCTGGCCAACGCCGTCGGCCGGCTGCGCTGGGCCGGGAGCCACCTGGTCATCGCGTACCTCGGCCCGGTCGTCATCCTCGCCATCGGCGGTCTGGCGCTGGGGTTGGGCTACGGCATCGCGGCGGGCGATCTGGCCGACCAGCTCCCCCGCTGCCTCGGTGCCACCCTCTCCCAGCTCCCGGCGCTGTGGGTGCTCACCAGCGTGACGCTCTTCCTCGTGGGCGTGGTGCCGAAGTACTCGGCCGCGGCCTGGGCCTTCGTCGGCTGGGTGGTCGCCCTGGGCTGGATGGGCCCGGCGCTGGAGCTGTCCGATTCCGTCATGAACACCTCGCCCTTCAGCCATCTGCCGAAGCTGCCGGGCGACGAGGTGACGGCCGCACCGTTCCTGTGGCTGCTGCTCCTCTCGGTCGTTCTCGCCGCCGGAGGACTGGTGGGCATGCGCCGCCGTGACATCGGCGGCTGACCCCCGTCGGCCCACCACACCCCGGCAACCGCCCCCTGTTGTCCACAGGCTGTGGACAACAGGGGGCTCGTTTGTCTCCGTGCCGGGTCTTGGTGCTCAGGGCTCCGTGGTCAGAGCTCGACCTGGAGCTCCCGGACACCGCGGATGACGAAGTTCGCCCGCCGCTCCGGCTCCTCGACCAGCCGCAGCCCGGGCGCCTTGCGGAGCAGGGCGCCGAAGGAGGCGATCAGCTCCAGTCGGGCCAGCGGGGCGCCCAGGCAGTAGTGGATACCGGCGCCGAAGCTGATGTGGGGGTTGTCCGCGCGGGAGAGATCGAGGGTGTCGGGGCGGTCGAAGCGGGCCGGGTCGCGGTTGGCCGAGCCGAAGAGCAGCGCGACCTCGCTGCCGCGCGGGATCACCGTGCCGCCGACCTCGATGTCCTCCAGCACCCACCGTTCGAAGAGCTGGAGCGGGGTGTCGTAGCGCAGCAGCTCGTCCACGGCGGTGGGCAGCAGCGCGTCGGGGTCGGCGCGGAGCCGGGCGAGCTGCTCGGGGTGGCGGAAGAGCGCCCACCAGCCGTTCCCGGTGGTGTTGACCGTGGCCTCGTGGCCCGCGTTGAGCAGCAGCACACAGGTGGAGATCATCTCCTGCTCGGTGAGCCGGTCGCCCTCGTCGTACGCGGCGATGAGCCCGCTGATCAGATCGTCCCCCGGGGCCTTGCGGCGCGCCTCGATCACCTCGCGCAAATACGCGGAGAATTCGACGGACGCGCGCACGGCCCGGCGCGCCGTGTCCTCCCCCGGGCTCAGCTCGTACATCCCGCAGATGTCCGCCGACCAGGGCCGCAGGGCGGGGCGGTCGGCGGGCGGAATGCCCAGCATCTCGGCGATCACGGCGACCGGCAGCGGTTCGGCGACCGTCGCGATGAGATCGCCGCCACCCGCGGTGACGAGGGAGTCGACGAGTTCTTCCGCGAGCCGCTGGATCGTCGGCACCAGCGCCTCGACCGTGCGCGGGGTGAACGCCTTGGAGACGAGCCGGCGCAGCCGGGTGTGGTCCGGCGGCTCCAGGTCGAGCATGCCGTGGTCGTTGAGGGTGTGGAACGGCTCGTGCTCGGGCGGCGGCGCGGTGCGGCCGAACTCCTCATGGCTGAAGCGGTGGAGATAGGTGCGGCCGAGCCTGCGGTCCCGCAGCAGGGCGCCGACATCCGCATGACGCGGGATCAGCCACTGGCGGGAGGGCTCGAACCAGTGCGCGCGGCCGCGCTCGCGCAGCTCGGCGTAGGCCGGATACGGGTCCGCGACGAACGACGGCCGCCAGGGGTCGAAGGCGGGGGCTTCCGCACTACTGCTCATCCCCGGACGGTACCGCCGGGCCCGCCCGGCCTCCAGGGGCAGTCCCGGGGGGCTCACCGGGCCGGTCAGCCTCCGGGCGTCACCAGACGGACCTCGTACGCGAACACCGCCGCCTGGGTGCGGTCGCGCAGCCCCAGCTTCACCAGGATCCGGCTGACATGCGTCTTCACCGTCGACTCGGCGACGATCAGCCGCTCGGCGATCTCGGCGTTGGAGCAGCCCTGGGCGACCAGCACCAGGACCTCGTTCTCCCGCTCGGTCAGCTCGGCCAGCCGCCCCCGCGGTGAGGGAAGCGGACCGCCGAACCCGGCGGCCTCGCCGATCCGCGAGAACGTGCTGATCAGGCGCTTGGTGACGGTCGGGGCGAGCAGCGCCTCGCCCGCCGCGACGACGCGTACCGCATCGCCGAGCTGACGGGCGGAGGCGTCCTTGAGCAGAAAGCCGCTCGCTCCGGCGCGCAGCGCCTGGTAGACGTACTCGTCCAGGTCGAAGGTGGTCAGGACGAGCACCTTGGCGTCCGCGTCCGCCGCGACGATCTCACGGGTGGCCTCGAGGCCGTTGAGCTCCGGCATCCGGATGTCCATCAGGACGACGTCGGGGCGCAGGACGGCCACCTGGGCGATGGCCTGGCGCCCGTCGACCGCCTCGCCGACGACCTCGATATCGGGCTGGGCGTTCAGCAGCACGGAGAAGCCCTCGCGGACCATCACCTGGTCGTCGGCGATCAGCACGCGGATGGGAGCGGGGAGGGAGGGGGCGTCGGTGGTCATGGCTTCATCGTCTCCCCCTCCGGGCCGGGCCCCTTCTTCAGCCCTGGAGCCTGGTCCGGTGCCTGGCCCGGTGCCTCCGGCGCGGGACCCTGCTTCGGTGCCGACGCCTCCGGCCCGGACGCCTCCGGCTCGGGGAGCGCGGCGGCCGGGATGAAGACCGCGACCTCGTAGCCGCCGTCCTCCTCCACCGCGCCCGCCGTCATCTCCCCGTTCAGCATGGCCACGCGCTCCCGCATCCCGAGCAGCCCATGGCCCATGCCCGGCGAGGGCCGTACGGCCTGCGTGGGCGGGCCGTTGACGATCCGCAGGCCCAGACCGCCGAGGACGTACGCGACTTCGACGCGGGCGGTGCTGCCGGGCGCGTGCCGCAGCGCGTTGGACAGCGCCTCCTGGACGATCCGGTACGCGGACAGCTCCACGCCGGAGGGCAGCGGCCGCACGGCGCCGGTGGTGATGTGCTCGACGGTCAGCCCCGCCGCCCGGACCCCCGCGAAGAGCGTGTCGAGCGTGGCGAGGGTCGGCTGGGGCGCCTCGGGGTCGGCGTCGGCGTAGGCATCGGGGTCGTCGGCGCGGACGACGCCGAGGACGCGGCGGAGTTCGGTGAGCGCGGCGACCGCGTTCTCGCGGATGGTCGCGAAGCTGGTGGCCAGCTCCTCGGGCGGGTTCGCCACCCGGTAGGGCGCCGCCTCCGCCTGGATGGCGATCACCGACATGTGGTGCGCGACGACGTCGTGCAGCTCACGGGCGATGGTCGCGCGCTCCTCCAGCAGGGTGCGGCGGGAGCGCTCCTCGTGGGTGGCCGACTGCTGCACGGCCACCTGCTGCTTGGTCTCGCGCAGACTGCGCCGGGCGACGACGGCGCCCACGATGACACAGGAGGTGACCACCATGGGGAAGACGTTCGTCTGCCGCCAATCGGCGACGAGATCGTAGACGAACCCGAACCCGGCCGTGAGCAGCAGCATCTGTCCGGCCACGCGGGGGCGGTTCTGGAACGCGACGATCACCATCACCGCGATATACGAGGCGAACAAGGTCGGCGGCCAGGGCCACATGCCGCCCGCACTCGTGTCGGTGATACCCAGGCCCCAGATGACGCTCCCCCCGAACGACAGCCACCAGGCGCCGATCGGCCGGTAGAGCGCCAACAGCAGTGGCACACCGCTGAGCAGGGCCAGACCCGCGCCCTCGGTTTCGATCGCCACGGCCATGAGGTAGAAGGCGCAGGCCGCGATCGCGGCCTGCGGCAGCCACGGCGCGTACGGCAGGGCCGACCGGGGCATCTTGCGCACCAGCGGATGCGTGGCGCCGAGGGGCGGCAGGGGGCGGAGGGCGAAGGCGTCGCTGATCAAGTCCTTCCACAGATCGGACAACGCCCGGCGGATGGTGCGGAGTTCGGTCCGCGGAATCGTCTCAGTCACGCCGTCCACGGTAGGGAGCGGGCGCCGCGGCGTCGTCCCCGGGAATGTGGATTGTGCGGCGTCCGTCTCAAGTACTACGCGGCCGCGTCCGCCCCCGCCAGCCGGGCGATCTCCTCGGCGACGATGTGCGCGGCGGGCGTCGTGGGGTCGATGGGCGGGAAGTGGCCGCCGTCGCTCCTGATCAGCCGTACGTCCTGTCCGGCGCGGGCCGCCGCCTCCGCGAAGGCGTCCGCGACCGCCGGTGGCACATCGATGTCGGTGCCGCCCTGCACGATGGTGGTGGGGATCGCGGTGGGCAGCAGCGCGGCGGGGTCGGCGAGGCCCAGCCGGACCGTCAGCTCATCGCCGTCGACGTGGACATCGTCTTCGCCATCACCTTCGCCGGCGCCTTCGGCGAGGAGTTCGTCGACGGCGCCGGAGCAGACGTCCAGCGCACGGGCGGTGGCGAGGTCCGCGATGGGGGCGAGGGCCACGACACCGCGCAGCGGCGAGGGGGCGGGCAGATACCAGGGAGTGCCGGACGGCAGCCGGTGCCGGGCCGCCGCCCACAGCACGGCGTGCCCGCCCGCGGAGTGCCCGGTGAGCACCACGTGGTCCGGGTCGGCCCCGGGGAGCCCGAGTTCCCGGACGAGGCCCGGAACGGTGTCCACGGCGGCCGCGATGTCGTCGAACGTCTCCGGCCACCGCCCGGCCCGCGCGGGGTCCGCCCCGCCGCGCCGGTACTCGACGGACGCCACCGCCAGGCCCCGCCCCGCCAGGAAGGCGGCGAAGGGCGAGACATGGCGGCGGTCGTAGGGGGCGCGCCAGGCGCCGCCGTGGAAGAGGAGGACCAGCGGGGCGGGGCGGGCAGCGCGGTCCGTCCCGGGTGGCGGAAGGTAGAAGTCCACCACCTGGTCCGGGTGTGCGCCGTACGCGGCGGTCCGGGCCGGTTCCACGGGCGCGAGCCCGAAGACCGACGTCTCCTCGGCCGCCGACCCCGCCGCCGTCCCGCCCATCGGTCAGCCCTCCTTCAGCACGTCGGCCAGCACCCGAGCCGCCCGTTCCACCTCGGCGAAGCCCGTGTAGAGCGGGGTGAAGCCGAAGCGCAGCACATCGGGGCGGCGGAAGTCGCCCACGACACCGCGCCGCACCAACTCCGCCATCACCTCCCCGGCCTCCTCCGCCGCCGCGCACCGCAGCGCCACCTGGCTGCCGCGCTCGGCGTGCGCGGCGGGGGTGATCGACCGGACGCGGCCCGCCGGGACGTACGTCTCGACGCAGCGGAGGAAGAAGTCCGTCAGGGCCAGGCTCTTGGCCCTGACGTCCTCGATCGTCACGTCGTCCCACACCTCGAGCGCGGCCTCCAGCGCCAGCATCGAGAGGATGTCCGGAGTGCCGACGCGGCCGCGGACCGCGCCGTCGGCCGGGGTGTAGGCGGAGGCCATGCCGAAGGGGTCGGCATGCGAGTTCCAGCCGGGCAGCGGCGAGTCGAAGCGGGGCTGATGCGCCTGGGCGACGTACAGATACGCGGGCGCGCCGGGCCCGCCGTTGAGGTACTTGTACGTGCAGCCCACCGCGAGGTCCACCCCATGGGCGTCCAGCCCGACCGGCAGGGCACCCGCGCTGTGGCACAGGTCCCACACCACGAGCGCGCCCGCCGCGTGCCCGGCGGCCGTGATCCCGGGCAGGTCGTGGAGGCGGCCGGTGCGGTAGTCCACGTGGTTGACGAGCGCGACGGCGGTGCGCGCGCCGACGGCGGTCGGGACGTCGCCCGCGGCCACCGGCCGCACGGTGCAGCCGGTCATCCGGGCGGCGGACTCGGCGATATAGCCGTCGGTGGGGAAGGTGGCCTCGTCGACCAGGATCTGATCGCGGTGGGCGCCGCGCTCCTGGGCGATCCGTACGGCCGCGACGACCGCCTTGAAGACGTTCACGCTCGTCGAATCGCCCACCACCACCTGGCCGGGGGCGGCGCCGACGAGCCGGCCGACGCGGTCGCCGATCCGCTCCGGCGCGGTCCACCAGCCGCTCTCCTCCCAGGAGCGGATGCGCAGCTCACCCCATTCGCGGGCGACCACATCGGCCAGCCGGGGCGGGACGGCGCGGGGCAGCGCGCCCAGTGAGTTGCCGTCGAGGTAGATCGTGTCGTCGAGGGTGAAGGCGTCGCGCTTGGCGCGCAGCGGGTCGGCCGCGTCGAGCCTGGCGGCCTCGTCGGCCGGAGCGGTCCTGGGCGGACCGGGCTCGGCCGCACCGGGCTGGGTGGCGGCCGGCTCGGGCTCGGTCGGCTCGGCACCAGCCGACTCCGTCGGAATCGTCGCGTCAGACATGGCTGCGCGCCGTCCACAGCTCGGGGAAGACGTTCTTGGCCGCGCGCTTCTCCAGCCAGGCGACCCCGGCCGAGCCGCCGGTGCCGGTCTTGGAGCCCATCGCCCGCCGGGTCGCCACCAGGTGGTCATTGCGCCAGCGCCACACCAGCTCGGCGACCTCGGTGAGCGCCTCGCCGAGCCGGATCAGCTCACTGTCGCGCGGGCCGGAGTAGATCTCCTCCCAGACCCGCTCCACCCCCGGATCCGGTTCATGGCGCAGGGCGGGATCGCGGTCCAGCACCGCGGCCGGGACGGCGAGGCCGCGCCGCGCGAGGTAGCGCAACACCTCGTCGTAGAGGCTGGGCTCGGTCAGCGCCTTCTCCAGCTCGGCGTGGACCCGCGGCGCGCCCCGGTGCGGGACGAGCATGGACGCGGACTTCTCGCCGAGCAGGAACTCCATCCGCCGGTACATCGCCGACTGGAAACCGGAGCCCTCGCCGAGCGCGGAGCGGTACGCGTTGAACTGGCCGGGGGTGAGATGGGCCAGCGGTGTCCACGAGGCGTTGAGCGACTCCAGCTCGTAGGCCGAGCGCTGGAGCGCGGCCATCGCGGTGGGCAGATCGTCCTCGCGCAGCGCCTGCGCGGCGGTCTGCCACTCATGGACGATCACGGTGAACCACAGCTCCATGACCTGGGTGGTGACCAGGAACACCATCTCGCCGGGGTCGTCGGAGAGGGGGTGCTGGAGGTGGGTGAGCACGGACGCCTGGACGTAGTCCTCGTACGGCGTGGTGCCGGCGAAGTCCAGATTGGGGGCTTCGGACTCGGCGTGGTCAGGGACAGGCTGCTGCGACATCGCATCTCCTGAGTACTGCTCGCTACCGGGTAGCGGTCCGCCCCTTCCTTTCGGTCTCGGAGCCCCGGTCCCCTCGGGGCCCACAGCCGAAGGGGCCCCGCACCGCATCATCCGCGCAGCGCGGACGATCGGCAAGTACGGAAGGGGCCCGTGGGGCAGGCGACACCCCACAGGCCCGGTGCGCCTCGCGCCGCCTCAGCGGATCAGGAGAGGCGGGATCAGGAGACGTGACATCAGGAGACGTGCCTCAGGAGACGTGCCTCAGGAGAGCGTGTCCGCCGCGGTCGGGGAGCTCTCGCGCAGGAAGGTCGAGCAGCGCTCGTACTCCTCCTGCTCGCCGATGGACTGCGCGGCGCGCGCGAGCGCGTGCAGGGCGCGCAGGAAGCCCCGGTTGGGCTCGTGCTCGAAGGGCACCGGGCCGTGGCCCTTCCAGCCGCTGCGGCGCAGGGCGTCGAGCCCGCGGTGGTAGCCGGTGCGGGCGTACGCGTAGGACTCGACCACCCGGCCGGCCTCGAACGCCTCGTCGGCGAGCTGCGCCCAGGCGAGCGAGGAGGCCGGGTACTTCGCGGCGACCTCGGCCGGGGCCGCGCCGGAGGCGAGCAGCTCGCGCGGCTCCGGGTCGTCGGGCAGATGGGTCGGGGGCGGTCCCCCGAGCAGGTTCTCATGAATGGCCATGGGTTCCAGTCTGCCTGGTCCGGGGCCCCACCCGACACGCTCAAGCCATGAGGAGGACGCGGGTCAGGTACGCGGGGGTCGCTCTCCCGGGTCCAGGCGTGGCTCTCCCGGGTCCAGGGGTGGCGCGGACACCCCGCAGTGGTAGGCGCACTCGGGGCGGCACGGCGGCCCCGCCGCCCGCGCGACGCCCTCGGTGCCCTCCGCGGCCCCGGCTCTCTCCGGCTCCTCCGCGCCCGCCTGCTCCAGCACGTCCGAGCGCACCGTGCGCCAGGCGAGGACCGCCCCCAGCACCAGCACCCCGGCGCAGATCGGCATCGCCCGCCGGAAGGTGCTCGAGAAGGCGTCCGCCGATCGGTACGCCTCCGGGCCCATCCCCGCGAGCAGTGGCAGTGCCGCCACCGCGACCAGCCCGGCCGCCCGCGCCGCCGCGTTGTTGACACCGCTGGCCAGGCCCGCGCGGGCGACGTCCACCGAGGCCAGGACGGTCGCGGTGAGCGGGGCGACCACCACGACCATGCCCAGGCCCAGCACCAACAGCGCGGGCAGGATGTCCCGCCAGTACACCGCCCCCACCCCGGCCCGGGTCATCAGCAGCATCCCCGCCGCGCACAGCAGCGGGCCGAGGGTGAGCGGGATCCGCGGGCCGATGCGCTTGCCCAGCTCTCCCGAACGGGCCGACAGCAGCAGCATCAGGGTGGTCGTGGGCAGCAGCGCGGTACCGGCGGCGAGCGCGGAGTAGCCCACCACCACCTGGAGGTCGAGCACCGAGAGGAAGAAGAAGCCGCCGAAGGCCGCGTAGACGCACAGGGTCACCACATTGACGGCGCTGAACTGACGGGAGGCGAAGATGGAGAGCGGCAGCATGGGCTCGCGCAGCCTCCGCTCCACGGCGATGAAGAGCGCCCCCAGCGCCAGCCCGGCGACGCCCGGAACCACCACGGCGGGCGAGGCGCCCTTCTGCGGCGCGGCGATCAGCGCATAGGTGACCAGGGCGAGGGCCGCCGCCCCCAGCACGGCGCCGAGGACGTCGAACCGGCCGCGCGCCCGCGGATCGAGGGTCTCCGGTACGTGGCGCAAAGCCACCGGCACACACACCGCCGCCAGCGGCACATTGATGAAGAACACCCAGCGCCAGCCGGGCCCGTCCACCAGCCAGCCGCCGAGGAACGGCCCGATCGCCGCCCCGATGCCGCCGAAGCCGGACCACAGCCCGATCGCCCGCGCCCGGTCATCGGGGTGGATCACCGACTGGATCAGCGCCAGCGACCCGGGGGTGAGCAGTGCCCCGCCGATGCCCTGGAACGCACGCGCGGCGATGAGCACCCCGGCGTTCGGCGCCAGCCCGCACGCCAGCGAGGCCAGCGCGAACCACACCACCCCGATGACGAACACCCGCCGCCGCCCGAACCGGTCCCCGAGCGCCCCGCCCAGCAGGATCAGCCCGGCGAGGGTGAGCATGTAGGCGTTGACGGTCCACTGCAGTACGGGCAGATCGGCGCCCAGGTCGAGGCCGATGTGCGGCAGGGCGACATTGACGACGGTGCTGTCGAGCAGGGCCATGGCGGAGCCCAGCACGGTGGTGAACACCAGCCACCGCCCGGCCGGCACGGACAGTCGCACACCTGCCATACCTGGATGATCCCCCGGGCAGCGCTCCCGGGGCCAGCCCAGGACACAAACGGGCCCGGCGAACTCGCCGCAAGGCGAGGAGCCGGGCCCGAAGGGGCGAGCCGAAGGACTACTTCAGCTTCGTGCCCGTGGACCGAAGATCCGCACAAGCCTTGGTGACCCGCTCGGCCATCCCCTGCTCGGCCAGCTTCCCCCAGCTCCGCGGGTCGTACGTCTTCTTGTTGCCGACCTCGCCATCGACCTTCAGCACCCCGTCGTAGTTGCGGAACATGTGGTCCGCGATCGGACGGGTGAAGGCGTACTGGGTGTCCGTGTCGAGGTTCATCTTCACCACGCCGTTCTCCAGCGCGGTGCGGATCTCCTGCTCCGTGGAGCCCGAGCCGCCGTGGAAGACGAAGAAGAACGGGTCCTGCTTGCCGTACTTCGCGCCGACACCGTCCTGGAGGTCACGCAGCAGCTCCGGGCGGAGGACGACATTGCCCGGCTTGTAGACGCCGTGGACGTTGCCGAAGGAGGCGGCCAGCAGGTAGCGACCCTTGTCGCCCAGGCCCAGGGCCTCGGCGGTGCGCAGGGCGTCGTCCACCGTCGTGTACAGCTTGTCGTTGATCTCGTGCGTGACGCCGTCCTCCTCGCCACCGGTCGGGGTGATCTCGACCTCGAGGATGATCTTCGCCTTGACCGCCTCGGCGAGCAGCTCCTGCGCGATGTCGAGGTTGTCGGCGAGGGTCTCGGCGGAGCCGTCCCACATGTGGGACTGGAACAGCGGGTTCTGGCCCTTGGCGACGCGCTCCTGGGAGACCTTGAGCAGCGGACGGACATAGCCGTCCAGCTTGTCCTTCGGGCAGTGGTCGGTGTGGAGGGCGATGTTGACCGGGTACTTCTCGGCCACGACATGCGCGAGCTCGGCGAGGCCGACCGCACCGGTCACCATGTCCTTCTTGTACTGGCCACCCAGGAACTCGGCACCACCGGTGGAGATCTGGACGATGCCGTCGCTCTCCGCCTCGGCGAAGCCGCGCAGGGCGGCGTGCAGAGTCTGCGTCGAGGTCACGTTGATCGCCGGGTAGGCGAACTTGCCCGCCTTCGCCCGGTCGAGCATCTCGTTGTAGATCTCAGGGGATGCGATGGGCATCTGACCGCTCCTTGTATGTGCGGGTTAGTCGTACTTGGCCCTGACCTAGGGGCGACGTCATCGTCGGGGCCATAATCCCAGACTCCGCCGGTTGCTCCACACGGCGCACGCCGAGACCACACGGACGGGGGTGGGTGGTTTCACGTGAAACCTCCCACCTCCCCAGCCTGCGGGATTCAGCTCAGCCCGAGGTCGGTGAGCGAGTACGCCGGGAGGTACGGCAGCCCGGCGTCCGCGATCGCGGGCGCGGCACCGCGCTCGACGATCGTCGCGACCGCGACGACCTCCGCGCCCGCCTCCCGTGCCGCCTCCACCGCGGTCAGCGGCGAACCGCCGGTGGTGGAGGTGTCCTCGACCACCAGCACCCGGCGGCCCGCGATGTCCGGGCCCTCGATCCGCCGCTGCATCCCGTGCGTCTTCTGGGCCTTGCGGACCACGAAGGCGTCGAGCCGGCGCCCGCGCGCGGCGGCCGCGTGCAGCATGGACGTGGCCACCGGGTCGGCGCCCAGCGTCAGCCCGCCCACCGCGTCGTACTCCAGATCGGCCGTGGTCTCGAGCATGACCTGCCCGACCAGCGGCGCGGCCTCGGCGTCCAGGGTGATCCGGCGCAGGTCGATGTAGTAGTCGGCCTCACGCCCGGAGGAGAGGGTCACCTTGCCGTGGACCACGGCCTTGTCCTTGATCTGCTGCAGCAGGGCGTCACGCGCATCGCTCATGCGCATGAGCTTATGCGGTGGCCCTCGGAACCCCCCAAGCCGCTCCGTACCGTGAGACCGACCGCGTCAGGCCAGTGTGCGCCAGCTCCAGGTCATGGCGATCTCCAGCGGATCGATGGGGGTGACCAGCCGCGGCATGAGGTTGAGGCCGTTGGGCGGGCCGGACTGCGGTTCCACGCACACCGCCTCCGCCTGCTCGTCGTAGACGACCACCCACTCCGTCCGGCTGGTGACCTTCAGCTCGAGCCGGCCGGGCCAGGTGAGCGTGACGTCCACCCCCTGCGGCATCCCGAAGCAGTCGTCCCAGGGGCCGGGCTTCGGCGCGATCCGGCGGCCGGTGGGGAGGTGGTCCTCGCCGCGCTCCTCCTGCCACGCGGCGTCGAAGGCGATCTCGGCATCGGCGCCGCCGTCGCCCAGGTTCCGCAGGAACCACGGATGCCAGCCCGCCTGCGCCGGGAAGGAATCGCCCTCGGTCTCCACGCTCATGGTGACGGTCAGGCTGTCCGGGGAGAGCTCGAAGCTCTGGGTGACCCGGCCCTCGTACGGCCAGGGGTCGGCGAGGTCGTAGGTGAAGGCCGCGCTGGACTGACCCGTGCCGGCGGGGGCCCATTCGACGTTCCGGCCGGTCCCGTGGATCGCGTGCGGCGGGGAGTTGATGGGCAGTTGGTGGGTCCGCCCGCCGTTGCGGAACCGGCCAAGACCGGTCCGGCCGCACCACGGCACCATCGGGAACGACCCGAACCGCGGACCCTGCCGCAGCAGCTCCGTACCGCCGATGCGCAATGAACCGATACGGCAGCCGTTCTCGGGTGAGACGGTCAGCTCGGCGTCCCCGGCGGTCAGCCGTACGCCCTTGGTCTCCGTTGTGTCTTCGGTGGTCACAAACACCGAGCCTATGCGCCCACGCTCATCGGCGGCGGCGAAGCACGCGACGGCCCACGACGACGACGGAGGCGAGCACGACGGCCGCGGCGGGCGCGGCCCAGCGCAGGGTGGCGCTGGTGGAGACGGTCTCGGGTGCGGGGACCGGGGCGTAGCGGCCGCGCGGCGGTGCGTGGTCGACCTCCTCGGTGGAGCGGCCGATCATCGTGCGGCGGGCGTGGGCGGCCTCGGCCGGGGGCTCCTCGTCCAGGTCGTCGAGATCGCCGAAGCCGACGGGCTCCTCGACGGCGCCCACCTCGTCGAGGTCCTCGAGGTCGCCGACGTCCTCGATGTCCATGTCGTCGGCCGACAGCGGAAGCTCGGCCTCGGTCGGCAGCCCGGTCTCGTCCGCGGCGGCGGCCCCGCCCGCTTCAACGGCCGCGTCGGTGGTCTCGTCAGCGGCCTGGCCGGGGGCCTCGTCCTCCGTGGGCGCGCTGATCGGGGACGTCTCAAGACCGGCCGTGAGCGCCGCGGCGAACCGATCCAGCATGCGGCGGGCCACGGTGATGGACGCCTCGTCGTCGAACTCGGCCAGCCGCCCGTCGCTGTGGACCGTCCCGGAGCAGTTCAGCTCCGTACCGCCCTCGACGGGCTTCGGCGTGATGGTCAGCGCGAGCTTCACCGAGCCGCTGCCGCGCGCCTCGCTGCCCTCGCCCTCGACCTCGAAGCCATCGGCGCGCGGGACGACGCGCAGCGAGCCGCGATAGGTGATGGTGGACCCGCCGATGCGCAGCCGTAGCCGGCCGGCCAGCGGACCGGCGGCCTCATCGGCGTCCTGCTGGAGCCCGGGAACGCAACGGGCGACGCGGGCGGGCTCCGCGAGCGCCAGCCGGACGGTGTCGACGGGAAACGGAACGAACACCTCATGCTCCATAGGTCAAAACAGTACCCATCGCACGTTCCCTGAGACCCGTTCCCGGGCAACTTTCCGCGTGCCGCTGACGCACACCGCCGACGCGAGCCCCCGGCGCGCGGACACGCCCCGCACGCGGGTGGGCGCTCGCCACCGGGCCCGCCGGGGCGTCACTCCCCATAGCGCGGACGCATGAGCGTCGACGGGGACAGACCGGCCTCTCGGTCGCGCTCGGCCCTGCGGCGGGCCGCCCGCAGCCCCTCCTCCGTGAGCGAGCGCGGCCGCGGCCGGTGCGGGGCCAGCCGCAGCCCGACCGGGGAGCGCGCCGCCAGGACGAAGCCCCAGTCGTGCGGACTGCCGCGCCCGGGGCGCGGGGCGCCGATCACATACGGAGTGGTCCGCAGCCCGACCGAGCGCATCGTCGCGTCCACCGTCCAGAACGCCCGCGGATCGGGCCGCAGCGGCCCGGCGTGGACCACCAGCCGGCCGCCGGGCGCCAGCACCCGCTCGGCCAGGCCGTAGAACTCCTGGGAGTAGTACTTGGTGCTCGGGGTGAGCTCGGGGGCGGGCAGATCGCACACCACCACGTCGTACGCCATGGACCGGCGCAGCCAGTCGAAGGCGTCCGCCGTCACCGCCCGCACCCGCGGATCGCGGTAGGCGGCGCCGTTGAGCGCGGACAGGCCGGGATCGCGCCGGGCCAGCCGCACCACCTCCGCGTCGCGCTCCACGACGGTCACCGACCGGACCCCCGCGTACCGCAGGATCTCGCGCGCCGCGAGCCCGTCGCCCCCGCCCAGCACCAGGACCCGGCCGTGCGGTCCGGCGGCCATCGCCGGGTGGATCAGCGCCTCGTGGTAGCGGACCTCGTCGCGCCCGCTGACCCGCAGCCGCCCGTTGAGGAAGAGGGACAGCGGCCGCCCGCTCGTCCCCCCGCCCACCAGCACGATCTCCTGCTCGCCGGTGCGCAGCGCGACCCGCACCCCCGGCCCGTAGACGGCCTGTCGGGCGGCCCGCTCGAAGGAGGGGGTCAGCACGGCACCGGCGGCCAGCGCGGCGAGCACCAGCCCGTTGGCGACGATCAGCGTCCACCGCGCCCGTACGCTCAGATCGCGGCGGAACAGCCACAGCACCAGCGCCCCGCCCGCGACCGCGTTGACCGCGCCGGTGACCAGCGCGCCGGTCAGTTGCCCGAACGCGGGCAGCAGCAGAAAGGGAAAGGCGAGCCCGCCGACCAGCGCGCCCACGTAGTCCGCCGCGAACAGATCGGCCACCGCGCCGCCCGCGTCCTGCCGGCGCACCCGCTGGATGAGGGTCATCAGCAGCGGCACCTCGGCCCCGATGAGCACACCGATGGCGAACGAGACGCCGACGAGCGCGGAGCGCGAGTGACCGCCCCACGCGAAGCACGCGTACAGTGCCATCGCCGAGCAGCCGCCGACGAGCGCGAGCACCGCCTCCACCGCGCCGAAGCCCACGGCGGCCCGGCAGCGCAGCCGCTTGGCCAGCAGCGAGCCGACGCCCATGGCGAAGACCATCACGGACAGCACCACGGATGCCTGGGTGACCGAGTCACCCGCCAAGTACGAGGCCAGGGCGACGAGTTCGAGCTCGTAGACGAGCCCGCAGGCGGCGCAGACGAAGACCGTGCCGAGCACGAGAAAGCGGCCGAGCCCCGCCCGCACGGGCAGCCGCGCCGGGGGGCCGGATTCCGGCGACGACGGCGCATCCGAGACGGCGGACATGGGCGAATCGATCACAAAGGGAACGCTACGTCACATATCGCTTACGTCTCGTCCCCCACACGAGTGCATTGCCGTTCGCACATCTGGCATCGATGGCCTCTCGCCCACCCGCGATCCCCTTCAGACGCAGGGAACTTGGGGCGACACCCCGCCCGACAGCCCGTCCGACAGTCCCCCCGGCAGACCGCTGGGCAGACCACCCGGCAGGCCACCTGACAGCCCACCCGGCAGACCGCTCATATCGAGCCCGCCCGCGCCCGGCGGCCGGAGCGCGGCCGGCACCCGGGCCCCCACACAGGTGCGGGTGGTGACCAACCGCCCCTCCTGGGGGTAGGCGTGCCAGGTCCGCCAGCCCACCGTGCCCTCGTTCCACTGCGCGAGCAGCGCCGTGAACGCGTTCGGACTGCCGGGGAACGTACCGGCCAGGCCGTGCGGATGGTCGGCCACCAGCGCGAGCAGCTCCTGGGCGCGCCCCGCGAAGGCCCCTTGCGACAACTCCTCGACGCGCGCCGCGAATTCGTATTCGCGGCCGTCGACGAGGGTGGAAACCCCCAGCGGAAGCGGGGTGCTGTTGCCGGACATACAGGCCACGGTCTCCGAGCAACGGCTGCCCTCCCCTTCGAGGAGGACCTGGTGCGAGGCGCCCAGAAGCCTCAACTGGACGTCAAAGCCATGGAGTTGAAGATCAAGCACGGCGAGGGCGGGAAGCGGTTCCCGCCCCAGGCCCCAGGCGAGGTCAGCGGCGCGGGTATCGGTGTAGGCAGTCTTGAGGGTCGTGAGCATGGATCGGCTCCGCAAGCACGCAGTGGAAAGAGATGGGCCAGCTCGCCCCGCGGGGGACCAGGGGCATGCGCATACGGTGGCTCGTGCCCACGTGGGGCCGTAAGGTCGATTGGTGGTATACGGAATCATGAAATGCTGGGCGCCACATCGTTTTTACCCACCTTCGCCGGGTTTCCACCCCCTAGGGCGCTCCCTAGGTCAAGTGTTCAACAAGCCAGCGCCCGGCGCACGTTGGCGCGCCGGGCGCTGGCTCATCGCTTCACGGCCGTAAGGACGGCGTGGCAACCGTAAGAACGGCATGGCGACCGCGAGGCCGCGCGGCGACCGCGAAGGCCGCGGGAACCGCGGGTCAGGCGCCCCCGCCGCAGCCACCGCCACCACCACCGCCGCCACCACCGCAGCCACCCCCGCCACCGCAGCCGCCTCCGCCGCCGCAGCCACCGCCGCCGTGGTGACCACCCCCGTGATGGCCACCACCGCCGCCGCCGTCGCCACCGGCCCACCAGCCGCCACCGGCGGCCCCACTGGACCCGGCGCCCCAGGACCGCTTGCGCCGCCCGCTGTACCCCTTCGACCGACCGGCGCCCAGCGCGGCGAGCGCCGCGAACGTGAACGCCAGCACGACCAAGATGACAACAGGACCCATGGTCCTCACTCTCCTTCCAACCCCCGTAGCGAGGTACCGCTTCGTACCTGCCGGGTCCCATGCCCGACCTCATGGGGGGTCAAAGCGAAGTTGAGGAAGTCCAGAGGTTCAGCGCGCGCCCTGCGCACGGTCCACGGCCTGAACGGCGACGCGCTCGATCGCCCGCACGGCGACGTCCGGCTGGTCGACGTAGATGTAGTGCGCGCTGCTCGTGGCGGTGCTCAGCCTGCTGCGGCTGGAGACCGCGAGCCACTTGCGCTGGCCGTCGGTCCACGCCCGCTCCAGGCCCGGCCCGTAGTCGGGCACCTCCGCGAGATACCGCTTCCCGTGGTGGATCACCTCCACCGGGATGTCCCCGGCGGAACGGACCTTCCCGTCCGGAACCGTGAGCCGCTCCGGCTTCCCGCCGTGAAGGAGCGCGAGGGTCTGTTCACGCAGTTCGACCGCCGGGCCGGTGGCGGATTCGGGAATTCCCTTGTTGAGATCGGCGATCTGGGTCGGTGAGGTGGCGTCCATCAGGACCAGCCCCTCGATCCTGTCCCGATGGTCGGGGGCGTACCGGGCGGCGATCAGCCCGCCCAGCGAATGCCCGGCCAGGACGACCGGGTCGTCACCGGCGACCCGGTCGAGCACCGCGGTCAGCACCTTCCCCGTGCTCTCGAGGGTCTGCGGCCCGCCGGGCTGGTCGCTGGCGCCTTCGCCGAGCCGGTCGTAGGAGCAGACCCGGTTCTCCTTGCTCAGGGTCTTCTGGATCCCGGCCATCTTCTCCAGACCGTCGCCGCCCCCGGCCATGAGCATGATCACCGGCCTGCCGTCCGCCGGAGTCCCCGAACAGGACACGTTCACCGACCGGCCGCCGACCTCGATCTTCTTGGTGCCGGTGAGCGAGCCCCGATCACCCGCCTTCTCCGGAGCGGCGGCGGACGTCTCCGCATCCGCCTTCGAGGAATCCTCACAGCCGACCAGCCCCACACCGGCCACGGCACAGGACAGCGCGATCACGGCGGACACCCTGGCACTGCGGATCATCATGTCTCCCCCTCGGACGTGTGGGTCAGCCGCTCCCCGCGACTGACCCACACGCTATGGATCCGGAACCCCGGGATCGTCCCCACGCGGAGCGCACCCGCCCGTAGCTCGCCCGGGGGACAGCCCTCTGAGCCAGTAGGACCTGGCTAGCGATGCTCCCAGTGATGGGGGTCGGCTTCCAGGACCGCGCGGTCCCAGTCGGCCAGTTCGGCGGCCGCCTCATAGGTGCTGTGCAGGAATTCGCTCAGCGTCCGGTCCGGATCGGGTGCGGTGGCGACCGCCTCGTAGGGCAGCACGAACTCGCCGACATCCCGCCGGTACGAGGCCGCCTCGGGGTGGACCGGCTGGTCGGCGAAGCCGGCGGGCTCGGGGTAGGCGTAGGAGTAGAAGCCGCCCTCCTCGCCGCCACCGGGCCAGAAGCCGCAGCTGGAGAGCTCGACGGAGTACGCCTCCTGCGTCACCCGGTCCGGCAGGTTCGGCACACCGCCGGGGGGATGCGGCGGCGCGGTGCGGCCGGAGAAGCGGGTGACGCACAGGTCCATCGCTCCCCAGAAGAAGTGCACGGGGCTGGCCTTGCCGACGAAATGGGACCGGAATTCCCCGAACACCCGGTGCGCGCTCAGCAACTGGCCCCAGAAGAGCCGGGTGGCGTACGGGTCGTAGGCCGCGTGCCGGTGGTCCTCCGGGAACGGGATCGCCACGGGCACCTCGTTCGGCCGGGGGTACATCCGGGTCTGGATGCCCAGATCTCCCAGCACGCCCATGACCTCGGAGTAGAACTGGGCCACCGGTTTGGACTCCAGCGCCAGCTCGCGCCGGCTTCCGTCGCTGACCCGGATCCCCAGCCGGTGCTCGACAAAATCGAACTCGATATCGAACGCCCCGGTCCGATACGGGACCGTGGACGTGCTCAGCCCGCGCGGGGTGACGTACAAGGTCACCTGCCACCACTGATTGGCCGGTGGCGCGTGGTCCAGCCGGATCTTGCCGACGATCTGGGTCCACATGTGCAGCGTGTCCCGGGTCTCGGCCCAGTCCTCCAGCCGAAGCCGCGGCCAGGCGCCGGCCTGCGGTGTCCTCTGCTTGGCCATCTCGCCTCCCGCGGGGCTCCCGGCTTTGGCACAACGCGTGGTCGTTGGAATCCGGCCCGGCCGAGTACCCGCCCATTCCGCCACCCAAAACCAACGCAGAAGACCAGCGAGTGATCCCCGCACCGGATGGAAGGTGGTGCTGGCGCGGAGGCGCGACGGCAGTTGCTCCCACGACGCACGAAGTTCGACATGTGATCAGCTTTGGGTCGTGGAGACCATCATCGCCAGCGCCATAGCCGTCCTCGGAACGCTGCTGGGTTCGGCGATCACCCTGGCGTTCCAGCAGCGCACCACCGACAGGAGCCATCAGTTCACCCGTCGCGAGACGCTCCGGCAGGAGCGACTCGATGCCTACTCCGTCTATGCCGGCGCGTTGATCAACTACCGTCGCTGCCTCGTTCACCTCTGGTTCTGTGAGCACGAACATCCCCCGCACGAGAGCCCGGACACCGTGCGCATCCGCGCCTACGACTTGCGCTCCAATGCCCAAGAAGCCCTCTTCCGGATGCAGATGCTCACGGACGACGAGACGCTGAGCCAGGCCGCGGAGGACGTGCTTGCAGACATCACGGGACTGGCCAAGGCTGACAACAGGGCCGAACTCGACGATCTCAGAGTGCGGACCCGTGACGACATCAGCCGACTTGTCACCGCAGGCAAGAGGCACCTCTGAGACGCTTGCAAGGTAGCGCCGCAGGCGCCGCTGCCGGAGACGCGGACGAGACCGAACGCGCCCTGAGAGGTCAGCTCCCGGACTCGGGCTCAGTGGTCCGCTCCACCCACCGCAGGTAGGCATCCGAGCCCGCGACGATCCGCACCGCCGACACCTCGGGGTTCTTCCACGGGTGATGCTCCAAAAGGTGCGCCCGTCAGCCAGCCGCTCTACGCGGCAAGCGTGCCGCGACTGGCCGTCGGCTCACGGGGGTAGGTGCCGTACATGCATCGGAGCCGTGTGTACGCCGTTTTGATCGACACGCCGGAAGCCGAGGCTGCTCGGGCGACCGCCTTCTGGTCAGCGGCTCTCGGCGTCACCGCTGAGCCGTTTGCGCCGGAGCCGCAATTCACCACGCTCCATGAGGCTCTGCCGGGGCTGGTCACCGCCGTCCAAGCGGTCGACGACGCACCTCGTATCCACCTGGACATCGAGACCGACGACGTCGAGGCGGAAACCACGCGCTTGCTCGCCCTGGGTGCCGAGCAGATTTCGCGGTGGCAGGAGTGCCGGGTGCTACGCGTTCCCGGTGGCCACTTGGTGTGCGTGCTGCCCGTGGAAAGCGACCCCGAGGCTTTTCGGGCGCAGGCCAACGTCTGGCCCTGACCTGGCCCCTTACGAGGGCATCCCGGTCCCGAAACCGGCGAGCGCGCCCCCCGCGCGGGCCGGGGCAGAGTTGATGGAGGCCGATGGTTCGGCGGAGTATGGGCGCCATGGGACGACCGCCGCTCAACCGCCGACTGGCCGCCTTCGGCACCACGATCTTCGCCGAGATGTCCGCCCTCGCCGTGCGCACCGGCGCCATCAACCTCGGGCAGGGCTTCCCGGACACCGACGGCCCCGAGGAGGTGCGGGAGGCCGCCGTCCGGGCGCTGCGCGACGGGCGGGGCAATCAGTACCCGCCGGGCCCCGGCGTGCCCGAGCTGCGCGCCGCCGTCACCGAGCACCAGCGGCGCTGGTACGGCCTGGGCTTCGACCCCGACACCGAGGTGCTGATCACCGCGGGCGCCACCGAGGCCATCGCGGCGTCGCTGCTGGCGCTGGTGGAGCCGGGCGACGAGGTGATCGCGCTGGAGCCGTACTACGACTCGTACGCCGCCTGTGTCGCCATGGCGGGCGGCGTCCGCGTCCCCGTCACCCTCCGCCCCGACGGTGACACCTTCCGCCTGGACCTGGACGAGCTGCGCGCCGCCGTCACCGACCGCACCCGGCTCATCCTGCTCAACACCCCGCACAACCCCACTGGCACCGTGCTCACCCATGACGAGCTGGCCGCGGTCGCCGAGCTCGCCGTCGAGCGCGATCTGCTGGTGGTCACCGACGAGGTCTACGAGCACCTCGTCTTCGGCACCGGGCACACCCCGCTCGTCTCCTTCCCCGGGATGCGCGAGCGGACGGTCACCATCAGCAGCAGCGGAAAGACGTTTTCGTTCACGGGCTGGAAGGTCGGCTGGGTGACCGGTGCCCCCGAGCTGGTCACGGCGGTGCGCTCGGCCAAGCAGTACCTCACCTATGTCTCGGCGGGTCCCTTCCAGTACGCGGTGGCCGAGGCGCTGGCCCTCCCCGACGCCTATTTCCACGGCATCCGGGACGATCTGCGCGCCAAGCGCGATCTGCTGGCCGACGGCCTGACCGACGCGGGCTTCCACGTCTTCCGCCCCTCGGGGACGTACTTCATCACCACCGACATCCGCCCCCTCGGCGAGACCGACGGTTTCGCCTTCTGCCGCTCCCTCCCCGAGCGCTGCGGTGTGGTCGCGGTGCCGAACGCGGTCTTCTACGACCACCAGGACCAGGGCTCGCCCTTCGTGCGCTTCGCCTTCTGCAAGCGCGAAGAGGTCCTTACGGACGCCGTGGCCCGCCTCAAGACCCTCGCCGCTGGCTGACGCGGCCCCGCCGGCGACCCTGGGGCAACCCCCGCTCCCCCGGTTGGACGTCCCGGGTCGCGGGCGTCCGCGGCGTGGCGGATGGTCGGTGTGTCCGCCGAGCCCCCTGGTCCGTCCCCTCCCGGGGGCTCGGCGCAGGTCCGTCGTGTGCCCGTCGTGTGCCCGCACCGGAGGTGTCCGTGTCCGCCGACACCGCCGCGTCCACCCGGGCCCCGGAGCCGCCCCGGCGGCAGGCCGAACGGCGGCGGGTGCTGGGGCGGGTCGGGGCGTCGCTGGGGCGGGCGTGGCTCGCGCTGGCGGTGTACGCGACGGTGCGGGCCGCCGGGATCTTCTGCGTGGCGCTGGGGTCCTGGCGGGCCGGGAAGCATCCGCGAACGCAGCTCGGGCACTACTGGGACAGCCTCTGGTACGTGGCCATCGCCCAGCACGGCTACGGAACCAGCCGCCCCTCCGTCACCCACCCCGGCCTGACCTTCAGCGATCTGGCGTTCTTCCCGCTCTACCCGGCGCTGATCCGGGCCGTCACCGGCGTCCTCCCCGTGAGCGCGGTGGCGGCCGGGCTGCTGATCGCCTGGGTCGCGGCGGGGCTGGCGGCCTGGGGGATCCACGCGGTCGGGGAGCGGCTGTACGGGCGGCGGGTGGCCTTGACGCTGGTGGCGCTGTGGGGGCTGCTGCCGCATGCGGTCATCGAGTCCATGGCGTACACGGAGTCGCTGCTGACGGCGCTGGCGGCCTGGTCGCTGTACGCGCTGCTGACCGGGCGATGGCTGTGGGCCGGGGCGCTCGCGCTGTGCGCGGGGGCCACCCGGCCCAACGGGCTCGCGGTCGCGGCGGCCGTGTGCGCGTGCGCGGCCGCCGAGATCCGGCGCCACCGCGGGCGGACGTCCTGGCGGGTGTGGGCGGGGGCCGCGCTGTCACCGCTCGGCTGGCTCGGCTACGCCACGTGGGTGGGGGTGCGGCGCGGCACGTGGCGCGGCTATCTGGACGTCCAGGACGACTGGGGCACGTATCTCGATCTCGGTGCGAGCGGCTTCCGCTCCACCCGCTCCCTGATCATGGGAAGCGGCTATCTGTCGCACTACATGGCGCTGATCGTCATCGGCGCCTCGCTGATCTCCCTGGTCGGGCTCGCGCTGCGGCCACCGCCGCTGCCGCTGGTCGTCTACACCCTCGCCCTGGTGTTCATCGCGCTCGCCAGCGCCAACTACTTCGCGTCCAAGCCGCGCTTCCTGCTGCCCGCCTTCCCGCTGCTGCTCCCGGCGGCGCTGGCGATGGCAAGAGCCCGGCCGGGCACCGCCGTCCTGGTGGGCGGCGCGCTGGCCGGGCTCTCCTGTCTCTACGGGACGTATCTGCTGACCATGGCCACCAGCCCGGTCTGACCGGTACGGCCGACGGCCTCGCCGACCGGGGTACGGCCATTGCTACCGGGGTACGGCCATTGCTACCGAACGTACGGCCGAGCTGACCGCGATACGGCTATGCGGCTCGGCGGCTCATGCCTCGTCGTCGCCCGGCTTGTCGTCGCCGTCGGACTCGATGTCGGCCTCCAGACCGAGCTGTTCGACCAGCCAGCGATCGAACTCGATCGAAGCCCGCACCCAGCTGACCGTGCTGGACACGAAGTGCTCCAGGCTGACGCCGGTGCCGATCAGCATCTGCGCCTCACCGATCAACCGGACCGTGCCGTCGTCATTGGTGTGGCTGTAGACCTTCGGCCACAGCGTGCGGCGGTTCCAGTCGTCGATCGCCTCGAGCAGCCTCGGCTTCTCATCGATGCCGTGCGGCCGGTCGTAGAACGTGCGGACGGAGAAGACCTGCTGCTCCTCCTCCCCGCGGAACATGAAGTAGGTGCGGAACTGCTCCCACGGCGCGGCGAGGTCCCCCTCCTCGTCGACGACGTACTTCAGCTCCATCTGCTCCAGTAGCTGCTTGACCAGGTCCTGGTCGGGCAGCACGGGGCCGCTCGGACCCGTCGGTTCGGGCTCGGGCTGACCCCCGAAATTCGGAATCGAGGACGGGTCGATGCTCACCGTGGATTTCCCTTCGTATGGAATACCGCCATCCTCCCTCACACCCGCCCCCGCCGTGCAACCCCGGCCGTACATTGCCCGATCCGGCCGAAACGACGGCCGGGAGAACCAGCGGGACCGGGGGCGCCGAGCGGCCCCGGGCCCCTACCGCGCGGGGCCCACCAGCAGGCCGCCCACTGCGCGGGCCCACCGGCAGGCCGCCTACTGCGCGGGGCCCACCAGCAGGCCGTCGCCGACCCGGTCCACCCGGACCTTGTCGCCGTCCCGGACCTCCCCGGCGAGGATCTCCTTGGCCAGCCGGTCGCCGATCGCCGTCTGGATCAGCCGGCGCAGCGGGCGCGCCCCGTACGCCGGGTCGTTGCCCTCCACGGCGAGCCACTCCAGCGCGGCCGGGGTGACGTCGAGGGTGAGCCTGCGGTCCGCGAGGCGGCGGGCCAGCCGGGCGATCTGGAGCTCGGCGATCCGGGCCAGCTCCGGGCCGCTGAGCGCGGAGAAGACCACGAGGTCGTCCAGGCGGTTGAGGAACTCGGGCTTGAAGGAGGCCCGCACGGTCTCCAGGACGCTCTGCTTCTTCTCCTCCTCACCGAGCAGCGGATCCATCAGGTACTGGCTGCCCAGGTTGGAGGTGAGCACCAGGATGGTGTTGCGGAAGTCCACCGTCCGGCCCTGGCCGTCGGTGAGCCGCCCGTCGTCCAGGACCTGCAGCAGGATGTCGAAGACCTCGGGGTGGGCCTTCTCCACCTCGTCCAGCAGCACCACGCTGTACGGGCGGCGGCGCACCGCCTCGGTGAGCTGGCCGCCCTCCTCGTAGCCGACGTAGCCGGGCGGGGCGCCGACCAGCCGGGCCACGCTGTGCTTCTCGCCGTACTCGCTCATGTCGATGCGGACCATGGCCCGCTCGTCGTCGAAGAGGAAGTCGGCGAGCGCCTTGGCCAGCTCGGTCTTGCCGACGCCGGTGGGGCCGAGGAAGAGGAACGAGCCGGTGGGCCGGTCCGGGTCGGCGATGCCCGCCCGGGTCCTGCGCACGGCGTCCGAGACGGCCCGTACGGCCTCGGTCTGGCCGATCAGCCGCTTGCCCAGCTCGTCCTCCATGCGCAGCAGCTTCTGGGTCTCGCCCTCCAGCAGCCGGCCCGCGGGGATGCCGGTCCAGGAGGCGACCACATCGGCCACATCGTCCGGGCCGACCTCCTCCTTGACCATCGTCGGGCGGTCCCCCTGGACCTCGGCCTCGGCCTCCGACGCCTCGGCGAGCTCCCGCTCGACGGCCGGGATCTCCCCGTACAGCAGCTTGGAGGCGGTGTCGAAGTCGCCGTCGCGCTGGGCGCGCTCGGCCTGGCCGCGCAGTTCGTCCAGCTTCTCCTTCAGCTCACCGACGCGGTTGAGGCCCTGCTTCTCCTTCTCCCAGCGGGCGGTGAGGCCGCGCAGCTCCTCCTCCTTGTCGGCGAGGTCGCGGCGCAGCTTCTCCAGCCGCTGCTTGCTGGCCTCGTCGGTCTCGCGGGCGAGGGCCATCTCCTCCATGCGCATCCGGTCCACCGACCGCTGGAGCTCGTCGATCTCCACGGGCGAGGAGTCGATCTCCATCCGGAGCCGGGAGGCCGCCTCGTCCACCAGGTCGATGGCCTTGTCGGGCAGGAAGCGGGAGGTGATGTACCGGTCGGAGAGGGCGGCGGCGGCCACCAGCGCGCCGTCGGCGATCTGCACCTTGTGGTGGGCCTCGTAGCGGCCCTTGAGCCCGCGCAGGATGGCGACGGTGTCCTCGACGGACGGCTCGGTCACCAGCACCTGCTGGAAGCGGCGCTCGAGCGCGGCGTCCTTCTCGATCCGCTCGCGGTACTCGTCGAGCGTGGTGGCGCCGACCATGCGCAGCTCACCGCGGGCCAGCATGGGCTTGAGCATGTTGCCCGCGTCCATCGCGGAGTCGCCGCCGGCGCCCGCGCCGACCACGGTGTGGAGCTCGTCGATGAAGGTGATGATCTGGCCGTCGCTGGACTTGATCTCGGCCAGGACGGTCTTCAGCCGCTCCTCGAACTCACCGCGGTACTTCGCGCCCGCGACCATCGCGCCGAGGTCGAGGGCGACCAGGCGCTTGTCGCGCAGGCTCTCGGGCACATCGCCCTTGACGATCCGCTGGGCGAGCCCCTCGACGACGGCCGTCTTTCCGACGCCCGGGTCGCCGATCAGCACCGGGTTGTTCTTGGTGCGCCGGGAGAGCACCTGCACCACCCGGCGGATCTCCTGGTCCCGGCCGATGACCGGGTCCAGCTTGCCCTCGCGCGCGGCGGCGGTGAAGTCCGTGCCGAACTTCTCCAGGGCCTTGTACGTGCCCTCCGGATCGGGCGTCGTCACCCGCTGTCCACCCCTGACCTTCTCGAACGCGGCGAGCAGCTTCTTGGCGCCCGCCCCCTGCTGGTCGAGCAGCTCCCCGGCCTGGCCGCCCTTGGCGGCGATGCCGATGAGGAGGTGCTCGGTGGAGACGTAGTCGTCCCCGAGTTCCCTGGCCCGCTGGGTGGCGTCCGCGATGACGGCCAGCAGGTCGCGGCTGGCCTGCGGCGGGGCCACGGTGGAGCCCTGGACGCTGGGCAGGGCGGCGAGCAGCCGCTCGGCGCCGTCGCGCACCAGGGCCGCGTCGGCCTCGACGGCGGCCAGCAGATCCATCACGTTCTCGTTGTCCTGGCCCTGCAGCAGGGCGAGCAGGAGATGCGCGGGCGTCATGTCCGCATGCCCGGAGGACACCGCCCGGTCATTGGCGGCGCTCAGCGCCGCCCGGCTCTTGTTGGTCAGCTCGGCATCCACGTCCCTGTGCTCCTCCTCGCTCCGATCTTTCCATCCCTGCCCTACCCAACCTCCGTAAAGTTGAGTCTATTCCACTCAACCTCGCGAACGCCACTCCTCTGGCCTTAGGTTCTGGGTCATGTCCGTCGATCCCCGCAACCCCGATCCCGAGTACCTCGCTTTCTGGCGCGAACGCCATGTGTGCACCCTGACCACCCCACGCCCGGACGGCACCCCGCATGTGGTCCCGGTCGGCGTCACCTACGAACCCGAGGCCGGGCTCGCCCGCGTCATCGCGAGCCGTCACAGCGTCAAGGTCGCCAACGTCCGGGCGGCGGGCGAGGGCGGTGCGCGGGTCGCGGTCTGCCAACTGGCGGGCAGGCGGTGGGCAACGCTGGAGGGGCTCGCGGTGGTACGGGAGGAGCCCGAGCCGATCGCGGACGCCGAGCGCCGCTACGCCGAGCGCTACCAGCGCACCCCCCGGCCCAACCCGGACCGCGTGGTCATCGAGATCGCCCTCACCCGGGCAATGGGCCGGGCTTGAGGCCCGTCCCTCTTCCTGGCCTGAGGCCCGTCCCTCTTCTGAGGCCCGCTACTCCTCCTGGCCTGAGGCCCGTCACTCCTCTGAGACCCGCCACTCCTCCTGGCCTGAGGCCCGTCACTCCTCTTCCTCCTCCCGATGTCCCGCCCCCGCCCAGGGGTGGCGCAGCCGGATCCAGACGTCGCGGGCGCGCCGCCCGGCCTCCGTGCGGCTCTCGGCCACCGCCGTCCGCGCCTCCTCCTCGGTCTCCACCATGGGCCCCGAACCGCGCAGCGGCTTCCCCGCCGTCTCGTGCAGGAAGATCGTGGAGATCAGCCCGATCACGCCCGCCGCCACCAGGTAGAAGGCGGGCACCAGCGTGTTGTGCGTGGTGGCCACCAGCCACGAGGCCAGCAGCGGCGTGGTCCCGCCGAACAGCGACACGGAGAGGTTGTACGAGATCGACAGCGCGCCGTAGCGCAGCCGGGTCGGGAACAGCGCCGGGAGCGTCGCGGCGCTCGTCCCCGCGAAGGTGACCAGCATCGCGCCCAGGATCAGACAGCCGATCGCGGGCAGCAGGACGCCGCCCTCCCGGATCAGCAGCACCGCCGGAACGGCCATCACGATCATGCCCAGGCTGCCGAACAGGAACAGCGGCCGCCGCCCCCAGCGGTCGGACGTGCGCCCGACCACCGTGATCGCCAGCACCACGAACAGCATGGTGCCCAGCACCAGCACCTGGGCCGTGGTGGCGTCATCGCCGAGCGTGGAGGTCATGAACGTCGGCAGGTACGACGTCACCATGTAGTTGGTGACGTTGTACATCAGCACCAGCCCCATGCAGATCAGCACCGCCTGCCAGTGCCGGGTGAAGATCTCCTTCAGCCGCCCCCTCCCGGACTGGCGCGCCTCCTCCACCGGCCGGGGCTCGCCATGGGCCGCCGCCGCCTCCGCCGCCTCGGCCGCCCGCTCGGCCTCCTGCTGGAACGCCGGGGTCTCCTCCAGCCGCAGCCGCATGTACAGACCGATCAGCCCCAGCGGCCCCGCCACCAGGAACGGCACCCGCCAGCCCCAGCCCACCATCCCGTTCTCACCGACGACGGCGGTGAGAACGGTGACCAGGCCGGAGCCCAGCGAATAGCCGATGAAGGTGCCGAAGTCGAGCCAGCTGCCGAGGAAGCCACGGCGCTGATCGGGCGCGAACTCGGCGATGTACGTGGTCGCGCCCGCGTACTCCCCGCCGGTCGAGAAGCCCTGCACCACCCGGCAGGCCAGGAGCAGCAGCGGGGCGGCGAAGCCGATCGCGTCGTAGCCGGGCAGCAGACCCACCGCGAAGGTGCCCGTCGCCATCATGATCATGGTGGTGGACAGCACTCGCCGCCGCCCGATCCGGTCGCCCAGCGGCCCGAACACCAGCCCGCCCAAGGGCCGCACCAGAAACGCCACGGCGAAGGTGGCGAACGTGGAGACCACCTGGGTGGCGGGGTCGTCGGCGGGGAAGAAGACACGGCCGAGGGTGACGGCGACATACGCGTAGACGCCGAAGTCGAACCACTCCATGGTGTTGCCGATGGCCGTCGCCGCGACGGCACGCCGCATCCCCGGCTTGTCGACGACGGTGACGTCCTCGATCGCCAGCGACTCCTTGCGGCGGCGCAGCAGCGTCCGGATCAGCTGGTCGGTACGGGCACTGCCGTGCGGCCAGCCTCCGCGGCGGGGGCCGCGCGGTGGTCTCGGACCGGTAGTCATCTCGTCCCCTGCCGCCGGCTGAACCGCTATCCGACGCCGCTCCCGCCCCCGGGCTCAGGCCCCGGCATCGCTGGACTTCGCGTAGGTCTCCGCCATCTGGCCGCCGACGTCGTACATCACCACCTGTTCGTCACCGACCACCCACGCCTCGTGGCCGGCCGGCACCACATACACATCGCCGGGGCCCACCTCGCCCTCGGCCCCGTCGTCCATGCGCACCCGCATCCGGCCCTGCACGATGATCCCGCTGTGCTGGACCTGGCAGCTGTCCGTCCCCACGATCGGCCGCACCGACTCCTTCCAGCGCCAGCCGGGCTCGAAGGTGGCCACGGCGAGGTGCAGTCCGGTCAGGTTCAGCGCCTCCAGATGACCACCGGGAAAGTCCCGCCGCTCATCCGGCTTGTCCATCGTCTTGATCTCCAACATTGGCGGTACCTCCTCCCATATCTCCATGGTGCGCCCGGCGGGGCCCGGGGTCGCTTCGAGACCTCGGCGTTCTCACAAACGCCTTGTGCGCCCCAGCGCCCCGACGGCATCCCGCAAGGCTTTGCTCACGCACGGAAACGGTTCTGGGGGGAACACCATGCCGACGTCGCCGACCGGCCAGGGCGGAAACCAGCACGACCCGCAGGTCGCTCAGCTGGCAGCCGGATCGTTCAACTTGGAGGCCGACCGCGTGATGGCGGTCGGCCTCCACGGGGCGGTGTCCCCGATCAGCGGTGGGACGAGCGGTACTTCGCCACCGCGCGGGCCTTCTCGGCGCGCGCCCTCGCCTCTTCCTCCGACATCTTCGTGGTCCGCACGGCCCTTTCCCGCTGCGTGACGCCCCGCTTCCGGGCCGCCGCGGACGAGGAGGCGTGGGACCCGCCCTCCGCCTCCGCGATGGCGACGGCCCTCTTCCGCTGCGCGAGGGCCCGCTTCTGGGCCTCTGTGAGCGTGCGGGGCACCGCACCGGCCTCCCTGCCCTTCTGCCCACGGGCTCGCGCCTGGGCCCGCGCCTCGTCACCGTCCTTGCCGTCCGCCACGGCCTTGGCCCGCGCCTCCTTCTCGGCGTCCGGTACGGAGTGCGAGGCCGGCGCGGCGGCGTTGGCCTGTGACTCCGCCGCCAGGAGCAGGCCGCCGAGCGCGAGGGCGCTGACCGCGGCGGTCTTGAGCTTCGTGGCTGTCTTGCTCGCCTTGCGGCGTCCGGCGTGGCGCATGGGGGTTCCTCTGCTGTCGGTCCGACTGGGACATGGCGAATACGCGCCACGGGGACCCTGCGGCGACACCCGGTCCCGGTGATACAGGTCACAGCACGGCGCCGTAGCGCGGCGCGGACGCCGGTGCGTCCTCCTGTACGGGGAATCGGCGGGAAGAGGGGCGATGGGTGCGGCGGGAAGAGGAGTTCGACGATTTCTATGCACTGGCCTATCCCAGGCTGGTTCGGCAGCTCTACGCGATGACCGGGGATCTCTCCGAGGCCCAGGATGTCGTCCAGGAAGCGTTCATCAGGGCCTGGGACCGGTGGGAGCGGTTCTCGGGCGCCGCTTCGCAGGAGGCGTGGATCCGCACCACGGCGTGGCGGCTCGCCGTATCCCGGTTCCGCCGGGTGCGGCGCGGTTTACAGCTGCTGCAGCGCCATCATGAAGATCGACACGTGGAAGGCCCGTCCCCGGAGCACATCGCCCTCATGGACGCGCTCAAAACGCTTCCGGCCAAGCAGCGAAGCGTGATCGTTCTCTACCATTTGTGCGATCTGAGCGTCGAGCAGATCAGCGCCGAGATGGGCTGGCCGACGGGCAGCGTCAGGACGTGGCTGGTCCGGGGGCGGACGTCGCTCGCTCACTACCTTTCCCCCCTGCCGGACAAAGAGGTAGATCATGTCGGATGAGCGCCGGGTCGAAGCCTGGTTCGCCGAGACCGCGACGGCACTCGACGATGTCCGGGTCGAACGGGCCCTGTCCGGGCGGGACGTGCGACGGCGGAGTGCCGGGCGGCGCAGGCGCCGTTTTCTTGCCGGCGCCGTCGCCGCCGTCGGGGTGGTGGCCTTCGGAGCGGCCACCGTCTGGAACGTCACGAGGCCGGAACGGTCAGCGGTGGAGCCCGCTCATCCCCGGGAAGGCAGGGACATGGAGCGGGCCCAGGAGAAACTGCGCGCCTACTATTCCGGCCTGCCGGAAGCTCTCGCCTCCCGGAGGCCGGCCCAGGACGCCAAGCTGTCGAAGCTGATGGCGGTGCACTTCACCGAGACCGCGCTGAGGAATGCGATGGTCGGCAAACGCAAGGGGGCGGACGGCCTCGCCGCCACGTGTGGGCGGGTGACGGCGGATACGGTCTTCACCGTCGGCGAGCCTCGCCGCACCGGTGCCGGCACCGTCCGGGCGCGGGTCGTCAACAGCAGCGGACCGGTAGCGATCGACGTCGACTTCGACGTCCGAGCCATGAAGATCTCGAAGTGGGGTTGCCCGGGCGGGTCGTGACCTCCCCCCCCGCCCCCCCGACCCGCGTCCGCGCACAAGCGGGCCCGGCGACCGGGAAACGGTCGCCGGGCCACATGGCCGCGAGGCCGGACGCGCTATTCGCCGCGCTTGGGCTTGGGCCGCCAGACGACCAGGGCGCTGCTCTGCTGGACGTCCTGGTAGCGGACCAGGTCGCGGCGGTAGGAGGCGTGGACCTGGGCCTCGCGCTGCTGCATGGCCGTCGCGGCGCCCTCGACCGCGGCCTGGAGCTCGGCGACCCGGGCCTGGAGGGCCGCGACCTGGTTCTCCAGTTCGATGATGCGCTTGATCCCGGCGAGGTTGATGCCCTCGTCCTGGGAGAGCTGCTGGACCTGGCGGAGCAGCTGGATGTCGCGCGCGGAGTACCGTCGGCCGCGGCCGGCGGTACGGTCGGGGGAGACCAGGCCGAGGCGGTCGTACTGACGCAGGGTCTGCGGGTGCAGCCCGGAGAGCTGGGCGGCCACCGAGATGACGTAGACCGGCGAATCCTCGGTCAGCTCATAGGGGTTGCGGGGCCGGCCGGCGCCCCTGCCTCCGATTCCTCCTCGGCCGTCCATCTCAAGCTCCCTTCGCGGCCTTGAACAGCTCCGCCCGTGGGTCCTCCCCCACGGTCGCCTCGCGATACGACTCCAGCGCGTCACGCGCCGAGTCGCTCAGGTCCTTCGGCACCGTGACCTCGACGGTGACCAGCAGGTCTCCGCGGGTGCCGTCCTTGCGCACCGCGCCCTTGCCCCGGGCGCGCATGGTCCGCCCGTTGGGCGTGCCGGGCGGCAGCTTCAGGGTGACCGGCGGGCCGCCCAGGGTGGGGACCTTGATCTCGCCGCCGAGCGCCGCCTCGGGAAGGGTGACGGGCACGGTGACGGTCAGGTTGTCGTCCTTACGGCCGAAGACCGGATGCGGGTCCACGTGCACGACCACGTACAGATCGCCGGCCGGGCCGCCGGTCTCGCCCGGGGCGCCCTTGCCGCGCAGCCGGATCCGCTGGCCGTCGCTGACCCCCGCGGGGATCCGGACCTGCATGGTGCGGGCGGAACGGGCCCGTCCGCTGCCCTTGCAGGTCTCGCACGGGTTCTGCGCGATCAGCCCGCGGCCGCGGCACTCCACGCACGGGTCGGTGAGCGAGAAGCCGCCCCCGCCGCCCCGGCTGACCTGGCCGGTGCCGACACAGGTCGGGCAGACGCGCGGGGTGCCGTCCCGGTCGCCGGTGCCCGAGCACGCCTTGCACGGGGCCTGGCTGGACATCCGCAGCGGGACCGTGGCCCCCTCGACGGCCTCGATGAAGCTGAGCGTCACCTCGGACTCGATGTCCTGGCCCCGGCGCGGCTGGGCGCGGGTGGCGCCGCCGCGGCCGAACAGCCCGCCGAAGACGTCCCCGAGCCCGCCGCCGAAGCCGCCGGCGCCGCCACCGCCGCCCTGCGCGCCGCCGAAGAGGTCGCCCAGGTCGAAGTTGAAGCTGCCGGTGGAGCCCGGTCCGCCCGGCCCGGGGCGGAAGCCCCCGTTGCCGAACAGCGCGCGGGCCTCGTCGTACTCCTTGCGCCGCTTGGGGTCCCCGAGGATGTCATTGGCCTCGGAGATCTCCTTGAACCGGTCCTCCGCCTTGGCGTCGCCCTTGTTGGCGTCCGGGTGGTACTCGCGGGCGAGCTTCCGGTACGCCTTCTTGATCTCTGCCTCGGTGGCGTCCTTGGGGACGCCGAGGACTTTGTAGTAGTCCTTCTCCACGAAGTCCTTGGTGCTCATCCCCGACGTCCCTCCTCTCCTGTTGCTCTCGCGGTCACCGTCACGTCAGCCCTCTTCCGGGCCACCGCTCTCCTCGTCCGGCGCCGCGGTCTCGCCCTCGCCCTTGCCGGCGGCGGCTCCCGGCTGGGGCTCGGCGACGGCGACCCGCGCCGGGCGGATCGTGCGCTCGCCGATTCGATACCCCGGCTGCAGAATCTGCACGCACGTGGTCTCGGTGACATCCGGCGCGTAACTGTGCATCAGGGCCTCGTGGATCAGCGGGTCGAAGGGCTCGCCCTCCTTGCCGAACTGCTGGAGGCCCAGCTTGGCCACCACCGTCTCCACGGACTCGCCCACCGACTTGAAGCCGCCGACGAGCTCGCCGTGGTCACGGGCGCGGCCGATGTCGTCGAGCACGGGCAGCAGCTCGGACAGGAGGCTCGCCACGGCGATCTCCTTGACCGTCACCCGGTCCCGCTCGACCCGGCGCCGATAGTTCTGGTACTCCGCCTGGAGCCGCTGGAGGTCGGCCGTCCGCTCGTTGAGCGCGGTACGGACCTGGTCCAGCTGTGCCTGAAGGGCTACCTGCTCGAGGTCCCCGGCCGGGGCTGCCGGGCCCGCCTTGTCGGCGGACCCGGCGCCCTTCGCCGCGTCGTCGGGGGTCTGCGCGGCCTCGGAGGGGACGTCGGGCTGCTCCTCGAAGCCCGGGGTCTCCTCCGTCACGCGGCACCACCCTGACCCTTGTCGGCCTTGTCGTCGTCGACGATCTCGGCGTCCACCACATCGTCATCGGCCTTGGCCTGGCCCGCGGCGCCGGCGTCACCGGCGGCGGCACCGGCCGCGTCCGCGCCGTCGCCCGGGGTGTTGGCGTACATGGCCTGGCCCAGCTTCTGGCTGACCGCGGCGACCTTCTCGGTCGCGGTGCGGATCTCGGCGGTGTCCTCGCCCTTGAGCTTCTCCTTCAGCTCGGTGAGGGCCTCCTCGACCTCGGTCTTGACCTCGGCCGGGACCTTGTCCTCGTTGTCCTTGAGGAACTTGTCCGTCTGGTACACCAGCTGCTCGGCCTGGTTGCGGGTCTCGGCGGCCTCGCGGCGCTTGTGGTCCTCCTCCGCGTACTGCTCGGCCTCGCGCATCATGCGGTCGATGTCGTCCTTCGGCAGCGCGGAGCCGCCGGTGACGGTCATCTTCTGCTCCTTGCCGGTGCCGAGGTCCTTCGCGCCGACGTGCATGATGCCGTTGGCGTCGATGTCGAAGGTGACCTCGATCTGCGGCACGCCGCGCGGGGCCGGGGGCAGGCCGGTCAGCTCGAACATCCCGAGCTTCTTGTTGTACGCCGCGATCTCGCGCTCGCCCTGGTAGACCTGGATCTGCACGGACGGCTGGTTGTCCTCGGCCGTGGTGAAGATCTCCGAGCGCTTGGTCGGAATGGTCGTGTTGCGCTCGATCAGCTTGGTCATGATGCCGCCCTTGGTCTCGATGCCGAGGGACAGCGGGGTGACGTCCAGCAGCAGGACGTCCTTGACCTCGCCCTTGAGGACACCGGCCTGGAGGGAGGCGCCGATGGCGACGACCTCGTCCGGGTTGACGCCCTTGTTGGCCTCCTTGCCGCCGGTCAGCTCCTTGACGAGCTCGGCGACGGCGGGCATACGGGTCGAGCCACCGACCAGCACCACGTGGTCGATCTCGGACAGCGAGATGCCCGCGTCCTTGATGACGTTGTGGAACGGAGTCTTGCAGCGCTCCAGCAGGTCGGAGGTGAGCTGCTGGAACTGGGCGCGGGTGAGCTTCTCGTCCAGGTGCAGCGGGCCCTCGGCGGACGCCGTGATGTAGGGCAGGTTGATGGTGGTCTCGGACGAGCTGGAGAGCTCGATCTTCGCCTTCTCAGCGGCCTCGCGGAGGCGCTGCAGGGCCATCTTGTCCTTGGACAGGTCGACGCCGTGGCCGTTGTTGAACTGCTTGACCAGGTAGTCGACGACGCGCTGGTCCCAGTCGTCACCACCGAGGTGGTTGTCACCGTTGGTGGCCTTGACCTCCACCACGCCGTCGCCGATCTCCAGCAGCGAGACGTCGAAGGTGCCGCCACCGAGGTCGAAGACCAGAATGGTCTGGTCGTCCTTCTCCAGCCCGTAGGCGAGCGCGGCGGCAGTAGGCTCGTTGACGATACGCAGGACGTTGAGGCCCGCGATCTCACCGGCTTCCTTGGTCGCCTGGCGCTCGGCGTCGTTGAAGTACGCCGGGACGGTGATGACAGCGTCCGTGACCTTCTCACCCAGGTACGACTCGGCGTCGCGCTTCAGCTTCTGCAGAATGAAGGCGCTGATCTGCTGGGGGTTGAAGTCCTTGCCGTCGAGGTTGATCTTCCAGTCGGTGCCCATGTGGCGCTTGACCGACCGGATGGTGCGGTCCACGTTCGTGACCGCCTGGCGCTTGGCCACCTCGCCGACCAGAACCTCGCCGTTCTTCGCGAACGCCACAACGGACGGCGTGGTCCTGGCGCCCTCGGCGTTGGTGATGACGGTGGGCTCACCGCCTTCGAGAACACTGACGACGGAGTTCGTCGTACCCAGGTCGATGCCGACCGCACGTGCCATTTCGGAATCCTCCAGCTACAGCATTGAGTGGAACAGGCTCAAGCGTGCATCACCGCTGTGCGGCTGTCAACAGACCTGAGTCGACAGGGCTCAAGTTTTATATGAGGCTTATGCCCAAGCGGGCGCGGATGAGGCGGAGGAGGGGCCACATGAGGTGGAGGAGGGGCCAAGTGAGCGACACAGATCACCGGCTCGTCGACTACATGGGTTCCCGTCCGGGCGGGTAATCTCGGTCAAGCCACATTAAGTTACTGCTTAGTAATCCAGCTCTCGCAGGTTCGAGGAGCCCCTTATGCAACTCGCCGCGATCATCGTGTCGCTGGTCCTCACCGCGGTCGGCGTTGCCCTGCTCGGCCGGGCCGTCGCACAGTTCGTGCGCTTCTTCAAGCTCGGCGCGCCGGTCCCGGCCGGAGCCAGGACCGACAATCCCTGGCAGCGCAGCGTGACCCTGGTCCGGGAGTTCCTCGCGCACACGCGCATGAACAAGTGGGGCGTCATCGGCGTCGCCCACTGGTTCGTGGCGATCGGCTTCCTGACCCTGCCGCCGACCATCATCAACGCCTATGGCCAGCTCTTCCAGGCGGACTGGACGCTGCCGATCCTCGGCGGCTTCCTCCCCTACGAGCTGTACATCGAGTTCATCGGCACGATGACCACGCTGGGCATCCTGACGCTGATGGTGATCCGGCTGCTGAACCTGCCCAGCCGGGCCGGCCGCAAGTCCCGGTTCACCGGCTCCACCGCCTGGCAGGCGTACTTCGTCGAGTACGTCATCCTCATCATCGGCCTCGCGATCATGGCGCTGCGCGGCACCGAGGGCGCGCTGCACCACGTCGACTCCTACGAGCCCGCGTACTTCGCCTCGTATCCGCTGGTCCAGCTCTTCGACGGGCTGAGCCTGGACACGGTGCAGAACCTGACCTACTTCTTCGCGATGATCAAGCTGGGCACGACCATGATCTGGATGATCACGGTCAGCACCAACCTCGACATGAGCATCGCCTGGCACCGCTTCCTCGCCTTCCCCAACATCTGGTTCAAGCGCAACGCGGACGGCGAGGTGGCGCTCGGCGCGCTGCAGCCGATGACCAGCGACGGCAAGGCGATCGACTTCGAGGACCCGGACGAGGACGCCCAGTTCGGCGTCTCGCAGATCGAGCACTTCTCCTGGAAGGGCATCCTCGACTTCTCCACCTGCACCGAGTGCGGCCGCTGCCAGTCGCAGTGCCCCGCCTGGAACACCGGTAAGCCGCTCTCGCCCAAGCTGCTGATCATGGCGCTGCGCGACCACTCGCACGCCAAGGCCCCGTATCTGCTCGCCGGTGGCGGCAAGACGATGGAGGGCGAGGAGAGGGCGAGCGAGGAGCAGCTCGCCGGGGTGCCCGCGGCCGCGCTGGCGGAGGCCGAGCGGCCGCTGATCGGGACGCTGGAGGAGAACGGCGTCATCGACCCGGATGTGCTGTGGTCCTGCACCACCTGCGGTGCCTGTGTCGAGCAGTGCCCGGTGGACATCGAGCACGTCGACCACATCGTGGACATGCGCCGCTACCAGGTGATGATCGAGTCCTCGTTCCCGTCCGAGGCGGGCACGATGCTCAAGAACCTGGAGAAGAAGGGCAACCCCTGGGGCCTGGCCAAGAAGCAGCGGCTGGCGTGGACCAAGGAAGTCGACTTCGAGGTGCCGGTCGTCGGCAAGGACATCGAGGACCTCACCGAGGTCGACTACCTGTACTGGGTCGGCTGCGCGGGTGCCCTGGAGGACCGGGCCAAGAAGACCACTAAAGCCTTCGCGGAGCTGCTGCACATCGCGGGCGTCAAGTTCGCGATCATGGGCGGCGACGAGGCGTGCACCGGTGACTCCGCCCGCCGCCTGGGCAATGAGTTCCTCTTCCAGCAGCTCGGCCAGCAGAACGTCGAGATGCTGAACATGGCCTTCGGCGAAGACGACGAGGACGAGTCCTCGAAGAAGCCGAAGTCGGCGAAGAAGATCGTCGCGACCTGCCCGCACTGCTTCAACACGATCGCCAACGAATACCCGCAGCTCGGCGGCGACTTCGAGGTCATCCACCACACCCAACTGCTGCAGCACCTCATCGACGAGGGCAAGCTGATCCCGGTCACGCCGGTCGAGGGTCTGATCACCTACCACGACCCCTGCTACCTGGGCCGCCACAACAAGGTCTACACCCCGCCGCGCGAGATCATCGCCAAGGTGCCGGGGCTGCGGAACGAGGAGATGCACCGCCACAAGGAGCGCGGCTTCTGCTGTGGCGCGGGCGGCGCCCGGATGTGGATGGAGGAGCGGATCGGCAAGCGCGTCAACAACGAGCGCGTGGACGAGGCGCTGTCCCTCAACCCGGACATCGTCTCCACCGCCTGCCCGTTCTGCCTGGTGATGCTGACCGACTCCGTCAACGGCAAGAAGAATGACGGGAAGGCGAAGGAAGAACTCCAGGTCGTGGATGTGGCGCAGCTTCTCCTGGACTCGGTGAAGACCCCGGCCGCGCCGGAGGACGGCGGCAAGGACGCCGAGGAGCCGGAGCCCGCCCCGGCCAAGTAGCACGGCCGTAGCACCGCGACGATGTGTCGAAGCCCGCCCACGGAGTCCGTGGGCGGGCTTCACGCTTTGCCGGCGGGCTTCACGCTTGCCGGCGGGCTTCGGCCACGCTTGCCGGCGGCCTTACGGAGGCCATGGCGACCTTACGGCTCTCATGAGGGCCTTATGCCCGCGGCCTGCCGTTCTTCGACAGCGGCAGCGCCTGCTCGGTCCAGATGACCTTGCCGTCCGCGGTGTAGCGGGTGCCCCAGCGGTCGGCGAACTGCGAGACCAGGAAGAGCCCCCGGCCGCCCTCGTCCGTCGTCGCCGCGTACCGCAGATGCGGGGAGGTGCTGCTGGTGTCGAAGACTTCGCAGATCAGGCTGCGGTCGCAGAGCAGCCGCACCCGGATCGGGCCGGTCGCGTAGCGGATCGCGTTGGTGATCAGCTCGCTGAGGATGAGCTCGGTCGTGAACGCGACATCGCCCAGATCCCACTCCGCCAGCTTCCGGGCCACCGCGGCACGCACCTCGGCCACCTGCGCCGGATCGGACGGCACCTCCCAGTCGGCGGTCAGACCGGGCTCCAGCACCCTCGTACGGGCCACGATGAGCGCGATGTCATCGCTCGGGCGATCGGGCAGCAGCGCGTCCAGCACCGCCGTACAGGCGTCCTCAGGCGTCCGGCCGGGGTGGGACAGGGCGCCGCGCAGCATTTCCAGACCGGTCTCGATGTCCCGGTCGCGCTTCTCGATCAGCCCGTCCGTGTAGAGCACCAGATGGCTGCCCTCGGGCAGCTCCAGCTCCGCCGTCTCGAACGGCAGCCCGCCCAGGCCCAGCGGCGGCCCCGCGGGCAGCTCCAGGAACTCCACCGAGCCGTCCGGACGCACCAGCGCGGGCGGCGGATGACCGGCCCGCGCCATCGTGCAACGCCGCGTCACCGGATCGTAGATCGCGTACAGACACGTCGCCCCCGTGATGCCCTCACCGCCACCACCGCCACCGCTGCCGTCGCCGTCCGGCCCACCAGGAGCCTCGTCCTGGTCGATCCGGGCGATCAGGTCATCGAGGTGGGAGAGGATCTCATCGGGCGGGAGGTCGAGCGTGGAGAAGTTGTGCACCGCCGTCCGCAGCCGCCCCATCGTCGCCGCCGCGTGCAGACCATGACCCACCACGTCCCCCACCACCAGCGCCACCCGCGCCCCGGGCAACGGGATCACGTCGAACCAGTCGCCCCCGACCCCCGACTCCGCCGGCAGATAGCGGTACGCCACATCCAGCGCGTTCTGCTCCGGCAGCATCCGGGGCAGCAGGCTGCGCTGGAGGGTCACCGCCATGGTGTGCTCGCGGGTGTAGCGGCGGGCGTTGTCGATGCTGACGGCGGCCCGGGTGACCAGCTCCTCCGCGAGGGAGACGTCGTCCTCCTCGAAGGGCTCCGGCTTCTCCGCGCGCATGAAGCTGGCCACGCCCAGGACGACGCCCCGGGCCCGCAGCGGGACCGTGATCATCGAGTGGATGCCGTAGTCGACGATCCGCCGGGCGTGCTCGGGGTCCTGCTCCTGCCAGCCGCCGAAGTCGCCCAGGACCGGCTCGACCGTGACCGCTCCACTGCGGAAGCCCCGGGCCTGGGGCGCGCTCGGGCCGAACTCGATCAGCATGCCGAGGGGGTAGAGCGGGCCGTCGTCGCGGATGCCGCTGAGGGCCGTACGACGCAGGACCGTACGGCCGCCGTCGGCGGCCGCCACGGCGGGCCACGAGCCCGCGTCCAGGCCGCCGATGCCCGAGACCCCGTCCGGGGGCTCCTCGCCGCGCAGCACCGAGTCCGCGAGGTCCACCGAGACGTAGTCGGCGAACCGGGCCACCGCGTACTCCGCCAGTTCCTGGGCGGTGCGCACCACGTCCAGCGTGGTGCCGATGGAGACGCCCGCGTCGTACAGCAGCTTGAGGCGGTTGCGCGCGAGGTCGACCTTGCCGGACAGCGCGCGCAGCTCCGTGGTGTCGCGCAGGGTGGCGACGCTGCCGGGCGGGCCGCCGTCGCGGTCGGTGGGGCGGTGGCTGACGGACAGCAGCCGCTCACCCGCCGTATGGACCTCGTCGGTGGCGGGGCGCCCGGACGCCAGCAGCGCGGCGGTGTGCGGGTCGAAGCCGAGCTCGGACACCAGGCGGCCCTCGGCGTCCGACGGGAGGTCGAAGAGCCGGCGCGCCTCGTCGTTGGCCAGCACCAGCCGTCCGTCGCCGCCGACGATCAGCACGCCCTCGCGCACCGAGTGCAGCACCGCGTCGTGGTGCTCGTACATCCGCGTCATCTCGGACGGGTCCAGCCCGTGGGTCTGGCGCCGCAGCCGCCTGCTGACCAGGGCCGTGCCCGCCGTGGCGAGCGCCATGGCGGCCGCCGCCGCGCCGAACAGCAGCGGCAGCTGCTGGTCGGCGGCGCCGCTCACCTTCTTGATCGTGATACCCGCCGCGACCAGGCCGACGACCTTCCCCTGGGCGTCCTTGACAGGCACCACGGACCGTACGGACAGGCCGAGCGTGCCGGTGAAGGTCTCCTGGACCGTCCGGCCCTCGGCCGCCGGGCGGATGCTGCCCATGAAGTGCTTGCCGATCCGGCCGGGGTTGGGGTGGGTGTAGCGGATCCCTCGCGGCGTCATGGCCACGACGAAGTCGACCCCGGAGCCCTTACGGGCCCGCTCGGCGAGCGGCTGCAGTACGGCGCTGGGATCGGGGCCGCGCAGCGTGCTCACCATGCCCGGCGCGTGCGCGAAGCTCTCGGCGACCGCCATGGAGCGGTTACGGGCCTCCCGCTCGCTGTCGTAGCGGGACTGGAGGACGAGTGCCACGACGGCGGCGACGACCAGCAGCAGCACGACACCGACCTGCAGGACGAAGACCTGGCCGGCCACGGTGCGCACCCCGCGCCCCGGGTGCCAGCGGGGCCGCCGCCCATAGCCGCGGCCGTTGGGGGCGCCAGGGCCGCCGCCGGGGCCACCGCCGGAGCCGGGGCCCGATCCGCGGCCGATCCAGCCGGTGCGCAGCGACGGCCGCCCATGCGGGCTCAGCCGGGCGTACGGGCTCTGCCGACCCTGCCGACCCCAGCGGTCAGAGGGGCTCGGCGAGCCCTGGGGATCGGCTGGATCGCGCTGGTCCCGCTGACCTCGCCGGTCTCGCTCGTCTCGTTGACCTTGCTGGTCTCGCGGGCCCTGTCGGTCTTGTCGGCCCTGCTGGTCCTGTCGGTCCTGCTGGTCCTGCGTGTCCTGCTGAACGCGCCGCCCACGTCGCTCCCATGCCGAGCGGGGCCCCTCACGCCGACCGCGTGGGCGCCAGTCGGTCATCGTGCGGGCCAGCGGAACCCGTGGTCGACCGAAAAGTCCGGCCATGTCGTTATTTTTAGCACCCTCGCTCAGCGGTGGGCGAGCGGCATCCTCAGCCGCCGACCGAGCACTCCCGTCCGACATCGCGACTACACCCCGCCCGCACCCTCTTTCACCGCTCTCGCCGCCTCACCCGTCACCCGCACATCGTGCGTTAAGCACATGGCTGCCCCCGCTTTTCCGCGTCGAAGTTCCGCGTCGGACGTACCGATACTGGCCGTGAAGTATCCCTTCTCACAATGACGTTGCGAATCCCCTACAGGATCATGCCCACCACGGCGTCCGTAAATGTCCTGGACGGCCCTTGTGCTCCAAAGGTCATCTTTACAGCCAAGCAGACTGATCGATCCCGCATCATCCGGAAAGGCCACCGAGCGACGGCCGACCGGGGCGTCAGGCATCACCCTCGTAACGAAGTGCCGTGCCCCATGGCCTCAGCCGCCCTGATGGGTTGAGGTGGCCCGATGACGCCCGCACCTCCCCCCACAGCACCACCCGGCCGCGTCCCGGGCCCCCGACGCCGCTCCCTCCCCCGCGTCCCCCGTATCCCTCGCGTCACCACCGCCTCAGCCGCCGCCTCTGCGGCCACGTCCGTCACCACCTGCGTCGCCGCCGGTACGGCCTGTCTGGCGCTGCTGCTCACCGCCTGCGGCCCCGACGACGGCGCACGAGGCCATCGCGACGGCTCCGCCGCCGGGTCCGTCATCACCCCCACCGCGACCGCGCCCGTCCCCCACGGCAAGGGCAGCCGGCTGCCGGACGACGTCAACGGCGACGGCTACCCCGATCTGCGCGTCCCCGTCCCGTCCGGCAAAGGGGGGCTGCCCAGCCGGATCGCCTTCGTCCACGGCTCGTCCCACGGCCTGAATCCCGCCACCCGCACCGTGCTCCGCGACCGCGACCTCGGGCTGCCCTCCCAGGACGTCACCGTCGCGGGCGCGACCGAGGTGGCCACGGCCGACCTCGACGGCGACGGCTACGCCGACGTCACCACGACGGCGGGCGAGGCGCTCGGCAAGCAGGAGACCGAGCGCACCCAGGCCACCGTCCGGACCGTCCCCTACATCTCCTGGGGCGGCCCCGGCGGCCCCCACCGCACCCGCTCCGCCGCCCGCGTCCAGCTGACCGGTCCGGACGACGGCGTGGACGCCCAGCGCCCCACCGTCGGCGACTTCAACGGCGACGGCCACCACGACCTGGCCCTGGTCCGCGCGGACCGGCACTCGCTGCTGGTGCTGTACGGGCCGTTCAACCGGGCGGGCAAGGCGGCCCGGACCGTGCCGTACGCGAGCCCGCTGGAGGGCCACGGCGAGATCGGCGACCTCATCGCCGACACGATCGCCGACACCGCCGACGGCCACCGCGCCACCGATCTGGTGGTGCACGCGCTCAACGACAACGATCAGTCCGGCTCCACCCTCCTCACCGCCGGGTCCCGCGGCCTCAGCCACACGGGCCGCAGGCTGCGCGAGGGCAACTCGATCGCCTTCGGCGACTTCGACGGCGACGGCCGCCGCGATGTCGCGGTCGGCGACAGCGGCACCCGTAATGACGAGCCGGGTGTGGAGACGGAGCGGCCGGACATCGGCAAGACGGTGAGCGTCTACCACAAGGAGGCGGCGCGGACGGCCGGTTCCACTCCGCGCCCCCTCAAGGTGCCCGGGATGTCGGGCACCCTGGCCGCCGCCGACACCGATGGCGACGGCACCGATGAACTGGCCGTCTCGCTCGGGCGGGGCGGCGTGGAACTGCTCGCCCTGCGGGGCTCCCGCCCCGCCACGACCCGCGTCGCCCGGCGTCATCTCCTGACCCGCGCGGCACCCGCCGTCGTGGACGGCAGGTCCGTCCGTAAGGGCGAGCGCGCGGCCCGGCTCTACGGTGTCGCGGACTTCGATCACGACGGTAAGGACGAGGTCGTCCTGGCGTGGGGCCCCGGTCTGGCCTTCTCGCGGTACGGCGAGCGTCCCGAGTGGTGGTGGATCACGGACGGCACGGCGGACAAGACGGCCTTCAGCAGCAAGCCGTTCGCGGCGGACGCGGACTAGGACTCGGACTAGGACGCGAGCGAGGACGCGGACCAGGACGTGGACCAGGGCGGGCGAACGCCAGGAGAACGCCGCGAGGGCACACCGGCTACCCCCGGCGCCCCCGGCAACCCCGGCACCCCCGGCAACCCCGGCAACCCCGGCAACCCCGGCAACCCCGGCGCCCCCGGCAACCCCCACCGACCACCGGGGGAAAACCCATAAGGGACCCCCTAGGGGATGTCACAGCTCGGCCGCAATGCCCGGGCCGCCCACACAGCTCCCGCACCCGGCCCGCTACGACCGGGTACGTTCGAATGGTGGCTGGATTCAGGATCGGACGCGGACGGGACTCCCACTCCGCGCAACAAGGGCAGCAGCAGCGGCCGCCGCAGCCGCCGTACGGACAGCACGACCCGTACGGCGGTCAGCAGCAGCCGCAGTGGCAGCAGCCCCCCTCACAGGGAGAGCCGGAGTATTTCGGCGGCCAGGACCCGCACTACGGCCCCGGGCCCGGGCAGGGCCCCGGCCCCGGAGGCTACGGCCCGGGGCAGAGACCGTACGGACAGGGCGGCGGCACGTACGCCGACAACAACTCGGGCCATACACAGCAGTTCAGCGTCGGCGAGGCGCCCGACGCGTACGACCCGTACGGCCAGGGCCCCGGTTCGTACGACGACGGCTACGGCGGGCAGACCTACCGCGCAGGCTCCTCCACGACCCCGCCCGCCGGCCCCCGGCTGCACTGGCAGCAGCTGCTGAGCGGCATCGTGCTGCGCCCGTCGGCCACCTTCTGGCAGATGCGGGACTACGCGGTGTGGGGCCCGGCGCTGATCGTGACCTTCGTCTACGGTCTGCTGGCGGTCTTCAGCTTCGATGACGCCCGTAAGGACGTCCTCAACGCCCCCATGTCCAACAGCATCCCGTGGGTGCTCACCGCGGGCGTCGCCATGCTGATCAGTGGGCTGATCCTGGGCGCCGTCACCCACACCCTCGCCCGCCAACTGGGCGGCGACGGCACCTGGGCGCCGACCATCGGCCTGTCCATGCTGATCATGTCGATCACGGACGCACCGCGGCTGGTGTTCGCGCTCTTCCTGGGCGGGGACAGCTCGCTGGTGAAGGTGCTGGGCTGGGTGACCTGGCTGGCGGCGGGCGCGCTCTTCACCTCGATGGTGAGCAAGTCGCACGACCTGCCGTGGCAGAAGGCGCTGGGCGCGTCGGCGCTCCAGCTGATCGCGCTGCTGAGCCTGCTGAAGCTGGGAACGCTGTAAGGCCGGCACCACAGGCCGCATGACCAAGGGGCCCGCACCGGCGGGCCCCTCATCTCATGCGTCTGACGCGTCTGATGCGTCGCGGCCTGTGTCAGGCGTCCCGCACTTGCCCCTCCCGCCGCACCACGGGCGGTTCCACGCTCCACGGGAAGTTGATCCACTGATCGGTGCGCTGCCAGACGTACTCGCACTTCACGAGCGACTGCGGCTTCTCGTAGATCACCGCGCTGCGCACCTCGGCGACCGTCCCGAGACAGAAGTCACGGACCAGCTTCAGCGTCTTGCCGGTGTCCGCCACGTCGTCGGCGATCAGCACCTTCTTGTCGGAGAAGTCGATCGCGTTGGGCACGGGCGCGAGCATCACGGGCATGTCGAGGGTGGTCCCCACGCCCGTGTAGAACTCCACGTTCACCAGGTGGATGTTCTTGCAGTCGAGCGCGTACGCCAGCCCACCGGCCACGAAAACCCCGCCGCGGGCTATGGAGAGCACGACGTCGGGCTCGTAGCCATCGCCGGCGATCTTCTCCGCCAGCTCGCGGACCGCGACCCCGAACCGCTCGTACGTAAGGTTCTCGCGCTGCTCACCCACGCCGCTCACACCTTCGTCCGGTGGAAGCTCTGGAACGACCGCGAGGGCGTCGGCCCGCGCTGCCCCTGATAGCGGGAACCGTAACGGGCGGAGCCGTAAGGATGCTCCGCGGGCGAGGTCAGCCGGAACATGCACAGCTGCCCGATCTTCATCCCCGGCCACAGCTTGATCGGCAGCGTCGCGACATTCGACAGCTCGAGCGTGACGTGCCCGGAGAACCCCGGGTCGATGAACCCCGCCGTGGAGTGCGTCAGCAGCCCCAGCCGCCCCAGACTCGACTTCCCCTCGAGCCGCGAGGCGATGTCGTCCGGCAGCGTCACGACCTCGTACGTCGAGGCGAGCACGAACTCGCCGGGGTGCAGGATGAACGCGTCCTCGCCCTCGGGCTCCACCAGCCGCGTCAGATCGGGCTGCTCCACCGCCGGGTCGATATGCGGATAGCGGTGGTTCTCGAACACCCGGAAGAACCGGTCCAGCCGTACATCGATACTCGACGGCTGCACCATCGCCGGATCGTACGGATCAATCCGCACCCGCCCGGCGTCGATCTCGGCCCGGATGTCCTTGTCTGAGAGAAGCACCCAAAGAGGATACGCACATCACAGGCGCCCCCACGGCACAGGCCCGGTCCCACCGGACCGGGCCCGCACCCTGCGACTTCATCGGCTACCGCTCACCGCTTATCGGCCCCCACTGGCACCGCGTGCCGGAGCCGAGCGCAACGCGGACACCGCAGCAACCGGCCGGGGCCGATGCGGTCGACGGTGAGGTGCTGCATCGGGAACGAGGAGGTGCTGAACACATGCCCTTCAGCACAACGGACGACGGTGCGCTCCATTGAGTCCCTTCCCCAAGAACGTGGACGGCGTGGACGACAAAAGCCACATTAGGGGATCAACCACCCACCACTCCACGCGGCACTCCGCACCCCCACCGTACGCCCAACTCCCGCACCCCAACAGCCGCTTCCACCCCACGGACACCCCGAAAATCCACCCCAAAACCACGCCAAATCCCCCTCAAAACACCCCCGAACCCACCCCACCTCACCCCCCGCCTTGGCCCCGCCCCACCCCCGACCGCACCCCGAACAGCACGAAGACCCCACGACGAATGCGCCGGGGGTCAGCCATGGGGTAAAGTGTCCGACGATGCGGCGCCAGAGATCGGGTGCCTCTCGCGGGTGTAGTTTAATGGTAGAACATGAGCTTCCCAAGCTCAGAGCGCGGGTTCGATTCCCGTCACCCGCTCCACGCTTAAGGCCCAGGTCAGCGACCTGGGCCTTGTTTGTTGTCTAGACCTCCCTAAGCATCTCGTGCCAGATCCGTGCCAGATGCCTGATCGTCGCCCTCCTCAGCAGCCTCCTTGGCCGCCTGGCGGTCGGCGGCAACGCGGGCATCGATCCCGGCGGCCACCTCTTTCTGACGCTCCAGGGTCGAGTGCTGATAGATCAGCGCGGCCCGCGTGGACGACTGGCCGGCACGGACCATGGTGTCCTTGAGCGTCGCGCCGGATTGGGTCGAGAGGGTGTGTCCGGTGTGACGAAGATCGTAGAAACGGAAGTCGTCGGGGAGCCCCACTTTCGCTCTCGCCCGTCGCCACTTCCGCCCAAAGGAGGACCGCCGGAACGGCGCCCCCTTCTCGCCGACGAAGAGCAGCCCGTTCGGCTCCTTCTCCGCGAACCACTTCACATGCCGCTCCAGGTCCTTCCGCATGAAGCCGGGCAGCACAATGAACCGCTTCCCCGCCTCGGACTTCGTATCGCCCACCACCCGCCGGCCGGTTGTCAGCTCGGGAGCCGCCCGGCGGACCCACACACCGACCGTTTCAAGGTCCACGTCAGGCCGCCGCATCTCCGCCTGCTCTTCAGGGCGAGCCGGGCCATACGCGGCGATGTAGACCATCAGCCGCCACCGAGGCCCCATGGCGTCGGCGAGCGCATCCACCTGCTCCACGGTGGCGATGGGACGTTCACCTGCCGACTCCTTCCCTGCTCCGCGTATCTGGCAGGGATTCCGGCGGATCAGCTCGTCCTCAACGGCCGTCTCCAGGATGGCTTTCACCAACCGGTACGACTTCGCAACAGTCGTCTCCCCCACGGTCTCCAGCCGCTCAGCACGCCAGGTACGAACGCGCGGAGGCGTAATCTCGTCCAGGTCCCAGGCCCGAAAGGTCGGCAAGATGTGCAACCGCAGAAGCCGCCGGTACAACTCGTCGGTGGTGGGCGACAAGCCGCGCTCCTTCACCCACCGCAAGGCGTACTCCTCGAAGTTGACGGCGCCCGCGTCCGGGTCCTGCCAATCGCCCCTCCGCAGCTCGGTCTGTTTCTCCGCCAACCAGTCGTCTGCGTCGCCCGTCGTCTCGAAGGTCACCGGAGCCGGACGCATGATCCCGTCCGGGCCGGGATAGCGAGCCTGGAAGCGGCCGGAGGGGAGCTTGCGAACCGCTCCGAAACGACGCCGCTTCCCTTTGCTGTTGGCCATCAGACAGCCCTCCGGAGGTGACGACGCCGAGGCTGCACCGGCCGCACGGTGTTGGCGTCGATGTACTCCTGAATGACGCTCTCCGGGATGCGGACATGGCGCCCCACCTTCACGTACTTGATGCGCCGCTCAGCGACCAGCCGTCGAGGGAAGCGCTGGGTGGTCCCCAGAAGCTCGGCCACCTGAGCAACGCTGAGGTACCGGTCACGCATGGGTCGGTTCTCCTTCTGTTCCTGGGGCGGGGGTGATGGTGGCGGTGAGCCATTCCTCAGCGGGGGTGAGGCCGGTACCGGCGTAGACCCAGTGGGCAAGGACCAGCGTGGTCTCGTCCGGGCCGGAGTCGGCAGCCGCAGCCTGAGCACGTCGCCAGGCGGCGCGGGCGTCGCGGAGTGCGCCGAGGGTGGTGGAGTAACGGCGGGATTTGGTGGAGAAGTGGCCCCGGAAGCCGAGCATGTGAGCCCAGGCACGAAGCCGAAGGTGTTCCAGGTCCTTCCGCGCCCCGAGAGCCCAAGCGGTGCGGACGAGACGCCGGGCGTGCTCGCTGATGTCGAGCTGGGCGACTTCGGCGATGAGCCGTATCGGCCGGTCCAGGGCTCCGGTCGCGGTCTCAGCGCCCTTGGTGGCGTACTTGGCGACGTACGCGGCAACAGCCCGGTCGGTCAGCTCTTGGCCGCCGTTGAAGTCCGCTCCCCGAATGGGCCGTACGTCGAGTTGCCCGCCGAAGGCGAAGGTGTGGGCCCGGCCGTCGATGACGGGACCGACGACCTGGGCCCTGGTCGTGGCGGTGGTTGTGGCAGCACGGATGGCATCAGCCAGCAGCTCGGCCGTGGCCCAGCCCGGAGGCGGGCTGTCACCACCGCCGGGACCGTCGATACGGATCACAGCGTGGAAGTGGACAGCGCCGCGCTTCTGGTACTCGGCGACCTTTGCGAAGGACAGCCGGGCGTGCTCGCGGAAGGCCCGTTGCGTGAGCCCGGCCCGCTTGGCGACCTCCCGCCGCAGGTAGATCGAGAACCGCCGCCACAGCAGGCCAGCGTGAGCGTTCCAGAGCACCGCGGATTCGTAGTCGTAGCTGTCCGGGTTGAGCGGCGTACCAATGGCGTCGTCGTCCTGGTCGTGGCGGACGCCACACCGGCACGGGCGGATCGTGCGAGCCGGGCCGTTGGGGCGGTTGTGGACCGGGCCGAAGCTGGGCGCAGTGAAGGTGGCGAAGACGCGCGGGTGGCTGGCGACCGTTTCCGGGGTGCCTTTGCCGCCGCGCAGCCCGGCGGTGATCAGGTGGAAGGTGTCGCGGCGGTAGGTCTCGGCACAGGCCGCACAGCGGGTGGTACGGCGGTTGTTGCAACGGACCAGCAGATGCCCAGCGGGCAGTTCGGTGGAGTCCAGGTGGTGGAGGACCCGGCCGATCTCGCCGGTGTCCCGGTTCACGTGGTGTTCAGTGCGGTGACCGTCGAGGCGGATCGGGCTGGTGCAGCCGCCGAGGCCGGACAGCTGACGCAGCAGCGCGGGCATGGTACCGAGGACTGCCAGACTGCGGAGTTCGGGCAGCGGTGGCGGGGTGGTTCGGGTGATGATGGGTCTCCTCTTTCGGCTCTTGGGTCGGGAGGGGGTGGGCTACCGGGGCGGCGGATGCTTGGCGGTATCGAGGCCGCCCCGGCAGTCGTGTTCGTGCGGGGTTAGCGGCGGCGCTGGCTGGCCAGCAGCGAGCGCATGACGACGGCGGCCACCGCGACGGAGACGGCCGTCACGGCGACGGCGGCGAGCAGGGCCGTCAGGACGATGCCGACCGTGACCACGGCGCCGACCGTTCCGGCGTTGAGCCCGCTCAAGACCCCGGCCGGGCGAGTTGGAGCAGGCGCGGTGGTGTGCTGGCAGGAGCAGGCCGGGGCATGCCTGTGCTGGGCCGCCGGGACGGCGGTGGGCACGTGGACGATCGACGGCTTGGGGGCTTCGGGGTACTTCGGTCGGAACATTGCGATCTCCTCTCAGCTACTCGTCTAGTCGTGTTGTCGGTTGACGGAGTCGACGCCGGAGCGCGTACCGGACTCCACGGACGGCGCGAGGCCGGTGTGGGCGAGCCAGAAGCCGAACAGCGCGATCACGACGGCGACCCACAGGCGGACGCCCATGAACTTGATCGCGATCCAGGCGACGGCTCCGAGGACGAGGACCAGGGGCAGGCTGACGGTCACGGGCGATCTCCTTTCAGCGGACGGGGCAGCGGTGCGTACGGGCGGCCAGTTCGGCGGCGGCGCGGGTGTCGTAGTCGGCGGAGAAGTCGCAACGGGGGGCGGTGCACACGGCGGTGTGCTTCACCCGGCCGCGCTGATCGTTGGCAGTGCCGACCCGGACCGGGCCGATACGGGCGACGTTGCGGAAGCGGCGGAGCATGGAGGACTCCTTCAGAGGCGGGATGCGATGGCGTCGGCCAGTGGCGCCGGGACGCCGAGGCGGGCGCGCAAGGTGTCGGTGTCGATGGGCGAGCCGGTACGGGCGTGATGGTCGTCGGCGAGCTTGCGCGCGTGGGCGACAAGCGCGGCCGGAACGTGCGGCGCAGGCTGCTTCGGCTCAGGTTCCGGGGCAGCAGGAGGCGCCGCGGTTTCCGGTGCGGCCGGGACCGGTACGGCTTCGGCATGTTCGGCGGCGACCGATGCCGTTTCGGGCGTTGGTGCGGTGTGGGCGAGGAGCGTGCCGCCGAGGAAGGCAATAGCAGGCCATCCGGCGACAAGGATGCGCAGCCAGTCCGGTACGTCGGCCAGGTCGAGCAGCCCGGCGGTGGCGACGTTCGCCCCGAGCGACGCAGCCAGGGCGACGACGAACCAGCACCAGCCCGCAGCCTTGGACGCCCCCGACCGGAGCCGCTTCCAGGCCGCCACAAGCAACAGGTCGACGGACACCGGATAGGCCCACGCCTTCCACCCGTCCTGTCCGGCCGCCGAGGCCAGGTCATGCAGGTGGGCGAAGGAGAGCGCGGCAGCGATGGCCGCTTGCACGAGCACCGCGTCAACCCGCGCCAGATGAGCGCGCATGGGTAGGGACTCCTTCCGGTTCGGTCAGCCGCCCGCCGTGAGCTCGTCGGCACGGGCGCGAGCGGCAGCGGCGACCTCAGCGGCCTCAACGTCATCGGGCTGGGCAGCGGCGATGCGCTCCAACAGGTCCGCTTTGCGGTTCATCAGCTCGGCGTTGCTCCCGGCCCCGCGTGTGCGGAAGTCGGCCAGGTCGGCAAGGAGCACGGAGACTTCGGAGATGGTGGGTCGGGACACAGGGACTCCCTTTCGGTTTCAGGCATGGCGGGGGTAGGGACACGGCGCGATGCGGTCCCGCCAACCGTCAGATGGGGTGCATTACTCGGCGGCCGGAAGCGGCTTGAGCAGCGAGGTTGGAGCGCTCACCGGAAGGGCCGGCACGTCCGGCCGGAACGGTTCGAGCGCGGGCAGGTCTGGCACGAGATGGGCATGGTCACGGCAGACGGCCGCAGCGTCGGCGAGCGAGAGATGGGGCGTGCGGATGCGGGACCAACCGCCGGACGTGTCCCCGGCGACCGCGAGGCCGGGCCGCTCTGGGGCGATAGCGCAGGCCGCGCCGACCGCTTCGGGGGCGATGTCCCCAAGCGCCATCTTGGCGGAGGCTTCATCGTTCACGCGGTGGCAGACCCGGCCGGTCAGCTGAGCCCGCAGCATCGTCGCCCCCTTGCCCAGCTCGGCGCCGAACCGCTGCCCGCACACCTCCAGGTAGATGCCTGCCGCGCGGCCGAGTTGGGCGAGCCTGATGAGCTGAGTGACCATCTCATCCCGCCGCTCCTCGTCCTTCCGCGTGGCGACGAGGAACAGTTCGGCCACCTCGTCCACAAGCAGCACCACCGGCACCGGTCGCTCCTCCTCCGGCAAGCCCCAGATGTCAGAGGTGATCTCCTCATCCGGCGTGCTGGGAGCGATGCCCTGCCGGGCCTTGATCAGGTCGTACCGGTCCTCCATCAGCCCGACCAGCACAGGCAGCAGCTCCGCCGCCTGCAAAGGATCAGTTGCCAGCGCCGAGAGCCGTGGAGCGAACGGCGCCAGCTCGACACCCCGCTTGCAGTCAATCCCGACCAGCGCGACCGGTTGCCGAGCGAGCCCGGCTATGAGGTGTCGCAGGAACATTGATTTGCCCGACAACGTGGCGCCTAGCGTCAGTTGGTGCGGGATGGCCCGGTAGTCCCGGACGAACGGCGTCGCGTCCTCTCGCAGCGCCACCGGCACCTTCAGGAAGCCGCCGCCGGTCTTGCGAGGCATCCGGACCTTCCGGAGCACATCGAAGCCGATCAGCCGCAACTCGACCACGCCCGGTTTGATCTCCTCCACGTAGGCGCCGTGAACGCCCCAGGCATGCCGCAGCCGTTCGGCCGAGGCGGCCACGTCGGCAGGTTCCTGCCCTGGCGCCAGCCGCAGCCGGACCCGCAGCCCGGTCGATGTAGGCCGGATCAGGCCCCGACGCGGGGGCACCGGCCGGACCTCCCGATGCGTGAACGCCTGCACCGCCCAGGCCCGCAGGCGCGACGGCGGAACGGTCAGCCCGCACGCGTCCATCACGGACCCGTACGACCCCAGCAGCCGGGCAGTCGAGATGGGCATCCCGACGGTGGACCAGTAGGCGGCCGGGTGCCGGGCCCGGAGGTAGGCGGCCCCGCCGACCATTCCGGCGGCCGGACCACCCACCTCCATCAGCGTCATCACGTCAGCCATCAGGTTCAGGCCCCCGCACCGACCGATATGGCGGCCGGGGCGATGGCCTCGGCCCGGAAGGCGATGCCGTGACGCTGCTGCCCGTTGAATACGGTGTCCCAGGGCCGGGCGATCAGCCCGATCAGCGTGACCGGCGAACCGAGCGCCAGCCCCTCCGTCACGCCGCTCTCCGGCACAGTGACCTGAAGCAGCGAGGACTCCCCGCCGTCGATGTAGACGACGCCAAGCCGCATCAACGTCTCGCCGCTCTGTGCGTCCTTGGCGATCTCGCCGGTCTGCCGGTCCTTCACCTTCGGCTCCGGCGCCTCGGTCAGCAGAACCGTGGCACCGGAGGTCTCAACTCGGATGGAACGCAACTACTTCTCCTTCTCTCACGAACAACGCACCTAGTTGTGTAGATGAGTTGCGGTCTCTGAACCCGAACGAACGGGAACGGGGACCACCATGCCACACAGCTTGCCCACTCGTCTATACGAGTATGCGTCTTCGTTCGTACGAGTCAGAAGAAGCAGCCCGGGGCCACCACGCCCCGGCCATGCGTCAGTTGGCAGGCAGCTGGTAGGCGAGGACGTACGCGTCGGCGGCCATCACGGTGTCACACACCTCCACCGCCCGCCCCTCGCTGTCGTAGGCAGTCCGGACGAGATGGATCACCGGAACCCCCGAGGCGAGCTGGAGCGTGCGCACCTCGGCGGGAGAAGGCATCCGGGCCCGAATCTCCTCATCGAAGTGGTCCAGGCGGTGCCCCATCTCCTCCAGCCGGGCGTAGATGCCACCAGGGCCGGGGTTGGGCTGCGCGATCGGAGTGTTCCGCGCAAGATCCAACGGCAGATACGAGGTGGCGAACTCCACCGGCCGCCCGTCCAGCAGATACCGGCGCCGCCGGGCCAGCACCTTACGAGGCGAGCCCAGCCGAGCAGAGATGTCGGGCGAAGGCCGCTCCTCCTTCACCTCCAGGCTGTCCACCTCCGGGCGACTTCCCGCAGCCTCCGCCTCCACAGTGAAGGCAGCCTTCCCCTGATCCCGATGCCGCCGCGCGAACCGGTCCGAAGCCAGCCGCCGCACAGGCGGCCGAGGCCGCACGAAGACCCCCTTGCCATGCTCGGACACGGCCAGACCCTCTTGCTGGAGCAGCGACAGGGCGTTGCGGACGGTCATCCGCGAGACACCGAAGTGCTCGACCAGCTCAGTCTCCGACGGCAGCTTGTCACCCTCCCGGAAGCGTCCCTTGTCGATCGCTTCCCGCAGCGCGTCAGCGATCTGCCGGAACACCGCCCGGTCGCTCGTCGGGTCCAATACACCCAGGACGGAAGTCAGAGAAGGCATGTGCACATACTCCTTTAGGTATCTAGACGAGCGGCTGACTCGAATTGCTACGGTGGAGAGCCTAGCCAGCCGAGAGGGCCGAGGAACGTGAGCACTGAGCGCCCGCACTCCGTGAGCGTCGCCGGAGTCATCGTCGACGACGCGGGCCGTGCGCTGCTGATCAAGCGACGCGATAACGGTAAGTGGGAACCGCCCGGCGGCGTGCTCGAACGCGAGGAAACCATCCCCGACGCGCTTCAGCGCGAAGTCCTCGAAGAGACCGGCATCAAGATCGCGCTTCCCGCGACCCTCACCGGCGTCTACAAGAACATGACCGGCCTGATCGTCTCCCTGGTCTTCCGCTGCGAGGCCATCGACGGCACCCCGACCACCGGAGCGGAAACCCGCGCCCTGCGCTGGGCCACCCGCGACGAGATCACCGAGCTCGCCGACGAGGCATACGCGATCCGCGTCCTGGACGCACTCGACAACACATCCCCGCCGGCCATCCGCGCCCACGACGGCGTACGACTCATCTAGCACGCACCCACGACCCATAGCCCCTACCAGCACGAAGGAACTTGTATGGACGAGTATATGAGTGCTCCGCGAGTTTGGGGCCTGATGTGCCCAGGATCCCGAGAAGAAGTCACCCGCGCCCGCCGCTGGACCCGCGACATCCTCAGTAACCACCCCTGCGCAGACGACGCCGAATTGATCGTGAGCGAACTCGGCAGCAACGCCCTCACCCACACGGCAAGCGGTAGCCCCTACGGCACCTTCCAGCTCACGCTGTCCCTCTCACCCCGCACCGTCGCGATCTCCGTCACCGACGAGGGAGGCCACCCCGAAGAACCCCGCCACACGGAGGCAGACCCGGACGACACCCACGGCCGCGGATTAACCATCGTCATGGCACTCGCCCGCCGCCTGGACATCACCGGCAGCCAGCACGGCCGCACCGTCACCGCCCAACTCGTAGCACCCGAGCAGGCAGGAGTCACCACATGCTGAGGCCCCTACTGCGACCCGGCTTCTGGTGCGAATGCTGGACGCGTTCACCAGCCACAGGACCCCGCTCGGTCCTGCTCGCCTCCATCGAAACCGACAGCCCCAGCGAGGCCACCGGTTGGGTCAGCGTCACCGTGCGAACCATCGCCTCAGCACTCGACCGCGAAACAGCCCACGAGGCATGGGACTGGATCACCTACAGCCACAAGGAAGCCGAAGACGCCCTCACCAACGGGCAAGCAGCCACGTTCGCCCTCACCCAGCAAGACACGCACATCGCATGGATCCTCCGACCGGTCATCTTCTTACCCCTGGCCCACCGCGAGTCCCGACGCCTTCCGGCATGCGCCGAACAGTTCACCTGCCCCACCACCCACAAGATCGCCCGACACCAGGCCAACGACCACTGAGTTACAACCTTCTCTACGGGTTCAAGGCGGCTCGCTCCGCTCACCGCGCGCAGCCCGGCCCCCGGCCGGGCCGCCGCTCCTGTCTCCGCCCCGCTCCAGCCCGACCGCCGCCCGCGCCGCGCACACAGCAATCAGCCGCTTACCCTTAAAGATTGATGCCTCCGGCGGGGGCGCTCAGGATCCGGGATGGACGGGGCGCCATACGCGAGTGCCAGTCATCGGTGGCGTGCGCGGGGAGCTCCCATCCCGTCTGCCGTCGACCCAGGCAGAGCCGAGCAGACGTGGTCCCTGGCGTCCAGGTCGTTCGTACAGTGGCGCGCTCCACCTGGACGCCAGGAACCACGCCCGCTCCACGGTGTGTGGGTCGACGGCAGACGGGATGGGAGCTGAGGGTGAGCGGTGGGTTAAGACAGTGGTCCACTTTGCCTGTTCCGTCCTGACCCAACCCTCTGAGCTGCCAAGATACCGACCATGATGTCCCTGGTTCTTTCGATAGCCAGCCTTATGGTTTCGATCGTTGCCGTAGTGATCAGTCTGTCGCAGGCACGCCTGGCTAAACGCGAAGTACAGAGAGCCAGGCCGAACATTGCCTTGCACGTCCTGTTCACAGATCATCTTGCCCATCGCGCAGGTGCAACGGTCCGAGCCGTCTGTGTGTCCCTCAGAAACACCGGCCGGGAAGACACTGAAGTCGCATCGATCTGGATCTACTCAGAGCGAGTGATGCTGAATGGTACGCATCATCGACTGGAGGACTACGACTCAGGCCCAGCCCTTCCCCACAGGATAGAAGGACATTCCCGGCTCCATTGGGCCATAGACGCTTCGAGCATCGAGGCGGAGGCATCTGACGTCACCGTGGTGATCACTCTGGGACACGGCGAGACCGTTTCACAGCAAGTGCAAAAGCGGTGATGCTTCATGCATCGGCACAGCAAGCTGGCCTCAACGACTGACACTAATAACGATGGACAGTCACGGATACCGCCGCCCGCAGGATTGGATAACAATTTTAAATTACACGTACTCGGATAGGACAAACGCTACGGCGATTCAACTCGACAAGGAAGAGACCAGCAAAATCTGTCTCGGCACGGTTCCCGACACACACCAGGCGGCACCCCACTAAATTAATGCGATCCTGAGCTTTCACCGATCTGCCAATTACAACCGATCCGCTGCATCCTTTAGGGTCTTGACCACGGGGCAGGGACGACTTCTTCCCACCCATGCGTCATTCAGATAGTTGGTAGCCACCCTTTCCCCAACCACCACATCGGCGTATGCCGCTGCGCTCGTAAGGAAGAGCATGTCAACCAAGTCATTCGCTTCCCACTTGGCTTCAAACTTTGACAATCGGGCATTTAACACGTTCGCATAGAGCCCGAGAAATGGCATTTCCGTAAGTGAATCAATTAGTACCTCTATTATCTCTTCAGGAGTCAAGCCGACTTGGCCGACTGACACAAAGCCCATCACCTCGTGAACGACATCAACGAGCGCCAGGCCTCCAGACGCCTCCCGTCTGCGAACCTTGTTGAAGTCACGCCATTCAGGGTCTCGCGAGATGCCACGGAGGTAATCCTCCCACTCTGACCCTCGACTAGTCTCGACACGACCTGGATCCAGGAGGAGGTCATACTGGGTCTGCATCGCAGAAAGCTGCTCGATCACGGGACTGAGTCCAATTAGGTCACCTGACCCAGTGAACCGTGCGTTTCGATCTCTCATTAGAGCTGTAGCATCCAATGTGAACACCTGGTCCTCGCCAGGCATGCGAACCCCGCCTGCTTTCGCGGCGAGCACCTCGCTTATCTCACCCATCCGGATACGCACAGGGTGACGCATTATCCACCCCCGGCTGAGGCGGATTATGGTAGAAGCCAGATTCACCCTCTTGACGCCGCACAAAGCAGAGGTTTCAAGGAAATGACCCGCCGAGAAGGGGACGATTATTTCCCCACTCAGGGCCATGCTGATAATTTTATCGGCAGCCGCTCTATCCCTTTCTGGAACCACTTCTGGCCTGTATTGATGGTTCGAAAGCGCGCTCCAGTGACACTGATCGAGATAGATAATCGGACGCCCTTTAATCGGGGGAACTTGGCCGGGTCTCGGCATCTCGATTTCCATCGAACAGCCGTCGAGAGTTTCCATCTCCAACAGGTTGCGCCGCAGGTCGTAGCACAACCTGACAATGTTAACGCGCTTGCCATCCGCAGATGACCCGAGGGGAACTAAGTGTTCGGAGCCGTCGCTCATCGTCATCGTAGTGAGCCCTGTTGCCGGACGAAGCGTGATCTGATGAATGTTCTGTGCGAGTCGCGCAATTACGTCCACAAAACGCCTCTTCATTTCGGATCAGCTGAGAGCCGTGACTGGCTCGAGAGGGTGACAGCGGCGCTGGAGTTGGATTAGGGTCGGCACTCGGTGCAGTCGCCAGTCTCACGAAATCGTCAACGTGAGCTGGTTACACTATCGCTCCCCTCTCTCTCGAGACCTTTCGCCGCAGCGGGCGTGCCAGATGCGTGCCAGAACACCCGGAAGACAGCGGTCAACAGCGGTCAGTCCAGCACGCGTAACAGGCCCAACCATTCGACAGTTTCCACAGGTCACAGCCACACTGCAAGCGATTCGCCCCGTGATTCCCAAGCTCAGAGCGCGGGTTCGATTCCCGTCACCCGCTCCAGCACAAAGCCCCAGGCCAGCGGCCCGGGGCTTGTTTGTTGTCTAGACCTCTCTAGGCGTTCCGTGCCCGTTGGGTGCCCGATGAGGTCTGTGCCGCCTCACGGTGTGCCCGTACGCGAGCGTCGAGGGCAGCGGCGACCTCCTTCTGACGGTCCAGGTTGGAGTGCTGGTAGATCAGCGCGGCTCGCTCGGAGGACTGGCCGGCACGGACCATGGTGTCCTTGAGCGTCGCGCCGGATTGGGTCGAGAGGGTGTGTCCGGTGTGACGAAGATCGTAGAAACGGAAGTCGTCGGGGAGCCCCACTTTCGCCCTCGCCCGTCGCCACTTCCGCCCGAACGCCGACCGCCGGAACGGAGCACCCTTCTCGCCGACGAAGAGCAGCCCGTTCGGCTCCTTCTCGGCGAACCACTTCACGTGCCGCTCCAGGTCCTTCCGCATGAAGCCGGGCAGCACGATGAACCGCTTCCCCGCCTCGGACTTCGTATCGCCCACCACCCGCCGGCCGGTTGTCAGCTCGGGAGCGGCCCGGCGCACCCACACACCGACCGTTTCGAGATCCACGTCAGGCCGCCGCATCTCCGCCTGCTCTTCAGGCCGAGCCGGGCCGTACGCAGCGATGTAGACCATCAGCCGCCACCGAGGCCCCATGGCGTCAGCGAGCGCATCCACCTGCTCCACCGTTGCGATGGGACGCTCACTCGCCGATTCCTTCCCCGCGCCGCGAATCCGACAAGGATTCCGTCGGATCAACTCGTCCTCAACGGCCGTCTCCAGGATGGCTTTCACCAGCCGGTACGACTTCGCAACGGTCGTCTCCCCCACGGCCTCCAGCCGCTCAGCGCGCCAGGTACGAACGCGCGGAGGGGTGATCTCGTCCAGGTCCCAGGCCCGGAAGGTCGGCAAGACGTGCAGCCGCAGAAGCCGCCGGTACAACTCGTCAGTGGTAGGGGAAAGCCCGCGCTCCTTAACCCACCGCAAGGCGTACTCCTCGAAGTTGACGGCCCCCGCGTCCGGGTCCTGCCAGTCGCCCTTGCGTACCTCAGCCTGCCTCTCAGCCAGCCAGTCGTCTGCCTCCCTGGCCGTGGCGAAGGTGACAGGCGCCGGACAGTCCACACCATCGGGGCCGAGATAGCGCGCCTGATAACGCCCGGAGCGGAGCTTGCGGATCTCTTGCTGCCGGCCAGCTTGGCGGCAGCCCTCTCACCTGCAGCTTCTCTGCCGCCGCCTCGCTTCGCAACTGCGCTGGCGAGGTGTGTAACTGTGGCACGATCTGAGTCGTTAACAGATGGTGGTCGGTATCGGCACTGGGAGGGGCATACCCCACCTCAGCGGAATTCACGAGTCCACTAAGGAACAAGGCGGCCGATGCACTCTGTCGCCAATTCATCTGCGAGTGCAGCCGTAGCCAAGAGATCAACACCTTCGGGATTTGCAGTGTAAGTCGCAAGTACATACCCGCGGACTACAGATCGGATATCGCCAGCTCCGACCGAAACCTCCCTGGCTTGCAGTTCGCTCAGCAGACGCTCGCCAGCGTGTGCGGCTGCTCGCGGATCAGTCATCATGTTGCGAGCTGCACCCGACCGCTTTCGGCAGACCACAACCGAGTCCAGATTCGACGGCTCCTTTCCCCCCTTTGTGACGCTCGTAGTCATCTCACCCTTGACGGGGCGAACGGCAGTCACTACCAACCCTGCATCCGCGAGAGCGCGCATAAGTGCCACCCACCCTGTAATCCTGGCTTGGTGAAAGGTGAAGGCAAGGAGACCATCAACCTTTAGCACGCGAGCGCATTCACGCCAGACGCGAGCGATGGCCTTCTGGAACTCATCAGGTGAGGCACTCTGTACTTCGTTGATGTTTCTGGTGGTCTCGCGTGTTACCGGATAATGCTCGAACGGCACAATCTCCCGAAGCCAGGCGTGAAAGAAATCAGCCAACTCCGAGTAATGTACGTTATCCATATACGGTGGATCAGTGATCACTAGATCAACCGAGGCGTCAGGCAGGTCGGTTTGTGACGCATCTCCAGTGCGCAGGTAGACCGCATCGTCAGGCAACCCTCCTCGGGGCCACTTATCGAAGAGCCCAGTGGTGCCTTCGGTCAGCGCGAATGGAGTTGGGGCGACATACATCTTCCGGTCGCGAACTAGAAGATCGCCATACGATCCGAATCCGCGGAAGCTTTTATTCTTGTGGACGTATGTGTGATCGGCGTTGAGGAAGTCGCCATGGCAGATGACCAAATCAACCACGGGATACTCTGCTTCGCTAGAGTTTGCCGGGTATCGGCCGAAGACGTAGTAGACCGTTCGACCATTATGTAGACCGGTGGGAACTCGACTGTTGCTATCGTAGTCTGCTTCCCTTCCAGGCCACTGGAGACCTTTAACCTCATAGCCTTCTGGGTGATGCACGAGCGTGAAGTCTGGGTAGCTATTCCTCCCAATGGAGTCGTGCATGAGGCCGGCATCAGTGAGGCGATCCCCGACCCAGTTCTGGAAGTGAAATTCCTTGTCCGACTTACTCACGCGCTTGATCAAGACCGCACGCTGCATGGCCTCATAGCAAGCCAAGAAAGCATCGGCGGAAGTGGAGGGATTCGCAGCCACAGAGGTTCACATCCGAGGTCTCGTACCGGGCCAGCTGACGCCGACTGGTCGGCCCAAGACTATGCGCTTGCACGGGGGGTAGCTCAAACGTCCCGCTCAACTCCCCCCCCACTCGCGTAGAACGACCGTGGAACAGTGGCGGAACCCGAGCAGGCAAGACGCGGCGGTCTGCCTTGCCTCTTCTCGGTGGTCATACCCCCACACATCCGCAGCCGCCGTCACTGCGCCGACGCTTGCGCTGACCGGCGGACCGCCTGTACGGCAGCGGAGCAACCACTACGGCTAATGGTGATCGCCGATCACCTTCCAGTTGGAAGAACTCAATGATCGAGCAGTTGAGAGCAAGAGCAGGGCGCACCAGATAGAGCAGTGATCCGCTGTCCATGATGGTGCTGGCAGGTGGCCCCCAAAAGGAATCGGCCTGTGGGGATGGCTTGGCGCCGACTGCCGCAGGCTCGGCTGAAGTTCTGACATCACCAAGTGACATCAACGGTGACGGACGTCAGCGGCAGCCGGTGTACCGAGACCCCCATCCGTCCACCAGTCAGGCCCGGTCTGGCTCGGGCCTAGCTAGGCGTGATCGAACCTGTAAGGCGGTGGTCACGCCGTGCGTGTCACACCCGAGGTCAGGCCGCGGGCGTAGGCTCAGCCCAGCGTCCGCAACAACGGCCAGGCTCACGATGATCACGCAGACCGCCGCCCAGGAGACGTTCCGATGACCGAGCAGCCCTCTGCCCCCGACGGGCCCCTGATCCCCATGCCGGCGCTCACTCCGGCAGCGCTCCGCGCAGCCGTCGCCCAGATCGCCCCCGCCCAGTTGCCTTCCTTCGTCGAGCACCTCGACCGCGCGGTCGAACAAGCCGCCACTCAGAGCACCATCGCTCCGCTGCGTACCTTCCTGCTGTGGTGGGGAGAATTCGTTGCCATCGAGCGCTACCCCGCGCGAGCGGCCCGCCTGCGTGAATTGGAAGCTGTAGCGGAAGGAGCAATGGACCGCGAGGCCCTGCGTTCAGCACTCGCCGAGATGCGACAGATCACAGACTTGGCGCAGCGCGAGATCTCCGCGTGAGCGATAACTGGACGTGGGACTACGACCCCGATGCCGAGCATGTCGTAGACGGCTGCCGCACGAAGTCGTGGCCGAGGTAGAGCGCTTGGCCGAGCAGCTGACGGTCCTGGGCCGCGACGCGGTCGATGTCGGGCGCGGAAACCCGCACGGCGGAGGTCTGCGGACACAGGACATTTTCGGAGGGCGGGGCTTTCTCATGTTCATGGCCCTGGAACGGCTCGAACTTGTTGTGATCACCGCGTCACATGGCTCGGCTAGCGTCCCCCGCATCAGAAGCGCACCAGATACGGCAGTCAACAGCGGTCAATGCCGGGAACTGCGAAAGGTCGGCGGCTTGCCGTCAGCCCTCGTTTGCGCTGGTCAGCAGCGTACTCAGCCGTGATCACCACGTGATTCCCAAGCTCAGAGCGCGGGTTCGATTCCCGCCACCCGCTCCACGACGAAGGCCCAGGTCGGCGACCCGGGCCTTGTTTGTTGTCCAGACCGCGCTAAGCGTTTTCCGTCAGATCCGCACCAGAAGCCCCCGCGCCGCCCTGCTCAGCGACCTTCTGCCGGTCGGCACGGAACTCCTGTCTGCGCCCCGGCTGGCCGCGCCCGGCGGCGCGCTACGTGCAAGCGGGCAGCGACGGATGCCATCCGCGGGCACAAGACGATGCCTCCGGATGGGGATCGGCCGGCACCGGGAGCATCGGGGCACCGTCGCCGACTGCAAGTCCGGAGGTGGTGACAAGTGGTGGGGCTTCCGTCCCGCACACCATCGACCCAGGCAGAGCCGAGCAGACGCGGCCCAGGGGCGTCAAGGTCGTTCGTACAGTGGCGCGCTCCACCTTGACGCCCCTGAACCACACCCGCTCCACGGTGTGTGGGTCGACGGCGTACGGGACGGAAGCTGGGGCGGTCTGCGCTGGGCAGGGGTAAATTCTGACAGCCGCGGGCGCCATCAACGTCCCCGTATCGGCGCTCACAGCAGGACCGGTGTCACAGGCACGCGGGCCTGGCTCAGGTGGAGACGGGAGTGCGGGACAGGGCGGTGCGCAGCGCGAAGGCGCCGAGCAAGCCGCCTGCCGTGAACCGCTGGGCGGCCATGACGCGGGGCCGGGCGGCCAGAAACCCTGACACCCGTGCTGCGCCCAGCATGATCAGAGCGTTCACGGAGATCCCCACGATGATCTGCACACTACCGAGCTGGAGCAGTTGCCCCCAGGCCGGACCTGCCTGTGGGTCCAGGAACTGGGGCAGTAGGGCGGCATACATAAGAGCGATCTTGGGGTTGAGCAGGTTGGTCAGCAGCCCCATCGAGAACAGGCGGGCGTCGGAGACCGGAGGCAGGTCCTGGGCCGGGGCGAAGGGCGAGCGGCCGCCGGGCTTGAGCATGCCCCAGGCGAGGTAGGCCAGGTAGGCGGCCCCGGCGAGCTTGACCACCGTGAACGCCATCGGCACGGCGGCGAACAACGCGGACAGGCCCGCAGCCGCGGCCAGCAGATAGCACACGAATCCCACGGCGGTCCCGCTGAGGCTGACCAGGCCCGCCCTGCGGCCTTGGGTGATCGCGCGGGAGGCGAGGTGGATCATGTTCGGTCCCGGAGTCAGGGCCATGCCCAGTTCGACCAGTGCCACTCCTCCCACTGCGGCCAGAGTGATCACCGGTCAACCTCCTGGTCGTTCGTCGAGTACCTGGTACCCGGAGTGCGGAGTCGCCCGGCTGCAACGGACTGCTACGACGCATCAGCAGCGCCTTCCTCGCCTACTGCAGGATACGGCCTTGCCGCTCGGTATCTTCCTGCACCCCCGACCCCGCTCCAGCCCGCCGACGACATCAACGACAGCCGACACATCCGTCTCAGTTTCCGTCTCGTTCAGCGCCGTAACGCATGTTCGCCGACTCGCTCGGTCGCATCCAGCGGTACACCGACAAGCAGTTCGCCGCCTACGATCTCACCCCTGAGGAAGCCACTGCGATTCGCGCGGGGCGGACAGCGGCGCGAGTGGAGGACCAACGCTCTATCGCGGTATAGATGCGGGCCAAGGCCCCTACGGAGAGGCGATGGGCAGCGTCGGTTCACGGCATGGCTATCCGCGGTCCGGGCTTGGTGCGGCTGGGCTGTCCGCGGTCGCTTCGGCGCTCATGTAGAGGATGTCGCGGGCCTGTTCCGTGGCGCGGGCGAGGCTTTCGGCGACAAAGTCGAGGAACCGGGCGACGTTCTCCAGGCGGATGGCGGCCGGGGTGCCGGGGCCGAGGATGCCGACGCCCTGGCGTGAGATCTCGACCTGCTGGGTGAGGGCGCGGACGCTGGCGGCCATCGACTGGTACCAGAGGTTGTCGTCGATGACGTAGCGCTCCCGGCGGCGTTCGTCGCGTTCCCTGCGGACGAGGGACTGGCTCTCCAGGAAGGCGATCGATTTGGAGATGGACGCCGGGCTGACCTGAAGGCGCTGGACCAGTTCAGCGGCGGTCATGCTGCCGGAGTCGGTGGTGAGGAGGCAGACCATCACCCGCGCCATCATCTTGTTGGACAGGCCCGATTGCATCATGACGGTGGTGAATCGCTCTTCGTACTCGGCCACGGCCTCGGGGTCGCGGCCATGTGGCAGGGTGGCCGGCTCCACTCCCCGGGACGAGGCGGGCTTGCGCCGGTGGGCGCGGCGCTCGGTGGCGCGGTGGGCCAGGTCGGCGCGGTAGCCGGTGGGGCCGCCGTTGCGCATCACCTCACGCGTGACCGTCGAGGTCGGACGCTCCAGACGGCGGGCGATCTCGGCGTAGGGGAGGTTGTCGGCCAGCCCCAGCGCGATCTGCTGACGGTCCTTCTGGGTGAGCCTGCCGCCCGGCATCGCGCCCTCCTTCGTGTTGTCCGATGCCCCAGCATAGCGTTCACGCGCATTCCATTGCAACGTACGGGGGAGCTCACGTTGCATTACATTCAGGACCATCGCAACGATTATTGAGGTTTTAGCTGCGACAACGTGGTTTTTATGCAACGTCTTCGTTGCCAACTTCATGAACGCAACGTAGCTTTTCCCATGTCGGAAACAACGAGTCGCAAGGAGAGCACGATGCGAAAGTTCGAGACCCCCGCCCCGATCGCCGCCGTTCTGGACATCCCCTCGGGGCGCGTCCAGATCATCGCCGCCGATCGCGCCGACACCGCGGTCGAGGTCCGGCCCACCAACGCCTCGAAGAGCCGCGATGTGAAGGCGGCGGAGCAGACCACCGTCGGATACGCCGACGGGGCCCTGCGGATCGAGGTCCCGGTGAAGAACCAGTACCTCGGCCCCTCCGGATCCATCGAGGTGACCGTCCAGCTGCCCGCCGGTTCCCGGGTCGAGGCGAAGGCGGTGAGCACCGAGTTCCGGGTCGTCGGCCGCCTCGGCGACATCGCCTTCGACGGCGCGTACCGCCAGATCAAGATCGATGAGGCCGCGAGTGTCCGCCTCACCGCGGTCGACGGCGACGTCGAGGTCGGCCGGCTCAACGGACCCGCGGAGATCAGCACCGCGAGGGGCGACATCCGGATCGCCGAGGCCGTGCGCGGCAAGGTCGTGCTGAGCACCCAGCAGGGCGACATCTCGGTCACCGCCGCCGCCGGCGTCTCGGCCTCCCTGGACGCCGGTACCTCCTACGGCCGCGTCACCAACAGCCTCAGGAACCACGGCACCGCCGAACTCGACATCCACGCGACCACCTCCCAGGGCGACATCGCCGCCCGCAGCCTCTGACCCCGCAGCCTCCGATCCGCGGCTTCCAGAAGGAGCGCCCCTCATGACCAGCTTGGCCATCGCGGCGAACGGGCTGCGCAAGTCCTACGGCGACAAGGTCGTCCTCGACGCCATCGACCTGGCGGTGCCGGCCGGCACGGTCTTCTCCCTGCTCGGACCGAACGGCGCCGGCAAGACCACCGCCGTCAAGATCCTCTCCACTCTCATCAGTGCCGACGGCGGCGAGCTGCACGTCGCCGGCCACGACCTCGCCGCCGACCCGCAGGCGGTGCGGGCCGCGATCGGTGTCACCGGGCAGTTCTCCGCTGTCGACGGGCTGATCACCGGTGAGGAGAACATGCTCCTCATGGCGGACCTGCACCATCTCTCCAAGCGCGAGGGGCGACGGGTCGCCACCGAGCTGCTGGAGCGGTTCGACCTGGTCGAGGCCGCGAAGAAGCCCGCCGCCAGCTACTCCGGCGGGATGAGGCGCCGCCTTGACATCGCCATGACGCTGGTCGGCAGCCCGCGGATCATCTTCCTCGACGAGCCGACCACCGGTCTGGACCCGCGCAGCCGCCACACCATGTGGGGCATCATCCGCGCGTTGGTCTCCGACGGCGTCACCGTCTTCCTCACCACCCAGTACCTCGACGAGGCCGACGAACTCGCCGACCGCATCGCGGTGCTGAGCGACGGCAAGATCGCCGCGGAGGGAAGCGCCGACGAGCTGAAGCGGCTCATCCCCGGCGGGCATGTACGGCTGCGCTTCGCCGACCCGGCCGCCTACCAGTCCGCCTCCGTCGCCCTGCGCGAGGTGACTCGGGACGACGAGGCGCTGTCGCTGCAGATCCCCAGCGACGGCAGCCAGCGCGAACTGCGCTCCGTTCTCGACTGGCTGGACTCGGTCGGCGTCGAGGCCGACGAGCTGACCGTGCACACTCCCGACCTCGACGACGTGTTCTTCGCCCTGACCGGCTCCACCGTGCCCGCCCAGAACAACGAGCCCAAGGAGAACGTCCGATGAGCGCCCTCTCGCTTGCCGTCCGCGACTCGGCCACGATGCTGCGCCGCAACCTCCTGCACGCCCGCCGCTACCCGTCGCTGACCCTGAACCTGCTGCTCACACCGGTCATGCTGCTTCTGCTCTTCGTCTACCTCTTCGGCGACACGATGAGCGCGGGCATCGCCGGCAGCGGCGCCGACCGCTCCGACTACATCGCCTACGTCGTCCCCGGCATCCTGCTGATGACCATCGGTTCCACTGTCATCGGGGCCGCGGTGTCCGTCGCCACCGACATGTCCGAGGGGATCGTCGCCCGCTTCCGCACCATGGCCATCCACCGCGGATCCGTGCTCATCGGGCACGTCATCGGCAGCGTGCTGCAGTCCATCGCCAGTGTGGTCCTGGTCGGCACCATCGCCGTGGCCATCGGCTTCCGCTCCACAGACGCCACCGCCCTGGAGTGGCTCGCGGCGTTCGGACTGCTGGTGCTCTTCGCCCTGGCCCTCACCTGGATCGCGGTCGGGATGGGCATGGCCAGCCCGAACGCCGAAGCCGCCAGCAACAGCGCGATGCCGCTGATCCTCCTGCCGCTCATCTCCAGCGCCTTCATCCCGATCGACTCGATCCCGGGCTGGTTCCAGCCCATCGCCGAGTACCAGCCGTTCACCCCGGCCATCGAAACCCTGCGCGGTCTGCTGCTCGGCACCGAAATCGGCCACAACGGATGGCTCGCCCTCGCCTGGTCCATCGGCCTGACCGCGCTCGGCTACCGCTGGTCGACGGCGTCGTTCAAGCGCGACCCGAAGTAACCGGCATGCGCCCGCGGGCCACCTCCCGCACCTCGTCCCGCCCGGGGCGGCGTCCACCGACACCATGTCGCGGACGCCGCCCCTTCGGCATCCCCGCCCTCGGCCGGGGGCCAGCTCGAAGGTCTGACCGATATGGCCAAGCGCCAGCCGGGGCCGCATGCCCTGCCCTCCCCATCGCCACCCTCGTCCTGGTGGCCGTGACCCTGGCGGGGGCGCTGCCGGTGTACCGGCGGGTGGCCAAGGAGAGCCCGCACGGCGAGGGGTCGATCGCGATGCTGGAGCGGCTGCTGTCGTTCTGGCAGGGCAAGCTCTTCGTTCTGACGCTGCAAGGGTTCGCGGCGACGGGCTTCCTGGTCACGCTCACCAGGAGCGGAACACGACGGGTCTCAGCCCTCCGGGCTCACGCCAATGTCCGACAGAACTCAGCTGTCCGCGACCGCCGACTCGAGCAGGGACAGCGTCCGGTTGTCCGCGTCCACGTGTGCGCGGACGCCGATGGGCAGCGGCAAGTTGGGCGAGGTGTGGCCGAAGTCGACCTGGGCGAGGACCGGGATGTCACGCTGCGCCAGGACATCGAGCACCACGTCGCGTAGACCCGCGCGGTCTCCGCCGCCATCGTGGGGCGTGACCTCGGTCGGGATGCCGACCACCATGCCCGCGATCCGGTCCAGCACACCGGACAGCCGCAGGGTATGCAGGTCGTTCCAGATCCGCGAGACCGGCCGCTGCAGCTCCTCCCAGAACAACACGGCGCCCTCGAACCGTTCGGCGGCCGGCGCGAACGGTGTCGCCTGCAGGAGGACCAGGCGGTTCAGCAAACCGCCGAACAGCGGTCCCTGCGCGCGGCCCGGCCGCCAGGTTTCCCAAGCCCCCCCGGCCGGCAGCACGCCCGGCGCCTCGGCCTTGGTGAGCACACGGGTGTAGAGGTCGACGAGCTCGGAGCGACGGGCCTCGTCGCCCAGCGTGTACCAATCGCTGCCGAAACCGTGGGTGGCGATGTCGGCGTGAAAGCCGACGAGGCCGGTCTTGGCGTACAACGCCATGTGCAGCAGCGAGATATCGCTGTAGCCGAGAATCGGTTTCGGGTCGGCCCGGATCGCGTCCAGATCGATCAAATCGAGATAGCCGATGGTCGCCTGTCCACCGGTATGCGCGACGATGGCCCGCACCTCCGGGTCCCGGAGCAAAACATTCAGTTCGTCGGCCTGCTCCGCCGGAGTGCCCGACGCCCACCAGCGATTCTGCGCGGGGTTGACCATCGGGCTGACCCGCACGCGGAAACCCATCCGCTCGAGTATCGCCACACCGCGGGCGAGCAGTGGTTCCTCACCCGGCTCAAGCTGGCCCGAGGGCGCCGTAACGACTACGAGGTCGCCGGAACGTAGCGCGCGGGGCCGAAGGACCGCAGGCATGCAGCCTCCTCCTTGGAGATCAATAATGGCGAGCAACAAGGCCCGCGCCGCCGGTATTCCGCCTCCCCCAAGTGATCAAGTCAAGCCCCGAAACCCCGGCTGGGCCCACCGACCGCCGCGACGGCTCCTTACGTGCTTGCCAGGGGCCGGGGTATCCGCACGGCGGAGGGCGGGCCAACGGCGGCTGCCGGTCGGGCAATAGGACACGACCGTCAACGGCGTCCGGGTACTTCACCCGTGAGAAGGAACCTCTTCTGGTCATGTCGTTTCCCGCAGACCGGGCCAGCGGTCAAACAGGAAGGGAGCCCTCGACCAACGCGTCCGGGAACATCTACCGCTACAGCAACAACGACGCCGACCCCTGGGTGCAAATCCGCGGCAGCGAAACCGCCTAGTGCGAGACGTTGTCCCACGCGTCGCCCAGCCAGCTCTCGTGGCTCTCCTCCAGCGCGACCAGGGCGGCGATCAGCCGCTCATCCCACCAGTCGGCAAGGAGGGACAGCTGGAACTCGTCGCCGCCGTCGTGCCAGTCCAAGACGGTCTCGCCGTCGATCCGCCACTTCGTGCGCCGCGGTGTCCGCGCCGCGCCGCCGCCCCCCAAGACGCTCAGGAAGGCGAGGGTCAGCTGTACGGGCCAGATCAGCCACCACACGACCCACCAGAAGGGGTGCCCCTTGTGTCCCACGGCGGCTGGGCGGCCGGTCTGCTGTACGACCCAGCGGGTCCTGACCCGCCCGCCCCTCGCGGCCGGTTCACGGACGATCGAGCCGAGCGGCGCCCCGGACTCGTCCACCACGTCGTACGCCGCCGGGCGGCCCTTGGACGCCGTCCTGGTGACCACCGCCGCCAGCTTCCGCTCCCGGTGAGGGTCGGCCCACAGGACGATGGAGCGGCTGCCCTGCTTACGTGCCTTCTGGTACTCGTCCAGCCCGCCCGGGGGCAGCGGCCGCTCCGGGTAGGCGACGGTCCGTACGAGGTCGGTCCCGTCGGGCGCCTGGCGGCCCTCCCACATCCGTATCTCGCAGTACAAGGCGCCGTCCTCCGGCTCGCTCCCCTTGTCCTTGTCCGCCGTGTGCCCGGACTGGATCCGCTCGCCCGGATCCGCCAGCCACATCTTTCGCCCCATGAGACGCCTCACCCTCGTGCACAACAGCCGCAACGCGATGGCCCGGACTCTATCCGGCCTCGCGGCCGCGGTTCCCTGCCGCAGAGATGCCGCGCGCGGGTACGCGTTGAGGTCGTCGCGCGACCGCGAGCGTCGGATCGCGGACTCGACGGGGCATTCGCCCGAGAGGGAGAGCCGGGCTCCGGCCGACTGGTTCGCGCTCAACCCTTGACTCGGAGTTCACACGTAGGCAACATCCTCCCACCGTTCATGAGAAAACTTATCACTCTACGAGAAACATGAGGGTGTCGATGCGTGTAGGGATCCTTGGGCTGGGCGAGGCCGGGGCGTTGTACGCCGCAGGTTTCGCGGAAAGCGGCTGGTCCGTGGCGGGATATGACCCCGGCGACGTGCCGACGCCGGTCGGCGTCAGGCGGGCGGGCAGTGCGGCGGACGCGGTTGGCGGGGCCGATCTTGTGCTGGGGCTGACGGGAGCCAAAGCGGCCGCGTCGGTGGCGGCGGAGGCGGCGCCGCATCTGCGGGACGGTGCCGTCTTCGCGGACATGAACGCCGGGGCGCCGGAGCTCAAGCGGGCGATCGACGGCGTCGTCACCGAGGGCGGGCGGGCGGTCTTCGCGGATGTGTCCGTGATCGGTTCGGTTCCCAAGTACCGCCACCGTACGGCTCTGGTGGTCAGCGGCCGCGGAGCCCCGGTAGTGGCGGAACACTTCCGAGCGCTGGGTGCGCCCGTGGAGGACCTGGGCGGGGAGCCGGGGGCGGCGTCGGCCCGCAAGCTGCTGCGCAGCCTCTTCATGAAGGGGCTGGGCGCCATCATCGTGCAGACGGTGGAAGCCGGCCGTGCCGCCGGGGATGAGGAGTGGGTACGCCAGCAGATCGCGCGGGAGCTGACCGACGGCGAGGCCACGTTGGAACGGTTGTATGCAGGAACGTTTAAGCACGGGCTACGTCGGTCCGGCGAGGTGGCCGCCGCAGCCGACCTGATGGCGGATCTCGGCCTGGACGCGGCCTTGGCCCGCGACATCAGCAGGCTGCACACCCTCGCCGCCCGCCCGGCCGGGCTGCGCGCCGCGCCGCTGGTGACCGAGGAGTTGCTGGCGGCCTACGAGGGGCTGCCGACTGCCAACATCGGCGATGCGCGCGACCGGCTGGGTCTGGTCGACTCCGGAATCAGCCCGCTGTGGGCCGGTGCCCGTGCGGTGGGCCGGGCGGTGACGGTGCTGACGCGGGCCGGGGACAACCGGGCCATCCACGAGGCGCTGCGGATCGCCGGGCCCGGTGACCTGATCGTGGTCGACGGTCAGGGTGACACTTCCCGCGCCCTGATCGGCGAGCTGATGGCCGAGCGCGCCAAGGCTCGCGGGGTGGTCGGTATGGTGCTCGATGGCGCCGCCCGCGACGTGGAGGTCCTTGAAGAGATCGGCTTCCCGGTCTGGGCGCGCGCGGTCACCCCCGCCGGCCCCTACAAGGACGGCCCCGGCAGGGTGAACGTCGCCGTCGCCGTCGGGGGCGCGGTGTGCGGGCCCGGTGACCTGGTCGTCGCGGACGGCGACGGGATCGCCGTCCTTCCCGCCGAAGAGGCGGAGTCGACGCTGGTCGCGGCGCGTGAGATCGAGGCCGACGAGGCGCGCCGCCGCGGCGACATCCGGGCCGGGCGAGGCGACAACAGGCACGAACAGGCCGAGCGGGCCGGACAGGCCGCCGGCGGACCGGCAGGAGCACCCGCGGGCGGACCCGCAGAAGAACCCGCAGGAGAAGCAGCATGATCGCGATATGGGCCCTGGTCTCCTACATGACGGCCATCATCGTCTGGAACGCCGTACTGAAGAGGAACATCGGCGAAGCCCTCCTTGTCGGATTCGTGGTGACCGGCCTGTTCGCAGGCGGCGACATCGCTCACGTCATGTGGCACGGGTTCGCCGAAGCGATGCAGGAGGAGGTCACGTTCGCCGCCCTCGCTTTCGTGTTCATGAGCTACTTGCTGAGCCGTACGCCGGTCCTGGATCAGTTGCTGAACATCCTCAACTCGCTGCTCGGCCGGCTGCGGGGCGGACCGGTGTACACCTCGACCGTCGCCGCGGGCGTCTTCGGCGCCATCGCCCACGTCGGAGCGGCCGTCACCGCCGCCGTCGGCTCGGTGACCATCCCGTGGATGAAGCGCTCCAAGGTCAGCGGTGAACTCGCCGCCACCGTCGCCGCCGGTGGCGCGGGCATGGGCGTCACCTTCCCGTTCAGCTCCACCATGTTCATCCTGATGGGCTCGGCCGGGGTGGCGGCGCTGGTCTCCAAGGACGAGATCGTGCTGCCGCTGTTCCTGGGCGGGCTGTGGTGTCTGGGCTACCGCCTGCTGGCGGCGTTCTGGATGGTCCGCCGCCACAAGATCCAGCCCATGGACCGCGCCGATCTGTTGCCGCTCCGGGCCAGCCTGGGCGCGGGGTGGACCAGCCTGTTCCTGTTCGCCGGGATGATCGTTCCCTTGTTGCTGACCCGCGGACCGACCGGTGGCGAGCTGGGCCGTTACGTCGGTGCCACGATGTCGGACGCGATCAGCCTGATCACCTGGATACCGGTCCTGCTCATCGCGATCGTGCTGTTCCTGGGCCGCCGCCGGTTGCCCCGCACCGGGCGCGGGTGGTGGCACCTGCTGGAGGGGGCCGCGCCGCAATTCGGTGTCATCGGCGTCACGATCGTGGCCGCGTTCTCCGCCTCGAACGTCCTCGGCGACCTGGGCCTGCCGCAACAGCTCACCGACGTGCTGACGCAGTTGCACGCACCGAAGTGGGCCATGACCTTGATCGTGGGGGTGATCGTCGTCGCCGTCGCCATCCCGCTCACCGCCAGCGCCACCATGGCCGCCATCGGCCCGGTCGCCGTCTCGTCCCTGGCCGAGGCCGGAGTGCCGGCCGCCACCGCCTGCGTCGCCGTGCTGATCTTCGCCTCCACCGAGGGCGCCTCGCCGCCGTCCGGAGCCCCGATCTACGTGGCCAGCGGCATCGCCGGAGTCAATCCGGCCCGCACCTTCGCTCCCCTCGTCGGCTACTACTGCCTGCCGATCCTCCTGATCGGCGCCGCGGTGGCCACCGGCGTGCTGCCCGTCTGATCCGCCCTTCCACACGAGGTCGTGCCATGCCCACCCACCTGATCAAGATCCTCTTCCGTCTCGGCGTCCTCGGCTTCCTGCTCGGCGGCGTCTGCATCGTCGCGGGCCAGACGCTGGGGCTGGCTCTCGGCGACGCCGCCTGGGTCAACGGGGTCGCAACCACCGCCGGGCCCCCGACGTTCATCACCGCAGGCATCACCGGCCTGCTCGCCTACGTCCTGTCGTACGCCCGTCCCGGCGACCCGGAACCGGTCGCGGCCGCCACCCCCGAGGCTCGGCCCGCCGAGACCGCGTCGCAGCCGGAATAAGCGGACCGAATCGGACGTACCGCTCCGGGTGGATCTTGTGCGGACCACGCCGCTGCTCGCATGCTGATAACACTTATCAGGAAATTCCGCAGCCGAGCAGACCACCCAGGAGCCGACCCATGGCCACCCCCGCCTCTCCGATGCGCTCGGTCGACCGGGCCTTCGACGTTCTGTCCGTGCTGGAGGACGCCCGCCACCCCCTGCGCCTGAGCGAGATCGCGCGCCGCTCCGAGCTCCACGTGGCCACCGCTCAGCGCATCCTGAACGTCCTCGTCGACCGCGGCTACGCCGTCAAGGAAGAACCCGGTTACGTGGCGGGACCGGCGTCCGTGGCCACCGCCCACGCCTTCCTGGTCAACAACCGGCTCAGCCAGGTCGCCCTGCCCGTACTGCAGGAACTGGCCGCGACCACCGGCATGACGTCCACCCTGTACGTACGCGTCGGCCTCTCCCGCGTGCTGATCGCCCGCGTCGAGGGCCTCAATCCCCTCCGTTACCAACTGCCCATCGGCGAAAAGCTCCCCCTGCACCTGGGCGCCGGGAAATCCCTGGCCGCCTGGCTGCCCGAGGAGGAACTCGACACCTACGTCGACAGCGTCGCCCCCTTCACCCGGATCTCGGGCGAACGCGTCAGCGCCGAAGACCTGCGTGAAGAGCTCCGCCGCACCAAGGACGACGGCCACGCCGTCTCCCTCAGCGAACGGGTCCTGGACGTCACCGCCGTCAGCGCCGCCATCCACCGGGACGAACGGGTCCTCGGCGCGCTCAGCGTCGCCGGCCCCAGCAGCGACCTGCCCACCGCCGACCACCCACGCGTCATCACCGAGGTACGCCGGGCGGCCGACGCCATCGCCGCCCGCTGCCCCTGAACAGAAAGCGCCTTTCGCCTTGTCCCACCCCTTGCCGTACCTCACCTACGACGAACTGCTGCGGCGCACCGATGCCCCGCCCGGCTCCAGCTGGTACCTCTTCGCCGACCAGCCCGAACGTGGCATGGCCAACTTCGCGGGCGGTCAACAGATCCGGCGGGCGGCGCACGAGGTGCGAGACGGCCGTGCCTTCAACCTCGACTACGCCCTCGACGCCTTCGACCCGCCCATGTCCCGGGCCCGCTCCATCCCCCACCACCGCATCACCGCCAAACACGAGCAGGCCCGCGACGACGTCCTGGAGGGCTTCTTCCTCCAGGCCAGCAGCCAGATCGACGGCTTGCGCCACCGCCGCGCCTCCGGGCACGGCTTCTACAACGCCGTGCCGGACGATGAGATCGCGCCGCGAACCCCACGCCTGGGCGTGCAGTTGTGGGCCGAGACCCCGCTGGCGGGGCGCGCACTCCTCATCGACATCGACGGCCTCCTCCGCGGCCGCGGCACGCCCCTCGACCACACGGCGGGCCCCGCTCTCGGCCCCGAACTGCTCGACGCGGCACTCGAGGCACAGCACTGCCGTGTCGAACCCGGCGATCTGGTTCTCGTCCACACCGGCTGGGCCCACTGGTACCTCACCGCCGAACCCGGCGCACGAGCCGCGGTCCGCGCCGGGCGACGCGCCACCGGGTTCATCCAGTCCCGGGACTTCGCCGCCTGGTGCTGGGACCACCGCATCGCGCTGCTGGCCACGGACACCTTCGCCGTCGAAGTCCTCCCCGTGGTGCCCGAGAGCGACTTCCACACCAGCGCACCCGAGGACAGCGGCATGATGCACCAGGAACTGATCGCCAAGCTCGGCCTGCCGTTGGGTGAGCTGTGGAACCTGACCGCTCTGACCGCTGACTGCCGGGCCACCGGCCGCTGGACCAGCCTCCTGACCGTCAAGCCCCTCAACCTCACCGGTGGCGTCGGCTCCCCCGCCAACGCCACCGCTCTGCGCTGACGCACACAACACAGCCAGGCCCACCACAACGACCATGCATGCAAGGCCGATTGATGCTCCGTCAGCGGTTCGTTAGTGGCGCGCCAATGGAACGGTAGCGGTCACCGGCAAGGTGGGTGGCACACCGAGCGAAACGTCGCCGGGCGCAGTACTCCGCTGATGACGAAGAGGGTCATTCCATGCTTATCACCCGCCCCCGGGTCCGTATGTTCGCCGGTGCAGGTCTGCTGGTGACGGCCGCGATGTTCGCCACCGCTTGCCAGTCTTCGGACGACACGAGTTCCCGGTCCGGTGACTCGTCAGCCTCCGCCGAGGCCACGACCGAGGCCAAGACCGAGGCCACGACCGAGGCGGAGGCCGGCAAGGACAACGCCGCCGGCTCGGAGGCCGGGTCCTCCGATGGGAAGGGCGAGGGGGCCCAGGACGGCTCCGGCGCCGACACCGGGAATGGTGAGCGGGGCAAGGTCGGGCAGGTGTGCGGGGCCAACGACATTTCCTGGAGCACCAGGAACGAGTCGCAGGCCGGCGGGTACATCCTGGTCATCGCGAAGGCCAAGCCGGGGATCACCTGTGTTCTGCCCGCCGCGCTCCCCACCGTGGCCTTCGGGTCGGACGGCACCGAGGCGGGTCCCGCGGAGCAGGCCGTCGGAGAGGCCGTCACGCTGGGCAAGGGAACGACCGCCTATGCCGGGGTGAACCCGAAGACCACCAACGAGAACGGTGGCAAGGAACTGGACAGCATCATCGTCGCGATCGGTGATGAGGACCCCAACCCGGTCTCCCTGCCGGTCGGCACCATCACCGTCGACGAGCCCATCGTCACCAACTGGCACACCTCCGCGGCGGATGCGGTCCCCTTCGGCGGAACGGACCAGTAGCCCGTAGGGGGTCGGCTCTGCGCCGCGGTCGCCGACTTCCGGAACGACGGCACCCTGGACATGGTCGTCAACATCGTCGAGCCGTCCGGCGGGGACGACCCCTCGACGGCGCGCGTCGCGGAGTACCGCACTGAACAACTCCGGTGACGGGCAGCTGGATCGGGAGGTGCGTCTGTCGTACGCGGGCAGTGGACCGGGGGACTTCGACTACGCGATGAAGGAGAAGTACGGCGAGGGTCCAGGTCCACCGATCGGTGGACGGGAAGTTCAACCGGGTACCTCTGTCGGCCGACCGCGCTGCCCAGCAAGGCTTTCGGGCATGAAATCACTCACTGTGCGCATGGCGCGCTGGAGCGCTCGGCACCCCTGGCGGGCCATCGTCGGCTGGCTGGTGTTCGTGGTGCTGTGCCTGGGGGTCGGCAGTGCCGTCGGCACACACAGCGCTACGACGGCCGACTACCGGGTCGGCGAGGCCGGGCGGGCGGAGGCGATGGCCGCCGAGGGGGGACTGGAGCGCCGGGCCACCGAGCAGGTGCTCATCTCCGCCCGGTCGGGCGCCCTCGACCGGGACGCGGCCGAAGCCGCCGCCGGGGACCTGACTGCCCGGATGGAGCGGCTGCCCGAGGTCGCGGGCGTCGCCGACCCGCTGCTGTCCGGGGATCGCCGGATCCTCATGGTCGAGGTGGCGCTGAAGGGCGAGGAGCGGGACGCGAAGGACAAGGTCGACGCGCTGGTCGCCCAGACGGACGCCGTGGCGAAGGCGTATCCGGGGCTGCGGCTGGAGGAGACCGGGAGTCCCTCCATCAGCAAGGGAGTCGACCAGCAGCGCGGTGACGACCTGGCGCTCTCCGAGAAGATCACGCTTCCCATCACCCTGATCACCCTGTTGGTCGTGTTCGGATCCGTGACCATGGCGGGGGTTCCGCTGCTGCTCGCGCTGTCGTCGATCGCGGCGGCCATCGGGCTCTCGATGGTGGCCTCGCACGTCTCCCCCGACGCCGGGGTCGGCACGAACGTCATCCTGATGATCGGTCTCGCGGTCGGCGTCGACTACACGCTCTTCTACCTCAAGCGGGAGCGCGAGGAGCGCGCCCGCTCGGGCGGCCGGCTGAGCTCCGAGGCGCTGGTGGACATGGCCGCGGCGACCTCGGGCCGGGCCGTCGTGGTCTCCGGGCTCGCGGTCGTGGTCTCCACCGCGACGCTGTATCTCGCCTCCGACGTCATCTTCTCCTCGCTGGCCACCGGCACGATCGTGGTCGTCCTGGTCGCGGTGGCCAGCTCCCTGACGGCGCTGCCCGCGATGCTCGTCAAGCTGGGAGAACGGGAGGAGCGCAGGGCGCGGCGCCGTGCCGAGCGAGGGAAGCCCGCGCGCCGGACTCGCGGCGACGGCGGTGGCCGCGTATGGGCCGCTCTGCTGCGACCCGCGAGCCGGCACCCCTTGGCCACGCTGTGCGTGTCCGTTCTCGCCCTGCTCGCGCTCGTCGTCCCGTTGGCCGGGTTGAAGATCACGGAGATGAGCCGGGACACCCACTCCCGCGATATCGCCGCCATGCGGGTGTACGACCGGCTCAACGAGGCGTTTCCGGGCCAACGGGTCACCCACCAGGTCGTCGTACGCGCCGACGCCGCGCGATCCGGCGAGGTCGGCGGGGCGCTGCGCGAGCTGGCCCGACGCGCCGGCGCCGACCCGCTGTTCACCGGCGCCTCGCGGGTGCGGACCTCCGCCGACCACCGGATCAGTGCGCTCGAGCTGAAGGTGCCGTACCTGGGCAACTCCGACCAGGCGTACGACTCCCTCGACCACCTGCGCGAGGACTACCTCCCCGCGACCGTCGGCCGGGTCGACGGGGCGGAGTTCGGGGTGAGTGGCGACGTCGCCCGGTACGCCGACTATCCCGCGCACCAGAACAGCAAACTCCCGCTGGTTCTCGGGGCATTGCTGCTGGTGACCTTCGCGATGACCGCGTACGCGTTCCGCTCGCTGGTACTGGCCCTGATCGGGGTCCTGCTGAACGTGCTCTCCGCGGCGGCCGCGCTCGGTCTGCTCGTCCTGGTCTTCCAGGGGACCTGGGCCGAGGGGCTGCTCGACTTCCACTCCACCGGTTCGATCGGATCGCGCGTACCGCTGTTCCTCTTCGTGATCCTCTTCGGGCTCTCGATGGACTACCAGGTGTTCGTGGTGAGCCGGATCAGGGAGGCCGTACTCGCGGGCGCGTCCACGAGGCAGGCCGTGCTCGATGGCATCCGGAGGTCGGCGAGTGTGGTGACGAGTGCGGCGGTGGTGATGACGACCGTCTTCGTGAGTTTCGTCTTCCTGCACATCATCGAGATGAAGCAGATCGGCTTCGTCCTCGCGGCGGCCGTGCTGCTCGACGCCTTCATCGTCCGGATCATGGTCCTTCCGTCGGCGATGCTGCTGCTCGGTGAGGCGAGCTGGTGGCCGTCGCGGGCGGCGGGGCGGACGGCGGGCCGGGAAGCGGGGCATGCGGCGGCGGCCTCGTCCCGAACAGCCGACGGACGACCGGCGGTCGACGTACGTTGATCGGTATGACCGCTCTCGCCACCCCCTTGGCCGACGCCTTCTGGGCCACGTCGCTGCGCCGGTGGAACGCCGTGTGCTGGGTGCTGTTCGCCGCGATGGCCGTCGGCCTGGTGACGACGGTCCCGGCCGGCGGGAGCAAGTACACGGCGCTCGCGCTGCTCAGCTGTGTGGTGCTCTGCTACGCGGTGCTCGACCGCTTCCCGGGGAACCGCGTCGTACGGCCACGGGTCTATCTCTCAGCGCTCGTGCTCGCGCTCGGTGGGCTGGCCTATCTGGGCAGCAGCTACGCGGCGCTGTTCATGGTGACGCTGCCGCACTACTGGATGTTCGGGCGCACACCGCGGGTCTCGATGGGGTTCCTCGGGCTGGCCACCGGTGCCACGCTGGCCGGGAGCCTGATCCGGCAGGGCTGGACCGCGGAGTTCTTCGGCGAGACGATGGTGTCCACCCTGATCGTGGTCGCGGTGGGCGTGCTGATCGGCCTGTGGGCGCACTCGGTCGTCGCGCAGAGCAGTGAACGGGCACGGCTGATCGAGGAGTTGGAGCGGACGCAGGCGCAGCTGTCCGAGGCTCACCAGCGGCAGGGCGCGGCGGACGAACGGGAACGCATCGCACGGGACATCCACGACACGCTCGCGCAGGGCTTCGCGTCGATCATCGTGCTCGCGGAGGCGGCCCAGGCGGGCATCCACCACGATCCGGCGACCAGCGCCCAGCAACTGCGGTCGATCGAGTCCACCGCCCGGGAAAACCTCGCCGAGGCCCGGGAGTTGGTCGGCTCGGCGCGGCAGCCGGGCCCCGGCCAGGTGGCGGCCGGCTCGGTGGCGCGGACCCTGCGCCGTACGCTGGACCGCTTCGCGGAGGACACCGGGCTGGCGGTGGACGCCGACCTGGCAGACCTCCAGTGCGACCAGCAGACCCGTATCGCGCTGCTGCGCTGCACCCAGGAGTCCCTGGCCAATGTGCGCAAACACGCGCGCGCGTCCATGGTCGGCGTGGTGCTGGCGCGGCGTCCGCACGGAGTGGAGCTGGAGATCACCGACGACGGGACCGGGTTCCTGGTCGGGGAGTCGACGGGCTTCGGACTCGACGGCATGCGCAAGCGACTGGCGGAGCTGGGCGGGAGGCTCACGGTGACGAGTTCGGTGGGCGACGGGACACGGATCCTGGCGATGATCCCCATGGCGGGCGAGGTGGAGGCATGAGCGGGGTGGCGGCACTGCGGATCGTCGTCGTGGACGATCACACCGTGATGCGGGCCGGGGTGATCGCCCTGCTGGCCGCCGAGGACAGCATCGAGATCGTCGGCGAGGCGGGGGACGGACGCGCGGCGCTCGATCTCGTCGAGCGGTACGACCCCGATGTGGCCCTGGTCGATCTGCGGATGCCCGTGCTGGACGGGGTGGCGACGACGACCGAGATCGTCGCCCGGTATCCGCGTACCCGGGTGCTGATCCTGACCACGTACGACACCGACACGGAGATCGAGCGCGGGGTGGAGGCCGGTGCCATCGGCTATCTGCTCAAGGACACCACCCGCGATCAGCTCGTCGACGCCATCCACGCGGCGGCGCGGGGCGAGACGGTGCTCGCTCCCCGGGTCGCGGAGAAGCTGGTCGCGCGGATGCGGCGGCCCGTTCAGGACCCGCTGACCGACCGCGAGACCGACGTCCTCAACGCCGTGGCGGACGGTCTCACCAACGCCGAGATCGGACGACGCCTCGTGATCGCCGAGGCCACGGTGAAGACGCATCTGCTCCGGCTGTTCGCCAAGCTCGATGTGAACGACCGGACGAGGGCGGTGGTGGTGGCGATGGAGAGGGGGATCTTGGAGCGGCCTTAGCGGGCCTGTACGGGCAGGTCGGGTGAGGGTGAGGTCAAGCCGAGGTGCCGAGGCCCCTGGGCAGTGCTTCGTCGGTGGCGGCCCAGCTGGCCAGCAGCTTGAGGGCGTCTTCATCGGGTGAGCCGGGCCGCGCGCTCATGGCCGTCAGGCTCAACGAGGGCTCGGCGGGCAGGTGCATCGCGTCGAAGGCGAGCGTCAGATCGCCGACGACGGGGTGGTGGAAGTGCTTCAGGCCGCTGTGGTGCAGGCGCACGTTGTGCCGGGCCCAGGCGGTGCGGAAGTCCTCGCTGCGGGTGACGAGTTCGCCGATGAGGTCGGTCAGACCCTTGTCGTGCGGGTTGCGGCCGGCCTCGGTGCGGAGCAGGGCGACGGTGTTGTTCGTCGACTCCTCCCCGTGGCGGCTGAAGAACTCGCGGCCGCGGGGGTCGAGGAACCTGAACCGGGCCATGTTCACCGGTGGCTTCCGCCCGTCGGCGAACATGGGCGCGTACAGGGCGTAGCCGAGCCGGTTGGCGGCCAGGAGGTCGAGGCGGCTGTTGCGGACGAACGCGGGCGCGTCGGTCATGGAGTCCAGGATGCGCTGCACGTTCGGCGGAACCTGGGTCTGCGGCTGAGGGGCACGACGGCGCTTTTGTGGGGTGGTGTTGGCGGCGCGGGCCAAGTCCCACAAGTGGTCGCGTTCGGCCTCGTCGAGCTGGAGGGCTCGGGCGAGGGAGTCCAGGACGGCTTCGGAGGCACCGGTGAGGTTGCCGCGCTCCAGGCGCACGTAGTAGTCGACGCTCATTCCGGCGAGCATGGCGACTTCTTCGCGGCGCAGACCGGGGACGCGGCGGTTGCCGCCGTAGGCGGGAAGGCCCGCCTGCCGCGGGGTGATCCTGGCCCTGCGGGAGGCCAGGAACTCCTTGATCTCGTTCCTGCTGTCCACGGTTTACAGGCTAGGTCCGCCGTGGAGGATGTGGGAGGTTCTGTCATTACCCGGTACAGCTTTCCCTTCCCCACCGGTGTGACCAGCGGTTTCATCGAGAGTGCCTTCGCCGCGCCGCTGCTGCCGGCCGGCGCCCGCGGCACCCCGTAGAAACCGATCCCGGCCACCGCGGGCTTCGTCCTGGCGGCCCTGCCCGCGACGGCGCCGGTCTGGTCACCGCTCGTCGGGCGCCGGCTCGGTGATGCGCTTCCGGTAGTGGACGCGGTCGTACTGGCCGTCCCGGCGGCGTTCCGTCACCTCGTATCCGTACCTCGGGTAGATCTCCTGGTTCTCCCACATGAGGGCGTTGGTGTAGAGCCGGATCTCCGGCAGGCCGAGGGCGCGGGCGTGGGTGTCGGCGAAGGTGAGCAGATGCCTGCCCACGCCCTGGCCGTGGGCGTCGGGGTGTACGGCGATGTTCTCCAGGACGAGGTGGTCCGGCTCGGCCACCAGGACCAGCACGCCCACGACCGGGTCGCCGGTGACGAAGACGCGGCCCGCCGCGATGTCGGCCGCGTGGTCGGCGTCCATGGGGGCCGGGCGGAGTCCGATCCGGGCGACGTAGGGGCGGTATGCCGCGTCGATGACGGCCTTCACGGCGTCGGCGTCGGCGGCCGTCGCGGGGCGGATGCGGTGGTCCATGGCTCCACAGTGTGCGGCATGCGGAGGGCGAGGTGTGCTGGTCGCGGGGCCGCGTCGGTCAGGCGGGCCGGCCTCGGGGGCCCCGGCGGGTCTGGGCCAGCCATTCCGGGGCCGGCTCGGGGTCGCCGTACGCGTCGTGCCAGTTCCACCATTCGTACGGCGCCGTCTGCGGATAGCCCTCGGGCGAGTCCTCCCACGTCTCCTGCCGCCCGAGCGCGGTCATGTCGAGGTAGCTCCAGGTGCTGCCCAGCGCCTCGTCGCCACGGGCGTTGATGAAGTAGGTGCGGAACACGCGGTCGCCGTCGCGGATGAACGCGTTCGTGCCGTGCCACTCGTCCACGTCGAAGTCGGCGTCGAAGTCGTCGGTGATCGTGTACCAGGGCATCGTCCAGCCCATCCGCGCCTTCACCTGCTCGATCTCCGGCTGCGGGGCGCGCGAGGCGAAGACGAGTGTGGTGTCGCGGGCGTTGAGGTGGGCGAGGTGGCCGACGTGGTCGGCGACCATGGAGCAGCCGCGGCAGGCGTGCTCGGGCCAGCCGTAGACGATGGGCTCGAAGAAGGCGCGGTAGACGATCAGCTGACGCCGCCCCGCGAACAGGTCGAGCAGGCTCACCCTGCCCTCGGGGCCGTCGAACGCGTACGCCTTCTCCACCGCCAGCCACGGCATCCGCCGGCGCTTGGCGGCCAGTGCGTCACGGGCGCGGGTCAGCCGCTTCTCTTCCCCGAGCAGCCGCTGGCGCGCGGCCTCCCACTCCTGCGCCGAAACGATCGGGGGTGTCTCCATCGCGACGTTCACCTTCCAGTCCGGTTCACGCTCCACCGCCCCCGCCATCCAGGGTCGGCCGTCCTGGGCGAGGGCGCACGCCGGTGCGCCAGAAGTTGAACGTTCGATTGGTGGCGGTTAGGGGGTGCGGCCTCGCCCTGACGTCCGGCAGGCAGTCTCGTTGCCCAGAGCAAAGCCCCAGGCCGGCGGCCCGGGGATGCTTTGCTGTCTGCCGCTGTCGAGATCCCCGCGGCGGTGTGCGCGGCTACTTGCCGGTGCCGACCGGGTCCACCTTGATGGCGGAGGCGGTGCCGTCGGTGACGGGGACGTTGATGCTCACGGGGAGGGAGTGGGCGTGGGTCTCGTTGGGCGGGGTGACGACGAGGGTGGTGAAGGTCTCGCCACTGCCGCCGGAGTCGTTCGGCGGGTAGTGGAGCGTGAAGCGGGTCTCCTCGCCCGGCGCGACCTTGGTCTTCGGCGCCGCGAGGCCGCTGCGCTCGGCGCTGATCGAGCCGTTCTTGCTCTTGAGGTCCACGCCGGGGAAGCCCTGGAGGGTGCAGGGGGCGGAGCCGGTGTTCTTGAGGTTGACGATCAGGGTGCCCTCACCCATGCCGTGCGAGCTGCTGAACCCCAGCTGCGAGGTCTTGCAGGCGCCCGAACCGGCACCACCACCGCCACCCGCACCGCCATTGCCCTGGTCGCCTCCGGCCGAACCCGACGAGCCCGAGTCCGAGGAGTCGCTCGCGGCCGAGGAGGGCGAGCTTCCGCCGACGTCCGTGTTGTCCTGGCACGCGGTCAGGCCGAACGCGGCGACAGCGACGACCGCCGCGGCGGCGACCTTGCGTGCATGGCGAAGGGTGGTGATGCGGCGCGACATGGATCCCCCTGTTGTCGTGGGCTTCGCCCCGTCCTCCGGGGCCGTGACAACAAGACTGTCCGCCGACGCTGACGATCCACTGCCGCGTCACTAACGCCCTGCTAACCGGTCGGCAAGGCTCTGACCTCGCGCTTCGATCTCCGTGGCCGGCCCCGGCCGGTGCTGTTCCCACGCCGCGAGTTGATCCGGAAGCATTCCGAAAATTTTCGATGACCGCATCCAGAAAAGGATCTCCAATCCCACTCCCACATCGATCAATTCCGGATTGGATCAACAAGAAGAGGCAGTGAGCAGGAGATATGCCTCCTCGAGAGATCACCACCCACGGCAGAACTTCCGTAATCCTTGCGGAAACCGTTGACACCCCACCGCGTCGGTCCAACACTGTCCGCACCGACAGGCCCCCACCACAACCGAGGAGGAGGACGCATGCACCGGGACGACACCCCCGCCCGGCCGATCAGCCGCAGGAACTTAATCGGCCGGGCCGGCGCCCTGACGCTGGTCACGTCCGGGCTGACGCTGCCCAGCATCGGAACCGCCAGCGCCGACACGACCATCACCACCAACCAAACCGGCACCAATAACGGCTTCTACTATTCGTTCTGGACCGACGGCGGTGGGTCGGTCTCCATGACGCTGTCGTCAGGCGGCAGTTACCGCGCCTCATGGACCAACTGCGGGAATTTCGTGTGCGGTAAGGGCTGGAGCAACGGCGGCCGCAGGAACGTGCAGTACTCGGGCAGCTTCAACCCGTCCGGTAACGGATATCTGTGTCTCTACGGGTGGACCTCGAACCCGCTCGTGGAATACTACGTCGTCGACAACTGGGGTACATACCGGCCCACGGGGACGTACAAGGGCACCGTCACCAGCGACGGCGGCACGTACGACATCTACCAGACGACGCGCTACAACGCCCCTTCGGTCGAGGGCATCCGGACGTTCAACCAGTACTGGAGCGTCCGGCAGTCGAAGAAAACGGGCGGAACCATCACCACGGGCAATCACTTCGACGCATGGGCCCGTTCCGGAATGGGCCTGGGCACCTTCAAGTACTACATGATCCTCGCGACTGAGGGATATCAGAGCAGCGGGAATTCGAATCTCACCGTGAGCGGATAACGTTCCGGTCCGACTCGTCCATCCCGTCCGTCGCGTTCATCCCGTGCTACCACCACAGAGCCCCAGGCCGACCGCCTGGGGCTCACGCGCACGGGGCACACGGGGCACACGGAGTACGGCGCCCGGAGTGAGGAAAACCCCGCGCCGCGGGCGGTCTCGCGTCGTTAGGATCCGGGGCATGGCCACAGCCGATCACTCAGTCCTCCATGTCCTTACGGGCTACCGGCCGAAGACCACCGCGGAATGCGTCGACGTCGAGCGGGTGCGCGGCGTGATCGAGGCGGGTGCGCCCTGGGACCGGTCGAGTCCCCTCCACATCACCGCCTCCGCCCTGATCGTGCACCCCGACAGCGGCCGGGTGCTGCTGCGTTGGCACCAGCGCCACCAGTCGTGGCTGCTGGTCGGCGGGCATGGCGACCCGGGTGAGTACGACCCGCTCGCCATCGCGCTGCGGGAGGGGCGGGAGGAGACGGGGCTGACCGACCTGGCCCCGTGGCCGGACGCGGAGGTGCGGCATCTGGTGATCGTCCCGGTCCCCGCGAACAGCCGGGAGCCGGCGCATGAGCACGCCGACGTGCGCTTCGTACTGGCCACCAGCGCTCCCGAGGCGGTACGCCCGGAGAACCCGGACGCGCCGCTGCGCTGGCTGACGCCGGACGAGGCGCGGATGGCGATCACGGAGGCGAACATCCTGGACACCCTCTCCCGGGTGGAGCCGCTGCTCGCACGCTGATCGCTCAATGGTCCGGCGTCATGCCTGCTTCATGCCTGCGGCGTGCTGAATGCCTGGGCGACGGCGAGGCTGTCCTCATAGACGTGGTGCCGGGTGACGAGGCCGCCCTCGAGCGTGAGATGCAGGGCGAACCGCGCACGATAGGCACGCCCGGTGGACCGGGCGGTCTGGCGGATCTCGCCCAGCACGACCGCGTCGTCGCCGTCGACGAGAATCCGCTCGACCTCGGTGTCCGCCTCCTCGGGCACATGGTGCCGGGCCAACTCCCGGAAGTGGTCCGCCACATCCGCACGGGTGGCCCGGTGCCGAATCCACGGGGTGGCCGCGCGGCCGTGCTCGGCCTCCGGCCAGTCCAGCTTCCAGTCGCTGCGCTCGGCGTACAGTTCGGCGATCCGCTCGGGGTCGCCCTCACCGATGCGGCGCAGCAGTTCCTCCACCAGGGCGCGGGTGGTCATGGGCGCGGCCAAGGACATGGTGATCCCTCCGATCGGAAACCCTGCGGGAAGCGATCACCATGCTGCCCAGCGCGGCGGTTCGGTGCGATTACGTCCGAGGTAATGCCGTTACCGCCTCATGACGGCGGGCTCCGCTTCAGGCCACACGCCTCGCCGCGACTCGGGCGAGCAGGGCGTCCCGCACCGCGGGCCATTCGTCCGCGAGGAGGCTGTAGTACAGCGAGTCACGACGGCTGCCGTCCGGGCGCCGCATATGGCTGCGCAAGGTCCCCTCGTGGACCAGGCCGAGGCGGGCCAGGGCGCGCTGGGAGCGCACGTTGAGGTTGTCCGTGCGCAGGGCCAGCCGCGCGAGCCGCAGGTCGTCGAAGGCGTGGCCGAACAGAAGCAGCTTGGACTCGGTGTTGTACGGGCCGCCCCAGCAGGAACGGTCGAACCACGTCGCGCCGATCTCGGTGCGACTCTCGACGAGGTCGAGGTCATACATGCTGGTTGATCCGATCACCGTGCCGTCAGCGCGCCGTTGCACCGCGAAGCAGCGCCGCGTCGAGTCGGCGATCATCTCGCCGAGCATGTCCCGCAGTTGTGCCACGGTCTCGGGGCGCGGCCGGGGCATCCATCGCCAGACCTCGGGGTCGGTTGCGGAGGGGAAGAGGGCCTCTGCGTGGTCGGCGGACAACGGGATGAGGCGGACAACAGTGCCTTCGAGCGACTGGTTGTTCACCCGCACAGAATAGGCCCGCGATCGTCGGATGGCAGCCGTACGGCGGCTAGGGGCCGGGCGGAGGACGACGGGTCAGCGCCAGAGGGAGATGGCCAGGCCCAGGCCGCCCAGGGCGATGGCGATTCGGAGGGGGGTTTCGGGGAGGTGGCGGACGACCAGGGGACCCAGCCAGCTGCCCAGGAGGGCGCCTAGGCCGAGGGTGACGGCGGCGGGCCAGTTGACCGGGGCGACGGCTACGTAGGCGACGGCCGCCGTTACGTTGGCCGCACCGGTGGCGATGTTCTTGACGGCGTTGGTGACCGGGAGGGGTTCCGTGGCCGTCAGCGAGAGCACTGCCAGCATCAGGACGCCCGAGGCCGCGCCGAAGTAGCCGCCGTAGAGGCCGACCAGGAGGACCGCGCACGCCAGCGGGAGGGTGGGGCGGGCGGTGTGGGCCAGGGGGCGTGAGCGGGAGGCCATGAGCCGGCGGAGCGGATCGCGGACCAGGATCAGTACCGAGCCGAGGGCGATCAGCCACGGGACGACGGCCTCGAAGGCGGAGGACGGGGTGCCCAGCAGCAGGGCGGCCCCGACCGCGCCGCCCAGTGCCGCGATGGCGGCGAGCCGGAGGAGGCGGTCGCGCTGGCCGCGGAGTTCGGCGCGGGATCCGGCCGCGGTGCCGACGGTGTTGGAGAACAGCGCCACCGTGTTGGTCACATTCGCGGCCACCGGTGGCAGTCCTACCGCCAGCAGCGCCGGGTAGCTGAACAGCGAGGCCAGCCCCGCGATCGAACCGGCGAGCCCGGAGGCCACACCGGCCGACACCAGCAGCGCCGCGGAGCCGATGCCCATCCGTTCCCCACCCCTGTGCCCGTGCCCGCGCCCTGTGCGCCGCGTCGGCGGCGCCGCTTCATCCTCCAGGGCGGCTGTCTTCTATGCAAGACAGTGTTCATAGTGATGAACACTCCGGCACAGGGGTGCTTGTGCGTGGTGTTACCAGGTCAGGGCGGTCTGCGCGTCCGTCTGCCAGTACGTGACCTGAGCCGCGCTGTCCACGTAGACCGAGCCGCCGGGCAGTTCGACCTGCTTGGGGTCCTCGCTGCCGTCGACGAAGACCTCGAGCGAGTCGACATCGCCGCCCTCGTCGCCCGAGCCGTCCCCCGCGGAGGTGGTGATGCCCGCGTAGGCGCTCTCGCCCGGGGCGAGCATGACCACGGCCTGCGGCTTGCTGTCCTCGTTCACCGGGGTGGCGGCCTGCGCTTCGGCGCCGAACTTCAGGCCCGGGTAGCCGACCAGCTTGCAGTCCACGCCGGCCTTGTTGGTCGCCTTGAGCAGCATGTGGTTGATGGGGCTCTTGACGTTCTGGACGGTGATGGCCGTCTTGTTGATGTCGCAGTCGCCGACCGGCTCGGCCTCGGAGCCGCCCCCGGACTCCTGGGCCCGCGCCTTCGCGTCCTTGACGCCCGCGGCGCCCTCCTTGCCGCCCTGGTTCCCCTTGCCGGCCTGGTTCCCCTTGTCGCCCTGGTTCTCCTTGCCCGACTCGTTCCCCTTGCCGGTCTCAGCCTTGCCCGCGCCCTGTTCGTCCGTGGAGGACGCGGGGGCCGTGGCCGACGCGTTCGCCTTGCCCGCGTTGTCGGAGCCTCCGTCTCCGTCCCCGCCGCACGCCGCGGTCAGGCTCAGGGCGGCGACGGCCACGATGGAGGCGGCGATCGTACGGACGGTGCGGCCGCGGCGGTAAGCGGTGACGTTCATGGCGGGCTCCCCCTATGGGTCAGCGGTCCGGCCGGTGTTCCGCACCGGCCCTCGGGTCTGGCTATGAGCCTTCCGTGGTCCGCTGGCGTGACGCTGCCGTCCCGACGCCGTTCCGCTAACACGCCGCTAACGGAACTTCCCCTTCACACCGGCCCGTTCGCCCGCGCGCGTCACCGTGGCGCACATCACCGTTCCGCCACGTCCTGGACCGCATGGTCCGCCGAGGCCCCCGCCGACCTAATGTAGGTCTCCGGTAGGGCCGTTCGAGACGCGGAAAAACAGCGCGGGAGAGGCGCGGGAGAGGGGATCGGCGATGCCGCTGGCCACCGGGGATCCGGAATCCATAGGCGGCTACGCCCTGCTCGACCGGCTCGGCGCGGGCGGCATGGGCGTCGTCTATCTCGGGCGCGCGGCCTCGGGGCGGCAGGTCGCGATCAAGCTGGTCCATGAGCAGTACGCCCAGGACGAGGAGTTCCGCACCCGCTTCCGGCAGGAGGTCGTGGCGGCGCGCCGGGTGAGCGGGGCGTTCACCGCCCCCGTCGTGGACGCCGATCCGGAGGCCGACCGGCCGTGGATGGCCACCCTGTACGTACCGGGGCAGACCCTCTCCGAGGTCGTACGGAGGAACGGCCCCTTGAGCGGGCGGGAGTTGCGAACGCTGGGCCTCGGGCTGGTCGAGGCGCTGCGCGACATCCACCGGGCCGGGGTGGTGCACCGGGACCTCAAACCCGCCAACATCCTGATGGCCGAGGACGGTCCGCGCGTCATCGACTTCGGCATCTCCCGTGCCGTCGACAGCCAGACGCTCACCGTCACCATCGGGCGGGTGCTCGGCACCCCGCCGTTCATGTCGCCGGAGCAACTGCGCAGTCCGCGGGGCGTCACGGCGGCGTCGGACGTCTTCTCGCTGGGCTCGCTGCTGGTGTACGCGGCGCGGGGCAGCAGCCCGTTCGAGTCCGACAGCCCCTATCTGTCGGGCTACCAGGTGATGTACGAGCACCCGACGCTGGAGGGGGTCCCGGAACCGCTGCGGCCCATCGCCGAGCGCTGTCTGGCCAAGGAGCCGGAGGCCCGGCCGGAGCTGGACGAGCTGCATCGCATGTTGCGCGAGCTGTCGGACTTCCCGGCGGCTTCCCCGGCGGCGGCCGACAGCTCCGCAACGGTCGACGGGCCCGGGGCGGTCGACGGGCCCGGGGCGGCCCCCGGCCCCGCAACGGCCCACGGCCCCGCGGCGTCCGCCGCTGGACGTCCTCCCGTCGTCCCGGCCCCGGACCCGGACCCGGACCCAGCCCCGGCCCACGCCCCTCAGCCCCCCGCCTCCCAGCGGACCGCACCGCGGCGAGGCGCCCGGCGGCGGCTCGTCGTCACCACCACCGGGGTGGCTCTGGCCGTCACCGGGCTGGCCGTCGCCGCGGCGGTCTTCGCCCCGGACATGACGGACTCGTCGGGCGACGCGTCCGCCACCGCCGACGCCGCGCACTCCCAGCGGCCCGCCTCGCTCCCCAAGGGCTGGCGGCCGTGGCGGGCGGAGCTGCGGGTCGGGACCGAGGGGCCGCCCCTCGTCTACAACGAGCCCGGGTGCGCCCCGGAGGGCGGCCGGGCCCTGTACTGCGGCGGCAACGGGTTCACGGTCGCCAGGGTCGACGCCGCCACCGGCCACGTCCAGTGGCGGTGGGGCACCCGCCCCCAGCTCGCGCGGCCCATCGGGGTGCGGGACGGAATCGTCTACACCTACCGGGAGTCGGAGGAGGGCGGGCGGTTCGTCGTGGCCCTGGACGTCGCCACCCGGAAGCAGCGGTGGGAGCGGAGCATCAACGGCTCCGGCGCGGTGCGCCTGTTCCGCGGCGGGGTGCTGACGCTGTCCCCGGACGCCCGGGAGCTCGTCGCCTACGGACCGTCGGGGGCGCGGCTGTGGCAGTCGCCGGCGCCCGAGGGGAAGTTCTGCGAGCCGACGGCGCTGGGCGGTGCGCCGTACGCCCTGTGCGCGCCCACCGGCTCCGACGGCCTGGCCGCCGAGGGCCCGTACGACCTGCTGCGGCTCGACCCCTCCGACGGCACGCGAGCGCACCTCACCACCCTCCCGCGGAAGGCGCTGACCCTCGGCGCGGTCCAGGGCGAGCCGCTGTTCCTGATCCCGCAGACCGCGAAGGACGTGTACGACTCGGGGTACGAGCGCCCGTACAAGGCCATGGTGCGGGTGGATCCGCGCACCGGCGGGATCACACGGATCCCGTTGCGGCGCCCCGTGCTCGGCAAGCCGACCCTGCTGCACGGCGCCGTCTACTTCGTCCGGCCCAACGGAACGGTCACCGCGGTGGCGGCGGACAGCGGCCGGGAGCTGTGGCAGCGGGCGACGGACACGGAGAGCCTGTCCGAACCGGTGCTGTCCCAGCGGTACGGGCAGCTGTACTTCGCCAACCGCTTCGGCCGCCTGCTGGCGCTGAACGTGGACGACGGCAAGGAGGCGTGGCGCACCGCCGCGCTGAACGACCCCGGGACGGCGGCGCAGGAAGCCGAGCCGAGGGTCGTGCTCGTCAAGGACGCGATCGTGGCGACGGCCGGGGACACGGCGTTCTCCGTACGGCCGGACCGTCCGTCGGTTCATCCGTCGGTTCATCCGTCGGTTCATCCGTCGGTCCGGCCGTCGCCCTGAGCGGCGCGGTGACGTCCCTGGTCGGTCCGGCCGTCGTCCTGAGCGGCGCCGGGTGACACCCCGGGCTACGCCGGGGTGGCCGGGCCCACGAGTTCGTCCAGGACGTCCGTCATCGTGACGAAGCCCAGGACCGTACCGGTGTCGGCCGTCACGGCGGCCAGGTGGGCGCCAGTGGCGCGCATGGTGGTGAGGGTGTCGTCCAGCGGGGTGTCGGCGCGGACGCGGGGGACGGTGTGGACGGCGGTGCGGGGGAAGGGCCGGTCCCGGTCCGCGATGCCGAGGGTGTCCTTGATGTGCAGGTAGCCCAGGATGGCGCCGCCGGGGCCGGTGACCGGGAGGCGGCTGTAGCCGGAGGCGGCCGCCGTGCGTTCCAGTTGGGCCGGGGTGACGCGGTGGTCGACGGTGACCATCTCGTCGAGCGGGACGAGGATGTCGCCGACCCGCCGGGTGCCCAGCTCCAGGGCGTCGCGCAGCCGCTCGCCGCCGGACTTGTCCAGCAGCCCGGCGTCGCTGGAGTCCCGTACCAGCCGGATGAGTTCGTCGTCGGTGAAGACCGACTCGACCTCGTCCTTCGGCTCGACCTTCAGCAGCCGCAGCAGCGCGTTGGCGAAGGCGTTGACGCCGAAGACGACGGGGCGCAGGAGGCGGGTGAGGGCCACCAGCGGCGGGCCGAGGAGGAGCGCGGTGCGCTCGGGCGCGGCGAGGGCGATGTTCTTGGGGACCATCTCGCCGATGAGCATGTGGAGATACGTGGCCGCCGTGAGCGCGATGACGAACGCGATCGGATGCACCAGGGCGTGCGGCACGTGGACGGCGTCGAAGCCGGGCTCCAGCAGATGGGCGATGGCCGGTTCGGCGACCGCGCCCAGCACGAGGGAGGAGATGGTGATGCCGAGCTGGGCGGTGGCCATCAGCGCGGACAGGTGCTCCAGCGCCCACAGCACACCGCGCGCCCGCTTCTCCCCCGCCTGCGCGCGCGGTTCGATCTGGCTGCGGCGCACGGAGATCAGGGCGAATTCGGCGCCGACGAAGAAGGCGTTGGTGAGGAGGGTGAGGGCGCCGATGGTGAGTTGGATGACGGTCATCGGGCGGCCTCGGCGGTCTCAGCGGCTTCGGGGGTCTCGGCGGCCTCGGCGGTCTCAGCGGCTTCGGCGGACTCCGTGATCCGTACGCGGTCGGCGCGGTGGTGGTCCACCTTCAGGACCGTGAGCTGCCAGCCGTCGCCGGTCTCGAGGGTGTCCCCGGCGGCCGGGATGCGCCCCAGTGCGGTGGCCAGGAGGCCCGCGACGGTTTCGTACGGGCCCTCGGGGGCGGTCAGGCCGATGCCGGTGAGCTCGTCCAGCCGTACGCCGCCGTCCGCCTCCCAGGCGCCGGGGCCGAGGGGCACCAGGCCGGGGGTCTCGTCGGGGTCGTGTTCGTCGCGGACGTCGCCGACGACCTCCTCGACGATGTCCTCCAGGGTGGCGATGCCCGCGGTGCCCCCGTACTCGTCGATGACGACGGCCATGGTGTGCGCACGGCGCAGCCGGTCCAGCAGCCGGTCCACCGGGAGACTGTCGGGCACCAGGAGCGGCGGCGTGGCCAGGTCGGTGACGGGGGTGGTGGCGCGGCGGGCGGCGTCCAGGGCGAGGACGTCGCGGATGTGCACGGTGCCGACCACCTCGTCCAGGGTGTCGCGGTAGACGGGGAAGCGGGACCGCCCGGTGGCCAGGGTGAGGTTGGCGGCGTCGGCGGCGGTGGCGTGGGCCTCCAGCGCCTGGACGTCCACGCGCGGGGTCATCACGTTCTCCGCGGTCAGCTCGCCCAGGTGGAGCGTGCGGACGAACAGCTCGGCCGCGTCCTGCTCCAGCGCGCCCTCGGCGGCCGAGTGGCGGGCCAGCGCGACCAGCTCGTCCGGCGTACGGGCGGAGGCGAGTTCCTCGGCGGGCTCCAGGCCCATGCGGCGCACCAGGCGGTTCGCCGTGTTGTTGAGGTGGTGGATCAGCGGGGCGAAGGCGGCGGTGAAGGCGCGCTGCGGGGAGGCGACCGCCTTGGCCACGTGCAGGGGGCGGGAGATGGCCCAGTTCTTGGGCACCAGCTCCCCGGCGACCATCAGCACCACCGTGGAGACGGCCACGCCCAGCACCACGGCGGTCGTCGACGCCGCGCCGTCGGGCAGGCCGATCGCGGTGAGCGGGGTTTCGAGGAGGGCGGCCAGCGAGGGCTCGGCGAGCATGCCGATCACCAGGGAGGTGACGGTGATGCCGAGCTGGGCCCCGGAGAGCTGGAACGTCAGCCGGCGCACGGCCGTGAGCGCGCTGTCGGCCCCGCGCTCACCGGCTTCGGCGGCGCGCTCCAGGGCGCCGCGCTCGACGGTGGTGAGGGAGAACTCGGCGGCCACGAAGAGCGCGCAGGCGAGGGTGAGGGCCAGCGCGAGGAGAAGCAGCAGGATCTCGGTCACCGTGCCACCCCCGTGTCCCTCTCCCCGGACGAGCCGATCGAGCTGATGGGGTCAATCGAGCCGATCGAGCTGGTCAGGGGCGTTCTGGCGAGGGGCGGGCGGGGTGTGGCACGGGTGGTACTGGGAGGTTCGCCCATTGCGGGTCCGGTGCTCCTTACGTCGCTGGGAGAGTGCTGGGGGGCGCTAGTAGGTCAAGTGTCCCCACACCCATAGTAAAGGGACAGTAAAGGTGCGTGCCCACCGGGCCACCGCTCCGGCCCGCCCCGAAATCGGCTCCGCGTCACCTGCGGCTTTCCCCCGTCGGCTCGATTGGGGTCGGGGTTGCCTGTCGTCGGCACAGGTTTATCGGCAATACTTCCGGCCGTGGAGCAGAGCACTGGACCGATCATCCCGCCCATGCACACCGCCGGGACGGATCCGGGGTACATCCCCGGCCTGACGTCCCCGCGCCCTGCCGATGTGGAGGAGGACGCCCCGGACAAGGCAGCGGCGGAGCGGCCGCCGGAGGAAGTCACCGCCGAGGACGAGCCGGAGCTCGACGAGGAAGAGGGCGTCGGGGCCGAGGCGGAGTCCGACGGTGAAGCCGACGCGTCGAAGGACGTCGTCGCGTCCGACGGGGAAGCGGACGACGACGAGGAGGACGAGGACGGCGGGGCCGTCTTCGAGGTGTCCGACCGGCGCGGTGCGATACGGGCCGGGCGCCGAGGGGTCACGTTCGAGCTCGACGGTGAGAAGGCCGAGTTCGGGTGGGACGAGATCGGCGCGGTGGAGGTCGACACCCCGCGGTTCGGCAAGCGCTTCGGGATCACCGTCTATACGACCAACCGGCGCTGGTACACCGCCGATGTCGAGGCACCGGCCCGCAAGCTCCTCAAGGAATGGACGGCGGAGCTGGACGCGGTGCTCGACGCGTATTTCGAGGACTCGGAGGGCGGCGAGGACGGCGAGGCCGACGCGGACACCGGCAGCGACACGGACTCCAAGGACACCGACGCCAAGAGCGACGGAGCCAAGGACACCGACGCCAAGGACGCCACCTCGTAGCGGCCGTCCACGCGGGTGGCGGTTCGCCCGATCCCCGCTGCGCACAACCGTATCCGGCGCCGAGAAAAGGGTCTAACGTCGGATTTCAGCAGCGGAACGACGGGGGGCGGCTGCCGCATGACACCGGATGATCCTGTGATCGGTCGCACCGGGGTGCTGCTTCTCGGCACCCGTGGTGCCGATGGTCCCGGCGAGGTCCTGGTGCGCGTCAGAGGCGGCTCGGAGACGTTCCTCGCCTGGTCCTCCGACCCGCTGCCGCAAGGCGCGTCCGTGCTCGTGATCGACTTCCGCGGCTCCCGCCAGGTCGACGTCATCGAGTGGACCGATCCATTGAACGCGTCGTCCGGCGGGGCCGGCGGCGCCGGTTGAGGAGACGAAGGATGTTCGGTTACCGCGTGCCCGCACCCGACCAGGCGATGCTGATATCGGGTGGCAGGCGTGGACATGGGGGTGCGCCGTTTCGCGTGGTGACCGGGCACGGCAAGTTCGTGCTTCCGGTCTTCCGCAAGGTCCGCTTCCTGACGCTGGCGATGTGCGAGGCCGAGGTCGCGGAGAAGTGCGTCAGTCGACAGGGCATCACGCTGACGGTGCGCGCGGTGATCGCGTTCAAGGTGGGCAACGACACCGAGTCCATCGTCAACGCGGGGCAGCGGTTCCTCTCCGACCAGGAGCAGATGGCGGTGCTGACCGGGCGGATCTTCGCGGGTCATCTGCGGTCCATCATCGGCTCGATGACGGTCGAGGAGCTCATCACCGAGCGGCAGAAGCTGGCCACCGAGGTGCTGGACACCTCCAAGGCGGAGATGGCGAAGATCGGTCTGATCGTGGACTCGTTGCAGATCCAGTCGATCGACGACGGCGACACCGGCTATATCGACGCGATGTCCGCCCCGCACAAGGCCGCCATCCAGCGGCAGGCCCAGATCGCCCAGGCGCAGGCCAGCCAGGCGGCGGCCGAGGCGGAGCAGGAGGCGGCGCGCAACCAGGCCGAGTACGCGCGGCAGACGGCCGTGGTGCAGGCCCAGTACAACGCCGAGGTGGACCGCGCCCAGGCGCAGGCCGCCCAGGCCGGACCGCTGGCGGAGGCGCACGCACAGCAGGAAGTGCTGTCGGCGCGGACGGAGTTGGCCCAGCGGGCGGCCGATCTGCGGCAACAGCAACTGGTGGCCGAGATCGTGAAGCCGGCGGAGGCGGAGGCCGAGCGGATCCGGGTGGTGGCGCTGGCCGAGGCGGAGCGGATGAAGATCCAGGCCGAGGCGGCGGCCTCACACGGCCGGGTCGCGCTCGACCGCATGCTGATCGACCAACTGCCGCAGATCGTCAAGGAGGCCGCCTCCGGGCTCTCCGGGGCGAACGTCAACGTCCTCAACGGGGCGGACGGGCTGGGCGAGATCGCGGCGGGCCTGGTCGGCCAGGGGCTGACCATCCTGGACGCGGTACGGCGCAACATGGGCGCCCCGGGCGCGGAGCGTTAGGGGGCCAAGGGATCGTGACGCCTGCGGCGGGCTGTTCCCCTCCCCGCCCCTTCCCGAAACTGGGGCTCCGCCCCAGACCCCGGAGGAAACGGGGCCGCGCCCCAGACCCCGGGGAAACGAGGCTCCGCCCCAGACCCCGGGGCCAAGGGGCGAAGCCCCCGCCACGCAGCAGCCGTATGGCCGAATCGGCGGGCGGGCGGCGGACCGCGAAGGCGCTGGGCTCCGCCCCCGACCCCGGGGCCAGGGGCGAAGCCCCTGCCGCGCAGCGGTCGTGGTGGGGTCGGCTCCTCGGTCATGGCCCCGGCCCCGTCCGGGCGTTGCTACCGTGAGAAACCCCCAGCCAGCCGAGAGGGCCGAGGAACGTGACCACTGACCGCCCGCACCGCGTCAGCGTCGCCGGAGTCATCGTGGACGAGCGCGGCCGAGCGCTGCTGATCAAGCGGCGCGACGGCAGCACCTGGGAACCGCCGGGCGGTGCGCTCGACCCCGACGCCACCATCCCCGACGCCCTCCAGCGCGAGATCCTCGAGGAGACGGGCGTCAAGATCGCGCTCCCGGCCGCGCTCACCGGGGTTTACAAGGACATGAACGACCTCACCGTCTCCCTCGTCTTCCGCTGCGAGGCCCTCGACGGCACCCCCGCCACCGGCCCCCGCACCCGGGCCTGGCGCTGGGCCACCCGCGCCGAGGTCCCCGATCTCGCCGACGAGGCGTACGCCGTGCGCGTCCTGGACGCCCTCGACACCGCCACCCCACCGGCGATCCGCGCCCACGACGGCGTCACGCTCGTCTGAGGCTCATTCGAGGCTCATTCGACGCTCGTCCGAAGCTCGTCCGACGTACGGCTCACGCCGCGAGCAGCCGCGTCAGCTCGTCCGCCACCGCCCGCGCCGCCGGGCTGGTCCAGCGGCGGCGGTGGCGGGTGAGCTGGACGGGGACCGGGGGGATGGCCGGGCCGTGGACCTCGGCGAGACAGCCCTCGGCGAGCTGCCGTTCCACCGTGGCGCGGGGGAGCAGCGTCAGGCCGAGGCCCGCGGCGACGCAGGCGCGGGCGGCCTCGATGCTGCCGAAGCGGGTGAGGCGCGGTGCCGGGCCGGGGAGGGCGAGGAGGGTGCGGACGAGGTGGTCGCTGTAGGAGCAGCCCTGCTCGTGGACGAAGAAGCTCTGCCCGGCCAGCTCGTCCCAGCCCGCCTCGCGTCCGGCCAGCGGGTGGCCGGGGGCGGCGACGTAGACGAGGGGTTCGCGGGCGATGGTACGGGCCACCAGGTCGGCGTCGGTCACGTCCTGTTCGAGGAGGAGGACGAGGTCGAGCCGTCCCGTACGCAGCCCCTCGACGGCCGCCGCGCTGCCCGCGGGGTGGAGGTGGACGTCGATACCGGGGTGACTGCGGCGCAGCGAGGCGATCACGCGGGGGAGGTGCGAGGCGCACAGCGACTCGCCCGCGCCGAGGGCGACGGGGCCCTCCACCGCGCCGTCCGCGCCGTCGCCGTTTCCGGCCGCCGCCACCGCGCGCAGCCGGGCCTCGGCGTCCAGGACCTCCTCGGCCTCCGTCAGCAGTCGGCGTCCGGCGCTGGTCGGCAGGGTGCCTGAAGGCAGCCGGTCGAAGAGGCGGGTGCCCAGCTCCCGTTCCAGGGCGCGTATCTGGACGGTGACGGTGGACTGGGCGAGATGGAGCTCGGTGGCGGTCGCCGTGAAGCTGCCGGTTCTCGCCAGCGCCGCGAACGTCTTCAGGAGTCGTGTGTCCACAACGGTCAGGATAGATGGCCCCCGACCTGCCCTCATTGGGTTTCTCGATCGACTCCAGCGAAAGGAATCGTTGGACGCGATACCGGGGCCGGTGGAACCGTGGACGGCATGACCGCACCCACCGAACCCACCCCATCCACCACATCCACGACGCCCAGCACGTCCACCACGTCCACCGCGTCCACCCCAGATGTCGACGTTCTGCACTACTCCGCCTTCACCAGCCGTCCCGACGGCGGCAATCCCGCCGGTGTGGTCCTCGACGCCGCGGCCGTCGCGGACGACGACGCGGCCATGACCGCCGTCGCCGCGCGGGTCGGCTACTCGGAGACCGCGTTCGTCACCGAGCGGGACGAGGCCGCGCGCCGCTACCGGCTGCGGTACTTCAGCCCGCTCTCCGAGGTCGCGTTCTGCGGACACGCCACCATCGCCACGGCCGTGGCCCTCGCCGAGCGCGACGGCCCGGGTGAGCTGGTCTTCGACACGGCCTCGGGCGAGATCCGCGTCGAGACCACGGCCGACGGCGACGGCCCGCCCCGCGCCACGCTCACCAGCGTTCCCACGCGGTCGCGCCCCGCCGACCCGGGCACGGAGCTCGAGCCGACGCTGGCGGCGCTGGGCTGGTCCGCGGACGACCTGGACCCGGCCCTGCCCCCGCACGTCGCCTTCGCGGGCAACGACCACCTCGTCCTCGCCGCCGCCACCCGCGAGCGGCTGGCGGACCTGGACTACGACTTCGACGCGCTCGATGCGGTGATGCGGCGGCGCGGCTGGACGACGGTGCACCTGGTGTGGCGCGAGACCGCGGAGCCGTCCGCGGACGGCTCCGCCGAGAACGTGGTCTTCCACGCCCGCGATCCGTTCCCCGTCGGCGGGGTGGTCGAGGACCCGGCCACCGGTGCCGCGGCCGCCGCCTTCGGCGGCTATCTGCGGGTACTCGGCCTGGTCGGCGGCCAGACCAGGGTCCGTATCCGCCAGGGCGAGGACATGGGCCGCCCCAGCGACCTCCTGCTCGACGTCACACCCGACGACCCCCGGGCGCGGGTCAGCGGCCAGGCCGTCCCGATCCCGCGGACCGCGTGAGAACAGGAACGGTGTGATGAAGACGCGCTACTACCACTTGCCGCGCCTGACCGGCGTGGACGCCCTCCGGCTGGACGAGCGCGAGGTGCCCGCCCCGGGGCCGCGCGAGGTGCTGGTCCGGATGCGGGCCTGGTCGCTCAACTACCGGGATCTGATGATCGCGTCGGACACGTACGGACGTGCCCTGAAGCCCGATGTCGTGCCGCTGTCCGATGGCGCGGGCGAGGTGGTGGACGCCGGTTCCGAGGTCACCCGGTGGCGGGAGGGCGACCGCGTCGCCGGGATCTTCATGCCCGGCTGGCTCTCCGGGCCGCCCACCGCGCGGAAGACGGCGGGCGCGCTGGGCGGCCCGGCGGACGGGGTGCTCGCCGAGTACGTCCTCTTCGACCAGGAGGCCCTGGTCGCCGCCCCCGCGCATCTCGACTTCGCCGAGACCGCGACGCTGCCCTGCGCCGCCGTGACCGCCTGGCACGCGGTGGCGGTCACCGGCGGACTCACCCCCGGCCAGACGGTGCTGACCCTGGGCAGCGGTGGAGTGTCCCTGTTCGCCCTCCAGTTCGCCGCGCTCGGCGGCGCGAGGGTGCTCGCCACCTCCAGCGACGACGCCAAGCTGGAGCGGCTGCGCTCGCTCGGCGCCACGGACGGCGTCAACTACGCCCGCACCCCCGACTGGGGCCGCCTGGTGGCCGAGGCGACCGACGGCGGAGTCGACCACGTCGTGGAGGTGGGCGGCTCGGGCACCCTGCCGCAGTCGCTTGACGCCGTACGCGTCGGCGGGCGGATCAGCCTCATCGGCGTACTGGCCCGGGACGGCGGGGCCGACCCGTCCTCCGTCCTGCTCAAGGGGGTCACGCTGCAGGGGATGTTCGTGGGCAGCCGCGAGATGTTCGAGCGGATGAACCGCGCGATCGAGCACCACCGCCTGCGCCCCGTCGTCGACCGCGCCTTCCCGTTCGCCGAGGCGCCCGCCGCGTACCGGTACTTCGCGGGGCGGGGGCACTTCGGGAAGGTGGTCATCACGGACGCGTGACGACGAGCCCCCCGGCGTCGGCGTCAGCGCTGCCGCCAAAGTAGTCGCCGCTGCGCCACGGCGGAGGGCCCTGTGTGCATCGGGGCCCTCCGCCGTGGCGCGTGGATGAGGTCAACGCGGGGCTCTCAGCGCTTGGTGGTGCTGTTGAACAGCGAGCGCGACCAGACGTAGCCGACCAGGGCGATGCCGGCGCACCAGGCGAGCGAGATCCAGCCGTTGTTGCCTATCTCCGAGCCGGAGAGCAGGCCGCGCAGCGTCTCGGTCATCGGCGTGAACGGCTGGTTCTCGGCGAACCAGCGCAGGCCCGGCGACATCGAGTCGGCCGGCACGAACGCGGAGCCGAGGAACGGCATGAACTGGACCAGCAGTGGTTTGTTGCTCGCGGACTCGACGGTCTTGGAGATCAGGCCGAGCGCCGCCGACAGCCAGGTCACCGCGAACGCGATGGCCGCGATGAGTCCGGCGGCGGCCAGCCACTCCAGTGGGCTCGCGTCCGACCGGAATCCGACGGCGAGCGCCACGCCGACGACCGGGACGATGCACACCATCGTCTGGATGACGCTGCCGATGACATGCCCCGTCATGAACGACGAGCGGGTGATGTTCATGGTGCGGAAGCGGTTGATGATGCCCTCGGTCATATCGGAGCAGACCGCGACCGAGGTCGACATCGAACCGGCGGCCACCCCCATGATGATGATGCCGGGCGTCAGATAGTCCAGATACGCGTCCCGGCCGCCGCCCATGCCGGTGCCGATCGAGTCACCGAAGGCGTACACGAACAGCAGCAGCATCATGATCGGCATCATGGCGCTGCCGAACCCCACCATCGGATAGCGGATCGCGTGCTTGAGGTTGCGCCGCAACATCGTCATGGAGTCGTGCACGGCGTAGGCGAGGGTGCTCATCGCAGGGTCTCCTTGACGTGAAGCGGAGTGTCGGCGGTGCCGTCGCCGGTCAGGGCGAGGAACACGTCGTCCAGGTCGGGGGTGTGCACGGAGAAGTCGGCGGCCCGGATACCGGCGGTGTCGAGCCGGTCGAGCAGGGCGCGCAGCGCGTCGAGGCCACCGCCGCCCGCCACGCGCAGGGCGAGGTTCTCGTCGTCACGGGCCGCACCGGGGAAGGCGGTGGCCGCGCGCTCGTACTCGGCGGGCTCGGTGAACCGCAGCCGCACATGGCTGCCGGGGATCTGCGCCTTGAGTTCGTCGGCGGTGCCCTCGGCGACGATCCGGCCGCCGTCGAGCACGGCGATCCGGTCGGCCAACTGGTCGGCCTCTTCGAGGTATTGGGTGGTGAGGAAGACAGTGGTGCCGCCCGCGACCAGCGAGCGCACGGTCTCCCACATGGTGCGGCGGCTGCGCGGGTCGAGCCCGGTCGTCGGCTCGTCCAGGAAGATCACCTTCGGGTCGCCGACCAGCGTCATGGCGATGTCGAGCCGGCGCCGCATACCGCCGGAGAAGGTCGCGGCGCGGTTGCCCGCGACGTCCGCGATGTCGAACCGCTCGAGCAGTTCCTTGGCGCGCTTCCTGCCCTCGCGCTTGCCGAGGCGCAGCAGGTCGGCCATGAGGAGCAGGTTCTCCTCGGCGGTGAGCAGGTCGTCGAGCGCGGCGAACTGCCCGGTGACGCCGATCGCGGCGCGCACCCCGTCCGGCGACGTGGCGACGTCGTGACCGGCGACCTGGGCCTGCCCGCCGTCGGCGGCAATCAGCGTGGACAGGATCTGCACGGTCGTCGTCTTCCCGGCGCCGTTCGGGCCGAGCAGCGCGAACACGGTCCCGGCCGGGATGCGCAGATCGATGCCGTCGAGCACGACCTTGTCGCCGTAGGACTTGCGCAGATCGGCGGTGGAAACGGCGGGGGAAGCCGCGCCCCTGGATGTGGGCATGACAGATGAGCGCATGGAGAGCCCTCCGGCTCGAAGTGTGAAGTGGTCGGTCTCGTAGGTGAGTTGGGGGAGTCGCTCTTTTGGGGACGTCAGACCTTGGCGCGGCGGACGTCGATGTTGCCCCAGCGGGTCCGGGCGCGGACCTTGACGGTGTTCTCGGTCTCGGCCGGCGGCGCGGAGTCGGCGAGGGCGTTGCGCACCTGCCCGCGCTCGGCGCTGACGTCGAGCCAGGCGGCGGTGCCCTCGCGGATGCCGATGTCGATGGCGCCGTAGGACGTCTCCACCTGGACGTCACCGGAGGCGACTTCGGCGACGCGCAGGGAGCCGTAGGCGGTGGTGGCGGTGACCGAGGCTTCGGCGCGCAGGATGTCGATGTCGCCGTGGGCGCCGCTGGCCCGCAGCTCGCCGAGGGCGGCGGCGATGGTCGTGGTGCCGTGTGAGTTCTTCAGGGTGGCGGGGCCGTCGACGGTGCCGACGCGCATGCTGCCGGAGCTGGTGGTGATCTCGGCGGCGCCCTCGACCCGGGCGACGGCGATCGAGCCGTGGGAGACGGTCAGTTGGAGCGGCCCGGTCGCATCGAGGCGGACGTCGCCGCCCGAGGTCTTGATCCGGGTCTTGCCGAGGCGGCCCTCGCTCGCCACGTGGGTCCAGGAGCCGGTGACGTCGATGTCCGAGCCCGCGGGCAGGTCGACCGTCACGTCGACGGCGCCGGAGGGGCCGATGAAGCGCCGCTCCTTCGTCCTGATGGTCAGCACGCCGTTCGCGTACGTGACCTCGGTCTGCTCGGCGGCCCGTACGTCCTTGTCCCGCTTGGGGCTGCCGGGCCGCACCTCGACGGCGGTGTCCGCGCGGTCGCTCGCGGTGAAGCGGAGGGAGCCGGCGCCCACGTGGGCGGTGACCGTGATCGGTTCGGGAGTGTCGAAAGAAGGCATGGCTGTACCGTCCTCATGACTGGTCGGGGCGTCCCCGCAGGTGGGACGTGTTGTAGGTGGCTTGGGTCGGGCGCGGGCGCTGCTAGCGCACCCAGCCCGTGAAGTTCTGCGCGGAGCGGGTCTTCGTTGCCGTACGGGGCTGTGTGCCGCCGTCGACCGCGGCCGACACGGCGCGCACCAGCCAGGCGTTGACCGACAGGCCCTCGCGGGACGCGGCCTCCTCGGCGCGCGCCTTGAGCTGGGCCGGCAGTCGCAGATTGACCCGGGCGGTGCCGCCCTCGTCGCCGTCCACGGGGGCCGGGGGCGCGAGCGATTCGGCGGGCGCGGCCTCGAAGGGGGCGTCGTCGCGGGGCGGCAGCGTCACCACGAAGTCGGGGTCGAGCCCGCGCAGCCGTACGTCGACCGAGCCTGGGGCGAGCTCCCGGGTGATCTCGTCCATCGCGGCGGAGAGCACATTGAGCATGGTCAGCCGGGCCGCCGACTCCAGCGGAGCGGTGAGCCGCTCGGCCAGCTCGAGAGCTTCGTCACCGCCGGCCTCGGCGGCCACCGCGAGTTCCCGGCGGAGGGTGTCGACATACGGGGTGAGGTCCATGACGTCATCATGGCACCACAATGGCGCCACAGGCAAGCCCGAATGACACCTTACGGGAGGCTGGCGCGAGAATACCCACTCTGAGCTGGGTAAACGCGCAGGCGCCGAGCTGAGTCATTGTGGCGCTATGCGTACTCACGCGCTCTCGGGAGCGCGGAATGACACCGGATGGCACCGGATGGCACCCGGGTGATGCCGGATGGCGCCAAGCGGTGCCACCTGGTGTCATGTGATGTCGCAAGGCAGAGCGATGACGCGGGGCGGAGCGATGATGCGGGACGGCCGACGCGGGACCGCTAGTGGAGGCCGTGCAGCTTGACGATCAGACGCCGCAGCAGGGCCACCCGGTCGCTGCCGCGCGGCCGGCAGTCCTCCAGGCGGCGGACGACCCCCGGCGGCACGTCCTCGACCCCGACGGCGTCCACGACCTTGTCGAGCGCGTGGATGCCCCAGTACTGGCTGAAGGCGAGCGGCTCCTTGACCACGGCATCCGTGAGGACGGCCAGCGCGTCCGCGTCCGGCACCGCGTACAGCCGCGCGTACGCGGCCAGGCGCAGACCGCCGTCCGGGGAGGCGAGCCAGCCGTCCAGGTCGGGGTCGGCGAGCCGCTGGGTGGCGCGCACCAGGCGGGCGAAGATGCCGTTCATGCGCTGCGTACGGGCGGACCCGCCGGTCATCGACGTACGGACCTCGAGGTATTCGGCGGCCAGTCGGCGCACATCCGTGAGCGCCGTGGCGCCGTCGGCCTCGGGTCCGTCGTCGCCGCTCCCCACGAGGGCGGCGTCGGCGATCCGCTCGGCGGCCTCGATGCGCCGCTCGACCGCCTCCTTGAACTCCAGGCGCACCCCACCCGGCAGTTCGATGCTGTTGAGCAGATCGCGCAACCAGGGCACGACGGCGACCACCAGGAGCGCCACGGTGACGTTGTCTATCTTCAGATCCGGCGCCAGCACATGGGTCACGGCCACGGCGATGGCCACACAGCTCACCACGGACGCGACGATGTATCGCCGCCTCGCGCCCCGCCCCGAATACCCCTCGCCCTCCCCGGGCTCCCCCTGCCTCATGTGCCCCAGCATGCCCCAACCGGGCCCGGCTCAGGCCGGATACCGACGCTCTACCCTCTCCGCTGTGATCGGGCCCGCTCGGCCTTCAGCAGACGCTGGTAGTCGGTGAGTACGCGCAGCAGCGCGAATCCGGTGCCGAGGGGGATGGTGCCGAGTTGCAGTTGCGGTTGGTGGGGGTCGCTGAGGTCGGCCCGGATGTCGGGGAGCCGTACGCCGTGGGCGGCGAACTCGTCCCGGAGGATCGCGGCGACCCGCTCGGCGGGGGTGGGGTTCATACGGGGCTTTTCGTGTGCATGGGCGGGACGTTGAACTCGAACCACACCGCTTTGCCGGTGCCTTCGGTGGATTCGTCGAGGGTCATGCCGCAGATGTCGGAGAGGGCCGTGACCAGGAAGAGGCCGCGCCCGTTGGCTTCATCGGTCGCGGCGCGGCGGGGCGAGGGGAGTTCGGGGCTGTCGTCGTGGACGGTCACCCGGACCCGGTCGTGCTGAACGGTGGCGGCCATCCGTACGTCGCCCTTGCCGTGCCGGTGGACGTTGGTGACTAACTCCGAGGTGCAGAGGGCTGCCGCGTCGGCCAGTTGGGACAGTCCTGAGGCCGCGAAGATCCCGCGCACGAAGTCGCGGCACAAGCGGGGTGAGGTGGGGAGAGCGGGGGCGGAGAGGGTGTAGCGGTGCGGATGTTCCGGGTGTGCGAGTGCGTGTGCTCCCATGCGACGCCTCCGTGGCGCTTCGTGAACGGGCATCGTGCGGCCCAACACAGCTCCGCTGTGTGACCGCCACCACACACACGGTAGAGATAGAGGATGACAAGTTCAACCTAATCGCGAGAATGAGTGGACCGACCCACCCCCTGACGGCAGACTGTGGCCCACACCCTGAGGAGAGACCCCGTTGGCACTGCGAACCAACCCCACCGAGAGACAGCGCCGCCTTGGCGCAGAGCTGCGAAGGTTGCGCGAGCAAGCCGGGTTGACGCTGCATGAGGCGGGTGCGCTCATCGACATGGGTCGTGTGCACCTGACGCATATCGAAGGCGGCCGCACGGCGATCCCGAGCGACCGACTGCGTCGGCTTTGCGAGGGCTACGGGTGCACAAGTGCGCCCTTCATCGAGGCGCTCGTCAGTCTTTCGGAGGACAAGGGCAAGGGCTGGTGGAGCGGCTACAAGAGCAACATGGCTGCCGCAGCCCTGGACTTGGCGGAACTCGAGTCCCGCGCCGTCAGCCTCCGCTCCTACGAGTCGCTGTTCATCCCCGGCGTCTTCCAGTCGGAGGACTACACCCGCGCCATCTTCCGGGTCAGCGACGTGGTGACGAATCCCGTGGACATCGATCGGGCGGTCGAGTTCCGCATGCAGCGCCAAGCAGCGCTCACCGCCGAAGAGCCACCCACGATCCATGCCGTTATTCACGAGGCCGCGCTGCACATGCGGTTCGGAGGCTCGGCCGTGACGCGCAAGCAGTTGCTGCGGCTCGTAGAGCTGGCGGAACTGCCGCATGTGACGATCCAGGTCCTGCCCTTCACGGCGGACGGCCTGCCAATGGTGAACACGCCCTTCAACCTGATTGCTTCACACGGCGGGATTCTGGAAACCATCCAGTTGGACCAGGCAAGCCAGTCCATGTTCCTCCACGACCCGGACTCGGTCGCCCAGTACCGAGGGCACTTCGACCGGCTCCGTGGCGTAGCCCTACCGCCAGTGGACAGCAGCCCTTCGGCGATCAGCCATGACGTTCGCGATTCGCTTGGCCTGATCCAACACATCCTCTACAGCCATTACTAGGAAGCGTGGTCATGCCTGACCTCAAGTGGCGCAAGTCCTCCTTCAGCACGGACGTCCACCAAAACTGCGTGGAACTCGCCGCCACCCCTGGCGGCATCCACATACGCGAGAGCGACGAGCCCGAGGCGGTGATCCGTACGACCCCCGCCGCGCTCGGCGTCCTCATACGCGCCATAAAGACTGGCCGCCTCGATCGCACCCTCTGAGCGCAGGCCGGATGCCAGGTGCGGGTATCGTCTCGCGCGCTTCGCGCGATTGAGCAGCGGGGCAGGGGGCGGGGGCGCAAGGCGCGTTGCCGGCCGCCGGGCCGGTGCGGGGCTCGCGCCGTGACGGCAATCGCGCCCGGGGGCCCATGCCGATCCGGAGCGCGGCCCGTCGGGACGGCCCCTCCGGGTACCCCCTCCGAAAACGCTTGATCTGAAGCAACTACCTTGTCAAAGGTTTTCGGGAGAGGCACCCCCCTACGGCGTCGAGTGCGACGGTGGACCGTCCAGGCGCGGCTGATGGGTGGTCCAGCGTCGCAGTGGATACGGAGTCCGCCGGTCCGGCGACGGGCCTCGCCCCCCGGGCGCCGCTGCCGCCACCGGCGGTCACTCCCACCGGCCCGGCGGTCGGCGGTCGACCCGCGCCCCCGCCCCCTGCCCCGCTGCTCAATCGCGCGAAGCGCGCGAAACGGCGCCGCACCCGACCCATTCGCGGATCCGACCCATTCGCGGACCCGCCCCATGCGCCGTACTCGACCGATGCGGCGCCCCCGGCGGAAGCGGCCCGTCGGGCAAGCCGGACGGCCCCGGCCAGCGGGACGGCGCTCCGGCTACGCGGTGGGCAGGGGCCACGCCGCCGAGGGATCGCCGAGCCACACCCGGTGGCCGTCGGCCGTGACCGTCAGGCCGAAGTCGAAGAGCTCAGGTCGCCCGGCGCCCTCCCACCAGGCGAGGGCCTCGCCGGTCTCGTCGGCCAGGTCGCTCGGGCCCCACTTGGTGCACCGCGCCATCCGCAGGTGCAGACGCTCGGCACGGGTCGCCTTGAGACCTCGTACCTGGGTGTTCCGCCCATTGACCGGACCAGCGGGCCGTATCTGCATTGGCGCGTTCCGCTCGGGCCGGGGCGATGTCTCACCGATCCCAATCGGCTTCGCGAGGCGCTGGTTCGGGCCGTCGTCGCCGAGCTCGGGGTTGGGGAGAAGGGAGAACGGTGACCGACGGTCGTCCAGCCGCGCAACAGTCGCTCGCGGCAGTGCACGGCATCGAGATGCCGGACGCGGACACGCTGACCGGGCCCCAGCTGGAGGGCTGGGACTGTGCGCTGTGCGGGCGGCGGCTGATAGGGGATCAGTTGCTGGGGACGGTCGCGTGGACCTGTGGAAGCAGGACGCGGGAGGTCGAGTTGTGGGTGTGTCGGCCGCTCTGCGTGGAGGGCGAGGCGGGGCCTGTCGGGACCCGCTTTACGCCGGGTATACGTGGGTTTGCGTTGCCTTCAGCGTGGCCCACACCGGGCGGCCCGGGTGGAGGGACAGTTCGGCCACCGCCGCCGTCGTGAGGTCCGCCAGGAGGGGGAGTTCACCGGTGAGGTCGACGCGGATCTGGTCGCCGTGGGACTCCATGCCGGCCACCTCCAGCCGCCACAGGTTGCGCGCGCTGGAGTCGGGGCGGTCGCGGTGGAGGGTGACCGCGGCGGGTGGGAAGGCGACGAAGACCGGGCCGGTGAGGTCCTCGGTGGTGGTGATGGCGGTGCCGCCGTCGAGCGTCACGGTGTGGCCGTCGGCGCGGCCCTGGTACAGGTTGAGGCCGACGAGGCTGGCGATGTAGTCGGTGCGGGGGCGGCGGGAGATGTCCGCCGGAGCGCCCTCCTGGACGATACGGCCGTCCTCCACGACCACGAGCCGGTCGGCCAGCACCATCGCGTCCAGCGGATCGTGGGTGACCAGGACCGCCACCGCCTCGAAGTCGGCCAGATGGCGGCGGAGTCCGGCGCGCACGTCGAGGCGGGTGCGGGCGTCCAGCGCGGCCAGCGGTTCGTCCAGGAGCAGCAGGCGGGGGCGGGTGGCCAGGGCGCGGGCGAGGGCGACCCGCTGGGCCTGCCCGCCGGACAGGGCACGGGGTTTGGCGCCAGCGCGGTCGGCCAGGCCCATCCGGTCCAGCCACTCGGCCGCCTGGGCACGGGCCTCCGCCTTCGGCACCCCGTGGCAGCGCGGGCCGAACGCCACGTTGTCGAGCGCGGTGAGGTGCGGGAAGAGCAGATAGTCCTGGAAGACGACGCCGACCGGGCGGTCCTCGGGCGGAACCCTCAGCCGGTGCTCCGGCCGTTCCAGGGTCCGGCCGTCCAGCCGCAGCGCCCCCTCGGTGAGCGGGGTGAGCCCGGCCAGGGCGCGCAGCGCGGTCGTCTTGCCCGCGCCGTTCGGCCCGAGCAGCGCGACCACCTCGCCGGGCGCGGCGGTCAGCCGCAGGTCGAGCCGGAAGCCGCCCCGGTCCACGACGAGCCGGGCGTCGAGGCCGTCGGTGTGCGGCGCGGCCTCCTCGGTGGGGGAGGTGTGCGTGTGGGTCATGAGGCGGCCATCCAGCGGTCGCGCAGCCCGGCCAGGACCGCGATGGAGACGGCGAGGAGGACGAGGCTGAGCGCGATGGCGGCGGCCGGATCGCTCTGCAGCGCGAGATAGACCGATAGCGGCATCGTCTGCGTACGGCCGGGGAAGTTGCCCGCGAAGGTGATCGTGGCGCCGAACTCGCCCAGCGCCCGCGCCCAGGCCAGCACCGCGCCCGCGGCCACGCCGGGCGCCACCATCGGCAGGGTGACGCGCCGGAAGGCGGTGAAGCGCGAGGCGCCGAGGGTGGTGGCGGCCTCCTCGTACCGCGGATCGGCGGCCCGCAGCGTGCCCTCGACGCTGATCACGAGGAACGGCATCGCCACGAACGCCTCCGCGACCACCACCCCCGCCGTGGTGAACGGCAGGGTCACGCCGAACGCCGAGTCCAGCCAGCGGCCCACGATCCCGTTACGGCCCAGCGCGAGCAGCAGCGCCACACCGCCCACCACCGGCGGCAGCACCAGCGGCAGGGTCACCAGGGCGCGCAGCAGCCGGCGGCCGGGGAAGCGGGCGCGGGCCAGCAGCCAGGCCAGGGGCACGCCCAGCACCAGCGCCACGGCGGTGGCGGCGGTCGCGGTGATCAGCGAGAGCCGGAGCGCCTGCCACACCGCGACGCTGGTCAACTGGTCGGGCAGGCTCCGCCAGGGCGCGCGGACCAGCAGCGCGATCAGCGGGAGTACCAGGAAGACCAGGCCGGCGAGGGCGGGGAGCAGCAGCGGCAGCGGGACGCCCGCGCGGAGGCGGGGGGTGCGGGGGGTGAGGGGGGTGCGGGGGCGGTGTCGCCGTGTGCCGCCGCCCAGGGCCTCCGGGGGGACGGTGGCCCCCTCTGGCCCGGCCCCGGCCTTCGGCGCCGCCCCGGCGTTCGGCGACGCCCCCGCGTTCCGCTCCGTCACGGCTTGAGGAAACCGGCCTGGCCGAGCACCTTCTGGCCCTGCGCGGACGTCACCAGGTCGATGAAGGCCGTGGCCGCCTCCGCGTTCTGGGCGTTCTTCAGCGGGGCGATCGGATAGTCGTTGATGGCCTGCTTCGACTCGGGGAACTCCACGCCCGCGACCTTGCCGCCCGCCGCCTTCACATCGGTCTTGTAGACGACGGAGGCGTCCACCTCCTTCAACTGCACCTTGGTCAGCGCGCCCTTGACGTCCTGCTCGTACGAGACCGGGGTGAGCTCGAGCTTGGCCGCGGTCAGCGCCTTCTGCGCCGCCGAACCGCACGGCACCTCCTTGGCGCACAGCGCGACCTTCAGCCCGGAGCGGGTGAGGTCCTCGAGCGTCTTGATCTTCTTCGGGTTGCCCGGGAGGGTCGCGATCTCGAGCTGGTTGCGGACGAAGGTGGCCGGGGTGCCCTTCGCGTCCTTGGCGTCGGTGACGGTCTTCATGGTCTTCGGGCTCGCGGCGGCGAAGACATCGGCGGGTGCGCCGGAGGTGATGCTGGCCGCGAGGGCGTCGCTGCCGCCGAAGTTGAAGGAGACCTTGGTGCCCGGGTGCTCCTTCTCGAACGTCTTGCCCAGCGCGGTGAAGCTCTCCTTCAGCGAGGCCGCGGCGAACACGGTCACCGTGCCGGACAGCTTCTCGGAGGAGGAACCGGAGCCGGACTTCTTGGAGGAGTCACCGGAGTCGCCGGAGTCACCGGAGTCACCGGAGGAGCAGGCGGTGAGCGCCATGGCGACGAGCGCGAAACCGCCCACCACACGGAGCGTCCAACGGGGTCGGGATCCGGAACCGGATACGGAACGGGGCGTCATGGGGTCTGTCTCTCCCTCTCTCTGCGACTGCTGCCTGGGCCGCCCGCGGCGCGCGTGTTCACGGCGTTTCCACGACCACGTTGGTCGACTTGATCACGGCGACGGCCGGAACGCCCGGCTCCAGCTTCAGCTCCTCCGCCGACTCCCGGCTGATCATGGACACCACGCGGAACGGCCCCGCCTGGATCTCCACCTGCGCGGACACATCGCCGAGGATCACCTCGGTGACGATTCCCGAGAAGCGATTGCGGGCCGAGGAGCCCGGGTGGTCGCGGTCCGTGCCGCCGGCGACCTCGCGGGCGAACGCGGCGAGCGCCGGGCCCGGGATGATCCGGCGCCCCTGCTCGTCCCGTTCGGCGGTCAGCCGTCCGCTGTCGACCCAGCGCCGCAGGGTGTCGACGCTGACCCCCATCAGGGCCGCGGCCTCACCGATCCGGTACGTATGCATCCGCCGATGGTAGCGCCGCATCTGCGAGCCGGTACAGGTCGATCAGGCGGTATCCGTCCAACGATTCGGGTACGAATGCTGGCATCTGCGCGCCGCAGGGTCAGGATCGGCTCGGCAGATCAGGGCTCCTCGTCCGCGTCGTCCGCGATCTCCTCCATCTCCGCCAGCTCCCCCAGCGTCACCGGCGCCGCGAACGGCCGTGCCGAGAGCGGCCGCAGATCCTCCGCCGTGGCCGGGCGGCCGGTCAGCGACGCGGTGACGGCGGCGACCGCGAAACCGCAGATCCGCCCCTGGCACCAGCCCATCCCCGGGCGGGCCAGGAGCTTCATGGTGCGCGGGTCCTCGGCGCCCAGGTCGGTACGGGCACGGCACAGCTCCCCGTAGGTGACCTCCTCGCAGCGGCAGACCACCGTGCGTTCGGTCAGCCGCTCGGTCCACCCGGCGGGCACGGGGTACGTGCGGTGCAGCGCGGCGGCGAAGGCCCGGCCGTGGCGGATCGCGGTGCGCAGCCGCCGTACGGCACGCGGATCCACCGGCAGCCCGTGGGCCGCCGCCAGCGACAGGGCGGCCAGCCGCCCCTCGGCGACGGCCGGCGCGGCGCCGCCCACGCCCGTGGTCTCCCCCGCGGCCAGAACGTCCGGGACGGTGGTGCGCTGCCGGGCGTCGACCACGGCGACGAGGGAGCCGTCGAGGTCGCGCCGGGTGGCGGCGCCGACCATCAGGGGCAGTTCGAGGGCGGGGGTGAACCCCCAGCCCAGCGCCACCAGATCGGCCTCGAGCACCTCGCCGCCGTCGAGCCGCACCGCGCGCACCCGGTCCTCGCCCAGGATCTCGGTCACCGTGGCCCGGGTCCGGTACGGGATGCGGTGGCGGGCCATCAGCGCCGCGTACCGCACCGCCTCGGTGGACTTGGCGGGCGCCCGCACCGCCCCGTCCAGGTGGCGCAGCCAGCCGTGCGCCGGGTTGGCCTCGCACACGGCGAGGACGCGCACCCCCGCCTGCGCCAGGCCCGTCGCCACCGGCAGCAGGAACGGGCCCGTGCCCGCGACCACCGCGCGCCGTCCCGCCGCCGCGCGATGCCCCTTCAGCAGCGCCTGGACGCCTCCGGCCGCCATCACCCCGGGCAGTTCCCAGCCGGGGAGCGGCAGTTGACGGTCGTACGCGCCGCAGCAGAGCACCAGCGCACCGGCCCGCACCCGGTCCCGCTCGACGGGGGCCGTGTCGTACGGACCGGTCAGGCGCAGGGTGAACGGCCCGGTGTCCGGGCGGGGGCGGTCGATCAGCCAGACCTGGTGGCCGGGGAGGTAGTGGAGACGGCCGAGCCGGCGCTGGTGGTGCAGCCGGGCGCGGAGGCGGGCGAAGAGCCGCCCGTGGTGGTGGCGAGGGGGCGTTGAGTGCTCGTCGTGGCGCCAGTACTGGCCGCCGGGCAGGCGCCCGGCGTCGATGAGCACGACGTCCAGGCCCGCCTCGGCGGCACCGACGGCGGCGGAGAGCCCGGCGGGACCCGCGCCCACGACGGCTACGTCGTACGCCGGCCGATCAGTCGCCATCGCTGCCGTCACCACCACGATCGTCCTCCGCCGACAGCCGCGTCTCATCCCGCGACAGCCGCATCCCGTCCCGCGCCGGGACCAGGCAGGCCCGCTGGCCGGGGTGCCCGTCCACGGTGATCAGGCAGTCGAAGCAGACCCCGATCCCGCAGAACAGACCGCGCGGTCCGCCCTCCCGCCGCGTGGTCCGCCAGGCCACGATCCCGGCGGCCACCAGCGCCGCGCCCACGCTCTGGCCGGGCAGCGCGGTGACCGTCGTGCCGTCGAAGGTCAGCCGGTAGGGCGACGGCCCCGTGCGCTCACTTCCGGCGTGGCTCATCCGCACCACTCTCCTCGAAGCGTTCGGGGGCGAACGGCGTCAGGTCCAGATCCGTCGCCTCCCCCGTCAGTGCCTGCGCGATCAGCTTCCCCGTCCCCGCCGCGAGGCCGATCCCCGCGCCCTCGTGGCCGCAGGCGTGCCACAGCCCGGGGGCGTGCGGGTCGGGGCCGATGACCGGCAGATGGTCGGGGCAGTACGGCCGGAAGCCCGCGTACACGCGCATCGCCCGCACCGACGCCAGCATCGGGAACAGTCCGATGGCGCCCCGGGCCAGCGCCCGTACGGCGGCGGGGGACGGCCGCCGGTCGAAGCCGACCCGCTCCCGGGTGGAGCCGATCAGCACCGTGCCGCCGCCCGTGCCCTCCACGACCGGCGACGCCTGGAGCTCCGCGTCCGAACTGGCCACGGCGTCCACGTAGTCGGCCGCGTAGACCTTGTGCCGTACGGTCGCGGGCGGCAGGGGTTCGGTGACGAGGACGAAGCCCCGGCGCGGCAGCACCGGCAGTTCGACACCCGCGAGCCCCGCCACCGCACCGGCCCAGGTGCCCGCCGCGTTCAGGACGGCGGGGGCGCTGACGGTGCCGTGGGGTGTCCGTACGCCGGCGACCGGAGCGCCCGCGCCGCCTCCCGAGGTGGCCAGGGCACCCGGGTCCCCTCCCTGGGTGACCGGAGCGCCCGCGCCGCCCCCCGACGTGGCCGGGGAGCCCGTACGCCCACCCCGCCGGAGGAAGCCCACCACCTCCGTCCGCGTCCGCACCACCGCTCCGCGCCGCCGGGCGAGCCGCAGCAGATGGGCCGCCGCCAGCATGGGCTGCACCTGGGCGTCCTGCGGATACAGCGCGCCCCCGGCGGCCTCGCGGGTCAGCCGTGGTTCGAGGGTGGGGAGTTCGGCCCCGGACACCTCCCGTACGACGACACCGCCGGCCCGCTGCCGCTCGGCCAGCGTCCGCAGCGCGCCCAGGGCGGCGGGCGTGGAGGCCACCACCAGCCCGCCCTTCCGCTCGAACTCCCACAGCTCGCCGTACGGGCCCAGGTCCTCGCCCCACACCTGCCGTGAGTACCGCGCGAGCTCCAGCTCCGGGCCCGGCTCCTTGTCCGAGACCAGGACGTTTCCCTCGCCCGCGCCCGAGGTGCCGCCCGCGATGGCGCCCCGGTCGACCACCACCACCCGCAGCCCGGCGAGGGTGGCGAACCAGGCGGCGGCCGCGCCGACGACACCGGCGCCGATGACGACGAGGTCGGCGGTCCTCGGCAGGTCCTGGTGCATCGAGTCGTTCCCGCCGTCGTTCCCGCCCGGAGTCACGGGCCACCGGCCCACAGCCCGCGCACATGGCCGATATGGCGATGTGTCATGGCCTCGGCGCCCGCCGCGTCCCCGGCCTCCACGAGGTCGAGAAGAGCGTGGTGTTCGGCCGCCGACTGGCCGAGCCGCCCGCTCTCCAGCAGCGGAATGAGGCCCAGCAGCCGGGTCTGGGAACGGAGTTCGGAGACCACGTCCACCAGACGCCGGTTTCCGGCGTAGCCGAGCAGGGTGAGGTGGAAGACCCGGTCGGCCTCGATATAGCCGATGAGGTCGCCGCGTTCGGCCGCGTCCACGATGGCCTGGGCCAGTTCCCGCAGCACGGGCAGGTCCCCGGGCGGGATACGGGGTACGGCCTCCCGTACGGTGGGCGGCTCGATGAGCAGACGGATGGACGCCAGGTCGTCCAGGTCCTGCTCGGAGACCTCGGTGACCCGGAACCCCTTGTTGGGCACCGAGACCACCAGCCCCTCCTTCACCAGGTCGAGCATGGCCTCGCGGACGGGCGTGGGGGAGACGTCGAAGCGGGCGCCGAGGGCGGGCGCCGAGTAGACGGCGCCGGGGGCGAGTTCACCGGAGATGATGCCCGCGCGCAGCGCGTTTCTGACCCGGTCGCGCAGGCTTTCGCGCTTGCCGAGCGGCTCGAGGCTGGAGCCGCGGCCCCGGGGAGCGGACCCGGTCATGTTCCATCCACCACCGATCTCCCCTCTCCGCACCTCTACACCAGAAACCCGGCCGGGAACGGATCCTCGGGGTCGAGATGGAACTGCGCGGTGCCGGTGACCCACGCCCGCCCCGTGATCGAGGGCACGACGGCGGGCAGCCCCGCCACCGTGGTCTCCTCGACCAGCCGCCCGATGAACCGGGTCCCGATGAACGACTCGTTGACGAACTCCTCGCCGAGGCCCAGCTCACCGCGTGCGTGCAACTGCGCCATCCGCGCGGAGGTGCCGGTCCCGCAGGGGGAGCGGTCGAACCAGCCCGGGTGGATGGCCATGGCGTGGCGGGAGTGGCGCGCCGTCGAACCCGGGGCCTGGAGGTAGACATGGCGGCAGCCGGTGATGTCCGGCCGCTCGGGGTGGTGCGGCGGGTCCTGCGCGTTCACCGCATCCATGATCTTCAGCCCGGCGGTCAGCAGCTCCTGCCCCGCCGCCCTGTCGAAGGGCAGCCCGAGGGCGTCCAATTCCACGATGGCGTAGAAGTTGCCGCCGAACGCGATGTCGTAGCGCACCTCGCCGAAGCCGGGCACCCGCACCGTACGGTCGGTGGCCGGGCAGAACGCGGCCACGTTCCGGATCGTCACCGAGGTGGCGGCCCCGTCGCGCACGGCGACCTCCGCGACCACCAGGCCCGCCGGGGTGTCCAGGCGGATGGTGGTGACCGGCTCCCGCACCTCGACCATCCCGGTCTCGACCATCACGGTGGCCACCCCGATGGTGCCGTGCCCGCACATGGGCAGCACCCCGGACACCTCGATGAAGAGCACGCCGTGATCCGCGTCCGGCCGGGTCGGCGGCTGCAGGATGGCGCCGCTCATCGCGGAGTGGCCGCGCGGCTCGTACATGAGCAGGGTGCGCAGATCGTCGCGGTGCTCGATGAACCACTGCCGGCGCTCGGCCATGGTCGCGCCCGGGAGCGTCCCCACTCCGCCGGTGACCACCCGGGTGGGCATGCCCTCGGTGTGGGACTCCACGGTGTGCAACACCCGCCGCGACCTCACAAGCGCCCCCTCACCGACACCGCCCTCACCGGTACGGCAAACCCCACCGACACGGCCCTCACCGGTACCCCAGCGCGAGCACCGTCTCGGTCTCCCGGACGACGCGGGCCGCCACCTCCCCGGCCAGCCGCGAACGCGGCGGGCGACACGACCCGCCGCGCAGCCCGGCGAGGTCCATGGACGCCTTGATGGCCTGGACGAACTCGGTCCTGGAGTCCCACCGCAGCAGCGGATGCAGCGCGCGGTACAGCGGCAGCGCCTTCTCCAGGTCGGCGCCGACGCCCGAGGTGGCGAGCCGGTACAGCTCCACGGTGGCGTCGGGAATCGCGTTCGGGTACCCGGCGATCCACCCCACGGCCCCGGCGAGCCCCAGCTCCAGCAGCACGTCATCGGCGCCGATCAGCAGATCGAGACCGGGGGCGCGCTCGGCGATCTCGTACGCCCGCCGCACATCCCCGCTGAACTCCTTGACCGCGACGATCAGCCCCTCCCCGTACAGCTCGGCCAGGAGCTCCGGGGTGAGGTCGACCTTGGTGTCATGGGGGTTGTTGTACGCCACCACCGGCAGCCCGGCGCGCGCCACTTCGCGGTAGTGGCCGACCACGGCCTCCCGGTCGGCGCGGTAGCTGTTCGGCGGCAGCGCCAGCACCGCCCGCGCCCCGGCCTCCCCCGCCTGCTCCGCCCACCGCCGGCTCTCCAGCGCCCCGTACGCCGCCACCCCCGGCATCACCCCGAACCCCTCGGGCGCCGCCTCCACCGCCACCCGCACCACCCGCGCCCGCTCCTCGTCCGTCAGGGTCTGGTACTCCCCCAACGACCCATTGGGGCAGACCCCGTCACAGCCGTGCTCGGCGAGAAACCGCACATGGGCGGCGTAACCCTCGTAGTCGACCGACAACTCGTCATCGTCATGGAACGGAAGCGCCGTGGCGACATGAACGCCACGCCAGGGCGCGGAGAGATCGGGCATGCGGAACCTCCTGGGGGAGGGGACCAGGCCACTGTCCTTGTCCTTCCAACGGTAGCAGTGCAATGTCACACCGCACAGTGGCCCGATCCGCCTTCTCATCCCCTACGGCCGACGGGCCGGGCCGCTTCCCAGGTGGGCGACGACACCGGAGTGGAAGCGGTCCACGGCGTCGTCGACACTGCGGATGAAGCCGGACTCGGCGTTGCCCCGGGCGCTGCCCATGCCCTTGAAGAGGGACAGCCGGAAGCCGGTTATCCGGGCGCCGCCCTTGGGGAGCATGTCGGCCGGTTCGGGGCGGAGCCGCTCGAGGGTGCCGCGCGGGCCACCGCCGCTCTGCCCCTCGACAAGGGTTTCCACATGGAGGTCGGCCGGGGCCTCGGCGAGCTGCCGGACCAGGCGCTTGGCCCAGGTGAGGGGATAGCCCTGGTCCGGGGCCGGGATCTCGATGGAGGTGCGCAGCTTGCCGGTGCGCAGATCGGCGACGATCGCGAGGATCCCGGAGGTGCCCTCGATGCGCAGCTCGGCGTAGAGACGGCCCTCCTCGCAGAGCCGGTCGGCCATGGCCGCACGACGGGAACTCTGGTCGGTCCCCCGCCTGGCGCGCTGGACGGGCAGGACCTTCTGCCCGAGTTCGCCTCCCAGCCGCAGACAGACCTGGCGGATGAGCCGGTCCCAGCTCTCGACCACGTCGATGGCGCGCTGGTCCCCCTGGCACAGGGTCTCGTCGTCGATGCCGTTGCGCACCGGCACCCAGGCCGGGCCCATGTTCTGGAAGCCGTGGCAGCCGGAGTTCTCGTGCTGGAGGTACTGGAGCAGTTCCTGGAGGAGCCAGGCGTGCGCGGTGTTGCCGACGCCCTCGTGGCGGATCAGCATCTGGGCGTGGTGGGCCACCTCGGCCCAGGACAGGTGCCACAGCGCGACCTTGTGCTTACGGCGTCCGTCGACCTTGACGTCGACCAGTGGGCTGCCTTCGAGAGCGACGTCGTTGGACAGCGTGATCACGGCCTCGTAGCCCCGCCGGGCGGCGATGTCCATGTAGTCCTGGACCTGCTCGGACTTGAGCGGATTGCCGTTGGTCTTCGTCTCCACCAGGGCGGTCCAGAGTTTCCCGGCCCGTTCGACGCGGATCACGCCGTCAGGGCGCTTGGGGGCGTTGCCACCGTGCGGCAGGGAGACCTCGGTGAAGGTCTCCATACGGCCGGCGGGCGCACCGAAGGCCGCGGTGAGCCGACGCCCGAACTCGGGCACCTGCGCCATCACCGACAGCAGGACGGACGTGGCGCGCATCTCCCGTTCCCGGTCGTATCTGAGCGAGGAAACCGGGAAGAGCCGAGCCGCCCGCCACGACTCGTTCTCCGCCAGCGACTTCTTGGCGACCTTGGGAAGCGTGACCTTCTTCTTCGCCGTACGCGGGCGGCGGGCCGGAGCCGGTGCGGACTCCTCGCCGGTCACCCGGGCCGTGGGCGCCGCCGTCCGCGCGGGGATGGTGGGCGCCCCCTCGGCCCCGGGTACGGGCGCCTGCTCCACCGCCTCCGGCGCCGCGTCCGCCGCCTCGTCGCCGGTCTCCTCGTCGGCGGTCCCCTCGTCAGCCGTCTCCTCGTCGGCCGCGTCATCGTCGATGTCGATGCCGAAGTCCGTGGCCAGACCGGCCAGTCCGGACTCGTACCCCTGCCCGACGGCCCGGAACTTCCACTCCTCGCCCCGGCGGTAGAGCTCGCCGAAGATGAACGCGCTCTCCACATCGGCGTCCTCGATCGAGAACCCCAGCAGCGTCTCGCCGACCCGGTCCGCGAGGGTCACCCGCAGGTCGCTGAGATCGCCGAACCTGGCGCCGCCGTACCGGCTGGCCGCCACGACGATCCGCTCGACGTCCGCGGGTGCCGCCGTCAGGTCGAGGCTGATGCGGTCCTCGTTGCCCTCGGCGGTCGGTGTCTTGCCCAGCAGTTGCACACTGCCGTCGGCGGCGGCCGGGTTGTTGTAGAAGTAGAAGTCCGCGTCCCCGCGGACCTTGCCATCACCGTTCAGCAGCAGCACGGAGACGTCGGCGTCCCCGTCTCCGGTCGCCGAGCTCCAGTTCAGGCTCAGGATCACGGATCCCGTGTCCTCGCTCAGAGCGGCCAGGCCGACATTGCCACCCTTGGTCATCTCCCGCATGGTTGGTCCCCCCAAAAAAAGCAGCCGCCTCGGACCCCCCGAGCGGCCTCCGCGTTGCGCTGTGTGACGCGCCGCACATGTCGCGTGAGTGAAGTGAACCTTAGCGCCCGAACCACGCGTTTCGGGAGGTCATGCGCCGATTGATACGGACGACCCGCCCCGGCGGATACGTCCCACACGCCCGCCCGCTCCCATCGGCACCGATCCCGGCACCGAGGCGCATCCGGTGTGGCGGAACGGACAGGACCGCACCCCCGGAAGTCACCGAAAACGCACAGGGGTTCACAGCGCGAACTGTGCGGTCTATACCTTTTGCGGGAGTGGCCATTGTGTCGCACGGAACAGTGAACGTGACTACTATTCACGTTGATTCGGCTGGATCCCACGGCTTGTCAGGTGGCTCACAATCCCAAACGGGGACTGCTCTTCGTCTCTTGTCAGCCAGGTCACCGGCGTGAAAGGCTCGGCGCGCCCCGTAAGGGGAATCCCCAACTCCGAGGCACCGCTGTGCTGTTGGCTGACCACCCCGCGGCCCGTTTGTGAGAGGGTTGCCCCCGGCGGGGGCGCCGCTGTTCGTGAGTGAGGAATTGCCTCCATGCCCGACCACTCATCTCCCAGGGAATCGCCCGGGGACGGCTCCCCGGCGCGCCGCGGGGTCGCCGAGGCGCCCGCCGAGGACGTCGATGGCGCGGCCTCCGCTACGGCGTTGCTGGGCGCGTACTGGGACGCGGTCGCCGATTACGCGGAGCTGTGCACCACCACCCCGGAAGACGGGATGCGGCTCGCCACCGAGGCGTTCCGGCGGGGCATCCGGGAGACCCGCAACCGCCGTACCCGGGGCTTCGGCAAGCGCCTCCCGTGGCTTCCGCTCTTCCTGACCGCCGTACGGAAGACCGCCGCCGACTGGGACGCCCACCGGCACGGGGACCGGCTCAACCCGGAGCTGCGGACCTGGCTGGCCTCCGACCTCGCCGCCCGGTTCGCCGCACCGCCCCGCGACCAGCCGCTCGCCCTGCGCGCGCTGCGGGACCTGCCGGAGGCGGACGGGGAGCTGCTGTGGCTGGTCGAGGTGGAGGCGCGGTCCACGGAGGCGGTGGCCCGGCAGCTCGGGTACGACCCGGAGCACGCCACCGAGGAGATCGCCCGGGTCCGCGCGGCCTTCCGCGAACGGTGTCAGCGCGCCCATGTGGACACCCTCACCGACGAGGAGTGCCGCGCTTACGCCAAGCTGCTGGACGCCGCCACTCGGGCGCCCGACTCCCCCTCGCCCGCCGACCTGTGGCAGCACCTCGCCCGGTGCCGGACCTGCCGGGACGCCGCCACCTGCATGTATGTGGACGGCGCCGGGCTGCCCGGCGCGCTGGCGGGCGGGGTCATCGGCTGGGGCGCGCACCTCTACCTCAAGCGGCGCCGCGCGCTCGCCGAGCGGGCCCCGGGCGCCGCGCCGAGCGCCCGCGCCGCCGCGCCCACCGCGCACGCGGTCCGCGCGCCGCTCTGGGAGCGGCTGCGCGACCGGGTCCTGGACGCGATCGGGGCGCGGCGGAGCAGACGGGTCGGTGGCGTGGAGGGCAGAGCCGGCGCGGGTGGCAGAGCCGGCGCGGGCGGGGCCGATGGCGCGAGCGGGGCTCGCTCCGGGGGGCACCGGGTCGTCCGGAGCCGCGCCGCCCGCCGCCGGTTACGCAGAGCCCGTACGACGGTCATCCTGGCGGTGATCGCCGTCGTCGCCCTCGCCGCACTGGTCGCGATGACCAGAACCGCCGCGGACTCCGACAACCGCACCGGCGGTTCCATGGGCCCCGAGGTGACCCCCGGCAGCCTGGCCCCCGCCACCTCCTCGCCGTACCACCCCGGCGCCCCCGCCTCCCCCAGCCCCTCGAAGAGCAAGGGCGGGAAGGACGGGAAGGGCTCCGGCGAGGGGCACCGGAAGAAGCCCGGGCGCTCCCCCGCACCGTCCTCCTCGTCCTCCAAGGGCGACTCGGGCTCCGGCTCCGGCTCCGCGTCCGGCCACGGCGGCAAACCGCCCTCCGGCGACCGTGAGCCCGGCGACGACGCCGACTGCACGGCCCGTTTCCAACTGGTCAACGAATGGCCCGACGGCTTCCAGGCCGCCGTCACCCTCACCTCCCGCGAGCCCCTCGACGGCTGGCGGGTCACCTGGACCTTCCCCGGCTCCCAGCGGGTGACGCAGATGTGGAACGGGGAGTTCACCCAGCACGGCTCGAAGGTGACCGCCACCCCGGCCGACTACAACAAGCGGGTCAAGGCCGGTGACCCCCTCTCCATGGGCTTCCTCGGCACCTGGAGCGACGGCAACCGGCCGCCCGGCTCCTTCACCCTGAACGGCCGCCCCTGCGCGGACTGACGACACCGCTCCACCCGGGCCGGACGGCGTGTGGAACGCCGTTCCCACCCGGATGGCGGAACAAGTCCTCCGGCCCCCCGGGGAAACCATCTCGGAATGAGCAGTGTCCTCAGCGGCATCGTGACCCTGCCCCCCGACGCCCCCGCCGGGCGGGCGGCGCGGGTGGTGGTGGAGGTGCGCAACGTGTCCCGCTCCGACGCCCCCGAGTCGATCGTGGCCGCGCAGGTCCTCACGGATGTGCCGCTGAGCCCAGGAGGCCATGTCCCGTTCAGCGTCACCGTCCCCGGGGAGCTGGTCCCGGGGGACAACTACGGGCTGCGGGTCCATGTGGACGTCAGCGGCTCCGGGGTCTTGGAGAACGGCGATCTGGTCAGCGCCGAGGCCAACCCCGTACCGGCCGGATCCACCGCGGGTCTGATCGCCCCGGTCACGATCGTCTGAAGGACGGGTCCCGGCGCGGGGCCGCGCGCCGGGACCCGTCACCTCAGTTGTCGTTCGCCGCGTCGGAATCCGCCCTGTTCGCCGCCGACTCCGCGTCGTGCACCAGCTTGTTCAGCTCGTCCAGCTCGGAGGCGGACGGAGCCGGTGCGGTGGCCGACGGGGCGGACGTCCCCGATGAGCCGTTCGCGCCGTCCGAGCCGTCCGAACCGTCCGAACCGCCGTTGCCGCCGCCGCAGCCGGTGACCAGCGCGGCGCAGAGCAGCGCCGTGGCCGCCACGGCCCAGGGGCCGCGCTTCACTGGGCCGATTCCCTACCGCTGCCGGATCCCGCACCGCGCGCGGCGCACCACGTCCGGACCTTCGACAGGTCCTTCTGCCGCTGCTCGAGCGTCGGCACGAGGGACCTGCGGAAGGTGAGCTTGTGGTTGAGGAAGGTCTGCACCTCGGTGTGGTCCGCCTTCTTCGCCCGCTCGACCCGCTTCGCCAGCCGGGCCACGGACCCACGGACGGTCGCCGGGCCCCTCAGCCGCTTCAGCGCGCGGTCCAGCCGCTTGTCGATCTTCTTGGCGCGCTTGCACAGCCCCCGGGAGCCGTCCCCCGCTCCCTTCGGCGCCTTCGCGCTGGGGGAGGCGGCCGGGGCCGAGGCCGGGGCGCTGCCGTCCGCCGCCGCGATGCCCACCGGACCGAGCAGGGCGGCGGTGGCCGCACACGCCACGAGGACGCTCTTTCCACGGTGCATGGTGCGTTTCCTTCCCTCGGAGCCGGACGGCCGGGGAGGGGCCGGGCCGTCCCGGACCGGGAAACCTAGGAACCTTCTTTGTGGAAACTCTGTGGGAGGGAAGGGCCGGAAGCGCCGGAACGGCCGGGCCGTCCCGGACCGCCGGCGCCGCCCCCGGCTACGGCGCCTCGGCGGGCCGCAGGACGAACCCCACCCCGCGCACCGTGTGCAGCATCCGCGGGCGGCCGCCCGCCTCCAGCTTGCGGCGCAGATAGCTGACGAAGGTGTCCACGGCGTCCGTACGGACGTCGAAGTCATAGCCCCAGACGCGATCCAGTAGCTGATCGCGGGTGAGCACGATCCCGGCGTTGCGGGCGAACACGTCCAGCAGCTCGAACTCGCGCCGGGTCAGCCGCAGCGGCACCCCGTCCAGCCACGCCTCCCGGGCCTCCGGCACCATCTCCAGCGCCCCGGCCCGCACCCGGTCGGTGGCGGCGGGCGGGCGGCGGCGCAGCAGGGCGCGCAGCCGCAGCACCAGCTCCTGCAACGCGAAGGGCTTGACGAGATAGTCGTCGCCCCCGGCCTGGAGCCCGGCCACCCGGTCAGCCACCTCGTCGAGCGCCGACAGCATCAGGACGGGCACGTCATTGCCGTCCGCGCGCAGGCTGCGGCACACCTCGATCCCGCTGAGGTCGGGCATGGAGATGTCCAGGACCACCACATCGGGCGCCCCGTCGCGCACCGCGGCCAGCGCGGCGTGGCCGCCGTCCGCGAGGGTCACGGAGAACCCGCCCAGCCGCAGCCCGCGCTCCAGGGACCGCCGGATGGCCGCGTCGTCATCCGTCACCAGGACGCGACCGCTGCCCGTGCCTGCCATGTCCGTACCACCTCCGGCCGGGCATGGTACGTGCCCCGCCGTGCGCCCGGCCCGCTCCACGGGCCCGGACATGGCCTTTGGGCCAATTGACTCCGTCCCGTCCGCGCCGTGGGATTGGCCTGGTTCACCCTTTTCCCGCCGCGCCCGCCCAGGAGCCGGTGTGTCCCGCGCCCGCGAAGGAGCCAGCGTGTCCCAGCCCGCCACCGCCCCGGATGCCTCGGATGCCCTGGACGCCCTGGACGCGCTGGGGCCCAAGGGGCGCTACCGCTCCCGCCACCGCCTCACCGTCAGCGATGTCACCGGCGCGCCGATGGCCGAACTCTCCCTGGTGCCCCGGCTGTTCGTCACCCGGGCGCTGGCCGCGCTGCGCGCCGCCGACACCCTGCCGCTGGAGGAGCGGCTGGCCGCGCTGAAGCGGGCGGGGGAGCTGTTCGCCACCGGCACCGTGGCCGGGATGTCGGCCGAGGCGTACCAGGGCGCGGTGTGCCGGGTGTCGGGCGCCCCGCTCGCCAACGTGCGGATCGCCGTGGAGGCGATACGGCTCAGCGCCACCGAGGCGTACCGCAGCGTCCAGGCGGCCCGCCCGGTGGGGGCGGTGGGCGATTGGCGCGATCCGTACGCCCGGAGCGGCACCGCGGTGTGGATCCGGCGCGGCGATGTCTTCGCGGTGCACGCCGCCGGCAACCACCCCGCCGTGCACGCCCTGTGGCTGGAGGCGCTGGCGCTGGGCTACCGGGTGGCCGTACGCCCCTCCCGCCGTGAGCCGCTCACCCCCTACCGGCTGGTCAGCGCCCTGCGCGAGGCGGGGTTCGGGACGGATCAGGTGGTGCTGCTGCCCACCGACCACGACGCGGCGGGCGAGATCCTGCACGGCGCGGACCTCTCCATGGTCTACGGCGGCCAGGAGGTCATCGACCGCTACGCCGCCGACCCGGCCGTCCTGCCCAACGGGCCCGGCCGCTCCAAGATCCTGATCACCGCCGACCGGGAGTGGCGCGACCACCTCGATGTCGTGGTCGACTCCATCGCCCGCCACGGCGGCACCGCGTGCGTCAACGCCACCGCCGTGCTCGTCGAGGGTGATCCGGCGCCGGTCGCCGAGGCGCTGGCGGAGCGGCTCGCCGCCCTGCCCAGCCTGCCCCCGCAGGACGAGAAGGCGGTGCTGCCGGTCCATCCGCTGGAGGTCGCGCGCGGTTTCGAGCGCCTGCTGCTCGGCAAGGCCGCGGGCGCCCGGGCCTGGCTGGGCGGCGACGGCGTGGTGGACGACCTCGGCGACGGCAGCGCCGCCCTCCGCCCCGCCGTCTTCCAACTCGACGATCCGCGGGACGCGCGGCTGGGCGTGGAGCTGTCGTTCCCCTGTGTCTGGGTGGCCCCCTGGACGCGGGAGGCGGGGGTCGCCGCGCTCCGGGACAGCCTGGTGGTCACGGCGATCACCGGGGACGAGGCGCTGCTGGACGGGCTGCTCGCCGAGCCGTCCATCAAGAACCTCTACATCGGCGACCACCCCACCCACTGGATCGCGCCGGGCATCCCGCACGACGCGTATCTCGGCGAGTTCCTGATGCGTACGAAGGCCGTCATCCGCGGCTGAGGGCGCCTGATCCAGCACCGGCCGAGGGCGCCGGAACCACCATCCGGCCGAGCGCGCCTGATCCACCATCCGTACCTGCCGCCACCCGCGAGGAGCATCCCGTGCCGACAGCTTCCCTTTCGGTGCTCGACATCCCCTTCGACGAGCGCCCCGACCCCGACGAGTACATCCGCGCCGCCATGGAGTGGCACTTCGGCCCGGACACCGGCTCCCCGTTCTGGCTGCGGAAGGCGCAGGCGCTGGACTTCGATCCGCGGCGGGACGTCAAGGGCGTCGCCGATCTCGCGCTCTTCCCCAATGTCACCGGCGAGCTGCGCGAGGTGCCGGTGCGCGATCTGATCCCCCAGGGCTACGGCGCCGACGCCCGGATCGTCGGGGTCTTCGAAAGCGGCGGCACCACCGGCGCGCCCAAGCGGATCGTGTGCCTGCGCGACTGGCTGGACCGCCTCACCCACGGGCTGAGCACCGACCTCGACGGGCTCGGCATCCCGCGCGGGGTGGACTGGCTCGCCATCGCCCCCAGCGGCCCCCATATGGTCGGCGAGATGGTCGCGGGCACGGCCGCCCGGCACGGTGGGCTGATGTTCCGCGTCGACATGGATCCGCGGTGGGTGAAGAAGCTGATCTCCGCCGGGAAGGCCGAGGAGACCGACGCCTATGTGAACCATCTGGTGGAGCAGGCGGCGTACGTCCTGCGCACCCAGGACATCGGGGTGCTGATGACCACCCCGCCGCTGCTGGAGCGGCTGGCCCGGCACGACGACCTCATCGAGCTGATCGGGGAGAAGGTCAAGGGCATCATGTGGGGCGGCGCCCATATTTACGCCGACACCCGCGATCTGCTGCGCACCGAGGTCTTCCCCGGCTGTGAGCTGTACGGCACCTACGGCAACACCATGATCCTCGGCGGTGCCACCGAGCGGCTGGGGCTCGGCCCGGACGAGCCGTGTGTCTTCGATCCGCGTACGCCGTTCGTCACCTTCTCGGTGGTGGACCCGGCGAGCGGGGCGCCGGTGGCGTACGGCGAGCGCGGGCAGGTGGTGATGAACCACGTCAGCAAGTCCGCCCTGCTGCCGAACAACCTCGAGCGGGATCTGGCGATCCGCGTCCCGCCGCCGGAGGGCGCGGTCGGGGACTCGGTGGCCGATGTGGGGCCGGTGGCGATGTTCGACGACGAGGTCGTGATCGAGGGCGTCTACTAGGCGTCCACTAACAGACACCTGGACGCCGGGGGTGGCGGCGCGGCTGACACCGGGCCGCCACCAGGCGTTTGCCGCGTTCCGCCATGGACCCATTCAGTCGCGACAGTCGCAGTGGTTACGATCTGGCGCGATGGGCAGAGGGCAGGGCGGAGGAGAGGCCCGCATACGGAGGGGCCACATACGGAGGGACCCGGTGCGCGGCACCGTGCCTTCCGTGCTCTGCCGTGCCGTGCTGCTGCTCGCCGCGGCGATATGGATGGCGCCCTCGTGCGCCCAGCCCGCCGCCGGCCACAGCGCCCTGTCGACGGGGTGCCGCCCGCACCGCCTGGCGGAGACCGCGTCGGCCCAGCCGTACGAGGAGCCGGTCGCGTATCCGGCTCCGGGGCACCGCCCGTTCGACACCTCCGGCTCGGGCACCGGAAGCGACGACTGCGTCGCGGGCCCCCGGGGAGTGGTCCAGGCCCTGATGCCCACGCCCGTACCCCCGCCCGCCCTCGCCGAGGTTCCACCGCCCGACGGCCCCCGGGACCCGGACTCCGCCCGGGCGCCGCCGGACCACCCCGTCCGCGCCCTCGGCCTCCACCAACTCCAAGTACTTCGGACCTAGGCCGACGCCGGTCACCGCGATGCACCGCTCCACCCATCCAGTGTGCGAACTGCGCGAACTGCGCGAACTGCGAGGTTGAGGACAGCCATGGGCTCCAAGGGATCGAAGACGAAGGGCACGGCGGCCGACCGCCGCGCGAAGATAGAGGAGTTGCGCCGCGCCGAGAAGGCGCGCGAGCGCCGGTACCGGATCATCACCATCACCTCGGTCACGGTGATCGTCGCCGGACTGGCCGTCGGGGGCTACTTCCTCGTCGACGCGAGCGACAAGAAGGAGGAGAAGGCGGCCAAGGTCACCTCCTCGGTCGTGAAGACCGGTGAGTTCAAGGGCATGAAGACCTGGAAGAACCTGGGCCGGACGCATGTCCAGGGCACGGTGAAGTACGCGATGTCGCCGCCGGTCGGCGGAAACCACAACCAGGTCTGGCAGAACTGCAACGGCGATGTCTACACCAAGCCGCTGACCAAGGAGAACGCGGTGCACTCGCTGGAGCACGGCGCGGTGTGGGTGACGTACACCGACAAGGCGTCGAAGGAGGACATCGCCACCCTCTCGGCGCGGGTCAAGAAGACCCCGTACTCGTTGATGAGCCCCTACCAGGAGCAGGACGCGCCGATCGTCCTCAACGCCTGGGGCAATCAGCTCGACATCCAAAAGGCGTCCGACCCGCGGGTGGCCGACTTCTTCAAGAAGTTCGTCCAGGGCAAGCAGACGCCCGAGCCCGGCGCCTACTGCACCAACGGGAAGACTTCGTGAGCGACGGGACCGCCGTCGGCCGCGCCTCCCGCCAGCCGCTGGTGGCGGGGGTCGCCGCCGCCCTCGCCCTGCTGACGCTGGTGGCGGTGGCGGTGCTGTGGCTGACGAGCGACCGCTCGGAGGGCTCGACCGACACGGGGACGCCGAAGGACACCTCGGCCGAGGCCGGTTTCGCCCGCGACATGGCCGTCCACCACCAGCAGGCGGTGGAGATGTCGTTCATCGTGCGCGACCGCACCGGCGACGACGAGGTGCGGCGGCTGGCGTTCGACATCGCCAGCACCCAGGCCACCCAGGCCGGGATGCTCCAGGGCTGGCTGGACATGTGGGGGCTGGACAAGACGTCCGAGGACCCGCCGATGACGTGGATGAAGCACATGTCGTCGGACGGCATGGAGGGCATGGACCACGGCTCGATGAAGGGCATGCGCTCCCCGTACAAGCCGCACGACGGCTCGCTCATGCCGGGCATGGCCACCAACAGCCAGCTCGACGAGTTGCGCAAGGCCAAGGGCAAGGCGGCCGAGGTGCTCTTCCTGAAGCTGATGACCGCCCATCACAAGGGCGGCGTCGAGATGGCGAAGGGCGCGGTCGAGCTGGTCAAGAACTCGACCGAGAAGCACCTGGCCCGGACGATGGTCCAGGGCCAGCAGTCGGAGATCCAGCTGATGGCCGACATGCTCAAGGCACGCGGCGCGTCCTCCTGACGCCGCCCCACCGATGGCGCCCCTCGCCCCTCGGGGGTCCGGCCCCACGGGGCCTGCCCCACCGGGTCTGCCCCACGGGGCCGCGGGGCGCCATCACCCCTGCCGCACGAACACACCCGACCGGGCCGCCTGATACGTCGTCTCGACGGCGGTGTGCACCAGCCGCTCGTCGATGGACCCGCGCAGGATGAGCACCCGGTAGTAAAGCGGCGCCCCCAGCGAGGCGATGACCTCCCACGCGTCGGTGTCCTCGGGGATGTCCCCCCGCTCCACCGCGTTCCGCACGATCAGGGTCACCTCCTCGGTCCGCCGTACGAACGCGTTACGGAGGATCTCCTCGACCCCGGTGTCATGCGCGGCGGCCGCGATCAGCCCCTGCATGACGTTGCGGTTGCGCAGCGCGTTGTTGAAGTCCGCGATGGCCTGGGTGAGTTCCATCAGATCCCGATGGAAGTCACCGGTGTCCGGGGTGGGCAGCGCCGAACTGCGCTCGGCCAGCAGATCGACGACCACCCCCTCCACCGTGCGCCAGCGCCGCCGGATGGTCGACACATGCACCCCCGACCGCCGCGCGAGCCGATCGAGGGTGAGCGCGGCGAACGAGTCGCGGTCGAGCTCCTCGTACGCGGCCGCCAACACGGCGGCCCGAGTCCGGGCCGTACGCCCCCCGGGGCGAGCCGACCCATGCGGTGGTCGCTCTGTCATGACGCGCCGACTCTACGGCCCCTCCACCCTCGTGAGCACCAGATCTTCACGACATCGGGGCGCCGAACGCCCGGTAACCCATTGCACGGCGTACACACCCCTCGCTAGTGTGACACCCGTTACTTAATGCGCGCGACGGCGCATTAGGCCAACATGGCGCAGAGTTTGCCGGACCTTCCTCACGAGGGGAAGGAAGGTCCAGCACGCTTCTCTTCTTCCTCATGGTCTTCAGGGCGGGGCGGTCGGGTGAGGTCACCGTACGTACCACTTCGATGCGCGAGTGGGACGTCGCGTCCTAGCCGTCCAGGTTGAGCCGGTCGGCCAGTTCGGTCACCGGAGAGGTACGGCGGCGCTCGCGGCCGCGTAGTTCGGCCACTACCCGCCGGGCCGTTCCGTGGTAGCGCATCCACTCCGCCGCATCGCCCTCCGCGGCCAGGAGGGCGCGAATGGCGCTGTCGTCCTTGCCGAGGTCGACGCAGGCCAGGGCACGGTCGACATGGAACCGGGCCCGCCATGTCGGCGGAAGCCGATGGAGTTCGGGGACGGCACGGGCCGCGGTCAGCGCCTTCGCGCCGCGCTCCATCTCCACCAGGAAGTTGACCTTGGCGACACCGACATTGGTCGGGCCGAACGGTGTGGCGTAGTCGAGGCGGTCCTCGCCGATACGGGAGGCGGCGGCCGTCGCCATGTTGAGCAGTTCGTCCACGGCGTCGTGCTTGCCGCGTCGCACGGCCGCGGTCGCGGCACGCAGCAGCAGGATTCCCCACAGGGACAGTTCGATGGGCCGGGACCGGAATCCGGGCTCGATCCGCTCTGCGGCGGTCAGGGCGACGCGCTCGGCGTCCTCCAGCCGCCCCTGCTTGGTGAGGATCCACGACAACGTGGAGACGCCCATGGTCTCGAGGTGTGGATCGTCCGACCGCCGGGCGGCCTCCATGGAGCGCTCCAACGCCGTGAACCCGGCATCCTCCTTGCCCAGTGCGGCCAGCGTGGTGGCCGCCACCTGATACGCCTCGGCGAGCACCGCGTGGGCCGCGGCGGCGTCGGCGCCGCTGTGGGCGTGTGCCGCCGTCCTGGCGTCCCGGATGAGCTGGGGCAGCAGGACGCCGATCTCGGCCATCCGCCCCTCGCGCCGGACGCGTTCGGTGGACCGTAACGCGGCGCGCAGGGCCCCGACGGTGGGCGGCGCCTCGGGATCGGTGTCCTCACCGAGGAGTTCGGTCAGCGGGGAGACGGCCTGCCGCAGCGCGAGCACGGACGGCGAGTCGCCCTCCTGACGAGCCTCGAAGGTGGTCGGCTGACCGATCAATACGGACGGTTCCACATCGAGCGCGCGGGCGAGGGCGTTGATCGTCGAGAGCCGCGCCGTCTGCCGCTGCCCCTGTTCCAGCTTGCGCACCACGTCCACGGACAACTCCGCCCGTTCGGCGAGCCGCTCCTGGGTGAGCTTGCGCCGGACCCGGAACCGAGCGATCCGCTCCCCGAGCCCCTGCTCGTCCTCACAGCCCATGGCCCCTGGTCCCCCCACTCACCATCAGGTATCAGGCGGATGTGGCTTCCACGCTACGCCCTGGCGCACACCTCGGGGGAAGAACCTTGCCCCCGGTGGCCCGGATCGCGGCTGCCGGCGATTGCCCTGTCCGTGCTCCCAATCCTCGCGGAGCACTCCATAGACGATGGAGTCCCGCCAGGCCCCACGCTGCCGTGGACGGCCAGGACCGCGTCCATGCCATCGACGGTGAATTCGCGAAGTGAGAGGCGAGTTAAGACGTGTCCCCCGGCGGTGCGTGACGCGCCTCCGGGGGACGAAGGGTCAGTGCAGGTGGGCCGGGGTGAATTGGACGGGGAGGGCGGCCATGCCGCGCATCATCAGGGTGACGCGCCATTCGAGGTCGTCCGCGGGGACGGAGAGGGTGACGTCCGGGAGGCGGTCGAGGAGGACCTCGATGGCGGCGGTGGCGATGACCTCGGCGATTTCGCGGGCGGCCGGGGGGCAGCCGTGTTTGCCGTGGCTGAAGGCCATATGGGCCTGGTTGCCGTCGGCGCCGGAGTGGAAGTCCGGGCGGACGTCGGGGTCGGCGTTGGCCGCGGCGAGGCCCAGCATCAGGCAGTCGCCCTTTCGGATGCGGCGTCCGCCGAGCATGGTGTCCTCGGCGGCCCAGCGGCCGATCCAGAACGGGACCGGGGTGTCCTCCCACAGCACCTCGTTGAGCGCCTGGCCGACGCTTCGGCGGCCGCCGGAGAGGGTGATGGCGAACCGTTCGTCCGTCAGCATCAGCCGGAGGGCGTTGCCGATCAGGTCGCTGGTGGGCTGCTGGACGGCGTAGATGGAGCCGAGCAGATCGTTGACGATCTCGTCATCGGTGAGCCCGGCGGGGTGGGACACCAGACGGGCGGCGACGTTGACCTGGTCGGGGCTCTCCCGGACGCGCTTGATCAGCGCCTCCATCCGGGTCTGCATGTTCTGCAGCGCGATGGGGGCGTCGTTCCCGGTGAGGTGGAGCGAATCGTCCTGGACGGCGGCGGATTCGGTGGCGTCCAGGCCGTAGAGCCGGGTCACCACCCGCAGCGGGATCAGGCTGGCGTACTCGGCCACCAGATCGGCCCGGCCGCTGCCCGCGAAGGTGTCGATCAGCCGGTCGGCGACGCGCTCGCACTCCGCGCGCAGCTCGAACTGGTCCACCGACGCCAGGCCGTCGCAGATCGCCTCGGACCGCCGCTGGTGGTCGGCGCCCTCGCTGAACAGCATGGTCGGGCGGTAGCCGACGAAGGTCGTCAACTCCCAGTCGGGCGGCACCAGATGCCAGGAGTGCCAGCGGCGGGAGTCACGCGCGAACAGATTGGGATCGGTGGTGACCCGGACCACCTCGCGGTAGCCGAGCACCGTCCAGACCGGGATCTTGCCGTCCAGCAGGACGGGCACGACCGGGCCGTGGTCCCGGCGCAGCTCGCGGTAGAGCTCCATCGGTTCGTCCCGGAACCGCTGGTAGTCCAGCGGCACCGACCCGGGGGGCACCACCCCGTCGGGCGGCGCGGGGGCCGACGGGAAGACGGGCTGGGGCGCGGCCCCGGGCAGGTCATCCAGCGGGGACGTGGGGTCAGGGGTGGTCACGCGGTGGTCTCCCCGGCGGAGCCGTTGGTGGACAGGGAGTAGAGGTAGCGGGCGAGCGCGACCAGTACGGCCTTGCTGGAGTCGCGCTTGCGGGCGTCGCATTCGATCATCGGCACCTCGGGCGGGAGGTCGAGTGCCTCCCGCACCTCCTCCAGCGTGTGCTGCGGCTCGGTGAAGTTGTTGCGGGCCACGATGAACGGGGTGCCGTGGTGCTCCAGCCGGTCCAGCGCGTACCAGGAGTCGGAGAGCCGGTTGGTGTCCACCAGGACGACCGCGCCCAGCGTCCCGGAGAACAGCCGGTCCCACAGGAACCAGAACCGCTCCTGGCCCGGGGCGCCGAACAGGTAGAGCACCATCTGCTCGTCCAGGCTGATCCGGCCGAAGTCGAAGGCCACCGTGGTGGTGGTCTTGTTCCGCACGAACGAGGCGTCGTCGATGCCGATGCCCGCCTGCGTCATCGTCTCCTCGGTGCTGAGCGGGCGGATCTCGCTGACGGACTGCACCATCGTCGTCTTGCCGACGCCGAACCCGCCGACGATCACGATCTTCAGACCGTCGCTCGCGCTCTCCCGCAGCGGGGCGTGCCCGGCGCCGCCGGGAAGCGCGGTGCTCACGGTGGTCTCAGAGATTCTGGAGTGCAACGAGCACCTTCTTCAGGGTTTCGGGCCCGGGCAGCCGGCCGCCGGGGCGGGCCGCATGCGGATGGCGCGCGGTGATCCGGCCGGTGTCCAGCAGATCGCACAGCAGGATCTTGACCACGCTGACGGGCAGTTCCAGATACGAGGAGATCTCCACGACCGACAGGGGGCGGCGGCACATCCGCAGGATCTTGACGTGCTCGGACTGCATGCCGGGGGTGGGATCGCTTTCGCTGACGATCAGCGTGACCATGTCGAACCGGCTCTCGTCCGCCCGGCTGCGGCCGCCGGTGACGGTGTACAGCCGGTCCGGCCCCTCCTTGTCCAGCGGCCCTCGGATCATGCCTTCGCCCCGCCGCCACTGCCGCCCGCTTCCACCCGCGGAGCAGCCCGCAGGTGGTCGCCGATCTGCTCGACCAACTCGTTCATGTTGTGGCCGATGATGCCGACATCGGCGTCGTCATGGGCCACTACGGCGAGATGGGCGCCTTCGCCGGCCTCGACGATGAACAGAATTCCCCCGTGGAACTCCGTCATCGACTGCCGTACGCCGCCGCTGCCGTCGCCGAACTCGATGGACGCGCCATGGGCGAGGCTCTGGATGCCCGACGCGATGGCCGCCAGCTGATCGGCCTGGTCCACGGACAACCCGGAGGAGAGGCACAGCTTGAGCCCGTCCCGCGACAGCACCAGGGCGTGGCGCGACCCCGGAGTCTTCTCCAGCAGGTTCTCCAACAGCCAGTCCAAGCTGCGGTCGGTGGTGTTCATCGGCGTTCCTTCTGTCACGGCTTGTCGTTCTCGGCAGGCTCGGTGGACTCGGCAGGCTCGGCGGTCTCGGTGTGATCTGCGGATACCGAAGGCTCGGTGTCACACGGTGCACCGGCGGCGGAAGTACCGCGGGCCGCCTGGCGGAAGGCGCCGAAGCGGGCTCCGGCTTCCTCGGGTCGTGGACGGCTGGTCTTGGGCTTGGGTTCCGTCCCGGCCGCCTGGGCGGCCGCGCGGGTGGCGGCGGCCAGCGTCTCGCCACGGCGCCGCTTGGGCAGTCCGTTGACCCGCGAGGGCTCCTCGGAGGGCTCCGGCGAGGGGGACGGGGCGGTCTCCGGCGACGTGGCCGGGGAGGCGGCCGGGGCGGACGCCGTCGGTGCGGGCGCCGTCGGTGCGGGCGCGACCGTGGCGGTGGACGCGCTCGTGGCGGTGGACGCGCTCGCGGTGGTGGACGCGGCCGACGTCTGCCGGGGGATCCCGGTGCGGACGGTGCCCGGCGCGTCGAGGACGACGGCGTCCTGGTTGATGTGCGTGACCAACTGCTGCGGGATCAGGACGACGACACCGGTGCCGCCCCGCGCGGACGGCCGGAAGGAGACGGTGAGCCCGTGCTTGCGGGCCAGACAGCCGACGACCGCCAGGCCCAGCCGGGTGCCGGACAGGCTCATCAGGTCCAGGCTCTCGGAGGAGACGGCCTTCTGGGCGCGGTCCAGGGCGGCCGGACCCATCACCAGGCCACCGTCCTCGACGGTCACCACGACGCCCGCGTGCGTCTCCTCGACGTACACGTGCACCTCCTCGGTGGGAGGCGAGAAGCTGGCCGCGTTGTCCATCAGCTCGGCGAGCGCGTGCATGACGCCCTCGGCCGCGTAACCGGCCACCGCGGCGTTGCTGGTCGAGTGGACCCGCACCCGCTGGTAGGCGCTGATCCGGCCGATCGCGCCGCGCAGCACGGACTCCATGACGATCGGCTTGGTCCAGCGGCGCCCGGAGCGGGCACCGGTCAGCACCGCGATGCTGTCCGCGATCCGGCCCGCCTGGGCGGTGGTGTGGTCCAGCTTCAGCAGATCGCCGAGGACGGTCTCGTCGTGGCGGTTCTCCATCTCCCGGAGGTCGGCCAGCATGCTGGTGGCCAGCGCCTGGACGCGGCCCGCGGCGTTGGCGCACGCGGCCATCGCGGAGGCGCGCATCCGCTCACCGTCGCCGATCTCGCGCAGCAGGGTCCGCAGCAGGTACTGATGGGCCCGGCTGGTGGGGCGCTCCATGCGGTTGATCACGGTTTCCACCGAACCGCCCTCGCGCAGTTGCCGCACTGCGGAAGGAATCGTTTCCTCGGCGAGCCGGGTGGCCTCGATCTCCTGCGCGGCGGCCGCGGTCTCCAGAGCGGTGACCCGCTCCTGGAGACGGCCGATGGTCCGCGAACGGTTGGCGGCGACCGCGAGCGCCACCCCCAGCAGCACGGCGGCGGCTCCGCAGAAGACGGCGACGAAGGCGCGCTGGGCGGATGGCACCGCGGTGGTCACCCACAGTCCCGCTCCGGCGGCGACGACGACTGCCAGGAGGGGGACGGTCAGGGCCCCGCGCGTCACCGAGGGCCCTTTGTACGGATGGCTGGATATGTGTGCTGACATCTATCAGGTCCTCATGGGCGCGTTGAGGGTTTTTGGCTGGACCACGCGGACATCAAGCCGTGGGCGCCACATGTTAGTAGAGTCACGTCAGTTTGACCGGGCCCTCTCAACACATGGATCATGACGGTCCGTCAAATCGAGGCGCCGAGAAGCGTCAAGTTCCGGACGCATATGACGCTGCCATTGACGCCGCCGTCGTCGGCCCGCCCGGCGACGCAACGGAATCGCCGGCTCGGCCCAGGTCGGCGCTACGGAATCGCCAGCTCGGCCCAGATGACCTTGCCGTCCGCGGTGTAGCGGGTGCCCCAGCGGTCGGCGAACTGGGCGACCAGGAAGAGCCCCCGGCCGCCCTCGTCCGTCGTCGCCGCGTACCGCAGATGCGGGGAGGTGCTGCTGGTGTCGGAAACCTCGCAGATCAGCGCGCGGTCGCGGAGGACCTGCACCCGAATCGGGCCGGTGGCGTACCGGATGGCGTTGGTGATCAGCTCGCTGAGCACCAGCTCGGCGGTGAACGCGGCTTCGTCCAGACCCCACTCCGCCAGCTTCCGCATGACCTCGGCGCGCACCCCGGACACCGCGGCGGGGTCGGACGGCACCGCCCAGGAGGCCACCCGGTCGGCGCCCACCACCTGGGTACGGGCGGCGATCAGGGCGATGTCATCGCTCGGGTTGCTGGGCAGCAGCGCGTCCAGCACCTCGGTGCAGATCTCGTCGGGCGTACGGCCGGGGTGGGACAGGGCGCGGCGCAGCATCTCCAGACCGGTGTCGATCTCCCGGCGGCGGTCCTCGATGAGCCCGTCCGTATAGAGGACGAGATGGCTGCCCTCGGCGAGCTCCGCCTCGGCGGTCTCGAACGGCAGCCCGCCCAGGCCCAGCGGCGGCCCCGCGGGCAGCTCCAGGAACTCCACCGAGCCGTCCGGACGCACCAGCGCGGGCGGCGGATGACCGGCCCGCGCCATCGTGCAACGCCGCGTCACCGGATCGTAGATCGCGTACAGACACGTCGCCCCCGTGATCCCCTCACCGCCACCACCGCCACCGCTGCCGTCGCCGTCCGGCCCACCAGGGCCCTCGTCCTGGTCGATCCGGGCGATCAGATCGTCGAGGTGGGAGAGGATCTCATCGGGCGGGAGGTCGAGCGTGGAGAAGTTGTGCACCGCCGTCCGCAGCCGCCCCATCGTCGCCGCCGCGTGCAGACCATGACCCACCACGTCCCCCACCACCAGCGCCACCCGCGCCCCGGGCAACGGGATCACGTCGAACCAGTCGCCCCCGACCCCCGACTCCGCCGGCAGATAGCGGAAGGCCACGTCCAGGGCGCTCTGGCTGGGCAGGGCGCGGGGCAGCAGGCTGTGCTGGAGGGTCACCGCCATGGTGTGCTCGCGGGTGTAGCGGCGGGCGTTGTCGATGCAGACCGCGGCGTGCGAGGCGAGCTCCTCGGCGAGGGACACCTCTTCCTGCTCGAAGGGCTCGCGCTGCTTCATCCGCCAGAAGTTGACCACGCCCAGGAGGACGCCCCGGGCCCGCAGCGGCACGGTGGCCAGCGACCGGACGCCGTATTCGATGACCTCGGCGGTCTGCTCGGGATCCTGGGCCTGCCAGCCGGTGGCCTCGGAGAGGTCGGACTCCACGACCGGCTCGCCCCCGCTCAGCCCGAACGCCTGGGGTGAGGAGGGGACGAACGCGAACACCCGGCCGACCGGATAGAAGGGGTGATCGGGCCGGATGCCGTGGACCGCCGACCGGCGCATCTCGACACCGCCGACCGCCAGCGGCTCATCGCCGCGCGCCACGGGCTCCGCCAGGTCGACCGTGACGAAGTCGGCGAAGCGGTCCACCGCCACCTGCGCCAGCTCCTCGGCGGTACGGCCCACATCGAGCGTGGTGCCGATCTCCACGCTCGCGTCGTACAGCAGCTTGAGCCGCTTCTGGGCCACTTCGGCGCGGCCGGAGAGGGCGCGCAGTTCGGTGGAGTCGCGCAGGGTGGCGACGCTGCCGGGCGGCCCCCCGGCCCGGTCGGTCAGCCGGTTGTTGATGGCCAGCAGCCGGTCGCCGGCCACCAGCACCTCGTCGGTGACATCGCGTCCGGAGGCCAGGACGTCGGCGACATGGGGCTCCAGGCCCAGGTCGTCGACCAGCCGCCCCTCCGGCCGCGACGGCAGATCGAGCAGGCGGGACGCCTCGTCGTTGGCGAGCACCAGCCGCCCGTCGTCGCCGAGGATCAGCACGCCCTCGCGCACCGAGTGCAGCACCGCGTCGTGGTGCTCGTACATCCGCGTCATCTCGACCGGGTCCAGGCCACGGGTCTGCCGCCGCAGCCGCTTGCTCACCAGCGCGGTGCCGCCGGTGGCGAGGACGAGTGAGGTGGAGACGGCGCCGACGAGGAGCGGGAGCTGGCGGTTGGCGAGCCCGCTCACCTTCTTGATCGTGATCCCCGCGCCGACCGCGCCGACGACCTTGTGGTGGCTGTCGAAGATGGGCGCCACCGCGTCCATCGCCTCGCCCAGTGTGCCGGGGCCGGTATCGGTGGTGGTGTGCCCGTGCAGCGCCGGCTCGATGTTGCCGACGTAGTGCTTGCCGATCCGGTTGAGCTTGGGATGGGTGAGCCGGATGCCCTTGTCGGTCGTCACCACGACGAAGTCGAGCCCGGACTTCTTCCTGACGGCCTCGGCCTTCGGCTGGAGCACCTTGGTGGGGTTGGGGCTGTGCAGGGCCCGGACGATACCCGGGGAGTTGGCGAAGGACTCGGCGACCGCGACGGACCGGCTGCGGGCCTCCTCGGTGGCGTCGTGACGCACCTGCAGCACCAGGGCGACGGTCGCCGCCGCTCCGAGCAGTAGCACGATCACGAGCTGGAGGATGAAGACCTGGCCGGCGACGCTGCGAACGTTCAGCCACGATCGAAAGCGCCGGCCCGCCACCTCCGGGCGCTCCTGCCGCCGACTCCGTGGGCGCCGACCGGGGAATGTGCGGGCAGCCCACGATCGACCCATATACCGGGCCATACACATACATCTACACCGGGAATTCTTGGAAGGCGAATCTCCGCTTCCGGCGGCCCGGCGACCATCACTTTCCGCGTATGATGCGCGACTTTCCGTTCCGTTGGCGAACCCGGAGCGAGCTGACGGTGGGTTCATGGCGGGCCCACGGTGGGCGAGGTGCCGACGACGGGGGTCTATGCAAATCTGAGAAAAGGGTAATTCACCCTTATTGCCGCGAATCGGTGCCGTGGCGGCGCCGATCGCGCCGGACGAAGGAGCCCGACATGGCCAGTCACGCCGGTGGAGTTCAGACAGGGGCCGCTCCCGGCCATGTGCACCGGGCGGTGAGCGGATGGCTCGTCTTCGGAGGGGTCATGATGATCTTCGGTGGTCTGATGAACCTGGCCCAGGGCATCTCGGCCATCCGGACCGACCGGGTCTTCCTGGTCACGCAGAGCTATATCTTCCAGTACGACCTCGCCGGATGGGGCTGGGTCCACCTGGCCCTCGGGATCGCCGTGGTGATCGCCGGGTTCGCGGTGTTCACCGGTGCGATGTGGGCCCGTGTCACGGGCGTGGTGCTGGCCGGTCTCGCGCTCATCGCCAACTTCCTGTGGCTGCCGTACTACCCGCTTTGGGCCACGGTGCTGCTCATCATCGACGCCCTCGTGATCTGGGCGCTGTGCGCCGGGCCGAGCCGTGGCGGCGCGGGGCGGACGGAGACGGGACGCCCCGAAGCGGGACGCCCCGATGCGGGACGCACCGCCTGAGGGACGCGATGCCTGGTTTCCCGGCGGGGCGCGGGGCAGGCTGGAGCCATGCTGCTGGCTGATGTCGCGCTGACCTCCCGCCAGGTCGCGGCCACCTCCGCCCGCTCCGAGAAGATCGCCGCGCTGGCCCGGCTGTTCCGGCGTACGGAACCGGCCGAGGCGGCCGTGGTGATCACCTACCTCGCGGGCAAGCTGCCCCAGCGCCGCACCGGAGTGGGCTGGTCCACCCTGCGCCACCGGCGGGAACCCGCCGCCGAGCCGACACTCGCGGTGCTCGATGTGGACGAGGCCCTGAGCCGGGTCGCGGCGGTCTCCGGCACCGGTGCGACGGCGACCCGCAAGCGGCTGGTGGGCGAGCTGCTGTCCGCCGCGACCAAGGAGGAGCAGGGCTTTCTGCTCGGCCTGATCGGCGGGGAGCTGCGGCAGGGGGCGCTGGAGGGGCTGGCCGTGGAGGGGCTCGCCGAGGCGGTCGGCGCACCGGCCGCCGAGGTGCGGCGGGCGGTGATGCTCGGCGGGTCGCTGGGCGCGGTGGCCGAGGCGCTGCTGGCGCGCGGCCCGGAGGCGCTGGCCGACTTCCGGCTCGAGGTGGGGCGGCCGGTGCTGCCGATGCTCGCGCAGAGCGCCAAGGACCTCGACGAGGCCATGGACCGGCTGGGGCCGTGCGCGGTCGAGGAGAAGCTGGACGGGATCCGGGTGCAGGTGCACCGGGACGGCGAGGAGGTACGGATCTACACCCGCACCCTCGATGAGATCACCGAGCGGCTGCCGGAGGTGGTCAGGGCGGCCCGGGAGCTGGCGGTGGACCGGGCGATCCTCGACGGCGAGGTGATCCTGCTGGACGCGGAGGGGCGGCCCCGGCCGTTCCAGGAGACCTCCGGCCGGGTCGGCTCGCGGCTCGATGTGGCCGGGGCGTCGGCCGCACTGCCGCTGTCCCCCGTCTTCTTCGATCTGCTCGTGGTGGACGACCGCGATCTGCTCGACCTCCCGACCCGCGAGCGCCATGCCGAACTGGCCCGGATCGCCCCCGGGCCCCGGCGGGTGCGGCGGCTGGTGGCCGACGACCCGGCGGATCCGGAAACCCGGCGGACGGCACGGGAGTTCGCCGCGGACGTGCTGGCCCGGGGGCATGAGGGGGTGCTGGTCAAGGGTCTTGAGGCGCCGTACGGCGCGGGCCGGCGCGGGGCGTCCTGGCTGAAGGTCAAGCCGGTGCACACGCTGGACCTGGTGGTGCTGGCGGCGGAGTGGGGGCACGGCCGCCGCACCGGCAAGCTGTCCAACCTCCACCTGGGCGCGCGGGCGCCGGACGGCACGTACGTGATGCTGGGCAAGACCTTCAAGGGGCTCACCGACGTGATGCTGGAGTGGCAGACGGAGGCGCTGCTGGGGATCGCGGTCAGCGACGACGGCTGGGTGGTGCGGGTGCGGCCGGAGCTGGTGGTGGAGGTGGCCTTCGACGGGCTCCAGCGCTCGTCCCGCTATCCGGCGGGCGTCACGCTGCGGTTCGCGCGGGTGCTGCGCTACCGGGAGGACAAACCGGCGGATCAGGCGGACACGGTCGAGACGGTGCTGGCGCTGCGCGGCGGATGACCGCGGGCCCTCGGGGCCCACGCCCCGAGAGCCCCCGGGACCCCGGGCCACGGGAGGCCCGGGGTCGGTACGGAGTCGGCCCGGGGACAGTCCGGGGACGGCGCGTGGCCGGTCCGGGAGCAGGCTGGGCTCAGGACGGGTTGTCCCCGTGGGTCAGGGTCTCCCAGCCCAGGAAGAGGCTGTTGGTGCCCGCCGGGCGCTGCCGCTCGGTGAGCTTCTGGGTGTTGGCCATGGCGATGCCGAGCCGGTTGTGCAGGGCGTTGTAGCCGACCTCGGTGATCGGGCCGAGGCCGCGCTTGACGCTGCCGCCGCACAGCCAGGACGGCGGGGCCTCGCCCAGCTCGTACTTCGACTGGAAGCCCAGCGCCTGCCGCAGCCGCTCGCCCACCTCGGGGTAGAGGTCCTGGCCCTGGATGCGGCTGGTCTCGGCGACGTGCGCGATGGAGGCGATGCCGTAACCGGTGTGGGTGAAGTCGCGGCAGGTCTCCTGGGTGAGCCCGGTGACGAAGGTCGACTGGCCCTGCCAGTACTTGATGATCTTGTCGCGGGTGTCAAGGCCGCTGCCGGGCGCGGTCCTGGGCAGGGAGCCGTCGGACTCCAGGTAGACATACGCGGGGACGCGGCCGCGGAACTTCGCGATCGCCTTGTCGTAGCTGGTCCGGTCGTCCAGGAAGACGGAGATGCCGGTGGCGGCCTCCATCATCACCAGCTCCCAGTTGCCGTTGGAGTTCGAGCCGCCGATGACCTTCGGGAGGTAGACGGTGCGCAGCATGGTCGAGAAGCGGTCGATCGAGGCGGCGGACCAGCCGTCGTAGCTGTAGCGGATGATCTCGGCCGCCCGGGGCCAGGAGGATCCGGCCCAGCCGGTCTGGAGCGGGGCGTTGCTGTTGGTGTGGTCCTTGATGGTGGTCGACCAGGCGTCCATGATCTGGATCGCCTTCTCGGCGTAGCGGCTGTCGCGGGTGATGTACCAGGCCAGCGAGAGGGAGTAGGCGGCGAGCGCGTCCTGGCGCTCATCGGTGCAGCCGATGTTGGGGTCGGAGTACGGACCGCATTCGACGACCGCGCGGGGCTTGGGGGTGCGTGACAGCGAGGCGTACGGGCTCGCCAGCATCGCGTCGTACGCGCCCTTCCAGGGCTGGGCGCCGGCGTTCACCTTGGAGCGGACGAAGTCGAGCTGGGCACGGCTGACCAGGACGCCGGGGTGGGTGAAGGCGGCCTTGGGCGTGGCGGGCGCTGCTTTGGTGGTGCTGGACCGCTGGGTCTGCCCGGCCGTGGCCGGGCCGCTGAGGATGCCCGCGAACAGCGCGGCCAGCGCTGTGGCGAGGGCGACACGCAGGGCTCTGGTGCGCATGGGGGCGGCTCTCCTGACGGTGGGTTCGTATGTGTGAACAACGGATGCCGACATGAACTCCTGTGGTGTTCCGGGAAGTTAGCTCATGAACACGTCAAGGTCTAGACCTTCCGTGCGTAGGAGAGAATGTGCGCCCCGCCCCGATCGAGAGGCCCAGCGTGGAGACGACAGTCGCGGAGGAGCAAGCCGCAGGCCCCGGCCGCCCACCGGCACCGCGCGGCGCCCGGGGCCCCGTCGGCCGGCTGCTACGGCTCCCCGGCGGACGGGCCCGGCGGTGGGCGGCCTGGTGCGCGGTGCCGCCCCTGGCCGTGGTCAGCGTGGTGGTGCTGTGCCGGGCCGCGGACACCGACGGCATCACCCCCATACCGCAGCTACTGGCCTTCCTGCCCTGGCTGCTGGTCCCGGCGGCACTCGGACTGCTGCTGAGCACGGCCGCGCGCTGGCCGCTGGGGTGCGGCTGGGCGCTGGCGGCAGCGGCGGCCACCGGGTGGTTCATCCAGCCGTACGACGGCGGCTCCCCGCCCGAGCCGCGCGGACCGGTCCTCGCCCGGCTGCGGGTGATGACCGCGAACCTCGAGTTCGGCCAGGCCAGGGAGGGGCTGCTGAGCGCGCTGCGCCGGGAGCGGCCGGATCTGGTGGCGGTGCAGGAGTGCGACACGCGGTGCGCCGCGGCGCTGGACTCGGCCGCCGTCCGCGGGGCCTACCCGTACCGGAGCGTCGCCCTCGGCGACAGCGCCGCCGCGGGCTCGGCGATCCTCAGCCGCCACCCGCTGACCCGGGCGGAGGGGGTGCGCGGAACGCTGCGGATGCCGGGGGCGGTCGTCCGGGTCGCGGGGCAGCGGCTGCGGATACAGGTCGCGCATCCCATGCCGCCGGTGCCGGGCGGGGTGGACCTCTGGCGGACCGAGCTGGGACGACTGCGGGCCTACGCCGCCGGGCGGGCCGGGGAACCCACCCTGATCGCGGGCGACTTCAACGCCACCCAGGACCACGCCGCCTTCCGGGCCGTCCTGGACACCGGGCTGCGGGACAGCGCACGGGCCACCGGGGTGTCCCGCACGCCGAGCTGGCCGAGCGCCACCACCCCGGCTCTGGGAGCGCAGATCGACCACGTCCTGGTCAGCCGGGGCCTGAGGCCGCGCACGGCCCGCTTCCTGGATCTGCCGCACACCGACCACCGGGCGCTGCTGGTGGAGCTGGACCTGTACGGATCGCGGAGCTGAGCGGCTCTTCGGGGGTCAGCTCTCGCTCGGGTCGTAGGAGTTGGCCAGCTCGAACGGATCGGGCTCCAGACCCGCCGTGGGCCAGCGCTGCTCCCGCTGCCAGCGCGCGTTCTCCCGCGCGAGCGCGTCCCAGAGCAGATTGAGCGGATGGGCCGGGTCGTAGGACGCGCGCTCCCCGCGCCGGGTGAACGCGCCCAGCAGCACCTCCAGCCGGGGCCCGGTGTCATTGACCAGCTCGACGGCGCGCAGCCCGCGTCCGTACACCACCCGCGGATCGCCCGCCGCGTCCGCGACCCCCTTGGTGACCAGCATGCAGCCGCGCAGCAGCCCGGAGCGCAGCAGCTCGAAACCGTAGTTGACGGTGTCGATCTCGGCCGCGATGCGCAGCTTGCCGCGGTAGTCGCCGCCGAACCAGGTGTGCAGCACCCCGGCCATCAGCCCGCTCGCCGAGACCACCAGCGGCAGGGTGCGCAGCGCGCTCGTCGGCGCGGTGGGGCCGGGCAGCTCGGCCTCGGAGAGGTTGGTCAGCAGCGAGACCCCGCTGCGGCGCCACTCCATCACATCGAAGGCGGCGAGCTCGTCGTCGCCGTCCGGCCTGGTCACCACCGAGCCGCACACCAGGTCCACATCCTTGGCGCGCAGCTTGGCCAGCACGTCCCGGGTGCGCACATGGCCGACCTTCAGCTCGATACCGCGCTGCCGGAAGTCATCGGCCACCCGTTCCCCGGCACCCGCGAGATAGCTGAGGGTAAATCGGGTGGTGCCCACCATCAGCGTTTTTCCCAGGCGGCGCCGTGACTCATGGATGCCGTCCAGCCAGTCGCCGAGAGTTCCGCGCGCCAATTCGACCAGGGCTTCTCCGGTGCCGGTGAACAGCACGTCCTTGCCCCGCCCCTGCTTGAGTACGAGGGGTTCGCCGCAAAGCTCGCGAAAGTTCCGGTTCATGGTGTCGATCTGCTTTTGCACACTGGACTGTTCGCGGCCCAGAATCCGTGCGGCGCCCAGCGCCGTACCGGCCTCATGAACCATGATCAGGGTGCGCAACTGGTCCATCGTGGTGTCCATCAGCGCGAGCGGGCTCTGCGCCCAGCGGCCGCGCCGATCCGTCGTCGGCGGCCCGAGCGAACCTGGTCTCACCATGATTTCCCCCGCTTTTCAACTTCTCCCGTTTTCCTGACTCCAGAGTTTAGTCAGCGATCCATGTGGTTACCCGAGTCCGATATGAGCGAGAAGCGGACCGATGCGCGGAACGTCAGGACCGGGAGCCACACCGTACGAGTCAGTCGGCCGGAAAAAGAGCTCTTCCCCGACGACGGGATCACGAAGTGGGACCTCGTCGAGTACTACCGCTCGGTCTCCCGGCGCATCATTCCGCAGTTGCGCGGCCGCCCTTTGATGATGGAACGCCATCCGGACGGAATCGGCGGCAAGCCGCTGATGCAGAAGAACGCCCCCGACTACTTTCCGGACTGGGTGCGGCGCGCCGTGCTCCCCAAGGAGGGCGGTGAGGTCACCCATGTGGTCTGCGACGACACCGCGACCCTCCTCTACCTCGCCGACCAGGCGTGCGTCACCCCGCACCGCTGGCTCTCCCGGGCCGACCGGCCCGACCACCCCGACCGGCTGGTCTTCGACCTCGATCCGCCCTCGTCGGCGTCGGAGGAGTCCGGTTTCGAGGAGGTGCGCTGGACGGCCCGCCGCTGCTGCGGGCTGCTCGGCGAGCTCGGGCTGCCGGGGCTGCTGATGACCACCGGCTCGCGCGGACTGCATGTCATCGTCCCGCTGGACCGCCGCGCCGACTTCGACACCGTGCGAGCCTTCGCCCGCGACGCCGCCGATCTGCTGGCCGCCCGCCACCCGGACCGGCTCACCACCGAGCCGCGCAAGGCCAAGCGGCGCGGCCGGCTCTACCTGGACACCCAGCGCAACGGCTACGCCCAGACCGCCGTCACCCCGTACGGGGTGCGTGCCCGGCCCGGAGCGCCCGTGGCCACGCCCATCGACGCGCGGGAGCTGGACGACCCGGAGCTGCGGGCCGACCGCTGGACCCTGCGGACGGTCGGCGAGCGGCTCGCGGACGACCCCTGGGCCCGTACGGACACCAGGGGCCGTTCGCTGCGCGGGCCCCGCGAGCGGCTGAGGCGGCTCGCGGAGGGCGGCGCGGACTAGCCGGAGCGGGTCAGGCGCCGATGTCGCCGCCGTCGCGCCGCCAGACGCTGATCACGGACGGCCGGGTCAGCCTGCCCGGTCCGTCGGGCCAGGTGGACGCGGGCTTCTCCACGCTCGCGCCGTCGATCTCGCCCGGGTGCTGCACGGCCACCAGCACCCGCCGGTCCTGCACGATCGGCCCGCAGGTCTCGGCGCCGTTCGGCACGGTCAGGAACTGCTTGACCTCACCGCGGCGGCTGCCCGCCGTGGCCACTCCGAACAGCCCGTCGTGGTTGCCGAGCGCGTTGCCGTCGGTGGAGATCCACAGGTTGCCGTAGGCGTCGAAAGTGATGTTGTCCGGGCAGGAGATCGGGCTGACCTGGTCCTTGGGGAAGCCGCCGAAGTAGGTGCTCGGGTCCTCGGGGTCGCCGCAGACCAGGAACAGCCGCCAGTTGAAGCGGGTGGAGCCCGCGTTGTTCCAGCGCTCGGTCAGCTCCAGGATCTGGCCGTGCTTGTTGCCGTTGCGCGGGTTGGCCTCGTCGGCCGGGGCCTTGCCCGCCTTGCCGCGGTCGGTGTTGTTGGTCAGCGCGATGTAGACCCGGCCGGTGCGCGGGCTGGGCTCGACGTCCTCGGGGCGGTCCATCTTCGTCGCGCCCGCCTTGTCGGCTGCGATACGGGTGAAGACGTACACCTCCTCGGCGGTCATGCCCTCCACGAAGGAGCGGTCGCCGCAGGCCAGCGGGATCCACTCACCGGCGCCGTCGAACTCGCCGTCCTCGGGCAGCTTTCCGGAGCCGTCGATCTCGGCGGACGGGCTGTCACCGGTGAACTTGGCGACGTACAGCGTGCCCTCGTCCAGCAGCGTGCGGTTGTGCTCGCGGGCGGTGCGGCTGTTGCCCTTCATCATCCGCTTGGCGGAGACGAACTTGTAGAAGTAGTCGAACTTCTCGTCATCGCCCATGTACAGGACCGGACGGCCGTCGGTGGTCAGCCGGGGCTCGGCGGCTTCGTGCTTGAAGCGGCCCAGCGCGGTGAGCTTGCGCGGGGTGGAGTCGGGGTCGAACGGGTCGATCTCGATCACCCAGCCGAAGCGGTTGGTCTCGTTCGGCTCCTTGGACACGTCGAAACGGTCGTCGAACCGTTCCCACTTGCGCTCGGAGGCTGCGCCGGTGATGCCGTACCGCTTGAGGCGGGCCGCGGTGGCCGGGTCGGTGACCGAACCGCCATTGGCGAAGTACTGGTTGAAGTTCTCCTCGCCGGAGAGCACCGTGCCCCACGGCGTGATGCCGCCGCCGCAGTTGTTCAGCGTGCCGAGGACGCGCTTGCCGGTCGGGTCGGCGGAGGTGCGCAGCAGCTCGCTGCCCGCCGCCGGGCCGGTGACCTCGAACGGCGTGGTCGCGGTGATACGGCGGTTGAGGCGGTGGCGGGACAGGGCGGTGAGCCGGCCAAGACCGCGCTCCTCGGCCGTCACGACCACGGACAGGCCGTGCGCGGCCCAGCCGATCTCGGCCTGCTCGCGGGTGGGGTTCTCGGGGTCGTAACCCGAGAACATCAGCACCTCGTCGGTGTACTCGTGGTTGACCACGAGAAGCTGATGGTCGCGCTCGCCGGGGACGTCCAGGACCGCCATGTAGTCGTTGTTGTAACCGAACTGGCCCGCCTGGGCCTTGGCGCTCTGCTGGTCCGGGTCGAACGCGGGCGCGCCGCGCAGGATCGGGTCGCCCCAGCGGATCACCACGTTCTGGTCGTGGCCGTCGGCGACGACCACGGTGTCCTCGGTGTTGGGGGCGACGGGCGCGAAGCGGAGGCCGCGGGCGGCCTTGCTCTTCGCGGCGGCCTCGCGCTCCGCGGCGGCGCCGCCCGTCGCGGCGGACGCCCGCGGCGCCCGCTCCACCGCCACCGCACCGGTCGCGGCCGCCACGGTCACCACGGCACCGGCCCGCAGCAGGGCACGGCGCGAGGCGGCACCGGCGATGACATCGCCCACGTAGGCGTTGTCGCTGGTGTTCGGCGTCTCGTGAAGGCAGGCGTCGCCACAGCGGTACCGGCACGTCAGTGCGGAACGACCGCCCGGGTGTGAGCTGATGAGCGGCAGGAGGTTGCGCACGTCTTCCCCTCCGTAAGGGTGTTCACATATGGGCTTCGCCGGGCCCCGCATGGGCAGTACGCCGACGCGGTCCGGGCCGACATGACGTCGGGATCCTTTGGCGGCGAAGCTATGGGCGTAGAACCGCATGGTGGCGACGAACGCCTGAACCAGAGGTGAACGAAGCGCGAGCGGAATCGGCGGAAGAGGGCCGCCGAACGGCCCGCTAGCCTTTCGGCACCACGGACATGCACCGCCATGCACCGCACTCGACACGTGAGAGGTATCTCCCATGGGCATACGGGACCTACTGCGCAAAGTTTTCGGCCGCTCCCGAACCACGGGGGTGGACGATTCTTCTGCTGCGCCGGAGGCGGCGGTTGTCCCGGACCCCCAGCCGAAGTCGGCGGAGCCCAAGTCGGCGGAGCCGACGGTGGACCAGAAGGCCGAGTCGGACACCAAGCCCGAGCCCGCGCCGGAGCCTGAGCCTGAGCCTGCGCCTGCGCCTGCGCCTGCGCCGAAGGCTGAGCCGGCGCCCGAGCCGACCGCGGACACGGACACGGCGGCCCCGGCGCGGGCTTCGGACTCCCTGGACTCGGACTCCCCGGACTCCCGGGACGACGAATCCGCGCACGACCCGGCCCTGTCCGCCCCGCTGAAGTCCCTCGACGAGATCCTGAAGTCCCCCGCGCACGAGGACACGTCAACGGTCGGCGAAGAGACTCCGGCTGAGGCAGCGGCAGCGGCAGCGACCGACGAGAAGGAAGCGCCCGCCACCGAGCCGAAGCCGGAGACGAAGGCGGAGGAGCCCCAGCCCGCCGCCGAGGCAGAGACCACGGCCGAGCCCGACGCCGATGACGACGCCACGGCCCCCACCGCCGACGTCGAACCCGAGCCGACCCCCGAACCGGCGGCCCACGCCGAGGACGAGACGGAGGCGGACGAGCCGGAGGCGAAGGCGGAGTCCGCCACCGCGCCCGAGGCCGACGCGGACGCCGATGCCCCGGCGGCTCCGGCGGCGGAGACGAGCGCCGACGCCGAGCCCAAGGCCGAGGCGGAGGCGCAGGCAGAGGCTGGCGACGAGCCCGCCGAGGCATCGGCCACGGCCAAGGCGGAGCCGGAGCCCGCCAAGGCGGAGACGGAAGCCACCGCGACGACCGAGGCGGCAGCAGAGACCGCCGCGCCCGCGGATGAGGCAGCGGCAGAGGCTGGCGACGAGGCCACGCCCGCCGCCAAGAACGACGACAAGCCCGCCAAGGCCGCGGCGGCGGAGGCCGAGGCCAAGACGGAAGCCGAACCGGAGGCCACGGCGGAGGCCGAGCCCGCAGCCGCGAGCGAGCCCGAGGCCAAGCCCGCGCCCGAGGCCGAGCCCGTGGCGGCCGCGGCCAACGCCCCCGCCGCGGCGAAGGGCGAAGCACCCACCACCGCGGCCGCCATCCCCCTCGCCGACCTCACGTCGCGGGCACCCGGGCTCGTCGGGGCGTACAACGCGGCCGGGGAGGCCATCCAGGAGCATGGGCTGGGTGGGCAGCGGGCCGTCGTCTACCTCGTGCTGGACCGGTCCGGGTCGATGCGGGGGTACTTCAAGGACGGCACCGTGTCGCACCTCGCCGAGCAGGCGCTCGCCCTGTCCGCGCAGCTCGACACCAGCGGCACCGTGCCCGTCGTGTTCTTCTCCACCGACATCGACGGCACCGCCGACCTCGAGCTGGACCACCACACCGGCCGGATCGAGGAGCTGCACGGCTCGCTCGGGCACATGGGGCGGACGAACTACCACACCGCCGTCAACGCCGTCATCGAGCACTACAAGGCGTCCGGCACCACCGACCCCGCGTTCGTGATCTTCCAGACGGACGGCGCGCCCACCACCAAGACCGCCGCCGAGAAGGCGCTGTGCGAGGCGGCGGGGCTGCCGCTGTTCTGGCAGTTCCTGGCGTTCGGGGACCCGGAGGCGAAGGGGTTCGACTTCCTGCGGAAGCTGGACACCTCGCCCGCCCTCGCCGTCCCGGAGAAGCGGGCGGTCGACAACACCGGCTTCTTCCACGCCGGGCTCGACCCCCGTACGGTCGCCGACGCCGAGCTGTACCGGGAGCTGCTCAAGAAGTTCCCGGGCTGGCTGGCCGCCCGCGAGCAGGGGTGACGAGGGACCCCACCTGACCGGGCACACCACTGGGCGCCGCCCCGGCGCCACCCCGGGGGCCATCCGCCGCGGAAAAAACGCCGCGCGGGTGGCCCCCGTCACTCGGATACGATATGGGCGGCTCAGCAGAACGAATTGTCACTTACCGTACCGACTCGGGAGCAGCCTGCAATGGCTCGACACCTCATCACCAGCGCCCTTCCCTACATCAACGGGATCAAGCACCTGGGCAACATGGTGGGGTCCATGCTCCCGGCCGACGTCTACTCCCGCTATATGCGCCAGCGCGGCCATGACGTCCTCTACATCTGCGCCACCGATGAGCACGGCACCCCCGCCGAGCTGGCCGCCAAGGAGGCCGGGCTGCCGGTCGACGAGTTCTGCGCCCAGCAGCACGAGGCGCAGAAGGCGATCTACGACGGCTTCGGGCTGGCCTTCGACTACTTCGGCCGCAGCTCCTCCGCGCAGAACGTGCAGATCACCCAGACGATCGCACGGGAGCTCAAGGCAAACGGCTTCATCGAGGAGCGCTCGATCCGCCAGGTGTACTCCAACGCCGACGGCCGCTTCCTCCCCGACCGCTACATCGAGGGCACCTGCCCGCACTGCGGCTACGACCGGGCCCGCGGCGACCAGTGCGAGAACTGCACCCGCGTGCTCGACCCGACCGATCTGATCGACGCCCGCTCCGCGATCAGCGGCAGCAGCGACCTGGAGGTCCGGGAGACCAAGCACCTCTTCCTCCTCCAGTCCAAGCTGGCGGACGAGGTCGCCGCCTGGGTCGACGAGCACGGCAAGGACTGGCCGACGCTCGCCTCCTCGATCGCCCGCAAGTGGCTGAACGAGGGGCTCCAGGACCGGGCGATCACCCGTGACCTGGACTGGGGCGTACCGGTGCCGGCCGACACCTGGCCGGACCTGGCGGCCGAGGGCAAGGTCTTCTACGTCTGGTTCGACGCCCCGATCGAGTACATCGGCGCCACGAAGGAGTGGGCGGACCTGGACCCGGAGCACCGCGACTGGAAGTCGTGGTGGTACGACGTGGACCAGACGGTCCGCTACACGGAGTTCATGGCCAAGGACAACGTCCCGTTCCACACGGTGATGTTCCCGGCCACCCTCCTCGGCACCCGGGACGTCTGGAAGAAGGTCGACTACGTCAAGGCGTTCAACTGGCTGACGTACTACGGCGGGAAGTTCTCCACCTCCGCCAAGCGCGGGGTGTTCACGGACGCCGCGCTCGAGGTGCTGCCCGCCGACTACTGGCGCTACTTCCTGATGGCGAACGCCCCGGAGTCCGACGACACCTCCTTCACCTGGGAGCACTTCACCGCCACCGTCAACAAGGACCTGGCCGACACCCTCGGCAACTTCGTCAACCGGGTGCTGTCCTTCTCCCGCAAGCGGTTCGGCGACGAGGTCCCGGCCGGGAAGGCCGCCGGGGCGGCGGAGGAGCGCCTGGGCTCGGAGATCGCGCGGCTGCTGACGGAGTACGAGGAGCACATGGACGCGCTCCAGTTCCGCAAGGCCGCGGCGGCGCTGCGCGCCCTGTGGAGCGCGGGCAACTCCTACCTGGAGGAGAAGGCCCCCTGGCTGGAGATCAAGACCGACCAGGAGGCCGCGGCCCTCACCCTCCGTACGGCGATGAACCTCATCCACCTCTACGCGATCGTCTCCGAGCCGTTCATCCCGGCCTCGGCGCGGGCCATGCGGTCGGCGTTCGCGCTGGGCGAGGACACCGCGGCCTGGGTCGGCCAGGAGGAGGCGAAGGCGCTGGCGTCGGTCCCGGCGGGCACGGCCTTCACCGTTCCCCCGGTGCTCTTCGCGAAGATCACCGAGGAGGACCTGGAGTCCTTCCGGCAGCGCTTCGGCGGCGAGGAGCAGAACGGGAACGGCGCCGCATAGCGGCTCCGCCGCATAGCCAGGGCGACGGACGGATCGCACCGCCTGCCGCGGGCTCTTCCCCTCCCCGCCCCTTCCCGTAACTGGGGCTCCGCCCCAGACCCCGGCGGTGGCTGAGCCCGATATGCGGCTCCGCCGCGTGGCGGGCGCTCCGGGGTCCAGGGGCGAAGCCCTTGGTTCGGGAAGGGGCGGGCGGGGGAAAGATCCCGCCGGACGCCCAGGCGCCCCGTAGGCGCAGCCGCGAACGGCGCCGCACGGGCCCCTCACACGGGCCCTCACGCACGTGTTGATCGCGCGGCAACCGTTCGTTTAGCCCCCTCGATGACCCTGTGGAGTCCATATCCACCGGGAAATCGAGGAACACAGTGCCGGACGCGCGTGTCACGGTGACGGTCCACGGCCCCGACCCGCTCAGCCGGGCCGGGGTCGTGCGTCATCTGCAGCATCAGCCCAGCGTCGAGCTGGTCGACCGGCCGTGCCCGCTCGGCGACGAACCCCGCGGCGCCGTCGCCGTCATGCTCGCCGAGCGCCTCGACGACCGCGCCGGGGCGGAGCTGCGCCGCCTGGTGCGGGGCGGCCGGCAGCGGGTGGTGCTGATCGCGGGCGAGCTGCGGGAGACGGAGCTGATGGCGGTGATGGAGTACGGCGTCCAAGCCGTCTTATGGCAGCACCGGACCACGCCGAAGCGGCTGCTGCGCGCCGTGCACCGGGCCGCTCGCGCCGACCGGTCCACACCGTGCGGCGTGGACCGGAGGCTTTGAATCACGCAGGGCGGGGGCGCGCCGTTCGGCACGCCCCCGCCCTGTGGGTCTCGTCCGGCCCCGCCTACTCGCCCGTCTTCTCGGCCTTCTCGGCCTGCTTGACCTGCGGCGGCTTGCGCAGCGACAGGTGCAGCTCGCGCAGCCGGGCCTCGTCCACCTCGCTGGGCGCGCCCATCAGCAGGTCCTGGGCGTTGCCGTTGAGCGGGAAGGCGATGGTCTCGCGGATGTTGGGCTCATCGGCCAGCAGCATCACGATGCGGTCCACGCCGGGCGCGATTCCGCCGTGCGGCGGGGCGCCGAAGTGGAACGCGCGCAGCATGCCGCCGAACTCGCGCTCGACCTCTTCCCGGGCGTAGCCCGCGATCTCGAACGCCTTGTACATGACGTCCGGCTCGTGGTTCCGGATGGCACCGGAGGACAGCTCCACGCCGTTGCAGACGATGTCGTACTGCCACGCCAGGATGTCCAGCGGGTCCTTGGTCTCCAGCGCCTCCAGACCGCCCTGCGGCATGGAGAAGGGGTTGTGGGAGAACTCGATCTGCCCGGTGTCCTCGTTCCGCTCGAACATCGGGAAGTCCACGATCCAGCAGAACCGGAAGACGTTCTCCTCGAAGTGGCCGGCCCGCTTGGCGGCCTCGACCCGCACCGCGCCCATGATCTTGGAGACCTCGTCGAAGTCGCCCGCGCCGAAGAAGATCGACGTGCCGGGCTTGCCCTCGACCTCGGCGATCAGCTTCTCGACGTCCTCGTGGTTGAGGAACTTCGCGATCGGGCCGGTCAGCTTGGAGTCCTCGCCGATCCGCACCCAGGCCAGCCCCTTGGCGCCCTGCAGAGAGGCGAACTCACCGAGCTGGTCGAAGAACTTCCGGGGCTGCTCGGCGGTGTCCGGCACGGCCAGCGCGCGCACGTGCTTGTCCGCGAACGCCTTGAAGCCGGAGCCCTCGAAGATGTGGCTGACGTCCCGCAGCTCCAGCCGGGCCCGCAGATCCGGCTTGTCCGAGCCGTACTTCAGCATGGCCTCGCGGAACGGGATCCGCGGGAACGGCGAGGTCACATGGCGGCCGCCGCCGAACTCCTCGAAGAGCTCGGTCATGACCTTCTCGATGACGCCGAAGACGTCCTCCTGCTCGACGAAGCTCATCTCGACGTCGAGCTGGTAGAACTCGCCCGGCGAGCGGTCGGCGCGGGCGTCCTCGTCGCGGAAGCAAGGAGCGATCTGGAAGTAGCGGTCGAAGCCCGCGATCATCAGTAGCTGCTTGAACTGCTGCGGGGCCTGCGGCAGCGCGTAGAACTTGCCCGCGTGCAGCCGGGAGGGGACCAGGAAGTCCCGGGCACCCTCCGGCGAGGTGGCGGACAGGATCGGGGTCGCCAGCTCGTTGAACCCCTGCGCGGTCATCTTCTGCCGGATGGCGGAGATGACGGCGGAGCGCAGCATGATGTTGCGGTGCATGCGCTCGCGGCGCAGGTCCAGGAAGCGGTACTCCAGCCGCCGCTCCTCGCCGACCCCGTCCTCGGGGAAGACGGTGAAGGGCAGCGGGTCGGCGGCGCCGAGCACCTCCACGTCGGTGACCTCGACCTCGATCTCGCCCGTCGGCAGCTCGGGGTTGACGTTGTCCGCGCCGCGCTCGATGACCCGGCCGTCCACGCGGACGACGGTCTCCTTGCTGATGGAGCTCAGGGCCTCGTTGGCGGGGGTGTCGGGGCGCACCACCAGCTGGACCAGACCGTAGTGGTCGCGGAGATCGATGAAGAGGATGCCGCCCAGGTTCCGTCGATTGTGGAGCCATCCGGAGAGCCGGACGTCGGTGCCGACGTCAGCGGCGCGGAGCTGACCACAGGTGTGGGACCGGTACCGATGCATCATTCATCCAAGTCGTGTCGATCGGGAGGCGTACGTACCCTCGGGAAGCTTCCGGCCAAGCCTACCGGCGCCGCGACCCTCACTGGTAAGCGGTTGGCAAACCCCCATAAGGTAGTGCAATGCGCACCGAGGACCTGCTGGCCGCCATAGCGACCGGTCTGTGGCGCTGGGACAGTGTCTCGGGCGCCGTCAGCTACGACGCGGAGGCCGCCCGGCTGGTGGGCCTCCCCGCCGAGGCCGTCACCCTCCCCGAGGCCGCCGCCCGCGCCTGCTTCCACCCGGTGGACTGGCTGGAGGTCAAGGCGATAGTCCAGCTCGCGGTGGCCGAGAGCACCCTGGCCGAGGCGCGGCTGCGCATCGTGGACGAGAAGGGCACCGTACTGCGGACCGTGCGCACCCGCTCCCGGCCGATAGCGCGGGGCGGCGGCGAGGACGGCTACCTCCTGCTCGGCACCCTCCAGGAGGTCCCCGACCCGCTGCCGGGCACCTCGGCCGGCGGTCCGCCGATCACCGGCGACTGGCGCCGCAACCGCGAGGCGTTCCTGCTGGACGCGGGGCGTGCGCTGGCGGAGGCGATGTCCACCGCCGAGGTGCTGCGGGTGGCGGCGGGGCTGTCCATGCCGGGCTTCTCCCCGGACGGGCTCGCGGTCTTCGGCGTCGAGGGCGAGCGGATCTCGGTGATCGGCCACCACGGGCCCCGGGCGGGCCACGACCGCCCCCTTCACGACCTCGCGCTGAGCGCCGACCATCCGGCGGCCGAGGTGGTGCGCACCGGCCGGGCGGTCTATCTGCCCACCCCGGAGGAGTACCGCGGCCGGTTTCCGGCCGCGTGGTCGCCGGGCCGCCCCCGCAGGCGCCGGTCCTGGGCGTTTCTGCCGCTGATCGTCGCGGGCCGCACCATCGGCGCGTGGATGGCCGGATTCGCCCATCCGGTGTCGTTCTCGCCCGATGAGCGCTCGGTGCTGACCACGATCGCCCGGATGCTGGCCCAGGCGCTGTCCCGCACCGCGCTCCAGGAGACCGAGCGGGAGCTGGCGGACGGGCTCCAGCGCTCGATGCTGCCCGCAAGCAAGCCCGACATCCCGGGGCTGACGGTGGCCGCGCGCTATGTGCCGACCGGCGGCGGACTCCAGGTCGGCGGCGACTGGTACGACGTGATCGGGCTGCCCTCGGGGCGTACCGCGCTGGTGATCGGCGATGTGCAGGGCCACGATGTGCGCGCCGCGGGGATCATGGGGCAGCTGAGGATCGCGGTCCGGGCGTACGCCTCCGAGGGCCACCACCCCGACGCGGTGCTCTCCCGCGCCTCCCGCTTCCTCGCCGGTCTTGCCGAGCCCGAGGGCCCGGACGGCCACCACGACCCGAGGTTCGCGACCTGCCTCTACATGGAGGTGGACCCGGTGGCGGGCACCCTCGACATCGCCCGCGCGGGCCACCCCGACCCTGCGGTCCGGCTCGCCGACGGCACGATGATGCTCCGGCCCACGGCGGGCGGGCTGCCGCTGGGCATCGACCCGGACACCGACTATCCGACCACCCGGGTGGTGCTGGAGCCCGGCGAGACGCTGCTGATGTGCACCGACGGGCTGATCGAGACCGGCGGGCACGACATGGAGACGGGCTGGAACCGGATCCGGGCCGTCTTCGAACGGGCCGCCGCCCCCGGCGACGCGGCCGTCCCGGGCGCCGTGACCGTCGCCGATGCGGCCGCGGGCGCCATGGCCGCCGTGGACGCGGTCGCCGCCGTGGACGCCGACGACCTCGACGCGCTCGCCGAGTCCCTGATCCAGGCGGTGCACGGGCCACCCTCCCACCACACCACCGGCCATCTCGCCGACCGCCGCGAGGACGACATAGCCCTGCTGCTGATCCGGCGCGACGCCGAGGTGTGCCTGGTCGGCCCCGGCACGGCCCCGGTGCGTCGCACGGCCGTCACGGTCGCCCAGGCCGAGCCCGAGCGCATAGCCGAGGTCCGGCAGCAGCTGCGCGACATGCTCCACGACTGGACCGACCGCGACCAGGTGGAGTCGGCGGTGCTGATGCTCTCCGAGATGGTCACCAACGTGCTGGTGCACACCGACGGGGACGCCCTGCTGGTGGCCGAGGTCAGCGGGCGGCACGGGACCCGGCGGCTGCGGCTGGACGTCGCCGACAGCAGCGACGAGCTGCCGCACCGCCGCCGCCCGGGCGAGCTGGCCTCCTCCGGGCGCGGGCTGCTGCTGATGGAGATGCTCGCCGACGCGTGGGGGGTGGACCCGCGGGGCGACGGCAAGTGCGTCTGGTACGAGCTGTACGAGGCGGGGCCGGATCCAGCGGGCCGCCGCGCGGGGGCCTCACCCCCGCACCCCCGGGGTCCGGGGCCTGAGCCCCGGTTTCGGGAAGGGGCGGGACAGGGGAAATGAGCGGGGCGGTTCAGCGGAAGAGCCGGGAACCAAGCGGGTGTTCTTCGTCGAAACCGGGGAGTATCAGAAAGGTCGCACTGGCGGTCGTGGTCGTGAACTGCAGCAGGGCATCGGAATTGTCCATGCTGGTGAGGGTGTTGGTGAAGGTCCGTATGTCGTTCTGGAAGCTCATGAAGAGCAGGCCGGGGGCGGGTCCGTCGGTGCTGTAGGAGCGGCGGAGCATGAGCCCGACGCCGACCGCGGTGGCGTGCGCTCTGCGGGCGTGGGCGTCCGCCGGGACGAGGTAGCGTCCGTCCGGCGTTTTGGCGCCGAGGTCCGGGCCCGAGGCGATGGTGCCACCGGAGAGGGGCACGCCAGTGTCCCGGCGCCGGCCGAAGACCGCTTCCTGTTCGGCGACGGACAGCTTGGCGAACCGCGGCAGGTCCAGTTCCATGCGTCGCAGCACGGCAAGGGTGCCGCCGGCGACCGGAGCCGGCCCGGACAACCACAGGTCGCGTTCTTGTTCGGCCTTGGTGTGGGGGCCCACGATGCCGTCGACGAAACCGAAGAGGTTTCGTGGCGCGGCACGGCCCCGATCCACCGGCACGTTCGGACCACGGACTCCGGACTGCCGCCAGCGTTCCCGTATCCGGTCACCGGCCTGCTCCAGAAGCGCGGCAGCCACGATCGGTATCACCAAGGCGTCGTCGGCGCAGATCTGTATCAGCAGGTCGCCACCGCGTGCCCGGGAGGCGATCCGTTCGCGGGAGAACCGTGGGAGGTCCTTCGCGCCGGGCAGGGCGGGATCGACGTTACGCACCAGTCGGGGACCCACCCCGATCGTCACGGTCAGATCGCCCGGCTCCAGGCCCATCAGCCGTGCGTCGGTCCCCGCGGTGAGGGTGCGGACGGCCTCGCCCAGTTCGGCCAGCAACGGACGGACGGGCACGGCGTCAACGAGGTCGGCCACCACGGCCAGCAGGTTCCGCTGGGCCGGTTGGGGAAGCGTGATGCCCGCCTGGTACCGGCCCGTTGGTGACACCGGCGGGGTCGGCGCGGGGCCATCGGACCGGTCCGGCGGGGCGGAACGCGCTTGGCATCCGGCGGAGAGGCCGACGGCGGTCACGGTGCCGGTGGCACCGATAAACGCGCGGCGTGACGGGCGGGAGTCGGCTTGGCGCACAGCGTGAACTGTGCCATATCCGGGCCATATCCGTATCAGCGCCTGCGACCCCGTCGGCGTCCGTGCCAGGATGAGGCCATGCCTCGTCTCCGTCTTCGTTTCATGGCCGCGGTGCTCGGCACACTGGCACCCGTACTGGTCGGCTGTGGCGGGGGCGATGACGGATCGGACGACGGCCGACGACCGTCCGGTGAGCATGTGACGATCAAGGTGCCGGCCGACGCCCCGACGATCTCGGCCGCGGTGTCCCTGGCCCGGCCCGGCGATCTCGTGCTGGTCGCGCCGGGCACGTACCACGAGTCGGTGAAGATCTCCAAGGCTCGCGTCACGCTTCGCGGCGAGTCCCGGGACAAGGTCGTCATCGACGGGCGGTTACGGCAGCCGAACGGCGTCGTCGTCACCGCTCCCGGCGTGGCCGTGGAGAACCTGACCGTGCAGAACAACACCCAGAACGGGGTCCTGGTCACCGGTTCGGCGAAGGCGGCCGCCGGAATGCCGGGGCAGTCCGGCGGCTACGACACCGGCGACGAACCCGTCACCTTCCTGAAATCGTTCCTGGTCTCCCATGTGACCGCGACCCGCAACGGGTTGTACGGCATCTACGCGTTCTCCGCGCAGAACGGGGTCATCGAGCACTCGTACACGTCGGGCTCGGCCGACTCGGGGATCTATGTCGGACAGTGCAAGCCCTGCCGCATCGTGGTGCGGGACAACATCGCCGAACTCAACGCGGTCGGTTACGAAGGCACCAATGCCAGCGGCGACATGTATGTGGTCGGCAACCGCCTGGTCGGCAACCGGGTCGGACTCACCACCAACTCCGACCACCAGGAGAAGCTGCTCCCGCAGAAGGACGCCGTCATCGCGGGCAACCTGATCGCGGCCAACCAGCAGGCGGCCACCCCCGAACAGGCCGACGGCGGGTGGGGCATCGGCATCGGCATCGACGGCGGCACCGGCAACCAGTTCATCCGCAACCGAATCGCCGACAACAGCAACGCCGGACTGGTGATCACCGCGACCGCCGACATCAAGCCGGACGGCAACCGGATCCTGGACAACACCTTCACCGCCAACAGCGTTGACGTCGGCTGGACGTTCCCCACCGCCACGAAGGGACGGGGCAACTGCCTGCGCGGCAATGAGCTGCGCACGACGGTGCCCGCCCGGCTCGCGACCACCGCGTCCTGCCCGCGTCCCGCCCGATCGCCCTCGCCGTCCGGCACCTGGGCGAAGCCGACGGCACCTGGCGGTATCCCGTTCACCGATGTGGCGGCGCCCAAGCGACAGCCGCGGTTCCCGAACGCCACGACCGCGGGCGCCACCGCCGTTCCGGCCGTCCCGGCGCTGCCGGACACGGCGGACTTCCGGCTGCCGCCGGCGTCACTGCTCGCCGCGGGCGCGCGGGTGGGGACGTCCTGAGCGGCGGCTACCGCGTCGGGGTGACTCCGGGGACCGGCCGGACCGGAACGTACTTCTGGGTGTCGAAATCGATGACCACCGGCTCCGATGCGGACGCCACGCCGACGCGGACCCGGTACATGGTGCCGTCCGAGCCGATCCAGTAGCGCACGGCACCCTCTCCCGCCGGAGCGGACGAGGCACGGGCGGCGCCCGGCCCGGTCATGATGTCCACCTGATGGCCGTCCAACCGGTCCTTTTCCACCCAGGCGGCACCGTTCTGCGGCAGCAGTTCGGCGTTGTCCGGCCGGTCGCTGCCGAGCTTCAGCGCGATGGCCAGCGAACTGTCCAGCGAGCTGCCGTACCTTTGCAGCGGACGGCTGTACCACCCCGAACCCGGGGGCCGCGCCGGTGCCTTGGCCGGGGCCTTCGCCATCGGGTGGACGAACACGGTGGTGGCCGTCCACTGGATCAGCCCGTCGCTGGACGTATCGCGCCCGGTGCCGTGCAGCGCGCCGTAACCGACCTTGCGGCGGTAGTCGATGGATCCGGTGATGGTCAGCCCACCGGCGGTGCCCGGCACGTCGATCGTCACGGCGCGCCCGCCCGCCTGGTAGTTGAGGAACCGGGTGACCGCCAGACGGCTCGCCTGATCCGCGGTCAACGCCTTCGGACCGGTAGGGGCGGAGCCGCTGCTCGCGACCAGGAACGTGGCCACCGCGACGGCCACACCGCCGATCACGGCCACCACCCAGCGTGGCCTCAGCCATCGGCTCCGGCCGGCCGCGCGCCGCGAGAGAACGGGTCTGATTTTCAGACTCCGTACACGGCGCATTGCTAACACGTTCCGCTTATTCATTCCCTACTCTCCCCCCGATCTTGGCGTACACCCGCTACAGTATCGCTGCTGGTGGGGCGGTTCAGGATCACTATTCAGACTCTTGTGCTGTTTCCGCGTGGGAAGGCGAGGACGAGTGCGACTGGCCTGGGAAAGGCACTCCCGAGTCCCTGAATTCGCTCCATCCACCAGGACGACCAAGAACGACCGGGCCCACCGAAACAGCGGTGGGCCCTTTTCATGACCGATGTGTCACCCGGGACCGAGAAGCGGACGCACGGCTGGAAACGGGTGGTCGGTTCACATCACGAGGGGAGAGTGATGGCTGTGCGAAGAGTGTGTAGAAGTTTACGCCGGACAGCCGGAAAGCGTACGGGTCCACTGGCACGAGCGGGCCTCTGCGCTTTCGTGCTGTTGGGCGGCACCATGGGCGCGACGGCCGGGACGGCCACCGCTTCGACCGGCGACGGCACCCTGACGGTGCAGGTCCTGCGGGATTTCTTCGGCACGGGCGTGATCAACACGACCATGGATGTGCCGCAGCGGGGCATGAAGGTTCGGGTAACCGACCCCGCCGGTCATCGGGTCACCGGCACCACGGATGCCACCGGAAAGGTGGTGGTCTCGAAGTCGACCGAACTGACCGGCGGCCAGTACCGCGTCGACGTCACCATCCCGGCGCCGTACAACAAGTACCTTCAGGCGGCACCGGCCTCGACGGCGGAAAACCACTTCGACAGCTTCACGACGTTCGTGAACGTGTCGGACGGCAAGGACGACTCGGTGATTACCGGGGTCTGGAACCCGGCCGACTACGCACTGCCGGACACGCGGTATTTCGTACCGGTCCAGAATGGTGCCGGCGGGCAAGACACCCGGGCACTGGTGGCGTTCGGGACGGACAAACGAGGTACGTGTCCTGGCGATACGGCGTGCCCGACCGTGCTCAACACACAGGCCCAGGTGGGCACCACGTTCGCACTGGCCTACGACAAGGACCGGCAGCGGATCTTCCAGGGCGCGTTCGCCCGGCGGTACACCTCGTACGGGCCGGACGGCGGTGACGCGATCTACACCACGCCGACCGACGGTGGGAGCGCGCCGACCCTGTTCGCGAAGGTGCCGGGCGCCACGGTGACGCCGCACGACACCAACAACCTGATCAAGGACGCCGGGTTCACCAACGCGCCGGGCAAGGAGAGCATCGGCGGACTGGCCCTGTCCGAGGACGGCTCGACGCTGTACGCGGTGAACCTGCTGACCCGGCGCCTGGTCAGCTTCGACGCGACCGGGGCCACCGCGTCCGCGCCCAAGGCGACGGTGCGCATCCCGGACCCGGGTTGCGCGAGCCCCGGCGACTGGCGGCCGTTCGGTCTTCAGGTCCACGACAACAAGCTCTACGTCGGTGGCGTGTGCAGCGCGGAGAGCACACAGAAGCGCGAGGATCTGAAGGCCGTCGTCTACACCTACGACGGTGAGCGGTTCACCGAGGTGCTGAGCCACCAGCTCACGGACAAGCGCGGCAGCGTCTTCGGTTCCGGCGACAAGGCCACCCACTGGAACCCGTGGAACACCAGCCTGGACACGTGGGAGGACCGGAAGGCGGGCAACGTCTTCATCGATCCGCAGCCGGAGCTGACCTCCCTCGCCTTCGCCCGCGACGGCTCGATGATCCTGGGTTTCCGCGACCGGTTCATGGACGTGCTCAGTTGGGGAGGGCTGGACCCCCGCCCGGGGAACGACACGGCGGAAAACGGCATGTCCGGTGGTGACATCACCATGGTCTGCGCCACTCCCACCGGCGAATACCAGTGGGAAGGCACCGGGAGCTGCCCCAACCACGCCACCCCCGCCAACAGTGGCGGCCAGCCCGCCGATGTCGTCGAATACTTCCCGGGCGACACCTTCGCCAACGCGCACCAGGAGACCGCGCTGGGGTCGGTGGCCTATATCCCGCAGCAGCAGTGGGTCGTCAGCACGGAGTTCGACCCGGTCGCCGCCGTCGCGACCTCGGGGACCGGGTACCACAACATCACCACCGGCGAGGGCCCGGGCAACAACCCGACCGCCAACGGGTTCCAGTTCGTCAGCCGGGAACAAGGCGGGTTCGGTAAGGCCGGTGGGCTCGGCGACATCGCCTACGAGGCGGCGAACGCGCCGATCCAGATCGGCAACCGGGTGTGGTTCGACGGCGACCACAATGGGATCCAGGATCCCGAGGGTCGCAACGAAGTGCCGCTGCCGGACGCGACGATCAACCTGTTGGACGCCGACGGCAAGCAGGTCGCCACGACCAAGACCGACGCCGCGGGCGAGTACTACTTCGGTGGGGCCGGCGCCGCATACGAGCTCAAGCCGGGTGCGAAGTACACGGTGCAGTTCGATGTGTGCACCGCGGACACCAGCGAGGTGCCGACCGAGCCGGCGGCCACCAGGCTGCGGTTCACGCTCCCGCGGGCCGGTGACAACCGGGCACATGACTCGAATGTGACCCCGCCGAGGACCGGGCGGCTGTGTAACGGGCAGGCACCTGTCACGGCGCCGGACAAGCCGGGAGAGGTCGATCACACGATCGACGCCGGCGTGTACATCCCCAAGAAGACACCGCCGAACCCTGAGCCGACGCCGACTCCGTCGTCGTCCGAGCCGCCCAACAATCCGGGCCCCCAGAGTGGCGGAGGCTCCGGGACTGGTGGAGGCTCGGGGACCAGCGGAGGCTCCGGGACTGGCGGAGGCTCGGGGACCAGCGGAGGCTCGGGGACCGGTGGAGGCGGTGGTTCGCTGGCCAACACGGGTGCGTCCGGCCTGCTGAAGATCGCCTCCCTCAGTGCCCTGCTGGCCGGTGCGGGCGCGGCAGCCGCGTTCGTGACCCGGAAGCGTCGGGCCAGGCAACTCTGAGACACCGCTGAAAGACGGGTGATCCGCCCGTAAGCGCTGACGAGCCCCGTCCATGTCCGGACGGGGCTCGTTCGCGTTTCGTCCCGGCGAGCCTTACATCCCGCCCTCGGACATCCCGTGCACCGCGGGGATCGTGCCGAGCCGGCCCTTCTGGAAGTCCTCGAACGCCTGCTGCAGCTCCGCGCGGGTGTTCATCACGAAGGGGCCGTAGTGCGCCATGGGCTCACGGATCGGCCGCCCGCCGAGGAGGACCACCTCCAGGTCCGGCGTGTGGGAGTCCTGCTTCTCGTCCGCGCGGACCGTCAGCGAAGAGCCCGCGCCGAAGACGGCGGTCTGGCCCAGGTGGACCGGACGCCGCTCGGCGCCGACCGCGCCGCGGCCCGCGAGCACGTACGCGAGGCCGTTGAAGTCCTCACGCCAGGGCAGGTTGATCTCCGCGCCCGGAGCGAGCGTGGCGTGCACCATCGTGATCGGGGTGTGGGTGATCCCGGGACCGGCGTGACCGTCCAGCTCACCGGCGATGACCCGGAGCAGCGCACCGCCGTCGGGGGAGGTGAGCAGCTGGACCTGGCCACCGCGTATGTCCTGGTAGCGCGGGGGCATCATCTTGTCCTTCTTCGGCAGGTTCACCCACAGCTGGAGGCCGTGGAAGAGGCCGCCGGACATGACCAGGTGCTCCGGCGGCGCCTCGATGTGCAGGAGGCCCGAGCCGGCCGTCATCCACTGGGTGTCACCGTTGGTGATCGTGCCGCCACCGCCGTTGGAGTCATGGTGGTCGAAGATCCCGTCGATGATGTACGTGACGGTCTCGAAGCCGCGGTGCGGGTGCCACGGGGTCCCCTTGGGCTCGCCCGGCGCGTACTCCACCTCGCCCATCTGGTCCATCATGATGAACGGGTCCAGGTGCTTGTAGTCGATGCCCGCGAAGGCCCGGCGCACCGGGAAGCCCTCACCCTCGAAACCGCTGGGAGCGGTCGTGACGGCGAGCACGGGGCGCTGTCGTGCCTCGGCGGGTGCCGCGACGCGCGGCAGGGTCAGCGGGTTCTCTACGGTCACTGCGGGCATGACGGCCTCCTCGGTCGTTCACCATTCAACTTAATTGAACGGTGAACGACCCGCAAGAGGGTCTTTATTTCCACCCGAGCGCCCCGCGAGGCGACCGGTGATATCCGGACGTATGCCGATCTAGCCGTACATGCGGCGCATGGCGAAGTCGACCATCTGCTCCACCGCCTTCGCGTCGAAGACGATCCGGTGCTCGCCCTCCATGTCGAGGACGAAGCCATAGCCGGTGGGCAGCAGGTCGATCACCTCGGCGCCGGTGATCACGAAGTACTTGGACTCCTTGCCCGCGTACCTCCGCAGCTCCTTGAGCGAGGTGAACATGGGGATCACCGGCTGCTGGGTGTTGTGCAGCGCCAGGAAGCCGGGATTGTCACCACGCGGGCAGTAGACCTTCGAGCCGGCGAAGATCTGCTGGAAGTCCTCGGCCGACATCGATCCGGTGGTGAAGGCCCGCACCGCGTCGGCGAGCGACGGCGGCGAGGGCTCCGGGTAGAGCGGCTGCTGGCCGTACCCCGCACCCGCCGCGTGATGTGACGCATGCGGCTGCTGTTGCGGCGGAGGTGGCGGGGCGGCGTAGCCCTGCCCTGCGCTCGCGTTCTGGTCGTAGCCGTACATGCGCAGAAGCGTACTGAGTCACAGTTACCCGGTTGAGGGTTGCCCTTTATTACCCACGGGTAGCATCATGGCGACAGCTGATCCGATACGCGTCAACGCAGAGGTCCTGGCCTCCCGATCCCTTACGGAGCCGTCGCCATGGGGCACTACAAGTCGAATCTCCGCGACATCGAGTTCAACCTCTTCGAGGTGCTCGGGCGCGACACGGTGTACGGCACCGGCCCGTTCGCGGAGATGGACGTCGACACCGCCAAGAGCGTGCTGGCCGAGATATCCCGGCTCTCCGAGCACGAGCTGGCCGAAAGCTACGCCGACTCCGACCGGAACCCGCCCGTCTATGACCCCAAGACCCACACAGCGCCGCTCCCCGAGTCGTTCAAGAAGAGCTACCGGGCCTACATGGAGGCCGAGTGGTGGCGGCTGGGCGTCCCGGAGTCGCTCGGCGGCACCGTCTGCCCCCGCTCGCTGCTGTGGGGCTCGGCCGAGACCATCCTCGGCTCCAACGCCCCGATCTGGATGTACGCCTCGGGCCCGGCCTTCGCGGGGGTGCTCCACGACGAGGGCACCGAGGAGCAGCTCAAGATCGCTCGGCTGATGGTGGACAAGCAGTGGGGCTCCACCATGGTGCTGACCGAGCCGGACGCCGGTTCCGACGTCGGCGCGGGCCGCACCAAGGCGACCCAGCAGGAGGACGGCAGCTGGCACATCGAGGGCGTGAAGCGGTTCATCACCTCCGGTGAGCACGACCTCTCGGACAACATCATCCACTTCGTGCTGGCCCGCCCCGAGGGCGCGGGGCCCGGCACCAAGGGTCTGTCGCTGTTCATCGTCCCCAAGTACGACTTCGACTGGGAGACCGGTGAGCTGGGGGCGCGCAACGGCGTGTACGCCACCAACGTCGAGCACAAGATGGGTCTGCGGGTCTCCAACACCTGCGAGCTGACCTTCGGCGCCGACCACCCGGCCAAGGGCTGGCTGCTGGGCGAGAAGCACGACGGCATCCGCCAGATGTTCAAGATCATCGAGTTCGCCCGGATGATGGTCGGCACCAAGGCCATGGCCACCCTCTCCACCGGCTACCTCAACGCGCTGGAGTACGCCAAGGAGCGGGTGCAGGGTCCGGACCTGGCGGCCTTCACCGACAAGACCGCGCCGCGGGTGACCATCACCCACCACCCGGACGTGCGCCGCTCGCTGATGACGCAGAAGGCGTACGCGGAGGGCCTGCGCGCGCTGGTGCTCTACACCGCCTCGGTCCAGGACGAGGTCCTGATCAAGGAGGCCGCGGGCGAGGACACCTCCGCCGTGAACCGCCTCAACGACCTGCTGCTGCCCATCGTCAAGGGCTACGGCTCGGAGAAGGCGTACGAGCAGCTCGCGCAGTCCCTGCAGACCATCGGCGGCTCCGGCTACCTCCAGGAGTACCCGCTGGAGCAGTACATCCGGGACGCCAAGATCGACACCCTCTATGAGGGCACCACCGCCATCCAGGGCCAGGACTACTTCTTCCGCAAGATCGTCCGGGACCAGGGCCAGGCGCTGACCGTCGTCTCGGAGGAGATCAAGAAGTTCCTGGCCGAGGCCGCCGGGGGCGAGGAGCTGGAGGCCGCCCGCGACCAGCTCGCCCAGGCCGCGGTGGACCTGGAGGCGATCGTCGGCGCGATGCTCACCGACCTGGCCGCCACCGAGCAGGACGTCAGCTCGATCTACAAGGTCGGTCTCAACTCGACCCGGCTGCTGCTGGCCTCCGGTGACGTGATCATCGGTTACCTGCTGCTCAAGGGTGCGGCGGTGGCCGCCGAGAAGCTGGGCACGGCCTCCACCAAGGACCGGTCCTTCTACGAGGGCAAGATCGCCGTCGCGAAGTTCTTCGCCCACGAGGTGCTGCCGGGCGTCTCGGTGCAGCGTTCGCTGGCCGAGTCGGTCGACAAGGGGCTGATGGACCTGGACGAGGCCGCGTTCTAAGGGCTTCGCTCACAGCGACCAGGGGGCCGGCCGTCCCATCCTCCAGCGGGGCGGCCGGCCCCCTGGGCCGTGCGCGCTCCGTCGTCACCGTTCGTCTTGGTCGTCACCGTTCGTCGTCGTCGGGCCGCCGCTCCCGCAGCGCCCGTTCGACCTCCTCGCGGGCCCACCGCCTGAGCTCCTCGCCCTGCGCGAGGAGCTCATCGATCGACTCGCCCCCGCCCTCGGGCGGGCGCGGGCGGGCCCTCAGCTTCTCCAGCAGATCCCGGCACGCCTCGTCCTCGGTGGCGAACCGGCTGGTGTCCCGGTCCAGGGACCGCTCCCGCAGGCCGGTCTCCCAGCCGCCGTCCGGAGCGGGCCGCAGGTAGTAGTACGCGTCCGGCTGCACCGGGATGTCCTGCACGCCCGGGATGTCGTACAGCGCGTCCGGCACCTGCTCGTCGCGGAGGGTCCGGACGAGTTCCGTTCTGTCCACCGGTCCAGGATCCGCCCTCAGTTGAGCGGGCGGAGATTACCGGCCGCGACGAGTTGGGGGATCGAAGGCCCGGTCAGATATTGCAGTCCCAAACCGGGTTGGCCGAACCAGGGCCGGATGGGGCCGCCCTCGACCAGGAAGGGTTCGGTGACCTCGTAGAGGTGATAGCCGTGCGGATACGCCGGGTCGAGGGTGTTGAGGTTGCTGGGCGGCAGCGCGCGCTCCGCGTAGGGCGTGCCCGCCGGGGCGAGGAAGTGGCCGAAACCGCTCCCGAACAAGTCGACCTTCTGGCCGACCTTCAGCCGGACGGTGGTGTGCAGGGGCGACCCGTTGAGCAGCACCCAGCCGTCGGGGTACGGGAACCACCAGCCGTTCGTCTGCTCATTCCAGTAACAGTTGAGGAACGAGGAGGCGGTGGAGAAGTGGTCGAGTCGTTCATAGCCTTCGAGCATGCGCCCGATCGCGCCGTAGCGGGGGAGCTGAGCGGGTCCGAGCCGCCAGTCGCCCTTGTAGTAGCGGTCGAGCGGAGGATTCGGTGCGGTGTTGGTCCCCCCGATGCGGTCCGTACCGGGACAGGGAGGGTGACCCTTGCCCTCACCGTCCCCGTCGCCTCCCGGCCGGGTGCCGGGTGAGGGCGCCGCCGTCGGCTCCGGGGAGGCCACGGGGGCCAGTCCCGCGGTGAAGTCCGTGACGGGCTCGGCCATGGCCGGTCCGCCGGCACACAGCAGCAGCAGCGACCCCAGGACGACAAGCAGGTGTCGAAGAACGCGCATCCGGTATCCCCTCGAGTTACGACTCAGTGCGACGTTGCTCAGTCAAGGGGAATATCGACCGATTCGCCCGACTTCTCGCCTTAGCTGACGTGCTTTCATCAGATTGGATCAACGTGGCCCCACGGATGGATGCCGCTCCCGTACCAGGGCGAGCCGCCCCCCGGCGAATCTATGCTGAGCACATGAGCGCACAACCCGGCATCGACCGCGGCCACACCGATGACCTGATGTCCTTCCTCCGCGCCAGCCCCTCGCCGTACCACGCCGTGGCGAGCGCCGCGGAGCGGCTGGAGAAGGCCGGGTTCCGCCGGATCGAGGAGACCGCGCCCTGGGACGGGGCGGCCGGTGGACGGTTCGTGCTGCGCGGCGGCGCGATCATCGCCTGGTACGTCCCCGAGGGGGCGGGCCCCGCCACTCCGTACCGGATTGTGGGCGCTCACACCGACTCTCCCAATTTGCGCGTGAAGCCCATTCCCGACACCGGGGCGCACGGCTGGCGGCAGATCGCCGTCGAGATCTACGGCGGGGCGCTGCTCAACACCTGGCTCGACCGCGACCTCGGGCTCTCTGGCCGGATCACCCTCAGGGACGGATCCCACCACCTCGTCACCGTCGACCGGCCGTTGATGCGCGTGCCCCAGCTCGCCGTGCACCTCGACAGATCGGTCAACACCGAGGGCCTCAAGCTCGACAAGCAGCGCCATATGACGCCCATCTGGGGGCTCGGGAGCGTCGAGGAGGGCGACCTGATCCGCTTCGTCGCCGAGGAGACCGGGGTCGCGGCCGAGGAGATCGCCGGGTGGGACCTGATGACCCACAGCGTCGAGCCGCCCGCCTACCTCGGCCGGGACCGCGAGCTGGTCGCCGGGCCCCGGATGGACAACCTGGTCTCCGTGCACGCCGGTACGGCCGCGCTCATCGCCGCCGCCGCGGGCCAGGAGCTGCCGTACATCCCCGTGCTGGCCGCCTTCGACCACGAGGAGAACGGCAGCCAGTCCGACACCGGCGCCGACGGGCCGCTGCTCGGCACGGTGCTGGAGCGCTCGGTCTTCGCCCGCGGCGGGGCCTACGAGGAGCGGGCGCGGGCCTTCGCGGGCACCGTCTGCCTGTCCTCCGACACCGGCCACGCCGTCCACCCCAACTACGCCGAGCGCCATGAGCCGGGCCACCACCCGCGGCCCAACGGCGGCCCGATCCTGAAGGTGAACGTCAACCAGAGATATGCCACCGACGGCGCCGGGAGAGCCGTCTTCGCCGCCGCCTGCGAGCGCGCCGGCGTCCCCTGGCAGAGCTTCGTCTCCCACAACTCGATGCCGTGCGGCACCACGATCGGGCCGATCACCGCCGCCCGGCACGGCATCGCCACCGTCGACATCGGCATCGCGATCCTGTCCATGCACTCGGCCCGGGAGCTGTGCGGAGCACAGGACCCGCGGCTGCTGGCCAAGGCACTGCACGCCTTTCTGGGGGCTTGAGTTGGACTTCTCCCTGCTGGGCCCGGTGACCGTCACCGCGGGTCCGCAAGCAGCGCCCGTCGAGCTTCCGCTGGGGCCCGCCAAACGGCGCAGCGTGCTGGCGATGCTGCTGCTGCGGCCCAACGCGACGGTGTCCGTGGACCAGTTGATATCCAGCCTGTGGGAGGACGAGCCGCCCGCCCACGCCCGGACCGTCATCCAGGGCCATGTCTCCCGGCTCCGCGCGGCCCTGGCCGAGGGCGGCGCCGAGGACCACGGCGTCGAGCTGACCACCCACAGCTCCGCCTATCTGCTGCGCATCCCCGAATCCCTGATCGACACCCAGCGCTTCGACCAGCTGACCGCCCAGGCCAGCCCGGAGTCCGCCCCCGGCGAGGCCGTCCAGCTGCTCCGCCAGGCGCTCGGCCTGTGGCGCGGCCCGGCGCTCACCGGGACCGTGGCCAGCCCGCCGTTCGCGGCGGCCGCGCACGCCCTGGAGGAGCGGCGGCTGAGCGCCGTGGAGGCCCTGGCGCGGGCGCACGAGGGCCTGGGCGAGCATGAGCAGGCAGTGCGCGCCCTGCATCCCGCCGCCGTCGCCAACCCGCTGCGCGAGGGGCTGATCGCCGCCCTGATGCTGGCGCTGTACCGCTCCGGGCGGCAGTCCGACGCGATCGCCTGGTTCCACCGCACCCGGCAACTGCTCGACGACGACCTGGGGGTCGACCCGGGCCAGCGGCTGAGCGCCGCGTACCAGGAGATCCTGCGGGCGGCCCCCACGGCGGACGGACCGCGGGGCGGCGCCGAGGCCGTCGGGCAGCAGCCGGGTGCCGCCGGGCAGCCGGGCGCACAGCAGGCCACCCCGCAGCAGCCGCCGTCCTCGGCCCCCGCGCCCGTGCCCGAGCTGCTCCCCCGGCCCCCGGCGGGCTTCCACGGCCGGGGCGCGGAGCTGGCCGAGCTGACCCGGCTGACCCTGGGCACCGCCGAACCGGCCCAGGGCGGCGCCGCGGGCGGCTCCGGCGGCTACCCCCAGGCGGGCGGTATCGCGCTGCTCACCGGGCCCGCCGGGGTCGGCAAGACCGGTCTGGCGGTCCACTGGGGCCATGCCCACGCCGCTGCCTTCCCGGACGGACGGCTCTTCGCGGATCTGCGCGGCTTCAGCGGCGGCGAGGCGGTGGTGCCCGCCGAGGTGCTGCGCGAGTTCCTGCTGGCCCTCGGCACCCCGGCCGAGCAGATCCCCACCTCGCCCGAGGCCGCCTCCGCGCTGTACCGCTCGCTGGCCGCCCGCCGCCGGCTGCTGGTGGTGCTGGACAACGCGGGCAGCTCCGCCCAGGTGCGCCCGCTGCTGCCCGGCGGCCCCCAGTGCGCCACGCTGGTCACCAGCCGCAGCAGGCTGGACGGGCTGATCGCCACCGACGCCGCCCGACCGGTGCGGCTGCACGCCCTCGGCCCCGAGGACGGGGTGGGCCTGCTGGGCACGCTGCTGGGGCCCGCCCGGGTCGCCGAGGACCCGGAGGCCGCGCGGGAGCTGGTGGCGCTGTGCGACGGGCTGCCGCTGGCGCTGCGCGCCGCCTCCGCCCAGCTCATGGCGCGGCCCCGCTGGCGGCTGGCCCGGCTGGCCACCGCGCTGCGCGACGAGCGCCGCCGGCTCGCGCTGCTGTCGGCGGAGGACACCGGAGTGGCCGCCGCGCTGCGCAATTCGGTGGCCCGGCTCTCGGCGGACGACGCGCAGCTACTGCGGGCCCTGGGCGCCGGTTTCGCGCGGGAGGTCAACACCGCCGAGGCGGCCGCGCTGTCGGGCGCGGACCCCGAGCTGATCCAGGACTCCCTGGAGCGGCTGGCGGAGATGCACCTGCTGGACGAGGAGGCCACCAACCGCTACGTGATGAGCGACCTGGTGAAGCTCTTCGCCCAGGGCGACGGCAGCGACCGCGGCGACACCCCCGGCGAGGCGCCCGGCGGAGCCCCTGGCGGGCCGTCACAGGGGGCCTAGGGTCCGTCGTCGAAGGGGGCGCCCGGCCACGCGCAGGGGGCGCCCCCGGCGGTGGGTGGGGGCTGGTGCGGCCGCCGCGTCCGAGGAGGCCATCGCCTCCTCCCGCGCCCCGGTGGCCGACGGCGAAGCAGGCCCTGACAAGGGCGAACAGCGGGGCGTTAGCGAGGCGTTAGCGGGCGGCAGCCGTTCACCAGCCGAACGGCAGCGGGTCCGGACAGGCTTGAGCCGTACCGGAAAACGGAAGACGCCCGAACGCCCGCTGAGGGGAGACCCGCCATGCCGCTCACCACCGCTCGCCTCGCCCACCGCGCCGGCACCCTGCGCTCGGTCGCGGCCGGACTGACAGTCGTCGCCGCGGGCATCACCCTCGCGGCGTGCGGCACGGCCGACGCGTCGGGCGTGCGGACGGCCGGCGCGGCGGAGAGCATCGCCCCCGCCGTCCCCGCCGCCCACGAGGACGGCCTCCAGGGCGGCGCCCAGCGGGCCGCGCGGGACACGGTGGCGGGCGGGGCCGACGCCGGGGCCCAGGGCGGTCTGCGGGCCGACAGCGGCGTCGAGGGGGAGGCCAGGATCTGCCGCCTCGACACGATGTCGGTGGGCGTCACCTCCGTCCCCCGCCCGGCCGGCCACCTCCTGCTGCAGATCACCAACCAGTCCGGCGCGCCCTGCCGTCTCACCGGCTTCCCCGCGGTGCGGTTCGACGAGGCGGGCCCGGCCGTGCCGGAGGCCGCGGACACCCGGCCCCAGACGGCCGTCACGCTGGCCCCCGGCGAGAGCGGCTACGCGGGCCTGACCACCTCTGCGGCGGACGACCCGGCCGACGGCGTCAAGGCCACCGGGCTGACCGTCTCCCTCCCCGGCGGGGACGGCCGCCGCGCCGTCGACCTCCCCGGCGACTCGGTGGACGTCGGCCGCGGGGCGGAGGTCGGCTACTGGCAGAGCGACGCCTCCGACGCCCTGCTCTGGTGACCGCGCCCATCTGGTGACCGCCCCCACCCTTCCGTTCCGGTGACCGCTCGACTCCGAGCCACCCAGCCGGACAGGTAGCCGCCTCCCCCCGGCTACCTGCCCCGGACGGCCCCCGCTCCGGCGGGGGCCGTCTCGTCATGTCCCACGGCACGGCCTTCTCCGTCCCGCATCCGGCCGTCTCCGTGGGCGTTTTGGCAGGTCGTCAGGGGTGGGCGCGGATGGGACGTCCCAAAGGGCGGCTCGGCCCCCATGTGGTTCCGCGTCGCCAAGGACGGCGAGCGGATGTGAGTGCCGGGCATCCGGATCCGCCAGGACCAGGTGCAGTACTCCACGCTGCCCAACTGCCCCGGCTGACCCCTGGTCAGAACTCAGCCGGTCGGGGATCGGCCCGTCGTGTCCCGGCCCGTCAGGTTTCAGTCGTCCATCCCGGCGAGCACCAACGGCAGCCGGTTCGCGCCGCCCTCGGTGACCCGCACGGGGACGCCCCAGTCCTGCTGGTGCACATGGCAGGCCGGGTACTCGTTGGCCGGGTCGTCGTCACAGGAGGCGGCCATCGCCGAGACGTGCAGCACGCCCTCGGTCACGCCCGCCGTAAGGACGAGCTCACGGCTCAGATCCGTCCCCGCTCCGTCGCCCCCGGCCAGCAGCTCCGGCGGGGTGGAGCTGACCAGCAGCCGGGTGGAGGGGCCGTAGCGGGTGTCCAGCTTCTGCCCCTCCGGCGCCTGGAAGACCACGTCCAGCCGGAGCGTCCCCGGGGCGATGTCGGTCGCGGCGCGCTGGGTGCGGTGGGCCACCGCCTCGACCCTCACGGCCTCCTCAGGCAGCCGCAGCCGGGTCAGCCGGTGCCGGGCGGACTCCACCACGACGATGTCCCCGTCGGCCAGGACCGCGCCGGAGGGCTCGCGCAGATCCGTGGCGAGCGTGGAGACCTCGCCGGTGGCCGGGTCGTAGCGGCGCAGCGCGTGGTTGTAGGTGTCCGAGATCGCCACCGAGCCGTCGGGCAGCGCGGTGACGCCCAGCGGATGCTGGAGCAGCGCGGAAACGGCGGCGCCGTCCCGGTGGCCGAAGTCGAAGAGCCCGGTGCCGACGGCCGTACGGACCGTGAAGCCCTTACCGTCGCGCTCGACGTAGCGCACCGCCGACGTCTCGGAGTCCGCGATCCACAGCCGGTCCTCGGTGGCGGCGAGCCCGGAGGGCTGGGCGAACCACGCCTCCTCGGCCGGACCGTCGACCAGGCCCTCGTTGGTGGTCCCGGCGGCGGCCCGTACGGTCCCGGCCTCCGGGTCGTAGGTCCACAGCTGGTGGATGCCCGCCATGGCGATCCACAGCCGGCCGGCGAACCAGGCCACGTCCCAGGGGGAGGACAGGTCGACCTCGCGGGCGGGCCCCTCGGTGGGCGACCCCTGCCACCACTGGCGGCCGGTCCCGGCGAGCGTGGTGACCTCGCCGGTGGCCGGGTCGAAGCGGCGCAGCGCGTGGTTCACGGTGTCGGCGACGGCCACGGTGCCGTCGGGGAGCAGGGCGAGCCCCTGGGGCTCGCTGAAGCGCGCCCGCTCGCTCGTGCCGTCGGTAAGGCCGCGCTCGCCCGCGCCGATCCGCCGCACCACGCTCTCGCCGTCCGCCGCGAGCTCCACCAGTTGATGGCGGGTGGTGTCCGAGACGAGGAAGGTGCCGCCGGGCAGCAGCAGCGCCTTACCGGGGAAGCGCAGCTCGGTGGGGACCGGCTCCGGGGGCACATATGGACCGTCGCCGCGCCGCAGGGTGCCCTTGGCGGCGTGCTCGGCCTCCAGCTGCCCCACGAGGGTCTCCAGGGCGTGGGCATGGCCCTCGCCCGCGTGCTGGGCCACCACATAGCCCTCGGGGTCGATGACGACGAGGGTGGGCCAGGCCCGTACGGCGTATTGCTTCCAGGTGGCCAGCTCGGGGTCGTCCAGGACCGGGTGGTGCACCTCGTAGCGCTCGACCGCGTCCACGACCGCCTGGTGCTCGGCCTCGTGGACGAACTTCGGCGAGTGCACCCCGACGATCACCACGGTGTCGCGGTGCTTCTCCTCCAGCTCGCGAAGCTCGTCCAGGACATGCAGGCAGTTCACACAGCAGAACGTCCAGAAGTCGAGGATGACGATGCGTCCTCGCAGGTCGGTGAGGGTGAGGTCGGTAACGCCGGTGTTGAGCCAGCCGCCCCGGCCGATCAGCTCGGGGGCGCGGACGCGTGCACGTGAAGCCATGTCCCCATGAAACAGCAGTCCCGGTCGTGCCATTCCCCCGCCCCGGCGGCTTTCCACCGATGCGTACGGGTCTGTCCGGAGATAAGGCCGGGGCGGGCGCACACTACCATCGCGGGCAGGCCGCGAGCCGCCGATCCGGGCCTACGATCAGACCGGAAAGCACTGCCCGTGCGCTCGTGGGCAGCGTAACTTGAACGCACACACCAGCACCCAGCCCGCGCACCAACCGCCCGAGGGGTCCCGTGACCGTCCATCCCAGCCTTCAGACCTCCATCGACGCCTGGACCCACTCCATCGACGCGATATCGGAGTTGGTCAATCCGCTAGCGGAGAGCGAGTGGAACCGCGCCACCGAGTGCCCGGGATGGTCGGTACGGGACGTCGTCTCGCATGTGATCGGCCTCGAATGCGAGATGCTCGGCGATCCCCGCCCCATCCACACCCTGCCGCGCGACCTCTACCACGTCACCAACGAGCTGTCGCGGTACATGGAGGTCCAGGTCGACGTCCGGCGCTGCCACACCGCGCCCGAGATGACCTCCGAGCTGGAGTACACCGTCATCCGGCGGGGCCGCCAGCTGCGGAACGAGAAGCGCGATCCGGACGCCATGGTGCGCTGGCCCGGCGGCACCGAGGTGACGCTGGGGGAGGCCCTGACGCGGCGGGCCTTCGACATCTGGGTGCACGAACAGGATCTGCGCCGGGCCCTGAACAAGCCGGGCAACCTCGACTCGCCGGGCGCCACGATCACCCGTGACCTGCTGCTGTCGGGGCTGCCGAAGGTGGTCGCCAAGGACGCGGGCGCGGCGCCCCAGTCGGCCGTCGTCTTCGATGTGCACGGCCCGATGGAGTTCATGCGGACGGTAAGGGTCGACGCGGACGGCCGGGGCACCATCGACGGCAGCGTCTCGCTGGGGCCGACGGTGACCCTCGCCCTGGACTGGGAGACCTACGTCCGGCTGGCCTGTGGACGGGTGCGGCCCGAGGCGGTCTCGGAGCGGCTGAAGATCGAGGGCGACCAGCAGCTGGCGGAAGCGATCCTCCAGCACTTCGCGATCACTCCGTAGCGCTCCGGGGACCGGAGGGCCACGGCGTCACGCCGGTACGTGCACCGCCTCGACGCGGCTCGCGACCACGCGCTCGCGCTCCCGGCGGTGCGCCCGTCCGCGCAGCCGCAGGATCTGGGTGAGGCCGAGCGCCTGGAGCACGAACACCGAGGCGAACGCGATCCGGAAGTTCTCGCCGGTCAGGTCCAGCAGGACGCCGACGGCCAGCAGGGTGGTCATCGAGGCCGTGAAGCCGCCCATGTTGACGATTCCCGAGGCGGTGCCGATCCGCTCGGGCGGATTGGCGGGCCGGGCGAAGTCGAAGCCGATCATCGACGCGGGCCCGCAGGCGCCGAGCACCACGCACAGGACGATCAGCAGCCACATGGGCGCGTGGGCGGACGGCCAGAGCAGCACGGTGCCCCACAGCAGCGCGGTGGCGGCGACCGTGCCGAGGGCCAGCGGGGCGCGGGCGGCGTGGTGCCGGGCGATCACCTGGCCGTAGACCAGGCCGACCGCCATGTTGGACAGCACCACCAGGGTCAGCAGCTGACCCGCGGTCGCCCGGGACAGCCCCTCGGCCTCGACCAGGAACGGCATCCCCCACAGCAGCAGGAAGACCATCGCCGGGAACTGGGTGGTGAAGTGCACCCACATGCCGAGCCGGGTGCCGGGCTCGCGCCAGGCGTCCGCGATCTGCCGGCGGACGTAGTCGGCGCCCATGTGGGAGGCGGGCGCGGGCTCGAAGCCCTCCGGGTGGTCCTTGAGGAAGAACAGCACCAGGACGAAGACGGCCACCCCGCCGAGCGCGCTGCCCGCGAAGGTCGTGGTCCAGCCGGCGCTGTGCAGCGCCCGGGCGATCACCAGCGTGGAGACCAGGTTGCCCGCCATGCCGAAGAGCGCGGCGACCTGGGCGATCATCGGCCCCCGGCGGGCCGGGAACCAGCGCGAACCGAGCCGCAGCACGCTGATGAAGGTCATCGCGTCACCACAGCCGAGCAGCGCCCGGGAGACCAGCGCCATCGTGTACGAGTGGGAGAGCGCGAAGCCGAACTGCCCCAGGGTGAAGAGCACCACGCCGAGCATGAGCACCTTACGGGTGCCGAGACGGTCGACCATGAGCCCGACCGGTATCTGCATCCCGGCGTAGACCAGCACCTGGAGGATGGAGAAGGTCGACAGCGCCGAGGAGTTGATGTGGAAGCGCTCGGCGGCGTCGATACCGGCGACGCCGAGGCTGGTGCGAAAGGTGATGGCGACGAAGTAGACGGCGACGCCCAGGCCCCATACGGCGACGGCACGACGTCCGCCGGGTGGATCACCGGGCAACTGGGCCGAGGTCATCGCACCTCACCCCGGGCGAGGTTGTTCACCCAGCTGATGTGGCGCTGCACAAGACCGGACGCGAAACCGGCGTCCCCGGCGCGCAGGGCCTGGAGGATCTCCGTGTGCTCGGTGATGTTCTTGGCGATGCGGTCGGGCTCGGCGTGCATGGTGGCCACGCCCATCCGTAGCTGGCGGTCCCTCAACTGGTCGTACAGCTGCGCCAGGATGGCGTTTCCCGCCGCCCGGACGATCGCCGCGTGGAAGCAGCGGTCGGCGGCCGCGAAGGCGGCCAGGTCCCCGGCCGCGGCGTGCACCCTCTGCTCCTCCAGCAGCTCCTCGAGCCGGGCCAGGAGCTGTCCGCCCGCCGGGACGACCTTGGCGACCGCGTGCTGCTCCACCAGCAGCCGGGTCTCGACCACGTCCGCGATCTCCTGGGAGGAGACGGGCAGCACCAGGGCGCCCTTCTTCGGATAGAGCTTGAGCAGCCCCTCGGCCTCCAGGCGCAGCAGCGCCTCCCGGACGGGGGTGCGGGAGACTCCGACGGCGTCCGCGAGTTCACCCTCGCTCAGCAGTGTGCCGCCCTCGTAGCGGCGGTCGAGGACGGCTTGTTTGACGTGGTGGTAGACGCGTTCGGCGGCAGGGGGCGGCTTGGTGGCCGTATCGGCGGGACTCATGATGCGCACATCATAGATACAAGATGCATGCGCACTCATCCCCCGTCCGCGATGCGGACGGGGGATGGGCGCCTATTACGCTCGGGTGCCCCCGCTGTGGAGGCGAACCGAGCCTTAAAAAATCAAGTCCACGTAATGAGCCGCTTGGGGCGCTCCAGGACGGCCGCGACGTCCGCGAGCACCTTGGAGCCCAGTTCGCCGTCGACCAGCCGGTGGTCGAAGGAGAGCGCCAGCGTGGTCACCTGGCGCGGCTTGACCTCGCCCTTGTGGACCCACGGCTGGAGCTTGACCGCGCCGAAGGCGAGGATCGCGGACTCCCCGGGGTTGATGATCGGGGTGCCCGCGTCGATGCCGAAGACGCCGACGTTGGTGATGGTGATCGTGCCGCCGGACATCGCGGCCGGGGTGGTCTTGCCCTCACGGGCGGTGGTGACCAGCTCGCCCAGGGCGGACGCCAGCTCGGGCAGGGTCTTGTCGTGGGCGTCCTTGATGTTGGGGACGATCAGCCCGCGCGGCGTGGCCGCCGCGATGCCCAGATTGACGTAGTCCTTGTAGACGATCTCCTGGTTGTCCTCGTCCCAGGTGGCGTTGATGTCCGGGTTGCGCCGGATGGCCACCAGCAGGGCCTTGGCGACCAGCAGCAGCGGGTTGACCCGCAGCCCGGACAGCTCCGGGTCCTGCTTGAGGTCGGCCACGAGCTTCATCGTGCGGGTCACGTCGACCGTCACGAACTCGGTCACGTGCGGGGCGGTGAAGGCGCTGTGGACCATCGCCTGCGCGGTGGCCTTCCGTACGCCCTTCACGGGCACCCGGCGCTCCCGGCCCGCCACGGCCGTGACGGCCGCGGACGGGGCCGCCGCGGGCGTCTCCCGGGCCGTCTGGACGGCCTCGGCGGCCGCGTGGACGTCCTCGCGGGTGATGATCCCGTCCGCCCCGCTCGGGGTGACCGTCTCCAGGTCGATGCCCAGGTCCTTGGCCAGCTTGCGGACCGGCGGCTTGGCCAGCGGCCGCGCGGTCCGGCCGCTGCCGTTCAGCTCGGGCGAGGGCGAGGGCGCGGGCGCCGCCTCGGGGCGCGCGGGCGCGGGGGCGGGCGCCTGGGGCGCGGGCGCCCCGGCGGAGGGAGCGGGCGCGGACCGCTGGAGGCCCGGCAGGGGCCTGCGCGGACGGCGCTTGGTGGAGGCGGGCGCCGCCCCGTAGCCGACCAGATTGGCCTGGCGACCCTCCTTCTCCTCGGGCTCGGCGGCGGCCGGCTCCTCGGTGGCGGGGGCCTCCGCGGCGGGAGCGGCCTGGGGCGCCGCCTCCCCCGCCCCGGGGTTGGTGTCCACCGAGATGATCGGCGTGCCCACGTCCACGGTGGTGCCCTCGTCGAAGCGCAGCTCGTGCACCACGCCGTCGAAGGGGATGGGCAGCTCGACGGCGGCCTTGGCGGTCTCGACCTCGCACACCACCTGGCCGTCGGTCACGGTGTCACCCGGCGCCACGAACCACTTGAGGATCTCGGCCTCGGTCAGCCCCTCGCCCACATCGGGCATCTTGAACTCACGGAAGCGCTGTTCGACTGCGGTCATCGTCACGATCTCCTCAAGCCCTTCAGTACGCCAACGCGCGGTCTACGGCGTCGAGCACCCGGTCCAGCCCCGGAAGGTACTCGTCCTCGAGCCGTGACGGCGGGTACGGCGAGTGGAAGCCGCCGACCCGCAGCACCGGGGCCTGGAGGTGATAGAAGCACCTCTCGGTGATGCGCGCGGCGATCTCCGATCCGGTGCCCAGGAATACCGGTGCCTCGTGGACGACGACCAGCCGCCCCGTCCGCTCCACGGACCGCTGGATGGTGTCGAAGTCGATCGGCGACATCGACCGCAGATCCATGACCTCGATCGACTTGCCCTCCTCGGCAGCGGCCGCGGCGGCGTCCAGGGCGACCTTCACCATCGGGCCGTAGGCCGCGAGCGTCAGGTCCGTCCCCGGCCGCACCACCCGGGCGGCGTGCAGCGGGCCGGGGATCGCGGCGGTGTCGACCTCGGACTTGTCGTGGTAGCGGCGCTTGGGCTCGAAGTAGATCACCGGGTCATCGCTGTCGATGGCCTGCTGGAGCATCCAGTAGGCGTCGGAGGCGTTGGCCGGCGAGACCACCTTCAGCCCCGCCACATGCGCGAACAGCGCCTCCGGCGACTCGCTGTGGTGCTCCACCGCGCCGATGCCGCCGCCGTACGGAATGCGGACGACGACCGGCAGCTTGACCTTGCCGAGCGAGCGTGCGTGCATCTTGGCGAGCTGGGTGACGATCTGGTCGTAGGCGGGGAAGACGAAACCGTCGAACTGGATCTCCACCACCGGGCGGTAGCCGCGCAGCGCGAGCCCGATCGCGGTGCCCACGATGCCGGACTCGGCGAGCGGGGTGTCGATGACCCGGTCCTCGCCGAAGTCCTTCTGGAGCCCGTCGGTGACGCGGAAGACGCCCCCCAGCTTGCCGACGTCCTCGCCCATGATCAGGACCTTGGGGTCGGTCTCGAGGGCCGTCCGCAGGGACGCGTTGATCGCCTTGGAGAGCGACATCTTCTCGGCGGCCATGTCAGATGCCTTCCTCAGCGGTGACGAACGAAGCCTGGTACTCGGCGAACTGCGCCCGCTCCTCGTCGACGAGCGCGTGCCCGTCGGCGTAGATGTGCTCGAACATCGCCATGTCCTCGGGGTCGGGCATGGCCCGTACGGCGTCCCGAACCCGCTTGGCCAGCGCGTCGCTCTCCCGCTCGAGGTCGGCGAAGTACGCGTCGTCGGCCAGGCCCTCGCGGGTCAGCAGGGTGCGCAGCCGCAGGATCGGGTCCTTGGTCTCCCACAGCTCCCGCTCCTCGGGCGAGCGGTAGCGCGTGGGGTCGTCGGAGGTGGTGTGGGCGCCCATGCGGTAGGTGAACGCCTCGATGAGCATCGGGCCCTGCCCGGTGCGCGCCCGCTCCAGCGCGGCCTTGGTGACGGCCAGACAGGCGAGCACGTCATTGCCGTCCACCCGCACCCCGGGGAAGCCGAAGCCCTGGGCGCGCTGGTAGAGCGGCACCCGGGTCTGCTTCTCGGTGGGCTCGGAGATGGCCCACTGGTTGTTCTGGCAGAAGAAGACGACCGGGGCGTTGTAGACCGCGGAGAAGGTGAACGATTCGGCGACATCGCCCTGGCTGGAGGCGCCGTCGCCGAAGTAGGCCAGGACCGCGGCGTCCGCGCCGTCCTTGGCCACGCCCATCGCGTAGCCGGTCGCGTGCAGCGTCTGCGAGCCGATCACGATGGTGTACAGGTGGAAGTTGTTGCTGTTCGGGTCCCAGCCGCCGTGGTTCACCCCACGGAACATCCCCAGCAGATTGGTCGGGTCGACGCCCCGGCACCAGGCCACTCCGTGCTCGCGGTAGGTGGGGAAGACGTAGTCGGCGTCGTTCAGCGCCCGGCCGGAGCCGATCTGCGCCGCCTCCTGGCCGAGCAGCGAGGCCCACAGGCCCAGTTCGCCCTGGCGCTGCAGGGTGGTGGCCTCGGCGTCGAACCGCCGTGTCAGCACCATGTCCCGGTACAGACCGCGCAGCTCCTCCGGGGTGGGGTCGATGGCGTACTCGGGGTGCTCGACACGCTCGCCCTCGGGGGTCAGCAGCTGTACGAGTTCGGTCTGGCCCGCAGGCTGCTTCTTGGTGTCCCGCGCGGTGGTGCTGCGCTTGGCTCCGCTGCGGCGCGGCTTGCGCGCGGCAGTGCTCTCCACGGTCACGTGTGCTCCTCCGTCTGTCCGGCCTCCGGGATCCGCCGGCGGCCAGTTGCGGCTCGCCCGTTACGCCACGGCGCACGGGGTGGGTGCGCCGGAGCATGACCGGGCGTGACAGGTTCCCGGCGGCTGGCCCTGCACAAGGCACGTTACCCAGTGCGTCGCATGTCTGCGAAACCCCACCTGACCTGCAATTTTGCTTGGATTTCCAAGTAAATCGCGCGGGTGGGGAAACATCCACTGGTCACAGCCCCGCAGGCCGCCGGACAAGCGCACGGTATCCCGCTGGACAACGACGCGGGAAGACTTCGTGTGTGAGACTGGATCCGTGCGCGAAGAAGGAAAAATAGGTATTTTCCTGGTCGACGACCATGAAGTCGTCCGACGCGGCGTACGAGACCTGCTCGCGGGCGAGCCGGACATGGAGGTGGTCGGCGAGGCGGGCACCGCGGCCGACGCGCTGGCCCGCATCCCCGCCGCCCGCCCGGACGTCGCCGTCCTGGACATCCGGCTGCCCGACCGCAGCGGGGTCGAGGTCTGCCGGGAGATCCGCGCCCGGGACGAGAGCGTCCGCTGCATGATGCTCACCTCCTTCGCCGACGACGAGGCGCTCTTCGACGCCATCATCGCGGGCGCCTCCGGCTACGTCCTCAAGGACATCCGCGGCGACGAACTGCTCTCCGCCGTCCGGGACGTGGCCGCGGGCCGGTCGCTGCTCGACCCGGTGGCCACCGCCCGGGTGCTGGAGCGGCTGCGCGGCCAGACGGCCGCCAAACCGGACGACCAGCTCGCCGCCCTCACCGAGCAGGAGCGCCGGATCCTGCTGCTGATCGGGGAGGGGCTCACCAATCGCGCGATCGGCGAGCGGCTGCATCTCGCCGAGAAGACGATCAAGAACTATGTCTCCAGCCTGCTCTCCAAGCTGGGCATGGAGCGCCGCTCCCAGGCGGCGGCGTACGTCGCCCGAATGCAGGCGACGCAGGCGCAGAAGCGCTAGGGGGCGGCGAGGGACCGGAGCGCTGCCCCGGGGCGGGGCGACGCGGGCCGATACGCCCCGGCCCTGGGCGTGGGCGCAGGACTTCCTCGACATCGATAGGCGGCTCCGCCGCACGGCAAGGGCACCGCCCCTGGATCCCGGGGTCTGGGGCGGAGCCCCAGTTGTGGGAAGGGGCGGGAGGGGAACAGCCCGCCGCAGGCGTACGCGTACCGTCGGACACCCCCAGCCTTGACGCCGGGCCGGGCCCGGCCCGGTCAACCAGCCGTACACCGGGGTGCCGTGCCCCCGTCTTCGCGGGCCGTGGCGGTGATGTCCGGTGATCTAACATCTGGCAGGTGCCGCGCTCACATGTACACTCCGCCGAGGCCGCTCCCGACGGGGAAACCCTGAGCGCCCTGCTCCGCCGCTATGACACCGCCGGTGAGGCCGTCTCCTGCGAACCGCTCACCCAGGGGCTGCTCAACCGGGGCTACCGCCTCGCCACCACCCGTGGCCGGTTCTTCCTCAAACACCACCTCGACGGCGACCGCACCGCCATCGCCCGCCAGCACCGGGTCACCCAGCGGCTGGAGGCGCTCGGGGTGCCCGTCGCCCCGCCGGTCCCGGACGCCGACGGCCGTACGGTCGCCGTCATCGGCGGCCGCTGCTACGCGTTACACCCCTGGATCGACGGGCGGCACCGCGACGGCGGCGAGCTGACCGCCCCGCAGTGCTGGCGGCTGGGCGGGCTGCTCGGGCTCGTCCACACCTGTCTGGAGCGCGTCATGCGGGCCCGTACGGGCGACCGCAGGCCGCCCGTGGAGGCCGCCGCCGACCCCGAGGACACCTTCGCCGTCATCGACGAGCTGCTCACGCTGATCCGGGGGCGCCGGAACCGCGACACCTTCGACGAACTCGCCGAGCACCGGCTGGTCGAGCGGCGGACGCTGGTGGAGCGGCACGCCCACCGCCGCCCCGAGGCGGACGCCGTCCCGGTCGCCGGCTGGGTGCACGGCGACTTCCACCCGCTGAACCTGCTCTACCGCGACACGGAACCGGCCGCCATCGTCGACTGGGACCGGCTCGGGGTGCAGCCGCGCGCCGAGGAGGCGGTCCGCGCCGCCGCGATCTTCTTCGTACGGCCCGGCGGCACCCTGGAGCTCACCAAGGTGCGGTCCTACGCGCGGGCGTACCGCTGCGCGGCGGGGGCCGGGACCTCCGAGATGGCCGCGGCCGTGCACCGGGTGTGGTGGGAGCGGCTCAACGACTTCTGGATGCTGCGCTGGCGCTACCAGCGCGGGGACCGGCGCGCCGATCCGCAGTTCCCGGCGGCCGCCGCGCTGGTGGTGTGGTGGACCCGGGAGTACGACGCGGTCCGCGACGCCTTCTGCGGGTGACGGGAGCGCCTTCCGCGGCCGGGGAGGCGTTCCCGCGGCGGCCGGAGCGGGCGTTCCCGCGGCGGCCGGAGCGGGCGTTCCTACGGCGGCCGGAGCGGGCGTTCCTACGGCTGAAGGGCCGCCTTCCGCTGGGAAGGGGCCCTTCTTACGGCTGAGGCCGAGGGGGCGCCGTGGGGCGCCCCAGGCCGTCAGGGGGTGCCGGCGCCACCGTCCGTGGCGCCCGCCGTGCCGCCGGTGGGCTCGGTGGTGCCCGGGTCCGTCTCCGGGTCCGTCGTCGGGGTGGTCTCCTCGCCGCCGCCCGGGGTGGTCTCCTCGCCGGTCGGCTCGCCGGTGCCCGGGTCCGTCTCCGGACCGGTCGGCTGGTCCGTGGGGTTGTCCTGGTACGTCGGCGTCGGGTTCGCGGTCGGGGTGTAGTCGCTGCCCGTGCCCCCCGAGGTGTTCCCGTCGTCGCTCGGGACCGTCTCGTCGCTCGAGTCGTCGCTCGGCTTGTCGGTCGGCTTCTCCGTCTTCTCCTGGGTGACCGACGGCTGGTGCTTGCTCGGCTGCTTCCCGCCGTCCTTGTCGCCCATCTGGAGGGCGAAGGCGACCCCCGCCGCGACCGCGATCACCGCGAGCACCGCGATCAGCCACATCCTGCCGCGGCCCTTACCGCGGCCGGAACCGCCGTGGTAGCCGCCGCCCCCGCCGCCGGGGCCGGTGACGATCGGCTGCTGGGAGGTCTCGCCGTGGCCCGGGTGCGGCAGCGCGGTGGTGGCCCCGACGCCGGGCATGCCCATGGCGGGGGTGGCGGCGCCCAGGTGCTGGGTGACCGGGCCGGTGTTCCACATGCCGGTGTGGCCGCCGGCCTCGTGGAGCATCTGCAGCGCGTACTGGACCAGCCCGCGCATCTCCTCGGCGCTCTGGAACCGGTCGTCCGGGTCCTTGGCGAGGGAGCGCATGACCAGGCCGTCCAGCTCCGGCGGCACGGTGCCGGAGGTCTCCGACGGGGGCACCGGGGTGTCCTGGACGTGCTGGTACACCACCGACAGCGGGGTCTCCCCGGTGAACGGCGGGCGGAGCGCCAGCAGCTCGTAGAGCAGGCAGCCGGTGGCGTAGAGGTCGGAGCGGTGGTCCACGGCCTTGCCGAGGGCCTGCTCCGGCGAGAGGTACTGCGGTGTGCCCATGACCATGCCGGTCTGGGTCATCGTGGACTGCGCGCCGTGCAGGGCGCGGGCGATGCCGAAGTCCATGACCTTGACCGCGCCGCTGTTGGTGATGATCACGTTGGCGGGCTTGATGTCACGGTGCACGATGCCGTGCTGATGGCTGTAGGCGAGCGCCTCCAGCACCCCGGAGACGATGATCAGTGCCTGGTCCGGCGGCGGGGCCTCGGCGTTGAGCAGCAGATCGCGGATGGTCCGGCCCTCGACCAGCTCCATGACGATGTACGGCACGGTGTTCTGGCCGACGGTGTCCTCGCCGGAGTCGTAGACCGCCACCACGGCGTGGTGGTTCAGCCCGGCCACGGACTGTGCCTCGCGGGTGAAGCGGGCCTTGGACACCGGGTCCTCGGCCAGATCGGCGCGGAGCAGCTTCACCGCGACCGTACGGCCGAGCCGGAGGTCCTCGGCGGCGAACACCTCCGCCATACCGCCGCGGCCGAGTCGGCTGGTAAGCCGATATCGACCATCGCCGACAAGTCCTCCGTTGCCCCACACCTCGGGCGTATCCGGCATTCCGGACCCACTGGCGTCAGGTTCGGAGGGCCCATGGGCGCCCTGGGTCTGTGCCATCGGTCCTCGCCGTCTCGTTCTCGGTGGGGGTCGGGTCGAGATCGCCCCGCCCACGGGCGGTACGGTTCCCGCTAGGCACGCTACAGCCTTCGCGCCGTGTATCGGTTGGTGATGGACCGGCCATCAAACCTGTTGACGGTGAAGCGATGCAAATCGCGTGACGGGTTCTTGCGCATCCGGTCACGGAACGGGCAACGCGGCTTGACGTGTCCGTGGCCTGGGGCAGACTTGGCCACGATATCCAGAACATCAAGATCAATGCGTCGAAACGTGCGCGTCAGAGTAGTGAGTGCGCCAAGGGGGAAGTACGAAATGAGCCAGTACGGCGCATCGGGCAGGTATCAAGGCCACTCTCTGGCGAACGGCCGGTATCAGCTGCGTGACCTGTTGGGCGAGGGCGGCATGGCCTCCGTCCACCTGGCCTATGACACCGTGCTGGACCGCCAGGTCGCGATCAAGACGCTCCACACCGAGCTGGGACGCGAGCAGTCCTTCCGCGAGCGGTTCCGCCGCGAGGCCCAGGCGGTGGCGAAACTCACGCACACCAATATCGTCTCGGTCTTCGACACCGGCGAGGACTCCATCGACGGCTCGCTGATGCCGTACATCGTCATGGAGTACGTCGAGGGTCAGCCGCTGCGCTCGGTTCTGGACGGCGATGTCCGGCAATACGGCGCGATGCCGACCGAAAAAGCACTGAAGATCACCAGCGATGTGCTGGCGGCGCTGGAAATCAGCCATGAGATGGGGCTGGTCCACCGCGACATCAAGCCGGGTAACGTGATGATGACCAAGCGTAATGTGGTCAAAGTCATGGACTTCGGCATCGCCCGCGCCATGCAGTCCGGGGTCACCTCCATGACCCAGACCGGCATGGTCGTCGGCACTCCGCAGTACCTCTCCCCCGAGCAGGCGCTGGGCCGCGGCGTGGACGCCCGCAGCGACCTGTACTCGGTCGGCATCATGCTCTTCGAGCTGCTGACCGGCCGGCTGCCCTTCGACGCGGACTCGCCGCTGGCCATCGCGTACGCGCACGTCCAGGAGGAGCCGGTCACGCCCTCCTCGATCAACCAGTCCATTCCCCCGGCGGTGGACGCGCTGGTGGCCCGCGCCCTGAAGAAGAACCCGAACGAGCGCTTCCCGACCGCCGAGGCCATGCGCGACGAATGCGCGCGAGTCGCCCGCACCGGGCAGACCGGTGCCTCCCCGATCATCATCAGCGGCGGCCCCCCGGCCCGCAGCGGTGCCGGTGTCGGCTCGGCGGTCTTCCCGCCGGTCGACCAGCAGACGCCCGCGCCCGGCCCCGGCAGCGTCCAGACGCCGTACCAGCCGCAGCACTCCCCCGGGCAGTTCGGCGCCTTCGGCCCGTCCACCCCGCCGCCCCCGGCCGCCCAGGCGCCGTCCACGGCCCCGCTGGGGCAGCCGGGCTACCAGACCCCGACGCCGTCGTACCAGGGCCCCAGCACCCCGCCGCCGTACAACATCTCGCCCTCGACGCCGTCCGGAAGCGGCGGTGGCAGCGGCAACAAGCGCGTGATCATAGGCTCGGCCGTCGTCGCGGCGATCGCCGTCATCGCCGTGGTCCTGGTCATCGCGCTCAGTGGCGACGGCGACGGCTCCAAGGACGAGAGCAAGGGGGGCGGTGGCGGCAAGTCGGCGTCGCCGTCGGCCTCCGACACCGCCGCGGGCTTCCGCATGGGCGACAAGACCAAGACCATCGACGCGAAGAAGTGCACCGACGCGTACGAGAACACCGACGAGAAGGGCACGTACTCGGTGCCCGACTTCCAGAACCTCTACATCGACTCGGTGAAGAAGTGCATCCGCGCGGCGGGCTGGAAGTACCGCGTGGTGCCCCAGGACGAGAATCTGTGGGGCAAGGGCACCGTCCTCAATTACACGTACCGGAACTACGAGCCGTACAACCCCAAGACGGACACCATCGAGCTGACCGTCTCCACCGGCAACCCGGAGTAGGGGCGGCTCCCACCCCGCTTCCGGCGTGACGACGCCGCGGGCCTCATCGGAAGGTGAGGCCCGCGGCGTCGTTTCGTTGTGTCCGGTGCCTGTCCGGGTCGCGTCCGGGTCGCGTCCGGCGCGTGGCTCGGAGGGCGGCTCAGCGGCTCAGAGGTACGGCCCCGAGCGGGCGCCGCCCGGCTTGGGCGCGGCCTCGTCCTCCTCGCCCCCGCCGATACCCGGCGGCAGCGCCCGGCGCATCTGCTCCAGTTGGGCGCGCGCCGCCATCTGCTGGGCGAACAGGGTGGTCTGGATGCCGTGGAACAGCCCCTCCAGCCAGCCGACCAACTGAGCCTGGGCGATGCGCAGTTCCGCCTCGGTGGGCACCGCCTCGTCCGTGAAGGGCAGCGACAGCCGCTCCAGCTCCCCGATCAGCTCGGGGGCCAGCCCGTCCTCCAGCTCCTTCACCGAGCTGGAGTGGATCTCCTTGAGCCGGACCCGGCTGGCCTCGTCGAGAGGTGCGGCGCGGACCTCCTCCAGAAGCTGCTTGATCATGCTGCCGATCCGCATGACCTTCGCCGGCTGTTCGACCATGTCCGTCACGGGAACCTCGCGCGACTCGTCGTCACCACTGCCCTCGCCAGAAGCAGGAGTGACGCCGCCGAGTGCCATGCCGTCCGGACCGACGACCAGGACGTGCGGGCTCTCCTGCGCTCGTTCGTTCATCGGCTGGTTCATACCCCTATTGTTCCGCACCGGCACCCGGTACGACGGGCGAGGGTCGAGGATTCGGCGCCGATCACCGGCGACGGCTGTCAGCGGCGGGCATCGGATCAGTGGTGGTGATCAATGGCGGTGATCAGCGGCGGCGCAGCCGCAGGCCGAAGAACGCCAGGCCGAGGCCGAGACCGGTGAGCGCGAGACCGGTGCCCAGCGGCAGCACCCGCATCGCCCGCCCGCTGGGCTCGGCGGCGGTCCGCTGAGCACCGTAAGGCTGTCCGGACGGGAGTGATTCGCGCGCCTGGTGCCGGTCCGGCCGCTGCGGGACGGGGAGGGAGGAGGGCGTCCACTCGGGCACCACCGAGAACCGCCCGGTTCCCTCGTCGTCCCCCGGGTCGGCCGTGGGGTCCTCGTCCGGCGACGAGGGGGTCGGCGTCCCGGCGCGGCCGGGGTGCGCACGGCCCTCGCCCGCGCGGGTGCCCGCCAGCCCGCCGCCGCCGTCGTCGGCGGGGGCGGCGGCGGACGCGGCGGGGGCCGCGGCCAGGGCGGTGCCCGCCAGCAGGGCCGCCGCGGGGAGTGTGCGAAGCGTCGCAGGGTTCACGGTGGTCACCCTCCCGTGCCGAACCGTCGCGGTAACGGGATCAGCGTCACATGGGGGGAGGTGCCGGGCATCCTGAACGCCGCCGTAAGGAACGCGGTACGACCGTAAGGGCCGCGGCATCCGCCGTAAGGGCCGTGGCAGCGCCGTAAGGGCCGTGTCGCGACCATGCGGACCGCGGCGCCGCCGTAAGGCTCGCGGCGGCGCCGCCGTACGGGCCCGCGGCGCTCAGGTCGTCAGCAGGATCTTGCCCACATGCGTGCTGGACTCCAGCAGCCGGTGGGCCTCCGGGGCCTCCCGCATCGGGACGGTGCTGTGGACGATCGGGCGGACCCGGCCGCCCCCGATCAGCGGCCAGACATGCTCCCGTACCGCCGCGATGATCGCCGACTTCTGCGCCAGCGAGCGGCCCCGCAGCCCGGTGGCCGTCACGGCGGCGCTCTTGGACAGCAGGGTGGCCAGGTTCAGCTCGGCCTTCACCCCGCCCTGGAGCCCGATGATCGCCAGCCGACCGTTGACGGCGAGCGTCTCCAGATTCCGGGCGAGGTACTTCGCGCCGAGGATGTCCAGGATGACGTCCGCGCCCGCGCCGTCGGTGGCCCGGCGGATCTCCTCGACGAAGTCCTGCTCGCGGTAGTCGATCAGGATGTCGGCGCCGAGCTCCTGGCAGGCGGCCAGCTTCTCCGGGCCGCCCGCGGTCACCGCGACCCGCGCCCCGACCGCCTTCGCGAGCTGGATCGCCATGGTGCCGATGCCGCTCGATCCGCCGTGCGCCAACAGCGTCTCGCCCGGCCGGAGATGGGAGATCATGAAGACGTTGGACCAGACGGTGGCGGTCACTTCGGGCAGCGCGGCGGCCGTGACCAGGTCCACGCCCTCGGGAAGGGGCAGCAGCTGGCCCGAGGGAACCGCCACCTTCTCGGCGTATCCACCGCCCGCGAGCAGGGCGCACACCTCGTCGCCCACCGACCAGCCGGTGACGCCGGGACCGAGCGCCGAGATCCGGCCCGAGCACTCCAGACCGACGTAGGGCGAGGCTCCGGGCGGCGGCGGATAGTGGCCCTGGCGCTGGAGCACATCCGCGCGGTTGACACCGGCGGCCGCCACGTCGACCAGGACCTCGCCCTCACCGGGCACGGGATCGGGGACCTCCGCCCATACCAGCGCTTCGGGGCCACCGGGTTCGGGAATCGTGATCGCATGCATGGCCGCGAGGCTACTCCTGGACCATCGGCGCGCGAACGATCGTGATCAAGCGGTCGGCCGCCTGCAGCGGGCTGGCGTCGGGGTCGTCGTACGCGAGGAGGCGATGGCCGCGCAGCACGGACACCACGAGGTCCTCCGTGTCCCGCACCGACTTGCCCACCTCCGCCTTCACCACCGTGCGCTCCACCAGGTCCAGGCCCGTGCCCTGCTGGATCAGGTCCTCGATCACCGCTCCGGCCGTCGGGCTCTGCACGCTCATGCCGAGCAGGCGGCCCGCCGCGCTGGCGCTGGTGATCACCGCGTCGGCCCCGGACTGGCGCAGCAGCGGCGCGTTCTCCTCCTCGCGCACCGCCGCCACGATGTTGGCGCCCCGGTTGAGCTGCCGGGCCGTCAGCGTGACCAGGACGGCGGTGTCATCGCGCTGGGTGGCGATCACGAACTGGCGGGCGCGCTGCGCCTCCGCCCGCAACAGCACATCGCTGCGGGTCGCGTCGCCGACCACCCCCGCGAACCCCTCGGCGTTCGCCGCCTCGATCACCTTGTGGTTGGGGTCGACCACGACCACCCGGTTCTTGGGCAGGCCCGTCGCGCAAAGGGTCTGCACCGCGGACCGCCCCTTCGTACCGAAGCCGACGACAACGGTGTGATCACGCAACGCTGACCTCCAGCGGTTCAGGCGGTACTGCTCGCGGGTGCGTTCGGCCAGGACTTCCAGGGTGGTGCCGACCAGGATGATCAGAAACAGCACGCGCAGCGGCGTGACCAGCAGGATGTTACTGAGCCGCGCGCTGTCGCTGTACGGCACGATGTCGCCGTATCCGGTCGTGGAAAGCGTGACGGTCGAGTAGTAGACGGAGTCGAGGAAGTCAACCCGCTCGTCGGAGTTGTCGTGGTAGCCGGCGCGGTCGACGTACACGATGACCACCGTCAGCACCAGCACCAGCAGCGCCAGCAGCAGCCGCCGGACGACCTGGCGCAGCGGGCCCGCGGGGAAGTGGGGCAGGTGGACGCGGTGGCCGCCGTCCCCCGGGGTGCGGGCGGCCGCGTCATGGCTGGGCAGCTTCACGCCGGGCCCTCCTGGGGGGATATGTCCTCGCCGTCGGCCGCCCGGCCCGTGCCTTGGCGCGCTTGGTCCGTGCGTTGGCGCGCTTGGTCCGTGTGGCTCGGTTGCTCCGTCGCGCTCGCCGACCACGGGAGATCCAGTACGTCGACCTCCACGCCGCGCTTCGCCCCGCCGGGCGGAATCACGGCGAGGCCGTCGGCCACCGCGATGCCGCGCAGCATCGCCGGGCCGTTGAAGCGCAGCGGCACGGCTGTGTCCTGCCGGAAGGTCACGGGGACCAGCCGGGTGTCCCGCGGATGCCCCTGCACGGCCTCGGCCAGCGGGGCCGGTCCGGGGTCGGGGGCCGGGCGGCCCGTCAGCGTCCGCAGCAGCGGCTCCGCGAGGGTCAGCAGACCGGAGACCGCCGCGAGCGGATTGCCGGGGAGCCCCACCAGATGCCGGGCGGGGCGGGATGGGCGTTCGGGGGTTTCGGCGGTTTTGGGGTTTTTGCGGGTTTCGACGCCTTCGGAGTCTCCGGGGTTCCCGGGCTTTCCGGGGTTCCCGGGCTTTCCAGGGTTCCCGGGGTTCCCGGGGTTTTCGCGGGCGAGGCGGGCCAGCAGCATCGGGTGGCCGGGGCGCACCGCCACCCCGTCCACCAGCAGTTCGGCGCCCAAACGGCGCAGGGTGGGGTGGACGTGGTCCACGGGGCCCGCGGCCGTGCCCCCGGTCGTCACGACGACGTCGGCGGACGACTCGGCCACCGCCGCGTACACCGCGTCCGCCTCGTCGGCCAGCCGCCGGGTGCCCACGACCTCGGCGCCGAGCGCCCGCAGCCACGGCCCGACCATCGGCCCCAGCGCGTCCCGGATCCGGCCGTCGTGCGGCAGCCCCTCGGTGAGCAGCTCGTCGCCGAGGACCAGCACCTCGACGCGCGGCCTGCGCACCGTCGGCAGCTCGTCGTACCCGGCAGCGGCGGCCAGGCCCAGGACGGCGGGGGTGACCAGGGTCCCGGCGGGGAGCAGCTGATCGCCGCTGCGGCACTCCTGGCCGCGGGTGCGGATGTCCTGGCCGAGGACGACGGGGTGGGCGGCGGACGCGTGCAGCCAGCCGTCGCCCGCGTCGGTGCCGTACTCGCTGCGCAGTACGGCGGTGGCGCCGGGCGGGACGCGGGCGCCGGTGGCGATGCGCACCGCGTGGCCGTCGGGGAGGGGGGCCGTCTCGCCGTGTCCGGCGAGGATGCCGGGGTGGTCCTGGCCCTTCGTGCCGGTTGGCAGCCGCCAGGGGCCGGGGCCCGAGAGCGCCCAGCCGTCCATCGCGGAGGTGTCGAAGGGCGGCAGATCGGTGAGCGCGGCGAGCGGCGCGGCCAGGACCTGGCCGAGCGCCTCGGACAGCGGCCGCATCACCGGGGCGGCGTGGGCGGCCTCCTTGACGGCGGCGCGGGCGGCGATGGCGCGGGCGTCGGGCCAGGAGGTGGGGCTGCGGTGCGGTGGGTTCATGGAGGGATGCGGGTGGGGCGTGGACGTGCCGGGGGTGCGTTTCGGGTGCGGGGCCGGGGCCTGACGGGCGGGGGCCCTGGACCGCGTGCCTTTGCTGCCAGTGCCCTCCGACATCGGACTACCCGAAGATCGGCTCCTCGAATACACCTCTGGCCTTCGGCGTACGTGACCCTGGGCGTCCAGGACCGCCGCGGGCTCTGCCGCCGTCTCCCGTGCCAGGTCGAGCGCGGTCTCGACCCAGTCCGTCCGGGTCGGGTCACCGGTGTCGCTGATGTCGCCCGTATCGCCGGTGCCGTCGGCGTCGCCGGGGCTTCGCTCCCGGGCGGGTTGGGCCGGGCGGCCATTGGCCAGGCTGAGGGCGGCGTCGGCCCAGTCCTCTCCCGTTTCCGTTCCGAGCGGCTCCGGGCCCCGCGATGGCGATTCATTGGCCAGCGCCAGCGCCTCGTCGACCTCGCGGTCGAGCGGGTCCCCGTCCCGGGGGTGGCGAGGTGTCACTGCTCCTCGGCCCAACGCGCCGCCAGCGCCGCGGCCTTCTCGGTGGCGGCGGCCAGCGCCTCGGGGCCGCCGCCCTTCTGGGCCGCGGCGTAGCCGACGAGAAAGGTGGTCAGGGGGGCGGCGGGCCGGGCGACGCCATGTGCGGCGTCACGGGCCAGATCGAGTAGGGCCGCGGTGTCGACATCCAGGTCGATCCCGAGCTCGGCCTTGACTGCGGCAATCCATTCGTCCAACACGTGTCCATGCTCCCTGATGCGCGCTCGAGCCGTGGTGATGTCTTCCCAGGTGTCGCAGTCGAACGACGCGGTGGAGTGCTGGAGGCGGGCCAGGGCCAGCTCGGAGACGAGGAGGCGGAGGGGCAGCCCGCCGAGGCCGCCGTGTTCGGTGGCGAGGAGGGCGATCTCGCGGCGCAGCGGCTCGGCGCGGTAGGCGGCGACAAGGGGCTGCTCACGGCCGTCGGGGTCGATGAGCACGGCCCCTTCGGCGCCCCGGAGACCGGTGAGGAGGGTCTCGACGGTCTCGTGGGTGAGGAAGGGCAGATCGGCGGAGAGGACGAGGACGACCGGAGCCGTGGTCTGCCGGATGCCCGCGTCGACGGCCGCGACCGGGCCGCCGCCGGGGGGCTCCTCCCGGGCCCACCGCACCGGCCGTGCCGTGGGCCTGCGCGGGCCGACGACGACGGTCCGCCCGGCGCCGCGGCATGCGTCCAGCACCCGGTCGAGCAGGGCTCGCCCGCCCACCCGCAGCGCGGGCTTGTCCACCCCACCGAGCCGCCGAGCGGCGCCCCCGGCCAGGATCACTGCGTCATACGCACCTGGAGTCACCCCATGAGTATGGCGCCGCCGCGCATCCGCTACAGCCGCCGCAACAACATCATGGGCTGCTCCACGCAGTCGGCCACGAACCGCAGGAATCCGCCGGCGGTGCCCCCGTCGCACACCCGGTGGTCGAAGGTGAACGACAGCTGCACCACCTGGCACACCGCCAGCTCACCCTGGTGCACCCAGGGCTTCGGGGAGATCCGCCCGACCCCGAGCATCGCCGCCTCGGGGTGGTTGATGATCGGCGTCGAGCCGTCGACCCCGAACACCCCGTAGTTGTTCAGGGTGAAGGTGCCGCCGGTGAGCTGGGCGGGGGCGAGGGTCCCGGTCCGCGCGGCCTCGGTCAGCCGGGCGATCTCCTCGGAGAGCCCCTCCACGGTCCGCGTGTGGGCATCGCGCACCACCGGGACCACCAGACCCCGGTCCGTCTGGGCGGCGAAGCCGAGGTGGACGTCGGGGAGCCGGATGATCTCCCGGCCCGCCATGTCCACCGTGGCGTTGAGCTCGGGGAAGCGCGCGAGGGCCGCCGTGCAGATACGGGCCAGGAGGGCGAGCACGGAGACCTTGGGCCCGTCCCCGGCGTTCATCGCCGCACGGGCGGCGAGCAGTTCGGTGGCGTCGGCGTCCACCCAGCAGGTTGCGTCGGGGATCTCGCGCCGGCTGCGCGCGAGCTTGTCGGCCACGGCGCCCCGCACCCCTCGCAGCGGCACCCGCTCCCCTTCCGGGGCGGGGGGCGCGGCGGGGGCGGGCGCGGCAGGGGCGGGCGCGGCGGGCGCGGGCGCGGCAGGGGCGGGCGCCGCCCCCGCGACCGCTCTTTCGACGTCCGCCCGCAGAATCAGCCCCTCGGGGCCCGAGCCCCTGAGCTGCCGCAGATCGACGTCGTGCTCCCGGGCCAGCCGCCGCACCAGCGGCGAGATCACCGGAAGGGGCCCGGCGGGGGCCGCCGCCGTCTCGCGTACGGGCGGGGCGGGGGCCGCCGCCGTCTCGCGCAAGGGCGCTGCGGGGGCCGCCGCCGTCTCCGGCAGCGGTCCGCCGGGGGCCGCCGTGGGCGTCTCGCGCAGCGGCCCGGGGGAGGGCCGAACGCGGCGGCGCCGCGCGGCGGGACCGGCCGTGCCATAGCCGACCAGCACATTGCCCGACGCCCCGTCGATCGCGCTCTCGGTGACCGGCGGACCGGATCCGTCGTCCGAGCCCTCGGGCACGGCGACCGTGATCAGCGGCGCCCCGACCGGCACCTCCGCACCCTCCTCGCCGTAACGGGCCGTCACCACACCGCCGTAGGGGCACGGCACATCCACCATCGCCTTGGCCGTCTCGACCTCGACCACCGGCTGGTCGACCGCGACCACATCGCCGACCTGGACCAGCCAGCGCACGATCTCGGCGCCGGTCAGCCCCTCGCCCAGATCGGGCAGGGTGAACTCCCTTACGACAGTCATCGGACCGCGCTCCCCTCGGTCCACTCCGACTCCCACTGGAGCCGGGCGACGGCGTCCAGCACCCGGTCCACCCCGGGCAGGTGGTGCCGCTCCAGCATGGGCGGCGGGTAGGGGATGTCGAATCCGGCCACCCGCAGCACGGGCGCCTCCAGATGGTGGAAGCAGCGCTCGGTGACCCGGGCGGCGATCTCCCCGCCGGGCCCGCCGAAGCCCGTGGACTCGTGGACGACGACCGCGCGGCCGGTGCGGAGCACGGAGGCGCACACCGTCTCGTCGTCGAAGGGGACGAGCGAGCGCAGATCGACGACCTCCAGGTCCCAGCCCTCGGCCCGGGCCGCCTCGGCGGCCTCGAGGCACACCGGCACGGAGGGGCCGTAGGAGATCAAGGTGGCGCCGCGCCGACCGCCGCTGCCGGGCCCGCGCACCACCGCGCGCCCGATGGGCGGCACCTGCTCGGGGGCGTCGGCCGACCAGTCGGCCTTGGACCAGTACAGCCGCTTGGGCTCCAGGAAGATCACCGGGTCGTCGGAGGCGATGGCGGCGCGCAGCAACCCATAGGCGTCCGCGACGGTCGCGGGGGCGACGACATGGAGGCCGGGGGTGGCCATGTAGTAGATCTCGGAGGAGTCGCTGTGGTGCTCGACGCCGCCGATGCCGCCCCCATAGGGCACCCGCACGGTGATCGGCATCGGCATCGCGCCCCGGGTGCGGTTGCGCATCCGCGAGACATGGCTGATGAGCTGCTCGAAGGACGGGTAGGCGAAGGCGTCGAACTGCATCTCGACCACCGGCCGCAGCCCGTACATCGCCATGCCCACGGCGGTGCCGAGGATGCCCGCCTCGGCCAGCGGCGTGTCCGTGCAGCGGTCCTCGCCGAACTCCTCGGCGAGCCCGTCGGTGATCCGGAAGACGCCGCCCAGGGTGCCGACGTCCTCGCCGAGGACATGGACGGACGGGTCGGCGGCCATGGCGTCGCGCAGCGCGCGGCCGAGGGCCTGGGCCATGGTGGCGGGCTTACGGGCGGTGTCGGCCCCGACGGCGGTGGTCATCACTCCCCCTTCCCGGCGTCCGCGGCCTCGGCATCGAGCTCGGCGCGCAGCTGGGCCGCCTGCTCGCGCAACTGGCTGGTCCGGTCGGCGTAGACGTGCTCGAAGAGCGCCATGGGGTCGAGGACCGGGTCCTGGTGCATCCGCGTCCGCAGATCGGCGGCGAGCCGCTCCGCGGACTCCCGCGCGGCCCGGACCCCCTCGTCGTCCAGCAGATGGCGGTCCCGCATGGCCTCCTCCAGGAGCGCTATCGGGTCGTGGGCGCGCCATGCCTCGACCTCGGAGTCGGGGCGGTAGCGGGTGGCGTCGTCGGCGTTGGTGTGCGCCTCGATGCGGTAGGTGACCGCCTCGACCAGGGTGGGGCCGCCCCCGCCGCGGGCCCGGCGCACCGCCTCCGCCAGGACCTCGTGGACGGCGGCCGCGTCATTGCCGTCGACGAGGCGGCCGGGCATCCCGTATCCCACCGCCTTGTGGGCGAGGGAGGGCGCGGCGGTCTGCTTGGCGAGCGGGACGGAGATCGCGAAGCCGTTGTTCTGGACGAGGAAGACGACCGGGGCGTGCCAGACGGCCGCGAAGTTGAGGGCCTCGTGGAAATCGCCCTCGCTGGTGCCGCCGTCGCCGACCAGGGCGAGGGCCACCACGTCGTCGCCCTTGAGGCGGGCGGCGTGGGCGAGGCCGACGGCGTGCGGCAGCTGGGTGGCCAGCGGGGTGCACAGCGGGGCGACGCGGTGGGTGTGGGGGTCGTACCCGGAGTGCCAGTCGCCGCGCAGCAGGGTCAGGGCGTCGACGGGGTCGAGCCCGCGGACCACGGCGGCCAGGGTGTCGCGGTAGCTGGGGAAGAGCCAGTCGCGGTCCTCCAGCACCAGCCCGGCCGCGACCTGGCAGGCTTCCTGTCCGGTGGAGGAGGGATAGACGGCCAGCCGGCCCTGCCGGGTGAGGGCGGTGGCCTGGGTGTTGTAGCGGCGGCCGCGCACCAGCTCGCGGTGGAGCCGGGTCAGCAGATCGGGGGAGATGTCGGCGGCAGCGGCGGTGCCCAGCAGGCGGTACGGCTCCGCGTCGGGCAGCAGCGGCGCGGCGTCGACGCGGGGCTGCCAGCCGGGCGGGGGAGTGGGCCGGTAGGCACCGGGCTGCTCAAGGACCGTCATGTCGCGACCTCCTGGGCGTGGCGTACGGCGGGAGGGCGGGGCGTGCCGGGCGGCATCGCCCTCCCCTACCGATTGTTCGGTCGTTGACGCATTTTGGCTACAGGCGACCCGAGCCTGTGGACAAACGGTTCTGCTGCCCCTGAGATGAAGACAGGACGTCCATGAAGGGGAGGCGGGACGATATGCCGGGCGAACAGATGGCCAATCCGGACGGCAAACCCCCGGCGCGCCCACTGGACGCCATCGACCGCGACATCCTGCGTCTGCTCCAAATGGACGGCCGCGCCTCCATACGCTCCGTGGCCGAGCAGGTGCACGTCTCGCGCGCCAACGCCTACGCCCGGATCAACCGCCTGATCGACGACGGAGTGATCCGCGGCTTCAGCGCCCGGGTGGACCAGGAGCGGGCCGGGCAGGGCGCGTCCGCGTACATCACCTTGAAGATCGTCCAGAACTCCTGGCGCACCGTGCGCGAACAGCTCAGGCAGCTCCCCGGGGCCACCCACATCGCCCTGGTCAGCGGGGACTTCGATGTGCTGCTGCTGGTGCACACCGAGGACAACCGCTCGCTGCGCGAGCTGGTCCTCACCCGGATCCAGGCCATACCGGAGGTGCTGAGCACCCGGACGCTGCTGGTCTTCGAGGAGACGGACCTGGACTCGGAGCCGTAGCGGGGGCCGCCGATCGACGGCGTCTCAGGGCACTTCCAGCGGAGCGCTCAGCGCTCCGTGCGCAGGCCCGCGAAGGCCGTACGGACCACGGCCTCGGCCACCTCATGGGAGGTCGCGGCCCCGCCGCGGCCCGGCCGGTACCACTCCACAATGGAGTTGATCATGCCGAAGAGCAGCCTGGTCGCCAGCCGGGCGTCCACGTCGGAGCGCAGGTCGCCGTCGGCCGCCGCCTGCTTGAGCAGCTCGGCCACCTGGTGGTCGAACTCCCGGCGCCGCTCCATGGCCCACCGCTCGGTGTCCGTGTTGCCCCGGACGCGCAGCAGCAGGGTGACGTAGGGCAGCTCCTCCATCAGCACCTCGGCGGTGCGCCGGGCCACGTGCTCCAGCCGCCCGATCGCCCGTCCCTCGCGTGCGGCGGGCTCCTGGAGGATGCCGAACAGCCCGTCCAGGGCACGGCTTATGGCCAGCCGGAGCAGCTCCTCCTTGCCCTTCACATGGTGGTAGATGGAGGACTTGGAGATGCCGGCGGCCCGGGACAGGTGCTCCATGGAGGTGCCGTCGTAGCCGCGCTCGTTGAACACCTCCACGGCGACCGCGAGCAGCGATTCGGGCGTGTAGGTGTCGCGCTTGGCCATGGTCATGATTAGAGCAGTTTCTCATCGGCGGCCGCACGCCGGATCAGCGCCTGGGAAGGGGCGTAGCGGCCGGTCGGACAGGCGTGGTGGAGGTTGCGCAGGGTGTCGCGGACCCAGCGGGCGCCGAGCGCACGCCCCCAGGCCAGCGGTCCGCGCGGGTAGTTGACGCCGGTCAGCATGGCGGTGTCGATGTCCTCGGGGCCGGCCACCCCGCGGGCGACGGCGTCCTCGGCGAAGTCCACGAGCATCGCGACCGTGCGGGCCACGACCATGCCGGGGACGTCCTGGACCACGCTGACCTCCTTACCGAGCGCCTGGAACAGCCCGATCGCGGACCGCAGGGACTCCTCGGGGGCGGCTATGGACCCCGCGAGGGCGACGCGGGTGGCGGTGCGGTAGTCCAGCGCCAGGTCGAAGCGGACCGACGCGGCGAAGGGGTCGTCGGTGGCGGTCGTGCCGTCGGCCAGGGACAGCCGGGTGCCGTCGGGCAGGGTGAGGTGGGCCCCGACGGGCTCGCGGGTCACCGGGATGCCCGCCTCCTCGATGAGGCCGACCAGCCCTTGTGCGGGCCCCAGGTCGCCATGGAGGTCGACCTTGCCGGGCGGCTCGCACGGCTCCGCGGTGTGCGGGGCGGGCCGCCCGGCGCCCTCGGAGTGGTCGTACCAGCCGTGGCCCGTCTTGCGCCCGTGCCGCCCGGAGGCGACGAGCTGCCGCTGGGCGAGGGACGGGGTGAATTTCGGATCGTGGAACAGCGCTTCCCACACGGACCGGGTGACGGCCTCGTTCACGTCCTGGCCGATCAGGTCGGTGAGCTCGAAGGGGCCCATTCTGAAGCCGCCGGACTCGCGCAGCACGGCGTCCAGGGTGGCGGGGTCGGCGGCGCCCTCCTCGTACGCCCGGAACGCCTCGGCGTAGAAGGGGCGGGCGATCCGGTTGACGATGAACCCGGGGGTGTCGGCGCAGCGCACCGGGGTCTTTCCCCAGGCCGCGACGGTGGCCTGGGCACGGTCGGCGGCGGCCTCGTCCGTGGCGGCGCCGCGCACCACCTCCACCAGCGGCATCAGCGGGGCCGGATTGAAGAAGTGCAGACCGAGGAGGCGGCCGGGGCGGCGCAGGACGCCCGCGACGGCGGTGACGGAGAGGGAGGAGGTGTTGGTGGCGAGCAGACAGCCGTCGGAGACCACCGACTCCAGCGCGGTGAACAACTGCTGCTTGGCGTCGAGTTCCTCGAGGATCGCCTCGACCACCAGCTCCGCCTCGGCCAGGTCCGCGAGGTCGGCGACGGGCGCGAGCCGGCCGAGGGCGGTGTCGCGGTCGGCGGCCGTGAGGCGCTCCTTGGCGACCAGCCGGCCGAGCCGGTCCGCGATGGCGCCGACGGCCCGGGAGGCACGGCCGGGCGCGGCGTCGTAGAGCCGCACGGGATGGCCTGCGGCCAGCGCCACCTGGGCGATCCCCTGGCCCATCGTGCCGGTGCCGACGACGGCGACGAGGCCGGCGCGGTCGGTCCCACGGTCGATCGCAGTCATGCCGCAGATCCTTTTCGACGAAGTTGTCCACAGGTTCGCCAGGCCCTCTTGTCCCGACCGATCGTTCGGTTACTCTAACCCTGTCGCCCATTCCAGCCCAGCCCCAGCTCGACGAGGAGTTGGTCAGTCGTGACCGCCGCACTCACCACCGCGCAGTTGACGCAAGAGCACCGCCCCACCCTCGACCAGGCCCTGGAGGCGATCCGTACCCGCGCCTATTGGTCCCCGCACCCCGAGCACCCGAAGGCGTACGGCGGCGAGGGCCAGGGCGGGCGCCCGAGCCTGAGCGTCGCCGAGGGCCAGGCGGCGTTCGAGGCGCTGCGCGGCAAGCGCTTCGAGCTGGACCAGCCGGGCACCGACGGCTGGACGGGCTCCGAGGTCTCCCCGTTCGGAGCGGAGATGGGCATGGAGTATCCGCATCCGGACATCGAGGTGCTCCTCCCGGCGATGCGGGCGGGGATGCCCGCCTGGCGGGACGCCGGTCCCGAGACGCGGGCCATGGTGTGCCTGGAGATCCTGGCCCGGATCGGCGCCCGGTCGCATGAGTTCGCCCAGGCCGTCATGCACACCAGCGGACAGGCGTACATGATGGCGTTCCAGGCCGGCGGCCCCCACGCCCAGGACCGCGGCCTGGAGGCGGTGGCGTACGCGTTCGCCGAGCAGACCCGCACTCCGGGCGCCGCCGACTGGTCCAAGCCGCAGGGCAAGCGCGACCCGCTGCGCCTGCGCAAGACGTTCACGGCCGTCCCGCGCGGTATCGCCCTGCTGATCGGCTGCAACACCTTCCCGACGTGGAACGGCTATCCGGGGCTCTTCGCCTCGCTCGCCACCGGCAATCCGGTGCTGGTCAAGCCGCACCCCCAGGCCGTGCTGCCGCTGGCGCTGACCGTCCAGGTGGCGCGCGAGGTGCTGAAGGAGGCCGGGTTCAGCCCCGATCTGGTGGCGCTGGCCGCCGAGCGGCCGGACGAGGGGATCGCCAAGGTCCTCGCCGTCCGCCCCGAGATCCGCATCATCGACTACACAGGCTCGACCGCCTTCGGCGACTGGCTGGAGACCCACGCCCGCCAGGCCCAGGTCTTCACGGAGAAGGCGGGGGTCAACACGGTGGTGATCGACTCCACCGACGACTACCAGGGCATGCTGGCCAACCTGGCGTTCTCCCTGTCCCTCTACAGCGGCCAGATGTGCACCACCCCGCAGAATCTGCTGATCCCCCGCGACGGCATCACCACCGACGCCGGTCCCAAGACCTATGACGAGGTGGTGGCCGACCTGGCGGCGGCGGTGGACGGGCTGCTGGGCGACGACGCACGGGCGAGCGCACTGCTCGGCGCGATCGTGGGCCCGCGGGTCCAGGAGCGGCTGGAGGCCGCCCCCGGCCTGGGCGCGGTCGCCCTGGCCTCCCGCACGGTGGCCCACCCCGACTTCCCGGGCGCCACGGTCCGCACGCCGCTGATGGTCAAGGCGGACGGCGCGCGGAAGTTCTGGGAGGGGGCGGACGCGGACGCGCCCTATCTGGCCGAGTGCTTCGGCCCCGTCTCCTTCGCCGTCGCCGTCGCCTCCACGGAGGACGCGGTCGCACTGCTGCGCCGGACCACCCGGGACAAGGGCGCGATGACGGTCGGGGCGTACACCACCTCACCGGAGGCGGAGCGGCTGATCGAGGAGGCGTGTCTGGAGGAGTGCGCCCAGCTGTCGCTCAATCTGACCGGCGGGGTGTATGTGAACCAGACCGCGGCCTTCTCGGACTTCCACGGCACGGGCGGCAACCCGTCGGCCAATGCCGCGCTGTGCGACGGGGCGTTCGTGGCCGGCCGCTTCCGGATGGTCGAGGTCCGCCGCCCGGCGGAGTAGCGAGGCCGAGGCTGCGGTGTGCGGGACGTGTCACCGCGCACGCCCCGACCGCCCCGCGCGGTCGGGGCCGCCCCAGTGGAAGAGGGCCATGGCCACGCTGGTGGCCAGGTTGTAGCTGGACACCTGTGGCCGCATGGGGAGGGCCACCAGCCTCGTGGCCCGCTTCCGCAGCTCCGGCGAGATCCCGTGGCGCTCGGAGCCGAAGGCGAGCAGCGCGTCATCGGGGAAGGTCATGGACCGGATGTCCTCCCCCTCCGGGTCCAGGGCGTACAGCGGCCCCTCCGGAAGCGCGTCGCCCGGCAGCCGCTCGACCGCGGTGGCGAAGTGAAGCCCCGCGCCCGAGCGCACGGCGTTCGGATGCCAGGGGTCGATATCGCCGGTGGTGACCACGCCCGTGGCCCCGAACCCGGCGGCGAGCCGGACCACGGCCCCGACGTTCCCCAGGTTGCGCGGGTTGTCCAGGACGACCACGGGGGCCTGCCGGGGTCGCTGGGACAGCTCGTCGAGATTCGCCCGGCGGTCGCGCCGGACCGCCAGGGCGGCGACCCGTGTGGGGTGCACCCTGGGCACCAGATCGCGCAGGGTCCCGGCATCCACCTCCACCAGAAGGTCCGCGATCACCTCGGTGAGGTCGTCGGCCAGGTCCTCGGCGAGTTCCACGGCGGCCGCCTTGTCGCTGGTGACCGCGGCACGCACCTCCGCGCCGAACCGCAGCGCGTGCTTCAGCGCGTGGAAGCCGTCCAGCAGCACGGTGTCGGGGGCCGTCGCGCGCCAGTGCCGTACGGCCCGCGCGGACTCGTCATCGATCATCCCCTCAGCGTACGAGGGTGCCGGCCGGGGATTCCTCGTCGCTCTCCCGCGCTCGCTGCCCCGGCAGCCACACGGCGCGCGCCGCCAGCCGGTCCCGGACCCGGCCCAGCCGCGCCTCGGCCCAGCGCAGGACGTTCGTCGGCAGGAAGACCGAGTCCGCCGCGATCACGGCGAGCGAGAAGAAGGGCAGCCCCAGCATCACGGCGATGCCGAGGTGCTCCATCATCAGCAGGACGAGCATCGCGTTCTTGGCCCGCCGGTTGAGCAGGGTGAACGGAAAGGCCACCTGGACGATGACCGTGCCGTAGGTCAGTACCATCACCAGGGTGCCGCTGGACGCCATGATGTCGGCCAGCCAGGGCCAGGGCGAGAAGTAGTCCAGATGCAGCGGGTAGTAGAGGGCGGTGCCGTCCTGCCAGCGCGAGCCCTGGATCTTGTACCAGCCGGCCGAGGCGTACAGCAGACACACCTCGGCCATGATCACCAGCAGGGCGCCGTTGTGAGCCACATTGGCGAGCGCGTCCAGGACGGTGCGCGGCTCCCCCGGCGCGTAACGCCTGACGAGCCACCACCCGGCCTGGACGAGCCACAGCCCCCACAGGACGGTGGCCCAGCCCAGCCCGGGCAGCGGGCCGTCGGCGGTCAGGGAGAGCCGGGCGTCGGTGAACAACTGCGCCCAGAGCAGGGCGGTCCCGGTGACGGCCCACAGCACGATTCCGGTGGTGTCGCGCGGCGGCCACGCTCGGTCCGCCCGCCGGGCCGCCCGGCGCGCGTCCAGCGACCACACCCGCCCGCATCGGGTCAGCACCAGATACATCGACATCAGATGGATGAGATTGTCGCCGCCGTCCCCCACGAAGATGCTGCGGTTCTGCAGCGACAGCACCCCGATCATGAACAGCACGGACATGGTGCGGGTGCGCCAGCCCACCAGCAGCAGCGCGCTGGAGACGAGGGCGAGGGCGTAGACGATCTCGAACCACACCGTGCTGTCGGACCACATGAGCGCGCTGAAGGCACGGTTGCCGTCGATCAGCCGCGCGGCCATGTCCCAGTTCCACGGGCCGTCCGGCCCGTACAGCTCCCGGCGGTGGGGCCATTCGCGCACCAGGAAGAGCAGCCAGGTGAAGGAGAAGCCGATGCGCACGACGGCGCTCTGCCGGGGGCCGAGCGCGGACGCGGTGACGCGCGCGTAGCCACGCGCCACGGCGGTCTGGAGGCGGGCGGAGGGGGTCACCGGCGCTTCGCCTCCGGGAGGTCGTCGGAGGTCACGGTCCACCACGGCAGCGTGCGGTAGACCGTCTTGGTGTCGATCTTCTCGTCGCTCCAGGGCGGCGGGGCCACCGGAGTGGTCGCGGAGCGCACCTGTATTCGCTCCACGGTGCCGCCGTCCTCCTCGCGGCCGAGGCGGAGCATCACGATCCGGCGGATGTACTGCTCGGAGAGGTTGCCGCGCATGCCCTGCGGCCGCTCCCGCACGTCATGCGAGCCGACGTAGAACTCCCAGGCGCGGCGCAGCTCGTTCTGCTGGGTGTGGCTGGGCAGCGGGTTGTGGTGGATGGCCGCGCCGTCCTGGGCCGAGAGGTCGCGCCAGCCGGTGGTCGCGGTGCCGCCGTCGGCGGTACGGATCTCGGCGCGGGCCTGGACGGCGATGTTCTGCTGAAGCGGGTTGGGGGCGAAGAGCTTCCAGACCCGTTCGAACTCCGGATAGACGTAGTCGTCTATCGCCGCGCCGTGCCGCTTGGTGAGGGTGTTGGGCGGTGAGACGTTCAGGAAGGCCGCCGAGAGATGGATCGCGGCGGCGACGGCGGCGACCGCGATGGCCACCGCGATGATCAGCTGGGCGGGCAGGGAGAGGGTGGTGAGCGGTTCCGCCGCGTCGCCGTCCGGCGCCGATTCCGCCGGTTCCGATTCCCTCGGCTCCGGGTCCGTCGGCTTCCCTTCCCGCGGCTCCGGTCCCGTCGGCTCCCGTTCCGCCGGTTCCGGCTCCGTGTCCGCCATACCCCGCCCCGCTCCCGATGGTCCAGGTCTTCGCGCACGCCGGTCGGCCGCGCGCCCCCGTGGCCCCCACGCCCCCGGCACCGTACCGATGCGGAACCACTCGGCACAGCGTCCTCAGCGTTATCCACAGGGTTGACACCCTACGTTCCTCAGCACACCATTGAACCGAACGATCGGTCGGTAGGCTGGCCGGTCGGCGGAGACGAATGGCGGAGGGGCTTCGCATGACGACGATGGCGGCGGACGCGGGAGCGTACGAGGCGGTGTTCGACGCCGCCCTGGCCGCGGACGAGCGCATCGAGCCGCGCGACTGGATGCCCGATGAGTACCGGGCGACGCTGGTGCGGCAGATGGCGCAGCACGCCCACTCCGAGATCATCGGCATGCAGCCGGAGGCGAACTGGATCACCCGCGCCCCCTCGCTGCGGCGCAAGGCGATCCTGATGGCCAAGGTCCAGGACGAGGCGGGCCACGGCCTGTATCTCTACAGCGCGGCGGAGACCCTGGGCACCAGCCGGGACGAGCTGCTGGACAAGCTCCACAGCGGCCGCCAGAAATACTCCTCGATCTTCAACTACCCCACGCTGACCTGGGCCGACGTCGGCGCCATCGGCTGGCTGGTGGACGGCGCCGCGATCACCAACCAGGTCCCGCTGTGCCGCTGCTCCTATGGGCCCTACGCACGGGCGATGGTCCGCATCTGCAAGGAGGAGTCCTTCCACCAGCGCCAGGGGTACGAGCTGCTGCTGGCCCTGAGCCGGGGCACCGAGGCCCAGCACGCCATGGCGCAGGACGCGGTGGACCGCTGGTGGTGGCCGTCGCTGATGATGTTCGGCCCGCCGGACGACGCCTCGGCCCACTCCGCCCAGTCCATGGCCTGGAAGATCAAGCGCCACTCCAATGACGAGCTGCGCCAGCGCTTCGTCGACATCTGCGTCCCCCAGGCCGAATCCCTCGGCCTCACCCTCCCCGACCCCGAGCTGCGGTGGAGCGAGGAGCGGGGGCATTACGACTTCGGCCCGATCGACTGGGACGAGTTCCGCGAGGTGCTGCGGGGAAACGGGCCGTGCAACGCCCAGCGGATCACCCAGCGGCGCCGGGCCCATGAGGAAGGCGCCTGGGTGCGCGAGGCAGCCGCGGCGTACGCGGCCAAGCACGGGAAGGCACAGGCATGAGCGGCAGCCCGAGCGCCGAGTGGCCGCTGTGGGAGGTGTTCGTCCGCAGCAGGCGCGGACTGTCCCACACCCACGCCGGATCCCTCCACGCCCCGGACGCGGAAATGGCTCTGCGGAACGCGCGGGATCTGTACACCCGCCGCTCGGAGGGCGTCTCGATCTGGGTGGTGCCGTCCGCCGAGATCACCGCCTCCTCCCCGGACGAGCGGGATCCGTTCTTCGAGCCGTCCGCCGACAAGCCCTACCGCCACCCCACCTTCTACGCCATCCCCGAGGGGGTGCGGCACCTATGACCGCGGCCCTCGCCCTGGGCGACGACGCGCTGGTGCTCTCCCACCGGCTGGGGGAGTGGGCCGGGCACGCCCCCGTGCTGGAGGAGGAGGTGGCGCTCGCCAATATCGCCCTCGACCTGCTCGGCCAGGCCCGGGTGCTGCTCTCCCTCGCCGGCGACGAGGACGAGCTGGCGTATCTGCGCGAGGAGCGGGCGTTCCGCAACGTCCAGTTGGTCGAGCAGCCCAACGGGGACTTCGCCCGGACCATCGCCCGTCAGCTCTACTTCTCCACCTATCAGGAGCTGCTGTACGAGCGGCTGGCGCGCGGCACCGGCCCCTTCGCCCCGCTCGCCGCCAAGGCGGTCAAGGAGGTGGCCTACCACCGCGACCACGCCGAGCACTGGACCCTGCGGCTCGGCGACGGCACGGACGAGAGCCATGAGCGGATGCGGCGGGGGCTGGACGCGCTCTGGCGGTTCACCGGTGAGCTCTTCGAGCCGGTCGAGGGGTGCGAGGTGGAGTGGCACACCCTGCACGACGCCTGGCTGACCCGGATCACCTCGGTCCTGGAGCGCGCCACCCTGGCGGTGCCCGAGGGGCCGCGGCGCGGCGGCTGGGCGGCCGGAGCCGGGCGCCAGGGCATCCACACCGAGCCGTTCGGCCGGATGCTCGCCGAGATGCAGCATCTGCACCGCAGCCACCCGGGGGCGGCATGGTGACGCCCAGGCCCGCCGCGGCGCCCACACCTCCCGCGTCCGGCGCCGACCTCACCCCGCTCGAGGAGGAGCTGCTGCGGCTGGCCGGATCCGTGCCGGACCCGGAGCTGCCGATGGTGTCCCTGGCCGAGTTGGGGGTGATGCGCGGGCTGCGGCTGCTGGGGCCGGGCCGGGTCGAGGTCGAGCTGACCCCCACCTACACCGGCTGCCCGGCGCTGGAGTCGATGGCCACCGATATCGAGCGGGTGCTCCACGACCACGGTGTCCCCGAGGTCGCCGTGCGCACGGTCCTCTCCCCGCCCTGGACGACGGACGCGATCAGCGCCGAGGGCCGCCGCAAGCTGGCGGAGTCCGGCATAGCGCCGCCCGCGCCGCGCGACGCGACGGCGGGCGGCCCGGTCCCGGTGACCCTGGCGGTGCGCTGTCCGCACTGCGGCTCGACCGAGACCGAGCTGCTCAGCCGCTTCTCCTCCACCGCCTGCAAGGCGCTGCGCCGCTGCGCGGCCTGCGGTGAACCGTTCGACCACTTCAAGGAGTTGTGATGGCCGCGGAGGCGGTGAAGCGGGTCACGCCCCGCCACGGCGCGTTCCACCCGCTGCGGGTGGCGGCGGTCGACCGGCTCACCGATGACGCGGTGGCGGTCACCCTTCTGGTACCGCCCGCGCTGCGGGAGACGTTCCGCTTCGCGGCGGGGCAGCACATCGCGGTGCGCCGGTTCGCCGATGGCGCGGAGATCCGCCGGACGTACTCGATCTGCACCCCGGCCCCGGGTGCGAAGGGCCCGGAGTTCCTGCGGATCGGGGTGCGGCTGGTCGAGGGCGGTGAGTTCTCGACCTATGCCCTCAAGGAGCTGGCGGTCGGCGAGGTCATGGAGGTCATGGCCCCGGCCGGCCGTTTCGTCCTGGAGCCCCGCCCCGGCCACTTCGCGGCGGTCGTCGGCGGCAGCGGTATCACCCCCGTGCTGTCCATCGCCGCCACACTGCTCGGCCGGCAGCCCGAAGCGCGCTTCTGTCTGATCCGCAGCGACCGCACCGCGGCCTCGACGATGTTCCTGGAGGAGGTCGCCGACCTCAAGGACCGCTGGCCCGACCGGTTCCAGCTGGTGTGCGCGCTCTCCCGGGAGGAGCAGCAGGCCGGGCTGGTCTCCGGGCGGCTCGACGAGGAGCGGCTGACCGGGCTGCTCCCGGCGCTGCTGCCGGTCGCCTCGGTGGACGGCTGGTTCCTGTGCGGGCCCTACGGTCTGGTGCGCGCCGCCGAGCGGGCGCTGCGCGGCCTCGGGGTCTCCCGCGGCCGGGTCCATCAGGAGATCTTCCATGTGGACGCGGCCCCCACCGAGGGTGTCCCCATACCGGGCCCGCCCCTGGCCACCTCGCACAGCTCGGTCACGGCGACCCTGGACGGCCGCTCGGGCACCTGGCCGGTCCAGGACGGGGAGCCGCTGCTGGAGACCGTGCTGCGCAATCGGTCCGACGCGCCGTACGCGTGCAAGGGCGGAGTCTGCGGCACCTGCCGGGCCTTCCTGGTCTCCGGCGAGGTGCGGATGGACCGGAACTTCGCGCTGGAGCCGGACGAGGTGGAGGCGGGCTATGTGCTGGCCTGTCAGTCCCATCCGGTGGGCGAGCGGGTGGAGCTGGACTTCGACCGCTGACGGGCCACCGGGCGCGGCAGCGGCGTTCCCTTCTTGTAGAAGCTGTTCTATCTTGACGGGCCGTCAGATAAAGCCGCGGCGCGGGAGGTACGGACAGTGGACTTCACCTTCACCGAGGAGCAGCAGGCGGCCGTCGAGGCGGCGAAGGCCGTCTTCTCCTCCGTCACACCGGACAGCGTGCCCAGCCCCGCGCTGACCGCGGGCGCCGTCGCCGACGACTTCGACCGCGCGCTGTGGCGGAAGCTCGCCGAGGGCGATCTGCTGGGCCTGACCCTCGACCCCCGGTACGGCGGCTCGGGCCTGGACCCGCTCGCCCTCTGCCTGATGCTGCGGGAATGCGGCCGGGTGCTGGCCCGGGTGCCGCTGCTGGAGTCCAGCGCCGCCGCACTGGCCGTGCAGCGCTACGGCGGGGACGAGCTGTGTGCCGACGTGCTGCCCCGGGCCGCCCGCGGCGAGCTGGTCCTCACCGCGGCCGCCAGCGGCCGCACCGGCCATGGCCCGGCCGAACTCGCCGTCCAGGCACGGCGGAACGGCGAGGGCTGGGTGCTGGACGGCGTCCAGACCGCGGTCCCCTGGGCCCATGGCGCCGATCGCGTGCTGATCCCGGCCCATACCGGTGAGGGCGGTACGGTCCTCGCCCTGGCCCCCCGCGACCATGAGGGCGTCGCCCTCGAGGAGCAGATCTCCACCAGCGGTGAGCGGCAGGCCGAGGTCCGGCTGGACGGGGTGCGGCTCGCCGACCGCGAGGTGCTGACCGGGGACGGCGCCTGGGAATGGCTGCGCGATCTCCTCACCACCGGCACCTGCGCCCTCGCGCTGGGCCTCGGCTCGGCGGTGCTGGACCTCACCAGCTCGTATGTGAGCAAGCGCGAGCAGTTCGGCTTCCCGCTCGCCACCTTCCAGGCGGTCGCCGTGCAGACCGCCGACCGCTATATCGATCTGCGGGCCATGGAGGCCACGCTGTGGCAGGCGGCCTGGCGGCTGTCCCTGGACGAGGAACGGCCGACGGTGAACGGGGCGCTGCCCATCGCGGGAGATGTCGCCGTCGCCAAGATCTGGGCCGCCGAGGGCATGCGCCGCGTCGTCCAGACCGCCCAGCATCTGCACGGCGGCTTCGGCGCGGTCACCGACTACCCCCTGCACCGCTACCACGCCTGGGGCAAGCAACTGGAGCTCTCGCTGGGATCCGCCGCAGCCCATGAAGAGGCCCTGGGCGAACTCCTCGCCGCCCACCCCCTCGCCTGATCGCCGGCCACTCGACCGACGCCCGCCCCTCGCCTGATCAGCGCGCCCCGGCGAGTCAGCAGGGAAGATCAGTAGGGAAACTTCTAGAGCACAAAGGCCCCTTCGGCGGTGCCGTCGGGGCCGCTCACCATCGGCCGGCCCGCCGCGTCCCAGGCGAGCATCCCGCCGTCCACATTCACCGCGTCCAGCCCCTGCGCGACCAGATACTGCGTCACCTGCGCGGAGCGGCCGCCGACCCGGCACATCACATGCACCCGGCGCCCCTCGCCGGCCGCCGCGGTCAGCTCGTCGAACCGCGCCACGACCTGGCCCATCGGGATGTGCAGCGCGCCCTCGACATGCCCGGCCGCCCACTCGTCGTCCTCCCGGACGTCCAGCAGAAGGCCATCGGCCGGGACCGCCGCCGCCTCCACCTGGGGAAGCTGGGCAAAATGCATCGGACACACCTCTCACACGACATCGGCAACTGCGGCAAACCTACTACCGCACCAGCTCCGCGAGCCGGGCCTCCTTCTCCGCGGCCTGGGCCAGCAGCTGCTCGGCGATCTCGTCCAGCAGCCCATCGGGGTCCTCGGGCGCCATCTTGATCATCGCGCCGATCGCGCTCGACTCCAGCTCCGCGGCGACCGCGGCCAGCATCTCCTTGCGCTCGGCCAGCCACTCCAGCCGGGCGTAGAGCTCCTCGCTGCGGCTCGCCCGCCGCTCCGGCGGCGGCGGACCGGCCTCCCACTCCTCGGCCAGCGCCCGCAGCGCCTCCTCGTCCCCGGCCGCGTACGCCGCGTTGACCCGCACGATGAAGGCACCGCGCCGCTCCCGCTCGGCCTCCTCCTCGGCCAGATCCGGATGGGCCTTACGGGCCAGCTCCCGGTAGATCCGGCGGGCCTCCTCGCTCGGCCGCACCCTCGGCGGCGGCTGCACGGGCCGCTCGGTGAGCATCGCGGCCGCCTCCGGCGAGAGCCCTTCCGAGTCGATCCAGCCGTGGAACAGCTCCTCCACACCCGGCATGGGCTGCACCAGCCCCCGCGCCTCACGGGCCTTGCGGAGGTCCTCCGGATCGCCGGTGCGGGCCGCGACCGCCTCGGCGATCAGCGCGTCCAGCTCGTCGAGACGCGAGTACATCGGCCCGAGCCGCTGGTGGTGCAGCCGGGAGAAGTTCTCCACCTCCACCCGGAAGGTCTCCACCGCTATCTCGAACTCGATCAGCGCCTGCTCGGCCGCGCGCACCGCCCGCTCCAGCCGCTCGGCGGCCTGAGCCTCCTCCTGCGACCGGTCGTGCGACTCCGCCTGGGGCTCCGCGTCCGACACCGACTGCCGTGCCTGTTGCTGCGCTTCCGGATTCGTCACCCGCTCAGACTACGTCCGGCGGTGATCGGCGATGGAGGTCACACCCCCGCCCGTGCCTCACACCCCCATCTCGGCCGCTATCCGTCCCTTGCGCACCGCCATGACCAGCGCGGAGTGATCCGCTTCCGTGCGATCCGCGTACGCCACCGCGAAGGCGGCCACCGCCTCGTCCAGCTCCTCCCCCTTGCCGCAGTAACCGGCCAGCATCCGGGGGTCCGCGCTGTGGGAGTGCGCCCGGGCGAGCAGGGCCCCGGTCATCCGCCCGTAGTCGTCCATCTGGTCCGCGGCCAGGGCCGCCGGATCCACGCTTCCCTTGCGGTTGCGGAACTGCCGCACCTGGTAGTGCCGCCCCCGCACCGTGGTCCACCCCAGCAGGATGTCGCTGACCACCTGCATCCGCTTCTGGCCGAGCACCACCCGCCGCCCCTCGTGTGTGACATCCGGCACCTCGAAGCCGGCCTTGGCCACATGCGGCAGCAGCGCGGAGGGGCGCGCCTCCTTCACCTGGAGCACCAGCGGCTCGCCCCGGTGGTCGAGCAGCAGCACCACATAGGAGCGGGTGCCCACGCTGCCCGTGCCGACGACCCGGAACGCCACATCGTGCACCTCGTACCGCGAGAGCAGCGGCAGCCGGTCCTCCGGCAGCGTGCCCAGATACCCGGCGAGCGACGAGGCCACCGCCGCCGCCTCCTCGTCCGGCACCCTGCGCAACACCGGCGGCGCGTCCACGAAGCGCCGGGCCACCGGCCGGCCGGAGGAGCCCTCCTCACCCGGCACGGGCTCGGTGGCCCGGGCGGCGTACCGCGCGCTGGTGTTCCGCCGGGCCTTCTCGGAGATCCGCTCCAGCGTGCCCACCAGGTCCTTGGCGTCCGTGTGGGAGACCAGCTCCTCGTCCGCGATCGCGTTCCACGCCTCCGTCGCCGGGAGCTTGGCCAGCAGTCGCACCGTGCGCCGATAGGCACCCACCGCGTCCTGGGCGGCCGCCCGGCAGGTGTCCTCGTCGGCGCCCGCCTCCCGGCCGGCCAGCACCAGCGAGACCGCGAGTCGCTTCACGTCCCACTCCCACGGACCGTGGACGGTCTCGTCGAAGTCGTTGAGATCGATGATCAGGCCACCGCGCGCATCTCCGTAGATCCCGAAGTTGGCGGCGTGGGCATCCCCACACAGCTGGGCCCCGATACCGGTCACCGGCGTGGTCGTGAGGTCGTGCGCCATCAGCCCGGCGGCCCCGCGCAGAAAGGAGAAGGGGGTCGCGGCCATCCGCCCCACCCGGATCGGGGTGAGCTCCGGCAGCCGCCCGGCGTTGGACCGCTCGACCGCCGCCACCGGATCCGGCCGCCCGGTGTCCCTCGGCGGCTCGGCGTGCGCCGAGCGTGGCACGCTCTTGCGCAGTGCCTTGCCCTGCTGCCGGGGAGAGGGCCCCGCACCGTGCCACACGGCGAAGCCCGGAACCGGAGACAGCCGCCGGGCCGCCCCGCCCGCGCCATCCCCGCCGCTCGGCCCCCGCTCGCCGCTGCCGTCGCCCCGGCCGCCCTCGCCGCTTCCGCCGCCCTCAGCACTCCGGTCGTCCGTCATCGCGCCCCCGCCCTTCTCGCACACGACATCGACTGCATCGACTGAGCCGACCGTACCCCCTGTCGCCCCACCCCGTCAGAGCCTGTGGAAAACCTTGACGATCATGACGAAACCCCAGATCAGAAGGCGAACCCCACGTCAGAAGCGGGTCCCGGATCAAAAGGCGCTCCCCGGATCAGAAGGCGGGTCCCAAGCCGGAAGGTGTCCGGCTCAGCCCCGGAACTGCTTCGGGCAGTCCTCGCCGCCCGAGGGCAGGTGGTTCTCCGCCCACCGCGACAGCTCCTTCAGCGCGGGCTCCAGCGCCTTCCCCGCGTCCGTGAGCCGGTAGGCCACCCGCAGCGGCGGCCCGGCGTCGACCTCCCGCACCACCAGCCCCGCCGTGGAGAGCTCGGTGAGCCGGTCCGACAGCATCCGCTCGCTGATCCCCGGAATGGCCCGCCGCAGGTCGGCGAAGTACGCCCCCTGCTCCGTCAGCACGGCCACGATCAGCCCCGTCCATCGCTTGCCGAACAGTTCGAAGAACCGCGTCATCTCGCCGTCGACCTGCTTGCAGGCATGCTCGTTGTGGTCCCCACGATCCTTCGCCATGGAATACAGACTACTGCGCTCTCGTTCGGGACTACGAAAAAGTAAGCTACTGTGCCTTCTGTAGGTACGTAGGTATTACTGGCTCCTTCCCGAGCCTTGTCACTGGAGGCATCCATGCCGACTCTTCTGCACCTCGACACCTCCGTCTTCCCCGGTGAAGCCTCCGCTTCCCGCTCGGTCACGGCCACCTTCCGCAAGGAATGGGAAGCCCAGCACCCGAACGGCACGGTGATCTATCGCGACCTGGCCGCCGAGCCGCTGCCGCACCTGGACGGCCTCGCGGCCGCCGCCGGTTTCGCCGCTCCCGACCAGCGCTCCCCCGAGCAGCACGCGGCCTTCGCCCTGCGGGAGACCCTTGCCGGCGAGCTCGAGCAGGCCGACGTGGTCCTGATCGGCGCCCCCATGTACAACTTCACGATCCCCTCCACCCTCAAGGCGTGGCTGGACCACGTGATCATCATGGGCCGCACCGCGGGCGCCGAGCAGACCACCACCTCCGGCACCCCGGCGGTCGTCGTCGCCAGCCGCGGCGGCGGTTACGGTCCGGGCACTCCGCGGGAGAGCTTCGAGTTCGTGACGAACTACCTCGGGAAGGCCCTGGGCGACGGCCTCGGCCTCGATGTCACCTTCGTTGTGCCGGAACTCACGTTGGCGCGCAGCAATCCGGCCATGGCCGACCTGGTCGACCTCTCGGACGCCTCCAAGGCGAAGGCCCACGAGGACGCCGCGGCCAAGGCCAAGGAGCTCGCCACCCGCTTCGCCGCCGCCTGATCCGACCGACCCGCCCGACCCGTCTGATCCGGTCCCACCGGACATCGAGCAGCAGGGGCCTCCTCTTCCCCGGGTGGCCCCTGCCGTTTGTCCGGGGGACCCAGGAGGTTGTCCGCGGGACCCAGGAGATCGTCCTGGAGGAGACCCAGGAGGCGCCCGCCGCCAACGCGAAGCCGTCGCACAACGCGAAGCGGGCCCCTCCGAGCGACTTTCGTCACTCCGGAGAGACCCGCTCCGACTGGTGCGCGAGGGGGGAGTTGAACCCCCACGCCCTTTCGGGCACTGGAACCTGAATCCAGCGCGTCTGCCTATTCCGCCACCCGCGCATGGGTGCTGCCGTCCGGCCGCCTGCCCCACTCCCCAGCCCGATCTTCTTGATCCGTCCGGTTCGTGCGGAGCGCCTTCCGACATCCAGAACACTAGCACGCTCCTCGGGGTGCAATCACACCCGTTACCGAGGCCCCCGCCCCCACCCGTCCGTAGAGCGTCACGGTTGCGGGACACTGTCGTCAGGGCACCTCTACGATCCCTGTGAGAGGTGACACTGCTCCACAGGGCCAGGAAGGGGAACCACCCGATTTCCCGACGCGTGGATACGATCAGTAAGCAGTACCAGGACGACGCAGAGCACGACTGAGGAAGGAGGTGCCCGGTGGGAGTACTGAAACGCTTCGAGCAGCGTCTCGAGGGCCTCGTGAACGGCACCTTCGCCAAGGTGTTCAAGTCCGAGGTCCAGCCGGTCGAGATCGCCGGCGCACTCCAGCGCGAGTGCGACAACAACGCCACGATCTGGAACCGCGACCGGACGGTCGTCCCCAACGACTTCATCGTCGAGCTGAGCGCGCCCGACTACGAGCGGCTCAGCCCGTATTCCGGACAGCTCGGCGACGAGCTGGCCGGTATGGTCCGCGACTACGCCAAGCAGCAGCGATACACCTTCATGGGCGCCATCAAGGTGCATCTGCAGAAGGCCGAGGACCTCGACACCGGCCTGTACCGGGTGCGCAGCCGGACCCTGGCCTCCAGCGAGTCCCAGAGCCCGGAGCAGGCGGCGGGCCGCCCCGGCGCCGGAGCAGCCCCGCAACAGCGCCCCGGCGGTTACGGCTACCCCGCCCAGCCCGCCGGCGCCCCGCCGATGCCGTCCACGCCCCCCGGCGCCCGTCCGGCGCCCCGCGGCGGCGGAGCGGCGGCCGGCGTCGGAGCCCAGCCGCAGGGCCAGACCCGCCGCTGGATCGAGATCAACGGCACCCGCCACCAGATCTCCCGGCCCACGCTCGTCCTGGGCCGCTCCACCGACGCTGACGTGCGGATCGACGATCCCGGTGTCTCCCGCAGACACTGCGAGATCCGGGTCGGAACCCCACCGACCATCCAGGATCTCGGGTCGACGAACGGCATCGTGGTGGACGGACAGCACACCACGCGCGCTACGCTCCGCGACGGCTCGCGGATCGTCGTGGGCAGCACCACCATCGTTTACCGGCAAGCCGAAGGGTGAAGCGGGGGCAATGTCAGAGCTGACCCTCACGGTCATGCGGTTGGGTTTCCTCGCCGTACTGTGGCTGTTCGTCATCGTGGCCGTCCAGGTCATCCGCAGCGACCTGTTCGGGACCCGCGTGACCCAGCGCGGTTCGGCGCGACGCGGCGCCCCCGACCGGCCGCAAGCCCAGCAGCAGCGGCAGCAGAGCGCGCCGCCGCAGCAGCGCCAGCAGTCCGGGGGCCGCGGCCGCCGCGGTGCCCCCACCAAGCTGGTGGTCTCCGAGGGCACGCTCACCGGCACCACGGTCGCCCTGCAGGGGCAGACCATCACCCTCGGCCGTGCGCACGATTCAACAATCGTGCTGGACGACGACTACGCCTCCAGCCGGCATGCCAGGATCTACCCGGACCGTGACGGCCAGTGGATCGTCGAGGATCTCGGGTCCACCAACGGCACCTATCTCGACCGGACCCGACTCACCACACCGACACCGATTCCGCTGGGTGCGCCGATCCGTATCGGCAAGACCGTCATCGAGCTGCGGAAGTAGTAGGACCATGACGACCGGAGGGTGGGCAGCGTGGTTGGCAAGGGGCTGTACCCGGAGCCGACGGGCGAGGTGCGCATGAGTCTGTCACTGCGTTTCGCGGCCGGATCGCACAAGGGCATGATCCGGGAGGGCAACGAGGACTCCGGCTACGCCGGCCCCCGACTGCTCGCCATCGCCGACGGCATGGGTGGCCAGGCCGCCGGCGAGGTCGCCAGCTCCGAAGTGATCTCCACCCTCGTCCAGCTCGACGACGACGTCCCGGGCTCGGACATCCTGACGTCCCTCGGCAGTGCCGTGCAGCGGGCCAATGATCAGCTGCGCGTCATGGTCGAGGAGGACCCGCAGCTCGAGGGCATGGGCACCACGCTCACCGCCCTGTTGTGGACCGGCCAGCGGCTCGGTCTGGTGCACGTCGGCGACTCACGCGCGTATCTGCTGCGCGACGGGGTGCTCACCCAGATCACCCAGGACCACACCTGGGTGCAGCGCCTGGTCGACGAGGGCCGGATCACCGAGGAGGAGGCGGGCACCCACCCGCAGCGCTCCCTGCTGATGCGCGCGCTGGGCAGCGGCGACCACGTCGAGCCCGATCTGTCCATCCGCGAGGTCCGGGCCGGTGACCGCTATCTGATCTGCTCCGACGGCCTGTCCGGCGTCGTGAGCCACCAGACCCTCGAGGACACCCTCGCCAGCTACCAGGGCCCCCACGAGACCGTGCAGGAGCTGATCCAGCTCGCCCTGCGCGGCGGCGGCCCCGACAACATCACCTGCATCGTCGCCGACGTCCTCGACGTCGACGGCGCCGACACCCTCGCCGCCCAGCTCAACGACACCCCCGTGATCGTGGGCGCGGTCGCCGAGAACCAGATCCCGCTCGGGGACGGCGGCGCCGCGCACACCCCCGCGGGCCGGGCCGCCGAGCTCGGCCGGTCCGTACCGCCGCAGCAGGGCGACGCGCACGGCGGCTTCGGACCGCCCGGCAGCGGCGATCCGGCCATCGGCGGTATGCCGCAGGGCAGTTACGGCGACTACGCCGACGGTGACTTCACCAAGAAGAGCGGCCGCAAGACATGGGCCAAGCGGTCGCTCTTCATCGTGCTCGGCCTGGCCGTGATCGGCGGCGGCCTCTACGGCGGCTACCGCTGGACCCAGACGCAGTACTACGTGGGCTCCAACGGCGACCATGTCGCGATCTACCAGGGCATCAGCCAGGATCTGGCCTGGATCAAGCTCAACAAGGTCCATGAGGACCACCGCGAGATCGAACTCAAGTACCTCCCGGCCGACCAGCGCGGCCGCGTGGAGGACACCATCACGGTCAGCGGGCTGGGCCAGGCCCAGGACAAGACCAAGGACCTCGCCACCCTCGCCAGCGCCTGCAAGAAGGCCGATGCCCAGGAGAAGGCCGAGGAGAGCCAGAAGGATCTCACCGGCGGCGACAAGGGCAAGGGCGACAAGGCGCCCAGTGGCGGTGGATCCAGCAGCGCCAACCCCTCCCAGAGCAGCAGCGGCAAGCCCGGGGACCAGAAGACCGAGAACCAGCTCGGGACGCGCGCCGCCAAGGCCACCACCAAGCCCACGCCGACGACGTCTCCCACTCCGAAGCCCGGCCCCACCCTCTCGGAGGAGGAGAAGAAGTTGGTCCCGCAGTGCAGCAGCACCCAGCAGTGAAGCCGTAAGGGGCCGTCCACCCATGAGCAGTAGTACGACCAACACGACGACGATCAGTACGGCCGGGCCGCCGAGCAGGCGGAACACCGAGCTGGCCATGCTCGTCTTCGCGGTGATCATTCCGGTCTTCGCCTACGCCAACGCGGGCCTGGCACTCAGCGACGAGATGCCCTCCGGCATGCTCAGCTACGGCCTCGGGCTCGGTCTGCTGGCCGGCGTCGGCCATCTGGTGGTCCGGAAGTTCGCGCCGTACGCGGACCCGCTGCTGCTGCCGATCGCCACGCTCCTCAACGGCCTTGGCCTGGTGCTCATCTGGCGGCTGGACCAGTCCAGGCGGCTGGCCCAGCGGGCGGAGGACGCCGGCATGGTCTTCTCGCCCTCGGCCCCGAACCAGCTGATCTACTCGGCACTGGGTGTCGCCCTCTTCGTCGGCGTCCTGATCCTGCTCAAGGACCACCGCCTCCTCCAGCGCTACACCTACATCTCCATGGTGGCGGCGCTGATCCTGCTGATCCTTCCGATGTTCTTCCCGCCCCGGTTCGGCGCCCGCATCTGGATCACCCTCGGCAGCTTCTCCATCCAGCCCGGTGAGTTCGCCAAGATCATCATCGCCGTGTTCTTCTCCGGCTATCTGATGGTCAAGCGGGACGCGCTCGCCCTGGCCAGCCGCCGCTTCATGGGCCTGTACCTGCCGCGCGGCCGCGACCTCGGCCCGATCCTGGTGGTCTGGGGGATGAGCATCCTCATCCTGGTCTTCGAGACCGACCTGGGCACCTCGCTGCTGTTCTTCGGCCTCTTCGTCGTGATGCTGTACGTCGCCACCGAGCGCACCAGCTGGATCGTCTTCGGTCTGCTGATGTCCGCGGCCGGAGCGGTCGGTGTCGCCACCTTCGAACCACACGTCCAGTCGCGTGTGGACGCCTGGCTCCAGCCCTTCGAGGTGGCCAAGAACGGAGGCAGTGACCAGATCGCCCAGGCGCTGATGGCCTTCGGCTCCGGCGGCGTCTTCGGCACCGGCCTCGGCCAGGGCAACTCCGACCTCATCGGCTTCGCCGCCAACTCCGACTTCATCCTGGCCACCGTCGGCGAGGAGCTCGGGCTCGCGGGCACCATGGGCATCCTGCTGCTCTACGGCCTGATCGTGGAGCGCGGTGTGCGCACCGCCCTCGCCGCCCGTGACCCGTTCGGAAAGCTGCTGGCCATCGGCCTGTCCGCGGCGTTCGCCATCCAGGTCTTCGTCGTGGCAGGCGGTGTGATGGGCCTCATCCCGCTGACCGGTATGACCATGCCGTTCATCGCGCAGGGTGGTTCGTCCGTCATCGCCAACTGGGCGCTCGTCGCCATTCTGATCAAGGTCAGCGACACCGCGCGCCGCCCGGCGCCGACGCCCGCACCCACCACAGACGCCGAGATGACCCAGGTGGTCCGACCGTGAACAAGCCCCTGCGCCGAATCGCGATCTTCTGCGGACTCCTCGTCCTCGCCCTGCTGGTGCGGGACAACTGGATCCAGTACGTCCAGGCCGACGAGCTGAAGAACCGCGATGGAAACCACCGGGTTCTCATCGCCCGTTACAGCCAGCCGCGCGGCAACATCATCGTCGACGGCCAGCCGATCACGGGATCCGCCGAGACCAACGGCATCGACTTCAAGTACAAGCGCACCTACAAGGACGGCCCCATGTGGGCGCCGGTCACGGGGTTCGCCTCGCAGGCGTACGGCGCCAACCAGATCGAGAACATCGAGGACGGCATCCTTACGGGCAACGACGACCGCCTCTTCTTCAACCGGACGATCGACATGATCACCGGCAAGAAGCAGAAGGGCGGCGACGTCATCACCACCCTGAACCGCAAGGCCCAGGAGGCCGCGTTCAAGGGCCTCGGTGACAAGAAGGGCGCCGTCGCCGCGCTCGACCCGCGCACCGGCAAGATCCTCGCCCTCGCCTCCACCCCGAGCTACGACCCGTCGAAGATCGCGGGCGCCACCTCCAAGGACAAGAAGGCGTGGCTCGGGCTCCAGCCGAAGAACGACAAGGACGACCCGATGCTCAACCGGGCGCTCCGTCAGACCTACCCGCCCGGCTCGACCTTCAAGGTCGTCACCGCCGCGGCCGCGCTGGAGAACGGCAAGTACACCGACATCGACGGGCCGACCGAATCCCCGGTCCCCTGGAAGCTCCCGCTGTCCACCCAGAACCTGCCCAACGAGGGGAACATCCCCTGCGAGAACGCCTCGCTGCGGCAGGCGCTCCGCTACTCCTGCAACACGGTCTTCGGCAAGCTCGGTGACGACCTCGGCAAGGAGAAGATGCGGGAGCAGGCCGAGAAGTTCGGCTTCAACGAGACGGTCGACACCCCCGTCCGCGCCTACGCCAGCGTCTACCCCGAGGACATGGACCGGCCGGGCAACGCGATGTCGGCCATCGGCCAGTTCGACAACCGGGCCACCCCGCTCCAGATGGCGATGGTCGCCGCCGCGGTCGCCAACGACGGCAAGCTGATGAAGCCGTACATGGTCGACTCGCTGCGCGCCCCCAACCTCAACACCATCGAGCAGACCGACCCGGAGCAGATGAGCCAGCCGCTCAGCTCGGAGAACGCCCAGAAGCTCCAGAGCATGATGGAGACCGTGGTCAAGGAGGGCACCGGCACCAGCGCCCAGATCCCGGGCGTCACGGTCGGTGGCAAGACCGGTACCGCGCAGCACGGCGTGGCCAACAGCAAGAACCCCTATGCGTGGTTCATCTCCTACGCCAAGGGGAACGACGGTTCGCCGGTCGCGGTCGCGGTCGTCATCGAAGGGTCCAACACCCTCCGCGGCGACATCGCCGGTGGCAAGCTGGCCGCGCCGATCGCCAAGAGCGTCATGCAGGCCGTACTGGAAACCGAGCGCGACAAGTGACCCCCGTCACGTCCGGATACCAATCCCGCACGTCGCCGTACCGGTCCGGTATCAGATAGCCACTGAGGCCGGGTCCCGTAAGACGTGCCGGGTACGGTATGCGCGAGCAGCACTTCGCCGGCCCCGCAGGGTGCGGCCGGGAACCACGGAAGAGGGCTGGAGTAGCTATGGAAGAGCCGCGTCGCCTCGGCGGCCGGTATGAGCTGGGCTCAGTGCTCGGCCGCGGTGGCATGGCGGAGGTCTACCTCGCGCACGACACCCGCCTCGGCCGTACTGTCGCTGTGAAGACGCTCCGGGCGGACCTCGCCCGCGATCCGTCCTTCCAGGCCCGGTTCCGCCGAGAGGCCCAGTCGGCCGCCTCGCTCAACCATCCCGCGATCGTCGCGGTCTACGACACCGGCGAGGACTACGTCGACGGCGTCTCGATCCCGTACATCGTGATGGAGTACGTCGACGGTTCCACCCTGCGTGAGCTTCTCCACTCGGGCAGAAAGCTGCTCCCCGAGCGCTCCCTGGAGATGACCACCGGCATCCTCCAGGCCCTCGAGTACTCGCACCGCAACAACATCGTCCACCGGGACATCAAGCCGGCCAACGTCATGCTCACCCGGAGCGGCCAGGTCAAGGTGATGGACTTCGGCATCGCCCGGGCCATGGGCGATGCCGGTATGACCATGACGCAGACGGCCGCCGTCATCGGCACCGCCCAGTACCTCTCCCCCGAGCAGGCCAAGGGCGAGACCGTCGACGCGCGCAGCGACCTGTACTCCACCGGCTGCCTGCTCTACGAGCTGCTGACCGTAAGGCCGCCGTTCGTGGGCGACTCCCCGGTGGCCGTCGCCTATCAGCACGTGCGGGAGGAACCGCAGCCGCCGAGCACGTACGACCCCGAGATCACCCCGGAGATGGACGCCATCGTCCTGCGGGCGCTGGTCAAGGACCCCGACTACCGCTACCAGTCGGCCGACGAGATGCGCGCCGACATCGAGGCGGCCCTGGAGGGCCAGCCGGTGGCAGCCACGGCCGCGCTGGGCGCGGTCGGCTACGGCTCCGACGACCAGCCCACCGCGATGCTCCGGCCGCAGAACTCCGGCGCCGGGGCGCAGACCTCGATGCTCCCGCCGATGCGCGAGGACGACGGCGGCTTCGGCTACGACGAGCGGCCGGACCGCGGCCGGGGGCGCGGGGGCAACGACAAGAAGAGCAACCTCTCCACGATCCTGCTGATCCTCGCCGGGATACTGGTGCTGGTCGGTGCGATCTTCATCGGGAAGTCGCTGTTCGCCGGCGGTAAGAACGACGACATGGTCCCGGTCCCCAGCCTCGTCGGCAAAACGTTCGAGGACGCCAAGAGCCAAGGGGAGAACGGCGACTTCAAGGTCAAGAACGTCGGCTCCAAGTTCTGCGAGAACGCGGACAAGAACACCGTCTGCGAGCAGACCCCCAAGAGCGGCGCCGAGGTCAAGCGGTACGGCACGGTCGAGCTGACCATGTCCAAGGGCCCCAAGCCCGCGGCCAGGGTCGAGGTGCCCGACGTGCTGAACGTGCAGTTCGAATCGGCCAAGCGGCAGCTCGAGGCCAAGGGCTTCAAGGTCGACCAGAAGACCGAGCAGTCGGACCAGACCGCTGGCAAGGTGATCGACCAGGACCCGAAGGGCGGCAAGAAGGTCCCGAAGGGCGCCACGATCACCCTGACCGTCGCCGAGGCCCAGCAGAAGGTCGTCGTCCCGGACGTGACCACCCAGAAGGTCGAGGACGCCACGAAGTCCCTCCAGGCGAAGGGCCTCAAGGTCCAGACCCAGGAGGTCGAGAACGGCGACGTCGACGCCGGTACGGTCACCGCCCAGACGCCCCAGGGCGGCCAGGAGGTCCTGCCCGGTTCGACGGTCACGCTGACCGTCGCCAAGGAGCCCGCGCAGGACGAGAACGTGCCGGTGCCCAACCTGGGCGGCCAGAAGCTCAAGGACGCCAAGAAGGCGCTCCAGGACCTGGGCCTCAACGTGGGCAACATCGCCGGTCCGCAGGACGACAACGCCACCGTGGTGGCCAGCCAGCCCGGCGCGGGCACCCAGGTCCCCAAGGGCCAGTCCGTGAACCTCATCACGGTCGCCGGACAGGGTGGCAACGGCGGAAACGGCGGCGGGGACAACGGCGGAGGCATCTTCGGCGGCCAGAACGGCTTCTAGCCGGCTTCTTGGCACCGTGACACGGGGAAGCCCCCGGCACCTTCTCAGGGTGCCGGGGGCTTCTTCCGTGCTCGGGGCTTCCAGGGGGGTCGTCGCTAGCGCAGTTCCTCGGGGGGCGTGCGGTCCGCGTCGACCTTCTCGGTGCGCTCCAGCTCGCCCCACACGATGTAGCGGTGGCGGGAGGTGTAGACGGGGGTGCAGGTCGAGAGCGTGATGTAGCGGCCCGGCCGCTTCCGGCCCGACTCCTTCGGGACCGCGTCCAGCACGTCCACGTTGTACTTCGAGGTCTCCGGCAGCGTCGCGTAGACCTTGTAGACGTACCAGATGTCGCGGGTCTCGAAGACCACCGGGTCGCCTTCGTGGACCTTGTCGATGTTGTGGAACTTCGCGCCGTGCCCGTCCCGGTGCGCGGCCAGGCTGAAGTTGCCCTTCTTGGCCCACGGCATCGCGGACTTGACGGGCTTGGTGTAGTAGCCGGCCACGCCGTCGTTGAGGGTCTCGGTGCTGGTGCCCTTCTTGACCAGCACCTCGCCGTTGTGCATGGACGGCACGTGCAGGAAGCCGATGCCGCTCTTGGTGTCCAGCTTGCCCGGCCCCTGCTGCGCCCAGTGCTTGCGCACCCGGTCGCCCTGCTTCTTCGCCTCGCGGTCGGCCAGGACGTTGGTCCACCACAGCGAGTAGACGACGAACAGGGCGAGGATCAGCCCCGCGGTGATCAACAGCTCGCCGAAGACGGCGATGGCCGCGGCTACCCGTCCACGGCCGGGACGGCGGCTGGGCGTTGCGGGCGGGCCGGTGTGCCGGTCCCGCCGCTCGTCGTGGTCGGTGCGTGCCACCGCGTCGTACCCCTTTTTCTGGTTTCCCGGCTGTTCCCGCTCATTCGACCAGCGCGTCCGGCTTTCCCTCGCTACGCGGCCGCTCCTCGACCATCTTGCCCCAGACGATCATCCGGTAGGTGCTGGTGAACTCCGGGGTGCAGGTGGTCAGCGTGATGTACCGCCCCGGTTTGGTGAAGCCGGAGCCGGGCGGCACCGGCTTGATGACGCCCGTGTTGGACGGCGGCGTCTGCGGCAGGATGCTGCTCATCGCATAGGTGTAGTACCGGCTCTGCGTCTCGACGACGATCTCGTCGCCGGGCTTGAGGCGGTTGATGTAGCGGAACGGCTCGCCATGGGTGTTGCGGTGCCCGGCGAGCGCGAAGTTGCCCTTCTTGTCCCACGGCATGGCGGTCTTCAGCGGGCTCTTGCCGTAGTGGCCGACCATGCCGCGGTCGAGGACCTTGTGCTTGTCGATGCCCTCCGCGATCGGGGCCTTCACATCCAGCTTGGGGATGTAGATGATCGCGAACCCCTGGCCCGGGGAGAAGGTGCCCGGGTCCCGCTCGTCGCCGTTCTCGTCCCATTTCTTCTGAAGGTTGTTCGCGGCGCCGTTGGCCTGCTGATGGGCGAGGATGTTCGTCCACCACAGCTGATAGGTGACGAAGAGCAGCATCACCACGCCGAGCGTGATGAACAGCTCGCCGATCACCCGGCTCGCCACCACCCCGGGGCCGTCCTTGCGCGCCCGCGCGGCGCGCTTGGCCTCCATACGGGTGCGGGGCCGGGCGTCCCCGGCGCTCCCCGCGCCCTCCGCGGCTCGTGTGGCGCCCGCTTCCGCCGTGCCCCGCCGGGCGACGCGGGAGCCATGCTTTCCGGCGCGTTTCCCGGCCCCCTGGGCGGCCTTACGGCGGGCGGCCCGGCCGCCGGGCGCGGGCTCGGGATCGCCGTCCCGGTCCGCCTCGACCTTGCGCAGCACCATGGTCCGGTCGGCGGGCGGTGCCTCCACGGCGCGCAGGGCGACCGTCTCGTCGTCGCCCCGGGGCGTCACCGGGGGCAGGACGGCCGTCTCGTCGTCGCCCCGGGGCCTCACCGGGGGCAGGACGGCCGTCTCGGCGGCGGCCTCCGGGGCACGTGCGGACGTCTCGGGGGCGCGGGTGGGCGTCTCGGGGGCGCGGGTGGGCGTCTGAGCGGCGTGTGCGGGCCCTGAGGGCCCCGTGGGGGCGGCACGGGCGCGTCTGCGCCCCGTAGGCGGCCCGGCCGCCTCAGCCGCCTCCTCCGGCCCCGAGGGGGCCGTGCGAGCGCGTCTGCGCCCCGTGGGTGGCTCGGCCGCCTCAGCGGCCTCCTCCTGCCCCGCGGCAGCCGGGCGGGCGCGCCGCCTGCGGCCGGTGGGTGGCGGCACCGAGAGCGACGCGGTGCCCACGGCGCGCCCCGTCGGCCCGGCCGGGGCGGAGTCCGGCAGCGGGTCGGTCAGCGGGTCCCGCAGGCCCTCCGCAACCGCAGGGAACGCGTCCGGATCCCCCTGGGCGGCGTGGGCACCATGCGCGCCAGGGGTGGCGTGCCGCTCATGAGACCCGTACGGCGCGTACGGAGCGGGCTCCCGGGCGCCCTGGGCGGCGCCCTCGCGCTCGGGGCGCGGTCCGGTCACTCGCCGGCCTTACCGCCGACCGCCCCGACCACCGGGGCGAGCCCCGCGGACCGCCCCACGGCATCCGTGTCCCCGCACTCCACCAGCCAGTTGGCGAGCATCCGGTGGCCCCATTCGGTGAGGACCGACTCGGGGTGGAACTGAACGCCCTCGACCCGCAGTTCACGGTGGCGCAGACCCATAACGATGCCGGTCTCCGTCCAGGCCGTGATCTCCAGCTCGGGGGGCACCGTGCCCCGTTCCACGGCCAGCGAGTGATAGCGGGTGGCGGTGAAGGGGGTGGGCAGCCCGCTGAAGACGCCGGCCCCCTCATGGGTCACCAGCGAGGTCTTGCCGTGCAGCAGCTCCGGGGCCCGCCCGACGACTCCGCCGTACGCGACGGCCATGGACTGCATCCCCAGGCAGACCCCGAACACCGGTACGCCGGTGTCCGCGCAGTGCCGCACCATGTCGACGCAGACCCCGGCCTCCTCCGGGGTGCCGGGCCCGGGGGACAGCAGGACCCCGTCGAAGCCGTCCTGGGCGTGCCCGAGGGAGACCTCGTCGTTGCGCACCACCTCGCATTCGGCACCGAGCTGGTAGAGGTACTGGACGAGGTTGAAGACGAAGCTGTCGTAGTTGTCGACGACCAGGATGCGCGCGCTCATCGCGGACCCGCCATTCCCTGGTCGACCGTCACGTCGTTGAACGGCAGCAGGGGCTCCGCCCAGGGGAAGACGTACTGGAAGAGCACGAAGACGATCGCCAGCACCAGCACGAGCGAAATCAGTGCCCGCACCCATGCGTTACCCGGCAGATGCCGCCAGATCCAGCCGTACATGCCATCCCTACTCACCGATGACGAAGTCGATTGCAGCACCGGAGTGCAGCACCAGAGTAAGGGGCGAGGGGTGGGGTCGGAGGGTCAGCCGTACAAAGCCTTGGGCTTGCCTTGGGCTACGGATTGGGTCGCGTCGAGGTGTGCCCAGGTGATCAGCCGGTGGCTGTGGCCCCACTCCGGCTCGCAGGTCGTCAGCGTGAGATAGCGGCCGGGGCGCCGGAAGCCGGACGCGCGCGGCACCGGATCGATCACCCCGGTGTCGGTCGGCAGGGTGCGGTAGGGCCGCCGGTCGACGCGGTAGGTGAACCAGGTGGTGCCGTCGGTCAGCACCACCGCGTCGCCGGGGCGCAGCTCGGGGAAGTCCTTGAAGGGGTCGCCGTAGGTGCGGCGGTGCCCGGCGACGGCGAAGTTGCCGAGGGCGCCGAGGCGGGCGGTGCGGGAGTAGTGGCCGAGCCCCTTCTTCAGGGTGCCGGTGGCGGTGCCCTCGAGGACGGGCTTGGCCCAGTCGGCGCCGAAGCGAGGGATGTACATGATCGCGAAGGAGGCGCCGGACTCGTAGCGGCGGGGCGGCGACGAGGGCTCGGCACCGGCGCTGACCGTGCCGGTGGCCCAGCGGTCCTGGAGGTGGTCGATCTCGCCGTCCATGGCGCGGTCGGCCCGCACGGAGGTCCAGTACAGGACGTAGACCACCAAAAGGATGATCAAGGCTCCGGCGGTGACGCAGATCTCACTGAGCGTTCTGACGATCAGCCGCGTTCTCATCGGCCCCCACTGTCCGCCCCGCTGACCCGGTGCCGCGCGCCGGTCCGCCGGTGCTATCCGATGGGCTGTGCCTGGTGCAGATCCACTGTGCCGGAGTAGCCGGGAAGAGTCACCGTGTCGTGCTGGTCGACTTTCCAGCCGAGGCCGTACGCGTCGACGTAGCTGCGGTAGTTCTGGATCGCGGGCGAGGCGGCGAGGGCGGCGCCCAGCTTGTCCCGGTCACCCACGGCGGTGACCTTGTAGGGCGGCGAGTAGACCTGGCCCTGGAGGATCAGGGTGTTGCCGACGCAGCGCACCGCGCTGGTGGAGATCAGCCGCTGGTCCATGACCTTGATCCCCTCGGCACCGCCCTGCCACAGCGCGTTGACCACCGCCTGGAGGTCCTGCTGGTGGATGACGAGATCGTTGGGCTGGGGGTCCGGGACGCCGGGGATCTGCGGGGTGGCGTTCGGCGGGGCGTCGGTGAGGGTGACGGTGAGCCCGGGGCCGGTGAGCTTCTTGGTCCCGGCGGTCTCCTCCAGCTCGGCCAGCTTGCGGCGCTCGGCCTGGGTGCTGCCGTTGTCCCGCCGGGCGAGGGCGTCGACCTCGGAGCGTATTTTGGCGGTGCTGTCGCCCAGGCTGCCGTTCTTACGGCTGCGTTCCTGGATGAGATCGGAGAGCCGCAGCATCGATTCATCGCTGCGGAGGTTGGTGCCCTGGGCCGTGTTGAAACTGGTCCAGAAGATCACTCCGGCCAGTGCGAAAACCGCTCCGGTCAGCAGCCGCACGGGGCGGAACCGGGGGCGGCGGGACGCCGGGGTGGGGGAGTCAGCGGAATTGCTCAACGTACCCTTACTCCTTACGACGCCGCGGAAGGACTACGCTAACGGACGTGTGGGGGAGGGACGTGGTCCCCGTCGCTGTCCCGCCCCGGCGCCGTCCGTACACATCCCCGCGCGGTCACGCAGCGCATCGACAGGAGAGTTCCTCGTGCCGAAGTCACGGATCCGCAAGAAGGACGACTTCACGCCGCCGCCGGCGAAGCAGGCAGCCAGCATCAGTCTGAACAGCGGCCGCCGGTGGGTGGCACCGCTGATGCTGGCCATGTTCCTGATCGGCCTCGCGTGGATCGTCATCTTCTACGTGACCACGGGGGACATGCCGGTCGAGTCGCTGGGGAACTGGAACATCGTGGTGGGCTTCGGCTTCATCGCCGCGGGGTTCGTCGTCTCCACGCAGTGGAAGTGACCCGGCGTTCCCCAGGCTCGTCCCCAGGTTGTCCACAGAGTTATCCACAGCCGGGGAAAACTCAGAAGATCTGTGGATAACCTCTGCCGTGTTGACGCCGGTGTGACCGGTGGCGGGCGCCTGTTCGATCGTTCACACCCCCGCCTTCCTGCGAAAACGCAGGTCAGTCGGGGGGTGTACGCAAGTTCTCCACAGGTTGCGTAAGATCCGCCACGCGCTGTGGACAACTGACCGGGTCCGGGTCATCCCAGGTGGTCGATGGACTGCCGCTCATCGGTCGGCAGCTTCGCTCAGCCGATGAGCTTCAGCCGGTGAGCTGCACCGTCCGGATCCACACCATCGCGACGATCGCGAGCAGCACCAGGACGCAGGTCCCCCGCTGCACCAGCGCCCGCTTCTCCCGCGGCGCGTGCACCATCCCGTACGCCACCACCGTGCCCGCGACCAGGCCGCCGACATGGGCCTGCCAGGCGATGCCGGACCAGGTGAAGGTGAAGAGCAGATTCAGCGCCAGCAGCGCGATGACCGGCCGCATGTCGTAGTTCAGCCGGCGCATCAGCACGGCGGTGGCGCCGAGCAGACCGAAGATCGCGCCGGAGGCGCCCAGCGACGGCTGGTTCTGCGCGGCCAGGAGATACGACAGCGCGCTGCCGCCCAGCCCCGACAGCATGTAGAGCACGATGAAGCGGACACGGCCGAGCGCGGCCTCCAACGGGCCGCCGATCCACCACAGCGAGAGCATGTTGAAGGCGATGTGCATCAGCTGCTGGTGGAGGAAGACCGAGGTCACCAGCCGCCACCACTGGCCCTCGGCGACGCCGACGATCTGCACCGTGCCGGGGTCGTAGGCCCGGCCGACCAGGTCGAGATCGTTCACCAGCCGGTCGCCCGCGGACAGCGCGGCGAGCCATACCGCGATGTTGATGGCCACCAGGATCTTGGTGATCAGCCGCGGGTCCGAGGCCATCGTGCCGCCGGCCAGGGTGCGCGGCTGGGCGGCGCGCGCCGGGGGACCGGCGGCCGAGGCCCCGGATCCGGCGGACGCCCGTCCGCTCACGCACTCGGGGCACTGGAACCCCACAGACGCGCTGATCATGCACTCGGGGCAGATCGGGCGCTCACAGCGGGTGCAGCTGATGCCGGTCTCCCGCTGGGGGTGCCGGTAGCAACAGACCGCCTGGTCCTCCATGGTGTCCCCTCGCCCCTTGTCCACTTCTGATCGGGCGTTCCCCCGCCCCGCTTGTTCACACGGACACTTGTTCACACGGACAAGCGGGGCATGAAAGTTCCCCGCGCGGGTTCAGCCCTCGCGCGTCTCCACGACGACCGACTCGATGACGACATCCTGGAGCGGACGGTCGGTGCGCGGGTTGGTCGCGGTGCCCGCGATCGCGTCGACGACCTTCTTGCTGCCCTCGTCGACGACCTCGCCGAAGATGGTGTGCTTACCGGTCAGCCACGCGGTCGGGGCGACCGTGATGAAGAACTGCGAGCCGTTGGTGCCCGGGCCGGCGTTGGCCATCGCCAGCAGGTACGGCTTGTTGAAGGCCAGGTCCGGGTGGAACTCGTCGCCGAACTCATAGCCGGGACCACCGGTCCCGTTGCCCAGCGGGTCACCGCCCTGGATCATGAAGCCACTGATCACCCGGTGGAAGACGGTGCCGTCGTAGAGCTTCTCCTTGGCCTTCTTGCCAGTGGCTGGGTGGGTCCACTCGCGACTGCCTTCGGCCAGCTCGACAAAGTTCTTGACCGTCTTGGGCGCGTGATTCGGCAGCAGCCGGACCACGATGTCGCCGTTGTTCGTCTTCAGGGTGGCGTATAGCTGCTCGGCCACGATCAACCTTCCATCGTTTTCGCTTACGTCTCCTGATCCTCGCACGGACGCAAGGCGGACGAGTAGCCGCTGAGGCGGCCCCGGGCGCGCCGATCCGCGCGGTTTCCGCGAGAATCATCCCTATGACCCGGATGCCCGATCGCGCATGCCGGTCGTGCTGCGAACGGGCATGATCTCCACAAACAGGCATGATCTTTCTTGGGATGGAAACACGAAACTGGGCAAATAGAGCGCGCAACGAGAACGCACGACTCTGAACCCCGGAGCTTGACCACGCCACCGAGGAGGAGGATCCCGTGACCCGCATTGACAGCGTGCGAGCCGCGACCGGCACAGCCAAGGGCAGCGTCCTGCACGCCGCGGAGGCGGTGGCGCCCTATGCCGGCACGGCCAAGGACACCGCGACGCGCTACGCGCACGAGGCCCGCGTCCGGCTGGCGCCGAAGGTCTCGACCGCGGCGCACCAGGCCCGGTGCACCGCCGGTGCTCAGTACCACTCCCATATCGCGCCACGGCTCAACCAGGCCCGTGGCACCCTCCCGCCGAAGGTGGACCAGGCCGCCACACGGGCCGCCAAGCGGACCCGTAAGGCGGCACGCCACGCCGCCGACTACACCGCACCGCGGGTGGAGCAGGCGATGGCCGGGGTGCGCGCGGCCGCAGGACCGGCGCGCGAGGAGGCGGCCGTCCGCACGGCAGCGGCCATCGCGGCGCTGCGCACCCATGTGACGGCCGCGGAGATCGAGAAGCTCGCCCGGAAGCACCGCCGCCGGGCCCGGGCCGCCCGCTTCACCAAGCGGGCGACCTTCATCGGGCTGGTCGGCGCGGGCGTCTTCGCCGCGTGGAAGTGGTGGGACAAGCAGGCCAACCCCGACTGGCTGGTCGAGCCCCCGGCGGCGACCGAGGTGGGCGACCGCGAGCGGCTCTCGGCGGTGGACGGCAGCGACCAGAGCGCCCTCGACCCCGAGGTGCAGGCCAAGCAGGCCGAGGCCGAGGCCCGCAGGGACGACGAGCGCTGACGGCGCCGCTCACGGCGCCCGGCCCAAGCCCCCCGTGAGGGGCGGGAGATCTCCTGATCTCCCGCCCCTCGCCCCGTCTCCGGCCCCGGCTCCGGCTCAGTCCGCCGGGTCCTCCCCCCGGGAACGGCGCTGCCGCCGCTCCAGGAAGATCTCGGTGAAGACCGAGACCTTGGCCCGCAGCGCCCAGGGGTCGAACGGCTTGGCCATGTAGTCCACCGCACCGGCCGCATAGCCCCGCGAGGAGTGCTCGGGATCGGAGCCCATCGCGGTGAGGAAGATGATCGGGATGTCGCGGTTGCGGGGGCGCCGCTTGATGTGGGCCGCCGTCTCATAGCCGTCCATCTCCGGCATCTGCACATCCAGCAGGATCACCGCGAAGTCGTCATGGTCGAGCAGCGCCTTGAGGGCCTCCTGTCCGGAGGTCGCGGTCACCAGCTCCTGGTCGAGCGTGGCCAGCACGGCCTCCATGGCCAGCAGATTGTTCTGCTGGTCGTCCACCACGAGGATCTTCGGCCGCGGCCCCATCGCCCGCTGGGGCGCAGCGGGCCCCTCTCGCCCCATGGGCTCCTCCTCCTGCAGCGGCACCGCGGCCGGGCGCTGGGACTCCACCATGGCCAGCTGCCGCTCCAGGACCAGACAGCGCTCCTCCGCAAGCCGCCCCCGCAGCCGCACCTCGTCCAGCTCTTCGGTGAGCCGCCGCACCTCCTGCTGGAGCAGATCCCGCTCCTTGATCAGCTCCTCCCGGTCCGGGATGTCCCGCTCCAGCGCGTCCGCCCGGGCGCGCTCCGTCACCCATGCCGCCTCGGCCTGGTTCAGCCGCACCTCGAGATCGGCGATGCGGTGCTTGAGGTCCAGCAGTGCCTCGCCCAGCACGTCCTGGTGCGCCATGGACACCCGCGCGTCCCGGTCGGCGTCGGCCAGCTGGATCTGCAGGATCTCCATGGCGTGCCCGGGGGAGCGGCTGGTGCGGACCGCGGCCCGGTGCAGCTCCCGCACCAGCTCGATGGCGGCCGGGGTGGGAGCGACGCCCCGCCGCTCGGCGAGATCGGTGAACAGATCGAAGACGAACTCCCACGGCGGGATGCGGGTGCCGTTCAGGAACCGCGAGATGGTGCTCGGATCCCGGTGCCTGCGCACCGCGTATCTGCGCACCGAGACCCCCAGCCCCAGGAACAGCTTCCTCAGCTCCACAGCGAACGCCCGGCACTCCTCGGGCAGGTTCTCGCCCAGCGGATGCAGCTCACCCATCGTGTCCCCCTGTACGGCGCGCCGCGCCGATCAGACGACTCCCGGGCGATCTGCCCGAGTTATGGAAAACACCCTGGAGCATCCCGCGGGTGTTGCGTCGGGCAATGACAAGAGTGGCAACACCGATATCAGGGGCGAAAACACATCAGCCAGGACATCGGTCCGCTGTCCTGGCTGGTGATGGAGGTGGAGCCTAGGAGAGTCGAACTCCTGACATCCGCCATGCAAAGACGGCGCTCTACCAACTGAGCTAAGGCCCCTTCGCCGATCAGGATACCTGGTACCGACCACCATTCCCGACCGGGTATCGCTCGCGCGTAGCGCTCTCCGTAGGATGCCACGCAAGATTCGCGGCAGCGAAGCGAAGGGGAGAGCGAGATGGACGCAACACAGCAGGATGCCACCGCGCGCGCACGGGAGCTTCAGCGCAGCTGGTACGGGGAGCCGCTGGGGGCGCTCTTTCGCCGTCTGATCGACGATCTCGGTCTGAACCAAGCCCGCCTCGCCGCCGTCCTCGGTCTGTCCGCGCCCATGCTCTCGCAGCTCATGAGCGGCCAGCGCGCCAAGATCGGCAACCCCGCCGTGGTCCAGCGGGTGCAGGCCCTGCAGGAGCTGTCCAGTCAGGCGGCGGACGGCAGGGTCAGCGCCGCCGAGGCCGCCGAGCGCATGGAGGAGATCAAGAAGTCCGCGGGCGGCTCGGTCCTCAACTCCACCCAGACCACGGCGAGCACGGGCGCCCCGACCGTACGGCGAGTGGTCCGCGAGATCCAGTCGCTGCTGCGGTCCGTGGCGGCCGCGGGGGACATCATCGATGCCGCCGACTCCCTCGCCCCCACCCACCCCGAGCTGGCAGAGTTTCTCCGTGTGTACGGCGCCGGGCGGACCGCCGAGGCGGTCGCCCACTATGAGGCGCACCAGAGCTGACGGGCTGAACTGCTGACGAGTCGATGACGGGGCGGGCACGGCGCGATGGGTGAGATCTTCGCGGGCCGGTACGAGCTGGTGGACCCGATCGGGCGCGGGGGCGTGGGCGCCGTATGGCGCGTCTGGGACCACCGCCGCCGACGGTACGTGGCAGCGAAGGTGCTCCAGCAACGCGACGCCCACACGCTGCTGCGCTTCGTCCGGGAACAGGCCCTGCGGATCGATCACCCCCATGTGCTGGCACCGGCCAGCTGGGCGGCCGACGACGACAAGGTGCTGTTCACCATGGACCTGGTGGGCGGCGGCTCGTTCGCCCATCTGATCGGGGACTACGGCCCGCTGCCGCCCCGCTATGTGTGCACCCTGCTCGACCAGCTGCTCTCCGGACTGGCCGCGGTGCACGCCGAGGGCGTGGTGCACCGGGACATCAAACCCGCGAACATCCTGCTGGAATCCACCGGGACCGGGCGGCCGCACGTCCGGCTGTCCGACTTCGGCATCGCGCTGACCAAGGGCGAGCCGCGCCTCACCGAGGCCAACTACGTGATGGGCACGCCCGGTTACTTCGCGCCCGAGCAGATGATGGGCGACGACCCCGACTTCCCGGCGGACCTCTTCGCCGTCGGGCTGGTGGCGCTCTATCTGATCACCGGGCACAAGCCCGACGCGGAGGCCCTCGTCAAGCTCTTCGAGCAGGGGGTGCCGAACGCGCCCACCGGGGTGCCCGAACCGCTGTGGCAGGTGCTCGCGGGGCTGCTGCAGCCGGATCCCGAGAACCGCTTCCGCACCGCCAATGGCGCGCGGAAAGCGCTGGCGACCGCGGTCGACCTGCTGCCCGAGGCCGACCTGGACGACGACGCCATCGAGGTCTTCGACCAACTCGGGCCGCTGCCCAGCGGATTCGGCCCCGACGGCCCCACCCGGCCGCGCCGCCGCCACGCGAAGGCCGACCCGCCCCAGGGCAACGGCGCGGCGCCGCCCCGGCCCCAGGTCACCGCCGACTCGGGCCCCGCCGACGAGGCGGCCGCCGGCCCCGACTCGGCCGCCTCCCAGCAGCCGGCCGCCCCGCGGCCGTCCATGTCCGACACCGGCAGCTTCACTCTCCCGCCGCCGCTCCCCCGGAACGACCAGCCGCGCGCCCCGCACACCGAGGCCCCCGGGGCTCCTGGGACTCCGTCCTCCGGCGCCGCGCCCGCCGAAGTCCGGCACCCCGAACCTCCGCACGCCCAGACGCCCTTGAACCGGACCCCACCGCACCAGCCCCCGGGCCCACCGACGCCGACGCCCCCGCCGCCGGCCGCCCAGCCCGCGACCCCGCCCCCGCCCCCGCCCCCGCCGGTCCAGCGGCCGTCGATACCCCACCCGCTGACCCCGCCGACCCCCTCGACGGCGGCCCCGATCCCACCGGCCCCACAGCCGCCCGTGCACCACCCGCACCACGCACAACAGCAGCCCCCACACCCCGTACAGCCGGTGCAGCACCCGCACCCGCATACGCCCACCCCCGCTCCCGCTCCCGCTCCGAACGCGGCTCCCACGCCGACACCGACGCCAACGCCGACACCCACGCCGACTCCGACCCCGACACCCACGCCGCCCCCGCGTGACTTTCCTTCTACTCGTCCATACACCGCGGAGCGGCCGCAGGTTCCCTCCGCGGCGCGGCGGCGCCCCGGACCGTCCCGGAGGGCGACGCTCTCGATCCTGATCGTGGCGGCGCTGTGCTTCGCCATCGGCGCATGGGCGCTCGTGGCCGCGGGCTGACCCCGCTCCGGGCCCAACCACGAAGCAACCCCAGAGCCCGCCCCCCAAGCAGGCCCCGGGCCCCGGCCCCCAATCAGGCCCCAGACCTCAACTACCAAGCAGGCGGCGGCCCGTACCGCTGCCGCGCCGAGGCCCGGCGCCTGGCGGTGAGCGTCCACGCCCCGAGCCCGAGCACCAGCGCCGTGCCGGTGCCGATCCCCGCGTACCCCACCACCCGCAGCGCGTCCTTCGAGTCGGCGGCGCCTGAGCCTGAACTCCCCATCAGGTCGCCGTCCGCCGCGTCCGGATGCCGCTTGGCCGCCCGCCGGTCGGCCGCCGTGAGGCCGAACCCCGCCTTGACCGGGTCCTTGCCGTAGGTGGGCCCGCCGCGCGCGTCGCCCGCGACCCGTACCCGCAGAACGACCGGCACCGGGCCGTTCAGATGCGGCGCCACCTGCGGCGGGTTGAGGGTGACCGCCAGGAAGTACCCACCGCTGAAGCTCATCGCGCGGACCGTGGAGCCGGTGTTCGCATACCGGTTTCCGTAGGCCACCGGCGCGGTCGCCACCTGGGTGCGGGGCGATTCGCCGTCCTGCGCGGCGGGGGTGCCGCGCTTCGCGAGCCCGCGCGCCGGGTTGTAGGCGTGCAGCGCCAGGGCACGGTCGAGCAGTCGGGTGCTCTGGTCCTTGCCGTCGGCGGACAGTTCGGCGGCGGCGGAGAGGCGCTGCCCCCAGTCCACGGGCACCCGGTAGAAGTGCGTCTCCCCCGGCGTGATCTCGTCCTTCCAGACCCCGGTCCCCAGGGTCGGCGCGTCGGTGAAGCCGCGCCCGCCGCGCCTCGGCAACGGAGTGCCGTCCGGCGCCTCGGGAGACGGCGAGCTCGAACTCCCCTCCGGGGCCGCCCCCGTGGCCCCGCCCTTCACCGGTGGCTCCACCATCAGCCGGAGCTCCACCGGCCAGCGCTCCGGGTCCGGTGACCCCGACTGGCGCTCCACGGTCGCCACATAGCGCCCCGCCTGGTGGCAGGAGGCCGGGCCGGAGTCGATCTGGCGGGAGGCGTAGTCGGCCAGGGGATAGGCCACGCCGCTCGTCTCGATCTTCGGGGAGGCGGTGCCGCAGACGCCCCCGTCGGGGCTCTCCAGGGTCACCTTCACGCCATCGCGGTACGAGGTCACCTCGGCCCCCGGCCGGGGTGCCGCGACCGCCGAGACATAGGCGGCTGACTTCGTGTCGAGCGTCACGCCGTAGTGCCGCTTCTCGCCCGGCCCGACGCTGTCGACATAGGTGCGGCCGGCCACCAGGGAAGGGGCGCCCGCGTCACCGTCGGAGCCGGATATCCGGGTGCCGCGGGTCTCATACGCCCGGGCCCCGGTGGCGTTGTCGGCGAGGGACGTCCCCGGTGCCGCAGCCACCGCGCACAGCGCCGCCGCCGCGGCGAGACCGGCCCTGACCTTGCGACGGTCCTTCATCGCGCGTCACTCCTCGTCGTACCGGCCGGTCGGCCCGCTCAACCCCGGCCTGGCCGGCTCGTTCAACCCGACCTGGCCGGCCCGCTCAACTTTGCCTGTGCAAGCTATTCGTTTGCGAGAGTGAAACACGAAGGCCCCCCGGCATCCCATCCCCCCGACGCTCCCCCCGACGCCCCGCCACTTCCCCGCCACGGCGCCAGTAAAGCCGACGGGGCCCCGACCGCTCCAGCGGTCGGGGCCCCGTACCGGGACTGTTGGAGGAGCTCACACACCCGAACCTGCGGGCACGGAGTCGGTCGCCTCCGTCCACAGATCCTGCTCGGCGCGATCCGCCTGGATCTGGCGGTACACGAGGAGCCCGCCGATGGCGGCCAGTGCGACCAGGAGCAGCTTCTTCACCGCGCTACCTCGTCTCTTTCTTGACGTAGGGGACCTCTGGCGCCCGATGATACACACCGACCGATACCGATCGGTGACCTATGACCGGCATTGGCCGGTCAGAAACCGGGAAGGAGGCGGGGATCAACTCCTTGCCCCCATACGACATCAGCCTGGGCGGAGAAGATCTCCGCCCAGGCTGATCGCGACGGTGGGGCTAACAGGACTTGAACCTGTGGCCTCTTCCTTATCAGGGAAGCGCTCTAACCGTCTGAGCTATAGCCCCGCGCTGCACCGAAAGATTAGCGCACCACCTGCCCTGTCCCAAAATCGGTAACGACGGGCCGCTACTCGTCCTCGGCCAGGGTCAGCTCGACGCCGCCCACGAAGCCCGCCGACAGGTTGTAGATGAAGGCCCCGAGCGTGGCCAGCGCGGTCGCCAGCACCACATTGATCACGGCGATGATCCCGGTGAACCCCAGGACACGCGGAAGCGACAGGAAGGACTCCAGGTCGAACCCGCTGCCCTTCTGCGACTCCGTGGCGTCGCTGATGGTGCCGCCCACCGCGCTGAAGACGCCCATGGCGTCCATGACCATCCACAGCACCGCCACCGCGATCACGGTGCAGATCCCCAGCGCGATCGCCAGCAGGAAGCTGACCTTCATGACCGACCACGGATCGACCCTGGCGACCCGCAGCCGCGCCTTGCGGGTCCGCGGCGCCGGACGGGCCCCCGCGGGCGTCCGGGGGCGGCGGACGGCCGTGGCGGCCTGCTGGTGCCCCGTCTGGGCGGCCTGAGCCGACTGGCCGGGCGCCGAGCCGCCCCGTCCGGCCCCGCCGCCGGGCGGCGGCGCGTACGCCTGCGGCGGGTGGTACGGCTGCGCGGGCTGGGCGGGGGCGGGACGCTCGTTGGGGAGCGGGCTGGAGTACTGGGGCTTGGGGTGCGGATCGCGCTGCGGCCGCAGCTTCCGGGTCTCGGTCACCGCCGCGGCGGCGGAGTCCCCGGCCGGGCCACGGGCGCCGTCCCCAGCGGTGTGACCGCCCGTCGGGGCTTCCGATCCCGGACGCCCTCCGGCGTCCGCACCGCCGCCCGCGGCACCCGTGGCTCCACTCACGACTTACTCCTCGGTCTCGTCGGCCGGGGGCGCTGTGCCCTCGGCCGCCTCGGACGCGGCCTCCTCGGCTGGCGCGTTCACGGTCGCGGTTTCTTCCTCGACCTCTTCAGCCTCACGACCGGCCTCGGCGTTCCGGGCGATGCCCACGACGGCATCGCGCTTGCCCAGGTTGATCAGTTGGACGCCCATGGTGTCACGGCCCGTCTCCCTGACCTCATTGACCCGGGTGCGGATCACGCCACCGCTGAGCGTGATGGCGAGGATCTCATCGGTCTCCTCGACCACCAGTGCCCCGACCAGGGAACCACGGTCCTCGACGATCTTCGCCGCCTTGATACCGAGACCGCCGCGCCCCTGGACGCGGTACTCGTCGACATCGGTCCGCTTCGCGTACCCGCCGTCGGTGGCGGTGAACACGAACGTACCGGGCCGGACCACATTCATCGAGAGGAGCTCGTCACCCTCGCGGAAGCTCATGCCCTTCACACCGGAGGTCGCGCGCCCCATCGGCCGCAGCGAATCATCGGTCGCCGTGAACCGGATCGACTGGGCCTTCTTGCTGATCAGCAGCAGATCGTCCGCGGAGGAGACCAGTTCGGCGCCGATCAGCTCGTCCTCGCGGCCGTCCTCCATCTCCCGGAGGTTGATCGCGATCACACCGCCCGAGCGGGGCGAGTCGTAGTCCTTCAGCGGGGTCTTCTTCACCAGGCCGGACTTGGTGGCCAGCACCAGGTACGGCACCGCCTCGTAGTCCCGGATGGCGAGAATCCGCGCGATCTTCTCATCGGGCTGGAAGGCCAGCAGATTCGCCACATGCTGGCCGCGCGCGTCGCGTCCCGCGTCCGGGAGCTCGTACGCCTTCGCCCGGTAGACCCGGCCCTTGTTGGTGAAGAACAGCAGCCAGTGGTGGGTGGTCGAGACGAAGAAGTGCTCGACGATGTCGTCCTGCTTCAGCTTCGTCCCGCGCACGCCCTTGCCGCCGCGCTTCTGCGAGCGGTAGTCCTCGGTCTTGGTGCGCTTCAGATAGCCGCCACGGGTGATCGTGACGACGATGTCCTCCTCGGCGATCAGGTCCTCGATGGACATGTCGCCGTCGAAGGGGACCAACTTGGAGCGCCGGTCGTCGCCGTACTTCTCGACGATCGCGGTCAGCTCCTCGCTGATGATCTGCCGCTGCCGCTCCGGCGAGGCCAGGATCGCGTTGTACTCGTTGATCTTCGCCTGAAGCTCGTCGTGCTCCTGAATGATCTTCTGGCGCTCCAGGGCGGCCAGCCGCCGCAGCTGCATCTCCAGGATCGCGTTGGCCTGGATCTCGTCGATCTCCAGCAGACCCATCAGGCCGCCGCGCGCGGTGTCGACCGTGTCACTGCGCCGGATCAGCGCGATGACCTCGTCGATCGCGTCCAGGGCCTTGAGCAGACCGCGCAGGATGTGCGCCCGCTCCTCGGCCTTGCGCAGCCGGAAGCGGGTCCGGCGGACGATGACCTCGACCTGGTGGGTGACCCAGTTGCGAATGAACGCGTCCAGCGAGAGGGTGCGCGGCACACCGTCGACCAGCGCCAGCATGTTGGCGCCGAAGTTGGTCTGCAGATCGGTGTGCTTGTAGAGGTTGTTCAGGACGACCTTGGCGACCGCGTCCCGCTTGAGCACGATGACCAGGCGCTGGCCGGTGCGCGAGGAGGTCTCGTCGCGGACGTCGGCGATGCCGCCGATCCTGCCGTCCTTCACCAGGTCGGCGATCTTCTGCGCGAGGTTGTCCGGGTTCACCTGGTACGGCAGCTCGGTGACCACCAGGCACTGCCGGCCCTGGATCTCCTCGACCTCCACCACCGCGCGCATGGTGATCGAGCCGCGCCCGGTGCGGTACGCCTCCTCGATGCCCTTACGGCCGACGACCAGCGCCCCGGTCGGGAAGTCCGGGCCCTTGATCCGGTCGATCAGGGCGTCGAGCAGCTCCTCCTGTGTGGCCTCGGGGTTGGCCAGGGCCCACTGGGCGCCCTCGGCCACCTCGCGCAGATTGTGCGGCGGGATGTTGGTGGCCATGCCGACCGCGATCCCCGCCGAGCCATTGATCAGCAGGTTGGGGAAGCGGGCCGGCAGGACCGTCGGCTCCTGGTTACGGCCGTCGTAGTTGTCCTGGAAGTCGACGGTCTCCTCGTCGATGTCCCGGAGCATCTCCATCGACAGCGGCGCCATCTTGCACTCGGTGTACCGCATGGCCGCCGCGGGGTCGTTGCCCGGGGAGCCGAAGTTGCCGTTGGAGTCGACCAGCGGCATCCGCATGGACCACGGCTGGGCCAGCCGCACCAGCGCGTCGTAGATCGACGAGTCGCCGTGCGGGTGGTAGGTGCCCATGACGTCGCCGACGACGCGGGCGCACTTGTAGAAGCCCTTCTCGGGGCGGTACCCGCCGTCGTACATCGCGTACAGCACCCGGCGGTGCACCGGCTTGAGGCCGTCCCGGACGTCGGGCAGCGCACGGCTGACGATCACGCTCATCGCGTAATCGAGGTACGAGCGCTGCATCTCCGTCTCGAGGCCGACCGGCTCGACACGGAGGGCGGCGCCCTCGGCGAGCTCGTCGGGGGTCAGGTCGTCGGGCGTGTTCGGGGTGTTCTCGTCGGCCATTGCTGGTCAAAGTCCTTCTGTCGTCTGCGGCTGGGGGCCGACTCAGATGTCGAGGAAGCGGACATCCTTGGCGTTGCGCTGGATGAACGAGCGCCGTGCCTCGACGTCCTCACCCATGAGGACCGAGAACAGGTCGTCGGCCTGGGCCGCGTCGTCCAGCGTGACCTGGCCCAGGACACGGTGGTCCTGGTCCATCGTGGTCACTCGCAGCTCTTCGGCGTTCATCTCGCCCAGACCCTTGAAGCGCTGGACGGAGTCGTCCTTGATGCGCTTGCCCTGCTCCCGGCCGGCCTGGATCAGCGCGTCCCGCTCCCGGTCCGAGTACGCGTACTCGACCTCGTCCCGGCCCCACTTGATCTTGTAGAGCGGCGGACGGGACAGGAAGACATGCCCCGCCTCGACCAGCGGGCGCATAAAACGGAAGAGGAAGGTCAGCAGCAGGGTGTTGATGTGCTGGCCGTCGACATCGGCGTCCGCCATCAGAATGATCTTGTGATAGCGGAGCTTGGCGATGTCGAAGTCCTCGTGCACCCCGGTGCCGAAGGCGGAGATCAGCGCCTGGACCTCGTTGTTCTGCAGGATCTTGTCGACCCGGGCCTTCTCGACGTTGAGGATCTTGCCTCGGATCGGGAGGATCGCCTGGTACTGCGGGTTGCGGCCGGACTTGGCCGAGCCGCCGGCGGAGTCACCCTCGACGATGAAGATCTCGCACTTCGACGGGTCGTTGGACTGGCAGTCGCTCAGCTTGCCCGGCAGCGAAGCGGTCTCCAGCAGCCCCTTGCGGCGGGTCAGATCGCGCGCCTTACGGGCCGCGACGCGGGCGGTGGCCGCCTGGATGCCCTTGCGGACGATGTCCGCCGCCTCGTTGGGGTTGCGGTCCAGCCAGTCGGCGAGATACTCGTTGACGATCTTCTGGACGAAGGTCTTGGCCTCCGTGTTGCCCAGCTTGGTCTTGGTCTGGCCCTCGAACTGGGGCTCGCCCAGCTTGACCGAGATGATCGCGGTCAGACCCTCGCGGATGTCCTCACCGGTGAGGTTGTCGTCGCGCTCCCGGAGCAGCTTCTTGTCGCGCGCGTACTTGTTGATCAGGTACGTCAGCGCGGCGCGGAAGCCCTCCTCGTGGGTGCCGCCCTCATGGGTGTGGATGGTGTTCGCGAAGCTGTAGACACCCTCGGTGTACTGCGTGTTCCACTGCATCGCGAGTTCGAGGGAGAGCATCCGCTCCTTGTCCTCGGCCTCGAAGCCGATCACCGTGGGGTGGACCAGCTCACCCTTGCGGGAATTGAGGTAGGTGACGAAGTCGACGATGCCGCCCTCGTAGTGGTACTTCACGGAGAGCGGCTTGCCCTCCTCGTCCACATGGGCCTCGCGCTCGTCCGTCAGCGAGATCGACAGTCCCTTGTTGAGGAACGCCATCTCCTGGAAGCGCCGGGCCAGCGTCTCGAAGGAGTACTCGGTGGTCTCGAAGACGTCCGGGTCCGCCCAGAAGGTGACCGTGGTGCCGGTCTCCTCCGTGGCCTCGTTCCGGGCCAGGGGCGCGGTCGGCGCTCCCGTCTTGTAGTCCTGGGTCCAGCGGTAACCGTCCGTCTTGACCTCGACCGACACCTTCGACGACAGGGCGTTGACGACGGAGACGCCGACGCCGTGCAGACCGCCGGAGACGGCGTAGCCGCCGCCGCCGAACTTGCCGCCCGCGTGCAGCACGGTCAGCACGACCTCCACGGCCGGCTTCCCCTCCGAGGGGACGATGCCCACGGGGATCCCGCGGCCGTTGTCCACGACGCGGACGCCGCCGTCGGCGAGGATCGTGACCTCGATGGTGTCCGCGTGACCGGCCATGGCCTCGTCGACGGAGTTGTCGACGACCTCTTGGACGAGGTGGTGCAGGCCGCGCTCACCGGTGGAACCGATGTACATACCGGGTCGCTTGCGGACCGCCTCCAGCCCCTCCAGGACGGTGATCGCACTGGCGTCGTACGACGGCGGAGCCAGGGCCTCGCCGTCGGGCGTGGACGGGATGTTTTCGATGGGGTTGCCGGAATCGGCCACGAAGCGCCCTTTCTGGCACAGCACAAGCCGTCTCCGGGCAGGCGGGAGCGGCTGCGTCGTTCAACATGTGTCCGCAAGCGCTCGGCGCGCCAGCGGCGACGGTGTACGGCCCCAGTCTACCGGTAGCGCCGACAAGAATGGGGGCTTGCTGCCGCCTGAGTCCGCATGTGCCGCCCTGAACCGGATGCCGCCGACTCCCCATATGCGGGGACGGGCTCCAAGAGGCTCACGCCGCCACTCAGCGCTTCGGGCTGTCAACCACCGGCTACCGTGACCGGGGTCTCAGCAGTCACCCTGTTACCCCCGGTTAACACCAGCGCTCGAACCCCGGTCAGCCGTAGGTGTCCCCCGGGCCCATGGAGCCCGGGGAGCGCAGCGGGCCGTAGCGCCGGGGCGGGCCGCCGGGGCCCAGAACCTTGATCAGCTTCACCGTGCCCTGGCCCAGATCGGCGTTGAGCCGGGCCACGAGCTGGGGCGCGAGCAGCCGCAGCTGGGTCGCCCACGCCGTGGAGTCACAGCGCACCGTGAGCACCCGGGCGTCCTCGTCATAGCGCTGGGGCTCGCAGTGCTGGGCCACCTCGGGGCCCACCATCTGGGGCCAGCGGCCCATCACCCCGCCGACCGCGGCCGGGGTCTCCCAGCCACGCTCGGTGATCAGCCGGTTGATCGCAGCACCGAGCGGAAGCGGATCGCGGCCATCGGCGCGCGCGCCGGAGCGCAGGCCCCCTCTGCGCGCCTGCTTCTTCTGCTGGGCCGCGGCTCCCCGGGCGCGCGCCTGTTCCTTGGCGGCGCGCAGCGCCACCCGCGCGAGATCGACGCCTGAGGGCTCGGGCACCGGCGAGGGACCGGGCGCCGCCGAGGGCCGCGCGGGCTGGTCCGTCCCGTCCGTCATACGCGCCGCACCTCGCCCTCGGACACCGCATAGCGCGTACCGGTCAGAACATGCGGGACGTCGTCCTCCACCGCCGCGGTCACCAGCACCTGCTCCCCGGGGGCGACCAGCTCGGCCAGCCGCTCCCGGCGCCGCTCGTCCAGCTCCGCGAAGACGTCGTCGAGCACCAGCACCGGCTCGCCCGCCTCGGTGCGCAGCAGATCGTAGGAGGCCAGCCGCAGGGCGAGGGCGTACGACCAGGACTCGCCATGGCTGGCGTAGCCCTTCGCCGGGAGCCGGCCCAGCTTGAGCACCAGGTCGTCGCGGTGTGGGCCCACCAGCGTGACCCCGCGCTCGATCTCCTGCTTACGGGCCTCGGTGAGGGCGGCCATCAGCAGCTCGTACAGCTCCTCGCGGCTGCCCGCGTCGGCCAGCCCCTCACCGGCCGAACCGCGGTACTCCAGCAGCACCGGGCCGCCGCCCGGGGCGAGCTGCTCGTACGCCTTGTCGGCGAGCGGCTGGAGCACAGAGATCAGATCGAGCCGCTGGGCGAGCAGCTCGGCACCGGCCCGGGCCAGATGCTGGTCCCAGACGTCGAGGGTGGACAGGGCCGCGTCGCCACCCCCGCTGCGCGAGCCGTGGCGCCGGGCCAGGGCGGCGGTCTTCAGCAGGGTGTTGCGCTGCTTCAGCACCCGGTCGTAGTCGGAGCGGACCCCCGCCATCCGGGGCGCCCGCGTGGTGATCAGCTCATCCAGGAACCGGCGGCGCTCGCCCGGATCGCCCTTGACCAGGGCCAGATCCTCGGGCGCGAACAGCACCGACCGCAGGATCCCCAGCACATCGCGCGGTCTGACCTGCGACGATCGATTGATACGGGCGCGGTTGGCCTTGCCCGGGTTGAGCTCGAGCTCGATCAGCTGCTGCCGGTCCCCCTGGACGACCGCGGCCCGGACCACGGCCCGCTCCGCGCCCATGCGCACCAGCGGGGCGTCGGAGGAGACCCGGTGGCTGCCGAGGGTGGCCAGGTAGCCGACGGCCTCGACGAGATTGGTCTTGCCCTGGCCGTTGGGCCCGACGAAAGCCGTGACGCCCGGGTCGAGCGCCACCTCGGCCCGGGCGTACGAGCGGAAGTCGGCGAGCGAGAGATGCGTGACGTGCATGGTGGGCTGCGCCGACCTCCCCCGGCAGTACTGCGTGCTTCCACCCCGAGGGGTGGTTACTTCTCGTTGCTCTCGACCGCGTGGCCACCGAACTGATTGCGCAGCGCGGCGACCATCTTCATCTGCGGCGAGTCCTCCTGGCGAGAGGCGAACCGGGCGAAGAGCGACGCGGTGATCGCGGGCAGCGGCACGGCGTTGTCGATGGCGGCCTCCACGGTCCAGCGGCCCTCACCGGAGTCCTCCGCGTAGCCCCGCAGCTTGCCCAGGTGCTCGTCCTCGTCCAGGGCGCGGACGGCCAGGTCCAGCAGCCAGGAGCGGATGACCGTGCCCTCCTGCCAGGAGCGGAAGACCTCGCGGACGTCGGTGACCGAGTCCACCTTCTCCAGCAGCTCCCAGCCCTCGGCGTACGCCTGCATCATCGCGTACTCGATGCCGTTGTGGACCATCTTGGCGAAGTGGCCCGCGCCGACCTTGCCGGCGTGGACGGCGCCGCCCTCGCCCTCGGGCTTGAGCGCGTCGAAGATCGGCTGGACCCGGGCCACATGGTCGGCGGAGCCGCCGTACATCAGCGCGTAGCCGTTCTCCAGACCCCATACGCCGCCGGAGACACCGCAGTCGACGAAACCTATGCCCCTGGCGTTGAGCTGCTCGGCGTGCTTCTCGTCGTCGGTCCAGCGGGAGTTCCCGCCGTCCACGACGACGTCGCCGGGCGACAGCAGCTCGGCCAGCTCATCGATGGTGATCTGGGTGGGGACGCCCGCCGGGACCATGACCCACACCACTCGCGGGCCCTTGAGCTTGGTGACGAGCTCATCGATGCTGTGGACATCGGCGACGTCCGGGTTGCGGTCGTATCCGATGACGGTGTGGCCTGCGCGGCGGATGCGCTCGCGCATGTTGCCGCCCATCTTGCCGAGGCCGATGAGACCGAGCTCCATCAGTGATCCTTCGTGCCGTAGTCCGTTGCGTTTCGCGGTGAATCCGAGCCTACGCCCGCGGGTAGCCGCACAGATGTGGGCTACACCTGCTCATTCGCTCGGCTTTCAGCCACTCAGTCGGACCGGCATGATCAGGTACTTGTACGCCTCGTCCGCCTCGGCGTCCATGGCGGGCTTGCCACTCAGCAGGGCTGGCTTGGTCGAGGTGGTGAAGGACAGCTGGGCGACCGGCGAGTCGATCGCGCTGAGGCCGTCCAGCAGGAACGTCGGGTTGAAGGCGATCGAGATGTCGTCGCCGTCGAGCTGGGCGTCCACCCTTTCCACAGCCTGTGCGTCGTCGCTGGATCCGGCCTCCAGGATCAGCACGCCCTGCTCGAAGGTGAGCCGCACCGGAGTGTTGCGCTCGGCGACCAGGGCCACACGCTTGACGGCCTCGACGAACGGGGCGGTCTCGATCACCGCGACCGAGTTGAACTCGGTGGGGAAGAGCGTGCGGTACTTCGGCAGGTCGCCCTCGAGCAGCCGGGTGGTCGTACGGCGCCCGGCGCCCTCGAAGCCGATCAGGCCCTCGCCCGCACCCGAGCCGGAGAGCGCGAGCGCGACGGTGTCACCGCTGGTCAGCGACTTGGCGGTGTCGAGGAGCGTCTTGGCGGGCACCAGCGCGACGGCGGAGACGTCGGGGGTCTCGGGCTTCCACAGGAACTCGCGGACCGCGAAGCGGTAGCGGTCGGTGGAGGCCAGCGTGACGGTGTCGCCCTCGATCTCGATCCGCACACCCGTGAGCACCGGCAGGGTGTCGTCACGGCCGGCGGCGATGGCGACCTGGGCCGCGGCGGCGGCGAAGACCTCACCGGGGACGGTGCCCGTCGCGGTCGGCATCTGCGGCAGCGCGGGGTACTCCTCCACAGGGAGGGTGTGGAGTGTGAATCGCGAGGAGCCGCAGACCACGGTGACCCGCACGCCGTCGCTGGAGATCTCCACCGGGCGGTTGGGGAGGGCGCGGCAGATGTCGGCGAGGAGCCGGCCGGAGACGAGGACCGTGCCGTCGTCCTCGATGTCGGCCTCCACCGAGACGCGGGCCGAGACCTCGTAGTCGAAGCCGGAGAGGCTGAGCGCGCCCTCCTCCGCCTTCATCAGGATGCCCGCGAGGACGGGCACCGGCGGTCGGGCCGGGAGGCTGCGGGCCGTCCAGGCCACTGCCTCCGCGAGTACATCGCGCTCCACCCGGATCTTCACCGTAAGCCGCCTCCTGCTTGTTGCTGGCTCGCCCTGCTGGCCTTCGTCGTCGGCTGAGTCGCCGGAGACCAGTCTGACGCACGCCGCCGACAGTCGGTGCGGCTCGGGGTCAAGTCGGTGCGCGGGGTGTCGGGCGGCTCGGCCCGAGGTTGTGCACAGGCCCCACTTCGAAGCGGTTTCCTCGCTATCTCTATGTGGTCGTAGTAGTAGGCCCTGTGGAAACCGTGGAAAACTCGATCTGCCCTGGTCAGAGGCGCTTTTTTATCCACCGGGCCTGTGGGTGGGGGCGGTGGACAACCAGGGCTGTCTGTGGACGCCGAAGAGTTCTGCACATGCGATGCACAGACATCGCCCGGTTCTCCCCAGCGCCGTCCCCAGTTTTACCCACCTTCCCCACAGCCCAACCCGCCTCTTCGGTGTGACGCCTTTCACTCGGCCCGGTGACCGTGGCCGTTTCGTTGCCGAACAGTGGACAGCGGTGTGGAGAAGCTGTGGGCAACGGGCCTTCGGCTGTGGGTTGCCGGTGGACAAGCTGACGCGCGGCCTGTGGGCATCTCGATCATCCACAGTCTGTGGACTCCGGTTAGCCACAATTCCACACCCTGCTGACCTCGGGGGATCCCCTTTCCACCGCGCACCCTGTGGACGCGATCGGGACAACTCCCATGTCCCCAGGGTGTGGACGGTGGATGAGCTGTGGATCTGTGGAGAACCGGGTCGGCCGGGCAGGGAATCGAACAGCTTCGTAGCGGTGAACGACGAGGGACAGCGATGTGACGAGGGGGTACGACGAAGGGCGCCCCGGGAGTTGTCCGTCCCGGAGCGCCCTTCAGCGGTTCGCGGTGGCCCTGCGGGCCCCTCTCAGCCGTTCTTGATGCGGTTGGTCAGCTCGGTCACCTGGTTGTAGATGGAGCGCCGCTCGGCCATCAGAGCCCTGATCTTGCGGTCGGCGTGCATCACCGTCGTATGGTCGCGGCCGCCGAACTGCGCGCCGATCTTGGGCAGCGAGAGATCGGTCAGCTCCCGGCAGAGGTACATCGCGATCTGCCGCGCGGTGACCAGCACCCTGCTGCGGGAGGCCCCGCACAGATCGTCCACCGTGTGCCCGAAGTAGTCGGCGGTCGCGGCCATGATCGCGGTGGCGGTGATCTCCGGGGCCGCGTCCTCGCCGCCGGGGATCAAGTCCTTCAGCACGATCTCCGTGAGCCCGAGGTCCACCGGCTGCCGGTTCAGGCTCGCGAAGGCCGTCACTCTGATCAGCGCGCCCTCCAGCTCACGGATGTTGCGGGAGATCCGCGAGGCGATGAACTCCAGCACCTCCGGCGGCGCGTTCAGCTGCTCCTGCACCGCCTTCTTACGGAGGATCGCGATGCGCGTCTCCAGCTCCGGCGGCTGCACATCGGTGATCAGGCCCCACTCGAAGCGGTTGCGGAGCCGGTCCTCCAGGGTGACCAGCTGCTTGGGCGGCCGGTCGGAGGAGAGCACGATCTGCTTGTTGGCGTTGTGGAGCGTATTGAAGGTGTGGAAGAACTCCTCCTGCGTCGACTCCTTGCTCGCCAGGAACTGGATGTCGTCGACCAGCAGGATGTCCATGTCGCGGTAGCGCTTGCGGAACGCGTCCGCCTTGCCGTCGCGGATGGAGTTGATGAACTCGTTGGTGAACTCCTCGGAGCTCACATAGCGCACCCGGGTGCCGGGGTAGAGGCTGCGCGCGTAGTGCCCGATGGCATGCAGCAGGTGGGTCTTGCCGAGCCCGGACTCGCCGTAGATGAACAGCGGGTTGTACGCCTTGGCCGGAGCCTCGGCGACGGCGACCGCCGCGGCGTGCGCGAAGCGGTTGGACGCGCCGATGACGAAGGTGTCGAAGAGGTACTTGGGGTTCAGTCGCGCGGTCGGCTCACCGGGGCCGGACGCGGGCGCGGGCTGGGCGGCGAGCGGGCCGGGGGCGCCGGTCTGCGAGGGCAGCACGGGCGGTCCGCCGCGGGCGCGCTCGAGCGGGTCGGGCAGATCGTGGCGCTGCTCGTACGGCGGGCGCTCGGGGCCGCCCGGCCCGGGGCGCTCGGCGCCCGGACCGCGGTAGTCGCCGCGCGGCTGCTGCTCGTACGGCGGCTGGTCGTAGCCGGGCTGCTGGTCATAGCCGGACGAGGAGCGCTGGGAGGCGTACGGATCGCTCTCGGGGAAGCCGCCGAGCCGGGGCTGCTGCCAGCCGTAGTCGTCACGGCTCCGCGGCCAGGCGCCCGGCTCGGGGCGCGACTGCTGATACCCGGGGTACGCGGGGCGGGCCGACGGAAGATCGTCCGGCGCCTGGCGGCCGTAGCCGTCCCGGCCGTCGTAGCCCTGCTCGTAGGACTCGCGCTGTTCGCGCTGGGGCTGCGGGGGGACGATCGGTTCGCCGGCGGACTCGTCCACGGTGATCGCGATGCGGATCGGGCGGCCGCACTCCCGGCTCAGCGTTTCGCTGACGACGGGGGCCAGCCGGCCCTCCAGCACGCCCTTGGCGAATTCATTGGGGACGGCGAGCAGCGCGGTGTCGGCGACCAGGGCGAGGGGCTGGCACCGCTTGATCCAGTGCTCGTCCTTGGCCTCGACGCCTTGTCCGCCCTGCCCGGAGCCCTCTCCCAGCAGCCGCTCGAGCACACGTGGCCACACTGCGGCAAGATCGGCGGGTACGTCAGCCACAGGGCACGCTCTCTCACTCGCTGGGTGGGGGACGCCGACAGGTCCCACGAATGCGTGGTTCTCGGGACGGGCGTGAAGGAATCGGAGCCCAGCCACGGTAGTCAGGCCGGGGTACGCGGTTCAAGTCGTTGTCCACAGGGTGTGTACAAATGTGCCATGCGATGTCGCCGGGCGTTCCCTTGCCCCTACTCTGTGGGGGGATAGCGCGCTGTCAGGGTGTCGGCCACCGGTTTGACCGGATGGCGTAACCGCGCGTACCGTAACCAGGTCGAGTTGTCGATGGCTGCTGCCGCCTGCCTCCGATGGGCAAGGATTCACGGGCTGATGATCCGTGGTCGTGAAGCGGTGCACTCGGGCGTATTGCGAGCTACTCGTGGGCGCACGGTGACAGCCAAGCGATAGACCGCCACCATCCGATTCATTTCTGGAGCCCCCGAGTGAGCAAGCGCACCTTCCAGCCGAACAACCGTCGTCGCGCGAAGACCCACGGCTTCCGGCTGCGGATGCGCACCCGTGCCGGCCGCGCGATCCTCGCGTCCCGCCGTAGCAAGGGTCGCGCCCGCCTGTCGGCCTGAGCAGCCTGACCCAAGGTCCATGACGTGCTGCCTACCGAACATCGGCTGAGGCGGCGCGAGGACTTCGCGGCCGCGGTACGCCGAGGACGCAGGGCCGGGCGCCCGCTCCTTGTCGTGCACCTTCGCACCGGCCTCACCAGCGGTGATACGGACCCGCACGCATCCGGGGAGAGTGCTCCTCCGGCGCGTGCGGGTTTCGTCGTGAGCAAGGCGATCGGCGGTGCCGTCGTCCGCAATCTGGTGAAGCGGAGACTGCGCCATCTGATGCGGGACCGCATCGACCGATTTCCCGCAGGTAGCCTTGTGGTCGTACGGGCGCTGCCCGGCGCGGGTGAGGCGGGTCACGACCAGCTGGCCCGCGATCTCGACACGGCAGTGCAGCGGCTACTGGGAGGGGTGCCGCGATGAAGTACCCGCTGCTGTGGTTGATCAAGCTGTACCAGTGGACCATCAGCCCGATGCTGGGACCGGTCTGCAAGTACTACCCGTCGTGCTCGCACTATGGCTATACGGCCATCAACCGGCACGGCGCGGTGAAAGGAACGGCGCTGACGGCCTGGCGCATCCTGCGCTGCAACCCATGGTCACTCGGTGGCGTCGACCACGTCCCGCCCCGGAAGCGTCCGGTGTGGCACCAGCGGCTGCGGAACCGCCTCGGCGGGCATCCGGCTGTGGAGCCTGCCGCACAGCCCGAGACCCAGCCCAAAGCCCAAGGAGCCTGATTCGTGGACACGATCCTCGGTCCTCTTTATGACGTAGTTTCCTGGATCATCGTCCAGTTCCACTCGTTCTACAGCTTGATCTTCGATCGGGACAGTGGCTGGGCGTGGGGTCTGTCCATCGTTTCGCTGGTGGTGCTGATCCGGATCTGCCTGATCCCGCTCTTCGTGAAGCAGATCAAGTCGACGCGGAACATGCAGGCGCTCCAGCCCAAGATGAAGGCGATCCAGGAGCGCTACAAGAGCGACCGGCAGCGCCAGTCCGAAGAGATGATGAAGCTCTACAAGGAGACGGGTACCAACCCGCTCTCGAGCTGTCTGCCGATCCTCGCGCAGTCGCCGTTCTTCATCTCGCTGTACCAGGTGCTCAACCACATCGCGAACAACAGGACGGTCGGTGTCATCGACCAGTCGCTGCTGGACAGCGCCCGTAACGCCCACATCTTCGGCGCTCCGCTGTCGGTGAAGTTCATGGACTCGGCCACGAAGGTCGAATCCCTCGGCGCCTCGCTGACCGACGTCCGCATCGTGACGATCACCATGATCGTCCTGATGTCGGCCTCGCAGTTCTTCACCCAGCGCCAGCTGATGACCAAGAACGTCGACCTCACGGTGAAGACGCCGTTCATGCAGCAGCAGAAGATGCTGATGTACGTCTTCCCGATCATGTTCGCCGTCTTCGGCATCAACTTCCCCGTCGGTGTCCTCGTCTACTGGCTGACCACCAACGTCTGGACCCTGGGCCAGCAGATGTTCGTCATCCGCCGGAACCCGACCCCGGGCAGCCTCGCCTTCAAGGCCCGCGAGGAGCGGCTGCGGGCCAAGGGCAAGCTGAAGGAGGAGCCGGCCGAGGTCGCCGCGAAGCAGGCGGTCGAGACGGCGCGTGCCAACCGTCAGCAGCCCAAGCGCCAGACCAAGGCGCAGCGCTCCACGACCGGCCACAGCAAGGCCAGCTCGCAGCCGGCTTCCTCGGCCTCCACCGCGAAGTCCGCCGAGGACAAGCCCGCCGAGAAGCAGGGCACGGGGCAGAAGAAGGGCGCGCAGGGCGGCAAGCCGGCCGGCGGTTCGGCTTCCGGCTCCTCCCGTGGCGCGAAGTCCGGCCAGCGCAAGGGCCAGCAGCGCCCCAAGCACCCGTCCAAGAAGTAACGAAGGAGTCCATCCGTGACGGAAGGCACCACCCCGGCAGCCGAGGGTGTCGACACCCTGACCCGCCTTGAGCAGGAAGGGGAGATCGCGGCCGACTACCTCGAGGGGCTGCTGGACATCGCGGACCTCGACGGCGACATCGACATGGACGTCGAGGCCGATCGCGCAGCGGTGTCGATCATCAGCGACTCGACCAGCCGTGATCTGCAGAAGCTGGTCGGCCGCGATGGCGAGGTGCTGGAGGCCCTTCAGGAGCTGACCCGCCTCGCGGTGCACCGGGAGACCGGCGACCGCAGCCGGCTGATGCTCGACATCGCCGGATACCGGGCCCGTAAGCGTGCCGAGCTGACCGAGCTGGGCACCAAGGCCGCCGAGGAGGCGAAGGGTACCGGTCAGCCGGTGAAGCTCAAGGCGATGACGCCCTTCGAGCGGAAGGTGGTGCACGACGCCGTGGCCGCCGCCGGACTGCGCAGCGAGTCCGAGGGCGAGGAGCCCCAGCGCTGCGTGGTCGTGCTTCCGGTCTGAAGCGGTTCCGACTCGTGATCCACACGGCCCCGTCTGCACGCAGACGGGGCCGAATCTTGTCAGCCTTACATCATCGTTCAGCACAGTGTTCGGTACGGAAGGACGGTCCCCGTGACGGAAGCAGCGGAGCTCCCCCCGGCGCCCCCCGAGGCAAGGGATGTATTCGGTGACCGTTTCCCGGAGGCCGTCCGCTACGGCGAGCTGCTGGCCGATGTGGGAGTGACGCGTGGGCTGATCGGCCCGCGCGAGGTGCCGCGGCTGTGGGAGCGGCATCTGCTGAACTGCGCCGTGCTCTCCGAAGTGGTGCCCGAGGGGGTCACCGTTTGCGATGTGGGGTCAGGGGCCGGGCTCCCCGGTATCCCGCTCGCCCTGACCCGTCCCGATCTCCGGATCACGCTGCTGGAGCCCTTGCTGCGCCGGACGAACTTTCTGCGGGAAGTGGTGGAGCTGCTGGGGCTGGAGCATGTGACGGTGGTGCGCGGCCGCGCCGAGGAGGTCCTCGGCAAGCTGACCCCGATGCATGTGGTGACGGCTCGGGCGGTGGCTCCGCTGGACCGGCTGGCCGGCTGGGGGGTTCCGCTGCTGCGCCCGTACGGCGAGATGCTGCTGCTGAAGGGCGACACCGCCGAGGAGGAGCTGAAGCAGGCCCGGGCCGCGCTGGGCAAGCTGGGCGTGGTGGGGACCTCGGTGCTGCATGTCGGTGAGGGAGTGGTGGACCCGCCGTCCACGGTGGTGCGGGTCGAGGTCGGAGAGAGCCCCGGGGGTGTGCGCTTCGCGGCGAAGCGGGCCAAGGCGGCTCGCCGGTCGCCGCGCCGTCGGCCCTGAGTCAAGGGCATTGCTCCATACAAGCTGGCAAAACTACACATACCGGAGTGTCGCGACCCATCGACGAGGTCTCCCGTGCATCGTGTTTCACGTGAAACGTCGCTCCCTGTTGCATGGAATCATCAGTCGCGGTCGTGCGGCGGCCTTGCCCCGCGACCGCCGACCCCGTGTGAACGTGGATTCATCCACAGGAGAACGGGCCCCGCTGGTTCACGACCCCAAAAGCATGGCAGGCTCTGCTTATTGCGAGCCTGATGTCGAGGAGAGTGAATCCTTGCGGTCCGACGCCAACATCGCGGGGCCGATGACCGATCCGGTCCCCGGCCCCCGTACCGAATCGCCGGGGGAGGATGTTTCACGTGAAACGCCGCCTCCGATGGACGACACCCCTATCGGCCGCGCCGCTCAACTGGCGGTCGAAGCCCTGGGTCGCGCCGGTGAGGGGCTGCCCAGGCCGGAACAGACCCGGGTGATGGTGGTCGCCAACCAGAAGGGCGGGGTCGGGAAGACCACGACCACGGTCAACCTGGCCGCCTCGCTCGCCCTGCATGGTGGTCGGGTGCTGGTAATCGACCTCGACCCACAGGGCAATGCCTCGACGGCGCTGGGGATCGACCACCACGCCGAGGTTCCCTCGATCTATGACGTGCTGGTCGACAGCAAGCCGTTGTCCGACGTGGTGCAGCCGGTCCCGGATGTGGAAGGTCTCTTCTGTGCTCCGGCCACGATCGATCTCGCCGGTGCCGAGATCGAGTTGGTCTCTCTGGTGGCCAGGGAGAGCCGGCTTGAGCGGGCCATCGAGGCGTATGAGCAGCCGCTGGACTACATCCTCATCGACTGCCCGCCCTCGCTCGGCCTGCTGACGGTCAATGCGCTGGTGGCCGGCGCGGAAGTGCTGATCCCGATCCAGTGCGAGTACTACGCGCTGGAGGGGCTGGGGCAGCTACTGCGGAATGTGGATCTGGTGCGGGGCCATCTCAACCCCAAGCTCCATGTCTCAACGATCCTTCTCACCATGTACGACGGTCGCACCCGGCTGGCCTCCCAGGTCGCCGACGAAGTGCGGAGCCACTTCGGCGGTGAGGTGCTCCGGACGAGCATTCCCCGATCGGTGCGCATCTCCGAGGCCCCCAGCTATGGGCAGACCGTCCTCACCTATGACCCGGGGTCGAGTGGGGCGCTCTCCTATCTGGAGGCGGCCCGTGAGATCGCCCTCAGAGGTGTCGGCGTGCACTACGACGCCCAGCACGCTCATGCCTTGCCCGAGCTCAGCCAGCACGACCAGCACAGCAGCATGCAGGAGGGGATTCAGTGAGTGAGCGACGCAGAGGACTGGGCCGTGGGCTCGGTGCCCTGATCCCTCCCGCGCCGAAGGGGACGGACAACGCCGGGTCCTCGGCGGGGGCGGGAACGGTCACGACGACCGGGGCCACCACCTCACCGACCGCGGTCCCGGTGCTCACCCAGGAGCGCGGAGTGGCGGCGGCCAAGGTGGCCGGACTGGCCACGCATACCGTTCCACAGGAAACCGAGCCCGCGCCGCGGGAGCAGGAGCCCGAGGCCGCCGCCCCGGAGGCGATCCCGGAGGAGGTGGCCGGGGCCCACTTCGCCGAGCTGCCGCTGGACTTCATCACCCCCAACCCGCGGCAGCCCCGTGAGGTCTTCGACGAGGACGCGCTCGCCGAACTGGTCACCTCGATCCAGGAGGTCGGACTCCTCCAGCCCGTCGTCGTACGGCAGTTGGCGCCGGAGCGCTATGAGCTCATCATGGGCGAGCGCCGCTGGCGGGCCTGCCGTGAGGCCGGGCTGGAGAAGATCCCCGCGATCGTCCGGGCCACCGATGACGAGAAGCTCCTGCTCGACGCGCTGCTGGAGAACCTCCACCGGGCCCAGCTGAATCCGCTGGAAGAGGCGGCGGCGTACGACCAGCTGCTGAAGGACTTCAACTGCACGCATGACGAACTGGCCGACCGCATCGGGCGCTCGCGTCCGCAGGTCTCCAATACGCTGCGGCTGCTGAAGCTCTCCCCGTCCGTCCAGCGCAGGGTGGCCGCCGGGGTTCTCTCCGCGGGCCATGCCCGGGCACTGCTCTCCGTGGACGACCCGGAGGAGCAGGACCGGCTGGCCCATCGCATCGTCGCCGAGGGCCTCTCGGTGCGTGCGGTGGAGGAGATCGTCACCCTGATGGGATCGCGCTCGGGCGGTACGACCAAACCCAAGAGTCCAAGGGCGGGCGCGAGGGTGTCCCCCGCGCTCACGGATCTGGCCTCACGTCTCTCCGATCGGTTCGAGACGCGGGTGAAGGTCGACCTCGGTCAGAAGAAGGGAAAGATCGTCGTCGAGTTCGCCTCAATAGAGGATCTCGAGCGGATCCTCGGCACGCTGGCCCCCGGTGAGGGGCCGGTGCTGGAGCAGCCGCTCTCCTCCGAGGGCGGAGCGGCGGACGAGGACGAGTGAGGCGCTGCCCGTGCGGCCAATGCCGCACGGAAGGGCAGCGGGGCGGGTCGCGTTCCGACATGGTCGGAACGCGACCCGCTGTTTGCCCAAGGGCGGTATCGGTGCAATCTCGGCACGGATACGATGCGATCAGGTAAGGCGGATCCATGTGGAGGCGCCGCATGTGGAGGGCAGGGCCATGCGATCGGTGAGCCGCACCGGACTGTTGGCCACAGGATTGGGCCTGGGAGCTGTCGGCGGTTTCGTCGGCAGTCTGATCAGGGAGCGTAGTGCGCTGTCAGCCGCCCGTGGCGCGGCTGGCCACGGAAGTGAAGGACTGGCTTCATGGGGCGTCGGCTCGTACCGCTCACGCTGGACAACCTCCCGGACATCCCCAAGCGCTGCCGCGCCTGTGTCTTCTGGGAGCTCGATCCGGTCAGCGGCGAAGCAGCCGTAAGGGCCGGCCGACCGGAGCTGGAGAAAGAGGCATGGATCTCCGCCGTTCTGCTGGAGTGGGGATCCTGCGGCCGGGTGGTCTATGTCGATGAGGTCCCGGTGGGCTTTGTGCTGTATGCGCCTCCGGCGTATGTACCGCGCTCCACGGCCTTCCCGACCAGTCCGGTCGCGGCGGATGCCGTCCAGCTGATGACGGCATGGCTGATGCCCGGATATCAGGGGCAGGGGCTGGGCCGGGTGATGGTGCAGACCGTCGCCAAGGATCTGATCCGCCGGGGCTTCAAGGCGGTGGAGGCGTTCGGGGATGCCACCTGGAAGGAACCGGCGTGTGTACTGCCCGCCGATCATCTGCTGGCCGTGGGCTTCAAGACCGTACGGCCGCATCCGCGCTACCCCCGGCTGAGGCTGGAGCTGAGGACCACGATCTCCTGGAAAGAGGATGTCGAGATGGCGCTGGACCGGCTGCTCGGCGCCGTCCAGAAGGAGCCCGCGCTTCGGCCGCTGTAGCGGGTTCCACGTGAAACACGAAGGGGCTGCCCCGATGGGCAGCCCCTTCGTGTATGAGGGTGACGCGTGGTGCGCTCAGCCGATGAAGTCGGCCAGGTCGCGCTCGATGGCGGCCTTGGGCTTGGCGCCGACGATGGTCTTGGCGACCTCGCCGCCCTGGTAGACATTGAGCGTCGGGATGGACATCACGCCGTACTTGGCGGCGGTCGCCGGGTTCTCGTCGATGTTGAGCTTGGCGATGACGATCTTGTCGGGGTGCTCGGCCGCGATGGCCTCCAGAGAGGGGGCGATCTGGCGGCACGGACCGCACCAGGCGGCCCAGAAGTCGACGAGTACCGGCTTGTCGCTCTTGAGGACCTTCTCCTCGAAGTCGGCGTCCGTCACGGTGACCGTGGCACCGGCCATGGCAATCTCCTTAGTGAGTTGGTGCAGAGGTGGGAAGCGGAGTCAGACGGTGGCGTCGCCCTGGCCCAGCGAGGCGAGGTACCGCTCGGCGTCCAGTGCCGCCGAGCAACCGGTGCCGGCCGCGGTGATCGCCTGACGGTAGGTGTGGTCCACGACATCGCCGGCGGCGAAGACACCGGGCAGGTTGGTCCGGGTGGTGGGCGCGTCCACCTTCAGGTACCCGTCGTCGTCCAGGCCCAGCTGGCCCTTGAACAGCTCGGTGCGCGGGTCGTGGCCGATCGCGATGAACAGTCCGGTGACCGGCAGCTCGGAGGTCTCGTCCTTCTTGACGTCGCGGATCGTGAGACCGGAGAGCTTGCCGTCGCCGTGGATCTCCTCGACCACGCTGTCCCAGATGAACGAGATCTTCGGGTCGGCGAAGGCCCGCTCCTGCATCGCCTTGCTGGCGCGCAGGGTGTCCCGGCGGTGGACCACCGTGACCGACTTGGCGAACCGCGACAGGAAGGTCGCCTCCTCCAGGGCCGTGTCGCCGCCGCCGATGACGGCGATGTCCTGGTCCTTGAAGAAGAACCCGTCACAGGTGGCACACCAGGAGACACCGCGGCCGGAGAGCTCGTCCTCGCGCGGCAGGCCCAGCTTGCGGTGCTGAGAGCCGGTGGCCACGATGACGGTCTTGGCCCGGTGGACCGTACCGGCGGAGTCGGTGACGGTCTTGATCTGCTCACTGAGGTCGACCGCGGCCACGTCGTCCGGAACGAGCTCGGCGCCGAAGCGCTCGGCCTGGGCCCGCATGTTGTCCATCAGGTCGGGGCCCATGATCCCGTCCCGGAAGCCGGGGAAGTTCTCCACATCGGTGGTGTTCATCAGGGCGCCACCCGCGGTCACCGAGCCTTCGAAGACCAGCGGCTTCAAGGAAGCGCGGGCGGTGTAGAGCGCGGCCGTATAGCCCGCGGGCCCGGAACCGATGATGATCACGTTGCGGACGTCGCTCACGGATGTCTTCCTTGTCTCTGCCGACTGCCGGACTGCTGACTGGGCGGGCGGCTCCGGGTCCCCGGAATTCCGCTGCCACCCCACCCAACGGATCCTACGGGTCAGGCATTCCCGAGCGCTGTCAGGCAGGGCCCCTGTGTGTGGTGTGCCTCAGCGCCGCGGATAGGTCCGGGTCACCAGAAGCTCCCCGGGAGTCGTCGGGGACGAGGAGACGCAGGACGCGTCGATCACGAAGGCATCGACGAGCGAGCTGTCGGAGGGGTGCGGGAGGACGACGATATAGGCGCTCTGGCCGTCGTAGGTGTCCTGCTGAGCAGCGAGAGCCGGCTCCTTGCGGCCGGTGCCGCTCTGTACGCAGGACGGCACCTCAGGGTCGTCATCGGCGCGCAGCGGCACATCGGGTGAGTTGCCCTGCCCGGTGACGCCGTCCGACGAGGTGGACTTCCGGTCGGCGAGCAGTTCGTGCACGCGGTCCTTGAGCGTGCCCGAGGAGAGGGTGGACCTCCCGGTGGAGCTCTGGCTGGCGTGCGCCTGGGTGTCGCTGTCGGTGTGATCGCCGGAGGAGCCGCTCTGGAGGAAGAAGGATCCGATGCCGATCACCGCTGCGGCGCATGCGCCGCCGAGGACGGCCTTGCGCCAGCGCCGGGCGCGGCCCGGGCGGGTGCCGGGGCCGGTGGTTCCCCGTCCCGGCCCAGTGGCCCCACGCGGGCGCCCGGCGGGCCGGGCCGCCGCGATGGACGGCTTGGCCGTGGGCTCCACGGTGTCGGAGCCGGAGGCGCTGGAGGCGTCATCGGCCGTTTCACGTGAAACAGGCGCGGGCGCGGCGTCCGGATCCGGAGTTTCACGTGAAACATCGGCCATGCCCTCGGGGGCGGTCGCGTCGAGAAGCGCTTCGGCGGCCAGGGCCGCGTCGATGCGGCCCGCGACATCGGCGGGCATCCGCACCGGCCCGGGGAGCGTCCCCAGCAGGGAGCGGATCTCGTCCAGGGACTCCCATACGTCCGCACACAGCACGCAGCTCGCGAGGTGAGTGCGCACATCGACGGCGCGGGACGGAGAGAGCAGACCCTCGGTGAGTGCGGAGATCTCCGCGACTTCAGGGTGCTCTTCCGTGTCCGTCGAGGATGTCACGCTCGCCCACCTCCGCCCTTCACGGCATCTGTGTCGTTCGGTCCTGCCGTCGGTGGGACGGACGTCCCCTGCGTCCGGTTCCTTCCCCTGCCCGAGGGTGAGCTACCCCTCCCACTGGGGTGGAGATGTGAGAGGAGGGGCAGCAGTCGTGCGCGGCCCCGGGCGCAGCGGCTCTTCACGGTGCCGGTGGGAACGTCCAGGACCTTCGCCGCCTCCGCGACGGGGTAGCCCTGCATATCGACCAGCACCAGGGCCGCGCGCTGCTCGTGAGGGAGGGTGCGCAGCGCCTGGAGCAGTTCCCGGTGGAGATCACCGCGCTCGGCGGGGGCGGCGGCTGACTCATGGGGTTCCAGGAGTTGCTCGAGCCGTTCGGTGTCGTCGACGGGGGAGGTGCGACGGGAGGCGGCCTTGCGCGCCCGGTCCAGGCAGGCGTTGACCGTGATGCGGTGCAGCCAGGTGGTCACGGCGGACTGGCCCCGGAAGGTGTGGGCGGCGCGGTAGGCGGAGACGAGCGCGTCCTGGACGGCGTCGGCCGCTTCCTCACGGTCGCCGAGGGTGCGCAGCGCCACCGCCCAGAGTCTGTCGCGGTGGCGCCGCACTATTTCACTGAAGGCGTCCGGGTCCCCGTCGACGTGCCGGGCGAGGAGCTCGCCGTCGCTCGCTCCGCCGATGGTGGCGTCGTCCAACGTTGAGCCCCTCCCCTCTCGGCCGACCGTAGAGGGTCAGCCCTTGACCTTGATCTCCGAGATGCCGCCACGGTAGCGATCGGCGGTGCTGGCCGGAAGCTCCGTGATGTGGACCAGGACGTATCGCGTCCGTACCGGCTTGTCGAGAACGGTGGACAGCTTCTTCCCGACGCTCTTCAGATCGGTGAGGTGCTTGGAGAAGGCGCTGAGTGAGGTGGGGTCGGAGGCGGAGGGATCGGCGGCGAGGACTTCCACCTTCTGGCCGGCGCGGTAGAAGTCGATGTCGAGGCTCGAGACGCTTTTGGCGCTGCCGAGGTCGACGATGATGCCGCTGCCCTGCTTGCGCTTGGGCAGGTTACCGAAGTTCGGGTAGTTCCAGAACTCCTTGGTCACCCAGGCGGTGTCCGTATCGCCGTCGACGGCACCATCGACCTTGTCCGGGGCGAAGGGCGCGTCCAGCGGCGAGAACTCCGTGGCGCTCTCGATGTTGAGCGGCTTGCCCACGGGCTTCAGGCCCTTGCCGTCGTCCTTCTCACCGGTGGACTTGCCCGGGCTGGACTTGTTCTCCTCCTTGAGGAGGGTGTCCGCGAGCTGCCAGCTGCCGAGGCCGAGAGCGGCGATCAGAAGGGCGGAGACGGTCCACTTGAGGGCCTTGCCGGTGCGGCTCTGCAGCGGCGGCGGAGGCGGCACGGGAGCGGCCGGGCGGGCCGTGTGCGCGGTGCCGCCGCGGTTCGGCTGCTGGCCGTACACGCCCTGTTGGTAGGTCGTGCGCTGGTACGCCGGGGAAGGGGTGAAGGCGGGCTCCGGCGGCCGGATGCGCGGCATGGCCGCGACGGCCTTGGCCAGCTCCTCGGGGGTGGTGCAGGGCTGGTCCTGACGGGAGGCGGTGGCCCCGTCGTTGACCAGCGCGCGCATCGCGAGCTCGGACAGACCGCGGTGCACTCCGGCACGGACCTGGTCGGGGGCGATCAGGCCCACGCCCTTGGGTAGCCCGGAGAGGCCGTAGGCGTCGGCCTCGTACGGCCAGCGCTGAGTGAGCGCCGCGTACAGCAGCGCGCCGATCGCCTCGGTGTCGGTGCGCTGGGGATGGTCGACGCTGATACCACGCAGGGCGGCCATGACGGCCAGTCCGCGGATGCGGTACTGACCGGACTCGGTGCGCAGTACGGAGCCGGGATTCAGCCGCAGATGGGCCAGGCCCTCGCGGTGGGCGGCGGCCATGGCCTGGGAGACCTGGCTGACCAGTTGGTACGCGTCGTGCGGCTCGAGCGGCCCGGAGGCCAGCACGGCGGTGAGCTCGGTGGCGTCGGGAAGCCACTCATGGACGACATAGACGAGATCGTTCTCCTCGACGGCGTCGAGGACCTGGACGAAGCGGGGATCGCCCAGCAGGGCCGCCGAACGGGCGGCGGCGAGCACCGACCTGGCGCGCGGATGGTCCGCGGGCACGACATGCACCCCGACGGCACGCCGCAGTTTCTCGTCCACGGCACGCCAACTGCTGAATCCGTCCAGACGGGTGACGCACTCCTCCAGACGGTAGCGTCTGGCCAGCTTGTGACCGCTGTGCAGTTCGAGCGGGTTCGCTTCGGCCGCGGCGCCCGTATCGTCGGTGACCGCGGCCTCTGTCCCCTTGCCGACCTTCTGTTTCGTCCCCGCCCCGTCGGCCGTGGCCTTACCCGCCTCGGCGGTCAGCGGCGCCTCTCCACCGCTGTCGGCCACGTCGACGGCAGCCGTGCTCCGTTCCGCCACCGTCGTTCCTGCCTCCCCATCCGTTGCGCCTACTCCGAGCCAAGACAATTGTGCCCACAGTCCGCCGCTATGCACGACACACGGTGGCGGACGATGGTTGTGCTCAATGATCAGCGTCCGAGTCGTCCGCGCACCATACCGACCATGGCCGTCAGCTCATCAACGCGCATCCGTTTCGCAGCAATGTAGAAGACCGCGATAAGAACGAGACCGCCGCCCAGCAAAGCCGCTACGGAGCCGGCGACGCCCATTCCGAGGGTCTGCATGATGGCGTAGGCCGCGCCACCGCCCAGGAGGGCGGCGGGGATGCTGGCACCGACGAGGCGGGTGTAGGTGCGTACGACGCGGGGGCCGTCCAGATCGCCGCCCAGCCGGTTGCGCAGCCGCTTCCAGGCCACGCCCACGCCGATGGCGTAGGCCAGGCCGTAGGCGGCCGCCATACCGGCGACGGCCCAGCGGGCGGGGAGCAGGAGATAGGCGAGTCCGGATCCGGCGGCGTTGACGGCGGCGATGATCACCGTGTTGTAGAAGGGGGTGCGGGTGTCCTCGTAGGCGTAGAAGCCACGGAGGACGACGTACTGCACGGAGAAGGGGATCAGACCCAGGCTGAACGCCATGAGGATGTAGCCCATGGAGACGGCCGCATCGGTGCCGGAGGCGCCGAACAGCAGCGTGCACATGGGGATGCCCAGGGCGATGAAGCCGAAGGCGAGCGGGACGATGGCGACCGCGGAGGTGCGCAGACCCTGCGAGATGTCGTCGCGGACCGCTCCGGAGTCCCCGTCGTGGGCCGCCCGGGAGATCCGGGGCAGCAGCGATGCCATGACGGAGACGGTGATGATCGCCTGCGGCATGCCCCAGATGAGCTGGGCGCTGGAGTAGCCGACGAAGCTCATGCCCGGCGCGTTCTGGTTCTCGGCCTCGGCACCGGCCGCGGTGGACAGCTGGGTCACGACCAGCACGCCCGCCTGGTTGGCGAGGACGAAGAGGACCGTCCACTTGGCCAGCTTGGCGGCCTTGCCGAGGCCGTGGCCGCGCCAGTCGAAGCGCGGCCGGAAGCGGAAGCCGGTGGCACGCAGGTAGGGGAACATCGCCAGGGACTGGACGACGAGCCCCAGCAGGGTGCCCATGCCCAGCAGGCGGATGCCTTCGGCGGTGATGGTCGTGGTGTCCATCTTGGAGCTGCCGGCGGTGCCGAACACCCAGATGAACAGGCCGAAGGTGAAGATTATGACGATGTTGTTCAGGACGGGGGTCCACATCATCGCCCCGAACCGGCCCCGGGCGTTGAGGATTTGGCCGACCACCACGTGAATGCCCATGAAGAAGATGGTGGGCAGGCAGTAGCGGGCGAAGGTGACCGCGACCTCGTTGTCGGCGGGGTTGTTCGCGATGGTCGGCGACATCACGCGGATCAGCACCGGTGCGGCGATCACGGTCACCGCGACCAGAAGGCCGAGCACCACCATCACCAGGGTGAGCAGCCGGTTGGCGAATGCCTCGCCGCCGTCGTCGTCCTCCTTCATCGCGCGCACGAGCTGGGGGACGAAGACGGAGTTCAGACCGCCGCCGATGGTGAGGATGTACACCATCGTCGGCAGCGTGTACGCGAGGGCGTAGGTGGAGCCGAGGGTGGCCGCGCCCAGGCCCGCGAGGACCACCATCTGCCGGACGAAGCCGGTGAGCCGGGAGACCAGGGTGCCCGCGGCCATCAGCGCGCTGGACTGGAGCACGCTGGACGCGCGGCCCTTGCCCCCTGAGGACTGCTTCGGCTCGGGCTCGGCCGCTGGGGCGGTCACCACCGGGGAGGCCACCGTGGGGGCGGCGGCCGTCGCGCCGGCGGACTCGTATCTGGACGGCCCGGGGACCGGCGCCTGCCCCTGAGCGGGCGCCTGGCCCTGGGGGTGGTTCTCCGGGCCCTGTGGGTAGCCCTGGCCCTGGCCGGGCCGGGGCTCATAGGGCTGCTGATCGCGGTAGAGGTGCGCGAAGGCGTCCCGCTGCGGCTGCTCCCCCGCGCCGTAGCCGTCTCCGGCCACCGGATAGCCCTGGCCCGCCTGATCGACGGGGTACGGCTGCTGTGCCGTGCCCTGGTGGCCGACGGCGGCCTCGGGAGACCATACGCGCGGGTCGGGGCCCTGCGGCGTGGGGGGCTGCTGGTGGTACTGCTGCTGGTAGCCGTCCTGCTGCGGAGTGTGAGGGGAGCGCCGGTCGTACAGCGGGTCCGTCAGCGGATCGTGGGCGTACCGATCCTGCGTCGGATACGGGTAGGGCGTGAAACTGCCCGTCGCGTACGAGTCGTCCAGATACGGATCCGGTGCGTAGTACTGCTGGCCGTAGGACTGGCGCGGATCGGCCGGGGGTGCCTGGTGGGCGTCGCCCAGATACGGATCCCGCTGGTGCGGTTCCTGTCCGTAAGGGTCGTGGGGGCCGTGAGGGGACGGCTGCGGCGGCGGTGGCACTCGGCCATCACCGTCATACGGCGCGTTCATCGCTACCCCACCTCATCGTCCACTGCGGCCCACCGGCCCCGGCAATTGCTCAATGGTCCACTTTCTCACCCGAGCCGGACGGGCCAGCGCTTTGCGATCCGGTGTCCGGCGCCGGGTCACTCGGCTGCTCGGGCACGAGGGCGTGTGCGCGGTCACACCGATCCGTCTCCGGGGCCTCGCTGTCGTCCTCATCCTGCCCGTGCGCCTCCTCGGCGTCTTCCCCGTCCCCGCCGTCCTCACCGCCCCTGGCGGCCGCGCGCTTGCGCTGGATGTAGATCCGGACACCGGCGAGGACGAGCAGCAGCACACCGCCGGCGATCACCAGAATCACGGTCGAGGTGATTTCGGTGACATTCACCTCGAACATCATCTCGTCGCCGTACGGCTGCCCGTCCGGGGTGTAGAGCTGCGCCGAGACCCACACCGGGCCGTTCGCGTTGGCCGTGGTGCCGAACTTCACGGACTGGCTGTGGCCGCCCTCCACATTGACCAGCTGGGGATCGCCGACCGCCAGCCGGTTGCCCTGCTGGGAGCGCAGGACGAGCCGCAGCTCGACGCTCTGCACCAGGTTGTTCTGGACGGTCACCGGGACGGTCGCGCTGCGCCCGGAGAGGGTCATGTTCGACTTCGGGACCAGGCGCACCTTATTGGTGAGCCCGGAGAGATAGGTCTGTACGTCGTGCCGGAAGCCGGTCGCGTTCTGCGCCTCGCTGCGCCATGAGGTCGACATCTCGCGCCTGATCGCGTTCCCGAAGGGGGTGACCACCCGGTATTTGGCGGTCAGGATCGGCTCGAAATTGTCCAGGGTCTTCTGGGTCTCCTGGATGCTGTTGAACGCCTCGATGGGCAGCTCCCGCGCGCGCAGCGCCCGGGGGTAGGAGCGGGCGCCCGGCACCCGCTGGGTGGCGCTCGGGTCGGGCTTGGCCTTCGCGGCTTGCCCCAGGCTCAGCGGCTGGGTCCACTGCCCGGAGAGCCCCTCCAGGGCCGCCGCCATCGCCTGCGCCTGGCTGGTGGTGGGCGTCCGCTGGGGGGCGACCACGATGCTGCGCTGCTTGTCCGGCGCCTGGAGGTTGATCATCTGGCTCTGGGCCAGGAATCGCTGGATGGCGAGGGTGGAGTTCTCCGCCTTGGACATGTCGCCGGTGAAGGCCGTCGACAGCCGTGCGTCGGCGACCACCGCCGTATTGCCGCCGCCGATCTGGCGGGCCGCGGTGGGGGTGTAGGAGAGCCCGCCGGTCTCGCGCAGGCTGTCGCTGCGGGCGATGACGTTGTGCGCGCCCGCGGAGGTGGCGACGTCCACGATCGAGGAGTCGACCGCGCCCTCGACGGGCCAGGCGAAGTCCGTGCGCGGCCGCACCCCGAGGATGGTCTCCACGGTCGTCGAGGCGAGCTCGGTGGCGCCCTGGAGGTGGCTGAGGGCGCCGGTGACGTTCTTACCTCGGTGGGCGAGCGAGGCGAGGTCGGGGTCGGCGAACGGCAGCGCGACCACCTGCTTGCCCTCCACGGCCTTCTGGAGGGCGTCCAGCCACTGCTTGGCGACGGTCTGGCCGTGGCCCGCCCTGGTCCCCTTGCCCGAGGGATTCTGGACCTCGTAGTTCTTCGTCATCGCGTCGACGGTGGCGAGCAGGTCGGGGTCGATCACCCAGGTGATGGGGAGGTTCTTCCCCAGAGCGACCATCTGCTGCAGCCGGCCGCCCGGGGCCAGCTCCTTGGCCAGGCGGTCATCCCGGAAGATCGGGGTGCGGTCCTCGTCGTTGTCCGTGCGGGCGGTCACATGGGTGGCGGAGATCAGCGGCCACAGATAGGTGAGCTGGGACTTCTTCTGGGACGGGCCCGACTGCCAGGGCAGGAAGGTCCGCTCGATGCCCAGCACCTGCGGCCAGGGCTGATGGGAGGTGCCACCGGTGAGCGAGACGCCGAGCTGATAGACGCCGTTCTCCCCCAGGTGCAGCTGATCCACCGGTATGGAGAGGGAGAAGTCACGGCTGGCGCCGGCCGGCAGCTTGCCGATCTTCTTGGCGTATTTGCGGTCGATCTCGGTGCCGTCGAGCCCCTCCGTATAGCCGGTGCGGTGGGCGGTGGTGTCGATCGCGCTGCGGCCGTTCATGGTCGGGCCGACCCGGAGGCCCACCCGGGCCGCCGAGACCGTGCCCTTGGTGTCGTTGGTGACGGTGCCGCTGACGGTGAGGGTGTCGCTCTTCTTCGGCGCGGTGGGGGTCAGTGAGGTGATGGAGACGTCCACCGATCGCGAGCCGGTGGCCTTGCTCTCGGCGTGAGCGGCGGGTGCCGCCGGAATCTGTGCCAGGCCCGCGAGCATCGGCGCCGCGGCCAGCAGGGCCGCCGTGCGCCGCAACCATCGCCGGGCACGAGCGGAAGTTGTCCCCCGGAGGTCTGCCGCATCGGCCACGCGCTCGCCCGTCCCTTGTCGTCAGTAGGTCGTCAGTGGTCGTCGCACTGTGCGTCCACGAAATGGTAACGATGCCCGCTGTGACGAAGTGCTGTGGACGGCTCCACAAGATCGTTACGCAGTGGTGGCCCCATCGGGGGTGGATTCTCGGGGGCGCACGGCCACGTACCCTGTTCTGTTGTGCCGAACGCCAACAATGACAGCCGATCCCCGCAGTCGACCAATGAGCTCAGCCAGGTGCAGCGCCGCGCCGTGGGCGAACTCCTGCGGGTCTCTCCCGTTGCCGACGATCTTGCCCGTCGTTTCCAGCAGGCCGGTTTCCGCCTGGCCCTGGTCGGCGGCTCGGTACGGGACGCGCTGCTCGGCCGGCTCGGTAACGATCTGGATTTCACGACGGACGCGCGGCCGGACGAGGTACTGAAGATCGTACGGCCCTGGGCGGACGCGGTCTGGGACGTCGGCATCGCCTTCGGTACGGTCGGCTGCCGCAAGGGCATGTCCCCCGGAAGCGGGTCGGATCAGAGCTTCCAGATCGAAATCACGACTTATCGGTCAGAAGCCTATGACCGGACATCTCGGAAGCCCGAGGTGTCGTACGGCGACTCCATCGAGGAGGACCTGGTCCGTCGGGACTTCGCGGTCAACGCGATGGCGGTGGCGCTCCCGCAGAAGGAGTTCATCGACCCGCACCACGGCCTGGAGGACCTCGCCGCCCGGGTGCTGCGCACCCCGGGGACGCCCGAGGAGTCCTTCTCCGATGATCCGTTGCGGATGATGCGAGCCGCGCGCTTCGCCGCGCAGCTGGACTTCGAGGTGGCCCCCGAGGTGGTCGCCGCGATGACGGCGATGTCCGAGCGCATCGACATCGTCTCGGCGGAGCGGGTGCGTGATGAGCTCAACAAGCTCATCCTGGCCGACCACCCCCGCAAGGGGCTGCGGCTGCTGGTGGAGACCGGGCTCGCCGACCGCGTCCTGCCGGAGCTTCCGGCGTTGCGTCTGGAGCGCGATGAGCACCACCGCCACAAGGATGTCTACGAGCACTCGTTGACGGTGCTGGACCAGGCCATCGACCTGGAGACCGAGGGCCCCGATCTGACGCTGCGGCTGGCCGCGCTGCTGCATGACATCGGCAAGCCCAAGACGCGCCGCTTCGAGAAGGACGGCCGGGTCTCCTTCCACCACCACGAGGTGGTGGGGGCCAAGATGACCAAGTACCGGATGACGAGGCTCAAGTACTCCAATGAGCTGATCAAGGATGTCTCCCGCCTGGTCGAGCTGCATCTGCGCTTCCACGGCTATGGCACGGGGGAATGGACCGACTCCGCGGTCCGCCGCTATGTCCGTGACGCCGGGCCGCTGCTGGACCGGCTGCACAAGCTGACCCGCTCGGACTGCACCACGCGCAATAGGCGGAAGGCGATGGCGCTCTCGCGTGCGTACGACGGTCTCGAGGAGCGCATCGCCCTGCTACAGGAGCAGGAAGAGCTGGATGCGATCCGCCCGGATCTGGATGGCAACGAGATCATGAAGATCCTCGGCATCCCCCCGGGGCCGCAGGTCGGCAAGGCGTACAAGCATCTGCTGGAGCTGCGGCTGGAGCACGGCCCGATGGAGCGGGACACCGCGATCGCCGCGCTCCAGGAGTGGTGGGAAGCTCAGCCGGAGGACTGAGCCCCTCACGTTTCACGTGAAACATCGACTTGCTTGGCGCTCCGCCGGTCATGTTTCACGTGAAACCTCACCAGGACCGCGGTGGCCGCGTAGAGCAGTGCCACACAGATCAGCAGTGCGGCCGATCTGCCGTCCGGCGGCAGTATCACCGCGGCGACCGCCGCGGCTCCCACGAAGGCGACATTGAACAACACGTCGTAGAGGGAGAAGATCCGCCCGCGGAAGTCATCGGCGATGGCGGACTGCACCACGGTGTCGGTGGCGATCTTCGCGCCCTGGGTGATCAGGCCGAGGACGAACGCGGCGATCAGCATGGGAGCGGGCTCGAAGGGCAGGCCGAGCCCCGGCTCCAGGAGGGCCGCGCTCCCCGCGCACACCATCACCCAGGAGAGCCGGCCGTCCGGCCGGGAGGGCGCACGGGCCCCGAGCCGGGCCACCGCCCATGGCGTGATCACCGCCGCCGCGAAGAAGCCCGCGCCCGAGACGCCGACGGCCAGCCCCAGAAGCGCGAGCCCCTGGGATTCGGTGTCGGCCCATGCGTAGCGGCAGAGCATCAGCACCGTCACCGTGAGCGCGCCGTAGCAGAAGCGCATCAGCGTCATCGCGGTCAGCGCCACGGTGGGATCCCGGCGCTCCAGCAGATGGCGTACGCCCGCGACCAGACCCCGTGCGGTGCTCGTCAGGGCCGCGGAGAGACGGGGCTGAAGGGCCGCGGGATCCGGCCCCAGCAGACCGGGCGCCATCAGCAGGGCCGTGAGCCCGGCGATGAGATAGAGCGCGGCGCCCACCAGGACCACCAGTGCGTCCGAGGAGGTGCCTCCCGGACCCGACAGCCGGACGATGAAGGCGAGGCTGCCCCCGGCCGTCGCGGCGAGCGTTCCGGCCGTGGGCGAGAGGGAGTTGGCCATGACCAGACGCTCCTGGCTGTCCACGACGCGGGGCAGGGCCGCCGAAAGTCCGGCCAGCACAAAGCGGTTGATGGCCGTCACCGACAGGGCCGAGACATAGAAGAGCCACTCCGGCACCTGGCCCAGGACCAGCACGGCGGTTCCGGCGGCCAGCCCCGAGCGCAGCAGATTGCCGTAGAGCAGCACCTGCCGCCGGCGCCAGCGGTCCAGCAGCACCCCGGCGAAGGGGCCGAGCAGGGAGTAGGGGAGCAGCAGGACGGCCATGGCGGAGGCGATGGCCGCGGCGGAGGTCTCCTTCTCCGGGGAGAAGACCACATAGGTGGCGAGCGCCACCTGGTAGACGCCGTCGGCCGACTGGGACAGCAGCCGGATGGCCAGGAGGCGGCGGAAGTCCCGCAGTTGCAGCAGTACGCGGAGATCACGCACAACAGGCATGGCGTCAGCCTCACACACCACACGGGCCTCCGGGCGTATTACCCGGAGGCCCGTGATCACGCGGCGGGAATCAGCGCATGGCGCTTCAGCGCTCGACCTCGCCCCTGATGAACTTCTCCACGTTCTCCCGCGCCTCGTTGTCGAAGTACTGCACCGGCGGCGACTTCATGAAGTACGAGGAGGCCGAGAGGATCGGGCCGCCGATGCCGCGGTCCTTGGCGATCTTCGCGGCGCGCAGCGCGTCGATGATGACACCCGCGGAGTTCGGGGAGTCCCACACCTCGAGCTTGTACTCCAGGTTCAGCGGGACGTCGCCGAACGCGCGGCCCTCCAGGCGGACATAGGCCCACTTGCGGTCGTCCAGCCAGGCCACGTAGTCCGAGGGGCCGATGTGGACGTTGTCGGCGCCCAGCTCGCGGTCGGGGATCTGCGAGGTGACGGCCTGGGTCTTGGAGATCTTCTTGGACTCCAGGCGCTCCCGCTCCAGCATGTTCTTGAAGTCCATGTTGCCGCCGACGTTCAGCTGCATGGTGCGGTCCAGGATGACGCCCCGGTCCTCGAACAGCTTGGCCATCACGCGGTGCGTGATGGTCGCACCGACCTGCGACTTGATGTCGTCACCGACGATCGGCACCCCGGCCTCGGTGAACTTGTCCGCCCACTCCTTGGTGCCGGCGATGAAGACCGGGAGCGCGTTGACGAAGGCGACCTTCGCGTCGATGGCGCACTGGGCGTAGTACTTGGCGGCGTCCTCGGAGCCGACCGGGAGGTAGCAGACCAGAACGTCGACCTGCTTGTCCTTGAGGACCTGGACGACGTCGACCGGGGTCTCGTCGGACTCGTCGATGGTCTGGCGGTAGTACTTGCCGAGTCCGTCGAGCGTGTGGCCGCGCTGGACCGGGACACCGGTCGTCGGCACGTCGCAGATCTTGATGGTGTTGTTCTCGCTGGCGCCGATGGCGTCCGCGAGGTCCAGGCCGACCTTCTTCGCGTCCACGTCGAAGGCGGCCACGAACTCCACGTCCTTCACGTGGTAGTCGCCGAACTGCACGTGCATCAGACCCGGCACGCGGGTGTCCGGGTCGGCGTCCTTGTAGTACTCGACGCCCTGCACCAGCGAGGCGGCGCAGTTGCCCACGCCGACGATGGCTACACGAACCGAACCCATTCCGGTTGCTCCCTGTGTGTACTGGACGAGGCCCCGCGGATGCCGGGCCTCACTTGGCGGTGTCATCGGACGGATCCGGCCGGGAACCACCCCGGTGCCGGGGCGGGCCGTCCGCATCTTCTGACTGGTCCTGCTGTGGCGACCGGTCCTCGTCCCGCTCGGTCGTCCGGTCCTGCCCGGCGGTGCCGTCGCGCCGATCGCGCCCGGCCCGCTCGCTCTCGATCAGCTCGTTCAGCCAGCGCACCTCGCGCTCCACCGACTCCATACCGTGTCGCTGCAGCTCGAGGGTGTAGTCGTCCAGGCGCTCGCGGGTGCGGGCCATGGCGGCGCGCATCTTGTCCAGGCGCTCCTCCAGGCGGCTGCGCCGCCCCTCCAGCACCCGCATCCGAACGTCTCGTGACGTCTGGCCGAAGAAGGCGAACCGGACGCCGAAGTGCTCGTCCTCCCAGGCGTCCGGCCCGGTGTGGGAGAGCAGCTCCTCGAACCGCTCCTTCCCCGCCGCCGTGAGCCGGTAGACGATCTTCGCCCGGCGGCCGGAGAGGGGGGCCGAGAGAGCGTCCTGGGAGGCGCTGCCCGATTCCTCGATCAACCAGCCGTTGGCGACCAGCGTCTTGAGGCAGGGATAGAGGCTGCCGTAGCTGAACGCGCGGAACACCCCGAGTGAGGTGTTGAGCCGCTTCCGCAGCTCGTATCCGTGCATCGGTGACTCGCGCAGCAGGCCGAGAACGGCGAACTCCAGGACGCCTGAGCGTCTGCTCATTCCCCGCCTCCCCTCTCCTCCGGGCCCGCTATGCCGAGCTGATGTATCGACTCGATACATCCAGACGATAGAACCGTGCTCGGGACGGGACAAGAGGGACCACGGTGAACGCCGTCACATCATCAATTCGTGGCAATCAATCTGACGGTTATGGAGTGAAGGTGGCGGCTGGGCGGGTTTTGACCGTGCGTACTCTGTTCGCCATGCAGACCTATGGGAACCAAGTGACGCCGCGATGCGTCCTCGTCCCGGATGCAGTGCGTCCGGTTGCCTGGTGCGACCGGACCGCACATTGGGGGGACCGGAAGCCATCTGCCGCTTTCAGGCGATAGCGCCTGCCCGAGGAGAAGTCGTTCCATGAGCGAGCACCGTCGCAAGCCGCCGCAACCCCAAGGCGGCGGACGAGCAGCGGCCCGGCGAGCCGGACAGCAGTCGTCCGGCCGCCGTGCAGCACCTACGCACAACGCCGCAGCCGGGTCGGGCGCCACCCCGGAGGGGGAGGAGCGTCCTTACGGCGGCCGCGCGGCGGCCCGCCGCGCCGCCCAGCGTGGCGGTGGCCGTAGACGAGCAGCCGAGCCGAGCGCGGCCGGCGCGGGTCCCGGTGGTCGCGGAGGCGGCCGACGGGGGACCGGCGGCGGCCGCGGACGTGGCTCGGGGGGCGATGAGCACCCCGGCAAGAAGCGCTTCATCGACTACCCGCGCGGCGGGCGGTCGGGTTTCCGGCGCTGGGTTCCGTCCTGGAGGCTGGTGACGGGAACCTTCATCTTCTTCTTCGCGGTGCTGCTCGGCGCCGTCGGCATAGGGCTGTGGCTGGTGGAGGTACCGACCGCCCAGGCCGCCTCCCAGACCCAGAAGAACGTCTACTACTGGGCGGACGGCAAGCAGATGGTGGTCTCCGGCGGTGGTGACCTCAACCGCCAGATCGTCCCCCTCAGCAAGATCCCCAAGTCCATGCAGAACGCGGTGATCTCCGCGGAGAACGCCAGCTTCTACGACGACAGCGGCGTCGACCCGATGGGTATCGCTCGCGCGGTCGTCAACATGGCGAAGGGTGGAGCGACCCAGAGTGGTTCGACCATCACCCAGCAGTTCGTGAAGAACACCTACCTCGACCAGTCACAGACGCTCACGCGTAAGGTCAAGGAGCTGTTCATCTCCATAAAGGTGGGCGCGACCAAGGACAAGGACTACATCCTCGGGAGCTATCTGAACACCGCGTACTACGGACGCGGTGCCTACGGCTGCCAGGCGGCCGCCCGCGCCTACTACGACCGGGACTGCGCGGACCTGACGCCCAGCCAGAGCGCCTTCCTGGCCTCGACGCTCAACGGCCCCAACCTCTACGACCCCAACGGCGGCTACGGCGCCGCCGCCACCAAGGAGGCCAACACCAAGCGGGCCAAGCAGCGCTGGGAGTGGATCCTGCGGCGTGAGGTCGCCGTGCACAGGATGCCCAGGGCCGACGCCCAGAAGTGGATCGCCAAGGGCTTCCCGATGCCGCAGAACCCGAAGGTGGCCACGAACAAGCAGGGCCAGATCGGCTACCTGACCGACCTCGCCGACAACTACATCATCGCCAACACCGGCATCAGCAAGTCGAAACTGGACAAGGGTGGCTATCAGATCCATACCACCTTCGACCGGAAGAAGATCAGTGAGCTGACCCGGGCGGTCGAGAAGGTCTCCAAGGAGAACATCAAGCCGAAAGATCGCGACGAGGACAAGTACGTCCAGTTCGGCGGCGCCTCGGTGGAGCCCAAGACGGGCAAGATCCTGGCCATCTACGGCGGCAAGAACGCGCTGGAGCACTACCGCAACAACGCCGACTACACCGGTGTCCAGGTGGGCTCGACCTTCAAGCCCTTCGTGATGGCCGCCGCGATGACCAACGGCGCCCGGGATCCGAAGGGCCCACGGGAGCAACCCGATTCCGAGCGCACCCTGGTCTCGCCGAGCAGTGTCTACAACGGCGACAACAAGGTGACCCTGCGGGACTACGATGGGACCGTCTGGCACGACAAGGACGGCAAGGAGTGGCACCAGCGGAACGACGGTGACGAGGACAAGGGCCCGATCAGCCTGCGCACCGCGATGCAGTACTCGGTGAACACCCCGTTCATCCAGCTGGGCATGGACGTCGGCACCGACAAGGTGCGGGACGCGGCCCTGGCCGCGGGCCTCAGCAAGGAGCAGCTGGCCTCGATCACCCCGACGTTCTCGCTCGGCACCTCCGCGCCCAGCGCCATCCGGCTCGCCGGGGCGTACGCCACCTTCGCGGCCAGCGGCCAGCAGGCCGAGCCGTACTCGGTGGAGCGGGTCGAGGACAAGAACGGCCCGGTCTACAACCACAAGCAGGACGCCGAGCTCAAGCGGGCGTTCGACTCGAACGTGGCGAACAATGTCACCGATGTCCTGGAGAACGTGGTCGAGCGCGGCACCGGCACCTCGGCGAAGATCGGCCGTCCGGTCGCGGGCAAGACCGGAACCACCGACGAGAACAAGTCGGCCTGGTTCTCCGGCTACACCCCGCAGCTGTCCACGGCGATCGGCATGTGGCGGGTGAACGACCAGGCCAAGAGCCAGAAGTTCCTGTCCATGCGCGGTGTGGGCGGCCAGGAGACGATCCACGGTGCGTCGTTCCCGGCGGAGATCTGGGCCGACTACATGCGCGGTGCCCTGCGGGGCGTGCCGGTCAAGGACTTCCCCGCGGCCACCCCGATCGGGCAGAAGGTCTTCGGCGAGGACGCCAGCCCGAGCCCGACCCCGACGACGGAGAAGCCGTCCGAGTCCCCGTCGGAGTCGCCTTCGGAATCTCCGTCGGAGTCCCCCTCGGAGTCGCCGTCCGGCAGCTCGACCCCGACGGACACCTGTGACCCGCTGGACCTGGACTGCCAGGACAACGGCGGCAACGGCAACGGCGGCAATCAGAACGGCGGCGCGAACGGCGGTCCGGGAGGTCCGTCCACGTCGCCGACCACGGAGGACCCGGGCGGCCCCGGTGGCATATTCGGCGGCCCGTCCGGGACCCGCAGGAAGGAATAGCCCGCGGTCCCGTACGACCCGTTCACCCCTCGCCGGCCGCGCCGGAGCGAACCCGCTCCGGCGCGGCCGACGCCGTTCCAGGCCCTGAACGGCTCTCTGCGCCTCTGGCACACCTCTCCCCGACTCGGAGACCGGCCGGGCGTCCGCGGCGCGCTCAGCGGCCGCTGGGCCGGTCCTGGCTCCTCCGGTGGGGCTCGTACGGCAGGATGGGGGCCATGAGCGTGCGCGAGGACCCACAGGCCCAGCCCGTACGGCCGACCGCCGAGGACCCGGTGGCCGCGGCCGGCAGCGAGCTGATCGGTGGGCCGACCGGACGCCGGGCCCTGCTCGGCACGAGCTGGTGGACCCCGGTGCGGATCGTGGCGATCGTCGCCATCGGCATGTTCGCCCTGGGCATGGTGCAGAAGCTGCCGTGCTACGACGGCGGCTGGTTCTACGGGGCCACCGCCCAGTACACCCACGCCTGCTACTCCGACATACCGCACCTCTACAACGGCCGCGGCTTCGCCCTCGACCTCGTCCCGTACTTCGACCGCATACCGGACAACGTCTCGGGCGGGATGCAGTACCTGGAGTATCCGGTCCTCACCGGCCTCTTCATGGAGGTCGCCTCCTGGATGACCCCGCACGGCGGCTCCATCCAGGACCGCGAGCAGATCTACTGGCTGGTCAACGCGGGCATGCTCATGGTCTGCACCGCGGTCATCGCGGTCTGTGTGGCCCGTACGCACCGCCGCCGCCCCTGGGACGCGCTGCTCGTCGCCCTGGCCCCCGCCTTCGCGCTCACGGCCACCATCAACTGGGACCTGTTCGCCGTCGCCCTTACGGCCGCCGCCCTGCTGATGTGGTCCCGCAGCCGCCCGCTGGCCGCCGGTGTGCTGCTGGGGCTCGCGACGGCCGCGAAGCTCTACCCAGGGCTGCTGCTCGGTGCGCTGCTGGTGCTCTGCCTGCGGGCGGGCCGGCTGCGGGCCTTCTGGACGGCCGCGGGCGGGGCCCTGGCCGCCTGGCTCGTGGTGAACCTGCCCGTGATGATCAGCACGCAGGGCGGACCGCACATCCGCGACGGCTGGAAGACGTTCTACACCTTCAGCCAGGAGCGCCCCGTGGACTTCGGCTCCGTGTGGCTGATCATCTCCCAGCGCACCGGGAACCCCCTGGAGGACGTCAACACCTACGGGACCGTGCTGATGGCCCTGGCCTGCCTCGGGGTGGCGGCGCTCGCCCTGTGCGCACCGCGCCGTCCGCGCCTGGCCCAGCTGTCCTTTCTGATCGTCGCGGCGTTCGTGCTCACCAACAAGGTCTACTCACCGCAGTACGTGCTGTGGCTGATCCCGCTGGCGGCACTGGCCAGGCCGCGCTGGCGGGACTTCCTGGTCTGGCAGGCGTGCGAGGTCATGTACTTCCTGGGGATCTGGATGTACCTCGCGTACACGGGCAGCGGCGACCAGCACCGGGGGCTGCCCGCGGAGGGCTATCAGCTGGCGATCGCCGTGCATCTGCTGGGGACGCTGTATCTGTGCGCCCTGATCATCCGGGACGCGCTGGTGCCGGAGCGGGACCCGGTGCGCCAGGACGGGTCGGACGACCCCGGGGGAGGCGTGCTGGACCGGGCCCCGGACGCGTTCGTGCTGGGAGAGGCGCGGCGCGCGTCCCGCTATGAGGGCGCGGCGCTGGTGGACTGGGGCGTCCACCGGGAGTGAGCCCCGGGCCGGAGCCCCCTCCCGGCGGTGCGGAGCCGCGGTGCGGAGCCCCTCCCGGCGGCGTGGCTCAGCGGTCGAGCAGCCGGTCGAACTGCGTCGTGGTGTGCCGCAGATGTGCCACCAGCTCATCCCCCACCTGGGGCGCCTGGACATCGCTGGGCACGAACAGGATGGACACCTGCATGTGCGGCGGCTCGGCGAACCACCGCTGCTTGCCCGCCCACACGAACGGCGAGAGGTTGCGGTTGACGGTCGCCAGACCGGCGCGGGCGACCCCCTTGGCGCGGGGCATCACCCCGTGCAGCGCCTTGGGCGCCTCCAGACCGACGCCGTGGGAGGTGCCGCCCGCGACCACGACCAGATGCCCGTCGGAGGCGGCCTTCTGCTGGCGGTAGCCGAAGCGGTCGCCCTTCGAGACCCGGGTGACGTCGAGCACTGAGCCCCGGTACTCCGTCGAATCGTGGTCGCCCAGCCACAGCCGGGTGCCGATGCGCGCCCGGAAGCGGGTCTGCGGGAACTGCTGCTGCAGCCGGGCCAGTTCCTCGGCCTTGAGGTGGCTGACGAACATGGTGTGCAGCGGCAGCCGCGCCGCCCGCAGCCGGTCCATCCAGGCGATGACCTCCTCGACCGCGTCCAGGCCGTCGGTGCGGTCGAGCGGGAGGTGGATGGCGAACCCCTCCAGCCGGACGTTCTCTATCGCGGCGTGCAGCTTGGGCAGGTCCTCCTCGGTGACGCCGTGCCGCTTCATGCTGCTCATGACCTCGATGACCACGCGCGCGTTCACCAGGCCGTAGACGCCGTCGACCGACGAGACCGAACGGATCACCCGGTCCGGCAGCGGCACCGGCTCCTCACCGCGGCGGAAGGGGGTGAGCACGAGCAGGTCACCGCTGAAGAAGTCCTTCATCCGGGCGGCCTCGTAGGTGGTCCCGACCGCGAGGATGTCGCTGCCGAAACGGGCGGCTTCCTCGGCCAGCCGCTCATGGCCGAAGCCGTAGCCGTTGCCTTTGCAGACCGGAACTATCCCTGGGAATTGCTGGATCACCGTTTGCTGATGCGCCCGCCAGCGCGCGGTGTCGACATAGAGGGTGAGCGCCATTGGCCGGTCCCGGAACCTTTCTCGTTGCCGCGGTGTATTGGAGGTATGGGAGACAGCGAATCGTGGTCAGCGGCGCGACATGTAGATGTCGAGCGCCTTGTGCAGGAGCTTGTTGAGCGGGAAGTCCCACTCGCCGAGGTATTCGGCAGCCTGCCCGCCGGTGCCCACCTTGAACTGGATCAGGCCGAAGAGATGATCCGTCTCATCGAGGGAGTCGCTGATGCCGCGCAGGTCATAGACGGTCGCGCCCAGCGCGTAGGCGTCGCGGAGCATCCGCCACTGCATCGCGTTCGAGGGCCGGACCTCGCGCTTGTGGTTGGCGGAGGCGCCGTAGGAGTACCAGACATGGCCTCCGACGATCAGCATCGTGGCGGCGGCCACGGCCTCGTTCTCGTGCATCGCGAAGTACAGCCGCATCCGGTTGGGGTCCTCGGTGTTGAGGGCCGTCCACATGCGCTGGAAGTAGCTGAGCGGGCGGGGCCGGAAGTGGTCGCGCTCCGCGGTGATCTCGTAGAGCCGCTGCCACTCGGGCAGATGCTCGTAGCCGCCCTGGACGACCTCGACACCGGCCTTCTCGGCCTTCTTGATGTTGCGGCGCCACAGCTGGTTGAAGCCCTTGTGGACATCCTCGAGGGAGCGGTTCTCCAGCGGCACCTGGAAGACGTACCGCGGCTGGACGTCACCGAAGCCGGCTCCGCCGTCCTCGCCCTGCTGCCAGCCCATGCGCCGCAGCCGCTCGGCCACCTCGAAGGCGCGCGGCTCGATGAAGGTGGCCTCGACGTCGCGCAGCCGCTTGACGTCGGGGTTCTGGATGCCGGACTTGATCGCGGCGGAATCCCAGCGGCGGATGATGACCGGCGGGCCCATCTTCACGGAGAAGGCGCCCTGCTGCTTCAGATGCGCGAGCATCGGACGCAGCCAGTCCTCCAGGTTGGGCGCGTACCAGTTGATGACCGGGCCCTCGGGGAGATAGGCGAGATAGCGCTTGATCTTGGGCAGCTGACGGTAGAGGACGAGACCGGCGCCGACGAGCTGGCCCGTGGCGTCGAACCAGCCGAGGTTCTCCGAGCGCCACTCCGACTTGACGTCAGCCCATGCAGGCACCTGCATGTGGCTTGCCGCCGGCAGGCTCTGGATGTACGCCAGATGCTGCTCTCGGCTGATCGTCCTCAGGGTCAGGCTCATGTGGGGCGCTCCTCGGCAGGTTTGTCCCCAGGGTCGGGGCTCCGGCTCTCGCGCCGAAGCCTACTGCGACCGGGACACGCCCCGTTCGGGCCCGGGGAGAACCGGGCTCCGGGCGGGCTCAGCCCAGCACGCCGCCGAAGAGCCCTCCATGCGCCATGCCGAGATAGAAGCCGACCGCGGCGGCACCGAGCCCGATGATCAGCAGGAACCGCTCACCGGTGGTCACGGACCTCAGCTGGCCCCAGGCACCGCTGATCATCCCGATCAGTCCGACCCACGAGCTGACCAGGTGGAGGTGGGGGAAATGAGCCGTGACAAAGGCGATCACGCCGATCACCACGGTCACCACGGCGACCGTGTTCTCTACGGGATGCGACTTGCCGTCGGTGTCCAGGAAGGTGAACAAGCCGTGGGGGGATCGTGCTGCCTGTGCCATGGGGCACCTCCAGGTAGGCACATAGAGCAAGGCGGCGAAGTGTTACGCCGCTCACACCCGATGTGTACAGATTGCGGGCCAAGACGCCCGGATTTCAAGCGGGCGGCCGGAGCCGGGTACTGTGTACCGTCCGCGGTGGTGTCTGCACTGACGCCGAAGCGGATACGCATCACGACCCTCCTGCCACGGAACGACCGTGGCCGCTGAGTCCAAAGGAGGTGGGTTCCACATGCGTCACTACGAGGTGATGGTCATCCTCGACCCCGATCTCGAGGAGCGCGCTGTCTCCCCGCTGATCGAGAACTTCCTTTCCGTCGTCCGTGAGGGCAACGGCAAGGTCGAGAAGGTCGACACCTGGGGCCGTCGTCGTCTCTCGTACGAGATCAAGAAGAAGCCCGAGGGCATCTACTCGGTCATCGACCTGCAGGCCGAGCCCGCGGTCGTCAAGGAGCTCGACCGCCAGCTGAACCTGAACGAGTCGGTCCTCCGGACCAAGGTCCTCCGTCCCGAGACCCACTGACCGCGTAAGCGTTCAGCGGTCATCGGGGCCGAATCGCAACGAGTAGCAAGCAGCCCAGCAGTACCCGCCGAGAGGTTCCCCCAATGGCAGGCGAGACCGTCATCACGGTCGTCGGCAATCTCGTCGACGACCCCGAGCTGCGTTTCACCCCGTCCGGTGCGGCGGTAGCGAAGTTCCGCGTCGCGTCCACTCCCCGTACCTTCGACCGGCAGACCAACGAGTGGAAGGACGGCGAGAGCCTCTTCCTCACGTGCTCGGTGTGGCGGCAGGCCGCGGAGAACGTGGCCGAGTCCCTTCAGCGCGGCATGCGCGTCATCGTGCAGGGCCGTCTGAAGCAGCGGTCCTATGAGGATCGCGAGGGGATCAAGCGCACGGTCTATGAGCTGGACGTCGACGAGGTCGGCGCCAGCCTGCGCAACGCCACAGCCAAGGTCACCAAGACCACCGGTCGCGGTGGTCAGGGTGGTTACGGCGGCGGTGGCGGCCAGGGTGGCGGCGGCTGGGGCGGTGGCCCCAGCGGCGGCCAGCAGCAGGGCGGCGGCGCTCCGGCCGACGACCCGTGGGCGACCGGCGCTCCGGCCGGCGGCCAGGGCGGCGGTGGTGGTGGCTGGGGCGGCGGCTCCGGCAACTCCGGGGGCTACTCGGACGAGCCGCCCTTCTAGACCCGAGGCGTTGTTTCACGTGAAACAGCGCGCGGTCTGGTCAGGGCGACCAGCACACACTTCTTGATCACACTGGAGAGAGACAATGGCGAAGCCGCCTGCTCGCAAGCCTAAGAAGAAGGTTTGCGTGTTCTGCAAGGAGAAGATCTCCTACGTCGACTACAAGGACACGAACCTGCTGCGGAAGTTCATCTCCGACCGCGGCAAGATCCGTGCCCGCCGGGTCACCGGCAACTGCACCCAGCACCAGCGTGACGTCGCCACGGCCGTGAAGAACAGCCGTGAGATGGCGCTGCTGCCCTACACCTCCACCGCGCGATAAGGGAAGGGTGACCGAATCATGAAGATCATCCTCACCCACGAGGTCTCCGGCCTCGGCACCGCCGGTGACGTCGTGGACGTCAAGGACGGTTACGCCCGTAACTACCTGGTCCCGCGTGGTCTGGCGCTCCGCTGGACCAAGGGTGGCGAGAAGGACGTCGAGCAGATCCGCCGCGGTCGTCGCATCCGCGAGATCGCCACGATCGAGCAGGCCAATGAGGTCAAGGCTCAGCTCGAGGGTGTCAAGGTGCGTCTGAAGACCCGTGCCGGCGACGCCGGCCGGCTGTTCGGCTCCGTCACCCCGGCCGACATCGCTTCGGCGATCAAGGACGCGGGTGGCCCGGAGGTCGACAAGCGCCGCATCGAGGTGCAGGCCCCGATCAAGACCCTGGGCGCGCACCAGGTCTCGGTCCGTCTGCACGCCGAGGTTGCCGCCAAGGTCGGCGTCGAGGTCGTCGCCGCCTGACGACGGCCGTGACGGTCGCCGCCGGCACCGCACACAGTGCACCGGAGGGCCGCACCCCGCTGTGGGGTGCGGCCCTCCTGCCGTGCCGTCCTCCTGCCGTGCCGGCCTCTTGCCGTGCCGGGGACCGACTGGCGGGATGTGGGCTCAGCTTCGTACCGCGCCGGTGACGATCCAGCGGCCGGAGCGGGTGCGCAGCCACAGGGTCGCCATCCGGACCGACATCATCAGCGCCATGGTGCACCACAGCGCCGTCAGGCCCCCGCCGAGCGAGGGCACCAGCAGTGCCACCGGGGCGAAGACGGCCAGGGTGACGATCATCGCCCAGGCCAGATACGGCCCGTCGCCCGCGCCCATCAGCACGCCGTCGAGGACGAAGACCACCCCCGAGACCGGCTGGATGAGGGCCGTGACCAGGAGGGCGGGCAGCAGGGCGTCGCGTACCGCGGAATCGGTGGTGAACAGGGGGATGAACAGCGGCCGGGAGGCGACCACCAGCAGGCCCAGTGCCACGCCCGAGGCGATGCCCCACCGCACCATGCGGCGGCAGGCGGCCCGTGCCCCCTCCTCGTCGCCGGCTCCCAGATAGCGTCCGATGATCGCCTGGCCCGCGATGGCGATGGCGTCCAGGGCGAACGCGAGCAGGCTCCACAGGGTGAGCACGATCTGGTGGGCGGCGACATCGGTGTCGCCGAGGCGGGCCGCCACGGCCGTCGCGATCAGCATCACGGCGCGCAGCGAGAGGGTACGGATCAGCAGCGGTGCCCCGGCGTGGGCACAGGCCCTGATCCCCGCGGCATCGGGCCGCAGCGAGGTGCCATGGCGCCGTGCGCCCCGGATGACGACGGCGAGGTAGACGGCGGCCATGGCGTTCTGGGCGATCACCGTGCCCCAGGCCGAGCCCGCGATGCCCAGCCCGGCCCCATAGACCAGGGTGGCGTTCAGGGCGGCGTTGGCCCCGAAGCCGCCGATGGCGACATACAGCGGGGTCCGGGTGTCCTGGAGGCCGCGCAGCACACCGGTGGCGGCGAGGACCACCAGCATCGCGGGGATGCCGAGGGTGCTGATCCGCAGATAGGTGGTGGCGTAGGGCGCGGCGGTGTCCGATGCGCCGAAGAGGCCGACGAGGGCGGGGGCGGTGGGAAGGGCGACGGCGATGACGGCGGCGCCGAGCAGGAGGGCCAGCCAGATGCCGTCCATGCCCTGCCGTATCGCCCCGGCGAGGTCGCCCGCGCCGACCCGGCGGGCCACCGCCGCGGTGGTGGCGTAGGCGAGGAAGACGAAGATGTTGACGGCGGTGGTGAGCAGGGCCGCGGCGACGCCCAGACCGGCCAGCTGGGCGGTGCCCAGATGGCCGACGACGGCACTGTCGACCATGACGAAGAGGGGTTCCGCCACGAGTGCGCCGAAGGCGGGAAGCGCGAGTGCGATGATCTCGCGGTCGTGGTGGCGCGGGGTGCTCCGCGCGCTCGTGGGGGCCTGTGTCATGAGGGCAATGTAATCGTCCACAGGTAAGAGACACAAGCTACTCCTGGTCCTTACAAGGCGGCGCGCGGGACGATCTTCTCTGCGCCCTTTGTCGTGATCTTGCGCTGGGGGCAGAAGTTTTTCTTCTGCACAGCCACTGGATAGAGAAACCGCAGGTCAGGCCGAGGCTCTCGGAGTGATTGTGTGTTTGTCCACAGCACTGTCCCCCGGCCCGTGCACAGGTTCGCGCGACTTACCCACAGGATGGATCCCATCATCCACATGCCCTGTGGATAACCAAGTTGGCTGGCGGTGCCGACGGGCCTACCGTGGTCCGGCGCCCGCCACCCGATCCGGCCCTGGAACCCCCAGCCTCCGATGCGCCGTGTCCGGAAAGCCGGCCGCTCAGTTGTGTCATAGCCGTGCCGTAAGAAGGACGGGCACGGCGAGGTTCGCTTCGCGGACGGGAGGAGGTGGCGGGGTGAGCGTGCCCGAGCCCATGGACGACCCATGGGCGGACTCCGGCCCGTCCGACCGGTTCCCGTCCCCCCGCTTCCGCCGCGGTGACGGCGGCGGCCGGGGCCGCGACGACCGCGACGGAGGCGGCGGCTCCCCCTGGGAGGGCTCCGGCTTCGAGCGCGTTCCGCCCCAGGACCTCGACGCCGAGCAGTCCGTCCTCGGCGGCATGCTGCTCTCCAAGGACGCCATCGCCGATGTGGTGGAGGTCCTCAAGGGCAATGACTTCTACCGGCCCGCCCACGAGACCGTCTACCAGGCCATCCTGGACCTCTACGCCAAGGGCGAGCCGGCCGACCCGATCACCGTCGCCGCGGAGCTGACCAAGCGCGGCGAGATCGCCCGGGTCGGCGGCGCCTCGTATCTCCACACCCTCGTCCAGTCGGTCCCCACCGCCGCCAACGCCGAGTACTACGCGGAGATCGTCCACGAGCGCGCCGTGCTGCGCCGCCTCGTCGAGGCGGGCACCCGCATCACCCAGATGGGATACGCGGCGGACGGGGACGTCGACGAGATCGTCAACAACGCCCAGGCGGAGATCTACGCCGTCACCGAGCAGCGCACCAGCGAGGACTATCTGCCGCTCGGCGACATCATGGAGGGCGCGCTCGACGAGATCGAGGCGATCGGCTCGCGCAGCGGGCAGATGTCCGGCGTGCCCACCGGCTTCACCGACCTGGACTCCCTGACGAACGGGCTGCACCCGGGCCAGATGATCGTCATCGCCGCCCGCCCCGCCATGGGTAAGTCCACCCTGGCCCTCGACTTCGCGCGCGCCTGCTCCATCAAGCACAACATGCCGAGCGTCATCTTCTCCCTGGAGATGGGCCGCAACGAGATCGCCATGCGGCTGCTCTCCGCCGAGGCCCGGGTGGCACTCCACCACATGCGCTCCGGCAGCATGACCGACGAGGACTGGACCCGGCTGGCCCGGCGGATGCCGGACGTCTCCCAGGCCCCGCTCTACATCGACGACTCCCCGAACCTGTCGATGATGGAGATCCGCGCCAAGTGCCGCCGGCTCAAGCAGCGCAATGACCTCCAACTGGTCGTCATCGACTACCTCCAGCTGATGCAGTCCGGCGGTGCCCGGCGCCCCGAGAGCCGTCAGCAGGAGGTCTCGGACATGTCGCGAAACCTGAAGCTGCTGGCCAAGGAGCTGGAGGTACCGGTCATCGCGCTCTCCCAGCTCAACCGAGGCCCCGAGCAGCGCACGGACAAGAAGCCCATGGTCTCGGACCTGCGAGAGAGTGGATCCATCGAGCAGGACGCCGACATGGTCATCCTGCTCCACCGCGAGGACGCCTACGAGAAGGAGTCGCCGCGCGCGGGCGAGGCGGACCTGATCGTGGCCAAGCACCGTAACGGCCCGACGGCCACCATCACCGTCGCCTTCCAGGGCCACTACTCCCGCTTCGTGGACATGGCCCAGACCTGACAGCCGCTGCTGTGGGGTCGACCCAAGCGATGCCATAGGCCGGCAGCCGGGTCGGAAGACCTCGGCTGCTCGCCCGCCCGGACGCCGCGTCAGACCATGGCGAGCCGGTCCACCAGCAGCTCCACCCTCCGTTCAGCGTCTCCCGGCGGCAGCCGCCCCGCCCGGGTCAGGGTCGCCAGCCCGTGCAGGGCCGCCCAGAACACCTCGGTGAACAGCGCCGGGTGGACGCCGTCCCCGGCGACCTCGCCGAGGCTCTCCACCAGGGCGGCGAAGGCGTCCTTCAGGGGCTCCGGAGTGTCCTCCTTCGCGAACGCGAGGCCGCCGTCGAGCTGGAACATGGCGTCGTAGACCGCCGGGTTGCGTTCGGCGAAGTCGAGGTAGGCGCGGGCGAGGGCGGTGACCCGCGCGCGCGGGCCGTCCCCGGCGGAGGCCGCGGCCCGCAGCGCCGCGGCCATCTCGGCGGCGCCCTCGAGGGCGACGGCGCCGATGATCTCGCGCTTGCCGCGGAAGTGGCTGTAGAGGACGGGCTGGCTGTACTCGATGCGCTCGGCGAGCAGGCGGGTGGTGACCGCGTCCCAGCCCTGCTGCTCGGCGAGTTCGCGGGCCGTCGCCACGATGAGGCGCTCGCGGCCCGCCCGTTCGCGCTCCTTGCGTTCCTGTACCGACATGATGTGATCCTAGCACCGCTAGACAAACGAGCGGCAGCAGATCTAGCGTTGCCTCATCGCCTAGCAACGCTAGCTCCCAGGAGGGGCCATCATGCTCAACGCACTTGAGGTCTTCACCACCGTGGTCGTCGGCGTGATGGTGGGGGTGGAGTTCTCCGTCGCCTTCTTCGTCAACCGGATCCTCGACGGCCTCCCCGGCGACAACGGCGTGCTCGGCCGCGCCCACGGAGGCCGGATGCTCGGCGCCGTGATGCCGGTCTGGTACATCACCTCGCTCGTCCTCGTCGCGGTCTGGGCCATCGCCGGATGGCACCACCGCGGCACCGGTCTCGTCGTCACCGCCGCCGCGCTGCTGATCCTCAGCGTGATCATGTCGGTCCTGCTGCTCGTCCCGATCAACAACCGGGGCAAGACGTGGACCACGGAGAACCTGCCCGAGGACTGGAAGGAGCAGATGAACCGCTGGGACCGCTACCACTACGTCCGCGTCGCCGTCATCATCGCCGCCTTCGCCCTGCTGGCCGCCGCCCTCGCCTGAGCCCGCGGGCCCGAGACCGCGTCTGATCAACCAGGTCTGGCTCTTGAACACACTTTGCCGCTTTCGCAAAGAATTTTGTCAGATTGTCCTGGGCGAGGGCAGGTTGGCGGGCATGGACAGGGAGTTCTGGGACGACATGTATCGCAGCCGCGATCAGCTTTTCAGCGGGGCGCCCAATGGAGTGCTCGTCAGCGAGGTCGCCGATATGCCGCCGGGGCAGGCGCTCGATGTGGGGTGTGGGGAGGGTGGCGACGCGGTCTGGCTGGCTCGGCGGGGGTGGCAGGTGACCGCGGTGGACATCTCCCGGGTCGCCTTGGAGCGCGCCGCCGCGGCGGCCGCGGACATCGCGGGCCGTGTGGCGTGGACGCGGGCCGATCCGACCAGCGCGCCGCCTCCGGCCGCGGCGTTCGACCTGGTGTCCGTCCAGTACTTTCCGCTCAAGCGCCAGCCGGACCACGGCGCGCTGCGTGGCCTGCTGGACGCCGTCGCGCCCGGGGGCACCCTGCTGTTCGCCACGCATGACCTCGCCGATCTGAGCCGGCGCCCGGAGCAGGGCTTCGACCCCGGCGACTACTACCAGCCCGACGACATCGCCGGGGTGCTCGACGACGACTGGGCGGTTGTGGTCAACGAGACCCGTCCACGCACCGCTCCCGCCCCCGCCGGCACCCACCACACCCATGACACCGTGCTGCGGGCGCGACGGCTGCGATGAGCGGCAGCCGGGTCGGGTCAGGGCTGGAGCTGGTGGCCCAGGGCCGTCGCCTTCTCCACGCGGCGGGCGAGGACCTCCTCGTGACGGTCCGCCATCTGCCGCAGCGCGTCCTTGCGGTCGCGCTTGGAGAGCCGGTCGATGTAGAGATGCCCCGAGAGATGGTCGGCCTCGTGCTGCAGACACCGGGCGAAGTAGCCGGTGCCCTCGATCACCAGCGGGTTGCCGTCCTTGTCGACGCCGCGGACCACGGTGCGGTCGGTGCGCGGTACGTCCATCCGCGCGCCCGGTACGGACAGGCAGCCCTCGGCCTCCTCGATGAGCAGCCGGTGGGCCGGGTCGGGCTGGTCGAGGACGGGGTTGATGATGTGGCCGACGTGCCGTACACCGTGGTCGTCCGGGCAGTCGTAGACGAACAGCCGCAGATCGACGTCGACCTGATTCGCGGCCAGCCCGGCGCCGTCGGCGATGTACATGGTGAGGAACATGTCGTCGATGAGGGCGCTCAGCTCGGGCGTGCCGAACTCGGTCACCTCACGGCAGGAGCGGCGGAGCACCTCCTCGCCGACCTCGGTGATCCGGCGCGGGGAACCGCGCTCGGCCTCGGGAGGCAGCGCCGGATAGGAGTCGACGGGTTTCCCCTGCACCAGGACGCGCACCGCTGACCTCACCTTTTCCACCCCCACTGCCGCCGCCCGATGGCCGCTCACGGCCGCTGACGGCCGCCCCCGCTGATGGTCATGTCCGGCCAACGTAGCAGGGGCGGTTCGGCCGCGGCTCCGGCGCGCGTCAGATCGCGTCAGGTACGGGGTCAGAGCGCTTCGCCGAGCTCCTCCAGCAGCCGCCGCTTGCTGCGGGCCCCGACCAGCGACCGCACCGGCTCGCCCGCCCGGAACAGCATCAGCGTCGGCATCGAGAGCACTCCGTACGCGTTGGTGGTGGACGGGTTCTCGTCCACGTCCAGGGACACCACCTTCAGCCGGTGGCCCTCCTCCTGCGCGATCTCGGCCAGCACCGGAGCGATCATCCGGCACGGGGGGCACCACGAGGCGGTGAACTTCACCAGCACCGGCAGCTCGGCCGCCAGGACCTCCTCGGCGAAGGTGGCGTCCGTGACCGTGGCCACTCCCCCGGCGTGTGTCAGCGACATGTCATCTCTCCCTTGGGGTCTTTGTCGTGCGTGTGGAGCCGTTGTGGTGACGGCGGGCTCACGGTCCGGGCGGTGTCAGCTCGCAGCGTGGCTCCGGGGCCCCTTCGGGCGCCGTCGCCGCGGCCTCCAGCTCCGCGCGGGCCCGCTCCGCCTGGACGAGCTGTGTCCCGACCCGCTCCCGGATCGCGCTCAGCCGGGCGATGCACTCGTCCAGCTCGGCGAGCTTGCGCCGGTAGACCTCCAGCGAGGCGGGGCAGGAGTCACCGGCCGGATGGCCGGAGCGCAGGCACTCGACGAACGGACGCGTCTCCTCCAGCTCGAAGCCGAAGTCCCGCAGCGTGCGGATCTGCTGGAGCAGCCGTAGATCGTCCTCGTCGTACGACCGGTAACCATTGCCGGTGCGGCGCGCGGGCAGCAGCCCGAGCGACTCGTAATAGCGCAGGGTGCGGGTGGTCGTACCCGCCCGTTCGGCCAGCTCTCCGATCCGCATGGTGTGACGGTAGACCTTGACCCTGGCGTCAAGGCCAGAGCGCGGTGCGGGGCTGGGTGGTTCCCCGGCCGACGACCGATCGTCGGCCGACCGATGACTGACCGTTGTCAGACCCTCGCCGTAGAGTGCCGATATGACCACACCCGACGTGGATGAGTTCGCCGAGCCGCTGCCCGCCACCCGCCGCGCCCTGGTGCGGCGCCTCGCCCTCGGCCAGGCCGAGGGCCGTGCCCCGTCCCTGGTCGGGGCCGTGGTGCGGGAGGGGCGGCTGGTGTGGACGGGTTCGCGCAGCTCTGTGGACGGATCCGCACCGGACACCGACACCCAGTACCGCATCGGCTCCTTGACCAAGACCTTCGTGGCGGTGCTGGTGATGCGGCTGCGCGACGAGGGGCTGCTGGACCTCGGCGATCCGCTGGCCAAGCATCTGGACGTGCCGGAGGCCGAGGGCGCGACCGTGGCCCAGCTCCTCTCCCACACCTCGGGTCTCGCCGCCGAGGCCCGCGGTCCGTGGTGGGAGCGCACGCCGGGGGCGCTGCGGCCCGAGATCGCCGACATCTTCGGCGAGCGCCCGCTGGCCCACCCCGCGGGCCGCCGTCACCACTACTCCAACCCCGGTTTCGCGCTGCTCGGCGCGCTGGTCGAGCGGCTGCGCGGCGCGCCCTGGGGCGAGGTGCTCGCGCATGAGGTGCTGGAGCCGCTGGGGATGGGGCGTACGTCGCTCGAGCCGCGGGCGCCGCACGCCGGGGGATGGGCCGTGCACCCCTGGGCGGATGTGCTGCTGCCCGAACCGGCCGAGGACACCGGGCGGATGGGCCCGGCCGGACAGCTCTGGTCGACCGCCGGGGATCTGGCCCGCTTCGCCGCCTTCCTGCTGGACGGGGACGAGCGGGTGCTCGGCGCGGAGTCGCTCGCCGAGATGCGGGTGCCCGCCGTCGCCCCCGAGGAGGGGGACTGGGACGGCGGCTACGGCCTGGGGATGCAGCTAGCCCGGCACGGCGGGCGGTTCCTCCACGGCCACACCGGCTCCATGCCCGGCTTCCTGGCCTCGCTGTGGGTGAGCGCCGAGGACCGGCTGGCCGGGATCGCGCTGGCCAACACCACCTCGGGGCCGGCGATCGGCGCCATCGCCGCCGACCTCATACGGATCGTGGCGGAGCACGAGCCCCGTATCCCCGAGCCCTGGCGGCCGCTGACCGAGGTCGATCCTGCGCTGCTGGCGCTGACCGGCCCCTGGTACTGGGGGCCGCGCGCCTACCACCTGCGGCTGCGCGCGGACCGCGGACTGGAGCTGTCCCCGGCCGCCGGGGGCGGCCGGGCCTCCCGCTTCAGGGCCGAGCCGGACGGCACCTGGACGGGGCTGGACGGTTATTACGCGGGGGAGACGCTGCGGGTGGTCGAGGGGGAGGGCGGCGCCCCGGCCCATCTGGACCTGGGCACCTTCGTGTTCACCCGAGAGCCCTACGCCCCGGGCGGCGTGGTGCCCGGCGGGGTCGACCCGGAGGGCTGGCGCGCGCTCTGAGGGGGAGGCGGGGCGGGAGCGGGGTGCCGCGGTCCGGCAGGGGGGTTGAGGATCCGGCGGCCGTAGCCTGACCCCGCCAGTGGTACGCACGGCCGGGGGCTGGGTCGGCGGTGCGGCGGGCGGCAGGTTGGTCTCCGGTTCTCCCGTACCTCGGTTCGCGGGTACGTCGGTTCGCCGGTTCGCCGGTACTTCGGTACGTCGATACGCCGGAGCTCACGCGCTCCCGTACCTCCGTACCCCCGGTACCTCCGTACGGGAGTGGCCTGATCCGACCCGTCGTCCTCCCCTCCCCCAGGAGCTCCCGTGCGTTTGTCCACGCTTCGTCTCAGCGCCTCCCTGCTCGCCCTCACCACCGTCATGGCGGCCTCCACGGCCACCTCCGGGACGGCCACCGCCCGGCCCGGCGGCCCGGCGGCCGGCCGCGACCGGCCGGGGACCGTCTGGTCGGCCGGGTGGGCCGCCCCCGTCCAGCGCCCCAGCTCGGGCTTCGAGAAGAACTGGGCCGAGAGCGGCTTCGCCGAGCGCACGGCCCAGACCCTGCGTCAGGTCGTCCGGGTCACCGGCGGCGGCACGGCCGCCCGGATCAGGCTGTCGAACCGCTATGGCACCGCGCCGCTGCGGATCGCGGGCGCGACCCTCGCCCGTACCGCGCACGGCGCCTCCGTCCACGGCCCGAGCCTGCGCCCGCTGACCTTCGGACACCGGCGGTCGGTGGAGATCCCGGCGGGCGGGGAGACGGTGAGCGACGCGGCCCCGCTGCGCGTGGCGGCCCGTCAGCCGGTCACGGTCACGCTGTACTTCGACCGCCCGACCGGCCCCGCCACCTTCCACGCCCAGGCGTACGCCCGCAGCTTCCGCGCGGACGGCGACCACCGCGCCGACCGCGCCGGGACGGCCTTCACCGAGAGCACCCACTCCTGGTACTACCTCTCCGATGTCGAGGTCACCGGCGGCCCCCGGCACCCGGGCACGGTGGTGGCCTTCGGTGACTCGATCACCGATGGCTTCGGCTCGGCCTACGACGCCGACCACCGCTGGCCGGATCTGCTGGCCGAGCGCCTCGCGGCGGCGGGCGCCCCGCGCCCCGTCCTCAACTCCGGGATCGGCGGCAATCTGCTGCTGCACGACTCGGCCTGGTACGGGGACCGGGCGGGCGCCCGCTTCCGGCGCGATGTCCTGGACAAGCCGGGCGTACGGTCGGTGATCCTCCTCGAGGGGCTCAACGACATCGGCTTCAGCGAGGTCGATCTGCCCACCTACAAGCCGAATCCGCAGGTGTCGGCCGATGAGGTGATCGCCGGCTACCGGGAGCTGATCGCCCTGGCCCACGCTCGCGGGATCAAGGTCATCGGCGGAACGATCCTCCCGTTCAAGGGCGCCGAGTACCACACCCCGCGCTCCGAGGCGAAGCGCGCCGCGATCAACGCCTGGATCCGTACCTCGGGCACCTTCGACGCGGTCGTCGACTTCGCGAAGGTCATGGCCGCGCCCTCCGATCCGCTGCGGCTGAACCCGGCGTACGACTCGGGCGACTTCAAGCACCCGAACGACGCGGGCTACCGGCGGATGGCCGAGGCCGTCGACCTCGCGACGCTGTGAGGCCGCCGGCCGGGAAGTGAGACCGGTGAGAACAGGTGAGAACAGGTCAGGTCAGGCCAGCGGCAGCTTGAAGCCGATGTGGCTGGCCTCGAAGCCGAGCCGCTCGTAGAAGCGATGGGCGTCGATACGGGTCGCGTCCGAGGTGAGCTGCACCAGCGCACACCCCTCGCGGCGCGACTCCTCGACGGCCCATTCGATCAGCTGGGTGCCGAGCCCGCCGCCGCGCTCCTCGGAGTGGATCCGGACGCCTTCGATGATCGAGCGCGTGGCGCCGCGCCGCGACAGCCCGGGGATCACGGTCAACTGGAGGGTGCCGACGGTGCGGCCCTCCCGGACCGCGACGACCAGCCGCTGCTGGGGATCCCCGTCCAGCCGTTCGAAGGCGGCGCGGTACGGGGCCAGGTCGTCCGGGGACTCCCGGCGGGCGCCGAGCGGGTCGTCCGCCAGCAGGGCCACGATCGCCGGGATGTCATCGGCGGTCGCGCGCCGGATCTCGAAGTCGCTCATGCGGTGGAGCCTACGCCGGGGCCCGCGGGCCCCGGACGGCGGCGACGGGCCCACGCCACCGGGGATCAGCACGCCCGGCCCATCAGCACGTGGTGCCGGTCAGCCCCTCCACAGCGGCGACGAGGGGTGCCAGTTCCGGCCGCCGGGCGGCCTCGGTGAGGGCCTCGCGCAGCGCGGTGTCATGCGTCGGCCGCGCCTCCTCCAGGAGCTTCAGCCCCTCGTCGCTGACGTTGGTGTAGATGCCGCGCCGGTCGCCGGGGCAGATGTAGCGGGAGAGCAGACCGCGGTCCTCCAGCCGGGTGACCAGCCGGGTCGTGGCGCTCTGGCTGAGGACGACGGAGTCGGCGAGCTGCTTCATCTGCAGATGTCCGCCGTCGCCGTCGTGCTGTCCGCTGAGTACGTTGAGCACGGAGAATTCGCGGACGCTCAGATCGTGCCCGGCCTGCAGCGCACGCTCGATATGCGTCTCTATCCGGCCGTGCAGGGAGGACAGGGCGCACCAGCCCTGGGCCAGGGCCTGTCCTGCGGGCGGGGCGACGGCGCCGTGCGGTTCGTCCGGCATGGAACCCCTCCTTGGTGGGTGAGCGGATTCCAGGATAGTCCAGGGATGAAATAGACCGCGTATGCAATTATCGGCGCTTTGTCGCCCGCAGCCGCCGCCCCCGGGCGGTCAGCCCCCAGGGCTTGATCACCGAGATCGCGGTGAGGAAGGTATAGACGCCCAGGCTGACCGACGGCGCCAGGATCAGATCCGTGGTCGCCCCGACCGCCCGCCCCGCCACCACATCGGCCATCGCGGCGTCGATCCGGGCCCGCAGGGCGAACGCCGTGGCGGCGGTGGTGATCAGCGTCAGCCAGAACTTCACGTACACCCACCGGTGGCGCGCCAGCCCCCAGGGCGTCCCCAGCGACAGCACGATCCCGCTGACCAGGGACAGCAGGCTGATCGGGATCAGCAGCCAGTCGCCCAGCACGTTCATGGACCGGTACGCCGCCCCTGCCTCTTCGGCCGAGCCGGCCATGGCCCCGGTGATCCCCAGGGCCAGCACCCCGAGGGTCAGCCCGAGCCATCCGACGGAGACGACGACATGAACGACGAGGAGGCCCCGGCGCACGGGGCGGGTGAGTTGCCGCATGCCCCCACCGTGGCGGCGCGGCGGCCCCGGGGCGTCTGACGGCGGGAGTATCCGCACGTACTCCTTGCGGTGCGGGCGGACCGGGGCCGCCGGGGCGGGGTGGTGGTGCCGGACCGGGCCGTTCGGGCCGGGCCGTTGGCGTCGGGCCGGTGCGGTGGGGGCCGGCGGGGTGCATCTACGCTCGGCTGGTATGACCAGACTGCATCTGTTCGACCTGGACGGGACGCTCATCCACGGCTCGGCCGCCGCGATCGAGATCTCCCGGCAGCTCGGTCTGGAGCGGGAGATCGCCGCGCTGGAGCGGGCGTTCGCGGGCGGGGAGCTGACGACGGCCCAGTTCGCGGAGCGGGCCTGTGCGTTGTGGGAGGCGCTGACGGAGGAGCATGTGGCGGCGGCGTTCGAGGGGGCGCCCTGGCTGGCCGGGATCCGTGAGGTGTGGGCGGACATCCGGGCGCGGGGCGAGCGCTGTGCGGTGATTTCGCTCTCGCCGGGCTTCTTCGTGTCGCGGCTGCTGGAGTGGGGCGCGGACGCCACGTACGGCTCGGCCTGGCCCGCTGTGCCGTTCCGGGAGCCGGTGGATCCGGCGGGGATCCTGACCCCGGCCGCGAAGGTCCGGATCGCCGATGAGCTCTGTGCGAAGTTCGGCTTGACCAGGGATCACTGCGTGGCCTACGGGGATTCCCTCTCGGACGCCGAACTGTTCACGGTGGTGCCGGTCTCGGTCGCCGTGAACGCCGACCACCATGTGAGCGAAATCGCATCCCACGCCTATACCGGTCGTGATCTCCGAGAGGCTTACGAATTGATGGGTAACCGCACGTAACTATCGGTAATTACGTGAGTTGGTGGGTGTAACAGATGTGGGGCACTTGGGGCTTGTGAATTCATCCGGGGCCGGTAGGGTCGGGTCCGGTTCCGTGCGGCATGCTGTAACGGGGTCAGAACCGGGCATCCCAGGCCAACCAGCATAACGGGAACGCAGTCCCCGTTTCCCGGACTTCGGGCAATGCGCGCGGGGCTGGGAACGAGCATGGCATGCTGCCCGGAAGAGAGTTACGGAGAGGGTCGGCACGACCATTCTCGCTTGAACCGGTGCACCAGGACGGGGAATTGCGGGCACATTCCGGCAGCGGAAGTGCGAAGACCGACAGAAAGATGTTCGAGGCGAGGCAACCATGGACGCTCCGACCACCACATCGTCGGCCGGCAGCGACGGCGCCGGCGGAAACAGTGGCGACTGGGGCTGGTTCACCCCGAGCAGGAAACCGGCCGAGGACCGCAGGGCCCCGGACCAGCAGAGCGATGAGCGCGCGCCCAGCCGCCCGGTGAACCCGATACGGCCGGTCGGCACCGGAGCCGACCGCCGTACGCCCGCGGAGCCGGCCCCCGCGCCCGGCCCGGGAGCGGGCGACCGCCGCACCGACGACCGCCGTACGGATGGCCACCGTACGGATGACCGCCGGGCCCCCGGCCCCGCGGGGCACGGCCCTGCCGCCCCCGGCACCGCGGCCCCCGGGCGCGAGGAGCATCAGCGCCCCGACGAGGTGGCCCCGGCCCCGCAGGACGTCCGGCCCGGCCCCGACTCGCCGTTCGTCGCCCCCGAGACCGCCTCGCCCGACGCGATCCTGCTGCGCCGCACCATGGCCGAGGTCGAGCCGATCAGCGACAAGGTCACCTCGTACTTCTACGCGCTGCTCTTCGTCCAGCACCCCGAGCTGCGGCCGCTCTTCCCCGCCGCGATGGACGCCCAGCGGGACCGGCTGTTCAAGGCGATCCTCACCGCCGCCCGGCTCATCGACGACCTCGACATCCTCACCGAGTTCCTCTCCCGGCTCGGCCGCGGCCACCGCAAGTACGGCACCCGGCCCGAGCACTACCCCGCCGTCGGCGAATGCCTGATCGGCGCGCTCACCCGCTATGCCGTCACCACCTGGAGCGACGAGGCCGAGGCCGCCTGGGTGCGCGCCTACACCCAGATCTCCCAGATCATGATCGACTCGGCCGCCGAGGACGAGCTGATCGCCCCCGCGTGGTGGCAGGCCGAGGTGGTCGGGCATGAGCTGCGCACCCACGACATCGCCGTGATCACCGTCCGCCCGGACCAGCCGTACCCCTTTCTGGCGGGCCAGTACACCTCACTGGAAACGCCCTGGTGGCCGCGGGTCTGGCGGCACTATTCGTTCGCCTCGGCGCCGCGCTCCGACGGGCTGCTCTCCTTCCATGTGAAGGCCGTCCCGGCCGGATGGGTGTCCTCCGCGCTGGTGCACCGGGCCCGCCCCGGCGATGTGATCCGCCTCGGACCCCCCGCCGGTTCCATGACGGTCGACCACGCCAGCGACAACGGGCTGCTCTGCCTCGGCGGCGGTACCGGTATCGCGCCGATCAAGGCGCTGGTCGAGGACGTCGCCGACCATGGCCGCAACCGTCCGGTGGAGGTCTTCTACGGCGCCCGCAACGATCACGATCTGTACGACATCGACACCATGCTGCGGCTGGCGCAGAAGTATCCGTGGCTCGAGGTCCGCCCCGTCGTCTCCGACGGCCCGACCAACGGCCTCAGCGGCCGGCTGCCCGACGCCGTGCGGCAGTACGGCCCGTGGAACGCGTTCGACGCCTATCTCTCCGGGCCGCCCGGGATGATCCGCAGCGGTGTCGACGCCCTGATGGGCATCGGCATTCCGTCGCACCGCATCCGGCACGACTCCATCGAGGAGCTCGCCGCGGCCGCGGAATAGGACGCGGGCACGAACGGCATACGGCGAAACACCAACACTAGGCAGGCATTCCGGCGATTCCGGACGGCGAATCAGGACGGGGACGAGAACCGTGGACAGTGCGGAGCACCTGGACGACCGCGCGTGGCGTCCGGGGAGCGACGGCGAACACCAGCTGCAGCGGCGACTGGGCACCGTCGCCCGCGCCGACCGCTTCTACGACGACCAGGTGCTGGATCACCTGAATGTCCGGATGCGGGAGTTCATCGGGCGCCAGGAAATGTTCTTCCTGGCCACCTCCGACCAGCACGGGGAGTGCGACAGCACCTTCCGCGCCGGTCCGCCGGGCTTTCTGAGAGTGCTCGACACGCGCACGCTGGCCTATCCGGAATACCGGGGGAACGGCGTCCTGGCCAGCCTCGGCAATATCCAGGAGAACCCCCACCTCGGCATTCTCATGGTCGACTTCTTCCGGGACCGGATCGGGTTGCATGTGAACGGCCGGGCCCGGGTGGTGGAGGACGCCGAGATGCGCGAGGCGCACTCCGGCCTTCCGGTGGATCCGGTGCCGGGGCGGCGCGCGGTGGTGTGGGTCGAGGTGACCGTCGAGGAGGCGTACATCCACTGCGCCAAGCACATCCCGCACCTCCAGAAGGTCCCGGCGCAGCGGCGCACCGGCGGTGGCGACGCCGCCCGGCGCCGGGCGCTCTCCGGTGACCAGGCCCTCGAGCACGACCGGGAGCGGGACTGGGGGACGGACGACGTCAAGCGGAAGGGTGGCGACTTCTTCGGTGCCGCGGCCGAGGCCCGCGAGGGTCACAGGGTCCCGCCTGCTCCGCCCGCTCCGTCCGCGCCGCCTGCCTCTCCCGCGCCGCCCGCTCCGTCTGCCCCGCTTGCCCAGCCCCCGTCGCCTGCCTCTCCTGCCCACCCCGCTCGGCCCGCTCCGTCTGCCCCGCCCGTCTCACGGCCCTCGTGGGCGGTGGACCTGCCGGGCCAGGCTGCCCGGCCTGTTCCGGCTGCTCAGGCCGAGCTGGGGGGCTCGGGCCCGCAGGCTCCGGCTGCCCCTGCTGCTCCGGCTGCCCCGGACCCTCCGCGCCTGACAGACTCGGACACTCAGGTCCTGGCCATCCCCCCTGCCCCGCCCACTTCACCGGTCTCCTGGCCGGTGGGCCTGCCTCCCCAGACCGCCCCGACGGCCCCGGCTGCTCAGGACGCCCTGGGGCCTCAGGCTCCGGCCGCCGGACCGACGGCACAGCCCGGACCGGCCGCGCAGCCCGGACCGACGGCACAGCCCGAACCGGCGGCGCCCGGACCGGCCGCGCAGCCCGAACCGGCCGACCCCGCTCGGCGGGCTGCTGAGCCCTCGGCGGTGCGTGATCTCAGCCCGGCCATCCGGCCGCCGGTCCGTCCCGACGCGGGGCCCGAGGACTGGCGGGAGGAGGCCGAGCGGGTGCTGGCCGAGGCACGTCAGCGGGCGGCCCGGAAGACCCAGCAGCCGTTCAGCGGCTGGTTCCGTTAGGTCCCCTGTCCCGGTAGAGCCCGGCCCCGCCGGCCCCGTCTCGCGAAGATCCGCCCGGCAGGGCCTCGCTCAGCCGAGGTCGTCCGCGAGCAGGGCCAGCACGCCCTCGATGTTGGCGTCGAGATAGGCCCGCAGCGAGGGCGGCACCACCCCGACCGAGGCGATCCCCTCGCGGGTGAACGGGACGCTCACCACCTCGTACTCCCCGCACGGCTCGTCCACCTCCGGGCCGTGCCGCCGGGTGAGGTCCATCGAGGCGAGCCTGCAGACGAAGAAGTGCTGCACCTTCACGCCGGCCGGGCCCCCGCCCCCAGAGCCCTCAGCGCTCCCATCGGGATGCGGGACGGTGTCGACGAAGGCGGGCACCACGTCCGTCACCTTCGCGCCCAGTTCCTCGTCCACCTCGCGGTACAGGGCCTCGACGACGGTCGCGTCCTCGGGCTCCATCCCGCCGCCCGGAGTGATCCAGTACGGCGCCTGGCCGGGCTTGGTGCGCTTGATCAGGATCATGCGGGGCGCGGTGTCGCCCTCGAGGAGAATGGCACGGGCGGTGCGCTTGACCACGGGTCGTTCGGTCATGCAGGACATCTGCCGCACCCTTGGTCCCGCGAAACCACCTACTCACCAATCGACAGCCGCACGCAACAGCCACTCGTGCGCCCGCGCGATATGCGGCAGCGCGAGTGCCCCCGTCCGCACCACCAGGAAATAGGTGCGCAGCGGCGGCACCGGCGGGTTGAGCAGCGCCACCACCTCCCCGGCGTCCAGCGCGTCCATGCACAGATAGCGCGGCAGTACGCCGAGCCCCGCGCCCTGCGCGACGCAGGCGAGCACCGCGCGCAGATCGGGCGCGATGACCGTGCCGGCGGCGACCGGCCGGGCGTCGAAGACGGCCGACCAGTAGCGGGTGACCAGCGGCAGGGTCTCGTGCACCTCGACGACGGGCAGCGCCTCCAGCGCCCGCACCCCCTTGACCTGGAGCACCGCTGGGCCGCCGAGCCGGGCTGCCCAGCGCGGGGCCGCGACCAGCACATGCTCCTCGTCGCACAGCGGGGTGGCGGCCAGCAGCCGCCCCCGTGGCCGGGTGGTGGTGATGGCCAGGTCGTGGTGGCCGGCGCCCAGCCCCTCGAACAGCTCCTCGGCGCTGCCGAAGGCGCAGCGCACCGCCAGCCCCTGGGTGACCAGGGTGGTCAGCGCGGGCAGGGCGCGCAGCGCGGTGAACTCCGGAGGGCCCGCGAGATGCAGGGTGCGCAGCGCCGAGCGGTCGTCCAGACCCGCCTCGGTGATCTCCACGAGGGCGTCGAGATGCGGCGCGGCCTTGTGGGCGAGTTCGTCCCCGACCGTGGTGGGGACGACGCCGCGCGCCGTACGGAGGAACAGGGGGCGGCCGAGCTGCCGCTCCAGGGTGCGTATCTGGCCGGTGACGGCGGGTTGGGAGAGCCCGAGCAGCCCGGCGGCGCGGGTGAAGGACCCGGCGCGGTGAACCGCGACAAAGGTGCGTAAGAGGGCCAGATCCATGCGGTTCCCCTCGCCTCGTCGCGCCCCGAACGCATGCCAACTATAAATATGCCGATAGGTCCATGTCGCTACTGTGATTGGACACTGACGCTGAGTCAACTAGCCTTGTTCGAGCGGTTCTCCACGAGAAGAACCGGGGCGTCTCAAGCCACGAGGGGGGAGGCTTGAGACGCCCGCACAGGCGTACCCGCCCGCCGCACAGGCATACCCGCCCGCTTTCAGCCACCCGCCCCGGTGGCCGTCGTGCCGGAGGCCGCATCCGTGCCGGATGCCGCGTCGAGCGCCCGCAGCACATCCGCGATCAGATCGTCCGCGTCCTCCGCGCCCACCGAGAACCGGATGAAACCCTCGGGCACCGCGTCGCCGCCCCACCGTCCGCGCCGCTCCGCCGTGGAGCGCACCCCGCCGAAGCTGGTGGCGTCGTCCACCAGCCGCAGCGCGGTCAGAAAGCGCTCCGCGTGCTCCTTGTCCGGCAGGGTGAAGGAGACCACACAGCCGAAGCGCCCGCCGCGCATCTGCCCGGCCGCCACCCGGTGGGAGGGATCGGTCGGCAGACCGGGGTGGCGCAGCCCGGTGATCTCGGGGCGGTCGCGCAGCGCCTCGGCGAGGGCCAGGGCGGTCGCCGCCTGGCGGTCGACGCGCAGCTGGAGGGTGGCCAGGGAGCGGTGGGCGAGCCATGCCTCCATGGGGCCGGGGATCGCGCCCACCGTCTTGCGCCAGGCCCGCACCTCCGCGGCGAGCCGCGGATCGCGGCAGGTCACATAGCCGAGCAGCACATCGCCATGGCCGGTGAGCGCCTTGGTGCCGCTCGCCACGGCGAAGTCGGCGCCGAGCTCCAGCGGGCGCTGGCCGAGCGGGGTGGCGAGGGTGTTGTCGACGGCGACCAGCGCGCCCCGGGCGTGCGCGGCCTCGGCGAGCCGACGGATGTCACAGACGTCCAGTCCAGGATTGGATGGAGTTTCCAGCCACAGCAGCTTCGTCCGGTCGCCCAGGGCCTCCAGGGCGGCCAGCTGGGCGTCCTCGCCGGTCGGGGCGGTGCGCACCGTGACCCCGTAGCCCGCCAGCCGCTCGATCAGCGCCGGGAGCAGCTGATAGCCGTCGGACGGCAGGACGGCCGCGTCGCCCTGGCGCAGCTGCGACAGCAGTACGGCCGAGATCGCGCCCATGCCGGAGGAGAAGACGACCGTCTCGGCGTCGGTGCCCGGCGACTCCAGCTCGCTGATCGCCCGCTCCAGCAGGGACCAGGTGGGGTTGGCGTCCCGGCCGTAGGTGTAGGGGCCGACGGCGTCGCCGGGGAGGTGGTAGTGGGCGGCGAAGACCGGGCCCGGCAGCGTCGGCTCGTACGCCTCGGCCTCGGGCAGTCCGGCCCGTACGGTGCGGGTGCCGTCGCCGGTCATGCGGACTCCTTCCCCGGGTCCGGGCCATCGGCGGCGGGCGCGTTCTCGGCACGGGCGCTTTCCGCGGCCTTCTCCGTGGTGTCGATGGCCTCGGCGACCGCTTCCAGCAGCCCGCCGCTCGCGCCCTCGATCATCTCCAGGCACTCCTCGAAGTCGTCCAGCCCGCCGAAGTACGGGTCCGGCACATCGAGGCCGCCCAGCGCGTCGTGGTCCGCGTCCGGGTCGTAAGCCCGCAGCAGCCGCACCTTCGCGGCGTCGTGCGGGGTCGGCGCGAGCGCGCGCAGCTCGTGCAGATGGCCGCTGTCCAGGGCGATCACCAGATCGAGGCGATCGAACCACTCGACCCGGAACTGGCGCGCGATGTGATCCTGCTCATAGCCATGGGCGGTCAGTACGTCGATGGCGCGGCGGTCGGCCCCGTCGCCCTCGTGCCAGGGCCCGGTGCCCGCGCTGTCCACCTCGAGGAGGCCGTCCAGCCCGGCCTCCGCGGCATGGGCGCGGAAGACGGATTCGGCCATCGGCGACCGGCATATGTTGCCGGTGCAGACGAAGCAGACACGGTAGGGCGACGGGTCTCTCATGCCTTCCATCATCTCCGGCCGTGATCAGTCCTTGTCATCGGGCAGCACGACGTGCAGGGCCCACGCGACTATGGAGACGATCAGGCCACCGAGCACCGCGGTGCCGAAGCCGTCGACGTGGAAGCTCAGGTCCAGCTTTCCGGCCAGCCACGAGGTCAACAACAGCATCAGGGCGTTGATCACCAGCGTGATCAGCCCGAGGGTCAGGATGAACAGCGGGAAGGCCAGCAGCTTGACGATCGGCTTGACCACCACGTTCACCACGCCGAAGAGCAGCGCCACGAGAATGAGGGTGAGCGCTTGGCGGCCGGTGTTGTCACCGGTCAGCGTGATGTCCTTGAGCAGCCAGATGGCGACGCCGAGGGCGCCGGCGTTCGCGATCGTCTTGACGAGAAAATTCTTCATGGTTGAGATCGTCGCAGACAGGCCCCGGCGCAGGCAGGGGCACCGTAGGCATGGGTCAGGCAGGGGTGGAGAGGCGAATGAAGGCGTTCCGGCTGGATGAGCTGGAGGCGGAGCGGGCCGCGAACGACGGCGCGTATCTGCAGTTCCTACGGGAGCGGAACATGTCCGTGGGGCTGTACGCGCTGAACGCGGGCCAGGCCGACCCGCAGTCGCCGCACGGCCAGGACGAGGTGTACGTCGTGATGAGCGGCCGGGCGTCGGTCACGGTGGGGATGGAGACGACGCAGGTGGGGCGGGGCAGTGTGGTGTACGTCCCGGCGGGCACGGCGCACAAGTTCCACCACATCACCGAGGACCTGAGGGTGCTGGTGGTGTTCTCGCCGCCGGAGGGCTGAGGCCGTCCCGGGGCTCGATGCCGCCGGAGAGCTGATCCCGGTCCAGGGCTTGTCCATCGCGGAGCCGATGTGTGGCCGGCCGGTCCCGTAGGGGTCCGGTCAGGGGAGGACGGGGGGCGCGGGCCGCCCGCGCGCCTCCGTCCCGTCCTAGCATCGACGGCAGGGAAGACCGGCCGTCGGCGTCCGGACCCACGGCTCGGAGAGAAAGCAGGGAGTCACGTGACCACGAAGGGGATATTCCAGGGCTTGCCGTGGTGGGTGACCTGGATCGCGATACCGGTCCTCGTCCTCGCCGTGTTCGGCGGCCTGATCATGAGCGTGATCGGGTTCGTGGTGAGCCTCGTCTTCAAGGCGCTGCTGCTGGTGGTGCTGATCGCCGGGCTGATCTACGTCGTACGGAAGTTCACTTCCTGACCCGCCCCGCGGCGCTCGCCGCGTCCCCCAGGGCCTGACGCGTCCCCGCAGGCCCTGACGGACCCCGCCGATCGCGGATACGCCGCGCGAGGGATACCGCCGGGGCGGGAGCACCGCCCGGCGCCACCCCTGCCGTTACAGTGCGAGTCCTCGGCGTCCTTCCTTCGGCGTCTGCCTCGCAACAACACCCCGGGGGTGCCTGTTGACGACAGCGATCTTCGATACGGCCGGTGCGCCGGCCCCGATCTCCCGCCCACCGGGCCCGCGCCGTCCGCGCCGCCCGGCCCCGCGGGCCTCCTCACGGCAACACTGGCCATTTTCGTTCCCTCACACGAGGCAAACCGACTCCGCACCGCAATCGAGTCGCTACGCTCCAGAGTCGGCGAAGCGCAAACAACCCGGGGCGGCGAACGATGCGTGAGATGCGTGACACGGTTCAGGCGGAAGTGACGATGACCTTCCTGGTCTCGCAGGATCTCTCCTTCCGGATCCCGGTCGAGCTGTCCTACGACAGCAGCGACCCCTATGCCGTCGAGATCACCTTCCATTTGCCCGGTGACGCGCCGGTGAGCTGGGCCTTCGCGCGGGAGCTGCTGCTGGACGGGTTGAGCAGACCCACCGGCGAGGGGGATGTGCGCATCGCCCCCGCCTCCCCCGAGGGGCTTTCGGACGTCTTCATCAGACTCCAAGTGGGGTGTGAACGGGCCTTGTTCCGGGCCGGGGCCGCTCCGCTGGTGGCCTTCCTCGACCGGACGGACCGGGTGGTGCCTTTCGGCCAGGAGCCGGCGGCCTGTGACCCGGTCGGCGATCTCGATGCCGAACTCCACCGCATCCTGGCCGAGGACCGGTACGCGGGCTGAGAGCCGGGTAGGCGGCAGGCCGTGTTGTGCCGCGTCCGCCCCGGCCGGGCGGCGTGCCCGGCGGCTCGGCGCCGGCTCGGCGACCCTTCGCCCCTGGGCTCGGCGCGTCCTCACCCGTCGCCTCGGCGACCCTTCGCCCGGCGGCGCCGCCCGCGCCCGCCCCGGCCGGTCCGGGCCGCCGGGGCGCCGCCCGCGTCGGCCACCCGCTCCGCGCCGCCGTCCGCCGCCGGGGCGCGGTCCGCGGAGACCACGAGCACGGCCAGCGCGGTGGTCACCGGCACCGAGGCGACGAGCCCGATGCTGCCCACCAGCGTCCGTACGATCTCCTCCGCGACGATCTCGCTCGTGGCGACCGTGCCCACCCCGCTGTCCGCGATGGAGAACAGCAGCAGCAGCGGCAGCGACGCGCCCGCGTACGCCAGCACCAGGGTGTTCACGACGGAGGCGATGTGGTCCCGCCCGATCCGCATCGCCGCCCCGTAGAGCGTGCGCCGGGACACGGTCGGGTCCGCGTCCCTCAGCTCCCACACCGCCGAGGTCTGGGTGACCGTCACATCGTCCAGCACGCCCAGCGAGCCGATGATCACGCCCGCGAGCAGCAGCCCCCGTATCTCGATGTTCGGATAGAGGCCGTGCACCAGCCCGGTCTGGTCGTCGGTGTTGCCGGTCAGGCTCGCCCAGCCGATGAACAGCGAGCCCAGCACCCCGATCAGCAGCAGTGACACCAGGGTGCCGAGCACGGCGACCGACGTACGTGCCGTCAGCCCATGGCACATGTACAGCGCGAGAAGCATGATCGCGCTGCCCCCGACGACCGCGACCACCAGCGGATTGGAACCCTGGAGTATCGCCGGGAGGATGAACAGCGTCAGCACCCCGAAGCTGATCGCCAGCGCCACCAGCGCGAACACCCCGCGCAGCCGTCCCACCGCCACGACCGCGAGCGCGAACAGCCCCGCCAGCAGCGCCATCGGCATCGACCGGTCGACGTCGGACACGGAGTACTGCAGTTCCTTGGGCGCCTTGGGGGCGTACGCCAGCTTCAGCTCCTGCCCGGCGCTGAAGTGACGCGAGGCGTTGGGCTGGACGATTTCGGGGAACGTGCGGCCTTTGTCCTTGCCCGAGGTGACCTCGATGGTGGCCTTCTCGCAGACGCTCTTCTTCCCGCCCTGTCCAGAGGGCCCGGAGCTCCCGCCCTGCCCGGGGGCGCCGTTCTGGGCGGCGCCGTCCTGGCCGGGCTCGGTGGGCGCCTGCGGCTGGGCGTTGACATCGGCGCAGTTCACCTCCTCGATCTTCACCACCCGTCCGGACACGGTGGTCTGGTCGAAGCCGAGACCGCTGCGGCCGTGCGCCTTGTGGTCGGGCGTGCCGCCCGGCCAGAGCACGATCAGACCGGCCACGACGGCGACGGTGAAGGGGATGAGCACCGCGGCGATGACCTTGCGGAGGCGCGCGGAGACAGGCGCGGCGGGGCCATGGCCGTGGGAGTGGCCATGGGAATGTCCGTGGCCGTGGCCATGCGCCTGATCGGAGGGGCGGGGCTGCTCGGGCGGGTGGTCCTGCTGGATGGCGGTCACGGTCGCATCATCGCAAGAGACGTGGGCCCCCTGTTCAGCGCTGTGGATAAACCGTTAGCGTGGTGACGAACCTTTGCAATCGCGGGAGCTCGGAGCACCGGGCTGAGAGGGCGCTGACGCTGACAGCTGCGCCGACCGCTGAACCTGTTACCGGGTAATGCCGGCGTAGGGAGTGGGTCTCATGACTCAGCAGGATGCACCATCGCGCACCGAGAAGGCCGAATTCGGCTGGCATAAGGGGTATGTCACGGGTTCGCGCCCGGACCTCCAGGTCCCGGTCCGCCGCGTGCACCTCACCAACGGCCAGGACGTGACGCTGTACGACACCTCCGGCCCGTACACCGACCCCACCATCGAGACGGATGTCCGCCGTGGCCTGGCGCCGCTGCGGCAGAACTGGATCGTCGCCCGCGGCGACACCGAGGAGTACGCGGGCCGTCCCGTCCGCCCCGAGGACGACGGGATCAAGCACACCTCGCCCCGCGGGGGACTGCGCAACCTCGACGCGGTCTTCCCCGGCCGTCCGCGCCAGCCACGGCGCGGCCGCCCGGGCGCCCCCGTGACCCAACTCGCCTATGCGCGGCGGGGCGAGATCACGGCGGAGATGGAGTACGTGGCGATCCGCGAGAACGTCTCCCCCGAGGTGGTCCGGGAGGAGATCGCGGCGGGCCGCGCCGTCCTCCCGGCCAATGTGAACCACCCGGAGATCGAGCCGATGATCATCGGCAAGCGGTTCCTGGTGAAGGTCAACGCCAACATCGGCAACTCCGCCGTCACCTCCTCCATCGAGGAGGAGGTCGAGAAGATGACCTGGGCGACCCGCTGGGGAGCCGACACGGTCATGGACCTCTCGACCGGCCGCAACATCCACACCACCCGCGAATGGGTGCTGCGCAACTCCCCGGTCCCCATCGGCACCGTGCCGCTCTATCAGGCGCTGGAGAAGGTCGACGGCAAGGCCGAGGAGCTGACCTGGGAGATCTACAAGGACACGGTCATCGAACAGGCCGAGCAGGGCGTCGACTACATGACCGTCCACGCCGGCGTCCGGCTGCCGTACGTCCCGCTGACCGCCCGCCGCAAGACCGGCATCGTCTCCCGCGGCGGCTCCATCATGGCGGCGTGGTGCCTCGCGCACCACCAGGAGTCCTTCCTCTACACCCACTTCGAGGAGCTGTGCGAGATCCTCGCGGCGTACGACGTCACCTACTCACTCGGCGACGGACTGCGCCCGGGGTCGATCGCCGACGCCAACGACGAGGCGCAGTTCGCGGAGTTGCGCACCCTCGGCGAGCTCAACCGGATCGCCAAGGAGCACGGCGTCCAGACGATGATCGAGGGCCCGGGCCATGTCCCGATGCACAAGATCAAGGAGAACGTCGACCTCCAGCAGGAGGTCTGCGAGGAGGCCCCCTTCTACACCCTGGGCCCCCTCACCACCGACATCGCCCCCGCCTACGACCACATCACCTCGGGCATCGGCGCCGCGATGATCGCCTGGTGGGGCACGGCGATGCTCTGCTACGTCACCCCCAAGGAGCACCTGGGCCTGCCGGACCGCGATGACGTCAAGACCGGCGTGATCACCTACAAGATCGCCGCCCACGCGGCCGACCTGGCCAAGGGCCATCCGGACGCCCAGGCATGGGACGACGCGCTCTCCGACGCGCGCTTCGAATTCCGCTGGGAGGACCAGTTCAACCTGGCCCTCGACCCGGACACGGCCCGCTCCTTCCACGATGAGACCCTCCCGGCGGAACCGGCCAAGACGGCACACTTCTGCTCGATGTGCGGGCCGAAGTTCTGCTCGATGAAGATCAGCAGAAGCATCACGGAGCAGTTCGGCGGCGACGCCGACGCGACGCCCGAGGAGATCGAGGCGGGCATGCTCCAGAAGTCCAGGGAGTTCGCGCAGGCGGGCAACCGCGTGTATCTGCCGATCGCGGACTGAGGCGCGGACGCGCAGGCCGAGATCGACGGTGGAGCCCGGCAAAGCAGCGCCTGCGGATCGCACCAGGCGATACGCTGCGGGGCGGGTCCGAAGCCGCAACTTGGATTTGCGACTTCGGACCCTCAGCGTGCGCTTACGCGGGCGGACGTTCGGCCACGTAGATCGGGTTCCCGCTGTCGGTCAGCCCGTTCTGACGGATGCACCGGTGCTTCTGGAGGAAGCGCAGACAGGCGTGCACCCGCTGCCGAGTGAGCCCCGTCTTGGCCGAGAGCGTCTCCAGAGAGTGGCCGATCTGCCCGGCTTCGGCCAGCGTGGGGAGGATGTAGACGGCCACCGCCCACACGTCCTCGGTGATGCTCAGCCGGGCCTTCCACTGTGCGAACAGGTCCTCCGTCCTGAGCCTCAGCTCCCGCTTGTCCGGCTCGGGCTCCTCGCCCGGTCGGCAGCCCAGGGCGTCGAGGATCTGTGACCATGCCTGCTCTGACCGGTGCAGGGACTCCAGCACCTCCGTATGGAAGCGTTCGGTCCGCGTCTCCAGTCGGACGATCGCGTCCATGAGCTCGCTCGGTGGAGTGGGGCGGGAGATCTCGGAGACTTCCAGCGCGTACGAGCCCTCGCGCTGGATGGTGGCGATCACTCTCGAGACCCACTGTTTGAAGGGCAGGCACGCGGGTTTGGTGCAGCCGTTCACCAACTGAATCAGCCCTTGCAGATTCACCAGATGCAAGTCTCGGCGCCACTCCCTACCTGCGGGAATGCTGAGACCGTAACGTGAGGTTACGTTCTCGAGCGTAGACTTTCCGCCAGCTTGTACATGATCGGCCAACGCCTTTCGCGGGTTGGTGTGGCCGAGTTCCGCGCAGACGTCGACCGTCGGGAACCAGTGTTCGCCGTCCGGCATGGTCAGCCGACGAAGCCGGGCCCCCGTGGCCGCGTAGACGAAGTCGTTGACGTCCATGGCGTCATGCCGGGCGGATGGGCCCGGCGGTGTGTTGTGTTTGCGCATCGCGCATCACCTCCACCGACGGACGCTAAACACCCCCGCCCATCAATTCCCCCGAATAGGCGGAAGTTCGCTCGATAGGCTGGTAATCGATCAATCCGCGGGCGAAACGCCCACCCGTGCTAATCCGGCTGGTGCTCCGGGCCGCCGTAGTCGGGGCTGGTGTAGTCCGGGCTGCTGTAGCGGGGGCGGGCCTTGGGGCCTTCGCCGTCGGTGCTGAAGCCGGGGCGGCTGTAGCCGAGGTGGGGGGTGCGGCTGACCGCCTCGGGGTTGGTCGGGACGTACGCGGAGGGGGACGGGGCCGAGGGGTTGGCCAGGGCCTCGCGGAGGAACGGCAGGATGCCGCGCTCCAGCAGGGCCTCGCGCCAGACCTCTCTGGCGCGGTCCACCTCCTCCAGCCGCTCGCTGCGCGCCTCGCCGCGGACCGCGCTGGAGCCGTTGCGCAGCGCGGTCAGGAGCAGTCCGACGGCGGCGATCAGGATGCCCGCGGCGGTCAGCGCGGCGAAGAACCAGCCCGCGGTGACCATCGGCTGGGCGATGGACGGGGCCGGGTCCAGGACGTTGAGGACGTAGCCGACGATGAGGAAGATGATCGCGGCGGCGCCGGCGAGCACCGGGGCCAGCACCGCGAGCATGGCCACGAGCCCGGCCCCCGCGGCGTCCTGCATCGCGCCGGCGAGCCCCACCGTGCCGTCCGGCTGCTCGCGCCCGCCCACGTCCCCGGCGAGCGGGAAGAGCGGCGCGGGCTCGCGCAGTTTGGCGCGAGTCTCGCGGTAGTTCTGGTACTCGTCGGCCGCGCATGCCGCTATCGCGGCCGATGCCCCGAGCGCCATCGTGCGCAGCTGCTCGGCAGTGAGCCGCTGCCCGATACCGCTGAGGTCCGGGCGACGGTCCGCGGTGCGCAGTGCCTCGTCGAGAACCCGCTCGAACTCCGGGCGGTCCTCGGTCAGCAGGTGCGGAGCGCTTTTCATGGTGCATCCCCCGATGCTCCGTAGGGCCGTGACGGCCGGCTTTCGCCGGGCAGTCGGGCGGAAACGGAGGAGAGCCTGCGACGGATAAGCCGATGGTAGAGCCGATCCGGCGCGGGGTGACAGCAAGTTTCCCGAATTGCTCCCGCGCCGGTGAAACTCTCTATCTGCCCCGGACAGTGTCCGCTGAATCCTCAGTTCGCCAGGGGGAGTTGAACGACCAGCAGTTTTCCGGCCATCGTGATGCCGCCGTCCATGGCCACCGCGAGATTGTCCGCGTAGACATGCGGGCCCTCGACCGCGGGCGCGCCGCCGTCCTCGCCGTCCTCGGAGCCGACCTCGCCGAGCAGATACGGGATGGGGCTGTGGCCGTGGACGATGCGCTCCCCGCCGTAGGTGTCGAGCAATTCGCGGACCGCCGTGGGCCCCGCGTCCTCGTCGCGGAAGGCGAACCGCTTGGTGAATTTGCGGAACAGGTCCCAGCACTCGTCGGCGTCGCTGCGCTGGAGTGTCTCGGTGACGGTGTCGTTGACGGCCTCGATCGAGTCGCCGTACTCCAGATAGGCGGTGGTGTCGGAGTGGACCAGCAGATGGCCGTCCTCCTCCGCCATCGCGTCCAGCCGGGACATCCACTGGAGGTGGTGGTCCTCGAGCCTCTCCATGTCGGTGCGCTGGCCGCCGTTGAGGAGCCAGGCCGCCTGGAAGGAGGCGGTTCCGGCACCGGAGTTGACCGGCGTGTCGCCGAACCGCTTGGCGCCGATCAGCAGCAGCTCGTGATTGCCCATCAGCGCCTTGCAGTAGCCGCCCGCGGCGGCGGCCTCGGCGGAGAGCTGCATGACCAGGTCGATGACGCCGATGCCGTCGGGGCCGCGGTCGGTGAAGTCGCCGAGGAACCACAACCGGGCGTTCCCCGCGGACCAGTTGCCCTTGGCGTCGATCAGGCCCTCGGCGGCGAGCGCCTCGCGCAACTCCTCGTGGTAGCCGTGGACATCGCCCACGACGTAGAGCGGTCCGGGGCCCTCGTCCTGGGCCAGCGGGCCGTCCTCGGGCTCGGGCACCGGGGTGAGCGCCACGGTGGGGCGGTCCTGCGGCGGGACCAGCGGGGTGTCCGGGATGGTGTGCCCCGGGCCCATGACCGGGAGCCGCTCGGTCGGGGTGTACTCGGCGGGCAGGGGCGTGGGCGTGTCCGGCGCGGGCGCCCCGGGCGCCGGTGCGCCAGGAGCGGGTGCGGGCACGCCGGGAGCGGGCCCCTCGGGCGCGGACGCGGGCGGCGGCACGGGCGCGGCAGGGCCCGGCGCGGTGGGCGCGGACCCGGGCGGCACGGCACCGGGCGCGACCATGCCGGGCGGGGTGTGCGCCCCGTACGCGGGCACAGGAGGGATCGCAGCCGTGGTCCCTGCCGTGGCTTCCAGACCGGCCCCCTGAGTCATCGACCCCTCCACCATCACGCCGCCGTGCCACCTTGTGGACCTTGCCTGGTCGACGGCGGTCCGCGGTGTCGTCCGCCCATCATAGGAATGACCGTGAGGGCTTGTGACGCACCAGGGTGCCGTCAATCGCTGCTCGCTCCTGCTTCGTCGGACTTTTATCCCGGATTGGCCCGGTAGGGGAAGCCCATTGGCCTCAGGTCCTCCTCGGGTCATCCTTGAGTCGCCCTCAGGTCAGCCTCCAGCGCGGCTGCGCGGGGCGCTGACCGTCGTACGCGGCGGACGGCGCTGTGAGGACGTCCGCACCATCAATTCGGTGGGTATGACCTGCTCAACGGGCTGGTCGGTGTCAAGGCCCTCGATGGCGTCGATGAGCAACTGGACGACCGCCGTGCCGATCCGGCGGGGTTTGAGTGAGAGGGTCGTGATGGGCGGCTCGGTGGTGCGGTAGACGGTCGATTCGCTGCAGCACACCAACAGCAGGTCGTCCGGGACGCGCAGTCCGTAGCGGCGGGCGGCGGCGAGCAGATCGGTGCCGTTGGGGTCGAAGAGGCCGTAGACCGCGTCGGGGCGGTCGGGGCGGGCGAGCAGCCGGTCGGCGGCGACGGCACCGGCACAAGGGTCGTGGGCCGGGTACGCCTCATAGACCGGATCCTGTCCCACCCGTTCGCACCACTGCAGGTACGCCGTGGTGGACAGCCGGGTGTAGGTGTCGGTGGAAGTCCCGGTGAGCAGTCCGACCCGGCGGGCGCCGGCCTCGGCGAGATGGTCGAGCAGTCCCAGCACCGCCGCCTCGTGGTCGTTGTCGACCCAGGCGGTGACGGGGAGGGCACCGGCGGGGCGGCCGTCGCTGACGACGGGGATGCCCTGGCGTAAGAGCTCGGTGACGACCGGATCGTGGTCGGAGGGGTCGATCACCACGGTGCCGTCGAGGGCGACGTTGGACCACACGTCGTGGCGGGAGGTGGCGGGGAGGATGACGAGGGCGTAGCCGCGCGCCAGCGCGGCGGAGGTGGCGGCCCGCGCCATCTCGGCGAAGTAGGCGAACTCGGTGAAGGTGAAAGGTTCATCCCCGTACGTGGTCACGGTCAGGCCGATGAGGCCGGACTTGCCGGTACGGAGGGTGCGGGCCGCTGCGGACGGGCGATAGCCCAGCCGCTCGGCGACCTCGCGGACATGGCGGCGGGTGGCCTCCGGGAGCCGGCCCTTGCCGTTGAGCGCGTCGGAGACGGTCGTGATCGAGACCCCGGCGGCGGCGGCCACGTCCCGGATGCCCGCCCGCCCTAACCGGCGGCCGGCCGACCGGCTCACCTGGTGCTTCCCTGCTGCTGTCATGGCCAGCCGATAGTAGGGCGCGGGTGGGCGGGTTGCGCGATTCCGCCATCGGTATTCGGAAGGCACGTTTCTGCATGAGCGCCTCCCTCAATTCCCTTGGAAGTGAAGCCAGTTGGGGGTTCCACCGGGCCTCTGATCGCCCCTGGCATATCCACGCCTGCTGATTGATACATGTCTCGAAGAGGTCTCAACTCACCTGCACGGGTGATGCGCGCCACGGCGCTCGCCACCGGCGCGCGTGAAAAAGCGGGGCGCTCCCCCCGGTGGATACGCGGGCGCCGGGGGCGGATACGCGGCGGCGCCCGGCGGGTACGCGAGACGGGGGAATCCTCATAAGGTGTGCAGTATTGCCGTGTGCGAACGCTGTGCACGGCCCGGGACAGGATGGGTCGAGGAGGACTGTCGGTGACCGAGAAGAGCCCCAAGCTGCGCGCCGCGCTGGACGGCATTCCGACGTACAAGCCCGGCAAGCCGGCCGCCGCGGGCGGCCCCCTGGCCTTCAAGCTCTCCTCCAACGAGAACCCCTATCCGCCGCTGGCCGGGGTGCTGGAGACCGCCGCGAACGCCGCCGCCTCCTTCAACCGCTACCCGGACCTCGCCTGCACCGCCCTGATCGCCGAGCTGGCGAGCCGCTTCGACGTACCGCTGGAGCATCTGGCCACCGGGACCGGCTCGGTCGGCGTGGCCCAGCAACTGGTCCAGTCCACGGCGGGGCCGGGCGATGAGGTGATCTACGCCTGGCGGTCCTTCGAGGCATATCCGATCATCACTCAGATCGCCGGGGCGACGTCGGTGCGGGTCCCGCTGAACGACGCCGAGGAGCACGACCTGGAGGCGATGGCGGACGCCATCACCGACCGCACCCGGCTGATTTTCGTCTGTAACCCCAACAACCCGACCAGCACCGTGGTGCGCCGGGCCGAGCTGGAGCGGTTCCTGGAGCGGGTGCCGTCCGATGTGCTGGTGGTGCTGGACGAGGCGTACATCGAGTTCATCCGGGACGAGCGGGTCCCCAACGGGATCGACCTCTACCGGGACCGGCCGAATGTGTGTGTGCTGCGCACCTTCTCCAAGGCGTACGGCCTGGCCGGGCTGCGGGTCGGCTTCGCGATCGCCCACGAGCCGGTGGCGGCGGCGCTGCGCAAGACGGCGGTGCCGTTCGGCGTCAGCCAGCTCGCCCAGGACGCGGCGGTGGCCTCGCTGCGCAGCGAGGACGCGCTGCGGGAGCGGGTGGACGCGCTGGTCACCGAGCGGGGCCGGGTGTGGGAGGCGCTGACCGCCCAGGGGTGGACGGTCCCGGACTCGCAGGCGAACTTCGTCTGGCTGCGGCTGGGGGAGCGTACGGCCGACTTCGCAGCGGTGTGCGAGGCGGCGGGCGTGGTGATCCGTCCGTTCCCGGGTGAGGGGGTGCGGGTGACCATCGGCGAGCGCGAGGCGAACGAGATCTTCCTGCGGACGGCGGAGGAGTACCGCAAGGAGCTCTGAGCCGGGCGGAACCGGCGCTGCGCGGGTCGGCCGGGTCGGCCGCCGCGCGGAACGGCTCGGCCGCCCATCGGAGCCGTCGAGGGGCCCATCGGTACGGGCCTCGCAAGGTCCCAACGGCCCCTCCGTAAGGTGCGCAGCATACCCATACGTGCCCCATTCGCCCCCTACCACCCCCGGTGGGAGGGGGCGAAGCCGTGTGCGTATCATTGCTTGTGAATGTGAATACGTTCACAAGCTCGCTCGCGGGCAGGCACGACCGTAAGGAGAGATTCAGGTGAATCTGGCTCTGGCGCCGGAGACGCTGGCCCGATGGCAGTTCGGCATCACGACGGTCTACCACTTCCTCTTCGTGCCGCTGACGATCTCTCTCGCCGCGATCACGGCGGGTCTGGAGACCGCCTGGGTCCGCACGGGCAAGGAGAAGTACTTCCACGCCACCAAGTTCTGGGGGAAGCTCTTCCTGATCAACATCGCGATGGGTGTGGTCACCGGGATCGTGCAGGAGTTCCAGTTCGGTATGAACTGGTCGGACTACTCCCGCTTCGTCGGTGATGTCTTCGGCGCCCCGCTCGCGATGGAGGCCCTGCTGGCCTTCTTCTTCGAGTCCACCTTCATCGGTCTGTGGATCTTCGGCTGGGACAAGCTGCCCAAGAAGATCCACTGCGCCTGCATCTGGATCGTCGCGCTCGGCACGATCCTCTCGTCGTACTTCATCCTGGCCGCCAACTCCTGGATGCAGCATCCGACCGGCTACACCATCGACAAGGCCACCGGAAAGGCCCAGCTCACCGACATCTGGGCGGTGCTGACCCAGAACACCACCCTGGTCGTGGTCTTCCACACGCTGACCGCGGCCTTCCTCACCGGCGCCGCCTTCATCATCGGGATCTCCTCCTTCCATCTGCTGCGGGCCAAGCGCCGCCGGGAGCGCGGTGAGGAGCTGGGTGAGCGGCGGAAGAAGCAGATCGGGGCGATGCGGGCCTCGCTGCGGGTGGGCCTGGTGGTCGCGGTCATCGCGGGGTTCGGCACGGCGATCAGCGGTGACCAGCTGGGCAAGGTGATGTTCGAGCAGCAGCCGATGAAGATGGCGGCGGCCGAGGCCCTCTGGGACACCCAGGCGCCCGCGCCCTTCTCGGTCTTCGCCGTCGGCGATGTCAGCAAGGGGCACAACAGCGTCGAGCTGGAGGTCCCCGGGGTGCTCTCCTTCCTGGCGCACAGCAACTTCACCGACTCCGTCCCCGGTATCAACGACATCGCCCAGCGCGAGGCCGACGCCTACGGCGGTCAGCCCGACGACTACATCCCCAGCATCTTCATGACCTTCTGGGGCTTCCGGCTGATGATCGGCTTCGGGATGACCTCGTTCGTCGCCGGGCTGATCGGGCTGTGGACGACCCGCCGCAAGCGGTGGCTGGCGCCCGCGTTCCGCACCGGCGAGGACGAGGTGCCCCGGCTCATGCTCACCAAGAAGCGCGAGATGGGCCCGGTGCTGTCCACCTGGTCCTGGCGGATCGGCATCCTCACCATGGGCTTTCCGCTGATCGCCAACTCCTTCGGCTGGATCTTCACCGAGATGGGCCGGCAGCCCTGGGCGGTCTACGGGCTGATGAAGACCGCCGACGCGGTCTCCCCCGGCGTCAGCCAGGCCGAGGTGCTGATCTCGCTCGGTGTCTTCACGCTGCTGTACGGGGTGCTGGCGGTGATCGAGGTGCGGCTGCTGACCACGTACGCCAAGGCCGGACCGGACATCGACGAGAAGCCGCCCGCCAAGGACCCGAAGCTGCGGCTGCCCTCGAGCGGTCCGGGTGGTCCTGGCCGTCCGGACGGCGGGGCCTCCGCCGAGGACGAGGACGCCGACAAGCCGCTGACCTTCGCGTACTGACGGCCGGAGAGGATCACCGGAGAGGATCATGCACCTTCACGACGTCTGGTTCCTGCTGATCGCCTTCCTCTGGACGGGCTACTTCTTCCTGGAGGGCTTCGACTTCGGCATCGGCGTGCTGACCAAGCTGCTCGCCCGCGACCGCACCGAGCGCCGGGTCCTGATCAACACGATCGGGCCGGTGTGGGACGGCAATGAGGTCTGGCTGATCACGGCGGGCGGGGCGACCTTCGCCGCCTTCCCTGACTGGTACGCGACGCTCTTCAGCGGCTTCTATCTGCCGCTGCTGGCCATCCTGGTCTGCCTGATCCTGCGCGGTGTCGCCTTCGAGTACCGGCACAAGCGCCCCGAGGACCGCTGGCAGCGCAACTGGGAGCATGCGATCTTCTGGTGCTCGCTGCTGCCCGCGTTCCTCTGGGGAGCGATCTTCGCCAATCTGGTGCACGGGGTGCCGATCGGCCGCGACGGGAACTACGCGGGCGGTCTGTCGGATCTGCTCACGCCGTACGCCCTGCTGGGCGGGGTGGTCACGCTGGTGCTGTTCACCTTCCACGGCGCCGTCTTCGCCGCGCTCAAGACGGACGGGGACATCCGGACCAGGGCGCGGCGGTACGCGGCCCGGCTCGGGTCGGCCACCGTTGTGGTCGCGGTGCCGTTCCTGGTCTGGACGCAGGGCGACAGCGGGAACACCCGGAGTCTGGTGGCGGTCGTCATCGCCGTTCTGGCGCTGGCCGCCGCGCTGATCATGAACGGGCGGGGGCGTGAGGGATGGGCGTTCGGGTTGTCCGGGGTGGCCGTCGCGGCGGCCGTCGCGATGCTCTTCCTGGCGCTCTTCCCCGAGGTCATGCCCTCTTCGCTGGACCCGGCGTGGAGCCTGACGGCGGCGAACGCGGCCTCCAGTCCTTACACGCTCAAGATCATGACGTGGGTCGGCGCCATCATGATGCCGCTGATCATGGCCTATCAGGCGTGGACGTACTGGGTCTTCCGTAAGCGCATCGGCACCCGGCACATCCCCGCCGCCCACTGACGCGGGTGCGGTGTTTCACGTGAAACCAATCGACCCCCGACTGCTGCGGTACGCACGGGCCACCCGCTTCTTCCTGGCCGCCTCCGTGGCGCTGGGCCTGGCCGGAGCGGGACTGGTCATCGCGCAGGCGATGCTGATCGCCGAGATCGTGGTGGGCGCCTTCCAGCGGGGCGACGGCGTGACGGCGCTGACGCTTCCGCTGGGGCTGCTGGCGCTGGTCGCCGCCGGCCGGGCGGTCGTCTCCTGGCTGACCGAGCTGGCCGCCCATCGGGCCGGTGTGGCGGTCAAGTCGGAGCTGCGGCTGCGGCTGCTGGAGCGGGCCGTACGGCTGGGGCCGAGCTGGCTGGACTCCCAGCGGACCGGTGAACTCACCACCCTCGCCACCCGGGGCATCGACGCGCTGGACGACTACTTCGCGCGCTATCTGCCCCAGTTGGGGCTGGCCGTGGTGGTGCCGGTGGCGGTGCTCGCCCGGATCGTCACCGCGGACTGGATCTCCGCGCTGATCATCGTCGCCACGCTGCCGCTGATTCCGCTGTTCATGGTGCTCATCGGCTGGGCCACCCAGTCCCGGATGGACCGTCAGTGGCGGCTGCTGTCCCGGCTGTCCGGGCACTTCCTCGATGTCGTCGCCGGGTTGCCCACCCTCAAGGTCTTCGGCCGGGCCAAGGCCCAGGCCGCCTCCATCCGTGCGATCACGGGTGACTACCGGCGGGCCACGCTCAAGACGCTGCGGCTGGCCTTTCTGTCCTCCCTGGCCCTGGAACTGCTCTCCACGGTGTCGGTCGCCCTGGTCGCGGTCGACATCGGAATGCGGCTGGTGCACGGCGACATGGACCTCTTCACCGGGCTGGTGGTGCTGGTGCTCGCCCCCGAGGCGTATCTGCCGCTGCGGCAGGTGGGCGCGCAGTACCACGCGGCGGCGGAGGGGCTGACGGCGGCGGACGAGGTCTTCGCGGTGCTGGAGCGCGAGCCCTCGGGGGCGGGCGGCTCGCCCGCGCCCGACGCCCGGGGTGCCGCGCTGGCGCTGGACGGGCTGGTGGTCCGCCACCCCGGGCGCACCGAGCCGTCCCTCGCCCGGACCTCGTTCGAGATCCGCCCGGGGGAGACGGTCGCCGTCGTGGGCCCCAGCGGCGCCGGGAAGTCGACCCTGCTGAACGCCGTGCTCGGCTTCACGGCGCCGCACGAGGGCCGGGTGCTGATCGGGGACCGGGACCTGGCCTCCCTGGACCCGGAGAGCTGGCGGCGCCAGATCGCCTGGGTGCCCCAGCGCCCGTACCTCTTCGCCGGGACGATCGCGGAGAACGTCCGGCTGGCCCGGCCGGACGCCGACGCCGAGGCGGTACGGGCCGCCCTGCGGGACGCGGACGCCCTGCGTTTCGTCTCCGCGCTGCCGGACGGGATCGAGACCCGGCTGGGTGAGATGGGTGCCGGACTCTCCGCGGGCCAGCGCCAACGCATCGCCTTGGCCCGCGCCTTCCTGGCCGACCGCCCGGTGCTGCTCCTGGACGAGCCGACGGCGAACCTGGACGGCGAGACGGAGGCGTCTGTCGTCGGGGCGGTACGCCGCCTCGCCGAGGGGCGCACGGTCCTGCTGGTCGTCCACCGTCCGGCACTGCTGCCGCTGGCGGACCGGGTGCTGCGTCTGCCGGGGCCGGGCCGGGGTTCCGGGGCTGCTGCCCCTGGTGGGCCGGCCGTCCTGCCCGCGGCTGGGCGCGCGTCAGCGGCGGGCGCCATCCGCCCAGGGCCGACCGTCTCGCTCCGGCCCGCCTCCGACGGGGACGGCGTCCGCCGATCCGTCGCGCGCGCGGCCGGGCGCCCGCGCGCGGAGGCGTGTGGAACCGCGCTGGAGGCGACTACGGGTGTGGGGCGGACCTCCGCCGCCGCGCACGAGCTGAGGGCGGACGGCGGACCCGGTGGGCGGCTGGGCGCTGCGCGGCCCGGGCCGGACGGTACGGGCCTGAGCGCGCCGGACGGCTCGACCACGCGTCCGCGCCGGGGCGCGTTGGCGCGGGTGCGGGGGGCCGCGCATGGGGGTCGGGGGCGGTTTGGGCTGGCGTTGTCGCTGGGGAGCCTCGCCCTGCTGAGCGCGGTCGGGCTGATGGCCGTGTCCGGGTGGCTGATCTCGCGGGCCGCGCAGCAGCCGCCCGTGCTCTATCTGATGGTGGCGGTCACCGCGACCCGGGCGTTCGGGATCGGCCGGGCCGTCTTCCGCTACGCCGAGCGCCTGGTCTCGCACGACGCCGTGCTGCGGGTGCTGGCCGAGCTGCGGGTCGCCGTCTACCGGAGGCTGGAGCGGCTGGCGCCCGCCGGGCTCGGCCGGACGCGCCGCGGCGATCTGCTCTCCCGGCTGGTGGCCGATGTGGACACCGTGCAGGACTACTTCCTGCGCTGGCTGCTGCCGGTCGGCACCGCCCTGACCGTCGGCGCGGCCTCGGTGGGCTTCCTCACCTGGGTGCTGCCCGAGGCCGGGGCCGTGCTGGCGGTGGGGCTGCTGGTGGCGGGGGTCGTGGTGCCCGCCGTGTCCGGGGCGCTCGCGCGGCGCGCGGAGCGTCGGCTGGCACCGGCGCGCGGTGCCCTGTCGGCGCAGGTCGTGGATCTGCTCGCGGGGACCGCCGAGTTGGCCGTCGCGGGCGCGCTGCCGCGCCGGCTGGACGCGGTGCGACGGGCCGACGGGGTGCTCACCCGGATCGCCCGGCGGACGGCGGCCGCCGCCGGTACGGGCGCCGGGCTGTCCGCGCTGGTCTGCGGTCTTACCGTGGCGGCCGCGGCGTGGGTGGGGGTGCCGGCCGTGGCGGACGGCCGGATCCACGGGGTGTGGCTGGCGGTCGTGGTGCTGACCCCGCTCGCCGCCTTCGAGGCCGTCGCGGGGCTGCCGCTCGCGGTGCAGCACCGGCAGCGGGTGCGGCGGGCCGCGGAGCGGGTGTACGAGGTGGTGGACGAGCCGAATCCGGTGCGCGAGCCCGACGAGGCGCGGCGCGAGGAGGCGCCGAGCGCGCCGTATCCGCTGGTGCTGCGCGGGATCACCGCCCGCCACCCCGGGCAGTCCGCCCCCGCCCTGGACGGGTTCGGGCTGGAGCTGTACCCGGGCCGCCGGGTCGCGGTCGTCGGCCCGTCGGGTGCGGGCAAGACCACCCTCGCCCAGGTGCTGCTCCGCTTCCTGGACACCGAGGGCGGCACGTACACCCTGGCGGGCCGGAACGCCGCCGCCCTGGACGGGGACGCGGTGCGGCGGCTGGTCGGCCTCTGCGCCCAGGACGCCCATGTCTTCGACAGCTCGCTGCGCGAGAACCTGCGGCTGGCGTGTCCCGGTGCGAGCGATGACGAGCTGCGCGCGGCGCTGGCCGCGGCCCGGTTGCTGGACTGGGTGGACGGGCTGCCGGACGGCCTGGACACGCTCGTCGGAGAGCAGGGCGCACGGCTCTCCGGCGGCCAGCGGCAGCGGCTGGCGCTGGCCCGCGCGCTGCTGGCGGACTTCCCGGTGCTGGTCCTGGACGAGCCCGCCGAGCACCTGGACCTGCCCACGGCCGACGCCCTGACGGCCGACCTGATGTCGGCGACCCAGGGGCGCACCACCGTCCTGATCACGCACCGGCTGGCGGGCCTGGACGCGGTGGACGAGGTGATCGTCCTCGACGGCGGCCGGGCCGTCCAGCGCGGGTCGTACGAGGAACTGGCCTCGGCCGACGGCCCGTTCCGCCGGATGCTGGAACGCGAGGCGGTGGAGGGCGGAGCCCTGGTGGGCGCCGGGTAGCCGGGTGAGGGTGAGAGCCTGTCCGGCGGGTCTTGCCGCCTGCGGCGGGCTGCTCCCCTCCCCGCCCCTTCCCTCAACTGGGGCTCCGCCCCAGACCCCGAGGGGCCTGCGATGGCTGGCATGCGCGCCCCGCTGGGGGCGTCCCCCGCACCGGACGAGCGGCCCTGCGGCGTCTGCCGCCGCCCCGGAGCCCAGGGGCGAAGCCCCTGCCGCGAGGCGGAGCCGCATGTCGATGCGGCGGGAAGGGGCGGGGAGGCGAAAGCATCGATATGCGGCTCCGCCGCGCGGCTCGCCGAGCCCTACGGGGCCCCGAAGATCCGCCGCACAGGCGCGCGGCCGGACAGGGGCGTGAGCTGCCGCATGGGGTGGCCCGGGGTCGCCCTGCGGCGCCCCGGAAGCGGTGGAAGCGGGGCCCAGCGCCGCCAACAGGGCGTTTACCTGCGGCACTCATTAGGCTCGACGCATGGCGGCCGCTGCCCCCTCCCCCGACCCCCTGGATGTGGCCGCGGAGGCGACCCGCGGTCTGCGGGGGCTGTCCACCGAGCTCACGGCGCGGCTGCCGCGGCTGCTGGCGGCGATGCGCTCGCTCGGCACGGGTCCGGACGCGCACACCGTCCTCGACCGGATCGTCCGCACCGCGGCCGAGTTGGCGGGCGCCCGCCGCGCCGCGATCGGGGTGCACCACGCCGAGGGCGACGCCGCCGCGGGCCAGGGCCTGGCCGATGTGGTCACGTACGGCGTGACCGAGGCCGACCGGGAGCGGTGCGCGGAGCTGCTCGCCGACGCACGGCGCACCGGTACGCCCTCGGCCACCGAGCCGCCGGGCTCGTCCCAGCCGTCGGGCTCGTCCCAGCCGTCGGGCCGGTCCCAGCGGCCGGGCTCGTACCTCACCGTTCCGCTGCGCGTCGGGGAGGAGACCTTCGGCATCCTCTGTCTCGCCGAGAAGCGGGACGGCGGTCCGTTCACCGACTCCGACCGGCATCTGGTCGAGGTGCTGGCGACCGAGGCGGGGATCGCCATCGGTCACACCCGTATCCAGGGGGCCACCCGGCAGCGCGAGCGCTGGATCGAGGGGGCGGTGGCCGTGACCCAGGCGGTGCTGTCCGGCGGTGCCGGGGACGGGCCGGCCGTGGTCGCCGAGAAGGCCCGGGAGCTCGCGGACGCGGCGGTGGGCATCGTGCTGCTGCCGGAGGACGGCGGTGGCGGGCTGAAGGCCGTGGCGGTGGCCGCCGATGAGCGGTCCGGGCTGCTCGGCGCGGTGCTTCCGGCCCGTTCCCCGGCCGTGCCGAGGCTGCTGGCCGGCCAGCCGGTCCTCATCGAGGACCCGGCCGCCGACCCGCTGCTCGGCACCGGCGCCCCCGGGCGCTACGGGCCGAGCATGATGGTGCCGCTGAGCAGCGGGGACCAGGTGCTCGGCGTGCTGGCCACGGCGCGGGAGCCCGACGCGGACCCGTTCACCGCCACCGAGCGCACCCTGGCCGCCCAGTTCGCGGCGCAGGCCGCGGTCGCGCTGGTGCTCGCCGAGGCGCAGCGCGACCGGGAGCGGCTCGCGGTCCTCGAGGAGCGCGACCGGATCGCCCGCGATCTCCACGACCTCGTCGTCCAGCGGCTCTTCGCGACCGGGATGCTGCTGGAGAGTGCGGAGCGCCAGTCGGACGCGCCGGAGGTGCGGGAGCGCATCGAGCGGGCCGTCGAGGAGCTGGGCGCCACCATCCAGGAGGTACGGACGGCGATCTCCGCGCTGCAGCAGACCCCGCCCGAGACGCCGCCCGGCCTGCGCGGCCGGGTACTGCGGGAGGTCAGGGCGGCCGCCGTGCCGCTGGGCTTCCAGCCGTCGCTGACCTTCGTGGGCCCGGTGGACGACCTGGTCGTGTCCGTGACCGGCGCCCACCTCGTAGCGGCGCTGCGCGAGGCGCTCTCCAACGCCCTCCGGCACGCCCGGGCGGAGTGGATCGAGGTGGTCGTGGACGCCACCGCGCGGCTCGCGGACGGACGGCCGGCGGTCCGGCTGACGGTCGCGGACGACGGGGTGGGCGTGCCCGCGGACGGGCGGCGCAGCGGTCTGGCGAATCTGGCGCGTCGGGCCGAGGCGCTCGGCGGATCGAGCGGCTTCGGCCCCGGACTCGGAGAGGGCGGCCGCGGAACGACGGTGGTCTGGGAGGCGCCGCTGCCGGGCGAGGCGGCTTGAGGGGCTGGCGCCGGGCCGGGGGCCTGACGGCTGCTCGCGGGCGGAGGGGCCTGACGGCTGCTGGCCGGGTGACGGGTCTGATGGGTCGCGGTACTGCTGACATGCCGCCGTGGGGCGGTGGCTGTCGCCCGCCCGGCCCAACTCCTCACCTGCGCGGTCCAACTATCGGCTCGTCAGAATGCAGACCGCCGGAACCGTGGGTGAGATGAGGCTCGCGGGCCGTTCGGTCCTTACGTATCCCATCGCACTCCGCGACAGATGGTGGCCCGACCGCGGGGAAGGAAGTCATGACGTGAACAGCCAGAGCCCTACTCCTCATCGTTCCCGGACGCGCCGCCGGGTCCTCTTCGCCTCCGTCGCGGCAGCGGCGGCCATCTCCAGCCAGCTGCTGACCATGGCGCCCGCCGCGCTGGCGGATGACCCGGCGGGGCTCGGCGTCGGCCGTCCCAAGCCGCCGCAGCCGCCGACCGTCATCCACGGGGTGCAAGAGTTCACCGCGGACGGGACCTTCACGGCGCCGCCGGGGCTCACCTCGGTGCACCTCCAGGCATGGGGTGCGGGCGGCGGTGGCGGCGGCGGTGGCGGCGCTGGCGGCGGTGGCACGATGGCCGCAGCCGGCGGTAACGGCGGTGGCGGCGGGTCCGGCGGCTTCACCTGGTGCGTCCTCCCGGTGACGCCGTTCGGCGTCTACACGGTGCACCTGGGCACCGGTGGCACCGGTGGCACCGGCGGTGCCGGTGGCCTTGCGGTGAACACCCCCGGACAGCCCGGTACGGCCGGCACCGCCGGCACCGCCACGACGGTGTCGAACACCAGCGGCACCCAGGCCACCGCCACGGGTGGCACCGGTGGTCAAGGTGGTGGCGGCGGCACCGCCACCGCGGGCACCGCGGGCACGGGCGGCATCGGCGGCAACGGCACCTGCAACAGCGTCTTCGCGGTCAACCGGAGCGGTGAGAACGGCGAGACCGGCGGCGAGGGCGGCGACGCGGTCGACGGCATCGTCGAACTGCCCCCGACGAACAGCAGCGAGGGCGGCGACGGCGGTCTCGGCGGCGCCGGTGGCACCACCCCGGGCGGTAAGGGCACCAACGGCCAGAGCGGCGGCAACGGGTACGCGGTGTTCTTCTGGTAGATCGACCCCGGTCGTATGCGACCGCCCCCCGGCCCGCGCGGGCCGGGGGGCGGTTCCACGTGGCCGGTCGGGCGATTCCCGGTCGGGCTATCCGGCCAGGATCCGCTCGATGACGGCGGCGACGCCGTCCTCGGTGTTGGCGCCCGTGCGGTGGGTGGTCGCGGCGAGCACATCCGGATGGGCGTTGGCCATCGCGTACGAGGTGCCCGCCCACATCAGCATCTCCAGGTCGTTGGGCATGTCCCCGAACGCCACGACCTCCGCGGCCGAGATCCCGCGCTCGGCACAGCATCGGGCCAGGGTGCTGGCCTTGCTGACCCCGAGACCGCTGACCTCCAGCAGGGCGGACGGGCTGGAGCGGGTGAAGTCGCCGTGGGCCCCGGCCACCGAGCGGGCCAGGTGGAGGAAGTCGTCGGGCGCGAGCTCGGGGTGGTGGGCGAGCAGCTTGAGGACCGGCATGTCGGCGTGCGCGAATCCGTTGTGGAGCAGCTTCTCGGCGGGGGCGACGATCGCGCCCGGGTCGAGGTGGAAGGGCGGGTACCGCGGTTCGTAGAAGATCCCGCCGCTGCGCTCGACCGCGAAGGAGGTGCCGGGGGCGGCCTCGCGCAGCGCCTCCACGATGGCGAGGGCCCGGTCGGTGGCGAGCGGGCGGACCTCGACCGGCAGCCCGCCCTGGTGCAGATCGACGACGGCGGCGCCGTTGGCGCAGATCGCCAGGCCGTGGCCGTGCACATGGGCGCTGACGACGTCCATCCAGCGGGCCGGGCGGCCGGTGACGAAGAACACCTCGATGTCCGCCCGCTCGGCCGCCGCGAGCGCCGCCACGGTGCGGTCGGAGACCGTCTTGTCGTCCCGCAGCAGAGTGCCGTCGAGGTCGGTGGCGATCAGCCGGGGCCGGGCCGGGGCGGGGCGGAAACGCTCTGGGGCCGGGGTGTTCGGCCGGTCGGTCGCAGAAGTCACGGCAACCATCCTCCCGCATATGCCGCTCATCGGTGAGGGCACGGTGCTCGGGTGGGCCTGCTCGGGTGCGCTTCCTCGGGTGCGCTTCCTCGGACGCGCTCGCCCGGGTAGGTCCGCCGGCGCCGCCCCGGGCGTCTCGTCGGTACGGCTCGGACGGTTCGGACGGTTCGGACGGCTCGGACGGCTCGGACGGCTCGGTACGGCGTTGTCACACCCACCGCTTAGGCTCGCGGTATGCGAGTGAGCACCGTGATCCTGCCCATCCACCGCTGGTCCGAGGGCGGCCGGGAGATATGGCAGCGCGCCGAGGAGCTGGGTTTCCACGCCGCGTACACCTATGACCACCTGTCCTGGCGCAGCTTCCGCGACGGCCCCTGGTTCGGGGCGGTCCCCACGCTGACGGCGGCCGCCGCGGCGACCTCGCGGCTGCGCCTGGGCACCCTCGTCACCTCCCCGAACTTCCGGCATCCGGTGACGCTGGCCAAGGAGCTGATCACGCTGGACGACGTGTCCGGCGGGCGGATCACCCTCGGCATCGGCGCGGGCGGCTCCGGCTTCGACGCGACGGCGCTGCTGCGCGGCGGCGAGGAGCCGTGGTCGCCCCGGGAGCGGGCGGACCGGTTCGGCGAGTTCGTCGAGCTGCTCGACCGGCTGCTGACGCACGACGCGGTGACGTACGAGGGCACGCACTACAGCGCGCACGAGGCGCGCAACATCCCCGGCTGTGTGCAGCGGCCGCGGCTGCCGTTCGCGGTGGCCGCCACCGGTCCGCGCGGGCTGCGGCTCGCGGCGCGGTACGGCCAGGCGTGGGTGACCACGGGCGATCCGAAGGTCTCCGAGACGGGCACCCCGGCCGATTCGCTGGCCGCCATCGGCGGTCAGATCGACCGGCTGGGCAAGGCGTGCGCGGAGGCCGGGCGGGACGCCGGCGACCTCGACAAGATCTTTCTCACCGGCTTCACCCCGGACGGCACAGGGCCGCTGAGCTCAGTGGACGCCTTTGTGGACTTCGCCGGGCGCCACGCCGAGCTGGGCATCGAGGAGATCGTGCTGCACTGGCCGATCCCCGATTCGATCTTCGCGGCCGACCTCGGGGTCTTCGAGAAGATCGCCACGGAGGGTGCGGCGCACATAGCGGGGTAAGCGGTACGGCTTGTGGAATTAAGGGCGACAGCGCACGGCGCGGATCGCCCGATAAGCGGCAGAATCGGGTATAGAGCCTTTGGCGTCGTGTCACTGGGGAGGCATCCCATGCCGCATACCCGCTATGCCCCGGACCGTGGGCTGACCACGCGCATGGTCACGACGATGTTCTTCATCGGGCTGCTCTATGTGGTCTTCATCGGCGTGCTGCTCGCCGTGTTCAAGGGTGCCTGGCCGCTGATCGTGATCATCGCGGGAGGGCTGTTCGTGGCGCAGTTCTGGTTCAGTGACCGGATCGCGGCGTTCAGCATGGGCGCCCGGGAGGTCACCCCGCAGCAGGCCCCCGAGCTGCACGGCGCGGTGGACCGGCTGTGCGCCCTCGCGGACATGCCCAAGCCCCGGGTGGCCATCGCCGACACCGATGTGCCGAACGCCTTCGCCACCGGGCGCAATCAGCGGAACGCGCTGGTGTGCGCCACCACAGGGCTGCTGCGGCGGCTGGAGCCGGAGGAGCTGGAGGGCGTGCTCGCCCATGAGCTGTCCCATGTGGCGCACCGCGATGTGGCGGTCATGACCATCGCCTCCTTCCTCGGGGTGCTGGCGGGCATCATGACCCGCGCGGCGCTGTGGGGCGGGCTCAGCCGAGGCAGCCGCAACAACAACGTGGGCATCGCGGTGCTGCTCATCCCGCTGATCAGCGCCGTGGTCTACGCGATCAGCTTCCTGCTGACCCGGCTGCTGTCCCGCTATCGCGAGCTGTCCGCCGACCGCGCCGGCGCGCTGCTGACCGGGCGGCCCTCGGCGCTCGCCGCCGCGCTCACCAAGGTGACGGGGCAGATGGCCCGGATCCCGACCCGGGATCTGCGCAAGGTCGAGCCGTACAACGCCTTCTTCTTCGCGCCCGCGCTCTCCGGGGAGAGCGTCAGCCGGCTGTTCTCCTCGCATCCGACGCTGGAGCGGCGGCTCGACCAGCTCGCCCGCATCTCCACCCAGCTGGGCCAGGCGGGAAGGGGCTGAGGCATGAGGCTGCTGGACGCCATCCTGGGCCGCAGCAAACCGGTGCGCCCCGACCTCGACCGGCTCTTCGGGCTCCCGGGGGCCGCGGTCAGCCTGGAGGCGGGGGCCGGGTTCACCCCGACCGGGCGGGGCTCGGTCTGCTTCGCGAGCGTGGAGGGCGGCGCCTTCTCCCAGCTCCAGCGGGATGTGCGGGAGCTGCTTGACGCGGACACGGACCGGGGCGGGGTGCCCGTGGAGTTCAGCCAGGACGCGTACGGCTACACCTGGCTGCTGGCCCGGCAGCGGCCGGACGATGTGGCCGGCCTGGTGAACGATCTGCACGCGGTCAATTCGCTGCTCCAGGACGGGGGGTTCGGCCCACAGCTCCTGTGCTCCCTGATCGGCTTCCAGGACACGGCGGGGCGTTCGCTCGCGCTGGTGTACCTCTACAAGCGCGGCACCTTCTACCCCTTCGCGCCGCTGCCGGGCGCCGCGGAGAAGCGGGACAACGCGCTGGAGCTCCAGATACGGGCGCTGCTCGGGGACGATCTGCGGATCGAGGAGGACCTCAGCCGCTGGTTCCCGGTCTGGGGCGCACCGGGTCTCTGACGTTCTCCCGCTCGGCCGGAAGGTCCGACTCCGGCCGGGTCTGTTCCCAACTCCCCTTCCCGCGGGGGAATCCACGGGCCGGGCAGCCCATCGGGCATAGGACCGGGCTCGCGGGGCACGTTCTCTCTTCGACACCCCACGACGGATTGTGACCGGACGCCCGGGGGAGGGTTAAATGAGTTACTTGCGCGGATTCATGCCATGGATCGCCCTCGCGATCGTGTCCACGCTGGGCTGGCAGTGGGGCGCCCTGGCCGGGCTGGTGCTGGGCGCGGCGATGCTGATCCGGGCCCGTCGGGCGGGCCTGGCCGCCGACGCCCTCATCCTCGAGTGCAGCACGGTGGCCTTCTTCACCGCGCTGACGATCTTCGCCTTCGCCCGCCCCGACAGTGGACTCAAGGACTACGTCGGGGCACTTGCGCTGAGCTGGCTGGCCGTCACCGCCTGGACGACGCTCGCCGTCGGGCGGCCCTTCACCACCGGTATCGCCCGGAGCCAGGCACCGCCCGAGGTGTGGGACACCTACGCGTTCAGGCACATCAATGTGGTGATCACCCGGGCCTGGTCCATCGCCTTCACCCTCTCCGCCGGAGCCATGGTCGTGGTCGTCTCCGCCGGTCTGGGTGTGGTGGCGGCGCTGGCGGTGCAGTGCGCCGGGTTCGTCCTTCCGGCTCTGTTCACCGCGTGGTACCCAGGATGGGCGCGGTCCCGTCTGGCTCCGGCCGCACATCGGGCATAAGCCACCGGACCGGCTGTGGATACCCTCGGTAACCCCCTCCGGTCGGGGCCTGTCCCCTACGGGCGCGTCAGACCCGAGGACGAGGCGAATCCCACCGTCTGGAGTGACGCCGCCTGTGTCTCACACCACTACCGTCGAACACGTGACTGTGATCGCCACCGAAAGTCTGAGCAAGCGGTTCCCCCGCGTCACCGCGCTCGACCGGCTGTCCGTCGACATCGCACCAGGGGTCACCGGCCTGGTGGGTGCCAACGGCGCCGGTAAGTCCACGCTGATCAAGATCCTGCTCGGGTTGTCCCCCGCCAGCGAGGGCCGCGCTTCCGTGCTCGGCCTCGATGTGGCGAAGGACGGCAGCGCCATCCGCGAAAGCGTCGGCTACATGCCCGAGCACGACTGTCTGCCGCCCGATGTCTCGGCCACCGAGTTCGTCGTCCACATGGCGCGGATGTCCGGGCTGCCGCCCTCCGCGGCCCGCGAGCGCACGGCCGACACCCTGCGCCACGTCGGGCTGTACGAGGAGCGGTACCGCCCCATGGGCGGCTACTCCACGGGCATGAAGCAGCGGGTCAAGCTGGCCCAGGCCCTGGTGCACGACCCGCGCCTGGTGCTGCTGGACGAGCCGACCAACGGACTGGACCCGGTCGGCCGCGACGAGATGCTCGGGCTGATCCGCCGGGTGCACACCGAATTCGGCATCTCGGTCCTGGTCACCTCGCATCTGCTCGGCGAGCTGGAGCGCACCTGCGACCATGTCGTGGTCATCGACGGCGGCAAGCTGCTCCGCTCCAGCTCCACCAGTGACTTCACCCAGGCCACGGCCTCGCTCGCGGTCGAGGTGACCGACACCGCCGACCACCCGGACGGCACCACGGCGCTGCGCACCGCGCTCGACCGGGCCGGGCTCACCGTCCAGCCGGCCGGCCGCGGCGCCGACGGGTCGCCCGGCTCCGACCATGTGATGCTGGTCGACGTCGCGGGCGAGGAGACGTACGACACGGTCCGCGACACCATCGCCGACCTCGGCCTCGGCCTGGTCCGCATGGAGCAGCGCCGCCACCGCATCGCGGAGATCTTCCGGTCCGACGACGAGGACGCGAGCGCCGCGGACGCCTCCGCGAGCGCCGCAGACGCCGCAGACGCCGCGGACGCCGCCGCGGATGCCCAGAAGGGCACAACGCCGTCCGGCGGACCGGCCGGCGCAAGCGCACACGGGAACGGAGGTGCCGTCGATGCCGCCTGAGACCGTGACCCAGCAGCGCGCCGACGTCATTCACAACATCGGCTACCGCCACTACGAGGGCCCGCGCCTCGGCCGCGCCTACGCCCGCCGCTCGCTCTTCTCCCAGAGCCTGCGCGGCGCCTACGGCCTCGGCCGCTCGGCCAAGTCCAAGGTCGCGCCGATGCTGCTGTTCGCCGTGATGTGCATGCCCGCCGCGATCATCGTCGCGGTGGCCATCGCCACCAGCGCGGACGAGCTCCCCGTCAAGTACACCCGCTACGCGATCATGCTGCAGGCCGTCATCGGCCTCTACACCGCCTCCCAGGCGCCGCAGTCCGTCTCCCGGGACCTCCGCTTCAAGACGGTCCCGCTCTACTTCTCGCGGCCCATCGAAACGATGGACTATGTGGTGGCGAAGTTCGCCGCCATGGCCTCCGCGCTGTTCATCCTCACCGGCGCGCCCCTGCTGATCCTCTACGCCGGGGCACTGCTCGCCAAGCTGGACTTCGCCGATCAGACGAAGGGCTTCGCACAAGGACTGGTCTCCGTGGCTCTGCTCTCGTTCCTCTTCGCCGGCATCAGCCTGGTCGTCGCCGCGCTCACCCCGCGCCGCGGCTTCGGCGTCGCCGCCGTCATCGCCCTGCTGACCATCTCCTACGGCGCGGTGTCCGCCGTCCAGGCCATCGCCTGGGACCAGGGCAACACCGGCCCGGTGAGCTGGATCGGGCTGTTCTCGCCGATCACCATCATCGACGGGGTGCAGACGGCGTTCCTCGGTGCCACCTCCTCCTTCCCCGGCGGGGTCGGCCCCGGCACCGGGACCGGACTCGTCTACGTCCTCGTTCTCCTCGGCCTGATCGCCGGCTCGTACGGGCTGCTGATGCGCCGCTACCGAAAGGTCGGCCTGTGACCACGATCGCCATCGACAACGTCTCCCGCTGGTTCGGGAACGTCGTGGCCGTCAACGACGTGACCATGGACATCGGCCCCGGTGTCACCGGGCTCCTCGGCCCCAACGGCGCCGGCAAGTCCACCCTCATCAACATGATGGGCGGCTTCCTGGCCCCCTCCACCGGGTCCGTGACCCTCGACGGCGCCCCGATCTGGCGCAATGAGCAGGCGTACCGCCACATCGGCATCGTCCCCGAGCGGGAGGCGATGTACGACTTCCTCACCGGCCGTGAGTTCGTGATCGCCAACGCCGAGTTGCACGGGCTGCCCGATCCGCGTGCCGCCGCCCGTAAGGCGCTCGACACCGTCGAGATGGACTACGCGGGCTCCCGGAAGATCGCCACGTACAGCAAGGGCATGCGCCAGCGCGTGAAGATGGCCTCCGCGCTGGTGCACGAGCCGTCGGTGCTCCTGCTGGACGAGCCGTTCAACGGCATGGACCCCCGGCAGCGGATGCAGCTGATGGATCTGCTGCGGCGGATGGGCGCGGAGGGCCGCACCGTGCTGTTCTCCTCGCACATCCTCGAGGAGGTCGAGCAGTTGGCGGCGCACATCGAGGTGATCGTCGCGGGGCGGCACGCCGCCTCCGGCGACTTCCGCAAGATCCGCCGGCTGATGACGGACCGTCCGCACCGCTATCTCGTCCGGTCCAGCGACGACCGCGCGCTCGCGGCCGCCCTGATCGCCGACCCGTCGACCACCGGTATCGAGGTCGACGCGAGCACCGGCGTCGACGGCGGGCTGCACATCCAGGCGGTGGACTTCGCCCGCTTCACCGAACTGCTGCCCCGGGTCGCCCGCGACCAGGGCATCCGACTCCTCACGGTCTCGCCCTCCGACGAGTCCCTGGAGAGCGTCTTCTCCTACCTCGTCGCGGCCTGAAAGGAGCCCACAGCGATGTCCTCGCTCTACCACCCCACCGTCGCGCGGCTCACCTACCGGGCCCTGCTCGGCCGCCGCCGCGCGCTGATCCTCTTCACCCTCCCCGGTCTGCTGCTGATCATCTCGCTCGCCGTACGGCTGCTGACCGGAGCGGACGACGACACGGCCGACGCGATCCTCGGCGGCTTCGCGATGGCCACCATGGTCCCGCTGATCGGCGTGATCGCCGGTACGGGCGCGATCGGCCCGGAGATCGACGACGGCTCGGTCATCTATCTGCTGGCCAAGCCGGTGAAGCGGCCGACGATCATCGTCACCAAGCTGATCGTGGCGATCGGCGTCACGGTCGCCTTCTCCGCGATCCCCACCCTGCTCGCGGGCTTCGTGCTGAACGGCAACGCGAATCAGCTGGCCGTCGGCTACGCCGTCGCCGCCGCCGTGGCCTCCGTCGCCTACAGCGCGGTCTTCCTGCTGCTGGGCACCGTGACCCGGCACGCGGTGATCGCGGGGCTGGTCTACGCCCTGGTGTGGGAGACCTTCTTCGGCAGCCTGGTCGCCGGGGCCCGCAAGCTGAGCGTGCAGCAGTGGGCGCTGGCGCTCGCGCAGAAGGTCGCGGACGGCGATGTGATCACGTCGGACGTCGGCCTGGCGACCGGCGTCATCCTGCTGCTGGCCGTGACCGTGGCCGCGACCTGGTACGCGGGCCGCAAGCTGCGCACGCTGACCCTCGCGGGGGAGGAGTGACCACGGAGTGACCACCGGCGCGAGGTGATGCCCGCGGGGCCGCCCAGCGGTCTGTGCACGCCTTACGGTCGCCATCGCGCCGGGACGGGCGGAGCGGCCACCGGTCGTCTCCGCGGTGGCGGCGGTCGTCGGAATGACGGCCGCCGCCACCGCGTGTCTGTGAAGGCGTGAAGCCGCTCAGGCGGAGGGGGACGGATCTTCGGACCGCTCAGGCGCAGGGGGACGGACCTTCGGACCGCTCAGGACCGGATCTTGCGGTCGCGGCCCGCGCCCAGGCCCAGCACCGCCAGCGCCCCGCACACCGCCAGCATCAGCGTGAGTGGCAGCGCCCAGCCGCCGGTGGTCTGGTGCACCACGCCGAGCGCCAGCGGGCCCACCGCGGCCAGCAGATAGCCCCAGGTCTGCGCCATGCCGGACAGCCGCGCCGAGGTGTGGGCGTCCCCGGTCCGCAGCACCATCATGGTCAGCGCGAGCCCCACGGACCCGCCCTGCCCGACGCCGATCAGCGCCGCCCACACCCACGCCCCGGCGGCGGGAGCCACCAGCAGGCCCGCGATACCGGCAGCCATCAGCGCCGCGACGGCGACGGCCGGCGTCCGCTGGGAGCGCATCCGCCCGGCCAGGGTGGGCACCACGAACGAACCGACCATCTGCAGCATGGTGCTGAACGCGAACACCAGCCCGGCGGTGCTCTTGCTCATGCCGTGGTCGGTGAAGATCGTCGGCAGCCACGCGATGCAGACGTACGCGATCGACGACTGCAGCCCCATGAACAGCGTCACCTGCCAGGCCAGCACGGAGCGGCCCAGCCGCGGCCCCGCGTCCGGCGTCGCCCTTACGGGCGTCGCCGCGGGCTCGCCGTGATGCGTGCCACGGCGCGCGAGCACCGTCTGCGGTATCCAGACCAGCGCCGCGACCGCCGCCAGCAGCGACCAGGAGGCAAGCGACCCCCGCCAGCCGCCGAGCGCGTTCTCCAGGGGCACGGCGGAGGCGGCGGAGACCGTCGCCCCGCCGATCATCGAGGTGGTGTAGAGCGCGGTCATCCCGGCGGCCCGGTGCGGGAAATCCCGCTTGACCAGGCCCGGCATCAGCACATTGAGGAACGCGATCCCGCTGCCGACGAGTGCGCCCCCGGCGAAGAGCGCCGGCACGGGCGGCGCCACCCGCAGCAGTATGCCGCCGAGCAGCAGCACCAGCGCGCTCAGCAGCACCGCCTCGGTGCCCCAGCGCCGGGCGAGCCGGGGCGCGAAGGGCGAGGCCAGCCCCATGAAGATCAGCGGAACGGTGGTGACCAGGCTGCTCATGGTCGAGGACAGCCCGAAGTGGCCGCTGATCTCGCCGAGGAGCGGGGAGACCCCGGCGAGCGCGGCCCGCATGTTGAGCGACGCCAGCACGATGCCGGTCAGGAGAAGCGCGGGGTGGGCCCGCAGGGTACGCCGCGCGGCGGTCACCTCGGGGGTCGGCCGCAGATCCGTCTCGGCGTCCACGAGCAGGGGCTCGGCCTCGGGGCCGGGGGTGTGCGGGCGTGGCAAGAAGAACTCCGTTCCGTAGTGATGAGGTGAGGCGGCCGGGCGCTACGAGACCCGTGGAGAGGGGCCTCAGCCGGTGGCGAGCAGCGCCTCGATGGCGCGTTTTGGCGCCTCCAGCAGCGCCCGAGCCGCCGCCTCGGCGGCCGCCGGGTCGCCGGAGGCGATCGCGTCGACCAGGGCACGATGGTCGGCGGGGACGATGCTCGGCACCTCGCGGTCGCCGAGCGAGGCCACCAGCGAGTCCCGCACCGAGCTGCTGAACCAGCCGTAGGTCGCGCTCAGCGCGGCGTTGTGCGCGGCGTCCACCACGGCGGTGTGGAACTCGAGGTCCTGGGCGGCGTGCAGCTCATGGTGGCCGACGGCGGGCCGCTCCCCGCCCCGCGCGAACGCCTCGAGCGACTCCAGCGCCGCCCGCATCCGCCGCAGATCGGCGGGGCTGTGCCGGAGCGCGGCCAGCCGCGCGCCCTCCGCCTCCAGCGCGATCCGCAGCTCCAGCACATCCCGGATCCCGGCGCGCCGCACATCCCGCATGACCTCGGAAGGGTCGGTCGTGGAGACCACGAAGGTGCCCTCGCCCTGCCGGGACTGCAGCATCCCCGCGTGCACGAGGACGCGGACCGCCTCGCGGACCGTGTTCCGGCCGACCTGGAGCTGCTCGGCGAGGGCATGCTCGGTGGGCACGCGGTCCCCGACCCGCCACTCACCCTCGGTGAGCTGCGCGCGCAACTGCTCCACCACGGTGTCGACCAGCGACCGCCGCCCCGCCGCCCGCAACGCCATCCCTCTCGGCTCCCTCACATCGGTCATCGATTCACCCGGTTGCCCAATCATCCTACAACTCGTGTGGCCGAACTCGACTGGTGGCCGAGCTGCCGCGGCTCCTGGCGCCGGACGGCGGGGCCACCGCCGCCGGGCCCGCCGTCCCCGCCCCGGCCGCCCGCCCCCGCCCCGGCCGCCGATGGCGACGACCCGATCGCGATCGTCGGGATGAGCTGCCGCTTCCCCGGCGGGGTGCGCTCGCCTGCGGAGCTGTGGCGGCTGCCGGCCGAAGGACGGGACGCCATCGGCCCCTTCCCCGACGACCGCGGCCGGCACGCCGAGCTGGGCAGCCCCCGGCACGCCCGGGGACGGGGACCACGCACCGGCCGGTGGCTTCCTGGGGGCCCTCACACCGCGAGGGGCGGGCGCTGTCGGGCGCCTGCCCCTCGCGTCTCGCTTCGGCCACCGCTCAGGCGTGGACCGGCTCCGACGGGGATATCTCAGGGGTCGGCTTCGGGGGCGTGCCGCCGGGGCCGCCGCGGACGACGGCGAGGACCAGCAGGCCCGCCGCCAGGGCCGCGATGCCCGCGATGACGCAGATGCGGTCGAGACCGGCCGCGAACGACTCGTGTACCAGGGCACGCGCCGCGTCCGCCCGGGCCGGGGGCGCGGCGGCGATCACGGCGTCGGCGTGGCCGCCGCTGATGGCCTCGGCGGCCTGCCCGGCCGCGCGGGCCGGGACGGTGTCGCCGCCCTCGACCATGTCCCGCACCCGCGTCGCGAACACCGTGCCCAGGACGGCGATCCCCAGCGCATAGCCCAGTTGCCGGAAGGTGTTCACCGCGCCGCTGGCCATGCCCGCCCGCTCCGGCGGGGCCGAGCCGAGGGCCGCCGAGACCAGCACCGGCATGGCCAGGCCGATCCCCAGACCGGCCAGGGCCAGGCCGGGGACGAAGGCGGTCCAGTCCGCGTCCGGGGTCACCATCGCCGCGTTGACCAGCGCGCCCGCGCCCACCAGCAGCAGTCCGCCGCCGAGCGCCCGCCCGGGGGCGACCCGTTCCAGCAGCCGTCCGCCCGCCGCGCCGACGACGAGCGAGACGCCCGCCATCGGCGTCACCGCGAGCCCTGCCCGCACCGGGCTCATCCCCAGCACCGACTGCAGCCAGAGCCCGGCGTAGGTGAGGTACGGGAAGGCCGCCGCCTGGAGCAGCAGGGCCGCCGCCATCAGCACCGCGAACGTCGGGCGGCGCATCAGCCCCAGGTCCAGCAGCGGCTGCCGCTTCCCGCGCTCCAGCAGGACGAAGGCGAGCAGCGCGACCGCGGCCGCCACCAGCGCGGTGACCGTGCCGGTGTCGGCCCAGCCCTCCTCGCCGCCGCGCATCAGCCCGTACGTCAGCGCCCCGGCGCACACGGTGAACGAGGCGGCGCCCGGCCAGTCGATGCGCACCCCCGCCGCGCCGCGCGACTCCTCGATGGAGCGGACCGTGATCCACACCGCGATCGCCGTCAGCGGCAGATTGACCAGGAAGATCGCGCGCCAGTCGACGTACTCGGTCAGCACCCCGCCCAGCACCGGGCCGACCGCCGCGGCCGCCCCGCTCGTACCGCCCCACACGCCGAAGGCGATCCCGCGGTCGCGTCCGGAGTACGTGGCCATCAGCAGCGGGGTGTTGGTGGCGAACATGGCCGCGGCCCCCACCCCCTGCACGGCGCGGGCCGCGATCAGCACCCCGGCGTCCGGTGCCAGACCGCAGACCAGGGAGGAGATCGCGAACACCGCGAGGCCGACGAGATACAGCCGCCGCCGTCCGAAGAGGTCCGCCGCCGATCCGGCCACCATCAGCAGCGCGGCCAGCGCCAGCGCGTAGATGTCCATCACCCACTGGAGGGAGGTGAAGGACGCGTCCAGCCCCCGTGCCACCTGGGGCAGCGCGGTGTTCACGATCGTGACGTCTATCAACAGCATGAAGTTGCCGAGGGTGATGGCGGCGAGCGGCCACCATGATCTGCGCATGACTGACTCCGGGATCCGGCACATTCCGACAAAGGGATGCGGGGCCGACCCCGAGGGCGGTTCCCGCGGCTCTTACGGTCGCCCCGACCCGGCTGCTTCTCCCAGCCGGCCCCTGCCCCGGCGGCGATATCCGACGCCCGCTAGCTTGGTGCGGTGGAATCCGACGCGTACGACGACCTGGACCGGGCGCTGGTGCACGCCCTCCAGCTCGACGGCCGGGCCCCCTTCAGCCGGCTCGCCGAGGTGCTGGGCGTCTCCGACCAGACCGTGGCCCGCCGCTACACCCGGCTGCGGACGACCGGAGCGCTGCGGGTGCTGGGGCTCACCGACCCGGCGGCCGTCGGCGACGTGGTCTGGATGGTGCGGGTGCGGTGTCTGCCGGACGCCGCCCTGCCGGTGGCCGAGGCGCTGGCCCGGCGGCCCGACACCTCCTGGGTGCATGTGCTCTCCGACGGCACCGAGGTCGCCGCGTCGACACGGGCGGCGTCCGGCCAGGACAGCGACGCCCTGCTGCTGCGCAAACTCCCCCAGACGCCACGGGTGGTGGGGGTGAGCGCGCACTGCGTGCTGCATGAGTACTTCGGCGGGGAACAGGGCCTGGTCAACAAGTCCGACGCGCTGACGCCCGAGCAGATCGCGCGGCTGCGCACGCCCGCCCCGGACCGGTCGAAGGGCCCGCGCGGACCGGTGAGCGCCGGGGACCGCAAGCTGCTGGACGTCCTCGCGGGGGACGGGCGGGCACCGCTGGCCGAACTGGCCGCCGCCACCGGCTGGTCGCAGTCGACGGTGCGCCGCCGGCTGGCCGATCTGCGCGCCGACGGCACCCTGTACTTCGACGTCGACTACTCCCACCGGCTGTTCAGCCAGGGCGTCACCACCGCGATATGGCTGTCGGTACGGCCGTCGGAGCTCGCCGCCACCGGGCAGACGCTCGCGAACCACCCCGAGGTGGCGTTCGCATGTGCGACCACCGGAACGAAGAATCTGCTGGCGACCGTGGTCTGCGCCGATGTCCCGGCCCTCTACACCTATCTGACGACCCGTATCGCCGAGCTGACCTCCGTGCGGGACATGGAGACCTCCCCGATCCTCCGCAGGGTCAAGGGCCCGGGGCCGCTGCTCACGCCTCCCTCCCGGGTGCCCTGGCGTCCCTCCTGAACGGCCCGCGTACCAGCGGTAGTTGGAGAAAACTCCGAAACTCTGGTGGTTGAACTCTGTTCATCTCTACGTCGATGTAGATCTTGACGGTTGTCAGGGACCTGGCGAACTCTTGGCGTGCGCTGGATCACACCGGGCGCCGCCCCCTCCCTTCGCCACGAGCTTTTGAGGGGGTGTCAGGAGTGAAAAACGGAGGGAACCCGAATGCGTCGCCTCGTCACGAGTCTCGCCGCCACCGCGGTCACCGCGGCCGCCACCATCGCCCTGGCCGCACCCGCCCAGGCGGTTCCCGCGGACAAGCAGCAGGTCCTCGCCGGCTGGACCCAGACCAGCGCCAGCAGCTACAACACCTGGCTCGCGGCGCGGAACAACCAGGGTGCCTGGGCCGCCTACCAGTTCGACTGGTCCACCGACTACTGCAGCAGCTCCCCCGACAACCCGTTCGGCTTCCCCTTCCAGACCGCCTGCGCCCGGCATGACTTCGGCTACCGCAACCACAAGGCGATGGGCATCTTCGACGCCAACAAGGCGCGGCTCGACAGCGCCTTCTACGAGGACCTGAAGCGGGTGTGCAGCGCGTACAGCGGCGCCACCAAGACGTCGTGCGACGGCACGGCCTGGACGTACTACCAGGCGGTCAAGGTCTTCGGCTGACCCCGCCGGGAGCGGGCCCGCAGGCCACGGCCGAGGGCCCGATTCCCACGGCAGCGGATCCGATTCCCACGGCAGCGGATCCGATCCCCGCGGCAGAGGGCCCGATTCCCGCTGCCGAGCCAAAGCCCGGATGCCGGGCGCGGTCCGCCGAGGCGGCCGCACCGGCATCCGGCCGGTTCACCTGCTCGCCGCTGCCGCCGGGAAGAGCCGCTCCAGCACCACGGCGATGCCGTCCTCCGCATTGGACGCGGTGATCTCGTCGGCGACGGCCTTGAGGTCCTGGTGCGCGTTCGCCATCGCGACCGCGTGCTCGGCCCAGCCGAACATCGGGATGTCATTGGGCATGTCGCCGAAGGCGATCGCGTCCTCGGCGGTCATCCCCAGCCGGCGCGCGGCCATCGACAGGCCCGTGGCCTTCGTCAGCCCCAGCGGCAGCAGCTCCACCAGCCCGGTGCCGGCCATCGTCACCCCGACCAGGCCCCCGGCGGCCGTCCGGGCGGCGTCCGCGAGCGCGTCGTCGCCCAGCTCGGCGTGCTGGATGTAGAGCTTGCTGATGGGCTGTGACCACAGCTCGGCCGGCTCCGTGAACGGCACCAGGGACATCCCGTCGTGGTCCATCCGGTACCCCTCGCCGAACAGCACCTCGCCGTCCAGCCCGTCGCGGGCCGCGGCCAGGAACAGCGGGCCGATCTCCGCCTCGATCTTCTCCAGCGCCAGCAGCGCCACCTGGCGGTCCAGCGTGACGGAGGTCAGCAGCCGGTGCTCACCCGCGTGGTAGAGCTGTGCGCCCTGGCCGCACACCGCGAGCCCCTCGTAGCCGAGGTCGTCGAGTATGTGCCGGGCCACCGGGACGGTCCGCCCGGTGACCACGATGTGCGCGGCGCCCGCCGCGGTGGCCGCGGCGAGCGCGTCACGGGTCCGCGCCGAGACGGTGTGGTCGGGGCGCAGCAGCGTCCCGTCGAGATCGGTCGCGACCAGGCGGTACGGAAGGACGTCGCCGCCGCTCACCGCGCGACCGGTTCCAGGACCTCGCGCCCGCCGAGGAACGGCCGCAGCGCCTCGGGCACCCGCACCGAGCCGTCGGCCCGCTGGTGGTTCTCGAGGATCGCGACGATGGTCCGGGTGATCGCGCACAGCGTGCCGTTGAGCGTGGCCAGCGGACGGACCCGCTTGCCCTCGCGCATCCGGATCGACAGCCGCCGCGACTGGAACTCGGTGGTGTTGGAGGTCGAGGTCAGCTCGCGGTACTTGCCCTGCGTCGGGATCCACGCCTCGCAGTCGAACTTCCGCGTCGCCGACGAGCCCAGGTCACCCGAGGCCAGGTCAACCACCCGGAACGGCAGCTCCAGCGAGGTCAGCCACTGCTTCTCCCACTCCAGCAGCCGCTGGTGCTCGGCCTCGGCCTCCTCCGGCGTCGTGTAGACGAACATCTCGACCTTGTCGAACTGGTGCACCCGGAAGATCCCCCGGGTGTCCTTGCCGTACGACCCGGCCTCACGGCGGAAACAGGAGGAGAACCCGGCGTAGCGCCGCGGCAGCTGGTCCGCCTCCAGGATCTCGTCCATGTGGTACGCGGCCAGCGGCACCTCGGAGGTGCCCACCAGGAAGAGGTCGTCCTTGTCGAGGTGGTAGACGTCCTCGGCGGCCTGGCCGAGGAAGCCGGTGCCCTCCATGGCCTTCGGCTTGACCAGCGCCGGGGTGAGCACCGGGGTGAAGCCCGCCGCGGTGGCCTGCGCCATCGCCGCGTTCACCAGTGCGAACTCCAGCAGGGCGCCGATGCCGGTCAGGTAGTAGAAGCGGGAGCCGGAGACCTTGGCGCCGCGCTCGGTGTCGATCGCGCCGAGCAGTTCGCCGAGCTCCAGGTGGTCCTTGGGCGCGAAGCCCTCGGCCTCGAAGTCGCGCGGGGTGCCGACGGTCTCCAGGACGGCGAAGTCGTCCTCGCCGCCGACCGGGACCTCGGGGTGGACCAGATTGCCCAGCTGGAGCAGGAGCCGCTGGGTCTCCTCGGCGGCCGCGTCCTGCTCGGCGTCGGCCGCCTTGACGGCGGCGGAGAGCTCGCCCGCCTTCTTCAGCAGCTCGGCCTTCTCGTCACCGGAGGCTTTGGGGATGAGCTTGCCGAGCGCCTTCTGCTCGGCGCGCAGCTCGTCGAAGTGGACACTGGAGGACCTGCGCCGCTCGTCGGCGGTCAGGAGCGCGTCGACGATGCCGACGTCCTCTCCACGAGCGCGCTGGGAGGCGCGCACACGATCGGGGTCCTCACGGAGCAGGCGAAGGTCAATCACCCCCCCAGGTTACCGGTGTGACCTCGGGCGCTCGACGCGATATTCCTTTGCGCCCCGTTTTGCCCCCTTTTGGGGCTGTGGGTAAACCGGGGAATTCCTGTGACGGCCGCCGTCAAGGAATGCTTCCGCATTCCCCGAAAAGGGGCAAAGAGGCGGCGCCGAGTCGACCTTCTTCCCTTGTGCGCAAGGTGAGTTGGGGATTGGTTGTCCACAGGCGTGGAGGGAATCCCCGAAGTTATCCACAGGCTGTGTGTGGGATCTGTGGATGTCGCAGTGATCGCTGAGGCCGCCCGAATGCTCGGCGATGGATTCCCCTATCAAACCGCGTTCACACACTCCACAAGAGAGGAATCCCTCACTCCAAAGAGTTGGTCGAGCGAATTGGGGTGACAAGTGAGCGATGTCCGGCGAAGGCGGTGAATCCGAAGAGTGTCGCGATGTGTCCGCTGTGCCGGATTGGGGATGTCGACTTATCCCCAGCGCCAGGCATCAGCCTGTGGATAACTTTTCCGCAGCGATTCTGTTGATCCCCAGCGTTCGGCGCGGGTCCGGCTCAGGCCCGGCCGTCCTGGCAGCGGGCCAGCCACTCCGCCGCCTCCGTGAACGCCTCGTCCGACGTCCCGTGCCGCAGCGGCGCCAGGTCCTCGGCCGTCACACCCGCCCGGGGGTACGAGCCCAGGAACCGCACCTTCGGGCAGATCCGCTTCAGGCCCATCAGGGCCGAGCCCACCCGCCGGTCGGTGATGTGCCCCTCACAGTCCACCGAGAAGCAGTAGCGGCCGATGCCCTCGCCGGTCGGGCGCGACTCGATCCGCATCATGTTGACCCCGCGCGCGGAGAACTCCTGGAGCAGCTCCAGCAGCGCGCCCGGGTGGTCGTCACCGAGCCAGATCACCACGGAGGTCTTGTCCGCGCCCGTCCGGGCGGCGGGCCGGGCCGGGCGGCCGGCCAGCACGAAGCGGGTCATCGCGTTCTGCGCGTCGTGGATGTCGGTGACCAGCGGCTCCAGACCGTACCTGGACGCCGCGAACTCGCCCGCGAACGCCGCGTCGTACCGCCCCTCCTGCACCAGCCGCGCACCGTCCGCGTTCGAGGCGGCCGACTCCCATACGGTGTCCGGGAGGTTCGCCGCCAGCCAGTTGCGGACCTGGGGCTGGGCCACCGGGTGCCCGGTGACCGTCTTGATGTCCGCGAGCGCGGTGCCCGGCCGCACCAGCAGCGCGAAGCTGATGGAGAGCAGCACCTCGCGGTAGATCATCAGCGGTTCACCGGTGGCGAGCTCGTCGAGGGTCGCGGTGACCCCGCCCTCGACCGAGTTCTCGATGGGCACCAGGGCGGCCGCCGCGGCTCCGGAGCGCACCGCGTCGAGCGCCACCGGCACGGAGACCATCGGCACCAGCTCCCGGGTGGCGGCCTCCGGCATGGACCGCAGCGCGGCCTCGGTGAAGGTGCCCTCGGGGCCGAGGTAGGCATAGCGGCTGGCCGACATCACGGTCGCTCCCTGTGATCAGACGAGACCGCCACGATACCCGCGCCGGCCCGGGTCGCCGACCCGCATGGTGGACACCCCTGTGGACACCCCTGGGACGCGATGCCTCGGGGCGGCTCGTCCCCTTTCCTATCCCTCCAAGAGTGCCTGACCCACGTACTCCCCCGGGGCGCAGCCCGGAGGCACCGCGAACAGCGCGCTGGCCTCGTGCCGCAGGAACCGCGACAGATCGTCGCCCAGGTCCAGCTTCCGCTGCACCGGCACGAACCCCTTCATCGGATCCGCCTGCCAGGCGATGAAAAGCAGCCCGGCGTCCGGCGCCCCGTCGTCGCGGAAGCCGTCGTGGTACGAGAAGGGCCTGCGCAGCATCGCGGCGCCCTGGTTGGACGCGGGCGCCGCGACCCGTACGTGGGCGGCGCCCGCGATGGCCAGCGCACCGTCCTTGTCGACCTTGTCGAGCTGAACCGGGGTGGTCTCGGTGCCGCCGGACAGCGGGGCGCCGTCCGACTTGCGGCGGCCGATCACCTTCTCCTGCCGCTCCAGGGAGAGGTGGTCCCAGGAGTCCAGCAGCATCCGGATGCGCCGGACGACCGCGTAGGAACCGCCCGCCATCCACGCGGGCTCGCCTCTCTCCGGTACGAAGATCCGCCGCTCGAAGTCGTCGTCGGCCGGCTTGGGGTTGTTGGTGCCGTCGATCTGGCCCATGAGGTTGCGGGTGGTCATGGGGCGGCCGGTGGCGCCGGGGGACCGGTTGAAGCCGTTCATCTGCCAGCGCAGCCGGGCCGTGTCCGCGGCCTCGCGCTGCAGGGCGCGGAGCGCGTGGAAGGCGACCAGCGCGTCATTGGCGCCGATCTGGATCCACAGATCGCCGTTGCTGCGCTTGGGGTCGAGCGCGTCCGAGACGAAGTCGGGGAGCGGGGCGAGTGCCTCCGGCAGTTGGCCCTCGACCCCCGCCTTGCCGAAGAAGGTCCGGCCGAAGCCGAAGGTGACCGTAAGGGACGAGGGACCGGCGTCGAGCGCGATCCCGGTGTCATCCGGTGGTGCCTCGCCCGCCATCAGCTCCTTGGCCGTCCGCGACCAGCGGCGCAGCAGTGCGGCGGCCGCCTTACGGTTCGCACCGGGCGCCAGGTCGAAGGCGAGGAGATGGCCGTGGGCCTGGAGGGGGGTGGTGATGCCCGCCTGGCGCCTGCCGTGGAAGGGCACGGCGGTCGCGCCCAGCGAGCTGAGGGGTTCGGGTGCCTCCCGCGTCGCCTCGGACGCGTAGGCTCCGGCGGCTCCGCCGGCGACCAGCCCGGCCGCTCCGGCGGCGCCCGCCGAACCCAGCAGACGCCGCCGGGAGATACCGGACGAGGGGGCTTGCTCTGTGGTCATTGAGCGACTTTCACGTTCCTGGTCTCCGTCACCTGGTCGATGTCGGAGGTTCGTACGGTCAGGGAGAGCTGCCAGGTGCCCGCCATGGGGAGCTGGACGGTCTTGGCGCTCCAGTGCCCGGTCGAGAGGCGCTCGAGCGGGATGCGCAGCGGCCCGATCCCCTTGCCCTTGAGCGTCAGCGACAGCTTGACCTCGGGCACGTCCACGGGACGGTCGGCCAGGTCGGTGGTGAACACGTGCAGCGCGTTGTCACCCGGCAGGGCGGGTTCGATCATCACCACGGCCTTGCCGCGTCCGCTCTTGGGACCCGTGTTGTAGGGGATCAGCACGCTCACCGGGTCGACGTTCAGCCGGTCGCCGGGTTGCGTGGCCGGGGCGGCGGCCTGCTCGGTTTCGGCCCGGCCGGGCTGGGTGCCGCTGAGTACGGTGGCCACTGCGAGCAGCACGACGGCCACGATGGTCTCGGCGATCACCGACCGGCGCAGCCCGCTGCGCTCGCGGTCGGCGTCGCGCTCCCGCAGCGTGGCGGTCTTGTCCTGGGCGGCCCGCTGACGGGCGAGCTGGGCGGCGCGCACGGAATCGCCGTTGGTGGCGCCGGTACCGGAGTCGTCGCCGGGTCCGTCACCGGACTCGGTTCCGGCGTCGGCGGCGGCGTCGGCGGGGGTGTCGACCGCACCGGTACGGACCGGCCGCGTGGCCTTCACCGGTGCCTTGCCCCCGGCCTCGGCCGCGTCGGCCGTGGCCGCGACATCGGTCCCGGCATCGCTCTCCGGCTCGGCTTCCGCGTCCGCCTCCGCGTCCGCCTCCGCGTCCGTCTTGGCCTCCGCCTCCGCCTCCGCCCCGACCGCCTCCGTGGCATCCGTAAGGCGTCCGGTCCAGCGGCGCGAGACGGCGGCGATGCCCACCAGCACCGCCACCAGACCCACCTTGACCAGCAGCCATCGCCCGTACTCGGTGTCGGTCAGCGCGCCCCAGGAGCCCACCTGCCGCCACGACTGGTACAGCCCGGTGACCACCAGGGCGACGACCGAGCCGAAGGCGAGCCGCGAGAAGCGGCGCACGGCCGCCCGCTCGATCGGCTCGCCCGCCCGGAGCGTCACCGCGAGCGAGGCCAGACCGCCCAGCCAGACCCCGACCGCGATCAGATGGATCACGTCCACCGGCATGGCCAGCTGCCGCTGCAGACCCACCGAGGCGTGCTCGGCCATCGCCCAGGTCGCGGCGAGGCCCACGGCCATCACCGTGCCGCCGAAGCCGAGCCCGAAGGCGAGGTCCTGGCGGCGCCGCGCGTCCGCCTCCCGTTCCCCGGTGCGCCGGGTGTACGAGCCGAAGAGGACGGCCAGGAAGACCGCCGCCGCGCCGAGCAGCAGCAGCCGGGACAGCAGCGCCGCGCCCGGCTTGGTGGACAGCACGTCGCCCAGCCTGCCGAGGTCGAGGACCCCGCCGATCCCCTCGCCGTCGGTGTACGGCCCGCGCAGCAGCAACAGCAGCAGGCTGGCCGTGAAGACCGTCGCCCAGCCGCCCACGGCGATCTTCCGCACCGGGCGCGAGGAGCGGCAGAGCCCGGCGAACACACAGCCGCCCACGAGCGCCGCGAAACCGCCGTAGGCGGCGTACCGGCCGATCCCGTAGAGGGTGCTGACGGTGGAGTCGGACGCCTCGCCCGTGGGCACCTTCGCCTTGGTCTTGGACGGGGCGCCGATGGAGAAGGTGAACGCGCCGCTCACCGGGTGGCTGTCCTCCGAGACCGCCTTCCACGCCACCGTGTAGGTGCCGTCCGGCAGTCCGGAGTGCAGCCCGGCGGCGGCGGTCGACGACGTGCCGCCGACATGCGCGGTCTTCCCGGTGTCCACGCGCTTGCCCTTGGGGTCGAGCACGCGCACCGAGTCGCCGGAGAGCAGCACGCCCTCCGAGAAGTTCAGCGTGACTTCCCTGGGGGCGGTCTTCACCACCGATCCGTCGGCGGGGTCGGTCGAGGTGAGCGCGGCGTGCGCGGACGCGGAGCTCGCGCCCACGCTCAGCGCGCACAGCAGCGCGGCGAGCAGGGTGCCGCAGATCGCCATCAGCCGCCGGGCGGTCGCGGTGGTCCGGGTGGGAGTCGCGGTGGGCCCGGCGGGGGCCAGGGAGGTCAGCGAGGGCATCGGGCGTCAGTCCTTGGGGCGGTACGTCGTCGGCTCGACCGGGACTTTGATCTCGATGGGGTCGGAGGTGGCGAAGTGAAGGGTGAAGCCGACCCTCTCACCGACCTTCGGCCGGTGGGTGAGGTTTGTCAGCATCAGATGATCTCCGCCGCTGGTCAGCTCGAGCCGGCCGTCGGCCGGGACATCGAGCGAGCTCACCTGCTTCATCCGGTTGCCCTTGGTGGTGTGCAGGGTGACCTCGGAGGCGAGCGGGGTGGTGACGGACGTCAGCTCGTCGGCGCCGCCACCGGCGTTCCGTACGGTCAGGTAGCCCGCCGCCATGTCGTCCATGGGCGGCTGCGAAACGTAGGCGCCGCTCACGGACAGCTTCGGGGCGCCCTTGTGGCCCGCGTGGTCCCCGCCGTTCCCGCCACCGCTGTCGTCGCTCCCGCAGGCGGCGAGAGCGGCCGACAGGCCGACGGCGAGGACCGCGGCGGCGGCCTTACGGATGCCGGGGCCGGTCGCCGTCACGGGTTCCGGCCCTCGATGATCTTCGGCAGATCCTTGGCGTAACGATCCGCCGTGGCCTCCGTCGTGTAGATCCAGTGGCCCTTGTCGTCCTTGGGCGAGAAGCCGATCACCTCGGCGCCGTGGCTGACGGTGATGCTGCCGTCCTTCTCCTTCTTCGGCTTCTCGATGTAGATGCCCAGCGGCCGGGCGGCGGCCTCGATGGTGTTGAAGTCGCCGGTCAGGCCGACGAAGTCGGTGCCGCCCTGGGCGTTCAGCCAGGAGCGGATCCGCTTGGGGGTGTCCCGGGCGGGGTCGGTGCTGACGAAGACGACCCGCAGCTTCTCCCGCTCGGCCTTGGGGAGCTTCTTCACGGCGATGCCGACGTTGCTCATGGTCAGCGGGCAGACGTCGGGGCAGTGGGTGTAGCCGAAGAAGAGCAGAGTGGGCCGGCCCTTGGTCTCCTTCAGCAGGTCGTACTTCTTGCCGTCGGTGTCGGTGAGGACGAGGTCCGGCTTGGCCTTCGCCTGGTCGAGGACGATGGCCTGCCCCGGCTTCTGGCCGCCCTTGACCTCGGCGGCGGCGTTGTCGCCCTTGCCCCCGTCGTCCGAGCCGCCGCAGGCGCTGAGGGTGAGCGCGGCGGCGGCGACGAGCGCGGTGGCCAGGATTTTGGTGCGCATGGAGCTGTTCTCCCAAGAGGGGGTGGATCGGTGGCGCGCGGGGGCGGCGGGTTCGAGGGCCCGCCGCCCCGCCGGGATCACGCGGTCGGTTCAGGACCCGTGGTCACCGGCGGTTACACGCATGCGGTGGGGTGGTAGGCGGTCAGGCGGAGCGGCGGCGGCTGGCGACCACGCCGAAGGCGACACCGGCGGCGCCGATGACGATGCCCGCGATGCCCAGCACCCGGGCGGTGGTGTCGCTGCCGCCCTCGTCGTCCGAGGCGTCCTTGGAGGCGGATTTCTCCGCTCCGGCCTTCTCGGAGTCCTTGTCCTGGGCGGATGCCGCGGCGGCGCCGTCCGAGCCCTCGGCCGGGGCGACCAGCTTGAGCACCGGCGCCGGGTTCTCGGGCTCGGCGGCGCCCTCCTTGGGCTCCTCGATCCAGCGCACGACCTCCTTGTCGTCGTACGTCTGGAGGGCCTTGAAGGCGAGCTGGTCGGCGTCGTCGGGCAGCTGGCCGACCGAGAGCGGGAACTGCTGGAACATCCCCGGCTCGATCTTGCCGCCGGTCCAGGTGACCTTGGTGACCGCCTCGGTGATCTTCTCGCCGTGCGTCTCCATGGGCTTGGGGAGCTTGGACTTGGTGACCTTGACGTCCCAGCCGGGCACCGGCTGGGGCATCACCGAGGCGAGCGGGTGGTCGGCGGGGAGGGTCACCTCGAGCTTGACGGTGGAGGAGTCGTCACGTTCGTTGGGCACCTTGAAGTTGATGGTGCTGTAGCCGCCCTTCTCGGCCTGGCCGGGCTGCACACTCACGTGCGCGAAGGCCGGGCCCGCGGTGAGCAGCACCAGGCCGCCCGCGGTGAGGCATCCGAGGACCGGCAGACGACGGAGACGCATGGCGTTCATGTCAACACTCCAGGAACAGGAATGATCAGAATGGTGGGCGCGCGTGCGGTGACGTCGCGGCCGCCCTCCGGTCCCGCTGGAGGAGCGTCGCGTCGGTCAGGCCGCGAGGTCGCAAACCGGCGGTCCCCGCCTGATCACGCTGTGCTGGAGGACGAGTGCCGTCGTCCCGCCCTCGTCCCGCTCGGCCGTGCGCGGACGGCACGGCCCGCCGTAAGGCGCCTGCGAAGGGGCCAGGAGCACCCGTACGAGCCTCAGAGCGGCGCGCAGCGCCCGTACGAGCGCGGCCTCCGCGACCCCTCGGGCCCCGTCCACCGACAGCCCCACCGCCCGCCATACGGCCATCTCGCCCCGGCGCAGCAGCCAGCCGATGGCCAGCGCGGCGAGCAGATGGCCCAGGGCCATGGGCAGCGACGGCAGCAGGCTCTCCATCCCGGCCGCCTGCCCCGCGGGGGCGGTGGACGCCGGCATGGCGTGCGGGCCACCGTGCGCGGCGGAGGGGTCGATGCCCGCGTGGGCGACGATCCGATGGGCCGTCGCGGCGTCGGGCCGTCCGGGGCCCGACGCGCACAGCAGCCTGGCGGCCAGGCCGATCACCCGGCCCTGGGCGGCGTCGGCCCGATGGGCGGCCTCCTCGGCCGCCGCGGCCCGGTCCTGCCCGAGCGCGAAGAGCGCGTGCAGCGCCAGCTGCCCGATGGCCAGCACGGCCGCGATCCCGGGCAGCGACCGCTCCCGCCCGGCCAGCGACAGCGCCACCGTGAACATCGCCGCGCAGCCCACGCCCAGCGTCCACAGCGGCACGGTGGCGCAGGAGCCCAGCACGTGCCCGGCGGCGGACAGCACGACGCAGACCGCGGTGAACACCGCGGCCCGCAGCATTCGCAGATCGGCGCCGGCACGGGCGACAGGGGAAGCCATGGCCGCGCCATCATCCCACTGGGTGGACGCGTTCCCTACGGCGGGTGGGGCGTACCGGCGCACACCAGGACAGGCCCATACACCGGTTCGCGCATCGAGCGCGTCCGCTGAATGAGCGGAGTCACGTCAATAACACGCTTACGGACCATGGACCCAGGCAATACGTAACGGTATGTCGAGCCGCGGCCGGGAGGCTGGAGCATGAGCATCTGGTGGTCACTCCATTTGCCCCGCGAGGCGGCGAGCGTTCCGCTCGCACGACGACTGCTCCTCGGCACCATGGAGACGGCCGGAGTGGATCCGGAGATCTCCTACGATCTGTCGGTCGCCCTCTCCGAGGCGTGTGCGAACGCGGTGGAGCACGGGGGTCGCGACGGCACGGGCGGGGATTATCGAGTCACGGCCTATATCGACGGCGACACCTGCCGTATCGAGGTCACCGACTCCGGTCCCGGCTTCGCCGGACGCGGCACCGTCCGCCGCGAGGCCCGCACCCGGAACGAGCGGCGTCCGGCGGGCGCGCCGAGACCACAGCAGCCGCGCAGTCCGGCCCCGCCACAGGCGGAGCACGGACGGGGGCTCTTTCTCATCGAGGCCCTCACCGACCATGTCCGCTACCGCGACCGTCCGGGTCGCGGCGGGGTGGTGGTGAGCTTCGACAAGATCCTCAAGTGGCGCGAAGGAGCGCTGCTCAGGGCGTCATAGCCGCCTTGACGTCAGGGAGCCGCCTCAACGTCGGGTGGCGCCTCGACGTCGGGTGGCCGCCTCGGCGTCAGGTGGCCGTCTGTTCGGGCGGCAGGGCGCGGCACAGCGCGTCCAGCGCCTCCGCGAACGAGTGCTCGGGCGGGGTCGCGTAGCCCACCACGAGCCCGTCGCGATGGGGTGTGGTGGCGTCCGGGTGGCGGTAGCCGCCGAGGCCGTCGAGCGCCAGCCCCTGCCAGGCGGCGGCGCGCAGGGCGGACCGCTCGGTGCCGGGCGGCAGCTCCAGCACCGCGTGCAGACCGGCGGCGATGCCGGAGACGCGGATATGGGGCGCGCGTTCGGCGAGAGCCGCGACGAGCTGATCCCGCCGACGGCGGTAGTGCTGGCGCATACGGCGCACATGGCGGTCGTACCGGCCCGATTCGATGAAGTCCGCGAGGGTCAGCTGGTCGAGGACGCCGGTCCATCCCTCGCGCTCCCCCTTGGCGGCCAGCAGGCCGTCGACCAGATGGTCCGGCAGCACCATCCAGCCCAGCCGAAGGGCCGGGGAGAGGCTCTTGCTGGCCGAGCCGAGGTAGATCACCCGGTCGGGGTCGAGGCCCTGGACGGCGCCCACCGGACGGCGGTCGTAGCGGAACTCCCCGTCGTAGTCGTCCTCCAGCACCAGACCGCCGCTCTCCCGCGCCCAGGCGACGGCCGCGGCCCGCCGCTCGGGGTGCAGCGGACCGCCGGTGGGGAACTGGTGGGCGGGGGTGAGCAGGGCCGCCCGTACGCCGTCGAGGTCGGCCAGTCCCTCCGTAAGGGCGCCATCGGCGTCCAGGGGGAGCGGGACCGTACGGATCCCGGCGGTTCTCAGGAGCGAGCGGTGGAAGGCCAGGCCGTAGGACTCGACGGCCATCCGGGGCCGCGGCAGCCGGGTGTCGCTCAGCAGCCGCAGCGCGTGCGCGAAGCCCGCGCAGACGACGATCCGGTCGGGGTCGGTGCGTACGCCGCGGACGCGGGCGAGGTAGTCGGCCAGGGCGCGGCGCAGCTCCGGGCGGCCGCGCGGATCGCCGGGGCCGAACGCCTCGTGGGGCGCGGCGGTCAGGGCGCGGCGGGCCGAGGCGAGCCAGGCGGTGCGGGGGAAGGAGGCGGCGTCCGGCTGGCCCTGGAGCAGGTTGTGCACCGGGCGCGGGGCGGGCCGGGGCCCGCGGCGGCCGCCGGTCGCCCCGGACGGCCGCCCGCCGCGCTCCCGGCCGGGCGTGCGCCGCCGGGGCGATGGCGGTGCGGGGCGGGGGGCCACCCGGGTCCCGGAGCCCTGGCGGGCGGTGAGCCAGCCCTCGGCGACCAGCTCGGCGTAGGCGTCGGCGACCGTGTTCCGGGCGATGCCCAGGTCGGCGGCGAGGGAACGGTAAGGCGGCAGCCGGGTGCCCGGGGCGAGCCGCCCGTCGCGGATGGCCGCCCGCAGCGCGGCCATCAGGGCGGTCCTGCGGCTGCCCGCGCGGGTCAGTTCCAGATGGAGGTCACTGCCGAGGATCTCCGCCGAATTGACCCATGAATCCGCCATGGAAATGCACCCTACAGAGGGTCGCTTAGCGGCCTAATTTCATTTCCATGACGACTTCGACACCGACACAGACGGCGACGACCACAGAGGCGACGGCACAGACCGCGACGACGGCGCGGCGGACGACCGGGCGGGTCAACTTCGCGAAGGCCGCCCCCAAGGCGTTCAAGGCGCTGATCAGCCTGGACGCGGCCGCTCGCGAGGGCCTGGACCCGGCCCTGGTGGAGCTGGTGCAGATCCGCTCCTCCCAGCTCAACCACTGTGCCTACTGCCTCCATATGCACACCACCGACGCCCATAAGGCGGGCGAGAGCGAGGAGCGCATCGCGCTGGTGGGGGTCTGGGCGGAGGCCCGGGAGGCCGGGTTCTACACCGAGAAGGAGCAGGCCGCCCTGGCGCTCACCGAGGCGGTCACGCTGCTGCCCGGCGGCGTCCCGGACGAGGTCTACGAGCGGGCCGCCCGGCACTTCGAGGAGCGGGAGCTGGCCCAGCTCATCGCCCTCATCTTCACGATCAACTCCTGGAACCGGATCGCGGTGACCACCCGCAAGGTGCCGGGGCAGGACTGAGCACCGTGGGGAGCGGCGCCGCCGCTCCCCACGGGACCCACGCGATCAGGCGATGAGCCGCCGCATGGCCGTCTCAGCCGGTGAGGCGGGCCATCCACGCCTCGACGTCATCGGCGGTCCGCGGCAGCGCGGCCGACAGCACGCGGTTGCCGTCCTCCGTCACCAGGATGTCGTCCTCGATCCGGACGCCGATGCCCCGGTACTCCTCCGGCACGGTCAGGTCGTCGGGCTGGAAGTACAGCCCCGGCTCGACCGTCAGGCACATTCCGGGCTCCAGGGTGCCGTCCACATAGGTCTCGGTGCGGGCCACGGCGCAGTCGTGGACGTCCATGCCGAGCATGTGGCCGGTGCCGTGCAGCGTCCAGCGGCGCTGCAGCCCCAGCTCCAGCACCCGCTCCACCGGGCCCTCGATCAAACCCCACTCGACCAGCTTGGTGGCGAGGACGCGCTGGGCGGCGTCGTGGAAGTCGCGGTACTTCGCACCCGGCCGGACCGCGGCGATGCCCGCCTCCTGCGCCTCGTAGACCGCCTCGTAGACCTTGCGCTGCAGCGGGCTGTAGGTGCCGTTCACCGGCAGGGTGCGGGTCACATCGGCGGTGTAGAGCGTGGTGGTCTCCACGCCCGCGTCCAGCAGGAGCAGCTCGCCGGAGCGGACCGGGCCGTCGTTGCGCACCCAGTGCAGGGTGGTGGCGTGCGGGCCCGCGGCGGCGATGGTGCCGTAGCCGACGTCGTTGCCCTCGACCCGGGCCCGAAGGAAGAACGTTCCTTCGATATAGCGCTCCGACGTGGCCCGCGCCTTGTCCAGAACCTTGACGACGTCCTCGAAGCCGCGGACCGTCGAGTCGACCGCCGCCTGCAGCTCCCCGATCTCGAACTCGTCCTTGACCAGGCGCTGCTCGCTGAGGAAGACCCGCAGCTCCTCGTCGCGCTCACCGGTGACCTTGTCGGTCAGGGCGGCCTCAAGACCGGCGTCGTGACCGCGCACGATACGGACCGGGCCGGTGGCGTCCCTGAGCTCGTCGGCCAGCTTGCGGACGTCCCTGGCGGGCAGGCCCAGCCGCTTCTCGGCCTCCGTAAGGCTGAGCCGGCGGCCGACCCACAGCTCGCCCTGGCCGTCCAGCCAGAACTCGCCGTTCTCCCGGTCGGAGCGCGGCAGCAGATACAGCGTCGCGGTGTGGCCGCCGCCCGCCTCGGGCTCCAGCACCAGCACACCGTCCTCGGTCTGGTCGCCGGTGAGGTACGCGTACTCGGTCGAGGCGCGGAAGCTGTAGTCCGTGTCGTTGGAGCGCGTGCGGAGATTGCCCGCGGGGATGACCAGGCGATCGCCGGGGAAGCGCGCGGAGAGCGCGGCGCGGCGGCGGGCGGTGTGCGGAGCCTGCGCGATGGGCTCCAGGTCGTGCTGCTCGGTGTCCGCCCAGCCGGACCGCATGCTCGCGGCGAGCTCGTCGGAAACGCCTGGGTACAGGCCGTTCTTCCGCTGCTTGACGGGCTCCTCGCCTTCCGGGGTCTCCGGGGCTTCGGAAGTGGGCTCCTCGGTCACGTCTTCCTCCTCGAACTGGACCCCTCCCATCGTATGTGCGGGGGCCTGACAGCCGGGAGGGCCCGCAGCGGCGGGCGACCACGGCTCCAGCGGGGACCGTGCTCCCGCTCGAGCCCCGGCCGTAAGGACGCCTCGCGTCAGCCGACGTGGGCCGCGCGTCAGCCGACGTGGGCCCCGCGTCAGCCGAAATGCGCCACCAGCAGGACGAGGTCCTCGGTGCCGTCCTCCGAGGGCCGCCCCACGGAGGCCGCCGGGCCGTCGGGGAGCACCGTACGGAGCACATGGTCGGCGAAGGCGTCCGGGTCGCCGCGGACGCCCTTGGGAGCGCTCGCCGCGGCCGTGTGCAGCCGGGCGAAGGCCCGGTCCATCGGCTCCCCGGTGCGGTGGAGCAGCCCGTCGCTGTAGAAGAGGAGGGTCTCTCCGGAGGACGGTGCGACCTCCACGCTGGGCGCCTCCCAGCACGAGAGCATCCCCAGCGGCGCGGACAGGGTGGTCTCCACGAACTCGGTGCGCCGCTCCCCGGTGAGCAGCGGCGGGCAGTGCCCGGCCCCGGCCAGCACCACCTTGCGCGTCCCGGGCTCGCAGTAGGCGAAGAGGGCGGTCGCGGAGCGGGCGGGCTCGGTGAGCCGCAGCAACAGCTCCAGGTCGGACAGCACGGCGACCGGGTCCTCGCCCTCCATCACCGCGTACGCCCGCAGCGAGGCCCGCAGCCGCCCCATCGCGACCACGGCGCTCGGCCCGGAGCCGGAGACCCCGCCCACCGAGAGTCCGAGCGCCCCGTCCGGCAGTGGCAGCGCGTCGTACCAGTCCCCGCCGCCGCGCGGACCGGGGTGGTGGCGGACGGCCAGGCGCACCCCGGGGAGGCGGGGCAACCGGGTGGGCAGCAGCTCCTCCTGGACGGTCGCGACGGCGGCGCGGGCGCGGGAGAGCTCGATCAGCCGGGCGATGTGGGCGGCGGCGTACTGGCAGTACAGGCCCACGAGATGGCGCTGGCGCTCCGCGGGCTCGGCGGGCTCGTCGTAGAGCCAGGCGGCTCCGCCGAGCCGCCCGGAGGGGCCGCCGGCGCCCATGGCGGCCGTAAGGCCGGGCGAAGGCGCGGCGGCCGGTGCGGTATCACGTCCATGGCCGGTTTCGGGGAGGCGCGGGGCGTCGGTGACGCTCGTCGTTCCGGGGACGCCGGGGGCCGGGTGGTCGCCCGCGCCCGCCGGGGAGCCGGTGCCGGTGCCGGACCCGTCCGCACCGGGGGCGGGCGCGGGGATGGCGGAAAGGCCGGGCGTGGCGCAGGGGGCGGTGCGGAACGGGTCCAGCGGCACGGCGTAGCTCGCGGAGAAGCCGAGCCGTGCGGCCACCTCGCGGTGGCGCGGGTCGAGATCGGCCTCACTGGCGATATCGGGGTGGGTCACATCGGCGCGCCGCTCGCCGCCCGGCTCGGGCAGCCCGTCGAGGAGATGGCCGGCGGAGGCGGAGCCGCGCGGGATGGTCTCGATCTGGCCGAGGTCGGCGTGGCCGAGACCGAGCCCCACGGTGATCGCCGGACCGAGCCCGTCGGCCGGTTCGAGCGCCACCAGTCCGCGCCGGGCGCCGACCAGGGACGCGCCCGCGCGCAGCAGTTCGCGCAGCGCCTCGTCGAGGGTGTCGGTCCGGACCAGCCGTTCGGTGAGCTCATGAAGGGTGGTGAGGTCCGAGACCCAGCCCGCGAGCCGGTCCTGGACACCGGAGTCGGGCGCGGTCAGGGGCGGTGTGACGGGGTCGGCAGTTTGCGTGGGCGAGGGGAGGGAAGGATCGATTCCAGCCACTTTCGGCGCGTGGGGCGCGTTCATGGCCCGCTGCCTTCACCCGCCGGGTCCGGCTCGCTCAATAGCATCGCAAACCCCCTGTCGTGCTGCGCCGCTACTGTGCCGCTACTGTCTCCAGATGTACACGGAGCGCAGATGCGATGTCCAGCATTGTCCCGGTGGTCTTGTTGGTGTCTGGGGGGAATTGAACTTGGCTGAAAAAAAGTCGTTAGGCTGTCCCTTCGAGGTCGACTGACGTCGTTCGACAGCGCGTCGTCTCCACCGCGGCGGGTACACATCGGAGAGGGGCAGGGGCAGTTCGGATCGCCCCGGAACCCCGCGGCCGGTCCAGGCGTCATAGACCACAACGGCCGCGCCCATCCCCGAGTGGCGAGGAAGGCACCAACCGGACGGCAAGCGCCATGCGCGCGCCACCCCTCGCCACGTTCCACGCTCGGCCTGCGGCGTGATGCGCTGCCTTGTACGCGCAGTGACTTGTGATCCACCTGCTGTGACGGGCCGAACGATGCCGGACAGCGCCACGTAAGTCCAAGTGAAGTGCCATCTGAAGTGCGATGTAGTGCGACGGACAGCCCTCGGCGTTAACGGAAAGGAACGAGCGCTCATGCGCGAGATCCTCGGAAGGCGACGCAAGTTCTCGCTGCGGCGCGGCGCGCGGTCGCCGCTGCTGCGTGCGGCGCTCACCTGCGCCACCGAGTGGCAGTGGCCCGTGGTCCCTGGCGTCGGGCTCCGGTCCGGCGGCGGACGGCCGCGGGTGTGCGGCTGCCCCGACCCAGAATGTGCGGTTCCGGGTGGACATCCGTTCGACCCCGTTCTCCTCGCCGCCACCACGGACGCGCGCATGGTGCGCTGGTGGTGGAGCAACCGGCCCTCCGCGCCCCTCCTGCTGGCCACCGGCGGCCAGGCGCCCTGCGCGGTGAGCCTGCCCGCGGTCGCCGGGGCGCGGGCGCTGGCGGCCTTCGACCGGGCGGGCGTACGGCTCGGCCCGGTGGTCGCCACGCCCACCCGCTGGTCGCTGCTGGTGGAGCCGTACTCCCTCGAGGACCTCGGCGAGCTGCTGAACCAGCAGGACTGGGTGCCCAGCTCGCTGCGGTTCCACGGCGAGGGCGGCTATGTGGTGCTGCCGCCGTCGCAGACCGGCTCCGGGCGGGTGCGCTGGGAGCGGCCGCCGCTGCGCCGCTCCGGGCGGCCCTGGCTGCCTCAGGTGGCCACGGTGGTGAACGCCTTGGTCGAGGCCAGCACCAGCGCGCCCGACGGGGGCAGCCGGCTCGCCTACTGAGGCGGGCCCCGGGTGCGGGGGTTCGGGGGCCGCTGGGCGTGACGGGCGGCTGGGCGTGACGGGCCGCTGAGGCGACGCCCGCGGGTGTGTGAGGGCTCGGAGGCCGGGGAGGCGACTTCCTGGGCTCCGGGCCCGTCCTGGCTCCGGGCCCGGCGTTCGGCGTGGGCACAGGGCGCTGAGGGGCTTCCTGTGCGAGCCAGTGCCGTGCGCTGCGGGCCCCGGGAGCGACTCCCTTACCGGGCCCCGGGAACAACTCACTCGCTGCCGAAGGCAGTTGGTCCGTACCTGCCCCGCCGTCCCGCGCCGCTGTCCGGGCGCGGACATGGAAGCGCCCGGTCGCTGGCGACGGGGGATGCACCAGCGACCGGGCTTTTAGAACCGTAACAAGAGATCGGCCGATAGCAAATTCGATCGCGGATTTCCGGACGTCGATTTGCAGGGCGTAACAGTGAGTTGTGAGCGGCGTCACATGCCCCCGCGGCGGCCTCCGGCGGTCCGGGGGACGTCAGCTCAGCGTCACCTGACGGTTGGTGAGACCGCCCCGGGCGCGCCGCTGCTCGGGGGTCAGCGGGGCGTCGGAGGCGAGCGCCTCCGCGAGCCGTCCGGCGAGGTCCACGGCCGGCTTCTCGGTGTCCTCGGCGCTCATCCCGCGTGGCAGGTCCCACACCGGCACCGTGAGCCCATGGGCCCGGAAGGAGCCCACCAGCCGGGTGTTCTCGCCGAGCGAGGAGGCCCCCGCGGCGTGCAGCCGGGCGAGCGCGTCCAGCAGCTTCTCCTCGGGGTGGGACATCACCCAGCGCAGGTGGTTCTTCTCCGGCGTCTCGCACCAGTAGGCCGCCTCCACGCCGGTGAGCCGGGCGGTGGGGATCGCGGCCGCGTTGGCCCGTTCCAGGGACGCGGCGACCTCTCCGGTCGCGTTCGCGGCGTCCTCGAGCCAGAACTCGAACCCCTCGTGCAGGGTCGGCGAGAAAGTGCCCTTCGGGTCGAGCAGATCCTGCAGCCGCGGACCGTCGCCCGGAGCCCGCTCGGCGGCCACCGGGGTGCCCGGCTCGGCGGTCAGCGCGCGGCGCAGGGTGTCGGCCAGGTCGCGGCTGATGTCGCCGGAGGGCGTGTCGTTCTGGAGGCCGAGCAGCACGGTGCCGTTGTCGCGGCGCAGCGCGGGCCACGCCATGGGCAGCACGGTCGCCAGGGTGACCGACGGAACCCCCTCGGGCAGCCCCTCGGCGAGGGTCAGCTCGACGGTCGCGGCGGGGACCAGCTCGCGCAGGGCCACCCAGTCGCATTCGCCGGGGAGCCCCTCGAAGGGGCGCTGCACCAGCTCGGTGACGGCGTGTGCGGCTTCCCTGCCGTGACAGGCTTTGTAGCGACGGCCCGAGCCGCACGGGCAGGGCTCCCGCGCGCCCACCACAGGGATCTCTCCGTTGGCGACCCGTGGGCCTGTGGCCTTCGTCTGGGGGCGGCGCTTCTTGGCCATGGTGAGGCTGTCTCCCGATCGTGCGGCTCAGGGCTTGCTCGTACGCCCGTGACGGTCTGCGTACGGCCGCGGCGGTGCTCTCCTTACGGCGCGTACGACTGGTACGGGCGCGAGCCTAGCCCTTTGGCCGAACCGCGTCGGCTCCCTGAGCCGCGTCGGCTACGCGAGCTCGTCCAGATCGGCGAAGTCCAGCTCGCGATCGAAATCGGGGTCGATGTTCGCCTCGATATTCGAGCCGAGGCCGGGGCCGAGGTCCGAGCCGAGGTCCGAGCCGAGGTCCGAGCCGAGGTCCGAGCCCAGATTCGCGTCGAGGTTCGAGCCGAGGTTCGCGTCGAGACCGGCCTCGAGGTTCGCGTCGAGGCCCGGACGCAGCCCGGAGGCCAGCTCCGCACCCAGGGTGTGGCCCAGCTCGGGGGAGAGATCCGAGGGAATCGTGACGCGGTGGGCGAATTCGTCATCGGGCGGGAGGAGGGCCCATACGGTGACTCCACCGACGTCGTCCCGCACGCCCCATTCCTCGGCCAGCGACATGATGATGTTCAGCCCGCGGCCGCCGCGTGCGGTCACCGAGGGATTGGCCGGAAGTGGCCTTGTGGGTCCGCCGCCATCCGTCACCTCGACCGTCAGCCGGTCGTCCTCGTCGACGGTCCATGCGGCCCGGACCGTGCCGCCACCATGGTCGGAACGCCAAGGGCGGCCATGTCGCCATGCGTTGCTGAGCAGTTCTGAAAGGATCAATACAGCGTCGTCTATGACCGAATCCGATACCCCAGTCCTGCCCAAATCGATACGCATCCGCTGTCGTGCCGCGCGGACGCCCGCAGGACCATGGGGTACGGCCATGGTCGACGACGTCGGCACCTGCCGTGCCACCACCAAAGCCACCCCCGAGACCTCCTTAGCCCCACGCCACGGGATGAATGCCCCGCGGTGCTGGAGCGGAAACCGGCCAAGTGGCATCGTGTGACGCACTCGTCACGATCGAATACGTACCGAACGCGCCGGTGCACGCCTTGTAATGCCCATTATGAGCGTCCGAGTTGGGACAGTACCTGTTTGGGGCGATTGGTGATCAGCGCGTCAACGCCCAGGCGGACGCACAATTCGACGTCCTCCGGTTCGTCGACGGTCCAGACGTGCACTCGGTGCCCCTCGCGCTGCAGCCGCGCCACATAGCCGGGGTGGTTCCGTACGATCCGGATACTCGGCCCCGCGATCCGCACCCCGGGCGGCAGCTGCCCGTCCCGGTGGCGCGGCAGTATGAACTGCATCAGGTAGACGGTGGGGATGGCGGGGGCCCCGCTGCGGATCCGGTGCAGGGAGCGCGCTGAGAAGCTCATCACACGGATGGGTGAACGTTCGCCGGGCGGCGGCGCGTCCAGGCCGAAGCGGCGCAGCAACCCGAGCAGCCGGTCCTCCACCTGGCCCGCCCACCGGGTGGGATGCTTGGTTTCGATCGCCAGTTCGATCCGGCGCCCGGCGTCCGCGACGAACCCCAGGAGCCGTTCCAGGGTGAGGACGGAGGTGCTGTCCCGGCTGTCGCGGTCCGGCTCCTCCCTGTCGGTGGCCCGGCCCTTCCAGGAGCCGAAGTCCAGGGCCGCCAGATCGGACAGCTCCAGCGCCGAGACCGCGCCCCGGCCGTTGGAGGTGCGGTCGATGCGGCGGTCGTGCACACAGACGAGATGGCCGTCGGCGGTCAGCCGGACATCGCACTCCAGGGCGTCGGCACCGTCCTCGATTGCCTTACGGTAGGCGGCCAGGGTGTGCTCCGGGGCGTCCTCGGAGGCCCCGCGGTGGGCGACGACGGAGACGGTGTGCGGCCCGGGGCGGCTGTCCCGGGCAGGGCGCGCATAGGTCACCGCGTTATGGTGCCACCGCCCGGTGTGAGCCGGTGGATGTGGCCCCTCCGTTCGTTCGCACGGAATGGCGGTAGGGCGAATTGTCCGGGATAAAGGGTGGTAGTCCGCAGGGCTGTCGCTCCTTACGGCGGTCTGACGCGCTGTGGGAAAAGCTGACGACGGTAAGACGTAACGGTAAGACGTACACGTGGGCCGTCGAGGAAATCTGTCGTGCACCTGAGGAGAGACCTGTGAGCACCGAGAACGAGGGCTCTGCCGTTCCGCCCGCGCCCGGGCCGCATCCGGCCCCTCCGGCGCCGCACCCGAACCCGGCGGTGCCGCCCGCGCCGGACTACGAGCCCACCGCGGGCGCGCGGCCGGCCGCGCCGGACGGGCCCATAGGCACGCCCGACGCCGCAGGCTCGCCGGGCGCCCCCGGCCCCGCGCCGTCGGCCGCGCCCCCCGCACAGCCCCCGTCGACGCCCCCGCCCGCGTCACCGGCCGCTCCCGCGGCCGTCTCGGCGTCGGCCGGCGCGGGCGACGGGTCCGGCGGCGGCGCGCCCGGCGCCTCGGGCCCCGGTTCGGGCCCCGGCCCGGACGCCGGGCAGCCCGGCGCGTGGTGGTCGGCCGAGGGCGGACAGCCGCACGGTGGCCAGGGCGACGGCCAGGGCGGGCAGGGAGGACCGGGCGGACCGGGCGGACCGTGGGGGACCGCTCCCGCGCCGCCGTCCTCCGGCCCGTTCGAGCGCAAGCCCCGTGGGCTGGTCGCCGCCGTGCTGGCCGCCGTCCTGGTCGCGGGCGGCATCGGCGGCGGCATCGGCTTCTGGGCCGCCGACCGGGAGAGCGACGGCGGCGACACCACCACCGTCTCCGCCTACGGCAACCCCAAGACGGAGAGCCGCGCGCCCGGCTCGGTGTCGAGCATCGCCAACAAGACGCTGCCCAGCGTCGTCACCATCGAGGCCCAGGGCAACAATGGCGAGAGCGGCACCGGCACCGGCTTCGTCTACGACAAGCAGGGTCACATCCTCACCAACAACCACGTCGTCGCCTCGGCGGCCGACAACGGCAAGCTGACCGCCACCTTCTCCAACGGCAAGCGGTACACCGCCCAGGTCGTCGGCCGCGCCCAGGGCTACGACGTCGCCGTGGTCAAGCTCAAGAACGCCGCGGGCGCCAAGCTCGACCCGCTGCCCCTCGGCAACTCCGACCGGGTCGCCGTGGGCGACGCCACCGTCGCCATCGGCGCCCCCTTCGGCCTCTCCGGCACCGTCACCACCGGCATCGTGAGCGCCAAGAACCGCCCGGTCGCCTCCAGCGACGGTGGCGGCGGCAACGCCTCGTACATGAGCGCCCTCCAGACCGACGCCTCCATCAACCCGGGCAACTCCGGCGGCCCGCTGCTCAACGCGGACGGCGGCGTCATCGGCATCAACTCCGCCATCCAGTCCGCCGGCAACGGCAGCGGCCTCGGCGAGCAGCAGCAGTCCGGCAGCATCGGCCTCGGCTTCGCGATCCCGATCAACCAGGCCAAGAACGTCGCCGAGCAGTTGATCAAGACGGGCCAGCCCGTCTACCCGGTCATCGAGGCCACGGTCAACATGAAGGACTCCACCAGCGGCGCCACCATCGCCTCCAACGGAGCCGGCGGCAGCCCCGCCGTCGTCCCCGGCGGCCCGGCCGACAAGGCCGGCCTCAAGTCCGGTGACGTGATCACCAAGCTCGACGACACGGTCATCGACAGCGGCCCCACCCTCATCAGCGAGATCTGGACCCACCAGCCGGGCGACAAGGTCACCCTCACCTACAAGCGCGGCGGCAAGGTGTCCAAGGTGGACGTCACCTTGGGGAAGCGCAAGGGCGACAGCTGACGCGCTAGGCTGATCCCCGCGCCATCACGAATGGCGCGGGGAGGCTTGCCCGAGCGGCCTAAGGGAACGGTCTTGAAAACCGTCGTGGCAGCGATGTCACCGAGGGTTCAAATCCCTCAGCCTCCGCCGAGGTCAGCGACGTAGCTGGTCAGAAGGGGTGCCCCTGGTTCGGGGGCACCCCTTCTGCGTGCACCTTGTCTCACCCTGTCTCGCCTGTGTCCCAGCTTTGACCAGTACGTATGGGCCATCTGTGGGCCAGCGGCGGACCGTCAGCCCTCGTTCAATCCCTGTGCGATGAGCTGGTTGGAACGGGACTGATCACCGCGCAGAATCTTGGCGTAGAAGCGGAACAAGACGGCGATGCTGTGCCCCGCCCGTCGGGCGACCTCCACCGGGTCAACTCCCGACTTGATCCAGAGAGACACCCCCGCGTGCCGAAGCGAGTACGGCACCTCGGCGAGGGGAGTTGCTGCCTCCTCCTCCGAGAGCACCGCCGCCCGGGCCTCCTCCCACAGATCGCAGTACTCGGTAGACCGGACGCGCCCGCCCCTTGCCGCGCGGAACAGACGGCCGTCCGAAGCTGTCCCGTACCGCTCGATGTGCTCCCGCAGCATCCGGACCAGCACCGAGGGAATCGGGACCGATCGCGTCGCTCCGCGAGCCCTCCGCTTGAGGCTGCGGGATTCGTACGACGCGCCGTCGTCCGTCCACCCGCCTCCCACCTCCGGACGGCTCTCCCCTAGCAGCAGCTCCCCCCACTCCTCGTCCTCTGGGGGCAGGGTGCAGTCCGCGGCTTTCAGCGAGGCGATCTCAGCAGGTCGCATCGCGGCGTAGTACAGGCACCCGAAGAACGCCTCAAGATGCTCTCCACGCGGTCCAGCGTCCCGCACGGCCTTGAGGAACGACCGGGCCAGCGCCGGGCCGGGGACGTACCGGAAGTCGATTTCGTCGTCCGTCTCCGGCGGCGTCCAGTCGACGCGGGCAAGGGGGTTGGCCGACAACAGCCCCCGCTCCTCCACGGTGAAGCGAAGGAAGTTGCTCAGCACCATGCGCTTGCGCCGAGCCGTGTTCTCGGCCGCCTTCCTTCCGTCCAGCCGCAGCGAGAGCGCATCCAGTGCTGGCCTGAGAAGCGCCGGATTCTCCAGCGCGTTCACCTTCATCGAGTGATCAGCGATCCAGGACAGGGCCGTGCGGATGGCCTCCGGCGGCTCCTCGACCCTGTGGCGGGGAGCCAACTTCCCGTCAGCCCCCTTCACGGCACGGAATGCCCACTGGTAGAGCGCGGCCCGCATGACCTTCGCGTCCGGTGCGCCGCGGGTGGTCGTGACCAGTGTCGGTGTGACGACCGCGAGCGCTTCGGCGATGCCGGCACGATGCTTGGCCGCGGCGCGGGGCCACTTCACCAGGACGTACGCGGTCGCGTGCTCGTACCAGGTGGGGGAGGACAGGGCGGCCAGTTCGCGCGCAGGCAGACCGGTGTCCTCGTCGAACTGCTCGCGCTCGCGAAGCGCGGCCATGAGTTCCGTCCGGCGGCCGTCGGCTTGGGGCTTGAGCTTGAAGCTCCTGGAGTGCGACCGCGAGCCGACGCGCCACCTCAGTTCGTACGGCTTCGGGCGCCCGGCGCGCTTGCGGATGGACCAGATATCGACGTCGTACGTGAGCATGCGTCTCCCAAAGCGAGGGGCCCGCCATAACGGCGGGCCCCATGGATCTGGTTGGTCCGGGCTAGGCGGCGTTCTGGCCGCAGCTCTCCCACCACGCATCCAGGTCGCGACGGCTCACGCGTACCTGGCCGTTGGGGAGCTTGCTGATTCGGGGGGCCTTGCCGCGGGCCCGCATGCGGTAGAAGGCGGCGCGGCTCATCTTGATCTCTATGAGGACGTCAGCGAGTTTGATCTTCTCGTCGCGTGCCACGCGTTCGACTCCTTCGCTCTGATGGCGGGGTCTTTGGACTTCCAGGGGTCGTGTCTGTCCGAAGCGCGGATTTCTGCGTCATTGCGTCATCAGCGTCATTTGGGCTTTTGACCTGCGGTTTTGGGTGACGCAGTGACCAGGGGTTGTGTCATCGGCGCGTCATGGGTTGCGTCATCGGTGACGCAGATGACGCAGGATGACGCAGACGTCGCCGTCTGCGTCATGCCTGTATCCGCAGCTCACCGGCCGTTTTCCCGTCTGCATGACGCAGATGACGCAGCGTCTTCCCTCTTAGGACAAAAGAGGGGGTGTCTGTTGTAGTTCGGCACGCCTCACAGCGTGAAGAAGGAGCCGCTGCGCGGCGCGACCATCGGGCGGCGTTCCGCCGAACAGCAAGAGGAGCACGCCTGGCCGCCGGTGCTCCTCTTGCTTGTCCGGTAGAGATCGCGTGGTCGCGGGTCAGAACACCGGTTTCTGCTCGTGTGGGGGCGGGGCCGGTTGGCGGGTCATTTCGAGGTAGCGGCCCTCGCTGGTGCGGCCCCAGTCGATGAGGACGCTACGGGCGGCAAGGGTGGGCTGGAGGCGCTTGAGGCGGTCGGAGAGGACCTTTCCCGTGGTCGGCCACCCCTTGGGCAGGGGACGCAGTTCGTCGCCGCTGTAGAGGCGACTGAGGCAGTGCAGCCACTCGGTGGAGGTCATTCGCTGCGCCGCGCCCGGCTCCATGGTGTCCGCATGCCTGAGGACGGTCTGCGCGAGGAGGTCGCCCTCGATCACGTCGTCGTTCAGGTCGTCCAGACTGGCCCGGTACGCGGCGAGTGCCCCGAGACCGGCCGCCGCGTCGAGCTGCGCGCACAGGTGCGCGAAGTCGGCCATCCGCAGGTCCGTGGGGGTCTCCGCCTCGGCCGCGCGGACCTTGACCGTGAGGTCCAGGAGAGACCCGAGAACGACGGGCAGCACCTCCGCGTACTCCGCCCACAGCTCGGCCTCGGTGCGCCGGACGCGGGGCCGCTCCAGGCGCAGGGGCAGGAGCCGTTCCGCGAGATCCGGCCGGATGACGCCCACGTCGATGCCGGTCAGCAGGAGGGGGCGGCGGTAGCGGGCGCGGAAGACGTCCCCGTCCGTGAACAGGGCGCGTTTGACGTTCTCGGCTCCGGTGACGATGCAGCACATGGCGTCGGACAGGTCCGGGGTCATGTGGGAGAGGTTGTCCAGGGCCGTGACCCATCCGGCCGCCACGGCCGCGATCAGGTTCTCCTCATCCTTCGGAGCCCGGCGCAGGTCGCCGCTCATGCCCTCGATGATCCTCACGAGCATCCGCCCGCCGGTGGACTTGCCCGCGCCCTGGGGGCCGGTGAGGAAGGGGGCGGGAACGGGCACGGACGGCCCGAGGCAGCCGATCAGCCACGCAATGGCCAGGCATTCGGTCTCCGCATTGGCGAAGTTGCACAGCCGTAGAAGGAGGTCGATTCCCTTGCCGTCGGTGTCCTTGACCGGCAGGGGCAGTTCCCCGGTGAGCTGGGTCCGTCGCCAGCACACCTCGCGTGGGTCGGGGATGGCGATGTCCCAGCCGGTGGGGTGGATACGGACAGACTGGCCGTCGTCGCGCCCCAGATCCAACCAGGTCGCTCCGTCGAGTCCGGGGGCGACGCGGATATGGACAGGCTGGACGTCCTCGGTCAGCGCGAGTGCTTCGATCAAGTCCAACGCCTCCTTGAGCGCGGTCCCGGTGAACACGCCCCGCCCGTCCCTGAACAGGCCCACCATGAGTTCCTGGCGGTGACTTCCCGCAGTGCCCTGAGAGCGGATCGGACGGGCCACAGGGTGGCCGTTCTTCTGCGCGTACACGGTCCCGTCGGCGGTGCGGAAGTACCGGAAGTGCGCCTGTGCGTAGTCGGTGATGACCTCGCGGGCCGGGGTCTTCTCGTCCTCGGGCATCGCTACAGTCCCAACGTGGTACGGGCGTTGGTCCACGCGTCGGTGCAGTGCCGGGGCGATTCGCCCTTGGCCTGCGCGGCGGTGAACAGCCGCGCGATATGGGCCTCGGTGAGGCAGCCGCACCGGCCGTGCGTGGCCAGCACGGCGAGGAAGGTCCGGTAGACGGTGGCGTGGATCGCGCTGCGCGCCTCGGTGATGCGCTGCTCGGCCATGGCGATACCACGGTCCAGGTAGGTGGGCGTGCGGTGAGGGCACATCCCTTCCCCGGCCCGAGCGGGCACGGTGATGGACTGCGGGGCCGAACGGACCGTGGAGGGCTCTTTCACGGCCAGTGCGCGCACGATGTCCGGCAGGTCGGTCATGGTGCCGGAGCCGGGGCCGAGCCACCGGGCGTAGGCCATCGTGGACTTGATGTCCACACCGTCACGGACGGCGTTAACGGAGCGCGTGGCGCCCTGGTAGATCCAGTGCTCGCCGCGTGTCGTGGCGACGGTGCGGGTGGCGGGCAGCGTCTCGCGGGCCCACTCGACGGCCGCTGCGTTGTCGAGGTCCACCACGGTCAGCCCGGCGCCGCCGGGGTGGTAGGCAACCGCCACGGCCTCCCGCCACGCCGACGCCCACGCGGGCGAGGCGATGACGGACGGGTCGGCGGTGGCGGCGGCCCAGGCGTGGCAGGGCGCCGGGCAGGTGCAGGGGCCGGGGGTTTTCATGTTCGGCCGGCCACCGCAGGCGTTCCTGGTGCAGGCCGGGCAGTTCCCGAAGGGCACTTTGCCCTTGCGTAGCGGCAGGACGGGCAGGCCGTCGGCCGCGAGTCGGAGGGCGGTGTGCGGGTGCGTGCTCATGCAGCCGCCTCCAGCGTGGTGTGTGTGAGGAAAGCGCGGCCGATGTGCTCGCTGTAGGCGGGCGGGATGGCCTCGCAGACGCCCCGGATGGTGGTGATCCAGGGGGTGCCCATGGCGTGGGCGGCGGCGCGTTGCCATGCCTTGGAGTGCCGGCCGCCGGTGATGGTCATGAACGGCCGCTCGGGTGTGGGCAGGTAGCCGTTACGGATGCACAGCGCGGCATGGGCCCGGTGCGGGGGCGGGGTGAGGGGGAAGCTGGTCTCGAACAGCCGGTGGCGGTAGAGGTTGAGGCCGAACATGGGCCCGCACAGCATCACCGGGTCGATGAGCTGCCCGCGCGCGGCTTCCACGTTCTCGATGACGTACGGCCGCCCGGTCACGCGGATCGCCTCGCGGGCGGGTGCGATCAGCTCGGGGTAGGTCTTGTGGTTGTAGGCGTTGAGCGGGGACCACGCCTGGCACGGCGGGGAGGCGTGGATCAGGTCAAACTCGGCCCCGTGCTCGCGGATGAAGTCGACGGCGTCGCCCTGGACGAAGGTGAAGGGGTACTCGGGTTGGGGCTCGATGTCCACGCCGACCACGTCGAAGCCGGCGAGGTGGAAGCCCATGGCCATCCCGCCCGCGCAGCAGAACGCGTCCAGTAAACGCGGCCTACGCCATCGCGGGAGGTGGGTGAATTGGGTCATGCTGGAGGTCTCCAGTTCTGTCGATTGAGCGGGAGACCGGGGCGGCCCCGAATCATTGGCGTGAGAGGGGGCCGCCCCAGCCATGTGCCGGCATGGAATTTCGTGGCGGGACAGGAGTGTCTGTGGGGCTCTGTACGTTGATCACGTGAGCTGTCCCGGAAGCCGCACCCGCTGGTGTGGTCGGCGACGGCGGGACGGTTTTCGAGCGACGGAGGAGTCACGTGACGGCTTGGCTGATGTACCTGGGTTCGAACCCCAAGCGTGTGGGCGCGGGGTATGACGACAACCCCTCCACCCACTACAGCTGGGACGACAAGGTGCCCAACGCCCACCATGTTCAGGTCGGGGACACGATCGTGCTGTGGGACGGGGAGACGTCGCTGGGGCTGTCCGTCATCGAGGCCATCGAGACCGGTAGCGGCACCAAGGAGATCAGTTGGTGTCCCGTGTGTGGGAAGGCGGACATCGCGGAGCGCAAGACGATGACGCCGAAGTACCGCTGCTGGACCAAGGAGTGCAAGGCGGAGTTCGATGTCCCCGCCTCGAAGGTGGTGCCGGTGACCACCTTCCGCAGCAGCTATGAGGCCGGCTGGATCGACTTGCGCGGCCACGTCCCGGCCCGGGAGCTGCGGGACCTGTGCGAGGAGCCCAAGTCCCAGAACGCCTTGCGGCGCCTGCGGTGGGACGACTTCCGCGCTCGGGTGGAGGCGGGGAAGAACGCCACCCCGCTGGACATCGTCGAACAGGCGCAAGGTCATCGCCGGTGGTCACAGCGTCAGGACGGTCCGCGCTCGTAAGGGACAGGCCGCCTTCCGCGCCACGCTGTTGGAGGACTTCGGCGAGATCTGCGCCTTCCTCGGGCCGATGCCGGCAGCGGTCTTGGAAGCGGCGCACCTCTACAGCTACGCCGCCAACGGCAAGCACCACGCCTTCGGCGGGCTGCTGCTCCGACGGGATGTCCACCGCCTGTTCGACCTCGGCGAGATCGCCATCAACCCGGACACGCTCACCCTCGACGTCGCGCCCAGCACCCGCGAGTACCCGGACTACGACAAGCTGCATGGCCAGCCGCTGACCGTGCCCATCACCAACGCCCACAAGAAGTGGATCGCCGAGCACTGGGCCATGCACCGGCCGGCGGCACCGGGAGCGATCCCGGCACAGGCCACCACTCCCGCCGAACTCGCCAGCGCGTAGCGCTCTCGGGCTTCCGGAGCACGACCGTGCCGCGCTCCGGAGGCACCACGCCACCATGCGTTCCTGAGCCGAGCTGTGATCGAGGCACGGCTAACCGTGGAAGTGGTTGCGCTTGATGACTGCCTTGCCGATGTTGACTGTCGTTCCGGCGCTTCGGCCGCGGCTGGCACCGAGGATCTGGACGGCGATCCAGCCGCCGAAGATGACCGCAGCGAGGATGATGAGCTGGGTGATGAACGCGGTCAGGGCGGCGATGAACGCGGTGAGCAGGAACAGCCCACCGCAGACTGCGGCGAACCCGATTCCACCGAGCGCGAGGTTCACTGCCGATCGGGAGATGACGGGCTTGGCCGTGACGGGGTCGGGCTTGACCGGCTCGATGGCGTAGCCGGTGATGACCCGCCCGTCCGGCAGCACGACGCTTTGCACCTGGGCCGCCGCGCCCGGCTGCACCGGCACCAGGGGCGCGGAGGTCGGGTGCGGGGTGATGGGTTGGGGGTGGTGGACTTCGACGGCCGGGGGCCGGTCGAGGTGGGTCATCGCGAATCCCTCCGGGATGCCCGCGGGCCCGCGCCGGGGTGGCGCGGGCCCGCGGGGTCGGGTGTCAGGCTCGGGTGTCAGGGGTGTCACGCGGAGGCGTCACGCGTTCCTGACAGCGGGTTTGCCTAGGGGTTTGGGTGTCAGGCGGCCGTGACGGTGTCAGGCGTCAGGCGGCCGTCAGGGCGGGGACGATGCGCCACCGGCCGGTGGTGTTGGTCGGCTCCAGCCGCCCCTCCATCGCGGCCTCCTTCAGCCGCGCGGACACCCACGGGCGGGAGAGGTGGTTCCGGTCGCACCAGTCCGTGAAGTCCTTCGGACCCACGACCATCCGACCCTCGGTCTCGAACTCCTCCAGCGCGCGGGTAAAGAGCTCACGCGCCTCGGCCGGGGAGGGCTTGCGACCGGTGTCCTGTCCGAAGATCGGGGCGTCGTCGCCCTGCTCGGGCTCGGGCAGTTCGGCCTCGGGGTCGATGTCGGCGTCCTCGGGGTCCACCAACAGCCCGTAGTCCATGCCGTCCTCGTCCTCCTCCACGGCGTCCGGCGCCGCCGTCTGGTCGTCCCCGGGGGTGGTGCGGCCGGTGTAGAGCCGTCCGGCGACACCGGAGGCTGCGCCCGCGGTGATGGGGTCGGCGGTGGCGCCGTTGCGCTGGGCCCAGGAGGCCAGCACCTCCATGAGCGAGACCGCGCGGTGGCTGAACGCCCGCGTACGGCCCGGTGAGGGGTAGCGGTCCTCGGGGATGCCGGGGGTGACCAGGTAGCAGTAGCCGGGGCGCCGGTTGCCCCACGCGCCGGGGTGGGCGCCCGCGTCCAGCACCGAATCCGGCAGGGAGAATCCCTCATCGCGCGGGTCGCAGCCCAGGGCGAGCACGGACGGGAGGGAGGCGCGGGTGCTGGTGCTCATCTGGTCATAGCTCGGCCGCTGGAGCGAGACGACCAGAGAGATGCCGGCAGAACGGGCTTCCTGTGCGATGCCGGTGAACGCGTCGTCCCCCAGCGCGCGCAGGGTGTTCGCGGCCTCCTCCATCCAGGCGACCAGGAACGGCATCCCGGGGCAGCCGCACGCGCGGCCGTCCGGTCGGCAGGTGTGCTCAGTGCTGTCCTGCACCTGCGCGCACTCCGGGACCCACTGCCGGTAGCTGTGGGCGCCGAGCCAGCGTGTCCGGGCCGGGATGGCTGCCTTGACGCCCTCCACCATGACCTCGGTGTCGGGGCCGCCCTCTACGCCCCAGTCGAGACCGGGACGCAGCGGGCCGAAGTCCTGGAACGCCTTCGGGTCCGACAGCCACACCAGCACATCGCGGCGGGAGAGAATCTCGGTGAGCAGGTTCAGTGCCGCGTCGCCCTTGCCGGAACCGGTACCGCCCGCGATCAGCAGGTGCGTGGAGTTCCGCTTGACCTCCGGGCTCGGGTCACCAGGCAGCCACAGCATCAGCGGGGCGCCGTCGTCGTAGCGGCCGATGACCAGCGGATCGGCGATCGAACCGCCCAGGTCGGAGGGGCCTTCCCACTCGACCGTCTCGGCCAGCATGTCCTCCGGCACGATCACCAGCTCACCGCGTCGTGCCGAGTCGGCATCGGGGGTGTACCGCACGGCCGACGTCGGCAGGTCGAGCGCGGAGGCAATGTGGGCCAGCGCCTTCGTCACGTCGTCGTGGGTGTGCTCCCCAGCCGCCCCAGCGATCGGGGCAGTGACGCGGTTCGGCTCCACCTTCGCGGTGCCGATCTGCGCCCGCGCCAGCCCCACCTTCTCCAGCAGGCCCTTATCCGAGCCGGAGCCTTCCGCGTCGGCGTCGTTGCGGCGCATGGCCATGCGCACGTTCCACGACAGCGCCACACCGGGTCCGCCCATGAGGTAGACGTCATCGATCGGGCCGGTGGTCGGTCCGGCCAGGCAGGCGGCCGTGAGCCAGGCCGAACCCGCGGCCACGGTGATGGCTGAGTGGAGACGGCGCTGTTTGCCGGTGGTGCGGCCGACCCACCAAGTGGTGCCGGTCAGGGCCACGGACGCCAGGGTCAGCCCGACCCCGGCACCCGCGCTGTTCGCCCACCGCTCGTGTCCGAGGACACCGGCCAGACCGGCGCCCGCGACCCCGAGCCACGGGGGGAGGTGGGGCTTGACGCGGTGCAGCAGGTACCCCGAGATGCTGCCCCCGCCCGACCCGCCGCGCGGGTCCATGATGTAGCCGTTCATGGTGCCGTCGTCGTTGTAGGCGGTCACCCTGTTGCTGCGGGCCATGGCCGCACCTCCCTATCTACTGCTGGGTGAAGTCCATGCGCGGCTGCTGAGGGCGCCGGGCACGGTGACGAACGCGGTTGATCTCTTCCTCGTACTGCTGCTGGAACGTCGCGTAGGCAGCCGCGGCGTTCTTGGCCGCATCCCGCAGCGCATCCGCCGACTTCTGGAGCTTCCGGGCCACCTTCTGAGCCCGGATCCGGGACCCGAACGTCTTGCCCTCCGGGTCCGGCACCGCACTGAGCACGCCCTTGAGGATCTCGGCGCCCATGGCCACCTCGATGGACAGCGTGACGGCCGCCGCACGGATGCCGTTGCAGTAGAACCGCACCTGCGCCGGGGAGGTGAACTCCGGGGAGGGCAGCAGGGCTTCGGAGTGCGGACGGGCCCCGACAGCGTGGGCCCTGTTGCGGTTGTTGTTGACCGTGACGTTGATCGGCGGGACGAACGAGCCGCCCATCGCGCCAACGAACCCGCCCGCCGCGGCGCCCGCGTTGGCGAACTTGTTCCCTTTGCCGTTGTCCGCGCGGCCGTTGGTGGGCCGGTGCGGACGCTGGCCGTTGCTGTGCTGAGCCATCAGACGGTCCCCTTAAGTCAGTTGGCGGTGCGGCGGACGATGAGCCAGGTGGTCTGCGCGGCGATCAGGTTCAGCAGCCACCACAGCTCCAGCGGACCGGCCAGCGGACCGAACCCCGCAGCCGAAGCCGCCCAGGCGAGACCGGAAGTGCCGAGCAGGGCCGCCGCTATGCGCAAGCCCCACACCGACCCGTTGGCGGCCGGGCGACGGCGCTGCGCGATGCCCAGCCACAGCAGCGGGCCCGCGGCGGCGGGGGCGAGCACCAGGGCGGACCACCACGCCATCACGTGCAGCAGCGCGGTGATGGGCAGAGCCAGCACGCCCAGGGTGAGCGGGGCGAGGGCACGGCGGTGGCGCCACAGCCACCGCGCCGCGGCGTCCAGGGCCAGGCGGGTCAGGGTCGGGCGTTCAGGGATCACGACCACGAACGGGTCAGCAGAGCGGCGCCCGCGCTGGCGCGGGATACGAACGGTGGTGACACCCGCCGCTGTCTTCACGGTGCGGGCACGGGTACGGCTGGACACAGCGAATCTCCCTTGAACGGGACGGAGTGGAGTGGGTTAGGCGGCGCACTGTTCGTCGGGGTAGGCGCAGGTCACGCACAGGCCGAGCGAGGTGGGGATGCAGTACCCGGCATCGGTGAGGCAGGCGGGGCAGGTGCGGCGGGCGAGCATCGCCGCGGCGAGCGCCGCGGACTTCGCGGCCGTCATCGGCCGCACCGGCTTGGCCTGGTCCAGCCGGTACAGGAACGCGACCTGCGTCCCCCCGGCGCGGCGGTTGGCGCGCATGATCTGTGCCTGTATCGGCTGCCCGCCGGGACGCAGCCCGCGGGCCCGTAACTGGCGCCTGGTGGCCAGCCCGTCCGGCGCCAGGCGCCAGGGGAAGGTGGGGATGCCGTAGCGGGCGCCGGAAGGGTCGTAGCACTTGCCGAACGCCGGGGACATCAGACCGCCACCGCCTCACGCGTGCGGTCGTGGCCGGTGCTCTGGGAGGCGGATCCCTGGTCCCGCAGACGCTGGTAGACCTTGTGGACGTAGGAGGTGGAACGGGTGGACTTCCGGGCCGCCTCCGTGATCGTCTCCCCCATCACCCAGCACGTGCGGATGATGTTCAACGCTTCATCCGCGGGCAGCTTCTCCGTCTCCGCGGCACCGTCCTCGGCCGAGGTGGAAACCGGGGGAACGGTGAGCTCATAGACCCGCCGGTCACCGCAGATGACCAGCGGCGACGGCTCTTCCGCCACCTGTACCGGCGCGGGAGCCGGGGCCGGGGCAGGGGGCGCGGGGACCGGGGTGGACACCGGGGGGACAGGGGCGGATTCCACCGGGGCGTCCGCCGCTTCCACCTCAGCGCGCAGTTCAGCGATTTTGCCGAGGATCGCGCGGCGGTAGTGGGTGATCGCTTCGGCCAGAACGATCAGGAGGACAGGGGGGATGGAGTGGAGCACCAGCCCCGCCGGATCCACCTGCCGGGGAACGCCGAACGCGCTCCCTTCCGGCCACAGCGAGCCCCAGCAGTTCATGACCCACGTGCCCAGACCGGCGAACCAGCGCAGCCCCGAGGCCCAGCCGGAGGGGTTCACGCCGTACTCCGACAACCGGCCATCCACGATCAGAACGGCCCCGAGCGCGACCGCGACCATGGGGTCCAGCAGCCACGCGATCCACGGCGAGACCTCGTGCTGGATGGCGAACATCGTCACGTTGGTCGCGGTGAACGCGAGCGCCACCACGGCCACCAGCACCAGGACCGTCGTCAGCCCCGACTGGAGCCGGTTCAGCGCGGCGATCTGGACCCGCGGCGGGGCGGACCTGCCGGTCATCAGGCGCCCCTTCCCGCGGCCGTACCCGGGGCGGGGACGTCGGCGTAAGCGACCAGGCGCAGCTCGGCATCCGCGTAGTCGGTGATCAGGGACAGAGCGCGGGTATGACCGCCCCCCTGCTCTCGGCAGTCCACGGCGTCCGGGGCGATACCCAGGGCCTCACGCCATGCCTCGAAGTCAGTCAGGTCGTCGTGAAACGACAGTTCCAACTGGTTCGGGTAGATGGTGGAAAGGTGCGCGCACGGCGCGGGCAGGTGCCCGAAGTCCGCAGCCAGCAGGCGCAACGCCCGCAACGGCACGGCCAGCTCGTCAAGCGTCAACGCGTCGTTCACGCCCCCACCCCCGTCACCGGGGCGCCCTGGTTGGTCAGCTCCAGCCGAGCGGCCAGCACCTTGCGGCGAGCCCGCCGCAGACGGCGCATGTCCAGCTCGGACGCGGGCCGGTCCAGCAGGCTGATCTGTACGTCCAGCAGCTCGACTTCCGCGTCGATGAGCGGCATCTCATCCGTGATCTCGTCCAGCTCCGCGGCGGTCGGCTCGCGGTCGGACAGGTCGGCGGTAACAACCGCCTGAAGTGCACCGATGTTCTTCATGGGTCGTGGTTCCTTCCAGGGTTGAACGGCCCGAACGCGGCGCCGGTGCTGCAACACCGGCGCCGCTCACCCGCCCGGAGTCCGGTAGGTCCGGCTCCCCACGCCCCGCCCGTACGGCACCGCACACGGCGGCCCGGACGGGCGGAGGAGGCAACCGGCCGCGGCGCTAGCCGCCGCGATGGCAGGAAGAAGGGGGACCGGTTTGTTCGTCGGCGGAAGACGCCGCGAACCGGGGTGACGCACAGGCGCCGCCGTGCCGGTCGATCACGGCCGCGCCCAACGCTTTCGTCTGATCACAATTGCTCCTTTAGAGCGATGAACAGGGGCTTGGCACTGCAAGGGGGACCTTGTCCCCACTCTCCGGCCGTTGCTCGCGGTCACCGGGCCACCTCGCCAGTACGGGCCGAAACCCTGTTCCACCTGGCCTTTAGCGGGATTGCAGCGTCCCCGCCCTCTACCTCGGAGCAGCCCAAAGAAGGCCCTCCGGTCGGCCGCTGTCCTAGGACTGCGGCGCGATGAGTAAGACGATGCCGCACAGTCCCAGGACTGTCAACAGTCCTGGGACTGTGTTTCACTGGTGCAGTCGAGAGGAGCATGGGATGGCGCCGAAGTGGCGAGACCTGGCGGACAGGCTGGCTGAGCAGATCAAGAGTGGTGAGTACCGACCTGGCCAGCAGCTCCCGCACATCAGGGACCTGGTCGATGCGGGAGAGGGGTCAAAGTCCACCGTCCACGCGGCGTACAAGGCTCTTGAGGCTGAGGGTCTGGTGACCTCGTCGCGCGGTCATGGCACCGTCGTCCGGCAGCGAACTCCGCTGAAACGGCTCGGTACCGCGCGGTACGACAAGGCAAAGTGGCGCGACGGCGACGAGGTGGCGTTCATCGCGGACCGCCTGGCCTCCGGGCGTACGTACCGACGTGACGACCAGACTCAGACCGTTAGCCGTGTCGAGGCACCGCCAGAGGCCGCCGCCGCGCACGGCCTGCCTCCCGGCGCGGAGATGTACGCGCGGGCGCGGCTCGTGAAGGAGGGCGAGCAGCCGACGCACACGCTGACCAGCTACTACCGGCCGGAACACGTGGAGGGCACCCGATTGGTGGACCCGACCCCAGGCCCCGCCGGGCGGGGCGGCGGCTTCAAGGTGCTGTACGACGCGGGGTACGAGATCGACCACATGAAGGAAGAGATCTTTGCGCGCGTCCCCACGTCGGATGAGGTGAAGCTTCTCCAGTTGCCACCGGGGGAGCCCGTTGTCGAGCTGCATCGGACGACCTGGACGGCGGACGGTACCGTGGTCGAATTCGCCGTTGGCGTGCATGCCGCGTCGCGGTTCGCCTGGGAATACGACTTCAAGGTTCCGGACTCAACTCAGGACAAGGGGCAGGAATGATCCAGGCACAGGCATGGGCGGACGCTCGGCGCCTGTGGGGCTACCACCAGATGGGCCACACCGTCCGCCCCTGCTCGGTCGCCATCGGCCTGGGCAGTCACGACCTGGGCGTAGCCGATACTGCTGTGAGCCTGTACGAGCGCGGCATGGTGCCGCTCCTCGTGTTCACCGGGGCCAACAGCCCGACGACGCGGGAGAGCATGCCGCGCGGCGAAGCTGTCCACTACCGGGAGCGGGCGCTTGAGCTGGGGGTCCCCAGTTCGGCGGTGCTCGTTGAACCCCAGGCGCGCAACACCGGGGAGAACATCCGCTTCTCTCGGGCACTGCTGGAAGAGTCCGGTGTCGATGTGTCGTCGGTGCTGCTGATCAGCAAGCCGTACGAGGAGCGGCGCGCGTACGCCACGGCGCGCAAGCTCTGGCCCGAGGTGGAGTTCGTCAGCGCGTCCACGCCGATGACCTTCGAGGAGTACATCGATTCCATCGGGGATCCGCGTCTGGTGATTGACATGCTCGTCGGCGCTCTACAGCGGCTGCTGATCTATCCCGATCAGGGGTTCATGATCAGTCTCACCGTGCCTGAGGACGTGATGGAGGCGTACGACCGATTGCGCGGTGACGGCTTCACGAGTCGGATCGTGCCTGTCGGCACGGCGGCGCGTTCCTGAAGCGCGATTCCGGGGCCTGTGGGCCATGTGTGGGCCAGCCGCCCAGCGGGGACGCGCGAACCTCGCATCTGTGCAGCTCAGACGCTGGTTAGATCGGGATACCGCATCCCTCTTGAAAACCGTCGTGGCAGCGATGTCACCGAGGGTTCAAATCCCTCAGCCTCCGCCGAGGTCAGCGAACTAGCTGGTCAGAAGGGGTGCCCCTGGTTCGGGGGCATCCCTTCCGCATGTCCGCCGTCTCACGCTGTGCCGCCGGAATCTCGCCGTTGACCAGCGCGTGTGGACCAGGCGTGGACCAGATCTGGCGTGGTTCGGGCAGCGGCCACCGTGCCGTCACGTGGTACGCCGCAGCCGCACGTTCCAGTTCGGACGACAAGTCCCAGTGGCGGACCATGGGCTAGTTCCGCAGGCTCCATTGATCTTGCTTGGGCATCTGTGAGAAAAGGGTGGGCGAACCAGCCTGCGAGGGATACGCTCCGTCTGGCCATGCGTCGTCTAGCGGCCTAGGACACGGCACTCGGGTACGCCCCGATGCGGAAACCCCGGTTCGAATCCGGGCGCGATGGCCACCCTCGGCTCGACTACACCACTTTGCGGGACATGACCGGCGCCTTGGAGTCGGAACTGTTGACTGCTGAGCCGTTCGGGTGGTGCTGTGGGCCCCTGGTGGACCACGAAGTCCTCAGCAGGCACTGAGGTGGATCGATCGCGCAGGTCAGGGCGGTCTTCGCCGTTTCGGCTACAGCCCTCTTGGAAACCGTCGTGGCAGCGATGTCACTGAGGGTTCAAATCCCTCAGCCTCCGCGCAGGTAGCAAAACCGCAGGTGGGAAGGGGCCCGGCGAATCCGGGACCTCCTCTCACGCGCTTCCTGTCTCAGCAGGTCCCACCTGAATACCAGTATTGACCAGCGCGTGCGGCCAACCTGCGGCCAGGCCGAACGCCGCAGCAACAACCACAAGGAAACGGGGAACCCTGTGAGTGCTTACGTCATCGTCAATGTGGACGTGCTCGACGAGGAGGCTGGTCTGGCCTACGCCCACGTGGCCCAGAACTCCATTCTCAGCTACGGCGGCCGTTATCTGGTCGCGGGTCCCACGCCTGAGCCCGTCGAGGGCACCTGGGACTCCTCCCGGTTCCTGGTTATCGAGTTCCCCGATATGGACCGGATCCGGGAGTGGTACGACTCCCCCGAGTACCGGCGAGCCCGGGAGATACGGGAGGGAAAGGTTCGGGTGCGGATGCTGTTTGCCGAGGGTTCGCCGCCCGAGGGCTTCTCCCTTCCGGCTTAGGGGTTTGCTGGTGTGCGATGGGGGAGTTGGCAGGTGAGGGGCGTCCGAGGGGTACACCGGACGCCAAGGACTGGTCCGCCACGATCGATCGAACACCCATGTGGCGAATGATCGCTTGGCTGCCGGAGCCGACTGGACGGCCGGCCAATCAGGTAGGTGGGCCATTTGGCCTTGTCGGACGGGCTGTTGAGCGCATCATCGATCAACTGGTCCGCCCGGTGCTGCTGCCCGCGCGGCAGCTTCGCGTGGAACTTCCAGAGCACGGCGATGCTGTGCCCGGCCCGCCGGGCGACTTCCACCGGATCGACGCCTGCCTTGACCCACAGCGAGATGCCCGCATGCCGCGCTGAGTACGGCACCTCGGCGAGCAGCGAGTTGCAATCGGTGTGAGGAAGAGCCTCGCGTCGAGCGTCCTGCCAGACCTCCGTGTACTCCGTCGAGCGCACCCGACGGCCGCGCACGGCACGGAAGAGTCGCCCGTCCGGGGCGGTCCCGTACTCGTCCAGGTGCGTTCGAAGCAGCTGCACGAGCGTCGGCGGTATGGGCACCGGCCGGGTGGTCTTCCGGGCCCGCCGCTTCAGCCCGCGCACCTCGTACGACTTGCCGTCGTCCGTCCACCCGGCACAGGGGTCCTCCTGTTGGAGTGGTGTCGGGATGGGCGAACAGGGTGGCGGGCTGTCCTTGGTCGGGGCCCGTACAGTCTCCGGCCGTAGGGACTCTCGCGGTAGTCCCGGCCCTGGGCGATCACCGCGCCGAACATCGGCGCGAACGGATGCCGGGGCGCCCCCAGCCAATCCGCCCATGTGCCGTACTGCCGCGTCTCGTCAACGGCGGCCCACTTTTCCGGACTAACCAATTCCTCATGCGATTTTGGCGCGCATGGGTGATCATCTGCATATCTGAAGTCCGAACCAGGAGACGCATATCTATGAGATCGACGCGTGCCGTTCTGCTCGTCGTGGCCACCGCCCTGACCCCAGCCCTCCTCTTCACCGCCCCGGCGTTTGCCAACGGTTCGGCGGCCCCGGTCACCACCGCCATGGCGACCGTGTCCGACACACCGGTGGACGAGATGTCGGAGGACGAACTGCGTGCGGCGATCGCCGCCATCCTGGCGGACGAGGACAGCGGCCGGGGGGTCGCCCGAGAGGCCAATGAGGCCCTCAACGGCACCGTGGATGACATGCGCACCTTCTTGAAGACCGGCTACCGACTGGCTCAGGCCGAGGACGACCGGGTCGCCATCGCCCGCATCCTCCACGGAGCAACACAGAACAATGACAAGCGGGTCATCGAGGAGGCCAACAAGCTCCTCGACAACAACTCCCCGGAGGAGATGCGCGCCTGGCTGGAGACCGGCTACCGACTGGCCCAAGCCGAGGACGACGCCGTCTACATAGCGCGCATGCTCGCGGCTCCGAACATCAGTGATGCCCTGCGCGCCGCAGCCAACGCCGCCCTCGATGACGGCTCCCCGGAAACCCTGCGCTACTTCCGTGAGGTGGGGCAGTACGAGGTGGCCGGTTAGGCAAAGCGGGGAATGCGCCCTGCCCGACGTGTTCGGCCGGCCGTTATGGAATGCGGTGAACGTCTCGTAGACGTCCGTCGTAGCGGTTCGTTACTGGTCGATGCACGCCAAGAGGACCGTTAGGCGCCTTCGCGTATCCGCGCGAAGGCGTGCCGGCTCGGTTGGGGTGCCCCTGGTTCGGGGCGCCTCTTCAGCGTGGGTTCACGTGAGTTCCGGCTGTTCGCTCAGGCGTTCGAGTTCTCTCGTGCGGCACCACGACGATCTGGTACTCGTCCTCGTAGACCACCCTCCCCGGATTCGACGACCGGACCATCCGGCACTCGATGCCATGAGCGGAAAGGATCTCCAGGTAGCCGTCCACCCGCGTGATCAGTTCCCGGGACGTGGACTTGAACCAGGCCGCCGCTCCGGGATGGAGCTCGTGGTCGTAGACCGTCGGATCCACGGTCGAGGGGTCTGGATAGGCCGCGTTGTACCAGTCATTGTTGGCCCGTCGGAAGCGTTCCTGCTCAGCGCTGAGCTTCCCGCTTCGCGCCAGACCGTTGACCAGGCCGAACACCCCGGAGTGGTAGCCGCGCTCGTTCCGGACCGGGCTCTGGAATCGTACGTAGGGGGCTTCGCCAACGAGTTGCCTTGCTTCGCCGATCTTCACGCGGCGGATGGTAGAGACGGAGGACGGGGGCCGTCGTCCGTTCGGCGGGGCTGGTCGGTGGGCAGATCTGGCCGAAAAGCTGCGGGTGGGGTGTTGGTGCAGGTCAGGGAGGGGGGATCGGCTGTTTGGGGGGTGGATGGTGGGTGGGAAGGCGGGAAGTGGGCTTTTAGTTGTAGCTAAAGGTGGGAAGCTTTCACTGAGGGCGTTCGACGCCCGAGGTCGGCACCATGCGCTGGGAGGTTGATTGAGCGTGCCGTGGAAGAGCAAAGGTGCGAAGGCGGAGGCTGCCGACCACGCGGGGGCGCGGTTGGCGCGTCAGGCCACTGTGGAGGTCGCCGGGTTGCTGGGGAAGCGTGGCATGAGCCGCACTGACCTCGCCCGGCTGATGGACGTCAGCCCGGGACGAGTGAGTCAAATCCTCTCCGGTGACGAGAATCTGACGCTGCGCAGCCTCGCTGCCGTGGCCGATGCGCTGGAGCTGGACATCAAGATCAGTTTTGTGGAACCCAAGGAGGACGGGGCTCGGCGGCCGCGTGGGCTGGGCGATGGGTCCGATGCCTTTGTCTACGCTCCTTGAAGGCATCGCTCCTTGAAGGCATCGGGGTGCGCGGGGCGCGTCCCTGACGGGCGTCGTCGTGGTGTGCGGTGGTGTGCGGCGCCACGTCAGGGGTGCGAGGCGCCTCAGGGATGCGAGGCGCCCGTCGTGGCGAGGGGGCGTACCGCCAGCGCCTCGTCCCGCAGCCGCATGAGCTCGCGGTCGCCGCTCCGCTTCCCGGTGCGGTAGCCGAACTCCAGCATGCGTACGCAGGCGTCCATGGCCATCGCCAGGGTCTGCCGGCGGTCCTCCGCCTCCTCCCGGGTCGGGGCGTGCAGCTCCGGCGGGAACTCCTGGACCTCGCGCTGCCGGCACTTCGCCTCGATGTCGGCTTCGACCTTGGCCGCGTCGTCCAGGAGCTGGTCCACCTCCTCGTACAGGGTGTTGATCGTCGTCCTGTCCTTGGCCGCGGGGGCGCAGCCGCGCAGGTGGAGGCGGGCCTCGAAGGCGAACATGCGCAGCTGGGCCACGTTCTCGAAGTCCCTGACCAGGCGGTGGCAGTGGAGGTACATGTCATGGACCAGCCGCCGCTCCAGCTCGCTCAGCAGCACCGCGATCCCCAGCGTGATCACGGCCACGAAGGGCGGCGTGGACTGCTGGTTCTGTTGCTGGCGGACGCGAGGCGCCAGGGCCCCGCCCGCGGCGGCAGCGGCCACGGCGGGTGGCACATCGGCGGCGTGCGGCAGCAGCAGGGCGATGGTGAGCAGCGCCGCCGCGCAGGTGCACGCGATGATTCCGCAGCACAGCGACGCGGACCTTACGGTCCCCAGCAGGCGGCCCTTGTCGGCGAAACGGTGGACCAGCGAGATCCAGGTGACCAGCGCGCAGACGGCTATGGGTAACGCGACGTCCGCGAACCACCCCTGTGCGTACAGCTCGTGCAATGCTCCCCCCTGATCGCGCCTTGGTGCCGGTGCGCTGGAGGCGGTCGGCCGGTCACCGGGCACCGGGCACGGAGCACCGGTGCCGAAGCACCGGTCACGGGGCACCGATCACGGGGAGAGCGGGAATCCCTTCACTGTCCGCCTCGGGGGCGGACGCACCGGCGAGTGGGCCTGTGGTTCCTGCGCCGTTTCGGTCCCCGCGCCGCCTGGTTCCTACGCGTTTCGGTCCCTGCGCCTTCCGGTTGCCGAGCCTTCCGGTTCTTGTACGGAGCGCCTCGTCGCGTGGTCACGATAGTGCTCCTCGTTCCCGTAGCGCACGGGTCACCGTCCGTGTACCGCTGGATCGCGCCGCCTCTGGCGTCCTGTGATACGTCTGCCGCCTCTGCTCCGTTCATCCCGCCCAGGGGTCATACCGGGCATCGGGCATCAGATCAGGCGTCAGGCGTCAGGCGCACGCGTCCGGGGGCTGGAGGTGGCGGGCGGCGCTGCGGGCCGCGGAGGCGACGGTGGCGCGGGCCTCGCGCGGGGGCAAGCCGGTGTCGAGCGCGGCCTCGATCAGGGCGGGGGCCAACTCCGGCCCCGCGCCCGCTTCGTAGGCACGGCAGGCCGCCCAGAACAGCCGGTCGTTGCGCTGGCCCTCCCGTGAGGCGCGGACGAACCGTACGAGCCCCTCCAGGGCCGCGGGATGCGGCTCGGGGAACGGCGGACCGGGGCGGTGCGAGCGGGGCGGGGCCGGGCGCGGGGGTGTGAGCAGGCGCAACAGGGCGGACGGGACGGGGGCCGGGGCCCAGGCGGGGGAGCCGGGCGCGAGGCGATAGCTGCCGTGCGAGGCGTAGGAGCCGGGGCCGACCAGATAGCCGCCCAGCCCACGGATGTCGATGCCGGGGGCCAGGCGGCCGGCGGAGTTGGGGACGGCGAGGCCGGGTGGGCCGCACAGCCACAGATGGCGGCCGCCGCTCGGGGTCAGCACGGTGACCGTACGGGGGATGGTGAAGGCGTGCGCGCGGGCCAGCCGGGTGAGGGCGGCCAGACCGTCCGTGCGGGCCTTACGGCTTGCGCCGGGGCTCTCGGCCGCCCCGGCTGTTCCAGCCCTCTCGGCCGCCCCGGCTGTTCCAGTCCTCCCGGCTGTTCCAGCGCTCTCGGTCGTTCCAGCGCTCCCGGCTGTTCCAGCGCTCCCGGCCGTTCTGGTCGCTCCGGCCGTTCCGGTCCCTCCGGCCCGAGCGTCCGTGTCGCCCGCTCCCCCGGATCCCTGGGAGCCGCCGGGCGCTCCCGGCTTACCGGGCTGCACGCCCCGGAGATCGAGGTCAATGCCGATGAGGTGGTACGGGGCGCATCCGCAGGCGATGCCGTAGCCGGTGGCCCAGGGGGCGGCGGCGAACAGGGCGCGGATCGCGTCCGGGTCCGCCGAGGCGTCATGGACTCCGTGGCCCAGCCGGCCGCATTCGCCACGGCACGGCAGCGGCGCGGGGTCGTGGTGGTGAGGGGAGCGCACGGCGGGCAGCTTCGCGCGGGTCAGCGGGATCACGCGGAAACCGTGGGCCGCGGCGGTCAGGGCATGGGCAAGAGCATGGGCGAGTGAGGGATTCGCCATGTCACCCATTTTCGGACAAGTGTTCGGTAATGGGAAGAGGGCCCGGCAAGTCACCGAGGATGGCCGAAATCACGCGGAACGGAGTCTCTCGTAAGGCTCGCCCTGTGGCCGGGCGGGGCCGGGCGGGGCGGTGTGCCGGGCGCATCGACGCGACGCGGGGAGTGGGGGTGCATGGGGCGTTTAAAACAGGTTCATCATGCTTGCGTGGTAATTCCAGTGGCCCGCGCGCATCGTCCGGGAATCGGTGGGCAATTCTGCTTCCGCGACCTTTCGGGCATCGGGGAGGTCGCGGGAGTCGGAGGATCGGAGGGATCGAGATGGCGGACATCCGGACGGGCCCCGGCCGCACCTTCGCCGCGCCGGCGTTCTCCGCGTCCAGGGTGGGGTGCGGCTCCTGGGATCTGACCCGCTCGCACGGGGGCAGGTCGCCGCCATCGCGGGCGTCCGTGAGCGCCCGTAAGGGCAACGCGGAAACGCGGAAAACGCAGGGAACGCGGAAGCGGCGCGATGTCCGAACGATCTGAGTGAGCTGTGGTGATTCATTGAGCGAAACGGGACGGGTGAGGTCGTACGGTCGCGCGATGGCGTATCAACGCCATCGCGCGATCGTGCGTGTGCCGTGCTTCGGCGTTCGTTCTTGACAGCGTCGATTTACCTGACGGATAGTCAGATTGCTTTCTACGGCAGACATGCGGCAGGGGAAGCGATGACGCGTGATGACCTGGACGTTGACCCGGACGAGCTGTACGGACGGCTGAAGGCATACGAAGGGCGGACGGCCGCGAGCGGTGGCGCGGGCAGGGACCCCGTCAACGAGCCCATGATCAGGCACTGGTGCGAGGCCATGGGCGACACCAACCCCGCCTATCCGGCTGTCGCCCCGCCCACGATGCTCCAGGCGTGGACGATGGGCGGGCTGGCCGGGCACCCCGGCGGTTCGACCCGCTCCGAGGCGTACGACGAGCTGCTGGCGTTGCTCGACGACGCGGGCTGCACCTCGGTGGTCGCCACCGACTGCGAGCAGGAGTACCTGCGGCCGCTGCGCCCCGGCGACCGGGTCACCTTCGACGCGGTCATCGAGTCGGTGTCGGCACGCAAGGCCACCAAGCTGGGCACCGGGTACTTCGTCACCACCCGCATGAACGTCCGCGCCGGGGACGGGGAGCTGGTCGGCACCCACCGCTTCCGCATCCTCAAGTACGCACCCGCGCGGCCCAAGAAAGCGGCGAAGCCGGAGCCGACGCGGAAGCCGGAGCCGACGCGAAAGCCGGAGCCCGCGCGGAAGCCGGAGCCGACGGCCGACCGTCCCCGCCGCCCTCGCCCCGTCATCAACCGCGACAACGCGGGCTTCTGGGAGGGCGTCGCCCGGCATCAGCTGCTCATCCAGCGCTGCCTGGACTGCGTCACCCCGCGCTTCCCCTGGCTGCCGGGGTGCGGGGCGTGCGGCTCCCAGCGGTGGGAGGCGTTCGAGGCGTCCGGCGCCGGCACGGTGTTCAGCTATGTGGTCATGCACCACCCGCCCTTCCCCGCCTTCGACCCGCCCTACGCGGTCGCCCTGATCGAGCTCGCGGAGGGCGTGCGGATGGTCAGCGACATCACCGGGGTGCCGTACGACAAGGTGCGCATCGGCATGCCCGTCGAGCTGGAGTTCCTGCGCGTGGACGAGGAGCTGGAGCTGCCGGTGTTCCGGGGCGCGGAGGCATAACGCATGGACGAGACGAACCCCGGTGGCCTCGGCGGCGCGGACCGTACGGACGAGGAGGCGGTCGTATGACGGCGCGTACGGGCGATGAGCTGCCCCCACTGCGCATCCCGATCACCCGGACCCTGATCGTCGCCGGCGCCCTCGCGTCCCGGGACTACCAGGATGTGCACCACGACGCCGAGGCGGCCAAGGAGAAGGGCTCCCCGGACATCTTCATGAACATCCTCACCACCAATGGGCTGGTCGGCCGGTACATTACCGACCACTTCGGGCCGCGGGCCCGGCTCGTCAAGGTCGCCATCCGGCTCGGAGCGCCCAACTACCCCGGCGACGAGATGGTGCTGACCGGTCAGGTCACCTCGGTCGCGGAGGGCACGGCGGAGGTCGCCGTCATCGGTAAGAACGGCATCGGCCACCATGTGACCGGCACGGTCACGGTACGGCTCCCCAGCGACGCTCCGGAGACCGGCGAGGGCCCCAAGAGGACCGCCGACGCCCCGGGGACCGCCCCCACCACCCCGGACGCCCCCCGATGAGCGCCCGCACGCCGGACACCCTGGGCGGCCGGGCCGCCATCGTCGGCATCGGCGCCACCGAGTTCTCCAAGGACTCGGGCCGCAGCGAGCTGAAGCTGGCCGTCGAGGCCGTCCAGGCGGCCCTGGACGACGCCGGGCTCACCCCGGCCGACGTGGACGGGCTGGTCACCTTCACCATGGACACCAGCCCTGAGATCACCGTGGCGCAGGCGTGCGGCATCGGCGATCTCACCTTCTTCTCGCGCGTCCACTACGGCGGGGGCGCGGCCTGCGCCACCGTGCAGCAGGCCGCGCTCGCCGTCGCGACCGGCGTCGCCGAGGTCGTCGTCTGCTACCGCGCGTTCAACGAGCGCTCCGGGCGCCGCTTCGGCTCCGGCGTACAGCACCGCGAGCCGTCCGCCGAGGGCGCCGCGCTCGGCTGGTCGCTGCCGTTCGGGCTGCTGACCCCGGCCTCGTGGGTCGCCATGGCCGCCCAGCGCTATCTGTACGCCTATGGGCTGACACCCGAGGTTTTCGGCCATGTGGCCGTCACCGACCGCCGCCACGCGGCCACCAACCCGGCCGCGTACTTCCACGGCAAGCCGATCAACCTCGCCGAGCACGCCGCCTCCCGCTGGATCGTCGAGCCACTGCGGCTGCTCGACTGCTGTCAGGAGACGGACGGCGGCCAGGCGATCGTGGTGACCAGTGTGGAGCGGGCGCGTGACCTGCCGCGTCCGCCGGCCGTGATCACGGCCGCGGCGCAGGGCGCGGGCCGTGGCCAGGAGCAGATGACGAGCTTCTACCGCGACGATCTGACGGGCCTCCCCGAGATGGGCGTGGTCGCCCGCCAGCTGTGGCGCGGCAGCGGGCTGGCCCCGGCCGACATCGACGTGGCCATCCTCTACGACCACTTCACGCCATTCGTGCTGATGCAGCTGGAGGAGTTCGGCTTCTGCGGACGCGGCGAGGCACCCGGATTCGTCGCCGAGGACGCACTGCCGCTCAATACGCACGGCGGTCAGCTCGGCGAGGCGTATCTGCACGGGATGAACGGGATCGCCGAGGCCGTCCGCCAGATCCGCGGCAGCTCCGTCAACCAGGTGCCGGGGGCCGCCCGCGCCCTGGTCACCGCGGGCACCGGGGTACCGACATCCGGGCTTCTCCTCGGCGCAGACGGCTGAACCGCGCGCGTGTCGGCGGTATCAGGCCGCCGAGCTCCACCTTCACTCGTCATATGACCCGAAGTAAGCAGAGCAGATGGCAGGTCACCGGCTGGGCCACCGGTCTGGCCGCGGCCCTGGCCACCGTGATCGCCGGTGCCACCCCCGCCGCCTCGGCGGAGGTCCTGCCCGACCCCCGCCCCCTGGGCGCCAAGGTCTTCAAGGGCTGGGCCTTCGACACCTGTCATGCGCCGTCCCTCGCCACCCTGCGCGCGTGGAACAGCTCCCGCTACCGCGCCGTCGGCGTCTACTACGCGGGGCGCGGCCGGGCCTGCGCCAGCCAGCCCAACCTCACCGTCTCCTGGATGCGCGGCGTCAAGAGCATGAAGTGGCAGGTGCTGCCCATCTTCGTCGGATCCCAGTCGCCTTGCGTCCGCAACACCAACAAGAAGAACGTGCCCATCGGCGGCAAGCCCTTCTCCCAGGGGCAGGCGGAGGGCAAGGACGCGGTGGCGCGCGCCAAGGCGCTCTCCCTGAAGAAGCGCAGCGCGCTCTACCTCGACATGGAGGCGTACGACCTGAAGCGGACGAGCTGCGCCGCCAAGACGCTCTCCTTCATCCGCGGCTGGAACCGCGAAGTCCGCTCGCGCGGCTTCTTCCCCGGCTTCTACAGCAGCGCCGAGTCCGGGGTGCGCCATGTGGAGCAGGCCCGCCGGGCCGGCGTCCATGACCTGCCCTCGGTGATGTGGTTCGCGCGCTGGAACGGGAAGCCGTCGCTGTACGGGGAGTCGACGCTGGCCAAGAGCGCGTGGAATCCGCACCGCCGCATCCACCAGTACCGGGGCAACGTCGATGTGACGCACGGCGGCCGGAAGCTGCGCATCGACCGCAACAAGGTGGACGCACCGGTCGCGATCATCAAGTGAGCGCCCGTGGGGCACACGCTCGGGCGCTCGGAGGCATCTCCGAGCGCCTTGGGGACTCGCCCGGAAGCCCCCTCGGGGGCTCTCCCGGAGAACCGTTAAGGAACTCTCCCGGAGAACTCCCGGGGACTGGCCCGGAGAACCCCCGGGGACTGGCCCGGAGAACCCCCGGGAAGAACCCCGACCGTCTGACCGCGCCCTCCCCCCGCAGGAGGTGGTGCCAGCACCACCCGTACAACCTGAGGCTGATTGCCCTTCGGCACTTATGGCCGATCCGCTCCGACCTGCTCGCTCCTAGCGTTGAGCCATGACCACGACCGTGTGCACAGGCGTATCCGCCGCCGCGTTCCCGTCGTTCACCTCGTACGTACGGGCGCGGGGGCCTGTGCTGCTGCGCACCGCCCGCTCGCTGACCTCGAACGCCTGCGACGCCGAGGATCTGCTGCAGACCGCGCTGACCAAGACGTACCTGGCGTGGGAGCGCATCGAGGACCACAACGCGCTGGACGGCTATGTGCGCCGCGCCCTGGTCAACACCCGGACCTCGCAGTGGCGCAAGCGCAAGATCGACGAATTCGTCTGCGAGGAGCTGCCCGAGCCCGAGACGGTGCCCGCCCCGGATCCCGCCGAACGGCAGGTGCTCCGCGACGCGCTGTGGCGCGCCGTACTGCGGCTGCCGGACCGTCAGCGGGCGATGGTCGTCCTCAGGTATTACGAGGACCTGAGCGAGGCGCAGACGGCGGAGGTGCTCGGGGTGTCCATCGGCACCGTCAAGAGCGCGGTCTCGCGCGCCCTCGGCAAGCTCCGCGAGGACCCGGAACTCGGCCACGCGGCGTGATCGCCTGGTCGACGCGATGGCGGCCTACGTGGGCTGACGGGGACTGACGGGGCTGACGGGGGCCGATGTGACCTTATGGGCGAACCGGCAGGGGGATCGGCAGGGGGGACCGACGGGGCCCGGGGTAGTGACATACCAGGTGGTCGGCTGCAGAATCGGCGGAACCTCGACCCGCGCGTAACCGGAACCCTGGAGGCGCCCCGGTGCTCAGCACGATGCAGGACGTACCGCTGACCGTGACCCGCATCCTCGTGCACGGGACGCTCGTGCACGGCCGCACGGCCCATGTGACCACCTGGACCGGGGAGGGCGAGCCCCAGCGACGCGGCTTCCACGAGGTGGGGGCGCGGTCCACCCAGTTGGCGAACGCGCTGCGCGATGAGCTCGGGGTCGAGCCGGGGCAGGCCGTGGCCACCTTGATGTGGAACAACTGCGAGCATCTGGAGGCGTATCTCGCGGTCCCCTCCATGGGCGCCGTGCTGCACACCCTCAACCTCCGGCTGCCCGCCGATCAGCTCGGCTGGATCGTGAACCACGCCGCCGACCGCGTGATCATCGTCAACGGCTCCGTGCTGCCGCTGCTCGCCCCGCTCCTCCCCGGCCTCACCACGGTGAAGCACATCGTGGTCGCGGGCCCCGGTGACCGTTCCGTCCTGGACGGCTGCGCCGCCCGGGTCCATGACTACGAGGAGCTGATCGAGGGCAGGCCGCAGCGGTACGCCTGGCCGGAGATCGACGAGCGCCAGGCCGCCGCGCTCTGCTACACCTCGGGGACGACCGGACACCCCAAGGGTGTGGCCTACAGCCACCGTTCCATCTACCTGCACTCGATGCAGGTCAACAGCGCCGAGTCGTTCGGGATGTCCGGGGGCGACATCCTGCTGCCGGTGGTGCCCATGTTCCACGCCAACGCATGGGGCACCCCGCACGCCGCCTTCATGGCGGGCGCCTCGATGCTCATGCCCGACCGCTTCCTCCAGCCCGAGCCGCTCGCCGAGATGATCGAGCGCGAGCGTCCCACCCTCGCCGCCGCCGTCCCCACCGTCTGGCAGGGGCTGCTCGCCGAACTCGACGCGAGGCCGCGTGAGGTGAGCTGTCTGCGGAACGTCTTCATCGGCGGCGCGGCCTGCCCGCCCTCCCTGATGAAGGCGTACGGGGAGCGCCACGGCATCCACGTCGTCCACGCCTGGGGCATGACCGAGACCTCTCCGCTCGGCTCCGTGGCCCATCCGCCGGGCGGTCTCACGGCGGAGGACGCCTGGCCGTACCGGCTGACGCAGGGCCGCTTCCCGTCGTCCGTCGAGTGCCGGTTGATCTCGGCGGACGGCGAACTCGTGCCGTGGGACGGGAAGACGCCGGGTGAGCTGGAGGTACGCGGGCCGTGGATCGCGGGCGCCTACTACGGAGGGGCGGACGGCGAGCCGTTCCGCCCCGAGGACAAGTTCACCGAGGACGGCTGGCTGAAGACCGGCGACGTCGGCACCATCAGCCCCGACTGCTATCTGACGCTGACGGACCGGTCCAAGGACGTCATCAAGTCGGGCGGTGAGTGGATCTCCTCGGTCGAGCTGGAGAACCAGCTGATGGGCCATCCGGAGGTCGCCGAGGCGGCGGTGGTGGCCGTGCCGGACGAGAAGTGGGGCGAGCGGCCGCTGGCCACGGTGGTGCTGACGGACGGCGCCACGATCGACTACGAGGGCCTGCGGGCCTTCCTCGCCGAACGGGTCGCGCGCTGGCAGCTCCCGGAGCACTGGGCGCTGATCCCGGCGGTGCCGAAGACGAGCGTGGGGAAGTTCGACAAGAAGGTCATCCGAAAGCAGTACGCGGACGGGGAGCTGGATGTGACCACGCTGGGGTGACGGACGCCGGGATCGGGGGGCGCGTCGGCAACACGGCCACCGTAAGGGAGCCCCTGTGAGCGACGCGGTCACCGTAAGGAGTCGGGTGTCTCCTTACGGCGACGCGTGCGCGGCGGCGGAGGAGCGGAATGCCCTGCGGTAGGCGGAGGGGTGGTGTCCAGGGCGTCCCGCATGTGCTGCCGGAGGTTCGTCCCGCTGCCCAGACCGGTCCTGGCCGCGATGTCGTCCACGGGCAGCTCCGTCGACTCCAGCAGGTGGCGCGCGTGCTCAAGACGCGCTGAGGTGAGCCACGCGGCGGGGGAGAGCCCGGTCTCCTGCCGGAACCGCCGGGTGAACGTCCGTACGCTCATGTGGCAGTGCGCCGCGAGGTCCTTGAGAGACAGCCGCCGGTCCAGGTGCTCCGTCATCAGCGTCCGCGCCCCGGCCGTCGAGGTCCCCGCGTCCTCCCGGACCGGGTGCTCGACATACTGCGCCTGCCCGCCGTCCCACATGGGCGCGACCACGTTGTACCGGGCCACGCGGTTCGCCACGGAGCTGCCGTGGTCCTCCCGGACCAGGTGCGGGCACAGGTCGATGGCCGCCGCGCCGCCGGCAGAGGTCAGGATCCCGCGATCGGCGACGTACAGCGGGTTGGTGTCGAGGTCGACCGTGGGGAAGAGCCGCCTGAACTGCTGCGCGTAGCGCCAGTGGGTCGCGGCCCGGCCGCCCTCCAGCAGGCCCGCGGCCGCGAGGACGAACGAGCCGGTGCACAGGGAAACCAGCCGGGCGCGCTGCCGGGCAGCACGCAACGCCTCCGACCACTGCCTCGGCACGGGAGTTCACCGACACCCCGGTCCTCAACCGAGGCGCGCTGGAACTGGCCGTGCGGTACTACGCGAAGGACAGCCACGCCGCCCCGTACGCCTTTCCGATCCGCGCCGCCGACCTCAGCGGACTGCCGCCCACCTACATCGCCGTGGCGGAGATCGACCCGCTCCGCGACGAGGGCCGCGACTACGCCGCACGCCTGTCCGCCGCCGGCGTCACCACCGAACTCGTGCGAGTCCCCGGCGCCGTCCACGGCTTCGACCTCCTCTTCCCCCAGGCCCGCGTCAGCGAACGCAACCTCACCGACCAGGTACGCGCCCTGCGCGAGGCCCTCCACCCCTGACGGGCCCGGACACGCGACGGCCCCTCAGCGCCCCGGGCACTCCTGCGGACTCACCGGCCTCCGACCGCGCCGACTTCTTCGAACGGTGATGGGTCGAGACGGCTCAGGTTCGAGGACCAGGAGCCGAACGTGCGGCATAAGAGCCGCAGACCTCAGTTCGTGCCGATCTTCGCCAGCAGGTCCACGATCCGGGACTGCACCTCCGCGCTCGTCGAGCGCTCCGCGAGGAACAGCACCGTCTCGCCCGAGGCCAGCCGGGACAGGTTCGCCGGGTCGATGTCCGCGGAGGTGTAGACGACGAGCGGGGTGCGGTTCAGCAGTCCGTTGCCGCGCAGCCAGTCGACGATCCCGGCCCGGCGGCGGCGTACCTGCATCAGGTCCATCACCACCAGGTTGGGCCGCATCTGGGCCGCGAGCGAGACCGCGTCCGCGTCCGTCGCCGCGCGGGCGACCTGCATCCCGCGCCGCTCGAGCGTCGCCGTCAGGGCCATCGCGATCGGCTCGTGCTCCTCGATCAGCAGCACGCGCGAGGGATGCTGCTCGCTGTCGCGCGGCGCGAGCGCCTTGAGCAGGACGGCCGGGTCGGCGCCGTACGCCGCCTCGCGCGTCGCCTGGCCGAGCCCCGCGGTCACCAGCACCGGCACCTCGGCGGCGACCGCCGCCGTACGCAGCGACTGCAGCGCGGTCCGGGTGATCGGCCCGGTCAGCGGGTCGACGAACAGCGCCGCCGGGTACGCGGCGATCTGCGCGTCCACCTCCTCACGGGAGTTCACGATCACCGGACGGTAGCCGCGGTCGCTCAGCGCCTGCTGGGTGGACATGTCCGGCGCGGGCCACACGAGCAGGCGGCGCGGGTTGTCCAGCGGCTCCGGCGGCAGCTCGTCGTCGGGTGGCGGGGTGCGGTCGTCGACGATCTCGACGGCGCCGTTGGGCCCGTCCAGCGGCTCCGGCCCCTCGGCGCCCTCGTCCGGCGCGCCGATGGCGAACGTACGGCCGGAGCCCTGCGACGCGCCCACCGCACGCTGCGGCTGCGCCCCCGGCCCGGGCTGGGGGCGGGGCTGCGCGCCGGTCTGCGGACCGGGGTGCGGACCGGGGTGCGGCTGCGGTCCGGTGTGCGGCTGCTGACCGCCGTGCGCGGGCTGTCCGGTGTGGGGCTGCGGTCCGGTGTGCGGATGCGCCCGGTTGCCGGCCGGCTGCAGTTCGGCCGAGGCGCCCTGGTCCGTCATCTCGGGCCGGGCGGCCAGCTTGCGCCGCCTGCCGCCCCCGGTGCTGGTGCCTCCGGAGGGCGTCTGCGGCTGACCCTGCGGCGGGCGTCCTTGTGGCCGGCCCTGCGGCCGGCCTTGTGCGGGCCGGCCCTGCGGCTGCTCCCCCGCCTGCTGGGCGAACGGCACCCCTTGGCCCAGGGTGCGCACGCTGATCGCGCGCCCCTGGGTGGTGTCGGCGTTCGGCGGGGCCTCGGCGGGCAGCGGCTGCGGACGGGGCTGCGCGGGCGCGTCCGGCCACTGCGCCGGGGGCTGCGTCGGCTGCTGGGCCGGTGGGCGCCCGCTGGTCTCCGCGGGGTGCGGACCGGCCTGGGCCTGGTCGGGCGTCGGCTGTTCCGGGGCCTCGCCCAGCGCGCGGCGGGCGCGGCGCCGTCCGGTGGGCGGGGCCTCCTGCGGCTGGCCGCCGCTTGTGTCCTGGCCCCAGTTGGGCTGTTGCTCCTCGGGGGTGCGGGCGGCGGGCAGCGCGGGCATGCCCGACGCGCCCGGCTGGGCGGGCTGCTGCGGCGTGTCGGAGGAGGCGGCGGGCAGGGCGAGGGCGGGTCGGCCGCCCGCGCCCTGCGCGGGGGCGGGGGCGCCGGCGGCCTGAGGCCCACCCTGCTCCCGCGCCGGGGCGCCGCGCCGGGCGCGGCGGCCCTGGGGCTGTTGCTGGGCGGGAATGCCCTGAGGCGGCACAACGCCCATGGCGGCGGGGCCCGTCGGCTGCGGACCGGGCGCTTCCGGTGCGCCGCCGCGAGCGTGGCGATGGCTGCCGGTCGCGGCTCCCTCGGCGTTCTGGCCGGGGTACGCGGCCGCGGCCGCCGCCGGGTCCTCGTCGGGATGGGGGCGTGCCCTGCGCCGCCCGGTGGGCCGCGGCGGGGTCGCGGGCTCGGCCGCGTTCTGCTGCTGGGCCGCGGCGTTCTCGCCGACGACCGCGGGGAGCGCGGCGGGCGCGGCTGGGGTCGCGCCCGCCGCCCCCTGCTGAGCGGCGGTGCGCGGGTCGGCCGTACGGGGATCGGCCGTACGCGGGTCGGCCTTACGGAGATTGGGCGGAGGCGTACCGCCCTGCGTGCCGCCGCCCTGCGTGCCGTTGCCGTGCGTGCCGTTTCCCTGCGTGCCGCCGCCGCTGGTGTCGCCCGGCGTGTCGCTGGGGGCCGCCCCGCGCCGGGCGCGGCGTCCGGTCGGGGTCTGGCCGGAGGCGCTTCCGCCCGCGGTGCCCGTACCCGCACCGGCACCCGTACCCGCACCGGTGCCCGCGCCCGAGGTGCCCTGCCCCCGCGTACCGTCGCCGGGTCCGGCGGCGTCGCCGTCCACGCGCTCCTGCTCGGCGGCGGCCGCCGCCGAAATCGGCACCTCCAGGACATACGCGTGCCCGCCCATGCCCGGCATCTCGTGGGTCTGGAGCACGCCCCCGTGCAGGCGCACGATCCCGCGCACGATCGGCTCGTGCACCGGGTCGCCGCCCGCGTACGGCCCGCGGAGCTCGATCCGTACGACATCGCCGCGCTGCGCCGCCGCGACCACGATCGTCGAGTCGCTCGCCGCGACGCCCGAGGCGGCGTTGCCGGTGGAGTCGACCCCGGCCACGTCCGCGATCAGATGGGCGAGCGCCTGGGCGAGCCGCTCCGCGTCCACCTCGGCGTCGATCGGCGGCGCGTGCACCGCGAACTGCGCGCGCCCCGGGCCGATCAGCTCGACCGCGCCCTCGACACTGGCCGATACGACCTCGTCCATCGAGACGGTACGGCGGGCCAGCTCCTCGCCGCTCGAGTCGAGCCGCTGATAGCTCAGGACGTTGTCGACGAGCGTGGTCATCCGGGTGTAGCCGGCGGCGAGGTGGTGCAGGATCTGGTTGGCCTCGGGCCACAGCTGCCCGGCCGGGTCGTCGGCGAGCACGCCGAGCTCACCGCGCAGTTCCAGCAGCGGTCCGCGCAGGGACTGGTCCAGCACGGCCAGCAGCTGGCTGTTCCGGGCGGTGACGGACTCCAACTGTGCCGCGTACCGCGCGCGCTCCTCGGCGAGCTGCGTCCGCAGCTCCTCCAGGGCCTTCGTGTGCTGGGTGGTGAGCTCCTCCAGCTCCTCGGCGTGCTGGGCGGTGAGGCTCTCCACCTTCTCCGTGTGCCGGGTGGTGAGGCTCTCGATCTCCTCGGCGTGCTTGGCCGCCATGGCCTTCTCGGCACGCCGGTCGGTGAAGGTCAGCACGGCGCCCACGGGTTGGTCGCCGTCGCGTACGGGCGCGGTGGTCAGATCGACCGGGACCTGGCTGCCGTCCTTCGCCCACAGCACTTGGCCACGCACCCGGTGCTTGCGGCCGGAGCGGAGGGTGTCGGCGAGGGGCGATTCCTCGTACGGGAAAGGGGAACCGTCCGGGCGCGAGTGGTGTACAAGAGAGTGAAGCTCCTGACCGCCCATGTCGCTGGCCCGGTAGCCGAGGATCTGCGCGGCGGACGGGTTGACGAGGACCACCTTGCCCTCGGTGTCCACGCCGACCACGCCCTCCGCCGCCGCGCGCAGGATCATCTCGGTCTGGCGCTGTTGGCGGGCCAGTTCGGCCTCGGTGTCGAGCGTCCCGGTCAGGTCGCGCACGATGAGCATCAGCAGCTCATCGCCGGTGTAGCTGTACTGATCGGCGTACGGAGTCCGCCCGTCCTCCAGATTCGCGCTGGTCACCTCGACGGGGAACTGCGCCCCGTCGGTGCGCCGGGCCATCATCCGGGTCGGCTTGCTGCCGTCCCCCTGTGTCGCGTCGGGGCGCCGCATCGACCCGGGAATGCGATTGGGATCGAAGGAGGGGAGCAGATCGAGCAGACCACGGCCGACCAGGGCGGTGCCCGGAGTCTCGAAGGACTCCAGCGCGTGGTGGTTGGCGTTGACGATCGTGCCATTGCAGTTGACCAGCAACAGCGCGTCCGGGAGGGCGTCGAGTATCGCCGCGAGGCGAGCAGCGCCTCGGGATGGCCTGCTGCTCACGACGACGCTTCCTCCCTGACTACCGCACCTTGCTGACACCCGCGGTCATTCTGCCGTCCCATCTGCGGAGTGTCTCTAGGGGAGTCTACGGGCACCAGCGCCGGACGCGACGGCGGATGAGAGGGAGGTCGCAGCGCGACGTACGCGTCTCGACGCACGCCCGGACAAACTTCACCGGGCTCTTCTCCTCTCAGTCCCGGCCCAATCCGCAGGTCAGCTCCCAGGCGTGCGCAAAACGACGGAGAACCGATTCCATCGGGCGATTTCACACCCGTTGGTGCGGTTGAACCAGGCGTTGACGGGACGCCCCGCCCAGTGGCCCGTCACCCGAGCCGTGGCCGGCCCGCCGTACTGCCCGGTGCACATCGCGTCGGGCGACACCGGCGCGAACGGATCCCGGCCCCACACGGTCTGCGAGTCCAGCTCCGCACACGCGGCCCGCGCCCGGGGGTGCGTACCGCCGGTCGGGTGGCAGCTCAGCAGAAAGGTCGCGGCGTCGTCGGCCTCACCGGTCTCACTCACGGTGATCACGAGCCGGTCGGCGCTCTCCCCGTCGAACGGCAGGGGCAGCGGCAGCGGCGTGGCCGCGGCGGGGGCCAGCGCGCCCGCGGTGGCGGCGGTCGTCAGCGCGACGGTGACGGCGAGGCGGTGCAGCAGGGGCATGGGGGCACTCCTGGTGTGATCAGTCGGGGGCGCGCTGCCCCCGCCCCGTCTAACGCGCCGCCGCCGCGCGCGTTGCTCCGCCGTAAGGGGCTGTGCTCGCCGTACGGGCTCCCCTCGGCCGTAAAATCGGCCGTAAGGAGTGCGCTCCGCCGTACGGGCGCGCTCCCAGCACCCCCCCCACAAGACCCCCCACAAGGGCTTTGCGATGGGCCCCGCCCGCCGAGTACCGTAGTCCGCGATTGGTGACATCCCACTGGGCTGTGACATCATCTGCACACGCCACCTCGCGCTCGCGCGAGCGACCGGTGTGTTGGAGGCTTCGCCTAGTCTGGTCTATGGCGCCGCACTGCTAATGCGGTTTGGGCCTTAAAGCCCATCGAGGGTTCAAATCCCTCAGCCTCCGCTCTCTGACAGGGGGCCCGCGCCTAGGGCGCGGGCCCCCTGCGTCGTTTCCGGGCCCGCCACGAATGATCACGCGACCGCACCGACACGCCGGCGCCCGCCCGTCCATGCTCCCCTTACTACGGCTACGCCGGCGACCGTGGTCGTGCGCTCCGGACCAGGCGACGTGGAGCGACTGACGGGGAAACGCAAGGTGGCTATCCCGTGGCTTTCCGTAGTCGCCACTCTCGCTCCTCAAGCACCCAGCGACGCGAAAGCGAGCTCCCCGAGGTCTCGCGACGCCGACTCCGCGAGCCCCCGAAAATGGAGTTTTCGCAGGTCAGTGGGGGTGGGGGAAACGGATTTCGCCTCACGGCGCAGGTCATGTAATGTTGTCCCCGCAACGCCGACCGGCAAGAAAAACCGCCGGGAAGCCAAGCGCTCGTAGCTTAACGGATAGAGCACTTGACTACGGATCAAGAGGTTGCAGGTTCGAATCCTGCCGAGCGCGCACCAGCTCAGAGGCCCCTTCCAGTAATGGAAGGGGCCTCTTGCGTTGACCGTTGACGGCGGTCGTTGACGGCAACCGCCGCGCGCCTCGATCAGACGGCGACCAGGGCACCACCCGCGCTGTCGTCATCGTCCGGGCCGTCGCCGTCACGCAGGGCATCGCCGACGCGGTCGAAGGCGGAGCGCTGCGAGTCCAGCCGGACGAAGGTGTAGATGTCCATCGTCACGCGGATCGAGCTGTGCCCGAGGACTTCCATGATCATCCGGGCGTCGGCTCCCTGCTCGTGGAGCAGGGACGCGCAGGTGTGCCGGAGGTCGTGGAAGCGGACGCGGCGGACCCCCGCCTTGTCGCACAGGAGGGTGAAGGCGCGGTTGAGGTTGCGCGGCTCGAGCGGAGTCCCTTTCTTCGTGGTGAACACAAGATCATTGCCGCCGCACTTCCACTTCTCTCCCGCCGCCATCCGATCCCCGCGCTGCTGGACACGGCGAGCCCGGAGCGCCGTCACGCACTCGGCGGGCAGCGCCACCCGCCGGGCGGACCTCTGAGTTTTCGGGGCGGCGATCAGCAGTTCACCGCCAACGCGCTGGAGCGTCTGCCGGATAGTGACCGTCCCGTCGGCCAGGTCCACGTCCTTCCACCGGAGACCCAGGACCTCACCGCGCCGCAGACCGATCCGTACGGCCAGCTCGTACACCGCCCAGAGCCGGTTACCTCGCGCCGCCATCAGGAGCTGACGCCCTTCCTGCACGGTCAGCGGCTCTATCTCGCGCTTCGTGCCCATGCCCAGCTCGACGTTCTTGGCCACGTTGCGCGGTAGCTCGTCCTCCCGCACCGCGTGCTCCAGCGCGGCCCGCAGCAGCACGAGGAGAAACCGCACGGTCCGGTCGGACGGGTACGACTTGCAGCACTTGCCCAGCGCGCAGCAGCGGCGTTTCCGCTCCGGGCGCGCCTTGTCCTTCCCCTGAGCGCAGCACTGGCATGTACGGGCCGTGGCGGCGAGGAAGGCCCGGATGTCCCGTGCGGTGAGCCGCGTCAGCTTCTTCTTCCCGAGGCCCGGAGCGAGGTAGTTCCGCACGAGGGAGTCATAAGCGGCGTACGTGGCCGGACGGACCTTGATGCGCGCGACGTTGGCCAGCCAGTACGTCAGGAAGTCGCCCAGGCTCTGTTTGCTCGTGGCGACGGGAAGTCCGTTGTTGGAGTCGGCCTTGAGCCTGGTCAGCTTGTCGTGGGCGTCATCTCAGGTCTTCCCGTAGACGCTGCGCCGCTTGTGCGTGCTGTCGGCCGTCAGGACGTACGCGATGCCCTCCCAACGCCCATCCTTGCGCTGGTAGATGCTTCCTCCGCCGTTCGCGTTTGCCCATCAGGCGGCCTCTCGTTCGGTCTGGCGTGCGATGTAGCTCCGCGAAGAGGGCTTGATCTACACAGTGCAGGGGCGCGGCAGCTACGTAGCCGACGTGATCGGCCCCGGCGGCGAGCTGATCGAGACGGTCGGAAGGGGCGAGGCCTCAGCGAGCACAGAACCCACCGGGACCATCACCGAAGCACTCCTAGAGGTCCGGGACCAGCTCCGCACCTTGAACGCGGAGGTCCAGACCCTCAAGCGGGAAGTCGCCGAACTGAAGGCGCGGCAGGACTCGTAGCCCGCTCCTCCTGGGTCTCCGCCACCTCCGCACGAATGTCCTCCAGTTCACCGCGCAGGCGCTCAGTCATGGCCGCGATCTCGGCCAACAGCGCCCGCTCCTGCTCGGCCAGCACCAGTTCCCCCTTGTCGTCTGCGCGTTGGTCGCGCGCACCCCGCATTGCGATCCTCCGGCGATCTTCTGGTGCGAGCTGTTCAGAGTTTCCTTACTGGATCAAGGCGGCCCGCTTGCGCGGGCCGCGCGCGCTGGCGGCCCGTGGCCGCCGCCCGCTCCTGTCTGCCGCCCCGCTCAGCGGCGCCCCCATGCCACTCAGCGCGCCACCCCGCACCAGCAGCGCACCTAGCGCAGTCAGCATCTGGAACAGCTCCCACAGAGCTCCTGCCGACCGCAGTGGACGCGCCGACGTAGCAACACGGCCAAGGCCACGTGCCCAGTCCTGCCAGCCGTCGAGGGGCGGCTACGCGGAGCGGTTTACATGACTGGCCGTCCGCCGACTGCGGCCATCGCCGTTGTGCGCGTAGGAACGGCCAGCGGGGAGGGGAGGGGTGCCCGGCCGGGGGTATGTCGATCGTCGGCCCCGGCCCGATACGGCCGGCCGCCGTACTGTCGCCGTCACGGATGCGAGCGCGTGAGCAGACCGAACTGCCCGGTCCTGGCGGGCGGGGAGCAGCTGCTGCCGCGCGGTGGCTCAGGCCGTCGTGGTCGCTCCGCGTCGGTTTCCGTATCCCGGTGGCCGACCTGCGTGTCGTAGACGCTCTGGTGACCGCCACCATCGAGCCCGCCACTCCGTATCTGCCTCGCACTCGTCACCACCCCTTTGCTCCGCTTGAACTCACCTGGAAATAGGCAGCGTCGAAACGAGTACGACAACCACCCCGGTACCATCGGCACCGGGGTCCTGATCACGGACTTCCCACCGGGCTACCCCTTGGCCTGCCAGGGTTTTGAGGGGTAGCCCGGTTTTGCGTATGCGGTTGTTCTACTGTGCGGTCCGACTCCCGGCCTCGCGGATCGTCTGTTGGGCGCGGGCATGGGGAGCCGGACCGCTGACAGCGGACGGGGCAGTGTCCGCCGCCCCTGGGCGTGGTGGGTGACATCCACGAGGCGAACGGGGCGTTGTCCGCCGCGCAGTCACCGTGCCCAGGGAGGGCGGGAGCTGCGGGTCCTTCCCATGGGCAGCAGCTCCCGCCCGGTCTCTAGGTCACCCGTCGCCTTCCTGGACGAAACCGGAGTTGTTGAGCAGGAACTGACACGTGTAGCCCAAGCTCCGAACGTGCCACTCAGCCGACCGCAAGCCGGAGCCCAGCCCCTGACGCACCTCATGCGGAATGGTGTTCAACCTGCTGCGCCTCGAGTACCAGGCCACGGTGGCCCGGTTCAGACGGTCGATCCGCTTCTCTGCCAGTGGCATCAACGTGTGAATGTGCCCCAGCAACGCTTTGTGCAGGTCGCGCAGTTCTTCGTACGGCGGCAGTACCGTCCGCGTCACTAAGGCGTTGACGATCGTCCTCTTGATCTCCTCGACGTCCACTTCGTCTTGCTGCTCGCCTGCGCGTTGCACCGCCGCGCTCATGGCCTTCACCCCGCATGTTTGCTGTCTGTCCGGCCTTAGACATGGTGGGGTTACAGGACGTCCTAATGAAGGCCGCTTAGAGGACTCAAAGAGGACATCTATGGGACCTACTAGCGAGGTCAGAAAGGTGAGGGTCCCCAAATGGGCCCTTTAAAGCTACCGTTGGCGGAGCTGACCAGCCCCATCGAAACCGTGAGGAAGTCCAGTGCCCAGGCCAGTGGGAAACGTTCGGCTCAAGGCCGCCCGGCAGGCGGCGGGATACGCGTCTCAGGAAGCGTTGGCGGAGGCCATCCGTAACACCGCTCCTCAGCTCGGCATACGGTCGTTGCAGATCAGCGTGCGCCAAGTCCGCCGCTGGGAGTCAGCGAATCCACCATGGCCGCAGCCTGACGTTCAGCGGGTACTGACGCATCTCCTGGGCCAGTCCATCGAGGAACTGGGCTTCACCGCCCCGTGGGACGGCACGAGTTCGACGCGGGAGGGTGCCAGTCGGCGACCCGTCGCAGCATCGGGAGCGCCCGCGATCGGACCCGCCCCCGGGCCATTTCCCACCGCGAACAATGCCACACAACCAGCCACGGTAGGCAGCGACTTCGCCGCGATCACGGCTGCTCACCGACGCCTGTACTGGTCCGTGCAGCCCTCCCAACTCCACGCCACCGTGGTGGAGCACACACGTCTGGGCACAGCGCTCATCGGTGAGACAACCGGCCGTTGCCGTACCGCCCTGGCCGCCGCACTCGCCGAGTCCTACCTTCTCGCCGGACGTATCGACTTCTTCGACCTCCAGCAGCCCAACGCCGCGAACCACGCGTTTGTGCGTGGCCTCCAGGCCGCCGGGGAAGCCGACGACGCGCTCTTGGGAGCGGCGATCCTGGCTCATACTGCGTTCATCCCAGGCTGGGAGGGCCACAGGGAAGACGCCGAAGAGCGCATGTCTGCTGCCCGTGCCTACGCCCGCCGGGGCAACGCCCCCGCGATGATGCTGGCTTGGCTTGACGCAGTCGAGGCCGAATGCATGACACGCTGCAACGACACCCGCACGGCACTGCGCCTGATCTCCCACGCCGAAGGCGTACTAGCCGAAGGCGATACGGACGAGCCATGCCCGGTGTGGATGGACTGGTTCACCCCCGTCCGCCTCGCCGCGTTCAAAGGCAACACCCAGCTGACCGCCGGACACACGGCCCAGGCTCGGACCACGCTGCTGGGAGTCCTTGACAACCTGCCCGCCGACGACGGCAAGCAGCGGACCATCATCCTCGGCGACCTGGCCGCCGTGGAGGCCGCAGCCGGTAGGCCAGAGGAAGCCTGCCGATGGGCCAACGAAGCACTCGATCAGCTCAGCGTGACCTGGTACGCCGTCGGCATGGACCGCATCCGCGACGTCCGCAAGCGACTGCACGCATGGCGAGACGAACCGTACGTCCGCAGCCTGGACGACCGCATGTACGGCTGGGGAACGACCGTCAGCGCTCTTCAGCGCTGAGACTGGCTACCAGCCCCGGCAGCTCGGCGAGGCTGTGCACGCGGAAGGTCGGCACCGCGACGGCATCCGGCTCATCCCACTGAATCGTCGCCCACGGTCCACGCCGGACCAGCGCCGTCTTCATACCCACCTTGTCCGCCGGGCGGATGTCGTTGTCCAGCCGGTCACCCACGTAAAGGATCTCCTCGGCCGGGCAGGGAGCCGCGTCCGCCACATGGGAGAAGAACGCCGGATCGGGCTTGGACACGCCCCAGTCATCGGACGTGGCGATGAAGTCGGACGGGAGGTCGAGCGAGCGCAGTATGCCCCCTGCCCGTACGGTCTGGTTGCCCGCGATGCCCACCCACAGCCCAGCGTCCCGCAGCGCCGTCAGCGTCGGACGCACATCCGCGTACAGATCACTGTCATCAAAGTGCTCGGGCTGGCCAGCCTGAGCCCGCTTCTCCCGCTCTCCGTACAGATCAAAGCCAGGACGGAAGACCTGGAACGTCTCGCGGTAGTCCCGACCCTGAGCGATCACAGCGCCGAACATCGCCGCGAACGTGTGCCGGGGCACCCCCAACCAGTCCGCCCACGTGCCGTACTCGCGCGTCTCATCGACCAGGCACTCACCGACATCGAAAACCACAGCTCGGATCATGATGAGCAGGGTAGGACATGCGGAGCGCGGGCTAACGCCCCCCGTCTGGCATGGAGCAAGCTTCCCAGTGCCAATAGCGGGGTATTTATGGGTCTTCGCTAGAGGGGCCAAAGTAATGGTACTGGATATATTTCGGCGCTATCCACTTTCTCCAAAGGGCGCTGCACGGTTCCCGGTTGGAGTCAATTCTCTTTGCGCATTTAGCGCAAATCATAGGGCCCGTGCTCTGGCCGCATTTATCGTTCACGTGGACGACTCGCTCGCAGTATTGGCATGCCGCCATGTCGTGAGGTTGCGGAAACCAGCAAACTTGCTCTACTTCTTCTGGCTCGTCATCCCAGGAACCGTATGAGATTGTCGTCTTCCGAGGCCCAAATTTCGGAGGGCCTTTGCATATAGGGCACCGGAACTTGATCCAATATGTTGCTAGCATGGCGTGATACTGATTCCGCTCGGTGCTCCATTTCTGTTCGAGCCACGCATCTCTCGCTTCCTGGCGTGCTTGGGCGTCCATTGCAGCCTTGCGACTCTGCCTTCTTCGGAATTCTTCGAAGTTAAATGACATGACCCCCTCCTCCAGGGGAATGCGGCCCACGCAGTCGGTCGACCACTTCGACGAAACCGATGTTGAGATCCCTTTTTAAGGTTCTCTCCGGGGCGCGGGGGGCGCGAGTCGGCCAACGGGAGTGCGCACGCCGTATCGCAGGACTCGTGCGCGCGCCGATCGCCGATGGAGTGACCGGCCAGGACATCGGGCCGCAGCCCGGCGGCTTGGAGAGGCGAGAAACACCAGGCCAAAGCGGCTCCGCGCACCACTCCACGGATCCGTCTGCTCTCGCACTCCAGGCGTCAGGAGGCGGAGAGGCTGGTGTATTTGCTGCGTCGACGGGCTGCGGCGGTGCCGGTGAGCAGTGAGCCGAGTACGGCCACTGCGGAGAGCAGGAAGGTCGCCGTGTAGCTCACTTCGGCGAGGGCGCCCCCGAGCAGCCCCGCGACGCCCACGGCGACGTCGAAGAAGGACGTGATGGCGCCGAGCGCGGCGCCTCGCTCTTCCTCGGGCGCGGTGTCGATGGTGATGAGGGCGAGGGCCGGGTAGAGCAAGGTGAATCCGCCCCCTGCGATCAGCGCCCCGGCGGCCGCGACCCAGAGGACCGGCGCGAAAGCGATGAGCACCATGCCGATCGCCTCCACCGAGGCGGAGACGACGATCACGGGCAGTGCGCCGATACGGTCCGGAACCCGACCCGCCAGCAGACGCACGCTGACGTATGCCACGCTGAACAGGCTGATCAGTAAGGACCCGTTGTCGATGCCTCGCGAGGTGAGGGCGAGGGCTCCGAAGCTGGCGACTGCTGCATAGCCGAACGCGCCGCAGCCGAGGGAGAGCCCGGGCAGCACGGAGGAGGGCGGCAGCAGTCGGGTGGACACGGCGGCTCCCCGGCGCGCGCTGTTGGGCAGGAACAACAGCACGCCGACGGACACAGCGGGCAGCACCGCGGCCGTGACCCAGACCGCGCCGAACGAGCCGCTTCGGAAGACCACTTCCCCCAACACCGGTCCGACGGTCAGGCCGGTCCACATGGCCAGCCCGTAGAACCCGACGATCTGTCCGCGGCGTTCCGTCGGCGTCAGGGACACAGTCCAGACGGAGCCTGCGGTGAAGAGCAGCGCTTCTCCCACGCCCATCACCAGCCGCGCAGCGAAGAGCCCCGGCAGTCCCAGCGGCAGGGCGTAGAGCCCGGCGACGACGACGATGAGGGCGGAACCGAGCAGCATCACCGGCCTGCTGCCCCTGCGTTGGGCCAGCTGGCCCGCGTACGGTCGCACCAGCAGGGCGACCACACCCGAGACCGTGAAGGCCGCCCCGACCTGGAACGCGGATCCGTGTAGTTCCTCGGTGACTAGTCGGGGAATGACCGGGATCACGAGTCCGAAAGAGGTGAAGGTACAAAACAGGGACGTGGCCACGCCCGCAAAGGTGCGGGCCCAGTTGGCCTTGACAGTGTTCCGGGCCGGACCCACAGCTTGTGCGCTTTGCGTCGCCGGTAACGCTTCGTCGCTCAAAATCTGCCTCCGTCAGCTGACTCCACGGGAGTTGCCGCCGTCTGCCAGCAGCACGGTTCCCGTGACAAACGCGGCCCGCTCGCGGGCGAAGAAGCAGGCCGGGGCACCCATGTCGCGTGCTTGGCCGATCTTCCCCAACGGCAGCCCGTGTGCGCCAGCGGTTATTCGGGTCTTCCACCGAGGGCGCGTACGTTCAGGCGGCGCGTGCTTCTGACGGCAACGACGGCACTCGACGCCGGTCATTGGCCCGACATGAGCACCAGGACGGACCGTTACCGAGTTCCGCGCCAGCACCCTGCCCGAACCTACGGATCAAGAGGTTGCAGGTTCGAATCCTGCCGAGCGCGCAGCAGCTCAGAGGCCCCTTCCGATCATCGGAAGGGGCCTCTTGCGTATGCGATGGGATGGTGACGAGGTCCGGCTCGGTGGCGAAGTCATCGAGCCGGACCTCGGTTCAAGCCTTGGCTCCGGTCACTGCGAAGGCGACCGGCGGGCCGTGCGGGGGTAGCGCCCTACATGCCGGTCGGCGTTCCCCGGGGGGCGGTCCGTCCGGCCATGCCGCCACCGCCAGTGCTCACTCCGCCGTGCGGGGCCCGTGCGCTGTGGCCGTCGGCCTTGAACTTCCCGTTCCGCAGCTCGAAGCGTTGGGGTGGCGAGCAGCCGATCGCCGGGGTGATCAGCAGGCTCGTGGTGACGGGCGCGGGGTTGGTGCTCGCCGTCGAGAATTCGCAGATCGCGCCCCGCCCGGTGACCGGGAACCAGAACCAGCTGTCCACCGCGCCGACCCGTACCTCATCCGACAGCACGAGCCGGCCGTGCTGCCGGACGAATGCCTTCAGGCGGACGGAGGCCCGCAGCGGGTCGACGGCGGACCGGATCGCGGTCAGGGTGAACTTGACGTTCTGGTCCGCGTCCAGGACCGAGGACGCGATCTGCCTGGTCTCGGCCGCCCGCCCGTCGCCTGGCCGCCCGCCGTGGGCTTCGGCTTCGGTGGTTTCGGCGGGGGTGGCCAGCATGGCGACGGTCGCCAGGGCGGTTATCAGTACCGAGCTGCCGCGCACGAGCGCGCTCGCTTGTATCGGCATATTTCCTCCCGGGGTTCATGCGTTCCATTTGCGCATGAATGCCACTTTTTCCCTTCCACCTGGAAACAGGAAAAGCACCTGCATCACCCGTTCGCGCGCGGCGTCACCCGGTCGGACCGGACAACTGCTCCACCGGTCGTCGGCCGCCTATGGTTGGGCATGGCCGTTCGACAGGTTCCTGGTTCGCCGTCAGAGGCTGGTCGAACCCAGGGATCAAGAGGTTGCGGGTTCGCATCCCGCCGAGCGTGCGCCCTACTTCGGTGCCTGGAAGCCGCCGATCTTCTGCTCGAGCAGTTCGGCCAGCCGCAGTGGGGTGCGGTCCTCGAACGTCGGACCGATGAGCTGCACTCCCACCGGCAGACCCTCGGGGGACCGGCCCGTCGGTATGGCGGTGCCGGGTAGGCCGGGCATGGTGGCCAGACCGGCCCAGACGAGCTGGTCGAGGTACGGGTACGCGGCGCCGTCGATGTCGATCCGGCGTTCCAGCCGATCGGGGTTGTGGTCGTGCGGGAACGCGGGAGTGGGAGTGATGGGGCACACCACGGCGTCGAACTCGGCGAAGAGCCGCCGCCAGCCGTGGCGGTGGAGCTCGCGACGGTCGTTCGCCTCGATCCAGTCGCGGTGGCTGAACACCATGCCGCGCAGCCGCGCCGCGTCGAGACTCCGGTCGTCCGCGCCCAGCGCGGCGGCGCGGGTCCGGAACTGCTCGTACGCTTCGACGGGGAAACGCGCGCTGAAGCCCGAAAACAGCAAGTGCATGTAGAGCGTCGCGGCTTCGCTCAGATCGGGCAGCAGCGGACTGTGCCGTTCGACGCGGGCGCCGCCGTCGACAAGCGCGTCGGCCACCCGGTTCAGGCCCGCCCGCACGGCGGACCCGGTCGGAATGAGCGGATGCTCATCGAGGATGAGGACCCGGAAGTCGCGGAGTCGCTCGTGGCGCGCGGGCGGCAGCGTCACGTCGTGCGCCACACCGAGCGTCAGCGGGTCCGGTCCGGCCATGACGTCGAGCAGGAGCGTGAGGTCGCGGGCCGTGCGCGCCATCGGGCCGACGACGGCGAGGTCCTGTTCGACCGGCAGTGCCGGCGCGGTCGGCGGGACCATACCGCGGCTCGCCGCCAGCCCGAGTGTCGGCTTGTGCGCGTAGACACCGCAGAAATGTGCGGGGGTGCGCAACGAACCGGCGATGTCGGAGCCGATGGACAGCGCGCCGAACCCGGACGCCAGGGCCGCCGCCGATCCGCCGGAGGATCCACCCGGCGTGCGACCGTGATCCCACGGGTTATTGGTGGTGCCGTAGACGTCGTTGAAGCTCTGCACATCTTGCAGCCCCAAGGGCACGTTGGTCTTACCGAGCACCACCGCGCCCGCGGCCTTGAGCCGCGACACCTGCACCGCGTCCTCGGCCGGTAGGTAGTTCCGGTGTTGCGGCATGCCCCAGGTCGTGGGCAGCCCGGCGATGTCATAGGACTCCTTGACCGTCACCGGAATGCCGAGCAGCGGCCGGTCCTCACCGCGGGCGCGCGCCTGGTCGGCACCGCGCGCGGCGGCCCGCGCACGGTCGAAGTCCGGCACACAGATCGCGTTGATCGCCTTGTCGTCCCGCTCAATACGGGCGATCGCCTCGTCGGTCAGTTCCGCCGAGCTCACTTCACCGGCACGCAAGGCAGCCGCGAGTTTTTCGGCCGTCAGAAAATTCCACTCCATGAATCGGACCGTATCGACCTCTGAGACAGGTCATAAAACGCCGCTTCGCACAATGGGGTGGATGTCTCGGCGGTCATTATTTTCCTCCGCGGTGGCATCAGCCCGGGACGGCGCGGTCGATCACCCCTCCTCCGGTGTGGCGGGGCGGAACATCGCCAGGAAGCCGCTGAGCAGAGTGAAGGCGAGAAGGAACAATTCCGTTTCCATCCCGCTGATGCCGCCCGCGGTCATCTGGGTCCCGAGAACGATCCACGTCGCCGATCCCATGCTCACCAGCAGCTGATTGTCTCGCTCCCGCAGCAGCCGCATTCCCGCCCACAGCAGCAACGGCACCAGCGTCAACCAGGCGAGTGTGGCCAGCGTCCCTTCGATGAACCCTGCGCCGATGCCCCCATCCGGATTGGCTTGTTCCGCTTCTGACTCCCACCGCTCGGCGGATTCCCAGATCCAGTACGTCGCATGGGCGGCGGCCGCCGAGACGACGATGCCCTTTGCCCAGCGGCCCAGCCTGCTGCTCACCATGGCTTCACCCTGCACAGCACGGCCCTCGCACGCCTGAGTACCCATACTCACCCTCGGCCGAGACGTGCCACTTCTCCGCGGGGAGGCGCCCGCTGACCTCCATGCCCGTCATGCCGTGCGTGCTGGTCAGCAGCAGCGCCGCGAATCGCCGGGCAGCGCGGCGAGCGCGCGGCGCGGCTCCTCGGCCGGGAGCAACCGGGGATCGTCCTGATCCAGGCGACCAACGCGCAGTCCGCCGTCCACATAAGGAGTGGCGGGCCCGCCGACGACGCGGCCCGGGTGATCGCGAAGGCCGTGACCGCCGGAAAGCCTCGCCCCGCTACACCGTCGGCCGCGACGCGGCCCTGGCCTGGGGGCCACTGGGCGCGCCGCCGCTGCACGGTATTAGTTGTCCGTTAGCAGAACGCCAACGCGATCTTCGAAGCTGATTGTCGTCCGGGAGCGAGACGGACAGAACACAGCAACGAGAGGTCACGATGAACACCGCCACCGCCACCAACCGCTTCCGCGGCCGCGCCGGCCGCCGTATCGCCGCCGCCCTTGTCGCCGCCGCCGCGCTGAGCCTGGGGGCCACGGCCTGCGGGCCGGACGACTCCGGGAACGCCTCCGGCTCCTCGGCCTCGGCGCAGCCCACCAGCGGCTCCTCCTCGGACAACTCCGGGGGCAACTCCGGGGGCAACTCCGGGGGCAACTCCGGGGGCAACTCCGGCTCGCAGGGCCAGGGCGGCGGCAAGACCGACACGGCGCCGCCCGCCGCAGGCACCGGTGGCGGGTCCGCCTCCTCCGGGGGCGGCGCCGCCAACGCGGGGAACCACCGCACGTTCGTCGGCACGCTGAAGTACCTCGCGCCCGGCAAGCTGACCGTCAAGCCCGAGAGCGGCGGCATGGAGCAGGCATTCTTTGTCGCCAACGCCACGCGGATCCTCGGCGCGGCCGCGATCTGCGCCGAGGACGACGGCGCCGAAGGCGCGTCCATCGGCGACGACGGCTACGGCACCGCGAAGTGCACCGTGGACCAGTTGGAGAAGGCCGCGAAGACCAACAGCGTGACCGTCCGCGTCACCATGAACCCCAAGTCCGGCGCCGCCGAGACGGTCGAGGAGAAGTACCACCCGTAAGCCCCGCGTTCCGCACTCCGCGCGCCCGGTGGGCCCTCCGCCCACCGGGCGCGCGGGCCTGCGCGATCACGCGAAGGCGATGACGACAGCGGCCGACGGTCCTTGTCGCCACCCGGGCGGGTGCGTCGTACCAGCGGCGGACCCGCCCGGGCGGTGCGTACTGCGTTCTCAGTAGCGCGAAATGTCGGCAGGCGCACGACGACAGGGCGGCCCGCTCCCGGAGAGTCTGGGCGGACAGTCGGCACCAGATGCGGACAGTCGGCACCAGATGCGGAGACCTCCTGTCGTGGCTACTTTCCTTTACCAAGTGGGCCGTCTGGCCTTTCGGCGACGCTGGTACGTCGCCCTGGTCTGGGCGGCCGTCCTGGCCGCCGTCGGGCTGGGCGCGCTCAAGGCATCGGGGGCTTCCGACGAGGAGTTCTCGATGCCGGGCATCGAGTCCCAGAAGGCGTTCGACCTGATGGAACAGCGCTTCCCCGGAGCCTCCGCCGACGGCGCGACCGCCCGGGTCGTCTTCGTCGCGCCGGGCGGTGAGAAGGTCACCGCCACCGAGAACAGGCAGGCCGTCGAGAAGGCCGTGGCCAATCTGGCCGACGGGACACAGGTCGCGAGCGCCGTCGACCCGTTCCGGGCGAAGGCCGTCAGCAAGGACGGCACAACGGCCTACGCGACGGTCACCTACAAGGTCGCCGCCAACGACCTCACCGACACCAGCAAGAACCAACTGGAGCGGGCCATCCACACGGCCCAGGACTCCGGGCTGACCGTCGAGGCCGGCGGAAGCGCGATGGACGACGGCGGCGGGCCCGGCGGTGCGGCCGAGGTGATCGGTGTCGCGATAGCCGCCGTCGTGCTGCTGGTCACCTTCGGTTCGCTGGCCGCCGCAGGACTGCCGCTGCTGACCGCCGTCATCGGCGTCGGCGTGAGCATGGCCACCATCCTGACCCTGTCCGAGGCGCTGGGCCTGTCCACGACGACCGGCACCCTGGCGATGATGCTGGGTCTCGCGGTCGGCATCGACTACGCCCTGTTCGTCGTCTCCCGCTACCGCGAGGAGCGCACCAAGGGCCGGGTGCCGCAGGAGGCGGCCGGTCTGGCGGTCGGAACGGCCGGTTCCGCGGTCGTGTTCGCCGGGCTCACCGTCGTCATCGCGCTGGCCGGACTCGCGGTGGTCGGCATCCCGATGCTCACCAAGATGGGCCTGGCCGCGGCGGGCGCGGTCGTCGTCGCCGTACTGGTCGCGCTGACGCTGGTCCCGGCGTTCCTCGGCTTCTGGCCGAACGCCGTGCTCCGGCGGCGGGCCCGCAGGAGCGGACGGATCGAGGAGGAGGGCACCCGTGACAACGGGGGCAGCCGCTGGGCGCGGTTCGTGCTGCGGCGTCCGCTGCCCGTGCTGCTGCTCGGCGTGGTGGGCCTCGGTGCCCTCGCGGTGCCGATGACGGACCTGCAGCTCGGCATGCCCGGGGACGAGGCCAAGTCGACCTCCACCACCGAGCGCCGGGCCTACGACGCGCTCGCCGAGGGCTTCGGGCCGGGCTTCAACGGGCCACTGACCGTCGTGGTGGACGCGAAGGGGGACACCGACCCGAAGGGCGCCGCCGACACGGTCGCGAAGGAGATCGGCGGCACCGAGGGTGTCGTCTCCGTCTCCCCGGCCCGCTTCAACGAGGCCGGTGACACGGCCGTCTTCCAGGTCGTGCCGGCCACGGCGCCGACCGACGAAAGGACCAAGGACCTGGTCACGACCATTCGGGGCGAGCGGCCCGGGGCCGAGTCCGAGACCGGGGCGACCTTCGAGGTCACCGGTACCACCGCGCTGAACATCGACGTCTCCGACAAGGTGCAGGGCGCGCTGATCCCCTATCTGGTCGTCGTGGTGGGCCTCGCGATCGTGCTCCTGCTGGTGGTCTTCCGATCGCTGTTCGTCCCGCTGAAGGCGGCCCTCGGCTTCCTGCTGTCGGTGCTGGCCTCCCTCGGCGTGGTCGTCCTCGTCTTCCAGCAGGGCCACGGCGCCGAACTCCTGGGCGTGGAGCAGACCGGCCCGATCATGAGCCTGATGCCGATCTTCCTGGTGGGCATCATCTTCGGCCTGGCCATGGACTACGAGGTGTTCCTCGTCTCGCGGATGCGGGAGGCGTACGTCCACGGCGAGCGGCCCGGCCAGGCGATCACATCCGGGTTCCGGCACAGCGCGCGCGTGGTGGTGGCCGCCGCGCTGATCATGATCGCGGTGTTCGCCGGGTTCGTCGGCGAGAGCGACTCCATGGTCAAGATGATCGGGTTCGGGCTCGCCTCCGCCGTCCTGTTCGACGCCTTCGTCGTACGGATGGCGATCGTGCCCGCCGTGCTCGCCCTGCTCGGCGACAGGGCCTGGTGGCTGCCGAAGTGGCTGGACCGGCTGCTGCCCAAGGTCGACGTGGAGGGTGAGGCGCTCGGCCGCCGGCCGGAATCGGGACCGGGATCCGGACCGGGATCGGGATCGGGACCGGAATCGGACCCGGCCGGGGCGACCGGCCTGGAAGTGGCCCGCACCTGAGCGACCGCCGGACCCGCCCCCACCGGGGCCGCCCGTGGCGCACGACATGGGCGGCCCCGGCGGCGGTCCGCGCGGGGAACGGTCACGGTGGCCCCAGGGCGCCGAAACGGTCACGGTGGCTCACAGAGCGCCGAATCCGTCACGGTGGCTCAGAGGGCGCCGAATCGGTCACCATGGCCCACAGCACCGAGCGGAGAGCCCAGCCGATGAGCACCAGCCTTGAGCGTTACACGGACCGTTTCGAGCAGTACGCCGACCGCTATCCCCACGTCATCGACGTGGTGCTGGTCCTGGCACTGATGGGCTGTGCGGTCCTCGGCAGCAACCTCACCCTGCCCGGCGCCCACCCACCCGACCAGGACAAGACCGCCACCGTCCTCATGGGCGTGTCCTGCCTCGCCCTGCTGAAGTACCGGAGCCATCCGCGCACCGCGGTCGTCGTGACCGCGGTCTGCACCGCGATCGCTATCGTGCTGGGGTACCTGCTCACCCCCCTGCTGCTGGGACCCGTCATGGCGGCGCTCTACTGGCTGGCCACGCTCACCGACCGCAAGACCACGCGCGTCTTCGGCGTCACCATCATGGCGGCGCTGATGGTCGCGTCAGCGGTCTCCGACTCCATGGACCGTCTGTCCCTGGTGCTCCGGACGATCGGCCCCTTCTTCTGGCTGCTGCTGCCGCTCGCCGCCGGCAACATGACCCGGCTGCGCCGCGCCTACCTGGCATCGGTGCAGGCCCGCGCGGAACACGCCGAGCGCACCCGGGAGGAGGAGGCGCGGCTGCGCGTCACAGAGGAGCGCATGCGCATCGCCCGCGAGCTGCACGACGTCGTGGCGCATCACATGGCCCTGGCCAACGCGCAGGCCGGTACGGCCGCCCACCTCGCGCTCACCAGTCCGCAGCAGACGAAGAAGATCCTCACCGACCTGACCGGCACCACGTCCTCCGCGCTGCGCGAGCTGAAGGCCACGCTGGGGCTGCTGCGCCAGAACGGCGATCCGGCCTCCGCATCGCTGGAGCCGTCTCCCGGTCTCGCCCGACTGCCCGAACTGGTCTCGGCGTGCGCGTCCGCGGGGCTCGCCGTCACGGTCAGCACGACGGGGGAGCCCCGCCCGCTCTCCCCCGGGGTGGACCTGACCGCGTTCCGGATCGTGCAGGAGGCGCTCACCAACGTCTCCAAGCACGCCGCCGTGGACTCCGCACGGGTACATCTGGCCTACTCCGGATCACGCCTGCTGATCACGGTCAGCAACGACGGCCCGGACACCGACGGCGCCCTCGGCGGTATCAGCGGTGCCGAGGCCGCCAAGGCCACCGAGGCCACCGAGACCGCCAAGGCCACCGAGACCACCAAGGCCGCAGAGGCCGCGCCGGGCCAGGGCTTCGGCGTCATGGGCATGCGTGAACGCGCCCGCACCATCGGCGGCGAACTCCGCGCGGGACCCCGCCCCGAGGGCGGCTTCGAGGTCACCACCGCGCTGCCGCTCCAGCCCTCGGCACCCGAAGCGGCCGTAGGCGCCACAGGCGCTCCAGCCGGAGGAGAAGAGTCATGACCATCAAGGTGCTGCTCGCCGACGACCAGACCTTGCTGCGGGCCACCTTCCGGATCCTGATCGACTCCTGCGAGGACATGACGGTGGTCGGCGAGGCATCGGACGGTGCGGAGGCGCTGGAGCTGACCCGCGCCCACCATCCCGACATCGTCCTCATGGACATCCGGATGCCGGGCACGGACGGTCTCGCCGCCACCTCCGCGATCTGCGCCGACCCGGAGCTGGCCGCCACCCGCGTCCTCATCCTGACGACGTTCGAGACCGAGGACTACGTCGCCCAGGCGCTGCGCGCCGGTGCCAGCGGCTTCCTCGGTAAGGACGTCACCGCCGAGACCCTGCTGGCCGGCCTGCGCACGGTGGCCTCCGGCGATGCGCTGCTGTCACCCGCCGCGACCCGCACCCTCATCACGAACTTCCTCATGTCCCCCGCCCCCGACGCCCACCTCGCGCCCCCGCAACGCCTGTCGGAGCTCACCGTCCGCGAGCGCGAGGTGATGGGCCTGGCCGCCGAGGGCAGGTCCAATACCGAGATCGCCGAGGTCCTCACGCTCAGCCCGCTGACCGTGCGCACCCACATTCATCGCGCGATGACGAAGCTGGGCGCCCGCGACCGTGCCCAACTGGTCGTCATCGCCTACCAGACGGGCCTTGTACGGGCGGCGCCGCCCGCACCGTGACCGTGGACGCCGACCGGTGTCGCCGCGAGAACTCACTTCTGGACCGGCGGGCAGTAGCCGGTCTCCTCGCCGATGGTGTTGATCTCGGCGTTGGACCTGGAGTCTCCCGCGTAGTTGATCTGGTCGGTGCAGCTCACGTCGGGCTTCTTGGGGGTGCCCGAGGGGGTGCCCGAGGGGGTGCCGCCCTTTTCCGGTTCCGGGCAGTAGCCGGTGTCCTCGCCGATGGAGTTGATCTCGGCGTTGGACCTGGAGTCCCCGGCGTAGTTGATCTGGTTCGTGCACTTCATCCCGGGCTTCTTGGGCGTGCCCGAGGGGGTGCTGCCCTTTTCCGGTTCCGGGCAGTAGCCGGTGTCCTCGCCGATGGAGTTGATCTCGGCGTTGGACCTGGAGTCCCCGGCGTAGTTGATCTGGTTCGTGCACTTCATCCCGGGCTTCTTGGGGGTGCCCGACGGGGTGCCCTTGGCGGAGTCCTGGGCCTGGTCCTGGGTCTTCGCCGTGGGTGCGGGGGACTGCGCGGCGCTCGCGGAGGTGGAGGGTGAGGACGAGGAACCGGTCTCGCCGTCCTGGCATGCGGTGAGCCCGAGCGCGGCGACAGCGATGATCATGGCGGCGGCGGCCTTGCGGGCGTGGCGCGTGTGGCGGAGGGCGGTGCGGTGCGACATGGTCTTCCCCGTTCTCGTGACGTGGTGTTTCGGGCTCGTGAGAACAAGGCTGCCGGTCACCGCTGATGATCTACCGCCGTACGGCTAACGCTCCACTAATGCCCGGGGCGGCCCGGGGGTTCGGCTGCTCGTGTGGCGGGCCGGGGAAGCACTGGGCACGCTGGAAATATGGCGATGAATCCACAGGAAAAGGTCTTCAACGGGGGATTCGCGGAGCAGACCGATTTCTGGTTCTCCAAAGCCGCCCGGCTCTCCGTGGTCGACGAGAGACTGCTGGCCGACGTACCGGGGGGCACGGCCGGCCCGTCCGACGTCCTCGTGGGGCAGAACGACATCCCGCTGCGGCAGGGCACGTCGTACACCCTCTCGTTCAGCGCCTCGGCGAGCCGGCCCGTGACGGTGAAGGCCCAGGTGCAGCTCAGCAAGGATCCGTACACCGCGACGTTGACGCAGGACATCCCGCTCGACGCGGAGCAGCGGTACACGTTCACGTTCTCCTCGACCCTCGACACCGAGTACGGCCAGGTCTCGTTCCACATCGGCGGCGACCCCGAGCCCTGGGTGTTCCGGCTGGACGACGTATCGCTCCTGGGCGGCGATCCACTGCCGCGGTACGTACCGGACACCGGCTCGCGGGTGCGGGTCAACCAGGTCGGCTATCTGCCCTTCGGGCCGAAACGCGCGACCGTCGTGACCGATGCCGCCGGGCCGGTCCCCTGGCAGGTGAACAGAGGTGACGGTGTCACCGTCGGGTCCGGCACGTCGACGCCTCGCGGGAGCGACACCTCCTCCGGGCAGCGGGTCCACACGGTGGACTTCGGCGAGGTGACGGAGGCCGGGGCCGGGTACACGCTGACCGCCGATGGGCAGACCAGCTACCCGTTCGACATCTCTCCCGCCCTGTATGACCAGTTGCGCTCCGACGCCCTGCACTTCTTCTACGTGCAGCGCAGTGGCATCCCGATCAGCGACGAGCTGGCGCCCGGGTACGGCCGGCCGGCCGGGCACATCGGTGTCCCTCCCAATACGGGCGACACCAATGTGCCCTGCAGACCGGGTGAGGGCGACTACGCGCTGGATGTGCGGGGCGGCTGGTACGACGCGGGCGACCACGGCAAGTACGTGGTCAACGGCGGCATCGCCGTCTACCAGCTGCTCAGCGAGTACGAACGGACCCGCACCGCGCCCGGGGCGCGCCCGGACGGGCTGGGCGACGGCGAGCTGCGCGTTCCCGAGCGCGGCAACGGCGTACCGGACATCCTGGACGAGGCGCGCTGGGAGCTGGAGTTCCTGCTGCGCATGCAGGTGCCGGCCGGTAAGCCCCTCCAGGGGATGGCCCACCACAAGGTGCACGACGACGAGTGGACCGGTCTGCCGCTGTCCCCGGACCGGGACGACAAGACGCGCCATCTGCATCCGCCGTCCACGGCGGCGACGCTCAACCTGGCGGCGACGGCCGCGCAGGCCGCCCGGCTGTACCCGCCCTACGACCCGGGCTTCGCCGCGCGCTGCCTGACCGCGGCCCGTACCGCCTGGGAGGCCGCGCAGGCCCATCAGGACATGTTCGCCAGCGGCGAGGTGGAGGGAGGTGGCGCGTACGACGACGCCCACGTGTGCGACGAGACCTACTGGGCCGCCGCCGAACTGTTCCTCACCACCGGCGAGCAGACCTACCTCGACGCGCTGCGGACCTCGCCGTACCGGATCGGTGAGCGTGACCCGTTCCCGCCGGAGGGGTTCAGCTGGCAGCAGGTCGCGGCGCTCGGCCGGCTCGACCTGGCGACCGTGCCCAGCACGCTGCCGGAGGCCGAACGGGACGCCGTCCGCGCCTCGGTGCGGGCCGCCGCGGACGGGTACCTGGCGACGGCGCGCGAGCAGGCGTACGGGATACCGGTCACGGGCGATGAGCTCGAGTGGGGCTCCAACAGCGCGGTGCTCAACAAGCTCGCCGTCATCGCGACGGCCTTCGACCTGACCGGCGACCAGCGGTACCGGGACGGGGCGCTGGAGGGGCTGGACTACATCCTCGGCCGCAACGCCCTCAACCACTCCTATGTGACCGGGTACGGCGAACGCCCTTCCCACAACCAGCACAGTCGAATCTACGGTCACGAGGCCGACCCGGCGTTCCCGGAGCCGCCCGCCGGCTCGATCGCCGGCGGCGCGAACAGAAAGGTCCAGGACCCGAAGGCGAAGAGGATGCTGTTCGACTACACGGTCGATCCGCCGCATCACCCCGAGCCGCAGTTCTGCTACGTCGACGACATTGACTCGTGGTCGACCAATGAGGTCGCCATCAACTGGAATTCGGCGCTGTCGTGGGTGGTTTCGTTCGCGGCCGGCCTCCGGTGACGGCGGTGTGGGGGCAGCGGATTTCCCTTGGCGGGCAGAACGACGTAGAGTTACGTCTACCGACGCGGGGTGGAGCAGCTCGGTAGCTCGCTGGGCTCATAACCCAGAGGTCGCAGGTTCAAATCCTGTCCCCGCTACTCAGGTATCGAGGGCCCGGCACTTCTTCAGTGCCGGGCCCTCGGTCGTTCGGTCACGCCGAGGGCCCCGCCGCCGTCAGCGCCTGACCTTCCAGCTCACCGGGCGCTTGGTGTCATCGCCTGTGCTGTACGTCACCGTGGACGGCCGTATGCCGTTGGGCACCAGGAACACCTTGCACAGGGAGACCTTCGCCCCCACCGCGAAGTCGTCCGGGTCCTTGCCCGGGCAGGCGGCCACCTCGGTGTCGCCGGTGATGAGCGGCTGGTCGTCCACACCGCCTGTGTCCTCGAGGCCGGTGGGGGTGTTGAGGAACGGGTAGTGGAGGGAGTTCTCGCCGATGTTCTCGAAGGTCATGGTGACGTAGTACGGCTGGGTGGTCCGTACGTCGGACGGCTCCACACCCGCCGTCCTCAGCTCGGCGTGGGTGCCCTTGCGCACGCTCACCGCCGTGGCCCGCAGGGCGCCGCGCATATGGTCCGAGCCGCGCTTGTAGGTGACCGACGTGGGCTCGCCGAGCCGGAGGGTCTTGCCGCCGTCGCTGTCGGCCGCCATGTCGGCGCGGGTCGCCGGCTGCCGTCGGCCGGACGCGGCGGTGTCGTCCTCACAGCCGGCCGTGGCGAGGCCGAGGAGGGTGACGCCGAGGGCGCAGACGAGAGCGGTTCCGGAGCGGGCGGCGGCGCGCGGCGGGCGGTTGGGCATGGACGGTCCCCCGGTGGTCGGTGGTGGTCGATCGGTGACGACGTCGAGCGAGCGGTGACCGCCGTAGCTGGATACGCCGGTCACGGGGCGTCAGTTCACCTTCTCGGATCCCCTTGTGGTGATCTTGCTACAGATCATCATGGGCGTGACAAAACCACTGGTCGAGGCTCTGATCAACTCGAGGCGAGAGCTTGAGACGAGGCTGTGGCAATACGCCCGGGGCAACTACCGTGATCCGTATGGACGATACCGCCGTGGTGTCGGTGCAGCGGTTCTGGCAGGAACTCGGGCTGCCCGGACTCATCGACGTGCACACCCACTTCATGCCCCAGCGCGTACTGGACAAGGTCTGGGCCTTCTTCGACGCCGTCGAGCCCCGCTGGCACATCACCTACCGCGAGGAGGAGGACGAACGCCTCGCGACGCTACGGACGTTCGGGGTGCGGGCCTTCACCGCCATGCTCTACCCCCACAAGCCCGACATGGCGCGGTGGCTGAACGACTGGGCGGCCGAGTTCGCCGCCCGTACGCCCGACTGTCTGCACACCGCGACCTTCTTCCCCGAGCCCGGTGTGGAGGGGTACGTGCGCGCGGCGCTCGAGGGCGGGGCGCGGGTGTTCAAGGCCCATGTGCAGGTGGGGGCGTACGATCCGGGCGACGCGCTGCTCGACCCGGTGTGGGGCGTGCTCGCCGAGAGCGGGACACCCGTCGTCATCCACTGCGGCTCGGGGCCCCACCCGGGCACGTACACCGGACCGGAGCCGGTGGGGCGGGTGCTGGCCCGTCATCCTCGGCTGCGCCTGATCATCGCGCATATGGGGCTGCCGGAGTACGCGGACTTCCTGGGGCTGGCGGAGCGGTACGAAGGGGTGCACCTGGACACCACGATGGCGTTCACCGACTTCACCGAGAGCCGGTGGCCGTTTCCGCGGTCGGAGCGGGGGAGGCTGGCGGCCCTGGGGGACCGGGTGCTGTTCGGGAGCGACTTCCCCAACATCCCGTACGGGTACCGGCACGCGCTGGACGCGCTGACGCGGGTCGGGCAGGACGAGGAGTGGCTGCGCGGGGTGTGTTACGGGAACGCGGCCCGGCTGTTCGGGATATGACGCGGTGTGCCGGTTCCGGATGCGCCCGTTCGGGAACGTGCGCGGCTGTTCTGAACAGGAGGCTCGCCCGGCGCCTGCGCCGGCGCCGGGCGGGGGCGCCTGAGCGGATCGGTCAGCTCTTGTCCAGTGGCAGCGCCTCGGCCAGCGTGCGCCACTCCTCGCGGGGGAGGCTCTTCAGCGGGTCGTCGCTCACCACCTGGATCGCGAGGTGGTCCGCGCCCGCGGCCAGGAACTCGTCCACGCGCGCCCGGATCGCCTCCGCGTCACCGATGGCGTACATGGCGGCCAGGAGACGGTCGCTGCCGCCGTCCGCGAAGTCCGCGTCCTCGAAGCCCAGCCGCCGGAAGTTGTTGGTGTAGTTGGGCAGCGCCAGGTAGCGGCCGAGGTAGTCGCGGGCGGTGGCACGGGCGCGGTCCAGGTCCGTGTCGAGGACGACCTTCAGCTCCGGCGCGAGCACGGCCTCCTTGCCCAGGACGTCGCGGGCCTTGGCGGTGTGCTCCGGGGTGACGAGGTACGGATGCGCGCCGGCCGCGCGGTCACGGGACAGCTCCAGCATCTTGGGGCCGAGGGCGGCCAGGACCCGCTGGGCGGCGGGGACCGGGGCCGGGGCGGAGTCCAGCGCGGTCAGGTACTCCTTCATCGCCGTGTACGGGCGCTGGTAGCGCTCGCCGGCGAGCGCGCTGTGGCTCACGCCGAGGCCGAGGACGAAGCGGCCGTCGTGGGCGGCGTTGAGCGCGGTGTGCCGCTCGGCGACGTAGGCCGCCTCGTGGTCCCAGATGCTCAGGATTCCGGTCGCGACGGTGATCCGGGAGGTGGCGTCCAGCAGGACTCCGGCCTGATCCGGGCTGGGGCTGCCACCGAGCCAGATGGCGCCGTACCCCAGCTCGTCGAGCTCGGCCGCCGCCTCGCTGACCTGCTCTGATGGGGCGAAGTCCGTCTTCAGGGCCGCGGTCCAGATGCCGATCTTGCCAAGTGCGGGACGAGAAGTCATACAGAGGGAAGCGCGGAGAGCCCTTCCGGATATTCCGTGGCCCCCACAGGAGTTCCGTGCCCCGGATCCGTGGTCGCGCCTTCCGGCCGGTCCCGTCCCTGCCTACACAGGATTCTCAGGTAATTCACAGGCAGCCGAAAGGGACCTCTCAGGGCCCGCTCCGAGGGTGGAGGCCATGATGCCGACCTCGCCTCATGGGCGTACCGAGCTGCTGCGCCCCGATGGGAGCCCCGTCCGGGTGCTGGTTGTGGACGACGAGTCGGCGCTCGCCGACCTGCTGTCGATGGCGCTGCGCTACGAGGGGTGGGAGGTGCGCACCGCGGGTGACGGCACGGAGGCGATCCGGATCACCCGTGAGCTGCGCCCGGACGCGGTGGTCCTGGACATCATGCTGCCCGACATGGACGGGCTCACGGTGCTGGGGCGGCTGCGCCGCGAACTGCCCGATGTCCCGGTGCTGTTCCTGACCGCGCGGGACGCGGTGGAGGACCGGATCGCGGGGCTGACGGCGGGCGGCGACGACTACGTCACCAAGCCGTTCAGCCTGGAGGAGGTCGTCGCCCGGCTGCGCGGGCTGCTGCGCAGGTCGGGGGCGGCGGCCGCGCGCAGTGAGTCGGTGCTGGCCGTCGGCGATCTGATCCTGGACGAGGACAGCCACGAGGTGTCGCGCGGGGGACAGGAGATCCATCTCACCGCGACCGAGTTCGAGCTGCTGCGCTATCTCATGCGCAATCCGCGCCGGGTGCTCAGCAAGGCGCAGATCCTGGACCGGGTCTGGAGCTATGACTTCGGCGGTCAGGCCAACGTGGTCGAGCTCTACATCTCCTACCTGCGGCGCAAGATCGACGCGGGGCGCAGCCCGATGATCCACACCCGGCGGGGCGCGGGGTATCTGATCAAGCCCGGGGAGTAGACACCGTGGCGCACCCCCCGCCCCGGCCGCCCCGGGGCCCCGACACGCCCGGCGTACCCGAGCCGTCCGGCGCCCCCGGGATGCCCGGTGCCTCCCAGCCGCTTCTGGGCGCGGGAGCGGCGCAGGGGCGCGCGCACGCCCGGCGCGCTCAGCGGGCGGGGAGTGCTCAGCGGGCGGGGAGTGCTCAGCGGGCGGGGCGCGCTGGACGGGCCGGGAGCGCTCAGCGGGCCGGGCGCCGCCCCTGGTCCCTGCGCACCCGCCTGGTCGTCTCGGCCGTCGCGCTGATCGCGGTGGTCTGCGCGGTGATCGGCACGGTCACGACCCTCGCCCTGCAGTCGTACCTCCAGGGTCAGGTGGACGACGGTCTGCGCGTGTCCGTCGGGCGGTTCCTGAACAAGCCGGGTCCGGCGCGCGACCTCCCCCGGGACGATGTGCTCTTCGTCGCCTCGCCCGGTCAGCCCATCGGCACGGTCGGGGCGCGGTTCGGACAGGACGGCGAGATCTCCATGTCCGGCAAGAGCAATGACTCGCCCATGACGAACGAGGTCGACGCCGAGAACCGGGTGGACCCCCTGACCAGCGGTCAGCGGAAGGCGATCGCCGCCGTCCCCCTGGACGGAAAGGTGCACACCATCGATCTGCCCGGCCTCGGCGGCTATCGGGCCGTGGCCCAGTGGGACCACCGGGACGGCGGCATCATCCTCGCCTTCCCGCTCGACCAGACCCACGAGACGGTCAACACCCTCATCCTCGTGGAGGTCTGTGTGACCGCGGCCGGTCTGGTCGCGGCCGGGATCGCCGGGGCCGCGATGGTCGGCATCTCGCTGCGCCCGCTGCGCCGGGTGGCCGCGACCGCGACCCGGGTCTCCGAACTGCCCCTGCACAGCGGCGAGGTGGCGCTGCGCGAGCGGGTCCCCGCCTCGGAGTCCGATCCGCGCACCGAGGTCGGCCAGGTGGGCGCGGCGCTCAACCGCATGCTCGGCCATGTGGAGTCGGCGCTCGCGGCCCGCCAGGAGAGCGAGACGCGGGTGCGGCAGTTCGTCGCCGACGCCAGCCATGAGCTCCGTACGCCGCTCGCCTCGATCCGCGGCTACGCCGAGCTGACCCGGCGCGGCCGGGAGGAGATCGGGCCCGACACCCGGCATGCCCTCGACCGGGTCGAGTCCGAGGCCGGGCGGATGACCGGGCTGGTCGAGGATCTCCTGCTGCTCGCCCGGCTGGACGCGGGACGGCCGCTGGAATGCGCGGAGGTCGATCTGTCCCCGCTGGTCGTGGACGCCGTCAGCGACGCGCGGGCGGTCGGCTCCGACCACGAGTGGCGGCTGGAGCTGCCCGATGAACCGGCGGTCGTCCACGGCGACGACGCCCGGCTGCGCCAGGTGCTGGTCAACCTCCTCGCCAACGCGCGGACGCACACCCCGGCCGGCACCACGGTCACGGCGCGGGTGCTGTGGGGCGGGCCCCAGGCCGGGCCCCAGGCGTCGCCTTACCCCTCGCCGTATCCGGCGCCGTACGGGCTCTCCCATGGGGTGCCGTACGGGGCGTCGTCCCATGGCCACCGTAAGGGGCGCGGTTCGCCGTCCGCCCAGAGGTACGCCACGCCTTACGGCTCCCCGCACGCGGCCGCCCGCGCCGCCGGGGCCTTCGGCCCTCCCCAGCCGCCCTCGTACGTCTCGCTGGAGATCGAGGACGACGGTCCGGGCATCCCGTCCGAGCTGTTGCCGCATGTCTTCGAGCGGTTCGCGCGCGGTGACGCCTCGCGCTCCCGCGCCGCGGGCAGCACGGGGCTCGGCCTGGCCATCGTGCACGCGGTCGTGGCCGCGCACGACGGGCAGGTGACGGTGGACAGCGTGCCGGGGCGCACCGTGTTCGGCGTCCACCTGCCCGTGCACCGGGTCGTTCACCCGGGCGTGACGGACTCACAGGCAGGCCACAGGCTGACCACACAGCCGTGACAGCGCGGCTCGCGACCGTCGACCTCATGCGAACCGACACCCCTCTCGGGGCTCCGCCCGAGACACCCCTGCAGACCTTGCCCGTGCGCGGGCCGGTGACGGTCGTGCGCGGCCGTCCGGTGCTGGACGTCGTCATCCCCGTCTACAACGAGGAAGCGGACCTCGAGCGGTGCGTACGACGGCTGCACGACCATCTGGCCCGCACCTTCCCGTACGGCTTCCGGATCACCATCGCCGACAACGCCAGTACGGACCGCACGCCCGATCTCGCGGCCTGCCTGGACGAGAGCATCGAGGAGGTGACGGCGGTCCGGCTGGAGGAGAAGGGGCGCGGGCGGGCGCTGCGCACCGTGTGGTCGCTGTCCGAGGCGCCCGTGCTCGCCTATATGGACGTCGATCTGTCCACGGACCTCAAGGCGCTGCTGCCGCTGGTGGCCCCGCTGATCTCCGGTCACTCCGACCTGGCGATCGGATCGCGGCTGTCCCGCAGCTCACGGGTGGTGCGCGGGCCCAAGCGGGAGTTCATCTCGCGGGCGTACAACCTGATCCTGCGCGGCAGTCTGGCCGCCCGCTTCTCCGACGCCCAGTGCGGTTTCAAAGCGATCCGTAAGGACGTCGCGGAGCGGCTGCTGCCGCTGGTCGAGGACACCGGGTGGTTCTTCGACACCGAGATGCTGGTGCTGGCCGAGCGGGCCGGGCTGCGCATCCACGAGGTGCCGGTGGACTGGGTGGACGACCCCAACAGCACGGTCCACATCGTGAAGACGGCCACGGAGGACCTCAAGGGCGTGTGGCGGGTGGGGCGCGCGCTGGCCACCGGTGCGCTGCCGCTGGACCGGGTGCGCCGTCCGTTCGGCGACGATCCGCGCGACCGGGAGCTGAGCGGGGTGCCGAAGGGCCTGGCCCGCCAGCTCGTCGGGTTCTGCGTGGTCGGCGCGCTGAGCACACTGGTCTATCTGCTGCTGTACTCCCTCTTCCGGATGGGCACCGGCCCGCAGGTGGCCAACGCCCTGGCGCTGCTGCTGTCGGCACTCGGCAACACCGCGGCCAACCGGAGGCTCACCTTCGGCGTACGCGGCCGGGACCGCGCGATGCGCCACCAGGCCCAGGGGCTGGTCGTCTTCGGCATCGGCCTCGTGCTGACCAGCGGCTCCCTCGCCGCCCTGGACGCCGTCCCCGGCACCGCCTCGCACGGCACCGAACTGGCCGTGCTGATCGCGGCGAACCTCGCCGCGACCGTTCTGCGCTTCCTGCTCTTCCGGGCCTGGGTCTTCCCGTCGGACAGCGGGGCCACGACCGACCACGACCCGAGGACCGATCGATGACCACCTACGACTACGGCACCCGCGAAGCCGGGCCGCCGCCGACCCCCGCCGCCGCTCCCCGGCCGGGGCCGCGGGCACCCGGCGGCTCGCGCCTGGCGCGGGCCTGGCGGGGACGGCCGGAGGACCCGCGCTGGGCGCGGCCCGCCCTGTGGGCCCTGCTGGCGGCCACCGCCGTGCTCTATCTGTGGAGCCTGGGCGCGTCCGGCTACGCCAACCAGTTCTACTCGGCCGCCGTGCAGGCGGGCGGCGAGAGCTGGAAGGCGTTCTTCTTCGGCTCCTCCGACGCCGCGAACTCCATCACCGTGGACAAGCCCCCGGCCGCGCTGTGGCCGATGGCCCTGTCGGTGCGGCTCTTCGGCCTCTCCTCCTGGGCGGTCCTCGTCCCCGAGGCGCTGATGGGCGTCGCGACGGTCGGGGTGCTGTACGCGGCCGTACGGCGCGGGTTCGGCGCGGCCGCGGGGCTGATCGCGGGCGCGGCGCTCGCGGTGACCCCGGTCGCGGCGCTGATGTTCCGCTTCAACAACCCCGACGCGCTGCTGTGTCTGCTGATGGTCTCGGCGGTCTACTGCGTGCTGCGCGCCCTGGCGGACGCGCGCACCAAGTGGCTGGTGCTGGCCGGGGTCTGCTTCGGCCTCGGCTTCCTCACCAAGACGCTGCAGGCGTGGCTGATCCTGCCGCCGCTCGCGGTGGTGTACGCGGTGTGCGCCCCGGCGACGTTCGGCCGGCGGATCGGGCAGTTGCTGCTCGCGGGGCTCGCGATGGTGGTCTCCGGCGGCTGGTGGGTGGCGATCGTCGAGCTGTGGCCGGCGTCCTCGCGCCCGTACATCGGCGGTTCGCAGCACAACAGCTTCCTGGAGCTGACCTTCGGCTACAACGGTCTGGGCCGGATCAACGGCGATGAGACCGGCAGCGTCGGCGGTGGCGGCCCGGGCGGTGGCGGTGGCGGCAGGTGGGGCGAGACCGGGATCGACCGGCTCTTCGGTTCCGACATGGGCGGTCAGATCGCCTGGCTGCTGCCCGCGGCGTTCATCCTGCTGGCGGCCGGGATCTGGCTGACCTGGCGGGCGAAGCGCACCGACACCCGGCGCGCGGCCTTCCTGGTGTGGGGCGGGGCGCTGCTGATGACGTTCGCCACCTTCAGCTTCATGTCCGGGATCTTCCACCAGTACTACAACATCGCCCTGGCGCCCTATATCGCGGCGCTCGTGGGCATGGGCGCGGCCCTGCTGTGGGAGCGGCGGAACGAGGGCGGCCGGGCGGGGGCGGCGGCCTCGGCGGTGCTGGCCGTCACGGTCGCGGTCACCGCGTACCTGTCGTACGTCCTGCTGGGGCGGTCGCCGGACTGGCACCCCTGGCTGCGCTGGGCGGTGCTGATCGGCGGGCTCGCGGCGGCGGCCGGGCTGCCGCTGACGGCGCGCCTGGGCCGGAGGGCGGCGCTGGCCGCGGCGGGCCTCGGCCTCGCGGCGGGGCTGGCCGGGCCGGTCGCGTACACGCTCAACACGGTGGACACCCCGAAGCACGGCTCCATCGTGACCGCCGGTCCTTCGGTGGCGGGCGGTATGGGCGGCCCCGGTGGCCGCTTCCCGGGCGGCGGCCGGGGCGGTCCGCCGGGCATGCCGGGTGGTGGCACCGGCGGCGGTCAGCCGGGTGGTGGCCAGAACGGCTTCCCCGGCGGGGGCTTCCCGGGCGGCGGCCAGTCCCCGCGCAACGGCACGGGCAACGCCCAGGGCGGCCAGGGGCAGAACGGCCGACCGGGCATGCTGCCCGGCGGCGGCATGGTCGAGGGCGGCCGTCGTGGCGGCGGTATGGGCGGACTGCTCGACGGTCAGCAGGTCGACGCCGAGGCGGAGGCGAAGCTGGAGAAGAACGCCGGCGACTACACCTGGGCGGCCGCGGCGATCGGCTCCCAGAACGCCGCGAGCTACCAACTCGCCACCGAGAAGCCCGTGATGGCCATCGGCGGCTTCAACGGCAGCGATCCGTCCCCGACGCTCGCCCAGTTCAAGGAGTATGTGGAGCAGGGCAAGATCCACTACTTCATCTCCTCGGGCACCGGCATGGGCGGCGGGCCGGGCGGCGGCCAGGGGACCTCGTCCCAGATCACCTCCTGGATCGAGTCCACCTACAAGAAGGTCACCGTGGGCAGCACCACGCTCTATGACCTGACCCAGAAGGCGTCGACGTCCTCGACGTCCTCCGACTGAGGCCGGAGCCCCGTCCGTACTACGGGCCGGTGGCCGCGGGTTCACCCCCGCGATCACCGGCCCGTACGCGTATGCGACGCGCGCACATAATTCGCTGTACGCCGTACAGCGGCGCTTGTACGGTGTATGACCCAGCACATCGTCATACACCGTAGAAGCCTCTGCCTGGAGTCCCCATGACGGTCTCGACCGCCGACGCCGCCTCCGCGCCACCCGATCAGTCCCCGGGTGGTCATCCCCAGCGCTGGCTGATCCTCGCCGTGATCTGCCTCGCCCAGCTCACCGTGTTGCTGGACAACACGATCCTCAATGTGGCGGTCCCCTCCCTGGCCAGGGAGATGGATGCCCGCACGGCCGACATCCAGTGGATGATCAACGCCTATTCGCTGGTCCAGTCGGGGCTGCTGCTCACCGCGGGCAGCGCCGCCGACCGCTATGGGCGGAAGAAGCTGCTGGTCGCCGGGCTCGCCCTGTTCGGCATCGGCTCGTTCGCGGCGTCGATGGCGCAGGACCCCGGCCAGCTGATCGCCGCCCGAGCGGGCATGGGCATCGGCGGGGCACTGCTGATGACCACGACGCTCGCCGTCGTGGTGCAGGTCTTCGACGAGGGCGAACGGGCCAAGGCCATCGGGCTGTGGGGTGCGGTCAGCTCCCTCGGTTTCGCCGCGGGGCCGCTGATCGGCGGCTCGCTGCTGGAGCACTTCTGGTGGGGCTCGATCTTCCTGATCAATATCCCGGTGGCGCTGCTCGGGCTGGTGGCCGTGGTCTGGATGGTGCCGGAGTCGAAGGCGCCGGCCAGCGACCGCCCCGATCTGCTCGGCGCGCTGCTGTCCACGATCGGCATGACCGGCATCGTCTTCGCGATCATCTCCGGGCCGGAGCACGGCTGGACCTCCAGCCGGGTACTGCTGTCGGGCTTCATCGGCATCACCGTGATGACCGGATTCGCGCTGTGGGAGCGTCATATTCCGTATCCGATGCTGGACATGCACTTCTTCCGCAACCGCCGGTTCGTGGGCGCGGTGGCGGGCGGCATCCTGGTGGCCTTCGGGATGGGCGGTTCGCTCTTCCTGCTCACCCAGCATCTGCAGTTCGTGCTCGGCTATGACGCGCTGGACGCGGGGCTGCGCACCGCGCCGCTCGCGCTGGTGATCGTCGCGCTCAATCTCACCGGTGTCGGCGCGCGGCTGCTGCCGAAGCTCGGGACCCCGGTGACCATCGTCGGCGGGATGGGGCTGCTCGCGGCCGGTCTCGCCGCCATCGCGACGCTCGGTGCGCAGGGCTATGGCGGGATGCTCTTCGGGCTGGTGGTGATGGGGGCCGGTATCGCGCTGGCCATGCCCGCGATGGCGAACGCCATCATGTCGGCCATCCCGCCGGAGAAGGCGGGGGTGGGCGCGGGGGTCAACGGCACGCTCACCGAATGCGGCAACGGGCTCGGTGTCGCCGTCCTGGGCGCCGTGCTCAACTCCCGCTTCGGCTCGCTGCTGCCCGCGGTCGCCACCGGAGCGGGTTCGCTCCCGGCCGCCCTCGCCGCGGCCCGTACCCCCGAGGACCGCGAGGCCGTCGCGGACGCCTTCGCCTCGGGTGTGGAGACCAGTCAGTTGGTCGGCGCGGCGGCCGTACTGGCGGGTGGAGTGCTGGCCGCGCTGCTGCTCAGCAGGGCCGAACGATCTTCACAGGAGGCCCCGGCGGCATAGCATCTTCAGGTAGTGAGGTGCCGCGTGCCCGGTCCCGGGACACCTGTGGCGCCAGCGCACCGGAGAAAGAGAGGCGCCGCCATGGCAACCGGCAGCCGCACCGTCCGCCCGCGGTCCAGCGTCTGGCTCTCCGAACGCAAAACCCCCAAGCGCAAGGGCGACCAGCAGCCCGTGGGGCTCGACCATCTGAAGATCGTCGCGGCGACGATGCGGCTGCTGGACGCCGAGGGTCTTTCGGGCTTCTCGATGCGACGGCTCGCGGCGGAGCTCGGGGTGACCGCCATGTCGGTCTACTGGTACGTGGAGACCAAGGACCATCTGCTCGAACTCGCCCTCGACGCGGCCATGGGCGAGATAGCGCTGCCCTTCGAGGCCGTCGGCCCCGTCGAGGGTCTCGAGCACGCCCCGGCCGAGCCGCGGGACTGGCGTGAGCAACTGCGCCAGATGGCCACCGAGTACCGCCGGGTGCTGGTGCGGCATCCCTGGCTGCCCGCGCTGCTGGGGGAGTACCTCAACATCGGGCCCAACGCGGTGGGCTTCAGCAAGGCCGCGCTGGCCGTGATGCGCAACAGCGGTGTGCCGGACGACAAGGTCACCAGCGCGCTGTCCCTCGTCTACCAGTTCGTCTATGGCTTCGGCACGATCGAGGGCCGCTTCGCCGCCCGCTGCCGGGCGGAGGGAGTCACCCAGGACGAGCTCTTCCACGAGATGATGTCCTCGGTCGAGGACCGTTCGGACTTCGACGAGCAGCGGAAAATCATGGAGGCTCGGGGCGGCACCACGGTCCAGGAGATGCACGACCGCGACTTCACCTTCGCCCTGGACCTCGCGATCGCGGGTATCGAGACCCTGCTGGACCGATAGCGCGCCGGGCATCGGCGAGCAGCGTGGGCCTGCGCCGGGATGGAGCCTCAGGCCGCGGGGAGCTCCTCGCCCTGCACCGCCTGTATGTCCAGCTCCACCCGCAGGGTCGTGCCGATCGCCGCGATGCCCGCCGCGACCACCTGGTTGTAGTTCATCGCGAAGTCCTCGCGGCGCAGCTCGGCGACGGCCCGGAAGGCCGCCCGCACCCCGCCCCAGGGGTCGGGGCCCGTGCCCAGGTACGTCAGGTCCAGGTCCACGTCCCGGACCACGCCGTGCATCGACAGCTCGCCGTGGACCGTCCAGCGGTCGGCCCCGGCCGCGCTCAGATGCGTGCTCCGGTACGTCAGCTCCGGGAACTCCTCCACATTGAGGAAGTCGGGCGACTTCAGATGGCCGTCCCGCATCGTGTTGCCGGTGTCGATGCTGGCGGCCCGCATGACCGCCTCGACGCGCGACTTCTCGATGTCCTCGGCGACCTCGATCCGCCCGCTGAACTCCGTGAACCGGCCGTGCACGCTGGAGATGCCCAGATGCTGGGCGACCGCGGCCACCGTCGAATGCGCCGGGTCGATCGTCCACGCCCCGGGCGGCGGAAGCTCCACCCCGCCCTGGCGCGCCAGCACCACATTGCCCACGTCGGCCCGCCCGGAGGCCGTGACGATCGCCGTGGACGCGACCGGGGCGTAGCCGACCGCGGTGGCGATGATCGTGTACGGCCCCGGCGGCAGCGGCTCGTCGGTCCGCACCGCGCCGTCCGCGTCGGCCTGCGCGCGCAGCACCTGGGCGCCCGTCATATCGGTGACGGTCAGCACCGCGTGCTGGACCGCCCAGCCGTCGCGGGTGCGGATCCGGGCCCGCAGTCCCGCTCCCCCGCCTGCTCCTGCTCCTGTGGTCGTCATGCCGCGTATCGCTCCCGCTCGGGTGTCGCCGTGTTGCTCGTGTTGCTCGTCTTGCTCGGCGTGTCGCTCGTGTCGCTCATGTCGCCCGGCGCGCTGGTCGTGCGCGCCGTGCTGTCGTGCCGGTCGTACTCGCCGTGCTGGTCGTCATCGTCGTGCTGGTGGTACTCGTCGTGTCTGTGCACCGGATCCGGGCGGCGGCGTCAGGCCGTCCCCTGCCTTCACTACACCGCCGCCGGGATCCGGGTTCCGGGTCCGGCCGAGAAATCCGCCGCCCGGGCCGGGCCCGGGGCGCGTCTCCGCTCTTGCGCGCCCCGGGCCCGGGGTTCCGTCACTCGCCCGGGTGGGCGAGCTCCACGTCGTGGCCGTCGACGCCGGGTCCGGAGACCGTCAGCGCCCCCGCGACCGGCGGGTAGCCGCTCGCGATGACCGTGTAGTCGCCCGCGTCCAGGTCGGTGAAGGCATACGCGCCGTCCTCACCGGTGGTGGCGGTGGCGACCACGTTCCCGGCCGAGTCCACGAGGGTGACCCGTGCGTCGGGCAGCGGCCGCCGGTCGGCACCGGCCCGGACTATGCCCTGCACCTGGGCGCCGGCCTGCAGCGCTATCTCCACCCGGGTCAGCCCCTGGGCCCCCACCTCGACGGGCAGGGCAGCGGGCCGGTAGCCCGGCGCGTTCACCGCGACCGTGAAGGTCCCGGAGACCAGCTCCTCGAAGCCGAAGTCGCCCTGCTCACCGGTCTTGCCGGTGGCCAGCACCTCGCCGCGGACATCGGTGACCACGACCATCGCCGCGTCCACCGGCCTGCCGTCGGCGGCACCGCGCACGGTGCCCACCAGACCGCTGGTGGCCGACAGGACGATGTCGAAGCCGAGCGGCTCGTCCCCGACCACGATCGTGGACGCCTGCGGCTGGTGGCCGTCGGCCGCCGCGATCAGGACGTACGAGCCGGAGCCCGGCGCGTCCAGGGCGTACGAGCCGTCGGGGTGCGCCACCGAACGGCCGAGCTGCCGCCCGGCGAGCGAGATCAGCGTCACCGCGGCGCGGGCGACGGGGCCGCCCTCCGCGTTCCGCACGAAGCCGTGCACACCCTGCCGGGGCTGACGGTCCGCGCCGTCGCCCCCGGCGGAGGCGAAGGCCGTAAGGCGCTGCGGAGCGGTGGCCGCCTGCGGGGCGGTGGCCGCGAGGGCGCCGTCGGCGCCCGGCTCGTGCACCTCGGCGGACGGGGCGCCCACGAGCGCGGGCTCGAGGTCGGCGACCTGTCCGGTGGCGGCCGTGCCCACCACCGCGTCGGCCGGGGCCGCGTCGGTGGCCGGGGCGTCCGAGGCGGCCGCGGCGGCCTGCTGGGAGCCGGAGTTGGTCTTCAGGGCGACCTCCTTGATGAACAGGGTCAGCAGGAAGGCGAGGAACGCGGCCGGGGCGGCGAAGAGGAAGACGTCCGCGACACCGTGCCCGTAGGCGCTCTCCATGATCGTGCGCATCGGCTCGGGCAGCGCCTGCACGTCCGGGATGCCACCGCCGCCGGTGCCGGCGTGGCCCAACGCGGCGCCCTTGGGGCCGAGGTCGGCCAGGCCGTCCTTGACGTAGTGGCTGACCCGGTTGGCGAGCACCGCACCGAGCGCCGAGACGCCGACCGCACCGCCCAGGGAGCGGAAGAAGGTGACGACGGAGCTGGCCGCGCCGAGGTCCTGCGGGGCCACCTGGTTCTGGGTGGCCAGCACCAGGTTCTGCATCATCATGCCGATGCCGAGGCCCATGAGCGCCATGTAGATCGCCATGTGCCAGTACGGGGTGTCGTACCGGATGGTGCCCAGCAGCCCGAGGCCCGCCGTCACCAGCACACCACCGCTGACCAGCCATGCCTTCCAGCGACCGGTCTTGGTGATGACCTGACCGGAGATGGTCGAGGAGACGAACAGACCGCCGATCATCGGGATGGTCATGACGCCGGACATGGTGGGCGACTTACCGCGCGCCAGCTGGAAGTACTGGCTGAAGAAGACGGTTCCGGCGAACATCGCGATACCGACGAAGAGCGACGCCAGCGACGCGAGGGTGATCGTCTTGTTCCGGAACAGCCGCAGCGGGATGATCGGCTCGCTCGCCTTGGACTCGATCAGCAGGAAGATCAGACCGAGCGCGATCGAACCGCCGACCATCGCGTAGGTCTGCCACGAGATCCAGTCGTACTTGTCGCCCGCGAAGGTGACCCAGATCAGCAGCAGCGAGACCGCCGCGCTGATGAAGAAGGCGCCGCCCCAGTCCACCTTGACGTCCCGCTTCACCACGGGGAGCTTCAGGGTCTTCTGAAGGACGATCAGCGCGATGACGGCGAACGGCACGCCGACGTAGAAGCACCAGCGCCAGCCCAGCCAGTCGGTGTCGGTGATCACGCCGCCCAGCAGCGGACCGCCGACGGTCGCGACGGCGAAGGTCGCGCCGAGGTAGCCGCTGTACCGGCCGCGCTCCCGGGGGGAGATCATCGCGGCCATGACGATCTGGGCGAGGGCGGACAGACCGCCGACGCCGATGCCCTGCACCACGCGGCAGGCGATCAGCATGCCGGGGCTCTGCGACAGACCGGCCACCACGGAGCCCGCGACGTAGATCACCAGGGCTATCTGGACCAGCAGCTTCTTGCTGAAGAGGTCGGCGAGCTTGCCCCACAGCGGCGTGGTGGCCGTCATGGCCAGCAGGGTGGCGGTGACGACCCAGGTGTAGGAGGACTGACTGCCGTTGAGATCGGCGATGATCTTGGGTAGTGCGGCGGAGACGATCGTCGACGACAGGATCGCGACGAACATCCCCAGCAGCAGCCCGGAGAGCGCCTCCATGATCTGCCGGTGGGTCATCGGCGCCGAGGAGTCCGCGGCGTGGTCGTGCTGACCTCTGTGGCCTCCTCCGCCGTGCTTGGCGTGGGCGGGGTGCCCCGCGGGTCCCCGCACACCGCCGTCCGGTGTGGTCGTTGCCATGAAGTTCCTTAACGTTGCGAAGGTGTACGGGTGATGCTGGTCTCCGCCTGATGCGGCAGAGCCCGGGAACGGGTGTCCCCGAAACTCGTCCGCAACCGGGCGAGAAGTTCATTGAGGCGGTCGACGTCCTCGTCCGACCAGTCGCTCAGACAACTGGCGAGCGCGTCCGTGTAGCGCTCGGACACCTGACCGAGCAGCGCTCGTCCGCTGGGGTTGATGCTCAGCAGCCGCGACCGCCGGTCGAGCGGGTCGGGCTTGCGGTCCACCCAGCCGCGGTTCGCGACATGTGCCACATGCCGGCTGGTCACCGACATGTCGATGTCGAGCAGCTCGGCGAGCTTGCCCATGCGCATCTCGCCGTAGCGGTCGAGAAGCATCAGGACGACGGCGGCGCCCGATGGGCAGTCGGCCGGCAGGACGCGCCCGAGCCCGCGCTTGACGGTGCCGATGGCGCTGAGCTGCCGGGCCAGCTCCTCATAGTGGCGCTGTGTGGCCACGGCACCCCCAGTGGGCTTGATCAGAATGGTCGGTTGCTTAAGGCAACCATAGAAGAAGTTAGTTGCTACAGGCAAATGAAAGGGTGGTCTGGGCGGTAAATTACCGTTAAAGAGTCGTCCTGGAGTCGGTCAAGCGGGGTGGCTGAGGCGCAAGGGGCTGCTGAGACCCGGGGGTGTCCCGGAATCCGCTCGTTCGCTAGGGTCGGGGCTCATGGCGAACAACCCCCAGAGCCCCAACGGGAACCACGACCCGGCCGGCTCCACTCAGATGTTCCGCGCCTTCGTCGACGAGGGCACTCGGCAGCCTCAGACGTCCGCCGGATCGGGCGGCGGTTCGCGCGTCGGCCTGATCGTCGGTGTGATCGCGGCGGTCGTGATCGTCGCGGCGGTGGCCTGGCTGGCGCTGGGCTGAGCCGCGAGGCCCTGACGCTTCCAGCGGGGGCCTGAGCTCCCGCGGGGAGCCCTGGCTCCCGCGCTCCTTACGGCTGCCGGATCGGCCTTACGGCTTCCAGCTGACCGAGACGTCCTGTGTCTCGATACGCATGCCCAGCGGCACCCGCCAGTCGTCCACGCACACCGTCCAGGTCTTCTCCTTCTTCCGGCCCGCGCCGATCGGCGCGGGCAGCTTTTCCTCGGACTCCAGCGTGGCCCAGTCGATGCCGAGCGCGTCGATCACATGCGTCCCGAAGGTGACGGTGCCTGAGGCGATCGGCGCTCCTCCGGTGTTGCGGAACTCGACCTTCACCTTCTCGCACCAGCGCTCGTCGGTCGCCGTGCGCTCGGGTTTGCCGACCTTGAGGGCGGCCGGTCCGGTGGGCGTGGGGGTGCCGGAGGGGTCCGAAGGGTCCGAGCCGGAGGGTGAGGGCTCGCCGGGGCCGTCGCCCTTGGGGCCGTCGTCGCCCTTGGGGTCGTCGTCCGTACGTCCCGGGGCCCCGGAGCCGTTCTTCCCGCCGCCCGGGCCGTCCGAGCCGTCCGTGCGGCCGGGGGCCTTCGCGGATGCGGAGGGCGCCCGTGAGGCCGGTCCGTCCGTTCTGCCGTCCGTGGTGGCCTCGGGTCCGGCCGCTCCCCGGTCGCGCTTCCCGTCCGTGCCGCCCTTGCCGTCGCGATCGTTGTCCGTGCCGTCCTCGTCCAGGGGCACCAGGTCGACGCCGTCCTTGGGCGGCACGGCGTTCGCGGTCTGCCGGCCGTCGGGCCCGGCCGCCCCGGCGGCCACATAGCCGTCGCCGCCACCGCCGCAGCCGCTGAGGAGTGCGCCCAGGCACAGCGCGGCCGCCGAGGAGGCGACTGCCGTGCCTCGGCGGCCCGTTGTCCGGCTCCATGCGTATCGCATCGGGCCAGTGTGGCTGACGACCCGTCAGGTGTACAGGGATCCGACGGGGGACCGGCCAGTGGCGGCTCAGTCCGAGATCAGGCCCTCGCGCAGCTGGGCCAGGGTCCGGGTGAGCAGCCGGGAGACATGCATCTGGGAGATCCCGACCTCTTCGCCGATTTGCGACTGCGTCATATTGGCGAAGAAGCGCAGCATGATGATCTGGCGCTCGCGCGGCGGCAGTTTGGCCAGCAGGGGCTTGAGCGACTCGCGGTACTCCACGCCCTCCAGCGCGCTGTCCTCGTACCCCAGCCGGTCGGCGAGCGACCCCTCGCCGCCGTCGTCCTCGGGGGACGGGGAGTCCAGCGAGCTGGCCGTGTAGGCATTGCCCACCGCGAGCCCGTCGACCACGTCCTCCTCGGAGACGCCCAGCGCCGTGGCGAGCTCGGTGACGGTCGGGGAGCGGTCGAGCTTCTGTGACAGCTCGTCACTGGCCTTGGTGAGTGCCAGCCGCAGCTCCTGGAGCCGCCGCGGGACCCGCACCGACCAGCTGGTGTCGCGGAAGAACCGCTTGATCTCGCCCACGACGGTCGGCATGGCGAACGTCGGGAACTCCACGCCCCGTTCGCAGTCGAAGCGGTCGATCGCCTTGATCAGGCCGATGGTGCCGACCTGGACGATGTCCTCCATCGGCTCGTTACGGCTACGGAACCGGGCCGCCGCGTAGCGGACGAGCGGGAGGTTCAGCTCGATGAGGGTGTCACGGACGTAGCCGGCCTCCGCACTGTCCTTGTCGAGTGTGGCGAGCCGCAGGAAGAGGGAGCGGGAGAGGGTGCGGGTGTCGATGGCGTCGCAGTCGTCAGGCATGAGCGGTGCATCGTTGTTGAGCACCTTCGAGCTGCCCAGTTCTACGGACATGCCACCCCCTAGAGGTCGCGGACGGATCCCAGCTGCGCGGTTCGCGTCCGACGCAGCCTCCCCCTGAATACCGGAGGTCGGGCCGCGGCAAACGCGGTTCCTGCAGAATGTCACATGTCGGCAACACGCTGTAGCGCCATGTCGACATTACAGCCTTGAGGTCCCGGGGCGGAGGTCCCTCGCAAGGATCAGGACTCGATCCGGTTTGCGGATCTCAGCCGGGCGAAGCTCCGGGACAGCAGCCGGGACACATGCATCTGGGAGACGCCGAGCTCGGCACTGATCTGAGATTGCGTCAAGTTGCTGTAGTAACGGAGCAAAAGGATACGCTGTTCGCGCTCGGGCAGTTGTACGAGCAGATGGCGCACCAGATCGCGGTGCTCGACTCCGGCGAGCGCGGGATCCTCGTAGCCGAGCCGGTCGACCAGTCCGGGCAGTCCGTCGCCCTCCTGGGCGGCCTCCAGGGAGGTGGCGTGGTACGAGCGGCCCGCCTCGATGCAGGCCAGCACCTCCTCCTCGCTGAGCTTGAGCCGTTCGGCGATCTCGGCCGTCGTCGGGGAGCGGCCGTGCAGCACGGTCAGGTCCTCGGTCGCGCCGTTGACCTGCACCCATAGCTCGTGCAACCGGCGCGGGACGTGGACGGTGCGGACGTTGTCGCGGAAGTAGCGCTTGATCTCGCCGACGACGGTCGGCATGGCGAAGGTCGGGAACTGCACCCCGCGGTCCGGGTCGAACCGGTCGATCGCGTTGATCAGGCCGATGGTGCCGACCTGGATCACGTCCTCCATGGGCTCGTTGCGGCTGCGGAAGCGGGCCGCGGCGTAGCGGACCAGCGGCAGGTTGGCCTCGATGAGTGCGGCGCGCACGCGGGCGTGCTCGGGGGTTCCGGGGGTGAGGCCCGAGAGCTCGGCGAAGAGCACCTGGGTGAGCGCTCTGGCGTCAGCCCCGCGGCTTCTGCCGCTTTCGCTGCCGCCATCGCCCTGGGGCGGGGTTCTGGGCGCGGTACGGGCCGACACGGTCACGCCACCCCTTCACGATGTACTCACCCGGCAAAAGCGGTCATAGCATCACAAGACATGTGCACTGTGTGCAAGCACCGCTTTACCACGTGTTGGTGGAGAAATCGCCCGATAAGGGACTGAGGGGGGCGGGGGTTCGGGGGCGGGGCGGGAGCGGGGTGACGCTAGTTGGTCAGTTCCGTCATGAACTCGCCGACGCTCTTGGCGGCGTCCGATATGCCCTCGAAACCGACCTGGACGAGGTCGGCCGCCCGGGCCGGCGTCTTGATGATCGTGTACAGCACGAAGACGATCAGCATATAGAGCACGATTTTCTTCGCCTGGGCCATCTGTGCTGCCTCTCCCCGCTGTGCCCTTGTGCAGTTGCGAGAGTCTATCCACACCTCTGGCGCATCAGTCGTATCAGTCGGATGAACAGACCGGTGTTGTGGGGACACCCCTACGCCGCTGTGGGCGCCGCGCTACATATGGGTGGATTCTGGAAAAGGAGGGGGTGGCAAAGAGTGGTGCCGGAAGGAGCGGCGACGGCAGCGGCTCGCGCCGTCGGCGGAGGGAGCGGAGATGCGTGTCGGTGTGCTGACCGGCGGCGGTGACTGCCCCGGGCTCAACGCCGCGATCCGCGGCATCGTCCGAAAGGGCGTGGAGGTCCACGGCTTCGAGTTCGTCGGAGTGCGGGACGGCTGGCGCGGCGCGCTCGAAGGAGCCATCGTGCCGCTGGACGTCCAGGCCGTGCGCGGCATCCTGCCGCGCGGCGGCACCATCCTCGGCTCCTCCCGGACCAACCCCCTGGCCAGCGAGGACGGGGTCGGCCGGGTGCGGCAGACGCTCACCGAGTACGAGGTGGACGCGCTCATCGCGATCGGCGGCGAGGACACGCTCGGGGTCGCCGCGGCGCTGGCGGGCGAGGGCATCCAGGTGGTCGGGGTGCCCAAGACGATCGACAACGACGTGGCGGGCACCGACTACACCTTCGGCTTCGACACCGCCGTCAACATCGCCACCGAGGCGATCGACCGGCTGCACACCACCGCCGAATCCCACACCCGCACCCTGGTGGTCGAGGTCATGGGGCGGCACTCCGGCTGGATCGCCCTGCACTCGGGTATCGCGGGCGGTGCCAACGTCATCCTCATTCCCGAGCAGCCCTTCGACATCGACCAGGTCTGCGCCTGGGTGGAGAACCGCTTCACGATCAGATACGCACCGATCGTGGTGGTGGCGGAGGGGGCCGTGCCCAAGGAGGGCCAGATGGTGGTCAAGGACTCCAGCCTGGACGAGTTCGGCCATGTCCGGCTGTCCGGTATCGGCGAGTGGCTGTCCCATGAGATCGCCGATCACACTGGTAAGGAGGCCCGCACCACGGTTCTGGGCCATGTCCAGCGCGGTGGGACGCCCAGCGCCTTCGACCGCTGGCTCGCCACCCGCTTCGGGCTGCGCGCGATCGACACGGTCAAGGACCGGGACTTCGGCACGATGGTGGCGCTGCGCGGCACGGACATCGTGCGGATACCGCTCGCGGAGGCCACGGTGGGCACCAAGGGCGTCGACCCCGCGCTGTACGCGGAATTCGGGGTGTTCTTCGGCTGATCGCCTGCGAATGCGGGATGCGGGATGCGGGCTCAGAGCGCGGGAGGCGGGCTCAGGGCCCGGGGTGCGGGACGACCGTCACCGGGCAGTGCGCGTGGTGCAGCACGGCATGGGCCACCGGCCCCAGCCGCAGCTGGGTGGGCCGGGTGGCCGTACGGCGCCCGATCACCAGCAGCCCGGCCCGCTCCGAAGCCCTCACCAGCGCCTCCGCCGGATTGAGCAGAACGACGTCCGGCACCACGGCCACCTCGGGGCAGCCCTCCCGCCACGGCCGCAGGGCGTCGGAGACCACCTGGCTCTCCTGGTCCTCCCACATCGCGCGGTCCTCCTCCAGCACCGTGAGCATCCAGGCCGACGGGGATGCCGGGGGCAGCGCCCACGCGTGCACCACCCGCAGCGGGACGCCCCGCTCCTGGGCGGCGCGGAACGCGAAGGCGGCCGGCGCCTCCGCCGGGGCGTGCGCGTCGAAGCCGAGCTGCACCTCGTCCGCATCCGTACCGTCCCACCCGGCGCCCGTACGGCGCTCCTCCGGGACCGTGACGACGGGGCAGTCCGCCATCGCCGCCACCCGCAGCGCCACGGAGCCCATCGCCAGCCCCTCGAAGCCACCCCAGCCCCGGGTCCCGACCACCAGCAGCCCGGCGCTCGCGGCGGCCGTGAGCAGCGCCTCGGCCGGTTCGGCGTCGGTGTGCTCCCCGTCGATCCCGAGCTCCGGAAGGCGCGCCCGGAAGTCGGCCACCGTCTGCCCGAGCATCTGCTCGCCCACGTTCTGCCAGGCGTCCACTCCGGGCACCGGCGAGACCCTGCGCGGCAGCGGCGGACAGGCGTGCACGAGGCGCAGCGCGACCCCGCGGCGCGCCGCCTCCCGCGCGGCCCACTCGGCCGCCGTAAGGCTGCGCCGGGAGCCGTCGACCCCCGCCACGACAGGGCCGCTCATCCGGTCCTCCTCGGCTGCCGTACGTCCGGTCCGGAACTCGGTTCGGGAACTCCGGTCCGTATCTCCTGTCCGTTCTGCTGCCAACTGGAGCACGTCCGTTTAGTCTAGATACGCGACGAAGATCCGACATGGTCGGAGGATTCGCCGCGCACAGACCGCGAGGGGTAGTGACCGCCCCCGGTCCGGGTGCCCCGGGCCGGGGGCGGCTCTGCGAGCGGCGACGGGCAAACACGGCCCAAGCCCCCCAAAGGTGGGGTGAGATGTCAAGGTTTCGGGGGAAGCGGGGGTGTGCGGAGCGAGCGCAGGATGGGGGGCGAGGTAAGGGAAGGAGAGGGAAATGCGCTCGATCTCATGGCACCTCACCTCGCGTCGTTCAGCATTCGTCGTCGGTTTCGTCGTCGTGGTCGCCGTCGTGGTGGTACTTGGGATGGTCTCCTCCTCCGAAAAGGCATCCGGGGAAGCCTCCAAAGAGGCCCCCGGGGAAGCCCCCGGACACGCCTCGACGGTCGAATACCGGCGGGAACCCGTCGGAAAGACCTCGGTCCCCGCGTTCACCTCCTCCGCCGGCCGGGACCGCGAACACGTGGTCTCGCCCTCCAACGGAGGCCGCGCCTTCCGCGGCAACACCCCCGGTCTCTACGCCGGCGTCCGGAACCGGCAGCCCTGCGACCGGCAGGGCCTGCTCCACGACCTGGACGCCGACAAGCGGAAGGGCGCCGCCTGGAGCAAGGTCCAGCACATCTCGCCCGACGGCATCCCCGGTTTCGTCCAGCGGCTCACGAGCGTCACCCTGCGCTCCGACACCTACGCGAAGACCTACGGCTACCGCGGTGGGGTGAAGCCGGTGTCCGCCGTTCTCCAGGCCGGAACGGCGGTTTTCGTCGATGAGCGCGGTCTGCCCGTCGTGAAGTGCGACTCCGGGAATCCCGTCAAGGTCTCGGCCCCGCCGCGCCACGCCAAGCCGACCTTCACCGGGCCCGAGTGGAACGGTTTCTCCCGGAGCACGGTGACCGTCATCCGGCCGGCCACGAAGAACGTCAAACACCTCGTTCTGGTGGGGATCGGCAAGGCCGAACTGCTGAAGCGCCCGCTCGGCGACGGTGGCGGCAGCGGCGACCCACGGGACACGGTGCTGGCCCGCGCCGACTACCCCTCGTTCCTGGCGATGCCGGGCGAGCAGCACGCCCCGCGGCTGCGGGAGGCGCCGAAGGTCACCCTGAAGCCGTCCGACCGGTTCACCCCGCTGGAGACCGAGCGCCCGTCCGGGACCCCCTCGCAGCAGTCGCAGCCCTCCGACGAGCCGACGGATCCGAATCAGCAGCAGCCGCAGGACCAGCCCTCGGACCCCGGCCAGCAACCGCAGGACCAGCCGCAGGACCAGCCGTCGGACCCCGGCCAGCAACCGCAGGACCAGCCGCAGGATCAGCCGTCGGACCCGGGCCAGCAGCAACCGCAGGACCAGCCCCAGCAGCCCGACCAGAACCAGCAGCAGCCCCAGCCCCCTCCGAACCAGCCGCCGCCCAACCAACCGCCCCCGAACCAACCCCCGCCGAACCCGCCTCCGCCGCCCCAGCCCCCTCCCAACCAGCCCCCTCCCAACCAGCCCCCGCCCAATCAACCGCCTCCGAACCAGCCCCCGCCCCAGCAGCCCCAGCCCGACCCCAACCAGCAGCAGCCCCCGCAGCAGCCACCCCCGTCCGGCCCCTGACCGGAACGGCCGCGCACGAAGACGTAGGGCCCGGCTCGCGATGAGCCGGGCCCTCCGGGCCCCGCGTACCGCTGCGGGAATTCGTCATGCTTGTGCCGGCCGCATCCCCGCCCATCCCAGTCTTGAGCGAGACTCTGGACACCAGCATCACCGCAGCATTCCAATGGACCCGCCGGCTGCTCGCAGCTGGAACACCCACCTATGGCGAGAGCTGCGGGTGACGCGGGTCTGTCCAGTGAACGGCGTTTCTGGAGAGGTCCGGGTTCAGGCGGTGAACGGAGGGACCATGGCCGAGATTCCGGGGCGCTCAGTAACGAGCAAGGTCGTCGCGCTGTTCGACGCCTTCGGCCCTGACTCCCCTGAGCTCACCCTCAACGAGCTCAGCGCCCGCACCGGACTGCCCTTGTCGACGGCGCACCGGCTGGCCACCGAACTCGTCGCGTGGGGCGGACTGGAGCGCTGTGACGGTGCCGGCTACCGGGTCGGGTTGCGCATGTGGGAGCTCGGATCGCTCGCCCCTCGCGGCGAGTCGCTGCGCGACGTCGCCCTCTCGGTCATGCAGGACCTGTTCGAGGGGACCAAGGAGAACGTTCATCTCGCCGTCTGTCAGGACGGTCAGGCGCTTTACATAGAGAAGATCTCCGGGGCCGGTGCGCTGCTGGTGAAGTCGCGCCGCGGCGGGCGCCTGCCGCTGCACGCCACCGGGGTCGGCAAGGTGCTGCTGGCTCATGCGCCCAAAGAGGTGCAGGCCGACGTGCTGGCGGCACCACTGGCGCGCTTCACCCGACACACCATCGTCGAACCCGGCCGGCTCGTCCGGGTCCTCGACGACGTACGCGGCACGGGCGTCGCCTTCGCCTACGAGGAGCTCACACTGGGGTCACTGTCGGTCGCCGCGCCCATTCGGGACGCCTCGGGAGCGGTTGTCGCGGCACTCGATGTCGTCCTGCACACCACTGGTGGACGCCCGGAACGGCTGGCGCCCGCCGTACGCACCGCCGCCATCTCCATTTCCCGCTCGCTACGTGACCAGCAGATTCGCTCCCATCCCTGACTTTTCCGCTCCGCACTCCCGTTCAACGGGAACGCGGGCTTTCGCCACACCTGCCGCAGCCACGACTGTGACCTGTGCCACCGAAACGGGAAGGTCACCCATGACTGGCAGTACACCGGACGCCGAGGGCGCGGTCCCCACCACGGAGCAGCAGCACGAGATCGACCATTACCTGCGGACTTACCGCGAGATGGCGGGCTTCGTGCCACCGCGTATCCAGGCCCGTTTCGACAGCCTGGGCCGGACGAACCCAGAGCTGTTGCTCGCGCAGGAGAAGGTCCGCAACCTCGTCACCTACACCGATGTGCTGGATCAGAAGACCGTCCAGCTGATCCTGTTCGCAGTGCTGGCGGTGCAGCTGCGGGACGCGGCGAAGATCCACGGACATGCGGCCCGGCGGGCCGGGGCGAGCTGGGAAGAGCTGCAGGCTGCGATCAACCTCGCCTACCTCTTCGGTGGGGTCTCGATCGCCAATCACGCGCCGTCCATCCTGGAGGGCGTCGCCGAGCTGGAAGCCAAGGCCATCGCCGAGGAAGGCACGGTGCGATGAGCAGCCGCCCGGAGCCGATCTACGACATCGCCCAGCTCGGCCACGCCGAGCTGCTCACGCCCCGGCTCGAGGAGTCCGTCGCGTTCTTCACCGAGGTCTACGGGCTGACCCTCGTCGGCGAGGACCCCGGTCGGGCGCACCTGCGTGCCTGGAACGACGACGTCCTGACCTCACTCACTCTGACGGGCGCCCCCGAGGCCGGTCTGGGCCACGTGGCGTGGCGGGCGACCAGCCCGCAGGCCCTCGAGCGACGCGTCGCCGCGCTGGAGAAGCACGGCGTCGAGGGCACCTGGCATGACGGCGACTTCGGCCACGGCAAGGCATACCGCTACACCGGCGTCGGCGGGCATGTCCAGGAGGTGTACTTCGAGACCGAGAAGTACGTGCCGCCGCCCGGCGAGGCGCCGGCCCTTCCGAACCAGCCGCAGCGCTTCGCCCCCAAGGGCGCCGCTGCCGCGCGCATCGACCACATCAACCTGCTGGTGCCGAACGTCGCCGAGGCGAGCCGCTTCCAGCAGGACGTCCTCGGGTTCAAGCCGCGTGAGCGGCTCGTCCCCGCCGGGGGCGACGAGGTCGGCGCTTGGCTGTCGGTCATGACGAAGGCCCACGACCTCGCGCTCACGAAAGAACTCGCCCCCACCACCGGACGGCTGCACCACCTGGCCTACGCCGTGCCCGAGACCTCGGATGTGATCCGCGCCGCCGACGTCTTCCTCGAGAACGACGTGTTCATCGAGTTCGGCCCCGCCAAGCACTCGCGCACTCAAGGTTTCTTCCTCTACGTGTACGAGCCCGGCGGCAACCGCGTCGAGGTGTTCACCGGCGGGATCCACATCTTCGCGCCGGACTTCGAGACCGTCACGTGGGACACCGAGTCGAAAGGCCGCGGCACCGCGTGGGGCCTGGGCGTGCCGGAGTCGTTCCACACCCACGCGACCCCGCCGTTCGGAGGGGCGCCCGCGTGACCGGGCTGACCGCGAGCTACGTGACGCTGCACGGGGCCGGGTTCACCGATCCCGCGCGCACTCCCTTCGCCGCGCGGGCCGCCGCTGCCGCGAGGGCGGGATTCACCGGGATCGGTGTGCAGTTCGCCGACCTCGCGGCGCACGGCGGGGTCGGTGCCGTGCGCACCGTGGCCGCCGATACCGGGCTCGCCGTCACCGAGGCCGAGTTCCTCGGTGGGTGGGCGCTCGCCGAGTCGGTCGCGGCGCCGTCGGACGCCGAGGTCACGCTCGCTGAGGCCGCGCGCGCCTGGGGGCCGCTCCGGGTCACCTCCGGCGAGTTCGCCGCCGGACCGGCCGATCCCGGACGCGCGGCCGACCGCCTCGCCGAGCTGGCTGCCCGGTTGGCCCCCCTGGGCGTCACCCTGGCGGTGGAGGCATTCGCCTGGGGCGCGCTGTGCGACTATCCCGCGGCACTCGACGTGGTCCGGCGCAGCGGGGCGCCGAACGCGGGGGTGATGATCGACATCTGGCACTGGTTCGCCACCGGTGCCGACGCCGCCGTGCTCCACGACATCGACGCCCGGGAAGTCGCCGGCGTCCAGCTCAACGACGGCCCCCGGGTCCGCCCGGACGACCCGGACATGCTGCACAAGGCCCGTTCGACCCGGTTACTGCCGGGCAGGGGTGAGCTCCCCGTCCGCGCGCTGGTCGCGGAGCTCCGCGACCTCGGCTACACCGGCCCCTGGTCGGTCGAGGTCAACGATCCGTGGTTCCGCGCCCTGCCGGTCGACGAGGCCGCCCGGCAGGCATTCGCCTCGGCCACCGCCGTTCTCAACGGCTGATCCGCGGCCCTCCGGTCGCCCCGGCGTGTCTGTCACACAATCCAGCTCGAACCTGACACAAGGAAGTGTCTCGTGTCCCATACGAAGACAACGGGCCAAACGCCCCGGAAGGCCGCGCTCGCGTCTTTCCTGGGCAGCATGGTCGAGTATTACGACTTCTTCATCTACGGATCGGCGTCGGCGCTGGTCTTCAGCCGTGTGTTCTTCCCTGACGCCGGCGCGGCCACCGGCACGCTGGCCGCGCTGGCGACCTTCGCGGTCGCCTACATCGCCCGGCCGATCGGCTCGTTCTTCCTCGGCCACTTCGGCGACCGGATCGGCCGCAAGCGCGTCCTGATCTTCACGCTGGCCACCATGGGCGGTTCGACCTTCCTGATCGGCTGTCTTCCCAGCTACTCCGTCATCGGCGTCTGGGCACCGATCCTGCTGGTGCTGTGCCGCGTGGCGCAGGGGTTCTCTGCCGCAGGCGAGCAGAGCGGCGCGAGCTCGATGACCCTCGAGCACTCTCCCGAGGGCAGGCGCGGCTACTTCACCAGCTTCACTCTCTCCGGGACCCAGGCCGGGCTGGTCGTGGCGACGCTGGCCTTCATCCCGGTCGCGGCCCTGCCGACCGAGGCCCTCTATTCCTGGGGCTGGCGGGTGCCGTTCTGGGCCAGCGCGGTGGTGTTGATCGTCGCGATGATCGTGCGTCGCACGCTGGAGGAGCCGCCCGCCTTCGAGGAGATGAAGGAGAGCCAGGAGGTCGTCAAGTTCCCGCTGATGGTCTTCATCCGCCACTACTGGGGCTCGTTCCTTCGGATCGTCGTCTGCCACCTCTACGCCACGATCTCCACCACCGTGACCGTGTTCGGCCTGGGGTACGCGGTGGAGCAGTGGAACATCTCGCGCTCCTCGATGCTGTGGACGATCGTGATCTCCAACATCGGCCAAGTCGTCACGATCCCGTTGTGGGCCAAGCTGTCGGACAAGATCGGCCGCCGCCCGGTGTTCGCCGTGGGCGCCCTGGGCTGCGCCGCGTCGGTGTTCGTCTACTTCTGGGCCATCACGACCTCGAACTGGTCACTCGTCGTGCTCGCCTCAGTCCTGCTGGGCTCGGTGTGCTACGCCGCGCCGAACGGCGTCTGGCCGTCGCTGTACGCGGAGATGTTCGATGCCCGGGTCCGCTACACCGGTTTGGCGGTCTCGACCCAGTTCGCGAACGTGCCCCAGGGCTTCCTGCCCACCATCGCCGCGCTCATGATCGGCACGGGTGCGTTCGGCTGGGTTCCGCTCGCGATCCTGCTCGCCGTGCTCTGCGTGCTTGCCGCGGCGGCGGCCTTCGCAGGCCGCGAGACCGCCCACGTGCCGTTGAAACAGCTGGGACGCACCCCGCGGACGACCGCGGCGGCCCCCGCGGCCCGCGTGACCACCACCTTGTGAGGAGCCTCCATGCGGCACGGCCGCCTGCTGATCCTGAACGGCCCGAACCTGAACATGCTCGGGACCCGTGAGCCCGCCCTCTACGGTGCCGACACCCTCGCCGACGTCGAGCGGATCACCGCGCAACGCGCGGAGGCGCTCGGATACAAAGCCGACTTCCTGCAGAGCAATTGGGAGGGCGCGCTTGTCGACCGGCTCCACGAGGCGCGCGGGGGCACGGACGGCGTCGTGATCAACCCGGGTGCGTTCACCCACACGTCCGTGGCGTTGCGTGACGCGCTGCTCGCCTCCGAACTGCTCATCGCCGAGGTGCACATCACCAACGTGCACAAGCGCGAGGAGTTCCGGCACCACTCCTACGTCTCCGACATCGCCGAGGCGGTCTTCGTCGGAGCCGGGATCCAGGGCTACGTCTACGGGGTCGAGGCGCTGGACCGTGCCCTCGTACGGAGGGACGCCCTATGAGCGCGCTGCGGACCGGCGTCACCGGAACCGGGATCTCCGTCAACCACGCCGCCGCGCTTCAGGCGGTCCCCGGTGCCGGCCTGGTGGGCGTCGACGACATCGAGCCCGTGCTCGCCTCGGCCGACTCCAAGGGGGAATCGTGACGACTCTGCTGACGGGCCTGATCGGAAGCGGGATCGGGTTCTCGCTGTCCCCCGCGATGCACGAGCGGGAGGCTGCAGTGCTCGGCCTTGAGCTGCGCTACGACCTGTGGGACCTCCACGCCCTGGGGGCCTCTCCGGGCGATGTCGGCGACCTGCTGCTGCGAGCCAGGGATGCCGGCTACCGGGGCCTCAACATCACCCATCCCTGCAAACAGCTGGTCCTCGCGCACCTGGACACCCTGTCCCCTGATGCGGCAGCGATCGGCGCGGTGAACACCGTGGTCATCGGTGAGGACGGCTTCGCGGGCCACAACACCGACTGGACCGGCTTCCGGCGCGGCCTCGTCGACGGGCTCGCGGGCGCCCCGCTGGACCGGGTCGTCCTCGTCGGCGCGGGCGGGGCGGGCGCCGCGGCAGCCTACGCGCTGCTCGACCTGGGTACTGAGCGACTCGACGTCGTCGACGCCGACCCGGACCGGGCGGCTCGCCTCGCCGCCGACCTCGACCCGCACCGGGTCCGCGGTGGCAGACTCACCGAGCTCCCGACGCTGCTCGGACACGCGCACGGGGTCGTGCACGCGACCCCGGTCGGGATGGCTGATCACCCCGGCCAGGCAGTGCCCGGCAACTGCCTGCGGCCCGACCTCTGGGTCGCCGAGATCGTGTTCCGGCCGCTCCACACCGCTCTGCTCGCGGCCGCCGCCGAGGCGGGCGCGGTCTTCCTCGACGGCGGCCGGATGAACGCCCACCAGGCCGCCGATGCCTTCCGGCTGTTTACCGGCCTGGCGCCGGATCCCTCGCGGATGTACGCCCACCTGCGCGAACTCGTCGCCCCTGAAGTTTCCCGCGCTCCGCTGAGCGGGGCGCTCCCTCCCCACCCGATCGAGAGGATGTGACGGTCCCGCCATGGGGCAGCAGAAGATCCCGGCGGCCATAGTCGGCCCCGGGAACATAGGCACCGACCTGCTGGCGAAGCTCGCCTGCAGCCAGGTGATCGACGTCCGGTATGTCGTGGGCATCGTCGAGTCCGACGGTCTGGCCCGCGCCCGCGCCCGCGGCGTCGAGGCCAGCGCGGAGGGGGTGGACTGGCTGCTCCGACAGGACCCGCTCCCCCGGATCGTGTTCGAGGCGACCTCGGCCAAGGCCCACGCCGCCAGCGCCCCGCGCTACGCGGAAGCGGGCATCCAGGCTGTCGACCTCACCCCGGCGCACCTGGGCCCCATGGTCCCCGCGCACGCCATCTCGCGCCGCTGCGGCGAGCGCGGCTACGTCGGCGGCCAGGAGGACATGATCATCGACATCGCCATCGCGCCGGCCGAGGAGCAGACCACATGACCGATACGAAGGCCAAGGCCCACGCTCTCTACGAGGCCCGGCGCACCCGTACCGCGATCCCGCCGTTCACCGACGCCGAACCCGGTCTCGGCATGGACGACGGCTACGCCATCCAGCAGGAGCTCGTGCGACTCCTGCTCGCCGACGGTGATCGGGTCGTGGGGTACAAAGTCGGGCTCACCGCTGCCCCGATGCGGAAGGCGCTCGGCATCGACACTCCCGATTACGGACCGGTTCTGGCCTCCACCCTCTACCGCGACGGGGACGCGGTCCCGCTCGACGCGTTCGTGGCACCCAAGGTCGAGGCCGAGATCGTCTTCGTTCTGGGCGACCGGCTCGAGGGCCCGGGTGTCACCGTCACCCAGGCCCGGGCCGCCATCGCGGGTGCCGTGGCCGGGATGGAGATCATCGACTCCAGGATCGCGGACTGGCGGATCGAACTCGCCGACACCGTCGCCGACCTGGCGTCGAACGGCGCCATGGCCACCTCGAGCCGCATCGTGCCTCTCGACGACGGTCCGAACGGCTGGGATCCCCGGCTGGCCGGGATGGTGCTGACCCGCAACGGCGAATTGGCCGACACGGGCGCCGGCGCCGCCGCGCTGGGAGACCCGGTCGCCGTCGTCGCGTGGCTGGCGAACACCCTGGGCGAGCACGGGGTCGCCCTGGAGCCTGGGCACCTGATTCTGACGGGCGCGCTGCACGCGGCCCTTCCCATGAACCCGGGCGACGTGTTCCGGGCCGAGTTCGACCGGCTGGGCCCGGTGACGGTGAGGATCGCATGAGCGTGAACGTAAGCGAGTTGGCCGCCCGGCTGAGCAAGGCCGTTGCGGACCGTACCGCCATCACCAAGCTGACCGACGAGTTCCCCGAACTCGACATCCCCACCGGTTATCGGGTGCAGCGCGAGCTACGGTCCGCGAGCGGACAGATCGCCGGCTGGAAGCTCGGCGTCACCTCACGTGCCAAGCAGGCCCAGGTCGGAGTGGACAGCCCGATCTACGGCTTCCTGCCGGCCACGGGGGCGGTGGACCCCGGCGAGCCACTGGACACCTCGGCGCTCATCCAGCCTCGCTGCGAGCCGGAGATCGTGTTCACTCTGGGCCGGGACCTCAAAGGCCCGCACATCACCGCGGCCGATGTCGTCGCCGCGTCGTCGGGGGTCGCCGTCGGTATCGAGGTCCTCGACTCCCGATTCGTGGACTACGGCTTCACCATGGCCGACGTCGTCGCGGACAACACCTCGGCGAGCCGGTTCGTCGTCGGGGTGCCGGTCACGACGCCCGGGGTCGACCTGCGCCTGGTGGGCGTCCTCCTGGAGAAGAACGGTGAGGTGGTCGCGACCGCGTCCGGAGCGGCGTCGCTGGGCCACCCGGCAGCCGCGGTCGCCTGGCTCGTCCGGCAGCTCGCCGCCGAGGACGAAGGTCTGGCCGCCGGGCAGATCGTGCTCTCCGGCGGACTCACCGCCGCCGTCCCGGTCAGGCCCGGGGATGTCGTCACCGCGACCATCGATCGCCTCGGCTCAGTAGAGCTGGGCTGCCGGTGACCCAACGCTGCGAGCAGCGCGAGCACGTCGCCGGGCACGGCGATGACGACGGGACGTGTCCACACGCAAAACACCCTCCTGCCCTGCGTCTCCGCAGTTCAGGAGGGTGTGTGAGCGGTAGCGGTGGGATTTGAACCCACGGAGGAGTTGCCCCCTCACGCGCTTTCGAGGCGCGCTCCTTCGGCCGCTCGGACACGCTACCGAGGGAGAGCCTAGCGGACGGGTGGCCGGGAACCGAAATCGGTTCCGGGACGGCCCGTGCGGCGGGTTCCGGGACCGGCCCGCGCGGCGGGGCTCAGGGCTTGCGGAAGAAGGCGGTGAGGGGGGCCGCGCACGCCTGAGCCAGGACGCCCGCGATGACCTCGGGACGGTGGTTGAGGCGGCGGTCGCGGACCACGTCCCAGAGGGAGCCGACCGCGCCCGCCTTCTCGTCCACGGCGCCGTAGACCAGCCGGTCCAGGCGGGACAGGACGATCGCGCCGGCGCACATCGTGCACGGCTCCAGGGTGACCACCAGGGTGCAGCCGGTCAGCCGCCAGCCGCCGAGGTGGTGGGCGGCGGCTCGGAGGGCGAGGACCTCGGCGTGGGCCGTGGGGTCGCCGTGGGCCTCGCGCTCGTTGCGGCCGCGGCCGAGTACCGAGCCGTCCGGGCCCAGCACGACGGCGCCGACCGGCACATCTCCCGTCTCGGGTGCCCGCACCGCCTCCTCCAGCGCCAGGCGCATCGGTTCGCGCCAGGGATCGCGCAGGGGGTCGGGGTCGGGGCCGGGCAGGAGGCCGGTCAGCGGATCGGTCATGACATCAGTGTGGCGGCGGTCAGCGCACCGCCTCCAGCCCCTCCATGCTGCACCCCAGCATCTCGGCGATCGATTCGAGGGCGTCCCCGTCGAGGGCCTTCAGCTCCTTCTCGTCCATGCCGAGGTCGGCCAGGATGTCGGCGTCGCCGAGCGGGCCGATCGGGACCGGGGCGTCGTCCGCGTCCTCGTCGTCCCGGTCCGGCTCGCCGTCCTCGGTGCCGTCCAGGTCGACCAGGCTGTCCAGATCGTCGTCGGGGTCCCGGCCGAGCAGCTCGTCGGTGAGCATCGAGCCGTACGAGGTGCGGGCGGCCGCTGCCGCGTCCGATACATAGATGTGCGGGTCGTCCTCGCCGTCCACGCGGACGACGCCGAACCACGCGTCTTCGTGCTCGATGAAGGCCAACACCGTGTCGTCATCCTTGGAAGCCAGACGGGCCAGTTCGATCAAGTCCGTCAGGGTTTCCACGTCATCGAGCTCTGTGTCGCTCGCTTCCCACCCTTCTGCGGTGCGCGCGAGCAATGCGGCGAAGTACACCGTGACTCTCCCACTGGTCATAGGCGTGCCGGGGGCGGGCGGGACAGTGTCCCGCCCCAATCGGAATCGTGGCAGAAACCGTCGCTTCGCGAGAGGTCTTCCACGCTGCGTCGTGCACCAGTCCAAAGAGATGTGGCTCACGCGGACGGAATCGAAACGCGCGGAAACCGTCTCCGGCGGTTCGGCGGAGGCTCACCAGGGCTCACCAGGCGAACGTCCGCATGTGTATCGCCCGGCGCATCCGGGCCGCGCGGGCCTGCCGGGGACGCACCTGGTTCCGTACCGCCCGGGCCTCGTTCAGCGCGCGCAGGAAGCGGTCGCGACGGCGGCGGCGGTCCGCGGCGGTTTCCATCGCGGTCGCGTCGGCCATGGTCACATCACTCCTCGGGGCCGAGGTGTCGCCCGGTGGGAGCCCGGGCGCTGTTGCCCACTTTCCCCCGAATCGGCGGTTTGATGCCAGTACGGCGGCAGACGGTCGAGCGCGGGGAGGCGCACGGAGGGCGTCACCGGCGGGAGCCGGGCTCGGGGGCTCGGTTAGTGTCGTTGCCATGCGGATCCACGTCGTCGACCACCCGCTGGTGGCGCACAAACTCACCACGCTGCGCGACAAGCGCACCGACTCCCCCACCTTCCGGCGGCTCGCCGACGAACTGGTGACCCTGCTCGCGTACGAGGCCACGCGCGATGTGCGCACCGAGCAGGTCGACATCGAGACCCCGGTGACGGCCACGACCGGGGTACGGCTGTCCCATCCGCGCCCCATGGTCGTGCCGATCCTGCGGGCCGGTCTCGGGATGCTCGACGGCATGGTGCGGCTGCTGCCCACCGCCGAGGTCGGCTTCCTGGGCATGATCCGCGACGAGGAGACGCTCCAGGCGTCCACCTACGCCACCCGGATGCCCGAGGACCTCTCCGGCCGTCAGGTCTACGTCCTGGACCCGATGCTCGCCACCGGCGGGACGCTGGTCGCGGCGATCAGGGAGCTGATATCGCGGGGCGCCGACGACGTGACCGCGCTGTGTCTGCTGGCGGCGCCCCAGGGCGTCGAGCTCATGGAGCGCGAGCTGGCGGGCGCGCCGGTGACGGTGGTCACCTCGTCCGTCGACGAGCGGCTCAACGAGCAGGGGTACATCGTGCCGGGGCTCGGAGACGCGGGCGACCGGATGTACGGGACCGCGGGCTGAGCCCCTCAACAGTTCGGCTGAGCCCCTCAGCAGGTCAGCGGCAGGGCGATCCGGAGGGCGCGGGCGAGGGCTTGGCCAGGGCGGCCAGCGCCTTGTCCGCGTCCTTCCGCTCGACCAGGTCCTTGAAGCCGTTGCCGATGATCAGGTCGATGTCCTTGCCGTCGCGCGCGTCGTTCTTGGTCTGGGCGTCGGCGAGCTGCGTGCCGAGCACATTGAAGGCCCCGTCACCGGCGCCGGGGGCGCCGAGCAGTATCCCGGTGGCCTTGACCTTCTTGTCGTACTGGGTCGGGGCGTTGCCCACCTTCCCGATCTTGAAGCCGCGCTTCTCCAGCTTCTTGGCGGTGTCCTTGGCGAGGCCGGAGCGCGTGGTCGCGTTGTAGACGTTGACCGTGATCTGGGAGGGCTTCGGCAGCTTCCCGCCGGTACGGCCGCCCTGACCGCCCTGGCCGCCCTGGCCGCTGTCGGACCGGCCGGACTTGGCGTTCTCGTCGGGGTGCTTGTCGCCGCGCTCGCAGTCCCCGGTGCCGTGTGCCGCGCGGACCTTCTGACCGCCGCTGTCGCCGGAGAAGACGTCGATGAGCTGAAGTGTTCCCCACCCGACCAGGCCGAGCGCCAGAACCGAGCCGAAGGCGGTGAACATCAGCCGCCGGCGGTTCCGGGGCCGGCTCATCCGCGGGTAGCGATCGCCCGTAATGCGGTACTTTCCGCCCATGCCGGGAGGGGTCAGCATGCTCATGTGCGCAGCGTAGTGCGGCCAGGTGGCGATGCCTACTAAATGATCAATGGTTGGTGCTGAGACCAACCCGAAAGGGTCAACACGGATCGGAAGTCGATCAGCCGCGATCGGTCACCGGGGGCGGGGGCGCGGTCAGCCCTCGAGCTCCAGGACGCGCGCGTGCAGCACCTGGCGCTGCTGGAGCGCGGCGCGCACCGCCCGGTGCAGCCCGTCCTCCAGATAGAGGTCGCCCTGCCATTTCACGACATGGGCGAAGAGGTCCCCGTAGAACGTGGAGTCCTCGGCGAGCAGCGTCTCCAGGTCGAGCTGCTGCTTCGTCGTGACCAACTGGTCAAGACGTACCGGGCGTGGGGCGACATCCGCCCACTGGCGGGTGGATTCCCGGCCGTGGTCGGGATAGGGCCGACCGTTTCCGATGCGCTTGAAGATCACACGGAAAGCCTACCGGGCAAGCCCCTCCCGGCGCAGCCAAGGCGCCCGAGTGCCGGGCCGGAGCCGGGGCCCGTCGCACTCGGAAAATTGGAAAAAATGCTCGAAAGGGACTAGGCGCTCACGAGGGCCCGGAGTAACGTGAATAACAGCCTGCGGGGCGAGCGAGGGAGCTCGGCCGGAGAGGCGCTCAGGACAGAGGACGTCAGTCCCCCGAGAGCGTCTCCTAGATGGCCGGGCTGAGAGGCTCGAAGGTCGGGGAGACCGGAGAGCGACCTCCAACACCTGATACGGACAATGCCGCCGAAGGGAGCCCACCTCGCAGGTTTCGTCCTGCCCGCGCACCATGGCCTCATGGCCGTTCCCCAGCGCCCGCCGGGCCCCCACGCCGCGCCGGAGCCGCGCCGCTGTCTGGTCACCGGCGCCACCGGCTATATCGGCGGCAGGCTGGTGCCCGAGCTGCTGGCCGCGGGGCATCAGGTGCGGTGTGTCGCCCGCTCGCCCGAGAAGCTGCGCGATCAGCCCTGGGCGGGGCGGGTGGAGACCGTACGCGGCGATGTGACCGACGAGGAGTCCTTGCGCGCCGCCATGGAGGGCGTGGATGTCGCGTACTACCTGGTCCACGCGCTGGGCACCGGATCCGGCTTCGAGGAGACCGACCGCCGCGCCGCCCGGATCTTCGGCGAGCGGGCCCGGGCCGCCGGGGTGCGCCGGATCATCTACCTCGGTGGGCTGACCCCGGAGGGCGTCCCCGAGCGCGCGCTCTCGCCCCATCTGCGGTCCCGGGCCGAGGTGGGCCGGGTGCTGCTGGACTCCGGGGTGCCGACGGCCGTGCTGCGGGCCGGGGTGATCATCGGCTCGGGCTCGGCCTCGTTCGAGATGCTGCGCTATCTCACCGAGCGGCTGCCGGCGATGGTGACGCCCCGCTGGGTGCGCACCCGTACCCAGCCCATCGCCGTCCGCGATGTGCTGCGGCTGCTGGTGGGCTGCGCCACGCTGCCGGACGAGGTGCACCGGGCCTTCGACATCGGCGGCCCCGACGTCCTCACCTACCGCGCCATGATGCGGCGGTACGCGCGGGTGACCGGGTTGCGGCGGCGGCTGATCGTGCCCGTGCCGGTGCTCACCCCCGGGCTGTCCAGCCTGTGGGTCGGCCTGGTCACCCCCGTACCCGGCGCCATCGCCCGCCCGCTGGTGGAGTCGCTGCGCCATGAAGTGGTCTGCGCCGAACGGGACATCACCCGCTATGTGCCGGACCCGCCGGGCGGGCCGCTCGGCGTGGACCGGGCGCTGGAGCTGGCCCTGCGGCGGATCCGCGACGCGGAGGTGGCCACCCGCTGGTCCTCCGCCGCCACCCCCGGCGCCCCCAGCGATCCGCTGCCCACCGACCCCGACTGGGCGGGCGGCAGCCTCTACCAGGACCGCCGCGAGCGCGCGGTGGACGCCTCGCCGGGGGACGTCTGGCGGGTGGTGGAGGGGATCGGCGGTGAGAACGGGTGGTACTCGCTGCCGCTCGCCTGGGCGCTGCGCGGCTGGATCGACACCCTGGTGGGCGGCGTCGGGCTGCGCCGGGGCCGCCGGGACGCGGCGCGGCTCAGGGTGGGGGACAGCCTCGACTTCTGGCGGGTGGAGGAGGTGCTGCCGCCCCGGCTGCTGCGGCTGCGGGCCGAGATGCGGCTGCCGGGCCTGGCCTGGCTGGAGATGGTGGTCGCGCCGGACGGGCGGGGCGGGGCGGTGTACCGGCAGCGGGCGCTGTTCCATCCGCGCGGCCTCGCCGGGCATCTGTACTGGTGGTCGGTCGCGCCGTGCCACGCGCTCGTCTTCGGCGGTATGGCCCGGAACATCGCCGTCCGGGCCGAGAGGGGCGGGGCCGGGACGGGCAGGGGCGGGAAGGACGCGGCCGGGACGAGAGCGTCCGCGCTCCGCGTCCGGTGAGCCCCGCCGGTCCGGTGGGCCTGAACCCCGCGGTCGGCCCCGCCGGTCCGGGGCTGCTGGACCCCACCGTCACCGGGATCCGTTCGGGGATCCGTTCGGGGCCCCCTTCGGCCGCAGCCCCTCGAAGGCGAGCGGCAGATGCCGTGGCCCGCGCAGTACCGCGTTCCGCCGGTAGGTCGGCGGATCCTCCAGCAGCCGGGGCCCGTCCAGCCGGCGGGCCAGCTCGGTCAGGGCGATCTGCGCCTCCAGCCGGGCCAGCGGGGCGCCGAAACAGCTGTGGATGCCGCTGCCGAAGCCGAGGTGCTGGTTGTCCCTGCGCTGCGGATCGAACCGGTCGGGGTCGGGGAAGCGCTGCGGATCGCGGTTGCCCGAGGCCAGCAGCAGCCAGACGGACGCCCCCCGGGGGATGGTCACGCCCGCGATGTCGATCTCCGAGAGCGGAGTGCGCTGGGGAAGCATCTGCACCGGGGGATCGAACCGCAGCAGCTCCTCCACCAGCGGGACGACCAGATGGGGATCCTTGCGCAGCCGGGTGAGCGCATCGGGGTTGCGCAGCAGGGTCAGCATCCCGTTGGTGATCAGGTTGACGGTGGTCTCGTGCCCCGCCACCAGCAGCAGCGCCGCGGTGCTCAGCAGCTCCACCTGGCTCATCCGCCCCTCCGGGCCCTCCCCGCTGACCAGGGCCGAAAGCATGTCGTCACCGGGTGCGCGGCGGCGCTTCTCGATCAGCTCGGACAGATATGTCGCCAGCTCCGTACGGGCCTGCCGGGTGATCCGCCCCCGCTCGGCGGCGTCCGCGTCCGGGTCGGGGTCCAGACTGGCGGCGAGGGTGTCGGCCCAGGCGTGGAAGCGCGGCTCGTCCTCCCGGTCCACCCCGAGCAGCCGGCAGATCACGGTCACCGGGAAGGGGTAGGAGAAGTGGTCGACGAGATCGATCCGGTCCCGCCCCTCGAAGCCGTCGATCAGCTCGCCGACGATACGGGTGAGTTCGGCGCGCATCTCGTGGAGCCGGCGCGGGGTGTGCGGCGGACCGAAGGGCGCCGTCGCGAGCCGGCGCAGCCGGTCGTGCTCGGGCGGGTCCAGCTTCAGGAAGCTGGGCGGCAGCCCCGGGTCGTCCTCCTCGGGCAGCTCGGAGGCGGCCCGGGGGTCCAGGTTGCGCGCGTCGGAGCTGAGCCGGGGGTCGTGCAGCAGACCGTGGATCTCCCAGTAGGTGGAGACGATGTACGGCCCCTCCTCGTCGTGCACCACGGGCGTCTTGCGCAGCTCGGCGTAGATCGGGTACGGGTCGGCACGGTGGGCGTAGGCGGTGATCTGCCGTACGAGCGAGCCTTGCGTCTGCGTCATGGCTGAGTGCGTTCCTTCGTCGGGGTCGTCCCCCTGCTCAGCATCGATGAGGCGGCCCGGGCCCGCGCGTACAGCCAGGCCAAAGGGGCGAACGCGCGGCGGGGGCCGGGCGAAGGGGACGGCGGGGCCGGGCGACGGGAGTGGCGGGGGCCCGGGCGAAGGGGACGGCGGGGGCCCGGGCGAAGGGGTGGCGGCCCGTCGCTCGCTACGATGGAGCGCCGCGCGCCGGGCGCGCGCGGTGGGGAAGGAGACGGTGTGACGGACCACGACCGGACCGGCGGGCCCGGCTGGCCCCGCCGCCCCCGTCGGCGTGGCCAGGGCGAACTGGAGGCGCAGGTGCTCGCGGCGCTGAGCCGGGCGCCGGGGCCGGTGACCGCCGCATGGGTGCAGGAGCGGATCGAGGGCGAGCTCGCCTACACCACGGTCATGACCATCCTGTCCCGGCTGCACGCCAAACAGGCCGTGACCCGTGAGCGCGCGGGCCGCTCCTTCGTCTGGCGGGCGGCATCGGACGAGGCGGGGCTCGCGGCGCTGCGGATGCGCCGGGTGCTGGACGGCCAGGACGACCGCGAGGCGGTCCTGGCCAGCTTTGTGACCGGGCTGACCCAGGACGACGAGCGGCTGCTGCGCGACCTGCTGAGCGACGTGGCGGAGGAGCCGGAGGACTGACCGATGGGCGTCTTCGTCTTCCTCCCGCTGGTTCTGCCCCTGACGGCGCTGCCGATCGCCCGGCTCGCCGAGCAACATCTCCATCCACGCACCGCCACCCGGCTGCTGACGCTCGTCGGCACCGTCCTCGCGGTGTGCTCCACGCTGTGCCTGGGGCTGCTGATGGTCGTCGGCACGGCGCAACTGCCCGGCAACCCGCTGCCGGACAGCTGGTCGGACCCCGAGGTACGGGCGGCGGTGCCGTTCGACGTGGTGGCCGGGAAGGCGGCGATCGGCGCGCTGGCGGCGGTGGCCGTCTCCTGCACGGCCACCTGTCTGCGTCATGGCCGGGTGCGGCGGGACGCCCGGCTCGCGCTCGCCGGGCTGCCGGAGTCGCCGGTCGCGGTGCTGCCGGACGACAAGGCGTACGCGTACGCGCTGCCCGGTACCTCCGGGCGAACGGGGAAGCCGGGCCGGATCGTCGTCTCCACCGGGATGCTGGACAGCCTTGAGCCCCGCGAGCGGCGGGCCCTGATCGCGCATGAGCGCGCGCATCTGACCGCGCACCACCACCGCTATCTGCTGGCCGCACAGCTCGCGGCGCGGGCCAACCCGCTGCTGCGGCCGCTGCGGGCCGCGGTGGACTACTGCGCCGAGCGCTGGGCGGACGAGGAGGCGGCCCGGGAGGTCGGCGACCGCCGGGTGACGGCGCGGGCGGTCGGCAAGGCCGCCCTGGTCTCCCGGGGCACGCCGGGGACGGCGCTCGCCGGGTTCGCCGCGCCGGGGCCGGTGCCGCGCAGGGTCGCGGCGCTGCTCGAGCCGGTGCCGCCGTCCCGGCGCTGGCCGCCGACGTGGACGGCGGCGGGGCTGGCCCTGTGGATCGCGGCGGTGGGCACCGCCGCGTCCGCGCTGTCCTCGGCGAACGCGGCGGTTGCCCTGGTCCTCGTCCTGCACGCCGCGACCCCGCTGTAGCTCCAGGTCGCGGCCTTACGGCTTGCGGGGCCGCCTTACGGCCGCGGCCTATGGCCTGCGGGGCCGCCTTACGGCTTGTACGCCTCGCCTCACAGGTCGAACTCGGCCGGCGGGAGCTCCAGCGTGTAGCACGCCTCGCGGACCATGGCCTGCTCGGTCTTGTCGAAGTTGCCGTCCGCGCCACCGATGACGATGCCGATCTGGATCACGGCGCGCGCCTCGGCGGGCTTCTTCTTGGCCTTGGCGACCTCCTGCATCACGCTCACCTTGCCGAAGGCGAAGTCGGTGGTGAGCTTGTTGACGTAGTCGTTGAAGCGGCGCTGCAGATCGTCGGCCGGGAAGTTCTGCAGCACCTCGTTGGTGGCGATGAGCTGGGCGACGCGCTGCCGCTCGGCCGGGTCGACCGAGCCGTCCGCCGCCGCCACCAGGGCACACATCGCCATGCTCGCGTCGCGGAAGGCGCCGCTCTTCAAGTCGTTCTTCTTCGAGACGAGCTGAGTCTGCATCGTCTGGGCGGACTCCCTGATGCGGTCCCACAGGGCCATGGCCACTCACACTCCATAGGGTCGTTAGGATCTACAGTTGTGTAGAAGTTAGCAGGCGGGGTCGGTCAAGGCTGGGCGGATCGGCCCCTCTTCGCCACTCTGTGAACTGACCGGAGAGGTAAAGAAGTTCCCAAGTTGAGGAGGTGACGGATGCGCTGGGCTGGGCATAAACCCTTGTACGCGAGAGCTGAGCCTTTTGGGGCGCGGGCTCGCGAGCGCCACTATGGTGCGTGGAATGTTCCACTCCGCAACCCTCCGCCGAAACCCGGAAAGAGGCAGGATTTTCCCCGCAGGTTCCCCGGGAGGGCGTATGTGATGAACGTCTCGTCCTTACTGCCGACACTGCCCGCGCGGCGCGCACCGGTGTCCCCGCCTCCCGAGGCGGCAGCGGCTCCGTCCTCCGCGCCGAAACAACGTGACGCGTTCTTCGACAACGCCAAATACCTGGCGATCGTGCTGGTCGCCATGGGGCATGCGTGGGAGCCCCTGCGAGGCGGCAGCAGAGCGGCATCCGCGCTCTATATGACCGTCTACACGTTCCATATGCCGGCGTTCATTGTCATCTCCGGGTACTTCTCGCGGAATTTCGATTTCCGGCCGGACCGGCTCAAGCGGCTGATCACGGGTGTCGCCGTCCCGTACGTCCTCTTCGAGGTCGCGTACACCTTCTTCAAGCGGTGGGCGGACGACGATCCGTCCTATCCGATCAGTCTGCTCGACCCCTGGTATCTGACCTGGTTTCTGATCGCGCTCTTCGTCTGGCGGCTGACCACGCCGCTGTGGCGGATCGCGCGGTGGCCGGTGGCGCTGGCCCTCACCGTCGCCGCGCTCGCCGCCTGTTCACCGAATATCGGTGACGACCTGGATCTGCAGCGGGTGCTGCAGTTCCTGCCCTTCTTCGTGCTGGGGCTGCACTTGCGGCCGGAGCACTTCCGGATGATGCGGCGGCGCGAGGTCAGATGGCTGTCGGTGCCGGTGGTCGCGGCCGCCGTGGTCTTCGCCTACTGGGCCGTGCCGCGGATGAACCCGGCGTGGTTCTACCGCCGGGACAGCGCGCAGGAACTCGGCGCGCCGTGGTGGGTCGGGGCGGTGATGACGTTCGCCCTCTTCGGCTGCTCCATGGTGCTCACCGTGTGCTTCCTCGCCTGGGTGCCCCGGCGCCGGATGTGGTTCACGGTGCTCGGCGCCGGGACGCTGTACGGCTATCTGCTGCACGGCTTCCTCGCCAAGGGCTCCCGCTTCTGGGACTGGTACGACCACCCGTGGCTGCACCGGCCCCTGGGGGAGATCGCGGTGACGGCGGTGGCGGCGGCCGTGGTGACCGCCTTGTGCACGCCGCCCGTCCAGCGGGCGTTCCGCTTCGCGATGGAGCCGCGGATGGAATGGGCCTTCCGGAGACGCGACGGATGATCCGCGCACTCGACCGGCGCCCCTTGTCAGGGGGCGGTACGCGGCAAGGAGCGCCGGTCGCGGGAGCACACTTGTGTGACTAATTGGGCTTTCGGATAGTCGAGTTGCGGCATGGGTAGCCCGTAGCCGACCCAGTCCGTAGCCGGACGACGGCTACGGGCCACCGTCGCACGGAGAGGTGCCGGCCCAGCAGTGACACAGCCCTTTCGACTCCCCGACTTCTACCTGCCGTATCCGGCGCGGCTGAACCCCCATGTCCAGGAGGCACGGGAGCACTCCACCCGGTGGGCCCGCGAGACGGGCATGCTCGAGGGCTCGGGGATCTGGGAGCAGGAGGATCTCGACGCCCACGACTACGCCCTGCTGTGCGCATACACCCACCCCGACTGCTCCGGCGCGGAGCTCTCGCTGATCACCGACTGGTATGTGTGGGTGTTCTTCTTCGACGACCACTTCCTGGAGACGTTCAAGCGCTCCCAGGACCGTGAGGCCGGTAAGGCGTATCTCGACCGGCTGCCCGCCTTCATGCCGATGGACCCGGCTGCCGGGACCCCCGAGCCCACCAACCCGGTCGAGGCGGGGCTCGCGGATCTGTGGGCGCGGACGGTGCCCTCGATGTCGCCGGACTGGCGGGCGCGGTTCCGGGAGAGCACCGAGAACCTGCTCAACGAATCGCTCTGGGAGCTCTCGAACATCAACATCGACCGGGTCCCCAACCCGGTCGAGTACATCGAGATGCGCCGTAAGGTCGGTGGCGCGCCCTGGTCGGCCGGGCTGGTGGAGCACGCCGTGGGGGCCGAGGTGCCGGCGGTGATCGCCGGGTCGCGGCCGATGCGGGTGCTGCGGGACGCCTTCGCGGACGCGGTGCACCTGCGCAACGACCTGTTCTCGTACCAGCGGGAGATCGAGGACGAGGGCGAGCTCAGCAATGGCGTCCTGGTCCTGGAGACGTTCCTGGGCTGCACCACCCAGGAGGCGGCCGACTCCGTCAATGAGCTGCTCACCTCACGGCTGCAGCAGTTCGAGGACACCGCCCTCACCGAGCTCGGCCCGCTCTTCGCCGAGCACGGCCTGGACCCGGCGGCCTGCGCGGGGGTCCTCGCCTACGTCAAGGGGCTCCAGGACTGGCAGTCCGGCGGCCATGAGTGGCATATGCGCTCCAGCCGGTACATGAACGGCGCGCACGGTGCGGACGGCCCGGATGGTGTGAACGGCCCGGATCGTGCGAACGGCCCGGACACGGCCCCGGCGTGGTCGCCCTTCGCGCTCAGCGGCCTCGGCACCTCCGCGGCCAGCCTGCCGCTGACCACGGGCCGGGCGGAGGCGGCCAGGACCCGCAGGTTCAGCCATGTCCCGTTCCGGAAGACCGGGCCCTCCCTGCTGCCCGACTTCTTCATGCCGTTCACCCTCCGGCTCAATCAGCATCTGCCCACCGCCCGCGACCACCTGGTCGACTGGGCCCATCGGATGGGCATCCTCGGACCGCAGCCCGGCATCCCGGGATCGCACGTCTGGGACGAGCAGCGGATGCTCGCCGCCGACCTCCCGCTGTGCGCGGCCGGCATCCACCCGGACGGCTCCCTGGACGAGCTCGATCTGGCGTCGGGCTGGCTGGCCTGGGGCACCTACGCGGACGACTACTACCCGGCGGTCTTCGGCCGCGCCCACGACCTGGCCGGGGCCCGGTCCTGCAACGCCCGGCTCGGGGCGTTCATGCCGCTCGACGCGGGCCCCACCCCGGCCCCGGCGAACGCGCTGGAGCGGTCGCTGGCCGACCTGTGGAGCCGTACGGCGGGCCCGATGGAGCACTCGGCGCGCCGCGATCTCCGGCAGGCCATCGAGGACATGACCGCCAGCTGGCTGTGGGAGCTGGCCAACCAGACCAAGAACCGGATCCCGGACCCGGTGGACTACATCGAGATGCGCCGGCACACCTTCGGCTCCGACCTCACCATGAGCCTGTGCCGACTGGCGCACGGACGGCGGGTGCCACCCGAGATCTACCGCAGCGGCCCGGTCCAGTCGCTGGAGAACGCCGCCGCGAACTACGCGACGCTGCTGAACGACGTCTTCTCGTACCAGAAGGAGATCGAGTTCGAGGGCGAGGTCCACAATGGCGTCCTCGTCGTCCAGAACTTCTTCGACTGCGACTATCCGACCGGGGTCGCCGTCGTGAACGACCTGATGACCTCCCGGATGCGGCAGTTCCAGCATGTCGCGGAGCATGAGTTCCCCGTGCTGTACGACGACTTCGGCCTGGAGCCGGAGGCCCGGACGGCGATGGACGGCTATGTGGAGGAGCTGCGCAACTGGATGACCGGGATCCTGAACTGGCACCGCGAGGTCCCGCGCTACCGGGAGGAGGAGCTGCTCCGCGCCCACCGGCGGCCGGTGGGGTCCGGGGCCGGGACCGTGACGGGCGCCGGGACCGGGGCCGGGACGCGGCCGGTGGCCCCGTGGCACGGGCCCACCGGGCTCGGCACCTCGGCCGCGCGGGTTCCGGTGCCCGCCGGAGGCACCGGAGCACGTCCGTAAGGACCTCGGGAAGGACCGTAAGGACCTCGGGAACGAGACCTCGGGCCGACCGCCCCGCCTTTGTCCGCCGGGACAAGGCGGGGCGGCCGCTTGTTGGCCGTCCGGCACGATGCCCGGCGGGCCGCACGGCCTGTTGAATGCCGCGCAGTCCCCTCGCGCCCAGGAGGTACCGTGTCGGCCGAAGCTGAAGATCCCGGCAGCCCGGGCCCCGGCCCGGACCCTGGCGTCGCCCCCGGCCCCGCCCCCGCGCCCGCCTCCGCCAGGAGAACGTGGCGCGACTGGCTCCTCCTGCTGCCCGCCGCCCCCGCGCTGGCCCTCCTCGCCTCCGTATGGCTGCCGTTCGTCAACGCCGAGCGGCTGTGGTTCGGGATGCCGTCGCTGTACGTCTGGATCTGCGTCTGGGTGCTCGCGCTCACCCCCGCGCTCGCCGCCGTCGAATGGGGTCTGTGGCGCCCCCGCGAGCGGGCGGGCGGTGAACAGCGGTGAACGTCGTCCTCGCGGTCTCCCTGCTGGGCATGTGCGCCCTCGCCCTGTGCGGTTTCCTGGGCCGGACCGGCCGCACCACCGATCTCGCCGAATGGGCCGTGGGCCAGCGGAACTTCGGCACCCTCGCCATGTGGTTCCTGCAAGCGGGCGAGGTGTTCACCACCTTCAGCTTCCTCGGCGTCGCCGGTGTCGCGTACGCGGGCGGCAACGCGGCCACGTACGCGATGGTCTATCTGGCCCTCGCCTTCCTCCTGCTCTACTTCATCCAGCCCAGGCTGTGGCGGCTGGGTGAGCGGCACGGCTATCTGACCCAGGCCGACTACTTCACCCAGCGGTACGGCAGCCCGCTGTACGGCAAGGTCATCGCCGTCATCGGCCTGGTCTTCCTGATCCCGTACCTCCAGCTCCAGATCACCGGGCTCGGCATGGTCGTCGGGCTGGTCACCGGCAGTACGGCCTCCGGGCGGCTGAGCATGGTGCTGGCCTCCGTGCTGACGGCGGCGTTCGTACTGTGGTCGGGCATCCGGGGGCTCAAGAACAGCGCGTACTTCAAGGACGTGCTGACCCTCGGCGTCATGCTCGTCCTGGCCATCGCCATCCCGCTGCACTACACCGGCGGTCTGGGCGAGGTGTTCCGGCAGGTGCACGAGGTCCAGCCGCAGATGCTGACCGTGCACTCCGGGGAGCGCGACCGGATGTGGTGGACGACCAGCGTGCTGACCTCGGCGCTCGCGGGCGGGCTGATGGCCACCCCGCACCACTGGCCGCCGCTGATGGCGGCGGGCGGACCGAGGGCCATCCGCACCAACAACGTCTTCATGCCGCTCTACCAGATCGCGCTGATGGTCCCGATCACCATCGGGTTCACCGGGGTGCTGGTGGCCCGGCCGGGCGGGGGCGGAGAAGGGGCCGGGGACCCGGACGGGATTCTGCTGACGCTCGCCCAGGGCGCCCTGCCGGGCTGGGCCACCGGGCTGGTCGTGGTGGCCGCGGCGGCGTCCGCGATGGTGCCGGCCGGGGCGATGTGCGTCGGGATCTCGACCCTGGTGGCGCGGAATCTGCTGCCCGCCCGCCGGGAGGCGGCCCGGATGGCGGTCAACCACAGCGTGGTCGTCCTGGCCATCGGACTCGCGCTCACCCTCGGCATCCTGCGGCCGGGGCTGCTGGCCGACCTCCAACTGCTCACGGTGAGCGGCTTCATCCAGATCGTGCCGGGGCTGCTGGCGGCGATCGGCCGCCGGCGGCTGCTGACCGCCCCGGGGGCGCTGGCGGGCCTGGTGACCGGTGAAGCGGTGGTGACCTGGCTGACCCTGGCCGAGGTGGAGACCCACCATGTGAACGCGGGCCTGGTCGCGCTGGCGGTCAATGTGCTGGTGGCGGTCGCCGTGACGGCGCTCTTCCCCCGTCCGGCCGCTTCCCCAACCATGGAGTCCGCCCTTGGGGCCCGTGAGGACCGTGAGCCTTACGGGGCCCGCGGTCGGAAGACCCGCGCAGCGATGACCATCGAGGAAGGCGAGCGACCGTGACGACGACGGATGACGATCTCTGCTTCAGGACCGCACTGGACCTCAGTGCGCTGCTGCGCTCCCGCGAGCTGTCCGCGCGCGAGCTGCTCGAGGCCCATCTGGCCCGTATCGAACGGGTCAACCCGGCCGTCAACGCGATCGTCACCCTCGTCGCGGACCGCGCCCGCGAGGCCGCCCGGCAGGCCGATGAGCGGATCGCGGCGGGGGAGGAGCTCGGGCCGCTGCACGGGCTGCCCATCGCCCACAAGGACACCCACAACACCGCGGGCATCCGCACCAGCCATGGCTCGCCGCTCGCCGACGGCGTGCCCGACCAGGACGATCTGCTGATCGAGCGGATCCGGGCCGCCGGGGCGATCACCATCGGGAAGACCAACGTGCCCGAGTTCGCGGCCGGTTCGCACACCTTCAACCCCATATTCGGCGCCACCCACAACCCCTACGACCTGGGCCGCAGCGCGGGCGGCAGCAGCGGGGGCGCGGCGGCCGCGCTGGCCTCCGGCATGATCCCGATCGCGGACGGCAGCGACACCGGCGGCTCGCTGCGCAACCCGGCCTCGTTCTGCAATGTCGTGGGGCTGCGCCCATCGCCCGGGCGCGTCCCCTCCTGGCCCGCCGCGACCGCCTGGAGCACCCTCGGCGTCAAGGGGCCGCTGGCGCGTACCGTCGCCGACACCGCGCTGCTGCTGTCCGCCATCGCCGGGCCCGACGCGCGGTCGCCGATCGCCCTGGAGGAGCCCGGCGCCCGCTTCGCCCGTCCCCTCGAGCGCGATCTGACGGGGCTGCGGGTGGCCTGGTCGCCGGATCTCGGGGGGCTGGTGCCGGTCGAGCCCGAGGTGGCCGCGGTGGTCGAGTCGGCGGCGGAGGTCTTCACCGGCCTCGGCTGTGCCGTGGAGCGGGCCTGCCCGGACCTGACCGGGGCCGAGGAGGTCTTCCGTACGCTGCGCGCCTCGATCTTCGAGGTCGCCTTCGGCGCGCTCATGGACCGCCACCCCGACGGGCTGAAGCGGGCGATCCGGGAGAACGCCGAGGAGGGGCGCAAGCTCACCGGGCCGGACATCGGCCGCGCGGAGGTGCTGCGCACCCTGCTCTACCACCGCGTCCGGGAGTTCTTCGGCCGTTACGACGTGCTGCTGCTGCCGGTGAGCCAGGTGGTGCCGTTCGACGTCGGCATCGAGTACCCGACCGAGATCGCCGGGGTGGCCATGGACGACTATCTGGACTGGATGCGCTCGGCGTATCTGGTCAGCTCGACCGGCAGTCCCGCGCTGTCCGTACCGGCCGGGTTCACGCCCGGCGGGCTTCCCGTCGGGGTGCAGATCGTCGGACCGCACCGGGCGGATTTCGCGGTCCTCCAGGTCGGCCACGCCTTCGAGCAGGCCACCGGGCACTGGCGGCGGCGCCCGGCGGGGATCGAGTAGCCGGGCGGGCGCCGGGGGGGGCCGGCCGAGCGGGCGGCGGAGGGTGAAATCCATCCGTTACCGCCCGCACACCCCTGGATAATCCGTGGCTTCGAGCATCAGAGTGAACGGGTCCGGGTAGTGCCCCGGCGACGACCACCCGGCGGTGACGACCACCGGCGCTGATGAGCGGAGGAGCCATGTACGACGACTCCTCGTACGACGACGCCTCGGACGGCCTGCTTTCGCTGGCGACCAGGGCCGCCGGGCTGGCCGGTGGCCCGGTCACCATCGAGAACGACGCGTCCGAGCTGATCACCTACTCCCCCGGCCAGGAGAACTCGGACGACGCGCGCGTCGCCACGATCCTCAGCCGCCGGGTGCCCGACCGGTACCGCACCCTGCTGCGCACCGAGCATCTGGACGAGCGGCTCGCGGGCTCCTCAGGCCCGTTCTACGCGGATCTGCGCGGGGCCGGGATCCTGCCGCGCGCGATCATGCCCATCCGGGCCGGTGATACGGCCATCGGCTCCATCTGGGCCATCGTGCCCTCCTCGCCGTCCCCGGAGCAGCGGGCCGCCCTGGAGGAGTCGGCCGCGTTGCTCGCGCCCCTGCTCGCCCGGCAGGCCGAGCGGCGGATGGCCGCGGACGCGCGGCGGACCGCCGCCGTGCGGGCGCTGCTTCGCGGCGGGGACGAGGCCGTCGAGACGGCCCGTGAGCTCTCGCTGGCGCCGGGACCGCTGGCCGTGGTCGCCGTCCGCCCACTGCCGTCGGCGCCCGCGCCCGCCCCCGGCCCGTACGACAGCACGTATGACGGTGCGTACGACTGCCCGTACGACGGTCCGTACGACGGCCCGCCCGGCGATCCGCTGCGCCGAGCCCTCGCCGACCTCGACCGCAGGCTCTCGGCGTTCCGGCCCGGTGGGCTCAGCGCGGAGGCCGACGGTGTGGGCTATGCCGTGGTGCCGGTCGGTGACGAACAGCGGCTGCTGCGGGCCGTGGGGGAGCTGCCGGGGACGGCGGCCGGTGTCGGCCGCACCGTCCCCGGGCCCGGTCGGCTCGGCCGTTCACGCGCCGACGCCGAGCTGGTGGTCCGGCTGCTCACCCGGCTCGGCGCGGCGGCACGCACCGCCCATATCCGCGACGTCCAACTGGACGCCCTGCTCATGCGGACCGTGGACCTGGCCGTCGAGGCGGGCCACGATCCGCTGGGCGCGCTCGCGGAGCTGGAGGACTACGACCGCAGGCGCGGCACCGCACTGCTGGACAGCGTGGACCGCTATCTGGCCGCCGGAGAGGACGCCCGGCTGGCGGCCCGTCAGCTTCATGTCCACCCCAACACCCTGCGCTACCGGCTGCGGCGGGCGCAGGAGATCACCGGGCTCGATCTGAGCGACCCCGCGGCCGCGTTCGACATCCGGCTGCGGCTGCGGCTGCGCGCGCTGCGATTGCCGTAGGCCCTGACCGGCGGGCCTTGGGGAGTGTCCGAGGGGTCGTGACGCCTGCGGCGGGCTGTTCCCCTCCCCGCCCCTTCCCGATACCAGGGGCTCCGCCCCTGGACCCCGGAGTTTGGCGCGGTGCCCTGCCACACGGCGGAGCCGCGTATCGATGCCGCGGGATGGGGGAGAGCTTCGGTCCGGAGTCTGGGGCGGAGCCCTGACCCGGGGCCTGGGGCGGAGCCCGCACGTGGCGGAGCCGCGTATCGATGCCGCATAGCGATGCCGCTGCCGCGGGAAGGGGCGGGGAGGGAGAAGAGCCGCCGGTGACAAGACTCCGTTTTGTCCCCGGCGACAAGGCCGGGCCGTGCGCTCTCGGCCTCCGGGCCAGTGCGGTGCCCGGCCCCCTCCCCCGATGATGGCGTTTCACCCATGGGAAGGAGCGCATCCGTGCCCACTGCCATCGGTCCGTCCCGCCCACCGCGCAGCGCCATCGTCATCGGCGCGGGCATGGTCGGCCTCGCCACCGCCTGGTCGCTGCGGAACCACGGCGTCGAGGTCACCGTCGTGGAGCGGCGCCACCCCGCGGCCGGGGCGTCCTGGGGGAACGCGGGCTGGCTGTCCCCGGCCCTGACGCTGCCGCTGCCCGAACCGGCGGCGCTCCGCTACGGGCTGCGCAGCCTGGTCTCCCCCGCGTCGCCCGTCTACATCCCGCCCCGGCCCGACCCCCGGCTCGCCCGCTTCCTGCTCACCTTCACCCGGAACTGCACCCCGCGCCGCTGGCGGGTCCTGGCCGCCACCTTCGCCACGCTGAACCGCCATGCGCTGGACGCGTACGACGCGCTCGCGGCGGACGGCGTCGCGGAGCCGACCCGGCCCGCCGAACCCTGTCTGATCGCCTTCCGCACCGCGGCCGAGCGGGCCGCGATGGTCGAGGAGCTGGAGCACGCCCGCGCGGCCGGTTTCCGAATCGCGTACGAGCGGATCGACGGGGACCGGGCCCGTGCGCTGGAGCCGGCGCTGGGCGACGGCATCGGCGCGGCCGTGGAACTCCACGGCCAGCGCTATCTCAACCCCGGGAACTTCGTCCGCGCCCTCGCCGACGCGGTACGCGAGCGCGGCGGCGAGATCCTGGAGCGGACGGAGGTGTCCGGTATCCGGGACCTCGGGCGGGCGGGCGTGGCCGTCACCACCTCCGGGGGCCAACTCCGCGCGGACGTCGCCGTCGTGGCCACCGGGGCCTGGCTGGACCCGTTGGTCCGCCCGTTCGGGGTCCGGGTGCCGGTCCAGGCCGGACGCGGCTACAGCTTCAGCGTCCCGGCCGAGGGCGCCCCCACCCGTCCCACGTATCTGGCGGCCCAGAAGGTCGTCTGCACCCCGCTGGGCGAGGGCCGGGTGCGGGTCGCCGGAATGATGGAGCTGGCCCCGGCGGACCGGCCGGTGGACCCGCGCCGCATACAGGCGATCATCGCGGCGGCCCGTCCGCTGCTGCGGGGCATCGACTGGGAGGCCCGTACGGACACCTGGGTCGGCGCCCGCCCCTGTACCCCCGACGGGCTGCCGCTGGTCGGCCCGACCGGCTCGCCGCGCGTCTACGTCAACGGCGGGCACGGCATGTGGGGCGTGGCGCTCGGCCCGCTCAGCGGACGGCTGCTGGCCGACGCCATCGCGACCGGCACCTCCCCGGCCGAACTGGCCCCGCTGCACCCGCTGCGCTGAGCGGACCCTCTCTTCCCGCCTGCTCATGTTTCGGCTCGGCGGTCCCGGAAACCCGCCGTGGTGAGCGACGCGACAACGTCGAAAGGAGTCACCGATGAGCACCGTGCGGGAGACCGTCGAGGTTGGGGTTCCGCTCCACACCGCGTACAACCAGTGGACTCAGTTCACCGAGTTCCCGAGGTTCATGGAAGGCGTGGACCAGGTCACCCAGGTGGACGATCGCCATAACCACTGGGCGACCTCCATTGCCGGTGTGCACCGGGAGTTCGACACCGAGATCGTGGATCAGCTTCCCGACGAGCGCATCGCCTGGCGCACCACCTCCGGTGATGTCCAGCAGCAGGGCCTGGTCACCTTCGAGCCCGTGGACGAGCGCCACACCCGGGTCAATCTGGCGATGGTCTTCGAGCCGAGCGGGATGGCGGAGAAGGCCGCGGACATGACCGGGACGCTCGACCGCCGGGTGAAGGGGGACCTGCGGAGGTTCAAGGACTTCATCGAGCAGCGCGGTGAGGCGGAAGGCGCCTGGCGCGGCCGGATCTCACCCGGCTGACCGCGGCGCACCGAACCGAACCGATCCATAAGCCCGCGAGGGCGCCGACCGCACCGGCCGGCGCCCTCGTCGCGCGTCTCCATGAAGATCAGATCTTGCTCATCCGGTGATATCGGGAGCAAGCTGGATGCATGGGTGCGCAAACGGCGCCTACGCTGATCTCATCCGTTCAGCGGGCTTTCCGGCTGATGGAGGCGGTGGGCGCGCACGAGGGCGGTGCGCCGGCCAAGCGTCTCGCCCGGGAGACGGGGCTGCCGCTGGCGACCACGTATCACCTGCTGCGGACGCTGGTCCATGAGGGTTATGTGCACCGGCTGGACGACGGCGGTTTCGTGATCGGCGACAAACTGCGCGCCCTCGAGTCCGGCAGCCGTGATCAGGCGATGCTCGCCCGGGTCCGGCCCGCCCTGGCCGCGCTGCGCGACGAGCTCTCCGCCGCCGCGTACCTCACCTTCTACGACGAGGGCGAGATCCGGGTCGCGGAAATCGTCGATGGCCCGCAGGCGCCCCGGGTCGACCTGTGGGTGGGGTTCGAGGACGCCGGACATGCCACCGCGCTGGGCAAATGCGTGCTGCGCGAGCTGGACGACGAGGCCCGCCACGACTATCTCTCCCGCCATCCGCTCGTCGATCTCACCCCGCGCACCGTCACCCGCTCCGACGACCTGCTGCGCCGCCTGGACTCCCCGACCGGAAGTCCCCTGGTCGCGGACCTGGAGGAGTACGCTCTGGGCACGGTCTGCTTCGCGGTGCCGATCTACTACGGAGACCGGCTCGGCTCGCTCGGGATCTCGCTGCGGGCGGACCGGCTGGCCCGGCTGACGGAGGCGGATCCGCACCGTGAGCTGTTCCGGACCCGCCTGGTGCCGACGGCGAGCCGGGTGAGCAGGAACCTCTCGCTCACTATCTGAAAAGGCGGGGCTTGCCGAAGCTATCGAACCGCTGTTTCTCTGGATGAAACGGACACCCTCGGTATCACTTGCCCCCGTGGAGAGAGAGCAGCGAAGCAGGTCATGTTCCCGGCCCGACTCCGCCCGTACGACCCGGACCGATCGGACGGCACTGGGCTCATAGCCCCCGCGGTCCCCGTCATCATCATCTGTGGTGTGGCCTTGCTCGCCCTCGCGACCTCGGAGGGGCTGGCCTGGCTGCCACTGCTTGCCGTCGGCCCGGCGCTCGCCGCCGCCCACTCCGGACCGTACGGGGTGATGCGGATCGGCCTGCTCGCCGTGGCGGTGGGCGCGCTGCTGGGCACCCAGGGCCATGAATCGGTGCGCACCCAGGCGATCATCCTGGCCACGCCCGCCGCCGTGGCCCTGGCGAGCTGTGGGGCCAGCGCCATGCGCAGACGCCGTGAGCAGGTCCTCGCCGCCGTCCGCTCGGTCGCCGAGGCCGCCCAGAACGCCCTGCTCACACCGGTGCCCGCCCGGGTCGGCCAGTTCCAGGTGGCGGTCCGCTACAGCGCCGCCGCCGCGGAGGCACGGGTGGGGGGCGATCTCTATGCCCTGTTGCCGACCCCGTACGGGGTCCGGCTGATCGTCGGCGACGTACGCGGCAAGGGGCTGCCCGCGGTGAGCACCGCCGCGCTGGTGCTCGGCGTCTTCCGCGAGGCCGCCTACGACGAGCCGAACCTGCTCGACGTGGTCGCCAGGATCGAGCGCAGCCTGTCCCGCAACCTGGCGCCCGACGACTTCGTCACCGCCGTGGTCGCCGGATGCCCCAACGAGGGCCGTATGGAGCTCGTCAACTGCGGACACGCCCCGCCGCTGCTGGTCGCCGAGACCGGGATCGTCGCCGTCGAGCCCACCCGCCCGGCCCCGCCGCTCGGCCTGGCCTCCCTGGGCGGCGAACTGCCGAGCCTCCAGGTGGTGCCGTTCGCCGAGGGCGACCAACTGCTGCTCTACACCGACGGGGTCATCGAGGCGCGGGACCGCGGCCGGGAGTACTTCCCGCTGCTGGAGCGGGTGCCGCGGCACATCTGCGACGAGCCGTCCCGCACCCTCGCCGCGCTCCATGACGAACTGCTGTCCCATGTGGGCGGCCGCCTCCACGACGACGCGGCGCTGCTACTGCTCCGCAAGCCGGTGCTGGGCGCGGTGCGCAGGGTGGCGGATGTGCCGTAGCCGTGACCCGGTCTGCCCCGCTCGGCGCCTCCGACGGATCGGCTCAGACGACGCCCTGGGCGGCCATCGCCTCCGCCACCCGTACGAATCCGGCGGCGTTCGCGCCCAGGGCGTAGTCGTCGGGGGAGCAGCCGTAGCGGTCGGCGGTGGTCCGGCACAGGGTGTGGACCTCCGTCATGACGGCGGCGAGGCGGGCCTCGGTCTGGGCGAAGGTCCAGCGCTCGCGGGAGGCGTTCTGCTGCATCTCCAGCGCGGAGGTGGCCACACCGCCCGCGTTGGCGGCCTTACCGGGGCCGAAGAGCACATCGGCCTCCCGGAAGATCTCGATCGCCGCCGGGGTGCAGGGCATGTTGGCGCCCTCGGCCACGGCCAGTACACCGTTTTTGACCAGGGCGATCGCGCTCTGCTCGGTCAGCTCGTTCTGGGTCGCGCAGGGCAGCGCGACCTCGCAGGGCAGCTCGAAGACCGAGCCGCGGCCGGAGAAGACGGCACCCGGCTTGGCGTCGGCATAGGCGGAGAGCCGCTGCCGCCGGACCTCCTTGATCTCCTTGAGCAGCGCGATGTCGATACCGTCCGGGTCGACCACATGGCCGGAGGAGTCGGAGCAGGCCACCACCCGGCCGCCGAGGGCGTGCACCTTCTCGATGGCGTAGAGGGCCACGTTGCCGGACCCGGAGACGACGACCGTAAGGCCGTCGAGATCCCTCTTGCGGGTCCGCAGCATCTCCTGGACGAAGTGGACGGTGCCGTACCCCGTGGCCTCGGTACGCGCGGGTGAACCGCCCCACGCGACCGGCTTACCGGTCAGCACACCGGCCTCGAAGCGATTGGTCAGCCGCTTGTACTGGCCGAAGAGATAGCCGATCTCGCGGGCGCCCACCCCGATGTCCCCGGCCGGGACATCGGTGTGCTCGCCCAGGTGGCGGTGGAGCTCGGTCATGAAGGACTGGCAGAACCGCATGACCTCGCCGTCCGACCGCCCCTTGGGGTCGAAGTCCGCACCGCCCTTGCCGCCGCCGATGGCCAGGCCGGTCAGCGCGTTCTTGAAGATCTGCTCGAAGCCGAGGAACTTCACGATGCCCAGATCGACGCTGGGGTGGAAGCGCAAGCCGCCCTTGTAGGGGCCCAGCGCGCTGTTGAACTCCACCCGGAAGCCCCGGTTGACCTGGACCTCGCCGTCGTCGTCCACCCACGGCACCCGGAAGACGAGCTGCCGCTCCGGTTCGCACAGCCGCTCCACGATCCCGGCCTCCAGATACTCCGGATGCGCGCCGAGCACGGGGGCGAGGGCCGGCAGCACCTCGCGCGCCGCCTGGTGGAACTCGGACTCCCCGGGGTTGCGGTGCGTGATCTGCGCGTAGAGGGCCTCGATACGGGCGCTGACGTCCATGGGTGGCTGGTGCCTCTCTGTGGTCTTCTGTCTCATATGCCGGTCCTGTGGGGGTCCAGGATCTTGTCCCCGGCGGGGTTCACCATGGCGGCGCGCCCGGGGAGTCGGCCGCGAAGCGGGAAGACCGGGGAGGGGCGGGGGACAGACCGGGGGAGGACCCGGGACGACCTGCGGAGATCGAGAGGGGGTGGAGCCGGCTCCACCCCCGGGCCGGAGCCCCGCACCCCTCCCGGTACGGGACCGCGCTCTCTCCCGCCCGCCCGCGCCCGTTTCTAGCGTTCTTCATGACCGGCGGACCCGTTTATCCGCCCGGCGCGACAGAGGGGCGGAGAGATGAACCGGCAGTGGCGCGGCCGTACGACGGCCACCGCGGAGCGGACGGGGACCTGGCACCATGCGCTGACCCTGGACGGGGTCACCCGGGAGTACCGGCCGGGGGCCGTGGCGCTGCACCCCATCCATCTGACGGTGCCGCGCGGACGGTTCCTCGCGGTGATGGGCCCCTCGGGATGCGGGAAGTCGACCTTGCTGCAGTGCGCCGCCGGGCTGGACCGGCCGACGGCGGGCACGGTGCGCATCGGCGGCACGGAGCTGTCCTCGCTGAACGAGGCGGCGCTGACCCGGCTGCGGCGGGAGCGGATCGGCTTCGTCTTCCAGGCGCACCACCTGGTGCCGTCGCTGAGTGTCGCGGAGAACGTCTCCCTGCCGCTGATGCTCGGCGGCCGGAGCGTCGACGGCCGGGACCTGCGGGCGCTCGCCGCGGTCGGGCTGGGGGACCGGGGCGGCGCCATGCCGTACGAACTGTCCGGCGGGCAGTGCCAGCGGGTGGCGATCGCCCGCGCACTGGTGACCTCGCCCGACATCGTCTTCGCCGACGAGCCGACCGGGGCGCTCGACCCCGCCGCCGCGGAGGGGGTGCTGACGCTCCTGCGGCAGGCCGTCGACCGTGACGGCCATACGGTCGTCATGGTCACCCACGACCCGTTCGCCGCCGCCTGGGCCGACGAGGCGCTGTTCCTGATGCGGGGGAAGCTGGTCTGGCGGCAGGAGCGGCCGGAGGCGACCGACATCCGCCGCGTCCTCAAGGACCTGGGAGGGCGGACGGCATGAAGGTGGCCGCCCTACTGGCAGCGCGCGCCACTCGTGCCCACCGTAAGGCGTGGACCGCCGTCTTCGCCGCGCTCGCCCTCACCTCCCTGCTGCTCGGCGCCTTCGGGCTGACCCTCGTCTCGGCCTGGAGCGCGCAGCCACGGGTGGAGCGGTACGCCGGGGCGGACCTCGTGGTGGCCGGCGACCAGACCACCCGCTTCAGCGCGACGTCCCTGGGCGAGCGCGAGACCGCGAGCGCCGGGCTCACCGAGCGGGTCCGGATCCCCCGGACGGCGCTGAGCGTGGTGCGCGGGGTGCCCGGGGTGCGGACGGCCGTCGCCGACGTGGAATTCCCGGTGGGCCTCGCGGGCCGGTCCGCCACCGGCCACCCCTGGGAGACCGCCCGCCTGGCGCCGTACGCGCTACGGACCGGCCGCGCCCCGCAGCGGACGGACGAGGTGGTGGTGGGCGGTGGGGCGGGTCGCGGCGGCGTGGGCCGCATCGGCGCGCGGCTGACGCTGCGCGTGGCCGGCCGGGACGCGGCGTACACCGTCGTGGGCGTCGCCGACGGTCCCCGTACGGCCGTCTGGTTCACCGGCGCCGAGGCCCGGCGCCTGTCCGGACACCCGGAAGCCCTGGACGCCATCGGGGTCGTCGCCGGGCCCGGCACGGGCCCGGGGGAGCTGGCCGGGCGGGTGCGGAAGGCCCTGGACACGGCCGGTGTCACCGACGTCGGGCACCGCGCGGACGGCGACCCGGCCACCGTGCGCGTCCTGACCGGACGCGAGCGCGGCGAGGCCGAGTTCCTGGCCGCCGCGCCCGCCCGTGCAGAGCTGCTGGCGGCGCTCGGCTCCGTGGCCGGAGCCGTCGTCCTCGTGGCGCTGCTCGTCGTGTCGTCGACCATCGTCCAGGCGCTGCGCCAACGCTCCCGTGAACTGGGCCTGTTGCGGGCGGTCGGCGCCACACCCCGGCAGCTGCGCGGTGCGGTGGGCCGGGAGGTCGGGCGGGTCGCGGCCTGGGCGGCGCTGGTGGGCGCGGCCGGGGCGGCCCCCGCGTACCTGGGGCTGCGCGCGCTGCTGGACGCGCGGGGCGCGCTGCCCACCGGACTCGAGCTGACGCTGCCCCCGTTGCTGTGGCCCGCACCCCTGGCCACCGCCGCCGTCACCGCCCTGGTGGCCCGCATCGCGGCGCTCATCGGCTGCTCCAGGACCGCCACGGCGCGCCCGGCGGAGGCGCTGCGCGAGCGGGCACCCGGCAGGGCGCGGGGCATCACCGGGCTGGTGCTGCTGGGCGTGGGCGCGAGTTCGGCCGGAACGGCCGCCCTCCAGCAGGGCGCGACCGCGGCGGCCGCGGCCGGTGCGGCGGCGGTGACGATGGTGATCGCCTGCGCGGTGCTGGGGCCGTGGATCGCGGAGGGGGCGATGCGGCTGCTCGGCGCCCCGCTGCGGCTGTTCGGCCCCGGCGGCCGCCTCGCCGCCGCCAACTGCGCCGCGTCCGCCCACCGGCTGGGCGCGGCGATCACCCCGATCGTGCTGGTCACCGCGTTCGCCGGGGTCCAGCTCTCCGGGGGCGCGACGATGACCCACGCGGGGGACGCCCAGGCCCGCCAGGTGCTGCGCGCCGACGTGGCGGTGCGCGCGGACGGCGGCCTTACGGCCGGTGCGGTGATGCGGATCCGCGAGGTCCCGGGGGTGCGGACGGCGACGGAGGCCGTCCCCGGCACGGTGCTGCTGGCGCGGAGCCAACTCGGCTCGCCCGAACTCGAGCGGCTGCCGGTCTTCGGCGTCACCCCGGAGCGGCTGACGCGCACCCTCGACCCGGGGGTGCGGAACGGGGACCTCGCCCGGCTGCGGCCCGGCACGGTCGCCGTCGGCGCCGACCGCGCGGACTCCCTCGGCGCACGGCCCGGCTCCACGGTGACCCTGCGGTTCGGCGACGGCCAGGAGGCGCGGCTGCGGGTCGTGGCGACGTACGAACGCTCCATCGCGCTCGGGGACTTCCTCCTCTCCCGCGATGAGCTGCTGCGCCACACTTCGATGCCCGGCGCGGGGCGGGTCCTGGTCGCGGCCGCGCCCGATGCCGACCGTAAGGCGCTCACGAAGGCGCTGGCGCGAGCGGTGCCCGGGGCCCGGGTGGAGTGGGACCCGGCGCCGGTAAGGGGCGAGGCGGAGGGCCAGGCGCTGGCCGAGGTGGTGTCGGTGGCGGTGGTCGCGGCGATCGGGGCCTTCACCGTGATCGCCGTCCTGAGCACCCTCGCCCTCATCGCCACCGGACGCCGCCCAGAACTGCGCCTGCTGCGGCTCGCGGGCGCGTGCCGCGGCCAATTGCGCCGCATGCTACGGCTGGAGGCGGCGGCCACGGTGGTGACCGGCCTGGTGGTGGGGGCGGCCGTGGCGTCCGTACCGCTGCTGGCCTTCAGCGCGGCTACGGCCGGCACGCTGCCGTACCTGCCGCCGGTGCAGGCCGCGGCGATCGTCTCGGTGGTCGTGGCCACGGCGGCGGCGGGCTCGCTGCCACCGGTGTGGTCGACGCTGCGGGGGCGGTACCCGCGGAGGGTCTCCAGCCCCTCCGGCGATTGAGGGGAACTCTCCAGCCCCTCCGGCGATTGAGGAGCGGGGTCCGGGGCGGAGCCCTGGCGGGGGTGAGGGGGCGGAGCCCCCTCTTTCGGGAAGGGGCGGGGCGGGGAAAGCCACGGCTGACGCGGCCGCGAATACCGCCGGGGCCGGGGCCGCGATCCCCGTCGGGGCCGAGACCCGCACCGGGCTCGGCCTTACCGCCTGTCCGCCGACTCCCCCTGCCCCGCCCCCTTGTTGAGGTACGCCAGGACCGCCAGCACCCGCCGGTGCCCGCTGTCGCTCGGCGGCAGGCCCAGCTTGGCGAAGACATTGCCGATGTGCTTGCTGACCGCGCGCTCCGAGACCACCAGCGTCCGGGCGATCGTCGCGTTGTCCCGGCCCTCCGCCATCAGGTGCAGCACTTCGCGCTCGCGCGGCGTCAAGGAGTCCACCGGATCGTTCCGGCGCCGGGTCATCAGCTCCTTGACCACCTCCGGGTCCAGCGCCGTACCGCCCGCGACCACCCGTTCCAGCGCGTCCAGGAACTCCTCGACCCGCCCCACCCGGTCCTTCAGCAGATAGCCGAGCCCGCTCGCGCCGTCGGCCAGCAACTCGGCCGCGTAGGTCTCCTCGACGTACTGCGAGAGCACCAGCACCGGCAGACCGGGCATCTCCCGCCGCGCCGCGAGCGCCGCGCGCAGCCCCTCGTCGCGGAAGCCCGGCGGCATGCGGACGTCGAGCACGGCCGCGTCCGGGCGGTGTTCGAGGAGGGCGGGCAGCACCTCGGGGCCGCTGGAGGCGACGGCCACCACCTCGTGCCCGGCGGAGTTCAGCAGCAGGACCATGCCCTCCCTCAGCAGAGCGTTGTCCTCAGCGATCACCACACGCACGGCAGCTCCACTTCGATCAGCGTCGGCCCCCCGGCGGGGCTGGTCATCTCCACGGTCCCGTCGAGCGCCGCGACCCGGCGCCGCATGCCGAGCAGCCCGCTGCCACCCGAGGGATCGGCCCCGCCCCGCCCCTCGTCCCGTACCGCGACCCTCAACCTATCGGGCATCCGGACGAGGCCGACCGACGCCTGTCGCGCCCCGCTGTGCTTGGCCGCGTTGGTCAGCGCCTCCGCGATCACGAAGTACGCGGCGGCCTCGACCGCCGCCGGGGCCCGGGGCCCGTCCTCCACCCCGTCGTCCCGTACGGACACCTCGAGCCCGCTGCCCGCCGCGAGTGCCCGTACGGCGCCGACGAGTCCGCGGTCGGTGAGGATCGGCGGATGGATGCCGCGCACGACATGGCGCAACTCGGTGAGGGCCTCCTCCGCCTGGTCCTGCGCGTCCTCCAGCAGCTTGTGCGCCGCGTCGGGGTCCTTCTCGTACGCGCGCCGCGCCAGCCCCACCCGCATCGAGAGCGCCACCAGGCGCGCCTGCGCACCGTCGTGCAGGTCCCGCTCGATGCGCCGCAGCTCGGCCCCGTGCGCGGCCACGGCGCCCGCCCGGGTCTCGGACAGCTCCTCCACCCGCTCGGCGAGCCGGGCGCTGCGCAACGCCTCCGGAGACGGCAGCAGCAGCGCCCGCGACCACGCCGCGTCGAGATCGACGAGCCGCTCGACCAGCGGCAGCACCACGGCCCGCTTCCCCAGCAGCCCGCACCACACCCCGTCGACGAGCAGTCCGATCACCCACACCGGCATCGCGCAGCAGGCCAGCAGCCAGCCGTAACCCGCGTGCGCCACGAGCCAGCGCAGATCGCGGTAGGTGGCCGGGTCCCCGACCGCCGCCCGCGCCCGCGCGAACGCCTCCCCGGTCAGCGGCCGGTACGCCTCGGGCACCGGTTCTCCGGTCCAGGCGCCCACCAGCCGCCGCTTGTACCCGGCCGTCCTGCGCAGCAACAGCACCGACTCGGGCAGCACCCCCGCCCCCACGACGGTGGCCATGGCCACGGCGGCGAAGATCACCACCGCGACGGACAAGTACGAGGCCAGGGCCAGCCCGGCCGCTCGCAACAACTCGACCGAGGCCCACCCCGCCCGCCGCACCGTCTCCCGCATGGCGGTCAGGCTAAGCGACCGGCTGGGCGCGTGGGAGCGGAGTGGGCCGACCGGTGGGTGAATCGGTGGGGGTGTAGCCCGCTACACCACGGATCCGGGAGCGCGGCCCATCGAGCCGGCGAAGCGAACGCGGAATCGTAGACCTCAGAAGCGAACGACCGATACAACGCCCGAACCAAGGGCGGTCCCTCAGAAAGGACCCTCATGAAGTCCCTGCTCTGGCTGGTCCTGGCCCTCGCTGCCATCGTCAACGTCTCCTCCAACTTCGCCTTCGACGGCATCGAGCAGATCCTGGTCAGCAGCGTCACCGGCCTCACCGCCATCGCCTCCGCCACGGCCCTCTACCTGACCCGCGACCGCCGCACCGCCTGAGCGGGTGCGACGGCTCCCGCTACATCACCTCGAACGCACCCCGCCACCACGGGCTGTCCGGAGCGTCCACGCGAATGACCCTCGCCCTCGCCGTGATCTTGGCGTCGAGGGCCAGGACGAGCACCCGCAGCTCCCGCGCGCTCTTCTTGGGCAGAGCGTGGAGTGCGGTCTCGAGGACGTCGCGAAAAGATCCGGGATCGCAGCCACACTCGTAGATCCCGCACCGAGGCCCCCAGAACGCATCGGTCACACCTCTGAGAGGACCGTGGGCCAGGGCCCTCCAGTGCCAGAAGGCTTCCTCGATCGCCTCGGGCCAGAAGCGGGTGCGCTCGAGCCGACGCAGATCGGCGGCGCAGGCCCCCGAGAGACGGTCGATCGGCGGATACCGCCGACGCCACAGGACACGGACCGGAATACGGACCGGAATGTCGCCCCGCAGGGCTGATGGGCGCCTACGCGGCATGGCCCTTTCGATAGCTGGTCATACCGGCCAACGTACCGCCCCCGAACGGCGGCCGACCAAGCGTTTTCCGGAAGCACGCTCCCGGGTCGCTCAGGCCCCGGTCCCGGTACCGGCGTCGGTCCCGGCCCCGGCCGCGATGCCGTCGGGGTCATCGGCCACAGCGAAGGCGCCCTGGGCGTCTTGGTTCACAGCGATCGGGCTCGGCGGATCGGCGACGCAGGCCCCCACGGTCGCCCTACCTCTTCGGCGCCACCACGTTCACCGACCACGCGGCTCCGCTGACCCGAGCCCGAGACGGAAAACCACGAAGGGCCATACGGGATTCGAACTCATGAGGGGTTGCCCCCAACACGCAAGCTCTGAATGGGACGGAAACTGAGACGGGCGGTAGGCCCGCGCTCACCTAGCATGCTCAGTGTCGAGGGGGAGCCATGGCACTGGTCCGCAAGGGCGCACGGCGCATCATTGTCGACGGCACGGCCTACCGCTGGCGGCTGCGACGCAGGCCGACCTACTCCCAGGGCCTGGCCTGGTCACCGTGCGCGATCGTGGTCGAGCACGCAGACGTCCCCGGGACAACGCTCGTCGTCACGACCAACCAGCCGCACCCGAGCAACTGGCTCGGTCGCGAGGCCAAGCCTGTGCTGCCATCCGGCGTTTCTCAGATCATCCAGCTGGCTCTTCGCGAGGGCTGGACCCCAGCTGCTCCGGGCTCCCCATTTCACCTGGACCTTTCCGCTGGCTTCAGGCCCTCGCCTTGAGCAAGGCAACACGACATGAGCTTGGGAATCACCGGGCCTGGCGGACGCGAAACCGACTCTCACCTGCTGGAAAGGGTGATGCGTCAAGTCACGTCCGGGCTAGCGCGGCTGAACTGGAAGCCCCGCGTCTTAGGGGCGAGGGGAGTCGAACCACTGACATACATCAATATGGTACATGTGTTACTCTAGGTACATGTCCATGAAGCGCACCAATGTCTACGCGGACCCGGAAGACCTCGCCATCATCAAGGAGGCCGCCAAGCGCCGCGGCATCAGTGAGGCCGAGATCATCCGGCAGGGCATCCACCTTGCCGCCATGGCCAATCGCGTATGGGATGAGCCGCTGTTCTCCCGCACCTTCACCGGCCCTGGACGCACTCTTACCAAGGACGAGGTGCGTGATGTCGTCGCTGATGCTGCCCAGCGCGAAACCGGTTCAGGAACTGCTGCGTGATCGTCGTCATCGCTGACACCTCCGGCCTGCTGGCAGCGCTCGATTCCACGCATCCGGAGCATGGCGCGGCGCAGGAGGCCATCATGGCTTCCGGTCTGCTCGTCATGTCGCCATTGCTGCTTTCTGAGCTCGACCACGTAGCCACCCGCGAACTGGGCCGCGAGGCCGCGGTGAGCGCGATCGACGACATCCGGGGCTGGATGCGCCGCGGCCGAGTATCCGTACCGGAGATTACCGAGGGGCACCTCGGCATCGCTCAGACCGTCCGATCCCGCTACCTGGCGCTCGACCTGGATCTCACCGACGTGGTGAACGTCGCCCTGGCAGCCGACTACGACACCGACGCGATCCTCACCCTGGACCGTCGAGACTTCCGTGCCGTACGTCCCCTCGGACATTACAAGGCGTTTCGCGTCCTGCCTGACGATCTACCCCTCTGAAGTCCCACCCGCACTGCGGAAGACCTCGGAGGTCAGTTCGCTCTCTCCCATGCGGAGTTGCCGACCCGTGCTGGGTCGGTGCGCAAGAACCGCCCCCGCAGCGGCACAGCATTATGCGTATCGACCATGCAAGGTTGCATTATTGCTAATCGGCCGAAAGGCGGCCCGCACTGGCTGTGCTGCCCCAAAGCAGTCCAGAATTCCAGCCCACCAGCGTGGCTGCCGGGCCGTAGGCCCCATCCACAAAACGCCGCCAGTACGCGGTGCCCGTGTATCTGCGACGACACCCAGTGTGCTGGGGAGATCGAAGCGCAGTCCGCGCCACTGGGGCATGACGTATGCACAAGCCGCATTACGCGGTATCCGCCATGCTCGACTGAGGCAGAAGCGCTCGCAAGCACAGGTTGCCGCAGCGCTGGGCTACCGCCAGGCGAAGGTGAGCCGGTTGGAGAATGGGCGCGGCACGGAAGACACCCGGGTGTTACGGGAAGTGTGGATCGACGCCGCCCGTGCGTGCAGTCAGCAAGGCAGGCTCGCCGACGGCTACCGGGCCCTGTGCGTCGCCGAAAGCTACGCGGGCCAGGACACCCGCCGGCCGGCCGTACACGAGCTGGTGGCTGACATGGCCGCCCGTGACCGCCGCCGAGCCGTGCCCGAGCATCATCACTTCAGCCGACAACTGGGAGTGCCCGCATGAGTGAGCGGAGCAAGCCGTTCCTGTACGTCGTCGCCCCGGCGACCTTCAACGCGATCAACAAGTGGGCCGTCGGGATCTCGGACACTCTGGCGGTGGGCATCCTGTGCGAGGCGTACGGCCTGGGCGTCCCCACCGTAGCCCTGCCTTATCTGAACGCCGCCCAGGCCGCCCATCCCGCCTACCGGCAGAGCCTGGAGCGGCTACGGGACATGGGCGTGCTGATCGCCGACCACGAGCCGTACCAGCCGAAGGCGGGTGGCGGTCGCGACACGTTCCGGTGGGAGCGAGCGCTGGAACTGCTGGGCCCCATGGTGCGGTGATCGCGGAAACGGAGCACCAGACCCGCTACGCGTGCCGATCACGGGCTGGGAGCCCTGGCTCCGCTGACCTTGGCCTGAGACGGGAACTGAGACGGAAGATCAGGGTGAGGGGCTGCTCCCAACACGCTTTCCAAATGTTCGTCCGAGGGTTCGGCGACGCTCGGGGACGTCCTGACCTGCGGCGGAGCTGGGCCTGGGCGGGAGATGGGCGGTGCTGGACGGAGGTGAATGAGACCAGAACGGAGACCAGGCCGGGGCAAATAACCTCCCTGTGTGCTCACATATGCCCGAGGGCTGCCATTCGCGCTTTGAGTCGAGCTGTTGCGGTTTCGTATTGTCGCTCGAGGTCGGCCAGCGAGGTCGCATATCGATCGCCCCAAGAGAGGTACGTCTCGACCAGACGCTGTCGTTCCGTGACGACAAGCTGCCTGATGCGCGAGCAGAGGTCGTCCCCAAGGGCGTCGAGTATGCGCGTGATCCCTGGTTCGGACGGGATGCACGAGGTCCCCAACCAACTCGGGCGGGTACTGTCCCATCGGTCGACCACACCGGTAAAGCCGCGGTGGTTGAGGCTTCTGAGGTCGTCCTCGTGGTCCGACCACCACGACGCGAGGACACCGGTCAATTGGTGCTCGCCCAGGATTCCCAATGGCATCAGGTCCGCACAGAACGATGAGCGAAGCTGGGAGCGGAGACCTGAGGTGAACAGACGGTTCGTGCCGGCCACATCGGCGAAAAGATGGTCCTGCTGCTGCCACCAGTCTCTGGAGCGGAAGACGAACCTGTGCTCCAGATCAGCAGCCAGTTCCGGAATGCGGGCCGCGGTCGCCTCGTACCCCTCCTCAAGGAAGTCAACGTAGTGGGGCCCACTGGGCTGGAACAGATCATCCAGATCGATGCCGAAGGCACGGAACCTCTGCCTAGCCGGGTCAATTTCCCTCCTCGGAACACCGCCTGTCAGTGCGGCTCGGACGTCGAGCAGGGGTTCCCCGGACTGGTCGGTGTCGATGTAACGACGGATGTTGAGGTTGAAGTCGTGTGCCGCGATGTCCTCCAGTGAGACGACACTCGCGAAGCCAGGGATGTCCTCCCAGCGTTGAAAGGACTCGACGATTCTCTCTACGTGTTGTGGCTCCAGCCGATTCTGCGCACGGCCTGTGGCGACTTCCCGTTCGGCGTTGATGAAGAGAACCCTGCCCCGCCGGTACCTCGGTAGGCCCTGGGCCCCCCTCAACACCAGGATGCAGGCGGGTAGAGCTGTGTTGTGGAAGACGTTCTGCCCGATTCCGATGACGGCTTCGAGACGACCGTCCTTGATGAGCCCTCGGCGGATGTCGGCCTCCGCACCGCCCCGGAAGAGCACCCCGTGCGGAGCGACCACGGCCCCGACGCCGTCGGGACGGAGAACAGCCAGTACGTGCTGGACGAACATCAGGTCGGCATTCGCGCCTGGTGTCCAGCCATACCTCATTCGCTCCGGGTAACCGACCTCGTGCCGGACGTACTTCATCGAAAACGGTGGCGCCGTGAGTACGCGATCAAATTGCCTGATGTGCCCATTTTTGAGGAGAGGATCGGTAAGGCAGTCGCTGACGGATACGGACGTGTCTCTGATGCCGTGCAGGAAGAGATTCAGCGTGCCGTTGAACCATGCTGCGTTGTTCCTCTCCTGCCCGTACAAGGCGAGATCCGCTTCGCTCCCGTCATGCTGTTCCACGTAGTGCGCTGCTTGGAGAAGCATGCCGCTCGAGCCCGCGCACGGATCGTAGACAGACTGGCCCTTCTGCGGTTGTACAAGTTCCGCAAGAAGCCTGCATACGGCACGCGGGGTGTAGAACTCGCCGCTCCGCCTGTCGGACATGGACACGGCGCTGAGAAATCCGTCGTAGGCACGGCCGAGCACATCTCCGAACTCAAGGTGGTCGTCACTGAGTCGCAGCGGGTCGAAGTGGTAGATCAACCGTTGGAGCACAGATGGACCGGGGGCCCGCCTGTTGAAGTCGACGCGGTCGAAGAGCCCCTTCAACTCTCTGGGATTGCTCTTCTCCAATGCCCATAGTGCTCTGTTGAGCGCATCTCCCAGTTCGCGAGGATGGTGTGTAACGACGTGGGACCAGCGGGCGAGGTCCGGAACTGTGAGCAGCCCGGGCTGGTCCGAGGCTCTCTTGAGGACGAGCAGCGGCGCGATGACCTCGCCGTAGTCCGAGGCTCGCAGATCACCGCGCAAGATGTCGGCGGCCTGAAATAGGAGTTTCTCAAGTTGCTCGGTGGCCAGCGGCCCGACACGGTTCTCGTTCACTGGTGCGGCCACCGGTTGGTCAGCTCGTCGAAGACCGACGGTCGAAGGGTCTCCAGGCGTGTGGCCATCTCCCGCTGAATCCTGATCTGCTCGTCGATGTCGGCGAGAGCTTCGACGACGGCTCGCTGGCGCTCCAGAGGGACCACGGTGACTGGTAGCTGATTCAACATTGCCGAATTAAGCGAGGGGACCGTGCCGGGAAGCGCCCGCCCCAGCAGTTCTCTGCGCACGGGAGGGTGCGTCAGGTACGCGGCCAGGTATGCAGGCAGCACCACATCGCGATGTGGCCGGATACGCAGACAGGATGAGCTGTAGAACCAGCCCGTGTGGTCGGACCCGATCAGGGCTAGTCGGCCGAGTGTCCCTTGCCGCACGACAACAAGGTCGCCCGCGAGCAGAGCGAATCGGGTGAGCCGCTCGGCCTGACTCGAGGGCACCCGGCGAACCCGCCGGGCGTCCACGGTGAAGTGTTCTGTGAGGTCCGGTGGTGTGATGACCGGCACCCCGTCGGGACCGTCGTGCAGGTGTTCCAACAGAGAGCCGGACGGGCCGGCTGTCACGCTGCTCAGATGCCCCAACGGAACCCGCTCGCTCTGGGCGTCACCCCGAGCGTCTTGCGGAGCGATGGATCTACGGCTTCCGTGCACAGCTCGACCCGTCCTTCGTATGTCGTCGTGGATCAAACGGCGCGCAGCCAGTACCGCAGAGCCGCGCGCAGGAGTTCCTCCGCAACCACGGCAAGCATGGCCAGGGTGACCGCGCTCAGAGCGCCCCGGCCGTGCCCTGTCATGGCGGCCGCGACCGAGCCCACAACAATGATCACGACAAGTGTCACCACTGTCTTCCTGGCTTGTGAAGGCCAGGTCCAGGCATGATGGACGTTGGCAGTTCTCATAAGGATTGCCCTTCTGTCCCTGTGAGGGGACGGTTGGGCCGCACCGCCTTGCTTGGTTGGCGCCCGGTCGGGCGGTGCGGCCGTGCATGGGTCCCACACCTGCTGTGCGCGATGCCGCAGCGAAGGAAGAGCGCGCCCGTTCCCCCGGCACCACACCAGAAACCCGGATCCCCGAGCCTCGGTAGCCCAACTCTACACGTCCGAGAGTGCGAAGGGTGCTTCGCAGGGTCCCAACTCTCTGTTGCGTGACGGGAATTATGTGAATCACATTTCGTAGCGGGACTTTTTGTGTCGCCTGCTCCCTGGACAACGGCGACTGTCGGTACCGCTTGATCCGGTACCGACCGCCCCGCCGGCTTGCTTACGTCAGGTCGTAGAGACTTGTCAGGTCGACGAGTTGAATGCTCGGTGAGGCCTCAGCGGCGGCGTCTGCCTTGTCGTTGAAGCCTGCTCCGCTGAGGCACAGCAAGCGGGTGTGGGTGGTGTCGTAGCGGCCGGTCTGGGCGATGAGCTCGCGGATGTGCTTGAGGCGTTCGATGTGGGCGACGCCCATGGTGTCGTTCCACTTGGCTTCACCGATGGCCAGGAGCGGGGGCTTGGCGTGTCCGTCGGCGATGCCCACAACGGCCACGTCGACCTCGTGGCCGGTGCGGGCCTTGGGGTCGTGGACTATTCCGTGTCCTACGCGGGCGGGCAAGCCACCGAGTACATCGGCGTCGGCATGATGCAGGGCCCAGTCGCGGCAGACCTGCTCGAAGTGGGGCCCCAGGACGTTGCTGACGAAGCGGCGGCGGCTGGCCTGCCAGACCCGGGCAGCGTTGCCGGGGCGCTCCAACTGGTCCCATACCGGGCGCATGACGGCGTGGTAGAAGCCGATCAGCGGTTCGGCGATGCGGTAGGTGGGGCGGTTGTCGCGGAAGGTGTCGGCGTCGCGGTGCAGCAGACCGGCGTCCTCGAGGACGTTGATGGGGTGTGCGATGTCGGTGGCCTTGCGCTCCAGATACCCGGCCATGCCTCCACGCGTGGCGTTGCCGTCGGCCACAGCCGCCAGGACGGACAGGTACAGGGCGGGGTCACGCAGGTCTGGTTCCTCGGCCAGGAGGTACCGAGCCTCGCGAAAGAGGGGTGTCTCGGGATTGAGGACCGTGCGTACGACCCAGTCGTCGAAGTCCTCGGGCCCGGCCGGGCTGTCGCCTCGGGCGAACTCACGCCGATAGGCGGGGGTGCCGCCGACGATCGAGTTGACCTGCAGTGCAAGACGGGGGTCCGTGATGTTCCAGAACTCGGCGGCGAGACGGTGGTCGAGGGGGCGTACGACAAGTTCCAGCCCCGCCCGGCCGCGCAGCGGCGCGTTGCCTGACAGCAGTCGGCCCATGAAGGACAAAGCTGACCCGCACAGCAGCAACCGAGTCCGGGAGCCGGTGCGCTGGTCACGCAGAGGGCGTAGGGCCTCCTGGATGATCGAGGGCAGCTCCGGGTTGGCCTTGACGAGGTAGGGAAATTCGTCGATCACGACGGGGACGGGGCGCTCGGCGCCGAGGGCGAGCAGAGCGTCGACGGCCTCCGACCAGTTGGCGAAGTGGAACGGGTTGGCGGGGCTGACGTGGGCGGTGAGCGCGGAGCTGATCCGGCGGAGCGACTCGGCGTCGGCGGCTTCGGTCGCGCCGAAGTAGAACCCTCCGGCGGCCCGGCAGGCGGCGTCCAGCAGGAACGTCTTGCCCTGGCGGCGGCGCCCGGAGACCACTCCGAGGGTCGCGCCTGGCTGCGGATCGGTGATGAACCGGCTCAGCGCTGACCACTCGTAATCCCGGTCGAACATCTCGGCAGGCTTGTCCACGCGTCGCCCCTGGAGATAGAAGTACGGCTCCATTAAACATACTCCTATATCTGCACCGAGCGTGGCGGACTGTCTGCGCGAGTCGACTCCCCGGATCGCTGCACCGTGCCCGCAGGTGCACCCCTTGAGCGGAGCCGGGCCCGGTTCGCCGGGGCGACCCGCTGCGGGTGAGGGAAATGCCTTGAATGACGGAAATAAATGAGACCGAAACTGAGACCAAGGCATGCCGAAGAACCCGGACCGCTCAGCGGTCCGGGTTCTTCGTTTCGCCTGTTCAGGCGGGTGCGGAGGATACGAGATTCGAACTCGTGAGGGGTTGCCCCCAACACGCTTTCCAAGCGTGCGCCCTAGGCCTCTAGGCGAATCCTCCGCTGGAGACTCTACAAGACGATCGGGAGTGCTTGCGAACTCGTTCGCACCCCGGTCTATCCGCTAGGGTGGGGGCCAGCCCCTCACGTGGCGCTATCTCACCGAACTCCCCCAGGGCCGGAAGGCAGCAAGGGTAAGTGGGCTCTGGCGGGTGCGTGAGGGGCCCCTTGCGTCTGTGGGGCGGTGAAGGGCTGTGGGGACGCGGGTGTGGGCCCGTTGTCCGTGGTCCCCGATATCGTCGTAAGCGTGTCGTCCCTCGCGCTGTACCGCCGCTACCGACCCGAGACCTTCGCGGAGGTCATCGGGCAGGAGCATGTCACCGGCCCGCTGCAGCAGGCGCTGCGCAACAACCGGGTCAACCACGCGTATCTCTTCAGCGGTCCCCGCGGGTGCGGCAAGACGACCAGTGCGCGCATCCTGGCCCGCTGTCTGAACTGTGAGAAGGGTCCCACCCCGACGCCGTGCGGCGAGTGCCAGTCGTGCCAGGACCTCGCGCGGAACGGGCCGGGGTCGATCGACGTGATCGAGATCGACGCCGCGTCCCACGGTGGTGTGGACGACGCCCGTGAGCTGAGGGAGAAGGCGTTCTTCGGGCCCGCGTCCAGTCGCTACAAGATCTACATCATCGATGAGGCCCATATGGTCACCTCGGCGGGGTTCAACGCCCTGCTGAAGGTGGTCGAGGAGCCCCCGGAGCACCTCAAGTTCATCTTCGCGACCACCGAGCCGGAGAAGGTCATCGGCACGATCCGGTCGCGTACTCACCACTATCCGTTCCGGCTGGTGCCGCCCGGGACGCTCCGCGACTATCTGGGAGAGGTCTGCGGGCGCGAGGCGATTCCGGTCGAGGACGGGGTGCTGCCGCTGGTGGTGCGGGCCGGGGCCGGGTCCGTGCGGGATTCGATGTCGGTGATGGACCAGCTGCTCGCGGGCGCGGCTGACGACGGCGTGACGTACGCCATGGCGACCTCGCTGCTCGGTTATACGGACGGCTCGCTGCTGGACTCGATCGTGGACGCCTTCGCGGCGAGCGACGGGGCGGCGGCGTTCGAGGTCGTCAACCGGGTGATCGAGGGGGGTAACGACCCCCGGCGCTTCGTCGCCGATCTGCTGGAGCGGCTGCGCGATCTGGTGATCCTCGCCGCCGTGCCGGACGCGGCGGAGAAGGGGCTCATCGACGCCCCGGCCGATGTGGTGGAGCGGATGCAGGCACAGGCGTCGGTCTTCGGCGGCGCCGAGCTGAGCCGCGCGGCGGACCTGGTCAACGAGGGCCTTACGGAGATGCGCGGCGCCACCTCGCCGCGGCTCCAGTTGGAGCTGATCTGCGCCCGGGTGCTGCTGCCCGCCGCCTTCGACGATGAGCGGTCCGTCCAGTCCCGGCTGGAGCGGCTGGAGCGCGGGGCCCTCGCGGGCGGCCTGGGCGGTGGAGCCGGTGGCGGTGGTGGTGCCGGTGGTGGTGTCGGCGGTGGTGGCGTTGGGGGCCCCGGGCCCGCCATGGGGTACGTACCGGGGCCCGACGCTCACGCTCCCGTCGCCCCTCCCGCCGGTGGGCCGTCCGGTCCGGCCGCCGCGCGTGCGGCTATGGCCGGTGGCGGGCCCGGTCAGGGGCAGGCCCCGGGAGGTCCGGGGGGGCCGGGGAGTGGTGAGGCGCCCGGTGGGTGGCCCGCCGGGGCGCGGCCTGCCGCGGACAGCGGCCAGGGCGGCGCCGTAGACAGTGGACAGCAGGCCGGTGCCCCGGCCCCGGCCGCGCCCTCGGAGGGCGGCGGTGGGCAGCGGCCCGGAGCGTGGCCGTCGGGTTCGGGTGCCCAGGCCCCGGCCGCCGAGGGCGGCGGATCGCGGCCCGGAGCCTGGCCCACCGCCTCCGCGCCCGGCTCCGGCGCTTCCGGCGCTTCCGGCTCTTCCGGCGCTTCCGGTGCGTCCGGCGGTGCGTCCGGTGCGGGCGGTGCCTCCGGCGGTGGCGGTGGACAGGGCGCCGAGGCGCCCGCTCGGCAGCCCGGCGGCTGGCCCACGGCCACCGCGCCGGGGCAGGGCGGCGGCCCCTCCGCGCAGGCGCCCGCGGCGCCCTCCGCGCCGACCACCCCGAGCGCCCCGTCCGCGCCTTCCGCCCCTGCCGCGGGCCCCGCGCCCTCCGCATCCGCGCCGGGCGCGCCGAGCATGGCGCAGGGCGCCGTCCAGGTGCGGCAGATGTGGCCGGACATCCTGGAGGCGGTCAAGAACCGCCGCCGCTTCACCTGGATCCTGCTGAGCCAGAACGCGACGGTGTCCGGCTTCGACGGCACCACCCTCCAGCTCGGCTTCTCCAACGCGGGCGCGCGCGACAGCTTCGTGGGCGGCGGCAGCGAGGACGTCCTTCGGCAGGCGCTCCAGGACGCCATAGGGGTGCAGTGGCGGATCGAGGCGATCGTCGACCCCTCGGGCGGCGCCGGACAGCAGGGCGGCGGCCCAGGTGGTCCGGGCGGTTTCGGTGGCGCCGGTGGTGCCGGTGGTGCCGGTGGCCAGGGTGGACCGGGCGGTCCCGGCGGCTACGGCGGAGGCAGTAGCAGCTACGGCGGAGGCGGAGGCGGAGCCGGTCCCGGTGGCGGTGGTGCCACCGGCGGTGGCGGCTTCGGCGGCGGGAGCGGCCCCGGTTCCGGCGCCGGCTTCGGCGGCGGTGGCCAGTCCGCCCCGCCCCGCCAGTCCGCGCCCCGGCCCGCGTCCGCCTCCCCGCCCCCGGCCGCGCCCTCCGCGTCCTCCGCACCGTCCGGCTCCGCGGACGCGGGTCCGCCCCCCGAGGCGGCGTACCGGGAGCCCGAGCCGCCGCGGGTCTCGATCGAGGACGACATGCCGGCCGAGGACGACCCGGATCTGGACGACACCGCGCTGAGCGGGCACGACCTGATCGTCCGCGAGCTCGGTGCCACGGTGATCGAGGAGATCGTCAACGAGTAGGAGGCGTGGGCCCCGCACCCGTCTCTCACGCCGCCGCGTCTCCTCCGTACGGCGTAGGGCAAGGCGCTCTGGGAGCACGTAGGCTCGGGCTATCGAAGAGAACGACTGTCGAGCGCCAGGAGCGAAGCCGTGATCCCCGGTGGTGGCCAGCCGAACATGCAGCAGTTGCTGCAGCAGGCTCAGAAGATGCAGCAGGACCTCGCGGCGGCCCAGGAGGAGCTGGCCCGCACCCACGTCGAGGGTTCCGCGGGCGGTGGCCTGGTGAAGGCGACCGTGACCGGTTCCGGTGAGTTGCAGGGCCTGGTCATCGACCCCAAGGCCGTGGATCCTGAGGACACGGAGACCCTCGCGGATCTGGTCGTCGCGGCCGTCCGTGACGCCAACCACGCCGCGCAGGAGCTCCAGCAGCAGAAGCTCGGCCCGCTCGCCCAGGGGCTGGGCGGTATGCCCGGGCTCCCGTTCTGACCTTCGGGTTCTCCGGGTTCTCGGGAGTCTTCGGGGCCCCCGGGTCCCGGGTTCCCCGGACCCGATCGTAGGAGCCGCGGCGGCGGTAGGAGTCGTCGCGGCGGCCCGGCCGCAAGAGCGTGGCGCCCCCCGGCCGTGAGGGCGCGGCGCAACCGAATATTCATGTGGAGTACGGCCACCGCGCGTCGGCGCGAGATTGGATGATGGCGTGTACGAGGGCGTGGTCCAGGACCTCATCGACGAGTTGGGCAGGCTGCCCGGCGTCGGTCCCAAGAGCGCGCAGCGGATCGCCTTCCACATCCTCCAGGCCGAGCCCACCGATGTCCGCCGTCTCGCGCAAGCGCTGACGCAGGTCAAGGAGAAGGTGCGGTTCTGTGCGGTCTGCGGGAACGTCGCCGAGGCCGAGCAGTGCCGCGTCTGCCAGGACCCCCGTCGCGACCCCGCGATCATCTGCGTGGTCGAGGAGCCGAAGGACGTCGTCGCGATCGAGCGGACGCGTGAGTTCCGGGGTCGCTATCACGTGCTCGGCGGGGCGATCAGCCCCATCGAGGGCGTGGGCCCGGACGATCTGCGGATCAGGGAGCTGCTGGCGCGGCTCGCGGACGGTACGGTCACCGAGCTCATCCTGGCCACCGATCCGAATCTGGAGGGCGAAGCCACCGCCACGTACCTCGCGCGCATGATCAAGCCCATGGGTTTGAAGGTCACCCGCCTGGCCAGCGGCCTCCCTGTCGGTGGAGACCTGGAGTACGCCGACGAGGTCACGCTGGGTCGTGCCTTCGAAGGGAGAAGACTTCTCGATGTCTGACGCAACGCTGCACGACGCCCACCCGGACCCGGACGACTTCGCGGTCCAGATCTCCGACCAGATCGAGAGCTTCATCGTCGCGGTCACCGAAGTCGCCAAGGGGGACGAGCCGGACAGCGCTGTGCCGTTCCTGCTGCTCGAGCTGTCGCAGCTGCTCCTCGCGGGCGGCCGGCTCGGCGCGCACGAGGACTTCGTCCCGGACGAGCGGTACGAACCGGATGCCGGCCCGGAGCCGGACGTCGACGAGCTGCGTGAGCGTTTCGCCCAGTTGCTGGAGCCGGTGGACATCTACTCGGAGGTCTTCGACCCGTACGTGCCGCGCAGTCAGCCCGTCGCCTGCCGGATCTCCGACGACCTGGCCGGGATCATCACCGATCTGCGGCACGGGATGGCGCACTACCGCGAGGGCCGCATCAGCGAGGCGCTGTGGTGGTGGCAGTTCTCGTACCTCTCCAACTGGGGGACGACCGCCTCGGCGGCCCTGCGCGCGCTGCAGTCGCTGGTCGCGCACGTACGGCTGGACAGCCCGCTGGACGAGCTGGACGGCCTGGACACGGACAGCAACGCGGGCGGTGACGAGGAGCTCGCGGAGGAGGCCGGCCGGGTCATGGCGGCGGAGATCGCGGCACCGCTCGGCCTGCACTCGGGACCGCGCTGAGGAGCGCTCGAGACGGCCCGTTGAGCAGCCTGCCGGGCGATCAGGCGGGCGGCACGCCAGGCCGCCCGATCCTGTGAGCTGGGTTACGTTCCCGTGTGCTTCCGCGGTAAGCGGGCAGGGTTCGTCGCTGAGCGGGTGGGAGGGATGCGGGGATCTCGCGGGTGCGTGGACGTTGCGCCGTGTGATGCCTGTCGTCTTCCCCTGATCACTTTGCGAGGCATTCGTCTCGCTATGTGATATTGGGAGGGCATATTCCGGCCGCTCGTTAGACTGAGCCGACCGCATTATTGAGAGCTGCGAGGAGCGCACGTGGGCCTTGTCGTGCAGAAGTACGGAGGCTCCTCCGTTGCCGATGCCGAAGGCATCAAGCGGGTCGCCAAGCGAATCGTGGAAGCCAAGAAGAACGGCCACCAGGTGGTCGTCGTGGTCTCCGCGATGGGCGACACGACGGACGAGCTGATCGATCTCGCCGAGCAGGTATCCCCGATTCCTACTGGGCGCGAGTTCGACATGCTGCTGACCGCGGGAGAGCGGATCTCCATGGCCTTGCTGGCGATGGCGATCAAAAACCTCGGTCACGAGGCGCTGTCCTTCACCGGCAGCCAGGCGGGAGTCATCACCGACGCGGTCCACAACAAAGCACGGATCATCGACGTCACGCCGGGCCGCATCCGTGACGCGCTCGAACTCGGCGCGGTCGCGATCGTCGCGGGCTTCCAGGGCGTGTCCCAGGAGAGCAAGGACATCACCACCCTCGGCCGGGGCGGTTCCGACACCACCGCGGTCGCGCTGGCCGCGGCCCTGGACGCCGAGGTGTGCGAGATCTACACCGACGTGGACGGCGTGTTCACCGCCGATCCGCGCGTGGTGAAGAAGGCTCGCAAGATCAACGAGATTCCGTACGAGGACATGCTGGAGCTCGCCGCGAGCGGCTCCAAGGTGCTGCACCTGCGCTGCGTGGAGTACGCGCGCCGGTACACCATCCCCATCCACGTACGGTCGTCTTTCTCCGGCCACCAGGGCACCTGGGTGCGCAACCGGCCGGAAGCGGGAGAAGGAGAAGAAGGCATGGAGCAGGCGATCATCTCCGGTGTCGCGCACGACACGTCCGAGGCCAAGGTCACGGTCGTCGGGGTGCCGGACAAGCCGGGTGAGGCCGCGGCCATCTTCCGCACCATCTCCGACGCCGAGATCAACATCGACATGGTGGTGCAGAACGTCTCCGCCGCGTCGACCGGGCTGACCGACATCTCCTTCACGCTGCCGAAGACGGACGGCCACCGGGCGATGGAGGCGCTGACCAAGGCGAAGTCGCTGATCGGCTTCGACTCGCTGCGCTACGACGACCAGATCGCCAAGATCTCCCTGATCGGTGCCGGTATGCGCACCAACCCGGGGGTCACCGCGACCTTCTTCGAGGCGCTGTCGAACGCCGGGGTCAACATCGAGCTGATCTCGACCTCCGAGATCCGCATCTCGGTCGTCACCCGCGCCGACGACGTGAAGGACGCGGTCGTGGCCGTGCACAGCGCCTTCGGCCTGGACAGCGAGACCGACGAAGCGGTGGTCTACGGAGGGACCGGACGATGACCGGCCATGGCGGTGCCGCCGGTGGTGACAAGCCCACCCTCGCGGTTGTCGGGGCCACCGGCGCCGTCGGCACCGTCATGCTCTCGATCCTCTCCGAGCGCGCCGACATCTGGGGCGAGATCCGGCTGATCGCCTCGCCCCGCTCGGCGGGCCGGAAGCTGACCGTCCGCGGTGAGCAGGTCGAGGTCGTCGCGCTGAGCGAGGAGGCGTTCGAGGGTGTCGACGTCGCGATGTTCGACGTCCCCGACGAGGTCTCGGCGCAGTGGGCGCCCATCGCGGCGAGCAAGGGCGCGGTGGCCGTCGACAACTCCGGCGCCTTCCGGATGGACCCCGATGTCCCCCTGGTGGTGCCGGAGGTGAACGCGCACGCGGCCCGGGTCCGCCCGCGCGGCATCATCGCCAACCCCAACTGCACCACCCTGTCGATGATCGTCGCGATGGGCGCGCTGCACGCCGAATTCGGGCTGAGCGAGCTGATCGTCTCCTCGTACCAGGCGGTCTCCGGTGCGGGCAAGGACGGCATCGACGCCCTGCGCGAGCAGATCGCGCTGGTCGCCGGTACGGAGCTGGGCACCCACCCCGGGGACGTACGGCGCGCGGTGGGCGACACCGGGCCGTTCCCGGCGCCGATGGCGCTCAATGTCGTGCCGTTCGCCGGCTCCCTCAAGGAGGACGGCTGGTCCTCCGAGGAGCTCAAGGTGCGGAACGAGTCCCGCAAGATCCTGGGGCTGCCGGAGCTGAGGGTCACCGCCACCTGCGTACGGGTGCCCGTGATCACCACGCATTCGCTGGCCGTGCACGCGCGGTTCGAGAACGAGGTGACGGTCGAGGCGGCGCACGAGATCCTGGCGGGCGCCCCCGGGGTGGTGCTGTGCGACAACCCGGCGGAGGGCGAGTTCCCGACCCCCGCCGACGCCGTGGGCACCGACCCCACGTGGGTCGGCCGGGTGCGGCGGTCGCTGGACGACCCGAAGGCGCTGGAGCTGTTCGTCTGCGGCGACAATCTGCGCAAGGGCGCGGCGCTGAACACCGCGCAGATCGCGGAGGTCGTGGCGGCCGAGCTGGCGGGCGGGGCCGCCGCGCGGTGACGCAGGGCCCGCCACTGGGTTACGTGCGCCAGTGGGTTAAGCAGGGGCCGGGGCGCCGTAACGTGAGCGACCGTCTTAAAGTGACGTTTCACCAGTGCGTCGTCCAGCAGATGTGAATATCCTGTGCGCGTGTCACTGGCCTGGACCAGCTGAGCTGGGCCGTTGATGTGATCGACGTATTCGCTCCCCGCCCGCCGCAACCGGCAGTGGGCGGGGAGCGTCTTTCCAGCCGCCCCGCAATGGGCGCTGGGATAACTGGGGCATTGGGGAAGAGTTGGTGCGCATGAGGGCATTCAACGCATCGTCAAAAGCGATGCCTCACGCGTACAACCCTGACAGGGGGCGGCGTGTCCAACAGGCGTGGCAGAGGTATTCGGCATCGCAACGGTTCCAGGGCATGGCGGCGCGGCAGTACGCCCCCCGCGTGCCCCAGGTGGCATGCCGGTGATCGCGCCATGGCCGACGGCCCGCCCCGCGCACATCACAACAGGGCGCGAGGACACTGACGACGCGATGGCAGCGGGCACCACAGTCGATCACCTCACCGAGACCTACCGCGCCCACTACCGGTCGCTGCTCGGTCTCGCCGCGCTCCTTCTCGACGACACCGCGTCCTGCGAGGACGTCGTGCAGGAAGCGTTCATCCGTGTGCACTCGGCGCGCAAGAGAGTCCGGGATCCCGAGAAGACCCTCGCCTATCTGCGGCAGACGGTCGTCAATCTCTCCCGCTCCGCGCTGCGCCGGCGCATCCTCGGGCTGAAGCTGCTCTCCAAGCCGATGCCCGATATGGCCAGTGCCGAGGAAGGGGCGTACGAACAGCTTGAACGCGATCAACTGATCAAGGCGATGAGGGGACTTCAGCGCCGTCAGCGCGAGGTTCTCGTGCTGCGCTACTTCGCCGATATGACCGAGGCCCAGGTGGCCGAGACGCTGGGCATATCGCTCGGCTCGGTCAAGGCGTACGGCTCGCGCGGCATCGCGGCGCTCCGCGTCGCCATGGAGGCTCCGGCATGAACCAGATCACATCTACGCCGGACCCGGAGGATCCCGGCCGGCGGCACGGCCCCGAGCCGGAATCCAGGGAGCCGGGAGAGACCACGGAGACCACGGGGCCCAGGGAGCCGGTGGAGGCGACGGAGTCTGCGGAGGCCGCGGAGCCCACGGCGGACGGGGAGTCCGCCGGGTCTGTGGACTCCCCGGAGGCCCGTGAGTCCGCCGGGTCCGCGGAGACCCGTGGGTCTGCGGAGACCCGTGAGTCCGCGGAAACCCGTGAGTCCGCGGGGGCCCGTGAGTCTGCGGAGACCCGTGAGTCCGCGGGCGCCGAGGAGCACACCGGGTCCGTGGAGGAGCACACCGGGTCGGCCGAGGCCACGGGGGGCAGGAAGTCCGCCGGGTCCGAGCCGGGGCGGGGGGCGCCCCTCCGCATTCAGCTCGATGACGACGAGCCCGGCGGTGAGGACGAGGAGGCACTGCGGCGGCTGCTGCACCGCGCCGTCGACGAGCTCGAGCCGTCCTCCGACTCCCTCGACCATCTGCGGCGCGCCGTGCCCGCCCGCCGTGCGCGGCGGCGACAGGCCCTGGTCGGGGCCGTGGCGGCGGTGGTGCTCGGCTGTGCGGCCGTACCGGCGCTGGTGCACGTCGCGACCACCGACGACAGCTCGAACGACCGCCCGGCCAACGCCGCCAGCAGCCACCGCACCCCTGAGGCCAGCGGCGGCCCGCACGGCGAGGGCAGCGGCGGCAAGGACGCCGACGGGCCCTCCGACACGGTCGAGGAGCACAAGGGCGACAAGGGCAAGGACAAGGAGAAGGACAAGCCGCCGAAGGGCGAGGAGGGCGGCTCCGGCGGTACGGTCCCCGACCCCACCAACACGCTGAACGCCACCTCCCCCACCTGCAGCCGCACCCAGCTCACCAGCGGTGGCGCCGGATCGGTCGGAGCGGCCGACGCCGAGGGGCGGGTCTACGGCTCGTTCCGCGTCGTGAACATCTCGGACCGGGCCTGCACGGTCGAGGGCAGCGGCTCGGTGGGCGCGAGCGCCCAGGGCGGCGCGGACGCCTCGCGGATCCTGGTCGTGGACCACACGGCGGGGGACGCGGCGGCGGGACTGCCCGACCCCTCCACCCAGCCGGGCACGCTCATCCTCAAGCCCGGCCAGGCGTACGAGGTGAAGTTCGCCTGGATCCCGGCGTCGGGCGGCGGCACCAGCGGCTGCTCCACCACCGGCACCCCGACCCCCGACCCGTCCACGGACACGGCCCAGGACGGACCGCAGGACGACCCCAGCACGAGCGATCCGGGCGGCACCCCGGGCGGTGGCGGTGGCGGTGAGCCGCAGGACGCGAGCGTCCTGGTCAGCCATACGCCGGAGGCGGGCGACCCGGCCGCGGCGAGCGTGACGATCGGCGGCGCCTGCGCCGGAACGATCTACCGCACCGGTCTGCTGGCGTCCTAGAGCCCGCCGCTCTCCCTCCCAAGCCCGCCGGCGTCCTCCCGGAGCCGCGGAGCAGCGGCCTCCCGGAGCGCCTCCCGGGGCCCCGAGCCCGGGAGGTCCCGCGGCCGTCCGGGCGCGCCCCGGCGGGGTCCTGGGGCCGCGGCACGGGGCTCTGTGGGGCGGCCCCGCCGCCGGGGCCGCGACGCGAAGCCCGTACCGTGGGGGTGTGTATCGGTTTCTGCTGACCCCCCGCTGGTGGACGATCAACGTGTTCACCCTGCTGGCGATCCCGGTCTGCCTCTTCATGGGCAGTTGGCAGCTCAGCCGCTTCGAGACGCGTGTCAACACGCACAACCAGCAGCAGGACGAGGCGTCCGCCGAGCGGAAGGCCGCGGCCCGGCCGCTGGGCGATCTGCTGCCGGTCACCGCGAAGACCTCCGGGGAGCGGGCGACCGCCACCGGCCGATACGACACCGCACATCAACTCCTCGTGCCCGACCGGCGGCTGGACGGCCGCGACGGCTTCTATGTGCTGACTCTGCTGCGCGTGGATGTGAACAAGGGCGGGGACAAGGGCAGGGGTGAGGGCAAGGACGCGGCCGAAGACAGCGCCAAGGCGCTGCCCGTCGTCCGCGGCTGGCTCCCCGGTGACGCCGACGATCCAGCGGCCACCGCCAAGGTGCCCGCGCCCCCCTCTGGCGAGGTGACCGTCACCGGTGCGCTACAGGCGTCCGAGCACCAGGGCGGCGACGGAGTGAGCGCGAGCGGTGGCCTCCCCCGCGGTCAGCTGGGCATGATCAGCGCCGCCTCCCTGGTCAACCTGGTGCCGTACCAGGTGTACGACGCCTGGGTCACCTCCGCCGAGGCTCCCGGGGCCCTGAAGCCGGTGCCCCCCACGGTGGCGGAGGGCACCGGGCTCGACATCAAGGCGTTCCAGAACCTGGGCTACACCGGTGAGTGGTTCGTCTTCGCCGGTTTCGTGGTCTTCATGTGGTTCCGGCTGTTCCGCCGCGAGGCGGAGACGGCCCGAGATCTGGCCCTCGGCATCACGCCGCCCGAGCCGACGGCTCCGACGGCGCCGGGTGCGGGCCCGGCCCCAGATGACGCCGAGCGAACTCGATCTCCAAGCGCAACTGCTTGATCCGCTCCTCGACGACCAGCGAGCCGTGCCCCGCGTCATAGCGGTAGACCTCATGCGGGGTGCCGCGCCGCTCGAGCCGCTCCACATAGTTGTCGATCTGCCGTATGGGGCAGCGCGGGTCGTTCACCCCCGCCGAGATGTAGACCGGCGCCCGCACCTTCTCCACATAGGTCAGCGGGGACGACGCCTCGAACCGCTCCGGCACCTCCTCCGGGGTGCCGCCCAGCAGGGTGCGGTCCATCGCCTTCAGGGCCTCCATCTCGTCGTGGTAGGCCGTCACATAGTCCGCGACCGGGACCGCGGCCAGCCCCAGCGCCCAGGAACCCGGCTGGGTCCCGAGCCCCAGCAGCGTGAGATAGCCGCCCCAGGAGCCGCCGGCCAGCACCAGCCGCTCGGGGTCGGCGAGCCCGGAGGCCACTGCCCACTCCCGCACGGCCGCGATGTCCTCCAGCTCGATCAGCCCGACCCGGTGCTTGAGCGCGTCCGTCCACGCCCGCCCATAGCCGGTGGAGCCGCGGTAGTTGACCCGCACCACGGCGAAGCCGTGGTCCACCCAGGCCGCGGGGCCCGCCGCGAAGGCGTCGCTGTCATGCCAGGTCGGCCCGCCGTGGATGTCGAAGACCGTCGGGAAGGGGCCCTCGCCCGCGGGCTTCTGCACCAGCGCGTGCACCCGCCCGCCGGGGCCGTCCACCCAGACGTCCGTGACCGGCACCGACTCCGGGGCCGTGAAACCGGGCGGGTCCAGCACCGTCCGCCCGCTCGTCGACCGCACCTGGGGCGGCTTCTCGGCCGACGACCACAGGAACTCCACCGTGCCGTCCGGCCGCGCCGTGGCGCCCGAGATCGTGCCGGGCGGGGTCTCCAGGCGGGTCAGCTCGCCGGAGGCGAGGTCGTACCGCCACAGCTCGCTGCGCGCCTGATGGCTGTGCTCGACCAGCAGCGCCGATCCGTCCGGGAACCAGTCCGCCCCCACGTCACCGGGCAGGTCGATCGCCAGCGCCGTCTCCACACCGGTCGTCGGATCCCACACCATGGGCTCCCACCGGCCGCGCCGCTGATGGCCGACCAGCAGCCGGGTGTCCCCCTCCACGGGCGCGAAGCCCATCACGGACAGGCCCAGTTCCTCGGTGCCGCCCTTGGTGTCGTCCAGCTCCGCGACGGCCGTCCCGTCCGGCCGCAGGACCCGGATCGCCGAGTGCATCGCGTCGCCGTGCTCGGTGTGCTCGATCGCGATCAGCGTCCCGTCATGGGAGAGATCGCCCACTCCGGCGGACTCGCGGTGCCGGTAGATCTCCTCGGACTCGCCGCCCGGCCGCACCACATGGATGGTCGAGCCGTCCTCGTCGGTGGACCGCCCGACGACCGCCGTGCCGTCGCGGCCCAGCGCGAGCCCCGCGGGGTAGGAGGGGGCCAGACCCGGGGTCGCGGGCTCGTCGGCCGGGCGCTCGTCCGCCTCGCCGCCGCTGAACGGCTGGCGCAGCCACACCCCGAACTCATCGCCGTCGGTGTCCGAGAACCACCAGATCCACCGGCCGTCCGGCGACAGCACCCCGTCGGTCGTCCCGTTCGGCCGGTCCGTGACCTGCCGCTGGGCACCGGTGGCCCGGTCCCATGCGTACAGCTCGTACGTACCCGTGGCGTTCGAGACGAACAGCGAGTGGTCCGGGGCGTCTTCCGCCCAGTCGGGCAGCCCCACTCGCGGCGCCCGGAAGCGCTTTTCCCAGTCCGGCATGGACTCCGTGCTCTCAGTCATGCCCACCATTCTGCGCCGCACCCCGACATGCGCGCTGGCGTCGCCCCGCGCCTGTGGATAACGTTCCCGACGGGATGGACGCCAGGCCGCACACCGAGGGGGAGCTGATGGCCGACATAGGCGCGACGGTGGAGACGTACTGGGCAACGGCGCAGGCCAGGGACTGGCGGGCGTTCGGTGCCACCCTCGCCGACGACGTCCGCTACGAGCTGCCGCAGACCCGCGAGCGGGTGCTCGGCCGGGACGGCGTGGTCCGCTTCAACGCGGAGCACGTGGGCGAGTGGAGCCTGGAGGTCGAGCGCGTCATCACCGACGGCGATCAGGCGGTCTCCTGGGTGAGTTTCAGCGTGGACGAGGAGGAGACGCAGGCGATCAGCTTCTTCACCGCCTCGGCGGACGGTCGGATCCAGACCATCACCGACTTCTGGCCGGCGTCGTACGAGCCGCCGCGTGAGCGCGAGCACTTGGTCGAGCGCTTCTGAATTCCCTCCCGGTATCGGATGTCGATATCCGATACCGATACCCTCCCGCCCCTCCGGCCCCTGCCCCTCCGGTGCCCGCCCCTCCGGCCCCCTCCCCCTCCCGTTCCCCCCGTCCCTTCCCCGGTCCCGGCTACTTCAGCAGCACCGGCAGCTCCTCCACGCCGTAGACGATGGAGAGCTTCCGGAACGAGAGCTTCTCCGCCGGTACGGCGAGCCGCATCTCCGGGAACCGCCGTATGAGCGCGGGGTAGGCGGCCCGGAGTTCCATTTTGGCCAGCTCGGCGCCGATGCAGCGGTGGATGCCGTGCCCGAAGGCCAGGTGAGAGGGGGCCTGCCGGTGCGGATCGACCCGCTCCATGTCCGGGCCCAGCTTCTCGTCCCGGTTGGCCCCGCTCAGTGAGCACAGCACCAGATCACCGGCGGATATGCGGGTGCCCGCGATCTCCATGTCCTCGCGGGCGAACCGCGGGAAGGCCACCTGCACCACCGTGAGGTAGCGCAGCAGCTCCTCCACGAACGGGTCCACGACATCGTCCTGATCACGTATCGCGGCGAAGTGCTCGGGGGCCTGGAGCAGCACCAGCGTGCCGAGCGCCAGCATGCTCGCGGTCGTCTCCAGGCCGCCGGTCAGCACCCCGTCGGCGAGCCCGGCCAGCTCCTGGTCATCGAGCTCGTCGCCGTGCTCCTTCACCAGCATGCCGAGCAGCCCGTCGCCGGGCGTCTCACGCTGCTTCCGTACGATCCCGTGCAGATAGGAGAGGGAGTCCGACATCGCGCCGAAGGAGGCGTTCGCCCCGCCGAAGAGGTCGAACCGCGCCGTGCTGTGGCGCTGGAAGTCATCGCGGTCCTCGTACGGCACACCGAGCAGCTCGCAGATGACCAGCGCGGGAATGGGAAGCGCGAACGCCTCCACGAGGTCCACCGGGCCCTTGGCCGCGGCCATCTCGTCGAGGCGCTCCTCCACGATGGAGTGGATGCGCGGGGTGAGCCTGCTGAGCCGCCGCATGGTGAATTCGGGCGTCAGCAGGCGTCGCAGTCTCGTATGCGTCGGTGGATCGCTGAAACCGAGACCTCCCGGATTCTGCTGCGGGGCGACGCCGATGTTCCGTTCCGCGAGGTTGGTGAAATCGGAGCTGAAGCCCTTCGCCTTTCCGAGCACCGCCTTGGTCTCGTCATATCCGGTGACAAGCCAGGCATTGATCCCGAAAGGCAGCCAAATCTTGCTAATGGGCTCCTTTGCCCTGGTTCGGGACAGATCGGCAATGGGGTCGAGGCCGTCGCGCCTCAGTGGTGCCAGTGTGGCGTCCGGGAGGAACGACATCTTGGACAGGTCGAAGCCGTTCTTCTGAATTCTCGAAAAGTACTTGCGGCCCAGCCAGGCGACGATGTTTGAGCGGAGATTCGACATGGCGCAATACTGCCCTGCCATGCCCGCGCGACCGTGCCCCGATGCCGGACGCGCCCCGGTGTGATGCGCCACAACGGCGTGTGCTCCCTCCTCGCGCGGGCACTCCGGAGGGCACGCCGATGGGCGCCAAGGTGGCGCGGGTCGCGAAATCAGAGGAAGGTGTACATATCGGGCATGAAGCGCGAGCGATGACGGCTGCCTGCGGGACGTCTGTGGCGTCCGCAGAGATACGAGTGAGGTGAGCGGCCTTGCGGGAGAGGTTCCGTGCTGTCCAGGGCGCGCCCTGCTGGGTGAGTCTCATGGCAGCGGATCTGGACCGCGCGCACCACTTCTACGGAGAGCTCTTCGGCTGGGGCTTCCGCCCCACCCGGCAGGGGCACGGCCGTTACACCATCGCGTACACCGAGGGCGGCGTACCGACCGTCGGCATCGGCGCCTCGTCCCCGTCGGCGGGGGTGAGCCTGCCGGTCACCTGGACCACGTACTTCGCGGCGGACAGCGCGGACGAGGTGGCCTCACGCGTCCAGGAGCGCGGTGGCACGGTCGCGGTCGGGCCGCTGGAGTTCGGCAGTGGCCGGGTGGCCTGGGCGGCCGACCCGGACGGGGCCAACTTCGGCATCTGGGAGGGCGATCTGACCTCCGCCTGGTGGGGCGAGCGCAGACCGGGCGCGCCCGTATGGCTGGAGCTGCGCACCCGTGACGCCTTCGAGGCGGCGCTCTTCTACGGTCAGGTCTTTGGCTGGGACGCCCAGGGGCGGGAGCGCTGCGACGTTCGCTTCGAGCACGACCGGGTGGTCCTCCATATCGACGGTAAGGCCGTCGCGGGGCTGCGCGGTGGCGCCATCGAGGCCGCCCCGGACCCGAACGTCCGGCCGCGCTGGCGGGTCTATTTCTGCGTGAAGGACGTCGACGAGGTCGCCGAACGCGCCGCGGAACTGGGCGGCGGCGTCCTCACCCCACCGGCCGACACGCCCTATGGGCGCATCGCGGCGCTGCACGACCCGGAGGGCGGGATCTTCAGCGTGGCGGCCGTGCGGAAAGGTCCCGCGGACGGGGATCCTGCCGGTTGAGGCCGGGGCCGGGGCCGGGGCCGGGGCCGGAGCTGGGGCTGGGCTTGGGACTGGGGCCGGGGCCTGGGGGCCTGGGGAGGAGGGGCAGGGGCCCTCGACGGCTGTAGGCGGCGGCGCCTACGATCGGGAGTACGGCATCGCGTGTCGGTCACCGGCTGGGTGAGGCATGGAGGTGCCCGTGAGATTGCCTTACGGAGGCATTCCACAGTGTCTGTCGAGTTGAATCACACGATCGTCCATTCTCTGGACAACCACGAATCCGCCGAATTCCTGGCGAATATTCTTGGCCTCGAGGTCGGAGAAGAATGGGGCCCGTTCGTTCCGGTGGAGACCAGTAACGGTGTCACCCTGGACTTCGCCACCATTCCCGGCGAGTCGATCGTCATGCAGCATTACGCGTTCCTCATCTCGGACGAGGAGTTCGACGCGGCTTTCGGGCGAATCCGGGAGCAGGGGGTCACATACTACGCCGATCCCCATCTGAAGCAGCCGGGCGAGATCAACCACCATCACGGCGGGCGCGGGCTGTACTTCATGGACCCGGCCGGTCATGGCATGGAGATCATCACTCGCCCGTACGGCAACGAGGAGTAGTCCGGGGAGGGCCTGAGGCTCTGGACTACGGGTGGGCCGGGGCGCCGTACGCCGCGGCCCACCCGCTCAGTCCGCTTCCCGCCCCTCTTGCTCGCGGTTCCGGCGCTCCCGCCACGTCCGTACGGCCTCGTCGATGTCGAATGGCGCGAGATTGAGCGGCGGGCCGGGCGGGGGCCGGCGGATCGCCTCACGGATCTTGTCATTGACCTCCGAGAGGATCTCCCGCACCATCCGCTCCGACGGCGCCTTCTCCACGGCGGCGAGCGCGTCTTCCGCCTCTTTGCGCAGTACGAGTGTCGGCGGCAGAAACGACAAATTCTCGCGGGCCATCTTCTCCTTGACCCACCACAGATCGTCGTAGGGCTTGTCGAGATGGGGGAGGGGCTTTCCCTTCCCCTGGAGGTTGGCGAACGCGCCGCGTTCCTCTGCCTCACGGATCTGTCGGTCGGCCCACGTTTCGAAACTGATGCCCGGTGGCTTTCGCTCGGTCACCCTCAGATTCTCCCTCGGGCGGCGCGAAACGCGCCACAGGCCGTAGGGGAACGGGGGGTCAGAGGTGGGAGACGAGGACCGGCAGCAGATCCTGGAATGTCCGCCCGGTTGCGGGCGCGCCGATCGCCGACATCTGCCAGGCCCCGCCCGCTCCGCCTCCGCCCACTCCGCCCTCACCCGCGCGGTGAACCTTGGCCATGATCTGGGCCGTGTAGGGCCCGCCGCCGCTCAGGGTGTAGCGGGCCAGCTCCTGGCCGTTGGTTTCGTCGACCAGACGGCAGAAGGCGTTCTGCACCTCGGCGAAGGTCTGTCCGGAGAAGGAGTTCACCGTGAACAGGATCTGATCGACATGGGCCGGAACACGCTGCAGATCGATCAGGATCGATTCGTCGTCCCCGCCCTGACCGGCGCCACCGACGAGGTTGTCGCCCGTATGCCGCACGGATCCGTCGTCGCTCGTCAGATGTTGGAAGAACACGACGTCCACGGCTTCCCGCCCCGCGAAGAGCACGGCCGAGGCGTCCAGGTCGATCTCCTTGGCGGTCAGCCGGGCGAGGAACCCCTTCCGCGGCGCGGCCTGCCAGCCCAGGCCCATGCGTACCGCGGTGAGTTCACCCCCGTCGGACTTGCTCAGGCTGATCCGCTGGCCCTTGGCCAGGTTTACCGTCATGTGGTTCCTCTCTCGCTCTTCTGACTCGTCCGGGACGGGCTGTGCGACCTCTCCAGCCGGTCGCGCAGGAACGGCAGGATGCCGCGGTGAAGAAGGGCCCTCAGCCAGGCGTCGCGGGCCGTGGCCACGGCCGCGTCATCCCGGCGCCTGACGTGGGGCGGGTGCGTGGGTGGATGCGGGTGGGGGCGGGGGTGCCCATGAGGACGCGAGCGCTGGTCGGGGGCCGAGGTTCGGTGGCGTACGGCGGTGACGAGCAGGCAGGCCACCCCCACCACCAGAGTGAACGCCGCGATCGTCGCGCTGGTCTGCCCGGCGGTCAACAGTGCGTCGGCCAATTCGCGTTGGGAGTCGAGGAGCCCCAGCAGCCCGCCGAGGAGCAGAAAGGCCGCGGTCGACGCGCCGGCCAGAGCCGGTGCGAGGACGGCGAGCACCGGCAGCAGTCCACCGACGCCTGCCGAGGCGGTGGGTGAGCCGGATGGGGCAGATGCGGCGGGTGCGGCGGGCGCGGTCGTCGCCGCGGCGGCGCGTTGCCGGAGGTACGCGGCGTATTCGGGCGCGGCGGCCGTCGCGATCAGCTCGCTCGCCACGAGCGCCTGGGCGCGCAGCCGTTGGATGTCCGCGTCCCCGGTGGCCCCGTTGCGCCGCAGGGCCTCACGGATCTCCGCCGTACGCAACGCCTGGTGCAGCGCCCGCTCGAAGTCGGGCCTGTCCTCGGCCTGTAAGCCGGGTGGGGCGGTCATGTCCGCGCTTCCTCGATGAGTAGGAATGAACCGGCCGCCGGGCCTGCCTCAGGGGAAAGGCCGGGCCCGGCGGCCGCGGGGAGGGCGTCAGTCAGAGATTGACGCCGAAGTCGGAGGCGATGCCCGCGAGCCCCGAGGCGTACCCCTGGCCGACCGCGCGGAACTTCCACTCCGCGCCGTTGCGGTAGAGCTCGCCGAAGACCATCGCCGTCTCGGTCGCGGCGTCCTCGCTCAGGTCGTAGCGGGCGAGTTCGACGTTGTCGGCCTGGTTGACCACCCGGATGAAGGCGTTCCGGACCTGGCCGAAGTTCTGGCTGCGGCTCTCCGCGTCGTGGATGGAGACCGGGAAGACGATCCTGGCGATCTCGGCGGGAACGGCGGCCAGGTTGACCTTGATGGCCTCGTCGTCGCCCTCGCCCTCACCGGTGAGGTTGTCGCCGGTGTGCTCCACGGAGCCGTCGGGGCTGGTGAGGTTGTTGTAGAAGACGAAGTGCCGGTCGGACGCGACCTTACCGGCCTCGTCGCACAGCAGCGCGCTCGCGTCGAGGTCGTAGTCGGTGCCCGTCGTCGTCCGCACGTCCCAGCCCAGGCCGACGACGACGGCGCTCAGGCCCGGTGCCTCCTTGCTCAGCGAGACATTGCCGCCTTTGGACAGGGAAACTCCCACGATCTCCTCCTCGTGCTCGGTGGACCGGAGTCAAAATCTACAACACTGTAGAAGTTCGTGGAGTGAGGGGCGGAGGAGTTGGCGAGATCTGGGCGTGAGGACGAGGCAAGGCGGGGCGGGAGCGAAAGCGGGCCGGGGCGAGGGCGAGGCGAGTCGGGCCGGGGCCGGGGCGAAGCCGGTAGCCCATCTGGCCCACCGACTCACCACCCCCACCTCACCACCCCACCACCTATCGGCCTACGCGGTGGCGAGCGACACCTCGGTCGACTTGATCAGAGCGGTGACGAGGCTGCCCTCGGCGAGCCCCAGCTCCGCCGCCGCGTCCTGGGTGATGGCGGCCGTGAGCTCCTGGCCGCCGCCGATGTCGATGACGACGGTGGCCATGGCGGCCCCGAGGGTGAGGCGGCTGACGGTGCCCGGGAAGCGATTGCGGATGCTCAGCCCCGAGACCTCCCCGGTGGCCAGGGCCACCTCAGTGGCCTTGGCCAGCGCCGTCACCTCGGAGCCCTCCCCGATGCCGAGCTCCTTCACGGCACTCATGGTCACGGCGGCCGTCACCATCTGCCCCCCGGACAGCCGCCCCTGCACCGTGGCCATGGCCTCGCCGGGCGTCACGGACACGACGGTGGCGGGGAGCTGATTGCGGATGCTGAGACTCATGGGTGCACCACCCCGGAGGCGGAGGTCAAGGGCCTGATACGCCTCACCCTAGGCACCCACCCAAGGATCCGCGCGCCGACGCACAACGGCCCCATACGTCGCACAGGGCTGGGCGGCGCCCGCGCATCACCCCCAGCCGCACCCAGCCACCCCACCCCCCACGTACGATCGGACGAATGCGCCGCTCTCCCGCCGACCTCGTCCGCGAATTCCACCTGGCCTTCGGCCTCGACGCCCGTAAGACCCCCACCGAGGTCTCACCGGAACTCGCCGCCCACCGCCAGGATCTCCTGGCCGAGGAGTGCGCCGAAGTGGCCGAGGCGAGCGCCCATGGCACCCTCGACCACCTCGCCCACGAACTGGCCGACGTCGTCTACGTCGCCTACGGCACCGCCCTGGTCCACGGCATCGACCTCGACGAGGTGATCGCCGAGATCCACCGGGCCAATATGACCAAACTCGGCCCCGACGGCCGCCCCACCCTCCGCGCCGACGGCAAGGTCCTCAAGGGCACCCACTACCAGGCCCCCGACATCCCGGCCGTCCTCCGCCGCCAGGGCTGGACGCACGAGGCCGAATAGGCGCCCCGTCCCGCTCGGGCGGCTGGAATGCTGGGCGGATGCAGAACACGACGCCGGACGGGGCGGCCGCGGAGGCCCTCGCCTGGACGGAGGGCGCACATCGCAACGCCGTCGGCCTCGCCGCGATGCTCGGGGTCGTGCCCGAGCGGTACGCCGACGACCCTCTGGCGCTCATGCCCGGCCTCCAGAACTACGTGGACCGACTCCCACTCGGCGAGTTCGAGCAGTCGGACTGGATCACGCTCCACACGGATCTGACGTCGTACCTGGGCGATGTGCTGGTACGTCGCCACGGAGCCGCCTGGAAGAAGGCCGCTGACGCCAGCTCACCGGCCGGATACCGCTACCTCATCGAGGCCGAGGGGCTCGACGGAGCGACCCACCGCGTCGAGCCGTACGACGTCGTGATGGAGGAATTCCAGCATCTCCCCATCGCCATCGCCCGGATGCTGGCCAACGCGGAAGCAGCGCTGCGCCTGACCGCGTGGTGATCGCTACGGAGCGAACGGTGCGGGGCGCGGTGCCGCGCGCTCTTCTGCTCAGCCACCCCGCCACCGCGGGGGAGGTGGCGAAGGTCGACGTCCGCTCGTACACCCGGGCAACTGGACCTGACAGAGCCCCGCCTGTCCAACCCTGACGGCCTGGCACTGCGCGTCAGCGGCGCCGTCATCGGGGAAACGCGGCTACGCGGCGCCGCCCCGATCGAGGGCACCGTGAATCTCCGCGGCACCCAGCTCCAGCCGCTTTACGCAGAGCGGCTGTCCGGCTCGACGCACTCCTGCTGACCGGCACCCTGATCAGCGGCTCCACTCCACTACACCGGAAACGAGTCAGGGACCCGATCCGCTTTCGCGAATCAGGCCCCTGACCTGTGTTCCTTCAGTCGGGGTGGCGGGATTTGAACCCACGACCTCTTCGTCCCGAACGAAGCGCGCTGCCAAGCTGCGCTACACCCCGAAGCAACGAGCTCTACTTTAGCGGACCTGTGGCCAGAGACGAAATCCGGTTTTCGAGGTCCCGCAGGTCGGGACGGTCCCGGTGGGCGGGGTGGGGTCAGGGGGTCTGGGGGGTGAGGGTGAGCAGGGTGGCTTCCGGGGGGCAGGCGAAGCGGACCGGGGTGTAGCGGTTGGTGCCGCAGCCCGCGGAGACGTGGAGGTAGGAGGTGTGGCCGCCGGCCTGGTGCTGGGAGAGGCCCTTGACCCGGCGGGCGTCCAGGTCGCAGTTGGTGACCAGGGCGCCGTAGAAGGGGATGCACAGTTGGCCGCCGTGGGTGTGGCCCGCGAGGATCAGGGGGTAGCGGTCCGCGGTGAAGGCGTCGAGGACGCGCAGATACGGGGCGTGGACCACGGCCAGGGAGAGGTCGGCGCCCGACTCGGGGCCGCCGGCCACCTCGGCGTAACGGTCGCGCTTGATGTGGGGGTCGTCGAGGCCGGTGAGGGCGATCTCGATGTCCTCCAGCTTCAGGCGGCCGCGGGTGTTCGACAGCCCGACCCAGCCGGCCGCGTCGAAGGCGTCGCGGAGCTCCGTCCACGGGTTGTGGATGGCGCCGACGACCGGGGGGTTGCCGTTCAGACCGTGCCTCCCGCTGGCCTTCTCCAGCAGATAGCGCGCGGGGTTGCGCGGCTTCGGGCCGTAGTAGTCGTTCGAGCCGAAGACATACGCGCCGGGGAACTCCATCAGCGGGCCCAGCGCGTCCAGGACCTCCGGTACGCCCTCCGGGTCCGAGAGGTTGTCCCCCGTGTTCACCACGAAGTCGGGGCGCAGCCCGGCCAGGGACTGGAGCCAGCGCTGCTTCTTGCGCTGTCCGCTCACCATGTGGATGTCGGAGACCTGCAGGACGCGCAGGGGGCGCATCCCCCGCGGGAGCACCGGAACGGTGATCCGCCGGAGCCTGAAGGACCGGACTTCGAAGCAGGCGGCGTAGGCGAGGCCGGCTGCGCCGACCGCCGTGATTCCCAGGGGTACTCCGTATCGCGCGCGCATGCCGTCCATGGTCGCAGAACGCCGCCGGGGGAGAAATCTTCGGGTGATTCCCGGCCAGTGCTGGCACACTCGACGCCATGACCACCACGCTCAAGTCCAGGCTGCAGGACGATCTCACCACGGCGATCAAGGCGCGCGACGAGCTGCGCTCCTCGACTCTCCGGCTCACCATCACCGCGATCACCAAGGAAGAGGTCGCGGGCGAGAGCGCGCGTGAGCTGTCCGACGCCGAGGTGGAGAAGATCGTCGCCCGGGAGGCCAAGAAGCGCCGTGAGGCCGCCGAGGCGTTCGAGAAGGGCGGCCGCGCCGAGCAGGCCGAGCGGGAGCGGGCGGAGGGCGAGGTGCTCGCCGAGTATCTGCCGAAGCCCCTTACGGACGACGAGCTGAACGCCCTGGTGGCCGAGGCGGTACGGGAGGCCGCGGCGGGCGGCGCGGAGGGGCCGCGGGCCATGGGCGCCGTGATGAAGATCGTGAACCCGAAGATCGCCGGGCGGGCCGAGGGCGGCCGGGTCGCCGCCGCGGTGAAGCGGCAGCTCGCGGGCGGGTAGTCCCCGCCCGGAGGATCTCTTGTCGCGTTGTGCTACGGGGCGGGTACGTCACGTTACGGGTTCATGGGCGCCGTAAGGCTCCCGTTACGGCCGTAAGGATCCCCGCGCGCACATAAGACGCAGACATAAGAAGGGGGCCGGACATCTCCGTCCGGCCCCCTTCAGCGCTCGATCACGAGCCACCGCTACCGCGGAAAGCGCCAGCCGCCATTCCCGTTGCCGTTACCGCCGTTCCCATTGCCGCCGCCGATCAGGTCCGGGGGCAGGGAGATGTCCGGCCACGGGTTGTCCTGGCCGCCGTTGCCGCCGTTGTCGTTTCCCCTGTCGCGGCCCGGCCTGCGGTCGTCCGGCTTCTTGTCGTCGTGGGGCTTGCGCTGGTTCGGGTCCTTGATCTGGACGTTCACGAAGTTCGGGGCCGGCTTGCCGTCCAGCGCGCCGCTCATCGCGTCCTTCCAGATCGGGCCGGGGGTGTCCGCGCCGTAGACCTTGTCGTGGGGGACGCCGCCGATGGTGATGTTCTCCATCTTGACGCCCTTGGAGCCCGGGCCGCCGACCCACACCGCACCGGCCATGTTCGGGGTGTAGCCGACGAACCACGCGGCCCTGCGCTCGTCCGTCGTACCCGTCTTACCGGCGCTCGGGCGGCTCTGGAGCCCGGCCTGCTTGCCGGTGCCGTCCTCGACCACTCCGCGCAGCAGCGTGTTGATGGTGTCCGCGGTCTTCTCCGACATCGCGCGGGAGCACTTCGACTGCGGCACCTTCAGCTTCTTGCCGCCGGGTCCGGTGATCGACTCGATGAAGACCGGCGAGCAGTAGACACCGCGGTTGGCGAAGGTCGCGTAGGCGTTGGCCATCGTCAGCGGCGAGAAGCCCTCGGAGCCGAGGGTGAGGGAGGGCACCTGGTTGTGCTCCTGGCCGTCGGCGCGCTTCGCCCCCATCTTGTCGGCCATCTGCGTCACCGGGCAGACCCCGATGTCGCTGATCAGCTGGACGAAGTAGGTGTTGACCGACTTGGCGGTCGCCTCCTTCATCCCGTACGGGCCGACCTCCTTCTCGTTCTCGTTCTCGACGGTCGCGCCCTCGTCGTTGCTCCAGGTGCCCTTGCAGGTGGTGACCGGGCTCGGGTACTTCATCTTGTACGGCGAGGAGTAGCGCTGGTACGGCTTCTTGCCCTGCTCGATGGCGGCCGCCGCGGTGATCGGCTTGAACGTGGAGCCGACCTGGAAGCCGTAGTTCGAGCCGCCCATGGACTTGTCCGCGGACAGGTTGATCTGGGTCTCGTTCTCGCCGAAGCCGTACGGCCTGGACTGGCCCATCCCCAGCACCTTGCCGGTGCCCGGCTCGACCAGCGTCACCGCGGTGGCCACCGGGTCGGACTGGTAGACATGCTTCTTGATCGACTTCTGGACCGACTCCTGGGCCTGCGGGTCGAGCGTCGTGCGGATCGTCAGACCGCCCTGGGTCCAGCGCTTGGAGCGCGCCTCCGCGGTCTTGCCGAAGGTCGGGTCGTTGAGCAGGGTCTCGCGGACGTAGTCACAGAAGAACCCGGCGCCCTTGACGGCCGTGATGCAGCCGCTCCTGGGCATGCTGACCTTGAGGCCGAGCGGCTTCTTCCGGGCCGCGGCGGCCTGCGCCGGAGTGATGTCCTTCACCTCGGCCATGCGCCGCAGAACGGTGTCGCGACGTGCCTTGGCGGCGTTCGGGGCGTTGATCGGGTCGTAGCGGCTGGGCGACTGGACGAGACCGGCCAGCAGCGCCGCCTGCTCCAGCTTCAGGTCCTTGGCGGACTTGCTGAAGTAGCGCTGGGAGGCCGCCTCGATGCCGTACGCCTGCTGCCCGAAGAAGGTGATGTTCAGGTAGTTCTCGAGGATCCGCTTCTTGCCCAGTTCCTTCTCGACCTTGATCGCGTACTTCAGTTCCTTGATCTTGCGGCCGATGGACTGCTGGGTGGCCTCGGCGACCTTCTCCTTGTCGTCGCCCGCCTCCTCGACGAACACGTTCTTCACATACTGCTGGGTCAGGGTGGAGGCACCCTGGGAGACCCCGCCGTCCTGCGCGTTGGTGTTCACCGCGCGCAGCACGCCCTTGAGGTCGACCGCCCCGTGCTCGTAGAAGCGGGCGTCCTCGATCGCGACGATCGCCTGCCGCATGTACGGGGAGACGTCGTTCAGCTTCACGATCGTCCGGTCGCGGGAGTAGACCTTCGCGATCTCCCCGCCCTCGGCGTCCAGGATCGTGGTCCGCTGGCTGAGCGGCGGTGTCTTGAGATTGGCCGGAATTCCGTCGAACTCCTCGACGGTTCCCTTGGCCGCCAGGCCGAGCGCCCCGACGGCGGGAAGCGCGAGCCCGGCCATCACGGCACCGGCCAGCGCGCTGACGCCGAGGAACTTGGCGGCCTGTTGAGCGGTGGACAGCCCTCCGCTCGAGCGCGTGTTTCCCATAGGACGCAGCCTACGTCTCGAATCGCCGGACAGGGGACCGGGTGTTCGCATAAGCTGTTTCACGCCAGTCACAGCTGTGTGGCTGAGCCACACCTCCACCCTCACTCAAGTGAGCGATGAGAGCTGCCCGGATTGCGGCCCCCTGTCCTGAGCTGCCCGTTGTTCGGTGCGTGAACTGCCCGGATTTGCACTAGTAATCGCAAATGTCGTCAGCTCACTCCGTTGGGTGATCTGCCGCGTACCCATAGTCCGTTCGGACCATCCAAGATTGGGCCTGCAGGGGGTGTTGCGCTGTGTCTCGCTTCCGTAACGTCCTCAACTGGCGACGGTGAATAAGCCGTTTGTCGCCGTGGGGGAGCTCCGATTCGGGAGAGGACGGCGCCAGCATGGGCTGGGTAACCGACTGGAGTGCGCAGGCCGCCTGCCGCACTACTGATCCAGATGAACTGTTCGTCCAGGGCGCGGCACAGAACAGGGCCAAAGCGGTCTGCACCGGATGCCCGGTGCGCACCGAGTGCCTTGCGGATGCCTTGGACAACCGCGTGGAGTTCGGTGTGTGGGGAGGGATGACCGAGCGCGAGCGGCGAGCACTGCTGCGCCGCCGGCCGACGGTGACCTCCTGGCGCAGGCTCCTCGAGACCGCGCGCATCGAGTACGAGCGCAGCGCGGGGATTCTGCCCTTCGACGACGAGGACTACGAGCGCTTCGCCGCGGTCGGGTAGACCGGGCGGCGGTCCGCCGGTGGTCGGCTGACAGCCTGCCGGGCTGACGGCCTGCTGGGTTGACGCCTGCAGGTTGACGCCTGCTGGGTTGACGCCTGCCGGTGTGAGCGTCTCGCCTCATCATCACCTCACCCACCTCTCGTCTCGGCACGAGTGGGGGTGCGAGTACGGGCGCGCCTCGTCAGGGGCGGGTACGGGTACGCGCACGCCTCCGAGCACGACCGCGGCCCTGGCCGCGGTCGGCCGTGGGGCTGTGGGGGCGCGTGTGACATGGCCTCGGATGAGCATGGCCTCATGCGGTATGGCCTGGCGTGACATGGCTAACAGGTTGTCGCGGGCGGGGAGTTGGCCCGCCGCCTGGGCCACGCCTGGGCCAGTGGTACCGCCTTCGGCTGCCGGTTACGCCCTTGGCCGCCGGTGACTGTGGCCTGCCTGCGCGTGGGGCGTGGGTCTGCCTGTGCGCGGGCCGTAGGCCGCCAGCCGAGCAGCCGCGTCCGCCGAAGCCCGAGGCCCCGAACCCGAGCCCGGCTACGGGCGTCCGCGCGCCTGTCCGCCTCGGTGGCCGTCACCGGGTGCCATGCGGTCCATCACCGCTGTCGCTCGCTGTGCGCTATGCGTGCTGTTGCTGTCTGTGCTGTTGCTGTCTGTCGTGCTGTCGTGCGTCTCCATCCATGCGCGGGCGGCCGACCGCCCGGCGGGCACCGACTCAGCCCGCCGCGCGCTTGGTCCGCTCCAGCGGGACCGCGAGGCGTTCGCCGATCGCCCGCAGTCCTGCCAAGTCGTGTACGTCGCCAGGGAGTGCGGCCACTTGGGCCACCGGAACCTCGGGGTGGAGCGCCGTGAAGCGGTCGTGCGTGCGCTGCTCGCGTCCGAGCACCTGCATACGCTCCGCGTGCAGCCGAAGCAGTCCCGCGGCGAGCCGCTCCGCCGACGAGTCCGCCGACGTGGGGGAGACGTCGGGGTCCGCTGCCGAGGGGTTCCGCGCTTGAGCATTCCCTGAGGGGGGATCGACAAATCCGCCGTCGGCAAGATTTTCTGCCCCGGCGCCGTTCTTGGCCGGATCGCTCCCCTCCGTGGTGTTCACGGCCGCATCGTCCGGATCCACCGGGTCGCCCTCCAGGGTCAGGATCTCCGCCGCGGCCAACGCGCGTTCCGCCGAAAGCTGTTCGGCACCGCTGCCGTGCACCCGGTTCAGCACCAGCCCGGCCAGCGGCATCTGGTCCGCGGCCAGCCGTTCCACGAAGTACGCGGCCTCCCGCAGGGCGTCCCGCTCGGGTGCGGCCACCACGAGGAAGGCCGTCCCCGGAGCCTGCAGGAGCCGGTAGGTGGCCTCCGCGCGAGTACGGAATCCGCCGAACATGGTGTCCATCGCGGCAGCAAACGTTTGAACGTCGCGCATCAGCTGCCCGCCGAGCACCTTGCTGACCGTGCCCGTCATCATCGAGACGCCCACGTTCAGGAACTTCATCCCGGCCTTGCCGCCCACCTTGGCCGGGGCCATCAGGACCTTGATGAACTTCCCGTCCAGGAAGGAGCCGAGACGTTTCGGCGCGTCCAGGAAGTCCAGCGCCGACCGGCTGGGCGGGGTGTCGACGACGATCAGGTCCCATTCGTCGCGGGCCCGGAGCTGGCCGAGCTTCTCCATGGCCATGTACTCCTGCGTGCCCGCGAAACCGGCCGAGAGCGACTGGTAGAAGGGGTTCGCGAGGATCGCCCGGGCGCGCTCGGGGTCGGCGTGCGCCTCCACGAACTCGTCGAACGTCCGCTTCATGTCGAGCATCATGGCGTGCAGTTCGCCACCGTCCCCGCCGCCGATGCCCTCCACCCGGCGCGGGATGTTGTCCAGCGCGTCGATGCCCATGGACTGCGCGAGCCGGCGGGCCGGATCGATGGTGAGGACGACGACCTTACGGCCGCGCTCTGCGGCCCGTACGCCCAGGGCGGCGGCGGTGGTGGTCTTACCGACACCACCGGAGCCGCAGCACACCACGATGCGGGTCTGCGGATCGTCCAGCAGGACGTCCATGTCCAGCCGGGGTGCCACGTCCATGCTCATGCCGCCTCCTGCGTACGACTCGTTGTCCGTGGCGCCCTTACGGTGGGCGCCGCTCACGTCGGCCACTGCTTGCGCAGATCCGCCGCGAGCCGGTACAGCCCGGCCAGGTCGATGCCGTCCGTGAGCAGCTCCAACTCGTGCAGTGGCAGACCCAGCCCGGTCAGCTCGGCGCGCTGCGCCCGCTCCAGGGCCACCCGCTCGGCGTGCTCGCGCGCCTGCTCCAGCAGCGGGTCGACCAGCCGCTCGGCCATGCCGCCGCGGCGCGCACCGCCCAAGCCCGCCTGGGAGAGCGCCTTGGCGACGGCCGCGCGCTGCCCGTTGGCGGCCACCTCGACGGCCTCGTGGTCGAGGATCGCGGGCCGGACCATGTTGATGATGACCCCGCCCGTCGGAAGGTCGTCGGCGCGCAGCTCGGCGATGCCGTCCGCGGTCTCCTGGACCGGCATCTCCTCCAGCAGGGTCACCATGTGGACCGCCGTCTGGGGGGACTTCAGGACGCGCATCACCGCCTGGGCCTGATTGTGTATCGGGCCGGTCCTGGCCAGCCCGGCCACCTCGTGGTTGACGTTCAGGAAGCGGGTGATGCGGCCGGTGGGCGGCGCGTCCATGACCACGGAGTCGTAGACGAAGCGGCCGTCCTTGCCCTTACGGCGCACCGCCTCGCACGCCTTGCCGGTCAGCAGGACGTCCCGCAGCCCCGGGGCGATGGTGGTCGCGAAGTCGATCGCGCCGAGCTTCTTGAGGGCGCGTCCGGCCGAGCCCAGCTTGTAGAACATGTGGAGGTAGTCCAGGAGTGCGAACTCCGGATCGATCGCCAGAGCGTGCACCTCCCCGCCGCCCGGGGCGGTGGCGATCTTCCGCTCCTCATAGGGCAGCGGTTCCGTCTCGAAGAGCTGCGCGATGCCCTGACGGCCCTCGACCTCCACCAGCAGGGTGCGCTTGCCATCGGCCGCGAGGGCCAGCGCGAGTGCGGCGGCGACCGTGGTCTTGCCGGTTCCGCCCTTGCCACTGACGACATGGAGCCTGCTCACAGTGGGGAGCCTAACCAGTCCCCCCTCGCCCTACGCACCAGGGCCCGGCGGAGAGGCATTACAGTCGGCCCCATGACCAAGTGGGAATACGCGACCGTACCGCTGCTCGTGCACGCCACGAAGCAGATTCTGGACACCTGGGGCGAGGACGGCTGGGAGCTGGTCCAGGTGGTCCCCGGCCCGAACCCGGAGCAGTTGGTGGCCTATCTGAAGCGGGAGAAGGGCTGATGGCGGGCGGCACGGTCGAGGGCAGGCTCGCCGGGCTCGGCCTGACGCTGCCCGCGGTCGCGGCGCCCCTGGCCTCCTATGTGCCCGCGCTCCGCACCGGCCCGTACGTCTACACCTCGGGCCAGCTGCCGCTGGTCGAGGGGAAGCTGGGCGTGACCGGCAAGGTCGGCGCGGAGGTCACCCCGGAGGAGGCCAAGGACCTGGCGCGCACCTGTGCGCTGAACGCGCTGGCCGCCGTGAAGTCGGTCGTCGGTGACCTCGACCGGATCGTGCGGGTCGTGAAGGTCGTCGGTTTCGTCGCCTCGGCGCCGGACTTCACCGGCCAGCCGGGTGTCATCAACGGCGCGAGCGAGTTGCTGGGCGAGGCCCTGGGCGACGCGGGCGTGCACGCGCGCAGCGCGGTGGGCGTGGCGGTGCTGCCCCTGGACGCGCCGGTCGAGGTCGAGATCCAGGTCGAGGTCGCGGACTAGCGGGCGCCGGTGCGCGGACCGGCGAGCGGTCCCGTCGGCGGACCGGTGGGCGCGGGCGTAGGCGGACGCGGACCGGTGTGACGGCCGGTGCGCGGACCGGCCCCGGCGTGGCGCCGCGGGGGCCACTCGAACATCAGCCCGTAAGCGCATAGCATCCGGCCATGTCCACTACGAATGGCCAGTGGTACCCACCCGAGTGGCCAGAGCGGATCCGGCTCCTGTCGGCCGGTGAGCTCACACCGGTGACACCGCGCCGGGCCGCCACCGTCCTGCTGCTGCGGGACGAACCGTACGGAACGGCCGGGCCGGACGCACCACAGGACGCACAGGACGCACAGGACGCACAGGACGCTCAGGGCGGGCACGAGGAGCACACACCGGACGAGCTCGACGCGGCGGAGCAGCCCGACGCGGCGCGGGAGTCCGCGAGGGCGCCGGAGCCCGCGGGGGCCGCGGAAGGCCCTGAAACGCCCCCGGAGGGCCCGCAGAACGCGGCGGGAGGGGCCGCCGGTCCCGCCGTCTACATGCTGCGCAGACGCGCCTCCATGGCCTTCGCCGGAGGCGCGTACGCCTATCCGGGCGGCTCCGTGGACCCGCGCGATGAGCGGATGGTCACCTGGGCCGGCCCCTCGCGGACGCAGTGGGCGCGGCGGCTGGGCCTGGACCCGAGCGAGGCGACGCAGGCGCAGGCCATCGTGTGCGCGGCGGTACGCGAGACCTTCGAGGAGGCGGGGGTGCTGCTGGCGGGCCCGACGCCGCACACCGTGGTCGCGGACACGACGGGGGACGACTGGGAGGCGGACCGCGCGGCGCTGGTCGCCCGGGACCTGTCCTTCGCGGAGTTCCTGGACCGCCGGGGGCTCGTACTCCGCTCGGACCTCCTGAGCTGCTGGGCGCGCTGGATCACCCCAGAGTTCGAACCGCGCCGCTACGACACCTGGTTCTTCGTGGCTGCGCTGCCGCGGGGGCAGCGCACCCGTAATGCCTCCACGGAGGCGGACCGGACCGTCTGGATCCGTCCGGGTGACGCGGCCGACGGCTACGACCGGGGCGAGCTGCTGATGATGCCGCCCACGATCGCGACGCTGCGCCAGCTCGCGGCGCACGGCTCGGTCGCCGACGCGCTGGCCGCCGCGGCGGACCGGGATCTGACGCCGGTCCTGGCCCGGGCGCGGGTGGAGAACGGGGAGCTGGTGCTGAGCTGGCCGGGCCATGATGAGTTCACCAAGCACATCCCGGGAGCCACGGGGGGACCTTCCGCATGACGTACGCATCCGCTCTGCCCGGCCAGCCGCGCGGGGGCACCATCGGCGGCCCGGCCACCGACCGGGCCGTCTGCGTCCTGGCGCCGAACGCCTCGCCCATGACCCTGGACGGCACCAACACCTGGATCGTGGCCGAGCCCGACTCCGACCTCGCCGTCGTCATCGACCCCGGGCCGCTGGACGACGCCCACCTCAAGGAGGTCATCGCGACCGCCGAGCGGGCGGGCAGGCGGGTCGCCCTGACGCTGCTCACCCATGGCCACCCGGACCACGCGGAGGGCGCGGCGCGCTTCGCGGAGCTGACGCGGACGTCCGTAAGGGCGCTGGATCCGGCGCTGCGGCTGGGGGACGAGGGGCTGGAGCTGGGGGATGTCATAACCACCGGCGGTCTGGAGCTGCGGGTGGTGCCCACGCCCGGCCACACCGCCGACTCGCTGTCCTTCCACCTTCCGGCCGATGGCGCGGTCCTTACGGGCGACACGGTGCTCGGGCGGGGCACGACCGTCGTGGCGCATCCGGACGGGCGGCTCGGCGACTATCTGGACTCGCTGCGACGGCTGCGCTCACTGACGGTGGACGACGGGGTGGACACCGTCCTGCCGGGCCACGGGCCGGTGCTGAACGATGCCCGGGGCGCCGTGGAGTACTACCTCGCGCATCGCGCCAACCGGCTCGCCCAGGTGGAGACGGCGGTCGAGGACGGCCACCGGACGCCCTCGGAGGTCGTGGCGCATGTGTACGCGGACGTGGACCGGTCCCTGTGGCCGGCGGCGGAGCTGTCGGTCCGGGCCCAGCTGGACTATCTGCGCGACCACGGGCTGATCTGAGGCCGGCGTTTCCCGGAGCCTTGGGGATCCACGGCCTGTGGGTCCAGCCGTTCATGAGCGCCGTAAGGCCCGCAGCGCCGTAAGCCCGCAGCGCCGTAAGGGGCCCGCCGGAATCCGGCGGGCCCCTTACGGTCGGTCTTCGCGTTCCGTTGGGCGTCAGCGGGAGCGCTTGGCCAGCCGCTCGACGTCCAGCAGGATCACCGCGCGCGCCTCCAGCCGCAGCCAGCCGCGGCCCGCGAAGTCGGCGAGCGCCTTGTTGACGGTCTCGCGGGAGGCGCCGACCAGCTGGGCCAGCTCCTCCTGGGTCAGGTCGTGGACGACGTGGATGCCTTCCTCCGACTGCACGCCGAAGCGGCGCGACAGGTCCAGCAGGGCCCTGGCGACCCGGCCGGGGACATCGGAGAAGACCAGGTCGGACATCTGGTCGTTGGTCTTGCGCAGGCGCCGGGCGACCGCGCGCAGCAGCGCGGAGGCGACCTCGGGCCGGGCGTTCAGCCACGGCTGGAGATCGCCGTGGCCGAGGCCGAGCAGCTTGACTTCGGTGAGGGCGGTGGCGGTGGCGGTGCGCGGGCCCGGGTCGAAGAGCGACAGCTCGCCGATCAGCTCGCCGGGGCCGAGCACGGCCAGCATGTTCTCGCGGCCGTCGGGAGAGGTGCGGTGGAGCTTCACCTTGCCCTCGGTGACCACGTACAGGCGATCGCCGGGGTCCCCTTCGTGGAAGAGCGCGTCACCCCGCGCGAGGGTGACCTCTCCCATGGAGGCGCGCAGCTCAGCGGCCTGCTCGTCATCGAGCGCCGCGAAGAGCGGGGCGCGCCGCAGAACGTCGTCCACGAGTCTCTCCTTGTCGACATGCACAGGGGACCGACGTCCCCATGATGCCGGACGGTAAAACAGTGCGATCAATCACAAGTTTGACGCACTGGCCTGCCGAGCTGTGCGGCAGGGGTCCGATTGGGGGCCTCTTCGCGGTGGCCGGACCGGATGTCGGTGGGTGGGCTTAGGCTGGCCGGGTGTCCAATACGCCGGTGAGAGCACAGGGCAAGGGGGCCGGACGGGTGACCGCACCTCGTAATTCCGCCGTGGGCGAACAAGAATCCGCCGACTCGACAGAAGCCTCGAAACCGCATAAATCGGTCAAGGGCTCGAAGGGCGCCCGTCCCGAGTCCCGGCTCGCCCTCGTCCGCCGCGCCCGGCGGATCAACCGCGAGCTCGCCGAGGTGTATCCGTACGCCCACCCCGAGCTGGACTTCGAGAACTCGTTCCAGCTTCTGGTGGCCACGGTGCTGTCGGCCCAGACCACCGATCTGCGGGTCAACCAGACCACCCCCGCGCTCTTCGCCGCGTATCCGACGCCCGAGGACATGGCCGCCGCCGACCCGGAGGCCCTGGAGCAGCTGATCCGGCCCACCGGCTTCTTCCGCGCCAAGGCCAAATCGCTGCTTGGCCTGTCCGCCGCCCTCCGCGACCGCTTCGGCGGCGAGGTCCCGGGCCGGCTCGAGGACCTGGTCACCCTGCCCGGTGTCGGCCGTAAGACGGCCAATGTGGTGCTCGGCAATGCCTTCGGGGTGCCGGGCCTGACCGTGGACACCCACTTCGGGCGGCTGGTGCGGCGCTGGAAGTGGACCGCCCAGGAGGACCCCGAGAAGGTCGAGGCGGAGATCGCCGCGCTCTTCCCCAAGAGTGAGTGGACGATGCTCTCGCACCGCATCATCTTCCACGGCCGCCGCGTCTGCCACGCCCGCAAGCCCGCGTGCGGCGCCTGCCCGATCGCCCCGCTCTGCCCGGCGTACGGGGAGGGCGAGACCGACCCGGACAAGGCGAAGAAGCTGCTGAAGTACGAGATGGGCGGCCAGCCGGGCCAGCGCCTGCGCCCGCCGTCCGACTACCCCGGCCGTCCCGCCGCCCCCCTGGGAGCCGCCGAGTGACGAGCACGTACGGGGATGTGGAGGTCAGCGCCCAGGGGCTGCCCGAGTGGCTGCTCCCGGTGGCCCGGCTGGCCGAGACGATCGAGCCGCGCCAGCTGAGCCGTTATCTGCCGCCCGCGCAGGGCGGAGGCCGCCCCTCCGCCGTGCTGGTGCTCTTCGGCGAGGGCCCCGGCGGCCCGGAGCTGCTGCTGATGGAGCGCTCCGGCTCGCTGCGCTCGCACGCCGGCCAGCCCTCCTTCCCCGGCGGCGCCCTCGACCCGGAGGACGGCGATCCGGAGGAGGAGGGCCCGCTGCGCGCGGCGCTGCGCGAGGCCGAGGAGGAGACCGGGCTCGACCCCTCGGGGGTCCAGGTCTTCGCGGTGCTGCCGCGGCTCTACATCCCGGTGAGCGGCTTCGTCGTCACCCCGGTGCTGGGCTGGTGGCGCCGGCCCACCCCGGTCGGGCCGGTGGACCCGGCCGAGACGGCCCGGGTCTTCACGGTTCCCGTGGCGGATCTCACGGACCCGGCGAACCGGGCCACCACCGTCCACCCGAGCGGCCACCGGGGGCCCGCCTTCCTGGTGGGATCCGCTCTGGTCTGGGGTTTCACCGCCGGAGTGATCGATCGCATCCTGCATTACGCGGGGTGGGAGCGACCGTGGGACCGAGCCAAGCGCGTCCCACTCGACTGGCGCGCGTGAGACGGTGTTCCGGTGAATGTGCTGGACATCCTGCTGCTGCTCGCCGCCGTGTGGTTCGCGATCGTCGGCTACCGCCAGGGTTTCGTCGTCGGCGTGCTGTCGGTGACGGGGTTCATTGGAGGCGGGTTGATCGCGGTCTATCTGCTGCCGCTCATATGGGACGGCACCACCGACGACAAGGCATCCCCGGGCACCGTCGGTGCCGTGGTGGCGATCGTCCTGGTGATCGTGTGCGCCTCGGTCGGCCAGGCGGCCACCACCCACCTGGGGAACAAGCTGCGGCGGTACATCACCTGGTCACCGGCGCGCGCCCTGGACGCGACCGGCGGCGCGCTGGTGAACGTCCTGGCGATGCTGCTGGTGGCCTGGCTGATCGGCTCCCTGGTGGCGCAGACCTCGCTCCCCACCCTGGGCAGGGAGGTCCGCGACTCCAAGGTGCTGCTCGGGGTGTCCCGCGTCGTTCCGGAGGAGGCGAACACCTGGTTCACCGACTTCTCCTCGGTGCTCGCGCAGAACGGCTTCCCGCAGGTCTTCTCGCCCTTCGCCAACGAGCCGATCACCTCGGTGCCGCAGCCCGACCCCGCGCTCGCCCAGTCGCCGGTGGCCACGCGGGCGCAGGAGAGCATCGTCAAGGTCGTCGGCACCGCCCCCAGCTGCGGCAAGGTCCTCGAGGGCAGCGGCTTCGTCTTCGCCCCGAACCGGGTCATGACCAACGCCCACGTCGTCGGCGGCGTCAGCGACCCGACCGTGCAGATAGGTGGCGAGGGCCGGCTCTACGACGCCAAGGTCGTGCTCTACGACTGGAAGCGCGATATCGCGGTCCTCGATGTGCCCTCGCTGCAGGCCCCGGCGCTCCAGTTCGCGCAGGAAGACGCGCGCACCGGTGATGGCGCGATCGTCGCCGGCTTCCCGGAGAACGGCGCCTTCGATGTGCGCGCGGCCCGCGTCCGCGGCCGTATCGAGGCCAATGGCCCCGACATCTACCGCCGCTCCACCGTGCACCGCGATGTGTACTCGCTGTACGCGACGGTGCGGCAGGGCAACTCCGGAGGTCCGCTGCTCACCCCGCAGGGGCGGGTGTACGGCGTGGTCTTCGCCAAGTCCCTCGACGACGCCAACACCGGATACGCGCTGACGGCGGACGAGGTGAGCGAGGACATCCAGAAGGGGCGCACGGCCGACCAGCCAGTGGACAGCCAGGGGTGTGCCCTCTAGTTTCCGGTGTCGCCGTGGACCCGGGCCGCGCCCGAGATACTGCTAGCGGCTGCGTGGATGGCGCAGCCGCGCCGAGACCCACCGGGCCCGGCGGCGGATGATGCGGGGAATCCCGATGTTCGGGTCATGGCCTTGGGTAGGCCCGGAGCCGCCCCGCTCGGAAACACTCAGCGCGGCATTGGCGGTAGCGGCGGCCTCGGGGCCGCGGCTATTTGGTGCGTCACGGTAGTCGTGCGTCCAGCCCATACCTCGGTGTGTGCCCCTGACCCAAGGTCCGTAATCGCCGCTGGCTGCGGCAATTGGCCTATGCTCCAGGCAATTGGCTGTTCGAAAAACAGATGTTCGCACGCGCGTGGGGGCGTGGTCGGAATGCGTACGTCCGATGACGCTCAGCGGTCGGGTTCGGGGTCCTTCAGCCAGTTGATCAGCTCGGTGCTGAAGGCCCGGGGGTCCTCCTCGTGCGGGAAGTGGCCGAGCCCGTCGAAGAGCCGCCAGCGGTAGGGGGCCTCGACATACTCCCCGGAGCCCGCCGCGCTGCGGGTGCGCATCACCGGGTCGAGTGACCCGTGCAGATGCAGGGTCGGCACCCGCACCGGCCGCTTCATCCGCCGGTTGAACTGAAAACCGTCCGGCCGTGCCAGCGACCGCACCATCCAGCGGTACGGTTCGATCGAGCAGTGCGCGGTCGAGGGGATGCACATCGCCCGCCGGTAGACCTCCACCGCCTCGTCCTCGGGCAGCCGCGGTCCGGACCAGTCCCGGATCAGCCGCCCCACGGCCGCCGCGTCGTCCGCGACCAGCCGGCGCTCGGGCAGCCAGGGCCGTTGGAAGCCCCAGATATGGGAGCCGGCGGCGCTCTGCTTGACGTCCGCGACCATCGCCGAGCGCCAGCGGCGGGGATGCGGCATCGAGGCCACCGCGAGCCGCCGCACCAGCTTCGGCCGCATCACGGCGGCCGTCCAGGCCAGGTATCCGCCCAGGTCATGGCCCACGAGGGCGGCGTCTGGCTCGCCCAGCGAGCGGATCACACCGGTGATGTCGAGGGCGAGGTTGGCCGGGTCGTAGCCCCGTGGCGTACGGTCGCTGCCGCCCACCCCGCGCAGATCCATCGCGACCGCGCGATAGCCGGCGTCGGCGAGCGCGGGCAGTTGGTGCCGCCAGGTCCACCAGAACTGCGGAAAGCCGTGCAGCAGCAGCACCAGTGGGCCGTCACCCAGCTCGGCGATGTGGAAGCGCGCGCCGTTGGCCGCGACATCCCGGTGGGTCCAGGGGCCGTCGAGCCGTACGACCGACGCGGAGGTATCAGGGACGGTCATGCCGACGAGCGTGTCACATCCCGGGCCGGGCGTCCGCCATTGCTCTCGGCACGCGGATGCGGCTTGACGCTCCCCAGTACGGCGGCCGTCTCCTTGGACGAGGAAATCGACCGCTTCGGGGCCTTGACCTTCTTGAACTTCAGCAGCGCCAGCAGACCCAGGATCCCCGCGAACAGCCAGTAGATCCCGCCCACGATCAGGAAGCACCAGGCGAGGCCGAGGCCGGTCCACGAGCGCATCCCATAGGCGAGGGCGAAGCTCAGCACCGGCAGCGAGAACAGCAGCAGCACTCCGGCCACCATCCCCGCGCCGCTGCCGACCGCGGCCTTCTTGGCCCCCACCCGGAGCTCGGCCTTGGCCAGCGCGATCTCGTCGTGCACCAGCGCCGACAGCTCGGTGGTCGCCGTCGCCACCAGCTGGCCGAGGCTGCGGTTGCCGCCGTCGTCGGCTGCGCTCATCGCCATCTCCCTCTGCTCTTGTGCGTCTTACGCTCGTGTCTTGTGCGTCTTGCTGCTCGTTCTGCGTCGCCCGCGCTTGGCACGTCGTCAGTGCTTGCTACCTCTTCTGCGCATTTCTGCGGGTGTCAAGCCTCTCAGATCATGCCGGACCATCGTCGCCGGAGTCGTTCGCGGCAGCCACTTCGGCAAGCCGTCGGTGCTCGGCGGCCTTTGCCTCGTGAATGGCGGCCATCCGCAGGTGGTATGCGGGGCTGTCGAGCTCATAGACATCCGGGATGCCGTCCATGTCCTCGTCCCGCTCCTCCTCCTGACACAGTCGCTGGTACTTGGTGTTGCGCAGTTTGAGAAGGATCCCGGCGAACAGGGCGGCGCTCAGCGAGCCGATGAGGACCGCAGCCTTGACCTCCTCGGCGAGCGTGGGATCGCCGGGGAAGGCGAGTTCGTCGATGAGGAGGGAGACGGTGAAGCCGATTCCGGCGAGGGTGGCCACGGCGAAGACATCGGCCCAGGCCAGGTCTTCGTTCAGCTCGGCCCTGGTGAAGCGGGCGGCGCACCAGGAGCCGCCGAAGACGCCGACGGCCTTGCCCACGACGAGACCGAGGACGACGCCGAGGGTCTCCGGGCGGGTGAAGACATCCGCCACGGCGCCGCCGGAGAGCGGCACCCCGGCCGCGAACAGCGCGAACAGCGGCACCGCCACACCCGCCGACACCGGTCGCACCCGGTGCTCGACGCGCTCGGCGGGGGAGCGCTCCTCGCCCTCCCGTACGGTGCAGCGCAGCATCAGGCCCATCGCGACGCCGGAGATGGTGGCATGCACTCCGCTGGCGTGCATCAGCGCCCAGGTCACCACGGCGAGCGGGAGGTAGATCCAGGCCGTCCGGACGCCCTTGCGCTGCAGCAGCCAGAAGAGGGCGAGCGCGGCGACGGACAGGATCAGGGCGACGAAGTTGATGTGTTGGGTGAAGAAGATCGCGATGATGAGGATCGCGCCGAGGTCGTCGACGACCGCGAGGGTGAGCAGGAAGGCGCGCAGCGCGGCGGGCAGCGCGGTGCCGATCACGGCGAGGACGGCGAGCGCGAAGGCGATATCGGTGGCGGTCGGCACGGCCCAGCCCCTGAGACTGCCGCCGCCGCTCGCGCTGACGGTGACGTAGACGAGCGCGGGCACGGCCATGCCGCAGACGGCGGCGATCACGGGCAGCGCGGCGGCCTTGGGGTCGCGCAGCTCGCCCGCGACCAGCTCGCGCTTGAGTTCGATACCGGCGACGAAGAAGAAGATCGTCAGCAGGCCGTCGGTGGCCCAGGAGGCGACCGAGAGACGCAGATGCAGCGCCTCGGGGCCGAAGGAGAAGTCCCTGATGTCGCCGTAGACGCCGCTGAGGGGGGTGTTGGCGAGGATCAACGCCACGATGGCGGCCACCAGGAGGATCACGCCGCCGACGGTCTCGGTGCGCAGCGCGTCGGTGACGAAGGTCCGCTCGGGCAACGACAGACGTCCGAGGAACTTGCGGCTGGTGGGCGCGGCCACGGGCGGGCCTCCTGGGGGTCGAGGTGCGGATACACGTGTGGCGTATGCCGACCAGACTTCCCGGCGCTCCTGTCCATCATCTTGTCGCAATTTTTACGCGACAGCCACCTGCGACAGCCGCCCCCCGCCCGTGACAGCTACCGGCGGCAGCCGCCCTCCGCCCGCGACAGCTACCGGCGGCAGCCGGCCGGAGGGGCGCCCCCGCCAGGCGGGAGCGCCCCTCGTCAGTTCGGCGCGGGTGCTGGGATCAGTCCTCGCTGGGGGCGGAGGGCAGCTTGCTCTGGATCAGCTCCATGACGGAGGAGTCGGTGAGCGTGGTGACATCGCCCAGCGCCCGGTTCTCGGCGACATCGCGCAGCAGACGGCGCATGATCTTGCCGGAGCGGGTCTTGGGCAGCTCGGCCACCGGCAGGATCCGCTTGGGCTTGGCGATCGGGCCGAGCTGCTTGGCCACATGCGCCCGCAACTCCTCGACCAGGCCCGCGTCCTCGGCCGCGCCGCCGCGCAGGATGACGAACGCGCAGATGGCCTGGGTGGTCTGCGGGTCGGTGGCGCCGACGACCGCCGCCTCGGCGACCTTGGGGTGTGAGACGAGCGCCGACTCGACCTCGGTCGTGGAGATGTTGTGGCCGGAGACCAGCATCACATCGTCGACCCGGCCGAGCAGCCAGATGTCGCCGTCGTCGTCCTTCTTGGCGCCGTCGCCCGCGAAGTAGCGCTTGTCGAAGCGGGACCAGTAGGTGTCCAGGTAGCGCTGGTCGTCGCCCCAGATGGTGCGGAGCATGGACGGCCACGGCTCGGTGAGCACCAGATAGCCGCCATGGCCGTTCGGCACCTCATTGGCCTCGTCGTCCACGACGGTGGCGGCGATGCCCGGCAGCGCGACCTGGGCCGAACCGGGCTTGGTGGCGGTGACACCCGGCAGCGGGCTGATCATGATGCCGCCGGTCTCGGTCTGCCACCAGGTGTCGACGACGGGCGTGGTGTCCGCGCCGATGTGCTTGCGGTACCAGACCCATGCCTCGGGGTTGATGGGCTCGCCGACGGAGCCGAGGATCCGCAGCGAGGAGAGGTCGAACTTGGCCGGGATGTCGTCGCCCCACTTCATGCAGGCGCGGATCGCGGTCGGGGCCGTGTACAGGATGGTGACCCCGTACTTCTGGACGATCTCCCACCAGCGGCCCTGGTGCGGGGTGTCCGGGGTGCCCTCGTAGAGCACCTCGGTGGCGCCGTTGGAGAGCGGGCCGTAGACGATGTACGAGTGGCCGGTGACCCAGCCGACGTCCGCCGTGCACCAGAAGACATCGGTCTCCGGCTTGAGGTCGAAGACGGCGTGGTGGGTGTAGGCGACCTGGGTGAGGTAGCCGCCGGAGGTGTGCAGGATGCCCTTGGGCTTACCGGTCGTACCCGAGGTGTAGAGGATGAACAGCGGGTGCTCGGCGTCGAACGCCTCGGGGGTGTGCTGCTCCGGCTGGCGCTCCACGATCTCGTGCCACCAGACGTCGCGGCCCTCGCTCCAGTCCACCTCCTGGCCGGTGCGGCGGACGACCAGCACATTGCGCACGTTCTCGGTGCCGGGCCGGGTGAGCGCCTCGTCGACGGCGGGCTTGAGCGCGGACGGCTTGCCACGGCGGTAGCCGCCGTCGGCGGTGATGACGACCCGGGCGTCGGCGTCCTGGATACGGGTGGCGAGAGCGTCGGCCGAGAAGCCGCCGAAGACCACCGAATGCGGGGCACCGATACGGGCGCAGGCCAGCATCGCGACCACGGTCTCCGGGATCATCGGCATATAGATGGCGACCCGGTCGCCCGACCGGACCCCCAACTCGGCCAGTGCGTGGGCCGCTTGGGAGACCTCCCGCTGCAGCTCGGCGTAGGTGAGGGAGCGGGTGTCGCCGGGCTCGCCCTCGAAATGGAGCGCCACCCGGTCGCCCAGGCCGTTCTCGACGTGCCGGTCGACGCAGTTGTACGCCACATTGAGCTTGCCGTCGGCGAACCACTTCGCGAACGGCGGGTTCGACCAGTCGAGTGTCTCGGTCGGCGCGGTCGCCCAGGACAGCCGACGGGCCTGCTCGGCCCAGAAGCCCAGGCGGTCCACCTTCGCCCGCTCATACGCCTCGGCCGTGACATTGGCGTTCGCGGTCAGCTCGGCGGGCGGCGCGAAGCGACGCTCCTCCCGAAGAAGGTTGGCCAGGCTCTCGTTACTCACGACATCTCCCATTCCCAGGGTGTCCGTTGTGTCCCAGGCCATAGCTCATCAGCCAACGGCACACCCTGACAAGGGCTGTCGCCGAAAATTGGTTTAGACCTGTCATCACGTACGTCACCGCCCCAGCTCCAGGGCGCCCTGGACGGGGTCGCCGCCCCGCTCCGCCACGCCGGAATGGCCCCTTCCAGGCCGGGTGGGGGCCGCCGTGGTGGCGAGGCAGACGGGCGCCGGCGCGCCATGGTCCGGGCGGACGGGCAGAAACCTCCCCGTACCCGTGTCCAGGACATACGCCTGGGCTTCCGCCACCTGGAAATACATGCCGTGCAGCGCCAGCCCGCCCTCCGCCACCCGCCGTGCCACACAGGCGTGCGCCATCAGATGGTCGAGCTGCTGTCTCACATTGACCAGCGCCAGCCGCTCCACATCGTCGGCCACCGCCCGGCTCGACAGGGCGACCTCACCGCGCCCCAGCCGGCCGATCCGCTCCATCCGCGCCAGCGCCGGTCTGCCGTGGCGCAGCCAGCGCTCCAGCGGCGTGCGGCCCCCGTTGGGGAATGCCCCGGGCCCGCCGGTGGACGCCCCAGGTCCGCCGGGTGCCTCGGCCCCGCTGCCGGACGCCCCGGGCTGGGGCGGTGTGCGGACCGGCGTCGATGAGTCGAGCAGCGCCTGCATCGCACCGCATCCGGAGTGGCCGCACACCGTGATGCTGCTGATCTTCAGTACCTCCACCGCGTACTCGATCGCCGCGCCCACCGAGTCGCAGGAGTCATCGGAGCCCGGTGGTGGCACCAGATTGCCGACATTGCGCACGGTGAACAGATCGCCGGGGCCGCTGGAGGTGATCATGCTGGTCACCAGGCGGGAGTCGGCGCAGGTGAGGAAAAGCTGGCTGGGCCGCTGCCCCTCCCGCGCCAGCCGGGCCAGCTCATCGCGGACCAGCGGTGCCGTATGGCGCTGGAACGCGCTCACCCCGCCGAGCAGCTGACCGGCCGCGTCCCTGTCGGCAGCGACGCTCGCCCCGACGCCCGCAGCCGCCGGGGCAGGACGGGTGCAGTGGTGATCGCGCCACGGCGTCCACGGTCGGCAGGCCCGGGTGCCGCCCGCCTCCGCGACCCGCCGCGCCGCCCGTCCATCGGCCGCCGCTCGCCCGGAGCCCGGGTGCCGCCGGGAGCCCGGGTGCCGCCGGGAGCCCGCCGCCCGCCCGGAGCCCGCAGACCGCCGGGAGGCCGAGGACCGGAGGGGCATCGCGAGGAGGGTGATCGCGAGGGCCGCGGTGGCAGCCATGAGTCCCGCCCGGGGCGATGCGCCGCAGGCCGATGCGATGCCCAGCGAGATAGAGGCGATGCCCAGTGAGAGGGGAACGGCGAACCGGAAGAGGACGGTCGAGGCGGAGAGATCTCCGCGTCTGAGGCGGGAGACCCGGTGGATCCGGTCCAAGAGCTTCAACATTCCCGTCTCCTCCGGGGCTTCGGTCGCGGATAGGGGCGCGGCCGTGGGTCACGGCGTACTGCGGTACTGAGCTTCAAGCGTTGGTAAATGAATCGTAATGCCGAGTAAAGTCGCTGGGAAGTCTTTTGGGAGAAAGTGAGCCGGTATTCCCCCTATGGGGTGAATAGTAATTTAGAATGCCTTGCCGCTATCCGTCATTTTCTGTGTGCATGCGAAGTTTGCTGCTATCCAGCCAACAAGCCGCGCGAGAAGCAGGGGCAAGGGGCTCTAACGTTCCGCCCGGGGCCGTCCGATGCGCGACGGCGTGCTCGCCGCCTTCGACCGGGCGTACGAGGGCAACCGGGCGCCGCTGTTCATCGGCAATCACTTCGAGTCCTGGAACGGCGGAACGTATATGCGCGCCGGGGAGGACGTCATCGAGGATGTCTGCCCGCGCAAGGGGGTGCGCTGCGTCCGCTTCGGACGGCTAAGCGGGAGCGGGAGTAGCCGCCGAGCTCTCCCCCGGCGCGAACTCCCGCAGCCCGAAGGCGGGGTCGACCTGGGCGGCAAGGTCGGCACCCGTCTTCTCGTTCCCCCAGCTCTGCGCGTTCTTCAGGTGGAAGTGCACCATCTGGCGGGTGTATCGCTGCCAGTCGCGCCGTTCGTACGAGGCGTCCACCGCGTCCTGCAGTGTCCGCAGCGCGTCGCGGTTCGTCTCCTCCAACTCCTCGAACCGGGGCGCACGGCCCTTCTCCATCGCCCGGACCCAGTCGGAGTGGCCGAACGCGACCAGCAGGTCATCGCCCACCTCCGCCCGGAGGAAGTCCAGGTCGTCCGGACCCTGCACCTTGTTGCCGACCACCCGGAGCGCCACATCGAAGTCGCGGGCGTACTCCTTGTACTGGCGGTAGACGGAGACGCCCTTACGTGTGGGCTCGGCCACCAGGAACGTCATGTCGAAGCGGGTGAAGAGGCCGGAGGCGAACGAGTCGCTGCCCGCCGTCATGTCGACGACGATGAACTCGCCGCGCCCGTCGACCAGATGGTTCAGACACAGCTCGATCGCGCCGACCTTGGAGTGGTAGCAGGCGACACCGAGGTCGGATTCGGTGAAGGGGCCGGTCGCCATCAGCCGCACCGACCCGTTGTCGAGCGACAGGGTGCGGGCGCATGCCTGGTAGACGGGGTTGTCCTCGCCGATCCGCAGCAGCCGCGAGCCCTCACCCGGCGGGGTGGTCTTGATCATGGTCTCGGCGGAGGCGATGCGGGGGTTCGTGCCGCGCAAGTAGTCCTTGATCAGCGGGAGATGGGCGCCCATGGCGGGCAGTGCGGCGGCCTCCGCCTCGTCGAGTCCGAGCGCCACACCCAGGTGCTGGTTGATATCGGCGTCGACTGCGACGACGGGGGCGTGGGTGGTGGCGAGGTGGCGGATGAACAGCGACGACAGCGTGGTCTTGCCGCTTCCACCCTTGCCTACGAAAGCGATCTTCATGTTCACCTAGCGTAGGTGAGTGATCCCGGACCATGAGGGATTTACGTGAAGAACACCACTCCAACGAGGGGTGCCCGGTGCGAGGTGCGTAGTGTCGTACTCATGAGTACGTCAGCTGATCCGCTCGCCGCCCTGGCCGCGCTGCCCGGTGTGACCGAGTCCGTGAACGCCGTACGGACCGCCGTGGACCGGGTCTATGGGCATCGGGTGATGCGCCGCCGCAGCAATGAGGTCACCTCCGAGGCGGCATTGCGCGGGGCGCGGGGTTCGGCCGCGCTGGCCGGTGCGGACTGGGCGCTGGAAGAGGTGCGTCGCCGCACCGACTTCGGGGCCGAGGGCGAGCCGCGCACGGTGGGGGCGGCGCTGCGGCTGACCGCCGAGGCGGGGCAGCTGTTGAGTATCTGGCGGCAGTCGCCGCTGCGGGTGCTGGCCCGGCTGCATCTGGTCGCGGCGGGCGGGGCGGAGGGCGACGAGAGGATCGGCCGCCCGAGGCAGTCGGGTGAGCCGGTCGACGAGCCGCTGATCGGGTCCGATCTGCCGCTGCCGGACGCGGACGAGGTGGCGGGGCGGCTCGATGGGCTGGCCCGGCTGCTGCTCGCGGGCAGCGAGGCTCCGGCGCTGGTGACGGCGGCGGTGGTGCATGGCGAACTGCTCGCCCTGCGGCCCTTCGTCTCCCGCAATGGTCTGGTGGCGCGCGCGGCCGAACGGATCGTGCTGGTCGGCAGCGGTCTCGATCCGAAGTCCATCTGCCCGGCCGAGGTGGGGTACGCGGAGCTGGGTGCCGCGCCGTACATGGCGGCGCTGGAGGGCTATGCGTCCGGGACGCCGGAGGGGATGGCGGTGTGGATCGCGCACTGCGGACGGGCGGTTGAGCTCGGGGTGCGGGAGTCCACGGCGGTCTGCGAGGCCCTGCAGCGCGGGGCGGCCTGACGCGGATGTGCGTGATCCGACGTCGGAAAGGCGTGGCCTGGCGTCGGAAAGGCGCGGGCTGACGCGGGACGGGTGCGGTCTGACGGCGGGCAAGGCGGGCTGACCCCGGGCAGGGTGGGCTGACCCCGGACAAGAGTTGCGGCGGTACCACGTGGGCACCGCCGCTGGCACATCTGCCGGGTTACCATGCGTGCAATCTCATTCGCCCATCAGGTCGGGAACTTCTGCCCGTCACCTGGTGCGGCTGGCCCGTAATCGACGGGTCGACGTCGCGTGGGTGCTCAGCATCTGTGCTCGGTCCGTGGGGCCTTGGCGTCTGAGGGTTTCCTCCCGGATACCCCTGGTCTCGCGGGCCGTCGATTCCTTTGTACTCCTGCGGGAGGCCAATCGGAACCCCTCACCGCAGATCTTTGCTGTCACCCCTAAATGCGGGCATAAAGGGCACGGCGTCGATTGGTGTACCACAGCAGTCCGGCGGTGGCGGCGGCCGCGCCGACGGCCGCCGCCACGGCGAGAACCGGGCGCGGTGGCATGGAGAGCGAGGGCCTGCGCTGCTTCAGCCGCACCGGGCGGTTGAAGGAGAGCACCGGCCAGCCGCGGGCCGCCGCCTCGCGCCGCAGCGCCCGGTCCGGGTTGACCGCATGGGGGTGGCCGACCGCCTCCAGCATCGGGAGATCGGTCACCGAATCGCTGTAGGCGTAACAGCGCGACAAGTCGTAGCCCTCCGACTCCGCCAACTCGGCGATCGCCTCCGCCTTGGTCGGGCCATAGGCGTAGTACTCCACCTCTCCGGTGAACACTCCGTCCTCGACGACCATGCGAGTGGCCACCACGCGGTCCGCGCCCAGGAGCTCGCCGATCGGCTCGACCACCTCCGCCCCGGAGGTGCTGACGATCACCACGTCGCGGCCGGCGGTGTGATGCTCCTCGATGAGCGAGGCGGCTTCGTCGTAGATGATGGGGTCGATGAGGTCGTGCAGGGTCTCCGCGACGATCTCCTTGACCTGCTGGACATTCCATCCTCGGCAGAGCGCGGAGAGGTACTCACGCATCCGCTCCATCTGCTCGTGATCGGCGCGGCCGGCGAGGAAGACAAACTGTGCATAGGCAGTACGCAGTGCGGCTCGGCGGTTGATCAGCCCACCCCGGTAGAAGGACTTGCTGAAGGTGAGAGTGCTTGACTTCGCAATGACCGTCTTGTCCAGGTCAAAGAAGGCAGCTGTCCGAGGCAAGGAGTGGTTTTCCACGACGCCGAGCATAGGGCCCACCATTCGGCGTAAGCTGAGGCGCGTGGGTTTGCCTGAGAAGGCTCTCGGGTACACCATGGAAGTCACGGATCGTTCGCGACCGTGCTAACCCGGCCCGACTCCTCCCCCCCCGAGTCGGCCGTGGGGACGACCCCCGCTCTCCCCCCCGGCGGGGGTCGTCGCATGTCCGGACGCATTTCCGGTGTTCTCATGAGATCTTGCTCCCCTCCCTCGGGCCCGTGCGGCCCCGCCTCTCCACAGCCTGAGCGGTAACCGTGCGTAATCGCTAGGCTGCTCTCCGGAAGTCACTGGTTTAGGTGACTGGGATATTCACAACTGATGAGTTGTCCACGGTTTTGGACCAAGATCCCCAAGATTTCCTGGATCGCAGCACGGTGATTCTCCGCGGTGCTCGCACTCGCTGTTCGCGGGAGTGAGAGCGCGTAACGGATATGGGAGGGGATCGTGACTGCATCCATCACACCGGAACGCCCTTCGGCGACCGAAGGACAGCGAAGCAGACCGCTCATCGTCACCGAGGACGAGGCGCTTCTCGACGATCTGCTGCGGCTGTGCGCGGCGGCCGGGGCGGAACCGGAAGTGGCGCATGGCGCGCTCACCCGCCGGGGCAGCTGGGAGGCCGCACCGCTGATTTTGGTCGGCGACGACTCGGCCGCCCGGCTGTCCGACCGAGCCCGCAGACGAGGGGTGCTGCTCATCGGGCGCGATCTGGACGACCACGGCATCTGGCGGCGGGCGGTGGCGCTCGGCGCCGACAATGTGGCGTTCCTGCCGGATGCCGAGACCTGGCTGGTCGACCGGATCGCCGATGTCGCCGAAGGCGTGGGCCGGCAGGCCCTGACCGTCGGGGTCATCGGCGGCCGCGGCGGCGCGGGCGCCTCCACCCTCGCCTGCGCCCTGGCGGTCACGGCGGCTCGCTCCGGCCGGCGCACCATGCTGATCGATGCCGATCCGCTGGGCGGCGGGCTCGATGTGCTGCTCGGCGGCGAGGGCGCCCAGGGGCTGAGATGGCCCGCCTTCGCCGAGTCGCGGGGGCGGGTCGCCGGAAGCGCTCTGGAGGAGTCGCTGCCCGAGCTGCACGCGCTGCGGGTGCTGAGCTGGGATCGCGGCGATTCGGTCGTCATCCCGCCGTCCGCGATGCGGGCGGTGCTGGCCGCCGCCAGACGGCGTGGCGGGGTCGTGGTGGTGGATCTGCCGCGCCGCGTCGACGACGCGGCGGCCGAGGCGCTGTCCCAGATCGACCTCGGGCTGCTGGTCGTCCCGGCGGAGCTGCGAGCGGTCGCGGCCGCCCACCGGGTGGCGTCCACGGCGGGCATGGTGCTGCGGGATCTGCGCGCGGTGGTGCGGGGCCCGTGCGGGCCGGAGCTCGGCGACGAGGAGATCGCGGAGCTGCTCGGGCTCCCGCTCGCCGGTCAGCTGCCAGCGGAGCCCGGTCTGGCGGACGCGTTCGAGGGCGGGGAGCCCCCGGGCGGCAGCCCCCGTGGCCCGCTCGGCCGGTTCTGCGCCGAGTTCTGGGCACGTGCCCTCGCCGACGAGGGGGGTGTCACCGCATGAGCGTCGTATCGCCGGATCTGCTGGACGCGGTGCGGCTGCGGCTGGCCGGGAGCGGCGCGGAGCCCACACCCGCGCGGGTGGCGGCGGCCTTGCGCGAGGAGGGGCGGCTGCTCGGCGACACCGAGGTGCTCGGGGTGGTGGAGGCCCTGCGCTCGGAGCTGGTCGGCACCGGGCCCCTGGAGCCGTTGCTGGCCGCCCCCGATGTCACGGACGTCCTGGTCACCGCCCCCGACGAGGTGTGGGTGGACCGCGGCTCGGGGCTGGAGCGCACGGATGTCACCTTCGTGGACGCGCCCGCTGTGCGCAGGCTCGCGCAGCGGCTCGCCGCGGTGGCCGGGCGGCGGCTGGACGACGCCCGGCCGTGGGTGGACGCCCGGCTGCCGGACGGGACCCGGCTGCATGCGGTGCTCCCTCCGGTCGCGGTCGGCTCGACTTGTCTGTCGCTGCGGGTGGTGCGCCCCCGGGCGTTCTCCCTCGCGGAGCTTGAGACGGCCGGGACGGTGCCGCCGGACGGTGCGCGGCTGTTGCGGGCCATGCTGGACGCCCGGCTGTCCTACCTGATCAGCGGCGGCACTGGCTCGGGCAAGACAACGCTGCTGAGCACTCTGCTGGGGCTGGTCGGTCCGCAGGAGCGGATCGTCCTCGCCGAGGACTCGGCCGAGCTGCGGCCCGACCATCCGCATGTGGTCCGGCTGGAGACCCGGCCCGCCAACCAGGAGGGCCGGGGCCAGGTCACCCTGCGGGATCTGGTGCGGCAGGCGCTGCGGATGCGGCCCGACCGGCTGGTGGTAGGCGAGGTGAGAGGCGCCGAGGTCACCGATCTCCTGGGAGCCCTGAACACCGGCCATGAGGGCGGCTGCGGCACTGTCCACGCCAATACGGCGGCCGACGTGCCCGCGCGGCTGGAGGCGCTCGGCTCGACCGCCGGGCTGGACCGGGCCGCGCTCCACAGCCAGTTGGCGGCGGCGCTGTCGGTCGTGGTCCATCTGGTGCGGGACCGCGCCGGGCGGCGCAGGGTCGCCGAGCTGCATGTGCTGGACCGGGACCGGGCGGGCTTCGTCACGACCGTCCCCGCGGCCGTCTGGAGCCCGGGGGGCTTCGAGCGGGCGGCGGGCTGGCAGCGGCTCCAGCGGCTGTGCGCACGGGGCGGAGGTGCGGCATGACGGGCGCGGGAGCGGATCCGGGGGCGCTGACGCTGTGCGCCGCGACGCTGTGCGTGGGGGCGGCCTTATGGCTGCTCACCGGGCGGGACCGGGAGCTGCGCCGGGCCAGGCTGCTGTTGGCCGGCGGCGGACCCGTCGAGCCCGCGGGAGCCGACCCGGTGCGGCGGCTGTCCGAGACCGCCGCCTGGCTGCGGGAGCGCTGGCGGGTCACGTACGGCGGGCGGATGGGGCGTGAGCTGCTGTGTCTGCCGGTCGGATGTGTGATCGCGCTGCTGGGCGCGTCGGTTCTGCCGCTGCTCGGAGCGGTGCTGGCCACTCCGGTCGTCGGCCGCCGGCTGCGGTCCCGGCGGAGCGAGCGGGACCGTGTGCGGCGCGCCACCGGGGTGATCGAGCTCTGTGCCACCGTGGCGGGCGAGCTGCGGGCCGGGCGGCATCCCGGCGAGGCGCTGCTGGCGGTGGACCCTGGCCACCTGAGGGAGCGTTGGGGGCTGGTGACGGCCGCGGCGCGGTTCGGCGGGGATGTGCCGGACGCGCTGCGGAGGGTGGCCCGGCTGCCGGGCGCCGAGGGGCTGACCGGGGTCGCGGCCTGCTGGCAGGTGGCGGTCGACGAGGGGGCGGGGCTGGCGGCGGGGCTCGACCGGGTGGCGGCGGCGCTGCGCGCCGAGCGGGACCAGCGGGAGAGCCTGGACGCCAAGCTGGCGGGAGCCAAGGCCACCGCCCTCGGGCTGGCCGTGCTGCCCGTCGTCGGGCTGGTGCTGGGTGGCCTGATGGGCTCCGATCCGCTGCATGTGCTGCTGCACACCCCGGCCGGGCTGAGCTGTCTGCTGCTGGGCGGCCTGCTGGAGTGGGCGGGTCTGGTCTGGACCGGCCGGATGGTGCGAGCCGCGCGTGAGCCGGGGCGGCGGCGAGGGGATCAGCACCTGAGCCGAGGCCCAGCGGATCGCCGGGATGGCCGATGAGTGCCGAGGTTGTCCACAGCCTGGGGATATCGCTGTCCCTCCTGGCAGCGGCCCTGTGCACGGCGATGGCGATGGCCGAGGCCCGTCGGGAGCGATGCGCCCGACGACGGCTGGCGATGCTGCTTCCGGGCGCGGAGGACGCGCGGCCGCGGCGGGCCCGGCCGTGGCGGCGATGGCGCGCCGGGGCCGGTGCGGGCGCTCTGCCCGCCTGGGCCGCGCCGGGCGGCGCGCTGACGGTCGCCGTCGTCCTCGTCGGAGGACCGTCGGGGTGGGTGCTGGGGCTCGCCTCGGCCTGCGGCCTCTGGCGGTGGCAGCGGCACCGCCTGTCCACGGCTGGGCGGCCCGGCCGTGACCGGCACCTGGAGGCCCTCGCCGCGGGCCAGATTCCGCTGGCCGCCGATCTGCTGACCGCCTGCCTGGCGGCCGGAGCGGGTCCGCGGAAGGCGGCTGAGGCGGTGGGAGGCTCGCTCGGCGGCCCGGTCGGCGAGCGGCTTGCCCAGACCGCGGCGGAGCTGCGGCTGGGCGGCGAACCGGCCCACGCCTGGGGGCGCATCAGCGCTCTGCCCGGAGCGCATGGGCTGGCGCGCGCCCTGGAACGCGCCGGGACAACGGGCGCTCCGGCGGTGGAGCCGATGTCCCGGCTGGCGGCCGAATGCCGGGCCGAGCAGGGGCGGGAGGCGATGAGACGGGCCGACCGCACCGGTGTGCTGGTCAACGCACCGCTCGCGGGCTGCTTCCTCCCCGCGTTCCTGCTGGTCGGTCTGGTCCCGGTGATGATCGGGCTGGCCCGCGGCCTGACGGGAGACGGCCCCTGAGCACAGGCGGGACCACCACGACGACACAGCGAACGACAGCGGCACCAACGACAGCCGCATGAGCGGCAGCTGCACGACAACAGCACGAAGAACGACGAACGACGACACCGCGGTCGGTGACACCGCGGACGGACAAGGGGGGGCCGACATGGTGAAGCAGTGGTGGGTACGGCGGTACGCGGCGGCGCGGGCAAAGGCCGAGGCGGGCATGACCACCGCCGAGTACGCGATGGGAACGATCGCGGCATGCGGTTTCGCCGCCGTGCTCTACAAGGTGGTGACCAGCGGGGCCGTCAGCGGTGCGCTGCAGTCGGTCATCGGACGGGCGCTCGATGCGCAGTTCTGAGGCGCCGAGGGCGGGGGAGCGGACGGGCTCGCGCGCCAGGAGCGGCGCGCGGGGTGTCCCGAGGGCCAGGGGCATCCGGAGGTCCGGTGGCGTCCGGAGGGCCCGCGGCGGCGTCCCGAGGGCCCGGAGCGTGCCCAGGACGGGCATCCCGGGGGCCCGGGACCCTGCGCGGGACAGCGGCTACGTCACGGCGGAGGCGGCCGTCGCGCTGCCGGTGCTGGCGCTGTTCGCCCTGATGCTGATCTGGGGGCTGATGGCCGCGTCCGCGCAGCTTCAGTGCGTGGACGCGGCCAGGGCCGGGGCGAGGGCGGCGGCGCGTTCGGAGCCGAAGGCGGACGCGATGGCCGCCGCCCGCTCGGCCGCACCCGATGGGGCTCGGGTCGAGCTGTGGCGGGAGGGGGACCTGGTGCGGGTGCGGGTCCGGACCCACACCGCCGGCCCCGGTCCACTGGCGGTGAATCTGCGCGGCGAGGCCGCCGCGCTCGCCGAGGACACGGTGGGCGCGGACGACGCGATGGGCAGGGTCCGCGCGGATGGCGCGGGCGGTGCGGCCCGGGAGGCGGTCCCGTGAGAAGGGCGGACGACCGGGGGTCGGCCACCGTCTGGACCGCTCTGGCCGCGACGGCGCTGTGCGTGGTGTTCGCGGCCGTGCTGGCGGCCGGGCAGGCCATGGTGGCGCGCCATCGGGCGGGCGGAGCCGCCGACCTGGCGGCGCTCGCGGCGGCGGACCACGGCTTGGAGGGGGCTCGTACGGCGTGCGGTCTCGCCCGGCGGGTGGCCTCCGCGCAGGGGGCGCGCGTGGTGCGGTGCGCCCTGAGCGGTGAGATCGCGGATCTCACGGCGGAGGTGCGCACCGGCCCGTTCACCCTTCGGGCCCGGGCGCGGGCGGGACCTGCGGGCACTCCGGTCGCCGGACCGCCGTCCCCACCGGGCGGCGGGGAGCGGTCACTCGGCGGCCGGCGGCTGCTCAGGGGCGCCGGCGAGCAGGGTCGTCAGCAGGCGGATGGCGGCCTTCTTGTCCAACGGGTCGTTGCCGTTCCCGCACTTGGGGGACTGGATGCAGGACGGGCATCCCGCCTCGCACTCGCAGACGGCGATCGCCTCACGGGTGGCCGCCAGCCAGCGGGCGGCCGTGTGGAAGGCGCGCTCGGCGAAGCCCGCGCCCCCCGGGTGCCCGTCGTAGACGAAGACGGTCGGCAGCAGCGTGTCGGGGTGCAGCGGGATGGACACCCCGCCGATGTCCCAGCGGTCACAGGTGGCGAAGAGCGGCAGGATGCCGATCGAGGCGTGCTCGGCGGCGTGCAGGGCGCCGCCGAGGGCCTGGGGGTGCACCCGGGCCTCCTCGAGCTGGTCGTCGGTCACCGTCCACCACACCGCCCGGGTGCGCAGGGTGCGCGGCGGAAGGTCCAGCTTGGACTCGCCGAGGACCTCACCGGTGATCAGCTTGCGGCGCAGGAAGGAGACCACCTGGTTGGTGACCTCGACCGAGCCGAAGCACAGCCGCGCGTCCCCCCAGGGGATCTCGGTGGTGGTCTCCAGGATGGAGATCGCCGTGGTGTCGCGGGCCGTGGTCGAGTAGGGCGGAGTGGCCTCCTCCACCAGGGCGACCGAGTCGTCGAGGTCGAGCTGTTTGACGAGATAGCTCCGGCCCTGGTGGAGGTGGACGGCGCCCTCATGGACGGTGGTGTGGGCCGCCGCGGCGTCCACGGTGCCCAGCAGCCGCCCGGTGGCCGCCTCCACGACCTGGACCGGGCTGCCGCCCGCCCCGCGGATGTCGGTGAGGTCGGCGGCGCGCTCGCGGCGGGTCCAGTGCCAGGTCTTCGCCCGGCGGCGCAGCAGCTTGCGCTGCTCCAGCTGCGGCATCAGCTCCTCGGTGGCGGGCCCGAAGAGTTCCAGGTCGGGCTCGGTGAGCGGAAGCTCGGCCGCGGCAGCGCACAGGTGCGGCGCGAGGACGTAAGGGTTGTCCGGGTCCAGGACGGTGGACTCCACCGGCTGCCGGAAGAGGGCGTCCGGGTGGTGGACGAGATAGGTGTCCAGCGGGTCGTCCCGGGCGACCAGGATCGCGAGGGCCCCTTCGCCGGTGCGCCCGGCCCGCCCCGCCTGCTGCCACAGGGAGGCGCGGGTGCCGGGATAGCCCGCCACGACCACGGCGTCCAGCCCGGCGATGTCCATCCCCAGCTCAAGGGCGGTGGTGGCGGCGAGCCCCAGCAGCTCACCGGAGTGCAGGGCCCTCTCCAGGGCGCGGCGCTCCTCGGGGAGATAGCCGCCCCGGTAGGCGGCGATCCGGTCCGGCAGCGAGCGGTCCACCTCCGCGAGCCGCTCCTGGGCGATGAGCGCGATGAGCTCCGCGCCCCGCCGGGAGCGCACGAAGGCGACCGTACGGACCCCCTGGACGGCCAGGTCGGTGAGCAGGTCCGCGGACTCGGCCGTGGCCGTGCGGCGCACGGGGGCGCCCTGCTCGCCGTGGAGCTCGGTCAGCGGCGGCTCCCAGAGGGCGAAGACGACCTCGCCGCGGGGCGAGCCGTCCTCGGTGATCTCCACCACGGGCACGCCGGTCAGCCGGCACGCGGCGACCGCCGGATCGGAGGCGGTGGCCGAGGCGAGCAGGAACACCGGCGAGGAGCCGTAACGGGCGCAGACGCGGCGCAGTCTGCGCAGCACCTGGGCCACATGGGAGCCGAAGACGCCCCGGTAGGTGTGGCATTCGTCGATCACCACATAGCGCAGAGCGCGCAGGAAGGAGGACCACCGGGGGTGGCCGGGCAGGATGCCCCGGTGGAGCATGTCGGGGTTGGTGAGCACGTAGTTCGCGTACTGCCGGACCCACTCGCGCTCCTCGACGGGCGTGTCGCCGTCGTAGACCGCCGCCCGGATGCCGGTGCCCAGCGGGGCGGTGAGGCCGGCCACCGCGCGCCGCTGGTCGGCGGCCAGCGCCTTGGTGGGGGAGAGGTACAGGGCGGTCGCCCCACGGCCGCTGGGCTCCTCCGAGCCGTCCAGCAGGGTGCTGAGGACGGGGGCCAGATAGGCGAGGGACTTGCCGGAGGCGGTTCCGGTGGCCACGACCACGGATTCGCCGCGCAGCGCGTGTTCGGCCGTGCGCGCCTGGTGGGCCCAGGGGCGCTCGATGCCGACCGCGCGAATGGCGTTGATCACCTCCGGCCGGATCGCCGAGGGCCAGTCGGCATGGGTTCCCGGGCGCGGGGGCAAGTGCTCCGTATGAGTGATGCGCGCGCTCCGGCTCGCCCCGGTGCTCAGCCGACCGAGGACGGCCCGGGGTGAGGGGCGTATGCCCGCCTGCCGCGGGATTTGGTTGTCGGCCATCGACACCGAGTGTGTCACTGGTCTGACGGACAATGGTCTCAAGGCGTCGTGCACGCCTGCTGGTAAGTGATTGAATGCCATCGCGGCTGCCGATCCATGGGGGGCGACCGCTCGATGCAAGGTGCTGGAGGATCCGTGGACCTGTCCCTGTCGACTCGGACCGTCGATGACCGCACGGTCGTCGAGGTCGGTGGCGAGATTGATGTATACACCGCGCCCAAGCTGCGCGAGCAGCTGGTCGAGCTTGTCAACGACGGCAACTACCACCTGGTCGTCGACATGGAGGGCGTCGACTTTCTCGACTCCACCGGACTCGGCGTGCTCGTCGGCGGGCTCAAGCGAGTGCGGGCCCACGAGGGCTCGCTGCGCCTGGTCTGCAACCAGGAGCGCATTCTGAAGATCTTCCGCATCACCGGCCTGACCAAGGTGTTCCCGATTCACACCTCGGTCGAGGACGCTGTCGCGGCGACCGACTGACAAGATCGCCGAAGGAAGACACAGAAGGGGGTTCCGGGCGTGCTCGCCCGGCCCTCCCCATACGCACGCCCATACGCCCGAGGGGGATGGCATGGCCACCGTCGAACTCCGCTTCAGCGCGCTGCCCGAGCACGTCAGGACCGCTCGTCTTGTCGCGGCGGCCGTGGCGCGCCGGGCGGGGGTGGATGAGGCCGTGCTCGACGAGGTGCGGCTCGCGGTCGGCGAGGCATGCACGCGTGCGGTCGGACTCCACCTGAGCAATGGGGTGGAGGCACCGGTGCGGGTGATCCTGACCGAGGAGGAGAAGAAGTTCTCCATCGAGGTCGGCGACGAATCCCCGACCTCGGCCGCCCTGGCGCCCGGCTCCCATCCGGAGGCGGACGACGAGGCCGAGGGCGAGGACGAGATGGGTCTCGCCGTCATCAGCGGGCTCGTCGACGATGTCGAGGTGACGACCAGCGAGACCGGTGGAGTGATCCGGATGAGCTGGCCGACCTCGCCCCAGCCTCTGGTGTCCTAGCCCAAGCCACGGCCTTTGGTGGCCCAGCCCTCCGGTCGGGTTCCGCCCGTACCGGGTGGGGCGCTGTCCTCGCCGGTTCGGACCCTGCCCCAGTGGGCCGGGCCTCTCGCCCCGCCCAGGGCCTCTTGCCTCGCCCAGGGCCTCTTGCCTCGCCCCGGTGGCCCGGCGCGGGCCCCCGGGGCGAGGCGCGGGCCTGAACTTTGCTCTGGCCGCCGAATCGGGCCCTCGAGGGGCATCTACTCGTCATCCCTCGCCCGATCTTCCGGACCACCGGACCGGCCGTTTCAAGATCGCCGGTCCGGTGGTCGGCGTGCCCGCACCCGCCTGGCGGCATCGTCCAGGCGCAGCACGGACGCGCCCCAGTCGCACCCCCGGCGCATCTCTCGGCGCGCGCTTTTTCGATCTCGAGCGTAGGCTCTGAACAGCGCTTTTCTCAGTGCGGTGCAATCACCGCCAGATCGTCATTGAGATCATCTATATAGATCATTTATAGAGATCACTTTACATCCGTCACCGAATTGTCGACCTTCCTTCTTCCGAAGGAATTCGTACCGCCAAACCTATTGATCTTCGCTGGTGCGGGGGAATTCCCATTCCGGCGCCCTGTTTTGATCGTGTGACGCTCCCTACAATCCGTCCACATCTCGAGCTCAGGACGCCTGAGCGCGGCGGCTCTTCTGCGGTCGCAGAACTGCTGCGCGCCCATGTGCCAAACGTCAAGGAGGACGAATGGCGGGGCCTCTCACCCCTCATCAGCTGGACCTCACCCCAACCCTGGCCGCCGCAGAGCTGACCGCCGACAACCGTGTGATCGTGCTGGTGATCGCCGCCGTCGCGATCGCGGCGCTCGCGGTCGCGGTGGTGCTGGTACGACAAGTCCTCGCGGCCGACGAGGGCACGGACAGTATGAAGAAGATCGCCGAAGCGGTTCAGGAAGGCGCCAATGCCTATCTGGCCCGGCAGTTGCGCACCCTCGGTGGATTCGCCGTGGTGGTGTTCTTCCTGCTCATGCTGTTGCCGGCGGACGACTGGACGCAGCGCATCGGGCGTTCGGTGTTCTTTCTGATCGGTGCGGGATTCTCGGCAGCCACCGGCTATATCGGGATGTGGCTCGCGGTGCGCAGCAATGTGCGCGTCGCGGCCGCCGCCCGTGAGGCCACCCCCGAGCCCCCCACCACACCCGTCAATGGCGATTCGGCCGCTTCCGCGCCCGGTAAGCCGAGCGTGGATCTCACGGCCGTCTCGCACAAGGCAATGAAGATCGCATTCCGTACCGGCGGTGTGGTGGGCATGTTCACCGTGGGCCTCGGACTGCTGGGCGCCTCCTGCGTGGTGCTGGTCTACGCGGCCGACGCGCCCAAGGTGCTGGAGGGCTTCGGGCTCGGCGCCGCGCTGATCGCGATGTTCATGAGGGTCGGTGGCGGCATCTTCACCAAGGCCGCCGACGTCGGCGCCGACCTCGTCGGCAAGGTCGAGAAGGGCATCCCCGAGGACGACCCGCGCAACGCCGCGACCATCGCGGACAACGTTGGCGACAACGTCGGGGACTGCGCCGGTATGGCCGCCGACCTCTTCGAGTCGTACGCCGTCACCCTGGTGGCCGCGCTGATCCTCGGCAAGGCGGCCTTCGGCGACTCCGGGCTGGCCTTCCCGCTGCTCGTCCCGGCCATCGGCGTGCTCACCGCCATGATCGGGATCTTCGCCGTGGCCCCGCGCCGCTCCGACCGCAGCGGGATGAGCGCCATCAACCGGGGCTTCTTCATCTCGGCCCTGATCTCGATGGCGCTGGTGGCGATCGCGGTCTTCGTCTATCTGCCGTCCAGCTACGCGGATCTCGACGGCGTCACCAACCGCGAGATCCTCGGCCACAGCGGCGACCCGCGGGTGCTCGCGCTCGTCGCGGTCGCCATCGGCATCGTGCTGGCCGCGCTCATCCAGCAGCTCACGGGCTACTTCACCGAGACCACCCGGCGTCCCGTGCGGGACGTCGGCAAGACCTCGCTGACCGGCCCGGCCACCGTGGTGCTCTCCGGTATCTCGCTCGGTCTGGAGTCCGCCGTCTACTCGGCGGCGCTGATCGGGCTGAGCGTCTACGGCGCGTTCCTGCTCGGCGGCAGTTCGATCATGCTGGCGCTGTTCGCCGTGGCGCTCGCCGGTACCGGTCTGCTCACCACGGTCGGCGTGATCGTCGCCATGGACACCTTCGGCCCGGTCTCCGACAACGCCCAGGGCATCGCCGAGATGTCCGGCGACGTCGAGGGCGCGGGCGCGCAGGTGCTCACCGACCTGGACGCGGTCGGCAACACCACCAAGGCGATCACCAAGGGCATCGCCATCGCGACGGCGGTGCTCGCCGCGGCCGCGCTCTTCGGCTCCTACCGCGACGCCATCGCCGAGGCGGTGAACGACGTGCACACCTCCGTGGCCGGGGAGATGAATCTGAGCCTGGACATCTCGCAGCCCAACAACCTCGTGGGCCTCGTCCTCGGCGCCGCCGTCGTCTTCCTCTTCTCCGGATTGGCGATCAACGCGGTGTCGCGGTCGGCCGGTGCGGTGGTCTTCGAGGTGCGGCGGCAGTTCCGCGAGAAGCCCGGGATCATGAACTACAGCGAGAAGCCGGAGTACGGCCGGGTCGTCGACATCTGCACCAAGGACGCGCTGCGCGAGCTGGCCACCCCGGGTCTGCTCGCCGTCATGGCGCCGATCGCCGTCGGCTTCACCTTCGGGGTCGGCGCGCTCGGCTCGTTCCTGGCGGGCGCGATCGGCACCGGCACGCTGATGGCCGTCTTCCTCGCCAACTCCGGCGGCGCCTGGGACAACGCCAAGAAGCTGGTCGAGGACGGTCACCACGGCGGCAAGGGGAGCGAGGCCCATGCCGCGACGGTGATCGGCGACACGGTCGGCGATCCCTTCAAGGACACCGCCGGTCCCGCGATCAACCCGCTGCTGAAGGTGATGAACCTGGTGGCGCTGCTGATCGCCCCCGCGGTGGTCAAGTTCTCCTACGGGGACAACGCCAGCCCGGGGCTGCGCGCGGTCGTCGCGGTGATCGCCGTAGTGATCATCGTGACCGCCGTCTACATCTCCAAGCGGCGCGGAATCGCCGTAGGTGACGAAGGCAACTCCGAGCATGTGGCGAAGTCAGCCGACGCGGCGGTGGTGTCCTAGCCCCGGACGGGGCCAGGGGGCCGGGAAAGCCCCCGCGACATGCGGGCGGGCGGTGTGCGACGGCACATCGTCCGCCCGCTTCCGCGTCCGCGGTGCGCCATCCGCTCGATGAGGCCATGTCCACAATGAGCGTGGTGCAAATGGCCCTAAAGATATTCATACGGGACGCTCTCCCGGTGGGCTTCGCCGGATGGACGTGTATGTTCCGGGGCCGAGAGCCATGGAAGGGACCAATCCGGTGAACAAGAAGCTTGTGGCTGCACTGTCCGGCGGTGCGGCACTCGTACTGGCGCTGACCGGCTGCGGGGGCGGCGACGAGGACAAGAAGGTCAACGACTGGGCCAAGTCGGTCTGTGACGAGGTGCAGCCTCAGCTCAAGAAGATCCAGGGCGCCAACACCGCGATCCAGGGCGCCGCCGACGAGCAGGACTCCAAGAAGCTGCAGCAGACCGACTCCAAGGCGTTCCAGGAGATCTCCGAGTCCTACGGGGCACTCGCCAAGGCCGTGAACAAGGCGGGCCCGCCGCCCGTGGACAACGGCGACAAGACCCAGAAGCAGGCGGTCAAGGAGCTCAACGCCACCTCGGGGTCGTACACGAAGCTGAGGTCGGCCGTCGACAAGCTGGACACCTCGGACAAGTCCAAGTTCGCCCAGGGGCTCAAGGGCGTCGCCGATGAGCTCGACAAGCTCAGCAAGTCGGGTGACCAGGCCCTGCAGAAGCTCCAGGAGGGCAAGGTCGGCTCGGCCATGGCCAAGCAGCCCGGCTGCCAGAAGCCGAAGACGGCCGGCGGCGCCACGACGCAGTCCTAGCCACCCTCGCTGGTCCGCCTAGCCCTCGCTGGTCCGCCGTAGTCCGCGTAGTCCTCCCGGGCGGTCCCCGTAGTCCCTTACGCGGACCGCCCGGGAGTTCTCCGCCAGGGGGCCAACGCCGCCCTGTGGCGCGCCCTTTGCCGCCCGTCACCCCGGTCGGCGTGGGCGATGTCGTCCCGATGCCGACTGCCGTCGCCCGCTGTCGGTGGTTGCCCCGACAATGAGGGCGTGAGTACGCACCAGCCCTCGTTCCGCCTCCCCACCGCCGACCCCGAGCGCACCGCCCGCCTTCGCGAGGCGCTGTCGGCCGCATCCTTCACCGCCGACGGTCTGCTGGACCTGCTCGGCCCGTCCGCGTACGCGGCCCTGGCGCGCGGGGAGACCGTCCCGGCGCTGCGCGCCACCCGGGGCGGGAGCGGCCCGATGGAGACCCTGGTGCGGCTCTTCCTGCTGCAGCACCCCGTGGCGTACGGGCGGGCGGCCGCGGCCCTCCCCGCCGAGGACTGCCTCGCCGACGGCTGGCTGGTGCGCGACGGCGACGAGGTGCGCGCGAGCGTGGACGTGCGGCCTTACGGCGGGCCCGAGGGCCAGGACTGGTGGATCGTCTCCGACCTGGGCTGCGCGGTCGGCGGGGCGGCAGGGATCGGTGGCCCGGGCGGCGCGCGCGGCCGTGAGGACCGCTCCCGGCTCGTCCTCGGGGTCGGCGGCGCGTCCACCACGCTCGCCGGTCTCACCGTCCCCGCGCCCGTGGACCGGGTCCTCGACCTCGGTACCGGCTCCGGCATCCAGGCACTGCACGCGGGCCGCCACGCCGCCCGCGTGACCGCCACGGACCGCAATCCGCGCGCCCTGGCCATCGCCCGGCTGACCCTCGCCCTGTCCGGGGCGCCGGAGCCGGACCTGCGGGAGGGGTCGCTGTTCGACCCGGTCCGGGACGAGGCGTACGACCTGATCGTCTCCAACCCGCCCTTTGTGATCTCCCCGCGCTCCCCGGAGGGCAGCGAGCTGGTCTACCGGGAGGGCGGGATGTCCGGGGACGATCTGTGCCGCACCCTCGTCCAGCGGTCCGCCGGGCACCTCGTCGACGGCGGCTGGTGTCAGCTGCTGGCGAACTGGCAGCACGTCGAGGGGGAGGACTGGCGCGAGCGGCTGGCCTCCTGGGTCCCGCCCGGCTGTGACGCGTGGATCGTGCAGCGCGAGGTGCAGGACGTCACCCAGTACGCCGAGCTGTGGCTGCGCGACGCCGGTGAGCACCTGGCCGGTCCCGAGGCGTACGCGGCGCGCTACGACGCGTGGCTGGACGAGTTCGAGGCGCGGAAGACCACGGCCGTCGGCTTCGGCTGGATCACTCTGCGCAAGTCCGGCGCCGACCGGCCCTCGGTGACCGTGGAGGAGTGGCCCCATCCGGTCGAGCAGCCGCTGGGGGCCGAGGTCATGGCCCACTTCGACCGGCAGGACTTCCTGCGCACGCAGGACGACGCGGCGCTGCTGACCGCCCGCTTCCGGCTGGCCGACGAGGTCGTCCAGGAGCAGGTGGGCCCGCCCGGGGCCGAGGATCCCGAGCATGTGGTGCTCAGGCAGCACCGGGGGATGCGGCGCGCGACGAAGGTGGACACGGTCGGGGCGGGCTTCGCGGGTGTGTGCGACGGCACACTCAGCGCCGGCCGGATCCTGGACGCCATCGCCCAGCTGCTCGGGGAGGACCCGGTGGTGCTGCGCGACCGCACCCCGGAGTCCATCCGGCTCCTGGTCGAGCAGGGCTTTCTGCGGCCCGTCGGCGACGACGGCATAGAGACGACGGCATAGAGATGCCATGACGGCATAGGGGACGCCGCGACTGCCATAGGGACGCCATGACGGCCATAGAGGTGCCTTGACGGCATAGGGGCCGGATGGGAACGCGCCGCGCTTGCGCCGGGGGCGTGCGCCGGTGGTACAGCGCTCTGTCCCGCGCCCCCGTATGGCAGGAAGCTGTCGCCGGGGGCGCCGGAGGGGCCGTCCCGGGGCGGGTGCGGACGGGGCCCGGCGAGGCGACGCGCGCTGTTCACCCGGGGTTCGCGCTCACGCCTCCCGTGCGTGCCACGCTCCCGCCATGGAGAGCGGACCTGCGATCTTCGCCGGAACGGCATTCGTGTTGTTCGGCGCCGCGCTGCTGCTGTGGACGGCGGCGCGCCTGAGGCTGCGTGTGCCGGTCGCAGACGGTGTGAGTCCTGTCGCTTCCGCGGTGCTCTCCCTTTTCTTCGGCATCGCCGCGCTCGGCGGCGGAATCTGGTGCCTGGGTTACGCCTGACAGGGCCTTCCACGCTGCCTCGTGCCGGTCCGGGCGGCAGACAGGACGGTTGTCGGGTTACCGTTCGAGTGGCGTTGCGGGCTTTTTCCGTTTGACACGGGGGCGGGATGTACCGTCACACTCCGCAGCGTCACCGTAGAGGGAGGCCGTGAGCGTTACCTGCGCGGCACTGCCCGTTCACCGAGAGTCGACCGGAGAGAAGAGCGAAGTTGTCCCCGACCACCAGCGAGACCGCACAGGGCGGCCGCCGACTCGTCATCGTCGAGTCGCCTGCCAAGGCGAAGACGATCAAGGGCTACCTCGGTCCGGGATACGTGGTCGAGGCCAGTGTCGGGCACATCCGGGACCTGCCGAACGGTGCGGCCGAGGTCCCCGACAAGTACACCGGCGAGGTCCGGCGCCTCGGCGTGGACGTCGAGCACGACTTCCAGCCCGTCTATGTGGTCAACGCTGACAAGAAGAGCCAGGTCAAGAAGCTCAAGGAGCTGCTCGCCGACTCCGACGAGCTCTTCCTGGCCACCGATGAGGACCGTGAGGGCGAGGCCATCGCCTGGCACCTCCAGGAGGTCCTCAAGCCCAAGGTCCCGGTGCGCCGGATGGTCTTCCACGAGATCACCAAGGACGCCATCCGGGCCGCCGTGGCCAACCCGCGCGAGCTGAACCAGCGCCTGGTCGACGCCCAGGAGACCCGCCGCATCCTCGACCGCCTCTACGGCTACGAGGTCTCGCCGGTCCTGTGGAAGAAGGTCATGCGCGGTCTGTCCGCGGGCCGGGTCCAGTCGGTCGCCACCCGTCTCGTCGTCGAGCGCGAGCGCGATCGCATCGCCTTCCGCTCCGCCGAGTACTGGGACCTCACCGGCACCTTCGCGACCGGCCGGGCCGGTGACGTCAGCGACCCCGGCACCTTCGGTGCCCGCCTTACGGCCGTCGACGGCCTCCGGGTCGCCCAGGGGCGCGATTTCACCTCGCTCGGGCAGCTCAAGGACGGGCTCAACGTCCTGCACCTGGACGAGGCGGGCGCCCGCTCGCTGGCCACGGCCCTCGCCGACACCGCCTTCACGGTGCGCTCGGTCGAGTCCAAGCCGTACCGCCGCTCGCCGTACGCGCCGTTCCGCACGACGACCCTGCAGCAGGAGGCCAGCCGCAAGCTGGGCTTCGGTGCCAAGGCCACCATGCAGGTCGCGCAGAAGCTGTACGAAAACGGCTACATCACCTATATGCGTACGGACTCCACCGTCCTGTCGGACACGGCGGTGGCGGCGGCCCGGGCGCAGGTCACCCAGCTGTACGGCTCCGACTACCTGCCCGACAAGCCGCGCACCTACGCGGGCAAGGTCAAGAACGCCCAGGAGGCGCACGAGGCCATCCGCCCCTCGGGAGACCGTTTCCGCACTCCGGCGGAGACCGGCCTCACGGGCGACCAGTTCCGGCTCTACGAGCTGATCTGGAAGCGGACCGTCGCCTCCCAGATGAAGGACGCGATCGGCAACTCGGTCACCGTCAAGATCGGCGGGCAGGCGAGCGACGGCCGGGACGCCGAGTTCTCCGCCTCCGGTAAGACGATCACCTTCCACGGCTTCATGAAGGCGTACGTGGAAGGCGCCGACGACCCGAACGCCGAGCTCGACGACCGCGAGCGCCGGCTGCCGCAGGTCGCCGAGGGCGACCGGCTCACCGCCGAGGAGATCGCCGCCGACGGCCACGCGACCAAGCCCCCGGCCCGCTACACCGAGGCGTCGCTGGTCAAGGAGCTGGAAGAGCGCGAGATCGGCCGCCCGTCGACCTACGCCACGATCCTGGGCACCATCCTCGACCGCGGCTACGTCTTCAAGAAGGGCACCGCGCTCGTGCCCTCCTTCCTGAGCTTCGCCGTGGTCAACCTGCTGGAGAAGCACTTCGGCCGGCTGGTCGACTACGACTTCACCGCCAAGATGGAGGACGATCTCGACCGCATCGCGCGCGGCGAGGCCGAGGCCGTGCCGTGGCTGAAGCGCTTCTACTTCGGCGAGGGCGCGCAGGCCGGCGCCGCCGAGGCCGGGAACGGCGATGGCGACCACCTCGGCGGCCTCAAGGAGCTCGTCACCGACCTGGGCGCGATCGACGCCCGGGAGATCTCGTCCTTCCCCGTGGGCGATGGCATCGTGCTGCGCGTCGGCCGCTACGGGCCGTACGTCGAGCGCCCGACGGAGATCGAGGGCGGCACCGGCCGCCGCGCCGATGTCCCCGACGACCTGCCGCCGGACGAGCTGACCGTGGAGCTCGCGGAGGAGCTGCTCGCCAAGCCGAGCGGTGAGTTCGAGCTGGGTCCCGACCCCGAGACCGGTCGCATGATCGTCGCCAAGGACGGCCGCTACGGCCCGTACGTCACCGAGGTGCTCCCCGAGGACACCCCCAAGAGCGGTAAGAACGCCATCAAGCCGCGCACGGCCTCCCTGCTGAAGTCGATGTCCCTGGACACGGTGACCCTGGAGGACGCGCTCAAGCTGATGTCGCTGCCGCGTGTGGTCGGCACCGACGCCGAGGGCGTGGAGATCACCGCGCAGAACGGCCGCTACGGCCCGTACCTGAAGAAGGGCACGGACTCGCGGTCGCTCGAGACCGAGGAGCAGCTCTTCACCATCACGCTCGAGCAGGCGCTGGCGATCTACGCCCAGCCCAAGCAGCGTGGCCGGGCCGCGGCCAAGCCGCCGCTGAAGGAGCTGGGCACCGACCCGGTCAGCGAGCGGCCCGTGGTGGTCAAGGACGGCCGCTTCGGTCCGTACGTCACGGACGGCGAGACCAACGCGACGCTGCGCCGCGACGACGACGTGGAGACCATCACGCCCGAGCGCGGCTTCGAGCTGCTCGCCGAGAAGCGCGCCAAGGGACCGGCCAAGAAGACCGCCAAGAAGACGGCGGCCAAGAAGACCGCGGCCAAGAAGACGGCGGCGAAGAAGACCGCCGCCAAGAAGACCGCGGCGACGAAGACGACCGCGAAGAAGACGGCCGCCAAGAAGACGACCGCGAAGACCGCCGCCAAGAAGACGGCGGCCGAGAGGTCGTCGGCCAACGCCGAGTAGCCGGCCGACGGCGGGCGGGAAAGCGGAGCAAGGCGGAGAATCCGCACGCCATCCACGGCTCACCGCCCGTTTGTTCGGCCGGGGGGCCGTGGATTCATGTGATCCGGATAGGCTGGCGGGATGACGCGAGAGCAGCCAACGGACGTGACCGCCACTTCCGGTGCCCTTGCCGCGGACTCCCGCGAGCGGGCCGTACGAGCCCTGCTGCGCTATCAGCCGCTGCGACGGCTGTGGAGCGCTCAACTCGTCGGCGGTGCCGGGGACGTGCTCGCCGTACTGGTGCTGGTGCTGCTGACGCTCCAGGCGTCCATGGCGGCCGGCTCCTTCGGCGGCGGGTATCGCGGCGCGGCCTTCGCGGTGGCGGTGGTGCTCGGCGTACGGCTCTTCGCGACCGTGCTGTTCGGCGCGGTGCTCCTCGGGCCGCTCGCCGCGCTGATCGGCCCCTCCGGTCCGCTGGACCGCCGCTGGACCATGGTCGGCGCGGACGGTCTGCGGCTGGTGCTGCTCCTCATCGCGCCGCTGTGGATCGACTGGGCCCCGGCCGACGCCGTCGCCTGGCTGCTCATCACCACGTTCGTCGTCGGCGTCGTGGAGCGCTTCTGGACCGTCGCCAAGGACAGCGCGGCCCCCTCGCTGCTCCCGGCACCGCCCGCCGAGGGCGCCGCCGTGCGCCCGCTGCCCGACCACCTGGACGCGCTGCGCCGGCTCTCGCTCCGTACGAACTTCCTGACGCTGCCGATCGCCGCCGCCGCGCTGCTCGTCGTCACCCTCATCGGCAGGCTGCTGGGCACCGGCGTGGAGTGGTTCCACACCCACCAGGCCGCGCTCGGCTCGTACGTCGGCGCCGGGCTCTTCGCCGCGTCGGTCTCGATCCTCGCCTTCGTCGAACTGCCCGGTGCGCAGACCAGTCGCACCCGCTCCCCCCTGGAGGGGCTGCGCCGCCCCCGCGCCGCCTCCGGGAGCGGCGCCGACAAGGGGCGCACCGGAGCCGTTCCGCTGCTGGTGCTCGCCTGCGCCGGGGTGGCGGGCGCGATCGCCGCGGCCGTGGGCGTCGCCCCGCTGCAGGCCATGGACCTCGGCGGCGGGCCGGTCGGCTTCGCCCTCCTCGTCCTCGTCCTGACCGGCGGTCCGGCGATGGGCATCCGCTGGGCCCCGAAGGTCCTCCCGGGTCTGTCGCGGCGCCGGCTGCTGGCGCTGTCGGTCGCGCTGACCGGACTCGCGCTGCTCACGGCGGGCCTGGTGCACGACACCACCACCGTCGTGCTGATCGCCCTGATCGCGGGCGTGTCGGCGGGTGTCGCCGCCCACACCGGGCACTCCCTCCTGGACCAGGAGTCCGAGGAGACCCGTCGGCCCCGGATGACCGAGCACCTCCAGGCCGTCGTCCGCGTCGGCGTCGGGCTCGGCGCGGTCGCCGCGCCGCTGCTCGCCGCCGTCATCGGACCGCACCGGCTCGGCAGCGGCGACTTCGTCTTCGCCCACGGCGGCGCGGCCTTCACCCTGATGCTGGTGGGCGCGCTGCTGCTGCCCGTCGCCGCGCTGGTCCTCGGCCGGACCGACGACCGGCAGGGCGTGCCGCTGCGGCGCGATCTGCGCGAGGCGCTGCTCGGCGGGGGCGGCGCGGCTGAGGGCCCGGCCGCCACCGGCTTCTTCATCGCCATCGAGGGCGGGGATGGCTCGGGCAAGTCCACGCAGGTGGAGGCGCTGGCCGAGTGGATCAGGGCCAAGGGGCACGAGGTCGTGGTGACCCGTGAGCCGGGCGCGACCGCGATCGGCAAGCGGCTGCGCTCGATCCTGCTCGACGTCTCGTCCGCCGGGATCTCGCACCGCGCCGAGGCGCTGCTGTACGCGGCGGACCGCGCCGAGCACGTCGACACCGTCGTCCGCCCGGCGCTGGAGCGCGGCGCGGTCGTCATCTCCGACCGCTACATCGACTCGTCCGTCGCCTACCAGGGCGCGGGGCGCGACCTCGCCGCGACCGAGATCGCGCGCATCTCGCGCTGGGCGACGAACGGCCTGGTGCCGCATCTGACGGTGCTGCTGGACGTCTCGCCGGAGACCGCGCGCGAACGCTTCACCGAGGCCCCGGACCGGCTCGAGTCCGAGCCCGCCGAGTTCCACCAGCGCGTACGGGCCGGGTTCCTGGCCCTCGCCGCCGCCGACCCGGCCCGCTACATCGTCGTCGACGCCGGGCAGCTGCCGGAGGCGGTCACCTCCGTGGTGCGCCACCGCTTGGACCAGATGCTGCCGCTGTCCGAGGCGGAGGTGAAGGCCCAGGAGGAGGCCCGTAAGGCCGCCGAGGAGGAGGCCCGCCGGCGCGCGGAGGAAGAGGCCGCCCGTAAGGCCGAGGAGGAGCGGCTGGAGCGCGAGCGCCAGGAGGCGCTCGCCAAGGCGCGCGCCGAGGAGGAGGAGCGCAAGCGGCGCGAGCTGGAGGAGGCCCGTCGGCGCGAGGCCGAGCGGCAGGCGGAGGCGGCCCGTCAGCGGGCCGAGGACGCGCGCCGCAGGGCCGAGGAGGACCGCAAGCGCATCGAGGCCGAGGACCGCGCCCGCGCCGCCGAGGAGGAGCGGCGCCGCCTCCAGGCGGAGGCGGAGGCGCTGCGGCGGGCCGAGGCCGAGGCGCGCCGCCAGGAGGAGCAGCGCAAGGCCGAGGAGGCGCTGCTGCGGGCGGAGCAGGCACGGCTGGCGGCGGACGCGGCGTCCTCCGGGGCGGACGCGCCGACCGTGGAGACCGAGGTCCCGGCCCCGCCGCCCGAGGACGAGGACGGCCCCCGGGGCACCGGCGGTCCCCGGGGCGCTGCGGGTTCCGGCGCGGACGACCCGCACCCGGACACCACGGAGACGGTCCAGACGCCGCGGTTCGACCCGCGGGCGGGGTACGGCGGCGAGTCCGGCCGCCCCGGCACCGGGTCGGCGGCGGCCGATGAGACCACGGTGCTGCCACCGGTGCCTCCCGCGCCGCCCGTGCCGCCCCAGAACGGCCCGGACGCCGACGAGACCGCTGTCCTCCCGCCCGTACGGCCCCAGGACGGCCCGGAGCGCCGGGGCGGCCCGGACGCCGAGGAGACGGCCGTCCTGCCCCAGCCGCCCGCCGAGCCGCCCACGAACGCGGCCGACGAGACGGCCGTCCTGCCGCCCGTACGGGACGAGCGCTCCGCCGACCCGGCGGACCGGGTCCCGCCGTGGCTGTTCCGCCCGGACGAGGGTCAGGGCCAGGAGCACGGCCAGGGCAACGAGCGCACACGCGAGATGCCGCAGTACGGCCAGGACCAGGGCCAGGGGTACGACCAGAGCCAGGGGTACGACCGGGGCCAGGCGCAGGGCGGCGCCGAACCGCCGCGCCGGCGCCGCCGCCCCGAGTGGGCCGAGGAGACCCCCCTGGACGACCTCCCGTCCCTGGCCGACGAACTGCTCGGCCCCCGCGACGACGAGGACGGCCGCCGCCGCTGACGGAGATCCGCCGATGGTCCGTTTCGGGTCCGGCGTTTGGGGAGTCCTGGGGCAGAGCCGCCCCCTCCAGCCCCTCCAGGGGGCACCTCCCAGCGGTAGCTGAGGGAGCTTGAGGAGCGGCGTCCCGGCGGGGGTTCGGGGGCGGACCCCCGGAACGGGGTCTGGGGTAGAGCTCCAGCGGGGCCGGGGCGGCGCCCCGGTTCGGGAAGGGGCGGGGTGGGGAAAGACGGACCGTCCCCGCGTCACAGCCGATGGCCGCGCCCGGCTGTCGGCGGGGCGGCGGGGTCAGGGCGTCGACGGTGGGTGACCGCCGGAGGCGCGCCGGCCGGGCGGCGTCAGCGGTGGGTGACGCGTTCGGGTGTCGGTGCGGTGGACCACAATGGGGTGCCGTAGGGACGAGCGGCGGAGGCAGTCATGGCGGTGTGGGACGACCTGGTCGGGCAGGACCGAGTGGCGGCCCAGCTGTCGGCTGCCGCGCGGGATGCGGACGCGCTGGTCACGGCGGCCGGTGAGGCGGCCGACGGCCCCGTCGCGGAGCCCACGGCGTCGTCCAAGATGACCCACGCCTGGCTGTTCACCGGCCCGCCCGGCTCCGGCCGGGCCACCGCCGCCCGCGCCTTCGCCGCCGCGCTGCAGTGCGTCAGCCCGGACCGGGCGCTCGGCGGCGCCCCCGGGTGCGGCTTCTGCGATGGCTGTCACACCGCCCTGGTCGGCACCCACGCCGATGTGGAGGTGGTCCGTACGGACATGCTCACCATCGGCGTCAAGGAGACCCGTGAGCTCGTCCGCCGCGCCCAGCTCTCGCCCGCCGGAGGCCGGTGGCAGGTGATCGTCATGGAGGACGCCGACCGCCTTACCGAGGGTGCGGGCAATGTGCTCCTCAAGGCCGTCGAGGAGCCCGCGCCGCGCACCGTATGGCTGCTGTGCGCGCCCTCGCTGGAGGACGTGCTGCCCACGATCCGCTCCCGCTGCCGCCTCCTCACCCTCCGCACGCCCCCGGTGGACGCCGTGGCGGACATCCTCGTCCGGCGCGACGGCATCGACCCCGAACTCGCCGCCTCCGCCGCCCGTGCCACCCAGGGGCACATCGGCCGCGCCCGCCGTCTGGCCACCGACGAGCGGGCCCGCGCCCGCCGCGCCGCCGTCCTGAAGCTCCCGCTGCGCGTCGACGACGTGGGCGGCTGCCTCAAGGCGGCCCAGGAGCTGATCGACGCGGCGGCCGAGGACGCCAAGCAGGTGGCGGAGGAGGTCGACACCAAGGAGACCGAGGAGCTGCGCGCCGCCCTGGGCGCCGCCGCCGGTACGGGCGGGCGGCTGCCGCGCGGCACGGCCGGGGCCATGAAGGACCTCCAGGACCGCCAGAAGCGCCGTGCCACCCGCACCCAGCGCGACAGCCTCGACCTCGCGCTCACCGATCTGACCGCCTTCTACCGGGATGTGCTGGCCCTCCAGCTCGGCTCCCAGGTGGCGCTCGCCAACACCGACGTACGGGACGCGCTGGAGCGGATCGCGTCGGGGTCGAAGCCCGAGCGGACGCTGCGCCGGATAGAGGCGATCACGGCCTGCCGTCAGGCGCTGGACAGCAATGTGGCGCCGCTGCTGGCGGTCGAGGCGATGACCATGGCGCTGCGGGCGGGCTGAGTCACCCGTACGGGTTCGTCGCCGGACGCATGGAGCGTGTCCGGTTGGATACTCTCCGTAAGGGGGCGAACCGGTCCCATCCCATAGGAACCAGTACAGGGTGATCCATGTGATCCGGCCGGCGCGATCCCGCGACTCGACCGCGAACCGAGGGATCAGCCCATGCACACCCGACACAGCAGCCGCCCGCTCCGGACCCTCGGCGCCGCCCTTACGGCCGCCGCCCTGCTGTCCTCCGGGTGCTCGGCCGACGCCTCCGCGCCGCGCGCCGCGTCGCTGTCGAAGAAGGCAGTCCCCGCCGCCCTCAAGCCGTACTACGAGCAGACGCTGAGCTGGCGCCCCTGCGGCGGCGCGGACTTCGAATGCGCCACGCTCAAGGCCCCGCTCGACTACGCGAGACCCGGCACCGGCCGGGACCTGAGGCTCGCGGTCTCCCGTAAGAAGGCCACCGGCACCGGCCGCCGCCTCGGTTCGCTCCTGGTGAACCCCGGCGGCCCCGGCGGCTCCGCGGTCGGCTATCTGCAGAGCTTCGCGGCCGTCGGCTACCCGGCCCGGGTGCGCGCCCGCTACGACATGGTGGCGATGGACCCGCGCGGTGTGGCCGAGAGCGAGCCCATCACCTGTCTGAGCGACAAGCAGATGGACGCCTTCACCCAGACCGACCAGACGCCCGACGGCCGCGGCGAGACCGACCGCCTCGTCGCCGCCTACAAGAAGTTCGCCCGCGGCTGCGCGACCCGCTCCGGCCGCATCCTCGGCCATGTCTCGACGGTCGAGGCGGCCCGCGACATGGATGTGCTGCGCGCCGCACTGGGCGACCGGAAGCTGACTTACGTCGGCGCCTCCTACGGCACCTTCCTCGGCGCGACCTACGCCGACCTCTACCCCCACCGCGTCGGCCGTCTCGTCCTCGACGGCGCGCTCGACCCGACGCTGTCCTCCCGGCGCATCAACCGCGACCAGACCGCCGGTTTCGAAACCGCCTTCACCGCCTTCGCCAAGGACTGCGTGCGCCGTACCGGCTGCCCCCTCGGCACCGGCTCCGTGGCCGCCGCCCGCGACCGGCTCGGCGCCTTCTTCGCCCACCTCGACTCCCACCCGGTCCGCACCGGCGAGTCCCGTGCCCTGGGCGAACCCCTCGCCACGATCGGCGTGATCTCCGCCATGTACGACGAGACCGCCTGGCCTCAGCTGCGCACCGCCCTCCGCTCCGCGATGCGCGGCCACGGCGGCGGTCTGCTCAACCTGGCCGACCTCTACTACGAGCGCGACACCGACGGCTCGTACGCCAACCTCATGTACGCCAACCCCGCCGTCAACTGCCTCGACCTCCCACCTGCCTTCCGCACCCCCGCCGAGGTCCGGAAGTCCATCCCCGACTTCCGGAAGGCATCCCCCGTCTTCGGCAAGGCCCTCGCCTGGGCGGCGCTGAACTGCGCCTACTGGCCCGTCCGCCCGACCGGTGCGCCCCACCCCCTGCACGCCAGGGGCGCCGCCCCCATCGTCGTCGTCGGCACCACCCGCGACCCCGCCACCCCCTACCCCTGGGCCCGCGCCCTCGCCACCCAGCTCTCCTCCGCCACCCTCCTCACCTACGACGGCGACGGCCATACGGCCTACGGCCGCGGCAGCAGGTGCGTCGACAACGCGATCAACACCTACCTCCTCACCGGCCGCCCACCCGCCCCCCGCACCCGCTGCCACTGACCAGCCCCGCCCCAGCCCAGGCCCCGCCCAGGCCCCCCGGCCCCGTACGGAGCACCCCTCGAAACTGTGTAGACTTGGCGACGCTGCTGCTGCCAATCTGGCTCCGCAGCATGCCGCCTTAGCTCAGTCGGCCAGAGCGACGCACTCGTAATGCGTAGGTCAAGGGTTCGATTCCCTTAGGCGGCTCAGCGAGAACCCCAGCCCGGACCGTGTCCGAGCTGGGGTTCTTTGGGTTTTCGGGGGTTCAGCCGTTGATGGGGGGCTTGGCGGACCAGGCGGTCAGGGAGAGGGTGCCGTTGTCGAGGTCCTGGTTGAAGGGGACCGTGCTGTGGGAGTTGCTGCCCGTCGGGGAGATCTGCAGGTACTTCGCGTGGGCGGTCCCGGCTCCGGTCGTGGTCCACACCAGGTCGGCCCAGGCGCTCTTGCCCGGGGCGAGGGTGATCGGGTGGGTGCCCGGGTCGGTGGCGAAGTAGGTGCTGCCGTGGCGGGCGGTGGTCTTGATGGCGGTGTGGCCGGTGCCCTCCAGGGCGACCCCGGCGTAGCCGCTGATGACGCAGGTCTCGTCGCCGGTGTTCGTCACCCGCAGGAAGGTGCCCCGGTGGTTCATCTCGGCCTGGGAGGTGCCGGCGGAGTCCAGGGTCGCCCGCAGCGTGCCCGGCTGGCATTCGGAGGTCGCCTGGGCCTTGCTGGCGCCCGAGCCCAGGGCCGTTGCCTGCTTGCCGGTCTGGTTGCCCGCCTGGCCGTGGATCGAGGCGTCCGACTGGGACGACTTCGCCGAGGCCGACGCGTGGGAGGAGGAGTTCCCCTTGGCGTCGGATGAGGAGTCATTGCTCCCGCAGGCGGTGAGGGCGACGGCCGAGGCGGCGGCGATCAGCGCGGCCGCACCGGCCTTACGGATACGGCGGTTGAGAATGTGGTGCGACATGACGACCCCCATGGGCTTCGGGTTTGTGCGGTTCCTGCTCACGCACCATCCATGGTGTCGGCCGCCGCTGGCGTTCCCTTAACGGTCGCTGCCGAACCGCTAACGCCCGGCTAACGCCCGCCGTCACCCCTCGGGCGGGGTCCAGTCGGCCACGAGGTCCAGGAGGCCGGGGAAGCGGGCGTTGAGGTCCGCGATGCGGACGTGGCTGCGGCGCTCCAGGCCGTATTGGCGCTGGCGGGTGATGCCTGCCTCGCGGAGCGCCTTGAAGTGGTGGGTGAGGGAGGACTTGGGGCGGTCGAGGCCGAACCAGCCGCAGGTGTGATCGAACTGCTCCGATTCGAGGAGGAGTTTGCGCACGATGCGGAGGCGGAGGGGGTCGCTCAGCGCCGCCAGGACCGTCTCCAGGCGGATCTCCTCCACGGCCGGCTCGGGGAGCGGAGGCGGCAGGTCGGGGGGTTCGGGGACGGCCTTGATGGCGGGGCGTCCGTCGTCGGTTGTCCGGGGGGTCATGGGTGGGTCCTGTGGGTCCTCGGTGCGCGGCTCTTTGTACGAGTCCAATCGTACTGCATGCTAAGTTCGATTCAAGTCGTACTGGAGTCTGGCGGAAGGAGCTGTCGTGGTGGGGAGTCGGGCGGTGGTGGTCTCGGGGGTGCGGGAGGCCGAGGGAGGGGAAAGTGGCGTCGCCACCCGGTGGGTGTGGACCGCCGCCTGGCCGGTGACCGCGGTGTTCGTCCTGTCGAACGCGGCCACACCGCTGTATGTGCGGTGGCAGCGCGAGATCGGGTTCTCCAAGGGCACCCTGACGGTGATCTTCGCCTGCTACATCGTCGGGCTGATCGGTTCGCTGCTGGTCTCGGGCGTGGTCTCGGACCGGGTGGGGCGGAAGCCCGTACTGCTGCCCGCGCTCGGGCTCGCGCTGGCGGCGTGCGCGATCTTCGCGAGTGCGTCGGGCGTGGCGGCGCTGATCGTGGCGCGGCTGTTCAGCGGGATCGCGGTCGGCGCCGTCGTCTCCGCCGGAATGGCGGCGGTGACCGATGTGGCCGGGCCGGAGCGGCGGCGGCTGGCGGCGCTGCTGGCCTCGTGCGCGATGGTGTTCGGGGCCGGTCTCGGGCCCTTGCTCGCGGGGTTGTTGGGCGAGGGGGTGTTCGTCCTGGAGGCGGTGCTGCTGGTGGCGGCGGTCCTGGTCGTGGTGCGAATGCCGGTGCGTGGTTCTTCCGCCGTGGCCGCGAAGGCCGTCCCCGCCAGGCGGTTCGCCCCCGCCAGGCGGGTCTGGGTGCGGGTTCCCGGGGTGCCTCGGGGAAGTGGTGGGGAACTCCTCATGGGGATCGCCGTCTTCGCGCCCGGCATCACCGCCACCTCTTTCGTGCTCTCCCTCGGGCCGTCGCTGCTCTCGGGGTTGCTGGACACCACCAGCCCGGTGGTCGCGGGGACCATGGCCTTCGTCATGTTCCTCACCGCGACCGGTGCGCAGTTCGCGGTCCAGCGGCTGGATCGGCGGACGATCCTGCTCGCCGGTGCCGTCAGTACGTCGATCGGCATGGGCGCGCTCATCGCCGCCGTCCGCGCCTCCTCCGTGCCGCTGCTCGTCGCCGCCGCGCTGCTGGCCGGGGCGGGGCAGGGGATGGGGCAGCTCGGCGGGTTGTCGCTGCTCAACTCCAGTGTTCCGCCGGGCCGTCTGGCGGAGGCCAACGCGGCGCTCAACGTCGGCGGCTATGTGCCCGCGGGCGTACTGCCGGTAACGGCGGGTTACCTCAGCGACGCGGTGGGGCTGACGGCGGGGGCGACCGTCTTCGGAGCCGTACTCATGGCGTTGGCCCTCGTCGGGGGCCTGGTGGTCCTCACCGGCCCACCGCGCGTCCGGAGGAAAGAGGCATGAGGGCATGGAGGGTGGGTAGACGGGACCCCAATCAGCCTATGCATGCAGCCGATACAGGGAGTGCGACAGTGAACCACACGGCACCCGCGACGATGTCGATGCTGACAGCAGCGGAAGCTGAGCAGGCACAGGACGTTCGCGTAAGTGACATTGCACTGGATGGAGTTGAGACCGCCCGCCCCGTCGATCTGCCCACGGTGGACGATCCGGCGAAGGTGGCGCCCAAGGACGCGCGGGCGCTGACCAAGACGTTCCTGGATCGGCTGACGGAGCTGGAGGAGGGGACGCACGAGTACCAGTACGTGCGGAACACCCTCATCGAGCTCAACCTGTCACTGGTCCGGTACGCCGCCCGGCGGTTCCACAACCGCTCGGTGGAGATGGAGGACATCGTCCAGGTCGGCACCATAGGGCTGATCAAGGCGATCGACCGGTTCGACCTGAGCCGTGAGGTGGAGTTCACGACCTTCGCCGTTCCGTACATCGTCGGCGAGATCAAGCGGTTCTTCCGCGACACCAGCTGGGCGGTGCATGTGCCCCGCCGGCTCCAGGAGTTGCGGATCGACCTCGCCAAGGCGAACGAGGAGCTGTTCCAGCGGCTGGACCGGTCGCCCACCACGGCCGAGCTCGCGGAGCATCTGCGGCTGAGCGAGGACGAGGTCGTCGACGGACTGGTGGCCAGCAACGGCTATCTCACCACCTCGCTGGACGCGCCCGCGGACCAGGAGAGCGGCGCCGCGCGCGTGACCACGTACGCGGACCGGTTCGGCGACGTCGACCCGGCCATGGAGGCCGTGGAGAACCTGCACGCGCTCAAGCCGCTGGTGGAGCAGCTCGGTGAGCGGGACCGCCGCATTCTGCAGCTGCGGTTCGGCGAGGAGATGACGCAGTCGGAGATCGGCGCCGAGCTCGGCGTCTCCCAGATGCATGTCTCCCGGCTGCTCGGCCGTACGCTCGGCAGGCTGCGGCGCGGAATGCTCACCGAGGAGTAGCAGGTCCGAGGGCCAGGCACAGGCACGCGTACGCGAGAGTCACGCGTACGCGAGAGCACCGCCGCCGCGCCGCTGATCACAACGCTGCTGATCACAACAGAACACGACCGAAGGGGCCCGGCCGGAGATTTCTCCGGCCGGGCCCCTTCGGTCTCGCGTTGTGGTTTGTCTGTGGCCTCTTCGGGTTACCAGCGGTACCACCGTCCTCGCCGCCCGCCGACTGTCGGCCGGGCGATGAAGCCGATCAGCCAGACGGCGAGCACGATGACCGCGATCCACCACAGAGCCTTCAGGGCGAATCCGGCGCCGAAGAGCAGCAGGGCGAGAAGAAGAACGACAAGCAGGGGGACCATGAATACCAACCTCCTCGCCGCGGCGGGTACCCCTCCGGGAATCCGGCACACCTGATGAATTCATGCTGTTTCGAACACTCCGTTACCCCTGGTGGCTGGGTGGCGTGGCGTCTCACGGTGAGCGGAGGCAGGCTGGAAGGGCAGAGGTCAGAGGGTGATACGTCATGATCCAGTCAGCAGATATCCGTGAGTGGCGCGACCAGGATGTCGTCGATGAGCAGGGCCGCAAGATCGGGGTGCTCGAGGCGATCTACGTGGCCACGTCCACCGACGAACCCGCCATGGCCACCGTCCGCACCGGACTGCCCACCCGCCACCGTCTGGTGTTCGTCCCCGTGGACGACGCGGTGGTCGGGCCGGGCTATGTGAAGGTCTCCTACACGCGGTCGCTGGTGAAGAAGGCACCCTCGCTCGGCATGGACGATGTGCTGCCCGCGGAGCAGGAGGGGGCGATCTTCCAGCACTACGGGAAGACCTACCAGTCGGGTCCGGGCGGCGGGCGGCAGCTCGCACGCCGCTGACGGCCGAGGACGCTTGATCGATCGAGGAGAGGTGTCGGCGGTGGCGCTCTTCCTGTTCCTGGTGATCGTGGCCATCGTGCTCGGCATCCTCGGCTGGGTGGTGCACGGTCTGGGCTATCTGCTGGTCATCGGTGTGGTGGTGCTGGTGGTCGACATCGTCCTCGGGCTGGTGCGGCTGGTGCGGCGGGGCCGGCGGCGTCGGCTCCGATGACGGGACGCGCTGAGGCCCGCGCCCCCTTCGGGGCGCATGCCATCCCGTACGTCCCCGGTACGCTCCGGCCCTCCGGCGACCCGGCGTCGGCCGACCGGCGGGTCCTGGAGCACTACCGGCTGTGGAAGGCGTACTTCCTGCGGTCGGGCGACGAGGCGGGCGGCCGGGGCCGGTGCGCGGCCGCCCGGGTCCGTGTGTCGCCGCTGGCCACCGCGTCGGCGCCGAGTCGCCAGGGGTCGCGGCAGGCGTTCCATGGCTCGCGCCTACGCGGCCGGGGGTGCAGCTCCAGTCGATGCTGGTGGTCAGGCACAACTCCTGGGTGCCGTAGGGGCGACCACCGTCTCGCAGAGCGATTCCAGGGCGCCCCTCGCCGGGCAGTCGGGCAGCGCGGACAGGGCCGCGCGGGCCGCGTCGGCCTGACGGGCGGTCTCCTCGCGGGCCCGGTCCAGGGCCGGATGGGTGCGCAGCCGCGCCACCGCCTCCGCGTATCCCGTCCGCTCGACGGGCCCGGTGAGCAGCTCGTACAGCTCACGGTCCGCGGGGTCCGCGGCCCCCGCCAGCAGCAGGACGGGCAGGGTGGGGCGGCGGGCGGTGGGGGTCGCCACCTCGTCGGCGAGATGGCTCGCCACGCCGAGCCGTTCGCCGTACCGCGCGAGGGAGTCCGCGACGCTCGGGTCCGCCCCCGAGGCCAGCGCGCCCAACTGTCCGGAGACGGCGGTCAGCGAGCCGGTCCGGCTCGCCAGCACGTCCAGATGGTGCTCGACCGGGTCGTGGCCGTCGCGCGGTCCGGTCGTCTCCAGGATCTGGCCGGTGACCTGCCGCCGGAACGCCTGGGCCTGGATCCGTACGGCCTCCGGGCCCAGGTCGGCCAGGATGTGCGAGGCGCGGGCGAAGAGGAAGTCGCCGGTGAGCACCGCGAGGGTGTTGTCCCAGTTGGCGTCCGGGCGCGGGGCGTCGCGCCGTACGGCCGCCTCGTCCCGGACGTCGTCGTGGTAGTGGGTGGCCAGATGGGTCAGCTCGACGACCACGGCGGCGGGCACCACGCCCGGGGCGCCGGGGTCGCCGAACCGCGCCGCCAGCAGCACAAGCAGCGGCCGGAGCCGTCGCCCGGCCGTGCGCGTCAGCTCCCGCGCGGCATCACCGAGGCCGCGCGTCAACTCCCGCGCGGCCTCGGTGATGAACGGCACATCGCTCTTGGTGGCCCGCAACAGGCCCTCTTCCACCGCCGCTTGGCCGGCCCGGAGGCCGTCCGCCAGCGCGTGGTCCCGCACGGTCGGCTGCATGGACAGAAATGTCTCATATGTCGTCAGTAGCGGGCCTGAGGGCGTGTCATCAGCGGCTGTTTTCCGGACGTCGCCGGTAAGTGGTCTCAGGAGGGCGGATCAGGAGTCCGGCGCGGCCGGGATCCTGGCCCGGATGCGACTCCCCTGCCCGGGGCGGCTGTCCACGTTCAGCGTGCCGCCCACCTCGCGGGCCCGCTCCCGCATGGAGAGCAGCCCGAGATGGCCGGGGAAGGAGCCCTTGCAGTCGAAGCCCACACCGTCGTCGGCGACCGTCAAGGTGACGGCGCCCGGTTCGTTGAGCAGATGGAGCCGTACGTTCCGGGCCTGCGCGTGCTTGGCGACGTTGTGCAGCGACTCCTGGGCGATCCGGTACAGGGCGTGCTTGGCCTCCGGTGTGGTCTCCGGTTCGGCGTCCAGCTTCGCCTCGGTGGCGATCCCGTACCGGGCCCGGAGCGCCTCGACGTGCTGGGTGAGCGCGGCGACCAGGCCCTCGGTCTCCAGCGATTCGGGCCGCAGCCGGCACAGCAGGGTCCGGGTCTCGGCGATCGCGGCGTCCGCGAGCCGCCGTATGTACTCGATGGGCTCGGCGAGTTCGGCCAGCTCGGCGAGGTCCACGACCTCCCCGGCGGTCTCGTGCCCCGCCACCGGCTCGGCCCGACCCGGCGCTTCCGCATGACTCGCCGTCTCGGTCCGGCCCGCCACCGGCTCCGCGCTGTCGATGTCGCGTTCCAGCATCTCGCGGGCCGTACGGGCGCCCAGCGCGATGCCGTAGAGCGCCTGTGAGACCGAGTCGTGCAGCTCGCGCGAGATGCGATGCCGCTCCTCGTGGATGGCCTTCTCCTGGGTGGCCGCCCGCTGCCGGTCGTTCTCCACCGCGCAGGACGCATGTCCCGCGATCACTTCCAGGAGGGTGATGTCCGCCTCGCCGGGGTCGCGGCCGGGCGGGAAGTGGCAGCACATCGCGCCGATCGCGGTGGATTCGCGCAGCAGCGGCCAGGCGGCCACCGCGCCCCGCGCGGGGCCCTCGCCGTCCGCGCCGGTACGGCCGCCGCCGTGGATGACGGGCGCGGCCCCGCCGATCGCCTCCAGCGCCGGTTTCCGCGACGGCGGGGTGTGGCCGTGGCCCCCGCCGACCAGGCGCAGATTCGCCGACGGGCCGGGCTCCAGCAGATAGACCGTGCAGCTCGCGGCGCCGGTACGGGCCACCGCGCCCGCGGCCAGGGAGTCCAGGGTCCGCCGTACGCAGGGGCCGGAGGAACGGGGGGACCCCGAGGGGCCGGACCAGCCCCCGGAACCGTTGGTGCCCGGTCCGGCCGCCGCCGACGCCAGCCGTCGCAGATGCTCCCGGTGCCGGATCTGGGCGACCGCGTGCCCCGCGGCCGCCGCGAAGAGCCCCACGGTGCTCACATCGGCGTGGGTGAGCCGGCGCCCGCCGCCGCGGTTCGCCACCTCGATCACCCCCACCGGGTGGCCGCGCACCAGCAGCGGCGCGTCCAGCACCGAGGCCGGGACCGCGTGCCGGGGGTCCCGGCCGCGTCGGCGCGGCCGTCGTTCACCGCCGGAGACCGTGGGCCGTCCGGCGCGGATCGCCTGGCGGGCCGGGGAGGAGCCACCGGGCGTCAGCGGGCCGCTCGGCGCGGTCCACGGGGCGCCGTCGGTGGCCCGTATCGTCAGGACGTCGCCCGGCTCCAGCACCATCACCCGGGCCATATCGGCGCCCAGGAGCTCCCGCACCCGGCGGGCGATCAGCCGGAGCGTCGCATCGGCGGTCTCGCCCGCCAGGATGTGCTGGGTGACCTCGGCGAGCGCGGTGGCGCTCCGTCTCCGCCGGGTCGGGGTCCACCATGTACTGATCACGCCGACCACCACTGCTCCCTCGTCGTCGACTCCACTGCTTCCGGAGGGGTGAGCTCACCCGCGGGCACCAGACCGGACTGCACCGCGTAGACCGCCGCCTGGGTCCGGCTGTGCACCCCGAGCTTGGTCAGGATGTGGCTCACATAGGTCTTCACCGTCTGCTGGCCGATCCGCAGATCGTGGGCGATCTCCTTGTTGGCCTTGCCACGCGCGAGCATGGTCAGCACCTCGGTCTCCCGCTCGGTGAGCTGCTCAGGACCGCTGGGCTCCCTGACCTGGCCCATCAGCCGGGAGATCGCGGCGGGGGAGACATGGATCTGGCCCGCGGCGGCGGCCTTCACCGCGTTGCGGAGGTCGTCTGCCTCGGCGTTCTTCAACAGGAAGCCGATGGCCCCCGCCCGGACCGCGCCCATGACCATGGCGTCGTCGAGGGAGCTGGTCAGCGCCACCACCTCGACCTCGGGGAGGTCCTGGCGGATCTCCGCCGTGGCGGATACGCCGTCCATCACCGGCATCAGCAGATCCATCAGGACGACGTCGGGGCACAGCTCCCGGGCCAGCCGCACGGCTTCCCGGCCGTTGGTCGTCTCGCCGACCACCTTGATGTCGTTGTCGAGCCCAAGGATCATGCGCAGGCCCTGCCGGACCACCGCATGGTCGTCTGCGATCAGCACGCGAAGCGCCACTTGGTTCACCTGCCCATGGAGTACCCCGCCGCACGAGCGGAGACATACGCGGAAACGGTCGCGATCAGCGGTTCGAAGAGGGGGAGGGCCAGCAGGACGAGGACGCCCGCCGCCCATCCGCCCAGGACGTCACTCACCCAGTGGGTGCCCAGATAGAGGGTGGTCAGACCGACGCCGACGGCCATCACGCAGGCGACCAGCGCGCCCGCCCGCCGGTGGTGACCGGCGAGATAGGCGAGGGTGCCCCAGACGACGACGGCGTTGGCCACGTGACCGGAGGGGAAGACCATGCCGCCGTGGAAGAGCTCGGCGGACCCGGGGGTCCGGGCGTCGTACGGGCCCAGCCGCCCGGTGAGGAGCTTGACGGCGCCGACGCTCGCGTTGAGCAGCAGCAGCGCCACGCCCAGGACCAGCGGCGGACGGAGGCTTCGGGTCCGGCCGCCGCGCCAGACGGCCCAGGCCAGGGCGGCCAGGGCGGTGGGGCCGCGCTGGCCCGTGATGACGAAGACGTCCAGCACCGGCCGGATCCGCGGCCACTGTGCGTACGGCTTGAACAGGGCCACCTGCCAGTCGAGCCGGACGAGCCGCGAGCCGGTGAGGACGGCCGTGAGGACCGCCGCGTAACAGGCGGCGGCCACCAGGAAGGCGATCGTGTGCCGGCGGCTCAGCGGGTATCGGATCCGTCCAGGGACTCGCATGAGGAGGGAACCCGTCTCGGTGGCTCCGCGATTCCATCCGAAGGGGGACTTTTCGTCCCATATGTCCCCCAGTCACCTCACCCCAGGTGGTCCCGCCCCATCCGTACGGGCTCATCCAGGTGAACCCGTACGGCGAAACGCCGAACGGCCCCCGCACCGGAGGGGGCTACCGCCGTACCGAAGGCGGACACGGGCCGGATCAGCCCGTCGCTCACTCCTCCGGCCCCTCCGGCTGCGCGGGCTTGAAGCCGAATTCGGCGGCCTTCGCGACCGCCTCCAGCTGTGAGCGCGCCTCCAGCTTCTCCAGGATCCTGCGCACATGCGTGCGCACGGTGGCGTAGCTGATGCTCAGCCGTTCCGCGACGGCCCGGTTGTCCAGACCGTGGCTCATCAGCGTGAGGATCTCCTGCTCGCGCGGGGTCAGGCTCTCCAGGCGCTCGGTCTGCTCGGCGGTGGACCGCGCGTCCTCGCGGTGCCGTGCCAGCACCTCCACCAGCGTGCTGGCCGGGATGAGGGTCTCGCCCTCGGCGGCCGCGCGGATGGCGGCCGCGATCTCGTCGCCGCTCGCCGACTTCAGCAGATAGCCGCAGGCGCCCGCCTCCACGGCGGCCAGCAGCGCCGAGTCGCTGGCGTCGGCGCTGAGGATCACGATGGCGACGGACGGGTCATGGGCCCGGATGCCGCCGGCCGCGTCGGCGCCGGTGCCGTCGGGGAGCCGGAAGTCGACCAGCGCCACATCGGGCTTCAGCTCCTTGGCCATCGGCACGGTCTCGGCGACCGAGTCGGCCCAGCCGACCACCGTCAGATCCGAGTACTCGGCCAGCAGGGCCCACAGCCCCTCGGCCACCACCCGGTGGTCCTCGACGATCAGCACCTTCGTCAATTCGGGAGGTGCGGTCACGGCTGCGGGTCCCCTTCGGGGGAGTCGGGGGAGCCGGGGGTGGCGAGCGGCGCGCCCGGGGGAGTGCCGAGCGGCACCCAGAACTCCACGGTGGTGCCGGAGCCGGGTTCGCTCTCGATCCGGCACCAGCCGCCCGCTATCTGGGCCCGCTCCTGGATCAGGGAGAGCCCGAGGTGGCCGGGGCGGGACTCCACCTCGAGCGGGTTGTAGCCCTCGCCGTCGTCGACGATCCGCACCAGGCAGCCGTCGTCGAGCCCGAGCAACTGCACATGGACCGTCTTGGCGTGGGCGTGCTTGCGCACGTTCACCAGCGCTTCCTGAGCGGTCCGGTAGATCAGCGCCATCGTCTCGGCCGGGGGGTGGGCGGTCAGCCGGTCCTCCAGCCGGTAGGTGATACCGGTCTCGGTGCGCATCTGCTCCAGCAGGCCGCGCAGCGCCCCGGCCAGGCAGCCGTGCTCCAGGCTGGACGGCCGCAGGTCGAAGATGAGCTGGCGCAGCCGGCTGAGCGAGAGCTTCAGGGTCTCGTCCAGCTTGTCCATCACCCGCTGCTCGTCCGGGTCCCGCAGCCGCCGGCGCAACTGCTGGAGGCGGAGGCTGGCGGCGGTGATCACCTGGATGGTGTCGTCGTGGATGTCGGCGGCGATCCGGCCGCGCTCGGCCTCCTGGGCGTGGACCAGATGGCTGAGCAGCGCCTGGCGGTCGCGGTCGGTGACCTCCAGCAGCTCCAGGCTGCGCTCCAGGACGAACTGGGCGCGCTGCACCTCGGTGATGTCGCGGATGGTCAGGACGGTGAGCAGGCCCTCCTCGGTGCGCAGCGGGCTGATGCTGACATCGGCGGGGAACTGCTTGGCGTCGCTGCGCCGTCCGACCAGCTCCATGCTGTGGCCGACCGGCTCCTCGAGGCTGTCGTCCCATTCGCGCAGCGAGACGGTGAGCGGCTGGTCGGGCAGCAGCGCCTCCACGGCCCGGCCGATCAGATGGTCGCGGTCGTAGCCGAAGAGCGCCTCGGTGCGGTGGTTGGCCGCCTGGATGCGGCCGCTGGTGTCCACGATCAGCATCGCGTCCGGGGAGGACTCGATGAGCTGGCGGAACCGGCTCTCGGCCGCCCGGAGCTGGCTGAGGTCGGCGATGAAGACCACCCCGCGGGTCTGCCGGCCCTGCAGATGGCCGCCGCTGAACTGGGCGGGGAACTCGCCGCCGTCGCGGCGGCGGCCGCTCATCGCGGACGGCGCGGTGAAGACCCGGCCGATCAGTTGCTCGGAGGCGGTGCGGTAGCGCTCGGGGACGAGGTCCCGCAGCCGCTTGTCGCGCAGCTCGGCCGAGCTGTAGCCGAACATGTGCCGGATGTGGGCGTTGGCGTACTCGATCCGGCCGCGCGGGCCGACCACGAGGACTCCGCAGGGAGCGTGGCCGAGCAGCTCCAGGTACGAGTCCTCCAGGCGGTTGCCGACCAGGTCCTCGAACCGCCAGGAGGCGCGCTCGGCGCGGCGCAGCGGCTCGGCGCAGTCGGCGAGGAGCTCCGCGGACATGCTGAACTGATCGCGGGCGGCCCGGATGATCGCCTCGAGGATCTCCTCGGCGGGGGTGCCCTTGACCAGATAGCCGCTGGCCCCGACGGCGAGCATGTTCAGCACGGTCTCGCGTTCGCCGTGGGCGGACAGCGCCACCACCCGGGCCTCGGGGACCTGGTCGCGGATGGCCCGGACGCTGCCGGGGGCGTCGCCCCGGGGCATGTGCACATCCATGATCACGACCTGTGGGCGGTGGTCCACCGCCGCGCGCACGGCCTGCTCGTGGTTGATGGCCAGGCCCACCAGCTCCAGGTCCGGGTGGGAGTCGATGAGGTCGGCGAGCGCCTCACGGACGGCCGGGTCGTCATCGGCCACCACAACGGCGATCCGGTTGTCGCCCATCGCTACCCACCTCCCTTGAGGACGGCACCCCGCAGCTCGCGGGGCTCGAGTTCATCGCGCCGGCAGTGCGCCAGCGACGGCATGACCGCGGCCAGCGGCGCGACCAGCACGTTGTAGTGCCTTCCGATGCGGTCGCAGACGGCGACCGCGGTCGCGGCGTCCCAGACCGCGGCCCAGAAGGCCCAGTCGTGTTTCCTGTGGTTCCGCGCGGTGTCCAGGGCGGCCCGGCGCGCCACCGAGGCGGCGACCAGGATCCGGTACCGCTCCTCGGGCGTGGTGGTGCGGTGGACCACCGCCCAGCCCTCGGCGCGGGTCTGGCTGGACGTCTGCTTCCACAGATCGGCCACCCGGTCGATTTCCTCCGGGGAGAGGTCTTCGATGTGGGTCAGGAATTGTAGGACTCTTCGTGAGTTAGGGCCGAAAATTACGCTCATAGGACACTCCAGGACGCATGGTACATCTACGGAACTGGTGAGCCGCCCGGGTGAGCCGCCCCACGGCCGTCGGCGGCCGGTCGCTCCCTGGAACGTGGGCCTGTTTCCCCGCCGTGTCCGCCGCTTCCCGCCGCTTCCCGGCGGACGGCACGCCCCGGCCCACGTTCTCCCTCGACGTCACGCGCGGTCCCTAGCCCCCGCGACCCTGGGACATGTTGATGCTGGCCCTGGCGACGCCACCGCTCTTCTGGCCGACGAGCTGGAAGGACACACCGCTCTCATCCGCCGGAGTGATCTTGTACGAGCCCACGGCCGACGCCTTGCCCCGGCTGTCCACCTGGAAGGTCCCGATCTTGCGCTGGCCCTTCGAGCCCGAACCGGCATAGGCGTCCACCGTCTCGCCCGGGGCGAACCCCGCGACATAGAAGCTGAGCGTGGTGCCCGCCCTGCCGCCGAAGGCGCTGGGCTCGGCGGACGGGGTGTACGGCAGCACCGTGAAGCCCGAGCGGACCACGGCCCGGCTCTGGTCGCCGATCGCCATCAGCGTCTGCCGCCCCTTGAGGCCGAACGGCACGTTGAACGCCACGTCGCGGATCTGGCCCATGCCGTTCGCCTGGGCGGTGAAGGCCGGCAGACCGCCGGTGGAGTTGATGTAGACCAGCACCCGTTCGCCGGGCGCGAACTTGTTGGCGGACAGCGTGATCCGCTGGCCGGCCTTGAGCGCGTACGGCTTGGACTTCATCGAGGGGTACATGGCCAGCATCTGGAAGGGCGCGGTGGCCGTGGTCTTGCTGCGCTTGCCCACCAGGACCAGGGTGCTGGAGCCGGTCGGGGCCACGCCCACCTTGATCGCCGCCTGGCCCACGCTACCGCTGCTGTCGGTGTGCAGCGTGGTGACGGGGATGCCGGTGGTCCGGCCCCAGAAGACGTCGATCGGCTCACCCGGGCGGAAGCCGCGGGCGGTGACCGTCACCACGTCGCCGGGGCGGCCCACCATCTTGTTGATCTTGGCAGTGCCGACCGCGCCGCCGGTGATCACCTTGGCCTCCGCCGTCTTGCTGCTGCCGCGCTGCTGGGCGACCAGCGTCGCGGGCCGGTTGCCCGCGGTGTCGGGCATGGTGAACCGGGCGTAGATCGACCCGAACCGGTCCGAGCGCACGCTGCCGATGGCACGGCCCTTGGTATCCGACTTCCGGGCCTTGAGCAGGATGTCCACGGTGGCCTTCTTGTCGAAGCCGCCGCCCTCGACCGCGGCGCTGCCGCCGGGGGTGACCAGGCCCGGGTTGATCACGATGATCGGGCCGGACGCCTGGGGGACCCGCTGATTGCCCAGCTTGATGGTCTTGGGCTGCTTGGGCGGGCGTATCTCCTGCTGCTGCCGGGAGTGGTGCTCCTTCTTCGGGGCGCCGCCGCCTCCGCTGCCGGTGGTGTTCAGGGCGCCTCCGAAGCCGCCGCGCGCGACCACCTGGACGAGCGATCCGACGATCGCGAAGACCACGAGTGCGAGCAGGACGGTCTTCCAGGTGAGCTTTTTCTTCTTTTCACCGTCGGGGGTGTGCTCCTCGTTCTCGGGATCATCCCTGTCCTCCGGAACATCCCAGTCGTCGTCGTACTCAGGCATGGCCTTCACCTCCTCTTCCCATGGCTACTGCACACGGTAGATTTCCAGCTTGATATTGCCCTGGGTATCCGACCAGACGCGGGTGGAATTACGCAGCGCCTGGAGAATCCAGTTCTCCCGGCCGTCGGAATTGTTGGTCATCATGGATTTGCGCATCTTGTTCGACATGATGATGTAGTCGACGTTCTGCCATCTCTTCTTGAAGAGCTTGTCGCGCACATCCGGGTCGGACGAGGCATTCCAGTGGGAATGCGCGTACGGGTAGAACGGGCGCACATCGTGCAGCTCACCCCACAGGTCGTCGTCCATGATGATGCGCGAATTCGGCGGTACGTGCTTGCGCACCCAGGCGATCTGGGCATGCTGCATTCCGGTGAGGTTGATCTTGGACTGGTATTGGTCGGCGATCTGCGTACGGCCCTCGGTATTGGTGTGGACGAGATATCCGGAGGCCGGTGACACCAGCAGCAGAACGGCGACGAACGACGGTACGGCGACCCGGGTCAGGGAATGCGCGCCGCGCATGAACCGATTGGCGAACGAGCCCTTGAGCAGCCGGTCGGTGATCATGCCGACATTGAGCGCGAACATCGGGATCAGCGGGGTGACGTAGAAGTCCAGCACCACGCTGCCGCGCACCAGGTAGAAGGCGTAGCCGAAGGCCAGCGTCCCGGCGATCAGGAAGCCCAGGTCGCGCCTGCGGTCCCGGGTGCCGATCCACAGGCACATCACCATCGCGCACACCCCGGCGATCAGCAGGAACTTGTCCCGGACCAGCCAACTGGTCTGCAGCAGACCGGTGTGGCTGAAGAGGGTGCCCTGGTTGCGGTTGAGCTGCCACCACAGGGTGTAGAGCAGCGAGACATGGTCCGCGGGCGGGTTGTTCAGGTCGAAGTCGAAACCGCTCGGCAGCAGCTCGTTCTTGAGCACCGCGTAGGTCACATAGGCGCCGATCGGGGCGGCCGCGGCGAATGGCCAGAGAGTGCTGGTGAACCGGCTGCTGGCCGACCCCTTGACCCTCCGGTAGAGCAGATACATGAAGCTGGGCACGAAGAAGATCGCGTTCTCCTTGGTGATCAGGGCGATGCCCAGCGCCAGCCCGCCGCCGAACACCGATCTGATCGTGACTTCTCGCCTGAGCAGCATGAACAGGCTCAGCAGCAGCCAGAGGATCATCAGGTTGTCCAGCAGGACCTGCCGCTGGAAGTAGACCGCGATCGGCGAGACGTTGAAGAGGAACGAGGTGACGGTGGCGGCCAGCACGCTGCCGGACAGCCGCCGGGCGATCTCGAACAGCAGATAGACGCTGGCGACGTGCACCAGCAGCATCAGGAACCGTCCGGTGTTGATCGCGTTCCCGAAGGTCTCGAACTGCTTCGGCAGCGGGAGGACCCACCCGGCCAGGGTGATCCAGCCCAGCGGGGCGTGGTCGTAGTCATAGGTGTACGGGGACAGGCTGGTCTCCCGCACCAGCGACCACGCCCGCTGCATGTAGATGCCCTCGTCGGTGAGGTAGAGGGGGTAGCGGAACAGGTGGTAGCCGTGGGTGAGCAGCCCGGTCAGCAGGGAGGCGACCAGGGCGATCCTGCCCTTGGTCCCCAGCGGGGGGAACCAGCCGCGCTCCACGGAGAACCGCGGGCGGCGGCGGCGCGGACGCCGCGCGGGGGCCTCGGTGTTCTTGTCCGCGGCGGTGCCGTTCCCGGCCGCGGCGCCCTTGTCCGCCGCGGTGTTCCGGCCTTCCGCGTCGACGGCCGCCGGCCGCGAGGGCGTGGGGTTATCCGACACGCGACTCCGCCTCCTCGGTGGTGGCCCGGTGGGCACCTACGTGCTGTGTCTTCTCCCAGTCGTGGCGGCCGAGCATCTCCCGCCGCATGGCCCGCAGCGCGGCGTACGCCAGCACCATCTGGAAGGGGAACCAGGCGATGGCCATGCGCACGACGGCCTTCGGCGAGGCTTCGAGGCCGTGGGCGCCGGTGAACTCGTACAGGCCGACCGCCTGGACCAGAAAGTGCGCGGCCAGCAGCAGAACGGGCAGATAGGAGCAGAGTGCGATCAGCACCGGCACCTTGAGGATCAGGATCATGCCGAGCGAGATCGGCAGATAGATGCCCAGCAGCGCCTGCCCGCGCGGGAACGCCAGGACGTAGAAGGCGAGCCAGCGCTGTTTGCGCGTCGGCATCTTCTTCCACGTGCCCTTCTTCAGGGTCTGCATGAAGCCCTGGCTCCAGCGGGTGCGCTGGCGGATGAAGTGGCCGAGGGTCGGCGGGGTCTCCTCCTTGGTCACATACCGGTCGTCGTAGACCACCCGCACCCGCTCGCCCATGGCGGATATCCGCAGCCCCATGTCGGCGTCCTCGGTGAGGTTGCGGTCGTCCCAGCCGCCGAGCCGCAGCAGCAGCTCACGGGCGAAGAAGACGGTGTTGCCGCCGAGCGGGATCGAGCCGTAGTGGGCGTGGTAGTGCAGCCGGCTCTTGAACCAGAAGAAGTACTCCAGGACGTTGAGCGTCGAGTACCAGTTGGACTCGTAGTTCATGAGCTGCACACCGGCCTGGACCACCTTGACCTTCTCCTGGACCATCACGGTGTTCACCAGGGAGAAGATCTCCGGGTGGATGTCGTCCTCCGCGTCGAAGATCGTCACCACTTGGTTGGCGGTGTGCGGAAGGGCCGTGTTGAGGCCGTGCGGCTTGTTGATCGGCTTGTCGTCGAACACCACGACCCGCACATTGTGCAGCCCTTTCCGCTTCAGGTCGTCGATCTTCTCCTCGGCCTTTTTGATCGTGCCGTCGTCGTCCTGTGAGCAGATCACGAAGACCTCCAGCAGTTCGGCCGGATAGTTGGCCCGCACCACGCGCTCGATGGTGCTCTGGATGACGTCTTCCTCATGCCGGGCGGGCAGCAGGACACTGAAGGAGATCTGGGGCGGCAGGAATTCATCCGGCGCCCGTGACTTCCGTTCGGCGTCCGCCCGGTCCCAGGTGTAGAGCATGAGGTAGAGAACATGGGCAGACTGCACGGTGAGCAGGATCGAGACCACGATCAGCACCAGGTAGACGATGGCGACAATCATCGGCTCCGCCTCCCCCAGACCCAGCCGGTACTCGACGCGAAGTTGACCGCGAAAGCCGCCGCGATGCCGAGGCAATTCGCCAGCAGCAGATGCATTCCGGTGCGCACCAGTGACCAGACGATGAGCACATTGACCCCGAGGCCGCCCAGGACCGAGACATTGAACTTGATGAATCGTCCGAGGGAGGGAGTGGCCACCGCGAAGGTCCACCGGTCGTTCAGCAGGTAGTTGTGAACGACGGCGATTTCCACCGCTATCGACGACGCAGCCAGCAGCGGCAGTCCGGCCCAGTGATAGAGGGCGAAGAGGACCACCGTGTTCACGACCACACCGCCCCCGCCGACCACCGCGAAACGCAGGGCCAGACCGGGCATGCCTGCCATCGGGTTCCGGATCCGGCGGGCTCGGAACAGCATTCCGGCCCGCCTGCGGGCATGACGGTCGGTGCTGTCCGCCTCTTCGCCCGGCTCTCCGGTGCGCTCGCTGAACGTTCGGAAACGCTGCATCGCGACTCCCTCGGCAGGAGGCTCTTATCGCCGTTGACCCAAGAGTGCGTCACCCGAAAAGGAGGTAGTACCCGCGCCCGGGGGAGCGGGTGGTACACCTTCGGCGGACCTCTCCTATCCCCCGTATTGGGGAGAGCCGGGGCCCGGGTATCCGGACCGGTCCCCCAAAGAAGGGACGGGGCGCTCACCCTCTCGCGGGTGCCAGTACCTGCGGGGGATGCCCAAAGATGAAATGGGCCGGACGGCCTTGCGTCCCGTGCGAGGAGAGTAGGTGACGTAATGTCAGGTCACGTGATGTCACGCCATCCATTCGCCGGCCGGGCCGGAGCGGTCATCGCCGTGATGACACTCGCACTGGCCACGTCGGCTGCGGCAAGTGATTCCGATTCCGGTGGGCTGCACGATTCCGAATGGGCGCTGACCGCGCTCAAGGCGGAGCGCGCCTGGAAATTCAGCAAAGGCGCCGGAGTGACCGTGGCGGTCATCGGCACCGGGGTCGACGCCTCCCATCCGGATCTGCGCGGGCGCGTGGTCCGCGGAAAGGATTTCGCGGGCGGCACCGGCGGCTACGGCACCCGGGACGGCGGCAAGGCGGCCGAGCAGACCACCCATGCCGCCGGAATCATCGTCGGCACCGGCCGCAATTACCGCGGCGACGGGGTGTACGGGCTCGCGCCCAAAGCCAAGGTGATGCCGCTCGGCGTCTACCGCGACGGAAAGCCCCTCGCCGACCCCACCGCGAAGGCCATCCGCCACGCGGTGGACCATGGCGCGCGCGTCATCGACCTGGCCGTCAACTTCAAGCGGCCGACCCCCGCACTGCGGTCCGCGGTGAAATACGCCGTCGACAAGGACGCCGTGATCGTGGCCGGCGCGGGCGACAACGGCAAGATCGGCAACCGGCCCACCTACCCGGCCGCGCTCCCCGGAGTGGTCGCCGTGGTGGCCACCGACAAGAAGGGCGCCGTCTGGACCTCCTCCCACCACGGAGGGAAGACCCTCCTGGCCGCCCCCGGTGTCGCCATCCTCACCACCTCCGGCAACGACGACTACTGGACCGGCGACGGCACCGGCTTCGCGGCACCCTGGGTCGCGGCGGGCGCCGCGCTGCTGCGCTCGGAGCACCCCCGCTGGAACGCCAACCAGGTGGTCCAGAAGCTGATCGACACCGCCGACCGCAAGGGCTCCTCGGGCCATGACCCGCGCTATGGGTACGGGGTGATCGCCCCGGCCAAGGCGCTGGCGGACCGGGCCGCGCCCCCGGCCTCCGCCGAGCTCTCCGCCCCCCGCCGCCATCCGTCCGCCACCCCGGACGCGGCCGCCCCCAGAACCCAGGGGGATGAATCCGCCCTGGTCACGATAGGTGTGGTGGCGGGAGTCCTGGTGGTGCTCGCGATCCTGGCGGTGGTGCTCATCAGCCGGCGCAGGCCGCCCGACAACTCCCACCACGGCTGAGGCCGGGCAGGACTCGCCATGATCACGAAACTGTGCGGACGCGACCGCCGCCCCCGCCCGCCGGTGCGCGCCCGCACCTCCCGGTGGGCGGGGCGGGGCGTCGCCCAGCTGATCGTGATGGTGCTGGTGGTCGAGGTGGTGATGGCGGCGACCACCGTGCAGGCCCTGTTCGTGGGCCCGGTGCGGCCACCCGCCACCAAGCCGTCGCTCCCCGTGGCCAAGCCGTTCTTCCCGGCCACGACCCGCTTCTACGTCGACCCCCACAACCCGGCCGCGACCTGGGTGCGGGACCATCCGCACGACCGACGGGCGGCGGCCATCGCCCGGCGGATCGCCGCCGAGCCCCAGGCCGCCTGGCTCACCGAGACCAATGAGTCCCTGATCGAGGAGCGGGCCCGCAACCTCGTCCGCACCGCCGCCGCCCAGCGACGGCTGCCGGTGCTGGTCCCCTACACCATCCCCCAGCGCGACTGCCAGCAGCTGAGCTCCGGCGGCGCCGGGGACACGGCCGCCTACCGGCGCTGGAGCGACGCCCTCACCCGGGGCATAGGGGACGGGCGCGCCATCGTCATCCTCGAACCGGACGCGCTCGCGCATATGAGCTGTCTCAAGCGGCGGCAGCAGGCGGATCGGTTCGCGGCCCTGGCGTACGCGGCGCGGGCGCTCCAGCGGGGCGCTCCCCGCGCCCGGGTCTACTACGACGCCGGGAACTCCGGATGGCAGCCCGCGAAGACCATGGCCGAGCGGCTGCGGCGCGCCGGTATAGAGCGGTACGGGGACGGGATAGCGGTCAACGTCTCCAACTTCAACGCCACCGCCGACGAGGTGCGCTACGGGCTGTCCGTGATCCGGGAGCTGCGCCGGCCCCGGCTGGGGGTCGTGGTGGACACCAGCCGTAACGGGGCGGGGCCCACGCGTCACCACCGCTTCTGCGATCCGCCGGGCCGCAAGCTGGGCAGGCCGCCCACCGCCGCCACGGGCATCCCCGGGGTCGATGCCTTCCTGTGGATCAAGCAGCCGGGCCAGGCGGACGGCTGTGCCGCCGGTGCGGGGATGTTCGTCCCCGGCTATGCGTACCGGCTGACGCGCTGACGCTCCGCCCTCCTCCGGCCCTCGTGGGGCGTACCCGGCCGAGCGCGGCGCCTGCGGCGTGCTGCTCCCCTCCCCGCCCCTTCCCGAAACTGGTGCTCCGCCCCAGCCCCCGTTCCGGGCTCCGCCCCGCGCCCCGGTTCGGGGCTCCGCCCCGGGCCCCGGTTCGGGGCTCTGCCCCGGGCCCTGGATCCGGGCTCTGCCCCGGGGCCTGGATCGGGGCTCCGCCCCGGGCCCCGTTTGGGGCTCCGCCCCGCGCCCCGTTTCGGGGCTCTGCCCCGGGTCCCGGATCGGGGTTCTGTCCCGGGCCCCGGTTTGGGGCTCTGCCCCGGGTCCCGGATCGGGGTTCTGTCCCGGGCCCCGGTTTGGGGCTCTGCCCCGGGTCCCGGATCGGGGCTCCGCCCCGCGCCCCGTTCCGGGCTCCGCCCCGGGTCCCGGATCCGGGCTCTGCCCCGCGCCCCGTCCCGGGCTCTGCCCCGGCCCCGGGGTCCAGGGGCGGAGCCCCTGGATCGGGAAGGGGCGGGGAGGGGAAAGATCCATAGGCGCCGGTCACCCCGTGACCGGCGCCTTTCGCATGCCCTGAGGGCCCCTGGCCGGCCTCCGAGCATCCCCTGAGCACTCCCTGAGAACCTCCTGAGCGGCTCCTGTGCCCTCCAGGTCATCCCCTAAAACGGACATAACCCATGCAAAACGGCCGAATTCTCCTACCTCAATTGAGGTAGGCGGAATTCGGCCGTTTGGTGTGCCCCGAATTCCTGCAATTGAGGTACGCAGATTTCAGCCAGGCGTACGGCGATACCAACTGCGGTCACTCCCTAATGTCGTGAAGCGAAAGGACAAGCCCCGAAGGAGCTCCCATCGATGCACAGAGTTCTCGTCGTGGAGCACCACCCATTGGTGTTGAGTGCTCTCGCCGATCTCGTTGTCGAGGAGCCCGGACTGGAGCTATCCGGAATTGCAGGGTCGGCCCGAGAAGCAATTTCTCTGGTCCATCACCTGCAGCCGGATGTGGTGCTGATCGACGTGGATGAGCCCAGCTGGCAAACGCAGCGGTTGGTCCGCCTGATCGGCGAACTCCTACCGTCCGCGCGGATTGTCCGGCTGACCGCAGTCTCCGACCCGCAGATGGAATGTCTGGAATCTCCGACGAACAACCCCAGCGTCCTGAAAACCGCAGTACCCCAATTGCTCAGGAGCCTCACCGAATGAATTCCCCCATGGACCAGAACAACGCCCCGACCACCGAGACCAAGCGTGCGCCGCGCTCGCAGCGTCTCCGCTTCGGTATCGCCGCGGCCGTCGTCGCTGCTGCTGCCGTGGGTGGCACCGTCACCGCTTTCGCGGTGAACAACTCCGATGGCCAGTCGGCCACCACCACCACTTCCTCCGCCGCCGGCGCCAAGGCCACCGGCGCGGGTGCTGAGGGTCCCCTGTCCACCAAGAAGGGCGACATCGTCGACTCCGACGGTAAGAAGGTCGTCCTGACCGGTGTGAACTGGTTCGGTTTCGAGACCGGCACCTACGCGCCGCACGGCCTGTGGACCCGTAACTGGGAGTCGATGCTGGACCAGATGGCCAAGCAGGGCTTCAACACCCTGCGCCTGCCGTACGCGAACGAGATGTTCAAGTCGTCGGCCAAGCCCAACGGCATCGACTGGCACAAGAACCCCGATCTGAAGGGCCTCACCCCCCAGCAGATCATGGACAAGATCGTCAAGGGTGCCACCGACCGTGGTATCCGGGTGATCCTGGACCAGCACCGTCCGGACCAGTACGGCCAGAGTGAGCTGTGGTACTCCCAGAGCCTCACCGAGAAGCAGTGGATGGACGACTGGGTCAAGCTGGCCAAGCGCTACAAGAACAACGACCGGGTGATCGGCGCCGACCTCCACAACGAGCCGCGTGGCCAGGCCACGTGGGGCGACGGCAACCCGAAGACCGACTGGCAGCTGGCCGCCACCAAGGCCGGTGACGCCATCCACAAGGTCAACAAGAACTGGCTGATCTTCGTCGAGGGTACGGACCGCCACAAGAACGAGCAGTTCTGGTGGGGCGGTGACCTCCAGGGTGTGAAGAAGCACCCGGTGAAGCTCAAGGAGCCGAACAAGGTCGTCTACTCGGCCCACGACTACGGTCCGGGCGTCTACAACCAGAACTGGTTCATGGCGAAGGACTTCCCGAAGAACATGCCGGCCATCTGGGAGAAGCACTGGGCGTACATCAAGAAGCAGAACATCGCCCCGCTGCTGCTCGGTGAGTTCGGCGGTAAGAAGACCGCCGGTAAGAGCTCCGAGGCCGTCTGGCAGAACGCCCTGATGGACTACCTCAAGAAGCACCAGATCAGCTACACCTACTGGACCTGGAACCCGGACTCGGGTGACACCGGCGGTGTGCTGAAGAACGACTGGAAGACGATCGACAAGAACAAGATGAAGATGCTGGCCAAGTACCAGACGCCGCTCCTGGAGGCGAAGAAGGGGAAGTAAGTCGGAGTAACCCCTTCGGTACACCGCCGATGACCACATAGCTGGTCGAAGGCGTTGGCAAGCAGCGAGGGCCCGCAGGCAGTGCCGCCTGCGGGCCCTCGTCCTGTGTTTTTCGCCGGAAGGGAAGCGGGGCGGCCGCCCGGCGGGTTTCCTTCCCGGGCCGCGGACCGCGCCCGCGGACCGGCCCCCCACCCCCAGGGAGGCCGATGATGAAGCCCCACCCCGCGACCGGCCGGTTGCTCTTTCCCCTGGTCGCGCTTGCCGTGATCATGACCGATCAGCTGAGCAAGGCGATGGCGCTGGCCGCCTGGAGCGGCACCGTGGGGCCGCAGGCCCGGTTCGGGCCGTTCTGCGCGCTGCTGGTGCGCAACACCGGGGTGGCCTTCGGCCTGGGCCAGAGCCGCCCCGCGCTGATCGTGGTGATCACGCTCGCGGGCGCGGTGGCCACGCTGGGCGCGGCCGGTGCCGGGCTGCGGGTCCGCGGCCGGGGCGCGGCGCTGGGCCTGGGGCTGATCGCCGGGGGAGCGATGGGCAACGGCGCCGACCGGATGATCCGGTCGCCGGGCCCGCTGCGTGGCGCCGTCATCGACTGGATCACGCTGGACGCCCGCGGGCCGGTCTTCAACCTCGCCGATGTGGCCCTGATCAGCGGGACCCTGCTCACCGCGGCCCTGCTGCTGCGCAGACCCCCGCGGGCACGCGAGCGGGCCGTCGCACTGCCCGGTCCGGGCGCGAGCGGACCGGGCGCGGGGCCCGATCCGGTGGCCGTCAGCCTCCCGCCTTGTGCACCGCGCCCTGATCGGCGTCCCGATCCGCCCCCGGCGCCGTCCCGGGGACCGTCTCCGTGGGCATCGCCTCGACCGGCATCGCCTCGACCGGCATCGCCTCGACCGGCATCGCCTCGTTCGGCAACGTCTCCGTCGGCATCGCCTCGACCTGCGTCGTCTCGTTCGGCATCGCCTCCGGCGGCACCGTCTCCGTCGGCACCGTCTCCGTCCCCGGGATCGGCTCCTGCGGCGCCCCCTCCGTCCCCGGCTCCCGGCTCTCCCGCTCCGCGAGGGACTCCGCGAAGTCCCTGAGCCGGTCCAGCACCGCCTCGTCGATCGTCGCGCGGGCGGCCAGCGCCTCGCTGATCCGCTGGTAGACGGCGAGCTCCCGGGCGCAGCGGTGGCACTCGGCCACATGGGTGCGCACCCGGGCCGCGGCCGGGGCGTCCAGTTCCCCGTCCAGATACGACTGGAGCATCGGCGCGCCCAGGGGGCATCGTGTGGTCCGGAGCCGTCCGGTGGTCTGCGTGGTCCCCGTGGTCCGCCACCATGTCCATCTGCTCATGCGCCACCTCGCTCCGATTCCACTCCCGCGGCCAGCAACTGGTTCCGGATCCGCTTGCGCGCCCGGTGCAGCCTGCTCATCACCGTCCCCTTGGGGACGTCCAGCACCTGTGCGGCCTCCGCGTACGACAGCCCGTCCACATGCACCAGCCGCACCACCTGCTGGTCCCGCAGCGGAAGGGCCGTGAACGCGGCGTCCACGGCCTCGTCGAACGTCGTGTCCACCACCAGCTCCTCCGGCGTCGCGTCCCGGGCCGGGACCAGCCGCTCCAGCTCCGTGTCCGGATCGTCGAGCAGCCGGGGCCGGCGCTGGCGGCGCCGGCTGACCTCCGCATGCCGCATGATCGTCAGCAGCCAGGCCCGTGGATGTCTCCCGTCAAAACGGCCGACTGCCCGGTACGCCCGTAGTAACGTGTCCTGCACGAGATCCTCGGCGTCGGCTCGCTGGGTGGTCAGTGACATGGCCACGCGCAGCAGCACCTCGACCTCGGGCAGCACATACTGAGCGAACATGCGCTGCTGATGGGCGTCCGGGTCAGCCACGGAGTGCCTCCTCGGATCCGGACCCCCCGGGGACGCGAAGCACGACGTATCACACTCTGTGTAACATCTCGCTCACCGCGCCGCATGGGTTGATCGGCGATCCGAGTGGCAGGTCAGACGTTCAGGGAGACCAGGCGCTTTCCGTCGGCCGTACGGACCTCGAAGCGTTCGATGTCGGAGCGCTTCATCCCCGCGCCGCCGTGCGCCCACAGCGGCTCTCTCGCCTCCGCCTTGGGGCTGTCCGCGATCCCGTAGCCCCACTCGGGCACCGACCAGGTCATCAGCGTCTGCTCATGACCGTCCTTGGAGACCGCGATCAGGCTGCAGTCCAGGGGGCCCTTGACGTTCTTCAACCGGAGGAGGGTGTCGGTGCCCCACATCTTGTCCTCCATCGCGACCGCCGCGTTCACCTTGGTGTCCGGGTCGGTGCCCTGCACCTTGTCGGGCATGCCGGCGAAGAGGGCGCTCTCGCTGGGGGCGGCCGTGACGGAGCTGTCCGAGCCGCCGGAGGTGACCGCGATCGTGCCGACCGGGCCGCCGACGATCAGCGCGGCCGCCGCCGCGACCAGGTAGAGACCGCGCCGCCGCCGCTTGGCGCGGGACGCGGCGACCTCGCCGACCATGCGGGTGAGCAGGGCCGGGCCGGGGCGCGCGGTGAGGGTCTCGATGGCGTTGGGAGTGGCGCTGAAGGCATGCGGAGTGTGGCCCGTGAGCTGGGTCCGCCCGGGGGCGGCGTGGATCCCGGGGACGTCGGCGGCCAGATCGGCCAGCAGCGGTTCCAGCCCGGTCAGCTCGTCGAGCTGCCGTCCGCACTGGTCACAGCCGGCCAGATGCTCCTCGAAATAGGTGGCGTCCGCCTCGTCGAGCACGCCGAGCACATACGCGCCAACGGCGTCATGTCCCGGGTGGTGCGTCTGCGCTGTCATGCCGTCACTCCTCTCTCCTCGAGCGCGAGCTTCATCGAGCGCAGCGCGTAGAAGACCCGGGACCGTACCGTCCCGCTGGGTATGCCGAGGGTCTGGGCCGCCTCGTTGACGGTCCGCCCCTTGAAGTAGGTCTCGACCAGCACCTCGCGATGGGCGTCGCTGAGGTCCTGCATCGCGTCGGTCAGGGTCATGAGCCGCAGTGCACGGTCGATCTCGTCCTCCGCGGGCATGAGTTCCAACGGGGAGGGGTCGACCTCCTGCGGCCGGGCCTGCCGGCTGCGGTGTCCGTCGATCACGATCCGCCGGGCGACGGTGACCAGCCAGGGCCGGATGGAGCCGGTGGCCCGGGACAACTGGTCGGCGTTCCGCCAGGCCCGCACCAGGGTCTCCTGGACGACGTCCTCCGCACGGTGCCGGTCGCCCGCGACCAGCCGCAGCACGAACGCGAGCAACGGTCCGGCGTGCTCCTGGTAGAGCGCGCGCATGAGTTGTTCGTCCGGCGTACCACGCCTGGATCTTGACGGACGCTCATCGGCCACGGCGGCGTCGTCGTGCACCTGAACCTCCAGGACCTGACCTGAGTTGGACAACATCAACGGACGACTCCCGGTCTGAGCCCCGGGGGGGATCGGCGGCCATGTCGGCCTCTTCCCCCTTCACTACGCACGGGGGGAGGCAGCCGCTCAACGCGTCGCGAAGAATTTCCGATCAGGCGTCAGGGCGAGGTACGGGCGCGGAACGGGGTCAGGAGACCATCGCGTCCAGCAGCAGGGGCTGCACCTTGCCGTCGAGCATCGCGCCGAGCCCCTCGACCGCGCAGACGTCGGGGTGGTCGGCGATGTTCAGCGGCATGCCGGTGGCCTCGCGCAGTATCGTGTCGAACCCGGGCAGCACCGCGCTGCCGCCCGCCAGCATGATGCCGCGGTCGGCGAGGTCGGCCACCAGATCCGGCGGACAGCGGCGCAAAACCGTGCCGATGGCGTCCAGCACCCCGGTGAGCGGGGTGCGGATGGCGGTCCGTACGCCCTCGACATCGATCCGTACGGTCCGGGCGAGCCCCGTGGCCACGTCCCGGCCGTGCACCTCGGCGCTCTGCACGGCCCGGGCGCCGTCCGCGCTGCCCGCGCTGTCCTTGATGATCAGATGCAGCGGGTGGACGGCCTGGCTGGGCAGCATCAGCGCGTGCTCGTTGCGCAGATGCTGGACGACGGCGTGGTCCACGGTCTCGCCGCCCACCGGCACCCGCTCGGCGGCCACGATCGAGCCCAGCGACAGGACCGCGACCTGGGTGGTGGCCGCGCCGCACACCACGATCATCGTCGCCTCGGGCCGTTCCACCGGCAGACCGCAGCCCACGGCGGCGGCGATGAGGGTGTCCACCAGCTCGACCCGCTTGGCGCCGATCCCGGTGAGCGTCTCCACCGCGGCGCGCTGGGCGAGCGGGTCGGCGTCGTGCTGCACGCAGACGGCGGCGCTCACCAGCGGGCGGCGCCGCCAGGCGCGCCGCAGCTTGTTGCCCAGCAGCAGCCGCAGCATCCGCTGGGCCATCTCGATGTCCACGACGGTGCCGTTGGAGACCGGCCGGACCACCCGGATGTGTGCGGGCGTCCGCCCGGTCATCCGCTGGGCCAGCGTGCCGACCGCGATCAGCCCGCCGGTGTGGGTGTTCACGGCGGCCACGGTCGGCTCGTCGACGATGAGCCCGGTGCGCCTGAGGTAGACGCGCGTCCTGGCCGCGCCGAGGTCGACGGCGATGGAGCAGCGGCGCAGTGCCTCGAGGCTGATGGTCATGGCAGGTCTCCCCTGTGGGCGGTGTGGTGGGCCGCCGCCCGGCGGCCCTCCGCTCTCATCGTGTGGGGACGGTCAGGCCCGCTGCCCGTGGGGCTGAGCCGGTCGGGGGACGACCGCCCCCCGGGCTCCGTGCGGTGGATCTTCGCGGGCCCGAGACGCCTGGCGCGGCGTGCCCCCGGTTACGGCTGGGCCGCTGGGCCGCCCCCGCGTCGGATGCCGGATGCCGCGGGCGTCAGCCGCTGATGCCGCGGGCGCGAAGGTCCACCGGACGGGACCCGGGCCGCCTACTTCGCGTCCGCGTAAGTCTCCACCGCCGCCATGGTGAAGGGGAACCGCACCGGGGTCGGTCCGAAGGCGATCCGGCCGGCCGTCTCGCCCGCCTCGGCGATCGCCTCCCGGACCGCGTCGGCCTCCGCCTCGGGGCAGTGCACGATCACCTCGTCGTGCTGGAAGAAGACGATCTCCGCGCGCAGCCCCGCCCCGGTCAGCGACCGCCGCAGCGCGGCGAGCATCAGCAGGGCCCAGTCGGCGGCGCTGCCCTGCACCACGAAGTTCCGGGTGAAGCGGCCCCGGGCGCGGGCGCTCGCCGTGCTGCCGTAGGACGGCTCCTCCTGGTCCCGCGGCAGCCCCGCCTCGTCGGCCGTCTCCTCGGCGGCGCCGCCCGCGGGCGGGCAGGTGCGGCCCAGCCAGGTGCGCACCAGCCGGCCCTCCTCGCCCGCGCGGGCCGCCTCGTCCACATACGCCACCGCCGCCGGGAAGCGCCGCCGCAGGGCCGCGAGGTGCTTCAGGCCGTCGCCGGAGGTCTGGCCGTAGACCGCGCCCAGCAGCGCCAGCTTGGCCTGGTCGCGCCGGCCGGAGAAGGCGCGGTCGGACAGCGTCGCGTACAGGTCCCGGCCGCTGCCCGCGACCTCCATCAGCCCGGGGTCGCGGGAGATCGCGGCGAGCACCCGGGGCTCCATCTGGTCGGCGTCGGCCACCACCAGCCGCCACCCCGGATCGGCCACCACCGCGCGCCGCACCACCTTGGGGATCTGGAGCGCCCCGCCGCCGTTGGTGGTCCAGCGGCCGGAGACGGTGCCGCCGGGCAGGTACTCGGGGCGGAAGCGGCCCTCGCGCACCCAGGACTGGAGCCACGCCCAGCCGTGGGCGGTGTGCAGCCGGTAGAGCTTCTTGTAGCGCAGCAGCGGCTCCACCGCGGGGTGGTCGATCCGCTCCAGCTCCCAGGCGCGGGTCGAGCCGAGGGCGATGCCCGCGCGGGCGAACGCCTTGACGACCTCGGCGGGCAGATCGGGCCGCACCCGGGTGCCGAAGGCGCGCGAGACCTCGTCGGCCAGCTCGGCCAGGCGCTGCGGCTCCAGACCGCCCGGATAGCGCTCGCCGAGCAGCTCGTCCAGCAGCTCCCGGTGGCGGTCGGCGCGCCAGGGCACCCCGGCGCGCCGCATCTCGGCGGCGATCAGCATCCCGGCCGACTCGGCGGTGGTCAGCAGCCGCATCCGGTCCGGGTGCTCGGCCGCGTCCGTACGGACGAGCTGGCCCGCGTACACCTCCAGCAGCGCGTCCAGCGGATCGGTGCCCGGCGGCAGCGGCGGCGGACCGGGCTCGAACAGCGACGGCTGGTCCCCGGCCGCCCGGGGCGGCGGGTCCTCGGGGACGGGCAGCCCGCGCAGCCGCGCCCAGGCGGCGGCGAGCGAACGCGGTGCGCCCGCGCGCCCCTCGTGGCCGAGGAGCAGCGCCTCGGCCGCCTCGATGTCATAGGCCCGCTCGACCCGGACCCCGGCGGCCAGCAGCCGTGGATAGACCTCGGCGGTGGACCGCCACACCCACCGGTCGGCCTCGGGGCGTGACCGCACGGCCTCGGCGATCCCGCCCTGCTCCGCCGTGACCTCGACGACCGGTCCGGCGGCCCTTCCCCCGGGGTCGAGCGGGCAGAGACGAACACCCCCGTGGTCCGTCTCCGCCGCCGCCCATCTCATGCCCGGGATTCTGGCAGGGGGGTCTGACAACGCTCCGGTGACGAGGCCCGCTCAACCCGGAGGGGGACCCGGGCGTCATTCATGACGACTGCTCTTCTTCACTCCGGGCAGAAGATCCCGGGTGTCGGGTGATCACGCCGATACGGATGGTGCACGTGCATCTGCTTGTGCATCGACCTGTGCATTCACGTATGCATTCGCCCATGCATTCGCAAAGGAACGCGGCTATGATCCCGGACAGTTGACAGCTGCACGCATGCACGAACAGTGGAGAAGCCCTGTGCGCGACCATCCCTACAACGGCATGGCGGCCGCGGACCTCCGGGGAGCCGTCTGGCAGAAGAGCAGGCACAGCAACTCCCAGGGGTCGTGTGTCGAGTTCGCCAAGCTGCCCGGTGGGGACGTGGCCGTCCGCAACTCCCGGTTCCCCGACGGACCGGCGCTGATCTACACCCCGGCCGAGGTCGAGGCGATGCTGCTCGGGGCCAAGGACGGCGAGTTCGACCATCTGGCGCACGATCCGGCAGGTCTGGGCTGATCGCCGCGGACGCGCGACACTGGTAGTGGCGATCGGGGGGACCCGACCCATGTGAGACGGCGATGAACGGCTCGGTCCGCGTCGGACGTGTACTCGGGGTACCACTGCGGATGCACTGGAGCGTCCCGGTGCTGATCGTGCTGCTCGCCTATGGGCTCGGCCACGAGACGCTGCCCGCGTGGACCCCCGGCCGGACCGGTGCCGTCTACGCCCTCGCCAGCGTCGTCGGCGCCGTACTGCTGATGGGCAGCCTGCTGCTGCACGAGTCGGCGCACGCGGTCGCCGCCCGCAGAAAGGGCGTCTCGGTGGAGGACGTGACGCTGTGGGCGCTTGGCGGCATGACCAAGATGGGACGGCCCCGCACCGCCGGGGTCGCGTTCTGGGTGGCCGTCATCGGGCCGCTCACCAGCCTGGTCATCGGCGGTATCGCCGTCGGCGCGGGGGTCGGGGTGCACGCGCTCACCGGCTGGGGAGTGCCCACGGCCGTGCTGATCTGGCTGGGCTGGGCCAATCTGCTGCTGGGCGTCTTCAATCTGCTGCCCGCCGCGCCGCTGGACGGCGGACGGGTGGTGCAGGCGGTGATCTGGTGGCGCACCGGGGACCGGGAGCGCGCCGACCGGGCGGCGGGGCGCAGCGGCCAGATCCTCGGTGTGGTGCTCATCGCCGTCGGCTGGATCTCCTTCCTGCGCGGGAACAACGGCGGGTTGTGGCTCTCGCTCATCGGCCTCTTCATGGTGATCATCGCCAACGCCGAGCGGCAGCGGGCCGGGGTCAACACCGCGCTGCGCGGGGTTCGGGTGGCGGACGCGATGTCGGCGCCGGTCGCCACCGGGGTCGACTGGCTGACCGTGGGGCGGTTCATCGACGACGTGGCGGCCCACGCCCGGCATTCGGTGATGCCGTTGCTGGACTTCGAGGGACGGCCCAGCGGGATCGTCCGGCTGCGCGCGCTCGCGGCGGTGCCGTCCGAGGCCCGGGAGGAGCGGCGGGTGCGCGATGTGGCGGTACCGCTGGCGCGGTGCACGGTGGCCGAGCCCCATGAGCTGCTGAGCGAGGTGCTGGAGCGGGCGCGCCCGGGTGGTGGCGGGCTGCCGGTGCTGGTGGTGGACCACGGTCAGTTGACGGGGATCGTCACGATGCACGATGTGAACCGGCTCTTCCAGCTGCACGGCCTGGGCATCACCACGGCCCCGCCGGAGTCCACCCGCCCGTGACGGGTGGTGGTGTGTCCCTACGCGGCGGGGAGGCGGAAGACGGCCCAGACGATCTTGCCGCGCGGGGTGCCCGCCAGTGGCTGCCAGCCCCAGCCGTCGGTGAAGGACTCCACCAGATGGAGCCCGCGCCCGGACTCCTCGCCGCAGCCCGCCTCGCCGGCCACCGGCCCCACCTCGCTGGGGTCGCGTACGGCGCACACCAGCCGTGAGGGGCCGCGCATCAGATGGAGCCGCACCGGCCGCTCCGGCTCACCGGCGCCTCCGGTGCCGGACAGGGCGTGCCGGAGGGCATTGGTGACCAGTTCGGAGACGACGAGCGCCACTTCGTCGAGGAGTTCGGGGATGTTCCACTGCCGCAGGGTGGAGCCGGTGAACTGCCGGGCTCCCTTGACCGCTTCATAGCGGGCGGGCAGGGCGCAGGAGACGGATCCGGAGACGGCGGAGGGATCGATGGCGGCAAGCCCTTGCCACAAGGGTTCCAGCAGGGTCGATCCTTCGCTCCCCATGCGAGCACTCCTGCATCCGTGGCCGTGACGAACTCTGGCCAGATTTCGTACGAGCTGGCACGTGCGCACACCCTATGGTTCCGAATGCGCACGTCAGATGCAAGGGCAGATGCACGTGCACGCGGGCCAGTTGGTCCGATCCGCAGGGTTTTGCCGGTATTTCTGACTCCGTACACTGACGTACATCATCGGCTTGAGTAACGACGTGCCTACGGCGTGAAGCCCGAACAGTGGCAGACTTCGCCCTCAGGGGCTGCGGGGGCGCCGTTCGCAAGGATGCTTTCCGTACAGGGAGGATCGCGGAGATGGCCGCAGGCGAGTCGAGTGGATCGGTGGTGCGCCGCATCCTCCTGGGCTCTCAACTCAGGCGGTTGCGCGAGGACCGCGGCATCACCCGCGAGGCGGCGGGCTATTCGATCCGGGCCTCCGAATCCAAGATCAGCCGGATGGAGCTGGGCCGGGTGAGCTTCAAGGCGCGGGACATCGAGGATCTGCTGACGCTGTACGGAGTCACCGACGACGCGGAGCGCGCGGCACTGCTCGGGCTCGCCCGCGAGGCCAATGTCGCCGGGTGGTGGCACAGCTACGGCGATGTGCTCCCCGGCTGGTTCCAGACCTATGTCGGCCTGGAGGGTGCCGCCTCCGATATCGCCTGTTACGAGGTCCAGTTCATCCACGGTCTGCTGCAGACCGAGGGCTACGCCCATGCCGTGGTCACCCGCGGTCAGCCGCAGGCGTGTTCCGACGAGGTGGACCGGCGGGTGGCGCTGCGGCTGGAGCGGCAGAAGCTGCTGGTCTCCGAGCGCGCCCCGGCGTTCCACGTGGTCCTGGACGAGGCCGCGCTGCACCGCCCGTACGGCGGGCGCGGCGTGATGTCCGCCCAGCTGCGCCATCTGATCACGGTCTCCGAGTATCGACACGTGACGCTCCAGGTGATGCCGTTCGCCTTCGGCGGCCACGCGGGGGAGAGCGGGGCGTTCACCCGGCTGCGCTTCCCGGAGTCCGACCTCCCCGACATCGTCTATCTGGAGCAGCTCACCAGCGCGCTCTATCTGGACAAGCGCGATGAAGTCTCCTACTACGAGCGGGTGTTGGAGCGGCTCAGCGCGGACAGCCTCTCTCCCGAGGAGAGCCGGGATTTGCTCCGGGGGCTCCTTCGCGACGCCTGACCCGTCAGTAGGATGACGTGCTGTCAGGAAGACCCCCCACATGTGCGCGGCTGTCGGGGACCGGCACCGCGTCCTGCAGATAGGGATGGCATGTCCTACTTCTCCGAGTTGGCCCTTCAGTTCATCGACGGCGAGTGGCGCGGCGGAAGCGGTTCCTGGGACATCGTCGACTTCAACCCCTACAACGGGGAGAAGCTGGCCTCCATCACCGTCGCGACCGTCGAGGAGGTGGACCTGGCCTACCGGGCGGCCGAGCGGGCGCAGCCGGAGTGGGGTGCCACCAACCCCTACGCCCGGCGGGCGGTGTTCGAGCGGGCGCTGCGGATCATCGAGGACCGGGAGAAGGAGCTCTCCGAGACGATCATCGCGGAGTGCGGCGGCACCCATGTGAAGGCGGGCTTCGAGCTGCACCTCGCCAAGGAGTTCCTGCGCGAGGCGATCCAGCTTGCGCTGCGGCCCGAGGGCCGCATCCTGCCGTCGCCGGTGGACGGCAAGGAGAACCGCCTCTACCGGCTGCCGGTGGGTGTGGTCGGCGTCATCAGCCCGTTCAACTTCCCCTTCCTGCTGTCGCTGAAGTCGGTCGCCCCCGCGCTGGCCCTCGGCAACGCCGTCGTCCTCAAGCCGCACCAGAACACCCCGGTCTGCGGCGGCGGTCTGGTCGCCAAGATCTTCGAGGAGGCGGGGCTGCCCGCCGGGCTGCTCAATGTCGTGGTCACCGACATCGCGGAGATCGGCGACGCCCTGATCGAGCACCCCATACCGAAGGTGATCTCCTTCACCGGCTCGGACAAGGTCGGCCGGCACGTCGCCACCGTGGCCGCCTCCCACTTCAAGCGCACGGTCCTGGAGCTGGGCGGCAACAGCGCGCTGGTCGTGCTGGACGACGCCGACCTGGACTACGCGGTGGACGCGGCCGTCTTCAGCCGCTTCGTCCACCAGGGGCAGGTCTGCATGGCGGCCAACCGGGTGCTGGTGGACCGGGCGGTCGAGCGGGAGTTCACGAGGAAGTTCGTGGCCAAGGTGGAGACGCTGAAGGTGGGCGATCCGGTCGATCCCAGCACCCATATCGGCCCGCTGATCAACGAGGGCCAGGCCGAGGCGATCACCCAGCTCGTCGACCAGACGATCGCCGAGGGCGCCACCGCGCTGGTGCGGGGGCACACCGAGGGCACCCTGATGGGGCCGACCGTGCTCAGCGGGGTCCCGGCGGGCTCGGCGATCCTCGGCCAGGAGATCTTCGGCCCGGTGGTGACGCTGATTCCGTTCGACGGCGACGACGAGGCCGTACAGATCGCCAATGACACCGACTACGGGCTCAGCGGGGCCGTGCACACCGCCGACATCGAGCGCGGGGTGCGGTTCGCCCGGCGGATCCACACCGGCATGATCCATGTGAACGACAGCACGGTTCACGACGAGCCGATCGTGCCGTTCGGCGGGGAGAAGCACTCCGGTCTCGGGCGCCTCAACGGGGAGTCGATGATCGAGGACTTCACCACCACCAAGTGGATCTCCATCCAGCACGGCCGGAGCCAGTTCCCGTTCTGATGCGCCGCCCGGCGGGCTCGCGGACAGAAGCTGACCGCAAGCCTTCCTAGCGTGGGGTTCATCGAAGGGCGCCGGACCCGGGCGCCCTCCAGATGAGAGGCGGCAGTCATGCCCGTGATCGTGAACCCCGAGGCATGTCAGGACGAGCGCGGCGCCCTGCTGGCGTACCTGGACGCCCAGCGCGGCGGCATCCGGCGCTCGGTACACGGCCTGACCGAGGAGCAGGCCCGCTCCACTCCCAGCGCGAGCGCGCTGTCGCTGGCAGGCGTGCTCAAGCACGTGGTCACGGGCGAGCGCGGCTGGCTGCGCGTCCTCCAGGGCAAGGCGGGGGACCCCAGGGACCAGATGGCCGAGTGGGAGAACACCTTCCAGCCCACCGAGGACGAGACGGTGGAGGCGCTGCTCGCCCTGTACGAGGAGGTGGCGCGCGAAACCGAGGAGGCGGTACGGGCCCTGCCGTCGCTCGACGAGACGTTCGAGGCGCTCCGGCTCCCCTGGGACGAGGGCGGCACCCGCACCTGGCGCTGGGCGGTCCTCCACCTGATCGAGGAGGTGGCCCGGCACGCGGGTCACGCCGACGTCATCCGCGAGTCGATCGACGGCAAGGGCGCCTTCGACCTCGTCTTCGAGACGGGGGCGATGCCGGAGCCCGACTGGTCGGTCCTGGAGCGGTGATCCGCCGGGCCCGTCGACCCCCTAGCCTGGTCACCGCGGGGATCGGGACCAGGATGGAGACGAGCGGGCGATGTCAGCGATCCGGCTGCTGGTGCTGGGGGCCGTGCGCCAGCACGGGCGGGCGCACGGCTATCAGGTCCGTAACGACCTGGAGTTCTGGGGCGCGCACGAGTGGTCCCATGCCAAACCCGGGTCCATCTACCACGCGCTCAAGCAGATGGCGAAGCAGGGACTGATGCGCGCGCACGACGTCGCGCCGAGCACGGTCGGCGGGCCGCCGCGGACCGAGTACGAGCTGACCGAGGCGGGCGAGGAGGAGTACTTCCGGCTGCTGCGGGAGGCCCTGCTGCGCCATGACCAGAAGATCGACGAGCTGACGGCCGGGGTGGGTTTCATCGTGGACCTGCCCAGGGACGAGGCGATCGCCCTGCTCAAGCGGCGGGTGGCGGCGCTGGAGGAGTGGCGGGCCGAGGTGACCCGGCACTGGACGCCACCGGACGGCACCCCCGAGGAGTGGGGCCATATCGGCGAGATCATGAAGTTCTGGGTGCACTCCGCGGACAGTGGCGCCGAGTGGACCCGTGGGCTGATCGAGCGGCTCGAGGGCGGGGCGTACGTGATGGCGGGCGAGGGGGAGCGCTCGGTGGAGGTGCTGCCGGAGGGCGTCATCAACCCGTACGCCGCGCCCGGCGCGGACTGAGGCACCACACCATGCCGATCGAGGGCGGCTGATGGCGGCCCTCTAGGTTAATCAAGTTTGACTAGTTGAGGTTCGGGCAGTACCTTCCGGCATGCGTAGTCAAACTTGACTACGTGGCGCGGAGAAGAGCGTGAGGGAGAGGGGAAGACCTTGGCCGACAGCGATCCCGCGATCGTCGTCGAGGGACTGCGGAAGACCTATCGCGACAAACAGGCGCTCGCCGGACTCGACCTGACCGTCCCGCGGGGCACCGTGCACGCCGTGCTCGGCCCCAACGGCGCGGGCAAGACCACCTGCGTACGGATTCTGGCCACCCTGCTGCGGCACGACGGCGGCCGGGCCGAGGTCGCCGGGTACGACGTGCTGCGCGACCCCGACGAGGTCCGCTACCGCATCGGCCTCGTCGGCCAGCACGCCGCGGTGGACGAGGAGCTGAGCGGACGGCAGAACCTGGAGATGTTCGGCCGCCTCTACCACCTGGGCGGCCGCCGGGCGGCGGCCCGCGCGGACGAGCTGCTGGAGCGGTTCGGCCTCGCCGGCACCGGCACCAAGGCCGTCAGCGGGTACAGCGGCGGGATGCGGCGCAGGCTGGACCTCGCGGCGAGCCTCATCATGCGGCCGCGGATCCTCTTCCTGGACGAGCCGACCACCGGGCTCGACCCGCGGGGCCGCACGGAGGTGTGGAACGCGGTCCGCTCGCTGGTGGACGGCGGTACGACCGTGCTGCTCACCACCCAGTACCTGGAGGAGGCGGACCAACTCGCGGACCGCGTCTGCGTGATCGACGGCGGGCGGGCCATCGCCGACGGGACCGCCGACGAGCTCAAGGCCCGGCTCGGCGGGGACCGCATCGAGGTGGTGCTGCGCGACGCGGGCCAACTGCCCGCCGCCGCCTCGGTCGTGGGCACGGCCACCGGCGCCGCCGAGGTCGAGACCGACCCCGACCGGCGGCGGCTCGGCGCGCGGGTCACCGACCGGGTGGCCGCGCTGACGGAGACCGTAAGGGCGCTGTCAGCGGCCGGGATCGAGGCGGAGGACATCGTGCTGCGCCGCCCCACGCTCGACGAGGTCTTTCTGCACCTCACCGGGGAACCGGCGACGGCGGACACGGCCACGGCGGGCGCTGCTGAAGAGGAGATCTCCGTATGACGACCGCGACCCTCGTCGACTCCTGGACCATGACCCGCCGCGGACTCGCCCACTGGGCCCGGCAGCCCGTCCAGGTGGCCGTCCAACTGGTCTTCCCGGTGATGATGCTGGTGATGTTCGCGTACTTCCTCGGCGGCGGGATGACCGTCCCGGGCGGCGGCGACTACAAGGACTACCTGGTGCCGGGCACGCTCGCGCTCACCATGGTGTTCGGCCTCGAAGGGACGATGCTCGCCATCACCCAGGACCTCAACAAGGGCGTCATCGACCGCTTCCGCTCGATGCCGATGGCCCGCTCGGCGGTCCTGGTCGGGCGCAGTGTGCTGGACATGCTCCAGTCGGCGCTCGGTCTGCTCGTCCTCCTCGGGGTCGGGCTCGCGATGGGCTGGCGCTGGCACAGTGGGCTCGGCGACGGGCTGCTCGCCGTCGGGCTGCTGCTGTGGCTGCGCTTCGCGATGCTGTGGCTCGGCATCTTCCTGGGCATGGCCGCCGGGCGCCCGGAGCTGGTGCAGGCCGTGCAGATCCTGGTCTGGCCGGTGGGCTTCCTCTCCAACGTCTTCGCCTCGCCCGAGACCATGCCCGACTGGCTCGGCGCCCTCGCGGTCTGGAACCCGATGTCGGCGACGGCCACCGCGATCCGCGAGCTGTTCGGCAGCCCCGGGGGCGGTGGCGGCTCCTGGGCCGCGGACCATGCCCAACTCCTCGCCGTCTGCTGGCCGCTGGCGCTGATCGCGGTCTTCCTCCCGGTCGCGGTGCGGCGTTACGGGAGGCTCAGCCGCTGACGGCGGCCCCGGATCCGGATGCCGCGCCGGTCACACCCCCACCGGTCGTCGCCGGTTGCGGATACGGTGCAGGTATGGGGAACGACAGGTCGGGCACGGGGGCGGAGACGGTGAGCGGGCCCGGATACGCCCTGCTGCTCGCCGCCGGCCCGGCAGGCAAACAGCGACTGATGGACGCGGCCGCCGCGCTGCCCCAGCTCGCCGCCGTATCCCCGGCGGCGCTGCTGGGCACGCCCGGCGGCGCCAGCGTCGTCCAACTCGTGGACCCGGTCGACCCGCAGACCGTGCTGACGCATCTGCGGACCGCCGCCGCGCACCCGGGCCCGGTGCTGGTCCATCTCGCGGGCCAGCTCACCCTCGACGCCAAACAGCGGCTGCCGCACCTTGCGTTGGCCCGTACGACGCCGAGGACCGCCCGCTACACGGCGCTGCCCTGGCACTGGCTGGCCGCTGAACTCGGCCGGCGGCCGCCGGGCAGCACCGTCGTGGTCGCCGACCTGGTGGCCGACGAGACGGCCTGGCCACCGCTGCGAACCGCCGGCCCGTCCGCCCTCGCGGCCGGGCTGACCCTCTACGGCACGGTGGCACCCGCCCCGCCCAAGCGGCAGATGGCCACGCCGGACTACAGCCGAGCGTTCGCCGGACTGCTGCGGGCCGCCGTCGAACGCCCACCACTCGCGCTGCTCCACCAGCGCGCCGCCCTGGAGGCCGGGCTGGGCGCCGGCCCCGAACTGCTCCTGGACGGCGCCGGGCCGGGCGAGCCGTACCCGGCCCCGGACGCCGCCCCATGGGCCGGGCAGGCAGGGCAGAGCGCACCGCTCGGGGCAATCTGGCAGACCGGACCTACTGGGCAGGCGGGGCCGACCGGGGCGACTGGACCGGGCTCGCCGACCGGAACGGCCGACCGGACTGGACCGAGCGGGCAGGCCGGTTCGACCGGGCAGGGTGGATCGGCTGGGCAGGGCGGGTGGACCGGGGCTACCGGACCGAGCGGGCAGGCCATGTCGGCTGGGCAGACGGGAGAGATCCGGCCAACCGGGCCGAGCGGCGCAACCGGGCAGACCCGGACGGCCGACCAGACCGGACCGACCGGGGCAACCGGACCGAGCGGACCGAGCGGGCAGGCCGGACCGGCCGGGTCGGCCGGGACGGGGGCGGCCTCCCCGCCCCCCATGCCGCCGGGCCCTCCCGAATCGTTCCGCCCCGCCGATCCCCGACCGGCGCCCCCATCACTGCGCCCGCCGCAGCCGACGCACGCCCCCGCGCCACCGCCACCCGGGTGGGCGCCCGTGGCCGATCCGCTCGCCTCGACGCACGCGGCGATATTCGAGGCGGCCAACGCGGGGCGGCACAGCGAGGCGGCCTCGATGGCGGCCGCCTGGGAGCAGGAGGCCCTCCGGACGGCCGGTCCCCGGTCCGACGAGGCGATCCACTGGCTGGAGGTCCGCGCCGATCTCTCCCGTATCGCGGGGGACCCCGCCCGCGCCTGCGAGCTGTGGCTCGCGGTGGCCGACGCGCGGCTGGGCAACGGAGAATCGGCCGAGCACCCCGAGGTCGAGGGAGCCGTGGACCGGGCGCACCACCAGTGGCAGTTCGTGGAGGACCGGGCCAGGGCCGGCGGCCTCGCCCCGCTGCTGATCGAGCTGCGGGGCCGGGTGCCCGGCCGCAGACCCGGTGCGCTGGAGGCGGTCCGGCGCCGGGCCGAGCTGCTCCGGGCCCCGGCCCGGACGCGCTGACCGCCATCGCCTCCGGCCGGGTCGCGCTGACCGCCATCGCCCCCGGGACCGGAGACACCGGGCTCAGTGGTGGAACGCCTTGACGACCTTCCCCGTGGGCGCGGGCTGTGACCGGAGCTCCGGCAGCAGCGAGCCCAGGTCGTCCAGGAAGAGATCGGCGAGGTCCTCCGAGAAGCCGTTGCGGCACACCACCCGCAGTACGGACAGGTCCTCCCGGTTCGGCGGGAAGGCGTACGCGGGCACCAGCCAGCCGCGTTCGCGCAGCCGCCGGGAGATGTCGTAGACGTCGAAGTCGCGGACCCCCTCCGCCGTGGTGAACGCGAACACCGGGAGCTGATCGCCGCGGCTGAGCATGGTGAAGTCCCCGAACGCCTCGATCCGCTCGGCGAGCGAGCGCGCCACATCGCGGGTCTGCTGCTGGACGGCGCGGTAGCCCTCCCGGCCCAGCCGGACGAAGGTGTAGTACTGGGCGGCCACCTGGGAGCCGGGACGGGAGAAGTTGAGCGAGAACGTGGGCATGTCGCCGCCGAGGTAGTCGACGCGGAAGACCAACTCCTCGGGCAGCGCGTCCGGCGAACGCCACAGCGCCCACCCCACCCCGGGGTAGACCAGGCCGTACTTGTGGCCCGAGGTGTTGATGGAGGCGACCCGCGGGAGCTGGAAGTCCCACACCAGGTCCGGATCGAGGAACGGTGCGACCATCGCACCCGAGGCGCCGTCCACATGCACCGGGACGTCCAGGCCCGTGCGCTCCTGGAGGTCGTCCAGCGCCCGGCACACCTCGGCGACGGGTTCATAGGAGCCGTCGAAGGTGGAGCCGAGGACCGCGACGACCCCGATGGTGTTCTCGTCGCACAGTTCGGCGGCGGCCTGGGGATCGAGGTGGAACCGGTCTCCCTCCATGGGCACCTGCCGCGCCTCCACCTCCCAGAAGGTGCAGAACTTCTCCCAGCACACCTGGACATTGGTGCCCATGACCAGATTGGGACGGGCGGTGGCCGGATAGCTCACCAGGTTCCGCTTGGCCCAGCGCCGCTTGAGGGCCATTCCGGCCAGCATGCACGCCTCGCTCGACCCCGTGGTGGAGCAGCCCACGACCGCGTCCGGATGGGGGGCGTGCCACAGATGGCCGAGCATCGTCACGCACCGCCGCTCCAGTTCGGCGGTGCGCGGGTACTCGTCCTTGTCGATCATGTTCTTGGCGAGGCAGTCGGACATCAGCGTGCCCGCCTGCGGCTCCATCCACGTGGTGACGAACGTGGCGAGATTCTGGCGGGCGTTGCCGTCCAGCATCAGCTCGTCATGGACGAACTGATACGCCGTCGTGGGCGCCATCGGCTCGTCCGGGAGGCAGTGGCGAGGGGGCCTGCCGGTCATTCCGCTGACCGGGTTGGCCTCGCCGTAGAGCGGATTGACGGAGAAAACGGGGCATTCGTCGAGCGCGCGTCGGCCGGGAGTGCCTTTGTGAAGTGCCATCTTCGTTAAATTAGGGGCATATCGGAGATAAACCCCGATCCCGCGCCGCGCCCTCGTGTCCAGCCCCGCGTTACTGGGTCGCGGCTACCCCGCGCTGCTGAGCGACAGCTTCGCCGCGAAGCCGAGGAACGCCGTGCCCGCGGCCGCCGAGAGCCCCGCCCGCAGCCGCCGGCGCCGCCGGAAGGTGGCCGCCAGATACGTACCGCTGAAGATCAGCACCGACAGATAGGTGATGCTGAACAACTGCGCCCAGGCGCCCAGCGCCACGAAGGACAGCGCGGGATGGGCGTAGTCCGGATCCACGAACTGCACGAAGAAGGAGATGAAGAAGAGGATCGCCTTGGGGTTCAGCAGGCTGATGACCAGCGCTCGGCGGTACGGGCGCTCGCCCTCCGCGGACCCCATGGCCGTGTCCCCGGCCCCGGCCCCAGCCCCGGCCCCGTCCGCGCCCCGCGCCTCCGCCGCGCTCCGGGCCGCCTCCGTGGTCCCCGGGCGGCGGCGCCACAGGGCCCGCGCCCCGCGCAGCATGCCCACCGCCAGCCAGGTCAGATAGCCCGCGCCCGCGAACTTGACCACCGCGAAGAGCACCGGGCTGGCGTGCAGCAGCGAGGCCACCCCGCCCGCCGACAGCGCCATCAGCACGGCGTCGCCGCACAGCACCCCGGCCGCCGCCCGATAGCCGGTACGGGGGCCGCGGCGGGCCGCGACCGACACCACATACAGCGAATTGGGGCCCGGTAGCAGGATGATCAGCGCCAGACCGGCCAGATACGTCGAAAGATCGGTTATCCCCAGCACGATCGGCAGGATGACAGCGGTCCGCCGCGCCGCCCAGCCGGTTTCGCCATCCGGACTTGCACCTCACGCGACGTGAGGGAGCACCGTGGAGCCCGTACCGAACAGAAGGAGAGCGGATTCGGCCATGAGCTATTCCGTGGGACAGGTGGCGAGCTTCGCCGGCGTCACGGTGCGCACGCTGCACCACTACGACGAGATCGGGCTGCTGCGCCCCGGCGCCCGCAGCGCGGCCGGGCACCGGCGTTACGACGACGCCGACCTCGACCGGCTGCAGCGGATCCTGTTCTACCGGGAGCTCGGCTTTCCGCTCGAGGAGGTGGCGGTGCTGCTCGACGACCCGGACATCGATCCGCAGGCCCACCTGCGGCGTCAGCACCGGCTGCTGTCCGACCGGATCGAGCGGCTGCGGAAGATGGCCGCCGCCGTCGAACGAGCCATGGAGGCGCGGAAGATGGGCATCAATCTGACCCCCGAGGAGAAGTTCGAGGTCTTCGGGGACGTCGACCCGGACCAGTACCAGGAGGAGGTCGAGCAGCGCTGGGGGAACACCGAGGCGTACCGGGAGTCCCAGCGCAGGGCGGCCTCGTACACCAAGGAGGACTGGAAGCGGATCCTGGAGGAGGGGGACGACATCAACAACCGCTTCGTCGCGCTGATGGGCGCGGGCACCCCGCCGGAGTCCGAGGCGGCGATGGACCTCGCCGAGGAGCACCGGCAGTGGATCAGCCGCAACCACTACGAGTGCGGCCATGAGATGCACACCTGCCTGGGCCGGATGTATGTCTCGGACCACCGCTTCACGGAGAACTTCGACAAGGTCGGGCCGGGGCTGGCCGGCTACTTCCGGGACGCGATCCTCGCGAACGCGGAGCGGCACGGCCAGGGGGCGTCCGACGGATCATGACGCCTGCGGCGGGCCACGCGGCGGAGCCGCATATCGATGCCGGGGGAAGGGGCGGGGAGGGGAAAGACCTGCCGGGCACCCCGTAGGGGCATCCCTGGGCGGGGCAACCGAGGGCGGGCCTCCTTCGCGGTGGGAACCAAGGGCACGCACACGGCGTTGATAGCTTTGGGCGGCACACTGCGAAGAACACTCAGTCCGCCCCAACCCTGCGGCCGGGCCTCGCACGAGCCTGCATTCCTCGACCCAGGAGCCTCACCCGTGAACACCCTCGCGCTCGGCCCTCAGTGGCTGGACCCGGACTATCTGATCGAGACCTTCGGTCTGCTCGGCGTACTGGCCATCGTTTTCGCGGAGTCCGGCCTGCTCATCGGCTTCTTCCTGCCGGGCGACTCGCTGCTGTTCACCACCGGCCTGCTGGTGACCACCGATGTGATCAAGCAGGATCTTTGGTTGGTGTGCGTGGCCGTGGCGGTCGCCGCGATCCTCGGTGACCAGGCCGGATATCTCTTCGGCCGGAAGGTGGGGCCGTCGCTGTTCCGGCGCCCCGACTCCAAGCTCTTCAAACAGGAGAACGTGGAGAAGGCGCATGAGTTCTTCGAGAAGCACGGGCCGAAGTCGCTGATCCTCGCCCGCTTCGTGCCCATCGTGCGGACGTTCACGCCGATCATCGCGGGCGTGAGCCGGATGAACTACCGCTCGTTCATCATCTTCAACATCATCGGCGGTGTGCTGTGGGGCACCGGCGTCACCCTGCTCGGCTCGGCGCTCGGCAAGATCGACTTCGTGCATCAGCACATCGAGCTGATCCTGATCGCGATCGTGCTGCTGTCGGTCATCCCGATCGTGATCGAGTACCTCCGGGCCCGCGGCAAGGCGAAGAAGGAGGCCGCCGCGCAGCCGGCGCCGCAGGGACCGGCCGCGGGTCCCCCCTCCCAGGGGCCGCGCGGGCGCCACGCCAAGCGCTGAGCGGCGGGGCGGGCGTCGGTCGCCCTTCGTGATCCCCGCCTCTCCTTCTCCTCCCCTCACCAGGCTTCACACCCGTTACACACCGCCCCCACCTCCCCTTCGGCGGCCACCGCCCCGCACAATGGGCTCCGGTGGCCGGCGATGTTGCATCCTTGGCCGCTGGGAACCGTACGGGGAGGGCTGGTGAGGAGCGAGGACACGTGAGGCCGGACCGTCAGCAGACGCCGCGTGCCGTGAGCGCGGCGGAGACGGACACGGGGGAGCAGCAGAAGCCGCTGTCCGACGAGGCGCACAGCGCCTTCACCCCGCCCCTGGGCATACCCCTGCCGCCGCCGCCCGAGGACGAGCACCCGACGTCGGAGTTCGCCGTCCCCGACGGACTGACGGCGGAGGCCCCCACCGAGCCCGAGGGCTCGGCGTTCGTGCCGCCCCCCGGGGTGAAGACCCCCTCGAACCAGACCACCGGCGGCTTCCCCGCCATCACCCCGCCGAACGGCGTGCCCATCGTCCGGCTGACCAAGGACGCCCCCTGGCAGGACCGGATGCGCACGATGCTGCGCATGCCGATCAGCGACCGCCCGACGCCCGAGCGCGTCGAGCGGCAGGACGAGACGGGCCCGGCCGTGCCGCGTGTGCTCGACCTCACGCTCCGCATCGCCGAGCTGCTGCTCGCGGGCGGCGAGGGGGCCGAGGACGTCGAGGCGGCGATGCTCGGCGTGGCGCACGCGTACGGGCTCGACCGCTGCGAGCCGACCGTCACCTTCACCCTGCTGTCGGTCAGCTACCAGCCCTCGCTGGTCGACGACCCGGTCACGGCCAGCCGGACCGTACGGCGCCGGGGCACCGACTACACCCGGCTGTCCGCGGTCTTCCGGCTCGTGGACGACATCACCTCGCGGGACGACTTCACGCTGGAGGAGGCGTACCGGCGGCTCGCCGAGATACGCCGTAACCGCCACCCCTACCCCGGCTGGGCGCTCACCGTGGCCGGCGGCGGGCTGGCCGGCGCGGCGAGCATGCTGGTCGGCGGTGACTGGCCGGTCTTCTTCGCGGCGGCCCTCGGCGCGATGCTCGGCGACCGGCTGGCGTGGCTGGCCTCCGGGCGCGGGCTTCCGGAGTTCTACCAGTTCGTGGCCGCGGCGATGCCGCCCGCCGCGATCGGGGTGGCGCTCAGCCTCGCCAACTCCGGACTCCAGGCGTCCGCCGTGATCACCGGTGGGCTGTTCGCGCTGATTCCGGGGCGGGCGCTGGTCGCGGGCGTCCAGGACGGGCTGACCGGCTACTACATCACCGCGGCGGCGCGCCTGCTGGAGGTCGGCTATCTGATCGTCGGCATCGTCTGCGGGGTGCTCACGGTGCTCTACGGGGGTCTCCAGCTCGACGCCAAGCTCAACCCGGAGGCGGCGCTGCGCCATGTGGAGCGGCCGTACATCCAGATCCTGGCGGCGATGCTGCTCGCGCTGACCTTCTGCATCCTGCTCCAGCAGGAACGTCACACCGTGCTGTTCGCCACGCTCAACGGCGGGGTCGCCTGGGTGGTCTACGGCGCGCTGGCCGACACCGCCAACGTCCCGCCGGTGGCCGCCACGACCGTGGCCGCCGGGCTGGTCGGCCTCTTCGGCCAGTTGCTCTCGCGGTATCGATTCGCCTCGGCGCTGCCGTACGTCACGGCGGCGATAGGGCCCCTGCTGCCCGGTAGCGCGACCTACTTCGGGCTGCTCGCGCTGGCCCAGGGCAACCTGGACCGCGGCATTCCGCACCTCACCCAGGCGGCGGCGCTGGCCCTGGCGATCGCCATAGGGGTGAACCTGGGAGGCGAGGCCGCGCGCCTCTTCCTGAAGATCCCCGGCGCGGACGCCGACCCCTCGGGCCGCCGCGCCGCCAAGCGCACGCGGGGCTTCTGACCGGGGCCGGGCCGGGCCGTGCCGGGCACGCCCGGGGCGGCCGTCGCCGTCCCGGGCCCCGGGACCGCCGCCGCCCGGACCCGGAAACGCGGGAGGGCGGGGCACCCGCACGGTGCCCCGCCCTCCCGGCGTGATCAGGACTCAGTGGCCGCCGGCGGCCTCGAGACGCTTGATGGACGCCTCCACCTCGGCCTCGGCCTCGGCGCGGCCCACCCAGTTGGCCCCCTCGACCGACTTCCCCGGCTCCAGGTCCTTGTAGACCTCGAAGAAGTGCTGGATTTCCAGGCGGTCGAACTCTGAAACGTGGTGAATATCACGCAGGTGCTCCACGCGGGGGTCCGAGGCCGGTACGCAAAGCAGCTTGTCATCGCCGCCCGCCTCGTCGGTCATCCTGAACATGCCGATGGCGCGGCACTTGATCAGGCAGCCGGGGAACGTCGGCTCGTCGAGAATGACCAGTGCGTCCAGCGGATCACCGTCCTCGCCGAGCGTGTTCTCGACGAAGCCGTAGTCCGCGGGGTAGCTGGTCGACGTGAAGAGTCGCCGGTCAAGGCGGATGCGACCCGTCTCGTGGTCCACCTCGTACTTGTTCCGCGAACCCTTCGGGATCTCGATGGTGACGTCGAACTCCACGGGTGGCTCCTCCATGATCAACACATACGTCTGGTGATTAAGTGTCCCCCACGCAGGTGTGTGGTGGCGAAAGGGGCTGGTCGGTCGTGCCTGAAGCCCGATCGTGGCAGGTCAGGGAGTGGCTGAGCCACCGGCTGAGCCGTGGGCGACGCGAGGTGGACCGGATGCGCGGGCGCGGGCTGCGCGAGTGGAACCGCGTGCGCGCCCGGGTCCGGCGCGAATGGCGTAGTACGCCCCGCGAGCAGCAGCGGACATGGCAGCTCGTGGCGGTCTCCGCCGCGACCGGCCTGGTCGTCGCCGTGGTGTCGGTGCTGGTGGCCGGGCCCTGGGACGGCGGTCAGCGGACGGCCGAACGCGCCCGCGCCACCGAGGACGGCGTCCCGGGCGAGCGGCACGGCGGCCCGGGGCGGCCCGCGCCCAGCGCCCCGCCCGTCCTGGCGGCACTCGGCGCGCAGCCCGCGCCCCGGTCGCCGGACAGCGGCGGCGACGCCGTGCCGCCGCCCACCGGGGCGGGGCTCGCCGACACGCTCGAACCGCTGCTGGAGGACTCCGCGTTGGGCGGTGAGCGCTCGGTGGCGGTGATGGACGTGACCACCGGTCAGCAGGTGTTCGGCGCGAAGGCGGGCACGGCCATCGTCCCCGCCTCGACGATCAAGCTCGCGACCGGTGCCGCGGCCCTCTCCGCCCTCGGTCCTGACCACCGCATCAGGACCAGCGTCGTGGCGGGCGCGGGGCACGACATCGTGCTGGTCGGCGGCGGCGACCCCACGCTCACCGCGCGGGCCGTCAAGGGGAACGACCACCCCGCCGCGCTCCGCCAGTTGGCCGATGACACCGCCCGCGCCCTGAAGAAGCGCGGCGCGGGCCCCTACCGGCTCGGCTACGACACCTCGCTCTACTCCGGGCCGAAGCTCCACACCATCGGCCCCAACGAGAACCTCTCGCCCGTCGTCCCCCTGATGGCCGATGAGGGCCGTAAGGACGACAGCGACCACGGCCCGGCCCCGCGCGCCGAGGACCCGGCCGCCGACGCGGCCGGCACCTTCGCCGCGATGCTGCGCGACCGCGGCGTCGAGGTGAAGGACGAGCCCCGGGCCCGCGAGGCCGCCAAGGGCGCCCGTACGGTGGCCTCCGTCCGCTCCCAGCCGCTGTCCTCGCTCGTCGAGCGGATGCTGACCACCAGCGACAACGACATCGCGGAGGCGCTGGCCCGGCAGACCGCCCTCGCCGCGGGCGAGCCCGCCAGCTTCGAGGGCGGGGCGAAGGCCGTGACCCAGCGGCTGCGGAAGCTCGAGCTGCCGCTGGGCGGTGCGCGGATCGCGGACGGCAGTGGGCTCGACCGCGCCGACCACGTCTCCGCCGGGCTGCTCGCCCAGGTGCTGGTGCGCGCCGCCGACCGCGACCACCCCGAACTGCGGTCGCTGCTCACCGGGCTGCCGGTGGCCGGTTTCACCGGCACCCTGCGCACCCGCTACGCCCAGGACTCGGTCGGCCGGGGCGTGGTCCGCGCCAAGACCGGCACCCTCACCGGGGTCAACAGCCTCGCGGGCTCGGTCGTGGACGCGGACGGCCGGCTGCTGGTCTTCGCGTATCTGACGAACGGCACCACCGATGCCACCGGCGCCCAGCGCGCCCTGGACCGGATGGCCTCGGCCCTCGCCAACTGCGGCTGCCGCTGAGCGGAGGGGCGGCCCGGATGCGGGGCGGCCGCCTGTGCGGACCCCGGTGTCCTCCCGGATGGGGCGCGGGCCACGTACCGTGAAGCCATGACGAGCATCGGTGGTGTGGAGATGGTCGACTGGAATCTCGCGGTCGCGACCGCGACCCGGCTGGTGCGCCCCGGGCCCGAGGTGAGCCGCGAGGAGGCACGCGCGGTCGTCGCGGAGCTGCGCCGGCACGCCAAGTCCTCGGAGGAGCACGTCCGCGCCTTCACCCGGATGGCCGTCTCCGGCGGCCCGGCCTCCGACACCCCCGTCCTCGTCGTGGACCGCGCGGGCTGGATCAGGGCGAACGTGGCGGGCTTCCGGCAGATCCTCAAACCGCTGCTGGGCAAGATGCAGGACCGGCGCGGCGGACTGCCCGGCGGGGCGGTGCTGGGCACGGTCGGCGGCAAGGTGACCGGGGTCGAGCTGGGGATGCTGCTGTCCTTCCTGGCCTCCCGGGTGCTCGGCCAGTACGAGACCTTCGCGCCCTCGACCCGCGACCTGCCGGGCTCCCCGGGCGGCGGCCGGCTGCTGCTGGTGGCGCCCAACATCGTCCACGTCGAGCGTGAACTCGACGTGGCCCCGCACGATTTCCGGCTGTGGGTCGCGCTGCACGAGGAGACCCACCGCACCCAGTTCACCGCCGTGCCCTGGCTGCGCGACCACATCGAGTCCGAGATCCAGGCGTTCCTCGGCGAGACCGACGTGGACCCGGCCACCCTGCTGGAGCGGGTCCGCGAGGCCGTCCAGTCGCTGGGCGGCGGCCGTCCCGCCGACGAGGGGGACGAGGAGGACGGGCGCGGCGCGCCCAGCATCATCGAGCTCGTCCAGACCCCGGCCCAGCGGGAGATCCTGGCCCGGCTGACCGCGGTGATGTCGCTGCTGGAGGGGCACGCCGACTACGTCATGGACGGGGTGGGGCCGGAAGTCGTGCCGTCCGTCGCGGAGATCAGGGAGAAGTTCCAGAAGCGCCGGGCGAGCGGCGCGGGCCGGCTCGACCAGGCGCTGCGCAAGCTGCTGGGGCTCGACGCCAAGCTGCGGCAGTACCGTGACGGGGAGCGGTTCGTGCGGGCCGTGGTGAACCAGGTCGGCATGGACGGCTTCAACCGGGTCTGGACCTCGCCCAACACCCTTCCGACCAAGGCGGAGATCAGCAAACCCGCCGAGTGGGTCGCGCGGGTGCACCGCAAGGCGGAGTCCTAGAACCGGCACACTCCCGGCACACGCGAAAACGGACGAACGCCCCCTTTAATCACTCGTCCGAGGGACCGTTGGCGACGGGTAGGCGTGCGATGCTCGGGGAACAGCTCGCTTCTGTCACCATCGACATACGCAGCGTGACGAAAGGCTCGTACCGCTCGTACTCCTCGTACCCCCCGAGGCACCCCCTCGAATGACAGATGGGAAACGGACATGGGTCCCCATCCAGCGGTCGCCGCGATACGCCTCGCGGTCCGCCGCGTCCTCCACGACATCCTCGTCGCCCACTCGGCCGCGCCCCCGGCCGCCTCGTCGCCCTCCGCTCCCCCCTCCTCCTCGGCGGCTTCGGCCCCCTGCTCCCGCGCCTCCGCCCCGCGGGACGACGCACCGCTCGTGCTCGCCGCCTGCTCGGGCGGCGCCGACTCCATGGCGCTCGCCTCCGCCCTCGCCTTCGAGGCCCCGCGGGCCGGGCTGCGCGCCGGCGGGGTCACCGTCGACCACGGTCTCCAGCAGGAGTCCGACGCCCGCGCCGCCGAGGTCGCCGACCGGATGCGGGCCCTGGGCCTGGCGCCGGTCGAGGCGATCGCCGTGTCCGTCGGCCGGGGCGGCGGTCCCGAGGCCGCCGCGCGGGACGCCCGGTACGCCGCGCTGGACGCCGCCGCCGAGCGCCACGGCGCCGCCGCCGTGCTGCTCGGCCACACCCGTGACGACCAGGCCGAGACGGTTCTGCTGGGCCTCGCCCGCGGCTCCGGCACCCGCTCGCTGTCCGGCATGGCCTGGGTCTCCGGCACCGGCGGCCGCTACCGCCGCCCCTTCCTCCAACTGGACCGGCACACCGTCCGCGAGGCGTGCCTGGCCCAGTCGCTGCCCGTCTGGGACGACCCGCACAACGTGGACCCCTCCTACACCCGCTCCCGGGTCCGCCACGAGGCACTGCCCATCCTGGAGAAGGCGCTGGGCAAGGGCGTCGTCGAGGCGCTCGCCCGCACCGCCCAGCTCTCCCGCGACGACGCCGACGCCCTCGACGCCTGGGCCGCCCGCGCCGAGGCCGATGTGATGACCACCGCACCGGCGGCGGCCGGTGGCGCGCAGGCCGTGCACCTCGACACCGTCGGCCTGCACGGACTGCCCACCGCCGTCCGCCGCCGGGTGCTGCGCCGGGCCGCCATCGCCGCGGGCGCGCCCGCCGGTTCGCTCTTCGCCCGCCACATCGAAGAGGTGGACCGGCTGATCACCGGCTGGCGGGGGCAGCGGGCCATCAACCTCCCCGGGCGCGTCGAGGTCCGCCGGGAGGGTGGCAGACTGGTCATCCGGCAGGGCTGATCCGCCCGAGCCAGATGAGCCGGTAAGTCGAACGAGAGTGGCGCGGGTGGACGACAAGGACATGGGCACCGACCTGAAGTCGGTCCTCATCACCGAGCAAGAGATCGACGCGAAGCTGGCCGAGCTGGCCGCCGCCATCGACGAGGAGTACGCGGGCAAGGATCTGCTGATCGTCGGCGTGCTCAAGGGCGCGGTCATGGTGATGGCGGATCTGGCGCGTGCCCTCTCCACGCCCGTCACCATGGACTGGATGGCCGTGTCGTCCTACGGCGCGGGCACCCAGTCCTCCGGCGTGGTGCGTATCCTGAAGGACTTGGACACCGACATCAAGGGCAAACACGTCCTGATCGTCGAGGACATCATCGACTCCGGACTGACGCTGTCGTGGCTGCTGTCGAACCTGGGCTCGCGCGAGCCGGCCTCGCTGAACGTCTGCACCCTGCTGCGCAAGCCGGAGGCGGCCAAGGTCGCCATCGAGGTGAAGTGGGTCGGCTTCGACATCCCCAATGAGTTCGTCGTCGGCTATGGCCTGGACTACGCCGAGAAGTACCGGAACCTTCGGTTCGTCGGCACCCTGGCCCCTCACGTCTACGGCGGCTGACGGGCGCCGCCGCCCCCTGGGAACCTGGCGGGGTTTTCCGCCGTTGGAGCAGGGGAAGGCGGTTTCGTTAACAGTCCACGGCGGCGTCGGGTGACAATGCTGGGGTACCGTCCGAAGGTCAGTCTTTTTCGAGACTGAGGATTACACAGCTCATACACCGCAAATACACCGCAATACACCGCACGCACAGGCGCCCCTCCAGGGCTGCCGTGCCTCACTGTGGCAGGAGGGACGGGGCGGCTTCGCCCCGTATGGATGGACGTGAAGCGCTACTTCCGTGGGCCGGTCATGTGGATCGTGCTGGCCGTCCTCGCCGTGGTCGTGTTGATGCAGGTCGTCGGCTCGTCCGGCGGCTACAAGTCGGTGGACACCAGTCAGGTCGTCAAGGCGATCAACCAGAACCAGGTCCAGTCCGCCGAACTGACGACCGGCGACGAGCACAAGGTAAAGATCGAGCTCAAGGACAACGTCGCCAAGATCTCGGGCAGCAACAAGCTCCAGGCCACCTACATCGGTGACCAGGGCGTCGATCTGGCCAAGACTCTGCAGGCCAACGCTCAGAAGCCCAATGGGATCCCCGACGGGTACAACGTCTCGACGTCGAAGCAGAACCCCTTCGTCGGGATTCTGCTCTCACTGCTCCCGTTCGTGCTGATCGTCGTGGTCTTCCTGTTCCTGATGAATCAGATGCAGGGCGGCGGCTCCCGAGTGATGAACTTCGGCAAGTCGAAGGCCAAGCTGATCACCAAGGACACGCCGAAGACGACCTTCACCGATGTGGCGGGGGCCGACGAGGCGGTCGAGGAGCTCCAGGAGATCAAGGAGTTCCTGCAGGAGCCGGCGAAGTTCCAGGCCGTGGGCGCCAAGATCCCCAAGGGTGTGCTGCTCTACGGCCCGCCCGGTACGGGTAAGACGCTGCTCGCGCGCGCCGTCGCGGGCGAGGCGGGTGTCCCCTTCTATTCGATCTCCGGCTCCGACTTCGTCGAGATGTTCGTGGGTGTGGGTGCCTCCCGGGTCCGCGACCTGTTCGAGCAGGCCAAGGCCAACGCCCCGGCCATCGTCTTCGTCGACGAGATCGACGCCGTCGGCCGGCACCGTGGCGCGGGTATGGGCGGCGGCCATGACGAGCGCGAGCAGACGCTGAACCAGCTGCTCGTCGAGATGGACGGCTTCGATGTGAAGGGCGGGGTCATCCTGATCGCCGCCACCAACCGGCCCGACATCCTCGACCCGGCGCTGCTGCGCCCGGGGCGCTTCGACCGGCAGATCGCCGTCGACCGCCCGGACATGCAGGGCCGGCTGGAGATCCTCAAGGTCCACCAGAAGGGCAAGCCAGTCGCCCCGGACGTCGACCTGTCGGCCGTCGCCCGCCGCACCCCCGGCTTCACCGGTGCCGATCTGTCGAACGTGCTGAACGAGGCCGCCCTGCTGACGGCCCGCAGCGACAAGAAGCTGATCGACAACCACTTCCTGGACGAGGCGATCGACCGAGTCGTGGCCGGTCCGCAGAAGCGGACCCGGATCATGAGCGACAAGGAGAAGAAGATCACCGCGTACCACGAGGGCGGTCACGCCCTGGTCGCGGCGGCCTCTCCCAACAGCGATCCGGTGCACAAGGTCACGATCCTCTCCAGAGGCCGGGCCCTGGGCTACACCATGGTCCTGCCCGACGAGGACAAGTACTCGACCACGCGCAACGAGATGCTGGACCAGCTCGCCTACATGATGGGCGGCCGGGCGGCCGAGGAGCTGGTCTTCCACGACCCGACCACGGGCGCCTCGAACGACATCGAGAAGGCGACCGCGACGGCCCGCGCCATGGTCACGCAGTACGGCATGACCGAGCGGCTCGGCGCGATCAAGTTCGGCTCCGACAACTCCGAGCCGTTCCTGGGCCGTGAGATGGCTCACCAGCGCGACTACTCGGAAGAGGTCGCCGCGCTGGTGGACGAGGAGGTCAAGAAGCTCATCGAGGCCGCGCACAACGAGGCGTGGGAGATCCTCGTCGAGAACCGGGACGTCCTGGACAACCTGGTGCTGGCGCTGCTGGAGAAGGAGACGCTGAACAAGGAGGAGATCGCCGAGATCTTCGCCCCGGTCGTCAAGCGCCCGGCCCGCCCGGCGTGGACCGGCTCCTCGCGGCGTACGCCCTCCACCCGTCCGCCGGTGCTCTCCCCCAAGGAGCTGGCCCCGGCCAACGGCGCCCAGCCCACCTCGGCGGCCTCGCTGACCAAGAGCACCGCCCCGGAGGACAGCGCCGAGCGTCCTGAGGGCTCGGGCTCCGGCTCGGAGAACTGATCCCCGCCACCGGGGGCGGGGATCCGCTCCCGGTGGCCCCGGAATGAATGCCGCGTCCATCAGGTTCTAGCCTGGTGGACGCGGCATTTTCGCGTTCGTGTGCGTGTATGTGAGGAACGAGGCAGCTCCATGACCGACCCGGTGACGCTGGACGGCGAGAGCCCCATTGGCGTGTTCGACGAGAAGCGCGCCGAGAACGCGATCCGCGAGCTGCTGATCGCCGTCGGTGAGGACCCCGACCGGGAGGGGCTGCGGGAGACGCCGGGCCGGGTGGCCCGTGCGTACAAGGAGATCTTCGCGGGGCTGCGCCAGGAGCCCGAGGACGTCCTGACCACCACCTTCGACCTGGGCCACGATGAGATGGTGCTGGTCAAGGACATCGAGGTGATGTCCTCCTGCGAGCACCACCTGGTGCCCTTCGTGGGCGTGGCCCATGTGGGCTACATCCCGTCCCACGACGGCAAGATCACCGGGCTGTCCAAGCTGGCCCGGCTGGTCGATGTCTACGCCCGCCGCCCCCAGGTCCAGGAGCGGCTGACCACCCAGATCGCCGAATCGCTGATGCGGATACTGGAGCCGCGCGGGGTGATCGTGGTGGTCGAGTGCGAGCACATGTGCATGACCATGCGCGGGGTGCGCAAGCCCGGCGCCAAGACCCTCACCTCGGCCGTCCGCGGCCAGCTGCGCGACCCGGCCACCCGGGCGGAGGCGATGAGCCTCATCATGGCCCGCTGAGCGGCTCTCCGGGCTCCGCACACCCCACGGCGGCGTACGACGGGCCCCCGGTGCGCCTCAGGCGCGGGCCGCCGCGCTCGGGCCGTTGCCGTCGTTGTCGTCGTCCTCGGGGAGCTTGAGCACCCGCTCCAGGAAGAACGCGGCCGCCACCACCCCGGCACCCGCCAGGACCGAGCCCCCGGCGTAGAACGCCTGATCGCGGCGGGCGGGCACATCGAGCTGCTCCATGGCCAGGAAGACGCCCACCCCGCCGTACATCCCCGCGACCAGCGCCGCCACCAGCGCGCTGGCCTGCCCGAAGACCACCGCACGGGCGGCCACCATCGGGTCCACGCCCTTGGCGTCGGGCTGCCGCTCCCGCTGGGCGCGCAGCCGGGACCGCAACGACAGCGCGGTGGCGGCCAGCACCACCGCGATCAGGGCCAGCACGATCGGCGCGGCCACCGGGACGCTCGGCAACGACCCGAAGGTGTCCCACAGCCGGGCCCCCGCCCACGACACCACACCGGCCACGGCGAACAGCCCGACCAGCACCCCGATCCGAAGTTGCTTCACCGAGCGGTCGCCCCTCAATCCAGTACGTGCCAGCGTCTCCCGGAACCTATCCGGATCAACGTCTACTCGGGCAGTCGCAGTTCCAGATCGGCGCGGACCCGGACCCCGTGCCGGCCCATCGCCGCCAGCAGCCCCGCGACCGTCCCGCGCCCGGGTACCTCGGCCTGCGGATCCACGTCGTTCCACGGCACCAGGACGAAGGCGCGCTCATGGGCGCGCGGATGCGGCAGGGTCAGCCGCGGGTCGTCGGAGACCACGTCCTGGTACGCCACGATGTCCACGTCGATGGTGCGCGGGCCCCAGCGCTCGTCCCGCACCCGCTCGAACGCCTCCTCGATCGCGTGGCCGCGCTCCAGCAGCGAGGACGGCGGCAGCGTCGTCTTGATCAGCACCACCGCGTTGAAGTACGTGGCCTGGGTGCCGGGCTCCACGCCCCACGGATCCGTCTCGTACACCGGCGACACGGCCTTGACCCGCAGGCCCGGGGTGTCCTCCAGCGCGTCGATCGCGCCCTGGAGGGTCTCCAGGCGGTTGCCCAGGTTGCTGCCGAGCGAGATCACCGCCCGTTTGGGGTTGCTCAACGTCACATCGGCGGCGTCCACCTGCTCCACCACGGAGGTGGGAACGGGCTGCACGGTCGGGTCGCTGCTGCTCATACTCGGCTCCGGGTGATGGTGATGGTCACGTCGTCAAAGGGCACGGTGATCGGGGCCTGCGGCTTGTGCACCACGACCTCGACCTCCCGCACCACGTCGTGCTCGAGGCACCGGTCCGCGATCCGTTCGGCCAGCGTCTCGATCAGATCGACCGGCTCACCCCGTACCACGTCCACGACCTCCTCCGCCACCACGCCGTAGTGGACGGTCTTGCCGAGGTCGTCGTCCTTCGCGGCGGGCCGAGTGTCCAGGCCGAGCACGAGGTCCACGACGAAGTCCTGGCCCTCCTCGCGCTCATGGGGCAGCACACCGTGGTGCCCGCGAGCCCTCAGGCCGCGCAGCGCGACACGATCCACCTGAACCACTCCTGCTGGTCGTCGGTACGCGGGCACGTCCCAGCCGGAACGCACCACCCGTCCCCTGCCGTATGCGGGGGTACCTGCCTCGAATCTACCTGCGAGCCCCGGCGGCATTCGCCCATGGGGTGGGCGGCGCTCGCTGCCGACGCTCCGCGCCACAGCCTCCTACCCCCACCTCGCGGGGCTCGAACGGGGTGAACCTCAGCCCGGCAGCAGTCCGTCGTCGGCGGGGCCTTCGGGGCCGCCCGGCTCGTCGTCGTCACTCTCCGCGAGCACCGGTGAGCCGTGGTGCGCCCAGACCTTCCAGCCGTCCTCCGTCCGGCGGAACACGTTCGTGGCCACGACCAGCTGGCCCACCAGCGGGCCGAGCTGGCCCTCCTCCTCCGCCGGGGCGCCGCTGAGGATGTTCTCGGTGCAGGTCACCATGGCGGTGTCGGCCATCACCGACACCTCGACATCCGTCAGGAAGAACTGGATGTAGTCCGTATTGGCCATGATCAGCGCGTAGGAGCGGAGCACCTCGCCCCGGCCGCGCAGCACCGGCCAGCCCGGGTGGACACAGGACACCTCGGTGTCGGGGGAGTCCAGCCAGAGCCGCTGCAGCGTGGCGTGGTCGCCCTGCTCCATGGCGTCGTACAGCGCGGTGTTCACCAGCGCCACACGCTCGTTGTCCGTAAGGGAAGTCACAGCGCTCCCGCCGTGGTCTCGGCCGCTTCGATGGCCCGCGCCACGCGCACCGCGTCCGCGCTGGCCCGTACCTCGTGCACCCGGACGGCCCAGGCGCCCTCGCGCGCCGCGAGCGCGGAGACCGCCGCCGTGGCGGCGTCCCGCTCCCGGGCGGGCGGCGGGCTGCCCCCCTCGCCCGCCAGGACGCGCCCCAGGAACCGCTTGCGGGAGGCCGCCACCAGCAGCGGCCGGCCCAGCTCCCGCAGCGCGGACAGATGGGCCACCAGCGCCAGGTCGTGCCCGGCGTCCTTGGCGAAGCCCAGACCCGGGTCGACCACGATCCGCTCCGGGTCGATACCGCCCGCGACCGCCCGCTCCAGGCCGGCGCGCAGCTCGGCGACGACCTCGCCGACCACGTCCGCGTACACCGCTCGGTTGTTCATGTCGATCGACTGGCCGCGCCAGTGCATGACCACGAACGGCACCCCCGCCGCGGCCACCATGGGCACCATCGCGGGGTCGGCGCCGCCGCCGCTGACGTCGTTGACCAGCCGGGCACCGGCCGCCAGGGCCCGCTCGGCCACCGCGGCCCGCATGGTGTCCACGCTGATCACGGCCCCGGCTGCGGCCAGCTCCCGGACCACGGGGATCACCCGGCGCAGCTCCTCGGCCTCGTCGACGCGCGCCGCGCCCGGCCGGGTCGACTCGCCGCCGACGTCCACCAGGTCGGCCCCGGCGGCGACCAGATCGAGACCGTGCTTGACGGCCAGATCGGTGTCGAACCACTTCCCGCCGTCGGAGAAGGAATCGGGCGTGACGTTCACCACGCCCATCACCGCGCACCGGTCCCACTCCGGCAGTCCGGCCACCCGGCCCCGCCCATGCAACGTGCTCATGTGCCCAGCCTAGGCGTAGGGGGGTGCCTTCTGGATCAGGCCGCCTGCTGGAGCTCCCGGCCCTCGCTCAGGTGCCGATGGGCGCAGGGCCTGCGCTCGGGGTGGCGGCCGCGGCGCAGCAGCCGGGGCAGGGCGAGCGAGACGAACCCCTCGGCCTGCATCGCGGCCAGGCCGATCCGGGGCAGGTCGCGGGTGTTGCGGAAGACCACGAAGCGCGGCTCCCAGCGCGGCTGGAACTTCGCGTTGAACTTGTACAGCGACTCGATCTGGAACCAGCGGGAGAGGAACACCAGCAGCGCCCGCCAGCCGCGCAGCACCGGGCCCGCGCCCAGCTTCTCGCCGCGCGCCAGCGCCGAGCGGAACATCGCGAAGTTCAGCGACACCCGCTCCACGCCCAGCTCGGGGGCGGCCCGCAGCGCGGCCACGATCAGCAGCTCGTTCATGCCCGGGTCGGCGCTCCGGTCGCGCCGCATCAGCTCCAGCGACATCCCGTCCCGGCCCCACGGCACGAAGTGCAGCACGGCCTTGAGGTCCCCGTACGGGCCCTCCTCGGCGCCCTCGTCGGCGGCCTTGTGGGCGGTGGCGATGACCGCGTCCCCGTCCGCCGGGTCGCCGATCCGGCCCAGCGCCATCGAGAAGCCGCGCTCGGTGTCGGTGCCCCGCCAGTCGGCGGCGGCGCGCCGGATGGTCGCCAGCTCCTCGGGGCTCAGCTCGCCGGCGCGCCGCACCCGGGTCTGGTAGCCGGCCCGCTCGATCCGCTTGACCATCTGGCGCACATTGCGCATGGCGCGCCCGGAGAGGGTGAAGTCCGCCACATCGACGATGGCCTCGTCGCCGAGCTCCAGCGCGTCCAGGCCGGTCTCGCGGGTCCACACCTCGCCGCCGGTCTCGCTGCAGCCCATCACCGCCGGGGTCCAGGAGTGGGCCCGCGCCTCCTCCATGAAGCGGGCGATCGCACCGGGCCACGCCTCCACGTCGCCGACCGGGTCGCCGCTGGCCAGCATCACCCCGGAGACCACGCGGTAGCAGACCGCGGCCTTGCCGCTGGGGGAGAAGACCACGGCCTTGTCGCGGCGGAGCGCGAAGTGGCCGAGCGAGTCGCGGCGCCCGTGGGCGGCGAGCAGGTCCCGCAGCCGCTCCTCGTCCTCGGCGGTGAGGCGGGCGGCGGGGTGCTCGGGGCGGAAGGCGAGATAGGCGGTGGTGGCCACGGTCAGCAGGCCCAGCGCGCCGAGGGAGTAGCCGACGGTGTAGTCCGCGCCATGGCGGTAGTCGACCGGCCCCTCGAAGCCGAACAGGCCCCACAGGACGTGCTCGAGCTGCTCGCCGAGCGACGGGCGCCCCTGAATGGCGTCCGGGTGCGAACGGACGATGAGCAGTCCCAGGCCGACGCTGACCGCGCCCATACCCACGAAGTTGGCCAGCGCCATCCAGCGGCTTCGGGGGTCCGGCAGCGCGGCGAACTCGGCGCGGTAGCGGATCAGCACCCCCATCAGCACGAGGGAGAGGACCATGCCGATGACCGAGTGCCGGTAGAGCAGCTGTGCGGCGGCGCCGACCGGCAGCAGCCCCACGGCCGCGACCCAGGCCCGCCGCTTACGCCGTTTGAGGCCGTGGGCCAGCATCAGCAGCAGCAGACCGACCACGATCGAGGCGGCGGCCGCCAGGGAGCTCACGGCGCCCGGCAGCAGCTCGGCCAGCGCGTGCACCCTGCTGTGCCGCAGCCGGGGGAAGACGATGTCCATCAGCCCGATCAGCGTGCACGCGGTGCCGACGGCGGTGGGCACCGCCTCTGGCCTGGGGCCGCGTGGCAGGCGCCGTATCCGGGTGGGAACCTTCCCGGATGTTTCGGCATCTTGACTGTCAGACATCTGTATTCCCGTCGCTTCGGTCAAGAGGATCTTCGGTTCTGTTGCGCGGCATCCGCACGATTTGCGCCCAGTAAGACGGCGTTTGAAGGAGCGGGGTTCACTCCCCAGCCACGGCTGGGAGGTTCCCCCGGCGGCACGGGGGGGCCGGCCGCCCGGCAGAAAGATAGTGATGGGTCTCACGAGCAACAACATCGTGATCGCGGCAGCCGTCGCGGCGTTGCTGCTGTTCGCGGCCACGATATGGCTGTGGCCCCGGCTGGCCGGGCGCGGCGTGGCTCCCGTGCTCGGCCGGGTCGGCATGCTACTGGGCACGCAGCTGACCGTGTTCATGGCGTTCGGACTGTTCGCCAATCAGTCCTTCGGATTCTACGGATCCTGGTCCGACCTCTTCGGTACGCAGGACGAGCCGGGTGTCGTAGTGGACCACGACACCCCGGGCACCCGGGTGCGGGTCACCGACACCCGCCACCTGGCCATGGACGGCGGCTCCTCGCCCAGGGTCGCCGGGCGCATCGACAAGGTGAACGTCCAGGGGCCGGTCTCCGGGATCGCGAGCCCCGCGTACATCTATCTGCCGCCGGAGTACTTCCGGCCCGAGTACGCCCGGCGGACCTTCCCCGCCGCGCTGGTGCTGACCGGGTACCCGGGCACCACCGAGGCGCTCATCAATGGCCTGAAATATCCACAGCACTCGCACAGGCTGGTCAAGGCGGGGAGGATGCAGCCCCTCGTCCTGGTGATGATGCGGCCGACGGTCACGCCGCCGCGCGACACCGAGTGCGTGGACGTGCCCGGCGGGCCGCGGACCGAGACGTTCTTCACCAAGGACCTGCCCAAGGCGGTGGCCGACCACTACCGCGTGGGCAAGCGGGCCCGTAACTGGGGCGTCATCGGAAATTCCACCGGCGGCTACTGCGCCCTGAAGATGGCGATGCGCCACCCGGACGCCTTCTCCGCCGCGGCCGGGCTCTCCCCGTCGTACAAGGCCCCGATCGACGCGACCACGGGCGATCTCTTCGGTGGCAGCAAGCGGCTGGAGCGGGAGAACGACCTGATGTGGCGGCTGGACCACAAGCCGGCGCCGCCGGTCTCGCTGCTGGTGTCCAGCAGCGAGCACGGTGAGCGGAACTACAAGGACACCGTGCGCTTCGTGAACAAGGTGCAGCGGCTCAACCGGCGCGGGGAGCCGACCCGGATCTCGTCGATCATCCTGAGCACCGGCGGCCACAACTTCAACACCTGGAAGCGGGAGGTCCCCGCCGCCCTGGAGTGGCTCGGCGGCCGTCTCGCCGACCGCTGACCCAGCCGGGGCCTCCCCGGGCCCCCGTCGGCCTACACGTCGGCGACGGTCTGGAGCTGGACCTCGCCGCGGGGGATGCCGCCCGCGTCGGCGTCGATCGAGCGGCGGAGGGCCTCGTGGAGCCGGGCCGGGGTGAGGACGCCGAGGAAGCGGTCCTCGTCCAGCACCGCGATCCAGCCCGCGTCGTGCTGGAGCATCGTGCTGAACGCCTGCTTGAGCGGCGCCCCCACCGGCAGCCACGCCTCCATCCGGCGCGCGTGGTCCCGTACGGTCCCCCGCGCGCCGTCGGCCGCCTCCGCCGGGATCCAGCCGTGCAGCCGCTCGGCGTCGTCCAGGACCACGGCCCAGCGCGCCCCCTCCGCGGTCAGCTTGGCGGCCGCCTTGGAGAGCGGGTCGTCCAGGTGGACCACGGGCGGCTGGGTCAGGTCGCCGGGCTCGATGGGGGTGACGGACAGCCGCTTCAGCCCGCGGTCCGCGCCGACGAAGTCGGCCACGTACGGGGTGGCGGGCGCGCCCAGCACCGTGGCCGGGGTGTCGAACTGCTCGATCCGCCCCGAGCCGTAGACCGCGATGCGGTCCCCGAGCCGGACCGCCTCCTCGATGTCATGGGTGACGAAGAGCACGGTCTTCCGCACCTGTGACTGAAGTCGCAGGAATTCGGTCTGGAGATGCTCGCGGACGACCGGGTCGACCGCGCCGAACGGCTCGTCCATCAGCAGCACCGGCGGATCCGCGGCCAGCGCGCGGGCCACGCCGACGCGCTGCCGCTGACCGCCGGAGAGCTGGTCGGGGTAGCGGTCGCCGTAGACGGACGGGTCGAGGCCGACCAGGTCCAGCAGCTCGGCGGCGCGCTCCCGCCCCTTCTTCCGCTGCCAGCCCAGCAGATGCGGCACGGTGGAGGTGTTCTCCAGCACGGTCTTGTGCGGGAAGAGCCCGACCTGCTGGATGACATAGCCGATACGGCGGCGCAGGGCGACCGGATCCGCCTCGGCGATGTCCTCGCCGTCCACCAGGATCCGCCCCGATGTGGGCTCGATGAGCCGGTTCACCATCTTCATCGTCGTCGTCTTGCCGCAGCCCGAGGGGCCGACGAGGGTGACCAGCTCGCCCTCCGACACCTCGAAGGAGAGGTCGTCCACGGCCGTCGTGCCATCGGCGTAGCGCTTGGTGACATGCTCGAAACGGATCATGGCTCCCCATTGTTGCCGCATTCGTGGCAGACATTGTTGCTGTTGTGTGGCGATCGGACGAGATTGTCATCTCCCGGGGTTAGGGTCACCCAGGAATTGTGATGAGCAACCGGCCCGCGACCCGACGGGGGAGGTGAGCGTATGGCCGACGGAAACTGTCTGATCAGTAACGAGTGGATATGCGGTGAGTATGTACGCACACGCGGTCAAGAGCTGACGGACGCGACGCTCGAGCACGTAGGGATCACGCTCGCCTCGGTGGCGATCGGCCTTCTGGTCGCCTTTCCGCTGGCGCTGCTGGCCCGCCGCTGGCGGGCGGTGGCCGGGCCGGTGCTGGGGCTGACCACGATCCTCTACACGGTGCCGTCGCTGGCGATGTTCTCGCTGCTGCTGCCCGTGTTCGGGGTCTCGGCCGCGGTGGTGATCACCGGGCTGGTGCTCTATTCGCTCACGATCCTGGTGCGCAACATCATGGCCGGTCTCGCCTCGGTGCCCGAGGAGGCGCGGGAGGCGGCCCGGGGCATGGGGTACGGCCCGCTGCGGCTGCTCTTCGGCGTGGAGCTGCCCCTCGCGCTGCCCGCGCTGATGGCCGGGCTGCGGATCACCACCGTCTCCACGGTCTCGCTCACCACGGTGGGCGCGATCATCGGATACGGCGGCCTCGGCAACCTCATCTACGAGGGCATGCGCAGCTTCTTCAAGGCCGAGGTGCTCACCGCCTCGGTGCTGTGCGTGGCGCTGGCGGTGGTGGCGGATCTGCTGCTGCTCGGCCTCCAGCGGCTGCTGACGCCGTGGGCACGCAAGAGTCGGAAGGGCACCACCTGATGGACGTCGTCGCCAAGGCGTGGACCTGGCTGGCCACCGGGTCGCACTGGGCGGGCCCCGACGGGGTGTGGCACCGGCTGGGCCAGCATCTGTTCCTGACCCTCGTCTGCCTGGCGATCTCCTGCGCGGTGGCGCTGCCGATCGCCGTGGCCCTCGGCCACATCGGCAAGGGCGGCGCGCTCGCGGTGAACATCTCCAACGCGGGGCGCGCCGTGCCCACCTTCGCCGTACTGGTGCTGTTGCTGCTCAGCCCGCTGGGGACGCACGGCCAGTGGCCCACGATCATCGCGCTGGTGCTGTTCGCCATCCCGCCGCTGCTCACCAACGCCTATGTCGGGGTGCACGAGGCGGACCGGGAGGTCGTCGAGGCGGCCCGCGGCATGGGGATGACCGGCGGCCAGCTGATCCGCCGGGTCGAGCTGCCGCTGGCGTTCCCGCTCATCATGACGGGCGTACGGACGGCCGCGGTGCAGGTCGTGGCCACCGCGACGCTGGCCGCGCTGCCGGGCGGCGGCGGTCTCGGCCGGATCATCACGGCGGGCTTCCGGCTCACCGACACCCCGCAGGTGGTGGCCGGTGCGGTGCTGGTCGCGGGCCTCGCGCTGGTGGTCGAGGGCGTCTTCGTGGTGCTCGGGCTGGTGCTCGACCCGATGCGGCGCAGGACGGGGCGGCGGTCGACCGCGGCCCGGCGCCCGCCTGCCGACCAGGCGCCGGCCTCACCGGCGCTCACGACGTAGAACCCGCGGGCCGAGCCTTCCCGCGGCCGGACGCCAGGCGTGCGGACACCAGGGCGGACAGCGCGGAGAGCGCGGATGAGGCATAGATCGCGGACGACGCGGAAAGCGCGGATGACGCGGAATGCGCCGACAACGCGGCCACACAACCGCGGCCACAACTACGGATGGGGAACCATGAATAAGATCAATCGGGCGGCGGCTGCCGTGGCGGGGGTCGCGGCGCTGGCGGCCGGGCTGACCGCCTGCGGCGGGGACAGCCTGGAGAAGTCGAGCGGCGGCGACAGCTCCGGTAAACCGGGCAAGGGCTCGCTGGTGATCGGCTCCGCCTCCTTCTCCGAGTCGAAGATCCTCGCGGAGCTGTACGCGGGGGTTCTGAAGGACGCCGGCTATTCCACCTCGATCAAGACGGTGGACGCCCGTGAGCTGTATGAACCGGCCCTGGAGAAGGGCCAGATGGATGTCGTGCCGGAGTACGCGGCGACGCTGGCCGAATTCCTCAACCAGAAGAAGAACGGCTCGAATGCCGCCCCGGTGGCCTCCTCGGACGTGACCAAGACGGTCGCGGCGCTGAAGAAGCTCGCCGAACCGCGCGGGCTGAAGGTGCTGGAGCCCGGCAAGGCCGTGGACCAGAACGCCTTCGCGGTCAGCGGTGACTTCGCGAGGAAACACGATCTCAAGACGCTCTCCGACCTCGGGAAGTCGAAGCAGAAGGTCACCCTGGCGGCGGGCGACGAATGCCCCAAGCGGCCCTTCTGCCAGCCGGGTCTGGAGAAGAAGTACGGCATCGACATCGCCGGGATCGACCCGCTGGACATCGGCAGCGTCCAGGCCAAGCAGGCCGTCAAGGACGGCAAGGACCAGATGGTCCTGACCACGACCACGGACAGCACGCTGGATCAGTTCGGGCTCGTGCTGCTCCGCGACGACAAAAATCTGCAGAATGCCGACAACGTACTTCCCGTGGTGAATGCGAAGTCCGCCGGCTCGCAGAAGATCGCGGACTCGCTGAACAAGCTCACCAAGGTGCTGACGACCGCCGATCTGAGGGAACTCAACAAGAAAGTTGACGCCGAGCGGCTCAAGCCGGGGGATGTCGCCGACGACTACCTGCGGGACAAGGGGCTGGTGAAGTAGGATCAAATCCCCGCTCGGGAGGGCTTGGCAAGGGCTCGGCAAGGGATCTCGGCCGCGCGACCGCCGCATTTGCCAACGGATTGACAACAGATCTGGCCCGGCGGGCACCCAAGCGACCCCTTTGCACGGTAAGTTTCGGGCCATGCCACGTGGACGCCACCGCCAATCCCCACCCCTGCACAGGCTCCTCCCCTCCGCTTCGGTCGCAGTCGCGTCAATAACCTGCGCCGCCGGTGCCTGGCTGGTCGGCGACACGGTCGTGATCCGTGGGCTTGCCGCGACCGCGGCCGGCGCCGCGGTCGTCGGCGCCGTCCTGATGCGCCGTTGGGACCGCTCGGCCGGCCGCCGGGTCGCGGAGGCCGCGAGCGAGACCGCGCGCCAGGAGATGAAGTACGAGGAGCGGATCGCGGAGCTCGAGGCGGACGCCGAGAAGGCGAGCGAGCTCCGCGCCGCGCTCAACACCCGGCTGCGCGCCAAGCGCGCCGAACTCGCCCGGCTCCGCAACGAGCACGCCGAGCTGCTGCGCCGCTACGCCACGGCCGAGACCGAGCGGGCCAGCGCCCTGGAGGGCCGCCGCCGGCTCGCGCTGGAGGCCGCGTCCCCGGCGAAGGCGCTGGAGGCCGCCGGGTCCGCCGAATCGGTCGACTCCGTCAACTCCGACGACGAGCCGGACGAGCTCCCCTCGGGGCTGCCGTCGGCCGCCGCGTACGCCAAGGCCGACGAGGCGCTGAGCCGGCTCAGGGAGAGCGCCCGACGGCAGAAGGAGCGGCGGGAGCAGGCCGCCGCCGCGGCCGCCCGGGGCGAGACTTCGGAGCAGACCCCGGAGCGGGACGCGGAGCACGACGACCGTAAGGGCCGGCGCGAGAGCCGGGGCAAGGACGGTGCCGCCACGCTGGGGAAGCCCCCGGCGGCCGGCGGGCAGGACGGCGACGGCCCGCAGGAGCCGCGCACCCACGCCCGTACGGCCGCCTCGGCGGTGGTGCCGTATGCCGCGGCACGGCGGGCCGCCTCCCGTTCGGAGAGCGGCTTCGACTACTTCGGCACCCAGAAGAAGCAGGCGAAGAAGCAGAAGCGGGAGCCCGAACCGGCCGCCGAGGAGGACCTCGCGGATGTGATCGGCGACGAGACCCTGGCGGAGACCAAGAAGGCGGAGTCCCAGAAGGGCGCGGTGGGCGAGGTCATCGACCTGACCGCGCACGACGAGACGGAGCAGATCGACCTCGGGGAGCTGCGCAGCGCGATCTCGTGAGGGACCGCCCGCGCGGCTCGCCCGCGTGTCGGCCTCGCCGACCTACTTGTCGATGTCGCCGACGACGAAGAAGAGCGACCCCAGGATCGCCACCATGTCGGCGACGAGAGTGCCCGGCAGCAGCTCGGTGAGCGCCTGGATGTTGTTGTACGACGCCGAGCGGAGCTTCAGCCGGTACGGCGTCTTCTCGCCCTTGGAGACGAGGTAGTAGCCGTTGAGGCCGAGCGGGTTCTCGGTCCAGGCGTAGGTGTGGCCCTCGGGCGCCTTGAGCACCTTCGGCAGCCGCTGGTTGATCGGCCCCGGCGGGAGCTCGTCCAGCCGGTCCAGACAGGCGTCGGCCAGCGCCAGCGAGGCGTGCGTCTGCTCCAGCAGACATTCGAACCGGGCGAGGCAGTCGCCCTCCTGGCGGATGGCGACCTTGAGCACGTCCTGGAGTTCCGGGTAGGCCAGGTACGGCTCGTCGCGCCGCAGATCGAAGTCGACGCCCGAGGCCCGGGCGATGGGGCCGCTGACCCCGTACGCGTGCACCGTCTCACGGGCCAGGATGCCGACGCCGCGGGTGCGGCCCCGGAAGATCTCGTTGCCGAGCACCAGGTCGTCGTACACGCCCATCCGCGAGCGCACCTCGGCCACGGCCTGCCGGGCCCGGCCCAGCCAGCCCGCCGGGAGGTCGTCCTTGAGGCCGCCGACCCGGTTGAACATGTAGTGCATCCGGCCGCCGGAGATCTCCTCCATGACGTGCTGGAGGTCCTCGCGCTCCCGGAACGCGTAGAAGATCGGCGTGATGCCGCCCAGCTCCAGGGGGTAGGAGCCGAGGAACATCAGGTGGTTCAGGACCCGGTTGAGCTCGGCGAGGAGCGTACGGGTCCACACCGCGCGCTCGGGGACCTCCATGCCCAGCATCCGCTCGACGGCGAGCACGACGCCGAGTTCGTTGGAGAAGGCGGAGAGCCAGTCGTGGCGGTTGGCGAGCATGATGATCTGGCGGTAGTCGCGCGCCTCGAAGAGCTTCTCCGCACCCCGGTGCATATAGCCGATCACCGGCTCGGCGCTCTGGATCCGCTCCCCGTCGAGGACCAGCCGCAGCCGTAGCACTCCGTGGGTGGAGGGGTGCTGTGGGCCGATGTTGAGCACCATGTCCGTGCTCTCGGCGGCGCCGCCGATGCCGACTGTCGTCTCCGTCATGCGTACCAGTCTCTCAGCTCCCTGTGAGCCCCCTGCTGGGTGCGGCTGTCCGGCAGGCTGTTCCCCTCCCCGCCCCTTCCCGATACCAGGGACTCCGCCCCTGGACCCCGGGGCCCAGGTGGCGGGAGCCCCCAGGTGGCGGAGTCCCCAGGTGGCGGAGTCCCCAGGTGGCGGGAGTCCCCAGGTGGCGGGAGTCCCCAGGTGGCGGGAGTCCCCAGGTGGCGGGAGTCCCCAGGTGGCGGGAGCCCCCGGGCGGCGGGAGTCCCCAGGTGGCGGGGGCCCCACGCGGCGGGGGCTCCACGTGGCGGGAGCCCCCGGGCGGCGGGAGCTCCCAGGCGGCGGGGGCCCCTGCGCGGCGGAGCCGCGTATCGATGCGCCGCGTGGCAGGGCCCGGGGTCTGGGGCGGAGCCCCAGTTTCGGGAAGGGGCGGGGAGGGGGAAGTGCCGATGTGCGGCTCCGCCGCGTGGCCCGCCGCAGGCGCCAAGCTCCGCCGGACACCCCTACGGCCGGAGCACCTCCTGGGGCAGGTTCACCGGCTGGAGGAGCCAGGTGAAGGCGCCGAGGCCCGCGGGGTCGGTCAGCTCCGCGGCCTCGCCCGCCGCGCTGAGGGCGCGGACGTAGGCGGTGGGGTCGGTGGAGGCCAGGGCGAGCGGGGGACGGCGGGCCTCGAGGCCCAGGGCGCGCAGCGCCTCACGCTGGGTCATCAGCCCGGCGCCGGGCCCGGCGGACGCGGTGGATGCGGCAGACGCGGCAGACGCGGCGGCACACGCGTCCATCGCGACATGCGCCGTCAGATCGCAGGAGCCGTCGGGGACGGGCCGGACCTCGCGCCCCTCGCGGAACCCGGTCAGCGTGCCGAAGGGGGGCCGGGTGGCGCGTTCGTGGGCGTAGTCGACGGCGACCGCGAGGCCCGCCCGCAGGGAGCCGACGGCCCCCGCCCAGGCCGCCTCGCGCGGACGGCCGATCTCCGCGCGCAGCCCCGGTTCGGCGCCCGCCAGGGGCCACCAGCGGTCCAGCCACGCGGCGTCCTCGCCGTCCACCGGGTCGCCCAGCCGCTCGGTGCCGTCCAAGGAGGCGAGGTCCACCTCGACCCGGCGGGGCACGCCGTCCGCGTCGGTCTCGGCCACGTCCACGGGCACGTTGTCGAGCCACTCATTGGCGAACAGCAGCCCCGTCCACCCCTCCGGCGGGGCATCGAGCCAGCCGATCCGCCCGTCCAGGCCCGCCGGCCGCTCCGCCCGCTCCACCGCGTACGGACGCAGCCGCCGGCCCAGCCCGTGCGGCAGGCCGGGGGCGAGGGCGAGCACCCGCGTGAGCAGCTCGCCGCGGCCGGCGCCCAGGTCCACCAGCGCCACCTCGGCCGGGTGCCCCAGCGCCTCGTCCACCCGGCACAGCAGCTCCGCGACCGCCCGCGCGAACAGCGGTGAGGCATGCACCGACGTGCGGAAATGCCCCGCCGGGCCCTCCGGGCGGCGGAAGAAGCCGCCCGTCCCGTACAGCGCGCGTTCGGCCGCCGTACGCCATCCGCTCCACTCATGCTTCTCACTCGCCACACCGCCACGCTATGCGGAGTGGTCTCCACCTTGGGGAGTAGGGCCGGGGGTCGCGGATCGCCCCTCGGGCTGACCCGGGAGGGGTCCGGCGATACCTACGCTGGGTGACGTGCAGCGCCTCTACGAATTTCTCCGCAGGCATCCGACAGGGGTGGACACCTTCTGGGCCGTCCTCCTTGTCGCGTCCGGGTTCCTGTGGCTCGTGGAGGCGTCGGTGGGCCGGGGCTCCCGCGTCGCGGGCGTGCCGATCGTCCTGGCGCTGGGGGCGACGATCGCGCTGCGCCGCCGCGCCCCCGAGAAGATGCTGGTGCTGGCCATCCTGTGCGGTCTCGCCCAGATGGCCGCGAACATCCGGCCCAATGTGGCCGACTTCGCCATGCTGGTGATCGTCTACACGGTGGCGGTCACCTCCTCGCGCCCGGCCTCCCGCTTCGCGCTGGGCGTGGCGATCAGCGCGGCCCCCCTCGCCACCCTCCGCTGGCCGCACTCCCAGCAGGGCTGGTGGGAGGACGTGGTCTCGGCGGTCTTCGTCTCCATCCCCTTCGTCCTGGCCTGGGTGCTCGGCGACTCGATCCGCACCCGCCGCGCCTATTACGCGCAACTGGAGGAGCGGGCCGCCCGGCTGGAGAAGGAGCGCGAGGCGCAGTCCAAGGTCGCGGTGGCCGCCGAGCGCGCCCGGATCGCACGGGAGCTGCACGACGTCGTGGCGCACAACGTGTCGGTGATGGTGGTGCAGGCGGACGGCGCCGCGTACGTCATGGACTCCTCGCCCGAGCAGGCCCGGCAGGCGCTGGAGACGATCTCCGGCACCGGCCGCCAGGCGCTCGCCGAGATGCGGCGGCTGCTGGGCGTGCTGCGCACCGGGGAGCCGGGCGAGGAGAACACTTACGTCCCGCAGCCGGACGTCGAGCAGATCGACGAGCTGGTGGAGCAGGTGCGCGGCGCCGGGCTCCCGGTGGACTTCAAGGTCGTGGGCAGCCCGCGCCAGCTCCCCAGCGGGGTCGAGCTGACCGCGTACCGCATCGTGCAGGAGGCGCTCACCAACACCCGTAAGCACGGCGGCCCGGACGTGGGCGCGAGCGTCCGCCTCACCTACTTCGACGACGGGCTCGGGCTGCTGGTCGAGGACGACGGGCGGGGTGCGCAGCAGGAGATGTACGAGGACGGCGGCGCCGACGGCAGCGGCCATGGTCTGATCGGGATGCGGGAGCGCGTCGGCATGGTGGGCGGCACGCTCGACGCGGGCCCTCGGCCGGGCGGCGGCTTCCGGATCAGCGCGCTGCTGCCGCTGAAGCCGGTTCGTTGAGCCATCTGATAGGTGCTGTAGGCCGGCTGTCAGGCCAGAGGGAAGGGACCGTCCGGGATGTCGATCCGCGTCATGCTCGTCGATGACCAAGTGCTGCTGCGCACCGGCTTCCGGATGGTGCTCGCGGCCCAGCCCGATATGGAGGTCGTCGCCGAGGCGGGCGACGGGGTGGAGGCGCTCCAGGTGCTGCGCTCCACCGAGGTGGACGTCATCCTGATGGACGTCCGGATGCCCAAGCTGGACGGGGTGGAGGCGACCCGGCGGATATGCGAGCGGGACGGGGCGCCGAAGGTCATCATCCTGACCACGTTCGACCTGGACGAGTACGCCTTCTCCGCGCTCAAGGCCGGGGCGGGCGGCTTCATGCTCAAGGACGTGCCGCCGGGCGAGCTGCTCGCGGCGATCCGCGCGGTGCACAGCGGTGACGCGGTGGTCGCGCCCAGCACGACGCGCCGGCTGCTGGACCGGTTCGCGCCGATGCTGCCGGGCGGCGGAGCCGGTGGCCCCGGGGGCCGGGCCCGTCCGGAGCTGGACCGGCTCACCGACCGGGAGCGCGAGGTCGTGATGCTGGTCGCGCAGGGGCTGTCGAACGGCGAGATCGCGGCGCGGCTGGTGCTGTCCGAGGCGACCGTGAAGACCCATGTCGGCCGCATCCTCACCAAGTTGGAGCTGCGGGACCGGGTGCAGGTGGTGGTGATGGCCTACGAGACCGGACTGGTCCGGGCCGGGGGGTCGACCGGACCGGCCCGCTGAGGCGACGGCCTTACGGAGGCGACGGCCTTACGGTTGACGTGGCGTCCTTACGGTTGGCATGGCCGTCTTACGGTGGGAGCGGTCGCCTTACCGTTTCGTCCGGCCGTCTTACCGTGCGTCCTCGCCGTTCTGCGGGCGCTCGCGGAGGACCAGGTCGAGCAGTCCGGGGAAGCGCTGGTCGAACTCGGGGCGGCGCAGCCGGTTGACCCGCTTGGGGCCCAGGTCGCGCTGCTCGATCAGCCCGGCCGCGCGCAGCACCGAGAAGTGGTGGCTGAGGGCCGCCTTGCCCACGGGGACGTCGAAGGTGCCGCAGGTGTGCTCCCAGTCGGCCGCCGTGGCGAGTTCGCGGACCAGTTGGAGCCGTACGGGGTCGGCGAGTGCCGCGAGCGCGGTCCGCACGGGGACGTCGTCGGGGTGGGTGTGCCGCGGTGCGGACCGGTGGCTTCGGTTGCTCATCGCCGCTCCTCCGCCGCTCGCCGTTCCGACAGCGTTCACCGTGCGGTGAACATTTTAGGCGGGGCCGGCGCCCTATCGCAGAACGCTCTCCAGGAAGTCGCTGCCCAGCCGGGCCACCGACGGCAGGTCGAGCTGGTGCAGCACATAGCGGCCGCGGCGGCGGGTGGTGACGAGACCGGCCTTCTTCAGCACGGCGATGTGGCGGGAGACCTCCGGGGGCGTGATGCCGTACGACTCGGAGAGCTCACCGGTGGTGTGCGGGCCGCGGGCCAGGGTGCGGCACAGCCGCATCCGCATCGGGTGGGCCAGGGCCTCGAGGCGGCGCTGGACGAGCTCCAGGGCGGCGGGCGGGGGCAGTTCGGGGGTGGCGACCGGGTACTGGATCACCGGGCGCCAGCCGGGGGCGTGCAGGACGATGAGGTGCGGCCAGCCGAAGGCGGTCGGGATGAAGGTGACGCCGTCGCCGTACGCCGTCGTACGGCCGCCCGCCAACTTGTCGACCAGGATGCTCTCCCCGTCCTCCGACAGCGACAGCGCGGCCGAGGTCGACGTCAGCGCCTCCGCGAGCCCCTTGTGCCGCAGCAGCTCCGCCTTGTGGCGGGCGTCGGCGGCGAGCTGGATCCGCGTCCGCCGCCAGGTGTCGGCGAAGAACGCCTGGTCGCAGTCCTCCAGCAGCCGCCGCAACCAGACCCGCAGCCCGTCCGGGTCCTCCAGCATGCGGTCGGCGAAGGCCGCCTGCCGCGGCCCCCGGGCGGCCGCCATCTCGCGGACCCGGGCCCGTTCGCCCGCGTCGACCAGCGGTGAGGGGGTGTGCCGGGTGTACGAGGCGGAGCAGGCGATCTCGAAGGCGGCCGCCACGAACGCCTCGTCGTCGATCCGGTCCAGCGCGTCCAGCTCCTCGGCGAGCGTCGCCCCGGGGGCGGCCGGGAGCAGCAGGTCGGAGCGGGCGGAGCGCCACAGGAAGTCCGCCTCGCAGAGCCGGTCCGCGAGATCCGGCTTGAGCGCCGAGGCGGTGGCGGTGGCCCAGCCGTGCAGCCCGGGGTGGTGGCCGGGCTCGGACAGCACATGGAGCGCGGCGCCCAGCTCGGCGAGCGGGGACGGGCTGAAGACGATGCGCTCGGGCGGCAGCCCGGCGATGTCGATGACATTGGCCATGAGCCCATGGTGCGGGAGCCAGGACCCGGCGTCGCCTTCGTTTGACGCCGATCGTCAAACGGCGTGACCGGCGCCCGGGGCCGGGCGGACCGTCGAGCCATGTCCCTCACCGAGAGTTACGTACTCGACCTGTACCGGGCCGCCCAGCGCGGCGAGCCCGCCCCGCCCGCACCGGGCCTGCACGACTGGCGCACCCTCCGGGAGCTGCGGGAGTACCGCGACGTCCGGGCCGTGATGGCCGGGCGCCCGGCCCGCCGCAGCCGCCATGGCCGCCTTACGGACGCCCTGCGCGCCGTAAGGGCGATCAGGGAGGTGTTCGCGCGGCGCCGGTCAGCCCTCCGTGAGCTCCCGGGCCTCCATGAGCTCCCGGACCAGGGCGAGGAAGGCGCCGGTCGCGGCCGTGACGTCGTCGGCCGTCCACTCGAGTGCGGATGAGGCGACCGTCAGCTCCGTCGTGGCCAGGCCGGGCGGCCCCGGCTCCCGCCAGCGACGGAACAGCACCGTCCGGGTCTCCTCCGCCAGCCGCACCCCCGCCTCGTCCAGCACCGCCGCCGGATACGGCAGCCACACCTGGAACTGGTGGGTGTGCGGCACCTCCGGGTGCACCCGGGACCACCCCACCCCCGCGGCCGTGAACGCCGTCCGCAGCGCCTTGGCCACGACCCGCGCGTGCGCCACGTACGACGGCAGCCTCGGCAGCTCGCGGTCCAGGCCGTCCAGCGCGGCCAGCGCCGCCGGCCACTGCTGGAAGAGCTGGCCGCCGTACCGGTGGCGCCACGCCCTGGCCTCCGTCACCAGGGTCTCGGGACCGGCCAGCGCCGCTCCCGAGAGGCCGCCGAGCGACTTGTAGAAGGACACGTAGACGGAGTCCGCCAGGGCGGCGATCTCCGGCAGCTCCCGGCCGAAGTGCGCCGTGCACTCCCACAGCCGCGCCCCGTCGAAGTGCACCACCGCGTCCCGCTCCCGGGCCGCCTCCACGGCCGCGACCAGCTCTTCCCACTCGGGCAGCACGAATCCTGCGTCGCGCAGCGGGAGTTCGAGGGCGAGGGTGCCGAACGGCTCGTCCAGGTCCCGGATCTCCTCGGCCGTCGGCGGCCGCGGCTCGCTCGTCGGACGGACCGCGCGCAGCCCGCTCACCGTCAGATACGCGTCCCGCTCGTGCATGTCCAGATGGGACAGCGGATGCAGCGCCACCACCGGGCTGCCGGTGCGCCCCGCCCAGCAGCGCAGCGCGACCTGCTGCGCCATGGTGCCGGTGGGGAAGAACGCCGCGGCCTCCATACCGAGCAGCTCGGCGACCCGCCGCTCGAGCTCCTCGACGATGCCGTCGCCGTAGATGTCCACCCAGCCGTCCCCGTCGTACGACGGGGTGTCGGCGTCAAGGGCGGTCGTGAGGGCGGCCAGCCGCTCGGCGATCCGCACCTCCGCGGGCCCGCGGGCGAGCGTCCGCTCGGCGCCGTGCCAGGCCGCGCGGCGGCGCGCCCGCGTGGCCCGCTCCGTCTCGCCGCCCGTGCCGTCCATCTCGTCTGCCTCGTCCGTCCCGTCCGTCATGGGCTGATCATGTCGCACGCCTGTCCATCGGACCACAGAGTTGTCCACAGGCCCGGGCGTGCGGCCAAACCCCCCGGAAACACTCGCGTAGCATGGCGGGGAATCGTCCGGTACCCCTGAGGACTGGAACGGAAGGCCGTTGCCGCGTGAACGCTCAACCACTGCCTGAGCCGCAGGACCGACCTGCCCGGCTCACCGTCGGGGTCGTCGGCGCGGGCCGCGTCGGCCCGGCCCTCGCCGCCTCGCTGAGACTGGCCGGGCACCGCCCGGTCGCCGCGTCCGGTGTCTCCGACGCCTCCGTGCGCCGGGCCGCCGCCCTGCTCCCCGAAGTCCCCGTCGTGCCGCCCTCCGAGGTGCTGGCGCGGGCCGAACTGGTGCTGCTCACCGTCCCCGACGACGCGCTGCCCGAGCTGGTCGCCGGCCTCGCCGAGACCGGCGCGGTGCGCCCCGGCCAGCTCCTGGTGCACACCTCCGGCCGCTACGGCGTCGGCGTGCTGGAGCCCGCGCTGCGGGCCGGTGCGCTGCCGCTCGCGCTGCACCCCGTGATGACCTTCACCGGCACCTCGGTGGACGTTCAGCGGCTGGCCGGCTGCTCCTTCGGCGTCACCGCCCCCGAGGAGCTGCGGCTGGCGGCCGAGGCGCTGGTCATCGAGATGGGCGGGGAGCCCGAGTGGATCGCGGAGGAGTCCCGTCCGCTCTATCACGCCGCCCTCGCCATCGGCGCCAACCACCTCACCACGCTGGTCGCCCAGTCCCTGGAGCTGCTGCGCGCGTCCGGGGTCGAGGCCCCCGACCGGATGCTCGGCCCCCTCCTCGGCGCCGCGCTGGACAACGCGCTGCGCAGCGGCGACGCCGCGCTCACCGGTCCGGTCGCGCGCGGCGACGCGGGCACGGTCGCCGCCCATGTCGCCGAGCTGCGGCGGCACGCTCCGCACGCCGTCGCCGGCTATCTGGCCATGGCCCGTACGACCGCGGACCGGGCGCTCGCGCACGGACTGCTCAAGCCGGAGCTCGCCGAGGACCTGCTCGGCGTGCTCTCGGACGTGACCGACGCGCGGGGCCGGGGAGGTAGTGAGGCATGAGCCCGAAGCTGTGGACCAAGGCGCTTCCAGGGGAGCCGGATGTGGAGCTGTTCCGTCATCGCCCGGATCTGGACGCGGCGCTCGCCCACTTCGCCGTGCCGGGGCGCACGGCCGTCGTGATGACCATGGGCGCGCTGCACGACGGGCACGCCTCGCTCATCCGCGCCGCCCGCGCCCGGGTGGGCGCCAAGGGCCTGGTGACCGTCACCGTCTTCGTCAATCCGCTGCAGTTCGGCGCGGGCGAGGACCTCGACCGCTATCCGCGCACCCTCGACGCCGACCTCAAGGTCGCGGCCGAGGCGGGCGCGGACATCGTCTTCGCCCCCACCGCCGAGGAGGTGTACCCGGACGGTGAGCCGGGCGTCCGGATCACCGCCGGGACCCTGGGCGAGCGCTACGAGGGCGCCTCGCGCCCCGGCCACTTCGACGGGATGCTCACCGTCGTCGCCAAGCTGCTCCATCTCACCCGCCCCGACATCGCCTTCTTCGGCGAGAAGGACGCGCAGCAGCTGTCGCTGGTCCGCCGGATGGTCCGCGACCTGAACTTTCCCGTGGAGATCGTCGGCGTCCCCACCGTCCGGGAGGGCGACGGGCTCGCCCTCTCCAGCCGTAACCGCTATCTGACGGCCCAGGAGCGGGACACCGCGCTGGCCCTGTCCCGGGCGCTGTTCGCGGGGCGCGACGCGGGGCTGCTGGCGGCCGGGGAGGGCCCGGCCGGGTCCGAGGAGCACGAGCTCATACGGGTCGCGTCGCCCGCCGCGGTGCGGTCGGCGGCGCGCGCGGTGCTCGACGAGGCGGCGGGGCTTGAGCCGCCGCTCGTCCTGGACTATCTGGGCCTGGTCGACCCCGCCGACTTCACCGAGGTCTCCGACGGACACACCGGCGAGGCCGTGCTGGCCGTCGCCGCCAAGGTCGGCGCCACCCGCCTGATAGACAACCTGCGCCTGTGGATCGGAGCCGCCCGATGACCCGTCCGACCGGGCGCCCGGCGGCCGAGAGCGCCGCCCCCGCCCTGCGCGCCCCTGCCCCCGGCTGGGCCACCGAGGCCGATGTCGTGGTCGTCGGATCCGGGGTCGCCGGGCTGACCGCTGCGCTGCGCTGCGCCGCGGCCGGGGCCAAGGTCACCGTGGTCACCAAGGCCCGCCTGGACGACGGCTCCACGCGCTGGGCCCAGGGCGGCATAGCCGCCGCCCTCGGCGAGGGCGACACCCCCGAGCAACACCTGGACGACACCCTGGTGGCCGGCGCCGGGCTCTGCGACGAGCAGGCGGTGCGGGCGCTGGTCACCGAGGGGCCCGACGCGGTGCGCCGGCTCATCGCCACCGGCGCCCGCTTCGACGCCGACGACGCCACGGGCGAGATCCTGCTGACCCGCGAGGGCGGCCACCACCGCCGCCGGATCGCCCACGCGGGCGGCGACGCGACCGGCGCGGAGATCTCCCGGGCCCTGGTCGACGCGGTCCGCGCGGCCGGTATCGACACCGTGGAGAACGCCCTGGTGCTCGACCTGCTCAAGGACGGCTCCGGCCGGGCGGCCGGGGTCACCCTGCACGTCATGGGCGAGGGCCGGCGGGACGGCGTGGGCGCGGTGCGGGCGGACGCGGTCGTGCTCGCCACGGGCGGCATGGGCCAGATCTTCTCCGCCACCACCAACCCCGCCGTCTCCACCGGCGACGGGGTCGCGCTCGCGCTGCGCGCGGGGGCCGAGGTCAGCGACCTGGAGTTCGTGCAGTTCCATCCCACGGTGCTGTGGCTGGGCCCGGATGCGGAGGGCCAGCAGCCGCTGGTCTCGGAGGCCGTGCGCGGCGAGGGCGCCCATCTCGTGGACGCCGACGGGGTGCGGTTCATGCGGGGACAGCACGAGCTGGCCGAGCTGGCGCCCCGTGACATCGTCGCCAAGGGCATCATGCGGCGGATACAGGAGCGCGGCGCCGAGCACATGTACCTGGACGCGCGCCACTTCGGGGCCACGATGTGGGAGCGGCGCTTCCCGACCATCCTCGCCGCCTGCCGCGCCCACGGCATCGACCCGGTGACCGAGCCCATCCCGGTCGCCCCGGCCGCGCACTACGCGAGCGGCGGGGTCCGCACCGATCTGCGCGGCCGCACCACCGTCCCCGGTCTCTACGCCTGCGGGGAGGTCGCCTGCACCGGCGTCCACGGCGCCAACCGCCTGGCCTCCAACTCCCTTCTGGAGGGCCTGGTCTTCGCGGAGCGCATCGCGGCGGACATCACCGCCGGGGCGGAGTCCGCGGGACGCGAGCGGCCCGCGGAGCAGACCAGGCCATCGGCTCCCGCTGCTTCCGGCGACGCGCCCCTGCTCGCCTCCGAGGCCCGCTACGAAATCCAGCACATCATGACCCACGGCGCCGGCGTGCTCCGCTCCGCCGAGAGCCTGGCCCGCGCCGCCGACCGGCTGGAGCGCGTCCAGGACGACGCCGCGGCGCAGTTGCGGCGGGACGGCAAGACGGCCGAGCCCGGGGTCGAGACCTGGGAAGCCACCAACCTCCATCTCGTCGCCCGGGTCCTGGTGGCCGCCGCGCTCCGCCGCGAGGAGACCCGCGGTTGCCACTGGCGCGAGGACCGCCCCGAGCGGGACGACGCCGCCTGGCGCCGCCACCTGCTGGTCACCCTCCGTCCGGACGGCACCCTCGATGTCCGTTCCACGGACTCCGAAGCGTTTCCCCCATCGACCACCCCCCGAGCCGAGACGGAGTCCCACCCGTGAGCAGCAGCACTTCCGAAGACCGCCGGCCACCCGTGTCCCTGCCGCTGCTCCAGATCGGCGGCCCCGGTGAGGAGGGCGGCTGCGGCGACGCCTGCGGCTGCGGCGGTGACGACGGTGAACTCGACCCGATGGAGTGCGGTCTGGACCCCGACCTGGCCGAGCTGCTGATCCGCGCCGGACTCGACCCCATCCAGGTCGAGGACATCGCCCATATGGCCATCGAGGAGGACCTCGACCAGGGCGTGGACGTCACCACCGTGGCCACCGTCCCCGAGGACGCCTTCGCCACCGGCGACTTCACGGCCCGTGAGGCGGGCACCGTCGCGGGGTTGCGGATCGCCGAGGCGGTCCTGTCCGTGGTCTGCACGGACGAGTTCGAGGTCGAGCGGCACGCGGAGGACGGCGACCGGGTGGAGCCCGGCCAGAAGCTGCTCAGCGTCCGCACCCGCACCCGCGACCTGCTCACCGGCGAGCGCAGCGCGCTCAACCTGCTGTGCCGGCTCTCCGGTATCGCGACGGCGACCCGTGCGTGGGCCGACGCCCTCGAGGGAACGAAGACCAAGGTCCGTGACACCCGTAAGACCACCCCGGGACTGCGCGCCCTGGAGAAGTACGCGGTGCGCTGCGGCGGCGGGGTCAATCACCGGATGTCGCTCTCGGACGCCGCGCTGGTCAAGGACAACCACGTGATCGCGGCGGGCGGTGTCGCGGAGGCGTTCGGCGCCGTACGGGCCGAGTTCCCGGATGTGCCGATCGAGGTCGAGGTCGACACCCTGGAGCAGATCCCGCCGGTCCTGGAGGCGGGCGCGGATCTCATCCTGCTGGACAACTTCACCCCGGAGCGGACCCGCGAGGCCGTCGAGCTGGTCGCCGGGCGCGCCGCGCTGGAGTCCTCGGGACGGCTGACGCTCGCGAGCGCCCGTACGTACGCCGAGACGGGCGTCGACTATCTGGCGGTCGGCGCGCTCACCCACTCCTCCCCGATCCTGGACATCGGCCTGGACCTGCGCGAGGCCGAGGAGAAGTAAGCGATGCTCCTGACCATCGACGTCGGCAATACGCATACCGTGCTCGGCCTCTTCGACGGCGACGAGATCGTCGAGCACTGGCGGATCTCCACCGACGCCCGCCGTACCGCCGATGAACTCGCCGTCCTGCTCCAGGGCCTGATGGGCATGCACCCGCTGCTCGGCGAGGAGCTGGGTGACGGCATCGCGGGCATCTCCATCTGCTCCACCGTCCCCTCCGTCCTCCACGAGCTGCGCGAGGTGACCCGCCGCTACTACGGCGATGTGCCGTCCGTCCTGGTCGAGCCCGGCGTGAAGACCGGTGTGCCGATCCTGGTGGACAACCCCAAGGAGGTCGGTGCCGACCGGATCATCAACGCGCTGGCCGCCGTCGAGCTGTACGAGGGCCCGTGCGTGGTGGTCGACTTCGGCACCGCGACGACCTTCGACGCGGTCAGCGCGCGCGGGGAGTACGTGGGCGGGGTGATCGCCCCGGGCATCGAGATCTCGGTCGAGGCGCTCGGCGTACGCGGGGCGCAATTGCGCAAGATCGAGCTGGCCCGGCCACGCAGCGTGATCGGGAAGAACACGGTGGAGGCCATGCAGTCCGGCATCCTCTACGGCTTCGCGGGCCAGGTGGACGGAATCGTCCGCCGTATGGCGCGCGAGCTCGCCCAGGACCCGGAGGACGTCACCGTGATCGCCACCGGCGGGCTGGCGCCCATGGTGCTAGGAGAATCCTCAGTGATCGATGAGCATGAGCCCTGGTTGACCCTGATCGGCCTCAGACTGGTCTACGAGCGGAACGTCTCGCGCGGCTGAGCACCGGTGATCAGCTCTTCACCTGCTCTTCACCCGGGTGCTCGACCGCATTGACGGCATTCCGAAACGAATTCCCGCACTCGGGATTCGTCATGCGCAACTGATCGCTCTTCGCCAATGGGTCAAGGGGCGGTCAAGGGAAAGACGGCACATCGAATTCCGTATTGACAAGCGGAACGGCCGTCGACCATGTACACCGGCACCCGGATGCGACGGTCCGCCCCCGGGTGCCGGGTCCGGACGGGACCGCCTCGGCGCGGTCCCGTCCGGCGCTTCCCCCGTATGGCGGCTCGGCGTCCGCAACGCGCCGCACCGTCCGGCGCTCAGCGAAATTTGTCCGCTTAGCACTTAAAGTCGCCCCATGCCCACGCCATATGGATCCCGCGGCGGAATGGCGTTCAGTGCGGATGAGCTGCGTGTGCTCCGACGCGCCCTCGCCATCGCCCTCCAACCCGACCCCGTCACCCCCTCTGCCGGCCCCCTCGGCCCGGACCGGGCGGAGGAGGTCCAGGACTGTCTCCGGCTCGCCGAGGCCGTGGACGAAGCGGTCCGCGAGGGCGGGCGGCTGCGAGCGTTCCTGCTCGACGAGCTCGCCCGCTACCGCGCCGCCCTGCCCGGCGCCGCCGTCGGCTATCTCGAGCAGCTCCAGGGCGCCCTGGCGGCCGGTTACGAGCCGCTGGCCGAGGATCTGGCCGCGCTCCGCGCGCTGTGCGGGTCGGCCGCCGGGGGCGGTGAGGCCACGCGCCGGCGCGCGCTGCTGAGCCAGTGCGAGCTCCTTGCCGAGCTGGGCGTGCGCGCCCGGCTCGCGGAGCGCGCCGGCGCCGTCGTGGAGCCGCGTACGCGCCCCGTGGCGCCCCGGCTGCGTGCCCTGCCCGGCGGGGTCCCGGCGGCGTCCGGGACGGCCGCGCGGGGGTCCGCCAGGAAGGGGCCCGAGGCCGTGCGGGAGGCCGTGCGCCAGTCCGACGAGCCGAAGCGTGAGCCCCGTAAGAAGCCCACCCCGCCGGAGCACGGCGACCGCGAGGAGCCGAAGCGAAGGGAGCCGGGCCGCCGGGCGCCGCGCCCGGGACGTCCGGTGCCCACGCCGGCGGAGGTCTTCCCGCCCAAGCGCCGCCGCCCCTCACCGCCGCCGGAGCGCGAGTCGGGGCTCGCACCCGGCGCCGGGGTCCGCTCCGCCTGACCGGCCGGCCCGGGACGCCCCGCCCGGGACCGGTGCCCGGCTCCGGGCGGCCGCGGCGCGCCGCGTAATCTGGTGGTCTCGAGCAAAAGGAGGCCGAGAGTCATGGATTACGTCTCCGCGCTGGTCCCGCCCGTCGTGATGGCCGTGGCCTTCACCGCGCTCATCGTGACGATGGTGAAGAGCCAGGGCGGCGCCAACAAGTCCAAGGAGGACGCCGCGGTGGACGCCGCGCTGGCGGCCCGCGCCGAGGCCGAGCGCCCGGCGCCGGAGCGCGAGACCTCCTGAGCGGATCGATCACGCCGGACCACGCCCCGCGGACGCGTCGCGTCCCGGGGCGTGTGGCTTTTCGCGTCCAACCGCCCAACCCTCCGGACATTCGCGACATCTCCCACTATTATTCTCGGTGTGCCTCGGCCATTGGGAGATCTCGAAGACGCGGTCATGACGCGGGTGTGGAAGTGGAACCGCCCGGTCACGGTCCGGGAAGTCCTGGAAGACCTTCAGCGGGAACGCTCGATCGCCTACACCACGGTCATGACCGTAATGGACAACCTGCATCACAAGGGCTGGCTGCGCCGTGAGGTGGAAGGCCGCGCCTATCGATATGCCGCGGTCTCCACGCGCGCCGCCTACTCGGCCGCACTGATGAACGAAGCGTGGTCGACCAGTGACAACCCCGCGGCCGCACTCGTCGCGTTCTTCGGGATGATGTCCGAAGAGCAGCGCGACGCACTACGGGATGCCATGCGCGTCGCACAACTGGGGGAGCCGGGGGAGAGACCCGGTGAGTCGGGGCGATGACACGGGGCGATAGCGTCCGCTCATGTCCTCCCCACTATCAAAAGTAGTCACCGTCCGCCGTGCCCGGACCAGCGATGTTCGGGCGGTGCGTCGCCTCATCGACTCGTACGTGGACGATCGCATCCTGCTCGACAAAGCCACCGTGACGCTTTACGAGGACATCCAGGAGTTCTGGGTCGCCGAGCGCGACGAGGACGCCGAGGTCATTGGCTGCGGAGCGCTGCACGTCATGTGGGAAGACCTCGCGGAGGTCCGCACTCTCGCCGTCGATCGGACTCTCAAGGGCACCGGTGTAGGGCATCTGGTGCTTGACAAGCTGCTGCAGACGGCACGCTGGCTGGGCGTGCGGCGCATTTTCTGCCTCACCTTCGAAGTCGACTTCTTCACCAAGCACGGCTTCGTGGAGATCGGCGAGACGCCGGTCGACGGCGATGTCTACAGCGAGCTCCTGCGTTCCTATGACGAGGGCGTCGCCGAGTTCCTTGGTCTCGAACGGGTGAAGCCGAACACCCTTGGCAACAGCCGGATGCTTCTGCAACTGTGATCGCGGGCTCTATGTCCGAATCGCGCCCCTATCACATAGCTCCGGAACATCGCCTTCCATGAGGCTTCCCGCTTGGCCGATCGCTCGAACCTTCCCGGGGGGTTTGTGTTTTTCCGGGAAAAGCGGTTTCCTATTCTCCCGTAGTGTAATTACCTGGGGGGTGAGTCATCAGCGGCTAACGCCGCGCCCCGAGCCCCCCGGTTTTCCCTGAAAGGAACCCCATGGCACAGAAGGTTCAGGTCCTTCTTGTCGACGACCTCGACGGCGGCGAGGCGGACGAGACCGTGACGTTCGCTCTGGACGGCAAGAGCTACGAGATTGACCTCACCACCGCCAACGCGGACAAGCTCCGTGACGCCCTGGAGCCGTACACCAAGGGCGGCCGGCGCACCGGTGGCCGGGCCTCCGGCGGCCGGGGCAAGGCGCGCGCGGCGGCGGGCGGTGGCGGCCAGGACACCGCGAAGATCCGCGCCTGGGCGAAGGAGAACGGCTACGAGGTCAACGACCGCGGCCGTGTTCCGGCGACCGTCCGTGAGGCGTATGAGAAGGCCAACGGCTGAGCGCGTCACCCTTCCCCGGCTCGCCGCTGCCTGGGCAGTGGCAGGGCGCGCACCAACCGGGCTCGGTGGCACTCCGTGGCCGCCGCGCTCACGAGCCGTACGAGATCGGGGGCGCCCCCATCGCCCCCGAAGCCTGCCCGCGGCAGCGTCGGCTCCACCCCGCCCTTCGCGTCGGGAGGTCGCAGCCATACGGCGGCCTCCTGCGGGCATCGCTCACCGGGCGGCCCGGCGCCCAGGGACGGGGGCCGGGAGCGGGCGGGGCATGGCGCGGTGATCCGGCCTCCGGCGCCGATCGCGCCCAGGTCCAGGGCCACACCGCCCCACTCCAGCCAGTCGAGCAGCCCCGGAAGCTCGTCCGCGCTGCCGGCGGCCACCAGGAGCCGCATCCAGGCGCCCTCCACCGCGACCGGACCGGTCCGCGGTACGCGCCGCAGCATCGCGAAACCGGCCACGGTCGGCAGTTCGATGACGTCGAAGGCCACCCCCGTGAGCAATTCGACGGGATCGCTGCCGGCCGTCGGCCAGCCCAGCTCACGCTCGTACCAGCGTGACCGGGCGGCCGGTGCGGACGGCTCCGCGCCGTGGGCCCTGAGGATCATGCCCGGCAGAACTCCCCGCCCGCCCGCTCGGTTACGCGGACGGTGGCGTTCGAACGTGATGATCTCCGTACGCGATGACGTTCCGTACCGGCCCGTGCGCGCCCCGTACCCGTAAGGGGTCCTGCAGGGCCGGTGAACGGGCGCAAGGTTGTTCGCCCATAGCGGATGGAACCGGCCCTCACGGCATGGAGTATCTGTGCTTGCGGGTAAGACATCCCTAGTGGGGAGGGGCGGTCCGCGTGTCGGGAGAAAGCGGCGTTCGCCATCGGCGTACTGGCGGTGGGCGTAGATGCCTGGCCTGCGGGAACATCGTCTCGCACCATCGGGTTGAAGCAGTTGTCGGCTGTTCGGGCAGGAGGCCAGTGGCTGTTTGCCCCGTGCGAGCGGGGGTGATCCGGACGGTTGTCGGCAGTTGGAATGAGCTGTCCCGGGTTGCGGGACTAGCATGCGGAAGGACAGGGAGGGGATCGTCCCCGATCTTTCTGACCGCTCTGAGGAGCGATTAACGATGTTCGAGAGGTTCACCGACCGCGCGCGGCGGGTTGTCGTCCTGGCTCAGGAAGAGGCCCGGATGCTCAACCACAACTACATCGGCACCGAACACATCCTCCTGGGCCTGATCCACGAGGGTGAGGGTGTCGCCGCTAAGGCCCTGGAGAGCCTCGGGATTTCGCTCGAGGCGGTCCGCCAGCAGGTGGAGGAGATCATCGGGCAGGGCCAGCAGGCCCCGTCCGGGCACATCCCCTTCACCCCCCGTGCCAAGAAGGTCCTGGAGCTGTCGCTCCGCGAGGCCCTTCAGCTCGGTCACAACTACATCGGTACGGAGCACATCCTGCTCGGCCTGATCCGCGAGGGCGAGGGCGTCGCCGCCCAGGTCCTCGTGAAGCTGGGCGCCGATCTGAACCGGGTTCGGCAGCAGGTCATCCAGCTGCTCTCCGGCTACCAGGGCAAGGAGGCCGCCACCGCCGGCGGCCCGGCGGAGGGCACTCCCTCCACCTCGCTCGTCCTGGACCAGTTCGGCCGCAATCTCACCCAGGCCGCCCGCGAATCCAAGCTCGACCCGGTCATCGGGCGCGAGAAGGAGATCGAGCGGGTCATGCAGGTGCTCTCGCGCCGCACCAAGAACAACCCGGTCCTCATCGGCGAGCCCGGCGTCGGTAAGACGGCGGTCGTCGAGGGACTGGCCCAGGCCATCGTCAAGGGCGAGGTGCCCGAGACCCTCAAGGACAAGCACCTCTACACCCTGGACCTGGGCGCCCTGGTCGCCGGCTCCCGCTACCGCGGTGACTTCGAGGAGCGCCTGAAGAAGGTGCTCAAGGAGATCCGCACCCGCGGCGACATCGTCCTGTTCATCGACGAGCTCCACACCCTGGTGGGTGCGGGTGCCGCCGAGGGCGCGATCGATGCCGCGAGCATCCTGAAGCCGATGCTGGCGCGGGGCGAGCTCCAGACCATCGGCGCGACCACGCTCGACGAGTACCGCAAGTACCTGGAGAAGGACGCGGCCCTGGAGCGCCGCTTCCAGCCCATCCAGGTCGCCGAGCCGTCGCTGCCGCACACCATCGAGATCCTCAAGGGCCTGCGGGACCGCTACGAGGCGCACCACCGCGTCTCGATCACGGACTCGGCCCTGGTCGCGGCCGCCACCCTGGCCGACCGCTACATCTCGGACCGCTTCCTGCCGGACAAGGCGATCGACCTGATCGACGAGGCCGGTTCCCGGATGCGGATCCGCCGGATGACCGCACCGCCGGACCTGCGCGAATTCGACGAGAAGATCGCCGATGTGCGCCGGGAGAAGGAGTCCGCGATCGACTCGCAGGACTTCGAGATGGCCGCGGGCCTGCGCGACAAGGAGAAGCAGCTCCTGGCCGCCAAGGCGAAGCGGGAGAAGGAGTGGAAGGCCGGCGACATGGACGTCGTCGCCGAGGTCGACGAGGAGCTGATCGCCGAGGTCCTGGCCACGGCCACCGGCATCCCGGTCTTCAAGCTCACCGAGGAGGAGTCCTCCCGGCTGCTGCGCATGGAGGACGAGCTGCACAAGCGCGTCATCGGCCAGAAGGACGCCATCAAGGCGCTCTCCCAGGCCATCCGGCGCACGCGTGCGGGCCTCAAGGACCCCAAGCGCCCCGGTGGCTCGTTCATCTTCGCGGGCCCGTCCGGCGTCGGTAAGACCGAGCTCAGCAAGACCCTCGCCGAGTTCCTCTTCGGCGACGAGGACGCGATGATCTCGCTCGACATGTCGGAGTTCAGCGAGAAGCACACCGTCTCGCGGCTCTTCGGCTCCCCGCCCGGATACGTGGGCTACGAGGAGGGCGGCCAGCTCACCGAGAAGGTGCGTCGCAAGCCGTTCTCCGTGGTCCTCTTCGACGAGGTCGAGAAGGCCCACCCGGACATCTTCAACTCGCTGCTGCAGATCCTGGAGGACGGTCGGCTGACCGACTCCCAGGGCCGGGTCGTGGACTTCAAGAACACGGTGATCATCATGACCACCAACCTCGGCACCCGGGACATCTCCAAGGGCTTCAACCTGGGCTTCGCCGCCCAGGGCGATGTGAAGACCGGCTACGAGCGGATGAAGGCCAAGGTCAACGAGGAGCTGAAGCAGCACTTCCGCCCCGAGTTCCTGAACCGTGTCGATGACACCGTGGTCTTCCACCAGCTCACCGAGGACGACATCATCCAGATCGTCGACCTCATGATCGCCAAGGTGGACGAGCGGCTCAAGGACCGCGACATGGGCATCGAGCTCAGCGGTGACGCCAAGAAGCTGCTGGCCAAGCGGGGCTACGACCCGGTCCTGGGCGCCCGGCCGCTGCGCCGGACGATCCAGCGCGAGGTCGAGGACGTGCTCTCGGAGAAGATCCTCTTCGGCGAGCTGCGTCCGGGCCACATCGTGGTCGTGGACACCGAGGGCGAGGGTGAGGAGAAGAAGTTCACCTTCCGCGGCGAGGAGAAGTCGGCGCTGCCGGACACCCCGCCGATCGAGTCCGCCGCCGGTGGCGCGGGCCCGAACCTCAGCAAGGAGGCGTGACGCGGAGCTTGAGCTTCGCCGATCGCCTCGGGGCCGCCCCGGACCGTTTCCCGGTCCGGGGCGGCCCCCTTTCGCGCAGGGGCCGGAGGTGGCCCCCTTTCGTGCAGGGGCCGCGCAGGCGCGGCCTGAGGGGCTCTGTGACGCCCCGGGAGGCCGGGCACGCCAAACCCCTCCGGGGCTCCCCTCAGAACCCTCCGGGGCTCCCCTCACGCGCCCGCCACGATGACCTGGACGCCCTCCGGGACGCCGGTCACCTCCGCGTTGCGGTGGCTCAGCCGCAGGATCTCCAGCCTCGGGAAGCCGGCCAGCCAGCTCAGGTCCAGGTCCGCGCCCAGGTCGTAGGCCAGCCACAGCTCGGTCAGCCGCTCGGCCACCAGGCCCTCGGTCAGCTGCTCCGGGGTGAACGCACCGGCGATCTGGACGCAGGGGCGGCCACCGAGCCTGCGCAGCGCCCGCAGTTCCTCCAGGTCCGACACCGGAAAGTCGAGTTCCCGCGCATCGAGATGGGCGATGATTTCCTCGGCGTAGCGGTCGGTGTCATATCGCCGCCAGGCGCCCGCGAGCTGCGCCCGTACCGCCCATGAGGCGCGGTCCCGCAGCCGGACCAGATAGTCGATCGCGCGGTCGTCGGCTATCGAGGTGGCGGTGACGGCCAGCCGGTGGGCCTCCTCATCGGATACCCCGCTGGGATCCGGCAGCATTTCCAGCACGATAGGCCCGATCCAGCCCAGCGCCCGGGCCCCTTCCAGCGAGGTCGGGCGTACCAGATCACGGGTATAGCGATGCACCCGGGAACGCACCTCGGGGTCCAGCTCCGTCGCGTGTTCCAGACATGCGGCCGCCAGGAGTTTGCGATGGCGGGCATGGACCGGCCGGGCGTCTTTACGGGCCGCCAGCAGCCCCTCCAGGAGGTAGGCGCATTCATCGGGACGGGCGAGAGCCACGGACATTCTGATCACTTCTTCCCAGTCGTCCAGGTGTGCGTGGTCGATCAGGAAGTCAAAATCGTGCCGTTCGACGACCGCTCTCGCGCTGAGATAGTCCTGGAACGTTCGGTGCACGAAATCGACCGAACCGGGTGTGGGCTCGCGCAATAGACCGGTCCGGTTGAGCAGATGGCGGTAGATCTCCTCCGGCCCGCCCTGCCGCTCCGCGTGCGGAATGGCCGGGATGTACCGGCCGAGCGTCTCGACGGCGGTGGCCCGGTCCATTTCGGACCGGCCGTTGACGAGCATCCAGTGCGCCAGCTTCTGCAGCAGCCGGATCTTCGGTTCCTGGGGGAGGTCGATTCCGTCCGGCGGCAGCATGGCGCGCTCGCGGTCGCGCCGTTCCAGGAGCATGGAAAGGGCCGCGTCATAGAGGGCTTTCCGGCCGCGCGGCAGATAGCCGCGGCGGTCGCGGTGCAGTGCGCACAGCAGACCGCACATCAGTGGATTGGTGGCCAGCCGCCCGAGGTCCCGGGTAATCCTTACGGCGTCCAGCAGCGTTTCCTCGTAACCGCTGAGCCGGTCCAGATCGACCCGGTCGGTGATGTCCTGGCGGGCCGCCGCATGCCAGCGCCGGATGAACGCGGTGACGCCCTCGCGGCTGAGCGGGGAGAGTTTCAGCTCGGTGAAGCGCTCGGAGGCGAGCCAGTTCTCCCGTACGGCCGAGGGGCGCGAGGTGACCAGCCAGACATTTCCGGGATAGCGGGTCGGTAGCTCGCGCAGCGCCTCGCGGAGCCGTTCGCGCTCCTCCTCCGGGGCCTCGTCCACGCCGTCCACGAGCAGCAGCCCGCGCCCGTGCGACAGCACCCGTTCGGCCCAGCCGGGCGGCTGCGCGGCGGCGTGCGGATAGCGGACGGCGGACAGGAAGGCATCCGGCTCCGGGAAGCCGTCGCGGTTCGGCTCGGCGCGGCGGAACCGGCGCACGGGGAGCACGAACGGGACCCGCCCGCGCAGCCCCTCCAGCGGGCCCGGGAGGTCGCCGCGCGCCACGGACACCGCGAGCCGCTGCACCAGCGTGGTCTTGCCCGACCCCGCCACGCCCCACAGCAGCACCCGGGTGCGCCCGGCGAGGGCCTGCTCGGCGGGGGCGCTGGGGCCGCCCCCGTCGGTCTCGGTCTCCAGGCTGAGATAGGCGGCGTCCAGCGGCCAGCTGTCGGGGGAGTGGGCCAGATCGATGCCGTAGATGGTGAGGTGGTCGTGGGCGGCGATGATGTCCTGGGCGTAGCGCTCCTCGAACGCGGCGTCCTCGGCGGCCGCGACGAAGGGGGAGCGGAGGGTGAGGAAGCGCAGGATGTGCGCGCAGACGGCCTCCCGCAGCGAGGCGTGCGTCCGGGCGTCCGCCGGGTCCAGTTCCTCGTCGGCGTCGGGGGCGGCGATGGCGAGGTGGCGGGCGAAGGCTTCGGGGCCGAGGCGGACGGCCCGCAGGTCGTCCAGGTCGACGGTGCCGAGGGAGTGGAGGGTGCGGGCGAGGGCGTCGGTCAGCTGGGTCAGCTGGGGCCGCGCCTGATCGGCGATGTCTTCGTCGATCTCCTTCGCGACGTCTTCGATGAGCGCGGAGGCGATCCGGGGCAGGTCGCGTTCGGTCAGCGTGCGGTGGTCGCCCTGGAAGGCGACGAGGGAGGCGATGCGGACGGGCCGGTCCACCGGCCCGTCGGCGACGAAGAGTTCCTGGACCAGTGTGGCTATGGCTGCGTCTGCGGCTGCGTCTGCGGGATCCATGAGGCCCCGTCCCCCCGGTGACTGTTGTTCGCCGTTCGGAAGCCACCAGGGTAGGCACGGTCTGTGCCGGATGGGTGGGGTTCGGCGTGGGTTCCGGGGGCGGCCGGTGGCACGGGGCGGGTGCGCGGTGCGGTGGGCGGTGGTCGCTGGGGTGCGCGGTCGGTTGGGTGGTGGGTGCCGGGGGCGGGGCCTCCGGGGCGGCGCCCTGGACCGTATATTTACGGCGCCATTGGCCGGGGGCTTGCGTGGGCCGGAGACTGGCGCCACAAATACACGTAAGCGTCCAGGACACCACCCCTCCGACCCCACCCCCTCCCGTCGCGTCGGCGACCGCGCCCCGGTGGCACGGCTTCCGGTCCGGCCCCGGGGCCCGCGCGGTGACTAACGGTCCGGCTCCTCCACCTCGAAGAGCTCATCCAACAACTCGTCTGCCTGGGAGACGGTGAACGCACGGTCGAGCCAGTGCCTCAGGGTGTCGCGGTAGCCGCATTCGCTGATACGGCGGCGTGTCTCGGACCGGACGGCGATCCCCCGATGTTCGAGGATGCGCAGGACTCCCTCGGCAAGCCCTGCCGCCTCCCCGTGGGCCTGGCCCTTGAGGAAGGTCTGCTCGATGAGGGTTCCCCGGCCGGGGAAGTAGCTACCTACTACGGCCATGGTGTCGTCAGCCGTCCTCGGTGAAGAGTTCGTTGGCGGTGGAGACGGTCATGGCACGGTCGAGCCAGTGGTCCAGTGTCTTGATGTCGGTGCAGTCGGTGATGCGCTCGCGGATCTCCGCCGAGGTGCGGATCCCCCTGTTTTCCAGGGTGCGCAGCACGGCGCGCGCACCCCCCACAGCCTCACCCACGGCCTTGCCCTTGAGGAAGGTCTCTTCGACAAGGGTGCCGCGACCAGGGAAGTAGCTACCTACCACGCTCATCAGTTTCCTCCAGACGTCTCGTGCTGGGGTATTCCCCAGGCCGATCTCCAGTAGCTCCGAGTAGTACGGGCGGGACTCCGGGTCGGCCTTGGCGAGGGCCTGAGCCAGTGTTTTCAGTATGGCCGGAGCATTTGGGTCGCGCCCATGTGTCAAGGCCGAGAAGGCAGCCAAGGTCAGATCCTGGGACGCCTCCTCGGGGTCGAGGATCACCGGGACGTTCCCGGGGCCCAGGACCAGTGGGTGTACGGACAGTGCTGTCCACCCCTCCACGCCGATCCGAAAGGGCCCCGCCGCCCAGTCGGCGGTTTTCTTGTCCTGGCAGACTACGAGTAGCAGCACCGGAAGCTCGTGCTTCGCTGCCATGTACGAGAGGTAGTACGCCCAGCTGACCGCCTTGTCCGGGTCGCGGCGCCCTTGTGCCTCGATGGCCAGGAGGAAGCCGCCGCCGTCAGGCGGAACCACGCGCAGCACGCTGTCCACGCGCCGCTCCAGCGGGCGGATCTCCGTGGCGTCGGGGGTGAGCACCTCGACGGCTGCTTCCTTTGGCAGCGGGACGTCCAATATGCGGAATACCGGCGCGAGTAACTCCGGTCGTTCTTGAAAGATGCGATGTGCGGCCTCGTGCCGCGAACTGACCATGTGTGTGAACGTAGGGTCGTCGGAGCATGTGCCCGGGGCAAATGACCGGTGATCACCCGATTGGGGGAATGGGTCAGGCGGCGATCTCGTAGGCGTTCTGCTGCGGGGTGAGTTCGAACCAGAGCAGCTTGCCGCTGATGCCGAAGAGGTCGTCGGCGAGGGGGTAGCCGCCCCAGTTGTCGGCGCAGAGTCGGACGATGAGCAGGCCCCGGCCGGACGTGGCGTCCATGTTGGCGGCGGCTTCGGTGAGGGCGGTGAAGCGGTCGAGGGGGCTGGGCGGGGCGTCGAAGGGTGCGGGGATGGTGGGGTTGGTGTCCCAGATGCTGACGCGGAGGCGGCTTTCGCAGAGGTGGCGGATGCGGAGTTGGGCGGGGCCGTCGGAGTGGCGGACGGCGTTGGTGACCAGCTCGCAGGTCAGGAGTTCCGCCGTGTCGGTCAGCTCGGCCATGCCGTGGGAGGAGAGGACCGCCCGGAGGGTGACCCGTGAGATCCGTGCGGCTCGCGGGTCGTTGGGCAGGCGGAGGGAGTACGTCCAGGGGTCGGAGGACGGCGGTACGTTGGCCATGGAGTCTCCCTCGGTCGGGCGAAGTTGGGTGGCTTGCGCCACACCGTATGGCAGTCGGTGGTAGACCTGCTACGAAATCAGCAGCAAGGCTGCTAATTGAACTCGTGTGGGTGATAGGGGAGAACCGATGCCGCCAAACAACACGCCTACGGTGAGGCAGCGCCGACTGGGCGCGGAACTGCGGAAGCTTCGGGAACGCGCAGGCTTGTCCTCGACCGCTGCCGCCGCGCAGCACGGCATCAACCAGGCTCGCCTGAGCAGTATCGAGGCCGGGCGGTACCCGGTGAGTGCGGACCGGGTGCGCGCGTTCGCCCGTAACTACACCTGCCCTGATGATGCCCTCGTCGATGCCTTGGCCGATATGACAGGTGGACGCACACGAGGCTGGTGGGATGAGTACCGGGAGCATCTGCCTGCTGCCCTCATCGACGTGGCGGAGCTTGAACATCACGCCGTCGAGCTGCGGGTGGCCCTGGCGATCCACATCCCGGCCCTGTTGCAGACGACGGACCACGCGCGCGCGTTGTTCCAGGAGGTTGTGCCGCCGCTACGGCAATACGAGGTAGAGCACCGGTTGTCCCTCCGCATCAGGCGGCAGGAGATCCTGCACCGGGACGAACCCGTGCGCTATACGGCGATCATCCATGAGGCTGCGCTGCGCATGCAGTTCGGTGGAGCGGCTACGGCTCGCGCTCAGTTGACCCATCTCGGCGAGATGAGCGAGGAAGCCAACGTCACGGTTCTGGTGGTCCCCTTCGGGCGGGGCACGTTCCCCGGTAATGGCCAACCGATCGACTATGTCCACGGTCCTGTTCCGCAACTGGACACTGTGCAGCTCGACGTCCATCACGGCTGTGAGTTCCTCGACTCGGAGGCGCAGCTGGTCAAGTATCGGACCGTGCTCGAACGTATGGAGGGCGGCGCCCTCGATCCGGCCGAGTCAAGAGACTTCATCCACCGCATCGCGCGGAGTATCTGAAGGGTTTCGAAGTGCCCATACCTGACTGGCGGAAGTCTTCCTACAGCGGAGACTCTTCGAACTGCATCAACGTCGCCGCTGACTGGCGGAAGTCCACCCACAGCGGGGACGCGGGCAACTGCGTGAACGTCGCCGCGAGCGACCGCGCCGTCCTGCTCAGGGAGAGCGACGACCCCGACGTCATCCTGACCACCACCCCCGCCGCCCTGCGCGCCTTCATACGTGGGGCCAAGGCCGGTGACTTCGACCGCGTCCAGGAAAGTTAGGCGCGACGGTCCGTCGGGAGAGGGAGGGAGAACAGACGGCCCGTCGCGTTCGCGACCCTAGGGCTCGGCGCTGAGCGGGCACTTACCGCTTGCTGAGGCCGGAAAATCGGGAGGCGGGCCGGTCGCCGGCCGGGGTACCGTTCCCCGCATGGACTCGTTTCTTCAGATCTACGGCTGACACGCCGCACACTCCGGCGCACCGGTGACCACGCCCGTGCGCCGGGCCGTCGTGTCCATTTCGCCGTAGACCTGAAACGAGTGATCTCTCATGTCACGTCCGTCCCGTCGCCGTGCCCATATCGCGATGGTCGGCATCCCCGCCATCAGCCACACCCTCCCCAGCCTCGAGATCATCCGTGAACTCGTGGCGCGCGGGCACCGGGTGACGTACGCCAACGATCCCCGTATGGCGGACGTCATCAAGTCGACCGGGGCCCGGCTTGTGCCGTACCGCTCCACCCTGCCGGTCGCCGACAACGACTGGCCGGAGGACCCGATCGGCGCGATGACCGTGTTCCTGGACGACGCCATCCACGTCCTGCCCCAACTGCGCGCCGTGTACGACCGCGACCCGGCCGATCTGTATCTGTACGACATCGGCGCGTACCCCGCCCGGGTGCTCGCCGAGACGCAGGGGCGCCCGCTGGTCCAGCTGTCGCCGACGATCGTGGGCTGGGAGGGCTACCACGACGAGGTCGGGGCGCAGATCATGAGCCTTCCCGGTGCGGACGCGTATCAGGAGAAGTTCGCGACCTGGCTCGCGGAGTCCGGCGCCACCACCACGGATCCGAACGCCTTCTCCGGCCTGCCGCCGCGCTGCGTGGCGCTCATTCCCCGCGCGATGCAGCCGAACGCCGAGCGGGTGAACACCGAGGTCGTGACGTTCGTCGGACCGTGCCTCGGGGACCGTGCCGACCAGGGCGGCTGGGAGCGCCCCGCCGGTGCGGAGAATGTGCTGCTGGTCTCGCTGGGCTCGGCGTACACCCGACAGGCCGCCTTCTACCGCGAGTGCGTCGCGGCCTTCGGGGATCTGCCCGGATGGCATGTGGTGCTCCAGATCGGCAAGTACGTCGATCCGGGTGAGCTGGGGGAGATCCCGGGCAACATCGAGGTGCACTCCTGGGTGCCGCAGCTCGCGATCCTGGAGCGGGCCGACGCGTTCCTCACCCACGCGGGGATGGGCGGCAGCAGTGAGGGCCTGTACTGCGGGCTGCCCATGATCGCGGTACCGCAGGGCGCCGAGCAGCCGATGAACGCCGACCGGCTCGTGGAGCTGGGGGTGGCCCGCCGTATCGCCACGGCGGACGCCACGGCGGGGGCGCTGCGGGCGGCGCTCACCGAACTCACCACGGATCCGGAGGTGGCGCGGCGTTCGGCGCGGCTGAAGGCCGAGACGCGGGCCGAGGGTGGCGCCGTGCGGGCCGCCGATCTGATCGAGGCTGCGCTGCGGTGACACGACGATGGCCCGGCCGCTTGGGCGGCCGGGCCATCGGCGGGAATCGGGCGGTTACTTCACGATCGTGATGCGGTCCGCCTTAGGCGGGTCCAGGGGCGAGGACTGCGACGAGTGCGCGCCCAGGTAGGCCGTGAACGCGTCCAGGTCGGAGGCGCCGACGAGCTTGTTCTTGCCGTCCTTGAAGACGGGGAAGCCGTCGCCGCCGCCCGCGATGAACTCGTTCAGCGCGACGCGGTAGGTCTTGGCGGGGTCGATCGGCTCACCGTTCAGCTTCACCGAGTCCGTGACGATCCGGTCCTTGCCGGACTTGGTCAGATCCAGCGTGTAGGTGAGGCCCTTGGAGACCTGAAGGATCTTCGGGGAAGCCTCGTTGGCGCCGCTGACCTGCTGCTGGAGCGCGGTGATCAGCTGGGAGCCGGTCAGGTCGATCACGTTCATCATGTTGGTGAACGGCTGGACCGTGAACGCCTCGCCGTACGTCACCACCCCGTCCCCCTCGCTGCCCGATGCCCTGTAGGCGAGGTCGGAGCGGATGCCGCCGGGGTTCATGAAGGCGATCTGGGCGCCGCCCTTGTCGGACGGGGAGAGCGCTTCGAGCTGGCCGTCGGCGATGGTGTCGCCCAGGGGCGTCTCGTAGGCGGTGGAGCCGCGGCCGTTGACGTCGGCGGAGATGTAGCCGACCGGCTTGTTGGCGATCGGGGCGGCCAGCTTGTTCCAGCGCCCGATGAGCGAGGTCATGTCGGGGGCCTTGGGCTGCTCGCGGTCCACGACGTGGTTCGCCGCGTGGGCGCCCTTCACGCTCGTCCGCACGATGTCGCCGGTGCGGCGGTCGTAGGTGAGCGTGGTGTCGGTGTAGAGACGGCCGAAGGAGGCCGCGGAGGTCACCGTGCGCGGGGTGCCGGACGGGTCCGGGACGGTGCAGGTGTACGCCTGGTGGGTGTGGCCGGTGACCAGGGCGTCGACCTTGGGCGTGATGTTCTTGGCGATGTCGACGACGGGGCCGGAGATGCCCTTGCCCGCACCGCCGTTGTCGCAGTCGTAGTTGTACGAGGGGGAGGCGGGCAGCCCGCCCTCATGGATGAGCGCGACGATCGACTTCACGCCCTTACGGTTGAGCTCCTTGGCGTACTTGTTGATCGTCTCGACCTCGTCGTGGAACTTCAGGCCCTTGACGCCCTCGGCGGTGACGATGTCCGGGGTGCCCTCGAGGGTGACCCCGATGAAGCCGATCTTCACGCCCTTGTGCTGCCACACGGTGTAGGGCTTGAGGATGGGCTTGCCGGTCTTCTCGTCGGTGACGTTCGCGGCGAGGTAGGGGAAGTCGGCGCCCTCGAAGGTCTTGCCCTTCTCGTAGCAGCCCTCCTTGGGGTGGCAGCCGCCGTTCTGGATCCGGCTCAGCTCGGCACGGCCCTCGTCGAACTCGTGGTTGCCGACCGCGGTGACGTCGAGGTCGAGCTTGTTGAGCGCCTCGATGGTCGGCTCGTCGTGGAAGAGGCCGGACATCAGCGGGCTGGCGCCGATCATGTCGCCGCCGGCGGCGGTGACGGAGTACTCGTGGCCCTTACGGGCGTTACGGAGGGAGGTGGCGAGGTATTCGGCGCCGCCCGCCGGAATGGTCTTGGTGGTGCCGTCAGCCTGGGTCTCGGTGACGGTGCCCGAGGAGCCCTGTGGGGGCTCCAGGTTTCCGTGCAGATCGTTGAAGGACAGCAGCTGCACGTCGACGGTGCGCCCGGGCCGGTGCTTGTCCGAGGCGGTGGCGCCGGTGTCCGCACCCGCCGGGCTCACGGCGGTCAGCACTCCGGCCGCGGCGGCCAGCACCGCGACTCCCGTGGCCAACCGGCGTCCCGCCCCGCGCCGTTGAGGTCTCGCTGGCATGTCGTCCCCTTGTGTGCCCCGTGATGGATGGTGGAGCGCAGCTTACGGTCAACGCGCGTAGCGGGGCAGAGGGGTGAGGTGAAGAGCTGATGGCCGATGGTCAACGGTGTGGGACGACTTCGCTCGTTCGGCGGAAAAGTCCTGATGAGGGGTTTGGGTGGTGGTTCGTTATGTGAGCGTGCGGATCATGCAGAACGAACTCACGAAGCAGACGCCCATCCCCGCACAGGGTCCGAGCTCCCGCCGGGCTTCTTCGAACTGGTCGATGATCTCAAGGCGATTGTGCGCGGGGCGCATGTCCGGGCGCAGCTCAAGGTCAACACCGAGATGATCGCGATGTACTGGGAGATCGGGCGGACGATCCTGGAGCGCCGGGAGCGGGAGGGGTGGGGAACGAAGATCGTCAACCGGGTGGCGGTGGAGCTGCGCGCGGCCTTCCCGAACCAGCGGGGCTTCGGCACGCGAAGCCTTCAGTACATGTTGAAGATGGCTCGGCTCTGGCCGGAGCCAATTGTGCAACAGCCTGCTGCACAATTGCCCTGGGGGCACATCCAGCTGCTGATGGACAAGTGCAATGACCGCGCTGAGCTGGACTTCTACTCCCAAGTGGCCGTCTACCGAGGCATGTCGCGCAGCGAGCTCGAATCCGTGATCCTCGCCAAGGCCCACCTCACCCACAGCGCGGCGCTGTCCAACTTCACCTTTACCGTCCCCGATGAGTCGGACGCGGCCCAGGAGATCACCAAGGATCCATACCGCCTCGACTTCACCCGGCTCACCGGCGAGCCCGCCGAACGCGACCTGGAAGACGCGCTGGTCACCCATCTCGTCCGATTCCTGACCGAACTCGGGGTGGGCTTCGCCTTCGTCGGGCGTCAGTACCCCATCAAGGTCGGTGACGAGGAGTTCCGGATCGATCTGCTCTTCTACCACTGCAAGCTGCACCGTTACGTCGTCATCGAGCTGAAGACCGACAAGGCCCGCCCCTCCCACCTCGGCCAGCTCGGTTTCTACGTCACCGTCGTCGACGACCTGGTCCGGGACAAGGAGCGCGACGATCCGACCCTGGGGATCCTCATCGCGAAGAGCCGCGACAAGGGGACGATCGAGTACGCCCTGCGGAGCAACAACGCACCGCTCGCCGTGAGCACCTATGCCGCGCTGCCGCCCCATGTGCGGGAGCTGATGCCCAGTGCCGAGGATCTCTCGCGTATCGCCGACGACATCCTCGACGGGGATGGGGCAGCCGGGTGACTCGCCGGTAACAAATTGGCCAGCAGCTTGCTGGCCAATTGGGCCGCCGTAGGCTCGGCCTCATGAATGACGTGGTGAACGAGACATCCGGGGCCCGGCGGCTCGATGTGCTGGAGGAGCTGACGTCGGCCGAGGTGGAGGGTGTGCTGCGGCTGATCGCGGAGTCCGCGCGGGCCGATGGGCAGCAGGCGGTGTCCGAGCAGGGGCGGCTGCAGCTGCGGGGGCGGCGGGAGGGGGTGCGGCATCTGGTGTTGCGGGAGCCGAGCGGGGAGCTGGTGGGGTACGCCCAGCTGGAGGACACCGACCCGGTGGAGGCACCGGCCGCCGAGCTGGTCGTGCATCCGGGGCACCGTGGGCAGGGGCACGGCCGGGCGCTGGGGGTGACGCTGCTCAGGGAGTCGGGGAAGCGGCTGCGGATCTGGGCGCACGGGGGGCATGCCTCGGCGCGCCATCTCGCGCAGGTGCTGGGGCTGACGCTGTTCCGGGAGCTGCGGCAGATGCGGCGGCCCCTGGGGTCGCTCGCGGAGCTGGGTCTTCCGGAGCCCACCTTCCCGGAGGGCGTGACCGTACGGACCTTCCGGCCGGGTGCCGACGACGCCGCGTGGCTGGCGGCGAACGCGGCGGCCTTCGCCCACCACCCCGAGCAGGGCTCGCTCACCCAGCGTGACCTGGACGACCGCAAGGGTGAGCCGTGGTTCGACCCGGAGGGGTTCTTCCTGGCCGAGCGGGGCGGGGAGATCGTCGGGTTCCACTGGACGAAGGTGCATGCCGAGGAGCGGCTGGGGGAGGTCTACGTCGTGGGGGTGCGGCCGGACGCGCAGGGTGGCGGCCTCGGCAAGGCGCTGACCTCGATCGGGCTGCGGCATCTGGCGGCCCGGGGACTGCCGACCGCGATGCTCTATGTGGACGCCGACAACTTCGCCGCGGTCGCGGTCTACGAGCGGCTCGGCTTCGTCACCCATGAGACGGATCTGATGTATCGGACGGAGACCTGAGCGAGAGCTGAGCGGGACCTGAGTCCAGGGGGGCGTGACGAGGGCGGGACCCCTGGGGGATGGGTCCCGATTTCCTACGCGCCATGTGTCCGTTACCGGCGATTCAACCTTGGTTGCGAGCATCACTGAATGCAGCCCGCTGTGCCGAATTCGTCGAACCGGAGGCTCCGTGCCGTTTCCGCACCCGCTTCCGCCACGTCGTCTTCACCTCCGGCGCGGAACAATGAGTTCATGAGCCACACAAGCGGTCAGGCATCGGTTTCCCCCCAGCCCCAGCCCCGCCCCCAGCCTTCGGTCGGGTCCATCGCGGCCCACCGGCCGCATGCTGTCGCCGCACCGGTGCGGTCGCTCGACCCCGACCTCGACGCCGACCTGGACTCGTACGAGGAGGTCACCGGGCCCGGCACGGAGGACGGGGAGCTGCCACAGGGGCGGTTCCTGGACCGGGAGCGCAGCTGGCTCGCGTTCAACGAGCGGGTGCTGGAGCTGGCCGAGGACCCGTCCACCCCGCTGCTGGAGCGGGCCAACTTCCTGGCGATCTTCGCCAGCAATCTGGACGAGTTCTTCATGGTGCGGGTCGCCGGCCTCAAGCGGCGCATCGCCACCGGGGTCGCCACCCGCTCGGCCTCCGGGCTGCAGCCGCGCGAGGTGCTGGAGCTGATCTGGAACCGGTCCCGTGAGCTCATGGCCCGGCACGCCGCCTGCTACCAGCAGGACGTCGCCCCGGCGCTCGCGGAGGAGGGCATCCACCTGGTCCGCTGGCCGGATCTCACCGAGAAGGAGCAGTCCCGCCTCTTCACCCTCTTCCGGCAGCAGATCTTCCCCGTGCTGACCCCGCTCGCCGTGGACCCGGCACACCCCTTCCCGTACATCTCGGGGCTGTCGCTCAATCTCGCGGTCGTGGTGCGCAACCCCGTCAGCGGGCATGACCACTTCGCACGTGTGAAGGTCCCGCCGTCGCTCTCCCGGTTCCTGGAGGCGTCGCCGCAGCGGTACGTGCCGCTGGAGGACGTGATCGCGGCGCATCTGGAGGCGCTCTTCCCGGGGATGGAGGTGCTCGCGCACCACATGTTCCGGGTGACCCGCAACGAGGACCTCGAGGTCGAGGAGGACGACGCGGAGAACCTCCTCCAGGCCCTGGAGAAGGAGCTGCTGCGCCGCCGCTTCGGGCCCCCGGTGCGGCTGGAGGTCGAGGAGTCCATCGACCCGTATGTGCTGGACCTGCTGGTGCGCGAGCTGAAGGTCTCGGACGCCGAGGTCTATCCGCTGCCCGGACCGCTCGACCTCACCGGTCTGTTCGGCATAGCCGCGCTGGACCGGCCGGAGCTGAAGTACCCCAAGTTCGTGGCGGGCACCCACCGGGACCTCGCCGAGGTGGAGTCCGCCTCCCCGCCGGACATCTTCGCGGCGCTGCGCGAGCGGGACGTCCTCCTCCACCACCCGTACGACTCCTTCTCCACCTCCGTGCAGGCGTTCCTGGAGCAGGCGGCCGCCGATCCGGACGTCCTGGCGATCAAGCAGACGCTGTACCGCACCTCCGGCAAGTCGCCGATCGTCGACGCGCTCATAGACGCCGCCGAGTCCGGCAAGCAGGTGCTGGTGCTGGTCGAGATCAAGGCCCGCTTCGACGAGCACGCCAACATCAAGTGGGCGCGCAAGCTGGAGGAGGCCGGCTGCCACGTGGTCTACGGCCTGCTGGGCCTGAAGACCCACTGCAAGCTGTCGCTGGTGGTCCGCCAGGAGGGCGACACCCTCACCCGCTACTCGCACGTGGGCACCGGCAACTACCACCCCAAGACCGCCCGGCTGTACGAGGACCTGGGGCTGCTGACGGCGAGCTCCCAGGTCGGCGCGGACCTCTCCGACCTCTTCAACCGGCTGAGCGGCTACTCCCGGCGGGAGAACTACCGGCGGCTGCTGGTCGCCCCCAAGTCGCTGCGCGGCGGGCTGATCACCCGGATCAACAAGGAGATCACCCACCATCGGGCGGGCCGCCCGGCCTACGTCAAGATCAAGGTCAACTCGATGGTCGACGAGGTCGTCGTCGACGCCCTCTACCGGGCCTCGCAGGCCGGGGTGCCGGTGGATGTGTGGGTGCGTGGCATCTGCGCGCTGCGGCCGGGCGTCCCCGGGCTCTCGGAGAACATCCGGGTCCGCTCGGTCCTCGGACGCTTCCTGGAGCATTCGCGCGTGTTCGCGTTCGGGAACGGCGGCGAGCCGGAGGTGTGGATCGGCAGCGCCGACATGATGCACCGCAACCTCGACCGCCGGATCGAGGCGCTGGTGCGGGTCACCGACCCCGGCCACCGCGCCGCCCTCAACCGCCTGCTGGAGACCGGGATGTCCGACTCCACCTCCTCCTGGCACCTGGGCCCGGACGGCGAGTGGACCCGGCACGCCACGGACGCGGACGGCCAGCCGCTGCGGAACGTTCAGGAGATGCTCATCGACGCCCGGAGGCGACGGCGTGGTTCAACGACATGACCTGCCGCCGGCCGGGATGACGGGCGCCGCGGACCCGGCCGCCGCCCCGTCCTGGCCGGGGGCCGACGGCGTGACGGACCGGGCGGCGGAGACCGCGGCGGCACCTTCCGGGGCTTCTGCACCCTCTGCTGCTTCGGGGGCTTCGGGGGCTTCCGGGGCGGCCTCCGCGGCTTCGGGAGCGCCTGAGTGGGAGTCGGTGACGGCCGGGGAAGTGCTGTCGGCGTATCTGCACGCCCAGGCCGGAGACTTCCTGCGCAGCCTGCGGCTGCACCGCGAGAGCGGCTCCGACGTCCAGGAGGCGGCCGAGGCCGCCCGGCTGCTGCGCCGCGCCGCGCGGCGGATCAGCGGCGCGCTCTACGTCTACCGCCCGATCACCGACACGGCCTGGTCCGATGAGCTGCGGACCGAGCTGGCCTGGCTGTCCGGCACGCTGGCGCGGGAGCACGCCTACGCGGAGCGGCTGGACCGGCTGCGCGGCGCCCTGCACCGGCTCTCGGGCGCGGGCGGCCCCTCGGACCGGTCACCGCAGGGCGAGGGAACGGCCGTCGAGGCCGCGAGCCCGGGTGAGCGGTCCTCCGACCCACAGCCTGTGAACGCGGCGCATGCCACGAGCGCCGCGCGCACCGCGCGCACCGCGCGCACGGCGGGCGGCGGGGTCACGGTCGCGGTCGACGGCGCGGGCGGCCCCTCCGGCACCGCGGGCCCGATTCCCCGCTCCACCCGTGCCTCCCGCCGCAGCGTCTCCCTGGCCGCCGGTGCGCCGGGAGGCGGGGCCGCGGACCCTGTCGGGGGGCAGGGTGCGCGGCCCGGTCCGGCCGACGCGGGCGGCGGCGCCGAGGGCGCGGCCGGAACGACCAGGGACCGGGACAGAGACCGGGAGAGGGACGAGGGCCGGGCGGCCGGGCGGCGCCGCGGTGAGCGCGGTGACAAGAGCGGCCGGGGCGCCAAGGGCGAGAAGGCCGAGCGGTCCGGCCAGCCGGGCGCGGCCCATCAGCGGGCCGGTGCCGAGGAGGAGGCCCGCGGCGGGGCGCTGACCGTGGGCGCGGCCCGCGCCGGAGCGCTGCTGGAGCGCCAGCTCACCCTGGCCCGGACCCGGGCCCACACCGCCGCCCTGGAGGCGCTCGGCTCCTCCCGCTTCCACGCGGTCGCCGACACCGTCGCCCTGCTCGCCTCCGACGCCCCGCTCGACGAGGCCAACGCCGCCCGCCCCGCCGGGCAGGTGCTGCCGCCGCTCGCCGAGCTGGCGAACCGGCGGCTGGCCGAGGCGGTGGAGGCGCTGCCGCTGGTCCGCGCCGGGCATCCGTACAACGCGGAGGCGCTGGTCCACGGCCTGGCGGCGACCCCGGCGGCGGACGCCCCGCCCGCCAGCGAGCGCCAGGACGCCCCCTGGCACCAGGTGCGCCATCTGCTGCGGCTGCGGCGGTACGCCCTGGAGGTGCTCGACCAGGCGTGGCAGCAGCCGGACGGGGCGAGTGGGCCCGGCGGCTCCGGTCCCGGTGGCTCCGGTCCGGGCGGCTCCGGACCCGTGGACGCCGAGCCGCCGCTGTCGGTGCGGCTGCTGGCCGCCGGGCAGGCGCTGGAGCGCCACCGCGACGCGGCGGAGGCGGCCGCCGCCGCGGCGGCCGCCGCCCGTACGCCCCGGATCGCCCCGGCGACGGCGTACGCGCTGGGGGTGCTCCACGCCGATCAGCGGCATGAGGTCGAGGCGGCCCGCTTCGCGTTCGGCCGGATCTGGCGACGCGTGTCCGCCGCCAGATCCTCCTGACGCCGGACCGGAAGGGCAGAAGGACCGAAGGGCAGAAGGGCGACACGCGGAGGACAGCGGAAAACCGGGGAGGGAGAGACGGCGGATGAACCGGCGGAATTCCCGTGATGACGGGCTGGTCGGAACGGACACCGGGACGGTCCTGGCGGCGGGCTGTGTGCTGTGGCGACGGTCCCCGCGCGCCGGCGGGCTCGAGGTCGCCCTCGTCCACCGCCCCCGCTACGACGACTGGTCCCATCCCAAGGGCAAGCTGAAGCACGGCGAGGAAGCGCTGCACGGCGCGGTGCGCGAGGTCGTCGAGGAGACCGGTATGGGCTGCGCCCCGGGGGCGGTGCTGCCCACCCTCCACTACATGGCCAAGGGCCGCCCCAAACAGGTCCGCTACTGGGCGGCGGAGGCGGTCGACCACGACGAGACCTTCGTGCCCAACCGCGAGGTCGACCGCCTCGTCTGGCTGCCGCCGGACGCGGCCCGCCTCCGCCTCACCTACGACCACGACCGCACGCTCATCGACGCGCTGTTGCACGCCCTGCGGCCGTCCTGAACCGATCCCGGTGTCCGGTCAGCGGCGTCGCAGGCTCTTGTCCTCGAGCGCCGGCGGCACGTAGTAGTTGTCCGCCCGGTTGAGGTCGGTGCCCGGCGGGACGATCTCGTCGATCCGGTCCAGGACGTCCTCGCTCAGCTCCACCTCGGACCCGGCGAGCAGATCCTCCAGGTGCTCCATGGTGCGCGGACCGATGATCACCGAGGTGATGGCCGGGTGTGCCCGTACGAAGGCGATGGCCATGTGCGGCAGCGAGAGCCCGGCGTCGGACGCCAGCCCGGCCAGCGCGGCGACCGCCTCCAGCTTGCGCGCGTTGTCGGGCAGCGACGGGTCGAACTTGTGCTTCTCCACGGCCGCCCGGCCGCCCGACAGATCGATGTCGGACGCCTTGGTGTAGCGGCCCGTGAGCCAGCCCGCCGAGAGCGGACCCCAGCTCAGCACGCCCATCCCGTACTTCCGCGCGGTCGGCAGCACCGCCGCCTCGACGCCGCGTGCCAGGATCGAGTACGGCGGCTGCTCGCTGCGGAACCGTACGTGCCCGCGCCGGTCGGAGACCCACTGGGCCTCCACGATCTGCTCGGCCGGGAAGGTGGAGGAGCCGACGGCGCGCACCTTGCCCGCCCTGACCAGGTCGGACAGGACCGACAGCGTCTCGTCGACGTCCGTCGTCGGGTCCGGCCGGTGGATCTGGTAGAGGTCGATGTAATCCGTGCCCAGGCGGCGCAGGCTGTTCTCCACCTCCTGGGTGATCCAGCGCCGTGAGTTGCCGCCGTGGTTGGGGTCGTCGCCCATCGCGAAATGGGCCTTGGTCGCCAGGACGATGTCGTCGCGACGGCCCTTGAGGGCCTTGCCGACGATCTCCTCGGACTCGCCCCCCGAGTAGATGTCGGCGGTGTCGACGAAATTGATGCCCGCGTCCAGGGCGCGGTGGATGATCCGTACCGAGTCCTCGTGATCGGGGTTGCCCAGGGCGCCGAACATCATCGCGCCCAGGGCGTACTCGCTCACCGAGATGCCGGTACCGCCCAGGATCCTGCGCTTCATGGCAGCTGCCTTCCTTTGCCTTCCGTGGCCTTTGCCTTCCGTGGCGTCCTGCGCCTTCAGCCTCGGCGCCGGGCGGGAACCTCACCAGGCCCGGCTCAACCTGGGTCTGCCAGAACCACCTGTCCGGCCCGGAATCCGGCGGCGCGCGGATAATGAACGAATGGGCCATTCCGAACCGGAGATCAAGGGGTTCCTCAAGTCGCGCCGCGCCGCGCTCGACCCGGCCGAGCTGGGGCTGCCGGACGGGGTCGTCCGGCGCCGGGTGCGCGGTCTGCGCCGTGAGGAGGTCGCCCAGCGGGCCGGGATCAGCGTCGACTACTACACCCGTATCGAGCAGGGCCGGGCCCCGGCCGTCTCGGACTCGGTGGTCGGCGGACTGGCGCGGGCGCTGCGCCTGACCCCGTCCGAGCACACCTATCTGCGCAACATCACGCTGCCCCGGCGGCGCGCCGAGGAGCCCGACCCCGATCCGCGGCCGCGGGTGCGGCCGGAGATCCAGCAGTTGCTGAACGCGATGGACGGCACCGTCCCGGCCTATGTCTACGGACCGGCGATGGACATCCTGGCCTGGAACACCCTCGGCACCCGGCTCGGCATCGACTACGCCGCGATCCCCGAGGAGCGGCGCAACGGCCCGCTGCTGGTCTTCCTCGACCCCCGGCTGAAGGAGATCCATCCGAACTGGGCCGAGGTCGCCGATGACACGGTGGCCGGGCTGCGCGCGGAGACCGGCCGCCACCCCGGCAGTTCACGGGTGTGCCGGGTGACCCATGAGCTGCTGGAGCGGAGCGAGGAGTTCCGGCGGCGGTGGGAGGCGCAGGCGGTGCAGGAGCGGACGCGGGGCGTCAAGCGGTTCCGCCATCCGGAGGCGGGGGAGCTGGTGCTGCGGTTCGAGGCGTTCGTACTGCCCGCGGACCCGGGGCAGATGCTGTGCACGTACACGGCCGACGCGGGGTCGGCGACGGCGGAGGCGCTGAAGGTGCTGGCGGGCGCGGCGGCGGTGGCCTGAGCCCGGGGCGCGGTGCGGTGCCCTGAACGGCGGGACCGCGTTTTGCCGCGTCCCACCTCCTTGACGCGACTGGAAACTTTCCTTACTTTCATTCCCTCCCACAGTGGCGCCAGTGGCGCCAGAGGGCAATGGAGGTCCGGATGTCCGGCACCGAGGGCGGATTCGTCCGCCGTATCGGCCTGTTCCAGTCGACCGCCATCAACATGAGCCAGATGTGCGGCATCGGGCCGTTCGTCACCATCCCCCTCATGGTCGCCGCCTTCGGCGGACCACAGGCCGTCATCGGCTTCGTCGCGGGCGCGGTGCTCGCGCTCGCCGACGGGCTGATCTGGGCCGAGCTGGGCGCCTCGCTGCCCGGGGCCGGGGGCAGCTATGTGTATCTGCGTCAGGCGTTCCAGTACCGCAGCGGCAAGCTGATGCCGTTCCTGTTCGTCTGGACGGCGATGCTGTTCATCCCGCTGATCATGTCCACGGGTGTGGTCGGTCTGGTGCAGTATCTGGGCTATCTGTGGCCGGATATGACGCAGACCCAGGGCGATCTGGTCGGCCTCGGCGTCATCGTCCTGGTCATCGGGCTGCTGTGGCGGGGCGTCGAGCACATCGCCCGGATCACGGCCGTCATGTGGTGCGTGATGATCGCCTCCGTGGTCCTGGTCATCGTGGCGGCCTTCAGCCACTTCGACGCGGGGCTGGCGTTCACCTATCCGGACCACGCCTTCGAACTGACCAGCGGTCACTTCTGGACCGGTTTCGCCGCGGGCCTGACCATCGGCATCTACGACTACCTCGGCTACAACACCGCCGCGTACATGGGCGCCGAGATCAAGGACCCCGGCCGCACCCTGCCGCGGGCGATCGTCACCTCGATCGCCGGGATCATGGGGATCTACCTGCTGCTCCAGATCGGCACCCTCGGGGTCGTCGACTGGCACGAGATGACCGACCCCGACTCGGTGGCCGCCCAGTCCGTCGCCTCGGCGGTGCTGGAGGAGACCTGGGGGAAGGGCGCGGCCGACGTCGTCACCGTGCTCATCCTCATCACGGCCTTCGCGTCCGTGTTCGCCGGGCTGCTGGGCGGCTCCCGGGTGCCGTACGACGCCGCCCGCGACCGGGTTTTCTTCCGCCCGTACGGCACGCTCCACCCGCGCCATCGCTTCCCCGTGCTGGGCCTGGCCACGATGGGTGTCGTGACGGCGATCGGCTTCCTCATCGGCCGCCACACCGATCTGGCCACGCTCATCCAACTGCTGACCACGGTCATGGTGATCGTGCAGGCCCTGGCGCAGGTCGTCGCCGTCACGGTGCTGCGCCGCCGCCAGCCCGGCCTGCGGCGGCCGTACCGGATGTGGCTCTATCCGCTGCCGAGCGTGGTGGCGCTGGTGGGCTGGCTGGTGATCTACGGCTACGCGGACAAGAACTCCCCCGGGCGGCACCCCATCGAGTGGTCGCTCGCCTGGGTCGCGGCGGGGTGCGTGGCGTTCGTGCTGTGGGCGCGGACGGAGAAGGTGTGGCCGTTCGGCCCGAAGGAGATCAGCGAGGAGTACGCGGCGGGGGCCGATCCCGACACGGAAGGCGGCGCCCGGGTCGTGGCGGACGCTGCCACGGGAGACCGCCCGGACGGCGCCGTCAGCCCCGGGGGGCCACCGCCTCCCACCGCACCGTGACCTCGCCCTGACGCCAGCGACGCGGGCCGTCGGTGAGCGGCCAGCCCTCCGCGCGCAGTGTCTGGGCGCTGCGTATCCAGCGCTGACGCGCGCTGAGCGGCGCGTACGGGGCGGCGGCCGCCCAGGCGCGGTCGAAGTCGCGCAGGAAGGTGTGCACCGGCTCGCCCGGCACATTGCGGTGGATCAGCGCCTTGGGGAGCCGTTCGGCCAGGTCGGAGGGGCGTTCCAGGGAGCCGAGGCGGGCCGCGAAGGTCACGGTGCGCGGGCCCGCCGCGTCGAGCGCGACCCACACGTGCCGCCGCCCGATCTCGTCGCAGGTGCCCTCCACCAGCAGCCCGCCGGGCGCCAGCCGGGCGCACAGCCGCCGCCACACGGCGGCGACCTCGCCCTCCTCGTACTGCCGCAGCACATTGGCCGCCCGGATGAGCGCCGGGCGGGCCCCGCCGGGCAGCGGCACCTCGAAGCCGCCGTGCGCGAAGGTGAGCCCCTCGCGCTCGTACGGCCGCGCGGCCAGCACGCGCCCGGGGTCGATCTCGACCCCCACCACGCGGGCCCCGGCCCGTACGGTCCGCAGCCGGTCCAGCAGCTCGACGGCGGTCCACGGGGCCGCCCCGTAGCCCAGGTCCACCGCCACCGGCGCCTCCGCGGCCCGGCGCAGCGCGGGTCCGTGCGCCGCCGCGATCCACCGGTCCATCCGTCGCAGCCGGTTGGGGTTGGTGGTCCCGCGGGTCGCCGAACCGATCGGACGGGACGGCGGGGGAACGCGGGCGGGCATGGCGCTGAGCCTATGCCGGGGCGGAGGGGGAGCCTGTTCCGGGGCGGGCGGGGAACCCATGCCGGGGCGGACGGGGAGCCTACCGGGGCGGGCGGGGAGTGGCCGTCGGATATCAGTACGTCACGCTTTGGCAAAGCGGAAATGGGAACCACACGTTCCGGTGTTGACACCCTGGAGGGAGCCCGCCCCGGCAAGGAGGTAACGCTCGGTGAGCCAGCACGCGTCCCGGCTCGGCGGCCTGCGAGGCCGGTCCCACATACCGTTCGGCGCCCCGCCCCACCAGCGGCTTCGCCGCATTCCACGGCGGCCGCGGCGGATCGCGATGCTCAGCGTCCACACGTCGCCGCTGCACCAGCCCGGCACCGGCGACGCCGGGGGGATGAACGTCTACATCGTGGAGCTGGCCAAGCGCCTGGCCGCCATCGACATCGAGGTGGAGATCTTCACCCGGGCCACCACCGCCGCGCTGCCCCCGGCCGTCGAGCTCGCCCCTGGGGTGCTCGTCCGGCATGTGGACGCCGGGCCCTACGAGGGGCTGGCCAAGGAGGACCTCCCGGCGCAGCTGTGCGCGTTCACCCACGGCGTCACGCAGGCGTGGGCCGGGCACCGGCCGGGCCATTACGACCTCGTCCACTCCCACTACTGGCTCTCCGGCCACGTCGGCTGGCTGGCCGCCGAGCGCTGGGGGGTGCCGCTGGTGCACGCCATGCACACCATGGCCAAGGTCAAGAACGCCGCGCTGGCGGCGGGCGACACCCCCGAGCCCGCGGCCCGCGTCATCGGCGAGCAGCAGATCGTCCGCGCCGCCGACCGGCTGATCGCCAACACCGCCGAGGAGGCGGAGGAGCTGGTGCGCCACTACGAGGCGGCGCGCGAGCTGGTGGCGGTCGTCCACCCCGGGGTGAACCTCGACCGCTTCCGGCCCACCGACGGCCGGGCCGCCGCCCGCGCCCGGCTGGGGCTCCCGGCCGACGCGCTGATCCCCCTCTTCGCCGGGCGCATACAGCCGCTGAAGGCCCCCGACATCCTGCTGCACGCCGTCGCCCACCTCCTGGAGGAGGACCCCTCGCTGCGCGAGCGCATGGTCGTGCCCGTGGTGGGCGGCCCCAGCGGCAGCGGCCTGGCCAAGCCCGAGGGGCTGCACAAGCTGGCGGCGCGGCTGGGGATCTGCGATGTGGTCCGGTTCCGGCCGCCCTGTGCGCAGGACGAGCTCGCGGACTGGTACCGGGCGGCGTCCGTGCTGGTCATGCCGTCGTACAGCGAGTCGTTCGGGCTGGTGGCCATCGAGGCGCAGGCGTGCGGCACCCCGGTCGTGGCGGCCTCGGTGGGCGGTCTGCCGGTGGCCGTACGGGACGGGGTCAGCGGCACGCTGATCGACGGCCACGACCCCGCCGACTACGCCCGCGCCCTGCGCCCCTTCGTACAGGACCCGGGGCGGTCGGACCGGATGGGCGCGGCGGCGGCCCGGCACGCCCAGTCCTTCGGGTGGGACACGGCCGCCGCCGCCACGGCGGAGGTGTACGCGGAGGCGATGCGCGAGCGGCGTCGCCTACGATCGGCCCATGGCTGACCCCAAGGCTGACTCCATGGCCGGGCCCGAGGCCGACCGCGAGGCCGGGCCCCAGGCCGACCGTAAGGCCGACACCGCCCCCGAGGCCGACCGTAAGGCCGACACCGCCCCCGAGGCCCACCCGCGGGCCGTCATCGAGCGGACGCTGAACGAGGCCGAACTGGAGTGGGAGAGCCCGGAGGACGGCACCTACGTCGTCACGCTCCCGGGCACCCGCAAGCTGTCGACCACCTGCTCGCTGCGGGTCGGCCGGCACTCCCTCTCGGTCAACGCCTTCGTCGTCCGCCACCCGGACGAGAACCACGCGGCGGTCCACCGCTGGCTGCTGGAGCGCAACACCCGGCTGTACGGGGTGAGTTACGCCATCGACCAGCTCGGCGACATCTATCTGGTGGGCAAGCTGCCGCTCGCGGCCGTCACCCCGGAGGAGGTGGACCGGCTGCTCGGCACGGTGCTGGAGAACGCCGACGGCAGCTTCAACACGCTGCTGGAGATGGGGTTCGCCACGGCCATTCGCAAGGAGTACGCGTGGCGAACCTCGCGGGGCGAATCGACGCGGAATCTTGAGGCGTTCAGCAATCTGACTCGGGATGCGGCGAAGTGAACGACCGGGTCCCGGCCCCGCCTTCGTCCCACGCCTGCCTTTCTGCTTGACCTCCGCCCATATCTGCTTGACCTTCACCCATCCTGACGCGACCCCTTCCGCGCGCCCCTGCCCCATGGCATTCTCACGCCGTCTCTCACCTGAACTGCGTTCACATCCATGGAAGGCGGGGCTGGCTCATGGGCACGGAGATCGGCAGAAGGCAGTTGCTCGGCGGTGCGATGGGCCTGGCGGCGGGCGCCACGCTCCTGGGGGCGGGCGCCCCGCTCCTGACCGCCACGGACGCGGCGGCCGCCGCACCGCGTACGCCGGGCGGGGCCCGTACGTCCGGCGGGACGGGCACGTCCGGCGGGGCCCGCACGTCCGCCCTCTGGCGTGAGTTCCGCGCCCGGCCGTACGACCACCCCCAGATCCCGTACGTCGGCCGCGCCGGATACCTCGGTGGCCGCACGGGCTTCCCCCGCCTGCCCGTCGTCGCGGACGTCCGCGCCTTCGGCGCCCGGCCCGACGGCTCCGCGGACGCCGCCCCCGCGATCAACCGCGCCATCGCGGCGGCCGGGCGCCGCGGCGGCGGCACGGTGCTGGTGCCGCCCGGGACGTACCGCGTGGACGACGTCATCCGCCTCGGCTACGACAACGTCGTGCTGCGCGGTGCGGGCAGCGGCCGCACCACCCTCCACGCGACCCGCAACCTCACCGAGCTGATCGGCCCGTACGGCAGCCGCTACGGCGGCAACAAGTCGTCCTGGTCCTGGGCCGGCGGGCTCATCTGGATCTGCCCGGACGCCCGCCGGCGCTCCCTCACCGACGCGATCCGGGCCCCAGGCATGGCCGTTCGAGGGCTGGACCGGCAACCGGCGCGACGAGTGGCACACCCTTACCGATGTCGCCGCCCCCGCCCGCCGCGGCGACTGGACGGTGACCGTCGAGGACCCGTCCGCCCTGCGCCGCGGCGACCGCGTGCTGCTCCAACTCGCCGACGACGACGCGCACTCGCTGCTGGCCCATATGGCCGGTGATGTCGAGGGCGCCGCCGACTACGTCTGGACCGACAAGACCAAGCTCACCTCGTACGTCCCCTATGAGTGGCCGTGCCGCGTCGTCGCCGTCGACCGGCGGCGCCGCCGGGTGACCCTCGACCGTCCGCTGCCGCTCGACGCCCGGCCCGACTGGAAGCCCCGGTTCACCACGCTGGTGCGCCCGGTCACCGGCTCCGGGGTCGAGGGCATCACCCTCGACGTCGTCGAGACGCCGCAGGCGCAGCACCTGCTGGACAAGGGGTACAACGGCGTCGCGCTGCAGTGCGCGTGGGACTGCTGGGTGGACGACGTGACCGTCAACAACGTCGACAACGGCTTCCTGCTCGTCGCCGCCAAGGCGTGCACCCTGCGCCGCACCCGGGTGACGGGCCGCGGCAGCCACCATCCTTACTGTTGCCGCGAGGGCTCGCACGACAACCTCGTCGAGGACTTCGTCCTGGCCCAGCGCACCGTCCCGGCCCCGGCGGGGACACAGCTGCACGGGATCAATGTGGAGGGGCTGTCCAGCTACAACGTCTGGTCGCGCGGCCGGATGGAGATGGGCACCTTCGACACCCACCGCGGGATGCCCTTCGCCAACGTCCGTACGGAGATCACCGTGGACAACACGGGGTCGCACGGCGGCGACGCGAGCGCCGGTCCGCTCTACGGTGCGCGGTTCGCCCACTGGAACGTCACGGTCACCAATCAGCGGGCCGGGTGCGTCAGGATCGACGACATCGCGCCGTACAGCGCGACGGTCGGGATCAGCGAGGTCCGGCAGTTCGGCCAGATCGACGTCCCGGACTTCCCCGGTCCGCTCCACTCCCGTATCGAGTCCTACGGCCACCCGGAGGCGGTCCACCCCCGCAACCTGTACGAGGCACAGCGCGCCCTGCGCTGACACCACCCGCTGGCACCTCCCGCTCACACCTCCCGGAAAACACGGTGAGAAACGCGGTGAAGAAATACGGTCCATGAGGGCTCTTCATGGTGAACCGGCTCCGGCCGGGAACCATGAAGAGGAGACACAACGGTGCTCATGGACAATCCGTGGCTCACGGTGGCAACGGTCGTGACAGTGGGGGTGCTACGGCTGATGGGGGACGTCATCCGCTGGCTCGCGGCGCGCTCGGGCGAACGGCTCCGGGCGCGCACGCTGGCCGAGTTGGTGAACAGAACGGAGCCGGGCACGGTCCTCACCGACCGCCGCCCCGACGGCGCGGCGCTGACCATACGGCGGCGGCCGGAGGGCCGGGACGAGCCGGAGGGTCGGGGCGAGCGGGCCGAGCGGGACGGGGGCGACCGAGGTGAGTGACACCGTCGAGGAGACCACCCGCGGCGGGCGGCCCGAGGAGGAGTTCGACGCCTTCTACGCCCGCACCTACCCCTGGCTGGCCGCCCGCGCGGTGATGCTCAGCGACAACCGGCAGAACGCCGAGGACGCCGTGCAGGAGGCGTACATCGAGGCGATGCGCCGCTGGCCCGAGGTCAGGGCGTGCGCCTCGCCCGAGGCGTGGGTGACCACCACCATGCGGCGCAAGCTCTCGCGGGACGGGCGGCGCTGGTGGTTCCGCTGGAAGCCGGTCGAGCTGACCGTCCCGGCCGCCACGACCGCGAGCGTGGAGGAGACCGCCGAGGCACTGGCCGCCCTGCGCGCCCTCGGCACGCTGCCGCCGCGCCAGCGCCAGGTGGTCGTCATGCACTCGCTCGAGGGCATGAGCTACCAGGCGATCTCCGCCGAACTGGGCATCTCCGTCGGCAGCGTCGGCAGCAACCTCCACAAGGCCCGCGCCCGGCTGAGCCTGCTGCTCGACGTCTCCCCGGAGCTGGGCCGCGCGACCGAGCGCCTCCTGACCCGCGCCCCGAAGGACCCGCTGAGCGTGGCCCTGTACGGGGCCGCGGAGTGGCTGTCGGCCGGGTTCAGGGACGAGGGCCGGGCGGTGCGGGGCGGGACCGGGGCCGGCGGCGACGGCATCCGGGGGCGTCGATGATCGCCACCGCCCGCGCGCTCCTCGCCCTCGCCCTGCTCGCCGTCTTCTACGCGCTGGTCGCAGCCATGGTGCTGCTCTGGGCGGCCTTCCTCGTGGCCGCCTTATGGACCGCGGGAACGCCGGAGGCCACGACGCCGCCCACCACTGTCGTCACCGCCTGCGCGGCGTTCGCCCCAATCGTCTTCGGCATGGTGTGGGCGGTGATCCGCACCGCCCGCCCCGCCGCCCCGCGCGAGGACGCGGTGACGGTGACCCGGCGCGGGGCGCCGGAGTTATGGCGCACGGTCGAGGAGCTGGCCCGCGACGTCGGCACCCGGCCGCCCGGCCACATCAAGGTGACCGCCGAGGTCAACGCCTCCGTCACCGAGGACGCGCCACTCCTCGGCCTCGCCCCCGGCCGACGCGTCCTCTACCTGGGGCTGCCCCTGCTGGCCGGTCTGTCGCCCGCCGAACTGCGCGCCGTCCTCGCGCATGAGCTGGGCCACTTCTCCGGCCGCCACAGCCGCTTCGGCGCGGTCGCCCACCGGGGCGCGGCGGGGCTGGTCGCCGCCCGGCAGGCGATCCAGGACGCCTCGGCCGCGAACGACCTGGTGCGGCTGTACGCGGGTGTGCCGCTGCTGCTGCTCGGCCTCTACACCCATGTCTTCCGCTGGCTCACCCGCCCGGTCCGGCGGCGGCAGGAGCTGGAGGCCGATCGCGAGGCGGCGCGGGTGGCCGGTCCGGGCGCCGTCGCCGACGCGCTGTGCTCCACGGTGGCGCTGGGGGCGGCGTGGCAGGAGTTCCTCGCGGACTTCCTCGCCCCGATGCGCCGGGCGACGGGCCGGATCCCCGACGATCCGTTCCGCGCCTTCGCCCATATGGTCGAGGCGCCCGAACTACGGGAGCCGATGGCCGCGTTGCGCGCCCGCGCCGTGGAGCGGCCCGCGGACCCCGACGACGCGCATCCGGCCCTGGCCGTCCGGCTGGAACGGCTGTCGCGCCTGCCCGCGCGGCAGCCCGGAGTTGAGCCCCTCCCCTCCCTGGAACCTCTCCCCGCGCAGCTCTCCGTACAGCCGCGGTACGCGGTCGCGCTGGGCCGCGTCCTGCTGTCCGGCCCGGACGCGGGCACGAGAGTGCCCTGGCGGGACTGGCTCACCGAGCTGGCGGAGCACCGCGCGACACGGATCCTGACCCCGCTGGCGGAGGCGGTGCGCGGGGTGGAGGAGACGGAGGGGATGGGCCGACGACAGAAGTCGGAACCGGAGCCGGAAACGGAACCGGAGCCGGACACGCTGACAATCCACCGAGTGCTGCGGTTGCTGGACGGCGGCCGCCGGATGCCGCTGGCCCGCGCGCTCATCGCCCGGCTGCCCGAGGGCGAGCGAACGCCCCGTGGCGATCAGACCGAACAGGACCCGCTCGCCCCCCTGGCCGAGGCCCTGGCCGTACTGATCGGGGCGCGGCTTGTCGCGCGGGGGACCGCGTACTGGGCCATGAACTGGACCGGCCCCAGCATCCTCGTACCGCCCGACGGCATCGCCCCCGAGACGATCCGCACCTGGGCCGACACCGCCGTACGGCTCCCCGGCCAGCCCCAGCGGCTGGGGCTGCACCTGGCCGCCCTGGGGGTGGACGAGCGCGCGCCGCTGTCCACCACCGGCAGGGCCGGGGGTGCGGCGGACGAGCCGACACCGGTCGAGAAGGCGCGACGGATCAGCATCGCGCCCGGTGCCACCGGCCCCGCACGCCGACGCATCACCGCCGTACGCGCGCTGGCGCTCACCGTGCTGGTGGGGATGACGGGGCTGACGCTCGTCCTATGGGCGAACCGGGACGAGCCGAGCTACCCCGGGACACCGGTGACCCGCTGGAACGACCGCTACCAGCCGGGCGGCGGCACGGGTACGGACCCCGCTCCGTACCCGACCTACCAGCGGCCCACCTTCCCGGCGTGGCCGACGCCCCCGACGTACCGCCTGCCCCCGCGCTCAGTGCCGAGCATCCACATCGAGCCGGTCATCCCGAGATCCACCCCCTGATCCCCACCGGAGGCAGCCCCCGCCCGCCCCGCTACGAGGAGCCCGCCCGAACCACAGGCACCCCACCACCGGAGGCGGCACCAACCTCACCAGCCGTAGCCGTAGCCGCACCCACTCCACCCCCGGACTCCCCGGCCGCAGGCCGGCTCCGCAGGGCGCGTCCCAGCGCCACGTACCCCCCGGCCGCCACGAGGCCCACCACGGCGCTGGCCGCCCACAGGGCATCCGCGCCGAAGCGGTCCATGACGGTGCCGCCCGCGAGCGGGGCGATGAGCGAGGCGAGGGACCACGACAGGGTGTACATCCCCTGGTAGCGGCCGCGCCCATGGGTCGGGGAGAGCCGGGCGACCAGCCCCATCTGGGTGGGGGTGTTGATGATCTCGCCGATCGTCCAGACCAATACGGCCAGCGCGTACATCCCGACCGATCCGGCGAAGGCGGTCAGCCCGAACCCGACGCCGGTCAGCAGCGCGGACACCGTCAGCAGCGGCGCCGGATCGCGATGCTCGAGGAACCGCGTCACCGGGATCTGCACGGCCACGATCAGCACGCCGTTCGTCGCGATCGCGACGCCGAAGTCCGTACTGGACAGCCCGTCCGCCCCCATCGCCACGGGCAGCGCCACGAACGCCTGCTGGATGAGGGTCGCGACCAGGAACGACAGCCCGACCACGGCCATGAACCGCCGGTCCCGCAGCACCGTACCCAACCCGACCTCAGGCTTCGGCTCCGACTCCAGCGAGCCCACCGCACCGTCCCGCTCAGGCCGGGACTCCGGAACCTTGCCGAAGACGATGACCGCGCACAGCAGCGTCATCCCGGCATCCGCCAGGAAGAGGGTGAGATAGCCATGGCGCGCGATCAGCCCGGCCGCCGCCGCGGAGACGGCGAAGCCGAGGTTGATGGCCCAGTAGTTGAGCGCGAAGGCCCGCACCCGGTCCCCGGGCGCGACGATGTCGGCGATCATCGCCTGCACCGCGGGCCGTGACGCGTTGCTGGTCATCCCCACCAGACAGGCCACGACGGCGATGGCGACCGGGTTCTGGACGAACCCCAGCGTGGCGACCGTGACCGCCGTCGACAGCTGCGAGACCAGCAGCGTGGGCCGCCGCCCCAGCCGGTCGGTCAGCACCCCGGCGACGACCGCCGACACGGCCCCGCCCAGCCCGTGCAGCGCCCCGACCAGCCCGGCGAACATCGCCGAATAGCCTCGATCCACGGTCAGGTACATGGCAAGAAACGTGGCCACGAACCCGCCCAGCCGATTGACCAGCGTGGAGGTCCACAGCCACCAGAACTCCCGGGGCAACCCCGAGACGCTCTCCTTGGCGGCCTGCCTCAGTCGGACGACGGACACCGGACGACTCCCCCCTGTAAGTGCCACAACCAGCAGCCGCAACTTACTGACCTTGACGTGGCCCCGCCAGTCAATTGACGGGGTCCGTCAACCGACGCCCTCAGACCGGTCCAGTAGGCTCGACGGCATGGCCGACGCACCGTACAAGCTGATCCTCCTCCGCCACGGCGAGAGCGAGTGGAACGCGAAGAACCTGTTCACCGGCTGGGTGGACGTCAACCTGAACGAGAAGGGCGAGAAGGAGGCAGTCCGCGGCGGTGAGCTGCTGAAGGACGCCGGCCTGCTCCCCGACGTGCTCCACACGTCCCTCCTCAGGCGCGCCATCCGCACCTCGCAGCTCGCGCTGGAGGCCACCGACCGCCTCTGGATCCCGGTCCGCCGCTCCTGGCGCCTCAACGAGCGCCACTACGGCGCGCTCCAGGGCAAGGACAAGGCCCAGACCCTCGCCGAGTTCGGCGAGGAGCAGTTCATGCTGTGGCGCCGCTCGTACGACACCCCGCCGCCCCCGCTGGACCGCGACGCCGAGTACTCCCAGTTCGAGGACCCGCGCTACGCGACCCTCCCGCCGGAGCTGCGCCCGCAGACGGAGTGCCTCAAGGACGTCGTCGTCCGCATGCTCCCGTACTGGTTCGACGGCATCGTCCCGGACCTGCTCACGGGCAAGACGGTCCTGGTCGCGGCCCACGGCAACTCCCTCCGCGCCCTGGTCAAGCACCTCGACGGCATCTCCGACGCCGACATCGCGGGCCTGAACATCCCGACGGGCATCCCCCTCTCCTACGAACTGGACACCGACTTCAAGCCGGTCAACCCGGGCGGCACCTACCTCGACCCGGACGCGGCGAAGGCCGCCATCGAGGCGGTCAAGAACCAGGGCAAAAAGAAGTAAGCCCCACGCGTCCAAGCCCCTAGGATCAGCGGATGACCTTGGAATGGGAACAGGTAATCGTTCACTCGGTGGATCCGGCGGCCTTGGGGCAGTGGTGGGCCGAGGCTCTTGGCTGGGTTGTGGTCTACTCCTCTGATGACGAGTTCGAGATCCGCCCGGAGCCGGATCGCCTGCCAGGGTTGGACTTCGTCCGGATCGAGGAGAACAAGCAGGCCAAGAGCCGGCTGCATCTCGACTTCAGGCCGGATGACCAGGACGCCGAGGTGGCTCGCCTCGAGGCTCATGGCGCGAAGCGTGTCGACATCGGTCAGGGTGACCAGTCGTGGGTGGTCATGGCGGACCCCGAAGGCAACGAGTTCTGCGTCCTTGGCCAACGGCGTCAGTAAGCACTCCTGAGAGCGCGCCCGAACGATCAAGCCCCCTACCCACGGTTTCACCGCGAGTAGGGGGCTTGATCACTTGGGTGGCCCCCGTTCGGCCCTGGGGCCAGTCCTCAAGACGTCTTGAGGACTTAGGCTGAAAGGGTCCGCGCAGCCTGGGACGGTGAGCTGAGCATGGCCAAGTACGAGCAGCTCGCGGATGCCCTGCGGCAGAGCATCCGCGCAGGTCAGCTCGGGCCCGGGGAGCGGCTTCCGGCCGAGGACAAGCTCGCGGCGCGGTACCGGACGAGCGTGCCGACGCTTCAGCGGGCGCTGTCGGAACTGGTGGCCGAGGGGCTGATCGACAGGCGGCACGGGGTGGGGACGTTCGTACGGACCCCGCGCCGGCGGGTCGAGCGGAGCAACGAGCGGCACCAGTGGGAGAAGGACCGGGCCCGCCGGTCCAAGGCGGAGCGGCTGCGCACCGGGTCCACCGAGCACGACACCGGGCTGGAGGTCGGTGACCTCGCCTTTCACGCCGAGTACCGCGACGCGAAGGCCGACGAGGACCTGGCACCGGTCTTCGGGGTCCCCGTGGGCACGCGGCTGCTGGAGCGGATCTACCGCACCAACTGCCGCGAGGAGGACGCGCCGTTCGCGCTCGTGCACTCCTACCTGGTCCACGACGTCGTGGCCGCCAACCCCGACCTGCTCGACGCCGCCCATGAGCCCTGGCCCGGCGGCACCCAGAATCAGCTCTATACGATCGGCGTCGAGCTGGACCGCATCGAGGAACGGATCACGGCCCGGCCGCCGACGGTGGAGGAGGCGGAGGCGCTCGGCCTCAAGAAGGGGGTTTCGGTGATCGTCCTCCGGAAGATCTGCACGGACGTCGACGATCGGGTCGTCGAGGTCTCCGACGTGACGCTGTGCGGGGACCGTACGGAACTCGTCTTCACCACCCCCCTGAAGAGGTGGTGACCATGCCGAACACCATCACCGTCATCACCGCGGTCCACGCCCCCGGCGCCGTCCATCTGCCGGACGCCCACACGTCGTTGCGCGAGCAGGAGCTGCCGGACGGCTGGGACTGGCAGTGGATCATCCAGGAGGACGGCGAGACCGACGCCGTACGCCCCTACGTCCCCGACGACGCCCGCGTCAGCTTCGGCCAGGGCCGGGCCGGCCGGGCCGCGATGGCGCGCACGATGGGGCTCTCCCGCGCCGAGGGCGCGTACGTCAAGGTGCTGGACGCCGACGACATGCTCACCCCCGGCGCCCTCGCCCGCGACCTCCGCGCGCTCACCGACCACCCCGATCTCGGCTGGGCCACCTCCCGCGCCCTGGACCTGCTGCCGGACGGCTCCACCGTCGGCTTCGAGGGGGACCCGCCGCAGGGGCCCATCGCACGCGGCGCCGTCCTCGAATTCTGGAGGGCGAACGACCACCGCGCCCAGGTCCACCCCGCCACCCTCTTCGTACGCCGGGACCTGCTCCTCGCCCTCGGCGGCTGGATGGCACTGCCCGCCTCCGAGGACACCGGCCTCCTCATGGCCCTCAACGCGGTCAGCCGGGGCTGGTTCACCGCCGAGACCGGTCTGCTGTACCGCAAGTGGCCCGGCCAGGTCACCAGCCAGTCCGCCCACACCGACGCGGCCGAGCGCGCGGCACGCTTCGCGGTGGTCGAGGCGCGGGCCCGGGTCCTGGCCGCCATGGACGGCTGGCGCTACGACACCCGCTGAAAACCCGCTCGCCACCACCGATGAGTTTGCGTGGCCTCCCCGGTCTGAGAGGAGGAACAGCTCACCGACCGCATCCCACGGAGGGGCATCATGAGGAAGATCACCGCCAGTCTGTTCATCTCGCTCGACGGGGTCGTGGAGGCGCCCGACCAGTGGCACTTCCCCTACTTCAACGACGAGATGGGCGCCGCCGTCGACGCGAGTCTCGGCGCGGCCGACACCCTCCTCATCGGCCGTAAGACCTACGACAGCTTCGCCGGAGCCTGGCCGGACCGCGAGGCGGCGGGCGGTGAGGACGCCCACTTCGCCAAGAAGCTCGGCGACGCCCGCAAGATCGTCCTGTCGCGCCAGGACCTCAGCTTCACCTGGCGGAACTCCGAGCAGCTCAAGGGCGACTTCGCCGACGCCGTCACCGCGCTGAAGAACGAACCGGGCGGGGACATCGCCCTCAGCGGCTCGGTCTCGGTGGTCCGGCAGCTCATGGCGCACGGCCTGCTGGACGAGCTGCACCTGCTGGTCCACCCGATCGCCGTCCGCAAGGGCATGCGGCTGTTCGAGGAGGGCGAGACCACGATCCCGCTGAAACTGCTCTCCTCCGCCACGTTCAGCACCGGTGTGCTGCACCTCGTCTACGCCCCGGCCGAGCACACCGCCGACGCCACCTACGAGGACGCCAAGACCCACCTGCCCCAGGACGACCAGTAGGCGCCCGAGCCCTCAGGGCAGGGTCTCCGCGTCGACCCGCGAGAAGACCAGGTCGCTTTCCTCCGTGACCGGCCCCCGCCAGCGGACCGGAACCTCCGGCGGGCGCCGCAGGGCGTCGGGGTAGCTGCCCGCCGCGTAGTCGTTGGGCAGGCGGTAGACGTGGAAGCCGTGGTCCTTGAGGGCGGTCAGCAGGTCTTCGACGGAGTCGCCCAGGTCGGACATGCGCTGGGGGGTGACCTCGACGGTCAGTTCGGCGTCGGGGCGCAGGGTGTCGAGGAGGGGGACGAGGCCGCGGACCACGCCGCCTTCCGCGCCCTCCACGTCGATCTTGATGACCCGGGCGTTGGCGATCTCGCCCTCGGTGAGGAGGGCGGGCAGGGGCTGAGCCGCGATCTCGAAGGTGGACTCGGCGGGGCCGTCGTAGGGGACGACGCTGTTGGCGCCCATGTTGCGGGAGCTGGCGAGGATGAAGGTCAGCAACTCGTCGCGGTCGGAGACCGCCGCGTTGAGGGCGCGGATGTTGGTGCAGTCATTGCGCCGCGCGTGGCGCTGGAGGAGCTGGTGGAACGTCGGTGATGCCTCGATCGCCACCACCGTCCCACTCCGCCCGACGAGGCGGGAGGCGAGGACGCTGTAGTAGCCGATGTTGGCCCCGACGTCCACGAAGACGTCCCCGGGCTTCAGCCGGCGCTGGAGCCACCGCGTCATATGCGGCTCCCAGACGCCGAAGAGGTAGAGGTACCGCTGGATGAGGTCCTGGGTGTCGACGGCGAAGGTGGCGCCGAAGCGCGTACGGGCCAGGCGGTGCAGGGGGCGGTCCCGCAGGGCGGCGTTGAGGTGGCGCTCGACCAGGGCCCGCTTCCCGGCGCTCCAGGGCGCGTGGCGGACGTACTCGCGGCCGAGGTCGAGAGCGGCCTGGTCGAGCCTGCGGATCACGGGGTCTCCAGGTGGGGAGGTGTCTTCTTGCGGTGCGGTCCCGTTCGCTGTCGCGCCGCACCGGTGCCCAGTGTCCCCCGGACATGCCCCGGACATGCCCGGACATGGAAGCGCCCGACCGCTGGCGACGGGGGATGCACCAGCGGTCGGGCTGTACCTAAGAGTAACGCGGTCGCCGGGGTGGGGAGGCCGACTCCTCCCTTGCGGTGAGCAGTTGTGACCGCGATCACGCAACGTTCGCGCAACGTCGTTACCGACCGCACGGAGGCGCGTACGAGAGCCGGGAGAGGTATTCGTCCCATTTCTCCGGGGTCAGCACACCTCGCGTCATCGAGCAGATGCGACGCACCGCCTCGTCCACGTCCAGGCTCCACAGCCGGACCGTGTCCGCGCCGCTGGACACCCCGAGCATCCGGCTGTGGGGGCTGAACGACAGGAAATTGCCGGTCTTGGCGTTGGGGCTGAGCGACTGACCGATGGATGTGGCCCTGGAGGGGACGGTGACGTCCCACAGCCGGACGGCGTTGTCGTTGCCGCCGCTCGCGAGCGTGTTGCCGTCCTGGCTGAAGGTCAGCGACACGATCGCGTCGGTGTGGCCGGTGAGCGGGGAGCGCAGCCGGGTCACCCTGCCGGGGTCGGTGACGTCCCAGAGCCGGACCGTGTTGTCGTCGCTGCCGCTGGCCAGCGTATGGCCGTCCGGGGTGAAGACGAGCGCGTTGACGGGGCCGAGGTGGCCCGTGACCGGCCTGCCCCGCGGGGTGGCGTGGCGCGGGTCGGTCACCTTCCACAGCCGGATGGTGTTGTCCGCGCTGCCGCTGGCCAGCGTGCGGCCGTCCGGGCTGAAGACGAGGGTGTTGACGTAGCCCCGGTGGCCGGTGAGCGGTTTGCCGAGCCGGCGGACATGCGACGGGTCGCTGACGTTCCACAGCTGGATGGTGTTGTCGTTGTACGCGGTCGCCATCATGCGCCCGTCCCGGGTGAAGGCCAGCGCGCCCGCGAACCGGGTCCGCAGGGGGAGGGGCGGCTTGTACGGGACGGGCCGGGTCGGCTCGGTGACGTTCCACAGCCGCACCTGGCGGTCTCCGGTCATCATCGCGAGGGTGTGGCCGTCCGGGGTGAACGTCAGCTCCCGCACCGAGCCTTCCCCGGGGACGAACGGTTCGCCCAGCGGCACCGGCCGGTTGGGATCGTCCACGTTCCACAGCCGGACCTTCTCGTCGCGCCCGGCCGTGGCGAGCACCCGCCCGTCCGGGCGGAACACCCCCATCCGGCCGACCATGTCCGACGTCGGGATCGACCACAGCCGGACCGTGTTGTCGCCGCTCCCGGTGGCGAGGGTCCGCCCGTCGGGGCTGAAGCCCAGGGCGTACATCTCGCCGCTGCTGCCCGCGAGCGGCTCGCCGACCTGCGAGGGATACGCCGGATCGCTGACGTTCCACAGGCTCGCCGTACTGTCCTGGCTGGCGGCGGCGAGCATGGATCCGTCCGGGCTGAAGGACACCGACCATATGGGGCCGATGTGGCCGGTGAGCGGCGAGCCCAGCGGCTCCGCGTGACGCGGATCGCCGACGTCCCACAGCCGGATGGTGTTGTCCGCGCTGCCGCTGGCGAGGGTCCGGCCGTCCGGGCTGAACGCCACGGAGTGGATCAGATCCTTGTGGCCGGTCAGCACCTTGCCGATCCGTTTCGGACGGCGCGGATCGGCCATGTTCCACAGCCTGATCGAAGTATCGTCGCCACCGGCCGCCAGCGTCCGCCCGTCGGGGCTGAACGCCACGGAGCGCACGGCGGCGGTGGCGCCGGTCAGCGCGCCGATCGCCTTGGGCCGCTCCGGGCGCCTCATGTCCCACAGGCGCACCACGCGATTTTCCGTGGCGGTGGCCAGCGTGCGCCCGTCCGGGCTGAAGGCGAGCAGATAGATGGTGCCGTCGTGGTGGGAGAGGGGCGCGCCGAGCGGGCGCGGACGGCGGGGGTCCCGTACGTCCCACAGCCGGATCGTGCCGTCGTCGCCCGCGCTGGCGAGGGTGTCGCCGTCCGGGCTGAAGACCGCACTGCTCACCCAGCTCGTATGGCCGGTGAGGGGCTTGCCCAGCGGTTTGGGGCGGGTCCGGTCCTTGACGTCCCACAGCCGGACGGTCCGGTCGTAGCTGGCGGTGGCCAGCAGCCGCCCGTTCGGGCTGAACGAGGTGAGGTAGACGGCGCCGGTGTGGCCGTGCAGCGGCGTGGCCAGCGGCGCGTTCACCACCGACAGCAGCCGGTTCCTGGTGGCCTCGTCGTGCGGCCGCAAGTCGTGGGCCACCAGGGCGAGCTGGGCGGACAGCGACGGATCCGTGTTCTGGAAGCGATCGGCCTCGGTGACCACCTGCTCGAACACCGCGTCGTCCCGCTGCTGCCACGCGACCACCGCCGTACCGGCGGCCAGCACCGCCAGGACGACCAGAGCCGACACCGCGCCACGGCGGAGCCACACCGTGCGCCTGCGCAGCCTCACCGAAGCGGCCAGGAACTCCACCGCGCTACGGGTCAGATAGGTGCCGCCGGCGGTCTTCGCCCAGGTGTGGGCCTGCTCCAGCCGGGAGCCCCGGTAGAGCAGGGACGAGTCGCGGTTCGAGCCCTCCCAGGACCGGCCGTCCTCCTCCAGCCGCTGGCGCACCAGATGGTCGTTGCGGTCCTCGTCGATCCAGTCGCGCAGCCGTGGCCAGGCGTGGAGCAGCGCCTCATGGGTGATCTCCACGGTCTCGGCGTCGAGCGTCACCAGGCGGGCGCGCACCAGCGTTTCGAGCGATTCCTCCGTCTTGCCCGGGTCCGTCGACTCCCTCGCCAACTGGTGCCGCGTCCCCCGCCTGCGGGTGGCCTGGGTGTCCTCGCCCAGCCGGACCAGCCGGAGGAGCAGCAGCCTCGCGGCGGTGCGCGCCTCGGAGTCGAGGCTGGACCAGGCCCGCTCGGCGGTCGCCGCCACCGCTCCCTGGATGCCGCCCGCCGCGCGGTAACCGGCCAGGGTCAGCCGTCCGGCCTTCCGCCGCTGCCAGGTGGCGAGCAGGGCGTGGGAGAGGAGCGGCAGTACGCCCGCGTCATGCGTCCCACGGGGGCCGTCGGCGCTCACCTCCCGGACGATCAGCTCCGCGAGCCCGGGCTCGAGCTCCAGGCCCACGGCCTTGGCCGGGCCGGTCACCGCCTCGCGCAACTCGGCGGTGGTCAGCGGGCCGAGCACCATGTGCCGGTGCTGGAGCGCGTCGGCCAGTTCGGGGTAGCCCAGGCACAGCTCGTAGAAGTCGGCGCGGATGCCGAGGACGACGAGCACGGGGGGCGGCTCGCCGGGGGCGGCGGGGGTGCAGGCGGCGTGGAGGAGCTGGATGAACGTGCGCCGGCCGGCCTCGTCGGAGCCGAGCGTGAACGCCTCCTCGAACTGATCCACGATCACGACGGGGCGGGCGTCGGAGGACGGCGTCTCGCGGTCCGCCCACGCGGTGACGGCCTCGCGGACCGCGTGGGCGAATTGCGGGGTGCCGGGTTCGGCGGCCGGTTCGTGTGCGGTTGGTTGATAGGCGGCCGGTTCGTACGCGGCTGGATCGTTTGCTGTCGGTTTGTCCCTCGGCAGGGCGGCGGCTGTCGGTGTGTCTGCTGGTGGGCCGTCAGCCGCCGGTTCGTCCGCGTCCGTTTCCGGTTCGTCCGCCGCCGACTCGTCCGCCGTGGGGACCACGCGCGCGAGTTCGGGGATATGGCGGGCCAGCTCCGCGAGCGGGTCGCCGCCCGGCACGAGTTGAGTCACGCCCCTCGCCCGGCCGTCCCCGTCGCCCGGCGCCCCGGTGCGCAACGCGGGCACCAGGCCGGCGTTCAGCAGCGAGGACTTCCCCGCCCCCGAAGCGCCCACGAGCACGACCAGGCCGCCCGTCTTCTCCGCCGCGTGCAACTGGGTGACGAGGGCGTCCGTGCTCCGCTCCCGGCCGAAGAACCACCGGGCGTCCTGCCGGCGGTACGAGGCCAGGCCCCGGTACGGGCATACGCCGCCGGGGACCGCCGGGCCCTCGGCCGGGGGCCCGTCCTCTTCTTCCGCGGCCGGCGCGGGGCGTTCGCCGACCGGATCGGCCAGCGCACGCTCCCACAGCCGCTGCCAGCGGGCCATGTCGTACAGGCCCGGGGACACCGGCGCGGGCCGCGAGCGCCGTGCGTCGGGTATCAGGACGTGCAGGACGGCCGCGAGGGCGGCGAACTGGGCGGGCACGTTCTTCGCTCGTCGCCAGTCGCTGATCCGCTGGGCGGAGACCCGTACGGGACGCCCCCGCTCATCGGTCCGCTGGAGTCGGACGACCGCCTCGGCCACGCTCTTGAGGGGAGGATTACCGGCCTCCCTGTACAGCAGCGCGAGGCGTTCCGCGAAGGCTATGCGTGCCCCCGAGTCGGAACTCAAGGTCTCCACTCCTTACTTCCCCCGCGCTGGACATCCGGACCGGAAAACTCACTTTATATGGCTGACCAGCGGAGAAACCGGCAGCGTGAGACCGGAACCTCCTCGGTGGGAGGCACAACTGGCAGGATCATGCCGCGATAGCGCATCCACCACGAGCCGTCCAGCAAGGCCATCAGCTCAGCGCACGGAGAGACAACCCATGGCACCGCATGTTCTCGGTCAGCTTTCGTCGCGGTCACGAGACGGCGGTCGCGGGCGCGTCGCGTGAGCCCCGGAGATCCGTGAAGCCGGTCCCATCGGGGACGGCGGTCGCGTCGACCACGGATCCGGCCCCCTGATCCGCACCGGTACGGCGCGGATCGGCACCGCTCCAGCGTTCGGCACCGGTCCCCACGAGGGGAGGGACCGGCGCCGGACGTTGTGGCGGTTCTGTCGTCTCTGCTACGTCTCTGTCGTCCCTGCTACGTCATCTGGGTGCGGCGGGCCAGTCGTCGGGGCCGCCGCCGTTCCATTCGATCAGCTCGGGGCTGTCGAGGGGCGCGTCCTCTTCCATCACGCCCGCGCGGTGCAGGAGCCGCCGGAGCTCGTCCGGGCTCACCACCACTCCGACGTCAGCGCCGTCGATCAGCACACGGCGGCGGCCGTCCAGCGGTTCGTCCACCACGACGCGAGGCGGGGCCGGGGTCTTGTCCTCCATAGGACCAGGCTCGCCGCTTCCGGCGCCGACCGCACCTCGGGCGGGACGCATCGACGAAACCGAGGCCCACGCGAGAGGGCCTGGGACCGGTCGCCGGTCCCAGGCCCTCCGTCGTGTCGGTTGTGTCGGTCGTATCGATCGTGCCGAAGTCAGCCGCAGTTGCCGCCGCACTGGCACGGGCCGCCGGACTGACAGCCGCAGCCGCAGCCCGAGCCGCAGCCGCATGCACCGACGGGGTGGGTCGGAGCGGGTTCGGGCTTGGAGAGGTCCGCCATGCGTCTCCTCCTCGGGAGGGGTCACGTCACCTGCTGCTCATGGTGCCGACGACCCGGCGGCCGAGCGCAGGGGCGCGTCGACGGCGCTTCGAAGCACACCGCCGCAGCCGCTCACGCCCCGTAGCCGCTCACGCCCCCTCGACGCTCACGCCCCTTCGACGTCCCCCTGCGGGGACATCTCGTCGGCGTGCTCACCGGTGACCAGGTAGACCACGCGCTTGGCGACCGAGACCGCGTGGTCCGCGAACCGCTCGTAGTAGCGGCCCAGCAGCGTGACATCCACGGCCGTCTCGATGCCGTGCTTCCAGCGGTCGTCCATCAGGTGCTGGAAGAGGGCGCGGTGCAGGGTGTCCATGGCGTCGTCGTCCTGCTCCAACTGGAGCGCGAGGTCGACGTCCTTGGTGATGATGACCTCGGCGGCCTTCGCCATCAGCCGCTGGGCGAGCTGGCCCATCTCCAGGATCGTGGCGTGCAGGTCGTGCGGTACGGCCGAGTCCGGGAAGCGGAGCCTGGCCAGCTTGGCGACGTGCTGCGCGAGGTCGCCGGAGCGCTCCAGGTCGGCGCTCATCCGCAGGCTGGTCACCACGATCCGCAGATCGGTGGCGACCGGCTGCTGCCGGGCGAGCAGGGCTATCGCCCGTCCCTCCAGATCCCGCTGCAGATCATCGACCTTCTCATCGGCGGCGATGACGCTCTCGGCGAGCTTGAGGTCCGCGTCGAGAATGGCAGTGGTGGCACGGCCGATGGCCGAACCGACGAGCCGGGCCATATCGACCAGGCCGTCCCCGATCGAATCAAGCTCCTCGTGGTACGCGTCCCGCATCACTGACCTCTTTCACGACTCTCGGTGACGATCTTTGACAGGCTCTGACAGGTTTCTGGCGGTTCTCCGTGGCTCATGCCCGGGGCCCCACACTTCCACGCTCCGGCCGAAACGCGTCCGCTTCCGGCATCGGGCGTTAATCACACCTGACTCCAAGGTGAACTCTCGGCAACGCGGCCCCGGCTCCGCCGTGTGACACCCGCTCGACGAAACGTCCGGAGTGAACCGATACCGACTCCCCGGTGAACTCTCGGCAACGTCTGACCGAGGGGATCGTCACGGGGCTGTGGAGGGGTCTCGCCGCCCGCATAACCTGGACGCATGAACGTGAACGCGGCGATCGCCGCAGTGGCGGCGCTCGCCGGGTTGTGCACCGGCGTCATCGCCATGCTGGCGTTCCGCTGGAGCGAGCGTGAACAGGCGAAGCCTACGCGTTCGTCGCTGCATACCGACGCCGTGCTGCCGCCCGGCGTGGACACCGTGCTGTCAGTACTGCGTTCCTCGGCCGTCGTCCTCGACGAAGCGGACGCCGTCGTCAAGGCGAGCTCGGCCGCGTACGCGCTGGGCCTGGTGCGCGGCGGCAAGCTGGCCGTCGAGCCGATGCTGGCGATGGCCCGCGACACCCGGCGGGACGGCGAGATCCGGCAGATCGAGCTGGATCTGCCGCGCCGCGGCACCGGCCGGGGCGGCGACGCGCTCGCGGTCTCCGCCAGAGTGGCCCCGCTGGGCTCCCGGCTGGTCCTGCTGCTGGTGGAGGACCTCACCGAGGCCCGCCGGATCGAGGCCGTACGACGCGACTTCGTCGCCAACGTCAGCCATGAGCTCAAGACCCCGGTCGGCGCGCTGTCCCTGCTGTCCGAGGCCGTGATGGACGCGTCCGACGACCCGGAGGCGGTCACCCGCTTCGCCGGGCGGATGCAGGTCGAGGCCACCCGCCTGACCAGCCTGGTCCAGGAGCTCATCGACCTCTCCCGGGTGCAGAACGACGACCCGCTGGAGGACGCCGAGCCGGTCCGGGTGGACGAGCTCGTCGCCGAGGCCATCGACCGGTGCCGCCACCAGGCGGGCACCAAACAGATCACGATGGCCACGGGCGGCACCGCCGATCTGCACGTCTGGGGCAACCGCGGCCAGCTGGCGGCCGCGCTCGGCAATCTCGTCGAGAACGCGGTCAACTACAGCCCGGCCCGCACCCGCGTCGGCATCGCCGCCCGCCGCATCCCCGCGACCGGCGGGGACCTGATCGAGATCGCCGTGACCGACCAGGGCATAGGCATCTCCGAGAGGGACCGCGAGCGGATCTTCGAGCGCTTCTACCGGGTCGACCCGGCTCGCTCGCGGCAGACCGGCGGGACCGGGCTCGGGCTCGCCATCGTCAAGCATGTGGCCGCCTCGCACGGCGGGGAGGTCACTGTGTGGAGCGCCGAGGGACAGGGCTCCACCTTCACCCTGAGACTCCCGGAAGCCGGTGCGGCGCGGGACCGGGACCGCTCGCGGAGCCAGACGGGCGAGTCGAGCGAGTCGTACGACACCGGAGACCTCGATGGCGAGGACCACGGTCGGCCGTACGAGACCTTCACCAATGAACCACTCTCTGCCCCGGAGGTCCTTCCGTGACCCGAGTTCTGGTCGTCGAGGACGAGGAATCGTTCAGCGACGCGCTGTCGTACATGCTTCGCAAGGAGGGATTCGAGGTCGCCATCGCGACTACGGGCCCCGAGGGCCTCGATGAGTTCGAGCGGAACGGCGCCGACCTGGTGCTGCTCGACCTGATGCTGCCGGGCCTGCCCGGTACCGAGGTCTGCCGCCAGCTGCGCGGCCGGTCCAATGTCCCGGTGATCATGGTGACCGCCAAGGACAGCGAGATCGACAAGGTGGTCGGGCTGGAAATAGGCGCCGACGACTATGTGACCAAGCCCTTCTCCTCGCGCGAACTGGTCGCCCGGATCAGAGCCGTGCTGCGCCGCCGCGGCGAGCCGGAGGAGGTCACCCCGGCCGCCCTGGAGGCCGGGCCGGTGCGGATGGACGTCGACCGGCACGTGGTCACGGTCGGCGGCGGCAAGGTGGACCTCCCGCTGAAGGAGTTCGACCTGCTGGAGATGCTGCTCCGCAACGCGGGCCGGGTGCTGACCCGTATGCAGTTGATCGACCGCGTCTGGGGCGCGGACTACGTGGGCGACACCAAGACCCTCGACGTCCACGTCAAGCGCCTCCGGGCCAAGATCGAGCCGGACCCGGGCGCGCCTCGGTACCTGGTGACGGTGCGGGGTCTGGGCTACAAGTTCGAGCCGTAAAACCGGGCCTGAGCCCCGGACCGAGCCGTAGCAGGCGGCTCATGCGCGAGGGCGGCCCTGGAAAGGTCCAGGGCCGCCCTCGCGCATGCCTGTGCGGGTCTCAGTGACCCGCCCAGACCCGCCGACGGGTCTCAGTGACTCAGTGACCGCCGCCGTTCGGGGTGGGCTCGCCGGAGGCGATGCCGTTCGGGGTGCCGCTGCTCTCCTCGCCGCCCGGCCGGCCGCTCGCCGTGCCGGTCGGAGTGCCGCTGGGCTTACCGGTGGCGGTGCCAGTGGGCGTACCGCTCGGCTTGCCGCCGGGCGTCGCCGAGCCCGACGGCTTGGCGGTCGGCAGCTCGGTCGGGCCCCAGCCCTTGAAGTAGCTCTTCGCCGGGACCACGAACGCGGTGATCGGGACGTTGCCGGTCGAGCTGAGGTCGAAGACGACCCGCTGCGCGTTGCCGTCCTGGGTGGCCTCGCGCCCGTCGCTGATGACGGCGGAGGCGTTGCCCGCGCCGCCGAAGGCCACCGAGCCGCCGTGCGGGACCACGACCGGGCCCTTGCCCTTGGCCGGGGAGAGCTTCACCCGAGCGCTGGTGCCAGGGAGGGTGATGGCCTTGACGGTCTGGTCGTTCTTCCCGTTGTTGAAGATCCGGCCGGTGACGACGGCCGGGCCCTTGGCCGTACGGTCCGGTTGGGTCACCACCGTGGCGTTCTGGATCTTGATGTCCCCGACGGACGTCGCGGCGTTGTCGGGCTTGACCCCCAGCGTCTGCGCGTCGTTCCCGGCTCCGCAGGCGGAGAGCGGGGCGACCGAGACCACGATGGCGGCTGCGGCGAGGGCGCCGCGTCGAAGGCTGCTGCTCACGGCGGCGGCATCTCCTAGGACGAGGTAAAGGTTGGATCAGCGCGCTTAGATTACCGATCCGCCCTCTTCGGCCCGCACCCGACCCGCCCCAAGGCGATCGGCCCCGGGGCGGCACGCCCGTGTGCTGCCGGTTCGGGCGTGGTCCGGGCGTGGTCCGGGCGGGCTTCCGGCGCGCTTCCCGCGTGCGTTACGCGGTCCGTACGGCGCCGTCCCGAAGTCCCGAATATCGGCTCGACCGGTCGCGCGGGAGATTATCGGTAAGGAATCCATGCATGTCCGAGAATTGATCACAGAGTTGATCCACTCTGCGTGATCAACTCTGTGATCAATTCGTGAATCGGGGCCGGATCCCCCGCTCCTGATCCGAACGGAGTAGCGGAAGTCCATCGACTGGACTCCGGCAAAACGGGACGTACGGCCACTCGTCCGGGCTTCTTCCGACGCGTAACGGGTGGGTTTCGGGGTGCCCGGACAGCCGCTCCCACCTGCGAATACCCGGTTCCGCCGACCTCGTGCAGCACGTCCCTGCCGCACTTGTCAAGCCCCGAGATATGCCCTGACCTGCGAAAACGCCATTCAGAAGAAGGCGTTCCCGTGTTACCCTGGATAGCCACGGAAGGGGTACCTGTCACATGACGTTCAAGGTTGGCGACACCGTGGTCTATCCCCATCACGGGGCCGCGCTGATCGAGGCCATCGAAACTCGCCAGATCAAAGGCGTGGACAAGACCTACTTGGTGCTGAAGGTCGCTCAGGGTGACCTGACTGTTCGTGTGCCGGCGGACAATGCGGAGTTCGTCGGTGTGCGTGATGTGGTCGGCCAGGACGGGCTGGACCGGGTCTTCGAGGTGCTGCGTGCACCGTATGCGGAAGAACCGACGAACTGGTCCCGTCGCTACAAGGCAAATCTCGAGAAGCTCGCCTCCGGCGATGTGATCAAGGTTGCCGAGGTCGTGCGTGACCTGTGGCGCCGAGAGCGTGAGCGCGGACTCTCCGCCGGTGAGAAGCGCATGCTCGCCAAGGCCCGCCAGATCCTGGTGAGCGAGCTCGCCCTCGCCGAAAGCACCAACGAAGACAAGGCCGAGGCCCTGCTCGACGAGGTTCTCGCGTCCTGACATATCAATGCCGTGGTGCCCGAGTGACTCAGACGTGAATTCCCGCTGATCGTCTGTCGCCGGGCGCTGCGGCATGTGTACGTGCCGGACGTCGTCGACCCCCTGAGTGATCTCCTCAATCCCCCGAGCGATCTCTGAGCCCCCGGTCCATCGCACCTGGTGCCGATGCGCCACCGCGCGCATGGTGCGCGGTGTTGGTGTGCCGGGCCCGGGCAGCTGGCTCGACCAGTCGTCACGGAAGGGGCCGGTCGGGGCATCGCGCCCGGCACGCTGTGGCCATACCCATCTCGGCTGAGGAAGCAAACCTGAACGCCAACTCAATGTCCGCAACACCGGATCACGGCGGCTCCGGCGCGTCCGGGCGAACCGCCCGCACCGCCGCCGTGATCCCCGCCGCGGGCCGCGGAGTGCGGCTGGGCCCGGGCGCCCCCAAGGCGCTGCGCCCGCTGAGCGGCACGCCCATGCTCGTCCACGCCGTACGGGCGATGGCCGGATCCCGCTCCGTCTCCCTCGTCGTCGTGGTCGCCCCGCCGGACGGCGCCGACGAGGTGCGGCGGCTGCTGGACGCGTATCCGCTGAGCGGCAGCCTCGGCGACACCACCGAGGTGGTCGTCGTGCCCGGCGGCGAGACCCGCCAGGAGTCGGTGCGCAAGGGGCTGGCCGCCGTCCCCGAGACCGTCACCACCGTGCTGGTGCACGACGCGGCGCGGCCGCTGGTGCCCGTGGACACGGTGGACGCGGTCGCCGCCGCCGTACGGGACGGGTCGCCCGCCGTCGTCCCGGCGCTGCCGCTGGCCGACACCGTGAAGCAGGTCGAGCCGCGCACCGGGGAGCGGGCCGGTGAGCCCGAGCCGGTGGTCGGCACTCCCGAGCGCGCCCTGCTGCGCGCCGTCCAGACCCCGCAGGGCTTCGACCGCGCCACGCTCGTGGCCGCCCACGAGAAGATCGCCCTGGAGGGCGAGGGCGCCACGGACGACGCGGGCATGGTGGAGCGGCTCGGCGTCGAGGTCGTGGTCGTCCCCGGCCATGAGGAGGCGTTCAAGGTGACCCGGCCGCTGGACCTGGTGCTGGCCGAGGCGGTCCTGGCCCGCAGGAGGGCGAACGATGGCTTCTGACGCGGCGATGCTCCCCCTGGTGGGCATCGGTACGGATGTGCACGCCTTCGAGAAGGGCCGTGAGCTGTGGTGCGCCGGGCTGCTGTGGGAGGGCGAGGAGTACGGACTCGCCGGGCACTCCGACGGCGATGTGGCCGCGCACGCCGCCTGTGACGCGCTGTTCTCCGCCGCCGGGCTCGGCGATCTCGGCGCCCACTTCGGCACCGGCCGCCCCGAGTGGTCCGGCGCGGCCGGCACCACACTGCTCGCCGAGGCCGCCCGGATCGTCCGGGGCGCGGGCTTCGAGATCGGCAATGTGGCGATCCAGGTGATCGGCGTACGCCCGAAGATCGGCAAACGGCGCGACGAGGCGACGAAGGCGCTGACGGCGGCCGTGGGCGCCCCCGTCTCGGTGTCCGGTACCACCACGGACGGGCTGGGCCTGACCGGCCGCGCCGAGGGGCTCGCGGCGATCGCGACGGCGCTGGTGTTCCGGCGGTAGGGGCGACCGGCAGTCCGTACGGGGCGACCGGCAGTCCGTACGGGGCGACCGGCAGTGCGTACGGGGCGCGCGGGTGCTCCGGCGGTGGCGTCGGCGTTCCGGCGGTCAGGGGGCGCGCGGGTGCGCCCGGAGTGTCACCCGCGTCCCGAGTGTCACGCTTCTGTGTCCCCGTGGGGGAAGGCGCGCGGGGCACCGTTCACTTCCCACTACCCTTGATGCGTGACTATTCGCCTGTACGACACCAGCGCCCGGCAGATCCGTGACTTCACCCCGCTCAGGCCGGGCTGCGTCTCGATCTACCTGTGCGGTGCCACCGTGCAGGCCGCCCCGCACATCGGGCACATCAGGTCGGGGCTGAACTTCGACATCATGCGCCGCTGGTTCGCCCACCGCGGCTATGACGTGACGTTCATCCGCAATGTCACGGACATCGACGACAAGATCATCGCGAAGTCGGCGGAGCAGAAGCGCCCCTGGTGGGCGATCGGCTACGAGAACGAGCGCGCCTTCAACCAGGCGTACGACATCCTCGGCTGCCTGCCCGTGACCTATGAGCCGCGGGCGACCGGTCATGTCCCCGAGATGATCGAGATGATGCGGGAGCTGATCGACCGGGGTCATGCCTATGCCTCCGAGGGCAATGTCTACTTCGACGTGCGCTCGTTCCCCGAGTATCTGAAGCTCTCCAACCAGGATCTGGACGGACTGCGCCAGCCCTCCGGCGAGGGCGAGACCGGCAAGCGCGACCCGCGCGATTTCGCCATGTGGAAGGCGGCGAAGCCGGGGGAGCCGAGCTGGGAGACCCCGTGGGGGCGCGGCCGTCCCGGCTGGCACCTGGAGTGCTCGGCGATGGCGCACAAGTACCTGGGGCGCGCCTTCGACATCCACGGCGGCGGCGTCGACCTGATCTTCCCGCACCACGAGAACGAGATCGCGCAGGCCAAGGCGTTCGGCGACGACTTCGCCGCCTACTGGGCGCACAACGCCTGGGTGACCATGAGCGGCGAGAAGATGAGCAAGTCGCTCGGCAACTCGGTGCTGGTCTCCGAGATGGTCAAGCGCTGGCGTCCGATCGTGCTCCGCTACTACCTGGGCACCCCGCACTACCGGTCGATGATCGAGTACAGCGAGGAGGCCCTGCGCGAGGCCGAGTCGGCGTTCGCGCGGATCGAGGGCTTCGTCCAGCGCGTGGTCGAGAAGGCCGGGAACGTGGAGCCCGCCGCCGAGGTGCCGCCCGCCTTCGCCGAGGCGATGGACGACGACCTCGGGGTGCCGCAGGCGCTCGCGGTCGTCCACACCACCGTCCGCCAGGGGAACTCCGCCCTGACCGCCGACGACAAGGAGGCGGCGGTCGCCCGGCTCGCCGAGGTGCGGGCCATGCTGGGCGTGCTGGGCCTCGATCCGCTCGATGAGCACTGGACGGGCGGTTCGGACCGCGGTGAGGATCTGCACGGCGTGGTCGATTCCCTCGTCCGGCTGGTCCTGGAGCAGCGGCAGGCCGCGCGGGCCCGTAAGGACTACGCGACGGCGGACGCCATCCGCGATCAGCTCCAGCAGTCGGGTCTGGTGATCGAGGACACCCCGTCCGGGCCGCGCTGGGAGCTGGGCACCCGCTGACCTGGCTGTTTGTGCCGCCCGCTGCGTCGGGCGGCACACTTGTGACCGTACATACGACCGTACGACCGTAGACGCGTGTGACGTTCGACGTTCTTCCGTTGCCGTTTGCCGAGCAGCGCTGAGCAGTGAAGAGACAGGTGACATTCATGGCCGGCAACAGCCAGCGCAGGAACCGCCGTACCAGCAACAAGAAGGGCGCGACGGTCGGCAGCGGCGGTAAGCGGCGCCGCGCCCTCGAGGGCAAGGGGCCCACCCCGCCCGCCGAGATGCGCAAGGGCCACGCCAAGCAGCGGATGGCCAACGCCCGCGCCCGCCAGGCCGCCAAGCGCCCCGTCCCGCGGCGCGGCGGCAAGGGCTCGAACGAGCTGGTGGTGGGCCGTAACCCGGTGGTCGAGGCGCTGCGCGAGGGCGTTCCGGCGAACACGCTGTATGTGCAGCAGTTCATCGACAGCGACGACCGGGTGCGCGAGGCGCTGAAGGTCGCGTCCGACCGCGGCGGCATCCACCTCATGGAGGCGCCGAAGGCCGAGCTGGACCGGATGACGAACGGCCTCAACCACCAGGGCCTGGTGCTCCAGGTGCCGCCGTACGAGTACGCCCACCCGGAGGACCTGAGCGCGGCCGCCTTCGACGAGGGCGAGGACCCGCTGATCGTCGCCCTCGACGGCGTCACGGATCCGCGCAACCTGGGCGCGGTGGTCCGCTCGGTGTCCGCCTTCGGCGGCCACGGCGTGGTCGTACCGGAGCGGCGCGCGGCCGGGATGACCGCGGGCGCCTGGAAGACCTCCGCGGGCACCGCCGCCCGCACCCCGGTCGCCCGCGCGACCAACCTCACCCGGACCCTGGAGGCTTACCAGAAGGCGGGCCTGACGGTGGTCGGACTGGCGGCGGACGGCGACGTCGAGCTGCAGGACCTCGAGGTGCTGGACGGCCCGGTCGTGATCGTCGTCGGCAGCGAGGGCAAGGGGCTCTCGCGGCTGGTGGGCGAGACCTGCGACCTGCGGGTGCGGATCCCGATGCCGGGCGGCGCGGAGTCGCTGAACGCGGGCGTGGCGGCGGGCGTCGTCCTCTACGAGGCGGCACGCCGCCGGGCGTAGGCGGTACGGCGCTGGGCGGGGGTATGCCGCTGGGCGTGAGGCGGGCGTGAGCGGTACGCCGCTGGGCGTGAGGCGGGCGTGAGCGGTACGCCGCTGGGCGTGAGGCGGGCGTGAGCGGTACGCCGCTGGGCGTGGGCGGGGCTGGTCACGGGCGTGATGCCGGGTCGGGTGCGGCTGTGGTGCGGGGCCCGGTAACGCCGTGAGGCGGGACCGGTAGGCCGTCCTGCGGGCCTGACCCGGGCGTGACCCGGGCCTGACCCCGCGTGGGTCAGGCGTGGGTCGGGCTGTGCGTGTGCCCCGGTCCGTGACGGCCCACCGGCCGATGATCTTGACGGGCCTCGGACAGATCGGGACGTCCCCGGCAGTGTCTTTCCCGTCCGTCACTCGGTTAGTTGGGCGTGGAGACCAGAAAAGCCCGCATGCCTTCGCCCCTGGCGGGACGCGCGGGGGGATTCGACGACGAACCACAGCTGACCATGGCCAAGGTGCCGTGCGATCCGGCGCAGGTCGCCGTCAATGCCCCGAGCTTCCGGGTGCAGCTCAGGGTCCCGGTCGTCAGCAACACGCTGACGGACACGGCCCGGCTCACCCGCGTCCCGACCCCCGGTCGGCGTCGGCCGCCCGTGGTGTGGAGCGGCCGCACCCGCCCCGGCGGGGACACCGCGGCGACCCGGCTGCTGCAGGCCGTGCGGTACTCCTCCGAGGGTCCGACCGACAGTCTGTCCGATGGCCTGAACGATGGTTTGGGCCGTTCCCGGGCGGGCGAGGCCGCCGAGGACGTGGGCGCCACGCAGGTGCTGCCGCGGATCGCCTTCGACGACGACACGGCGCCCACGGTCATCGGCCCGCGCACCCCCCGTACGGAGAGCGTGCCCCGGTCGTCCGGCGGGCGGCGGCGTCCGGGCGCGGACGGCCGCCCGGACGAGGCGGGCGCAGCGGGCGGAGGGGGCGGAGCGCGTGGGGCGAGCGCGGTGGCCAGGGCGGCCGGGGCGGAGCGGCGCGGCGCGTCCTCCGGACGGCCGGGCGCCCTCGACGGCGAGCGGGACGAGTCGCGGCGCGCCGCGGTTCCGCGCCCGCGCCGCCACTCCGAGTCCGTACGCCACGCCTACTACCCCGGGCGCCGGATGAACCTCGGCGTCGTCCTGCTCCCGCTGCGCATCTTCCTCGGCTTCATCTCCATCTACGGCGGGATGGGCAAGCTCTCCGACCCCGTCTACTTCGACGGCGGCGAGCGCGGCTCGATGGTCACCTGGCTGAGCGGGCTGCACCCCTGGCCGATCGCCGAGCCGCTGCGCGACCTGGCGCTGGACCATCCGGTGGGCGCCGGGCTGACCGTGGCGTTCCTGCAGATCGTGGTCGGGGTGCTCACCGTGCTCGGGCTGTGGCAGCGGCTGGCCGCCTCGTTCGGCGCGCTGCTGTCCGCCGCGCTGATCGTCACCGTGAGCTGGCGCACGGTGCCGGTCTACGACGCGCCCGACATCATCTACCTCGCCGCCTGGAGCCCGCTGATCATCGCGGGCGCGCCGGTCTACTCGGTGGACGGCCGCCTCGCGGGCGAGGCGTGGCGGCGGCTCGGCCCCCGGGCCGGGCTGTGGGAGCTGCGGCGCCGGGTGCTGCGCCGCGGCGGCGTGATGGCGATGGTGGTCGCCGGGCTGACGCTGCTGGTGGGCTCGATGCTGGGTGCCGCCGTACGGTCCTCGGAGGTCGTGAAGGCGCCGGAACCGAGCGATATGCCGACGAACAACCTCCCCGGCTCGCCGCTGCCCAGCAAGCCCGCGGAGAGCCCGCGCGGCGGGCAGCGCGGGACGGCGGGCACGGGCGACGGAACGGCGGGTGCGCCGTCGCCGCGCGAGCGGCTGTCGCACCGCCCCGAGCCGTCCGCGGCGGACTCCTCGGCCTCGACGTCCTCGTCCGGGGTGCCGAGCGCGGCGGATTCGGCGTCCGGCACCTCCGGCCGCCCCAGCGGCGCGTCCAGGCCCCGCCCTGGCCTGGGGACGACCCCCCGCTCCCCGCGCCACCCCCTCGCCCCGGCGGCGCCGGGCCCGTCCTCGCTGGGCGGCGCCGGCGGCGGCCTGTCCGCGGGCGGCCCGGAGGGCGGCCCTCCGGAGGACAACACGTACAACTACAGCGACCCAGCCTCCGAGGAAGCCGCCCTGGGCGGCCTCCTCGGCTGAGAGCGCTCCCGCTCCCCGCGCCAGGGCGCCCACCGACGCCCACGACGGCTTCCCCATCCGCGCCCAACCCCGCCGGCGCCGCACGGCGCATCCGGGCTCAGCCGTGTGGCACAGGGGTCGTGTTGAAGGGGCCGTGGCCGTGGGGTGGGGGGCCGGCGGCCAGTTCCTTGGCGGCTTCGGTCAGGTCCTTGGCGGTGTCGATGGCGCGCCAGTACGCGCCCTGAGGGAGGGGGAAGCCCGCCAGCCGACGTTCCCGCGCCAGGCGCGGGAAGGTGGTGCGCTCGTGGTCGCCCCGGTCGGGCAGCAGCGCGGTGAAGGCGGCGGAGAAGACGTAGACGCCCGCGTTGATGAGGTACGGCGAGGGCGGCGACTCGATGAAGTCCAGGACGTGGCCGAACTCATTGGTCTCCACCGCCCCCCACGGAATGCGCGGCCGGGCGAGGGCGAGCGTGGCGGTGGCGCCGCGCTCGTCGTGGAAGTCCGCCATGTCGCGGAGCGAGAAGCGGGTCCAGATGTCGCCGTTGGTGGCGTACCAGGGCTGGTCGGGCTCCGGGAGCCTGGCGGCGGCGAACTTCAGGCCGCCGCCGCGCCCCAGCGGCTCCTTCTCGACGACGGTCTTCACCCGCAGCGGCAGCTCCGCCGACTCGAGCCAGTCCTGGAGGACGGCGGCGAGGTGGCCGCAGGAGACCACGGCGTCGGTGACGCCCTCGGCGGCCAGCCAGGCCAACTGGTGGCCGATGATCGGAGTCCCGGTGCCCGGGATCTCGACCATCGGCTTGGGGCGGTCGTCGGTGTACGGACGCAGCCGTGAGCCCTGGCCTCCGGCCAGGACGACGGCTTGTGTGGGGCGCGCGGTCTGGTGGTGATGCCCGGGCCTGCGCTCGTCGTCATCGCTCATGAACCGCACCATATGCGGTGCGGGGACCGCCACAGGCGGAGCCGGAGCGGGAACGGGGGTGGGAAGGGCGGGGAGAGCCCCGACGGTACGGCGGGGGACGCGGTCAGCGGTACGCCTGGGTGATCCCGGACGCGAACGAGGTGTCGCAGACGGGCCGTGCGTACGCCTGGGCGCGGCTCACACCGCCGTACTTGGCGACCGCGGCGCGGCCGAGCGCACGGGCGATGGAGGCGCAGTGCTTGGCGAGCGAGGGCCGTTCGGCCGTCGCCACCTGGAGGTGGGTGAGCGCCACGGAGGGGTTCTTCTCCTGGAGCTCGGCGAGCAGCCGGTCGCGCAGCAGCTCATGCGGCGCCCGGTGGGTGGCGTGGGTGGACGCCCGGTCGGAGGAGGCGGTGAGGATCTGCGACTCGGCGCTCGGCGAGGCCCAGGGGACGCGGGTGACCGCGAGGGTGCCGGAGAGGACGAGCACGACGGGGAGGACGAGGGCGAGCGTTCTGCCGATGCGGCGGGCTGCGTGGTTCACGGGGTGGTTCCTCGCGGGTGGGTGGTACGGAGTGGGTTGTACGGAACTGCGGTACGGAACTGCGGTACGCGGTGATCGTAGCGAGGAGCGACGATTTGGCGACATTCCGTCACCAACCCGGGTGACGGAAACCCCCTCTTGCCGTTCGGAGGGTTGACGCTCGGGGTCGAAATGCTCGAAATGCCGGGGAATTTATCGACAACGCAACAACGCCGCCAACCCCGCACCCACCCCAACGCGACGGCGCCGCCCGTCCGCGGGAAGCGGACGAGCGGCGCCGTAGGAATGAACCGATTCGGAACGAACTGACTCGGGACGAACTGACGGGCCCGCGGCCTCAGTCGCTGAGCCGCTCCCCGGACGAGGTCGAGAAGACGTGCGTCTCACCCGGCCGCGGCACGACGTGGAGCTGCGCGCCCTTCTCCGGCACCTGGCGCCCGTTCACGCGGACGACCAGGTCCTTGACCTCGCCGCCGACCTCGGCGGTGCCGTAGACGTAGCCGTCGGCGCCGAGTTCCTCGACGACGTTGACGGTGACGGCGAGACCGGCCGGGGCGTCGTCGGACGCCTTGGTGAGGCCCTGGGCGGCGCCGCCGTTCTGCTCGACCACGTCGAAGTGCTCGGGCCGGACGCCCACGGTGACCGTACGGTCGCCCTTGTCGGCCGCGGCGCTCAGCGCCTCACGCGAGACCGGCACGACGCTGTTGCCGAACTTCACACCGCCGTCGGTGATCGGCACCTCGACCAGGTTCATCGCGGGCGAGCCGATGAAGCCCGCGACGAAGAGGTTGGCGGGGCGGTCGTACATGTTGCGCGGCGAGTCGACCTGCTGCAGCAGACCGTCCTTGAGCACCGCCACGCGGTCGCCCATGGTCATGGCCTCGACCTGGTCGTGGGTCACGTACACCGTCGTGATGCCCAGCCGCCGCTGGAGGCTGGCGATCTGCGTACGCGTCTGCACACGCAGCTTGGCGTCCAGGTTGGACAGCGGCTCGTCCATGAGGAACACCTGCGGCTCCCGGACGATCGCCCGGCCCATCGCCACACGCTGCCGCTGACCACCGGACAGCGCCTTCGGCTTGCGCTCGAGGTACTCGGTGAGGTCCAGGATCTTCGCCGCGTCCTCGACCTTCTGCCGGATCTCGGTCTTGTTGACGCCGGCGATCTTGAGCGCGAAGCCCATGTTCTGGGCGACGGTCATGTGCGGGTACAGCGCGTAGTTCTGGAACACCATGGCGATGTCCCGGTCCTTCGGCGGCAGATGGGTGACATCGCGGTCCCCGATCCGGATGGCCCCGCCGTTGACGTCCTCCAGCCCCGCGAGCATCCGCAGGGAGGTCGACTTCCCGCAGCCGGAGGGGCCGACGAGGACGAGGAACTCGCCGTCCTCGATGCCGATGTCGAGCTGGTCGACAGCGGGCTTCTCGGTGCCCGGGTACACCCGGGTTGCCTTGTCGTACGTGACGGTGGCCATGGTGATCTGTCCCTTCACCGGCAGGAACGTGCCGGACGATCCGAGTAAAGGAGGGGTCTAGTCCACCGGAGGTGGATTGGCGTGACGCTATACCGGCGAGGGCGGCCATGTCTCTAGCCGGGACCCCAGAATTTTCGAACGGATCACACCCGGGGGCCGGGTACACTGCAGGGGACGCCGACTTAGCTCAGCTGGTAGAGCACCGCTCTTGTAAAGCGAAGGTCGTCGGTTCGAACCCGACAGTCGGCTCTGCGAAACCGCAGGTCACCCATGTGACTCTGCGGTTTTTTCTTCGCCGCGGCGGCCTGGGGGCAGGTCCCCGGGGCCGTGGGCCGGTGGCGCGGGACGGGGTGTGCCGGTCGAGCGGCGGGGGCGGTCCGGGGTCCGTCCGGGCACATGGGTTGATCATGTTGGCCCTTGCAGCTTCCTGCATCCGCTGTTGCCGATCCGGATTCGATCCGTTGATATGGCCTGCACACGGATATCAGGGGGAAGAAATGCATGAGCGTGAGTTCCGTGCCTTCGTATCCATCGCCGAGATCGGCCGCATGGATGAGGCGGCGAGGGCACTTGATTATTCACAGCCGGCCATCAGCTACCAGATCAAGTGTCTTGAACAAGCCTTGGGTGTGCGGCTTTTCACGCGGGACTCCACGGGTACTCAGTTGACCAAGGCGGGGCGTGCGATTCTGCCGTCCGTACGGGCCGTGCTGGCGCTCATTGATGACATGAAGGACGCGTGTGCGGCGGCCTGAGGCGGCTTGTCACCGGAAGCCCTGCGGCGTACCCGGTGGGCCGGTCTCGGCCGGTACGGGCTGGATCGCCCCCTTGCGCCGTGTCCGCACCCGTGCATGGACAGCGCTGTCATCGGTGTAAAGCGCGTCACAACTGGGGCGGGGCCGTCTGGTGCGGGGTGCGCCGCAGGGCGCGGTGAAACCCCAAGTGACCAGGGAGTTCGTGGCGTTGGCGTAGGATGGGCGGGGATAGCGGACCGTGTCGGGGCGGCGTGGGCACATAGCTGACAGCAAGCGGCCATCGGGCGCCGTCGTGATTGCGCACCGTGCCCCTACCGCTGCGTTGCGCACCCGGAGGGTGATCGTCCGAGCTGCGTTTCCGGGCAGATGTGCAACTTGATGTCAATCCCGTGGTCCGGATGCGGAGCCGGGTCGGTTTCCGCTCCTGACGTGGCCGATTTATCCGAACGTTATCAACTATGATGCGTTGACTGAGGCGCGGCCAGCGAACTAATCTCGCCGCCGCACGGCCTGGGGGGCGGCCTTCCGGAGAGAACGCACGCTGGTTAACGCGCACTTGAACGTACGTGAATGTACGGCGATGCAGGGGGGAGCGGGCAGTTCCGATGCCCGTGTCATTCGGGGATTAAAACGCTGGGGAAATCGTCGGGCGTCATGCGGCCGCAGCTCGGCCGTGCGGCCGCTCGGCGTTCATCGACGGGTACGCGGCAGGTCTGTCGCGTACCGATGGGGGAGTCATGTCAGAACTGTCGAATTCGAGTGGAAGATCCGACGGCGTAGAAGAGACGCTCAAGCAGGTGTGCGAGCTCATCGAATCGGCGGTGACCCTGCACCGCTCCATTCCGCCACAGCCCTCGCCCATGGTGCTCGTCACCGATGGCGTGGCGGTCGCGCAGGCCGTCGGGCGTCTGCTGGCCGGTGCCAAGTACAGCGTCAGCGTGATCGTGCCGGGTGCCCTGGAGCGGGCCAAGCCGATGCTCGCGATGATGGGGCGGTTCGCCGCGGTGGCCAAGTCCGGCGTCACCGTCCGGCTGCTGTGCACCCCGCAGGTGCTCGCGGTGCCCCATGGCATCCTCGCCGCGGTGCGCGCGGGCCAGTTGGGCTTCGAGGTCCGGGTCACCGACGCCGAGCTGCACGGGACCGTCATCGTCGACGGCAAGGCGGCGTTCGGGCGGTCCGGGCCCGAGCGCGACGGCCGTTACGCCACCGTCAACACCGACCTCGCCTCCGTGCGCGCGCTGTATCTGATGTTCGCCGGGGCCTGGGGCAGCGCGATGCCGGTGCACGAACATCTGCGGCTGGCCGAGCGGCTCCGCTCGGACTCCATGCGGGTGATCCTCGAGCGGCTCAGCGAGGGGCACACCGACGACGTCGCGGCCAAGAAGATCCAGATTTCGCTGCGCACCTACCGCCGCCATGTGGCGACGATCATGCGTGACGTGGGTGCGAGCTCCCGCTTCCAGGCGGGCGTGCGCGCGGTCGAGCTCGGGCTGCTCGCCCAATCGGGCCGCGAGCTGGTGGATTGAGCGAATTCACGGGGGTGAGGGCAATGAGGGTTCCCACACCGGCGGGGGCCGGGGTCCAGCGACAGCACGATGACGACGACGGGGACGACGGGCCCCGCCACCCGGGGGACGACGGGCATCCCGGGGACTTCGGGGACGACGGGCATCCCGGGGACGACGGGCACCCCGGGGACTCCGGGGACGGCGGGCACCCTGCGGACGACATCACCGAGGAACTCCTCGCGGTCCGCGCGCTCATCGAGTCCACGGTGGTCAAACACCGCGACCGGCAACTGCGGAACTCATGGGTCGCGGCCGTCGAGGCGGACGACAAGGAAGTGCACGCCGCGGCGCAGGACCTGCTGCGCACGGCCACGGAACGGGTGGACGTGGTGCTGGCGGCGGAGGCCGCGCATGTGCACGTGCTGCACGGCGCGCTCGACGGCTGGCTGCGGTCGGGCGGCGACACCGTGCGCACCCGGATGCTGTGCGCCCAGAACACCGTGGACTGGGGCTTCGTACAGCGGCATGTGCGGGACGGGAACTCCCTGGAGGTCCGGGTGGCGCGCATCCCGCTGCTCGCCGCCCTCATCGTGGACGGCCGGGCCGCGCTGGTGTGCGCGGACTCGGCCGCGGGCCGACGCGCCTCCACCCTCCGGGACTCGGGCGTCATCGAGACGCTCCAGACGCTGTTCGACGGCATCTGGCGGACCGCGCTGTCGGTCAGCGAGCGCATCGAGCTGGGCGAGCGATCGCGCGGCGAACTGGTGCGGCCGATCCTGGAGCGGCTGCGGCTGGGGGCCACCGATGAGGTCGCGGCCCGCGAGTTGGCGGTCTCCGTGCGCACATACCGCCGCTATGTGGCCGAAATCATGGCGTTGCTGGGGGCCAACTCGCGGTTTCAGGCGGGGGTACGGGCGGCGGAATTGGGCCTGCTGCCCATGACACCGTCCCAGGATCCGCCGAAGCCATGACGATGATGGCCGGAAACGGCGAGCCGAGCAGGGCCTCCGATGGCCGGAAACGCCGCTGATCGGCGAGGTCCCGCTCGGGTCTGGCAGCTTCCTGTAGTGCCCTTTGCGGAGGGTTCTCGGCGGTCGATACACATGGCGACGAGGGAATTCAGCCCCGGTGCCGCGGCGCGGGGGAGTTTCCCCGCCGGCGGCATTCAACCCCCGAGAACGCTGCCGGAGCGGAGGTTCGGCGACGGTTTCCAGCCGCACCGGACCTCCGCGAATCCTCACGGGATATCGCGGGATACCGGCATCTCGCGGCGTATCGCGGGGCCTCGCGGCTATCGCTGAACCTCATACGCGCGGGAAGCGGGACTGCAGGTCCCACACCACGGGGTTGTCACCGAGCCCCTCGTGCAGATCCGTGAGGTCGGCGATCAGGTCGTGCAGGAAGTCGCGGGCCTCGCGGCGCAGCGCCGCGTGGTTGAAGGTCAGCGGCGCTTCCTCGGACGGCACCCAGTCGGCGGTGATGTCCACCCAGCCGAAGCGGCGCTCGAAGAGCAGCCGGTCGGTCGATTCGGTGAAGTCCAGCTCGGCGTGGACCGGGGTGGCCGAGCGGCTGCCGCGCGGGTCCCGGTCGAGCCGTTCCACGATGTCGCACAGCGCCCAGGCGAAGTCGAGCACCGGCACCCATCCCCAGGCTGTGGACAGCTCGCGGTCCGTCTCCGTATCGGCGAGGTAGACGTCCCCGCAGAACAGGTCGTGCCGCAGGGTGCGCGGGTCCGCCCGCCGGTAGTCGGTCTGTGGCGGGTCGGGGAAGCGGCGGGAGAGGGAGTAGCCCAGGTCGATCACGCGGTCGATGGTGTCATGGGGCGCGGGGCCGCCCGCCCGGCGGGCGGCCCCGCGCTCGCCGTACGAGCGCGGCTCAGTGCCCCCGCGCGATCCACTCCTCCAGATGCGGGGCCTCGTCCCCGACGGTCGTGGAGTCGCCGTGGCCGGTGCGGACCACCGTCTCCGGGGGCAGCGTCAGCAGCCGCTCCCGGATCGACTCGATGATCGTCGGGAAGGACGAGTACGAGCGCCCGGTGGCGCCCGGGCCGCCCTGGAAGAGGGTGTCCCCGGAGAAGACCGTGGTCAGCGCCGGTGCGTACAGACAGACCGCACCGGGGGAGTGGCCGGGGGTGTGCAGCACCCGCAGCGGCGTCCCGGCCACGGTAAGGACGTCACCGTCGGCCAGCGGCTTGTCCGGGGCGCGGTCCGGGTGGCGCATCCGCCACAGCACCTCGTCCTCCGGGTGCAGCAGGATCGGCGCGCCGGTGCGCTCGGCGAGCGCCGGGGCCGCGTCGATGTGGTCGTCGTGGCCGTGGGTGGAGATGATGCCGAGCAGCCGGCGGCCGCCGACGGCGTCCGCGATGGCGTCGGCGTCATGCGCGGCGTCGATCACGTACACCTCGTGGTCGTCGCCGATCAGCCACACGTTGTTGTCCACCTCCCAGGTGCCGCCGTCCAGCGAGAAGGTGCCGGAGGTGACGAGGTGGTCGACGCGTACGGGCGGAGGGGTCATCAGAACATCACCACCGAGCGGAGCACCTCACCGCGGTGCATCTTGGCGAACGCCTCCTCGATGTCCTCGAGCCCGATGGTCTCGCTGACGAACGCGTCCAGATCGAGGCGGCCCTGTTGGTAGAGGTCGATCAGCATGGGGAAGTCGCGGTCCGGCAGACAGTCGCCGTACCAGGAGGACTTGAGCGCCCCGCCGCGCCCGAAGACGTCCAGGAGCGGCAGCTCCAGCTTCATCTCGGGGGTGGGGACGCCGACCAGGACGACGGTGCCGGCCAGGTCGCGGGCGTAGAACGCCTGCTGGTAGGTCTCGGGGCGGCCCACCGCCTCGATGACGACGTCGGCGCCGTTGCCGTCGGTCAGCTCGCGGACGGCCTCGACGACGTCGGCGCTCTTGGCGTCGATGGTGTGGGTGGCGCCCAGCGAGCGGGCCCACTCCAGCTTCCGCTCGTCCAGGTCCACCGCGATGATCTTCGCGGCCCCGGCCAGCCGCGCCCCGGCCACCGAGGCGGCGCCGACCCCGCCGCAGCCGATCACGGCGACGGAGTCACCGCGCTGGACGTTGCCGGTGTTGAGCGCGGCGCCGATGCCGGCCATCACCCCGCAGCCGAGCAGCCCGGCCGCGGCGGGCGAGGCCGAGGGGTCGACCTTGGTGCACTGCCCGGCGGCCACCAGCGTCTTCTCGGCGAACGCGCCGATGCCGAGCGCCGGGCTGAGCGCGGTGCCGTCGGTCAGCGTCATGGGCTGCTGCGCGTTGTGGGTGTTGAAGCAGTACCAGGGGCGGCCGCGGCGGCAGGCCCGGCACTCGTGGCAGACCGCGCGCCAGTTGAGGATCACGAAGTCGCCGGGGGCCACCTCCGTGACGCCCTCGCCCACGGACTCCACGATGCCCGCGGCCTCATGGCCGAGGAGGAAGGGGAACTCATCGTTGATCCCGCCCTCCCGGTAGTGCAGATCGGTGTGGCAGACGCCGCACGCCTGGACCCGGACCACCGCCTCGCCGGGGCCGGCGTCCGGCACCACGATCGTCTCGAGCCTGACCTTCTCGCCCTTGCCGGGGGCTACCACGCCGCGTACCTGTTGAGTCATGACAGCAGCGTAAGTGGCGACCAGCGGCTACGACAGGGATGACGAGGCCCGTCCGGAACGGGCCGCACCGGTCCCCCGGTGCGGCCCGTCACCGCTTCGGCGGACCGCTTACTTCACGTTGATCGCGGTCCAGGCGGCGGCGACCGCCTTGTACTCGGTGGAGTTGGCCCCGTAGAGGTCGGAGGCGGCGCTGAGGGTGCCGGTGCGGGCGCCCGCGTACTTGGTCGTCGAGGTCCAGTACGTGGTCAGGGCCCGGTACCAGATCTTGATGGCCTTGTCCCGGCCGATCCCGGTGACGGTCGAGCCGTCGTAGGTCGGGCTGTTGTAGCTCACGCCGTTGATCACCTTCGCGCCGCTGCCCTCGGACAGCAGGTAGAAGAAGTGGTTGGCGGGGCCGGAGGAGTAGTGGACGTCGATGTTGCCGAGCGTCGAGGACCAGTAGTCCTTGGACGCCCCGTCCTTGCTGGGCTTGTCCTGGTAGCGCAACGGGGTGCCGTCACCATTGATGTTGATCTTCTCGCCGATGAGGTAGTCACCGACGTCCGCGGAGTTGCCCGAGTAGAACTCCACCGCGGTGGCCATGATGTCGGAGGTGGCCTCGTTGAGACCGCCGGGCTCACCGCTGTAGTTGAGGTTCGCGGTGGCCGCGGTCACACCGTGGCTCATCTCGTGGCCGGCCACGTCCATCGAGGTCAGCGCGTTGGCGTTGCCCGAGCCGTCGCCGTACGTCATGCAGAAGCAGGAGTCCTGCCAGAAGGCGTTGACGTAGTTGTTGCCGTAGTGGACGCGGGAGTACGAGCCCACGCCGTTGTTCTTGATGCCGTTGCGGCCCAGGAACTCCTTGTAGAAGTCCCAGGTCTCGGCCGCGCCGTAGTGCGCGTCGACGCCGGCGGTCTGGCGTCCGCCGCCCCATACGTCGTCCGCGTCGGTGAACAGGGTGCCGGTTCCCGAGCTGCCCTGGTTCAGGTCGTACGTCTTGTGGTTGCCCCGGGTGGAGTCGGTGAGGCTGTAGGTGGAGCCGCTCTTGGTGGTGCCCAGGGGCACCGTGCCGCTGTACTTGCTGGTGCCGGTGCCGGTCTCGACGCCCTCCCACTGGGACAGCTTCTTGCCCGTGGTGGCGTCGGTGACGACGTGCAGCTCGCTCGGGGTGCCGTCGGCCTGCGTGCCGGTGACGACGGTCTCCCAGGCCAGGACGGGCGTGCCGGTGGCCGCCCAGACCACCTTCCGCGGCGACTTGGCCTTCTCACCGGTGGTCGCCTTCGGCGCGGCCTTCAGCGCGGTGCCGGAGGCGGCCGAGGGGGCCACGGCGGCGTCGGTGCTCTTGACCGCTATCCGCGCGTCGGTGGCCTTGTTGACGGAGCGCGCGCCGCTGGTCTTCTCGTGGACGACCAGGTCGCCGCCGAGGACGGGCAGCCCCGCGTAGGTGCGCTCGTAGCGGGTGTGAACGGTTCCGTCCGCGTCCTTGATGACGTCGCGGACGAGGAGCTTCTCCTTGGCCCCGAGCCCGAGGGACTCGGCCTGCGCGGAGGCGTCGGCCTGGGCCGCCTTGATCGCGGTGGCGCGCTCGCCCGCGGTCAGCGGAAGCGCCGTGGCGCCCGCCTCGCGGGAGCGCTCCGGCTGGGCGCTGGCCTGGCCGGTCTGCACGCCGATGACGACCATGGCGGCGGAGGCGACGAGCGCCGCCACGCGGACGGTCTTCTTACGGGGGGAGGAAGCGTTGGGTCTCACTCGGTCTCCTTGCCTTGGGGCCGCCGGGTCGCGGCCCTGCGTAGGGGGTACGGACGGCCATGGGTGGGCCGTCCGGTCGAGCAGGAGTGGTGCGAGTGGTGCACAGAGAGGTGCGTGAGGGCCTTACCGCGGAGTCAGAAGACGCGCGGCGGACCGACCAGAGATTGTCATTGAACGATCGATTGGGATAGGCGCGTAACAAGAATTTGACTCGACGTTGTTCAAGTGGGGGCGAATTCGGTCAGCGAGGCATGAGGCAACAACGGCTGGTTGATGCCGACTTATGCCGCTACGTCATGCCCTCGCCGCATCGGCACCTCCGGCCGGGCCGGGGGCGGGTCCCGGCCGATCGCCCAGGTGACGAGCGCGGCGGGGCGATCGGCGGGCGCGGAGGGCGGGGTTGCTGTGCGTTGCTGTGCACGCGACGAGAAGACGATCTGTGGGGTGGGCCGTGCCCCACCGCGTTTCCCGAGGCGCGGTCAGAACTCCAGCACGGCCCGGTAGCGCGCGCGTCCGTGGCGGACGTGGTCGAGCGCCTCGTCGATGCGCGCGACCGGGAACGTCTCGACGGCCGGGCGGATGCCGTGCCGCGCCGCGAAGTCCAGCATCCGCCGGTTCTCCTCCGCTGATCCCACGACGCCGCCGACGAGCCGCTTCTCGCCCGGCAGCAGGCTCAACGGGTGGACGCCGAACGGCCCGTGGGGAACGCCGACCACGCACAGCGTCCCCTGCGGGCGCAGCGCCGCGAGATACGCGTCCCACGGCAGGTCGGCCGAGACGGTCGAGAGGATGAAGTCGAACGAGTCCGAGGCCCGCCGCAGCCCCTCCTCCGCGACGATGAACTCATGGGCGCCGAACCGCCGGGTGTCGTCCGCCTTCGCCGCCGTCGAGGAGATGGCGGTCACATGGCAGCCCCACTTGGCGAGGAACTGGATCGCGAGGTGGCCCAGACCGCCCACGCCCACCACGGCGACCCGGTCCGTGGGCCGGACCCCGTTCCGGGCGATCGCCGAGAAGACCGTGATCCCGGCGCACAGGAGCGGCGCCGCGTGCTCGGAGGCGAGGGCGTCGGGCAGGGGCTGGACGTACCGCCAGTCGCTCGCCCGCACCCGGGTGGCGAACGCGCCGCGGTCGCCGCGCAGCGCCGTGTCGTCCTTGTGCGGGCACAGATGCTGCCGGCCGGTGAGGCACCACTCGCAGACGAAGCACGCCCCGGCCACCGCGCCGACGCCCACGCGCTGACCGACGGCCAGCCGCGTGCCGTCGACGGCGCTGCCCACGGCCTCGACCACGCCGACCGCCTCATGCCCCGCGACCACCGGGAACCGGGACACGCCGTACACGTCGTCCACCAGGCCGACGTCGGTCTGGCAGACGCCGCAGTGCGTCACGGTGACGTCGACCTCCAGGGGGCCCAGGGGCTCCGGCTCGTACTCGAGCGGCTGTACAGGGCCACCGGCTTGCTCCACCGCGTACGCGCGCACGGTCATGCGTCCCCACCTCACTTTTTTCTAACTAACTAGTTGGTTGGATTTTTGTACGCTACGCGCCCACGCCCAACGCCCGCAACTAACCAGTTGGTAACCTGGTCCCCGTGTCTCCCCGGAAAAGCGATGCCACCCGCCGCCGCCTGCTCGACGCGGCCACCGCCGACTTCGCCGCCCATGGCATCGCGGGCGCCCGGGTCGACCGCATCGCGGCCGCCGCGGGCGTCAACAAGGCGCAGCTTTACGCCTACTTCGGGGACAAGCTCGGCCTCTTCGGCGCCGTCTTCCGCCTCCACGCCGACGCCGTCGTCGACGCCGTGCCGTTCACGGCCGACGACCTCCCCCAGTACGCCGTGCGGCTGTACGAGACCGCCATCGAACGGCCGGAGCTGATCCGCCTGGCCACCTGGGCCAAGCTCGAAGGAGTGGTCACCGGCAACCTGGTGACCGAGTCATCCGCCGTCACCGTCAAACTCCAGGCGATCGCCGAGGCCCAGGCCGCCGGCCGGGTCACCGCCTCGATCGACCCCCAGGACGTCCTCGCGCTGGTCCTCGCCATGGCCCTGACCTGGTCCGCCGCCGGGCTCTCCGCCACCGCCGCCCCCGACGACCCGCCCGAGGCCCACACCCGCCGCAAGCAGGCCCTGGCCCAGGCGGTCTCGGGCGCCTTCCGGGTGCCCGTTCCCTGAACGGGTGACATGCGGCCGAAAACGGCTTTGAGCCGTTCGCTCCGGCTGAAAGGATCGCGCCACCGGGGGAGGGGCCGCTGTGACACTTACACCTGCTGAGGATGCCTTCGGCGCGTTGAGCGCGGCGGCTCCCGAGGGTTGGCGCGTGGAGTTCGTCGAGGGTGCGATCCACGTGACGGGCCCCGGCGATGGGGGGCATGCGGAGATCGTGTCGTCCGTGTCCGGTCAGGTGAGGGACCACCGGAACGGGCTGAGGTGCTACACCGGCCTCGGCCTCCACCTTCCGGGTACCTCGCCGGAAGGCAGGGGCTTACCCGACCTTGTCGTCGCGCCGAAGGGCAGTTTCAGGAACTCCCTGAAGTTCCAGGGCCCGGGAGCGGTGATGTTGGTCGGTGAGGTGACGTCGGCTGTGACAGCGGAGCGGGATCGGGGCCCCAAGCTGCGCGGTTACGCGGCGGCGGGTATTCCGTTCTACCTGCTGATCGACCGGGAGCGGAACCAGGCCGTCCTGCACTCCCTGCCCGCTGGGAAGAGGTACACCCGCAAGGTCGAGGTCGACATCTCCCAGCCGCTGTCGCTGCCCGAACCTCTCGGCTTCGACCTGGACACCAGTGAGTTCTGACCCGTTCCCCCGCGACGGCGAGGTGGCCGTGGACACGGCGAGGGCCGCCCCGGGTGCGGGGCGGCCCTTGGTGGTGGTGCGCTGGTGGAACCTCAGACGTTGACGCCGAAGTCCTTGGCGATGCCCACCAGGCCGGAGGCGTAGCCCTGGCCCACGGCGCGGAACTTCCACTCCGCGCCGTTGCGGTACAGCTCGCCGAAGACCATGGCGGTCTCGGTGGCCGCGTCCTCGCTCAGGTCGTAGCGGGCGATCTCGGTGCCGCCGGCCTGGTTGACGATGCGGATGAACGCGTTCCGCACCTGGCCGAAGTTCTGGCTGCGGGACTCGGCTTCGTAGATCGAGACCGGGAAGACGATCTTCTCCACGTCGGCCGGCAGACCGGCCAGGTTGACGTTGATCTGCTCGTCGTCGCCCTCGCCCTGGCCGGTGACGTTGTCACCGGTGTGGACGATGGTCTGGTCCGGCGTGGACTTGTTGTTGAAGAACACGAAGTGCTGGTCGGAGTAGACCTTGCCGTTCGTGTTCACGGCGATGGCGCTCGCGTCGAGGTCGAAGTCGGTGCCCGTGGTGGTGCGGACATCCCAGCCGAGGCCGACCGTGACGGCGGTCAGGCCCGGTGCCTCCTTGGTGAGCGAGACGTTGCCGCCCTTGGACAGGCTTACAGCCATGGGGAGTCCCTTTCGTGGTCTCTATGGTCCGAGGCGACGGGCGAAGCCGTCGTCACCCTCCACAACGCCATGAATGGCCCGACAGGTTCCAGCTCTCTTTACTTTCTTTGCCAAACCCTGATGTCCGGGTACGACGAGATAACGAGATGACGCCGCCGGGGTCGGCAGGCGACCATGGGGGACATGTCCGCGCCCTATGTCATCCGAGGTTCTGTCTCCTTGCCGGAGGCCGAGTTGATGTGGCGTTTCTCGCGGTCCTCCGGGCCCGGCGGACAGCACGTCAACACCAGCGACAGCCAGGTCGAGCTGCGCTTCGACCTCGCCCGCACCGAGGCGCTGCCGCCCGTATGGAAGGAGCGCGCCCTGGAGCGGCTGGCGGGCCGGCTGGTGGACGGGGTGGTGACCGTACGGGCCTCCGAGCACCGTTCGCAGTGGCGCAACCGCGAGACGGCCGCCGTAAGGCTCGCGTCACTGCTCGCGGAGGCGACCGCGCCACCGCCCAAGCCGCGCCGCCCCACCCGGATCCCCCGGGGCATCAACGAGCGGCGGCTGCGCGAGAAGAAGCAGCGGAGCGACGTCAAGCGGGGGCGTACGGGACGGGGCTGGACGTAGCCCCCGGGCCGGCCGGGCCGACCGGGCTGCCCGGTCACCGTTCCCCGGTCGCCACCCCTTCGGCGTCCTTCACCCCAGCGCCCGGTAGCGCCCCCTGAAGTACGTCAGCGGCCCGCCCTCCGCGGCCGGTGCCGCCGCGGCGAGCACCCGGGCCACCACCAGCGTGTGGTCCCCGGCCGTCACCCGCTGCTCGGTGCGGCACTCCAGCGTCGCCAGTGCGCCCACCGCGAGCGGGGCGTCCGTGTGCTCGCCCCGCACCACGGACATGTCCTCGAACAGCAATCTGTCGCTGATGCGCCCCTTCATGGCGAATCGTCCCGCGATGTGCCGCTGACCTTCCGACAGGACCGATACCGCCCAGTGGGGCTGTCGCTCCAGGAGCTCGTCCATCCGGGACCCGTTGCGAACGCTCACCATCACCAGCGGCGGGTCAAGTGACACTGACATGAACGCGGTGGCCGTCATGCCGACGTCCTCGCCGCGCGGCCCCTCCTCCGGGTCGTGCGCGGTCACCAGCACCACGCCCGCGGTGAACCGCGACAGCGCGGCGCGGAACTCGTCCTCGCTCACCCCACCAGCATGGGGGACGGCGGGCTCGGCTGGGCTGGAAGGTCTTGTCGAGAACACCCTTCGACGCTAACCGCCCCCGGCCGGTCCCCGCATCGGGCCCGGGGACCAGTGCGGGCGTAGGTCGCGGGCCGTAAGCCGGGTGCCGCACCGGAGGGCGCGCGACCCGTCTGGACGGCCGCCTCGCATGGCCGGGCGCCCTCGTTCCGGGATTTGCGATCACAAAAGCCAGGAGCGCTCCCACGCGCTCTGCTGGGGGCGTGAACACGGTCTGTGACATGAGTCACAGCAGGCGGTAATTGTTGACCCTGTGTACCGAGTGGGCAGCTCGCTGTGATTCAGTGGCCGTGGCAATCGGACGACAAGACGCCAGGAGTTTGCTGTCGAGGTCTCGGGGGAGTGCGATCGATGGAGACCGAGTCGGAGCCGTACATCCGCCTTGCGACACTGCGGCAGCTGCACCAAGTGGTCGCCGATCTGAACACCGCCCGCAACCTCGCCGACACGCTTCAGGCCGTCGCCGACGGTGTCATCGCCGGACTCGGCTTCGAACTGTCGGCCGTCAACCTCGTCCGCCCCGACGGGGACCTCGTGGTCGCCGCCGTCGGCGGCAGCGCCGGGGCCGAGGCGCTGATGGCCGGGCGGGTCGGCTCCCGCTGCTCCTGGGAGCGCCGGCTGTCCATGGGCGAGCGCTGGGGCGATCTGCGCTTCATCCCGTACAGCGAGGGCTGGGTCCTCGACGACGACGACGTCCCGCAGTGGCACACCCCAGGGCCCGCGCCCCGCTTCCCCGACGAATGGCATCCGATGGACCGCCTGTTCGCCCCGCTCCACGCGGCGGGCGCCTCCGGCGGCGAGCTCATCGGCGTCCTGTCCGTCGACAAACCGCGCAACGGCCGCCGTCCCGGGGCCTGGGGCCGCGAGGCCCTCCAGATGTACGCCTTCCACGCCGCCGTCGCGATCGGCAACGCCCGGCTGCGCGGCAATATGCAGCGCGCCCTGCTGCGCCTGGAGCGCGAGCAGCAGGCGCTGCGCGCCAGCGAGGAGTCCTTCCGGCAGGCGTTCGAGTACGCGCCCAGCGGCATGGCCATCGCCGAGATGGGCGGCGATCAGCACGGCCGGCTGCTGCGCACCAACGACGCCCTGTGCCGGCTGCTGGGCCGCCCGGCCTCCGCGATGCGCCGCTTCTCCTTCTCCGACCTCGTCCACCCCGAGGACATCGGCACCCTGCTGCGCACCTCCGCCGAGGGCGGCCGCGCCGAGCTGCGGCTGGCCCGCCGCGACGGTTCGTACGTCTGGGTCTCGCTGCGCAACTCGGTGGTGGCCGACGCCGCCGACGGCCCGCGCTTCCTGCTCACCCATGTCGAGGACATCGAGGAGCGCAAGCGCCATGAGCTGCAGCTCGCCCACCGCGCCAGCCATGACTCCCTGACCGGCCTGCCCAACAGCGCGGAGCTGCGCGCCCGGCTCGCCGCCCGGCTGTGCGCCACCCCGCCCCGGCCGGGCGGGGGGTACGAGGACGGGGGCGCCTCGGACAGCGGTGTCGCGGGCGCCGGCGGGGTCTATGTGGACGCGGCGGGGCATCTGCACGGCTTCGACGAGTTCGAGTGCTTCGGCACCCCGCCCCCGGTCGAGACCGCCCCGTTCGACGGCCATGTGCACACCGTCCCGCCCAACGAGGACTCCGACATCGACGACGGCCACAAGGGGCTCGCGGTGCTCTTCTGCGACCTCGACGGCTTCAAGTCCATCAACGACCGGTTCGGGCACCACGCGGGCGACGCCGTGCTCATCGAGGTCGCCCGCCGGCTGACCAACGGGGTGCGGGAAGGGGACACGGTCGCCCGCCTCGGCGGTGACGAGTTCGTCGTCCTCGCCGACGGCCTCGGCCGGGCCGACGCGGCGGACCTGGCGGTGCGGCTGCGGAACGCGATCACTCCGCCCATCCGGGTGGACGGCCGGGCCGTCCGGGTCGGCGCCAGCTTCGGCATCGGCTGGGCGGGCTGCGGAATGTCGGCCGAAGAGGTGCTGCACTCCGCTGACCAGCGGATGTACATCGAGAAGCGGTCCCGCTCCAAGGAGCGCCGCCGGGCCGGATGAGGTAGGGGGGCGGTCGGTCGCGGTAGGCTGCGCCGATGCGGCCCTGCCGCCGACAGTGAACCGATCATGAATATTGGCCATCCGGACAGCACACGCCCTGTTGAGGCCCTCTCGACCCTGATATGAGCTGTCGTGGCGCGTTCTGATCCTGCGCCGATGGCCATATGCATAGGGGAGTGACGAGGGATGACGGCCGGCAACAACGGCTCGGGCACACCGGAGAACGACGACCCGTTCGCCTACCTGTATCGCTCGGAGGGCGATCAAGGGAACGAGGGCGGTCAGTCGGGCCAGCCGGGTGCCGCCCCCCGCACCGGTGGCTATGGCTACCCCGGCCCGGCCCAGCCGGGGGTTCCCCGCACCTCGTACAACCAGGTCCGCGCGGTGGGCGAGCGCAACTACGGCCAGCAGATCCCGAACCAGCAGCCGCAGGGGTACGGCCAGCAGGGCGGCTATGGCCGGCAGAACGCGCACTACGCCGCCCCCGAGACCCTGCCCGGCGGCGCCCCCCGCCAGCCCGGTGCGGCCGCCCCGCGCGGCGGCCATGGCGGAGGCGGCCGGGGCCCCAACAACAAGGGGCTGCTCATCGGGGCGATCGCCGTGGTCGCGGTGGTCCTCGTGGGCATCGGCGTCGCCATGATCACCAACGGTGACGACAACAAGGACGACCAGGCCGACCCGGCCGGCCGGCCCACGGCGGGCTCCAGCGTCCGGCCCAGCGAGCCCTCCGGACCCTCCAAGGGCCCGGGCGGCGAGAAGCTGCCCACCGAGGACGCCGCGAAGATGAAGCTGACCGGTGGCGCGGCCCCGGCGAGCGACATCAAGGGCGCCAAGGCCGAGGGCGGCACCTACGTGGGCGGGCTCAACACCCCGGGCTCGTCCGCGACCTGGAGCGTGGACGTGGCCAAGGCGAAGTCCTACCGGCTGTACGTCACCTACGGCGTGCCCGGTGAGGACCAGAGCATGTCGCTGACGATCAACGGCAAGAAGGAGACGCGGCCGCTCAACATGAAGAACTTCTCGGGCGCGCCGAAGGGTGACTACGAGAAGGGCTGGACGGAGACCTGGTCGATCGTCCAGCTCAACAAGGGCACCAACACGATCACCGTGTCGTGTGAGCCCGGGGACAAGTGCGACGCCAACATCGATCAGATGTGGCTGGAGAAGGGCAAGGGCTAGGACCGGGGCGGCGCTCGCGGCGGCCTCAGGCCGCCGCCGGGTGCTCCGTCACCTCGACCCGCGCCAGTACCTCGTCGTAGACCGCACGGTCGAACTCGCCCGCCACCGGGGCCCTTACGGCCGCCGCCGACAGGGCCACCGCGCGGGCCAGCCGGTCCGGCCACGGCGCCTCCTCGACCAGCCCGGACAGCAGTCCCGCGACCGCCGCGTCCCCGGCGCCCGTCGGATTGCCCGTCAGCCGACGCGGCGGGGTGGCGCGCCAGGCGCCGTGGGCGGTGATCGCGAGCATGCCGTCGGGTCCCAGCGAGGCGGCCACCGCGCGTGCCCCGCGCCGCCGGGCGTCGCGCGCGGCGCGCAGCGGGTCGGTGGAGCCGGTGAGCCCGGCGAGCTCGTCGGCGTTGGGCTTGACAAGATGGGGGCGGGCGGCGATGCCCCGGCGCAGCGGTTCGCCGCTGGTGTCCAGCAGGGTGGGCACGCCCGCCGCATGCGCTTCGCGGATGAGCTGGGCGTACGTCCCGACGGGGACCCCGGGCGGCAGGCTGCCGCACAGCGCGACCGCCGACGCCTCGCGCAGCAGCCGGCCGTAACGGTCCATGAAGGTGGACCACTCGGGGGTGGTGACGATCGGGCCCGGCTCGTTGAGCTGGGTGGTGTCGCCCGTGGCGGCGTCCACGACGCCGATGGTGCGCCGGGTGGTGCCGGCGATCGGGACCAGCGCGTCGGTGATCGTGCCGCGAGGTGCCTTGGGGCCGCCGCCGGGCGGGGCGATCTCGGCGAGCAGTTGCCGCAGCACCGCACCGGTGACCCCGCCGACGAAGCCGGTGACGACGGTGTCATGGCCCAGCGCGGCCAGCACCCGGGCCACATTGAGGCCCTTGCCGCCGGGCCGTTCGGTGACCTCGGTGACGCGGTGGGTGGTGTGCGGGCGCAGCTCCGGCACCCGGTAGGTGACGTCGAGGGCGGTGTTGAGCGTGACCGTGAGGATCACCCTGGCATCCCCTCTCCCGTCCCCCCGCCGGACGGAGACTCCTGTGCTGAATGCGACTGTGTGCCGAGCCGTGCCCGTGCCCGAGCGATCATGCCAAAACGAGTGGCTTCGGCCCAGACCTCCGCGTCGTTCCGGACAGCGTCGGACAGTGTCAACACCCGTCACCACTGCCAGACATCAGGGCACTTCAGCTCAGTTCGGGATGGACCACCCAAGCGCCCCCGCGCATCACGCCCCGCAGCCGGAAGTCGTCGTCGAGCACGACGAGATCGGCGTCCTTGCCGGGTTCCAGCGAACCCACCCGGTCGGCGATGCCCAGCACCCGGGCCGGGGTCGCGGACAGCGCCCTTACGGTCGCCTCGACGCCGAGCCCGTCGATCGTGACGGCCCGGCGGAAGGCCCGGTCCAGGGTGAGGGTGGAGCCCGCGATGGAACCGGCCGTCGGCCCGTCGCTGATCCGTGCGACGCCGTCCTTGACCTCGACCTCCATGGGGCCGAGCGGATAGCGGCCGTCGCTCATGCCCGCCGCGCCCATCGCGTCGGTGATGAAGGCGACCCGGTCCGCGCCCGCCCGGTGGAAGGCCAGCCCCAGGACGGCGGGGTGCAGATGCGTGCCGTCGTTGATCAGCTCCACCGTGACCCGCTCGTCCTCCAGCAGCGCGGCCACCGGGCCGGGGGCGCGGTGCAGCAGCGACGGCATCGCGTTGAACAGGTGGGTCGCCACGGTCGCGCCCGCCTCGACGGCCTCCAGCGTCGCCTCGTACGTCGAGTCGGTGTGGCCGACGGCCGCGAGGACCCCGCTGTCGGCCAGCAGCCGTACGGATTCCAGCCCGCCCGGCAGTTCGGGGGCGAGGGTCATCATCCGCGCGGTGCCGCGCGCCGCGTCCACCAGCTTGCGCACATCCGCCGGGTCGGGCGCGCGCAGCAGCGAGGGCTGGTGGGCGCCGCAGCGGTGGGGGGAGATGAACGGCCCCTCGAAGTGGATGCCCGCCAACTCGCCCTGCTCCACCAGCTCCGAGAGGGCGGCGGCCTGCCGGGCGAGGTCGTCCAGATCGCCGGTGACGGTGGAGGCGAGCATCGTGGTGGTGCCGTGCCGCCGATGCGTACGGATGGCGGTCAGGGACTCCTCGGGGGTGCCCGCCGAGAACGAGGCACCGCCGCCGCCGTGCACATGCAGGTCCACGAAGCCGGGGACGATCCAGCCGCCCGCCAGGTCGAGCGCCCGGTCGTCGCCGCCGGGCGCGGAATCCGCTGAGAGTCCGGCCGCCGGGCCCCCCGCCGGCGCGGCCGCCGGCCCTGCCGCCGTGATGCGCGTGCCCTCGACCGTCACCCGCCCGTTGTCGACCACGCCGTCCGGCAGGACCACCCGGGCGCCGGTGAGATGCGTTCGCTGGACCATCAGGCGGTTACCTCCGTGGAGAGTCGGTCCCAGGCGAGCAGACCCGCGCCCAGGCAGCCGGCGGTGTCCCCGAGGGCCGCCGGGACGATACGGGGAAGCTGCTGGAAGGTGAGCCGCTCCTCGACCGCGGTGCGCAGCGGCGCGAACAGCGTCTCCCCGGCCTCGGCCAGCCCACCGCCGACGATCAGCACACCGGGGTCCAGCAGGGTGAGGGCGGTGACCAGGCCGTCGGCGAGCGCGCCCACCATCTCCCCCCACACCGCCACGGCCCTGGGATCGCCGGACCGGACGGCCTTGGCGCAGTCGGCGGCGTCGGCGGCCGGATCGCCGCTCGCGGCGGCCCAGGCGCGGCCCACCGCGGCCGCCGAGGCGAGCGTCTCCAGGCAGCCGGACTGACCGCAGCCGCAGGCGGCGCCGCCCGGCCGGACGACGATGTGGCCGATCTCGCCGGAGGAGCCGTGGGCTCCGGGGTCGATGCGCCCGTCGACGCCGATGGCGCCCGCGATGCCGGTGCCGACGGAGACGAAGAGGAAGCGCCGTGCCCCCTCGCCCGCTCCTATGCGCCCCTCGGCCAGCCCGCCCATCCGGACGTCATGGCCGAGCGCGACCGGGATCCCGCCCAGCCGCTCGGTGAGCAGCGCCCGCAGCGGGACGTCGCTCCAGCCGAGGTTGGCGGCGAAGACGGCCACCCCGCGCTCCTCGTCCAGGACCCCGGGCACGCCGACCCCCGCGGCCAGCGGGGGCCCACCGAACCGCCGCTCGCCGATCTCGCGCAGCTCGGCGGCGAAGTCGAGGATCGCGGCCACGACCGCCTCGGGTCCGCGCTCCCGCTCGGTGGGCCTCCTGGCCTCGTGGAGGAGTGTGGTGTCCGCCCCGACCAGGGCGGCCTTCATACCGGTGCCGCCCACATCCAGGGCGATGACGTGTTTCACATGGAACAGTCTCGCGCGATCCACCATGAGAGGTCTAGTCCACTCGCCGCTTCTCGTCGGGAGATCACGCCGTTGCGCGTAAGGGAGTTGGTATGAACCTGCCCTTCCGTTTGTGACTGGGTGACACATCCCACTTACGCGTGTAGCACCCCGCTCACCTGGGCAATTGAGCTCCGATACCGAAGCGATATGGCCATGGTGTAGACCTTGTGGAGGTTTGCAAGGCAGACTCGCTCGACCTCGGGGGGAGGACCCTTGAGGATGAAACAAGCCATAGGGTGGGAAAACAGCGGTGCAGCGGCGACGGTTCTTGGGTCTGACAACGGCGGGTGTCGCGGCGGTGGCGACGGCACCAGGACTCACGGCCTGTGGCAGCGACAGCTCCGGCTCCGACGGTGATGTCACCTTGAAGGTGGTCGCGGCCGACTACGGCGACAGCACCGCCAACAGCTCCCAGAAGTACTGGAACAAGGTCGCCCGGGCCTTCGAGGCCAAGAACGGCGGCCTTAAGGTCGACGTCAAGGTCTACAGCTGGACCGAGGTGGACCGGCGGGTGGCCGAGATGGTCAAGAACGGTCAGGCCCCGGACATCGCGCAGATCGGCGCGTACGCCGACTACGCCGCGCAGGGCAAGCTCTACCGCGCCGACGAGATGCTCTCCATCCCCACCCAGGCCGGTTTCATCACCTCGATCGCCCATGCGGGTGAGGTGCGGCGGGTGCAGTACGGGGTGCCGTTCGTGGCCAGCGCCCGGCTGCTCTTCTACAACAAGAAGCTCTTCGACCGGGCCGGGATATCCTCCGCCCCCACCAGCTGGGACGAGCTCAAGGAGGCGGCCGTCCAGCTCAAGGCCAGTGGGGTGAAGATCCCGTACGGGCTGCCGCTCGGCCCCGAGGAGTGCCAGGCCGAGACCATGATGTGGATGCTCAGCGGCGGTGGCGGCTACACCGACGCCAACGGCAGTTACACCATCGACTCCACCGAGAACATCGCGGCCTTCGAATGGCTGCGGGACGAACTCGTCGGCGCGGACCTCACCGGCCCCGGCTCCCCGGCCCGCACCAACCGCCAGGACACCTTCGACGCCTTCGCCCGCGGCGAGGTCGGCATGCTCAACGGCCACCCGACCCTGATGCAGCAGGCGTCCGCCCACGGCATCACGTACGGCACCGCGCCGCTGCCCGGCCGCAGGGGCAAGTCCCCGTCGACGATGGGCGTCGCCGACTGGCTGATGGCCTTCAAGCAGAACGGTCACCGTAAGGAGATCGGGAAGTTCCTCGACTTCGTCTACACCGAGAACAACGTGCTGGACTTCGTCACCGAGTACGACCTGCTGCCGGTGACCACCGCCGTCGAGCAGACGATGCTCGGCGACCGTGAGTACAAGCGGCTGTGGCGGTTCCTGGACGAGCTGGAGAGCGCGGAGTTCTACCCGGCCGACAAGACCTCCTGGGCGGAGGTCAGCAAGCTGATCAAGCAGAAGATCGGCTCGACCGTGGCCAAGGGCGGCGACCCGGCGAGCGTGCTGGGCCAGATCCAGCGGGAGGCCGACGCCATGGAGAATGCGGGGGCATGACAGTGGACACGCCCGGCCCCGGCCCTTCCGGCGACCCCGCCGACCGAGTCGAGGACCAGGTCGAGGACGAGGGGCGGGAGCGGGAGCGGGATCAGGAGCCGGGCACGGATGCCGGGCTGTCCGACCGCGACCAGGCCGTGCTCGCCGTGGAGCGGCGCGGCTGGCCGGGCCCCGGCGCCAAGGAGCGGGCGATACGGGAGCGGTTGGGGCTCTCCCCGACCCGCTACTACCAACTGCTGAACGCGCTGCTGGACGATCCCAGGGCCCTGGAGCACGACCCGGTGACCGTCAACCGGCTGCGCCGGATCAGGGACGAGCGCCGCGGAAGGCGCTGACGCACCTCGGGGCGGGACGGCCGGAACCCGTGCACTGGCGCGGCGGCCGGAACCGTGCACGGGCGGGGGCGGGGCCCTTCACCGGCGGGACGCCCGGGGGAAGCGCGCCGTGCCGCCGGGCCCGGTAGGGTCACCGCCATGGGCAGCGCTATGGGAAGTCACCCCGTCCCCGTACCCACCACCTCCGCCGGCCGTGAGGGCCTCGCCGCCCTCCTCGAACGGCCCGGCCGCGCCGTCGTCGGACTCGACTTCGACGGCACCCTCGCCGAGATCGTCCCCGATCCCGACCAGGCCCGCGCCCACCCCGGCGCCGTCCCCGCGCTCTCCCGGCTGGCCCCGAGGATCCGCTCCGTCGCGGTGATCACCGGACGCCCTGCCGAGGTCGCCGTACGGTACGGCGGCTTCGCCGGGGCCGAGGGGCTGGACGGGCTCGTCGTTCTCGGCCTCTACGGCGCCGAGCGCTGGGACGCGGGCAGCGGCGAGGTCCAGGCGCCCGAACCGCACCCCGGCGTCGCCGCCGTCCAGGCCGGACTCCCCGCCGTCCTCGAGGAGCACGGCGCCTCGCGCGGCACGTGGATCGAGGACAAGGGCCGCGCCGTCGCCGTCCACACCCGCCGCGCCGAGGACCCCCAGGCCACGTTCGAGCGGCTGCGTGCGCCGCTGCACGCGCTCGCCGAGCGCCACGGGCTGATCGTCGAGCCCGGCCGACTGGTGCTGGAGCTGCGCCCGCCGGGCATGGACAAGGGCGTCGCGCTCATCGACTACGTACGGCGGACGGGCGCGGAAGCCGTGCTCTACGCGGGCGACGACCTGGGCGACCTGGCCGCGTTCGCGGCGGTGGAGCGGCTGCGCGAGGAGGGCGTGCCGGGGGTGCTGGTGTGCAGCGGCAGCACGGAGGTGACCGAGCTCGCCAAGCGGGCCGACCTGGTGGTCGACGGCCCGGCGGGTGTGGTGGACCTGCTGTCGGCTCTGGCGGACACGGTCAGCGGCGAAGCCGCGTAGGGCTCGGCGGGACATCGCCCGGCATCCGGGTCGCGCCGGGTATCCGGGTCGTGTCCGGCGCCCAGGTCGCGCCGGGCACCCGGGCCGCGCCCGTACCCGGCCGCGCCCGTACCCGGCCGCGCCCGTACCCGGCCGCACCCGTCACCCCCAAGCCATCACAGCGCCCGCAGTTGCGCCAGGAACCACGCCTGTGGCGGTAGTGCGGTCGCCGCGGCGGCGAGCCGCTTGGTGCGGTCCGCGCGCTCGCCGTCGCTCATGCGCAGCGCCTCGTGGAGCGCCCGGGCCGTGCCCTCCACGTCGTACGGGTTCACCACCAGCGCGTCCTCGCCCAGCTCGGCGTACGCGCCCGCCTCCCGCGAGAGCACCAGCGCGCATCCCCGCTCGGAGACCACCGGGACCTCCTTGGCCACCAGGTTCATCCCGTCCCGGATGGGGTTGACCAGGGCCACGTCCGCCAGCCGGTAGGCCGCGAGGGACCGGGCGAAGTCGTCCTTCACATGCAGGGCGACCGGAGTCCAGCCCTCCGTGCCGTACTCGTCGTTGATCTCGTCCGCGATCCGCCGCACCCGCTCGGTGTAGTCGCGGTAGACCGCGAGGTCCTGGCGCGAGGGGTAGGCGAAGGCCACGTGCACCACGCGCTCGCGCCACTCGGGACGGGTCTCCAGCAGCCGCCGGTAGGCCAGCAGCCCGCGCACGATGTTCTTGGACAGCTCGGTGCGGTCCACCCGGACGATCGACTTCCGGCCCGGTCCGATCTGGGCCCGCAGAGTGCTCAGCCGTTCGTCCACATCGCCCTGGCGCGACCGCTCCCGCAGGAAGTCCGCGTCGGCGCCCAGGCCGTGGACGCCCAGCCGGGTCTCCCGGCCCTGGAAGCGCACGGCCGTCGCCATGCCGTTACCGTCGCCGTCACCGTCCCGGACGATCTCCGCGCCCAGCACCGCCGCGCAGCAGTCGGCGAAGGCGGTGGCCCAGCGCTCGGTGAGGAACGCGGCGCGGTCGCCGCCGAGGATGCCGCGCAGCACATCCGCCGCGACGTCGTCCGGCAGCAGCCGGTAGTAGTCCGGCGGGGCCCAGGGAGTGTGGGAGAAGTGACCGATCCGCAGATCGGGGCGGCGCTCGCGGAGCATCGCGGGCACCAGCGCAAGGTGGTAGTCCTGCACCAGGACGACGGCGTCGTCCACCGCCTCCTGGGCGAGCGCGTCCGCGAACGCCGCGTTATAGCTCTCGTAGGCCGCCCACTGCTCGGCGAACTCCGCGTCGAAGACCGGCTCGACCGGGGTCTGGTAGAGCAGGTGGTGGACGAACCACAGCACCGAATTGGCGATGCCGTTGTACGCGGCGGCGAAGACGTCCGGCGCGATGTCGAGCATCCGCACCTGCTGGCCGCCGGTGTCACCGGGGTTCAGATGGCCGGCCCCGGCGCGCCGGGCCGCCTCGCGGTCACCCTCGCCGAGCGCCGCGCACACCCACACCGCGCCCGCGTCCGGGCCGATCGCGCTGAGCCCGGAGACCAGCCCGCCACCGCCGCGCCGGGCGGTGAGCGAGCCGTCCTCGCCCAGGGTGTACGAGACCGGGCCGCGGTTGGACGCGACCAGGATCGGGGCGGTGCGCGGAACTGCCATGTCGCGAGCCTAGCCAGGCGCGGCCCCGCGCAAACGTACGTACGGTTTCTTGCCCCGTAGGTGCTATTCCGGTTCCGGCCACATCAGCGCCAGGAGGCTGTTCCTCGGCGGGCGCCAGGACGCCATCCCTCCGTGAGCGCCGAGCCGCTATCCCGGCGTCACGCCGCGCGCCGCGCCGTGTACTCCGGTATCTCGATCATCGGCGGCCGCTCCTCGGTGTCCACCTCCGTGGTGCGCGGCTCGAAGCCGTTCTCGCCCCGGTCGAACTGGGTCAGCCGCGGCCGCACCAAATGGCCCCGGGCCAGCCGTAGCTGCGCGGTGCGGTAGATCGCGGCCGCCATCCGGCCGAGCGCCTGCCCGTCCTGGTGGCGGTGTTTGCGCACCCCGATGTCGACCTGGCCGAGCGCGTCGAGCCCCACCGTGTGCAGCGCGTCCACCAGCAGCCCCAGCTCGACGCCGTAGCCGACCGGGAAGGGCAGCCGCTCCAGCAGCGAACGGCGCGCCGCGTACTCCCCGCTCAACGGCTGGACGAATCCGGCCAGCTGGGGCCAGTGCAGATTCAGCAGCGGGCGGGCGACCAGCTCGGTGACCCGGCCGCCCTGCCCCGCCACCTCGCCGAGCGGGCGGTCGTACATGCCCTTCACCAGCTCAAGCGTGGGGTCGGTCAGCAGCGGACCGACGATTCCCGAGACAAAGCGCGGTTCGAATTCCCGCAGGTCGGCGTCGATGAAGCAGACGATGTCACCGCTCGTGGCGAGCAGGGACCGCCACAGCACCTCGCCCTTGCCGGGGAGCGCGGGCAGCCGGGGCAGCAGCGAGTCGCGGGGGACGACGGTGGCGCCCGCCGCCGCGGCGACCTCGGCGGTGTGGTCCGTGGAACCGGAGTCCAGCACCACCAGCTCGTCCACCAGCGGCATCGCCTCGCCCATCAGCTCACGCCGGATCGTGTCGGCGATATCGCCGACCGTGGCCTCCTCGTTCAGGGCGGGCAGGACCACGCTCACCGTCGTCGCCGTGGCCCGCTTCGCGGCCAGCAGGCGATCCAGCGGACGGTCGTCGGCAGACCAGGAGCGACGCTTCAGCCAGCGCTCCACCTCATCCAGCACCTGTGTGTCTCCCCTGCTGTGATCGCTGTGATCCATCTCGCGCATCGGACGGCTACCTCAACCATCCGGGCCTTCGGTTACAGTCTTGAACAACGCACATGGCCGTCGTATGTCGGGGTCGACCTCGGTGTTTACCGACGTACCGATGACGCTCGTGCCGACAAACGCCCCGGGTCCGCCCGGTGCCATACCGCTCATCCAGAGGGGCAGAGGGAACGGCCCGTTGAAGCCCCGGCAACCCTCCAGCTGATCTCGCATTCCGCAGCGAGGCTCCCAGCTCGGGAAGGTGCCAATTCCGTCTCGTGGCGAAATGCGTCGCGAGGAAGATGAGGAGAAAGGGCCTCGCCATCCATGGCTGTGCAGTCAGTAGAAAGCTCAACCACTTCCTCCGCCTCCGTCGCCTCCGGTGCCTTCGGCCCCGCCGTCGCATTGTCCTGCCGGGAGTGCGGTGAGCGGTTCGAGCTGGGTCCGATCTTCGCGTGCGAGATCTGTTTCGGGCCGCTCGAGGTCGCGTACGAGCTGCCGGCCGGCGACCCGGAGGGGCTGCGCCGGCGTATCGAGGCCGGTCCGAACAGCATCTGGCGCTACGCCCCGCTGCTGCCCGTCCCGGCGGACGTGGCGGACCTGCCGAGCCTGAACCCCGGCTTCACCAAGCTGGTCAAGGCCGACAACCTCGCCCGTGAGCTCGGCGTCACCGGTGAGCTGCACATCAAGGACGACTCCGGGAACCCGACCCACTCCTTCAAGGACCGGGTCGTCGCCATCGCCGTCCAGGCCGCCCGCACCTTCGGCTTCACCACCCTCTCCTGCTCCTCCACCGGCAACCTCGCCGGCGCGGTGGGCGCCGCGGCCGCCCGCGCGGGCTTCCGCTCCTGCGTCTTCATCCCGCACGACCTGGAGGCGGGCAAGGTCGTCATGGCGGCGGTCTACGGCGGTGAGCTGGTCGGCATCGAGGGCACCTACGACGACGTCAACCGCTTCTGCAGCGAGCTGATCGGCGACCCGGCGGGCGAGGGCTGGGGCTTCGTCAACGTCAACCTGCGGCCGTACTACGGCGAGGGCTCCAAGACCCTGGCGTACGAGATCTGTGAGCAGCTCGGCTGGCGGCTGCCGGACCAGATCGTCATCCCGATCGCCTCCGGCTCCCAGCTCACCAAGATCGACAAGGGGCTGAAGGAGCTGATCGCGATCGGTCTGGTCGAGGACAAGCCCTACAAGATCTTCGGCGCCCAGGCCGAGGGCTGCTCCCCGGTCTCCGCCGCCTACAAGGCCGGCCATGACGTCGTCCGGCCGCAGAAGCCGCGGACCATCGCCAAGTCGCTGGCCATCGGCAACCCCGCGGACGGCCCGTACGTCCTGGACATCGCCCGCCGTACGGGCGGCGCGGTGGAGGACGTGAACGACGAGCAGATCGTCGACGCCATCAAGCTGCTGGCCCGCACCGAGGGGATCTTCGCGGAGACCGCGGGCGGCGTGACCGTCGGCGTGACCAAGAAGCTGATCGAGGACGGTCTGCTCGACCCGTCCCTGACGACCGTCGTGCTCAACACCGGCGACGGCCTCAAGACCCTCGACGCGGTGGCCCCCACCACGGGCCCCTCCGCCATCATCCGCCCCACCCTTGACTCGTTCCGAGAGGCTGGACTCGCATGAGCGTCAACGTCCGAATCCCGACCATCCTGCGCACCTACACCGGCGGTCAGGCGGAGGTCTCCGCCGAGGGCGCGACCCTCGCCGAGGTCCTGACGGACCTGGAGAAGAACCACGCGGGCATCTCGGCCCGCGTCCTGGACGACACCGGCAAGCTCCGCCGCTTCGTCAACGTCTACGTCAACGACGACGACGTCCGCTTCGCCGACGGCCTGGCCACGGCGACCCCGGACGGCGCCGGGATCTCGATCATCCCGGCGGTCGCGGGCGGCTGCTGACCCCGCGTCCCCCTCCTCACCTTTGGCATCGCCCCGTCCGGGGACAACCGGACGGGGCGATTCCGTGTGTGGAATCGCGATACAGTTGCCCGGATTCCCCGCCGGCTCCGGGGTCGGAGCCACATATGAGAACTCGTCAAGTTGTGCGTAAAGTGTGCGCGCGAATTGTCGGGTTAGTTGCTTATGTCCGGCCCGGCTTGCCCGAACTTCACATAATTTCTCACTTTTAACCGTTCGGCCGTGCCCAGAATTCTCGTCCGATTGACCTGTTGCAGAGGGCGTTGGGACGGATACATTCAGCGGCGGTCGACGCGTTCCGGCGCACACCCCCCACATCCGGGGGGTGAGGTCTGACCCGGGTCCGCGGAGTGCGGTCCTGCGCAAGGGCCAGCAATAGGGGAGTTAGGAATGGCTCAGGGCACCGTCAAGTGGTTCAACGCGGAGAAGGGGTACGGCTTCATCGCGGTCGACGGTGGTGCGGACGTGTTCGTCCACTACAGCGCGATCCAGATGGACGGGTACCGCACCCTCGAGGAAGGCCAGCGGGTCGAGTTCGAGATCTCGCAGGGCCAGAAGGGCCCGCAGGCCGACATGGTCCGCGTGGCCGTAGGCTGACGCGCCGACGCGACGCAGCTGAAACGAACAAATCCGAAGGGTCCGTGTCCCGAACAGGGTACGGACCCTTCGGCATGCCCGGCGCCATGGCTCCCCGTGCCCTACCGCCCCCTTCGGGCCCTGGACGCCCTACGGGCGCTTGCGCCCACCCGTCACGGGCGCTTGCGCCCACCCGTCGCCCGACCGCCACCCCTCAAGGACGCCCTTCGGGCGCTTGCACTCTATAGGCCCGAGTGCTAATCATTGGCGTTAGCACTCTGACGTTGAGAGTGACAGAAGGACCGGGTCGGTGAGGCCCGCCAGGCCATGCGGGGCAAGGAACCGCGCGGCAGGCAGGCCGTCCGTCGCGGGCGCCAGCGCGGTCCGGAGCAATCCACCCCGTCTCTGGGAGGACCACTTCACATGGCCAAGATCATCGCGTTCGACGAGGAGGCGCGGCGCGGCCTCGAGCGCGGGATGAACCAGCTCGCCGACGCCGTCAAGGTCACCCTCGGCCCCAAGGGCCGCAACGTCGTCCTCGAGAAGAAGTGGGGCGCCCCCACGATCACCAACGATGGTGTGTCCATCGCCAAGGAGATCGAGCTCGAGGACGCGTACGAGAAGATCGGCGCCGAGCTGGTCAAGGAGGTCGCGAAGAAGACGGACGACGTCGCCGGTGACGGCACGACGACCGCGACCGTCCTCGCCCAGGCGCTGGTCAAGGAGGGCCTCCGCAACGTCGCCGCGGGCGCCAACCCGATGGCGCTCAAGCGCGGTATCGAGAAGGCCGTCGAGGCCGTCTCCGCCCAGCTCCTCGAGCAGGCCAAGGACGTGGAGACCAAGGAGCAGATCGCCTCCACCGCCTCCATCTCCGCCGCCGACACCCAGATCGGTGAGCTCATCGCCGAGGCGATGGACAAGGTCGGCAAGGAAGGTGTCATCACCGTCGAGGAGTCGCAGACCTTCGGGCTCGAGCTCGAGCTCACCGAGGGCATGCGCTTCGACAAGGGCTACATCTCCCCGTACTTCGCGACGGACATGGAGCGTATGGAGGCGTCGCTCGACGACCCGTACATCCTGATCGTCAACTCCAAGATCAGCAGCGTGAAGGACCTCCTCCCGCTGCTCGAGAAGGTCATGCAGTCGGGCAAGCCGCTGCTGATCATCGCCGAGGACGTCGAGGGCGAGGCCCTGGCGACCCTGGTCGTCAACAAGATCCGTGGCACCTTCAAGTCCGTCGCCGTCAAGGCCCCGGGCTTCGGTGACCGCCGTAAGGCCATGCTCGGCGACATCGCCATCCTCACCGGTGGCACCGTCATCTCCGAGGAGGTCGGCCTCAAGCTGGAGAACGCCGGTCTCGACCTGCTCGGCCGTGCTCGCAAGATCACGGTCACCAAGGACGAGACCACCATCGTGGACGGCGCCGGCGACACCGACCAGGTGCAGGGCCGCGTCAACCAGATCCGCGCCGAGATCGAGTCCTCGGACTCGGACTACGACCGCGAGAAGCTCCAGGAGCGCCTGGCGAAGCTGGCCGGCGGCGTGGCCGTCATCAAGGCCGGTGCCGCCACCGAGGTGGAGCTCAAGGAGCGCAAGCACCGCATCGAGGACGCGGTGCGCAACGCCAAGGCCGCCGTCGAGGAGGGCATCGTCGCCGGTGGTGGCGTGGCCCTGCTCCAGACCGTCTCGGTCTTCGAGAAGCTGGAGCTCGAGGGCGACGAGGCCACCGGTGCCCAGGCCGTGCGCCTGGCCCTGGAGGCCCCGCTGAAGCAGATCGCGGTCAACGCCGGTCTCGAGGGCGGCGTCGTGGTCGAGAAGGTGCGCAACCTGACCCCGGGTCACGGCCTCAACGCCGCGACCGGTGAGTACGTGGACCTGATCGCCGAGGGCATCATCGACCCGGCCAAGGTCACGCGCTCCGCGCTGCAGAACGCCGCGTCGATCGCCGCGCTGTTCCTCACCACCGAGGCCGTCATCGCCGACAAGCCGGAGAAGGCCGCCCCGGCGGGCGCTCCGGGCGGCATGCCGGGCGGTGACATGGACTTCTGATCGACTCGGCGCGTTCGTCCGCCGGTCGGTCATACCGTCCGAAACGTCGGGGCGGCACCCTCTCCCAGGGGTGCCGCCCCGACGGCTTATCCGGCCCCGCGCGGATGCGGGGCCCGGCCCCGGGCTCAGCCCGTGGCGGCCTCCAGGGCGGCGCGCAGATGGCCGTGCGCCTCGGCCAGGAGCTTCTCGGCGGTCGGGGCGTCCACCCCGCCCAGGATGGTGAGGATCGCGTTCTTCACCTCGCCGTCCGTGGCCGCCAGCGCGCTCTCGATCCGCTCGTCGGAGGCCCCGGTCGCCAGGAAGACGATCCTCCGCGAACGGGCCCGCAGCTTGTCGTTGGAGGCGCGCACGTCGACCATCAGATTCCCGAAGGTCTTGCCCAGCCGGATCATGGTGATGGTCGAGATCATGTTGAGCACCAGCTTCTGGGCCGTGCCCGCCTTCAGCCGGGTCGAGCCGGTGAGCAGCTCCGGCCCCACGACGATCTCGATGCCGTGGTCGGCCGCGGCGGCGAGCGCCGACCCGGCGTTGCAGGACAGCCCGACGGTGAGCGCGCCGCGCCGCCGGGCGTGCTCGACCGCGCCCACGGCGTACGGGGTGCGGCCGGAGGCCGAGACGCCGACCACGGTGTCGTCGGGGCCGATCCCGAGCCGGTCGAGGTCCCGGGCGGCCAGCTCCGCGCTGTCCTCCGCGCCCTCGACCGAGGTCACCACGGCGTCCGGGCCGCCCGCGATCACCCCGACGACCTGCTCGGGCCGGGTGTTGAAGGTGGGCGGGCACTCGCTCGCGTCGAGTACCCCGAGCCGTCCGGCGGTGCCCGCGCCCGCATAGAGGAGGCGGCCGCCACGGGACATCCGCGCGGCGATGGCCTCGATGGCGGCGGCGATGCGGGGGAGCTGACCGGCGACGGCGGTGGGGACGGCGGCGTCCTCCGCGTTCATGATCCGGGCGATCTCGAGGGTTTCGAGCCGGTCGATCTCGGCGAGTTCGGGGCGGAACGCCTCGGTGGTCAGGGTGTCGAGCTGGGCGCGGAGCCGTGCGGAGCCCGTGGAGTCGGCTGCGGAATCGGCTGCGGAGTCGGCGGAAGTCATGGTGAAGCGGCTCTTTCCGGTACGTCAGCGTAAGGGTGGGGGTGACGGTGACCGCGAGGGCGATCACCGGCGAAACGGTGACCGAAACAGTGACCGGGGGTGGGACCGAAGGCGGAACCGAAGGCGGACCGGCCGGGCTCAGCGGTGCCCGGGACGCGGATCGTGGCGGTGCGCGAGCGCCTCGTACGACGCGGAGAGCGCGGGCGCCGCCGTTTCGTACGTCCGCTGGGCGACCCCTATGAACAGGCAGTCCACCACCAGCAGCTGGCTGGTCCGGCTGGACATGGCCGCCGGGCGCAGCTCGCTCTCGCGGGCGGTGGAGGTGGTGAGCACCAGGTCCGCGTACTGCGCGACCTCGCCGTTCGGCCGTCCGGTGATCGCGACGGTGGTCGCCCCGCGCTCGAAGGCCACCCGCAGTGGCTCGATGACGTCCGTCGTGCGCCCGGAGTGGGTGATCGCGATGGCGACGTCGCCGGACCGCAACTGGACCGCGTTGGTGACCGCGAGGTGCGGATCGGCGTGGGCGTGGGCTATCAGCCCGATGCGCAGCAGCTTCTGGACCAGGTCCTGGCCGACGAGGCTGGACGCCCCGACCCCGTACACATCGATCCGGCGGGCGGCGGCCAGCGCCGAGACGGCCGCCTCGACCTGGCTGGTGTCCAGCCCCGCGGCGGTGTCGGCCAGACACTGCTGCTCCTCCCGCGCCAGCTTGGTGACCACGTCGGCGATCGGATCGTCCACCGCGATGTCCGCGGTGACGGCCGGGGCCCGGCCGGCGGCCTGTTGGGCGGCGAGCGCGGCGAGCGCGAGGCGCAGATCCCGGTATCCGGGGTAGCCGAGCAGCCGGGAGGTGCGGACGACGGTGGCCTCACTGGTGCCGGTCCGCTCGGCGAGCCCGGTGACGGTGAGCGCCGCGCAACCGGCCGGATCGCCCGCCACGGCTTCGGCGACGCGCTGCATGGAGCGGGTCATGGAGGGGGCTAACGTGCGGACTTTGGCGGCGAGGGCGGCCGGGACGGGCGGTGGGGTGGCGTCGGGCTGCGGTGGAGGCATGAAAGTCTCCTTCAGATCGCTACTCAACAGCGAAAACTATTTCCGGCCACGGTGCCGGTCAACCCTCCGGACGACGACACGGCGGGCCGGTGAGCGGGCGCGGGGCATCCGGGGGGCCGGGGCCGCGGACGAAGCGAACAGGCGCCGGGAGGAAGCAAAGGTGACAATGGGACCCATGAAGCTCGAACAGGCACTGCACGCGGCCCGCGCCCTCGTCCTGGCCGACCTCGCGGCGGGGGAGGTGGCCCGCGCCGACATCGTCTCGCTGGTCGAAGACGCGATCGCGCACCGGCGGTGGTGGGTCGAGCAGTGGCCGGAGGGCGCCGCGTACGTGGCCGGTCTGGTCGCCCAAGACGTCCAGGACGCCCTGCTGGAACGGTACGGCCGCTGGCCGCTGTGTCCCGTCTGCACCACGGGCGGCGACCTCCACGCCCTCGACGTGGAGCCCGAGTTGGGCCCCGACCCGCACTGGGTCTGCGGCAAGACGGCGGTCGCGGTGGCGCCCGTGGGCTCGCTGGGCACCACCCTCTGATGGCCGTCCTGATCGACCCGCCCTCGTGGCCGGGCCACGGCCGCCTGTGGTCCCATCTCGTCAGCGATGTCTCCTACGCCGAACTCCACGCCTTCGCCGCCCGCATCGGCGCCCCGCGCCGAGGCTTCGACCGGGACCACTACGACGTGCCGAGCGAGTTGTACGCGAAGGCGGTACGGGCGGGCGCGGAGGAGGTCGGCAGCAAGGAACTCCTCCGCCGCCTCAAGGCCGCGGGCCTCCGCCGCCCCAAACGAGCCGCGAACGTGGACTGACCGGGACGGGCGGGCCTGCGGCCCGCGCTGCCGCCCGGCCGCCTTGCCGCCCGGCCGTCCGTCGAGACCGCGCCCGGCCGCCCGGGGCGACCGCCGCCCCGGCGCCGTGCGCAGGTCCGCGCGCGGTGCCGTGCTGTCGCAGCTCATCGGGCGTGCTTCGCCGCGGGCCGGTGACCCCGCCCGGCGGGGCCGGGTCGGGGCGCGGCGCGGAGGCAACGGGTGTGGCCGCGCCCGCGCGGGGAGGTGGGGTCTCTCAGCGCGTGGTGCGCGACGGGTCAGCAGCCAGGTCGTGGGCCGCTTCCCTACCGGCCGAGGAGGCCGACGTGGCGATGACGCGGGAGGCGCCGGCCGCCCGGTGCAGCCGCATCGCGGCGACCGTCGTCACCGCGCCCGTACCGGCGAGGGCCGCGCCCGTCCAGGCCACGGCCGGGTAGCCCCAGCCCGCGTCGATGACGAGGCCGCCGAGCCATGGGCCCACCGTGTTGCCGATGTTGAAGGCCGAGGTGTTCGTCGCGCCCGCGAGCGTGGGCGCGGCGTTGGCGAGGTTGAACATCCGGGCGTTGAGCGCGGGCGCGGTGAAGAAGGCGGTGAAGCCGAGCATCAGCGCCAGGCTCACCGCCGCGACCGCGCTGTGCGCGGTCAGCGCCAGCGCGCTCAGCACGACCGTCGAGGCGACGATGCCGCCGAACATCGTGCCGAACAGATGCGCGTCCGCGATCCGCCCGCCGATGACCGTACCCAGCAGCGCGCCGACGCCGAACAGCGCGAGCACGGTCGGCACCCAGCCCTCGTCCAGCCCCGCCACATCCGTCAGCAGCGGCCCGAGGTAGGAGAACAGGCAGAAGACCGCGCCACCGCTCAGCGCGGTGGCGGCCAGCGCCAGCCACACCTGCCGGTCGCGGTAGATGCGCAACTCGGCCCGCAGCCGCGGCTGGTCGTCCCCGGTCGGCACCTCCGTACGCGGTACGAGCGCGACGACCCCGAGCAGCCCGAGCACCGAAAGACCGGCCACCGCCCAGAAGGCGGCCCGCCACCCGGCGTGCTGACCGAGGAACGCCCCGGCCGGGACCCCGGCGATGTTCGCGATGCTCAGCCCGCCGACCATCACCGCCATCGCCTTCGCCCGCGCGTTCACCGGCACCAGCGACACCGCCACTGCGGCGCCCACGGCCCAGAACCCGGCGCACGCGAGCGCGCTCACCACCCGGGACGCGAACAGCACCCCGTACGACGGCGCCACCGCCCCCGCGATCTGCCCGAGCCCGAACACCGCCAGCAGCGCCAGCAGCGTCGTCCGCCGCGGCAGCCGCAACGTGGCCGCCGCCAGCACCGGCGCCCCGACCACCATCCCGATCGCGAACGCCGATATCAGCAGCCCGGCCGTGGGGATCGACACCCCCATGTCCCGTGCGACGGGTTGCAGCAGCCCGGAGAGCATGAACTCGGAGGTACCGAGCGCGAACACGGACAGTCCGAGGACGTAGACGGCCAGGGGCATGCGGGAGCGAGCGGACTCCGCTGGGGAGGAGGAGGGCATGCCAGGCTCAACGCCATGCGGCAACCCCCGCATTCCTGACGTCACCCGTTACGCACCGAGCAGTTCCAGCTCAGTGGCCATGTTGTGGCGGGCGGCGGCCTCCCAGCGGTCGTGGGCGACGGGCGTACGGAACAGACGGGACAGCCCCAGCAGATGGCGGAGGACGTTCGCGCGGCCCTCGCGGAAGTCGTCGTCGGGGACGAATCCGTACTCCTCGCGGACCGCCGCCGCGTAGGCGCCGTAGTCCTCGGGGGAGCCCGCCAGGACGGCGAGGTCGGCGTCGCAGAGGACCTCGCCGTTGGTGTCGCCGTCGGCGGGGTCGTGGTCGGTGGTGAGGCGGACGAGGCGGGCGGTTTCGGCTACGCGGGGCTCCGGGACGCCGGCTTCCGGGAGGGCGCGTTCGGCGAGGCGGGCGCTGCGTTCTTCGTTGGTGGAGCGGTCGGGGAGGTAGACGGCGTCGTGGAACCAGGCGGCGAGGCGGATCGCGGCGGTGTCGGGGGCCTGGACGTGGGGGAGCAGCTCGTCCACCCGGTCCAGGACCGCGAGCAGGTGATCGGTGGTGTGGTAGCGGCGCTGGGGCTCGGCCCAGCGGGTCAGGAGGTCTTCGCCGTAGGGAACGGGAGACGGGGTCGTGGCGTCGCGGGCGCTGGTGAGGAGGTCCGTCCAGCGGGTGAGCAGCGCGTCATGGGCCGGATGGCGGGTGGGTGCGGGCATGGGCCAATTGTGGGGCAGCGGTTTGCGCCCTTGTGCGGTGTGGCAAGCTGTCCTGCATGTCTAGACCATTTCTCGAGGTGATCGCCCTGACCCCCGCGGACGCGATCGCCGCACAGGCCGGAGGGGCGGACCGCCTCGAACTGGTCACCGACATGGCCGCCGACGGGCTCACCCCATCCCGTGAGACCTTCGCCGCCGTTCGTTCGGCCGTCGATCTGCCGGTGCGGGTGATGCTCCGCGCGTCGGACGGTTTCGCGGCCGGAAACGCGTTCGACGCGCTGTGCGAGGCCGCCGCCGCGCTGCACTCGGAGGGGGCGGACGAGTTCGTCCTGGGCTTCCTGACCGACGACGGCGGGGTCGACCTCGCCGCCGTGACCGCGCTGACCGAGGTCGTGGGCGCGGGCGGCGGCGTGGACGAGAGCCGCTGGACCTTCCACCGGGCCATCGACCGCGCCGCCGATCGCGACGGCCTGCGCAAGCGGCTCGCGGACGTCCCCGGCCTCGACACATATCTCACCGCCGGGTCCGCGCGCGGCGTGGACGACGGTCTGCCCACTCTGCTCGCCGAGGCGGAGCGGGCCGGTACCCCGGGCTACGAAGCGCGCATCATGGCGGGCGGCGGCCTGCGCCTCGACCACCTGCCCACCCTGCGCGCCGCCGGGATCAACGCCTTCCACATCGGCGGCGCGGCCCGCCCGGACGGCTGGTCGGGCCCGGTGGACGCGGCCGCGGTAGGCCAGTGGCGCATGGCCATGGACGCGCCGGTTCCGGTGGCCTGAGCGGAGGTGGCCTGAGCAGAGGCGGCTTGAGCCGAGTGGCTTGAGCCGAGTGGCCTGAGCGGAGGCCAACCGCCGAACCGCGCCCCGGCCCCGTCAGGCCGCCAGCAGCTCCGGCAGGGGTGCGCCGTGGACCACCGTCAGCCCTGAGACCGCACGGGTCAGGGCGACGTACAGGCGGCGCAGGCCCGTGCGTTCGTCGGGTTCGCCGTCGACCACGGCGGCCGGCTCGTCGAGCACCACGTAGTCGTACTCCAGACCCTTGGCCAGCGTCGCCGGGACGAGGGTGAGGCGGGACTCGGCGCTGGTCTCCTCGCCGGGGGTGAGGTGGGTCAGGCCCGCCGCGTCGAGGGCCTGGGCCAGGGCCGGGACGCGGGCGTCGGCCGCGATCAGCCCGATCGAGCCCTCATGCCCCAGGGCCTCGTGGCAGGCGGCGATCACGGCCGCGTCCAGCTCCGCCGGGTCCACGGCCCGTACGGAGAAGTCGCCCGCCGCCTCGCGGATCGAGGTGGCCTCCGACAGGCCGGGGGCGATCGCGGGCAGCAGCCGGGAGGCGTACGCGATCACCTCGCGCGGCACGCGGAAGCCCTGGGTCAGCTCCTCGATCCCGGCCCCCTCCTTGCCGAGGTGGATCAGGGCCTCCTCCCAACTGGCCGTCGCCCACGGGGTGGTGCCCTGGGCGATGTCGCCGAGCACGGTCGCCGAGCCGGTGCTGCAGCGGCGGCCGACCGCGCGGTACTGCATGGGGGACAGGTCCTGTGCCTCGTCCAGGACCACATGGCCGAGGGACGGGGTGCGCTCGATGAGATCGGCGGCCTCGTCGATCAGCACCAGGTCCGCCGGGGACCACTTCGCGGACTTCACGCCGCGCGCCGGCTTCGCCCACAGGACGGTCTTCTGCTCGTCGGCGTCGAGGACGCCGTCCGCGTGCTCGGCCAGGAAGTCGGCGTCGGAGAGCAGTCGCAGCACCAGCTTGGCCGGGTCGACCGGCGGCCAGACCGCCTTGACCACCGCCTTGACGGCCGCGTTGCGCGCGACCGAGTCCTGGACCCGGTCGTCGGGGGCCTCGCCCGCCTGCTCCATCCGGACGAGCACGGCGTGCGCGATGCGCTGCGGAAGCGCCCCGCGGGCCGCGCCGTAGCGGATGTCGCGGGTGAGCAACTCCTCGACGATCTCCTCCAGTTCATACGCGGGCACCCGCCAGCGGCGTGAGCCGCGCACCACGACGCACGGCTCGGTGGGCCGGGTGACGTACGAGCGCAGGGCGCGGCGCAGCACCTCGGCCAGCCGTGCGTCGCCCTTGATACGGGCCGCGTCGGCGGAGTCGGCGCCCCGCGCCACCGCGCCCAGGGACGGCCGGGTCACCAGGTCCTCGACGGTCGCCTGGGCCACCTGCAGCTCGCCGAGGGCGGGCAGGACCTGCTCGATGTAGTGGAGGAAGGAGCGGTTCGGGCCGATGACCAGGGTGCCGGAGCGGGCCAGCCGCTCGCGGTGCGCGTAGAGCAGATACGCCACCCGGTGCAGCCCCACGGCCGTCTTACCGGTGCCCGGCGCCCCCTGGACGCAGATGGTGCCGCCGATCCCCTGGCGGACGATCTCGTCCTGCTCCGGCTGGATCGTCGCGACAATGTCCCGCATGGGGCCTACGCGCGGGCGCTCGATCTCGGACTGGAGCAGTTTGCTGGTCTGCTCCGCCTCGCCCGGGTCGGAGAGCCGTTCGTCCTCGTACGCCGTCAGCTCGCCGCCCGTATAGCCGAAGCGGCGGCGCAGCCCGATGTCCATCGGCGCCTTCTTGGACGCCTGGTAGAAGGGCTGGGAGACGGGGGCACGCCAGTCGATGACCATGGGGTCGCCGTCCGCGTCGTGCACATGGCGGCGGCCGATGTAGAACCGCTCCCCCTCCGCACCCTCCGCCGTCTCCGCGCCCGGCGCGTGCAGATAGTCGAGACGGCCGAAGAAGAGCGGGGTGTCGGCGAGGTCGGCGAGGGCCTTGACGCGCTCGCTGACCTGGTGGTGCAGCGCTTCGGCGTTGACCCAGTTCGCGGCGACGTCCCGGAGGTCGAGGGCCTCGACGTCGGCGCGCATGGCGCGCAGCGCGGCGCGGGACGCGGTCAGATGGGCGCGCTCCCGCGCGAGGGGGTCCGAGACGGGCGCCGAGAGCGGCTCCGAGAGCGGATCTGGGTGGTCAGGGGCGTGCGAGGGCACGGCGTAGCCTCCGGCGAGCGAGTACACACAAGTGAGTGCACAAAGCGGATGCGCGGTACGTAGATGACGCGCGGTACGAGATGCCGACCGGTTTCCGTCCGGGCGGCGGCTCTCCCCGTTCGGGACGCGGGAGGCGGCAAGACCGGCGATTGTAGCCAGGGCATGTCGGGGAGGCGAATGAATTATGACGGGGCCGGGCAGAGCTGCCCATCACCGGTCCCCATGACAGACGTCATGGGGACCGGTGACGGCCCGGACGTCAGACGTCAGACGTCCTCGTCCGCGAGCAGCTCGCTCGCGTCCACGATCCGGTACGCGTACCCCTGCTCGGCCAGGAACCGCTGGCGGTGCGCCGCGAAGTCCTGGTCGATCGTGTCGCGCGCGACCACCGAGTAGAAGACCGCCGGGTGGCCGTCGGCCTTCGGGCGCAGCACCCGGCCGAGCCGCTGGGCCTCCTCCTGGCGCGATCCGAACGTGCCGGAGACCTGGATGGCGACCGTGGCCTCGGGGAGGTCGATGGAGAAGTTGGCGACCTTCGAGACGACGAGCACCGACAGCTCGCCCTGCCGGAAGGCGTCGAAGAGCCTCTCCCGCTGGGCGTTGGTGGTCTCGCCCTTGATGACGGGCGCGTCCAGGTGCTCGCCCAACTCGTCGAGCTGGTCGATGTACTGCCCGATGACCAGCGTCTGCTGCCCCTTGTGCCGGGCGACCAGCGCCTCGGTGATCCGCCGCTTGGAGTCGGTCGTGGCGCAGTAGCGGTACTTCTCGTCGGTCTCGGCGGTCGCGTACGCCAGCCGCTCGGTCTCGGTCAGATTGACCCGGACCTCGACACAGTCGGCGGGCGCGATGTAGCCCTGCGCCTCGATCTCCTTCCAGGGGGCGTCGAAGCGCTTGGGCCCGATGAGCGAGAACACGTCGGACTCCCGGCCGTCCTCCCGGACGAGCGTCGCCGTGAGTCCGAGCCGCCGCCGCGCCTGGAGATCGGCGGTGAACTTGAAGACGGGCGCCGGCAGCAGATGCACCTCGTCGTAGACGATCAGGCCCCAGTCGCGGGAGTCGAACAGCTCGAGGTGCGGGTAGATGCCCTTCCGCTTGGTGGTGAGTACCTGGTACGTGGCGATGGTGACCGGGCGGATCTCCTTCCGCGTACCGCTGTACTCACCGATCTCCTCCTCGGTGAGCGAGGTGCGGCGCACCAGCTCGTGCTTCCACTGGCGGGCGGAGACGGTGTTGGTGACCAGGATCAGCGTGGTCGACTTGGCGGTGGCCATCGCACCCGCCCCGACCAGCGTCTTTCCGGCGCCGCAGGGCAGCACGACGACGCCCGAGCCGCCGTGCCAGAAGCCCTCCACGGCCTGCTTCTGATACGGCCGCAAGCCCCAGCCGTCCTCGCGCAGCTCGATGGGGTGCGCCTCGCCGTCCACATAGCCGGCCAGGTCCTCGGCGGGCCAGCCCAGCTTCAGCAGCGTCTGCTTGATCTGGCCGCGCTCGGAGGGGTGGACGACGACCGTCTCCGGGTCGATCCGGGCGCCGACCAGCGGCTGGATCTTCTTCGACCGCAGGATCTCCTCGAGGATCGGGCGGTCGCTGGTCTCCAGGACCAGACCGTGGGTGGGGTGCTTGAGCAGCCGCAGCCGCCCGTAGCGGGCCATGGTCTCCGCGACGTCCACGAGGAGGGCGTGCGGGACGGGGTAGCGGGAGTACGCCACGAGGGCGTCCACGACCTGCTCGGCGTCGTGCCCGGCGGCGCGGGCGTTCCACAGCCCGAGCGGGGTCACCCGGTAGGTGTGGATGTGCTCGGGCGCCCGTTCCAGCTCGGCGAAGGGCGCGATGGCGCGGCGGCAGGCGTCCGCCTGCTCGTGGTCCACCTCGAGCAGGAGCGTCTTGTCGCTTTGGACGATGAGGGGTCCATTCACGCGCCTGGGTCCTTTCGTGCTGACCGGCCAAAGAACCAGTGTCCCCCATCGAGAAGGCGTGGCGGAGAGGGAGCGGGATACGTGGCGCGGCGCCACGGGGACACGTGGCGGAGAGCCACAGGGATACTCCGGGCGGCTACGGGCAAGCGGCGAAGACGGACACGGACCGACGGAGCGAGGACAACGGAGCCATGGGCGGGAGGTGAGTCCCTGTGATCAGCATCGCTGGATGGGAGATCCGGCGGACGGCGGAGAAGAGGACGAGGGTAGAGCGGACGGCGGAGAAGAAGCCGCGGGTGGGCTCCCGGACGGTGGGTGGCCGGAAGAAGACGAGCGGGCAGGACCAGAAGAAGGCCGGCGGTCAGAAGAAGGGGCCGCGGACGGGCGGGGGCCTGGCGAAGGGGCCCGTGACCGCGAAGACGCAGAGCGCGAAGAAGAAGACGCAGAGCGCGAAGAAGCAGAGTGCGAAGCCGCCGACCGCGAAGGCCCGGACCGAGAAGGCCCAGTCCACGAAGGCCCAGCCCGCCAAGGGCCAGCCCACGAAGGGCCGGACCGCCGAACCCTCCGAGCCCCAGGGCGCCCCGGAGAAGGCGCTGCTGCAGCGCTCCTCGTTCGGCGCGCGCGTCGCGCGGGCGGTGGTGCTGCTCGTGGCGTTCGTCTGCATGGTCGGCTTCGCGGCGGCGCTCGCCAAGGCCACGCTCGTGCCCTCACCCGGCTCCGTCGACCTCGTCCACACCAATCTGCGTCCGGGACGGTCGCTGCGTACCTACGTCGACCAGCCCGCCTTCCGGGACACGGTGAAGCAGATCGGCGGCAATGTGCTGCTCGGCGCGCCCTTCGGGGTGCTGCTGCCGATGCTGGTGCCCAAGGCGCGGGGCGCGGTGCGGGTGGTCGTGGTGACGGCCTTGGTGATGGTGGCCGTCGAAACCGTTCAGGGGCTCATCGTCGAGGGCCGGGCCTTCGACATCGACGACGTCATCCTCAACACCTCGGGTGCGCTGATCGGCTATGTCGTGGTCGGACGTCGGCTCGGCCGCGCCCTGCACCCGCGCCGCCGCCACTGGTGGCACCGGTGGACCCGGCGGGGGACCGAGGCGCCGCCCGCCGCGTGAGCTTTCCCCGCGTGCCGTAGCCCCCACCTCGCCCCCCGGACGTCCGCCGGGCGTGTCCTCAAGCGCCGGACGGGCTGATTTCGGCTATGGCCTATGTGGCGTCCTCGGCCAGTTCGGCGGCGCCCGTGATGCGGTGCAGGGGGTACGTACGGACCTCGTCGGCCGTGTGGTCGTACGCCGTGACGAAGCCGCCCTCGACCCGGACCGGGGCGATCACGCGCTGGGTGGCCGCGCCGTTCGCGTTGACGTAGCCGATCCAGACGTTGGAGCCGGTCAGGGCCGCGGCCTGCATGGTGGCGAGGGTGTCGGCGGAGGTGGTGCGGGGCAGCCGGTCGCCGCTGGCGGCGGCCCCGGAACCGGCCCCGGACCCGGGCCGTGAGCCGGACCCGGCCTCCGGGCCCGCCCCCGCTCCGGCCGCGGCCGCCGGTTTGTGGGGCGCGGTCGCGGCGAGGTCCCCGGCGCGGATGGCGCGCACCGCCGCGCCCAGCAGGGTGGCGTCGGGCACCGGCGGGCCCTCCGGGACCGGGACGGGCGGTTTGCGGGGCGGGGTGCGTTGGGCTTCGGCGCGGCTGACCAGCACATCGCCCTCGGCGGACTCGGCCGCCGGGGCGTACCCCATCGCCCGCAGCCCCTCCAGCAGGGTGTCCGGCGGCGCCTGGGCGGCCAGCACGGTGGGGGCGAGGCGGCGCAGCCGCAGCCCTGCCGAACGGCGGTCGGCGAGGATCTCGGCGAGCAGCGCGTCGTCGTCGCAGCGCAGATACGCGGAGGCGGCGCCGATGCGCAGCCGGCCGTGCTTACGGGCCACGTCGTCCACGAGGTAGGTGAGCGGCTGGGGCACCGGGGTGCGGGAGTGCGCGGCGAGGAAGGTGTGCACATCGTCGGCGGTCCGCCCGGCGTCGAGTGCGCGGCGTACGGACTCGGGCGTGAAGCGGTAGACGGTCGCGCCGCCCTTGGACTCGACGTCGGCGAGGATGCCCAGGGTCTCGGCGAGCGGCCGCTCCAGCGGGCCGGGCGCGACGGCGGTCAGGTCGGCCTGGAGCAGGACGTGGTCGAGGGGCTCGGGGAGCAGCGGCGCGAGCAGCCGGGCGGCCCGCGCGGACGCGAGGTCGCTCTCGGTGGCCGTCGGCTCGTCCGGGTGGCGTTCCAGCAGGGCGCGGCCGTGGGAGGAGAGCGCGCCCCGGCCGGTGACCCCGAGCATTTCGGCCTCGGCGACGGCCCAGCGGGCCAGCCGCGAGCGCAGGTCCTCGCCGGTGGGCGAGGCGGCGGTGGAGGCGGCCCCGGGGGCGGCCGCGGAAGCGAACCCGTGGGCGGACCCGGAAGGTCCGGAAGGGAAGGCGACCCCGGGGGCGGCCCCGGAAGAGGCGGCCCCGGAAGGGGCGGCCGCACCGGGCGTGGTCGCGGTGGGGGCGGGGGTCCCGCGGTGGCCGGCCGGCCGTTCCCACCGCAGCCGGGCCAGCAGGACGTCGGGGGCGGCCGCGGCACCGTGCGGGAGGGTGGCCAGAAGTTCGAGGACCCGGCGGCGGACCTCGGGGGCCGGGGAGCGGTCCAGTTCCGGGCCGAGCGCGGCGAGGGTGCGGCCCCTGCTGTCCCGGCCACCGACCAGGCCCGACGTACGGGTCGCGGGCAGCCAGGCGGCGGCGAGCCGCGCCCAGCGCTCCTCGGCGGGCAGCCGCAGCCAGTCGTCGTAGGCGGGGGTGGGGGCGTAGCGCTCGTCGGTCTCGCCGTCGGAGGCCACCAGCCCGGCCGCGTACGCCAGCTCGATCCAGAAGGCGGCCACCGGTTCGGACACGTCGAGCGCCACGGCGGTCCGCTTGAGGTCGCGGACGCTCAGCCCGCCCGCGCGCAGGACGGGCGGCCCGGCGGTCTCCCACTGCCCCAGCAGCTCCTCGACGGTGGCCAGGGCGGTGAAGGTCTGGCCCGCGGCGGTGTTGTCCACAACCTGTGGATCGTGCTCGGTGGTGGGCGAGAGCGGCGGGGCGAAGGGCTCGGGGGCGCGGTGCGCCCGGCCGTGGCGCAGATGCAGGGCGACCTCGCGGGGCAGTACGACATTGCGCGGCCCGGACGGCAGCAGCAGCCCGCGGTCCAGCAGCCAGCCGACGGGCGGGGTGGGCGAGGCGACGGACGCCTCGCCGTACGGCGGCCCCCAGGTCAGCTTGGCCAGCACGGCCGCCGCGCCCGCCGGCGCCCCGTCGAGCAGCGCCGCCATCCGGGCGCGGTCCCGGAACAGCCCGGCCAGGGCCGCCACCGCCGTGACCGGGTCATGCGTGGGCGACAGCCCGGTCTTCGCCAGCAGCTCCTGAAGCCGCCCCGGCGACATCCCGGACGTGGCCTCCCGCACGCTCGGGCCGAGCCCGGTGGGGGAGGGCGAGGTGGGCGAGGGCGCGAGCAGCTCCCGAGCGGTCCGGACGAGCCGGAGCCGATCGTCCCCGCCCCAGATCAGGGCCTGCTCGCGAAGGGTGGCCACGGCCCGCGGCAACTCGGCGACGATCGCGGCGCGTTCCTCGGCGCGCAGGGGGGCGCCGATGCCCGAGGTGGTCCCGGCGGCCGAGGCGGGCCCGGTGCCCGAGGTGGTCTCCGCGGGCGAGACGGGGCCGGGACCCTGAGGGGTGCTGCTGCCCGATGCGGCGCCGACGCCCGATGCGGCTCCGGCGGCCGAGGCATCCCCCGGGGCCCTGGCGCTCCCGGCGCTACGGGCGGCCCCTGGGTCCCGGGCGGCCCCTGGGTCCCGGGCGGCCCCTGGGTCCTGGGCGTCTCCGGGGGCTCGGGCGTCTCCGTGATCCCCGAGTTCCGCCACGCCCCGGGCGTGCCCATTACCCCCGGCATCCTCCGGGCCCTCGTCGCCCGTCATCAGGTCCCGCAGGGTCTCGTACGGGCAGGGGTCGGGCGCGACGGCGAGGGCCTCGGCGGTCTGTTGGGCGAATCGGTCGAGACGCTCCACCGCCCGTACCACCGAGGCGCGGGTGCCGGCCCGGGTGGCGAGCTGGGTGAGGTCGTTCGGGACCGGGGAGAGCAGATCGGGGCGGGCGCGCAGCAGGGCGGCGAGGGCGTCGTCGGGCCGGGTGCGCAGCTCCTCGGCGAGGGTGCGCGGCACCCCGCGGCCGCGGTCGCCGTGGCCGCCGTCTCCTGGGCCGCCGCCCCGGGCGACGCGATCCTGCGGACCGCTGTCGCCGTGGCCGGTGTCTGCGGGCAACTCATGCCTCCCGGTTGCGCGAGCTGGTCTCTTCGGGCATGTCAGCCCTCTCGATTCCATGAAGTGCTCATTCGATCCACAGTACCCGCGGGGTGCGGGACGCAGGGGGTGCGGCGGGATTCCGGTTCCGCGCGGTACCGTCGGAGCCGACTGATACGCCGACGGTGCGCATTCTCAGGGGTCTTGGTGGGGATCGAGAGCGAGAAGCTCGTCTACGACTATCTGAGCCGTGTCGGTGACCTGGCTCAGCAACAAGGTCTGTCGTCCGGTGAACGCATGCGGCTGGTCTCCGGGCTCCGCGCCGACATCGACCATCGCCGGGCCACTTCAGGGGCGGACAGCCCGGCCGGGGTGAAGCGGATCCTGTCCAAGCTGGGCTCACCGGCCGATGTGGTGGCCGCCGCGGGCGGCCGAGGCCCCGATCCGGGATCGGGGGGAGCGGGTGGTGAGCCCAGTACGGAGGGCGGCGGTGCGGGCGGCGGCGCGTCGCCGCGAGGAGCCGCCGGGGCGGCGCGGGCTGCCCGCGACAAGCTGGCCGGGCTCGCCAAGAGCAGCGGTCTCACCGGTAAGGTGCCCGCCCCGCGCGAGGAGGACGCCCCGGGGGTGCCCGGCACCGGCCGGAACGGGGACGGCTACGCCAACCACACCCCGGGCGACGGCGCCCCCTCCCTGATCAAGCCGAGGCCCGCCACCCCCGCCACGCCCCCGTCCAACGCCGCCTCGCCGCCGCACCTCGCGGGTGAGGACGAACTGGGCCCGCGCGAGTCCAACATGGACTGGTGGCACGTCGAGCCGGGCCCGTTCGCCCAGCCCGAGCAGCGCGACGCGCAGTACGGCGCGGTCGAGGGGTTCACCGGCGGGATCGAGATCCCGGAACTGCTCGGTAAGGGCAAGTCGGCCGAGCAGGAGCGCCAGGAGCGGCGCGAGGCCGAGGAGAAGGCGGCGGCGGAGGCGGCCACCGCCGAGGCCGAGGCCGCCGCGGAGGCGAAGGCGAAGGCCGAGGCCAAGAAGGCGGGGGCCGGAGCCAAGCCGCGTGGCAGGCTGCGCCGCGTACTGCTCGGGCCCGGTAAGGCGGCTGCTCAGCCCGCGGGCGGGGGCGGCGTCCCCAAGTGGCTCTCCGGGCTCGGCCCGGTGCTGCTGGTGACGGTCGGACTCCTCGTGGCGGGCGCCGCCCTGGGCAACATCATCATGATCGCCTTCGGCTGGGTGATCGCGTACTACAGCACCTACCGCCGCTCCCCGGCCGAGGCGAAGTGGGCGGCGCTGGGCATGCCCGGCCTGGTCGCGGCCGGGGCCGCGGTCTGGCTGTGGGGCCGGGCCGACGACAAGTGGGGCGAGCCGATCCCCGAGCACGGCTGGAAGGACGCCCTGACCGAGACCTGGCCCTACGTCGTCAGGGGCGCGGCCATCGCCTCGGTGCTGTTCCTCCTCTGGCGCGCGAGGCGCAGGGGCTGACACAGGGCCACCCGTGGGGCGGCTCGAGCCCGGAAGAAGGCGCGGGCGCCCGCCTCAGCCGCACGCCGGGCGCCCGTACCCGGGCCCACAGGGCACCGACGCCCGAGGCCCGACGCCCGAGGCCCGACGCGCCCGTACCCCCGCCCGCAGAGCGCCTGCGCCCTGCGCGGCTCAGCCGTGCTCGGTGGCCTGCCAGGGCGTGCCCGGGACGACCAAGGGGCTGCCGGTCACCGGGTCCGGGACGACCACCGAGTCGAGGCCGAAGACCTCGTGCACCAGGTCCGCCGTGACGATGTCCCCCGGGCGGCCGCGTGCCACGATGCGGCCGTCCTTCATCGCGATCAGATGGTCGGCGTAGCGGGCGGCCTGGTTGAGGTCATGGAGGACGGCGACGACCGTACGGCCGCGTTCGTGGTTGAGCTGGCGCACCAGGTCCAGCACCTCCACCTGGTGGGAGATGTCCAGGTACGTCGTCGGCTCGTCCAGCAGCAACAGGTCGGTCTCCTGCGCGAGCGCCATCGCGATCCATACGCGCTGCCGCTGCCCGCCCGACAGCTCGTCCACCGGGCGGTCGGCGAGCGCCGTCACATCCGTACGCTCCATGGCGTCCGTGACGGCCCGTTCGTCCTCCTCCGACCACTGCTGCCACCAGCGCTGATGCGGTTGGCGGCCCCGGGAGACGAGATCGGCGACGGTGATCGCCTCGGGCGCGACCGGGGTCTGCGGGAGCAGCCCCACGGACTGGGCGATCTTCTTCGTCGGGATGCGCGAGAGGTCCGTACCGTCGAGGAGCACGGCGCCGCCGCGCGGCCGCAGCAGCCGCCCGAGGGCGCGCAGCAGGGTGGACTTGCCGCAGGCGTTGGGTCCGACGATGACCGTGACCTCGCCGTCGGGTATCTCCAGGTCCAGCCCGTCCACGACGGTGCGGTCCTCGTAGGCGAGGGTCAGCTCGCGCGCGGTGAGCCGGTTCGGCCGGTTCGCGGAAGCGGCTTCCGCCGGTCCGGCGGAGGCCGGACCGGCCTCCGGGCTCGTACCCCTCGTGGACGCCGAAGCGGTCATGCGGCGGTGCCTCCCTTACGGCCGCGTCCCCCGGAAGACAGCAGCAGGTGGATCAGATACGGGGCGCCGACCGCCGCCGTCAGCACACCCACCGGCAGTTCGGTCGGCGCGAACAGCTTGCGGGCCAGCAGGTCGGCGGTGACGACGATGAACGCCCCGGTCAGGGCCGAGCACAGCAGCGGGATCTGGGCGGTCCTGGTCATCCGGCGGGCGATCTGCGGGGCGAGCAGCGCCACGAAGTCCACCGGTCCTGCCGCGCCCGTCGCCATCGACGCGAGCACGACGCCGAGGGCCACCAGGCCCAGCCGCACCCGCCCGAGCCGTACGCCCAGCGCGGTCGCCGTGTCGTCGTCCATGGACACCGTGCGCTGCGCCCGCGCCGCCCACAGCACGCCGGGCAGCAGCACCAGCAGCGCCCAGCCGAGCGGAGCGGCCTCGCCCCAGCCGCGTCCGTTGAGCGAACCGGTCATCCACACCTTCGCCTGCTGGGCCACGAGATAGTCGCCCTTGGTCAGGAAGAGATGGGTGATCGAGCGCAGCGCGACGGCGAATCCGATGCCGATGAGCACGAAGCGGGCCGCCTGGAGCCCGCCGCGCCAGGCGAAGACGTACACCAGCGCGGCGGCGGCGAGGCCGCCCAGGACGGAGAGGTACGGCAGGACGGCGAACGAGGTGACCCCGTAGGTCATCGCGCCCACGGTCACCGCGCTCGCGCCCTGGCTGACGCCGATGATGTCGGGGCTCGCGAGGGGGTTGCGGGCCACCGTCTGGATCAGCGCGCCCGCGATGCCGAAGGCGGCGCCGACCATCAGGCCGAGCGTCATCCGGGGGAGCCGCAGCGTGCCGACGACGAGGTCGTTCGGGGTGGCCTGTCCGAGGCCCCACTGGGTGTGCAGGACGGCCTTCACGGCGTCGGCGGGGTCGACGAAGCTCTCGCCGACGCACAGGTACGTCACACAGACGGCGGCGGTGGCCAGGGTCAGCCCGAGCGCGACGAGGGCCGAGCGGCGGTGCAGCAGGAACGATCCGCCACGGCCGGTACGTCCCCCTCGCGTGATGCGGATCAGCCCGTACCCGGCCGGGCCGACCCCCGGACGGACCGTACGGACATCGGTACGGCTTTCCGTCGCGCTCACGCGGCCACCGCCTTCCGGCGCACCAGCGTGACCAGGAAGGGCACCCCGATCAGCGCGGTCATCACGCCCGCCGGGACCTCGCTCGGCGGGAAGACGACCCGGCCCACCACATCCGAGACCAGCAGCATCACCGGGCCGATCAGGGCGGCCATCGGCAGCACCCAGCGGTGGTCGGTGCCGACGATCGCGCGGGCGATATGGGGGACCGCGAGGCCGATGAACGCGAGCGGACCGGCGGCGGCGACCCCGACGCCGGTGAGGATCGTGGCGCCGAGGGCCGCGACGATCCTTACGGCCGCCACGTTCTGGCCGAGCCCCTTCGCGACGTCCTCGCCGAGCGCCAGCGCGTCGAGACCGCGTGCCACCGCGATCACCAGCACCGTGCCGACCAGCAGGAACGGCCAGACCTGACCGACGATCCCGGTGTCCCGCCCGGCGAGCGAGCCGATCTGCCAGAAGCGGAACTCATCCAGGGCCGCCGCCTTCGTCGTCAGCACGCCCGTCGTCACGGACACCAGCAGGGCGTTGATCGCGGCGCCGGAGAGCGCGAGCTTGACCGGGGTCGCGCCGCCCCGCCCGCTGGTGGCGATGGCGTAGACGGCGACCGACGCCAGCCCCGCGCCCGCGAAGGCGAACCAGACATAGCCGCTGAGCGTGTGCACCCCGGCGAAGGCGATCGCGAGCACCACGCCCACCGAGGCCCCCTGGCTGATGCCGAGGATGCCGGGGTCGGCGATCGGGTTGCGGGTGACGCCCTGCATCACCGTGCCCGCCATGGCGAGCGCCGCGCCGACCATCAGCCCGACGAGGGTGCGCGGTAGCCGCAGGGACCGCACGATGTCGGCGGCGTCGCTGGAACCGCCGTGCAGCAGCGCGTCCAGGACCGCGCTCGGCGCGATCTGGCGGCTGCCCACGGCGAGGCTCAGCAGGACGGCGAGCAGCAGGGCGACGACGGCCGCGGCGGTCCAGCCGAGGCGGCGGCGGACCAGGGAGGCGTGGGCTGAGGAGGCGCTGACCGGGGAGGCGCTGGCTGGGGAGTCGCGGACCAGGGGGGCTCTGGGAGGGTGGTTGCTGGTCCGGTCGGCGGTCATCGCGTCCGTTCGCTCGTCGGCTACGAAGTTAGGCGAGGCTAAGTGTATGGGGTGGGCCAAGGCACAATGGCGGGCATGTCTTCGCACTCCGCTCTCACCGTCGGCTTCGACCTCGACATGACCCTCATCGACTCCCGGCCGGGCATCAAGGCGGCGTACGAGGCGCTCTCGGCCCGGACCGGCACCTACATCGACTCCGACCTCGCCATCACCCGGCTCGGCCCGCCGCTGGAGCAGGAACTGGTGCACTGGTTCCCCGATGAGCGCGTCGAGGAGATGGGCGAGCTCTACCGCGAGCTCTACCCGGAGTACGCGATCGCGCCCACCCTGGCCATGAAGGGGGCGCGGGAGGCGATCGAGGCCGTGCGGCGGGCGGGCGGCCGGGCCATCGTCGTCACCGCGAAGCACGAGCCCAACGCCAAGCTGCACCTGAGCCACCTGGGCATCGAGGCGGACGCGGTCATCGGCTGGCTGTGGGCCGAGGCCAAGGCGGAGGCGCTGCGGGAGTACGGGGCGACGGTGTACGTCGGCGACCACACGGGTGACGTACGGGGCGCCCGTACGGCCGGTGCGCTGTCCGTGGCGGTCGCCACCGGGCCCTGCGCGGTGGACGAGCTGCTCGGGGCCGGCGCGGATGTCGTGCTGGACGATCTGACGGCGTTCCCGGCCTGGCTGTCGGGCTACATAGGCGATCGCACGGCGGACTGATCCGCCCAGTCCACCGGCTCACCGGCTCACGGGCGCACCGGCTCACCCGGTTCAGGGCTTGCGGGCTCACCCGGTTCACCTGGTGCACCCGGTTCACCCGGACGGCGGTACGGGGGGCCGCGACACCCGGGCGGCGGCCGAGACCTCCCGCCGCTGCGCGGCGATGGAGCGCAGCAGCCCGACGGCGGCGAGGGCGAAGCCGACGCCCATCAGCATGCACACGAAGTACGCCGCCGAGGGCAGCGGATCCGCGCCCAGGAAGAGCGGCGCGACGGTGGCGAGCGTGGCCACCGCTCCGATGGCGAAGACGATGACGCCGGACCGGATGAGCCGGTCGCCGGGAAGGGGCGCCTCTCGGGGGTGGCCGGGGGAGCCGCCGCGGTGCGGGGTTTCATTACTCACTGGACCAGGGTAGATCCGTGCCAGAGCGCGCATAGGAACCACCCGGGTACGTCTTGTCACCAGGCTCGGGACCATTAGCCTTGGTGGTGGCGGGTCTTACGACCCGCTGTAGTGCTATCGAGAGCTGTTTTTCCGTGTTTTCCGACGAGCGACGAGGACGAGACAGACGTGCCTACCGGCAAGGTCAAGTGGTTCAACAGTGAGAAGGGCTTCGGCTTTCTCTCCCGCGATGACGGTGGCGACGTCTTCGTTCACTCGTCGGTGCTTCCGGAAGGCGTCGACTCACTGAAGCCGGGGCAGCGCGTGGAATTCGGCGTGGTGGCCGGAAATCGCGGGGATCAGGCATTGTCCGTCACCGTTCTCGATCCGACTCCCTCCGTGGCGGCCGCCCAGCGCCGCAAGCCGGACGAGTTGGCGTCCATCGTCCAGGACCTGACCACCCTGCTGGAGAACGTGACGCAGCAGCTGGAGCGCGGCCGTTATCCGGACAAGGCACACGGCCACAAGATCGCGGGCATGCTGCGGGCGGTGGCCGACCAGCTCGACGTCTGACCTTCGACCTGAGCGGTCCGGCACACATCGGCACATACGACATCCCGTCAGCGGAGCCGGATGGATACCCGTCCGGCTCCGCTTGGCGTGCGACCACTCGCCGAAGCGTCAGACCGCGTCCAGCGCCCCGGGGCCGAGGGGCGGTACCAGCCCCTCGGCCGCCGCGCGGGTCAGCAGCCCGCGCACCGCGGCGTAGCCGCTTTCGCCGAGGTCGGCGGTGAACTCGTTCACGTACAGCCCGATGTGCTGATCGGCGACGGCCGGGTCCATCTCCTGGGCGTGCTCCAGGACATACGCCCGCGACGCCTCCGGGTCGTCCCAGGCCATCCGCACCGATGTCCGGGCGGCGTCGGCGAGCTCCCGCAGCCGCTCGGCGCCCAGTGAGCGCTTGGCGATGATCGCGCCCAGCGGGATGGGGAGTCCGGTGGTCCGCTCCCAGTGCTCGCCCATGTCAGCCAGGCAGTGCAGCCCGTAATTCTGATAGGTGAACCGGGCCTCGTGGATGACGAGCCCGGCGTCGACCTCGCCGTCCCGCACCGCGGGCATGATCGCGTGGAACGGCAGCACCTTGATCTCGCCGACCCCGCCCGGCACCTCGGCGGCGGCCCACAGCCGGAAGAGCAGATACGCGGTCGAACGCTCGCTCGGCACCGCGACCGTCTTCCCCGCCAGGTCCTTGCCGGTGAGCGGCTGCCCCTCGCCGGGCCGCCGCGTGAGCACCAGCGGACCGCAGCCGCGGCCGAGCGCGCCGCCGCAGGGCAGCAGCGCGTAGTCGTCCAGCACCCAGGGCAGTACGGCGTACGACACCTTCAGTACGTCGAACTCTCCGCGCTCGGCCATCCCGTTGGTGATGTCGATGTCGGCGAAGGTGACATCGAGCGCGGGCGCGCCGGGGACGCGGCCGTGAGCCCAGGCGTGGAAGACGAACGTGTCATTGGGGCACGGGGAGTAGGCGATCTTCAAAGGCTCAGTCAGGGGCTCGCTCAGGGGCTCAGTCACTGCCGGGTTCCTTCCGGGTCAAAGGTCCAGGTGCCGAGGAGGGGGGCGATGGTCGCGAAGGCGCCCGTGAGCGCTTCGAGCGCCTCCCCGATCCGCCAGGCCGCGCGGTCGCGCGGTCCGACGGCGTTGGAGACCGTCCGTACCTCCAGAGCGGGCACGGACTGGGCCGCGGCGGCCTCCGCGACGCCGAAGCCCTCCATGGCCTCGGCGACGGCGCGCGGATGGCGGCGCAGCAGCTCGGCGGCCCGTTCGGCGCTCCCGGTCACGGTCGACACGGTGAGCACGGTGCCGCGCACGGCGTCCGTCGCCTCGGCGACGGCGGCGACGAGCGGGGCGGGCGGGAGGTGTTCGACGGTTCCGAAGCCCAGGTCGGTGACGGCGGCGAAGCCGTCGGGGGTCTCGGCGCCCAGGTCGGCGGCCACGATGGCGTCGGCGACGACGACGGAGCCGAGGTGCGCGGCGGTGGCGGGCGGCGTGGTCGAGGGCCCTGGGGTGGCGGGCGCTGCGGTGGCGGACCGCGCCGTGGGTGTGGTGGCGGGGTGCGCGGCGACGGGGCGCGCGGTGGTGAAGCCGCCGCCGATACCGGCCGATACGGCGAGGTCGTAGGGGGTGCGGGCGACCGCGGCCGCGGTCAGGGCGGCGGCGGTTCCGGCCGCCGCGGCGGCCGGGCCGACCCCGGCGGCCAGGACGTCCACGGTGAGCGGCGGCCCGGTGGGCGGCGCCGGGCTCAGCCGGTGGAGCACCCCGCCGGGGACGGGGAGTTCGGCCACCTCGGGGGCCGTGGCGCCGACGCCCCGTACGACGGCGTCCCGCTCGGCGGGTACGGCCGTGACGATCAGTACGCGCATGGGTGACTCCCCCCTGTCACACACAACCCTGTCACGGCGCGGCCGGTGGCCCGGTGCGACCGGGCCCCGTCCTGCGGAGCTCCGCTCGTCGGGGATCCCGTCAGGAGTCCCGTCAGGAGCCCTGTCAGGAGTCCCGTTCCAGCGTGAAGCGCCAGATGCCCTTGACGCCCTGGCTGCTCTTGCCGAGCTCGGCGACCGTGATCGTGACCTTCTTCTCGAGCGTGGTCTGGCCGGTCTGCGGGTTCTGCCGGGCGAAGAGCGTATCGCTGTCGAAGCTGCGGTACGTCTCCTTGCTCGCCTCGGCCATGACCGGGTTGTTGGCGATCAGGCCCCAGCTGGACTTGGCGATCTCGGGGTCCACCCCGAGCCGCACCTTGTCCCCGGGGGTCACCTTGATCGTCTTCTCGGGCTTGGCGGACAGGCAGTCCTTGAACTTCTTCGAGCTCAGGTCCTTGCCGTCGCCGTAGCAGCCGTTGCTCGCCTCGGCCGTCACGGTGTTCGAACCGACCGTCACCGTTGCCAGCGGGGTCGGCTTGTCGCAGGCGGAGAGGGCGACGAGCCCGAGGGACACAGCACAGGCGGCGGTGACGGCGCGGCGGCCCTTGCCCCTGGAAAACAGCGCAGCGGTCATGCGGGCAGGCTATCTGGCCCCACCGATCGCCTCGCGCGCGGGTACGACTCGGCCCCGCTGTTCACCAAGGCCCGCGGCCGCCTCCGATCGCCTCGCACGGGTACGACTCGCCGATGGCGCTCCCGCCGGGGGCGGCCGCGGCCCGGAACTCACGCCACCCGCGGATACGGCGCCCCCTGCCGGGAGGCGCTCAGCAGTCCGCGGACGCTCAGCGCCGTGCCCAGCGCGATCACCGCCGCGGCGACCGCCATCCCCAGCACCCCGTGGAGCGGCAGCACGATGCCGATGGCGCCGCCGAGGACCCACGCCATCTGGAGCGTGGTCTCGGATCGCGAGAACGCCGAGGTACGGACCTCCTCCGGGACGTCGCGCTGGATCAGCGCGTCCAGCGACAGCTTGCCCAGCGCCTGGGAGATCCCGGCGGTGGCGGCCACGGCGGCCACCGTCACCGCGCCGTAGAAGGCCGCCGACACGATGATCACGGCCAGGGCCGAGCTCAGCACCACCGCGATGATCAGCTCCGGGCCGCGCGCCCGCAGCCAGGCGCCGATCGCGGTGCCCAGCGCGTTGCCGCCGCCCGCGCAGACCGCGGCCAGGCCGAGTGAGATCTCGGGGCCGAGCCCGCCCAGCGGCTGGTCGCGGAGGAGGAAGGCGAGGAAGAGGGTGAGGAATCCGGACAGGGTCTTCAGCGCGGCACACGCCTGAAGGGCGTGCAGCACGGAGGGGCCGACCGTACGGAGGCCGGGCCGCCGGGACCGGCCCCTCCAGAAGGCGATCCGGGAGAAGGCGGCCCTGGCCCCGCCGCCGGAGGCGGCTCCCCCGGCCGGGGCGGTCCTGTCCCCGCCGACCCTGGCCTTGGGTTTGCGCACCGTCACCGGCAGATGGAGATGGCGCTGCCCCGAGGTCAGTTGCGCCCTGGCCTCGCCCTTCGAGGAGTCCACCTTGTGCGGCAGGGTGAACGACAGGAACCCGCCCAGCAGGAAGATCGCCGACGCCCCGTACAGCGGCCAGCTCGGCCCGATCTGATGCAGCCCGGCCCCCAGCGGGGCCGCCGCGCCGGTGGCGAGCAGCCCGGCCAGGGTGACCCGGGAGTTGGCCTTGACCAGGGAGAAGTGGGGTGGGAGCAGCCGTGGCACGACGGCGGAACGGACGACTCCGTACGCTTTGGACGCCACCAGCACGCCCAGTGCCGCCGGATACAGCTCGAGCCCGCCGCCCGCCACCGCGCCCGCCATCGTCAGCGCGAGCACCACGCGGGTCAGCATCGCGCCCGCCATCGCCGCGCGGCGGCCGTGCGGAATGCGGTCGAGCAGCGGGCCGATGACGGGGGCGAGCAGCGCGAACGGGGCCATGGTGATGACCAGGTAGAGCGCGACCCGGCCGCGGGCCTCGTCGGTCGGGACCGAGAAGAAGATCGTGGAGGCGAGGGCGACGGTGATCAGCATGTCGCCCGCGGAGTTCACCGCGTGCAGTTCGATCAGCTTGCCGAGCCCCGACTCGCCGGCGCCGTGGGCGTGGGTGGCGCGGCGGATGCCCCGCCCGGCCGCGGTGAAGGGGAGGCGGAGCGCGAAGGGAACACGGAGCGCGTGGACGATCCAGCGGCCCGACCGACTGGTCGAGCCGCCGCTGTGCCACCGCGTTCCTGCCACCTGACCATGGTGCAGCCAACGCGGCCGAAGCGTCAGACCTTCGACGGCTTTCCGGATGGCGGCGCCGTCGGGAGGAATCGGCAACACCCCGCTGTCCAGCGGAAATGCGGTTTCGCGGGGGCGGGAGGGGAGGGGGCGCACGGCGCCGGGGCGGGTGGTGGGGATGAGACGGGGGTAGGGCCGGTGCGGCCGGACAAGGTAGCGTGCGTAACCGCGCCACCGAGGGTCGTTCCTGGCCGTGTGCCGAGTAGCCATCCCGCAGAATGGGACGTACAAGGTGCGCCCGAAGGCCGGATGGGCGCGGACGTCGACGCGGCCCCATGGTCCGCTCCGTCCGCGGTCCCGCGATCGGCCGTACGGCTGGCGCACCAGGTCAGACGGCTGCGACGGCGTGGAAGAGAGAATCGATCCTGTGAGTGCGATGCGAAGCCGTACCCCCGACCGCCTGTGCGCCGAGGCGGTTGAACTCGCCCGCGAGGCGGCTGTGGAAGCCGCCCGTCCGGGGCAGGTGGGCGAGTATCTGGGCGCTGTCGCCGAGGGCGACCGCGTGGTCACGCATCTCTTCGACAGCGCCGAGCCGGGCTATCGCGGCTGGCGCTGGGCGGTCACGGTGACCCGCGCCTCCCGGGCGAAGGCCGTCACCCTGGACGAGACCGTGTTGCTCCCCGGGCCCGACGCGCTGCTCGCGCCGGAGTGGGTGCCCTGGAGCGAGCGGCTGCGCCCCGGCGACATGGGGCCGGGCGACCTGCTCCCCACCGAGGCCGAGGACCTGCGGCTGGAGCCCGGCTACTCGGGCGAGGACGCGCCGCCGCCCAACTCCGCGGTCTCGGAGGAGATGCAGCAGCTCGCGGCGGTGGAGGATGCCGATGTGACGGCCGGCGCCCCCGCGGCGCAGACCGCCGCGCCCACGACCGGCTCTATCGCGGCCGTCGCCGAGGAGCTGGGCATGCGGCGCGCCCGGGTGCTGTCCCGCTACGGCCTCCACGTCGCGGCCGACCGCTGGGACGAGGCGTACGGCCCCAAGACCCCCATGGCCCAGGCGGCCCCGGGCACCTGCGCGAGCTGCGGCTTCCTGGTGGCCCTCGGCGGCTCGCTGGGGCAGGCGTTCGGGGCCTGCGCGAACGAGTTCAGCCCGGCGGACGGCCGCGTCGTCTCCCTCTCCTACGGCTGCGGCGCCCACTCCGAGGCCGCCGTCATGCCCAAGCCCCCCCGCCCGGCCCCACCCGTCGTCGACGAAACCGTCGTCGAACCCCTCCCCCTCCACCCGGACCGCACGAGCGGCTCTGTCGAGCCGGACACGCCGCCGGAGGAACTGGGCCACAGCTGAGGGGCCTCGGGCCCCGCCCCACGACGGCGCCCGGCCAGGCTGCACGGAACGACGGCCTCGGGGCCACTGCTGCGGGACGCGCCCCCGGCCAGGCCGCTACGGAAGGACGGCCCCCGGCTGGGCCGCTATGGAACGGCGGCCCGGGGCCAGCCGCTACGGAACGGCGGCCCTGGCTGGGCCGCTACGGAAGGACGGCCCTGGCCCGGCCGCTGCAGAACTGCGGGCCGGGGCCGCCGCCCGGCACACGGTCGCCCAGGCGACGGCAGCGAACTCCCGCCCCGGCGGGGCCGCGCGTCCCAGCGCGTTGCGGCGCCAGCGCCCCGCCCCCTCGCGGCTGCCGCCCCGCCCGACGCCTCACGCCTGTCGCCCCACCGGGTGACGGGCCGCTGCCCACCGCCGCCCCGGTGGTTACACCGCCTGCCGGGCCGGTCGGGCGACGTGCGGTCAGGTGTGGGCGGGCCCCGTACGCCTGGGCGGCGGCCTGCACGATGCGTCCGGGCCGCGTCCGGGCTCGTACGCCTTTGATCTGTGGCGGCCTCGAGCGACAGGGTCCAGCCGCGCTCTGCTCGGACGCGCGCGGCGGGGCGCCGTGCGCCTTCGGCCCGCCCCCTGCGTTGTCATCGGGGCCCAGCGGCGAGTCCCGCCGACCCGGTTCGCCCTTACCGGACGGCGCCCAGGGAGGCCGCGCGTGGCAGGGGCTTCGCCCCCGGACCCCGGGGTCTGGGGCGGAGCCCCAGTTTCGGGAAGGGGCGGGGAGGGGAACAGCCCGCCGCAGGCGTCACGATCCGTCGGACATCCCCTGGGGCAAGCGGCCACGACGGCGCGGGGCGCCCGTCACGGCGGGGGCGTGCTGGCGGCGGTGGAGGGTGCGCCTCTGCCCGCGTGCCCAAGGCAGGGACCTGGTGAGACGGGGCCCGTGGGCCCCAAGGTGAGGGGGAGAATCCGGTTGTGTGGGGCCCGAGGCGTCGTTTGGGGGCGGATAGCGGTACGTTCGCGGCTAGCAAGGGCGGCACGCGAGGGAACGGCGAGCGCGGTGGGGTGATCCGCACCGCGGGGGACTCGGCGGTGTGGCGCCGTGGCGCAGGACGGACCCCGACCAGGAACTTCCGGAGGCGAGACGTGAGCAGCACGGCGATGGTGCGAGGCGCGACCGAGGACGCGGACCCGTTCGGGACCGCGCGGCTGCGGCGCGGCGTGCTGGACGCCTGGGCCGCGTCGCCCGCCCGGTTCCGGGAGGACGCCAACGCCGAGGAGGACCTGGCGCTGGGCGGCCACCGGGACCGGCTGGTCGTCGAGCTGGCCCAGAACGCGGCGGACGCCGCCGCCCGCGCCGGGGTGTCCGGGCGGCTGCGGCTGACCCTCCGGCCGGCCACCGACGGCGAGCCCGCCGTGCTGGCCGCCGCCAACACCGGGGCGCCGCTGGACGCGGCGGGCGTCGAGTCGCTGTCCACGCTGCGGGCGTCGGCCAAGCGGGACGACCCGGAGAGCGCGGTCGGGCGGTTCGGCGTCGGCTTCGCGGCGGTGCTCGCGGTGAGCGACGAGCCCGCGGTCGTGGGGCGCGCCGGCGGGGTGCGCTGGTCGCTGGCCGAGGCGCGGGAGCTGACCCAGCGTGCCACCGCCACCAGCCCCGGCCTCGCCGAGGAGCTGCGCCGCCGGGACGGCCACGTGCCGCTGCTGCGGCTGCCGCTGCCCGCCGAGGGGAGCGCCCCGGACGGCTACGACACCGTCGCCGTGCTGCCGCTGCGCGACGGCGCCGCTTGGGACGTGGCCGAGCGGCTGCTGGCCGGGATCGACGACGCGCTGCTGCTCACCCTGCCCGGCCTGGCCGAGGTCGTGGTCGAGACCGTCGAGGGCACCCGGACGCTGCGCCGCCGCCAGGACGGCCCGTACACCGTCGTCGAGGACAGCGGCGCCCGCGGTACGACGCGCTGGCGCACCGAGAGCGTCGGCGGGCGGCTGGAGCCGGAGCTGCTCGCGGACCGCCCGGTGGAGGAGCGGCTGCGCCCGGTGTGGTCGGTGACCTGGGCGGTCCCGGTGGACGCGGAGGGCGCGCCGACGCGCCCCGCGACCGCCCCGGTGGTCCACGCCCCGACGCCGACCGACGAGCCGCTGGGCATGCCCGCGCTGCTGATCGCGTCCTTCCCGCTGGAGCCCACCCGCCGCCACACCGCCCCCGGGCCGCTCACGGACTTCCTGCTGGACCGCGCGGCCGAGTCGTACGCGACGCTGCTGCGCGACTGGCATCCGGTCTCGGTCGGCTCGATCGACCTGGTCCCGGGCCAGCTCGGCCGGGGCGAGCTGGACGGGGAGCTGCGCCAGCGGGTGCTGGAGCGGCTGCCGAGGGTGCCGTTCCTGCCCAGCGCCGCCGCACCGGCGGTGGGCGTGGGCACGGAGGACGCGGCCGTGGCCGAGGCCGTGGCGGGCTGGCTGGGCTCGCCGGAGGCGCTCGGCCCGGACGCCGCCCAGGGCGGCCCCGCGGCGGGGGAGCCGGCTGCCGCCCCGCCCGCGCCCACCCCGGCCGACTGGGACGACGACGTGCTGGCGCGCGGCGGCGCGGAGGGCGAGCCGTACGCGCTGCGGCCCCGGGACGCCGAGATCGTCGAGGGCGCGGGCGCGGAGACGGTGGAGGTGCTGGCCGAGCTGTTCCCGACGCTGCTGCCCGCGGGCCTCGAGCGCCGCTCGGAGCTGCGGGTGCTGGGCGTGGCCCGGGTGCCGCTGGGCGAGCTCATCGACCGGCTCGCGGGCGTGGAGCGGGCCCCGGCCTGGTGGCGGCGGCTGTACGACTCGCTGGGCGGCATCGACCCGGACCGGCTCAGCGGGCTGCCGGTGCCGCTGGCGGACGGCCGGACGACGATCGGGCCCCGGCAGGTGCTGCTGCCGCTGCCGGGCGAGGCCGACGGCGACCTGGACAGCCTGCACAGACTGGACAGCATCGGAACCGCCGAGTCCGCCGTCACCACCGAGCCCGCCGGAATCGCCCAGCCCGCCGGAATCGCCGAGCCCGGCGGACCGGTCGAGTCCGCCGGAATCGCCGAGCCCGCCGCGCCCGCGCGGACCTCCGAGCGCGGCGCCGCGGTCAGCGACACGCATCGCACCCTCGCCCGCCTCGGCCTGAAAGTTGCACATCCGGACGCCGCCCATCCGCTGCTGGAGAAGCTCGGCGCCACCCCCGCCACGCCCCGCGCCGTGCTGACGACCCCGCAGGTACGGACCGCCGTCGCGCATTCGCTGGAGGCGGAGGACGAGTACGACCCGTTCGCTGAGGAGGGCGAGGGGGGCCTGGGCGCGGCGCTGGACGCCGACACGCTGGCCGACACCGTCCTCGGCCTGGTCCAGCAGGCCCGGCTGGCGCCGGGCGACGAGCCGTGGCTGGCCGCGCTCGCGCTCCCGGACGAGGACGGGGAACTGGCCCCGGCCGGTGAGCTGGTCCTCCCCGGCAGCGCCTTCGAGCAGGTGATGCGGGAGGGCGAACTGGCCGCGTGCGACGCCGAGCTGGCCGAGCGCTGGGGTGAGCAGCCGCTCGCCGCGGTCGGTGTGCTGGCGGGCTTCACGCTGGTCAGGGCCACTGACGTGGTGCTGGACCCGGATGAACTGGAGCCGCGCGAGGGCGACTTCACCGAACCGGACGACGTCGGCGTGCTGGACGCCGTCGACGTGTGGTGCGAGGACGTACTGGACCGGCTGCCGGAGACGCCGGTGCCGCCGGTGGCCACCGAGATCGTGGCCGTACGGGACCTGGACCTGGTCGACGACGACGCCTGGCCGCGGGCGCTGGCCATGCTGGCCCAGCCGCCGCTGCGCGACGCGCTGACCGCGCCGGTGCGGGTGCTGCTGCCGGACGGCACGACGGAGATCGTGCGCTCGTACACCGCGTGGTGGCTGCGCGGCCATCCGGTGCTGGACGGCCGCCGCCCCGCCGGGCTGCGCGCGGCCGGGGGCGATCCGCTGCTGGACGGGCTGTACGAGGCGGTGGACGCCGCCGGGTTCGAGGACGAGCAGGTGCTGCGCGCGCTGGGCGTACGGACCTCGGTCGCCGCGCTGCTGGACGAGCCGGGCGGGGCCGCCGAGCTGCTGGCCCGCCTCGCCGACCCGGACCGCGAGGTGGCCCCCGCCCAGTTGCACGCCCTCTACGGTCAGTTGGCCGACCTGGACCCCGAGCAGGTGACCCTGCCGGATGAGCTGCGGGCCATCGTGGACGGCGAGCCGACGGTGGTCGAGGCGGGCGAGGCGCTGGTCGCGGACGCCCCGGACCTGATGTCGCTGGCCGAGGCGGACGGCCGGGCGCTGCTGCCCGTACGGCCCACGCGGGCGGCGGAGCTGGCCGAGCTGTTCCAGGTGCGGCGGCTGAGCGAGGCGTACCCGGCGCGGGTGACCTCACAGGGCGATTCGCACGAGGTGCCCGAGGCGGTCCGCGAACTCCTCCCGGGCGCCCCGCTGTCGTACATCGAACACGAGGAGCTGCTGATCGAGGGCCCGGGCGAGGGCGAGGGCGCGGGCTCGGGCGAGATCGAGCTGGACTGGCGGTACGTGGACGGCACCCTGCACGCCTCGACGGTCGAGGGCGTCGCGGCCGGTCTGTCCTGGGCCGCCGGCCACTGGGCGCGCCGGTTCGAGGTGGCGGCCCTGCTGGAGGATCTGACCCGTACGGAGGAGCTGGCGCGGGCCCGCTGGTTCGACTGACGGGCGCGAGCCGTACGGGGCGTGGCCGGGCACTGCGTACGGTACGGCCTGGTCAGGCCCCCGCACCCAGGTCAGGGCTTGCGTGCCACGCCCGCGAAGATCCATAGCTCCGTGGCCTCCGCCTCGGCCCTGGCCTGCTCGTTCTCGGGCTTCCAGCGGTGCGGCATCACCACGCCCGGATCGACCAGCTCCAGCCCGTCGAAGAACGGAAGGATCTCCTCCCGGGAGCGTCCCTGCACATGGATGCCGCTGCTGCGGTAGAGGTTGGTGACCGCGTCCGAGACCCCGGGGCGGGGGTCGATCGCGCCGTGCGAGAGCACGAGATAGCTGCCCGGGGCCAGCGGCTCGACCAGTTGGCGCACGATCTCGTACGGCTTCTGCTCGTCCGCGATGAAGTGCATGATCGCATTCAGCGACAGGGCGACCGGCTGGGACAGATCGAGGGTGTCGTTCAGGTCCTCGGCGGCCAGGATCGCCGCCGGATCGCTGACGTCCGCGTGGATGTAGGCGGTGCGGCCCTCGGGCGTGGAGAGCAACAGGGCCTGCGCGTAGGCCAGCACTATCGGGTCGTTGTCCGCGTACACGACCCGGGAGTCCGGGGCGGCCTTCTGGGCGACCTGGTGGAGGTTGGGCTCGGTGGGAATGCCGGTGCCGATGTCCAGGAACTGCCGTATGCCCGCCTCGCCCGCGAGCCAGCGGGTCGCGCGGTGCATGAATGACCGGTTGGCGCGGGTCCACGGCTTGACGTCGGGCCAGACGGCCTCGACCTGTTCGGCGGCGTGGGTGTCGACCGCGTAGTGGGTCTTGCCGCCCAGGAAGTAGTCGTACATGCGGGCCGAGTGCGGCTTGCTGGTGTCGATCTCATCGGCACGAAAGCGGTTACCGGTCATATCCCTCACATTACTGGTGAGTTGACGATCACAAGACGGTAGTTCCCGAACAAAGTGCCCGGCGTGAGGCTTCCGCAACATTGTGAACGGCCCGTGAAGATCGTACAGTTGGCCCATCCGGCTCCGCCCGCGCGTCCCCGCGGCGGGGCCCTCATCTTTCTGCGCGCGCCACAGACGGGTGAGCGGGTGCGTCATGAGGAGGGGAGCGCGCCCGCGCACCAGGCCAGGGCGCCGGGCCGCTGCCGGGAACGGCGGACGGCCCGGCGCCGCGCCGTCACGGGTACCGCCTTGTGCGCGCTCGGGGTGGGTGCGCCGGCCGTGCTGTGGACCGGCCGTGCTTGCGCGTCAGTCGTGCTGGGCGTCAGCCGTTCTGTGGGTCGGCCGGCTGCGCGTCGCCGTTCCGTGAGCCGTGGCGGATCGCCGTGTCCCGGGCCCGTACGTACCAGATGCCGAGCAGCCCGAGCCCGCCGCCGGCCAGGCAGGTCCACAGCCACCACAGGTGACCGTGCTCGTGGAACCAGCCGTAGAAGGGCAGCTGGACGAGGAAGAGGACGAACCACACGATCGTGCCGCCGGTGATCGTGGCCACGACATTGCCCTCGAGGGGCTCCGGCGCCTCGTGCTTGGGGGTCCACTTCGTCATGGCCACAGCTTAAGGGGGCCGGTCCTGGGCCCGACCGGGGCCGTGCCGGGGCCGTGCCGGACCTCGCAGAGGGCCTCGCCGGGACCGGTTTGGCGATCGGGCCTTGATAGTTTCATACTGAATACTTCTGGGTCTGAGCGGAATGTCTTGTTCGATCATCCAAAGGGCATCCCAAAGGACCCGCTGTTGATGTTCACGCACACTGAGGTCCTTCATGTCCCCCTCGGCCACCGCGCCGGTCGATGCCGGCAAGCAGGCTCCGACTCCCCCCGCCAACGGCATCGACAAGTTCTTCAAGATCAGCGAGCGTGGTTCCTCGATCTCCCGGGAGATCCGGGGTGGACTGGCCACGTTCTTTGCGATGGCCTACATCGTCGTACTGAACCCGATCATCCTCGGGGCCGGTACGGACAAGTTCGGGCATCAGCTCAACAACGGCCAGTTGGTCACCGCCACCGCCCTGATCGCGGGCCTGACCACGCTGCTCATGGGGATCATCGGCAACGTCCCCATCGCGCTGGCCGCCGGCCTCGGCATCAACGCCGTGGTCTCGCTCCAGCTCGCGCCCAAGATGAGCTGGCCGGACGCGATGGGCATGGTGGTGCTCGCGGGTCTGGTGCTGATGATCCTCGTCGCCTCGGGGCTGCGGCAGCGGGTGATGGACGCGATCCCGTCCGGGCTGCGGCGGGCGATCGCGATCGGCATCGGGCTGTTCATCGCCCTGATCGGCCTGGTCGACTCCGGCTTCGTCAGCCGTAACCCCGACGCCGCGCACACCACCGTCCCCCTGGGGCTGGGCGTGGCCGGGCGGCTGCAGGGCTGGCCGGTGCTGGTCTTCGTGGCCGGTCTCGCGCTCACCTTCATCCTGATCGTCCGCAAGACGCGCGGCGCGATCCTGATCGGCATCGTGACCATGACCGTGGTCGCGATCGTGATCAACTCCCTGGCCCGGATCCCGGACGCCCAGTGGGGGCTGACCGTCCCCACGGTGCCGGACAAGGTGGTCGGCAGCCCGGACTTCGGCCTCGTCGGCGATGTCAGCCTCTTCGGCGGCTTCCATGAGGTCGGCCTGCTCACCGGCTGTCTCTTCGTCTTCACCGTGCTGCTGTCCGGCTTCTTCGACGCGATGGGCACGATCATCGGCGTCGGTGAGGAGGCCGGGCTGACCGATGAGCGCGGTCAGCTCCCGGGCATGGGCCGGATCCTGATGATGGACGGCGTCGCGGTCGCGGGCGGCGGCTTCGGCTCGGCCTCGGCCAACACCTGCTTCGTGGAGTCCACGGCGGGTGTCGGGGAAGGGGCGCGCACCGGACTCGCGAACGTGGTGACCGGCGGGCTCTTCCTGCTCGCGCTGGTCTTCACCCCGCTGGCCAAGGTGGTGCCCTCACAGGCCGCGACCCCCGCGCTGGTGGTCGTCGGCTTCCTGATCATGGCGGCGAACGTCAAGGAGATCGACTGGAGCGATGCCACGATCGCGATCCCGGCCTTCCTGACCATGATCTCGATGCCGTTCACCTACAGCATCACCAACGGGATCGGGCTGGGCGTCCTCTCGTTCCTGCTGCTGCGCATCGCCACCCGGCGGACCCGGGAGATCCCGTGGCTGCTGGGCGCGGTGGGGCTGTGCTTCCTGGTGTACTTCCTGCTCAACCCGATCGAACAGGCACTCGGCGTCTCCTGAGCCGAGCGCGGCCCCGCCCGGGCCGAGTCGTCGACCCGCCCCTGGTGTACGCCGTCCCGCCCGGCGCATGAGCGTTCCGCCCTGAGCGCCCCGGACCCACCCCGTGGTCCTGGGCGCTCATGCGTGTCGCCGTACGTCACTACCCGGAGTCAACTCACTCGTTCGGGTGAAATAAAAATAGGGAAGTCCCCAGGGTTTTCATTAGGCGAGGTAATGAGTTATGCTAAAGACCATGCCGGATCTGTCCCGCCCCCAGCACCAGGCGGAGGCGCCCCCCGATGACGCGGCCGCCGTGAGCGCCCTGCGGTCCGGAGTGATGCGTCTGTCGCGGCGGCTCAAGCACCAGCGGGTGGACGAATCGCTCAGCCCGACCGAGATGGCGGTCCTGGGCACCCTGGCCCAGTGCGGCTCCGCCACCCCCGGCGAGCTGGCCCGCAAGGAGCACGTCCAGCCGCCGTCGATGACCCGCATCGTGGCGCTGCTGGAGGCCAAGGGACTGGTCAGGCTCGAGCCGCATCCGGAGGACCGGCGGCAGAAGGTCGTCTCGCCGACCGAGCGGGCGGAGGCCATGCTCGAAGAGAGCCGACGCAAGCGCAACGCCTGGCTGGCCGAGCTGGTCGGGGAGCTGACCGAGGACGAGTGGGCCGTGCTGCGCGCCGCCGCGCCCGTGCTGGAGAAGCTCGCGCATATGTAAGAACGACCCGAGGCAGCCAGGAGGCGAACGCACTTGAGTACGGGACCCGGAGCAGACTCCGCACCCGCACCGAAGAACCCCGCACACCCCGGAGACCCCGGAAGCCCTGGCAACTCCGGCAACTCCGGCAACTCCGTATCCGACCCCGCTCCCGCCGTCACCGCGGGACGCACCCGGGGCGGGACCTTCCGTTCGCTGAGGATCCGCAACTACCGCCTGTTCGCGACCGGTGCCATGATCTCCAACACCGGCACCTGGATGTCGCGGATCGCCCAGGACTGGCTGGTCCTGAGTCTCACCGGCTCCTCCACCGCGGTCGGCATCACCACCGCGCTGCAGTTCCTGCCCATGCTGCTCTTCGGCCTCTACGGCGGGGTCATCGCGGACCGATGTCCCCGGCGCCGGCTGCTCCTCTTCACCCAGACCGCGCTGGGGCTGTGCGGGCTCGCCCTCGCCGCCCTCACCCTCAGCGGCCATGTGCAGGTCTGGCACGTCTATCTGATCGCGTTCCTGCTCGGCATGGTCACCGTCGTCGACAACCCGACCCGCCAGGTCTTCGTCAACGAGATGGTCGGCCCCAAGGACCTGCGGAACGCCGTCAGCCTCAACTCCGCGAACTTCCAGTCCGCCCGGCTGATCGGCCCGGCGGTCGCCGGTGTGCTGATCACCGCCGTGGGCAGCGGCTGGGCCTTCCTGATCAACGGACTCTCCTTCGGCGCCCCGATCATCGGGCTGCTGCTGATGCGCACCAGCGAGCTGCACAAGGTCGAGCGGGCGCCGCGCGGCAAGGGACAGCTTCGGGAGGGGCTGCGCTATGTGGCCGGGAACCCCGAACTGATCTGGCCGATCGTGCTCGTCGGCTTCATCGGCACCTTCGGCTTCAACTTCCCGATCTGGCTGAGCGCCTTCGCCGACGATGTCTTCCACGCCGGGCCGGGTACGTACGGCCTGCTCAACACCCTGATCGCGATCGGCTCGGTGACGGGCGCGCTGCTCGCCGCCCGGCGCGTGGTGGCCCGGCGGCGGCTGCTGGTCGGGGCGGCGCTGATGTTCGGCGTGCTGGAGATGGTCGCGGCGGCCACCCCGTACTTCTGGCTCTTCGCGGCGCTCATGGTGCCGATCGGGATCTTCAGCCTGACGTTCAACGTGACCGCGAACTCCAGCGTCCAGCTCGCGACGGATCCCGCGATGCGGGGCCGGGTGATGAGCCTGTTCATGATGGTCTTCGTCGGCGGTACGCCGATCGGCGGCCCGCTGGTGGGCTGGCTGACCGACACCTGCGGCGCGCGCGTCGGCTTCGCCGCGGGCGGCCTGATCTCGGCGGCCGCCGCGGCCGCGGTGGGGCTGATCCTGGTCCGGGCCGGCGGCCTGCGGCTGAAGCTGGACCTGCGCCGGGGCCACCCGCATGTGATCTTCGTGCCGCGTACGCCGGAGACGGAGGACAAGCCACTGGCCGCCACGGCCTGAACCCACCAGGCTGTGCCGGAAGGGGCTCCGCCCCTTTGACCTCGCCGGGGCCCCGCCCCTTTGGCCTCGCCGGGGCCCCGCCCCTTTGGCCTCGCTCCTCAAACGCCGGAGGGGCTGAGTTCCCCGCCCCCGGTGCGGGAGACTGGGCGGATGAGACTCTTCGCCGCCGTGCTGCCGCCGGAGGCGGCCGTCGCCGAGCTGGCCGCGCGGGTCAAGGCGCTCCGGGCGCTGCCGGGGGCGGACGGGCTGCGCTGGACCGAGCGGGAGGGCTGGCACTTCACGCTCGCCTTCTTCGGCGAGGTGGCCGAGGACGTACTGCCCGAGCTGCACACCCGGCTGGCCCGCGCCGCCCATCGGCACCACCCCCACGAGCTGCGGCTCGCGGGCGGCGGCCGGTTCGACGACCGGGTGGTGTGGGTGGGCGTCGACGGCGACAGCGAGGCCCTGCGGCGGCTGGCCGACTCCGCCGAGGCGGGGGGCCGACGGGCCGGGGTCCCGATGGACCGGCACCGCCCGTACCACCCGCATCTGACCATCGCCCGCGCCCGCTCCCCGCGGCACGGCTCCCCGCGTCATGGCTCCGCCACCAGCCTCGCGCCGTACGTGGACGGGCTCACCGGCTTCGCGGGCCGGGAGTGGACCGTGGGCGAGCTCAGCCTGGTGCGCAGCCATCCACCGGCCCCGGGCGTCCCCGGGCAGCAGCCGCGCTACGAGGTGGTGGCGGCCTGGCCGCTGGGGCACTGAGCGGTCCGGCTAATCTCGAGGTGTGGACCCCAAGACCAGAAACATGATCATGAGCGGCGCGCTGGTGCTGATTCTCGTCGTCGTCGCCGCGGCGGCCGCCCTCGGCGGCTGAGAACAAGGGGGCGTGGACCGCCGCGCGGCCCACGCCCCCTCATAGCTCTCGCCCTCGGCTACCAGGCGAACGCCTCCGGCGACGGCCCCGGGCCCGGGAAGATCTCGTCCAGCTCCGTCAGCAGCTCCTCGCCCAGCTTCAGCTCCGACGCCCGCACCGCCGACGCCAGCTGCTCGGCCGTGCGCGGGCCCACGATCGGACCGGTGACCCCGGGCCGGGTGAGCAGCCAGGCCAGGGCCGCCTCGCCGGGCTCGATGCCGTGCTTGGCCAGCAGGTCCTCGTACCGCTGGATCTGGTCGCGCACCGCCGTGTTCTTCAGCGCGTCGGCGCTGCGCCCGGACGTGCTGCGCGAACCGCCGCCCTCGCGCTCCTTGCGGAGCGCCCCGCCGAGCAGCCCGCCGTGCAGCGGCGACCAGGGGATGATGCCCACGCCGTAGCCCTGCGCGGCCGGGATGACCTCCATCTCGGCGCGGCGCTCGGCCAGGTTGTACAGGCACTGCTCGCTGACCAGCCCGTACGAACCGCGGCGGGCCGCGGCCTCATTGGCCTGGGCGATGTGCCAGCCCGCGTGGTTGGAGGAGCCCGCGTAGACGATCTTGCCCTGCTGTACGAGGACGTCGATGGCCTGCCAGATCTCGTCCCACGGGGTGGAGCGGTCCACGTGGTGGAACTGGTAGAGGTCGATGTAGTCGGTGCCGAGCCGCTTGAGGCTGGCGTCCACGGCCCGGCGGATGTTCACGGCCGAGAGCTTGTCGCTGTTGGGCCAGGGCTCACCCTCGGCGGCCATGTTTCCGTACACCTTGGTCGCGAGGACCGTCTTCTCGCGCCGCCCGCCGCCCTTGGCGAACCAGCTCCCGATGATTTCCTCGGTGCGGCCCTTGTTCTCGCCCCAGCCGTACACATTGGCGGTGTCGAAGAAGTTGATGCCCGCGTCGAGCGCGGCATCCATGATCGAGTGGCTGTCGGCCTCCTCCGTCTGCGGACCGAAGTTCATGGTGCCGAGGACGATACGGCTGACCTTGAGACCTGTGCGTCCGAGCTGCGTGTACTCCATGGGGATCAGCCAAGCCGTTGGAGTGCGCTCTAATCAAGGGGGGCGGGCCGGGTGCTCGGTCATCGGCGGCGGCAGGGCCCCGGCCGAGAATTCCCCGTGGAAAACCCGAAAGCCCGCTTTTTGGCCCCCCGTGCGGTCAAAAAGCGGGCGTCTTGGGTTTCTGCGGCTCGAGTCGGACTTCGGTCGAACTCCGATCGAACTCCCGTCGAACTCCGGTCGAACTCCGGTCGCCGGATATGGCCGCTGAATATGGTCGCCGAAAGCGACCGACCTTTTCGGATTACCGGGCGGCGCGGGACTTCATAAAGCCGAGAACGCCGAGGGCCAGGGCCATCAGTGCGCCGATCAGGACCATGTAGAGCCCCGGTCCCGCGGTCATGTCGTACAGCTTCGCGGCCTGCTCCGCCGCCTTCTCCGCGACCTGCTGCGACACCCCCTCCTCGTCCTTCAGCTTCTGGACGAGCAGCCGCTCGGTGTCCGCCATGTTGATGACCGCGACAATGGCCATGGCCAGCCCCAGAACGCCGCCGACCAGGTAGAGCGCCGCCTTCTTGGTGGCCATGGCGGCGATGAACAGGATCGCCGCGACCAGGGCGATGATCAGCGTGATGATGCCGTCGCCGTCGATGCCCTTGATGCCCCCGGTGGCGCCCTCGGCGTCGGAGATCACCCAGTTCACCATGGAGCCGACCAGCGCGATGACCGAGCCGACGATCGCGAAGATCGCGATCTTCTTGGACGGCGCGGCCGGTGCCGCACCGTGGTTCGGGGCACCGGCGGAATGCGTGGGCGGTGCGGTTTGCGCATAAGAGGACTGGCTGTATTCGCTCATGAGCTCAGACCGTAAGCGGGGCCTTTCTGCATTGCAATGCCGCCGCCCGCTATGCCGTCAATGACCGATAAATTTCTCGCCGAAATAATCCCCGGATGAGATCAAATAATCTCGGGGTTATTTGGGAGTGGTCGCTCGCACAAATAATTGACAGACGTTATCTGCCCGTGATCGCGGAAATCATGCGTGATCACGGAAGCCGGGCGTGTACGGAAGCCGGCCGTGGGCGGAAGTCATGGCTGGACGGATGGCCGGGCGCGGGCGGAAGGCGGAAGCCCCGCCCGGACGGAAGCCCTGCCCGGACGGAAGCCCCGCCCGGACGGAAGCCCCGCCCGGACGGAAGCCCTGCCCGACGGGAAGCCATACGTGGCCGGAGGGAGCCCCCCGGCGTGGTTCCGGCACCGGACGCCCCCGGCGGGATGGCAGGCTTGGGCCCATGCGTCCGCTTCCGTTCGTACTCGGTGCCGCCGCGCTGCTGGCCGTGTCCGCAGCCGCCCCGGCCGCCGCCGACGACTCGTCGTCGCCGTCCCCCTTCACGATCCAGGACCCCCGGATCACCGAGTCCAGCGGCCTCGCCGCGAGCCGTCTCCACCCCGGCGTCTACTGGACGCACAACGACAGCTCGGACGGCCCGTACGTCTACGCCGTGGACGGCAGGACCGGGAAGACGGTCGCGCGGGTCACCCTGCGCGGCATAGGGGATCCCCGCGATGTGGAAGCGATCTCGATAGGGCCGGACGGCAACGTCTACGTCGGCGACATCGGCGACAACCTGGGCGGTCAGTGGGACCATGTGTGGATCTACCGCTTCCCCGAGCCGAAGCGGTTGAAGGACACCACCGTCACCGCGACCCAGTTCACCGTCAAGTACCAGGGCGGGCCGCGCGACGCCGAGGCGCTGATGGTCCATCCCAAGACCGGCCGCGTCTACATCGCCAGCAAGAGTGACGAGGACGGCGGGCTGTACGCCGGGCCGACCACGCTGAGCCCCTCCGGGGTGAATGTCTTCCAGCGGGTCTCCGACCTCGACATGGAGGTCACGGACGGGGCGTTCTCCCCGGACGGCACCCGGCTGGTGCTGCGCGGCTACTTCTCGGCCGCCGAGTACCGCTGGCGGAACGGAAAGCCGACGCGGCTGGAGAAGGAGCCGGGGCTGCCGCTCCAGCGGCAGGGCGAGTCGGTCACCTTCACCCCGGACGGCGGCACCCTCATGTACGGCACCGAGGGCGCGGGCTCCAAGGTGACGCCGGTGGACCTCGGCGGGGAGCTGCTGCCGGACGCCACCGCGAAGGAGCAGAAGAAGAACGGGGAGTACTCCGACCGCGTCGACGGCAAGCTCACCGACGACGACAAGAACGGCAACCTGGTCAAGGCCGGGCTCACCTTCGTCGGGGCGCTGGTGGTGTTCCTCGGCCTGCGCAAGCTCTTCCGCCGGGGCTGATCCCGGGGCTGGATCGTCAGCGCGCGAAGGGGCCCGCGGCCGGTGGTCGGCCGCGGGCCCCTTCGCGTGCGGAGCGAGCCCCTCAGAGGTGCTCGATGACGTAGTCCACGCACGCCGTCAGGGCCTCGACGTCCGCCGGGTCGACGGCCGGGAACATCGCCACCCGCAGCTGGTTGCGGCCCAGCTTGCGGTACGGCTCGGTGTCCACGATGCCGTTGGCCCGCAGCGCCTTGGCGACCGCGGCGGCGTCGATCTCCTCGTTGAAGTCGATCGTGCCGACGACCTGCGACCGCTTGGCCGGGTCGGCCACGAACGGGGTGGCGAACTTGGACTCCTCGGCCCAGCCGTACAGCGTGCGCGAGGAGGTCGCGGTGCGGCGCACCGCCCAGTCCAGACCGCCCTGGCCGTTGATCCACTTCAGCTGGTCGTCCAGCAGGAAGAGCGTCGCCAGTGCCGGGGTGTTGTACGTCTGGTTCTTCAGCGAGTTGTCGATCGCGGTCGGCAGCGAGAAGAACTCGGGGACGTGCCGGCCGGAGGCGTGGATCCGGGCGGCGCGCTCCAGCGCGGCGGGCGAGAAGACGCCGATCCACAGACCGCCGTCCGCCGCGAAGGACTTCTGCGGCGCGAAGTAGTAGACGTCCGTCTCGGCGATGTCGATCGGCAGACCGCCCGCTCCGGAGGTCGCGTCCACCAGCACCAGCGCGCCCTCGTCGGCACCGGCCACCCGCTGGATGGGCATGGCGACACCGGTGGAGGTCTCGTTGTGGGTGAAGGCGTAGACGTCCGTGCCGCTCTCGGCGCGCGGCTCCGGGTGGGTGCCGGGGTCGGAGGTGATCACCGTGGGCTCCTCGAGCCACGGCGCCAGCTTCGCCGCCTTGGCGAACTTCGAGGAGAACTCGCCGAAGGACAGATGCTGGGACTTGGAGTCGATCAGCCCGTGGGTCGCGATGTCCCAGAAGGCGGTGGAGCCACCGTTGCCCAGGATGACCTCGTACCCCTCCGGGAGTCGGAAGAGCTCGCGCACCCCTTCGCGCACGGCGCCGACCAGGTTCTTGACCGGGGCCTGGCGGTGGGAGGTGCCCAGCAGGGAGCTTCCGGTCGCGGCCAGGGCGCTCAGCGCCTCGGTGCGCACCTTGGAGGGGCCCGAGCCGAAGCGTCCGTCGGCGGGCTTGATGTCATCGGGAATCCGGATCTCAGCCACGAGCCGAAGCCTAATCCGTCGGCACCCGCGCTCCGACGGTGCGTCCAGCGGGTGAGACGGTATGTCCACATCCTGTTGACGCGCGACGATGTGCCGGCATAAGGGCCGATCGCTGGAACATGGCAGCCTTAAGGCGGTCATTCTCGTCATGCGGGCCATGCGTGGCGGCCATGAAGCGGCTGATGGAGCGGCCGTGCGCCGAGGCTGTGAAGCGTCCGTGTACGGGCCATGCACAGGCCATGCACGCCGACCATGAAGCGGCCATGAATCGGAATTGGACATTCTCAACGGCCGCCTCGCCGTGGACCATGGAGGCATGGCTGATCACCAGGCAGACGAGCTGGAGCAGGCGCTGCGACGGGCCGTCCGCGGGGACGTCTCCTTCGACACGGCGAGCCGGGCCCTGATGACCATGGACGCGTCCAACTACCGGCGGGTGCCCGCCGGGGTGGTCGCGCCCCGCGACGCCGACGATGTGGCGGCGGTGCTGGCCGTGTGCCGGGAGCGCGGGGTGCCGGTGGTCGCGCGCGGCGCCGGGACCTCGATCGCCGGCCAGGCCACCGGGCTCGGCGTCGTCCTCGACTTCACCCGCCATATGCGCGGCATCCTCTCGCTCGACCCCGAGCGGCGCACCGCCGTCGTCCAGCCGGGCGTGATCTGCGACGACCTCCGTACGGCGGCCGGCGCCCATGGGCTGACGTTCGGCCCCGACCCGTCCACCCACAGCCGCTGCACCCTCGGCGGCATGATCGGCAACAACTCCTGCGGCTCCCACTCCGTGGCCTGGGGCACCACCGCCGACAACGTCCACGAGCTGGACGTCCTCACCTACGGCGGGGAGCGGGTGCGCGCCGCCCAGGGCCTCCACGACCTGCCCGCCCGGCTCCGCGACGGCATACGGTCCCTGGCCGGTCAGCATCTGGCCCTGCTGCGCACCGGCTTCCCCGAGCTGCCCCGCCGGATCTCCGGCTACGCCCTGGACGAGCTGCTGCCCGAGAAGAACGCCGACCTCGCCCGCGCCCTCACCGGCAGCGAGGGCACCCTCGGCGTGGTGACCGAGGCGACTGTAAGGCTGGTGGAGGCGCCCGGCGCCCGCGCCCTGGCCGTGCTCGGCTACCCCGACGAGAGCGCGGCGGCCGAGGCCGCGCACACCCTGCTGCCCTACGGTCCGCTGACCGTCGAGGGCATGGCCGCCGATCTGGTCGCCGGGGCGACCGGGCTGCCCAAGGGCGGGGCCTGGCTGTTCGTGGAGGTCGGCGGCGCCACCCGCGAGGAGGCGCTCTCCCGCGCCCAGGAGGTGGCCCGCGCCGCCGCCGAGGCCACCACCGACCACACCGTGGTCGCCGACCCGGCCGGGCAGCGCGCCCTGTGGCGGGTGCGCGAGGACGCCTCCGGGACCGCGACCCGACTGCGTACTCCGGGTAGGAGCGATGGCAGCGAGGCATGGCCCGGCTGGGAGGACTGCGCCGTGCCGCCGCCCCGGCTCGGCGCGTATCTGCGCGACTTCCGCGCCCTGATGGCCCAGCACGGGCTGCGCGGCACGCCGTACGGGCACTTCGGGGACGGCTGCATCCATGTCCGCATCGACTTCGACCTGCTGACCGAGCCCGGCATCCGGGTCTTCCGCGCCTTCTCCGCCGACCTCGCCGATCTCGTCGTCGCCCACGGCGGCTCGCTCTCCGGCGAACACGGCGACGGCCTGGCCCGCGCCGAGCTGCTGCCGCGCATGTACGGGGCGGAGATGGTCGGCCTCTTCTCCCGCTTCAAGGACCTGTGGGACCCGGAGGGCGGCCTCAACCCCGGCGTCCTGGCCCGCCCGCAGCGGCTGGACCAGAACCTGCGCTTCGACCCGCTGCCCAGGCGCCCGGTGGACGTCGAGTTCGGCTATCCGCACGACAAGGGCGACTTCTCGGCGGCGGTCCGGCGCTGTGTGGGCGTCGCCAAGTGCCGCAACGAGTCGGTGTCCGGCGCCGGGGTGATGTGCCCGTCGTACCGCGTGACCGGCGAGGAGAAGCACTCCACGCGCGGCCGGGCCCGGCTGCTGCACGAGATGCTCGCGGGCGAGGTCGTCCAGGACGGCTGGCGCTCGGAGGAGGTACGGGACGCCCTCGACCTGTGCCTGTCCTGCAAGGGCTGCCGCAGCGACTGCCCGGTGGAGGTCGACATGGCCACCTACAAGGCGGAGTTCCTGCACCACCACTACGAGGGCCGGCCGCGCCCCGCCGCCCACTACTCGATGGGCTGGCTCCCGGTGTGGCTGCGGGCGGCGTCCCTCCTGCGGGCGGCCCCGGCGGCCAACGCGCTGGCCGGGGTGAGCCCACTCGCCACCCTGGCCAAACGCCTGGGCGGCATCGCCCCCGAACGCGACATCCCGGAACTGGCCCACGAGCCCTTCACGAGGTGGTGGCGCGACCGGGTCCGCACGGCGGCGCGCGAGGCGGGGACCGGATCGGGATCGGTGCGGCCCGAGCACGGACGGACCGTCGTCCTGTGGCCGGACACCTTCACCAACCACCTCTCCCCGTCCGTCGGCCGGTCGGCGGTCGCCGTGCTGGAGGCGGCCGGGCTGCGGGTGGTCGTTCCGCCGAAGCCCGTGTGCTGCGGGCTGACCTGGGTCTCCACCGGCCAGCTCGACCGCGCCCGTACGGTCATGCGGCGCACCCTGGACGTCATGGCCCCGGCCCTGGACGCCGGGCTCCCGGTGGTCGGCCTCGAACCCAGCTGCACCGCCGCCCTCCGCACCGACCTCCCCGAACTCCTCACCTCCGACCCGCGCGCGGCACGCCTCGCCGAGTCCGTCTCGACGTTCGCCCAGGCGCTGGAGGCTTACGCCCCCGACTGGCGGCCCCCGAGGATCGACCGCCCCGTCGTCGGCCAGACCCACTGCCACCAACACGCCGTCCTCGGCGACGCCGCCGAACGCCGCCTCCGCGAACGCGCCGGCCTTACGGGCGCCTTGAGCGGCGGCTGCTGCGGCCTGGCAGGCAACTTCGGCTTCGAGAACGGCCACTACGAGGTCTCGGCGGCCTGCGCCGAGGAGCAACTGCTGCCCTCCGTAAGGGCCGCAGAACCCGGCACGGAGATCCTGGCGGACGGCTACTCCTGCCGCACCCAACTCACCCAGCTGGCGGGCCAGAAGGGCCGCCACCTGGCAGAGGTCCTGGCGGAACGGCTGCCGTAAGGCGAGCCGGTCGCGGTTGCCGGGGCTGGTCCGCCGAGCCGCACACCTCATCGAGCCGACCAGCCCCACTGTCGGCGCGCCCTGACGGGCCGTCTCAACCGGCTGAATCATGCAAGCGTGCTTGATTGTTTCTCGTCGCGCTGCCACCCTCGCTCGTCGAGAGCTCTTGGCGAGGGCGCTCGGTGAGGGCGCTTGACGAGGGCGCTCGGTGAGGGCTCTTGACGAGGGCAAGAGAAGGCCGACACACGACAGACCCGACGACGGGAGCGACGCGTGTCCGAGACGGAGGCTCTGCTCGGCGATCTGCGGGCGGAGGGGGACGAGTTGGACGGCCTGGTGGCCGGGCTCGGGGGCGCGGAGTGGCGGATGGCGACGCCCGCGCCCGGGTGGACCATCGCCCACCAGATCGCGCATCTCACGTGGACCGACGAGCGGGCCGTACAAGCCGCCGAGGACGCCCAGGGGTTCGCGGACGAGGTGCGCCGGGCGTGGGCCGCGCCGGACGCGTTCGTGGACGAGGGCGCCGAGCGCGGCGCGGCCGAGCCGCCCGAGGTGCTGCTGGGCCGCTGGCGCGAGGGGCGGGAGCGGCTGCTCCGGACGCTGGCCGCGCAGCCGCCGCGCGCCCGGCTGCCGTGGTACGGGCCCCCGATGAGCGTGATGTCGATGGCGACCGCCCGGCTGATGGAGACCTGGGCGCACGGCCAGGACGTCGCCGACGCGCTGGGCGTGCGCCGGGCCCCCACCGCCCGGCTGCGCCATGTGGCCCGGATCGGGGTCCGGGCGCGGGGCTACGCGTACGCGGCGCGGGGGATGGAGCCGCCGGCCGAGGAGTTCCGGGTCGAACTCACCGCTCCGGACGGTGAGCTGTGGACGTACGGGCCGGAGGACGCCGCTCAGCGGGTCACCGGGCCCGCGCTGGACTTCTGTCTGCTGGTGACCCAGCGGGCCCACCGCGACGACCTGGCCGTACGCGCCGAAGGGCCGGACGCGGACCGCTGGCTGGACATCGCTCAGGCGTTCGCGGGCCCGCCCGGCAAGGGCCGGGCTCCGGGGCAGCGGACGGAGCACATGGTGGGTGGTGGTGCCGAGCGCACGGCGGGTGGTGGTGCCCCCGGCGACGCCTCCGCAGGCGGTGGTGGCTCGGGCGGTCCCTCCGCCGGCCTCGGCGCCCCAAGCGACGCCCCCGCAAGCCCCGCCCCGCCGAGCGACGTTCCCGGACACCGCCCCGGAGGCGCCCCGTGACCCCTCCGCCCGGCCCCCTCCGTATCGGCAACGCCTCCGGTTTCTACGGCGACCGCTTCGACGCGGTGCGCGAGATGCTCACCGGCGGGCCCCTGGACGTGCTGACCGGTGACTACCTCGCCGAGTTGACCATGCTCATCCTGGGCCGGGACCGTGCCAAGGACCCCGCGCGGGGCTATGCCACGACCTTTCCGCGTCAGCTCGAGGACACCCTGGGGCTCGCCATGGAGCGCGGCGTGCGACTCGTCACCAACGCGGGCGGGCTCAATCCGGCCGGGTTGGCGGACGCGATCCGCGAGCTGGCCGAGCGGCTCGGCATCGAGTGCCGGGTGGCCCACGTCGAGGGCGACGACCTCCTCGGCGCCCGCGACTGGGGGCCCGGCGTGGTCACCGCCAACGCGTATCTCGGCGGGGCCGGGATCACGGCCTGTCTGCGCGGTGGCGCGGACGTGGTGGTCACCGGGCGGGTGACGGACGCCGCGCTGGTGACGGGCCCGGCCGCCGCGCACTTCGGATGGGCCGCCGACGACTGGGACGCGCTCGCCGGGGCCGTGGTCGCCGGGCACATCCTGGAGTGCGGTACCCAGGCGACCGGCGGCAACTACTCCTTCTTCGCCGAGCACGACGTCCGCCGCCCCGGCTTCCCCCTCGCCGAGATCCACCCCGACGGCTCCAGCGTGATCACCAAGCATCCGCACACCGGCGGCGCCGTCACGGTCGGGACCGTCACCGCCCAGCTCCTCTACGAGACGGCGGGCGCCCGCTACCTGGGCCCCGATGTCACCGCCCGGCTGGACTCGGTGCGGCTCACCCAGGACGGCCCGGACCGGGTGCGCGTCCACGGCGTACGGGGCGAGGCGCCGCCCCGCACCCTCAAGACCGGGCTGACCCGGCTCGGCGGCCACCGCAACGAGGTGGTGTTCGTGCTCACCGGCCTGGACATCGAGGCCAAGGCGGCGCTCGTACGGGACCAGATGGAGGGGGCGATGAGCAAGCACCGCCCCGCCGAGGTCCGCTGGACCCTCTCCCGTACCGACCACCCCGACGCGGCCGTACAGGAGGAGGCGAGCGCACTGCTGCGGCTGGTGGTGCGCGACCGGGACCCGGCGGCGGTGGGGCGGGTGATCAGCGGCGCGGCCGTCGAACTGGCCCTCGCCAGCTACCCCGGCTTCCATGTGACCGCCCCGCCCGGAAAGGGCTCTCCTTACGGCGTCTTCGAGGCCGTGGAGACCCCGGCCGACACCGTGCCGCACACCGCCGTACTGCCGGACGGCACCCGGCTGTCCGTTCCCCCGGCGCCCTCCACGCCCGCCGCCGGAGGTCCGGTGGACGAACCCCCGCTGCCGCCCCCGCTGCCGCCGGGGCCGACCCGCCGCGCCCCGCTCGGCGCGGTCGCCGGGGCCCGCAGCGGCGACAAGGGCGGCAGCGCCAACATCGGCGTCTGGGCGCGCGGTGAGGACGCCTGGCGCTGGCTGGCCCACACCCTCACCGTCGACCGGCTGCGGGAGCTGCTCCCGGAGACGGCCGCGCTGAACGTCACCCGCCATCCGCTGCCCCGGCTGCGGGCCCTGAACTTCGTCGTGGACGGCCTGCTCGGCGAGGGCGTCGCCGCGCAGGCCCGCTTCGACCCCCAGGCCAAGGCCGTCGGCGAATGGCTGCGCTCCCGCCATCTGGACATACCGGAGGTTCTGCTGTGATCCCCCGTTCCGGCCTCCGAACCACGGCCGTTGGCGATGGGCCGCTCTCTCGCCGCCTGGACATACCGGAGGTATCGCTGTGACCGTGCTCGCGTCCGCGCTCGACCCCGCAGGCGCCGACCACACGGCCCATCGGGAGGCGATGCTCGCCAAGCTCGCCGAGTTGGAGGGCGAGCACGCCAAGGCGCTCGCCGGGGGCGGTGAGAAATACGTCCAGCGCCATCGCGAGCGCGGCAAGCTGCTGGTCCGCGAGCGGATCGAGATGCTGCTGGACCCGGACACCCCCTTCCTTGAGCTGTCGCCGCTGGCCGGCTGGGGCAGCGACTACCCGGTCGGGGCCTCGATCGTCACCGGCATCGGGGTGATCTCCGGTGTGGAGTGCATGATCAGCGCCAATGACCCGACCGTACGCGGCGGGGCCAGCAACCCCTGGACGCTCAAGAAGGCGCTGCGCGCCCATGAGATCGCCCGCGCCAACCGGCTCCCGCTCGTCAGCCTGGTCGAGTCCGGCGGCGCCGATCTCCCCTCCCAGAAGGAGATCTTCATCCCCGGCGGGGCGATGTTCCGGGATCTCACCCGGCTGTCCGCTTCGGGAATCCCCACGATCGCCGTGGTCTTCGGCAACTCCACCGCCGGAGGCGCGTACATCCCCGGGATGTCCGACCACGTGATCATGGTCAAGGAGCGCTCCAAGGTCTTCCTGGGCGGTCCGCCGCTGGTGAGGATGGCCACCGGTGAGGAGAGCGACGACGAGTCGCTGGGCGGCGCCGAGATGCACGCCCGCACCTCCGGGCTCGCCGACTACTTCGCCACCGACGAGCCCGACGCGCTGCGCCAGGCCCGCCGGGTGGTCGCCCGCCTCAACTGGCGCAAGGCGCACCCCGATCCGGGGCCGGCCGAACCGCCGAAGTACGACGCCGAGGAGCTGCTCGGCATCGTTCCGAGCGATCTGAAGGTCCCCTTCGACCCGCGCGAGGTGATCGCCCGGATCGTCGACGGCTCGGACTTCGACGAGTTCAAGCCGCTGTACGGGCGCAGCCTGGCCACCGGCTGGGCCGCGCTGCACGGCTATCCGGTCGGGGTCCTGGCCAACGCCCAGGGGGTGCTGTTCAGCGAGGAGTCGCAGAAGGCGGCGCAGTTCATCCAGCTCGCCAACCAGCGCGACATCCCGCTGCTCTTCCTGCACAACACCACCGGCTACATGGTCGGCCGCGACTACGAGCAGGGCGGGATCATCAAGCACGGCGCCATGATGATCAACGCCGTCTCCAACTCCCGCGTCCCGCATCTGTCGGTGCTCATCGGCGCCTCGTACGGCGCCGGTCACTACGGGATGTGCGGCCGGGCGTACGACCCCCGCTTCCTCTTCGCCTGGCCCAGCGCCAAGTCCGCCGTGATGGGACCGCAGCAGCTCGCCGGGGTGATGTCGATCGTCGCCCGGCAGTCCGCCGCCGCCAAGGGGCAGCCCTACGACGAGGAGGCCGACGCCGCGCTGCGCGCCATGGTGGAGCAGCAGATCGAGTCCGAGTCGCTGCCGCTCTTCCTCTCCGGGCGGCTCTACGACGACGGCGTCATCGACCCGCGCGACACCCGCACCGTGCTCGGCCTGTGTCTGTCCGCCCTGCACACCGCGCCGGTCGAGGGCGCGCGCGGTGGCTTCGGCGTCTTCCGGATGTGAGTGAGGAACCCGTGATCCGTTCCCTCCTGGTCGCCAACCGCGCCGAGATAGCGCGGCGTATCGTCCGCACCTGCCGTGACCTCGGCATCGCCACCGTCGCGGTGCACTCCGACGCGGACGCCGACGCGCCCCACGCGCGCGAGGCCGACTCCGCCGTAAGGCTGCCGGGCGACGCCCCGGCCGACACCTATCTGCGCGGCGATCTCCTGGTGCGGGCCGCCCTGGCCGCCGGGGCCGACGCCGTCCACCCCGGCTATGGCTTCCTCTCCGAGCACGCCGACTTCGCGCGCGCCGTAAGGGCCGCGGGGCTGGTGTGGGTGGGGCCGCCGCCCGAGGCGATGGAGGCCATGGCCTCCAAGACCCGCGCCAAGGAGATCATGCGCAAGGCGGGCGTGCCGCTGCTCGATCCGCTCGACCCGGCCGAGGTCACCGCCGGCGATCTGCCCGTGCTGGTCAAGGCGGCGGCGGGCGGCGGCGGCCGGGGCATGCGGGTGGTGCGCGAACTGGACGCGCTCCCCGCCGAACTCGACTCCGCCCGCGCCGAGGCGGCCTCCGCCTTCGGTGACGGTGAGATCTTCGTGGAGCCCTATATGGAGGGCGCCCGCCATGTCGAGGTCCAGGTGCTCGCCGACACCCACGGCACCGTATGGACCCTCGGCACCCGGGACTGCTCCCTCCAGCGCCGCCACCAGAAGGTCATCGAGGAGGCCCCGGCCCCCGGTCTTGACGAGGAACTGCGGCGCACTCTGGCCGAGTCGGCGGCGAACGCGGCGCGCGCGATCGGCTACGAGGGCGCGGGCACGGTGGAGTTCCTGGTCTCACCCTCGGGGCGGGCGTACTTCCTGGAGATGAACACCCGCCTCCAGGTCGAGCACCCGGTCACCGAGGAGATCCACGGCCTCGACCTGGTGGCGCTCCAACTGCGGATCGCGGAGGGGGAGCGGCTCGACGCCGAGCCTCCGGCGGCCCGGGGGCACGCCGTCGAGGCGCGGCTGTACGCCGAGGACCCGGCGCGCGACTGGCGACCGCAGACGGGGATCCTGCACCGGCTGGAGATCCCCGGGCTGCGGGTGGACTCCGGCCCGGACGGCGGGGACACGATCGGCGTCCACTACGACCCGATGCTGGCCAAGGTCATCGCCGTGGCCCCCACCCGGGCCGAGGCGGTACGGCGGCTGGCCCACGGGCTGGAGCGGGCCCGGATCCACGGCCCGGTGACCAACCGCGAGCTGCTCGTACGGGCGCTGCGCCACCCGGAGTTCGAGGCGGCCCGTATGGACACCGGGTTCCTCGAACGCCATCTGCCCGAGCTGACCGCCGCCTCCGATGACGACGAGGCGGCTCCGCTCGCCGCCCTCGCCGCCGCCCTGGCCGACGCGGCGCGGCGGCCGACGACCGTGGCGGGGCGGCTGGGCGGCTGGCGCAATGTGCCCTCCCAGTCGCAGCAGAGGAGCTACCGCGCCGAACCGGGCGGCACCGAGCACGAGGTGCGCTACCGCCTCACCCGCGACGGGATGCTCGCGGAGGGCTTCTCCGACGTCCGGCTGCTGGGCGCCGAGCCGGGGCGGGCCGCTGAGCCAGGGCGGTCCGCCGAGCCGGCGCGGGTCGTCCTCGATGTGGCCGGGGTCCGGCGCACGTTCGAGGTGACGGCCTATGGGGACCGCCGCTATGTCGACACGCCCCAGGGCGGCCATGTGTTCACCGCGCTGCCCCGCTTCCCCGACCCCACCGCCCGCACCGAACCGGGCTCGCTGCTGGCGCCCATGCCGGGCACGGTGGTGCGGGTCGCCGAGGTGGCGGTCGGGGACCGGGTCGAGGCCGGTCAGCCCCTGCTGTGGCTGGAGGCCATGAAGATGGAGCACCGCGTGACGGCGCCCGCCGCCGGGGTGCTCACCGCCCTGCACGCCGCCCCCGGCCGCCAGGTCGAGGTCGGAGCCCTGCTCGCCGTCGTGGCGGCGGGGGAGTGACCCAGCCCGCGGAACACAGCCCAAGTGGCCCGCACAACGCACGCACGTGGGAGGAGCCGTCCATGACCAGCCCGCACATGCCCGTGGACACCCCGGAGCGCGTGGCGCTCCGCGCCGCGGTGTCGTCCTTCGCCAAGGGACACGCCCCGGGCGGCCCCCAGGAGGGCGACGGGGCCGCTGAACTGTGGGCCGAGGCAGGAAAGCTGGGCTACCTCGGCGTCAATCTCCCCGAGAAGTACGGCGGCGGGGGCGGTGGCATCACCGAGCTGTCCATCGTCCTGGAGGAGCTGGGCGCGGCGGGCTGCCCGCTGCTCATGCTCGTCGTCTCGCCCGCCATCTGCGGCACCGTCATCGCCCGGTTCGGCACCGCCGAGCAGAAGGAGCGCTGGCTGCCCGGTCTGGCCGACGGCAGCATCACCATGGCCTTCGGCATCACCGAGCCCGACGCCGGGTCCAACTCGCACCGCATCACCACCACCGCCCGCCGGGACGAGGGCGGCGGCTGGATACTCAACGGCCGTAAGGTCTTCATCACCGGGGTGGACAAGGCCGACGCGGTCCTTGTCGTCGGCCGCACCGAGGACGCCAGGACCGGGAAGCTCAAGCCCTGTCTGTTCATCGTCCCGCGCGAGACCCACGGCTTCTCCCACCACCACATCCCCATGGAGCTGGCCGCCGCGGAGAAGCAGTTCGAGCTGGTGCTGGACGACGTACGGCTGCCCGCCGACGCGCTGGTGGGCGACGAGGACGCCGGGCTGCTCCAACTGTTCGCGGGGCTCAACCCGGAGCGCATCATGACGGCGGCGTTCGCGCTGGGGATGGGCCGCTACGCGCTCGACAAGGCCGTGGACTACGCCCGTACCCGCCAGGTGTGGAAGGAGCCCATCGGCGCCCATCAGGCGATCGCCCACCCCCTCGCCCAGGCCCATATCGAGCTGGAGCTGGCCCGGCTGATGATGGCGAAGGCGGCGTACCTGTACGACGCGGGCGATGACGCGGGCGCGGGCGAGGCCGCCAACATGGCCAAGTACGCGGCCGGGGAGGCCGCGGTGAGGGCGGTGGACCAGGCCGTGCACACCCTCGGCGGCAACGGCCTGACCGCCGAGTACGGGCTGGGCCGGCTGATCACGGCGGCCCGGGTGGCCCGGATCGCCCCCGTCAGCCGGGAGATGATCCTCAACTACGTCTCCCACCAGACCCTGGGCCTGCCCAAGTCGTACTGAAAGGACCCAAGTCGTACTGAGCGAGCCCAGGTCGTACTGAGCGGGCCCAAGTCGTACTGGGTCGGCGCCGGGCCCGCCGAAGTCGTAGGGAGCTCGCGGGTAGGGCAGAACGGACAGGTAGGTCCATCAGAGCTGAGGGGAGCGGCCATGGTGCTGCGCAGCGAGTATCCCGATGTACCGCCCGTCGATTTGCCCATCCACGACGCCGTACTGGCCCGCGCGGCCGAGGAGTTCGGCGACCTGACCGCGCTGGTGGACGGCGTGACCGGGGCGGCCCTGAGCTATGCCGCGCTGGACCGCGCGTCGCGCCGGATCGGGGCCGAGCTGGCCGAGGCGGGGGTGCGCAAGGGCGATGTGGTGGCCCTGCACAGCCCCAATTCGATCATGTACCCACCGGCGTTCTACGGCACCACCCGGACCGGGGCCGCGGTCACCACGGTGCATCCGCTGGCGACGCCGGAGGAGTTCGCCAAGCAGCTCAGGGACGCGGCCGCGTCCTGGATCATCACCGTCTCGGCGCTGCTGGGCGTGGCCCGGCAGGCCGCCGAACGGGCGGGCGGGATACGGGAGATCTTCGTCTGCGACGGGGCGAGCGGCCATCGCTCGCTGCGCTCCATGCAGAGCGGCACCGCGCCCGAACCGGTGGTGGCGATCGACCCGGCCGAGGACATCGCCGTCCTGCCGTACTCCTCCGGCACCACCGGCACCCCCAAGGGCGTGATGCTCACCCACCGCAACGTGGCCACCAACCTCGCGCAAGTGGAGACGCTGGTGCCCAACCGGCCGGGGGAGCGGGTGCTGGCCGTTCTGCCGTTCTTCCACAGCTACGGCCTTACGGCGCTCATGAACGCACCGCTCCGCAACGGCGGCACGGTGATCGTGCTGCCCCGCTTCGAACTCGACACCTTCCTCGCGGCGATCGAGAAGCACCGCGCCCAGGCGCTCTATGTGGCCCCGCCGATCGTGCTCGCGCTCGCCAAGCACCCGGCGGTGGACGGCCATGACCTGTCGTCGGTGCGGTACGTGCTGAGCGCGGCGGCCCCGTTGGACGCCCGGCTCGCGGAGGCGTGCGCCCAACGGCTCGGCGTACCGCCGCTGCTTCAGGCGTTCGGAATGACGGAGCTGTCCCCGGGCTCCCATCTGGTGCCGCGCGACGCGAAGAACGCCCCGCCCGGGACCGTCGGAAAGCTGCTGCCGAGCACCGAGATGCGCATCGTGGACCCGGACAGCGGTGCGGACCTGGCCGTGGGCGAGGACGGCGAGATCGTCATCCGCGGACCGCAGGTGATGAAGGGCTATCTGGGCCGCCCCGAGGACACCGACGCGATGATCGACGCCGAGGGCTGGCTGCACACCGGCGACGTCGGACATGTGGACGCGGACGGCTGGCTGTATGTGGTGGACAGGGTGAAGGAGCTCATCAAGTACAAGGGCTATCAGGTCGCCCCGGCCGACCTGGAGGCCGTGCTGCTCGCCCATGAGGCCGTCGTCGACGCCGCCGTGATCGGGGTGACGGACGGGGCGGGCGATGAGATCCCCAAGGCGTATGTGGTGCCCCGGCCCGGGACCCGGATCTCGGCGGACGACCTCATCGCGTACGTTGCCGGGCAGGTGGCCCCGTACAAGAAGGTGCGGCGCGTGGAGTTCACGGACGCCGTGCCGCGCTCGGCCACCGGCAAGATCCTCAGGCGTGAACTGCGCGCCAGGGAAAGGAGTTCGACCGCCCCATGACCGACGGCCCCACGACCGGCCCCACGAACGGCCGACCTCTGACCGACGGCCTTACGGCTGATGCGCCGAAGGCCCTCGTACGGTCCGCCTCCGCGCGCGGGATCACCACCCTCACCCTGGACTCACCGCACAACCGCAACGCCCTCTCCTCGCGCCTGGTCGCCGAGTTGCGCGAGGCGCTGGCGGCGGCCGGGCGGGACGACCGCGTGCGGGCGGTGCTGCTCACCCACACCGGCACCACCTTCTGCGCGGGCGCGGATCTGAGCGAACCGCCCTCGGCTTCGGGGGCGTCCGGGCTGGTGGCGCTGTTGCGGTCGATCGTGGAGCTGCCCAAGCCGGTGGTCGCCCGCGTCACCGGGCACGTACGGGCCGGTGGGCTCGGGCTGCTCGGGGCCTGTGACATCTCGGCGGCCGGGCGCGGCGCCAGCTTCGCCTTCACCGAGGCGCGGCTCGGCCTCGCCCCGGCCGTCATCTCGATGCCGCTGCTGCCCCGGCTGGACCGGCGCGCGGCGGCCCGCTACTACCTCACGGGGGAGCGGTTCGACGCCACCGAGGCGGCCCGGATCGGGCTGGTGACCATCGCGGACCCGGAGGGGGACGCGGACGAGGCGCTGGCGCCCGTCCTCGACGGGTTGCGCCGGGGCTCCCCGCAGGGCCTGGCCGAGTCCAAGCGGCTGGTGACCGCCGATGTGCTGCGCGCCTTCGACCGGGACGGCGAGGCGCTGGCCGCGCTCTCGGCCCGCCTCTTCGCCTCCGACGAGGCCCGCGAGGGCATGACGTCGTTCCTGGAGCGGCGCGACCCGGCGTGGGTGCGGCAGACGGTGGCCGAGGCGGGGGCGGCGGCCGACGCGGGCGTCGCGGCGGATACGGGGGCGATACCGGCCGCGGGGGCGGCTCCGGACGCGGGGGATGCGGGGGACAAGGGGGCCGCGGGCCCCGCCGGGGCGTCCCGATGACCCCCCGTACGGCCCTGCGCGACCCCAAGCAGGACCGCAGCCGCGCCACCCGCAGGCGGCTGCTGGAGGCCGCCGTGTCCTGCCTCGCCGAGCGCGGCTGGGCCGGTTCCACGGTCGCGGTGGTCGCCGAGCGGGCCGGGGTGTCGCGGGGCGCGGCCCAGCACCACTTCCCGACCCGTGAGGACCTCTTCACGGCCGCCGTCGAGCATGTCGCCGAGGAGCGCTCGGCGGAGCTGCGTGCCCTCCCCGCCCCGCACGGGGAGGGCCGCGTCCCCGCGGTGGTCGAGGCGCTGGTCACCCTCTACACCGGCCCGCTCTTCCGGGCCGCCCTCCAGCTATGGGTGGCGGCTTCGTACGAGGAGCAGTTGGGCGCCCGGGTGGCCGCCCTGGAGACGAAGATCGGCCGGGAGACGCATCGGATGGCGGTGGAGCTGCTGGGCGCCGACGAGTCCGTGCCGGGCGTCCGGGAGGCCGTCCAGGGCCTGCTCGACATGGGACGGGGCCTCGGCCTGGCCAACCTGCTGACGGACGACGGCCACCGCCGGGAGCGGGTGGTGGCCCAGTGGTCGCGGATCCTGGAGGGGATCCTGACCCCGGAGGACCCGGACGACCGTCCGGCCGACGACCGTCCCGCCAGCGACCGCCCGGCCCACGACCGTCCCGTCGACGACCACCCGGCCGACGACCACCCGGCCGACGACCACTCCGCCCCTGCCGCCTCCTGACCTACCGCGAGGCGGTGTCCCCGTAGCCGTCGACGTCGTGCGGGCTGCGCGCGCCGGGGCCGACGTACCGGGCCGACGGCCGCACCAGACGGCCGGTCCGCTTCTGCTCCAGGATGTGCGCGCTCCAGCCCGCCGTACGGGCGCAGGTGAACATCGAGGTGAACATGGGCGCCGGGACCTCGGCGAAGTCCAGCACGATGGCCGCCCAGAACTCCACGTTCGTCGCCAGCACCCGGTCCGGCCTGCGGTTGTGCAACTCGTCCAGGGCGGCCCGCTCCAGCGCCTCGGCGACCTCGAAGCGCGGTGCGCCCAGCTCCTTGGCGGTGCGCCGCAGCACCCGCGCCCGCGGGTCCTCGGCGCGGTAGACCCGGTGGCCGAAGCCCATCAGCCGCTCGCCCCGGTCCAGGGCCTGCTTGACGTAGCGGGTGGCGTCCCCGGTGCGCTCGATCTCCTCGATCATGCCGAGCACCCGGGAGGGCGCGCCGCCGTGCAGCGGCCCCGACATGGCGCCCACCGCGCCGGAGAGCGCGGCGGCCACATCGGCGCCGGTGGAGGCGATGACGCGGGCGGTGAAGGTGGAGGCGTTCATCCCGTGCTCGGCCGCCGAGGTCCAGTACGCGTCGACGGCGGCCACGTGCTTGGGGTCCGGCTCACCGCGCCAGCGCCGCATGAAGCGCTCCACGATGGTTCCGGCCTTGTCGATCTCCCGCTGCGGCACCATCGGCCTCCCTTGGCCGCGGGCCGACTGGGCCACGTAGGACAGGGCCATCACCGCCGCGCGCGCCAGGTCCTCACGGGCCTGCTCCGCGTCGATGTCCAGCAGCGGTTTGAGGCCCCAGACGGGCGCGAGCATGGCCAGCGCGGACTGCACATCGACCCGGACGTCCCCGGAGTGGACCGGGATGGGGAACGGCTCGGCGGCCGGCAGCCCCGGGTTGAAGGCGCCGTCGACCAGCAGACCCCAGACGTTCCCGAAGGAGACATGGCCCACCAGGTCCTCGATGTCCACGCCTCGGTAGCGGAGCGCGCCGCCTTCCTTGTCGGGTTCGGCGATCTCCGTCTCGAACGCGACGACTCCCTCGAGTCCGGGTACGAAGTCGGACATCAGGCGGCTCCTCATTGCGGGACGACGGTCGGCGGCGGACGGTGCCGGAACGGTTACGCGGCCGCCTGACACGGCTCGCGGTCCGTACCGGTCACTCCGTGATGTGCCCCGTGCGGGTGGTGGTCACCCAACCGTGGCGGGGAGTGACCTCCGGGACACGGGGGTGGTGCCTGCCCAGGCGCCGAACAGGCGCGTGGTCCGCTCAGTCTGGTGCGTGCGGTGCCCGTGGGGAAGCGTGAGAAGCGGCACATCCCCTCCGTGTCGCGGGAGGGTTACGGGATGCCGGGGCGGGGGAGGGAGAGCGCTCTTCCGGGGCCGCCCGTGCGACGGACCGATGATGTTGCAAGATATGCCCGTGCCTCACGTTGACTCGGAGCCCTCGGCTTCCTCCGCGCGTACGTACGACCCGGCCGCCATGCGCGAGCACTACCGCGCGGCCGGCTTCGGCGAGGCGGACCTGGCGGGTGATCCGTTCCGGCAGTTCACCCGGTGGTTCGAGGACGCCGTCGGCAGCGGGCTCTTCGAACCGAACGCCATGGTCGTCTCGACGGCCGACGCGCGGGGCCGCCCCAGCTCCCGCACGGTCCTGATGAAGAGCTTCGACGAGCGCGGCTTCGTCTTCTACACCAACTACGGCTCCCGCAAGGGCCGTGAGCTGGGCGAGAACCCGCATGTCGCCCTGCTCTTCCCCTGGCACCCCATCGCCCGGCAGGTGATCGTGACGGGCACCGCGCGGCGCACCGGACGTGACGAGACGGCGGCGTACTTCCGCACCCGGCCGCACGGCTCGCAACTGGGGGCGTGGGCGAGTTCGCAGTCCACGGTGGTGGGCTCGCGGGAGGAGCTGGACCGCTCGTACGAGGAGCTGGCGGACCGCTATCCGCCGGGCGAGCAGGTGCCGGTGCCGCCGGAGTGGGGCGGGTTCCGGGTGGTGCCGGAGGCGGTGGAGTTCTGGCAGGGCCGGGAGAACCGGCTGCACGACCGGCTGCGGTACGTCCGGCTGCCCGAGGAGGAGGGCGGCTGGCGGGTGGAGCGGCTGTACCCGTAGAACGCCCTGGGAACGCGGACAACCCGCGGGTCTGTCCCCTGACGCCCTGAGGCGGAAGGGGGCCGGTCGGACGTACCGGCGACCCGCGGGTCGGGTGACTGCTTGGGATTGGCCGGCTGCGCACCTCAGGTGCGCCAGTCCGGCGAATGCGCTGAGCGCGACGACGGACTGCTAGCCCGCAGTCACCTCACGCGTCCGGATTTCATACATCTGCCGAACCACCTCCCTTCTCGTGTACCGACACCCTAAGAACCCCCTCCTGCCACACACAAGCGAATTTCCGTGAGGCAACGATTTCGACGAATGCGGTGTGGCGCGTGTCACGTTCGAGTTCAATGTCCGACGTGCCCCACCACAGACAGCCACGTCCAGCAAGGGGTGTCAGGTGAGCGCTTCACAACGTTCCGAACCCGCACGTCCAGCGCGTTCCGCCCGGTCCTCGCGGGGGGTCCCGGGACAGCCGGGCGCGGCCCCGCCGGCGTCCGGCCACCCCGACCGCCCGGACGGCCCCGAGCGGCCCGACTCCGAACTGCTCGCCGCGCTGCTCGACGGGATGGACGCCGCCCTGTGCGCGTTCGACGCCGACGGCACGGTGACCCACTGGAACCACGAGGCCGAGCGCATCCTCGGGTGGACGGCGGCGGAGGCGGTCGGCCGCAAGGGGCTGGGCGGCTGGGCGGTCCGCCCGGGGGACGCCCGGGACGTCGAGGCGCGCCTTACGGAGGCCATGGGCACCACGGGACGCCGGGTGCACGAGTTCGCGCTGCTGACCAAGGACGGCGGCCGGGTTCTGGTCCGTACGCAGTCCTCGGGGGTGCCGGGCGCGGACGGCCGCCCGGCCGGGGTGTACTGCGCCTTCAGCGAGGTGCACGCCCAGGTCGACCTGGAGCGGTCGATCGCGCTGAGCGAGGCGCTGCTGGACGACGCGTCGTGGAACGTGGTCCTGGTCGACGCGGATCTGCGGGTGGCCGTCGTCAACGCCAGCGCGGCGGGCGCGCTGCGCACCGCCCGTAAGGCCGCGCCCGGCCGGCCGCTGGGCGACTTCCTGGACCAGGGCGTGGAGGAGGCGGAGGCCGCGCTCCAGCACGTCCTGGCGGAGGGAGCGCCCCCGGCGCCCACCGAGCTGTGGGTGACGCTGCGGGACGCCGACGCCGACGCGGCGGACGGCCTCGAGGGCGCGGAGGGCGTGCGCTACGAACTGCTCGACGACGACGAGGCGGTGCGCGGCGAGGGCACCGACCGCGGCGAGACCGGGGCGGCGGCGCGGCGCCGCTGCTGGCGCAGCGGCTTCCTCCGGCTGGCCTCACCGCTCACCGAGGAACCGGCGCCGCTCGGGGTGGCCTGGATCTTCCAGGACGTGACGGAGGTGAAGGGCCAGGAGCAGGAGGGCGCCCGGATGCGCTTCCGGGGCAACCAACTGCACCGGGCGGCGCGGGCGGCGGCCGAATGCGAGGACCCGATGGAGGCGGCCTCGGTCCACCTGGACTTCGCGCTGGCGGGCTTCGCCGACCACGCCCTGATCGACCTGGTCCTGGACCCGCCGCCGGGCGCCCCGGCGGACCGGATCCGGCTGGTCCGGGCGGCGGCCACGCCCACCGGCGCCCCCGGCCCCTGCCCGCCCGTCGTCCCGGGCGGCATCCCGCTGGCCTACCCGGAGGGCCATCCGGCGCTCCAGGCGGTCGAGCGCTGCGGTTCGGTACGGGCGAGCGCGAGACGCTCGGGCGAGTCGGGGGCGGCCCAGTGGGCGGCGGCCCGCAAATGGCCGGAGGGCGCGGTGCACGGCCTGTGCGCGGTGCTGCGCAGCCGCGGCCGCACCCTCGGCGTGGTCACCTTCCTGCGCACCTCCAGCCGCCGGGCCTTCGACCGGACGGACGCGACGTACGCGGAGGACGTCGCGGCCCGGGTCGCCGCCTCGGTGGACTTGGCCGTACGCAGCGGCTGACACCGCACGGGGGAGCGGCCGCGACGGAAGGCGCCGTACCGGGGCAGCCGTACCGGCGACCGCCGCCCACGGAGGGGCGGGGCCGACCGGTAGCGGCTCACCGCCGGAGGAGGACCGCCACGGGTAGGAGCTCACCGGGAGGAGCCCACCGGCCGGGAGGAGCTCACCGCGAGGGGCCACCGCCGGGAGGAGCTCACTGCCGGTAGGGCCTCATCGGGAGGAGCCCACCGGCCGTAAGAGCTCACCACGGGAAGATGCCCCCGATAAGGTCCCCACCGCCGGTACAGGCCCCCGGCAAGGTCTCACCGGCGGTAGAAGATCCGGTCCCCGTACTCCGTCATCACCTTACGGTTCCACTCGTGTCCGCCGTCCACGTTCCCCGACCTCAGCATGGGCGGCTCGATCCCGCGCTCGGCCAGCTCCCCGATCCCGGCCGCCACCATGGACTGCATGATCGCGCTCGTCACGACGGTGGACGCGGGCGCGAAGGGCGCGCCGACGCCGTCCGCCGTGAGTTCCGCGTCCCCGATCGCGATCTTGTTGTCGACGACCAGATCGCAGTGGTCCTTGAGGAAGCCGCCGGAAGGATTGCGCGAGGTCGTGCCGGTCGCGTAGCCGACCGAGGTCACCCCGATCACCTTGACGCCGCGCTCGCGCGCGCTCATGGCCATCTCCACGGGCAGGGCGTTGCGCCCGGACAGCGAGATCACGATCAGCAGGTCCCCGGCCTGGAGCGGGCTGCTGTCGAGGACGGTCGTGGCGAGCCCGTCGACGCGTTCGAGCGCGCTGCCCAGGGTGGCGGGGACGACGTCCACGCCCACCGCCCCCGGCACCGGCAGCAGGTTCATCAGCGCGAGCCCGCCCGCGCGGTAGACGACGTCCTGCGCGGGCAGGGAGGAGTGCCCGGCGCCGAACGTGAAGAGGCGGCCGCCCGCGGCGACGGTATCGGCGATCAGGGTGCCCGCCGCGGCGATATGCTCACCCTCCTCGTCCCGCACCTGCCGCAGCAGGCCGATGGCCGCGTCGAAGAATTGCCCGGCCGGCTTGGATTCGCTCATCAACGCGTCGCCTTCCCTGTGGGGGGTTTCGATCATGACGCTGTGAATAGCAGCCCGGTCCCTTGCGGCGGAAGGGGCCGACTCGGCCCCGTTGTCGGTGGGATGCGTCAGAATTGGTTGAGGGCCACCGCACGACACTTCGAGGGGCACGCATGTCCGGACTGATCGACACCACGGAGATGTATCTCCGCACCATCCTCGAGCTCGAGGAGGAGGGCGTGGTCCCCATGCGCGCCCGGATCGCTGAGCGGCTCGAGCAGAGCGGTCCGACGGTCAGCCAGACGGTGGCGCGGATGGAGCGCGACGGGCTGGTCACGGTCGCGGGCGACCGTCATCTGGAGTTGACCGAGGAGGGCCGCCGGCTGGCCACGCGCGTGATGCGCAAGCACCGGCTCGCGGAGTGCCTGCTCGTGGATGTGATCGGGCTGGAGTGGGAGCAGGTCCACGCCGAGGCGTGCCGCTGGGAGCATGTGATGAGCGAGGCGGTGGAGCGGCGGGTGCTGGAGCTGCTCCGCCATCCGACCGAGTCGCCGTACGGAAACCCGATTCCGGGCCTGGAGGAGCTGGGCGAGAAGGCCGAGGCCGATCCGTTCCTGGACGAGTCCATGGTGAGCCTGCGTGAGCTGGAGCCGGGCTCGGAGGGCAAGACGGTGGTGGTGCGCCGCATCGGCGAGCCGATCCAGGCCGACGCCCAGGTGATGTACACGCTGCGGCGGGCCGGGGTGCAGCCGGGCTCCGTGGTGAGCGTCACCGAGTCGGCGGGCGGGGTGCTGGTCGGCAGCAGCGGTGAGGCGGCGGAGCTGGAGGCGGAGATCGCCTCGCATGTCTTCGTGGCCAAGCGCTGACGCAAGCGCTGACGCTTGTGGTCGAGCGCCGACCCTCGGGGTCAAGCGCCGACCCGGGCCCGGTGCGAGCGTCTCTCCGCCCCTCCCTGACCCCGCCCCCCTGTTCCGGCTCTTCCCGCTCTTCCAGCCCCCGGCGCGCGGACGCCCCGCCCCGGTCCGCCCCTGACCTCGCTTCCCAACAGCGCGCGAACACACCCCCGCACCACCTTCCGCGCCTCGACACGCTGACCGATACACCCGGTTCACGTCATTCGGCCGTCACGACCTGCGACGACGGATTTTCCCGATACCGGAGTCGGCAGAAACCGAGCGGGCCGGGCCGCCGCGTGCGACGCTGTCGCTGACGCTCGGATCGTCAGGGGAGGGGGTCCGGTGGGCCCGATGGGCTGCGCCGCCGAGGGGATGTTCTTCAGCGAGGGCCCCGGTGCCGTCAGGTGCCGGGGCCCCGCTTCCCCATGTCCCCCCGCTGGGCCCCGGTCCGCACGGACCGCGCGAACGCGGCCGGTGCGACCCGGGGCCCTGGTGACCCGGAGCCCCGAGCTCCCAGGGTCGTCCCCCGCGGACTCCCTTCCCCGAGCAGTCCGCCTCCCGCTAGCTGTCTCCCCAGGGCGCAGACGATCAATCCCCGAGCATGGTCACTCGAACGAGGGGTGTTGGACGCCAACGCCCCCGTGTTCGAATACGAGTTCGATACTGTGAGGGTGTTCGAGAGAGGGTTGGAGGTGCCAGACCACATGGTGCGACGCATCGAAGTGAGCGGGGCCGGCGGCGTGCGGCTCGCCGCCTGGGAGTTCACCGATCCGCCCAAGGCAGGCGCTGGCCGCGAGGGAGCGCGGGGCCCCGGAGTGCTGTTGCTCCATGGGCTGCTGGGCCGGGCCGCCCACTGGGCGGAGACGGCCCGCTGGCTCTCCACCCGCTATCGGGCGGTCGCCCTCGACCAGCGCGGCCACGGCCGCAGCGAGAAGCCCGCCGAGGGGCCGTTCGACCGCTCCACCTATGTGGACGACGCCGAGGCGGCCGTGGAGCAGCTCGGCCTCGCCCCCGTGACCCTGATCGGCCATGCCATGGGCGCCCTCACCGCCTGGCAGCTCGCCGCCCGCCGCCCCGATCTGGTCCGGGCGCTGGTCATCTGCGATATGCGGGCCTCGGCCCTCGGCGCCGCATCGCAGCGCGAGTGGGCCGAGTGGTTCCGGTCCTGGCCGGTGCCCTTCGCGACGCTCGCCGATGTGCGCAAGTGGTTCGGTGAGGACGATCCGACGCTGGAGCGGCCGAATCCGCCCCGGGGCGACTTCTTCGCCGAGGTCATGGCCGAGCGCTCGGACGGCTGGCGCCCGGCCTTCTCCTGCCGCCAGATGCTGAAGGTCCGTGACACCTGGGTCCATGACGCCCATTGGGAGGAGCTCGCGCTGGTCGAGTGCCCCACCCTGGTCGTGCGCGGGCTGGACGGTGAGCTGGGCCGCGCCGAGGCGCAGGAGATGGTCCGCGTGCTGCCCCGGGGGCAGTATGCGGAGGTCGTGGACGCCGGCCATCTCGTCCACTACGACCAGCCGGACGGCTGGCGCCGTGCCGTGGAGCCCTTCCTGGCCTCGGTCCTGCCCGTTTAACGGCGCCGCGGTGCGCGAACCCGGTGATGCGGCGCCCGGTTCAGAACGTCCGGAACGTCGAGTTCAGGACGTCCCGTTCAGATCGCCCCGCTCAGAAACCTCCCGTTCAGAACGTCCAGACGAACGGCTCGCCGCCGATCTCCGTCCACATGACCTCGACCGACCTCGCCCGCGCAGGAATCAGGAAGGTGTTGCAGAGCAGATGGCTCTGCCCGCTCCTCCAGTTCTTGATCTCATCCGAGTCCGCGCACCCCTTGGGCCGCCCGGCAGCGCCCGTGACCTTCGCTCCCCGCCGACCGTCCGCGTACACCTCCGCGTAGTCCCCGACCCGCGGATACTCCTTCACCGTGGCCCCGCGCACATGGGTGTACTTCACATAGGCCACCGCGGGCACCTTGCCCTCGGCGTCCGCCGGGTTCGACACCAGCGCCTTCGCCTCGGCCGCCGTGCCGATGTCGACCTTCTGTGCCGCGATCCGGTAGGTGGGCTCGACCCCGGTGTCCTCCTTGAACGCACGCGTACCGGTCTGGCCCGGCTGGAGCGGCGGCTCACCGTCCGATCGCATACCGACCTTCTGCGCACCACTCTGGTGACCACCGGTGACACCCGAGCGGGAAGCGTGCCGTGCGTTCTCGGATGTATCGGCCTTTTCGCCGAATGGTCCGCACGCGGTCAGGGCGAGCGCCAGTACGGCAACGGGCGCGCCGGCACGCAGCCACGTTGTCTTGGTCGGTGGCAAGTGGAACTCCAATGCGGGAACGTGGCCTCATCGCGTTCGGGTGGGACCCCTTGAGCACGATCGACGGTTCGTCGATCCTACGAGCCCTCTACTCCCCTACAACAATGGGAAATTGACCAGTCATGGACAGGTGAAGGGAAGCACATGATCGGTGGCGACAGCACGGAACCGGAACCCGGCAAGGACTGGGCGGCATTTCAGTACGAGATCTATCTGAACGGGATGACCGGCGCCGTTCCCCGGCTTCCCGCCGACCTCACCCGGCTCGAGGAGCTGGCCGAGGCGCGGCTGGGGCCCGGGCCGGTGGGCTACGTGGCGGGCAGCGCGGGCAGCGGCAGCACCGAGCGGGCCAACCGGGCGGCGCTGGACCGGCATCGGATCGTGCCGCGGATGCTCCGTGACGTACGGCGGCGGAATCTGTCGGTCGAGCTGTTCGGCACCCGGCTGCCCGCGCCGCTCGCGCTCGCGCCGATCGGCGTGCTGTCGATCATGCACCCGGACGCCGAGTGCGCGGCGGCGCGGGCCGCCGCGGCGCAGGGCGTGCCGTTCATCCTCTCCTCCGCGTCCAGTACGCCGATGGAGCGGGTGGCGGAGGCGATGGGGGACGGTGAGCGGTGGTTCCAGCTCTACTGGGGCAAGGACCGCGAGGTCACCAGGAGCTTTCTGAGCCGGGCCAAGTCCTCTGGTTTCACCGCCCTGGTGGTCACCCTCGACACCCCGCTGCTGGCCTGGCGGCCGCGCGATCTCGACCAGGCATATCTGCCGTTCCTGCACGGTGTGGGCACCGCCAACTACTTCACCGATCCGGCGTTCCAGGCCGGGCTCGCCAAGCCGGTCCACGAGGACCGGGACGCCGCGGTGCTGCACTTCGTGCGGCTGTTCGGCGACCCCGGGAAGACGTGGGAGGACCTGGCGTTCCTGCGCGAGCACTGGGACGGCCCGATCGTGCTGAAGGGGGTGCTGCACCCCGACGACGCCCGCCGCGCGGCGGCCGCGGGGATGGACGGTGTCGTCGTGTCCAACCACGGCGGCCGCCAGGTGGGCGGCTCGATCGGGGCGGCCGACGCGCTGCGGGGGGTGGTGGAGGCGGTCGGCGACCGGCTGGCGGTGCTCTTCGACAGCGGAGTGCGCACCGGTGACGATGTGTTCAAGGCGCTCGCCCTCGGCGCCCGCGCGGTGCTGCTGGGGCGGCCGTACGCCTATGGGCTCGGGCTGGACGGGCAGTCGGGGGTGGAGCACGTGATCCGCGCCCTGCTGGCCGAGTTCGAGCTGACGCTGGCGCTGTCGGGCCATCCGGATGCCGCGGGGCTCACCCCGGAGGCGCTCGGCTGACAATTCCCTTCGGCTTTCAACTTGTCACCACCACCGATCCATCGGCGACTCGCCGAGGGGCCGTCGGGGTTTTACCGGGTCCTCAGCTTCCGGATTGACGGGTGCTACGCTCTTCCGCGCGCAATGAATTAACTGATCACGGGGGGTGGTCGCGTGAAGATCAAACGTAAAGCCTCGATGGTCGTGCTCTCGGCGGCGCTGATGCTGGGCGGTTCCGTCGCCCTGGCGCCAACGGCGTCGGCGGTGGGGTCATCGGCGTGTCAGTTCAATTCCCCGGATGTCAATTTCAAGGTCTCGACCAGTGGCGCGAGATTCCGCACCGGACCGGGAAAGCGGTACCGCGCTATAGGGACGCTTTACCGAGGGGATTCCTTCCGGTACTTCTGCCGCACCCGGGGCTTTGAGAACAGCTGGTCCTACGGAAAGATCCTCAAGCGGACCACGACCGGAATTCGCGCCGGGACCAGAGGCTGGGTGTACAGCAAGTACCTCGACTAGCCGGAACGTTACGGCAATTGGGGGCCCGGCGGTCGGGCGCGGAGGCTTCGTACGACGGCACGCGGCGGGGCCGGGGGCTCGCCCCCGGCCCCGCCGCTCGTGCCCGTGGCCGTGCCCGCGTCGTCACCCCTTGCTGACCGCCGCCAGGATCTCCGGCAGCCGCGCCGCGACCCGCGGCGCCGCCACCCGCAGGCCGGTCTCCGCGATCGCCGCGCCGTACACCGCGCCCAGCGGGAACACCACCCACAGCCAGCCGTGCGCCCCGGAGACATGCAGCCAGATCGTCAGGCCCAGCACCGGCGCGCACAGTACGGAACCCACGATCATCCCGCCGAAGATGCTGATCCAGGCGATCCCCGCCTGCGCCGGGACGACGTTCTTGTAGCCGCTGTCCTGCGGAATGGAGTACGGGGCCAGCACCGAGGTCATGGCGCCGGTCGCCAGCATCGAGCCGAGCAGCGCCAGGGCGATCCCGAGCGCCTCGGGGGCGGCCGACCAGTTCTTCAGGAAGGCGGCGCAGCCGAGCACCGCCACCGCCACGTACGGCACCGCGACGAGGAGCAGCGCCAGCGCACGGCCCCGCAGCTCCAGATAGGCGTCGCGGGGCGAGGAGATCGTCTGGGCGACCATCCAGAAGGCGGAGGTGTCCTGGCCGAACTGGTTGTACATCAGCATGCCGAGCATGCCCGACGCCCAGCAGGCCCAGTAGATCGAGCCGTTGCCCTGGGCCGCGGTGATGAAGGGCAGCAGCAGGCCGACGCCCAGCGAGGTGACCCATGCCGACTTGGTCTTGGGGTCCCGTACGGCATAGCGCAGCGTCCGCAGCAGCACCGTGCCGGTGCGGCCGGAGGGCAGCAGCCGGGCGAACGGGCCCGAGGCGTCCGGGGTGTCGGCCGCGCCGGGGGACCGCCGCTCGCGCGGCGCCGCCGCCTGGATCGTGGAGGAGTCCGGCGTGGTCATCAGATGGGTGAGGGTGCCCCGCCACCACCACATCAGCAGTGCCAACGCGGCCACCGTCAGCGCGAACTGAGCCGCGGCGACCCCGTAGGCGCCGTCGCTCACGCCCTGGACGGCGTCCACCGCCGCCGCGGGCGGCACCCAGCGCAGCACCGCGGCGGCCGGTTCCAGCACGGACAGGCCGTTCTTACCGCCGAGCTGCTGGGCCCCGAGGTTCACGAACTGCGCGCCGATCGCCACGAACAGACCGCTGAGCACCGCCATATCGCGGCCCTTACGGCTGGTGAGGAGGCGGGTGTTGGCCGTGGCGACGGCGCGGGCCAGCGCCACGCACACCAGCACGGTCAGCGCCACGGCCACGACGCCCGCCGCCGCGGCCGCCGCTCCGTGCGCGACGGCGATCGCCGAACCGGCCACCAGGGTCAGGGTGAACAGCGGGCCGATGCCGATCAGCGAGGACACCAGCAGCGCGGTGATCAGCGAGCGCGGCCGCAGCGGCAGCATCACCAGCCGGGTCGGGTCGAGGGTTTCGTCGCCGCCGGGGAAGAACAGCGGCATCACCGCCCAGCCGAGGGCGAGCACCGCCGTAAGGAGCGTGACCAGCGCGTCGACGTGGTGCGTGCCGCGCAGCAGCACCAGGCCGAGGAGTTGCAACACGGCGAACAGCATGGCCATCACCAGCGAGGTGAGGTACGCGGCCCGCCGGCCGCTGGACTGGCGCAGCCCGTTGCGCAGCAGCGCCAGCTTCAGCGAGACGAAGACGGGGGTGGGGGAGCCGGTGGGGACCGCGGGCGGTGCGGGCGCCGCGGTGCCGAGCGGACCCTTGGCGTCGAGCGGGTCGGTGAGCGTCATCGGGCGCCGCCGCCCAGCCAGTCGAGGCTCTGGCCCGCCTGGCGCCGGTTGGCTCCGACCAGTTCCAGGAAGGCGTCCTGCAGGGACGGCGCGTCGCCCCGCACCTCGGCCAGCGGGCCATGGGCCCGGATCCGCCCGCTCGCGATCACCGCCACCCAGTCGCACAGCGACTCCACCAGCTCCATGACGTGGCTGGAGAAGACCACGGTCGCGCCGGAGCGGGTGTAGCGCTCCAGGACGCCGCGGATGGTCTGGGCGGAGACCGGGTCGACGCCCTCGAAGGGCTCGTCGAGGAAGAGGACTTCGGGGTTGTGGAGCAGCGCGGCGGCCAGTCCGATCTTCTTCCGCATACCGGTGGAGTAGTCGATGACCAGCTTGCTCTGGGAGCCCGCGAGATCGAGGACGTCCAGGAGCTGGGTGGCGCGCCGGTCGACCTCCGCGCCGGGCAGCCCGCGCAGCCGCCCGGTGTAGGTGAGCAGCTCCCGGCCGGAGAGCCGCTCGAACATCCGCAGCCCCTCGGGCAGCACCCCGATCCGCGCCTTGACCTCGACCGGGTCCCGCCAGACGTCATGGCCGCCGATCTCCACGGTCCCCTTGTCGGGGCGCAGCAGGCCGGTGATCATCGAAAGCGTGGTGGTCTTACCGGCGCCGTTGGGTCCGACGAGTCCGATGAACTGCCCGGAGGGCAGCTCCAGATCGATTCCGGCGACCGCGACCTGCTCCCCGTAACGCTTCCACAGGCCGCTCACCCGCACGGCGGCGGCCCGGGACGACTGTGGCTGTGTGCTGTCTGCTGCTTGATCCTGCGGCACCGGCTTACCCCGTTTCCCTGTGAGACGTGTCCCACCGACGTATCACGCGGGGGCCGGTCACGACGCCCCCGCCGTCGCTCCACGATAGGGGCCGTGCCGGGGAGCCCTCCGGAGTGTCAGCGGCGCTCGCGGCCGCAGGCGTAGGCCAGGGCGCTCACCAGCTCCTCCGCGTCGGGCAGCCAGCGGTTGGCGGCGGTGGGCCGCCGGGCCCACTGGATCGGGCCGCGCAGCCCCACCCGGGTCGGCGGCGCGACCACATAGTCGCCCTCGCCGCGGGCGGTCAGGTCGATCGCGTTCGGCGGCCAGCCCAGATTCCGCACCAGATCGGGGACCTTGGCGGCGGCTCCCGGGAGGACGAAGAAGAGCATCCGGCGCCCGGGGGTGGAGGTGACCGGGCCCAGCTCGACCTGGCGGCGCTCCATGCGGGCGAGCGCCAGACAGCCCGCGGACTCCGGGACGTCGAGCGCGTCGAAGGTGCGGCCGGTGGGCAGCAGGATGGAGGCGCGCGGCGTCCTGGCCCACATGCGGCGGACCACGACCGCGCTGCCGGTGGCCTGGTTCACCCAGTCCCGGCCGGTCGGATGGGCGCCGGGGGCCGGGCAGTCGGCGGTTTCGCAGGAGCAGCGCTCCACCCCGTCCACGGCCTCGAGCCAGGCGCCGGAGAGCACGTCCCAATGTCGCTCCTCGGCGTACCGCACCGCCGCGTCGCGCAGTCGCTCCCCGCGCTGCTGAGGGATCTGCGAGGTTCCCGCGGGGAACCGCGATGGTCCTGTCACGTCCATGGTCTCTTCCACGCACAGGACAACTTCCGCCGTCAACGAGGGTTACGGCCGGGCCCCCGCACGGGCGGCGCCGTCGGGGGTCCGGGGTGCGCGGCGACGGCACGGCGGGGCGCATGGGTGCACGGGCGGGGGCGCGTGTGGGGTTGCGGCTGTGTAAGCGGGTAGCCACCATGCGTGACGGGCGTGCGAGTGTCCGGCGGCCATGCCGCAGCGCCAGGGGGAGGGCGGTCCCGGACTCGGATCGGCGCCGTACGCGAACGATGCGGTCAATACGGGCAAGTTCCGCATTCGCCGTATACCTGCGATATCTGCGGGGCATCACTCAGCAACAGGGACGGATACGCCGAGAACGCAAGCAGTCACTGGGGGTAATGCCATGGCCGCTAGGCCGCTCGTGGCGCGGCAGCCGAACGAACGGCTGCAGGCGCTCATCCAGGAAGCCGGCTGCTCCAACGCCGGGTTGGCGCGCAGGGTCAATATGTGCGGCGCCGAGCACGGTCTCGATCTGCGGTACGACAAGACGTCGGTGGCCCGTTGGCTGCGTGGTCAGCAGCCCCGGGGCCGGGCGCCGGGCATCATCGCCGAGGCGCTCGGCCGCAAGCTCGGCCGTACGGTCACGATCGACGAGATCGGCATGGCCAACGGCAAGAACCTCGCCTCCGGGGTCGGTCTGCAGTTCTCGCCCACCGTCCTCGGCGCGATAGAGCAGGTCTGCGAGTTGTGGCGCAGCGATGTGGGGCGCCGCGACTTCCTCAGCGGCTCGACGGTCGCCGCCTCCGCGCTGGTCGAGCCCAGCCGCGACTGGCTGATCACCGGTGCGGACGCCCAGGTGGCGCGCACCGCGGGCGCCCGGGTGGGGCGGTCCGACGTGGCGGCGGTGCGGGCCACGACGGACGCGCTCGTCGACCTGGACCACCGCTACGGCAGCGGCCATGTGCGCCCCGTCGTCGTCCACTATCTGAACAGCGTGGTCTCCGGGCTGCTGGCCGGCTCGTACACCGAGGCGATCGGCCGCGAACTGTTCGCGGCCGTCGCGCGGTTGACCGAGCTGGCGGGCTATATGGCGGTCGACACCGGGCAGTCCGGCCTCGCCCAGCGCTACTACATCCAGGCGCTGCGGCTCGCCCAGGCCGCCGGGGACCGGGGCTACGGCGGCTATGTGCTCGCCGCCAGCATGAGCCATCTCGCCGCCCAACTGGGCAATCCGCGAGAGATCGCCCAGTTGGCGAAGGCGGCGCAGGAGGGCGCGCGGGGCCAGGTGCCGCCGCGTGCCGAATCGATGTTCCTGGCGGCCGAGGCGCGCGGCCACGCCCTGATGGGGGACGCGCGGGCCTGCCAGTCCGCGGCCGGGCGGGCGCTGGACGCCATGGAGCGGGCGGTGGGCAGCGGTTCGGGCTCCGTCACGGGCGACGAACCCATCTGGATCCGCCACTTCGACCATGCCTATCTCGCCGATGAGCTGGCCCACTGTCACCGCGACCTGGGCCAGGCCGAGCAGGCCCGGCGGCGCGCCGAGGAGGCCCTGGAGGGGCATCCGGAGGGGCGGGTGCGGCGGCGGGCGATCGGGCTGCTGCTGCTGGCCACCGCGCATGTGCAGCAGCGCGAGGTGGAGCAGGCGTGCCATGTGGGCGCCCAGGCGGTGGATCTGCTGGGCACGCTGCGGTCCAACCGGGGCGCGGAGTATCTGGACGACTTCCAGCAGCGCTTGGAGCCGTACCGGGACGAGCCGGTGGTGCGGGAGTTCGGGGCGCGGCTCCAGATGCAGGTGGCCTGAGATCCGGCCAGAGATTCGGCCAGAGATCCGGTCAGGGATTCGCCCTGGGATTCCGCCGGGTGCGGGTGCGTTGTGGGGCGTTGCGTGGTGTGGGTGCTACGGGTGCGTTGTGTTGTGGTGGCTGATGCGCGTGTGTTGAGGCATGGGTGTTGTGGAGTGTGTTGCGTTGTGTTTACCGCGGGTGCGGATGGGGTTCATATCGCCCCCGATCGTGGCGATGTGCCCCATGTCGCGGTGACCAGTCTCTCTCCGTCCCGATGGGCTCATGGGCACCGCGCCCTCTGGGGAACCGGTAGCGTGACCCGACGATTCCGTCGTTCCGTATAACCAAGGAGTCCCGGTGACGCAGAGCGGTCAGGGGAATGAGCCGCGGCTTCCCGCGGTCCCGCCCGCGCAGCCTGTGCGCGAGGGGGTTGTGCTGCCTGCCCAGGGGGACTACAGGCCCTCGGACGCCCAGCAGGGGGCCCCGGCCGGGGGACAGGCGTGGGGGCAGCCTTGGGGGCCGCAGAGCGCTCCGGAACCGCCGCGGCAGGGCGAACTGCCGCCGCCGGGTGAGTTCGGCGCCCCGCCGCCACAGGGGGAGCTGCCTCCGCAGGCCGGGTTCGGCGCACCGCCGCCGCCCGAGGCGCAGCCGTACGGGCAGCAGCAGGGCTGGACGGCCCCGGAGAGACCGGCCCAGCCGCCACACACCGCCCAGCCGCCGCACGCCGCCCAGCAGCCGCCGCACAACGCGCCGTCGCCGCACCAGCCCCAGCAGCCGCCGTACCAGGCCGCCGACGAGACCCAGGTGTTGCCGCCGCAGCCTGCAGGGGACGCGGACGAGACCCAGGTCATACCCCCGGTCCCGGGTGAGGCCCCGCCGCCCCTGGACACCCCCACCACCACGCTCGCCCCGGTCAAGAGCGCGCCGCTGCCGCCCGAGAACCGGCCCGAGTCACCGGCCGAGTCCACCACCCAGCTCCGCGCCGTCCGCCCCGGCCGCCGGGGCGCCCACCGTCAGCAGCCCCCCGCGGCCCAGGCCGCGGAAGAGACCGCGGTGCTCCCGCCCACGCCCGCCGCGCCCGCGCCGATTCCGGAGCGGCCCGGCAGCGCCCCGTACGCGATCCGCCCCGGCCTTCCCGGGGACCGGCCGCCGCCCTCGGAGTTCGACGGTCTGTTCCGCGACAGCGGCGGTGGCGGCGGGGCCGATGAGACGCAGCAGCTTCCGCAGTTCGGCCCGGACGTTCCGCAACCGCCGTCCGGCCACCGGGATGGTGGCGGCGGTGGGCGGCGCCGGATGTCGCGGGGCATGCTCATCGGCGTCGTGGTGGTGGCGAGCTGCGCCGTCGCCGGGCTCGCCGCGGGAGCCGTGCTCAGTATGGGCGGCGACGACGACGGTAAGGACAACGCGACGCTGAGCAGCTCCTCGCCGAGCGCCGCGGAGTCGTCCAAGGCCGCCGACCCCGTCGAGACGCAGGCGAAGGCGCTGGACGCGCTGCTCGCCGACAGCAACAACAGCCGGGCGTCGGTGATCAAGGCCGTGGACAACATCAAGTCCTGCAAGGACCTGACCACCGCGGCATCGGATCTGCGGACCGCCGCGGGCCAGCGCAATGACCTGGTGACCCGGCTGGGCAAGCTCTCGGTGGACAAGCTGCCCGACCACGCGCGGCTGACCGCGTCGCTCACCAGGGCGTGGAAGTCCTCGGCGAGGGCCGACAACGAGTACGCGGCCTGGGCCGACCAGGTCGGCGGCAAGAAGGGCTGCCCCAAGGGCAAGGCCCGCCGTTCGCCCCGGGTCGGGGCGGCCGAGCGGGCGAGCGGCGAGGCGACCCAGGCCAAGAAGACGGCCTCGGGGCTGTGGAACCCGATCGCCTCCCAGTACGGCCTCACCTCGCGCCAGGCCACCGACCTGTGACCGGGCGGCCGGGGCGGCGGTGCCGCCGTCCCCGGCGCGGCCTGCCGGGACAGGGGCGGCTCAGTCCGCCGGGTGGTAGTGCTCCAGGATCTTGGACACGTTGACGAAGCCCTTGCGCACCGCCACCAGCCGGCCGTCCCGCACCATCTGGTAGGTGACGTCCGCGTTGACGATCCGCGAGTAGTTGGGCACGTGCAGGGTGTCGTCGTAGCCCCAGCGCAGCGTCGGCGTCAGCCCGCCGGTGTTGACCGCGTGGCCGTTGTCCAGCGCGTTGCGCACGGTGCGGGCGCTGATGTCGTCGGCGTGCAGGGACATCAGTACCGAGCGCAGCACCGTGTAGCCGATCCAGGTGGTCTGCGTACCGGGGTCGTCCGGATCGATGCGGTTGTCGTCGAAGGCGTACTTGTTGATGACCTTCTTCATGGGGTTCCAGCGCGGATCGTCCCCGGCCGGGTACCAGCCGGTGGCGTAGGTGCCCTCCAGGGGGCTGGAGGTGCCGCCGGTGGAGTCGATCAGGGACTGCCGGACGCCGCCGAGGATGGAGGCTATCCGTACCTTCGGATGGTTTTCCTGGACCCGGCGGAAGGAGTCGAAGAAGGTGCCGGTGCGGTTGCCGAGCGCCGCGGTGACGCAGGAGCTCCCCAGGGCCGCGCCCTGGTCGGCGGTGCCGAGGGAGCTGTCGGCGCCGACGCCCTCCAGGGCGGTGGCGGCCTGCTTGCTGTAGTCGCCCGCGTCCTCGGGGGCGCGGACGTCACGGGCGGCGGCGCGATTGCCCGCCCTGAGGCCGGTGTTGAGGAGCTGGGGGAGCTCGTCGCCCGCGATGGTGTCGGGGCGCACGAGCGCGGTGCGCTCGCAGCGGGAGGCCAGTTGGCGGCCGTTGCCCACCAGGAGGGCGGCCTGGCCGCCGTTGACCGGATAGGAGTACGGGCTGTCGAACTCCTCCTGCGTCAGCCCGTAGCCGCCTATGTAGGGGATGCCGGCGACCTCCAGCGGGGAGATGAAGGCCCGGCCGTACTGGCTGTACGAGCCGACGACCGCTACGGCCTTGTCCTCCTTGGCCCGCTGGGCGCAGCCGGCGGCCTGGACGGCGTCGTTGCGCTCGTTGCAGGTGACGACTTCGAGCTTGCGGCCGTGGATGCCACCGGAGTCGTTGACCCAGCGGGCAAATGCCTTCGCCATGGCGGGCATTCCCGGCATATTGGTCGCTTTGGTGCCCTCGGGGGCCCAGGTCATGACGGTGATGGCGTCGCTGTCGCTCTTGTTCGACAGCACCGCGCCGCAGCCGGACAGCAGCGACGCGCCGACCGCCGTACACAGTGCCGCCACGGCGGCTCGGAAGGGGCGGGAGGAAGGGCGTCGCCGTCCGGTCATGGCAAGCGAGCCTGTCGCTTCGCGAGGAACGCAGCCGCTATGACAAGACAAGGGATGGTGACGTAGAGGTGAACAGCGGGGGCCGATCCGTCTCTCTGTGTGAAGAACGTACGATCAGTGACTGTGCAAGGTTCGGAGAAGTCTTCCCGTCGCGCCCGTCGCTCGACCACCATGGGAGCCATGCCTGTCAATGACATGCCCTGGTGGCGCTGGCGCACCAATGTGCGCTCGGCGCTGCACATGCTCTCGGATCCCGTCTTCCAGCAGGAGTGCTGGCTGGCCGGCCAGCCTGGGTACGGGGATGTGACGGACGCCGTCTACCGGCTGGTCGAGGACACCTGGCTGGACAACTGGTCCGCCGAGAAGTACGTCGGGACGATCTTCCGCGACTCGCAGGAGGCGGCGCTGGTCGATGTCGCCGTGCTGCGGGTGCTGAGGATCATGCACCAGGTGGGCGCGGACGCCCCCGTCTCGGCGTACCTCGAGCACCATGGCTGGCCGGAGGCCGTACGGGCGGCCCGCGAGGCCCATGTGCGGCTGGCCACCAACGACGGCGAGGACCCGGACACCCCACCGCGCACCCTCGAAGTACTGGCGATCATGACGCAGGCGGTCTGAACGACGTCGCGGATGCGGGGAGCGGCCGCGGGTGTGGGACGCTATGGAGTCATGAGCGAGTCACATCCCGTCCCCGACCAGTACATCCTGACGCTGTCCTGCCCGGACAAGCAGGGCATCGTGCACGCCGTGTCGAGCTATCTGTTCATGACCGGCTGCAACATCGAGGACAGCCAGCAGTTCGGGGACCGTGACACCGGGCTCTTCTTCATGCGGGTGGCCTTCCGCGCCGTCTCGCCGGTGAAGGTGGAGGACCTGCGGGCCAGCTTCGCGGCGGTCGGCGAGTCCTTCCAGATGGACTGGGAGATCCACCGCGCCGACGAGAAGATGCGCATCCTGCTCATGGTCAGCAAGTTCGGGCACTGTCTGAACGACCTTCTCTTCCGGTCGCGGATCGGTGCGCTGCCGGTCGAGATCGCCGCGGTGGTCTCCAACCACACCGACTTCCAGGAGCTGGTCGGCTCCTACGGGATCCCGTTCCACCACATCCCCGTGACGAAGGACACCAAGCGGGAGGCCGAGGCCCGGCTGCTGGACCTGGTGCGCGCGGAGCACGTGGAACTGGTGGTCCTGGCCCGCTATATGCAGGTGCTCTCCGACGACCTGTGCAAGGCGCTGTCGGGCCGGATCATCAACATCCACCACAGCTTCCTGCCGAGCTTCAAGGGCGCCAAGCCGTACCACCAGGCGCATGCGCGCGGGGTCAAGCTGATCGGGGCCACCGCCCACTATGTGACCGCCGATCTGGACGAGGGCCCGATCATCGAGCAGGAGGTCGAGCGCGTCGGCCATGGGCTCACCCCGGACCAGCTGGTGGCGGTCGGCCGCGATGTGGAGTGCCAGGCGCTGGCCCGCGCCGTGAAGTGGCACAGCGAGCGCCGGGTGCTGCTCAACGGGCACCGGACGGTCGTCTTCGACTGACTCGGAGGGCTCGGTCAGAGGCGGGACAGGGACGCTGTGGCGAAGAGCACATCCCGGATCGCCTCGGTGTCGCCGGACAGGCCCGCCGCCGCCTCCTGCGGCGGTACATGCCCGGACGCCAGCAGGTAGAACGCCTCCTGGTCCAGCGCGATCGTCGCCACCGCCTCCTCCGGCGCGGCCATCGCCGCCGGGGAGTCCAGCGGGATGTACCAGTCGCCGCCACCCGTGCCCTCCACCTGGAGATGGAGCGTACGGCCCGGGGTGCCCGCCTCGACCAGCCGGCGGGGCGGGGACGCGAGCCCGGCCCGGCGCCGCTCGGCCAGCGTCCCCGGAAGCAGCCGGGCACACAGGTCGATCATGGCCTTGAGGTGGGCGGAGGCCGGTGGCTCATAGGGGTAGTCGATGGCCTCGGCGATGTCCCCGGCGTGCACCCAGCACTCCAGGGCACGGTCGAGGAACGCGTCGCGGATCGGCAGCGCGAAGTCCCCGTACGGCACATCGAGCTCCGCGACCCCGCGCCCGGCGAAGGACGCCGTACGGACCAGGGCATGGCCCTGCTCGCGCCACAACTCCCGTACCGCCCCGGGCGGACCGGCCCCGTACGCGGCGCCGGGCTCGTGGTGCCAGTACGCCTCCGTACGGGCCAGGGGCGAGCCGGGGGCGCCGGCGCCCATCGGGTCGGGGAGGCCGAGGGAGGCGGCGACGATGCCGTCCACGACCATCAGATGGCCGATCACCCCGGCGACGGTGGTGTCCCGGCCGGTGAGCCGCCGCCCGTCGAACCACTTGAGCCGCACCGGCGCACGCCACTCGGCCTCGCCCATGTCGCGCAGCAGCGCGTCCAGCCGGGCGGCCTCGGCGTCGTAGGCACCGGCCCAGCCGGGCATGGGTATCCGGGCCGGGCGGCGGCCCAGACAGCCCGCGAGCACCCGGGAGCGCAGCATCGGGTCGAGGTCCAGGCTGTGCTCGGTGTGCAGCAGCCCGACGGCGTCACGCAGCCGCAGCGCCTCCTCGGCGCAGGAGGGGCAGTGGTTGAGATGCGACTCGACGGCGGAGGTCTCCTCCTGCGAGCACGCGGTCAGCGCCCAGGCGCCGAGCAGCGAGCGGAGCAGATCGTGCGGAAGCGGATGCGCCGCGGAGGGCGTGGGCGCCGCCAGGGGTGCGGCCGGTGGGGCGGGCGTGGCCGCGGGTGCGGGGAGCAATGCGGAGGCGGGCGGTTCCGGGTGCGGACGCGGCTCCGGTTCTGGTTCCGGATTCGCTTCCGGGTCGGGGCCAAGGGTCGGTTCCGGTTCGGGGCCCAGAGCTGGTTCCGGTTCGGGGCCGGGGGTCGGTTCCGGTTCGGGACCCAGGGCTGGTTCCGGCTCTTGGCCAGGGCGCGGCTCGGGTATCGGTGTCGCTTCCGGTGCGGAGTCCGCGGCGGGTTCCGGGGTGGGTGCCGAATCGGGCTCCGGTGTCCATTCCGCCGCCGCCTCGTCCGCCGTGGGCGGGCGTGGGGCGGGGATGCCGCCGTCCAGGGCGCCCGGCCAGTGGCCGCTGTCCTCGGCGGCCGACCGCGGCGGCGGTATGCGTGGTGGCCCGGCGGGGTGGGACGGCGGATCCGCGTCGCTGCCCCGTCCGGGCCCGTCTCTCCCGTCCCTGGAGCCGCCGGAGCTCTCGCCGTAGGCGTCGTCGTACGGGTCCGGCCCGCCGCGCCCGGTCACAGCGCCCGTCCGTAGCCGGGAGGCGAGACCGCGCGGGGCGGCTGGACATGGGCCGTGGACAGCAGCTGGAGGCCCAGCCGGAGGCGGCGCCTGGCCTCGTCCTCCGTCACCCCGAGGGCGGCCGCGGCCTGGCGGTAGTCGCGGCGGTCGAAGTAGGCGAGCTCCAGGGCGGCGCGCAGCGGGGCGGGCATGGAGGTGACGATGTAGTCGGCGCGGGCGGCCACGGACGCCTCGTGGATCCGCTCCTCCAGGGCCTCGCTCGTGAGGGTGTCCTCGCGGGCCGAGGCGGTCTGTGACGTGCGGAGCCGGTGCACCGCCTGGCGCTGGGCGAGCATGGCGATCCAGGCGCGCAGCGAGCCCTGCTGGGGGTCGTACGCGTCCGGGTTCTCCCAGACGTAGCCGAAGACTTCCCTGGTGACGCGGTCGGCACCGGTCTCGTCCTCGAGGACCCGATGTGCCAAATTATGGACAAGTGAGGCAAATCGGTCGTAGAGCTCGGCGAGTGCGGCCGCTTCGCCGCGTGCCAGACGCTGTTGCATCCTGCGGTCCCAGCGGGGCGGTGCGTCATTCGTCATGCGGCCCCCATCCCGAGTTGTCCGGCCGGCCCTCCAGGCACTATGCCCACGTTCATATCGAATGTAATGCCGGTGGCTCTCACAACACGCGTCCATCAGGCAAAGTGCGTGAGAACGAGGCCGCGCATGGTATGGGGACGGTCGCTTTACGCAGGATCGGGGAGACGAAACGCTTCGGCGCGGCATAGGGTCGTTCCTCAAGGCGTATGCCTGGGGGAGTTTCATGCGCCGACGGGCGGGCAGCCGCCCGGGAACAGCAAATTCCGGTTAGCGGCGAGCGAAGGGCTTCGGGCGCGTGACGTTGAAGGTGATGGAGGACCGGCGGGGGGAGTGGGTCGTTCTCCAGGTCTCGGGAGAAATGGACCTGGTGACCTCCCCCGCAGTCCGGCAGCACGTCCACGACGCGGTCGCCGAGGGCCGCCATTGGCTGGTTCTGGATCTCTCGGAGGTCCGGTTCTGCGACTCCAGCGGGGTCGGCGTACTGATCGCGGCGCGGCGGCTGATGCGGTCGTGCTCGGGCCGGCTGCGGCTGATCCTGCCGCCGCAGGACGCCGCACACGGTTCGCATGTGCACCGGGTGCTGGCGGCCCTGGGGGTGCGGCGGCTGTTCGACGTCTACCCCGACCTGGGGGCGGCCACGGAGCTGGACGAGGACGACGAGGACGCGGTCGACCCCCTGTCGGCCTAAGCGCTCCGCCGGAAGTGCCCTGACCTGCCGTCGATCGTCCGCGGCGCCGTCGTGGCTGGTCGCGCCCGCGCGGCGGAGCCGCACATCGACACGGCCCCGCACCCCTTCGGGGCGCCACCGAACCGCAGCCGACTTCCACCGATCCGCATACGGCGCCCGGAGCCGTTCGTCCGCCCAGGGGTGTCCGTACGCCTGCGGGGGCGCGCAGGGCTGTACGCCGCCCGCTCATGCCGGACCCGTGACGCGCGGGGTCTTGGGGAAGTCGGCCCGTACGACGAAGCCGCCCTCCTCCGTGGGGCCGGCCTCCAGCGTGCCGCCCAGCAACTGTGCGCGCTCCCGCAGCCCGACCAGACCGTGACCGCCGCCCGGCAGCCCCGGGGCCACGGCGGAGGCGTCGGGCGGGCCGTTGCGCACCTCGACCCGCAGGCCCCGCGTCTCCTCCGCCGCTTGAGACGCTCCGTGAGCCGCCTCGTCCGCCGCCCCGTGCGCCGCCGCGTGAGTCGCTTCCTGAACCGCCTCACGATCCTCGCCAGGTCCCGCCCCCTCCGCGTCGTTCACCCGTACCGTCACCCGCGCCCCCGGCGCGTGCTTGCGGACGTTGGTGAGCGCCTCCTGGACGATGCGGAAGGCGGCCCGTTCCACCGCCTCCGAGTGGCCCGGCCGCTGGGTCGCGCTGTCCGTCTCGAAGCTGACGTCCAGCGCGCTGAGTTCGATCAGCCGGGGCAGATCCGCCAGCCGGGGCTGCGGGGTCAGCTCCTCGTGGTCGCCGCCCGCCGCGCGCAGGATGCCGACCATATGGCGGAGTTCGTCCAGGGTCCGCACGGACAGCTCGCGGATGGTCCGCGCGCCCTCCCGCGCCTTCGCGTCCTCCGCGCTGATCTGCACCGCACCCGCCTGAAGGCTGATGAGGCTGACCTGATGGGCGACCACGTCGTGCATCTCGCGGGCGAGCCGGGCGCGTTCGGTGGACAGCACCTGCTCGGCGATCAGCTCGTCGGCGTGGCGGCGGCTGCGGGTCAGGTCCTCGATCCGGGCGGCGAGCTCCCCGCGCGTACGCACCAGGAGGCCCAGCGCGATGGGTCCCACCGAGGTCACACACGCGTCGATCAGCGTGAGGGTGTTCTCCCGGTACGCGGTCGGCTCGAAGTCGGAGACCGGCCAGGGGATGAAGTGCGCGGCGGCCAGCAGCAGCGCCGAGACCCCCAGCAGCCGCCGGTCGGGGCGGAGTCGGGCCACCGTGTAGAGGGCGATCATCGGCGCGAACCAGACGTAGCCGATGAGGATCCCCGGCAGCGTGACCAGGAAGACCAGGGCGGGCAGCTTCCGGCGCACCAGCAGCGCGGCCGCCGCCACCAGCGAGACGTTGAGCTCGAGACCGAAGGTGATGCCGTTGACGAGCAGCGCGTCGGCGATCGCCAGGAGGACGGGGACGATCAGCGAGCCCCAGCGAGTGACCCGCCGCGGCAGCCGCCGCCGGGAGGCCGGGGCGGGCGGCGGCGAGGCGGGGGAGGAGGCGGGCGCGGGCGACGCGGCCGGGGACGCGCCGGACGTACCGGGCGTGCCCGGCGTGCCGGGGGACGAACTCCGGGGCGGGGGCAGCGGGGAGACGGTCACCGGGGGCCACCTATCGGCGGACGGCTGGTGACGAGCCCGGCGCGGTCGGCGACGATCGCCGCCTGGACGCGGTTGAGCCCGCCCAACTTGCCGAGCACCGCCCGCACATGGTCCTTGACGGTGCTGGGCGCCAGCCCCATCCGCTCGGCGATCCGCGGATTGGCGAGCCCCTCGCCCAGCAGCGTCAGCACCTCGCGTTCGCGCGGGGTGAGCGCCTCGACGGCCTCGGCTGCCGTCGCCTCCGCCTCGGCGGCGAGATAGCCGCCGATCACGGCGCGGGTGACGGCCGGGTCGAGGACGCTGCCGCCCTCGGCGAGCGTGCGCACGGCCCGTACGAGCTGCTCCGGATCGGTGTCCTTGAGGAGGAAGCCCGCGGCCCCGGCGCGCAGCGCGGCCGCCAGGTACTCCTGGACGTCGAAGGTCGTCAGCATCGCCACGGCGGGGGAGCGGGGTGCGGCCCGCAGCTGTCTGAGGACGCTGAGCCCGTCGGCGTCCGGCATCCGGATGTCGAGCAGCACCACATCGGCCCTGCTGCCCAGCACCGTGTCCACCGCGAAGGCTCCGGAACATTCGGCGACCACCTCGATGTCCGGGGCCGTGCCCAGGATCAGTCGCAGACCGGATCGTACGAGCGCCTCGTCGTCCACTACAGCCACACGGATCACCGGCCGCTCCCTCTCCTCAGCTGTCATGCCCATTGCCCGGACAGCCTGCCTCATCGGAGAGCGAATATGGAGTGGTTGGCTCCGTCAGTGGGAGGGAACACCCCCGCCGGTCGGAGGGGGTGACGGGAGACCAATGGTGGATTTCCCCGGCGGCTCCGAGCAGGCAGAGTGGATCTCAAGCCGCATCACCCCGTGGGGTCGTCCCGAACCCCAGCCCCGTGACCGCGCCGGAGTGCCTCCCGATGCGCGATCGGCGGACACGGCAGCGGGGCGTTGCCGCGGTCAGGCCGCCGCGACCCCCACACGCGGCGGCCTGTTCGTCTCTCCGACCGCCTGCCGTGCGGTGCGCCCCGACCAGGCGCTCCGCCCGGCGACCCAGGCGCCGGCCGGCCCCCGAGAAGCTACGGGGAGGGGCCGGGCGGGCGGTCGGTGGGGGCGGGAGGGGCCGATGGACGCCTCACATGGGGGGCTCGGCGGGGGCCGGGCCCAGGGTGGTGGTGCCGGGCGCGGCGCGGTGGCCGAGCCCGGTGCGGTAGGCGTCCATCGCGGCCTCCAGGCGGCCCTCCCGGCGCAGCAGATCGCCCAGCAGCCGGCAGAGGTCGGCCAGGTCACCGGCGGCGCCGGTGCGTTCGAGCAGGGACAGCGCCGCGCAGTAGTGCTCCTCCGCGGCCTCGGCGTCGCCCCGTTCGTCCGCGATCAGCCCCAGCAGCCGGTGGGCGCCGCCCGCGTGGACCGCGCCGCGGTCGGCGGTCAGCCCGGCCTCGCCCGACGCCTTGTCCGGCTCTCCGGCGGTGTCCGCGGCCCCCGCGGCGGGGGTGCGCGCCAGCAGCGGCAGCAGCAGGGCCTCCGCCTCCGCCGTACGGCCGCGACGGCGCAGCACATCCGCCAGCTCGACCTCGACCTGCACGGTGAACAGCGCGGCCCGCTTGGAGGCCAGCATGTCGCGGGCGGTGCGCAGTTCGCGCTCGGCGCGCTCCAGATTGCCGTCCTGGGCGTGCACATAGCCGCGCATCCAGTGGCAGTGCGCCAGGTCCGTGTGGATGCGGAGCTGCTCGTACAGCTCCTGCGCCTTGGCCAGGGAGGCGTCGGCCTCGGCCGTCCGCCCCTCGGCGATCAGGGTGCGGGCCACTCCGCGGTGCATCCGGGCGATGAGCCCCGGGTCGTCCACGCTCGGGGCCAGCGCGAGCGCCAACTCGGCGGCGCGTACCGCACGGGCGTGTGCCCCCATGTCCATATAGGGCGCGATGGCCGCCGTATAGAGCAGCAGCAGCGCGTACGGGTCGTGCAGCCCCGAGGCGTTGAGCTCGTCGATGGCGCTCTCCAGTAGATAGCAGGAGTAGCGCAGTTCGCCCGCGAGGAGGTGGGCCACGGCCCGGCCGCGGATCGCCGGGATCCGGCGGGGCAGCGGTTCCCCGGCGAGCAGCCGCTCCACCGCCTCGAAGTGGTCGCGGGCGACGGTGAGGTCACCGGTCTCCAGCGCGCAGTCGCCGAGCCCCAGCAGCGCCGCCGAGCGCTCCTCGGCGAACCCGAGCCGCTCCGCCTCGTCGCGCACCTCCGCGAAGAGCCCGGCGGCGTCCTCGGCGGCGCCGGTCGCCAGCGCCCGCCGGGCGTCGGTGACGGCGGCCCGCAGCCGGGTGGCATCACGCGGTGAGCGGCCGGTGGTCAGCTCGTCGTAGCTGACACCGAGCCGGTCCGCGAGGTGGCGCAGTGCGGCCTCGGAGGGGCGCACCCTCCCGGCCTCGAGGGTGGAGACATAGGCGGCGGTGTACGCGGGCTCGGCCAACTGCCGCTGGGTGAAGCCGCGTTCGGTACGCAGTCTGAGCACCCGGCGCCCTATCTCGGCGGTCGACTCCGCCCCGGCCGCCCCCGCCACCGTTCCCGCCGTCCGCCCGTCACCGGCGCTTCTGTCGGCCACCGTGCCCTCTTCTCCCCGGCGGTAACTTAATCGCCGGGCTAAGTCCATTTAACGTGAGGATTGAAGGATGCAGCAGGCAAGCACAGCGGTACCGGCCGGGCCGGGCGCCGTGACGACCGTCCGTCAGCCGGAACTGCTCCTCGCCGACTATCACTTCGACGTACCGCTCGACCATAAGGCTCCCGAGGGCGAGCTGATCCGGCTTTACGCACGAGAGGTCGTCGCCGCGGGCAAATCCGCCGCCGAGCGCGAGCGGCTCCCCTGGCTGCTGTACCTCCAGGGCGGGCCCGGCTGTGGCGCGGACCGTCCGGTGGGCCGCTCCGGCTGGCTGGACCGCGCGCTGGACGAATACCGCGTGCTCCTGCTCGACCAGCGCGGCACCGGCCGCTCCACCCCGGCCAACCGCCAGACGCTGCCGCTGCGCGGCGGACCCGGGGAACAGGCCGCGTACCTCTCCCACTTCCGCGCCGACGCGATCGTCCGCGACTGCGAGCTGATCCGGCGCCGGCTCATGGGGGACCGCCCGTGGACCGTGCTGGGCCAGAGCTTCGGCGGCTTCTGCGCGGTGAGCTATCTGTCCCATGCGCCCGAGGGGCTGGACGCGGTGCTGGTGGCCGGCGGACTGCCCGCGATCGGCCCCGGCACCGACGTGGACGCCGTCTACCGGACCGCCTATCCGCGGATGGAGCGCAAGACCCTCGCCCACTACGCCCGCTATCCGCGGGACGCGGACACCATCCGGGCCCTGGTGCGGCATCTGACCGACCATGAGGAGGTCCTGACGGACGGGACCCGGCTCACCGTCCCCGCCCTCCAGCAGCTCGGCTTCCTGCTCGGCAGCGGCGACGGCTCGCACCGGCTGCACTACCTCCTGGAGGACGCGTTCGTGCCCACCGCCGACGGGCCGCGGCTGAGCGACGCCTTCCGCGAGCAGACGGCGGCCGTCCTCTCGCGCGCCGCCATCCCGCTCTACAGCCTCCTGCTGGAGTCGACCTACGCCCAGGACGGCCGGGCCACCGACTGGGCCGCGGAGCGGGTCCGCGCCGAATTCCCCGCGTTCGACGCCGGTAAGGCGGTCGCGGAGGACCGTCCGGTGCTCCTTACGGGCGAGACGGTGCACCCCTGGATGCTCGACACCCACGCGGCGCTGCGCCCGCTCGCCCGCACCGCCGAGCTGCTCGCCGCGCGCACCGGCTGGGGCCCGCTGTACGACGCCGAGCGGCTGGCCCGTAACACCGTGCCGGTGGCCGCCGTGATCTACCACGACGACCTGTACGTGGACACGGGGCACTCCCTGGCCACCGCGCGGGCGATCCGGGGCCTGCGCACCTGGGTGACGGACGAGTTCGAGCACGACGGGATCCGGGCCGGGGGCCGCCGGGTGCTGGACCGGCTGTTGCGGCTGGCGCGTGACGGGAGGGGGCGCGAGGGGAGGGGCTGAACGGCAGGCCGGAAGGGGCGTGCGGGAGGGGCTGAGCGCGTGCCGGAAGGGGTGAGCGGCAGGGGTTGAGCGAGGAGCGCGCCGCAGGGTTGTGTGGTGCCCGATTTCCTAGCCACTTCCCTAATTCCCATTGCCCCCGACACCCGGACCCCTTAGGTTGAGCGGCGAATTAATCCTGCTTAACTGGCCGCTTATCGCGAGGACTTCGGGAGTCACCGTGCGCAGACGCATACGGAGCCGCATACGCAGCCGCATCCCCCTGCGCACCGCGGCCGTCGCCGGAGGCATCGCCCTGGCGGCGGCCGCGGCCATGACCGCTCCGGCCACCGCGTCGCCCGGAGCGTCCGGCTCGACCGGCTCGTCCGCCGCCGCTGACGCCGCCTCGTCGCAGCGCGCCCTGGACGTGGAGTACTTCACCGGCCCGGGCGGCCACCCCCGCCACACCGAGGTCCCGGCCGCCACCCCCGAGCGGCTGGCCCGCGCCGCCCGCTCCCTGTCGGCCAAGGAGGCCGCCGCCGACGGCCAGGTCGGCTCGGTCGTCGACAACGGCACCACGGCCGACAAGCTGGACGTCGTCTTCATCGGCGACGGCTACACCGCGGGCCAGCAGGAGGACTTCCACGCCGACGCGCGCTCCAAGTGGCAGCAGATGTCCGCTGTGCAGCCCTACGCCTCGTACAAGGACCTCTTCAACGTCTGGACCGTGGACGCCGTCTCCAACCAGTCCGGTGTCTCCGGCGACCCCTCCAAGGGCGTCGTCAAGGACACCGCCCTCGGCTCGTACTTCTGGTGCGACGACATCGAGCGGCTGCTGTGCGTCGACACCGCCAAGGTCGAGTCCTACGCGGCCAAGGCGCCGCAGGCCGATCTGGTGGTCGTACTGTCCAACTCCACCAAGTACGGCGGCGCGGGCTACACCCTCACCTCGCAGGTCGGCTATGACGGCATCGCCACCGCCGCCTCCGACCACCCCGACTCCGACCAGATCGCGGTCCACGAGACCGGCCACTCGCTCGGCAAGCTGGCCGACGAGTACTTCTACCCGGAGTACGGCACCTACACGGGCGCCGAGCCCGGCGAGTCCAACGCCACGAAGCTGAGCGCGGCGCAGCTGACCGCCCAGCAGAAGAAGTGGTACCGCTGGATCGGCCAGATCTCACCCGACGGCGGCACGGTCGGCGCCTACGAGGGCGGCCGCTACTACCCCAAGGGCATCAACCGACCCACGGACAACTCGATCATGCGCACCCTGGGGCGGGAGTTCAGCCTCCCCGGCCGTGAGGCGATGATCGCGGGCTTCTACCGCCACGCCAGCGCGCTCAGCAGCCGTACGGCCACCGCGACGGCCGTCAAGCGGTCGGCGGGCATCGAGGTGGACGTGCCCAAGGGCGCGTCGCTGAAGTGGTATGTGGACGGGGCGGAGGTCACCGCCGCGAACGGCAGGACGAGCGTCACCCCGGCGGAGCTGGGTGTCCCGGGCGACGGTGCGAGCCACAAGGTCACCGCGAAGGCGACGGACGGCACGAGTGCGGTGAAGGATCCGGCCCTGCGCAAGCTGCTGAGTGATTCCCGGACGTGGAAGGTCACCAACTGACCCTTCCCGTCCCCCTCCGACTGGCCGCCCCGTGGACCCCCGCCGCGGGGCGGCCCACTTTTGAGCCCGATGGGGGCGGCCGCGGTCCGCCCCTTTAACATCGGCATGCTCTACGTTCCCGTATGGCGCGCCCTGGCTCAATCGCCCGTGGGGGTGGGTCGGTGGTCCGGTGTTCGAGGGCCGCCGTGCCGTGAGGCAAGATGAGCCCATGGGTACCGGGGGAGAAGGCCGTCTGATCGCCAACCGCTACCGGTTGGCCACACGGCTCGGACGCGGCGGAATGGGCACGGTCTGGCGGGCCGTCGACGAGTTGCTGGGACGCGATGTCGCGGTCAAGGAACTCCATGTGGACGAGGGGCGCACGGCCTTCGACTCGCAGTTGCGCGGCGAGCGCACCCTGCGTGAGGCCCGGACCGTCGCACAGATCAAGCATCCGAACGTGATCGTCCTCCACGATGTGATCGAGGAGGACGACTGCGCCTGGATCGTCATGGAACTGGTCGACGGGTTCTCGCTCGCCGACCGGCTGGGCTCGGAAGGCCCCGTCGGGGCGCGTGAGGCGGGGCGGATCGCGAGCGCGCTGCTGGGCGCGTTGCGCGCCGCGCACGCGCGCGGGGTGCTGCACCGGGACATCAAGCCCGCCAACGTGCTGGTGGAGTCGGGCACCGGCCGGGTCGTGCTGACGGACTTCGGGATCGCGCAGGTCACCGGGTCCACCACGATCACCGAGACCGGCTCGTTCGTGGGCTCGCCCGAATACACCGCGCCGGAGCGGATGTCGGGGCGGCGTACCGGGCCGGAGTCGGACCTGTGGTCGCTGGGGGTGCTGCTCTGCACGCTGGTGAGCGGTGAATCCCCGTTCTTCCGCGAGTCCCTGGCCGGGGTGTTGCACGCCGTCGTCTTCGACGAGATCCCCGTTCCCGAGGCGGCCGGACCGCTGAAGCCGGTCGTCGAAGGGCTGTTGCGGCGGGCTCCGGAGGAGCGGCTGACCGCCGACGAGGTCGAGCGGATGCTGCTGATGGCCCAGGAGGTGGGCGACACCCCGGAGATCCCGCTGGAGTACACCCCGACCCAGCCCAGCGTGCCGTTCGGGCCGGACGGCCGCGGTTCATCGGCGTCCGTACCCGTGCCGCCCCCGGTGTCTCCGGTGTCTTCCCCCGCGCCGTTCCCCGCTTCCGCGCCCCCGGCCGCCTCCGTTCCCGTAGCCGCCTCGGCCGCCCCCGCCGCCCCGTCCCGTTCCGGTCGTGGCGGGCGTCGCCGTGCCGTCCTTATGGCGGCCGCGGCGGTGGTCGCGCTCGCCGGTACGGCCGCGGGTGTCGTGGCGCTGCTGGACGACGGGGGCGGTGACGGCGACGCGGCGCCGGGCGGGCGTACGAGCCAGAGCGCCGACAAGGGGAGTTCGCGGAGTCCGAGCGCCCCCGAGAAGGCGCCGCAGCGGCCCGTGAAGGACTCCGAGCCCACGGCGAGCCCGTCGGACCGGATCCCCGAGGGCTATGAGCTGGTCAAGGACCCGGTCGGCTTCTCGCTCGCCGTGCCCGAGGGGTTCGCCCGCGAGTACAAGGCGCCCCGGGTCTACTACAACTCGCCCGGTATGGAGTTCCGGATCGGGATCCACGTCCAGGAGCAGAGCCCCGAGGGTCCGCTCGGGCTCAGCCGTAAGGCGGGCGCCAAGGGCCCGCAGGACTATCCGGGCTACCGCAGCGGTCAGGTCATCGAGACCGAGCACAACGGCCGTCCCGCCGCCCTGTGGGCGTTCATCTGGAACGGCTCGGCCGACGACGGCGGCTCACGGCAGACATACGACCTGAGCTGGAACGAAAACGGCAAGATGTACGACCTGTGGCTATCCGCCCCGGTGGGTGAGAAATCCCTGGGCAAGCGGCATTTCGACACCGCCGCCGCCACGTTCTCGCGCCCCGGCGCGGCGAACTGAACGACGTCGCAACGGCTTTGTCACGAGCGCCCACGGCCCCGCCACAGCGGTGCCGGCCCCTGGGTCATGATGGGCGCATGACGAACGACGGGGGACGGGCGAACGAGCCCACCAGCTACAGCCTGCCGCCACCGCACGCTCCGGCCGCCCCGGTGCCGGCGCCGCAGCCGCCACCCGAGGCGGCCGGGACACGTGAGGCGCCCCAGGGGTCCCAGGGGTCTCAGCAGCCGGGCCAGGAGGCCGGGGCGGCGGGGCCGTCGCGGGGCGCGTACGAGCCGACGCGGTTCGCCGATCCGCGCAGCGGCCACCAGCCGCCCGCCGGACAGCAGCCCGCCGAGGACCGGCCCGCCGGACAGCCGCCCGCCGCGGACCGGCCCGGCGCGCAGCGGCCCGCTCCCGCCCCCGCCGCGCAGGACCCGAGCAGCGGGCGGCTCATCGGCGGCCGCTACCAGCTCGTCTCCCGCCTCGGCCACGGCGGTATGGGGACCGTATGGCGGGCGCACGACCAGGTCGTGGACCGCGATGTCGCCGTCAAGGAGCCGCGCGTCCCCGACCATCTCCCCGAGCGCGAGCGGCAGACCGTCTACCAGCGGATGGAGCGCGAGGCGCGCGCCGCGGCGCGGATCGACCACCCCTCCGTCGTCACCGTCCACGACGTGGTGGTCGAGAACGGTCGCCCCTGGATCGTGATGGAGCTGGTGCGCGGCCAGTCGCTGGGCGACCGGCTGATGGAGGGCACGCTGGATCCGCGCGAGGCGGCCCGGATCGGCCTCGCCGTGCTCGGCGCGCTGGCGGCGGCCCATGAGGCGGGCGTGCTGCACCGCGATGTGAAACCGGACAACGTGCTGCTCGGCCGGAGCGACCGGGTGGTGCTCACCGACTTCGGCATCGCGCAGATCGAGGGCGAGCAGCGGCTCACCGAGACGGGCGGCTTCGTCGGCTCGCCCGAGTTCATCGCGCCCGAGCGGGTGCTGGGTCAGCGGCCGGGGCCGGAGTCCGACCTGTGGTCGCTCGGCGTCGTGCTGTACGCGGCGGTCGAGGGCATGTCCCCGTTCCGCCGCTCCCACGCCCCCGCGACCCTCCAGGCCGTGCTCGGCTCCGAACCGCAGGTCCCCGCGCGGGCCACCGGTCCACTCGCCACGCTGATCATGCAACTGCTGCGCAAGGACCCGGCGATGCGCCCGGCGGCGCCCGAGGTGCGGCAGGCGCTGGAGGCGGCGGCGCGGGAGCCGCGGTCGGTGCCCACCATGCTCGCGACGGCCGGACACCCGCCGGGCGGCGGGCAGTCCGGGGGCAGCCGCTTCGTGCCGCCGATCCTGCACAAGAACCGTAAGGCGCAGCTCGGGCTGGGCGGTCTGGTGCTGGTGGTGGCGGCCGCCCTGGTGCTGACGGTCATGAAACCGTTCTCCAGTGAGGGGCTGCCGCCGGGCTGGACGGTCCGGGAGGAGCGCGATGTCGTGGGCGCGTCCCTGGCCGTGCCGGGCGAGTACCGGCGGGTCCAGGACGACAGCGACTCGGACAACCCCGTGGTCACGTACTACGACCCCAGCGGTGTCTTCACCGTCTCCCTGCGGCGTTCCACCCCCGACGGCGAGAACGATCCCGCGAACCTCGACGCGGCGGCGGACCAGATCGTCGCCTTCTACAAGGACGGCGGCGGGGCGACGGTCGAGGAGGCCAAGAGCGAGAAGGCAGGATCGAAGCAGCAGGGGAAGGAGGCGCGGGACGTCACCACCTCCTATCTGCCGTACGGCACCAGCAGCAACAAGAACCCCATCCGGTATGTGAAGCGGGATCACCTCTACGTCAACAAGGCCAAGGTCGCGTGGGATCTGACGGTCTCCATGCCCGCCAACGGCGACGCCCAGAGGGACGGCGAGGAGCTCTATGAGCGGGTCGTGCGGAATCTGAAGATCGACAAGCTCTGAGGGGGTTGGGCGGGTCCGCCCGGGGCCGCGGGGCGAAAGTTGTTACCGCCGGGTACCCAAAGCCGCCGGGCGGGCCTACCCTCGCCCCCATGACGGACTCGCACATCACGCAGGGCGGCGCCGGCAACCCGGTCGCCCCCCAAGGCACCCGCACCGCCGCCGACGTCGTCACTCCCGAGCTGATCACCCGGCTCACCCGGGGCGTCGGCGGCAGCGGCACCACCGTCAGCCACACCCCGTTCACCGGGGAAGTCCTCGCCGCCGCCCTGCCCGAGTCCACCCCCGAGGACGTCGCCACCGCCTTCGACAACGCCCGCGCCGCCCAGCGGGCCTGGGCCGCGGCCCCCGTCCGCCGGCGCGCCGCCGTCCTCCTCCGCTTCCACGATCTGCTGCTGCGCCGCCAGCCGGAGATCCTGGACCTGATCCAGCTTGAGACCGGCAAGACCCGGCTGCACGCCCAGGAGGAGATCCAGGGCGTCGCCATCGTGGCCCGCCATTACGGCCGTAAGGCGCCCGCGTATCTGCGACCCAAGGGGCATCTGGGCGCCGTGCCCACCCTCACCAAGGTCACCGAACTGCGCCAGCCGCGCGGGGTCGTGGGCCTCATAGCGCCCTGGAACTACCCCCTCCAGCTCTCCGTGGGCGACGCGATCCCCGCCTTCGTGGCGGGCAACGCCGTGGTGATGAAGCCCGACACCGAGACCGCGCTGTCCGCCCTGTGGGCGCGCGAGCTCATGGTGGAGGCCGGACTTCCGGCCGGGGTGTGGCAGGTCGTGATCGGGGACGGCCCGGTGGTCGGCCCCGCCGTGGTCGAGCGCGCCGACTACGTCGCGTTCACCGGTTCCACCCGCACCGGCCGCGAGGTGGCCCAGGCCGCCGCCGCCCGCCTGGTGGGCTGCTCCCTCGAACTCGGCGGTAAGAACGCCATGCTGGTGCTGCGCGACGCCGACCTCGCCCGCGCGGTCGACGGCGCGGTGCGCGGCAGCTTCGCCTCCGCCGGGCAGCTGTGCATCTCCATGGAGCGGCTGTACGTCCACGAGTCGATCGCGGACGACTTCCTGGAGCGCTTCGCGGCCCGTACGAAGGCCATGCGGCTCGGCACCGCCTTGGCGTACGGGGCGGAGATGGGCTCGCTCGTCTCGGAGCGCCAGTTGGAGACCGTCACCCGCCATGTGGACGAGGCCGTCTCCAAGGGCGCCACGGTCCTCGCCGGCGGCCGCGCCCGCCCCGACATCGGCCCGTACTTCTACGAGCCGACCATCCTGGACGGCGTGGAGTCCCCGATGGCCGTCTGCACCGAGGAGACCTTCGGTCCGGTCGTCTCCGTCTACCGCTTCCGCGACGAGGACGAGGCCATCGAGCGCGCCAACGCGACGTCCTACGGTCTGAACGCCAGCGTCTGGACCAAGGACGCCCGGCGCGGCCGCGCGATCGCCACCCGGCTGCGCGCGGGCACGGTCAACCTCAACGAGAGCTACGCCGCCGCCTTCGGCAGCGTCGCGTCTCCCATGGGCGGCATGGGCGACTCCGGACTCGGCCGCCGCCATGGCTCCGAGGGCATCCTCAGGTTCACCGAACCGCAGACGGTCGCCCAGCAGCGGCTGATGCCGCTCGGCCCGGCCTTCGGGATGACGGACGAGAAATACGCGGACTTCATGACTCGCAGCCTGCGCGCGCTCAAGGCACTGCGCCTGCGCTGACCAGCACATTTCAATGGAGGTACCAGTGTCAGGGGAGAAGTCTGCCCAAAAGCGGGTCCAAGAGCCCGGCCACGACGAGGACTTCGCGGGCGATCTCAACGCCCACGCCGACGACGGCGACTTCGACTACGACTACGACTACGACGTGATCGTGATCGGCTCGGGATTCGGCGGGTCGGTATCGGCCCTGCGTCTGACCGAGAAGGGCTATCGGGTCGGCGTCCTCGAGGCGGGCCGCCGGTTCACCCCCGAAACCCTGCCCAAAAGCTCCTGGGACCTCCGCAACTACCTCTGGGCGCCGGCCCTCGGCTGCTTCGGCATCCAGCGCATCCATGTGCTCGGCAAGGTCATGGTGCTGGCGGGCGCCGGGGTCGGGGGCGGCTCGCTCAACTACGCCAACACCCTCTACGTACCGCCCGAGCCGTTCTTCCGGGACCGCCAGTGGGGGCACATCACCGACTGGCAGGAGGAGCTGAGCCCGTACTACGACCAGGCGCGGCGGATGCTCGGGGCGCGTCTCAACCACACCCTCACCCCGTCCGATGTCCACCTCAAGGCGGCCGCCGAGAAGATGGGCGTGGGCGACACCTTCCATATGGCGCCCGTGGGCGTCTTCTTCGGGGACGGCCACGACGCCGACGGCACCACGAAGGCCGCGCCGGGCGGGGCCGTTCCCGATCCGTACTTCGGCGGCGCGGGCCCGACCCGTAAGGCGTGCACGGAGTGCGGTGAGTGCATGACCGGCTGCCGCCACGGCGCCAAGAACACCCTCAACGAGAACTATCTCCACCTCGCCGAGCGGGCCGGAGCCGTGGTCCACCCGATGACGACCGTCGTCGCCCTGTGCGACGACCCGCACGGCGGCTACACGGTCACCACCGTCCCGACCGGCAACCGCCGTAAGGGCAGGCCGAAGGCGCTGCGCTCCCGGTACGTCGTCCTCGCCGCCGGTACGTACGGCACCCAGACGCTGCTGCACACGATGCGGGACAAGGGGCTGCTGCCGCGCGTCTCGGAGCGCCTCGGCATCCTCACCCGCACCAACTCCGAGGCCCTGGTGGGCGCGCAGACCACCGACCGCCGCTACCGCCGCGCGCGGGGCGGGGAGGAGCGGGCGGACTTCACCCGGGGTGTCGCGATCACCTCGTCCATCCACCCGAACGAGAACACCCATATCGAGCCCGTCCGCTACGGCAAGGGCTCCAACGCGATGGGGATGCTCTCCATCCTGCAGATCCCTCACGGCGGCCGTGTTCCGCGCTGGCTGCGCTTCCTGGGCGCCAACCTCCGGCATCCCACCCTGGCCGTGCGCTCACTGTCCAACCGCCGCTGGTCGGAGCGGACCATCATCGGCCTGGTCATGCAGACGCACGACAACTCGCTGACCACCTACCGCAAGCCGAAGGGGCCGGGGAAGGGGCTGCTCACCGCCCGCCAGGGCCACGGCGAGCCCAACCCCGACCACATCCCCGAGGGCGCCGAGGCCGCCCGCCACATCGCCGACTCGATCAACGGCTTCGCGGGCAGCAACGTCGGCGAGCTCATGGGCACCCCGCTGACCGCCCACTTCCTCGGCGGCTGCCCGATCGGGGCGTCCCCGGAGGAGGGCGTCATCGACCCGTACCACCGGCTCTACGGCCATCCGGGCATCCATGTGGTCGACGGCGCCGCCGTGTCGGCCAACCTGGGGGTCAACCCGTCCCTGACCATCACCGCCCAGGCAGAGCGGGCGATGTCCCTGTGGCCCAACAAGGGCGAGCCCGACCCGCGCCCGGCCCCTGAGGCGCCGTACGAACGCCTGCGGCCCGTCCCGCCGCGCAGCCCCGCCGTACCGGCGGACGCCTTCGGGGCGTTGAAGCTCCCGCTGCTGCCGGTGCCGAAGGTCCCGCCGCGCGCCTGAGCGCCGGGCGGCTGAGCGCCGGGCGGCTGAGCGCCGGGCGGCTGAGCGCCGGGCGCCTGAGCGCCGGGGCGCCGTACGGGCCGGAGACCAGCCCGTACGGCGCCCCTCAGAACCGTCGCGAGGACCGTCAGACCGTGGCGCGACGGCGACGGACCACGAAGACCGCGCCTCCGCCCGCGGCCATCGCCACACCCCCGATCACGGCGATCATCGGCAGCGCGGAGGAGGAACCGGTTTCGGCCAGGCTGCCCTTCGGGCTGATCTCCGTGTTGCCCTCAGGCTTGTGCGGCAGCGGCTTCTTGCCACCCTGCGGCTTGGGGTCGGCCGGGGGCACCTTGCCCGGCTCCGAACCCGCCTTCAGCACGTCGAACTCGTAGTACTCACCGGTCGAGTAGACGCAGTTGCCCTCGTCGTCCGCGTACACGCCGACGCTGATGGCGTAGCCGAAGCCCTCGGGCGCGCTCTTGGCGACGCTCAGCCGGAGGTCGACGTCAAGGGTCTCGTGGGGGCGCACATCGGTGTAGCCGATGTAGCCGGAGCCCGGGTCGTTCTCGTCGGTGGAGATCGCCGTCCAGGCGCCGGACTCGGGGTCCTTGTACTGCAGCGTCAGGTACTTGCCCGTCCCGTCCGGGGTGGACTCGTGCACCGTGCCCGCGAAGAGCCCGAAGTCGACCCGCTGGTAGCTGCGGTCCGAGTCGTTCTTGACCTGGAACCTGAAGCCGTGGAAGCCGCTGCCCGCCACGACCTTCGACGGCAGGCCGACCAGGGTCGTGCTGAGCTGCGGGTCCTCGTTGTAGTCCCCGTCGTCGGCGCACTCGCCGTCGCCCGGCTCCTCGGTGGACGTCGGGGTCGGGGCCGGGGTGGCGGTCTCGGTCGGGGTGGACGAGGGAGTGCCGGAGGGGGTGCCGGGGCTCGGAGCCTCGGTGGCGCTCGTGGACGGCGCCGGGGTGGTCGGCGTGGTCTCGTCGCTCGGAGCGGTCTCCGTCGACGACGGCGCCGGGTCCTCCGGGGACTGCGTCACGGTCTCGGAGGCGGACGGCGACGGGCTCTCGCTCGACGGCGTCTCCGCGAAGGCAGCGGGGGCCGCGAGAAGCGCGGCAGGGGCTATGGCGGCCGTCGCTGCGGCAGCCGCCAGGGCGCGGCGAAGCTTCATGAAGACCTCTCTGGGTCCGTACGCATCGCCGTGGTGGGCGATACGCGTGTGGAAGGCCGTCGCGGTGGGGACGCGGGATGGCCGTGCGTTTGCACGTACATGACCAGGAGAATGGCCGAAAGGTTGCCTTCACGGTTGCTCACAGAATGGTCACAGAATCCGCGACGGGCGCCCGGCCCCGCACGTCATCACCCGTACGGCGGGTGACCGGTCCGAGCGCGGGCTCGTTGTGCCCGGTGCCGCGCCAGCCAGGAGCGGCCCGGAAAATCCACGCGTGGCTCAGATCCGCCGCAGCGATGAGACGCGGCCCCTGTGGTGATTCAGGCGGCCCGTCGTGGGACCTCGCTTCGGCGAGGTGACCGGTCGGCAGGGGACAGCAGCCCGGTCACCACCTAAGGACGGTCGGCCCCGGGGACGCCCGGGGCCGACCGTATCCGGTCGAAACGGTTGCGCCCGGCGCTCCGCATCCACCACGATGCTGAGAGGGAAAACGCCCCCGGTCACACCCCGACATTGGTCCGACCACGCGGGCGTACGCCGTTCAGACACCCCTGACATACGGGCCCCATAAGCCAGCGGCGCAACCCCCCGGCGCCGCCTCTCAGCACCGGCGCTGCCCTGACGCCGGTGCTGACCGCCTAGGGCCCCGGGGGCGCCCGCCCCGTTCGGGCGCCCCCGGGGCCCTTCGCCTGTCCGCGTCCGCTGTCCGTGTCCGCTTTCTGGGGCCGCGGGGGCGGAGAGGGATCAGACCCGGCCCCGGCACAGCTCCAGCAGTGTCATGGCGAGCGTCGTACCGGGCTTGCCCAGCCGCTGCCGGTAGCGGTCGAGGATCTCCATCTCGCGGGAGAGGTGCACCCGCCGCCCGCCCGCCGCGATCCGTGCCTCCTGGACGGTGGCCGAGACGGCCATCCGCTCCCGGACGAGATCGAGGATCTGCCCGTCGAGGGCGTCGATCCGCTCCCGTGCGGTGTCGATCACATGCGCGGCCTCCGTGGCCGAAACGCTGCTGCTCATGTCCGTATCTCCTGGTCCGTGTCGCGGAGCCCCGGAGCCCGGGTGAGACCCGGGAGAGACGACAGAGCGCCCCGGGCCTTTGCCGGCCCGGGGCGCCTGGGAAGTCGCTGTCAGTGTTTACGCAGCACGACCATGGCAGCCGGACGGGCCGGTGCCATAGGTAAAGACGAAGGTCATGCGCGTGGACATGGCGTCGATTATGGGCCCGTTAGAATCGAAAGTCCAAACCTGCGGTCCCGCCCCGAAGCCGTGGCCCCGCCGCAGTCATGTTCCACCGCACGCCACCACCGCCGGAAGGCCGCCGAAGTGCCATCAGCGTCCCCTGCTGCCGCCCCCGACACCGTCCTGGTCGTCGACTTCGGCGCGCAGTACGCCCAGCTCATCGCCCGCAGGGTCCGCGAGGCCCGGGTCTACAGCGAGATCGTTCCGTCCACCATGCCGGTGGCCGAGATGCTCGCCAAGAACCCCAAGGCGATCATCCTCTCCGGCGGTCCCTCGTCGGTCTACGCCGAGGGCGCGCCCACGCTCGACCGCGCGCTCTTCGAGGCGGGCGTCCCGGTCTTCGGCATGTGCTACGGCTTCCAGCTCATGGCCACGGCGCTCGGCGGCACGGTGGACAACACCGGGGCGCGGGAGTACGGCCGTACGGCGCTCACCGTCACCAAACAGGGCTCGACGCTCTTCGCGGGCACCCCCGAGGAGCAGCAGGTGTGGATGTCGCACGGCGACGCCTGCTCCCAGGCCCCCGAGGGCTTCACCGTCACCGCGTCCACCGATGTGGTGCCGGTCGCGGCCTTCGAATGCGACGAGCGCAGGCTGTACGGCGTGCAGCACCACCCCGAGGTCATGCACTCCACCCACGGTCAGCAGGTACTGGAGCACTTCCTCTACCGGGGCGCCGGCCTGGAGCCCACCTGGACCACCACCAATGTGGTCGAGGAGTCCGTGGCCGCGATCCGGGAGCAGGTCGGCACCAAGCGCGCGATCTGCGGGCTGTCCGGCGGTGTGGACTCCGCCGTGGCCGCCGCCCTCGTCCAGAAGGCCATCGGCGACCAGCTGACCTGTGTGTACGTGGACCACGGGCTGATGCGCAAGGGCGAGTCCGAGCAGGTCGAGAAGGACTTCGTGGCGGCCACCGGGGTGCAGCTCAAGGTCGTCGAGGCCGAGGAGCGGTTCCTTACCGCGCTCGCCGGGGTCTCCGACCCGGAGGAGAAGCGGAAGATCATCGGCCGGGAGTTCATCCGGGTCTTCGAGCAGGCGCAGGCCGAGCTGGTGGCCGAGGCGGGCGCGGCCGGTGAGGACGTGGAGTTCCTGGTCCAGGGCACCCTCTACCCCGACGTCGTGGAGTCCGGCGGCGGCACCGGCACCGCCAACATCAAGTCCCACCACAATGTGGGCGGGCTGCCCGACGACATCGAGTTCGAGCTGGTCGAGCCGCTGCGCCGGCTGTTCAAGGACGAGGTGCGGATGGTCGGGCAGGAGCTCGGCCTGCCGGACGAGATCGTCCACCGCCAGCCCTTCCCGGGCCCGGGCCTGGGCATCCGCATCGTCGGCGAGGTCACCAAGGAGCGCCTGGACCTGCTGCGCGAGGCCGACGCCATCGCCCGCGAGGAGCTGACCGCCGCCGGTCTGGACCGCGACATCTGGCAGTGCCCGGTGGTCCTGCTCGCCGACGTCCGCTCGGTCGGCGTCCAGGGCGACGGCCGCACCTACGGCCACCCGATCGTGCTGCGCCCGGTCTCCTCGGAGGACGCGATGACGGCGGACTGGTCGCGGCTGCCGTACGACGTGCTGTCGCGGATCTCGACCCGCATCACCAACGAGGTGGACCAGGTGAACCGGGTGGTGCTGGACATCACCAGCAAGCCGCCCGGCACCATCGAGTGGGAGTGACCGCCGCGCTCCCTCCGGGCGGGATGGTCATCTGATCGTCAAACGCCGACGCCGTCGCTCATACGTTTGAGTGGCGGCGTCGCCGTTTGTGCTGGGTACTCTGACCGCAGAGGCGAGACTCCGTCCCATGGGAGCAATCATGAGCGCCGCACGCGAGTACGGGCTGGACGAGCAGTACGAGTGGCCCCGCCCGCCGCAGGGCGGCTGGACGGCGGACGACCTCGACCGGCTTCCGAATCTTCCTCCGCACACGGAGCTGATCGACGGGAGTCTCGTCCTCGTGAGTCCGCAGGCCGCATTCCACGCACGTGTCATGAAACGGCTCGAGATCGCCTTGGAGAACCAGGCGCCGGACGAGTCAGAGGTCCTGCGGGAGATGAGCGTCCGGCTCGATGAGAAGAACCAGGTCGAGCCGGATGTCTTGGTGACGCGGGCGTACGAGTTTCTTGACGCGTACCAGACCTGGTACGGCCCTCAGCAGATTCTTCTGGCTGTGGAGGTCGTGTCGCCGGACTCCAAGGCGCGTGACCGCGACGTCAAGCCGCGCAAGTACGCCGGTGCTGGCGTGCCGCATTTCTGGCGGGTGGAAGAGGATCGCGGCCTTCCCGTGGTCTACGTTTATGAGCTCGACCCCGCTACGAAGGCGTACCAACTCACCGGCATCTACCACGACAAGCTCAGCCTGACCGTCCCGTTCCCCATCGAGATCGACCTCACCGCGATCAATCGCCGTAGGCCCTGACTCTGGCCTCCTGCGATACCCGGAGGTAGCTTCCGCTCCAGCACACCAGAGGAGCGGAGCTGCCGATGACGAACCAGCCGCAGACCCCCACCCCGATACCGACCGACCGGCTGCGGTTCACCATGCCCCCGCAGCACGCCTCCCCCCACGACGAGCGCCGCTACCGCAAGGAGCGGCTGGCCGCGGCGCTGCGCCTGTTCGGGCGGTTCGGGTACGAGGAGGGGGTCGCGGGCCACATCACCGTGCGGGACCCGGAGTTCACCGACTGCTACTGGGTGAATCCGTTCGGCATGCCCTTCGGTCACATCACCGTGAGCGATCTGCTCCTCGTCAATCAGGCGGGCCAGGTGGTCGAGGGGCGCGCCCACGTCAACCAGGCGGCCTTCGTCGTTCACTCTTCCGTGCATCAGGCGCGGCCGGACGTCGTGGCCGTCGCGCACAGCCGCTCGGTGCACGGCCGGGCGCTGGCCGCGCTTGGCGAACCGCTGGAGCCGATCACCCAGGAAGTCTGCGCCTTCTTCGAGGACCACGCGGTCTACGGGGGCACCACGGGGGTCGTCGTGGACGAGGAGGAGGGGCGTGCGATCGCCGCCGCGCTCGGCGGTCACAAGGCCCTCATCCTGCGCAATCGCGGTCTGCTGACGGTCGGGGACTCGGTCGACGCGGCCGCGTGGTGGTTCATCACGATGGAGCGGGCCGCCCAGGTGCAGCTGACCGCGAAGGCGTCGGGCAAGCCGGTGCCCATCGACTACGCCGACGCGATGCGGACGCGTGAGCAGCTTGGAAACGATCTTGTGGCGTGGATCAACTATCAACCTCTGTATCTGCAGATCACCCGCGATGAGCCGGACCTGCTGAGCTGACACCCTCCGCGGTGCGGCACAATCCCCTCTCAACACATGTCAGTTGGGCGGTGCCGTGCGAACCCGCGGTCCCGTACGGAACGAGTGAACGACGGAGCGACCCGCGTGGCGGTGGAGCAGGCGGAGAACGCCACGACGGCAGAAGGACGGCACCCCCATGGGCACCCGCACGGCCACAAGGGCTGTGAATGCCCTCAGGGGGCCCGTGAGGGCCACCGGCGGGCCGTGGCCGCGTTCGTGGCCCTGCGGGAGCGTTTCGCGGCCGGAGAGGGCCTTCCCAGGGCTCTGGCCCACTCGGCCGGGGCGTCCCGGCAGTGGGTTTCGGACGAGCTGGCCCAAGCGGCCCGTTCGGTCGCCGACAGCGGCCGCGCCGAGACCTCGGCCTGGCACCACCGGGTGTGGCTGCGCACGGTGCTCGTGGTGTGGGGCGCGGCCGGGGCGCTGCTGATCGGCCAGTTGGCCACGGCGATCGGCGCGGGCTGGTCGGTCGCGCGGACGGCCGGGCTCACCGCCGCCGTGATCACCGCCGCGCTGCTGACCCTCACCGCCCGGCTGCACCGCGCGGACGGCGGCCCGCTCGCCCCGCTCGTCGGCGAGGACAACCGCCTGTCCACCTCCCGTACCGTCGCCGCAGCCTGGCTGCTGATCGCGGTCTTCGCGGTGCTGGTGCTCGGCGTCGAGCTGGCCGTGGCCCCCGGCGACCGGCAGCGGCTGACCGACGGGCTCGCCCTCGGCCGCACCGCCGGGCTCCTTACGGTCGCCGCGTTGACGTGTGCGGCCGCGGTGCTGGCACGGCTCGTCGTGGCGGCCCGGGTGCGGGCGCAGCGGCTCCAGAAGGTGCGGGCCGTGCGCCCGCGCGCGGCCGATCTGCTGACCGACGACGCGGGCCGCGGCAGCTTCGCCGATGTGCAGTACATCGTCGTCCACACCGTGGCCCTCGGCTTCACCGCGGTCCGCCTCGCCCGCGAGCCGTGGCGGCTGCCCGACGTGCCATGGGGTCTGGCGCTGCTGGCGGCCGTGTCGGTGGTGATGTACCTGACCGGGAAGTACGCGGAGGGCGGGCGCCCGACCGTGCTGTCCGTCGTACGGGTCCTCCCCGAGGAGGGCGCCATCGACCGCGACGCCCCGATCCGCACCGGCGACGACATCGAGATCCGCGGCAGCGGCTTCGTCCCGCCGGGCGCCCAGGACCCGGACCGGCTGGCCAAGCTGGTGGTCCGCATCGGCGCGGTGCACGTCCATGTCCCGCTGGTCCCGGTGGCCGGGGGGTTCAGCAGCCCCACGGACACCGCGCTCACCGTGCCGGTCCCGGTGGACGTGGAGCCGGGCCGGGTGGATGTGCAGGTCGTGACGGCCTCGGGGGCGGAGACCAACCGCTATCCCATCGACGTTATGGACTGAGTCGTTCCGGCCGGCCGCTCCGTATGGTTTCGTCGAACACGCAACTAAACGGCGGCGTGACGGGAGAGGCGGGCGGCATGAGACACGCGGATCGTATGGCCGGTTCGGGCAGCGGCGGGAGCGTGCGCGGTATGGGCGGGGTGGGTGGCGTGAGCGGCATAGGCGGGCAGCAGCCCGTGGGGATCAGGGCCACCGCCGCCCGTTACGCGCTGCTGCCGCTGCGGATCTTCCTCGGCGTCACCTTCGTCTACGCCGGAATCGACAAGCTCACCGACTCGGCCTTCCTGTCCGACTCGGGCTCGGGCTCGATCGGCGAGCTGATGCGCCAGGTGCGGGACAGCTCGGCCGTGCCGTGGCTGGTCGACCAGGCCCTCAAGGACCCCACCGCCTTCGGCTACGCGATGGCCTACGGCGAACTGGCCGTCGGCCTCGGCATCCTGGTGGGCCTCCTCTCCCGCCTGGCCGCCTTCGGCGGCGCGCTGATCTCGCTGAGCCTGTGGCTCACCGTGAGCTGGCAGTCGGACCCGTACTACTACGGCAACGACCTGGCCTATCTGATGGCGTGGCTGCCGCTGGTGCTGGCCGGGGCGCCGTATCTCTCCCTGGACGTCGCCATCTCCCGGCGACGGCGTCGGCAGAGCTCGCAGCTCTTCGCCTAGCTCGCGGCTCTTTCCGCGGCTCGCGGCTCTCACGGGAGGCGCGTCTCTTCGCGGGGCGCGCCTCTTCACGCGGGGCGCGCCTCTTCGAACTGGGCGCGCCTCTTCGAACTGGGCCCGCCTCTTCGAACGGGCCGTGGGCCAACGGGCCGTGGGCCGGGTCCCGGGCCCGGTCCCCTCATCTGATGATGCGGAAGCCGTCCCGGACCTCGTCGAAGATCGGCCGGTAGGTGCCCCAGTCCGCGTCCGGGGCGCTCAGGTAGATCGCGTACTCCTTGTCGCCCTCATTGCCGAAGCCGAGGTCGATCGCGCGGAACATCCGGACCTCGCCGCGGAATTTGAACTCCCAGATCGCGGCGGGCATGCCCTGGTACTTCGTCTCCTGGAGCCGCAACCGCTCGTAGATCGGGTACTCCTTCTTGTCCTTGAACGCGACCTCGAGGTCCTCGAAGTGCTGGACCTGGTTGCCCGAGGCGAAGTCCAGGACGTTGATCCTCAGACCGGCCAGCCCGTTGGGGTCGAGGTAGCGGACCTCCTGGGTGCGGTCGACCGTGTTGCCGTCGGGGTCGCTCTGCTCCTGGCGGGTCCAGCCGTCGGGGATGGGGAGGGAGAAGCCGAACTTCTTCTCGGTGACGATGTGGTAGCCGGACGGCGGGGTGTACGGCTTGGCCGGGGAGGCCGACGGGTTGCCCGTGGCGGAGGACTTCCCCCCGCCGTTCCCCCCGCCGTTGTCATGGTCGAGGCCGAACATGTAGACGCCGCCCGCCACGGCCACGACCGCCAGTGAGGTCGCCGCGGCGGTCCACACCGCCTTACGGCTCTTGCGCGCCGGAGCGGGGGCGGGCGGGGGCGCTGGCGTCTGGGTGGTCATGGACGGCGTCGACGCGGTGAACGGCGTGGCCGTGGGCGGGGTGTGCTGCGAGCCGGACGTGTTCCCGGTGCCCGGGTTGTGCGACGGAAGCCGTGGGTCCGCTGCGTGCGGTGCGCTCGGAGTGTGCGACGTGTTCGGCGGGTTGTGCGGAGCGCTCGTCGCGTTGTGCGGAGTGCTCGGTGTGTGGGTCGTGTGGTGGTACGGGGTCGATGTCGTGGGCGCGTTGGGCGCGGCGTGCGCGTCCGTGCCCGTCGTCCGGCCCGTGCCCGTGCCGGGCTCCCGCCGCGTCGACAGGTTCATGGTCGCGTCGATCGGCGGATTCGTGGTGGTCGTATCGAGCGGCGGGGTCTGCAGCGATGTCGTCTCGGGCTCCGAGGCGGGGAGCCGCAGCGCCCGTTCGGTCTCCTCGGCCGAGGGCCGCAGCTCCGGCTCCTTGGCCAGCAGACTCTCGATCAACGGAGTCAGCGCGCCCGCCCGTTTGGGCGGGTCCAGCGGATCGACGGCGATCGCGTAACCCGTCTCGATGGCCGTGGCCTTGCGGAACGGCGGGCGCCCCTCGACCGCCTGATAGAGCGTCGCCCCCAGCGCCCAGAGGTCCGACGCCGGGCCGGGTTTGCGGCCCCTGACCCGCTCGGGCGCGATGTAGTCGATGGAGCCGACGACCTCGCCGGTCTTGGTCAGCGTCGAGGTGCCGGTGGCCATGGCGATGCCGAAGTCGGTGAGCACGACCCGGCCTTCGGGGCCGAGCAGCACATTGCCGGGCTTGACGTCCCGGTGCAGCACCCCGGCCGCGTGCGCGGCGCGCAGCGCGGCGATCATGCCGCGGCCGATGCGGGCGGCCTCGTCGGGGGAGACGCGCCCCCCGTCCTTCAGCAGGTCCGCGAGGGTGGTGGAGGGCACGTACTCCATGACGATGCACGGCAGTCCGTGGTGGTCCACCACGTCATGGACCACGACCACGTTGGGGTGGGTGATGCGGGCCGCGCTGCGCGCCTCGCGGCGGGTGCGCTCGTGCAGGGTCGTCAGCTCGTCCTCGGCGAGGTGCGGAGAGACGTAGAGCTGCTTGACCGCGACCTGGCGGCCCAGCAGTTCGTCCTCCGCGCGCCACACCGTGCCCATGCCACCACGGCCGATCTTCTCGACCAGGCGGTAACGTCCGGCTATCAGGTGGCCTTCGTCCGACACCGCTTTCCCCTCCCCGCACACGTTCGATGCGACACGATAGCCGCCGTGACCCCCGGGGAGATCTCAGGGAAGACCTAGGGGCATGCCGGATGTCGCGGGTACGGCCCTGTTGTCACCATGGACGCATGACCGAAGCACCCACCGTGGCGGACGAGGCCGAGGCCGCGTCCGGTTCCCGCCTGTCACAGACGCCTCTTCGGCGCAGTCGTGACCATAAGGTGATCTCGGGGGTCTGCGGAGGGCTCGGCCGCTACTGCGATCTGGACCCGGTGATCTTCCGGGTGGTGCTGTCGGTGCTGGCCGTCGCGGGCGGCCTCGGTCTGATCGGGTACGGGTTCTGCTGGCTGCTGATCCCGTTCCACGGCGAGGACGAGAACGAGGGGCGCAGGCTGCTCTCGGGCCGGGTCGAAGGCCCTGGGCTGACGGCGGTGCTGGTGGCGCTGGTGGGCTGTGGGCTCTTCCTGTCGATGCTCAACAACGGCGGCGTCATGTACTTCTCGTTCATGCTCGCCCTCGCGGCGGCCGGTGCGGGCTATTGGTCGCACCACCGGCGGCAGGCGGAGAGCGTGGGCGCGGTGGACGCGGCCACGGCCCAGGCCGTCGCCGACGCGCCGCCCGAGACCAAGGCGCCGCCCACGCGCGGCGGCCCCGGCCCGTCCTGGTGGCGCGACCCGATCGTCAAGGACGGTACGACCGGGCCGCTCGGTGCCGGGGCCGGGTCGCGGACCGGCTATCTCTGGGGGCCGGACGACGGCCCGTACGACAAGCGGGAGGCGAAGGCGGAGCGGGCGCGCCGGGTGCCGGACCGGTCGTCGATCGGCGGCTGGGCCTTCCTGGTGGCGGTCGCCGCCGCCGTGGTGGGGGCGCGGGCGGGGTGGTCCTCGCAGCCGCTGGGCACCAGCCTGGAGATCGGGTTCGCCTGCGCGCTGGGGGTCTTCGGGCTCGCCCTCGTCATCGGCTCCCGCTGGGGGCGGGCCGGCGGCGGCACGGTGTTCCTCGCGCTGCTGACGAGCGTGCTGCTGGCGGGCGCGGCCGCCCTCCCCGATGCCGTCACCCCCGACTGGGCCCGCCGCACCTGGGCCCCGACCTCCGTGGCGTCGCTGCGCGACGGCTATGAGCTGGGCGGTGGCGTCGCCGAGTTGAAGCTGGACCGGCTGCCCCTGGAAGCGGGCAGCTCCGTCTCCAGCCGGGTGGAGATGGGCGCGGGCAAGCTGGCCGTGACGGTCCCGCGCGACGCCCGGGTGAGGCTGGACATCGAAGTCGGGATCGGCGACATCTGGCTGCCGGGTGAGAAGCGGGACAAGCACAACGTCGACATCGGCCCGGACCGGGAGCGCGAGCTCACCCTGGAGCCGGTGGGCGGCGGCAAGGCCGAGGGCACGGTCTCGCTGAAGCTGGAGATGGGGCTGGGTGCGGTGGAGGTGAAGCGCTCATGAGGCGCCGTTCGTTCGGTCATCGGTTCGGGCACTGGTCCGACCATGGGTTCGGGCATCGGTTCGGGCATCGGGAGTTCGGTCATCGGTTCGGGCATCACGGGTTCGGCCATCGGTTCGGGCATCGGCCCGATCACTCGCGCGGTCATTCCCTGGGGCACATGTCCCCCGACCGGTCCCGCCATCCGTTCGAGCCGGGCAAGCTGGTGGCCGGGCTGGTGATCCTGGGCGTGGCCGCCGCGTACGGGATGGACGCGGCCGGGGAGTGGGACGTCCGCCCGGAGATCGCCCTCCCGGCCCTCCTGTGCGGCCTCTGCGTCGCGGCCCTGACCTCGGCCCTCACGTACGCGTTCCGCCGCCGGTCGAGCAGGGCGACGCCGGACGACTGACGGGGCCGCGGGGTGAGAGCGGTCGGCCCCCGGCCCCCGGGGCGCGGCGGTCCCCCGGCCCCCGCCCCTCCCGGGCCCCCGACCCCCGGCCCCCGGGGTCGGGGAACGATCAGGGGCGACCCTGATGCCCGTTGTCGGCCGGGCGTGTGACGATCGAGCCATGACCGCCGCAGTGCCCCCCACGGCCCCCGAGCCACCCCCGCGCAAGCTCTACCGCAGCGCCGAAGGCCGCCTCCTCGGCGGTGTGGCGCGCGGGCTCGCGGGGCATCTCGGGCTGCCGGTCTCCTGGGTGCGGATCGTCTTCATCGCGCTGTTCATGGCGGAGGGGTTCGGCGCGCTCGTCTACGCGCTCTTCTGGTTCATCGTCCCGCTCGGCGTCGGCGGCGTGGAGACGACCGTCAGCCGCCCGCTCACCGCCGTGGGCCCCGACGGCCGCCGCCGGATCCTGGCCCGCAGGCCGGAGCGCGGCCAGATCATCGCCCTGGTCGCCCTCTTCGTCGGCATGGGGATCTTCGTCCAGGGCTTCCAGCTCGGCCGCGCCAACACCTACATATGGCCGCTCCTCCTCATCGGCGCGGGCGTCGCCCTCTTCTGGCGCCAGGCGGACAACGCCCGCCGCGCCCAGTGGGTCGAGCTCAGCCGCAGCAAGCGGGTCCTGCCGCTGGCCCGTGGCGCCGCGGGGGTCGTGCTGGTGGCCGCCGGGGTGTCCGGGATCGTCGTCCTCCAGGGCTCGGCCAAGCACCTGGGGGCCGTGCTCCAGGCGGCCCTGGCCGTCCTTGTCGGCATCGCGCTGCTGGTGGGCCCGTACGTGGTGCGGATGACGCAGGACCTCTCCGAGGAACGGCTGATGCGCATCCGCGCGCAGGAGCGGGCGGAGGTGGCGGCCCACGTCCATGACTCCGTGCTGCACACCCTCACCCTGATCCAGCGCAACGCGGAGGACCCCCGCGAGGTGGCCCGCCTCGCCCGCGCCCAGGAGCGGGAGCTGCGCGCGTGGCTCTACCGGCCGGAGGGCACGGGCAAGGACGAGGCGGAGGAGCCGGACACCCTGGCGGAGGCGGTGAAGAAGACGGCGGCGGAGGTCGAGGACCACCACGGCGTCCCGATCGAGGTGGTGGTGGTCGGCGACTGCCCCCTGGACGAGAAACTGGGCGCACAGATACAGGCGGCGCGCGAGGCGATGGTCAACGCGGCCAAGTACGGTGGCGACGGCGGGGCCGTCCAGGTCTTCGCCGAGGTCGAGGGGGCCACGGTGTTCATCTCCGTGCGTGACCGCGGCCCCGGCTTCGACGTGGACGCGGTGCCGGAGGACCGGATGGGCGTGCGCGAGTCGATCATCGGCAGGATGCAGCGGAACGGCGGCACGGCGCGGCTGAGATCCGCGCCGGACGGGGGCACGGAAGTGGAGCTGGAGATGGAGAGGGCGGCGACGACATGACCGACGCGACGGGCGGTACGAACGCGACGAGCGGCCCCGGGGCGCAGGGTGTGCCGGGCGCCGCGCCCGGTCCGGCGGGGGCCGGGGGCGCCGGGGCGGACGATGCCGCGGCGGCGCGGCGGGTGCGGGTCGTGCTCGTGGACGACCACCGCATGTTCCGCACCGGGGTGCAGGCCGAGATCGGGGAGACGGCCCGCACCGGTGTCGAGGTGGTCGGCGAGGCGGCCGACGTGGACCAGGCCGTGACCGTGATCACCGCGACCCGGCCCGAGGTCGTGCTGCTCGACGTCCACCTCCCCGGCGGGGGCGGCGTCGAGGTGCTGCGCCGCAGCGCCTCGCTGATGGCCGACCAGGAGCGTCCGGTGCGCTTCCTCGCGCTGTCCGTCTCGGACGCCGCCGAGGACGTCATCGGCGTCATCCGCGGCGGCGCCCGCGGCTATGTGACCAAGACCATCACCGGCACCGACCTCGTGGACGCGATCTTCCGGGTCTCCGAAGGCGACGCGGTCTTCTCCCCGCGCCTCGCCGGTTTCGTCCTCGACGCCTTCGCCTCCACCGACGCCCCGCCCGTGGACGAGGACCTGGACCGGCTCACCCAGCGCGAGCGCGAGGTGCTGCGGCTGATCGCGCGCGGCTACGCCTACAAGGAGATCGCCAAGCAGCTTTTCATCTCGGTGAAGACGGTCGAGAGCCATGTCTCGGCGGTGCTCCGCAAGCTCCAGCTCTCCAACCGGCATGAGCTGACCCGCTGGGCCACGGCCCGCCGCCTGGTCTGAGCCCGAGCCCCGGCCCCGGCCCCGGAGAGGAACGAACGGCGGCGGCTCAGCCCGGCACCCCCATCCGCTGCGTGCCGACGACCGACAGCAGCCGCAGCGCCTCCTCGGCCGGTGAGCCGGGGTCGGCGGTGTAGATGATCACCCGCTGGTCCCGGTCGGCGATGTCCAGCACATCGCAACTGACGGTGATGGGCCCGACGAGCGGATGGTGCAGCGTCTTGCACAGGGCGGGCCGGGCGGACACATCGTGGGAGTCCCACAGCCGGGCGAACTCCTCGCTGCCCGAGCGCAGCTCGGCCACCAGCTCGGTCACCTCGGGGTCGTCGGGGTAGCGGGCGGCCGCGGCGCGCAGCCCCTGGGCCGAGGTCCGGGCGAACTCGTCCGCGTCCGACACCCCGTACAGCCGCCGCCCGTCCCGGTGCGGCCCGAGGAAGGCGCGGCGGACGAAGTTGCGGTCGCGGCGCGGGAGGGCGGAGAAGTCCTCCATGAGGGCGGCGGCCAGATCGTTCCAGGCGATCACCTCGTACGTCGCGGAGAGCACGATCGCCGCCGCGTTCGGCAGCCGCCGCAGCAGGTTCGCGATGCTCGGCCGCACCTCGCGGGAGGGCCCGGCCGCCGGGCCCGGAGGGGCGCCCGCGAGATGGTGCAGATGATCGCGCTCGGTGTCGCCCAGCCGCAGGGCGCGGGCCAGACCGGTCAGCACCTCGCGGGACGGGCGCGGGGCGCGGGCCTGCTCCAGCCGCGTGTAGTACTCGGTCGAGATGAACGCGAGCTGCGCCACCTCCTCGCGCCGCAGCCCCGGCGTCCGGCGCCGCGTCCCGGCGGGCAGCCCCACGTCGGCGGGCGTGATCCGCTCACGGCGGCTGCGCAGGAAGGCCGCCAGTTCTCGTCTGTCCACGCCTTTCAGTGTGCGCGGACGGCCGGGGGCTCAGCCAGGTACCGCCGGTGCCTGGTTGGGCCCCGGCACCCGCAGCAGCCTCGGGGACATGAACGACACACCGAACACCACCCCTCTCGACACCACCTCACCCCTCACCCCGGCCACCGGCCTGCTGGCCGGCAAGGTCGCCTTCATCACCGGCGCCGGGCGCGGCATCGGCGCCGCCGCGGCGCGCCTCTTCGCCCGGGAGGGCGCCCGGGTGCTGCTGGCGGCCCGTACGGAGGCGCAGCTCAAGACGGTCACCGAGGAGATCCGGGCGGCCGGCGGCACCGCGGATCACGTGGTGTGCGACCTGGCCGACGCGGCGAGCGTCCGCGCCGCCGTCGACCGGGCCGTGGAGCTGTACGGCCGCCTCGACGTGGCCTTCAACAACGGCGCGACGATCCAGCAGCCCGGCCCGATGGACCAGCTGCCGCAGGCCGACTTCGACCACGTCTACGCCGTCAACCTCCGCGGCCCCTGGCTGGCCATGAACGCCGAGGTCGCCGCCATCCGCGCCACCGCCGGAACGGGCGCCATCGTCAACAACTCCAGCGTCGGCAGCCTCATGGGCAACCCCGAACTCCCCGCCTACGGTGCCATGAAGCGCGCGGTCAACAGCCTCACCGAGTCCGCCGCCGTCACGTACGGCCCGGAGGGCATCCGCGTCAACGCCATCGCGCCCGGCGCCACGCTCACCGAGATGATCCGCGCATGGGAGGAGGAATCCCCGGGCATCGTCGAGCGGATCACCACCCACGCCCCGCTGCGCCGCGCCGCCGACCCGGACGAGATCGCCCAGGCCGCGGCCTGGCTCCTCAGCGACCGCGCCTCGTATGTGACGGGCGTGGTCCTCCGGGTGGACGGCGGCAGCCAGGCGTGAGACCGCGGGTCGCAGACGACCCGCTTCAGCGAACAAACCACCCGATTCGGTGACCTCGTGTGATCACACCGTCATGACTGGCTGCCGCGCTCCAGCCGGGCTTGACCGAGAAGCCCAAGGACTACGCGTCCTGATCGCCCAGCCTCGCGCCGGGCCTCACGCCCAGCCTCGCGCCGGGCCTCACGCCCAGCCTCACGCCGGGCCGAACCGCGGCTCGAGCCCCGTCAGGTCGCGGCTTGCCGACCACAGGCGGGCCGCGACTTCCGCGTCGGCCAGGTGACCTCGGACGGGTCGGCGGCGGGGGGTGCCGCGGAGGGCGAAGTGGCGGGGGGTCCATAGTTCGCCGCCGGTGATGGACGGGTCGAGGACCGCTCGTACGGCGGGCCAGGCGGCCGCGTCCTTGCCCTGGACGAGGATTCCGGCGGGCAGGCCGCGCAGCCGTTCGGCGGGTGTGCGGACGTGCAGGGGTGGGCGGGAGGGGGTGAGGGAGTCGAGCGCGCCGCCGGGGTGGGTGACCACGCTCCGCACCGTGCTGCCGACCGCCCTCAGCCGCCGGTCGAGTTCGAAACCGAAGAGCATCTGGGCCAGTTTGGAACGCCCATAGGTGCGTTCGGGCTCGTAGTCCCGGGTGCTCTCGAGGTCGTCCAGGTCCAGTCGCTCGGACATGGCCGCGAAGCTGCCCGTGGTGATGACACGGCCCTCGGGGGCGGCCGCGAGCAGGGGTGCCAGCCAATGGGTCAGCGCGAAGTGCCCGAGGTGGTTGATGCCGAACATCGCCTCGTGGCCGTCTCCGGTCTCACGGCGCGGCGGCTGGTCGAACTTCACCCCGGCGTTGTGGACGACCGCGTCCAGGCGGTCCAACGCCAGCGCTTCCGCGGAGGCTTCGAGCGACGGGAGATCGGCGAGGTCCAGCCGGATATGCCGTACCCGGGCGCCGGGGACCCCGGAGCGGATCGACGCCACGGCGGCGTCCGCCCTGCCCGGGTCCCGGCTGCCGAGGACGACGGTGGCTCCCGTAGTGGCGAGCTGTTCGGCGACGAAGTATCCGATCCCCGCGTTGCCTCCGGTCACCAGAAAGGTCTTTCCGTCGGCCCGTGGAAGGCTGTGGACGTCCCACCGCTCGGTCGAGGCTTTGGCCGGGGCTGCGGAAGGCATACGGGGCTCCTTGCGTTCGTAAGGGCGAAGCGGTGCCCCATGGGGCCGACGCCGAACGCGTGTCAGCCTTACGGTCGCCACCGACGCCCCGCCGACAGATCGCCGCCATCCCCCGCACCCGCCGACAGACCGCCGCTCAGGCGCACCCGGAACCCACCGGCCCCGCCACGTCCAGGGTGTCCTCGACCATGGCGAGCGCCGCGCCCAGGGGGCTGGAGCGGCCGCCGCTCACCGTGATGCCGCCCGCGTCGGGCAGCGCGTCGCCGTCCGCCAGCCGGTCCAGGACGAAGGTGGCGGTGCCGTTCGGGCAGGCGCTGTGTCACCAGGTCGGGACCGGGGACCGCTACGCCGGGCGGGCCGTCCGGGGCCGCTACGCCGGGCGGGCCGCCCCCGCGAAGGGCATGTCCTCGACGGAGGCCATCCGGACCGGGGCCCCGGGGTGCGGGGCGTGGATCATGCGGCCGCCGCCGATGTAGAGGCCGACATGGCTGATGCCGGAGTAGAAGAAGACCAGGTCGCCGGGGGCCAGTTGGTCGCGGGCGACGCGCCGTCCGGCGTCGATCTGGGTGTACGTGGTGCGGGGCAGGGCGACTCCGGCGGCGCGCCAGGCGGCCTGGGTGAGCCCCGAGCAGTCATAGCCGTGGGGGCCGGTGGCGCCCCAGACGTACGGCTTGCCGAGGGCCGCGTACGCGTAGGAGACGGCGCGGGCGGCACGGCCCGTGGCGGGGGCGAGGGAACCGGCGGCCTTGTCGCCGTTCCGCGCCGCCAGCAGGCGCTGCCGCTGCTCGAGGGTCAGTCGGTCGAGGAGGCGATCGGCGGCGGCGAGCTTCTCCTGGACGGTCCGCTTGTGGTGGGCGGCGGCCGTCCGGGAGGCGCGCAGAGCGGCGAGGCGGTCGGCCGCCTCGCCGCGGACCTGGCGTAATTTCCGCTCCTGACGGCCGATCGTGGCGATCAGGGCGGCCTGGCGGCTGCCCGCGCGCTCGGCGAGCGATATGCGCTGCAGGTACTGGTCGGGGGAGGAGGACAGGGCGAGCTGGAGGGCCGGGGCGATCGTCCCCGAGCGGTACTGGGCGGTGGCGAAGGCCCCGAGGGCGTTGCGCGCGGCGTTGAGCCGGGTGGTGCGGCGGGCGGCCTGGTCGCGCAGCGCCTCCAGCGTCCGGCGGGCCTTGTCCGCCTTCTCCCTCGCGCCGTTGTACTTCTCGGTGGCCTCCTCGGCCTCCCGCTGGTACGCATCGACCTTCGCCTTCACCTGAGCGGGGGTGAGGCGGTTCTCGGCGTGCCCGGTGCCGTCGAGGAGGGTGCCGGACGCGGCGCTGGTGAGGGCGAGGAGCGCGGCCGCGCGGGCGGTGCTGCTGGTGAGCGAGCGCTGCTTGGGCTTCCTGTGCGACGCCACTGCGGCGGTTCACCTGGTCTTTCTTGGGCAGTCCAGTTGGGGCGGTCCAGGACATTCCGTACATCCTGGACCCTTGTGGGGGCGGACGGGCAGGTGGCAGCCCGCCATGAGGCGGGGACCCTCGGTTGACGGGAAGCGGACTGCCACCTGGAGGAGGAAGTTAGGCCGGAAAGCGGGGGCCGTGCGGGGGATTGAACGGGAGTGCACGGATTTCGTCGGTCCCGTGACGGCTGCTGATCGCCCGGCGAGTGGGGTGGTCGGGAGTGTGGGCGGCCGTGATCGAAGCGGCGATAGGGGCCCACCCGAGTGCCGGGTGATGATATGCGCGCGGCTAGTCTCCGGAGCCATGGACGTACTCATTCACGTGGTCGTCGGCCTCCACATCGTCGGCATCGGCGCGCTGCTCGGCGGCTTCTTCTCGCAGCTCAAAGCCGCGCGCGCGGGCGAGGCGCGGATGATCCCGGCGATGCTGCACGGCGCGCTGACCATGCTGGTGACCGGCGTTGCGCTGGTCGGGCTCAATCAGGCGGACGACAACAGCGTCAATACCGTCAAAATCGGCGTAAAGCTGGCGCTACTGGTCGTCATCCTCGGCCTGGTCTATGTGAAGCGCGATGAGGAGAAGGTAGAGTCGGCCGCCTTCGGCGCGGTGGGTGCCTTGACAACGGCAAACATCTTCATCGCCGTGCTGTGGACCTGACGAACGAATGTTCTGGGGGTAATCCCACCACAATCGCGACACGATCCCGGGCAACCGTTTGCACTCGCGAGCTGTCCTAGTAAAGAGCGAGGCAGTCGAGAGGAGTGGCCAATGGGGGTAGTGGGGGCAGTCAGAAGTCATGGGCGGCGCGTGGGCGTCGCGCTGGGGCTGGCGGGGATGGCGGTGCCGCTCGCGGTCGCCGTCGCCGGTCCTGCGCAGGCTCAGGCGCGGCCGCTGGGCAGGTCGGCCGGATCGGTGACCCCGGTGAGCACGGCCGCGTCGTCGTGCACGACCACCGCGGGGCCGTACCAGAAGCAGGCCGAGCGGTTCCTGGGCCGTCCCGTGGACGGGCGGCAGTCGCGGGCGGACTGTCTCGCGATCCAGAAGTTCCAGATCGACCACGGCATCAGCCCGACGATCGGCTACGCGGGCCCGATCACCTCGGGTGTGATGAGCCTCATCAGCGCCCAGAAGGCCGCCGGGCACAATCCGAACGCGGCGAAGAAGTGCCCGACCAACAAGGGCCGCATCGCCTGCGTGGACCTCACCCGGCAGCTGAGCTGGGTCCAGGACGGCTCCCGGCTGGTCTACGGGCCGGTGCCGGTGCGGTCCGGGCGGGACGGCTTCGAGACCCGCACCGGGCTGAAGAGGATCTACTGGCGGGACATCAACCACTGGTCGACGCTCTACAAGGTCGCCATGCCCTACAGCCAGTTCTTCGACGGTGGCCAGGCGTTCCACTCGATCGCCGGCAGCGTATGGTCCCCGCCCGGCTCCCACGGCTGCGTCAACATGCGTAAGGGCGACGCCAAGAAGTACTGGAGCCTGCTGAAGAACGGCGACGACGTATACGTCTACGGGCGCAAGCCCGGCACCTGAGCCACTGACGGCGCCGCTGAGGCGCTGACGGCGCCGCTGAGGCGCTGACGGCGCCGCTGCCCCGGGCTGGGACCCGGGGCAGCGGCGCGTCAGGACCAGGGGCCTACGAGGGCCGCACGCTCCCATAGATCGGCATCTCCGTGATCGGCGCCTTCTTCACCACATCACCCGGCTTCGGCGCGTGGATCATCATCCCGTCGCCGATGTAGAGGCCGACATGGCTGATGTCGTCGTAGAAGAAGACGAGATCGCCCGGCTGGAGTTGGGACGTCGAGACGCGCGTACCGGCCTTCACCTGGTCCCAGGTGGTGCGCGGCAGCGAGATCCCGGCGGACTTCCAGGCCGCCTGCGTCAGCCCCGAGCAGTCGAAGGAGCTGGGCCCGGTCGCGCCCCAGACGTACGGCTTGCCGAGCTGCGCCTTGGCGAAGGCGATGGCCTGGGCCGCCTTGGAGCTGCCCGCCGGGGCCGAGGGCGTGGAGGGCGCCGTCGAACCGGAGCCACCCGCGTTCTGCTCCTGCTGCTTCTTGCGCGCGGCCGCCTCCTGCCGCTGCTTCTCGGCCAGCTCGGCGGCCTTACGGCGGGCCTCTTCCGCCTTCTTCTTCTCGATCGCCGCCAGCCGCGCCTTCTCCTTGGCGGTCAGATTCGCCAGCAGCCGTCGCGCCTCGGTCAGCTTGTCCTGGACGGTCTTCTTCTGGACCTTCAGCTGCTTCTGCGACGCGGTCAGCGAGGCGAGGCTCTCGCTGGCCTTACCGCGCTCCTTGGCGGCCTTCACCCGCTGCTTCTGGAAGTCGTCGACGGCCTGCTTCTGCCGGCCGGTCATCCGGTCCATCAGATGCGACTGGTCGAAGACGTCCTGCGGATCGTTGGAGAACAGCAGGGTCGCGGCGGAGCGGGCCATTCCGCCGTCGCGGTACTGGGCGGCGGCGTACTGGCCGAGCATGCGCCGGGCCTCGTTGACCTTCTCGGTGCGCTGGGCGACGGAGTCCAGCAGCTTGTCGACCTTGGCCCGCTGCTGGTCGGTGCGCTCCTTGGCGGCGTTGTAGCGCTGGGTGGCGGTCTCCGCCTGGTGGTAGAGGGTGTCGACCTTCTCCTTCACCTTCTCGATCGACTGGGCGGCCGGCTTGGGATCGGCGGGCGCGGCGTTGGCCGACTGGGAGAGGAGGGTGACGGATGCCAGGGCGGCCGTGGTGAACCCGACGGCCGTACGGCGGCTGTGACCGGTGAGCGGGGCGGGTATTCGGGTCCGCGGCTTGCGGTGCGACGCCAAGGGAGGCGACTCCTTCCGTGGACCGCCTACCGGGTTAGCTGTCGGGTTCGGGCGGTTCGGAAGGTTGCCCTACGGCCGTGTCCGGGCGGCACTCGCGTGCCACACCGGTCGGGCCGATTCACCCCGGTGTTGCGTTTTTGGGTCCCCGGCTCCGGGCGCCTCACGGCGGTACCGGACTCGGCGGAGGCCGCCCGTGCCGACGTGGTTCGCCGACGGATCTTCCGGGCCGCCTGACGCAGGACGGTAGCCAACACGTGGGGCTCCTGTGAAGACTGGTGACCGCTTTGCCCGAAACCGTTTCGTGATGTTCGGACGTCGGCTGTCAGTGGGGCGGCCTAGACTCGGGGAGCGATGAGCAGCCTCTTTGACGACAGCTTCCTGGCGGACCTCGGGCCTCCTTCGGACGAGGAGCGGCCACCCCCGCCCGAGGATTCGGCGCACCCTGGCCACGGCGGTGCCGAGGACGTGCCGCATCACCTCTTCAGCGGCGATTTCGACGCGCCCGTGCCCCGGGAAGCCCACTACCGGGACGGCGCGGCCCGGCCCGCCGTGGACCCGTCCGCCCTGCTCGAGGGGTTGAACGAGCAGCAGAGGGCCGCCGTGGAGCACACCGGCTCCCCGCTGCTGATCGTCGCGGGCGCCGGCTCCGGCAAGACCCGGGTGCTCACCCACCGCATCGCGTATCTGCTCGGCGCCCGCTCCACCCACCCCGGCCAGATCCTCGCCATCACCTTCACCAACAAGGCGGCGGGCGAGATGAAGGAGCGCGTCGAGGAGCTCGTCGGCCCGCGGGCCAACGCCATGTGGGTGTCCACCTTCCACAGCGCCTGTGTCCGCATCCTGCGCCGGGAGTCGAAGAAGCTGGGCTTCACCTCGTCGTTCTCGATCTACGACGCGGCCGACTCCAAGCGGCTGATGTCGCTGGTCTGCCGGGATCTGGACCTCGACCCCAAGCGGTTCCCGCCGAAGTCCTTCAGCGCCAAGATCTCCAACCTCAAGAACGAGCTGATCGACGAGGAGACCTTCGCGGGGCAAGCTGCGGACGGCTTCGAGAAGACGCTCGCCGAGGCGTACGTGATGTACCAGGCGCGGCTGCGCGAGGCCAACGCGCTGGACTTCGACGACATCATCATGACCACGGTCAATCTGCTCCAGGCGTTCCCGGACGTCGCCGAGCACTACCGCCGCCGCTTCCGGCACGTCCTGGTGGACGAGTACCAGGACACCAACCACGCGCAGTACACACTCGTGCGCGAGCTGGTGGGCACCGACACCGAGGAGACCACGGCCGCCGAGCTGTGCGTGGTGGGCGACGCCGACCAGTCGATCTACGCCTTCCGGGGCGCCACGATCCGTAACATCCTCCAGTTCGAGGAGGACTACCCCACCGCCCGGACGATCCTCCTCGAGCAGAACTACCGCTCGACCCAGACCATCCTGAGCGCGGCCAACGCGGTCATCGAGCGCAATGAGAACCGCCGCCCGAAGAACCTGTGGACGCAGGCCGGAGCCGGGACCGAGATCACCGGCTATGTGGCCGACACCGAGCACGACGAGGCCCAGTTCGTCGCCGACGAGATCGACCGGCTGACGGACGCGGGCGACGCCAAGGCCGGGGACGTGGCGGTCTTCTACCGCACCAACGCCCAGTCCCGTGTCTTCGAAGAGGTCTTCATCCGCGTCGGGCTGCCGTACAAGGTCGTCGGCGGTGTGCGCTTCTACGAGCGCAAGGAGGTCCGGGACGTCCTCGCCTATCTGCGGGTGCTCGCCAACCCGGAGGACTCCGTCCCGCTCCGCCGGATCCTGAACGTGCCCAAGCGCGGCATCGGGGAGCGCGCGGAAGCCATGATCGACGCGCTGTCGCTGCGCGAGAAGATCACCTTCCCGCAGGCGCTGCGCCGGGTCGACGAGGCGTACGGCATGGCGGCCCGCTCGGCCAACGCCGTCAAGCGGTTCAACACGCTCATGGAGGAGCTGCACACCATCGTGGAGTCCGGGGCGGGCCCGGCGACCGTCCTGGAGGCGGTGCTGGAGCGCACCGGCTATCTGGCCGAGCTCCAGGCGTCCACCGATCCGCAGGACGAGACCCGGATCGAGAACCTCCAGGAGCTCGCGGCCGTGGCCCTGGAGTTCGAGCAGGACCGCGGCGAGGAGAACCCCGGCACCCTCGCGGACTTCCTGGAGCAGGTCGCGCTCGTCGCCGACTCCGACCAGATCCCCGACGAGGACACCGAGGGCTCCGGCGTGATCACGCTGATGACCCTGCACACGGCGAAGGGCCTGGAGTTCCCGGTCGTCTTCCTCAGCGGCATGGAGGACGGCGTCTTCCCGCACATGCGGGCGCTCGGCCAGACCAAGGAGCTGGAGGAGGAGCGGCGGCTGGCCTATGTCGGGATCACCCGGGCCCGCGAGCGGCTCTATCTGACCCGCTCGACGATGCGCAGCGCCTGGGGACAGCCCGCGTACAACCCGCCGTCCCGCTTCCTGGAGGAGATCCCGGACCAGTACGTGCGGTGGCGGCGCACCGGGCCCGCCACTCCGTCGGCGTCCATGGGCGGCATCGCCTCGACCCCGCCGTCGGGGCTGTCGTCCGGTCTGTCGACGTCGCGTTCGCGCACCGGGGGCAGCGGGTTCGCCACCCGGCGGGCCAAGGAGCGCCCGGTGGTCGCCCTGGCCATCGGCGACCGGGTCACCCATGACTCGTTCGGGCTGGGCACGGTGGTGGCGGTCAAGGGCAGCGGGGACAACGCGGAGGCGACGATCGACTTCGGCGACGAGAAGCCGAAGCGGCTGCTGCTGCGGTACGCACCGGTGGAGAAGCTGTAGCGGGCGGCCGGACGCTGAGGCTGCGGCGCGCGACGGTGAGGCTGTAGCGCGCCGGTGGGCGCGCTACGGCGGGCAGAGCTGAGGCCCGCCCGGTCAGGCCGGTCAGATCAGATCGGTCAGGTCGGGTCGAGGCCGTGGCCGCGCAGCCAGGGCAGCGGATCGATGGCCGCGCCACCGCCGGGGTGGACCTCGAAATGCAGATGCGGGCCGGTGGAGTTACCGGAGTTCCCGGAGTACGCGATGGTCTCCCCGGCCTTGACGGTCCCGGAGCGGATCTTGGCGCTGCTGAGGTGGCAGTACCAGGTCTCCGTGCCGTCCGGGCTGGTCAGGACGACCATATTGCCGTAGGCGTCGTTCCACTGCGTCCTTACGGTGCCGTCGGTGGCGGCCATCACGGGCGTCCCGTAGCTCACCGGGAAGTCGATGCCGGTGTGCACCGACATCCAGTTGATACCGGCCTGGCCGAACTGGGCGCTCAGGCCGTGCTGGGCGACGGGCAGCGCGAACTTCGGCCGCAGCGCCTCCTTACGCGCCGCCTCGGCCGCCTTGCGCTTCTTCTCGGCGGCCTGGCGCGCCTGGAGGTCGATCCGCTCCTGGGTGCGGCTGGCGCGGTCGCGGAAGTCGTCGGCGCCCTCGCGGACCCCGGCGAGCTGGGAGTCCAGTTTGCTGTTGGCGACGGAGGGCTTCACGGGGGCCGCCGCGGTGTCGGGCGCGGCCTGGGTGGTGGACTCGTCCTTCTTGTCGCTCCCCACGCCGCTGACCGAGGCGGCGGCCACGGCGGTGACGCCCAGGGCGCAGACGGAGGGGACGGCGACGGTGAGGAGCGCGGAGCGCTTGGGGCGGGGCGAGGGGGTGCGGCGGCGGCCGCGGCTCACCTCCCGGCGAGGGGAGGGGGCGGATTCCCGCATGACCGCCGCCTTGGGTTCAGGTTCCGCTTCGGGGCCGGGGTCGTACGGCTGGTCGGGCTCGTTGACCGGGTCGAAGCCGGCGGTGTGCTCGAACGCGCCGGGCTGCTCGGGGATGGCGGCCTGCTCGAAGGCGGCGGTCTGGTCGAAGGCGTCCGGCTCGAAGACGGCCGTCTCATCGAAGGCGTTGGGCTCGTGCTCGGGCTGGTCGAGCCCTGTTTGATCGAAGCCGGAGTGGTGGTCGAGCCCCTGCTGGTCGAACCCCTGATGGTTCGGACCCGAGTGGTCGTACCGCGCCTCGTCCACGGTCCCGTAGACGGAGGTGTCCCAGACCTGGGTCTGACCGGTGTCCACGCCCGAGGTGTACGCCTCGGCCTCGTACCCCGCGCCGTGGTCCCATTGATCCGGCAGCTCGGTGTGGCCGGTGGCGCCCGTGTCCCAGGCGCCGATGTCCCACTGGGCGCCGGTCTCGGCGTCCTGCTGGGCGGGGATGCCGGTCGGCAGGTGATAGCCGGAGGCGGCCCACATCGCGGTGGTGTCGTAGGCGCCGGTGTCGTAATGGGCCGTGTCGTAGTGGCCGGTGTCGTGCTGACCGGTTTCGTGGTGGCCCGTGTCGTGACCCACGTCGTAGTGGCCGGTGGCGTACGACCCGGTCTGGTGGTGCTGGTCGACCGTGGCCCACTGCGAGGCGTCGTACTGACCGCTGTGGGCGCCCTGCCCGCCGTCGTACGCGCCCGGAAGCGCGCCGAAGAGCGGATCGCTGTCGCCGTAGAGCGGGTCACCGTCCCCGTAGGCGGTGGCCAGGTGGGCGAAGCTGCCGGTGGAGTATCCGTCGTACCCGACGTAGCCGTGCGCTGTGTCCTGCCGCTGACCGTAAGCCTCGTCGTACGGATACGAGGCGTCGGGAGCGGGGACGGTCGGAGAGGCCCCCGACGGGTGACGGTCGTTCACCACCAACTTCTCTTTCGCCTCGGCTGCAGGAGAATTAGCGGCGACTGTACCCGGCGGTACGCGGCAGCGACAATCTTCCGTGAGTTTTGAGCATCTCGGCAAAGGGCATTTGGCCGTCTTTCGGCTGACTGTACGTGCTTCCTTGGCCGGATGTTCGATTGACGTTCGGCAATTCCGGGGCTTCTGAACCATCGGGAACCGCGCCAGAGGCGTCCGCCGGTGCCTTGTCGGCGGCGTCCAGGGCCTCGCGGATGCGGGCGGCCACGGAGAAATGCACCGCCAGGGCGAGATGTCCGAATCCGTTGACGCGGATGTTCTGGGAGATCACATCCGGATGGTCTATCCGGGCCGTCTCCTTCGGGATCATCAACTGATCCACATCGCTCCAGAAAGCGATGAAACGCGTACGGCAATCGGGGGCAGGCTGCCGCAACTCCGTTATCGCCGAGGAGTCCGGGCACATCTGACGCACGAGTGGATGTGCGGACAACAGGGGCGCGATACGGGTGCCGCTGTGCGGGGTGCCGAGCGTCACCAGGGTGTGGACGCGGGCGTCCCCGCCGAGACGCTGGACGTAGTAACGGGCGATCAGACCGCCCAGGCTGTGCCCGATGACGTCCACCTGGCCGTGGCCGGTGCGGGCGCAGGCCCCCTCGACATGGCGGCCGAGCAGCGCGGCGGCGGTGCGGAGGTCGCACAGCAGCGGCGAGTAGTTGAGCGCCTCGATGTGCTGACGGCCGTGGCGGCCGAGCGAGCGGCGCAGCGGGACGAAGACGGAACGGTTGTCGATGAAGCCGTGGAGGAGCAGAACGGGTCGGTGGGCCGGGCTGTCCATGGGCGGGCACGCCGCCGTACCGGGCGGGCGCTCCTGACGGAGCCCGGTCGGGTAGAGCAGCAGATGCCCGGCGAGCAGCGCCAGGTCGAGGGCGATGGCCCGGATGTGCGGGGCGTTCCGGGCGTTCTGGATGTTTCGGATGTTCTGGCTGTTCTGATTGTTCTGGTTGTTCTGGCTGTGTATGCGGCCCATGGCGGCCGACCTCCCGCGATGCGGCGCACGAGAGGCGGCTCGCGGCCCCCCGAATGCCCTCATGGGCAGCCGTTCGCTTCGGTCGTGTCGGTCGTGGTCATGGGCCCCGGTCAGGGCGACGACTTCGGCCGCGCGGTGGCCCGATGCCCGGCACCGCACGGTGAATGGCGCTGTGACCGCATGACGCAGGACCGCCCGTCGCACCGCGGCGCCATGCGGCTCGCGGCGGCGCTGCGCGGTGCGACGGTCCCCGCTGCGGCTCCCCTGATGTGGCCGGCCCGAGCGTATGCGGCGTCCGCGCGGCGGATGCGCGGTGTGCGTTGCGCGGTGTGCGCGGATGCGGATGCGGATGCGGGTACGGGTGCGGCCTTCAGCGAACGTGTCCCATCGTGTGATTTCCCCCTCGCCGCACGCCGCGAAACTGCCGGGTAGGAGATGCTGGGGATAACGTTCGTTCACGTCGATATGGGTGAGGGTGCGACGGCTTGGAGGCTGCGATGGGTGTGACCGGTCCGATCCGTGTGGTGGTGGCCAAGCCGGGGCTGGACGGCCATGACCGTGGGGCGAAGGTGATCGCGCGGGCACTGCGCGACGCGGGCATGGAGGTCATCTACACCGGGCTCCACCAGACCCCCGAGCAGATCGTCGACACCGCGATCCAGGAGGACGCCGACGCGATCGGGCTGTCCATCCTGTCCGGTGCCCATATGACCCTGTTCGCCAAGGTGCTGGAGCTGCTGCGGGAGCGCGACGCGGAGGACATCAAGGTCTTCGGCGGCGGGATCATCCCCGAGGCGGACATCCCCCCGCTCAAGGAACAGGGCGTCGCCGAGATCTTCACCCCGGGCGCGACCACGACAGCCATCGTCGACTGGGTCCGCCAAAACGTCCGCCCGGTAGCCGCCTGACCCACCGCCCGGGCCTCGTCCTGGGGCCGGTCGCCCGGATCTCCACCCTGGAGCCCGTCGTCCGGCTCTCGACCCGGGCCTGAAGGCCCGGGACCTGAGCCGGGCCGGGGTGCCGGAGCCCCTCGGGGGTCTCGGCGCATGACTGGGCCCCGAGCACATCTCGAGCCTGGGCGCCCATGGGCGGAGCCAGTTGCTCCGCCAGCGCCGCGGGGGCGGGTGTTCGAGTCTCGGCCCGGAGCCTGACGCCTGGGCGCGGAACCGGCTGGGGACGCCGGGCCGACCAGCCCCGAGCCCGACCGGCCCCGAGCATCCTCCGAGCCCCGAGCACCCCCGAGCACGTCCCGAGCCCGGGGCACCCGCCGACCCGGAGGCCGGTCCGGGTCAGGCCGGGGCGAGCTCGGCTCGTATGGCTGCCCGTAGGCGGAGGGTGCCCACCAGGCGTTGGAATGCCTCCGCCCAATAGCCACCGGCACCCGGCGCCGCCCCCTCCCTCTCGTCCGGTATCGCCGTCAGCACTTCGAGGCGGTCCGCCTGGGCCGGGTCCAGGCAGCGCTCGGCCAGGCCCATGACGCCGCTGAAGCTCCAGGGGTAGCTGCCCGCGTCGCGGGCGATGTCCAGGGCGTCGACGACGGCCCGGCCCAGGGGCTCGGCCCAGGGCACCGCGCACACCCCGAGCAGCCGGAAGGCGTCGGACAGCCCGTGGGAGGCGATGAACTCGGCCACCCACTCCGCCCGTTCCCGGGCGGGCAGCGCGGAGAGCAGCTTCGCCGGGTCGCGCCAGGCGGCGGGGGCCGCCTCCCCGGCGGTGACCGGCGCGACCGCCGGGGTGCCGAGCAGCGCACGGCACCACTCGGCGCTGCGCTGCCGCACCGCGGCCCGGCACCAGGCCGCGTGCAGATCCGCCTGCCAGCCGTCCGCGACGGGCAGCGCCACGATCTCGGCGGGAGCGCGTCCGCCGAACCACTCGATCCAGCGGTCCAGCGGCGTCGCCTCCACCAACTGACCCAGCCACCAGGACCGTTCCCCCCGGCCGGAGGGTGGCTTGGGCACGATGCCGTCGCGCTGCATTCCGCTGTCGCACTCGTCCGGCGGGCGGACGGTTATCCGGGGTGTCCGTTCGGCGGCCGACAGCTCGTCGGCGGTCAGCCCGTCGTCGGTCGGTCCCTCGTCGGTCGGTCCCTCGGCGGTCGGCCCATCCGTGGTCAGCGATACACAGCCCCGCGACCGCTCGGCCATGCGCGCGGCGAGGGCGGAGCCGGGGAGCGCGGAGAGCAGCTCGGCCGCGGTCGCGCGGACGTTCCGGCTGCGGTCGGACAGCGCCTGTTCGAGGAACGGCTCATCGGACGGGGAGAGATCATCACGCAGCGAGTCCAGGAACATCAGCCGGTCCTCGGCCCGCTCGGTCGACCAGGTGCCGCTCAGCAGCGCCAGCCCCGCCGCCGGGTCGCGGTGGCGGGCCGCCGCCAGCAGCGACACCCGCTCGGCGAACAGCCCCTCCTCCCACAGCCGCTGTTCCTCATCAGGGGCGGCGGCCGCCCCGGACGGCTCCGGGAGCGATGCGGACGCCCGGCCCGCCGCGCCCCGCAGCGCGAACTTCCAGTCAGGGTTCAGCCGGGCCAGCCACAGTGCACGCGGCCCGCCGAGCGTCAGCGCCTCGGCCCGCAGATCGGTGCGGGCGCGCGCCGCGTCCAGCAGCGCCGGAAGCAGCGCGTCCGGCACGCGATAGCCGTGCTGATTGGCCAGCGCGAGCCACTGCGGCAGCAGCTCGGCCAGGTCGGGCGCGGAGCGTGAACCGCCGCGCCCCGGCGCCGAGCGGTCGGCAAGCAGCAGCGCCAGCCTGCTGCGGGCGGCCGCGGGCAGCGCCGGCCGCGGATCCTCGGGCGCCCGGTCCGGCCCCGGCCGGGCGGGCGCGGGCCGCAGCCCGGCCCGCCGCCGCACCGTGCTGAGCGCGGCCGCGTCCAGCAGGGCGGACGGCATGTCCTGCCCGGGGCGCGGCCCGACGGGCGGGGTACGCCGCTCGGTGCCGAGCAGCGCGGCCGCGACGAGATCGTCCCAGGACGCGCTGGACGCGCTGGGCGCGCTGGGCGCGACGGACGTCGTACTGGTCAACGGGTGCCTCCCTGCGCTGCTGTGCCGATGAGCGAGACGGGGGTCGGATCCCACGTGGTGATGGGGGAGAAGCCGCGATGGCCGCACTCACCGAAGACGGTGACCGGGCCACCGCCGGATATCGCCATCAGCCGCCACAGATCGGTGCGCCCCGCGCAGCGCGGATCGACGGGCAGCGCCGAGCCGCTCCGCTCATCCGCCAGCTGCCATCCGTCGTCCCCCGGGACCGGCACCACATCGGCGAGCACCACCGGCCAGCCGTCCAGCCACGGATCCTCCCCGAGCGCCGCCCCATAGGCCGCGAGCGCGGTCTCGACATCGCACCCCTCGGGGGCCCCAGGCACCTCGCCCACCTCAGCGGCCGGAGGCGCCACGGCAGGCGCGGCCTCCGCCACCTCCTCGTGCCGGGTGCCGATCGCCGCCCGCAGCGGCCGGGCCGCCGGGTAATACGCGAGGTCCGCGTCGAGCACCAGGCCGGTGGGCAGCGCGAGCTCGGGGGACTGGCCGGGGGCGCTGAACGAGAGCAGCAGCGCCATACGGCGCGTACGCTCGCCCCGCAGCCAGGTCCTGCGCGTGGTCAGCCTGCCGTCCGTGCCGTCCTGGCGGCCCAGGACCAGCCAGCGGTCCCGGATCGCCTCCTCCGTGGCCAGCAGCTCGGCCACCGGCGTCGTGAGGCCCACGCGGGTGCGCGTGGTGGCGGCCAGCTTCTCCGGGAGGCGGTCCAGGTGGAGAAAACCCTGGTTGAGCAGATGGGCCAGCGCGCACTCCTCCAGCAGCCGGGCGGGCCACCCCGGACCGGACGACGGAATCGCGGCCAGCTCCCGCACCCGCGCCTCAAGACCCGGAGCCTGGGCGTCGATCATCCGCGCGGCCGTCTCGTCCCACGCCCCGTACCCGGCGCGGTCGGCGGAGGCCAGACCGTCGCGGAGCAGATCGGCGAGCCGCCGCTCCAGCTCCGAGGCGCCCGCGGCGATCCGCTGGGCCCGACGCTCGGCGCGGCGGCGCGCCGCCTCCGGATCGGCCGCGCCTCCGCTCCCCCCTTTCCCCGCGCCGTCCCCCGTCCCGCCGCCGGGGCCCGGGCCCCCATCCCGGGCCCCGGCGGCGAGCTTTTCGGCCCGCTCCCGCCGGCCGCCGAGCCACTGCTCGGCCCACTCCGGCGGCTCCCCGCCCGCGGGCACGCCCCCCTCGCCGGACGTCCACAGCAGCAGCAGACCCAGCGCGTGCTTGCACGGGAACTTCCGGTTCGGGCAACTGCACCGATACCCGGGCCCGTTCAGATCGACCACCGTCTGGTACGGCTTGCTGCCGCTGCCCGAGCACAGCCCCCACACCGCCTGGCCGTGCGCGCCCGCGCCCGACCATGTGCCGACCGCGGCGAGCTTGCCGCCCGCCGTGCGCGACGCGACGTCAGGAGCCAGGGCCAGCACCTGCTCCGCCGTCCAGCGTTCCCCCTGCGGATTCATGTCTGCGACGGTACGGGCACCCACTGACAATCCCTCTGACCTGGGCATTCGCTGACGGGCAGTCGGTTGTCAGTGGTGTGGTGCAGTGTGGTTCACGCGTCCGGAAACGGAACGAGAGAACGAGTCGTGGGGGAGCTGTGACCGTCACTGTGCCCGGAACCGAATCCACCGATACGAGCGGGGCGGCAGCGGCCGCCGGAGCCGCGGAAGCGCTGCGTCCACACGCGGAGGACGCCTTCGCCGCCGAGCTGAGCGCGCTGGCCGCGGCCGACGACCGCCCCCGTCCCGCGCGCTGGCGGCTGTCGCCGTGGGCGGTCGCCACCTATCTGCTCGGCGGCACGCTGCCCGACGGCACCGTGATCACACCCAAGTACGTGGGCCCGCGCCGCATCGTCGAGGTCGCCGTCACCACCCTCGCCACCGATCGCGCCCTGCTGTTGCTGGGCGTGCCCGGCACCGCCAAGACATGGGTCTCGGAGCATCTGGCGGCGGCGGTCAGCGGGGACTCGACCCTGCTGGTCCAGGGCACCGCCGGGACGCCCGAGGAGGCCATCCGGTACGGGTGGAACTACGCCCAGCTCCTCGCCCACGGCCCGAGCCGGGACGCGCTCGTGCCGAGCCCGGTGATGCGTGCGATGGCGGACGGCATGACCGCGCGCGTGGAGGAGCTGACGCGCATCCCGGCCGATGTGCAGGACACGCTGATCACCATCCTGTCCGAGAAGACGCTGCCGATCCCGGAGCTGGGGGAGGAGGTCCAGGCGGTCCGCGGCTTCAATCTGATCGCGACCGCCAACGACCGCGACCGCGGGGTCAACGAACTCTCCAGCGCCCTGCGCCGCCGCTTCAACACGGTCGTGCTGCCGCTGCCCGCGACCCCGGAGGACGAGGTCGACATCGTCTCCCGCCGCGTCGCCCAGATCGGCCGCTCGCTGGAGCTCCCGGAGCTCCCGGAGGGCGTCGAGGAGATCCGCCGGGTGGTCACGGTCTTCCGCGAGCTGCGCGACGGAGTGACCGGCGACGGCCGTACGAAGCTGAAGTCGCCCTCCGGCACGCTGTCCACGGCCGAGGCCATCTCCGTCGTCACGAGCGGCCTCGCGCTCGCCGCCCACTTCGGCGACGGCGTGCTGAGGGCGGGCGATGTGGCCGCGGGCATCCTGGGCGCGGTCGTCCGCGACCCGGCGGCCGACCGCGTCATCTGGCAGGAGTACCTGGAGACGGTGGTCCGCGAGCGCGAGGGCTGGAAGGACTTCTACCGCGCGTGCCGAGAGGTGACCGCATGACGGGCGCCTCACGGGCGCCGGCCGCGGGCCCGCTGCTGCTGGGTGTGCGGCACCACGGGCCCGGGTCGGCGCGGGCGGTACGGGCGGCGCTGGAGGCGTGTCCACCGCGCGTGGTGCTGATCGAGGGGCCGCCGGAGGCGGACGCGATCGTGGGGCTCGCCGCCGAGAAGGACATGCGTCCGCCGGTGGCGCTGCTCGCCCATGCCGCGGACGATCCGGGGCGCGCCGGGTTCTGGCCGCTGGCCGGGTTCTCCCCGGAGTGGGCGGCCATCCAGTGGGCGCTGGCCCATGAGGTTCCGGTGCGGTTCATCGACCTCCCGGCGGCCAACTCGCTGGCCATGGCGGCGAAGAAGACCCCGGCGGCTGAGCCCGGCCAGGCGGCTGAGCCCGCCCCGGCCGGTCCGGCGAACCCGCCTGCCCCGGCCGATTCGGCCGACCAAGCCGACCAAGCCGACCTGTCCGACCAAGCCGACCTGGACGACCAAGCCGACCCCGGCGACCAGGCGGCGCGGATGCGCGTCGATCCGCTGGCCGTCCTCTCCGAGGTGGCCGGATACGACGACCCGGAGCGCTGGTGGGAGGACGTCATCGAGCACCGCGGCACCGGTGGCGCGGAGGCGTTCGGGGCCGTGGCGGAGGCCATGGAGGCGCTGCGCGCCGAGTACGGGCACGGCGGGCACGAGGACGACGCCGTGCGCGAGGCCCATATGCGGCTGCGGCTGCGCGAGGCGCGGCGGGAGTTCGGGGACGAGGTCGCGGTCGTCTGCGGCGCCTGGCACGTACCGGCGCTGGCGGAGCGGACCACCGCGACCGCCGACCGGAAGCTCCTCAAGGGGCTGCCCAAGGTCAAGACCGAGATCAGCTGGGTGCCGTGGACGCACCGGCGGCTGGCCCGGCACAGCGGATACGGGGCGGGCATCACCTCGCCCGGCTGGTACGACCATCTCTTCCAGGCCCCGGACCGGCCGGTCGAGCGCTGGCTCACCAAGGTCGCCGGGCTGCTGCGGGCCGAGGACTTCGCGGTGTCCTCGGCCCATGTCATCGAGGCCGTAAGGCTCGCCGAAACCCTGGCCGCCATGCGCGGACGCCCGCTCGCCGGGCTCGCCGAGACCCTCGACGCCGTCAGGGCGGTGATGTGCGACGGCTCCGATGTGCCGATCGCGCTCGTGCGGGACCGGCTCGTGGTCGGCGACATCCTGGGCGAAGTCCCCGAGTCGGCTCCGGCGGTGCCGCTCCAGCGCGACCTGACGCGCACCCAGCGCTCGCTGCGGCTCAAGCCCGAGGCACTGGAGCGCGAGCTGGAGCTGGACCTGCGCAAGGAGACCGACGCGGGACGCAGCCGTCTGCTGCACCGGCTGCGGCTGCTCGGGGTCGGCTGGGGCACCCCGGCCGTCTCCCGGGGCAGCACCGGCACCTTCAGGGAGACCTGGCGGCTGCGGTGGGAGCCGGAGCTGGCGGTGCGGGTCGCCGAGGCGGGGGTGTGGGGCACCACGGTGCTGTCGGCGGCCACGGCCAAGGCGGAGACCGAGGCCCGGAGCGCCAAGGGGCTCGCCGAGGTGACCGAGCTGGCCGAGCGCTGTCTGCTCGCCGGGCTCTCCGGGGCCCTCCCCGTCGTGATGCGCTCGCTCGCCGACCGGGCCGCGCTCGACGCGGACGTCGGCCATCTCGCCCAGGCCCTGCCCGCCCTGGTGCGCTCGGTGCGCTACGGGGACGTACGGGGTACTGACACCGCCGCGCTCGGCGAGGTGGCGGTCGGGCTGGCCGAGCGGATCCTGGTCGGCCTGCCGCCCGCCTGCGCCGGCCTCGACGCCGACGGCGCCGCGGAGATGTGCCGCCATATGGAGGCCGTGCACCGGGCGATCGCCCTGCTGTCGGAAACAGAGACGGCCGGGGCAGAGACCGCGACGCAGCCGCGGACCGACATGTCGACAACAGACATGTCGACAACGGAGACGCGGCCAGCCGAGCCCCGCGCCGCCGACGGTCTGCGGTCCCGCTGGGCGGCCATGCTGCGCAACCTCGCCCGGCGGGACGGTATCCCCGCCACTCCCGGCCTCATCCGGGGCCGCGCCGCGCGGCTGCTGCTGGACGACGGCCGGCTCGCCGAGGACGAGGCGGCCCGGCTGATGGGGCTCGCGCTTTCGCCCGGCACCCAGCCGCCCGAAGCGGCCTCATGGATCGAGGGGTTCATCGGTGGCGGTGCGGGCGGCGGCATGCTGCTCGTCCACGACGAGCGGCTGCTCGGCCTGGTCGACCGCTGGCTGATCTCCGTTCCCGCCGAGGCGTTCACCGACGTCCTGCCCCTGCTGCGGCGCACCTTCTCCGCGTACGACACGGGCGTGCGCCGCACCCTGGGCGAGCTGGTCCGCCGGGGCACCGCGGCCGACGGGCCCACCGGCGGCCAAGGCGCCCCCGCCGCACCCGGCTTCGGCCCCGGGCTGGACCCGGACCGTGCGGCGGCCGTCGTACCGACGGTGCGGCTGCTGCTGGGCCTCGATCCCGCCCCGCACGCCAACGACACCATGGAGGCAGCCCGATGACGCACGGTGCCCCGCACGTCGATGCCGACCCCCACGGCGATGCCGACCCCCACCGCGACCCCGCTCCCCATCACGACAGCCTCCAAAGCGATCACGCCCACCCCCGGACCGACCAGGAACGGCTGCGGCGCTGGCGGCTGGTGCTCGGCGGCCAGGGCGCCGACGGCACCGGTTGCTCGCTCAGCGGGGCCGACGCCGCCATGGACCGCACGCTCGAGGCCCTCTACGGCTCCGGAGGCGGCGACGGCGCAGGCGCCAGCGGCACGGCGGCCGGGCGCAGCGGCGGCTCCCAGGGGGCCGGAAGCGGCGCGCGCTCCGGTGGGCTCGGCGGCTCCGCACCCCAAGTGGCCCGCTGGCTCGGCGACATCCGTACGTACTTCCCCACCTCCGTGGTCCAGGTCATGCAGCGTGACGCCATCGACCGGCTGGGGCTGTCCGCCCTGCTGCTGGAGCCGGAGATGCTGGAGGCCGTGGAGGCGGACGTCCATCTCGTGGGCACGCTGCTGTCGCTCAACAAGGCCATGCCGGAGACGACCAAGAACACCGCTCGGGCCGTCGTCCGTAAGGTCGTCGAGGACCTGGAGAAGCGGCTGGCCACCCGCACCCGCGCCACCCTCACCGGAGCGCTCGACCGCTCGGCCCGGATCAGCCGCCCGCGCCACCGGGACATCGACTGGGACCGCACCATCCGGGCCAACCTCAAGAACTACCTGCCCGACCACCGGACGGTCGTCCCCGAGCGGCTCATCGGATACGGCCGGGCGGCCCGCGGGGTGAGGAAGGACGTGGTGCTGTGCGTCGACCAATCGGGGTCGATGGCCGCGTCCGTGGTCTACGCCTCGGTCTTCGGCGCCGTGCTCGCCTCGATGCGCTCCCTCGCCACCCGGCTGGTCGTCTTCGACACCTCCGTGGTCGACCTGACCGAGCAGCTCGACGATCCGGTGGACGTCCTCTTCGGCACCCAACTCGGCGGCGGCACCGACATCAACCGCGCGCTGGCCTACTGCCAGTCGCGGATCACCCGGCCCGCCGACACCGTCGTCGTCCTCATCAGCGACCTCTACGAGGGCGGCATCCGCGAGGAGATGCTGGGCCGGGTCGCCGCGATGAAGGCGTCCGGGGTGCAGTTCGTGGCGCTGCTCGCGCTGTCCGACGAGGGGGCGCCGAGCTACGACCGCGAGCACGCGGCGGCGCTCGCCGCGCTGGGCGCGCCCGCCTTCGCCTGCACCCCCGATCTCTTCCCGGACGTGATGGCCGCGGCCATCGAACGACGCCAACTGCCTATACCGGACATGGCGATGCATCAGTGATCCGGGGCTTGCGCCGACCCCTGTGGGTCGTGCAAGGATCATCCTCGTCGCCCAGGACATGAATCCAGCCATCCGGTTGGCGATGTCGTCCTGTTCCGGCGGCCCACACGCCACATCGGCACGCTTATGTGCCCGTCGTACGCCTCGTACTCAGGGAAGGCCCCGCTCGTGTCTGTCACGTCCGTCATGCCTGTCGCCGTGCGCCTGCCGCGCACGGTGGCCGCGCGGCGGGCGCTGCTGGCGGCGCTCTTCCTCGGTGGCTTCCTGGCCCTGGCGTTCCTCTTCGGCGGCAGCGCTCACGCCGCCGAGCGGAGCGATCAGGGCGCTGCCGTCGGCGTGTCGAGCGAGCAGACCGAGGCCACCGGCGCCTCGGCCGACAGCTCCGGCGGCTCCCGGCTGCTCGATCCTTCGGGTGTCGAGCGGGCGCGGCAGCAGGTCGAGCGGCACGCACCGCCGGTGGTGTCGCGCACCACGCACAAGGCCCAGGACGTCGTACGGGAGACCGTGCGGCCCATCCAGGAGCCGATCGAGCAGCAGGCGCAGAAGATCACCAAGCCGATAGACGACCTGATCGGCGGCACCGCCGGCGGCGAGCTGCCGGTGTGCCTGCCCGACCTCGGCATCGGTGACGCGATCGGCGTGGGCTCCGATGGCGTGCCCGCGAACCACGGCCCGGCCGCCGAGCACCACGCGGCCGAGGCCGAGCCGGTGACCGTGCACAAGGCGGCGCCCGCGGCGCCGGAGCCGATGGGGCCCGGGGCACACGCCCAGGCCGTCCTCGCGCACCACGACGCGGCCGTCTCCCACGACGGGCACGGGCCCGTCGTCCAGGTGGCGGCCTCCGGCACCGGTCCGGACGGTGGCGCCCCGGCGCCGCTGCCCCTTCCGCGGTCCCCGCTCGGGGCCACCTCCCAGTACACCGGCGACAGCGGCGCTTCCCGTGGTGGGAACACCCAGGCCGCTCTTCCGCCGTCCGGCGTGCCGTCCTTCGGGCTGAAGCCCGGTACGGTCCGCGCGGAGAGCTCGGCGCCGACGCGCGAGCGGTTCAACGAAGTCCTCGAATTCCCCGGCTAGGGCAGACCTCACCCCCGTCTGTTGAGACCTGCCGCGCGGGGGCGGGTCAGGTCTGCCCGTCCGAAACCTCTCTTGACTTTCGAAGGACTTCCTCCACCATGCGCAACAACCTTCGCCGCTCCATCCTCGTAGCCGCTGCCGCCACCGGTATCTGGGCCCTCGGCTCGGCCGCCGCCAACGCCGCCGAGAACCCGGCCGTTCCCTCCACCGACGGCGTCACCAGCACCGTGGACGGCGTGACCAAGACGGTGAACAAGACCGTGTCGACCGACTCGGTGACCAAGACGGTCGACGGTGTGACCGGCGGCGTGGCCGACACCTCCAAGGTGACCGACACCGCGAAGAAGACCGTGGACGGCGCCGCCTCCACCGTGGACGGCGTCACCGCCCCCGTGCGGGACCGCGTCCCCGGCGCCGAGAACCTGCCGCGGGTCTCGGACGTCACCAAGACCGTCGAGCACACCACCGACGGCCTGACCGGCGACGTCGCCGGCAAGCCGGACAAGGTCGTCAAGAAGGCCCACAAGGCGGTCAAGGGCGTCGAGAAGACCGTCAAGAAGACCACCGACCTCGACCTGCCCACCGGTGAGGTCCCCGGCGTCGTGCCCGGCCTCGGCTCGCTGCCGGCCCTGCCCGACACCTCCACGCTGCCCACCGGCTCGCTGCCGAACGTCGACGGCGTCACGGGCCAGCTGCCCACCGAGCTCCCCGCCACCCCGAAGCTGCCCTCCGCCCCGGGCTCGGCCAATGACCTGCTCGCCTCCCTCTCCGGCGCCGGCATCCGCCCGGAGGAGCTGACCGGCAAGGTCCAGGGTGTCGTCGGCACCACCAAGCCGGTCGTCGACGGTGTGGCCTCGGACGTGCTGCCGCCCGCCGTGCACCGCCTCGTGGTCAAGGTCGTCCCGGTCGCCGAGCGGACCGTGGGTGACACCGGTGCGCTGGCCGACGACGCCGTGGCCCGCACCACCCCGTACGCGGACGTCGTGACCGGCAGCGCCGAGGGCTTCGCGCTGGGCACCGCCTCCAACGTGGTTCCGGCCGCTCAGGACACCGTCGACCGCCTGGTGCCGGTCGTGGTGAGCGTGCCGTCCACCGCCGTTCCGTTCGCGCAGGACGTGGCGGGCACCACCGTGCCGTTCGCCCACGGCCTGGCCACGGGCGTGGCCGCGAACGCCCAGACCACCGTGGGGAACGCCAAGGACGGTGCGCTGAGCCTGCTCCCGGCGGTGCCCACCGACCTGACCGACGTCGCCAACATCCCGGCCCTCCCGGTGCTGCCGGCTGACCTGCCGCAGCTCCCTGCCGACCTCCCGCAGCTCCCGGCCGACCTGCCGCAGCTCCCCGCGGACCTGCCGACCGTCCCGGCCGACCTGCCGCAGCTCCCCACCGACCTGCCGCAGCTGCCGACCGACCTGCCGCAGCTGCCGACCGTTCCGGCCGACCTCCCGCAGGTCCCCGCCGAGCTCCCGCAGGTTCCGGCGGACCTGCCCTCCGTCCCGGTCCAGCTGCCGACCGTTCCGGGCACGCTCCCGACCGTTCCGGGCACGCTCCCGACCGTCTGATCGCTCCGGCGGGCGTCAGACAGTCAGGCCGTGAAGGCCATGCAGACTGCAAAACCGTAAAACCGTAAGGCAAGCGTCATCGACCGGGCAGCCCTCGTTGGGGAGGGGGCTGCCCGGTTGTCGTACGGAGATAGATGGAAACGGTCGCGATCTGTGACCGTAATCACCGCTCCAGTGTGATCTGCGATTTAGGGCCGCACGGCCCACGGAGATAACCTGCGAGACGGACATGCCGCGTACCCGGCGAACGTGTGCCGCCCTCGTTATAGATCGCGTCCTCACGCTGCCCCCGCGGCACGCCCGCGCTGATAACGACCGCGAAATCCATGGAAAAGGGACGGACGCGCGTGGACCTGTTCGAATACCAGGCGAAGGACCTCTTCGCCAAGCACGGTGTACCGGTGCTGGCCGGTGAAGTCATCGACACGCCTGGGGCGGCGCGCGAGGTGGCCGAGCGACTGGGCGGCCGCGCGGTCGTCAAGGCGCAGGTCAAGACGGGCGGCCGCGGTAAGGCGGGCGGCGTCAAGCTGGCCTCCGACCCGGATGACGCCGTCGAGAAGGCCGGCCAGATCCTGGGCATGGACATCAAGGGCCACACGGTCCACAAGGTGATGCTCGCCGAGACCGCGGACATCAAGGAGGAGTACTACGTCTCCTTCCTGCTGGACCGCACCAACCGCACCTTCCTCGCCATGGCCTCCGTCGAGGGCGGCGTGGAGATCGAGGTCGTCGCGGAGCAGAACCCCGAGGCGCTCGCCAAGATCCCGGTGGACGCCATCGAGGGCGTGACCCAGGAGAAGGCCGCCGAGATCGTCGCCGCCGCGAAGTTCCCGGCCGAGATCGCGGACCAGGTCGTCGAGGTCCTGCAGAAGCTGTGGACCGTCTTCATCAAGGAAGACGCCCTGCTCGTCGAGGTCAACCCGCTGGTCAAGACCGAAGACGGCAAGGTCATCGCGCTGGACGGCAAGGTCTCCCTGGACGAGAACGCCGCCTTCCGGCAGCCGGAGCACGAGGCGCTCGAGGACAAGGCCGCGGCCAACCCGCTCGAGGCGGCCGCCAAGGCCAAGGGCCTCAACTACGTCAAGCTCGACGGTGAGGTCGGCATCATCGGCAACGGCGCGGGTCTGGTCATGTCCACCCTCGACGTCGTCGCCTACGCGGGCGAGACCCACGGCGGTGTGAAGCCCGCCAACTTCCTCGACATCGGCGGTGGCGCCTCCGCCGAGGTGATGGCCAACGGTCTCGAGATCATCCTCGGCGACCCGGACGTCAAGTCGGTCTTCGTCAACGTCTTCGGCGGCATCACCGCCTGTGACGCGGTCGCCAACGGCATCGTCCAGGCGCTGGAGCTGCTGAAGTCCAAGGGCGAGGACGTCAGCAAGCCGCTGGTCGTGCGCCTCGACGGCAACAACGCGGAGCTGGGTCGCAAGATCCTCACCGACGCCAACCACCCGCTTGTTCAGCAGGTGGACACCATGGACGGCGCGGCCGAGCGTGCCGCCGAGCTGGCTGCGAAGTAAGGGACGAGGTCACCAGAAACCATGGCTATCTTCCTCACCAAGGAAAGCAAGGTCATCGTCCAGGGGATGACCGGGTCCGAGGGGCAGAAGCACACCCGTCGGATGCTTGCCTCGGGCACCAACATCGTCGGCGGCGTGAACCCGCGCAAGGCCGGCACCACCGTGGACTTCGACGGCACCGAGATCCCGGTCTTCGGCTCCGTCAAGGAGGCCATCGACGCCACCGGCGCCGATGTCACGGTCATCTTCGTCCCGGAGAAGTTCACCAAGAGCGCGGTCATCGAGGCGATCGACGCCGAGATTCCGCTCGCCGTCGTGATCACCGAGGGCATCGCGGTCCACGACACCGCCAACTTCTGGGCCTACGCGGGCAAGAAGGGCAACAAGACGCGCATCATCGGCCCGAACTGCCCGGGTCTGATCACGCCGGGTCAGTCGAACGCGGGCATCATCCCGGCCGACATCACCAAGCCCGGCCGGATCGGTCTGGTGTCGAAGTCCGGCACGCTCACCTACCAGATGATGTACGAGCTGCGGGACATCGGCTTCTCGTCCTGCGTGGGCATCGGCGGTGACCCGATCATCGGCACCACCCACATCGACGCCCTCGCCGCCTTCGAGGCCGACCCCGACACCGACCTGATCGTGATGATCGGCGAGATCGGCGGTGACGCCGAGGAGCGGGCCGCGGACTTCATCAAGGCCAACGTCACCAAGCCGGTCGTCGGCTATGTGGCGGGCTTCACCGCCCCCGAGGGCAAGACGATGGGCCACGCGGGTGCCATCGTCTCCGGCTCCTCCGGCACCGCTCAGGCGAAGAAGGAGGCCCTCGAGGCCGCGGGCGTGAAGGTCGGCAAGACCCCGTCCGAGACCGCGCGCCTGGCGCGCGCCGCGCTGGCCGGCTGACGCCGCCACGGCTCCATGTCGCGGGCCCGCACCACCCCACGGTGGTGCGGGCCCGCGGCGTTCCCGGGCGACGGATACCCGGGCGGAACGCGGCAAGCCACCTATCCGTCCCATCACGCCATAAAAGACGCATAAGCGGACTAGCCGCGACACGGCGACCAAACCCTTGATGTAGGGATGAAACGGCTGTTATTGGCAGCATGGTCACGTGACGCAAACGACCGATCGCAGCCCGTCGGTGTCCGCACGCGACCGCTCGGCGCCCCGGCGCTCCTCCGCCATCAGGGAGGCGTTCCTCGGCGGTGTGGTCGCCGCGGGGCTGGGCCTCGGCACGCTCGCCGTGGTCGTACTGCTGCTGTGGATCACTTCCTCGTCCCCCGAGAGCAGCCCCGACGGAGCCCTGCACGTGGCGGCCGACCTGTGGCTGCTCGGCCATGGCGCCCACCTCGTGCGCACCGAGACGCTCTCCGGCCACACCGCGCCCGTCGGACTCACCCCGCTGCTGCTCAGCGTGGTGCCCTGCTGGCTGCTCTACCGGGCCGCCCAGCACGCCGTCTACCAGGCGGAGCCCGACGAGGGCGAGGGGCAGTGGGTGCCCGAGGAGTCCGTCGTCGATCCGCGCACCGCCTTCACCTGGGTCACCGGCGGCTATCTGCTGGTGGGCACCGCTGCCGTGGTGTACGCCTCGACCGGGCCCCTGCACGTCGACCCGCTCAGCGCGCTGCTGCGTCTGCCGGTCGTCGCCGGGGCCATCGCCGCCGTCGGCGTGTGGACGGCCGACGGACGGTTCCCGCTCCGCCTGCCCGGACGTGTGAGCGAGAGGCTGCGGCGGCTCCCCGGCGCCGCATGGACCGTGAGGACGGCCGCCTCCCTGGCCGCGCGGAGCTGGTGCCGGCGCCGTCGGCTGACCGCCGCGCTACGGGCCGGGGCCAGCGGTCTCGTCGTCCTGCTCGGCTGCGGTGCGCTCCTTACGGCGACGTCGGTGCTGAGCCACGCGGGCGCCGTGCAGGTGACGTTCCTCAACCTCAGCGATGTGTGGTCGGGACGGTTCGCGGTGCTCCTGGTGAGCCTGGCGCTGCTGCCGAACGCGATCGTCTGGGGCGCCGCCTACGGGGTCGGGGCGGGGTTCACGGCCGGCGGCGGCAGTGTGGTCGCGCCGCTGGGCATCACCTCCTACCCCCAACTGCCGCACTTCCCCCTGGTCGCCGCGCTGCCCACGGACGGCTCCGGCGGGCCGCTGGTCTGGTTCACGGGGATCGCGGCCGGGGTGTCGGTGGCCTGGTTCATCGGGATCGCGGCGGTGCGGCGGCCCGGCAAGGGCGAGCCCAGGCCGCCCTGGGGCTGGGCCGAGACGTTCGTGCTCGCCGCGTTGGCGGCAGTCGGCTGCGCGGCCGCGATGGCGCTGCTGGCCGGGGTCTCGGGCGGCCCGCTGGGCATCGGTATCCTCGCCGACCTCGGCCCGAGCTGGTGGCGTACGGGCATGATCACGCTGGCCTGGACGGGAGTGATCGGCGTGCCCGGCGCGATGGTGCTGCGCTGGTACCGGCTGTGCGTCCCCACCAGGGCCTCCTGGCCGGAGTGGAAGGCGATGCGGGCGGAGCGCCGTACGGCCCGCGCACAAGCCCGTACGGCGGCCAGGAAGGCCCGTACGGAGGCCAAGGCCGCCCGCGCGGCGCGGGCCGCGGCCGAGGCGGAGGCGCGGGCGGCGGTGCTGCCCACGGTGTCGCCCATGGAGTCCGCCGAGGTGCGCGAGGCGATGGCCGAGCCGTGGTGGCAGTGGCTGCGCCCCGGGGCGCCGGGCGCCGACCGCAAGCGGGACCGTAAGGCGGCTCCCGGCGCCGGTGCGGAGACGGCGCGGGAGACGGAACGCGAAACCGGTGTGGGCACGATGGCAGGGCTCGCGACGCCCGCGGGCACCCCTGGCGCCACCGGGGCGGCCCGCCCGCGCCGCTGGGCGCTGAGCCGGAAGCGTACCCCCGAGCCGCATCCGCAGCCGCCCACCGAGGGCAAGACCGCCCCGAACCCCCCGCGCACGGAGCCCTCGCCGCTGCCGGACGACGCCCGCCGCGAACCGTAAGGCGGTCGGCGCGAGCTCTCGGCCGTGCGAGCTCGGCGCCGTCAGTCCTGCGTGCTCAGCAGGGGGCGAAGCTGCTCGGGGAGCAGGGTTTCGCAGTCGTGGCGCGAGGTCTGCGTAAGGGCGTCGTCCACGCAGGTGTAGTAGTCGCTGTAGACGACCTGGAAGCTGAACGTCGCCGCGACGATCGCGAGCGCGAGCCCGCCCGTCACCAGACCGCTGATCGCCGCCGTCGCCTGCGGCTTCGCGGGGCCGCTGCCGGGCGCGGGCAGCGCCGCCGGGGTGGCGCCAGGAGGCGGGGGCGGGGCGTTCAGGGGCGCGGCCGCGGCCGGGGAGGGCGCCGTACGGCGCGGCTTGGCCCGCAGCGAGCTGATGCCCCAGTACAGGGCCAGCACCCCGAGCAGCAGCGCGATCTGCGGCAGGCTGAAGAGCGCGAAGAAGAACGCCCACATGCCCGACAGCAGCGCGTACCGGGCGCGCCGCTGCGCCGGGTCGTTGGGGTCCCAGCGCGGACCGCCGGACCCGCCGGGGCCGGAGGGGCGGTTGGAGCCCGGGCCGACGCCGTAGCCGCCGCTCTGGCGGCCGGGCTGGCGGCTGCTCCACTGGCTGCCCCAGGCCGGGGGCTGTTGCGGCTGCTGACCGTCCTGGTCGTTCTGGCCGTCCTGTCCGTCCTGGGCCCCCGGGCGGCCCTCGCCGCTCTCCCCGCCGGAGCCGTCCGGCCGGTGCCGGGGCCGCCAGGGCTGGTCCGGCCTGCCCTCGGGCGGTGGGGCGAACGGATTGTCCTCGTGCTGCTCCCCGTTCCGCCCGCCGGGGGCGGACGAGGACGAGGAGGACGACGACTGCTGCTCCCGGAGCAGCGGCGTCGTACGCGACATGCGGGCGCGCCTCATCGCCGCCCCCGGGCCTGGGCGGGGGGCGGAGTGAGGCGATGAGCCGCTCGGCGGCGTCGGTCCGGCATGTGGAGTGTGTCTTCCCCTTGTGTCGTCGTCCTGCACGCCGGGGCGGGTACGGCCTGGTGCCGTACGGCGCGGGTACGGCCGGTGCCGTACGGCTCGGGGCGCGGGCGCGGCGGTCGTTCCCACGGCGTCAGTGGCGTCAGTTGCATTCGCAGTCCAGACGCTACCTCCCGTGCCTGCCCCCGTCCCCTGGGGGCCGCTTCGTGTGCCGGTATCGTTGCTGACGGTCGGCGGCTTCGTAGAGTTCCCCGGAATTGATGAGTCCGCGACCTTGTACGACCACACAAACGGCAGCACCGCCCGCGAGAAAGAGCCCCGCCGTGGCCTCCCCGCCTTCCCCCGCCAGCCCTGCGCGCCCCGGGCGCCCGGTCCGCCTCGTCGTCCTCGTCTCCGGCTCCGGTACGAATCTCCAGGCGCTGCTCGACGCCATCGCCGCCGAGGGCGTGGCCCGCTACGGCGCCGAGGTGGTGGCCGTGGGCGCCGACCGCGACGGCATCGAGGGCCTGGCGCGCGCCGAGCGCGCCGGGATCCCCACGTTCGTGTGCCGGGTCAAGGACCACGCCGGCCGCGCCGAGTGGGACGCGGCCCTGGCGGAGGCCACCGCCGCCCACGAGCCGGACCTGGTCGTCTCGGCCGGGTTCATGAAGATCCTGGGCCAGGAGTTCCTCGCCCGGTTCGGCGGCCGCTGCGTCAACACCCATCCCGCGCTGCTCCCCAGCTTTCCCGGCGCCCATGGCGTGCGCGACGCGCTCGCGCACGGCGTGAAGGTGACCGGATGCACCGTCCACTTCGTCGACGACGGCGTCGACACCGGCCCGATCATCGCCCAGGGCGTGGTCGAGGTCCGGGACGAGGACGACGAGTCCGCTCTCCATGAGCGGATCAAGGAAGTCGAGCGCTCGCTGCTCGTCGAGGTCGTGGGGCGTCTGGCCCGTCACGGCTACCGCATAGAGGGACGAAAGGTAAGGATCCCGTGACCGCCGAAGGTACCAAGCGGCCCATCCGCCGCGCGCTGGTCAGCGTCTACGACAAGACGGGTCTCGAGGAGCTGGCCCGAGGGCTGCACGCGGCGGGTGTCCAGCTCGTCTCGACCGGCTCGACGGCCGCGAAGATCGCCGCCGCCGGGGTCCCGGTCACCAAGGTCGAGGAGCTGACCGGCTTCCCCGAGTGTCTCGACGGCCGCGTCAAGACGCTGCACCCGCGCGTCCACGCGGGCATCCTGGCCGACCAGCGGCTCGACTCCCACCGTGAGCAGCTCCGGGAGCTGGGCGTGGAGCCCTTCGAGCTGGTCGTGGTCAACCTCTACCCGTTCCGCGAGACGGTCGCCTCGGGCGCCGCGCCCGACGAGTGCGTCGAGCAGATCGACATCGGCGGCCCCTCCATGGTCCGGGCCGCCGCCAAGAATCACCCGTCCGTGGCCGTGGTCGTCAACCCCGAGCGGTACGACGACGTCCTTAAGGCCGCCGCGGAGGGCGGTTTCGACCTGGACCGGCGCAAGCGGCTGGCGGCCGAGGCGTTCCAGCACACCGCCGCCTACGACGTGGCGGTGGCCAACTGGTTCGCGGCCGACTACGCGGCGGCGGACGACTCCTCCTTCCCGGACTTCCTGGGCGCCACCATCACCCGTAAGAACGTGCTGCGCTACGGCGAGAACCCGCATCAGCCCGCCGCCCTCTACACCGATGGCAGCGGTAAGGGGCTCGCGGAGGCCGAGCAGCTGCACGGCAAGGAGATGTCGTTCAACAACTACACGGACACCGAGGCCGCCCGCCGGGCCGCGTACGACCACACCGAGCCCTGTGTCGCGATCATCAAGCACGCCAACCCGTGCGGGATCGCGGTCGGGGCGGATGTCGCCGAAGCGCACCGTAAGGCGCACGCCTGCGACCCGCTGTCGGCCTTCGGCGGGGTGATCGCCGTCAACCGCCCGGTGTCCGTCGCCATGGCCGAGCAGGTCGCCGAGATCTTCACCGAGGTGATCGTCGCCCCGGCGTACGAGGACGGCGCGGTCGAGGCGCTCGCCCGTAAGAAGAACATCCGGGTGCTGCGCTGCGCGGAGTCGCCGGTGGCGGCCGCCGAGCGGCGCCCCATCGAGGGCGGCACGCTCGTCCAGGTCAAGGACCGCCTCCAGGCCGAGGGCGACGACCCGGCCAACTGGACCCTCGCCACGGGCGAGGCGCTGGACGCCGACGGCCTCGCCGAGCTGGCCTTCGCCTGGCGCTCCTGCCGCGCGGTGAAGTCCAACGCGATCCTGCTCGCCAAGGACGGCGCCACGGTCGGCGTCGGCATGGGCCAGGTCAACCGCGTGGACTCGGCGAAGCTGGCCGTCGAGCGGGCCGGTGCCGAGCGGGCCGCCGGTTCGTACGCCGCCTCCGACGCCTTCTTCCCGTTCCCGGACGGCTTCGAGGTGCTGGCCGAGGCGGGCGTGAGGGCCGTGGTGCAGCCGGGCGGTTCGGTCCGTGACGAGGCGGTCGTGGAGGCCGCCCAGAAGGCGGGTGTGACCATGTACTTCACGGGCACGCGCCACTTCTTCCACTGAGCGAGTACCGAGTGACCAGCGGGCGGGCACCGGGCGACCGCTGAGCGAGCACAGGAGGCCGTACCCCGACCGGACCACGGGGTGCGGCCTTCGCCGGTCCGGTCCCGACCGGCCCCTGATTGGATCCGACGTCCCCGCATCCGGGAGGATGAAGTCATGACCGCCCAGATTCTCGATGGCAAGGCAACCGCAGCCGCGATCAAGTCCGATCTCGTCAGCCGCGTGGAGGCGCTGAAGGCCAAGGGCATCCATCCCGGCCTCGGGACGGTGCTGGTGGGCGAGGACCCCGGCAGCAAGTGGTACGTGGCGGGCAAGCACCGCGACTGCGCCGAGGTCGGTATCGCCTCCATCCGGCGCGACCTGCCCGAGACCGCCACCCAGGAGGAGATCGAGGCGGCGGTCCGGGAACTCAACGAGGACCCGGCCTGCACGGGCTACATCGTCCAGCTGCCGCTCCCCAAGGGCATCGACGCCAACCGGGTGCTGGAGCTGATCGACCCGGTCAAGGACGCCGACGGGCTGCACCCGATGAACCTCGGCCGCCTCGTGCTCAACGAGAGCGGCCCGCTGCCGTGCACGCCCCAGGGCGTCATCCAGCTGCTGCGCCACCATGGGGTGGAGATCAACGGCGCGCATGTGGTGGTCGTCGGCCGCGGCATCACCGTCGGCCGGTCGATCGGGCTGCTGCTGACCCGCCGTTCGGAGAACGCGACGGTCACCCTCTGCCACACCGGCACCCGCGACCTGCCCGGGATCCTGCGCCAGGCCGACATCATCGTGGCGGCCGCCGGGGTGCGGCACCTGGTCAGGCCGGAGGACGTCAAGCCGGGCGCGGCGGTGCTCGACGTGGGCGTCAGCCGGGACGAGCACGGCAAGATCGCCGGCGATGTGCACCCCGGTGTGACCGAGGTCGCGGGCTGGCTCTCGCCGAACCCGGGCGGGGTCGGCCCGATGACCCGCGCCCAGCTGCTGGTCAACGTGGTGGAGGCGGCGGAGCGGGACGCGAAGGCGGCCGCCGACGGCGGTGCCGGCCATGACGGCTGAGGCGAGCGAGCCGGCGGCCGGGGAGCAGCGGCAGGAGCCGCCCGCGTCGCCCGCGGGGCCCGGTCGGCTCCTCCGCAGGTCGCGCCGCTTCCCGCTGATCACCCGGGACACCGCGCGTCCGGAGGGCGGCGGCCGGGCCGCGCCCGGTGCCGCTCCGGCGCCCGCCCGGCAGTGGCCGCTGCTCGCGGTGATGGGCGGGGTGGGCCTGGGGCTGCTGATCGTCGCCCTGGACGCGTTCCGGGCGGGCACGGTGCTGATCGGGCTGTCCCTGCTGGCGGGCGCCTTCTTCCGGTGGGCGCTGCCCGAGGTGGGGATGCTCGCGGTGCGGTCGCGCTTCACCGACATGCTGACCTACGGGCTGCTGGGCGCGGCGATCGTGCTGCTGTCCCTGATGGCCCAGCCGGATCCCTGGGTGTCGATCCCGTTCCTGGACGACGTGGTGCATTTCACGGTGCGCTAGCCGACGATGTGAAACGGCGGCCCGTCCTCTCCCCCGTGGAAGGACGGGCCGCCGTCGTTGTGGCCGGATCCGAACGGTCCGGCGGCGGTCCGCCCTCTCCCCCGAAGAAGGACGGACCGCCTGGTAATCAGGGTTGTGTGTGAGCTGTGCCGGATCAATGAGCGTCGGGACCCTGTGGCGCGGAAGTGACCGTTCCAGCACGAGGTATCGGCCGTGCAACGACGAGCCGGGTGTGCGGGAGTGCGTACCGGTGCACGAAATGCTCCGATGCGCCCCCGCCGGAGGAGCTGACATCCTGGGGCAAGGCATCCCTCTGGGTAGTCAGTTCGCGGCTCGGGGACGCCAACGGCGGTCGCGGCGCGGGAGATTGACAGGTACGTGCGGGGGGGGGGGCAGGGGGAGGCAATGCCTCGTTGGAGGGACTTACCGGAGGAACTCGATCCGCAGGTCCGGGAGTTCACCGGCCGACTGCGCACGCTCGTCGAGCGCAGCGGGCTGAGCGTCGCCGCCGTCGCCGACCACACCGGCTACAGCGAGAGTTCCTGAGAGCGCTGCCTCAACGGGCGGCTGCTGCCCCCGCGGGGCGCGGTGGAGGCCCTGGCCGAGGCCACCGGCGCCGACGTCCACCACCTCAGCACGCTGTGGGAGCTGGCGGAGCGGGCCCGGAGCCCGTCCGGAGGAATTCGTAAAACCGGGGGGAATGAGCCGGGGGAATCGGGGCAGGCGCTGCCCGAGCCCCCCACGGGTGCGGCACTGGGCGGCCGCCTGCACTCCCCCTCCTGGCAGGCGGCCGCCGAAGTGCGCGGTGGTCCCAGGTGCGCGGTGTTCCGGAACGCACGGTGAGCGGTTACACAATGGCCCGAGAGAACGTGGGTCGGGTGCCGTCGGATAGCCTGACGCAGGTATCTCGACACCAAGAGATCTTGGACTGACAACACAGCGCAGGAGACCGCCATGACCCGCACTCCCGTCACCGTCACCGTCACCGGCGCGGCCGGCCAGATCGGCTACGCGCTGCTCTTCCGCATCGCCTCCGGTCAGCTCCTCGGCGCGGACGTGCCGGTCAAACTGCGTCTCCTGGAGATCCCGCAGGGGCTGAAGGCCGCCGAGGGCACCGCGATGGAGCTCGACGACTGCGCCTTCCCGCTGCTCCAGGGCATCGACATCTCCGACGACCCGAACGTGGGCTTCGACGGTGCGAACGTCGCGCTGCTGGTCGGCGCCCGCCCGCGTACCAAGGGCATGGAGCGCGGCGATCTGCTGGAGGCCAACGGCGGCATCTTCAAGCCGCAGGGCAAGGCCATCAACGACCACGCCGCGGACGACATCAAGGTCCTGGTCGTGGGCAACCCGGCCAACACCAACGCGCTCATCGCCCAGGCCGCCGCGCCGGACGTACCGGCCGAGCGCTTCACCGCGATGACCCGGCTGGACCACAACCGCGCGCTGTCGCAGCTGGCGAAGAAGACCGGCGCCCCGGTCAGCGAGATCAAGAAGCTGACGATCTGGGGCAACCACTCCGCCACCCAGTACCCGGACGTCTTCCACGCCGAGGTCGCGGGCAAGAACGCCGCCGAGGTCGTCAACGACGAGCAGTGGCTGGCCGACACCTTCATCCCGACCGTCGCCAAGCGCGGTGCCGCGATCATCGAGGCGCGCGGCGCCTCCTCGGCCGCTTCCGCCGCCAACGCCGCCATCGACCACGTCCACACCTGGGTCAACGGCACCGACGCCGACGACTGGACCTCCGCCGGTGTGGTCTCCGACGGTTCGTACGGGGTGCCGGAGGGCCTGATCTCCTCGTTCCCGGTCACCGCCAAGAACGGGAAGTTCGAGATCGTCCAGGGCCTGGACATCAACGAGTTCTCGCGGGCCCGCATCGACGCGTCGGTGAAGGAGCTCGAGGACGAGCGCGAGGCCGTGCGGAACCTCGGCCTGATCTGACGCGCCCCAGCTCGCCCCAGCTCGCCCCAGCGCGGCCGTTTCCGAAGGGTCACATTCCGGTATTCACTCCGGAGTGTGACCCTTCGGCCATGCACTGTAATCGCGGGCCATCTTCCCCTACCGTGGAGGCAGTTGCTACGGCCTCGGGGGGAAACATGGCCAATACGCGCGGTGATCATTTTTCTGGCGCTGCTGATTCTTCTGGCGGTGCTCACTCTTCTGGCGGTGCTCAGTCTTCTGTAGGGGATCACTCCGCTCGTCTGCCGCGGTCGCGGTCGGAGCCGTCACCGGCCGTCCCCTCTCCTCGTGTCGGCGCCGACGCTTCTCCCTACGCCACCAGCGAGGCCACCCGGCTGTTATGCGCGGGCGCCTATCTGGACGACGACTTCCGGGACGCGGTCGTGGACGAGCTGTATGTCCACGAGGAGCGCGCCGTGGCTCCCTCGTTGGGCATCGACGCGGTCCGGGTGCTCGCGCACGCGCTGCGCGCCCGCCGTCTGGAGGCGTGCTGGACCGCGCTGCTGGTGTCCTTATGGGTGCTGGACTTCCTGCTGGCCCAGGGCTTCTTCTATCTCTTCCTGCTCTCCTGTGCGCTGCTTCTGCTGGCGGCCTGGGCGAGGGGCGGGGCCATGGGCCCCTTCCGCGCCGACTATCCCGGGGCCGACGGGGTCACCGTCACCCGGCGGCGGGCGGCCGCGGTGCTGCGGGTGCTCGGCTGTCTGACCCTGCTGTCCTATGTGTTCTCCGCCCTGACGCAGGCGCTCACGGACGGGCAGTCCGATCCGGGCGGGCTGCAAGCCTTCGCACCGGTCCTGGCCACCGGTTCGGACACCACCGCCGCCTGGTTCGCGCTGGTGATCCCGGCCGCGATGGCCGCCGCGGTCGCCCTGCACCGTGAGCATGTGGCCCGGGTGCTGGCCACCGATCTGGAGCCGGAGACCTTCGCCGACCTCGCCGCGGACCCCGCGGAGCGGTTCGAGGGCGAGCGGTTCCAGCGGGTGCGGGCCCTGATCCGCCGTGAGCAGCACTCACCGGTGATCCTCTACCACGATCGGCACCCCTTCCTCGGGGCGGGCACCGCCCATGACACCTGGACCCTCGCCGTCGAGCTGCGGCCGCGCGAGGGCGGCGATCCGGTGCCGCTGGACAACCGGGTGATCCTGGAGCGGATCCGGCCGCTGGTCGAGAAGTTGCGCACCCCCTCCGCCCAGGGCACCGCCTCCTTACAGGGCACCGCCTCCTTACAGGGCACCGCCTCCGTCCAAGGCGCCTCCCCCGCGCAGGGCACCGCTCGCGCCGTCGCCGAGAGCCGCGACCGGCTGCGCGGCCTGGAGCTCGACGAATGCGTCTTCCTCAAGGTCACCGGATTACGGAGCCGCTCCTTCGTGCCGTACGGCGAGGCGGACTTCGCGCGGGAGCGGGCGGAGGCCGTCGAGGAGGGCGGCGAGATCCGCCGGCACTTTCTGCGGATCCGCGTCGGCGCATGGCGGGAAGAGGTCGTCACCACGGTCTTCGTCCGGGTGCATACGCAGGGCGGCATGCTGATGCTGGAGTTCGCGCCGCATGTGCTGCGCCCGATCCGCCCGGACTTCCGGGCGGTCGACCGGCTCTCCGACTCCCACCGCCGCGGCGGACTGCCGGGCAAGGTGATCTGGGCGCTGGGGCGGACGCCCACGGCGGCGGGCCGGGCGGTCATCCACGCCTTCCGCTCGGCCGTCTTCCTCTGGCGGATGTACGCGGGGGGTTATGAGGCGGCCATCCCCGACGGGCCCTGGGTCTCGGTGCGGGAGCTGGGCAGCGACGCCGGCGCATCGCTCTTCCAGGAGATGGATGTCAGCCGCTATCTGAAGAGCGTCGAGGACCGGGTGGCCAACGGCGTGCGAAGGGCGCTCGACGAAGCCGGCTGGGAGACCGGCGAGTTCGAGCAGAAGGTCATCAATGTGAGCGGCGGCGGAGTCTTCATCGAGTCCGCGGAGCACAGCGCCTTCGGCTTCGGTGACCACAACACCATCAGCAACACCACCGGAAGCAACGGAGCGGGAGGCGGCCATGACGATGGCTGACACGGAGGACGGTAGCGACATGGGCGGCGGCGCGGACCACGCCGCGGGCGCGAGCGGTGGTGGCGCGGCCCCGGCGGCGGGCGGCGGGAGCAAGTTCGGGAACATCCGGTTCGGAAGTGTGCAGGGCAGCGCCATCGGCTTCGGCGACCACAACCACATCGTGAACGGACGGCAGGGGGAGGCGGCTCCCTGTGATCCCGCCTATCAGGAGCTGCTGGAGGCCGTTCGGCAGCTTGCCGAGGATCTGCGGCGGGTGGTCCCGAGCCCGGAGGTCGGCGCGCTCTCCGACGAGCTGGACCGGACCGAGGACGAGATTCAGCGCACCGGCCGGGCCGGGGCCGGCCGACTGGCCCGGATCCGGGTGATGTTGCAGGACGCGAGCGCCAGTGTCGGCATGCTCGCCTCGGGCGTCGCCGTCGGACAGGCGGTCGGCGCGCTGTTGGGCGGGTGAGATGAGCACCCCGGGCGGCGAGGGGGGCCGCCGATGGGACGAGGAGACCCAGCGCTGGGTGGGAGTGGGCGCGGAGCCACCGGCCCCGGGCCGAAGACCACCCAATCCGCATCTGGGCACGGTGCTGCTGGCGGTGCTCGCCGTGGTGCTGGTCGGCGGGATCGGTTTCGGCGCCTGGAAGCTGGTGTCGGGCGGTGGGGATGACAAGCCCCGGGCGGACGGCGGTTCGCCCTCGGCTTCGTCCTGGTCGCCGTCGGCCGAGCAGCCTTCGGCGGTGTCGTCGGGGCCGTACTCGGACCCGACCTCGGCGCCTCCATCGGTGTCCGAGGACAGCACCCAGGGGCCGCCGGCGGACTATGTGCGTACCACCGACCCGGAGGGGTTCCGGCTGGATGTGCCCAAGGGCTGGCAGCGGGTCAAGCGCGACACCGGGGTGTTCTACGAGTCGTCCGACGGGGGCAGTCTGATCCAGGTCTTCGCGCTGACCGAGCCCGACATCACGCCGTACGAGGCGCTGCGCCAAGCCGAGACGGGGCTCAAGAAGAACCCCGGCTACAAGAGGTATGAGCTCAAGCGGCTCGGCCCCGGCGATGACGCGGACGCGGAGCTGGAGTACGGCTACCGCAGCGCCAAGTACGGCCCGCGCCGGATACTCGACCGGGCCTTCACCGGCCCGGACCGGGTGCAGTACGCGGTGCTGGTCGCGGGCCCGGCCGACGACTGGCCGCAGCAGCGGGAGCGGCAGGGCATCGTGCTGGCGTCCTTCTGCCCCACGGCCTACTGCCCGGCAAGCTGACCGGCGGCCGGGCGACGGATCCGTATCGGTGCGGTGACAGGGGGTGGGGCGGCCCTCGAACCGGGTACATCGATGTGGGCCGACGCGGCTTATCCGCATATGGGAGCAGAGATCCATCATCGGGGGGCATAGATGAGCGTGGACAACGGGGGAGCGCCGGGGCAGGACGCCAGGCGGGTGCTAAGGGCGCTGGCCGTGACGATCTTCCTGGTCGCGGGGATCGCGTTCTCCGGATGGGTGGCCTTCGGAGGCGATGGCACCTCCCGGAATCATGCGGGTCCGCTGCCCTGGGACCGCGAGAGCCCCACGGCCACGCCGAGCGGGGATGCCTCCCAGCCGAGCGATCTCTACCCCTCACCCGGCCCCGAGACCAGCGGGCCGACCGATCTCCCGACCGATCTCCCCACGGACCTTCCGACCGGGGCACCCTCCGGGTCCCCGTCCGCGACGCCGTTCGGCACCCCGTCCGCACCCTCCCTGACGGGTGCCGCCCCGCCCGCGGGCTACAGCACCCAGGCCGATCCGGCCGGGTACCACCTCGCGGTCCCGGACGGATGGCGGCGGACGACCGAGGGCCCCAGCGTCTACTACACCTCGTCCGACGACAGCACCGTGATCCAGATCTTTGAGCTGCACGGCCCCGAGTCGACGCCGTACGAGTCCGCCCAGGAGGCCGAGCGGATCGCCTCCACCCACCGCGACTACGAGCAGATCGCCCTCACCCGGCTGGGCTCGGCCGCCATGGACCCGGCCCAGCTGGAGTACACGTACGAGTCCAAGAGCGATGGCCACCGCCGGATCCTCGACCGCCGCTTCGCCGCTCCCGGCGGCACCATGTACGCGGTGCTGGTGATCGGCCCCTCCGGGGCCGGGGACCGGGTGGAGGAGCGGGAGGTCCACCAGACGGCGGTGGACACCTTCTGCCCAACCGCCTACTGCACCGCGTCGTGACCGCACCGCGTCGATGATCGCGCCGCGCCCTGACCGCTCCGCGTCGATGATCGCGCCGCCTCCTGATCGCACCCCCGCCTCTCGACCGCACCCCCTCTCGTCCGAACCACTTCTTGACCGCACCGCCTCTTGACACACAGGCCGATCATGGGCCGAGGGGCCGGTTCCGCCTTCGGATCACGTGAGGCGGCCCACTTTCTCTTGCGAATCGCGCATAGGTTCCCGCCTTCCGGTTAGGGGTCCATGTTGCTGGCTTGGACCAGTGGCACAGCACGCGGAACCGGAAGGCAGAAATCACGTGGCGGCAGTCGAGACCATTCATGTGGACGGGGTGTGGCAGGCAGCCGCGTCCGGGGCGCAGCGGGAGGTCCTCGACCCCGCGGACGCCAAGACCCTCGCCGTCGTCGCGGAGGGTGGTGTCGAGGACACCGACGCGGCGATCGCGGCCGCGCGTCACGCCTTCGACCAGGGCCCCTGGCCCGGGACGCCGGTGGCCGAGCGGGCGGCGCTGCTGCGCCGGGTCGCCGAGCTGCTCCAGCGCGACCGCGAGGCGATCGCGCTCATCGAGAGCCGTGACACCGGCAAGACCCTGGAGGAGGGCAGGGTCGACGTCGACGACGTGACCAACGCCTTCCGCTACTTCGCCGACCTGGTCGCGGGTGAGTCGGCCGGGCGCGTGGTCGACGCGGGCACCCCCGATGTGCACAGCGTCGTGGTCCATGAGCCGGTCGGCGTCTGCGCGATGATCACCCCCTGGAACTATCCGCTGCTCCAGGCCAGCTGGAAGATCGCCCCGGCGCTGGCCGCCGGGAACACCTTTGTGATCAAGCCCAGCGAAGTGACCCCGCTGTCCACCGTCCATCTGGTGAAGCTGCTGGTCGAGGCCGGACTGCCGGCCGGGGTGGCCAACGTGGTCACCGGCGCGGGCGACCCCGTGGGCGCCCGGCTGTCCGAGCACCCTGATGTGGATCTGGTCTCCTTCACCGGCGGCCTGGTCAGCGGCACCAAGGTCGCGCAGGCCGCCGCACCGACGGTCAAGAAGGTCGCGCTGGAGCTCGGCGGCAAGAACCCCAATGTGGTCTTCGCCGACGCCTGCGCCACCGCCGAGGGCTTTGACACCGCCGTCGACCAGGCCCTGAACGCCGCCTTCATCCACAGCGGCCAGGTCTGCTCGGCCGGCGCCCGGCTGATCATCGAGGAGTCGGTGCGCGAGCGGTTCGTGGCCGAGCTCGCCCGCCGGGCGGAGAAGATCAAGCTGGGCCGCGGCACCGAGGACGGTGTCGAGTGCGGTCCGCTGGTCTCGGCCCAGCAGCTGGACAAGACCGAGGCGTATGTGGCGTCCGCCCTGGAGGAGGGCGCGCTGCTGCGCTGCGGCGGCAAGCAGCCGGAGCCCAACGAGGTCCGCCCGGCCACCGGTTACTTCTACCTCCCGACCGTGCTCGACCAGTGCCACCGCGAGATGCGGGTGGTGCGGGAGGAAACATTTGGGCCGATTCTGACGGTCGAGTCCTTCCAAACCGAGGACGAGGCGGTCACACTCGCCAATGACACGGAGTACGGACTGGCCGGCGCCGTCTGGTCCGCCGACACCGCGCGGGCGCGGCGCGTCGCCGCCCGGCTGCGGCACGGCACCGTGTGGATCAACGACTACCACCCCTACCTTCCGCAGGCCGAATGGGGCGGTTTCGGCAAGTCCGGGGTCGGGCGCGAGCTCGGTCCCGCGGGCCTTGACGAATACCGCGAGACCAAGCACGTCTACGAGAACCTGCGGCCGAGCCCGGTGCGCTGGTTCGCCGGCTGACACCCCGCCGCCGGCCCCGCCCGGGGCACGGCCGGGCCCGGACTCGTCCCCCGGGGCCCGGACCCGGCCGCGCCCGATCGCGGCGACCGGCGGCGAGAAGCCCGTAGGCACGTAAGGCACTCAGCTACACCCCCACCCCCAGGGGCGGCAGCAGCCCCCGGCCCGCACCGGCGCGAGCCGTTTGGGTAAGACCGCGAGGAGTAACCCCACATGTCCGTACCTGTCGCATACGACTACGTCGTGATCGGCGGCGGCACCGCAGGATCGGTGATCGCTTCCCGGCTCACCGAGGACCCGGACATCCGTGTCGCCGTCATCGAGGGCGGACCGTCGGATGTCGACCGGCCCGATGTGCTCACCCTGCGGCGCTGGCTCGGCCTGCTCGGCGGCGACTTGGACTACGACTACCCCACCACCGAGCAGCCACGCGGAAATTCGCATATCCGGCACAGCCGGGCGCGGGTGCTCGGAGGGTGCTCCTCGCACAACACCCTGATCTCCTTCAAGCCGCTCCCCGGTGACTGGGACGAGTGGGCCGAGGCCGGCGCCGAGGGCTGGGACGCGGAGTCCATGGACCCGTACTTCCAGCGGCTGCGCAACAACATCGTCCCGGTGGACGAGAAGGACCGGAACGCTATCGCGCGGGACTTCGTCGATGCCGCCCAGGCCGCCGTCGGGGTGCCGCGGGTCGAGGGGTTCAACAAGAAGCCGTTCCACGAGGGCGTCGGCTTCTTCGACCTCGCCTACCACCCGGAGAACAACAAGCGCTCCTCGGCGTCCGTCGCCTATCTGCACCCGTTCCTGGACCGCCCCAACCTCCATCTGATGCTGGAGACCTGGGCGTACAAGCTGGAGCTGGACGACACCGGCCGGGTCACCGGCGTGCATGTGCGCACCAAGGACGGCGAGGAGATCCTGGTCCGGGCCGAGACCGAGGTCCTGGTCTGCGCGGGCGCCGTGGACACCCCGCGGCTGCTGATGCACTCCGGTATCGGGCCCAAGGGCGATCTGGAGGCGCTGGGCATTCCCGCCGTCCACGATCTGCCGGGCGTCGGTGAGAACCTGCTCGACCACCCCGAGTCGGTCATCGTGTGGGAGACGGACGGCCCGATCCCGGACAACTCCGCGATGGACTCCGACGCGGGGCTGTTCATCCGGCGGGACCCCGAATCCCGGGGGCCGGACCTGATGTTCCACTTCTACCAGATCCCGTTCACCGACAATCCGGAGCGGCTGGGCTACGAAAAGCCCGAGCACGGCGTGTCGATGACCCCCAACATCCCCAAGCCGCGCAGCCGCGGCCGGCTCTACCTCACCAGCGCCGACCCGTCCGTCAAGCCCGCCCTCGACTTCCGGTACTTCACGGACGAGGAGGACTACGACGGCCGCACGCTGGTCGACGGCATTCGTGTCGCGCGTGAGATCGCCAAGACCGAACCGCTGGCGAGCTGGCTCAAGCGCGAGGTGTGCCCGGGCCCGGAGATCACCTCGGACGAGGAGATCAGCGAGTACGCCCGCAAGGTCGCGCACACCGTGTACCACCCGGCGGGCACCTGTCGTATGGGTGCCACGTCGGACGAACTCGCCGTGGTCGGCCCCGATTTGCGGATCCGGGGCCTGAACGGCGTCCGTATCGCCGACGCGTCCGTCTTCCCGACGATGCCGGCCGTGAACCCGATGATCGGAGTCCTGATGGTGGGCGAGAAGTGCGCTGAGCTGCTGTTCGAGGAGCGCGATCGGGAACGGCGGAGGGCCGATGACCGAGCCGCGACGCATCAGCCGGGAGGTGAGGCGTGATGGCTACGACCGTCGTCCCCGAGACGCCCGACGCCCCCAGGACCCCCGAGAGCGGCGAGGGCACCCCGGTGTTCTCGGTCCGCGACCTGTGGAAGGTCTTCGGCCCCAAGGCCGACCGGATCCCCGGCTCCGCCGAGGCCGAGCTGTCCGCCGGTGAGCTGCGGGCCCGCACCGGCTGCACCGCCGCCGTCCGCGAGGTCTCCTTCGACGTCCAGCCGGGCGAGGTGTTCGTGGTCATGGGGCTGTCCGGCTCCGGCAAGTCCACCCTCGTCCGCTGCCTCACCCGGCTGATAGAGCCCACCTCCGGCACCCTGAAGATCGACGGCGAGGACGTCCTGGCCATGGACAAGGCCCGGTTGCGCGATCTGCGCCGGCACCGCGCCGCCATGGTCTTCCAGCACTTCGGGCTGCTGCCGCACCGCTCCGTCCTGGACAACGTCGCCTACGGGCTGGAGATCCAGGGCGTGGGCAAGGCCGAGCGCCGGGCCAAGGCCGCCGAGGTGGTGGAGAAGGTCGGCCTCACCGGCCTCGAGCGCCGCCGCCCCGGCCAGCTCTCCGGCGGTCAGCAGCAGCGGGTGGGTCTGGCCCGGGCGCTCGCCGTCGACCCCGAGGTGCTGCTCTTCGACGAGCCGTTCAGCGCGCTCGACCCGCTGATCCGCCGCGATATGCAGGAGGAGGTCATCCGGCTGCACCACGAGGAGGGCCGGACGATGGTGTTCATCACCCATGACCTCAGCGAGGCGCTGCGGCTCGGTGACCGCATCATGCTGATGCGCGACGGCGGGATCGTGCAGCTCGGCACCCCGGAGGAGATCGTCGGCTCCCCGGCGGACGACTACGTACGGGACTTCGTCCGCGACGTGCCGCGGGAGCAGGTGCTGACCGTGCGCCGCGCGATGCGCCCCGCGACGTCCGACGAGCAGGACGGCGGGCCCGCGCTGGCCCCGGGCACCACGGTCGCCGACGCGATCGAGGCCGTGGCCCGCACCGGCGGCCCCGCGCGCGTCGTGGACGGCGGCCGCTGCCTGGGCGTCGTCGACCACGCCTGTCTGCTGAGCGTCGTCGCGGGCCTGGACGGCAAGGAGGTGGCCGCGGCATGAGCCTCACCTCGACCCTCTCCCCGCCGGGCGGTACCGGGGGGCGCGTATGAGTGCGACCGCCACCCGCCCCTCCACCGACCCCGCCACCGAACCGGCGGCCACCGGGACGGCGGCGGACGAGACGCGCCCGTCCCTGCTGAGCGCCGTCGTGCGCAGCCACGCCGCGCGCAAACTGGCGCTGCTCGTGGTGATCGCCGCCGTGCTCGTGCCCCTCGCGCACGCCAAATGGGCGAGCGGGAGCTGGCCGGACGCGCTGACCGTCGATGTCTCCGAGCCGCTCGGCAAGGCCAGCGACTGGATCATCGACAACCGCGACAGCCACTGGATCTTCCTCTACTTCTTCGGCCACATCAGCAACGCGGTCATCATCTGCGTGCGCGCCGTCTACGTCGTCCTGCTCACCCTCGGCTGGGCCGGGGTGACGGCCGCCTCGACCCTGGTGGCCTGGCGGGTCGCCGGGGTGCGGGTCGCGGTGACGACCCTGGTGTCCTTCGCCGTGTGCGGACTGCTGGGCATGTGGGTGCCGACGATGCAGACCCTCGCGCTGATGGCCGTCGCCGTCACCGCGTCCGTCGTCATCGGCGGGCTGCTGGGCCTGGCCGGCGGACTCTCGGAACGGGCGTTCCGGGCGTTGCGCCCGATTCTGGACACCATGCAGGTGCTGCCCGCGTTCGCCTATCTGCTGCCCGTCGTGCTGATCTTCGGTATCGGCGTACCGGGCGCGGTGCTGGCCACCGTGATCTACGCGGCACCGCCGATGGCCCGGCTCACCGCCCTCGGCCTGCGCGGCGCGGACGCCGGGGTGCTGGAGGCGGTGACCTCGCTCGGCGCCACCTGGCGGCAGCGGCTGGTGTCGGCCCGGTTGCCGCTGGCCCGCAAGGAGCTGCTGTTGGGCGTCAACCAGGCGATCATGATGGCGCTGTCCATGGCCGTCATCGCCTCGGTGATCGGCGGTGGCGGTCTCGGTGACCGCGTCTACCAGGCGCTGTCCAGTGTGGACGTCGGTAAGGCGCTGGCCGCCGGCCTCCCGATCGTGCTGCTCGCCGTCGTGATGGACCGCACCACGGCGTCGGCGGGCGAGCGCCTCGGCGAGCCCCCGGCCGAGGGCGGGCCCCGGCTGCTGCGCGGCTGGCCCGCCTGGGCGGGCGTCGGGGTGATCACCGTGCTGGTGACCCTCGCCGGACGGCTGGCCGGGTCCCAGACCTGGCCGACCGGCTGGACCGTCCCCATCGAGGAGCCCGTCAACCAGTTCAAGGACTGGATGGTCGACCACCTCTACACGGGTGTGCCGGTCGTCGGCGGCACCGCCGATTGGGCCTCGGACTACGTCAAGTGGATCCTGGACCCGCTGCGCGAGGGGCTCCAGGGCCTCCCGTGGTACGCGGTGCTGCTGATCGTCGCGACGCTGGCCTGGCTGATCGGCACCTGGGCCACCGCCCTGACCGCCACCGCCGCCATGGCCGCGATCGGTGTGCTCGGGGTGTGGGAGCCGTCCATGGACACCCTCTCCCAGGTGCTGGCGGCCGTCTTCGTCACGCTGGTGCTCGGCTTCGCGATCGGCATCGCGGCCGCGCGGTCCACCCGGCTGGAGCGGCTGCTGCGGCCGGTGCTGGACGTGTGCCAGACCATGCCGCAGTTCGTGTATCTGATCCCGGTGGTCGCGCTGTTCGGCGTCGGCCGCGCCCCGGCGGCGGCCGCGGCCATCGTCTACGCGCTGCCCGCCGTCATCCGCATCACCACCCAGGGGCTGCGGAACGTGGATCCGGCGGCGCTGGAGTCGGCGCGTTCGCTCGGCGCCACCCAGGGGCAGCAACTGCGCCAGGTCCAGCTCCCGCTGGCCCGCCCGGCGCTGCTGCTCGCCGTCAACCAGGGCGTGGTGCTGGTGCTCGCCGTGGTGATCATCGGCGGTCTGGTGGGCTCGGGCGCGCTCGGCTACGACGTGGTGTTCGGCCTGGCCCAGGGTGATCTGGCCACCGGTCTGGTCGCCGGTGCGGCCATCGTCTGCCTGGGTCTGATGCTGGACCGGGTCACCCAGCCGACGTCGCGCCGCGACAGGAAGGGGGCCTGAGATGGCTCGCACCCGCACTCAGCTGCTGATGGCCGCCGCCGGGGTCGCGGCCGTGTTCACCGCGACCGGCTGCGGCGCGGCGGACATGACCAAGCAGACCTCGCCGTACGCCAATGTGGGCGGGGCGAAGAGCGTCACGCTCTCCGTCCAGTCGTGGGTCGGCGCCCAGTCCAATGTCGCGGTCGCCCAGTATCTGCTGGAGCACGAGCTGGGCTATCGCGTCGACACCGTGCAGGTGGACGAGGTTCCGGCGTGGGACGCGCTCAGCCAGGACCGGGTGGACGCGATCCTGGAGGACTGGGGCCACCCGGACCAGGAGCAGCGCTACGTCAAGGACAAGAAGACGATCGTGCCGGGCGGCGGGCTCGGCGTCACCGGCCATATCGGCTGGTGGGTGCCGAAGTACTTCGCCGACGCCCATCCGGATGTTCTGGACTGGAAGAACCTCAACAAGTACGCGAAGACCTTCAAGACCGCGGAGAGCGGCGGCAAGGGCCAGCTGCTGGACGGTTCACCGTCCTATGTCACCAATGACAAGGCGCTGGTGAAGAACCTGAAGCTGAACTACCAGATCGTCTTCGCGGGTTCGGAGGCGGCGCAGATCACCCAGATGAAGCAGTTCGCCAAGGCGAAGAAGCCGTTCCTGTCGTACTGGTACGAGCCGCAGTGGCTGTTCAACCAGGTGCCGATGGTCGAGGTGAAGCTGCCCAAGTACACGGACAAGTGCGCTGAGGAGGGCACCAAGGACCCCGACACCATCGACTGCGCCTACCCGACCACACCGCTGCAGAAGTACCTGAACGCGGACTTCGCGAAGAAGGGCGGCAAGGCGGCGGCGTTCCTGAAGAAGTTCCACTGGACCAAGAAGGACCAGAACGAGGTGTCGGAGTTGATCGCCTCGCAGGGGATGTCGCCGCAGGACGCCGCGAAGAAGTGGGTCGAGGCGCATCCGGACGTCTGGAAGAAGTGGATGCCCTGAGCACGGATCGCGCTCAGGGCGGCCCGCGCGACCGGATTACTTGAGGAAGCCCGCGGTGTCGAGTGCGAGGCCGAGCGGTTCGGGGAGCGTCACCGGCTCCCCGAACGCCACTCGGTGCTTGTCCCGGTAGCGGCCCTTCCCGTCCGGCGCGGAGTACACGGTCGTGGAGCCCTCGTCGTCGTGCGGGTCGATCAGCAAATAGATCGGCACGTTGGAGTGAGCGTAGCCCTTGACCTTGTCCCCGAGGTCGCGCGCTCGTGTGGCGGGCGAGGTGATCTCGGCGACGAGCAGGACGTCACCCGCCTTGACCTGCCACTCCTCCATGCTCTTCAGCGCTTCCGACTCGCAGATGAGCAGGTCCGGGATGTACCTCTCCTCCGTCGCGGGGAGGAAGACCGTGGCGGTGTTGGTAATGATCCAGTCTTCCGGTACCTCACGGTTGAGACGACGCTGGAGTCGGCCGTAGATCCAGTTGTGGAAATTCGCAGGCGTCGGTGAGATGACGATCTCCCCCCCGATGAGTTCTGCCCGCATTCCATCCGGCAGCTCCAGCTGGGCATGGATGTCGAGCAGACTTTCGAACTCTTGGTCGGGCAGTGGCGCCGTCATCACGAGACCTCCCATTGGCGGGTCCCCCTCCTGGCTGTGTTGCCTTCGTGCCGTACTGCCATGCGGGGGCCTGTCACCATCATGCGTTACGCGATGACTCCGATGTCGGATAACGGTCCCCCGTCGCCAATAACGACGACGGGGGAGGATGGTCACACGGTCGGCTTGTAGGCACCGGGGGTCATGCGGGTGGTCACACCGATCCGGTTCCAGGCGTTGATGGTGAAGATCAGGGCGATGACCTGGGCCAGCTCCCGCTCCTCGAAGTGCTTGGCGGCCCGCTCGTAGACCTCGTCCGGGACGAAGCCGTCGGTCAGGACGGTGACGGCCTCGGTCAGGGCGAGGGCGGCCTGCTCCTGCTCGGTGTAGAGGTGGACGGCCTCCTCCCAGGCGTTGAGGAGGTAGAGGCGCTCCTCGGACTCGCCCGCCGCGCGGGCGTCCTTGGTGTGCATGTCGATGCAGAAGGCACAGTGGTTGAGCTGTGAGGCACGGACCTTGACCAGCTCGGCCAGCTTCGGGTCGACGCCCTTCCTGGCGGCCGCGTCCAGGGTGACCATGGCCTTGTAGACCTCGGGGGCGGCCTTGGCGAACTGCATCCGTGGGCCGTGCGTGTGGGAAGTTCCGGTCGTCATGCCTCCACGCTAGAGGCCGGGCGGCCCACGGGTATGGTCCATTTCCATGGCGGATTCATGGGCCACTCCGAGGGGCGCACCCGGACAGCGGACAGACGGCCCCGGACAGCGGGCGGGCGGCCCGGCCGGGCCGGGTGCGGATCTCCATCTGGATCTGCCGCGGGGCGGCGGGACCGGAGTGCGGGACGCGCTCATCCGCGCCCTGCGCGACGCCGTCCGCGGCGGGCGGCTCGCCCCGGGCACCCGGCTGCCCTCCTCCCGCTCCCTCGCCGCCGACCTCGGCATCGCCCGGAACACCGTGGCCGACGCCTATGGGGAGCTGGTGGCCGAGGGCTGGCTGACCGCCCGGCAGGGCTCGGGCACCCGGGTCGCCAAGCGCGTCGTGCCGCCGGAGCCCGCGCCGCCGCGCACACCCCCGCCCGCCGCCGTGGCCGCCACCCGGCCCACCTACGATCTGCGGGCCGGTCAGCCCGATGTCTCGGCCTTCCCCCGGTCCGCCTGGCTCTCCGCGGCCCGGCGCGCCCTGACCGCCGCGCCGAACGACGCCTTCGGCTACGGCCACCCCGCCGGACGGCCCGAGCTGCGGCGGGTCCTGGCCGACTATCTGGCGCGCGCCCGCGGGGTGCGGGCCGCGCCCGAACGGATCGTGGTCTGCGCGGGGTTCGTCCAGGGGCTGGCCCTGCTCAGCAGGGTGCGGGCGAAGGCCGGACACCGTGAGGTGGGCGTGGAGTCCTACGGGCTCGACGTCCACTGGAACGTGATCCGCGGGGCCGGGCTGCGCACCGTGCCGCTGCCGGTCGACCAGTGGGGCGCGCGGACGGCGGAGCTGGACCGGTCGGCCGGGCTGCGGACCGTCCTGCTCACCCCGGCGCATCAGTTCCCCACCGGGGTTTCGCTGGACCCCGACCGGCGCGCCGCCGTGGTCGACTGGGCGTCCCGGGTGGGCGGACTGGTGCTGGAGGACGACTACGACGGGGAGTTCCGCTATGACCGTCAGCCGGTCGGGGCGCTCCAGGGGCTCGACCCCGAGCACGTGGTCTATCTGGGCACCGCCAGCAAGAGCCTGGCGCCCGCGCTGCGGCTGGCGTGGATGGTGGTGCCGGACCATCTGATGGACGACCTCCTGGCGGTCAAGGGAACGGGGGAGTGGCAGTCGGGCGCGCTGGACCAGCTGACGCTCGCGGAGTTCATCGACTCCGGGGCGTACGACCGCCATGTGCGCGGTATGCGGATGCGCTACCGGCGCCGCCGCGACCAGTTGGTGGCGGCGCTGGCCGAACTCGCCCCGCGGGTGCGGGTCACGGGCATCGCGGCGGGGCTGCACGCGGTGCTCCAACTGCCGCCGGGCACCGAGCGGTCCGTGGTGCAGGGCGCGGCCTGGCAGGGCCTGGCCCTGGACGGGCTGGCCCGCTACCGCTACCGCGAGGAGCGGCAGCCGGACGAGCCAGGACCGGGCCCGGACGCGCAGCCGGACGCACTGGTCTTCGCCTACGGCGCCCCGCCCGACCACGCCTTCACGGGCGCCCTGGAGGCGCTGTGCCGGGTGCTGCCGTGAAGGCCACGCCTCCGTTGCCCTAAGGTGGGCGGTCGCGGTCCCGGGGACCCGGGGAGAGAACGGCCTCGGGGGAGCCGAGGGCCTCGGCCGGGACGACGGCCCGGGGGAGCGGAACGGGGAGACGGGGATGGAACGGAAGACGACGCGGCGGCTGCGGTCGAGCACGGTGATCCTGGGCGGTATGGGCGCGCTGGCGGCGGCGCTCACCTCCTGTGGTTCGGAACCGGACAAGCGCTGTGTGGACCGGAACAGCTATGACGCGCTGAACGGCTATCGGGTCGTCGACTCCAGCGCCTGCAAGGGCTCTTCGTCCACCACGGGCGGCAAGGGGAAGAAGAGCCGGAGCACGTCGCGCGTGGACGGCGAGTGGTACTACGACTCCGACGTCAGCGGCCGCTGGGCGGACTACGGCACCTTCGACAAGAGCAAGGCGGCCGACCGGGGCGGCTTCGGCTGCTCGGGCTCCAGCGGCGGCTGAGCGGGCCGCCCCACGATGAAGCGCCACACCATCGACCCCCGCCCCGACTGGCAGTCCACGGTGGAGGAGCAGGGGGTCATCTATCCGCTGACCCGCTACCCGGACGGCTCGCTGCGCCCCTACTGGGACGAGAGCGCCTACTACGCCTTCTCGCTGCCCGAGGTCGAGGCGCTGGAGGAGGTCGTCGAGGAGCTGCACCGGATGTCGCTGGCGGCGGCCGCCCATATCGTCGAGACCGGCCGCTTCGCCGACCTCGGCATCGACGATCCGCGGCTGGCCGGGCTGATCGCCGAGTCCTGGCACCGCCGGGCCGAACAGCCCAGCGTCTACGGCCGGTTCGATCTGCGCTACGACGGTGAGTCTGGCCCGGCGAAGCTGCTGGAGTACAACGCCGACACACCCACCTCGCTGGTGGAGGCGGCCAGCGCCCAGTGGTTCTGGATGGAGGACCGCTTCCCGGGCGCCGACCAGTGGAACTCCCTCCATGAACGGCTGGTGGACGCCTGGCGCACCCAGGCGGCGCTGCTGCCGCCGGGGACGCCCCTGTACTTCGCCCATTCGGCCGGGGACGAGCTGGGCGAGGACCTGATGACGGTCGCCTACCTCCGCGAGACGGCCGAGCAGGCCGGGCTGAGGACCGAGGCGATCTCCATGGAGGACATCGGCTGGGAACGGCTGTCGGGCCGCTTCGTGGACAAGCGGTTCCGCTTCATCCGGAGCTGCTTCAAGCTCTACCCCTGGGAGTGGCTGGCCACCGACCGGTTCGGCCCGCATGTGCTGGACACGCTCGACAACGGGGGCGGCACCGGATCCACCCTGTGGATCGAACCGGCCTGGAAGATGCTGCTGTCCAACAAGGCGCTGCTGGCCGTGTTGTGGGAGCTCTTCCCGGACCACCCCCATCTGCTGCCCGCCTACCTCGACGGCCCCCGGGAACTGGCCCGCACCACCGGCTATGTGGCCAAACCGCTGCTGGGCCGCGAGGGCGCGGGGGTCACCGTGCATCCGCCGGGCGAGGAGCCCGTCGTGCGCGACGAGCCGTGCTGCTACCAGGAACTGGCGCCGCTGCCCGACTTCGACGGCAACCGCGTGGTGCTCGGCACCTGGGTGGTCGAGGGCGAGGCGGCGGGGCTCGGCATCCGTGAGTCGGCGGGGCTGGTGACGGATGAGTACGCGCGCTTCGTCCCGCACGTCATCCTCTGAGCGATACCGGATCATTCGGCCAGCACCGCCCTCAGCTGATCCAGCCCCCACTCCAGATCCTCCTCGCTGATCACCAGGGGCGGGGCGATCCGGATCGTGGCGCCATGGGTGTCCTTGACCAGCACTCCGCGGTCCATCAGCCGCTCGGAGATCTGCCGCCCGGTGCCCCGCGACGGATCGATGTCCACCCCCGCCCACAGCCCCCGGCCGCGCACCTCCTGGACCCCCTTTCCCAGCAGCAGTCCCAGCTCCCGGTGGAGCAGCCCGCCCAGCGTGGCCGAGTGCCGCTGGAACTCCCCGCTCCGCACCATCGCGATGACCTCCAGGGCGACCGCGCAGGCGAGCGGGCTGCCGCCGAACGTCGAGCCGTGCTCCCCGGGGCGGTGCACCCCGAGCACCTCGCGGGAGGACACCACCGCCGACACCGGGACCACTCCGCCGCCCAGCGCCTTGCCCAGCACATACACGTCCGGGACCACGCCCTCGTGCTCACAGGCGAAGGTGGTGCCGGTGCGGCCGAGGCCCGACTGGATCTCATCGGCGATGAACAGCACATTCCGCTCCCGGGTCAGCTCCCGGACCCCGGCCAGATAGCCGGGCGGCGGCACCACCACCCCCGCCTCCCCCTGGATCGGCTCCAGCAGTACGGCGACCGTCTCCTCGGGCGCGGCGTCGAGCGTCGCCGCCATCGCCGCCAGATCCCCGTACGGCACGATCGAGAACCCCGGGGTGAACGGGCCGTGGTCGGCACGGGCCTCCGGATCGGTGGAGAAGCTGATCAGGGTGGTCGTCCGGCCGTGGAAGTTGTTCCCGGCGGCGATGATCCTGGCCCGGCCGCCCGGGACGCCCTTGATCCGATAGCCCCATTTGCGGGCGGTCTTGACGGCCGTCTCCATCGCCTCCGCGCCCGTGTTCATGGGCAGCACCATCTCCATGCCGCACAGCTCGGCCAGCTCGGAGCAGAAGGCGCCGAAGCGGTCGTGGTGGAAGGCGCGGGAGGTGAGGGTGACCCGGTCCAGCTGGGCCTTGGCGGCCTCGATCAGCCGGCGGTTGCGATGCCCGAAGTTGAGCGCCGAGTATCCGGCGAGCAGATCGAGATAGCGGCGGCCCTCGACATCGGTCATCCAGGCGCCTTCGGCGGACGCGACGACGACCGGCAGCGGATGGTAGTTGTGCGCGCCATGGGCCTCGGCGGCGGCGATGGCCCGCTCCGCGGAGCGTCCCGGTCCCATCTTGTCCTCCTTGTCTCACTAGCTAGAGTGGGGGTGCGCATCGTGACTGGCGAGCCGAGCGTGGAACCGACCACGAGGAAGCGATGCGCGGCCACAGCGCCACGAGGTGCCGCCCGCCTGGGCACCCCGGGACACGACCGGACCGTCACCGATCGCCCCGGAGGACCCGATGAGCCTGCCCCTGTCCCATCCCGCCCTGCTCGCCGCCGACCCCGAACTGGCCTCCCTCGTCGGCTCCGAGGAACTGCTGCAGTCCGAGACCCTGCGCCTGATCCCGAGCGAGAACTATGTCTCCGCCGCCGTCCTGGAAGCCTCCGGGACGGTGCTGCAGAACAAGTACAGCGAGGGCTACGCGGGCCGCCGCTACTACGAGGGCCAGCAGGTCATCGACCAGGTGGAGACCCTGGCGATCAACCGGGCCAAGGCCGTCTTCGGCGCCGAGCACGCCAATGTCCAGCCCTACTCCGGCTCGCCCGCCAACCTCGCGGTCTATCTGGCCTTCGCCCGGCCCGGTGACACGGTGATGGGCATGTCACTGCCCATGGGCGGTCATCTCACCCACGGCTGGGGCGTCTCCGCCACCGGCGCCTGGTTCCGCGGAGTCCAGTACGGGGTGCGGCAGGACACCGGCGCGATCGACTTCGACCAGGTGCGCGAGCTGGCCCGCAAGGAGCGGCCCAAGCTGATCTTCTGCGGTGGCACGGCGGTGCCCCGCACGATCGACTTCGCCGCCTTCGCGGAGATCGCCCGCGAGGTGGACGCGGTGCTCGTGGCCGATATCGCGCATATCGCCGGTCTGATCGCGGGCGGCGCCCATCCCTCGCCCGTCCCGTACGCCGATGTCATCTCCACCACCACCCATAAGACGCTCCGGGGTCCGCGCGGCGCGATGCTGATGTCGCGCGAGACCCATGCCAAGGCCATCGACAAGGCCGTCTTCCCCGGGCTCCAGGGCGGTCCGCACAACCAGACCACCGCCGCCATCGCGGTGGCCCTGCACGAGGCCGCCCAGCCCGCCTTCCGTGACTACGCCCGGGCCGTGGTCGCCAACGCCAAGGCGCTCGCCGAGGAACTGCTCGCCCGCGGCTTCGATCTGGTCTCCGGCGGCACCGACAACCATCTGATCCTGATGGACCTGACGCCCAAGGAGGTGCCGGGCAAGGTCGCGGCCAAGGCCCTGGACCAGGCCGGGATCGTGGTGAACTACAACACCGTTCCCTACGACCCGCGCAAGCCCTTCGACCCCTCCGGCATCCGGATCGGCACCCCCTCCCTCACCTCGCGCGGTCTGTCCACCGAGCACATGCCCGCCGTGGCCGACTGGATCGACCGCGGGGTGACCGCCGCGAAGAGCGGTGACGAGGGCGCCCTCGCCAAGATCAGGGCCGAGGTGTCCGAGCTGATGGCGGCCTACCCGGCGCCCGGTCTGCCGACCGGCTGACCCCCGGCGCGGGCCCCTGCCCGGCCTCCAGGCCGGGCAGGGGCCGCCACCACTGCTCCTCCCGGATCCGGTCGTCGTCGGCCACCGGCACCGGCAGGCCCACGATCCGGGCGAGCACCCGCTCGACCAGCGTCTCCCCGCCCTCCGGCGGGACGCCTGCCCCCGGGGGCGCGCCTGCCTCCGGCTCCACGCCGCCCGCTTGCGACACGCCGTGCCGCGACGGTCCGCCGGATGGCGGTATCCCCGGCCCCCGCCCGAGCGCCCGCAGCTCTCCGGGCAGCCCTTCCTCGGCCATCTCCCTCGCCTCCCCACTCCATCTCATCGGCCGTCTCCATCTCGGTCTCCGACGACTCCGACGGCCCCAGCAGCCGCTCAAGCCGTCTCAGGGCGCGGCTCAGCCGCGATTTCACCGTGCCGCGCGGCCAGCCCAGCGCCTCCGCGGTCTCCCCCTCGTCCAGATCCAGCAGATAGCGGTAGATCACCACCCGCCGCTGCGGCTCGCTCAGCTCCTCCAGCGCGGCCAGCAGCCGCGCCCGCCGCTCGCCCGCCAGCGCCACGGCCGCCGGATCGGCCGACTCCGGTATCACCGGCTCGGCTCCGGCCAGCAGCGCCCCCTCCCGGTCCGCCGCCGTGCGCCTCCGGCGCGCCGAGCGCACCGCGTTACTCGTCTCATGGGCGACGATCCGCAGCAGCCAGGGCCGGAACGCCGCCTCGCTCTGGAACCGCCCGAGCGCGAGATACGCCTTCACAAAGGCGTCCTGCACCACATCCTCGGCATCCGCGCCCGCCCCGAGCAGCCGGGCGGTGCGGTGCGCGATCGGCGCATGGGCCCGCACCAGCTCGGCATACGCCTCGGCGTCGCCGGCCCGCACCCGCGCGATGATCTGTGCTTCACCAGTCCTCACACATCTCATACACCGGCGGACGGAGTCCGGTTCCACACCTGAGAGAATGGGTGCCATGGCCCTCGATCGTCCCCGTGCGCTCTCCGGTATCCAGCCCACCGCAGGTTCCTTCCACCTCGGCAACTACCTCGGCGCGATCCGGCAGTACGTCGCGCTGCAGGAGACCCACGACGCGTTCTACACCGTGGTCGACCTGCACGCGATCACCGTGCCGCAGGATCCGGCGGAGCTGCGCGCCAACAGCCGGCTCGCCGCCGCCCAGCTGCTCGCCTCCGGTCTGGACCCGGACCGCTGCACGCTCTTCATCCAGAGCCATGTGCCCGAGCACGCCCAGCTCGGCTGGGTGATGAACTGTCTCACCGGCTTCGGCGAGGCGTCCCGGATGACGCAGTTCAAGGACAAGTCGGCCAAGCACGGCGCCGACCGGGCCACCGTCGGCCTCTTCACCTACCCGATCCTCCAGGTCGCGGACATCCTGCTCTACCAGGCCAACCACGTCCCCGTCGGCGAGGACCAGCGCCAGCACATCGAGCTCACCCGCGATCTGGCCGACCGCTTCAACGGCCGCTTCGGCGAGATCTTCACCGTCCCCGAGCCGTACATCGTCAAGGAGACGGGGAAGATCTACGACCTCCAGGACCCGACGATCAAGATGAGCAAGTCGGCGTCCACGCCGAAGGGCATCGTCAGCCTCCTCGACGAGCCCAAGGTCTCGGCGAAGAAGATCAAGAGCGCGGTGACTGACCTCGAGACGGAGATCCGCTTCGACGAGGAGAAGAAGCCGGGCGTCAGCAATCTGCTGACCATCTACTCCACCCTGACCGGCACCGCCATCGCGGAGTTGGAGCGCCGTTACGAGGGCAAGGGCTACGGCGCGCTCAAGACCGACCTCTCCGAGGTGCTGGTCGAGTGGGTCACGCCGTTCCGCGACCGGACCCAGGAATACCTGGGCGACCCCGCGACGTTGGACGGAATCCTGGCCAAGGGCGCCGAGAAGGCCCGGGCCGTCGCCGCCGAGACGCTGGCCGCCGCCTACGACAAGGTGGGCTTCCTGCCCGCGGCGCGCTGAGCGGCACGCCGAGCGCCGTGCGCACCACCCGGTGAGCACGGCGCGCCCCGCGCACGTATGAACACGTATGAATACGGACCCGCGCGGATAGCGGAACACACCGGTCCGGCCCCCTGACCAGGGGGCCTTTGGACGGGTGTGCCGAAGGACCGAGGAATCTAGCCGCGAAGGCGGCGCAGCCGCCACACTGACACGGGTGCAGCGGCCAGAACCCAGCAGCCCGGGAGGGCCAGGAGGGAGAACGCAGTGGGGACCGTAACGCTCGGCGTTTCGATCGCGGTCCCGGAGCCGTACGGCAGCTTCCTCCAGGAGCGGCGCGCGGGCTTCGGGGACCCGGCCGCCCATGGCATCCCCACGCACGTCACCCTTCTGCCGCCGACCGAGGTCGACGCCTCGACGCTGCCCGCCGTGGAGGACCATCTGGCGCGGGTCGCGGCCGAGGGGCGGCCGTTCCCGATGCGGCTGGAGGGCACCGGCACCTTCCGGCCGCTCTCGCCGGTGGTCTTCGTCAGGATCGTCGAGGGCGCGGAGGAGTGCGCGGTGCTCCAGGAGCGGATCCGGGCGGAGTCCGGGCCGTGCGCGCGTGAGCTGCAGTTCCCGTACCACCCGCATGTCACGGTCGCGCACGGCATCGACGAGGAGGCGATGGACCGGGCGTTCGTGGAGCTCAAGGAGTACGAGGCCGCCTGGACGATCACCGGCTTCGCGCTGTACGAGCAGGGGGCGGACGGGGTCTGGCGGCTGGACCGTGAATACCCCTTCGGGGCGGACGAACGGCCGGGCGGCGCCCCGCCCGTGGTGCCCCGTCAGGCCGATCTCTCGCGCCCGGCGGCACCCTCCCACTGAGCGCTCCGCCGGAACGCTCCGCCGGGGCTCCGGTGCGTCAGTCATCCGCGGGCCCGTCCTCGATGGCCTCGGGGGCGCCGGGTGATCAGGCGGCGGACGGCCGCCAGGGCGATCTCGGAGATGCCGCCCGGGACGAGCGGCGACTGCGGGGAACCGACGACGTCCTTCATGGTGGAACTCATCCGCACGATCCGGGGCATATGGAGTGATCGTGCGCCCGTATGCACGCCCTCACCGAAAAGAGTGATGAGGGGAGCGCCGGTCCGGGGAACCCGGATACCCGTACCGCGCGCCCGGCGCGCCGAGGAGTGACACCGCGCAGAGGGGTAGTTGCTGATCATGGAATTGTTGACCCGGCTGCCTGTCGTCGGCCCCGCGCTGGCCCGGCTGATGCGCACCCACGCCTGGCGTACGTACGAACGGCTCGACCGCGTCCACTGGACCCGGCTCGCCGCCGCGATCACGTTCACCAGCTTCATCGCCTTCTTCCCGCTCATCGCCGTCGGGGCGGCGATCGGCGCGGCGACGCTCACCCGGTCGCAGATGGCGCAGCTCCAGAAGAAGCTAGCCCAGCAGATCCCCGGTATCTCCGGCCAGCTCGACCTGGGCGCACTCGTCCAGAACGCCGGCACGATCGGGGTCGTCGCGGGCGCCCTGCTGCTGTTCACCGGCATCAGCTGGGTGGGCTCGCTGCGCGAGTGCCTGCGGGCGGTATGGGAGTTGGAGGAGGACCCCGGCAATCCGCTGGTGCGCAAGGTCAAGGACGCGTACGTGCTGGTCGGGCTGGGCGGGGTGGCGCTCGTGTCGTTCGCCGTGTCCGCCCTGGCCGCCACCGCCGTGGGCCGGATCGCCCGGCTCATCGGCATCCCGGAGAACGGGGTCGGCGGCTGGCTGCTGCGGATCGCCGCGTTCCTCATCGCCGTCGGCGCCGACTTCCTGCTGCTGTGCTACGTGCTGACCTGGCTCCCCGGCGTGGAGCCGCCCCGCCGTACGGTCGTGGTCGCCGCGCTCATCGGGGCGATCGGCTTCGAACTGCTCAAGCTGCTGCTCAGCAGCTATCTGAAGGACGTGGCGGCCAAGAGCATGTACGGGGCGTTCGGGGTGCCCATCGCGCTGCTGCTGTGGATCAACTTCACCGCGAAACTCACGCTGTACTGCGCCGCCTGGACCGCCACCCCGCCCGCCGCCCAGGCCGAGCACGAGGCGGAATGGGCGGCGGAGGCGGACAAGGCCCAGCCGTCTGGGCCGCCCGAGCAGTCTGGGCCGCCCGAGCCGTCCGGGCCGCCCGAGCCGGAGGTCGAGAAGCACCGCGCCGGCGGGCCGGAAGGCCCGCCGGCGGCGGCGTGACACAACGGGCGGTGGCGACCGTAAGGCGGTCACGGCGGCCGTGAGGGCTTCGCTCAGTCGCGTGAGCGGCGGCGCACCAGCTCCGGGAGCGGCCAGCGGCGGTGCACCCCGAAGGCCACCGCGCCCAGCAGGGCCAGGGAGCCGCCCGTGATGCCCACCGCGGTCCACATGCCGCCCGAGCCTCCGTTGTCCGCCGAGACGGACGCCTGGGCGTGCTTATGGCCGTCCTCGCCACCGGCCGAGGGGTGGTCCGCGCCCGCCGCGCCCGGCCGGACGAGGGTGCCGACCGGGTTCACCGAGCCCGACGCCTTGAAGCCCCAGTCGAAGAGCTTCGCGGTCTCCTTGTAGACCTCGTTCGCCTCCTTCTGCTGCGGGTTCATGACGGTGACCAGCAGCACCCGGTTGCCGCGCTGGGCGACCCCGGTGAAGGTGGCGCCCGCGTTCGTGGTGTTGCCGTTCTTGACCCCGGCGATGCCCTTGTAGGGCTCGACGCCGAGGCCGGTCAGCAGCCGGTTGGTGTTCTGGATGCCGAAGCTGGAGCGGGTCTTCTTGCCCTTCTTGTCCTTCTGGAACGTGCCGGGGAACTGCGCGGTCGCCGTCGAGCAGTACTCCCGGAAATCCGCCTTCTGCAGCCCCGAGCGGGCGAAGAGGGTCAGGTCGTACGCGCTGCTGACCTGGCCCTTCTCGTCGTAGCCGTCCGGGGTGACCACATGGGTGTCCCGGGCGTTCAGATACTTCGCGTGTGCCTGCATCTCCCTTACGGTCGCCGGGACCCCGCCGTTCATGGCCGACAGCACGTGCACCGCGTCGTTGCCCGAGCGCAGGAAGACGCCGAGCCACAGGTCGTGGACCGAATAGGTGTAGTTCTCCTTGACCCCGACCAGGCTGCTGCCCTCGCCCATCCCCTCCAGGTCGGACAGCCGCACCTTGTGGGTCTTCGTCTTCGGCATCTTCGGCAGCAGCGTGTCCGCGAACAGCATCTTCAGCGTGGACGCGGGCGGCAGCTGCCAGTGGGCGTTGTGCGAAGCGAGCACATCGCCCGACTCGGCGTCTGCCACCAGCCACGACTTCCCGCTGAGCCCCTTGGGCAGCGCGGGCGCGCCCGGCTTCGGGTCCACCTGGGTGTCGGGGCGGCCGAGCCGCTTCCCGCCCACCGTGGACATGTGGGCGGGCGGCTTGACCGCGTCGGTGGAGCCGCCCGGCTGGTCGGCGGCGTGCGCCGGGGCGGCGGCGAGCGGACCGCACAGCAGGAGGGCGGCGGCGGTGGCGGCCAGCGGGGCCACGGCACGGCGGGCGGGGGTGCGGCCCTTGCCGGAGATCTTGTCGGTGCTCTTGCCGGTGCTCTTGCCGGTGCTCTTACGGGTGCTGTGTCGGACGTGAGTGCTGGTGAAGGAAGGTGTGGGCACGGAGGTGAACGTACCTGGCGTCGCTGAGGAGAGCGACAGCAGCGCCGACGTATTGACGACAGACCCCCGCGTGGAGGTATGGGAGGCCGTGCCCATACTGGAGACCATGAAGCTCAGCCGCCCCGTGTCCTGGTTCCTGCTCGCCTTCGGGGTCTGGAGCTGGGTCATCTGGTTCACCTTTGTCAAAAATTTGTGGAAGGACGCCAGCGGACTCGCCTTCGACGACTCCGGTGACCCCACCGCGTACTTTTGGGTTCATCTGCTGCTCGCGATCACCTCGTTTCTCTTGGGGACGGCGATCGGGGTGATCGGGTTGCGTGGCGTGCGCGCCCTGCGTCGGAACGATGCCTCCGAGTAGCCGTTCCAGGTAGCCGTGGCAGGTAGTCGCGTAGCCGTGTAGTCGCTAGGGGAGGGGACCGGGGATGGTCGTGCTCTACGTCCTGATCGCACTGGTCGTCGTCGGTCTGCTGACCGGCGTCCACTGGTACGTATGGCGGCGGCTCGTCCGCGATACGACGGCGGGTGGGGGGTGGGCGCGCCGTACGGGCACGGCGGCGGCCTTCGCGCTACCGCTGATCAGCGTCGGCGCGCTGATCGCGGGCCGCGCGGGCGCGCCCTTCCCCCTCCAGCGCGCCCTCGCCTGGCCGGGCTACCTCTGGCTCGCGCTGCTCCTGTACCTGACCCTGGCCCTGCTGGTCGGTGAGGCGGTACGCCCGCTGTTGCGCGCCTGGCTGAGCACGTCCGCTGATGTGCGGTCCACCGAGGGCCCGGGGGCGGCCGCCCCCGGGCCGACGGCGTTCGCCGACGACAGCGGCGCCGCCGCTCCCGCTCCGGCGGCCGTCGGCACGGGCGGCCGGGGCGGCCGCGAGGGCGCGGCGGCCGAAGGCGGCGCGGGCTCAGCGGCCGGAGACGGCATGGGCGCGGCCGTGGTGAGTGAAGCCGAGGCCGTCGCCGACGGGGCCGTCGAGGCGCCGGCCGGGGCGGCGGGGCCCGCCGTGGCCGGGGCGGTCAAGGTCGCCGAGGGCGCCGCCGCCGAGCCCATCGCAGGGGCGGTCGCCGAGGGCGGGGCGGCGGTCCCCGTGGACGCGGCCCTCGCGCCCTCTCGGCGGCTCTTCGTCGCGCGGGCCGTGGCCGTCGGGGCCACTGCCGTGGCGGCCGGGACGGTGGGGTACGGGACGTACACCGTGTTGCGTGGGCCGCGGGTCAAGCGGATCACCGTGCCGCTCGCCAAGCTGCCGCGCCGCGCGCACGGCTTCCGGATCGCCGTCGTCAGCGACATCCACCTCGGGCCGATCCTGGGCCGCGACCACACCCGGCGGGTGGTCGAGGCGGTCAACCGCACCAACCCCGACCTCGTCGCCGTCGTCGGCGACCTCGTGGACGGCAGCGTGGCCGACCTCGGTCCGGCCGCCGAGCCGCTGCGCGGGCTGACCGCCCGCCACGGCAGCTACTTCGTCACCGGCAACCACGAGTACTACTCGGGCGCCGCCGAGTGGGTGGACCATGTGCGCGAGCTGGGCCTGCGTCCTCTGGAGAACCAGCGCACCGAGCTGCCCGGCTTCGATCTCGCCGGGGTGAACGACGTCGCGGGCGAGAGCGAGGGCCAGGGCCCCGACTTCGGTAAGGCGCTCGGCGACCGCGACCGCTCACGCGCCTCCGTGCTGCTCGCCCATCAGCCGGTGGTGATCCACGATGCGGTGAGGGCGGGCGTCGACCTCCAGCTCTCCGGCCACACCCATGGCGGTCAGCTCTGGCCCGGCACCTATGTGGCCGAGCTCGCCAACCCGACCGCCGCCGGGCTCGAGCGGTACGGCGACACCCAGCTCTATGTGACCCGTGGCGCGGGCGCCTGGGGCCCGCCGGTACGGGTCGGGGCGCCCCCGGACGTCACCGTCGTGGAGCTCGCCTCGACCCGCGCCTGAGCGACCGCCACCTCAGCCCTGACCCGCGCCCACCGCGACCGAAACGGATCGGTCACGCAGGCTGGTCAGCGGGCCGGTCAGCGGACGGGTCAGCGGGCCGGTCAGCGGACGGGGCAGCGGCCCGGTCAGCGGGCGCGGCAGCGGCCCGGTCGGCCGTCGCCGTCCCTACAGCCGCCCGCACCGCCCGCCTGTGCGGCAGCGTCGCGTTGCGGATGCCCGAGACGCGGTCGTGCGGGGCCAGCCGGTCCGGGTGGCGCAGCGTCTTCCGTACGCAGACCGCCGTCAGCGTGAACCCGGCCATCACCGCCAGCAGCTGAACGGGGCTCAGCGCCATGAGGACCGCCGCCGCGCCCTGCGTGCCCGAGTCGCGGGCGGTGGCGAACAGGTGGGCGGGATACGGCTCGTTCAGCAGGGTCAGCGCCGCCAGGAACAGCCCCGCCAGGAACGGCATCACCAGCGCCCCGATCAGCAGCGCGCGCAGGGTCAGCCGCCAGACCACCAGCGGACCGCCGTCCTCCGCCACCAGCTTCAGCAGCAACAGCCGCTTTCCGGGGGTCGCCCCCGTCGCCAGCGGCAGCAGCACGAACCAGGCCACGAAGATTCCCACCAGCGTCCAGGTCGGGGCCGACCCGCCACGGTAGATCACGGCGGTGGTGAACACCGAGGCGAGGACATATCCGGCCACATCCACGACCAGCGCCGTCAGCCGCCGCCCGAACGGAACCGGCCGCGCCGCCAGCGCCCGCCCGTCCAGCGTCTCCAGCGTCGGCAGCATCCGCGCGACCGGCCCGGCCAGCAGCCAACCGGCCACCGCCCCCGCCGTGTTGACGATCAGGTCGTCCACGTCGAACAGCCGGTACGGGCAGGTGTAGAGGCCCCATACCCCGGTCCACTGCGTCAGCTCGAAGGACAGCGAGACCGCGAAGCCGATCGCGGCGGTGGCGCGCAGCGAGCGCCGGAAGTGATAGCGCAGGAAGACGCCGAGCGGCAGGAGCAGCAGCAGGTTGAAGACGGTTCCGGCGACGGCGGGGTTCTGGAGGACCAGCGCGTTGAGCCCGACCTTGTGGTCGGCCTCCTTCCAGATGTCTCTGAAGGTGTTCCCGGGCATCCACTGCGGATGGGCCACCATCGCGAACCGCTGGCACATGTCGGCGGTCTGCTTCGGCAGCGGCACGATCGTCATGCAGAGGGCCGTGAGCGAGTAGTAGAGGAAGCCGTACAGCGACAGTGCCCGCCCCCGGGACATCACGCCGTGACGGCGGTACAGGGCGACGGCTGTCGGCAGCAACAGTAAGAGCGCCAGCAGGGGGAAGAGCGCGGCAGCGGTCTTGATCGGGAGAACGTAGGCGGTGGCCATGCCCACGACTATACGCGATGTGTATACCCCCTGTGCATAGTTCCCCAGCACCCGCCGGAACGACGAAGGCGGTCCCGGAACGAGGAAGGCCCCGCCCCCGGAAACCCGGGAAGCGGGGCCCTCGCCCGTAACTGTCCTAGAAGCGCCGCGTGATCAGCGCGCGCTTCACCTCCTGGATGGCCTTCGTGACCTCGATCCCTCGCGGGCACGCCTCCGTGCAGTTGAAGGTCGTACGGCAGCGCCAGACGCCGTCCTTGTCGTTCAGGATCTCCAGCCGCTGCTCACCGCCCTCGTCACGCGAGTCGAAGATGAAGCGGTGGGCGTTGACGATCGCCGCCGGGCCGAAGTACTGGCCGTCGTTCCAGAACACCGGGCACGACGAGGTGCACGCGGCGCACAGGATGCACTTGGTGGTGTCGTCGAACCGCTCGCGGTCCGCCGCGGACTGCAGCCGCTCACGCGTCGGCTCGTTGCCCGTCGTGATCAGGAAGGGCATCACATCGCGGTACGCCTGGAAGAACGGCTCCATGTCCACGATCAGGTCCTTGAGGACCGCGAGCCCCTTGATCGGCTCGACCGTGATGGGCTTCTCCGGGCTGATGTCCTTGATCAGCGTCTTGCAGGCCAGCCGGTTGCGGCCGTTGATCCGCATCGCGTCGGACCCGCAGATGCCGTGGGCGCAGGAGCGGCGGAAGGTCAGGGTGCCGTCCAGCTCCCACTTGATCTTGTGGAGGCCGTCGAGGACGCGCTCCTTCGGATCGATGTCGATCTGGAAGTCCTCCCAGACCGCCTGGTCCGAGACCTCCGGGTTGAAGCGCCGGATCCGGAAGGTGACGGTGATCAGGTGCGAGGCGGTGGCGTCGGCCGCCTCGGGGGCCTGGTCGGACTTCTCAAGCGTGGGGGTGCTCATCAGTACTTACGCTCCATCGGCTGGTAGCGGGTCTGCACGACCGGCTTGTAGTCGAGGCGGATGGACTCGGAGCCGTCCGCGCCCACCTCTCGGTACGCCATGGTGTGCCGCATGAAGTTGACGTCGTCGCGGTTCGGGTAGTCCTCGCGGTAGTGGCCGCCGCGCGACTCCTTGCGGGCCAGGGCGGAGATGGCCATGACCTCGGCCAGGTCGAGCAGGTTGCCCAGCTCGATGGCCTCCAGCAGATCGGTGTTGAACCGCTTGCCCTTGTCCTGCACGCTGACGTTCTTGTAGCGCTCGCGCAGGTGGCCGATCTCCTCGACGGCCTCCTTGAGCGTCTGCTCGGTGCGGAAGACCATGACGTTCTTGTCCATGGTCTCCTGGAGCGCCTTGCGGACCTCGGTGACCCGCTCGGTGCCGGTCGCGTCGCGCAGGTTCTCGACCTGTGCCTGGACGAACCCGGCCGGGTCCTCCGGGAGCTCGACGAAGTCGGCCGTGGCGGCGTACTCCGCGGCGGCGATGCCCGCCCGGCGGCCGAAGACGTTGATGTCGAGCAGCGAGTTGGTGCCCAGGCGGTTGGCGCCGTGCACCGAGACGCAGGCGACCTCGCCGGCCGCGTACAGGCCCGGTACGACGGTGTCGTTGTCCGCCAGCACCTCGCCCTGGACGTTGGTCGGGATGCCGCCCATCGTGTAGTGCGCGGTCGGCTGGATCGGGATCGGGTCCGTGTACGGCTCGATGCCCAGGTACGTCCGCGCGAACTCGGTGATGTCGGGCAGCTTGGCGTCCAGCTGCTCCGGCGGCAGGTGGGTGAGGTCCAGGTAGACGTGGTCGCCCTCGGGACCGCAGCCGCGGCCCTCGCGGATCTCCGTGTAGATCGACCTGGACACCACGTCGCGCGAGGCGAGGTCCTTCATGACCGGCGCGTACTTCTCCATGAAGCGCTCGCCGTCCTTGTTGCGGAGGATGCCGCCCTCACCGCGGGCGCCCTCCGTCAGCAGGATGCCCATGCGCCAGATGCCGGTCGGGTGGAACTGGAAGAACTCCATGTCCTCCAGCGGCAGCCCGCGCCGGTAGGCGACCGCCTGGCCGTCACCGGTGAGGGTGTGGGCGTTGGAGGTCACCTTGAAGAACTTGCCGCAGCCGCCCGAGGCGAAGACGACGGCCTTCGCCTGGAAGACGTGCAGCTCGCCGGTGGCCAGCTCGTACGCCACCACACCGGCGGTGCGCTTGACCCCGTCGACCTCGGTCATCAGGAGGTCCAGGACGTAGAACTCGTTGTAGAACTCCACGCCCTCCTTGACGCAGTTCTGGTACAGCGTCTGGAGGATCATGTGACCGGTGCGGTCCGAGGCGTAGCAGGACCGGCGGACCGGGGCCTCGCCGTGGTTGCGGCTGTGGCCGCCGAAGCGGCGCTGGTCGATGGTGCCGTCCGGGGTCCGGTTGAACGGCAGGCCCATCTTCTCGAGGTCCAGGACCGAGTCGATGGCCTCCTTCGCCAGGATCTCGGCGGCGTCCTGGTCGACCAGGTAGTCACCGCCCTTGATCGTGTCGAAGGTGTGCCACTCCCAGTTGTCCTCCTCGACGTTGGCGAGGGCGGCGGCCATGCCGCCCTGCGCGGCGCCGGTGTGGGACCGGGTCGGGTAGAGCTTGGTGAGCACCGCGGTGCGGCTGCGCTTGGTCGACTCGATGGCCGCGCGCATCCCGGCCCCGCCGGCGCCGACGATGACGGTGTCGTACTTGTGGATCTTCATGAGTGGATACCTCAGCCCCGGGGCCTAGCGGATGTTCGGGTCGAAGGTGAAGATCACCAGAGTGCCGAGCACGATGGTGAATCCCGCCGCCGTGTAGAGCAGCGCCTTCAGCCACAGGCGGGTGTTGTCCCGCTCCGCGTAGTCGTTGATGATCGTGCGCAGGCCGTTCGCGCCGTGCAGCGTGGCGAGCCAGAGCATGATCAGATCCCATGCCTGCCAGAACGGCGAGGCCCAGCGGCCGGCCACGAAGGCGAAGCCGATCTTGGTGACACCGCCGTCCAGCACGAGCTGGATCAGCAGATGGCCCAGGACCAGGACGACCAGCAGGACGCCGGACAGGCGCATGAAGAGCCAGCCGTACATCTCGAAGTTCGTCCGGGTCGCCCTGGGCGTCTTACGGGTGCGGGCCCGCGGCGGCTCGATGACCGGGGCCGGATGATCCACGTCGTACGCGCTGACCGCGTCGCTCGCGGGGGTGGTGGTCTCGGCGGACATGTGCGTCAGCTCCCGAACAGTTCGCGCAGCGTGTGCTGGAGGACCGGGTAGAAGGCACCGGCCATCAGCACGACCCAGATGCCGACCACGCCCCAGAGCATCTGGCGCTGGTACCTCGCGCCCTTGGACCAGAAGTCGACGGCGATGACGCGAAGGCCGTTGAGGGCGTGAAACAGGATGGCGGCCACCAGGCCGTACTCCATCAGGTTCACGACGGGATTCTTGTACGTGGCGACCACGTCGTCGTACGCCTCGGGCGAGACGCGGACCAGCGAGGTGTCCAGCACATGTACGAACAGGAAGAAGAAGATGAGGACGCCGGTGACTCGGTGAGCCACCCAGGACCACATGCCTTCCCGGCCGCGATACAGCGTTCCAGCCGGCACGGAAAAACCCTCCGGAAGCGGGATTGGGGCCTGCCGGCTTCACGGTCGGTCGGGCCCGGCCGGGTACGGTCCACCGGCCCTGGCCATCGTACCGACGTGTTGTCGGAGGGTCCGGCCGGGGGGCTCAAGTGTGATCGATCAAGCACGTACGGGCGATCACGCGATCCGGAACCCGGGCACTTCCGGCAGCCGGGGCCGATTCTCGGTCAGCCGGACCAGTCTGCCGCGGGCGATGCGCCGCAGCTCCTCGGCGGTGTTGTCCCGCTCCCGCTCCCACTCGTTGCCCAGCCGGTCCCGGATCCCGGTCAGCAGCCGGTCCAGCCGCTCCTCGGGCGGCAGACCATCCAGACAGATGACGAAAACGTGACCGAATCGACGCTCGTACGCGTCGTGGGCGGCCTGGAGCGCGGTGTGCGCGGCCAGCGACCTCAGGCTGTCCGCGGGCGGCAGCTCATGGCCGACGACCGACTCGTCCGCGAGCGCCTCGTCCAGATCGGCGGGGGTGAGGTCATAGCTGGCCTCGTCCCCGGCGGCCAGCAGCGCCTCCAGGTCCGGGTACGGGCGGTGGGCCGCGATCAGCCGCGCCCAGCGGCGGCTGCCGCAACAGGACAGGAGCGCGGCCTCGGCCGCGTCGGCGGGGGCGGTGTTGAGCCGGTCGAGGCGGGAGGCGGCGGCGCGGGACCTGGACCTGGACAGCGTGGACTCCTCGGACACGCATGAGGCGCGCATGGGATACGGACGCCCGGGAGGAACGGACCCCGGGGGAGGCGTGGGACACATGGGCTGAGCGCGTGAGCAGTACACGCTAACGACGCGGGGAGGTGGGTGTGCCGGAGGGAACGCGATATCACCCGAACGGGGAGGTTTTACTACATGCGGTGGACGGCATTCGGGGCGCAGGGCGTTTTTCGGCCACACGCGGCCGGACGTCCGAAGCGGGGAGGGTCCGAGGAGGAGGTACACCGCCATGGGATTGCCGCTCAGAGCCACCAAGGCGTCCTGCGTCCGCGGTCTCATCGCGGGCGCCGTCGTCACCCTCGTCCTGATAGCCCTCGGCTGCCAGCAGACGAACGGCGGACACCCCCCGCCGGGCACCCGCTCCTCGCCCGCGCGGTCCTCCCCCCACGCCACGACGGCCACCTCGGCGCGGTCCCCCTCGGCCGTCCCGCCCCACCGCACGGCGGTCTCCGCGCCGCCCCGCACCATCCCCTCCGTCCGCGACTTCACCCCGGCCTCGGGCCCCGGCTGGCGGCCCGGCGACAACAGCCGGGTGGTGGCCGACCTCAAGGGCCCGCTCGCCGACGAGGCCCGCATGATCGCCGCGGAGCTGGGGCTGCGCACCACCTCCGGCCCCGCCCGCCGAGGTGACCTCTCCCTGGCCCTCGCCCCGAAGGAGCGCGGCGGCGGCGAGGCGTACACCCTGACGGTCGCGGGCGGCCGCGCCCGGATCACCGGCCCCGCCGACGCGGGCGTCTTCTACGGCACCCGCACCGTGAAACAGGCCCTGCGCTCCGGCGGCCGGCTCCCCGAGGGCGTGATCCACGACCGGCCCGGCCGCGCCCAGCGCGGCCTCAACCTGGACATCGCGCGCAAATTCTTCTCGGTCGGATGGATCGAGGCCCGGATGCGCCAGATGGCCGATCTCAAGCTCAACCAGCTGGCCCTGCACTTCTCGGACGACCAGGGCTTCCGCATCCAGAGCACCAGCCACCCCGAGATCGTCTCGTCCCAGCACCTCACCAAGGACCAGGTCCGGCAGATCGTCGCGCTCGGGCAGCGGCTGCACATCACCCTCATCCCCGAGATCGACTCGCCCGGCCACCTCGGCGCCGTCATCCGGGCCCATCCGCGGCTCCAGTTGCGCAACGCGGGCGGCACCACCTTCCAGGGCTCGGTGGACATCTCCCAACCGGCCGCGGCCCGCATCGTCGACGACCTGATGCGCGAGTACGCCCCCCTCTTCCCCGGCCGCTGGTGGCACCTGGGCTCCGATGAGTACCTCGCGCTGACCGTCAAGGACCCCCAGGCGTCGTTCCCCAAGCTGGTGGCCGCCGCCAAGAGGGAATACGGCCCCAGCGCCCGGGTGCAGGATCTGGTCACCGGCTGGCTGAACGACCGGGCCCGGCTCGCGCGGCAGCTCGGCAAGCGGCCCAAGGCGTGGAACGACGGCTTCTTCGCGGGCGGTGTCGTCCAGCCCGCCAAGGACATCGAGGTCGAGTACTGGACGGGACGGCTGAAGGAGACGGCGCGGCAGCCGCTTGAGTATCTGAAGGAGGGCCGCGAGGTGGTCAACCTCAACGACTCCTTCCTCTACTACGTGCTCGGCGAGCCCGGCGGCTTCACCTATCCGACCGGGGAACGCATTTACGAGGACTGGTCCCCGGCGGTGCTGCGCGGCTCCACACCGATCGCCGACAAGAGCCTGACCGGACCCGACCGGATCCTCGGCGCCCGCCTCGCGATCTGGGGCGACCATCCCGAGGCCCAGACCCCCGTTCAGGTGGCCCGGGGCATCCGGCTGCCGCTCGCGGCGCTGGCGCAGCGGGTGTGGGACCCCGGGAAGCCGCCGCTGAGCTGGTCCGACTTCACCCGGCTCGCGGAGCGGCTGGGGGTCTGAGCGCGGGGGCCACCGAACCGAGCGCGCACTCCCGGGAGCGTGCCGGGAGGGAGAGAGGGAGAAAAGAAGGACGGTCGGGGCCGCCACCCCCCACAGGAGAGGCCCCGACCGTCGATCAGGAGAGCCTGGAACAGGCTCGTACCCCTTACAGCGTCGCACGCCTCGATTGCGTCACACCTCCCCTTGCGCGAAACCGGGGACTTCACCCCGCTGTCCGGGGCTCGTTCCGCTCTGGACGGGACCGGTCGGATGCCCGTAACGTGCAGGTCCGCGCTCTGGGCGCGGTCAGAGGCTCATTTTCTCGCGTGGCCCGGAGCGGTCACGTTCCCAGGGGGACTCAAAAGACCATGTATCCGTGTGGGAACTGCCGCGCTGTCGCCGTCGGCCCCGACGGGCGCTGTGCCGCATGCGGGACCTACCAGCAGCAGCTCCAGCAGCCGTCCGGCCCCCCGCAGCAGCCGTCCTTCCCGCCGCAGGGCCCGGCGATGCCCGGTGGCTACCCGGCCGCTCCGCCGATGGGCATGCCGACCGGCGGGGTCGATCTCCGGCGCGGGCTCTCCACCACGCTCGTCGCGCTGTTCGGGCTGGCCCTGCCCGCGCTCATCTTCCTCCTGGTGGCGCGATCCGGCCAGTACAGCGTGATCGGGGACATGCTGGACGCGGTCGAGGGCAAGTCGGTCTCCATCACCGAGGACGACCTCAACGACGCCGACGACATGTTCACCACGGCCCAGATCATCTACTCGCTGCTCACCGTCGCGATCGCCGTGGTCTGGGCGATCTGGTTCCGGCGGCTGCGGCTGAACGCCGAGGTCTTCGCGCCCGGCCAGCACCGCTTCAGCAGCGGCTGGGCGGCCGGGTCGTGGTTCACCCCGGTGGTCAACCTCTGGTTCCCCAAGCAGATCGCCAACGACATCTGGCGCGCCAGCTCCCCGCAGGGGCCGCACGCCGTCAGCCGCGGTCTGCTGAACGGCTGGTGGGTCACCTGGATCGTGGCGCTGGTCACCAACGCCGTCGGCGGGATCCGGTACAACCTGCTGCGGGGCAAGGTGGAGGGTGACGACTACGCCCCCTCTCCCTCGGAGGCGAAGAGCGACATCGAGAGCCTGCACTCCATCCTGGCCTTCGACATGTTCGCCATCGTGATCTTCATTGCCGCGGCGGTCCTGGCGCTGCTGCTGGTCCGGCAGATCACCGCGATGCAGGAGCAGCGGGCCTCGCTGCCCCCGCAGATGGCCGGTCCGGCCCCGTACGGGATGCCGTCGCCGAACCCGTACGGCTCCCCGGCCCACGGCACCACGCCGTATGGTGCCCCTCAGATGCCGCCGACCCCGCCGCCCGGCCAGCCCGGTCAGCAGTACCCGCCCTACGGGCAGGGCTAGCCCGCGGGTTACGCCGGAATCGACTGGACCACGGATTCTCCGAGTGGGGCAGGAAGAGAGCGTGCAGGGGGACGACGCGGAACTGACCGCCGCGGTGCTCGCGGCGCAGGAAGGGGACGAGACCGCCTTCCGGACCGTCTACCGGTCCGTGCACCCTCGCCTCCTCGGCTACGTGCGCACGCTGGTCGGCGATGGGGACGCGGAGGACATCACCTCGGAAGCTTGGCTGCAAATCGCCCGTGACCTGCAGCGCTTCAGCGGAGACGCGGACCGGTTCCGGGGCTGGGCGGCCCGGATAGCCCGCAATCGCGCGCTGGACCACATACGGATGCGCGGCCGCCGCCCGGCCATCGGCGGCGATGAGTCGGAGCTGGAGTTCCGCCCGTCCGACGCGGACACGGCCGGTGAGGCGATGGAGGCCATCGGCACCGGCAAGGCGCTCGGGCTGATCTCCCAGTTGCCGCAGGACCAGGCCGAGGCGGTGGTGCTCCGGGTGGTCCTCGGCCTCGACGCCAAGAGCGCGGCCGCGGTGCTGGGCAAGCGGCCCGGGGCGGTGCGCACCGCCGCCCACCGGGGTCTGCGGCGGCTCGCCGATCTGATCGGCCCCGCGGCCGGGGGCGATTCGGTGCTCGACGGGGTCCCGGGGCAACGCGAGTCACACGGCGGTGGCGCAACCAAGCCGGGTGCGGCGAAGTCTGCTGGTGTGACGGATTCACGCGCGCCAACGCAGAAGGACATGTGATGGCCGAAGACCACCGCTACAGCTGGCTGGATGACAGTGCCGCGGAGCGGTTGCTTCGCGGCGAACCGGTCGAGGGGCAGCCTGCAACTCCCGACGGCCGGGGCGACCAGTCATATGCCGACGCGGAACGGTTGGCGGCCGTGCTCAGCGCCGTCGCCGGCGCGGGCCGTACGGCGGCCCCCTCCGACGCGTCCGCGCTTCCCGGTGAGGAGGCGGCCGTGGCCGCCTTCCGGGCGGCCCGGGTCGAGGTCGACGCCGAGGCGGGTTCCGTGGCCGAGATGGACATGGCCCGGCGGCCGCACCGGATCCGGTGGTTCAGAGAGAGACAGCCGCGGCTGCGGCGCCCGCTGCGCGCGGGCATGGTCGCGGTCGTGGCCGGATGCGCGCTCAGCGGATTCGCGGTGGCGGCAGCCGCGGGGGTACTGCCGACACCGTTCGGGCAGAGCGATCCCGCTCCGGGCCCCTCGGTGAGCATGCCGAACGGCGGTTCCGGCGGGGACTCCGCCCATCCGGAGATCTCCCGGGACGGCGGTACGACGGCGCCTGATCCCAGCGGTTCGGGCGACAACGATGCCAGCGATGTGGGGTCGAACGGCGCCCAGGGCGGAACGGTTCCCTCCGACCCGGAGGGCGACGGCAAGGGCAAGAACGGCACGTCGGAGGGTTCCTCCAAGGGTGAGCCCGGCGTCCCGGACTGGGCCCTGCGCGTCTGCCCGCGCTACCTGGACTCGGAAACGGGTGTGGGCGCGGACCTCGACAAGAAGTCGCTGAAGAAGCTGGCGAAGGCGGCGGGCAGCGCGTCCGCCATCCACGGCTACTGCACGCAGGTCCTCGCGGACGACGGTACGGGCAGCACTCCGCGCAGCGGCGAGGGCACGGGCAGCGGCGGCGACAGCGGCGGCTCGGACAACGGCGGGGGTGGCGGGGGCGGCAACGGCGGCTCCGACGGTTCCGGTTCCGGTGACAGCGCCGGTTCGGGCAGCGGTGACTCCGGCGGAGACCCGGGAAAAGGGAGCGGGGACGGCGACCCGGTCCCGCCGCCCCCTCCGCCGGACACCACGGACACCACGGACACGCCGAGCGACGCCACCACGCCGACTCCCGCGGCTGACGACCCCGCGACGTTGAAGGACCCCGCGACACCCACGGATTCGCCCGCTTCGGGCGACCCCACGACCACCGCGGAAACGGGTGCCGACTGAGACTCCGGCACCCAGGTGTGACGTTTTTTTCAGCGGTGACGCTGAAAGAAACGGGCCGACTGGTCATCGGCCGCGCGGGAGCCGAGGTTCCCCCCGTACCGACGGCTCCGCGCATTCGGCGCGGGCAGAGCACGTTCCCCCGGCTCTGCCCGCGCCGCCCTCTTTTTCGCGCCCAGAGGGCGACGCCTGCGGCGGGCCGTTCCCCTCCCCGCCCCTTCCCGAAACTGGTGCTTCGCCCCAGACCCCCGGGCCGGGGCTTCTCCCCAGTCCCCCGGAGCGGGCTTCGTCCCAGCCCTCCGGGGCGGGGTTTCGTCCCAGACCCCGGGGCGGGGCTTCGTCCCAGTCCCCCGGGCCGGGGCTTCGCCCCAGTCCCCCGGGGCGGGGTTTCGTCCCAGCCCTCCGGAGCGGGGCTTCGTCCCAGCCCCCGGGCCGGGGCTTCGCTCCAGACCTCCGGAGCGGGCTTCCCAGGCCCCCCGGAGCGGGCTTCGTCCCAGGCCCCTGGGCCGGGTTTCGTCCCAGCCCCCCGGAGCGGGGCTCCGTCCCAGTCCCCCGGGCCGGGGCTTCGCCCCAGTCCCCCGGGCCGGGGCTTCGCCCCAGTCCCCCGGAGCGGGCTTCGCCCCAGACCCTCGGAGCGGGGCTTCGCCGCAGAGCCCGGGGTCCAGGGGCGGAGTCCCTGGTTTCGGGGAGGGGCGGGGAGGGGAAAGCCGCGGTCCGCCGGGCCCCCGTAGACCGGCGTCGCTTTCGCGGAGCGGGTCCTCGCCGGCGGGGTTCCTCAATTGATGGTCGCGGTCCCAGCGGGACTACTTGTAGACCACGACCTTGTCCCCGGCCTTCACCTTCTCGAAGAGGGCCGCGATCTTCTTCTTGTCGCGGACGTTCACACAGCCGTGTGAGGCGCCGCTGTAGCCGCGGGCGGCGAAGTCCGAGGAGTAGTGCACCGCCTGGCCGCCGCTGAAGAACATCGCGTAGGGCATCGGCGTGTGATAGATCGTCGAGACATGGTCCCGGCTCTTGAAGTTGACCTGGAACAGCCCCTCCCGGGTCGGGGTGTACTCCGAGCCGAAGCGCACATCCATCGCCGACACCACCCGGCCGTTGACCATCCAGGCCAGGGTGCGGCTGGTCTTGCTGATGCACAGCACCCGGCCGGTCAGGCACCGCGGATCCGGCTTGGCCAGCGGAAGGGTGGTCGGCGGGTAGAGCTCGTCGCGCGTGGGCGTCTTCGTCGCCGAGCGCAGTGAGGTCCAGGTGCGCCCGCTCACCGAGCCGGTGACCGCGAGGCCGTGGCCCCGCTGGTACGCGCTGACCGACGCCTGCGTGATCGTGCCGAAGTACCCCGTCGGGTTCCGGTGGAAGAGGCCGAGCGCGCGCAGCCGGGCCTGGAGCTCGCGCACCCGGTCCCCGCTGGTGCCGAAGGGGATCACCGGCGGGGCCACCCTCGGCGCGGTGCGCCGCGGCACGACGGGGGCCGTGGTGCGCGGCGGGCGCACCGCCACCCGCTTGGGCTTGGCTTTGTGGGTGTACGTGCGCCGCGGCCGGGGCGGCGTCTCCCGCGCGGGCGCGCTCGTACTGGCCCTTGCCTGGGGTCGCTCCTGCCCCCGGCCGTTCACGGTCGCCTCCCCCGGCCGGCACCCGGCGACGAGTGCCGCCGCCGTGGCCGTGGCCAGCGCGGTGCCGACCACCGCTGTCCGGTGCATCCGAACCCCTCCCCTGATCTTTTTGCTCTGAATGCTTCCCGGGGCTGCCAGGGGGCGAACATCGACGCATGCTGTGAACAAGGCCCCGTACCGGGAGAACGCCCGGTATCAGCCATCAGGAGGCGTGACCCATGGCGCGCGAGTCGGAGTCGGGATTCCCCGTCGAGCCGGTGTACGGGCCCGGCGCGCTCAGCGGCTGGGACCCGGCCGGGCGGCTGGGCGAGCCGGGGGAGTACCCCTTCACCCGCGGGGTCTATCCGACGATGTACACCGGCCGCCCCTGGACGATGCGGCAGTACGCGGGGTTCGGCACCGCCGCCGAGTCCAACGCCCGCTACCGGCAGTTGATCGAGCACGGCACCACCGGTCTTTCGGTGGCCTTCGACCTGCCGACCCAGATGGGCTACGACTCCGACGCGCCCCTCGCGCACGGCGAGGTCGGCAAGGTGGGCGTGGCCATCGACTCGGTCCAGGACATGCGGGTGCTGCTGGGCGGCATTCCGCTGGACCGGGTCTCGACGTCCATGACCATCAACGCGCCCGCGGCCCTGCTGCTGCTCCTCTACCAACTCGTGGCCGAGGAGCAGGGCGTGTCCGGGAGCCGGCTGACCGGCACCATCCAGAACGACATCCTCAAGGAGTACATCGCCCGCGGCACCTACATCTTTCCGCCCGTCCCCTCGCTGCGGCTGGTCGCGGACATCTTCAAGTACTGCAAGGCCGAGCTGCCCAAGTGGAACACCATCTCGATCTCCGGCTACCACATGGCGGAGGCCGGGGCCTCACCCGCGCAGGAGATCGCCTTCACCCTCGCCGACGGCATCGAGTACGTCCGTACGGCCGTCGCCGCGGGGATGGACATCGACGACTTCGCGCCCCGGCTCTCCTTCTTCTTCGTCTCCCGCACCACGCTGCTGGAGGAGGTCGCCAAGTTCCGGGCCGCGCGGCGGATCTGGGCGAGGGTGATGCGGGAGGAGTTCGGCGCCCGCGATCCGAAGTCCCAGATGCTGCGCTTCCACACCCAGACCGCGGGCGTCCAACTCACCGCCCAGCAGCCCGAGGTGAACCTCGTACGGGTGGCCGTCCAGGGCCTCGCCGCGGTGCTCGGCGGCACGCAGTCGCTGCACACCAACGCCTTCGACGAGGCCATCGCCCTCCCGACCGACACCTCCGCCCGGCTGGCGCTGCGCACCCAGCAGGTGCTGGCGCACGAGACCGATGTGACGGCCACCGTGGACCCCTTCGCGGGCTCCTACGCCATCGAGTCGCTGACCGACGCGGTCGAGGAGGCGGCCGTCGATCTGCTGCGGCGGGTCGAGGACCTGGGCGGCGCCGTGGCCGCCATCGAGCGGAACTTCCAGAAGGAGGAGATCGAGCGGAACGCCTACCGGATCGCCCGGGAGACGGACGAGGGGACACGGGTGGTGGTCGGCGTCAACCGCTTCCAGTGGGCGGAGGAGGCGCCGTACGAGCCGCTGCGGGTGGACCCGGAGATCGAGGCCCGGCAGCGCGACCGGCTCACCCGGCTGCGCGCCGAGCGCGACCGGTCGGCGGTGAGCGCGGCGCTGTCCTCCCTGCGGAAGGCCGCCGAGAGCGAGCCGGGCACGGCCACGGCCAATGTGCTCTACCCGATGAAGGACGCGCTCGCGGCGCGGGCCACGCTCGGGGAGGTCTGTGACGCGCTGCGGGAGGTGTGGGGGGCGTACAAGCCGGTGGACGCGTTCTGAGCAAGCGGTTCGGGCTGCCGAGCGGCCGGACTGCTGGGTTGCCGGGTCGCACCGGCTGGGCTGGGCGGCGGGCGCCGGGGCGTCGGGGCGTCGGCCCGGAGCCGTTGTCGGAGGGCTGGGCGACACTGGACCCATGTCGTCGTCACCCCGCCGCACCTGCCCGGTCTGCACCCGAGAGATCGCGGTCGTCGGCGGGCGCTTCGCCCGCCATGACCCGCCTGGGCGGCGCTCCGCGTACGAGCTGATCTCCTGCCCCGGCTCGCGGCGGATCGCGCCGCTGCTCACGACTCCGCCAAAGCTGTTCGGCGAGGAAGAGCCCCCGACGCCGGGCCAGCAGGCCCTGTTCTAGCCCGCGCCCAGCAGCCGCGAGGCGATCGTCACCCCCGGGCTCGCCTCCGTCAGCGCCCCCATCAGCTGGTCGCCGGCCGCCTTCAGCGCCGTGTCGTCCATCGGGCCCAGCGCGTCCAGGACGAACATCGCCCGGGTGGTGTCATGCGTGAGCCGGGTGCGGGTGCACTGGCGCCAGTTCCAGCGGCGGCAGGTGGCGCCCGTGTCGTCCCGCCACACCACCTCGCCGGGCGCCGGGTGCTCGATCACGGGCTCGCCCCCGGCCGTCGTCTCGAAGGTCTCGTCGCCCTCGGCGCGCACCAGCCGGGCCGCGCCCACGTAGTGGTCGAGGTCCTCGCCGCCGAGCGGGATCACATGGCCGACCGAGATCGCGTTGTAGATGTCGGTCAGCCGGTCCACCCGGGGCAGCCCGGCGGACAGCCGCCGCAGCAGGGCCTCCGCGCTGGGCCGGGTGCGCTGCGGCTTCGCGCCGAAGGCGCGGAACGCCTCGCGCCAGGCGGCCAGATGCGGATGCTCCTCCACCGGCCCGTCCCCGAACCGCTCCCGCGCCGCCGACTCGGCGTCGGCCAGGAGCCGCTCGCTCAGCTCGTCGCTGGGCCCGGGAAGCAGCCCCTCGGCGGTGATGAGGAGCGCCCGGTAGTCGGGGCGCAGGGCGAGTACGGCGGGGTCGATGGTGGCGGATTCCAGCCAGGCTGCGGCGTCGAACGTCATGTGGTCCACTATGGCATACGGTGCGGTGCAGTGCGCTGTACGGCTTCGGGGGCCATCCCCACCCGGGAGACGGCGGTTGCCCCGATGGTGGCGTAGCGCCGGAAGCGGAACGCTCTGCGCATGACCACACATACTTCCGACTCCGGCCCGCGCCGCCGGACCCTGCTGGCCGCCGGCGTCCTCGCCGCCTCAGGGGTGGGGGCGGCGCAGCAGAGGGCGGTCGCCGCCCCGGCCGCGCGGCGGGTGCGGCTGACGCTGCCCGCGCCCACCGGGCCGTACCCCGTGGGCACGGTCTCCCACCGCCTCGTCGATCACGACCGGCCCGATCCCTGGGTCGCCTCCCGGCCGTCGCGTGAGCTGATGGTCAGCGTCCGCTATCCGGCCAGGGACGTCGAGCGGTATCCGCGCGCCGCGCAGATGTCGCCGGGCGAGGCGGCCGGTTTCGACCGGCTGAACAACTTCGGGGGCGTGCCGCGGGGCAGCGTCGACTGGGCGGCGACCCGCACCTTCGCGCACCAGGGGGCTCCGCCCGCGAGGGCGCGCCGGGGCGCCGCGGACCCGGTGGCGCTCCCGGTGGCACAGCCGGTGGTGCTCTACTCGCCCGGCGTCGGCGACCCGCGCTCGCTGGGCACCACGCTCACCGATGAGCTGGCCTCGCGCGGGTATGTCGTGATCTGCGTCGACCACACCTACGACACGTCGGCGGTCGAGTTCCCGGACGGCCGGGTCGAGACCAGCCGGCTGCCGGAGGAGTACGAGCGGGCCGAGCGCGAGGGCACGGTCGTCGAACTGCTGCGGAAGACCTGTGCGGTGCGGGTGGCGGATCTTCGCTTCGTTCTCGACCGGCTGGAGGCGATCGTCCCGACACCGCTCGCCCCGTCCGCCATCGGCGCGTTCGGGCAGTCGGCGGGCGGCTTCGCGGCCCTTCAGGCGATGCACGACGACCGGCGAATCGCGGCGGCCGCGAATCTGGACGGGCTGCTGGCCTACGTCCAGGAGGATCACGACCCCGGCCCCCTCTCCACGGTCGCCGCGGACGGTGTGGACCGCCCCGTGCTGCTCATGGGCAAGGACGGAAACGACCATCACACCGTGCCGTCGTGGGGTGCGCTGTGGGAGCACGGCTCGGGTCCGCGCCTCGATCTGACGCTGCTCGGTTCGGGCCATGCGACCTACACCGACGCCACCTCGATGCTGCCTCGGATCGCCGCTCGGCTGGGCCTGCCGAAGGAGATGGTGACCGGGACGATCGGCACGGTCGCCCCCGAGCGGGCGGTGGCCGTCCAGCGCGCGTATGTCTCGGCGTTCTTCGACCGCGAGCTGCGCCACCGCGATGACGACGGTCTGTTGGACGGGCCGTCGGCCCGCTACCCGGAGGTGCGATTCGTCGACTGAGCCCGGCGTCCGGGCCGGGGGCCTAGAACAGCCCGAGCTGTGAGGTGAGCAATGCGAGGACGACGACCAGCGACCAACCGAGCAGATGCTCCAACAGGTGGTCCTCGCCATCGGAGGGGCCCCCTGTGCGGGCGTGGAGGCCGGTGCGGCGCGCCGCGATGTCGGTCATGCGGGTGTCCTCTGTGCTCAGCGATGATCGTGATGCAAGTGATGTAAGCGATGTAAGCGATGCACGTGATGAAAAGGGTCATCACCGTTGCCCAGGGTGCGCCGAGCGGCCACCTGGGGTAAAGGGGGAGTGGCCGAACTCACCCGAGGAGGTCCACGGTGACCAGCGTCATTCCCAAGGGTCTGGGCGAGCAGATCCGCGCCCTGGCCGGGGGCGAGGTGACCTCCCGTGCGCTGGTCGAGCAGTCGCTCCAGCGCATCGCCGAGACCCAGCCCACGCTCAACGCGTTCCGCCGCGTCCGCGCCGAGGCCGCCCTGCGCGAGGCCGCCGAGGCGGATCGGCGGCTGGCGGCGGGGGAGCGGCTGCCGCTGCTCGGCGTCCCGCTCGCGGTCAAGGACGACACGGACGTCGCGGGCGAGCCCACCGCCTTCGGCTGCTGCGGCGACTTCCCCGCCAAGGCCGAGGACGGTGAGGCGGTACGGCGGCTGAAGGCGGCCGGGGCCGTGATCGTCGGCAAGACCAACACCCCCGAGCTGGGCCAGTGGCCGTTCACCGAGGGCCCCGCCTTCGGCGACACCCGCAACCCCTGGAACCCGGAGCACACCCCCGGCGGCTCATCCGGCGGCGGCGCGGCCGCCGTCGCCGCCGGTCTGGTCCCCGCCGCGCTCGGCTCGGACGGCGCGGGCTCGGTCCGCATCCCCGCCGCCTGGACCCACCTCATCGGCATCAAGCCCCAGCGCGGCCGGATCTCCACCTGGCCGGACGCCGAGGCGTTCAACGGCATCACCTGCAACGGCCCGCTGGCCCGTACGGTCGCCGACGCGGCGCTGCTGCTGCATGTCGCGACCGGCAACTGCGAGGGGGATCTGCACTGCCCCGAGCCGGTGGACGTGCTGTCCGCGGTGGGCCGCGACCCGGGGCGGCTGCGGATCGCCCTGTCGTTCAAGACGGCCTTCACCGGCACCCCGAAGAGGCTGGACCCGGTGGTGCGGGCCGCCATCGTCCGGCTCGCCGAGCGCCTTGCGGCCCTCGGCCACGAGGTGGTGGAGGCCGAACCGCGCTACGGGCTCGTGGGTTTCTCCTTCCTGCCCCGCGCCACGGCCGGGCTCACCGAATGGTCCGGCCGCGTCCCCGATCCGCTGCTGCTGGACATCCGCACCCGCGGCGCCGTCCGCAACGGCCGGCTGCTGGGCGGCGCCGCGCTGCGGTGGGCGCGGTCGTACGAGGAGCCGCTGCGGCGCCAGATCGGGGCGATCTTCGAGCGCTTCGACGTCGTCCTCTCCCCGACGACGGCCACACCGCCGCTGCGGATCGGCGCCATGGCCGGTCTGTCCGGGTGGCGTACGGACCGGGCCATGATCGCGGCGTGCCCGTACGCCTGGCCGTGGAACGTCCTGGGCTGGCCCGCGATGAACGTCCCCGCCGGGTTCGCCGACCCCGCCGCAACCCTGCCCCTGGGCGCCCAGCTCCTGGGCCCGGCCAACAGCGAGCCTGTGCTCATCTCGCTGGCGTCCCAGTTGGAGGCCGACCAGCGGTGGTACGAGCGCTGGCCGTCCGCCCACCACGCGTAACCCGGCGCGGCAGCCGGCCCGGCCCGCGCGGCCCCGCCGCACCGACGGCGCCGCACACATATGTGGCCAATCTTTCGCTCCCCGACCGTTTCGGTGCACTGGGCGACCGGTTCCGTCTAACTTTGCAGGAGATCATCACCTACGTACCTACCCTCACGAACTCCCGTCAGGAGCCAGCTCCTTGTCCGAGCACGAGCCGACCCACAGCACGGCAGCCGATGTCGCGCGGCGTATGGACACCACCAAGCCGCACTCCGCCCGCTTCTGGAACTACTTCGTGGGCGGCAAGGACAACTACGAGGCCGACCGCGAGGTCGGTGACAAGATCAAGGAGATCTTCCCGGGCCTGGCCGACGTGGCCGTGACCAGCCGTCACTTCCTCTCCCGCGCCATCACCTGCCTCGCCGCCGAGCACGGCGTACGCCAGTTCCTCGACATCGGCACCGGGCTGCCCACCGCTGACAACACCCACGAGGTCGCGCAGCGCGTCGCGCCGGACGCGCGCATCGTGTACGTCGACAACGACCCGCTGGTCCTGGTGCACGCCCGCACCCTGCTGAGCAGCACCCCCGAGGGCGCCACCGACTATCTCGACGCGGATCTCCACGACCCCGACGCCGTACTCCGGGCGGCGGCCGGAACGCTGGACTTCACCCAACCGGTCGCCCTGGTCCTGCTCAACGTCCTCGGCCACGTCGCCGACCACGCCGAGGCCCGTTCCCTGGTGAACCGCCTGATGGCCGGTCTGCCGTCCGGCAGCTACCTGGTGATCGGCGACTCCACCGCCACCAGCGAGGGCATGATCGCGGCCTCCGCGACGTACAACGCGAGCGGTGCGGTCCCGTACTACGTCCGCCCGGTCGACGAGATCGCCGCGTTCTTCGACGGGCTCGACGTGCTGGAGCCCGGCATCGTCCGGATCACGCGGTGGCGGCCGGGGCCTGACGCGGCGAGCGGCACGGCCCCCGACGTCGACGCGTACGGGGGCGTGGGCCGCAAGCCCTGACGAAGCCGATCGAACTCGACCGACCCCGACCGCTTCAGCGTGCCGCATCGCGGCTCACTCCACGCCGGACCTCAGCAGGTCGCGGAGGAGGAGATGCGGATCCCGGTCAGCGTCCCGGTGAAGTTGGTGCTGTACTCCGGGGGGAGGCACACGGTCGTGCCCGTGTTGTAACGGATGTAGGCGACGTCGTCGTGACGGGTGTTGGTGACGGTGATGGGCGAGCTGGCCGTGCCGGTCGGCTTGGACGGCAGGGACTGGAAACCAGAGGTGACGTCCTGGAACTGGCCGATCCTGACGCCGTCCTTGAACAGACACACATAGGGATACGCGCAGCTCGCCGCGGCACTCGCGGGGGCGGCGGCGGTCGTGGGGGCGGCGGGGACGGCGACCGCCGTTCCCGCCGAGGCGGCGAGGATCCCGGTGGCCGCTGCCGCGGCCCACGCGACTCGTCTGAGAGGCTTACGTGATGCCTTCATCTCTCCTCCTTGATCGGTGTCCGGTCGGTGATGACGTGGCTCAACTGCAGGTCGCGGACGAGGAGATGCGAATGCCCGTCAGGACGTAGCCCGAAATCGCGAGACTGTCGTTCGGAGCGACGCAGGCCTTCGATCCGTTGGCGTAACGGATGTAGGCGACGTCGTCGTGTCGGGTGTTGATGATGGTGACGTTGCTCGGTCTGGACGGCAGGTCCTGGTAGCCCGAGGTGACGTCCTGGAACCGCCCGATGATGACCCCGTCGGAGATCCGCTGGATGCACACGTACGGGTAGGCGCAGCTCGCGGTGGTGGCGGCGGGCGCGGCGGAGACCGGCCCGGTGCCCAGCGCGACGGTGGTTCCGAGTACGGCGGTGGCGCAGACAGCGCGCGCGAGTGTTCGCGCAGATCTCATGATCCCCCCTTTTGCGCGTCGCCTCACGGAGCGACGCTCGGCAACAACCGCCGTGAGATTAGGGACGGAACCCGGACGTCAGGAGCATGAATCAGGTCAACATGGGCCCTCGCGGTGGGGTCACCAGGGGCGCGACGGCACGCGGCTCGGTCTGCAATGGTGACGAACACGCCGAAGGCGAGGCCGAGTGGCTGCGGAGCGATCAGCCGGTGGGTCGCCGTGGGTGGGGGCCGGTGGGTCTTTCCCCTCCCCGCCCCTTCCCGAATCTGGGGCTCCGCCCCAGCCCCCGGGCTGGGCACGCCTCAGGCCCCCGGCGGGAGCTCTGTTCAGCCCCCGGGGTCCAGGGGCGGAGCCCATGGTTTCGGGAAGGGGCGGGGAGGGGAACAGCCCGCCGCAGGCGTCACGGCTCGTCGGGCCCCTAGTTGTTGCTGGCGTAGGTGACGAACGCGGTCCAGGCGGTGGGGGTGACGGTGAGGTGGGGGCCGTTGGGGTTCTTGGAGTCGCGGATGTGGATGGTGGAGGGGGTGGGGGCCGATACCTCTACGCATGAAGGCCCGTCGTCGGTGCTGTAGCTGCTCTTCTTCCAGGCGACCTCAACGCACTCAGGGCCGTCGTTGCTGCTGTAGCTGCTCTTGGTCCACTCATTGGGCTTGAGGGTCATGTCTCTCCCCGCAGTTTCTCGATGAAGGCCAGAGACTCACACGGCGTGAGGGCCTGCGCCCGGATGATCCCATACCGAATGTCAAGGATCTGGACCTCTTTGGGGTCGAAGATCAGTCGGTTGGACAACTGGGCTTCCCAGTGCCCCACGGTCGTACCGTCGTTGAGCTTGAGCAGCTGAAGCTGCCCGCCCATTCCGGCATGGTCCTCGAGATTCGTAGGCATCACCTGGATCTCGACGTGCCTCAACTGGCCAAGTTCCAATAGGTGTTCGAGCTGGCGGCGCAGAACCATTCTGCCCCCGAGCGGGCGCCTCAGCGTCACCTCTTCCTGGACGAATGTCAGCGTCGTCGCAGGCCGTCGATCGAAGATCTCCTGTCGGGCCATTCGTGCCGCCACGTGCTGCTCGACCTTGTCCTCCGAGTACGAGGGGCGTCGCATGTCGTACAGCGCACGGGCGTACTCCGGCGTCTGCAATAACCCGTGCATGTTGTGGTTGCCGTACGCGCCCAACTCGACGGCTTCCGCTTCCAACTTCGCCAGGTCCCGGACCTTCTTCGGGTAGCGAGCCTCCGCCACGTCCTTCCTCATTGCGGCGATCTTGCCGCCCGCCTCCAACACCCGATCCGCGTTGTCCAGGAACTCCGGGCTGGGGATGCGCCGAGCCCGCTCGACGGCCGAAACTTGCTCCTCTCCGTAACCGATCGCCGCCCCCAGCTCCGCCTGCTTCAGCCCGGCCGCTTCCCGCCACAACTTGATCTGGCGGCCGACCGTCCTCAGGACCGCGCCGCTTTCCTCATCCTCCATACGGGTCCACCTCCCACCCGACGCCAGCGGACAGGCCCGGACCATTGCCGGACAGTCACTGCCCGTATCGACGTCGCTACTTTTCAGCCTATTCGTGCGCGGCCACGCTGAGTGACGTGAAGCAACAAATCACTCGAACCGACACTTCCGTTTCGCACTTCACCGTCCTGCTCTCGGCCACCCGCAAGGGCGCCCGCCTGGCATGACTCCTCGGGACGGAGCGCATTCGCTCCTGGGGGCTGCCGCATGAGACGGCGGCGCTGATCATCGCGGAGCTGGCCGCGAACGCCGCGCTGCACGGCCGCGTACCGGGGCGGAACTTCCGGCTGACACTCACCGTCACCGGGCCCACGCTCCGTATCGAGGTGCGGGACCCGCGCGTCGAACGCCTGCCGACCGTGCGCCCGGCCCCCGAGCCCGATGCGCCGCGCGAGTGCGGGCACGGGCTGCTGCTGGTCGAGGAGTTGGCCGACCGGTGGGGCGTCGTGCCCGAGCTGATCGGCAAGACGGTGTGGGCCGAGATCGGGACCTAGCGCGGCGTGGGTTCGCGGAGGCCGTCGAGGAGGAGGCGCGCCACGGACTGGGCGCCGTCCTCCCAGCCGGGGCGGTCGTGGCCGGTGCAGATGCCGCCCATGGCCTGGAAGACCGTCTCGGGGGTGACGTCCGTACGGATCTCCCCGGCCGTGGCGGCGGCGGTCATGATCGTGGCGATGGCGTCGATCATCTCCGCCCTGGTCTGGGTGAAGACCGGGGAGCCGGTGTTCATGACCGCCTCCAGCGCGACGGCCATGCCCTGGCTGGCCGCCGAGTGTGCGATGAGCTGCCGCAGGAACGCGCGGAGCGCGTCGTACGGCGTGAGCTCGGCCAGTAGGCGCGGCGCCGTGCCGCACAGGTCCTCCACCCGCTGCCGGTAGACGGCCTCGATGAGGGCCTCGCGGGTGGCGAAGTGGCGGTAGAGCGTGCCGACGCCGACCCCGGCCCGGCGGGCGATCTCCTCGATGCGGATGTCCAGTTCACCGGCCTCGAAGGCGTCGCGCGCCGCCGTGATGAGGGAGTCGCGGTTGCGGGCGGCGTGTGCGCGCAGGGGCTTGTCCTTGCCGGTGGTGTCCACGGTGCCAGCATACCGGAATCTGCTTCCGGTATGCTTACCGGAATCAGATTCCAGTTTCAGGTTTCAGGAGGGGCGAGGAAAGATGCGCTACACGACCTTCGGTCGAAGGACCGGCCTGCGGGTATCCGAGTACGCACTCGGCACCGCGAACTTCACCACCACGGACCGCGAGCAGTACCGGGCGGTCTTCGACGCGTTCGCCGAGGCGGGCGGCACGTTCCTCGACAGCGCCGACCGCTACCAGGGCGGGGCGTCCGAAACCCTGCTCGGCGAGCTGCTCGCCACGGATCGCGACCACTTCGTCCTGGCCACGAAGTACAGCGCGGGCGGCGGCGAGCGCCCCGGGATCGGCGCGACCGGCAACAGCCGTAAGACCATGGTCCGGTCGCTGGAGGCGAGCCTGAGAAGGCTCGGCACGGACTATGTCGACGTCTACTGGGCGCATATGCCCGACGCGATCACCCCCGTGGAGGAGATCGCCACGGCCTTCGACGACATGATCCGGGCGGGGAAGATCCTGCACGGCGGGCTGTCCAACTTCCCCGCCTGGCGGGTGGCGTCGGCGGTCACGGCGGCCGAACGGCTCGGCAGGACGCCGATCATCGGCGTACAGGTCGAGTACAGCCTCGCCGAACGCACCGCCGACCGCGAACTTCTCCCCATGGCCGAGGCGTTCGGCCTCGGCGCCGCGCTGTACGCGCCGCTCGGGGGCGGCATGCTGACCGGCAAATACCGCGCCGGGGAGGAGGGGCGGCTGACCCGCCGGGGGGTGGGGGTGCGGGCCGAGGACGGCGGCCAGAAGACCGCCGTCCTGGACACGGTGCTGGCCATCGCGGCCGAGACCGGGGCCTCGGCCGCGCAGGTCTCCGTGGCCTGGCTGCGCGCCCACGCGGCCCGCGCCGCCACGGCCTTCATCCCCGTCATCGGCCCCCGTACGAGCGCGCAACTGACGGAGTACCTGGGCGCGTTGGACCTGACCCTGACCGAGGACCAGTACACCCGCCTGGCCGAGGTCAGCGCCGTCTCCCTCGGCAACCCCCACGAAACGGCCGCCGCAGCCCGCGAGGCCGCCCTCGGCGGCGACGTGGATCGGGTGGCGGCGCCGAGGGTACCGGTGATCTGAGCCGCCGGGGATCTGGGCGGGGTCGTGGGCTGACCGACGTGGGATGGCGCGGCGCCGTCTCGCGCCTTCGGCGCATTTGAGCATGGGCAGGGGGTGGGGGGGCGCGGGCCTCGCCGGCATCCGTCGGGCCGGTGCGGTGTCGAGACCGTGGCGGCACCCGCGCCCGGTGGCTTGGCCCGGTGCCGGGCTGCGGGGGCGTCGCCTGGAGACCGGCCGGTTATCTCGCGGACGCCGAGGTGCGGCCGGTGGCGGCACCTGTGCCCGGAGGCCGCTCCCGGTGCCGGGCTGCCGGAGGTGCCTCCTGGAAATCGCTTGATGTAGTAGTTGCGTCAGATCAAGCGATTTCGGAGGGGGTATTCAGGGGTCGGGGGCCGAGTGCGACGTCAGGACCACCGAAACGCCGTTGGGCGCGGTCGGGCGTCGCACTCGTCGGGATCATGGCCCCCAACTGCCCGCAGTCGTCCGCCACCCAGATCGACATCGACGACGACGCCCTCGCGGAGGCCATGCGGCTGTCCGGTGCCAAGATCAAGAAGGAGATGGTCAACATCGCCCTCCGCGAGTACGCCGAGCGCCGGGCGCGCACCGAGGCGCGTCTGCGCCACCTGGAGCAGGCGCAGCAGTGGGATGAGGAAGGGTTCTGGCAGCGTCACGCGGCCGAGAAGGGTGGCTCTGAGCGTACGGAGAAGGGTGCGGCCTGACCGTGATCCGTTACCTCGCCGACTCCACGGCCGTCTGGCGTCTCCAGTGTGACCGCAAGCTCAACGATCTCTGGGGTCATGAGCTGGACGAGGGGGCCATCGGCTCGTGCGCTCCGCAGCGCCCCGCTGAGATCGGAACCGCCCTCGGGCAGGCTCAGGGCGCGGGCGGCCAGTTGTGCAGCGCCACGTCGGCCACTTTCTGCAACTCCTCCCGCGTGGCACCGCTGGCCGCTTGGACGGCCATGCCGTGCGCTACGGCCATGAGGTAGCGGGCGAGCACATCGGGATCGGTGTCCGGTGGCAGGTCGCCCTCGTCGACGGCCCGCCGGAACCGGTCGCCGAGGCGGGCCGTGCCTTCGTTGCGCCAGGCGATGAGGGCGTCGCGGGCGCTGCGTCCGGGGTCGCCGGCGGCGAGGGAGCCCTGGACGCCCAGGCATCCGGCGGGGCAGCCGGGGCGGGTGTTGGCCCGGACGGAGCCGTGGAGGAACGCGGTGGCCACCTGCTGGGCGGTCGGTTCCCGCATGGCCCGGTCCGCGTACGCGGCGGGGCCCTCGGAGTAGCGCTCCAGGGCCTTGCGGAACAGGTCCTCCTTGTTGCCGAAGGCCGCGTACATGCTGGTGCGGGTGATGCCCATGGCGCTGGTCAGGTCGGTGAGGCTGGCGCCTTCGTAGCCCTGCTCCCAGAAGACCCGCATGGCGCGCTCAAGGGCCTCGTCGGCGTCGAACCCCCTCGGGCGGCCGATCGGTGCCTGTTGCCGCGTCGTCATGCCGTCCAGGATACCTCTTCAGTACCGATCGGTTCAGAAGTGCGCTACGCTCGCTTTCAGTACCGATCGGTACCGAAATCTTGGGAGGTTATTGGCATGGGACAGCTTGAGGGCAAGACCGCCGTCATCACCGGCGGCAGCACCGGGATCGGTCTGGCCGCCGCCGTACGGCTGGCGGCCGAGGGTGCGCACGTGTTCATCACCGGACGGCGGAAGGCCGAGCTGGACGCGGCCGTCGAGGCCATCGGCCCGGCGGCCGCCACCGCGGTGGCGGGTGACATCTCCGACCTGGCCGACCTGGACCGGCTCTACGACGCCGTCCGCGCCCGGGGCCGGGGTCTGGACGTGGTCTTCGCGAACGCGGCGGCCGCCTCGTTCGCGACACTGGAGGAGGTCACCGAGGAACACTTCGACCGGACCTTCGCCGTCAATGTGCGGGGCACGCTGTTCACCGTGCAGAAGGCGCTGCCGCTGCTCAACGACGGCGCCTCGGTGATCCTGAACGCTTCCACCGCCGCGGACAACGGCACGGAGGCGTTCGGCGCGTACGCGGCGTCGAAGGCCGCGATCCGGTCCTTCGCGCGGACCTGGGCCAACGAACTCAAGGGTCGCGGCATCCGGGTCAACGCGGTCTCGCCGGGCCCGATCGACACGCCGGCAATCACGGGCATCGCCCCCGAGGGCAAAGCGGACGACTTCAAGGCACACCTCGCCACGACCACCGCGATCGGCCGGATGGGGCGCCCGGAGGAGGTCGCCGGGCTGGTGGCGTTCCTCGCCTCCGAGCAGAGCAGCTTCATCCTCGGCGCCAACTTCTACGTCGACGGGGGCGAGAACCAGATCTGACCCGGGCGCACCGGCCGCCCTCGGGCGGCTCAGGGCGTGTACCCGGGGGGTGTCCTCAGGGCGCCAGGATGTCCAGCTCCCGCAGCGCGCCCACGGTGATCTCCTTCGTATAGCGCTCCGCCGCCTCCGCGTCGCCCGCGCGGACCGCTTCGGCCACGCGGACGTGGAGGGTGACCGCCTCCGGGTCGGGGTCGCTGAACATGACGCGGTGCTGGGTGCGGCCGGTGAGGACCTCCGCGACGACGTCGCCGAGGCGGGCGAACATCTCATTGCCCGAGGCGCGCAGGATCACGCGGTGGAAGGCCACGTCGTGGACCAGGTACGCGGGGAGCTGCTGGCCGCGCGACGTGGCCACCATATTGAGCGCGTGCTCGGTGAGCTCGGCGCACTGCTCCGGTGTGGCGTGCTCGGCGGCCAGCCCGGCGGCGGCGGGCTCGATGGCCGAGCGCAGGGCGGTGAGGGAGCGGAGCTGGCGGGGGCGGTCGGGGCCGGCCAGGCGCCAGCGGATGACCTGGGGGTCGAAGACGTCCCACTCCTCGGTGGGGCGCACCGTCACCCCGACCCGGCGGCGGGACTCCACCAGGTGCATGGACTCCAGGACCCGCACCGCCTCCCGGACGACCGTGCGGGAGACGTCGTAACGCCGCTCCAGTTCGTCCGTGCGTAGCACCGTGCCGGGCGGGTAGTCGCCCGCGGTGATCGCGGGGCCGAGGGATTCCAGGACGCGGTCGTGCAGCCCCCGGCCCCTGGGCCTCTGGCCACGGCCCTCGGGCCCCTGTTCGTCCATGCGCTCAGACTACGCGGCCACCAGCCCATCAAATAAGTATGACTTTTACGTCACGGACTCTTGAATACGTCGTATCTGTGGGGTTGAGTGTCCGGCGGCGCCGAGGTCGAGGAAGACAGCGAGGTTTTCACACAATGCACGCCCCCCAGGTTGTCGTGGTCATGGGAGTGTCCGGAACGGGCAAGACCACGATCGGCCCCCTGCTGGCAGAGGAGCTCGGCGTCCCGTACGCCGAGGCCGACGACTTCCACCCGCCGGCCAACATCGCCAAGATGTCGGCCGGGACCCCGCTGGACGACGACGACCGACGCCCCTGGCTGGACGCCATCGGTGCCTGGGCCCACGCCCACTCCGAGGGCGGGGGAGTGGTGAGCTGCTCCGCGCTCAAGCGGATGTACCGCGACCGGCTGCGGTCCGCCGCCCCCGGCATCGTCTTCCTCCATCTGACCGGCGACCGTGAGCTGATCGCCGAGCGGATGAAGGAGCGCAAGGGCCACTTCTTCTCCGGGGACCTGCTCGACTCCCAGCTCGCCACGCTCGAACCGCTCCAGCCGGACGAGTACGGCGTCGCCGTGGACGTCTCCCCCGAACCCGAGGCCATCACCGAGCGGGCCGCCGCCGAACTGCGGCGGCTCGAACACCAGTAACGCACGTTAGGAAACCCGCCGTGACCAGACTCAGCGCCGAGATGCTGGCAGCGGACACCGTCGACCCGATCACGTCGGCCGGTCACGCACAGCTCGGCATAGCCGTCCTCGTCGGCATAGCCGTCCTCGTCCTCCTCATCACCAAGACCAAGCTGCACGCGTTTCTGTCGCTGACGATCGGCTCACTGGCGCTCGGCGCCGTCGCGGGAGCCCCGCTCGACAAGGTCATCACCAGCTTCTCGGCCGGTCTCGGGTCGACCGTCGCGGGCGTCGGCGTGCTGATCGCCCTCGGGGCGATCCTCGGCAAGCTGCTCGCCGACTCCGGCGGCGCCGACCAGATCGTCGACACGATCCTCGCCAGGGCGAACAACCGGACGATGCCCTGGGCCATGGTGCTGATCGCGGGGATCATCGGGCTGCCGCTCTTCTTCGAGGTCGGCATGGTGCTGATGATCCCGGTGGTGCTGCTGGTCGCCAAGCGCGGCAACCTCTCCCTGATGCGGATCGGCATCCCGGCGCTCGCGGGCCTGTCCGTGATGCACGGCCTGGTGCCGCCGCACCCCGGCCCGCTCGCCGCGATCGACGCGGTCCACGCGGACCTGGGGATCACCCTGGCGCTCGGCGTCCTCATCGCCGTCCCCACCGCGATCATCGCGGGCCCGGTCTTCTCGCGCGTCGCCGACCGCTGGGTGGACGTCACCCCGCCGGAGCGGCTGATGCCCACGCGCCCGTCGGAGGAGCTGGAGCGGCGCCCCGGGTTCGGCGTCACCGTGTTCACCGTGCTGCTGCCGGTCGTGCTGATGCTGATCAAGGCGCTGGTCGACATCGTGGTGGACGACCCGGAGAACGGCGTCCAGCGGGTCGCCGACGTCATCGGCAACCCCCTGATCGCGCTGCTGGCGGCGGTGATCGTGGGCATGTTCACGCTGGGCCGCCCTGCGGGCTTCACCCGGGACCGGATCTCCTCCACCGTTGAGCACTCGCTCGCCCCGATCGCCGGGATGCTGCTGATCGTCGCCGCGGGCGGCGGTTTCAAGCAGACCCTCATCGACATCGGCGTCGGCAAGATGATCATGGACATCTCGGAGAACTGGAACGTCTCCGCGCTGCTCCTCGCCTGGCTGATCGCGGTCGCGATCCGGCTGGCCACCGGCTCGGCGACCGTTGCCACGATCTCGGCCGCCGGGCTGATGACGCCGCTGGCCGCCGACATGTCCAGCACGCATGTGGCGCTGCTGGTGCTGTCCATCGGCGCCGGGTCGCTCTTCTTCAGCCATGTCAACGACGCGGGATTCTGGCTGGTCAAGGAGTACTTCGGGATGAGCGTCGGGCAGACGGTGCGGACCTGGTCGGTGATGGAGACGATCATCTCCGTCGTCGGGCTCGTCTTCGTCCTGCTGCTGTCACTGGTGATCTAGAGCCGAGCAGAGAATCGCCGAGCAGAGAATAGGGATGCGCACGCCATGACGACACATCCGCTCTTCGACATCGCGGGCCGCACCGCGCTGGTCACCGGCTCCAGCCGGGGCATCGGCCACGCCCTCGCGCGGGGGCTGGTGGAGGCCGGCTGCACGGTGGTGCTCAACGGGCGCGATCCGCAGGCCCTGGAGAAGGCCGCCGCCGACCTCGGCGGCGCCGGCGCGGGGGTTGCGGAGGGCGCGGGAGTTGCGAGGGTGCACACCGCCGCGTTCGACGTGACCGACGGCCCGGCCGTCGCCGCCGGTATCGCCGATGTCGAGGAGCGGGTGGGCCCGCTCGACATCCTGGTCAACAACGCCGGGATGCAGAACCGGGCGCCGCTGCTGGAGTTCACCGACGACGCCTGGCGGCAGATCCTGGACACCAACCTCACCAGCGCCTTCCTGGTGGGCCGGGAGGCCGCCCGGCGAATGACCGCACGCGGCCACGGCAAGATCGTCAACATCTGTTCCCTGCAGAGCGAGGTGGTCCGCCCCGGCATCGCGCCCTACGCGGCGACCAAGGGCGCGCTGAAGATGCTCACCAAGGGCATGTGCGCGGACTGGGGCCGGTACGGAATCCAGGTCAACGGGCTCGGCCCCGGCTACATCGAGACCGAGCTGACCCGGCCACTGGTCGAGGACGAGGAATTCAGCGCCTGGGTGCGCGGGCGGACCCCGGCCGGGCGCTGGGGCCGCACCGAGGACCTGATCGGGGCGCTGCTGTATCTCGCGTCCCCGGCGGCGGACTTCGTGAGCGGACAGGTGCTGTACGTAGACGGCGGCATGACGAGCGTGTTGTGAACGCTGGGATACCAGGTGAGCTTGAGGAGGCTGGCCGGATGGTGCTGGGCTGTGTGATCCACGGACAGGGTGATCTGCGGGTCGAGGAACTCCCGGAGCCGGAACCGGCGCCCGGGCAGGCGCTCGTGGCGATCCGCTACGGCGGGATCTGCGGATCGGATCTCCACTACCACCGGCACGGTGGGGTGGGCGACTTCCGGCTCCAGGAGCCGATGGTGCTGGGGCACGAGGTCGTGGGCACGGTGGTGGCGTACGGCGAGGGCGCGACCGGGCCCGCGGTCGGCACCCCGGTCGCCGTGCACCCGGCGACGCCGTGCGAGGTGTGCCCGGAGTGCGCCGACGGCCGCGCCAACGTCTGCCGCGACACCCGCTACCTGGGCAGCGCCGCGCGCTTCCCCCATGTCCAGGGCGGCTTCGCCTCCCGGATCACCGTCCCGGCGGCGCAGTTGCGCGCCCTGCCGGAGGGGCTGGATTCGCGCCGGGCGGCGCTCGCCGAACCGCTGTCCGTGGCGCTGCACGCGGTGCGGCGGGCGGGCGCGGTGAAGGGCCGCCATGTGCTGGTCACCGGCGCCGGCCCGATCGGCTGCCTGACCATCGCGGCAGCCCGCGCGGCGGGCGCGGCGTCCATCACGGCGACCGATCTGCTGCCGCGTGCCTTGGAGTTCGCGGCGGCGGCCGGGGCGACCGCGTGCGTACGGGCCGACGACCCGGACGACCCCAACTGGCCCTCGGACGAGCTGGACGTCGCCATCGAGGCATCCGGCGTGGCCGCCGGGCTCGACACCTGCCTGCGCCGGGTGCGGCGCGGCGGCGTGGTGGTGCAACTGGGCATGCTGCCCCCGGGGCAGAGCCCGTTCGCGGGAAACGTACTGGTCAGCCGGGAGATCGAGCTGCGGGGCGCGTTGCGCTTCCACGCCGAGTTCAACGATGCCCTGCGGCTGCTGGCCGCTGAGCCGTCGTTCGACGCGCTGATCAGCGGGGTGCGGCCGGTGGGGGAGGCGGCGGAGGCGTTCGCCTTGGCCGCCGACCGCAGCCAGTCCTGCAAGGTCCTGCTGGACTTCGGCCAGTGAGCTGGTCCGGGGACGCGTGAGCGGGAGCGGCACACCACGGTCCGCCCGGAGCCGGGGATGTCCGGGCCGGCCTGGCGCGGGCCGACCCGGACGTCAGGATCAGGCGAGGTCGAACCGGTCGAGGTTCATCACCTTGTCCCACGCCGCGACGAAGTCGTTCACGAACTTCTCCTTCGCGTCATCGCTCGCGTAGACCTCCGCGAGCGCGCGCAGCTCCGAGTTCGACCCGAAGACAAGGTCGGCACGGCTACCGGTCCACCTGACCTGCCCCGAGGCGTCGCGGCCCTCGAACGTGTTCGCGTCCTCGGACGTCGCACTCCACGTCGTGCCCAGGTCGAGCAGGTTGACGAAGAAGTCGTTGGTCAGCGAGCCGGGGGTCGTGGTGAGGACACCGAGCCGCGTCTGCCGGTGGTTCGCGCCCAGCACGCGGAGGCCCCCGACGAGGACCGTCATCTCGGGGGCGCTCAGGGTGAGCAGGTTCGCCTTGTCGAGCAGCAGGTACTCGGCGGGCAGCCGGTTGCCCTTTCCAAGGTAGTTGCGGAACCCGTCGGCGGTCGGCTCGAGCGCGGCGAACGACTCCACATCGGTCTGCTCCTGCGACGCGTCCACGCGACCCGGCGTGAAGGGGACCTCGACCTCGAAGCCCGCCTCCTTGGCGGCCCGTTCGACGGCAGCACCGCCGGCGAGCACGATCAGGTCGGCGAGCGAGACCCGCTTGCCGCCGCCCTGGGCGGCGTTGAAGGACTGCTGGATCCCCTCGAGAGCGCGCAGCACCGGCGCCAGCTGGTCGGGGTCGTTGACCTCCCACCCGTTCTGCGGCTCAAGGCGGATGCGCGCGCCGTTGGCGCCGCCGCGCTTGTCGCTGCCGCGGAAGGACGAGGCCGACGCCCACGCGGCGGACACGAGCTGGGACACCGACAGGTCCTGGCTGAGGACCTGGCTCTTGAGGGAGGCGATGTCCTCGGCGTCGATGAGCTCGTGCGTCACCTCGGGGAGCGGGTCCTGCCAGATCAGCGTCTCGGACGGGACCTCCGGGCCGAGGTAGCGCACGACCGGGCCCATGTCGCGGTGGGTCAGCTTGAACCACGCCCGCGCGAAGGCGTCCGCGAACTCCTCGGGGTTCTCCAGGAAGCGCCGCGAGATCTGCTCGTACGCCGGGTCGAACCGGAGCGAGAGGTCGGTCGTCAGCATCGTCGGAGCGTGGCTCTTCGACGGGTCGTGGGCGTCGGGGATGGTGCCCGCCCCGGCGCCGTCCTTCGCCACCCACTGGTGCGCGCCGGCGGGGCTCGACGTGAGCTCCCACTCGTAACCGAACAGGTTCTGGAAGAAGCTGTTGCTCCACTGGGTCGGCGTGCTGGTCCAGGTGACCTCGAGGCCACTGGTGATCGCGTCGCCGCCCTTGCCGGTGCCGAAGGAGTTCTGCCAGCCGAGGCCCTGCGCCTCGATCGGGGCGGCCTCGGGGTCGGGGCCGACGTTCTCCGCCGGGCCCGCGCCGTGGGTCTTGCCGAAGGTGTGGCCGCCCGCGATCAGGGCGACCGTCTCCTCGTCGTTCATCGCCATCCGGCGGAAGGTCTCGCGGATGTCGCGGGCCGCGGCGATCGGGTCCGGGGTGCCGTTCGGGCCCTCCGGGTTGACGTAGATGAGACCCATCTGGACCGCGCCGAGGGGGTTCTCCAGCTCCCGGTCGCCGGTGTAGCGCTCGTCGCCGAGCCAGGTGGTCTCGGGACCCCAGTACACGTCCTCGTCGGGCTCCCAGACGTCCTCACGGCCGCCGGCGAAACCGAAGGTCTCGAAGCCCATCGACTCCAGGGCGACGTTGCCGGTGAGGATCAGGAGGTCGGCCCAGGAGATGCGCTGGCCGTATTTCTTCTTGACCGGCCACAGCAGACGGCGGGCCTTGTCGAGGTTCCCGTTGTCCGGCCAGCTGTTGAGGGGGGCGAAGCGCTGCTGACCCGCGCCGGCGCCGCCGCGGCCGTCGCTGATCCGGTAGGTGCCCGCGCTGTGCCACGCCATCCGGATCATTAACGGGCCGTAGTGGCCGAAGTCGGCGGGCCACCAGTCCTGCGAGGTCGTCAGCACCTCGGCGATGTCCCGCTTCACCGCCGGCAAGTCGAGGGTCTTGAACGCCTCGGCATAGTCGAACTCCTCGCCGAGGGGGTTGGCCACGGCAGGGTTCTTGGCGAGGATCTTCAGGTTGAGCCGCTCCGGCCACCACTGGCGGTTGCCGCCGCCCTGAGTCGGGTGCGGCGCGCGCCCGTGCGTGACCGGGCAGCCACCTCCTCCCTCCGTCTTCGCGTCGGTGACGATTGCGTCATGGTTCTCGGACATGGGAATCCTTCCGGACTGGGCGGATCACGGTGCTCAGGAACTGCGGGCGGTGAAACCAGCGGAACAGCGTCGCCGAGCCCGGCGGGGCCGTCCGCGGCACGTCGGCCGTGCTCACCAGGGGGCCGACGACCTGGTGAACGGTTTCCGGCGGGAACCGAGGTCGGGGTCATGGGGAGGTCAGGGGTGAAGCCGCCGCCCCCGCACCCGGCGCGGCGTCGGGCTCCGCACCGGGCTCGATCGCCTGTACGCCGCGTTCGTGGGGGTTGAGTGCGAGGAAGGCGACGGCCGCGAGGGCGCCCCCGACGATCTGCGAGAGCAGGTAGATCCACAGCGAGGACCAGGAGAACAGTCCGGCGATGGAGCCGCCCACGGCGACGGCCGGGTTGAACGCTCCTCCGGAGATGCCGCCCACCGCTATGGCGCCCGCGAGCACGGTGAATCCGATGGACAGACCGTAGAAGGAATTGTCCGGGTGGCTGCTGCTCGTGGCCACGTTCAGCACGACGTAGGCCAGGGCGAAGGTGAACAGCACCTCCACCAGCAGCGCCGCGCCGAGCTGCCGTCCCGACAAGGAGAGGGCCGTCACCTTGTCCGGGTCGACGGCCCAGCGGGCGATCAGCGCTCCGGCGGCGCCTCCCGCCAACTGCGCCACCACGTAGGTCGCCGCTTCTGCGGCGGTGATCCGTCCCCGCAGGAGGACGGCGAGGGTGACAGCGGGGTTGTAGTGGGCGCCCGAGACATGACCCCCGGCGTACACCATCACCATCAGGACCCCACCGATCGCCAGCGGAGCCAGAGGGGCTTTGGTGAGTACCGCCGCTGCGACGGTGAGGACGAGGAATAACGTGCCGATGAATTCAGCGACGCACTTGCGCAAGATTCTCTCCTTTGAGGACTCGGGTCGCGCAGGGGATCGGGTGTGGTGCCTTGCCGTTGCGATACGCAGGAGCCCAGAGCCTGAGACCACGTCAGGGCGGGCACGAACGACGTGCTTGCCCTTGCCCGGTGCAACACCGTATGGACCAACCGGAGGGCTGCCCACCGGTCGAGCCCTTACGAAACGCTGACGTATGGCACGCGGTGGCCGTCAGGAGCGCATGGCCGCCGAGGGCTATCCGTCGGCGGCGGCGGTGAGTTCGGATCCGTTCCAGGACGACGAGGCGCGCTTCGAGGAGGGCCTGCGCGCGAGCGGCACAAGTGCGCTAGGGGGATCCCTAATTGTGGCGTCCGGCCTCATGGCAGGTCTGGACCAGTCATGGCACCCTACCGGCGACAAAGCGTCGGACAACGTTGTCCAACGCTCTCGGGCACCTCCAACGGACTTGGAGCCGACCGCATGAGACGTGTCGCCACCTTATTCAGCGCCCTCACCCTCGCCACCCTCGGCTGGACCGCCGGAACCGCCGCCCACGCCGCCGTCCCGTCCCACCCCGCTCAGGGAACCTCCGTCTCCACCGAGGAGCAGCGCGCCGCCGTCCGCTTCTGGACGGCGGAACGGCTGCGCACCGCCCAGGACGTCACCACCCTCCCCGCCGCCCGCACCGCGAAGCTCGCGGACCCCGCGCCCACCGCGGGTGAGCGGGTGACCGTGCCCCCGCTCCCGGGCCCCGCCGCCCCCGTCTCCGCGCCCTCGCACCGGGCCACGTCCCCCACCCCCTGGACCGGCGGCGGCCTGATCAGCACCACGGCGGGCAAGGTCTTCTTCCAGAACGCCTCCGGCGGCACCTTCGCCTGCTCCGCCACCGTGGCCAACAGCGACAACAAGTCCGTCGTGCTCACGGCCGGCCACTGCACCGTGGACGCGGCCACCGGCACCGGCTACCGCAACTGGGTCTTCATCCCCGGCTACAACAACGGCAACCGCCCCTATGGCACCTTCCCCGCCCGCCGCCTCTTCTGGGACGGCCAGTACGTCTCCACCCGGGGCAACGCCAACTGGGACTACGCCTTCGCCGTGATGAACACGGTGAACGGCCGCACCCTGGCCGACACCGTGGGCGCCCAGGGCATCGCCTTCAATTCGCAGACCGGCCGCCATGTCCACTCCTTCGGCTACGGAGGCTCCGCCGCCGAGGGCAACGGCGAGCGGCTGAACCACTGCGAGGGCAATGAGTTCGCCGACGCGGGCCGCCCCGGCTCCACGATGTGGGGCATCGACTGCGTCCAGACCGGAGGGTCGAGCGGCGGCGGCTTCCTCGCCGACTTCTCGGGCGGCGCGGGCTATCTGATCGGCAACATCAGCGTCAGCGCGGGCACGAACGAATACCACCCGACGCTGGGCAATGAGGCCCTCGACCTCTACCGCCGGGCGGGCGCCGAGTAGGCCCGCCACCCACCTCGCACGGCCCGCCCTCTCCGTCCCCGACCAGGAGGAGGGGGCGGGGCACGCGCCGGGCCCTCGCCTTGCCTCGCGTTGCCTCGCCTTGCCTTGCCTCGCTGCAGGGCGCCCCGGCGCCCCGGCGCTCCGGCGCACAATGAGCGCATGACGAGGAGCGACGCACCACCACGGGATACGCGGAACGCGGCCACCGCCCACGCCTGGGCCGCCCTCGGCGGCGACCCCGCGCTGCCGGCGCAAGTGACGTACCGCCCGGTGAGCGGCGGACTGCCCGCCCGACTGCCCGTGGCCGAGCTGGCCCGCGCCACCGTGGGCGTGTGCTCGCTGGCCGCCGCCGAACTGGGCGCGCGGCGCTCCGGCGGGGCCGTTCCGGCGGTACGGGTCGACGAGGGTGCCGTCGCCACCGCGTTCGTCAGCGAACGGCACCTGCGGATCGACGGCCGGAAGCCCACCAACTTCGCCCCGTTGTCCGGCTTCTGGCGTGCGGCCGACGGATGGGTCCGTACGCACGCCAACTACCCGCACCACCGGGCCCGGCTGCTCGCCCTCGGCCTGCCCGGCGACAGCGGGCCGGACGAACTCGCGGCGGCGCTCGCGGCCCGCCCCGCGCGCGCGATCCAGGAGACCGTCTACGCGGCGGGCGGTCTGGCCGTGGCCGTGGCGGAGCCCGGCGAGAGCGAGATCCCGCTGGCCGCACTGCCGTTGATCGAGTCCCGGCGGGTCGGCGAGGGCGTCCCGCGCCCGCTCCCGCTCCCGCTCCTGAAGGCACCCCAGCCCGCGAGCGGAGGGTCGCCGGTGAGCACGGGGACCGCGAGCGGGGGGTTGCCCGGGAACGGGGCGCTGTCCGCGAGCGCCGTGTTGCCCGCGAGCGGCGTGCGCGTGCTCGATCTGACCCGGGTCATCGCCGGACCCGTGGCCACCCGCACCCTGGCTCTGCTCGGCGCCGACGTACTCCGTATCGACTCCCCCCGGCTGCCCGAGGACCCGGACGCCCACGCCGACACCGGCTTCGGCAAGCGCTCCGCCGCGCTCGACCTCGCCGCGCCCGAGGACCGCCGGACCTTCGAGGCGCTGCTCGCGGACGCCGATGTGCTGGTCACCGGCTACCGCCCGGGTGCGCTCGACCGCTTCGGGCTCGCCCCGGACGCCGTGCTGGAGCGCCACCCCGGGCTGGTCGTCGCCCAGCTGTGCGCATGGGGCTGGTCCGGGCCCTGGGCCGGGCGGCGTGGTTTCGACAGCCTGGTCCAGGCGGCCACCGGCATCGCCGCGATCGAGGCGAAGGGCGATGGCGACGGCCACCCGGGTGCGCTCCCCGCCCAGGCGCTCGACCACGGCACCGGCTATCTGCTGGCGGCGGCGGTGCTGCGGGCGCTGACCGAGCGCCAGGACACCGGCGGCGGGCGCCATCTGCGGCTCTCCCTCGCGGGCACCGCGTCCTGGCTGACCCACGGCATCGCCCCCGCCGCCCTGGCGGACGGCCCGGCCCATGACCCGTCGCCCTGGCTGGCCGAAACCGCCTCCCACCTGGGCACGTTGCACCACGCCCGCTCGCCGATCGCCACCCCGGACGGCCCCCTGGACTGGGCCCGCCCACCCGGCCGCCTGGGCGCCGACGTCCCGCGCTGGCTCTGAGCCCGGCGGATCTTTCCCCTACCCGCCCCTTCCCGAAACTGGGGCTTCGCCCCAGACCCCGGGGGTTGACGAGCCGACCGTCGTGCCGTGAGCACCTGCGCCGGTGGGCTGGTCGCGGTCGGCACGCCGGTGCGGCAGATGGCCGCACTTCCCGGTCGCCCGGCCGGGGTCTGGGGCGGAGCCCCGGGTTTGCCCTGGCCCCGAGCCTCGGGGGTTGATGAGCCGACCGTTGGCCGTGATCGGCTCACCGGTCAGGGCGCCGGGGTCTGGGGCGGAGCCCCAGTTGTGGGAAGGGGCGGGGAGGGGAACAGGCCGCCGCAGGCGTCACGATCCGTCGGACACACACCCCCTAACGTCCACCGGGGCAAATTCGGTTGCCGCCAAGCCCTCCCCTGACGCGTAGTGGTGTCCGACACGACTCAGGAGGCTCAGGAGGGTGCCGATGAGCGCGAGCACGATGCACGCCGACGAACGGCCCATCGACGCGGCTCTCGTACGGCGGCTGCTCGCCACGCAGTTCCCCCGGTGGGCGGGGCTGCCCATCGAGCGGTTCGCCTCGTCGGGCACCGTCAACGCCCTGTTCCGGCTCGGCGACGACCTCGCCGTACGGCTGCCGAGGATCGCGGGCGGCGCCGGGGACGTGGAGCGGGAGCACCACTGGCTGCCCCGGCTCGCGCCCGCGTTGCCGGTCCCCATCCCCGCGGTGGTCGGCAAGGGCGCGCCGGGCGACGGCTTTCCCTGGCCGTGGACCGTGCACCGCTGGCTCGACGGGGAGAACCCGCGGGAGGGGCGGGTCGCCCGGCCCGGAGCACTCGCCGCCGACCTCGCGGAGTTCATCGTCGCGCTGCGCCGGATCGAGCCCGCGGACGGGCCGCCCGCGTACCGGGGCGGACCGCTGCGGGAGGTGGACGAGGAGACCCGTACCGCGATCGGCCTGTTGCGCGGACCAGCGGGCACGATCGACACCGACGCGGCCACCGCCGCGTGGGAGGAGGCGCTGGCGGCGCCCGGCTGGGAGGGGCCGCCGGTGTGGGTGCACTCCGATCTGATGCCGGGCAACCTGCTGGTCGCGGACGGGCGGCTGAGCGCGGTCATCGACTTCGGGACCGCCGGGGTGGGCGACCCCGCCTGCGATCTGATCCCGGCCTGGAATCTGCTCCCGGCGTCGGTGCGGGAGGACTTCCGCGCCGCGCTCGGCGTGGACGACGCCACCTGGGCCCGGGGCCGGGGCTGGGCCCTGAGCATGGCGCTCATCCAGCTCCCGTACTACCGCGAGACGAATCCGGCGATGGCGGCCAACGCCCGCCATGTGATCCACGAGGTGCTGTCCCCGCGAAACGCGTAGGGCTCCCCTCGACGTGAAACAGCGAGGGGAGCCCTGAGAGCGCGTGACGCCCTTACCGAGCCCTACAGCCGGGCCGTGGACAGCGAGCGCTTGATCATCGGGGTGAACCGCTGCTCGATGAAGCGGTAGAGCACCCAGGCGAGGCCCAGCATCACCAGCACGGTCAGGGCGAACGTCCCGTAGGAGGGGATGCCCAGCTTCTGGTGGAGCACCCAGACGACCACCCAGCCCAGATGCTCATGCACCAGGTAGAACGGGTAGGTCAGGGCGCCCGCCACGGTCAGCCAGCGCCAGTCGGCCCAGTTGAGCTTGCCCAGGGCGATCAGCGTCACCGCCACATAGCCGAAGGCGACCACGGCGATGATGCCGGTGGCCGAGCGGTAGGAGAAGGCGTCCACGTTGGCCGGGTGCCACAGCTCGCGGATCGCGTAGTGCTGGCCGATCAGGAAGCTGATCCCGATGATTCCCCAGGCCAGGGCGTCATGGCCGAAGCGGTGGAGCAGATAGATGCCCATCCCGCCGATGAAGTACGAGGAGTACTCCGGCATCAGGACCACGTCCAGCAGCGGCAGGTCCGACGCCTCGGCGAACGCCGAGCCCAGCGTCCACACGGCGCAGAAGAGCACCACCCGGTGCCGGGTCGCGCCCGGGAGCACCACGAACAGCGCGAAGAGGGCGTAGAAGCGCAGCTCCGCCCACAGCGTCCAGCACACGCCCAGCACCCGGTCCACCCCGAGCGGCTGCTGCAGCATGGTGAGGTTGACCAGCGCGTCGCTGGGCGACACCGCCTTGTAGGCGACCCAGGGCAGTGCGAAGACGCCGGTCACCAGGATGATCGCGACCCAGTAGGCGGGGTAGAGGCGGGAGACGCGCGAGGCGAAGAACGAGCGCAGCGGCCGTCCCCATCCGCTCATGCAGATGACGAAGCCGCTGATGACGAAGAAGATCTGGACGCCCAGACAGCCGTAGGCGAAGTAGCTGGAGAGGGTGGGGAACTGGGCGCGGGGCGAGGAGCCCCACGCCTGGGTTATCTCGCCGTCGCGGCCGCCGTAGTGGTACGCGGCCACCATGAGCGCGGCGAGCAGGCGCAGCCCGTCCAGCGCCCGCAGCCGCACCGGATGGCCACCGCCGCGCGCCGCCGCCTTGGCGGTGCGCTCGGCGGATCGCTCCAGGCCGGCGGATCGCTCCAGGGCTATGCCGGGGGCGCGCGGCGGCGTCGGCGCGGGAGCCGTCGCCGCCGCGTTGGATATCGGCCCGGTGTCGGCGGGGGATATCGGCCCGGCGTCCGAGTCGGATATCGGCCCGGTGTCGGGGGCGGATATCGGCCCGGTGTCGGGGGCGGGCGGCGCGCTCATCCGGTGACCGTCCGCTTGAGGGCGGCCCGCTTCAGGGCTCGGGCCCGGCGCGCCACCTTGCGCACCGTCTCATTGCGCGGGATGAACGCGAGCTGTGAGGGCACCGCCCCGGGCAGGGCGAGCGCGGTCAGCCGGCGCTTCTTGAAGTAGCGCCACGTGTTGTTGTCCAGGTGGGCGGCCAGATAGCGCTCGGTGGCGGGCCGCAGATCCGGGTAGATCTTGGCCTGCATGCAGAAGCCGACCGCGGTGACCAGCCCGGTCAGCCGCTTGCCCGCCCGCTCGTCCACCGGCTGGGCGGCGGCCACCGCCTTGTGGTCCTCGAGGTCGGGCAGCAGCGCGTCCACGATCGTCACCGGCACGCGGTTGCTGTTCTGGTACGGGGTGAGCCGCTCCAGCAGCGTGTCGGTGCCGATCCGGGCCACCGGCAGCCCGTAGAAGACGTCGGCGGTGAGCAGCGCGGTGGAGAAGCAGCCGATGACCAGGGCCGGGCTCATCCGCTGGTACAGCACCTCGGCGAGGACCGGGGTGTCCATGACGGTCAGCTCCGCGCCCAGCTCCGCGGCCTTCTTCTCCAGCATCCGCGACCAGCGGGCCGGCGCGGTGGGGTGCGGCTTGAAGACGACGGTGCGGTGGCCCAGCGCCACGGCGCCGCGCAGCATCCGCAGATGCAGCTCTTCCTCCTCCTGCGGAGTGAGGATGTCCAGCGCGGACAGGTACTGGCCGAGCATCATCGCCGGGCCGCTGCCGACCCCGATCCGCTCGCTGGCGGAGGCCACGCTGCGCGGGGCGGCCTCGGCCACCTCGGCGAGCACCTTGGTGAACACCTCGGTCGGCAGGATCTCCGGCTCGACGCCGAACTCGGTCAGCAGCAGCGGCCGCAGCCCGGGTACCAGGTCGAGGTGGAGCAGCCGGCGGATGCGGGTGCCGATCAGCGGGTCCAGCTTGTTACGGGTCGGGCCGTAGCTCATCAGCCCGTCCGCGTAGACGTCGATGGGCGCGCCCTGGAACACATTGGCGACCGCCATCGCCGGGTTGACCTGGATGGACTCCAGGATCAGCTCGACCTTGTCGTCGCCGAGGTTCCACAGCAGCCGCAGATGGCGCTCCCACAGCGGGGCGTCGTCGACGCGCGGGGCCCAGCCGCCGGGGTGGAACGGCGAGATCGTCTCGTTCCAGGACAGCACCCGGTCGAAGCGGCCGCGCAGCCGCTCGAAGCCGGGCATCTCGTCCACCGGCGGGGTGGTCTCCGGCGTCGCGGCGTTGTTGCTGATCAGCAGCAGCCGGCGGTCGGCCGGGCCGACGCTGCCCGCGTCGATCGCGGCCGCGAGGGTCGCCGCCCCGTAGAGGGTCGAGGCGAGGAAGATCTGGGTGCGCTTGCGCTCCGCCAGGGGCTTGTAGGCGGACATCAGGCCGCCACCTCCGCCCCCGCGGACCGGCGCTTGACTCGCCGCAGTCGTGCGGCGCGCTCGTAGTCCATGGAATCCAGTGCGTCCTTCAATACGTCCTGGGGCATGCGTTTCATCGCCGCCGCCGACATGGAACGGAGTTTGCGTGCCACTTGTGGTTCGAATCTCTCGATGTTGCCGAGGTGGTGGGAAATGATCGCGCAATAGGTGCGGACGGCCTTCGGCAGCAGGGTGTCGGCGTCGCGGTCCCGTGCGGTTTCCTCGATCACCTGGTCGAATGCGCGAATGAAGTCGAGCTGCCGCACATCGCCGATCTGGGTGAGCGAGGAGGAGACCCCGCGCCGGTAGAACACCCCGGCCAGGCCCAGGACGGCGAAGCTGCGGGCCTCGCGGTGCAGCCGCCAGATCCAGGGCCGGTCCTCGGCGGTGCGCAGCCCGTGGGTGAAGTGCAACAGCCCCTCGTCGACCAGGCGGCGGTGGTACATGCCCGCCCAGGCGTAGGGGTAGTCGACGGAGGTGGAGCGGTCGGCCGGGAGGATCACGTCCCGAGGGTTCATCACCTCATCGCGGCGGCCGTGCGGCACCCGGGTGATGGAGCGCGCCCGGGCGGTGCACTGGACGTGGTCGGTGCGGACGAAGTCGCACCCCAAGTCCTCGATCGCCGCGAGCAGTTGGGCGTAGTAGCCGGGGGCCAGCCAGTCGTCGCCGTCGAGGAAGGCGATGTACTCCCCCGTGGCGTTGTCCAGGCCGGTGTTCCGGGCGGTGGCCAGCCCACCGTTCTTCTCATGCCGTACGTAGACGGCCCCCGGAAGGTCGCGTTCTGCCCGCTCCAGGATCTCCGGCGTCCCGTCGGTGGCACAGTCGTCGACGAGAATGAATTCGAAGTCCTCACGCGCGTTCGCGCGCAGACTTCTGAGCGTGTCGGGGGCATAGGTCTGCACGTTGTAGAACGGCACGATGACGGAGAGCTTAACCACGCGGGTGACGCTAGGTCTCCGGTCGGCATTCGTCTTGACCTACGGTGTACGTAAAGGTGAACGAAGAACGTCGGAACGGTTAACCCGCCGCTCCGGCCAGCCGATTCTCCAACCGTCGACGTTCTGTTAACCCTTTGTTGCTCTTGCGTTGGGCCGTGAATCGACAACGCTTCCTAGCGTCTCCGACGTGTCCTCACGTACCAAATCCTCTGTGCGAGTCGCCGTGCTCGCCGACTCCGACACCCGGTGGAAATGGGGCGCGCTCACCGCGCATCGCCTCGTACCGGACGGGTCGGGTTCTGCCTCGGAGCGCCGCCTCGACGGCTTCCTGCTGCGCGGCCGCGCCACGCCGACCGCCCGGCAGCTCACCGAGGTCGGGGTGCGCGCCGACGCGATGCGCGAGGTCACGGGCGTGGAATTCGTACGGGCGATGGACCGTGAGCGCTATGACGTGATCGTCCTCTCCCTGGTCGGCGGCGCCGTCCAGGCCATGCTGCACGGACTGCGCCACGCCTGGGAGGGCGCCGACCGCCGCCCCGTGGTCGTCACCGGCTATGTCGGTGTCGTCTACGAGAAGCTGGCCGACGGGCTGCTGCTGCGCCACGGCGCCGATGTGGTGCTGGCCAACTCCCGCCATGACGCCGAGCGCTTCCGTGACGTCTACAAGGGCGTCGGCGCCGACGCGGAGAGCGTCGTGGAGTGCGCGCTGCCCTTCCTCGGCGGCGACCGCTACGACGAGAAGGCGCGGCTGGGCCGGAAGTACCCCGGAGGGACGGTCGTCTTCGCCGTCCAGCCGTCCGTCCCGGACAACCGCGCCGACCGCACCTATCTGCTGCGCCGCGCGGTGGAGCACGCGCGCCGCCACCCGGACCGCGAGGTCGTGGTCAAGCTGCGCTCCAAGCCGGGCGAGCACACCACCCACATCGAGGAGCTTCCCTACCAGAAGCTGATCGCGAAGTTCGGCGACAACCTGCCCGCCAACTTCCGGCTCGCCTACGGGAACATGGGCGAGGTCCTGGACACCGCGGACCTGCTGGTCACGGTCAGCTCCACGGCCGCCCTGGAGTCGCTGCACCGCTCCATACCGACCGCCGTGCTCACCGACCTCGGGGTGCGGGAGACGCTCGGCAACCACCACTTCCTCGGCTCCGGCTGTCTGGCCTCCTGGGACCAGCTTGACGCCGGGCACCTGCCCGAGCCGGACGCCGAGTGGCTCAGCCGCCAGGGCGTGGCCGCCGACGGGCCGTACGAGACCTGGTTCGACGCCGCGCGGGAGCGGGTGGCCGAGCTGGCCGCCGCACCGGCCCTCCCGCCGCTCGCCCCCTTCTACACCCCCGTCACCGCACCCGGCTATCTGCCCGGCCGGCTCGCCCGGTACGGCTTCGAGCCGGACGGATCACCCCGCCCCGGGGCCTCCGCCGAGGACGAGGCGCAGGTCTCCGCGTTGCGGCGGGTGGTGCGCAACACGATGCGGGAAGCGGCCCGCGGCGCCTATCGCCATGGCGTCCAGCGCGTGGCTCCCGTCATCCGGCGGATGGGGGAGCTGTGAGCGACGCGAATCAAGAGGAGGCCCTGGGGGCCTCGATCACCTCTGCAACCCCTGAAGGAGCCGCCATGACCGCCTCGAGCCCGTGTGTGCTCGCCGTGATCCCCGCCCGTGGCGGGTCGAAGGGCGTCCCCGCGAAGAACCTCGCCGCCGTCGGCGGTGTGCCGCTGGTCGCTCGCGCGGTCATGGAGTGCCGGGCGAGCCGCCTGGTGACGGACGTGGTCGTCTCCACCGACGACACCGGCATCGCGGCCGCGGCGCGCGGTGCGGGCGCGGTGGTCATCCAGCGGCCCACCGACATCGCGGGGGACACCGCCACCAGCGAGGCGGCGGTGATCCACGCGATGGACGCCTACGAGGCGTCGCACGGCACCACCGTGGACGTGGTGCTCCTGGTGCAGTGCACCAGCCCCTTCATCATCAGCGAGGACATCGACGGGGTGGCCGCGGCGGTCGCCGAGAAGGGCGCCGACACCGCCCTGACCGTCGCCCCCTTCCACGGCTTCGTCTGGCGCGAGGGCGAGAACCCGCGAGAAGACGGCGGCGACGGGGTCAACCACGACAAGTCGTACCGCCCGCGCCGCCAGGACCGCCCCCAGGACTTCCTGGAGACCGGCGCCGCCTACGCGATGGACGCGCGGGGCTTCCGCAAGGCCGGGCACCGCTTCTTCGGCCGCACCGACCTGGTGCGCACCGACCCCGCCCGGGTGCTGGAGATCGACGATCCGCACGATCTGGCCCGCGCCCGCGCGCTCGCCCCGCTGTTCGACGCCGAGCGGCCGGGCGCCCTCCCCACCCGCGACGACATCGACGCGGTGGTACTCGACTTCGACGGCACCCAGACCGACGACAGGGTGCTCGTCGACTCCGAAGGACGCGAACTCGTGGCCGTGCACCGAGGCGACGGGCTCGGGATCGCCGCCCTGCGCCGCGCTGAGCTGGCGCTGCTGATCCTGTCCACGGAAAAGAACCCGGTCGTCGCCGCACGGGCCCGGAAACTCCAGGTCCCCGTGCTCCACGGCATCGACCGAAAAGATCTCGCACTGAAGCAGTGGTGCGAGGAGCAGGGCATCGCGCCGGAGCGCGTGCTCTACGTCGGCAACGACGTCAACGACCTCCCGTGCTTCGGCCTCGTCGGCTGGCCCGTGGCGGTCGCAGGTGCGCACGACGTCGTGCGCGGCGCCGCACGTGCGGTCACCTCCACCCCCGGAGGTGACGGCGCGATCCGCGAGATCGCCTCGTGGATTCTCGGAAAGGAACTGTCTTAAGTGAGCTCCAACTCTCGCCTCCGCACCCTCGGTGACAAGATCGCCGGACCCGGCCACCCGGTCTATGTCACCGGTGAGATCGGCATCAACCACAACGGCGACCTGGAGAACGCGTTCAAGCTGATCGACGTCGCCGCCGAGGCCGGCTGTGACGCGGTCAAGTTCCAGAAGCGAACCCCGGAGATCTGCACCCCCCGCGACCAGTGGGACATCGAGCGTGACACCCCCTGGGGCCGGATGACCTACATCGACTACCGCCACCGCGTGGAGTTCGGCGAGGACGAGTACCGCGCCATCTCTGAGCACTGCGCCAAGCGCGGTATCGACTGGTTCGCCTCCCCGTGGGACACCGAGGCCGTCGCCTTCCTGGAGAAGTTCGACGTCCCGGCGCACAAGGTGGCCTCCGCCTCGCTGACCGACGACGAGCTGCTGCGCGCCCTGCGGGCGACCGGCCGCACGATCATCCTGTCGACGGGCATGTCCACCCCCAAGCAGATCCGCCACGCGGTGGAGGTGCTCGGCAGCGACAACATCCTGCTGTGCCACGCCACCTCCACGTACCCGGCCAAGGCCGAGGAGCTCAACCTGCGCGTGATCAACACGCTGCAGGCCGAGTACCCCAACGTGCCGATCGGCTACTCCGGCCACGAGACCGGTCTCCAGACCACCCTGGCCGCCGTGGCGCTCGGTGCCGCGTTCGTCGAGCGTCACATCACCCTGGACCGCGCCATGTGGGGCTCGGACCAGGCCGCCTCGGTCGAGCCGCAGGGCCTGACGCGGCTGGTGCGGGACATCCGCACCATCGAGGAGTCCCTCGGTGACGGCGTCAAGAAGGTCTACGAGAGCGAGCTCGGCCCGATGAAGAAGCTCCGCCGTGTCGCGGGCGTCGTCGCCGAGTCCGAGTCCGAGTCCGAGTCCGCCGACCGCGAGCCCGCCGCGGTCTGAGGCACTCTGCCGTGAATCCACCGGCCGGTGAGCCCGGCCCTTGCCCGGAAGCGGCGGGCACCCCTGACTCGTCGGGGGCTGCCCGCCGCTTCCGGGCCCTGCCTTTGGACGGTGCGATGGTCTCCGCTGCCCCTCTTGCCCCCGCGGCCACGCTTGCCTTCGTCGAGAGCCCGGTTCAACTGCTGAACGTGCTGGAGTGGGCGTACGCCGACGCCCAGCGCGCCGGGGGCCCCGGGGCCACGGCGCCCCAGGACCTCACCGTGGTGGTGCTCTCCCCGCACGATCCGATGACCCGCGGCCAGCTGCGCCGGATGGCCGAGCTGGCGCGGGACGAGGGCTTCGCCGTGCGCTGGGAGGACGCGCGCGGCGGGGCCGGTGCGCCGATCAAGACCATCAGCGGGCTGCGCGGACCGCTGCGCCGGGCCGGGCGGATCGTCATAGGCGATCCGTTCTCCCGCTATGTCCAGCTCCTGCTGACCCTCACCCGGGCCAAGGACCTGGTCGTGGTGGACGACGGCACGGCCACCATGGAGTTCATCTCCCAGCTGGCCAAGGGGGAGCCCCTGGTGCGCTGGCACCGGCGCGGCAGCAAGGGGGCGCGCGACATGGTGTTCGCGCCGGTCTCCGCCACCGCGCGCCGTCGGCTCACCCCGGGCACCAAGCGCCGGGTCGAGGTCTTCAGCTCGATGCCGGTGGAGCCCCCCGCCGGGGTCGCCATCACCGCCAACGACTTCGCCTGGACCCGCGCCCGGTTCGGCCCGCCCCGGCTCACCGGGGGCACCGACCTGGTGGGCACGTCCCTGGTCGAGACGGGCGTGGTGGACCTGGAGCGCTATCTGGAGGCGGTCGGCTCACTGGCCCGCGCCCACGGCGCCACCCGCTACTTCGCCCACCGCCGGGAGAGCGCCGAGAAGCTGCACCGGGTCTCGGCCGAGGTGGGTCTGGAGATCGTACGGCCCGATCTGCCGCTCGAGCTGATAGCCCGCCGCGGCCCCATCGGCCACACGATCGTGAGCTTCCCCTCGACCGTGGTGCACACCCTGCCGCTCGCGCTCGTGGGCACCGGCGTCCAGGTCGCGGTCTGCGATGTGGACCCCGCCTGGCTGACCAGCGACGCCTCCCCGCGCGCCCAGGGCTTCCTGTCCGGGGTCACCGGGACGGCGCGCGATGTGCGCCGGCTGGGCTCGGGGCCGCAGGCGGGGTCGCCCCCGCCGAGGGACGCGGCCCCGCCCAGGGACTCGGTCCCGCAGCGAGACGCGGCCCCGCCGGCGAACCCGGGACCGCCCGCGGCACCGGTCGCGGCGTCCTGAGACCGGTCGCGGCGTCCCGAGGCGTCTCAGGTTCTGAGCTCGTCGCCCGTACGGCCGTGTGGCGCATCTCACCCGCGGCCGACCGGGAAACCAGCTGTTATACCCCCTGACTAGGAGGATCATGCAGCGAGGCGGGTACTTTTGCGTACCCGAACAGATTGAATTTTTGTTGATCGACATTCGGTGGACCCACCTGGCGTTCTACGCTTCTTCAGGTGAAGCAATTGATGTCCCTCGATGCGACCGATGTCACACCCACCACCGCGCCCGCGCTGCCCGGCACGCTCCCCGAGGAGCTGGGTGCCGAACTCATCGCCTTCCGGCGCGACTTGCACATGCACCCCGAGCTCGGCAACTGCGAGTTCCGCACCACCGCCGCGATCAAGGCGCGGCTGGAGCAGGCGGGACTCGAGCCGCGGGTGCTGCCCTCCGGCACCGGTCTCATCTGTGACATCGGCCCGCGCGACGGCGTAGCGCCCCTGCTGGCGCTGCGCGCGGACATCGACGGGCTGCCCATCCCCGACACCAAGACGGTGGACTACCGCTCGACCGTCGCCGACCGCGCCCACGCCTGCGGCCACGATGTGCACACCACCGTGGTGCTCGGCGCCGGTCTGGTCCTGGCCGAGCTGGCCCGCGAGGGGCGGCTGGCGCGCCCGGTGCGGCTGCTGTTCCAGCCCGCCGAGGAGGTGCTGCCCGGCGGCGCGGCCGACGCGATCGAGGCGGGCGTGCTGGACGGTGTGGGCCGGATCCTGGCGCTGCACTGCGACCCGAAGGTCGAGGTCGGCCGGATCGGGCTGCGCGTGGGGCCGATCACCTCGGCCTGCGACCGGCTGGAGGTCTCGCTGGACGGGCCGGGCGGCCACACCGCGCGCCCCCATCTGACCACCGACCTGGTGACCGCCGTCGCCAAGGTGATCACCGAGGTGCCCGCGCTGCTGGCCCGCCGGGTGGACGCCCGCTCGGGTCTGGCGGTCACCTGGGGCCGGGTGGAGTCGGGCCACGCCTGCAATGTGATCCCGCAGCACGCCGAGCTGTCAGCCACGGTCCGCTGCCTGGACCTGCCCGCCTGGCGGGAGGCCCCGGACCTGGTCCATGCCGCGGTGGACGAGATCGCCACCCTGCACCGCGCCAAGTCGGAGATCAACTACATCCGCGGGGTCCCGCCGGTGGTCAACGAGGCGAGCTCCGCCGAACTGCTGCGGGACGCGATGATCGCCCGCCGGGGCGCGGACGCGGTCGAGGGCACCGAGCAGTCCCTGGGCGGCGAGGACTTCTCCTGGTACCTGGAGCGGGTGCCCGGCGCGATGGCCCGCCTCGGCGTCCGCAAGGCCGGCGACACCACCCGGCGCGACCTCCACGCGGGCGACTTCGACGTGGACGAGGGCGCGATCGCGGTGGGCGTGGAGCTGTTCACGGCCGCCGTGCTGCTGGACCGGAACGCGTAAGCCCTGGCGGGCGGTCGCCGGAACCGACGCGGACGGCCGGGTGGCGTATGCCGCCCGGCCGTCGGCATCGCCCCGAGGAAACCTCACCGGGATCGACGGCAACCGGTCGTTCTACGGGTTCGCGTGCATCAACCTCGGCAACGGGCACGGCATCGTCGGGCGGATGCGGTTCGCGCTGCACGCGATGACCTGGACCGAGGCGAATCCGGTGCCGCGGATGTACCAGCCACCGACGACATCGCCTCCCCATCTGAGCCGGTCATCCGCTGCCGCGAACCACTCTGCCTGCCGGGCCGAGTCCTTGTCGTGGTCCGTGAGGAATGACGGGCTCAACTCGCTGACCTGGTCTCTATACCAGGCGGAGGCTTTGTCGGGCGCCTCGAAGGTGGCCTTGATCATTCTGGCCGGGCGGAGCAGCCAGTGCGGTACCTCCAGCGGGGGCACGTCGCTTGCCATGAAGGCGGGGCTGGCCGCCGCGATCCGCTTCCACTCCTGGGGCGGGATGTCCTCTACGACGAGGTGCGGTGGCCGCCGGGCGGACTCGTCGTCGTACGTGCGGCGCTCTCCGGTCCAGCGGTAGCAGTGCCAGTGGTTGGGCATGGGCGGGGGCGATGCGGTCATTCAGGGTACTTCCTGGTGGTGGGAGCGGCCCGCGCTTTCGGGCGGGCCGCCGTTTGCCTGTGCCGCCGGACGCGGGCTACCTCGCGTACTGGCGTCCGTCGTCGGAGTCGCCGGGCGTCTGGCCACCCGGGGAGGGGGCGTCCGTGTCCGGCATGGTGTCGCCGTCCTCCGGGTCATGGCGGATGACGGCGTGCTGTAATCGCATGGGGCCTCCTGAGTTCACTCGCGCAGGGGTGTCCCCGCGCGATGGCGCGGTGCTCGTCCCGGCCACTGGCCTGCAAGCGGGAGGCGGGACGAGCCTTGCCGGACGGGACTCCGGCCCGGCGGTCCAGGCCGGTACCGGAGTCCCTTCGTCCCTGCCTTGCCGATGGACCGTCGTCGGCCCGTGCCAACCGGCAGGGGTCTGGGAGGGCGGGCCGCTGGCACCGTCGTCCGGTACCGGGGGCCGGAACACCAGCGCCCCACCCGGTCTATATGGCCGGATCGCCCGCGAAGCAGAGGCAGACCGCGAGCGCCAGCAGCGCGGGGACCGCAGCGAGCATCGGGCCCATGCGGGTGGCGCGCCACTCTTCACGGAGCTGGGGGTCCGCCTCGCACGGGGTGGCGCTGTTCTCGTCGTGGTGGTCGATGACCTTCCGCGTGTGGCCGTAGCTGCTGCCCTCGCCGCGCCACAGCCACTCGACGCGGGATGGCATGTCAGCTCCCGCCGAGGTTCTCGTAGTGGTCACACGTGGCGTTGACGGAGCGGGCGAGTTGCTGGGCGTGTGCGATCCGGGTGGACGGTGTGGCGCCGGATTCCACGCGCATCCGCATGCGGGCCTCGCCGATGCAGGCGCGTGCGCAGGCGCGCCGGGTGTTGTCCTCGGGAAGGCTGTGGGCCATCTGCTCGACTGCGGGGACGGCGGTCATGATGTGCTCGCGCAGCCGGAGGGTGAGCGTCTCCATCTCCTCCGTGGAGGGGAGTTCGGCGTCCTCGGCGAGCAGACGGCGCGTGGTGGCGCGCATCGTCTGGATGTCGGGGGGGCATTGGTGCCGCTCTTCGCTGGTCGGCGGACGGGTGGGTGAAGTGGCCATGCTGGCGCTCCTTGTGGCGTTGGCCGCGCCCCGGGAGACTCCGCCGCCTCGCCGGGTTTTCGTCGTGCCCGCCGATGCCAGGAGTGAGCTGTGCGGCACAGCCAGCAATGTGCACGGATGTGCGCGCAGACTTCCATCGTGCTACAAGGCTTATTTTCTCCCTTGACGAAACCCTATCGCCGGACGAGTTTGGTGCACATCAGCGCACGACGAACGGCACGGGAGACGGCCATGCCCTTACAGTTCATCGGGATCGATCCCGACACCGGCAAGAACGGATCACCCACAGCCTGGGTGGACCAGGAGACTGCGGACATCGTGATCCAGAGCTACACCGCCGATGACGCCACCCGCACCCAGTGCGTCCAGACGCCGGCGCCGGGGCACGCGCCTGGCATTCCCGAGCACGAAACGGTCATCCGTATCCCGGCTCGCCTGATCCCGGTGCTGAGGGAGGCATGCGATGTCGCAGAACACGCTCAGCTTTGACGAACTGTTCCAGGCCGCACAGCATTCAGCAGTGCACCTCGAGATGCGCGACCAGTACGCCGTCGGCGATGAAGCCGACGACTTCAACACCTGGCTGGCCACTGGGCGTCGGGACGTCGACCCTGCCTCCGAGTACTGGGCGCCGTGGACCGACATGATCTCCCGCGCGGTCGCTCGCGGCGTCGTGGTGCGCCGAGCACGCATCGTGTCCGAGCCGGTCACCGACTACATCCGCTACGAGCATGCCGGGACCGTCGTGAACGTCGCCGCAGGCGAGCAGGTGCGGTGGCTTCCCCGCCGCCGGGCCGTCGACCTGATGCTTCCGGGCGCAGACCTGTGGCTCTTCGACGGAACGCGGGTGCTGTTCAACCACTTCACGGGAGATGGCAACTGGGCTGACCCTGACATGGAGTTGCGGACCGAGCCGGTCATCGTCAAACAGTGCTCGGACGCGTTTGACGCGGTGTGGGACCGCGCGATTCCTCACGACCAGTACGAGATCCGCTGACAGGAAGCGCCACGGCCAGCTCATGACCATCTCACCGTCGTCCTCAGCCCAAGTAGCCCGCGAGAACGTGGCGCGCCAGCTGCGCGACCTGAGGAGAAATGCCGGGTTGACGGTCACTGAGCTGGCCTCCAGGTGCGGCTGGCACCATGCCAAGACCTCCCGGATCGAGAACGCTCGCACTCCGCCCTCACCGACGGACATTCGCCTGTGGTGCCGCGCAGCCGGTGCTCTCGACCAGGCTGCGGACCTGATCGCGGCCTCGCAGCACGCCCAGTCCCTGTACCGGGAGTGGCGGCGCCGCGTGCGCACCGGTCTGGCCAAGCTCCAGGACAGCTACACCGAGCTGTACCGGTCCACGGAACTGCTGCGCGTCTATTCGCCGGTCCTGGTCCCCGGCCTGTTGCAGACGGACGGCTACGCGAGAGCGCTGCTGTCGATGAATGCCCGGTTCCTCGAGGTCCCCGACGACGGGGCGGAGGCTGCGGCGGCGCGTCTGGAGCGGTCGCAGGTCATCCACGAGCCGGGGCACCGTTACGTGTTCCTCATTGAGGAGGCCGTGCTGTATTACCAGCTCGGCAACGCGGACGCGATGGCTGCCCAACTGGGCTACTTGCTGACTGCGGGGGCCTTGCCGCAAGTGTCGTTCGGCATCATCCCGGCTGGGACGCGCGAGCGGGTTCTATGGCCTCAGGAGACATTCGACGTGCACGACGACACGCTGGTGTCCGTCGAGTTGCTCTCCGCCGAGGTGAATGTCACCCAGCCGTCGGAGATCGCTATCTACGTGAAGGCGTTCGAGCAATTGCGCGGCATGGCCGTGTACGGGGCCGAGGCGCGGGCGTTGATCCTGAAGGCCATCGAAGCCCTGCACTGACTCCGGGCGCGGCGGGCCCTCGAATCCGCCAAACGGGGGACCGACCACCCGTACCGGGGAGCCGACCGCGGGTACCGTTCTGAGTGTCGAGGTCAGAACGGAGTTCGGCATGCCACAGAGCATTGAAGAACACACCGGCGCACGCATCGCTCGTATCCGCCGCGAACGCGACCTGACCCAGCAAGGTCTGGCCATGCGCGCCAACGTCTCGAAGTCCCTGCTGTCCAAGGTCGAGTGCGGGCAGCGGCCCGCCTCGCCATCACTCGTCGCGGCCTGCGCTCGCGCGCTCAGCGTGACCACCTCGGATCTACTCGGCCAGCCCTATACCCAGGAGCTTCGGCGCGAGCGGCTCGACGAGGTGATACAGCCCATCCGCATCAGCATGGAGAACTGGGACATCCCCCTCGATTGGCAGGTGCCGACCCGCCCGGTGGCGCTCATCCGTGCCGACATGGAGAGGGTCCTGGTACAGCGGCGGCAAGCGGAGTATCTGCCGATGGCCGTCGACCTCCCGGCGCTCATCGACGAATGCGTGCAAGCCATACACACCACCAGCGGTGAGGAACGGCGGCAGGCACACGAATGTCTGGCATGGGCGTTCCGGTGCGTCTTCACGCTGGCCTGGTCCTTCGGATACGTGGACCTGGCCACCGTCGCCCTGCAACGCCTGGACTGGGCGGCACCTCGCGCCGACGAACCGGGCCTTGCCGCCATGTACGGCTACCTGCGTGCCCAGACCACTCTCTCCTCCAGCCGGTACGACCTGGGCATGCGCATCGTGGACGGCACGCTCCGGGATCTGGAAGGGCAGGATGCGCGGAGTACGGACGGTCTCGCCGCGATGGCTGGTGTCCTTCAGCTGCGGGCAGCCGTGATCGCAGGCCGGATGAAGGACCCCCACCAAGTGGAGGCCCGCGTAGCCGAGGCCCGCGAACTGGCGGAACGAACCGGCGAGACCGCCGCCTACGGCGTGGGGTGGGGGCCGACGAATGTCGGCGTCCACGCCGTAGCGATCGCCTGCGACCTGGAGGAGTACGACCAGGCTGTCCAACTGGCGGACGACGTGCGGTTCCCCAAGCGCTGGGACCGGTCCCGGGCGGGGCATCACTGGCTGGACCTGAGCAGGGCCAACGTTTGGACCGGGGATTCGGCGCAGGCACTCAGCTGCCTGCAGAGGGCACGCCGGACAGCGCCGCAGCAGACGCGGTACCACCCCACCACCCGCGAGGCGGTCGTCGCCCTGCGGTCGTGTGAGCGGTCGCGCAGCGGCGAGCTTGCCGAATTCGCGAACTGGATCGGCCTGTAGCACGGGCAGTTGCTGTCGAGTTGCACAGTTCAGTGCAACTCGACGTCCTGTCAGGTCGACACCATGTGACGGTCAGTACACAGACCGTGCGCGGAGCCGACCATGACGACCAGACGCCTGCCGTGGACACCGCCGAACACCAACAACGTCGAGGCGTTACCGGTGGGCACAGGGTGGGATGCCGTCAGAGCCGCCCCGACCGTCGGGGAACGCGCCCTCGAACTGCTCGGCGACGCGACCGGCGCCGTCATCCAGGACAAGCATGGCCCCCTCTACTGGCTCGTCGCCGTGGACTCCGCCACGAGCTGGAATCTGCGGCAAGTCCGCGTCCTCACCGAGCTGACGGGTGAGCGCACCTACCTCGGCGTGCCGCCCATCTCCAGGACGGAGGGCCCCGGCACTCACTGGCGCGTGCCGCTCTCGGCCGACCACTACCTCACCGACGCCGTCAAGCTGTGGGGAGCGCTGGCCGAGGCCGACCGGGCCGAGCTGGGCCCGGTCCCGCAGGGCCGCCAGACCTGCTGTCGCTGCCAACTGCCCACCGACGAGCCGGTCATCATCGCCATCGAACACAGCGGCAGCGTCGCCAGCGCGACCATCTACGCCTGCCCCTCTCACGCTCGGGACTACCCGCGCGCCGCCGTCGCCCAGGCCGTGCGGGGCAGGACCCGATGACAGCCGCCGAGCAGACCGCCGAGCAGACCAAGGATCCGTTCGCCGATGAGGCGTGGCGCGCCGCCATCGAGCACGCCGCGGGCTGCCTGGCCTGCCGGACGCCCGGCGCCGGGTGTGAGACCGGGGAGCGGCTGCTGCGCGCCTACGAGGAGGCTGCGCGGCAGGCCCGATGTGAGGCGGGTGAATGAGGCACCGATGCCAGGTCGCCCGTATCCAGGAGGTGGAACTGTGACTATCGAGAACAAGCACAAGGGCGATCCCGCCCCGATCAAGCCGTGGACGCCCCCGCCGCCGCCCCCGCCGGACGGCACACCGCCCCCGCGAGAGAGGTGAGGGTCCGTGCCCGAGGACTGGCGACCACGTCACGCGGCGCTGCTGGGAGCCCTGGCCGCGACCGGTGAACTGCCGCACGCATGGCGCTCGGCCTTCGCCGCCGTCCCGCGCCACCACTTCATCCCCGGCGAGATCTGGGAGCAGCGGGCCACCTGCGTTCCCGTGACGACGGACGCGGCCTGGTGGGACCTGGTCCACCGGGATGTGCCGATCGTGACGCAGGTGGACGACGGGCGGAGTGACGGCCCGGGAATCGCGACCTCGTCCAACTCCATGCCCACGATGGTGGCGCGCATGCTCACCGCGCTCGAGGTCGCCGACGGGCAGCGCTCTGGTCCGGGGCGCTGGTACGGCTCGACGTAGGCGGCGATGGGGTCGCCTCCGGCCGGTTCGTCGGCGGTGCCCGGTTCATGCCGATGCGCTCGGAGCGCCCTCGCCCGGACCTCCCGGTGGACTGCGGAACAGGGCGGCGCGGGCAGCACCGGCGCGTTTCCCGTCGGCACCATGTCCGGCCTCGGTTTCGCGCTCTACGCGGGCGCGAAACTGCCGGGCGTGGTCATGGCCGACGGGGCGCCCGACGGCAGATACCAGATGTGGCTCCACGATCGGATGGGGGCGGCGGCCACGGTCACCCAGGAGGAGGTGTGGAGTTACGGCCCACGCCAGTTGTGGGAGGAGGCCACCGTCGTACACGACGCGTACGTGAACGACGGTAGCCCCGACTCCGGCGACTTCGGGTTGACCGTGTCCCCCGGCGGACAGCGGCTCTGGCTCCGCTCACCTGACACGCCCCTCGGCTGACAGACGGGGCCCGCACGTCCGGTGGTGTGGGAGGGGGGGCCGGGCGACCCGGCCCCCTCGAACCCGGAGCCTCGTCCGGGGGACCATACTGGGACGTACCGGGCGCAACCGCGGCCGTTTTGCCCGCCCGAAACGTTGTGTAGACCTGGCGGACACGAGAGGTTCGCGACGATCCGATAACGGCTTCCAAGGGGGCCTTTATCTGGCATCTACGCGCGTTACGATGCGGCGGAGCCAGCGCCGCAAAGGGGCGCTCCGAGTCATTCAGAGGGGACCCTCGTGCGCCGGGTATCCACGATAGCTGTCGCGGGCATTGCCGCCGCGGCTCTCGCATTCTCCGTCACCGCGTGTGGCAGCAGTTCCGAAGAGGGAAGCAAGGACGCAGGTGTCGGCCTGGCCTACGACGTGGGCGGCCGCGGCGACCACTCCTTCAACGACTCCGCCGCCAAGGGCTATGACAAGGCCCTGAAGGACTTCGACGTCAAGGGCAAGGAGCTGACGGCGAAGGACGGCGACACGGACGCCGACCGCTACGACAAGCTGGCGAGCCTCGCCGAGGCGGGCTACAACCCCGTCATCGGCGTCGGCTACGCGTGGACCCCCTCGCTCACCAAGGCCGCCAAGAAGTACAAGGACACCGACTTCGCCATCGTCGACTCGGTCGTCGACGCCAAGAACGTGGCCAGCCTGGTCTCGGCCGAGCACGAGGGCTCCTACCTCGCCGGCGTCGCGGCGGGGCTGAAGACCAAGTCCAACAAGGTCGGCTTCATCGGCGGCACCGACAGCGCGCTGATCAAGAAGTTCGCGGGCGGCTTCCAGCAGGGCCTGAAGGACACCAACCCCAAGGCGTCCCTCGACGTCCAGTGGGTGCAGGTCGGCTCGCCCAAGGGCTTCGGCATGCCGGACCGCGGCAAGGACATCGCCGAGGGCATGCTCTCCAACAAGGTCGACGTGATCTTCTCCGCGGCCGGCGGCTCCGGCGCGGGCGCCATCGAGGCGACCGCCGGGAAGAAGGGCACCTGGTCGATCGGCGTCGACGGCGACCAGTACTACGACAAGGGCCTGGCCCAGTACAAGAACTCGATCCTGACCTCCATGGTCAAGACCGTGGACGGCTCGGTCTACGACTTCATCAAGAGCGTCGTGAAGGACAAGAAGCCCGAGAGCGGCGTCCAGAGTTACGACCTCAAGCGCGGCGGCGTCTCCCTCTCCTACTCCGGCGGCTTCATCAACGACATCAAGCCGAAGATCGAGGCGGCCAAGAAGAAGATCATCGACGGTCAGATCAAGGTCCAGGACACCTACAAGGACTGAACCCCAGTGCCACGGACCCGCGACGAGACCCCCGGGCACCCGCCCAGGGGCCGCCCGGGTCCGTGGCACACCCCGGCCGGTCCGGCCCCCGGCCAGCCCCACCCCCCTCCGCCCCTCAGGAGTGCGCCATCAAAGCCGCCAGCCCACCCAAGGGCGCTCCCGCCGGTGCCGTCACCGACGTCGCCGTAGAACTCCACGGAATCACCAAGCGGTTCCCCGGAGTCGTCGCCAACCACGACATCGACATCACCGTGCGCCGCGGCACCGTGCACGCCCTCGTGGGCGAGAACGGCGCGGGCAAGTCGACCCTGATGAAGATCCTCTACGGGATGCAGCGTCCGGACGAGGGCACCATCGCGATCGACGGCGAGACGGTGGAACTGCACTCCCCGGCGGACGCCATATCCCGCGGCGTGGGCATGGTGCACCAGCACTTCATGCTCGCCGACAACTTCACCGTGCTGGAGAACGTGGTCCTCGGCGCCGAGAAGCTGCACGGCATCGCCGGTAAGGCGCGCGCCCGGATCAAGGAGATCTCCGACGCCTACGGGCTGGGCGTCCGCCCCGATGTCCTCGTCGAGGACCTGGGCGTGGCGGACCGTCAGCGCGTGGAGATCCTCAAGGTCCTCTACCGGGGCGCCCGGACGCTGATCCTCGACGAGCCGACCGCCGTGCTCGTCCCGCAGGAGGTCGACGCGCTCTTCGACAACCTCCGCGAGCTCAAGTCCGAGGGCCTGACGGTGCTCTTCATCTCGCACAAGCTGGGCGAGGTGCTGTCCGTGGCCGATGACATCACCGTCATCCGGCGCGGCACCACGGTCGCCTCCGTCGTACCGTCCGAGACCAACCCCCGGCAGCTTGCCGAGCTGATGGTCGGCAGCGAGCTGCCCTCGCCCGAGACCCGCGAATCCACCGTCACCGACACCGACATGCTCGTCGTGGACGCGCTGCGGCTGACCGCCACCGATGTGGACGGGGTGGAGCGGGCCGTACTCGACGGCATCGACTTCCGCATCCGCAAGGGCGAAGTCCTCGGCATCGCCGGTGTGGAGGGCAACGGCCAGGCCGAACTGGTCGAGGCCATCATGGGCATGCGCGACCCCGACGCCGGCACCATCACCCTCGACGGCGCCGACATCTCCCACGCGCCCACCCGCAAGCGGCGCGAGGACGGCATCGGCTACATCCCCGAGGACCGCCACCGGCACGGACTGCTGCTGGAAGCGCCGCTGTGGGAGAACCGCATCCTCGGCCATGTCACCGAGGAGCCCAACAGCAGGGCCGGGCTGCTCAACCCGGCCGCCGCCCGGCGCGACACCGAGCGGATCGTCGCCGAGTACGACGTGCGTACGCCGGGGATCGAGGTCACCGCGGCCTCGCTGTCCGGCGGCAACCAGCAGAAGCTGATCGTCGGCCGGGAGATGAGCCACCACCCCAAGCTGCTGATCGCCGCCCACCCCACCCGGGGGGTGGACGTGGGCGCCCAGGCGCAGATCTGGGACCAGATCCGCGCCGCGCGCCGGGACGGCCTGGCCGTGCTGCTGATCTCGGCCGACCTGGACGAGCTGATCGGCCTGTCCGACACCCTGCGGGTGATGTACCGCGGCCGGCTGGTCGCCGACGCCGACCCGGCCACGATCACCCCGGAGGAGCTGGGCTCGGCCATGACCGGCGCCGCCTCCGGTCATCTGGAGGGCGCGGCGGACGACGGGACCGAGGCCGCCTCCGGTAACGAGGCCCAGGCCGGGACCGAGGCCGAGGCCGCGACCGGGACCGAGGCCGAGGCCGCGACCGGGACCGGGACCGAGGCCGCGACCGGGGGAGAGGACCGATGAAGAAGCTGGACAAGGAGCGGGTGCTGCTCGCGGTCGCGGCCCCGGTGCTGGCGCTCGCCGCCGCGTTCGTGGTGACCGCGCTGGTGCTGCTGGCGACCGGCAAGGAGCCGTTCAACGCCTTCGGCATCATGTTCGACTACGGCGTGAAGGCCGACAGCCAGGTCTACATCCTCAACAAGGCGACCACGTACTACCTGGCGGGGCTCGCGGTGGCCATCGGCTTCCGGATGAACCTCTTCAACATCGGCGTCGACGGCCAGTACCGGCTCGCCGCCTTCTTCGCCGCCGTCGTCGGCGGGGCGCTGAAGCTCCCCGGGCTGGTGCAGATCCCGCTGATCCTGCTGGTCGCCATGCTCGTCGGCGCCATGTGGGCGTCCATCGCCGGTCTGCTGAAGGTCTACCGGGGCGTCAGCGAGGTGATCAGCACCATCATGCTGAACTCCCTCTCGGGCATCGTCATCAGCTATCTGCTGGTGGACGGGCGGCTGGCCGACCTCGACAAGCAGACCAACATCGTGGCCACCGACCCGCTGCCGTCCTCCAGCCACTTCTTCACCATCCCGGCGGGCGGCGACCTCGACCCCATCTGGGGCTTCATCGTGGTCGCGGCGCTCGCGGGCGTCGGCTTCTGGTTCCTGCTCGGCCGCACCCGGTTCGGCTTCGACCTGCGCGCGGTGGGCCGCTCCGAGTCCGCCGCCCAGGCCAGCGGCGTCAACGTCAAGCGCATGGTGCTCACCAGCATGCTGCTCTCGGGAGCGATGGCCGGTCTGATCGGCATGCCGACCCTGCTCAACGACACCCACCAGTTCACCTCCGACTTCCCCACCGGCATCGGCTTCACCGGTATCGCCATCGCGCTGCTCGGCCGCAACAACCCGGTCGGCATCGGCCTGGCCGCCGTGCTGTGGGGCTTCCTCGAGCGCGGCGCCAACCGCCTGGAGTTCGAGGGCTACGACAAGGAGATCGTCGGCGTGATGCAGGGCGTGATCGTCCTGTGCGTCGTCATCGCGTACGAACTGGTGCGCCGCTACGGGCTCAAGCGCCAGCAGCAGAGGGTGGGCGCGGAGCTCGCCGCCCAGGCCAAGGCCGACAAGGGTACGGACAAGCAGGAGACGGAGGTGCCGGCATGAGTGCCACGGTGACCACCACCAAGAGCACGAGCACGCCGGGCAAGGGGAACGGGCCCGCCTCCCGGATGTCCCTGGGCAAGGTGCTGCTGATCGTCGCCGGTGCGCTGATCGCGCTGTCGGTGCTGCGGGCGCTCGTCGACGCCGCCCAGCAGGCGGACTTCGACCGCGTCACCTCCTCCGGGCAGATCGGCGCCGCGCTCTCCATGGCCGTGCCCATCGGCCTCGCGGGCCTCGGCGGGCTGTGGTCCGAGCGGGCCGGTGTGGTCAACATCGGCCTCGAGGGCATGATGATCCTCGGCACCTTCTTCGGCGCCTGGGCCGGCTACCAGACCAACCCCTGGGTCGGGGTGCTCGCGGGCGTCCTCGGCGGCGCGCTCGGCGGGCTGGTGCACGCGGTGGCCACCGTCACCTTCGGGGTGGACCACATCATCTCCGGTGTGGCGATGAACATCCTCGCCCTCGGCGCCACCACCTATCTGGCCAAGCGCTGGTTCGAACCGCTGGCCGACATCGGCGGCTCCCCGAAGAACTCCCCGCAGGTCGACCCCATCCAGTCGTTCACCGTCCCCGGACTGTCCGACTGGCTCGCCGACCTGGAGAACCACCACTGGTTCCTGGTCTCGGACATCGCGGGCATCCTCGGCGGCCTGGTCACCGACATCTCGGCGCTGACCGTCGTCTCCGTCCTGCTGGTGGTGGGCAGCTTCTTCGCCCTGTGGCGGACCTCGTTCGGGCTGCGGCTGCGGTCCTGCGGTGAGAACCCGACGGCGGCCGAGTCCCTCGGCGTCAACGTCTACCTCTACAAGTACGCGGCCGTGGTGATCTCCGGCGCGCTCGCCGGGCTCGGCGGCGTCTTCCTCGCCCTGGTCCGCTCGCACATCTACAACGAGGGCCAGACCGGCGGCCGCGGTTACATCGGCCTCGCCGCCATGCTCTTCGGCAACTGGCGACCGGGCGGGCTCGCGATGGGCGCCGGTCTTTTCGGCTACTCCGACGCCCTCCAGCTACGCAACGGCGGGGCGACCGTGCACGCCCTGCTGCTCCTCGTCGCGCTCGGCCTCGCCGCGCTGGCGGCCTGGCGGATTGTCCGCAAGAGTTATGTCGCGGGCGCGGTGTCCGGCGCCGCGGCCGTCGCGCTGCTGCTGTGGTACGCCCTGACCGACACGGTCCCCAACGACCTGGTCAGCGCCACGCCGTACATCGTGACCCTGCTGGTCATGGGGCTCGCCTCACAGCGGCTGCGGATGCCCAAGGCGAACAACAGGCCCTACCGGAAGGGACAGGGCACATGACCACTACCGCCGCCGCGGCCCCCGACTGGGAGGCTTTGCGCGTACAGGCCCGGGACGCCATGTCCCGGGCCTACGCCCCCTACTCCGGCTTCCCCGTGGGCGCCGCGGCGCTCGTGGACGACGGCCGCACGGTCAGCGGCTGCAATGTGGAGAACGCCGCGTACGGCGTCGCGCTGTGCGCCGAATGCGGTCTGATCTCCTCCCTCGTCGCCTCGGGCGGCGGCCGCCTCACCGCCTTCACCTGCTGCGACGGCGAGGGCACCGTGCTGATGCCCTGCGGCCGCTGCCGTCAGCTCCTGTGGGAGCACGGCGGCCCGGAGCTCCAGATGGACACCGCCTCGGGCATCCGCCCGCTCGCCGAACTCCTCCCGGACGCCTTCGGCCCCGCCGACCTGCGCCGCGCCGCGACCCACGGCTGACGCCCCGCGCCGCCTCGGCCCGCCCGGTCGCCCCCTGAACACGAAAGGCCCCGTACAGCCCCCATGGACGCCATCTCCGTCATCCGCGCCAAGCGCGACGGCACCCGCCTCACCGACGCCCAGATCGACTGGATCATCGACGCCTACACGCGCGGCGAGGTGGCGGACGAGCAGATGTCCGCGCTCGCGATGGCGATCTTCCTCAACGGCATGGACCGGGCCGAGATCGCCCGCTGGACCGCCGCGATGATCGCGTCCGGTGAGCGGATGGACTTCTCCTCCCTGCCGCGCCCGACCGCCGACAAGCACTCCACCGGCGGCGTCGGCGACAAGATCACCCTGCCCCTCGCCCCCCTCGTGGCCGCCTGCGGAGCCGCCGTACCGCAGCTCTCCGGCCGGGGCCTGGGCCACACCGGCGGCACCCTGGACAAGCTGGAGTCCATCCCCGGGTGGCGCGCCCAGCTGACCAACGGCGACATGCTGGCCGTCCTCCGCGACGTCGGCTCGGTGATCTGCGCGGCGGGTGAGGGGCTGGCCCGGGCCGACAAGAAGCTGTACGCGCTGCGCGATGTCACCGGCACGGTCGAGTCGATCCCGCTCATCGCCTCCTCGATCATGTCCAAGAAGATCGCCGAGGGCACCGGCTCCCTGGTCCTGGACGTCAAGGTGGGCTCCGGCGCCTTCATGAAGGACATCGACTCCGCGCGCGAGCTGGCCACCACGATGGTCGGCCTCGGCAATGACCACGGGGTCCGTACGACCGCCCTGCTCACCGACATGTCCACCCCGCTCGGCCTGACGGCGGGCAACGCGCTCGAGGTCCGCGAGTCCGTGGAGGTCCTGGCGGGCGGCGGCCCGGCCGACGTCGTCGAGCTGACCCTCGCCCTGGCCCGGGAGATGCTGGACGCGGCGGGCCTGAAGGACGCCGACCCCACCAAGGCCCTGGCCGACGGCACCGCGATGGACCACTGGCGCCGCATGATCGCCGCCCAGGGCGGCGACCCGGACGCCCCGCTCCCGGCGGCCCGCGAACAGCACGTCCTCCGCGCCGAGTCGACCGGCGTCCTCACCCGCCTCGACGCCTACGCGGTGGGCCTCGCCGCCTGGCGCCTGGGCGCGGGCCGCGCCCGTAAGGAGGACCCGGTACAGGCGGGCGCGGGCATAGAGCTCCACGCCAAACCAGGCGACCACGTCACCACCGGCCAGCCCCTCCTCACCCTCCACACCGACACCCCGTCGGCCTTCACCTACGCCCTGGAGGCCCTGTCCGACGCGATCGGCTACGCGCCCGAGGACACGGAATTCACTGCGAACCCGATCGTTCTGGAACGCATCGCCTGACCCGGGACGTCCTCTCGTTGCGTAATGATCACCGCAACGATCAGCGCAACGTTCAGCGCAACGAGAGGACGTCCTCGCCGTGAAGACCATAGGCGCCCGCACATCCCGCCGTGCACTGCTCTCCTTCGGCGCCGGTACGGCGCTCGCCGTACTGGTGCCGACCGGGGCGCGGGCCGCGGCGGGCATTCCGGGGCGGATGCGGGAGCTGGAGCGGGAGTACGGGGCGCGGCTGGGGGTGTTCGCGCTCGACACCGGTACGGGGCGGGCCGTGGTGCACCGGGCCGATGAGCGGTTCCCGATCTGTTCGGTCTCCAAGACCCTCGCGGTCGGGGCCGTGCTCAGGGATCTGGACCGGGACGGGGAGTACCTCGCCCGGCGCATCCACTACACCGAGGACGACGTCAAGACGGCCGGGCACATCCCGATCACCGGTACGCCCGAGAACATCGCGAACGGGCTGACCGTCGAGGAGCTGTGCGCCGCGGCCATCTCCTACAGCGACAACGGCGCCATGAACCTCCTGCTGCGCCGGCTCGGCGGCCCCGCCGCGGTCACCCGGTTCTGCCGCTCCCTGGGGGACGGGATCACCCGGCTCGACCGCTGGGAGCCGGATCTGAACTCGGCCGAGCCGGGGCGGGTGACCGACACCACCACCCCGCGCGCCATCGGGCGGACCTACGCCGGGCTCGCCGTGGGCCGCGCCCTGGAGGCCGGGGACCGGAAGCGGCTGGCGGGCTGGCTGGTGGCGAACACCACGGGCGACGCGCGCATCCGGGCCGGTGTTCCGGGCGGTTGGACCGTGGGGGACAAGACCGGGACCGGCCGCTACGGCACCACCAACGACGTGGGCATCGCGTGGCCCCCGGACCGGGCGCCGATCGCGCTGGCCGTCCTCTCCACGCGGCCGGAGCAGGACGCCGAGGCCGTCGACCCCCTGATCGCGAAGGCCACCGCGCTGGCGGTCGAAGCGCTCGTCCGACCGGCTGCGTGAGCAGCCGGCCTACGTGAGCAGCTGGCCCCGGCGGCTCAGCAGGAACCTTTTGAAGGCCGCCACCGGGGGTGTGTCGGGGTGGCCGTCCAGCCAGGCGACGCCGATCTCGCGGACGGCGCGCGGGGCGGTGACGGTCAGCTCGGCCACGCCGGGGCGGGGGACCGCCGGGGGCGGGAGGAGGGCCACGCCGAGGCCGGCGGCGACCAGGCCGCGGAGGGTCTCCGCCTCCTCGCCCTCGAAGGCGATCCTCGGGGTGAAGCCCGCCTCGGCGCACAGCGCGTCCGTGATGCGCCGCAGCCCGTAGCCCGGTTCCAGGGTGACGAACAGCTCCGAGGCGGCCTCGGCGAGCCGGACCCGGCGGCGTCCGGCCAGGCGGTGGTCGTCGGGGACCACCAGCCGCAGCCGCTGTTCGTCCAGGCGGCGGGCGACCAGGTCGGGGGCGTCCGGCACCGGGGAGGTCAGACACAGGTCGAGGCCGCCCGCGCGCATCCGCTCGATCATCGCCTCGCCGTAGTTCTGGACCAGTTGGAAGCGCACCCGCGGATGGTCCACCCGGAAGCTCCGGATCAGGCCGGGCACGGTCTCGGTCCCCAGCGTGTGCAGGAAGCCGAACGAGACCCGGCCCGCCGCGGGGTCGGCGTCGGCCCGTACGGACTCGGCGGCGCGGTCGACCTCGGCGAGGGCCCGTTCGACCGAGCGCAGGAAGGTCCGTCCGGCCGGGGTGAGCGCCACCGTACGGCCCCGGCGGGCGAAGAGCGACACGCCCAGGTCCTCCTCCAGCCGGACCATCGCCCGGCTGAGCGTCGACTGGGGCACCCCCAATTCCTGTGCGGCGCGGGTCACATGCTCATGGCGGGCGACGGCGGCGAACTGGGCGAGGCGCGGGGTGAGCGCGGCGGCCCAGGACTCCGCCTCGACATCTGCTGTCACCGGAATGTCGTTTTCGTAACTGATGCGTGACACGGACGACCCTGACCTTTACTCATGCGGCAGTGGATCGATTATCGCCGTTCCGTGCATTGGACGCATCAACCGTGGATACGTACGGTCGAACCATGCCTCCTGCTGATACCAGGGCGTCCACCGGGAACCACCGCGTGGACGCCTCCGCTTCGCTGTCCTCGAACCCGAACCCGAACCCGAACCCGAACCCGAATTCCTCCGAGTCCGGCGCGGTGACCGACCCCGCGTCCGAGCGGATGAGCCCGGGCCACCCCGGCTACCTCCGGATGCGGCTCGCCCTCTTCACCGCGGGACTCGCCACTTTCGCCCTGCTCTACTCGACCCAGGCGCTGCTGCCCGCGATCTCCGACGATCTGCGGGTCCAGGCGGACCAGGCGAGCTGGAGCGTCTCCGCGGCCACCTTCGGCCTCGCGCTCGCGGTGGTGCCGCTGAGCGCGCTGTCCGAGCGGTTCGGCCGGCGCGCCATGATGACCGTCTCGCTCACGGTCGCGGTCGTCCTCGCCCTGCTGGTGCCCTTCGCGCCGGACCTGGGCTGGCTGATCGGGCTGCGCGCGGTCCAGGGCGCGGCGCTGGCCGGGATCCCGGCCTCCGCGATGGCGTACCTCTCGGAGGAAGTCCACCCGAAGGCGCTGGTCGGCGCGATCGGGCTGTTCGTGGCCGGTAACAGCGTCGGCGGGATGAGCGGCCGGATCCTCACCGGCTGGGTGGCGGACGCCTGGGGCTGGCGGACCGCGCTCGCCGCGGTCGGCGTGATGGCGCTGCTGTGCGCGGCGTCCTTCCGGATGCTGTTGCCCAAGGCCCGGCACTTCACCCCGGCCTCGGTAAGCCCGCGGGCGCTGGCCCGCACCCTCGCCGGGCACCTCTCCGATCCGCTGCTGTGCCGGCTGTACGCGATCGGCGCGCTGTTCATGACGGTCTTCGGCGGGGTCTACACGGTCATCGGCTACCGCCTGGTGGCCGAGCCCTTCGGGCTCTCGCAGAGCCTGATCGGCTCGATCTTCCTGATCTACCTGGTCGGCACGGTCTCCTCGGCGGCCACCGGCAAGCTGGTCGGCCGGCTCGGGCGGCGCGGCGCGCTGTACGTGGCGGTGTCCACGACCGCGGCCGGGCTGCTGCTGTCCCTGCTGAACTCGATCCCGGCGGTGCTGGCCGGTCTGGTGCTGATCACCGCGGGCTTCTTCGCGGGCCACGCGGCGGCCTCCTCGGCGGTGAGCCGTACGGCCAAGACCGGACGCGCCCAGGCCGCGGCGCTCTACCAGGCGTCGTACTACATCGGCAGCAGCGTGGGCGGTGCGCTGGGCGCGCTCGCCTTCCACGCGGCCGGGTGGGGCGGCACGGTCGCCATGGGCCTGGTGGCGGTCGGCGGCGCGGCGGCGATCACGGTGTACGCGACGCGGAAGGCGCGGGCCGAACGGCGCGCGGAGGCGACGCGGCGCGAGATGGTCGGCGTGCCCGCCTAGGGCGCCTGCGGCGGGCTGTTCCCCTCCCCGCCCCTTCCCACAACTGGGGCTCTGCCCCAGGCCCCGTGCCGGGGCTTAAGCCCCAGACCCCGGGGTCCAGGGGCGGAGCTCCTGCCACGCGGCGGAGCCCCGTAAGCGCTCTGCCAGGGCCGACCCCCTGAAGCGCGAAGGGGCCGCCCCGCCACTGTCCGGCGGGACGGCCCCTTCGTCCGTTCGGCCAGGCCCTCAACGACCCAGGTTCGCCCCGAAGCCCGCCGCCAGCGGCATCCGCAGGCCCAGCGGCGGCGGAGCCGCCAGCGCGTCGGTTACCGGGCGGGAGAAGCCGGAGTGGAAGAGGGAGCCCAGGAGGAAGTCCGCAGCCAGCGCCTGCACCTCGGAGCGGTGCTGATGCAGCCCGTGCCCGTCGGTGTGCACCTCGAAGCGGCACACATCGCGGTTGGCCTTCTTCGCCCGCTCCGCCAGCCGGTAGGACAGCTCGGGGTCGGTGCGCTCGTCGTTCGTGCCGTGGGCGATCAGCACCTGCCGTCCCACCAACTGCTTCACCGGCTCGGGTTCGAGCACCTCGTCCGGCGCCGGAAGCCAGGGCGCCAGGGCCACCACCGAGGCGACGGCTTCGTGCCCGGCGGCGCGCAGGGCGGCGCGCCCGCCCATGCCGTGGCCCACGAGGCAGACCGGTACGTCGCCGTAGCGCCGCACCACTTCCTCCACGGCCCATGTGGCATCGGACGCGGCATCGGCGGCGGCCCCGTTCCAGCCCCGGCACCGGTAGTGGACGACATGGGCGGCCAGCCCCTCCTCCCGGCCCGCCCGGACCAGCCGCCGGGCCAGCGGCAGCGTGGCGGCCACCGAGAGTCTGGACGGCCGTCTCGTCCCGCTGGGCTCCCCCTCGGGGAGCAGCAGCACCACACCATGTACGGTCGTTCGCGCGGCGGCCGCGCCCATCGGCCGCCCCAGCCGTGCGCCCCGCTCGGGCAACGCTTGCTGAGCCATGGCGACACGATCGCAGAAGGACTGGTGTACTCCACTACCCGTGCGGGTCACTGTTGCGTATCTATCCCTCACGTTCTACGCGCGTAGGGGCTACGCTGCCCAGATGACGAGCGAGCACACCCATGAGCCCACCCCCGAACAGATCCGCCGTGCCCCCAAGGTGCTGCTGCACGACCACCTCGACGGTGGGCTGCGCCCGGGCACCATCGTCGACCTCGCGCGGGAGACCGGGTACGACGCGCTGCCGGAGACCGAGCCGGACAAGCTGGGCCTCTGGTTCCGCGAGGCGGCGGACTCCGGGTCGCTGGAGCGCTATCTGGAGACCTTCTCCCACACCGTCGGCGTCATGCAGACCCGTGACGCGCTCGTCAGGGTCGCCGCCGAATGCGCCGAGGACCTCGCCGAGGACGGCGTCGTCTACGCCGAGATCCGCTACGCCCCCGAGCAGCACCTCGAGGGCGGGCTGACCCTCGAGCAGGTCGTCGAGGCGGTCAACGAGGGCTTCCGCGAGGGTGAGCGCCGGGCCTGGGAGAACGGCCGCCGCATCCGCGTCGGCGCGCTGCTGACCGCGATGCGCCACGCGGCCCGCGCCCTGGAGATCGCCGAACTCGCCAACCGCTACCGCGATCTGGGCGTGGTCGGCTTCGACATCGCGGGCGCCGAGGCCGGTTTCCCGCCCACCCGCCACCTGGACGCCTTCGAGTATCTGAAGCGGGAGAACAACCACTTCACGATCCACGCGGGCGAGGCGTTCGGACTGCCCTCCATCTGGCAGGCGCTCCAGTGGTGCGGCGCCGACCGGCTGGGCCACGGCGTCCGCATCATCGACGACATCGAGGTCGGGGACGACGGCTCCCTCACCCTCGGCCGCCTCGCCTCGTACGTCCGCGACAAGCGCATCCCGCTGGAGCTGTGCCCGACCTCCAACCTCCAGACCGGCGCGGCCAGTTCCTACGCCGAGCACCCCATCGGGCTGCTCCGGCGGCTGCATTTCCGCGCCACCGTGAATACGGATAATCGTCTGATGAGCGGGACGAGCATGAGCGGGGAATTCCAGCATCTTGTATCAACGTTCCATTACACGCTCGACGACATGCAATGGTTCACGGTCAATGCGATGAAATCCGCCTTCATTCCTTTTGACGAACGTCTGGCGATGATCAATGACGTGATCAAGCCCGGATACGCCGAGTTGAAGTCCGAATGGCTGTTCCGCAATGTAGCCTCCGCGTCGGCTGTGACCAGGGATTCCGCGCCCAAGAGCGGCTGAGCGGGCGCACCCGGCGCACGAACGGGGCGGGGTAACGGAGGCCGTTTTCGGTGTTTGCGGGCAGCCGAAATCCATGGCTACGTTTCCGTATCGGTCAAGCCCCCGTCTCAAGGACAGATTTCTGATGAAGCAGGGAACCCTCAAGACTCTCGGTGTCATTGCCCTCGGTGCCGCCGCCGTCGTCGCCGGAGGCAGCGCCGCGTCCGCGGCGCCGGTCCCCGGCGGCTCCGCGGGCCGTGTCGCCGCCCCGGGGCAGCCCTCCGCCGGCCAGCCCGCGGCGAACCCCGGCGCCCCCCAGGCCAAGCCCGCCCAGGGCATGCTGGGGCAGCTCCCGCTGGGGAACCTGCCGACCGCCGGCCTCCTCAAGCTCGGCTGAACCCCGCCCGGGCACACGGCCGGGCCGCACATCCCGCTGGGGGTGTGCGGCCCGGCCGCTTCCGTATGGGTGGTACGTACGCGGGGTCACGCCACGGCGTCGGCGCGCCGGGTCACCACGCCTCGCGGTAGGCGTCCTCCGCCGGAAGCAGGAACCACAGCGCGAGATAGAGCAGGAACTGCGGCCCCGGCAGCAGACACGAGACCACGAAGAGCACCCGCATCGTCGTCGGGGTGGTCCCGAAGCGCCGGGCGAGACCGGCGCAGACACCGGCGATCCTCTTGTCGTGGCGGGGGCGGACCAGCGGTGCGGCCATGATGGGACTCCTCGTCGTCGGGTGGGCTCGGGAAGAGCTGGTTCCCGATGTCCTCGACGCTATGTCCGCGAGCCGGAGGAGACGTCGCTCCACGGTGCGATCCCGACCCTGGGAATCGTCGGGGTCGGGGCCTGGGCGCCGTCGTCCCGGGGGAGGGGGGCCGCCCGGCCCCGGTCGGCCCGGCGGCGGAGCCGCGCCCGTACGGCGGGCACCACCAGCACATGCGCGAGGGCGACCCCGACGGTGTTCAGCAGCACCGTGTCCACGTTCATGATCTGCCCGGTCACCTCGCTGCGCAGCAGCGCGAACCCCATGGCCACCATCGCCCCGGTGAAGGCCGTACGGACCAGCGAGGCCAGCGGATACGCCTCCATCCGGCCCCCGGCCAGCGGCAGCAGCACCCCCAGCGGCGCGAGCAGCAGCAGCCCGCCCCCGATGGAACGGGCGGCCGACCAGGGGCTGAGCGCCAGATCGGCGCGGATGGTGGCCAGTGGTTCGAGGGTCGCCGCGGACACCCAGGGGACGTTCACCGGTCGCAGGGTCAGCCAGCAGACGAACGAGAGGTGTGCCACGAGGAGCACGAAGCCCGCGACGCGGTAGCGGAAGGCGGCCCTGCGGCCGGAAGGACCCTGCACGAAAATCAGGACGCCGCACGCGGGGGTCGCGGTTCCGCCCCCGCCCCGCTGGTCAGCACCTTGTTACCGACAAGTCGCCGACCTGGGACGGGGCGGTACCGACAGGTAACGAATCGGGACACCAGGATCCCGGGGTTCAGGAGACCAGGACCCGGGGTTCAGGACACCAGCACCCCGGAGTTGACCGCGATCATCGGATTGCGGCGCATCTCCTCGGTGCACTGGTACGCCTTCAGCGGATCCCGCTGGCTGTCCGGGCCGCCGAGCACCACCTTGCCGTCGTCACCGGCCACCGTGGTGTCCGCGAAGGTGCAGACGATCTGGGCGAGCGCCAGGGACTGGATCTCCTCCGGCGGCCGGTTCAGCCGCAGCGCGCTGTCCGGGTCGCCCTTGGCCGGACCGGAGATCTCCACCCAGTCCTCGACCGCCGTGGAGAACCCGGCCGACACCTCGGCCGCCGTCGGCGGTAGCCGCAACTGCTCCAGCAGCGCCCGGGCGACCCGCACCGGCTCCCGGGACGTCTTCTCGTCGCCCTGCCGGGTGGTCCGGCTCACCGACAGGATCCGCGAGGAGCACAGCAGATAAATCCGTACGGAGACCGTGCCCACCCCCTCGGCGGCCCGCTCCGACTCCGGCGCCCGGCAGGACGCCCGCGAGGGCGCGGCCCCGGCGTCCACCGGCACCGAGGTGCCCCGTATCCCGCACCCGGCCGCCAGCAGCGCGACCGCGCCGGTCAGCAGGAGGGCGGCCGACCGGGTCCAGCGCGCGCTCATGGCCTGCCCTCCTCGTCCCGGCCCGTGCCGGTGCTCGTGCCCTTGCCCTCGGCCGTGCCCTTGACCCCGCCGTCGTCGCGCTCGCCCCCGGAGGAGCCGTCGCTGTCGTGATCGGGGTCGCGCTCGTCCTCGGCCTCGTCGGAGGCGATCCGGGAGGCGTCCATCGGCAGCCGCAGCGTGAAGACGGCGCCGCCCTCCGGCGAGTTCGCGGCGCTGATGTCGCCGCCGTGGATATGCGCGTTCTCCATCGCGATCGACAGCCCGAGCCCGCTGCCCTCCGAGCGGGGGCGGGACGCGCTCGCCTTGTAGAAGCGGTCGAAGACATGCGGCAGCACGTCCTCGGGGATGCCCGGACCGTGGTCCCGGACCTTGATCAGCAGCTCATCGCCCTCGGTGCGCACCGAGACCCGCACCGGCGAGCCGCCGTGCTTGAGCGCGTTCCCGATCAGGTTCGCCAGGATCACATCCAGCCGCCGGGGATCCAGCCGGGCCACGATCCCGCGCGCCGCGTCCAGCTCCACCGCGTCCAGCCAGGCGCGGGCGTCGATGCACGCCGTCACCTGGTCGGCGACATCGACATCGTCGAGCACCAGCCGGGCCGTGCCCGCGTCGAAGCGGGTCACCTCCATCAGGTTCTCCACCAGGTCGTTCAGCCGCCGGGTCTCGCTCACCACGAGCTGCACCGCCGGAGCGATCATCGGGTCGAGCGAGTCGGCCTCCTCCTCCAGCACCTCCGTGACGGCCGTGATCGCGGTGAGCGGGGTCCGCAGCTCATGCGACATGTCCGCGACGAAGCGCCGGCTGGACGCCTCCCGCGCCGACAGCTCCGCCACCCGCTTCTGCAACCGCTCCGCGGCCCGGTTGAAGGTGTGGGAGAGATTGGCCAGCTCATCGGAGCCGGAGACCTGGAGCCGGGTGTCGAGATGCCCCTCGCCCAGCCGGTGCGCCGCCTCCCCGAGCCGCTGCACCGGCCGCAGCACCGTGGCCGCGGCGGCCTGCGCCAGCAGCGCGGCGCCGATCAGCGCGAGCCCGGTGGCGATCCCCAGCGACCAGGCCAGGGAGTTCAGATCCTGGCGCTCGGTGTCCAGGGACTTGAGCAGGTAGCCGGTCGGCCCGCCGCCGTTCACCTTGGCCCCGCCGACCAGGTACGGGGTGCCGTCCAGCGTGATCCGCTGCCAGTAGAGGTGGTACGGGGAGGTGTTCCCCTTGCCCACCGGGCGCTTCTGGTCCACCGCGCGCCGCAGCGAGGAGGGCACCACATCGAGGGTGAACAGATCCTTGTCCGAGGCCGCGGGGCAGCTTCCGGCGTCCTTGGTCCGGGTGATCAGCAGTACCTCGTACTTCTGGGTGTTGTCCGCCATACGACCCGCCGCCTCCCGCAATTCGGAACAGGTGGGGAGGGAGGGCAGCGGGTCGGTGTCGTCCTTCAGGGACTTGCGGAACTCGTCCAGCGCCGCGTCCTGGGTACGGGTCAGCACCGCGTCCCGGTTCAGCCAGTACGCGATGGCGGACGCGGACACGGCGGCGGTCAGCGCCACCAGGCCGAAGACCAGCATCAGCCGCAGCCGGAGGCTGAACCACCGCAAGAGCCCCGCGGCCCAGCCCCGGGCCCGACCGGGCTCGTCGCTCACTGCGCTCAATTCCGTACTTCTCCGCCCCCGTGCGTAACCGTCACTGCGCCGGTTCGTTCGCTTCTCCGCCCGTGCGGCGAAGGTGCGGGCATCGTGGTCGTCCGCGGTCCGGTGGCCGCACGGGCGTCGCTCACTGCGGCGCGTCCAGCCGGTACCCGACCCCACGCACCGTACGGATCAGCGTCGGCGACGACGGCACGTCCTCCACCTTCGCGCGCAGCCGCTGTACGCATGCGTCGACCAGCCGCGAGTCCCCGAGGTAGTCGTGCTCCCACACCAGCCGCAGCAGCTGCTGCCGGGACAGCGCCTGCCCCGGACGGCGGCTGAGCTCCAGCAGAAGCCGCAGCTCAGTGGGGGTGAGCTGGAGATCCTCGCCATTCTTGGTGACCGTCATGGCCGCGCGGTCGATCAGCAGATTGCCGAAGGCCGCGGAGTCATTGGCCTCCCGCTCCCCCCGCCGCAGCACCGCGCGGATCCGGGCGTCCAGCACCCGGCCCTGAACGGGTTTGACCACATAGTCGTCGGCACCGGACTCCAGGCCGACCACGACGTCGATGTCATCGCTGCGCGCGGTCAGCAGGATGATCGGCAACTGGTCGGTACGGCGGATCCGGCGGCACACCTCGAAGCCGTCGATCCCGGGCAGCATCACATCGAGCACGATCAGATCCGGCCGCTGCTCACGCAGCAGTTTCAGGCCGTCCTCGCCCGTCGCCGCGGTCGCCACACGGTGGCCCTGGCGAGACAGCGAGAGTTCGAGGGCCGTGCGGATGGCGTCATCGTCCTCGATCAGCAACAGGAAAGGCACGTTGGTCATTCTGGCCTACAAGGGGCCTGTAGTTCGACCGTCAGGGGTTTATCGTCTCGATCCCCTGTGACGAGCCTGTGACAGTCGACAGACACCCCCATGAAACTGGCCCGGCAAAGTCTTCTGTGCACCGGGCGGAACACCACCGGCCGGGGCAGCCAGAAGCCAGACCGACCAGGCTCCATCGACGGGGGGCGCGAAATGAGCACACTGCACTTCTCCACCACCAGCGCAGTTCGCACGCGCCTCCACGACGCCGGGCGGGGCAATGAGAAGTCCGGTGCCGTGAGCGGGCGGGGGTGCGCTCGCGGCGCCGGGCGTCAGCGGCCTCCTTACATGGTGGCCATTGACGCGATCACGGGGGACAAGGAGGCCGGTCACGGCCTCGGGGGGGACAACGGGGGACCGGGGGGCCACGGGGGAGGCTCGTACGGGGAGGCAGAGGGGGAGCGGCGCACCACGTCGGAGGCGGAGTTCACCGCCTATGTCCAGGAGCGCCGCGCCTCCCTGTACGCAACCGCCTACCACCTGACCGGTGACCGCTTCGAGGCCGAGGACCTGCTGCAGAGCGCGCTGTTCTCGACCTACCGGGCCTGGGACCGGATCAGCGACAAGGCGGCGGTCGGCGGCTATCTCCGCCGCACCATGACCAATCTGCACATCAGCGCCTGGCGTCGGCGCAAGCTCAACGAGTACCCGACGGAGGAGCTGCCGGAGACGGTGGGCGACCACGACGCGATGCGCGGCACCGAGCTGCGCACCGTGCTGTGGCAGGCCCTGGCCCGGCTCCCCGAGCTGCAGCGCACGATGCTGGTGCTGCGCTACTACGAGGGCCGGACGGATCCGGAAATCGCGGACATCCTGAACATCAGCGTCGGAACGGTCAAGAGCAGCATCTGGCGCTCGCTGCGCCGGCTGCGCGAGGACGAGAACCTCAGCTTCGGCCGTGACGAGGAGGAGTCCTTCGGCGAACTGGTCGCCTGACGGCGGCGGGGACGACCGAAGGCGGGGGGAAATCGGGGGATACGGGGGAAATGGGGAGGGAGTAGGAAATCGAGGGAACACGGGGGAAATAGGTGCGAGGCCGGACAGCCGAGGGGGGATGTCCGGCCTCGCACCTATTTGACTGCGTGGCTATCCGGTCATGCGGTCATACGGACGCCCTCTGGCCGGCGGCGGGGATCCGCTCTCCCGCCGCCGCGGCCGCTATCCGGCCCAGCGCCACGTCCCTGCCGCACGCGTACGCGCCCAGCGCCGTCTGCCGGGCCACGATCCCGCGCTCCGCGCGCATCAGCCGCAGGCCGCGCCGCAGCAGGTAGAGCGTGGGCTTACGGCCCTCCCGAAGGTCCCGCAGCAGCCTGCGCCGGAACGTGGTGGACGGGCGGCCGCGCAGACAGATCGCGTCCGCGAGCACCCCGAGGTCGGCACACCGCCCGACGATGTCGGCGGCGAAGATCCCCTCGGCGATGAACAGCGGCGCCCGCCCGATGTCCAGCGCCTCCTCGCCGACGCGGGCGCTGGTGGCGATGTCGTAGAGCGGCACGGTCGTACCGGACGTACGGCACAGCTCCTCGATGGCCGCGACCGCCGCGTCCGCGTCCCAGGACAGCGGCGAGTCCCAGTCGGCACCCCCGCCGTCGGGGAGTTGGGGGAGCGTCGGGTCGTCGCCCTCCTTGTAGAAGTCGTCGAGGTTGAGCACGGGCAGCCCGGTGCGGGCCGCGAGCGAGGACTTGCCCGAACCCGAGGGGCCGGAGAGCAGGACGACACGGGCGGAAGGCGGTTGGCTGGTCACGGAACACCAGTGTGACGCATCCTTTCGCCCGCGTGACCCCCGCGTGACCGCCGACCCAACGGCCGACCCAACCGCCCATTTGCGGAAGGGGGTGCGGGGGTGGGGCCAGGGTGTGTTTCCGGCCCTCGCGACGCCTGCGGCGGGCTAGACGCCCATGGGGTGCCAGACGGTCTTGGTCTCCAGGAAGGCGAGGAGGCGGCCGGTGCCGGGGTCGGCGGCCCAATCCACAGCCTGTGGACGCAGGACGCGCTTGAGGTTCTCCGCGGCGGCCTTCTCCAGCTCGGCCGCGAGCTCCGGGTCCGCGCCCGCGAGGTCGATCGCGTTCACGTCCTGGTGCGCGGCCAGCGGGGCGGCGATCTCGGCGGTACGGCCGGAGAGCAGGTTGACCACGCCGCCGGGCAGATCGGAGGTGGCCAGGACCTCGGCGAGGGAGAGCGCGGGCAGGGGGGCACCCTCGGCGGCGATGACCACGGCCGTGTTCCCCGTGACGATCGCCGGGGCGATCACCGACACCAGGCCCAGGAACGACGAGTCCTGGGGCGCGAGGAGCGCGACCACGCCGGTCGGCTCGGGGGAGGAGAGGTTGAAGTACGGCCCGGCCACGGGGTTGGCCGACCCGGCGATCTGGGCCGTCTTGTCGGACCAGCCCGCGTACCAGACCCAGCGGTCGATCGCCGCGTCCACCTGCGCGGTGGCCTTGGCCCTGCTCAGCCCCTCACCGTCGGCCACCTCGTGGATGAACTGGTCGCGGCGGCCCTCCAGCATCTCGGCGACGCGGTAGAGGATCTGGCCCCGGTTGTAGGCGGTGGCCCCCGACCAGCCGCCGAACGCCTTGCGCGCGGCGACGACCGCGTCCCGGGCGTCCTTGCGGGAGGCCAGCGGGGCGTTGGCCAGCCACGTGCCCTTTGCGTCGGTCACCTCGTACACCCGCCCGCTCTCGGACCGGGGGAACGTGCCCCCGACGAACAGCTTGTAGGTCTTGAGCACGGAGAGTCGGTTGTCAGACATCGAGGTACGCCTCCAGGCCGTGGCGACCGCCTTCACGGCCGTATCCGGACTCCTTGTAGCCGCCGAACGGAGAGGCCGGGTCGAACTTGTTGAAGGTGTTGGACCACACCACGCCCGCCCGGAGCTTGTTCGCCATCCACAGGATGCGCGAGCCCTTCTCCGTCCAGATGCCCGCCGACAGCCCGTACGGCGTGTTGTTGGCCTTGGCCACGGCCTCTTCGGGGGTGCGGAAGGTGAGCACCGAGAGCACCGGGCCGAAGATCTCCTCGCGGGCGATCCGGTGGGCCTGGGTGACGCCGGTGAAGAGGGTGGGTGCGAACCAGTAGCCGGAGCTGGGCAGTTCGCACGGCGGGGCCCAGCGCTCGGCGCCCTCGGCCTCGCCCGCGTCGGCCAGGGCGCGGATCCGGGCCAGCTGCTCGGCGGAGTTGATGGCGCCGATGTCGGTGTTCTTGTCCAGCGGATCGCCCACGCGCAGGGTGCCCATCCGGCGCTTGAGCGCGTCGAGCAGCTCGTCCTGGACGGACTCCTGGACCAGGAGGCGGGAGCCCGCGCAGCAGACATGGCCCTGGTTGAAGAAGATGCCGCCGATGATGCCCTCGACCGCCTGGTCGATGGGGGCGTCGTCGAAGACGATGTTCGCGGCCTTGCCCCCGAGTTCGAGGGTGACCTTCTTCCTCGTACCGGCCACCGTACGGGCGATGGCCTTGCCGACCTCGGTCGATCCGGTGAAGGCCACCTTGTCGATGCCGGGGTGGGCGACCAGCTCGGCGCCGGTCGAGCCGTCGCCGGTGACGATGTTCACCACGCCCTTGGGCAGGCCCGCCTGACGGCAGATGTCCGCGAAGAACAGGGCGCTCAGGGGCGTGGTCTCGGCGGGCTTGAGGACGACCGTATTGCCGGTGGCGAGCGCCGGGGCGATCTTCCAGGCCAGCATCAGGAGGGGGAAGTTCCAGGGGATGATCTGACCGGCGACGCCCAGGGGCCGGGGGTTCGAACCGTAGCCGGCGTACGCCAGCTTGTCGGCCCAGCCCGCGTAGTAGAAGAAGTGGGCCGCGACCAGGGGCAGATCGGCGTCGCGCGACTCGCGGATCGGCTTGCCGTTGTCCAGCGACTCCAGGACGGCCAGTTCGCGGGAGCGCTCCTGGATGATCCGCGCGATGCGGAAGAGGTACTTGGCGCGCTCGGAGCCGGGGAGCGCGGACCAGGTCTCGAACGCCTTACGGGCGGCCTTGACGGCGCGGTCCACGTCCTCGACGCCCGCCTGGGCGACCTCGGTGAGGACCTCCTCGGAGGAGGGGGAGAGGGTCTTGAAGACCTTGCCGTCGCCCGCCTCGGCGAACTCCCCGTCGATGAACAGGCCGTAGGACGGGGCGATGTCGACGACCGCGCGGGACTCGGGCGCGGGTGCGTACTCGAAAACTGGCATGGCGTATCAGTCCACCGTCACGTAGTCGGGACCGGAGTACCGGCCGGTGCTCAGCTTCTGGCGCTGCATGAGCAGGTCGTTGAGCAGGCTGGAGGCGCCGAAACGGAACCACTCCGGGGAGAGCCACTCGTCGCCCAGCGTCTCGTTGACCATCACCAGGTACTTGATCGCGTCCTTGGAGGTGCGGATGCCGCCCGCGGGCTTCACGCCCACCCGCACGCCGGTGGTGGCGCGGAAGTCGCGGACCGCCTCCAGCAGGACGAGGGTGACGGGCGGGGTCGCGTTGACGGCCACCTTGCCGGTGGAGGTCTTGATGAAGTCCGCGCCCGCGAGCATCGCCAGCCAGGAGGCGCGGCGGACGTTGTCGTACGTCTGGAGCTCACCGGTCTCGAAGATGACCTTGAGGTGGGCCGCCGTACCGTCCTCGCGGACGCACGCCTCCTTCACCTGCCGGATCTCCTCGAAAACCTCGAGGTAGCGGCCGGAGAGGAAGGCGCCGCGGTCGATCACCATGTCGATCTCGTCCGCCCCGGCGGCGACCGCCTCCCGGGTGTCGGCCAGCTTGACCGGCAGCGCGGCCCGGCCGGAGGGGAAGGCGGTGGCGACGGCGGCCACATGGATGCCGCTGCCGGTCAGGGCCTCCTTGGCGGTGGCCGCCATGTCGCCGTAGACACAGATCGCCGCGACCTTCGGGGTGGTGCGGTCGGTGGGGTCGGGGTTGATCCCCTTGGCGCAGAGCGCCCGGACCTTGCCCGGGGTGTCGGCACCCTCGAGGGTCGTCAGGTCGATCATCGAGATCGCCAGGTCGATGGCGTACGCCTTCGCCGTGGTCTTGATCGAGCGGGTGCCGAGGGTCGCGGCACGGGCCTGCAGGCCGACCGCGTCGACGCCCGGCAGGCCGTGCAGGAAGCGGCGCAGTGCGCCGTCGTTGGCGGTCACGTCCGCCATCGACGCGAGTCGCTCCGCGGCCTCTTTGCCGTATGCGGGAACTGTGGTGGGCATGGTCACCAGACGAGCATATCTACGCGCGTAGTCGGATGTCACCCCCGGGCCTGGAATCGACCGGGGGCCGGGGGCGGGCGATCCCGGGTCTCCCCTGGGCGTCCCCCGCCCCCCGAGTGTGGTGCACAATCGGGCGCATGACGAGCCCGGACGACGACTCCGCCCCCACTGCCTCCAGCTCCGCTTCCTCCGCTTCCTCCGACGCCGAGACCTTCTCGGACCGGATCTACCGCTCCCCGAGCGGTATCGCGGGCGGGGTGCTGCTGCTCGGGCTCAGCGGCTGGCTGGGCATCGACGCGATGGTCCGGGGCGAGGGACGGACGCCGTGGCTGGCGCTGGCCGGGCTGCTGTTCGCGGTGCCGGTGGTGATCGCCTTCACGGTGCGCCCGGCGGTGTACGCGGGGCAGGACCGGCTGCTCGTCCGCAACCCGTTCCGTACGATCACGCTGCCCTGGGCCTCGGTCGAGGGGCTGCGCGCCGGGTACACCAGCGAGGTGCTGGCGGGCGGGGCCACGTACCAACTGTGGGCGATCCCGGTCTCGCTGCGCCGGCGCAAGCGGGCCGCCCGGCAGCAGGCCAGGGCGGCCTCCGAGGACCCCTTCGGTACCACGTCCGCCCATGTCGCGGCGAACAAGCCCGACGAGGACCGCCGGGCCCCCTCCGACGCCGCGATCGGCGACCTGCGCGAGCTGGCCGAACTCAACGCCCAGCGCGAGGGCGCCCAGGGGGCGCCGGAGGTGCGATGGGCCTTCGAGGTGATCGCCCCGACGCTGGCGGGTGCGGTGCTGCTGGGCGTCATGCTGGCCATCGGCTGACCGCTTGGACCGCTGGACCGCTGGCCCGGTTTCCGGCGCCTGGTCCCGGCCGCCGCGCGTGGCCGCCCAGCCGCCCCGCCGCCGGAGGTGGTCGGCCCCACGGCGGCAGGCGTGGCTTCCCGGCCTTCAGCTAGCCGGCCTCCGGACCCCGGGTCCGTGCTTCCGCCGCCTGGCCTCTGGCCTCGGTCGCCCGGCCCTCCGGGGGCGGGACGCGGGCGTCGCCGGGGGTGGCCGACCCCCGCGCGGCACGTTCCGCTACCGCGTCTACGCCCACGCTGTGACCCCGGGGCGGGCGCCCCCGCCCACGTCCTCCGGGCCTGCCTCGGGCCCGGCACCGGGTTCAGTCACCTCAACCGGATCTGAGCCCGCTCCGGCGCCGTCACTGATCGCCGGGGGCGACGGCGACGGGCTCGGCGGCTGATACGTCCGCGTCCGCGTCGGCGGCTTCCGGGAGCTGGATTCCCGCCGCCGCCGAAAGGTCCGTCTTCAGCGCGGCCAGTACGGTGTCCGCCGTGGCGCGGGCCGGGGTGAGGGAGTCGGCGGCGGGGACGTCGGCGACCACCTCCAGGTAGCACTTCAGCTTCGGCTCGGTGCCGCTGGGCCGGACGATCACACGGGCGGCGCGGACGCTCCCCTTCCCGGCGAGCTGATAGCGCAGGCCGTCCGTCGGGGGGAGGGTGTCCGTGCCCCGCGTCAGGTCCTCAGCCGAGGTCACGGCGAGCCCCGCGAGCTCGGTGGGCGGCTGTTCGCGCAGCCGCTTCATCGCGGTGCCGATCACGGAGAGGTCCGTGACCCGGACGGAGAGCTGGTCGGTGGCGTGCAGCCCGTGGGCCACCGCGATGTCGTCCAGCAGATCCGCGAGAGTGCGGCCCTGCTCCTTGAGCTCGGACGTCAGCTCGGCCACGAGCAGCGCGGCCGTGATCCCGTCCTTGTCGCGTACGCCCTCCGGATCCACGCAGTAGCCGAGCGCCTCCTCGTACGCGTAGCGCAGCCCGTCCACCCGGGCCAGCCACTTGAAGCCGGTCAGCGTCTCGGCGTACGGAAGCCCCGCGTCGTCCGCGATCCGGGAGAGGAGCGACGAGGAGACGATCGTGGTCGCGAACGCGCCGCGGGCGCGCTTGTGGACGAGGTGGGTGGCGAGCAGCGCGCCGACCTCGTCCCCGCGCAGCATCCGCCAGCTCGCGGCGTCCGTGGGGGCCGTGGGGTTCGTGATCGCGGGGACGGCGACGGCGCAGCGGTCGGCGTCCGGGTCGTTGGCGATGATGATGTCCGGCGCGACCTTGCGGGCCGTAGCGAAGGCCAGGTCCATCGCCCCCGGCTCCTCCGGGTTGGGGAACGCGACGGTCGGGAACGCCGGGTCGGGCTCCGCCTGCTCGGGCACGACCGCGGGCTCGGGGAACCCGGCGCGGGCGAACGCGGCGGTGAGGGTCTCGCGGCCGACGCCGTGCAGCGGGGTGTAGACGACGCGGGCGTTCCGGGGCGAACCCGGGGTGAGAACGGCGTCGGTCCGCGCGAGGTACGCCTCCAGGACGTCGTCGTTCAGCGTCTCCCAGCCGGTTTCGGGCCGGGGCACGTCGTCCAGGCCGCGGATCGCCGCGATCTCGGCGGCGATCTCGGCGTCGGCTGGCGGCACGATCTGGGAGCCGTCGCCGAGGTAGACCTTGTAGCCGTTGTCGCGGGGCGGGTTGTGGCTCGCGGTGACCTCGACGCCGGCGATCGCGCCGAGGTGGCGGATGGCGAAGGCCAGGACGGGCGTGGGGAGGGGGCGGGGCAGGACGGCGGCCCGGAAGCCGGCGCCGGTCATGACGGCGGCGGTGTCGCGGGCGAACTCGGCGCTCTTGTAGCGGGCGTCGTACCCGACGACGACCAGCCCTTGACCGTGCTGATCGCCCTGGCCGTGGTGCGTCCGCAGATACGCGGCGAGCCCGGCGGCGGCGCGGATGACGACGGCGCGGTTCATCCGCATGGGCCCGGCCCCGAGCTCACCCCGGAGCCCCGCGGTACCGAACTGCAACGTGCCGGAGAACCGCTCGGCGATCGCGTCGACGGCATCGTCCTGGAGCAGCTTCCCGAGCTCATCCCGCGTCTCGGGATCGGGATCCTCGGCAAGCCATGCGCGAGCCTGGGCGATGAGATCGGGCTCCGTGGCCATGGGGGCCTCCTGGGGGGTGGTCGTATGGGTGGTGCGGATGCGGATGCGGATGCGGATGCGGGTGCGGGCGCGGATGCGGGTGCGGGTGCGGATGCGGGCGCGGGGTGCGGGTGCGGGTGCGGGTGCGGATGCGGATGCGGGGTGCGGGTGCGTTGATGGTTGCTGGGGTGCGAGGGGCGGGGCGGGGTGCCCGGGAACGCGGGGCGGGCCGGGGTGCGCGGCCGGTTTCGTTGTGGGTACGGGGGCGGGGCCTCCGGGGCGGGGCTCTGGACCGTATATTTACGGCACCATTAGCCGGGAGCTTGCGTGGGCCGGAAATTGGCGCCACAAATACACGTAAGCGTCCAGAACCCCGCCCCTCCGACCCCGCCCCCTCCCGAGCGTCGGCGACCGCGCCCCGGCGGCACGAGCCCCGGCCGGTTTCCGGACCGTCCGGGGGTGGGTGCGCCACCGTGCCCGGTCCGGTTCCGGACCCGTTCGGGGGCGGGTGCGCCTCCATCTCTCGGCCTCGTCGGCGACCGTGCCCCGAGGGCCTCGGCATCTGAGGGCGGTCCCGCCTCCTCGCGCCTCGTCGCCATCCATGCCCGCCTAGAGGGAGCCACCGATGGCCTCGGCGTCGGAGAGTCACCGTCGGGCGGCGGGCGCCACCCTGCGATCCGGAGTCGGACAAGCGGCTCGTGCCACTCGCGGGTAGGCGCGGGAGGGGCTGGGGCGGAGTCCAACACCGTCCAGCACCCGGCCACCGGGCGGGCCGGAACCGGACCCGAGCTCGTGCCACCGGCGGGTGGCCGCTGACCCGGGTCGGGGCGGAGACGGACGAGGCGTCCGTGCCACCGGCGGGGAGCCGCGGGACGGCGGGAGGGGGTGGGGTCGGAGGGGTGGTGTCCTGGACGCTCACGCATATTTGTGGCGCCAATCTCCGGCCCACGCAAGCCCCCGGCCAACGGCGCCGTAAATGTGCGGTCCAGGGCGCCGCCCCGGAGGCCCCGCCCCCGGCACCCACCACACAACCGGCCGCGCACCCCGGCCCGCCCCGCGTTCCCGGGCACCCCGCCCCGCCTCGCCCCGCGCACCCCGCGCACCCCGCGCACCCCGCGCACCCCGCGCACCCCGCGCGCCCCGCAGACCTCGCGTACCTCGCGCATCGCTGTTCAGTTAGTCAAAGGGTGAGTACCCGCGCAGGGCGCCGTGACGCCGCCACCGGGGATCAGAGGCGGTCGAGGACCTGGGCCAGCAGGCTGCCCATGCGGGAGGCGGAGTCGCGGCCCGCCTGGAGGACCTCCTCGTGGTTGAGGGGCTCGCCTGTCATACCGGCCGCCAGGTTCGTCACCAGGGAGATCCCGAGTACCTCCGCGCCCGCCTCGCGCGCCGCGATGGCCTCCAGGGTGGTGGACATGCCCACCAGGTCCGCCCCTATCGTGCGGGCCATGTTGATCTCCGCCGGAGTCTCGTAGTGCGGCCCGGGGAACTGGGCGTAGACGCCCTCCTCCAGGGTCGGGTCGACCTGCTGGCACAGGGCGCGCAGCCGCGGCGAGTACAGGTCGGTGAGGTCGACGAAGTTGGCGCCCACGATCGGCGAGGTGGCCGTGAGGTTGATGTGGTCGCTGATCAGTACCGGCTGGCCGGGGCGCATGCCCTCGCGGAGGCCGCCGCAGCCGTTGGTGAGGATGATGGTCTTGCAGCCCGCGGCCACGGCGGTGCGTACGCCGTGTGCGACGGCGGCGACACCACGCCCCTCGTAGTAGTGCGTACGGCCGAGGAAGACCAGCGCCCGCTTGTCGTTGATCCGGTACGACCGGATCCGGCCCGCGTGACCCGCGACGGCGGGCGGCGGGAAGCCGGGCAGCTCGGTGACGGGGAACTCGTGCTCGGGCGCCCCGAGGGCGTCGGTGGCGGGGACCCAGCCGGAGCCCAGGACCAGCGCGACGTCGTGGGTTTCCGCGCCGGTCAGCTCGCGCAGGCGGGTGGCGGCGGCGTCGGCGGCGGCGTGCGGGTCGCCCTGACTGTCCCAAGAAACTGATGCGTTCACGCGCACGAGGGTAGCCGGTAACTGCCTACGCGCGTAGACGGAGTCCGCCGAGATGTTCGGATCGTTGCATTGTCGCCGGGCTCACGGCCGGACCCATGCGTCGCGTTGCCGCTGGACCCACCAGGGTCACGTTGGCCCCGGCCCCACCGGCCCAACCAGGCAACCGGACCCAGCAGAGTCACGTCGCCCCTGGCCCACCAGGCCAACCAGACCCACCGGGAAACCGGACCAACCGGGGAACCGAGCCCACCGGGGAACCGAGCCAACCCGGGAACGGGGTCAACCGGACACACCGGACTCAGCAGGGACGCTTCCGGAGCTCCATCACATAGTCGTGCGGCGCCCCCGCCGACTCCGCCGCGTCGGCGATCTCGCCCAGGTAGCGGGCCGAGGGCAGTCCGCCCTCGTAGCCGTTGAGGACGTAGAGCCAGGCGGCCTCGTCGCCGTCCAGTGTGTGGACGCGGATCCGCATCCGGCGGTAGATGTCGAGGCCGACGCCCTCCCAGCGGTCCATGGAGTCCTCGTCCATGGGGGCGATGTCGTAGAGGGCGACGAAGACCTGGGAGCGCGGGGCCTCCACAATCGTGGGGAGGGCGCCTTCCCAGCCCATCTGCTCACCGCCGAAAGTGAGGCGCCAGCCGTTCAGCCAGCCCGTTCCGCGCAGCGGGGAGTGTGGTGCGCGGCGGGACATCAGCCGCGCGTCGAGGTTGCCGGCGTACGCGGCGTAGAGCGACATGGGTCTGAGGGTACGGGAGAGGGGTGGAACGGCCCTCGGGGCGGGAGGTTTGGCGGGGGGTTCGGAGAGAGGTTTCGTACGGCGGTCGCCCCCGCGAAACCCCCCGGGCTGAAGGCATTCGAACCCGTGCGGGACAATGGAGCATGTGACTCGGATCGTGATCATTGGTGGCGGACCCGGCGGCTATGAGGCGGCGCTGGTCGCCGCGCAGCTCGGCGCGGAGGTGACCGTCGTCGACTGCGACGGTCTGGGCGGAGCGTCGGTGCTCACCGACTGTGTGCCGTCGAAGACGTTGATCGCCACCGCCGAGGTGATGACGACCTTCGACTCCTCCTACGAGGAGCTGGGGATCATCGTCGCCGACGACACCCCGCCGCTGGAGCAGGCGGCCCGGGTGGTCGGCGTGGATCTGGGCAAGGTCAACCGCCGGGTGAAGCGGCTCGCGCTCGCCCAGTCGCACGACATCACGGCCTCGGTCACCCGGGCCGGTGGCCGGGTCATGCGCGGGCGCGCGCGGGTGGAGCCGCAGCAGTCGCTGGACGGCACGCGGCGGGTGATCGTGCGGGCCGCGGACGGCAGCGAGCAGACGCTGGTGGCGGACGCGGTGCTGGTGGCGACGGGTGCCCACCCGAGGGAGATCCCGGACGCGAAGCCGGACGGCGAGCGCATCCTGAACTGGACGCAGGTGTACGACCTGGATGAGCTCCCCAGGGAGCTGATCGTGGTCGGCTCCGGTGTGACGGGCGCGGAGTTCGCGGGCGCTTACCAGGCGCTGGGGTCGAAGGTCACGCTGGTCTCCAGCCGGGACCGGGTGCTGCCGGGCGAGGACCCGGACGCGGCGGCGGTGCTGGAGGACGTCTTCCGGCGCCGGGGGATGAACGTGATGTCCCGGTCCCGGGCGCAGGCCGCCAAGCGGGTGGGGGACCGGGTGGAGGTCACGCTCTCGGACGGGCGGGTCATCTCCGGCACCCACTGTCTGATGGCGGTCGGCTCGATCCCGAACACGGCGGACATCGGCCTGGAGGAGGCCGGGGTCAAGCTGGCGGAGTCGGGGCACATCCTGACCGACAAGGTGTCCCGGACCAGCGCGCCGGGCATCTACGCGGCCGGTGACTGCACCGGCGTGCTGGCGCTGGCGTCGGTGGCGGCGATGCAGGGCCGGATCGCGATGTACCACTTCCTCGGGGACGCGGTCACCCCGCTGAACCTGAAGACGGTCTCGGCGAACGTCTTCACCGACCCCGAGATCGCCACGGTCGGCTACTCGCAGGCGGACGTGGACGGCGGGAAGATGGACGCCCGGGTGGTGAAGCTGCCGCTGCTGCGCAATCCGCGGGCGAAGATGCAGGGCATCCGGGACGGCTTCGTCAAGATCTTCTGCCGTCCGGGCACCGGCATCGTGGTCGGCGGTGTGGTGGTCGCGCCGCGGGCGAGCGAGCTGATCCACCCCATATCGCTGGCGGTGGACAACAATCTGACGGTGGAGCAGATCGCCAAAGCCTTCACGGTCTACCCCTCGCTGTCCGGTTCGATCGCCGAGGTGGCCCGGCAGTTGCACACCCGGAAGACTCAGGAAGAGTCATAGACCCGGTCCTTATAGCACTTCGTGCCCTCACAGAAGTACAACTTCTGCTAATTGGTGCAAGCTGCTGAAAACAGACGGTCGTTGGCGTTACTGTCAGTTTCGTGTTCGCTGCAGAACGTCGCCAATTGATCCTTGAAATGGTGCGGGCGAACGGAGCGGTGTCGCTCCGGGAGCTCGCCCGCGTCGTCCAGACCTCCGAAGTGACCGTACGGCGTGATGTGCGGGCGCTGGAGGCAGAAGGACTGCTCGACCGCCGGCACGGCGGTGCGGTGCTGCCGGGCGGATTCACCAGGGAGTCCGGCTTCCCGCAGAAATCCCATCTAGCGACCGCGGAGAAGACGGCCATCGCCGATCTCGCGGCCGGTTTCGTCGAGGAGGGCGAGGCCGTCGTCGTCGGCGCCGGAACCACCACCCAGGAGCTGGCCCGCCGGCTCGCGCGGGTTCCGGGGCTGACCGTGGTCACCAATTCCCTGCTGGTCGCACAGGCGTTGGCGCATGCCAACCGGGTCGAGGTCGTGATGACCGGCGGCACCCTGCGCGGCTCCAACTACGCCCTGGTCGGCAGCGGCGCCGAGCAGTCCCTCCAGGGGCTGCGGGTCTCGCGCGCCTTCCTGTCCGGCAGCGGGCTGACCGCCGAGCGCGGCCTGTCCACCTCCAACATGCTCTCGGCCAGCGTCGACCGGGCGCTGGTCCAGGCGGCGGCGGAGGTGGTCGTGCTCGCCGACCATACGAAGCTGGGCACCGACACCATGTTCCAGACGGTGCCCACCGATGTGATCACACGACTGGTGACCGATGAGCCGCCCGCCCATGACGACCGTGCCCTGACCGAGCTCCAGGCCCTCGCGGACCAGGGGGTTCAGATCGCCGTGGCCGGGCCGGGCGTGGGGTCCGGCCCGGCCGGGGGCGGTGAGGGCGGCGGTTCGGCGGGGCGGCAGTCGGGGCGGCTGGGCCCGTCCCAGGGCCGCGGCGGCGGCGAGGAGGGCCTGCCGCTGCCGGGGCCGCGCCGCAACCACCCCCACCCCCCGGGCGGGCCCGGCTCCGCCCAGCTGCGCACCGCGGTGCCGCTGGCGGAGCAGCAGCCGGGGCGGGTGGCGGACCTGGCGCCGCGCCGCCGCTAGGGGGTGTCCGACGGACCGTGGCGCCTGCGGTGGGCTGTTCCCCTCCCCGTCCCTTCCCGCAGCATCGATACGCGGCTCCGCCGCGTGGTGGGGCTCCGCCCCAGGCCCCGGGGTCCAGGGGCTAAGCCGCTGGTGGGGAGGGGAAGGATTCGCCGGACACCCCGTAGCGAGGGTCGCCGGCGGATGTCAGCGGGCCTTGAGGCCGGTGAAGGCCAGCGCCAGCAGCCGATCGGCCAACTCCGGGTCGTCCGGCGACTGCTCCACGGCCAGTGCGATCGCGTTCGTGAGCTGCATCAGATCGGCGATGACCACATCGGGCCGTACGGCACCGCTCTGCTGGGCGCGGGCGAGCAGTTCGCTGCCCGCCTCGCGCAGCGGCAGACCGCAGCCGCGGGACAGCTCCGAGGTCTCGTCGCCCGAGCACGCCATCAGGGCCTGGGAGAGTCCGCGGTAGGTGCTCGCGTGGTCCACGATGGCGCGCAGCCAGTCGATCAGCGCCTGACACGGCCGCGGCGCCTGGGCCAGCTCCCGCGACCGCTCCAGCAGGGCGCATATCTCGCCCTGGAAGACCGCGCCCATCAGCGCGGTGCGGTTGGGGAAGTGGCGATAGAGCGTGCCGATGCCGACGCCCGCGCGGCGTGCGATGTCCTCCAGCGAAGCGTCGGTACCGTGCTGGGTGAAGGCCGTGCGCGCCTCGGCCAGCAGCCGCTCGTAGTTGCGGCGCGCGTCGGCGCGCATGGGGCGCGGTGGCGTCTGCGCCGTGGCTGTCTCGATCGCCATCGCGGTCCTCCCTGCCGTGGCTGCCCGTGAGTCAAGCATGCCATTTCGTGACCGGAGGCACGCCCTGGCCAGGCAACGCGGGTACCGCGAAACGGCATCAAACAGGGCGACGGCACCGTGCGTTGCGGTGCGCCGGAGTGGAAGAACAATGGGACTGACCAGTCGATCACTCGAGTATGTGATGATCGCCCTCGCCGTGGCGTGCGCGGGGCTGACGCTCTGGCTGTGGCCGCGCTTCGCGGGCCGGGGGGTACGGGCCTGGGCGGGCCGGCTGGCCGCCCTCGCCGTGACCCAGTGCGCGATCGTGGCCGCCCTGGCCCTCGCGGTGAACAGCACCTTCCAGTTCTACGGGTCCTGGGCCGAACTGCTGGGCGAGGACGATGCGGCACCGGCGGCCCTGTCCCATGTGCAGGGCGGCGCCGCGGGGCCGGCCGGGGAGCCGGGCGGTCTGGTGCGGCCCGCCCCGCCGCAGGGGCTGAACACGGTGCACGGACTGCCGAGCGGGCCGCCCGACAAGGCGGGCAAGGTCGAGTCGGTGCGGATCCTGGGCCGCCGCAGCCAGGCGGCCAACCCGGCGTATGTCTATCTGCCGCCGCAGTACTTCCAGCGCCAGTACGCCCGGCAGCGCTTCCCCGTGATCGTGGCGATCAGCGGCTACCCCGGCGGGTCCTTCCTGCTGGCCCAGCATCTGCGGCTGCCCCAGACGGCGGGCGGGCTGATCCGCACCGGGGCGCTGCAGCCGGCGGTCATCGTGATGGTGCGGCCCACCATCGCCCCGCCCCGCGACACCGAGTGTGTGGACGTCCCCGGCGGCCCCCAGGCCGAGACGTACTTCGCCCGGGACCTGCCCGAGGCGCTGCGGGCGCACTACCGGATCGGCCATGACCCCAGCGCCTGGGGTGTGCTGGGCTACTCCTCGGGCGGCACCTGCGCCCTTCAGCTGACCCTGCGTCACCCCCGCGTCTACAGCGCGGCCGCGGCCCTGTCGCCCGACTACCGCGTGGTCAACGACCCCACCACCGGCGACCTCTTCGGCCGGGGCCCGGCGGGTGAGCGCAGGAAGCGGGAGCACGATGTGCTGTGGCGGCTGGGCCATCTGCCCCAGCCGCAGGTGTCGGTGCTGGTGGCCTCCAGCCGCCGGGGCGAGCCCGACTACGGTGCCACCCGCGAGTTCCTGGCCGCGGTCCGGCCGCCGATGAGCGCGCAGTCGATCATCCTGGACCGGGGCAGCCACAACTTCCGCACCTGGCGCCGCGAACTGCCCACGGCCCTGCGGTGGATGAACGGTCAGCTGACGTTCCCCCAGGACGTGGTGCGCGGCCGCTGAGCCGGCCGGACCGTACGCGGGTCGGGCGGTGTCCGGCGGTGTTCGGCGCGGTGCTGACCGCCGCCGCCCTGGCCGCCGTCACCGCCGCGCTGGCGCTGGGCCTGACCGCCTGCGGCGGCGCCGACGGCGACTCGAAGGCGGCGGACGGCGACAACGCCGCCGGTACCGCGCAGAGCCGGTCCGCGTCCGACGGGGACGGCAAGGGCGGCGCGGAGCAGGTCGAGAGCAAGACGACAACGATCGGTGCCCAGCAGTGCAGCGGCGACGAGCTGCTGGTCACCGCGGTGCACCGGTTCGCCGGGCAGCAGGGCGACCACCTGCTGGTCACCGCGTCGAACGAGGGCACCAAGCCGTGCTGGGTCACCTCCTACCCGGCCGTGAAGCTCGGCGACGACGACGCCGTACTGCCGCACTCGAAGAAGGACAACCCCGGCGGCGACAAGCGCATCACGCTCCGGCCCGGCGGCAAGGTGTACAGCGCGGTGAACCTCTTCGACTACGGCTCGCAGCACCAGACGGCGCAGTCGCTCGCCATCGCGCTGCGCGGCGCGGACGGCCACCAGAACCCCTACTACTCCGTCGTCATGAAGGGCGAGAAGCCGCGGTTCAGCTGGAACGAGGCCGACGTGCTGAACTGGAGCACCGAGAAGCCGTACGACTTCTGACCGGACCAGCTCGGCGGTGACCCCGGCCGGCCGAGGCGCTCGGCCGGCCGCGCTCTCCGTCGCGCGGCGGGTCGACCGCCGCCACGGCAACGGAGGCAGGCGGCAGTCCGCCGAGGCCGGCGGCCCGTGCGGAAAGCGGACGGCTCGCGGTCGCCCGGCACCGAGCGGCATCACGTGGTCCGCGCCGGCTCCGGGGCGTGCGCGGCGGAGGAGGAGCGGAATGCCCTGCGGTAGGCGGAGGGGGTGGTGTCCAGGGCTTCCCGCATGCGCTTCCGCAGGTTCGTACCGCTTCCCAGACCGGCCCTGGCGGCGATGTCGTCCACGGACAGCTCGGTCGACTCCAGCAGGTGGCGCGCGTGCCTCAGGCGGGCGGAGGTGAGCCACGCGGCGGGGGAGAGCCCGGTCTCCTGCCGGAACCGCCTGGTGAACGTCCGTACGCTCATGTGGCAGTGCGCCGCGAGGTCCTCGAGGGACAGCCGCCGGTCCAGGTGTTCTGTCATCAGCGTCCGCGCCCCGGCCGTCGACGCCTCCGCGTCCTCCCGGACCGGGTGCTCGATGTATTGCGCCTGCCCGCCGTCCCGCATGGGCGCGACGACGTTGTACCGCGCCACCCGGTTCGCCACGGAGCTGCCGTGGTCCTCCCGGACCAGGTGCAGGCACAGGTCGATGGCCGCCGCGCCGCCGGCCGAGGTCAGGATCCCGCGATCGGCGACGTACAGCGGGTGGATGTCGAGGTCGACCGTGGGGAAGAGCCGCCGGAACTGCTGGGCGTAGCGCCAGTGGGTCGCAGCCCGGCCGCCCTCCAGCAGGCCGGCGGCGGCGAGGATGAACGAGCCGGTGCACAGGGACACCAGCCGGGCGCGCTGCCGGGCCGCACGCAACGCCTCCGCGACACGGGGGTCCACCGTGCCGTTCTCGACCACGTCCGGGCAGCGGGTCCCCGCGACGATCACCGTGTCGGCGTGCTCCAGCAGGGACAGGTCGCCCTGGGGCGTGATGCCGTACCCGCTCACCGTCGGCACCGGGGAGCCGTCCGGGGTGAGGGTGCGCACCTCGTAGGCCGCGTGTCCGGCGCGGGTTTCGACCGCGGCCAGCATCTGGGCCGGGATGCTGAGGTCGAAGGCCACCACCGGCGCGAGGGCCAGAACGGCCACCTGGTGAGGTATCGAAACGGTCATGGCCCAATAGTTGCAGATAGTGGCCCTCGGGCCACTTCTGCGCCGCTCGTGACCGGCAGAGACTGAGGTCAGTTCCGCACACCTGGGCCGGGCAGCGCCCGGTCCACCACCCGGAAGGTGGCCATCAGCCATGTCCGTCCCCGCCGTCGATCCCGAGATCCAGACCCTGCTCGACACCGCCGACACCGGCGTCTTCCCCGTCTACGGCCTCGACGAAGTCCTCGCCGACCCCCAGCGCTACGCACCCCTGCGCACACGCCCCGGCACCCCCGTCGACGACCAGGTCACGGTGCGGGACCTGGACATACCCGGCCCCGGAGGACAACTGCGGCTGCGCGTCTACCGGCCCGACACCTCCGAAGACCTGCCGATGATCCTCTACGTGCACGGCGGCGCCTACACCTACGGATCCCCCGAGGCCGAGGAGGGGCGCTCGCTGCGCTACGCCCGCGACGTCCGGGCCGTCGTCGTCTCGGTCGACTACCGCCTCGCCCCCGAACACCCCTACCCGGCCGCGGCCGACGACGCCTACGCCGCTCTGACCTGGATCGCCGCCAACCCTGCCGAACTCGGCGGCGACCCCGCACGCATCGCGGTGGCCGGCGGCAGTGCCGGCGGGAACATCGCCGCCTCCACCGCGCTGCGCGCCCGCGACCAGGCAGGCCCGCGCCTGCTCTTCCAGTCGCTGACCTACCCGGGCGTGGACGGCAGCCTGACCACCGCCTCGGCGCGGGAGTTCACCGACACCCCGGTCCTCAACCGAGGCGCTCTGGAACTGGCCGTGCGGTACTACGCGAAGGACAGCCACGCCGACCCGTACGCCTTCCCGAGCCGCGCCGCCGACCTCAGCGGACTGCCGCCCACCTACATCGCTGTGGCGGAGATCGACCCGCTCCGCGACGAGGGCCTCGACTACGCCGCACGCCTGTCCGCCGCCGGCGTCACCACCGAACTGGTCCAAGTACCCGGCGCCGTCCACGGCTTCGACCTCCTGTTCCCCCAGGCCCGCATCAGCGAACGCAACCTCGCCGACCAGGTACGCGCCCTGCGTGAGGCCCTCCACCGCTGACGGGCCCGGGGACCCGCTACGGAAGCTCGTGGGGTACCTGTCGTGGGGTGCCTGCCCGCAATTCCCCGGCGGGCCCGTATCGAGCAGCACACCGACCGCCGGGCGCCGCCGCCACGGTCACCGGGCCGGTGCCGAGGGCGCCGTTTGCCGCGTCCAGGCGTTCGGCCTGTGCGGATCCCGCTGCGCGGCCCCGCCGGGTCACGGCTGCGACACCACTTCACCGGCTCACCGGCCACCCCTCGCCCGCACCCGCGTCTCACCCTTCGCAGCACTCCGCCCCGCCGGATGAGGTCCAGCGGGGCGGATTCACCCACAGTGTCCAGAGGTGACCGGCCGGGCCCGCCGTGGCGGGTGTCCGGTGGGGCGGGTCAGTCCTTGATCTCGCAGATGACCGCGCCCGAGGTGAGGGACGCGCCGACCTCGGCGGCCAGGCCCTTGACGGTGCCCGCGCGGTGGGCGTTGATGGGCTGTTCCATCTTCATGGCCTCCAGGACCACGACGAGGTCGCCCTCGGCCACCGTGTCGCCCTCGGCCACGGCCACCTTGACGATGGTGCCCTGCATCGGGGAGGCCAGGGCGTCGCCGGAGGCGGCGGAGCCGGACTTCTTGACCGCCTTGCGCTTGGGCTTCTTCGAGCCGCCCGCGGGGGCGGTGGCCACGCCCAGGGAGGCGGGCAGCGAGACCTCCAGCCGCTTGCCGCCGACCTCGACCACGACCGTCTCGCGGGCGGTGGGCTCCTCGGCCTCGTCCGCGCCGGTCGGGGTGAACGGGGCGATGGTGTTGTTGAACTCGGTCTCGATCCAGCGGGTGTGGATGGTGAACGGCTCGCTGGTGAACGCCGGGTCCGTCACCACCGCCTGGTGGAACGGGATCGCGGTGGCCATGCCCTCGACCTGGAACTCGGCCAGGGCGCGGGCCGCCCGCTCCAGGGCCTGCCGCCGGGTGGCGCCGGTGACGATCAGCTTGGCCAGCAGTGAGTCCCACGCCGGGCCGATGACGCTGCCCGACTCCACGCCCGCGTCCAGCCGGACACCGGGGCCGGCGGGCGGCACGAAGGAGGTCACCGTGCCCGGGGCGGGCAGGAAGTTGCGGCCCGGGTCCTCACCGTTGATCCGGAACTCGAAGGAGTGGCCGCGCATCGGCGGATCGTCGTAGCCGATGGCCTCGCCGTCCGCGATGCGGAACATCTCGCGGACGAGGTCGATGCCGGTGACCTCTTCGGTGACCGGGTGCTCCACCTGGAGACGGGTGTTGACCTCGAGGAAGGAGATGGTGCCGTCGTTGCCGACGAGGAACTCGACCGTGCCCGCGCCGACGTATCCGGCCTCCTTGAGGATGGCCTTGGAGGCGGTGTAGAGCTGGGCGTTCTGCTCTTCGGTCAGGAAGGGGGCGGGGGCTTCTTCGACGAGTTTTTGGTGGCGGCGCTGGAGGGAGCAGTCGCGGGTGGAGACCACGACGACGTTGCCGTGGGTGTCGGCCAGGCACTGGGTCTCGACGTGGCGGGGCTTGTCGAGGTAGCGCTCGACGAAGCATTCGCCGCGGCCGAAGGCGGCCACGGCCTCGCGGACGGCGGAGTCGTAGAGCTCGGGGACTTCTTCCATGGTGCGGGCGACCTTCAGGCCGCGGCCGCCGCCGCCGAAGGCGGCCTTGATGGCGATGGGCAGGCCGTGCTGTTCGGCGAAGGCCACGACCTCCTCCGCCCCGGAGACGGGGTCGGGGGTGCCGGCGACCAGCGGGGCTCCGGCGCGCTGGGCGATGTGGCGGGCGGCGACCTTGTCGCCCAGGTCGCGGATGGCGTGCGGCGGGGGGCCGATCCAGGTCAGGCCCGCGTCGAGGACGGCCTGGGCGAACTCGGCGTTCTCGGAGAGGAATCCGTAGCCGGGGTGGACGGCGTCGGCGCCGGATTCGGCGGCCGCGGCCAGGACCTTGGCCTGGTCGAGATAGCTGGCCGCCGGGGTGTCACCGCCCAGCGCATAGGCTTCATCGGCCGCGCGCACATGCACAGCGTCCCGGTCCGGATCGGCGTAGACGGCTACGCTCGCGATACCGGCATCCCGGCAGGCACGGGCAACACGGACAGCGATCTCGCCACGGTTGGCGATGAGCACCTTGCGCACGATGGCTCCCTCCTTGAAACAAGCCGAGTTTAGGTACAGGCGACACCTCGCGCCGAGAAGACCCCGGGCGTGAGCTTGACCACACGGAGCGTGAACCTCGCGTTGGACGAACGTCCGGATCCCCCGTCGCTCCACGGTACGCCCGGTTTTCGGGGCCATGGCGCGGTCCGCGATGTGGGCAAGGTCTCCGGCGCGCCGTGCTGCGGCGCTTCACGTTTCTTTGTGGAGACCCTACGAATGCCGGGCGGAAACTTTGCCACGGCGTTCAGCACGTCCGCACCTCTTGTCGCGACGCTTACCCGTTAGTAGCGTGCTTCGCCACTGACAGAGTGGAGGGGATCGCGGTGGCGCGCAGACCAGTGGCCGCGGTGGCGGCGGTGACGCTGATGGTCGAGGCGGTCGGCATAGCGCTGCTGAACTGGATCCTCGGCCTGGTCGTGGACCGTCAGCAGATGTCCATGGGCGGCCTCGACACCGACGCGATGTCGATCGGCACCTGGGTCGCGGGCGGCCTCTTCGGCCTCTATCTGCTGGTGTGCGGGGTGGTGCTGCTGCGCACCGCCGTGCGCGACCGTGCCCCCGGCCGCCTGGCCCGCATCCTGCTCATCACCTGTGCGGTGGTGCACGGGCTGTTGGGCGCGTTCTCGGTCGGCCTGGTGGGCTGGGCGGCGTTCGCGTTCCTGATGGTGGTGCTGGGGCTGATCGTGCTGAGCCTGCTGGGGTACGAGGCGGAGCCGCCCGCAGAGCCCTCCGCCGAGCCCGCGGGCGGTGGCCACGACGCCCCCAGCCCGGCCTGATCCGGGGAAGATCCAGGGAAAGGCCAAAGAGAAGTCCAGGGAAACGCCCAGCCGGAATTCCCTAGTCGTTCCAGAGATCCGTGATCCGCACGTCCAGTTCGGCGAGCAGTCGGCGGAACAGCGGCAGGGACAGCCCGATCACGTTTCCGGAGTCGCCCTCGATGCCGTCGATGAACGGCGCCGAACGGCCGTCGAGCGTGAACGCGCCCGCCACGTGCAGCGGTTCGCCGCTGGCGACGTACGCCGCGATCTCCTCGTCCGTCGGCTCGCCGAAGCGGACGGTGGTGGACGCGGTGGCCGAGGTGCGGCGGCCGTCGGCCGTGTCGATCACGCAGTGCCCGGTGCGCAGCACCCCGGCCCGGCCGCGCATCGACTTCCAGCGGGCGGTGGCCTCCTCGGCGTCCGCCGGCTTGCCGAGCGCCTGACCGTCGAGCTCCAGCACCGAGTCGCAGCCGACGACGAGGGAGCCGGCCGTCTCCGGAAGCCCGGCCACGGCGGTGGCCTTCGCCTCGGCCAGCACCCGGGCCAGCTCGGCGGGGGTCTCGGCGCTGAGCGCGTCCTCGTCCACCCCGCTGACGATCACCTTCGGCGCCAGTCCGGCCTGCCGCAGCAGCCCGAGCCGGGCGGGCGAGGCGGACGCGAGGACGAGAGTGCGCTGCGCAGTCATGCGCACCAGGGTAAGCCGCTCCCGGAGCAGGGCCGCGGGCCAGGGCCACCCGCTATGGAGCCACCTGCTACGGGGCCGCGGGCCAGGGCCGTCCGCCGGGGCCGTCCGCTAGGGCCACATGCCGAGGATGCACATCGCCAGCAGCACGGAGACCGTCAGGACGGTGCGGGCGCGGCGGAGCATGGCCTCGGCCCGCCGCAGTTCCTCGGGCGGCTCATCGGGCGGCTCGGACCACAGCATGAATCCGATCCTGAGGCCAACAGACGCCGGGGCGCCTGAGTACGCGTACTCAGGCGCCCCGGCGCGAAGCTGCCATTCGGCCCGCCGCGGGCCGCTCAGGCGGGCCAGTAGGTGGTGCGCCACGCCTTGGGGCCCGGGTGCGGCACCCGGTGGCTGGGGACGGTGCGGGCCGGGTCGGACCACTCCTCCGGATCGTCCTCGGTCTGCGCGGCGGCCATGGCGGCTGCCGCGCGTGCTTGCACCACCGCCAGAGCGGCGGCCAACTCCTCGGGGGTCGGGTTGCCCCGGACAATACGGATCATGGAAACAGCCCTTCGCTAGGGGGCTAGAGGGGGATGTTGCCGTGCTTCTTCGGGGGCAGCGCTTCGCGCTTGTTCCGCAGGGTCCGCAGCCCGCGGACGATGTGGCGACGGGTCTCGGAGGGCATGATCACAGCATCCACATACCCCCGCTCGGCGGCGATATACGGATTCAGCAGGGTGTCCTCGTAGTCCGCGATCAGCTCGGTGCGGGTGGTCTCCGGGTCGTCGGAGGCGGCGATGGTGCGCCGGTGGAGGATGTTGACCGCGCCCTGGGCGCCCATGACCGCGATCTGCGCCGTCGGCCAGGCCAGGTTGAGGTCCGCGCCCAGGTGCTTGGAGCCCATCACGTCGTACGCGCCGCCGAACGCCTTGCGGGTGATGACCGTGATCAGCGGGACGGTGGCCTCCGCGTAGGCGAAGATCAGCTTGGCGCCGCGCCGGATGATGCCGTTGTACTCCTGGTCGGTGCCGGGCAGGAAGCCGGGCACGTCCACGAAGGTCAGGACGGGCACGTTGAACGCGTCGCAGGTGCGTACGAAGCGTGCGGCCTTCTCGGAGGCGTTGATGTCCAGGCAGCCGGCGAACTGCATCGGCTGGTTGGCCACGATGCCCACCGGGTGGCCCTCGACCCGGCCGAAGCCGGTGATGATGTTGGGCGCGAAGAGCGCCTGCGTCTCCATGAACTCGTTGTCGTCCAGCACGTGCTCGATGGCCTTGTGCACGTCGTACGGCTGGTTCGCCGAGTCGGGGATGAGGGTGTCCATCTCCCGGTCCTCGTCCGAGACCTCCAGATCGGCCTCGTCGGGGAAGGCGGGGGGCTGGGAGAGGTTGTTGGAGGGGAGGTAGGACAGCAGGGCCTTGACGTACTCGATGCCGTCCTTCTCGTCCCCGGCCATGTAGTGCGCGACACCGGAGGTGGTGTTGTGGGTCCGGGCGCCGCCCAGCGCCTCGAAGCCGACGTCCTCACCGGTGACCGTTTTGATCACGTCGGGGCCGGTGATGAACATGTGGGAGGTCTGGTCGACCATCACCGTGAAGTCGGTGATCGCCGGGGAGTAGACCGCTCCGCCCGCGCAGGGGCCCACGACCAGGCTGATCTGCGGGATCACCCCGGAGGCGTGGGTGTTGCGGCGGAAGATCTCGCCGTACATGCCGAGGGAGACCACACCCTCCTGGATGCGGGCGCCGCCGGAGTCGTTGATGCCGACGACCGGGCAGCCGGTCTTCAGCGCGAAGTCCATGACCTTGACGATCTTCTCGCCGAACACCTCCCCGAGTGCCCCGCCGAAGACCGTGAAGTCCTGGGAGAAGACGGCCACCGGGCGGCCGTCGACCGTGCCGTAACCGGTGACGACCCCGTCGCCGTAGGGCCGGTTCTGGTCGATGCCGAAGTTGGTCGAGCGGTGCCGGGCGAACTCGTCGAGCTCGGTGAAGGACCCCTCGTCCAGGAGGAGGTCGATGCGTTCGCGTGCGGTCAGCTTGCCCTTGGCGTGCTGCTTCTCCACCGCGCGCGCGGACCCGGCGTGGGTCGCTTCTTCGATGCGGCGCTGCAGGTCCGCGAGCTTCCCCGCGGTGGTGTGACGGTCTGGAATCTCGGGGGCGGTCTCCGGCTCGGTGGACATCGGGATGCGGCTCCTGCTCGTCCTGGGGGTGGATACGGCGGGGTCTTCAGGATCGGGGGAAGGCGGGGGACGGGGTCGTACGGGTGGTGATCGTGATCAGACGGGGCCTGTCGGGTTTCGGGGGTTCCGGACTTCGGGAGTTCCGGACCGTTCGGCGGCTTTGCGCTGGCTGGGCTACCGGCACGTAGCGTATCGGCGGCACCGCTTGGTGGCACTGCGTCGTTGGCCACACCTCCTGACCCTAGGCTGGCCCCCATGACGCCTTCTGACACCTCAGGGAGCCCGGGTGACGCGCACGGACGCTGGTCCGACCTGGAACGGCCACCGCTGAACGCCGCCGCGCTGCGCCGGGGGCTGGTGCGCCCCGGCGGGCTGTGGACCGAGCTCGAGGTGGTGCGGGCGACCGGCTCGACCAATACGGATCTGGTCACCCGGGCCCGGGCCGGAGCCCCCGAGGGCGCGGTGCTCATCGCCGAGGAGCAGACCGCGGGGCGCGGCCGGCTCGACCGCGCCTGGACGGCCCCGGCCCGGTCCGGGCTCTTCTTCTCCATCCTGCTACGGCCCGGCGACGCCGGCGTTCCCACGGAGCGCTGGGGCTGGCTGCCGCTGCTGGCCGGGGTCGCGGCCGCAGGGGCGCTCAGTCGTACGGCGGGCGTGGACACCGCGCTGAAGTGGCCGAACGACCTGCTGGTGACGGTCGGGGGCGAGGAGCGGAAGTTCGGCGGGATCCTCGCCGAGCGGGCCGGGGACGCGGTGGTGATCGGCATGGGGCTGAACGTCTCGCTGCGCGCCGGTGAACTTCCCGTTCCCACCGCCGGGTCGCTGGCCCTGGCGGACGCGATCTCCACCGACCGCGATCCGCTGCTGCGGGCCGTGCTGCGCTCGATCGCGGAGTGGTACGGGGAGTGGCGCCGCTTCGAGGGCGACCCCGGGGCGAGCGGCCTCCAGGAGACGTACGCGGCGGGCTGTGCGACCCTCGGGCGCCAGGTGCGGGCCGAGCTTCCGGGCGGCCGGGAGCGCGTCGGCGAGGCGGTCGCGATCGACGGCGACGGGCGTCTGGTTCTGGCCACGGAAGGCGGGGTTCAGGAGCCGGTCTCCGCCGGGGACATCGTGCATCTACGCTCCGTACCGAGGGAGGAATGACCCTCCCCTAGGAGAGTGAGCTACGGCACACCTGACGTATCGTGGTCGCGGTCGGTCCAGCTCGGGGCGGCTGTGGGCGAGCTCGGGACCGGGCCGGGAAGAGGGAACGGAAGGGCAGTGCGCAGGGATCGGACAGGGGGCGGGCGGTGACCGCCGACGACGCGGGTTCCGGCACGGCCGAGGAGCGCGAGGTGCTGGACGCCGCCGCGCCCGACGGGGCCGTACGGGACACCGGGGCGCGGGAGAGCGCCGCCGCGGAGCCCCCCGACGAGGACCAGCCGGACCCCATCGCGCTCCGGCTGGAGCAGCTGATCCTCGGCGCCGAGCGGCGCTACACCCCCTTCCAGGCCGCCCGCAGCGCGGGCGTCTCGGTCGAGCTGGCCACCCGCTTCTGGCGGGCCATGGGGTTCGCCGACATCGGCCAGGCCAAGGCGCTGACCGAGGCCGACGTACTGGCGCTGCGGCGGCTGTCCGGTCTGGTCGAGGCCGGGCTGCTGAGCGAGCCGATGGCCATCCAGGTGGCGCGGTCCACCGGCCAGACCACCGCCCGGCTCGCCGACTGGCAGATCGACTCCTTCCTGGAGGGGCTCACCGACCCCCAGGAGACCGGGATGACCCGGACCGAGATCGCGTATCCGCTGGTCGAGCTGTTGCTGCCGGAGCTGGAGGAGTTCCTGGTCTACGTCTACCGGCGCCAGCTCGCGGCGGCGACCGGCCGGGTGGTGCAGGCGGCGGACGACGTGGAGATGGTGGACCGGCGGCTGGCGGTCGGCTTCGCGGACCTGGTGAGCTTCACCCGGCTGACCCGGCGGCTGGAGGAGGAGGAGCTCGGCGAGCTGGTCGAGGCGTTCGAGACCACGGCCGCCGACCTGGTGGCGGCGCACGGCGGGCGGCTGATCAAGACGCTGGGCGACGAGGTGCTCTACGCGGCCGACGACGCGGGCATCGCCGCCGAGATCGCGCTGCGCCTGATCGAGACGCTGACGCATGACGAGACGATGCCCGAGCTGCGGGTCGGGATCGCGTTCGGCACGGTCACGACGCGGATGGGCGATGTCTTCGGCACGACGGTGAACCTGGCCAGCCGGCTGACGTCCATAGCCCCCAAGAACGCGGTCCTGGTGGACGGCGCGTTCGCCGAGGAGCTGAGCCGCACCGGGGAGGCCCCGGTGTCGGAGGCGGAGGCCGCGGAGGCGGCCGCCGCGGCGGAGAAGGAGGGCGAGGAGCCGCCCTCGTACCGCTTCGCGCTGCAGCCGATGTGGCAGCGGCCGGTGCGTGGCCTCGGGGTCGTGGAGCCGTGGCTGCTGAGCCGTCGCGCGTGACCCGTGCGGGGCGGGCGGCCGGATCGTTCCGGTGGCGCTGACCGGATCACTGAACTGGGCGCGGGGCGGGGCCCGTTGGGCTAGCCTACCTCCGCAAGATCCACTCGGTGGATCCCAGGTCCTGTCGTCGAAGTAGCACCGTCCGCGTCCGCCCGCGGGGTGGGCCCGGCGGTGTCCAGGAGCACGTGTGACCCAGCTTTACGATTCGAGTGCTCAGCGTCCGGGCGCCTTACCTCCGCCGGGCTGTCCCGCCCACGGGGAGGCCGGTGTCGAACCACTCCACGCGCCCGAGTTCGGTGCGGACCCCTTCGCGGTCTACCGGCGGCTGCGCGAGGCCCACGGGCCGCTCGCGCCGGTGGAGCTGGACAGAGGCGTACCGGCCATGTTGTGCCTGGGGTACGACACGGCGCTGGAGGTCATGCGGCGCCCCGAGACCTTCTCCAAGGACCCCCGCCACTGGCGGGCCAGGAACGAGGGCCTGCTGCCGGAGTCCAGCTACGCCCCGCAGGTCATCAGGCCCCGGCCGCAGGTCGACTTCGTGGACGGCGAGGAGCACCGGCGGCTGCGCGGGGCCATCGAGGACACCACCGGCAGGATCGACTCCAGCGCCCTGCGGAACTATGTCGAGCGCATCGCCGACTCGCTGATCGACCAGTTCTGCGAGGCGGGCGAGGCCGAGCTGATCGGGACGTACTGCGCACTGGTCCCGATCATGGTGACGAACCAGCTCTTCGGCTGCCCGCAGGAGATCATGGACCGGCTGCTGCGGGGCGTGGCGGCGTTCATCGACGGCTCGGACCCCTCGGGCGGGGACCGGACCTCGGGTGCGGCGCTGCGCGAGCTGATCGACCTGAAGCGGCGCGAGCCGGGCGCGGACATCACCTCCTGGCTGATCGCCCATCCGGCGCGGCTGAGCGACGAGGAGCTGGTCGAGCAGCTTCTGCTGCTGATCGGGATGGTGACCGGGGTGGTGCCCGGACTGATCGGCAACGCCCTGCGGGTGCTGCTCACCGACGAGCGGTTCTCGGGCGATCTGATGGGCGGCAGCATGCTCGTCGAGGACGCCCTCGACGAGGTGCTGTGGACGGACCCGCCGCTGGCCAACATGGGGCTCTACTTCCCGGTCCACGACACCAACCTCGCCGGGAAGCGGCTGCGCGCGGGCGACGCCGTGATGATCAGCTTCGCGGCGACCAACCGGGACGCCCTGCTGCGGTCCCCGCACAAGCAGGGCAACCGGGCCCATCTGGCGTTCGGCGCGGGCGCCCACGCGTGCCCCGGCCGGTCCTCGGCCCGGCTGATCGCCTCCGTCGCGCTGGAGAAGCTGCTGGACCGGATCCCCGATCTCGCGCTCGCCGGGGAGATCGAGGAGCTGAAGTGGCTGTCCGGGATCTTCGTACGGGGGGTGATCACGCTGCCGGTGCGGTTCGCTCCCGTTCCCAGGCCGGGGAGTCGGCGCGGTGCGCCGCCCGCCGCCCGGCCGGGGGAGCCGGGCCCGCAGGGTCAGCCGGGCCCGGGTCAGCCGGGCCGGCGGCAGGAGGTGTCGCCGGGGACGCCTCCGCCGCCGCCCATCCCGCCGATCTCGCTGCCGTTCGCGACCGACGCGGCGTCCGCGGCTGAGGCCCCGACGGGGCCGGGGTCGGGTCCGGAGTCGGAGGGGCAGGGGGAGGAGGGGCAGAAGCAGCAGTCGATCCTGCTGGGCTTCCTGAACCGGTGGCGGCGGGCCCGCTAGGGCCTGTCCGGGGGCTCACCGGTTCCGCACGCCCCGGGGAGCTGGAATGATCGCGGGCAGTGTGTTCACGGTCGTTAACCGGGAGGGTGCGTGATGAGTGAGCAGCGGTACGGGGAGTGGGTCGCGGTCCGCAGGGACGGCTTCGTGGCCGAGCTGGTGCTGGACCGGCCCAAGGCCATGAACGCCGTCTCGTCGGAGATGGCGCGCTCCATCGCGGCGGCCTGCGCGGCGCTGTCCGGGGACCGTGACGTCCGGGCCGTGGTGCTGACCTCGACCCATGAGCGGGCCTTCTGCGTGGGCGCGGACCTCAAGGAGCGCAACTCGCTCTCCGACGCCGAGATGATGCGGCACCGGCCGGTCTCCCGCGCCGCCTACACCGGGGTGCTGGAGCTGCCGATGCCCGCCATCGCGGCGGTGCACGGCTATGCGCTGGGCGGCGGCTTCGAGCTGGCCCTGTCGTGTGACGTGATCGTGGCCGACCCCACCGCCGTGGTGGGGCTGCCCGAGGTGTCGGTCGGGGTGATCCCGGGCGGCGGCGGCACCCAACTGCTGCCGCGCCGGGTGGGCGCCGCGCGCGCCGCCGAGCTGATCTTCTCCGCGCGCCGGGTGGCCGCCGCGGAGGCCCATGCGCTGGGCCTGGTGGACCGGCTGACGGCGGAGGGCGAGGACCGGGCCGAGGCGCTGGAGCTGGCCCGGGGCATCGCCGCGAACTCCCCGGTCGGCGTGCGAGCCGCCAAGAAGGCGTTGCGGCTGGGGCAGGGGCTGGATCTGCGGGCGGGTCTGGAGGTCGAGGACGCGGCGTGGCGGACGGTGGCCTTCTCCGGGGACCGCGCGGAGGGCGTGGCCGCGTTCAACGAGAAGCGTCCGCCGAACTGGCCGGGGGAGTGACGGACCCGGACCGGGCGGAGCACCGAGGACCGGGGAGTACCCCGACCGGGGGAGTAGCGACCCCGGACCGGGGAAGTTGACCGGATCCGGGGAGTGGCCCCGGCCCGGGGGAGCGAAGCGGCCACCGGGGGTGACCGTTCGCTCGGATACCCGGGGTGAACGGCCCGCAGCGGATTGTTCTCGACGTTCTTACGCTGGAGAGCAGAGCGAACGATGCATGGCCGTGAGGAATGCGAGGCCGTCGTGACGGACAACGGGGAGATCGGCGGGCGGCCCGGCGGGGTCGACGGACGATTGCGGGCCGTCGTGCGGCTCGCTCAGGAGATGGCGGCGGCGCACACCCCGCAGGAGTCGGTGGGCGCGGCGGCCGAGGCGGCCCGCCGCGCCCTCGACGGCAGCTTCGCGGCGATCTCGATGTGGGAGCGCGAGCGGGGGCGGCTGCGGGTCCTGGTCAACGTGGGCGAGCTGATGGCGGGCGAGGAGCGGCTGCCGGAGGACGAGTCGTACCCGGTGCACGACTTCCCGGAGATCGCCGAATTCCTGCATGAGCACTGGGCCGCGGGTGGGGAGCCGCACGCCTGGGTCGAGACGGCCGAGGGCGTGGGCACCGGCACCGGCTCGACCCCGCCCAGCGGTAGCTGGGGGAGGGTGGCCGCGCTGCGGCGGCGCGGCCGCGGAAGCTGTGTGGTGGCCCCGGTCGTGCTGCACGGGCGGGCGTGGGGCGAGCTGTATGTGGCCCGGGCGGCCGGACGGCCCGTCTTCGACCGCGACGACGCCGACTTCGCGACCGTGCTGGCCTCGGTGACCGCCGCCGGGCTGGCCCAGACCGAGCGCCTGGAGGAGGCCCGCCGCCTCGCCTTCACCGATCCGCTGACCGGTCTCGGCAACCGGCGGGCGGTGGACATACGGCTGGACGAGGCGCTGGAGGCGTATCACGCGGACGGCACGGTGGTGAGCCTGGTGGTCTGCGACCTCAACGGCCTCAAGCGGGTGAACGACACGCTCGGCCACGCGGTCGGCGATCGCCTGCTGGAACGATTCGGCTCATTGCTGTCCATATGCGGCGCGATGCTGCCCGGGGCGCTGGTGGCCCGGCTGGGCGGCGATGAGTTCTGCCTGCTGGGGGTCGGGCCCCCGGCGGACGAGGTGGTCCGGGTGGCCGATGAGCTGTGCCGGCGGGCGGCGGAGCTGGAGCTGGGCGAGGGGGTGGCCTGCGGGATCGCCTCGACGGGCGATCCGATCGGCCCGGTGCCGTCGGCCCGCCGCCTCTTCCGCCTGGCGGACGCGGCCCAGTACCGGGCGAAGGCGGCCCGGTCGCTGAAGCCGGTTGTGGCGGGCCGGGACGGCGGTGCGGAGGACGCGGTGATCCGCCTCGCCGACACGTCTCCCGCCCGCCCCCCGGAACGCCGCCGCTTCCGAGGCCGCCGCTGACCCCCACCCCGGGCTCCGCCCCGGGTCCCGCTGGGGGCTGTGCCCCTGAGCCCCTACGCGCGGGCGTGGCGCGTTTCGTTCCCCACCCCGCCCCTTCCCGATACCGGGGGCAGGCCCCCGGCCCCCCTCGGGGCTCCGTCCCGGAGCCCGCTCCTCAATCGCCGGAGGGGCTGGGACGTGGCGCTCCGTCCCGGAGCCCGCTCCTCAATCGCCGGAGGGGCTGGGACGTGGCGCTCCGTCCCGGAGCCCGCTCCTCAATCGCCGGAGGGGCTGGGACGTGGCGCTCCGTCCCGGAGCCCGCTCCTCGATCGCCGGAGGGGCTGAAACGGCCTCTCGTCCCTGGCCACGCGGGGCTGAGGGGCTCAGCTCCGCTGGGGCCGGGGGCAACACCGCCGGGGCCCGGGCGGACCCCCATATTCCAGCCTCTCCGGCGTTTGAGGAGCGGGGGGCCGGGGCGGAGCCCCGGAAGGGGCGGGTAGCGGGGTGACAGGTGGGGATTCACTCTCTAGGGTGCCTGAATATGGATATGCACACTGTGGTGGTGGGGACGTCCGGAACGACCGCCGACGATGTCATCGCCGTAGCCCGCGGCACCGCGCGGATCGAGATCTCCGAGGCGGCGCTCGACGCCGTCTCCGCGGCGCGGCAGGTGATCGACGACCTCGCGGCCAAGCCCGAGCCCGTCTACGGGGTCTCCACCGGCTTCGGCGCGCTGGCCGTGCGCCACATCAGCCCCGAGCTGCGCGCCCAGCTCCAGCGCAACATCGTGCGCTCGCACGCCGCCGGCATGGGCGCGCGGGTGGAGCGCGAGGTGGTGCGGGCGCTGATGTTCCTGCGGCTGAAGACGCTCGCGTCCGGCCGCACCGGCGTCCGGCCCGTCGTGGTCCGGACGATGGCCGCGCTCCTCAACGCGGGGATCACCCCCGTCGTGCACGAGTACGGCTCGCTGGGCTGCTCCGGCGACCTGGCACCGCTGTCCCACTGCGCGTTGGCGCTCATGGGCGAGGGCGAGGCCGAGGGGCCCGACGCAACGGTGCGGCCCGCCGCCGAGCTGCTGGCCGAGCACGGCATCGAGCCGGTCGAGCTCCGCGAGAAGGAGGGGCTCGCGCTGCTCAACGGCACGGACGGCATGCTCGGCATGCTGATCATGGCCTGCGCCGACCTCGCCCGGCTCTTCACCGTCGCCGACGTGACCGCCGCCCTCTCGCTGGAGGCGCTGCTCGGCACCGACCGCGTCCTCGCGCCCGAGCTGCACGCCATCCGCCCCCACCCGGGGCAGGCCGCAAGCGCCGCCAACATGCTGCGGGTGCTGGCCGGTTCGGGGCTCACCGGGCACCACCAGGACGATGCGCCGCGCGTCCAGGACGCGTACTCGATCCGCTGCGCCCCGCAGGTCGCGGGCGCCGGCCGGGACACCCTCGCGCACGCCCGGCTGGTCGCCGAGCGCGAGCTGGCCTCCGCCGTGGACAACCCCGTGGTGCTGCCGGACGGCCGGGTGGAGTCCAACGGCAACTTCCACGGCGCGCCCGTCGCGTACGTCCTGGACTTCCTGGCCGTCGCGGCCGCCGACCTCGCCTCGATCGCCGAGCGCCGCACCGACCGGCTGCTGGACAAGAACCGCTCCCACGGCCTGCCGCCCTTCCTGGCCGGCGACCCGGGCGTGGACTCGGGGCTGATGATCGCCCAGTACACCCAGGCCGCGCTGGTGAGCGAGATGAAGCGGCTCGCGGTGCCCGCCTCGGTCGACTCCATCCCGTCCTCCGCCATGCAGGAGGACCATGTCTCGATGGGCTGGTCGGCGGCGCGCAAGCTGCGCACGGCGGTGGACAGCCTGGCCCGCGTCCTGGCCGTCGAACTGGTCGCCGCCACCCGGGGCATCGAGCTGCGCCAGGGTCTGGAGCCCGCGCCCGCGAGCCGGGCGGTGCTGGCGGCGGTGCGCCGGGCGGGCGTCGAGGGGCCGGGCGAGGACCGCTATCTGGCGCCCGACTTGGCGGCGGCGGACGCGTTCGTACGATCCGGAGAGCTGATCGAGGCCGTGGAGTCGGTGACCGGCCCCCTGGACTGAACCGGGCCGGGGGCCGGCACGCCTCCGAGCGCAGGGGCCGGCACGCCTCCGAGCGCAGGGGCCGGCACGCCCCCGAGCGCAGGGGCCGGCACGCCTCCGGGCGAAGGGGCTAGTACGCCTCCGGGCGGGTGCGCCGCACGGAGGCGGTCACCATCGCCACACCCAGCCCCAGGAAGGCCGTGCCGCCGAAGAGGTACGGGGTGACGTCCACACTGCCGGTGTCGGCCAGATCCCCGTCGGGCACGGCCTCGGTCCTGGGCCCGGACCCGGGCGAGCTCTCGGAGGTCCGCGAGGACGACGAGGACGACGAGGACGATCCCGGGTCCTCCACCGTGGCGTTGGCGGACGGGACGAACCACAGGGCGCACAGCAGCGAACCGGCAGCGGCGGCGGTCAGCAGCGGTCGGCGTGCGTTCAACGGCATCCTCCTTGAGGCTGCGGCAAATTGACCCCGTGCGCCGATCGTAGTGACAACTGCGGGTCGTGCGGAAGCGAGACGGGTCGGCCCCCTAACCTCCGTCGCATGACGAGTACCGAGACATCACGATTCGTCCGGCTTCGTGTGGAGCTCGTGGTCGAGATCACCGATGCGGACCGGCTGCGGCGCGCGACGTACGAGCGGATCGACGGCGATGCGTCCATGGCCGCGGAGGAACGGGGCCACGCACGCCGCATGGTGGAGTCGGACGAGGCCGAGGCGCTGGCCTATCTGATCGAGCCGTTCGAGCTGGTGGAGGAGGTGCCGGGGGTCGAACTGGCCCAGGCGTCCTGGAGCAGCGAGCACGTCGACTACGATCCGCGCGCCGCCGAGTGGTCCGGGGCCTTCGCCGACCTGGACGAGGACGATTGAGCCCGGAGGGCCGCATTCCGGGCGACGAAGACGGCTGAGCCGTGCCGGTCCGGGTGCCGACGGGTCTTACGCTTGACTGGCGCCTTCGCCGAGTGGCCTTGCGCACAGTTTTCCTGTGCGTGGAACCGGCCAAAAGGTACAGGCGTTCTTATCGGGCAGGTCCGGGGTTTCTGGGGTCCAGATCAAGATCCAGGTCAAATGGAGAAGCGTGTGATGACGGACGGCAAGCGCCGTAAGGGGCTGGTGGCCGTGGCCGCCGTGCTCGGCGGCGTACTCACTCTCGCCGCGTGCGGCGGGGATGGCGGCGGCGACGACGCCAAGAACGACGGGCACAAGTCGCAGTCGCAGGTCGACGAGGCGGCGGCCAAGGACGCGTCGGACGCCCACATCAAGATCACGCCGAAGGCCGGTGCGACGAACGCGGGCATCAACAGTGACACCAAGGTCACGGTGAGTGGGGGCAAGCTCACCTCCGTCACGATGACGTCCGCGGCGACCGGCAACACCGTGGCCGGGACCATATCGCCCGACAAGACGTCCTGGAAGCCGAGCGGGCAGCTGGAGCGCGCCACCCAGTACAAGATCAGGGCGTCCGCCGAGGACTCCAAGGGCCGTAAGGCGACCGAGAACTCGTCCTTCACCACCGTCTCGCCCTCCAACAGCTTCATCGGCAACTTCACGCCGGAGGACGGCTCCACGGTCGGCGTGGGCATGCCGGTGTCCATCCGGTTCGACAAGGCGGTGACCAACAAGAAGGACGTCGAGTCCCACATCAAGGTCACCTCCAGCAGCGGCCAGCAGGTGGTCGGCCACTGGTTCGGCGGCGACCGGCTCGACCTGCGCCCGAAGGACTACTGGAAGGCGGGCTCGACCGTCTCCCTGAAGCTGGACCTGGACGGCGTCGAGGCGTCGCCCGGTGTCAAGGGCGTCCAGAAGAAGACGGTCAACTTCAAGATCGGCCACTCCCAGGTCTCCACGGTCGACGCCGCGACCAAGGAGATGAAGGTCGTCCGCGACGGCAAGCTGCTGAAGACCATCAAGATCTCGGCCGGCAGCCCCGAGAACACGACCTACAACGGTCAGATGGTGATCTCCGAGAAGTTCAAGGAGACCCGGATGAACGGTGCGACGGTCGGCTTCACGGACGACGACGGCAAGGGCGAGTACGACATCAAGGACGTGCCCCACGCCATGCGGCTGTCCACCTCGGGCACCTTCATCCACGGCAACTACTGGGGCGCCAAGTCCATCTTCGGCAACGTCAACACCAGCCACGGCTGTGTCGGTCTGTCGGACACCAAGGGCGCGGGCGACCCCAACACGGACGGCGCCTGGTTCTACGACAACTCCCAGGTCGGTGACGTCGTCATCGTGAAGAACTCCAAGGACAAGACCGTCCAGCCGGACAACGGCCTCAACGGATGGAACATGGACTGGAGCCAGTGGGTGGCCGGAAGCGCCGTCGGCAGCGCCTGACGCACCCTCTCCTCACCACCGCCGGGCGGCGGTCGGCCTTCGGGCCGGCCGCCGCCCGGCTTCGTGCCGCGGCCGGGAAGGCGTTGTGCCGCGTTCACGGCCCGTCGACGAACCGGTGCGCGGCGTAGCGGTCCGCGCCGAGTGGCGTGACGGCCCCGCCGGAGGAGAATGGGCCATGGGGGCATCCCGTACCGGCCGTACACGGCCGGAAGTGGCGATACGGAGGCGGCCCCATGCCCGAAGTCACGCACTATCAGCCCGGAACGCCCTGCTGGATCGATCTGATGGTCCCCGACCAACAGGCCGCCCTGGACTTCTACTCCGGGCTGTTCGGCTGGGAGGGAGAGGTCGGCCCTCCGGAGACCGGCGGCTATGCGACCTGCTCCCTGAGGGGCAAGCCCGTCGCGGGGGTGATGTCCGCGCGGTCGGTGGGCGAGGAGGCCCCGCCGCCGACCGTCTGGACCACCTACTTCTGCTCCGCCGACGCCCAGGCCACCTCCGAGTCCATCAGCCGGGCGGGCGGCACCGTGCTGATGCCGGTCATGGATGTGATGGACCTCGGGCGGATGCTGGTGGCGGCCGACCCGCTGGGGGCGGTCTTCGGCGTCTGGCAGCCGCTCGGCTTCACCGGCGCGGGCCTCGTCAACGAGCCGGGGACGCTGATCTGGAACGAGCTCAACACCACCGACCGGGAGGCGGCTTCGGCCTTCTACGCGGAGGCGCTGGGCGTGGAGTCGACCCCCGTGGAGGGCGAGGGCGCCGAGGGCTATTTCGAGCTCTCCGTCGACGGGCGCACGGTCGGCGGGCTCCAGCCGCTGCGGGAGGGGATGCCGCCGGAGGTGCCCCCGCACTGGCTGGTCTACTTCGCCGTCGAGGACACCGACCGCCTTTCGGCCAAGGTGTCCGCCGAGGGCGGGACGGTCCTCCGCCCGCCGTACGACATGGTCGCGGGCCGGATGTCGGTGGTGAAGGATCCGCAGGGGGCGCCGTTCGCCCTGATCGCCCCGAAGCCCATGGGCTGAGCCGACGCGGGAGCCCGGGCCGGGCCTACGGGATGTCCGGCGGACCGTGACGCCTGCGGCGAGCCGCGGAAGGACCCTAGCCCCGCTTGAGGACGAAGTAGCCGGACGTGGAGCCCACGGGCGTGTACGAGCTGCCCGGGTGGAGCTGCCCGGCGTACTCGATCACCTGCCGCTCGGTGCGCTCCGGCGGCTCCTGCAGGGCTATGTAGTCCGGCCGAATGCCCTGTGTGGCGCCGACCCACAGCACCCGGCAGCGGCTGGTGAGCCGGCTTATCGGCCCGACGTTGGCCTCGACCGTCGCCCCGTCCGGGATCCGGTCCAGCAGCCGCTCCACCGCCCGCGTCTGCGGGGACTTGTCGTACGTGGCGCCCTGGGTGAGGCCGTACAGCGGCATGGAGGACGACAGCGCCAGGGCCGCGCCGCACACCGCCGCGGGCAGTTGACGGGCGTACGAGGCGAGCCAGGGCCGGTGGGTGTCACGGACCCGGTCCAGGGCGTCCACCAGGGCCAGCAGGACGACCGGCATCAGCACCGCGCTGTAGTGCCAGTCCGTGCCCCAGTAGTGGTCGTCGTGGGAGAGGAAGCGCCAGCCTAGGGTGGGCACGGCGGCCAGCAGCAGCGGGGAGCGCAGCGCCAGCAGACCGGTGGTCGGCAGCAGGATCCACAGCAGGGTGCGCAGCGCGGTGCCGAACGGGATCGTGCCGGTCTGCTCACCGCCGCTGCCGACCTTGTCCCAATAGTCGTACGAGCCGGCGCCGTTGAAGCCGGGGATGACGACGCCGAGCGCGAGCGCCGAGACCGCGACGCCGAAGCCCATCAGCGCGACGGCGAGCGGGACGGCGCGGGGGCCGCGCTCCGGGTCGCGCCGGGCGCGGATCCAGACGACCGCGCCGATCGCGGCCACCGTGGCGCCCATGTCCTCCTTGACGAAGACCAGCGGGGCGGCCCACAGCAGCGCCGGGTACCAACGCCTGCGTATCACCGCCTCCAGGGAGAAGGCGATGAGCGGAACGGCGAAGCAGATCTCGTGGAAGTCGAAGTCCACGGCGCGCTGGAGGCCCCAGGACACCCCGTAGGCGATGCCGATCGCGAGCCCCCGGCCGCGCCCCAGCAGCCGGGCGGCGACGCGGGTGACGGGGACGGCGGAGACGGCGAACAGCGCCGCCTGCGCGACCAGCAGGGTGACCGGGCCGGGGAAGAGCCGGTAGACGGGGCCGAGCAGGGCCGTTATGGGGCTGAAGTGGTCGCCGAGGATATTGGCGCCGGGGCCCTTGAGATCGGCTATGGGCGCCTGGAAGTGCGCGTACGCCCGTATCGCCTGCTCGAAGATGCCCAGGTCCCAGGACATGGTGGCCATGCGGCGGTAGCGGCAGACCGACAGCGCCGTGAAGGCGGCGAAGAGGGCGAGGGCCAGCCAGTACGGATCGGCCTTCGGATGCCGCAGTACGCCTGCCCTCGCCAGAAGCCGGGTACGCCCCCTGATGACGGCGGTCGCCCCCTCGGCGCCGGTGCCGGGCGGAGCGGTTGCGGCCGTGTCCATCCAGGGTCCTTATCGTGTGGGCGGTCTGTGCGAAAAGATACGCGAAGGGGGCGGGAAGGTTGCGGGGACGGTTTCGCATACCGATGCGAAGTTCCGCGGCGGTGCTGGCGGTGCTGCTGGCGGTCGGCGGCTGCAAGGCCGGTGACCAGGACGGAAAGGGCGCTGACGAGGGCGGGAGCGGTCCGAGCCGGCCCGCGGCGTCCGGCTCGGCCCTGGCGGCTGTGTCCTCGCTCACAGTCAAAGGCCGTGCGCCGAAGACGGGTTACGAGCGGAGCGAGTTCGGCAGCTCGTGGGTGGACACCGACGACAACGGCTGCGGGACCCGCGATGACATCCTCAAGCGGGACCTGAAGGACGTGAGGTTCCGCGACGGCCACTGCCTGGTCGCCTCGGGCACGCTCACCGACGATCCGTACACCGGCCGCGATGTCCGGTTCGTCCGGGGCCACAGCAAGGTGGACATCGACCATGTGGTCGCGCTGTCGGACGCCTGGCAGAAGGGCGCCCAGAAGTGGGACCGGGCCAAGCGCCTGGCGTTCGCCAACGATCCGCTCAATCTGATCGCCGTGGACGCCTCGGCCAACCGCCGCAAGGGCGACGGTGACGCGGCGACCTGGCTGCCGCCCAACAAGGCGTACCGCTGTGACTATGTGGCGCACCAGGTGGCGGTGAAGAAGACGTACGGGCTGTGGGTGACCGGGGCCGAGAAGAGCGCGATGACGCGGGTGTTGGGCGGCTGCCCCGGCACGAAGCTGCCCGCGCGCTCGGGCGGGCGGTAGCTCGTGGAGGCCGACGGCGGCCACCGGCTCCGGGCGACCGGCGGCGGGCCGGGGGCCGGAGGCTGACCAAGACCGTGGTGAATCGTTGTCCAAGCAGTGGCCTAGGCCGCGCCGACTCCATACCATCGATCAACGCCAGATCGTTTGTCGCGCCGCACGATCTCTGCCGGGAGGCTCAATGATCCGCCGCCGTACTGCGCTCTCCGTCTCCGCCGCGTCCGCGCTGCTGCTCTCCGCGCCACTGATCACCGCGTGCGGCGACGCCCCGCGGCCCGGTGCCGCGGCGGTCCTGGACGGTGGGCGGATCACCGTGTCCGAGCTCCAGTCGCAGGTCAAGGCCGTCCGCCAGGCTCAGGGCAATGACCCGAGGGCGGCTCAGATGGTCGCGGGCAGCGGCCGGCTGAGCCAGGACACGCTGATCCGGATGATTCAGTTCCGGGTGATTGAGCGGGCCGGTGAGGACAACGGGATCCACCCCACCCGCCGCGAGGTCCAGCGCGCCCGCTCCGCCGCCGAGAAGCAGAGCGGCGGGGCCACCGCCCTGCGCGCCCTGTATCTCCAGCAGGGCATCGCGCCCGGCGGGATCGACGAGGCGGTCCGGATGGACCTCACGCGCAACGCGCTGCTGCGCAAGCTCGGCACCTCCAAGGTCAACCAGGTGTTCACCCAGACCTCCAAGGCGCTCGACATCCGGGTGAACCCCCGCTACGGAAAGTGGGACAACACCCAGGGCACCGCCGTCCTGGCCAAGGAGGCATGGCTGCGGACCTCCGGCGGTACCCCCGGGCAGGCGTAAGTTACGTTGCAAGGGTGACCGCAGCTGACTCGTCCGTCCCCGCCGACGCCGCCGCCCCCACCGGGCGCATCGTCCTTCTCACCACCAGCCACCGGGTGGCGCCCGGACTGCTGTCCTGGCCCGCCTGGCAGGCGCTGCGCGGCGCCGACCGGGTGCTCTCCGGCGATCCGGACCATCCGCAGCTGCCGTATCTGCGGGATGCGGGCGTCGAGGTGGAGCCGGGCGCACCGGGCGCGCGCGAGCTGGTCGACTACTGCGTGGCGGAGGGCGGCCGCACGGCCGTCGTGATCACCTCCGCCGAGGGCGAGTCCGAGCTGACCGACGGGCTGGCGCGGCTGGCCGGATCCGGCCGGGAGGCGATGCCGGACCTGGAGCTGCTGCCCGGTTCCTACGATCTGCCGGGCGCGCGGCTGCTCGACCTGGTGCAGGTCATGGACCGGATCCGGGCCGAGTGCCCGTGGAGCGGCACCCGGACCAACGAGGAGCTGGTGAAGTACGGCATCGAGGAGGCGTACGAACTCGTCGAGGCCATTGAGGAGGGCGACCGCGAGGCGCTGCTCGAGGAGCTCGGCGATGTGCTGCTCCAGGTCGTCTTCCACGCCCGGATCGCCCAGGACGACCCCGAGCACCCGTTCTCGATCGACGATGTGGCGGGCGGCATCGTGGACAAGCTGATCCACCGCCATCCCCATGTCTTCGGCGACGAGGCCGCCGAGACCCCGGAGGACGTCCGGCGCCACTGGCTGCGGACCAAGGCGGCCGAGAAGCGGCGCGATTCGGTCACCGAAGGGGTGCCGCTCGGTCAGCCCTCGCTCGCGCTGACCGCCAAGCTGGCCTCCCGCGCCCGGATGGCCGGGCTCGACGTGGCCCTGCCGGACGGGGCGGGCATCGGCTATGAGCTGCTGGCGCTCGCGGTGCGCGCCGAGGCGGACGGCGTGGACCCGGAGGCGGCGCTGCGCGCGGCGGCCCGCGCCTACCGTGACGCGATCCGGGCGGCGGAGGGCTCCGCGGCGCGGTGACGCGGGGCGTTCCCCGATGACGCCGGGCGGTGACGCGGAGGCTCCTCGGTGACGCCGGGCGGTGACGCGGAGGCTCCTCGGTGACGCCGGGCGGTGACGCGGGGGCTCCTCGGTGACGCCGGGCGGTGACGCCGGGCCGTGCGTGACGCAGGTGGGGCCGGAGTGATATCCGGGCGGGTCCGGGTACCCGGCCGCCATGGATACGTACACCGAGGATCTCGCCGTGACCCGGGACCTGCTGGTCGGGACGGGGCCGTTCATCGTCGGGCTGGTGGTCGTGATCCTGTGCTTCGGGGCCGTGTGGTGGGGGATACGGCTACGGGCCCGTGAGCCGGTCCCGCCCCAGCAGCCGCAACGCCGCGCCGGTTCCTGGCAGAAGGCCCAGGAGGCCGACCACGAGGCGCGGGCGGCGGGCCATGGCCCGGGGCACCAGGACGACGAGGACAGCGTCGGCTATGTCACCCAGAACCGCGAGCCCGATGAGCTGCACCGGGACGGCAGCCGTCGGCTCCCGTACGACCTGGGCGGCTCCGGGACCCGGGACTCCGGCAAGGGCGGCACCGAGGACCGGCCCACCTGGCGCGAGGGCAGCAGCGGCTCGTTCGGCAACGGCTGAGGCGTACGAGGCGGGACGCGCGAGGCGTGTGTACGACGCGGGCCCGCCACCGGTGGTGTCCGGTGCCGGGCCCGCGTGCGGTCGTGCGTGTGGTGGTGCGTGCGGTCGTGCGTGCGGCCGTGCGGAGGTCAGCCCCTGACGGGCACCGGCTCCAGCGTGGCGCGGAAGTGGCGCAGGATCGGGGACTGATCGGTGATCCGGAAGCCGTACACCTGGTCCGCGTTCTTGGCGATCTTCGCGAGCGTCTCGCCCACGTGGTCGTAGTGGCTGCGGGTGTAGACCCGGCGCGGCAGGGCGAGCCTGACCAGCTCGTACGGCGCGCTCTTGATCGGGTTGCCGTGCTCGTCCTCCTCACCGAGGTAGAGCGACCCCAGCTCGGCCGAGCGGATGCCGCCCTCCAGGTAGAGCTGGCAGGCCAGGGCGTGGCCGGGGTAGTGGTGCGGCGGGATGTGCGGCAGCAACCGCCCGGCGTTGAGGTAGAGCGCGTGCATGCCCGGCGGCTCGACGATGTCCACGCCCGCGGCGCGGACCCGGTGGGCGAGGTGGGAGGCGATCTCGGCGCGCTCGGCGAGATAGCTCGGCTCGGTCACCTCGGTCAGCCCCTGCGCCATCATGTCGAGGTCGCGTCCGGCCAGACCGCCGTAGGTCGCGAATCCCTCGGTGGCGATGAGGAGCAGCTCGCACTTCTGGGCGAGCTCCGGGTCGTTGGTGCCGATGAAGCCGCCGATGTGGACGATGCCGTCCTTCTTGGCGCTCATCATGCAGCCGTCCGCCAGGCGGAACGCCTCCTCCGCGACCTGCCGGGGGGTGCGGTCGCGGTAGCCCTCCTCATGGCGGGTGACCAGCCAGGCGTTCTCGGCGAAGCGGGCGGCGTCCAGGAAGAGCGGCACCCCGTGCTGACGGCACAGGGCGGCCGTCCGCTTGAGGTTCTCCATGGAGACGGGCTGGCCGCCGCCGCCGTTGTTGGTGATGGTCATGACCACAACGGCGACCCGGGAGCCGTCGGGCCCGGACAGCGTCCGGGCGAGCGTGTCCAGGTCGATGTTGCCCTTGAACGGGTCGGTGCTGTCGAGGTTCTTGGCCTCCGGGCACGGCAGGTCGCGCGCCTCGGCGTCGTTCAGCTCGACATTGGCCCGGGTGGTGTCGAAGTGGGTGTTCGACAGTACGAGGTCGCCGCGCTCCAGCAGGGTGGTGAACAGCACGCGCTCGGCGGCGCGCCCCTGGTGGGCGGGGAGGATGTGCGCGTAGCCGGTGAGCTCGGTGACCGTCTCGTGGAAGCGGTAGAACGAGCGGGAGCCCGAGTAGGACTCGTCGCCCGCCATCCCCGCGGCGAGCTGGGCGGCGGACAGCGCCCCGGTGCCCGAGTCGGTGAGCAGGTCGATGGTCACCTCTTCGGCGCGCAGGTCGAAGAGGTTGTAGTTGACACGCTTCAGCGCCGCTTCGCGCTGCTGCCGTGTGGTGACGGGTATCGGTTCGACAACCTTGATCCTGTACGGCTCCACGCTGCCCCTGCTCCTGTCTGTTCGTCGTTCGGTGTTTCGGCGTGCTCGGCGTGCGGTGTCCCGGAGTTCTGTGTCCCGGCGTGCTCGGTGCCCGGCGTCCTGGAGTTCGGTGTCCCGGCGGAGTTCACAGCCGGGCCCGCACCCGGTCACCGGTGGGGACCGTCTCGCGGGGCGGCCGGGTCTGGTACGCCTCGGAGGAGACGTAGACGGTCACCCGCCGCGGCCGGCCGTGCTGGTGGACCAGGGCCAGATAGGCGATCAGGCCCACGCCGTCGCCGAGGGGGCGCGGGCTCACGGCGGCCAGCGCCCGGTCGAGGGCCGCGCTGTCCATGCCATTGCCGCGCAGCACGGCCACGGCCCGCTCCCGCGCCTCGCCGTCGTGCCGGACGTAGTCGCGGACGGGCACGTGGAGCGTGTATCCGCTGGGCAGCCCGGTCGCCGTCTCCGTGAAGGAGTGGCAGGTGAGGGCGGGGCGCCCGGTGAGCCGGTCGGCGCCCTCGTCGTCGGTGAGGTCCCTGGCGGGGAGGTCACCGACGGTGCGGAAGAACTCCTCCAGCCCTTCCCGGCCCGGTGCGGGGGTCATCCGGGGCAGGGAGCCCGCCTCGGCGGGGGACAGGCCGGGGTGCCTGAGGTAGACCTTCACCCGCGGGGCGTCCCAGTCGCCGAGGTCCAGGGCGAAGAACGGGAAGCCCTCCGCCCGGGGCAGCGAGTCGAACGCTTGGCCGTGGCCCAGCCTCGCCAGTGCCTCACGGACCGTCTCGGCGGCCCGGTCGGCGCCGTTCGCCGAGGGGTTGAGGTAGACCTTGACCCCGGGGACCCCGCCGGGGCGGAGCTCCAGGGCGCACCACAGGGCCAGCGGGCCCTCGGGGGACGGTGGGAGGAACAGGTCCTCGATCCGGTCGAGCTGGTCGGTCGAGAACCCCCAGCGGTCCGCCATGGCGTGGATCGACCGCAGACCGGCCCGGCCGTTCTCCGCCAGGTCGTCCCCGCCGGAGCAGCCCGGCTCCACCAGTACCCGAAGGTCCGGGGTCCGGCCCGGCAGGAAGGCCAGGGAGAACTCCACGGGGCTGTGGTCGTCGGAGAGGAAGGTGCGCGACGGGGGCGGCAGCGCCAGCGGCCGTTCCGCCGTGGCCCCCAGACTCTCGATCAGCACGCCCGCGTACGCGGCCGTATCGGCCTCGCTCAGCCCCGCCACGTGGCACAGCCGGGTCAGCTGGCCCGTGGCGACGTCACCCAGCAGTGCCTCGCCCGAACGGAAACCGTTCATCGAACCTCCCGCTGAATCGAGAGGAACGGCTGTTTTGGTTTGGGCGGCGGGGATACCCGGTGTTCCCGTACCACGAGAAGATACCCGCCCCGTGGGGCGGGTATCTGGGCTCCCATCGTGTGTGCTTCCGCGAAATTAGGGTAGGTGTTCGATTGGCCGCAGGGGTGGGGGTGCGGTCGGGATATGAGTGAAACCGCTGATCGTCGACCGACAGTGATGTCGTCGGCGGCGGGAGACCTCACGACAGCTCCTCTTAGATTTTGGCCAACATAAATTGCGCAACTCTGCCTACCCGTTCATTTGAACATTCATGCGGTATGAAATGGGTTCCCGATGTGACCTAGATCACGCTCTCCACCACGAGAGGAACGAACTCCACAAGCCGCCCTTCTCCTGCTTATTCTGGGCGTGGGTGCGATGGTCACCCGTCGGGATCTGTTGCTGCGTAACGGGCTGTTTGTCCGTACGTATCGGAGTGAATCGGGCAGGCAGTGCGGTCAGCCCTCGGTTAAATGGGCCGGGGCGCCACGTCAGGCTCGACTCGGGCACCGCGAGTTCGATGTCCGGCAGCTTGTTGAGCAGTTTCTCGATGGCCACCACACCGATGAGCTGAGCGGTGTCCTTGGCCGGGCAGGCGTGCGGACCGGCACTCCATGCCAGGTGAGCGCGCTTGCTGAGCTGCTGCCGGGAGGCGGACAGCGCGGGGTCGCTGTTCGCGGCCGCGATGGAGACCAGCACCAGATCGCCCGCCCGCAGCCGGGTTCCTGCGAAGTCCACATCGGTAACCGGGTAATGCGGAGCGTAATTGGCCATGGGCGGGCTGTTCCACAGCACATCGTCGAGGGCGTCCTCGACCAGCAGCCCGGCCCCCGCGTACCGCTCATCCGAGAGCAGGAGCAGCAGCGCGTTGGCGATGAGATTCCGCTGCGGCTCGGCACCCGCGCCCAGCAGCAGCACCAGCTGATGAACCATTTCGCCGTCGTTCAGCTGGGCATGGTGCTCCATAAGCCAGGAGGTGACATCGTCTCCGGGCTGCTCGCGCTTCAATGCGACGAGTTCGGCGATGCTCTGGACGAGGACCTCGTTCGCCTTCTCGGCGTTGATACCGTCGAACATTCCGGAAATACCGAAGATGACCCGGTCGCCGATTTCCGCAGGGCATCCGAAAAGCTCATTGAAAACAAACAGCGGCAGCAGTTTGGCATAATCGTTGAGCAGATCGGCCGAGCCGCGGGAGACGAACTGGTCCATCAGATAGTCCGCGACACGTTCGACATGGCGGCTCAGCCGGTGGGTATCCACCCGGGCCAGGCTGTCGGTCACCGCCTGGCGCAGCCGCATATGCTCGGCGCCGTCGGTGAACATGCAGTTCGGCCGGTACTCCAGCAAGGGGACGACCGGATTGTCCCGGGAGACCTTGCCCTCGTTGTAGTCACGCCAGCGGCGCGAGTCCTTCCGGAAGGTGTCCGGGTTCTGCAGCAGCTGGAGCGCCGCCGAGTAGTCCGTGACCAGCGTGGCCTCGACGCCCGGCGAGAGCTCCACCGGCGCGGTCGGGCCGTACGAGCGCATATACGCGTAGTAGGCACCCGGATCGGCGGTGAACTCCGGCCCGTGCAGCGGCACCCGCTTGCCACTGCCATGGGCGGGGCAGCCGGGTGGTGGCGCCGCCGGAAAATCCGATTGCATGTTCATCAGGTGCTCCTAGCGGGTACGTTCCTGTAGGTAACGGACAAGCGTTATCAGCGCGTTGGCCGATGACTTCTCGTCACGTGCGTCACAGGTGACGATCGGGGTCTCGGGCAGCAGGTCGAGCGCCTCGCGCAATTCGTTGTCGGGGCGGACCGGCGTGCCGTCGAAGTGGTTGACGGAAATCGCATAGGGCAGTCCGTAGTGCTCCACCAGGTCGATCACCGGGAAGGATTCCTTGAGCCGTTCGGGATCGACGAGGATCAGTGCCCCGAGGGCGCCTCGGGTCATGTCCTCCCACACCTGGACGAAGCGCTCCTGTCCGGGCGTGCCGAAGAGATACAGGACAAGTCTGTCGCTGAGCGTGAGCCGGCCGAAGTCCATGGCCACGGTGGTCGTGGTCTTGCCCCGGGTGCCCATGAGGTCATCGATATGGGCTCCGGCCTGAGTCATCCGCTCCTCGGTGCGCAACGGAGGAATCTCGGACATGGTGCCGATGAACGTCGTCTTTCCGACCGCGAAATGCCCCACGACCAGGATCTTGGCCGCGATCTGCACCGCTTCGTTCAGATAGACGTCATCATCCGAAACGGGCCTGGAGCCCATCCAGCACCTCCTGAAGGAGCGAAACGTCGACAAGCTGCGCCGGAGGCGCGGGTGCGCGGGTGACGAGGTATCCGTCCGAGGAGAGATCGGACAGCAGGACCTTCACGATGCCGATCGGAAGTCCCATGTGTCCGGCTATCTCCGCGACCGAGAGATAACCACCCGAGCACAGCTCCAAGAGCCCGCGCTTCTCCGGGTCGAGATGGCTGGGGGGTCTCTGTTCGGAGGCGGTGACCAGCGTGATCAGGTTGAACTGGTCGTTCTCCGGCAGCCCTCGACCGTTGGTGATGACGTACGGTCGCACTAATTGGGCGGATTCGGGCTCCTGCTCGCCTGGTGCCGTCATGCCTGAATTCCGGTGTTTTCGCGAGGCGGTGTGGTCAGCGCCTTGCCGAGCTGCCCGACAAGCTGCTGCATCCGGAAGGTGATGTCGGCCATGTCGACATCCGGCGCGGAGGAGACCGCCAGATACGCGCCCTCACCCGCGGAGATGAGGAAGACCCAGCCACCGTCGAACTCGACCAGGGTCTGGCGCCACGTCATATGGGTGCCACCGCAGAAGCCGGCCATGGTGCGGCTCAGCGACTGGATGCCGCTCATCGCCGCCGCGACGGTATCGGCCTCGTCCTTCTTGACCTCTTGAGAACGGGCCATCAGCAGACCGTCGGCGGAAACCAGGATCGCATGACGAGCCCCTGGTACTTCCAGGGCGCTCTCAAGCATCCATGACAGGTCGTTGTTCACTGAGGATCATGCCCTTCCCTGTTCGGGTTTGCTGCTGAGCGGCCGGACTGAGTGCCGCGCTGGAACGCGCCCATGATCGATGCGGTTTCCTCGCTCGTCCGGGCCGCGGCAGTGGTGGAGTCTGCTCTCGGGACGATGGAAATCGCCCCCTTACGGCGACGCTTGGGCAGACCCCCGGGGGTGGAACCGCTCACGGTGGAACTGGCCATGGCGGAACCGCTCGGCTCCGGCTGCTCGGCCGCGGCGGGAGCGCGGGTCGTCGGCTGCTCTTCCGGCTCGGGCATATTGGTCAGAAGGTCCTCGGGGAGAAGCACGACCGCGCGAACACCACCGTAGGGAGAGGCCGAATCGACGGACACCGTGAAGCCATAGCGCGCGGCGAGCACACCGATCACCGCAAAACCGAACTGCGGCGGATTGCCCAGTCCCGTTACACCGGTGGCGTGCGTGGCCGAGAGCAGCTTGTCCGCCCGGTTCTTCTCCTCCTCGTTCATACCGACGCCCGCGTCGTCGATGATGACGCAGACGCCCTTGGGGACGGTGCGGATGGTGATGTCGATGGGCGAGTCGGGCGCGGAGTAACTGGTCGCGTTGTCCAAAAGCTCGGCCAGTGCCAGCGCGACCGGTTCCACGGCCCGGCTGACCAGGGCGAAATTGCTCTGCGAGCGAATTTCCACCCGGGTGTAGTGACGGATGCGGCCCTTGGCGCTGCGCACCACGTCGTACACCGAGGCGACGGCGCGCTGCCGGCCCAGCCAGCCGTCACAGAGAACCGCGATGGACTGCGCACGCCGACCGAACTGCGAGTTCATGTGGTCGATCTCCAGGAGGTCCTGGAGAATCTGGTGCTCGCCGTACTTGTCCTGTGTCTTGGAGATGGCGAGCTGCTGCTCGTTGGCGAGGCCCTGAAGGGTACGCATGGCGGACTTCAGCGCGCTCTTGGTGGCCTCTTCGGCGCGGCTGTGGGCCTCCTGCACCGCCTCGGCGTAATTGTTCTCGAGGTCGGCCGCGCGTTTCTCTAGCTCCGCCTTCTCCTGGCGCAGATTCGCTCGCGCCTTTCGCCCGCGGATAATGGCGGTTGCGGCGAGAGGCGTGCCAGCGATCAGGGCCCAGAGCGCTGGATCCTGTAGATATTGCGTCATTGAGACTCTCTTTAAACGACTAGACCGCCAGGGACTTTAGGGAGGTGTGGTGCGTTATGCGTCTGGAATGGTCGGAGCGGCGGTAAGTCAGCGCCCGTACGGCGCCCGCGGGTTCCGGGGACATCGCACTCGTCTTGCCGACGGCAGCGCACAGGAGTCGGTGCGCCGGAACGGCTCCGTATGCCCGACTGGCGGCATAATGCTCCTCAGAGTGGGGATCCTCTCGGCGTGATGCGCCGGATCGCCGTGTGTCTTACGCGCCCTTGGCTCGCCTGGCAAGCGCGGTGATCGTATCACCGGTATCACTGGGCCCCGTGCATGTGCCCCAGTCCCATTCGTTCACCTCACGTTGTTTCAGCCACACCCCCCGTTCACCGTGTTGACCGACGTCAGGGCATGTGCCGGGGGTTCGTAACGGGGCGGCGCGGGCATCCGCCGAACGGCGGTCCCAGCCATCAGATACCGGGCATTCGACCCCGGCTGTGTATGGGCGGTGAAGGGTGTGTGGAGATGAATGGGGAATTCCGCTGGACATTCATCCCGGTCGTGACTCCCTTATTCTCTTTGTTCTCCTTATTCCCTTATTTCTCTTTGTCTGTCGTTACTTCCGGCGGACCGGGGGGAGGGCGGCCCCTCGCCGGTATCGTCGGGGGGTGTCGGAACAGCCCCGTGACAGCTCCGCTCCCACCCTCTTCACCTGGGAGTTCGCCAGCGATCCCTACCCCGCGTACGCCTGGCTGCGCGAACACGCCCCGGTGCACCGGACCACGCTGCCCAGCGGTGTGGACGCCTGGCTGGTGACCCGTTACGCCGACGCCAGGAAGGCGCTGGCCGACCCCCGGCTCTCGAAGAACCCCCAGCGGCACAGCGCGGCGGCCCATGCCAAGGGCAAGGTGGGCATCCCGGGGGAGCGGCGCGCCGAACTGATGACACATCTGCTCAATATCGACCCTCCCGACCACACCCGGCTGCGGCGGCTGGTGTCGAAGGCGTTCACCCCGCGCCGGGTGGCCGCGTTCGCCCCCCGGGTACGGACCCTCACCGATCAGCTCATCGACGCCTTCGAAGAGAGGGGAGAGGCGGATCTCATCCATGAGTTCGCCTTCCCCCTCCCCATCTACGCCATCTGCGATCTGCTCGGGGTGCCGCGCGAGGACCAGGACGACTTCCGGGACTGGGCGGGCGCGATGATCCGGCACGGCGGTGGCCCGCGCGGCGGAGTGGCCCGCGCCGTGAAGAGGATCCGGGCGTATCTGGGCGAGCTGATCCACCGCAAGCGCCTGGAACTCGCGGAGCGCGGGGAAGAAGAGGACGGGGAGGACCTGATCTCGGGGTTGATCCGGGCCAGCGACCACGGGGAGCACCTCACCGAGAACGAGGCCGCGGCCATGGCCTTCATCCTTCTCTTCGCCGGCTTCGAGACGACCGTCAATCTCATCGGCAACGGCGTCTACGCGCTGCTGCGCCATCCGGAGCAGCGCGCCCTCATGCAGCGGGCCCTGGAAGAAGGGGACGAGCGGCTGCTCGCCGCCGGGGTCGAGGAACTGCTCCGCTACGACGGACCCGTGGAGATCGCCACCTGGCGGTTCGCCACCGAGCCGCTCACCCTAGCCGGGCAGCACATCGCCGAGGGGGAGCCGGTGCTGGTGGTGCTCGCCGCGGCCGACCGGGACCCCGAGCGGTTCGCGGAGCCGGACGTCCTCGATCTCACCCGCCGGGACAACCAGCACCTCGGCTACGGCCACGGCATCCATTACTGTCTGGGCGCCCCGCTGGCCCGGCTGGAGGCCCGGACCGCGATCGCCACCCTGCTGCGCCGGCTGCCCGGACTGCGGCTCGCACTGGATCCGGACGATCTGCGGTGGCGCGGCGGGCTCATCATGCGCGGGCTGCGCACGCTCCCGGTGACCTGGGATTCCGCGGACGGCTGAGACCCGAAGAGACGGGCGTCCGGGACCCCCAAGGCCCGTACGGCCGGACATACGTGACGAATCATCAGCCGTGTGACCTTGGCGTGACCTGGGATACATCGCCTTGTGATGATCGAGTGCCCTCGCTATGTTCACCGGCAAACCTTGTCGCCATAGCGCCATAGCGCCATAGGAGAGGTCAATCGCATGCGTTCCGGTAATGGTCGACACCGTCGCCCCCGTCAGGCCCCGGCCATCATCGTCGCGGCGGGGGTCACGGGAGCGGGCCTCGCCATGCCCCTCTTCGGGGCGGCCGGCGCACAGGCCGCCCAGACCACCACATGGGATCACGTCGCCGAGTGCGAGAGCGGCGGTATGTGGAGCGCCAACGAGGGCAACGGCTTCTACGGCGGGCTCCAGCTCACCCTCGACATGTGGAAGAAGTACGGCGGCACGGAGTACGCCCCGCGCCCCGACCTCGCCAGCCGCTCCCAGCAGATATCCGTCGCCGAGGCGATCCTCGGTGACCGCGGCCCCGACGCCTGGCCGAGCTGTGCGCTGGGCGCCGGGCTCACCGACGGCGGCGGCGCCCCCGATGTGGACCCCGGCAGCACGGCCACCCCGGACCGGGGGACGGGTCGCGGCGGGGACGACCCGGGGGACCGGGGGCGGGACGGCTCCTCCTCGGACGCGGACCGTCCGGGGACGTCCGACAGCGCGGACAAGCCGGACGCGCCGGACGCGTCCGGGTCGGCCGAGGACCCGGAGGCGCCCCACACCTCCAAGTCCCCCGACGGTCTGGACGGCTCCGCGTCGGACGACCCGGCGTCGGACGGCCCCTCGGACTCGGACAGCCCCTCGGCGTCGGACGGCTCCAGGACTCCCTCGGCGGACCCCTCCGCCGACCCGGCGCCCTCCGGCCGCCACCGCGGCGCCCCGGACGCCGGGGAGCGGGCCGACGACGACGATGCGGGGAGCGCACGGCCCTCCGGGCGCCATGCCTCGCGCGGCGCTTCGGACCGCGACGGGAGCTCCACGGACGACGATTACACCGTTCGCCCCGGTGACAACCTGTCAGGAATCGCCGAGCACCAGAATGTGTCCCGGGGTTGGGAAGGGCTCTACGAAACCAACGAGGACCTCATCGGAACCGACCCCGATCTGATCATCCCTGGTCAGCGACTTGACCTCACCATCAGGGAGCAGTGATTCGGGGGGAATTGCCCGATCTGGACCCGGTGAGACATACATCTCGTCACATCTTCCGGGCCGCACCTCGTGTCCGATCCCTCCTCACCCGGCCCCACCTGCGCCGATGTGGGCCGGGTGAGATCAATTACAGCCCCATTCGCTGCCCTTGGGGTGTTTGAACGTTCTTGGAAGGTGTGTTTACCGTCTTTCCGCTCGCCACCGCGGGCACCGTCGATCGTCACGCCGAATCCTGCCGGCGGTCGGGGGGAACCGACGCGTCAGCGCCGAAGGCAGGAGCGGGGGACCCAAGGTAGGTGCCGAATGGCCTGTGGAAACGGGCTCGTCGGCTAGGGGTGAAGCCGGGAGCGACCATCGCGACCGGCCGGGCAACTCACGTCCGAACCCGACAGCTCACCTCGTAGGCGTCGGTGAGGAAACGAACCAAAATGCTCAAGTCCAACGGGAAGCACCGCCGCCCCTCCAAGGCCACCCGTATCGCCGCGCTCACCGGTCTCGCCGGTGCCGCCGTGGCGGCACCGCTCATCGGGGCGACCTCCGCCTCGGCGGCCACCACCTCCCAGTGGGACCAGGTCGCGCAGTGTGAGTCCGGTGGCAACTGGTCGATCAACACCGGCAACGGCTACTACGGCGGCCTGCAGTTCTCGAGCTCCACCTGGGCCGCCTACGGCGGCACGGCCTACGCCTCCACCGCGGACAAGGCCAGCAAGGCCCAGCAGATCCAGATCGCCGAGAAGGTCCTGGGCAGCCAGGGCAAGGGCGCCTGGCCGGTCTGCGGCAAGGGTCTGACCTCCGGCGGCAGCCCGTCCGCCCCGTCCGCGCCCTCCGGCTCGCAGAGCCAGTCCTCGCCGACCACCAAGTCGGCCCCGGCCGCCAAGCCGGCCCAGCCGAAGGCCCAGCCGAAGGCGCAGCCGCACACCGCGCCCGAGCCCGCCGCGCGGCACCAGACCCGTGGCCCGATCAAGAAGGGTGACGGCGAGTACAAGGTCAAGTCCGGCGACACCCTCGGCAAGATCGCCAAGGCCCACGACGTCAAGGGCGGCTGGAAGAAGCTCTTCGAGCTGAACAAGGACATCGTGGAGCAGGCCGACCTGATCTTCCCGGGCCAGCAGCTGCACCTCCGCTGAGCCACGGTCACGGCCCCGGCCCGAGGACTCCCCCCGAGGACCTCTCCTGAGGCCGGCCGCGAGAGACGAGCCCCGGCCGGGCGTGCCGCCCACTATGGCGCGCCCCGCCGGGGCTTTCCCAATGCGCAAGAAATCTGGATTTTTGATCCAGAATCTGGCTTTTTGTGTCACGCCCCCGTCTCGTGGGGCGGGCGAACGCGGGGCGCAGCCCTCCCGGCCCGTTAGGCTCGTGCTGCTACCGCAGACCCATACGAAGGAGAACCTCGTGCCGTCCATCGACGTCGTCGTAGCTCGCGAGATCCTCGACTCGCGAGGCAACCCCACGGTCGAGGTCGAGGTTGGCCTCGACGACGGCAGCACCGGCCGTGCCGCCGTGCCGTCCGGCGCCTCCACCGGCGCCTTCGAGGCCCTCGAGCTCCGTGACGGCGACAAGAACCGCTACAACGGCAAGGGCGTGGAGAAGGCCGTCCTCGCCGTGATCGAGCAGATCGGCCCCGAGCTGGTCGGCTATGACGCCACCGAGCAGCGGCTGATCGACCAGGCGATGTTCGACCTGGACGCCACCCCGGACAAGTCCTCGCTCGGCGCCAACGCGATCCTCGGCGTCTCCCTCGCCGTCGCGCACGCCGCCTCCGAGGCGTCCGACCTCCCCCTCTTCCGTTACCTCGGCGGCCCGAACGCCCATCTGCTGCCGGTGCCGATGATGAACATCCTCAACGGCGGGTCGCACGCCGACTCCAATGTGGACATCCAGGAGTTCATGATCGCGCCCGTGGGCGCGGAGTCCTTCTCCGAGGCCCTGCGCTGGGGCGCCGAGGTCTACCACACCCTGAAGTCCGTGCTGAAGGAGCGCGGCCTGTCCACCGGCCTCGGCGACGAGGGCGGTTTCGCGCCGAACCTCGGCTCCAACCGCGAGGCCCTCGACCTGATCGTCGAGGCGATCAAGAAGGCCGGCTACCAGCCGGGCCAGGACATCGCGCTCGCGCTGGACGTCGCCGCCTCCGAGTTCTACAAGGACGGCACGTACCAGTTCGAGGGCCAGTCCCGCTCCGCCGCCGAGATGACCTCGTACTACGCCGAGCTGGTCGCCGCGTACCCGCTGGTCTCCATCGAGGACCCGCTGAACGAGGAGGACTGGGACGGCTGGAAGACCATCACCGAGCAGCTCGGCGACAAGGTCCAGCTGGTCGGCGACGACCTCTTCGTCACCAACCCCGAGCGGCTGTCCCGCGGCATCGACAGCGACACCGCGAACGCCCTGCTGGTCAAGGTCAACCAGATCGGCTCGCTGACCGAGACCCTCGACGCGGTCGAGCTGGCCCAGCGCAACGGCTACAAGTGCATGATGTCGCACCGCTCCGGTGAGACCGAGGACGTCACCATCGCCGACCTGGCCGTCGCCACCAACTGCGGCCAGATCAAGACCGGCGCCCCGGCCCGCTCCGAGCGGGTGGCCAAGTACAACCAGCTGCTGCGCATCGAGGAGATCCTCGACGACGCCGCCGTGTACGCGGGCCGTTCCGCCTTCCCGCGCTTCAAGGGCTGAGCGGACACGTCTGACGCCCGTCCCCGGCCGCGGTCCCGTACCGTGGCCGGGGACGGCGCCGCTCGACGGCGTTACCCAAGCGAAGTCACCACCGGGGAGGCGACGTGCCGGCGGATCGGGAACGGTTCTCCACCGCGACCAGGCTCAAGGCGCTCGGCGAGCACGCCGCCGCCCGGGTCTACCGCGTGCGCACCAAGCGCCGCCGCGGCCGGCTGACCGGCCGGGCCGCCCTGCTCGCGCTGGTCGTCTGCTCCCTCGTCGTGGCGCTCGCCTATCCGATGCGGCAGTACATCTCCCAGCGCTCCGACATCGCCGAGCAGCGGCACGAGGCCGAGCGGGCCCGCGAGGACGTGAAGAAGCTGCGGGAGCGGAAGGCCCGGCTGCGCGACCCCGCCTACACCGAGCAGCAGGCCCGGGAGCGGCTGCACTTCCTGATGCCGGGGGAGACCGGCTACAGCGTGGTGGACGGCGCCGGCCTCACCGAGCACTCCACCGACCGGGGCGCGGCCGGCCGCCCCTGGTACACCAACCTCTGGGACGCCGTGGACACGGCGGACGCGGCGGGGGCGGGCAGCGCGCGCCGCTGAGGCGCCGCGCTCCGGCCGCCGGCCGCACCCGGTGTTCGAACCGAAACGAAGAAGAAGAACTTTCCAAACTCATGGATACGCCCCCGCCCCAGACGGAGCCCACCGCGCCCACCGACGCGGACATCCACGCCGTACGGGAGCAGCTCAACCGCGTGCCCCGGGGCCTGCGCGCGGTTCAGCACCGCTGCCCCTGCGGCAATCCGGACGTCGTGGAGACCGCGCCGCGGCTCGAGGACGGTACGCCCTTCCCCACCCTCTACTACCTGACCTGTCCGCGCGCCGCGTCCGCGATCGGCACGCTGGAGGCCGAGGGCGTGATGAAGGAGATGACGGCCCGGCTGGGCACCGACCCCGAGCTGGCCGCCGCCTACCGCGCCGCCCACGAGGACTACATCGCGCGCCGCGACACCATCGAGGTGCTCCAGGGCTTCCCCAGCGCGGGCGGGATGCCGGACCGGGTGAAGTGCCTGCACGTGCTGGTCGCCCACTCCCTCGCGGCCGGCCCCGGGGTCAATCCGCTCGGGGACGAGGCGATCGCGATGCTGCCTGAGTGGTGGCGCAAGGGCCCGTGCGTCGCGCCCTGCGCCGCCTCGGCCGAGGAGGAGAGCGCATGACCCGCGTGGCGGCCGTGGACTGCGGCACCAATTCGATCCGGCTGCTGGTCGCCGACGCCGACCCGGACACCGGCGAGCTGACCGAGCTGGACCGCCGGATGACGATCGTCCGGCTGGGCCAGGGCGTGGACCGCACCGGGCGGCTGGCCCCCGAGGCGCTGGAGCGCACCTTCGCCGCGTGCCGGGAGTACGCGGAGGTCATACGCGGGCTGGGCGCCGAGCGCGTCCGCTTCGTCGCCACTTCGGCCTCGCGGGACGCCGAGAACCGCGAGGAGTTCGTGCGCGGGGTCGTGGAGATCCTGGGCGTCGAGCCCGAGGTGATCACCGGCGATCAGGAGGCGGCGTTCTCCTTCACCGGCGCGACCAAGGAGCTGACCGGCCATGAGCATCTGAGCGGTCCGTTCCTGGTGGTGGACATCGGCGGCGGCTCGACGGAGTTCGTCAGCGGCGACGACGGGGTGCGGGCGGCCCGCAGCGTCGACGTCGGCTGTGTGCGGCTGACGGAGCGGCATCTCATCGTCAAGGGTCAAGTGACCGATCCGCCAACGGCCGGTCAGATCAGTGCCATCAAAGCGGATATCGGCCGGGCGCTGGACCTGGCCGGGGAAACCGTGCCCCTCACCGGGGTCTGCCGCCCGGACGGGGGCGGGCACACCCTGGTCGGGCTGGCCGGTTCGGTCACCACCATCGCCGCCATCGCGCTGGGGCTGGCGGAGTACGACCCGGCCGCCATCCATCACGCGAGGATTCGAGCCGATCATGTCGACGAGATCGTGGGCAAGCTGCTGACCTCGACTCATACCGAACGGGCGGCCCTCGGGGCGATGCATCCGGGCCGCGTCGACGTGATCGCGGCGGGCGCCCTCGTGCTCCTTTCGATCATGGAAAGGACCGGCGCCGAGGAGGTTGTGGTGAGCGAACACGACATCCTCGACGGCATCGCGTGGAGCATCGCCTGAGCGGGATCGATAGCGTATGAGCGGCTGCGGAGGGCTCCTCGGGGGCCTTTCGCTGATGGCCGCCAAAAGAGTTCGTGAAATCCTTCACATGAAAAAATTGCCTGGTGGCCGCCTTCTGGGGCGCACCCGGCCCTCTTTTGGTGATGGTGTTCAACAAGTGGCGGATCATGGACCGGGTCGTCCGGTGCGACAGGCCGGCCGGGAACCTCGTGGTCTACTCCCGCGTTCAGCGACTGTCGCTGCTCAGAGCACTGGGAACGTCGTGATCCGCTTACTGGTTCCCCCGCGGAACTATGGCGTCGATCACGGGGGCGGCGGAGTGTAGCAGATACCCCCACATTGCTTGTGAAGGGGCTCACGAGGTCCCCCCTGTGGGGTGCTGGATACTCGAAACATGAGCACCACGGAGCGTCCCAGGATCCTCGTTGTAGGCGGTGGGTACGTTGGCCTGTACGCGGCGCGCCGCATTCTGAAGAAGATGCGGTACGGCGAGGCGACCGTCACGGTCGTCGATCCCCGCTCGTACATGACGTACCAGCCCTTCCTCCCCGAAGCTGCGGCCGGCAGCATCTCCCCGCGCCACGTCGTGGTTCCGCTGCGGCGCGTGCTCCCCAAGGCGGAGGTCCTCACCGGCCGCGTGTCGACCATCGACCAGGACCGCAAGGTCGCCGTCGTCCAGCCGCTCGTCGGCGAGACGTACGAGCTGCCCTTCGACTACCTGGTCGTCGCCCTCGGCGCGGTCTCCCGCACCTTCCCGATTCCCGGTCTCGCGGAGAACGGTATCGGTATGAAGGGCATAGAGGAGGCCATCGGCCTCCGCAACCACGTCCTCGAGCAGCTCGACAAGGCCGACTCCACCACGGACGAGGAGATCCGCCGCAAGGCGCTCACCTTCGTCTTCGTCGGCGGTGGCTTCGCCGGCGCGGAGACCATCGGCGAGGTCGAGGACATGGCCCGCGACGCGGCCAAGTACTACCCGAACGTGAAGCGCGAGGACATGCGCTTCATCCTCGTCGACGCCGCCGACAAGATCCTCCCCGAGGTGGGCCCGAAGCTGGGCAAGTGGGGTCTGGAGCACCTGCAGAAGCGCGGTGTCGAGGTCTACCTCGAGACCTCGATGAACTCCTGCGTCGACGGCCATGTCGTCCTCAAGAACGGCCTCGAGGTCGACTCCAGCACCATCGTGTGGACCGCGGGCGTCAAGCCCAACCCGGCGCTGGCCCGGTTCGGCCTCCCGCTCGGCCCGCGCGGCCATGTGGACACCGCCCCGACCCTCCAGGTCCAGGGCAGCGACTACATCTGGGCCGCCGGTGACAACGCGCAGGTCCCGGACCTCGCCACCGGCGAGGGCGCCTGGTGCCCGCCGAACGCCCAGCACGCGCTGCGCCAGGCCAAGGTCCTCGGTGACAACGTGGTCTCCGGTATGCGGGGCTTCCCGCAGAAGGACTACAAGCACGCCAACAAGGGCGCCGTCGCGGGCCTGGGCCTCCACAAGGGCGTCGCGATGATCGTCTTCGGCAAGATGAAGATCAAGCTGAAGGGCCGCCTGGCCTGGTACATGCACCGTGGCTACCACGGCATGGCCATGCCGACCTTCAACCGCAAGATCCGGGTGCTCGCCGACTGGACGCTGGGGATGTTCCTCAAGCGCGAGGTCGTCTCGCTCGGCGCCATCGAGAACCCCCGCGAGGAGTTCTACGAGGCCGCCTCCCCGGTCAGCGCCGCCACCGCGGCCAAGCCGGCGGCCCCGGCCGAGAAGGCCAAGGCGTCCTGACCCTACGGGCCCGACCCTATGGGTCCGACCCGCACAACTGACGCCGAGGGCGTCCGCCATCCGTGGGGCGGACGCCCTTACGTCTGCCCTCGGATGCCCTCCGATGGCCCGCTTTTTGAAGCTGTTTTGCCGATTCCAGACGTGTCGGCGGGACTGTACGGCGGGTTCCATGGTGTTTACGTGGTGAGTGAATCTTCCTGACTCGCCATCACGGAGGTGCGACATGGCCGACGCCGCTGGGCGGATCGCCACCCTGGCCGAGGAGGTGCTGGGAACCCCCCTCCCGATCCGCGTCCGCGCCTGGGACCACAGCGAGACCGGTCCGCCCGGCGCGCCCACCCTGGTCATCCGGCGCCGCCGGGCGCTGCGCAGGATCCTGTGGCGGCCGGGCGAGCTGGGCCTGGCCCGCGCCTGGGTCGCCGGGGACCTTGATGTCGAGGGCGATCTGTACGAGGCCCTGGACCGGCTGTCCGGGCTGCTGTGGGAGCGCGGCCCCGCCACCGCGCCGCGGTCCCGGCTCCTCACCGGCCTCCAGGCGCTGCGCGACCCCGCGCTGCGCACCGCAGCCCGGGAGATGATCGCGCTCGCCGGGCCGGGGCTGCCGCCGCCCCCGCCGCGCGAGGAGGCCCGGCCCACCTTCGGTTCGCTGCACTCCCTGCGCCGCGACCGTAAGGCCATCAGCCACCACTACGACGTCGGCAACGACTTCTACGAGCTGGTGCTCGGCCCCTCGATGGTCTACTCCTGCGCCTACTGGGACCGGGCGGACTCCACGCTGGAGGAGGCCCAGCGCGCCAAGCTGGACCTGGTCTGCCGCAAGCTGGCCCTGAAGCCCGGCCAGCGGCTGCTGGACGTGGGGTGCGGCTGGGGCTCGATGGTGCTGCACGCGGCACGCGAGTACGGGGTGCGTGCCGTCGGCGTCACGCTCTCCGAGGAGCAGGCGGCGTACGCCCGTAAGCGCATCGCGGACGCCGGGCTCACCGACCAGGTGGAGATCCGGGTCCAGGACTACCGCGAGGTGCCGGACGGGCCCTACGACGCCATCTCCTCGATCGGCATGGCCGAGCACGTGGGCGCCGTGCGGTACGCCGAGTACGCCGCCATCCTGCACCGGCTGCTGCGGCCCGGCGGGCGGCTGCTCAACCACCAGATCGCCCGGCGCCCCCAGCCGGACGAAGAGGCGTACCACGTGGACGAGTTCATCGACCGCTATGTTTTCCCCGACGGTGAGCTCGCCCCGGTCGGCCGGACCGTGGCCCAGCTGGAGGAGGCGGGCTTCGAGGTGCGCGACGTGGAGGCCATCCGCGAGCACTACGCGCTCACGCTGCGCCGCTGGGTCGCCAACCTGGAGCGGTCCTGGAGCCAGGCCGTGCGGCTGACCTCCCCGGGCCGGGCCCGGGTCTGGCGGCTCTACATGGCGGCCTCCGCCCTCTCCTTCGAGCGCAACCGGATCGGGGTCAACCAGGTCCTCGCCGTCCGCACCCCCGAGGGCGGGGCCTCGGGGCTTCCGCTGCGCGCCCGCGACTGGCGCGGCTGAAGGCGACTGAAAGCGGCCACAACGCGGACGTCCCCGCCCGCCCCTCTCGGGGGCGGACGGGGACGTCCCGTGTCCGGCTCGCCGCTGTTCGGCTGTGCGGCTATTCGGCCTTGATGGCGGCCAGCATGTTGAGCTTGGAGGCCCGCCGGGCCGGCCACAGCGCCGCGATCGCGCCCACGAACGCCGCCATCAGCAGGAACAGGCCCATCCGGCCCCACGGCAGCACCAGCTCGTAGCTCGGCAGCTCGGTGGCGATCAGCTCACCGACCGCCCAGCCGAAGAAGACGCCGAGGCCGAGACCGAGCACCCCGCCGAAGAGCGAGATGACCAGCGACTCCAGCCGGACCATCCGCTTGATGCCGGCGCGGTCCAGCCCGATGGCCCGCAGCATGCCGATCTCCTTGGACCGCTCGAAGACCGACATCGCCAGGGTGTTGATGACACCGAGCACCGCGACGATCACGGCCATGGCGAGCAGCCCGTAGAGCATGTTCAGCATCAGGGTGAAGGCGCTGGCGATCTCGTCGGAGGTGTCCTGCTTGTTCTGGATCTTGATCGCCGGGTTCTCGCCGAGCGTCTTCTTCAGCAGGTCCTTGTTGTTCTCCGTGGCGCCGCCCTTGGTCTTCAGCATCACCTGGAAGTCCGCGACGGTGGCCATGTGCGGGGTGACCGTGGCGTTGTCGACCATGACCCCGCGGATCATCTGGTTGCCCTCGTAGACACCGCCCACGGTCAGCTTGCCGCTGCGACCGTCCTCGTAGGTCACCGGGATGGTGGAGCCGACCTTCCAGTGGTGCTCGTCGGCGATCTTGTCGTCGATGAGGGCCTTGGTGCCCCCGAGCGCGGCGAACGAGCCCTCGGTGAAGTCCACCTTCACCAGGTCCTTGATGGCCTTCGGGTCGACACCCGTCAGGGAGTCGGAGTCGCCGGCGACCCGGGCCGGGGAGCTGCGCAGCGGGCTGATCGTGCTGACCTCGGGCAGCTTCGCCAGGGTCTTGGACACCTCGGGCGACAGCGGCCGCGCGCCGGTCCCGCCCATGCTGACGACGTAGTCGGACTTCAGCCCGTCGGCCGCCATCTTGTCGATCCCCTTCTGCATGGATCCCGCGATCACCGTCATACCGGTGATCAGGGTGAGACCCACCATCAGGGCGGAGGCGGTGGCGGCGGTGCGGCGCGGGTTGCGCACCGCGTTCTGCCGGGCCAGCTTGCCGGGCATCCCGAAGATCCGCAGCACCGGGCCGGCGGCCGCGATCAGCGGCCGGGACAGCAGCGGGGTGAGCACGAAGACGCCGATCACCAGGACGACCGCGCCGAAGCCCATCGGGCCCTGGCCGTCGCCACCCATGCCCGCACCGGCCACCACCAGCGCGGCACCGCCCGCGGCGAGGATCGCGCCGATGGTGTTGCGGACCACCAGACCGCGGGTGGTCGGCGGGGCGTGCACGCTGTTCATCGCGGCGACCGGCGGGATCTTGGCGGCGCGGCGGCCGGGCAGCCAGGCGGAGAGCACGGTCACCACGACGCCCACGAGTACCGAGACCAGCACGGTGGTCGGCGCGACGACCAGCGGACCGTCCGGGACCCTGGCCCCGGTGGAGTTGAGCACCGAGCGCAGCACGGCGCCGATGCCGACACCGGCGATGAGGCCCACCACGGCCGCGACGGCGCCCACGACGGTGGCCTCGATGAGCACCGAGCGGGTGACCTGACGGCGGGTCGCGCCCACCGCGCGCATCAGGGCGAGCTCCCTGGTGCGCTGGGCGACCAGCATGGAGAAGGTGTTGACGATGATGAAGATGCCGACGAAGAGCGCGATCCCGGCGAACACCAGCATCGCGGTCTGCATGCTGCTCATGCCGTCTTCGATCGCCTTGGCCTGGTCCTTGGCGAGCTTCTTGGCGGTGTCGGCCTTGGCCTGCTCGGGCAGGATCTTGTCGATCGACGACTTCAGGGCGGCCTGCGAGGTGCCCGGGGCGGCCTTCACATCGATCTCGTCGAACTGCCCGGGCTTGCCCAACAGCTTCTGCGCGGTGGCCGTGTCGTACAGCGCGAGGGTGCCGCCCGCCGCGACAGTGCCGTCGTCGGTGGTGAAGACGCCGACGACCTTCTGGGTGCGCACCGGGCCGTCGACGGACACCCGGATGGAGTCCCCGGCCTTGTAGTGGCCGCGCTCGGCGGTCCTGGAGTCGAGCGCGATCTCACCCGCGGCCTTGGGGGCGCGGCCCTCGGTCATCGTGTACCGGGAGTCCTTGCCGTCGGCGCCCGGGTAGTAGTTGCCACCGCGGTTGGAGAAGCCGCCGCCGATCAGGTCGCCCTTCTTGTCGGCGAGGGCGGAGTAGCCCTGCACCACCCCGTAGGCGGAGGCGGCGCCGGGCGCCTTGGACGCCTTGTCCAGCAGTTGCTGGCTCAGCCGGGGCGCGTCACCGGGGTTGGCGGAGTCGTCGTCCTTCTTGTCGGGGGTGATGGCGACGTCGACGCCCTCGAACCCCTTCTGAGAGCTCTTCTGGTAGGCGTCGGAGATGGTGTTGGTGAAGACCAGGGTGCCGGCGACGAAGGCCACGCCGAGCATCACGGCGAGCACGGTCATCAGCAACCGGGCCTTGTGCGCAAGCACATTGCGCAGGGCTGTACGGAGCATGAGGTGTCAGTCCTGAAGGGGTGGAGTGGGGGAGTGCGAGGCGGCGCTGCGAGTGAGCCGAAGGGGCGCGCCCCTGTCAAAAGGGAGAGCGCGCGGAGGCCCTGAGGCTGCGATCGATATGCGGCTGCCGCCGCGCGCAAGGGCCGAGCACGGTCGACCGTCGACAGGGGCTTTGGCGCCCCGGAGGCGCACCGAGTCTTAAGAGGGGAGACGGGCGCGCGCTCCGCGTCAGCTCGTGCGGCCCTTGGCGTCGAAGCGCTTCATGCGGTCCAGTACCGAGTCGGCGGTCGGGTTGCGCAGCTCGTCCACGATCTGGCCGTCGGCGAGGAAGACCACCCGATCGGAGTAGGACGCGGCGACCGGGTCATGGGTCACCATCACGATCGTCTGGCCCAGCTCCCGCACCGAGTTGCGGAGGAAGCCCAGGACCTCGGCGCCGGAGCGGGAGTCCAGGTTGCCGGTCGGCTCGTCGGCGAAGATGATCTCCGGCTGGCCGGCCAGGGCGCGGGCCACCGCGACGCGCTGCTGCTGACCACCCGACAGCTGGTTGGGACGGTGCTTGAGCCGCCCGGCCAGACCGACCGTGGCCACCACCTGGTCCAGCCACGCCTGGTCGGCCTTGCGGCCCGCGATGTCCATCGGGAGGGTGATGTTCTCCAGCGCGTTCAGCGTCGGCAGCAGGTTGAACGCCTGGAAGATGAAGCCGATCTTGTCGCGGCGCAGCTGGGTGAGCTTCTTGTCCTTGAGCGTGGTCAGTTCGACATCGCCGATCTGGGCCGAGCCACTGGAGATGGTGTCGAGACCCGCCATGCAGTGCATCAGCGTGGACTTGCCGGAACCGGACGGGCCCATGATCGCGGTGAACTCCGCCTGGCGGAACTCGACGGAGACCGAATCCAGGGCGATTACCTGGGTCTCGCCCTCGCCGTAGACCTTGCTCAGGTCCGTGGCGCGGGCGGCCGCCGCGGTGGAGCGGGCGGCGGTTTCGACGCCGAAGGGGGTGGTGGTCACGGTGGATGACTCCTGTCGTGCTCTGCGGGAGTGGGCGGGACGTCACTCCATGGTTCCGGTTGTGAAGGGGCACGGGATCACCCCGTGCTCCGGTTCTCGTGGGGGTCGCGCGATGTAGGTGGTGGTGGCGGAGTCCTCCTTGAGGAGGAGAAGACGCCCCGTCCGGGACGTCGAGATTGCGTCAATCCCCAGTTAATGGGGGATCAGGGCATATCGGCAGGTCCAATGGACGTCGGCAACTTCGGGTACCCCGCCCCGCTGCTGATGCACCCTCAGTTGCCAATAAAATAAGACAACCTCGGTCCGTGGATTCACTGTGCGGGGGCATGTCCCCGGATAGGCTCGTGCTGCTCTCTTCCAGGGGAGGGCCGTATGCGCACCGTACGGCCCAGGGGGAACCGCTGCCCGGATGGTGGAATGCAGACACGGCGAGCTTAAACCTCGCTGCCCCTCGCGGGCGTACCGGTTCAAGTCCGGTTCCGGGCACCTTCAGATCCGGTGGGCGCACTCAGCGTGTGTGGATGGTCGCCCCAAGTGCGTGCGCGGGGCCCGCAGGGGCCTCGCGCGGCCTCTTCCTGCATGAAAAGATCCTCCTTGGGCACTAGGGTGCTTTCTTTGCTTACCCATTACTCTTGAGTCAAGGTCGCGCTCGGCGGCCACGGAGGAGTGAGATGAGGAGCAGCAACCCGGTCTTCTCGCGACGGGGGTTCAGCCGCAGCGGCGGCTACGCCGGTTTCGGCGCGGCGCCGCAGGCCGGGAGCCCCGCCGCCGGTCAGGCCAACCCGTACGCGGGCGGTAACCCGTACGCGCAGACACAGGCGCCCACGAACCCCTACGCGGCGGGCGACCAGCAGAATCTGACCCCCGAACAACTGCAGCAGATGTACGGCGCGCCGCCGGCGGGCCCGCTGCAGACCGGCCGGATGACGATGGACGACGTCGTCATGCGCACCGGTATGACCCTCGGTACCGTCATCGTCGCCGCCGCGGTCGCGTGGATCGCGCAGCTTCCGGTGGGCGTGGGCTTCGGCGCCGCGCTCGTGGCGATGGTGCTCGGCCTCGTCCAGTCGTTCAAGCGCACGGCCTCGCCCGCGCTGATCATGGGTTACGCCCTCTTCGAGGGTCTCTTCCTCGGCGTCATCAGCCAGGTGTACAACGAGCGCTGGTCCGGCATCCCGATGCAGGCCGTGCTCGGCACGATGGCCGTGTTCGTCGGTGTGCTCGTCGCGTACAAGACCCGCCTCATCCGGGTGAACGCGCGGTTCCAGCGCTTTGTGCTCGCCGCGGCCATCGGCTTCATCCTGCTGATGGCGGTCAACCTGCTGTTCGCCGCCTTCGGCGGCGGGGACGGCCTCGGCTTCCGCAGCGGCGGCCTCGGCATCGTCTTCGGCCTCGTCGGTGTGGTGCTCGGCGCGGCGTTCCTGGCGATGGACTTCAAGCAGGTCGAGGACGGTGTCCGGTACGGCGCTCCGCGCGAGGAGTCCTGGCTGGCCGCCTTCGGGCTGACGCTCTCGCTGGTGTGGATCTACCTGGAGCTGCTCCGGCTGATCTCGATCTTCAGGGACTAGCGACTGGCGTCTCTGAGCGTCACGCAGCACGTGGACAGCACGTAGAAGGGCCCGCGGAGGCGAAGACCTCCGCGGGCCCTTCTTCCTGTGCGGCTTAAGCCGCCCCTTTCGGGGGTGGGTCTGTCATACACGCTTCTGCCTCCGGGCAGCGGCTACAGCAGCTTGCGTGCCGCACGCCTCAAGTCGTGTTCATGGATGATGGCCTTCGCGTGGCCGTAGGCGAGCTGGTGCTCGCCGCGCAGCCAGCTGACCTTCTCTTCGAATCGGAAGAAAGCGGGGCCCTCGTCGACCGTGCGCAGCCAGTCGGCGACTTCACGGCCCGTGCACTGGGGGATGCGGGAGAGTAGGTTCCGGTGAGTCTCGTCGGAGAAGATTTGGGACATCGGCGCCTCCGGACGCTTCCATGCCGGACCCGGGTCCATGGCCCGGGTTTCCTTCAGCTCACCGTGCCTGAGTGTTCGCCCGTTGGCAACAGTCCCTCAGTGGCGCATACGCTCGGAGCGTGGATGATGTCACCCCCCTCCTGGCCGCCGTCGACCGGCTCGCCGACCGGTTGCGCGCCCTTCCGCAGTCCCGGCTGCGCGCGGGCGCGGCGGCCGAAGGACTGGCCCTGGCTAGGGAATTGTCGGTGCGCGCACAGCGGCTGGAGGAGCCGGGAACCCCGCCGCGGATCATGCCGGACGCGGGGCTGTTCGTGGTCGCCGACCAGGTGGCGGTGGCCGGACATGATTTGGTGCACGCGCTGGAGCGTGCGCCGGGTGGCGCCGGGGGCGGCGATACGGCGCGGGGGGCCGCCGAGGCCGTGGCGCTCGTGGCGGAGGCGGCGGGGCGCTGCGGCGTCTGAGAGCGCCGCTTACCGTGCGACGCCGCTTACCGTGCGTTACAGCGAGGCGATGACGCGGTCGGCGAGGACGTACACGTTCTCCTCGCCGCAACCGAACGTGAGCGCATAAGCGCCGGAGACGCCCGAGCCGCCGAGCAGCACCGGGGCCGTGCCCTCGCGCAGCGCGTCCGCCAGCCGCTCCGCGGTCTCCCGGTGGCCCGGGGTCATGCAGATCGTGGTGCCGTCGGCGAAGACGTAGACGTCGAGGGTGCCGAGGGGCCCGGGCCGCACATCGGACAGCGGGGTGCGGGCGTCGGCCAGCTCGGTGAGCCGGGTCACCGTACGGTCGTGGTCGGCGACGGGGGACGACGGGGTGAAGTCGGGGTGGGACGGATGGCGACGGCGGGCCGACGCCAGCTCGGCGGACTCCCGGGGCTCGGCCGCGGGCTCCGCCCCGGCGCCCAGCTCCAGCTCCACCTCGGACTCGACCTCGGGTTCCTGGTCCCCGGCGGAGTCCATGGCCTCGGGGCCCAGCGCGTCCAGCCCGAGCAGCGGTTCGAGCCCGGCCAGGTCGGCCTGGCGGGGCACGAAGAGCTGCGCGTCCTGGGGGGCGTCCTCGCCGAACCCGCCCGGCCCGCTCAGCAGCGAATGCGCGTCGGCCGCTCCGGCGGAGTCCCGGGCCTCCTGGGCGGCCCAGAACGCCCGCGCCTCGGCCAGCTCGCGCTCCCGCTCCTCGGCCAGCGCGTCGGCGACGGCCGCGCGTATCTCGTCGGCCGGGGTGGCGCGGGGTGCGGGCACCGTCGCGCCGCCCTCCTCGCCTCCGCCTCCGCCGCCGCCTCCGCCGCCCGTCCGGGCACCGGCGGCCACGGTGGCCGCGAGCTCGGCGCGCAGCTCACTGATCTGCCGGCGCACACCGCGCGCGGTGTGCAGGGCGGCCGCCCCTACGGCCGTGGCGGTCACCGCGGCCAGGAGGAGGGCAAGAGTCGTGGGGCTCACTGACGTACTCCCGGTTGGCTGTAGATCCCCCGAATTCCTACCTCAGCTTGAGGCTTATCGCCTCTCGACGTCAGTGCATACCATCACCAAATGGGCAGAATTCGGTACCGGGCGGGCCTTTGGTCACCGGTGCTGAGCTGGGCAGACGGCTCTCCCCCAGGACCTTTGTCACATCCTGGGGGAGATTCGGTCACGGCCCGGGCCGAACCAGTGTCGCAGACGCGCTACGACGCGGCCGCCCGGCCCGGCTCGGCGGATCGGCCCAGCTCATCTCAGCTCAGGCGCTCGATGACCATGGCCATGCCCTGGCCGCCACCGACGCACATGGTCTCCAGGCCGAACTGCTTGTCGTGGAACTGCAGCGAATTGATCAGCGTGCCGGTGATCCGGGCGCCGGTCATGCCGAAGGGGTGGCCCACGGCGATCGCGCCGCCGTTGACATTGAGGCGGTCCAGGTCGATGCCCAGATCGCGGTAGGACGGGATGACCTGCGCGGCGAACGCCTCGTTGATCTCCACCAGGTCGATGTCGCCGATCGACATCCCGGCGCGGGCCAGCGCCTGCTTGGACGCCTCGACCGGGCCGTAGCCCATGATCTCGGGGGAGAGGCCGGTGACACCGGTGGACACGATCCGGGCCAGCGGGGTCACGCCCAGCTCCCGCGCCTTGGTGTCGGACATGATCACCAGCGCCGCGGCGCCGTCGTTGAGCGGGCAGCAGTTGCCCGCGGTGATCCGGCCGTCGGGGCGGAAGACCGGCTTCAGGCCCTGCACCGCCTCCAGGGTGGTGCCCGCGCGGGGGCCGTCGTCCGTGCTGACGACCGTGCCGTCGGGAGTGGTCACCGGGGTGATCTCCCGCTCCCAGAAGCCCTTCTTGATGGCCTCCTCGGCGAGATTCTGGGACCGCACGCCGAACTCGTCCATCTCCTCGCGGGTGACCCCCTTGAGCCGGGCCAGGTTCTCGGCCGTCTGGCCCATCGCGATGTACGGGTCGGGCAGGAGATCGTCCTCGCGCGGGTCGTGCCAGTCGGAGCCCCCCTGCTCGGCGCGTGCGGCGGTACGGGCCTCGGCCTCCGCGAACACCGGGTTGTGGGTGTCCGGCAGCCCGTCCGAGGTGCCCTTCTTCGACCGCGAGACCATCTCGACGCCCGCCGAGATGAAGACGTCGCCCTCGCCCGCCTTGATGGCGTGCAGCGCCATCCGCGAGGTCTGGAGGGAGGAGGAGCAGTAGCGGGTGATCGTACAGCCGGGGAGGTGGTCCATCCCCATCTGCACGGCCACGATCCGCCCCAGGTTGTGCCCCTGCTCACCGCCCGGCAGCCCGCAGCCGAGCATCAGGTCGTCGATCTCGCGCGGGTCGAGCTCGGGGACCTTGGCGAGCGCGGCCTGGATGATCTCGGCGGTGAGATCGTCCGGCCGCAGATCCTTGAGCGAACCCTTGAAGGCGCGGCCGATGGGCGAACGGGCGGCAGAGACGATCACTGCTTCGGGCATCACGGCTCCATGGGGGCGGGGTGCGGGCGGGACTCCGAAGGGAAGTTACCCGTACGTATCGGCAGGGTCACGGGGTGCGGGCTGTGACGCGGGACTCTTTTTTCCAAGCGTACGCTCAGTGGCCCGGGATGCGGAGTCCCCTCGGGGCACCACAAGGCCGCGTCGGGGCTGGGCGCCACCGCTCCACCGATGCCACGGCCCACCGGTGCGGGCCGATGTGCTCGGCCGCGCACGCCAGGCGGCACCTCGGACGGGGCTGGGAGCCTCGCCCCGGGCCGCGGGCCCGCGCGGGGTCAGCAGCCCGAAGGGGGCGGGGACACCGGGGACGAGGTGTCGGGGGAGCCGGAGAGGGGCGCGGGCTCCTTCGTGGCAGGGCCCTGGCGGCGCAGCAGGCGGGCCCAGGGGCCGCGGGCCGCGGTGACCTCGGTGCCGCCCTCCGCGGCCGCCTCGGCCGCCGCCGTGGCGACCGGCAGGATGCCCTGGTCGAGCGTCTCCGGCGCCTCCTCGGGCCACAGGCCCAGCGAGTCGCACAGGGTCGGCAGAACGGCCATCGCCGCCGTGGCGTACCCCTCCGCCGAGGGGTGGTAGTTGTCCGGGCCGAACAGCTCCCGCGGATTCGCCGCGAACTCCGGGCCCAGCAGATCGCCCAGCGAGACCGTGCGCCCGCCCTGCTCCACCACTCCGATCGTCTGCGCGGCGGCCAACTGCCGGCTCAGCCGCCGCGCGATCCAGCGCAGCGGCTGATAGACGGGCTCGATCGTGCCGAGGTCGGGACAGGTGCCCACGATCACCTCGCAGCCGCTCTCGCGCAGTCTGCGCACCGCGTCCGACAGCAGCCGCACCGACGTGGCGGGCGGCATCCGCCGGGTGACGTCATTGGCGCCGATCATGATCACGGATACGTCGGGGAGCAGGTCCGGATCCTCCAGTACCAGCGTGACCTGGCGCTCCAGATCGCTGGACTGCGCCCCCGGCAGCGCCACGTTCCGCAGGTCCACCGGGCGCTCCGCGACCGCCGCCAGCCCCGAGGCGAGCAGCGCGCCCGGTGTCTGACTAGGGCGGTGGACGCCCTGTCCGGCGGCCGTGGAGTCGCCGAGAAAGGCCAGCCGCAGTGGTGGCTGGCCGGTCCTGCGGGCGAAGGCGAAGCCATATCGGCCGTCCGCGCGCGGAGGCGGATCGTCCGACCCGCCCACGACCCGCTTCGCATGGGACACCTCGGTGAGCAACAGCACGGCGGTCACCCCGCCCAGCAGCCCGATCCCGCCGCCCCCGTACGCCGCCGCGGCGGCGATCCGCCGCGCCACCCTCGCCCTCGACATCGACATGGGTCCAGCCCACCTCCGTCCACGTCCGCACGCGCACGCGCTTCCTTCTCCTTTGTACGCCTTGCCAACAACTTGTTGCCCCGTGTGGGCTTCGTCCCAACGCGCCGGTCGGAGGGCGGCAGCGCGCAATAAGCTGGCAGCACGGCCCCGCGACGGCGGCCGCCCCGACGCGGAGACCCCGCGGAACCGGACCAGGAGCAGGTGTGCAGTACTACGAATCGATGATTGAGCTGGTCGGCAACACCCCGCTGGTGAAGCTCAACACCGTGACCGAAGGCATCCGGGCGACCGTCCTGGCCAAGGTCGAATACTTCAACCCCGGCGGCTCGGTGAAGGACCGGATCGCGGTCCGGATGATAGAGGCCGCGGAGCGCTCCGGGGAGCTGAAGCCGGGCGGCACCATCGTCGAGCCGACCTCCGGCAACACCGGCGTGGGCCTCGCCATGGTCGCCCAGCGCAAGGGCTACAAGTGCGTCTTCGTCTGCCCGGACAAGGTGTCCACGGACAAGATCAATGTGCTGCGGGCCTACGGCGCCGAGGTCGTGGTCTGCCCCACCGCCGTGGACCCCGAGCACCCCGACTCGTACTACAACGTCTCCGACCGGCTGGTCCGCGAGACGCCGGGCGCCTGGAAGCCCGACCAGTACAGCAACCCGAACAACCCGCTCTCCCACTACGAGACCACCGGCCCCGAGCTGTGGGAGCAGACCGAAGGCAAGATCACCCACTTCGTGGCGGGCGTCGGCACCGGCGGCACGATCTCCGGCACCGGCCGCTATCTGAAGGAGGCCAGCGAGGGCCGGGTCCAGGTGATCGGCGCCGACCCCGAGGGCTCGGTCTACTCCGGCGGCTCCGGCCGCCCGTATCTGATCGAGGGCGTCGGTGAGGACTTCTGGCCGACCGCGTACGACCAGACCGTCGCGGACGAGATCGTCGCCGTCTCCGACAAGGACGCCTTCCAGATGACGCGGCGGCTGGCCAAGGAGGAGGGGCTGCTGGTCGGCGGCTCCTGCGGGATGGCCGTCGTCGGCGCGCTGAAGATCGCCGAGCGGCTCGGCCCGGACGATGTGGTGGTCGTCCTGCTGCCCGACAGCGGCCGCGGCTATCTCTCCAAGATCTTCAACGATGAGTGGATGGCCGACTACGGCTTCCTCGAGGAGGACGGCCCCTCGGTGCGGGTCGGCGATGTGCTCCAGGGCAAGGAGGGCGGACTGCCCTCGCTGGTCCATATGCACCCGGACGAGACGGTGGGCGAGGCCATCGACGTGCTGCGGGAGTACGGCGTCTCGCAGATGCCGATCGTCAAGCCGGGCGCCGGGCACCCCGATGTGATGGCCGCCGAGGTCATCGGCTCGGTGGTGGAACGCGAGCTGCTGGACGCCCTGTTCGCGAAGCGCGCGGAGCTGACCGACCCGCTGGAGAAGCACATGAGCCCGCCGCTGCCGCATGTCGGCTCCGGTGAGCCGGTCGAGGACCTGATGGCGGTGCTGGGCGCGGCGGACGCGGCGATCGTGCTGGTGGAGGGCAAGCCCAAGGGCGTGGTGAGCCGGCAGGACCTGCTGGCGTACCTGGCCAATAGCCCGAAGTGAGGGCCCGTAAGGATCCCAACCGCCCTTTCGGGCAAGTGGTACGTACGTGTCACGCGCCCGCAGCACAGGGTTAACACAGCTCCGGCAGATTAGTGGGCGTCGGAAGGACGACACCGACACCCGAGATGAGGCGACAGGACCTCCGGAGCGGCTCCCGGACCTCCAAGGTCGCCTGGACGCGGAATGCCGGCCCTGACCCGGCCCGCGTCCCCGCGGGGACCGCCGTCGTCCCGCCCTCGGTGCGAAAGCGCCGGGGTGCGGCGGTCCCCGCGCAGATTTTTCTAGTCCCTGCTCTCCTCCTGCCCACGGCCTCGGCGGAGCCAGGAGAGGGCCCCCATGGCGTGGACGGCGTTGACGCCGAAGATCCCGGCCCAGGTGATCAGCAGGCCCGGCAGGCCCTCGTTCACGACGCCGATGGCCGACAGGGGGATGGCCAGCACCAGGGAGACCCCGACGAAGGCGAAGCGCTCGCCGAGGCCCAGGCCGTGGGCCTGGGCCGCGGGCGCGCCGGTGGCGTACGGGCGGTTGCCGCGGGCCATCGCCATCTGCTGTTCGGCGAGCTGGCGGCGGACATGGCGGTCCGCCGTATCGTTGAAGCGCTGCTCGACCTTCTCCATGAAGGAGTCGACCAGCTCCGACTCGTACTCCGCACCCAGCTCCTTATGGGTCTGCAGGGCCGCGTCGAGTTCCTTTTTCAGATCCGGGTCACGGGCGTCCATGCTTAAGGACGGTACGGTCGCGGGGACGCTTTGTCGGTAGGGCTAGCACCCGAAACCAGCCCCCCGGAAGACGAGCGGGCCCGAGACGCACCGACGCCCGCTGTGGAAGGAGCCAGTTCCGTGACCGCACCTCTCCTCACGTCCCTCGCCGCGCCCGGTGGCGACCGCCCCGACGCCCTGAGCGTCGGCGGCCGCGCGCTCTCGCGCGAGGAACTGCTCGGTGCCGCGGGCGCGGTGGCGGCTCGTATCGCCGGTGCGCCGGTCGTCGCGGTGCGGGCGACCGCGACCCCGGAGACGGTGGTCGCGGTGGTCGGCGCGCTGCTGGCCGGGGTGCCGGTGGTGCCCGTACCGCCGGACTCCGGCCCGGCCGAACGCGACCACATACTGCGGGACTCGGGCGCCACCCTGCTGCTCACCGGGGAGGCCGTGGACGCCCCCGTCGAGACCGTCCCGGTGGACCTGACCGAGCGCGCGGCGTGGACGAAGCCGGAGCCGGACCCGGAGTCCACGGCGTTCATCCTCTACACCTCGGGCACCACGGGTGCGCCCAAGGGCGCGCTGATCTCCCGGCGGGCGGTGGCCGCCGACCTGGACGGGCTCGCCGCGGCCTGGGCCTGGACCGCGGAGGACACCCTGGTCCACGGGCTGCCGCTGTTCCATGTGCACGGGCTGGTGCTCGGTGTGCTGGGCCCGCTGCGGGTGGGCAGCGGTCTGGTGCACACCGGCAAGCCCACCCCCGCGGCGTACGCGACGGCGGGCGGCAGCCTCTACTTCGGGGTGCCCACGGTCTGGAACCGGATCGTCCAGGACCCGGACTCCGCCCGCGCCCTGGCCTCCGCCCGGCTGCTGGTCTCCGGCAGCGCCCCGCTCCCCGCCCCGGTCTTCCGCGAGCTGGAGCGGCTCACCGGCCAGCGCCCCATCGAGCGCTACGGCATGACCGAGACCCTCATCACCCTCAGCACCCGCGCCGACGGCGAGCGCCGCCCCGGCTACGTCGGCACCCCCCTGTCGGGCATCCGCACCCGGATCGCCGCCGAGGAGGGCGCCGAGATCGGTGAGCTCCAGCTCACCGGCCCGACCCTCTTCGACGGCTACCTCAACCGGCCCGAGGCCACGGCCGGTTCGTACACCGAGGACGGCTGGTTCCGCACGGGCGACATCGCCGCCATCGACCCGGACGGCTTCCACCGCATCGTGGGCCGCGCCTCCACCGACATGATCAAGTCCGGCGGCTACCGCATCGGCGCGGGCGAGGTCGAGAACGCCCTGCTGGACCACCCGGCCGTCCGCGAGGCCGCCGTCGTCGGCGCCCCGCACGAGGACCTGGGCCAGGAGATCGTCGCGTATGTCGTGGCCGACGGCATCGGGGAGAAGGAGCTGATCGACTTCGTCGCCTCCCAGCTCTCCGTCCACAAGCGCCCCCGCAAGGTGCGCTTCCTGGAGGCCCTGCCCCGCAACGCCATGGGCAAGCCCCAGAAGAAGCTGCTGCCCCCGGCCTGATACGGCTTGATCCAGTCCTCGGCACAGGGCGACCGTTGCCATCCGTGAAGGCCATTCCTACACTCGGTAACCACGACGGATGAGTGGAGAGAGCGATGGCCCGTGCCTGGGAAGCCGACCCGTCCGCGTCGTTCGCGCGTCGATTAGGAAAGTCGGCGCGCGAGCTCGGAACCACCGGTGGACGTGACGGGTGCCCGGACATCTGGCAGCTCGACAACGGTGACATCGCGGTCATCGGCCGCGACCTCACCGACGCCTATCGCGCGAAACTCCCCGACGACGCCAGCATCGCCCCTGACGAGCGCCTCGTCGTCATCCCGGGCTCCACCCTGAGCGCCGCGAAACCGGACATCCCCGATGCTCGGACTTGACGGCCCCCGCCTCGACACCAGCCAGGGCGAAGCGCTCCCCCTCGACGCCTACCGCCGCGACTTCCGCGAGCGGCAGTGGACGATCGACGGCCAGGACTCCTGGAAGCTGGAGCGGGGGCAGCACTTCAGGGAGCCGGGATTCGCCAGCTGGGAGGCGTTCGCCCGGGGCGACTGGGACGAATCCCTGCGTCTCATCGAGGAGGAGCGCGGCTATCTGCGGGAATTCTCGCAGGAGGTCGAAGACCACCGGATCACCCTCTACCGGGTCCGGGTGGTCGAGGAGCCCATCACCCCGTATCTGCAATGGGAGCTGCATCTGCTGCGGCTGCGCGCCGAATGCGGGGAGAGGATCCGGGTGGTCGGCCCGGAACACCTCGCCGACCTGGAGAGATCCGAACCGCTGCCGGAGATCCTGACGCTGGGCGACTCCACGACCTACCGGATCCGCTATACGGACCAGGGCATCCTCGACGGCGCGGTGCGGTTCACGGATGCCGGGATCACCACCCGCTGCCGTGCGCTCACCAGGGATCTCTACGACGCCGGTGAGGATCTGGGGTCTTATTTCGCCCGCGAAGTAGCGCATTTACCGCCACCACAACCGGAGTAGCAGATCAACGAGGATCACGGGACGCATTCCGAACTGTCCGGGTCCGCGGGTGACGTGGTGCAGGCCCGGGACGTCAGCGGAGGCATCCACTTCCACAGCGGCGGGCGCCCCGCGAGTCTCAAGCCCCGGCAACTGCCCGGGGACGTCCGGGGATTCGTCAACCGGGGCCAGGAGCTGGGACGGCTCGACGCCATCCTGGCCGACGGCGGCGATGAATCCGTTTCCGTCCCGGTCTGCGTTCTCGCCGGAACCGCGGGCGTCGGCAAGACCTCCCTGGCGCTGCGCTGGGCGCACCGCGTACAGGACCGCTTTCCCGATGGCCAGTTGTATGTGAACCTGCGCGGTTATGACCCTGGCGCGCCGGTCACCCCGCAGGAGGCGCTGCACCGGTTCCTCTCGGCCCTGGGCGTACCGGCGGCGGCAATTCCGGCGGACCTGGAGGCGGGCGCGGCGCTCTACCGGTCGCTGCTGGCCGGGCGCAGGGTGCTGGTCATCCTCGACAACGCGGCCACCGCGAGCCAGGTCAGACCGCTGCTTCCTGGCGCCGCGGGCTGCCTGGTCATCGTGACCAGCCGGAGCCGGCTGTCCGGGCTGGCCGTCCGCGACGGGGCGCACACGCTGACCCTGGGCACGCTGGACGAGACGGAGGCCGTCGCGCTGCTGAGTGTCATCACCGCCCCGTACCGACCCCAGGACGACCCGGGCCGGCTGATCGAGCTGGCCCGGCTGTGCGCCCGCCTTCCACTGGCCCTGCGCATCGCCGCGGAGCGGGCCGCCAGCCGTCCGAGGATGGGGCTGGACGACCTGATAAGAGACCTTCGCGACGAGTCAGCCCTGTGGGACGCCCTGAGCGTGGGAGACGACGAGGAGGCCGAGGCGGTGCGTACCGTGTTCGCTTGGTCCTATCGGGCGCTGCCCCCGGAGGCGGCGCGTCTCTTCCGGCTGCTCGGGCTGCATCCGGGCGCCGAGTTCGGCACCGCGGCCGCCGCCGCTCTCGACGGGGGCGGGGGCACCGGCCGCATCCGGCATCTGCTGGACGTGCTGGCCGGCGCCCATCTGCTGGAGCAGACCGGGCCCGACCGCTACGAGTTCCACGACCTGCTGCGCGCCTACGCGGCCGATCAGGCGCGGCACGAGGAGTCCCCGGAGGAACGCGGGGCGGCGCTGGGCCGGGTGCTGGTCTGGTACCTGCATTCCGCTGACGCCGCCCAGACCTGGATCAACCCGCAGGAGGCCCATATCCCCCTCGAACCGCTGAGTGAAGGCATCACCGCGGCGTCCTTCGCGGACTACGACGAGGCCATGCGGTGGTACGAGACGGAGCGCGGCAATCTGCTGGCCGCGACCCGCGCGGCCGAGGAGGCGGGTCTCGATGTGATCGCCTGGCAGCTTCCCGCGGTGCTGCGGAGTGTGCACATGCTCCTCAACCCGTTCGAGGAATGGATCGCTATGGGCCGGATCGGGCTGGATGCGGCGCGGCGGGTGGGTGACCGCACGGCCGAGGCCGAGCTTCTGGAAAGCCTCGGGATGGCGTGCACGCAGTCACATCGCCTGGCCGAGGGGGCCGAGTACCACCAGGGCGCCCTGGCCGCACGCCGGGAGACGGGTGACCGTCTCGGGGAGGCGCTCTCGCTGAACGACATCGGGCTGATCCACTTGCGGGGGCGTCGGCTGGAGGTGGCGAAGGACCACTTCGAGCAGGCCGCAACCCTGTTCCGGGAGCTGGATGTCGCCCACTGGGAGGCTGTCGTACTGGCGAACCTCGCCGAGGCGACGTACGAGCTGGCCCGGCTGGAGGAGGCGTCAGACTTCATCCACCGGGCCCTGGAGATGCACCGCGAGCTGGGCAACCAGGGCGGTGAGGGCAACGCGCTGCGGATCCTGAGCGCCATTCAGCGGGACCGCGGGAGGCCGGAGGAGGCGCTGGCCTCCGCCGAGCGCGCGCTGGAGATCGCCCGGACCCACCGCAACCACATGTGGGAGGGGTACTGGCTGCTGGAGCTGGGCCGGGCGCAGCAGGTGAACGGTGAACCGCACAACGCCCTGGTCTCGTTCCAGCGGGCCGCCTCCCTCCAGCGACGCCTCGGCGACCGGGCGCGGGAGGCCCGGGCGTGGGACGGCGCGGGGGAGACGTACCGGCGGCTCGGGCGGCCCGGCGAGGCGGCCGAATTCCACCGTCGCGCGGCGGCGGCCCACCGGGAGCTGGACGACCTGTGGCACACGGCGCTGTCCCTCTACGGTCTCGCCCGTGCGCTGCGCGAGGCGGACGAGGCGGACGGGGGTGAGGAGGCGCGGCGGCACTGGGGCGAGGCCCTGCGCGCGCTCGCCTCGTACGACGATCCCCGGGCAGTCGCACTGCGCGAACGCATCTCCGCCGCCCTCGCGCAGTAGAGCCATCCGCATGTGAAGGAGGACGATCCCCGGCCCGCCGTCACCCGGACTCGGTGACGTACGGGCGGCCCGGCGGTGGCTCCGGGGTGAGGATCATGCGGTCCGGGACATGGGCGGTGTCGCGGTGGGCCAGGAGCCAGTAGACGGCGGCGGGGACGGCGAGGCCGACGAGCCAGGAGATGTCCGCGCCGCCCAGCGGGGCGACGAAGGGGCCGGTGTAGAAGGCGGTGGACAGGAAGGGGAGTTGGGCGAGGACGCCGAGGGCGTAGGTGGACAGCGCCTTCCAGCGCCAGGCGCCGTAGCGGCCGTTCGGGTCGCTGAGGGCGGGGATGTCGTAGCGCTCCTTGGCGATGGCGTAGTAGTCGACGAGGTTGATCGCGCTCCACGGGGTGAAGAAGGTCAGCAGGAAGAGCAGGAAGTCCTTGAAGGAGGACAGGAAGCTGTCCTTGCCGAGCAGCGCGACCGCCGTGCCCGCGACCATGATCCCGGCGATGTAGGCGGCCCGGCCGCGCGGGGAGAGGGTGGCGCGGCCGCGGAAGCCGCTGACGCTGGTCACCATCGACATGAAGCCGCCGTAGGTGTTGAGGACGTTGATCGTCAGCTTGCCGAGGGCGATGACGAAGTAGAGCAGCGAGGTGATCAGGGCCGCGCCGCCGCCGAGGCCGACGATGTACGAGACCTCGTGGCCGACGAAGGCGTGGCCGGCCGCGGCGGCCGCGAGGGCGCCGAAGGTCATGGACCACTGGGAGCCGAGGACGGTGCCGGCGAGGGTCCAGGAGAAGGTGGCCTTCGCGGAGGTGGCGCGCGGCAGATAGCGGGAGTAGTCGGCGACGTACGGGCCGAAGGCGAGCTGCCAGGAGGCGGAGAGCGACACCGCGAGGAGGAAGAGCGGGAAGTCGAAGGTCCGGTCGTGGAGGAGGGTGGCCAGGTCGGTGCGGTCCAGCAGCCGGATGCCCAGGTACACGAAGGCCAGGGCGCAGACGACGCCCGCGATCCGGCCCAGGGTGTGGATCAGGCGGTAGCCGACCGCGGCCGCCACGGCGGTGACGAGGGCGAAGAGGACGATCCCGGTGGTGTCGCCGAGATGGGTGAGTTCGCCGACCGCCTGCCCCGCGAGCACGCTGCCGCTGGCGAAGAAGCCCACGTACATGACGATGACCAGCAGCAGCGGGACGATCGCGCCCCGGACCCCGAACTGGGCCCGGGAGGAGATCATCTGGGGCAGGCCGAGCCGCGGTCCCTGGGCGGAGTGGAGCGCCATCACGGCTCCCCCGAGCAGGTTGCCGATCAGCAGGGCGATGATCGCCCAGAAGGCGGCGGCGCCGAAGACGACGGCCAGGGCGCCGGTCACGACGGCGGTGATCTGGAGGTTGGCGCCGAGCCACAGGGTGAACTGGCTGAAGGCGGTGCCATGGCGCTCCGCGTCCGGGACGACGTCGATCGAGCGCTTTTCGACCAGAGAGTCCAGCGCGTCCGGGGAGTCGGGCATACGGGTGCTCCTGTCGCTACTTCTTGGTCAGGCCGTTCTTGGCGGCCCAGTCGGCGGCGACCCGGTCCGGGTCCTTCTTGTCGTTGCTCACCAGCTTGTTGAGCCGGGCCAGTTCGTGGGTGGTGAGGGCGCCGCCCAGACGGGCCAGGGCCTTGCGGACCTTGGCGTCGGCCTTGGCGGCGCGGACCACGGGCACGATGTGCTGGGCGGGGATGAGGGCCTTGGGGTCGGCGAGGATCACCCAGTCGTTGGCCTCGATGTCGGGGTCGGTGGAGAAGAGGTTGGCGACGTCCACATCGCCCTTCTTCAACGCGCCCTTGACCAGGGGCCCGGAGGCGTCGAGGGCCTTGAACTCCTTGAAGGTCACGCCGTAGCGGTCCTTGAGGCCGACCAGGCCGACCACGCGGTTCTTGTCCTCGGCCGGGCCGCCGAAGACCAGCTTGCCGTTCTGCTTGGCGAGGTCGGCGAAGCTGCGCAGTCCGTACTTCCGGGCGGACTCGCGGGTGACGCAGAAGACGTCCTTGTCCTCGGCGGCCGCGTACGACAGGGCCTCCAGGCCGCTGGGAAGGGCCACGGTGAGGGCGTTCTGGAGGTCGCCGGCCTCGGTCTGGGGGGCCTTGTCGTCGAAGTGGAGCAGCAGATTGCCCTGGTACTCGGGGAGCAGATCGATATCGCCCTGCTGGAGGGCGGGTATGACGATCTCTCGGGAGCCGAGGTTGGGCCGCACGGTCGTCTTGATGCCCGCGCCTTTCAGCGCCTCGGCGTAGAGGTAGCCCAGTAGCTGGTTCTCGGTGAAGTTGGCGGTGCCGATGACCAGCCCGCCCAGGCTGCTGCCGCCGCCCGAGCCACCGCTGCCGCCGTCGCCCTTGAGCGAGGTGATACCGCCGCCGCAGGCGGCGAGCGCGGGCACGGAGGCGCCGGCGAGCAGGCCGCCGAGCAGTTTCCTGCGGTTCATGGGGTCGTCTCCTCGGATCGGAGTGAAGTCGATGAGTCGGGGGAGCGCTGAGGCGCCTCGGAGTGACGTCCGTAGGGCGCTGAGTCGCTTCGGAGTGAGGTCGGTGGGGCGCTGAGTCGCCTCGGAGTGACGTCGGTGGGGCGGGCTTCAGTGCGCGTGGGCGCGCGGCGGGCGGTTGCGGAACAGCAGGCGCTGCACTCCGGCCAGCGCCAGGTCCAGGGCGATGGCCAGCACGGCGACCAGCACCGCCCCGCCCAGCACCTGCACCAGATCGCGCTGGGCGAGCCCGTCGAAGACGTAGCGGCCGAGTCCGCCGAAGCTGACGTACGCGGCGATGGTGGCGGTGGCCACGACCTGGACGCAGGCCAGCCGCAGCCCGGTCATGATCAGCGGGAGCGCGAGCGGCAGCTCGACCTGGAACAGCACCTGGTACCAGCGCATGCCCTGGCCCCGCGCCGCGTCCCTGACCTCGGGGTCGACGGCGGCCATGCCCGCGTACGTATTGGTGACGATCACCGGGACCGCGAGGGCGACCAGCGAGACGTACACCGGCCACATGCTCAGCCCGCTGGCCAGGAAGACCAGCGTGACCAGTCCGACGGTCGGCAGCGCCCGCCCGAAGCCGGAGAGGTTGATGGCGAGGAACGCGCCGCGCCCGGTGTGCCCGATGAGCAGCCCGACCGGGAGGGCGATGGCGGCGGCGACCAGGGTGGCCAGCAGCGAGTACTGGAGGTGCTCCAGGAGGCGGGTGGCGATGCCGTCGGGCCCGGACCACTGGGAGCCGCTGGTCAGCCAGCGGAGGAGGTTCTGGAGTAGTTCGAGCATGTCAGGCACGCCTCCTCAGCCACGGGGTGCACAGCCACTGGATGGTGACCAGCACGGCGTCCGCGACCAGCGCGAGCAGCAGGGACAGAAGGACTCCGGCCACGACGGGGGTGGGGTAGTTGCGCTGGAAGCCGTCGGTGAAGAGCTGGCCGAGGCCGCCGTACCCGATGTAGCTGGCCACGCTGACCAGCGAGATCGCCATCACCGTGGCCACCCGTACGCCCGCCATGATCACCGGGAAGGCGAGTGGCAGCTCGACGGTGAGCAGGGTGCGCAGCGGGCGGGCGCCCATCGCGGTGGACGCCTCGCGGACCTTGGTGGGGACGCTGTCGAGGCCCTCGACGGTGTTCCGGAGCAGCACGACCAGGGTGTAGATGGTCAGGCCGGTGATGGCGGTGGTGCGGGTGAGGCCGGTGACCGGCAGCAGCAGGACGAAGATCGCGATGGAGGGGATGGTGAACAGGATGTTCGAGACCCCGAGCAGGAGTCCGCGCAGCGGGCGCACCCGGTGGGCGATCACGGCCAGCGGCAGCGCGATCAGCAGACCGAGGAGGACGGCGGGGACGGCGGTGGAGAGGTGGTCGAGGGTGAGCGTGGCCAGGTCGGACTGATGGTCGGGGAACCAGCCCCAGTCGATGGTCATGCGGTCACGCTCGTGTCGGAGGCCGTGGTGCCGTCGCCCGCCGCTGCGGTTTCGGGCGCCTCGGCGGCGTTCTCGAGGGCGGCCGCGCGGCCCGCCTCCGCATGGCGCCGCCCCGCGTACTCATGGATCGCGTCGCGCCCGGTGACCCCGGTGAGCACCCCGTCGGCGTCCACGCGGGCCACCAGACCGGCGGGGGAGGCCAGCGACTCGTCCAGGGCGGTGAGCAGCGAGTCGCCGTCCCGCAGCGGGCGCACCGGCAGCAGCGGGGCCCGGTCGCCCTCAGGACCCTCGGTGTCGCGCCAGCCCAGCGGCTCACCGCGCCCGGAGGTGACCAGCCGCCAGCGCTGCCCGTCGGTGGGCGCGGGCTCCCGCTCCACGTCGGCGAGGGTGGACAGGGAGAGCAGCTTCAGCCCGCGCTCGGCGCCCAGGAAGCCCGCCACGAAGTCGTCGGCGGGGCTGGCCAGCAGCTCGGCGGGGGGTGCGCACTGGACGAGATGGCCGCCGGTGCGGAAGATCGCGATGCGGTCGCCGAGCCGTACCGCCTCGTCGATGTCGTGGGTGACGAAGACGACCGTCTTGCGCAGCTCGCTCTGGAGCCGCAGCAGCTCGTTCTGGAGCTGGGTCCGTACGACCGGGTCGACCGCCCCGAACGGCTCGTCCATCAGCAGCACCGGCGGATCGGCGGCCAGCGCGCGGGCGACCCCGACGCGCTGCTGCTGACCGCCCGAGAGCTGGTGCGGGTAGCGCTTGCCGGAGTCGGCGGGCAGCCCGACCAGCTCCAGCAGCTCGGCGGCGCGGGCCCGCGCCTTGCGGCGGCCCCAGCCCAGCAGCAGCGGGACGGTGGCGATGTTGTCGAGGATCGTGCGGTGCGGGAAGAGCCCGGCCTGCTGGATCACATAGCCGATCCCGCGCCGCAGCTCGGCGGCGTCCGCAGAGAGGACATCACGCCCGCCCACGCTCACCGTGCCGCTGCTCGGCTCGACCATGCGGTTGACCATGCGGAGGGTGGTGGTCTTGCCGCAGCCCGAGGTGCCGACAAGAACGGTGATGCCCCCTTCCGGGAGCTCGAGATTGAGGCGATCCACCGCTGTGGTGCCGTTCGGGTAGTGCTTACTGACGTCCTTGAAGCTGATCATCCGCTTCCCCTTGCCCTGTCTGCATATAGTCATGCACAGTCATAGTCGAGTGAATAGAAGTCAAGAGGTCTGCGTTAATCACCGGTTACTTCTGCTCGCGATGTGGACGGAGTGCTGGGCGGTTGGCCCAGAAAAGGCGTGTTCGAGAGGGGTTGCCCTGGATGTTGTCTCACATGCTGGATGCTGATCATGCGGCGGCCGACGGCACCGACGGCGCCGACCCGCGGATCACGCTGGACGGCCGGAGCCTACGCGTCGTGGATGTCGTGCGGCTGGCCGACCGTCTCAGCCGGCCCGCCGCGCCCGATCCCACCGCGCTCGCGCTGGCCGAGCGCGCCTGGGAGACCGCGGACCGGCTCGCGGCCACCGGCCGCGTCTACGGGCGCAGCACCGGTGTGGGCGCCAACCGCACCGAGGACGTCGGCCCGGCCGACTCCGACCACGGACTGCGGCTGCTGCGCAGCCACGCCGGCGCGATCGGCGCACCGCTGCCCGGCCGCGAGGTGCGCGCCATGATGGCCGTCCGCGCGAATCAGCTTCTGGCGGGCGGTGCCGGGCTGCGCCCCGCCGTCGTCACCGCGCTCGTCGAGGGCCTCGACAGCGGCGCCCACCCGGTGATCAACGAATACGGCGCGGTCGGCACCGGGGACCTCGCCGCGCTCGCCCAGACCGGTCTCGCGCTCGTCGGCGAGCACCCCTGGGACCTCACCGAGGCCGCCCCGGGCCGTCGCGCCCCCGACCCCATCACGCTCGACAGCAACGACGCCCTGGCGCTCATCAGCAGCAACGCCCTCACTCTCGGCCAGTCCGCGCTCGCCCTCGCCGAGCTGCGGCGGCTGCTGTCCGCGTCGCTCGCCGTGGCCGCGCTCTCGCTGATCGCGGTCGGCGGGTCGTACGAGGCGTACGCCGAACCCGTCCACGCGTCCCGGCCGCACCCCGGCTCCGTCGCGGCCGCCGCCCGGATGCGCGCCCTGCTCGGCGCCCCGCCCCGGCCCACCCCGCCGCTGGGCCGCATACAGGACCCGTACGGCTTCCGCTGTCTGCCGCAGATCCACGGACCGGCGCTGGACGCGGCGGACGCGCTGGAGCGGGTGCTGACCGTCGAGTTCAACGCCGCCGCCGAGAACCCGCTGATCAGCTCCACCGACGAGGCCGCCTACCACCACGGCAACTTCTACGCCGCGCACACCGCCCTCGCCCTGGACCACTTCCGGCTCGCCGCGCTCCAGACCGCCCGGCTCTCCACCGCCCGGCTCGCCGCGCTCAGCGAACCCGACTTCACCCGGCTGCGCCCCTTCCTCGGCGACGCCGCGCCCGCGAGCTCGGGCGTGATGATCCTCGAATACGCGGCGGGGGCGGCCCTCGGCGAGATGCGCGCGGTCTCCCACCCCGCCTCGCTGGGCCACGCCGTGCTCTCGCGCGGGGTGGAGGAACAGGCCAGTTTCGCCTCGCTCGGCGCCCGCCAGACGCTCCGGGTGGCCGACCACTACCGGCTGGTGCTGGGCTGTGAACTGGTCGCTGCCGTACGGGCGTTGCGCCAGCGCGGGCTTGAGCCCGACCCGGAGCTCCCGGCCGGTGTGGCCTTCGCCCTGGCGTCGGAAGTGCTCGATCCCCGGATGGAGGACCGGCCGTTGACGGAGGATGTGGCGGTGGCCGCGCGTCTGCTCGACCGGTTGGCGGGGGCCTGAGGGACGAGGGTACGAGGGTCAGGAGGACGTGATGAGTACGGACCACGGGGTGAGCGACGGGGTGGGCGGTGCGCGGGTGACGCGGGTGGACGAGGACGTCACGGCGATGCCGGCGGGGGTGCCGGGCGGCCCGGCCGCTTCCGGCGTCTCGACCGCCGCCCGGCTCCAGGCGCTCTTCGAGGGCCACCGGCTGACCCCGACCCAGCGGCGGATCGCCCACTGCATGGTGCGGCGGGCCGCGGACGCGCCGTTCCTCTCCAGCGTCGAACTGGCCGAGCTCGCGGGCGTCAGCCAGCCGTCCGTGACCCGCTTCGCGGTCGCCCTCGGCTTCGACGGCTATCCGGCGCTGCGCAAGCATCTGCGCGATGTCGCGCCCGCCGGGCCGGAGGCGGACGAGGGGTCGTACAACGAGTACCAGCAGGCCGTGCAGTCCGAGATCGACAATCTGCGCCACCTCGCCGCCCTGCTGGCCGACCCCGCCCCCGTCGTCCGCGCCGGACGGCTGCTCGCCGCCTCCCGCCCGCTGCCGGTCCTCGGGCTGCGCGCCGCCTCCGCGCAGGCCCGCGGCTTCAGCTACTTCGCGCGCAAGGTCCATCCGGACGTCCGGCTGCTCGACGAGGGCGGCACGATGCTCGACGACCGCGTGGACGCGGCGAAGCGGGCCGGCGCGACGGCGCTGCTGTGCTTCGCGCTGCCGCGGCATCCGCGCGAGGTCGTGGAGGGTCTGGAGTACGCCCGGCAGGCGGGCCTGACCGTGGTCACCGTCGCCGACAGCGCCTTCGCCCCGGTCGCCCGCCACAGCGATCTGCTGCTGCCCGCGGCGGTCGGCACGGGTCTGGCCTTCGATACCGCGTGTGCGCCGATGCTGCTGGGGCGGGTGCTGCTGGAGGCGATGTGCGACGCGCTGCCGGACGCGCAGGCGCGGCTGGAGGAGTTCGACGCGAAGGCGGCGGAGCGGGGCCTGTTCGTGGAGTGAGCCGCGTCTCCGGCCGGGCGTCCGGACCGCTCTGTGTGCCAACCCCCGTCCCTCTCACCGAATTCTCAGGCATCCTGGCTAGATTCCTCGATTCGACAGGGATTTCTTCCGGGATTCACGAGAGTGAGGAGGTCGGGCGTGGGGCGCGGGGCGTATGCGCTGGCACGGGTGGCGGTGATCGTGAGGGCTCCCGCGGGGTGGCTGTGGTGGCCCGGTGTGCTGGCCGCGGGAACCGGGGTGCTGGTGCCGGGGCTGACCGGGCGCCGGATCGGAAGTCTCGCCGGGGCGGCGCTCTTCCTGATCGCGGGGGTCGTGGTGTTCGTGGTGCGCCGGAAGCGGTATCTGGAGCTGGCGCGTGACGCCTCGCGCGCGGGCAAGGCGGTCTTCCTCCAGGACCGCGCGGTGACCGTACGGACCCGGCGGCGCGCCCTGCGGTGGTGGCTGCTGCTGGCCTTCCTCGCCGCGATGGGCTCGTCCTTCGCCGTTCCGGCGGCGGGCGGAATGCTGCTGGCGGGCCTCGGCGCCGGGCTGTGGGCCAAGGCGCTGTGGCTGGGCCGCTGGGAGCGCGCGCACGACGCGCTGCTGTGGGTGCGCACGGATCGGGTGCCTCGGGGACGGCCCGCGGGCAAGGCGGTGGACGGCTACCAGACGACGGGGATCGTGGCCGGCGACGCGGGACCGGGCGGCGCCCGGCGCTCCCGGGCGGTCGCGGCGGCCGCGCGCTGAGGAGGTGCCCCGGCGGGGCTTTCGAGGGCACGCCTGCCCTGGTCAGCACGGGGGAAAGCCCCGCCCATGGCTACGGGGTCAGCGCATGGACGGGGCCGGTTTGTCACGGCCGGGCGGTGGCGCACCCCGTCACGACGTCCGCACGCTTCAACCGCCTGCCCGGTCCCGCACCGAACGTGAACACCGTCCGATCCTGAACGGTGTTCACCTGATCGATGTCACAACTGGGTGCCGCCGCCGTCCACCGCGAGCTCGGCGCCGGTGGTGTAGGTCGCGTCGAAGGCGAGGAAAACGGCGGCACGCGCGACCTCCTCCGGATTCCCTATACGCCGCATCGGAATCTGCGCGGCGAAGCCCGCCAGCATGTCATCCGCCACCTCCGCGCCCAGGTTCTTGTGCAGAATGCCTGTGTCGATGGGCCCCGGGCTCACCGCGTTGACACGTATGCCGCGCGGCAGCAGTTCGCGGGCCCAGGTTCGCGCCATCGACCGGAGGGCCGCCTTGCTCGCCGAGTAGACACTGTGGTCCGACTGCCCCAGCACGTTCGAGATCGAGGTGGTCAGCACCACCCCGCTGCCCTCGGCCAGCAGCGGCAGCAGCCGCTGCAAGGTGAAGTAGGGCCCCTTGGTGTTGGCCGCGAAGATGGCGTCGTACATCTGCTCGGTCATCGCCTCGAACGACATCGAGTCGGTGATGCCCGCATTCAGGAACACCGCGTCCAGTTGACCGAACGCCTCCTCGACCTTCCCCGCCAGGGCGTCGATATCGGCTTTTGAGGTGGCGTCGCTGCGAACCGCGATCAGCCCCTCTTTGCCCGCCGTTTCCAGCGCGGCTTCGTTACGCCCCGTGACCATCACCTGAGCACCCTCGGCCGCCAGCAGACGTGCGATCGACAGGCCGATTCCACTACTGCCACCGGTGACGAGGGCGCGCTTTCCGTCGTAATTTCCCATGTCCCGATTCAAATCCGGGACCGGCGACGGCGTCCAAGACCTGATCCGCAACCCGTCATGCGCGTACTGCATGGGGGTAGGCTCGAACGGTGCGCGTTCCCGGCTCGGACCTCGATCTGCGGCTCGTCGGCTACTTCACGGTCGTCGCGGAGCACGCCAACTTCGGCCGTGCCGCCGCGGTGCTGCACGTCGCGCAGCCGTCCCTGAGCCGCCAGATCCAGCGCCTCGAGGAACATCTGGGCGTGCGCCTGTTCGACCGCACCCCCCAGGGCAGCCGGCTCACCGAAGCCGGTCGCGCTTTTCTGCCGCAGGCTCAGGCGCTGCTCCAAGCCGCCCATCAAGCCGAGCTCACCGCCCGCGCCGCCGGCGACTCGCGCGAGTTCACCATCGGGTACGTCGAGGACTTGGTCATCACTCACGCCGTACGCCGGCTGCGGCACCGACACCCCACGGCCCGCATCCGCACCCGCCACCTGGAGTGGAACGACGCCCACGCCCTCACCGACCGCCGCGTGGACGCCCTGGTCGCCCGCGCCCCACTGCCTTTCCCCGCCGACCGGCTGCGCCTCACCGAGCTGTGGACCGAGCCACGGGTCCTGGTCGTCTCCACGGACCACCGCCTGGCCGGAAAGGAATCGGTGACCGTCGACGACCTCAGCGAAGAAGTTCTGCCGCAATGCCCGAGCGCGGTCCCGCAATGGAGCGACTTCGCCCGCCTGGAGCCGCGCCCGGATGGCGTTCCGGCTCGCAGCGCGCCGATCGACTACGAATCGTTCGAGGACAAGCTCGACCTGGTCGCCGAGGAGCGGACGGTCTTGATTCTGGCCGCCGGCGACCGGCGGCCCCAACTGCGCCCCGGCCTGACCACCGTGCCCATCGAGGGCATCGACCCGGTCCGCGTCGTCCTGGCGACCCGCGCGGCCGATGCCAACCCTCTGATCACCGATTTCCTGAACGCCTGGCCGTCCGACGCACTCGCCCCCGATGCTCGAACGACGCCGAGCGAGCCGAAGCGGTAGCCGCGCGGCGGACCTCGGATCCATACGGCCCGGGCGCACCTCGCGATGTGCATCGCATCGCATCGCGGCGCGCCCGGACGCGGGGCTCTACCGCAGACGGCTCAGGCCCAGCGCGTGCTTGGCGCCGCTCTCGGCCACGATCTCGTCCACCGTCTGGGGCTCCCGTACCGTCGCGAAGCGCACCTCGCCGTCGGCGCTCGTCGCGTCGAAGCCGTAGATCCCCGGGCGGGGCAGGCTGTTGTACGCGAAGTGGTTGGAGAAGTAGTACGCGCCGGTGTCCAGCAGGGCGACCAGGTCGCCCGCCGCCAGCTCCGGCAGGGCCCGGTCGCGCGCGACCAGGTCGCCCGCGAAGCAGCAGGGGCCGGCGATGTCCTGGGGGACCGGGCCGTCACCCGTCTCCGCCTTGGGGCGGCCCTCCGCGTCGTAGGCCAGGACGCGCAGCGGCCAGGCTTCCGGGGCGAAGACCGTACGGGTGGCGAGCTGGGCGCCCGCGTGGGTGACCGCGATCGGGCGGCCGCCCGCGGACTTCGCGTATTCGACCCGGGCCAGCACCAGGCCGGACTTGGCGAGCAGGGACCGTCCGAACTCGGTCACCAGCTTGTACCGCCCGTCGAAGAGCCCCGGCACGGTGGCCCGCAGCAGTTGGGCGTACTCCCGGTAGCCGGGGGTGACGTCGTCGGTGGCGAAGTTCACCGGGAGGCCGCCGCCGATGTCGAGGGCGTCGATCTGCTGCCGGCCGACCGCCTCGTTGATCTCCTCGGCCAGTTCGTAGGCCGCCCGTACGCCCGCCGCCATCAGCTCCAGCGGACAGCCCTGGGAGCCGACGTGTGCGTGCAGCCGGGTCAGCCAGGGGCGCTCGGCGAAGGCGCGCACGACCCACTCGCGCGCCCCCGGGTCCTGGAGGGCGACGCCGAACTTGGAGGTCGCGGTGGCCGTGCTCATCGCGCCTATGCTGCCGCCGCCCACCTGGGGGTTGACCCGCAGGCCCAGGGGCGCGGGCGGGGCCGCGCGGTGCCCCACCAGCGCGTCGAGCCGGTCCAGCTCCTGCGGATTGTCGGCGTTGACGGCGATGCCCAGGTCGAGGGCCTCGCGCAGCTCCGCGGCGGTCTTGGCGGGGGAGTCCAGGACGATCCGGTCGGGCGTCACCCCCGCCGCGCGGGCCAGCGCCAGCTCGCCGGGGCTGGCCACCTCGCAGCCCAGGCCCTCGTCGGCCAGCAGCCGCAGGACGGGGACGAGCGCGGCGGCCTTGACCGCGAAGGCGTGCAGGACGGGGGTGCCGGGCGTGACGACCTCCTCGAAGGCCGCGCGCAGCCCGGCGGCCGCGGAGCGGATCCCGGCCACGTCCAGCAGCCCCACGACGGGCTGGTCCGGGCCGAGCAGCCGCTGCTCCACGGCCGCTCGTACGGCCTGTTCGCGCCGGGTGGCCATCGCAACCGCTTTCGATGTCATGCTTTCAGCCAACCATCCGGAACGGCCGCGGACCAGTTCCCCCCGGGGGCGCTCCGGAGGCGAAGACGTGGGGTCGGGGCGCGCGGCCCCGGCCCCGGCCCGGCCCTACAGCTCCACCAGCACCGCCCCGAGGTGGCGGCCCTCCACCAGCTCACACAGCGCGCCGGGCGCCCGGTCGAGCCCCGTCAGCCGGGTGTACGGATAGGTGAGCGCGCCCTCGCGCAGCGCCCGGCCGAACTCGCTCAGGTACCCGGGCATGGCGTCCTGGTGGTCCACCGCGCTGATGCCGCGCAGCGTGACGCTCCGGGTGATCAGGGCCAGGGTGCTGATCCCGGTCGGGGCCAGCGCGTCGTCGGAGAGCTGCGCGGCCAGCGCGCCGACCAGGGCGAACCGGGCGTTGCGGCGGGCCAGTGCCAGGGCGGCCCGGAGCTGTTCGCCGCCGACGGTGTCGAAGAGGACGTCGATGCCGTCGGGGGCGGCCGCGCGCAACTGTTCCTCGATCGATCCGGCGCCCCGCAGGACGACCGCGTCATAGCCCAGCTCCCGCGTCAGCCGGTCGGCCTTGTGCCGGGAGCCGGTGGAGCCGATGACCCGCTCGGCGCCGTGCAGCCGGGCGAACTGCCCGGCCAGGGAGCCCACTCCGCCCGCCGCGCCGGTGACGAACACCGTGTCGCCGCGCCGCACCCCGGCCCCGCGCACCACCCCAAGCCAGGCGGTGAACCCCTGCGAGAGATGGGCGGCGGGGTCCGGCAGCGCCTCGGGGTCGACGGGCGAGACCTCGGGTGCGTTCAGGACCGCGTACTCGCGCCAGCCCGCGCGGTGGCGGACGAGGGTCCCGGGGGCGAGATCCGTGCCCGGCGCCCGGACCACCTCGCCGAGGGCCGCGCCCCGCATCACCTCGCCGGGCTTGTGCAGTAGCTGGGGGAGGCCGAAGGCGTCCGGGTCGGCGAGCGTGAGCGGGCGCATCACGGCGGCGACGCTCATCAGCCGGTTGCGCACCAGCACCTGACCGGGGCCGGGGGTGGGTACGGGAGCGGTGACGACCTCGAAGTGACCGGGGGTGAGCACCCCATCGGGCAGGGCCGCCAGACGGACCTCGCGGTGGGTGGCGGGGAGGGACACGCAGGGCTCCTCGGCGGGCGTGGGGGACACGACCTGGTGACGCTACCCCCTGGCGCCGGGCCGGGTTGGCCGCGACCAGCACGATGAGCCCGCGCCGCTGAACCACCTGGGCGTATGCGGAGCCCCACGGTATTGACTAGTCATATTCATCGGCATCAAGATGTGAATAACTCGATCCAGTCGATCCTGGTCGATCCAGTCGAACCAGTCGATGGCACAGGGAGGCTTGGCCCATGACAGGACCGCGACCCGTACGGGCGCCGCGTGGTGCAGAGCTCAGCGCCCGGGGGTGGCAGCAGGAAGCCGCCCTGCGGATGCTGCAGAACAACCTCGATCCGGAGGTCGCCGAGCACCCCGACAAGCTCGTCGTCTACGGCGGCACCGGTAAGGCGGCCCGCGACTGGCGCTCGTTCGACGCCATGGTCCGCACCCTGCGCACGCTGAAGCAGGACGAGACGATGCTGGTCCAGTCGGGCCGCCCCGTGGGCGTCATGCAGACCCACGAATGGGCGCCGCGGGTGCTGATCGCCAACTCCAACCTGGTCGGCGACTGGGCCAACTGGGAGGAGTTCCGCCGCCTGGAGGCGCTGGGCCTGACCATGTACGGCCAGATGACCGCGGGCTCCTGGATCTACATCGGCACCCAGGGCATCCTCCAGGGCACGTACGAGACCTTCGCCGCGGTCGCCGCGAAGAAGTTCGGCGGCACCCTGGCCGGGACGATCACCCTCACCGCGGGCCTCGGCGGCATGGGCGGCGCCCAGCCGCTGGCGGTCACCATGAACGACGGCGTCGCGATCTGCGTCGACTGCGATCCGCGCGCCATCGAGCGCCGTATCGACCACCGCTACCTGGACGTCCGCGCCGACAGCCTGGACCACGCGCTCCAGCTCGCGACCGAGGCCCGGGACGCCCGGCGCCCCCTGTCGATCGGTGTGCTGGGGAACGCGGCCGAGCTGGTCCCGCAGCTCCTCGCGATGAACGCCCCGATCGACATCGTCACCGACCAGACCAGCGCCCACGACCCGCTGTCGTACCTGCCGACCGGCGTGGACTTCGACGAGATGGCCTCGTACGCCACCGAGAAGCCCGCCGACTTCACCCAGCGGGCGCGCGAGTCGATGGCCCGGCACGTCGAGGCCATGGTCGGCTTCATGGACGCGGGCGCCGAGGTCTTCGACTACGGCAACTCCATCCGCGGCGAGGCCAAGCTGGCGGGCTTCGAGCGCGCCTTCGCCTTCCCCGGCTTCGTCCCCGCCTACATCCGGCCGCTCTTCTGCGAGGGCAAGGGCCCCTTCCGCTGGGCGGCCCTGTCCGGCGACCCGAAGGACATCGCGGCCACGGACAAGGCGATCCTGGAGCTCTTCCCGGAGAACGAGTCGCTGGCCCGCTGGATCAAGATGGCGGAGGAGCGGGTCCACTTCCAGGGGCTGCCCGCCCGCATCTGCTGGCTCGGCTACGGCGAGCGTGACAAGGCGGGCGAGCGCTTCAACGAGATGGTCGCCGACGGCACGCTCGCCGCACCGCTGGCGATCGGCCGCGACCACCTGGACTGCGGCTCGGTGGCCTCCCCGTACCGCGAGACCGAGGCCATGCTGGACGGCTCGGACGCGATCGCCGACTGGCCGCTGCTCAACGCCATGGTCAACGTCGCCTCGGGCGCCTCCTGGGTCTCCATCCACCACGGCGGCGGCGTCGGCATGGGCCGCTCGATCCACGCGGGCCAGGTCACGGTCGCCGACGGCACGGCGCTCGCGGGCGAGAAGATCCGCCGCGTGCTGACGAACGACCCCGGCATGGGCGTCATCCGCCACGTGGACGCGGGCTACGACCGAGCGGACGAGGTAGCGCGGGAACGAGGCGTGCGGATCCCGATGCGCGAGGACGAAGCGTGAGCGACGATCGTCATCCGGTCGCGGAAACCCATGCGGGGGGTGGGGCGCCGTCGCCGACCGCGGGTGCGGGTGTGCCCACCCGTTCCGCCCCCGCGGAACGACTGCCCACACCCGTTTCCTTCCACGAGATGTGGGCGGACCTGAAGCCCGTCGGCCGCGACACGGCAACGAACGGCTACCGCCGCTACGCCTGGACGGAAGCGGACGCCGACTGCAGAACGTGGTTCAAGGAGCAAGCCCAGAACCGCGGCCTCACCTACGAAGTGGACCGCAACGGCAACCAGTGGGCCTGGCTGGGTGACCCCACCGCGGGAGACGCCGTCGTCACCGGCTCCCACCTCGACTCCGTCCCCGACGGCGGCGCCTTCGACGGCCCGCTGGGCGTCGTCTCCTCCTTCGCCGCCCTCGACGAGCTACGCGCACGGGGCGCCCGCCCCGCCAAACCGCTCGCCATCGTCAACTTCGGCGACGAGGAGGGCGCCCGCTTCGGCCTGGCCTGCGTCGGCTCCCGGCTGACGAGCGGGCAGCTCAGCGTCGCGCAGGCGCATGAGCTGCGCGACGCGGACGGGTTGAGCCTTCCCCAGGCGATGGAGCGCGCCGGTTACGACCCGGACGCCATCGGCCCCGACCCGGAGCGGCTGGCCCGCATCGGCGCGTTCGTCGAGCTGCACATCGAGCAGGGGCGCGCCCTCGCGGACACCGCCGACCCCGTGGGCGTCGCCTCCGCGATCTGGCCGCACGGCCGCTGGCGGTTCGACTTCCACGGCGAGGCCAACCACGCCGGGACGACCCGGATCGAGGACCGCCGCGATCCGATGCTCACCTACGCCAACACCGTCCTCGCCGCCCGCAAGAAGGCAAAGCTCGCCGGGGCGCTGGCGACCTTCGGCAAGGTCAGCGTCGAGCCCAACGGGGTCAACGCGATCGCGAGCCTGGTCCGCGGCTGGCTGGACTCGCGCGCCGCCGACGAGGAGACCCTGGCCGCCGTGGTCGGCGAGATCGAGCGCGCCGCGGTCGAGCGCGGACAGCGCGACGGGGTGGACGTCCGGATCACCCGGGAGTCCTTCACCCCGGTCGTCGAGTTCGCCCACGATCTCCGGGACCGGCTGTCCGGGCTGCTGGGCGGTGTCCCGGTGCTGCCCACCGGGGCCGGGCACGACGCCGGCATTTTGTCCGCGTCCGTTCCGACGGCCATGCTGTTTGTAAGGAACCCCACCGGCGTCTCGCATTCGCCCGCGGAGACGGCGGGCGAGGACGATTGCCTCGCCGGTGTGGCCGCACTCGCGGAGGTACTGGAGGGCCTGGCGTGTCACTGACGGCGCAGACGTACTGGGCGGAGCACGCCTGGGTGGACGGAAGCGTGCGGTCGGACGTGGTGATCGTGGCCGCGGCCAATGGGCGGATCACGGCGGTGGTGCCCGGGAGTCCGCGGCCGCCCGCCGGGTCCGTCACGCTCCGTGGTCTGACGCTCCCCGGCCTGGCCAACGCCCACAGCCACGCCTTCCACCGGGCCCTGCGCGGTGTCGTCCAGGCGGACGGCAGAGCGGACGGCACGGCGGACGGCGAGCCGGGAGGCGAGGCGAACGGCCGGCCGGACCAGCGGCGCAAGGGCGCGCCGGACTCCTTCTGGACCTGGCGCGAGGTGATGTACGGCGTCGCCGACCGGCTGACCCCGGACAGCTACTTCGAGCTGGCCCGTGCCGTGTACGCCGAGATGGCCATGGCCGGGATCACCTGCGTCGGGGAGTTCCACTACCTCCACCACGCGCCCGGCGGCGCCCGCTACGGCAACCCCAACGCGATGGGGGAGGCCCTGATCGCGGCCGCGGCCGAGGCCGGTATCCGGATCACCCTGCTCGACACCTGCTATCTCTCCTCCGGTTTCGGGGCCGAGCCCAACGAGCACCAGTTGCGCTTCTCCGACGGCACGGCCGAAGCCTGGGCCGAGCGGGTCTCCGGGCTGAAGGGCGACGGCAACACCCGCATCGGCGCGGCGATCCACTCGGTGCGGGCCGTCCCCGTCGACCAGCTGGCGACCGTGTCCGGCTGGGCCGACGAGCACACGGCGCCCCTGCACGTCCACCTCTCCGAGCAGACGGCGGAGAACGACGCCTGTGTGGAGGCACACGGCTTCACCCCCACCCGGCTGCTCGCCGACCACGGGGTGCTGGGCCCGCGGACCACCGCCGTGCACGCCACCCACCTCACCCCGGGCGACATCCGGCTGCTGGGCCACGCGTCCACCGGCGTCTGTATGTGCCCGACCACCGAGCGTGACCTCGCTGACGGGATCGGCCCGGCCGTCGAGCTGCAGAGCGCGGGCTCACCGCTCTCGCTGGGCAGCGACAGCCATGCCGTGATCGACATCCTGGAGGAGGCCCGCGCCATGGAGCTCGACGAGCGGCTGCGCACCCGCGCCCGGGGCCACTGGACCGCGGCCCAGCTCCTGCGGGCCGCCACCGCGGACGGTCATGCGGCGCTCGGCTGGGGCGCGGAGGCGGGCCGGATCGAGGTGGGGGCGCTCGCCGACCTCACCACGATCGCGCTGGACTCGGTGCGCACCGCGGGGCCGCCGCCCCGGCTGGGCGCGGAGACCGCCGTATTCGCGGCGACCAGCGCGGATGTCCGGCACACCGTGGTCGGCGGCCGCCATGTCGTACGGGACGGCGCCCATCAGCTCGTCCCGCGCGTGCCGCAAGCGCTGGCCGAGGCCATCGAAGCCCTGCACGGACCGTGATCCGGCCGCTACCGGCACGGCCGACGAAGGAGAGCACCCCCACGATGACGACCGCGACGCCCACGACGGCCATCACCGACATCGCCACTCTGGTCACCAATGACCCCTCCCTCGGTGAAGGCCCCCTCGGTCTGATCCGGGACGCGGCCGTCGTCATCGACGGCGACCGCATCGCCTGGGTCGGTGAGTCCAGCAAAGCACCCGCCACCGACAACCGGGTCGACGCCGGTGGCCGGGCCGTCCTTCCGGGCTTTGTGGACTCCCACTCCCATCTGGTCTTCGCGGGCGACCGGACCGAGGAGTTCAACGCCCGGATGTCCGGCCGCCCGTACAGCGCCGGCGGGATCCGCACCACCGTGGCCGCCACCCGTGCCGCCTCGAACAACGTGCTGCACGCCAACGTCGGCCGCTATGTGGCCGAGGCGCGCCGCCAGGGCACCACGACCGTCGAGATCAAGTCCGGGTACGGGCTGACCTCGCAGGACGAGGCCCGCGCCCTGACCATCGCCGGTGCCCACACCGACGAGGTGACCTTCCTCGGGGCGCATATCGTCGCCCCCGAGTTCGCCGACGACCCGGCCGGGTACGTGGATCTGGTCACCGGCCCGATGCTGGACGCCTGCGCCCCGCACGCCCGCTGGATCGACGTCTTCTGCGAGCAGGGCGCCTTCGACGGCGACCAGGCCCGCGCCATCCTGACCGCGGGCAAGGAGCGCGGGCTGATCCCGCGGGTCCACGCCAACCAGCTCTCCTACGGCCCCGGGGTGCAACTCGCGGTCGAGCTGGGCGCCGCCTCCGCCGACCACTGCACCCATCTGACCGACGAGGACGTCGACGCGCTGGCCCAGGGGGAGACGGTGGCCACGCTGCTCCCCGGGGCGGAGTTCTCCACCCGCTCGACCTATCCGGACGCGCGCCGGCTGCTCGACGCGGGCGTCACGGTCGCCCTGTCCCCGGACTGCAACCCGGGCTCGTCCTTCACCAGCTCGATGCCGTTCTGCGTCGCCCTGGCCGTACGGGAGATGGGGATGACGCCGGACGAGGCGGTGTGGGCCGCCACGGCCGGTGGGGCGCGGGCCCTGCGCCGTACCGACGTGGGCCGGGTGAGCCCGGGCGCCCGCGCCGATCTGGCGCTGCTGGACGCGCCGTCCCATGTGCACCTCGCCTACCGCCCCGGCGTGCCCCTGGTCTCGGCGGTGTGGCACGAGGGCACCCTGATCTGACGGCACGGCACGGCCGGGTGACGGCACGGCACGGCAGGGTGTGGTGCGCGAATGAGCGCACTGTGGAGACACGCACAAGCGCGGGGCACACGAATAAGGGCCCGTCCCGGTGATCCGGGGGCGGGCCCTTATCCGTCTGCGGAGGCGTCACTCCTCGATCATCAGACCCTTGCGGAGCCGACGGAGGGTGCGCGACAGCAGCCGCGAGACATGCATCTGGGAGATGCCCAGCTCCTCACCGATCTCCGACTGCGTCATATTGGCCACGAAGCGCAGGGAGAGGATCTTCCGGTCGCGGGCGGGCAGATCGGCGATCAGCGGCTTCAAGGACTCGACGTACTCGATGCCTTCGAGCCCGTGGTCCTCGTATCCGATCCGGTCCGCCAGCGCGCCCTCGGAGTCGTCCTCCTCCGGCTGGGCGTCCAGCGAGCTCGCGGTGTACGCGTTGCTCGCGGCCATGCCCTCGACGACCTCGGCCGGGCTGATGTCCAGCCGCTGGGCCAACTCGCCGACGGTGGGGGCGCGGTCGAGCCGCTGGGCCAGCTCGTCGCCGGCCTTGGCCAGGTCGAGACGGAGCTCCTGCAGCCGCCGCGGCACGCGCACCGACCAACTGGTGTCGCGGAAGAAGCGCTTGATCTCACCGACGATCGTCGGCATCGCGAAGGTCGGGAACTCCACGCCCCGGCCGGCCTCGAAGCGGTCGATGGCCTTGATCAGGCCGATGGTGCCGACCTGGACGATGTCCTCCATCGGCTCGCTGCGGGAGCGGAACCGGGAGGCGGCGAACTTGACCAGCGCCAAGTTGAGCTCGACCAGGGTGTTACGCACATAGGCGTACTCGTGGGTGCCTTCCTCCAGCACCTCGAGACGTTCGAAGAGGGTCTTCGACAGAGCCCTCGCGTCCACCGGTGTCACCGTGTCATACGGGGGGATTTCCGGCAGATCGGACAATTCCGGCAGTTCATCGAAGAGATGGCCAACGGTCGCCGGGGCGTCAACGTCGGGGGTGAACTGCTCGGGCAGGGGGGCCGACGAAACGGTGGTCCGAGTACTCCCCGAGGGTTCGGTACGCGTGTCGTCGAGGCGGGGTGACATAGTCTCCTCCATCGTTCTTCGGCATATGGCTGCCGGTGCCATAACGTGCTGCTCCGGTGAGCGGCGCCTCCAAAGCCGGCCGTAAGCGGGTGTGAACCTCTAGCCCTACCTGCATCGGCCACCAAGTGGCAAGTCCACGTTGTCCATATTTGCCGAACTATGCGAAATGTTCGGCTACCGGAGCGGCGGGTAGAAGGCGTAGGGTTCGATGCGCGCAATCGAAAGCAACGAGACGCCAGAAGAGGTGCGCAGATGGACCGCGGGATGGTCGGCAGCGCCAGCAAGGGCCGGCTTCAGGTCGAGGTTCGGCACCACGGGGCGAGTGCGGTCGTCACGCCGGTGGGTGAGCTGGACCACCACACCGCCGAGGTGCTGCGCGAGCCGCTGGAGAAATGCGTGGAGGGGGGACGTGTCCGGCTGGTGGTGGACTGCTCGAAGCTGGAGTTCTGCGACTCCACCGGGCTCAACGTCCTCCTCGGCGCGCGGCTCAAGGCCGAGGCCGAAGGCGGCGGCGTCCACCTGGCCGGAATGTTGCCGATCGTTGCCCGGGTGTTCGAGATCACGGGCGCGGACGCCGTCTTTACCGTGCATGAGTCGCTTGACGCCGCCCTTGTCGAGTGACATAGCTCACTCCTGTTTCCGGCGTGTCATCGATGGGTCATCGATGCGTTGCCCGCGTCACATCGGTGGGGCGGAAGTAGTGGGTGTTCTCACGCTATGGCCGGGCAGGAGACAGGCTGAAACTGTTGAAGAGATCAGGTATCCCTTGTCCCTGAATCGGTGAATCGGTGAGGTGAAGCGCTGATGAGCACCACCCGGCCGTACCCGCCGGGCGACCGCGGCCCGGACCCGGACGGCCCTGCGGCTTCGGCCTCCCCACCGGCACCCCCGACCGCCGGCCCCATCCGTCAGATCCGCAGGCTCCATCTGATCGGTGCCAGCGGTGCCGTGCCGCGCGCCCGCGACTTCACACGCGAGGCGCTGCGCGACTGGGGGTGGCTTCCGGCCGCGACCGCCGACCACCGGGCCGCCGCCGAGGATGTGCTGCTCGTCGTCTCCGAACTGGTCACCAACGCCTGTCTGCACGCCGACGGCCCCGAGGAACTGCGCGTCAGCTGCAACGCCAAAGTGCTCCGTCTCGAGGTCGTGGACCTCGGCACCGGTACGCCCGCGCCGCGTACCCCGCACCGCGCCGGACGGCCCGGCGGCCACGGCATGTTCATCGTCCAGCGGCTGTGCCTGGACTGGGGGGTCGTGCGGAACGTGGAGGGAACCGGTAAGACGGTCTGGGCCGAACTCGCCGCGCCGGGCTGAAGAGCACGGCTCCGGCCCCACCATCCCGCTTTCACCCTCCTTCCCCCGCCCCACGCCGATCCGGCGTGCTCTTTGTCTTCCCTTGGCAAGGTCCCCGGCGTACCGTCAGCGCCCAATCTGATGTGCCGTCAGTTACATCCGGCTGCGGCGCTTGACGAGAGGGGAACTCGTGGTGTCCCACAACCAACGCCGTCCGTCCGGCCGTGGCGGCGCCCTCACGCTCGCGGCGGCCCTGGCGGGCTCCGTGGTACTCCTCACCGCCCCGGCCGCGCACGCCGACACCGTGGACGTCGACTACCAGTGCAAGACGCCGATCGGCGACAAGAGCGCCGTATCGCCCATCGACATCAAGAGCGTCGCGAGCGGCGGCTCCTACAAGCTCACGATGTCCTTCCAGAAGGGCGTCTCCTCCAGCCCCGTCGAGCTCGGCAAGGGCGCCATGCACCCCAGCGCGCTCATCAAACTGGGCGGAGCGGAGAGCGGCACGGTATCGGTGTCGGGCCCCACCAATGACAAGGCCATCCCCGCCAACACCCCGATCAAGATCAGTGACCTGTCGGGCACCTACACCCCCAAGAAGAGCGGAAAGGTCACCTTCACCGCCTCCACCCTCACCATCAAGGCGCTGGGCACGACCACCACCTGTACCCCCGGCAACAACCCCAAGCCCTCGCTGACGCTGGACGTCAAGGCCGCGGGCGGCGGCGGAGACTCCGGCTCCACCGGCGGTACGGGCGGCAGCAGTACGGGCGGAACGGGCGGCTCCGGCGGTGCCCAGGGCGGCTCCGGCAACGACCAGCTACCGCAGACCGGACCGACGGACTCCGCCGTCGCGCTCGGCACCCTCGGCGGCACGGTGCTGCTCGCCGGAGTGGCCGGGGCGCTCTGGCTGACCCGCCGTCAGCGTCCCACCCCCTGACCCGCGCGGCAGCCGAGGAGCCGCCGATGCCGTCGCGTATCCGTGCCGCGGTCCATGCCGTCATCCGCCCGGCCGTCCGTGCAGCCGTACCCCGGGCCGTGTGGATAGCCGTACGCCCGGCCGTCCGTGCAGCCGTACGCCGGGCCGTGTGGGCAGCTGCCCGCCCCGCCGTCCGTGTGGCCGTCCGCGCCTGTGCCGTGCCCCTGCTGTTGGCCTCCCCGGTGAGCCCCGTGTCGTGGGCCTCCCCGGCGGCCGCCGCCGGGGAGGACTGGTCGGCGGCCCCCGCCGCCGGGGGCGGCGGCGCACCGGGCGCGGGCGACCGGCCGTACATCTATCTCGAAGGCGGGCCCGGCGCCGTCCTCGAGGACAAGCTCTCGGTCACCAACCGGAGCGGGCATCCACGCACCGTCCGGCTGCGCGGCGGCGACGGCGCCCGGATCGCGCTCGCCGAACGTCGGGTGACGGTGCCGCCCCGCACCCGCGCCGACATCCCCTTCACCGTCACCGTCCCCTCCGACGCGGCGCCCGGTGAGCACCCCGGCGCGGTCATGGTCTCCTCCGGCGGCCGGGAGATCGCGGTCCGGCTGCGGCTGCGGATCAGCGGCGCGACGCTGTCCGCCCTCTCCGTCGAGGACGTGACGGTCCAGGACCGCGGCGGCGGGGCGGCCATCCGCTACGCCCTCGTCAACCGCGGCAACACCGTGCTCACCCCACGGCTGGCCGTACGCGCCGACGGGCTCTTCGGCCAGGTGCTGCGCCGGGCCCCCCGCACCCTGCCGGTCGAGCTGCCGCCGGGCAAACGGGTCCGGCTCACCGAGAGCTGGCCGGACCCGCCCGCCGTCGACTCGGTGGACGTAACGCTCACCGTCACCGCGGGCGGGGGCGCGCACGCCACGGCGACCGCCGGATACACGGCCGTCCCGTGGTGGCTGCTCGCGCCGGTGGCGACCGTCTTGGCGGGCGCCGGGGGAGGCGTCCGGCTGCTGCGCAGACGACGCCGACGCCGCACACCGCGATCGCAGCCGCAGCCGGAACCGCAGCCGCAACCGCGGCGCACAGGGGCAGGAGCGACCACGTGAACGCACCCCGACACCCAGGCACCCCGGCCCGGCCCTCCGCCGTGGTCACCGTGCTGGCCCTGGTCCTCATCACCCTCGGCGCGCCCCTTACGGGCGGCGCCGCGGCGGCCGAGGGCCCGACCGCGAAGCTCTCCAAGGCCGAGGCGGGCACGGGCGGGACGGTCACCGTGACCGGCGCCCGATGGCGGCCGCGTGCCCTGCTCACCCTGCTCATCTGCGGGCAGAACATGATCGGCGGCACCAACTCGTGCGCCAACGGCGACGGCAGGGCGGTCACCGTCGGCAAGGACGGCACCTTCACCAAGAAGCTGCCGGTGTCCGAGCCGCCCAAACCCTGCCCCTGTGTCATCCATATAGCGACCGTCACCGGCGAAGCCGCCGCCGCGGACGTGGCGTTCAAGGTCGCCGGACACCCGGTCGCGCCGCTGCCGAAGGAGCAGACCGGGGGCGAGCGGCTGAGCGTGCTCTCGGCCCGGCTCGACGGCTCCAGCGGGCTGCTGACCTGGTTCGGCGCGCCGCCGAGGCGACGGCTCGTGGTCACCGTCGGCAACCTCGGCTCGACCCCGGCCCGCGACCCGGTCTTCGAGGTGGGCACCTCGCACGGCGTCTTCGCCCCCTCCTGGGAGGAGCAGCGCTGGCGGGGGACGATCCAGCCGGGGAAGAAGGCGCAGGTCAAGCTGGACGTCGAACTGTCCGCCGGGGCCCATGGCGACTATCTGGTCTCACTGCGCTACGGCCACAAGCTGCTCGTCGAACAGCCGTGGGCGGTGGGACGGCCCTGGGGCGTCACGCTCTTCTGGGTCCTGCTGTGCGTGGTGGTCTCGGCGACGGTCTTCCGGATCGGCATGGCCGTCGTGGACAAGGTGCGGCCCCGTACGGCGCGGACCGTGCCACCACCGCCCCCGCTCCCGCCCTCGTCGCCGCCGTCCGGACCGGCCGCGGCGGACGGCGCACCGCCGGCGCTGCCCTGGTTCACCCCGGACACCGCGCCGGAGGTACGGCCGCACCACCAGATTTCCGCACCGACCGAGGAGATCCGACCGACCCCGAAAGGAACCACGTGAGATGCGACCAAGAGTGAGTGCGGCCGCCGTCGCGCTGCTGCTCGGCGGTGCGGGCGTGCTGCTCGGCGCGGGCAGCGCGGAGGGCGCCGAGGTCTCGTACCAGACCGAGTGCTTACCGCCCCCCATCTCCGGTCTGCCCCCGGTGGAGGGCACCACGACCGTGGCCGTGACGGCACCGGAGACGGCGAAGGTCGGGGACGAGGTCGAGGTGGTGTGGAAGACGGTGCAGGCCGCCTCCAAGAACCCGCCCATCCTCGACCTGGAGGCCGACACCGTGCTGCCGACCGGCACCATCACGGTGGGCGGCGCCCAGACCGGCGAACTGGCCATGGAGGGGCCGCGGGAGAACCCGGCGATCCCCAAGGGCGGTGAGATGAAGCTCTCCGACATGAAGGGGAAGCTGAAGCTCACCAAGGCGGGAGAGGTGACGCTGACGCCCGGCGGCTACAACATCAACGTCAGCAAGCCGCTGTCCACGGACACCAAGTGCTCGGCGAAGGAGGCCGTCAAGGCCGCCGCGACCATCAAGGTGACGGACGGCGGCGGCGGTCCGGGCGGCACGACCAGCGGTACCACGAGTGGCACCACGAGCGGGACGACCAGCGGTACCACGAGCGGCACCACCAGCGGTACGACGAGCGGGACGACCAGCGGCACCACAAGTGGCACCACGAGCGGCACGACCGGTGGGACGACGAGCGGCACGACCGGCGGCACCACCGGTGGCGGGGACGGCGGAGGCGATTCCTACACCGGTAAGGAGGTTCAGGTCGCCTACGCCTGCAAGACCCCCATCGGCGACAAGAACGCGACCTCCCCGGTGCAGATCAACGCCACCAAGAGCGGCGGGAACTTCGAGCTGACCGTGAAGTTCGGCAAGTCCGTGATGGACAGCCCGGCCGACATCCCCGCCGGTTCGGTCAAGCCGTCGATGGCCGTCAAGGTCGGCGGCGCGGACAAGGGCACCGTGGCCGTGGCCGGGCCGACCAACAAGGGGCCCATCAAGTCCGGCGATCCGATCGAGATCCCCGACCTCACCGGCACCTACAAGCCGGGTGCGAGCGGCAAGTCGACGCTCACCCCCGGGGTGCTGACGGTCAAGGCGCTCGGTACGACCACCACCTGCACCCCGTCCAAGGACCCCGGCGTCTCGCTGGAACTGGACACCACCGGCCAGCCCGGCGGCACCACCGGCGGTGACTCGACCGGCGGCGGCAGCGGCTCCGGTGGCGGCACCTCGGGCAGCACCGGCGGTTCGGCCACCAGCGGCGGGCTCGCCGACACCGGTGCCAGTGACCACGGCGGGCTGAAGGCGCTCGCCCTGATCGCCGGTACCACCGTGCTGCTCGGCGGCGCCATCTTCACCCTCACCCCGTGGCGCAAGCTGCGCGGCACCACCCGCTGAACCGGCCCCTACGAAAACCCTCAGGAAAGACGAGGGGCCCGGCGCGGATCTCCCCGCGCCGGGCCCCTCGTGACCTCTTACGGACGTCAGTGGACGTCGGCCATCAACGCCCCGACCTTCTTCCGGTACATGAAGACCGCGAAGCCCGCGAGGGCCGCCATCGTCGCCTCCAGCGTGATCACCCCGACCCCGCTCAGGTCGACCCCGGCGATGGACAGCAGGCCCGTGACGCAGTCGCCCGCGGTCACGGCCAGGAACCACACGCCCATGAGCTGGCTGGCGTACTTCGCGGGCGCCATCTTGGTGGTCACCGACAGGCCGACCGGCGAGAGGCACAGCTCACCCATCGTCTGGATCAGGTAGATCGACACCAGCCACAGCGGGCTGACCTTGGTCCCGTCCGAGGCCGTCTGCATCGGCAGCACGAAGACGAAGAACGACACGCCGATCATGACCAGGCCGAAGGCGAACTTCAGCGTGGTGTTCGGCTCCCGGTCACGCCGCGCGAGCCACAGCCACAGCCAGGCGAAGACCGGGGCCAGCGCCATGATCAGCAGCGGGTTCACCGACTGGAACCACGAGGATGGGAAGTGCAGCCCGAAGATCGTGTCCGCGGTCTTGGTCTCGGCGAAGGCGGACAGCGTCGAACCGCCCTGGTCGAAGATCATCCAGAACACGGCGGCGGCCGCGAAGAACCAGATGTAGCCGCTCACCTTGGTCTGCTCGACCGCCGAGAGCTCCCGGTCGCGCTTGATCCGGATCAGCACCCCGGTCGGGATGATCAGGCCGAGGACGGTGATCGGGATCAGTACCCAGTTGAGGGTCCAGCTCCCGCTGAGCACCACACCGGTGTAGAAGACCGCGGCCACGATCAGCCAGCTCATCGCCTTGCGCAGCCAGGACCGGCGCTCCTCGGCCGCCAGCGGGGTCGGCACGGTGCTGCTCTCCGGGCTCAGGTGGCGGGTGCCGATCAGGAACTGGACCAGGCCCAGCGCCATGCCGAGGGCGGCGAGCGCGAAGCCCAGGTGCCAGTTGTACGACTGGCCGACGGTGCCGATCACCAGGGGAGCGGCGAAGGCACCGAGGTTGATGCCGATGTAGAAGATGGTGAAGCCGCCGTCCCGGCGCGGGTCCTGCGGACCGTCGTAGAGCTGGCCCACCATCGTCGAGATATTGGCCTTGATCAGACCGGAGCCGAGCGCCACCAGGCCGAGGCCGGCGAAGAAGGTCGCCTGACCGGGGACGGAGAGCGCCAGATGCCCGGCCATGACGATGCCGGACGCGATCACCACCGTCTTGCGCGGACCCCAGACCCGGTCGCCGAACCAGCCGCCCGGCATGGCCAGCAGATAGACCATGGCCAGGTACACCGAGTAGATGGCCACCGCGTTGCCCTCGGTCATCCCGAGTCCGCCGCCCTGCCCGCCGTCCTTGGCGTCGGGGCCACCGGAGATCAGATAGACCACGAGGAGGGCCCGCATGCCGTAGAAGCTGAACCGCTCCCACATCTCGATCATGAAGAGAGTGGCCAGGCCGCGGGGGTGGCCGAAGAAGGTTTTGCCGCCGGCAGGGGTCTCCTGCGCGGTGGCGCCCTTCGTCAGGCTGGACGCCATGGTGCTTTCCTTGCGTGCTCAGGAGCGCCGCCTGCGGGGCCGGCGCCCATGGGGGGATGGCTGAGCGACTGAGCGCCGGATGTGGGCCGGGCCGGTCGTGCCAACCTCGTCCCGCTCCGGACATGACAGAGACCTTTGGGTGCGTCGTCGCCACCAAAGGCCCCGGAGGAGTGCTGCAGACGTTGTTTCACCATACGACACGTTCTGGACACTCTTGGAGACGGTGAGAGATACCTCACGGGCGAGGCGTGCAACCGTCCGTGCTCCGTTCGTCGCGCCGTACGCGCCCCGTGCTCCGACCTCAGCGGACTACCATCACCCCCATGACCCGAGTACTGCTCGCCGAGGATGACGCATCCATCTCGGAGCCGCTCGCCCGCGCCCTGCGCCGCGAGGGGTACGAGGTCGAGGTGCGTGAGGACGGACCCACCGCGCTCGACGCCGGTCTCCAAGGGGGCGTCGATCTGATCGTCCTCGACCTCGGCCTGCCCGGGATGGACGGGCTCGAGGTCTGTCGTCGGCTCCGTACGGAGGGCCATGGCTTTCCGGTGCTGGTGCTCACGGCCCGCGCGGACGAGGTGGACACGGTGGTCGGCCTGGACGCCGGCGCCGACGACTACGTGACCAAGCCGTTCCGGCTCGCCGAGCTGCTCGCCCGGGTCCGGGCGCTGCTGCGGCGCGGCGCCGTCGAGACGCAGCAACAGCAGCCGGCCACCCACGGGGTGCGGATCGACGTCGAGTCGCACCGCGCCTGGATGGGCGACGAGGAGCTGCAGCTGACCGCCAAGGAATTCGACCTGCTGCGGGTCCTGGTGCGGGACGCCGGGCGGGTGGTCACCCGCGACCAGCTGATGCGCGAGGTGTGGGACACCACCTGGTGGTCCTCCACCAAGACCCTCGACATGCACATCTCCTGGCTGCGCAAGAAGCTCGGTGACGATGCGGCCAACCCCCGCTATATCGCCACCGTCCGTGGCGTCGGCTTCAGATTCGAGAAAAGCTGACCCGAGCTGACACGGTAGGGCAATGCGCCGTCGCTTGATCAACTCAACACTGGCCGTGGTGCTCGTCGTCATCGCGGTCTTCGGCCTGTCGCTGGTCATCGTCGAGACGCGGACCATCGAGAACAGCGCCCAGGAGAGCGTGAGCTCCGACGCGGTGCGCCTGGTCAGCATCGTCGACAGCAGGCTGCTGGGCGGTGAGGGGGTCACCCCCAGGGTGCTGCGCGAGCAGATCGAGCCCGGGCGCTACGCGGTGATCAGGATGCCCGACCACCGCACGGTGGAGATCGGCAAGCGCCCCACGGGCAGTGTCATCTCCGCCGAGGAGCCGGGGGAGCAGGGCGAGGTCGTCAAGGTCGAGGCGTCCCGCTCCACGGTGAGCCGTGAGATAGGCCGCACCATGCTGATCATCCTCGCGGTCGCGCTGCTCGCCGTGCTCGCCGCGGTGGCCCTCGCCGTACGCCAGGCGCACCGGCTCTCCGCCCCGCTCACCGATCTCGCGGAGACCGCCGAGCGGCTGGGCTCCGGAGACCCCCGGCCGCGCCACCGGCGCTACGGGGTGCCGGAGCTGGACCGGGTCGCCGACGTCCTGGACGCGAGCGCCGAGCGCATCGCCCGGATGCTCACCGCCGAGCGGCGGCTGGCCGCCGACGCCTCCCACCAGCTCCGTACGCCGCTGACCGCGCTGTCGATGCGGCTGGAGGAGATCACGCTCACCGACGACCCGGAGACGGTCAAGGAGGAGGCGACGATCGCGCTGGGCCAGGTGGAGCGGCTCACCGATGTCGTCCAGCGGCTGCTGACCAATTCGCGCGATCCGCGCAGCGGCTCCGCGGTCGCCTTCGACCTGGACGAGGTCGTCAAGCAGCAGATCGAGGAGTGGCGCCCGGCCTCGCGCAGCGAGGGCCGCGCCATCGTGCGCTCGGGCAAGAAGGGGCTGCGCGCGGTGGGCACCCCGGGCGCGGTCGCCCAGGTGCTGGCCACGCTGATCGAGAACTCGCTGATGCACGGTGACGGTACGGTCGCGCTGCGTACGCGCGTCACCGGCAACCAGGCCGTGGTGGAGGTCTCCGACGAGGGGCCGGGGGTGTCGCCGGACCTGGGGGCGCGGGTCTTCGAGCGCACGGTCAGCGGACGGAACTCCACGGGGCTGGGGCTGGCCGTGGCGCGGGACCTGGCGGAGGCGGACGGCGGCCGCCTGGAGCTGCTCCAGCAGCATCCGCCGGTGTTCGCGCTCTTCCTCAGCCGCGAGGCCGAGGACCCCTCGGCCTCCTGAGCGGTCGGAGACCCCGTGGGCCGAGCGGTTACTTCCGGACCGGCTGCTTCCGGGTGGCCTGGGCGGGCGGCGCCTCGGACAGGAATGCCTCCGCGCGCTCGACGGCCTCCCGCGCGGGCAGCGTCCGGAACACCCAGGTCCGGTAGGACCAGAAGCGGAAGAGGGTGCCCAGGCCGATGCCGACGAACTTGAACACATTGCTCTGGAGTGAGCTGTCCCACCCGAAGCCATACGTGGCGGTGTAGAGCACACCGTTCTCGATGATCAGGCCGATGGCGCTGAACAGCAGAAAGAGGCTGAGCTCCTTGGTGCGGCCCTGCTTGTCGCGGTCCCGGTAGGTGAAGTACCGATATCCCAGGTAGTTGAAGCCGGTGGCGACCACCGTGGCCACGATGCTGGCCCGCACCACGGGCAGTTCGGTGACCCCGCGCACCAGGTTGAACACCGCGAGATTGACGAAGACGCCGGCACCGCCGACCACCCCGAACTTCGCGATCTCGCGGGTCAGTTGCCCCATCCGGGCACGCAGCCCATCGAGTGTGCTCCGTTCACTCATGGTGATCGTTCAGCCCCGTCCCGTCGGCGTCGTCAATCCCCCCATGCTAACCAGCGGCCGTGCTTCGCGCCCTCCAGGCGACGAGGCCGGCCCCGGCGGAATATCTGGAGGTTCCTCCAACGCAGGTCAGGGCCGGTCGGAGGGGGAAGTTACCCTGGGAGGGTGACATTCCCGGTAGTCGGCATGGTCGGCGGCGGCCAGCTCGCCCGTATGACCCATGAGGCGGGCATCCCCCTCGGCATCAGGTTCAAGCTGCTCAGTGACACCCCCCAGGACTCGGCGGCCCAGGTGGTCAGCGATGTCGTCATCGGCGACTACCGCGACCTGGACACCCTTCGTGCTTTCGCACAGGGCTGTGATGTGGTCACCTTCGACCACGAGCACGTCCCGGCCGAGCATCTGCGCACCCTGGAAGCGGACGGCGTGGTCATCCGCCCCGGAGTCGAGGCGCTGCTGCACGCCCAGGACAAGGGTGTGATGCGCGAGCGGCTGCGTACGGCCGGTGTGCCGTGCCCCCGCCACCGCATCGTGGCCGACCCCGAGGACGTGGCGCGATTCGCGGAGGAGGAGGGCGACGGATACCCGGTCGTCCTCAAGACGGTGCGCGGCGGCTACGACGGCAAGGGCGTCTGGGTCGTCCGCGGCGTGGCGGAGGCGGCCGAGCCGTTCCGCGCGGGCGTGCCCGTCCTCGCCGAGGAGATGGTCGACTTCGCCCGCGAGCTCGCCGCCAATGTCGTGCGGTCCCCGCACGGCCAGGCCGTCGCCTACCCCGTCGTGGAGTCGATCCAGGTGAACGGGGTCTGTGACACCGTGATCGCCCCGGCCCCCGGCCTCTCCGAGGAGCTGTCCGGCCAGGCGCAGGAGATGGCGCTGAAGATCGCCGCGGAGCTGGGGGTGGTCGGCCATCTCGCGGTCGAGCTCTTCGAGACCCGCGACGGCCGGCTGCTGGTCAACGAGTTGGCGATGCGCCCCCACAACTCCGGCCACTGGACCCAGGACGGCGCCGTCACCTCCCAGTTCGCCAACCACGTACGGGCCGTGCTGGACCTGCCGCTCGGCGACCCCCGCCCGCGTGTGCCGTGGACCGTGATGACCAATGTGCTCGGCGGCGACTTCCCCGACATGTACGCGGCCTATCTGCACTGCATGGCCCGTGACCCGGCGCTCAAGATCCATATGTACGGCAAGGACGTGAAGCCCGGGCGCAAGGTCGGCCACGTCAACACCTACGGCGACGACCTGGCCGACGTCCGCGAGCGCGGCCGCCACGCCGCCGACTACCTCCGAGGGACCATCACCGAATGAGCGCTCCTGTGATCGGCATCGTCATGGGCTCCGACTCCGACTGGCCCGTCATGGAAGAAGCGGCCAAGGCCCTCGACGAGTTCGAGGTCCCGTACGAGGTGGATGTCGTCTCGGCACACCGCATGCCGCGCGAGATGGTCGCCTACGGGGAGAACGCGGCGGACCGCGGCCTCAAGGCGATCATCGCCGGCGCGGGCGGCGCCGCCCACCTCCCGGGCATGCTCGCGTCCGTCACCCCCCTGCCGGTCATCGGGGTGCCCGTACCGCTGAAGTACCTCGACGGCATGGACTCCCTGCTGTCGATCGTCCAGATGCCCGCCGGGGTCCCGGTGGCCACCGTCTCCGTGGGCGGCGCCCGCAACGCGGGCCTCCTGGCCGCCCGCGTCCTGGCCGCGCATGACCCCGCACTCCAGTCCCGGATGCGCGAGTTCCAGGACGAACTCAACGCCCAGGCCACGGAGAAGGGCAAGCGCCTGCGCGCGAAGGTGGACGGGGCGGGTTCGTTCGGCTTCGGTCACTGAGCAGCTATCAAGCCCCTCCGGCCTTTGAGGAGCGGGGTCCGGGGCGGAGCCCCGGCGGGGGCCCGGGGGCGGAGCCCCCGAAAACGGGGGGCTGGGGGCGGAGTCCCCAGTTTCGGGAACGGGCGGGGTGGGGCATAGCCCGCCGCAGGCGCCCCCACAACACGTGACTTCCACCGCCCCGCGTACGAAACTACGAGGATGACCGATCACCTCGCGCAAGCCCACGACCTGCTGGCCACCCACCCCATCGTGGACGGCCACAACGACTTCCCCTGGGCCCTGCGCGAGCAGGTCCGCTACGACCTCGACCAGCGCGACATGGCCGCCGACCTCACCGCGTACACCCACACCGACCTCCCCCGCCTCCGGGCCGGCGGCGTAGGCGCCCAGTTCTGGTCGGTGTTCGTGCGCTCCGACTTCCAGGGCGACACGGCGGTCAGTGCCACCCTTGAACAGATCGACGTCGTCCGCCGGTTCACCGACCGGTACGCAACCGACCTGCGCCCAGCCTTCACCGCCGACGACATGGAGGCGGCCCGGGCCGAGGGCCGGATCGCCTCCCTCATGGGCGCCGAGGGCGGCCACAGCATCAACTGCTCCCTGGCCACCCTGCGCACCCTCTACGACCTGGGCGTGCGCTATATGACGCTCACCCACAACGACAACGTCCCCTGGGCCGACTCGGCGACCGACGAGCCGAAGGCACACGGCCTCACCCGCTTCGGCGAGGAGGTGGTGCGCGAGATGAACCGCCTGGGCATGCTCGTCGACCTCTCCCATGTCTCGGCCGACACCATGCGGGACGCGCTCCGCGTGACCGAGGCGCCCGTGGTCTTCTCGCACTCCTCCGCGCGCGCCGTCTGCGACCATCCGCGCAACATCCCGGACGATGTGCTGGAGCTGCTGCCCGCCAACGGGGGCGTGGCGATGGCCACCTTCGTGCCCAAGTTCGTGCTGCCCGAGGCGGTCGCCTGGACCCGGGAGGCGGACGAGAACATGCGCGCCCACGGGCTGCATCCGCTGGAGATGACGCCCGCCGCGATGAAGGTGCAGCGCGCCTTCGAGGAGGCCAACCCGCGACCCATGGCCACCGTGTCGACCGTCGCCGACCACCTCGACCACATGCGCGAGGTGGCGGGCATCGACCACATCGGCATCGGCGGGGACTTCGACGGCACCGCCTTCACCCCGGAGGGCCTGGGCGATGTCGCGGGCTATCCGAACCTTTTGGCCGAGCTCCTCGACCGCCGCTGGTCACCGGCCGACCTGGCCAAGCTGACCTGGCAGAACGCGGTCCGTACGCTGCGCGGCGCGGAGGACGCGGCACGCGCGGCCCGCACCACACGCGGCCCGTCCATCGCGACGATCGACCAACTGGACGCCACGGACGCCGCCTGAGGCGCATAATGGGCCAGTCAGGAACGGATCAGGGATGGATCAGGCAGAAGGGGTGCCCCGCCGGGTCGGCGAAGACGCGGAAGTCCCGCTTCCCGCCCTCGTCGTCGAGGTCCAGCGCCCGGGCCCCCAGCGCCAGCACCCGCTCCTGCGCCGCTGCCATATCGGTCACCCGCAGATCGAAGTGCAACTGCTGCGACTCCTTCGCCGACGGCCAGCTCGGCGCGACGAAGCCGGGCGCCTCCTGGAAGGCCAGCCGGGCCCCGTCGGGCAGGTGCAGATCGACCCAGGGCTTCCCCTCGTTCTTGATCTCACCGCCCAGCACCTGCTGGTAGAAGCGGGCGAGCGCGGTGGGGTCGGGGCAGTCGATCGCGGTGACGTCCAGCTTGGCGATGGCCATGGCTCCTCCTAGGGTCCCGTCCCGGGTTGACCGAACGGGCCCCGTCAAACGGGGAGCGTCACAACGGACCCGCCGAACGGGAGCCTCGGACCGGACCCGCCGAACGAGGAGCCTTGCGGCAGCCTCACGCCATCGGGCGCCCGAGCGCCCGGTAGGTCCACCCGGCGTCGCGCCAGACGTCGGGGTCCAGCGCGTTGCGCCCGTCGAGGATGCGGCGCTCGGCGACGACCGCGCCGAGGCTCGCCGGGTCCAGCTCCCGGAACTCGCGCCACTCGGTGAGGTGCAGCACCGCATGGGCGCCCTCCGCCGCCGCGGCCGCGCTCGGGGCGTAGGCGAGGGTGGGGAAGAGGGCCCGGGCGTTCTCCATGCCCTTGGGGTCGAAGACGGTCACCTGGGCGCCCTGGAGCTGTATCTGACCGGCCACATTGAGCGCGGGGGAGTCCCGGACGTCATCGGAGTCCGGCTTGAAGGTCGCGCCCAGCACCGCGACCCGCTTGCCCAGGAAGGCGCCGCCGACGGCCTCGCGGGCCAGCTCGACCATATGGCCGCGGCGCCGCATGTTGATCGAGTCGACCTCGCGGAGGAAGGTCAGCGCCTGGTCGGCGCCGAGCTCACCGGCGCGCGCCATGAAGGCCCGGATGTCCTTCGGAAGACAGCCGCCGCCGAAGCCGATCCCGGCCCGCAGGAACTTCTTGCCGATGCGCTCGTCGTAGCCGATGGCCTCGGCCAGCTTGACCACATCGCCGCCCGCGGCCTCGCAGACCTCGGCCATCGCGTTGATGAAGGAGATCTTGGTCGCCAGGAAGGAGTTGGCCGCGACCTTCACCAGCTCGGCGGTCGGGAAGTCGGTCACCACGAAGGGCGAGCCCTCGCCGATGGGCGTCTGGTACACCTCGCGCAGCAGCTTCTCGGCCCGGTCGCCCGCGACGCCGACCACGATCCGGTCCGGGTGCAGGGTGTCCTGGACGGCGAACCCCTCGCGCAGGAACTCCGGGTTCCAGGCGAGCTCCGCGTCGGCCCCCACGGGAGCCAGCTCGGCCAGCCGGGCGGCGAGCAGGTCGGCGCTGCCCACCGGCACCGTGGACTTGCCCACGACCAGCGCGGGGCGGCGCAGATGCGGGGCGAGCGACTCCACCGCGGAGTTCACATAGCTCATGTCGCAGGCGTACTCGCCGTGCTTCTGCGGGGTGTTCACACAGATGAAGTGGATGTCGCCGAACTCCCCGGCCTCCTCGTAGGAGGTGGTGAAGCGCAGCCGCCCGCTGGCCCCTTCGATCCCCGCGACGTGGCGCCGCAGCAGTTCCTCGAGTCCGGGCTCGTACATCGGCACCCGGCCCTCGGTGAGCATCGCGATCTTCTCGGGCACGACGTCGAGGCCCAGGACCTCGAAGCCCAGCTCCGCCATGGCCGCTGCGTGGGTGGCGCCGAGGTAGCCGGTGCCGATCACGGTGATCTTGAGGGCCATGCAGTGCTCCAGAACGGTCGATCGCAGATGCGGTGCCTGAGCATAGTCGGGACCGCGGTACGGGCTCAGCCGACTCTGTCAGGTAACTCACGTATACCTACCGAGGCGTCGCCCCTAGAATTCAGTTACTTAACGGTAGTTAGCGCTCTAATGGGGAGTGAGAGGCTTGGCGTCCTCGGGATACGACTTCGACCTGTACCGGCCGTCCGAAGAGCACGACATGCTCAGGGACGCCGTCCGCTCTCTCGCCGAGGCGAAGATAGCCCCTTATGCCGCCGAGGTCGACGAGGAGGCCCGCTTCCCCCAGGAGGCGCTGGACGCCCTGGTCGCGAACGATCTCCACGCGGTGCACGTCCCCGAGTCCTACGGCGGCTCGGGCGCGGACGCGCTGGCCACCGTGATCGTCATCGAGGAGGTCGCCCGGGTCTGCGCCTCCTCCTCCCTGATCCCCGCGGTCAACAAGCTGGGCTCGCTGCCGGTCATCCTCTCCGGCTCCGAGGAGCTGAAGAAGAAGTACCTGGCCCCGCTCGCCAAGGGCGACGCGATGTTCTCGTACTGCCTCTCCGAGCCGGACGCGGGCTCGGACGCCGCCGGGATGAAGACCAAGGCGGTCCGCGACGGCGACTTCTACGTGCTCAACGGCGTCAAGCGCTGGATCACCAACGCCGGGGTCTCCGAGTACTACACGGTGATGGCCGTCACCGACCCCGAGAAGCGCTCCAAGGGCATCTCCGCCTTCGTCGTCGAGAAGTCCGACCCGGGCGTGTCCTTCGGCGCCCCGGAGAAGAAGCTCGGCATCAAGGGCTCCCCGACCCGCGAGGTCTACCTCGACAACGTCCGCATCCCCGCCGACCGGATCATCGGCGCCGAGGGCACCGGCTTCGCCACCGCCATGAAGACCCTCGACCACACCCGGATCACCATCGCCGCCCAGGCCCTCGGCATCGCCCAGGGCGCGCTCGACTACGCCAAGGGGTACGTCCAGGAGCGCAAGCAGTTCGGCAAGCCGATCGGCGACTTCCAGGGCGTCCAGTTCATGCTCGCCGACATGGCGATGAAGCTGGAGGCCGCCCGGCAGCTCACGTACGCGGCGGCGGCCCGGTCCGAGCGGGTGTCCCTCGGCGGCGGCAAGGAGGACCTGACGTTCTTCGGCGCCGCGGCCAAGTGCTACGCCTCCGACGCCGCGATGGAGATCACCACGGACGCGGTCCAGCTACTCGGCGGCTACGGCTACACCCGTGACTACCCGCTCGAGCGGATGATGCGTGACGCCAAGATCACGCAGATCTACGAGGGCACCAACCAGGTCCAGCGCATCGTGATGGCGCGCAACCTTCCGTAGTCCTCGAAGGACAAAAGACCGCTGCCGGGCCCGACGGGTCCGGCAGCGGTCTTTTGTGGTCCGGATCAGTTGCTGGAGACGGTGACCTTGTCGTCGTTCTTCAGCTCGCCCATCAGCTGCTTGACCTTGGCCATGTCCCACTGCACCGCGCTGCCCTTGGAGGTGGCCAGGCCGGGGTTGGAGATCGGCATGTTCATCTGCTTGCCGTCGCCGCCGGAGACGCTCTTCATCGCGAAGAACATGTCCTTCACGTCCCACAGGCTCATGTCCTTGTCGACGACCAGGTTGTCCAGGCCGGCGCCCATCGTCGGGTAGAGCTTGAACGGGTTCATGATCGTGCTCGGCGAGGCCGCCTTGTTGGCCAGCGCGGACAGGAACTTCTGCTGGTTCTTGGTGCGGTCCAGGTCGCCGCCCGCGAGGCCGTAGCGCTGCCGGACGAAGGCGAGCGCCTGCTGGCCGTTCAGCGTCTGCTTGCCCTTCTTCAGGTCATTGCCGGACTTCTTGTCCTTCATGTCCTGCGGGATGTCGATGTCGACGCCGCCGACGCCGTCCACGAGGTTGGCGAAGCCGTCGAAGCCGATCTCCGCGTAGTGGTCGATCTTCAGACCGGTGTTGTACTCGATCGTGCGGACCAGCAGTCCGGGGCCCTCGGAGGAGTACGAGGCGTTCAGCTTGTTCTGGCTCTGCGGGATCCGATTGCCGCTCTCCGAGCCGGTGAAGGCCGGGATGGTGACCCAGGAGTCACGCGGGAGGCTGACCATGGTGTTGCCGTTCTCACCGACATGGAGAAGGATCATGGAGTCGGTGCGGCGGCCGTCGGCCGAGCCGGTGTGCAGCTTCTTCTTGTCCTCGTCGGACATGCCCTCGCGGCTGTCCGAACCGACGATCAGGTAGTTGGTGCCCTTGCCGCCGCCCGGCCGGTCCTCGACCTTGCTGAGGTCGACCTCGCGGCGGAGCTTGGAGTCGGCCCAGAAGTAGGTGCCGATGCCGACGGCGAGCAGCAGGACGATCAGGGTGACCAGGCCGATGGTTATCCGGCGCTTCCAGTTCTTCGGCCTCACCGGACGCGGGCCGGGGCCGCCGGGACCACCGGGGCCGCCGTGGTCGCCGCCCGGTCCGCCGTTGCCGCGGCCGTAGACCTGACCGGTGTTGTAACCGTCGTCGTAGTCGTCATAGCCCTGGGACGCCTGCTGCCGCGGAACGGTGCCGCGGGGCGAGAGGTCGGGCGGCAGTGGGGGCTCGTCGTAGGGCGGCGGACCGCCCGCTCCAGGCGCCGTGCGCCTCACCTGCGGCATGGCACGAGCCCCCTCCGGCTCGGCGCTGCCGCTACCACGTCCGTACCGGCCGCTACCGTCGCCGGACCATCCCTGGGGCCATTCGCTCATGCAAGGCAGTGTGCCTGGTCGGGTGGGTCGCATTACAGGCCGGGGGCAGGATCGCGGCACGGCTGTTGCAGACCTGATAAGAATCTGGTCCGCATAAGGTGGACGACATGACCAAACAGGCCCAGGGTGCGGAACCGGAGCTTCCGGGAAAGCCCACCTCCGCCTCTCGTACCACGCTGTCACACATCATGACCGGCAGTGACACCAATCTCCTCGGTACCGTCCACGGCGGCGTGATCATGAAGCTGGTGGACGACGCCGCCGGAGCGGTCGCCGGACGCCACTCCGAGGGGCCCGCGGTCACCGCGTCGATGGACGAGATGGCCTTCCTCGAACCGGTCAGAGTCGGCGACCTCGTCCATGTGAAGGCCCAGGTCAACTGGACCGGCCGGTCCTCCATGGAGATCGGGGTGCGGGTGCTGGCCGAGCGGTGGAACGAGTCCACGCCCGCCACCCAGGTCGGCAGCGCCTATCTGGTCTTCGCCGCCGTCGACGCCGACGGCAAGCCCCGGCCCGTGCCCCCGGTCATCCCGGAGAGCGAACGGGACAAGCGGCGCTACCAGGAGGCCGAGATCCGCCGCACCCACCGGCTGGCCCGGCGCCGCGCGATCAAGGAACTCCGCGCCCAGCGCACCGCCGGGCGCGCCGACGACGCCACCGAGGGCGCCGACCGGCGGTGACCCCCGGGGTCAGAGGGAGCGGGTGGCGCCGCCCTCGGGGCAGACGACCTCGTCGCCGGTGACGGCCCCGAACCCGGCGGTGTCGGTCTTCGGCGCCTCGACCCGCACCGGCCGTACGCCCTTGTAGTCCGCGCCGACCGTGACCTGCATCACCGCGCCCTGCCCGACCACCGGCTTCAGCCGGGCCCCGGGCAGCGCGGCCGCCAGCGAGCGCACCGAGCGGCCCCAGACGGGGTCGTACGCGATCACCGTGTGCCGGACGTCGGGCGTCGCGGCGTCGGCGGGGGAGCCGGTGGTGGCGAAGCCGGTGGCGTGCAGCGCGCGGTCCGCGCGGCGGGCGAGCCCCGTCGTATTGGTGCCGTTGAGCACGTGGACCCGGACCCGGGCCGGGTCCACGTCCACCGGGGTGGCCCGGACACGCTTCGGGCGGTGGGCGACGAGCGGCCGGTCCTCGCGGAGGGTGGTGAAGAGCCGCTCGGCCTTGGCCCGGTCCCAGCGGAGCGTGGAGCCGGCCCCCTTCACCGGAACGCCGGGCAGCACCACCGGGACCGAGGCGAACTCCGAGGACGCGGGGGTGACCCCGCTCATCGCCCGCCCCAGGGCGACCATGTCCTCCGCACTGAAGCCGTGGTCGGCGCGGACCGAGCCCAGCAGGGCACCGGCCACCCGGTTGAACCGCACCGGGTTGAGCAGGATGCCCCCGGCCGTGATCTGGTGGACCACAGCCGCCAGGAAGCGCTGCTGCCGCTGGATCCGGCCCAGGTCGGAGGTGCCGTCCACATGCCGGGAGCGGACGTACTGCAGGGCCTGGCCGCCGTTCAGGACATGGGTGCCGGCCGGCAGGTCAAGACCGGTGTGGTCGTCCTTGAGCGGACGCGCGGTGCAGATCTTCACCCCGCCGAGCACATCCACCGTCTTCATGAAGCTGGTGAAGTCCACCTCGAGGTAGTGGTCGACATGGACGCCGGTCAGATGCTCCACGGTGCGCACGGTCAGGCTCGGCCCGCCCTCGGCGTACGCGGCGTTGAGCTTCCGCGGATGGCTCGGATGGCTCTTGCCGGTGGCGTCGGTGTACGCGGGGATCCTGGCGTACGAGTCGCGGGGCAGGCTGACCGCGCTGACCCGGCGGTGGTCGCCCGACAGATGCATCAGCATGATCGTGTCGGTGCAGCGGCAGGGGGCTCCGCCCAGCCGGTACAGCGCCTTCTCCCGAGGCGTGATCTTCTCCCGTCCGTCCGTGCCGACCACGAGGAAGGTGACGCCCCCGCCGGTGGTCTTCGGCCGGTTGTCCAGGCCGCCGAAGGCATCCACCCGGTGGATCCCGGATTCGAGCTCCCTGACCAGCAGATGCCCGATGCCGCTGACCGCCAGCACCAGACAGGCGCCGCCCGTGGCCAGCCGCAGCCCCCAGCGGGGGCGGCGGGCGCGGGGGCGCGGCGATCGGGCCGGTGCACTCACTGAAGGGGACCTCCGTGACTTCGGCGGGCTGGGCGGAACCGCCTCACCGTAGGCCCATACGACGATCGCCTTGACGGCCCCACGCCGCCGGTACGGGGCGCTGCCACCCGGGCGGCGCGTTCCGGCGTCCCCCATTCGCGGTACCGTGGCCCGGAAACCGCAGTCCTTTGGGGCCCCGCCCCCAGTCTCCTGGGGCCCGGCCCCCGAACCCCGAGGTGCCATGCCCCCGCATCAGCTCCCGGCCGTCTCCGTGATCATGCCGGTGCTCAATGAGGAACGCCATCTGCGCAATGCCGTGCGGCACATCCTGGAGCAGGAGTACGACGGTGAGATGGAGGTGGTGATCGCGCTCGGCCCGTCCACGGACCGCACCGACGAGATCGCCGCCGAACTGGTGGCGGAGGACCCCCGGGTGCATACGGTCCCCAACCCCACGGGCCGCACCCCCGCCGCCCTGAACGCGGCGATCAAGGCGTCCCGCCATCCGGTGGTGGTCCGGGTCGACGGCCACGGCATGCTCTCGCCCGACTACATCGCGACCGCCGTACGGCTCCTGGAGGAGACCGGCGCGCAGAACGTCGGCGGGCTCATGCACGCCGAGGGGGAGAACGACTGGGAGAAGGCCGTCGCCGCCGCCATGACCTCCAAGATCGGGGTGGGCAACGCGGCCTTCCACACCGGTGGTGAGGCGGCCCCCGCCGAGACCGTCTATCTGGGCGTCTTCCGGCGCGAGGCGCTGGAGCGGCAGGGCGGGTACAACGAGGAGTTCATCCGCGCCCAGGACTGGGAGCTGAACTTCCGGATCCGCGAGGCCGGCGGGCTGATCTGGTTCTCGCCCGAGCTGAAGGTCTCCTACCGGCCGCGGCCGAGCGTGCGGGCCCTGGCCAAGCAGTACAAGGACTACGGCCGCTGGCGCCATGTCGTGGCCCGCTTCCACCAGGGCTCGATCAACCTGCGCTATCTCGCCCCGCCGACCGCCGTCGTCGCCATCGCGGCGGGCATCGTGGCGGGCGCGGCCGTCACCCCGTGGGGCTTCGTGATCCCCGGCGGCTATCTGGCCGCGATCGTCGCGGGCTCGCTCCCCGCGGGCAAGGGGCTTCCGGTGGCGGCCCGGCTGCGGATCCCGGTGGCGCTCGCGACCATGCACATGTCATGGGGCTGGGGCTTTCTGACCAGCCCGCGGTCGCTCGCCAAGAAGGTCATCGCCAGCCGCCGCCCGGCGGTCATGGCGCCGTAGCCGCGCCCGTACGCCACGTACGCCACGTACGCCGGAGGGGCCGGACCCGCATCGGGTCCGGCCCCTCCGGCGTGCCGTGACGAGGGCGCCTTGGGGTGGCGTCAGAAGGTGTAGCCCGGGTTGATCTTCATACAGCCCTTCTCCTCGCCGTTGAGCGCGTCCGCGCTCTTGGGCGTCTTGTCGCCGTCGTCCACCGACGCCTTCGGATAGGCGGTGCCCTCGCGCCAGTCGTTGCCGACCACCAGGGTGACCTCCCGCACCGACTTCGACGACTTCACCGCGGACTTCGGCAGCTTCAGCGCCTTGGCCACGGCCAGGGCGTCGCCCTGCCGGGGCTCGTCCGGGTAGAGGACGGTGGTGTCGGCCTGCGAGATGAGCACCGTGTTCGCGGTGGCCTTGGCGTAGCCCAGCCGCGCCAGCTCGGAGGTGATGACCGCGGCCCGGCCGGAGACCGGCCCGAGGACCGTGCTGGCGGTGCCGTTCTGCACCACCACCGGGATCTGATCCTTGGGCGCGGTGGGTGCCGGGGTGGCGTCCGGCTTCTTCTTGTCCTTGCCGTCCAGGCTGATGTCGTTGCGCAGCAGCGAGAAGGTCTGCTCGGCGTCGCCCGGCTTGGGCAGCACGTACTCCCCGCCGCCGCCGTACTCCCAGGGCATGGTGATCATGGTGGTGCGCTTGGTCGGCACCCGCTTGAGGTCATTGCCCAGGTCGTACAGCTTCTTGACGGTGCCGAGGCCGTGGTCGACGGTCAGCGCGTCGGTGGCGGCCTCCGCGAGGTCCATCAGCTTGCCCGGGTCGCTGAGCTTGGTGCCCGACTTGAGCTGGCGGATCATCGACGTCATATACATGTGCTGGGCCTTGGCCCGGCCGATGTCGCTGTTGTCCTCGAAGCCGTAGCGGGTGCGCAGCCACTGGAGGGCCTGGACGCCCTTGACGTTGTGGGTGCCCTTGGTCAGCTTCAGACCGGAGCCATGGCCCTTGCTGTCATGGGAGTAGACGTTGTCGTCCACGCACACCGGGACGCCGCCGATGGCGTCCGCCATGGAGACCACTCCGGAGAAGTCGATCATCATGAAGTGATCGATGTAGACGCCGGTGAGCTCCTTCCAGGTGGCGACCGTGCAGCCCGGGCCGCCGTGCTGGAGCGACTGGTTGATGGCTCCCTCGGTCTTCGGATACACCGTGCCGTCGTGCGGATCGGTGCACTGGGGGATGGTCACCCGGGTGTCGCGCGGGATGCTGACCACCGACATGTTGCCGCGGTCGGCCGAGACGTGCACCAGCATCTGGACATCGCCCAGCGGCTTGCGGTCCGCGTCCTGCTTGGCGCCGCCCAGCTTGACGTTCTCCGCGGTGTTCCGGCTGTCGGAGCCGATGAGCAGGATGTTGAGGGGGGTCTGTCCGGCGGCGTTCGGCTCGGGCTTGCCGATCTTGCTGTCGCCGAGGTCCAGAGCCTCCTTCTTCAGATTGCCGTTCAGGTGTTCGTAGTAGAAGTATCCGGCGCCGGCCGCGCCGAGCACCAGCACGGCCAGCGTCAGGGCGGTCCAGCGCAGGATCCGCACCCCGCGGCTCCGCTTCGGCCGCCCCTGACCGCCCGCCCGGCGCCCCGCGCCGTGCGACGCGGGGCCCTCCCCTTCCGGCGGGCTGTCGTCCTCACCGTGCTCACGCGGTTCGGGAACGGTGGCCTGCCGCCCTCTTTCCCCCCGCACACCGCTCTGCCGCATCGGGCCCTCCCCGCTGTCTCTCGGTCGTCCGGCCCGATGGACGAGGGTGGATCCGCTGGCCGGCGACGGTCACTTGGCGCAGACGTCCTTGTCGTCGGCCTCAACCCTCTGAATGTCCTTCGGCGCCTTCGACGGGGCGGAGATCGGTGTGCCGGCGCCCTTGAAGTCCGCGCCCAGCGTCAAGGTCATCTCCGCCATCGGCTCGGCGTCCTTCGTGCCTTCCTTCATGGCGGAGGCGGGCAGCCCCATGCTGTCGGCCAGCCGACGCGCCTGGTCGGCCTGGTTGGGAGCGTACTCCAGGGTCGTCTTCTTCAGCTCTGACGGAGCGTTTCCGCCGTTGCTGGTGCGGGACATCCCCTCGGTGTTCTGCATCCAGTCGACGGTCTCCTGGGCGGCGCCGAACTGGCCGCTGCCGTTGAGCACCTTGACCCGGACGTCGGCGGGATCGGCCTTCGGCCCCTTGAGCCGCGCCGCCTGCTTGTCCTTGGCCGCCTTCTCCTTCTTCTTGACCTCGGTCAGCGAGACGTCCTGCCGGACCATGGAGAAGAGCGGCTCGGCCTTGGTCTTGTCGAGCAGCACGGTCGCACCGTCGGTGTTGTCGACGACCGGAACCGTCGCGAAGGTGACGTTCTTGAGATCGACCTTGCTCAGGTTCTTCCCCAGCGAGGCCAGCTTGGAGACGGTGCCGATCCCGGTGTCCACGGTGAGCGCCTTGGTGGCGGTCTGGGCCAGGTCCCACATCTTGCCCGGGCTGGAGAGCGTCCCGCTGGCCTTCATCTTGCGCATCAGCGAGCTCAGGAACTGCTGCTGGAGCTTGATCCGGTCCAGGTCGCCGCCGAAGCCGACGGCGTGCCGGGTCCGGACGAACGCCAGGGCCTGCTCGCCCTTGACCGTGTGCCGCCCCTTCTTCAGGTTCAGGTGCGACTTGGGGTCGTTGATGTCCTTGCCGAGGCAGATGTCCACCCCGCCGACCGCCGTGGACATCTCCTTGACCGCGTTGAAGTCGGCCATCATGAAGTGGTTGATGTTCAGGCCGGTGATCTTCTCCACCGTCTGCCAGGTGCAGCCGGGGTTGCGGCCCTCCTGCCCCAGACTGGTGTTGAACCGCACCTCCTCCTCACCCGGGATCGTCTTCTCCTTGCCGTCTTCCTTCACGGTGCAGTCCGGGATGTCGGTGATCATGTCGCGCGGGAAGCTCAGCACCGTCGCGTTCGACCGGTCCGCGGAGACGTGGAACAGCAGGGTGGTGTCGGCGTGGCCGACGCTGCCCGCGTCGCCGTAGCCCTCGTTCCCCTTGCCGTCCCGGCGGTCGGTGCCGATCAGCAGGATGTTCATCGGGCCGTCGGAGACCGCGGCGTTGTTCTCGCCGACGTCCACCTTGCTGATGTTGTTGTTCAGGTGCTGATAGACGAAGTACGCCGCGGCCGAACCGCCCACCAGCAGGAAGGCCAGGGTGCCGCTGCCCCAGTAGAGCGCCTTCTTCGTCTTCGACTTCTTCGGCTTCGGCTTGCGACGGCTGACCGGGCCCGTCGCCTTCTCCTTCTCCGCCTCCCGTTTGGCCGCGCGGCGGCGTCCCCTGGGCTCGGAGCCGGTGGCGTCGTCATCGCTCGATGATCTGGAGACCCGTCGCAGCTCCGTGGTGTCGTCCGCCGATGTCTCGGCGGGATTCAGCCGCAGCTCGTAGTTGCCCGTATTCGGGTCGAACACCCACTGATCGGCTGGGTCGAAGTCACCCGCCCCGCCAGGGCCTTGCGCGTCCACGGTCGCCTGTGTCCTCCGTCGGTGCCACGCGGCGCCTCCCCCTCAAGGCGCTCCATCTGTCTTCGTGCAGTGCGCGGCCACCTCGTAGAGCGCACCGGATCGCTCACACTATCCGCCCAGATCAGCGTCAAGCGACGCCGGTGACAAATTCCACTTCCCTACAACTGGGCATTCTGCCCAATCCTTATCTGATCCTTCACGAATCTTGGGCCGCCCTTATGGTCCTTTTACTCGCAGATGCCGCGCGCCGCGGTCGTCCCCTGATACCCGCTGAGGTCGGCGGCCTTCGGGCCGCCACCCGCCGACGCCGTGACGGCGTGGGACACCGGCACCGGCCGATCCAGCCGCAACTGCCGGAACAGGCGGTCGGCATCGGGTTGGACGAGCTCATCGCGGTTCTTGTTGTACGTGTAGGGCTGCCGCGGAATCGTGAGGAAGCGGATCTTGTCCCGGGGGATGTCCCGCACCCCGCGCACCAGAGCGTACAGATCTTTGAGCGAATCCAGGCCCGGATCCGTGGTCAGCGAGGACGTCGCCGCGTTGAGCACCGGATACAGCTTCGCGGGATTGAGCAGCACACCATTGCTCTGCACTTTCTTCACAAGCGAGCTCATGAACTCCTGTTGCCGGCCGATGCGCTCCGTGTCGCTGCCGTCGCCGATGCTGTACCGGGCGCGCACATAGCCCAGGGCCTGCTCGCCGTGGAGGACCTGACGGCCCGCGGGCAGCTTCAGATGCGCCTCGGCGTCGTCCACGGGCTCCTTCAGGCACATCTCCACCCCGCCGACCGCGTTCACCAGCCGCTTGAAGCCGCTGAAGTCCACGATCATGTGGTGGTCGACGCGAATCCCGGTCAGCTTCTCCACGGTGCGGATCGAACAGGCCGCGCCACCGGATTCGAACGCCCAGTTGAACTGGGCGAACCGGGCTCGGGTGCGCTTTCCGTCCGGCGCCTCGCAGGCCGGGATGTCCACCATCAGATCGCGCGGGATGGAGACGGCGGTGGCGCTTTTCCCGCCAGCCTGAAGATGCAGCAGGATCGTGGTGTCCGAGCGCTGGGTGCCGGTGTCCTTGCCGTATTTGCCGTTGCCCTTGCCGCCCCGGTTGTCGGAGCCGATCAGCAGGATGTTCTGCGCGTCCCGCACCACCGACACCGGCCGCTCGGCCTCGTACTTCTTCAGCTCGTTCGCGGTCCGGGTATCGGTGCGGATATTGCCGTCGAGGCGCTCGTAGAACCACCACCCCGCCCCGGCCACCGACAGCACCAGCACGGCCACGCCCAGCGCGAGGACGCGCGGCCAGCGGCGCCTGCGTCTCGGTGCGGGCTCAGAACTGTCGGTCGTCACGTCCGCGTCCTCCCACCCGTCTTCCGCCCGGGGGGCGGAGCGGCATCGCATGCCGGGATACCGATTAACGGAACAGACATGCGGAGCCCGCACATGGTTGTACGTATCCGTAGATCATCGCGCGGGGTGGGTGGCGCGGCCCGTGGACTCGGCCCTCGGTCCGCCGGACGGGTCAGGGGTGGGGGTGGAGGCTGGGGCCGGTCGGTGGCCGTGGCCTCAGGGCGTGGTGGCGGTGACGCGCTCGCTCTCCTTGCGCCCGGCCAGCCCCTTCTCGTCCAGCCGGTCCAGATGGCGGCAGAGCACCACCGAACCGCCGCCGGCCAGCGGCGCGTACAGCCCGTACGACAGCCCCTCCCAGGTGCCGTACGACAGCCCCGACAGGATCCGCGAACCGGGCCCGAGCCCCCGCCCGGCGGCGTCGGCGCGCGCCCGCTCCACCACCTCGGCGCTCGTCAGCTCCACGCCGCCGACGGCCAGCGCGGGCGTGTCCGGGTCCACGGGGGAGTACGGGGCGAAGCGGTCGCCCTGGCTGGGCACCTCCACGGCGTAGTCCGCGAACCCCTCCGGCAACTGGGGGAAGCGGCCGCCCAGCGGCTGAAGCGACAGCGCCACCCGCTCCCCGGAGCACTCCCGCGCCTCCTTGAGGCTGTCCGGGCCGCTGACGACGAGATCGGCGGAGGCCGGGTCGCCCCCGATGTCCACGAGGACCCCGACCGAGGAACAGGCCACCAGCCACACGGCGGTCTGCCAATGGGCGGGGAGCAGCAGTGCGCATCTGTCGCCGGGCGCCGCGGCGAGATCGTCCTGGAGGAGATTGGCGGTCTTCGCCACCCAATTGGCGAAGGTGGCCACGGAGAGTTCGACGCGTTCGCCCGTGGCGTCGTCGTAGAAGGTCACGAGCGGGCGGGAGGGGTCCGCGTCGAGCGCGGATCCCAGCAGGTCGGCAGGGGTGCGATCGGTGGCGTTCACGCGCGCAAGACTACGCGCCGAAGTTGCGGCGCGGACGGGGTCGGTGGGGTCCGGGGCACCGGACCGTCCGCGACGTGTCCGCTCTTCCGAATGGACAGGTTTGTCCCCTTATGGGGACGATTTCAATCATGCGTGCATACCTGGCATCCTCGATCGGCGTCGCGTGCACCGCCGCCCTCGCCCTTCCCCTCGCCCTGCACCCCGCCCCCGCCCACGCCCGGACCGAGCGGACCGTCGCCGCCGGCTCCACGCAGTCGCTGCCGCTGCGCCCGCTGCATTCGCCGCGCTCGCTCGTGGGTGGCGGGCTGGACCGGGGCGTGGCCGCCGGGGGCGGAGACGCCGCGGTCGAGCGGGGCGTCACCGCGTCGGGCGTACGGCCGTTCTCGCTCGTCGGCGTCGTCTGGGACCGGCCCTCCGCGGAGCTCCGCGGCCGGGTGCAGGTGCGTACCCGCGCGGTCGGCGGCGCGTGGTCGCCGTGGCGCGAGCTGCTGCCGTACGGGGACGAGGCCCCCGACCCCGACTCGCCCGAACTCCGCGGCGCACGGGCCCACGGCGGCACCGCGCCGCTGTGGGTCGGCGCCTCGGACGCCGTCCAGGCGCGGGTGCGGCCGGAACGGGCGGCGGATGCGGACGCGGGGGCGGGGGCGGCGGACGCGGGATCGGCGGCCCTGCCGTCCGGGCTGCGGCTGGAGCTGGTCGACCCGGGTGAGCCCCCGGCGCCGCCGGGGCCGGACCGGGCCGCGCTCCGCGCGCTTCCGGGGCACCCGGTGCCGACGGCGGGGGGTGGGGTGTCGGCGTCAGGGGGTGGTCTACCGGGCGCGAAGCCGACGGTGGTGGGTTCGCCGGGAAGGCCGTCCTGGGGGGCCTCCGGGCCGTCCGCGAAGCCGTCCTTGCCCCCCACGCCGTCCGCCAAACCGTCCTCGCCCCCCACGCCGTCCGCGAAGCCGGCCCCCAGACCCTCCGTATCGCCCACCAAGCCGCTGCCGTACCCCCACACCTCCACCCAGCAGCCCAACCCCACCACCGCGCCGCCCAGCGCGCTCGACGCCGAGGCCGAGGCCGAGGCCGAGGCGGCCAAGGCGAGCGCCGCCCGCTACAGCGCGCCGCGGCCCCGCATCATCACGCGCGCGGGCTGGGGCGCCGACGAGAAGATCCGCGAAACGGGCCACGTCTACAGCAAGACCGTGAAGGTCGCCTTCATCCACCACACCGTGACGGGCAACAACTACGCCTGCTCACAGGCGCCCTCCGTTTTGCGCAGTATCTACCGCTACCACGTGAAGAGCCTGGGATGGCGTGACTATGGGTACAACTTCACCATCGACAAGTGCGGGAAAATCTACGAAGGCCGCTCCGGCGGTGTGACCAAAGCCGTACGCGGGGCGCACACGCTGGGCTTCAACACCAACAGCATGGGCGTCGCTGTTCTCGGCACTTTCACCTCCAAGAAGCCCTCGGCCAAGGCCGTGAAGGCCGTCGCCAAGCTCACCGCGTGGAAACTGGGCCTCTTCAAGCGGAATCCGCGCGGTACGACGCACCTGGTGTCGGGCGGCGGCAACAAGTACAAAAAGGGCGCCAGCGTAAAGCTCCATGTGATCGCGGGTCACCGCGACGGCTTCGCCACCGAGTGCCCCGGCAAGCGTCTCTACAAGAAGCTCGGTTCGGTACGGAAGACCGCCGCCCGCCTCCAGGGGCGCTGATCAGGCGCGGTCCGGGGATCTGCATACACTGGCCGCCGACCGGCGAGCCCCAGCAGGAAGCAGAGACGATACGTGACCAATGCGCCAGCAACGCCATCGCCAGAGGCGATCCTCCTGGTCGGCGGCAAGGGAACCCGGTTGCGCCCGATGACGGTGCACACTCCCAAGCCGATGGTCCCGGCGGCCGGCGTTCCGTTTCTGACCCACCAACTCGCCCGCGCCCGCGCCGCCGGGGTCGAGCACATCGTGCTCGCCACGTCCTATCTGGCGGAGGTCTTCGAGCCGTACTTCGGTGACGGCTCCTCGCTCGGCCTGCACCTGGAGTACGTCACGGAGGAGGAACCGCTCGGCACCGGCGGGGCCATCCGCAACGTCGCCTCCCGGCTGCGCTCGGGCCCCGACGACCCGGTGCTCATCTTCAACGGCGACATCCTCACCGGCCTGGACATCCGCGCCCTCGTCGACAACCACCGCACGACGGGCGCGGATGTCTCCCTGCACCTCACCCGGGTCCCGGACCCGCGCGCGTACGGACTGGTGCCCACGGACGAACGGGGCAGGGTCACCGCCTTCCTGGAGAAGCCGCAGACCCCCGAGGAGATCGTCACCGACCAGATCAACGCGGGCGCGTACGTCTTCAACCGCTCGGTCATCGACACCATCCCCGCCGACCGCCCCGTCTCCGTGGAACGCGAGACCTTCCCCGGTCTGCTCGCGGAGGGCGCCCACCTGCAAGGCATGGTCGACTCCACGTACTGGCTCGACCTCGGCACCCCCCAAGCGTTCGTCCGCGGCTCCGCGGACCTGGTGCTGGGCCGGGCCCCCTCCCCGGCCGTGCCGGGCCGCTGCGGCGACCGCCTCGTCCTGGACAGCGCCTCGGTCGCGGTCGACGCCAAACTGACCGGCGGCACGGTGATCGGCCCCCAGGCCCGGGTGGGCGCGGGCGCGCGCATCGACGGCAGCACGGTGCTGGAGGGCGCCATCGTGGAGGAGGGCGCCCAGGTCCACGACTCCCTCGTCGGCGCCGGCGCCCGAATCGGCGCCCGCACGGTCCTCCAGGGCGCGGTGGTCGGCGACGGCGCCCTGGTCGGCCCCGACAACGAGCTCCGGGACGGCGTCCGCGTGTGGTGCGGAGCCGACATCCCAGCCGGAGCGGTCCGCTTCTCATCCGACCAGTGACGGCCTGACACCCCGCCGCCCCCAACCTCCCCGGCACCCCCTCAGCCGCCTACGGCAGGACCCCAGCACCCCGGCGGGAATCCGGCCCCTCCGGTGGGAACCCGGCCCCTTCGGTGGGAATCCGGCCCCTCCGGTGGGAACCCGGCCCCTTCGGTGGGAACCCGGCCCCTTCGGTGGGAATCCGGCCCCTCCGGCGGAATCCCAGCCCCTCCGGCGGGAACCCGGCTCCCCGGCGGGAACCCACCCATCCCCTCCGGCGGAATTGCAGCCCCTCCGGCGTTTGAGGAGCGGGGTCGGGGGCGGAGCCCTGGCCGGGGGAAGCCCCGTCTCGGCGCAACCCAGCCCCTCCGGCGCTTGAGGAGCGGGGCCCGGGGCGGAGCCCCGGCGGGGGTCGAGGGGGCGGCGCCCCATCGTTTCGGGAAGGGGCGGGGTGGGGGCTCACCGCCGGAGGCACCCACGCCCCGCACCGCCACCCACGCCCCCGCACCCGACCCCGACGCCCAGCACCCGGCACCCACGCTCCACGCCGCGCACCCGGCGACGGCAACGGCGACGGCAACGGCACCCACACCCAAGAGCCCTACATCCCCCGAAAGTCCCGCACCGCAAAGCGAGGCGCCCGCCGAGGCGGCCTACGCCCAGACAGCAAAATCAGCCGCGCCGCGCGATACCGCTGCCCCGCATAGGGCGCCAAAAGCTCAAGCATCGCCTCATCATCCACCCCCCGTTGCCCCGCAAGCGCATACCCGACAATCCCCGGCAAATGCAGATCGCCAACCGTAACCGCATCCGGCGTCCCATTACTGCGCTGCAACGTCTCCGCCGCCGTCCAGGGCCCAATACCCGGAATCAACCGCAGCCGGGCCGCGGCAGCGGCAAGGTCCATGGACGCGGCCTCCTCCAGCCGCTGAGCAACCCGGACCGCCCGCAGAATCGTCGAGGAGCGCTTGGCGTCCACGCCCGCCCGATGCCACTCCCACGACGGAATCAGCGCCCAGCCCCGCGGATCGGGCATGACCCGCATCCGCATCCCCTCCGCAGGACCGGGCGCGGGCTCGCCATGGCGCTGGAGCAGCAGCCGCCAGGCCCGGTACGCCTCGACGCCGGTGACCTTCTGCTCCAGGATCGAGGGGATCAGGGATTCCAGGACCAGCCCGGTCCGGATGAGCCGGAGGCCGGGGTGACGCCGGTGCGCCTCGTGGACGAGCCGATGGCGGGGCACGAACGCCGACGGGTCGTCGTCCGCCCCGAGAAGGGCGGGCAGACCGTCCAGCAGCCACTCAGCCCCCGGCCCCCAGGCCCGCCCCTCGATCTCCGCGCCCTTGCGTGCGATCCGTAGGGTCCCGGGCCCGGCCGGAGTCCGGCTCGCCCGCCAGAACGCGCCGTCCGCGCCGACCTGAAACGCGGGATCCCCGGGCCCTCGCTGCAGCACGCCGAGGTTACGCGCGAGGTCACAAGGCGCCGGGGGACTCCAGGTACGTCTCACACACACGCGGCCACCCTACGACCCACCGCCGCCCCACCGGGTCGGCACCCACCACACCACCGACCGCGCACCCCGCCCCACGGCGCCCCGTCACCCCCGACCACCACCGAGGCGCACCCCAGCAACCTCCCCCGCACCCGCGCTCCCACTCCGCACAACGCGCGCCCCCAACCCCCGCGCACGCGACCTCACCGCGCAACCGGTCCGCACAACCCCGGCCCCGCGCAACCCCGGCCTCGGACAACCCCGGCCCCCGACAACACCCCGGCCCCAAAGCCCCCACCGCAAACACCGCAAACACCGCAAACGCCCACCGCGCAAACACAAACACCTACCGCACCACCATGAACCCCTCCACCCCCCGCTCCGGCCGTGCCGCCGGCGGCACCGCCGCCTGACCGACCGCGACCGTGCCCATCGGGTCCCAGTCGTCCGGCAGGCCCAGAACCTCGCGCACCACCGGCCGGCAGAACATCGTGGACGACACCCACGCCGAGCCCAGCCCCTCGCCCGCCAGAGCGACCAGCAGGTTCTGCACCCCGGCCCCCGCCGCGACCACGAACATCTCGCGCTCCGCCGTGTTCCGCCGAGGATCGGGATACGTGTGGGCGCCGTCGGCGACCAGGCACGGCACCACCAGGTACGGCGCCTTGCGCAGCACATCCCCGCGCCGCACCCGCTTGGCGATGCTCTCCTCCGAGAAGCCGTCCCCGCGCAGATCGGCGATCCAGGCGTCCCGCATCGCGTCCAGCAGCCGCGTCCGTGACTCCTCCGACTCCAGCAGGACGAACCGCCACGGCGTCGTATGGTGCGGCGCCGGCGCGGTGACGGCCGCGGCGACCGCGCGCCGCACCGCCGCGCCGTCGACCGGCTCGTCGGTGAACTCCCGCACCGTACGGCGCAGCGTCACCGCCTCTCGTACGGCCTCGGAGGTACCCAGCCGGAACATGTCGTCCGCGGCCCCGCGCACCAACGCACTCGCGCCCGCATCCCCATCGACGCCTTGCCCGCCAGACCCCTCAGCCCCGTCCAGCCCCTCGAACGCCACCACCTGCGGAAGCCCGCGCAACACGGCCACCGGCAGCCCCTCGGCCTTGCCCTTGACCAGGTCACCCGCGGCGGCCAACTCGTCAGCGGTGGCGACGATGGTCGCGCTCAGCGGGTTCCCGTACGCGTCGACTCCGCCGCGCAGATCGTCCAGCACCCGCACCCCGGCCGCGCCGATGGCGACATCGGTGACCCCGGTCCGCCACGGCCGCCCGAACGTGTCGGTGACGATGACGCCGACCTCCACGCCGAGCACCTCCCGCAGCCCGGCCCGGATCGCCCGCGCCGAGGCGTCGGGGTCCTCGGGGAGCAACAGCACCGTCCCGGAAGGGGTGTTGGAGGCATCGACCCCGGCGGCGGCCATGACCAGACCGTGGCGGGTCTCGACGATCCGCGTGCGGCCGCGCCGCGCCACGACCCGCACCGTCTCGGCGTCTATGGCCGCCTCGCGGTCGGCCGCCTCGACGACGCGCCCCTCCGCCTTGCTGACGATCTTGGAGGTGACCAGCAGCACATCGCCGTGCGCGAGCCCCGGCAGACCACCCGAGGTCGCGGCGTCCGCGATCAGCTTGGCGAGGTCGTCACCGGGCCGCACCTCGGGCATCCCGGGCAGGGCCCACACCTGATACGACGGCGGCTCGCCCGACGAGCCCCTCGACGCATTCCCCGACCCGCCCCGCACCGCGCTCATCCCCGCACCTCTTCCGCCAGCGCCAGCGCCTCGGCCGCCATCGCCGCCGTGGCCTTGAGGTCCGCCATCATCAGCGGGATCGCCCGGCAGCGGATCCCGGCGGCCTCGACCTCCTCGACCGCGCCCGCGTCCACGGTGTCGACGAGCCAGCCGTCCAGCAGCCCGGAGCCGTAGTGCTTGGCGACGGCGGCGGCGGTGGACTCCACGCCGACGGCGGCGAGCACCTTGTCGGCCATGCCGCGCACGGGCGCGTCGCCCACGATGGGGGACAGGCCCACGACCGGGACCCCGGCGTCGGCGATGGCCTCGCGCACGCCGGGCACGGCGAGGATCGTGCCGACGCTGACCACCGGGTTGGACGGCGGGAAGAGGACGACATCGGCGTCGGCGATGGCCTCCAGGACGCCGGGTGCCGGTTTGGCCTGGTCGGCGCCGACGGGAACGACGGCGTGGGCGGGCACGGAGGCGCGCAGCCGCACCCAGTACTCCTGGAAGTGGACGGCCTTACGGCCTTCACCGTCAGGGTCGTCGATCAGGACGTGGGTCTCGACGCGGTCGTCCGTCATGGGCAGCAGCCGCACCCCCGGCTGCCACCGGGCGCACAGCGCCTCGGTGACGGCGCTCAGCGGATAGCCCGCGCCGATCATCTGCGTACGGACTATGTGCGTGGCGAAGTCGCGGTCGCCGAGGCCGAACCACTCGGGCCCCACCCCGTACGCCGCCAGCTCCTCCTTGACGGTGAAGGTCTCGTCGGCCCGGCCCCAGCCCTGTTCCTCGTGGATGCCACCGCCGAGGGTGTACATCACGGTATCGAGGTCGGGGCAGACCTTGAGGCCGAAGAGGTGGATGTCGTCGCCGGTGTTCCCGATGACGGTGATGTCGGCGTCCGGAGCCGCCGACATCAGACCGCGAAGGAAACGGGCGCCGCCGATACCGCCTGCCAGAACCACAATGCGCATGGGGACAGTTTGGCAGCAGCCCCGGACATCGGGGGCGTTCGGGGCGGCTCAGCCGCCGAGGGCGCCCAGCGCGTCCGCCCCGGCCCCGGCGGGCAACTCGGCGCTCTGGGTGGGGTGCGGCGGCATCTCGGTCAGCCCGGGGAAGTAGATGTGCAGGCTGACGGCCGGTTCGAGGGCGTCGTTGACCACGTCGTGCACATAACCGGGCGCGAAGACGCGCTGTGCGCCGGCGCGCAGAGTGTGCCGCGCGCCGCGCGTCCCCACCCGCTCGGTGAGCTCGCCCTGGAGCACGGTCAGCACCCCGGAGGAGCGGCCGTGGTCATGGGCCCCGCTGCCCTGTCCGGGCACCCAGCTGAGCAGCCACACCTCATAGCCGGGGCCGGTGCGCAGCCGGTGGTACCAGCGGCTGGTGGCGTCGTACTGGACGAGGGGCGCCCAGCCGTCGCGGTCGGCCGCGATGGTGCGGGCGAGGCCCGCGAAGGCGGAGACGGTGGAGGGGTGCGCGGGTACGGGCGGCAGCAGATGCGGGATGGCGAGCGGGTCACCGGCGATCTGGACGTCGCTGTTCATGCGGTGGGGTTCCTCGGCGGGAAGGGCGCGGAGAGAGCGCCGTAAGGACGCGGTGGGGCGGTAGGGGCGCGGTAAGGGCGCGAGGTGCGATCCGGGCGCGGCGCGCGGTCTCAGTACGAGACGCCGCGTGCGGAACGCGGAGAAAGCTGGAGCTCAGGAGGCATCAACAGCTCGAACAGCGACAGCGAGCCCGCACAGCGCAGCGGAACCCGTGGTCACGGGTCGGCAGGGGCGCGTGGGTCACTGACATGCGACCTAGGAGACCCGGATCGCCGCGCCGCTGTCAACTTCATCTCACGTTTCAGGTCAAGGTTCACCTCATCCGGTCGCTGTGGAGGCAGAAAGGTTTGTGCGCGCGTTGTATTGGTGACACGGCGCATCAACGCGCACCACTCCCCGCACCACCCCGCGCACTCCGCACCATCTCCCGCGCGATGCAACGGGACCGGCGCCGATGGCGTCCTCCTCAGTGAGTGAGAGGAGGGATCCCGGGCAACGGATGGGGAAGGTGTCGCGTTTAGGCCGATTTGAACACTTTCCGCGCAGCCTTGGTTCCGCAGAGTGAATAAGAGGCCCAATAGCAGATCTCGGCTTGACTGGCCCGGATCGGCACACTTGTAATTTCACTCGTGTCGTTCTGCCGCTTCACCGACGGCATCAGGCACGGGGACGCAAAGACAGACGAGGGGCGCACATGACCGAGTTGTTCCAGCAACTGCTGGTCGAAGAGGCGGACGAGGAGCTCGGTTGGCAGGAGCGCGCGCTGTGCGCCCAGACCGATCCCGAGTCGTTCTTCCCGGAAAAGGGCGGATCCACCCGTGAGGCGAAGAAGGTCTGCCTCGCCTGCGAGGTCCGTTCCGAGTGCCTCGAGTACGCCCTCGCCAACGACGAGCGCTTCGGCATCTGGGGCGGTCTGTCCGAGCGCGAGCGCCGCCGCCTGAAGAAGGCCGCCGTCTGACCCACGGCGTCTGAAGACCCGCCGTCCGACCCACGGCGTCGAGGCCCGCCAGATCCGCCGAAACCCGTCGGACCTGGCACAACCGCATGACCCGCGCTGACATATCCGCACAGTTCACGGCGGGAGTGAGCCACCGCGACCGGTCCGCCCCCGAGCCCATGGCGACGGGAGGCGGACCGGTCGCGTACACAGCCGTTAGTGTGGGGCCCCGTCCGAGACGCTCCAACGCCCCCATGGGGCGCGCGCGTCCACCGCAGTCCAGCGAACCGGGGCCCGTACCTCGATGTCCGTGCACAGCCACCCGGCGGCCCAATACCCGGCCGCCACCGCCGCGTTTGCGCCCGCTCAAGAACCGGTTCAGACACCGGCCTATCCGCGTCATGTCGTCACCGCCGTACTGGTCGCCCACGACGGCGCCCGCTGGCTGCCCGACGCGCTGTCCGGTCTGCTCGGCCAGGAGCGCCCGGTCCAGAGCGTCGTCGCGGCCGACACCGGCAGCGCCGACGACTCCGCCCGGCTGCTCACCGAGACCCTCGGCGAGGAGCGGGTGCTGCACATGGCGCGCCGCAGCGGCTTCGGCACGGCCGTCGCCGAAGCGGTCCGTACGGCCCCGGTGCTGGGCCCCGAGGAGCTCACGTACCTCAAGCGCCCCAGCGGCTGGGATCCCGTCAACCGCACCTGGCGCGATGACGCGTACGACATGCCGGAGCTGCCGCACGGCGAGCCCGTCCAGTGGCTGTGGCTGCTGCACGACGACTGCGCGCCCGAGCCCGACGCCCTGGCCGAGCTGCTGCGGGTGGTCGACGCCGAGTTCACCGCCAACCGCGAGCCCGCGATCGTAGGACCCAAGCTGCGCGGCTGGTACGACCGCCGGCAGTTGCTCGAAGTCGGCGTCAGCATCGCCCGCAGCGGCCGCCGCTGGACCGGCCTGGAGCGGCGCGAGCAGGACCAGGGCCAGCACGACCAGGTGCGTCCGGTGCTGTCGGTGTCCAGCGCGGGCATGCTGGTGCGCCGCGACGTGTGGGAGCAACTCGGCGGGTTCGACTCCCGGCTGCCCCTGATGCGCGACGACGTCGACCTGTGCTGGCGCGCCCAGGCGGCCGGGCACCAGGTGCTGGTGGCCCCGGACGCCGTACTGCGGCACGCGGAGGCGTCCGCGCGCGAGCGGCGGCCCATCGACTGCGTGGGGCGCTCCGTCGCGAACCCCCACCGCGTGGACAAGGCGGGCGCCGTCTACACCCTGCTGGTCAACACCCGGGGCGCGCTGCTGCCCTATGTGATGCTGCGGCTCCTGTTCGGCACGCTGCTGCGCACCCTGGCCTATCTCGTGGGCAAGGTGCCGGGGCAGGCACTGGACGAGGTCGCCGGTCTCTTCGGCGTGCTGCTGCGGCCGGGGCGGATCCTCGCCGCCCGTAAGCGCAGAGGCCGCCCCGAGACGGAGCCGAGCGAGCTGCGGCCGCTCTTCCCGCCTCCCGGCGCGACCGTAAGGGCGACGGTCGAGCAAGTCGCCAGCAATATGGGCGGCCGTTCCGAGCCCGAGCTGTCCTCGGGCGGGCGGCACGGCGCGGTCGAGTCCGGGCCCGGCGGCGACGACGCCGACTTCCTGGAGATCGAGCAGTTCGCCCGGCTCAAGCGGATCGCGCGCAAGCCCGGCCCGATGCTCTTCCTCGTGCTGCTGGTGGTCTCGCTGGTCGCCTGCCGGGATCTGCTGGGGGCCGGCGCGCTCGCGGGCGGGGCCCTGCTGCCCGCGCCCGCCCATGTCTCCGAGCTGTGGTCGAGCTATGTGGACGGCTGGCATCCGGTCGGCACCGGCGGGACGCAGTCCGCGCCGCCGTATCTGGCCGCCCTCGCCACGCTGGCCACGTTCTTCCTGGGCTCCACGGGCTTCACGCTGACCCTGTTGCTGGTCTGTTCGGTGCCGCTGGCCGGGTTCACCGCGTACTTCGCCTCCCGGCCGCTGGTGGAGTCCCGGCTGCTGCGCGCCTGGGGCAGCGTCGCGTACGCCTTCCTCCCGGCCGCGACCGGGGCGCTCGCGGGCGGGCGGCTCGGCACCGCCGTGCTCGCCGTACTGCTGCCGCTGATGGCCCGGGCGGCGGCCGCCGCGACCGGCTTCACCGGCAACGGGACGCGGCTGCCGAGCTGGCGGGCGACGTGGGCGTACGCACTGCTGCTGACGTTCACCATGGCCTTCACCCCGGTCGTCTGGCCGATGGCGCTCCTCCTGGGCGCCGGCGTGCTCGTGCTGCGCCACCGGCGGAGCGGCACCGAGCAGCTCATGGGGTACGGGCTGCGGTTCCTGAGCCTCGTCGTCACCCCGCTCGTCGTGCTCGCCCCCTGGTCGCTGGACCTGGTCACCGACCCGGCCCGCTTCCTCAAGGAGGCCGGGCTGGACCGCGGCGCCGGCTCCGCGTCCGCCCTGGACCTGCTCGCGCTCAGCCCCGGTGGCCCCAACGGCGGCGGCACGCTGCTGCTGCTCGGCTTCGTCCTGGCCGCGCTCGCCGCCCTGATGCGCGGGGAGCGGCAGACGGTGGTGCGCAGCGCGTGGGCCGTGGCGCTCACCGGCTTCCTCTTCGCGGCGCTCACGAGCGGCTCCGGCTGGGCCGGGCCCGCGACGCTCGTCTACGGCCTGGCGCTGCTGACCGCCGCCGTGGTCGGCGCCGAGGACGCGCGGGAGCGGGTGGCGGCACAGAGCTTCGGCTGGCGCCAGCCGGTGGCGCTGCTGATCGCGGTCGCCACGGTCGCCGCGCCGCTGTACGCCGCCGTCACCTGGATGACGGGCGGCGCGGACGGCCCGGTGGGGCGGCGCGACCCCTCGCAGGTCCCGGCCTTCGTGGCGGCCGAGAGCGCCACCGAGGACCAGGCCCGCACCCTGGTGCTCGGCGGCGACAGCAGCGCCGCCCACGCCGACTACGCCCTGGTGCGCGGCTCCGGCGCCCGGCTGGGCGACGGCGAACTCGCGGCCGCCGGCGGCTCCGACACCCGGCTCGACGGTGTGGTGGCCAATCTGATCGCGGGCTCCGGCGCCGACCAGACCCGTCAGCTCGGCGGCTACGCGGTGCGCTATGTGTACGTCCAGAAGGGCGCGCCGCCCGAGATGGAGCGGGTGCTGAACGCGACCCCGGGCCTCACTCAGCTCAGCCGGGAGCACGGCGGGGTGCTGTGGCGGGTCGACCAGCGGGTCTCGCGGGTCTCCATCGTCCCGGCCGAGTCCTCGGGCCGCCCGGCGGGCGGGGCGGCGGCCAAGCCGGTGCACGTGGCCTCCGGCCCCGTCGAGGCGCACACCACGGTCCCGGACGGCACGGCCGGGCGGGTGCTGCGGATCGCCGACCGGTCCGCGCCCGACTGGCAGGCCACGCTCGACGGCAAGCCGCTGAAGCCGACGACGGTCGACGGCTGGGCGCAGGGCTTCGAACTCCCGGCGAGCGGCGGCCGGTTGGACCTCACCTACGACACGCCCATCACGCACACCGCATGGGTGTGGGCGCAGGGGCTGCTCGCGGTCGTGCTGCTGGTGCTCGCACTGCCGGGCCGCCGCCGGAACGTCGACGACGACCTGCCGGACGCGGAGGGCGCGGCCGCCGCCGTGACCGCCGAGGACCTGGCGGGCGACGGCCGCCGGGCGCGGCGGCTGCGGGCCGCGGCGGAGGCGCAGGCGGCCCAGGCGGCACAGGACGGGGGCGCCAAGGGGCGGCCGGAGACGGACGCGGCAGCCGCGGACGCCATGCCCGGGCAGCCGGGCGGGATTCCCCCGCGGCCGGGTGAGCCGCCCATGCCGGGTGAGCCGCCCATGCCGGGTGAGCCGCCGTGGCAGCCGACCGCCGAGCCGGCCGCCACGGGCGACCCTTACGGCGACAACGCGATGGCGAACGACCCTTACGGCGACCAGACGGCCGCCGGTGACCCGTACGCGGCGGTGCCGCACCAGCAGCAGTACGGGCAGCAGTGGGACGCGCAGACGTACGCCGACGCCGGATACGGCCAGTACCCGGCCGGTCAGTACCAGGGCGAGCAGTACGCGGGGGAGCAGTACCAGGGCGAGGGCTACGCGGGCCAGTACGCCGGTGGCCAGTACCCGGCCGGTGACTACCAGGGCGGCTACCAGGACACCGGCTATCCGGCCGGCTACCAGGAGGGCCAGTACCCGGCGGACCCGTACGCGGGCCAGTACGCCGACCCTTACGGCTACGACCAGCAGCAGCCCTATGCCGACGGCGGCTACCCCCCGCAGGGCGACACGACGTACGGCGGCGCCGACCCCGAGGACCGCCGCGACGGGAGCGATCAGCAGCGATGAACCGCACCACCCTGTCCCTGATCGGCGCCGCCACGGCGCTGGCCGCCGTCACCGGCGTCGCGGCCCTCACGGGGGGCTCCTCCGACGACACGGACGCTTCCGCGAAGGCCGCCACCCGGCTGCCCGTGCAGCGCTCGACGCTGCTGTGCCCGACGCCCTCCTCCTCGGACGTGAGCAGCACCACCTACACCGCGTACACGCCCAAGCGGGACGGCGTGGACGCCAAGGACGGCACCGCCGAACTGCTGCCGGCCCAGAACTCCGCTGACGACACGACGGACCCCGGCGGCGACGGCGGTAAGGACGACGGCAAGAACGGTAAGGAGGGCAAGGACGGCGGGAAGGGCGGCCAGGCGGCCCCGGGCGGCGACAAGCCCGTGCTGCCCCTGAAGGAGCCCGGCAAGCCCGTCACCACCGAGGAGAGCAGCGCGGGTGCGCCCGCCCTCATCGGCACCGCCGACGGCCGCTTCGCGCCCGGCTGGACCGTCCAGCAGACCACCACGATCGACGCGGGCAGCGGGCGCGGCCTCCTGGGCACCGCGTGCACCGTGCCCGACACGGACTTCTGGCTCCCCGGCGTCAGCACCGACCGTAACCGTCAGGACTTCGTCCATCTGACGAACCCGGACGACGCCGCGGCCGAGGTGGACCTGAAGCTCTACGGCCCGAGCGGTCGGCTGAAGCCCTCCACGGATGAAGCGATCACGGTCCCGCCCCGCTCCACGGTCCCGGTCCTGCTCTCGACCCTCACCGACCAGCGGGCGGCCGGCGCCTCGCTCCATGTGACGGCCCGCACCGGCCGGATCGGGGCGGCCGTGCAGGCCGTGGACCAGAAGGCGGGCAGCGACTGGCTCCCGGCCTCCGCCGTGCCCTCGACGAGCGTCGCGATCCCCGGCATCCCCAAGGACGCCACCTCGGCCCGCCTGGTCGTCTTCGCGCCCGGCTCCGACGACGCGGACCTCAAGGTGCGGCTGGCCGGTCCGAACAACGCGATCACCCCGGCCGGACATGAGTCGCTGCACGTCAAGAGCGGCATGACGGCCGCGATCGACCTCGGCGACGTGACCAAGGGCGAGCCCGGCTCGCTGCTGCTCACCCCCGAGGGCGGCGAGGGCCGGGCCACACCGGTCGTGGCCGCGCTCCAGGTGACCCGGGGCAAGGGGAGCGACCAGGAGACGGCGTTCATCCCCGCGACGGCCGCGATCGAGCGCAGCGCCACCGCGGCCGACAACCGCACCAAGGGCTCCACGCTCTCCCTGGTGGCGCCGCGCGCGTCCGCCAAGGTGCGGATCACCGCCTCGGCGGGCGCCGGGGGCGGCAGCCCGGTCAGCAAGACCTACGAGGTCAAGGGCGGCACCACCAAGGCCCTGGAGCCACCGCGCCCGGCCTCGGGCAAGGGTCCGTACGCGGTGACGGTCGAGCGGCTCTCCGGCGGCCCGGTGCACGCCTCGCGGATGCTGGCGCAGTCGGAGGGCGGGGTGCCGATGTTCACGATCCAGTCGCTGCCGGACGACCGGGGCACGGTCGCGGTGCCCGAGGCGGGCCAGGACCTGTCCCTGCTCAACGACGACTAGGGCGGGGCTGGAGCCCCGGCCGCCCAGCGTTCCCGCCTGTAGGGCGCGTCCGCTGGAGGGTGTCGGGCGCGTGACAGTGGCCTCGCCCTCTGGACCTCGGGGTCTGGGGCGGAGCCCCAGTTGTGGGAAGGGGCGGGGCGGGGAGCAGCCCGCCGCAGGCGCCACGACCCGCCGGACGCCTCCTGACCCTGCCCGTACGGCGTGCCCGCCGCTCCCACCCGTCTGCGGCTACTCCTGCCCGTACCGCGGGTCCACGGACTCCGGGGCCAGCCCCAGCAGCTCCGCCACCTGTTCGACCACGACCTCGTGCACCAGCAGCGCCCGCTCGTCCCGGTTCTTCGCCCGGATCTCGACCGGGCGGCGGTAGATCACGATCCGGTCCGGCGCGTCCCCGCGGGCCGCGATGAAGCGCCCGAGCGGCACGGACTCGCCGTCCCAGCCGTCCGCCCCGCCGTGCCCGTCCGGGCCGCCGCCCGACCCCGGGCCGCCGAGCCCCGACGTGGGCACATCGAGCACCGTGAAGTCGACCCCGGACAGCTGTGGCCAGCGTCTCTCCAGCCGCTCCGCCGAGTCCTGCACAAGATCGACGAAGGACTCCGCGCGGCTGACCGAGAGCGGCACCTGGGGAGGCGCGATGGGGCCGCGCATACCTCGTCCGTGGCGATCGCGACGACGGGGACGCGGCTCGGACTGATGGGGGTTTACGGGCCTGGTCATCACTCCGAGGGTAGCCGTCGCCGACCCGCCCTCATGCGCTTACCGGACAGCCGTGCCGGATGTCGCCAAATGAACATTCCAGCCATGCTTGGGTCCAAAAACGGACGTCTCTTGAGTCGCTTCCCTGGCTCAGGATGATCCCTCTCGGTTCGAGTGCTGACCGGATTCGTTGTCGGCGGTTCTGGCCGCGTCGGAGGTCCGCGCTGGTCAGCCAGTAAGTTCACGTTTCGGGTGCACGGTGCGAACCGGGACGACACGGCGGAGTGAGCTGGTGGAGAGTCGTCGCGGCCCGCTCAAGAGTGCGGTACCGTCCAACGTCGTGAGCCCTGTACGTCGCTGTTCGCGCACCGCCTGCGGCCGCCCCGCCGTCGCGACGCTGACGTACGTCTATGCGGATTCGACCGCCGTTCTCGGGCCGCTCGCCACTTACGCCGAGCCCCACTGCTACGACCTGTGCTCGGAGCACTCCGAGCGGCTGACCGCCCCGCGCGGCTGGGAGGTCGTCCGGCTCGCCGTCGACAGCGGTCCGCCCCGGCCCAGCGGTGACGATCTGGAGGCACTGGCCAACGCGGTCCGCGAGGCCGCCCGCCCGCATGAGCGCGCGGCGGGGGCGGCGGCCGGTTCCGGGGGCTCAGGGGGCGGTCACGGCGGCCGGGAGGGCGATCCGCGTGAGGTCGCGCGCCGCGGCCATCTGCGGGTCCTGCGGTCGCCCGAACCCTGATCGGCTTTCGCTCCGGCGATCTTCCGCGACCTTTCCCGCGATCTTCCTCAGCCTTTCCCGCGATCTTCCTCAACCTCTTCCGTGATCTCTCCCGCGACCTTTCCCGCGATCTCTCGCAACGTCTACGGCGAGCGGGACCTGCTCGGCTTCGTCGGGGAGAAGGTCTCGGGCGCCCGCGCACATCCGGGTTGTCCGGCCGGGGCTCAGGGGCGGAGCCCCACACGCGACAGAGCCGCATATCGTCAGGTGTCGGGAAGGGGCGGGGAGGGGAGAACAGCCCGCCGCAGGTGCCACCGACCTTCGCGCGTACCCTGACCCGCTTTCTCAGCGATCTTCCCGCGTTCCGCGGCGTTCCCCGCGATCACTTGCTGACGGAGCATTGACTGTGACTTGGCGCGGACACGACCATGCCTGCACCCCAGGGTCCTCCGTTTCCGCATCACGGATGTGACCTTCCAGGGATGGCCCATGCCGGGAGGCCCGTGTGTTCGTGCAGCAGTTGGACCCCGTCGCCGATTCGCTCTCCCTGTCCGCCCTCGTCGCCGCCCTTCCCCTCGTCACCGTCCTCGTCCTGCTCGGCGGGGTGCGGATGCGCGCCCACTACGCGGGCCCCATAGGGCTCGTCGTCGCGGCCCTCGTCGCCTGGCTCCCGTACGGGATGCCCGTCGGCCAGACCGTCTCCAGCGCCGCCCAAGGGGCGCTCTTCGGCCTCTTCCCCATCCTGTGGATCGTCGTCAACGCCCTGTGGGTGTACCGGATGACCGTCCGCACCGACCATTTCGACGTGCTGCGCCGCTCGTTCGGCCGGCTCTCGGACGACCCCCGCGTCCAGGCCCTCGTCATCGCCTTCTGCTTCGGTGCGCTCCTTGAGGCGCTCGCCGGGTTCGGCGCACCGGTGGCGATCTGCTCGGTCATGCTCGTGGCGCTCGGCTTCGACCCGGTGCGCGCCGCCGTCGTCGCGCTCGTCGCCAACACCGCGCCGGTCGCCTTCGGCGCCATGGCCACCCCGGTGGTGACCCTCGCTCAGGTCACCGGGCTGCCGCTGGACTCCGTGGCCTCCGTGGTGGGCCGGCAGACCCCGCTGCTCGCCCTCGTCGTCCCGCTGCTGCTGGTCGCGCTCGTCGACGGGCGGCGCGGGCTGCGCGAGACCTGGGCGCCCGCGCTCGCCTGTGGGGTCGCCTTCGCCATCGCCCAGTTCACCGTCTCCAACTACCTCTCCGTCCAGCTCGCCGACATCGCGGCGGCGCTGGTCGGCGCGGCCGTGCTGGTGGCCGTGCCCGCCGCCCGGCGCCCGGCCGAGGAGCCGGTGCGCGCCGCCGTACTCACCGGCGTACGCAGCGACGACCTGGACCGCGAGGACCCGCGCCGGGAGGTGGTGCGCGCCTACGCCCCGTACGCGCTCATCGTCGCGATCTTCTCCATCGCCCAGATCGGCCCGGTCAAGGACCTCCTGGCCAAGGCCACCCGCACCTTCGACTGGCCCTTCCTGGACGTCGCCGACTCCGGCGGAAAGGCGGTGGGCGCCAATGTCTTCTCGATGCCGCTGATCGCCACCGGCGGCACCCTGGTGCTGGTGGCCGGGGTGGCCACCGCCGCCGTGCTGAAGGTGACCGCGGGCGATGCCCTGCGGGAGTGGGCGGCCACGGTGCGCGAACTGCGTCATGCGATCCTTACGGTCACCTCGGTGCTCGCGCTCGCCTATGTCATGAATCTCTCCGGGCAGGCCGCCACCATCGGTCACTTCGTCGCGGCCGCCGGGGCCGGGCTGGCCTTCCTCTCCCCGGTGCTCGGCTGGTTCGGCGTCGCCGTCTCCGGCTCGGACACCTCCGCGAACGCCCTCTTCGGCGCCCTCCAGGTGACCGCCGCCCGCGAGTCCGGGCTCTCCCCGGATCTGCTCGCCGCCGCCAACAGCTCGGGCGGGGTGCTCGGCAAGATGATCTCCCCGCAGAACCTCACCATCGCGTGCGCGGCGGTCGGGCTGAAGGGGCGTGAGGGGGATCTGCTCCGTAAGGTGCTGCCGTGGAGCCTCGCGCTGCTGCTGGTGATGTGCCTGATCGTCGTCGCCCAGTCGTCGTTCCTGCTGGGCTGGATGCTGCCGTGATCCGGCCGGGGGTGACCCGCGGCACGCCGCCCGGGTTGGCCGACAGCACGCCGCGCGACGGGGCTCACAGTTCCGGCCCAGGTCCTGCGGGTAGGTTTTGAGGTCCGCAGGGACGTCGGCAGAGACGTCCGTAGAGACATCTCCACCAGGACCTCCAGAAGGGGTTGGCTGTGCCCGACTTGTCGCAGATCGTGAAGGCGTACGACGTGCGCGGTGTGGTCCCGGACCAGTGGGACGAGTCGCTCGCCGAACTCTTCGGCGCCGCCTTCGCCCGGGTGACCGACGCGGACGCGATCGTCGTCGGCCATGACATGCGCCCCTCCTCGCCCGGTCTGGCGCGGGCCTTCGCGCGCGGCGCCGCCTCGCTCGGGGTGGATGTGACCGAGATCGGACTGTGCTCGACCGATCAGCTCTACTTCGCGAGCGGCTACCTCAACCTGCCCGGCGCGATGTTCACCGCCAGCCACAACCCCGCGCGGTACAACGGCATCAAGATGTGCCGCGCGGGCGCCGCCCCCATCGGCCAGGACAGCGGGCTCGCCGAGATCCGCGCCCTGGTGGAGGGCTGGGCGGACAGCGGCGCGCCCGAGCCCGCCGCCGAGGCCGGCACCATCACCCAGCGGGACGTCCTCGCCGACTACGCCGCCCATCTGCGCTCGCTGGTGGACCTGACCGCCATCCGGCCGCTGAAGGTCGTCGTGGACGCGGGCAACGGCATGGGCGGCCACACCGTCCCGACCGTCTTCGACGGGCTCCCGCTCGAGCTCGACGCCCTCTACTTCGAGCTGGACGGCACCTTCCCCAACCACGAGGCCAACCCCCTCGACCCCAAGAACATCGTCGACCTTCAGGCCCGGGTCCGGGAGACCGGCGCCGACATCGGGCTCGCCTTCGACGGCGACGCCGACCGCTGCTTCGTCGTGGACGGGCGCGGCGAGCCGGTGTCCCCCTCCGCCATCACCGCCCTGGTCGCCTCCCGCGAGTTGGGCAAGCACCCGGGCGGGACGGTCATCCACAACTGCATCACCTCCTGGTCGGTCCCCGAGGTCGTCAAGGAGAACGGCGGCACCCCCGTCCGCACCCGCGTGGGCCACTCCTTCATCAAGGCCGAGATGGCCCGCACCGGCGCGATCTTCGGCGGTGAGCACTCCGCGCACTACTACTTCCGCGACTTCTGGAACGCCGACACCGGCATGCTGGCCGCCCTGCACGTCCTGGCCGCACTCGGCGGCCAGAAGGGCCCGCTGTCGGACCTGGTCGCCCAGTACGACCGGTACGCGGCCTCCGGCGAGATCAACAGCACCGTTGACGACCAGGCCGGGCGCATGGAGGCCGTCAAGGCGGCGTACGAGCGCCGCGAGGGCGCCGAACTCGACGAACTCGACGGCCTTACGGTCACCACCGCCAACTGGTGGTTCAACCTCCGCCCCTCCAACACCGAGCCGCTCCTCCGCCTGAACGTCGAGGCCCGAGACGCGGAGACAGCAGCCGAGGTCCGCGACGAGGTCCTCTCCATCGTCCGCGCCTAGCCCTTACGACGGTCGACGCGCGCCCGTCCGCCTCCTCAGGGAGGCGGACGGGAGCAGGAAGCCCCGCACGCCCTTACGGCTGTCCGCGCGCAGCCCCGTGGCCGTCCGTGTCCTTACGGACGTCCGCGCGTGGCCTCTGCGGCCGTCCGCGTCCTACGGGGCCCGCAGGGAGGTTCGCGGCGCCCTTACGCCCTTCACCGCGCGGCCCCCGCGGCCGTCCGCATCCTTACGAGGTCCGCGGCGCCCACCGGGCCCCCGCGCCCTTACGGAGGCCCGCGCGCGGGACCCACAGCGTTTCCGGAGCCCGGGGGAGTCCCCGGGCTCCGGTGTACACCGGCCGCGCCCCGGCCCCGCCCGGCGGTACGCTGACCTCGCCGGGCCGATGTCCGGCTGGACCCATACCCGAAGGGACGACCCCATGCCGCTCGAAGCCGGTCTTCTGGAGATCCTCGCCTGCCCGGCGTGCCACGCCCCGCTGCGCGAGGAGCAGTCCCCGGAGGACCTCGAGCTGGTGTGCACGGGCGAGGGGTGCGGTCTCGCGTACCCCGTGCGGGACGGCATCCCCGTGCTGCTCGTCGACGAGGCGCGCCGCCCGGCCTGACCCGGCGGCCCGCCGGGGCCCCAGCCCCGCGCGGTCCCACGCGTAAGCCCCGCGCGATCCCACGCGTACCGCCCGCCACGGCGATCGGAGGCCGAAGCACGATGCTCGACGAATCCCTCCTCGACGCCCCCGAGGCCCTCGCCCGCGCGGATACCCGCGGGCTGCTGCGCGGAGCCGCCGAGGCCGGCGCCCGCGTCCGCACCGCCGCCCGGCACGCCGCCGAGGCCGGGATAGGCGACCTCAAACCGGACGGGCGCCCGCGCGCCGTCATGGTCGCGGGCCCGGGGGCGGCCGGAAGCTGCACCGCCGACCTCCTCGGCGGGCTCAGCGGGGGCAACTGCCCGGTCAGCCTGATCATGCCCACCGGTGTGGCCCCCGCGCCGGGCGCGCTGCGCTGGACGCTGCCCGGCTGGGCGGGCCCGCTGGACCTGCTGGTCATCGCCACCCCGGACGGCACGGAACCGGGCCTTCCGCGCCTGGCCGAACAGGCGTACCGCCGCGGCTGCGCCATCGTCTCCGTCGCCCCGGCCCAGTCCCCGCTGGCCGACGCGGTCACCCAGGCCCGCGGCCTGATGGTGCCGCTGGCCACGGAGCCGTACGGCTCGGCCCCGTACGCCACCGGCGGGTACGGCACCGACCCGTACCGCGGGGACCCGCGCGCGCCCGGCCCCGAGAACACCGCCCTCGCCGAGGGCGCCCTGGGCGGCGCCCCCGCCACGTACGGGACGCCTTCCGTCCCGCAGCCCGTCGAGCCGCCCGGCACCGCCCCCGACGAGATGACCGGCCCCGCGCTGCCCGGCACGCTGTGGGCCCTGCTCACCCCGCTGCTCCTGCTGGTCGACCGGATCGGTCTGGTGTCCGCGCCGCCCACCGCGCTGCAGCAGGTCGCCGACCGGCTCGACCAGGTCGCCGAGCGCTGCGGCCCGGCCATCGCCACCTACACCAACCCCGCCAAGACCCTCGCGGCCGAGCTCGCCGGGGCGCTTCCGCTGCTGTGGACCGAGGGCCCGGTCGCCGCCGCGACCGGACGGCGCTTCTCGGGGCTGCTCGCGGCGCTCGCCGGGCGCCCCGCGCTCGTCGCCGAGCTCCCCGGGGCGCTCGCCGCGCACGGCGCGCTGCTGACCGGGGCGTTCGCGGGCGGGGCCGACCCGGACGACTTCTTCCGCGACCGGGTGGAGGAGCCCGAGGCGCTCCGCGCCCGGATCGTGCTGCTCCACGACGAGCCGGTGGGCCCCATCTCCGCCGTGCCGACCGCCCGGGAGCTCGCGCTGGCGCACGAGACCGCGTTCAGCGAGCTGGAACCGGCCGAGGGCACCCTGCTGGAGAGCGCCGCGGAACTTCTCGCCATCACGGATTTCGCCGCCGTTTACCTCGCGCTCGCTTCGCCGGATAGAACTTGAGGCCGTCATAGGCATTGAGTACGACCGTAAGGCCGTACTCAATGCCGTAAGGCACGCACCACCCGCCCCACGTCCCTCACTGCACAGTCAGGAACCGCACCGCATGGACCGCCTCGTCAACACCGTGCGCCCCTACGCCTGGGGCTCCACCACCGCCATCCCGGAGCTGCTGGGCGTCCGGCCGACCGGGGAGCCGCAGGCGGAGATGTGGATGGGGGCGCACCCCGGGGCGCCGTCCCGGGTCGACCGGGGCGCGGGCTCCGTCGCGCTCTCCGAGGTGATCGCCGCGGATCCCGAGGGCGAGCTCGGCGCGGACGCCGTAAGGCTCTTCGGGCCCCGGCTGCCGTTCCTGCTGAAGGTGCTGGCCGCCGCCTCGCCGCTGTCGCTCCAGGTCCACCCCGACCTCGCGCAGGCCAAGGAGGGCTTCGCGGACGAGGAGGAGCGCGGCGTCCCGGCCGACGCCCCGCACCGCAACTACAAGGACGCCAACCACAAGCCCGAGCTGATATGCGCGCTCACGCCGTTCAACGGGCTGTGCGGCTTCCGCGACCCGAACGAGGCGGCCGAGCTGCTGGCCGCCCTCGAGGTCGACTCGCTCAAGCCGTACGTCGACATCCTGCACGCCCACCCGGAGTCGCACGCCCTGCGCGAGGTGCTGACCGCCGTCCTTACGGCCGACCCCGAGGCGATGGCGGAGACCGTAAGGCAGGCCACTGCCGCCGCCGAGCGGCTCGGCGCGCAGGACGGACCGCACGCCCCGGCGTACGCGGCGTACGCCTCCATCGCCCGGCACTACCCGGGCGACCCCGGCGTGATCGCCGCGATGCTGCTCAACTTCGTGACCCTCCAGCCCGGTGAGGCCCTCTACCTCGGCGCCGGCGTACCGCACGCCTATCTCGACGGCCTGGGCGTCGAGATCATGGCCAACTCCGACAATGTGCTGCGGTGCGGGCTGACGCCCAAGCACGTGGACGTCCCCGAGCTGTTGCGCGTCGTCCGCTTCGAGAGCGCCGCCCCCGCCGTGCTGCGGCCCGAGGCGGACTCCTCCGGCGAGGAGCTCTACACCACCCCGATCGACGAGTTCCGGCTCTCCCGGCACGTCCTGGCCGACGGCGCCGCGCCCCACCCGCTGCCGACGACCGGCCCGCAGATCCTGCTCTGCGCCTCGGGCGAGGTCTCCCTGCGCGGCGCGAACGGTGAACTCCCGCTGAAGCGGGGGGAATCGGCCTTCGTACCGGCCGGCGAGGAGGCCGCCCTGAGCGGCGGTGGCACTGTGTTCAGGGCCACAGTGACCGCCTGAGGTACGGCCCGCTCGAGTGGCTGGAACAATGGCCCGCCGTGAGGCGGTAAAGCACTGGCAAAGCCGCCAAAGAGCTGCCATGTAAGCGGAAGGGAAATTCGGCACATATGAGTGCATCAGGCGGAACCAAGGCGATTGTTGCCGCGCTCGGCGCGAACCTGGCCATCGCCGCAGCCAAGTTCGTGGCGTTCGCCTTTAGCGGCTCGTCGTCGATGCTCGCCGAAGGCGTGCACTCGATCGCCGACTCGGGCAACCAGGGGCTGCTGCTCCTCGGCGGGAAGAAGGCCAAGCGCGAGGCCACCCCCGAGCACCCCTTCGGCTACGGCCGCGAGCGCTACATCTACGGCTTTCTCGTCTCCATCGTGCTGTTCACCATCGGTGGTGTCTTCGCGCTGTACGAGGGCTACGAGAAGATCCAGCACCCCCATGAGCTGGAGCACTGGTACTGGCCGGTCGGGGTGCTCGTCTTCGCGATCATCGCCGAGGGCTTCTCCTTCCGTACGGCCATAAAGGAGTCCAACGAGATCCGCGGCAAGCTGAGCTGGTCCCAGTTCGTCCGCCGCGCCAAGGCCCCCGAGCTCCCCGTCGTCCTCCTGGAGGACTTCGGCGCCCTCGTCGGCCTGGTCCTCGCGCTCGGCGGCGTCGGCCTCACCCTGCTGACCGGCGACGGCGTCTGGGACGGCATCGGCACCCTCTGCATCGGCATCCTGCTGGTGCTGATCGCCCTGGTGCTCGCGGCCGAGACCAAGTCGCTGCTCCTGGGCGAGGCGGCCGACGCCACGGAGGTCGCCAAGATCCGCGAAGCCGTCGTGGACGGCGACACCGTCACCAGCGTGATCCACATGCGCACCCTCCACCTCGGCCCCGAGGAACTGCTGGTCGCCGCCAAGGTCGCGGTCCAGCACGACGACACGGCGGCAGAGGTCGCCCGCGCCATCGACGCCGCGGAAGCCCGCATCCGCGAGGCGGTCCCGATCGCCCGAGTCATCTACCTGGAACCCGACATCCTCCGGACCTCAACCTCCACCTGAGCGAACCCGGCGGAGCCGCCCCGCGCGTCGGCCCTCCGAACCCGAGATCGCGGGTTCGGAGGGCCAACACATGTCACCCGGTTCGTGGGCACCCGTTCCGCCCCCAGCTACCCGCTGGGGGCGGGGCCCTGGGGTAGAGCCCCGGGCGGAGAACCTGAGCTGGGGCCTGGGGCGGAGCCCGGTGGGGGCCCGGGGGGTTTGCCCCGGTTTCGGGAAGGGGCGGGGGGAGCCCACCCCAACCGCCGCCGCCCTACTCAATCTCCCCAAGCACCCCCAATATCCCCTCCACATCCCCCGCCCCCAACAACCGCTCCCGAAACTCCGCAGCCATCAACTTCCGCGACAGCAACGCCAAAATCCGCAGATGCTCATCCCCCGCATCCGCCTCCGGCACCGCGATCATGAAGACCAACCGAGCCTTCGTCCCATCCGGCGCACCCCACTCGATCCCCTCGGGAGAACGCGCGAAGCCGACGACCGGAGCGGTCACCGCATCCGTCTTGGCATGCGGAATAGCGATCTCCTCGCCGAGCCCGGTCGTGCCCTGGTCCTCCCGGGCAAACGCGGCCCGCACCAGCTCCGCCGTATCCGTCACCTTGCCGGTCGCGGCCAGCAGCTCAGCCATCTCACGGATCGCGGCGTCCTTACCGTCAGCCGCCAACCGCTCCTTCACGGTCTGCTCAGTGAGATACCCGGACAGCACCTGACCCGCAGGAACGGCCTCGACCTCGCCGGTCTCGGCGGCCACCCCCTGAGGAGCGACCGCCTTACGGGCATCCGCAGCACCAGTCGCCTCCCGGGTACGGTCACCGCCGCCCACCCCGGCAAGGACGGGCTCAGCCGCGACCGACGGCGCCCCGGAGCCACCACCCACAGCCCCCGCAGCACTCGCGCCACCCGCGGTGGAACCCACAGCGCCCCCACCCACCGACATCAACCCAATCGTCACCAACGCCGTCACCGCCGTACCCACCACCACCGCGACAAAGAACATCGGCACCCCACCAACCGCACCAAGCACCGCCACAATCGGCCCCCCATGCGGCACGTTGTCCTCGACCGACGCCACTCCGGCTATCGCCCCGGCGACCGCACCGCCCACCATGTTCGCCGGAATGACCCGCGCGGGACGCGCCGCCGCGAACGGAATCGCGCCCTCCGTGATGCCGAAGAAGCCCATGAAGAGCGCCGCGAGCCCGGTCTCCCGCTCCTGGTCGTCGAAAATCCGGCGACGCAGCAGCGTGGCCAGCCCCTGGCCCAGCGGAGGAACCGGAATGGCCGCCGCACACGCCCCCATGACCTCGGGGTTCTTGGACACCAGCCCGGCACCGAAGAGGAACGCCGTCTTATTGACGGGACCGCCCATATCGAACGCGATCATCAACCCGAGAATGATGCCGAGCACCGCCGCACTCGTGCCGGTCAGTCCGCCGAGCCAGTCGGTGAGCTGCTCGAAGACCCAGGAGATCGGCTCGCCGAGGACATAGATGAAGAAGAGGCCGAGCGCCGAGGTCGCCACGATCGGGATCACAATGATCGGCATGATCGGCTGGACGAACTTCGGAACCTTGACCCGCTTGATCCACAGCACCAGATAACCGGCCAGGAAGCCGGTGACGATCGCCCCGATGAAGCCGGCGCCCGCCTCGCTGTCGTACAGCTCGCCGTGCGCCGCGATCCAGCCGCCCACCATGCCGGGCACCAGCGCGGGCCGGTCCGCGATGGCGTAGGCGATATAGCCGGACAGGGCCGGGATCATCAGCTCGAAGCCGATGCTCCCGATGTCGTTGACCGTCTTCCAGAAGGAGTCGTCGGGGATGACGATGCCCTTGGACGTCGTATCACCGCCCAGGGCGAGCGAGACCGCGATCAGCAGACCGCCGACCACCACGAACGGGATCATGTACGAGACACCGTTCATGAGCGCCTTATAGGTGACGCTGCGCCCCTTACCGCCGCCACCAGCGTTACGACCACCCCCGGAAGCCGCCGCCCCCGGGGCACCGCGCCCGGCACCAGAGCCGTCGCCCTCGTACACCGGCGCGTCCAGCACCTGCTCGATCAGCCGCTGCGGCCGGTGAATGCCATCGGCGACCCCGACGACAAGCACTCTCTTACCGACGAAACGACTGCGGTCGACGTCCTTGTCGGCGGCGATGATGATGCCGTCAGCCTGGCTGACATCGTTGTCAGAGAGTACGTTCTCGGCCCCGATCGAGCCTTGGGTCTCCACCTTCATGCTGTGGCCGAGCGACTCCGCCGCCTGGGCCAGCTTCTCGGCGGCCATATAGGTATGGGCGATACCCGTGGGACACGCGGTCACCGCGAGCAGTTTGAGCCCCGGTCCGCTGGCCCCCGCACCGTTGGGGGGATCGGCTGGACTGGTCACGTGGTTCTCCTTAACGCGTTGAGCGGGCGCGGGAAGCTGCCAGCGTCCCCGCGCTCGCGGCATCGTGCAATACGTCCGGCCGGGATCAAAGCGACGGCCTGAACCCCCGACTCCGGAAACGACGCGGCCGTCGACCCGCGAACGACGCGGCCGTCGACCCTCCGAAGCAACGCGACCCTCGTCCCCGAACAGCGCGGCCGTCGCTCCCCGGGGCAGCGCATCCGCCGCCCCTGGTCATAGCCGTACGGCCGAAGATGACCGATGGGGGCTGGGGTTCGCTCCGCCGATCGGTGTAGATTCGTGACCGAGCCAGACGTCGCTGCTGATGGCGGTCGGGCGGTCCGCACTCCGGGCCGGCCGAGGGAGAGAGGGCCTCCGACGGACTGCGCACTGTGAGGTACAAGGGGACAGGTGTGCCCGCTGTCGCGGGGGCCCTGCCCGACGCCTCGCATGCCCAGCCGAACCACTCTCGCTCGCACACGATCGAGGAGGAGCAGCACTCATGACGACAGCCGTCTCCGGTCAGGACTTCAAGGTCGCCGACCTCTCCCTGGCTGCCTTCGGCCGTAAGGAGATCGCCCTCGCCGAGCATGAGATGCCCGGCCTGATGGCGATCCGTAAGGAGTACGCCGAGCAGCAGCCGCTGGCCGGCGCCCGTATCACCGGCTCCCTGCACATGACGGTGCAGACCGCCGTGCTGATCGAGACCCTGGTCGCCCTCGGCGCCCAGGTCCGGTGGGCCTCCTGCAACATCTTCTCCACTCAGGACCACGCCGCGGCCGCGGTCGCCGTCGGCCCCGAGGGCACCCCGGAGAACCCGCAGGGCATCCCGGTCTTCGCCTGGAAGGGCGAGACCCTGGAGGAGTACTGGTGGTGCACCGAGCAGGCCCTGACCTGGCCCGGGACCCCCACCGGCGGGCCCAACATGATCCTGGACGACGGTGGCGACGCCACCCTCCTCGTCCACAAGGGCGTCGAGTACGAGAAGGCCGGCGCCGCCCCTGACGTCGCCACCGCCGAGAACGACGAGCACCGCGTCATCCTCGAGCTGCTGAACCGCACCATCGCGGAGAGCCCGCAGAAGTGGACGCAGCTGGCCTCCGAGATCCGCGGGGTCACCGAGGAGACCACCACCGGCGTTCACCGCCTCTACGAGATGCAGCGGGACGGCTCGCTGCTCTTCCCGGCGATCAACGTGAACGACGCGGTCACCAAGTCCAAGTTCGACAACAAGTACGGCTGCCGCCACTCCCTGGTCGACGGCATCAACCGCGCCACCGACGTGCTGATCGGCGGCAAGGTCGCGGTCGTCTGCGGCTACGGCGACGTCGGTAAGGGCTGCGCCGAGTCGCTGCGCGGCCAGGGCGCCCGGGTGATCATCACCGAGATCGACCCGATCTGCGCGCTCCAGGCCGCGATGGACGGCTACCAGGTCGCCACCCTGGACGACGTGGTGGAGACCGCCGACATCTTCATCACCACGACCGGCAACAAGGACATCATCCTGGCCTCGGACATGGCCAAGATGAAGCATCAGGCGATCGTCGGGAACATCGGCCACTTCGACAACGAGATCGACATGGCCGGGCTCGCCGCCCTTCCGGGCATCGTGAAGGACGAGGTCAAGCCGCAGGTTCACACCTGGACCTTCCCCGACGGCAAGAAGATCATCGTGCTCTCCGAGGGCCGTCTGCTGAACCTCGGCAACGCGACCGGTCACCCGTCGTTCGTGATGTCCAACTCCTTCGCGAACCAGACCATCGCCCAGATCGAGCTCTTCACCAAGCCGGAGTCGTACCCGATCGACGTCTATGTGCTCCCCAAGCACCTGGACGAGAAGGTCGCCCGCCTCCACCTGGACGCGCTCGGGGCCAAGCTGACCACGCTCCGGCCCGAGCAGGCCGCCTACATCGGCGTCCCGGTGGAGGGCCCGTACAAGCCCGACCACTACCGCTACTGATCGCATCCGCTGATCGCACCGGCGCCGCCGACAGCACCGTCGGCGGCCGCTGACCCGGCCCCCGCCCCGGCGGGGGCCCCAGGGCCCGTCCGCGCCATCCGGCCGGGCGGGCCCGACGCACGTCAAGGACCTCACCATGCCCCGCGGCCGCTACTCCCTCCACGACCCGCACGATCACGCCCCCCTGGGCGAAGAGCACTTCCAGTGCGCTCCCGGCCCCAGCGGTTGGCGCTATGTCGCACAGCGGACCTCGCCCTCCGGCGATCACACCGGGTCCGTGGACCTCACCCTCGACGAACTCGGCCGCCCGCTCAGGGTGGAACTGCACGCGTCGAGCTGGCGGGTCAGGGGCGCCGCGCTGGACGGGGTCACCTGGGTCCGCACGGACCCCACGGGGGAGCACGCGACCGAGGGCAATGTCCGCGCCCACTCCTTCACCGGCGCCTCCCCGGCCTTCCTGGTCGCCGTCTCCCGCCTGCTGCGCCTGGAACCGGGCGACGGAGCCGTCCGCGTCCGCCTCGTGGCCTTCACCGATCCGGTCCTCGCGCCCCTCACCCTGGATCAGTCCTGGGCACTTCTCGGCAGAACCGGTCACACCACCGACACCGTGCCGCTCGTTGTGGATGAGTACCAGGTCAGCGAGCTGGACACCGGAGAGGTCCGGACGATCCACATCGCCGGCGACGTGGTGCTCGCCGCCCCCGGCATCGAGCTGGAGCATCTCGAGAGCCCACCGTCGTCCTTCGCGGCCTGACGACCCCCCTGACCTGCGGCGTTGAGAAACTTCCGGGAACCTATTGACCCAGGGAGCCCCGGTGCGTACGTTTGAAGGTCGCGGCGAACGGAGTGCACAGGCGCTTCGGACGGACCGTACAAAGAATCTTGCCGGGAGTCCTTGACCAAGGTCGCCCGGGGAGGTAGGTTTAAACGGTTGTGGTGAGCAGAGTCTGCCCACCCCGAAAACGCATCTGAACCGCTCCGCAGACGGATGGAAATCCAAACGGAGCACCTTTTGACACCCGCGGGCATCACATGAAGCCGATTAGGTTCGGCGGATGATCGTCTGCTAAAGTCGAAAACACGCCGAAAGGCAGGGCCACCCAACCGGCCATCGGAAACGGAATTCGGATCGGAAACGACCGGAAATCGGATCTGGTAAGGTTGGAAACACCGAAGGGAAGCGCCCGGAGAAGCCGGTGAAACGGTTTCGAAGGAAGCGTCCGTTCCTTGAGAACTCAACAGCGTGCCAAAAGTCAACGCCAGATATGTTGATACCCCGTCCTTCTTGGACGAGGTTCCTTTGAAGAAACACAACAGCGAGGACGCTGTGGACGGTCCGGGTTATTCCTCCGGTTCCGTTCCGCTCTCGTGATGTGTTGCCGGGATAGCCCGGAAGCATTCACGGAGAGTTTGATCCTGGCTCAGGACGAACGCTGGCGGCGTGCTTAACACATGCAAGTCGAACGATGAACCGGTTTCGGCCGGGGATTAGTGGCGAACGGGTGAGTAACACGTGGGCAATCTGCCCTGCACTCTGGGACAAGCCCTGGAAACGGGGTCTAATACCGGATATGACTACCGACCGCATGGTCTGGTGGTGGAAAGCTCCGGCGGTGCAGGATGAGCCCGCGGCCTATCAGCTTGTTGGTGGGGTGATGGCCTACCAAGGCGACGACGGGTAGCCGGCCTGAGAGGGCGACCGGCCACACTGGGACTGAGACACGGCCCAGACTCCTACGGGAGGCAGCAGTGGGGAATATTGCACAATGGGCGCAAGCCTGATGCAGCGACGCCGCGTGAGGGATGACGGCCTTCGGGTTGTAAACCTCTTTCAGCAGGGAAGAAGCGCAAGTGACGGTACCTGCAGAAGAAGCGCCGGCTAACTACGTGCCAGCAGCCGCGGTAATACGTAGGGCGCAAGCGTTGTCCGGAATTATTGGGCGTAAAGAGCTCGTAGGCGGCTTGTCGCGTCGGATGTGAAAGCCCGGGGCTTAACCCCGGGTCTGCATTCGATACGGGCAGGCTAGAGTTCGGTAGGGGAGATCGGAATTCCTGGTGTAGCGGTGAAATGCGCAGATATCAGGAGGAACACCGGTGGCGAAGGCGGATCTCTGGGCCGATACTGACGCTGAGGAGCGAAAGCGTGGGGAGCGAACAGGATTAGATACCCTGGTAGTCCACGCCGTAAACGTTGGGAACTAGGTGTGGGCGACATTCCACGTTGTCCGTGCCGCAGCTAACGCATTAAGTTCCCCGCCTGGGGAGTACGGCCGCAAGGCTAAAACTCAAAGGAATTGACGGGGGCCCGCACAAGCGGCGGAGCATGTGGCTTAATTCGACGCAACGCGAAGAACCTTACCAAGGCTTGACATACGCCGGAAAACCCTGGAGACAGGGTCCCCCTTGTGGTCGGTGTACAGGTGGTGCATGGCTGTCGTCAGCTCGTGTCGTGAGATGTTGGGTTAAGTCCCGCAACGAGCGCAACCCTTGTTCTGTGTTGCCAGCATGCCTTTCGGGGTGATGGGGACTCACAGGAGACTGCCGGGGTCAACTCGGAGGAAGGTGGGGACGACGTCAAGTCATCATGCCCCTTATGTCTTGGGCTGCACACGTGCTACAATGGCCGGTACAATGAGCTGCGAAGCCGTGAGGTGGAGCGAATCTCAAAAAGCCGGTCTCAGTTCGGATTGGGGTCTGCAACTCGACCCCATGAAGTCGGAGTCGCTAGTAATCGCAGATCAGCATTGCTGCGGTGAATACGTTCCCGGGCCTTGTACACACCGCCCGTCACGTCACGAAAGTCGGTAACACCCGAAGCCGGTGGCCCAACCCTTGTGGAGGGAGCCGTCGAAGGTGGGACTGGCGATTGGGACGAAGTCGTAACAAGGTAGCCGTACCGGAAGGTGCGGCTGGATCACCTCCTTTCTAAGGAGCACATGGCCGACTGCAAGCAAGTGTCTTGCACGGTTGCTCATGGGTGGAACGTTGACTATTCGGCACACTTGACCTGCTCTGGTCGCTAGTACTGCTTCGGCGTGGAACGTGAGATGGAGGGTTGAGAGTGCCGGGCACGCTGTTGGGTGTCTGAGGGTACGGGCCATGGGTCTGTCCTTCGGGCCGGTCCCGGTGTACTGCACGGTGAGTGTGGGTGACGGGGTACGGGTCGTTGTTTGAGAACTGCACAGTGGACGCGAGCATCTGTGGCCAAGTTTTTAAGGGCGCACGGTGGATGCCTTGGCACCAGGAACCGATGAAGGACGTGGGAGGCCGCGATAGGCCCCGGGGAGCTGTCAACCGAGCTGTGATCCGGGGGTGTCCGAATGGGGAAACCCGGCAGTCGTCATGGGCTGTCACCCATACCTGAACACATAGGGTATGTGGAGGGAACGCGGGGAAGTGAAACATCTCAGTACCCGCAGGAAGAGAAAACAACCGTGATTCCGGGAGTAGTGGCGAGCGAAACTGGATGAGGCTAAACCGTATGTGTGTGATACCCGGCAGGGGTTGCGCATGCGGGGTTGTGGGTTCGTACTTCAGTCGTCTGCCGGCGGCTGGGTGAGTCAGAAATTGTTGATGTAGGCGAAGGGCATGCGAAAGGCCCGGCGTAGAGGGTAAGACCCCCGTAGCTGAAATGTCAGCAACTTGCTTGTGCGATACCCAAGTAGCACGGGGCCCGAGAAATCCCGTGTGAATCTGGCGGGACCACCCGCTAAGCCTAAATATTCCCTGGTGACCGATAGCGGATAGTACCGTGAGGGAATGGTGAAAAGTACCGCGGGAGCGGAGTGAAATAGTACCTGAAACCGTGTGCCTACAAGCCGTGGGAGCGTCGCCGTGTTCTTTGGAGCACGGTCGTGACTGCGTGCCTTTTGAAGAATGAGCCTGCGAGTTTGCGGTGTGTTGCGAGGTTAACCCGTGTGGGGAAGCCGTAGCGAAAGCGAGTCCGAATAGGGCGGTTTAGTAGCGCGCTCAAGACCCGAAGCGGAGTGATCTAGCCATGGGCAGGTTGAAGCGGAGGTAAGACTTCGTGGAGGACCGAACCCACCAGGGTTGAAAACCTGGGGGATGACCTGTGGTTAGGGGTGAAAGGCCAATCAAACTCCGTGATAGCTGGTTCTCCCCGAAATGCATTTAGGTGCAGCGTCGTGTGTTTCTTGCCGGAGGTAGAGCACTGGATAGGCGATGGGCCCTACCGGGTTACTGACCTTAGCCAAACTCCGAATGCCGGTAAGTGAGAGCGCGGCAGTGAGACTGTGGGGGATAAGCTCCATGGTCGAGAGGGAAACAGCCCAGAGCATCGACTAAGGCCCCTAAGCGTACGCTAAGTGGGAAAGGATGTGGAGTCGCAGAGACAACCAGGAGGTTGGCTTAGAAGCAGCCATCCTTGAAAGAGTGCGTAATAGCTCACTGGTCAAGTGATTCCGCGCCGACAATGTAGCGGGGCTCAAGCGTACCGCCGAAGTCGTGTCATTGCAGCATGACCCCTAACGGGGGCTGTGATGGGTAGGGGAGCGTCGTGTGCCGGGTGAAGCAGCCGTGTAAGCGAGTTGTGGATGGTTCACGAGTGAGAATGCAGGCATGAGTAGCGATACACACGTGAGAAACGTGTGCGCCGATTGACTAAGGGTTCCTGGGTCAAGCTGATCTGCCCAGGGTAAGTCGGGACCTAAGGCGAGGCCGACAGGCGTAGTCGATGGACAACCGGTTGATATTCCGGTACCCGCTTTGAAGCGTCAACGCTGAATCAGGCGATGCTAAGGCCGTGAAGCCGCCCTGGATCCTTCGGGTGAAGGGGAGTGGTGGAGCCGCCGGACCAGACTTGTAGTAGGTGAGTGATGGGGTGACGCAGGAAGGTAGTCCAGCCCGGGCGGTGGTTGTCCCGGGGTAAGGGTGTAGCCCGAGGGGTAGGTAAATCCGTCCCTCATTTAAGGGTGAGACCTGATGCCGAGCCGATTGTGGTGAAGTGGATGATCCTATGCTGTCGAGAAAAGCCTCTAGCGAGTTTCATGGCGGCCCGTACCCTAAACCGACTCAGGTGGTCAGGTAGAGAATACCGAGGCGTTCGGGTGAACTATGGTTAAGGAACTCGGCAAAATGCCCCCGTAACTTCGGGAGAAGGGGGGCCATTGCTGGTGATGGGATTTTCTCCTTGAGCTGGTGGTGGCCGCAGAGACCAGCGAGAAGCGACTGTTTACTAAAAACACAGGTCCGTGCGAAGCCGTAAGGCGATGTATACGGACTGACGCCTGCCCGGTGCTGGAACGTTAAGGGGACCGGTTAGTGGGGTTTCGATCCCGCGAAGCTGAGAACTTAAGCGCCAGTAAACGGCGGTGGTAACTATAACCATCCTAAGGTAGCGAAATTCCTTGTCGGGTAAGTTCCGACCTGCACGAATGGCGTAACGACTTCTCGACTGTCTCAACCATAGGCCCGGTGAAATTGCATTACGAGTAAAGATGCTCGTTTCGCGCAGCAGGACGGAAAGACCCCGGGACCTTTACTATAGCTTGATATTGGTGTTCGGTTCGGCTTGTGTAGGATAGGTGGGAGACTGTGAAGCATTGACGCCAGTTAGTGTGGAGTCGTTGTTGAAATACCACTCTGGTCGTGCTGGATGTCTAACCTGGGTCCGTGATCCGGATCAGGGACAGTGTCTGGTGGGTAGTTTAACTGGGGCGGTTGCCTCCTAAAGGGTAACGGAGGCGCCCAAAGGTTCCCTCAGCCTGGTTGGCAATCAGGTGTTGAGTGTAAGTGCACAAGGGAGCTTGACTGTGAGACCGACGGGTCGAGCAGGGACGAAAGTCGGGACTAGTGATCCGGCGGTGGCTTGTGGAAGCGCCGTCGCTCAACGGATAAAAGGTACCCCGGGGATAACAGGCTGATCTTCCCCAAGAGTCCATATCGACGGGATGGTTTGGCACCTCGATGTCGGCTCGTCGCATCCTGGGGCTGGAGTCGGTCCCAAGGGTTGGGCTGTTCGCCCATTAAAGCGGTACGCGAGCTGGGTTTAGAACGTCGTGAGACAGTTCGGTCCCTATCCGCTGTGCGCGTAGGAGTCTTGAGAAGGGCTGTCCCTAGTACGAGAGGACCGGGACGGACGAACCTCTGGTGTGCCAGTTGTTCTGCCAAGGGCATGGCTGGTTGGCTACGTTCGGGAGGGATAACCGCTGAAAGCATCTAAGCGGGAAGCCTGCTTCGAGATGAGGGCTCCCACCCACGTGATGGGTTAAGGCTCCCAGTAGACGACTGGGTTGATAGGCCAGATATGGAAGCCGGGTGACCGGTGGAGTTGACTGGTACTAATAGGCCGAGGGCTTGTCCTCAGGTGCTCGCGTCCACTGTGTTGGTTCTGAAGCAATGAACCGTTTGACCCCCATGTGTATGGGTTGTGTCCGGTGTTTGTTTCATAGTGTTTCGGTGGTCATAGCGTTAGGGAAACGCCCGGTTACATTCCGAACCCGGAAGCTAAGCCTTTCAGCGCCGATGGTACTGCAGGGGGGACCCTGTGGGAGAGTAGGACGCCGCCGAACGATTTTTAGCCTCGGTCCCGAGTACATAGTGCTCGGGACCGAGGCATTTTTGCGTTCCCACTCGATCGGATGTTCCACCGGATCGAGTGAAAAGGCATCAGCGCTCTGGCGTGGCGTGGTCGAGGTCACGCAGAGTAGTCAGTGAGGGCCAGTCAGGCGGTCCGTTGACCACCAGTCAAGAGGCCCAAGAGACAGCAGACGTATGCGCCGAGCGGGCGGAGCGGGAGGTGATGGCCTGTGAGCATGACGAGCTGTGCGGTGAAGGGGCGTAGGGTGACGCCCCGTTCGTCCCCGCCTGTTGTGATGCCGTCAGTTCCAGGACGTGGAGCCGACGGTCGGCTGGTCCTCGCCATGACCTTCTGTCGAGACTCCCGGCATCCCCGCGGCGCGGGCGAGCTCGAGGTCGAGGGCCTCGCGCCGGATGCGCTGGTCCATGTAAAGGAGGGCCGTCACACCCGCGCTGATCGGGAAGGTGATGGCCGAGCTGATCACACCGCCGACGCCGACCACGATCAGGAAGGTCCAGCCGACGGAGACGGATCCGCCGGACAGCCAGTCCAAGGCGTTGTCCCCGCCGATCACCATGGCGACCAGGCTGGTGGGGATCTCGACGATGGCACCGACGATGAAGACCAGGACGACGGCCAGCAGTTGGATGCCGAAGACGCGGCCCCACGAGCCGCGCACCAGCTTGAAGGAGCGTCGCAGGGCCTTGATGACCCCCTGCTTCTCCAGCATCAGCGCGGGAGCGGCGAGGCTGAAGCGGACCCAGAGCCAGGCGGCGACGCATGCCGCGGCGAGCCCGCCCAGAGAGGCCAGCGCGGCACCCTCGCTCGGCACGCCCGCGACGGCCAGCAGCAGACCCGGCGTCATACCGGCGGCGATGACGGCCGCGGCGATGGCGGGGATCAGCAGGAGCAGCCCGCACAGCTGAAGCAGATGCGGCCGGGCACCGGCCCATGCCTCCCTGGCGGACACGTTCCGGCCCAGCACCGCCCGTGCGGCGACCACGGTCAGCAGGGCGGTGGTGACGATCGTTCCGAGGACGCCGAGCAGCAGGGTGACTCCGCTGTCCCCGAGCGTGTCGCCGACGGCGCGCAGCGCCTGGCCGACGGTGGCGTCCGGATCGTCGAGGACATCGCTCTCGTTCCCTCGGCCGCCGTTGAACCACAGTCCCGTGGCGGCCGTCATCAGACCTTGGGTGACGATCGAGACGATCAGCGAGATGCCGAGGACCGTGCGCCAGTGGGCGCGCATGATGGCCACCGCGCCGTCCAGGATCTCGCTGACGCCCAGCGGCCGCAGCGGAATGACACCGGGGCGGGGAGCAGGCGTCTGACGCCGGCCGGTGCTCCATCCGCCGGGGGCGGGAGCGGGCGGCACCGGCGGTGGCGTGCGGTCTCCCGTCGCGGCCCAACTGCGGGGCGGCGGCTGGCGGCGGGCCCACTGTTCGCCCCATGCTCGCTGCTCCGGGGCGGGTTGGTCGGCGGGCTCGCCCTGCTGCTGAGCGCCGTGGTCCGGTTCGTCGGAAGGGGACGATCCGGGCGGGGCCCAGCCCGGAGAGTCATTCATCGTCGCTCCGTAAGTTGTTCGTTGACCGGCCGCGGCGTCCGCGGCGGGCGGATGTCAGCCATCGTGCCACGGTGCGTTCCGCCCCGTACCGGTCACTGGGGGCGGTCCGGCACTTCAATAGTCGGTGGCGCACAGGGCAAACTGGGCGGATGGCTGATCAGCATCCGGTGTCCCCGGAAGGCTCCATACCGCCCACCGCTCTGGCGCTGCGCTGGGAGGAGCCCCCGGAGGGGCCCGTACTGGTACTTCTCGACCAGACCCGGCTGCCCGCCGAAGAGGTCGATCTGGTGTGCACCGATGTGCCGGCGCTGGTGGAGGCGATCCGCTCCCTCGCCGTGCGCGGCGCCCCGCTGCTCGGCCTCGCCGGGGCATACGGGATCGCGCTCGCCGCGGCCCGCGGCTTCGATGTGGACGAGGCCGCCGAGTCGCTCGCCCATGCCCGTCCCACGGCCGTCAATCTCGCCTATGGCGTCCGACGGGCCGTCGCCGCGTACCACGCCGCGGTCCGGGACGACGCGGACGACGCCCAGGCCGCTGCGGCAGCCCTCGCCGAGGCCCGCGCCCTGCACCGGGAGGATGCCGAGGCCAGCGAACGCATGGCGGCCCATGGTCAGGCGCTCCTCGAGGAGCTGCTGCCTGCCGGGGGTCATCGGATCCTCACCCACTGCAACACCGGCGCCCTGGTCTCCGGGGGCGAGGGGACCGCCCTCGCCGTGGTCAAGGCGGTGCACCGGGCGGGGCAGCTTCGGCGGCTCTGGGTGGACGAGACCCGGCCCCTGCTCCAGGGGGCGCGGTTGACGGCGTACGAGGCGGCGCGCGCCGGTATGGCGTACACGCTGCTCGCCGACAACGCGGCGGGCTCACTCTTCGCGGCCGGTGAGGTGGACGCGGTGCTGATCGGCGCGGACCGGATCGCCGCGGACGGCTCGGTGGCCAACAAGGTGGGCAGCTATCCGCTCGCGGTGCTGGCCCGCTACCACCATGTGCCGTTCGTGGTGGTCGCCCCGACCACCACGGTGGACCCGGCCACCCCCGACGGAGCCGCGATCGAGGTCGAACAGCGCCCTGGACATGAAGTGACAGACATCACAATTCCGTATGTTCCCATCGCCGGTCAGGAGGCGGGCACCGGAATACCGGTCGCCCCGCTGGGCACACAGGCCCACAATCCGGCCTTCGACGTCACACCACCGGAGTTGGTGACGGCGATCGTCACCGAGGACGGCGTCATTTCCCCGGTCACCGCGGACGGTATCGCCGAGCTGTGGGCCAGGTCACGATCGGGTAATGGGATGATGTCGATATGAAGGGACGCGTCCTTGTCGTCGACGACGACACCGCACTGGCAGAGATGCTCGGCATCGTGCTGCGCGGCGAAGGCTTTGAACCGTCGTTCGTGTCGGACGGCGACAAGGCTCTTGCCGCCTTCCGTGAGACCAAGCCCGATCTGGTGCTGCTCGATCTGATGTTGCCCGGACGGGACGGCATCGAGGTCTGCCGGCTGATCCGGGCCGAGTCCGGGGTGCCGATCGTCATGCTCACGGCCAAGAGCGACACGGTCGATGTGGTGGTCGGGCTCGAGTCCGGGGCGGATGACTACATCGTCAAACCGTTCAAGCCGAAGGAACTGGTGGCCCGGATCCGGGCCCGGCTGAGGCGTTCGGAGGAGCCGGCGCCGGAGCAGCTGGCCATCGGCGATCTGGTGATCGACGTGGCGGGGCACTCGGTGAAGCGGGACGGCCAGTCGATAGCGCTGACGCCGCTGGAGTTCGATCTTCTGGTGGCGCTGGCCCGTAAGCCGTGGCAGGTGTTCACCCGTGAGGTGCTGCTGGAGCAGGTGTGGGGCTATCGGCATGCCGCCGACACCCGGCTGGTGAATGTGCATGTGCAGCGACTGCGGTCGAAGGTCGAGAAGGACCCGGAGCGGCCGGAGATCGTCGTGACCGTGCGCGGTGTCGGCTACAAGGCCGGGCCCAGCTGAGATGACGGGTGGTACGGCGCCGCAGCCCGGTGGACCGGGCGGCGGGGCTCCGGAGGGTGCCCGGATCGGGCGGCCCGACCCGGCGGGTGAGATACCGCTGCTGCGCCGGTTGTGGAGCGGCGGGCATCTGCTGCCCGACGGGGCGTCCGGAGGGCCGGCCCACCCGGTGATCCGGCTGTTCGGCCGGTGGGTGCGCCGTCCGCTGCTGCCCGCTGCCCGGCTGTGGCGGCGGAACATCCAGCTGCGGGTGGTCGCCACCACGCTGCTGATGTCGCTCGGTGTGGTGCTGCTGCTGGGCCTGGTGGTCATCGGGCAGGTGCGCAACGGTCTGCTGGATGCCAAGCGCCATGCGGCGCAGGGCCAGGCCGTCGGCGGCTTCGAGGTGGCCGAGCAGATGGCCGACCGCAAGAGCGACAACCGTGGCCAGGACGGGGCCGGGGCCGGTGCCCAGGACTCCGGTGCCTGGCTGAACGCGCTGGTGGAGCAGCTCGCCAGCGGCGGCAAGGGCGCGTACTCGGTGGTGGCGCTCAGCTCCGACTCCGGTGAGACGCCCTATGTGGCCAGTCGGGGGCCGCGGGCCTCCGGCGATGTTCAGCCGGACAGCGTGCCCGCCGATCTGCGCCGTCGGGTGGACGAGGGCCGGACCGCGCCGTACGAGCGCTACGGGAAGATCGTGCACGCGGGCTCCGGGGACTCCGAGCCCGCGCTGATCATCGGCAAGCGCCTGGATGACAACAACGGCGACGCCTACCAGCTCTACTACCTCTTCCCGTTCACCCAGGAGGAGAAGTCCCTGAGCCTGGTCAAGGGCACCCTGGCCACGGCCGGGGTGTTCGTGGTGGTGCTGCTCGGGGCCATCGCCTGGGTGGTGGTCCGGCAGGTCGTGACGCCCGTAAGGATGGCGGCGGGGATCTCCGAGCGGCTGGCGGCCGGGCTGCTCCAGGAGCGGATGAAGGTCACCGGAGAGGACGACATCGCCCGACTGGGGGAGTCGTTCAACAAGATGGCGCAGAACCTCCAGCTCAAGATCCAGCAGCTGGAGGAGCTCTCCCGGATGCAGCGCCGCTTCGTCTCCGATGTCTCGCATGAGCTGCGCACCCCGCTGACGACCGTAAGGATGGCGGCGGACGTCATCCATGAGGCGCGTGAGGACTTCGATCCGGTCACCGCGCGCTCGGCCGAGCTGCTGTGGGGCCAGGTCGACCGCTTCGAGTCGCTGCTCAGCGATCTGCTGGAGATCAGCCGGTTCGACGCGGGCGCGGCCGCGCTGGAGGCCGAGCCGATCGATCTGCGCGATGTGGTGCACCGGGTGGTGGACGGGGCCGAGCCGCTCGCCGAGGCCAAGGCCACCCGGATCCTGGTGCGGGGCGCCGAGGCGCCGGTGATCGCCGAGGCGGACCCCCGTCGCGTCGAGCGGGTGCTGCGCAATCTGGTGGTCAACGCCGTGGAGCACGGCGAGGGCCGCGATGTGGTCGTGCGGCTCGCGACGGCGGGCGGCGCGGTGGCCGTCGCGGTGCGGGACTACGGCGTCGGGCTCAAGCCCGGCGAGGCGACGCGGGTGTTCAACCGCTTCTGGCGGGCCGATCCGGCCCGTGCGCGCACCACCGGCGGCACCGGCCTGGGCCTGTCGATCGCGGTGGAGGACGCGCGGCTGCACGGTGGCTGGCTCCAGGCGTGGGGCGAGCCCGGCGGCGGTTCGCAGTTCCGGCTGACGCTGCCGCGCACCGCGGGCGATGTGCTGCGCGGCTCGCCGATCCCCCTGGAACCCGAGGACTCCCGGCGCAACCGCCGTCCGGTCGACACCGCGGCCCCGGAGCCCGCGGCGGAGCGGCTGGCGGCGGTGCCCGCGCAGCCGCGGTCCGCGCTGCCCGCCGACACCGCGGCGCCGTCCGCCGATCCGACGGCCCTGCCGGGCAATGGGGCCCGGGTGGTGCGTGGCACCCCGGAGGCGCCGTCCGACGGGCCGAGGGGCGGCCAGGAGCCGGCCGCCCGGCCGACGCCATCGAACGAAGGGGAGGGCCGCCCTCGTGGGCGCTGACCGTGCCGACCGTCGCCGTTTCCGCCGCCGTGGGCGCCGCCCGGGCGGCCGGGGCCTGAGCGCGCCCGTGCTGCTGGCCTGTGGCGCCCTGCTGCTGTCCGGCTGCGCCTCGATGCCCGACAGCGGCGATGTGCGGCGGGTGGACTCCTCACCGCGCTCCGACGTGGATTCGCAGGTGCGGGTGTACGGGGTGAGCCCGGGCAAGGGCGAGCAGCCCGCGGAGCTGGTCTCCGGCTTCCTGGAGGCCACGACGAGCGACGAGGAGAACTTCGGCACGGCGAAGGAGTACCTGACCAAGAGCGCGGTCAAGCGGTGGCAGCCGTTCGCGGCCACCACTGTGCTGGAGCAGGCGCCTGATGTGCGGGTGGAGACGGACCCGGGCGACCGGGACGGCAACGGTAAGACGGTCGTGCTGTCGGGCAAGCGGATCGCCGTCGTGGACGAGACCCACGCCTACAAGCCCGATGAGCAGCCGTACGAGGAGCGCATCCATCTCACCCTGAGCGGTTCGGAGTGGCGGATCGACGGGCCGCCGCGGGGGCTGATCCTCGGCGAGTCCGACTTCCAGCGCATCTACCGCTCGGTCAACAAGTACTACTTCGCCGATCTCGGCCCGGACGCCGAGGAGTCGAAGGCCGGGGACAACGTGCTGGTGGCCGATCCGGTCTATGTGCGGCGCCGTATCGACCCGGTGACCGCGACCGTCAAGGCGCTGCTGGACGGTCCGACGGGGTGGCTGGAGCCGGTGGTCAGCAGCTCCTTCCCGCGGGGTGCGGCGCTCGGCCGCCGGGACGAGCGGCTGTCACTGGACGACTCGAACGCGCTGAAGATCCGGCTGAACGACCGCGCCGCGCGGATCAGCGCGGCGCGCTGCGCCCGGATGGCGGCGCAGACGCTGTTCACGGTCCAGGATCTGGGCGAGGGATCGTCCCAGGTCAGCGGGGTGCGGCTGGAGCGGCAGAACGGTTCGGAGCTGTGTGCCCTCTCCAGTGACGCGGCGCGTGCCTACGCCCCGGCCGGGGTCGAGGGCCATCCGCGCCACCAGTATTTCGTGGACTCCCAGCGCCGGATGGTCCGGCTGTCCGACGACGAGGACCGGCCACAGCCCGTTCCGGGGCCGTTCGGCGCCGATGACGCGGGTCTGGGCTCGGTGGCGGTCTCCCGCGACGAGCGGGACGCGGCCGGGGTCACCGCCGACGGCCAGGCGCTGTATGTGACCGAGCTGGCGTCCGGCGCCGAGCGCGGCAAGGTGCGGGTGCGCAGCCGGGGCGGCAGCGTGGAGCACGGTCTGACGGCGCCCAGCTGGGACGGGCTGGGCGGTCTGTGGGTGGCCGACCGGGACCCGCGGCAGCCGAGGCTGCTGCGGCTGCGGGGCGGCACCGGACCGGCGGACGAGGTGCGGCTGCCGAAGCTGGACGGTGGCCGGATCACGGCGCTGCGGGTATCCGCGGACGGCTCCAGGATCGCGATGCTGGTCAAGCGGTCCGGCCACACCACGCTGCGGCTCGGCCGGATCGAGCGGCGGGGCACCGCGGACGCCCCCCACTTGTCGGTGGGGGCCCTGCGGGCGGTCGCGCCGAAGCTGGAGGACGTGGACACCTTCTCCTGGGCGGGGAACAGCCGGCTGGTGGTCGCGGGCCGGGAGTCGGACGGGGTGCAGCAGCTCCAGTACGTGGAGTCGGACGGCTCCCCGGCGAACGTCCCGGAGGTGCCGGGGCCGAACGGTGTGCAGTCGATCGGCGCCTCGGAGGACCAGACCAGGCCGCTGATCGCCGAGACCAGGGAGAACGGCATCGTGCGGCTGCTGCCGAACACCGATTGGAAGACCGTGGACCAGGACGGCTCGGCGCCGGTCTACCCCGGCTAGGTCTGCCCCGGCCAGGTCTGCGCTGGTTGGGTCTGCCCTGGTTGCCTCGGGCTCTTAGGTCAGGACACCGATCGGGGGTGGCCGGTTGTCCACATGTGCGCGGTTGTCCACAAGGGGTGGCGCGGTGGCCTGACCACCGGGACAGTGGTGTTCATGCGGGGCTGGTGGCAGGAGATCTCCGATCTGGTGCTGCCGGCCGACTGTGCCGGATGCGGTCGGCCGGGAGGCACGTTGTGTGACCGTTGTCGTGGAGCGCTGCGGGGGACCGGGGTGCGCCGGGTGGAGCCGAGCCCGGTGCCGCCGGGGTTGCCGGTGGTCCATGCGGCGGTGGATTACGTGGACGAGGCGCGGGCCGTGCTGCTCGCGCACAAGGAGCGGGGAGCGCTCCGGCTGGCGCGGCCGCTGGGCGAGGCGCTGGCGAGAGCCGTGCGGGCGGCCTGCTCCGGCGGCGAGCCCGGTGCGGGGCCCCGAGGGAGGGCGGCCGTGGGATCGGGCGCGGTATGCGGGGCGAGACCGGGGACGAGACAGGAGGCCAGACCGGGTGCGAGACCCGGTGTCGGACCGGGGGCGAGACCTCGCGGAGCGCCGCTGCTGCTGGTGCCGGTGCCGTCGGCCCGGCGCTCGGTGGGCGCCCGGGGGCATGACCCGGCCCGGCGGATCGCGCTCGCCGCGGCGGGCGTGCTGCGCGTCGACGGGCGCCCGGCGAGAGTCCCGGCCGTGCTGTGCCAGCGGCGCCGGGTGACCGACCAGTCGGGGCTGGACGCGCGACAGCGGCGGGCGAATGTGACCGGTGCGCTGGGGGCGGTCCCCGGCAGCGGCCGGCTGCTGGCGACGGGCCCGGTAGTGCTGGTGGACGATCTGATGACCACAGGGGCCTCGCTCGCGGAGGCGGCGCGCGCGGTGACGGCGGCCGGAGGGCTGGTCATCGGCGCTGCCGTGGTCGCCGCACCCCTGACGCCTACCAACCGGAACTGATGACGAAGCCGCGTCGTTGCAGGTGATAAGCACAGCAAAGCACCTGATCGGAGGTACGGGCCGGTAGGGGGTGCCGACTTCCGACCGGTCGAGCTATGTTCGGTTGTGAGGAATGGCGGGTGCTATGACTCACTCATCCGCTTGGCGTGTTTTGCCTGCATTCTGGTGAGGCTTGGAACAAACGGGATTGAGATCCTCTCCGTGGGAAGGAGGAGCTGAAAGCGCCAAGCCGGTGGCTCCGGAAGACGCCGGAGCCAAGTGCACAAGGGATGACGCTCCGATACTGACTGGAGCTACCCGGGAACGGAGTTCTGCGTGGACATCGTCGTCAAGGGCCGTAAAACTGAGGTGCCCGAGCGGTTCCGGAAGCACGTGGCCGAGAAGCTGAAGCTGGATAAGATCCAGAAGCTCGACGGCAAGGTGATCAGCCTCGACGTCGAGGTGTCCAAGGAGCACAACCCGCGGCAGTCCGACCGCGCCGACCGAGTGGAGATCACGCTCCGCTCGCGGGGCCCGGTGATCCGGGCGGAGGCCGCCGCGGCCGATCCGTACGCAGCGCTGGACCTGGCCGCCAGCAAGCTGGAGGCACGGATGCGCAAGCAGCACGACAAGCGCCATACGCGCCGTGGCAACGGTCGCATTCCGGCCAGCGACGTGGCCATCACCGTGCCCAACGCGGCGCGCATCAACGGGCACGGCGAGATCGCCCCCCAGCGCACGACGGAGACCGTCCCCACCACCCGGATGGGCCCCCTGGAAATCCAGGGCGAGGGCCCCCTGGTGGTCCGGGAGAAGACTCACGCCGCGGCTCCCATGACGCTCGACCAGGCTCTCTACGAGATGGAGCTGGTCGGGCACGACTTCTATCTGTTCGTCGACTCCGACACCAATCAGCCCAGCGTCGTCTACCGGCGGCATGGCTATGACTACGGGGTGATTCATCTTCAGCCGGAAGCGTTCGTCGGAGAGGCACCCGGCGGCGCCGGCGGCGCACTCGGTGGCTGACCGAGAAATTCAGCCGAATCCAGCCTGACATGTGAGTGGTGCCCCGGAGCGCCTGCGCGCCCCCCGGGGCACCTCCGTGCGACCACGGCGGGACCATTCCGCCGTCCGGGCATGAAATCATGGCCGGGCGGCCAACCGGTGTACCGAAAGCACCGGTTGACGCCAGACCGAGTGCACCCAAGGTGCGGACCGCAAGGGCCATGGCCTTCAGGGGGAGGAACGATGGCGGACAGCTTCGGGCCCGTGTCCGACGCCGGTGAGGACCATGGCGTCGGTCCGGACGGGGGCGAGCCGCGCGGTGAGCCGCGCAAGGAGCCGATTCGGGTCCTCGTCGTGGACGACCACGCGCTCTTCCGGCGTGGATTGGAGATCGTCCTGGCGCAGGAGGAGGACATCCAGGTCGTCGGCGAGGCGGGGGACGGGGCCGAGGCCGTGGACAAGGCGGCGGATCTGCTGCCGGACATCGTCCTGATGGATGTGCGGATGCCCAAGCGCGGGGGGATCGAGGCATGCACCGCCATCAAGGAGGTGGCACCCAGCGCCAAGATCATCATGCTGACGATCAGCGATGAGGAAGCCGATCTCTACGACGCGATCAAGGCAGGGGCCACGGGCTATCTGCTGAAGGAGATCTCGACCGACGAGGTTTCGACCGCCATCCGGGCGGTGGCGGACGGCCAGTCGCAGATCAGCCCGTCGATGGCGGCCAAGCTGCTGACCGAGTTCAAGTCGATGATCCAGCGCACCGACGAGCGGCGGCTGGTGCCCGCGCCCCGGCTCACCGACCGGGAGCTGGAGGTGCTCAAGCTGGTGGCGACCGGAATGAACAACCGGGATATCGCCAAGGAGCTGTTCATCAGCGAGAACACCGTGAAGAACCACGTGCGCAACATTCTGGAGAAATTGCAGCTGCACTCCAGGATGGAGGCCGTGGTGTACGCGATGCGGGAGAAGATCCTCGAGATCAGGTGAGGGTTTCGCCTCGCCCGGAGCCCGGAGCCCGGAGCCCGAAGCCCAGAGCCCGGGCCGAAGCTCGGGGCCCGGGGCCGAAGCCCCGGGTGAGCCGAGAACGGGTCAGGCGACCGCCGCCGAGACCGCCGCCGCGAGCGGTGCGGCGAGCTCCGGGCGGTCGACGCGCTCGACCCGTACGGAGTCACAGCCCACCCATTCGGCCGCCTCCCGCAGCGCCCGCGCCATGGGGGCCACGGCCTTCGGCGACTCCAGGGACACCTGCCGGGCGACCAGGGTCGTCCCCTCCCGGGCCGGATCGACCCGGCCCAGCAGCCGCCCGCCCGACAGCAGCGGCATGGCGAAGTAGCCGTGGATCCGCTTGGGCCTGGGCACATACGCCTCCAGCCGATGGGTGAAGCCGAAGATCCGCTCGGTGCGCGCCCGGTCCCATATCAGCGAGTCGAAGGGCGACAGCAGGGTGGTGCGGTGCCGCCCGCGCGGCGGGGTGGCCAGCGCCTCGGGGTCCGCCCAGGCCGGTTTGTCCCAGCCCTCGACCGCCACCGGCACCAGCCCCGAGTCCGCGATCACCGCCTCCACCTGCTCGCCCTTGAGCCGGTGGTAGTCGGCGATGTCCGCCCGCGTGCCCACGCCCAGGGACTGTCCGGCCAGCCGGACCAGCCGACGCAGACACTCCAGGTCGTCCAGGTCGTCATGGAGCAGGTCGTCCGGCACGGCGCGCTCCGCCAGGTCGTACACCCGCTTCCAGCCGCGCCGCTCGACGCACACCACCTCGCCGAACATCAGCGCCCGCTCGACCGCGATCTTCGCGGCCGACCAGTCCCACCACGGCCCGCCGTTCTTGGCCCCGCCCAGCTCCGTCGCGGTCAGCGGGCCCTCCGCGCGCAGCTGCTTGACCACCGTCTCGTACACCCCGTCCGGCAGCTCGTGGTTCCAGTGCGGGCGGTCGCGGTAGGCGCGGCGGCGGAAGGCGAAGTGCGGCCACTCCTCGATCGGCAGCACGCAGGCGGCATGCGACCAGTACTCGAAGGCGTGGGTGCCGGTCCAGTACGCCGACTCGACCGTCTTACGGCCGACCGCGCCCAGCCGTGCGTACGGAATCAGCTCATGGGAGCGGGCCAGCACCGAGATCGTGTCCAGTTGCACGGCGCCCAGGTGGCGCAGCACGCCCCGCACCCCGCCGCGCCGGTCGGGGGCGCCCAGCAGCCCCTGGGCGCGCAGCGCGATCCGGCGCGCCTCGTCGGCGGAGAGGGTGGCCTCGGGTGTGCGGTCCACGGCGGACCCGGTGGCGGCGTTCGTCATGCGCGCCACCGTAGTGGCACCCCCTGACAACGCCGCCCGTGCCGCCGGATGGCCCTGGGACGGCCGATCCTCAGACCCCTCGACGCCGCCCTCAGCTCCCCGACGCCGCCCTCAGCCCGCTGACGGCGCCGTGGACGCCCGGCCGGACGGGCCGGACGCCTCCGACTCCCGCCGGGGCGCGTTGACCGCCTCGGACTCCTTGGCGGGCAGATACGGCGTCGTCGAGGGCAGCCCCCAGTCGGAGGGCAGCAGCGCGCCCCGCCAGGCGTCCCGCCGGGTCCCCTGGTGGACGATCCGGGCGCGGTCCGTCCCCTCCATCCGGAAGCCCACGCCGAGGGCGACCGCCCGCGAGCCCTCGTTCCCGGCCTCGCTGCACCACTCCAGGCGCTCCACCCCGAGCCGGGTGAACGCCCACTCGATCACGGCCCGCGCCGCCTCACCCGTGTAGCCGTGCCGCCGGTGCTCGCGCGCCGTCCAGTAGCCCAGCTCGGCCTGGTGCTCGGGGGAGCGCAGATGGGCCAGCCGGACCAGGCTCATGGCACCGACGAGGGCGCCGTCACTCTTGGTGACCACCGCGAAGTCGTAGGTCACGTCGTCACGCCAGTTCTCCGGGCAGATCCGGCGGGTGAAGTCCTCCGCGTGCGCGCGTTCGTACGGGGAGGGCACGCTGGTCCATCGCTGGATGTCCGGATCCTGACAAGCGGCGAAGACCGCGTCCGTGTCGGAGGGGCGGAAGGGGCGCAGGACCAGGCGCTCGGTGGTGAGGGTGACAGGCTCCATGCGACCCGAGTCTGCGCCGCCGTCGTCACTCACCGCGAGCGGTTTCGGTGAATTGGAGGGCACCTGGGGGGCCTCTCGGGCGTTGACACGGTGAGGTGACATCCGGTCCTCGTGGTGACGGACCTCCCGGCGTGCCGGGGTCTGTCTTACGATGGCCGTTGCGGCGGGGCCTGCGCCCCTTGACAATGCCGCGCCAGCGCACCCCGACCGTGCCAGGCCCGACCGGCAAGGAGCCAGCCTACGTGTCCGTCCTCAACAAGCTCATGCGTGCAGGCGAAGGAAAGATCCTGCGCAAGCTGCACCGCATCGCGGACCAGGTCAATTCCATCGAAGAGGACTTCCTGTCCCTCTCCGACGCCGAGCTGCGCGCCCTCACCGACGAGTACAAGCAGCGGTACGACGACGGTGAGAGCCTCGACGACCTGATGCCCGAAGCGTTCGCCACGGTGCGCGAGGCGGCCAAGCGGGTGCTCGGCCAGCGTCACTACGACGTCCAGCTGATGGGCGGCGCGGCGCTGCACCTCGGGTATGTCGCCGAGATGAAGACCGGTGAGGGCAAGACCCTGGTCGGCACCCTCCCGGCGTATCTGAACGCGCTGTCGGGCAAGGGTGTCCACCTGATCACGGTCAACGACTACCTGGCCGAGCGCGACTCCGAGTGGATGGGCCGGGTGCACCGGTTCCTCGGCCTGGAGGTCGGCTGCATCCTCGCCAACATGACCCCGGCGCAGCGCCGTGAGCAGTACGCGTGCGACATCACCTACGGCACCAACAACGAGTTCGGCTTCGACTATCTGCGCGACAACATGGCGTGGTCGAAGGACGAGCTGGTGCAGCGCGGCCACAACTACGCGATCGTCGACGAGGTCGACTCGATCCTGGTGGACGAGGCCCGTACGCCGCTGATCATCTCCGGCCCGGCCGACCAGGCCACCAAGTGGTACGGCGACTTCGCCAAGCTGGTCACCCGGCTCAGCCGGGGCCAGGCCGCCGAGCCGCAGAAGGGCCAGGAGGAGACCGGGGACTACGAGGTCGACGAGAAGAAGCGGACCGTCGGCATCCATGAGTCCGGGGTCACCAAGGTCGAGGACTGGCTGGGGATCGACAACCTCTACGAGTCGGTCAACACCCCGCTGGTCGGCTACCTCAACAACGCGATCAAGGCCAAGGAGCTCTTCAAGAAGGACAAGGACTACGTCGTCATGGACGGCGAAGTCATGATCGTCGACGAGCACACCGGCCGTATCCTCGCGGGCCGCCGCTACAACGAGGGCATGCACCAGGCCATCGAGGCGAAGGAAGGGGTGGAGATCAAGGACGAGAACCAGACGCTCGCCACGATCACCCTCCAGAACTTCTTCCGCCTCTACGACAAGCTCTCCGGCATGACCGGTACGGCGATGACCGAGGCCGCCGAGTTCCACCAGATCTACAAGCTCGGTGTGGTCCCGATCCCGACCCACCGCCCCCTCGCCCGGCTCGACCAGTCCGACCTGATCTACCGCACCGAGGTCGCGAAGTTCGACGCGGTGGTCGAGGACATCGTCGAGAAGCACACGAAGGGCCAGCCGGTCCTGGTCGGCACGACCTCCGTGGAGAAGTCCGAGTACCTCTCCCAGCAGCTCGCCAAGCGCGGGGTGCCGCATGAGGTGCTCAACGCCAAGCAGCACGACCGGGAGGCGACGATCGTCGCCCAGGCCGGCCGTAAGGGCGCCGTGACCGTCGCGACCAACATGGCGGGCCGCGGCACCGACATCAAGCTCGGCGGCAACCCCGACGACCTCGCCGAGGCCGAGCTGCGCCAGCGCGGTCTGGACCCGGTGGAGCACTCCGAGGAGTGGGCCGCCGCGCTGCCCGCCGCCCTGGAGAAGGCCGAGGCCGCGGTCAAGGCCGAGTTCGAGGAGGTCAAGGAGCTCGGCGGGCTGTATGTGCTGGGCACCGAGCGCCATGAGTCGCGCCGGATCGACAACCAGCTGCGCGGCCGCTCCGGCCGTCAGGGCGACCCCGGCGAGTCCCGCTTCTACCTCTCGCTCGGCGACGATCTGATGCGGCTGTTCAAGGCCCAGATGGTCGAGCGCGTCATGGCGATGGCGAACGTCCCGGACGACGTCCCGATCGAGAACAAGATGGTCACGCGGGCCATCGCCTCCGCGCAGTCGCAGGTCGAGCAGCAGAACTTCGAGACCCGTAAGAATGTCCTGAAGTACGACGAGGTCCTCAACCGCCAGCGTGAGGTCATCTACGGCGAGCGCCGCCGCGTCCTGGAGGGCGAGGACCTTCAGGACCAGGTCGGCCACTTCATGGACGACACCATCGAAGCCTATGTGCGGGCGGAGACGGTCGAGGGCTTCGCCGAGGAGTGGGACCTGGACCGGCTGTGGAACGCCTTCAAGCAGCTCTACCCGGTCAGCGTGACCATCGAGGAGCTGGAGGAGGAGGCCGGCGACCGCGCCGGGATCACCGCCGAGTTCATCGAGGAGTCCATCAAGGACGACATCCACCAGCAGTACGAGGCGCGCGAGGAGCAGCTGGGCTCCGAGATCATGCGTGAGCTGGAGCGGCGGGTCGTGCTCTCCGTGCTGGACCGCAAGTGGCGCGAGCACCTCTACGAGATGGACTACCTCCAGGAGGGCATCGGGCTGCGCGCGATGGCCCAGAAGGACCCGCTGGTCGAGTACCAGCGCGAGGGCTTCGACATGTTCCAGGCCATGATGGAGGGCATCAAGGAGGAGTCCGTCGGCTATCTGTTCAACCTGGAGGTCCAGGTCGAGCAGCAGGTCGAGGAGGTCCCGGTCGAGGCGCCGGAGGAGCAGGTCGTCCTCGAGAAGGACGTGCAGGACGCGGTGCCGGCGGGCGCGCCGTCCGCGGGCTCCTCGGCCCGCCCCGAGATCCGCGCCAAGGGCCTGGAGGCCCCGCAGCGGCCGGACCGGCTGCACTTCTCCGCCCCGACGGTGGACGGAGAGGGCGGCGTCGTGGAGGGCGACTTCCCCAACGGCGAGACGCCCCCGCCGCCCCGGTCGGAGGCCGACGGGCTGACGCGTGCGGAGCGGCGCAAGGCGCAGAAGGGCCGCCGCCGCAAGAAGTAGTCATCGGGTGCCGTGAACGGGCCGGGGCGCCGCGCGAGAGCGTGGCACCCCGGCCCGCCGCGTGGCAGGGCTCCCCCCCCTGGACCCCGGGGGCGGAGCCTGGCTCACCCGTGTGGAGACCGAGGCGGTCGAGCCCGGACCCCGAGGGTCCAGGGCGGAGCCCTGCCACGGGGCGGAGCCGCATACCCACGATCCGTGGGACACCCCTAGGCGAGTGGGCCGAGGTCGATGGCGGCGCAGCGCCAGCGGGCGTCGGCGCCGAGCTCGAGCCGGAAGGCGAGCGCTGTGAGCCGGTCTCCGGAGGCGATCCGGGCGAACGCCTCGATGACCCCGTGCCGGGGCTGGTACTCGCCGCAGCGCCGTACCAGGGGCGCTGTGGCCCGCTCTCCGGCGGGCCGCAGCGGGGCGCGCGGGGCGAGCTCGATCAGCTGGTCGTAGGCGGCCGGGAGGGCGTGCCCGAGGAGGGTGTGGACGGGGCGCTGACCGCTGAGCGTGAGCACCAGCCGGTTGGCGAACCAGTAGCGCGGCAGCCGATCCCGCTCCCGCCACGCCGCGGCGGCCGCCGCCGACCGCGATACGGCCGCGGCGCGGGACGCGGTGGGCACGCGGCGCGCGGCCGGGGTGGGTGGCGCGGTGCTGCGGGGTGTGACTGCGTCATGCGATGCGGGGGCGCCGCTGGTGGCGGGTGTGCCGCGTAATGCGGCCGGGGTGGGCGGTGTAGCGCTGCGTGGTGCCGTCGTCGTGGGCGGTGCGGCCGTCGTGCGGGGCGTCTGGGGCGGTGCGGTCGCGGGCGGCGCGGCCGTTGTGTGGGGTGTTGCCGTTGTAGGGGTGGCGCGGGGGCGGCGGGGGTCTTTGCGGCTGGGCGGGCCGCTTCGCCCTGGGCCGCTGCCGCCGCGTCGTCGCGCGGCCTGCCCGGCCGCGGTCCGTCGCGCGGCCTCCCCGGCCGCGGTCCGTCGTGCGGCCTCCCGCGCCGTCGTGGCCCGGTTCGTGGATCGATCCGTCGCCCGGACGCCCTCACCCATGCTGCTCGCCCCGTTCTCCGTGGCCCGGCCGAATACCGGGCGGTAGCTTTCGTCGGAAAGTCTTCTACCGGCGGTTTTTCGGCCTCCGCAATCAGCGCCCGGCCCCCTTCGTGCTCACACCGCGGTTCACCTATTCGGGGCATGCGGCCGTTCATCGGCCCCGGTCATCGGCTCGAGCGCGGCTCGGTCCCGCTTTCGTACGGCCCCGTCGGCCCCTGTCCCCCGAAAGGGGACCACCGGCCCTTCGCGGAAGGCTCGGGAGAGGGGACGGGCGATCGTATGCTGGGGGCCTATTGGTCTCTGATGAAAGCGGCAGCCATGCGCGTCTACGTCCCTCTGACCCTCTCCGGTCTCGCCGAGGCGCACAAGGAGGGCCATCTGGGGCCGACGCCGCTGACCGCCTACGCGGTCACCCCAGCGCTCCGCGAGTGGTATGTGTCCGACGACATCGAGGAGCTGGAGTACGCGGCGCTGAGCCGGGCCGCGCAGGCGTCGCTGCGGCTGCTCGCCGTCGACCCCCGGGCGCCCCGCCGCCGGGTCGTGGTGGCCGTGGACGTGCCCGACGGGCAGGCGGTCGCCGATCCGGACCGGGGGCTGGACCAGTCCGCGCTGGGCGAGGTGCGGATCAAGGCCGCCATACCGCTCGCGAAGGCCGCCGCCGTGCACCTGGACGCCGATGAGGCCGAGCGGGACATCGCCGCGGCCGCCGACGCGCTGGGCGCGGCGGACCTCGGTGACGACGACGCGCAGTTCACCGTGGACGGCGCCGAGGACCACGAGCTGCTCTGGTACGCCACCCAGGAGATCCCCAATCTGATCGGGTGATGCCCGCTGTCCGACCCGCCGGGTACGGTCGTGGGATGGGGAAGAACCACGTGACGCACCTCGTCTGGGACTGGAACGGCACGCTGCTCCACGACATCGACGCCGTGATCTCGGCGACGAACGCCTCGTTCCAGGAGATCGGGCTGCCGCCGATCACCCTCGAGCGCTATCGCGACCTGTACTGCGTCCCGGTGCCCCGCTTCTACGAGCGGCTGATGGGGCGGCTGCCCTCCGACGAGGAGTGGGCGGTCATGGACGAGGCGTTCCACCGGCACTACTGGGCGCTGGCCGAGACCGCCGGGCTGGCGTTCGGCGCCCGGCAGTTGCTCACCGAGTGGCAGGAGGCGGGTCTCACCCAGTCGCTGTGTTCACTGGCCCCGCATGAGTATCTGCTTCCCCTGGTGCGGACGCATGGCATCGAGCGCCATTTCGTCCGGGTGGACGGCCGCACAGGCGAGAGCAACACCGGCAAGGCCGAGCAGATGATGCGCCATATCGCCGCGCTCGAAGGGGTGCCGCCGCAGCGGATGGTGGTGATCGGGGACGCCTTGGACGACGCGGTGGCGGCGCGGCACGTGGGGGCGCGGGCCGTGCTCTACACGGGCGGTTCGCACAGCCGGGCCAGCCTGGAGGCGGCCGGGGTGCCGGTCGTGGACACGCTCGAGGAGGCCGTACGGGAGGCCGAGCGCATGGCCGACGAGTGAGCCGGGTGACGTGAGTCGGGCGACGTGAGCCGGGCGACGTGAGCCGGGGCCGCCCGCTGCGGGCCGTCCTGGCTCCTGGGCCCGAAGTCCGTTCAGGCGCTCACCGCACCGTATGCGCCCCCTCTCGCCCCCATACGCCCCCCATGCGGCCCCGGGCCCGGCCCAAGTCCCCGGCCAACCCGCAGGCCGCACCCCAGGCCGCACCCCCTCACACCACCGGCGCCTTCGACCGCAGCGCCGCCAGGAACTCCCGCATCCACGCCGGATGGTCCGGCCACGCCCGCGACGAGATCAGCGTGCCGTCGACCACGACCTCCGCGTCCTGGTAGTCCGCCCCCGCCGCCTGCATGTCCGGCTCCAGCGCCGGATACGCGGTGACCCGCCGCCCGCTCAGGCCGCCCACGGCCGCCGTCAGCAGCGGGCCGTGGCAGATCTGCGCCACCGGTTTGTCCGCGTCGAAGAACGCCTTGCAGATCTTGCGCAGCTCGGGGTCGTTCCGCAGGTACTCCGGGGCCCGGCCGCCCGGGATCACCAGGGCGGCGTACTCCCCGGGGTCCACCTCGGAAAAGGCCAGGTCGGCGGGGATCGTATAGCCCGGCTTCTCGGTGTAGGTGTCGAAACCCTCCTCGAAGTCATGGACCACCAGGCGCAGCGTCTTGCGGCTCGGGGCCGCGATATGGACCTCGTACCCCTCCTCGCGCAGCCGCTGATACGGGTAGAGCACCTCCAGCGATTCGGCCGCGTCGCCGGTCACCAGCAGGATCTTCGCAGCCATGCCACGCACCTCCAGGTCCACGCCTACCACCGTGCTTACCACCGTCCAGATCACGGTGCATCCGCGCCCACGCTTTGCCAAGAGGGCATGAGCGGCGCATCATCGGCCCGTGCGCCCCTCCCGGTCGCTGTCCATTTCGTCAAACTTCAGGGCCCGGTTTTGTACACGAACGGCTCATGACGACCCCCTGGGGAGGAGCGATAGCCTTACTGCGTGATCAGCGCGATAGTCCGTGAGGGCAACGAGGCCCTCGCTCCGCGCCCGGCGCCCCACCAGGCCCGGGCCCGAGCCGCCGCTGACCCGTGGCGCGTGGGGTCTTGGTCACTTACGGCCGAGTACACCCCGGCCATTTCCCGATCCGGCATACCGTCGTCCACGACCGGATTTTTCGCGTCGCGGCGTCATGCCACCGCCATCGATGTCACGCAACGGCGCGCGACAGGAGCCAGAGGACATGCAGACCAAGCTGGACGAAGCCAAGGCCGAGTTGCTCGAACGGGCCGCCCGGGTCGCTGAGAACAGCCCTGCCGGGGGGCAACCGGTGCAGGGCCCAGGACCGGAGACCCTGACCGCATACCTCCAGCACTACTACCTGCACACGCCTCCCGAGGACCTCGCCGACCGCGACCCGGTCGATGTCTTCGGGGCGGCGCTCTCCCACTACCGGCTCGCCGAGGTGCGTCCGCAGGGCACGGCGAACGTCCGGGTGCACACCCCGACCGTCGAGGAGCACGGCTGGACCTGCAGCCACTCCGTGGTCGAGGTGGTCACCGACGACATGCCGTTCCTGGTCGACTCGGTCACCAATGAGCTCACCCGCCAGGGGCGCGGCATCCATGTCGTGATCCACCCGCAGGCGATCGTGCGCCGTGACATCACCGGCAAGCTGATCGAGCTGCTCGACGTCTCCCCGGACGGCCCGGCCCGGAAGAAGCTCCCGCATGACGCGGTCGTGGAGTCCTGGATCCATGTCGAGACCGATCGCGAGACCGACCGCGGCGATCTGAAGCAGATCACCGCCGATCTGCTGCGCGTCCTGTCCGATGTTCGCGAGTCCGTCGAGGACTGGGAGAAGATGCGCGACTCCGCGCTGCGCATCGCCGAGGGCCTGCCGGACGAGCCGAAGGCCGCCGAGGTCCGTCAGGAGGAGGTGGAGGAGGCCCGTGAGCTGCTGCGCTGGCTCGCGGACGACCACTTCACCTTCATCGGCTTCCGCGAGTACGAGCTGACGCAGGTCCCCACCGAGGCCGGTGGCGAGGAGGACGCGCTGACCGCGGTGCCCGGCACCGGCCTCGGCATCCTCCGCTCCGACCCGCAGCACAAGGACGCCGACGAGAGCGCTCACGCGGGCCCCGGCACCCCCGTCTCCCCGGCCTTCAACCGGCTGCCGGCCGACGCCCGCGCCAAGGCGCGCGAGCGCAAGCTGCTGGTGCTGACCAAGGCGAACAGCCGCGCCACCGTCCACCGCCCCTCGTACCTCGACTACATCGGCGTGAAGAAGTTCGACGCCGAGGGCAATGTGATCGGCGAGCGCCGCTTCCTGGGGCTGTTCTCCTCCGCCGCGTACACCGAGTCGGTGCGCCGGGTCCCGGTGATCCGCCGCAAGGTCGACGAGGTGCTCGCGGGCGCGGGCTTCGCGGCCAACAGCCACGACGGCCGGGACCTGCTGCAGATCCTGGAGACCTATCCGCGCGACGAGCTGTTCCAGACCCCGGTCGACCAGCTCCGCTCGATCGCCACCAGTGTGCTCTACCTCCAGGAGCGCCGCCGGCTGCGGCTGTTCCTGCGCCAGGACGAGTACGGGCGCTACTACTCCGCGCTGGTCTACCTTCCGCGTGATCGTTTCACCACCGACGTGCGGCTGCGGCTGACCGACATCCTGCTGGAGGAGCTGAGCGGCCGCCCGCCGGTCGACTTCACCGCCCTGCACACCGAGTCGGTGCTCTCGCGGCTGCACTTCGTGGTCCGTGTCCAGCCCGGCACCGAGCTGCCCGACCTCACCGACGCCGATGTGGAGCGGATCGAGGGCCGGCTGATCGAGGCCGCCCGCTCCTGGGCCGACGGCTTCACCGACGCGCTGGTCTCCGAGGTCGGCGAGGAGCGCGCCGCCGAGCTGCTCCGCCGCTACCAGCACGCCTTCCCCGAGGGCTACAAGGCGGACCACACCCCGCGCGGCGCCGTCGCCGACCTGCAGCACCTGGAGCGGCTGAAGGACGGGGAGAAGGACTTCGCGCTCAGCCTCTACGAGCCGGTGGGCGCGGCCCACGCCGAGCGCCGCTTCAAGATCTACCGGGCCGGGGCCCAGATCTCGCTGTCCGCGGTGCTCCCGGTGCTCAACACCCTCGGCGTCGAGGTGGTGGACGAGCGCCCGTACGAGCTGCGCTGCTCGGACAAGACCACCGCCTGGATCTACGACTTCGGGCTGCGGCTGCCGCTGCGCGAGGGCGAGGCCCTCGCCGACGACGCCCGCGAGCGCTTCCAGAACGCGTTCGCCGCGGTGTGGACCGGCCAGGCCGAGAGCGACGACTTCAACCAGCTCGTGCTGGGCGCGGGTCTTGACTGGCGGCAGGCGATGGTGCTGCGGGCCTACGCCAAGTACCTGCGGCAGGCCGGGTCCACCTTCAGCCAGTCGTACATGGAGGACACCCTCCGCAACAATGTGCACACCACCCGGTTGCTGGTCTCTCTCTTCGAGGCGCGGATGTCGCCGGAGCGGCAGCGGGCGGGGCTGGAGCTGACCGACGCCCTGCTGGAGGAGCTGGACGCGGCGCTGGACCAGGTGGCCTCGCTGGACGAGGACCGCATCCTGCGTTCCTTCCTCACCCTGATCAAGGCGACGCTGCGGACCAATCACTTCCAGAAGAACGCCCACGGCAAGCCGCACGACTACCTGTCGATCAAGCTGGACCCGCAGGCGGTGCCGGATCTGCCGGCGCCCCGCCCGGCGTACGAGATCTGGGTCTACTCGCCGCGGGTCGAGGGTGTGCACCTGCGGTTCGGCAAGGTCGCGCGCGGCGGCCTGCGCTGGTCCGACCGGCGTGAGGACTTCCGCACCGAGATCCTCGGCCTGGTCAAGGCGCAGATGGTCAAGAACACCGTCATCGTGCCGGTGGGCGCCAAGGGCGGCTTCGTCGGCAAGCGGCTGCCGGACCCGTCGGTGGACCGCGACGCCTGGATGGCCGAGGGCATCGCCTGCTACAAGACCTTCATCTCCGGTCTGCTCGACATCACCGACAACCTGGTCGCCGGGCAGGTCGAGCCGCCCAAGGACGTGGTCCGCCACGACGGGGACGACACCTATCTCGTCGTCGCCGCCGACAAGGGCACCGCGACCTTCTCCGACATCGCCAACGACGTGGCGCAGGCGTACGGCTTCTGGCTCGGGGACGCCTTCGCCTCCGGCGGCTCCGCCGGATACGACCACAAGGGCATGGGCATCACCGCCCGGGGCGCCTGGGAGTCGGTCAAGCGCCACTTCCGCGAGCTGGGCCATGACACCCAGACGCAGGACTTCACGGTCGTGGGCGTCGGCGACATGTCCGGCGACGTGTTCGGCAACGGGATGCTGCTGAGCGAGCACATCCGGCTGATCGCCGCCTTCGACCACCGGCACATCTTCCTGGACCCGAACCCGGACGCGGCCACCTCCTACGCCGAGCGCCGCCGCCTGTTCGAGCTGCCGCGCTCCTCGTGGGAGGACTACAACGCCGAGCTGCTGTCGGCGGGCGGCGGCATCCACCCCCGTACGGCCAAGGCCATCCCGATCACCCCGCAGGTGCGGGCCGCGCTCGGGATCGAGAAGCGGGTCGCCAAGATGACCCCGGCCGATCTGATGAAGACGATCCTCAAGGCCCCGGTGGACCTGCTGTGGAACGGCGGCATCGGCACCTACGTCAAGGCGTCCACCGAATCGAACGGCGATGTCGGCGACAAGGCCAATGACGCGATCCGGGTGGACGGCCAGAATCTGCGGGTGAAGGTCGTCGGCGAGGGCGGCAACCTGGGCCTGACCCAGCTCGGCCGGATCGAGTTCGCCACCAACGGCGGCCGGATCAACACCGACGCGATCGACAACAGCGCCGGTGTGGACACCTCCGACCACGAGGTGAACATCAAGATCCTGCTCAACGCCCTGGTCACCGAGGGAGACCTCACCCTCAAGCAGCGCAACAAGCTGCTCGCCGAGATGACCGACGAGGTCGGCGCGCTGGTGCTGCGCAACAACTACGCGCAGAACGTGGCGCTGGCCAACTCCGCCGCCCAGGCCCCCAGCCTGCTCCACGCCCACCAGCGGCTGATGCGCCGCCTGGGCCGCGAGGGGCGGCTGGACCGGGCGCTGGAGTTCCTGCCCACCGACCGCCAGATCCGCGAGCGGCTCTCCGCCGGTCGCGGTCTGACCCAGCCCGAGCTGGCCGTGCTGCTGGCCTACGTCAAGATCACGGTGGCCGATGAGCTGATCACCACCGGGCTGCCCGACGACCCGTACCTCCAGCGGCTGCTGCACGCGTACTTCCCGCAGGCGCTGCGGCAGAAGTTCCCCGAGCACATCGACGGCCACGCCCTGCGGCGCGAGATCATCACCACGGTGCTGGTCAACGACACCGTCAACACCGCCGGTACGACCTTCCTGCACCGGATGCGGGAGGAGACCGGGGCCTCCACCGAGGAGGTCGTGCGCGCCCAGACCGCGGCCCGCGCGATCTTCGAGCTGAACCAGGTGTGGGACGAGGCCGAGGCGCTGGACACGGTCGTCCCCGCCGACATCCAGACCCGGATGCGGCTGCACTCGCGCCGGCTGGTCGAGCGCGGCACCCGCTGGCTGCTGAACAACCGGCCGCAGCCGCTCGCGCTGGCCGAGACGATCGACTTCTTCGGCGAGCGGGTCGGCGCGGTCCGGGCGCAACTGCCCAAGCTGCTGCGCGGCTCCGACATCGAGTGGTACCAGCGGATCTACGACGACCTGACCGGGGCGCACGTCCCGGAGGACCTGGCCACCCGGGTGGCGGGCTTCTCCTCGGCCTTCCCGACGCTGGACATCGTGGCCATCGCGGACCGCACCGGCAAGGACCCGCTGGCGGTCGCCGAGGTCTACTACGACCTGGCCGACCGGCTGCGGATCAGCCAGCTCATGGACCGGATCATCGAGCTGCCGCGCGCCGACCGGTGGCAGTCCATGGCCCGGGTCTCCATCCGCGAGGACCTGTACGCGGCCCAGGCCGCCCTGACCGCCGATGTGCTGTCGGTGGGCAACGGCGGCTCCACGCCCGAGCAGCGCTTCAAGGCGTGGGAGGAGAAGAACGCCGCGATCCTGCAGCGGGCCCGCACCACGCTCGATGAGATCCAGTCGTCGGAGACCTTCGACCTGGCCAATCTGTCGGTCGCGATGCGGACGATGCGGACGCTGCTGCGCACGCATAGCTGACGACAACGGCACACGGCTGCCGCGCCCCCGGTGGACTTCATGTCCGCCGGGGGCGTTTGTCACCCGCTTGGGCGCCCCTCCAACGACCGAGCGGGCATACCGGGACGAACCCACCTAGCGTGGGTGGTCAGTGAGTGCTTCGCGCCTCGAACCGCCACCGCGTCCCGAGGAGCCTTATGCCCCGCTTCACCATCGTCATCGCCGCCTATCGCGTCCAGGGCTATCTGAGCGCCTGCCTGGACTCCGTGCTGACGCAGTCGTATCCCGACCTCGAGGTGGTCGCCGTGGACGACCGCTCACCGGACCACTGCGGCGCGATCATCGACGCGTACGCGGCGCGCGACAGCCGGGTCGTGCCCGTGCATCAGCGGGTCAACTCCGGTCCCGGCCGGGCCCGTAACGCCGGGGTGGAGCGGGCCGGCGGGGACTATCTGCTCTTCCTGGACGGCGATGACACCCTCGCCCCGGGCACCCTCCAGGGCCTCGCCGACCGGCTCGCGCTCTGCCACGACCCCGAGATCCTCTACTTCAACCATGTGCGCACCTACTGGTCGGAGCGCCGGGCCCCCAGCCTCTTCGGGGAACTGCTGGCCTCGGCGGGCACCGATGTCTTCTCCGCCGTCGAACGCCCGGAATTCCTGCGGCTCTTCGCGATGTCGTCCAATCGCGTCTACCACCGGGATTTCTACACCCGCCACGGCTTCGCGTTCAGCGAGGGCATCTACGAGGACGCCCTGCTCTCGTACAAGACGATGCTCACCGCGCGGCGAATAGCCTGTGTGGACCTGGTGGGCCTGGAATACCGGCAGCGGCGGGTCGGGGCCAGTACCGGGAGCCCCGGCGAGAAGCACTTCGTCATCTTCCAGCAGTACACCCGGCTCTTCGACTTCCTCGACGACCGGCCGCATCTGGATCCGCTGCGCCCGCTGCTCTTCGAGCGGGCCGTATCGCATTTCCTGTTCTGCCTGGACCGGACCTCCCGGGTGGCGACGGCGGACCGGCCGCGCTTCTTCGCGCGGGCCGCCGAGTGGTACCGGGCCCACCTCCCGGCCGGGTTCACCCCGCCGGTCGAGGGCCGGTGGCGCTTCGAGGCGCTGGCGTCCGGCTCCTTCCTCCGCTACCGCGAGCACGAGCTGGCCGTACGGGCGGCCGCCGGGGCCCGCAAGCTGCGCCGGACCGTCCGGCCGCCGCTGGCGGCGCGCGCCAAGCAGGGCCTGTACCGGCTGCACCGGCAGCGCCCGGTCGACCCCCAGCTCGCCGTCTACTCCGCGTACTGGGGCCGTGGGGTGCTGTGCAATCCGGGGGCGATCTACTACAAGGCGCGGGAGCTGGCGCCGGAGATCCACGGGGTGTGGGCGGTCAAGAAGTCGGAGATCGAGACCCTTCCGGAAGGCGTCGACTACGTCGTCACCGGCACCCGCGACTTCTACCGCACCGTGGCCCGCGCGAAATACCTCATCAACAACGTCAACTTCCCCAATGAGGTGGTGAAGCGGCCGGGCACGGTGCATCTGCAGACCTTCCACGGCACCCCGCTCAAATGCATGGGCCTGGACCAGCAGCGCTATCCCGCCGCCGCGGGCGGGATGAGCTTCGGCAATCTGCTCAAGCGCATCGACCGTTGGGACTTCGCCCTCTCCTCCAATCCGCACTCCAGCCAGATCTGGGAGCGGGTCTACCCCGCCGCGTACCGGCTGCTGGAATACGGATATCCGCGCAATGACGTCTTCTTCACCGCGACCGAGGAGGACATCCGACGCATCCGTGAGGAGTTGGGAATCCCGGCCGGGAACACCGCCCTCCTCTACGCGCCCACCCTCCGCGACTACCAGAAGGGGTTCACCCCCCGGCTGGACCTGGAGCGGCTCAGCCGCGAACTCGGCCCCGGGACCACGCTGTTGGTGCGGGCCCACTACTCCTACCGGCCGCAGGACGAGCTGGCCCGGCTCCAGGAGGCCGGGCTGGTGATCGACGTCTCGCGCCACCGGTCGGTGGAGGAGCTGTGCCTGGCGGCCGACGCGCTGATCACCGACTACTCGTCGATGATGTTCGACTACGCCCTGCTGGACCGGCCCGTCGTGATCTACGCCGACGACTGGGACATCTACCGCTCCTCCCGCGGCGTCTACTTCGACCTGCTCTCGGGGTCCCCCGGCGAGACCCCGGGGGCCGTCGCCCGCACCGAGCGGGAGCTGGTCGAGGTCTTCCGCGAGGGCCGCTGGCGCGACGCGGCCGCGACCGCGCTGCGGACCGCCTTCCGGGCCCGCTTCTGCCGGTTCGACGACGGCCACGCGGCCGAGCGGGTGGTGCGGGCCCTGATGCTGGGCCAGGACATCGCGCTCCCGCTCGCCCCCACGCCACAGACGCGGCCCCTGGCGGACAGCGCCCCGGCCGGGCCGCGCGGCGGTGTCCTCACCGCCGAGTGACCCGATCCGCCGAGTGACCCCGACCCCGACCCGTCGAGAGCCCGGAGTCAGGAGGCCGTCATGCCCGCTCTGCCCCGACCTCGTGTCAGTGTGATCATCCCCGCCTACAACGCCCTGCCGGAGCTGACCCGGGCCGTCACCTCCGCGATGGACCAGACCCTCGGCCCGGACCGGGTCGAGATCATCGCGGTGGACGACGGTTCGACCGACGGCACCGGCGAGGAGCTGGAGCGGCTCGCCCGCACCTGCCCCGCGCTCCACGTCATCCACCAGGAGAACTCCGGCTGTGCGGGCGTCCCCCGCAACACCGGACTCGACCACGCCCGGGGCGACTTCGTCTTCTTCCTCGACTCCGACGACTATCTGGGCCCGGACGCGCTGCGCCGCATGGTCGCCATGGCCGACGCCCACGGCACCGACATCGTCCTCGGCAAGATCGCCTCCGTGGGCGGACGCGCCGTGCCCCGGGCCGTCTTCCAGCGCAATCAGCCCCGTACGGACATCTTCTCCTCCCACGCCTATCTGACCCTGGGCCCGTGGAAGCTGTTCCGCCGCTCCCTCATCGAGCGGCTGCGCCTGCGCTTCCCGCCCTACCGCAACTGCGAGGACAAGCCGTTCACCGCGGCCGCCTACCTCAACGCCTCCGGGATCTCCGTGGTCGCCGACTACGACTGCTACTACGTCCGCTACCGCGAGAACCGCAGCAACCTCACCCTCACCGCCTCCGATCTCGCCCACCGCATGGACGGCACCCGGCTGTGCTTCGAGACCGTGGCCCGCTATCTGGAGCCGGGTCCGCGCCGGGACCAGATCATGCGCCGCCATGTGGAGTGGGAGCTGTGCGGTCCGCTGCGTGCCCTGCTGCCCCGCGAGAACGAGCAGGACGCGCGGGAGAAGTACTTCCCCGAGTTCCGGCACTGGGCGAGCACGTGGGTGACCGACGCCCTCTTCCCAAGGCTCGACGCCCCCGACCGGCTGCTGATCCATCTGCTGCGCGCCGACCGCTTCGACGATGTGCTGACGGTGGCCCGGAACGCCAAGAAGGACGAGCGGCGCGGCCATCTCGTCGACAAGGGCCGGGTCTACTGGCTGCACCCCTTCTTCCGGGACCACGCCGCCGCCGTCCCCGACATCTGCTTCGACGTGACCGACCGGCTGCCGGTCCAGCACCACCTGGAGGCGGCGAGCTGGCACGGCGGGGTGCTGCGGCTGGCCGGGCACGCGTATGTCGAGGACGTGGACTCCCTCGACCCGGCCACCGAGATCGTGCTGCGCAAGTACCGGTCCGACCGCCCCGAGGTCCGGGTGCCCACCACCCCGTGCCTGTCCGCCCATCCGCTGCCCGGGGAGGGGCGGCGGTACGAGATGGCGGGCTTCGCCGCCGAGATCGACCCGGCCACCGCGGACGGCGGCGCCCCGCTGGAGCGGGGGCTGTGGAACATCTATCTGGACGTCCGCGCCCAGGGCGTCAGCCGTACGGTGCGGTTCGGCAACCGCCGCGAGGGCGGTGAGGTCACCCATCCCACCCGGCGCCGCGTCACCACCTCCCGGGGACCGGTGACGGTGGTGCCGTACTTCACCCCGTACGGCAATCTCTCGCTCGACGTCGGCGAGGTGGCCCACCCCCTCGACCCGCCCTGCCAGGTGCTCCGGACCATCTGGCGCACCCGCGGCACCCTGCTGGTCGGCGGACGGCTGACCGAGGAGGCGGTGCGGGACGGCGGGGCGCTGCGGCTGCGCGCCGAGACGGGGACGGGCGCGGTGCACGAGGTGCCGGCGCGCGGTGAGCCGGGCGGCTCCGTGACCGTCTTCACCGCCCGGCTGCCGATCGGCCGCCTGGGCGCGGGCTGCTGGACGCTGACGCTGATCATGGAAGGACCCGGGGAGGACGCGCCGCGCCGCACCGCGATCGTGCCGTACTTCGACCGGCTGGCCGCCACCCGCTGGCTCCGCTTCGGCTGCCGTCCGTACTACGCCAAGCCGGTGGCCCTGGGCCCGGCGCGGGCCCTGGGCCTGGAGGTGGCTCCGATCAAGGTCGTCACGGGGGTGCGACGGCGGCTGGGGTGGTGAGCCGCGGCCACGTCCGTCGGGCCCCCGGCCCGGGGATCACCGCCGTAGCCGGTCAGTTCAGGCCCAGCCGGTTGCGTACGGCGGCGAGCAGCCGGACCGGGGCCACCCGCAGCTCCAGGGTCACCTCGCCGCGCCCCATGAGCGGCTTGGCGTAGTACGGCCGGCCGCGCCGCACCCAGCGGGCGCCGGGCAGCCGGGCGGGCGGCGGCACGGGCGCGGCGGGCGCGGTGCGCCCCGGGCCCTGGTCGCCGGGGGCGACGACGGCCAGCGTCACCGTCCACCGGCCGCGGTCCAGGTCCCGCACCGGCAGCCGGGCGGTGAAGGCGCCCGCCGGATGCCCCGCGGCGAACCGCACCGGATGGTCGTGGACCCTTCCGTCGGTGTGCTCGGCGCGCAGCCGCAGCACGCGCCCGCGCGCCGGGGAGCCGGGCGGCAGCAGCCGTCCGGCGACGACGAGGGTGCCCTTGTCCGACGGATGCCAGACGGCCTCGGTGACCTCGCAGGGCGCCCCGCGCGGGGCCGGGCCGATGTCGAGGGAGAGATTGCGGTACGGGCTGGTGAAGTACGGCGTGACCCGGACGCGCAGCCCGGGCCCGGCGGCCACCACCCGGCGCGCGGTGCCGATGTCGAGCAGGTCGTCATGGCGGTTGCCGAACCGTACGGTGCGGCTGATGCCCTGGGCGCGGACGTCGAGGAAGACGTCCCAGACCCCGGGGCGCAGCGGTGCGCCGCCGTCGGCGGTGGCGATGTCCACGTCCGCCGCGAACTGCGCGGGGTCGTGCTCGGCCGTGGCCTCCACCGGGATCCGCACCTCGTCCCGCGCCTCACGGCGGCGCAGCACCAGCTCGGCACGGTCCTCCTCGGGGTCGGCCTCCAGCCCGTCGATGGCCGCCCGGCCGCGCACCCGCAGGGTGCTGCGGCCGTGCCAGCCGGCGCCCGCGAGGTGGTGACGGACCGGCAGCCGGTCGGTGACGTCGAAGCAGGCGTCGGGGACCTCGGCGTCGGGATCGCGGAAGAAGGGGTGCAGCCAGTAGACGCTGCCCTTCTCGACCAGGTGGCCGCACCGGGCGTCCCGCTTGGCGTTGCGCACGACGGACAGCAGATCCTCGTAGCGGCCGGTGCGCAGCAGATGGACCATCAGCCGCTCGGGCGCGGTGAGGGTGGGGAAGAGCGCGTCGGAGCAGTGGGCCAGCGCCCACCGGCGCAGCTCGGGCAGGAACCGCTCGCGGACCTCGGCCTCGTCCTCGCGCGGCAGCGCGCGCAGGGCCGGGCACAGCTCGCGCCGGATGTGGTGGCGCATCACCGCGTCGCGGCGGGCGCCGGCCCGGGTGTGCCGGGCGGCGGTCTCGAACAGCGGCCGCATGGCCTCGACGCGCTCGGCGAGACCGGGGGCGGCGCGGCCCCGGTTCGGGCCCAGGTGGTAGCAGTCGTAGTCGGCGACGACGGAGATCCCGGAGGCGTTGAGGTAGGCGGCCGCGGTGAAGGGCTTGCCCTCGCCGTGGCGGAGGTGGGCGGGGAAGCGCAGCCGCAGCCGTTCGATCAGGGAGCGGCGGAAGAGCTTGCAGGGCTCCAGACTCGCGTAGGCGTGGGAGCTGTGGACGTCGGTGCGCAGCTGGTTGTGGCGGAAGACCGCCTTGGGGACGGCGCGCCCGTCCGGGGAGACCATTTTGCCCAGGACCACGTCCGTGCCGTTCTGGTCGGCCATCGCGACCATGCGGCGCAGCGCGTCGGGCGCGAGCCGGGCGTCGGCGTCCAGGAAGAAGACGAAGTCGCCGGTGGCGCGGGCCAGCCCGGTGTTGCGGGGGCCGCCGGCGCCGCCGCGGCGGGGGTGGGGGTCGCGGACCACGTGGAGCGAGGGGCAGCCGGCGGCGAGCCGGTCCAGCTCCTCCGCGGTGCCGTCGGCCGATCCGTCGTCGACGGCGATGATGTCGAGGCGGCTGAGCCCGAGGGTCTGCTCCATGGCGGAGGTGACGGCCCGGGTGATTCCGGGCATGGCGTCACGGGCGGGGACGATCACGCTGACACGGGGAGGCGGGCCGGGGCGGTGATTGCGCGGCATGCTGGCTCCGGAAGGTGTGCGGGGGGCTCAGGAGGCATGGGAGTGGGGGGCTCCTGGGACGGGGCCGGGGGACAGGGCCGGGGGACAGGGCGGGGGTGGAAGCTCATGGTGAGGGCCTGGGGTGAGGTCCGGGTGTGGGAAGTGCTGCTACCGGGTGACGGACCAGCGTCCGGCGCCGGGCGGCGAGGCCGTGTGGAGGTCGCGCAGCCGGACGACCGCCTCTCCCTTCTCGGCGAGCGCGTCGACGGCGTCGGTGAAGCGCTGGATGGACGGTGGTGTGGCGGGGCCGAGGAGAAACTCCCTCACCTCGCGGCGGGCGGTGCGCAGCTCGTCGAGGGAGGGGTCGAAGAGCGGGCGCAGGAGGTTCTGCGTTCCTGATGCCCCGGGACCGAGTGGATAGGCCGCCCTGGCCATGACGTTCTGCCGCCGGAACTCCTCCTCGCCGAGCCCCGGCGGAACGATGAGGGCGTACGGCTTGAGGGTGGCGAGGAAGTCGCCGACCACGTCGGAGGGGTCGCCGATCAGCAGATCGGCCTGGTCGAAGCAGGAGTGGAGGGTGGGGGTGTCCCCCTCGATCACCTGGTGGAGCCAGGGCGGTGAGGCCGCCCAGTGGGCCTGGTGCCACTCCCGGCGCAGCCCCTCGGCCTCGGTGAGCAGGGCCGGATCGGGTGCGGCGCGGTCTCTGGTGAGCATGGCCTCGTCGGCGTCCGCCCGGCGCAGGCGGGCGTCGAGCGCGGCGATGCGCTTGGTCAACTCGGCGCGGTGGCGGGCGGCTTCGGTGTGCGGGCTGTCGGTGTGGGGGGTTTCGGCGTCGGCGGGCTCCTCGCGTGGGGCGTCCTCGCCCGGGGCGTCCTCGCCGGGTGCGCCCGCGGTGCCGGCGTCCGCCGCGAGGGCCTCCGCGGCGCGCCGTTCGTTCGCGGCCTGGATCAGGGCGACGATGCGGCGGTGGGCGGCGTGGTCCTCGGGGGAGCGGTGGCCGGTGGGCGGATGCGGCCGGTAGAGCACCCGGACCGGGCGTTCGCTCTCCAGCAGCGCTCGTACGATCGGCTCACCCGCCGCGAGGTCACGGGTGGGTGCGTACAGCACGGTGGGCAGGGACGTGGGCGCGGGGGCGGGGGGATGGCCGGTTCCCGCGACGCGCAGGCCGTCGAGCTGGGGACGGCCGATCTCCACGATGTCGGCGTCCTCGACGCCGACCGCGGCCTGGACATAGCGGCGGCGCCCCGCCTCGCCCGCGACCCACACCTGGTCGTAGACCTTGCTGTACGGATCGACGGCGGCGGTCTCGTCGCCGTCGCCGGGGGCCAGGAAGACGTGCTGCATGGTGGGGATCCGCAGGAGGTGGATGTTCCGGCCGGTGTTGGCGGGGTAGAGCGCCACCCGTACTCCGCTCAGGTCCAACTGCGACAGATGGGCGGCGCTCGGCACGCACAGCACCGGCAGCGGGGTCGGCTCCAGGGCCTCCAGCAGTTCCCGTTCGCGCAGGATGACCAGGGACGGGGTGTGCAGCGCGGCCACGGGTCCCAGCCATCGGGTGACCTGGTCGGCGCGTTCTCGCGGGCCGGAGAAGTAGAGCACCGTGCGGGGGCGGTGACGGATCAGCCAGGCGTCCACCTCGGCCAGCACCTCGGCGGCGCCGGGCAGCCGGCGGGTGGCCCGGACGAGGTACGGAACGAGCGCCACCACCGTGATCAGGGAGGATCCGGCGGCGAGGGTGAGCGCCGCCACCACCCAGCGGGCGTCACCGGTCGTCAGCGACGCGGTGAGCCCGAGCAGGGCGGACAGCTCGTAGACCAGGATCCGCTGACCGGGCCATTCGGTGAGTCTGCGGGGCGGCCGGTCGCTGATGTTCAGCCGGCGCAGATCGATGTTGCGGGCCGCGACCGCGAGGGCGCGGCGCCGCCGGATGAGGGTGGTGAGCGCGGCGTGCAGGGCCTGCCCGGCGAGCAGACACAGCACCAGCGTCATGACCGCGGCGAGGCCGATGGGCCCGGTGACGTGGAGTCGGCCGAGCAGCAGGAGCAGCAGGACGCAGCGGAACTCGAAGCGTGACGTGGCACCCATGTGGAGCCGCCCCAGACGGGTCATCAGCCCCGGCGCGGTGCGGTGCAGCAGCAGCTCGCAACCGCACCCGGCCAGCCCGGCGGCCGCGAAGACCCCTCCGGCCCCGGTGAGCGCCGCCACCGCCATGGTCACCAGACACCCGGTCAGCGCGGCGAAGGCCACGAGACCGCGGGGGCTTTCGATACCGAGGCGGTTCATGACGCGTGCCCTTCGCGGCGGATGAGTCGTCCTGACTGCACACTGTAGGCGAATAGTCGTATTTATGCCTTTTGTTGTCGCGGGTGAGAGTGAGGCTGAGCGTGGGGAAGCGCGGGATCTCCAAGCAGGCGGCGATCGTGCTCCCGACGGCCGTCATGCTCGGGCTGGGGCTGTGGGGGCTGGACCGGGGCACGATGTGGCGCGATGAGTCCGCGACGTACCAGATGGCCCGGCGGACCCTCCCTCAGATCCGTGACGCGCTCGGCACGGTGGACGCCGTCCACGGGCTCTACTACCTGCTGATGCACCCCGTCCTGGCGCTGCGGCCCTCCGAGGTGACCATGCGTCTGCCCTCGGTGCTCGCCGCCGTGGCCGCCACCGCGCTCGTCGCCACCCTGGGCTGCCGCCTCGCCCGCCCCCGGGTGGGCCTGTGGGCCGGTCTGCTGTACGCGACCACACCCGTGGTCACCCACTACGCCCAGGAGGGCCGCTCCTACGCCCTGGTCGCGGCGAGCGCGGCGGGGGCGACGTACCTGCTGGTGGGAGCGGCCGGGCTGGCGCCGGGGACGAGCCGAGGGGGCAGACGGGCGGGCGGCGGGGCGACCGGCCGGGAGGGCACCCGGACGACCGGCCGGACGGGCAGGAGAACGGCCGGCCGGGCGGGCAGCCAGGCGGACCGGCCCGCGCGGGGTCCGGCCCTCGCGCCCGGCCCCGCGCCGGGTGCGGCCCCCACGCCCGCGCCCGCGCCCGCGCCCGGTCGCGGGGTGGCGTCCCGTACGGCCGGGCCCGCGGGGGAGGCGGCGTCGGCCACACGGGTCCGTTCGGCCGTACGGGCCCCCGGCGACGTTCCCCGCCTGGCGCCGGGTCCGGGCGGGCTCGGGGCGAGGGGGCATGCGGCGGTGTGGCGCTGGGTGGCGTACGGGGGCGTGGTGGCCGTGACCGCGCTGCTGCACGTGTTCGCGGTGCTCATGCTCGTCGCGCACGCGTTGACGCTGCTCGTCTCGCGCGCCCCGCGCCGCGTGTGGTGGGGCTGGGGGAGCGCGGCGGCCGGAGCGGTGGGGGCGGTGGTGCCGCTGGCGGTGGTGGCCCGGCGGCAGAGCGCGCAGATCGCCTGGATACGCCATCCGACGCCGGGTCGGCTGTGGGCGGTGGTCGAGGAGTTCGCGGGCCCCAGCGCGCTCGTCCTCGCCGCCAACCTCCTGCTGATCGCGCTCGCCGTGATCCGCCCCCGCTGGCGCTCGCTGACCGCGCTGGCCCTGCCCCTGATCTGCGTCCCGCCCATCCTCCTCTTCGCCCTGGCCCTCCACCGCCCCTGCTTCCACGAGCGCTACCTCCTCTTCGCCCTGGCAGGCATCCCTCTACTGGCCGCGGCGGGGGTGGACCGGCTGGCGGGGGCGGTGGCGGGTCGGCTGGGCCGGGGGAAGGCCGCCCGGCTGGCCGGGGTGGTGGCGGACCGGCCGGTGGGGGTGGTGACCGACGAGGCACCCGGGGCGGGGGCGGACCGGCCACCCAGGTCGGTGGCGGGTCGGCTCGCCCGTGCGGTGGCGGGGCGTGTGGCCGCGGCGGGGGTGGACCGGCTGGCCGGGGTGGTGGCGGGTCGGCTGGGCCGGGGGAAGGCCGCCCGGCTGGCCGCGGTGGTGGCGGACCGGCCGGTGGGGGTGGTGACCGACGAGGCACCCGGGGCGGGGGCGGACCGGCCACCCAGGTCGGTGGCGGGTCGGCTCGCCCGAGTGGTGGCCCGTCGCCACCGCGTCGTGGTGGCCGCGGCCGGGGCCCTCGCGGTCGGCTGCGCGTTCGTCTGGCAGCTCCCGCTGCACCAGCGGGAGCGGGAGCCGTTGAGCCGTCAGGACGACCTGGCGGCGCTGTCCACTGCGGTGGGGCGCCTCACCCGACCGGGTGAGCCGGTCCTGTACGACCCGCCCAAGGAACGGCGGATCGCGATCGCCTATCCGCGCCCCCTCGCCGGGCTGCGCGACATCGCGCTGAGCACCCCCGGCCCGGCCTCGGGCACGCTCTACGGGGTGGACGTCGGCCCCACCGAGTTGCTGCGACGGCTGGACGGGGCACGCTCGGCATGGCTGATCGCGGCCGACGAGCCGGAGGCGCGCGGCCCGAAGGCGGCCGTGCTGACGGGGCACTTCCGGCTGGCGTACTCGCTGTGCCTCCCCGGCATTCGCCTGGAGCGCTATGTGCGGCCGGGGCCCGCGCCCTGAACCGAGGGCCCCGGGACACCGCTGACCGAGGGCACCTCGGCGATCACTCCTACGGGCCCCGCCGCTCACCCGCGCCGCGAGCCGATCCGGGGTCCGGGGCGGAGCTCCGGTGGGGGCAGGGGGCGGAGTCCCCTGGTTCGGGAAGGGGCGGGGTGGGGAAAGCCACCGCTCACCTCACCCCCGCAGCGACCCACTCCCCGTGGCCTGCGCCCCAGGTGTCCGCCGGGCCGGGACGACGGCGCGGCGGGCCAGGGCGGCGGCGCCCGCCAGGCGCAGCAGCCCCGTGAGGGGGACGCGCGACGCACCGCGCGGGCCCGTGCGGGGGACGCGGGCCGCACCCCGCGGCGAGCGGTACGGCGCGTTCCAGCCGTAGGGGAAGGACGCCTTGTCGGTCGTGATGATGTTCGTCGTCTCGTCGCACGCCAGAATCGCGATCAGCCACCGCCGCACCACCCGGTGGAAGGCGGGCGTCAGCGGCCGCGGCGCCAGCAGCCAGTCGCGGCACTGGCCGCTCACCGCGGACCGGTACGTGGTCTCGTCGTAGCGGTGCCACGGCGCCTCCGGCGTGATCGGGTGGAGGCCGTAGTCCATGGCGGTCAGCGGCGCCAGGGCGGTGCGCAGCGCGTTGTGGTCCGCGCCGGGGAGCAGTTCGCACACGATCCACGGCCGGTGACGCCGGATCGTGCCGTACGACCCGCGCAACACCGCCGCCTCGAACGTCTCCACGTCGATCTTGATCAGATGCGGGGCGAGGCCGCGCTCCCCGGTGAACGCGTCGACCGTCGTGACCGGCACCGTGACCGACTCGGCGTGCCGGCGGTGGGCCGGGTTCAGCGAGTTGGAGGACTCCGACTTGAGGGAGAAGTACAGCTCGGCGGTGCCCGGTTCATCGGCCAGCGCGGTCTGCTGCACCTCGAAGCCGAGCCGGTTGCACTCCCGGATCCGGCGGCACAGCGCGGCCGTCTCCGGCGTCGGCTCGAACGCGATGGCCCGCGGCCCGCCGTCCCCGTACACCGCGCTGATCAGCGCCGAGTACAGCCCGATGTGCGCGCCGATGTCGTACACCGCGCTGCCCTCGGGCGCCTGCTGGGCCAGGGCCAGCAAGGTGGCCTGGGTGGTCGGCTCGTAGCCCGCGAGCCCGGCGCGCCGCAACTGCCGCTGTACGGCGGTCTGCTTGCGGCTGAGCACATTGAGCGCCCGCGGATACGGCCCGCCCGCCTCGAGGACGTCCGGGTTCAGGGGAAGGGTGATGGCGAGGGGCATGGCTGCCGCGTCTCCTGTCGGGTGACGGCCCGCTCCAGCGGGCTGGGGAAGGGGAAGTAGGCGTCGAGGAAGGGGCGGACCAGCGCAAGCTGGTCCTCGAGGTCGTGTTCGGAGGAGACCGTGTCGTTGAGGCAGAACGCCTGGCAGTGGCGGGCCCGCAGCAGCCTGGCCAGCCGGGCGCGGACGGTGGGCTGGGCCAGGTCGAAGTAGTCGTAGCGCAGCTGGGCGGGGACCGCGCGCCCGGTCAGGAACGCGTAGTAGTGGTGGAGCGAGGACGGTACGGAGATGTCCGACGTCGAGCGCACCCGGCTGGCCATGGTCGCGCGGACCGCGTCCGGGAACTCCTTCTCGATCTCGGTGAGCACGCTGGTGCGCAGGGCGTGCGGGGTGTGCTTCATCTTCTGGGTGACGGCCGGGCCGAACCGCTCCTCCAGCAGCGCCCGGTTGTTCTTGCCCGCCGCCGATACGGGCACGTCACCGGGGCCCACGGGGGTCAGCGGGATCAGCGCGCGGGACGGGAAGAACTTGGAGACGCCGTTGGCCAGGAAGAAGTCCTGCGGGATGACCGGCGAGCCGAGGAAGACATCGTCGTTGAAGTAGAGGAAGTGCTCGGCGAGTCCGTCGATGTGGTGCAGCCGGGTCTCGATGGCGTGGGAGTTGAAGGTGGGCAGCACATCGGGGTCGTCGAAGATGTCGTGGTGGTCCACGACGGTGATCCCCGGGTGCGAGACGTCGAGCCAGCCGGGCACCTGACGGTCGGTCACCACGTAGATATGGCGCACCCAGGGGGCGTACAGATACAGCGAGCGCAGCGAATAGCGCAGCTCGTCGCGGTTGGCGTAGCGGGCGGCGTTGGCGGCCTGGGCGTGATACCCCGTGCCCGCGAGGGCCGCCCGCCGCCGCTGCCACTGCGGATCCGAGCCGTCCACCCAGGTGTAGACGACGTCGATGGGGAAGCGGACCTCGTCCGGCAGCCGGGTGAGGAACTCCGGGCGGGTGCGCACCAACGGCCCCGGCTGCCAGCCGATGGACGGGGCGAGCCGGGTGAACAGCTGGTCGGGCGCGCGCACCGGCTCGCCCACGAGCGGTACGGAGGCGGTGGTGCGGTTGAAGCGCGGCGCGATCAGCACCCGCTCCTCGCCCCGCCCGCCCGGCTCCCAGAACTCGATGTCGCAGCCGTGCGCCGGGCCGAGGACCATCCGTCCGCCCGGCCCGGCGTGGAAGCGGGTGAAACGGACCACGGGGGCGGCGGCCAGCCGCCGCCAGGCCCGTCGCGTACCGCCGAGCCGGGGCGGGGCCGCCGGGCGGCCCCGCCCCGGGGGCAGCGAGACATAGCCCGCCTCCTCCGCGCACAGCGTGGCCAGCGCCTTGACCACCTCGGCCCGCTGATCGGCCCGGACGCCCACGGCCGAGCCGACGTTGCTGTAGCAGCGGACCACGAAGTGGTCGATCCGGGCCCGGTCCAGGGCCTCGCACACCAGCCGCAGATTCTCGGCGCGCGCGAACAGCGGGGTGGGGGAGGGGACCACGGTCGCCACCCGGGCGCCGCCCCGTCGGTCGGCGATCACCATCCGTCCGGACCCCGCCAGCAGCCCCGACCGCCGCATCCGCCGCCGCGCCCGGCGCAGCCGCAGCGCGCGGGACGCGGCCGACAGCCCGCCGAGCCCCCGCATGGCCGCCCGGCGCAGCCCGGGGCCGGTCACGGCGACGACCGCGCGGCGCAACGGCAGCGGGACCGTACGCCGGTATCCGCGCACCAGCGGCGGCGGGTCGGCGAGCCAGGGGCGGGGGGCGGCGGGCGGTGCGGTGAGGGGCATCGTGAACCGGGGCACGGCGCATCCCATCGGTTGACGCGGCACGGATGGTTTCTCACACCATCATCTGAACGCCCGCCGGATGGGGCGACGCCATGGCGGACCACCCGCAAAAGCCCCCGTTCGGCCGAACGCCCGGCCTGGCCCGTGGGCGGGTGCCGACGGTCGGGCTCCGAGCCCAGGGCGGACGCTGGTGGCGCGCGTCATCCGCCACACGGGCGGACTCGGCGTTTGGTGAGTCAGGTACGGGGGCCCACCGTCGCCATGGCGCGGTCGATGGCGTCGGCGAAGGACCCCTTCGCGCCGGAGGCGAGCCAGGAGTACTGCGCGGCCACGAGGCATCCGAAGGCCGCGGCGGTCAGGGCACGGGGGGCCGGATCGTCGGCGGCGTACGGCCTGCCCGCCGCCTCGGCGCGTGCGAGCAGTTCGGCCACGACGGCATCCTGTACGCGCTGCAGCTTCTGGAGGTAACCGGCAAGCAGTGCGGGAGTTCCGAAGACCACCCGATGGATCGGCTCCACCATCTGTTCGTGGCCCGGCGTCTCCGCGAGCGATGCGAGTACGTCGAAGACGCGGTGGAGGGACGTCCAGATCTCCTCGCCGGCCGGGCGCGAGCGACGGCATCGGCGCCGCTGCGGCTCGTCGGCTGCACCGGAACGGCCACCGGGTTGTCGTCGTCGGCCGCTCTCCCCAGAAGACCCAGGCCGTTGCCCATGAGATCGGCGCCGATCATTTCGTCGCCGACTTCGCTCGCCTCGACGAGGTGCGCGAACTGGCCTCCGCGTTGGACGCCGCGTACCCGCGCATCGATGTGCTCGCCAACAACGCGGGAGGCGTCTTCGGTGACCCGACCCGGACTGTCGATGGGTTCGAAAAGACCTTCCAGGTCAACCACTTGGCTCCGTTCCTGCTCACGAAGCTGCTGATCGACAAGTTGGTCGCCGCGGAGGCAACGGTGATCCAGACCTCGAGCGTCGCCGCACGCATGGCCGGCAAGCTCGACATCGACGACCTCAACCACGACCGGAATTTCCATCCGATCCGGGCCTACGGCGCGGCCAAACTCGAAAACATTCTCTTCACCAGGGAACTGCACCGCCGCTTCCACTCCCAGGGCGTCTGCGCTGCCGCATTCCACCCCGGCAACGTCGCAACGAGCTTCGGAACGCAGTCCGAGAGCCGGTTGATGAAGTTCATCACCACGAACCGCGTTACCCGCGCCATGCTGATCACGCCGGAGAAGGGTGCCGACCAGTTGGTCTGGCTCGCCGAGAGCCGGCCCGGCGTCGACTGGGAATCCGGCGTGTACTACGAGAAGCGCGAGTGCGCCAAGCGGATCAATCCGCAGGTGCTCGACAGCGACCTCGCCCGTCACCTGTGGAATCGCTCCGAAGAACTGTTGGCGTGAGCAACCGGCCGCCGTCGGCCGGTGCGGCGCGTGGTGTGCTGCCTTGAGGGACGTGCGGGGTCATCGCCCCCTCACGCGGCTGGGCGGCCAGGATGGGCGGCGCGGCAGTCGCGGCAGCGGCCGCTGTTCGCGGAGCGGAAGGCGCGGTCGCAGCCTTTGCAGGTGCGCCAGGGGAGGACGGGCGGTGTGCTGGGCGGGGCGACCGGGGTGGGTACGGGCAGTGCTGGTCACAGCCATTCGTTGATGGCCGCGACCAGCACGGTCGCCTCATAGCGGACGGCGAGCTTGTCGTACCTCGTCGCCACCGCGAAGAATGGCCGCATCACGGCCTGCCGATTCCCGGGGCCTCAGCAGGCCGAGTGACCTGCGACGTTAAAGGCCAAGCTCAGGAAGAAGGGAGCTCAGACCTCGCAGTGCAGCTACCTGGAAGTCACGCAGCTGGCTCCGGGGCTACTGGTGCCGTGGGAGAGCCTGTGCCTTCTGCGCCGAAAGAGTCTTGTAGACGGTGCCGGCGAGGTCGGGCAGCGTGTCCCCTTCGCCAACGGCGCTGTTGACAGCAATGCCGATGATCATGCCAGTCTTCGGGAAGTACATGTGCAGCACCCGGTTTCCATAAGTGGCCCCCTCATAGGCCCAGACCGTCCCGGCCACAGGATGGACCAACTTCACGACACCGAGTCCGAAACCCATGGGATCGTCGGCCGTGACGCTCTTGATGGGTTTACTCGTCTTCGTCGAGACCAGGGACTCCAGCTCGCGCTGCTGCGCTGAGGGCAGCAGTCGACCGCTGTACAGCGCCCTGTCCCAAGCCGTCATGTCTCGCAGTGAACTCACCAGGCCACCCGCCCCCTGCGCCCAGGACAGGCGGAGCCGAGGAAGTGACTTGTTGAGATGCTTCGGCAGGACGGAATGGGTGGAGTACGGCGTCGGCATGCGCGAGGCCGTGTCCGGAGGGCAGTCCGGGGGGAGGCAGGTGTCGTTCATTCCGAGAGGTTCGATGATGCGCTCGGCGAGCCGCTCATGGTAAGTATCGTGCGACGCTCGTTCGACAATCATCTGCGCGAGTAGGTAGTTCGTATTCGAGTACTCGTACTTCGCGGGACCCAGTGGCAGGCCCTCCACATAGGACAGCAGGCGCTCCAGCGTGAAGCGCGTGGAGGGATTGGCGTCGAAATCCTTCAGGAACGCATTCTGCTCGGTGTAGCTGGGGATGCCGCTGGTCATCGACAGCAGTTGCTTGATGGTGACATCGCGCCACGCCGGATACTGGGGAAGCCACTTTCCCAGCTTGTCCCGTATGGACAGCTTTCCTTCGGCCTCCAGTTGAAGCAGCAGCACGGACGTGAACGCCTTGGTGTTGCTGCCTATCTGCCACAGCGCCTTGCTGTTCACCGGTCGACCACCGCCGTAGCGGGACGTCCCCGCATCGACCGAGATATCAGGTCGCTGATCGGCATAGGTCACCCGAAGGGAGACCGCTGAGAAATGATCCTTAGTGCCCTGAGCGTCCAGGTATTTCTCGAGGTCACTTCGCAGTGACGCGGTGGCACTGCGAACGGATGGCTCCACCACTGCGTGCGCGACGGCCGGCCCACTCCCCGACACCATCATCCCCGAAACAATCGCCGCGGTGACCGTCGCCAGGGTCACGAGGCGCTTCCCTTGCTGACCACCCCGCCGACGAAGCCTGTACCTCATTGTCGCTATTCCTCCACCGAATTGAACAGAACTGGGAACGACGATCACGCTACGCAGTGGAGGCACGGCAGGTAATGGGGGTAACCCCCCGCTTGGTAGAGGTGCTGACCCTCTGAGTGAGGCAATCCACTTCATGGGGAGGCACGATGGTTGATAGACGGCATACGCTGGCGCGCCCGCGCCGGTGCTCCGTGGCGGGACGTGCCCGAGCGGTACGGCCCATGGGGGGGATCTGCAGATCGAGCCGCCCGGTGGTCTGTTCACCGAGCCGGACGACCACGGTCTCGGACGCTCCCGGGGTGGGCTGACCACCAAGTTGCACCTGGCGGTCGAGCAGGAAGGGTGGGTGGGCGGGAGTTCTTTATCCCGGTTCTTTGGGGGAGTTCGCGGCTCGCCGGACCCTCGTGTACGAGGGCCCGGCGGGACCGGAATGACGATGCGGACCGGCCCCTGGCCGACTCAGGAACGGTGGGGTCTTCAGCTCGCCGAAGCTCAGGGGCTGTCCAGCTTGGTTACAGCCCGACCGGGTTGAGGTAGGTGGCCGGGTGGGTGGCGCCGTCCTGCTTGAGGATCTGGCCGCCGAACGGCCACTTCAGGGTGAAGTGCTCCGTCTCGTTCGGCGGGGTGACCAGGAACTTCGCCGGAACGAACTTCTCCTTCTGCGGCGTGGAAGCGGCCACCGGGAGCAGGGTGATGCTGAAGTCGGTCGTGTCTCCCGGCTCCAGGACCATCTTCTCGGGCGTCTTGGAGGAGCGCGCCAGCGACCAGGTGCCGTCGGTCGCCTGAGCGCCGATCATGTCGACACCGGCGAAGCCGGACAGGGTGCAGGTGCGGTTGCTCTGATTGGTGAACCAGATGTGCGCCTGGGTTTGCTTCTCGGTCTGATCCATCTCCGGTCTCGCGTCCTCCCCCGTGGCGAAGCCGGCCTTCAGGTCGGCGGTGTGGCAACGGGTCGGCGCGGCCTTGGCGGTGGCGGCCGAGGCCGGGATGGCGGTAGCGGCAGTACCCGCGAGGACGAGGGCCGCAAGGGCCACGGCGGTCAGCTTGCTCTTCATGAAGTGTGGGGTTCCCCTCGCATAAGAATCGGCGCGCGATGTCAGTGCGTGCCTGCGCACCGGAAGATGTGCGATGCCTGGGGGAGGTTCCGTGTGCCGAAGAGCCTATTTCGGACAGTCAGGCGCCCAAGTGCGGCCGTATGACGAGAACTTATCCGGTGCGGGCCGTTGCGGCGTCGTGGGGCGGACACCGCAACGGCGACCAGGCAAAACGGGGATCAGAGGCTACGGCCGGTCGTCAGCTCATCAACGAAGGCGGTCCAGGAGGCCGCCGGGAAGACCAGAGCTGGGCCATCGGGCCGCTTGCTGTCACGGACGGGGACGACGCCGGGTATGCCGTCGGCCACCTCCACGCAGTTGCCACCCTCCTGATTGCTGTAGCTGCTCGCGCGCCACGCGGCGCCGTTCAGATCGGGACGGGACACTCGCTCCACGGTGGTTGCCCTCCATCACGGATCGGATCATGTCGAGTGACATGAGCGGGGGCAGGGACGCTGCCCGCAGCCGATCGTAGGACAGGGAGAAGCGCTTGACGTCGTCCGGTTCCTCGATGAGTTGGCCGTAGTGGGCACCTTCCGTGTAGGCCACTTCCGAACCGTCAGATGCCGTCAGGATGGTCAGGGAGCCGCCCATCACGTCGTGCTCTCTCTGGTCGAATGGCAGTACCTGCACCGTGATGTGGGGTTGCGTGGTCACCTCCAGCAGTCGGGACAACTGGGCTCGCATGACTGCCCAGCCACCGATCGGGCGCCTCAGCACCGCCTCGTCCAGGACAACCCACAGCTCGGGGCGGTCGGGCGAGGAGAGCCGTTCCTGGCGCCTGAGCCTGGCGGCCAAGCGGTCTTGCAACTGTTCCTCACTGGTGAGCGACACACCCACGCTCAGGACGGCCCGAGCGTAGTCCGGGGTCTGCAGTAGACCCGGGACAACGTGGGCCGCGTACTCACGAACAGAGTTGGCCCGCTCCGAGTACGCCATGAACGCCCGCGACCAGTCCGGGAACGCCTCCCGGTAGACATACGGCCACATGTCCACCAGCAGGCTGTCCGCCCCGAGGACGGTGTCGAGGGTCCGGGCCAGCTCGAAGGTCGGCTTCGCTCCGGACGCGCGCTCGATCTGGGTGATCCGGGTGCTGACCACATGCGTGCGCTCACCCAGCTCGGCCTGGGTCAGACCGGCGGCCGTACGCAGTCTGCGGACCCGAGACCCGAACAGCGCCGCCATCGATGAGCGGGGATCAACTTCTTTGGCCAAAACATCACTTCCGTTCCTTACGACCTGAAAGGTAAGGCGTTACGGCCTTTCGAGCGTAGACCCGCGCCGCGATCCTTGGGCACGGAACGTCACGATGCGCACACGGTGCGAATCGTACGGACAATCGATCGGACGGAAATGGACAACACCGTGCTGAAGACGACCACGGCGCCCGACCCCGAGCCCGAACTCCGGGAGCTCACCCAGCAGTTCCCCGCCACGCCGCGCGGAGCGCGCCTCGCGCGGCGGCTTGCCGTGCGGTGCATGGAGGAGTGGGGCTATCCGCCCGCGTCGGACGCGTGCTGCACGGTGGCCCTGCTGGTGGCGGAGCTGGCTTCGAACGCCGTACGGCACGGCCGCGTACCCGGGCGGGACTTCCGGCTCCGTCTCGCCTGCGCGCCCGCGACGCGGACGATCCGTATCGAGGTCTCGGACGCCCGCGAGGACCGCCTCCCGGCCATGCCGTCGGCGCCGACGGCCGATGACGAGTCGGGCCGTGGGCTCCTCCTGGTGGATCTGCTGGCCGTCCGCTGGGGGACGACGCCTCGTCATCCCGTTGGTAAGACGGTGTGGGCGGAGTGCGGTGCGCCGTGACGTGAGGGGCGCCCTGATGTGCGGTGCGCCGTGAGCTGAAAAGGGGCGGCCCGGCGCCCCCGAAGGGGTGCCGGGCCGCCCGCCGTCGCGGGGCGCGCGTTACTTCACCGCGCCCGCCATCACGCCCGCCACGAACTGGCGCTGGAAGGCGAAGAAGACCGCCAGCGGGATCAGCATCGAGACGAAGGCGCCGGGGCCGAGGATGTCGATGTTGTTGCCGAACTGGCGGACCTGCTGCTGGAGGGCGACCGTGATCGGGGGGTTGCCGCTGTCGGCGAAGATCAGGGCGACCAGCATGTCGTTCCAGACCCAGAGGAACTGGAAGATGCCCAGCGAGGCGATGGCCGGGCCGCCCAGGGGCATGACGACGCGCAGGAAGAGGCGCAGTTCGCCCGCGCCGTCCAGGCGGGCGGCCTCCAGGAGTTCGCGGGGGATCTCCGCGAAGAAGTTGCGGAGGAGGAAGATCGCGAAGGGGAGGCCGAAGGCGGTGTGGAAGAGGACCACACCGGTGGTGGTCTGGAAGATGCCGATCTCGCCGAAGAGCTTGGCCACCGGGATCAGCGCCACCTGGATCGGGACCACCAGCAGGCCGACCACGATGAGGAACCACACGTCGCGGCCGGGGAAGTCCATCCAGGCGAAGGCGTAGCCGGCCAGGGCGCCGATCACCACGACCAGCAGGGTCGCCGGGACGGTGATGGCGAGCGTGGTCCACAGCGAATCGGTGATCTGCTGATTGCCCAGCAGATGGTCATAGCCGCTGAAGGTGAGCTGTCCGGGGTCGGTGAAGACCTTCCACCACCCGGAGAGGTCCACCTGCGACGGGTCCCGCAGGGAGGACAGCAGCAGTCCGGCGGTCGGCATCAGCCACAGCAGGCCGACCAGGATCAGGACGACCCGCAGGGCCCCGCCGCCGGCGCGGGCGGCGATCCGCGCGACCGGGGACTGCTTCGCCTGTACGACCGTGTCCGCGCTGGTCATCGGCGGCTCTCCCTTCGGATCCGGCGGATGTTGATGAACATGACGGGCAGCACGAGCAACAGCAGCAGCACGGCGATCGCGCTGCCGAGGCCCTGGTTGACGTCGGTGCCGAAGGACGACTGGAAGAGCTGGAGGGCGAGGACGTTGGCGTCGTCCTGGGAGGGGCCGGGCGCGATGATGTAGACGAGGTCGAAGATCTTCATCACGTTGATCATCAGCGTGACGACGACGACCGAGAGCACCGGCGCCAGCATCGGCACCGTGATCCGCCGGAAGACCTGCCACTCATTGGCGCCGTCCATCCGCGCGGCCTCCATCAGCTCGCGCGGCACCCCCGCGAGCCCCGCCGCGATCAGCACCATCGCGAAACCGGCCCAGATCCAGACGTACGCGCCGATGATGGCCGGGGTGACGAGGGACGGGCCGAGCCAGTCCACGCCGTTGTACGGCTCGGAGAAGTTCCAGGCGGGCAGGCGCAGCTGGGCGCCCTCGGCCTTGGCGGGGAGGGAGTACGTGCCGTCCGCCGCCGTCTTCGCCCGCGCGACGACCTTGCCGTCCTTGACCGCCTCCACCTTGAGGTCGGCCATCGCCTTCTCACCCTTGTCGATGGCGCCCTCCTTGCCGAGGCCGCCGCGGGTGAAGTCGAACCAGACCGTGCCGGTGATCTTCCCCGGCTCGGGCTTGGCGGTCCTGGCGTCCTGTGCGCCGCCGATGTCATCGCGCTTGGCGGCGACGAGCGGCAGCGAGGTGGGGGAGCCCGCGCGGAGGGTGTCCCGCGTGGTGAACGAGCCGTTCGGCGCCTCGGTCAGCCCGGCGGTGGGACGCGGATGGGCGCCGGGGAACGGCGGTGACTCGCTGAAGGAGTCATGCACGCTCACCCACATGGCGTTGGCCACGCCCTTGTCCGGGTCCTGTTCGTAGACCAGCCGGAAGATGATGCCCGCCGCCAGCATCGAGATGGCCATCGGCATGAAGACGACCAGCTTGAAGGCGGTGGCCCAGCGCACCCGCTCGGTGAGCACGGCGAAGATCAGGCCCAGCGCGGTGGAGACGGTCGGGGCCAGGATCAGCCAGATGACGTTGTTCTTGATGGCCGTCTTGGTGGCGTCGTCGGAGAACATCTCCTGGTAGTTGTCCAGGCCGACGAAGCCGTTGCCCGAGGCGTCGAAGAAGCTCCGGTAGACGGAGTAGCCGATCGGATAGACGACGAGCGCCCCGAGCAGCACCAGGGCGGGCAGCAGGAACACCGCCGCCAGCCAGGGCCGGGTGCCCATGAGGCTCTTCCGCTTGCTTGCGCTCGGCCGTTTGGCCGGTGGGGAGGACGATGCCCGGCCAGGTGTGGCCGCGCCGTCCGCTGTCGCGGTCGACATGATGTGGTTCTCCCGGTCGAGTCGTCAGTTCTTGTACGCCTTGGCGGCATCCCGCTCCAACTGGCGCTGGATGCCTTCGACATTCCTCGGGTTCTTGAGAAAGTCCTGGAGCGCTTTCCACTCGCCCTGCGCCGGCTTGCCGCCGAAGGAGGCGGGAGCCTGGTCGGACATGTCGAACCGGAAGTCATTGCCCGCCGCGATCAGCGCCTGTGCGATTTTGCGCATCGAAGCATTGGGATAGGCGCTGAACTTGACGTTCTTGTTCGCCGAGATGAACCCGCCGGACTGGGCCCAGATGGTCGCGGCGTCGGGCGAGGCGAGGAAGGTGAGCAGCGCCTGCGCCGCCTTGCTGTTCTTCAGCGCCACGCCGACGTCGCCACCGGTCACCACGGGCGCGTCCGCGCCCACCGCCGGGAACGGGAACACCTTCGCGTCCCGGTCCAGCTCCGCGCCCGCGTCGGCGACGTTGGCGGCGACGAAGTCGGCCTCGAAGACCATGCCCGCGTCCGGCTCCGCCTTGTTGCCGAACGCCTTGGTGACGGAGTCCGGGAACGCGGTCTGGAGCGCGCCGCCCCGGCCGCCCGCGACCAGGCCCTTGGTGCCCCAGAGTTCGGCGAGCGTCTCGAGCGCCTTTTTCACCGAGGGATCGGTCCACTTGATCTTGTGCTGGGCGAGCTGGTCGTACTTCTCCGGGCCCGCCTGGGAGAGATAGACGTTCTCGAACCAGTCGGTGAGCGTCCAGCCGTCCTGGCCGCCGATCGCGACCGCGTCGGTGCCGGAGTCGGAGATGAGCTGGGCCTGCTCCAGGAATTCCTGCCAGGTCTTGGGCACCTTGGCGCCCGCGTAGTCGAACGCGGAGGTGTTGTACCAGAGCAGGGATTTGTTGCTGGCCTTGAAATACACCCCGTAGGGCTTGCCCTGGTACGAGCCGAGGTCCTGCCAGCCCTTGGCGAAGTTCTTGGCCAACTCGGCCTTGGCGGCGGCGTCGAGCGGTTTGGCCCAGCCCTTCTGGGCGAACTCGCGCATGACGCCGACCTGTCCGACCATCGCGACATCCGGCGGAGCGCCGCCCGCGATCTTCGAGCCGACGAAGCCCGCCATGTCGTCACCGCTCGGTACGAAGGAGACCTTGGCGCCGGTGCGCTTCTCGAACTCCCCCAGCACCTTGGTGAAGTTCTCCTGCTCGGTGCCCGTCCAGACCGCGGTGACCTGGAGTTTCTGCCCCTTCAGATTCGGTAGTTCCACGGTGTTGGGCGGCGGGCCGCCGCTGACCGTGTCTCCGTCGTCGCCGCCGCAGCCCGCGGCGGTGAGCATGAGTGCTCCCGCCGCCAGCAGGGCCACCGCGGCTCGTGTCGAACGCTTCGTAGGAAGCGATACGTGCATCCCCGTGTTCCCTCCGATGCCGGCCGCCCCCGTGCGGCCGTGTCCCGTGCTGAGTAGTCCTACGCCCGGTCACCGAACGTGGCAATACTGCGTCCGGCGTTCACTCACGGATCGTGACCGGGCCGTGATGAAGGGTCGGCTGTGAAACGGGGCAGGTGGGACAGACGGGAGGATGGCCGGAACGGATCGGAAACTCGGCCAGGGATGACGGGAACACTCGGGAACGGGCACGAAACGGGCAGGAATCGGGCAGGGTGTGGGCGGGGGCGGGCAGGGCCGGTCAGATCAGCGCGGGTGCGGTGGGCGCGTCCGCCGACTGCGCGGCGCGCTGCAGCGCACTGGCGAGAAGTGCCAGGTCGGTGGGGCCGTTTCCGAGCTCGCGCAGCGGCCGGCGGGCGGGCGGATCACCCATCCGCCGCCACTCCAGCGGTACGACGGTGGGCCGCTGGGTCGCGGTGCGCGGTATCCGTCCGGTCACCCGGCCCGCCTGAAACGGCGTTCCGGCGGCGTCATCGGGGTGGAACAGCCGCCCACGGCCCGGCGCCGGGTCGCCGCCCGGGGCGGCTGCGGCGGCGGGGGTGGATGTGACCGAGCGTGTCGATGCGGCGGGGGATGTATCGGGCCTTTCGGGCTCGCCGGGGTGGGTGGGGTGGGTTGGGTGTGCGGGGCCGGTTGGGTGTGCGGGCGCGCCGGTGTTCAGTGGGCGCGCGTCCAGGGCGATCCGCAGCGCGGCCCGCTCGACGGCCGCCGTGTCCGCCGTACGGTCCGGACGGCCGGACGCCACGACCAGATGCACCCCGAGGCGTGCGCCGTCGCGGGCGATCGCCTCCAGCGCGCGGACGACCGAACCGGCCGCCGGACGGCCGGGGCTGCCGAGGGCCGGGGCCACCAGCGCGTCGAAGTCGTCGACGATCACGACGAGACGGGGGAGGAGGGAGCGCGGACGGGCGGGCGCCGCGCTCGCGGTGCGCTGGGCGCGCAGATTGAGCGTGCGGAGGGTGTCGCTGGGGGGAGGGTCGATATCGCCGGGCGGACGAGGCGCGACGACGCGAGGCGCACCGGCCGTGCGGGCTGCGTGGGCCGCGCGGGCGGCATGTGCGGCTCCGGGCGTGCCGGCTGCACCGGTCGTACCGGGGGCGCCGGTTGTACCGGCCGCACCGGCTGCACCGGTCGTACCGGGGGCGCCGGTCGTACCGGCCGAACGCGGCGTCCCGGGCGAACCGGCGCCGGAGGCACCGGCCGCGCCGGGTGTACTGGGGGCACGGCCTGAGCGGGCCGCACCGGGTGTACCGGCTGCACCGGGCCTACCGGGCGAACCGGCGCTGGGTGCGCTGGACGTACCGGTTGTACCGGCCGCACCGGTCGTACCGGCCGAACGCGGCGCCCCGGGCGAACCGGCGCCGGACGCGCCGGGTGCGCCGGCCGTACCGGACGTCCCGGCTGCGCGGGCCCCACCGGCCGCACCGGCCCCACCCGGCGCCCCGGGCGAACTGGCGCCGGGCGCACCGGCTGCACCGGCTGCGCGGGCCGGACCGGGTGTACCGGGCACATCGGATGTACGGCGTGCACCAAGCCCACCGGCCGCACCCGGCGCGCCAGTGCGGGACGCGCCCGTGTTGGCGCTCACGGTGCCGCCCGAGCCCGGGGCGGTGGCGCCGTCGCCGCCGCTCTCGCCGTCGCCGGGGTGGTGGGGCCGGTCGTGCCAGGCAACGAAGTCCCGCTGGCCCAGCAGTTCGGCGCGGCGCTTGAGCTCCGAGCTGAGTGCCTGCGCGAACTCCCGCATCCTCACCGGGTCGGTGGCCGCCAGATGCGTCGAGACATGCGGCAGATCCGTGCACACCCGCAGCCCCTCGCCCGCTCCGGCCCCGCCCCCGGCCGCAGACCCGGCGCCGTCGACGAGGATGAGCTCGAGCCGGTCCGGCCGTTCGGCGGCCGCGAGCGAGGCGGCGAACGAGCGCAGCAGCTCCGTCTTACCGGTGCCCGCCGCGCCGTCGATCAGTGCGTGCGGACCCTCGGCGGCCAGGTCGACCGCGAGCGGGCCGCGCGGACCGGCGCCGAGCACCGCCAGTGCCCGGCCGCCCGCCGGGACCTCGTCCGCTGCGGCCGCCCAACGGGCCAGCAGGGACGCGGGCGTGGCCCGCGCGAGCCCCAACTCGTCCAGCAGCCGCGCCGAGTCCGGCAGCGGGACGGTCGGCGGGCCGTCGGAGCCACCGAACGCGCCGTCCTGCGCGGAGGCGGCCGGGCGCAGGGGCGCGAGGGCCCGCGCGAACCGCTCGGCCCACGCCGCCGACACCGCGTCCACGGTCACGGTCGTGGTGGCGCCGGTCGCGCCGGTGATCCCGTTGACCCCGTCGGCGCCGGGCGCGGTCCCGTCCCCGTGGACGATCTGGAGCCCTGTGGCCACATCGCCGCTCAGCACGGCCGCCACCCCGCACGCCGCGAAGGCGGCGGACGCGGAACGCGCGGCCTCGTAGCTCATCGGCAGCGGGGACGTGGGCGACGCGGCGGGCGCCTCGGCCAGACAGAGCAGATGGATTCCGGCCGCGGAACCGCTCACCGCCAGCCGGGCCAGCGTGTCGTGCAGCGCGGCCGGACCAGGGCCGCCGTCCACGACCACCACGGTGTACGGCCCGAAGTGGCGTGCGGCCGCGGACCGCGCGGCGGCCGGGGAGGCGCTCGCCCAGCCGGGGCCCAGCGGACCGTCCTCAAGCCGCCGGGTCAGCTCCTCCGCACGGGCCGCGGCCTGCTCCGCGTCGTACGCGAGCAGCAGCCGGCAGTCCTGCCCGCGCGACGGCTGGACGTGCGGCAGCCAGCCGAGCCACGACCAGTCCGCGAGCCGCTCCGCGCCGCTGATCAGCACGATCTCCAACGCGGCCGGTGAGTGCAGGGCCGCCAGTTGCGCCACGACGGACCGGGCGAGCCCCGCCACCCGCGCCCGCGGGCCCGCGAGGCCCAGCGAGCCGCACTGCCGCAGATCGACGGTCACGGGCGCGGCGGGCAGCAGCCCGCCGTCGGCCGCCAGTTGGTCGGCCGAGCCAAGCCGCACGGTGAGCGCGTCCGGATGCCCAGGGGCGCGCTCCCAGAGGCGCGAGCCCGGCCCCAGCGCCGTCATCAGCATGGTGGCCGGATCCGGCCACCGCCGCTGCAACGCCTCCGCCTCCGCGGCCGCCCGCGCCGCCGCGCCCCGGTCCTCCCGCACCCCACCCCGCTCGGCCGCCTTCCCCCCGGCCAACTGCCGCACCCAGGCCCCTATCCCCCGCCGCCGAGCCTGCGCCCCCGGCGCGTCCAGCGCATACCCCGCGCCATGCGTACGCTCCCCGGCGCCCCGCCGCCCGGGGGCGCCGGCCCCCGCGCCGCCGGCCTGCGGCCGCCCGCCGCGTGGGCCGGAATCGGCGGGAGGCCCGCCGTGGCCCGCGCGGCCCGAGTCGGTGCCGCCGGAGCCCAGGCTGCTGCGCGGCCCGGCGCCCGGCCGGCCGCCGGAGTAGGGGGTGCGCTGTTCGGGAGCGGCGGACCGGCCGCCGTACGGCGCCTCACCGTAGCCCGCGTCGGCGGAGGGCCCCTGCGGGCTCTCCTGGTCGCGTCCTTGGCCGTACGGCTGACCGCCGCGCCGGGCGTCGCCGTAGGCCGCGCCCGGGCCGGGCTGCCGCCCGGAGTCGGCGTCGCCTTCGCGGTGCCGGCTGCGGCCCGCGGCCGCGCCGTCGTAAGGGGGGCCACCGGGACCTGCCGGGTCGTCGGCGGTTCCACGGGGTGTGGGCCGGTGGTCCTGGGCGGCGTCCGAGTGGCGGCTGCCGGTCGGCCGGGGGCCGTGGGCCGGATGCGCGCTGCCGCCCGCGCCGGGTCGGCCCTGGTCGGCCCGCGCGGGCTGCCCCGCCGGGGCGTGCCCCGCGGCCCCGGGGGCGCGGTCGCTCCGCCGGGTGCGGGCGGTGGACGGGTCGTCGTACGGCTGGCCGCGTCGGGCCGCGCCGCCGCGCTCCCCACCACGGTGGCCGACGTCCGCGGAGGCGGGGCCGTAGCCCGTGTCCTCGGGTGCGCCGGGGCTCCGCTGTCCGGCGGCCCCCGCGCCGGGGCTCGCCGGGGCGCCGGTCCCCCGGTCGGCCCGCACGTCTTGGGCGTGGCTCGGGCCGCGATCGCCGGGGGCACCCGGCGTGAGGCGTGGGTCATCGTGCGTGGGCCGGTCGCCGGGGGCCGAGGGGCGCTGCGGGGCCCGGCCGCGGTCGGCCGCTTCACCGCGCGGCCCGGGGGCCGGGCCCTCACCGGGGCCCCACCCGTCGTCGTTCCGGTGGGCGTAGGAGCTCGCCCCGCCCGGGGTACCGGTGCCCGCGTCGCCGCGCGGCCCGGTGCCTGTACCGCCGCGCGGCCCGGGGGCCGCGCCCGCGCCCCAGCCGTCGTCGCTTCCGTGGGCGCCGGCCCTCTCGTGGGCCGCGTGAGACTCGTCACCGGGCCCGGCGACCCTCGTCCAGCCCGTGCCGGGGCGGCGGGTGGGCGGGGTCCACGGGCCCTGGGCGGTGTGGGTGGGGGCGGCCGGTTGGGGGGCGCCGGTCCAGGGGGCCTTGGTGTGGGTGGGGTGGTCCCCGGCGGGGGTGACGCGGAGGTGGCCCTCGCCGTCCGGCTGGACGGGGAGGCGCGTGGGGGCCGAGGGCGACGCCGATGTCGTGGAGGGGACGCGCAGCCGTAGGGCGGACTCGCCGATCCGCAGCAGCGCCCCCGGCTCCAGGGGCACCGGCTGGGGGCCCACCGGGACGCCGTCGGCGGCGGTGCCGTTGGTCGAGCCCAGGTCGGCGATGGTCACGCGGCCGTCCTCGGCGACCGTGACCGCGCAGTGCAGCCGGGAGACGTCGGGGTCGTCCAGGGGGACGTCCGCGTCGGCGGAGCGGCCGATGCGGACCTGGCCGCCGTGCAGCAGATGGACGCCGCCCGCGTCGGGCCCCGCGACCACGTCCAGGTGGACCGTGGCGTCGGCGACGGCGGTCTCGGGCAGACCGGGGTAGCCGGGGTAGTGGTCGGAGTCGGGGTCGGCCGGGCCGTGCAGCGAGAGCACCGCGCCGTCCACCAGCGGCGGCTCGCCGAGCGCACAGCGCTGCGGGTCCAGCCGCTCGCCCCCCGCGTACAGCACCACCGCGCCGCCGCCCCCACCGCCGGCGCCCCCCGCCTCGTACCCGGCCGCGGCGACCGCGTCGGCCAGGCCACTGGCGACCGCGGCGAGGGCCGTGCCGACGGGGGCGGTGACCAGGACGTCCACCGCGCCCACGAGGGCGTACGGCCCGGACGCGGGCGCAGGATGGTGGCCGGAACGGCCCGGGTGGGCGCTGCGCGGCCCGAGGACGGTCAGCCGAATCTGCATCGCCGTCAACGGTCCCTTCTGTCCGGGGGGCCGGGCAGGGGTGCCGACCCCCACCACCGCCCCCAGGCCCTTCGGCACGTACAGGTCCGTACGGGGTCGTACGGCTCACGGAGCGTGAGCCTCCCGGCGCTCGGCGCTTCCGTGCTGCCTGCATCCTCGCACCTGCCACCGACAGTTCGCCCGCCGCCCGGCGCTACATGATCTTGATTGGTCGGCTAGTCGGCCGAAACTGGCTGATTGCGACCGGAACGGCTGCCGTTGAGCCGGCCTTGTGCCGCCCTTGTGCCGCCGTTGAGGCGACGGAAGCCGCCCGGCCGCCGCGCCCCTCCGCGCCCCGCCACGCCCGTTTGAGCGGCGATTGAGCGGTCACCGAGCGCCCCGGGTCACCGTTGGCAACCATCCGACCGGATCACACGTCTTCCCCCGCGCCGGGCCCCCGCGCCGGACCCTCGTGTGGTGATCGGATAGGGCTCGCCGTGCGTCGCCATTACAGTGGGGCGGACGAGCATCACAAGACGAGCACCAGAGCAGACCCACACAGCAGATCACCAGCAGACCATCGCAGTCCACCGATGTAAGACCACGATCAGGGAGCGCATGACGTGCGGCCGGTAGGCAGCAAATACCTGCTCGAGGAGCCGCTCGGGCGCGGAGCCACGGGCACCGTCTGGCGAGCCCGCCAGCGCGAGACGGCGGGGGCCGAGGCGGCCGTGGCCGGGCAGCCCGGCGAGACCGTCGCGATCAAGGTCCTCAAGGAGGAGCTCGCGAACGACGCGGACATCGTCATGCGCTTCCTCCGCGAGCGCTCGGTGCTGCTCAGGCTCACCCACCCCAACATCGTCCGCACCCGCGACCTGGTGGTCGAGGGCGATCTGCTGGCCCTGGTCATGGATCTGATCGACGGCCCGGACCTGCACAACTACCTGCGGGCCAACGGCCCGTTCACCCCAGTGGCCGCCTCGCTCCTCACCGCCCAGATCGCCGACGCGCTCGCCGCCAGCCACGCCGACGGCGTGGTGCACCGCGACCTGAAGCCGGCCAACGTGCTGCTCGCGGGCACCGGCGAGGGCCAGGAGATGCACCCGATGCTGACCGACTTCGGCATCGCGCGCCTCGCCGACTCGCCCGGCCTCACCCGCACCCAGGAGTTCGTCGGCACCCCCGCCTATGTGGCGCCGGAGTCCGCCGAGGGCCGTCCGCAGACCTCCGCGGTGGACATCTACGGCGCGGGCATCATGCTCTACGAGCTGGTCACCGGCCGTCCGCCATTCGCCGGCAACACCGCCCTCGAGGTGCTCCACCGCCACCTCAGCGAGGAGCCGCGCCGCCCCTCGACCGTGCCCGAGCCGCTGTGGACCGTCATAGAGCGCTGTCTGCGCAAGCGGCCCGAGGAGCGCCCGAGCGCCGAGAGCCTGGCCCGGGCGCTGCGCGTGGTCGCCGCCGGTGTCGGCGTGCACGCCTCGGCCGCGCAGGCCGAGGAGGCGCTCGGCGTCGCCGCGCTGCTCGCCCCGGACCCGGCGCCCGCCCCGGTCCCGGACACCGCGCCCGCGGACTCGGCCGACCCGACCCAGGTGCTCCCCACGAACGCCCCGGGCGGCACCCCCTCGTACGACCCCGCGGCGCCCACCAATGTGATGCCCACCACAGGAGCGAACGCCGGGGCCAACGCCGACCCCACCCAGGTGCTGCCGAGCGGCTCCGGACCGGCCGGAGGCGCCGATCCGACGCGCGCCATGCCGCCCGTACCGCCCGGTGGGCCGGGCCAGGACGATCCGCACCCCTGGCAGAACCAGTTGCGCGCGGCCCGCGACCGCAATGAGCAGACCCAGGTCCAGTACCTCGACCCGAGCGAGGACCCGCTGCGCCGCCGCCCCCACCGGGCCGCGCCGCAACAGCAGTACCAGCAGCAATACCAGCAGCCGCAGCAGTACCAGCAGCCCCAGCAGCCGCCCCAGCGTCAGCGGGGCCGCCAGCAGCCGCCGCCGTACGCCCAGCAGCAGCCGCAGCAGTACGCCCCGGCGCCGCACCACCCCCAGCAGCCCCAGCCGCAGCGCTACGCCCCGCCGCCGCAGCAGCCGGAGCCGCGCCGCGAGCCCCGCCAGCGGAGCTCCAGCCCCAACCGGATGAAGATCCCGGGGCTGGGGTGCCTCAAGGGCTGTCTGTTCGTGATCGTGGTCCTGGTCATCGGCTCCTGGCTGGTCTGGGAGCTGAGCCCGCTCAAGGACTGGATCGCCGACGGCAAGGGCTACTGGGACGCGGTCTCGGGCTGGATCGGCGACGTCCGGAAGTGGATCGAGGACCTCGGCGGGCCCAGCAGCTGATCCGCCCCCGGTCCCTCCCCGCCCCGGTCCCTCCCCGTTCCCGACCCCGTACCTCCGCCTCCGTACCTCCCACTTCGGTGATTTGTCGACATCCGAAGGGTGTTTTCCGCCGCAGAAGTGACAGTTGGCGTTGTCTGGTGCCCCCAACGCGCCAGTAGCCGCGTAGCTTTGTCGCCAACGTGCCCCCCTTGTTCGTGAGGATTCGGAGCAGTCTTGTCACGGAAGATCGGCAGTCGGTACACCGCGCATCAGCTCCTGGGGCGCGGCAGCGCCGGCGCGGTGTGGCTGGGCGACGGGCCCGAGGGACCCGTCGCCATCAAGCTCCTGCGTGAGGACCTCTCCTCCGACCAGGAACTCGTGGAGCGCTTCGTCCAGGAGCGCACCGCACTGCTCGGCCTCGACCACCCCCGGGTGGTCGGGGTGCGCGACCTGGTGGTCGACGGCAATGACCTCGCGCTGGTCATGGACCTGATCCGCGGTACGGATCTGCGCACCCGCCTCGACCGCGAGCGCCGGCTCGCCCCCGAGGCCGCCGTGGCGATCGCGGCGGACGTCGCCGACGCGCTGGCCGCCGCGCACGCCGCCGGGGTCGTCCACCGCGACGTCAAGCCGGAGAACGTGCTGCTGGACATGCGGGGTCCGCTCGGCCCCGGCGGTGCGCACCCCGCCCTGCTCACCGACTTCGGCATCGCCCGGCTGGTCGACGAGCCGACCCCGATCCGCGCCCAGCCCGCCCGCGACCGGCAGTCCTCCCAGGGCCGCTCGCCGAACCCGCGCAGCGTGATCGGCACCCCGGACTATCTCGCCCCCGAGATCGTCGAGGGGCTGCCGCCCCGGGCCAGCGTGGATGTCTACGCCCTGGCGACGGTCCTCTACGAGATGCTGGCCGGCTTCACGCCCTTCGGCGGCGGCCACCCGGGCGCGATCCTGCGCCGCCATGTGACCGAGACCGTGGCGCCGCTGCCCGGGATCCCCGACGAGCTGTGGCAGCTCCTCCTCCAGTGCCTGGCCAAGGCGCCCGCCTCCCGGCTGCGCGCCTCCGAGCTGGCCGCCCGGCTGCGCGAGCTGCTGCCCGGCCTGGCCGGATATCCGCCGCTGGACATCGACGAGCCCGATGAGCAGCAGGAGGGCGGCGAGCGGGAGGGCGCGGAGGCCGAGACCCCGCACCGCGGCGTCTCCGTCCCCGCCTCCGGGCCCGCCCCGCATACGCCCCCGCGGCGGCGCGGCGCGGTGCCGCTGGTCCCGGGCGCGGTGCCGGACTCCAGCCGCGAGACCCACACCAGCATGCGGGTGCCCAGCGCGGACGAACTCTCGGGCGGCGCCCACGGCACCGCGCGCGCCCCCCGGGTGCACGGCCAGCGCCGGGCGGGCTCGGCCCGCAACCCCGCGGTCGCGGGCGCGCTGCGCCGCCGTCGGCTCAAGGTGGCCGCGGTCACCCTGGCCGCGCTGGTCGCGGTGGGGCTCGGCGGATGGCTGGCGGCGAGCGGCGACGACGGCGGTGACCCGCCCAAGGGCGGCGAGCACTCCACCTCCCAGGACCCCGGTACGCCATGACCGGGGACGGTCAGTCTTCCGCAGCGGTTACGCTGGTGCCGTGGCAGTCGTCGATGTATCCGAAGAGCTGAAGTCCCTCTCCTCGACCATGGGGTCGATCGAGGCCGTCCTGGACCTCGACAAGATGAGGGCCGACATCGCCGTGCTCGAGGAGCAGGCGGCGGCCCCGTCCCTGTGGGACGACCCGGAGAACGCGCAGAAGGTCACCAGCAAGCTCTCCTATCTCCAGGGGCACCTGCGCCGGGCCGAGGAGCTGCGCGGCCGGATCGACGACCTCGAGGTGCTGTTCGAGCTCGCCGCCGACGAGGGCGACGACGACGCGCGCGTCGAGGCCGAGGCCGAGCTGGAGGCCGTCCGCAAGGCGGTCGACGAGATGGAGGTGCGCACCCTCCTGTCCGGCGAGTACGACGCCCGTGAGGCGGTCGTGAACATCCGCGCCGAGGCGGGCGGGGTGGACGCCGCCGACTTCGCCGAGCAGCTCCAGCGGATGTACCTGCGCTGGGCCGAGCGCCACGGCTACAAGACCGAGATCTACGAGACGTCGTACGCGGAGGAGGCCGGCATCAAGTCGACCACCTTCGCCGTGCAGACCCCGTACGCCTACGGGACGCTCTCGGTCGAGCAGGGCACCCACCGGCTGGTGCGGATCTCGCCGTTCGACAACCAGGGCCGCCGCCAGACCTCCTTCGCGGGCGTCGAGGTGCTGCCGGTCGTCGAGCAGACCGACCACATCGAGATCGACGAGTCCGAGCTGCGCGTGGATGTCTACCGCTCCTCGGGCCCCGGCGGCCAGGGCGTCAACACCACCGACTCCGCGGTGCGGTTGACCCACATCCCCACCGGCATCGTCGTCTCGTGCCAGAACGAGCGCTCGCAGATCCAGAACAAGGCCACCGCGATGAACGTCCTCCAGGCCAAGCTGCTCGAGCGGCGCCGCCAGGAGGAGCAGGCCAAGATGGACGCGCTCAAGGGCGACGGCGGCAATTCCTGGGGCAACCAGATGCGTTCGTACGTTCTGCACCCGTATCAGATGGTCAAGGACCTGCGCACCGAATTCGAGGTCGGCAATCCGCAGGCGGTGCTCGACGGCGAGCTGGACGGTTTCCTCGAAGCGGGGATCCGCTGGCGCAAGCAGCAGGAGCAGGAGAAGTAACCTTCCCGCTCACCCCAACGGGCCGCGCGCACCGCGTTTTTGGTCACAGTCCTGTACCCATGCACGCGGCAAGCACTTCCATAGCGGACATCTCGCATGCAATGGCCTTGACGGTGGTTTGAAAACTGGGAAAGCTGACGCGCGGCATGCGTATGACTGGGGCGCGTGTTGAACGGGGGCCGGCGGACCGCCTCAGAGGGATAGGGGCCCGCGGAGACTGAGAACCCCGAGCCGTTGCCCCGTGCATAGCTGCTCCATTGACGAGTAAAGCTACTGGGGGTAGCAGGCAGATGACGAAGAAGACGCGGCTGCGCGTGGCGCGAATAGCGGCCGGTGCGGTGATCGCCGCCGGCGCGTCGCTCACCGCCGCCGGCGCCGCATCGGCCGTTGGTGTTGATGTCGGTATCGGCGGCGTGAACGTTTCGGCCAACGCGGACGAGAAGGGTCTGGACGTCGGCGTCGGCATCGGCAAGGACGACCCGACCGAGGACCCGACCCAGCCGCCGACCGACGACCCGACGTCGATCCCGACCGACCCGCCCACGGACGAGCCGACCGACCCGCCGACGGACGAGCCCACTCAGCCGCCCACGGACGAGCCGACGCAGCCGCCGACGGACGAGCCCACCAAGCCGCCGACCGGCGAGCCGAGCGGCGAGCCCACCGACGGCCCGACCGCCCAGCCGAGCACGCCCGGCCACGGCGGCGGCACCGGCGGTGGCGGTGGCGACGACAGCACCTGCACGGTGGACCTCGACAGCACCAACTGCGACGACAACACCGGCACCGACAACGTCGGCTCCAAGCCGGTGGAGCAGGGCAAGGCCAAGGAGCAGCTCGCCGAGACCGGTGCCTCCGAGACCACGTTCCTGCTGGTCGGCGCCGCGACGATGATCGCCGGTGGTATCGGCTTCCGCTTCGTGCCGCGTCTGGTGAACCGCAACAACGTGGCCTGATCGCGCGCCTCACGCACGGTAAGGGGCCCGGAGCGCTGCAGCGCTCCGGGCCCCTTGTGCGTTCATCGGACCCCTGGTGCGGTCAGGGGCGCCCGGTCCGGCGGATCGCCTCGTAACGCTGGGTTACGCCGTCGCCATCTCATGCGCGAGCACGGCCACCGCGATGAGCGCCACCAGCAGCGCTATCAGTGCGGCCGGGGTCAGCCCGCCGAACATGCCCTCCTGCTGGAGGCGCTCCCTGCTGGCCCGGCAGACCGGGCAGCGGCCCTCGCTGACGGGGCTCGCGCAGTTGGCGCAGACGAGCCTGTCGTACGTCATGCGCTTTCTCCTCCCGCGCGGCGGTGCCGCAGTAGACACGGGGCCAACGCTCAGGGAAATGGGTTGGTTCCCCTTCCACTGTGCCAGCTTCCGTCCGGTTCGGCGCGCCCCGCACGATTCCGTGCCGCATCCGTACCGGTTTCGTGGCCGTTTCAGCCGCCCCGGCAGGCGGTTTGTCAACCGTTTGACCCCAATAGTGCAGTGAAGAAACCCACCCACGCCGGACGGCGGACTGCGCGGCCATGCGCGCTTCGCGTATGGTCACGCTCACCGACGGGAGCCGCTTCGGCGGCAGCCCGTACCGCTACCCAGGTCACCGTGGTGCTCCAGTGATCCGATTCGACAACGTATCCAAGACCTACCCCAAGCAGAACCGTCCCGCACTTCGGGATGTCTCGCTCGAGATCGAGAAGGGCGAGTTCGTCTTCCTGGTGGGCTCCTCGGGGTCGGGAAAGTCCACTTTCCTCCGGCTGCTGCTCCGCGAGGAGCGGGCCAGCCATGGCGCGGTCCATGTGCTGGGGAAGGATCTCGCGCGGCTGTCCAACTGGAAGGTGCCGCAGATGCGCCGCCAGTTGGGGACCGTCTTCCAGGATTTCCGGCTGCTCCCCAACAAGACGGTCGGGGAGAATGTCGCCTTCGCGCTCGAGGTGATCGGCAAGCCGCGCGGCGCCATTCGGAAAACCGTTCCCGAGGTGCTCGATCTCGTGGGTCTTGGCGGTAAGGACGACCGTATGCCCGGCGAGCTCTCCGGTGGTGAACAGCAGCGGGTGGCCATCGCCCGCGCGTTCGTCAACCGTCCGATGCTGCTGATCGCCGACGAACCGACGGGAAACCTGGACCCGCAGACCTCCGTCGGCATCATGAAGCTGCTGGACCGGATCAACCGGACCGGTACCACGGTCGTCATGGCCACCCACGACCAGCAGATCGTGGACCAGATGCGCAAGCGCGTGATCGAACTTGAGAAGGGCCGCCTCGTCCGCGACCAGTCCCGCGGCGTCTACGGCTACCAGCACTGAAAGGACGCCATGCGCGCCCAGTTCGTCCTGTCGGAGATCGGCGTCGGTCTCCGCCGCAATCTCACGATGACCTTCGCGGTCATCGTCTCCGTGGCCCTCTCGCTCGCCCTGTTCGGCGGGTCCCTGCTCATGCGCGAGCAGGTGAGCACGATGAAGGGCTACTGGTACGACAAGGTCAACGTCTCGATCTTCCTCTGCAACAAGAATGACAAGGAGACCTCGGCCAACTGCGCCAAGGGCGCGGTCACCGAGGCGCAGAAGCAGGAGATCGAGTCCGAGCTCAAGCAGATGAACATCGTCGAGTCGGTGCACTTCGAGACCAGTGAGGAGGCGTACAAGCACTACAAGGAGCAGTTCGGCGACTCACCGCTGGCCGACTCGCTGACCCCGGACCAGATGCAGGAGTCCTTCCGCATCAAGCTGAAGGACCCCGAGCGCTATGACGTCATCTCCACGGCCTTCGCCGCCCGCCCCGGGGTGCAGGAGGTCCAGGACCAAAAGGCCCTGGTCGACGACCTGTTCAACCTGCTCAACGGCATGAACTTCGCGGCGCTCGGCGTGATGACGCTGATGCTGATCGTCGCACTGATGCTGATCGTCAACACGGTGCGGGTGTCGGCGTTCAGCCGCCGCCGGGAGACCGGGATCATGCGGTTGGTCGGCGCGTCCAGCTTCTACATCCAGATGCCGTTCATCATGGAGGCCGCCATCGCGGGGCTGCTGGGCGCGGGCTTCGCCTGTGTACTGCTGGTGAGCGGGCAGTACTTCCTGGTCAACAACTGGCTGGTGGACAAGATCGATGTGATCAACTTCATCGGCTGGGACGCGGTGCTGGCGAAGCTGCCACTGGTGCTGGCGATTGGCCTGCTCATGCCCGCTCTCGCGGCGTTCTTCGCGCTCCGCAAGTACCTCAAGGTGTGACATTCGCCCAGGGCGCCGTACCGGACAACCCCCGGTACGGCGCCTGTTGGTGCCCTACACTCACCGGCATGTCGGGCCCGTGTTTGTTCGTCCATCCCCGCCGCATTCGCCGCGGGGCCGCCCTGACACTGGTCTTCGCCGGCGTGCTCGCCACCGGAGCGGCCGTCGGTTCCTGGGGCGCCGAGCCCGGACCGCGCCGGGACCCCCAAGCCGCCCGGATACCGGCCCGCGCCTACGTCGGCGCGGTCGAGAGCGACCAGGTCAAGGCGGCCGCGGCCGCGGCCCAGGAGGACGGGAAGTCCGGTTCGAAGGCCGCCCGTGAGGTGGTGAGCCGCAGCGGAGACCGGTGGGGCGCGGTCTACAGCGCCCGTGAGTACGAGGGCTACCGCCAGACCCTCGACGGCGCCTACGTCGGCGTCGGGATCTCCGCCCGCCGGGACGCCCAGGGGCGGATCGCGGTGGAGCGCGTCGAGCCCGGCAGCCCCGCCCAGAAGGCCGGGGTCCGGGCCGGTGACCGACTGCGCACGGTCGACCACAGGGCCGTGACCGGGCGGCCCGTCACCGAGGTCGTGGCGCTGCTGCGCGGCCCCGCCGACGGCTCCCCGGGCACCCGGGTGGAGCTCGGGCTGCGGCGCGGCGGCCACGCATGGACGCAGGAGCTCCGCCGGGCCCGGCTGACCACGGACCCGGTGACCGTCGACCGGCTCAGCGGCTACGACGACCACAGACCCGGCGCCGTCCGGATCAAGGTCGACTCGTTCACCAAGGGCACCGGAGAGCGGATCCGGCGCGCGGTGCGCGCCATCCCCCGGGGCGACGGCATCCTGCTGGATCTGCGGGGCAACTCCGGCGGGCTGGTCTCCGAGGCCGTCACCGCCGCCTCCTCCTTCCTCGACGGTGGCCTGGTCGCCACCTATGACGTCCGTGGTGACCAGCGCGTTCTCGACGCGCGACCGGGCGGCGACACCGACAGCCCGCTGGTGGTGCTGGTCGACGGCGGCACCATGAGCGCCGCCGAGCTGCTCACCGGCGCCCTCCAGGACCGCGGCCGCGCCGTGGTCGTGGGCTCCCGGACCTTCGGCAAGGGCTCGGTGCAGATGCCGAGCGAACTGCCCGACGGCTCGGTCGCCGAGCTGACCGTCGGCCACTACCGGACCCCGGCCGGGCGTAACGTCGACGGCGAGGGCATCGATCCGGACCTGACGGTCAAGGGCGACGACGGCCCGTCCGCGGAGGCGCGGGCGCGCACGGTATTGAGTGGCCTCGGGGGCGGGTCCTAGTGCGAGAATGGCCTGACCATGGCTAAAGAGACGGGTCGCAAGCTGATCGCGCAGAACAAGAAGGCGCGGCACGACTATCACATCCTGGACACCTACGAGTGCGGTCTGGTGCTGACCGGGACCGAGGTGAAGTCGCTGCGCCAGGGGCGGGCCTCGCTCGTGGACGGCTTCGCCCAGGTGGACGGCGGCGAGGCATGGCTGCACAACGTGCACATCCCCGAGTACAGCCAGGGCACCTGGACCAACCACTCGGCGCGCCGCCGGCGCAAGCTACTGCTGCACCGGGCGGAGATCGACAAGCTGATCGGCAAGACCCAGGAGACCGGCCACACGCTGGTGCCGCTGGCGCTGTACTTCAAGGACGGCCGGGCCAAGGTCGAGGTCGCGCTGGCCAAGGGTAAGAAGGAGTACGACAAGCGCCAGACCCTGCGGGAGAAGCAGGACCGCCGCGAGGCCGAGCGGGCGATGTCGGCGGCGCGGCGGCGGCAGCGGGCCTGACCAGCCGGAAGGCCGCCGGGCCGCGCGCCCCGGGCGACGCTCCGGGCGGCGGGAATGATGTGGCCTTGTCGCGCGTTGTTCACCTATGATGGCTCTGCGCCCCACCGAGGGCGTGGCACCACCTTGAAAACACCACATGGGGATGATCGGTTTCGACAGCGGCTGTCGAAGCAGGGGAAGCGAGCCGAGGAAGCGGCAATGATCTCGTTAACCATATGTCGCAACCAATAATCGCCAACACCAAGCGCGATTCCTTCGCCCTCGCTGCCTAAGTAGCGACTTGCGAAGTGTCAGCCCGGGGCTGTTCCCGACCCGGATCCTGGCATCGACTAGGGAACTAAACCACTAGACCCGGTCACGGGGTGTAGTGGGAAATCAAACAGTGACTGAGCCCGTCGGAGACTTGTCCGCGTGATCTCCGGGGCCGAGAAAAGCACAGCGGACTGCGCTCGGAGAAGCCCTGATTCCGCACCGTTGGACGCGGGTTCGATTCCCGCCATCTCCACTCATCCCATGTACGACGAAGGGCCCCGCCACCACGGCGGGGCCCTTCGTCGTGTGTATGGCCTGTGATCAGTCGAGCCGGTGTTCCCAGCGCAGTGCGGGCCGGTCGCCGATCCAGTACGTGTGCGAGCGGGGGGTGACGCGGAGCCGCACGGTGCTGATGTCGGGACGTTCGGCGTCCTGCCAGGCGATGAGCGTCCGCTCGATGTCGTCCCACAGTGCCACCGGCCCGCCCTGCCGGACGGTCCAGCCGGATCCGTTCCCGGTGAACGCGGCGAAGGACTCGCGGTCGGCATCGAAGACGTAGAGCTGTCGGCGGCCATTGCTCCCAGTGGCACGTACGAGCTGGGCGCCGGGCGCGGTGAGCTGAGCGAGAAAGGCGGGCATCCACTGCTCCAGCAGGGTCGGCGGCACCTTCGCTTCGCGCTCGCTGTCGGCGTAGGCGGTGCGCGCCGACAGGTCGCCGGCGAGCGGCACGACGGCCTGGGAACGGGCCTGCATGAACGACGACTCCCCGACGATCCGCCCCTCGGCTGTGCCGTCGTCGTTCACGGTGACCTTGGCGAGGCCGGTGCCGTACGCCCATGAGCCGGGGGCGAGGGTGGTGAGGACGATGCCGCCCGGCTTGGTCTGGCGTACCCAGGTATGGGGGACGCGGCGTACCGCACAGGTGGCGATGACGCGGTCGTAAGGGGCGCGGCGGGGGTGGCCGAGGAGGCCGTCGCCGGTCACGGTCCATGTGGAGTATCCGGCAGCCTCCAAGGCGGCATCCGCACGGGCGGCCACGCCCGGGTCCACTTCGATCGTGGTGACGTTGTCTTCTCCGAGCCGGTGGCACACCAGGGCGGTGGAGTAGCCGGTACCGGTGCCGACCTCCAGCGCGGTGTGACCGTCCTCGATATCCAGGGCCTCGAGCATGCCGACGACCGTCACCGGCGTGGTGGATGACGACGTGGGCACGCCAGGGACGGGTTCGGTGGCCTGGTCGGCGGTGAGGTGCCCGTCCAGTTGTGTCACCAGAGACTCGTCGCGGTAGGCGATCTCGGACCATTCCTTCGGGTCGGTGCCGAGTGCGGTGACGGGCCGCCAGCGCCCATCGTCGGCGGGCAGGAACACGCCGGGCCGGAGGAACAGCTCACGGGGTACGGCCTCGACCGCCGCGCGCCACTTCGGATGGGTGAGGACTCCGGCCTCCTCGAGCCGGTCGGCGAGGGCACGCCGCTCCGGTGCGGTGTCGGGTGTCATCGGGAGGTGTCTCCTTGCGCGAGTAGGTCGGCGAAGGCGGCGGCCATCGGCAGGCCGGTCCTCTCTTCCAGCCACCCCCATTGGCCGTTCGGGTTCAGCTCGAGCCAGTGGGGTTCGCCGTGGCGGTCGAGGGCGAGGTCAAAGCTGCCGGTAGGGAGGGCGAAGTGGTCGAGGCAGGCGAGGAGCGCCTTTTCCAGCCGATTCGGCAGGTCTACCACGCGGTAGGAGAGGGCGGAGTAGTCCTTGCGCCAGTCCAGCAGGCCGGAGTCGATGCGGACGGCGAACGACTGCTGCCCGACGACCAGCACTCGAAGGTCGGCCACCTTGTCCACACGGGCCTGGAACAGGTGCGGAGCCACGGACACGGTGTCGTCGACCTCGTCGGCGGTGACCGGCTCTGCCCAGCTCGTCATGCCGATGCCGTCTCGCTCGTACGGGGTCCAGCGCAGCGTCTTGGTGATCACCTGTCCGTGCGCGGCGATGAACCTGCGTGCCTCGCCGGGGTCGTTGGTCACCAGCGTCGCGGGCACGGTGAGGCCGAGGCGTACGGCTGTGGCGAGTTGGGTGAGTTTGTGGTCGGCCGCCGCGTTGCGGACGGGGTGGTTGACCCATAGCGGGCCGTCGAGGGCGTGGAGGACGCCCGCGATCCCGTGGCGGACCTGCGCGGCGGCGTAGCGTGCGTCGTCCGCGTCCAGGTGCTCGAATGCGGGCCAGACAGGGCGGCGCCAGTACACCGCCCGTACATGCTCCAGGTCGGCGGTCCTCGACGGCGTACGGAGCCGCCCGGCCACCGGGGTGGAGGCCGGGCGGTCACCGAATCGCGCCGAGACCGTCAGCTCCCCGGCCGGGAGATCCGCAGGATTGAAACGGACCACGGGAACACCGCGCTCGTTGAGATGGGTGAGCACCATGTCGGCGGTGATGTCGAGCGGTTCCGTGACCACGAGGACCGGTTTGGTGTCGGCCATCGGGCTGTCAGTCCTGCTGGGAGTCCTGGTCGGAGCCCGCGTCGTTGCGCGAGTCCAGTTTCGTCACGGTCGATGTTGAGGTGGCGGAGCTGGTGCCGTGCCTGCCCATCTCGACTACCAGGCCGGCACGGTCGCGGAAAACGCCGGTCTGGGTGTCCGGGTCGATGGTGACGGTGGTGAACGGCACCTCCGCCGCCGTGGGGTACGGGCCGAGTCGGCCCAGGCCCCACGGGCGGACCGGGGCGGGCTGGCTGGGGGTGGTGCACGTGGTCATGGTTTCTCCATTCGTGTAGGTGGATGTGGTGTGCCCGCATTCTTCGCTCAGGGGTGAGGGACGGGCGCCCATCGCCGGTCGTGCGTCACGGGAGGTCACCCGGGGTGGCACACTCTGCCCAGACGCCTTTGCCCCACGGCTTGGGGTCGATACCCCACCGGCAGGAGACGGCGTCCACTACGGCCATGCCGCGCCCGGACTCAGCTGTTTCGCTCGCCTCGATGACGCGGGGGATCGTGCGGGATCGGTCGAACGTCGAGATTCGTACCAGGTGATCGCTGGGGCGTTCGACCTTGAGGCGGAAGCAGCCGCGCTGCTCGGGATCGGGGATGTGGCGGGTGACGTGCCGGATCGCGTTGGTGGCCAGCTCTGAGGCGATCAAGCGGGCGTCGTCCACCAAGTCCTCCAGCCCCCAGGCGTGCAGGGTCGCGGCGACGGACAGGCGCGCGATGCCCACGGCCTCCTCGGTGCATGGGAGCGACTGGGTGTAGGTCGGATGGCCTGTGCAGGTGGGCGTGAGCGGTGAGGGCTTGCTGATCATCATCGTGGTCATCTCGTCGGCCTTCTGGTGAGTGGGCCAGGCAGCGTGGAGACCCCGGGGAATGGGGCTCGCCGCATGCCGTTGGGAATGCCCGGTCTGCCGCCGGGCGTGTCATCACCATCGCGGCCCACCGCCTCGTGCGGGAGCGTGAGGTGGCATTCCGCACGTCGTGTGCCGAACCCGCACATGGCGTGCTTCCGTACGCCCTCCCCACCCGCCCGCGGTATCCCTAATGTCGTGTCTCCCGTTGTTCCGTAGGAGGTACCTATGGACGTTGGTTCAGCGAGAGTTGACATCGGGGCGATCCTTCGTGGCGCCCGCTGCGCCGCCCGCCTCACTCAGGCGCAAGTCGGTCAGGCGTGTGGCTACTCCGCGTCGGCCGTCTCCCGGATCGAGTCCGGTCGCATGCGGCTCGACCACGCTGCGCTGGTGCGGTTCGCGGCGTTCTTGCACCTCCCACTCGACCGGCTGATCGCGACTCCTGTGCCGGGCGGACCCATGGTCGATACCGTGGAGTGTCCATCGGGCGAGGAGGATGCGGTGCGTCGTAGGGAACTGCTCACCGGTGCGTTGGCAGCCGGGACAACGGCCGTTGTCGGCACCGCACCAGCCGGTGCCGCGTCCGGCCCCTTCGACCCGGCGGCCGGACTTGAGGACGCTCTCTTCCGGCTCCCTTCTGCTGCCCCGGTTCCGCCGGCCCGCCTCGTCCAGCAGGCAGCGGCCGCACGATCGGACTTCTGCGCCGCTCGCTACACCTCTCTCGGTCGCGCGCTCCCGGGCCTGCTTGCCGCGGCCTCGGCGACGCGGGACGCGTCGAGCGGGCGGGCGCGCGAGCAGGTGAGCATGGTGCTCGCGCGGGCATATGTGCTGGCCGCCGAGTTGGCGCTCAAACAGCACAACGACGCGGCCTGGGTGGCTGCCGACCGTGCGCTGGCCGCGGCCCGGGCCAGCGGCCACCCGGTTCCGATTGGTGAGTCCTCCCGGGTGCTCGCGATCACCATGCGGCGCTCGGGGCGGTGCCCGGCCGCGGTGCGGCTGCTCACCCAGGAGGCGGCCGATTTGGATGTGGACCGGTCCTCGACCGGGGCGGTGCGTACGACGCTGCTGCTGACGGCCGCGTACACAGCGGCCACCAGCAGGGACCGCGCCACGGCGCTGGGCCTGCTGGACGAAGCTCAGGAGGAGACGGAGCGGCGCCAAGCGGTACCGGGACTGTTCACCGTGGACGCCAGCCAGACGCAGGTGGACGTGTACCGGATCGGCGTGCTCAACGCACTCGGCACGCCTGACGAGGGCGTGAAGGTCGCCGCACGGCTGAACATCGACCGCATGCCGACGGCCGAGCGCCGCGCCCGGGCCTGGACGGATACGGCTCGCATGTGGCACGCCCTCGGCGACCATCCGCAGACCTTCGCGGCGCTCCGCAAGGTGGAGCAGGAGGCGCCGCAGGAAGCGCGGCGGCCCGCACTGCGTGCCCTGACGGCGGACCTGCTGTACCTGCCCGCCCGCGTGCCGGGCGTGCGGGAATTCGCGGCCCGCACCGGGGCCCTGCCCAGCTGACGGTCTCCTCATGACCGGGGCAGCGGCGGAAGGCAACGTGAGCTTCGTTCGGATTGGTGACGTGGAGTCCGTGTGGGATGACCTGCTGGGCATCTACCGAGAGTGCTGGGCGCACAAGCTCCACCTGCCGCACTACGCCCCGGAGACATTCGGGGAGCGGCTGCACCGACATGCCGGGGAACCGGGGTGGGAGGCCGTGGTGGCGTATGACTCCGGTGAGCCCATCGGCTACATCTACGCCAACCGGCTCACCGGAGCGGATGACCGATGGTGGCGTCGCACCCGCCCGGAGGCTGAGCCGACCGTCGCGGGGGTTTCCACAGTCGCGGTGAAAGAGATGATGGTCCGCCAGCGGTGGCGCAGGCAGGGGACTGCCCGCAAGCTCCATGACGTGCTCTTGGCCGGGCGGCCCGAGACACAGGTCTCCTTGATGGTGAACCCCTTGAACCAGGACGGGAGGGTGCAGGCCCTCTACGTGTCATGGGGCTACCGGACGGTGGGCACCGCGCAGTCTTCGCCGGAGGCGCCGGTACTGACGGTGATGGTGCGCCCCGTCCGGGCGTAGGGCTGTCGTTCGGCCGGTGGGTCAGCCGATGTCCAGGACCGCCTTGCCGTGGAGGCGGCGCTCGGTGAGGGCGGTGACGGCCTCCTCGGCTCGGTCCCAGCCGCCGCGCCAGGTGATCTGGGGGTCCAGGTCGCCCGTCGCTACGCGCTCCGCGAGCCAGCCGAGGTCCGCGCCGATGTCGGGGCGGTCCAGCAGGTAGAAGGTGACGATGGAGCGGTTGTGGCGGCCTTCGTTGCCGTAGAGGGCGCCGAACGGGAAGGTCTCGGGCTGGCCCGTCACATGGCCGACGGACACCAGGGTGCCGTGCGCGGCGAGCTTGTCGTACGCCGCCACCAGCTGTGGTCCGCCGACGTTGTCCACCACTCCGTGCACCGGCTCGTCGATCTCCGCCGGGTCCGTGACCACCTGGTGGGCGCCCAGGGCACGCAGACCGTCGCCGTGGGCCGCCGGATCGCCGGTGGAGGCGATGACGTACGCGCCGCCCAGCCGGGCGAGCTGGACGGCATAGCGGCCGACTCCGCCGGTGGCGCCCGTGACCAGGATGCGCCGGCCGAGGGTGTCGCCGATCCGGCGCAGCGCGCGCAGGGCGCTGCCGCCCGCGACCGGGACGGTGCTGATCGCGCCGGGGTCGGCACCGGCGGGCGGGACGCCCAGCATCCCGGTGTCCACCGCGCGCAGCTCCGCCCAGCCGCCGTCCGCGCCCAGGGTGACGACGGGGGTTCCGGCGGCCGGTCCCGAGCCGTCGGCGGCCGCGCGCTCGACCACTCCGGCGGCGTCCCAGCCCAGGACGGTGCCGTCAGGGACCTCGGTCCGGTGGGCGACCTCGCCGTAGTTGAGGGAAGTGGCGGTCACCCGGACCAGCGCCTGGTGCGGGGCGGGTTCGGGGTCGGCGGCTTCGCCGATGCGGAGGCCGGAGGGGGAGGAGTGGTCAACGAGCAGGGCGCGCATGGCGGTTCGCCTTTCCGGTGAATGATGGCGACATCAGTTATGCCACTGAGTGGCAAACGCGTGCAAGTGGCATCGTCGATGACGGCTACACTTTTCGCCGTGACTGCCGCTCCCGACTCCTCACTGCGCGAACGCAAGAAGCGGCGCACCCGTCAGACGCTGATAGACACCGCGCTGGAGCTGTTCACCCGGCGCGGCTTCGGCGGGGTGACGCTGGATGAGCTGTGCGAGGAGGTGGAGGTCTCCAAGCGCACCTTCTTCCGCACCTTCACCAGCAAGGAAGACGTCGCGATGGCCCCCGACCAGGACCTGTGGCGGGCCTTCCTGGAGGAGCTGGAGACGGCGGAGCCGGACGGGCTGCCGGTGGTGGAGCTGGGGCGGGACGCGCTGCTGGCCGCGCTGGCGCGGATGGACGACGAGGGCTGGGCCCGCCGGCTGCTGCTCAGTCGGCGGCTGGCCGAGCGGACGCCTTCGATGGGCGCGCACGGTTTGCAGTTCTGCGAGGCCACCACGCAGGAGGCGCTGGCGATACTGCACCGCCGATTCGGCCTCGGCACGCTGGGCGACCTCCGGCCGCGGCTGGCCGTGGACATGCTGGTCGCCGCGTTCCACGGGGCGCTGGCGGGCTGGGTGGCGCGGGCGGACGAGGCGCGCGAGGCGGGCCGTACCGAGCCGCCCACCGCCGAGGAACTGGCCGACCGCCTCCGCGAGGCCGTCGCCGCCCTCCCGGGCGGCCTCGCCCTGACGGTGGGGCGATCAGCCGGGGGCGGCTGACGGCCGAGGATCCCGCGCGGACGTGGCTGACACGGCCGTGGGCCCCGCGCCGGGGGATGGCTTTGGACCCGGCGCTGCGGGGGATGGCCTCGCGCCCGCGCGCTCTGTCGCGAAACGATGCGGTGCGGGATCCTCCCGTGACATGAGCAGACCCTTGAACCGTCGTGCGCACGGCTGGATCTGGCCCCTCGTCATCGGACTCGCCTGCACCCTCACCTGGAGCTCACCAGCCGGTGCGGACGCCTCCCGCGCCGGGATCGGTGACGCCATCGACACCATCCTCGCCGACCCCCTGCTGAAGGGCGGCGCGGCCGGAGTCGTGGTCGCCGACGCCGACTCCGGTGCCGTGGTCTACCGGCACCGGCCCGACGACCGGCTGATGCCCGCCTCCAACACCAAGCTGTTCACCTCGGCCGCCGCCATGGGGCTGCTCGGCCCCGACCACCGCTTCCGCACCGATGTGCTGACCGACGGCAGCCGACGCGGGCACACCCTCCGGGGCGATCTCTTCCTGCGCGGCACCGGCGACCCCACGATGCTCGCCGGGGACTACGACCGGCTGGCGAAGGGCGTCGCCGACGCGGGGATCACCAAGGTCAGCGGGCGGCTGATCGCCGATGACACCCGCTTCGACGCCCAGCGGGTGGGCCGCTCCTGGGCGGCCGACGACGAGTCCTCGTACTACGCGGCGCAGATCTCCGCGCTGACCCTCGCCCCCGACACCGACTACGACGCGGGCAGCGTCATCGTGGAGGTCACCCCGGGCGCGGCCGCCGGCGACCGGCCGAAGGTCACCGTCACGCCGCCGAACGCGTACGTACGGGTCGACAACCGCGCGACCACCGGAAGCGGCAGCCTCACCGTCGAGCGGCAGCACGGCTCCAACACCATCACCGTCAGCGGCGCCCTCCCGGCCGGGGCGGCGACCGCCAAGGAGTGGGTCAGCGTCTGGGCGCCCACCGGCTACGCCACCTCGGTCTTCGCCGACGCCCTAGAACGGCACGGCGTCCGCGTGGCCGGGCCCACCCGCCTGGGCCGGGCCGCCCCGGCGGATGCCCACACACTCGCCTCGCACCGCTCCATGCCGCTGAAGGAACTGCTCATCCCTTTCATGAAGCTGTCCAACAACATCCACGCCGAGGCGCTCACCAAGGCCATCGGCTACGAGACGGCCGGGCGCGGCACCTGGGACGCGGGGCTCGCCGCCATCGCCGACTGGCTGAAGAAGCGGGGCGTGGACACCGGCGCGGTGCGCCAGGTGGACGGCTCGGGGCTGTCGCGGATGGACAACATCGCCGCCGGGCGCCTCACCGAGCTGCTGCTGTCGGTGCGCGACGAGCCCTGGTACGCCGACTGGTACGCCTCGCTGCCGGTGGCCTGCGCCCCGGACCGGTTCGTGGGCGGCACCCTGCGTACGCGGATGTGCTCCACCCCGGCGGCCGGGAACGCGCGCGGCAAGACCGGCTCCCTGACCGGCGCCTCCGCGCTCTCCGGCTATGTCACCGACGCGGACGGCAGGGAGCTGGTCTACAGCGTGGTCCTCAACAACTACCTCGCCCCGTCCGTGAAGAACCTGGAGGACGCGATCGTGGTGACGCTCGCGAAGTCCGGCGAGGGCCATGCGGAGGCGGTGCGGCCCCGTGCCGTACGGGACGACGCCACGGGTGCCACGGCCGCCACGGCCGACGCCGGACGCGAGTGCTCCTGGGCCAAGCCCCACCGCTGCTGAGGCCAAGCCCCACCGCTGCTGAGGTCAGGCCCCGGAACTGCTGAGGTCAAGCCCCACCGCTGAGCTGAGGTCAGGCCCCGCCGCCGCCAGGCGGAAGCCGCACCGTCAGCACCGCCGTCCCCGTCGCCGCGTCCGCGGACGGGCCGCCGGCCACCTCCAGCCGCCAGGGCGCCGAGGTGCCGGTGGCCTCGGCGCGCAGCACCGCCCCGTCCCGGACGACGGTGAAGGTGGCGGCCGTCGTGCCGTCCGGGCGCGGCACCCGCACCGTGACCGGGTCCGCCGCCGGTTCGTACACCCGCAGCGTGATCCCGTCCGCCCAGTCGGCGTCGGGGCGGTCGTCGGCCGCCCCGAACGGGATCACCGCGCCGGGGCGGGCCAGCAGCGGGACGCTGAGGAAGTCGTGGGTCTCGCGCACCCAGCGCGGGCCGCGCACCGCCCGCCCGCTGGGCACATGCGTCCAGACGCCCTCCGGTACGTAGTACGTCACCTCGCCCTCGTCGTCGAAGACCGGGGCGACCAGCAGATCCCCGCCGAGCATGTACTGCCGCTCGAGCCCCGCGCACCCGGGGTCGTCCGGGAACTCCAGGACCATGGCCCGCATCACCGGGATGCCCTCGGTGTGCGCCTGCCGTGCCGCCTCGTACAGATACGGCATCAGCCGCAGCTTCAGCCGGGTGAAGTGGCGCAGCACCTCGACCGACTCCTCGTCGAAGAGCCACGGCACCCGGTAGGAGGACGAGCCGTGCAGTCTGCTGTGCGAGGACAGCAGCCCGAAGGCGATCCACCGCTTGAACAGGGCCGGGTCCGGGGTGCCCTCGAAGCCGCCGATGTCATGGCTCCAGAAGCCGAAGCCGGAAAGACCCAGCGAGAGCCCGCCGCGCAGCGATTCGGCCATCGCCTCGTAAGTGGACTCGCAGTCGCCGCCCCAGTGCACCGGGAACCGCTGGCCGCCCGCCGTGGCCGAGCGCGCGAAGACCACCGCCTCGCCCTCGCCGCGACGCTCGCTCAGCGCCTCGTGGACGGTGCGGTTGTAGAGCTGGGTGTAGTAGTTGTGCATCCGCTCGGGGTCGGAGCCGTCCGCGTAGACCACGTCCAGCGGCACCCGCTCGCCGAAGTCGGTCTTGAAGCAGTCCACGCCCATGTCCAGCAGCGCGGTCAGCTTGGCCGCGTACCAGGCGCGGGCCTCGGGGCTGGTGAAGTCCACCAGCGCCATGCCCGGCTGCCACAGGTCCCACTGCCACACCGAGCCGTCCGGCCGCTTCAGCAGATGCCCGGCCGCCTTGCCCTCGGCGAAGAGCGGGGAGCGCTGGCCGATGTACGGATTGATCCAGACGGAGATCCTCAGCCCCCGCTCGCGCAGCCGGCGCAGCATGCCCTCCGGGTCGGGGAAGACCCGCGGATCCCAGGTGAAGTCGCACCACTGGTACTCGCGCATCCAGAAGCAGTCGAAGTGGAAGACGGACAGCGGCAGCGCGCGCTCCGCCATGCCGTCCACGAAGCCGGCGACCGTCTCCTCGTCGTAGGAGGTGGTGAAGGAGGTGGACAGCCACAGCCCGAAGGACCACGCGGGCGGCAGCGCGGGGCGGCCGGTGAGCGCGGTGTAGCGGCGCAGGATCTCCTTGGGGCTTGGCCCGTGGATGACGTAGTACGTGAGCTCCTGGTCCTCGGCGCTGAACTGGAGCCGGGAGACCGCCTCCGAGCCGACCTCGAAGGAGACCCGGCCGGGGTGGTCGACGAAGACGCCGTAGCCCGCGTCGGTGAGGAGGAACGGGACGTTCTTGTACGCCTGCTCGGTGGCGGTGCCGCCGTCGGCGTTCCAGATGTCGACGGCCTGGCCGTTCTTCACCAGCGGGCCGAAGCGCTCGCCGAGGCCGTAGACCGAGGTGCCGACCCGCAGCGCGAGCCGTTCGCGCAGGTAGTGGTGGCCGTCGGCGGTCTCCATGATGCCCATGTCCTTGACGCCGCTGCTGGTGAGCGTGCGCCCGGCGGCCTCGAAGTCCATCCGCCAGGGTCCGGTGCGGGCGAAGTGCACCGAGAGCGCGCCCGAGGTGAGCCGGGCCTCCTCGGCGTCGCAGCGCACCGTGGTATCGCCCTCCTGGCGGGCGATGTCGAACGACGGGCCGCGATCCACCCCGCCCGCGAAGTGGGTGATCCGGACGGCGATCACATCGGGCATGGGGGCGGTGCAGGTCAGGGTGAGGGCGGGACCCTTGAGCAGATCGCCGCGGTGGCGTACGGGATGGGTGGGGGCGTGGACGGTGAGGGTGCCGGGGCCGGTCTCCACATCGAGCACCCCCTGGGGGTACGCGGCGTGGACGCCCTCGCGCAGCCTCCAATAGCCATCGCTGAACTTCATGCGAATGCGGCCCTCCTCGTCATTTGACCGCGCCCATGGCGATGCCACGGGTCAGGGTCCGCTGGAAGATCAGGAAGAAGCAGAACGCGGGGAGCACCCCCAGCAGGGCGGCCGCGTTGGTCATGGTGGCGTCCATCAGCCGCTGGCCCTGGAGGACGCCGAGCGCCACCGAGACCGTCTGGTTGTCGTTGGAGATCAGCATCACCAGGGGCAGCAGGAACTCGTTCCAGGTCCAGATGAAGAAGAAGACCAGCAGCACCCCGATGGTGGGGCGGCTGACCGGCACCACGACCCGCCACAGCACCTGCCACTTGGTGGCGCCGTCGATCCGGGCCGCCTCGATGACCTCCTTGGGGAAGGCGCCGAGCACGGAGGAGAGCAGATAGGTGCCGAAGGCCGACTGGATCACGGTGAAGACGATGATCACGCTCAGCCGGGTGTCGTACAGGCCCACCTGCTTGGACAGGTAGTAGACGGGGTAGACCAGGGCCTCCTGCGGCAGCATGTTGGCCAGCACGAAGAAGGCCAGCACCCAGGGGCGGCCCCTGACCCGCCCGATGCCGATCGCGTACGCGTTGAGCACCGACAGCAGCGCGGCGAGCACCGCCACCGAGCCGGAGATCAGCGCGGAGTTGAACAGCTTCCGGCCGAAGTCCACCCGCTGCCAGAAGTCCCTGAGGCCGTCGAGGTGGATCCCCTCGGGCAGGCTCAGCGGGCCGTTCGCGGAGTAGTCGGCGGGCGACTTCACCGCGTTGAGGGCCACCACGAGGAACGGCAGCACCATGAGGGCGGCCGCCACGATCAGCGCGGCCAGCACCGGAAAGCGGGCCGGGGCGTGGTGTCGCTTGGCGGCGTTCACTGGTCCTCCGAGGGCGTTCACTGGTCCTCCGCCCGGGTTTGCAGGCGCAACGCCACCAGGGCCAGCGCCAGGATGATCACGGTGAGGGCGGTGGAGACCGCGGAGCCGTACCCGACCTGCGTCTTCTCGAAGAAGGACTGGAAGGAGAAGTACGAGGGGACATTGGTGGCCCCGCCCGGCCCGCCCTTGGTGAGCACATACACCGCGCCGAAGACCTTGAGCGCCGCGATGGTGCACCACAGCAGCACGACATAGATCTCCGGGCGGATCTGCGGCAGCGTCACATGCCAGAACCGCCGCCACCACGAGGCCCCGTCCAGCTCGGCCGCCTCGTGCAGGGACGGGTCGGCGCGCTGCAGCCCCGCCATGAAGACCACCAGCGGAAAGCCGAGCTGGACCCACACCATCACGGCCATCACGCTGTAGAGCGCGAAGTCCGGGTCGCCCAGCCAGTCCTGGCGCAGCGAGCCGAGGCCGACGGCGTCCAGCGCCTCGTTGAGCGCGCCGTTCTCCGGGGCCAGGATCCAGCTCCAGACGATTCCGGCCACCGCGATCGGCAGCACCTGCGGCAGATAGAAGCAGGCGCGCAGCACGCTCGCGGTGCGGGTGCCGATGTGCTTGGCGATGTAGTCGAAGAGCGCGGCGGCCAGCACCAGGCCGAGCGCGGTGGGGAGCACCGCCATCGCCACCACCATGGCCAGGCTGTGCCGGAAGGACTCCCAGAAGGCGGAGTCGTCCAGCAGATCGCGGTAGTTGTCAAGACCGGCCCACTCGGGGCTGCCCACGCCCTGCCAGTGGGTGAGGCTGATCCCGGTGTTCATCAGGAACGGGACGACGATGACGGCGAGGAAGGCCAGCGCGCCGGGGAGCAGGAACAGGGCGTACGGATATTCGCGGCGCCGTAGGAGCGGTGCCTTGCTGTGGGAGCTCATCGGGAGCTCATCCCTTCGGCGCGCCCGCGTCGTACGCCTTCTTCAGCGCGTCCAGATAGGCGTCGGGCCCCGCGCTGCCGTTGATCAGCTTCTGGGTCTCGGAGACGAGGACGTCGTAGAAGCCGGGGACCGGCCAGTCGGGGTAGAAGGCCAGGCCGTCGCCGTCGGCGTAGGTGGTGAAGTCCTTGATCAGGGCCTTGGACTTGGGGTCGGTGATCGCCGAGGGATCGGCGGCCACGGGCACTCCGCCGTTGTTGCCGAGGGTGTTCTGGATGCCCTTCTTCATCGTGATGTCGATGAAGTCGTAGGCGAGCTGCTTGTTCTTGGCGCCCTTGGGGACGACCCAGAGATTGCCGCCGGAGCCGAGGGTGAGCTTGGAGCCGGGGAAGGGGAAGGTGCCCCACTCGTCCTTCATCTCGGATGTGAAGCGGCCGAACCACCAACTGCCGGAGAAGAACATCGGGTACTTCCCCGCGATGAAGGCCGCGCCCGCGTCCTCGGCCTTGGCGCCGCTCGAGCTCTTGGCGATGTAGCCCTTCTTCACCCAGTCGGCGAAGGTGGTCGCGCCATAGGTCCAGGCGGCGTCGTGGAAGTCCGGCTTGCCCTGGTACTGCTCGTAGGCGTCCACCCAGGAGCGGTCGGCCTTGGAGAGGGCGAGCTGGTACACGTACTGCTGGGCGGGGTATTCGGCGCCCGCGCCGGCGAGCGGGGTGACGCCCTTGTCCTTGAACGCCTTCAGGGCGGCGGTGAATTCGGCGAAGGTCGTCGGGACCTTGATGTGGTGCTCGGCGAAGAGGGTCTTGTTGTAGAAGACCATCGTGTACTCGGCGTAGTTGGGGATCCCGTACCAGTTGCCGGAGCCCATCACGCCCTGGGCGTCGTAGCGGCTGGTGGTGCGCACGCCGGGGCTGAGCGGCTTGTCCCAGCCGCGCTTGGTGACCTCGGGGGTGAGGTCGGTGAGCAGGCCCTGCTTGGAGAGCAGGCCGGTGGTGGCGTTGCCCTTGTTGTACTCCATCAGATCGGGCGCGTCACCGGAGTTGAGGACCATCGAGGCGGTTTTCTGGATCTGTTCGAAGCCCTTCTCCTCGACCTTCACGGTGACGCCCGGATGGCTCTTCTTGAACTCCTCGATCGCCTGCTTCCAGGCGATGCCCATGGCGCTGTTGGGCGCCTCGTAGTGCCAGAGTTTGAGCGACTTGCCGTCCCCGGCCTCGTCCCCGCTGTCCCCGCAACCCGCTATGACCAGGGATGCGGCCAGTGCGGCCGCGATGACGGCCACCGTTCGTTTCGTTCGTTTCCGTGCCGTCAACATCCGCAGCCTCCGGGAGGGTTGGAAGGAAGGGCGCACGTGCAACGTTCGTCGAAGCGCTTCGATGGGGAGAGGTATACGAGGGGTGGTAGAGATATGTCAATGCCGTTGACAAAACGGGCGTACCCGGAAGCGCGGGGGGCCTCAGCCCTTGTGGACCTGGCGCACCGTGCGGAGGAAGGCGCCCAGGACGCTCGGGAGCGGGCCGAAGCGGTGGGCGAGGTGGAACTCCAGCCCGGCGGCGGCCGGTTCCAGCGGCAGCAGGGTCACCCCCACGTGCCGGAAGCGCCGCATCCCCGCCGGTCCGATGCCGATGCCGAGCCCGCAGGCGACCAGCCCCAGCAGGGTGTGCAGATTGTGCGCCTCGTGCGCGATCCGCGGCTCGACCCCGGCGGCGCGGCATACGGCCAGCGCCACATCGGCGGCGGCGGGCTCGGCCTGCCGCGAGGAGAGGATCAGCGGCTCGCTGTCCAGTGCCCGTACGGGCACGGCCGTGGCGCTGGTCAGCGGGTGGCCGGACGGCACCGCCGCCACCAGGGTCTCCCGGCCCAGTGGCAGGCTGGTCAGCCGCCGCCGGGCGGCCGCGGGCGGCGGGCCGCAGATGACCCCGGCGTCCAGGCTGCCGTCCAGCAGTGCCTCGATCTGCCGGGTGCTGGGGAGTTCCCGCAGCTCCAGCCGGACCTGCGGGCGGCGGGTCCGGAAGGCGGTGAGCACCTCGGGGAGCACGGCGGCCAGCGCGGTGCCGAGGAAGCCGATGGCGAGCGAACCGGTCTCGCCCCGTCCGGCGTCGGCCGCGTCCCGTACGGCGAGGTCGAGATGGTCCAGCACCTGACGGGCCCGGGCCAGGAACGCCTCACCCGCGGCGGTGGGCCGCACCCCGTGCCCGGTGCGGTCGAAGAGCCGTACGCCCAGCTCGGTCTCCAGCGCCTTGATCTGCTGGGACAGCGGGGGCTGCCGGATGCCCAGCGCGGCGGCGGCGCGACCGAAGTGGGCGTGCTCGGAGAGGGTGAGCGCGTAGCGGAGGTGGCGCAGCTCCATAAGAGCCAAGCCTATATCCGATCGCAGATAATCCCTTCACCTCTCATATATCAAAGAGGAAAGCATCGTCGCGCCGGTGTTCGACTGGCCCGCATGAGCGAAACGCGAGAACACCGCGAGACGACGATCGAGGGCGTACGGCTGCACTGGGTGCGGGCGGCGGGGCCGGGATCAGGGACCCCCGTGGTCCTGCTCCACGGCTGGCCGCAGACCTGGTACGCCTGGCGCAAGGTGATCCCCGAGCTCGCCCGCCACCACGAGGTGTTCGCGGTGGACCTGCCGGGCCTGGGCGACTCGGGCTCCTCCCCGCACGGCCACGGCGTCAAGATCGCCGCCGACCTCCTCGACGCCTGGCGCGCCGAGCTGGGCCTGGACCGGGTCCATGTCGTCGGCCACGACCTGGGCGGCCCGATCGGCTATGCGTGGGCCGCCGCCCACCCCGCCCGGGTCCGCAGCTTCACCCTGCTCGCCGTGCCCCTGCACGGCTTCGGGCTGAGCGAACTGATCGCCCGCGCCGGGCTCTGGCACTTCGGTTTCTTCTCGGTGCCCGGGCTCGCGGAGGAGCTGGCGGAGGGCCGGGAACGGATCCTGCTGGAGCACTTCTACGGGCACGCCCTGGAGACCGGGGCCATCCGCCCCGCCGACGTCGACACCTATCTGCGCAGCTACACCCGCCCGGGCCGGCTGGCAGGCGGCTTCGCGTACTACCGCAACGCCCCCGCCGACACCGCCGCCCTCACCGAACTCGCCCGCACTCCGCTCCCGATGCCCACCCTGGCCATCGGCTGCGGCCGGGCCGGCGGCCCGGCTCCCGTGCACAGCCTCGGCCAGGTCGCCCCGGCGACCCGCGGCGCCGTGATCGACGACAGCGGCCACTTCCTCCCCGAGGAACGCCCCGGCCCCCTGCTGTCCCTGCTCAGGCCCTTCCTGGCGGAGGCCGACGGCGGCCGGCCCGGTTCATGACCGCCGCTGGGTCACTCGGCCGTGGCCTCGCAGGGGACTCGCGCCGGTCGGGGGCATCAGCGTCGCGCCGACCGGGACGCGTGTGGTGGGGGTGTCGGCTCGGCCACGCGGGTGCGGTTCCGGGCCCGCAGTCGTCGGACGGAGGTCGCGAAGGTGGTGAGCGGGGAGCGGCGGCGCGGCGGGGCGGTGCCGGGGCGGGAGGGGCGGGGGACGACGGGGCGGGAGGCGAGGAAGAGGATCATGTTGCTACGGTCCCGGGCCCGGCCGGGGGTGGTCCAACACCTGATCCGGGGCCATTCACGCATCTCTGTTGTCAATGCTGGTCGGGTGAGGATCGAGGGGCGCGTCGGTCACCATGAGCGGGTGAACCGGGACATCGAACCGCGCCTGCTGCGCGCCTTCACCGCCGTCGCCGACGAACTGCACTTCACCCGCGCCGCCGCCCGCCTCTACGTCGCCCAGCAGGCCCTCAGCCGCGACATCCGGCGCCTGGAGCGGGAGGTGGGCGCGGAGCTGTTCGTCCGTACCACCCGCCAGGTCGCCCTCACGGCCGCGGGCGTACGGCTGCTGCCGTACGCCCGGCGGGTGCTCCAGGCCCAGGACGACCTGGCGGCGGCCTTCAGCGGGGCCGAGCACCGCCCGCTGCTGGTGGACGTGAGCGCCCCGGTGAGCACCGGAAGCCAGGTGCTGGCGGAGGCGCGGCGCCGCATCGGCCCCGAGACCGAGCTGGTGGCCCGCTTCCACAGCGGACTGGCGGGGGCCGCCGCCGAACTCCTCGCCGGACGCCTCGACGTCTCCTTCGGCCGGGCCCGCGGCCTCGACCCCGCCGTGCTCGCCCGGCTGGACCACCGGCTGATCCGCTACGAGCGCATCGCCGTGGTCCTGCGCGAGGACCATCCGCTGGCCCGGCTCGAGGAGATCCCGCTGTCCGCGCTCGTGGGCGAGACCCTGTACGCGGCGGCGGGCAACGACACCACCACCGAGTGGACGGACCTGGCCGACCAGCTCTTCGCGGGACGCGGGATCGCGATGGCGGAGCCGTTCCCGGAGATCGACGGGGACGAGGAGTTCATCCGGGTGGTGACCAAGCGCCGCTGGTCGGTGCTGGCCAGCGAGGTGTTCACCCACCTCCCCGGCGCGGTGCTGCGGCCCCTCACCGAGCCCGTTCCGCTCTCCCCGGTGTCCATCGTGTGGCGCAAGGGCCTCGCCCACCCCGGCCTGGACGCCCTCCACGCCGCGGCCCGCGCGCTCGCCACCGCGTCCGGCTGGCTCGCCCGCCCACCGGATTCATGGCTGCCGCGCCCCGAGGCGGATCGGGTGCTCAGAGATCTTCGTACGGCGGAATGACGCGTGTGACGACGATGAGCCGCAGACGTGGCATGGCCAGGAAATACAGCCAGCCGTCCCCGCCGATACCGAGGCGGCGCAGCCCACCCGGGACACCCGGTTGAGGCCCCTTGCCGATATCCGTGACATCGACGCCCAGGCCGGCGAGGTCGACCAGTTCATGCGCGAGGCGCTCGACCTCGCTGATCACATGGCTGGGCAGCCCCGCGACGACGTGCGCTTCGTCCGGGTCGTACTCCCAGCGCCATGCGTCGCTCACGCGTCTCCTCGCTGCACCCCGGCCTCGGCGAACGCCGCGTCCAGGATCCGGCCCACCTCCGCGGCGGCCTCGCGTGCCTGGACGAGGTCGTCCGTCTCCGCGATCAGCGCTTCCAGCTCGCGGAGACGGGCAGCGCGCGCCGGGTGGCGCGCGATCGCCACGTTGACCGCCCATTGCCGGGTGAAGCTGCGCAGCGGGGCCGCGCTCACCTCGGCGCGGGCCTGCTGCGCCGCCTCCGCGCGCTCGGCGTCGAAGGCGGCCAGGGACCCGGGCGCGACCTGCGCCACTGCCGCGCGCAGCGCCTCGGGAGTACTGGCCGGTTGTGCGGTCACCGGGTCGTACGGGTGATCCGGCTGGCTGCTCATGCGATCCTCCGGCGGGGCGGGCGGGCGGTGCACCGCGTACGGTACCGGGCGATACCTCGCGTCGCGTATGCGATGGGCACGGCTCCACCGCACGAGGGAAACCCCGGGGAGGCGGGACTCCGGCCCGGGGACCTCCGAAATCCCCCTCACCGCCACCCGGCCCCCCAGGTGAGAGCAAGGTTTCGTCCGCGTCACCTGCCGCCACAGCCCGGAAATCCGCCGTCCCTACCGTCGGGCAGCGACACCGAGAACTGTGGAGGCGTGATGACTGCCCCGACCACCACCGCCGCTCGCAAGGGGGGCCGCTGGATCGAGCAGTGGGACCCGGAGGACGAGACGTTCTGGAGGGAGGAGGGGGAGCGGATAGCCACCCGGAACCTGGTCTTCTCCATCCTCTCCGAGCACATCGGCTTCTCCATCTGGAGCCTGTGGTCGGTGATGGTGCTGTTCATGGGGCCGGAGTACGGTGTCGACCCGGCCGGGAAGTTCTTCCTGGTCGCGATGCCCACGCTGGTGGGCGGGGTGCTGCGGGTGCCGTACACCTTCGCCGTCGCGCGGTTCGGCGGGCGCAACTGGACGATCATCAGCGCGGGGATGCTGCTCGTGCCCGCGATCACCGCCGCCGTGGTGATGGAGCCCGGGACCTCGTACACCACCTTCATGGTGGTCGCGGCGCTCACCGGTGTCGGCGGCGGCAACTTCGCCTCGTCCATGACCAACATCAACTCCTTCTACCCGCTGCGCAAGAAGGGCTGGGCGCTCGGCCTCAACGCGGGCGGCGGCAACATCGGCGTGCCCGTGATCCAACTGGTCGGGCTGCTGGTGATCGGCACCGCCGGGGCGGCCCATCCGCGGCTCGTGCTCGCCGTCTACATCCCGCTGATCGTGGTCGCGGCGGCGCTGTCCGCGCTGTTCATGGACAACCTGGCGCCGGTGCGCAACGACACCGGGGCGGCCAGGGAGGCGGCGCGGGACGCCCACACCTGGATCATGTCGCTGCTCTACATCGGCACCTTCGGCTCGTTCATCGGCTACAGCTTCGCCTTCGGCCTCGTGCTGCAGAACCAGTTCGACCGCACCCCGCTGCAGGCCGCCTCGCTCACCTTCATCGGGCCGCTGCTCGGGTCGCTCATCCGCCCCGTCGGCGGTCGGCTCGCCGATGCCCACGGCGGCGCGAAGATCACGCTGTGGACCTTCGCCGCCATGGCCGCCGCGACCGTCGTGGTCGTCTACGCCTCCGCGCAGAAGTCGCTGTCCGTCTTCCTCGTCGGCTTCATCGCCCTCTTCGTCCTCAGCGGGCTCGGCAACGGCTCCACGTTCAAGATGATCCCCGGCATCTTCCAGGCGAAGGCCGCGGCCCGCGGCCTGACCGGCGAGGAGGCCGCGGCCTACGGGCGGCGGCTGTCGGGCGCGGCGATGGGGCTGATCGGGGCGGTCGGCGCGCTCGGCGGGCTCGGGATCAACCTCGCCTTCCGGGAGTCGTTCGCGGGCGCCCACTCCGGGACCCCCGCCTTCGTCTCCTTCCTCGGCTTCTACGCGGTGTGCTCCGCGGTCACCTGGGCCGTATACCTCCGTGGCGCCCGCCGCCGGGCCGCGGTGTCCGCCGCGCGGGCGGATGCGCATGATCCGCGGTCGGAGCGGCAACCCGCCTACGCGGACGTCTGAGCGGGGCGCCGAGGGGGCGTCTGAGCGGTGTGCCGAGGGGTGTCTGAGCGAGGGCGCCGAGAGGGCGTCCGGCCAGGCCGCCGAGCGGCCTCCGGGCGGGCGTCCCGGCGGTCCGGGGCGTACGGTCGGCCGGGGAAGCCCCCGGCCGTCCGCTCCGTTACGCCTGGGAAACCTCCGTGAACCGCCACCGACACGGGACGGCGACAGGATGCGGAACCGAACGCGCCCATATGCGAGTGAATCGGGGGATCGGGAGATCGGGACGAGAGCCATGCACCGAGAACAGACCGGAGCCGCGGGCGACGAGGTGCCCGTCGGCCCTCTCGCCGGATTCACCGTGGGGGTCACCGCCGCGCGCCGCGCGGATGAGCTCGGCGCCCTGCTGCGGCGCCGCGGAGCGGAGGTGATGCACGCGCCCGCGCTGCGGATCGTGCCGCTGGCCGACGACTCCGAACTCCTCGCCGCCACCAAGCAGTTGATCGACAGCGCACCGGATGTCGTGGTCGCCACCACCGCTATCGGCTTCCGCGGCTGGGTCGAGGCCGCCGACGGCTGGGGCGTGGGCGACGCCCTGCTCGACCGGCTGCGCGAGGTGCGGCTGCTGGCCCGCGGGCCCAAGGTGCGCGGGGCGATCCGGGCCGCCGGGCTCACCGAGGAGTGGTACCCGGCCTCCGAGTCGATGGCCGAGGTGCTCGAGCGGCTGCTGGAGGAGGGCGTCGAGGGGCACCGCATCGCCGTCCAGCTGCACGGCGAGCCGCTGCCCGGCTTCGTCGAGTCGCTGCGGGCCGGGGGAGCGGAGGTGGTCGGGGTGCCGGTGTACCGCTGGATGCCACCGGAGGACATCGGGCCGTTGGACCGGCTGCTGGACGCCACGGTCGCCCGCGGCCTGGACGCCGTCACCTTCACGAGCGCGCCCGCCGCCGCGAGCCTGCTGGACCGGGCGGAGCGGCGCGGGATGCGCGAGGAGCTGGTGGAGGCGCTCCGCCATGATGTGCTGCCCGCGTGTGTCGGGCCGGTCACCGCGCTGCCGCTGGAGGCCCACGACATCCCCACCTCCCAGCCCGAACGGTTCCGGCTGGGGCCGCTTGTGCAACTGCTGACCGCGGAACTTCCGGGGCGGGTGCGGCCGTTGCCGGTCGCCGGGCGGCGGCTGGAGATCCGTGGCCACGCGGTGGTCGTGGACGGGGAGCTGCGTACGGTGCCGCCCGCCGGGATGGCGCTGCTGCGCGCCCTGGCCCGGCGCCCCGGCTGGGTCGTGGCCCGCTCCGAGCTGCTGCGCTCGTTGCCGGGGGCCGGGCGCGATGAGCATGCGGTGGAGACGGCGATGGCCCGGCTGCGGACGGCTCTTGGCTCGCCGAAGCTCATCCAGACGGTGGTCAAGCGGGGGTATCGGCTGGCGCTCGATCCGTCGGCCGACACGAAGTACGCGGACGCGTAGCCGGTGCCGGGGCGCCCGGTGCGGGGTGCCCGGTGCGGGGTGTGGGTGCGGGGTGTGGGTGCCTCCGGCGGTGAGCCCCCACCCCGCCCCTTCCCGAAACGATGGGGCGCCGCCCCCTCGGCCCCCGCCGGGGCTCCGCCCCGGACCCCGCTCCTCAAGCGCCGGAGGGGCTGGGGTGTGGGGCTCTGCCTCCGGCCCCGCTCCTCGAGCGCCGGAGGGGCTGGGGTGTGGGGCTCTACCCCCGGCCCCGCTCCTCAAGCGCCGGAGGGGCTGGAGTTTCGCCGGAGGGGCTGGAGTTTCGTCGGAGGGGCTGGATCCGCCGGAGGGGCTGGGGTTTCGCACGCGGCCTCGTGAAGGGTTCCCCGGGCGTTTGCCCGGGGCCTGGGCCTGAGGGGTTCCGGGGGACAGGCGGGGCGGGCACTCTGAAGGGTGACCGGATCGGGCCTTCCCCGAAGGGGTGACGGGAACATGGCGTCGGCGTCTCCCTACGACCTGCGGTTCGACTCGGGGCGGATCTGCCTGGACCTGGTGGCCACGGTCGGCGGCCGGCTCAGCGAGGCGCCCGTCGAGCGGCTCGGCGGGGTGGAGCCCCTCCGGGCGTGGCTGCTGGGCGCCGGGCTGGTGCCCGGCGGCACCTCGCTCGAGGCCGTGGACCACCGCTGGCTCGTCCGCTTCCGGGCCGCTCGCGACCTGCTGCACCGCATCGTCCACACCGAGGTCGAGGGCCATGCCGCGGGCGCCGATCTGGAGCGGATGAACGCGCTGGCCGCCACCGCCCCGCCCGCTCTGCGCGCCGTACGGACCCCGGACGGCACCCTGGCCCGCGCCCTCGCCGGGAAGCCGGACTGCGGTGCGCTGCTCTCCCAGATCGCCCGGGACGCGGTGCAGTTGCTCACCGACCCGGTGGCGCGCGGGCAGTTGCGGCGCTGCGAGGGGGAGACCTGCTCGCTGGTCTACCTCGACACCTCGCGCGGCCGCCGGCGCCGCTGGTGCTCCAGCGAAGTCTGCGGAAACCGCGAGCGGGTTGCCCGTCACCGCCGCCGCGCAAACCCCAGCATCAGCAAAACATGAGCGATATTCAGCCATGACCCGGACATGACGCAGGCCCCGGATGGGGGGACCGGGGCCTGCGGGGCGGATTTGGGGAGGGAGCCCTTCCTGACGGCCGGCGCCCGCCCGGCGTCGGCCTTACTCGGACTCAAGTACGCACCGCACGGCGGGAGATGTTCAGTCCGGAAATGGGATGTACATCACACGTCGGCCGATGAACGGCGAGCGTTTCCAGCCCGTACCCCCCTCGACCCGGCGGCTTGCGTACGCAAAGATGCCCTCGTGACCGAGAGGACGACACCGGACGACGCGCTCATGCGCGCGCTCTACGCGGAGCACGCAGGCCCGCTTCTCGCCTTCGTCCTGCGCCTGGTCGCGGGCGACCGGCACCGCGCCGAGGACGTGGTCCAGGAGACCCTCCTGCGCGCCTGGCGCAACGCCGACCAACTGCGGCGCTCCGGAGGATCGGTACGACCCTGGCTGGTGACCGTGGCCCGCCGCATCGTCATCGACGGCCACCGCCAACGCCGCGCACGTCCCCACGAAGTGGACGCGGCGCCGCTCCATGTGATGCCCGCCGCGGACGACATCGACCGCGCATTGCGTCAGATGACCATTTCTGACGCGTTGAATGACCTCACCGACGCACATAGAGCGGCGCTCGTCGAGACATACTTCAAGGGACGGACGGTGAGTGAGGCGGCCGAAGTGCTGGGCGTTCCCGCCGGGACGGTGAGGTCCCGGGTCTTCTACGCGCTGCGCTCCCTGAAGCTCTCGCTCGAGGAACGGGGGGTCACGGCATGATGCCGGCAGCGGACGACCAGCAGCACACCGCGGTCGGCGCCTATGCGCTCGGGGTGCTCGACCCCGCCGACGCGGCGCGCTTCGAGGACCACCTCATCGGGTGCGAGCGGTGCGCCGCCGAACTCGACGAGTTGATGGGCCTCCCGCCGCTGCTGGCCGAGTACGCGACCGCCGCCGACGGCACCGCGCTCCCGGATCCGGCGGTGGTCACCGCCCGCCCGGGGCCCGAACTGCTCGACCGGCTGATGGACGACGTCGCGGTGAGTCGCAAAGCCTCCGGCAGGCGGCGTCTCTTCCTCGTCGCCGCGGCCGCCGTCCTCATCGTCGGCGGCCCGCTCGCGGGAGCGGCCATCACCGCGAGCTCCGACGACGGCGGCAAGGGCCAGGTGGCGGCCTCCTCCTCCAAGCAGGTGTACGACCAGGGCGAGAAGTTCAGCGCGGTCGACCCCGTCACCAAGGTGGACGCCTCCGTCTCGCTCCAGCAGAAGGGCTGGGGGACCTCCGTCGCCCTCAAGCTGGGCAACCTGAAGGGGCCGCGCAGCTGCGACCTGGTCGCCATCGGCAAGGACGGCCACGAGGAGACCATCACCACCTGGGCCGTGCCCACCTCCGGCTACGGCGTCAAGGACGGGGACGGCTCCCGCTGGAGCAAGGAGCCGCTCTACGCCCAGGGCGGCGCCGCCATGAACACCGACGAGATCGAGCGGTTCGAGGTCCGCACCCTGGACGGCCAGCGCCTGGCCCAGGTCAGGCTCTGAGAAACCCCCTCCCCTTCAGGTGTACGGTTGACGGCTGCCCTTAAGAACACAGAAGGGGGCCCCTGGGTGGCCGCGCACAACGCCACGCATGACGACCGGACGGCACCGCGGGGGAACCGCGGGGACGGGGTCCGGGACAGCGAGATCCGGATCGAGCAGGCGCATCTGGACCGGGTGTACCACCGCCTCGCGGAGAAGATCCACGAGGCGGAGTTCCTCATGGACGACGCCGCCAAGCGCGGGCAGGTCGGCACGCCCGGCGCGCTCGCCGAACGGGACGCCCAGGTCTTCCGGGCCGGGGTGCACCTCAACCGGCTGAACAGCGAGTTCGAGGACTTCCTCTTCGGCCGGATCGATCTGCTGCCGGGCAAGGACGGCCGGCGCGGCCCCGACGGCGCCTACACCTCCGTGGAGCCCGCCGACGACGCCATCCGCACCGGCCCGGACGGCGACCGCGCGGAGATCGCCGAAACGCTGCACATCGGCCGCATCGGCGTCCTCGACGCCGACTACGCCCCGCTGGTGATCGATTGGCGCGCGCCCGCCGCCGCGCCCTTCTACCGCTCCACCCCGGTCGCCCCCGGCCGCGTCGTCCGCCGCCGGGTGATCCGCAGCAAGGGCCGCCGGGTGCTCGGCGTCGAGGACGACCTGCTGCGCCCGGAGCTCAGCGTGACCCTCGACGGCGGGCCGCTGCCGGTGGTCGGCGACGGCGCGCTGATGGCCGCGCTCGGCCAGGCCCGCGGCCACACCATGCGCGACATCGTGGCCTCCATCCAGGCCGAGCAGGACCAGGTGATCCGCGCCCCCGCCGCCTCCATCACCGAGGTCGAGGGCGGCCCCGGCACCGGGAAGACGGCGGTCGCGCTGCACCGCGCGGCGTACCTCCTCTACCAGGACCGGCGGCGGTACGCGGGCGGCATCCTCGTGGTCAGTCCCACCCCGCTGCTGGTCGCCTACACCGAGGGCGTGCTGCCCTCGCTGGGCGAGGAGGGCCAGGTGGCCATCCGGGCGGTGGGCTCGCTGGTGGAGGGCGCCGAGGCCACCACGTACGACACCCCGGCCGTGGCCCGGGTCAAGGGCTCGTCCCGGATGGTGAAGGTGCTGCGCAACGCCGCCCGGGGCGCGCTGGAGCTGCCGCGCGGAGCCGCCCCCGCCGGTTCGGCCCCGTCCTCGGCCTCGTCGTCCGACAACGGTCAGTTGACCCTCGACGCGGCGCTCGGCGCCCCCGGCGACGGCGGCAGACCCGGCACGGGACCCGGGCCCGGCCCCGGCGGTCCGCCCGAGCGGCTGCGCGTGGTCGCCTTCGGTGCCCGGATCGAGCTGGACGCCGATGAGCTGCGCACCATCCGCCAACACGTGCTGGGTGGCACCGCGCCCGTCAATCTGCTGCGCCCCCGCGCCCGCCGGCTGCTCCTGGACGCGCTGTGGACCCGCTCCGGTGCCCCCGGGCGGTACACCGACCCCGAGCTGGCCGCCGAGGCGCGGGAGGGCTTCGACGAGGACATCTCCTCCGAGGACTCCTTCCAGGAGTTCCTCGACGCCTGGTGGCCCGAGCTCACCCCCCGCTCCGTCCTCGCCGCCATGGCCGATGAGAAGCGGCTGAGCCGCTGGTCACGGCGGGTGCTGGGCTCCCGCGAGGTCCGTCAGGTGGCCCGGTCGCTGGCCCGGCTCGGCGCGGACGGGCAGGGCCCGCTGTCGGTCCACGACGTGGCGCTGCTGGACGAGCTGAACACCCTCCTGGGCATCCCCGCCCGCCCCGCGGCCCCCCGCGAGGCCGATCCGCTGGACCACCTCACCGGTCTGGAGGAGCTGACCACCTACGCCGACCGGGTCAGCCCCCGCCGCGACCGCGCCGACCGGGCCGAGCGGGAGCGCACCGACTACGCCCACGTGATCGTCGACGAGGCGCAGGACCTCACCCCGATGCAGTGGCGGATGGTCGGACGGCGCGGCCGCCACGCGACCTGGACGGTCGTCGGCGACCCGGCCCAGAGCTCCTGGTCCGACCCGGACGAGGCGGGGCGGGCCCGGGACGAGGCGCTCGGCAGCCGCCCGCGCCGCCGCTTCACCCTCACCGTCAACTACCGCAACCCGGCGGAGATCGCCGAACTGGCCACCAAGGTCCTCGCCCTCGCCATGCCGGGCACCCCCGCCCCCGAGGCGGTCCGCTCCACGGGCGTGGCGCCGCGCTTCGCACCGGGCGCGGACGGCGGCCTCGGCGCGGCCGCGCGCCGCGAGGCGGTCCGGCTGCTGGACGAGGTGGACGGCACCGTCGGCGTCGTCGTCGCGATGAACCGGCGCGCCCAGGCCCGTCAGTGGCTGACGGGCCTGGGCGACCGGGTGGTGGCGCTGGGCAGTCTGGAGGCGAAGGGGCTGGAGTACGACGCGACGGTCGTGGTCTCGCCCGCCGAGATCGCCGACGAGTCCCCGGCGGGGCTCCGGGTGCTGTACGTGGCGCTCACCCGCGCCACCCAGCGGCTGACGGTGGTCTCGGGCGACCGCGACGAGCCGGACGGCAACGCCGTCCCGGACCTGCTGCGGGACCCCCCTTTTTGAGGCTCGTCCTCCCCCGGCCACCGCTGGGAGGTGCCCCCTGTCGACGGTCGGCCGTGCTCGGTCGCTCACGCGGCGGAGCCGCATCCGGAGGACCCAAGTGCTCGGAGGACCCCGGAGCCCGGTGCTCCGACGGCCTCAAAAATCCACCCCCGGGAGGGGAATCCCTTCCCGGGCCTGTTTGTTAGCCTTGATGTGGCACCGGCTCGATCCAAGCCCCCGGGCCCAACCTTCGTCGCTTCGAGCGACCACTTGCCGCGAGGCGAGCATGGCGGGTCGGTGCCACCTTTCATCTCTTCCGTGAGAGGTCCGCGCCCGGCGGCATCAGCCGCCCAGGACGCGGACCTCTTCGGCTTGTGGGCCCTTGCGGCCCTGCACGATCTGGAATTCGACCCGCTGCTCGTCGACCAGGCTGCGGTAGCCGCTGCCGTCGATCGAGCTGTAGTGGACGAAGACATCCGGTCCGCCGTCCTCCTGGGCGATGAAGCCGTAGCCCTTCTCGGCGTTGAACCACTTCACGGTGCCCTGAGCCATGCCCGCGCTCCTCGTTGTCTCTTCCTCGACGTCCCTACGACGCTGTAGCGCGCCAGAGCCTAGGGCGGCGGCTGCGGAGGACGGCCCGCCTCGCCAGGCGTTCCCGCGAAGGAGTGGGGCTTTCCACTCGGCTGACCCCACTCTGCTATGTCAGAACAATATGTCCGAAAGTCGGGCCGGGTTACCCCGTACCCAGAGGTAGGTGTAACCATCTGAGGACGTGGCCCGGCAATCGCGTGGCCCGGACAGCATGAACAAGGGAAAGCAGAGGAAGCAGGCCATGGCAACGGCGCCCAGCGTCTCGTACTCGATGACGGTCCGGCTGGAGGTGCCCGCGAGCGGTACCGCGGTCAGCCAGCTGACCACGGCCGTGGAGTCCTCCGGTGGCTCGGTAACGGGCCTCGATGTGACCGCGTCCGGCCACGAGAAGCTCCGTATCGACGTGACCATCGCCGCGACCTCGACCGCGCACGCCCAGGAGATCGTGGAGAAGCTGCGGGGCATCGAGGGTGTCTCGCTCGGCAAGGTCTCCGACCGTACGTTCCTGATGCACCTCGGCGGCAAGATCGAGATGTCGTCGAAACACCCCATCCGCAACCGTGACGACCTGTCCATGGTCTACACCCCGGGCGTGGCCCGGGTCTGCCAGGCCATCGCGGAGAACCCCGAGGACGCCCGCCGCCTCACCATCAAGCGCAACAGTGTGGCCGTCGTCACCGACGGCTCCGCGGTGCTGGGCCTCGGCAACATCGGGCCCAAGGCCGCCCTGCCGGTCATGGAGGGCAAGGCGGCCCTCTTCAAGCGGTTCGCGGGCATCGACGCCTGGCCGATCTGCCTGGACACCCAGGACACCGACGAGATCGTCGCGATCGTGAAGGCCATCGCCCCCGGCTTCGCGGGGATCAACCTGGAGGACATCTCCGCCCCCCGCTGCTTCGAGATCGAGGCGCGGCTGCGCGAGGCCGTGGACATCCCGGTCTTCCACGACGACCAGCACGGCACCGCGATCGTGGTGCTGGCCGCCCTCACCAACGCGCTGCGGGTGGTCGACAAGAAGATCGAGGATGTGAGGGTCGTCATGTCCGGCGCGGGCGCCGCCGGCACGGCCATCCTGCGGCTGCTGATCGCCGCGGGCGTGCGGCACGCGGTGGTGGCCGACATCCACGGTGTGGTGCACGCCGGGCGCCAGGACCTGGTCTCCGCCGACCCGGAGTCCCCGCTGCGCTGGATCGCCGACAACACCAACCCGGAGGGCGTCACGGGCACCCTGCGCGAGGCCGTGCGGGGCGCGGACGTCTTCATCGGTGTCTCGGCCCCGAACGTGCTCTCCGGCGACGACGTGGCCGCCATGGCGGACGGCGCGATCGTCTTCGCACTGGCCAATCCGGACCCCGAGGTGGACCCGGCGATCGCCCGCCAGACCGCCGCCGTGGTCGCCACCGGACGCTCGGACTTCCCGAACCAGATCAACAATGTCCTGGTGTTCCCGGGCGTTTTCCGTGGTTTGCTGGACGCGCAGTCGCGTACGGTGAACACCGAGATGATGCTGGCTGCTGCCGGTGCGCTCGCTGATGTCGTCCACGACGACGAGCTCAATGCCAACTACATCATTCCGAGCGTCTTCAACGACAAGGTCGCGGGGGCGGTCGCCGGGGCCGTGCGGGACGCGGCGCGCGCTGTGACCGGTACCACCGCGGTCTAGGCGGGGCACGGCGCGTCGCGCGCTCCGGGGTCCCGGAAGCGGCCATAGGGTGGCGGGCAGGAAAACGACCGCCACGGCGCTTTTCGTGTGACTCTCCAGGGCTCCGGATTGGCTTTCCCGCCACAGGTGCGGGCAGGATGCGTTCCGGGCGCGAGGGTCTGAACAGCAGACCCGGGTCCGGGGACTGTCCGAGGGCCCTGGCAGCATCGGCTTCGATCTCACGCCTCATTGGCAAGATGAACACGGGAGTACAACATGAACCGCAGTGAGCTGGTGGCCGCTCTGTCCGAGCGCGCCGAGGTGACCCGAAAGGACGCCGACGCCGTGCTGGCCGCCCTCGCCGAGGTGACTGGTGAGGTCGTCGCGAAGGGCGACGAGAAGGTCACCATCCCCGGCTTCCTGACCTTCGAGCGCACCCACCGTGCCGCTCGCACCGCGCGCAACCCGCAGACCGGTGAGCCGATCGAGATCCCGGCCGGCTACAGCGTGAAGGTCTCCGCGGGCTCCAAGCTCAAGGAAGCCGCCAAGGGCAAGTAAGCCCCCGCGAACAAAGGGGCGGCCACCCGGGAGGGTGGCCGCCCCTTTGGCGCTCCTACGGGCCCTGAGGCCCGTCCACGAGCCTCTGCGAGGCCCCGCAAGGCTCTACGGAGGCCCCATGAGGCCCTATGGAGGCCCCACGAGCCGCTACGAGGCCCCACGGCCCCCAGCCGAGGGTCGCCGTCGTGGCGCGGGGCGTGGGATGGGTCAGCCCGTCCCGGGGGTGCCGGGGCGGGCTGAGGTGGAGTTGGGGCCCGACCGTGGGGTCGGGGGAGAAGGGTTATACGGCGTTGCCGTCGCCTGGGAGCTCCACCTTCGCGCCGAGCTCCACGAGCTTCTCCATGAAGTTCTCGTAGCCGCGGTTGATCAGGTCGATGCCGTGGACCCGCGAGGTGCCCTGGGCGGCCAGGGCCGCGATCAGGTAGGAGAAGCCGCCGCGGAGGTCGGGGATGACCAGGTCGGAGCCCTGGAGCTTGGTGGGGCCCGAGACGACCGCGGAGTGCAGGAAGTTGCGCTGGCCGAACCGGCACGCGGAGCCGCCCAGGCATTCGCGGTAGAGCTGGATGTGCGCGCCCATCTGGTTCAGCGCCGAGGTGAAGCCCAGCCGGGACTCGTAGACCGTCTCGTGGACGATGGACAGGCCCGACGCCTGGGTCAGGGCCACCACCAGCGGCTGCTGCCAGTCGGTCTGGAAGCCGGGGTGGACGTCGGTCTCCAGGGCGATCGCGTTGAGCTTGCCGCCCGGGTGCCAGAACCGTATGCCCTCGTCGCCGATGTCGAAGGCGCCGCCGACCTTGCGGTAGGTGTTCAGGAAGGTCATCATCTCGCGCTGGCGGGCGCCGCGCACATAGATGCTGCCCTCGGTGGCCAGCGCCGCGCTCGCCCAGGAGGCGGCCTCCAGGCGGTCCGGGAGGGCGCGGTGGTTGTAGCCGCCGAGCTGGTCGACACCGGTGATCCGGATCGTGCGGTCGGTGTCCATGGAGATGATGGCGCCCATCTTCTGCAGCACGCAGATGAGGTCCTCGATCTCCGGCTCGACCGCCGCGTTGGAGAGTTCCGTCACACCCTCGGCGAGCACCGCCGTCAGCAGCACCTGCTCGGTGGAGCCCACCGACGGGTACGGCAGCCGGATCTTGGTGCCGCGCAGCCGGTGCGGGGCCTCCAGGTACTGGCCGTCCGCCCGCTTCTCGATCGTCGCCCCGAACTGGCGCAGCACGTCGAAGTGGAAGTCGATCGGCCGGCCGCCGATGTCACAGCCGCCCAGGCCCGGGATGAAGGCGTGGCCGAGGCGGTGCAGCAGCGGGCCGCAGAAGAGGATCGGGATCCGCGAGGAGCCTGCGTGTGCGTCGATGTCGGCGACATTGGCGCTCTCCACGTGCGTGGGATCGAGCACCAGCTCACCGGGCTCGTCGCCGGGGCGCACCGTCACGCCGTGCAGCTGCAGCAGCCCGCGCACCACCCGCACGTCGCGGATGTCGGGGACGTTGCGCAGCCTGCTGGGCGCACTGCCGAGCAGGGCGGCCACCATGGCCTTCGGCACGAGGTTCTTCGCGCCACGGACACGGATCTCGCCTTCGAGCGGGGTGCCGCCATGGACGAGCAGGACATCGTTCGAGCGGGTCATCTGGTCTCGCGTTCCTGAGACGGGCAAGGGCCAAAAGGCACAAGGGCCAAAGGGCAAGAGTAATGGCCCCGGAGACCGCCTCCGTAAGGCTCTTGCACCCTTTGCGTCACCCCGTAGGCGACGGAACACGTTCCGTTCCGGCCGGAGGGCCCACAGTCACGTGCGCCGCATCTGCCCTCTTGCGCCCCGACCTGCTCTCATACGGGACTCGACTTCCACTCCCCCTCCGGCCCGGATATGGGGGATCATGTGGCCATGACCGAGGTGTCCTCGCTCACAGGACGGCTGCTTGTCGCGACACCGGCGCTTGCTGACCCGAATTTCGACCGCGCGGTGGTGCTGCTCCTCGACCATGACGAGGAGGGTTCGCTCGGCGTGGTCCTGAACCGCCCGACCCCGGTGGGGGTGGGCGACATCCTGGAGTCGTGGGCCTCGCTGGCCGGGGAGCCGGGGGTGGTCTTCCAGGGCGGTCCCGTTTCGCTGGACTCCGCGCTGGGTGTGGCCGTCGTACCGGGCGAGTCGGGCCGGTCCTCGGCGCGCAGTGAGGACGGGCCACTCGGTTGGCGCAGGGTGCACGGCGCGATCGGCCTGGTGGACCTGGAGGCGCCGCCGGAGCTGCTGGCGGCGGCCGTGGGCTCCTTGCGCATCTTCGCCGGTTACGCGGGCTGGGGGCCCGGTCAGCTGGAGGACGAGCTCGCCGAGGGCGCGTGGTACGTGGTGGAGTCCGAGCCGGGCGATGTGTCCTCGCCCGCCCCCGAGCGGCTGTGGCGGGCGGTGCTGCGCCGCCAGCGCAGTGAGCTGGCCATGGTCGCCACGTATCCGGACGACCCTTCTCTCAACTAGGCATGAGTACCCTAGGGCTGTATGAGCACTCTTGAGCCCGAGCGCGGGGCAGGCACGGGGACCCTCGTTGAGCCGACACCGCAGGTGTCGCACGGTGACGGCGACCACGAGCGCTATGCCCACTATGTACAGAAAGACAAGATCATGGAGAGCGCCCTCTCCGGATCTCCCGTCGTCGCACTCTGCGGCAAGGTCTGGGTCCCGGGTCGTGACCCGAAGAAGTACCCGGTCTGTCCCATGTGCAAGGAGATCTTCGAGGGCATGGGTGCCGGCGGCGACAAGGGCAAGGACGGCGACGGCAAGAAGTAGCCGGCCCGTCGGCCCTGGGCGCTGACGAAAAGCCTCGCGCGCGAACAGACGGCACGCCCGGCCCGCGATCCCGAGACGGGGTCGCGGGCCGGGCGTGCCGTGCCTTGTGCGCCCTGCCGCGCGCCGGACGGCCCCAGTAGGGTCGGCCCATGAGCGGGCGTACGGAGAACGGGGCGGCGCGGGCCGCCTATCTGGTGTTCGGGGCGCGTGAGGTCGACGAGCCCGAAGCGGAAGGCGCCAGCGCCTACTGCCAGTTCGAGAAGGACTGGGACGCCCAGCTGGAGCGGTGCGGGCGGCTGGCCGCCGAGCGGGGCTACCAGCTCTCCGGCGGCTGCGTGATGTCGGTCGCCCAGCCGACCCTTCCCAGGCTCCTGGAGTGGGCGGAGGACCCGGGCGCCGACGTGGTGCTGGTGGCCAGCGACCGCGTTCTGGAGCGGTTCCGGAAGACCTGGCCGGACTGGGACCGGGTGGTCGAGCGCCTGGCGGAAGCGGGTGCGCGGGTGGAGGCCGTGCCGTATGTTGAACCCGCCTATCCGGGCGAGGAGTTGCCGCGTCGCTAGCGCGAAGTTCCTTTTGTCGCGGAGTGATCCGGTTCGTTTTCTCACCGAGTGGTTCAGACCTCTTGTGGGGTCGCTCAAGGTTCCCTAGCCTCACGCATATTGTGCTGAGCGAAACGTGCGTTGCATTACTTGCAACGCCAAATGGTTAAGGGTTCTCATGAAGCCGTCCCATCTCTCTGTTCTCTCCCGGTTGTCCTCCCGTGTCACCGTGCCCGTGGTGGCACTCGCCCTGGCCGGGCTGGCCGCGACCGGATGCGCCCCCTCCACCTCCGACAACAGCTCCAAGGAGGACGAGAAGAGCGGCAAGCTGCGTGTCTGGCTCTTCCAGGAGGTCAACAACGCGCCCAAGAAGAAGGTGATCGACGAGGCGGTCGCCGGCTTCGAGAAGGAGCACGACGGAACCGATGTCGAGGTGACCTACATCCCCATCGACACCCGGGCGCAGAAGATCAAGGCGGCTTTCAACGACCCCAAGAGCGCTCCCGACGTCATCGAGTTCGGCAACACCGACACCGCCGGCTATGTCAAGGACGGTGGGCTGCTGGACATCAGCAAGGAGTTCGGCGCCTGGGTCGACTCGACCAATATCGACCCCACCGCGAAGTACTCGCTGACCATCGGCGGCAAGGTCTACGGCGCCCCGCTCTTCGTCGGCGTACGGGCGCTGTACTACCGGACGGACGTCTTCAAGGAGCTCGACCTGGAGCCGCCGGCCACCCAGGACGAGTTGATTGCGACCGCGAAGAAGATCCGCTCGGAGCGGCCGGATCTGTACGGTCTCGCGGTCGGCGGCGCCTACACCTACGGCGCGATGCCCTTCATCTGGGCCAACGGCGGCGACCTCGCCGACGAGAAGGGCAAGTTCGGCTCCAACGAGTACGAGGCGGCCATCGACAGCGCCGACGCCCAGAAGGGGGTCAAGGCGTACACCTCGCTCTTCGGCAACGACAACTGCCCGGCGGCCAAGTGCGCCCAGTGGGGCGGCAACGACACCGTCGAGGCGTTCGCCTCGGGCAAGGCGGCCATGGCGATCGGCGGCGACTTCAACCGCCAGGCCATCGAGGCGGGCAAGGCCAAGGGCAAGTACAAGGTCGTGCCGCTGCCGGGCGTGAAGGAGGGCGACATCGCCCCGGCCTTCGCGGGCGGGAACAACCTCGGAGTGCTCAAGAGCACCTCGCACCGCACGATCGCCGTGGACCTGCTCAAGACGCTCGCCGGGAAGCGGACCCAGCGCGAGCTCTACGACGCCATGGGCTTCCTGCCCACCTTCACCGATGTGCGCGGCGACGTCGCCCACAAGGACTCCTTCGTCAAGCCCTTCGTGAAGACCCTCAACGACAGCGCCAAGTTCGTGCCCGCCTCGCCCGGCTGGGCGGCCATCGACGCGCAGCTCGTCCTGCCCACCATGTTCCAGGAGATCGTCAGCGGCCGTAAGAGCGTGCCGGCCGCCACCCAGGACGCCGCGAAGAAGATGGACGAGGCATTCCAGCAGTGAGCGCCGGCACCGCACAGCACGCCCGGCGAGCCCCCGCCAGGGGCCGCCGGTCCCGGCCGGGACCCACCGTCCCGGCCGGGCGCCGCTCCGGGAAGGGCCCCCGGCGCGGCACCTGGACCCCCTGGCTCTATCTCGCCCCGGCGCTCGTCGTCCTGGGCGGGCTGCTCGTCTACCCCATCTACCAGCTCGGTCTGATCTCCTTCCTGGAGTACACCCAGGCGCAGGTCAGCGGCGGTGAACCGACCACCTTCCAGGGGTTCGCCAACTACGCCGAGCTGTTCGGCGACGGCGAGTTCTGGAACGTCGTCGTCGCCACCCTGCTCTTCGCCGCCGTCTGCGTGGTGTCCACCCTCGCGGTCGGCTGTGCGCTGGCGGTGCTGCTGACGCGCGTACGGGCCATTCCCCGGCTGGCGCTGATGCTGGCCGCGCTCGGCGCCTGGGCCACCCCGGCGATCACCGGCTCGACGGTCTGGGTCTTCCTCTTCGACCCCGACTTCGGGCCGGTGAACAAGGTCCTGGTCCGGCTCGGCCTCTCCGGCTTCGAGAACTACTCCTGGACCTACGACCGCTACAGCGCCTTCGCCCTGGTGCTGTTCGAGGTCGTGTGGTGCTCGTTCCCGTTCGTGATGGTCACCGTCTACGCGGGCATCCGGGCCATCCCCACCGAGGTGCTGGAGGCCGCCGCCCTCGACGGCGCCTCCACCTGGCGGACCTGGCGCACCATCATGGCGCCGATGCTGCGGCCGATCCTCGTCGTGGTGACCATCCAGTCCATCATCTGGGACTTCAAGGTCTTCACGCAGATCTACGTCATGACGAACGGCGGCGGGATCGCCGGCCAGAACATGGTGCTCAACGTGTACGCGTACCAGAAGGCGTTCGCGTCCTCGCAGTACAGCCTGGGCTCGGCGATCGGCGTGGTGATGCTGCTGATCCTGCTGGTCGTCACGCTGGTCTATCTGCGGCTGCTGCGACGCCAGGGAGAAGAACTGTGAGCCACTCGCGCGTCTCGCTGCGCATCCGCCGTCCCTGGCGCTTCGCCGCCGAGGCCACCGCCCTGCTCGTGGCGGCCGTGGTCGCCTTCCCGCTGTACTGGATGGTGCTCTCGGCCTTCAAGCCCGAGGGGGAGATCCAGTCCACCGAGCCCCGGCCGTGGACGGGGTCCCCGTCGCTGGACTCCTTCCGGCGCGTCTTCCAGCAGGAGGACTTCGGGCGCTACTTCCTCAACAGCCTGTTCGTGGCCGGGGTGGTGGTGGTCGCCTCGGCGCTGATCGCCTTCCTGGCGGCCACGGCGGTCGCGCGCTTCCGGTTCCGCTTCCGCACCACGCTGCTGATCATGTTCCTGGTCGCCCAGATGGTGCCGATCGAGGCGCTGACCATCCCCATGTTCTTCCTGATGCGCGATCTGGGGGAGTCGGTGCCGGGGGTGGGGCTCAACACCCTGGGCTCGCTGATCCTGCCGCACATCGCCTTCTCGCTGCCGTTCGCCATCTGGATGCTGCGCGGCTTCGTCAAGGCGGTGCCCGAGGCGCTGGAGGAGGCGGCCTATCTGGACGGGGCCAGCCGCTCCCGCTTCCTGTGGCAGATCCTCTTCCCCCTCGTCTTCCCCGGACTCGTGGCGACGAGCGTCTTCTCCTTCATCTCCGCCTGGAACGACTTCCTCTTCGCCAAGTCCTTCATCATCAGCGCGACCGAGAACTCCACCCTTCCGATGGCGCTGCTGGTCTTCTTCAAGGACGAGGGGAACGACTGGGGAGGGATCATGGCGGCCTCCACCGTCATGACCATCCCCGTGCTGATCTTCTTCGTGCTCGTCCAGCGCCGGCTGGTCTCCGGACTCGGCGGCGCGGTGAAGGACTGACGAGTAGTGCATGAGAACTGACGAGGACTGACAAGAGCTGACGAGGGGCTGACAGGGGAGCAGATGACTCACGACGCCGCGGGGCTGATTCCCGCGCCCCGCCATGACCAGAGCCGACCGGGCCGCGCGGGCGCGCGGATCCACCCGCGGCGCACCGCCCTGGCCGCCGGGCCCGGCACCGAGGGGGTGGCGCGGCTGCTGCGCACCACCCTCGGCCAGGCGCTCGGCCTGTCCCTGCCGGACGGCGAGCCGGGCGGCGACGACACCATCAGCCTGCGGATCGACGCCGCGCTGGAGCCCGAGGGCTACCGGCTCACCGTGGCCGACGGCCGGGTGGAGATCGCGGGCGGCACGACCGCGGGCGTCCACTGGGGCACGCAGACCCTCCGTCAGCTGCTGGGCCCCGACGCCTTCCGCCGCGCCCCGCTCAGGGGCGCGGAGACCGGCTGGGAGCTGGCGGAGCGGACGGTCGAGGACGCGCCGCGGTTCGCCTGGCGCGGGCTGATGCTGGACGTGGCCCGTCACTTCATGCCCAAGGACGGCGTCCTGGCCTATCTGGACCTGCTCGCCGCCCACAAGCTCAATGTGTTCCACTTCCATCTCACCGACGACCAGGGCTGGCGTATCGAGATCCGCCGCTACCCGAAGCTGACCGAGGTCGGCGCCTGGCGCGAGCGCACCAAGCTGGGCCACCGGGCGTCCCCGCTGTGGGACGAGCGGCCGCACGGCGGCCACTACACCCAGGACGACATCCGCGAGATCGTCGCCTACGCCGCCGAGCGGCATATCACCGTCGTGCCCGAGATCGACATCCCCGGACACTCGCAGGCCGCCATCGCCGCGTACCCGGAGCTGGGCAACACCGACGTCATCGACACCGCCTCCCTCGGAGTCTGGACCACCTGGGGCATCAACCCGAACGTACTCTCCCCCACCGACAACACGCTCCGTTTCTACGAACACGTCCTGGAAGAGGTCCTGGAGCTGTTCCCCGGCACCTTCGTCCACATCGGCGGCGACGAGTGCCCCAAGGACCAGTGGAAGGCGTCCCCGGCCGCCCAGGAGCGCGTCCGCGCCCTCGGCCTCGCCGATGAGGACGAGCTGCAGAGCTGGTTCATCCGCCACTTCGGCCACTGGCTCGCCGAGCGCGGCCGCCGGCTGATCGGCTGGGACGAGATCCTCGAGGGCGGCGCGCCCGACGCCCCGCTGCCCGAGGGTGCGGCGGTCTCCTCCTGGCGCGGCTACGCGGGCGGGATCGCCGCCGCGCGGGCCGGCCACGACGTCGTCATGTGCCCCGAGCAGCAGGTGTACTTCGACCACCGGCAGGCCCCGGGCGAGGACGAGCCGGTGCCGATCGGCTATGTCCGCACCCTGGAGGACGTCTACCGTTTCGAACCGGTTCCACCGCAGCTCACCGGCTCGTACGCGGACCGGGTGCTGGGCGCCCAGGCCAATGTCTGGACCGAGGTGATGGAGGACCGCCGACGGGTGGACTACCAGGTCTTCCCCCGGCTCGCCGCCTTCGCCGAGGTCGTCTGGTCGGCTCTGCCGCCGTCTCCCGAACGGGACTTCGAGGCGTTCCAGGGGCGCATGGAGGCACATTACGCGCGCCTGGACGCGCTCGGCGTGAGCTACCGCCCGCCCGCCGGGCCGCTTCCCTGGCAGCGGCGCCCCGGCCTTCTCGGACGCCCGCGCGAGGGGGCGCCCCCGATCGTGTGAGCCGCCCGTAAGGTGCGCACCGCGCTCCCCCGCCCCTGGGAGCGTAGTCCCACCGGCGCAAGCCCAAATCGCACAAGGGTCCCTGAAACGTGGCAATCCACTCCCGGCGGAGACGTCGTAAGAAACCCGTACCATCCCCCAGGTCAGGGACGGATCCACGGATCACGGACCCCCGCGACGGCGGGCTCGCAAGATGTGCCAGAGTTGCCACGTCCGGGCTGTCAGCACGTACCGTACGGCGCAACAGCCGGGACACCGGGGAAGGGGCAGCTGGGTTGACCACGCACGCACCGCAGGCGGCGCACACGGTGACGTTGCCGGGCACGCTCGACGAGGCCGTGGCGGCACTGGCCGCCATGCCCGCCGCCGTGCCCGTGGCGGGCGGTACCGATCTGATGGCCGCGGTCAACTCCGGCCTGCTGCGGCCCGCCGCGCTCGTCGGCCTCGGCCGGATCAGCGAAATCCGCGGCTGGCGCTATCTGGACGGGCACGCCCTCCTCGGCGCCGGACTCACCCACGCCCGGATGGGCCGCCCCGACTTCGCCGCGCTGATCCCGGCGCTGGCCGCGGCCGCGCGCGCCGCCGGGCCCCCGCAGATCCGCAACGCCGGGACCCTGGGCGGCAACATCGTCACCGCCGCCCCCACCGGCGACGCGCTGCCGGTGCTCGCCGCGCTGGAGGCCACGGTCATCATCGCCGGGCCCGAGGGATCCCGCCGCGAGATCCCGGTCAGCCATCTGCTCGCCGGGGTCGATCTGCTGCGCCCCGGTGAACTCGTCGGATTCGTCCGGGTTCCGCTGCTGCACGCCCCGCAGACCTTCCTGAAGGCCACCGGGCGCACCGGACCCGGCCGGGCCACCGCCTCCGTCGCCCTCGTCCTGGACCCCGCGCGGCGCGGGGTGCGCTGTGCCGTCGGCGCGGTCGCGCCCATGCCGCTGCGCCCCCTGGAGGCCGAGCGCTGGGTCGCCTCGCTCATCGACTGGGACGGTGATCGCGGTCACCTCGACCCGCAGGTCACGACCGCTTTCGGCGAGTACGTCGCCGCCGCGTGCATCCCCGATCCGCTGCCCCCGCAGGACGGAAGCGAGCCGGTCCCCCTGCCGCCCGCCGCGATCCACCTGAGGCGTACCGTGGCAGCCCTGGCCCGCCGAGCACTGGGGAGGGCACTCGCGTGAGTGATGAACAGCAGCCGCACCGGCCGGAGCCGGGGAGCGGATGGCAGCCGATGCCGCACGGCCCGGAGTACGACGCCGAGGCGACGGCCTTCGTCCAACTGCCGCCCGACTACGCCCACCCGGACCCGACCGACCCCTCCGGCCGTTGGGACCCGCTCGCGGCGCCCGGCACGGGGTACGCGCCCCCGCCGATGGACACCGGGCACGGTGACCCGTCCCAGGGCGGCCACTGGCAGCCGTCCGGCCACGGCCAGGGCGCGCCCCACGACCAGGGCATGACCGGGCACTGGACCACTGCCGAGACCGATGGCGGCTACCTCTACGGCGGCCACCACGATCCGCACCACGGGTCCGGCCAGTGGCCGGTGCCCGCCGAGGACCAGCAGGGCCACCACCCGCCGCACACCGGCCACTGGCCGGCTCCGGCGGCCGAGGAGCCGGTGGACGACTGGCCGGTTCCCGCCCCGTCCGACGACGGCACCGGCGGGCCCGTGCACACCAGTCAGTGGACCATCCCGGTCGCGGGCGACGAGGGTGTGGACGAGACCGGTGAGTACCGCGTCGACGACCACCCCGGCCCGGCCGCCCCTCCGTACGGCGGCCACGCGGACGGCCCCCAGGACCCGCAGACGACGGCCCAGTTGCGGATGCCGTTCGCCGGGCCGGCGCAGCCCCGGCAGCAGCCGCAGCAGCCGCAGCAGCCGCAGCCCCATCAGCCGCAGCCCCATCAGCCGCAGCCCCATCAGTCGCAGCAGCCGCATCAACCCCACCAGCCCCAGTCCGGGCAGCAGCAGGGGCACTCCGGCCAGTGGTCGGTTCCGGCCGCCGACGAGGGCACGGAGGACTCCGGGGAGTACGCGGTCGAGGGCCACCCGGGCCCGGCCGCGTCCGCGCCGCCGCCCGCCCGCCGCCGGCTGCGCATGCCCGACCGCGACGAACCGGCCCCGGCCGCGGACCCGGCATGGCCGGGGCCCCCCGCCGGGGACTCGGGCGAGTTCGCGACCGAGGGGCACCAGGGGCTGCACACCCCGCCGCACGGCACGCCCCCTCACGGCACCCCGCCTCACGGCAGCCCCGCGCCCGGTGAGCGGCGGCCCGCCGCCGACGACCCCGGCCGGCGGCCGGGCGATCCGGCCGCCGGGGACTCCGGCGAGTTCCCGGTCGACGGGCAGCACGCCGGGCTGGAGACCCCGCCGCACGGCAGCCCGGCACCCGGGCTGCCCCAGGAGACGTCCTGGCACGACGCGTTCACGGACGACCGGTTGGGGGGCGCCCCCTTCGCGGGCGATGCCCATGGCCACGCCCCGCACCCCGGCCCCGAGGACGGCGCGGGCCACACCGACGCCGCCGAGGCCGCGCCGAGCGCCGCCGAGGCCCCCGCCGAGGCGGTGCCGGACGACGCCGGGCCCGAGCTCACCGAGCCCGCGGCCGAGCTCACCGAGCCCGCGGCCGAGCCCGAACCGGCCGCCGCCGAGGGCGAGTTCACGGACGCTCCTGACGCCTCTGACGCCGCCGGAGCGCCCGCCCCGGCTGGGACCCCCGCGGACGCTCCCGAGGCCGCTGACGCCCCCGTCGAGCCCCTTGCGGAGCCCGTCCTCGCCGAGGCCGCCCCGGCCCCGGACGAGAGCCCGAGCCACAGCGAACATCCGCTCGCCTCGTACGTGCTGCACGTCAACGGCGCCGACCGCCCCGTCACCGACGTCTGGATCGGCGAGTCGCTGCTCTACGTCCTGCGCGAGCGCCTCGGCCTCGCCGGGGCCAAGGACGGCTGCTCCCAGGGCGAGTGCGGGGCCTGCTCGGTCCAGGTCGACGGGCGGCTCGTCGCCTCCTGCCTGGTGCCCGCCGCCACCGCCGCGGGCAGCGAGGTCCGCACCGTCGAGGGCCTCGCCACCGGCGGACAGCCCTCCGACGTCCAGCGCGCGCTCGCCGAGTGCGGGGCCGTGCAGTGCGGCTTCTGCGTGCCCGGGCTCGCGATGACCGTGCACGACCTCCTCGAGGGCAACCACGCCCCGACCGACCAGGAGACCCGCCAGGCGATCTCCGGCAACCTCTGCCGCTGCTCCGGCTACCGCGGGGTCCTCGACGCCGTTCGTGAGGTCGTCGCGGGCCGCGAGGCCGCCGAGGAGGCGGAGGCCGAGGCGGACGAGGGACACGACGCCCACCAGGACCCGGCCCGCATCCCGCACCAGACGGGACCGCACGGCATCATCGGTAACGGGAGCGTCAACGGAAGCGGCAGCGGAAGGGCATCGGCATGACCGGAATCGCGGACGGCGCGGGCGCCGTCACCGCCACCCCCGCCGCCGGAACGCCCGTCCAGCCCCCGTCCACCATGGGCCTCGGCGTGTCCCTGCCGCCCACCGACTCGGCGGCCAAGACCTCGGGCACCTTCCCGTACGCGGCCGACCTGTGGGCCGAGGGGCTGCTGTGGGCCGCCGTGCTGCGCGCCCCGCACCCGCACGCCCGCATCATCTCCATCGACACCAAGCAGGCCGTCGAGATGCCCGGCGTACGGGCCGTGGTGACCCACACCGACGTGCCCGGCGACGCCTCCCACGGCCGCCGGGTCGCCGACCGTCCGGTCTTCGCCAAGGACCTGGTCCGCCACCACGGCGAGCCCATCGCCGCGGTGGCCGCCGACCACCCCGACACGGCCCGGCTGGCGGCCGCCGCCATCGCCGTCGAGTACGAGGTGCTGGAGCCGGTCACCGACCCCGAGCAGGCGTTCTCCGCCGAGCCGCTGCACCCCGACGGCAATCTGGTCCGTCACATCCCGCTGTCCTTCGGCGACCCGGACGTGGTCGGCGAGGTCATCGTCGAGGGGCTGTACCGCATCGGCCGCCAGGACCCGGCGCCCATCGGCGCCGAGGCGGGCCTGGCCGTTCCGCGCCCCGACGGCGGGGTGGAGATCTACACCGCCTCCACCGATCCGCACGCCGACCGCGATCTCGCCGCCGCCTGCTTCGGTCTTGAGCCGGAGCGGGTGAAGGTCGTCGTCACCGGCGTCCCCGGTGCCATGGGCGAGCGCGAGGACCCGGGGATGCAACTGCCGCTGGGGCTGCTGGCGCTGCGCACCGGCCATCCGGTGAAGCTGGCCGCGACCCGTGAGGAGTCCTTCCTCGGCCACGCCCACCGCCACCCCACCCTGCTGCGCTACCGCCACCACGCGGACTCCCAGGGCAAGCTGGTCAAGGTCGAGGCGCAGATCCTGCTGGACGCGGGCGCCTACGCCGACTCCTCCTCGGACACACTGGCCGCCGCCGTCTCCTTCGCCTGCGGCCCCTATGTCGTCCCGCACGCCTTCATCGAGGGCTGGGCGGTGCGTACCAACAACCCGCCCTCCGGCCATGTGCGCGGCGAGGGCGCGATGCAGGTGTGCGCCGCGTACGAGGGCCAGATGGACAAGCTGGCGGCCAAGCTGGGCCTCGACCCCGTAGAGATCCGGATGCGCAACGTGATGGCGACCGGCGATCTGCTGCCCACCGGACAGACCGTCACCTGCCCGGCCCCGGTCGCCGAGCTGCTGCAGGCCGTAAGGGACGCACCGCTGCCCACCCTCCCCAAGGACGACCCCGAGGAGGAGTGGCTGCTGCCGGGCGGCCTGGAGGGCGCGGGCGAACCGGCCGCGGTGCGGCGCGGGGTCGGCTACGCCCTGGGCATGGTCCACATGCTCGGTGCCGAGGGGACCGACGAGGTCTCCACCGCCACGGTCAAGGTCACCGGACCGGTGGCCACCGTCATCTGCGCGGCCGTCGAGACCGGCCAGGGCTTCACCACCCTGGCCCGCCAGATCGTCCAGGACGTCCTCGGTATCGAGGAGGTCCATGTGGCGCCCGTCGACACCGACCAGCCCCCGGCCGGGCCCGCCTCGCGCGGCCGCCACACCTGGGTCTCGGGCGGTGCGGTCGAGCGCGCCGCGAAGATGGTCCGCACCCAGCTGCTGCAGCCCCTGGCGCACACGTTCGGCATGTCCACCGAGCTGCTCACCATCGCCGACGGCAAGATCACCTCGTATGACGGGGTGCTCAGCACCACCGTCGAGGAGGCCCTGGAGGGCAAGGAGCTGTGGGCCACCGCGCAGTGCCGCCCGCACCCCACCGAGCCGCTGGACGAGACCGGCCAGGGTGACGCCTTCGTCGGGCTCGCCTACTGCGCGGTGCGCGCCGTGGTGGACGTCGACATCGAGATCGGCGCGGTACGGGTCGTCGACATGACGGTGGCCCAGGACGTGGGCCGGGTCCTCAACCCGCGTCAGCTACGGACCCGTATCGAGGCGGGCGTCGCCCAGGGCATCGGCGCGGCCCTCACCGAGAACCTGCGCACCTCACGCGGTGTGGTCCGGCACCCGGACCTGACCGGCTACGCCCTGCCGACCGCCCTGGACGTCCCCGACATCCACATCGTGAAGCTGGTCGAGGAGCGGGACGTGGTGGCCCCCTTCGGCGCCAAGGCGGCCAGCGCGGTGCCGGTGGTCACCACTCCGGCGGCGGTGGCGGCGGCGGTCCGCGCGGCCACCGGCCGCCCGGTCAACCGCCTCCCGATCCGCCCCCAGGCGGCGGTCGTCAACCGCACCTGAACGACGCGACGACCGTAAGGCGGGCACCGCGACCGTAAGGCGCGCACCGCGACCGTAAGGGCCGTACGGCGACCGTAAGGCGCCGGTTGTGGGCGCCCCGCCGAGCGGGGCGCCCACTGTCCGTGCCGCTCAGCGCCCGGCGGCCCCGCTCGGCACCGGGCGGCCGGACGCGAGCGCCGCCGCCACCACCGGGCCGATCCGGGCCAGGGACTCCTCCCGCATCATCCGGTAGTGGTGATCGGGGACGCCGTGCACCACCAGGGCGCCGTCCACGAAGGCGAGCCAGGCGTCCGCCACGTGCAGCGGATCGCGCCGGTAGCCGGGGATCTCCTCCAGGGCCCGGAACAGCAGCATGTCGCCCTGGAACCGCTCGGGCGCGAACTTCCGCATCAGCTCCTGGTCGTTGAGCAGGATGTCGAGCAGCGGGAAGCTGGTCTCGCCCTCCAGCAGCCGGGCGGGCAGCCCGGTCTCCCGGCAGAGGTCCGCCACCAGGTCGGCGGTGCCGTCCGCCCCGTCGGGGTGCGCCTCCAGCCAGCCCGGGGCGAAGATGTCGCCGCCGCCGATGTCGTCGAGCAGCACCCCCAGCCACTGGCGCTTGCTGAGCTCGGGCGCATCGGGCAGCGCCTGGGCGTTGTCGGGGTAGGCGTCCACCACGGCCAGCGTGGCGACCTCCTCGCCCAGCGCCTGGAGCCGGGTGGCCATGGCGTGGGCGATCAGCCCGCCGAAGGACCAGCCGAGCAAGTGGTACGGACCGGTCGGCTGGACGGTCCGGATCTGCTCCAGGTAGTCGGCGGCCATCTCCTCGACGCTCGCGGGGAGGACGTCCGGTTCGGTGAGACCGCGCGCCTGGAGGGCGTACACCGGCTGGTCCGGGGCGAGATGGCGGAGCAGCCCGGCATACGACCAGCCGAGGCCGCCGCCGGGGTGGACGCAGAACAGCGGCGGGCGCGTCCCCTCGCCGCGCAGCGGCAGCAGGATGTCCAGCGGCTGCCTCAGGTGCGCGTCGGCCGGTCCCGCGGTGTCCAGGCGGGCCACCAGCCGGGCGACGGTCGGCGCCTCGAAGAGGTCGCGCATCGACAGCTCGGTGGCCAGCGCGGCGCGCGCCTGGCTGGCCAGCTTGGAGGCGAGCAGCGAATGGCCGCCGAGCAGGAAGAAGTCGTCGTCGATGGTGACCCCGTCGACGCCCAGGACCTCGCCGAAGAGCGCGCACAGCGCCTCCTCGCGCGGGGTGCGGGGCGCGCGCCCGCCCGTGGTGGCCTCGAAGGAGGGCGCGGGCAGCGCGGCGCGGTTCAGCTTGCCGTTGGCGTCCAGGGGGAGGGCGTCGAGGACCACGAACGCGCTGGGCACCATGTGCTCGGGCAGCACCTCGCCCAGCGCCTCGCGGACCGCGGCGGCGTCCGGCGGGGTGTCCCCGGCGGCCGTCACATAGCCGATCAGCCGCTGGTCGCCGGGCCGGTCGGCGCGGACCGCCGCGGCGGCCCCGGCCACCTGGGGGAGCGCCCGCAGCGCCGCCTCGACCTCGCCCAGCTCGACGCGGAAGCCGCGGAGCTGGACCTGGCCGTCGGTGCGGCCCACGTACTCGACGTCGCCGTCCGGCCGCAGGCGTGCCAGGTCGCCGGTGCGGTACATCCGGGTGCCGGGCGGGCCGTAGGGGTCGGCGACGAAGCGCTCGGCGGTCAGGGCGGCCCGGTTGAGGTACCCGCGGGCCAACTGGGCCCCGGACACGTACAGCTCGCCGGTGACCCCGGCCGGGCAGGGCTTCAGCGCGGTGTCCAGGACGTACATCCGGGTGTTCCACACCGGCCGGCCGATCGGCACCGGGCCCTCGCCGCCGGGCGCGGAGGGGTGGTGGGCGATCTGGATGGTGGTCTCGGTGGGCCCGTAGAGGTTGTTCAGCGGCACGCCGGGGAATTGCTCGTGGAACCGCTCGGCGGTCTCGCGCGGCAGCGCCTCACCGCCGCTGGAGGCCCGCCGCAGGACGCCCGCGCACGCGTCGGCGGCGCCCGGCTCGGCGAGGAACGCCTGGAGCATCGACGGCACGAACTGGAGCGCGGTGATGCCCGCCTCGCGCACCGTGCGCGCCAGGTACGCCGGGTCCTTGTGGCCGCCGGGCTTGGCCACCACCAGGGTGGCGCCGCTGAGCAGCGGAAGGAAGAACTCGCAGACGGAGGCGTCGAACCCGGCCGGGGTCTTCTGGAGCATCCGGTCCCCGGGGGCGAGGCCGTACGCGTCCCGCATCCACTCCATGCTGTTGGCCACGGCCCGGTGAGGCACCAGGACGCCCTTGGGGCGGCCGGTGGAGCCCGAGGTGTAGATGATGTACGCGGGGTGCTCGGGGTCGATCGTCACCGCCGGGGCGGAGCCGCCCGCGGCGCCGCCGGTGCCCGTGAGGTCCACGACGTCCAGCAGCAGCCGCCCCACGCCGTGGCGCGCGGGCAGCGCACCGGCGCTGTCGGCGCGGGTGACCACGAGGGCGGGGCCCGCGTCGTCGAGCATGTACGCCAGCCGCTCGGCGGGGTAGTCCAGGTCCAGGGGCAGATACGCGGCCCCCGTCTTCAGCACCGCGATCAGCGCGATGACCAGGTCCGCGGAGCGGGGCAGGGCCACGCCGACGGTGCGCTCGGGCCCGGCGCCGCGCGCGATGAGCACCCGGGCCAGCCGGTTGGCCGCCCGGTCCAGCTCCGCGTAGCTGAGCACGGTGTCGTCGCAGACCACGGCCTGGGTGCCGGGGGTCCGGGCGGCCTGGGCCGCCAGCAGCTCCGGGAGGGTGGCGCCGGAGGTGGGGTGCGCCGTGTCGCCCGGCGCGCCCAGGACCCGCCGGCGCTCCTCGGCGGACAGCAGCTCCAGCGAGCCCACGGTGCGCTGCATGTCGGAGGTGTCGGAGAGGGTGCGCAGCAGGCCGAGATAGCGCTCCCGGTGGCCGATGAGCGCATCCTCGGTGTAGAGGTTGGAGTTGGCGTTGAGGTCGATCCGGATACCGGTGCCGTCGGACCGGTCGTACCCCATGATGGAGAGGTCCTCGACGGTGCCGTTGGAGAGGTTGTGCGCCTTGACCCGGTGACCGGCGAAGTGGAAGTCGTAGTCGTACGTCATGATGTTGACGTGCGGGCCGAGCAATCCGTTTCCGCCGTCCGGGAGTCGCAGATCCCGGGCCAGGTCGATACGGCGGTAGCGCTGATGGCGAAGGGCCTGCCGCACTTCCCGTGAGATCTGCCGGACCAGCTCCCGTATTCGCATATCGGCGCGCACCTGGATGCGCAGCGGCACGACATTGGCGAACATCCCGGGAATGGCGCGGGAAGTGGCATCGGTACGGCCGGATACGGGCAGCGTCAGAATGATGTCCGATTTACCGGTCAATCGGTGCAGATACAGCGCGGTCGCCGCAATGATCATAGCGGACCAGTGGGTGGCGTATTTACGCGCGGCGGCCCGCAGCTCGACCGCTTCCGCCTCGGTCAGGTAGGCGGTCTGGCGGAGGACGGTGGAAAGTTCCCTGGTGGGGTGGGTGGAAAGCCGCGCCGGGCGCGGGGAATCACCGAAGTGTTCCAGCCAGTACGCGCGGTCTTTGGCGAAATCCGGTGAGGCCCGGTATTCCGCGTCCTGGTCGAGCATCGCCCGCAGGGAGCCGAAGACCGTTTCCCCCTCGGCCGGGTCGGTCCCCTCCACGAGCGCGGTGTACACCTCGGCGGTCCGCCGGCCCAGCAGGGCGGCCGAGCCGGCGTCCGAGACGATGTGGTGGGTGCCCTGGTACCAGAGGAAGCGCTCGGCCTCCACCTTGAGCAGGGCGAACGAGAACGCCGGGTGGTCGCCCAGCTTGAGCGCCCCCGTGGCCAGGTCGTTCTTCATCCACCGCTCGGCCGCGGCCCAGGGGTCGTCCTCGGCGGTGAGGTCCAGCTTCGGGAGCTCCCAGTCGGTCACCGGGTCGAGGGCCTGCCAGGGCTCCCCGTCGTCCTCGCCGACCCGGATGTTGTAGGGCTCGGCCTCCGCCACGGCCCTGCGCAGGGCCCGCTCGAATAGCTCGGTGTCTATCGGTCCTTGTATCTCCAGGTACTCACCGACCCGGAAGGTGGTGCTCTCCGGCGGCTCGAGCTGCTCTATGAACCAGATTTCACTCTGGCCGGTCGAGAGCGGCAGACGGGTGGCCGGTACGGCGGGCTGCACATTTCCCCCACTGAGAATGGGACCACGGTCGAAAATGTGCCCGCCGACCGGGAGTAGTTTTCCGCACGGTCGCAGGCACCACACGTGACCCTATGAGACGGAATTGCACTCAGTGCGGGGGTCAAGAGACCGTTCGGTGGCGAGACTGTGAAAATCGCCGGGCCCTAGGTGTTTACCTGGAGTATCCGCGATGCCGGAACGGCATGAGCGCGTGCATGAGCATGCGCCCTGCGGGCGCGAGTGTCCAGAGGACGTCGGGAGTTCACCGAGAGGCAACCCAATGCGCGGGCGCCGAGTGAGGCGCCCGCGTCGGGGTGTGGAGGCCGTGGCGGGAATCGAACCCACGTAACTCGATTTGCAGTCGAGCCCCTCAACCACTCGGGCACACGGCCGGTGTCGGCTTGCGTTCTCGACGATAGGGCCGGGGCGGGGCGGGCACAACGGAGCGGCGGGGGCTGCCATACGACTGACACACCGCGTTCATGGTCGCCGTTCATGCTCGCCCTTCATGGTCTGCCGGACGCGCCCCCGCCGGGCCCCTTCACGGCGTGGGCGCACGGTCCGCCTTCACGGCGTGGGGCGGTCCGCCAGGAAGTCCTCGACCACCTGGCGGAAGAGGTCCGGCTCGTCGACCCACGGATAGTGGCCCACCCCGGGCAGCGGCCGCGCCCGGCCGTCGGGGAAGGACTCGGCCACCAGCTCCCCGGCCCGCATCCCGGTCACCGCGTCCCGGTCGCCGGTGATCGCCAGCACCGGGCACGGCACCTCGCGCAGCCGGGCCAGCACCGCGCGCCGCCCGGCCTCGTCGACGCCCTGCCAGAAGCCGGCCCGCGCCACCGGCCCCAGTTGCTCGCCCTCGCTCTCGGCGTGCGCCCGCTGGGGCTCCTCCCAGCGGCCGTACGCCATGGGGGCGGCCTGGAGCAGCAGCCGGCGCATCTCGGCGAGGTCGGTGGTGTCGGGCAGCAACCGCACCGCCGTGTACGCCTCCTGCCACCAGGGTTCGTCGGCGCGGGACTCGAAGATCTCCCGGGCGTCCTCGGGGAGTTCGCCCTGAAGCCGGGCGCCCGGACTGACCAGGAGCAGCCGGCTGAGCCGCTCGGGGTGGGCGGCCGCGTACGCCTGGGCGGTGGCGGCGGCCGCGTCATGGGCGAGCAGCGGGAAGCGGACGAGGTCCAGATGGTGGCGGAGCGCCTCGAGGTCCTCGGCGAGCCCGGGGAAGGAGTAGCCGATGGGGTCGACGGCCGGCGGGGAGTCCCCGGTGCCGCGGCTGTCGGGGATGAGGAGGGTGTGATGGGCGTCCAGCCCGCCGAGGTCGCCCAGATACGCGGCGTTCCGCCCCGGCCCGCCCGCCAGGCAGATCAGCGGTGGCCCCGCCGAGCCGTCCCGGGCCTCCAGGACGCGGTAGGCCAGCTCGGTTCCGTCGTACGAGGTGTAGTGCGGCATGGGGTCAGCTTGCCCCAGCTTCGTCGTCTTGACCGTGCTTGACCGGGTGTCCTCACGCACCGGGTGCGGCGCCGGACCGTGGTCCGCGCATGGCGCCGGGCCGTGGGACGGCTCCGGCGCGGCTCCGTGACGCGGCTCCGTGGTCCGGCTCCATGGCCCCGCGGTCCGCGTGACGCAAAAGCGCGGGTAGGGGCGATCTTGTGTGGCCCCAAATCCCGCTTATGGTTTCCGTCCCCGGCTCCGTATGATGCGAACGTGTTCGATTCCCGGCACATCAAGACGTTCCACGAGGTGGTCCGCTCCGGCTCCTACTCCGGGGCCGCCCGTGCCCTCGGCTACACCCAGCCGGCGATCACCCAGCAGATGAAGGCGCTCGAACGGGCCGTGGGCAGCCCGCTGTTCATCCGGGTCGGCCGGGGGATGCGGCTCACCGAGGCGGGGGAGACCCTCGCCCGGCACGCCGACACCATTCTCACCAGCATCTCCACCGCCCAGCAGCAGATGAGCGCCATCACCCGGCTGCGCTCGGGCCGGGTGCGGGTCTGCGCCTTCCCCAGCGCCAACGCGACCCTCATCCCCGAGACCATGGCCCGGCTCGCCGCCGCCCATCCGGGGGTGCGGGTGGAACTGCAGGAGGGCGAGCCGCCGGATTCGCTGGGGCGGGTGGTGCGCGGGGAGTGCGACATCACCCTCGCCTTCACCTATCCCGGACTGCGCGAGGAGACCCCCGCCGAGCTGGTGGAGATCCCGTTGCTGGAGGACCAGCTCACGGTGCTGCTGCCGACCGGCCATCCGCTGGCCAGGCGGCGGGCGGTCAAGCTGGCCGAGCTGAGCGAGGAGCGCTGGATCGCCGGATGTCTGCGGTGCCGCGCCAACTTCCTCCACGAATGCGCCGAGCAGGGCTTCGCCCCGGACATCGCCTTCACCACGGACGACAATCTGGTGGTGCAGAGCATGGTCGCGGCGGGGCTCGGCGTGGCGATGATGCCGGGCCTGGTGCTGTCGTTCCTGTGCCACCAGAAGGTCACCGGGCGCGCCCTGGACCCCGCCTCCCGCCGCCGTGTCTCGGCGTACGTCCTCCGCGAGCACCTGGGGATACCGGCCACCGCGCGGGTGCTGGAGGAGCTGAAGACCGTGGCCGGGAACCGGGTCGGGTGCTGAGCGGGCCGCCCGCCGGCCGCTCGCCCATGAGGCACCCACTGACCGCTCGTCCATGAGGCATCCATAAGCGGAGCTTGGGGACGGCTCAACAACCTGTCGTTGGACGTGATGGTGCGGGCGGCAGGACGCTGCCACCATGACCACCCCGACCGCGTATCCGTCCTCCCGTCTTCTCACGGCACGCCTCGGCGCGTTCGTCGGCGACGTCCGCGAGGCCGTCGGCCGGGGCCTGGCGCCCGATGTGACCGCCTATCTGGTGGGCGAGCGGCTCGCGCCCCACCTCGGCGCGGACGATCTGCTCACCCCCGAGCAGCGCGAGGGCGACCCCGACCGCTACCGCCAGCACATCCTGCACGCCGAGCCCGACGGCAGCTTCTCGATCGTCGCGCTGGTGTGGCTGCCCGGCCAGCGCACGGCGATCCATGACCATGTGTCCTGGTGTGTGACCGGCGTCCACGAGGGCGAGGAGCACGAGCGGCGCTACCGCCTCGTCCCGGACGGCCCGGGCTCGCGGCTGATCGCGGTGGAGGACGTGGTCAACCCGCGGGGCGCGGTGTGCGGATTCGCGCCGCCCGGAGATATCCACAGGGTGTGGAACGCCTGCGGGACGAAGGCGATCTCGATCCACGTCTACGGGGCGGACATCGCCCGCCTGGGCAGCAGCGTCCGGCGGGTCTACGACCTCCCGGCGGCGGACGGCCACCTCCCGATGGCGGACGGCCACCTCCCGACGGCGGATGACCACCTTCCGACGGCGGACGGCCAGTGACGCTGACCGCCGCGCCCGGCCGGGCGCGGCAGGCCGCCGGATGGCGGCCGCCCGCCCCGGCGTACGGGCTCGGGCTGGCCGCGGCCGGGGTCGCGGCAGCCTGGGGCGTCCACCGGCTGCTCCCCGCCGTCCCCCTGCTGACCGCCGCCGTGGTGCTGGGCATCGTCGCCGCGCATCTGCCGGGGGCGCGCGGCCTGGTCCGGGGCGTCTGCCGCGCCGGGCTCTCGCTCGCCGGGAAGCGGCTGATGCGCCTGGGCATCGTGCTGCTCGGCCTCAAGCTCAGCCTGGACGATGTGCTGGGCCTGGGCTGGGCCACCGTGGCGATGGTCCTGGGCGTGGTCGCCGCCACCTTCTGCGGCACCTGGTGGCTCGGCCGCCGGATGGGGCTGCGCGGCGACCAGCCGCTGCTGATCGCCACCGGCTACTCGATCTGCGGGGCCTCCGCGATCGGCGCGGTGAGCGAGGTGTCGGACAGCGACGAGCGCGATGTGGCCACCTCCGTGGCGCTGGTGACGCTGTGCGGCACGCTCGCCATCGCCGTCCTGCCGCTGCTCCAGCACCCCTTGGGGCTCGGCGACGAGGCGTTCGGCCGGTGGGTGGGCGCGAGCGTGCACGACGTGGGCCAGGTGGTGGCCACCGCGCAGACCGCGGGGCCGTCGGCACTGGGCGACGCGGTGCTGGTCAAGCTGGTGCGGGTGGCCCTGCTCGCCCCGCTGGTCGCGGTGCTCGCGACGTCCGTACGGGCGCGGGGGCGCGCCAAGAAGGCGGAGGGGCAGGCGGCACAGGGGGAGAAGGCGGAGCGGCGGCCGCCACTGGTGCCGCTCTTCGTCCTCGGCTTCCTCGCCATGACCGCCCTGCGCAGCACGGACGTCCTGTCCACCACCGTGCTGGACAGCGCCGCCACGGCCCAGGAACTCCTCCTCGCCGCAGCCCTCTTCGGCCTCGGCAGCGCCGTCCACCTCCCCTCCCTCACCCGCACCGGCGCCCGGGTCGCCGCGCTGGGGCTGTGCGCGTGGGTGGTGATCGCGGGCGCGTCGTACGGGGGCGTCCTGCTCACCACGTAGGGCCCGACGGGCCAGGGGCGACGGCCAGGGGCGTCCTAGGGCCAGCGGCCGAGCGTGGCTCCGTCCCGCGACAGGTGTGACATCCCGGAACGCCACTTACCCTGACGCCATGACCCCTCGTGACCCCCTTGATGTCGGTGCCGCCGACGCCGCCGTCACGGACAGCGCCCCGCCGCCCCAGGCGGCCGCCGCCTCCGCCGTCCGCCCCGAGCCGGAAGCCGGAGACCCCGGTCCGGCGGAAGCCGGTGACCTGGACCCGGCGGGCGACGGCGACACCGGCGGCACCGTACTGGGGAGGCGCTACCGCGCCCTCACCCTCGGCATCGTCACCGTCGTCTCCCTCATCGCCTTCGAGGCGAGCGCGGTCAACACCGCGATGCCGGTCGCGGCCCGCGCGCTGGACGGGGTCGAGCTCTACGCGTACGCCTTCTCCGCCTACTTCACCGCGAGCCTGTTCGCGATGGCCCTGTCGGGGGAGTGGTGCGACCGCAAGGGGCCGCTGGCGCCGCTGTTCACCGGGATCGCGGCGTTCGCCGCCGGGCTGCTGGTGGCCGGTTCCGCACAGCGGATGTGGATGTTCGTGGGCGGGCGCGCGGTGCAGGGCATAGGCGGCGGGCTGGTGATCGTCGCGCTGTACGTGGTGGTGGGCCGCGCCTATCCGCAGCGGCTCCAGCCCGCCGTGCTGGCGTCCTTCTCCGCCGCCTGGGTGCTGCCGGTCATCGTCGGCCCGCTCGCCGCCGGGACCGTCACCGAACAGGCCGGCTGGCGCTGGGTGTTCCTCGCCATCCCGGTGCTGGTGCTGCCGCCGCTCGCGGTGATGCTCCCCGCGCTGCGCGCCCTGCCCCCGAGCGAGCGCTCCGCGGCCATGAACCGCCGCCGCATCCTGCTCGCGCTCGCCGTCGCGGTGGGCGCCGGGCTGCTCCAGTACGCGGGCCAGGACCTGACCTGGCTCTCCCTGGTCCCGGCCGCCGCCGGGCTCGCCCTGCTCGTCCCGTGCGTACTGCGGCTGCTGCCCAAGGGCACCTTCCGCGCCGCCCGCGGACTGCCGTCGGTGATCCTGCTGCGCGGGGTGGCGGCGGGGTCCTTCCTGGGCGCGGAGAGCTTCGTCCCGCTGATGCTGGTGACCCAGCGCGGCCTGTCCGCGACCGCCGCCGGGCTCTCGCTCACCGCCGGCGGCCTCACCTGGGCCCTGGGCTCCTACACCCAGAGCCGCCCTCGCCTGGAGCCGCACCGCGAACGGCTGATGGGCCTCGGCATGCTCCTCATCGCCGCCTCCATCGCCATGGTGCTCCTGGGCCTCATCGACTCCGTCCCGGCCTGGATCGTGGCCGTGGCCTGGGTGATCGGCGGCTACGGAATGGGGCTGACCATCTCCAGCGGGAGCGTGCTGCTGCTGAAGCTCTCCCGCCCGGAGGACGCGGGCAGCAACTCCGCCTCCCTCCAGGTCTCCGACGCGCTCGGCAACATCACGCTGGTCGGCCTCAGCGGTGTCCTCTTCGTCACCTTCGGCGGCGGCGAGATCGCCGCCACCGGCACCGCGGCCACCCACCAGCCGGCCGCCTTCGGGGCGGTCTACGTGGCGATGGCGGCGGTGTCGCTGGTGGGGGCGTGGGTGACGACGCGGTTGCGGCCCGTCACGACGTAGTACCATTCTGACCCCATTGATGGTACCGTTTTGGTATGGCTATGAATCTCCGACTGCGCGACGACCAGCAAGAGGCGCTCAAGCAGCGGGCCGAGGAGGAGGGCCGCAGTATGCACGCCATAGTGCTCCAGGCGATCGATCGGTATCTCGAGCAAGAGGCGGACCGGGAGTCGGTCCAGCGACTGGGGGCGAAGTACGCGGCACGCCACGCGGACCTTCTGCGGAGGCTGGGGGAGTAAGTGAAGTACCTGACGGTCCAGGAAGTGCTGGACCTGGCGGAAATCGCCTGCGGGGGGCAGCAGATCGCGGTGCGCGATCTGGGATTGCTGAGCTCGGCTGTGCACCGTCCGCAGTCGCAGATGTTCGGCATAGAGGCGTACACCGACCGCTTCGAGAAGGCCGCCGCGCTGCTCCAGTCGCTTGCCGTCAACCACCCGCTGGTGGACGGCAACAAACGGATGGCATGGATGTGCACGGTGGTCTTCCTCGATCTCAACGGCACCGAAATGCTCGACGTCGACCAGGACGAGGCGTACAAGCTGGTGGTCGGCGTGGCCGCGGGCGCGCTCGAGGACGTCGGGGACATCGCGGCCAGATTGCGCAGGCTGCACGAGGGAATGTGAGTCTGATCCCACCCTCGGGTGGGATCCGCACGTACCCCGGAGCGTGAAGGACGGCACCGGTAGGCTGACGCGGTTCCCGATCGACCTCGCCGAGTCAGCCCGACGGAGACCGTGAGTACTACTGCCGCCTCCACCAGCCATCACCTCTCGCCCGCCTTTCCCGGCCGGGCTCCTTGGGGTACCGCGAGCAAGCTGCGCGCCTGGCAGCAGGGCGCGTTGGACAAGTACATCCAGGAGCAGCCGCGGGACTTCCTCGCGGTGGCGACCCCGGGCGCCGGGAAGACCACCTTCGCCCTGACCCTCGCCTCCTGGCTGCTGCACCACCACGTCGTCCAGCAGGTGACGGTCGTCGCGCCGACCGAGCACCTGAAGAAGCAGTGGGCGGAGGCCGCCGCGCGGGTCGGCATCAAGCTGGACCCGGAGTACAGCGCGGGCCCGCTGGGCCGGGAGTACCACGGGATCGCCGTGACCTACGCGGGCGTCGGCGTCCGGCCCATGCTGCACCGCAACCGGATCGAGCAGCGCAAGACGCTGGTCATCCTCGACGAGATCCACCACGCCGGCGACTCCCGCTCCTGGGGCGAGGCGTGTCTGGAGGCGTTCGAGCCGGCCACCCGGCGGCTCGCGCTCACCGGCACCCCGTTCCGGTCCGACACCAACCCCATCCCCTTCGTCACCTACGAAGAGGGCAACGACGGCATCCGGCGCTCCTCGGCCGACTACACCTACGGCTACGGCAACGCGCTGGGGGACGGCGTCGTGCGGCCCGTCATCTTCCTCTCCTACAGCGGCAACATGCGCTGGCGCACCAAGGCGGGCGACGAGATCGCGGCGCGGCTCGGCGAGCCGATGACCAAGGACGCCGTCTCCCAGGCGTGGCGCACCGCGCTCGATCCGCGCGGCGACTGGATGCCGAACGTGCTGCGCGCCGCCGACCAGCGGCTGTCCGAGGTCCGCAAGGGCATCCCGGACGCGGGGGCGCTCGTCATCGCCTCCGACCAGGACTCGGCCCGCGCCTACGCCAAGCTGATCCGCGAGATCACCGGCACCAAGGCGACGCTGGTGCTCTCCGACGAGGCGGCGGCGTCCCAGCGGATCGAGGACTTCAGCCACTCCGACGACCGCTGGATGGTCGCGGTCCGCATGGTGTCGGAGGGGGTGGACGTGCCCCGGCTGGCGGTCGGGGTGTACGCGACCACCATCTCCACACCGCTCTTCTTCGCCCAGGCCGTCGGCCGCTTCGTACGGTCGCGGCGGCGCGGCGAGACCGCGTCCGTCTTCCTCCCCACCATCCCGACGCTGCTCGGCTTCGCCAATGAGATGGAGGTCGAGCGCGACCACGTCCTGGACAAGCCCAAGAAGGACGGCGAGGAGGAGAACCCGTACGCGGAGGAGGAGAAGCTCCTCGAGGAGGCCGAGAAGCAGCAGGACGAGGACACCGGCGAACAGGACCAACTGCCCTTCGAGGCGCTGGAGTCGGACGCCGTCTTCGACCGGGTGCTGTACGACGGCGCCGAGTTCGGCATGCAGGCGCATCCGGGCAGCGACGAGGAGCAGGACTACCTGGGCATCCCGGGGCTGCTCGAACCCGACCAGGTGCAGATGCTGCTCCAGAAGCGGCAGGCCAAGCAGATCGCGCACAGCCGCAAGAAGCCGGACGCGGAGGCGGATCTGCTGGAGCTTCCGGCGGAGCGGCGGCCGGTGGTCACCCACAAGGAGCTGCTGGAGCTGCGCAAGGAGCTCAACTCACTGGTCGGGGCGTACGTCCACCAGAGCGGAAAGCCGCATGGCGTGATCCACACCGAGCTGCGCCGGGTGTGCGGCGGCCCGCCGAGCGCGGAGGCGACGGCGGGGCAGATCCGCGAGCGGATCAAGAAGGTCCGGGAGTGGGCGACGCGCATGCGCTGACGCGCGGATCTTTCCCCTCCCCGCCCCTTCCCGATACCAGGGGCTTCGCCCCTGGACCCCGGGGTCTTGAGCGGAGCCCCGCCGCGCGGTGGAGCCGCATATCGATGTTGTGGGGATGGGGTGGAGCCCTGGTCCGGGGTTCGGGGCGGGGCCCCGCCGCGCGGTGGAGCCGGGTATCGATGTTGCGGGTTGGGGTGGGGGCCTGGTCCGGGGTCTGGGGCGGGGCAGCGCCGCGCGGTGGAGCCGGGTATCGAGGTTGCGGGAAGCGGCAGAGCCCTGGCCCGGGGTCTGGGGCGGGGCCGCCCCACGTGGTGGAGCCGGGTATCGATGCTGCGGGAAGGGGCGAAGCCCCCTGGTCCGGGGTCTGGGGCGGAGCCCCAGTTGTGGGAAGGGGCGGGGAGGGGAGCAGCCCGCCGCAGGCGTCGCGATCCGTCGGACTTCCGCGCCGTGACATAGGCGGATGGGCGCTGATCCGTCCCGCGCAACTCCCTTTCGAAAAATTTCATGAACCGGTCGCAGACCCCCCTTATGAATCCAGGCAAACCGGAACGTTTTGGGGTGCTCGCGTACCCCACTCATTGGCAGCTCCGCTCGGATTCTGGACAAACCCTTCCGCAAAGCGGACCGGCTCGCTAGCGTTCGGGCACGCACACGCCCCGTGGCAGCGCCGCCGCGGAGCGCAGCCGGTGCGTGACCACCGCGACCGGCGGCCTCTTCGCGCGCCGTCGTCGGGACCGGCGGGGCACCTCACGAAGAGCCGCCACTCATCACCGAGGAGGGGGCGTCGTGACCGCGGAGACCTCTCAGACGCTCGATCGAGGACTGCGCGTCCTCAAACTGCTCGCCGACACCGACCACGGGCTGACCGTGACCGAGCTGTCCAACAAGCTCGGCGTCAACCGCACCGTGGTCTACCGGCTGCTGGCCACCCTCGAGCAGCACTCCCTGGTCCGCCGGGACATCGGCGGGCGGGCGCGTGTCGGGCTCGGAGTGCTCCAACTCGGCCGCCAGGTGCATCCGCTCGTACGGGAGGCGGCGCTGCCCGCGCTGCGCTCCCTCGCCGAGGACGTCGGCGCGACCGCCCACCTCACCCTGGTCGACGGCACCGAGGCACTCGCCGTCGCGGTCGTCGAGCCGACCTGGACCGACTACCACGTGGCCTACCGGGCCGGATTCAGGCATCCGCTCGACCGGGGCGCCGCCGGGCGCGCGATCCTCGCCGCCCGCGCCGGCCGCCCCGACGACCCCGGGTACGCCCTCACCCACGGCGAACTGGAGGCGGGCGCGAGCGGCGCGGCCGCCCCGCTCGTCGGGGTGACGGGAATCGAGGGCAGCGTCGGGGTCGTGATGCTCTGCGACTCGGTCCCGGAGCGCGTCGGCCCCCGGGTGGTCGACGCGGCCCGAGAGGTCTCGGACGCCCTGAGGTGAGGGCGCGCCGCGGGCGCGTGGCGCCCGGGGCATCGCGGCCCGCCGGACAGCGAGGTGCCTCGCACCTGACGTCACGCGCGTGCCCGCGCCCGCGCCGGGCGGCCCGGCGGCACAAGCCCGGCCCCGCCCCCGGGCGGCCCCCCCCGGGCGGCCCCCGGGGCCGGGGTGGCGGCTCACGCGTCCCGGCGGTCAACTAGATTCGCACCATGCCTGCCGTCTCCCGCCGCGCCCGCATCCTCGCGCTCTGCTCCGCGCCCGTGCTCGCCCTGCTCGCGGTGGCCGCGTTCGCGCCGCTGCCGTTCACCGTGGCCCAGCCCGGTTCGACCGTGAACGTCCTGGGCTCCGACCGCGGTAAGCAGGTGATCAGCGTTTCGGGGACCGGCACCCGCAAGACCGCCGGGCAGCTTCGGATGACGACGATCCTGGCGACCGGCCCGGACGCCACCGTGCGGCTGAAGGACGTGGTCAGCGGCTGGTTCGCCACCGACCGCGCCGTCATGCCGCATGACTCGGTCTACGTCGGTGGCACCACCAAGGAGATCGAGCGGCACAACGTCGCGGAGATGCGGGAGTCCCAGTCCTCGGCCACCAGCGCCGCGCTCGGCTATCTCCACCGCTCCCCGCGCGACGTCAAGGTCACTCTGCGCCTCGCCGACGTCGGCGGTCCGAGCGCCGGGCTGCTCTTCTCCCTCGGCATCGTCGACAAGCTGGACGGCGACGGCCGCGGCGGCGACCTCACCGGCGGCCGGACGATCGCGGGCACCGGCACCATCGACGCCAAGGGCAAGGTCGGGGCCGTGGGCGGGGTCCCGCTCAAGACGCAGGCCGCCAAGCGGGACGGCGCCACGGTCTTCCTCGTGCCGAAGGCCGAATGCGCCGACGCCACGTCCGAACTGCCCAAGGGGCTGCGGCTGATCCCCGTCACCACCCTCAAGGGTGCGGTGACGGCTCTGCGGGCGCTGCGGTCGGGCGGCGCGGTCCCGCACTGCTGAGCGGCGCCGTCACTCCCTTGCCCACCGTCACTCCCTTGTCCACCGTCACTCCCTTGTCCACCGCCGCCCCCTTGTCCACTGCCGCCTCCTCGTCCACCATCGCTCCTTCGTCCGCCGCCGCCCCCTCGTCCATCCCGCGCCAGGCGGGGAAGACCAGCGGGCTGAGCGTGGCCAGGAAGTAGACACCGCCCGTCACCAGGAAGGCGGCGGTCAGCCCCACCCCCTCCACCAGGCACCCGGCCGCCAGCCCGCCGAGCGGCATCACCACCCACACCCCCGCGGTGAGCGCCCCCGAGACCCGGCTGCGCAGCTCGTCGGGGACGGCCTCGTACGTCACCGTGGTCAGGATCGGGTTGAGCATTCCCGCCGCGACCCCGCTGACCGCCATCGTCACGGCGAGCGGGGACACCCCGGGGACGAACGCGGCGATCAGGAACCGCGGCAGCCCGCACACCAGGAAGCTCACCGCGAAGACGGTCCGGCGCGGAAAGCGGTCGCCCACCGCCCCGTACAGCAGCGCCCCCACCAGCGCCCCGCCGCCGAACAGCGCCGTGAGCAGCCCCAGGTGCACCGAACCGCCCAGGTGCCGCTCGGCGTGGACCGGCAGCAGTACGGAGGACAGACCCTGGTCGAGGCCGTTGGTGACCATGACCATCAGCACGATGGCCAGCAGCAGCCGGTGGCGCAGCAGGAAGCGGTACCCCTCGCCCAGCTCCGCGCGGTAGGCGCGGGCGGACACCGGCACCACGGGCTTGCGCGGCGCGGCGGCGGGCAGTCCGCGCAGCCCCGCCATGATCAGCAGCGCGGACGCCGCGAACGTGGCCCCGTCCAGCAGCAGTACCGACGGCGGGCCGAGCAGCGCGATCAGCAGCCCGCCGAGTGCGGCGCCCAGCATCCGGGCCCCGCGCGAGGCCCCGTCGTAGAAGCTGGCCGCGCGGCTGAGGGTGGTGCCCGCCCGTTCGGCCAGCGCGGGGACGAGCACCTGGCGGGCGGTCTCGCCCGGCGCGTGGAGCAGTCCGCAGAACGCCATCAGCGCGCACAGCTGCCAGAACCGCAGCAGCCCGGCGAAGTGCAGCACCGGAATCGTGGCGACGGCCACCCCGCACAGCGAGTCGGAGGCGACGGAGACCCGTCGGCGGCCGACCCGGTCGATGACCGGCCCGCCGATGACGGCGGAGACGACCACCGGCAGGGTCGCGCAGAAGGACACGAACCCGGCCTTGGCCGCGCTGCCCGTGGTTTCCAGGACGAACCACGGGACGGCGATCAGGGTGAGGGAATTGCCCGCTATGGAGACGGTGTTGGCGGCGAGGACGAGTAAGAGCGGTCTTCGGTCGTCCCCGCCGTTCCCCCGGCGCTCTCCGTCTCCTGTGTCGTCGGAGGTCATGTCAGTGGTCGAACCGGGCGGTCAGACCTGATTGCGGCAGCCGTGGGGTGGCCAGCCGCAGCCCGACCTCCACCAGCGTCCAGCCGACCCGGGCGCGCAGCACCCGGGCGCGGGCGGGGCGGGAGCGGCGGTGCGGCCGGGACGCCTCGCGGGCCTCGTCGCGGAGGCGCTCGGCGCGTATGTGGTGCAGCCACAGATGGATGTCGTCGCCGTACATGTGTGGTTCCCCCCAGGGATCGGTCAGTCCTCGTCGCGCGGGAAGGCGTGCAGATGGACGCGGTACGGGGCGGAGCCCTCGGTCTCCCGGTCCACCTCCTTCTCGCGGTAGCTCTCGATCAGTTCGTGCACCTTGTCGCGCATTTCGCGGGCGAGTTCAGGGGTGAGGCGCATGTGGAAGTCGCTGAGGTCCGAGGCCGCCCGCCATTGATCCGACCAGCCGTGCAGGGTGCCCAGAAAGGTGGACATCTCCTGCGTGTGCTGGGTGGCCACCTCGTGCAGCGCGGTGTTCACCGCCCCCCGTACGGCCGGGTCGGGGTGGGCCAGGAACTTGTCGGCGTTCCAGCGCGTACCCCTGTGCACCGCCTTCCACCACCGCTCCCGCCCCTTGCCCCGCTCCGGGTCGTCCTTGACGAAGCCATGGGCGGCCAGCTGTCGGAGATGGTAGCTGGTGGCGCCGCTCGACTCGCCCAATCGGTCGGCCAGTTGGGACGCGGTGGCCGGTCCGTACTCGCGCAGCGCACCGAGCAGACGTATCCGCAGCGGATGCGCGAGTCCACGCAGGGAGCGTGGGTCGAGCACCCGGACATCGTCGGGCACAGGCTGTTCGTTCTCTGCCATGAGCGGAGCCTAACCATGCAAAGATGTGCTTGCAACGCTTTCTTTGCAACGGACTCTTTGGGTCCGCTTTCAGTCCCGCGCCGCCTGCCGCACCAGCGGGATGATCCGCAGTGGCACCGGGTTCTCCATCACGATCGCCGTCGAGGCCCGGACGATCCCCTCGAACCCCACCACCAGGTCGATCACCCGCTGGAGATCGGCGTTGGAGCGGGCCACCAGGCGGCACAGCATGTCCCCGTGGCCCGTCGTGGTGTGCAGCTCCAGCACCTCGGGGACGGTCGCCAGATGGGCCCGTACGTCCTGCCCCTGCCCCTGCTTGATCTCCAGTGTCGCGAACGCGGTGACCGGATAGCCGAGCGCCGCCGGGTCCACATCGGGGCCGAAGCCCCGGATCACCCCCTGCGTCCGCAGCCGGTCCAGCCGCGCCTGCGCCGTGCCGCGGGCGACACCGAGGCGGCGCGACGCCTCCAGGACCCCGATCCGCGGCTCCTCGGCGAGCAGCTCGATCAGGCGGGCGTCGAGCCCGTCGATTCCCATGCGGTCCCCCTCCAGGTCCCAGGTTTCTCTCGAGGTGTCCTCTGTGACGGTAGTCACCCTGTACAGGATGCGCTGCCGGATGCGGCCGTGGCTATACATGCTGACCAGCGATTTCGCGAAGTGTTGCGCACCTTGAGCCGCGGGGGGACGCTTCGAAGTATGACTGAGACGACAGAGATGCTGCAGCAGGGGGACGCACGGCACGCCGACCCGTTCCCCGTGAAGGGGATGGACGCGGTCGTCTTCGCCGTCGGCAACGCCAAGCAGGCCGCGCACTACTACGCCACCGCCTTCGGCATGAAGCTCGTCGCCTACTCCGGTCCGGAGAACGGCAGCCGGGAGACGGCCAGTTACGTCCTCGTCTCGGGCAGCGCCCGCTTCGTGTTCACCTCCGTCATCAAGCCGGTGAGCGCCTGGGGCCGCTTCCTGTCCGAGCATGTCGCCGAGCACGGCGACGGTGTGATCGACCTCGCGGTCGAGGTGCCGGACGCGCGCGCCGCGTACGCGTACGCCCTCGAGCACGGCGCCACCGGGATCGAGGAGCCGCACGAGCTCAAGGACGAGCACGGCACGGTGGTCATGGCCTCGATCCGCACCTACGGCGACACCCGCCACACCCTCGTCGAGCGCACCGGCTACTTCGGCCCGTACCTCCCCGGCTACGCCGAGGCCGAGCCGATCGTCGCCCCGCCGGCGCGCCGGAACTTCCAGGCCATCGACCACTGCGTGGGCAATGTGGAGCTGGGCCGGATGGACGAGTGGGTCCGCTTCTACAACGACGTCATGGGCTTCACCAACATGAAGGAGTTCGTGGGCGACGACATCGCCACCGAGTACTCCGCGCTGATGTCGAAGGTCGTGGCGGACGGCACCCGCAAGGTGAAGTTCCCGCTCAACGAGCCCGCGGTCGGCAAGAAGAAGTCCCAGATCGACGAGTATCTGGAGTTCTACGGCGGCCCCGGCGTCCAGCACATCGCGCTCGCCACCAACGACATCGTCGCCACCGTGCGGGCCATGCGCGCGGCCGGGGTGAGCTTCCTGGACACCCCGGACTCGTACTACGAGACGCTGGGGGAGTGGGTCGGCGACACCCGCGTCCCGCTGGAGACCCTCCGTGAGCTGAAGATCCTCGCCGACCGGGACGAGGACGGCTATCTGCTCCAGATCTTCACCAAGCCGGTCCAGGACCGGCCGACCGTCTTCTTCGAGCTGATCGAGCGGCATGGCTCGATGGGCTTCGGCAAGGGCAACTTCAAGGCGCTGTTCGAGGCGATCGAGCGCGAGCAGGCCAAGCGCGGCAACCTCTGACCGCCGCGCGGGGCGGGCCGCAGTCCGCGGGTCCGCCCCGCACGGCCGCGCCCACCCCGCACGGCCGCGCCCACCCCCTCCAATTCCGTGCAGATGCGCCCACACTCCCGTGCCCATGCGCCGTCGGTGCCAGAAAATGCGAACACCCGAATGGGAGCGCTTTCCCACCGTCTACACTCACGGCGATCTGTTCACTCCAACACGGCGTGATCACATGGGAGTTGTTGAGTATCAATGCACACGGAAAAGTACGCTGCGGGCCGTTTGACCAGGCGTAGGTTCGCCCTCGGTGGGGGAGTCGCCGCGGCCGGCGCGCTCGGCGCCTTCGCCGCCCGCGCGGGGGCCGCCACCGTGGCGGGCGGCCGGTTCGACCTGTCGGTGCCCTCCACCCAGCTCATCCGCGAGAAGACCCCGCACAACTCCACCGTGCTGCAGTCCTTCGCGTTCGACGACGTGGGCGGGCACGTCTACACGATCCAGCTGATGGAGGGCGGGATCCGGCTCAGCGGGGAGTCCGCCCCCGTCTCCGGCGCCGACCGCGCCGCCCACGGCGATCTGTGCGTCACCAAGCTGTCCCTGGCCGGGGCGGAGCTGGGCTCGATGTACCTCAAGGGCTTCGGGCACGGCGTCGCCATGGGCTGTGAGCCGGTCGGCTCCACCGCCTATCTGTGGACCGAGTCGGACGCCAACCCCGACTCCGGCTACGGCCGCGCGATCAGCCGCTTCAAGTTCGCCGACGGCACGGTGCTGTCGTCCGGTTCGTCCTCGCTGGTCAAGCACCGCCCGGTGGCGGGCTCCACCAGCAACCAGCCCGCCGTCGACATGCTCAACCGCCGGCTGCTGCTGCGCTACCGCCTCGGCGGCGAGGTCCGCTACCGGCTGATGAGCCTGTCCGGGGTCAGCGCGGGCGACTACACCGCCGTGTACGACGACATACCCCAGACCGGCGTCGAGGACGGCGAGGTCTTCCAGGGCTTCACGGTCCTCGGCGACTACGTGTACCAGCTGACCGGCACCGCCTACACCGGCGAGGACGGCGCCAACCCGCCCTCCGGCCACGGCAACACCTACGTCTCCTGCGTCGATCTGCGCACCGGCGAACTCGTCCAGCGCGCCCGCACCGAGGCCGCCTACTCGCTGAGCTACCGCGAGCCCGAGGGGATGGCCGTCCAGCTCTCCAGCCCGCGCCGACTGTGCATGGGCTTCGCCTCGGGCGCCGCCGGGGACCGTAAGGTCAGCGTCTACTACAAGCCGCAGTAGCGTCCGTACGTACGGCACTGCTCACGGCCTGCCCACGGGCCCCCTCAAGGCCCTCCTCGCGGTCATCCGTCCGCTGCAGCGATCTTCCCCGGGCGCTTCCCGGGTGCGAGTCTGGAGATATGACGGACCTCATCGAGCTGCTGCGGGAGGGCCTCCCCGAGGAGGCGGTGCTCACCGACCCCGATGTGACCGGTGCCTACGCCAACGACATGGCCAGCTTCTGCGAGGCGGGCGCGCCCGCCGTGGTCGTCCTCCCGCGCACGGTCGAGCAGGTACAGCACGTGTGCCGCACCGCCACCGCGCTGCGCGTCCCGATCGTGCCCCAGGGCGCGCGCACCGGGCTGTCGGGCGCGGCTAACGCGTCCGACGGCTGCGTCGTGCTGTCCCTGGTCAAGATGGACCGGATCCTGGAGATCAACCCGGTGGACCGGATCGCGGTCGTCGAACCGGGCGTGATCAACGCGACCCTGTCCCGCGCGGTCATGGAGAAGGGCCTCTACTATCCGCCGGACCCCTCCAGCTGGGAGCAGTGCACGATCGGCGGCAACATCGGCACCGCGTCCGGCGGGCTGTGCTGTGTGAAGTACGGCGTCACCGCCGAATACGTCCTCGGGCTCGATGTGGTCCTCGCCGACGGCCGGCTGCTGAAGACCGGCCGCCGCACCGCCAAGGGCGTCGCGGGCTACGACCTGACCCGGCTCTTCGTCGGCTCCGAGGGCAGCCTCGGCATCGTCGTGCGCGCGGTCCTCGCCCTCAAGCCCGCCCCGCTCGAACAGCTCGTGCTCGCCGCCGAGTTCCCCTCCACCGCGTCCGCCTGCGACGCCATCTGCCGGATCATGGAGCGCGGCCACGCCCCCTCGCTGCTGGAGCTGATGGACCGTACGAGCGTCCGCGCGGTCAACGCGATGGGGAACATGGGCCTCCCGGAGTCCACCGAGGCCCTGCTGATGGCGGCCTTCGACACCCCGGACCCGGCCCCGGACCTCGCCGCCGTGGCCGAGCTGTGCACGGCGGCCGGTGCCACGGAGGTGGTCCCGGCCGAGGACGCCGCCGAGTCCGACATGCTGCTCCAGGCCCGCCGGATGACGCTTCCGGCGCTGGAGGCGGTCAAGGGCGTCACCATGATCGACGACGTCTGTGTGCCCCGCTCCCGGCTCGCCGAGATGATCGACGGCACGGCCGCCATCGCCACGAAGTACGGCCTGACCATCGGCGTCGTCGCCCACGCCGGGGACGGCAACACCCATCCCACGGTGTGCTTCGACGCCGCCGACCCCGATGAGTCCCGCCGCGCCCGTGAGTCCTTCGACGCCATCATGGCGCTGGGCCTGGAGCTCGGCGGCACCATCACCGGGGAGCACGGCGTCGGCGTCCTCAAGCGGGAGTGGCTGGCGCGTGAGCTGGGCCCGGTGGGAGTGGAGATGCAGCGCGGCATCAAGCAGGTCTTCGACCCGCTGGGCCTGCTCAACCCCGGCAAGCTGTTCTGACGGCGGCCCTGGCAGGTCCCCGCCTCGGGTCTCGCGGCGACGTGGTCGAGGCGCTCGACGAACACCTTGGCGGCATCGGGAGCGATGGCCCGCAGCGCGACCATGCTCGTCAGGATGACGTCGCAGAGCTCTTTCTGTACGTCTTCCCATGTGTGGCTGTTGCCCTTGCGAGGGTTGGGGGCTGCTGTCGGTTGACAGCACTTGAGCGCATTTTGGTATGCGCGCGTGAGCATCGGCGACCGCGTAACGCGTTTCGCAGGGAACGAGAGTTCTTGCATCGCACGCGTGACCCTTTGCGGGTGATGCTCGTTGGCTGTGGTGAAGGGAAGTTTTCGAGTCGCGTGAGGGGGGTGGAGGTGGGGGGTTTGCGTGAGGTGGCTGCCCCGTTCGTGGCGCCCGGCCCGACCGGTGTGGCCGTCCGCACCAGCCTCAAGGGCCTGAGTAGGCAGGACGCGATGGTCCTGCGCCTGGTCGGTGGCCAGCTGGGCTCCCTGGCCTCCCGGGACCTGAAGGCGCCTGCGCCTCCTGAAGGACCGGCTGGAGCGGGAGCTGGCCGACCGTGAAGCCGGACGTGTGCGGGTGGTGCGCGGTGGAAAGAAGCTGCTGCGCCATCGGCACCACCTCCAAGCCGCGCAGCTTTCCGAGGCCCAGTGGCGTGCGCGGTGGGAGGCCGAGCGCTGGTTCCTCCAGGCCGACGGGGAGTCGGGGAAACGGTACGGGAACGAGACAGTCCGCATCGCGCCGGACGGGGAAGTGAGCATCAAGCTTCCGGCGCCGCTGGCCGGGCTGGCGAACGCGCCGAACGGCCGGTACGTGCTGGCCTGCCGGGTCCGCTTTGGACACCGGGGCGAGCAGTGGGCCGACCGCATCGTGGCGAACCGCGCCGTGGCCTACCGCATCCACTACGACGTGGAGCGTGGCCGCTGGTACGTGACCGCCTCCTGGCACATTCCGCCGGTGACGACGGTGCCGTTGCAGGCGGTCCGGTCCGGCGGGCTGATCGGTGTCGACATGAACGCGGACCACCTGGCCGCTTGGCGTCTGGACGTCCACGGCAACCCCGTCGGCGAGCCGCGCCGGTTCGGCTACGACCTGTCCGGCCGCGCACCGCACCAGGACGCGCAGGTGCGTCATGCACTGATCCGCCTCCTGCACTGGGCCAGGCGCCACCAGGTGTCCATCGCGGTCGAAGACCTCGATTTCGCGGCCGAGAAGACCCGCGAGAAGCACGGATACAGGAAGCGGTTCCGCAAGCTGATCTGCGGCATGCCCACCTCCAGGCTGCGGGCACGGCTGGTATCGATGGCCGCCGAGCTGGGCATCACCGTCGTGGCCGTCGATCCCGCCTACACCAGCCGCTGGGGCGCCCAGCACTGGCAAAAACCCCTCACCGGCAAGAACAGGAAGCCCACTCGCCATCACGCGGCAGCGGTGGCGATCGGCAGGCGCGCCCTGGGATACCCGCATCCGGCGACGGACGCAACCGCCCCCACCGCACCGGAGCGATGCGGTGGGGCATCGGAGCGTCCAGGCCGCATCGGGCATCCCAGGGCGTGAGGAAACCCGCCCCCGCATTCCCGGACCACGGACCCGATCCGTCGGCGCCGCACGCGGAGCGAAAGCGGGCGACCAGTGTGCCCACAACCGTTCGGGGCACACGGCTGAGCACCAGTCCTGGCACCAGGACTCACTCCCGCTCAGTCTTTAGGAACGGTTGTGGGTTTGCATGTAAACCCCTGGACATCTGTAACTCGTTGTCGTAGACGGCCGGCGGCTTCACGATCGCCTGCGTGGCGTCGGGAACGCGGGCGAAACGGAGAATCCATGGGCGCGTGTCCGGTCCGCTCGGCGGTGCGCTGCCGTACGGGATGCGCCCACCCTCGGGCGCGAGCGGGAAGGCTTCCCTCACATCAGCGGTGACTGTGGTCATTCCGCATTCCTTCCTGAGACAGGTCGGCCGCGCCCCGACGGCGTGGCCTCGGTGGTCGTGCGGTGCGAATCGCCCCGTTCCCGGAGGCGGGCACGGGCAAGGCACGGGGCCGCCTTGATTTCTGCCCAGCAGCGCTTACGGTTCGGCCGCCGCGCGGGGCCCAACAGGTCGTAGCCCCACCGGTCGGCAAGAACGTCGACCAGGACCAGGCCCCGCCCGTCGGTGTCGTCGCCGCCGGGGATGCGCAGCATCGGCACCTGGGACGGGTGCATGTCCACGATCGCCAGGTACAGCCGGTCATTCGCCGGGCGGTCCACGATCACGCGCAGGCTGTGCCCCCGGGCGTGGTTCACGGCGTTGGTGACGAGTTCCGACATCGCCAGCGCGGCGGTTTCCGCCGTCTCGTCGCCGAGGCCCCACGCGGCGCACGCCGTGCGGACCAGGCCGCGCGCCACGGACGCCGTCTCTTTTCTGCGCGGGTGGGTCTCGCTGTAGCCCTGGCATCCCGTCGCGCGGGCTCTGCTTGCCGTCATCGTCATGGATCACGCCTTGGTCAGGGGGCGGGGGAAAACCGCGCCGGTCCTTCTTGGAGGTTGGGGTGAAGAAACCGGTGCGACCGTCAACCGGCCGCCCGATCTCGATCATCGAACGGCCGGTAATCACTCAACTCCAGTGCGTGCATCGGGGTAAGGGAGCAGAGTGGAGGCACGGTTGAACTGGTTGAACACAGCTCGGGGGTGGGAATGGCACGACGACCGCGCACGCCGAACAGGACTCTCGCGGGCCTGATGCAGACGGAGGGGATCGGAAACGCGCAGCTGGCGCGGCGCACAAACGCCGTCGGAAAAGAACTCGGGGTCACGCTGCATTACGACAAGTCGAGCGTGTCGCAGTGGCTCGCCGGCAGTACGCCGAAGCCGCAGGCACGGCCCGCGATCCTCGAAGCGCTCTCCCGGCTCGCCGGGCGGCCGGTAACGTCCGCCGAAGTCGGCTGGGGGGACGGTCCGGCCGAAGAGCGCGATGTTGTTTCGGGAGTGATGGCGCTGAGCCGAGCGGATATGGACCCGTCCCGCCGCAGCGTGCTGACCGCGGCTATGTACGCGGCCACGCTGGTGGTCCCCACATACGACGAGCTGGCCGGAGAACCGGACCAGCGGGTGAAGGGCACCAGCGCGGGGCGCATTCTTCGTATCGGTATGAGCGACGTTGAGACCGTGACCAGGATGACGGACAAGGTCGCCGAGATCCTGGATGAGATCGGAGCTGGTCACGCTCGGCCGATGGCGGCGGCGTTCATCACCAACACCATCGGCACCTATCTGCGCGCTGACGCCTCGGACAAGGTGCGCAAGGCCATGCTCGCGGCCGTCTCGGACTTCGTGTACCTCACGGGCTGGATGGCGATGTACGAGATGAAGCAAGGGCTCGGGCAGAAGTACTACCTGCGCGCGCTCGACCTCGCGGCGAGCGGCGAGGACCACGTCACCTACTGCCGGACCCTGCGAGGCATGTCCTTGCAGGCGTCCCACCTCGGCTACGGGCCGAAGGCATTGGAACTCGCGGACGCGGCGGCGGAGGCCGCGCCCGCATCCGGGCCGCGCCTGGTGGCGTTCCTGCGTGGGCAGCAGGCCGCCGCGGCGGCGATGACCGGCGACCGGAACACCGCTGTGACGCGCTTGCGTGAGACGGAGGCCGCCCTGGCTCAGGCGGACAACCGGCGGGATGCCGTGGGTGGGTACGACGAAGCCGCCTTCCACTTCCACGAGGCGCACGTCAGGTGGTCACTCAAGGACGGGCCGGGCAGCATCAAGGCCCTGCGCCGCTCCAACGCCGCCCGCGGCCTCCAAGAACGTCAGGGGCGAGTGCACTGCCTTGGGGTGATCGCTCAACGGCAGATGGCCATGCGGCACGTCGAGGCAGCCTGTGCCACCTGGAACGAGTTTCTCGACGAGCACCAGATGATCAGCTCTGCGCGGGGGGATGAGCACCTGCGGAACCTGTGCACCGGCCTCAAGCCGTATGCGTCGCTGCCGGTTGTGCGCAGCGTCACCGAACGGGCGCGCGAAGTCGCCCATCTGAAGGCAGCTTGAAATAAAGATCTGAGACGGTGAGGCCGCCCGGACCCGGGGGTGGTCCGGACGGCCTCGGCTCAGCAGCCGATCACACCGTTAGTACGCGATGTGATCACGCTGTCGGCGCGCGATGTGATTACGCCTTGAGCGAGGCGATGTCGATCACGAAGCGGTAGCGCACATCGCTGCTCACGACGCGGTCGTACGCTTCGTTGATCCGCTCGCCGTCGATCAGCTCGATCTCCGCGCCGAGCCCGTGCTCGGCGCAGAAGTCGAGCATCTCCTGGGTCTGCCGGATGCCGCCGATCTTCGATCCGGCCATCGACTTCCGGCCCATGATCAGCGAGAACTGGTTGAACGCGCTGGGGTTCTCCGGCGCGCCCACGTGCACCAGCGTGCCGTCCAGCTTCAGCAGCGACAGATAGCCGTCCAGCGGGAGGTTCGCCGAGGTCGTGTTGACGATCAGGTCGAAGGTGCCGGCCAGCTCGGTGAAGGTGGACTCGTCGCTGGTGGCGTAGAAGTGGTCGGCGCCCAGCCGCAGCCCGTCGTCCTTCTTGCGGAGCGTCTGGCTCAGCACGGTCACCTCGGCGCCCATCGCATGGGCGATCTTCACACCCATGTGGCCGAGGCCGCCGAGGCCCACGATGGCGACCTTCTTGCCGGGACCGGCGTTCCAGTGGGCCAGCGGGGAGTAGAGGGTGATCCCGGCGCACAGCAGCGGGGCGGCCACGTCCAGCGAGATCCCCTCGGGGATGCGCAGCACGTAGTTCTCGTCCACCACGATGTGGGTGCTGTAGCCGCCGTAGGTGGGGGCGCCGTCGTACTCGTTGCCGTTGTACGTGGGCACCTCGCCCTTGAGGCAGTACTGCTCCTCGCCCGCGAGGCAGTTCTCGCACTCGCGGCAGGAGTCGACGAAGCAGCCCACGCCGACCCGGTCGCCGACGGCGTACTTGGTCACGGCGGGGCCGACCTCGGCGACCACACCGGCGATCTCATGGCCGGGCACCATCGGGAAGAGGGCGGTGCCCCACTCCTCGCGGGCCTGGTGGATGTCGGAGTGGCAGATACCGGCGTAGGCGATCTCGATCAGCACGTCGTGCTCGCGCAGGGCGCGGCGCTCGACGGTGGTCCTTTCCAGCGGGGCCTTCGGAGCGGGGGCCGCGTAGGCGGTGACGCTGGTGGTCATCATCGTGTCTCCCTGTGACGAAAGAGGAAAAAGGGGATGGTGAAGGGAAGGGGGAAGCAAGGAAGGGGAAGGGGGAGGGGGAGGGTGTGCGGGGGAAAAGGGGAAGGTGTGCGGGGGAAAGGGTGGGATCAGGGGGAGACGTCGGAGGACGGTCCCCCCGAAGGACGCGCTTCGGACGAGGGCGCGGCGGGATCGGCCGAGGGAGTCGCGGTCCAGCTCGCCAGCAGCCGCAGGGCCGCCTCGGAGGGGGAGCCGGGCTCGACCGTGTAGATGCACAGCGCCTGGTCGGGATCGCCGGGCACGGTCACGTTCTCGTAGGCCAGCGTCATGTCCCCGACCACCGGGTGGTGGTAGAGCTTGACGCCGTGGGTCTTCTCCCGCACGTTGTGGTCGGCCCACCAGGTGCGGAACTCAGGGCTCTTGATGGTGAGCTCGCCCACGAGCTCGGTCAGCCGGGGATCGTCGGGATGCCGCCCGGCCTCCAGCCGGAGGGACGCCACCATCTCCGCCGCGACCGTCTCCCACTCCGGCCACAGCGAACGGGCCGCCTCGTCGAGGAACATGAAACGGGCCATGTTCCGCTCGTGGTACGGGAGCGCCTCGAAGTCGATGATCAGCGCCCGGGCCAGCCGGTTGGAGGCCAGGACATCACCCCTGCGCCCGAGGACGAAGGCCGGTGAGACCCCGTCCAGCGTGCGCAGCAGCGCGTGCACCCCGGGCCGCACCCGCTGGGGGCGGGGCGGCCGGCGGCGCACCGTGCGCCGGGGGCGCGGCCGGGTCAGCTCGAAGAGGTACGCACGTTCGGTTTCGTCCAGTTGCAGAGCGCGGGCCACGGCGTCCAGCACCGTCTCCGACACATTGAGGTGACGGCCCTGCTCCAGACGCGTGTAGTAGTCCGTGCTCACCCCGGCCAGCTGCGCCAGCTCCTCGCGGCGCAGCCCAGGCACCCGACGGGGGCTGTCGTTGCTCACGCTCACGCCCGCGTCGCCAGGACTCAGACGTGCCCTGCGGCTCCGCAGGAACTCACTGAGCTCGGTGTTGCGGTCCATGGGTTCCAGTATTGGCAATGGAAAGGGCGTCTGAGCGTGCCAGAGTAGGTCTGCTGAACCTAGGCGGGGCGGGGCCATGCGGGCCGTCGGGGGCCATGCGGGCCGTCGCCGCTCGTCTGGCTTCGTGGCGCTCGCACGGGAGAGTGGTGGCGGGAGCGGTGGGCTGGTGCCGGCGGGCCGGTCTGATAGACCTTGACCGCGCGCTCCGGGTTGCACTGCGGCTCCTGTACGGCAAACTGCTTACGCCCCACCCTCACCGCGAGGCACCGCAAAGGCGCAGCGCAGTACAGCACGGCCGAGCAGATATGGGACATCGGAGATCATGAGCGCCCCTACCTCAGGATCCGCGGACGGCAGCTCCATCCCTGGCTTTTATCCTGATCCGTCCATCCCTGGCTACATCCGTTACTGGAACGGCGCCGCCTGGGTGCCCGGCACCAGCCGTCCGGCCCCGGCCGAGGGCGAGGCCATGCCCGCGCCGCCGCCCGGGGTCACCCATACCCAGGTGATCAGCCCGCCGCCGGACGAGACGGGCCCGATGTTCCTGGACGAGGATCCGGCGCCGCGGGCTGCCGAGGAGACCGGCAGCGCACTGCCCGAGCTGCGCCGGAGCGCCGAGATGGACGTCCGGGGCGCGGGCGGGCCGCCCGAGGCGGCGGCCGGTGGCATGGGGGCCCAGCCGGTGCCGCCCGGCGGGGTCCCGGCGTCCGTGGACTGGAACGATCCCCAGCGGCTGCACGGCACCCGCCCCGACGCCGGGTCGGCCTGGCAGGCGGACGCCGCCCAGCAGGGCGGGTTCGGGGGTGAGCAGGACCGCAGGGTCTCCTGGGGCGCGGAGCCGGACGCCCCCGGCGACGCCCAGTCCGGTGCCGGGCAGCCTGGTGGCGCCCAGTCCGGTGCCGGGCAGCCCGGTGCCGGGCAGTGGCCCGGGGTGCCCGACCCGCGGCGCGCGGGCCCGGGTGAGGACGCCGGGCGCGATGACGGCACGCTGACCATGCGCGCGGGCGGGAGCGGGCGCACGGCGGACCGCTCGACGCAGGCCCTGCCGCCGGTCCGCCGGGCCCCGGAGCTGCCCCCGGCGGACGAGGGCGAGACCCCCGCTCCGGCGGGCGACGGGACGATGACGTTCCGCGCGGTGGGGCGCGGCGGCGGAGCGGCACCCACCACCGGTCAGGGCCAGGGCCAGGGGCAGGACCAGGCGGCCGGCCGCGACGACGGGACGATGGCGATCCGGGCGATCGGCCGCGGCGGTGCGCGCAAGGGCGCCGAAGCGGCACCCCCGGCTCAGCCCCCGCACCAGCCCCACCAGCCCCACCAGCCCCACCAGCCTCCGCAGACACATCAGCCCCAGCAGCCCCCGCAGCCGCACCAGCCCCCGCAGCCCTTCGGCGGTATCCCCGCCCAGGGTGGCGGCCCGGCCTGGCAGCCGCAGGGGCAGTTCGCCCAGCAGCCCGGCACGCCGCAGAGCCCGCCGCAGCCCGCCCCGCACGCTCCCCAGGCGGCCCCGCACGGCGCGGGCCCGGGCGCGCCCGAGGGCGTCATCCCCTGGAAGCCGCCCGTCGACAACCCCTTCCTGCTGGCCGCCCAGGCCGAGGGGCGGCCCGCCGCGCTCGGCCGCCGCCTCGCCGCCCGGCTGATCGACTCGGTCGTGCTGCTCGGTGTCGTCGGCGCCGTCGCGTTCCCGCTGTGGAGCAAGGCGAGCGACCACATCGACGAGAAGGTCGAGGCGGCCAAGCAGAGCGGCGAGACCGTCACGGTCTACTTCCTGGACGGCACCACCAGCGGCTATCTGGGCATCGTCCTCGGTCTGCTGCTCGTCCTCGGCGTCGTCCTGGAGACGCTGCCGACCGCCAAGTGGGGCCGTACGCTCGGCAAGAGGCTGTGCGGGGTGCGGGTGCTGGACATCGAGGAGCACGACACCCCGTCCTTCGGCACCGCGCTGCGCCGCTGGCTGGTCTACTCGGTGCTGGGGGTGCTCGTCATCGGCGTGCTGAACGTGCTGTGGTGCCTGTTCGACCGCCCGTGGCGGCAGTGCTGGCACGACAAGGCGGCCCGCACCTTCGTCGCGTCGGCCGACTGAGCACTCGGCGGACTGAGCCGCCCTCCGCCGAACCGAACATCCGCCCCGGCTGAGGCGGATGGACGATCCCGGTCGCCCGAACGGGGCGCGCCGGATGCGACAGTCCCGGCTCCGGGGTCGACTCGGGCCATGAGCACCGACCAGCCGCCGCCCGGGCCCGATGAGCCCCGGGACCGGGACAGCAGCGACCCGTTCGCGAAACAACCGCGTGCGAACGGCTCCCCGTACGGGGACCACGGGGACCACACCGCGGGGCCCGAGCCGTACGCCGGGATGCCCCCGCTCGCGCACCTCGGCCGCCGTCTGGCCGCCCGGATCATCGACGCGCTGCTCATCGGCATTCCGGTCGGGCTCGTCGTGACCGCGCTCGCCGGGGGCTATGACCCGGTCGCGGGCAACGCGCGGTCGACCACCGTCACGCTGGTCTACGTCCTGGTGTACTTCCTCTACGAGGGGCTGATGCTGACCCGGGACGGCCAGACCGTCGGCAAGAAGGCGATGAAGATCCGGGTCGCCATGCTGGAGAACGGCCGGCCGCCGGTCGGTCAGGCGGGCTGGCTGCGCGCCGGGGTGTACGCCCTGCCCGAGATCGTGCCCTGCTGCGGCTTCCTCTTCTGGCTGATCAATGTGTTGTGGTGCACCTGGGACCGGCCCTACCGGCAGTGCCTGCACGACAAGGCGGCCAAGACGCTGGTGGTCTCGGCCGTGCCCTGAGCCCCGAGGTGCCCTCTGGGCCCCGAGGTGCCCCCAGAGCCGCCGAGGTGCCCCTGAGCCGCCGAGGTGCCCCCCTGAGCTTCCGGTCCTCCAGCGGCGCTGATGTAATCGGGGCATGGCCCCCGACCCGCTGTCCTCGCCCCCGCCTGTGTTCCCCCCAGGGATGGCCCCGCTGGCCACCCCTGGTCAGCGCTTCGCCGCCCGGCTCATCGACATCGTCATCCTCGGCGCGATCTGGACGGTGGCGCTCACGGCGACCGGCGCGCTCCAGTACACGATGGACCACCCGGGCGAGCAGGACATCGGCAAGGTGACCCTCGCGCTCATCATCACGATGGCGCTCTACTTCGGCTACGAGGGCGTCATGCTGGCCCGCAGCGGACAGACGCTCGGCAAGAAGGCGCTGCGCATCCGGGTGGCGATGCTGTCCGACGGGAATGTGCCGGCCGGTCAGGGCTGGGTCCGCGCGGCGGTCTACGTCCTGCCCGGGATGCTCATCCCGCTGCTGGTCGGCACGGTCTTCTGGCTGGTCAACTCGGCCTCACTGCTGTGGGACAAGCCGTTCCAGCGCTGTCTGCACGACAAGGCCGCGCGGACCGTCGTGGTGTCAGCCGTGCAGTGAGTCGGCGTGCGCCCGGGCGTGCGCCCGCGCCGGGTCGGCCGGTCCGGACCCCGCCACGGGGCGGCTGGTGCGGACGGTGCGGCCGGGGCGGGACATCCGGGCCACCGGCACGGTGATGGCCACGAGGAGCCCGAGAACCAGCCCGACCACGGTCACCACCGCCACCCCGAGCCCCGATCGGGTCTGGGAGAGCAGCAGCATGGCGAAGGTCGAGAGAACGACGGTGGCCGAACCATAGGCAAGCTGTGCAGGAGTCGGACGCGGCATGGCGGGATCCGTCCTCAGGGGCGATATGCAGGGGGCATGAGTCAGGCTGAAGTGCACCGTCAGTCCTGACTCTACGGTCCTGCATGCCCGAGGGGAACGGAAGTAAGCGTGACCTCACCCACGGCGCCGTTGCACAGGGGGCGCACGGAATCATCGGGTGTGCCAACCGGCGTGCACGGCGCGCCCGTTGCCGTCCGTTAAACGGAACGTCGGGATCGCAGAACGTACTTGTCTCATCAGTCCAAGTCAAGGTCTGTCTTTTCTCCTGCCACTCCGGTCAAATGTCCGGCACTGGTGTGGAAAGGGGAGGACTGAGCGAGTGAACAGCCAACGGAGGACGGCCAGATCGGCCGCCATAGCCACAGTGGTGGCCGCGCTCGGAGCGGCGGCACTCTCGACCGGCATGGCTCAGGCGGACGCACCGTCTACGCGTGTTGAGCGCCATGATCCGGCGCCCGCGAAGACGGATGTCCAGCACGACCTCGAAGGTCCGTACAGCAAGCAGCGGGAAGCCCAGCGCCAGGAGGCGCTGCGTCAGGTCATCTCCGGCGACACCAAGGCGACCACGCGCGGGGCGTCCAAGGTCGTGAAGCTCGGCAAGGGCAAGTACGTCGAGCTGGCCCGGGAGAAGACCGACAAGATCTTCACCATCCTGGTCGAGTTCGGCGACAAGGTGGACGACACCACCATGTACGACCCGGACGGGGACGGCCCCAAGCCGCCGGTGAAGAAGTACGGCGGCGACCCGGGCCCGGCGCACAACACCATCGCCCAGCCGGACCGCGCCGACGACAACAGCACGGCCTGGCAGAAGGACTACAACCGCCAGCACTTCCAGGACCTCTACTTCTCCAAGGACAAGAAGAAGGAGTCCCTGAAGAAGTACTACGAGAAGCAGTCCTCGGGCCGCTACTCGGTGGACGGCGAGGTCTCCGACTGGGTCAAGGTCGACTGGAACGAGGCCCGCTACGGCTCCAACTACTGTGGCGACACCAACTGCGCCAACGCCTGGGACCTGATCCGCGACGGCGTCAACCAGTGGGCCAAGGACCAGAAGGCGGCCGGCCGCACCGACGCGCAGATCAAGGCGGACCTGGCCAAGTACGACCAGTGGGACCGCTACGACTACGACGCCGACGGCAACTTCAACGAGCCCGACGGCTACATCGACCACTTCCAGATCGTCCACGCCGGTGAGGACGAGTCCGCGGGCGGCGGGGTCCAGGGCGAGAACGCGATCTGGGCGCACCGCTGGTACGCGTACGGCACCGACGCGGGCAAGACCGGCCCCGGCGAGAACAAGTCGGGCGGTACGCAGATCGGCGACACCGGCATCTGGGTCGGCGACTACACGATGCAGCCGGAGAACGGCGGCCTCGGCGTCTTCGCCCATGAGTACGGCCATGACCTGGGCCTGCCGGACGAGTACGACACCACCGGCAAGGGGGAGTCGTCCGTCGCCTACTGGTCGCTGATGTCCGCGGGATCCTGGCTCGGCACCGGTAAGGACGCCATCGGCGATCTGCCCGGCGACATGAACGCCTGGGACAAGCTCCAGCTCGGCTGGCTGAACTACGCCTCGGCCAAGGCCGGTAAGAAGTCCACCCACACCCTCGGGGTGGCCGAGTACAACACCAAGAACAAGCAGGCGCTGGTGGTCGAACTGCCCGCCAAGGCCGTCACCACCGAGGTGGTCGCCCCCGCCGAGGGCTCCAAGCAGTGGTGGAGCGGGATGGGTGACGACCTCAAGAACACCCTGACCCGGTCCGTGGACCTCACGGGCAAGTCCAAGGCCAGTCTGGACCTGCAGGGCTGGTGGGACATCGAGGAGAACTACGACTACCTCTACGCCGAGGTCTCCACGGACGGCGGCGCCAACTGGACGCCCATCGACGGCACCGCGGACGGCAAGGCCATCCCGCGCGACGCCGGTGACAAGCCCGCGCTGACCGGCACCTCGGGCGCGTACAAGAAGCTCTCCTTCCCGCTGGACGCCTACGCGGGCAAGAAGATCGACCTGCGCTTCCGCTACCAGACCGACGGCGGTGTGGCGCAGAAGGGCTTCGCGGCCGACGCGATCACCCTGACCGCGGACGGCGCCCCGGTCTTCACCGACGGCGCCGAGGGCGATGACAACGGCTGGACGGGAGACGGCTTCTCGCGCATCGGCGGCTCCTTCACCAAGGACTACCCGCAGTACTACCTCGCCGAGAACCGCCAGTACGTGTCGTACGACACGACCCTCAAGACCGGTCCGTACAACTTCGGCTGGGCCTCCACCCGGCCCAACTGGGTCGAGCACTTCCCGTACCAGAACGGGCTGCTGATCTGGCAGTGGGACACCTCGCAGCCGGACAACAACGTCGGCGTCCACCCGGGCAGCGGTCTGATCCTGCCGATCGACGCGCACCCCGCCGCCGAGAAGTGGGCGGACGGCACGCTGATGCGCAACCGGATCCAGGCGTACGACTCGCCCTTCAGCCGGCTCCCCTCGGACGGCTTCACGCTGCACAAGGACGGCAAGGCCGCCAAGGTGAAGCCGAAGCCCGGCATCCCGGTCTTCGACGACCACAAGGGTACGTACTGGGACAAGAGCAACCCGACCGGCAGTGTCGAGGTTACTGACACCAACACCCGGATCAAGATCCTCAAGGAGCTCCCGGGTGGCTCGACGATGACCGTCCAGGTCGGACCGTCCGCCTCCTAGATCCACACCAGTCTGCGTCTTCGCAGGTCAGAGCGGTAGCGGCCGCCGCCCCCTAGCGGGCGGCGGCCGTTCACGTTTAGATGCCCCTACGACCTTCTTGTTGACACGACGTCTCACGGGGGACATGACCCGCAATGGCCGACGGAGGATTTACCAAGCTGCCGGGCGGCAGTGTGGTGGTCGCACTGACGCTGCCGCGCCCGCTGGGCGAGGGTGGCGTCCGCGTACTGGTACACGCCGCGAACCGCCAGCGAGCCCTGACCAGGCTCCGCAATCTCGGGCTTCGCGCCGTCTATCTGCGCGGCAACACCGCGCCGCCGACACCCGACGAGGTGACGGCGGTGCTCCACCATCCCGACGGGGTGGTCTGGCGCACCGCGCCGGACCGCGGAGGGGAGCTCTGGCATCCCATGGCCGCCCTTCTCAGACCGCCGGCCCCGGCCTCGTAGCGCCGGGGCCCGGGTGGGCGGCGGCTCAAGCCGCCGGGAAGCCGCAGGGAAGCCGGGAAGCCGCCGGGAAGGGGGCTGGGAGGCGCTCAGAGCGCCCCCGGCGCCCTCAGACGACCGGCTTCCCGCTGAGCTGGACCCCGGCCGCCCGCAGCTCCTCCAGGGCGCGCTCGGTCGTGCCCGGGGAGACGCCCGCGGTCAGGTCCAGCAGGACGTGCGCCGCGAACCCCTCGCGGCGCGCGTCCAGCGCCGTGGCCCGCACACAGTGGTCGGTGGCGATGCCCACCACGTCCACCTCGGTCACCTCCCGCTCGCGCAGCCACTGGGCGAGCGGGGTGCCGTGCTCGTCGGTGCCCTCGAAGCCGCTGTACGCCCCCGTGTACGCGCCCTTGTCGAAGACCCCGTCGATCGCGCCGGAGGCGACGGCGGGCGCGAAGTTCGGATGGAACCCGACGCCCTCGGTGCCCGCGACACAGTGCACCGGCCAGGTGTGCTCGTAGTCCGGGTTGTCCGAGAAGTGATCGCCCGGATCGATGTGGTGATCGCGGGTGGCGACGACGTGCCGGTAACCGGGCGTGGCCTCCCCGATCAGATCGGTGATCGCGGCGGCGACGTCCGCGCCCCCCGTCACCGCGAGGCTTCCGCCCTCGCAGAAGTCGTTCTGGACGTCGACGACGATCAGTGCCCGGTGCATGTCACCGAGGGTAGACACTCCGCGTCGATTGTGGCAGTGGGCGTGCCCCGCGATTCCGCTCATGACCCGTCCGTCTCAGGACCGCGCGTACTCGGTGGGCAGGACCGGCTCCCCGCGCGAGAGCTGGGTCGCTGACAGCGGCAGTCCGGCCCGCGCCGCGATGTGCCGGTCCCGCGCCGCGTCCAGCGGCTCCCGGGCCACGATCTCGCCCCCGCGCACCAGCTCCACCAGCAGTTGATGGCCGGCCAGCTCCTCGGGGACCTCACCGGTGCCGATCACCTCGGCCTCGGCCACGCCGTGCTCGTCCACCCGCCGCGCGGCCCATTTGCGGCCGCCCACCGAGGTCTTGGCGCCCATGGACTTCTTGGCCACCGGCAGCAGCGGCGCGTCCCGGTCGTCCGAACCGGCCCGCGCCACCAGCTTGTAGACCATCGAGCTGGTGGGGTGTCCGCTGCCGGTGACCAACTGGGTGCCGACCCCGTACGCGTCCACGGGGGCCGCGGCCAGCGAGGCGATCGCGTACTCGTCGAGGTCGCTGGTCACCACGATCTTGGTGTTCTTGGCGCCCAGCTCGTCGAGCTGCTGGCGCACCCGGTGGGCGAGCAGCAGCAGATCGCCGGAGTCGATCCTTACGGCGCCCAGGTCCTTGCCGGCCACCTCCACGGCGGTGCGCACCGCCTCGGCGACGTCATAGGTGTCCACGAGCAGGGTGGTGTCGCTGCCGTGCGCCTGGACCTGAGCCGTGAAGGCGTCCCGCTCGTTGTCGTGCAGGAGGGTGAAGGCGTGGGCGCTGGTGCCCACGGTGGGGATGTTGTAGCGGAATCCGGCCGCGAGGTCGGAGGTGGTGGTGAAGCCGCCGACGTAGGCGGCGCGGGCGGCGGCCACGGCGGCCAGCTCATGGGTGCGGCGGGCGCCCATCTCGATGAGCGGCCGGTCGCCGGCGGCGGTGGACATCCGGGAGGCGGCGGCGGCCACCGCGGAGTCGTGGTTGAGGATGGAGAGGATGACCGTCTCCAGCAGCACCGCCTCGGCGAAGGTGCCCTCCACCCGCATGATCGGCGAGCCGGGGAAGTAGACCTCGCCCTCGGGGTAGCCCCAGATGTCGCCGCGGAAGCGGTAGTCGGCGAGCCAGGCGAGCGTGGGCTCGTCCACGATCCGGTGCTGGGCGAGGAAGTCCAGCACGCCGGCGTCGAAGCGGAAGTTCTCGACGGCGTCCAGCACCCGCCCGGTGCCCGCCACGACGCCGTAGCGCCGGCCCTCGGGGAGGCGCCTGGTGAAGACCTCGAAGACCGAGCGGCGGTCGGCGGTGCCCGCCCGCAGCGCGGCCTGAAGCATGGTGAGTTCGTACCGGTCGGTGAAGAGCGCGGTCGACGGTACGTCCACCGGCAGTCCCAAGTCCGCAGTGTCCATGGTTGACGATGCTACCTCCCGTACTCGTCAGAGTGACGAGATCTGGGTGCCGGTTTAGGCGACGGCCTGTGCCGGGTGGCAGCATGGGACGTGTGAGTGTCACGCCCGTGGAGATCGAACGTCCCGAATCCCGTGAAGCACCCTCGTCGGTGCCGGAACCCGACGTTCCCTGGGTGACGGTGGTCCACAACGACCCCGTCAATCTCATGAGCTATGTGACCTACGTCTTCCAGAGCTACTTCGGCTACTCCAAGGACAAGGCGCACCGTTTGATGCTCGACGTCCACCACAAAGGCCGCGCGATCGTCTCGAGCGGCACCCGCGAGGAGATGGAGCGCGACGTGCAGGCGATGCACGGCTACGGCCTGTGGGCGACCCTCCAGCAGGAGCGCTGATGTCGGGACGTTTCGAGTCGCTGCCGGGCGGCGGCGCGGCCATCGCCCTGGACGAGGTGGAGATCTCCATTCTGCGCAGCCTGGCCATGCAGCTCGCCGAGCTGATCGGCCCGGGCGACCAGCCCGCCGGGGGCGGTGACCCGCTGGACGCGCTCTTCGCGGACGGCCCCACCAAGCCGCCGGAGGATCCGGCGCTCGCCCGGCTCTTCCCGGACGCCTACTCCCCGCCGGACCAGGAGCTCGGGCCGCGGGAGGAGAAGGAGGCGCGGGAGGCGTCCGCGGAGTTCCGCCGCTTCACCGAGAACGACCTGCGGGCGCGCAAGCGCGACGACGCCCTGACGGTGGTGCGTGACCTGGACGCGCTGGGCCCCGGCTCCTCGGGCGGGGCCCCGGCGGTGCTGGAGCTGGCGCCGGAGCGGTCCCGGCACTGGCTGGGCGCGCTCAACGACCTGCGGCTGGCCATCGGGACCCGGCTGGAGGTCACCGACGAGGACGACGGCGGTGAGCTGCTGCGGCTGCCGGACTCCGATCCGCGCAAGCCGATGGTCATGGCGTACTTCTGGCTCGGCGGGCTCCAGGAGACCCTGATCGAGACGCTCATGCCGGAATGATTTCCTCCGGCAATTACTGAGTGTTCGTTTAGAGGATGCTCAACTCCGGATAACGATCGCATCACTGCGATCGTTAACTTTGTTGCGCATCACAACTTTTGTCCGCTTCTTCCTGTGGCGTGCACCACACGCGACGCAGTCGATCAGTGTGGCGGTCGTGGTAAATCTTCACGATCGCAGCCAGCCGCCACAGGGAGAAAGGCGCAGCAATATGACCTCAGCGGCTCCTGAAGAGGGCTATGAGCGCGGCCTGGGCAGTCGCCAGGTCCAGATGATCGCTATCGGCGGCGCTATCGGCGTCGGCCTGTTCATGGGTGCCGGGGCGAACATCGCCAAGGCCGGCCCGAGCATCATCCTGATGTACGCCCTCGCGGGTGTGGTCATCTTCTTCATCATGAGAGCGCTCGGTGAGCTGCTCCTGTACCGCCCGGTCTCCGGGTCCTTCGCGGAGTACGCCCGTGAGTTCCTCGGCCCGTTCTTCGGCTTCGTCACGGGGTGGACCTACTGGCTGATGTGGGTGGTGACCGGTATGGCCGAGCTCACGGCCGCCGCCATCTACATCAACTACTGGTTCCCCTCGATCCCGCAGTGGGTCAGCGCCCTGGTCTTCCTGGTGGTGCTGTTCGGCGTCAACCTGATCTCGGTGAAGATCTTCGGTGAGGTCGAGTTCTGGTTCTCGATGGTCAAGGTCACCGCGATCATCGGCATGATCGTCATCGGCCTGGGCGTGCTCACCCTCGGCTTCTCCGACGCCGGTGACACCGCGGCCGCCTCCAACCTCTGGTCGCACGGCGGGTTCTTCCCCAACGGCATCGGCGACAGCCTGATGACCCTCCAGGGCGTGATGTTCGCCTACCTCGCCGTCGAGCTGGTCGGCGTCACCGCGGGTGAGTCCGAGGACCCCGAGAAGACCCTGCCCAAGGCGATCAACACCCTGCCCTGGCGCATCATCATCTTCTACGTCGGCGCCCTGCTGGTGCTGCTCGCCGTCGTCAAGTGGACCGAGTTCTCGGCCGGCGAGAGCCCCTTCGTGCACGCCTTCTCCAAGATCGGCATTCCGTTCGCGGCCGGCATCGTCAACTTCGTGGTGCTCACGGCGGCCCTGTCCTCCTGTAACTCCGGGATGTACTCCACCGGCCGGATGCTGCGCGGCCTGGCCGCGAACAGCGAGGCCCCCAAGATCTTCGGCATGCTCAACGCCCGTAAGACCCCGGCCGTCGGCATCACCGTCTCCGTGGCGCTGATGGGCATCGGCGTGATCCTCAACTACGTGGTCCCGGAGAAGGCGTTCGAGTACGTCACCTCGGTGGCCACGGCCGCGGGTATCTGGGCCTGGGCGATGATTCTGGTCAGCCACATCAAGTACCGGAAGGCCGTGACCTCGGGCCGGCTGCCCGCCTCGTCCTTCCCGGCGCCGGGCGGTGCCGTCTTCAGCTGGGTGGCGCTGATCTTCCTGATCGGTGTGACCGGCCTGATCGCCTACGACAAGGACGCGCGGGTCTGTCTGTACGTGGGCGCCGTCTGGGCCGTGCTGCTGGTGGTCGGCTGGTTCCTCCTGAAGTCGCGCGGGGGTGCCCAGCCGGGTACCTCGGCCGAGGCGGAGCCGGAGTACGCGCGCAAGTAATCCGTATCGCCTTTCGGGCGCCATATCTCAGTAGGCGGGCTCCGGACCAATGTCCGGAGCCTGCCTCCTATTGTGTGGTCATGCTGACCATCACCCAGGCGCTCCACGACAAGATCGTCGCGCACGCCCGCGCCGACCACCCCGACGAGGCGTGCGGTGTGATCGCGGGCCCGGCCGGAAGCGGCCGCCCCGAGCGGTTCATCCCGATGCTGAACGCGGCCCGTTCCCCCACCTTCTACGAGTTCGACTCGGGTGACCTGCTCAAGCTCTACCGCGAGATGGACGACCGGGACGAGGAGCCGGTCGTCATCTACCACTCGCACACCGCCACCGAGGCGTACCCCTCCCGCACCGACATCTCCTACGCCAATGAGCCCGGTGCCCACTACGTCCTGGTCTCCACGGCCGAATGCGGCAATGACGAGGGGCCCGTCCAGTTCCGGTCCTTCCGGATCGTGGACGGCGTGGTCACCGAGGAAGAGGTGGAGATCGTCCCGGGTGGCTGAATCGCCGCATCGTCTCGCATCACGGTCGCTACCCGTCCGTATCGCGGGATCACCTACCGGAGCCCGGTTCGGGAATCGATACGATGAGTCCATGGTTTTCGATGACGTGAGCGAGAAGACGCCGGGCATGCTGCTCGTGGCGCGGCTCCACGTCGACCTGTGCCGGCTCGCCAGCGCGATGTGTCCGCGCCGCGCCGTGGCCGCCTGAGCGCGCCCCGAGACGCCCGACGCCCTTCGACGACGCCTTCCCGGCCGCTCCCGGTCCGGGAGTCCACCCCGCCCTCCGACAGGAGCCCAGACATGGCCATCGAGGTCCGCATCCCGACCATCCTCCGCACCTACACCGACGGCCAGAAGGCGGTCGAGGGCAGCGGGGCCACGCTCGCCGAGCTCTTCGCCGACCTGGAGAGCCGGCACTCCGGGATCCAGGAGCGCCTGGTCGACGGCGGCGAGCTGCGCCGCTTCGTGAACGTCTATCTGAATGACGAGGACGTCCGCTTCCTCGACGGCATCTCCACCAAGGTCTCGGACGGCGACAGCGTGACGATCCTGCCCGCCGTCGCCGGTGGGGCTCTCGGGGCGGAGCCCCGTCCTGCTGGGGTGGTGGCCGGGCGACGGGTGGGAATGCTCTGATGCGGTACGACAGCCCATTGGCCGCGGTCGGCAATACGCCGCTCGTCCGGCTGCCGCGGCTCTCGCCCTCCTCCGACGTACGGATCTGGGCCAAGCTGGAGGACCGCAACCCCACCGGCTCGGTCAAGGACCGCCCCGCGCTCCATATGATCGAACAGGCCGAGAAGGACGGCCGGTTGACCCCCGGCTGCACCATCCTCGAGCCCACCTCCGGCAACACCGGCATCTCCCTCGCGATGGCGGCCAAGCTCAAGGGCTACCGCATCGTCTGCGTGATGCCGGAGAACACCAGCGAGGAGCGGCGCCAACTGCTCGCCATGTGGGGCGCGGAGATCATCTCCTCGCCCGCCGCCGGCGGCTCCAACACCGCCGTCCGGGTGGCCAAGGAGCTGGCGGAGCAGCACCCGGACTGGGTGATGCTGTACCAGTACGGGAACCCGGACAACGCCGGTGCCCACTACGCCACCACCGGCCCCGAGATCCTGGCCGACCTGCCCTCCATCACCCACTTCGTCGCCGGTCTGGGCACTACCGGCACCCTGATGGGCGTCGGCCGCTTCCTGCGCGAGAACAAGCCGGACGTCCAGATCGTCGCCGCCGAACCGCGCTACGACGACGTCGTCTACGGACTCCGCAACCTCGACGAGGGCTTCGTCCCCGAGCTGTACGACGAGTCCGTCCTGACCACCCGCTTCTCCGTCGGCTCCGAGGACGCGGTGACCCGCACCCGGGAACTCCTCGCCCAGGAGGGCATCTTCGCGGGCGTCTCGACCGGGGCCGCGCTGCACGCCGCCCTCGGTGTCGCCCGTAAGGCGGTCACGGCCGGGCAGAGCGCCGATGTGGTCTTCATCGTCGCCGACGGTGGCTGGAAGTACCTCTCCACCGGTGTCTACACGGCGGCCACCACCGAGGAGGCGATCGAGACGCTGCACGGCCAGCTCTGGGCGTAGGGGCCGATCGGCCGGCGGGGGCATGGCCGGGCGGGGCATGGCCGGGCGCCACCCGGCTCCGTCCTGGTGATTCCGCCCACAACGCGGGCCCGTGGAGGAGCTGCCTGGGCTTTCGCGCCTTACGCTCGTGGGCACCGCATGACCCCCCGCACCCGCCCATGGCCCTCGGCATGGGGACCCCTCAAGGAGGTTCCTGCTTCATGAAGCTCACCGTCGTCGGATGCTCAGGGTCGTTCCCGTCCGCGGAATCGGCCTGCTCGAGCTACCTCCTCGAGGCCGACGGCTTCCGGCTGCTCCTCGACATGGGCAATGGCGCCCTTGGCGAGCTGCAGCGCCACTGCGGTCTTTACGACCTCGACGCCGTGCTGCTGTCCCACCTCCACCCCGATCACTTCATCGACATGTGCGGATACTTCGTCGCGCGCTACTACCGGCACGACGGTGGCCGCGCCGAGGCGATCCCCGTCTACGGCCCCGAGGACACCGAGCGGCGGCTGGTCCAGGCGTACGCCGACGTGCCCGACGAGAAGTCGATGCGCGAGGTCTTCGACTTCCGCACGCTCACGCCCGGCAGCTTCGGGATCGGCCCCTTCACCATCCGCGCCGAGCGGGTCTGCCACCCGGTGGAGGCGTACGGCTTCCGGATCGAGTACGCCGGCCGCTCGCTGGTCTACTCGGGCGACACGGGCCCCTGTGAGGCCCTGGTGGACCTGGCCCGGGGCGGCGACCTCTTCCTGTGCGAGGCGGCCTTCACGCACGGCAAGGAGGACATCCCGGGGCTGCATCTCAACGGCCGCCAGGCGGGCGAGCACGCGCTGCGGGCGGGGGTCGGGGCCCTGGTGCTCACCCATGTGCCGCCGTGGACGGACCCCCAGATCAACCAGCGCGACGCCCAGGCGGTCTTCGGCGGCCCGGTGGAGCTGGCCAAGGCGGGGGCGGTCTACGAGGTGTGAGCCCCGCCCCGCCCTGCCGCGGCTCCCGGAACGGTCCAGTTCCGGGAGCCGCGGCAGGGCGGGCACCGCGCCGGGTCAGGCGGCCCGGTCCGGCAGCTGTGCCAGCACCCGGGCGAGCATCTCGAAGTCCTCGGTCACACTGTGACCGGCGCCACGCTCGACCGACTTCCGGTACGCGGGCAGGATCGTCTCGTAGCGGCCGCTGGCGAGGGCCAGCGTCGACTGTAGTTCGAACAGACGGGCCATGAGGTGGCGATTGGCCGGTTCCTCGGCGCTCTGCACCTCCCCGATCTCGTCGACGAGGGTGGAGAGTCGGCCGAGGAGCCGGCTCGACTCCAGCAGCGTGCGGTAGTACGTGGCCTCAACGGTCCGTTCCGCCTCGCCGAGCAGGGCCGCGTAGGTCCGCAGGGCGTCGGCCTCGCCGAGCCCGAGGGCCAGCTCGCACAGCAGACTCCAGGAGTCGACGATTCGCTCGGACCGGTAGCCGGGCGGACCGGCGGGCACGGTCTCGCCCGCGTGCGCGGCCAGCAGTGTGAACGCCGCGCGCAGCTCCTCCTCGGACGCTGTCCGGTGGTCGAGCCCGTCTCGGACCTCGTAATACACCCACTTCGGATTGTCCGGCTCCTCGGCCCGCGCCAGCCGGTCCAGCCTGACGTACCGCTCACGCTTGCCCCTCTGGTCGACCACTTCCGGCAGGTACCCGGAGTGGTCGAAGCGGGCGTCGATCTGCACTCGGGCCGGGGCGTGGCCGTCGGGGTCGTACGGGTGCTCGTGCACCCGTCCCCGGAAGCGGAACGGGCCGTCCGCCCGCAGCACCCGCTGGGTGTTGGTGTACACCGGGCCGCCCACGTCGGCGATGACGGGGGAGACGACGAAATCGGAGTCGGGCAGCAGGTAGTCGAGCACTGACAGCGCACGGCGGAGCCGGCCCGCGTGCGACGGGGCGAGGATCTCGTCGGCGTCCACGTGGCACAGCCAGCCGTCGCTGACCTCGCCGAAGGCGAGATTGCGCTGCCGGGAGAAGTCGTCGGCCCAGGGCGCGGACAGGATCCGCGCGTCGCCGCGGGCGCGCAGCGCCCGCTCGGCGGTGCCGTCGACGGACCCGGAATCGACCAGCAGGCAGTGGTCGACGTCGTCGGCGAGCGCGTTCAGACAGCCGGCGATGCGCTCCTCCTCATTTGAGGTGAGCACGACGGCGGTCACCGGACGGGGACGATACGAGGCGTAGCCGGCCGCCAGGTCCGCGGGGTCGGCGGAGGACAGCGGGGTGTCCGCGAGGTCCAGTGATACGGAGGTGACCAGGGCCAGGTCGGACGCCAGTCGGGAGGCGGGGATGCCTCCGGGCGCGTGGACGAGATCGAGCAGGTGCGAGAACTTCATCGCGGCAAAGGACTTTCCGGGCAGAGGTCGGACGAGGGGGCGAGGGAGTGCTCCAGGTCGAACGCACAGTCCCCGACGTGCCCGTGCGAGACCATGATCTTGGTCCCCTCGACTGTGCGGAGCGCGTCCCAGATCCGGGTGAAGGTGTCCCGGTCGATGCCGCTGAACGTCTCGTCGAAGAGATAGACCCGGGGGCCGTGCAGAACGGCGCGGGCGATCGACAGACGCTGGATCTGGCCGCGCGAGAGCCCCGCGCCGGTCTCCCGCACCGGCTCGTCCAGCCCTTCGGGAAGGCTGTCGACAACGTCCAGGAAGCAGGCGACGCGGCAGGCATCCAGGATGTCGGCCGTGCTGTGCGGCACACCCAGGGTCAGGTTCTCGCGCAGGGAGGCGGTGAGCAGGACCGGGTTCTCCGGGACGTACAGGACGTGCCGCGGCAACTCGGCCGATGGGACATGGCTGATCTCGGCGCCACCGAGGGTGATACTGCCCTCGTAGCCGGGGTGCATCCCCGCGAGCAGGGTGAGGAGCGTGCTCTTGCCCGAGCCGTTCGCGCCTCGCAGGAGCATGCTTGCGCCGTACGGGACGTCGAGGTCGAGCCCGCTGATCGTGTCCTGCCGGGCGCCGGGATGGCGGAACCGCAGGGACCTGATCGAGAGGTCGGCCGCCTCCAGTGGGGTCTGCGCCTGCTCCGCCGGCAGCGAGAGCCGGGCGTCGTCGCGTTGCAGCACCACGTCCCGGTATCGGCCCAGGGCGGCAGAGGTGCGCTGAACGGTCACCTGGAGGGACGCGACGGAGTCCATGGCGCCGAGGAAGTAGCCGGCCATGGTCAGGAATCCGAAGACTTGGCCGACGGTGAGTGCCCCGGACATCATGCGGCTCAGCCCCGCCCAGGCCGCCACCACCGTGAAGACGGTCTGGCTGGCCGTCTTGATCACGGAGTTGACGTTCTCCAGACGGCCGAGCCGCGTCTCCGACTCGATTCTGCGCCGCAGCGCCCTGCTCATGCGGTCGAAGGCGTAGCCGCCCCTGCCATAGCCGGTCAACTCCGTGTGTCCCCGGAGGGAGTTGAGCGTCTCGGATTTCAGTGTGGCGTCCCGCTGGAGAGCTTCCGCCGCGGCGTTCCTGATGTGCGGGTAGAGGAGGACGGAGCTGAGCACGTTGACCGCGGCGGGCGGAATCAGGAACAGGAAGAGCGAGGGGCCGGTCACGAGCAGATATCCGCCGACCGAGAGGACGACGCAGATGTCGATGGCCGCCCTGACGGAGGCCGCAGTGACGAGTCCCTGGATTTCCTGCACATCGTCGATCCGGCTCACCAGGTCACCGGCTCTGCGGCTTTTGAAGTAACCGGCCGGAAGCCGTAGAAGTTTGCGCAGATAGCGTTCCGACAACTGCCGTTGGAGCGTCTGGCTCAGAGCCACGACGGCGCGGCCCCGCAGATACTGGACGCCCGCTGCCGCCAGGGCGATCCCGATGAACTCGGCCGACATGGCAGCCAGCGCCCGCCGCGAGCCGTCCCGCATGACGCGGTCCACGGCCATCTGGACGAACAGGCTGTTCAGCAGGGCCACCAGGGCCACGACGACGGTCGCCGCCAGGATCAGCAGGAGCCGCCCCCGATGGGCTCGGGCGGCCTGCCACACCAGACCCTGCGCACGGGAGGCGCGGATCCGGGCCCCCAGCGGCAGCCGCGCCATCGGCCGGTCGGTGACCAGGGCCTCCCCGTGGAAGACCTCGGCGAGGACCTCGGGCGCGACGCGCATCGGACGCTGGAGCAGCGGGTCGCCGACGATGAAGTGGCCGCTGTCGGTGGCCTCGTGGACGACAACGAAGTGCCGGTCACCGTCCTCGTCCAGCAGGATGATCGTCGGCCCTGCCAGCCGTACGGCCTGCCGCAGCTGGTCGGTGTCCAGCCGGAGGAGTTCGCTGTCGACGCCGTAACCCCGCAGGACCTCGCGCAGCCGGAGCAGATTGGAGCCGCGTTCGCCGAGTCCCGTGGACTCGCGCAGGAGCGCCGCGTCGACCACGACCCCGTGCCGCATGAGCACGGCGCGCAGACACGCCGGGCCGCAGTCGGTGTCCCCCGACTGATGGGTGTGGTACCTCTGCCACTTCACCGAATAACTCCTGGCGGGGAAAAGAGTGCGCCCGCCTCAGGACGAGGCGGGCGCGTATCCTTACTACAGCTTGTCGCAGCCCAGCGACTTCCAGAGCTTGTAGTAGTCGCCGTAGCTGCAGCCCATAGGATTGCCGATCTGAGCGAAAATCCACTCGCACTGGGCGCGGCTCGGCTTCTTGCCTTCGCCGGAGGCGGCGGCCGCCTCCTCGTCGCTGAGAGCGGCGAACTTCAGCTCACGCAGAGCTTGCAGGCTCATCGTTTTTCCCCACTTGTTGTCGGTCTCGGCCGTGATCGACCTGGTCGAAACCTTAGACAGGGGATTTCGGAGTGATCAAGGAGTGGGGTCCGTGATAACGATCACTGCATCTTCCGGACCGGAAATTGCGTCTGGTAAACAGGGGGCTTTCGGTGGGATTCACGGAGCGGGTACACCGATTCCCCGATCCGCGGTGCGGTCGGGGAATTCGGTTGCTCGAGTTTCGGGAAAGTCCTACTTGGCCTCGGCTTTCAGAATTTCTGCCAGCTCCTCGTCCGACTCCCGGCCCGGGGTTGGCAGATTGAATTTGGTGATGGCGAAGCGGAAGATGGCGTAGTAGACGACGCCAAAGCACAGGCCCACCAGCATCAGTCCGAACGGGTTGCTCGCGATGCCCAGGTTCAGAGCCCAGTCGATCACGCCGGCCGAGAAGCCGAAACCGTCCCGCATGCCCAGCGACCAGGTCAGAGCCATGGATATTCCGGTGAGGACCGCGTGGATCGCGTACAGGACCGGCGCGATGAACATGAAGGTGAACTCGATCGGCTCGGTGACGCCGGTGACGAAGGATGTCAGCGCGAGCGAGAGCATCATGCCGCCGACCACCTTGCGGCGCTCCGGGCGGGCGCAGTGCACGATGGCGAGGCAGGCGGCCGGGAGCCCGAACATCATGACCGGGAAGAAGCCGGTCAGGAACTGGCCCGCGGTTGGGTCGCCGGCCAGGAAGCGCGCGATGTCACCGCTCTTGCCGTGGTAGTCGCCCGCCTGCAGCCAGGGGAACGAGTTCAGCAGGTGGTGCATGCCGATCGGGATCAGCGCGCGGTTGGCGACACCGAAGATGCCGGCGCCGATGGAGCCCGAACCCACCAGCCATTCACCGAAGTTGTGCAGACCGGTGCCGAGGACCGGCCAGATGTAGCCGAAGACGATGCCGAGGACCAGGCCGGCGAGGGCCGCCAGGATCGGGACCAGCCGACGGCCGCCGAAGAAGCCCGCCCAGTCCGGCAGCTTGGTGCGGTAGAAGCGCTGGTAGAGCAGCGCGACGGCGAGCCCCATCACCACACCGCCGAGCACCTTGGCGTCGGCCGGGGCGTCCACCATGACGACCTTGCCGTCGACGGCCGTCGCCACCTTCGGCAGGCTCTTGTCGGTGAAGGTGCCGAGCACGTTCTTGAAGACCAGGTAGCCGACGACCGCTGCGAGGGCGGTCGAGCCGTCCGACTTCTTCGCGAAGCCGATCGCGATGCCCACGGCGAACAGCAGCGGCATGTTGTCGAGGATCGCGTTGCCGCCGGCGGCCATGAAGGAGGCGATCTTCGTCATGAAGGCGGGGAACTCCGGGCGGCCGAGCATGTCGGTGTTGCCGAGGCGCACCAGGAGGGCGGCGGCGGGCAGCACCGCAACCGGCAGCATCAGGCTGCGGCCGATGCGCTGGAGCGCAGCCATCACAGTGGCGCCCGTCTTCTTCTCCGCCGCGGGGGCGCTGCTGGTCGTCGTCACGAGTTCCTCCACTGGACAAGGCGCCGCCCGGGAACCACGGAAGGGGACGGCAGGGTCTCTGGCCGGAGGAACCCGACCACGGCGGCCAGCGCGGTGGAGCCGTCCGACTTCTTGGCGAACCCGATGGCCACTCCGACGCAGAACAGCAGCGGAAGGGCGCCGGTGAGCGCGCCGCCGGCGTTGTTGAACACGGCGGCGACCTTGTCCCAGCCCAGTCCGTCGGCGCCGAACACATCGGGCTGTCCGAGCCGGACCATGATTCCGGCGGCGGGCAGGACCGCGATCGGCAGCTGAAGGCTGCGGCCGACCTTCTGGAGTCCCTGGAACAGGCCGGCACCCCGCTTCTGGGCGGGCGCCGCCTTGGCGGTGGCCGTACTCATCGGATTCCTCCTGGTGAGGCGGGCTCTCGGGGGAAGGAACGGCCCGCTTTATGGTCTAAACCACATGTGGTGTAGACCTGTTGTAGCACGGAGGGATCCGATGAAGGAATCTATCGTTCCAAGTGACGTGTAACGTCTTCGCCCACATAATGGTGTAGACCACTTGCCGCATGGCGAACGGATGACAGGGAGCGAACATGGCCAGCAAGGCTGAGAAGATCGTCGAGGGGCTCGGCGGCATCGACAACATCGTCGAGGTCGAGGGCTGCATCACCCGACTCCGTACCGAGGTCAAGGACGTCTCCCTGGTCGACGAGGCGCTGCTGAAGGCCGCGGGCGCCCATGGCGTGGTGAAGATGGGCAGCGCGATCCAGGTGGTCATCGGCACCGACGCGGACCCCGTCGCCGCCGAGATCGAAGACCTGATGTGAGCCGCTGAGCCCACCGCGCCGTCCCCGGGGCGGGGCCCGCGCCGGACGCGGACCGGGGGCCCGCGCGATGCCGATAGGCTCATCCCATGTCTCGTATCGACGGCCGCACCCCCGACCAGCTCCGCCCCGTGACCATCGAGCGCGGTTGGAGCAAGCATGCCGAGGGCTCGGTCCTCGTCTCCTTCGGCGATACGCGTGTCCTGTGCACCGCGAGCGTCACCGAGGGCGTGCCGCGCTGGCGCAAGGGCAGCGGCGAGGGCTGGGTCACCGCGGAGTACGCGATGCTGCCGCGCGCCACCAACACCCGGGGCGACCGCGAGTCCGTCCGCGGCAAGATCGGCGGCCGTACGCATGAGATCTCCCGGCTCATCGGCCGCTCGCTGCGCGCCGTCATCGACTACAAGGCGCTCGGCGAGAACACCATCGTCCTGGACTGCGATGTCCTCCAGGCCGACGGCGGCACCCGCACCGCCGCCATCACCGGCGCCTATGTGGCCCTGGCCGACGCCATCGGCTGGGCCCGGGGGAAGAAGCTGATCAAGGCCAGCCGGCAGCCGCTGACCGGCACCGTCTCCGCCGTCAGCGTCGGCATCGTCGGCGGCGTCCCCCTGCTCGACCTCTGTTACGAGGAGGACGTGCGCGCCGAGACCGACATGAACGTGGTCTGTACCGGTGACGGACGCTTCGTCGAGGTGCAGGGCACCGCCGAGGGCGAGCCCTTCGCCCGCGAGGAGCTGAACGGGCTGCTGGACCTCGCCGTGGCTGGCTGCGACACCCTGTCCGGAATCCAGCGCGCGGCACTGGCCGAGGAGAACTGACGGCGGCACCGGGCAACCGTCGCGCGGCGCCTGGCGTTTAGTCAGGTACCAGCACCTCTCTCCGGGGAAGGACCCACTCCATGGCGCCGCGCCACCGTCACCGCCGTACCACCGCCGTCACCGCCCTCGCCGCCGTCGCGCTCGCCGTGCCGGTCACCGTGGGCTGCGGCGCGGTGGAGAAGGCCCTGGACTGCGCCCAGCTCGCGGTCGAGATATCCAACGACGTGGACAACCTCCAGGACGCCCTGACCGGCGCCGCCGTCGACCCGCAGCAGGCCGACAAGATCCTGGACTCCCTCGACAAGGACATCGACAAGGTGGGCGACCGCACCGACAACGCGGACGTCGGCAAGGCCGTCGACGACCTCCAGAAAGCCGTGGAGAACGTCCAGAAGTCCGTGAACAGCGGCGAGCACCCCGATCTGACCCCGGTCAAGGACGCCGCGGGCGAACTGACCAACGTCTGCTCGCCCTGACCGCCCCTCGATCGGCACGAGCCACGCACCCTCGATAATCGAGAGTTATGCAGCAACGCACTGAGGGACACCCTCCGCACCCCCGCCGTCTCATCCTCGCGACCCGCAACGCCTACAAGATCACCGAGCTGCGCTCGATCCTGGGCGAGACCGGCCTCGACGTCGAACTCGTCGGGGCCGACGCCTATCCGGAGGTCCCGGACGTCAAGGAGACCGGCGTGACCTTCGCGGAGAACGCCCTCCTCAAGGCCCACGCCCTGGCCCGGGCCACCGGCCACCCCGCCATCGCCGACGACTCCGGCCTGTGCGTGGACGTCCTCGGCGGCGCCCCCGGCATCTTCTCGGCCCGCTGGTCGGGCCGGCACGGCGACGACCGCGCCAACCTCGATCTGCTGCTGGCCCAGCTCGCCGACGTCCCCGACGAACACCGCGGCGCCCACTTCGAATGCGCCGCCGCCCTCGCCCTCCCCGACGGTACCGAGCGCGTGGTCTCCGGCCGGCTCACCGGCAACCTCCGCCACGAGCCCGTGGGCGGCGGGGGTTTCGGCTACGACCCGGTCCTCCAGCCCCACGGCGAGACCCGCACCTGCGCCGAACTGACCCCCGACGAGAAGAACGCCATCAGCCACCGCGGCAAGGCGTTCCGCGCCATCGCCCCGGTCGTCCGCGAACTCCTGGGGTGAGCGGCCCCGGAGAGCGCCGCGGGCCCGGCCCGCGCTGAGGCGGACCGGGCCCGTGTATGCGTGGCGTGCGGCCGGAGGGACTCGAACCCTCACGGGAGTTACCCCACTGGGACCTAAACCCAGCATGACTGCCAATTCCATCACGGCCGCTCGGCACGGTCATGGTATCGCCTGGTGAACGGGGGCCGGGGCCGGAACCCCGGGTCCGTCACAGCCCCAGGTCTTTGATGATCTTGGCGACGTGGCCGGTGGCCTTCACGTTGTAGAGGGCGCGCTCGACCTTGCCCTGCTCGTCCACGATGACGGTGGAGCGGATCACGCCCGTCACCGTCTTGCCGTAGAGCTTCTTCTCGCCGAAGGCGCCGTACGCCTCCAGGGTCTCCTTGGAGGGGTCCGCGAGCAGGGTGACCTTCAGGCCCTCCTGGTCGCGGAACGTGGCCAGCTTCTCCGGCTTGTCGGGCGAGATGCCGATGACGTCGTAGCCGTGGCCGGAGAGGAACTCGAGGTTGTCGGTGAAGTCGCACGCCTGCTTGGTGCAGCCGGGGGTGAGGGCCGCGGGGTAGAAGTAGACGATCACCTTGCGGCCGGCGTGGTCGGCGAGCGAGACCTGCTTGCCGTCCGCGTCGGGGAGGGTGAAGGCGGGGGCGGTGTCGCCGGGCTGCAGTCGCTCGCTCATGGTCAGGTGCTCCTCGTGGTATCGGGGGTACACACCCGACATTAGCCAGCTTCCCGTCCGGGGGTGCCGCGGGGCGGCGAGGAGAGCGAGCTGACAGACTGTCCACTACGAATCATCGAGATTGACGGAGGCAGCGCGGTGTCGGATGCCAGGACCCCTGCGCAGATCGAGGCGGACATCGCCCGCAGGCGGCAGGAGCTCGCCGTGACGCTCGACGAGATCGGGGTGCGGGTGCACCCGAAGACGATCATCGGGGACGCGAAGGCGAAGGCGGCGTCGGCCGTGGACCGGACCGCCGGGCGGGCGTATGTGTCCGTCAACCGAGTGGTGACGGGCGTGCGCGGCCAGCTGGTGTCGGAGGAGGGCGGGCCCCGCATGGAGCGGATCGTGCCGGCCGCGCTCCTCGTGGCCGGGCTGGTCGGCCTGCTCGCGCTCTCGGCCAGGTCCTCCCGGTCCGCCAAGGCGTCCCGCTCCTCGTGGTGCGGCAAGCGGCGCCGGTGAGGGAAGGACGGCGGGCTCCGGCCCTGAGGCGTCATCCCGTCCTCCGGCCAGGTACGGTCATGGCGTGAGTGCGAACACGACCCATGACAAGCTGCCCATCCGGATGCTGCACGACCGCGTGCTGGTCCGCACCGACATCCCGGAGGGCGAGCGCCGGTCGTCCGGCGGAATCGTCATCCCCGCCACCGCGGCGGTCGGCAGGCGGCTGGCCTGGGCCGAGGTGGTCGCGGTCGGGCAGAGCGTACGGACCGTGGAGCCCGGTGACCGGGTGCTCTACGACCCGGAGGACCGGGCCGAGGTCGAGGTCCGCGGGGTCGCCTACGTGCTGATGCGGGAGCGCGATCTGCACGCCGTGGCCGCCGAGCGGCTGGAGGGCGCGGACGACTCCACGGGGCTCTACCTGTAGACCCCCTAGGGGTGCCCGCCGGGTCGTGACGCCTGCGGCGCGCTGTTCCCCTCCCCGCCCCAGCCCCTGTTACGGGAAGGGGCGGGGGGAGAGGGGATCAGCCCGCCGCAGGCGTCCCCGTAAGCGCCTCCCCCGCGCCCCTTCAGGGCGCCCCTCAGCCGCCCACCGGGCCTCCTGGGTCGCCCGGATCACCCGGCCCACCCGGGTCGCCGGGACCGCCCGGGCCGGGCTCGGTCGTCGGCCCGCCGGTGGGGAAGTCCGTCGGCGGGGTGGTGATCGGCGGCTCGTCCGTCGGCAGGGTCGGCGGGGTGTCGGTCGGCGCGGTGGGGACCGAGGTGTCCGGCGGGGTGTCGGTCGGGGGAGTGGTGACCACCGGCGGCAGGGAGCCCGGGGGCTGCGGGCTGGTCTGGGAGCCGTCGGGGGCGTCCGCGCCGTCCTCCAGCCGCAGATCGAACTCGGCCGGTTCCTTGCCGTCCAGCGCCCCCGCCGTGTACTGCGCCCAGATCTCGGCGGGGTAGCCGCCGCCGTTGATCCGCTCCAGGCCCGTCGCCCCGTACAGCGACTTCTGCACGCCCGTATTGGAGTCCTGGCCCATCACCGCGACCACGGTCGCCAGATCCGGGGTGTAGCCCGCGAACCAGGCGGCCTTGTCCTCCTCCGCGGTGCCGGTCTTGCCCGCCGCCGGGCGCTCGGCGGCCTGGGCGGCGGTGCCGGTGCCGCCGTCGACCACGCTCTGCAGTATCGAGGTGGTGGTGTCGGCGGCGCCGCGCGGAATGGCCTGGCGGCTCTCCCGCGCCGGGAGCTTGATCCGCGCCCCGTCCTTGGTGACCTCCTCGACCAGGCTGTACCGGCCGTGCTCGCCGTGGTTGGCGAGGGTCGCGTACGCCTCGGTCATGTCCAGCACGCTCGCGGTGGCCGGGCCGAGCGCGATCGAGGGGGAGGCGTGCAGATCGGGGGTGCTCCTGGGGATGCCCAGGTCGATGGCGGTCTGCTTGACCTTGGAGGGGCCGACGTCCTCGGCCATCTGCGCGTACACCGAGTTCACCGAGTTGTCGGTGGCCGTGGTGACGTCGATGTCGCCGTAGTCGACGTCGTCCTCGTTGGCGGGGGCGTAGCCGGTGGGCCCGTCGGAGCCGATGACCTCGCGCTTGTTGTCACCGTTGTAGAGGGTGTCCGGAGTGATCGTCTGGCCGTCCTGGGTGGTGGCGCCGTAGCGCACCGCCGAGGTGAAGACGAATGGCTTGAAGGTGGATCCCACCTGGTAGTCACGGCGGGTCGCGTTGTTGACGAACTGCTTGGTGTAGTCGATCCCGCCGTAGAGGGCGACCACCTTCCCGGTCTTGGGATCGATCGAGGCGCCGCCCGCGCGGACGTAGGCGTCGACCTTGCGGTCCTTGCTGAGCTTGCTCATCAGCCGGTCGCGCACGGCCTCCGTGAAGGCGTCCTGCTTGTCCTTGTCGATCGTGGTGGTGATGCGGTAGCCGCCGCGCGCCAGGGTCTGCTCGTCGATGATCCCGTTGCTGGTGAGGTAGTCCTCGACGGCCTCGACGAGATAGCCGCGCTGGCCGGACATGCCGGAGGCGGCCTTGGCCTCGGAGGGCCCGGGGAAGGTCATCTTCTGCCGCTCGGCCCTGCTCAGCCAGTGCTTCTTCACCATGCCGTCGAGGACGTAGTTCCAGCGGGCCATGGCCCGGCCCTTGTTCTGCGGGTGGGCGACGATGTCGTAGGAGCTGGGGGCGTTCAGCAGGGTGGCGAGATACGCGCCCTGGGCGGTGTTGAGATCGCCGATGTCCTTGCCGTAGTACGCCTGGGCGGCGGCCTGGATGCCGTAGGCGTTGCGCCCGAAGTAGCTGGTGTTGAGGTAGCCCTCCAGGATCTTGTCCTTGCTCACCTCGCGGTCCAGCTTGATCGCGATGAAGAACTCCTTGGCCTTGCGGGTGACCGTCTGCTCCTGGTCCAGGTAGTAGTTCTTCACATACTGCTGGGTGATGGTGGAGCCGGACTGCTTGCCCTTGCCGGTGGCGGTGTTCCAGGCGGCCCGGAGCATGGCCTGGGGGTCGATGGCCGACTCCGCGTAGAAGTCCCGGTCCTCGGCCGCCAGCACCGCGTGCTGGATCCGCTTGGGCACCTGGCTGAGCTGGACGTTCTCCCGGTTGACCGTGCCCTCGCGGGCCAGCGGGGAGCCGTCGGAGTAGAGGAAGACATTGCTCTGGGCGATGGCGGCCTGGTTGGCCGGGGGGATCTCGACGAGCAGATAGCCGGTGACGAGCCCGCCCGCGATCAGCAGGACGATCAGCAGGAAGCCCCCGAGGACCATGCGCCAGGTGGGCAGCAGACGGCGCCATCCGGTGCGCTGGGGACGCCCCTTTCTGCCCGTGGCCGGTCTGCCCACCGTCAGGCCGTCCGCGCGGTGCGGCGTGTCGTGGTTGCCATCGCCGGTGCCGGGCCGGTCACCCGTTCCGGCCGCGCCACCATCGATCAACTGGGGCTCGTCGCTCATGTCTCCTGAGACTCCTCGGCCGCCGTCGAGGGTTGCGCGGCGGCGGGATCGTGCACGGTCGGGCGATTCGCGTCGTACGCCCGATAAAACACTGTCGCATCATCCGTTCCGGGCCGAGGACGTGGCGCGCACCTGTGACTGGTCTGTGACCGGTGGAATGAATGATTCCGCTCACACCATCCGGTGAATAATGCGTGGCCGTCTCTCCCGTCACCCCACTAGGCTCCGGATTTTGGCGCCGGTCGGGGCGGTGCGGTCGGGCCGGTCGGTCGGGCCGGTCGGTACGGTCAGGGAGGGAGACACGGGCGGATGCGGCTGTACACGGCCGTCGCGGTCAGCGGCTTCAAACGCTACGCGACGTATCGGGTCGCCACGGTGGCCGGGGTCTTCACCAACACCGTTTTCGGCTTCATCCTCGCCTACACCTACACCGCGCTGTGGGACGAGCGGCCGCACCTCGGCGGCTACGACCTCGCCCAGGCGCTGACCTTCGTCTGGCTCGGCCAGGCGCTGCTGGCGGCCGTGGCGCTGATGGGCGGCGGCTTCCAGGAGGAGCTCCAGGAGCGCATCCGCTCCGGGGACATCGCCGTGGACCTCTACCGCCCGGTCGACCTCCAGATGTGGTGGCTGGCCACCGAGCTCGGCCGGGCACTGTTCCAACTGCTGGGGCGCGGTGTGGTGCCGATGGCCGTCGGGGCGCTGGTGTTCGAACTGAGGCTGCCCGCCTCGCCCTTGACCTGGCTGTGGTTCCTGCTCGCCGTGGCGCTCGCGGTGTGCGTCGGCTTCGCGGTGCGCTATCTGGTGTCGCTCGCCTCCTTCTGGCTGCTCGACGGGACGGGGCTGTCCCTGCTGAGCGGGCTGCTGTGCCTGTTCTTCTCCGGGATGATCCTGCCGCTCAACGTCTTCCCCGGGCAGCTCGGCGAGATAGCCCGCGCGCTGCCCTGGGCGGCGATGCTCCAGGTGCCCGCGGACGTCTTTTTGGAGGAGCGCCGGGGGCCGGGGCTGCTGGGGGCGTTCGCCTTCCAGGCGGGGTGGGCGGTGGCGCTGCTGGCGGCCGGGCGGGCGCTGCAGTCGGCGGCGACCCGGAAGGTGGTGGTCCAGGGTGGCTGAGTCCGCCGTGTCCACCGGGCTGCGGGCCTACGGTCTGATCGTCGGGATGTGGGTGCGCTCCACGATGGCGTATCGCACCTCGTTCCTGATCATGACGCTGGGGAACTTCCTCGCGACCGGTCTTGACTTCGTCGCCATCGCGCTGATGTTCACCCACATCGGGGAACTGGGCGGCTTCACCCTGGATGAGGTCGCCTTCCTCTACGGCACCACCAGCGTCGCCTTCGGCCTCGCCGATCTCACGCTGGGCACCATGGGCCGACTGGGGCAGCGGGTGCGGGACGGCACGATGGACACCCTGCTGGTGCGGCCGGTGCCGATACTCGCCCAAGTGGCCGCCGACCGCTTCGCGCTGCGCCGGCTGGGCCGGATCACCCAGGGGGCGGTGCTGCTCGGCTGGTCGCTGGCCCGGCTGGACATCGACTGGACGGTGGACCGGGTGCTGCTGGTGCCGGTGATGCTGCTGAGCGGGGGCGCCATCTTCGGGGCGCTGTTCGTGGTCGGCGGCGCCTTCCAGTTCTGGGCCAAGGACGCCTCCGAGGTGCAGAACGCCTTCACCTTCGGCGGGACCACGCTGCTGGAGTACCCGCCGACGGTCTTCGGCAAGGAGCTGCTGCGGGGCGTCACCTTCGTCATCCCGCTGGCCTTCGTCAACTGGCTGCCGGCGCTGCACATCCTGGGCCGCCCCGATCCGCTGGGGCTCCCGGCCTGGATCGGCTTCGCGGCGCCGCTGGTCGCGTGCGGCTGCTGTGCGGTGGCGGGGCTGGCGTGGCGGGCGGGGCTGCGGGCGTATCAGAGCACGGGGAGCTGAGGGGATGGGCGTGGGGAATGGCGTCGGGGATGCCGTGGCGAAGGGCACGGGGAGTGCCGTGGGTGATCTGATCGAGCTCGACGGCGTCGAGAAGGTGTTCCAGGTGCGGCGCAAGGCCGGGCTGATGCGCCGTGAGCGCCGCGAGGTGCGCGCCGTGGACGGGATCAGCTTCCGGGTGCCGCGCGGCGAGATGGTGGGCTACATCGGCCCGAACGGCGCCGGGAAGTCCACCACCATCAAGATGCTGACCGGGATCCTGGTGCCCAGCGGCGGGCGGCTCAGGGTCGCCGGAATCGACCCCTCCAGGGAGCGGACGAAACTCGCGCGCCGGATCGGGGTGGTCTTCGGGCAGCGCACCACCCTGTGGTGGGACCTGCCGCTGCGCGACTCGTACGCGCTGGTGCGGCGGATGTACCGGATCCCCGACGACCGCTACCGCCACAACCTGGACCGCTGTGTGGAACTGCTCAACCTCGGCGCGCTGTTGGACGTGCCGGTGCGTCAGCTCTCGCTCGGCCAGCGGATGCGCGGCGATATCGCGGCCGCCCTGCTGCACGACCCCGAGGTGCTCTATCTCGACGAGCCGACCATCGGGCTCGACGTGGTCAGCAAGGCGAAGGTGCGGGAGTTCCTGCGCGAGGTGAACGCCGAGCAGGGCACCACCGTGCTGCTCACCACCCACGACCTGACCGACATCGAGCTGCTGTGCAAGCGGGTGATGGTCATCGACCACGGGCGGCTGGTCTACGACGGCGGGCTGGACGGGCTGCACGCGGTGGGCGAGAGCGAACGCACCCTCGTGGTCGACCTGGAGCGGGAGCTGCCGCCCATCGAGGTCCCCGGCGCCCGGACGGTGCGGGTCGAGGGGCCCCGGCAGTGGCTGGCCTTCCCGGCGACCAGCAGCGCGGCGCCGATCGTGGCGGCGGTGGCCGACGGCTATCCGCTGGTGGACCTCTCGGTGCGCGAGCCCGAGATCGAGGACGTCATCGCGAGGATGCTGCACGGGGCGGAGGACCGGGCGGGGCGAGCCTAGGCCGGGGCGGGGCCAGGGCGCGGTGTGTGCGTGGGCCAGGGTGCGGTGCGCGAGAACGACCGGGGCGCGGTGTGTGAGAGGGCAAGGGCACGCGGTGCGCGAACGGCGGGGGCACGGTGTGTGAGAGGGGTCAGGGCCGGTGCCCGCCATTAGTCTGTCCGTATGACGAGCGCTGGTTCTTCCCAGGGGGCGAGCCCCGACCTCCCGGATCCGGCCGGGATGCGGGCCTCGGACGCCGAGCGTGAGCGGATCGCCGAAGTTCTCCGCGAGGGGGTCGCCGAAGGCCGCCTGGACATGGAGGAGTTCGAGGAGCGGCTGAGCGCGGCCTACGCGGCACGCACCCATGGCGAGCTGGAGCCGCTGGTACGGGACCTCCCGGTGCCCGGCAGCGCCGCTCCGGCCCCGCCGTCCCCCGCCGACCGCACCGGCTGGGCCGAGCGGATCGGCGGCACCCCGACCTCGAAGTGGGCCGTGGCGATCATGGGCGGCTTCCAGCGCAAGGGGACCTGGACCGTCCCGCGTGCCTTCACCGCCGTCACCGTCATGGGCGGCGGTGAGATCGATCTGCGCGAGGCCCGGTTCGAGGGCCGCGATGTGGTGATCCGCTGCTTCGCCCTCATGGGTGGGGTAGAGATCATCGTCCCGCCGGACCTGGAGACGCATGTCAGTGGCATCGGTCTCATGGGCGGTTTCGACCACACCGGGTCCGCCGACGGGGACCCCACCGGGCCCCGGGTGACCGTGACCGGCCTCGCGCTCTTCGGCGGGGTCAGCGTCGAGCGCAAGCTCCGTAAGGAGGAGCACAAGCGCATGAAGGAGGAGCGCCGCCGGCTGAAGGCCGAGCGCCGGGAGGAGCTGCGCGCCGAGCGCCGGGAACTGCGGGGCGCACGGCGCGATGAGTGGCGTGAGGAGCGTGCGGAGCGCCGCCTGTCCCTGGAGAAGGAACGCCGCGAGGACCAGTCTGGCTAGCGGGCTGTCCGGAATATGCGCTCGGGCCGAGGCTGAGCGACTAGGGTGCGCGGGGTGAATGAACGCGCTTCCCGTCTGCCGAGTACCTTCCGCCTCATCGTCACGGGGGGAGGCACCGGCGGCCACACCTACCCCGCGTTGACCGCGGTCCGGGCATTGCGGGCCCGGCTGGCGGCCGATGGCCGCACGCTCGACGTCCTCTGGATCGGCACGCCTGACGGGCTGGAGGCCCGCGTCGCCCCGGCCGAGGGCATCGCCTTCAAAACGGTGGCGACGGGCAAGATCCGCCGGTCCGCGAACCCGCTGAAGTTGATCAGCCCGGCGAATGTCAAGGACATGGCGCGGGTGCCGCTCGGTGTCGCCCAGGCCCGCAAGACCGTGTCGGACTTCCGGCCGGACGTCGTCCTGGCGACGGGTGGGTATGTCGCCGTTCCGGCCGGGCTGGCCGCCCGCATGTGCAAGCGCCCGCTGGTACTGCACGAACAGACCGTGCGGCTCGGGCTGGCGAATCGGAAGCTCGCCGGCTCCGCGACGCGCATCGCCGTGTCGTCGGAGTCGACGCTGCCGCTCCTCCCGGAGGCCGTACGGTCCGCTGCCGTCGTCACCGGGAACCCGGTGCGGCCGGAGGTCCTGACCGGACACGCCGACAAGGCGGTCGCCGCCCTCGGGCTGACCGGCTTCGACCGGCGGCTCCCGACGCTCTACATCACCGGCGGCGCCCAGGGCGCGCAGCAGATCAACAACGTCGTGCGGGACGCCCTCCCGTGGCTGTTGGAGCGCGCCAACATCGTGCACCAGTGCGGGCCGGCGAACGTCGAGCCCCTGCGCGGGAACGCCGCGGCGCTCCCGCCCGGCCTCGCGGGCCGGTACTACCTCACCGGGTTCGTCGGGCCGGAGTTGCCCGACGTTCTGGCGCTTGCCGACGTGGTGGTCTCCCGTAGCGGCGCCGGCACTCTCGCGGAGCTCACTGCCCTCGGTAAGCCGGCCGTGTTCGTGCCGCTGGCCTCCTCGGCGGGGAACGAGCAGGCGCACAACGCCCAGCACCTCGAGAAGGCCGGCGCCGCCGTCGCGCTCACCGGGGACGTCACCGCGGACCGGCTGCGGAACGCCCTCGGGCCGCTCCTCACCGACCCGGCGCGGCGCGCGGGGATGGCGGAGGCGGCTCGGGCGCACGGACGGCCGGACGCGGCGGACAGGCTCGTGGACGTACTCCTGTCCGCCGCGTCCGGCGGCTGATCCGTTCGGGGCCCGGGGCTACGGGAGGTGCCCGGGGGGGGTGAAGAGGAGGCTCTCTAGAGCTCGGCGGCCGTGCGGCCCCGCAGGTGGTCCAGGTTCAGCGCCCGCGCCATCGCGCGGTAGCCGTCGTCGCTGGGGTGCAGATGGTCGCCCGAGTCGAACATCGGGCGCAGTCGCAGCGGGCTGATCGGGTCGCGCAGCGCCTTGTCGAAGTCCACGACCTCGTCGAAGACCCTCCCGGCGCGGATCCGCGCGTTGACCTGCTCGCGCACGGCGTCCAGCTGGGGGGTGTAGCCGCGGTGCCCGTAGAAGGGCGTCAGGGTGGCTCCGATGACCCGCAGGCCCCGGGCGTGGGCCTGCTCGGTCAGCCGCTTCAGGCCCCACACGATCCGGTTGGGGTCGGTCTGGTGGGGGATGCGGAGTATGTCGTTGACGCCCAGCTCGATGATCACGGCCTTGACGCCCGTACGGGACAGCACGTCGCGGTCGAAGCGGGACAGTCCACTGGGGTTGTTGGGCGGGAACTGCGTGCCGTCGCTCAGCACGCGGTTGCCGCTGATGCCCTGGTTGAGCACGCCGAAGCGGGGCGCCCCGGGCTCGCTGCGCAGCCGCTCGGCGAGGAAGTCGGTCCACCGGTGGTTGGCCCCGGCGGTGGAGGTGATGCCGTCGGTGATCGAGTCGCCCAGCACCGCGACGGCGCCCTCGGCCTGCTTGGACCACACGTCCACACCGGTCAGATAGCGCCAGTACGGGCTCTGCTGGGTGTAGGCGGCGCCCGCCGTGTCCTCCGTACGGTCGCCACGCGCCATGTACGACGTCTGGCGGGCGTGCGGGTGGTAGGTCACGGAGCCGGACGCCTGCGGGGTGTAGGTGGTGACCAGCAGATCGGCCGCGTCCGGGACGGTGAGCCGCACCGGGTCGCTGGTGGCGGCCTTACCGGGCGGGATCGTCACCCAGGTGCGGTTGTTGAAGGTGAGACGGCGCATGGTGCCGGCGGCCGCGGTGGGGTTGCTGGGCGCGGCGGCCAGGGCCACCGAGGCATGTGTGATGGTCAGCGGACGGCTGCTGTAGAAGTTCGAGAGCTGGATCCGGGCGCTGGTGCCGCCGATGCTGGTGTGCACCACGTTCCGTATCGACATGCCCGAGAGGCCGCCGCGCAGCGTCCTCGGCTCGGCGGCCGCGGCCGAGGTGGACCAGGTGCCCACCCAGGCACCGGCCGAGGCCGGGGCGGCCGAACCGCGGGCCCCCTGCGCGCTGGGGTCCGAACCGCCCTTGTCACCACCGAGCCCGATGAATATCGCGGTGGAGACGAGGATCACCACAGCCGCCAGCGCAGCGAGCACGGCATACCCCGTGCGTCTGGGCATAGGGGGCATGCTCATGGGCGGGTTGTCTCCTCGGGCAGACGGAGCCCGAGGCTCCGGAAGTGGACGGGAACGGCGGGTGGTATCCGGCAGTGCCGATGCGGTCCGGTCGGTCTCTCATGATCCCATGATGGGACCCGGCTCCGCCCGTCGGCCTGCCCCCAATGTGCTGGGTCGCTCCCCCAGACAGACGACGGGAACTCACCGTTCGTTCCACACATGGGCGACTGAGACCGGAAAGAGACAATGCATGCGGAGACGGGTCGACCAGGTGGAGCGTATGGAGCGAAGAACGACTGGTGAGACGGCGGCCCCGCCGTCTCGGGGCGCGGCTGTGCCCTTCGTCACCGACAGCCCCCTCGACGCGGAGCGGCGGCGCGGGGTGCGCCGGATGAAGGCGTTCGCCACCGGGCTGCTGCTCGGCGTCGCACTGGTGTACGTGCTCGCCACCTGGGCGCGGTCCTCCGGCATCGGCGGCTGGCCCGGCTATGTGGCCGCGGCCGCCGAGGCGGGCATGGTGGGCGCCCTGGCCGACTGGTTCGCGGTCACCGCGCTCTTCCGGCGGCCCATGCGGCTGCCCATCCCCCATACGGCGATCATCCCCACCAAGAAGGACCAGCTCGGGGCCAGCCTCGGGGAGTTCGTCGGGGAGAACTTCCTCTCCGGTGACGTCGTACGGATGCGGCTGCGCGCGGTCGGCATCGGCAGTCGGCTCGGCACCTGGCTCGCCGAGCCCGAGCACGCCGACCGGGTGACCGCCGAGCTGGCCACCGCGCTGCGCGGCGCGCTCACGGTGCTGCGCGACTCCGATGTGCAGGCGGTGGTGGGCGAGGCGATCACCCGCCGGGCCGACAGCCAGGAGATCGCGCCGGGCCTGGGCAAGTTGCTGGAGCGGGTGGTCGCGGACGGCGGCCACCGCCGCGCCGTGGACCTGGTGTGCCTGCGCGCCCACGACTGGCTGGTGGAGCACAACGACTCGGTGATGCAGGCGGTGACCGGCGGCGCCCCCGGCTGGACGCCGCGGTTCGTGGACCGCAAGGTCGGCGAGCGCGTCTACAAGGAACTGCTGCGCTTCGTGACCGAGATGCGGGACATGCCCGACCATCCGGCGCGCGGCGCCCTGGACCGCTTCCTCACCGACTTCGCCGGGGACCTGCAGTCCGACACCGACACCCGGCTGCGGGTGGAGCGGGTGAAGGGCGAGGTGCTGGGGCGCGGCGACGTCCAGGACCTCATCGCCTCGGCCTGGGCCTCGGTGCGGGCGATGATCGTCGCCGCGGCCGAGGACGAGCGCAGCGAGCTGCGCCGGCGGGCGCGGGCGGCGATTCTGTCGCTGGGCGGGCGGATGGTGACGGACCGACGGCTGCGGGACAAGATCGACGGCTGGCTGGAGGACGCCGCCGTCTATGTGGTGACGACGTATCGGGACGAGATCACCTCGCTGATCAGCGAGACGGTGGCGAGCTGGGACGCGGACCACACCTCGCGGAAGATCGAGGCGCACATCGGCCGGGATCTGCAGTTCATCCGGATCAACGGCACGGTGGTGGGTGCCCTGGCCGGGCTGGTGATCTATACGGTCTCGCGGGCGCTGGGCGGATAGTCCGCGGGTGGCGGGCAGTTGGCTCGTGGTGCCGGGCGGATTGCCGCGTCACGTCTCTGGAAGGTGTGCGCGGCCTGACCTATGGTGCGCGCGTGCGACGTCGTGGAGGGCGTGCCGTGCTCGCCCGGGGGCTGTGGACGGCCGGTGAGCTCGCCGTCACCCTCGGGGTCGTGGTGCTGCTCTTCGTCGTCCACCAGCTGTGGTGGACCAACCGTCAGGCGAGGGCGGGCGCCCGGCACGAGGTGTCGGTGCTGGAGCGGCGGTGGCAGGACGGGGCGGGGGAGTCCGCGACGCCGACACCGGGGGCGACCGGATCGGCCGATTCCGCTCAGGGGGACGAACGCGACCGCGGCCGTGACCGTGACCGTGACCGGTCGACCGGGAGCGGTGCCGGGGGCCAAGGGCCGCGCCGGGACCAGGCGTACGCGGTGCTCCGGATCCCGCGTATCGGCCTTACGGTGCCCATCGCCGAGGGCGTCAGCCGGGCGGCGGTGCTCAACAAGGGCTATGTGGGCCACTATCCGCGCACCGCCCAGCCGGGCCAGGCGGGCAACGTCGCCCTCGCGGGCCACCGCAACACCCACGGCGAGCCCTTCCGGCAGTTGGACGAGGTGCGCCCGGGCGACACGGTGCGCATCGACACCGCCGACGCCCGCTATACGTACGTGATCGAGCGCACCCTGCCGCGCACCTCGCCCGCCGACGGCACGGTGATCGCGCGGGTGCCGTACAGCTCCGCCCACCCCCGCTACCGCTACACCGAGCCGGGCTACTACCTCACGCTGACGACCTGCACCCCCGAATTCACCTCCCGCTACCGCCTGGTGGTCTGGGCCCGGCTGAAGGCCGCGGCCCCACGGGATGTCGGCGGGGGCCGCTAGAGGGGCGCCCGACGGACCGTGACGCCTGCGGCGGGCTGTTCCCCTCCCCGCCCCTTCCCACAACTGGGGCTCCGCCCCTTAACCCCGGGGTCCAGGGGCGAAGCCCTTGGTAGCGGGAAGGGGCGGGGAGGGGGAAGTATCGATATGCCCCGCGCCCTTTCGGGGCGCCTCCGAACCGCAGCCGACTGCCGCCGATCTGCTTAGACTGGCGGAGCCAGGAGGGGAGACCGGCCGGGAGAGGGGGACGTGAGGGTGTCGCGACGACTCGAGGCGCTGCGGACGCATCTGGGCGTCTGCCTGTTCCTGCTGACCGGGGTTCTGCTGGCGCAGAGCGGTGTGGTCAGCGCCGTCGCCCTCGCCGCCACCGTCGCGACCACGACCGCCGTCGCCGCCGCGCTGGCCATGTGCGCGATCCTCGCCTCCCGCGGCCGCATACCCGTCCCCGCCGGGCGGGTTCGCACCGCGATACGGGACCGGGAGCGCCGTACGGCGTTCCTCCCGCAGCGGGATCCCGATGCCGCCGGACGCCCGAGGCCCCGAGCGCCGGGCCGTCGCCTGCCGACGGCCGCGTAGGCGCACCCCTATCGCTGTACGGCGCACCTCCAGCCTCTCCAGGGGGCACCTCCCAGCGGTAGCTGGGGGAGATTGAGGAGCGGGGTCCGGGGCGGAGCCCCGGAAGCCCCAGGATCCGTACCGCCGCGCCACGCGGCTCGTCACGCCGATGTCTTCCTCACTCCGGCACGACGAGACCCGCGGAGGGCTCCCATGTCCCTTTTCTCTTCCCTCGGCTCCCTGCTGACCACCATGGCGGACGGCCTCGATCCGCTCTTCGGCGCGTCCGCGGCGGCGGCCGCCATCGTCCTGTTCACGCTGTGCGTCCGCGCCGCGCTGCACCCCCTCGCCCGGGCCGCGGTGCGCGGTGAGAAGGCGCGGGCCGCGCTCGCGCCGAAGATCACCGAGCTGGGCCGCAAGCATCGGGACGACCCGGAGCGGATGCGGCGCGCCATGGCGGAGCTCCAGACGAAGGAGGGCGCGTCACCGCTGGCGGGCTGTCTGCCGACCCTCGCCCAGCTCCCGGTCTTCTTCGTCATGTACCACGTGTTCTCCACCGGCAGTGGCGCCGGAGACCTCCTCGACCACACGCTCGCCGGGGCCCCGCTCGGCGCCCGCTGGGGCGGGGTGCTCAGCGGTGGGCCGGGGCTGGTCTACCTCGGGCTCTTCGCGCTGATCGCGGGAGTGGCCACCTGGACGTATCTCCGCGCCCGTAAGGCGACCGTCCCCGGGGCGCCCGGAGTGGCCCGGGCGCTGCCGCTGCTGTCGTTCGGCACCCTCGTCACCGCCGCCGTGGTCCCGCTGGCGGCGGCGCTCTACCTGGCGACCAGCACGACGTGGACGGCGGTGGAGCGGGCCCTGCTGCATCGCTGACGGCGGCCCCCGCCACGGTCACCCTTGGGACCGATGTCCCAGTCCGTGAACGAGGTCTTGCGGGCTGGACGCCCCTGAAGGGAGGATCAATCGGCCGGTAGGCGCCTCGCACCGGCCTGTGACCTCGGGAGTCTTGGGATGAAACTGCTGCGAGTCGGACCGGCGGGCGCGGAACGCCCCGCGCTGCTCGATCAGAACGGCACCCTGCGCGATCTGTCCGCCCTGGTCCCGGACATCGACGGCGCCCTCCTCGCCGATGAGGCCGCCCTCGCGCGGGTGCGCGCGGCGGCGGCCGCCGAGGGGGACGACGCGCTGCCCGCGATCGAGGACGGCGGGGTGCGGATCGGCCCGCCGCTCGGCCGTATCGGCAAGATCGTGTGCATCGGGCTGAACTACCACGACCACGCCACCGAGACCGGCGCGAGCATCCCCGAAGAGCCCATCATCTTCATGAAGGCCCCGGACACGGTCGTCGGCCCCGAGGACACGGTCCTCGTCCCGCGCGGCAGCGTGAAGACCGACTGGGAGGTCGAACTCGCCGTCGTCATCGGCCGTACCGCCCGCTACCTCGACTCCGACGAGGCCGCCCTCGCCGCGGTCGCGGGCTATGCGGTGGCCCACGACGTCTCCGAGCGCGCCTTCCAGATCGAGCGCGGCGGCCAGTGGGACAAGGGCAAGAACTGCGAGACGTTCAACCCCCTGGGCCCCTGGCTGGTGACCGCCGACGAGGTCCCCGACCCGCAGGCCCTGGGCCTGCGCCTGTGGGTCAACGGCGAGCTCCAGCAGAACGGCAGCACGGCGGACCAGATCTTCGGCGTGGCCCAGGTGGTCCGCTACCTCAGCCAGTTCATGACCCTCTACCCCGGCGATGTCATCAACACCGGCACCCCGGCGGGCGTGGCCATGGGCCGCCCCGAGCCCAAGCCGTACCTGCGCGCCGGCGATGTCGTCGAGCTCGAGATCGACGGGCTGGGCCGCCAGCGCCAGGAGTTCAAGGACGCCTGACGGCTGACGTGAACGCGGAAGGGGTGGCCCCGGTGGGGCCATCCCTCCGCCCACTCAGGCCCCGGCCGTCGACAGATAGCGCTCCAGCGCCTCCACCACCAGTGCGTGGTCCTCGGCCTGCGGCAGCCCCGAGACCGCGACCGCGCCGATGACGCCCGTGCCCGTCACATGGATCGGGAAGGCGCCCCCGTGCGCCGCGTACCGGTCGGGGTCGAGGCGCGAGGACTCCTCGAAGCTGCTGCCCTTGGCGCGGAAGCGGGTGCCGACCAGGAACGAGCTCGCCCCGTAGCGCTCCACGACCCGGCACTTGCGCTCCAGCCAGGCGTCGTTGTCCGGGGAAGTGCCCGGCAGCGCGCGGTGGAAGAGGCGCTGACCGGCCCGCTGGATGCCGATCGTCACGGCGGCGCCGCGCTCCTGGGCCAGGTCGGCGATGAGGCAGCCCAGGCGCCAGGCGTCGTCGTTGTCGAACCGGGGCAGCCGCAGCCGGCGCTCCTGCTCCTCCAGCTCCGCCACACGGGATATCGCGTCGGTGTGCTCGCTCATGCGGGGACCTCGATCCGGACGGTACGGTGCTCCGCGGCCGCCACCCGGGCCGCCTCCAGCACATGCAGGGCGGCCGCGGCCTCGGCGGCGGTGACCGGTGGCGGGGTGCCCTCGCGGAGGGCGGCGGCGACGGCGGCGTAGTACGCGGGGTAGTCGCCCGGGAGGGTCTCCACCGGGGCGCCGCCGCCGGTCGCCGGGGACTCTCCCGCGCCCAGCCGCCCCCAGTCGCCCTCCGGCTCGGCACCCCATTCGACGGACGGGTCGCCGGGGCGCAGCCCCTCGCGCAGGGCGGCCTCCTGCGGGTCGAGGCCGTACTTCACATAGCCCGACTCGCTGCCCAGCACCCGGAAGCGCGGGCCGAGCTGGGCGGTGGTCGCGCTCATCCACAGATGGGAGCGGACCCCGCCGGCGTGGGTGAGGGCGATGAAGGTGTCGTCGTCGGTCTGCGCCCCGGGGCGGCGCACATCGACCTCGGCGTAGACGGACTCGACCGGTCCGAAGAGGGTGAGCGCCTGGTCGACCAGATGGCTGCCCAGGTCGTACAGCAGCCCGCCGACCTCGGCCGGGTCGCCGGACTCCCGCCAGCCACCCTTGAGCTGCGGCCGCCACCGCTCGAAACGGGACTCGAAGCGCCGCACCTCGCCCAGCGCGCCCTCGGCGAGCAGCTTGCGGAGGGTGAGGAAGTCGTTGTCCCAGCGACGGTTCTGGAAGACGGTCAGCAGCAGCCCGCGGGCCTCGGCGAGCGCGGCCAGCTCCTCGGCCTCGGCGGCGGTCGCGGCCAGCGGCTTGTCCACGACGGTCGGCAGCCCCGCCTCGAGGGCGGCGCGGGCGAGCGGGACGTGGGTGCGGTTCGGGGAGGCGACGACGATCAGGTCCAGCTCATCCGCCCGGGCCCACAGCTCATCGGCGGAGTCCACGAGCCGGACGTCGGGGAACTCGGCGCGCGCCTGCCGCTGCCGCTCCGGGCTGGAGGTGACGATGGTGTCGAGGACCAGCCCCTCGGTGGCCGCGATCAAGGGGGCGTGGAAGACGGATCCGGCCAGGCCGTAGCCGATCAGTCCCACTCGGGTGGTGCTGCTGTCATCGGTGGCATCCATGAAGCCACTTTGGCAACACTGTTGCCAAAGTGCAAGCGGTGGCCACAATGGAGGGGTGAACAGCACGATGTCCGGAGCGGCCGGGCCCGGAGCCAATCTGACCGCCCTGCGCAGCCACAACGCCGCACTCGTCCTGCGACTGCTGCGGGACGCGGGCGGGGACGGCGTCAGCCGCCCGGAGCTGGCCGGGCGCACCGGCCTCACCCCCCAGGCCGTCAGCAAGATCACGGCCCGGCTGAGGGCGGAGGGGCTGCTGGCGGAGGCCGGTCAGCGCGCCTCGACCGGCGGCAAACCGCCCACCGCCCTTCGGCTGGTCCCGGACGCCCGCCATGCGATCGGGCTCCAGCTCGACCGCGACGAGGTGACGGCGGTGCTGGTCGACCTCGCGGGCACCCCGGTCGCGGCCCGCTCGGCCCCGTTCGATTTCGGCGCGCCGGCGGAGGAGGCGCTCGCGGCGGCGACGGCCGAGGTCAGGGCGCTTCTGGCGGACGCGGCGGCCAGCGGCGTGGCGGGCGGAACGGCGGGCGGAGATATCGCGGCGGGCGGCGGGACCGGCGGCGCGGACCTCGGCAGGACTGGCGGCGCGGACCTCGGCGGGACCGGCGGCGCGGCAGGCGTCGGGACCGGCGGCGCCGCGGGCGCCGGTAGCGGCTTCGCGGGCGCCGGTAGCGGCTTCGCGGGCGCCGGTAGCGGCTTCGCGGGCGCCGGTAGCGGCTTCGCGGGCGCCGGTAGCGGCTTCGCGCTGGGCGGCGGGCTGCTCGGCGTCGGTGTCGCCGCGCCCGGACCGCTCGACCACGGCTCCGGCGTGCTGCACCGCGTCACCGGCTTCCCCCAGTGGGACGGCTTCCCGCTGCGCGACGCGCTCGCCGAGCGGCTCGCCCTCCCCGTCGTCCTCGACAAGGACACCAACGCCGCGGCGCTCGGGCTGGTGACCGCCGGGACCGCCGAGTCGGCCGCGTATCTCCACCTGGGCACCGGCCTGGGCGCCGGTCTGGTGCTCGGCGGGGATGTGTACCGGGGCGCGCGGACCGACGCGGGGGAGTTCGGGCACCAGGTGATACAGCTCGACGGGCCGCCCTGCGACTGCGGCAACAACGGCTGTCTGGAGGCGCTGTGCCTCGCCGCCGTCGCGCGCGGCGACCGTACGGACGCCGCGCGGCTGCTCGGCATCGGCGCGACCAACCTCGTACGGCTCCTCGACATCGACCGGGTGCTCCTGGGCGGCCGGATGGTGCTGGCCGACCCCGAGCCGTACGTTCGCGGTGTGGCCACGATGATCGCCGAGGACTCCGCCCGCGCCAGCCGCCCCCCGGTCTCCGTGGACGTCGTGGAGCGGGGCGAGCGGGCCGTCGTCGAGGGCGCCGCCCGGCTGGTGCTCGCACCGCTGTTCGCACTGGGCTGATCGAGGGGGATCCTGACCGCCAGTCGGGGGCAATCCGGGCCTGGTGCGGTGTGTCGGCGTGCGGACGCGGAATGTAGCGGAGTGCTCGGGGAAAACCGCAGCCAGCAGAGGTCACTCATGCGCTTGCCCACCGCACTGTCCCTACGAGCTGTCCTTCCGGCGGCCGCGCTCGCGTTCGCCCCGGCCCTCTACGGGGTCCCGGCGTACGCCGCCGAGGCCGAGCCCGCCGCCTGCGGGGACCGGAACACCTCCGACTTCCCGATCGAAGCCCATCTGCGCGGCGGGCCGGACCAGTACGCCCTGGGCGGCGGCTGGCGCGGCTGGCACCTCGAACTGCGCAACGCCACGGACACCGGCTGCCGCGCCATCCACCCCATCGCCGTCCTGGTCGACCAGGCCCATCAACTGCGGCCCCGCCATATCGGCTTCGAGTTCCTGGACCCCTCCGCGGACGGCGGCGCCACCTGGCGGACCGTCTCCTTCCAGACCACGGACGAAGACGAGAACATCGGGGTCTTCGACGACCACTTCAAGGGCTTCACCGTGCCCGCGCACAAGACCGTCGACGTCCAGGTGCGCGCGCGTTTCACCGCGGACGCGCCCGAGGGGCCGGTGACGGCCAACGCGATCGCCGTACAGCGGCGCGCGGACGACGGCGACTGGGTGGGGCAGTCGAACGACTACGTCTTCCGCATCGGCGCGACGGCGGCGGGTACGAGTTCGGGCACGGGCACGGGCTCGGGTACGAGTACGGGTTCGGGTTCGGGGTCGGGTACTGGGGCGGGTACGAGTACGGGCACGGGTTCGGGGTCGGGTACGGGCACGGGTTCGGGCGCGGATGCCGGTACTCCTGGCACCGGTGCCGGAACCACGGGTCCGGACGCCGGAACGCGTACGAGGGCGGCCACGCGCTCCGGCGGTCTTACGGAGACCCAGAAAGCCACCGACGGGGACACCGAGACCAAGCCCGCTCCTCAGCCGACCACCCGTTCCAAGCGCCCCACGGCCACGCCGAGCCGAACGTCCGAGGAGACCGCCTCGGCCGCGCCGAGCCGGAAGCCGAGCGCCACCAGAAGTCCCGGCGCAACCCGTAAGGAGAGCAGCCCGGCCGCGGTGCCGCCCCGTGCCGACAGCGACGTTGATGCCGACACGGAGGCGGACGCCGACGTCGGCGCGGAGGCCGACATCGACACCGATCCCAGCGCCGAAGAGGACGCGGGGACCGGAGCGGATACCGATACCGATACGGATACCGAGTTGGGCGCGGATGTCGATACGGACATGGACACCGACCTCGGGGCGGACACCGAGGCGGGCTCGGACTCAAGCGCGGACGCCGATGCGGGTACCGGCACCGAGACGGAGACGGGTACGGACACCGAGACGGGTACCGGCACCGAGGCGGGTACTGACACCGGCACCGACCTCGACGAGGGCCTCGACACGGGTACCGACCTCGGTACGGAGACCGATCCCGGCACCGACGCGGGGACCGACCTCGGCACCGACACCGAACTGGGCACGGAGACCGAAGACCCCAGCGCCGATTCCGACCTGGGCTCCGAAACCGACCCCAATGCCGAGACCGATCCCGGCACCGAAACCGACCCCGGACGCGAGCCCCAGGCCGAGCCCAGCACCGGTACCGGCGGCGACGGCCGTCACGAGGAGGACGGCGGCCACGAGCGCGAGAACGAGCGGATGCCCGAACTCGCCGCGACGGGCCGTCACACCGCCCTGCTCGCGGGGCTCGGCGTCATCAGCGCCGCGCTCGTGACCTGCGGCACCGTCCTCATGGTGAAGTCACGGCGCTCGGGGGTCTGAAGCCCCGGCGCCCCGGCACCCTCACGTCCGGCGCACGGACGAACTACTGGCCCCGGGGCCCCTCGCCCCGGCGGCGCAGTTCGTCGTCGATCTTGTCCGAGCCGGACTGGACCTGCTCCGAGTACTTGCCGCCGGTCTTCTTGTCCGCGGTCTCGGCCCCCTTGCGAGCGCCCTTCCGAGCCTTGTCCGGGTTCCTGCTGATCGCGCCCTTGAGCTTGTCCATCATGCCCATCGCGGCCTCCTTACGGTCCGGCCTTACGGTCCGGCTCGTTCCACGGAGGGGCGGATTCCGCCCCTTCCCCAGGATCAGACACCTGTGCGGATCTGTCGCGCTGGGACGGAGCGCGAACGCACGGCGAACGGACCGTGCTCCGGAACACAGGGCGGTCTCCCCAGCACTTTCCCCGGTTAGGCTGAGGTCGTCGCCAGACGCCGATTCCGAGCGGAGAGCAACCAGTGGCAGAGCGCAAGCCGATCGAGTCATGGCTCACCGATATGGACGGTGTGCTGATGCACGAGGGCATACCGGTGCCCGGTGCCGACGCCTTCATCAAGCGGCTGCGTGACTCGGACACGCCGTTCCTGGTGCTCACCAACAACTCCATCTACACCCCGCGCGACCTCCACGCCCGGCTGTCCCGGATCGGGCTGGACGTCCCCGTGGCGAACATCTGGACGTCGGCGCTGGCCAGCGCCCAGTTCCTGGACGAGCAGCGTCCCGGCGGCACCGCCTATGTCATCGGGGAGGCGGGGCTGACCACCGCGCTGCACGACATCGGCTACGTCCTTACGGATGTCGAGCCGGACTATGTGGTGCTCGGCGAGACCCGTACGTACAGCTTCGAGGCGCTCACCAAGGCCATCCGGCTGATCAACGACGGTGCGCGGTTCATCGCCACCAACCCCGATGAGATCGGCCCCTCCGCGGAGGGCGCGCTGCCCGCCACCGGCTCCGTGGCCGCGCTGATCACCAAGGCGACCGGCCAGAAGCCCTACTTCGTCGGCAAGCCCAATCCGCTGATGATGCGGTCCGGGCTGAACGCGATCGGCGCCCACTCCGAGTCCAGCGCGATGATAGGCGACCGGATGGACACGGATGTGCGGGCCGGGCTCGAGGCCGGTATGGAGACCTTCCTGGTGCTCACCGGGGTGACCAAGGCGGGAGAGGTGGACCGGTACCCGTACCGCCCGTCCACGGTCGTCGAGTCCATCGCGGACCTCGTGGAACGCGTCGTATGACCCGCCGGTGAGCGCTGGCATGACCGCCGGTGAGCCCTCGCGTGACCCCGATGGTGAACCCGGGTGTGACCCGCCGGTGAGCCCTGTGCCCCGGATGGCGCAGTAGGCGCCCGCAGCGGATGCGGCGCTCTGCCGGGCGCGTGAGCCTCTTGGTATCGGGAGGTTTCACCATGCGCGTTGTCGCACTCACTCTCTGTATCGCAGCATGCGCCGCCGTCGTGGCGGTGACGGCCGCCGCTCCGGCCCTCGCCGACCAGCGCCACTCCGCCACCACCACGATCCGGATCAGTCCAAGGGCCCTCGCCCCAGGCGCCGAGGTCGAGGTCTGGGCCTTCGGCTGCCCGGACCGGGTGGCCACCGCCTCGTCACCGGTGTTCGTGGACGACGCGGAGCTGACGCCGGAGGGGGACGCGCTCTTCAGCGAGGCGACGATCCGCTCGACGGCGGCCAAGGGGGCGCACCGGGTCACCCTCGACTGCGCGGGCGCCGGCCTCGTACGCGAGGACGTAACGGGCGCGGACGGCGCGGACCGCGCGGACGGCGCGGGCGGGGACGGGCAGGGCGGCGCGGGCGGGGTCGCCCTCGCCGTGGAGCGCCCGCCCTCGCCCGTCGCCCCCGTCCGCGCCGGAGGGGGCGGCACCGCGCCCGACGAGGCGCGGCCACGCGACGACATCGGCGGCGCGGAGGCGTACGGCCTGGTGCTCTCGGGCGGTACGGCCGTGGCCGTCGGCGGCCTCGCGGTCCACCGCCGCCGCCATCCCTCCCGTACCGCGAGCTGATCGTGATCGCCATGGGCCTGGACACCGAGACGGACGGAAACGACGGAAACATGGACGGCATCGGGAATCGCTTCTCCGGCCTCGGGCGACTGGCCATCGGACTCGCCTGGGCGGCGCTGCTGCTGGGCCTGTGGATGTGGGGCCGGGACACCACGGAGGGGACGGGTGGACCGGCGCCGATGACCGGGGACGTGGCCGCGGTCGGGCGGCCGTCCGCCCATCCGCTGCCCCCGGCGCACGCGCCGCTGGCCTCCGCCCGGCCGAAGCGGGTCGTGATCGAGGCGGCGGGGGTCCGCGCCCCGATCGTCGCCAGCGGCCTGGACCGCGACGGGGCGGTGATGCCTCCGCCCTTCAGCCGCCCCGGCACGGTCGGCTGGTACCGCGCCGGCCCCGAGCCCGGCTCCCCGGGCGCCGCGCTGCTGGTCGGCCACCTGGACACGAAGAGCAAACCGGCCGTCTTCCACGAGCTGAGCGACCTCAAGCGGGGGGAGCGGGTGCGGGTCGCGCGATCGGACGGGACGACGGCGGAGTTCACGGTCGAGGACGTCGAGGTGGTGCCGGAGAAGCACTTCGACGCGCGACGGGTGTACGGGGCGCGGTCCCATGACCGCGCGGAGCTGCGGCTGATCACGTGCGGGGGGAAGTACAACCGCTCGACCCGAACGTACTCGGCGAACGTCGTCGTCTCGGCCTACCTGACGGGTACGACGGGCTCTGCCGGCAACGTGTCGGCGGGCAGCCGCAATGCGCGGTAGTCGGGGCGCGGTGGGCGTGCGGGCGGCGGGTGGGCGCCTGCGGCGAGCGAAGCCCCCACCCCGCCCCTCCCCGAAACCAGGGGCCTCCGCCCCCTGCACCCCACCCAGGGCTGCGCCCCAGACCCCCTCGGTGCTCCGCCCCCTGCCCGGGGTCCAGGGGCGGAGCCCCTGTTACGGGAAGGGGCGGGGAGGGGAGAGATTCGCCGGACACCCCGTCACATACGCCAAGCCGCAGCCCGGCGCGGGCGTACGGGCGAAGAGCTGGGCGGGTTGTGGATGAGGGCACGGTGGTTCGGGGTGGTGTGTGAGGGGTGATTCGGTCGGTCTTGTCCCGCCGGGGGAGCGCCGTTCGTTCCCTGGGGCGTGCACTCGAGGGGGAGTGGACGTACGGCAGTTGCGCCGGCCGTTCGGGTCACGTTGCCCGTACCCACTCCAGCAGCCGCAGCCGCAGCCGCACCCGCACCCGCACCCGCGTGCTCTCCATCGCCGGGGCGCTCCTGTCGTGCGTCGTCGTCTGCGGGTGCTTCGGGGCCTCGAAGGGGGACAGTGAGCGTGCCTCGCTCGCCGGGCAGCAGCCGAAGCAGCGGCCCAAGTCCACGATCCCCTATTGGGTGAATCCGGACGGCAGCGCGGCGCGCCAGGCCGCGGCGTACCGGAAGAAGGGCGAGGACGGCCGGGCCCGGCTGATAGAGAAGATCGCGGCGCAGCCCGTCGCGGAGTGGCTGGGGGTGGACGACCCGGAGGGGCAGGCGCGGGGGTTCACCGCGGCCGCGGACCAGGTGAACCGGGATGCGCTGCTGGTCTTCTACAACATCCCGCACCGCGACTGCGGGCAGTACTCCAAGGGCGGCGCGGCCGACGGCGACGCCTATCGCGCCTGGCTGGACAAGGTGGTCCGGGGGATCGGCGACCGCCGGGCGACGGTCGTCCTGGAGCCCGACGCGCTGCCGCACGTGGTGGACGGCTGTACGCCCAAGAAGTTCCACGAAGAGCGGTACGACTTACTGACCGGCGCCGTGGACAAGCTCAAGGGGCTGCCGCACACCAAGGTCTATCTGGACGCCGGAAACCCCCACTGGATCAAGGACCCGCGGCGGATGGTCGAGCCGCTGAAGCGGGCCGGTATCCGTAAGGCCGACGGCTTCGCGCTGAACACCTCGAACTACCAGACGACCCAGGAGAACCGGGCGTACGGCAAGCGGCTGTCCGCGCTGATCGGCGGCAAGCCCTTTGTGATCGACACCAGCCGTAACGGCAATGGCCCGGCCCCGGGCAAGAACGACCCGCAGGCGTGGTGCAATCCGAAGGGCCGGGCGCTGGGCGAGAGGCCGACCGTCGACACCGGGGACAAGCGGATCGACGCGTATCTGTGGATCAAGCGTCCGGGCGAGTCGGACGGCACCTGCAAGGGCGGTCCCACCGCAGGTCGGTGGTGGCCCCGGTACGCGCTCGATCTCGCCCGTAACGCCGACCGTAGAAGTAGTTAGCCGTCACTTCTTCTTGGGCGCGGGCACCTTCACCCACACCGCCTTCGACGGCGTCCCCCGGCCATCCACCGCGTTGAGCATGTACCACCCCGGCGGCACCACGGACGAGTCCTTCGGCAGGGTCACCGTCACCCCGTCCCCGTCCTCCGTCCGGGTGAAGTCCAGCGCGATCGACCGCTGCTCGACATTGGTCACATGCGTGAAGGAGCCGGGCCGGATCAGCCGCATCGTGGTGATCGCCGATGCCTGCGCGGTCCGGTAGGTGGTCTTCCCGCCGAGCTTGACCGTCCTGGGCGCGGTGTCGGCGAGCTTCGGACGGGAGTCGCGGAAGAGATACGGCGGGGTGTAGAGGTCGATCTGCTGCTGGAACTCACCCGGCGTGGTGTTGGCCTTGTCGGCGAAGAGCGAGTCCGAGCCGAAGGTCATAACCCGGCCGTCCGGCAGGAGCAGCGCCCCCGAGTGGTAGTTGCGGCCCACCAGCGGATCGGCCACCGCGCGCGCGGTGTTGCTCTTCGGGTCGTAGAGCTCGGCCTTCAGCACATTGGTGGCGCCGCGCCCCCGGTAGTCGCCCGAGCCGTTCGTGGTCAGAACGGTGTCATCGGGCAGGATGACACTGCTCGGATAGCGCACCTTCGCATACAGATCCGGGCCATCGCGGAACCGCGGCTTGTCGGCGTGCAGATCGACGATCCGGGTCTTCGCCGTGGACTTCGGGTCCTCGCCGACCCCGCCCCCGCCCTGCACCATGTACCGCTGGTCCTGCGCGGGCGGCAGCAGCACCGACATCGACGTCTCCAGGGCGTCCGAGTCGCTGATCCCCGGGACCACATCGAACCGATTGGTCTTCGGGTCCCAGACGCCGGGCGTGCGGCCCTTGTCGTCCGGACCGTATCCGGCGTTCGAGCCGGTGTAGAAGATCCGGCCCTTGTCGGTCAGGAACAGCGCGGGGTAGGTCGGGAAGAAGCGCTTCTTGGGCAGGTACTTCCACTTGTTGGTCCTGGGGTTGTAGACCTCGTTCTTCCCCGGCACCACCTGGCCGATCTCGTCCAGCCCGGAGACCGCGAGCACCTTGCCGTCCTGGAGGGTGGTCAGCGTCGGGTACCAGCGGGCCTCGTTCATCGGATCGACCGGGACGTACCGCTCGGCCTCCGGGTCGAACTCATACGCCTGCTTGATGCCCTGGAAGTCCTTCTTGTCGAACGACAGCTTCTGGGCGATTCCGTAGAAGTTCCGCTTGTCCTTTCCCTTCAGCCCGGAGATCCGGTAATTGTCCTCGGTGCCCGTCTGGTACTTCTTCCCCTTGCGCAGCGCCTCCACATAGACCCGCGCCGTGCTCGCGGTGACGGTGACCTTCCCCTTGCGATTCTTGGCCTTCTTCGCACGCGGAACGAGAATCGGGTCCTTGGACTCGAAGGTCTTGCCGTTCTCCTTCCCCGTGAAGCGGGTCCCGGCGGGGAGGGTCTTCGGCTTGTCGGGGTTCTCGTTGTGGACGAACATCAGTCCGCCCGCCTTCTCGACATCGCCCCTGAGCTTCTCATAGCGCTGGGTGCCGCCCGCCACCAGCAGCTTTCCGTCCGGGAGCTGGCTGTGCCCGGAGCAGAAGAGGTCCTTGGGGGTCGGAATGTTGGTGAAGGTGTTCTTCTCCGGGTCCCACAGGACGCTGCGGAAGGATTTGGCGGCGAAGTTCTTGGCGTTGTTCCCGGATCCGGCCACCAGCAGCACCTTTCCGGTGTGCAGCAGGGCGGCGTGGATCGTATTGATCCGGTATTCCTCGGGGACATCGACCACATCCCAGTGGCCGTTCTCCGCCTTGTACTCCGGTTGGTTGATTTTGTACGCGTGGTACTTGTCCGAGCTGAAACGGTAGAGGGCGGGGCCGTTCATCCCGGCCAGCACGAAGACAGCCGCCGCACCGATCCCGAAGCGGCGGGTGCGGCGACTCGGTCGGTACTTCACTTCTTATCGTCCCCCAAGGGCGGGCTGCGTGTTCCGTTTCTCCTGGCGGACGGTCCACCGCCAGGCGATGATCGGCGCGGCTGTGACAGCCAGGGCACGTAATGCCAAAACGGTCATCGCGGGATGACTGTGGCCGAAGTGGAAGGAAGAGGCGAGCGACCCGCCGAAGACTGGATTCGGGCAATTGTTCCAAGGGTGAATGTGTGGCTCCGGTGCGGCATTCGGGCTCGGGGGCTGGCAATCTGCTTCAGATGCGATCGCCGTGTCGATCTGTGGTGGTGGGCCAAGGGGGCTGGCGTGATAGCTGGGCACACCGTGGGCGATGCGTTCGCCGATCCCACTCCCGCGTCGCGGTTCGCCGATGGTGACCGGTCGCTTGGCGTGCCGCGTCACGTGGCGTGTGTGATGGACGGCAACGGACGGTGGGCGGCCCAGCGGTCGCTGCCGCGTACGTCGGGTCATCGGGCGGCGGAGGCGACCGTGATCGACGTCATCGAGGCGGCCCGGACTGCGGGCGTCGAATGGCTGAGCCTGTACGCCTTCTCCACCGAGAACTGGAGCCGGCCGAGTGCCGAGGTCGACTATTTGATGCGGTTGGTGCGCGGGGTGGTGCGCAAGCACGCGCCGCTGCTGCACGCGCGGGGGATCCGCTGCCGTTTCCTCGGGGTGAGCGACCCGAGGATCCCTCGGGCGCTGGCACGCGACTTCGCCGACCTGATGACACTGACCGGCGACAACCGAGGCATGACCTTGACCGTCGCGTTCGATCACGGCGGGCGCGGGGACATCGTCGCGGCCGCGCGGTCACTGATCCGCGCGGGTGTGGCGGCCGAGGCGGTGGACGAGCGGAGTTTCGCCGCCCATCTGCCCTTCCCTGACACACCCGACGTGGATCTGGTCATCCGAACCTCGGGGGAACAGCGCATCTCCAACTTCATGCTCTGGCAGGTCGCCTACGCGGAATGGGTCTTCCCGACCGTGCTGTGGCCCGACTTCCGCGCGCCGCACTTCCTCGAATGCCTGCACACCTACCGGCAACGCGATCGCCGCTTCGGCGGCGTGCTGCCCGAGCGGAACGGAGACTCCCGATAGTGACCATCGCAGATGGCGGGCACCCCGACAGTGCCCAGGGCGGTGCGACCGAGTTCGACGGCGGTACGTCACGGCCGAGTGCGGCGAACGGACAGGAGCCGTTGTTCGGCGCGGGCTCGCGGTTCCAGGAATTCGTCAACGATCCGCGGTGGGCGCTGGCCATGGTCCGGGCGACCGTGCTGGAGGCCGCGCACCCGCAGGTCGGCGCCGCGCTGATCGAGAACTCCACGTTCGTCGCCCACCCGTGGCGACGGCTGCGCAACACCATCCGCAGCTTGCAGCGCATGTTCGGGGACGACGAAGAGGTACGGCGCCGCGAGGCGGCACGGCTGAACCGCCTCCACGCACGACTCAGCGGAACCGACCCGCGAGGCCGGACCTACAGCGCGATGGACCCCGCTGTACGGGCCTGGGTGGTGGCGACCATCTTCGAGTCCACCGTGACCATGTGCCGACTGAGCGGACAGCCCCTTGAGCAGCACGCCATGGAGCGGCTGTACGCCGAGTTCCAGGCGTATCTGGCCGCCATGGGAGACGAGTCCGGTCACCTGCCGCCCACCCTCTCCGAGTTCTGGCCCTACTACGACCACGTGGTGGAACGGGAGCTGGAGAACACCGAGGCGATGCGGATCATCCTCTACAAGCTGTTCGACCATCTGCCCGCTCCGGCCCTGCTGGGCGGGGTGCCCACGCTGTGGGCCACCGGCCGGGCCGTCGCCGGCCCGCTCATCGGGGCGATCATCGTCGCCTCGCTCCCGGAGCCCTTCCGCCGGCGTGCCGGGCTGCCCGAGATGCCCGGAGCCCAGACCCTGATGCAGGGTGCGTATCTGGCCGTCGGCCTGGCCCGGTTCCTGCCGAACGGCTGGGTCCGCGCCGAGGCCATCGCCGACCTGCTGGCTCTCTCGCCCCACAGCGACGACCCGCGAGCCCGGGCGGTCACCGCCCTGCACGACAAAATGCGGCGGGCCGGTGCCCTGATCCGGCTCATCACGCCGCTCCCTCCGCAACCGGAACCCGCCTCCCGCACCGGCACCGAACGCGGTGCGGAGGAGTTCTTCCGCGAGGTGCTCGACCAGACCGGCGACGGGTACGTGGACTGGCCGGACCTCGCCGCCATGGCCCGCGAACTGTCCACCCGCCTCGATCTGGAGGAGCCCGAGGAAACGAGGCTCTACAACGCCTACGCCGACTGGTGGCGTGAACTCCAGACGGCACTGGACACCGACGGGGACGGCCGCGTCAGCGCCCGCGAGTACGCCACCGCCGTTCCCTCCCTGGCCGGACCCGCACTGATCAAGGTCGCCGAGGTCCTCTTCGACGCCACGGACAAGGACGGCGACCAGCACATCGACGCGGACGAATACCGGACGCTGTTCCAGACCGCGTTCCACCGCGACACCGTCGGCACCGACCGTACCTACACGCGCGGCGCCTTCATCGGGGACTTCCTGGCCTTCATGTCCGGCCGCCGACGATCGACGGCCTACGACCCTCTGCTCGCCCAGGCGTGAGCCGTTCAGTCGCGGTGCGCCGCCGAACGCAGGCGGATGCGGATGTTGCCGAAGTGGTCGCGGATCGCCTCTTCGGCCCGTAGGGCGTCCCCCGAACGCACCGCCTCCAGGATCTCCCGGTGCTGCTTGCAGGTGACCCGCGGATCGGTGGGCACGTCCACGAGGTCGGTGCGCACCCGGTGGAAGGCGTCCCAGAACGCCTCCAGCACCTCGCTCAGCAGCGTGTTGTCCAGACTCCCGTAGAGCGCGGCGTGAAACGCCCGGTCGGTCTCGGCCCGCACCGAGCCCTCCGCCGCCTCCGCCTCCATCCGCCGCACGACCGCGTCCAGCTCGGCGAGGTCCGCCTCCGGGATCCGCCCGGCCAGCCGCGCGATCAGCCCCGTCTCCACGGCCTCGCGCAGCTCGAGGAGTTGGAGCAGGCTGTCCTCGCCCCGGTAGTGCCCAGCGACGGTACGGAAGATCAGCCCCTCGATCATCGGCGCCATCGACATGGGGCCGACGTACGTCCCGAAGCCGTGCCGGATCTCCACGATCCCCATCGCCTGCAGCGCCTTGAGCGCCTCGCGTACGGAGTTGCGGCTGACGCCGAGGAGTTCCATCAGCTCGGTCTCGGTGGGCAGCGGGGCGCCCGAGGGGAGCCGCTGGTCGATGATCAGCCGCTTGATGCGTTCCTGTATGTGCGCCGCCACCGCCACCTCCGATCCGAACAGCTTAGCGGCGGCGGCGCGAGCAGGTCAGATGTGCGCGATGAAGGCGGTCCAGGCTTCGGGGGACACGGTGAGCGGGGTCCGCTGGGTGTCCTTGGAGTCGCGAATGTGGACGGCTTCGGGGCGTATCGCGACCTCGACGCACTCGCCGCCTCCGCCGCCGCTGTAGCTGCTCTTGAACCAGTCGAGTTCGGTGGTGGTGCTGCTGCTCATAGCGCTCCTCGCATCTGCTCCAGCAGGCTCGTGCTGTCCTGAGGGCTCAGAGCCTGTGAGCGCAGTTTGCCATAGCGCTGGTGCATGGCACTGACGGCTTTCGGATCGGTGATCAGGATGCTGCTGCCGTGCCCTTCGATGTAGCCGAGCCAACGGTGTTCCATCGTTTCGGCGAGGCGCATCGATCCATCGGCACCAGAGTGATCCTCCTGCCGGAGCGGCATGATCTGGATCTCTACGTTGCGGCGCTGCTGCTGCTCAAGGAGGTGGTCGAGCAGGGCCCTGGTGATCTCTGAGCCGCCGAAGTGCCTGTCCAGGAGCGCCTGTTCGATGATGAAGCAGAACGAGGTGCTCGGCAGGTCCGTGAACAGCTGCTGCCTCGCTAGGCGTGCAATCACCTGCTGCTCGCACTCCTCCGTAGGGGTATGCGGGATGTAGCGGTCGAAGACGGCGCGGATGTACGGCTCGGGTTGAAGTAACCCCGGCACCACCGCGCAGTCGTACGCGAGGAGTGAGACGGCTTCCTCCTCGATCCCCGCCCAGTGCAGGACCCACGACGCGAGTCCGACCCTCCGCGTCAGACTGCGGTACGCCGCGCCCAGAACCCGCGCGGCCGGGGCGCCCAGGACCTCCTCCGCGCGCGGGATGAGTTCCTTCGGCGGGAAGCGCCTGCCCTGTTCCATCTTCGCGACGTACGTCGCCGAGTACCGGACCCGTGGCGCGAACTGCTCCTGCGTCAGCCCTGCCTCATCGCGCAGCGCCTTCAGTACCGCGCCAAAGGTCTTGAGGCTTTCCGACGTTTCCGGTTCGCTGTCTTTTGTCATCCTCATATCGTCACGGGCGGTGACCGGCCCGGTCCAGTCGGTGAACTGGTACAAGCGAAACTGGGTGGGTGTCGTGCCTGGCAGTGGCCGCCGCGAGCCCGGGACGCTTCCGCCATGACCGCACCACAGGGCCAAGTCCCCGTCACCGTACGTACGTTCGCGCAGCGATTCTCCGCCACCCGGCGCGGCGCCCGGCTCGCCCGGTTGCTGGCCGCCCATCAGCTCGCCGCGTGGGGGTTCTCCCCGGGGACGGGCGGCTACGACGCCGCGATCGTGATCGTCGCCGAGCTGGCCGCCAACGCGGCGCTCCACGGGCGCGTACCGGGGCGGGACTTCGCGGTGCGGCTGGCGTACGACGAGCGGGGCGGCGTCCTGGAGATCGAGGTGAGCGACACCCACGAGAAGTGCCCCGTGCCGAAGGCGCCCACGTCGGACGACGAGGAGGGGCGGGGCCTGCTCCTGGTCGAGGCGCTGGCGGATCGCTGGGGCATCAGGGAGCGAAGGGGGCCGGGCAAGACCGTATGGGCGCGGATCACCGCCGTAGCCGCCACCGGCGCCCACCCGTGATCGACCGGCGCATCCGCCGCGCTCGACCCGGTCCGCACCACGGTGCGCCGGGGGCCGAACCCTGGCGTGCGTCCCTCCGGTACGGAAGATTCTGCTGCGCCATCAATTCGGTGTATTGCCGAATGAGTCGCACTGGAGGGGAACATGTCGCCTATTCGCATCTTTCTCGCATCGCTCGCCGTCGCCGGAGTGCTGGTCGGTATGGGGTCCGGCACCGCGACAGCCGCCGCCGTCAGCCGCTTCGACGACGGCAGCTTCGAGACGCCCACGGTGGGGGACAACACGTTCGTGAACCTGGGGACGGGCGCGTCCATCGGACCGTGGAAGGTCACGGCCGGAGACGTGGATCTGATCGGGGACGGCTTCTGGCAGGCGGCCGAGGGCGGCCAGTCCGTGGATCTCAATGGTCATGACGCCGGCACGGTGGCACAGACCTTCACCACCGTCCCCGGGAAGAAGTACTCGGTGACGTACTCGCTGGCCGGCAACCCGGCGGGAGGCCCGCCCGTGAGGACCGGGAAGGTGCTGATCGACGGGCAGAACTTCCAGGACTTCAGCTTCGACGTCACGGGCAAGACCATGGCGAACATGGGCTATGTCACCCGGGAGGTGACCTTCGTGGCCCGTGGCACCTCCACGACGCTGGCGTTCGCCAGCACCAGCACCGGCACCGGCGCCTACGGGCCGGTCATCGACGACGTAAGGGTCAGCGCCTGCACACCCTGTCCCTCCTGCGACTGATCGCGAAAGGGAGTCCCCGGCGCCCCACGCGCCGGGGCTCCCCAGTCCTCCGCGGAACTTCGGTCAGGCCGCCGCGCGCTGGCTGCGGGCCAAGGACGTCGCGGCCTTGCGGCGCCCCGGCGCGAGGACGTCGACGGGGGCGCCCGCGCCCCTGCCCGGCGTCTCGCGCCAGTGGTCCAGCCGGGCCACGACCTCGGTCAACCGCCGATCGCCGGGATGGACGGCCACGTAGAAGAGCGACTCGTCCGGCTTCCGGTCGTCCCCGCCCCAGCGGACCACGCCGTCGAGCTCGGCGAGGATGTCGCGGATCACGACCTCCTGCTGCGGGAAGAAGCCGCCCTTGACGCCCGTCGGGTAGTGGCCGGGGCGGATCCGGATCGCCGTACCGGATGCCTGGTTGCCCTCCGGCAGCCCCTTGTGGACCGTGCCGGGGCTGCGCCAGCCGATCACATCGCCCTTGCGGAGTTCGTCGATCTCGTAGTGGAAGCGGCGGATCACATGGACCAGCACGGTCTCCGGTGCGCCGATGCGGACGGTGACGCCCTCCAGCGGGGTGCCGGGCACCGGGCGGGACCAGATGGCTCCGCCGCCGTCGGCGACCTTCTCCATCTCCCAGCCGTTGGGGCTCGGTCTGCCGGTCAGCACCCGGGCCCGGTTCGCCCGGAAGCGGCGGTACGCGGTCCGGATCTCCTCGCCGGTGGGCGTCTTGGAGTGCGAGGACGCGGCGTACGCGGGCGTCGCCAGCAGCGCGGAACCGGGGAGGGAGGCCAGCGCGGCCGCGCCGAACAGCGCACCGGAGCGGGCGAGTACCTGCCTACGGGATGGGTCGAACACGCTCATTCATCGTCCCCTCGTGACGGTAGGGCTGGTGGACCGGTTCTGGTCGCGGGCCACGACGGATGCGGCGCCCGTGGCGATGGCCAGGACGAAGGCGATGGCCATGGCCGGGTTGACGTATCCGGGGACCGCGGCGTCGTAACTGCCGCCCTCGTCGATCCGGCAGGTGAAGCGCAGTGGGAAGTAGCTCGCCGAGTAGCGGTCGACCTGGGCCGCCTTCGCCTCCCCGCCCGCTTTGGCGCACGCCTCGCGCATGTTGTAGCTCTCCATGAACATCACGTGGAGCGCGCCCCAGATGTACAGGGCGACGGTCGCGCAGACGGACAGCAGGGCGATCCCCCCGAGCCATTCGTCCCGCGTCTTCCGGCGGCCGGTGCGCTTGGCGATGCCGGAGCCGACCATGCCGACCAGGGTGAAGATGACGATGACCCCGATCAGGCAGATGAACAGCAGCAGGATCGAGTCGATCCCGTTCGCCGAATCGGACGCATGGGATGAAGGCGCTTCGCTCATCGCATCATCCTGTTGTACTTCTCGAAGATGTAGTAGAGCGGCATGCGCTTCTTGGCGTCCGTGAAGGCGGGCTCCTTCGGGCCCTGGTAGCGCCGCAGCACCTCGTAGATCTCCGACTCCTTGTAGTCCAGCGAGGGCCGGCGGATCCCTATCTCCTTGTCGACGCTGCCGGGTTTGCCGTCGGCTCCCCAGATGTGGGCGTGGCCGACGGAGGTGAGGGCGAAGTCGTTGTCCGTGCGGAGCCTGTCCCACATCGCGAAGATGTCGGCGTCCTTGTCCGGGTCCTTCGGGGTGCCGGTCACCAGGCCGGTCCTGATGGAGTTGTTCCAGCAGAGCACGCCCACCAGTCCGAACATCTGGGCCACACCGGTGCTGCTGTCGCGCAACGACACCACCCCGGGCAGGTCCTTGGCCCAGTCCGGCACATAGTCGTTGTGGTAGAGCCACACCCCGGCGTCCTTGACCAGGTCCTCATTGCCGTAGTGCCGGAACTCCCAGAACGCCGTGGTCTGGATGAGCGCCTTCCGCATGCCGTAGGCCCGTGCCGTATTGGTCACGGCGACATCCCCGGCGATGATCGTTTCCAGGCACTGGGTGGTGGTGTAGATGCGGCCGTCGTCCTCGGGGAAGCCGATGGATTTCATGTACGTCTGGACGTCGGCGAGCAGCCCCGGGAAATAGGCCTGGTTGAAGAGGCTGTCCGGCATCGACGCCACCGGGGGGTTGAACGACCCCTGTCCGGTGTCCAGGCCGGAGGCGATGTTGTTGTCGATGTTGATGGAGCCGTCGCCGGAGCCGATGGTCTTGGTGACGATCTGGTCGAAGGCCCAGTTGGGCGGCAGTGGATAGCCGTAGTTCCCGGAGAAGCCGCTGGACATGTCGGAGACGAAACTCGCCGTGGCATGGCCCGCCTCGGAGACCCGGATGCACACGTTGCGCGGTCCGTAGACCCCGATCTTGTACCGGTTCCCGGCGATGGCCATGCCGTCCTCGATGCCCTTGAAGTGCGGCAGGACATTGTCGGTGACCTCGTAGTCGTACGCGTCGAAGTCCACGGCGAAGTAGATCCGGGTGCCGTCCTTGAAGCCGTGGTCGTCGGCCGCGTTCGCCGCCGCGATGGCCGCCGCGTTGCCCGCGGCGTAGTTGAAGCCCGAGGCGTCGCGGCCGAAGGTCTGGTAGATCGGGAAGCACCGGAGCCCGTTGTCGGCGATGGTCTCCAGCTCGCCGATCTGGATGGCCTTCTCTGGGAGGTCGTTGCTGAGGGGGTTGGTGAGATAGCGGCCGATGTACTTGAATCCGGCGGCCTTCAAGGTGGTGGCACGGGCCTGGGTGATCTTGGTGACGCCGTCGCACGCCTGACCCTTGCGGTCCTGGTCGCCGTAGGAGACCAGGAGCGACGCCCAGGTGGAGTAGTCGCCCTTTCCGGTGACCGGGAGCTTGGCGAAGTCCTGGAAGCCGTTCACCGCGGACTGCAGCGCCGATCCGAACGAGGCGCTGAACGGCACATTGGGCCGCTGGTTCAGGATCATCGCGGCGGAGAACAGCCGCACCCAGGTGCTGGTCTCGCCCGAGGCGACGGTGTGCTGCTTCAGCCCGGACTGGGTGCCGGGGCCGAAGTTCCCGTTGGCCACGCCGTCGGCCATGCCGAGCTCGTACTGCACCGCCAGCAGCATGGACTTGGCGACGGTCCGCGAGTGGTGTCCGTCGCACGGGATGATGAAGTAGTCCTGGCGCTTGACGTAGTTGGCGTTCAGGTGCTGCTGCACGGTGCGGATGTCGGTGCCGCCGTCACCGGTGACGATGTAGGCGTCCATGGTGAGCAGCCCCTTGAAGACCTTGGGGGAGAGGGTGCCCGCCTCGAAGACGCCCGCCACGCCCATGTCGGTCATCAGCTCGGTGAGCGAGTTCGCCACCGTGGAGCTGAACACCCCGTCGATCCCGCCGCCGTTGTACCCCTTGCAGTACAGCCCCGACTGAATGATCTTCGTGAACTTGGCCGAGGGCGTCGTACTGGCGTTGAGCTTGGGGTACTTCGACTGGAGCGTGCTCAGCGTGGTGGGGCCGAAGCTGTCCGAGAGACTGGTGATGCCCAGCTCGTACTGGAGCGCCCGGGTGAGCGCGTACATCACGGTCCAGCTCGTCTTCCCGTCTTCCTCGAGCGCCGGAATTCCCAGCTTCCCGCCGTACGTGTCGTTGATGAACTTCTGCGCCCGCACGACCAAGGCGTCGGCCATGACGTCTCCTTCAGTGCCGAGTGACGGGGGTCAGTTGCACGCGAAGACGTAGTCGGACTTGTAGTCGATGTAGAGGTTGCTGGAGGTCTTGCCCATCTTGGCGGTCACCGGGGCGCAGACGAAGGCGGAGACGTAGACCGGGCCCGCGTACTGGCTGAAGTTGCCCGAGTCGGTGTCGCAGCCGGTGCCGTCCATCTTGCAGACCTTGAGGTACATGTACTGCGAGGCGCCGTAGTTGTTGTCCAGGATCGCGCAGCCCTTGCCGCTGCTGTTGGTGTAGCTGAACAGCGTGGCCAGGCGCATGCTCGGGTCGGTGCCCTTGGGCAGCGGAATGGCTCTGTCCAGCGCGTAGCCGGTGCCGCACACGGTCGCGGCGGCCGCGGTGGGCCCGGGGTTGGCCTTGGCGAACGCCCTGGTCTCGGCCGATGCCCGCGGGGACACCGTCACGTCGGTCGCCGAGGGACGCTCGGCGGCGGAGGCCGGGGGCGCGGTCAGGGTGAGGACGGCGGCCGCGGCGGAGGCGAGGGCGGCACCGACGGTGGATCTGAGGATCGTGGACATGGACGTACCCCTCCCGTGAAGGCTGATGAGAGCGAAGAACGCGGGGGCCTCTCCCCAAGGCCCGACGCGGCAACAAGCGCTTTCCGCGCTGTGGTCGCACGGAACTTATGGGCTGGTCATGGCCCTGGACAAGGGGTCTGGACGGGGCGGGGAATGGAGCCGAACCCTCCGGTGGCGGGCCGTCACGGAGGAAGTATCGGGTGCGTCCCCCATGAGGGGATAAAGCGACTCATGGGCGACGAGCACGGTATACAGAGGGTTGATATGTGTCTCTGGTCACTATCTCCGGACTCGGAGGGCGGGTGTCATGGCGGCCAGGAAGGCCGCCATGCTCCGCCGAAAAGCGACCGGGGCTTCTCGGAGAACCGAGAAGCCCCAGGTCGGTGGCGTAAGCCAAGGTGCGCCGCCAGGGACTCGAACCCCGGACCCGCTGATTAAGAGTCAGCTGCTCTAACCAACTGAGCTAGCGGCGCCTGCTGACGTGGAAATCCTACCCGACCCGGGAGGCTGCTCAGGACGCCGCCGGGGTCCGCCCACCCGGCGTCCACCCACCGCGCTCACCCTGGTCCGTTGGTATGGACATGACTATTCGGCCTGGATACTCTCAACTTGGTCTAGACCGCCGTGCACGGCTCGTCGAAGCACTCCCCACGTCTTCAGGAGCGAAGCATGCGCAAGAAGATCAGCGCCGCCGTCATCGGCATCGGGCTCGCGGCGATCTCCGTCCTCGCGACCGGCGGCAGCGCCTCCAGCCACGGCTACACCGACTCGCCCATCAGCCGCCAGAAGCTGTGCGCCAACGGCACGGTGACGGGCTGCGGCGAGATCCAGTACGAGCCCCAGAGCGTCGAGGGTCCGAAGGGCTTCCCCTCGGGCGGTCCCGCGGACGGCACCATCTGCGCGGGCGGCAACAGCCGGTTCTCGCAGCTCGACGATCCGCGGGGCGGCAACTGGCCCGCGACCAAGCTGACCGCCGGCCGCAGCTACACCTTCAACTGGCGGTTCACGGCCTCCCACGCGACCACGGACTTCAAGTACTACATCACCAAGAACGGCTGGAACCCCAGCCAGAAGCTGACCCGTGCGAGCCTGGAGTCCCAGCCCTTCCTGACCGTTCCGTACAACGGTCAGCGCCCGCCGTCCACGCTCTCCCACTCGGGGACCATCCCGAGCGGTAAGACCGGCAGACACGTGATCCTCGCCGTGTGGACCGTCGCGGACACCTCGAACGCCTTCTACGCCTGCTCGGACGTCCAGTTCTGACGTCTTCTGACGTCGCTGGTGTGGTGCCGTCCAGGGGCGGCACCACACCGTCGTCATACGATCAGGCGTCGAACGCGCCCGCCTTCGCGCTCCGGACGAAGGCGGCGAGCACCGCCGGCACGGTGGTCAGGACGGTGCCGGGGTCGTCGCTCTCCCGCAGCCGGACGCGGCCGCCGGCGGCGGCGACCTCGACGCACTGTCCCTCGCCCACGGAGTGCGAGGACTTGCGCCAGTGGGGGTGGCGATGCGCGGTCGTTGCAGAGGTGTTCATATGTGGGGCCCTCTTTCTCCTACCAGACCAGCGATGAGGGCCTTCGTCGCATCCGTGGACAGCGCGCAGTCCACGATATGGCCGAAGGCGTCGGCGAAGACGTTGACGTCGTCGACTCCTTCGACGTATGTGGGGCCGCGCAGGTTCTCCTGGGTGACCACATCCGGCATCGGGCCCGGGAAGGCCACGAGTGTGAACGCTCCCGCGTCCCCGGGATTGGGCGCCGCGTCGATCGGCATCACCTGCAGGGTGACCGTGGGCCAGTCCGCCACGTCCAGCAGCCGCCGTAGCTGGGCGGCCATGATGCCGGGCCGGCCGGTGAACCGGCGGCGCAGCGCCGCCTCATGGATGACGGCCCACAGCCGCAGCGGGTGGCGGGAGCGGGTGAGAACGGCCTGGCGGGCCAGGCGTACCTCGGCGAGGGCGTCGACCTCGGAGGCGGTGCGGGCCACGGCGTTCGCCGCGATGGTCTCGCGGGCGTAGTCGGCCGTCTGGAGCAGACCGGGGACGACCAGCGGGGCGTAGTCGCGGACGCTCTCCGCGTCGCTCTCCAGCGAGATGTAGTCGGCGTAGGCGGGGCCCACGACGCCGCGATAGGTCTGCCACCAGCCGCGTTTGCCCGCGTCCTTGGCCAGTCCCTCCAAGGCGATACGGATGCCCGGGTCGGTGACGGCATAGGCCCTCAGCAGGGTTTCGACCTCGGTGGTGCGGATCGTGGCGTTGGCGTTCTCGATCCGGGAGAGCTTCGGCGCCGTCCAGCGGCGGGCGTCGGACGATCCGTTCGCGGCCGCATTGAGTGCGTCGGCCGCCGCGTCCAGTGTCATCCCCGCTTCGGTGCGCAGTTTCCGTAGCGTGGAGCCCAGGCGCCTGCGCCGAACGGTGGGCACTGGCTGGTAGGACATGTCGCCAGTCTGTCGTATTGCCAACTACGCCTACCAGCCGGGCATATGCCAGTCTTGTGCGAGTGGGTCGAAACATTGCGAGTGGGACGTTCCATAGGCCAGGATCGCTAGGGGACACGGCAGCGCGCCGTGCTGTGGAGGGGCCCCGGAGCATATGGCTGAGAACATCTCACAGCGATACGAACTGCGCCTCCGTGCCCATCCGCGGATACTCGCCGACGTACGCCGCGCCGTAGGGGCGCGACTGCGGCTGTGGGGGCGCGAGGAGCTCATCAGCGCGGCGGGGATGTGCGTCACCGAGTTGTTGTCCAATGTCCACAAGCACGCGGCCTCTCCCGAATGCGTCCTCACCCTGGAGAACCTTCCGTACGGGATCCGCGCGGCGGTCAGCGACACCGAGTCCGCAATGCCGGTGGTCAAGGAGCCGGACTTCCTCTCCGAGAGCGGCCGGGGGATGTTCCTGCTGAGCAAGACCGCCCATGAGTGGGGCACGGATCTCACGCCGATGGGCAAGACGGTCTGGTTCACCCTCCGCGCGGAAGCGCTGGAACCGTGACCGGCGGCGCCGGTAGCGTGGGGCCCCGACCGAGGGCAGGGGGTGGGCCATGGACCCGGTGACGGTGGGTGCGCTGGTCGCGGCGGTGAACGCGGCGGCGTCGGGCGCCGGCGGCGAGGCCGGGCGGCGGGCCCTGGACTCCTTCGGCACGCTGGTCCGCAGGGTCCTGCGGCGGGGCGAGGGCGAACCGGCCGGTGAGCCGGAGCCGGGTCCGGACCCGGTGGCGATTCCGTACGACGACCGCGCCCGGCTGCGCCAGTTGGCCGATCTGCTGGTCGAACGTGCCCGGCAGGACCCGGAGTTCGGCCGTGACCTGGCGGCCTGGATGCGTGAGCACGGCGAGGCGGCCGGGGAGCCGGGTGCCGTGCACAACTCCATCACGGGCGATGCCCGTATCACCGGCCCGGTCATCCAGGGTCGGGACTTCCACGGGCCGATCAGCTTCGGCTGATGCCGATCGGCCGTGGCTGAGACCGGCGGCCACCCCCGGATGAGGGGAGGGGACGTCCGGTGTCGAGTTGGCAGTAACCGGACACCGGCCCCACTCCGCGTCGCCGAGCGGCGTCGATTCGCTGCGCTCCGTAGTCTCCCTGGTCCGGAAGGTGCACTCGCCGGTAACTTGTGGACACGCGCCCCCGGCGCACCGGTGGCGCGACAGCACGACGCGCGCCGTCGCACGACGCTTTGACAACTCTTTACCTCACGCCCCGCGTTGACGCGGTCGCTGTGTGCGAATTAGTGTCGTCATGGATTTCGCACAATGCTGCCCGCGCATTTCGGGGCGGCGAAATTGACGAGAATCAGGCCGGTATTCGCATAACCAGGTCACTGTCGCCCGGCAGGGGAAGTCATGGTTGGTCTTGTGAGGGTGTCCGAGCCTTCTCCCATGAGCACGGAGAGCACGGAGACTCCCTCGTCAGGCGCCATCGACTATGTCGAGCACGCGCTGCTGGCCGCCCGTGACCTGATCGAGTCCACGGTCACCCGGCACCGAAGGGAGCTGGCCCAGGACTCCTGGGCGGGGACGGCTCTGGGGAAGGTGCCGCTCGCCGAGGTCGTCGACACCCTGGTCGACTGCGCCGAGCGGACCGTCAGCGTGGTGCTGTCGGGGAACGAGGAGCAGACGCGGGCCGTCTGCGCCGCGCTCGCCCGCCCGGCCAGGGGAGCCCGGCGCACCGTCGCCGTACGGCTGTTGTGCGAGGAGCCGGTGCTGGCCTCGGGGGCGGTGCGGGCGCTGGCGCGCACCGATCCGCGCTGCGAGATCCGGATCTGCGACGGCGGGCTTCCGGCGTTACCCGAGGCGCTGCTCATCGACGGCGAGGTGGTCTACCTCAGGAGGGGGCCGTCGGAGCCGGGGCGGGGGCCGGGGCAGGCGTCGCTCGTCGAGGACCCCGCCACGGTGCGGGCCCTGGAGATGATGTTCGCCGGGACCTGGGGGAACGCCGTGGCGCTCGCGGACTATCCGCGGCTGGGCGGGCGGTTGTGCCCGGACTCCGTACGGCGGATCCTGGAGTGTCTGCGCACCGGCCACACCGATGAGGTGGCGGCGCGCCAGATGCAGGTCTCCTTGCGCACCTACCGCCGGTACGTGGCGGAGATCATGCGCGAACTGGGGGCCAGCTCCCGCTTCCAGGCGGGGGTGCGGGCGGTGGAAATGGGGCTGCTGCCCAGCCGTCACTGACGGCGCTCGAGACCTTGACCACGTCACGAGGCGGAAAGTGCGGGAATGTCGACATGATGGAGCGCGGACGCGATCCTGGACCGGAGGCCGCGCTCGCGGGGAGCACCCTGGAGGGGACGCTACGGGAGGTCCGGGACCTCATTGAGTCCACGGTGATCCAGCACCGCGCCCGGCGGACCCGGGACGCGCGGTTCACCGAGGTGGGGGTGGAGGACGCCGCGTTCCTCGCCGCCGCCGAGGAGGTGATCGGCCAGGCGGGGCGGAGCGTGGACGCCGTCTTCCCCGAGTGCTCGGCCCGGATGGCGCCGGCGCAGGCCGCGCTCGGCGCGCTGCTCACGGACCTCGGCGAGCCGGTCGGGGTGCGGGTGCTGCGCGGCAGATCCGTCCCTGGCCCCGGATCCACGGGGCCCGCTTCCGGGGCCACGGCGTCCGCCGGACCCACCTCCGGGCCAGGGCCGGCCGCCGGGGCGGCACCGTCCGGGCCCGTGCCGCGGCCCATCCCCGGGCCCGCGCCGCCCGCCGAGGCGCCCGGTGACGTCCGGGCCGCGCGCCCCGCGCAGGTGCGGATCGCGTCGGTGCCGCTGCCCACGGCGGTGATCGCCGACGGCCGGACCGCCCTGGTGTGCACCGAGGCCGAGGAGGGACGGCAGACCTCGGTCATCGAGGACCCGGTGGTGGTGGCCACCCTGTACGGCATGTTCCGCTCCATCTGGGGCGGTGCCGTGCCCGCCGCCCGCCCGCTGGACTTCGGCAACCGCGCCCGCACCGAAATGGTCCGCCGGGTGCTGGCCCGGCTGCGCGACGGGGTCACCGACGAGGCGGCCGCCCGCGACCTGGCGATCTCGGTGCGTACGTACCGCCGCTATGTCACCGGGATCCTGGAGCTGCTGGAGGCCAACTCCCGTTTCCAGGCGGGGGTGCGCGCCACTGAGCTCGGCATCCTTGGAAATACGTCCACATGATAATTTCGTTTTCCCCGTCGACATTGTGATCCGGAGCGTGCTGGCGATAGGTTGCCTGGGGCGTGCCGAGATCTGGCAACAGCCGGTAATGCAAGGGGATTTGGGGATGACCGAAGGGCACGGAAGGGGCGCGACCGCCACGGCGGGCGCGGACGGCGAGTCGGCCACGGACGAGTCGCATTCACCCCGACCGGGACATGCGCGAAAGACCGGCGACGGCGGCGGAAATGGTGAGAAATCGCGGTCCGGGGCCGGCCGGAAAATGACCCGAGCGGCATCCGGAGCGGCTCTCGCCGGTCGGCGCGGAACGCTGCTCCGGGGTGTGCTGCCGCCGCTGGTATTCGGGCTGTTGCTGCTTGTCGTCTGGGACGTCGTGACCCGGACCGGCGCCGTTGCGGAGTTCTATCTTCCGGCTCCGCTGGACCTCGCGCGGCAATTCCTCGATGACGTGTTCCACGGTGATCTCGTCGACTACACCAAGGAGACGGTGTGGGAGGCGCTGGCGGGCAGCGGTATCGGCATCGGAGTGGCGCTGCCGCTCGGCTATCTGATCGCCCGCAGCGAGATCGCCGCGGCGGCCCTCCAGCCGTATGTGGCCGCCTCGCAGGCCATGCCCGCGGTGGCGCTGGCCCCCCTGCTGGCCCTGTGGATCGGATACGGGCTGCTGCCCATCGCGGTCCTCTGCGCGCTGCTGGTCTTCTTCCCCATCCTCGTCAACACCGTGCTGGGGCTGCGTTCGCTGGACCCCGATGTGATGGGGGCCGCACGGGTGGACGGGGTGGGGTGGTGGGGGATGCTCTGGTACATCGAGTTTCCGCTCGCCCTGCCCAGCGTCCTCGCAGGGGTGCGCAACGGTCTCACGCTCTCCATCACCGGCGCGGTCGTCGGCGAATTCGTGATGGGCGGCGACGGACTGGGGCAGCTGCTGTCGGTGCAGCGCCAGGAGGCCGACACCATCGGACTGTTCTCGACGCTCGTCATGCTCGGCCTTCTCGCCGCCGTCTCGTACGGAGTGGTCCGCCTGGTCGAGCGGCTCGTTCAGCGCGACTGACAACTTTCACCCAAGAGGAGAAGTACGTGCGTTTCGTGCAGACGTCCATGCGGCGTGCTCACAGACATCGGGTCACGGGCGCGGCCGCCCTCGCCTCGGTGGTGGCACTGGCCACTTTGACCTCATGCGCCGAGGAGCCGAAGAACGCGGGGGCCAAGGGCGGCGCAAGCATCACGGTGGGGCTGACCTACACCCCCAACATCCAGTTCTCGCCGTTCTACGTGGCCGCCGAAAAGGGCTACTACAAGGACGCCGGACTCAATGTGACGCTGCGCCACCACGGCGCGGCCGAAGATCTTTTCGGGGCCCTCTCATCGGGCAAGGAAGATGTGATCTACGCGGGCGGCGACGAGATGCTTCAGGCGCGCGCCAAGAATGTGCCCGTCGTGGACATCGCCACCTTTTACCAGAAGTACCCGGTGGGGCTGATCGTGCCCAAGGATTCCGACATCCGGACCCCCGCCGACCTCAAGGGCCGGAAGATCGGCACCCCCGGTGCGTTCGGCGAGACCTATTTCGGTTTGCTGGCGCTCCTGAAGGAGGGCGGCCTTTCTACCAAGGACGCCAAGGTACAGAACATCGGCTTCACCCAGCAGGCGGCCCTCACCGGAAACAAGGTCGAGGGGGTGATGGGCTATCTGAACAATGACGCCGTCTCGTTCAAGGAAGCGGGCAAGGACGTCCGGTCCATTACCCTCAACTCGGGCTCGGCGGGGGACCAACTGGTCGGCGTGGGTCTCGGCGCCAAGAAGAAGACGCTCGACAAGCGCGGCGATGACATCAAGAAGTTCGTCGACGCCTCTTTGCGCGGATTGCGCTATGCGATCGACCACCAGGACGAGGCCATCAAGCTCAGCGAGAAGTACGTCCCCGGACTGCGCGGCGAGAAGCAGCGGAACAACGCCCGCGCGGTGCTCAAGGCCACGGCGCCGCTGATGAAGAACGACCAGGGCGAGCTGGGCGCGATCGATCCGCAGACCTGGACCCGGATGGCCGACTTCATGTATGACCAGGGGCTCCTGGAGAAGAGCGTCACTCCTGAGGATGCCTACGACACGTCGTATCTGCCCAAGTCGTAGCCGGGACCGGCGGGTGGTCAGGTGCTGCCCGCCGTCCGGCTGTGCAGCGCGGCGGCCACCGTGAACGCGGCCGCCGCGCCCAGGGCGAGGGCCAGCCAGCTACCCGTGGCCGAGGCGTTGGCCACGACGAACAGCCCGATCGGTGGGCCGGAGGCGGTGCCCAGGTTCCAGGCCAGCGACGCCAGGGCGCTCGCCCGGCCCACCGCCTCCTCGCCCGACCAGCGCAGCAGCAGTGGATAGAAGGCGGAGGAGTACATCAGCTCGCCCGCAGCGAAGATCACCGCGAAGGCCAGCAGCAGTCCGTACCGCACGGCGGCCGGGGCCGCCTCCCCGGCCAGCGCCGCGCCCAGACCGCAGCCGAACGCCCCGGTCCACAGCACCGGACCGGCGGCCAGGCTCACGGTCTCCGGCAGCCGTTCCAGTCGGCGGCGCAGCAGCGGCTGCAGGGCGATCAGGGCGAAGGAGTTGGCCGCCACCACCGCGCTGACCCAGCCCAGCGTGACCGCCATGCGGTCGTGCATCAGCAGCGGTACGGTCGCCTCGATCTGCGTGAAGCCGACGATCGCGAAGAGCGCCTGGGCCAGGATCAGCAGCGCCATCGGGCGGGCCCGCAGCAGCGTGCGATAGGTGGGCCCGTCCCCGGACGGCTCAGGTGGCGTCAGATCCCCTCCCCGCCCCTTCCCGGCAGCATCGTTTTGCGGCTCCGCCGCGTGGGGGGCTCCGCCCCTGGACCCCGGGGTATGGGGCGGAGCCCCAGTTTCGGGAAGGGGCGGGGAGGGGGACAGATCCGTCCGGCCCCCCATAGTGGCCTCGGGCCGTTCCTCCGGCTCGGGCCGGGCCCCCGGCTCGGGCCGGGTCCGGGGCCGTACGCCCAGGATCACCGCGATCAGCGGCAGCGCCGCCAGCCCGTTGGCCAGGTACAGCCAGCGCAGCGCCCCCACCGGGGTGGCCGCGCCGTGCAGCGCGAGTCCGGCCGCGACCGAACCCAGCCCGATCCCGGCGTTGTTGACGATGTGCCGGATGGCGAAGGCCGAGCGGCGGCCGCTCTCGGGGACGGCGGTGTCCACGATGCCCACGATCGAGGCGTAGAAGAGCCCGAAGCCCGCGCCGACGCACACCCCCGAGGCCAGCACCAGCGCCACCGAACCGGCCGGTGCCAGCAGGGCGTACCCGACCGCGAGCGCCGCGCCGCCCAGCGCGCCCACCCGGTGCGGGCTGCCCCGGTCGGCCAGCGGTCCGCCGGCCAGGGCGGCGGCGAAGCTGGCCGCGGCCATCGCGATGAAGTAGCCGCCCGCCGCCCGGCCGCCGAGCCCCAGCAACTGGCTGATGTAGATCGAGGTGAACGGGAAGCACAGCCCGTTGCCCAGGCTGGAGAGCAGCAGCGCGCCCATGAGCAGGCCGAAGCGGCGCCCCAGGGGCGTACGGGGCGCCGTGGCGCGTACGGCCGTCACGAGGTGAGCGCGGCCCGCACCTTGAGCAGCTCCTCGACCCTGCGCAGGTCGTACGGGGCCGGGAGGGAGAGCACCACATGGACCGCCCCGGCCTCGGCGAACCCCTCGACCAGCGGTAGCTGGTCCGGGTTGACCATCACCGTACGGGCCACCGCGCCCGGGTCCCGGCCGACCCGTTCGCACCACTCGTCCAGCACGCCGGTGAGCTCGCGGAACTCGGCGACCGGGTCCTCGGAGGCCCAGCCGTACCAGTTCCACCAGTCGGCCTCCCGGGCCACCAGCTCCAGGGTGCGCCGCCGCCCGGCGCCGCCGATCAGCAGCGGGAGCGGGCCCGCCGGGCCGGGGTTGAGCTTGGCCAGCCGCTCCTTGACGGCGGTGACGGAGGCGGCGAAGGCGTCCATGCGCCCGGCCGGTCCGGGGAAGGGCAGCCCGTACTCGGCGTGCTCGGCCTCGAACCAGCCCGCGCCAAGACCCAGCACCAGCCGCCCGCCGCTGAGCTGGTCGACGGTGCGGGCCATGTCCGCCAGCAGATGCGGATTGCGGAACGCGGTGCAGCTCACCAGCGGCCCGATGGTGGCCCGCCGGGTCTCGACCGCCATCGCGGACAGCAGCGACCAGCACTCGTAGTGGCGTCCGGCGGGGTCGCCGGTGTGCGGCAGGAAGTGGTCCCAGGTCCACAGCGAGTCGACCCCGATGGCGTCGGCCTCCCGCCACGCGGTGCGCAGCTCGGCGATTCCGGTGTGCTGGGGGTGGAGTTGGACGCCTACGCGCAGGGACACGGAGGGGAATCCTTTCTCTTGGCGGTGCGGCTCTTGGCGGTGCGACTCTCTTGGCGGTGCGACTCTCTTGGCGGTGCGACTCTTGGCGGGTCGGCATTCCTCGCGGTGCGACTCTTGGCGGTTCGGCTCTCTTGGCGGTGCGCCCGGGGAGCGCCCGCGGCGGACGGGGGGCCGCGGGCGGCTACGGCGTGACGACCACGCGGTAGACGGGCGTCTCCGCGGCCTGCTTGAGCGCCTTCTCGACCTCGTCCAGCGAGTAGCGCGCCGTGACCAGCGTCTCCAGCCGCCCGGACAGCCGTCCGCCGCGCAGCAGTTCGGCGGCGGCGCGCCAGTCGTCCGGCTCATGGCTGAAGGAGCCGGTGACGGTGAGCTGGCGGCGGTGCACCTCATAGCCGGGGAGCTCGGCGGGCGGGCCGCCGGGGCCGCCGCCGTAGAGGACGATGGTGCCGCCGTCGGCGACCGCGGCGAGCGCCGAGGCGATGGCCTCCTTGGACGCGATGGTCACGAAGACCACGTCAGCGGGCGATAGTTGGCCGACCTCGTCGGGCGTGACGGCCGCGTCGGCGCCCGCCGCCGCGATGGCGGCCAGCCGCTGCTCGTCCCGTTCGACCACCGCGACGCCGCGGGCCTGGAGATGCGCGGCGACGGCGAGGTGGAGATGGCCCATGTAGCCGGCGCCGATGACGGTGACCCGGTCCCCGGCGCGGAAGCCGCCGCGGCGCAGCGAGTGGACCACACAGGCCAGCGGCTCGCCCATGGCGGCTACGGCGGGGTCGGTGTCGCCGACCGACCACACCCGCGAGGCGGGCAGGGCGATGTACTCGGCGAGTCCCGCGCCCATGGTGATCGCGCCGTCCTCCCGCTTGTGCCCCTGGAGCGCGACACAGATGGCGGTCTGGCCGCGCCGGCAGCTACGGCAGGCGCCGCAGCGCGGCAGCCCGTCGAGGGTGACGAGGGAGCCGACGGCGGGCATGTCCTCCAGCGTGGCGGCCTTGGCGCCGATCCGTTCGACCCAGCCGGATATCTCATGTCCGGCGGCGGCGGGGTAGACCGTCATCCGCCCCGCGTAGAGATTGGCCTCCATGGTGCAGATGCCGCAGGCCGCGATGCGTACCAGCACCTCGGAGTCACCGATGTCGGGGACAGGTATCTCTCTGGTCTCCACCTGGCCTGCCGCCGTGATGACAGCTGTACGCATGTGAACTGCCTTCCGGATTAAGGACGTTGTGCCGGGAGGCTATGCCGGGGCGACGGGGGTGGCAAGGAAGAACGATCACATGCTGGATCGCGCTCCGGAAGATGTCCTGCGGAAGCCCCACCAGATGATCAGGGCTCCGGCTGCGGCGGCGGCCGCGCCGACGACGGAGGCCACGTGCATGGCGTGGACGAACCCCTCGTCGGCGATGTCCGACAGCCGGGGCAGCCGCATCTTCGCGCCGAGCAGCCGGGTGGCCTCGGGCGACTCCGCGGCGCTGTCGGCGGCGCGGGACGGCAGTCCGCTGAGGCGCGGGGTGACCTGGTCGCGGTAGACGCTGACCAGGACCGAGCCGAGGACCGCCACCCCGAGGACGCCGCCGATCTGCCGCAGTGAGTTGTTGACGGCGGAGCCCGCGCCGGTCCGGTCGGCGGGGAGGATCGCCATGATGGCCTCGGTGGTGGGGGCGACGGCCGCGCCCATCCCCAGGCCCTGGAGGATGAGGAAGACCCAGAACAGCGGCAGTCCGCTGGTCTCGTCGAGGAACACGTACGCGGCGAATCCGGTGGTGGCGATCAGCATGGCCGCGGTGACGACCGGGCGCACCCCGTGGGCCCGTACCAGCTTGGCCGAGAGCGGGGCGCCCAGCAGCACGCCGAGCGCGACCGGGGCGATGGAAAGACCGCACTCCAGCGGGGTCTGGCCGTGGACGCCCTGGAGATAGAAGCTGGTGTAGTACATCGAGCCGTTGAGCCCGAAGAACGTGAGCATGACGGCGACGCTGGCGCCGGTGAAGCGGATGTCGCGGAAGAGCCGGACGTCGAAGCTGGGGTTGGCGACGCGCAGTTCGACGAGGACGAAGATCCCGACCAGCACCACGCCCCCGGCCAGCGAGCCGACGATGGCCGGGTCGGTCCAGTCGTTGCGGTGGCCGCCCTCGATGACGCCCCAGACGATGGCGAAGAGCCCGGCGGTGGAGAGCACCACGCCCAGCGGGTCGAACTTCTGCCGCACCCGGGTGACCACACCGGGGAGGAAGACGAACGATCCGGCCACGCACAGCAGCACGATCGGCACGTTCACCAGGAAGACCGAGCCCCACCAGAAGTGGTCGAGCAGTACTCCGCTGAGCATCGGCCCGGTGGCGATCGCGATTCCACTGGAACCCGACCAGATGGCGATGGCGGTGGCCCGGTGCCGCTCGTCGAAGACCTGGGCGATCAGGGCGAGGGTCGCGGGCATGATCAGGGCGCTGCCGATGCCCATCGCGCCGCGGGCCACGATGAGTTCGGTGGCCGAGCCGGAGTAGGCGGCCCAGGCGGAGGCCGCGCCGAAGAGCACCATGCCGATGAGCAGTAAGCGGCGGTGGCCGTAGCGGTCGGCGAGCACTCCGCCGGTGAACAGCAGCACCGCGAAGACCAGGGTGTAGGAGCTGATGCTCCACTGGAGCTGATTGGGGCTGGCGCCGAGCCCCTCGGTGGGGTCGGCGAGGGTCTTGAGGGCGACGTTCAGCACGGTGTTGTCCAGCCACACCGCGAGTTGGGACAGGACGAGCACCGAAAGTGCGAGCCATTGGCGACCGGTGGGGGAGCGGGAAGCATCGGCCTGGGTGGCATCGGTGGTCGCGGTGTTCTGTGCAGCCATGGTGGCGGCGCCTTTCGGGACCCAAGGCAAGGTGGGGGGTCCGCGTCGTATGGCAAGGGATGGCGTGCTGGCTCCAGAGGAAGTTACCAATCCGCCGAGCGGAGGCGCAGCCCCTTGCCGGCACGGGGAGGTGTCGTGGCCGGAACGCGAGGGTATTTCCCGGCGGGAAGTGTCCCATAAGGAACGATCTTCCTTGCCGTGTGCCAGGGGGCTCGTTACTGTTCCCGGAAAGGGAACGGGGGTGTCCTTTGAGCCATTTCGGAATTCAACCAAATGGGCGAGTGCCTATTGACGGATTTGACGGGGAGGTGGGCACGGGGGCGGTTCGAACGGAGCCGGACATGGGGTCGGACAACCTGGAGGAGACTCTGGGCCAGGCGTTACGCCTCCTGGAGTCCGCCGTGCACCACCACCGCCGCTCCGCGCTGGCCTCGGCGTCCGCCGAACTGCCGGTGGACGGGGAGGCCGTGGCCGGGTGGGTGGCGCGGCTGGTGCTGCGCGCCGAGCGGGATGTGATCTGGAGTCTGCCGGAGGTCACGGGCGAGGACCACGCCCGGCTCGTCGGGCAGACGCTCGCCCAGCTGGCGGGCAAGGGGGTCAGGACCCGGATGCTCTGCCCCCCGGCGGTCATCCGGGGCGCGGTGTGGCAGCGCTCGGTGGGCACCGTGGCGCGCCTGGAGGTGCGCGTCTTCGAAGGGGTGCGGCAGGAGCTGGTGGTCGTGGACGGCGCGGCGGTCATCGCGCCCGACGCCTCGCCGGGCGAGCCCGGTGGCTCCCGCGCCTCGATGATCCAGAACTCGACCGTGGCCGATATGCTGCACCAACTGCTGTGCGGCATGTGGGACACGGCCCAGCGCCCGATGCGGCCGCTGTCGTTCGAGGGCGGCGCGCGCGGCCGGGTGCTGCGCGAGGTGCTGACGCTGATGGCGGAGGGCTACAAGGACGATGCCGCGGCCCGCAAGCTGGGTCTTTCGGTGCGTACTTACCGTCGCTATGTGGCCGACATCATGCGGGACCTGCAGGTCGAATCGCGGTTCCAGGCCGGAGTGCGCGCCGTGCGCGCCGGGCTGATGGAGTCCGACTCCGAGTAGGGGGCGGGCCCTCGCGCCGGGACGGCAGCCGGGTTGTTGGCGGTTTGAACGTTATTGGCACGCTTCTGTCCGTCGACGGCCTGGCAACTTCCTGCAGATTCCATCTTCTGACCGTGGGGTAACCGGCTGCCGTCTGCAGCTTTATGACACGCTGACTAGTCGAACGCTGGTGTTCATCGGGCGCGTGACAGCTAGTGGACTCTGGGGTTGTCCCCTCCCGGACCGGCGCCTAGCGTCAGCGGAAGCTTCGTCGCTTTGCCCATGCCCGAAAATGGAGGTGCGCGGTAATGACCGCCATCGTCGAAGAGCGTCGTGAAACCATCAAGGAAATCGTCACCGATATTCTTGAGATCGACCCCGACGAGGTCACCGAGACCAGTCTCTTCAAAGAAGAGCATGACGCGGATTCACTGCGTGCCATTGAAATACTCGCGGCATTGGAGAAGACCTTCAACATTGTCATAGACCAGTCCGAACTCAGCCGGATGGTGAACCTCCGGGGCGTCTATGAGGTTGTCTCCGACGCGGCGGGCTGGTGACCGCCGGATCCTGGCGGACTCCTTGGAAGGCAGGGCGAAATGCGTGGTGAGCCGGGTCGTAGGGTCGTTGTCACCGGCCTCGGGGCGGTGTCCGGCATCGGCATCGGCGCGGCGGAATTCCTCGCCGGACTGCGCGCCGGGAAGAGCGCGGCGGGACCCATCACCGCGTTCGACACGGAGGGCTTCGACCGCTCTACGGCGTGTGAGGTCAAGGATTTCGAACCGGGCCGGTGGATTCGAAATCTCGATATGCGGACGCTGGGCCGGGCGAGCCGGTTCTCGGTCGCGGCGGCCCGTATGGCGGTGGCCGACGCCGGATTCCCCGAACCGGAGAGCGCGCTGCGCGACATACCCTGTCTGATCTCCGTCGGCACGACCGACGGCGAGTCCAGGGACCTGGACCATCTGGTCGAGGAGGAAGTGGACCTGGGGCCCGAGCGGATGGATCCCACGGTCGCCCGGCGGGTGCCCGCCGGACGGCTGTCGAGCGCGATCGCCCAGGAGTTCGGCCTCACCCGCGCCGAGGCGGTCACCCTTCCCACCGCGTGCGCCGCCGGGAACTACGCGGTCGGCTACGGCTACGACGCCATCCGCGGCGGTGACGTGGACCTGGCGCTGTGCGGCGGGGCCGACGCGCTGTGCCGCAAGACCTTCACCGGCTTCTACCGCCTGGGCACCATCGCCCCCGAGCGCTGTCAGCCCTTCGACAAGGACCGCAAGGGCATCCTGACCGGCGAGGGCGCGGGCATCCTGGTACTGGAGAGCCTGGAGTCGGCGCTGGCCCGGGGCGCCCGTATCTACGCCGAGGTGCTCGGCTACGGCCTCAACTGCGACGCGGACCACCCCGTGGCCCCCAATCAGGACAGCGTGGTCCGCTGTATGCGGCTCGCCCTGGACAACGCCCGCGTCAAGCCGGACGAGGTCGACTTCATCTCCGCGCACGGCACCGGCACCAAGGCCAACGACATCACCGAGGCCCGCGCCATCCGCCAGGTCTTCGGGGACACCGCCCCGCCGCGCACGGTCTCCATCAAGTCGATGATCGGCCACTCCATGGGCGCCGCCGGGGCCTTGGCCTCGATCGCCTGCTCCCTCGCGCTCACCGAGGGCTTCATCCCGCCGACCATCAACCATGAGCACACCGACCCCGAGTGCGGTCTTGACTGTGTGCCCAACCAGGCCGTGGCAGCGGACCTGAAGGTGGTCCAGAACAACGGGCTGGCCTTCGGCGGCAACAACGCCGTCGTCATCTTCGGCAAGGCCCGAGCGGACTGGTCATGAGCCAGCTCGTGACGGGCGCGGGCGCGGTGGCGAGCGTGGGCGAGGGCGTCGACGAGGTCTTCCGGGCCCTGTGCGCGGGCACCAGCGGACTCGGCGAACTGCGCGGCTTCGACCGGGAGCGGTACCGGACCCGTCACGCCTACGAGATCGACGACCGCCCCGAGCCCGGCGCCGACCTCCCCGGCCGTGCCACCGACTGGCTGCTGCGCGCGGTCGGCGAGGCCGCGGCCCAGGCCGGGCTCGGCGAGGACCTGAGCGAGGTGCCCGTCCTCATCGGCACCGGGCTGCGGGAACTGCGCTCGGCCGAACTCGCCTGGCGCGACGGCACCCCCTTCGACATCGGCAGGCTGCACTTCGGCACCGCGCTGCGGGCACGTTTCGGCGCGGTGCGCACCCACACCTTCTCCGGGGCCTGCTCGGCCTCCCTCTACGCGCTCGCACTCGCCGCCGACCTGCTGACCACGGGGGCCGAGGACACCGTCGTGGTGGCCGGAGTCGACACCCTCACCGAGTCGATGTACGGGCTGCTGGACCGCGTCAACAGCGAACCCCCCGACCGTGTCCGGCCGTTCGACCGGGACCGCCGCGGGGTGCTGATGGGCGACGGCGCGGCCGCCGTGGTGCTGCGCCGGGAGGAGCCCGGCGCGGAGACCCGCGCGCTCGGCCGGGTGCGCGCCGTCAGCATGAACTGCGACGCCAACCATGTGACCGCCCCCGACCCCAAGGGCATCGCGCGGGCGGTGCACGAGGCGCAGTGGCGGGCGGGCGTCAAACCCGGTGACATCGACCTGGTGCTGCTGCACGGGACCGGCACCCAGCTCAACGACGCCGCCGAGGCGGCCGCCATCGCCGAGGTCTTCGGCCGCGAGGCGAGCGGGCCCCTGATGACCGCCATCAAGTGCATGACCGGCCACACCTCGGGCGGCTCCGGGCTGCTCAGCCTGATCGTCGCGCTGGAGTCCCTGGCCTCCGGCCGGGTGCCGCCCACCCTGGGCCTGGCCGAACCGCTGCCCGAGGCCGAGGCGTTCCGCTTCGTCCGGGAGGAGGCGCGGGAGGGCGGCGACCTGCGGGTCGCGCAGATCGACGCGTTCGGCTTCGGCGGGGTCAACGCGGTCGCCATCGTCGAGAGGGCCGGCCGATGACGCGTGGCCCCGGCGAAGTCGTCGTCACCGGCGTCGGCCTGGCCGTCCCCGGCGCCGGCACGCCCGAGGCGCTGCTGCGCCGCTCCGCCGGCCCCGTCACCGGGTCCGCCCCCGAACCGTTCGACACCGCCGCCCGGATCGGCCGCCGGGGCCACCGCTACAAGGACCGGGCCACCCGGCTGGCGCTGTGCGCCGCGCTGGAGGCGCTGCGGAACGCCGGGCTGATCCCCTCCGACGGCGAGGAGGTGACCGTGCCCGGCGACACCGTCGGCGTGGTCGCCAGCTCCAACCTGGGCAACCTCGACACCGCCTGCCTCACCGCCGCCGCCATCGCCGAGCGGTCGGCCGTGGACCTCAGCCCCATGAGCCTGCCGAACGCCTCCAGCAATGTGATCGCCTCCTGGGTGGCCATCCGCCACGGGCTGCGCGGCCCCAATCTGATGCTGTGCAACGGGGCGACCTCCGGCCTGGACGCCGTGCACTGGGGCGCCGCGCTGGTCGCGGCCGGCCGGGTCCGGCGCGCGGTGGTGATCGGCGTGGAGACGCACAACGCCGTCGTGGAGGATCTGCTCGGCCGGTCCGCCGGTGAGCTGCTGGACGGCGCGGCCGCCCTCGTCGTCGAGGGCGGCCGCTGGGCCGAGGCCCGGGGGGCGCGGGCCGTCGCCGCCCTCGGGCCGTACGAACGGAGGGCCGGGCTCACCGGCTGTGTCGAGGCCCTGCTGCCCGACGGCGCCGCCCCCGGCGTCTGGTTCACCCCCGAGCGTTACGCCGGAGGGCCCGCCGGGGCCGTACCGGTGCCGGGGGCCGTGCCGCGCTACGACGTCACCCGTGCGGTGGGCCGGGCCTCCGGGGCCCTCGGGGTGCTCCAGTGCGCGGCGGCCGTCGGCTGGCTGGCCGCCCGCGCCGAGGCCGGAGCGGTCGCCGGGGCCGGAGCCGTCGCGGGAGCCGGAGCCGCCGCCGGAGCCGGAGCCGGGGCCGATCCGGAAGCGGGAGCCGGGAGCGCCGCCTTCGAGGCCGCCGGTCCCGGGGCCGCGCCGGACCCGGTGCCCGCGTCCCGTCAGGCGCTGATCACCAGCGGGGACGACACCGCGGACGCCGTGGCCGGACTGCTGCTGCGCCCCACGCCCGACCGGTGCGACCCGCACCCCGCACCTGCCGCCCTTATCTCCATGGAGTGTTCCCGATGACCGCCGCCGCCCCGCCGATGTCGACCAAAGCCCTGCTGACGGACGTCACCACCGTCCGGCTGCGCCCGCGCTACGAGGGGTCGAACATCTGCACCTGGATCGGCTTCAAACACGTCAACTACCTCGTCGAGGAAGCCGTGCTGGTGCACTTCGCGGACTCCGGCGCGCCCGCGCGGCGGCTGTACGAGGAGCACGGTCTCGGGCTGGACATCGTTGCCCTGGAGACCCGCATCCTGCACGCCTTCCACATGGACGACGTGGCCGAGGCCGAGGTGGTGCCGGACACCGAGGACGAGGACCGCACCCTCGGCTTCCGGGTGACCCTCCGGGTGGAGCGCGACGGCTCGGTCCTCAAGGCCGTGGCCGCCAAGGTGCGGGTCTCGCTGCGCGCCGACACCTATCTGCCGGAGGCCGGTGAACCCCCCGCCGAGTTCGCGCCCTTCGTGGTGGACCGGCTGGGGGCCGAGGCGCGCACGCTGGCGCCGGTCCGGGTGCCGCTGCCGGACGGGGACGAAGCCGCCGTCCTGGCGTCCCTGACCGCGGGCCGCAACGCCTACGCCTGGAAGTGGAACATCCCCTACCCCTACTGCCACTTCACCGAGCGGCTCCAGATGTCCGGCTATCTGCGGCTGATGGAGGAGGCCAAGGACCGCTTCGTCCTCGACCGCGGCATCTCCATCAAGACCCTGCTGGACGACCGCAAATGGATACCGGTCGTCCCCCAGTCCTCGGTGCGCGTCATCGACGAGGCGGTGATGGAGGAGGACCTCTACACCGTCTACACGGTCGAGGAGATCTTCAAGGACCTCACCTACACCGCCCGGATGGACTGCTTCGTGGTCCGCGACGGCGCGCTCACCCTCACCGCCACCGGCCGGATCACCCACGGCTACGCGGTGATCGACAACCGCAGCGACTGGCGGCTGGTCCCCTTCGACCGGCGGGTGCTGGACGCGCTCGGCGGAGAGCAGAGCGGCACCTGATGGACGACGTACTGATCACCGGCCTCGGCGCGCTGTCCCCGCTGGGCGCGGGCACGGGCGCCTTCTGGCGCGGGATGCACAAGGCGGACACCGCGCCGTCGCGGGTCCCCGATCCGCTCGCCCACATGGACCATCCGCTGATGTACCTGGTGCCGGAGGCCGATCTTCCGGACGGTCCCGAGGAGCAGGACGGGCTGCCGCTGGGGCGCGGCTCGCGGTTCGCGCTCGCGGCGGCGCGCGAGGCGGTCGCCGACGCGGGGCTGGCCGCGCTGCCGGGACCGGAAGCGGGGTCGTACGCCGCGGGCGGCGGGCTCGATCCGCGCCGGGTGGCCGTCGCCCTCAGCACCGGTATGGGCGACACGGATCTGCACGAGGGCTGGTGGACCGGCGAGGCCCCCGCGTCCGGCCGCTGGGCGCCCCCCTTCCCGCCGGCCTCGGTGGTCGGCGGGTGGTTCGGCGCCCAGGGCGTCAACACCTGCGTCAGCAACGCGTGCGCCGCCAGCGGCTACGCGCTCTCGGTGGGCGCCGATCTGATCCGCTCGGGCGAGGCCGACGTGGTCATCGCGGGCGGCGCCGAGGCGTACTCCCGGGTCGCCCTCGCCTGCTTCAACCGGCTGGGCGCCATCGACCCCGAGCGCTGCCGCCCGTTCGCCGTCGAGCGGCAGGGCACCGTCTTCGGCGAGGGTGCCGCCGTGCTCGTCCTGGAGTCCGGCACGCACGCCCGCGCGCGCGGCGCGCGCACCGTCTACGGCCGTCTGGCGGGCGCCGGCTGGAGCTGCGACGCCTACCACGCGACCGCCCCCGAGCCCACCGGCGAGCAGATCGAGCGCGCGATGCGCGAGGCGCTCCGGGAGGCGGGGGCCGGAGCCGGGCCCGGGGCCGAGTCGGGCGGGCTCGGGTTCGTGATCCCGCACGGCACCGGCACCGAGCAGGGCGACGTGGTGGAGAGCCGGGTGCTGGACGCGCTGGCCCCCCGCACGCCCCTCTACAGCGTCAAGGCGCTCATCGGGCACACCGGCGGCGCGGCGGGTGCCTTCGCCGCGCTGGCCGCCAGCTTGGTGCTGCACCACAGGACGCTGCCGCCGAACGTGCCGGTCGGCGAGCGGGACCCGGAGTGCGCGGTGCCGCTGCCCTCCGGCTCCGCCCCCATGACCGGGGCGTACGGGCTGGTCAACGCCTACGCCTTCGGGGGCAACAACATCTCGCTCGTCTTCGGGGAGGCCGCCGCGTGAGCAACGACCCGGCCGTCGGCCTGGTGGTGACGGGCATCGGCACCGTGGGCGCGGACGGCTTCGACTTCCGTACGGCGCTCGGCCGCCACGGCTACAAGTACCTGCCCGCCGCCTCCCAGTACTTCCTCGCCGCGGCCAAGCGCGCGCTGGCCCAGGCGGGCCCGGACGCCCTGGCGGCGGTCGGGCCCGAGGAGCGGGGCGCCGCGGTGGGCACCAACAGCGCGGCCGTCGCCCTGCACCACACGATGGACCGTACGGTCACGGCCACCGGGGCGGGCGATCTCTCGCCGGTCACCGCGCCCTACTTCTCCATCAACCTCTTCGGCAGCCGGCTGGCCACCGAACACGACCTCAAGGGCTTCAACCTCACCTTCACCAGCCCCCGGGTCGCGGGCCTGGAGGCGCTCCAGACCGGCCAGCGCGCCCTCGCCACCGGCCGGGCCCGGCGGCTGCTGGCCGGGGCCACCGAGGAGGCGCTGCCCGAGGGCGAGCCGGGGGCGGGCACCTCGGAGGCCGGGGCCGTCGCGCTGGTGCTGGAGCCCGAACCGGCCGCCCTGAGCCGGGGGGTGGCGGCGCTGGGCCGGGTGGGCGTCCGCTCGTTCTTCCTGCCGCCGAAGGTGGCCGCGTCCGCCGAGGGGACCGAGCGGGCCGCGGCGCTGCTGCGGGACGCGCTGGACGCCCTCGGCCACCGGCCGGACCGGCCCCTGGCCGTCACCGCCGTCCTCGACGGCTCCCCGGTCGGCGAGGCCGTGGCGGCCGCGCTGGACGAGAAGGCGCTGGGCGGGCGGGCGCTGGCGGGGAAGCCCGAGCGGGTCCCGGCGGGCGCGGGCGCCCTGGAGCCGGTGGCGCGGGTGGCCGCCGCGCTCGGCGCACCGGACGGCCGCCCCCACGCCGTGGTCACCGCGGCGGCCGAGGGGAACGCCGCCGTCTGCCTGGTCACCCCGGGCGCCGCGAGCGCCGTGCCGGACGCGCCAGCCGGAGCCGAAGCGAGCGCCGTGCCGGACGCGCCCGCGGGAGCCGAAGCGAGCGCCGGAAGCGAGCAGCCGATGAACGGACGACGGAGGGCGAGCGACCGATGATCACCCGACTCGAAGGTTCCTGGTGCCTGGTCCTGGGCGCCTCCAGCGGTATGGGCCTGGCCATCGCCCATGAACTGGCCCGCGAGGGCGTCCACATCCTCGGCGTCCACTTCGACACCACCGACGGCCAGGAGAAGGCCGCCGTCGCCAGGGAGGAGATGCGCGGCCACGGCGTCGAGGCCCACTTCTTCAACGCCAACGCCGCCTCCGCCCGCACCCGCGAGGAGCTGCTGCCCCGGTTCGAGGAGCTGACCGGCGGGGCGGGCATCCGGATCGTGGTGCACTCCCTGGCCTTCGGCACCCTGCTGCCGTACGTCGGCGCCGAGGGCGAGGACAGCCTGACCGCCCGCCAGATGAACATGACGCTCGATGTGATGGCGCACTCCCTCGTCTACTGGACCCAGGACCTGTTCACCGCGGGGCTGCTGCGCCAGGGCGCCAAGGTGTACGCGATGACCAGCGCCGGGGGCGCCAGGGTGATGCCCTACTACGGCGCCGTCTCCGCCGCCAAGGCCGCCCTGGAGTCCCATGTGCGCCAGCTCGCCCTGGAGCTCGCTCCCTCCGGCATCGCCGTCAACGCGCTGCGCGCCGGGGTCACCCCGACCCCGTCCATGGAGCGCATCCCCGGCAGCGACCGGCTCGCCGCCCACGCCCGGGACCTCAATCCGCACCGGCGGCTGACCCGGCCCGAGGACGTCGCCGAGGCGGTCTCGCTGCTCTCGCGCACCGACTCCTCCTGGATCACCGGCAATGTGATCGGCGTGGACGGCGGTGAGCTGCTGACATGACGGCCCATCTGCTGATCGAGAGCGGCGGGCCGCAGACCGGACCCGCCTGCGAGCGGTTCCTCGGCGATGCCGCGCGGCTGGCCAGGGACGGCCACCAGGTGGTGCTGTTCCTCGTGGAGAACGGCGTGACCGCCGCCGTCCCCTGCACCGCCCCGGGCATCGAGACGTTCCTGAGCGACGGCGGCGAGCTGTGGGTGGACACCTTCTCCGCCGCCCAGCGCGCCCTGCCCGCCGCCGATCTGACGCCCCGGGCCCGGCTGGTGGAGATGGACGACGTGGCCGCCAAGCTGCTGGAGCCGCGGGTCAGGGCGGTGTGGCACTGATGCCCCGGCCCGTCCCCCGTACCGATGTGCTGCTCAACCTCTTCGGCGCGCCCCACCAGACCGACCTGGTCACCTCGGCGCTGCGGCTGGCGGCCGCGCTGCTGCGCCGGGGCGCCCGGGTGCAGATCTGGACCTGCGGCGACGCCACCCGGCTGACCGGCGCCGCCCTCGGCGACACCAAACCGCGCGACTACACCGACCTGGGGCGCGAACACCCCTCCACCGCCCGCGTGGTCCGCGAGCTGATCGAGGACCACCCCGACCGGCTGTACTGGTACGTGTGCCGCTTCTGCGCCGAGGAGCGGGGCGCCGCCGAGCAGATCCCGCAGGTCCGCACGCGGGCGCCGTTCGTCTTCGCCGAGCATGTGAACGCGGCGGACAAGAGCCTGCTCATGGGGGTGTGCTGAGCCATGGGCGACCAGGCGCGCTGGCTGCTGATCGTGGAGAAGGCGTACCGCGGCTCGATCGAGACCCAGTACGCCGACGTGCTGTACTGCGTGCCCGATCTGCACCGGCAGAGCGGCGGCTGCGATCTGGCGCTGCGCGGCCCCGCCGCCGGCTACGCCCTCGACACCGGCTCCCGGCCCTCGCTGCGCCTCGGCGGCCGCACCCTGGACACCCTGCCCCATCCGCCCACCTCCGTGGCGAAGCTGCTGGCCGCCGGGGTGACCGTGCTGGTCGAGGAGGACGGCCTGGCCGCGCTCGGCCGCACCGCCGCCGAGCGGCTGCTGCCCGGCGTCCGCGTCATCGGGGGCGACGACCTCGCCGCCCGCTGGCCCTCCTACGAACAGGTGTGGTTCCTGTGACCCGCCCCTCCCACGGCCCCTGGGCCCCTACCGAAGGAGTACCCGAACCCATGGTCAACGCCCCCTCCGGGGCAGCCCCGGTCATCTCGGCCTGGACCGCCGTATCGCCCCTGGGACTGCGCGGGGCCGACTTCACCGCGGCCCTGCGGTCCGGCCGCTCGGCGGCCCGGCCGCTGGACCCCGAGGAGTGGTCGGCGCCGTTCCGCGAGGCGAGCCTCGTGCCCGACTTCCACATCCGGCAGATCCTCGGCCGCAAGGGCACCCGCTCCATGGACCGGGCCACCGGCCTCGCCGTCACCGCTATCCGCCATCTGCTCACCGGGGAGCGGGAGCACGGCGAGGGCGAGCGGCTGCCGGGGGTGGGCGAGGAGACCGGTCTCGCGCTCGGCACCAGCACCGGCTCCGCCCAGAGCATCATGGACTTCACCCGGGACTCGCTGGTGGGCGAGAAGCCCTTCTACGTGGACCCGGCCCGGTTCCCCAACACCGTGATGAACTGCGCGGCCGGCCAGTCCGCCATCTGGCACGGGCTCAGGGGCCCCAACACGACCATCGCGGGCGGCCGCGCCACCGGGCTGCTCGCCCTGCGGTACGCGGTGCGGCTCCAGCGGGCCGGACGGGCCGAGGCCGTGCTGTGCGGGGCGGTCGAGGAGTTCTCCTCCGCCCGTGCCTGGCTGGAGTGGCACGCCCGCGCCGACGAGGACAGCGCCGCCGTGCTCGGCGAGGGCGCGGCCGTATGGCTGCTGGAGCCCGACGCCTCGGCGCGCGAACACGGCCGCGAGGGGCTCGCCGAGGTGGTGGGCCTGGAGTTCGGCTGCGCCGCGGACGCGAAGGCCGCCCGTACGGTGCTCGCCGAGGCGATCGGCCGGCTGCTGGACCGCACCGGGGTGAGCCCCGGTGAGCTGAGCGCCGTCGCCGACTCCGGCGCCCCCGGCGCCGAGGGGGAGGCCGAGCTCGCCGCCCTCGCCGACGCCCTCGGCGGCAAGGAGCCGCCGCGGATCACGGCCGCCGACACCATCGGGGACACCTGCGCCGCCGCGGCGGCCTTCCAGATCGCCGCCGTGCTCGCGATGGCCGAGCGCAAGGAGATCCCCTCCGGCGCAACCGCCCTGGTCACCACCGTGGACCGGGACGGTGTGGTCGGCGCGGCCCTGCTGCGGATCCGGTGACGGGCCGCCGCCCCCCCGAACTGAAGGAGCTGGTTGAGATGACGGACCGAGAGACGATGGGCGGAGCCCGTGAAGAGGCAGTGCCCCGTACGGCGCTGGTCTTCCCCGGGCAGGGCGCCCAGAAGGCGGGCATGGGCGAGGCGTGGCGGGACACCGCGTCCTGGGCGCTGGTGGCGGAGATCTCCGAGCACACCGGTGTCGACGTCGAGGAACTCCTGCTGAAGGCCGACGACGAGACGCTGCGCCGCACCGACCTCGCCCAGATCGCCGTCTTCACCACCGAGGTGATCGCCCACCGCGAGGCGGAGGCCGCCGGGCTGCTGGGCGGAGCGGTGGCCTGCGCCGGGCACAGCCTGGGCGAGTACACCGCGCTGTACGCCGCCGGGGCCGTGCCGCTCGCCGACACCGCCCGCCTCGTCGCCGCCCGCGGCCGGGCCATGCGCGCGTGCGCCGAGCGGTCGCCCGGCACCATGGCCGCCGTGGTGCGGCTCGGCCCGGAGACCGTGGAGGCGCTGGTCGCCCGGGTCCAGGAGGACGGCGGCCAGGTCTGGATCGCCAATGTGAACGCGCCCGGCGCCATCGTGCTCTCCGGCACCGCCGAGGCCGTGGACCGGCTCGCCGAACTGGCCGTGGAGAGCGAGGGCAAGGTGATCCGGCTCGCCGTCGGCGGCGCCTTCCACAGCCCGCTGATGGCCGCCGCCGCCGACGAGCTGCGCGAGGCACTGGCCGCCGTGGACTTCGCCCCCGAGCACACCCCGGTCGTCGCCAACGTGGACGCCCGCCCGTACGCGAGCGGCGAGCACTGGCGGGACCTCGAACTGGCCCAGCTCACCAGCCCGGTGCGCTGGGAGGAGAGCGTCCGCACGCTCGCCGGCGAGCTGGGCTGTGTCCGGTTCGTGGAGCTGGGCCCCGGGCGCCAGCTGACCGGCATGATCCGCCGGATCGCGGACGGCGCGCTCACCGTCCCGGTCGAGTCGGCCGCCGCCCTCGCCAAGCTCACCACCCCCGAACCCTGAGCCCACGCTCTGAGAGCGGAAGGAGACCCCCGCATGGCCGACGCCACCGCCGCCCTGGACATGGACGAGCTGCGCACCTTCGTCGCGGATGTGCTCGACGTGGACGAGGAGGACGTCACCGACGACGCCGACTTCGTCAAGACCCTGGGCGTGGACTCCCTCATGGCCCTCGAGGTCATGGTCGTCCTGGAGAAGAAGTACTCGGTGAAGCTGGAGGAGCGGGAGATGAAGGACATCACCACGCTCCGGAAGGTGCACGACCTGCTCGCCTCGAAGATGGGGAAGTGAGATGACGGCGGCGGCGTGCGGGCCGGTGGACGGCGCCGTGGAGGTCGTGGACCCTGGCCTCCCCGGTGAGCGGCCCGCCCGGTGCGTGGCCGTGGTCGGCGCGTCGGAGAAGGTGTTCGCCGGGCACTTCCCGGGGTTCGCCATCTTCCCCGGGGTGTGTGTGGTGGAGTACGTCCAGCGCGGTGCCCTCGCCACACTGCCGGAGCGCGAACCGGGCGGGCGCTGGGTCCTGGCGGCCGTCGAGTCCTCCCGCTTCCTCAGCCCGGTCTACCCCGGTGACGAGCTGACCAGCGAATACGTCTGGTCGCGCAAGGACGGTGGCTGGCGCTGCCGGGCCTCGGCGGCCACCGGGCGCGGGCCCGCCGCGCAGATAAGGCTGCGCTTCGAGAACCGGGACGTCCCGGGCGCGGCGGCCGGGGCGGGGCAGCGGAGCGACCAGGACCGAGGAGCGGACGCCGGATGATCAGCGTCGATGAGATCAAGCGGATGCTGCCGCACCGCTACCCCATGCTGCTGGTCGACCGGGTCACCGAGCTGGTGCCGGGCGAGCGGGCGAGCGGGCTGAAGGCGGTCACCTGCAACGAGCCCTGGTACGAGGGGATGCCGGACACCGCGTCCGAGGAGGACTACCACTATCCGTGGACGGTGCTCATCGAGTCCTGGTGCCATGTGGCCGGGGTGCTGGTGACCTGGGACCGGCCCAACCCCGATGTGCGCTCGGGCAAGGCGATGCTGCTCGGCGGCATCACCGACGCCGAGTTCCACCGACCGGTGGTGCCAGGCGATGTGGTGGAGCATCATGTGCGGCTGGCCCGCCAGGTCGGCGAGACGTACGTCTTCGAGGGGGAGAGCCTGGTCGGCAAGGAGACCGCCCTCACCATAGGGCGGCTGACGATGACCATGCGCCCGGCCTCCGACCTGACCGCCCCGCCCGCGACCGCCCCGCCCGCGACCGAGCTCCATGTGCCCGGCCCGAGCCTGCCCGACCCGCCCGTGCCCGACCCGCTCTGACCGCACACCACCCCGGGAGAAGGACCTCACCGTATGTCCGACCGAATATCCGACGACACGGGCCGCGCATCCGGTGACGAGGAGCCGACACCTGCGAAGGAGCCGACGCCTGACGAGGAGCCGACGCCGCGCGTCGCGCTGGTCTCCGGCGGCTCCCGCGGCATAGGCCGGGCCACCGTGCTGCGGCTGGCCCGGGACGGCTTCGATGTGGCGTTCTGCCATCGCTCCAGCCCAGACGCCGCCCGTGAACTGGAGGAGGCGGCGGCGCGGCTCGGCGGCGGGCGGGTGCTCGGCCGGCAGACGGACGTCCGCGACGCGGGCGCGGTGCGCGAGCTGGTCGCCTTCACCGAGGAGTCGCTCGGCCCGGTCGAGGTCGCGGTCACCTCCGCCGGGATCACCCGGGACAATCCGCTGCTGCTGATGACGGACGAGGAGTGGCGGGGCGTCCTGGAGGTCAACCTGGACGGCACCTATCACCTGTGCCGTTCCGTGGTGTTCGGAATGATGAAACGCAAGTCCGGATGCGTCATCAACATCTCGTCCGTCGCCGGTGTCCACGGCAATGCGACCCAGAGCAATTACGCGGCCTCCAAAGCGGGGATCATCGGCTTCACCAAGTCGCTCGCCAAGGAGGTCGGCCGGTACGGCATTCGAGCCAATGTGGTGGCACCCGGCTTCGTCGAGACCGATATGACGGCCGCGCTCTCCGACCGGGTGCGCCAGGAGGCGGAGCGGAGCATCCCGCTGCGCCGCTTCGGCCGTCCGGAGGAGGTTGCCGACATGGTCGCGTACCTGGTCGGAGCGGAGTATGTGACCGGCGCGGTGTTCCAGGTGGACGGCGGCATCGTCCTCTGACGGGCACCCTCGGCACCGCTGTGCGGGCGGTGCGCACGAAGTGACCGCTCGCTGAACGAGCGTCACGCAGGAGACGGACGAGCGAGGGGGTACGGACGTGGCAGCCAAGCGCAGCAAAGTACCGCGGTTCTATTTCAATTTCCGCAGCCCGTACAGCTGGATCGCCTACCGTGATCTGATGGACCGCTATCCGGATGTCGCACAGGCGGTGGAATGGCACCTGTGGTGGGAGCCGGACGCGGACGGGGAGCGCCGTATGGCCGAACACGGCCATCACTTCCCCTATTCGGCGATGTCCCGGGAGAAGCATCTCTATATCCTCCAGGATGTGCGTCGGCTGACGACCGACCGCGGGCTCGCGGTCAGCTGGCCGGTGGACCACGACCCGGTCTGGGAGGTGCCGCATCTGCCGTACTTCCTCGCGCTGGACGCGGGGCTCGGCCCCGCCTGGATCGAGCGTGTCTACCGAGCGCGCTGGCAGGAGGGCCGCGACATCTGCGACCGTACGACCATCGCGGACATCGCCGGGGAACTGGGGCTGCCGGCCGAACGGGCGGCGGCGGCCGCCGATGACGAGGAGCTGCGCGGCGGCCGGGGGCTCCGGGCCCTGCTCGCGCTCAGCGACGCCGGGGCGTTCGGCGTGCCGTTCTTCACCCACGGCTATGACAAGTTCTGGGGCGTGGACCGGCTGGCGGCCTTCGTCGCCTCGGTCCGCTCCGGGTCCGGGTCCGGGCCCGACTCCCGCTCGGGGTCCGGCTCCCGGTCCCGGGACACGCCCTTTCCCGGGCCGTCGGACGCGGACTTCGCCGCCGCCCGGTCGGCCGACCCGGGCCATGCCGGAGGCTGTGGCTGACTCTTCGCCCGCCCGCTCGTTCACACGTTGTCGCCCGTCCACCCGCCCGTTCCGACCGCCCAGCCCCCCGCCCGTCCAGCCGCCCGTCCCGACCGAGACGAGAACGCCCTGACCGCCGACGGACACTCCCCCTCCTGGAGGACGCAGATGCCCGAGCCACGCCAGACGTCGGCGCGGCCTCCTTCCCTGGGAGCCCGCGCCCTCTCGGCCGCGGCCCTGCCGATCGCCCCGCTGTTCGGGGTCTCGCTGGCGTATCTGGCCTTCCATCCGCGGCGCCGGGAACAGCGGGAGCACCCCCGGGACCACGGGCTGCCCTGCACCGAGCTGAAGATCCCCTTCGCGGCGCGGAAATACCTCGACACCTGGCTGTGCCCCGGGTCCCCCGAGAAGGTGGTGGTGCTCGGGCACAGCATGGCGACGGCGAAGGACCACAGCCTCCGCCACGCCAAGTTCCTGCACGACGCCGGGTACACCGTCTGCCTGTTCGACCACCGCAACCACGGGGCCAGCAGCGACGACCGGGCGCTGTTCGGGCTCGGCGACCGGTTCGCGAGCGACGTCACGGCCGTGGTGTCCCATCTGCGCGGCCGGCGCGGGTATGGCACGGCGCGGATAGCCTTCTACGGCTTCTCGTTCTCGTGCTTCTCGTCCATGTGGGCGTTGACGCACGACGGATTCGAACTTGACGCGCTGGTGTGCGACAGCGGGCCGGGGCACGACGTCCCGCCGCTGCTGCGCAAGTTCCTGGAGGCGGAGGCGCTGCCGCTGCCCGCCGTGCTGAAGGGCGAACCGGCCCGTTCGGTGGTGGCGCGGACGCTGTGCGCGGTGGGTCCGGCCATGCTCCGGGCCCAGTGGCCGCCGCCCGCGACGGGCAAGTTCGCCAAGATCCCCCTGTTGTTCATGTCGGGCGAGCACGATGCGATCGTGCCGCCCTCCTCGGTGGACGCGCTGGCCGAGCGCTATGCCCAAGCCGAGACGCACGTCCTGCCGGGAGCCGAGCATCTGCTCGGACTGGAGACCGATCCCGAAGGCTACGCGAGCGTGGTGCTGGATTTCCTCGAGCGGGCCCTGGGGTAGCCACCTTGACCGTCCTCGACGGGACGGAACTTTTCGGAAGAGGGAAGAGAGAGCATGCAAAAGGTGCTCATCGCCAACCGTGGCGAGATCGCTGTCCGTGTTGCCCGTGCCTGCCGGGATGCCGGTATCGCGAGCGTAGCCGTCTACGCCGATCCGGACCGGGACGCATGTCATGTGCGCGCGGCCGATGAAGCCTATGCGCTGGGCGGTGACACCCCGGCGGCCAGCTATCTCGACCAGGCCAAGGTCCTGGCCGCGGCCGCCGAATCCGGCGCCGACGCCGTCCACCCCGGGTACGGATTCCTCTCCGAGAACGCCGAGTTCGCCCAGGCCGTCCTCGACGCGGGCCTGACCTGGATCGGCCCCCCGCCGCACGCCATCCGCGACCTGGGCGACAAGGTCGCCGCCCGCCACATCGCCCAGCGCGCCGGAGCCCCGCTGGTCGCCGGCACCCCCGACCCCGTCTCCGGGGCGGAGGAGGTCGTGGCCTTCGCCGAGCAGCACGGCCTGCCCATCGCCATCAAGGCCGCCTTCGGCGGCGGCGGCCGCGGCCTGAAGGTCGCCCGCACCATGGAGGAAGTCCCCGAGCTCTACGACTCCGCCGTCCGCGAGGCCGTGGCCGCCTTCGGCCGCGGCGAATGCTTCGTCGAGCGCTACCTCGACAAGCCCCGCCACGTCGAGACCCAGTGCCTGGCCGACACCCACGGCAACGTCGTCGTGGTCTCCACCCGCGACTGCTCCCTCCAGCGCCGCCACCAAAAACTCGTCGAAGAAGCCCCCGCCCCCTTCCTGACCGAAGAGCAGAACGCCCAGCTCTACACCGCCTCCAAGGCCATCCTCAAGGAGGCGGGCTATGTCGGGGCGGGGACGGTGGAGTTCCTCGTCGGGATGGACGGCACGATCTCGTTCCTGGAGGTCAACACCCGTCTCCAGGTGGAGCACCCGGTCACCGAAGAGGTCACCGGCATCGACCTGGTGCGGGAGATGTTCCGCATCGCCGACGGCGAGGCCATCGGCTACGACGATCCGCCGATGCGCGGCCACTCCTTCGAGTTCCGGATCAACGGTGAGGACCCGGGCCGCAACTTCCTGCCCGCCCCGGGCACGGTGACCTCCTTCGTGCCGCCCGCCGGGCCGGGTGTGCGGCTGGACGCGGGCGTGGAGTCCGGCAGCGTCATCGGCCCGGCGTGGGACTCGCTGCTGGCCAAGCTGATCGTCACCGGCGCCACGCGGCGGCAGGCCCTGGAGCGGGCGGCCCGCGCCCTGGCCGAGTTCCAGGTCGAGGGCATGGCCACCGCGATCCCGTTCCACCAGGCGGTGGTGAAGGACCCGGCGTTCACCAGCGAGCCGTTCACCATCCACACCCGCTGGATCGAGACCGAGTTCAACAACACCATCGCCCCGTTCACCCCGACCGGCGCGGACGAGGCCGAGGAGCCCACCGCCCGCGAGACGGTCGTGGTCGAGGTCGGCGGCAAGCGGCTGGAGATCTCCCTCCCGGCGGTCCTGGGCCTGGCGGTGTCGCCCGGGGAGGCCGCGGGGGGCTCGGGCGGCTCGAAGAAGCCGAAGCGCAAGGCGGTCAAGAAGTCCGGCTCGGCGGCCTCGGGCGACGCCCTCGCATCGCCCATGCAGGGCACCATCGTCAAGGTCGCTGTCAACGAGGGCGACACCGTGGCCGAGGGCGACCTCATCGTGGTCCTGGAGGCCATGAAGATGGAGCAACCCCTCAACGCCCACCGCAGTGGCATCGTCAAGAACCTGAACGCGAACGTCGGCGCCTCGGTCAGCGCGGGCGCGGTGATCTGCGAACTCAAGGACTGACCCGCCGCCATGGCGTCCTTACGGTGGGCCGGGCCCGGTCGGGCCCACCGTAAGGCGTCGTAAGGGTCAGTCCTTGAGCGTCCGCTCCAGGAAGCCCAGGAGGGTCTCCGCGTACGTCTCCGGCTGGGTCTTGATCCCCTGAAGGTGCTCGGTCTCGGGCAGGGTGTGCACCTCGGCCAGCGGATAGCGCTCGGCCAGCGCCCGTACCCCCGAGGCGGGGATCATGGTGTCGCGCTCACCGGTCAGGAAGAGCATCGGGGTGCGCTCGTACGCGCCCCCGAGCGGCGGCGGCCACTGCACCCGCAGCATCGCCACGGCGGCCGACGAGGCGACCGACTCCACGACCGGGCGGGAGGGGCCGGCGCCCAGCGGGCCGGGGATCGGCACCCCGCCGGCCGCGACGAAGTTCCGGAACAGCGGGGCCAGCTCCAGTGCCGGGCCGCTGTCGAAGACCACCGCGTCGACCGGGCAGTCCTCCCTCTTGAGCATGTAGAAGGAGGGGAAGGTCGAGATCGAGAAGCCGTAGATCGCGATGCGCGCCGCGGCGTACTCGTCCATCGACCGCATGTGCCGCACCACGGCGACCACATCGTCGGTGTGACGGTCGCTCATGCCCCAGCCCGCACGGTCCGCGACGCTCTTACCGTGGTTGCGGTGGTCGAACATGGCGACCGTATAGCCCGCCTCGCTGAGCAGCCGCGCGTGCGCCAGGCTCGCGGACTTGCTGAGCCCCAGGCCGTGTCCGAGCACCACGACCCGCTCGGCGTCGCCGGGGATGAGCCAGACGTGCAGCCCGCGGCCCTGCTGCCCGTTCAGCGGAACGTTGACGTCGGTGCTGGTCAGCCCCAGGTCGGCGGGGGTCTTGTGATGCGGTCTGCGGGGCGGGTGGAAGATCATGTACGAGAGGAAGGCGCCGTACAGCGGTGCCACCGGGAGGGTCACCGCTGAGGCCGCCTTGGCCAGGAATCCCGTCGCCATGGTCGTCAAACCCCCATCACCGATCGTGCCCGGACGTGCGCGATCGTAGTGCGGACGGGCGGGTGACCGCGTCGGCCGGAACGTGAACGTGGCCTAAGTCACCGGGTGCCCGCGATCGGCAACGCCGCTGTGTGGCAAGGGCGTTGGGGGCGTGTGAAGCGGTCGTGGTGGCGCGTTCCGACGGCGGGGCACCTACGGCGCGCCGCGCGCGCCGCTGTACCGTCAGTACGTCCACAGTGAGCGCGTCATCGGCCGATATCACGGGGGAAGCCGAACAGTGTCCTTCACCAGCCCGGTTCAGCCCGCACCCGAGCCCCGGCGATGGGCCCCGGTCCGCGCCCTGCCCGGCCCCGGGGACCGCCCCGGCCCCGGCGAGGTGGCCGTATGGCTGCTGCGGATCCCGCCGTACGCCGCCGCTGCCGCCGCCGTCGCGGAGGGCATGCTGGACGAGCGGGAGCGCGAGCGCGCGGCGCGGCTGCGGTCGGACGTGGCGCGCGAGCGCTATGTGACCTCCCATGTGGGGCTGCGGACGCTGCTCGGCGGCTATCTCGGCATCGCCCCGGCCGAGGTCGCGTTCACCCGGGAGACCTGCGGCATGCCGGACTGCGAGAAACCGCACGGCCGCCCGGCCCTGGCGGGCGAGGACGCGCTGCACTTCTCCCTCTCCCACTCCGGGGACGCGGCCCTGTGTGCCGTCGCCGGAGTGCCCGTCGGCGCCGATGTCGAGGAGCGGGACCCCGGGCGCGCCGGGGCCCGGCTGACGGGGCTGGTCGGGCAGCTGCACCCCGAGGAGCGGGCGGCGATCGACGCGCTGCCGGAGGAGCTGCGGGAGGAGGCGTTCCTGGGCTGCTGGGTCCGTAAGGAGGCGTACCTCAAGGGCATCGGCACGGGGCTGCCGGGCGGGATCGGCGCCCACCACGTCGGGCTCGCCGAGGGACTGGCCCCGGCCGGCGCCCCGCCCGGCCCGCGCGGCTGGGCCTTCGCCGACCTCGACGCCCCGCCCGGCTACCACGCGGCGGTCGCCGTAAGGGAGGAGGGCGTAGGGGACGATGCCGCGCCCGGTGGCGCGGTGCGGCCGGTGGTGACCTTGGCAGGGCTGTCGCTGGAGTGACGGCGGGCCTGTGGTGACGGCTGGGGCGTTGTCGGACCCTCGGCGTACGGTCGGGGGTATGTGCAGATCCATCAAGACGCTCCGCGCGCCGTACGCCGAGACCGTCACGCAGGACGACATGCGCGCCGCCGCCCTCCAGTACGTCCGCAAGATCAGCGGCTTCCGCCAGCCCGCTCCGCACAACGCCGCCGCCTTCGACAAGGCGGTCGAAACGATCGCCGCGGCCACCGAGGAACTGCTGAGCACGCTGGAGATCAAGGGCCCCCCAAGCCGACAGCGGCACTGAAGACCCTCGCCCGGCCTCGCCGCCCCTGCCCTGTGCCCACCGGGCCCCGGCGCCGGGCGGAGACTCAGCGGACGTAGTTCTTCAGGATCTCCGTGTCGAGCGTGATGTCCACGGGCCCCGGGAGCACGACCTGCTCGCCGAAGGGCGCCCGGTGGATGTCGAGGTAGCAGGCGCTCTTCGGGTCGGGGTTGGTGTGCACGATGACCGCGCAGGCATCACGGTCCACAAGGAGGTACACGGGGATGCCTGCAGCCGCGTAGGCGGTTGGTTTCTCCTGGCGGTCGCGGCTATCGGTGTCCCGATCGTACGACGTGACCTCGACGGTCATCAGCACTCCGTCAGGCTCGGCCCATTCTCCCTGTCCCGCGAAGTGCGCGATGGGTGCCAGCGAGCCGTCCGGGCGAGCCCGCCCGTTGCGGTACTCCCCGACCTTCAGACCCTGAGACGTATGGAGGTCGAGCTCTGGGCGACTCTGCATACATTGCCTGAGCAGCCACATGATGATCGTCTCGTGATCCCCGTCGGCCACGTGCTTCTCCTCGATCCGTCCGTTGATGAACTCCAACGTGACGGTTTCGGGCACCGTGGAGGCGATCTCCTCGAACTCCTCCACCAGCATGTGCGTGCGCTCGCTCATAACCGTCATGTTGCACCCCTTTCCTGGATGAAGCCAGTGTTCCGGGCGCCGGTGCGACGGGGGCGCAAACCGTAGCGGATCACTCCCGAGAGTGAAGGGGCGGGGCGGTGAGAAACGCGTCTGGGGCTTCCCGGAAAACCGAGAAGCCCCAGACCAATGTCACGGTGCGCCGCCAGGGACTCGAACCCCGGACCCGCTGATTAAGAGTCAGCTGCTCTAACCAACTGAGCTAGCGGCGCCTGCTGACGACATAAATAGTACCTGGTCCGGAGGGGTGGTTCCGACCACGCCCAGATGGGCTCAGATGGAGAGGGAGAGCAGCATCGGGGCCGCCTCGCGGTTGAGGGTGTCGGCGGCCTGGCGGAGGCGGTGGGCATGGGCCAGGGGGAGGGAGAGGGCCAGACAGCCGACCGAGCGCCCGGCGCTGATCGGAACCGCCGCGCAGACCGTGCCGACCGCGTATTCCTGCAGGTCAAGGACGGGGACGGTGGCGGGCTGGCTGTCCAGCTTGCGGAACAGCACCTTCTCGTTGGTGGTGGTCCGGGAGGTGAGCCGCACCGTCTTGTGGCGGGCGAGGTGATCGCGGCGGCTGTCGTGGTCGAGCTGGGTGAGCAGGCATTTGCCGAGCGCCATGGCGTGCGCGGCGGAGCGGAAGTCCACCCACTCGTTGACCTTGGGCGTGCGCGGCCCGTCCGCATACTGCGTGATCTTGATTTCGCCGTCCACATAGCGGCTGAGATAGACCGCCGCGCCCACCGAGTCGCGCAGGGCGATGAGCGACTGCTGGAGCTTGTCCCGGACGGCGTGGCCGCGGTCGGGGGCGGCGGAGCCCAGCAGGGTCAGGGCGTTGCCGCCGACGTAGGCGCCATCGGCGATCTGCTCCACATAGCCCTCGCGGCGCAGCATCCGCAGCAGATCGGCGAGCTGGTGGGCCGGTAGCCGGGTCTCCCTGGCGAGCATGATGTCGCTGACGCCGGACGAGTGTTTGGCGACGACCTCCAGGATGCGGAGGGCGTGCTGCACCGAGTGGAACGGCGCGGTCGGCTCGGGCCTGAGCGCCACGATTTCCCCCCTCGCAGGTTGGCGTGGCTTTGTATCACGATAACCGCCAAGGGGCTTATCCGGATCGGCTGTTGAGGATATTGCCGAGGCGCATCGGCCCCGGTCAGCAGGGGCGTATGTCCTCGGCATATGACAGTGGCGTGCCCCCGCGGGAGGGCCGCGGGGGCAGCGCCGGACCGGACCCCGCAGGGGACGGATGATCAGCCCGGCAGGCGCCGGATGATCTGCCGGTCAGGGGCCGGATGATCAGCCGGCAGGGGTCGGGCGATCCGGCCGAAGGGCTAGAGGACCGCGCTCAGGAACTCCCTCGTCCGCTCGTGCTCCGGCTCGGTGAAGATCTTCTCCGGCGGTCCGGACTCGATCACCCGGCCCGAGTCGAACATCAGCACATCGTCGGAGATGTCCCGCGCGAAGTTCATCTCATGGGTGACGCAGAGCATGGTGATGTCCGTTGTATGAGCGATGTCACGCAGCACATCCAGCACCCCGGCCACCAGCTCCGGGTCCAGCGCCGACGTCACCTCGTCCAGCAGCATCACCTGCGGCCGCATCGCCAGCGCCCGGGCGATCGCCACCCGCTGCTGCTGCCCGCCGGAGAGCTGCGTCGGGTACGCGTCGCACTTGTCGCCGAGCCCGACCAGGTCGAGCAGCTCCCGGGCGCGGGTCTCGGCCTCGTCCTTGCTGAGGCCCAGCACATGCACCGGGGCCTCGGTGATGTTCCGCAGCACCCGCATATTGGGGAAGAGGTTGAACTGCTGGAAGACCATTCCGATCTTCTTGCGCACCTCTCTGGTGTGCTTCTCACCCGCCGGGACCAGCTTGCCGGCCCTGTCCTCATGGGTCAGGTAGTCGCCGTCGACCTTGATCGTGCCCTCGTCCGGCTTGATCAGCGTCATCAGCAGCCGCAGGATCGTGGTCTTGCCCGAGCCCGAGGGGCCGATCAGGGTGACGTGCTTGCCGGAGGAGACCGAGAAGTCGAGGTTGTCCAGGACCGTATTGCTGCCGAAGCGCTTGGTCACCTGGTCGAAGCGGATCAGTTCACTGCCGTCCACGGCAGGGTTCGTGTGGTCGGTTTCAGTGGCCAAGACGACGCTCCAGGGCTCGCATCAGAAGGGAAGCCGGATAGGCGATGAGGATGAAGGCGATGCCGACCATCGTGTAGGGCTCGATGTACTGGAAGGACGACGCGCCCTCCGCGCGCGCCTTCTGCAGCATGTCGACGACGCCGATCAGCGCGAGCATCGGGGAGTCCTTCAGCATCGCGATGACGTAGTTGCCCAGTGCGGGCACCACCCGGCGAATGGCCTGCGGCAGGATCACCGCGGTCCAGGTACGGCCGCGGGAGAGGCTGAGCGCGGTCGCCGCCTCCCACTGGCCCTTGGGCACACCGTCGATACCGGCCCGGTAGACCTCGGCGGTGTACGTCGAGTAGTGCAGACCGAGCGCGATCACCCCGGTGGTGAGCGCCGAGAACTTGATGTCCCAGGTCGGCAGCACGTAGTAGAAGAAGAACAACTGCACCAGCAGCGGAGTGTTGCGGATGAACTCCACGACCGCCGCCACCGGCCAGCGGACGAAGCGGGTCGGCGAGCGGAAGGCCATCGCCCACACCAGGCCGAGCGCGAACGCCAGGACCGAGCCCAGGGCGGTCGCCTCCAGGGTGATCAGCAGCCCGTTGCCCAGCTCGGGGAGGAAGTCCTTGGCCACATCCCAGTTCCAGCTCACTGGGCACCTCCCGCCGTGATGATGTTGGACGACTGCTCGGCCTCCTGGCGCGAGGACAGCTTCCGGGTGACCATCGGGCCCTTGTCGGACTTCACGGGGGCCTGGCCGATGCCCGCCTTGGCGCGCCGCTCCAGCAGCCGCATCAGCCGGGTGAGGACGAAGGCCAGCACGAAGTAAAGGACCAGGATGATCGTGTAGATCTCCAGGCTGTCACCGGTCGCCAGCCGCGAGAGCTGGGCGGCGAAGGTGATGTCGGCGACGCTCACGGCGGAGACCAGGGCGGTCGCCTTCAGCAGCTCGATCAGCAGATTGTTGAAGGGCGGGATCATCTCCGGGATCGCCTGCGGCAGGATCACCCGGCGCATCCGCTGCGCGGGCGTGAAGCTGAGCGCGATGGCCGCCTCACGCTGCGCCGGGGCCACCGCGGCGAGGGCGCCGCGCACGATCTCCGAGCCGTACGCCCCGTAGGTGAGGCCCAGCGCCAGCACCGCGGCCCACATCGGCACCAGCTGGAACTGGAAGGCCAGCGGCATCACGAAGAACAGCCAGAACATCAGCACCAGGGCCGAGGTGCCGCGGAAGACCTCCACATAGAAGCCGGTCAGAAAGCGGACGATCCACAGCCGGGAGGTGCGCGCGATCCCGATGCCGAACGCCACGACGGCCGCGAAGACCGCGCTGTACAGGGTCAGCTGGATGGTGATCCAGACGCCCGGAAGAAGCCAGTTTTCCCACAGCCCGGCCGTCATGAGCACAGCTCCTTGGCGGTCAGATCGGTCATCTCTTCCTTGGTGAAGCCGAAGGGCCGCACGATCCGCAGCAGCTCGCCGCTCTTCTTCATCTTGTGCAGCTCCACATTGAAGGCGTCCCGGAGCTTGGTCTCCTCGGGGCGGAAGGCGAAGCCGCCGGCGCCGATGTCCGGTTTGCCGCCGACGTACGCCTGGAACGGCTCGGTGGCCTCGGCCTGCCGGCTGTTCCGCTGCTTCACCACGTTGTGGACGGTCACGGTCGTGCCCGCGAAGACATCGGCCCGGCCCTGTTCCACGGCCAGCAGCCCGGCGAGCTGATCGGGGAGGATCAGCATGTCGCTCTGCTTGATCCCGGCGTCCTCCGCATAGCCGATCTGGGCGTATGCGGTGCCGGTGGCCATTTTGGCCTTCTGCTTGGCGATGTCGTCGTAATTGTGGATGTTCTTGGGGTTCCCCTTGCGCACGATGAACGCGTCACGCATGCGGTAGTCGGGGTCGGAGAAGATCACCTGGGCGCAGCGCTCGGGGTTGATGTACATGCCCGCCGAGACCACGTCGAACTGCTGCGAGCGAAGGCCCGGGATGAGCGAGCCGAACTCGGTCGGCACCGGCTGGACCTTGGGCACGCCCAGCCGCTTGAAGATGATTTTCGCGATCTCCGGCGCCTCGCCGGTGAACTCGCCGTTCTTGTCGATGTAGCCGAATGGGATCTCCCCCGCAATTCCCAGCCGGACCGTCCCCTGCGACCGCAGTCGCTCCAGCAGGTTGCCCCCGTCCTTGGCGCCCGAGCCGGACACCCGGCTGCAGCCGGCCGCGCCCAGCAGACCCAGGGCCGCACCGCCGGCGAGAAGAGCGCGGCGGCTTGGGCCCATTTTTGCTATTTCTCTGCTATCGGTGTCTTTCCCACGTGGTGGAGCCATGGGCGCGCGGCTACCCGACTCCGGCAAATGTATGCGGGCCGTTTCCGGCCCTTGATACAGCCGATGTCTGGGTAGTCCCCTGGGACAGGACTGGTTCCGAAGCGACCTGGAGGAAAGTCGATGGTTGACCGAGCCGACCGGTTCATCGAGGTCTCGCTCGACAAGCGCGGGGTGAGTTGCACGGCCAAGCTCCTTGACGATCTCGCGCCGATCACCTGCGACGCGGTGTGGAACGCGCTGCCGCTCGGGGGTGATGTGTATCACGCGAAGTACGCACGCAATGAGATCTACACCCTGCTGCCCCCCTTCGCGCCCGAGGAGCCGCCCCTCGAGAACCCGACGATCACCCCGATCCCCGGGGACCTGTGCTATTTCACCTTCACGGACACCCAGCTCGGGACCAAGTCGTACGGATACGAGACCGAGGCCAAGCACCAGGGGCGGCGGCAGGTGATCGACCTGGCGCTCTTCTACGAGCGGAACAACCTGCTGATCAACGGTGACGCGGGCTGGGTGCCCGGGATCGTCTGGGGCACGATCGTGGACGGCCTCGACCGCATGGCCGACGCCTGCCAGGACCTGTGGCGCGCGGGGGCGCTGGGGGAGACGCTGAACTTCCGCCGGGAGTAGACCTCGGCTCACGCCGGGCGCGGGCCCTCGGCTTGTGCCCGGCGTAGGCATGGGCCGGGCCGGGGCGGAGCGGCCCCGGGCCCGGGTTACGGGGCGGAGCGGTCCTGGCCCTGGCCCTGGCCTTGGCCCCGGGCCCGGGTCCGGCCCCGGGTCCGGGCAACGGGCCTTACGCCGCCGGCGGGCGCACCCCGTCCGCCAGCCCCGCCTCGAACAGCGCGTGCGCCGCCCGCAGCACGAGCGCGTCCGCGTGGCGCGCGCCCACGAGCTGCACCCCGATCGGCAGGCCCGCGCCGCTCAGGCCGCACGGCACCGAGGCCGCGGGCTGCTGGGTCAGGTTGAACGGGTAGGTGAACGGCGTCCAGCCGGTCCACCGGGTGTGCTCCGACCCCTTGGGCACCTCGACCCCCGCCTCGAACGCGGTGATCGGCAGCGTCGGGGTGACCAGCAGGTCGTACGCGGAGTGGAACCGTCCCATCGCATGGCCGAGGGCCATCCGCACATCCACGGCCGCCAGATAGTCCAGCGCGCTGTACGACGCCCCCTGGGCGCAGATCTCGCGCAGCCCCGGGTCCAGCAGCTCCCAGTCCTCCTGCCCCAGCGGCTGCACCACCCGGGCCGCGCCGCTGAACCACAGCGTGTGGAACGCCTCCACCGGGTCCTCGAACCCCGGGTCGATCTCCTCGACCACCGCGCCCAGCTCCGCCAGCAGGTCAACCGCCCGGCGCACCGACGCGGCCACCTCCGGGTCGACCACGGCCGAGCCGCCGAGCGCCGGGCTGTAGGCGACCCGCAGGCCGTCCACCCCGCCCCCGCCGGAGGTGAGCGCCTCCCGGAAGCTGCCCTCGGCGGGGCCGAGCTGGGACCAGTCGCGCCAGTCCGGACCGGAGATCACATCCATCAGCAGCGCCGCGTCCGCCGCGTCCCGGGTCATCGGCCCCACATGGGCCAGGGTGCCGAACGCGCTCGCCGGATAGAGCGGAACCCTCCCGTAGGTGGGTTTCAGCGCGAAGATGCCGCAGAAGGCCGCCGGGATACGGACCGAGCCCCCGCCGTCCGTCCCGAGGCTCAGCGGACCCGCGCCCAGCGCGACCGCGGCCGCGCTGCCGCCACTGGAGCCGCCCGCGGTCCGCTGGGGGTCGTACGGATTGCCGGTGACCCCGTGGACCGGGCTGTCGGTGACGCCCTTCCAGCCGAACTCCGGGGTCGTGGTCTTCCCCACGAACACCGCGCCGTGCTCGCGCAGCCGTGCCACCGAGGGCGCGTCCTCGTCCCACGCCTTGCCCTCGGGGCGTACGGTCCGCGAACCGCGCAGCGTGGGGGCGCCGCGCTGCAGCAGGATGTCCTTCACCGACACCGGGACGCCGTCCACCAGGCCCGCCGGGGCCCCGCGCCGCCACCGCTCGGCGGACTCCTCCGCCTGCCGCAGCGCGCCCTCGGCGTCCACCCGGGTGAAGGCGTTCACCTCCGGCTGAATCTGCTCGATCCGGTGGAGGACGGCACGGGTCGCCTCGACGGGGGAGAGCTCGCCGGAGGCGTAGCGCTCGACGAGTTGAACGGCTGTCAGGTCGTGCATGTCGGTCATCCGGCTCTCCGTTCAGGTCCTGCGATCAGTCCACCGGTACGTACCCGAGGCGTTTGTCGACGATGTTGAGCAGTGGTTCGCCCGCGCACCAGCGCTCGTAGTTGTCCTGGAACTGGTCGGCCAGGTGGTCGCGCCACCCGACCGTGTCGCCGCTCATATGGGGCGAGACGAACAGCCCGGGCACGTCCCACAGGGGATCGTCCGAGGCCAGCGGCTCGTGTTCGAAGACATCCAGGGCCGCGCCGGCGATCCGCCGGGCGACCAGGGCCGCCGTAAGGTCCTTCTCGACGACCAGGGGGCCGCGGCCGACGTTGATGAACCGGGCGGAGGGCTTCATCCGGTCGAAGACGGCGCGGTCGAACATGCCGCGGTTGGCGTCGGTGAGCGGCGCCGCGCTCACCACCCAGTCGGCCGACGGAAGCAGCTCGGGCAGCTCGTCACCGCCGCGCACGCCCTGCCGAGCGGTGCGGCCCACCAGGTCGACCACCACGCCGAGCGCGGTCAGGGTGGAGCCGATCGCCCGGCCGATGGGACCCGCGCCCACGACCACGGCGCGCGTTCCGGCCAGCCGCATCGTCTCGCGGTGCTGCCAGCGTCGCTGTCGCTGAAGCTCCCAGCTTCCGTGGAAGTCCTTGGCCATGGCGATCACCAGACCGGCCACATACTCCGCGATCGGCTGCTCGAAGACCCCTCGAGCATTGGTCAACACGGTGTCGGACGCGATGAGTTCGGGGCAGAGCAGCCGGTCCACCCCCGCGCTCGCGGTATGGACCCACGCCGGTCGCGGGCCCTCGCCGGGCCAGGCGTCGCGGACCGCGTCGGAGGTGAAGTCCCAGACCAGGAGCACATCCGCGGTGGGGAGCGCCTGGGGCAGCGAATTCTCGTCACAGACGAGCACCTTGGCCCGGCCGGCCACCCGGTCCAGGTGGACCGGCGGCTGGTCGCCGAAGACGACAACTGTGCTTTCGGACATAGGCGGGAAACCGTTTCGAAACGTGGATGGGTTTGCCTGAAGAAGGAGCGGGCAGGCGCCTCAGTTTGAGGATTGACCACGCTAGGCAGCGGAAACTACCGTCGTCAACAACGGCATCTGTCCCGGCGTCCCCGGCATCAGGCCGGCTCTCTCCATCCAAATCTCTGGCCAATGGTCCAGTCCCTCCGTTCCGTATTGGGGCTCGCTTTGGACGTCTCTTTTCTGGGTGGCCCACAGCCGCAGCGCGGCGTGGGTGTGGTGGCACCGTTCGACTTCGCACTCGACCGTGAGCTGTGGCGCTGGGTGCCGGACGAGGTATCCCTCCACCTCACCCGTACCCCGTTCGTACCCGTCGAGGTGAGCCTCGACCTGGCGCGGCTCGTGAGTGAGCACGAGACCTTGCACGACGCGGTGCAGGCGCTGACGGCCGTCGCACCGGAAGTGGTGGCGTACGCGTGCACCTCGGGCAGTTTCGTCGGCGGTGTGGCCGGGGAGCGCGCGATGTGCGCGGCCATGTCCCAGGCGGGTGAGATCCCGTCGCTGACCACCTCGGGCGCGCTGCTGGAGGCGCTGCGGGAGATCGGCGCCCGGCGGATCGCCGTGGTGACGCCGTACACCCAGTCCGTCACCGACTCGCTGGAGGAGTATCTGGCCGAGGGCGGGATGACCGTCACCGGACGGGCGTACCTCGGACTGACCCGGCACATCTGGAAGGTGCCGTACCGCGATGTGGTCGACATGGCCCGGCAGGCAGTGGTCGGGGCCACCGACGCGCTCTTCATCAGCTGCACCAATCTGCCGACCTACGACGTGATCCCGCAGTTGGAGGCGGAGCTGCGGATGCCCGTGCTGTCCGCGAACCAGGTCACCATGTGGGCGGCGCTGCGGGCGATCGGCGCCCGGGCCGTCGGTCCGTACCAGGCGCTGCTGGACCCGGCCGCCCGGTCCGGTCCGGCGGGGATGTCGGTGTCGCCGAGCGGCCCGCTCCCAGTGACGGACCCGGTCGTCGAGTCGATGCTCGGGGCCGTGGAGTCGGTCGAGTCCGTGGTGGACGAGCCGGAGGCGGCGCTGGCCGGGGCGGCCCCGCCGGGGTCTGACGGCGACCCGGCCGACGGGCTCGACCCGGGCTTCGGCACCGGCCTCGGCGAGGGCCCCTACCTCGACGATTCCGGAGGCCCGGCCGCGGGGTGAGGCGGCGGCCCGGCGTGATGTGACGTGAGGTGAAGGGCGGCCCGCCCCGGAGTGAGGGGGCGGGCGCCCTGGCGCGGCCGGGCCCGCTCCGGTGGCCGGGGTGGGCGCCCCGGCGTGGCCGGGAAACCTGTCCGGGTGGGACGGGCAGGCCCGTCACCTACGCCAGGGAGGCCGTCCGGCGGGTGGGAACCCGCCGGGCGTCGGCGGTGTAGGAGAAGTGACAGCAGTGCAGGGGCGGCGCTCGCGGGGGCCGCCAGTCAAGGAGGCAGTCATGGTGGACTCGACGCACCCGGCCCCGGACACGGTGGGCTTTCTCTACCCCGGATACTCCGCCGAGGACGAATACCCGCGCCTGGAAGGCATGCTCGGCGGCGACAGCGGCGACGTCCGGCTTCCGCTGGTCCACACCGACATCGGTGAGGACGCCCATCGGGTGGACGCCCTGCTGGAGATGGGGTCGGCGGCCCGTCTCGCGGCCGGTGTCGCCGAGCTCGCCGAGCGCGGCGCCCGGGCCGTGGTGTGGGCGTGCACCAGCGCCAGCTTCGTCTTCGGCTGGGAGGGCGCCAAGGAGCAGGTGCGCGAGCTGAGCGAGACGGCCGGGATGCCCGCCTCCAGCACCTCCTTCGCCTTCGCCCACGCGGTGCAGGCGCTCGGCGCCGACCGGGTGGCCATCGCCGCCACCTACCCGGAGGACGTCGCCGACTACTTCCGGGCATTTTTGAAGGCGGCCGGCGCCGAGGTGGTCTCGATGCGCGGCAGCGGGATCATCACGGCAGCGGAGGTCGGCACCTGGGGCCGGGAGGAGGTGCTGGAGCTGGGCCGCGCCGGGGACCACCCCGAGGCCCAGGCGGTGCTCCTGCCGGACACCGCCCTGCACACCGCCGCCTGGATTCCGGATCTGGAGGCGGAGCTGGGCAAGCCGGTGCTCACGGCCAACCAGGTCACGGTCTGGGAGGGGCTGCGGCTGCTGGGCCGCGATCCGGTCCATGACCGGCTGGGCACGCTCTTCGCCCGGAGCGGCGGATAGCGGGGGACAGCGGCGGGTGGCGCGGCCGCAGGCGGGCGCGCCGAAGGTCCCGAGGAGTCGGTGACGGGGAGCTGAACCCCGGCGGAATTCCATGCAGCTCTTTGGCCATCAGTGCATTCCGCTTATCGGACTGCGCCTAGCATGCAGCCGTGCGTCGCCAACATCTCTCCCCGGTCCCGCCGGCACGTCATCTGCTGGTCGCCGGTGCGGTGACGGTGGCCACGGCCGTCGGAATCGGCGTGCTGGCGGTCGGCGGAGGCTCCTCGGACAGCCCTCGTGCGCACCCCTCCACGAGCGGAAGCTCGCCCTTGAAGGCATCGGACGGGCTGCGGCACACCTCCGTCGAGGTGTCCGAGGGCGGCTGCGGCCGTGGCTGGACCGATGCCGCCCGTGGCAAGCAGGTGTTCGAGCTGCGGAACACCTCCAGCAGACCGGCCGAGGTCTATCTCACCGATCCGGCGAACGGCGCCGTCTACGGAGAGGTGGAGGGCCTGGGCCCCGGCACCAGCAGACCGCTGAGCGTCACGCTCGGCGGGGGCTCCTACGCCTTCGTCTGCCTGCCCGAGGACGCGGACGCGGTCACCGGGCCCACCGTCACCGTGCCCGGACCGGCGCGGGGCGGTGGACCGGCCGTGGTCCCGGTCAGCCAGCAGGATCTGATTCCGCCGACCATCGCCTACCAGAAGTGGGTGGCGGGCCGGATGGACGAGCTGGTGCGGCGCACGGACGCGCTGCGCTCGGCCATCCACTGCGGTGACCTGGCCACGGCCCGTGCGGCCTGGCTGCCCGCCCATCTGATGTACGAGCGGATGGGCGCCGCCTATGGCACCTTCGGCGACGCCGACGGGGCCATCAACGGCACCACGGCGGGGCTGCCCGACGGAGTCCGTGACCCGGACTTCACCGGCTTCCACCGCCTCGAGTACGGCCTGTGGCACGGCGAGTCCGCGAGCTCACTGCGCCCGGTCGCCGACCGGCTCGCCGAGGACGTCCGAGAGCTGCGGAAGGATTGGCCGCAGGTACGGATGGACCCGGCCGACCTGGGCCTGCGGGCGCACGAGATCATGGAGAACACCGTGCAGTTCGAGCTGACCGGCCGCACCGACTACGGCAGCGGCACCAACCTGGCCACCGCGCGGGCCAACCTGGACGGCACCCGGGCCGTGCTGCGCCGGCTGGAGCCGCTGCTGAAGCCCCGCGCCTCCTGGCTGCCCGAGCTGAAGAGCGACCTGGACCGCACCGAGCGGACCCTGGAGCGCTCACACCACGGCGACCGCTGGACCCCGCTGGACCGGCTGAGCCGCACCGGGCGCCAGCGGCTCAACGCGGACGCGGGCGCGCTGGTGGAGCGGCTGGCCCAGGTGGCGGCGCTGATGGATGTGCGGAGGACCCGGTGAGCGAGGTGCTGCGCAGGGGCTTTCTGCTGGGCGCTGCCGCGGGCACGGTCGGCGCGATGGCGGGCGCGGCCGCGGGCACGGCGGCCGCGAAGGAGGACGGGCCGGAGAAGAGGCCCACCCGCGTCCCCTTCCACGGCACCCATCAGGCCGGCATCCTCACCCCGCCCCAGCGGGCCACCGCGTTCATCGCGCTCGACACCATGGCCGAGGGGCGCGAGGAACTGGCCGACGCCTTCCGTGCGCTCACCGAGCGGTGCCGCTTCCTCACCGCCGGAGGCACCCCCGACCCGGTCGGGATCACCGCGCCGCCCGCCGACTCCGGCACCCTGGGCCCCCAGGTGGCCGCCGACCGGCTGACCGCGACCGTCGGCGTGGGTGCCTCGCTCTTCGACGAGCGCTACGGACTGCGGGACCGCAAGCCCCGGCGGCTGCACGCGATGCGGTCCTTCCCCGACGACGACCTCGACCCCGACTGGTGCCATGGCGATCTGAGCCTCCAACTGTGTGCCGACAGCACGGACACGGTGCTGCACGCGCTGCGCGACATCGCCCGGCACACCCGGGGCGCGCTGCAGATCCGCTGGCGTATCGACGGCTTCGTCAGCCCGCCGCGCCCGTCCGGCACCCCGCGCAACCACATGGGGTTCAAGGACGGCACCGCCAACCCGGACACCCGGGACGCCCGGGCGATGGACCGTCTGGTGTGGGTGGGTGCCCACTCCGGGGAGCCCGCCTGGGCGACCGGCGGCAGCTATCAGGTGATCCGGCTGATCCGGATGCTGGTGGAGTTCTGGGACCGGGTGTCGATCAGCGAGCAGGAGCGCATGTTCGGCCGCAGCCGGGACTCCGGCGCCCCGCTGGACGGTCAGCACGAGTTCGACACCCCGCGCTTCGCACAGGACCCCAAGGGCGACGTCATTCCGCTGGACAGCCATATACGGATGGCCAATCCGCGCACCGCCCGGACCGAGGACCAGCGCATCCTCCGTCGTGCCTACAACTACGACCGGGGCATGGACGGCAATGGCAACTTGGACATGGGGATGCTGTTCTGCTGCTACCAGCAGGACCTCGAGCGCCAGTTCGAGACCGTGCAGAAGCGGCTGGCGGGGGAGCCGCTGGTGGACTACATCACCCCCTTCGGCGGCGGCTATTTCTTCGCGCTCCCCGGGGTGCGGGACCGCTCCGACTGGCTGGGACGGACCCTTCTGTCCTGACGGTCCGTCCTGAACGTCGCCCCACCATCCGGTCAAGAACACCTCAAGAGTTCCTTGGATTCTTCTGACCCTCTATTCACTCGGCCGCCTCCATGGATTCCATCGGAGAGTCCTGCCCGCGGCACAGGATCAGGCGCAGGCGTGAAACGCGAATCATGTGGAGGCATGGCATGGGCGGCACGGCAGGATCCGAAGGCGGCCGACGGCGTGGCCGGGTCACGCACTGGGGTGCCCTGGCCGGCGCCGCGGCCCTGGCGACCGTGGGCGGGGCGGCCCCCGTATGGGCCGCGCCCGCCAAGGGCGACCACACCGCGACCCCGGTGAAGCATGTGGTGGTGATCTTCGACGAGAACATCTCGTTCGACCATTACTTCGGCACCTACCCCAAGGCGGCGAACACGGACGGCACCAGGTTCACGCCGGCCAAGGACACCCCCAAGGACATCGACACCCTGGCGCACGCCGGGCTGCTGGAGAAGAACCCCAATCTCTACAAGCCCAAGCGGCTGCGCAGCGACCAGGCCATGACCTGCGACCAGAACCACTCCTACGGCCCCGAGCAGTACGCCGCCAATGGCGGCAAGGCCGATAAGTTCGTGGAGAACACCGAGGTCAGCAAGTGCACCGGGCTGTTCGGCGAGCCCGGTCTGGTGATGGACTACTACGACGGGAACACCGTCACCGGCCTGTGGAACTACGCCCAGCACTACGCGATGAGCGACCGCTCCTTCAGCTCGGCCTACGGCCCCTCCACCCCCGGAGCGCTGGAGCTGATCTCGGGTCAGACCCATGGCGTGATCTCCACCGACCCCACGTCCTCCACCGAGAACCCGAAGCAAACCGACAAGCCGGACGCGTACACGGTGGCCTCACCGGACGCCAAGGGCGTCGGCACGATGATCAATGACCCGGACCCGGCCTTCGACGACTGCTCCAACAAGGACCACACCAGCGGCAACGCCCTGGCCCGGATGCAGGGCCGGAACGTCGGGGATCTGCTCAACGCCAAGGGTGTGAGCTGGGGCTGGTTCCAGGGCGGCTTCCGCCCCAGCACCGCCTGGGACGGTGAGCAGGACCACTACGCCAAGTGCTCCGGCACCACCCACAAGAACGTCGGCGGCGCCGCCTCGGTGGACTACAGCCCGCACCACGCGCCGTTCCAGTACTACAAGTCCACGGCGAACCCGCATCACCTCCCGCCGAAGAACGTCCAGGAGATCGGCCACAGCGGCCGGGCCAACCACAACTACGACCTCACCGACTTCGACGCGGCGCTCAGGACGGGCCATCTGCCGTCCGTCAGCTTCCTGAAGGCCGCCGAGTACCAGGACGGCCACGCCGCCTACTCCGACCCGGTCGACGAGCAGCACTTCCTGGTCGAGCGGATCAACGCGATCCAGAAGTCGCCGCAGTGGAAGGACACCGCGATCGTCGTCGCGTACGACGACAGCGACGGCTGGTACGACCACGCCTACGCCAAGCCCCTCAACGGGTCGGCCGACACGACCACGGGTTCCCATGGCAAGGCCACCGACAGCCCCGCCTGCCAGTCCGCTCCGAAGCCCGCGGGCGGCTACCAGGACCGCTGTGGCCCCGGCCCCCGGCAGCCGCTGCTGGTGATCTCGCCCTTCAGCAAGTCCAACAAGGTCGACCACACCCAGACCGAGCAGACCTCGATCACCCGCTTCATCGAGGACAACTGGCACACCGGCCGGATCGGTGACGCCTCCTTCGACCGCCGGGCGAACACCCTCTCCGGGCTCTTCGACTTCCGTCACCCCAACAACACCCAGGTGCTGCTGAAGTCCGACGGCTCGGTCGCGTCGGTCCACAAGGCCGGTCACTACACGACCTCCGCCCTGGCCGCCCACGCCCCGATCGTGAACGCCGCGGCCCCCGACGCCCTGACCACCCGGCGGCTCGCCGACGACAAGGGCATCTCCGCCGCCCTGCCCATCGGCCTCACCGCGGGTGTGCTGGTGCTCGGCGGCGCCGGTACGGCGCTGGCCCTCCACCGCCGCCGCACCGCGCGGACCGCGGGCTAGGCCCGTTCCGCGCGAGCGCGCGGCACACCGCCGTCGGGTCCGCCGCCACACCTCCTCCCCAGGTGGCGGCGGGCCCGGCCGTTCACCGGAGACCGGGGAACGAGGGCCGGGAATAAAGCGGAGCCTTTCTCCGGTTGAACGTCGGCGGTAGACGTAGAGGCGTCGCGGCGCAGCGCCGCAGACGCACACGACATGCGCGCACCGCAGCGCGACCAGGGAGGCGGGCCACCGTGGCCGATGAGCAGGACCGGCGAGACGACCAGCGCGACCCCATCCGGGCCCGGCCCCTCGGCAGCGCACCGGTGCCCCTGTCGGTGCTGGACCTCGCGACCGTCGGCAGCGGGGTGACGGCCGCCGAGGCGCTGCGGACCACCACCGAGCTCGCCCGGCTCGCCGAGCGCCGGGGCTTCCAGCGCTTCTGGGTCGCCGAGCACCACTCCATGCCCGGGGTCGCCAGTTCCTCCCCGGCGGTGATCCTCGCCCATCTCGCCGCGCACACCGAGCGGATCCGGCTGGGCTCCGGCGGGGTGATGCTCCCCAACCACGCCCCGCTGGTCATCGCCGAGCAGTTCGGCACCCTGGAGGCGCTCGCCCCCGGCCGGGTGGACCTCGGCCTCGGCCGCGCGCCCGGCACCGACGGGGCCACGGCCGCCGCGCTGCGCCGCACCGAGCGGCTGCGCGAGGGCGCCGACGACTTCCCCCAGCAGCTCGCCGAGCTGACCCGCTTTCTCGACGACGACTTCCCCGACGGCCACCGGTACGCCCGGATCCACGCGGTGCCGGGGCCGGTGCAGGGCACCGTGCCCGGCGGGGTCCAGTCCGCCGACCGGCCCTCGATCTGGCTGCTGGGCTCCAGCGGGTTCAGCGCCCGGCTCGCCGGGATGCTCGGCCTGCCGTTCTCCTTCGCCCACCACTTCTCCGCGGCCAACACCGTCCCCGCGCTCGACCTCTACCGCGAGACCTTCCGGCCGTCCGCCGTGCTCGACCGGCCGTACGCCTCGATCGGCGTCTCGGCCTTCGCCGCCGAGGACGAGAAGGAGGCCCACCGCCAGGTGCTCACCGGCGCGCTGGCCATGATCCGGCTGCGCACCGGACGCCCCGGCCTGGTGCCGACGCCCGAGGAGGCCGAGGCGTACGAGTTCAACGAGATCGAGCGCGACTTCATCAACAGTTGGCTCGCCAATGTCGAGTACGGCAGCCCGGACCAGGTCCGCGAGGGGCTCGACGGGCTGATCAAGCGCACCGGAGCGGACGAAGTCAAGATCACGGCCAATGCCCACGGCCGTGACGCCCGTCTGCGCTCGTACGAGCTGATCGCCGACGCCTACGATCTGCCGACGGCGCAGACGGAGGCGTAGCTCTAACCCGGCGCCGGGCAGGTGATCATCGCCTGGATACGGTCCGGCGGCACCGGACGGGAGTAGAACCACCCCTGTCCCGTGTCGCAGCCGATCCGCCTCAGCCGCTCCGCCTGCTCGGCGCTCTCCACGCATTCGGCCGTCACCGTGAGGCCCAGCCGGTGCGCGAGCTGCACCAGCGCCTCGACGATGGTCTCGTCGGCCGGATTCGGATGCTCCTCCGCCCGGAACCCCTGGACGAACGAGCCGTCCAGCTTGAGCGTGGAGACCGGCAGCCGGCTGAGATAGGCGAGGTTGGAGTAGCCCGTCCCGAAGTCGTCGATCGCGATGGCCACCCCCATGTCGCTGAGCGCCTGGAGCGCCTGAAGCGGACGCCCCGTGGACCCCATCACCGCCGACTCGGTCAGCTCCAGCTGGAGCAGATGGGGCGGCAGCCCGGTCTCCGCCAGGATCGCGCCGACATCGGCCACCAGATCGGAGTCCCACACCTGGCGGACCGCCACATTCACGCTGACCACCAGCGGATGCGGCGGTTCGGCCAACTGCCAGGCCCGGGCCTGGCGGCAGGCGGTGCGCAGCACCCACCGGCCCAGCGGCACGATCGCGCCGTTCTCCTCGGCCAGCGGGATGAACCGGTTCGGCGACAGCCGCCCGAACTGCGGATGGTCCCAGCGCACCAGCGCCTCCACCCCCCGGACCACCCCGTCGCCCAGCCCCACCAGCGGCTGGTAGTCGAGCACGAACTCGTCCCGTTCGACCGCCGGGCGCAGGGTGCTGGACAGCGCCTGCCGGGTCATCCGATGGGCGTTGCGCTCCGGGTCGAAGAGGGTCCAGCGCGCCTTGCCGTCCTCCTTCGCCCAGTACAGCGTGGTGTCCGCGGCCTGCATCAGCCAGGTGGTGTGGGTGCCGGCCGCGGGCCGCTCCACCACGCCGATGCTCGCCGACACCGACAGCCGCTGTCCGCCCACGTCGAACGGTTCCTGCAGGGCGGCCAGCACCGTCCGGGCGAGGTCGCACAGCTGCTCGGTGCCGGTGGAGTTGCGGACCAGCAGGGCGAACTCGTCCCCGCCGAGCCGCGCCACCAGATGGCCGCCGGGCGCCGCGCAGTCGGTGAGCCGCTGGGCGACCGCACCGAGCAGCCGGTCACCCACCCGGTGGCCGAGGGTGTCGTTGACCGCCTTGAAGCCGTCCAGGTCGAGATAGCAGAGCCCGATCCGGCCGGTGCCCTCGTGGTCGTAGGTGGCCGCCTCCAGCGCCCTGGTCATCCGCTCGAAGAAGAGGCTGCGGTTGGGCAGCCGGGTCACCGGGTCGTGCATCTGCAGATGGCGCAGCCGCCCCTGGAGGTCCCGCTGGTCGCTGATGTCGGCCATCGACAGCAGCAGGCTGCAACTGTCCGGGGCGGGCTCGACGGTGATCTCGGCCCACAGGGCATGACCGTCGGCGCGCCGCAGCCGCCGGGTACGGCGCAGCCGCGCCGCACGGCCGCCGAGGACGTCCTGGTACTCCCGCCAGGTGCGCGGATCCTCGCGCAGATCGGCCAGGTCCGCCGCGCTGCGGGTGATCAGCAGGGCCGGATCGGTGCCGAGCAGGGCGCCGAGGGCGGGGTTGGCGTCGAGCACCCTGCCCTCGCGGTCGACGACGGCCATGGCGAGGCGCGCCACATTGAAGGCGGCGCGGTAGTCGCCGGGCGCGGGGCCGGTCGTGGGACCGGTCGTGGGACCGGTCGTGGGACCGGTGGTATGCCCGGTGGTGGGCCCGGCCGTATGGCCCGCCGCAGGCCCGGTGGTATGCCCCGTTGGTGTGTGCCCCGTTGGGTGCCCCGCGCCCGGGGGCGTGCCGGGGGCCGGGGGCGTGCCCAGGACCGACGGCGCGCCGGGGGCCGGACGGGGTGCGCCGGGGTCCTCCGCGACCGGGAGGACGCTCGGCATGGCCTCACGCTCTGTGATCGTCGGCAGTGTCGCGCCCGGGGCGCGTCCCTGCCCGTCGGGGGTTCCGCTCACCGCTCGCTCCCGCGTGGCGTTTGTTGTGTCCAGGTTGTTCGTACACATCTTGTGCATGTCTCACACCGGGTGCCGGGCCGACCGTAAGTGCCTGCCTGAAGGGGGATTCCCCGCTGGAAATGTGCCGATCATAGGGGTTCGTAATCTGGGCGTTCCATCGATGTCATCGCGCTCACCGCCGCCTTGACAATGTGTTTGGTCGTATCTGTTCGACTCTGCGCGGGCCAACAGCCGCTCTGACCGATTGTGACCGTCTGTTACGTACCCGGATCGCGGCCTCTTCACTCGACCAGCCCAACCCAACAGGGCGTACCCCGCACATTCACCTCAGGGTGGAGTGGGTGTTCCGACTACGCCCGGGAGGTCGACATGGTGCGTCCTCAGGTACCCGAGGGGGTGCACCGGCAGCCTCGGCTGCGTCGGACCGGAGCCCTGCTCACCTCGCTGAGCGCGCTCATCGCGACCACCGTGGTGGCGGGCCCCGCCGTCGCCGCCGGCCCCGGCGGCCCCTGTGACCTGGAACGCACCGACGCCCACCACTCGGAGGGCCTGGACACCTGGAACTCCCGCTATCCGCGCCCGGTCCGCCGCCTGGACGCGGCGATGGTCTTCCTGTCCTTCCCGGACGCGCGGCCCCGGGTGACCCCCGCCCAACTGGCCGCCGACCACATTCCCGCGACCCCCAATTTTTTCAAAAGGGCCTCCTACGGGAAGTTCCGCTTACGGGTGCATCCGCTGCGGCGCTGGATCACCATGCCCCAGCGCTCCACCGCGTACGCCATACAGCGCGACTGGAACGCCCAGCGCCGCGCCGCCTATCTGCGCGACGCCATCGCGGCCGCCGATCCGCACCTCGACTTCGCCCGCTACGACCTCGTCTATCTGGTCGCCGACCCCGACGCCCCCGGCGTGGACGCCGACGCGACGAAAGTGGTCAACTTCGAAAAGCCACTGCGCGCGGATGGTGTCGATCTGCGCCGCCTGGTCACCGTTTTCGAGCACCATCCACCGGACCGCAATGTGCTGGCCCATGAGACCGGGCATGTCTTCGACCTGCCCGACCTCTACCACCGGCCGAAGGACACCGACGGCAACGCCGAATGGGACACCTACGTCGGCGACTGGGACCTGATGGGAAGCCAGTTCGGCATGGCACCCGATCCGTTGGGCTGGCACAAGTGGAAGCTCGGCTGGCTCGGCGCGCGCCAGGTGGCCTGCGACCGCGCCACCGGACCGCGCCGATACACCCTCCAGCCCCTCGCCGCCCCCATGGCGCGCGGCCGGTCCGGCGCCGACACCCGCACCCGGCTGGTCGTGGTCCGCACCGGGCCCACCACCGCACTGGCCATCGAGGCGCGCGGTGCCCGCGGCAACGACGCGGGCACCTGCACCGAGGGTGTGCTGGTCTACCGCGTGCACAACGACAAGGCGTCGGGCGACGGCCCCGTCCAGGTGCTGGACGGCCACCCCGCCACCTCCGCCTGCTGGAACGAGTCGGTCTACCCCGAACTCGCCGACGCCCCGCTCGGCGCCGGGGACAGCATGTCGGTCAAGGAGGACGCCGTACGGATCACGGTGGCGGGCCGTGCCGCCGACGGGGGCTGGACCGTCCGGGTCAACCGCCGGGCGCGCTGATGACGGCTGATGACGGGGCCGCGATGGCCCGGCGGGCCGCTGCCGGACCCGCGCCGGTGAAGCAGACCGGGCCGCTGACGGACCCCCGCCGAGGACCGGGGTGCGCTCCTCACCGTTGATCAAGTCGGCTTCGAGGTGCCGCTTCGAGACTGTGGGCCCCTTTTCGACGTCGGGCGCCCGGGAGTTGAGAATGCCGCGACACGCGAATCTGGCCGAGGCCCTGAAGGAACGGGCCCTCCGGCGCCCCGACGGCACGGCGCTCGCCCACCCCGCCGCCGATGGCACCGAACACCGCGTGTCCTACGCCGCGCTCGACGCCCGCGCCGACGCCGTGGCCGCCTGGCTGCGCGCCCGGGACGCCGCCGGCCGCCGGGTGCTGCTCGCCATGGACCCCGGTCCGTGCGCCGCGGTGGCGCTGCTCGGCTGTCTGTACGCGGGGGCCGTCGCGGTGCCCGTGCCCGCGCCGTCCGCCTCCCGGACCGATGCCGAGCGCACCGCCTCGATCGTCCGGGACGCCGCCGTGGCCCTCGTCCTCACCGAGACCGCCCACGCCACCGAGACCTCCCGCCGGCTCTCCCGAATCGGCCGCGCCGGTCTGACCTGCCTCGCCGTCGACGGACTCCGCCCCGGCGCCTGCGCCGACGCGCCCCGGCCCCCCGTCCGCACCACCGCCGACAGCCTCGCGCTGCTCGCCTACGACTCCGGGCCCGCCACCGCCCCCCGCGGCGCCCTGCTGACGCATGGCAACCTTACGGCGGCCATGGCCGGGCTGCGGCGGACGCTCGGCACCGACCGCCGCTCCCGGATCGGCGGCTGGCTGCCCCGCCGCCACACCCCCGGGCTGATCGGGCAGGTGCTGCACCCCTTATGGCTCGGCGCCACCGCCGTGACGCTTCCGGCGGAGCCGTACCGCACCGATCCGCTCGGCTGGCTGCGCGCCATCAGCCGCCACGGCATCACCGAAACCCTCGCGCCCGACATCCTGCACGCCCGCTGCGCCGCCCTCCTCGGCGACGAGCCACCGGCCGGGCTCGACCTCTCCCGCTGGCGGACCGCGCTGAACGCCGGGGAGCCGGTCTCGGCCGGGACCATGGCCGCCTTCCCCCACCGCTGCGCCCCCGCTGGGCCTGCGCCCGGGCACCCTGGTGGCCGGGTACGTCCCGGCCGAGGGGGCGCCGGTGCCGCTGGCCACGGGGCGCGCACCGGTGCCGGGCGCGGACTTCGCCGTCGTGGACCCGCTGACCGGGCGATGGCTGCCGGACGGGGCGCCCGGGGAGATCTGGGTGCGCGGTCCCGCCGTCGCCACCGGGCACTGGGGCGGTCCGTCGGACACCGCGCCGCTGTTCGCCGCCCGCGTCGCCGAGGGTCCTGGCGGCTTCCTGCGCACCGGCGATCTCGGCCTTACGGTCAACGGCCGGCTCCGGATGGCCGGCCGGGTCCGCGACGCCCTCCTGGTGGACGGCCACACGCTGCATCCCCAGGACGTGGAGCGCGAACTGCTGGGCTGCGCGAAGGCGCTGGGGTCGGCCCGGGTGTTCTGCGCCGGGCCCGGCGCGGGCGCGCTGGTGGTCGTCCAGGAGGTGGTCCGTACGGCGGGCGGGGCGCGCACCGGGCTGCCCCGGCTGGCGGCCCGGATCCGCGCCCGGATCGCGGAGGAGTTCGGGGTCGAGACCGGCGCGCTGCTGCTGGTGCGCCCCGGCACCGTGCGCGGGGCGGGAACCGCCAAGGTACGGCGCGCCCTGCTGCGCGAGCGCTATCTGCGGGGTGAAGTGCGCGCCCTGCACGCCGAGTTCGGGCCGGGGATCGGTGAGCCCTGCCGGGGTGGTGCGGCGTGAAAGGGGGGCGCGCGGTCGCGTGCGCGCTACGGGATGGGCGTTCGACGGGCGTATTTGCCCGCGAATCGATGGAATGGCCGAGAGGGCGGGGGAATAATCGCCATGCGGGGTGAGGACGGGCGGGGAAAGCAGGGGGCGGCATGGTCAGGGTGCTGATCGCGGAAGACATGCATATGTTGCGCAAGGCACTGGTGGCCCTGCTGGAATTCGAACCGGATATCGACGTGGTGGCCGAATTCTCCAACGGCGCCGAAATCCTGCCGCGCGCCCGTGAACTCCGCCCGGACGTCGCCGTGCTCGACATCGATCTGCCGGGTGTGGACGGGCTCACCGCCGCGGCCGAATTGAGCACCGCCGTTCCCGAATGCCGCACCATGATGCTCACCAGCCTCGGCCGCCCCGGAAATCTGCGCCGGGCGCTGGCCGCCCGTGTCTCCGGTTTTCTGCTGAAGGACAGCAGCCCGGAGAAGCTGAGCGACGCCATCCGCGCCGTCGCCAAGGGCGAGCGGGTGATCGATCCGCAGCTCGCGCTGGCCGCCCTGGACGACGGCCCACAGCCGCTGACCCCACGGGAGCTGGAGGTCCTGCGGTTCGCCGCGAAGGGCGAGGACTCCGCGCAGATCGCGGCCAAGCTGTTCCTGTCGGTGGGCACGGTGCGCAACTATCTGACGTCCGCCGTGACCAAGCTGGACGCCCGCAACCGGGTGGACGCCATCCGGATCGCCCGCGAGGCGGGCTGGCTGTAACACGGCGCACGGCGTCCCCGCGCGCTCCTCACGCCGTTCAGGCCCCGCTACGCCGTCACGGTCGGCCCCGGGCCGTACTCCCGGCCGCTCCGCGGCGGCGCGTCCACGGACACATCCAGCTCGGCCCGTAACTCGAACCAGCCGTCCGACCGTACGCCCGCGCGCAGCCGCCCGCCGAGGTTCTCCACCCGCACCCGCAGGTTGCCGATGCCGCTGCCGCCGTCCGAGCTGTCGGCGCGCAGGATGGTGGACGGCCGGCCCACCCCGTCGTTGACGAGGGTCAGCGACACCCGGTGCCCGCTGCGCCGCGCCTCGACCGCGCAGTGGTCGGCCTTGCTGTGGCGCAGCACATTGGTCAGCCCCTCGCGCAACACGCTCGCCAGCACCGTGTCCACCAGCTCCGGCAGCGGTCCGCAGTCGATCTCGGCCGTGGCGCTGATGCCCGCCGCGGCCAGCATCGAACGGGCCGTCGCCGCCTCCGCCGACAGCGACATCTTGCGGTAGCCGCTGGCCACCTCCCGTACGTCGGCGAGGGCCTGACGGGAGGTCTGCAGGATCTCCGAGAGCTCCTGGTGGGCGCGGGAGTTCTGCCGGGGCACCAGCCGGTGCACCAGCTCGCATTTGAGGGTGATCGTGGACAGGCTGTAGCCCAGCAGATCGTGCACGTCCCGGGAGAACCGCAGCCGCTCCTGGGCGACCGCCAGCCGGGCCAGCTCCGCCCGGGACCGGGACACCTCGGCGACCAGCCCGGACAGCCGCGAGAGCCCGAAGACCACCAGCCCGGTCAGCGCGGTGGAGACCGTGGTGTACGCGACCTGACCCCAGCCGAAGCCCACCTGGAACAGCAGCACGTCCGTGCACAGCAGGATGGCCGCGAACGCCGGCCACGCCAGCGCCGGGACCAGCACCAGCAGCGAGGAGCCGGCCAGGAAGCCCGGCATGCCCAGCCAGGCGTGCTTGAAGACGGCGAAGGGGGCGAAGGTCAGCACCGCCTGGAGCGCCAGCGTCCAGCGCCGCGCACCGCTGAGCCGGGGCGCGAGGCCGGGGAAGGAGTGCAGCAGCTGGAGGCAGAGCAGCATGGTCATCGGCAGCAGCGCGAGACCGAGCATCGCCGCGTCGACCGACCTGCCCGAACGATTGCCGTCGACCACGTAGGTGACGGCCACGGCGAAGTACCCCACCAGCACGAGGACCGTGATGACCACGGCCAGACGCGGTGCCAGACCGTCCTGGTGGCGCGGTGGATGATTCCCGGCATCGTCGGGCAAGAGACTCCCCTGCACTCGTCCTCCGGATGGTCGGGCCGGATTGGGTGGCTTGCCCGAGAGTATCCGATCTTCACCGGGGGTGGAGAGGCCCTGTGGAAGGCTCATGGTGTACGCAGAGTTACTGGATATCACGGGGGATCACAGGAAAAACGGAATCGGGTTGAGGTCCGCGTAGGGCGTGGGCCCCGGCAGCCGGCCGAGCGCCACGGGGGCGTCGAAGAGCCGGCCGGGCGCGAACCGGGCCCAGTGCGGGCGCATTCCGGGCACCAGCACCTTGGCCACCGGCAGCCCCACATCCGGCCGGGTCTGGTCCAGCACCAGCAGTTCCATCCCGCGCCCGCGCACCAACTCCCTTACGGTGGCCGGCGCGCCGCCCTCCGGGAGCTCCGGGGGGCCGGATATCCCCGGGGGCGGTACGGCGGCCGGATCGGGGGCCAGATACGGGTGATCGGCGAGGGTCGCGGTACGGAACCAGCGCAGCGCCTCGGGCTCGGCGGCGCCGTAACCCCCGCCGTCGGCACGGGCCTCGACCACCGCCGGAAGCATCTGGTTCAGCTCGGCGAAGGCGTGGCACAGCGCGGTGTGCCGGTCGAAGTGGGCGCCGAAGCCGAAGGTGATGTCCTCGGCGGGCTTGTCGAGCCGCCGGGAGAGCGCGGCGACCACCGGGATGCCGAAGTCCGTGGTGAGGTCCAGGGCCCACACCTCGCGCCGCACGCCCCGGTGGGCGGCGCGCACTTCGGCCAGCCACGGGTCGTCGAAGGCGTCCAGGGCCACGGCGGGCTGACGGGTGCGGTTGTACCACCACAGGGCGACCGCGTCCCGCTCCACCAGCTCCAGGAAGCCCCGTACGACGGCGTCGGCGAGGGTGCCGCCCGCCGCCGCGCCGTTGGAGTCCGCCCGGCAGCAGCGGCGGCCCGGGGGCTGCGGGGCGCCGTAGTACAGCAGCGCGGTGGGCAGCAGCCGGTGGCGCTCGGCGGTGAGTGACCACACCGGGGTCCAGTCCAGCTCCGCGTCCTCGTCGAACGGATCTGGGACGCGGTGGCGCGCGGGGAGGGCGGGGTCCCGGAACTGGCGCGGGTCGAAGAGCTGGACGGTGTCCGGGTGCACCGCGTCGTCCGGGCACAGATCGCGGTAGCGGGCGCGCTGACGCGGCTCGTCGCCCTGGAAATGGCCGCTGTAGTGCTCCAGGGCCTCGCACAGCGCGCTCGCCCGCGCCTGTTCGGCCGTGCGGCCCTTACCGTGGGCGGCGGCCCGCAGCCCGGCCCTTACGGCGTCCAGGCCGCTGTGGGGGCCCGCTCCGGCGTACGAAGGGTGGCGGGCGTGGAAGCAGTTGAGGACGGCGGGGCCGCGCGGATCGCGCCGGATCTCGGTGACCAGCCCGGTGACGGGGTCCACCAGATGTCCGTAGCGCTCCATGATCCCGCGCGGAGAGGTGTCGGCAGCGGTATCGGTTCCGGTCCGTGGCTCCCGTGGCGAGGGCAGCGACAGGGGCGCCCGTATCCGGGCCGAGACCAGCGCCGGATCGCCGCAGCCGGCGCACTGCGGGCGGCGGGAGAGCGGATGGCGGTCCACGGTGGCGGTGAGGCTGTCCAGGGTGCGCAGCTCCCGCTGGCCCGGGTGCCGGTGCCCGGCCAGCCACTTGGCGGCCTCCAGGGCGGTGAGCTGGAGCGCGGCGGCGCGGCTCGCGGGCAGGGAGGCGGGTGGTCGCGGCACGGGTCCGGGGCGGCCGAGCCGGCGCTGGAGATACGCCTCGGCCTGCCGTCCGCGCCACAGCCGGTCGGCCAGACAGACCCAGCACGGATCGTCGGGGGCGCCGAGGAACGGGCCCAGCCACGCCTGGGTGCCCACCGGTTTGACGGGCAGCCAGCGACGGCCGGCGGCGCGGTGCGCGGCGTCCACGGCGGCGAGCCGGGGATCGAGGTAGTCATCGCACACCACAAGGGTGAGTTCTGCGGCGTCATGTTGACGGAAGGCGATTTGACATATCTCTCGGCGAGGGCTACTGGCCCCCGATGCCGTCGGATCGCCGTCCGCCGCCTCCGCGTTCACGGACCTCGGGTCCGCCGCCTCGCCCTCCACGGTCCTCAGCCCCGCGACGCGCAGCGCCCGGACCACCTCGTCCGGGTCGGTCGAGCCGAGGACCAGCGGGGCCACGGCGGGGCGGGCGGACGCGGGCGTGGGGGCCGGGGCGGAGCCGCCCGTGCCCAGCCCGGCCAGCTCCCAGTACGCCTCCTCGGGGGTCCAGTCGCGCTCCCGCTCGGAGACCAGCCCGGCCGCGCGGAGACGGGCGATGACGCGTTCGGCCTGCCCGGCCGGGACCGCTCCGGGCGGGCCCGCGGCGCGGCCGGGCGCGGCGGCCTCGGTGAGGATGTGGGCGAGGTCCCGCGACCCGTCGAGCAGCGGCGCCAGCGCGGCGATCGCCCGCCCGTGCAGCGCCGTGACCCCGTGCTCGGAAACGAGATAGACGGCCTCGCCCGGCACCGGCTCGACCCGCAGATGTGGTGTGAAGCCCAGTTCGCCGGTCATTGCCCGGTCATTCGGCGCCGACGGTGCAGATGCAGATGCCGGGTGCGGGCATGGGCCAGGCGGCGTCGGAGAGGTCCTCGATGACCAGGTCGTCGTCCTCGACGGGCGGACGAACGGCGGCGGCGGTCTTGGCGGTCCCGGCGGCGTTGGCGCGCTCGGTGATCTGGACGATCCCGGTGACCTCGGTGACCTCGGTGACCTCGGTGACCTCGGTGGCCTTGGCGGCCTCTGTGGCCTCGGTGACCTCAGTGACGTCGGTGACCCCGGTGACCTCGGTGTTCTCGGCGGGACGAGCCAGGGCGGCGGGGCTCGCGGGCTCATATGGGACGGGCGTATCGGTCATCGCGGACTCTCTCATCGCCGGGGGTGTGAATTTGTCATGGTGCGAGGCTCTGGAACTCATATCGAGCTCGTTACTCCGACACTGGCCGCACAGGCCGCCCACAAGCGAGGCTCTTAGATGCCTCGGTGGCAGGGCCGCGCGGCCAGGAGGCACTTGACGGACCGTTGACGGAGGTACACGACCATGGACATCAAGGTGTTGGGGCCGCTGAGCGTCGAGGCGTGCGGTCAGTCGATCGTGCCCAGCGCGGGCAAGCCGCGCCAGATCCTTGCACTGCTTTCCGTCTACGCCAACCAGATGCTCCCGGTGCCCACTCTTATGGAGGAAATCTGGGGCACGCAGATGCCGCGCAGCGCGCTCACCACTTTGCAGACCTACATCCTTCAGCTGCGCCGCAGGTTGGCCGCGGCCTATGGCCCACAGGCCCCGCAGGCTTCCAAGGACGTGCTCGCCACGCGGTACGGCGGATATGTGCTGGAGGCCCAGCCGGGCGCGGTGGACATCCATGAGTACGACCGGCTGGTGGCCGCGGGGCGGGACGCGCTGGACGCCGGGGACGATGTCCAGGCTTCCCTGCTGCTGCGCGAGGCGCTGGCCGTCTGGCGCGGTCCCGCGCTGGTGGATGTGAAGGTCGGGCCGGTCCTGGAGATCGAGTTGGCCCGCCTGGAGGAGAGCCGGCTCGGCGTCCTGGAGCGCCGAATCGAGGCCGATCTGCGGCTGGGCCGCCATGCCGAGCTGCTCACGGAGCTCACCGAGCTGACCGCCCGCCATCCGCTGCACGAGGGGCTGCACGCCCAGTGCATGGCCGCGCTCTACCGCGCGGGCCGCCCCTGGCAGGCGCTGGAGGTCTACCAGGGGCTGCGCGCCAGACTGGTGGAGGACCTCGGGCTGGAGCCGTCGCCGCGGCTGCAGAAGCTCCAGCAGGCGGTGCTCGCCTCCGATCCGGCGCTCGATCTGGACCTGGACGGCCACTGGCGCCGCCCGGTGCTCGATCTGTTCGCCGCATAGCCCCCGGCCGACGGCCCCCCAGCCCTCAGCCCTGGCCCTCGACTCCCCAGCCCGCAGCCGCCAGCCCCCCCGCAGAGCGGAGTCCCGAGATCCCCGACGTCCCTGATACCGCCCCGCCCCCGTCCGGAGTCCCGTAGGTCCCGTACCAGCCGTCCCCGTCCGGTGAACCATCCCCCCAAAGCGCCCGGCGCCGCCCTTCAGCCGGGCCTGCTACGGCTCCGCTGCCCGATCCCCCCGCGCGGGCAAGCGGAGCCGTAGCGCGTCCAGGGGCTGTCACAGGCGCCCGATGCCCGATGCCCATGGCCTGAAGCCCTGGCCCCTGAGCCCGACCAGCAGGAGGCGCGATGATGCGCGAGATCGACACCGATGTGTGCGTGGTCGGGGGCGGCCCGGCCGGTCTGGTGCTGGCGCTGCTGATGCTGCGGTCGGGGGCTCGGGTGACCGTGGTGGAGTGCGCCCGCGCGCATCAGCGCGTGGTCCGCGGCGAAATACTCCAGCCCGGCGCGATGGAGCTGTTGGACGCGCTCGATGTGCTCGCCGGCGCACGCGCCCGCGGCGCCCATGAGCACCACCGGTTCCTGGTGATCGAGGGCGAGCGGGTGCTGCTGGAGGCCGACTACCGGCTGCTTCCGGCCCCGTACGACCACCTGTTGAGCGTGCCGCGCCCCCATCTGCTGGACGAGCTCCTCGCCCGCTGCCGCCGCTCGCCCGGCTTCCGCTATCTGCCCGGGCGGCGGGCCGGGGCGCTGCTGCGGCGGGAGGGGCGGATCGGCGGGGTCATCGCCGAAGGCCCGCCGGGCCGCTGTGCCGTACGGGCCCGGGTCGTGGTCGGCGCGGACGGCCGGTTCTCGCGGATCCGGCGGCTGGCCGGCATCGGAGCGGGCCGCGCCGACGCGTTCGCCCAGGACGTGCTGTGGTGCACCCTCGTCGTGCCCCCGGGAGAGCCGCCGGTCCGCGATGTGCGGGTGTACCGCACCGGCGGCGGCCCGGTGCTGGTCTACGGCTCCTGGCCGAACCGGATCCAGATCGGCTGGACCCTGCCGCACCGGCGCTACGGCCATATCGCCGCTCTCGGCCTCGACCACGTCAAGGAGCGGCTGATGCGCGCCGTGCCGCGGTACGCCGCGCTGATCCGCGATCAGGTCCGCACCCCGGCCGACCTCGGTGTGCTCGACGTCTTCTCCGCACGTGCCGAGCGGTGGGTGGCCGACGGGCTGGTGCTGATCGGCGACGCCGCCCACACCCACAGCCCGATCGGCGCCCAGGGCATCAACCTCGCGGTGCAGGACGCGGTGGTGCTGCACCCCCTGCTGGCCCGCGCCCTGGCCGAGGGCGACACCAGCGCCGAGCGGCTGGCGGAGTTCGAGCGGCGGCGCGGGCCCGATATCGCGGCGGTGATGCGGATGCAGACGCTGCAGAGCCGGGCGATCCTCTCGCAGGGCGCGTTCACCACCCGGGTGCGCCCCCGCCTCGCGCGGGCGCTGCGCCGTACGCCGCTCTATCGCAAGATCCTCCAGCGCATGGCCTACGGCAACCCCTCGATCCGTATCGCCGACGCCGGGGTGTGCGGCCGTACCTGACCTCCCGAGCGCGATGGCTGGAAACCATTCCCACACCGGCTTCTCGCCACCCCGCCGTTGGCGTCATGCCCGGTACGGCCTAGGTTGAGGCCATGCACACTGTCGTGATCCTGGCGCTGGACCAGGTCATCGCCTTTGATCTGGCCACCCCGATCGAGGTGTTCACCCGCACCCGGCTGCCGGACGGCCGGGAGCCCTACCGGGTCCGGGTCTGTGCCCCCGCCCCCGCCGTCGACGCCGGGGTGTTCGCCCTCCAGGCTCCGTACGGGCTCGAGGCGCTCGCCGAGGCCGACACCATCGTGGTGCCCGGCCGCAGTGACCCCCTGCTCCCGCTCCCCGACGAGGTGGTCGAGGCGCTGCGGGACGCGGCCGGGCGGGGCACCCGTATCGCCTCGATCTGCTCCGGGGCCTTCGTCCTCGCCGCCACCGGGCTGCTCGACGGACTCCGCGCCACCACGCACTGGCTCGGCGGCGCGCTGCTCGCCGAGCTCCATCCGAAGATCCAGGTCGACCCGGATGTGCTCTATGTGGACAACGGCCAGTTCCTCACCTCGGCGGGGGCCGCGGCCGGGCTCGACCTGTGTCTGCACATCATCCGGCGCGACCATGGCTCCGCCGTGGCCGCCGACGCCGCCCGGCTGTCCGTGATGCCCCTGGAACGGGAGGGCGGACAGGCCCAGTTCATCGTCCACGACCAGCCGCCCGTGCCGCGCGGATCGCTGTTCGAACACCTGCTGCGGTGGATGGAGGACAACGCCGGACGGGACCTCACCCTCAACGAGATCGCCGCCCACGTCGGCATGAGCACCCGCACCCTCAACCGCCGCTTCCGGGAGCACACCGGGACCACCCCGCTGCAGTGGCTGCACCGCGCCCGGATCCGCCAGGCGCAGTATCTGCTGGAGGCCACCACCCACCCCGTCGAGCGCATCGCCGCACAGGTCGGGTTCGGCTCGCCCACCTCTTTCCGTGACCGCTTCAAGCGCGTCGTCGGCACCAGCCCGCACAGCTATCGCTCCGCCTTCCAGCGAAACGCCGGATAGCCGCCGAGCGAGGCCCCGGACGGGCTCGGGCACGGGTCGAGGCGGGCTCGAGTCATGGCGGCGACCATGGCCTTCTCAGTGGGAACGACCGCGAGGAGCGCCCATGTTGGACCTCGGCCTGGAGGGGCGCACGGTCCTGGTCACCGGGGCCACCGGGGCCATCGGCAGCGCCGCCGCACGCGCCTTCGCGGCGCAGGGCGCCCGGGTCGCGCTCGCCTTCCGGCACCGCCGCGAGGCCGCCGAGGCGCTGGCCGCCGAGCTGTCCGGACCGGACCGGGGCAGGGCCTTCGCCGTGCCGTACGCCCTGGACGACGCCGCGTCGCCGCGCTGGGTCGTGGCCGCCGTGCAGGAGCACTGGGGCGGGCTGGACGTGCTGGTGGCGGCCGCCCGGCTAAGGGGCGCGCGGCGCGAGCCGCACGCCCGGTTCGAGGACGTCCCGGAGGAGCACTGGCGGCCGCTGGTCGCCGACGCCTTCGCGCCCGCGATCCGCACCGTCCAGTGGGCCGTGGCCGGGATGCGGAAGCGCGGCTGGGGCCGGATCGCGCTGGTGAGCCCGGCGCACGCGCCGGACGGCGGCCCGGCTGGGGAGTTCCACGAGGTCGCGCGGGCCGGGCTGCGGGGTCTGGTCCGCGGTCTGGTGGGCGAGGTGGGCGGGGATGGAGTGCTGATCAACGCCGTGTGCCCCGGGCCCACCCCACCCGATCGGCCGCCGACTGACCCCGAGGGCCCCACCGCCCTCGGGGGCCCCATGACCCCCGAGGGACCCACGAGCACCCCCGAGGACATCGCCCGCGCTCTCGTCTTCCTGTGCTCGGCGGCCAACGGCGCGATCACCGGCGAGACGCTGACGCTCGCGGGGCGCCGCTGAGCCCGCCGAGGGGTGCGAGGGGTCGGCTCGGTGTCATGTCCATCGGCCGGACGGGTCGGTCCGGCCGGCTCGACCTCTGCGGGAGGTGACCGTGCGCGTCCTGTTCACGACCTGGGCCTCGGGTGCCCATCTCGTCCCCATGGTGCCGCTGGCCCGCGCCCTGCTCGAGGCCGGGCACCAGGTGCGGGTCGCGGTGCCGTCGGAGTGTGCGGCGGCCGTCGCCCGCACCGGCCTGGTGCCGGTGCAGATCGGCGCCCTGCCCATGGCGGTGGTCAGGGCGCCGGACGCGGCGCGCCGCCCGCGCGGCATCTGGCCCACGGACTGGCCGGTGCGGCCCGCCGCGCTCACCCCGGAGCAGCACGGCGTGCTGCGCGCGTGCGGCGACCGGCAGGTGCGGATCGCCGAGGCGATGGCCCAGGGCCTGGTGGCGTTCGCCCGCTGCTGGCAGCCGGAACTGGTGGTGCACGACGCGGGCGCGTACGCGGGCACGGTGGCCGCGGGGGCGCTTGGGGTGCCCGCGGTCGGCCAGCTCTGGGGGAGCGCGGCCGTCCTGCGGCTGGACCGGCAGCGGCTGGAAGGCCCGCCGCTGCCCGGCTACGCCCGGCTGATGCGGCGCTACGGCGCCGACCCGGCGCGCGAGCCCGACCTGTGGCTCGACCCCTGCCCGCCGAGCCTCGCACTGCCCTCGCGGGCGCGGCGGCTGCCGGTGCGCTTCCTGCCGCACGACGGGACGTCGCCGGATGAGACGCCGTCGCCGTACGAGGCCCGCCGCGCCGGGGCGCACCCCGGGCGCCACGAGCACCTGGGGCACCCCGGGCGCCACGCCGCCGCGTCGAGCGGGCGCCGCGGGCCCGGCGGCGGCCCCAGGCGCTCCGGGCCGGTGCGGGTGTGCGCGGCGTGGGACGACGCCGGCGGCCCGCCGGACGCCGTACGGGCCGCACTGTGGGCCGCCGAGGCACGGGGCGTGGAGGTCGTCCGGGTCGGAAGCGCCGCCGAGGGGCGGCCGCCCGCCGGGCCGCTGCACCGGGTGCTGCCGGGCTGCCGGGCCCTGCTCCACCAGGGCGGGGGCACGGCGGTGCTGGCCGCCGCCATGGCCGGGGTGCCGCAGCTGGTCGTCGCGCCCCGCCTGGAGCACCAGCTCAACGGGGAGCGGCTGGCCCGGGCGGGCGCCGGGATGTATCTGCCCGCCGACGCCCTCGACACCACCCGGCCCGGGGCGCGGGCGGCGGGCGCCCGGCTGGCCCTGGATCTGTTCGCGCTGCTGGAGCAGCCCTCGTACGCGGCGGCGGCGCACGCCCTGCGCCGGGAGGCGCTCGCGATGCCCGGCCCGGACAAGGCGGTGAAGGCGGTCACCCGGCTCGCGGGCCCGGCGGTGTGAGTTCGCCGTCACGCGCGACCCGTGTCACCGGGCCACGCGAAAGGCCCCTCACCGGAGTGAGGGGCCTTTCACTGTCTGTGCGCCGCCAGGGACTCGAACCCCGGACCCGCTGATTAAGAGTCAGCTGCTCTAACCAACTGAGCTAGCGGCGCCTGCTGACGTAGGAGACCTTAGCACCCGGACGCCACGGAGCGAAAATCGATAAGTTTCAGCCCGGAAAGGCGGCGGGTGCGCTGGTCACAGCCGTGCTTACAAGATCACCACCGGCGGCGCGGGCCGCCCTCACACACGCCCACAGCAGCACCTCGGGGCCGGGCAGCCAGGGGCTGCGGACATCGGGCGCGACCAGCCAGCGCGGCGACGGCATCGGGGCGGACTCCCGGGTTCCGGACTCCGGGGCCCGGGACTCCCGGGCGCCGGGCTCGCCGGCGCCGGACTCCGGGGCGTCGCGCTCCAGGGGCGCCGCCTCCTGTGGGCCGGGGTCCGGCGGGAACAGCGGCGGCACGGTCACCGCGTCGCCCCGGCCGTAGCAGAGCAGCGGGGGAGCGGCCGCGCCCCACTCCTCCCAGCCGAGCAGCGCGGGCAGCCGCTGGGCGGTCCCCGGGGTGGCGAAGAGCATGACCCGGCCGCCCTGGGCCGCGACCGGCCCGGTGCCGGGGCCGTCGGTCCATAACCGGCTCACCACCCGGCGGCCGAAGAGCGCGTCCATGCTGATCACGTCGAACGCCGTGCCGCACGGCAGCGTCACCGGGGCCGTCGGGGCCGCGGCCCACAGGGCCTGCACACCGCGTGGGGAGGCGCTGGCCGAGGCGAGCCAGTCCGCGCCCGCCGGGGTGACGAAGGCGGCGGTGTGAAGTGAGTCCTGCGGCGATCTGCTCATGTTTCCACCTTTACCGTCAGCGATGACGGTGTAGAGAGATGAGACGAAACCGGGACATCGGATGGCGGTATCGGGTACCTTCCGCCCGCATATGCCCCGGGCTCACGCCAGCCGTCAGTCCAGCACCTCGCCGCCCCGCATCAGCTCACGACCGAACTCGACCATCTTCTTGGCGTAGTCCTCGGTCCACTCGGCACGCTCGGCGATCACGGCGGGGGTCAGCCGATCGAACCGCCGCGGGTCGGCGAGCTGCGCGGCCGCCATCGCCTGGAACTCCATGGCCCGGTCCGTCGCGGCGCGGAACGCCAGCACCAGCTCCGTCGAGCGGGACAGCAGCTCACGCGGGTCTTCGATCGACTCCAGGTCGAAGAAGTGCGCCTCGTCCGACGCGGCGGCGGCCGGTTCGAAGAGCAGGGGCGCGGGTTTCAGCCGCCGGGGCGCGGAGCCGTGCCGGCCGTGAGCCGAATCCGGCTCGGGCATGTGATCTCTCCTCCTGGCTCGTGAGACACGTACGGTTCGCGGGTCTTGCCGTCTCCATTGTCGCGCGTAGGGCAAGGGCGTCCCCGCCGTACGCCGCCGACCTGGGGTCTCTCCCCACCCCACCGCCCCCTGAACCATGGCCGCACCTCACACCCCGGTGACGCACCGTACGGCCACCGGAGCGCGCCGCCCTTACGGGCGCCGGGAACGCGCCCTTACGGTCCTCGGCGACACGCTCTCACGCCCGCCCGAGACACGCCCTCACGCCCTTACGGTCGCCATGCCACCCGGTGCTCGGACAGGTGCGCCAGCACCGCGTGATTGGCCTCCCAGCCATCAGGGAACTTCACCGTGACGCCCAGTTGCACCGGCTCAGTGGAGGGGTGCTCGTCCAGCAGCTCGGCCACCCCCGCCCGGCACACCACCACACACGCCTGCCGGTGCCGCGACGCCAGCACGCACAGTCGCCCCGTCTCCAGGTGGAAGGCCGTGGCGTCCGGCCGCCCCGACAGCGGGTGCAGCACGACCGTGACATCGAACTCACGCCCTTGGAGGCGATTGGCGGTGTCGACGGTGACGCCGGAGATCCCGAGGCCCGCCAGCGCCGCCCGGACCGCCGCCGCCTGGTCCCGGTGCGCCGTGCCCACCGCGATCCGGTCCGCCGCGACCGGCTGCGGCTCGTCGGACCGCTCGCTGACCGCCACCGCGCCCCGGTCCAGCAGCCGCCGCACCACCTGGGCCACGGCCGCCACCGCCTCCGGGTCGGTGCGCGGGGTGCGCCGGGCGGGCAGCTCCAGCAGCCCCCAGCCGGACGCGGCGGCCTCGTCCAGCACCCGGTCAGGGCCCGAACCGTCGGAGGCCACCCCGAAGCTCAGCCGCCGCTCGCCGTGGCCGGTGCCGCTGCGGAACGGCGTGTACGGGTAGAACGCGTGCGAGACCAGCGGCGCGGCCGAGGCGGGCAGCCGCCAGGACACCGGCAGCCGGTGCTGCGGAAGCCGTGGATTGTGGGCGAGCAGGGTGGTGACCGCGCTCGCCGACGGGTCGTACGACAGCCCCGCCCACTGGTCGGCGCCCACCACGCTGAACGGGTCCAGCTGCCCCGGGTCGCCCACGAACAGCGCCCGCTCGAACAGCCCGGCGACCGCCAGCAGCGCGTCGGAGCGCATCTGGTACGCCTCGTCCACGATCGCGTGCCGCCACGGCTCGACGTTTTTGATGTGCGCCCACTTCGCGGCCGTGGACACGACGATGCCGAGCCCGGCGAGGTCGGCGATCTTCGCGGAGGTGCGGACCGACGCATGACCGTCGAGCACCGGGTCGTACGGATGCGGATCGCTGCTGTGCAGCCGCCCCACCGGGAGATCGGGGTCCGCCGTGGCCAGCCGGTCCACCAGATCGTCCACCTGGGCGTTGGTCTGCGCGACCACCATCAGCGGCCGCCCGGCGGCGGCCAGCTCCCGCGCCGCCCGCACCACCAGCGTCGACTTGCCCGCGCCGGGCGGGGAGTCGACGACGACGCCGCGGTCCGCCCCGTGCAGGGTGTCGTGCAGGATCGCCTCGGTGGCGCGCGCCGCGGCGGCCGACGGGTCGAACGGCTCGCCCGCGCGGGCACGGCCCGGGTGGGCCGCGGCGGCGGCCGGGTCCGCGCCGATCACAGATAGTCCTCCTCGGTCATCGGGTCGGGCTGGGGTCCCTGGGCCGGGGCGGCGGCGTCCGGCGGGCCGCCGTGGGTCCATGGGGTGCTCTCCGGGTCGGGCAGCTCGGGGCCGCCGCGCGGGGCGTGCTCGAACAGCGTCCAGCACACCCGGTCGCCCTTCTCGGGCACCGTGCCCGGCTCGGGCTGCTTGCCCCGGCCCATCCCGCCGGTCAGCCGCACCACCAGCGCACGGGCCGGGCCCTCCACGGCATCGGCCTCGTCGGACCCGTCGGCACCGTCCATGTCCGCGAGGCCGGCGAACTCCCCGCTCTGCGCCCTGCCGTCGTCCGTGACCCGGTGCAGCTTGACCCGCTCGGCCAGGTGCGGACGGTCCTCGGTGCGGATCGTGACCAGCGGGCGCGGACGCGGCACCTTCGCGTCCGACCAGGCCATCTCCACATCGATCACCTCGCCCGCGAACGCCTCGCCGGCCAGTCGCCGCCCCGCCATGACCAGCGGATCGTCCAGCGCCTCATGGGCGTCCAGCTGGGCCTGCGCGGTCTCGCGCGCGGCGAGCTTCTGCGCCGCCGTCACCGCGTCGTCCAGCTTGGGCTGCGGTGGCTCCCCGGCCCGGACCCGGTCCCGGTGGCCGGTGTAGGACCAGCGGTCCCGCTTCCAGCGGTCGGCCACCCGCGCGCCCTCCGGGAGGGCGCGCAGCAGATCCACCCCGCGCCACAGCGCGTCCCAGGTGGGCCGGAGCTGTGACGCGATCAGCCCGCGCAGCTGCGCCTCGGCGAGCCGCAGCCGCGCCTCGCCCCCGGCCACGCCCTGTGACGCCTCGGCACGCGCCGCGTCGTAGCGGGACATCGCCGGGGCCAGCAGCTTGTTGTCGAAGGCGGGGTCGGTGGCCGGGCCGGCGGGCGGGCAGCGCAGCAGGCCGTCCTCGTCCCGCTCCGACTCCGCCCGCAGCGCCGCCTCCGCACCCGGCACGCCCTCCGGGGGGTCGATCCAGGCCAGCAGCGAGCCCAGGTGCTGATCCTCCAGATTGCTCTGCCCGGTCGCCCAGTGACGGCTCAGCAGCTCGGTGAGCGACAGCAGCAGACAGGAGCCGGGCACCCGCGCCCGCTCCCCGTAGTGGGTCAGCCAGCGCCCCAGCAGCGGTACCCGGGCGGGCGCCGGGAAGGGGGTCTCCGGGTCCTGCTCGGCGGTCCGCCGGAACCGCATCGACCGGCCCAGCAGCCGGACGAACGCCACGCCCGCGGCGCTGGGCACCAGCAGCTGCGGCGCGTCCTGACAGAGCTCGACCTGGACCGGCACCTTCTTACCGGTCTCCGGATCGGTCTCCTTGCGCTCCTCCAGCTCGACCTCGTCCGCGTACGAGTCCAGATACGGCTGGATCTCCTCCGCGAGCTCGGCGAGGAACGCGAACCGCAGGTCGCGGTCGCGCGGCTGGGCCACGATCAGCAGCCGCGGCGCGTCCCGGTCGGTGCCCACCAGCGCCCCGAGCGGCGCCCCCGCCTCACCGGCGGTGGTGAGCGGGACGAACGCCAGTGGACGCTCCGACAGATGGCGGTGGCGCACGGTGGTCAGGGGCTGCGCCCGCCCCTCGCGGACCGCCTCCATCCGGGCCAGGGTGGTGATCAGCGACATGCCACCGCCTCGGGGCGGGAGGCGAGCGCCTCGGCGCGCAGGGCCGCCGCGCGGCGCAGGGCGTCCACGGCGGGGTCACCGGTGGGGGCCTCGTCGGCGGGGCCTTCCATGGCGGCCGTAAGGACGGCGTCCACGGTGGTGAGCCCGCCCAGCTCGCCCCGGACGCCACGGCCCAGCGCCTCGACCTGTCCCGCCGCGCGGGACCGCGTCCGGCAGTGGGCGGCCAGCTCGCACGTGGACAGGCACTCCGGGGCGTACGCCGCGTCCACCGCGTCCACGGCGGCCGTGAGCTCCTCGACCGGCCGGGTCGGGACCCGGCCGTGGTCGGTGAGCCGGAGGTCGAAGGTGGTGCCCTCGGGGAGGGCGGCGGCGATCTCCTCGATCCGGGTCAGCCGGTCCAGCTGCCGCCGGGTGACCGCCAGCTGCTTGCGCACATCGACCAGTTCGGCGGTCGGCAGGTTGGAGAAGTCCTTGGGGCAGACGAGCAGCACCTGATGCCGCACCCGGGCCGGGGGTGCCGAGGCCGTCTCCGTCGCGTCTCCGCCGCCTTCCTCCGGCTCGCCGATCATCGACGCCACCCGCTCCAGCGCCAGCGTGTAGACCGCCGACTGCCGGGCGGCCGCGCCCACCTTGGCCGGGTCGGCGGAGCCGTCCACCATCGGGAAGGACTTGATCTCGACAACCGTCCACGACCCGTCGGGGTGCACCACGACCGCGTCCGGCTCCAGGAAGGCGGGCGAGCCCGCGACGTCCAGGCTCACCATCGGATGGTCCAGCAGCGCCCAGCGCCCCGCCTCCGTGGCCTCCCGCAGCGCGAGCGCCGTACGGGCCGTGCGGCCCTGCGGTCCGGGCGCGGTCAGATCGGGGGTCGCGACGGCGCCGGGGCCGGGCGGCTCCGAGCCGTCGCGCAGCCGCTCGTGCAGCAGTCGCACCAGGTCCGCGCCGCCGTCGGCCTTGACCCGGGCCTCGAAGGAGTTGCCGCGCTGATGCGCGAACTGCGACTGCCCGAAGTTCGCGGGAGCCCCCAGGGCCTGCGCCAGCGCGCCCTTGTCGACCCCGGCCCCGTCCAGCAGCGCGCGGCGGCGGCAGCCCGGGTTGGCGGCCAGCGCCGCCAGCGCTCGGGCGTCCATCGGACGGGGAGCGGTGGCCGGGCCGCGCAGCTCAGCGAGCCGCTGCCGGAGCCCCGTCGCCTGCCGCGGGGGCCGCGCCGCCCGTGGCCGTGGCGCCTCGGCCGCCGGTACCGGCACCGGCTCCCCGGCCGCCGTCGTCCGCGGCACCGTCGGTGCGTTGCCTGTCCGCGCCCCTGCCCTGCTGTCGGGGGATCCGTTCCCGTTCACGCGCCGAAGTCTCGCACTTGTCACCGACATTCGCGGGCACACCCGCGTTTCGGGGGGCGACGGGGGCCTCCTGGGCCGGGCGCAGGCGGGTGCGCAGGGCGTCCGTGAGCCGCAGCGCCGGGCTCGCCAGCAGCGCCCCGAGCCCCATGGTGGCGGCTCCGGCGGCGGCGTCCAGGAAGTAGTGGTTGGCGGTGCCCATCACCACGAGCGTGATCGCCAGCGGATAGGCGACCGCGACGACCTTGGTCCACACCGAGCGTCCGTGCCGCCACAGGGCGAGGCCGCACCACAGCGCCCACCCCACATGGAGGCTGGGCATCGCCGCGTACTGGTTGGTCAGCCCGCCGAGCCCGCGCGGTGCGCTGGCGTCGCCGCCCCACCAGCCGTACGAGCCGTACTGCGCCATGGTGTCCACGAAGCCGTGGCTCGCGTCCAGGAGCCGCGGCGGGCACGTCGGCAGCAGCGTGAAGCCGATGAGCCCGATGACCGTGGAGACCAGCAGCCAGGTGCGGAGAAAGCGGTAGTCCGACGCCTTACGGCGCTTCCACAGCCACATCAGGATGGCCGGGGTGAGGACGTAGTGCAGCGAGGCGTAGGCGAAGTCCGCCGGTATGCCTATGAGCGCGTTGGCCGTGAAGAGGTCGTTCAGCGGCGACTCGAAGTCGATGTTCAGCCGCTGTTCGAAATGGAGGATCGCCAGACCGTGATCGACGGCGGTGGACACATCGCCGCGGGCCAGGAGCCGACCGGCCGAGTACGCGGCGTACACCACCGCTATGAGCGGCAGTTCGGTCCACCAACGGGGCCGACTGCCCTGTGCTGCTCCGGCACGGGGCACGGTGTGGGGCATTCGGACGCTCTCCAAAGTTCAGGCGGCCAGAAAAAGGCGCGCGGTCAACCGTACGGTGTAGGCGAAGCGACCCACGCACCGCCCCCGTCCGCGTGCGCGCCCACTGTCGGAACCCCCTGGCGGGCTCGCGCGCAGCCTGGAAGACGCCAGGAGTGACCCGGAGGTTGCCTGTCGATCACGTGCGCGATGATGGAGGGATGGCGATCGGCCATGTGCCGGTCCCGTGATGTGCACGAAACCGCAGGCAGCGACGTGTAACGGCGCACGGCGGCGCGGCGGTGCGGATCCGGTGAAAGAAGGCACTACCCCATGGCCCCACGCATCCTCCTGGCCCGGCACGGACAGACGCGGTGGTCGCTGACCGGGAAGCACACCGGCCGTACGGACATCCCGCTGCTGGACGAGGGGCGGCGCGGCGCCGAACTGCTCGGCGAGCGGCTGCACCACGGCCCCTGGGCGGGCCTCCCCGAGGCCGAGGTGCGCACCAGCCCCCTGGCGCGGGCGAAGGAGACCTGCGCGCTGGCGGGCTTCGGCGACCGGGCGCGGGAGTGGGACGCGCTCCTGGAGTGGGACTACGGCGCGTACGAGGGGATGACCCCCGCCGAGATCAAGGCCACCCGGCCGGACTGGCTCATCTGGCGCGACGGGGTGCCCGAGGGCGAGTCGATCGCCTCGATCGCGGCGCGGGCCGACGAGGTCGTGGAGTGGGCGCGCTCGGCCGACCGCGATGTGCTGGTCTTCGCGCACGGCCACATCCTGCGGACGCTGGGCGCCCGTTGGCTCGGCCATGACGCCTCCTTCGCCGCCCGTATCCGGCTCGATCCCACGTCCCTGTCGGTGCTCGGCTGGGCGTACGGCGAGCCCGCCATCGAGCGCTGGAACGACACCGGCCACCTCGACTGAACCGGTCACTGAACCGGTCACTGACCCGGCCATTCCGACGGAGGGGCCGAACCGGCGTCAGACCGGACTGGTGCGGCCGGACGGCTCGGGGCGCGCGGCCGCCTCGGGGCGGGCGGCGGCCGCCTCATAGCGGGCGAGGAAGTCCGCGACCGCCGCATCGCGACCGTAAGGACGCAGTATCCGGGCCGTGTCGTCGAGCATCCGGCGGATCCGCGACGACTTCACCTGGTCCAGCAGGCCGAGCGCCCGGCCGGCCGGGGCGGCGGCCGCGTCCGGCGCGCCGCCCGCCACCAGATCGCTCGCCAGCTCCGTGGTGAAGAGCGCGATATTGCGGGTGAAGTGGGGGTTCTGGAGGGCCACCGCGCGCCGCGCGTGCTCCACGGCGCGCTTCCAGTCGCCGAGCGCGGACCAGCACTGCGCCTCCAGCCCCTCCAGTTCGGCCTCTCCGAAGAAGCTCATCCACTCGGGGTCGGCGTCGCAGGGCCCGCGCCCGAACAGCGTCCGGGCGCGCAGCAGCGCCCGCTCACAGCCGCCCCGGTCGGTCAGCCAGGCGAGCCCCCCGGCCTCGCGCAGCGCGAGCAGCGACAGCAGCCGTGGCGAGGCGAGCCGCTCGGCGACCCGCTGTGCCGCCTGCGCCGCCCTTACGGCCTCGCGGGGGTGTCCGGCGTCGCGGGCGAGGAAGGCGGTGTTGCAGAACGCGTGCGCCTCCAGGGCGGCGTCGCCGGAGACCCGCGCGGTGGCCAGGGCCTCGGCGTAGTGGGACCGCGCGTCGGACAGCCGCCCGGAGTCATGGGCCAGCCAGCCCACCGAGATGGCCAGTTCGCCCGCGCCAGCGAAGAGCCGCTCGGCGATCGAGCGGCTGTAGCCGCCCGCGTCGAGCAGGGCGTAGGCGGCGCTCAGCGGTTTGGCGGTGTGTGCGTAGAGGGGGTCGGCGCCGTGCCGGTCGTCCAGCACCCGGATCCGCCGTACGGCCTCCTCCACGGCGGCGGCCTCGGCCTCGCCCACCCGGCGCCCCACCCGCCGGGGCGGCGTCCCGGCCCGGGGCGCGGCGGCCACGGCGGCGGCCGCCGCCCCACCGGCCATGAACGAGCGGCGCAGCAGTTCGCTCTCCTCGAAGACGTCGACGGTCCCCTTGCCCTGGAGCTCGCAGGGCCCGGGGCGCGGGCCGGGCACGGGGACGGGAGGCCCCGCGGGGCCGCGCGCCTGGTGGCCGCGCACCGACTCACGGGAGGCGAAGCCGAGGTCCGTAAGGGTGCGACCGGGGAACATATGGCGGAAGACCCGCTCGTACGCGTAGTTGGGGCAGCGGATCGCCCCCGACTCGACACGGCCGATATAGCGGGCGTCGCAGGAGACCTGCTCGCCGATCTCACGGGCGGCGCGGCGCACGGACGCCGCGAACTCGGAGGGCGAGAGCTGTCCGCGCAACCGGCGGAACGCGGTGTTCGGCCGGGGCGGCGGGGGCTCTGGAAGCGGCGTCATCTGAGCCTCTCCCTTGGTGATGCCAGGTGGGCGGGGGAGAACCGTACCGGCCGTGAGATCCACGACACTCGGAGATTTCCGGCAAAGGTGATATCTCGCCCACGATCTGCCATGAACTGCCATCCTTTACGGCGGCATTCGGCCGTAGCCGTTGACACCGCCGCGCGTTGAACCAGGTGCTACCCGATGAAGAGGGAGGCCGGAGTGGATACCAGCCGCTCACGGACGACTGCCCAGCACCCCCAGCGCCAGGACTGCGATCTCGTCACCGTGCCCGCCCGCCAGGGGCTGGAGGCGGTGGACATCCTGCGTCGTGCGTGCGACGGCCTCGGCCCCGTCCTGCATGACAACGCCTGCGACACCCTGGGTTTCCTGGTCCCGCCCGGCACGGCGGACGGCTGGGACCTGCCGGGCTCGGCGTGCACCCAGACATCCGGGCGTGGGATCCGGATAAATATCGGCTCCGGCACCGGCGCCCCCGCCGCGGCCGGAGACACCCGAACCGAAGACTCCGCATCCGGAGATCCCGCATCCGGAGACTCCGCATCCGGAGACAGCGAATCCGGAGCCGCCGGGAACGAGGCCCCGCCGGGCATCGGCACCGGCTGGCTGGTGCCGCCCGACGCGGCCTACACGGTCGCCACCGACCCCGCCGAGCTCCGGGCGGCGCTCGGTGAGGCGGCCCGCACGATCGAGGCCGTCGACCGCTGCCAGTGAGCCCGGGGGCTGTCAGTGGCCGGCCCCATACTGGGACACATGGCGAAAGGCACGAACAAGCGAGCCGCGCGCGGGCGCGGAGCGGCGCGGGGGCGCGGCCCCGAGCCGGTCACCGCATCCGTCGACGGGGGGCTCGCCGAGCTCGTGCCGGACCGGGACCGGCCGCGCGGCTGGACGCTGCTGCTCGACGGCAAGCCGCAGTCGCATGTGGACCTCGACGACCCCGCGTATCTCGACTTCGAGTACCAGCGCAGATTCGGCCATGTCGCCGATCTCGCCGCCCCTCCCGGCCGCCCGCTGCACGCGGTCCATCTGGGCGGCGGCGCCTTCACCCTCGCCCGCTATATAGCGGCCACCCGCCCCCGCTCCACCCAGCAGATCATCGAGATCGACGCCCCGCTCGTCCAGTTCGTCCGGCGTGAGCTGCCGCTGGACCCCGGTGACCGGATACGGGTGCGCGGCGCCGACGCCCGGGCGGGGCTCGCCAAGGTGCCCGACGGCTGGGCGGATCTGATCATCGCGGATGTCTTCAGCGGGGCCCGCACGCCCGCCCATCTCACCAGCGCGGAGTTCCTCGCCGAGGTGCGCCGCGCCCTGCGCCCGGACGGGTGCTACGCCGCGAATCTCGCCGACGGTCCGCCGCTGGCCCATCTGAAGGCCCAGATCGCCACCGCCCGCGCCGCGTTCGCCGAGGTGTGTCTGACCGCCGACCCCGCCCTGCTGCGCGGTCGCCGCTTCGGCAACGCCGTGCTGCTGGCCGCCGACCGCGAGCTGCCGCTGGCCGAGCTCACCCGCCGCGCCGCGGGCGATCCGCACCCCGCCCGGGTCGAACACGGCCGCGCGCTCGCGGACTTCACCGGTGGCGCGGCGCCGGTCACCGACGCGACCGCCGCCCCTTCCCCGGCCCCGCCGCCCGCCGTCTTCGCCTGACCGGAGACCGGCACGGCCGCAGCGGATCGGCGGACGTCGGCCGCGGTTCGAAAGACGCCCTGGCCTGCTCCCCACCCCGCCCCTCCCCGAAACTGGGGCTCCGCCCCAGACCCCGGACCGGGGCTCCGCCCCAGACCCCTAGGGGCGTCCGTCTGAGTCCCCGGGCGGGGGGCTTCGCCTCTGACCCCGGGCAGGGGTTCCGTCCCGGACCCCGGGCCGGGGTTCAACCTCAGCCCCGGGGGGGCGTCCGTCTCAGTCCCCGGGCGGGGGCTCCGTCCCAGTCCCCGGGCGGGGGTTCCGCCTCAGACCCACGGGTGGGGCTCCACCCCAGACCCCGGGCCGGGGCTTCGCCCCTTCCCGCGGCATCCGTATGCGCGGCTTCGCCGCAGGGCCGGGGGCCAGGGGCGGAGTCCCTGGTATCGGGAAGGGGCGGGGAGGGGAAAGCTCCGCCGGACACCCCCTAGTGCTCGTCGATGCGGACCTGGGGCGGGCCGTCGTGCCAGGTGCAGAAGATCGTGGTGGTGTCGGCCCCGGAGACGAAGTCCACCCGGATCCACTCGCTCTGCTTCCACACCTGCATCTGCCATCCGCCGTCCGGTGTCGCCGAGACCAGATCCGCCGACGCCGCCCGGATGTCGAAGACCGCCCGGCCGCCCTTGGCCGGATAGCTGCGCACCTCCCCGCTCTCCTCCGGCCGGGCCGACTCCCGCCGGGGCGGCGTCTGCGTCGGCTTCCGGGTGCGCCCGGCCGAACCGGACTCCTTGTCCTCGTCCCCGCCGTCCCCCGCGTCCCTTCCGGGAGGCGAGGGCGAGGGCGAGGACGGCGCGGACGGTGAAGTGGCCGAGGGCGAGGGCGGTTTGGGCCGATGCGTCGAGGAGGACCAGGCCCCGTTCGCCGCCCCGGAGCCGTCCGTGATCGGCAGCGCGCGCGGCGGGTCATAGGCCGTACCGGTCAGCACCGTCCGCACGCCGTACCACGACAGCGTGACCGCGGCGCCGGTCGCCAGCACCCAGGCCAGACATTGGACCAGACCTCTTTGCATCTTCCTCATCTTGCCTCACCCGAATGGCGTACGGTGCCGCTCATGGCAAGTGTGCTTGTGGTCGAGGACGACCAGTTCGTGCGCTCAGCCCTCATACGGCAGTTGACCGAGGCGTCCCATACCGTGCGCAGCGTCGGCACCGCCCTGGAGGCGTTGCGCGAGGTGGCACAGATCGGATTCGACGTCGTCATCCTGGACCTCGGCCTGCCCGATCTGGACGGGGCGGAGGCGCTCAAGATGCTGCGCGGCATCACCGATGTGCCGGTCATCGTGGCCACCGCCCGTGACGACGAGGGCGAGATCGTCCGGCTGCTCAACGACGGCGCCGACGACTACCTGGTCAAACCGTTCTCCGTGGCCCATCTCTCCGCCCGGATGACCGCCGTGCTGCGCCGTGCGCGCGGGGGCGGGGCGGGCGAGCCGGGCGGCACGGCGGCGGCGCCGACGGTGCTCCGGGTCGGCGGGCTGGCCGTCGATCCGCTGCGCCGCCAGGCCCAGTTGGACGGGACGACGCTCGATCTGACCCGGCGGGAATTCGACCTGCTGGCCTATCTCGCCGGGCGGCCAGGCGTCGTGGTGCCGCGCCGGGAGCTCCTCGCCGAGGTCTGGCGGCAGGCGTACGGGGACGACCAGACCATCGACGTCCATCTGTCCTGGCTGCGCCGCAAGCTGGGCGAGACGGCAGCCCGGCCGCGCTATCTCCACACCCTGCGCGGGGTCGGCGTCAAACTGGAGCCCCCGGCGGAGCACACGTGAGATGGGCCCTGGTCAAGGTCTGTCTGGCGGTCACGGCGATGGTCGTGGTCGCCTTCGCCGTACCGCTCGGACTCGTCGTCAAGGAGCTGGCCCGGGACCGGGCGTTCGCCGACGCCGAGCGGCAGGCCGCCACCATCGGCCCGGCGCTCGCCATCACCACCGAGCGGGCGCGGCTCCAGCGCGCGGTCGCCAGCACCCAGGCGGGCGGGGACGGCCGGATGGCGGTGCACGTCCCCGATGAGCCGGGGGAGCGGGGGAGCGGCTACGACCTGGGCAAGAGCCGGGCGCCCAAGGGCGAGCTGGCCACCGCGCGGCGGCTCGGCCGCGCCTCGGTGTCCGACGCACCCGGGGGCTACGCGCTGCTCCAGCCGACCGCGCTGAGCACCGGTCAGGTCGCGGTCGTGGAGGTGTATGTCCCGCGGGGCGTGGTCACCAGCGGGGTGACCACGTCCTGGCTGGTGCTCGCGGGCGTCGGCCTCGCGCTGATCGTCGGCGCGGTGGCCATCGCCGACCGGCTCGGCACCCGGCTGGTGCGCCCCGCGGGGCGGCTCGCCGAGGCCGCCCACGACCTGGGCCGGGGCGAGCTCGGGGTGCGCGTCCCGGAGGACGGCCCGGCCGAACTCCGGGCGGCCGCCGCCGCGTTCAACTCCATGGCCGACCAGGTCGTCCAGCTCCTGGCCGGCGAGCGCGAGCTGGCCGCCGACCTCTCCCACCGGCTCCGCACCCCGCTCACCGTGCTGCGCCTCAACGCCGCCTCGCTGGGTGAGGGACCGGCGGCCGACCAGACCCGCGCCGCCGTCGCCCAGTTGGAGGGCGAGGTCGACCAGATCATCCGCACCGCGCGCCAGCAGAAGACCCACACCCCCTCCGGCTGTGACGCCTCCGAGGTGATCCGGGACCGGATGGAGTTCTGGTCCGCGCTCGCCGAGGACGAGGACCGTACGGTGCGACTGGCCGGGGTCGACCGCACCGTAAGGGTGCCGGTCGCCCGTCCCGAACTGGGCGCCGCGCTGGACGCCCTGCTCGGCAATGTCTTCCGGCACACGCCCGAGGGCACGGCGCTCGCGGTGGACGTGCACAACGGCGAGGACAGCGTGATCATCCTGGTCTCCGACGCGGGCCCCGGCATCGCCGACCCCGACGCGGCGCTCCGCCGGGGCCACGGCGACGGCGGCCCCGGCTCGACCGGCCTCGGCCTGGACATCGTGCGCCGGGTCGCGGAGTCCACGGGCGGCGATCTGCGGATCGGGCGGTCCGTGCTGGGCGGCACCGAGGTACGGGTGTGGCTCTCGCTGAACGGCGCCGGCTCCGCCGACCCGGGGCAGCGGCGGCGCGGCCGTAAGAAGAGGACCCGGGGCCGCGGCAGGCCCAAGGAGCCCGCGGAGCATTAATCGCCGCCGATGGGTTCCTTAAGACAGCCATAAGATCCGTGGCCCGTGCACGGATCCTGCCGTTTGTCCGACTTCCCCTCGCTAGCGTGTCGCCCGCACCATCACCCCCCACATCCGTACAGCGAAGGCAGGCACCTGATGAGCAGCACGCACCGTCGCAAGGCGAGCCGGACCACCAAGGTGATCGGCGCGACCGCCGCCGCCGTCGTGGCCGGTGGCACGGCGTTCGCGCTCAGCGGGGCGGCGAACGCGGGAACGGTCTCCGAGAAGACCTCCGCCTCCGAGAAGCCCGCCGCGGCGGCGGGCGGCTTCGCCCCGTACATCGACACCTCGCTCTACCCCGCCTACGACATGGTGGGCACCGCCGACAAGACCGGCGTCAAGGAGTTCAACCTCGCCTTCATCACCTCCGGTGGCGGCTGTACCCCCAAGTGGGGCGGCGTCACCGAGGTCGGTGACAACGAGGTGGCCAAGCAGACCGAGCAGCTGCGCGCGAAGGGCGGCGACGTCCGGGTCTCCTTCGGCGGCGCCTCCGGCTCCGAGCTGGGCCTGGCCTGCACCTCGGCGGACGAGCTCGCCGCGGCCTACGGCAAGGTCGTGGACGCCCTCAAGCTCACCAAGGTCGACTTCGACATCGAGGGCAGCGCGCTCCCGAACAAGGAGGCCAACACCCGCCGCGCCCAGGCGATAGCCAAGCTGCAGCAGCAGCACTCGGACCTGGACGTCTCGTTCACCCTGCCGGTGCTCCCGACCGGCCTCACCCAGGACGGTGTCGACCTCGTCGCCGACGCCAAGAAGAACGGTGTGAAGGTCTCCGCCGTCAACATCATGGCGATGGACTACGGCGCCTCCTTCGACGGCGACATGGGCCAGTACGCCATCGACGCCGCCACCGCGACCCAGGGCCAGATCAAGGACGCCCTCGGGCTGAGCGACGACGAGGCGTGGAAGGCCGTCGCGGTCACCCCGATGATCGGCGTCAACGACGTCAAGAACGAGATATTCAAGGTCGACGACGCCTCCCAGGTGGTGGAGTTCGCCAAGTCCAAGGGGCTGGCGTGGGTGTCGATGTGGTCCGCGACCCGCGACAAGCAGTGCCCCAGCCCGCAGGACACCGCGTCGCCGACCTGCAGCTCGATCGACCAGGAAGAGCTCGCGTTCACCAAGGCGTTCGGCGCCTTCAACGGCTGACAACGACGTAGCCGGATAAGCCCCGCATTCACCACCCCCCACGGAAACCCCCCACATGGCGGGGCGCGGACGGAACCCCCCACCCACCGCGCCCCGCCGTTTCCGCCGTTCTGGCGTCCTGGCGCCCTGTCGTCCTGGCGTCCCACGGGGTGTCGGGAGGGTCTTTCCCCTCCCCGCCCCTTCCCGATACCAGGGGCTCCGCCCCTGGACCCCGTGGTCTGGGGGCGGAGCCCCACCGCGCGGCGGAGCCGCATATCGACGCTCCCCTCCCTTCCCGATACCAGGGGCTTCGCCCCCTGGACCCCGGGGTCTGGGCGGGAGCCCCCACGCGGCGGAGCCGCATATCGATGCCGCGGGAAGGGACGGGGAGGGGGAAGCATCGATATGCGGCTCCGCCGCGTGGCCCGCCGCAGGCGTCACGATCCGGCGGACACGGCGGGCACACCTAGGGCCGCTGCGGTTCCTCGGCCCGCTCCTCCGCCTCGTGCTCCTCGTGCTCGGCCACCTGCTCCTTCGTGAGCTTGGCGACCTGGCCGTCGCGACCGAAGTAGCTCCGGGACAGCGAGACGCGCAGCCGCTCCTTGAAGGAGAGCTTCCGGGCGACCCCGGCCTCGTCGACCGACGGCGGCAGCTCCAGCGGCAGATACTGCTCATACGCGGTCAGCGTGTACTTCTCCCCGGGCGAGAGCGGCTCGTGCACCTCGATGTACTCGCCGTGCGGCAGCCGCTGGATGATGCCGGTCTCGCGGCCGTGCAGCAGTTTCTGCCGGTCCTTGTGCTGGAGGCCGAGACAGATCCGCTTGGTGATGACGAAGACCACGACCGGTGCCACGAAGAAGGCGATCCGGCAGGTCCAGGTGATCGCGTTGATCGACAGATGGAAATGGGTGGCGATGAGGTCATTGCCGCCGCCCGCCAGCAGAACCGCGTAGAGGGCGATCCAGGCGGCGCCGAAGGCGGTGCGGGTCGGGGCGTTGCGCGGGCGCTCGTTGAAATGGTGCTCGCGTCTGTCCCCGGTGATCCATGCCTCCAGGAACGGATAGAACCAGATGACCAGCAGCACCGTGGGGAAGACCAGGAACGGGATCAGCACCCCGAGCACCAGGGTGTGGCCCCAGAGATTGATCTCCCAGCCCGGCATCAGCCGGATCAGCCCTTCGGAATAGCCCATGTACCAGTCGGGCTGGGCGTCGGTGGACACCTGATCGGGCCGGTAGGGACCGTAGGCCCAGACCGGATTGATCTGGGCGATGGCCGACATCAGGGTGGTGACGCCGAAGACCAGGAAGAAGAATCCGCCGGACTTGGCCACATAGACCGGCCACAGGGGCGGCCCCACGATATTCATGTTTTTCGCGCCGGGCCCCGGGTGATGCGTGTGCTTGTGGTAGACGAGCAGGATCATATGGAGCGCCAGCAGCCCGAGCATGATGCCCGGAATCAGCAGGACGTGCACGGTGAACAGCCGTGGCACGATCGAATCCCCCGGGAATTGGCCGCCGAAGAAGAAGAACGACAGATAGGTGCCGACGATCGGGATCGACAGGATCGCGCCCTCCATGAAGCGCAGACCGGTGCCCGACAGCAGATCGTCGGGCAGCGAATAGCCCATGAAGCCGTCGAACATCCCGAGAATCAGCAGACCGGCGCCGGACAGCCAGTTGATCTCGCGCGGTTTGCGGAAGACGCCGTTGAAGAACGTCCGCATCATATGGACGAGCATGCTGGCGATGAAGACGATGGCCGCCCAGTGGTGCACCTGCCGCATCAGCAGTCCGCCGCGCACATCGAAGCTGATGTCCAGCGTGGACGCGTACGCCTGCGACATGCGGATGCCGCTCAGCGGCGTCCACCGGCCGCCGTATACCACCTCGTTCATCGCCGGTTTGAAGAACAGGGTCAGATAGACCCCGGTCAGAATGATGATGACGAACGTATAGAGGGCGATCTCACCGATCAGGAACGACCAGTGGTCGGGGAAGACCTTGCGCAGATTGGCCTTGGCCATCTTGAACAGGCCCACCCGGCCGTCGAACCAGTCGGCGAGGGCCTCGCCTTTTCCGGCGGGCGCGCGCCGACCGGATGGCTCATCGCGGAACCTCTGCCGGCGCTCCGGAAATGCTCTCATGTCTCAATGGGTTTACCAGGCATTCTCACGCGGTGACGGCGCCCTTCCGCCGGGTGGATCAGGGCGTAACCCCAATGAAGGAAGAACGCCCCGGCCCGCTTGCGCCCGTACGCACACCTCCACCGCGATCCGCGGCGCCGCCCGCCCCCCAGCGGGCGGCGCCGCGGACGCGGGCCCCCGGTCAGGACACCGGAAGCTCTCCGGTGCGGGCCACCTGGGCATACCAGCGGGCGCTGGACTTCGGCACCCTGGCTTGCGTCGGATAGTCGACGTAGACCGCGCCGAAGCGCTTGCTGTAGCCGTACGCCCATTCGAAGTTGTCCATCAGCGACCACAGGAAGTAGCCGCGCAGATCGGCGCCGTCCGCGATGGCCTGGTGGGCCACGGCCAGATGGGCCTGGAGGTAGTCGATCCGCTGCGGGTCGTGGACCGCGCCCTCCGCGTCCGGCTTGTCGTCGAACGCGGCGCCGTTCTCGGTGATGTACAGCGGCACGCCCGGCGCCTCACGGCTGTAGCGCATCAGCAGGTCGTGCAGCCCGGACGGGTCGATCGTCCAGCCCATCTCGGTGCGCTCGCCCGGGGTCTGGTGGAACGCCACCCGTTCCGAGCCCGGCCAGGGGGAGTGGGCGCTGGCGCCGTGGCCGTCGTGGCGGGCGGGCGAGCCGTCGTTGTCGGTGCCGGCTGATACCAATGACGGTGTGTAGTAATTGATGCCCAGCGCGTCCAGGGGGTGCTTGATGACGGCCAGATCGCCATCGCGGACGAACGACCAGTCGGTGATCGAGGCGGTGTCCTTGATCAGGTCGCTGGGGTACGCACCGCGCAGCAGCGGCCCGGTGAAGACGCGATTGGCCAGCGCGTCGATACGCCGCGACGCATCCACGTCCTCGGGCTTGTCGCTGAGCGGCCGGACCACGGCCGGGTTGAGGCTGATGGCGAGCTGGGCGCGGGCGGGGAGCGCGGCGCGCAGCGCCTGGGCGCCGAGGCCGTGGGCGAGGTTCAGATGGTGGGCGGCGCGCAGCGGGGCCAGCCGCTCGGTGCGGCCCGGGGCGTGCACCCCCGAGCCATAGCCCAGGAAGGCACTGCACCACGGCTCGTTGAGAGTGGTCCAGAACTCGACGCGGTCGCCCAGCGCCTCCGCCACGATGCCCGCGTACTCGGCGAACCGCTCGGCGGTCTCGCGCTCCGGCCACCCGCCCGCGTTCTCCAGCTCCTGGGGCAGGTCCCAGTGGTAGAGGGTGACCACCGGCTGGATGCCCGCGCCCAGCAGCTCGTCCACCAGCGAGCGGTAGAAGTCGAGCCCGCGCTGCACGGCCGGCCCCCGGCCGGTCGGCTGCACCCGTGACCAGGACACCGAGAAGCGGTACGCCCCCAGGTTCAGCTCCGACATCAGCCGGACGTCCTCGCGGAAGCGGTGGTAGTGGTCCACGGCCACATCACCGGTGTCACCGGCGAGCACCTTGCCGGGGGTGTGGCTGAAGGTGTCCCAGATGGAGGGGGTGCGGCCGTCCTCCTGGGCGGCGCCCTCGACCTGATAGGCGGCCGAGGCCGCGCCCCACAGGAATCCGGGCGGGAAGGTAAGAGTCATGGAAGCGCTCCCATTCGAGGTCGTGGGGAGGGGAGGAAACGGGGAGGGAGGACGGAGCGGTGGTCGCGGGCCGCTCAGCCCTTGACCGCGCCCTGCATGATGCCCCCCACAATCTGCTTGCCGAAGAGGACGAAGGCGATCAGCAGCGGCAGCGTGCCCAGCAGCGCCCCCGCCATGATCAGTGATTGATCCGGGGTGTATCCACGGCTCAGGCCGGTCAATGCCACCTGCATGGTCGGGTTGCCGTTCTGCGTGAGCGCGATGAACGGCCAGAAGAAGTCATTCCATGATTGGACGAAGGTGAGCATCCCCAGCACCGCCATCGCCGGACGCGCCGCCGGGAAAACGACATGCCAGATGATCCGCAAGCTGCTCGCGCCGTCCATCCGCGCCGCCTCGATCAGCTCGGTCGGCAGCGCCTGGGAGAGGTACTGCCGCATGAAGAAGACCCCGAAGGCGCTGACGAGCGTCGGCACGATGACCGCCTGAAGCTGGTCGGTCCACTCCAGCTTGGCCACCATCATGTACAGCGGCACGACGCTGAGCTGGGGCGGCACCATCATCGTCCCGATGGTGAGCATCAGCAGGACGTTCTTGAAGCGGAAGCGCAGCTTGGCGAAGGCGAAGCCCGCGACGGTCGAGAACAGCACGGTCGACGCCGCGACCGTGCCCGCCACCACCGTCGTGTTGAGCAGCGCGGTGCCCATGTTGGCGCCGTTCCACGCCTTGTCCAGGTTGTTGAAGAGGTTGCCGCCGAACCACAGGGGAGGGGGTGTCTGGGCCAGCCGGGTGTTGGTGCGGGAGGCGGCGATGGCGGTCCACACCAGCGGGAAGAGCGAGCCGATGGTGAACAGGATCAGCACGGCGTAGGTGATCTTGCCCCCGTGCAGCTGCCTGCCCGCTCGGCCGCGGCCCTTTCCCTTGCGCGGAGGGGTGTGCGCGGGAGCCGCCGGATCGAGTGTCCGCCGGGAAGAGACAGTGACGCTCATGGTTCTCCTCGTCTCCCTCACTGGCTCTTCCGCAGCCGTCGCGCGAACAGCGCGTTGGCCGCGGCGATCAGCAGCAGGATCAGGAACATCGTCCAGGCGATGGCGGAGGCCCGGCCGAGGTGCAGGTTCACCCAGCCCTGCTCGTACATGTACAGGCCGAGCGTCTGGTACTGGTGATCGGCGCCGCCGGTGGCCGTCCCCGCGGTGTTGAACAGCAGCGGCTCACCGAAGAGCTGGGTGGCCCCGATCGTGGAGACGACGACCGTGAAGAGGATGGTGGGCCGCAGCGACGGGACGGTGACATGCAGGAACTGCTTCCAGCGCGAGGCCCCATCCAGCGCCGCCGACTCGTACAGATCGTTCGGCACGGCCTGCATGGCGGCCAGGTAGATCAGCGCGTTGTAGCCGGTCCACCGCCAGATGACGATCGTGGAGACCGCGATCTGCGAGGTCCAGGTGCCGTTCTGCCAGTCGATGCCGTCCAGCCCGACCAGCCCCAGAGCCCAGTTGACCATGCCGTAGTCATGCCCGAAGAGCAGCGCGAACACCAGCGTGGCGGCAGCGACGGAGGTGGCGTACGGGGTGAGGATCGCCACCCGGAAGAACATCGAGGCGCGGAGCCGGTAGTTGAGCAGATGCGCGATCCCGAGGGCCATCATCAACTGCGGAACGGTGGAGATCACCCCGATGGTGAAGGTGTTCCGCAGCGCTTTCCAGAAGAACTCGTCTTCCCACAGCCTGGAGTAGTTGTGCCACCCCGCCCACTCCATATGGGTGGGGTCGGTGAGCTCCACTTGATGCAGCGAGGCCCATCCCGTGTAGAGCAGCGGGAAGAGGCCGAAGGCGGCGAAGAAGACGAAGAAGGGGGCGACGAAGGCGTACGGGCTCCATCGCACATCCCAGCGGTAGCGGCGGCTGCGCCGGTCGCGACGCCGCTGCTCGGCCGGGTCGGGCGCCGGCGCGGTCGCGGCGCGCGGGGCCGCGCCCCCCTGCCCTGTGGGGGGCGCGGCCGTATCAGGGGTAAAACCGGAAGGTGCGGTCATGTCCGGGTCACTGGTCCAGCGCGTTGTCGTTCGACTTGATCGCGGCCTTCCAGCCTTCATCGGCGGACTTGCCCTGCTGCTCGACCTGGAGCAGGCCGACATCGGTGAAGTTCTGCTTGATGACGGCGTCCTTCGGGCCCAGGACCTGCGTCGGACTGTCCTTCGCGGCCTGGGAGAAGATCTTGCCGATGGGCGCGTTGTCGAAGTACGGGAGCTTGGCGTCGGCCACCTGGGGCAGGTCGTACGCGGCCTGGGCGCTGGGGAAGCTCGCCTGCTTCTCGAAGAGCTTGGCCTGCTGCTCGGGCGCGGTCAGCCAGGTGGCGAGCTTGACGGCCTCGTCCTTGTTCTTCGCCGCCTGCGGCACGGAGAGGAAGGAGCCGCCCCAGTTGGCGGGCTTGGGGGCGGCGGCGACGTCCCACTTGCCCTTGTACTTGTCCCCGGCGTACTCCTTGATCTGGCCGAGCATCCAGGCCGGGCAGGAGGCGGTGGCGAACTTGCCGTTGGCGAGCGCCTGCTGCCAGGGCTTGGTGAACTCCTGGAGCCCCGCGGAGAGTTTGGACGCGGACGCGTCGGTCGCCAGCTTCCACGCCTTCTTGACGGCCGGGTTGTCCTTGTAGATGGGCTTCCCGCTCTTGTCGTAGTAGACCTCCGAACCACTGGAGACCGCCGCGTTGAACAGTCCGCCGGCCGAGTCCAGGAACGCGGCTCCGCCCGGCGCCTTCTTCGCGAAGTCCTTGCCGGCGTCGAGGTACTTCTGCCAGTCGCCCGCCCAGAGCTTGGAGACCGCGTCACGGTCGGCCGGGAGCCCGGCCTGCTGGAAGAGGTCCTTGCGGTAGCAGATCGCCATCGGGCCCACGTCCGTGCCGAGGCCGATCGTCTTTCCGTCCTCGGCGGTGGCCTGCGCCCATTTCCAGTCGAGGAAGTTCTCCTTTTTGACGCCGTCCGCCTTCGAAAGATCAACGAACTTGTCGGCCTGGGTGGTGGTGACCTCATTGATGTTGCCCACCTCGACCGCCTGGATGTCGGCGAGTCCGCTGCCCGAGCCGAGATGGGTGAGCAACTGCGGGTAGTAGTTCGAGGCCGGATCGATCACATTCTCTTCGATCTTGATATCGGGGTGCAGCTTCGTGTACTCGTCATAGAGCCCGGCCTGTTTGAAACCCATGACGCCGTACGTGCCGACGGTCACGACCGTCTTGCCCTTGCTGTCGCCGCCGCCGGACGAGCCGGCGGACCCGTCGTCGCCGTCATCGGCGCACCCGCTGAGCACCCCGGCTCCTAAAGCGGCGACGGCCGCGAGGACCACGGCTCTGCTGCGGTGACTACCAGTGTTCCTGCGCATTCCGTCCTCCTAGCGCCCCGCCCAACGGCTTCCGGCCAAAAAGTGGTGATACATGGCGCTTTGAGATGCATCGAGTCGGGTGGGCATCGTGCGGGTTGTGTATGGCTCAGGTACGGTGGGAGCGCTCCCAGCTGTGATGTGTTGAAGGGTCGCGGCTCCCCGCTGGGGTGTCAAGGGAGTGCGCGAAACAACTTCCCGAAACCACACTGCTGTTGAATGTCCCCGCAGCCACCCATTTGGGGGGTTGGAGCTGCTGGGCATGGACGGCTGGAGGCGCGATATGGCAGGAACGCGGCGGCATGGTGCGGGGCGGGGACGGCCGACCCTCGAGGAGGTGGCGGCCCGCGCCGGAGTCGGCCGCGGCACCGTGTCCCGGGTGATCAACGGTTCGCCCCGGGTCAGCGACCGCACCCGCACGGCCGTGGAGCAGGCCGTCGCCGAACTCGGCTATGTGCCGAACCGGGTGGCCCGCGCCCTCGCCGCCAACCGTGCCGACGCCGTCGCCCTGGTCATCCCCGAGCCCGAGACCCGGCTCTTCGCCGAACCGTACTTCTCCGACATCATCCGCGGTGTCGGCGCCGAACTCGCCGACACCGATCTCCAGCTGCTGCTCACCCTCATCCGCACCCCCAAGGAACGGCAGCGGCTCGCGGACTACCTCTCCGCGCACCGGGTCGACGGGGTGCTGCTGGTCTCCGTCCACGCGGACGATCCGCTGCCGGACCTGCTGGAGCGGATCGAGATGCCCGCGGTGCTCAGCGGCCGCCGTTCGGCACATGAAACGGTCCCGTACGTCGACTCGGACAACACCGGCGGCGCCCAGTCCGCCGTGGAGCACCTCATCGGCCGCGGCCGCGAGACGGTCGCCACCATCACCGGCCCGCTGGACATGTATGTCGCGCAGTGCCGCCTGGAGGGCTACAGCGCCGCGGTCCGGGCGGCCGGCCGGGAGGTGGAGGCGGAGCTGGTGGCGTCCGCGGACTTCACCGAGGAGGGCGGCCGCCGGGCGATGCGGCAGCTGCTGAGCCAGCGCCCGGACCTGGACGGGGTCTTCGCCGCCTCGGATGTGATGGCCGCGGGCGCCCGCCAGGTGCTGCGCGAGCACGGGCGCCGCGTCCCGGACGATGTGGCGCTGGTCGGCTTCGAGGACTCGGCCGTCGCCCGCCATATGGACCCTCCGCTCACGAGTGTCCGGCAGGGTACGGAGGAGATGGGCCGGGCGATGGTGCGGGTGCTGCTGGAGGAGATCGGAGGGCGCTCGGACCGCACGGCCAAGCGGCCGCAGATGGTGCTGCCGACGCAGTTGGTGCGGAGAGAGTCCTCCTGAGGCACGGCTCGCGCGTCCGGGTGCTGAGGTCTGCCGGCGAACCGAGCCCTGAAAAGAACGGGGCCGGTGGTCGCGGAACGCGTCCACCGGCCCCACTTCAGGGGACGGGCCGTGCGGTTACAGCGCCGGGTAGGCGTTCTTCAGCAGCTCCTGGAACTGGGCCGAGAACCAGTGGCCCGACAGCGGAGCGTTCGGCAGCGCACCCGACATGTTGTTGTTGTTGCGCGGGTTGCCGGTGTACGTCGGGTCGCACATCCGGTCGAAGCCCTTGCCCTCGTCGTTCGGGATCTCGGAGCTGGCCCCGTCCGACTCGCCCGGGGGCTTCATCCACACGTACGCGTCGATCCCGGGCGCGGGTGCCGCCTTGGGCCGCTCACCGAGCTCGGCGCCGGACTGGTTGCACCAGTTGCCGACGTGGATCCGGCGGTCGTAGCGCCCGCCGTTGACATACGTGTCCACGTCCGTCTTCGCGCCGGGGCCGCTGGGCCGGGCCGAGCCGCCCCAGCCGTTGCGCGAGGTGTCGATCAGCGCGCCGATGTTGCTCGGGAAGCCGACGTTGACCAGCTCCTGGCGGAACGCCTGGGCGTAGGAGAGCTCGTCCACGTACCGGTTCCAGTCCACCCACTTCGACTGGCGCACGGTGGTGCCGTTGACCGAGTCGTTGATGGTGAAGTTGTTCTCCTTCAGCGCGCTGTAGTTGGCCGTGTTGGTGATGATGCCGGCCACTTTGTCGACCGTGCTGCCCTCGGCCGTCGCCGCCTGCTTGATCACCTGGGCGGTGGGGTTGAAGTTGTCGTCCCAGCCGATCCAGCCGTGGTGCCCGGCGTCGATGTAGTTGTAGACGTTGCCGATCGAGCCCAGCTTGTTCAGGGCGTAGCCGACGCCCTTCACATAGTTGCCGTTCGCCTTCATCGTGTCGCACTGCGGGGTCGCGGTGGGCTTGCCGCCGGTGTTGGTGACCAGGTTGGGCAGCGAGTCGACCTCGATCGTGTTGACGATCCGCAGATTCGAGTTGGCGTACTTGGACTCGGAGAGGATTGCCGCGATCGGGTCGATGAACTGCGTCTTGTACTTGTCGATCTCGGTCGGGCCCAGCTCGCCGTTGGACGCCAGCGCGGAGCAGTCACGACCGGGCAGGTCGTAGATCACCAGCTGGACGACGGTCGGGCTGCCGCCGGACTGCTTCAGCGCCTCGTCCAAGTGGGCGCGCAGCCCCCTCGCGCCGCCCGTGCCGTTGATCGTGGCGATCCGGTCCAGCCAGATGCCGGTCGGCTGGTTGGAGACCTTACTGCCGCCGGGCTCGGCGGCGGCCTTCGCCGACCAGTCGGGGTTCACATACACCTTGGCGCCCGCGTACGGGTTGTCGACCTTCGCGGCGGCCGCCCTGCCGCTGTCCACCTGGGCGGACGCCACGCCGGTCAGCGCCCCCATGGTCAGCGCGGAGGCGGCGAGCAAGGTGCCCGCCATTCGGGTTCTGCGGCTCATTGCATTCCCTTCAGATGATCGCGGAGTCCCACGCCGTAGTTGGTCGGCGTGCCGTTGTAATCGCTGATAAGGGACGGGCCCGAGGAACAGTCCCAGGTGTTCCAGGTCCACCCCAGATACGAGGCGCCCTTGGCGTCCAGCCAGGCCATGACCCGGTCGACATAGCCGTGGGAGCAGGTGTTCTCGCCGATCTCGCCCGCCACGAACGGGACCTTGGCGATGACCGGAGCCAGTTGTTCGTTGAAACAGCTCTCGTTGGCGCAGGTGTTGAAGTTGTACGTGTGCCAGGCGGCGGCGAGGTTGCCCGCCGGGTCGTTGGGCTTGTACGTCAGCCACTGGCGCAGATCATTGGAGTAGGCGACCCCGGGGATCAGCACCAGGTTCCTGGCGCCGGTGGCCCGTACGGCGTTCAGCAGGGTCTGCATCCCGGCGACCTGGAAGTCGATCCCGGGGCAGCTCCCGCCGTCGCGCCAGCACTTCCACGCCGCCGTCGGGTCGGAGGTGGCGCGGTCCGGGAACGGCTCGTTGAACAGGTCGAAGACCACGGCCTGGTCGCCCTTGAAGGTCTGGGCGACCGAGGTCCAGAAGGCCGGGGTGTACTGGGCGTCCGGCATCGGCTTCTGGCAGGTGGCGTACTCGGTGTCGGCGCAGTGGCTGTCCCCGCCGGTGTATCTGCCGTGGCTCCAGTGGAGTTCGACGATGGGCGTGATGCCACGGGCCTCCAGCCGGGCGACGAGTGCCTTGACGGCCGCGACGTAGTTGGCCCCTCCGTAGGCCGCGTTGATGTGGGAAAGGCCGAGCCAGCACTCCTCGTTGAGCGGGATCCGGACCGCGTTGACCTTCCAGTCGGCGATTGCCTTGACGGCCGCCTCGTCCACGGGGCCGTCGAAGATGCCACGCCCCTGGACGCACATGAACTCACCGCCGGAGCGGTTGACGCCCAGCAGCCGCCGGGTGGCCCCGTTCTCGTCGACGAGCTTGTTGCCGAGGGCGCGGAGCTTGGGCGGTGCCGCGTTGGGCACGGTCACTGCTGGGCCGCTCGCGGCCGAAGCGGTCACGGCCGGGCCGCTCGCCGCCGAGGCGGTGGCAGGCACCAAGGCGGTGCCCGCCACTGATAACACCGCGGCGGCCACCAAGGCATAAAGGCGCGGGGGTGCTCGCATGGAGCGACTCCTCGAGGTCCAAGCGCCGTTCGCCGCGGCGCAGACTGCTGGAATCGCTCCCACTGGTTGAAGTGAAGGTAGCGCTCGGCGGGCACATGTCAACAGCTCCGTTCACGAATCATCGATCGAAGGCGTTCGATGACCGGGTGTTGTTCAAAGACTTGACACTCCTTCAGGCTGACACGAACCTTGGGAGCGCTCCCACTGGTTCGCACACCTGGTTCGCAACACTCCCCACCACCCGCACGAACCGCGAGGAGGTCCCCCAGATGCGCGTACAGCGTGGCTCGCCCTTATCAGGGGCACGACGATCAGGGGCACGACGACGGATGAGACGGCTGGTGACCACCCTGGCCGCCGCCCTCTCGCTCCCCGTGGCCATGACCGCGGCGGGCGGCGCCGCCCCCGCGCACGCCGCGGCGGTCCAGTGCGGGGTCGACTACAAGACCAATGACTGGGGCTCCGGTTTCACCGCCGATCTCACCATCATCAACCCTGGCACCGACGCCATCGACGGCTGGACCCTCACCTACGACTACGCCGGCAACCAGAAGCTGGCCAACGGCTGGAACGGCACCTGGTCGCAGTCCGGCAAGACCGTCACCGTCACCAACGCCGGGCACAACGCGAAGATCGCGGCCGGGGGCAACGTCACCACCGGCGCCCAGTTCACCTACAGCGGCACCAACGCCGCCCCCACCTCCTTCGCCGTCAACGGCGTGACCTGCCGGGGCGCCCACCAGCCGCCCATTACGGTGCTGAGCAGCCCGTCCCCCGGCGCCGTCTTCACCTCCGGCGACACCGTCCCGATGACGGCCACGGCCGCGGCGGCCGACGGGGCGACGATCAGCAAGGTGGAGTTCTACAGCGACACCAAGCTCCTCGGCACCGACACCACCTCCCCGTACACCTTCGACTACAGGGACGTCCCGGCGGGCGACTACTCGCTCTACGCCAAGGCGTACGACAGCCAGGGCGCCGCCGCCGAGTCCACCCCCGTCGGCATCCATGTGGCGGCCGGGCCCGCGCTGGTGGCCAGCCCCGGGCAGCTCGGGGTGCAGCAGGGCAAGACCGGGACGTTCGGCGTCAAGCTGTCCACCAAGCCGTCCGGAGACGTCACGGTCTCCGTCGCCCGCACCTCGGGCAACACCGGGCTGACGATCTCCTCGGGCGCCACCCTCACCTTCACCCCCGCCAACTGGGACACCGCCCAGCAGGTGACCGTCGCCGCCGCGAACTCCGGCACCGGCGCCGCGACCTTCACCGCGACCGCCGCCGGCCACACCAAGGCCGAGGTCACCGTCACCCAGCTGGCCGCCGCGAAGGACTACGACGCCCGCTTCCTGGACCTCTACAACAAGATCACCGCACCCTCGGCGGGCTACTTCTCGCCCGAGGGCGTTCCGTACCACTCGGTGGAGACGCTGATCGTCGAGGCCCCCGACCACGGCCATGAGACGACCTCCGAGGCGTACAGCTACCTGATCTGGCTGCAGGCGATGTACGGCAAGGTCACGGGCGACTGGTCCAAGTTCAACAGCGCGTGGGACACCATGGAGAAGTACATGATCCCCACCCACGCCGACCAGCCCACCAACAGCTTCTACAACGCCTCCAAGCCGGCCACCTACGCGCCCGAGTGGGACCAGCCCTCCCAGTACCCCTCGCAGCTCAATGGCAATGTCCCGGTCGGCAACGACCCCATCGCCGGCGAGCTGAAGAGCGCGTACGGCACCGATGACATCTACGGCATGCACTGGATTCAGGACGTCGACAACGTCTACGGCTACGGCAACGCGCCCGGCAAGTGCGAGGCGGGCCCGAGCGACACCGGCCCCAGCTACGTCAACACCTTCCAGCGCGGTCCGCAGGAGTCGGTCTGGGAGACCGTGACCCAGCCCACCTGCGACGGCTTCAAGTACGGCGGCAAGAACGGCTATCTGGACCTGTTCACCGGCGACTCCTCGTACTCCAAGCAGTGGAAGTTCACCAACGCCCCCGACGCCGATGCCCGCGTCGTCCAGGCCGCCTACTGGGCCTCGGAGTGGGCCAAGGCGCAGGGCAAGGGCGGCCAGATCTCCGGCAACATCGCCAAGGCCGCCAAGATGGGCGACTATCTGCGCTACGCGATGTACGACAAGTACTTCAAGAAGATCGGCAACTGCGTCGGCGAGACCGCCTGCCCGGCGGGCAGCGGCAAGAACAGCTCCAGCTATCTGCTCTCCTGGTACTACGCCTGGGGCGGCGCCACCGACACCTCCGCGGGCTGGTCCTGGCGCATCGGCTCCAGCCACGCCCACGGCGGCTACCAGAACCCCATGGCGGCCTGGGCCCTGAGCTCGTACGCCGACCTCAAGCCCAAGTCCGCGACGGGCGCGAGCGACTGGTCCACCAGCCTCAAGCGCCAGCTGGAGTTCTACCGCTGGCTGCAGTCCAGCGAGGGCGCCATCGCGGGTGGTGCCACCAATAGCTGGCAGGGCCGCTACGCCACGCCGCCGTCGGGGACGTCCACCTTCTACGGCATGTACTACGACGAGAAGCCGGTCTACCACGACCCGCCGTCCAACCAGTGGTTCGGCTTCCAGGCGTGGTCCATGGAGCGCGTCGCGGAGTACTACAACCGCACCGGTGACGCCTCCGCGAAGACGGTCCTGGACAAGTGGGTGAAGTGGGCGCTGTCCAAGACCACCGTCAACGCCAATGGCACGTACCAGATCCCGTCCACCCTCCAGTGGTCCGGCCAGCCCGACACCTGGAACGCCTCCAGCCCCGGTGCCAACGCGAACCTGCACGTCACCGTCGCCGACTACACCAACGACGTCGGCGTGGCGGCCGCGTACGCCAAGACCCTGTCCTACTACGCCGCCAAGTCCGGCGACACCAAGGCCAGGGACACCGCGAAGGCGCTGCTGGACGGCATGTGGAACAACTACCAGGACGCCCTCGGCATCGCGGTCCCCGAGACCCGCGCCGACTACAACCGCTTCGACGACCCGGTCTACGTCCCCAGCGGCTGGACCGGGACCATGCCGAACGGTGACAAGATCGACTCCAGCTCCACCTTCCTGTCGATCCGCTCCTTCTACAAGAACGATCCGGCCTGGTCCAAGGTCGAGGCGTATCTGAAGGGCGGCGCGGTGCCCAGCTTCACGTACCACCGGTTCTGGGCCCAGGCGGACATCGCGCTGGCGATGGGGTCGTACGCGGACCTCTTCGAATAGCCGGTTCCAGTAGCCGGTTCCAGTAGCCGGTTCCAGCGCCTGACAGGCGGGGCTCCCGGGCGCGGGAGCCCCGCCGCTCACGCGGATTCGGCGGGCGCCCCGGACCCGTACACCGCGCGCACGTTGTCCTTCGGCCGCGGCTTGTCCCTGCCACAGGGCCCCGCCGCGAAGGCGCGCAGCAGATTCTCCGTGACGCGGGTGACGAAGGCCCCGGTGCGCGCGTCCATCCCGTGGTTCCGCCCGTTCTCACGGGTCCCCGCCATCAGGGCCTCCACCCAGCGCATCGTCCCCGAGGCGAAGACCCCCGCCCCGCTCGCCACGGTGTAGTACGCGGAGTCCGCGTGGCTGTGCCGCCCCCGGCAGACCAGGGGGGAGTGGGCGATGATCCGCAGCGGCGCCGGGGTGGGATCGCCCGGGGTGACCCGGTCGTACTCCACCCCCACCAGATGGTCGAAGGAGTCCCCGTCGTCCACTCCGGTCCCGGCGAACAGCCAGTGGCCGCTGTCCAGGACGACGTACGGGGCGTCGGTCGGGTAGCCCTCGTAGAGGACGCCGGTCAGCGAGGACTCGGGATCGGGCGCGGGGGGCTGGCGGAAGTCGGTGGTCGCCAGGTCGCGGTGGTTCACCAGGTACGGGTCGTCCCGGTAGGCGGTCTTGTAGCAGACCACGGTGCGCGCGGGGGCACCGCCGGGGCCGGTCTCCAGCCGGATCCGGCGGAAGCAGGTGTTGGCGCCGAGGAAGGCCAGATTGGTGCCGTCGTCCCGGGCCCGGGTCACGTACTGCCGCTGCTGCGGGGTCCAGTACTCGTCGTGACCGAGCGACAGGGCGGCCGAGGCGCCCTTCAGCACGGCCGGTCGCAGATGGACGTCCACGCCCGTGGTGTACGCGAGCGGAAGGCCCAGCCGTTCGGCGAGGACCACCAGGGCCCGCTCGTAGACCAGGAACTTCTCCGCCCCGCTGTTCGCGTACGGCCGGTCGAAGCTGACGGCCAGCGAGCGCGACCCGTACGCACCGTCCCGGCCCTGGTAGAGGCTGTAGCCGCCCCAGGTGTTGTACGCCTGCCAGGTGGCCGGTGCGTGCATCAGCAGGGTTCGGCCCCGCGCCTGCCGCGAGCGCACGATCAGCGGCACGTAGCGCTGATGGCCGTTCGAGGCGTCCAGCCGCAGCAGATACGCGCCCTCCGGCCAGTTCCGGGCGCGTATGCGGAGCGAACGGTCCCAGTCGGCCCGCACCGTGCGGGTGGCTTCGAGGAACAGGGGCGCGCCTTGCTTCTTGCCGTCCACCCGGCCCGACCGCCACACCAGCCGCGCCTGTGCCCCGCCGTACCAGCCGATCCGGTAGGCCGATACGCGGAAGGCGGGGGCGGTGGTCGACACATGGAGCCCGACCTCCTCGTCGGGCAGCACGCTCACCCGGTCGGTATAGCCCTCGATGGCGTCGGGCGGCCCCATCGAGCGGATGCGCCAGTCGGCACTGCCCGGCCGGGTCCGCTCCGCCTCCTCCGCCCGGCGCGCGGCGTCGGCGCGACGGGACGGGCGGGCGGGGTGGCCGTTCCGCTCGGCCGAGGAGTCGCAGCCCGTCGCGGCCACCCCGGCGGCCCCGGCACCGGCCGCCGCGGCGGCCCCGAGGAAGCCCCGGCGGCCCAGCCCGCCGGCTGTGCGGCCATGTTCTCCGTCCACCGGACCATCGTGGGCCGCGCCGCGGACGCGGGCGAGCCGGTGCGGTCCGAAGGAGTATCCGGCCGCGAGGTCCGGGGGAGTATCCGGCCGTGCGGCTCGGCGGAGTATCCGGCCGCGCGGTCCGGCACCTCCGAGGTGCGACGGGAGGGCGCCGGGCGCAGCCTGGGACATATGACCGAATCCCAGGCCCCGCGCATCCACCGGCCTCCGATCGTGGTGCTCGGCGTCCAGCAAAACGATCCCCCGTTCCGCCTGGTCGAGATCGCCGGTGAGCTGGCGGGCAAGGCCCACTCGGTCCTGGACGTCATCGAGATCGCCCGGGAGGTCGGCCTGGACGACGTCGACCTGGACGATCCGGATGTGGTCCGGTGGGTGGGCGGCGACAAGTTCACCTGGACGTCGTTCTGGCCCCCGAGACGGCCGCACCGCGAACACCGGGGCTAGTTTCACTGTCAACCCAACGTTGACGCCTTAGTCGCTGTCAACCTATGGTTGACGCATGACGAAACCAGTTGGACTCACCCATCCCGTGCGCCTCGACGATCTGATCGAGGCCATCAAGAAGGTCCACCCCGACGCCCTCGACCAGCTCACCGACGCGGTGATCGCCGCCGAGCACCTCGGCGAGGTGGCCGACCACCTCATCGGCCACTTCGTGGACCAGGCCCGCCGCTCCGGCGCCTCCTGGACCGACATCGGCAAGAGCATGGGGGTGACGCGGCAGGCGGCCCAGAAGCGCTTTGTTCCCAAGGCGTCCGGCGAGCCGTCGGACCTCGACCCCAGCCAGGGCTTCGGCCGGTACACGCCGCGCGCCCGGAGTGTCGTGGTCGCCTCCCAGAACGAGGCCCGCGCCGCCGCCAACGCCGAGATCCGCCCGGAGCACCTCATCCTCGGCCTCCTGGCCGAGCCCGAGGGTCTGGCCGCCAAGGCGATCGTCGCCCAGGGCGTCCCCCTGGACGCCGTCCGCCAGGCCGCCACCGCCGCCCTCCCGCCCGCATCCGACTCCATGCCCGCACTGGTCCCCTTCGACGCCGACGCGCGCAAGGTCCTCGAGCTCACCTTCCGCGAGGCCCTGCGGCTGGGCCACAACTACGTCGGCACCGAGCACATCCTCCTCGCCCTCCTCGAACACGAGGACGGCGCGGGCCTGTTGAGCGGCCTCGGCATCGACAAGGCCGCCTCCGCGGAGTCCATCGCCCAGGCGCTGACCCGCGTCGCCGAGGCCGTCAGGGACGAGGGGAAGGGATAGCCGAGGGCCGGAACAGCCGTGCGGTGCCGGTCAGGCCGAGGACTCGTCTGACGGTGTCACTGGGGGAGCGGGCGATGACCGTCTTGCCGTGCGCGAGCGCCTCCCGGCGGAACCTCAGCAGCGCGTTGAGCGCCGAGCAGTCCCAGAACCTCACCGCGCTCAGGTCCACGTCAACGCCCTCGGCGCAATCGCTGAGGGCGTTGCGCAGGGCGGCGGACATGACGGGGGCGGTCTCGTAGTCCACCTCTCCGTTGACCACGACAACCTTCCGGGGCCCCTCCGAGTAGCTGTCGGTGAGGAGGATCGACGAGAGGCTCGGCGGCGTCGAGTCGACCGGTGTCCTCGGTGCCGTGCCGATCGCGGGCCTGTACGGCGGGCGATGTCCAGGCCCGGGCACGGAGGCGTCTCGTGCGTGCACCTGACTGTCTCCCCTCGAGGTCGCCTCGCCGGCGTCACACGTACTCGCTATACGCGAAGTCTGATTCATGTTTCCAGATGCGCTATTGTTTCGGCAATATCATGAGGCCATGGGAGGAGTGCCTGAATCGCACACTGGATGGACGTTCTTGACCAACCACGCCCGCGTGCTGGCCGCGATCGCCGATGATCCGAACGTACGGATCCGCGACATCGCCGCGCACTGCAGGCTGACGGAGCGCGCCGTCCAAAAGATCATCGGTGACCTGGAGCAGGACGGATATCTGTCCCACACCCGTGAGGGGCGTACGAACACGTACCGCATCGAGCCGGGGAAGGTCCTGCGCCACCCCGCCGAGGCCGGGCTCCCCGTGGCCTCGCTCCTCTCCCTGCTCGTCGAGGACGAGGCGCGGCGCAAACACGCCGACGGCCCCGACGACGGGAGCCCGGCAGCGGATGAGGCGCCTGCCCAACCGTCCTCCGACTCCGGTGCGCCTCGACTACCCTGATCCGAGGTCGATCCCTGACGTCAGAGGCAGGAGGAGTCACGGTGCGCATCGGCGAACTCGCCGCCAGGACCGGCGTCAGCGTGCGCGCGCTGCGCTACTACGAGGAGCAGGGCCTGCTCACCTCGGAACGCAGCCCCAGCGGCCAGCGCCACTACGCGGAGACTGCGGTCGACCGCGTCCTGTGGATCCAGTGCCTCTACGCGGCGGGCCTGTCGAGCAAGACCCTCCGCGAATTCCTCCCCTGCACGTACACCAGCGTCGCCACCCCCGCCGACATCGCCCGCCTGACCGCCGAACGCGACCGCATCAACGCCCAGATGGCCGACCTGGCCACCACCCGCGACCGCCTCGACGCCGTCATCGCGGCGGCCAGCGGCACGGCCGGAGGCGAAGTGTGCTGCGTCTCGCAGAGCGCTTGATCCAACGCAGCCCCTGGTGGGTCGGCCCGCAGCGTGCTCGATGGCGGCTCGCCACTCCTCCTCGGCGTCCAGGGCGCCTCCGGTCTGCTCGCCGCCCGCCATCAGGAGCTCTCCTGCGGCCTGGTCCGGTCGGCGCTGCGGTGATCAATCGCACTTCATCTCACCCCAGACCTGCTTGCCCCAGCGGTATCGGTCCGTCCCCCATCGGTCCGTGAGGGCGTCGACCAACAGCAGCCCACGGCCTCGGGTGTTGTCGCCACCTGAGTCCGTCCGCAGGTAGGGGATATCGCGGGAGCGGTCCACCACGCCGAGGCGGACGAACTTCTCGGACGGTCGGGTGACGACGACGCGGATCGACTCCAGACGGGCGTGGTCCACGGCGTTGGAGACCAGTTCGGTGATGACCAGCGCGGCGTCCTCTATCAGGCCCTCCTGCCCCCAGGCGGCCAGTGCGGTCCGTACCAGCTTGCGGGCGGCCTCCGCGCTCTCCGGTACGCGGCGCATGGTCTGGGAGTATCCGGGGTGCCCCGTGGGGCGAGGTGTAGCGGTCACGGACATCAGGACCTCAGTGGGTGCGAAGTGAGCGGCCTTGCCCGAGTGAACGACGGCCCGCCGCGCGAGGGGAGGAAATACCCATCGGGTGTGCAAACCGCCCAGCCGGAAATTCTCGGCGGACTCCCCTCACGGAGGGGGCATGCATGGCTACGGTGGGTACGTGGAGGGGAACGAAAGCCTCATCAGCGCCATGCGCGAGAGCGGGCTCACTCAGGCCGCCTTGGCGGACGCGGTGAACACTCATCTGCACCGCAACGGCTACGAAGGCACGGTCAGCGACCGGACGGTCCGCAACTGGCTGACCGGAAAGACGCGTTGGCCGCAGTCTCGGCAGAGGGCAGCCTTAGAGGCAGTATTCGGATGTACGGCCGAAGAACTGGGATTCGTCCCACCGGCCCGACGTTGCCCCGCCACAGAACCGGAGGATCCCGTGAGGCGCAGGAACTTCCTGACCGCCACCACCGGTACGACGGCCGCGGTCGCCGTCCCTCTCGTCGCACAGCACTCCGTAGGGACCTCGGACGTGATCCGGCTCCGTTCCGGCGTGGACGCCCTGGTGGCTCTGGATGCCGCACGGGGAGGTCATGACGAATTACAGCGCACGGCCCTTGCCGGGGCGGCCGAGGCGCTGGAGAAGCAGAAGCTGGGCGCCTCCCAGCGCATCCGCCAGAGGCTGTTCAGCGTGGCCGCCGACTACATGTCCATGGCCGCTTGGTCCGCCGTAGACGCCAAGCACACCGACCGGGCTCGGGGCTTGCTGGACCGGGCGCTCTACCTGGCCGGGATGGCCAAGGATCCCGTTGCCGAGATGCGGGTCTGGAATTCGTACGCGATGCTCTCGCACCACCGGGATGAGTACGCCGAAGCCGTAGATGCCGCCTACGCGGCTCAGGGAACGGCCATCGCCCGGCGACAGCCGTTCTTCGCCTCACTGGCCCACGCCAGGACGGCCATCGGCCACGCGAACCTCGGGGACCGACAAGCCGCCCTGCGCTCCTTGGGGCACGCACAGGAGGCCCTGGGCAAGGCGGACATGGACGAGCCCACGCCGTCGTGGATCGCCTTCTACGGGCCGGCTGAACTGATGGCTCTGACAGCCATCGTCCGGGATCGCATCGGGGACGCGGCCGAGTCCGAGGCCGCCTCCCACAAGGCCCTGGCCACCATCCCGAAGGGGTTCCGCAGGAACCGGGCCATGGCAACCGCCCGGCTCGCCCTGGCCCAGCTCCACCAGCGCGACGTAGAACAGGCGTGCGCCACGGCCTCCACCGTCTTCACGTTGATGTCCGGCCACCCGATCCCCGGACGGATGCGATCTCTGCTCGGTGACTACTACCGGGACTTGATCACTCTTGCACCTGACGCCTCGATCGCCCGCGAGTGGGGCGACCGATACCGAACTGAATGGAGCCGACTGTGAGCGCCGCTGGCCTGGACATCCGCTACTTCGGGCACGACGACCTGGCGGACATCCGTCAGACGATCATCGACCTGCACGACGCAGCGGCGGGCCCCGACCGGGACGACGAGTTCAAGAAGAAATTCCCCTGGTTCGTGGACCACTGGGGCGGCCACCCGGAGTTCTCCTGCGTGATCGCGTTCGACGGCGACGGGGCAGTGGGATTCGCCTACGGTGCCCCAGGGAGCCCCGGCCGCGAATGGTGGCGTGACTATCTCGACCCGGCTCCGGAGAAGTCGGTGACCTTCTCCTACTCCGAGCTGGCCGTTCACCCGACGTGGCGGAAGAAGGGCGTGGCGCACTTGCTCTCCCGGGCACTCCTGGAGGGCCGGAAGGAGGACCTCGCAGTCCTCCTTGTGGACGTCACGCACCCCCGGGTCCAGGCCCTGTACGAGACCTGGGGCTTTCGGAAGGTGGGGGAACGCCAACCCTTCCCGGACTCCCCGGTGTATGCCGTCATGCTCGCGGAGCTGCCGTTGGCCTGACTGCGGGGAGGGACGAAAGAGACCGCTGTCCCGTTTGAACAGGTCAGCGGCCTCTTCGAAGAGGGTGAGTAACGGGACTCGCACCAGATCCTTGAACCTATTGTGACCTGCGGTGATTCCCGAATTCGGGACATACGGGCGAGATTCGATGCCGCTCGGTGACGCTCAATGACGACTGAAGCGGGGGAATGGGGTGCCGTGTTCCCGTGGGAACAGGCCGCGCGGCGTTGATCCAGGTTCCCGCGAGGTGAGTGGAAAAAGGCCCAACCGCAACCATGAGAGCCCCCGGCTGGATGCCGGGGGCTCGAGGCCCTTCCCCTCGCGCCTGGGGAGCAATGAGAGGGAGGGCCGATCAGGTGACCCGTGCGGGCGGGCATGGACGCGCAGGGGCTGGCGCCTGGATATCTACCGGGCAGTAGTGGTTGCCGCAAATCTGCGGCAGACAAATGATCACCACCCAAAAAGCGTTATCGGGTGCCGATCGATCCGCTCCCCGACTGGGTGCTCCAGCAGCGCCGCCGGGTGGGCGATCGCATCCGAGACCTTCGCGAGGAGCGGGAGCTGTCGCAGGAGGGGTTGGCCGAGCTGACTGGCCTGAGCCGTCACACGATCTACCGCATTGAGCTGGCTCAGTACGGCACGTCCATCGATCACTTGGCGCTCATCGCTCGTGCACTCCGCGTCGAGATCGTTGCCCCATTCAGTTAGATGCCGTCAGCATCTGCGACTACCTGCGCGTAGGTGTTACCGGCGTTACCCGAAAGGCAAAACGTCAGCGGTCGACCCGGACCCCCGCCCGCGCGCCACGGGGGCGACGCACGGACGGGGGCTCTCGAACTACCGGCCGGGAGCGACGCCCGTACCGCCGCACCGGTTGCACGGCACGGCATACGCGACGCCCCCGTCCGCAACAACGGTCGCTCTCATGCGCGGCCCTCGGCGTCGGCGGACGCATCCGCAGGCGTTCTCAGACTGCACCTGCGGGTTCTGGAGTTGCTCAACGAGCGCGACCAGTCCAGCCCGCTTCGGGTTTACCCACTGTATTGCCATGACCACCTCCCGTGGCGATCGTACGGGCGTGACGCCCTGCCGGTCAGCCAGACGTCAGTTCGGGCCGCTCGGACCGTCGCCCTCGCCGCTGCCCGTGCAGCTCCCCTCCGGTCCACCAGGACCGTGCTGGCAGTGAGCCGCGACCGGGATGGACGAGTCGGTGGGCGCGAGCCACAGCGCGTCGTCGACCGTGAACCCCGCCGTGACGATGGCCTGCTGGGTCCTCGTCAGCGCTTCGGGGTCGCGCCGCTCGGGGTCAGGCGCCTGCGGGACGTGGTGGACGAACGTGCCAATCCGGTCACACAGCTGGCGGTAGACCTTCGTGTGGAGGATGAGCGCGTGCCAGCCCTCGTCCACGACCCGTGACGGCGAGAGCGGCTGGTCCGCACTCGCGACCGCAGCGACGTACTTCACCGCCTCATCGACGATCCGGCCCGCCATCGCCTCGTTCAGCTCCGGGTTGTCCCGCAGGACGGTCCCGACGACCGCGGCCCGCTGTGGCTGGTCCAGTAACGCAGTAACGTCTCGCATGTGCCTGCCTCTCTGTGTTGGGTGGTGCACGGTCCTCGTCCCGGTCGCTGGCCGTCCAAGCGTGCGCCCGGGGCGGGGGCTTCTCTGGGTTGGGGACCCGGCCCCGCGGTCCCATTTCGAGGCCGGAGTCCCTGCCCTGCGGTCGACGGCCGTGCCTGGCTGCACCGACCGCAGGGTGTTCAGGGGGTGGGCCGCCGGCGCCGTCGTCCGGTACGGGGGCCCGGAACACCAGCGACCCACCCGGTCATCGGTTGAGAGCGCGGACCAGTTGGCCTGCGACGGTCCACCGGACGCTCGTGGATGTGAGCGAGACGATCCCAGGCTCGCCCATCACCAGGCCCTGTTTGGTCGGCAGGTATGGGACGCCGTACACGGCGCAGATGTCCGTGGCCCCGACCCGTACGGCGACATGCTTACCGGCGAGGTGGGGACACCTGCGCGCCGCCACGCGTGCGCAGGGCAGGCACACGGGCGGGTGGACGGTGAGAGCGTCCTCCGGCCACCCTGCCCAGTCGGCCCGGTTGTCCTCCAGTAGCCACAGCGTGCCCTGCTGGTTCCGGTCGGCGGGCCCGCCGCATACCTGGCACAGCAGGGCTTCCATCGCGCGCCGCTGACGATGGGCATGAACGGAGCCGTGTTCCGGCCGACCTGAGCCCTGTGCGGATGTGCGCCGAGTCCACAGCACGCCTCGCTCGTCACGGTCGGCGGGCGTCTCGTCCTCATATGCGATGCCGTAGAGCGATCCGAGCACCACGCGCTGCTTGAGCGCTATCTCACCGCTCCAGGTCTCGATGTACGGCACCGTGTCGGGTCGGCTCGGTGTAGTGGTCACCGGAACAGGTCTCCCAAAGGGTTGGTGGTTGAGTGCCCGTCTGCATCCCCGGGGCGATGGGAAGGCAGACGGGCGGGGCGGTTGCCGGTGCCGTCGTCCGGTACGGGGGCCGGACCTCGGCGACCGCCCGGTCTATGGGGCCGGGGTGCTCGCGAAGCAGAGCCAGACGGCGAGCACCAGCAGCGCGGGGATCACGCAGAGCAGAAGGCCCAAGCGGGCGGCGCGGTAGCAGAGTAGCCCGGCCCGCACAGCGGCGGAATGTCGACGGTGCCTCATCCGGCACCATCTCCCTCCCGCCCGGTGACCTCCTTGCACAGCGGCCGACAGACGTACAGGTCGACGGCCTCTCGGGTGACGCCCCCGCAAGTCCACTCGACCGTGCCGAGCAGCTGGTCGGCGAGCAGCCGCCGCTTGCACAGGGCGCAGTTCCAGCCCCGTAGTTGGGGGCCGGTCAGGGTTTCGGGGTCCGGCAGCTCGATGCCCGGGAGCAGGGAGGGCTGTGGGCAGGTCGTCATCGGGACCGCCGCCCCTCGTGCTCGACCGCGGTCGCGCTGGTGAGGGTCCGCGGCCGGCGCTTCGAATAGAGCGGCGCGTGCGGAGGGCAGGCATAGGTGACCTTGCCGACGTCGCTGCGGCCATCTTCCACTTCGACCGGGATGGGCTCGTCGGTGGGCAGCTGACAGCGGTAGCAGAGTTGACGGCCTTCCGGCCTGCGGCCGTACTCGGCGCGGTCGGCCTCGGTCAGTGCCCCCCACAGCTTCCAGGCGTCGGTCAGGTAGTGGTCGGCCGAGAGGGGCACGCGCCAGTGGGTCTTGGGGCCCTCGGTCCAGGAGGCCGGGGGCACGCCGAGATAGGTGCTCTCGTCGGCGAGCTCAGTGAGGACGCGGACCTGCCGCAGGTGCCAGCTCGTGGCGGCGCCCACTTCGACGAACCAGTACAGGGTGCCGTACTTGTCCTGGACGACGGCGCCGGTCTCGTCGCCGAGCAGCTCCAGGGCGCGCTCGCCGATGGTCGTGGCTGCGCGGACGGCGTCCCACCATTTGCCCGCGGGTAACGGCTCGACGTCCACGGCAGGTGGTGGTGTCCACGGCAGGATTCTGGTCATCATCGGGCGTCTCCGTGGCAGGGTATTGCCTCGTCCATGGGTGGGTCGTTATTCCGCCGAGCTACGGCGGATGTCCCTGCTCACGACGTTACGAATCAGCGCAATGCGCATGAACCGACTACGAGTACGGGATGATGACGGACCCACGACCGAGCAGGGGGAACTCATGGCGAAGCGTCAGCCAACTACCCTGACCCGCAGTCAGGGTAGGGTCGATAGAGGCCGTCGAGGCGTGGTGTCTGGGTACGTCCTACGGCTGATAAGAGAGCATCTGGACCTCAGCCAAGAGGCGCTGGCCGAACGGTTCCGGGTCTCGTTGGACACCGTCGCTGGCTGGGAGTCCGGGCGTCGTCCGCTCACTGCTGTACCCGCCGGGCAGATGCTCGTTCTCCGCCACCGGCTGATGCATCTGGGTGCCTCGCCAACGCTGTTGCTCGCTCTTGAACGCGGCATGGAAGCGGATGTTCTGCTTGCTAGCGCCCTGGACGGTGAGGTGTCTGCTCAGGACAGTCCGCTTGGCGCCTGGGTGATGCAGCGCGACCTCGTTGAAGTGCTGGCGTGGCCACTCACAGGGGAACCGCCAGGGCCGGTCCGAGGGCTGCCCGACCCGCCGCGACAGCGGAGAGGACCTGTCCCGTCGGCCCCGGAATTGACGGCCGAAGACCGTAAGCGCTTCTTCGTTCACCTCAGGCGCATGACCGAACAAGCGCGGACGCAGGGGAACTTTCTGCTACGGCGCCAGGCGATGTATCTGTCCGGCTATGACCGCGCGGAAAACGGTGACTGGCTTGCGCAGCAGCAACGCAGCGAACCTTCTTCGGACTGGCTGACCAGCTGGCTCAACGAACGTTCCGTGGCAGCCGTCGCGGCGCGCCAGGGCGATCGGGACCGTATGCAGCATTTCGTCAGGAATACGCTCAAAGACGATGAAGCCAGTGAAGCGGCGAATCTCAACTACTGGGCGTACTGGATCGGGGAAACTCAGCAGATCGAACTCTCGGACCAGTTCATCGCCTCGCGGAACCTTGGCGCGTGGCCAGGTACGCGGCTTCTTCAGCACTTGGCGCGCGGGCTGGCACCACACCATGGATACGTCGATCTGAATATCCACACCCTATGGACCCTGCTCGCCGCACGGCCCGAGCTGCTCCGCTCAGGAGATGCCGCAACCGCCCTCCGGGAACGACTGCCAGTGATGTTGGATAGCCGGGAGATTTCCGCACCCGCACGCCGCGAGCTCGAGAGCATCCGGTACGCAATCCGCCTCGCTGAGGCGTGAGAGGAGTTGACGGTGGCTGACGACCTGCATGCGGTGGCACGCTTCCTGTTCGAAGCTGGCGCGCTGAAGCAGAACCGCAGGACAGGCTGGTGGATGGCTGGCGTCCGAGACCCTGAAACAGTCGCCGAGCATGCCTGGCGCACTTCGCTGATTGCCTCGATCATCGCCCAGTTGGAAGGCGCCGACCCTGCGCGAGCCGCCCTCATGGCCGTCTGGCACGATTCGCAGGAGACACGTACTGGCGACGTGAACTACCTGGGCAAGAAGTACGCGCCCAGCCCCGACCCGCAGGCGGTGACCGCTGACCAGACCGTCGACATGCCCGAGGGCCTCGCTTCCGCTGTACGGGCATGGGTCGGCGAGTACGAAGCGAAGGAATCGCCCGAGGCGGTATGCGCTCGCGACGCAGATAAGCTTGAGTGTCTGCTACAGGGGCTCGAATACCTGTCTCAGGGATACGAAAACGCTCAGCGCTGGGTCGACAACAGCCGTAGCCGGTTGGTGACAGAGACCGGCAAGCGCCTTGCTGACGAACTGCTGAACCAGGGATCTCTCGACTGGCTCCGTGCGGCGCTGGGCGAGAAGCCATAGCAGCTCTTCGAGCTCTCAGGCGGCAAGCGAAAACGCCCCCTCCGGCCCGAGGCCAGAGGGGGCAGACCTTAACGGACGCCGTGAAGATTTCACGCCCGGATTTAAGGGTCAGAGGCGGCGCCGATCGGGAGCGAGCGCGGCCGGCGTCGTCGGGCTGCCGCTCGGATCGGATGGTGCGGGCGCCCCGTCCTTGCGGCAGACCAGGGCATCCGGGTCCCAGCTCGGCGTCTCCAGGTGGTACTCACTGGGGCATGACGGGCCAGGCGGCCCCTGCTCGCCTTGCTGGCCCGGTTCGCCCTTCTCCCCCTTCTCACCCGGAGCTCCAGGCGCTCCGTCCCGGCCGGGCGCCCCGTCCTGGCCCGGGGCGCCGGTCGCCCCCGGCTGGCCGTCCCTCCCTGGCTGGCCCGTAGCTCCGGGCTTCCCGGGTGCCCCATCGCTTCCTGCCTTGCCCGGGGCCCCGGGGCGGCTGCTTCGGGTTCGCCTCGAAGAAGGCGGCCACCTCGTCCGCACGGAACTTCGGCCGCGTACTGCCCTCGCCCTCAACAGGCTGGGGGAACGTGCCGCTGCGCCGGTACGTGTCGCCGGGCACCTTGGGCTGCTCAACGAATCCTTCGCCGCGGACCCAGCCGTGCGGCCACTTCCCGCCGTGGGCCTCCACCAGATCCTTGAACTGTTTGGCGCTGTCCGGGTCGCCGAACTTCTCGGACTGCCACTAGCCGTCTTGGCGCCACTTCACCTGGAAGGTGGCGGTGCCGTCCTTCTTGGGACGCTCCACGATGCTCGCCATGTCCCGAATGTAGAGCTGGTGAGGGGCGTTGTGTTCCCGTCGTGTTCCCAGATTCTCAGGACAGACCAAGGCCCTGACCCACTTCCGCAGGTCAGGGCCTTGATCATTAAGGGTGAGTAACGGGACTCGAACCCGCGACATCCTGGACCACAACCAGGTGCTCTACCAGCTGAGCTATACCCACCATGACCGGTGCTTTCCGCACCGGCCGAGAAAAAGTGTACAGGGTCTTGAGGGGTGCTCGCTCCCGGCTTTCGGGGAGTCGGGAGCGAGCACCGGGATGGCGGCAGGGTCAGGCGTGCCGGGCGGGCAGGACGTGCTTGGTCGCGATGGCCTTCGCCGTGTCCGAGTCCGGGCCGGGAGCGGGCACGAAGATCGCTTCCCGGTAGTAGCGCAGCTCGGCGATGGACTCGTGGATGTCCGCGAGCGCCCGGTGGTTGCCGTTCTTCTTGGGGCTGTTGAAGTAGGCCCGCGGATACCAGCGGCGGGCCAGCTCCTTGATCGAGGAGACGTCGACGATCCGGTAGTGGAGGTAGCTCTCGAGCGTCGGCATGTCCCGGAGGAGGAAGCCCCGGTCGGTGCCGACCGAGTTTCCGCACAGCGGGGCCTTGCCGGCCTCGGGGACGTGCTCGCGGATGTAAGCCAGGACCTGGTCCTGGGCGTCCTCGAGCGTGGTCCCGCCCTCGAGCTCGGCGAGCAGGCCGGAGGTGGTGTGCATCTCGCGCACCACCTCGGGCATGGTGACCAGCGCTTCCGCGGGAGGCCGGACAACGATGTCCACTCCGTCGCCCAGGATGTTCAGCTCGGAGTCCGTGACCAGCGCGGCCACCTCGATAAGCGCGTCGTTCGCCAGCGAGAGCCCGGTCATCTCGCAGTCGATCCACACCATGCGATCGTTCATACGTCTCACCCTACGGGGCGTTCCCGCTGGCCGGGCAGGGACGGACGGCCCGGGGCCCGGCCCGCGGCCTGTTCGGGCAGGCGTGGGGCGTACGCGTCCGACTCCGGTTTGCCAGGTTCCGGATGCGGAGCGTGATGGTGGTGCGGAGGGTGCCCCGAGTGGCCGGTGGGGGCGCCGGGCGCGCCCGGCCGCCGCAGCGGCAGGGAGTGGTCGCCGGCGCGGGGTTCGATCACCTCGGCGCGGTCGGGCCGGTCGGCCCGCTCCAGCCGCTCCAGGCGGTCGGGGCGGTCCGGGCGCTCCGCGGGCCCGCCCTGGGGCCTGCGGGCGCGGTACGCGGCCCGGTAGGCGGCCGGGGAGGACCCCAGCTGCCGCCGGAAGTGCCCGCGCAGCGCGACCGGCGAGCGGAAGCCACAGCGCCCCGCGACCTCGTCGACCGAGTAGTCGGAGGTCTCCAGGAGCCGCTGCGCCTGCAGCACCCGCTGGGTGATCAGCCACTGGAGTGGAGCGCTCCCAGTGAGCGAGCGGAACCTGCGGTCGAAGGTCCTGCGACTCATGTAGGCGCGGGCGGCCAGGGCCTCGACGTCGAACTGCTCGTGCAGGTGCTCGAGCGCCCACGCCACCACCTCGGCGAGCGGATCCGCCCCGATCTCCTCTGGTAACGACCTGTCCAGGTAGCGCTCCTGCCCTCCGCTGCGGCGCGGCGGGACGACCAGGCGCCTGGCGAGGGCGCCGGCGGCGTCCGCGCCGTGGTCGGTGCGCACGATGTGCAGGCACAGGTCGATCCCGGCGGCGGTGCCCGCCGAGGTCAGTACGTCGCCGTCGTCCACGAACAGCTCGCGCGGATCCACGTGGACGGATGGGTAGCGCTTGGCGAGCGTCGGCGCGTACATCCAGTGGGTGGTCGCCGGGCGGCCGTCCAGCAGCCCGGCGGCGGCCAGTACGAAGGCCCCGGTGCACAGGCCCACGATCCGCGCGCCCTCCTCGTGCGCGCGGCGCAGCGCGTCGAGCGCGGCGGCCGGTGGCGGCTGGGTTATCGACCGCCAGGCCGGTACGACGACGGTGCCGGCCCGGGAGAGTGCCTCCAGGCCGTATGGTGCGGTCAGTTCCAGTCCGCCAGTCGTTCGCAGTGGCACATCTTCGCCCGCGCACACCAGAAGTCGGTACCGAGGGACTCCGGCGTCCTGCCGGTCGATACCGAAGACGGAGAGCGGGATGGAGCTTTCGAAGATGGGGCCGCCGCTGAACAGCAGCACCGCGACGATTTCTCGTCGCCGGCGTCCGGAGAGCTTGCGCGAGGTCTCCGGTACGGTCGTGGAGTCCTGGCTCATGGCACTAAGCCCCCCTCGGTGGTCGCGTCCTCTCGGTCCTGCACGTTTCCCCTCGGTCCTGAACGGTTCCCCCGCCGGTCATGGCCAAGATCGAATCTACTGTGTCGCGTGTGGTCGCCGTGACCAGTTCACCACCCGCCACTATGTCGACATGACAACTTGGCGCGAAGCATTCGATCACGAAGCGTTGCACTCGTAGCCCTCGCTGTGAAGTACGCCTTGTGCGGACACCCACTTCCCGTAGGGGGTACGTGCGCTCCGGACCCCTTTCCACGCTGGCCGGACGGGTGTTGAGCACGGCGTTTGCCAAGGAAAGAAGTGGGACCGGAAGTTGGCTGAAAACAAGCGGGCGCAGACGTACGGATGGGTCATACGACCGGCGTACGTCCCGCTCGTACTTCTTCAGGGTCCACGCGGCCGTCGTCCGGGCTCGAGCGGCGCTATAGCGGCGCTCCATCGGCGCTGAGTGCGCGGAGCGCTACGTACCGTTTCCCTGTTCCGGGCCTTTCCGGTCCGCCCTCAGACGCGGCGGCCGCCCCGGTGCGCGCCGATCCCCGTACGGCCGTGGCGGCCCCGGTGCGGGCTGACGCCGTCCGCGCCCAGCCGGGCCGCGGTGCGCTCGGAGTGGCGCAGCAGGGTGTGGCTGGCCGCCGTCACGGCGGCGAGGCCCGCGGCGGCCCCCAGCGCGGCGCCGAAGGGCGATCCGCACATGAGCAGGACGACGGGGACCACGGCGCAACTGAAGGCCGCCCAGCGGATCACCTCGCTCACCGCGTCGCTAGCGGGGGCCTGGACCTGGGCTCGAGGGGGGCTCGGAACGTGGGGCCGTCCGGGTGTCCCGGCCCCGCCGCCGGGGGTGGAGCCGGGGGCGTCGTTCTCGGGGGCGACGGGCACGGGCAGGGCTCCTCTCGAGCGGCCGGCGAGGTGTCGGCAGGAGGCTCGGCGCGGGGTGGCGAGGGGGCGGCGGGCGGGGGATCGGGGCAGGTGAGCGGGGCGGGCCGGGGCCGCCGCGCCCGGTGCCGCTACTACAACGCCCGGCCCGCCCCCAGGTCACTGCCGGGCGGCCGCACGGCGTACCGCGGCGGCCCCGCCGAGCCGGGCCGCGGGCCGGGGTCCGGGCAGACGGGGGACCACTTGGGGCATTGCGTTACGGGCCGCCCTCCGGCATGCTCCGGGGAACGCTTCGGGCGGCTCCGCTCCCGTGGCAACCTCTGGGCAGGTGGTGAATGCCGCCGTACCCTTGGGGGTAAGGGCTTGGAAAGATGAATCCCGGACGGATTTCGACCCCTCGAGACCGTCTCCGAGCTCCAGCGGAGCTCAAGTCCCCCGACAACCCCCTACCTGAGCCCCCGCCGATCCCTCCGCACGAGGACATCCTTCGCCGAGACACCGATGGCCGGTCACGAAATCCCCGAACCCGCGGACCGCAAGCGGGTCGCCGATCACATGGCGCACCCCGAAGCGGCGGAAGAAACACGTCATTCCTGCGATCCAGCGTTCCAGCACGGTGTTGTGGTGGGATTCGACGGTTCCATGTCGAGCGAGCGCGCCCTCGCCTATGCGATCGGCATGGCCCGGCGCTCCGGCTCAGGGCTGATCATCGTCCATGTGGCCAACCGGCTGCCGACGACGGTCTGGGCGGGCTGTGAGCCGCCGGTCTTCGTCGACGTCCCCGATCACCGCACCGAGGTGCTGGGGCTCGAGCTGGCCTGTGCCGATCATCTCTCCGAGGTGCCCTGGATCCTCGTCGAGCGGGGTGGGGACATCTGCCATGAACTGGAGGAGGTCGGCCGGGAGTACGCGGCCGACGCCATCGTGGTGGGCTCCACGCACGGGCTGGTGGGGCGGATCTTCGGCTCGGTCGCGGGGCGGCTCGCGCGGCGGGCGCAGCGGCCCGTCGTCGTCATCCCCTGACGTCCGCCCGTCGTCACCCTCCGAGCATTCCCTCAGTGCCCTCGGTCCCGTTTCTCGCGGGCCGCGTCCTGCCCGCCCTTCCGTGCCCTGCCGGCTGCTTCCCGGGCCCTTTGGGCCCTTCTGAGTTCGCTTGAGTTCCTGAGACTCTGGACGCACAGCACCCGGCGTGCCTCCTCGTCAAGCGAGGTTGTTCATTCCAAAACCTCTGCCGCCGGCCCGACGTGGCGCGGGCGCTTGGAACCGGACACCCTCAACTCCTTTTGACCGCAGGTGAGATGGCGTCAAGTCCATCTTGACAACGGGCAAACCTACCCGTGCGTAGAGGTGGATTGTGCGTTTGTGAGGGGTACAAACCGTTCGATCGTGCTGTCGCGCGGGAAGTGACGGTTCCCGCGCGACGGCCAGCCGCCGGTGTACGAGAGGCGACGCCGGCGAAGGGGAGGCGGCCCCCGCGTGCGTGGTGGCACACGCGGGGGACCGCCGAAGGATCCGCCGAGGTCGAGGGCGGTGCGGGCCTATTCGACCGTCACCGACTTGGCGAGGTTGCGGGGCTTGTCGATGTCCCGGCCGAGTGCCAGCGCCGTGTGGTAGGCGAGCAGTTGGAGCGGAATGCCCATCAGGATCGGGTCCAGCTCCACCTCGTTGCGGGGAACCACGATCGTGTGGTCCGCCTTCTCCTGCTCCCGGTGGGCCACGGCCAGGATCCGGCCGCTGCGGGCCTTGATCTCCTCCAGCGTCGCGCGGTTCTTCTCCAGCAGGTCGTCGTCCGGCAGGACCGCCACGGTGGGCACCTCGGGCTCGATCAGCGCGAGCGGCCCGTGCTTGAGCTCGGAGGCCGGGTACGCCTCGGCGTGGACGTAGGAGACCTCCTTCAGCTTCAGGGACGCCTCGCGCGCCACCGGGTAGCCGCGGACGCGTCCGACGAACATCATGCTCTTTGCGTTCGCATATTCCGCGGCGAGCTTTTTGATCTCCTCCTCGCCGCGCAGCACCTCGGCGATCTGCTCGGGGAGCTTGCGCAGCCCGGCGATGATCCGCTTGCCGTCGGCGACCGAGAGATCGCGGATCCGGCCCAGGTGGAGGGCGAGCAGCGCGAAGGCGACGGCGGTGTTGGTGAAGCACTTGGTGGAGACGACGCACACCTCAGGACCGGCGTGGACGTACACCCCGCCGTCCGTCTCCCGGGCGATCGCGCTGCCCACGACGTTGACCACGCCCAGCACCCGCGCGCCCTTGCGCTTGAGCTCCTGGACGGCCGCCAGGGTGTCGTAGGTCTCGCCGGACTGGCTGACCGCGATGTAGAGGGTGTCCGGGTCCACCACCGGGTTGCGGTAGCGGAACTCGCTCGCGGGCTCCGCGTCCGCCGGGATCCGGGCCAGCTCCTCGATCAGCTGGGCGCCGATCAGGCCCGTGTGGTAGGCCGAACCACAGCCGAGGATCTTGACCCGGCGCACCCCGCGCGCCTCGCGGGCGTCCAGGTTGAGCCCGCCCAGGTGGACGGTGGAGAAGCGGTCGTCGATCCGGCCGCGCAGCACCCGGTCCACGGCGTCGACCTGCTCGTGGATCTCCTTGTGCATATAGGTGTCGTGGCCGCCCATGTCGTACGACTCGACCTCCCACTCCACGGTGGTGGGGGAGGTGGAGGTGCGGCTGCCCTCGGTGGTGTAGGTGCGGTAGTCATCGGCCTTGAGGGTGGCCATCTCGCCGTCGTCCAGGGTGACCACCTGACGGGTGTGGCTGACCAGCGCGGCGACGTCCGAGGCGACGAACATCTCCTTCTCGCCGATGCCCAGCACCACCGGCGAGCCGTTGCGGGCGACGACGATGCGGTCGGGGAAGTCCGCGTGCAGCACGGCGATGCCGTAGGTGCCCTCGACCATCGCGAGCGCGTGGCGGACCTTCTCCTCCAGGGTGGGCGCCTGGGAGCGGCCGATGAGGTGGGCGAGCGCCTCGGAGTCGGTGTCGGAGACCAGCTCCACACCGTCGGCGGCCAGCTTGGCGCGCAGATCGGCGGCGTTGTCGATGATGCCGTTGTGGACGACGGCGACCTTGCCGTCCGCGTCCAGATGCGGATGCGCGTTGATGTCGTTGGGCGCGCCATGGGTGGCCCAGCGGGTGTGGGCGATGCCGGTGGTGCCCGCGAACCGCTTGGGCAGCTTGGCCTCGAGGTCCCGGACCCGGCCCTTGGCCTTGGCGGTCTTCAGCCCGGCGCTCTGGGTGCCCTTGGCGGGCTTGCCCTGGATCGCCAGCCCCGCGGAGTCATAGCCGCGGTACTCCAGCCGCTGCAGCCCCTCCAGCAGCAGCGGTGCCACATCGCGTTTCCCGATGTATCCGACGATTCCGCACATGGTGTTCAGGCCCTCCCATTGGATCGCTCGTGCATGCTCGTGCTCGTGTCCGGCGGTGGCGGCCGCCGTCGTGGACCGGCGTCGTACCGGTGCCGTACCGGCGTGGTCAGCCGTAGACGATGCGGCGCAGTTGGCGCAGCGAGAGTTCGGGCGGGGCCACCGCGCGGTACGGCAGCTCGGCCGTGATCCGCTCGAAGATTTCCGCGTTGGTCAGCCCGCCGGACTGCAGCTCGCGGTGGCGGCGCCGGACGAACTCCTCCGTCGTCTCGTCGAAGTACGCCAGGACGTCCAGCACCACCCGGCCCGCCTCGCCGCGGCTGAGCGGCGTACTGCGGACCAGGTGGTCGATAAGGTCATCGTGGGACATACGGCGGTCGAGCATCCGTAGATACTGCGATGCGGCGCGGTGTTTCGCAACATTCCTGCCCGATATCGGGCAGGGTTGAGTCTCGGTGACGGAAAATCCGGCCCTCGGTCGCGAGGAAACCGGTCCTCGGTCTCGCTGCTCAGCGGGGGAAACCGTCCCTCAGGCGTCGGAGAAGCGGCGGAGCACGGCCCGTTTGGCGGTGGTGAACTCCTCCTCGGTGAGGATTCCGCTCTGGTGAAGATCGCCGAGTTCGCGCAGCCGTCGCAGCAGGACGTCGTGATCCACCTCACCCTCGTCGCCCCCGGCGGGCGGGGCGTCCGCGGGCACCGGCTCGGGGGCGGGCGGCTGGGCGGGGAGCGCCTTCGCCGGGGCGCCCGGATGCGGCATCCGCGCCATGACGGCCGCCGCGACCAGCGCCATCAGCGGATCCTTCTTGAACCCGTACAGCACCACGGCATGCGGGTCGTACTTGGGCGCGGCCGTCGCCGTGGCCTTCGCCGTGATGAAGCGGAGGTAGCCGTTCTCCAGCCCGGCGGCCGGGACCCACTCCACCATCTCCAGGTCGGGCAGGAGGATCGTGCGGGGGCCGCCCGACTTCTTCGACTCCTCGGTCTTCCAGTTCCAGTCCAGCCGGACCCGCTCCCCGTCGAAGGAGGCCGTGGCGTCGCCCGCCGCCGCCGAGATCGGCACCGAGGGGCCGGGCAGCACATAGCGGTCGCAGGGGCCGGGCGGCACCTGCTCCAGGGTCAGGGCCTGGCGGACCTCGTCGACCAGATACTCGGCGAGGTCCCTGCGCTCCGGCTCCACCGAGAGCTGATACGGATCGGCGGCGTCCGGCAACTTGCCGCCGGTGGCCTGGAGCAGCGGGTCCGCCCCCTCGCGCAGGCGCAGCCGCAGCCGGCCCGACTTCCGCCCCGGTTCGTAGGCCACCCCGGCCAAGGCCACCAGGGGGACGGTCAGTTCGCCGAGCGCCTGCCGTACGGCGTGCACGCCGCGGTCCCGCCCCGGGACGATCCGGATCGCTTCCCCGTCAAAGCTCCAGGCGCCATCGCGCTGGGTGATTTCCGCCATGCGGTGAATTCTGACAGGCACACAGCGACACATTGGTCTACACCTTGACCGCAACTGGCCCTCGCGGTACCCAAGATGCCACGTTTCGTTGAAGGGATCCCCTGTGAGACGACGCCGTGCTCGACTTCTGTGTTCCCTGCTGCTGACCGTGGTGGCCGGGGCGGGGACCGCGGCCTCCTCCGCCTCCGCTTCTCCGGCTTCCCCCTGGTCCTCTCGCTCGTCCTCCGCTTCCGATTCGGGCGGCGCCGCGGCCGCCCCGACCCCGCTGGACCGGGTCGTGCCCGCGCCCGCGTCCGTACGGCCCGCGGCGGGCTCGTACGCGATCCGCCCGGACGCCCGCATCCGGGTGTCCGGCTCCGACGGCTCGGCGCGCCCGGCGCGTCGGGTGGGCGACTACCTGGCGAAGGTGCTGCGCCCCTCCACCGGCTTTTCGCTGCCCGTCACCACGCGATCGGGCGACGACGGCATCCGGCTGCGGCTGACGCCCAAGGCGGCCGGGGTGCGGACGCTGGGCGAGGAGGGGTACCGGCTCCAGGTCACCGGCCGCGCGATCACCCTCACCGCACGCGGCTCCGCCGGGCTGTTCCACGGCGTCCAGACGCTGCGGCAGCTACTGCCCGCGTCCATCGAGCGCACCACCCGGCAGCCGGGCCCCTGGCGGGTCTCCGGCGGCACCATCACCGATGTGCCGCGCTACGCCTGGCGGGGCGCGATGCTCGATGTCTCCCGGCACTTCTTCGGTGTGGACCAGGTCAAGCGCTATATCGACCAACTGGCCCTCTACAAGATCAACAAGCTGCATCTGCATCTCTCGGACGACCAGGGGTGGCGGATCGCGATCGACTCCTGGCCGAAGCTGGCCAGGCACGGCGGCTCCACCCAGGTCGGGGGCGGGCCCGGCGGCTACTACACCAAGGACGACTACCGCGAGATCGTGCGCTACGCGGCCAGCCGTGAGCTGACCGTCGTCCCCGAGATCGACATGCCGGGCCACACCAACGCGGCGCTCGCCTCCTACGCGGAGCTCAACTGCGACGGTGTCGCCCCGCCGCTCTACACCGGCACCGAGGTCGGTTTCAGCTCGCTGTGCGTGCCGAAGGAGGTGACGTACGACTTCGTGGACGACGTCATCCGCGAGCTGGCCGCGCTCACCCCCGGCCGCTATCTCCACATCGGCGGCGACGAGGCCCACTCCACCAGCCATGAGGACTATGTGAAGTTCATGGACCGGGTGCAGCCGGTGGTCGCCAAGTACGGCAAGACGGTGGTCGGCTGGCACCAGCTGACCGGTGCGCACCCCGCGAAGGGCGCGATCGCCCAGTACTGGGGGACGGACGGGAGCGAGAAGGAGGTCGCGGACGCGGCCAAGGCGGGCACCCGGCTGATCCTCTCCCCGGCCAACCGCGCCTATCTGGACATGAAGTACGACGCCGATACGCCCCTGGGGCTCGACTGGGCGGGGTATGTCGAGGCGAAGCAGTCCTACGACTGGGACCCGGGCACGTACATCAAGGACGCCCCGGAGTCCTCGGTGCTCGGTGTCGAGGCGCCGCTGTGGTCGGAGACCCTCCAGACCAGCCCGCAGATCGAGTACATGGCCTTCCCCCGCCTCCCCGGCATCGCCGAGCTCGGCTGGTCGCCCGCGAGCACGCACGACTGGAGCGACTACCGGATGCGGGTGGCGGCACAGGGGCCCCGCTGGGACGCGATGCGCATCGCGTACTACCACTCTCCGCAGATCCCCTGGCCCACGAGCTGAGGCCCCGCTCGGCCGAGGCCCGGGGCTCCGCCCCGGGGCCCGACGCCTGCGGCGGGCTGCTCCCCTCCCCGCCCCTTCCCGAGACTGGGGCTCCGCCCCAGACCCCGGGGCCCAGGGGCTCCGCCCCGGGCCCCGTTGCCGGGGGGCCGGGGGTTCTGCTCCGGATCTCGTTTCCGGGGGCTCCGCCCGGGCCCCGTTGCCGGGGGTTCTGCCCCGGGCCCCGTTGCCGGGGGTTCTGCCCCGGGTCTCGTTTCCGGGGGCTTCGCCCGGGCCTCGTTGCCGGGGGGGGGCTCCGCCCCGGGCCCCGTTACCGGGGGGCTCTGCTCCGGGCCCCGTTACCGGGGCTCTGCCCCGGGGCCCCGTTGCCGGGGGGCCGGGGGCTCTGCTCCGGACCTCGTTTCCGGGGGCTCCGCCCATGACCCCGTTACCGGGGGTTCTGCCCCGGGCCCCGTTACCGGGGGCTTCGCCCCGGGCCTCGTTGCCGGGGGCTCTGCCCGGACCCCGTTGGCGGGGGGCCGGGGGCTCCGCCCGTGACCCCGTTACCGGGGGCGCTGCCCGGACGCCGTTTCCAGGGGCTTCGCCCCAGAGCCCGTTACCAGGGGCGAAGCCCCTGGTAACGGGGAGGGGCGGGCCCATTGGTGCTCAGCTCGCGAAGCCCAGCTCTCGGGCGATCAGCGTGCGCTGGACCTCGCTGGTGCCCTCGCCGATCTCCAGGATCTTGGAGTCCCGCCACATCCGGGCCACCGGATACTCGTTCATGAAGCCGTAGCCACCGTGGATCTGGGTGGCCTCGCGGGCGTTGTCCACCGCGACCTCGGAGGAGTAGAGCTTCGCGATCGACGCCTCCTTCTTGAACGGCTCGCCGAGCACCAGCCGGGACGCCGCGTCGCGCCACGCCACCCGGGCCATATGGGCGCGCATCTCCATGTCGGCCAGCTTGAACTGGATCGCCTGGTTGGCGCCGATGGGACGGCCGAACGCCTCGCGGGTCCTGGCGTACGCCACCGACTCGTCCACACAGCCCTGGGCGAGCCCGGTGGCCAGGGCGGAGATCGCGATCCGGCCCTCGTCCAGTATCCGCAGGAACTGGGCGTAGCCCCGGCCCTCCGCGCCCAGCAGGTTGGCGGCCGGGACCCGGCAGTCGGCGAAGGACAGCTCGCGGGTGTCCGAGGCGTTCCACCCCACCTTGGAGTAGGGGGCGGCCACGCTGAAGCCGGGGGTGCCGGACGGCACGATGATCGAGGAGATCTTGGGACGGCCGTCCTCCTTGCGGCCGGTGACGGCGGTGACGGTGACCAGTGCGGTGATGTCCGTACCGGAGTTGGTGATGAAGCACTTGGTGCCGTTGATCACCCACTCGCCCGTGGCCTCGTCCAGCCGGGCCGTGGTGCGGGTGGCGCCCGCGTCCGAGCCGCCGCCGGGCTCGGTCAGGCCGAACGCGCCCAGGGTCTCCCCGGAGCAGAGCCCCGGCAGCCAGGTGCGCTTCTGCTCCTCCGTGCCGTAGAGGAAGATCGGCATCGCGCCGAGCGAGACCCCCGCCTCCAGGGTGATCGCCACCGAGGAGTCCACCCGGGCCAGCTCCTCCAGGGCGAGGCAGAGCGCGAAGTAGTCCCCGCCCATACCGCCGTACTCCTCCGGGAAGGGCAGGCCGAACAGGCCCATCCGGCCCATCTCGCGGACGATCTCGTACGGGAACTCATGGTGCTCCCAGTACTCCCCGATCTTGGGGGCGACCACATCATGCGCGAACGCCTCGACGGTGCGGCGCAGTTCCTCGTGTTCGGGGCTGAGTCGGTGGTCGATCGGCATGGCTCAGATCTCCTTCTGGGAGAGGGCGCGGACGGCGCGGGACGGGCTGGGGCGGCCCAGGTGCCGGGCCATCCACACGCTGGTGGCGGTGAGACGGCCGATGTCGACCCCGGTCTCGATGCCGAGGCCGTCGAGCATCCACACGAGGTCTTCGGTGGCGAGATTGCCGGTGGCGCTCTTGGCGTACGGGCAGCCGCCGAGGCCGCCGGCGGAGGCGTCGACGGTGGTCACGCCGTGCTCGAGCGCGGCGAGGGTGTTGGCGAGCGCCTGGCCGTAGGTGTCGTGGAAGTGCACGGCCAGCCGGTCATCGGTGACGCCCGCCTCGTTGAGCGTGTCCAGCAGCTCCCGAACATGGCCCGGGGTGGCCACGCCGATGGTGTCGCCGAGGCTGATCTCGTCGCATCCCATGTCCATCAGGCGGCGGCTGACCGAGACGGTCTGGGAGATCGGGACCGGGCCCTCCCACGGGTCGCCGAAGCACATGGACAGATAGCCGCGCACGGCCGCGCCCGCGTCCTTGGCCTTGGTGACGACCGGCTCGAACATCTCCAGCGCGCCGTCCACCGTGCGATTGAGGTTGGCCTTGGCGAAGGACTCCGTGGCGCTGGCGAAGACGGCGATCTCGCGCGCGCCCAGCGCCAGGGCGCGGTCCAGCCCGCGCTCATTGGGCACGAGCACGGGGAGCCGGGCGTCCACGTCGTCGATGAGCGGCATCAGCTCCTCGGCGTCGGCCAGTTGGGGCACCCACTTGGGGTGGACGAAGCTGGTGGCCTCGATGGTGGTGAGGCCGGCCTCGGCGAGCCGGTGGATGAACTCGGCCTTGATGGCCGCCGGGACCAGCGCCTTCTCGTTCTGCAGCCCGTCCCGGGGGCCCACCTCGTGGATCCGGACCCGGGTGGGCAGCCCGGGGGCGGGGACGGTCATGGGGAGGGTCATCACTCACGCTCCTCGCTCTGGTGCGGCTCGTGCGGGGTGACGACCGCCAGCAGCTGATCCATGGCGACCGTGCTGCCGGGGGTCACCTCGAGCTCGGTGACGGTGCCGTCGTGCGGGGCGGAGATGAGGTGCTCCATCTTCATCGCCTCGACCACCAGCAGGCCCTGACCGGCGGTGACCTCGTCGCCGACGGCCGCCTTCACGACGGTGACGGTGCCGGGCATGGGCGCGGTCAGCTCCCCGGCGTGCGCTGCGGCGGCCCCGCCGCGCAGCGCCTCCTCCACGGGGTCGTGCCCGACCACGCGCCAGGCGTCCCCGTCCCGCCCCAGCCAGTGGCTCGCACCGTGCGCGGCATGCCGGAAGCGGTGGGTGACCCCGCCGAGGTCCAGCAGCACGGTGCCCTCGTCGAGGGCGACGAGCCGTGCCCGTATGGCGGCACCCGGGTTGGTGCCGGTGGCGGGGGTGGCGGCGTCGTCGGGGTGCTCGATGCGGAGCTCCGCGTCATGGGCGCGGCCGCGCACGCGGACCGTCACCGGGGGATGGCCCGCTACGCGGAGGCGGTGGACCGTCCAGGCGGGGTCGCCGCCCAGGCGCCAGCCGGTGGGGACGGAGAACGGGTCGACCCAGCCCCCGGTGGCCACGCTCGCCGGAGCGGCGGAGCCGCCACGCGGAGCGACGGGCTCCAGCGCCACCTGGCGCAGCAGGGCCGCCGTCGCGTAGACCTCCTCCGGTATGGCCGCCGGGATCAGTCGAGCCGCGGCACGGTCGACCAGGCCCGTGTCGAGCTCGCCCGAGGCGACCGCGGGGTGGGCGGCCAGACGGCGCAGAAAGCCCGTGTTGGTGTCCACGCCGAGGACGGTCAGGGAGCCGAGCGCGGCCCGCAGCCGGCGCAGGGCGGTGGGGCGGTCGGGGCCGTGGGTGATGACCTTGGCGAGCATCGGGTCGTAGACCGTGCCGACCTCGGTGCCCTGGCTCAGCCCGGAGTCGACCCGCACCCCCTCGCCCTCCGGCTCGTCCAGCGCCAGCACGGTGCCGGCCGAGGGCAGGAAGTCCACCCGGCCGTCGGCCGCCGCGCGGGCGGTCTCGGCGCAGATACGGGCCTCCACCGCATGGCCCGCGAAGGCGATCCCGTCCTGTCCGAACGGCAGCGGCTCGCCCGCGGCGACGCGCAGCTGCCACTCCACCAGGTCCAGACCGGGCCGCCCGCCGACCGACACCGTCAGCTCGGTCACCGGATGTTCCACCTGGAGCCGGGTGTTCATCTCCATGAAGCAGTACGCCGACGGATCGTCGCCCGGCACGATGAACTCGACCGTGCCCGCGCCCACATAGCCGCACGACCGGGCCGCCGCCACCGCGGCCTCGCCCATCCGCGCCCGGGTGGCCTCGTCCAGCAGCGGGCTGGGCGCCTCCTCGATGATCTTTTGGTGGCGGCGCTGCAGCGAGCACTCGCGCTCCCCGAGGTGGACCACATGCCCCTGACCGTCCGCCAGCACCTGGATCTCGATGTGCCGGGGCCGGTCGATCCAGCGCTCCACCAGCAGCGTGTCATCGCCGAAGGCGCCGCGCGCCTCCCGCCGGGCGGCCGCGATCTCGTCGCCGAGCAGCGCCTCGTCGCGGACCAGCCGCATGCCCTTGCCGCCGCCGCCCGCCGAGGGCTTCAGCAGCACCGGCATCCCGATCTCCCGGGCGGCGGCGGTGAGCTGCTCGTCCGTCAGCCCGCTGCCCGAGGAGCCCGGCACCACCGGCACCCCGGCCGCGCGCACGGTCTCCTTGGCGCGGATCTTGTCGCCCATCAGCTCGATGGCCCCGGCGGGCGGCCCGATGAAGGCGAGCCCGGCGTCGGCGCAGGCGCGGGCGAACGCCCCGTTCTCCGCGAGGAAGCCGTAGCCGGGGTGGACGGCCTGGGCGCCGGTGCGCGCCGCGGCCTCCAGCAGCCGCTCGATGGACAGATAGCTCTCCGCGGCGGGCGCGGGGCCGATCCGCACCGCCGTGTCCGCCTCGCGCACATGGCGGGCGTCCGCGTCGGCGTCGCTGTAGACGGCGACCGAGCGCACCCCGAGCCGCCGCAGGGTGCGGATGACGCGCACGGCGATCTCGCCGCGGTTGGCCACCAGGACGGTGTCGAACATCGCGGGCGACGGGCCGGTCGCCTTCGTGGCACTCATCGGGTGCATCCCCCTCACATCCGGAAGACGCCGTAGCCGGGCGCCGCGGGCTCGGTGGCCGTACGGCCGGGCAGCGGTGCGTTGGCGCAGGCCGTAAGGGCGAGGCCGAGCACCGTGCGGGTCTCCAGGGGGTCGATCACACCGTCGTCCCACAGCCGGGCGGTGGCGTAATAGGCGTTTCCCTGCGCCTCGTACTGCTCGCGGACCGGGGCCCGGAACGCCTCCTCTTCCTCGGCGCTCCACTCCTCCCCGCGCGCCTCCATCTGGTCCCGCTTGACGGTGGCGAGCACCGAGGCGGCCTGCTCACCGCCCATCACCGAGATCTTGGCGTTGGGCCACATCCACAGGAAGCGCGGCGAATAGGCCCGGCCGCACATCGAGTAGTTGCCCGCCCCGTAGGAACCGCCGATGACGACCGTGAGCTTGGGGACGCGGGTGCAGGCCACGGCGGTGACCATCTTGGCGCCGTGCTTGGCGATTCCGCCCGCCTCATAGCTGCGGCCCACCATGAACCCCGAGATGTTCTGCAGGAAGACCAGGGGGATGCCGCGCTGGTCGCACAGCTCGATGAAATGGGCGCCCTTCTGGGCCGATTCGGAGAACAGGATGCCGTTGTTGGCGACGATGCCCACCGGGTGGCCCATGATCCGGGCGAAGCCCGTGACCAGCGTGGTGCCGAACTCGGCCTTGAACTCGGCGAACCGCGAGCCGTCCACCACCCGCGCGATGACCTCCCGCACGTCGTACGGCGTGCGCGAGTCGACCGGGACCGCCCCGTAGAGCCCCGCCGGGTCCACCGCGGGCTCCTCGGAGGGCTCCAGCGGCCACGGCGGCGACCCCTGCCGCATCGGGGACGGCGGCAGGGTGGCGACGATGGAGCGGACGATCCGCAGCGCGTGGGGGTCGTCCTCGGCCAGGTGGTCGGTCACGCCCGAGACCCGGGAGTGGACCTCGCCGCCGCCCAGCTCCTCCGCCGAGACCACCTCACCGGTGGCCGCCTTCACCAGCGGCGGCCCGCCCAGGAAGATCGTGCCCTGCCCGCGCACGATCACGGCCTCGTCGCTCATCGCCGGGACATACGCCCCGCCCGCGGTGCAGGACCCCATCACGGCCGCGACCTGCGGAATCCCGGAGCCGGACAGCCGCGCCTGGTTGTAGAAGATCCGCCCGAAGTGGTCGCGGTCCGGGAAGACCTCGTCCTGCATGGGGAGGAAGGCACCGCCGGAGTCGACCAGATAGACGCACGGCAGGTGGTTCTCCAGCGCGACCTCCTGGGCGCGCAGATGCTTCTTCACCGTCATCGGGTAGTACGTGCCGCCCTTGACGGTGGCGTCATTGGCGACCACGACCACCTCGCGGCCCGACACCCGCCCGATCCCGGCGATCACCCCCGCCGCCGGGGCCTGGCCCTCGTACATCCCCTCGGCCGCGAGCGGTGCCAGCTCCAGGAACGGGGAGCCCGGATCCAGCAGCGTGTCCACCCGGTCGCGCGGCAGCAGCTTGCCGCGCGCGGTGTGCCGCGCCCGCGCCTTCTCCCCGCCGCCCAGCCGCGCCACGGCCAGCTTCTCGCGCAGCCGTGCGGCCAGCTCGCGGTGCCCGGCCTCATTGGCCTTCCAGGCATCGGACCCCGGGTCGGCGCCGCTGCGCAGCGCCGGTGCCTGCTCCATGGCTACGAGCCCCCTCGCTCGGTCCCGCTCGGTACCGTTAGTGAACGTTAACTACTCCCCACCAGGTTAACGACCACTAACCCCGCTGTCTAGAATTGGATCCATGAGCACGCGAGCACCCGCCCCGAGCCGCCGTGAGCAGATCCTCAAGGAGGCCGCCCGCCTCTTCGCCGAGCGCGGCTTCCACGGCGTCGGCGTCGACGAGATAGGCGCCGCGGTCGGCATCAGCGGCCCCGGTCTCTACCGCCACTTCCCCGGCAAGGAGGCGATGCTGGCCGAGCTGCTCGTCGGGATCAGCGGCCGGCTGCTGACGGGCGGCAAGCGGCGGGCCGCGGAGGGGGAGGGCGCCGGGCTCGCCCCCGCGGAGGTGCTGGACTCGCTGATCGAGGGGCATATCGACTTCGCCCTCGACGACCGCCCGCTGATCATCCTCCACGACCGCGAGCTCGACCGGCTCCGGGACACCGACCGCAAGCTGGTGCGCTCCCTCCAGCGGCAGTACGTGGAGCTGTGGGTCGAGGTGGTGCGGAAGGTCTACCCCCGGCTCGCCGAGGCCGAGGCCCGCGCGTGTGTCCACGCCGTCTTCGGACTGCTCAACTCCACGCCCCACCTCGGCCGCCCCGGAGCCCTCCCGGCGCGCGCGGCGACCGCCGCCCTGCTGCACCGCCTGGCCTTGGGCGCCTTCGCGGGCGCCCATGGTGTGGATGGCGCGGGCCGGCGGGGGCACCTCCCGGCGGTAGCCGGGGGCGAAGCGAGCCCCATAGAGGCTGGACAGGCCGGCTAACTCGCGGGTAGCTTTCACTGAGCAAGCGCTTAGGTGAGCGTTGCCAAGAACATCATCGAGGAATCACGACGGCGGCCGGGCGGATCCGCGAGAGCGGCGGCGGCTTAGCCGCGAGGAGGGCCACGCCAATATGCGCCGCACGGTGTTCAACGAGGACCACGAGGCGTTCCGGGAGACCATCCGCGACTTCATCGCGGCCGAGGTCGTGCCGTACTACGACGAGTGGCGGGAGGCCGGCCAGGCCCCGCGCGAGTTCTACAAGAAGCTCGGTGAGCTCGGTGTCTTCGGCATCGAGGTGCCCGAGGAGTACGGCGGGGCCGGCGAGACCAGCTTCAAGTTCAACGCCGTCATCACCGAGGAGACCGCCCGCGCCGGGGTCAGCTTCGGTGGCAGCAGTGTCCACACCGCGCTGTGCCTGCCGTACCTGCTCAAGTACGCCAATCAGGAGCAGAAGCGGCGCTGGCTGCCCTCCTTCGTCACCGGCGACATGATGACCGCCATCGCCATGACCGAGCCCGGCACCGGCTCCGACCTGGCGGGCATGAAGACCACCGCCAAGCTCTCCGAGGACGGCACCCACTACGTCCTCAACGGCGCCAAGACCTTCATCACCGGCGGCGTCCTGGCCGACCGGGTGCTGGTCTGCGCGCGCACCGCCCCGCCCACCCCCGAGGACCGCCGCGGCGGCATATCCATCCTCGTGGTGGACACCAAGAGCGAGGGCTACGCGGTCGGCCGCAAGCTGGAGAAGCTGGGCCTGAAGACCTCCGACACCGCCGAGCTCTCCTTCACCGACGTCAAGGTGCCGGTGGAGGACCTGCTGGGCGAGGAGGGCAAGGCGTTCGGCTACCTCGCCCACAATCTGCCGCAGGAGCGCCTGGGGATCGCCGTCGGGGCGTACGCACAGGCCGCGGCCGCCGTACGGTTCGCCACCGAGTACGTCCGGGACCGTACGGTCTTCGGCCAGCCGGTGGCGTCGTTCCAGAACACCAAGTTCGTGCTCGCCGACTGCAAGTCCGAGGTGGACGCGATGCAGGCGGTCGTGGACCGGGCCCTGGACGCGCACGACGCCGGTGAGCTGACCGCCGCCGACGCCGCCTCCGCCAAGCTCTTCACCACCGAGCGCGCCGCCGTCGTGATCGACAGGTGCCTGCAGCTCCACGGCGGCTACGGCTACATGATGGAGTACCCCATCGCCCGGCTGTACGCGGACACCCGCGTCAACCGGATCTACGGCGGCACCAGCGAGGTCATGCGGTCCATCGTCGCCAAGTCCATGGGTCTGTGACGACCGTCATGACCAGCGGCAACAGGAGCGCAATACGGGTCTGCAAGACTGCTTGAATCATGAATGACGCACTTCAGGGCCTGCTCGATCTGCTCGACCTCGAGCAGATCGAGGAGGACATCTTCCGCGGCACCAGCGACGCCGCACCCCTCGTACCGCGGGTCTTCGGCGGTCAGGTCGCCGCCCAGGCGCTGGTCGCCGCGGGCCGCACCGTGCCCGCGGACCGCTCGGCGCATTCGCTGCACGCGTACTTCCTGCGGCCCGGTGACCCCGGGGCGCCCATCGTCTACACGGTCGACCGGATCCGGGACGGCCACTCCTTCACCACCCGCCGGGTGGTCGCCGTCCAGCACGGACAGCCGATCTTCCACCTCTCGGCCTCCTTCCAGCTGTACGAGGACGGCCTCGAGCACCAGGAGCGGATGCCGGACGTCCCCGACCCGCTCTCCCTGCCCACCGCCGAGGAGCTGCTGCCCCGCTATGAGCACCTCTTCCTCGGCCCCGGGGTGACCGAGCGGATGCTCCAGGCGCGGGCCGCGGTCGATGTGCGGTACGTGGACGAGCCACCCTTCGGCAGTGTCGGACGGCCGCGCGAGCCCAAGTCGCAGGTTTGGTTCCGGACCGACGGCAAACTGGACGGCGCCGCCGACCACCCCCTGGTCCACGTCTGCCTGGCGACCTATGTCTCCGACATGACGCTGCTGGACTCCGTGCTGCTCGCCCATGGGCGCGGCGGCTGGGCGGTCGGCGACATCGTCGGGGCCAGCCTGGATCACGCCATGTGGTTCCACCGGCCGTTCCGGGTGGACGACTGGCTGCTGTACGACCAGGAGAGCCCCTCCGCGTCCGGCGGACGCGGGCTCGCCAAGGGCCGTATCTTCACCGCCGACGGGCGGCTGGCCGTCTCCGTGATCCAGGAGGGGGTCATGCGGGTGCCGCGCGAGAAGAAGTGAACGCGGCGGCCCGGAGCCGTTGGAAACCGGGCCGTCGGGAACCGGGCCATCAGGACCAGGTCGTCAGGACCGGGCCATCAGGACCGGGTCGTCAGGACCGGGTCGTCAGAACTGGGCCGTCAGCCCCGCCGCGTCCAGCAGGTACGCCGTCATCGCGTCGTAGAACCTCGGGTTGGTGACGTGGTCGTCCAGCGGGACCACCGCCGACAGCGTGCCCTCGGCCTCGCCGAGGAAGAGCGCCGGGTCGTTGCAGTCCGCGTAGCCCACCGCGTCGATGCCCCGCTGCCCCGCGCACCCCGCCCAGCCGTGGTCGGCGACCACCAGATCGGGCAGCGGCCGCCCCTCGTGGGCCAGCCCGTCGAGGATCGCCGCCATGGGCGCGGGGGAGTGGGTGTGCCACAGCGTGGCGCCCCGCTCCAGCATCGCCACATCGCAGAACTGGAAGACGTACCCCTCGTCCGCCTGCAGCCCGCCCGGGATCTCCACGATCTCGCACCCGGCGGCCCGCAGCGCCGCCGCCGTGGCCCGGTGGACCTCCAGCAGCCCGCCCGGGTGTCCGGTGGCGAACAGCACCCGCTCGTTCGCCTCCGCCGCCTTCCGCAGCACCGACGCCATCCGGTCCAGCGCGCCGACCGTCAGCTCCGGGTCGATGGTGTCCTGCCCGGAGCGGTGCTGCGGGTCGTCCACCACACCGCACCGCTCGGCCATGACCGCCAGCACGTCCTGCTCATCGGTCCAGCGGTCGCCCAGCTCCAGGCCCAGCCAGTAGTGGCGGTCGCCGTTCGCGAGCTTGCGGTAGTGGGAGAGGTTGTTCTCACGAGGGGTGGCGACATCGCCCGCGATGCGCGTACGGACGAGATGGTCGATCAGTTCGGCACGGCTGGGCACGGCGCTGGGTATCGGCATGTGGCCCATTGTCGCCTCTCCGAGGAGGGAATGGGGACATCCACCGCCGGTCGGGCGTGACACGATCATGGCGAAATGCCGGACGTCCGCCCGCACAGCCGCCGGATGTCCGCCCGCACAGCCGCCGCATATCCGCCCGGACGGCCGCTGCCCGGCCCCCGCGCGCCGGGCCTAACGGCCGGGCCGACGGCTCCTGGCGGGGCGGCGGGCGGCCCTGCCCCCACGGGGTGGCCGCGGCTGCACGGGCGCGCTGATGGTCACGGGAACACCGGAGGGATCCTGCGCTCCGGTGATACGGGTGAGTTCGGGGTCGGCGGAGTGGACCCGGGCGGTCCGGGGGGTGATCCCCGCGTCGGCCATGAGACGGACCATGGCCCGGCGCTGGTCCGGAGTGACCAGCGTGATGACGCTGCCGGATCCGCCCGCACGGGCGGTACGGCCGCCACGGTGCAGATAGTCCTTGTGGTCCGCGGGCGGGTCGACATTGACGACGAGATCGAGATCGTCCACATGAATGCCCCGGGCGGCGACGTTCGTGGCCACCAGCACGGTGACATGGCCGGACTTGAAGTGGTCCAGGGTCCGGGTGCGCTGCGGCTGGGACTTGCCACCGTGCAGCGCGGCCGCCCGTACGCCGCTGGTCAGCAGATGCCGGGTCAGCCGGTCGACGCCGCGCTTGGTGTCCAGGAACAGGATGACGCGGCCGTCCCTGGCGGCGACCCGGGTGACGACGGAGCGCTTGTCGGTGTCCGCGATGTGCAGCACATGGTGCTCCATCGTGGTGACGGCACCGGCGGACGGGTCGAGCGAGTGCACGGCCGGGTCGTGGAGGAACTGGCGCACCAGCAGGCCGATGTTGTGGTCGAGGGTCGCGGAGAACAGCAAGCGCTGGCCGTCGGCGGGGACCCGCCGCAGCAGCCGGGTCACCTGGGGCAGGAAGCCCATGTCGGCCATTTGGTCGGCCTCGTCGAGGACCGTGACGCGCACCTGGTCCAGCCGGCAGTCGCCGCGTTCGATCAGGTCCTGGAGGCGCCCGGGGGTCGCGATGACCACCTCGGCGCCGCCGCGCAGGGCCTCGGCCTGGCGGTTGATCGACACTCCGCCGACCACGGTGGCCGGACGCAGCCGCAGCCGCCGGGCATAGGGGGTGAGCGCCTCGGTGACCTGCTGGGCCAGCTCCCGGGTGGGGACCAGTACCAGGGCGAGGGGGCGGCCGGGCTCCGCGCGCTGCCCGGCGGTGCGGGCCAGCAGGGCGAGGCCGAAGGCGAGGGTCTTGCCGGAGCCGGTCCGGCCACGGCCCAGGACGTCCCGGCCGGTGAGGGCGTTGGGGAGGGCGGCCGCCTGGATCGGGAACGGCACGGTGACGCCCTGCTGGGCCAGCTCCGCGAGCAGCTCCTCCGGCATGTCGAGCTCGGAGAACGACGTGACGGCGGGCAGCACCGGGGCGGAGCCGGGCGGCAGGGCGAATTCGTTTCCGCCGGTGGAGCGGGGGCGGCCGTGGTCGGCGGAACGGGAGGGAGCGGGTTTTTTGCGGTAGGAGCGGGGGGAGCGGCTCAATGCGGTGCCTTCTGCTGGGCGCGGTCTGCGGAAACGCGTACGAGCCGGGGCCCGCACCCCTTCAGGTACGGGCCCCGGCTCGTGACAGGCGCTGCGATCAGGCGGGAACGATGTTCTCGGCCTGCGGGCCCTTCTGGCCCTGGGTGACGTCGAAGGTCACCTTCTGGCCTTCCTGGAGCTCACGGAAGCCGCTGGTGGCGATGTTCGAGTAGTGGGCGAAGACGTCGGCGCCGCCGCCATCCTGCTCGATGAAGCCGAAGCCCTTTTCCGCGTTGAACCACTTCACGGTGCCAGTAGCCATGTCTTTCTCCTTCATATGGGGCCGGTCCGGAATGCATGGGAACCGCATCCCGAGTCGCCGAAATGACCCCATCCGGAAAAACCGGCAAAAACAAGAAATGCGCCTGAGGCTACGTAGCGTCAGGCGCACACAAAGTCCATGGGTACCAAAACTGCAACTGAAGGAGATGCTATCACATGCCGCCTCGGCGCGGAGGGGATCAGGTGGACGACCCCCGCCGGGGCGCGTGAGCGCGAGGGTGCCGGGAGGGCAAATTTAAGTGTTGACTTATATAAGCGGTGGCTGGCATAGTCCGGACGTGCACGCACTCGATGTCCTCGGAGACCCCGTCCGGCGCCGGATACTGGAGCTGCTCGCCGAGGGGGAGCGGTCCTCCGGCGAGGTCAGCTCCGTCGTCCGGGCCGAGTTCGGCATCTCGCAGCCCGCCGTCTCGCAGCACCTGCGGGTGTTGCGGGAAGCCGGATTCGCCTCCGTACGGGCCGAGGGCACGCGGCGGTTGTACGCCGTCGAGGTCGCGCCCCTGCGGGAGGTCGACCGGTGGCTCGACCGGTTCCGGGGCTTCTGGGAGCAGCGGCTGGACGCGCTGGGGACGGAACTGGCGCGGGGCAAGCGGCAGCGGCGGCTCGATCAGGGGCGCGGCGGCGGCAGTGGAACCGATGCGGAGACATGAGCCATGAGCGAGATCGTCGACCAGATCAACCACGTCCATCGCGAGGTCGGCACCCGTGAGGTGCCCGACGGCGAGGCCCGTACCGTCCTGCTGCGGCGCACCTATGACGCCGCGATCGAGGACGTCTGGGACGCCTGCACCGACCCGGAGCGGATCGGCCGCTGGTTCCTGCCGGTGAGCGGCGACCTGAAGCTGGGCGGCCACTACCAGCTACAGGGCAACGCGGGCGGCGAGATCCTGCGCTGTGAGCCCCCGCGGCTGCTCGCGGTGAGCTGGCTGTTCGGCGAGAACCCCGGCTTCAGCGAGGTCGAGGTCCGGCTGACCGCCGAGGACGAGGAGCGGACCGTCTTCGAGTTGGAGCACGTCGCCGTCGTACCGCCCGAGATGTGGGACCAGTTCGGCCCCGGCGCGGTCGGCGTCGGCTGGGACGGCGCGCTGCTCGGCCTCACCCTGCACCTGACGGGCGAGGGTGCGCCCGCCGACCCGGAGGCATGGCAGGCATCGGACGAGGCGCGGGAGTTCATGACCCGCAGCAGCGAGCGCTGGGGCGCGGCGTACGAAGCCTCGGGGGCCCCGGCGGAGGTGGTGGCGGCGGCGACGCGCGCCACGACGGAGTTCTACGTGCCCCAGGGATGAGGCGCTACCGCTCGGCTGACTCGGACGGGCTCACGTAGTGGCCCCGATTTCGGCGGGGCCACTACGACATCCGGAGCGGAGCCGGAGTCTGTTGTTCAGGAGATCTTGACGAAGAGATACCAAACGACCCCGTACCTCTGGCAGTACCACGGCAGCGGCTGGCTGTAGCCGGCTATTCCACACTGGTACTCCGTGATGTACTGCCCCGCGAAAACGTAGCCTTGGGTGCTGGCAGGGTTGTCCGCGGTGACTGTGGCCGACTGTGCGACCGGCTGGGAGGGGGCAGCCTGTGCGGGGACGGCCATCGCGCCGAGAGCGAGCGTGACGCCCAAGGCCGTGCCGGTGAGGGCATGACGGATGCGCATGAATGACTCCTCATCCTTCTGAGATCGTGGTTTGTGTGTGGCGCATGCAAAATGCGGTCCGGCCGCGGTGCCCGATTGCGAGCGATCAGTCCACTGTCCCGAACCAGAGATCACTGCAGTATTCGTCAGCGCCGACCGCCCCGTCGCGAAGACAGACTCGGAACCTGTAGGTCCCGGGGCTGACAAATGACTTGGATTCGGTTTTGCAGGTTCCCGAACCACCTGCCGCGTGAGTCTCGGTGTACCCGCCCTCCCACCAGATCTCCGCTACGACTCTGAGCCCATCCGCATATCCCTGGTCACAGGCTTGCAATCGTCTGTCGGAGGAGTTCGGGTTGATCCATGTTCCGTAGCCTCTACCGCCTTTGAAGGAGGTGAGGGTGTAATCGCTTGTGGAATCCGCCACCGCGGCCGGCGCGGAAAGCACGCCGAAGCCCAGGGTCACGGCTGTGGCGGCAGCCACACGAAAAGATAATTTAGCCATCAGGACTCCTTGGATTCTTCCGCGTTTCGGGACGGTGCCTTCAGGTGATAGCCGTCAGGCGGCCCAACTGCCGTTCGACGTGGCGGATGAACGGAAGAGGAACCAGAATTCAGTGCCGTCCGGCACCCTGGTTTCGATCGTGTTCCACTGTCCCCCGGTGGTGAGGGTGTAGCTGCTTGGGCAGCCCGTGTCCACGAAGCACACCATCACGTAACGGTTGGTGTTCGGCTTGATGTTGATGTCGGCGCAGTTCGACGTGGTGGTGAGAATCCCGGGATCGCCCTCCGGCGGGTAGGCGTAGTAGCCGTCGGGCTTTGAGTAGGTGTGGGCGCTGCCGAAGCAGCTGGCGGCCGACGACGGACCCGACCGTGCTGTCGGCGCGGCCGACGCCGCGGTGGCGAGGGCTGCGACCAACGCCATGGCTGCAGCCGCCGTGGCCGGAAACGTGAGTGGAGAGCGGCGCACTGATGTCCCTCCTTCAAGACACCCGGAGCAGCCACCTGATGTGGTTGCTCCGCGGATACGCGGTGGATCATGTGGATGGCTCAGCCCGCCGCCCGGACGCGCGCCGGCCGGGGGCTGTCGGGTCGTTCGGCTTCCAGGATGCTGAGGATGCCGACGCTCGTCCTTACCGGTCCTTGTACGGTCGTTGACGATTCGTGCACGCCTCGTCGTCCGGTGTCGGCGGACCGCACCCCGTACCCGTAGTACCTGGGGGCTACCCCGGAGATGCACTCCCCGGTGGGACGCCAACCACCCGGCCGGCTCCATACCTTCCGTACTCACGACATCCGTTGGTACGGAAGGAACAGCCATGGCGTCCCGTCTTCGCCGCGCCCTGCTCGCGGCGCTCGTCACCGCCTCGGTGGTGGTGCCCCTGGTGGGGGCCGCTGGGCCCAGTGAGGTGCCCGCGCCCGCGCCGGTGGCGCTCGGACCGGTGCGCGTCGCGGGTCTCGAGCACCGGTACGCGGCCAACCGGGAGGCGATCCGGGCGGCCGAGGTGATGGCCGCCCGGCACGGGGACCGCGAGCGGGCGCGGGCGCTGCGGAAGATGCGGGGGGCGTCGCGGCACTTCCTGTCCTTCGACGGGCGGAACGGGGGCCGTGCCGTCGAGGTGTACGGGGATCTGGGCCGCGCCACGCGCATCGCCGTGCTGGTGCCGGGGTCGGACACCAACCTGGAGACGTACGGCCGGTTCCGGGACGGGGCCCTCGCGCTGAGCCGTCAACTCGGGGACCGTAAGGCCGTCATCGGCTGGCTCGGGTACAAGACGCCCGGCACCGTGGCGCCCGAGGTGCTGACCACGGGCCGGGCCGCCGGTGCGGCTCCCCGACTGGCCGCATTCGTACGGGAGTTGAACGCGGCGGCGCCCCGGGCCCGGATCTCGCTCCTGTGCCACTCCTACGGTTCCGTGGTCTGCGCCCGGGCCGCGCGGGGGCTGAACGCCGCGGACATCGTCCTGTACGGCAGCCCCGGTACGGGGTACGACGACGCCCGGCAGTTGCACACCCGGGCCACGGTCTGGGCCGGGCGGGGCGGGAACGACTGGATCGGCGGGGTGCCGCATGTGCGGGTTCCGCTGCTGGGCACGACCATCGGCTTCGGGACCGACCCGGTCTCCCGGCGGTTCGGCGCGCGGATCTTCGACGCGGGGGACGTCGGGCACAGCGACTACCTCAAGCCCGGGTCCGTCGCCCTGGCGAGCATGGGCCGGATCGTGGAGGGCCGCGATGCGTGAAACGGTCCGGCCGAGTGAGGTGGTTCGGCCGAGTAAGACGGTCCGGCCGAGTGAGACGGTCCGGCGGCGTGAGACGGTCCGTATGCGTGACCTCGTCCGGCGGATCGAGGCCGCCACCCCGGCCGGCCGCGACCGCGCCGTGGACGGTCTGCGGGCCGTCGCCATCCTCGGCGTGGTGCTCGGCCACTGGCTGGTGACCGCCCTCGTGGCCGACAGCGGCACCCTGCGCGTGGCCAGCCCGCTGCAATACCGGCCCGAACTCGCCCCCGTCTCCTGGGTGTTCCAGACCCTCGCGGTGTTCTTCCTGGTCGGCGGGCAGATGGGCGCCAAGAGCCACGACTGCGCCCGCGCCCGGGGCATCGGCCACCGGCGGTGGCTGCGCGCCCGGCTGGCCCGGCTGTTCCGGCCCGTGGCCGTCGTGCTGACCGTATGGGCCGTGGCGGCGGGGGTGCTGCTCGGCTCCGGGGTGAGCCTGCTGACCGTGCGCACGCTGCTCACACTCGTCCTGTCCCCGCTGTGGTTCCTGCTGGTCTACGCGGTGCTCACGGCCGCGACCCCGCTGGTGGCGCGGCTGCATCCGCTGTGGCCGCTCGCCGTCGTGCTGCATGTCGACCTGATCCGGTTCGGCTTCGGCGGCCCCGCCTGGCTCGGCTGGGTCAACCTGGCGGCGGGCTGGCTGGTTCCGTACTGCCTGGGCGCGGCCTGGGGCCGGGGCAGGCTGCGCGGGCGGACGGCCGGGTGGGTGCTGCTGGCCGGGGGCGCGGCGGTCACCGCCGGGCTCGTCCTGCTCGGCGGCTATCCGGCGGCGATGGTCGGGGTGCCCGGTGCCTCGATCTCCAATCTCAACCCGCCCACCCTGGCTGCCGTCACCTTCGGGCTCGCCCAGTGCGGCGCGGCCCTGCTGCTGCGCGGCCCGCTGCGCCGGATGCTGGCGCGGCCCGCCGCGTGGGCGGTGGTGGCGCTGGTCAACCTCGCCGCGATGACCGTCTTCCTGTGGCACCAGACCGCGATGATGGCGGTCAGCGTGACCACGCTGCGGCTCGCCGGACCGCAGACCGGGCTGCATACCGTGCCCGACGGGCCCGGCTGGGTGCCGGCCCGGCTGTGCTGGCTGCCGGTGTTCGCGGGGGCGCTGCTGATCTGCTGGGCGGCGTTCCACGCGTACGAGGCGGGGCGGCGGCCGCGGAAGGGCGCCGGCGGGGTCGGCCGCGGCGGCGGCCCTGCCGCGGGCGGTGGCAGCCGGGTCGTCCGCGAGGGACGTCCCGGGAAGCAGGCACAGCAGGCACGGCACGTGGAGCGGCGGAGTGTCTAGAGTCAAGGGCATGACAGGCGGCAAGATCGCGGACCGGCTGGCGGGGGGCCTGCGCGCCCTGCCGCGCACGGTGGGCGAGGCCCTCCGCGCGGCGCCGGGCATCCTGCGCGAGGACCTGTGGACGGTGGCGCGCGACCCGCTGCCGCGGACGCGCTGGCTGGGCCGGCTGCCCCATGGCCATGTGGTGTTGTTCGCGGTGCTCATGGCCTGGCTCAGCATGGCGCAGTTCCAGGAGCCCGCCCGCCCGGGGACGGCCCAGGACCCGGTGCCGCTGATCGGGCTCGTCGTGCTCGAAGCGCTGGCCGTCCAACTGGCGCTGACCCGCCCGATACCGGCGTGGTGGCTCTCGACCGCCATGCTGATGGTGACGGCGCTGGCGGTGGACGACCGCCTCCCCGCATATGTGCTCTACCCCTGGAACTACGGCCAGATCGCGCTGCACACCACCGTCCTGTTCCTCCTCGCGCTGCGGGTCCGCCCCCGGATCGCCGCCGAGACGCTGATCCTGACCCTGCTGGTGGGGGTGGTCACCTCGGCCCTCGCCACCCGCCCCCACGCGAACGGCCTGGACGAGGCCATCGTGTCCTTCACGACCGCCGTGGTGGTCGGCGCCGCGCTGCGGGGCCGCCGGGTGGCGCGGACCCGGCTGGTCGAGCAGGAGGAGCTCACCGCGGAGGAACGGGCCCGGCGCACCCTGCTGGAGGAGCGCAACCGCATCGCCCGCGAGCTGCACGACGTGGTCGCCCATCACATGTCGGTGATCTCCATCCAGGCCCAGGTCGCCCCGCACCTCGCCGAGAACCCCTCCGACGAGCTCAGGGAGAACCTCGCGGGCATCCGGCAGAACGCGGTCGAGGCGCTGGCCGAACTGCGCCGTGTGCTGGGCGTGCTGCGCTCCGAGGACGCCCTGGCCGACGGCGCACGGCACGCCCCGCAGCCCACGCTGGACCGGCTGGACGAGCTGGTGGGCACGGTGCGGGGGACCGGTATCACGATCCTTACCGATGTCACCGGGGAGCGGCGGGCGCTGCCGCCAGGTGTGGAGCTGTCGGCGTTCCGCATCGTCCAGGAGGCGCTGAGCAACGTGATGCGGCACGCGCCGGGCGCCGAGGCGCGAGTGGAGCTGGGGTACCGGCCGCGCGGGCTGACCGTCCGGGTCGTCAACACCGCGCCGGACCGCCCCGCCGCGCCGTCGCCGGGCGCCGGGCACGGGCTGCTCGGGATGCGGGAGCGCGCTGCGATGCTAGGGGGCGAGCTGACCACCGGCCCGACGCCGGACGGCGGTTACGAGGTGATCGCCGTACTGCCCACGGACCACCCCGCCCCGTCCGCCGCCGCGCCCGAGACCGCCGAGGACCCCGTATGACGACGACCATCCGCGTCCTGATCGCCGACGACCAGATGATGGTCCGCCAGGGCTTCACGGTGCTGCTCAACGCCGAACCGGACATCGAGGTCGTCGGCCAGGCCGTGGACGGGGCCGACGCCATCGCCCAGGTGGCCGCACTCGCCCCGGACGTGGTCCTGATGGACATACGGATGCCGGGGGTCGGCGGTATCGAGGCCACCCGCCGGCTCACCGAACCCGCCGGCGCCACCGTCAAGATCCTCGTCCTCACCACCTTCGACCTGGACGAATACGTCTACGAGGCGCTGCGCGCGGGCGCGTCCGGGTTTCTGCTGAAGGACGCCTCGGCGGACGAACTGGCCCATGCGGTACGGGTGGTGGCGGCCGGTGACGCGCTGCTGGCGCCGAACATCACCAAGCGCCTGATCGGCGAGTTCTCCCGGGTGACCGCCGGCGCCCCGCGCGGGCCCCTCCGGGCCCGGGTGGGCGATCTGACGGAGCGCGAGACCGAGGTGCTCACGCTGATCGCCCAGGGGCTGTCGAACGCGGAGATCGCGGCACGGCTGGTGGTGGCCGACCAGACCGTGAAGACCCATGTGAGCCGGATCCTGTCCAAGCTGGGGCTGCGCGACCGGACCCAGGCGGCGGTCTTCGCGTACGAGACGGGGCTGGTGCGACCGTCCGCGTTCTGAATCGTTCAGATATTGAAGGCATCGCGCCATCCATTGACCCGCCGTGTTCACCTCTTTATGGTCACTGCGACCGTCACCGGCGAACCACGACGGAGAACAATGACGTACTCCTCCCTCCGGCTGCCCCGGCCCGCCCGGCTGATCGCCCCGCTCCTCGTCTGCGGGCTGATCGCCGCCGTGCCCCCGGCGTCCGCCGCTCCCGAATCCGACCCCTCCGCGGCGGCCGACGCCACCGCCGGAGGGGACTGCACGCGCGGGCCGTCCGACGGCTGGGCGCTCTCCTCCAGCCGTATCGACCCCAAGGACAGCTCCCACGCGTACGTGGGCAACGGCTATCTGGGGCAGCGGGTGCCACCCCAGGGGACCGGGTACTCCGGAGGGGGTGACAAGACCGGATGGCCGCTGTTCACCCCCCGCTACGACGGCGCCTTCGTCTCCGGCCTCTACGCGCACAACGCGAAGACGACCGAGAACCGGCAGGTGGCCGCCGCCATCCCCACCTGGTCCACGCTGAACGTGGCCACCGGGGGCGACCGTTCGGAGACCTTCGGTTCGCAGACGCCCGCCGGGCGGATCTCCCACTACCGGCAGACGGTCTTCATGCGCTGCGGTCTGGTGCGGACCTCCCTCACCTGGACCGCGTCCGACGGGCGTGCCACCGACCTCACCTATGACATCGTCGCCGACCGCGCCAACGCGCACGTGGGCGCCGTAAGAATGCGGATGACCCCGCACTGGGGCGGGGACGCGACCGTCACCGACCTGGTCGACGGGCGCGGTGCGCGGCGGATGAGCGGGACCGGCGGTGGCGCCCATAAGGGCGGCACGGTCGATGTCGCCTTCCGTACGGATGGCACGAAGACCGACGGAGCCGTGGCCTCCACACTGCGCCCCGGTCCGGGCGTCCGGACGGCCGAGGCGAGGACGGGCGCCACGGAGGCGGGCGGGAAGGATGCCGGTGGCACGGAGGCGGCCGGTGGCACGGACGCGGCGCGGGAGCTGTCCGCGCGCCAGGCCCTCCGCTTCCCCGTACACCCCGGCCGTTCCTATGAGTTCACCAAGTACGTGGGCGTGGACACCGCGCTGACCTCCCGCGCCCCGCGCGCCGACGCCCTCGCCGCCTCCCGCCGCGCGGCGGACCAGGGCTGGGACGGGCTGTTCGCCGCGCACAGCGCCGCCTGGAAGCGGCTGTGGCGCTCCGACATCGAGGTGGCCGGGCGCCGTCAACGCGACCTCCAGGACTGGGTGCGCTCCGCGCAGTACGGACTGTTGTCCGCCACCCGCGCCGGCTCCCGGAACAGCATCTCCCCGACCGGGATGAGCAGCGACAACTACGGCGGGCTGATCTTCTGGGACGCCGAGACCTGGATGTACCCCGGGCTGCTGGCCACCCATCCCGGACTCGCCAAGTCGGTGGTGGAGTACCGCTACAAGACCCGCGCCGGCGCCCGCGCCAACGCCCGCAAGCTGGGCTACCCCGGTCTGTTCTACCCCTGGACCAGCGCGAGCGAGGGCGGGCTGTGGACCGAGTGCCACAGCTGGGACCCGCCGCACTGCCGCACCCAGAACCACCTCCAGAGCGATATCGCCGTGGCGGCCTGGCAGTACTACCAGTCGACGGGCGACACCCGGTGGCTGCGCGGGCGCGGCTGGCCGGTGCTCAAGGGGATCGCCGAGTTCTGGGCCGGACGCGCCACGCACAACGCCGACGGCAGCTACTCCATCAAGAACGTGGCCGGTCCCGACGAGTACAGCAACGGCGTGGACGACGCGGTCTTCACCAACGCCGGGGCCGCCACCGCCCTGCGCGACGCCGCCCGCGCCGCCCGCCTCCTCGGCGAGCCGGTGCCCGCCGCCTGGAACCGGATCGCCGACCGGCTGCGGATCCCGTACGACACGAAGAGCCAGGTCTTCCAGCAGTACGACGGTTACAAGGGGTCGCTGATCAAGCAGGCCGACACCGTGCTGCTGATGTATCCGCTGGAGTGGCCGATGTCCGGGCAGGCGGCCGCCAGGACGCTCGACTACTACGCGGCCCGCACCGACCCGGACGGCCCGGCCATGACGGACTCGGTGCACGCCATCGACGCCGCCGCTATCGGCGAGCCCGGCTGCTCCACGTACACCTACCTCCAGCGCGCCATCAAGCCGTTCGTCCGCGGTCCCTTCGACACCTTCTCGGAGGCCCGGGGCGAGAAGGCGGGTGCGCAGGACCCCCTGTCCGGCTCCCCGGCGCAGGACTTCCTCACCGGTAAGGGCGGCTTCCTCCAGGTCTTCACCCACGGTCTGACCGGGATGCGGATGGCCGAGGACGGTGTGCGGCTCGATCCGACGCTGCCGCCGCAGCTCCACGACGGTGTCACCCTGCGGGGGCTGCACTGGCGGGGCCGCACCTACGACGTGGCCATCGGCCCGCACGAGACGACCGTAAGGCTGACGGCGGGCGCGCCGATGCGGATCGAGACCCCGCACGGCGGCGCGCGGGTCGTGAGCCGGGGCGCGCCCGCGGTGCTCAAGACCCGCCGCCCCGACCTCGAGCCGACCGACAACGTCGCGCGCTGCGGTAAGGCGACGGCGAGCACGGAGGAGCCCGGGATGTACGCGGGCGCCGCCGTGGACGGCAACGCGGCCACCGCCTGGGTGCCCGACGCCGCCGAGGGCACCCTCACGGCCGACCTCGGGCGCGCCGTGCGGCTGGCGAAGGTCAGCCCGGAGTGGACCCGCACCCGCCCTGCCTCCCACGAGGTGCGGACCTCGCTCGACGGCCGCCACTGGCGCGAGGGGACGACCGGCGCGGCCCGTTTCGTACGCGTCACCGTGCGGTCGGCGGACGACAAGAAGCGCGCGGGCGTCGAGGAGCTGCGGGTGATTCGCGCCAAGTGACCCCGTGAGGGGCCGGGATGCGCGGTCCGTACCCAGCGGACGCGGTCCGTGCACGCAGGATCAAGACAGTGTGCACAGGAGGCCAACGACATCCCGGCCCCGGCGGGCCCATGCTGATCAGTGACGGGTGAGCAGGGTTGCTACGGGGGGAGCCCCGCTCACCTGTTCGCCGCGAGCGCCCTATGGCGGAAGTCCCGTGGGGGCACGCCATAGGCGCTGCGGAAGGCACGGCTGAAGTCCGCGGCGTGGCTGAAGCCCCAACGGGCGGCGATGACATGGATGGGGGTGTCGCCCAGAGCGGGATCGGCGAGGTCGCGGCGGCAGCGTTCCAGGCGCTGGGTCCGGATCCACGCGGAGACGGTGTGCCCCTGCTCCTCGAAGAGGCGGTAGAGGTACCGGAGCGAGATGTGATGGGCCGCGGCGATCGAGGGCGGGGTGAGCCCCGGGCGGTCCAGATTCTGCCGGACGAACTCCTGGATGCGTAACCGCAGGGTGCGCCGACGGCTCTCGGGGGTGAGCCGGTGCTCGGCGCGCGCCTCGGCACCGGCGTCGAGCTCGTGCGCGAGCAGCGCGTTGAGCAGATCGACGGCGACGGTGCCAAGGCGCGGTGCGTCGGCCGGGCCGTAGGTGTCGGACTCGGTGGCCAGCCGGGTGAGGAAGTCGGCGAGCATGGCCCCGATCCCGGACCGTCCGGACAGCCGCCGCCCGAGCAGCCGCTGGAGGTCGGCGGGCGGGAACGGCAGCAAGGAGGGGCGGAGGGTGACCGTCATCCCGTCGACCCTGCCGCGCTCGCACACCGCCAGATACGGCGCGGAGGTGGAGGTGAGCATGAACTGCCGGGCGCCGACCGTGGTTTCGGCGTCCCCGTGGCACACGTCGCTCTCCCCGCGCAGGGTGAGCCGCAGATGGTAGAGCTCGGGGTCGGAGCGCCGGATGTGGGCCGCCGTCCGCTCGTTCCGCAGTGACGGTACGGAGGTGTAGGTCAGCATCACCTCGCCGATGTCCACTCCGCCCCGTACGCTCGCGCGGAAGTCGTGCTCATGGTCGCTGCGCAGTTCCATGGGGATCGACGTCAGCTCGCACAGGGCGCGCCACGCCGCGAACCGTTCCGCGGGCGGGATGCCGTCGATCTGGGGCACCGTCACGATCATCATCCTTTCGCCTGGCCGGTGGTGCGCTTTTCGATGGGCGCGACCCTAGACAGCCCTGCTAAGTGTTTGATGAACGGTCCGGTATTGAACAGTCCGCTTTTGGGCGATTCCGCGAGCGTGTGTCCGGACGGGGGTGCTGCCGTCACCGCCGATCCGTTTGTTGCGGCAGGATGAAATCCGCACATCAGTGTGTTGGTGCCTTCCGGAAGCGTGTGCGGATCGGGAGGTTCACGGGTGGCGGACGTAGCGGCGGACGCGGCGGACGAAACGGGCAAAATGGATGCGGATGGACCGGATCCGGACGGCCCGGAAGCCGGCCAGGGCTGGGTAAGGCGGCTGTTCGGCTACTGCTGGCAGTACCGCGGCGATGTGCTGCTCGCCCTCGGCGCCTCGCTCGCCGGAATGGCCGTCATGGCGCTCGTCCCGCTGGTGCCGAAGCTGATCATCGACGATGTGATCGTCTCGCACGATCGGTCCCTCGCCCCGTGGGCCACCCTGCTGATCGTCGCCGCCCTCGTGGTGTACGTCCTCACCTACGTCCGCCGCTTCTACGGCGGACGGCTCGCCCTCGACGTCCAGCACGCCCTGCGCACGGAGATGTTCGCGTCCATCGCCCGCTTCGACGGCAGACGGCAGGACAAGCTCTCCACCGGCCAGATCATCGGCCGGGCCACCAGCGATCTCCAGCTGATCCAGGGCCTGCTCTTCATGGCGCCGATGATGATCGGCAACATTCTGCTCTTCCTGGTCTCGCTCGTCGTGATGGCGGTGCTCTCGCCGCTGCTCACCGTCGTCGCCCTCGCCGTCGCCCCCGCCGTGTGGATCCTCGCCTCGCGCAGCCGCGTCCGGCTCTTCCCCGCCACCTGGTACGCCCAGGGGCAGGCGGCCGCCGTCGCGGGCGTGGTCGACGGGGCCGTGACCGGTGTCCGGGTGGTCAAGGGGTTCGGGCAGGAGGCGCAGGAGACCGACAAGCTGCGCGAGGTCGGCCGGGGGCTGTTCGCCGCCCGGCTGCGGACCGTACGGCTGAACTCCCGCTACACCCCGGCCCTCCAGGCCGTCCCCGCCCTCGGCCAGGTCGCCATGCTGGCGCTCGGCGGCTGGATGGCCACGCGGGGCCAGATCACCCTCGGCACCTTCGTGGCCTTCTCGACGTACCTCGCCCAGCTCGTGGGCCCGGTGCGGATGCTCACGATGCTGCTGACCATCGGGCAGCAGGCGCGGGCCGGGGCCGAGCGCGTCTTCGAGCTCATCGACACCGAGCCGGTCATCGACGAGCGTCCCGACGCCCGGGAGCTTCCCGAGGACGCCCCGGCGACGGTCGAGTTCGACCGGGTGAGCTTCGGCTACGACCCCGAGCGGCCGGTGCTGTCCGAGGTGTCCCTGCGCATCGAGCCGGGCGAGACCCTGGCCGTGGTGGGCGCCTCCGGAAGCGGCAAGTCGACGCTGTCCATGCTGCTGCCGCGCTTCTACGACGTGTCGTCGGGCGCGGTGCGGATCGGCGGCCACGATGTGCGGGAGCTGACGTACGACTCGCTGCGCGGGGCGGTCGGGCTGGTGCCGGAGGACAGCTTCCTCTTCTCCGACACCGTGCGCGCCAACCTCGCCTACGGGCTGCCGGACGCGAGCGAGGAGCGGATCCGGGCCGCCGCGCGCGCCGCGCAGGCCGACGGGTTCATCTCCGAGCTGCCGAACGGCTATGACACCGAGGTCGGCGAGCAGGGGCTGACCCTCTCCGGCGGCCAGCGCCAGCGGCTGGCCCTGGCCCGCGCGATCCTCACCGACCCCCGGCTGCTCGTCCTGGACGACGCCACCTCGGCGGTGGACGCGCGCGTCGAGCACGAGATCCACGAGGCGCTCCGGGGCGTCATGGCGGGCCGCACCACCCTGCTGATCGCCCACCGCCCCTCCACCCTCGCCCTCGCCGACCGCATCGCGGTGATGGACCGCGGCCGGGTCGCGGACGTGGGCACGGACGAGGAGCTGAGGGCGCGGAGCGCCGTGTACCGGCGGCTGCTGGCGGATGACACCGAGCCCTCCGCCGCCCCAGGCGGCGACGGCCCGGCCCCGGCCCAGACCGAGCCGTGCGGCGGCGACGCGCACGCGTCGGGGTTCGCCGGTGCGTTCGGCGGGGAGGCCGCCGCCACCGGCTTGGCCGAGCCCCGTCTCGACGGGGAGCCGTCCCCCGATGGTGACCGCACGGCGCATGGCCGTGCGCACTGCCCCCGCGAGACGGCGCACCTGCGGGCGCGTGGTGGGGATGATCCGGCGCGGGCCGCGGCCGACGCGACCGGGCCCGGGGCGGGCCGGGCGTCGAGGCGGGATGGCGACGGGGTGTCGCCCGACACATGGGTGCGGCCCGACGGAGGCGAGGGGCGGTGCCGCCCGCACGGTGGGGACGACCCCGACCACGCCCGCGCCGGGGACCGGGCGGGGGCGACGGGGTTCGCCGGGGCGTCCGGCGGTGAGCCGGGCGCCGAGGGCCCGAGCGAGCCGTGTCCCGCGCCGGGATCCCGGCCCGACGGGGCCGGGGCGGACCGCGAGCTTCGGGTGACCCCGGAGCTATGGGTGCGGCCCGATGGTGACGACCGTAAGGGCGACACGGCGGCGGGCCCCGGGGCCGTGGCCGTGGCCGGGCCCGGGATGGCGGGGGCGCTGTCCGGGATGCCGGCCACCCCCGAGCTGCTCGCCAAGGTCGCCGCCCTGCCGCCCGCCACCGACACCCCCGACATCGACGAGGAACGGGCCGCCCGCCCCGAGGAGGCGTACGGGCTGCGGCGGTTGCTGCGCGGCTTCGGGGCGCCGCTCCTGGTCGCGCTGGCGCTCGTCGCCGTGGACGCGATCGCCGGGCTGCTGCTGCCCGTGCTCATCCGGCACGGGATCGACCAGGGCGTCCAGCGGCTCTCGCTCGGCGCGGTGTGGGCCGCCTCCGGGCTCGCGCTCCTCGTCGTCCTCGCGCAGTGGGCCGCCCAGATCGGCGAGACCCGGATGACCGGGCGGACCGGCGAACGGGTGCTCTACGCCCTGCGCGTGAAGATCTTCGCCCAGCTCCAGCGGCTCGGTCTCGACTACTACGAGCGCGAGCTGACCGGCAAGATCATGACGCGGATGACCACCGACGTCGACGCGCTGTCCACGTTCCTCCAGACCGGGCTCGTCACCGCCGTGGTCAGCCTGCTGACCTTCTTCGGCATCCTGGTCGCGCTGCTCATCATCGACGTGGAACTCGCGCTGGTGGTCTTCCTGACCCTGCCGCCGCTCATCATCGGCACGGTGGTGTTCCGGCGCCGCAGCGTCAAGGCGTACGAACTGGCCCGCGAGCGCGTGAGCGTGGTCAACGCGGACCTCCAGGAGAGCGTGGCGGGGCTGCGGATCGTGCAGGCGTTCCGGCGCGAGCGGTCCGGACGGGAGCGGTTCGCGGCCCGCAGTGACGCCTACCGCCAGGCGCGGGTGCGCGGCCAGCGGCTGATCTCGGTGTACTTCCCGTTCGTCCAGCTGCTGTCGTCCGTGGCCTCCGCGCTGGTGCTCATCGTGGGCGCCGGGCGGGTCGGGGACGGCACGCTGACGGCGGGCGCGCTGGTGGCGTACCTCCTCTACATCGACCTGTTCTTCGCCCCCGTCCAGCAGCTCTCCCAGGTCTTCGACGGCTATCAGCAGGCCACCGTGTCGCTGGGCCGCATCCAGGAGCTGCTGCGCGAGCCCACCACCACACCGGTGGCCGAAGCCCCGCGCGAGGTGCGCGCGATGCGCGGCGAGATCGCCTTCGACGACGTGCGGTTCCGGTACGGGGACGGCGAGGAGGCGCTGGCGGGCATCTCGCTCACGATTCCCGCCGGGCAGACCGTGGCGTTCGTCGGGGAGACCGGGGCGGGGAAGTCCACCCTGGTCAAGCTGGTGGCGCGGTTCTACGACCCGACGCAGGGCGCCGTGCGGGTGGACGGTGTGGATCTGCGCGAGCTCGACCTCACCGGATACCGCGGCCACCTCGGGGTGGTTCCGCAGGAGCCGTATCTCTTCGCCGGGACGGTGCGCGACGCCATCGCCTACGGACGGCCCGGCGCGAGCGACGCGGAGGTGGAGGCCGCCGCGCGGGCGGTCGGCGCCCATGCCATGGTGGCGTCGCTCGACGGTGGCTATCTGCACGAGGTCTCCGAGCGCGGGCGCAATCTCTCCGCCGGGCAGCGGCAGTTGATCGCGCTGGCGCGCGCCGAGCTGGTGAACCCGGACATCCTGCTGCTCGACGAGGCCACGGCCGCGCTCGATCTGGCCACCGAGGCCCTGGTCAACCAGGCCACGGATCGTCTGACGGGACGGCGCACCACACTGGTCGTCGCCCACCGGCTGACCACCGCCGCCCGTGCGGACCGGGTGGTGGTCCTGGACCACGGCCGGGTCGTCGAGGACGGCACCCATGAGGAGCTGGTGGCGCGGGACGGCCGGTACGCAGCGCTGTGGCGCACCTTCACGGGCGAGACGGCCCCAGCCGTCGTCTGACGCCTGAGCGGCCGTGGCGAGACGGCCCCGCCGTCGCCTGACGCCTGAGCGGTCGGCTTACGGCCGGTAACGCTCAGCGTTCGCCCGTTGTTACGTACGGTAACGTCACGGTTCCATGCCGCTGGCCCTCGCTATGCCCTCCACCTCCCGCCGGTCCCGCTCCCGCTGCTCCGCCTCGGCCGCCACCCGCTGCTTGTGGCGGTGCAGGAAGTCGGGGTCCCCGGCCCGCTCCTGAGGCACCAGCACCTTCATCCCCTTGGCGTGCGGGCTGTCGCCGAGGTCGACCACCACACGCTCGTCCTGGGAGGTGAGCAGGCCGAACAGCACCAGCAGCTCGGCCTGGAGAGCGGGGGTGAACAGCTCTTTCTCCTCCGGCCCCATCCCGAGCTCGTACGTCCCCCCGCGGACGGCCGGTGAGGTGCTCAACTCGCGCAGCAGCCGCATCAGCAGCTCGAGGGAGCGAGGGTCGATCCGTTCCTGCAATTCGTTCAGATACCGCGTCAGTCGCTCGGCCCGTTCACTCCGGTCGTGCCGTTCGTCTCGGTCCATACAGGCAGCATGAGCCATCACAGCCCGCTACGAAAGAGGGCGGCGGTAACAACTCTCCGTATTCGGCCTCGGGTTGGAGCGTTGACGGCATCTGGCGACGCGCGTGTGTGCCCGGATAGGTTCTCGGCGACCTGTGCGAATTCACGGGGCAATGGGTCATCACGGCAACAAGGGGAGGGTGTATGCGCAAGATGCTCAGATGGCTGTTGTCGCTCGCGATACTGGTGGGGACGGTCGGCGCGGGCGCCGGAAGCGCGTCCGCGGCACCGGCCGCCCCCGCCCAGCCGGACATCAAGGAACGTGTCCTGGCGATTCCCGGAATGCGTTTCGTGGAGGAGCAGCCCTACGAGGGCTATCGCTTCCTCGTCTTCAGCTACGCCCAGCCGGTGGACCACCGGCATCCCTCCAAGGGCACCTATCCGCAGCGGTTCACGCTGCTGCACAAGGCCACCGACCGGCCCACGGTCTTCTACACCTCGGGCTACAACGTCACCACCGCACCGCGCCGCAGTGAGCCCACGCAGCTCGTGGACGGCAACCAGGTGTCCATGGAGTACCGTTTCTTCACTCCCTCCCGGCCCCAGCCCGCCGACTGGTCCAAGCTGGACATCTGGCAGGCCGCGAGCGACCAGCACCGGCTCTTCCGGGCCCTGAAGCCCATCTACGGCAAGAAGTGGCTGGCCACCGGCGGCAGCAAGGGCGGGATGACGGCCACCTACTACCGCCGCTTCTACCCCCGGGACATGGACGGCACCGTCGCCTACGTCGCGCCCAACGACGTGGCCGACAAGGAGGACTCCGCCTACGACCGCTTCTTCGAGGGCGTCGGCACCGCCGAATGCCGCACCAAGCTCAACGCGGTGCAGCGCGAGGCGCTGGTGAGGCGCGACGAGATCGTGCAGCGCTACCAGAAGTGGGCGGACGACGAGAAGCAGACCTTCACGGTCGTCGGCAGCGCCGACAAGGCGTACGAGAACGTGGTCCTGGACCTGGTGTGGGCCTTCTGGCAGTACCACCTGCTGAAGGACTGCGCGGACGTCCCCGCCCCGACCGCGTCCACCGACGAGCTGTACGGCTTCATCGACGAGATCTCGGGCTTCTCCGCCTACACCGACCAGGGCCTGGAGACCTACACGCCGTACTACTACCAGGCGGGCACCGAGCTCGGCTCGCCCACCTTCAAGACCCCGCACCTGGACGGGCTGCTGCGCTACCCCGGCATCTACGCCCCGCGCACCTATGTGCCGCGCGACATCCCGATGCGCTTCAAGCCGGGCGTGATGCGGGACATCGACCGCTGGGTGCGGCACGACGCCCACCGGATGCTCTTCGTCTACGGCCAGAACGACCCGTGGGGCGCCGAGCGCTTCCGGGTCGGCAAGGGCGCCAAGGACGCGTACGTCTACACGGTGGCCGGCGGCAACCACGGCTCCAGCATCGCCCAGCTCACGGGCGACCAGAAGGCCAAGGCCACCGCCGAGGTGCAGCGCTGGGCGGGCGTCAGCCCCACGAGCAAGCCCCTCGCCCGGCACGACGCGAAGCTCGACCGCCGCGAGATCGAGCGCGAGCCGGTGACGCTGCGCCCGTAGGGCACGTCCGCGGGCCCCGATCGGGCACGGGCTAGTAGCTCAGCCCGTGTCCGATCGGGTACAGCACCCGGGACGGGTCGTCCGCGTGCCGGACCGCGACCGGCAGTTTGCCGCGCGGGGCGGTCCGGCCCGCGATGACGCGGGCGGCGGCGCGTAGTTCCACGTCGGTCCAGCAGTAGGCGGCCAGCGACGCGCCGGGGGCCGTGCCGCGGCCGGTCAGGCGCGCGATGTCGTACGGATTGCGCAGGGCCAGGTGCACCACCGGTACGCCGGTGGCCACCAGCCGTGCCACCAGGGTGCGCTGGGCGGAGCCGGAGGCGATGTCGTACGTCGTCACGATCACCGCGTCCCGCTCCCGCGCCGCGGCGACCGCCGCCTCGATGCGCTGCGGGGAGGGGCCGGGGGAGGCGGCGGTGCCGGTGGTGAGCGCCTCGGTGCGGAAGCCGAGGCCGGACAGGGCGCGGGCCAGGACGGACGTCGGCGGGCCACCGGTGCCCGAGGGCGCGGCGGCGTCCACGCCCACCACCAGCAGGTCGCGGTGGCGGCGCGGCGACAGCGGGAGCAGTCCGCCGCGGTTGGTGATCAGGGTGGTGGTGCGCTCGGCGATGCGGTCGGCGGTGGCGCGGTGCTCGCGGGTGCCCACCGTGCGGCTGACCGCGCGGTCGCTGGTGTACGGATCGTCGAAGAGGCCCCGGCGCGCCTTGAGTTCCAGGACGCGCCGCAGCGAGCGGTCGATCCGGTCCTCGCTGATCTCGCCCGCCCGGACCGCCTTGCGCACGCCCTCGAAGGCGAGGGACAGGCTCGGCGGGTTCAGGAGCTGGTCCACGCCCGCCTTGAGTGCGAGCACCGGCACCCGGTCGTCGCCGTACTTCTTCCGCACCCCCTGCATGCCGAGCGAGTCAGTGACCACCACCCCGTCGTAGCCCAGCTCCTCGCGGAGCACACCGGTGAGGATGGGGCGGGAGAGCGTGGCCGGGTCGTCGGCCGGGTCGAGCGCGGGGAACAGCAGATGGGCCGTCATGATCGAGTCGATTCCGGCCTCGATCGCGGCCCGGAACGGCGGCGCGTCCAGCCGCTCCCACTCCTTCCGGGAGTGGGTGATCCGCGGCAGGCCCACATGGCTGTCCACGCTGGTGTCGCCGTGGCCGGGGAAGTGCTTGGCGGTGGCCGCGACCCCGGCGCTCTGGTAGCCCTCCACCTGGGCCGCCACCATCCGGGCCACGGCCTTCGGATCGGCGCCGAAGGAGCGCACCCCGATCACCGGATTGGCGGGGTCGACGTTGACGTCCGCGATCGGGGCGTAGTCCTGCCGGATGCCGAGCGCGGCCAGCTCCGCCCCCGCGGTGCGCGCTGCCGTGCGGGCGTCGGCCGCGCTGCCGCCCGCGCCGAGCGCCATGGCGCCCGGGAACAGCGTGGCGGGCGCGCCGACCCGGGCGACGGTGCCGTACTCCTGGTCGGTGGAGAGCAGGACGGGGACGGGCACGGAGGCGGCCAGCGCGGCCTTCTGGATGCCGTTCGAGAGCGCGGCCACCTGGTGGGGATCGCGGATGTTGTGTGCCCATCCGATGTACATCACCCCGCCCACGTGGTACTTCGCGATCAGCTCGGCGGCGTTGTCGACGCCGATCTCCTTGCGGTTGGCCGCGACATCGGCGGGGTCGGGGCGGGTGGCCGAATGGCCGTACACCCGCATCACGAAGAGCTGGCCGATCTTCTGGTCCAGCGTCATCCGCCCGATGAGCTCGTCGACCCGCCGGCGGTCGCGTTCGTGGTCCCGGCCGGGCTCCGTGGTGGGCCGGGAGGGGGCCGCGGAAGGGCCGTCGGAACCGGCGGTGGTGGTGCGGCGCGCGGGGGCCGCGGGCGCGGGGGAGCTGTTCGTCGGTCCGCTACAGGCACTGGCCGCGGCGGCGGCCAGGGTGGCGGTGAGCAGGGCGCGGCGGGACGTCGTGTGCACCCGCACTCCTTCCATGGGACGTTCGGAGGGGGCGGCCATAGGTGTGCAGGACACGCTGGGACACAAACCGCGGCCGGGTCAAGGAAAGTCGGCCTTTCCCACAGCATCGATATGCGGCTCCGCCGCGTGGCCCGGAAGCGTAAAGGAAAAGACTGGTTAAAGACGATGATCTGGTGTCTGCACGAAACCGGTACTAAACTCTCGACCGGGTATGCGCGGTATTTGTATGAGGCATCCGTTCTCGCTTATGTTCCGTTTTCATGACCCCACCGACGGGTGCCAAGCCCCCCACACACATAGCCATGTTCGGCATCGCGGCACACGGGCACGTCAACCCGAGCCTGGAGGTGATCCGCGAGCTGGTGGCCCGCGGCCACCGGGTTACCTACGCCATCCCCGAGTCGTTCGCCGAGAAGGTGGCCGAAACCGGCGCCGAGCCGAAGACCTACACCTCGATCCTCCATGGTGAGAATGTGCCGGGCGCCAGAGGCTCCGATCTGATCGACTACATCGAGCCGTTTCTCATCGAGGCGGAGCAGGCGCTTCCGCAGCATCTGGCGGCCTACGCGGGCGATGAGCCGGACCTGGTGATGTACGACGTCACGGCCTACCCGGCGCATGTCCTGGCCCATCGGTGGGGCGTGTCCGCCATCGAGCTCGCGCCCAGCTTCGTGCCCTGGGACGGCTACCGCGAAGAGGTCTTCGAGCCGATGTACGGCCATATGCGGCGGTCGGAGCGCGGCCGGGCCTACTACGCGCGCTACCGCGCCTGGCTCGAGGCCAACGGCCTGGCCGACACCGACCCCGACACGCTCATCGGCCGCCCCAGCCGCTGTGTCGCCCTCATCCCCGAGCTGCTCCAGCCCAACGCCGACCGCGTCGACACCTCCGTCTACAGCTTCGTCGGCGGCTGCCAGAGCGCCCGCCGCGACGTGGGGGAGTGGCGCCGCCCGGAGCGGGCCGCCGAGACCGACCGGATCCTGCTGGTCTCGCTCGGCTCCACCTGGACCAAGGAGCCCGGTTTCTACCGCGCGTGCGTCGCGGCGTTCGGCGATCTGCCGGGCTGGTACGTGGTGCTCCAGATCGGCGAGTTCGTCGACCCGGCCGACCTCGGTGAGATTCCGGCCAATGTCGAAGTGCACCCGTGGATACCGCAGTTGAGCGTATTGCGGAAGGCCGACGCCTTCGTCACCCACGCGGGAGCGGGCGGCGCCCAGGAGGGGCTGGCCTGCGGGGTGCCGATGGTCGCCGTACCGCAGGCCGTCGACCAGTTCCGCAACGCGGACACGCTCGAGGGGCTCGGGGTCGGCCGCCATCTGCCCAAGGAGGAGGCCACGGCACCGGCGCTGCGCAAGGCGGTGCTCGATCTGGTGGACGACCCCGAGGTGGCCGTCCGCTGCGCCGCGCTCAAGGCGCGGATGGCGGCGGAGGGCGGGCCGGACCGGGCGGCGGACCTGATCGAGGCGGAGCTGCCGGTCTGACACCCCGTGCGGAACCGGTGCGGCCCGCCGCGCGTCGAAGCGGCGTGCTGATGGGGAGTCTCCGCACGGCGGTAGTCGGCCTCGCCGCTGGCTGCGTCGCCGACCAACCTCTCCGCCGCCCGCGGCCAGCAGCACCCCGCCGCCGACGCGACACCCCTCCCTGAGCGTCGGCGGCGCGCAGGCGGAGTGGCTCGGCCCGGGGGCGCTCAGCCGGTGCGCCGCGGCCAGAGGTCGCTCAGCAGCCGCACCGTTTCGGTGATGGCGGGGCGGCGGGCCGCGCCCGGGCGCCACAGGGCGTACAGCCGCCGTACCGGGACCGGTTCCAGGGGCAGCGCCAGCACCCCCTCCGGCAGCGGACCGCGCCCCAGCCGGGGCATGAGCGCGACGCCGAGACCGGCCGCCACCAGGGCGATCTGGGTGTGGTTCTCCGCCGCCTGGTACGCCAGGTCCGGCTCATGGCCCGAGGCCCGCAGCGTACGGACCAGCCAGTCGTGGCACACCGACCCCGGCGGCTGGCAGATCCACCGCTGGCCCGGCAGGTCCTCGCGGCGCAGCGGGCGCCGTGCGGCCACCCGGGTCAGCGGATGTCCGGCCGGGACGAGCAGATCGCACAGATCTTCCCCGATGACCGCCCGTTCCTGCCCCTCCGGAGCGGGCAGCGGGGCGATGTCCCAGTCATGGGCCACCGCCAGGTCGATGACCCCCTGCGCCACCAGGTCCACCGACAGATGCGGGTCCACTTCGAGCAACCGGGCGTCCAGGGAGGGGTGTTCGGCCGTGAGCGCGGCCAGCACCACGGGCATCAGCCCGCGCGCCGCCGAGGCGAAGGCGCCGATCACCAGCCGGCCCGTCGGCTGTCCGCGCCGCTCCTCCAGGGTGGTCTCGGCCTCCTCGACGATGGCGAGCAGCTGCTGGGCGGTGGCGGCCAGATGCCGGGCCGCGTCGGTCAGCGCGATGCCCCGGCCCTGCCGCTCCAGGAGGGTCGTCCGGGTCTCCCGCTCCAACTTGGCGATCTGCTGCGACACGGCGGACGGGGTGTAGCCGAGCGCGATCGCGGCGGCGCTGACCGAGCCGTGCACGGACACCGCGTGCAGCGCCCGCAGCCGGGCCAGGTCCAACACGGGCCGCCCCCTCTCACCCTTAACCGATGCTGTATCCAATCATGAAGACATCCGCGCTGGTGCTACAAGGTCCGGGCGCCCGATGCTCGACCCATGCGATCCACGCAACCCATGCGACCTGCGCACATAGCCCTCGCCGTGCTGGTCACGGCCCTGTGGGGGGTCAACTTCGTGGTCATCGAGGTGGGCCTCGACCACTTCCCGCCCCTGCTCTTCTGCGCCTTGCGGTTCCTGGTGGCCGCGCTGCCCGCCGTCTTCCTGGTCGGCCCGCCGAGGGTCGCCTGGCGATGGATCCTGGGGGTGGGGCTGGCCCTGGGCGTGGCGAAGTTCGGGCTGCTGTTCATCGGGATGCACGAGGGGATGCCCGCAGGGCTGTCCTCGCTGGTGCTGCAGATCCAGGCGGTGTTCACCGCGCTGTTCGCGGCCGTCGTCCTCGCCGAACGCCCCGGCCGGCGGCGGCTGCTGGGCATGGCCGTCGCCCTCGCCGGGATCGCGGTGGCCGCCGTGGACGAGGGCACCTCGGGACCGCTCCTCGGCTTCGTCCTCGTCGTCGCGGCGGCGGCCTTCTGGGGGGTCTCCAACGTCCTCACCCGCAAGGCGGCGCCGCCGGACGCCCTGAACTTCATGGTGTGGGTGAGCCTGGTGCCGGTGCTGCCGCTGCTCGCGCTCTCGCTGGTGTTCGAGGGCGCGCGGCCCGACGTCGAGGCGCTGAGCCGGCTCGACTGGGCCGGAGTGGGCGCGATCGTCTATGTCGCCTGGGTCACCACGGTGTTCGGCTTCGGGGTCTGGGGCTTTCTGCTGCGCACCTACGACGCCTCGGCGGTCGCCCCGTTCTCGCTGCTGGTGCCGGTCTTCGGGATGTCCTCGGCGGCGCTGGTGCTGGGGGAGGGCATCAGCGCGCCGCGCTGGCTGGCGGCGGCGCTGCTGGTGGGCGGCGTGGCACTGACCTCGCTCCCGGCCGTACGCCTGCGCCTGCGCCTGCCGGTCCGGCGGGGGCGGTCCGGCTCACCGCACACGTTGCCCCCGGGCGAGGCGCGGTCCGCCGGGCCCGCTGACGCCCGGGTGCGCTGACGCCCGGGTGCGCTGACGCCCGGGCCCGCTGACGCCCGGGTGCGCTGACGACGGCGCGCCGCGCCCGGGCTTCCCCCGGCGCCCCGGGGGCCAACCCCGACTCCCGCTCCGGGCGGTTCCCTGGTTCCCCCCTGATCCCGGCCGGGGACGGTTGTGGCCCCCTCGGCTCGCTGCGAGGGTTCGTCGAGGGGTGGCCACTCCTGTGATCCGTGTTCGAAGGACCATCGGGAGGAACCTGTGCAACCGTTCACCAAGGCGCTCGCCGGAGCGCTCGCCGCCGCGGCGTTGGTGCTGGGCGCGGGCGTGGCGGACGCCGACACGTCGGGGGAAGCGGGGAGTCCGTCCTCGGCGCCCCCGGGACAACCGCCCTCGATTGACTGGAAGCCGTGTGCCGAGGACGCCACCGCCGACTGCGGGACCTTGCGCCTGCCCGTCGATTGGGCCCGCCCACGGGGCGAGAACTTCGACCTGGCGGTGGCCCGTCGCAGGGCGGTCGACCCGGATCGCCGGGTCGGCGTACTGCTGGTCAACCCGGGAGGGCCGGGCGAGTCGGGGGTGGACTTCGCTCTTGACCGTGCCACCACCTACTTCAGCGCGGACGTGCGGGCGAGGTTCGACATCGTCGGCTTCGACCCGCGGGGTGTCGGGGCCAGCAGTCCGGTGACGTGTTCGCGGGAGCTGCTCGGCCGACAGCCGTCGGTGTATCCGCGCGATCAGGTGGAGTTCGACCGGCTGGTGGCCTACAACCGGGAGCTGCGCCAGGACTGCCGGCGGCACAGCGGTCCGATGTTCGACCACGCCGACACCCTCGGCGTCGTCCGGGACATGGAAGCCCTCCGGAGGTCACTCGGCGAGCAGAAGATCAACTACTTCGGGCACTCCTACGGCACGCTGATCGGCGAGCAGTACGCGGAGCTGTACGGCGACCGGATCCGTGCCATGGCCCTCACCGCGAACATGGACCACAGCCTCGGGACCCGCGAATTCCTCGTCTCCTCGGCGACCACCGCCGAGGACTCCCTCCACGAGTTCGTGAAGTGGTGCGACCGCTCGCGCTCGTGCGCGCTGCACGGCCGGGACGTCACCGCCGTATGGGACCGTCTGCTCGCCAGGGCCGACCGGGGCGAGATACGGGATCCGGACCATCCGGACCAGGCCCTCACGGCGAACGCGATCACACTTACCGCCTTCAGGAAGTACCTTTACGGCCCGGACTGGGCCCAACTGGCGACCTACGTGGCCGAACTCGACGCGCAGAAGGCCGTGCCGGCGCCGTCCGCGGTCGCCCCGGAGACCGCTCAGGAGACGAAAGCGGAGCCCTTCTCAGCCGTGTTCTGCCAGGACTGGCGCATCCGGGCCAAGGACTATTCGGAGTACACACGCCTGACCGCGGCCGAACTACGGGCCGCGCCGCATATGCGCGGCTCACCCCGCGTCCACGCCGCGATGGCCGGATGCCTCGGCCGGCCGGACCAGGTGAACAACCCGCAACACCGCCTGCGCGTCACCAAAGCTCCCAAGATCCTGCTGATGCACTCCCGCCACGACCCCGCGAACAACTACTCATGGGTCACCAATGTGCACCGGCAGACCCGCGGGACGACGGTCCTGCTGACGTACGAGGGCGCGGGACACAGCGTCTACGGGCGTAGTGACTGCACCCGCGACGCGGCGGACGGCTACCTCACGGCGCTGAAGGTGCCACGCGACGGAAGCCGCTGCGCCGCGGTCGATCCGGGCGCCGCGGACTCCGCGCCCGCCACGAGCGCGTCGAGCGCCGGACCCTGACGCCCCGGCCGCGCCGCGCCCGGCCGCGCCGCTGAGGGGCGGCCGTACCGCTGGGGGGCGGCCGTACCGCTGGGGGGCGGCCGTACCGCGCCCGGTCAGTCCGCCCCGGGCGGCGGAGCCCGGCGCGGGGCTCAGGCCGCGTCGGCGAGCAGCCGCAGCAGATGCTCCCGGCCCGGGGCCAGCAGCTCCGGGAACTCCCGTGCCCGCGGATACCACCGCTTCTCGTACTCCCAAGCCAGCCAGCCGTCCCAGCCCTCGCGGCTGAGCAGCTCCACGCATTCGGTCAGCGGCAGCACCCCCTCGCCCAGCGGCAGCGGGGTGGTGTCCTCGGCCGAGGCGATGTCCTTGACCTGGACGTAGCCCAGATGCGCGAAGAGCGCCGGATAGCTGGTGGCCGGGTCCTCGCCGCCCAGCCAGGTGTGCATCACGTCCCAGATCGCCCCCACGCTGCCATGGCCCACGAGCCCGAGGACCCGGGCCGCGTCCGCGCCGGTCCGGTGCGAGTCGTGGGTCTCGAGCAGCAGCCGTACGCCGAGGTCGGCGGCGCGGGGCGCGGCCGCGGCGAGCCGCCGGGCGGCCGTGGCGTCGGCCTCCTCCGGGCTCTGCTCCCCGCCGCCGGGGAAGACCCGGACGTTGCGGGCGCCCAGGTCGTGGGCGAGCTCCAGCAGCTCCCCGAGCCCGGTCAGCACCGGCTCGTCCGGCCCGGCCTGGGCGGCGCGCACATATCCGGCGACGGTGAGGATCTCGACCCCGGCGTCCCGGAACTCCGCCGCCACCCTGGCCCGTTCGTCCGCCCCGATCCCCGGGTGCACCGGCTCCTCGGGGTGGGCGCGCAGCTCGACGCCGTGGTACCCGGCCCCGGCGGCGAGCCGGGCCACGTCGGGCACGGGCATACCGGGGACGCCGAGGGTGGAGAAGGCGAGCTTCATACGGGCTCCCTTGGTAGGGGTCGTGCGGTAGGTGGGGGTCTTCTTGCCCTTCATGCGGGACGCTAAGCAGGGGGATGAGCCGAATCAATCCTGCCGTGCCGATCACGCCTACGGCGTGTCGTCGCGGCCTCGGGCCGCCCCGCTCAGCCCGCCGTCAGCCGCCACAGCGACGTCACCTCCGCCGCGCGGGCCGCGTGGAGGGGGTCGGTGGGGTCGAAGGCGCGGGGGTGGACGGGGCGGACGTCCAGCCGGTCCACGACCGTCAGGCCCGCCGTGCCGAAGGCGGCCATCAGCTCGGCGCGCGGCCGCAGCCCGAGGTGTTCGGCGAGGTCGGAGAGGATCAGCCAGCCCTCGCCGCCGGGGGTCAGATGCCCGGCCAGCCCGTTCAGGAAGCCGTGCAGCATACGGCTGGACGGGTCGTAGACGGCGTATTCGAGCGGTGAGGAGGGCCGGGCCGGGACCCAGGGCGGGTTGCAGACCACCAGCGGGGCGCGGCCCGGCGGGAAGAGGTCGGCCTCGACCACCTCGACCTGCCCGGACAGACCCAGCCGGGCCACGTTCTCCCGGGCGCACGCGAGCGCCCGCGCGTCCTGGTCGGTGGCCACCACCCGCTCGATGCCGCGCCGGGCGAGGACGGCGGCCAGGACACCGGTTCCGGTGCCGATGTCGAAGGCCAGCTCGTGCGACGGCAGCGGGGCCTCGGCCACCAGGTCCACGTACTCGCCGCGCACCGGCGAGAAGACCCCGTAGTGCGGATGGACGCGGTCCCCGCCCAGCGCCCGCACCGTGACGCCCTTCTCCCGCCACTCATGCGCGCCGATCAGCCCGAGCACCTCACGGAGCGAGACCACCGAGGGGCCCCGCGCCGGGCCGTACGCCTCGGTGCACGCCTGCCGTACGTCCGGTGCCCGGCGCAGCGGAACGCCGAAGTCCGCGTCCAGCGGCACCAGCAGCATCCCCAGCAGCCGGGCCCGCCGGGACTGGGCCTGGCGGTGCCGGTGGAACGCCTCGGCCGGGGACGCCGCCGGTGGCCGCCGTTCCTTGGCCCGGCGCGGGCCCCGGTCGATCCGGCGCGCCAGCGCCGTCAGTAGCTGACGGGCGCCCTGGTAGTCGCCGCGCCACAGCAGCGCGGTGCCCTCGCAGACGAGGCGGTGGGCGGTGTCGGCGGGCATCCGGTCGTCCGCGACCTCGACCCGCCGGGGCGGCGGCGCGCCGCTCTCGGAGCGCCACTGGGCGGTACGGGTCCGGCCGTCCTCGGTCCACTCGATGACCTGCTGGGTACTCAGGGGTACGCCCTTTGCTCTTGTGCCGTTCCGACGCGCCGCACGGATGCGTCGACCGTACGTCGCCCGTGCGATGCCCGCGTGCTGTACGGGCCGGTGCGTGTGTGTGCGCCGATCTTTCCCGTACCCGGCCCGTCCGCGCGAGCGGTTTTCCGGTCGGGGCGGGGAGACGCCGCGTCATGTACGCGCCGCACGGGGCGCCCGCCGGAGCGGGCGCCCTGTGACGGCTTGACGGCTCGACCGCCGCGTCAGGACGCGCCGACCGCCGTCACCTTCCCCTTGTCATCGGTGACGGCGACATCCAGGAGCGCGCTTCTGTCCGTCCCGAGGTAGGCCAGGCTCTTCGCGTCGAAGACCCAGTAGCCCTTCGTGGTCTTCGAGGGGTTCCGGCGGTTGGTGTACGTGAGGCCGATACCGGTGCGGCCCGCGCCGTCCTTGACGTTCTTCACGACCCTTACGTCCGGCAGCTTGGCCACGGCGCGGTAGAGCGCGGCACTGAGGTCGGGCAGCAGGGTGGCCTGATCGAGGATGGCTCCGACGTTCTCGAAGACGGTCTCCGTCAGCCGGGACCTCACCACCCCGTTGCCGCTCTCGAGCTTCCTCAGCAGGGCGTCGGGGTCGGTGGGGAGGGCCTGGAGCTGCCGGAAGGTCAGGTATCCGGTGCCCGGCGCCATGGCGATGTCCTGGGTCTGGGAGCGGTCGGGTTCGCCGTTCGGGGACAGCGCGGTGAGGCGCCGGAGACCGTCCCGCTTGCCGGTTACGGGCTGCCACTCATCGCTCCGGACGTTCCCCTTGTAGGTCGTGGTGCCCGTGATGTCCCCCTTGGCGTCCCGCACGGGTTTCGAGGGGCCGCCCCATATGGCCGAGGAGCCCTGGGACCTGGTGAAGACGAACTGGTCGTCGCGGACCGTGACCGCCGGGCGGTCGGCCGCCACCACGGCGATCCGGTCCAGCAGCCGTGCGGCTTGCCGGTGCTCGGCCGTGGTGCCGCCGCCGACGCCGGTGGCGGTGGTGCCGCCCTTGCCGTCGTCCCGTACGGCGTCGACCGCCACCGCTCCCACGCCCACGACGGCGGCCAGGGCCAGCGGCGCCGCGATGAGGACGAGGCGGCGGCCGGGGCGCCGGGGTGCGGGGGGCGCGGAGGGGGTGTTCGTCGTACCCGACCGCTCGTGGACGGTCTCGGCGCTGTTGCCGATGTGCTCCATCAGATGTTCCCTCAGGACGCGGTGGCGGTCCCGCCGGAGCACCGGACGGCCGGGTGCGGGCAGCATCTCGGCCAGATCCTGGTGGTCGACCGGCTGATCGGGTCGTCGCGGGTTGGTGTTCATCGCTTCTTCTCCTGCGTGGACCGAGCCGCCTGATGGCGGCTGACCGGTAACTGTCCGACCGTGCTCGCGCGTTGCACCGCGCCCTGCCCGGCGCCGCCGCCCGCGCCCCGGTTGCCGCCCGTGCCGCGGTTGCCGCCGCTGCCGCCTGTGCCGTCGCCGCCATCCGTGCCGTCGCCGCCATCCGTGCCGGCGCCGCCGCCCGCGCGGCCGATGAGCTCGAGTTCGGTGAGCTTGCGCAGTCGCTTTCGCGCGCGCGAGAGCCGGGCCCGTACGGTGCCGACGGCCACGCCCAGGGCCTCGGCCACCGTGGCGGCGTCCAGGCCCTCCCATACGCAGAGCGTGAACACCTCCCGCTCCCCGCGGCGCATCGTGCGCAACGCCCGCTGCGCGGCGGCCAGCTCCTCGGTGTCGGCCAGGCGCTGGGTCACCTCGTCGGCGAAGTCCGGCACCGGGGCCGGGGGCGGGAGTTTGGCGAGCGCGGCCTGGTGTCTTCGCGCCGCCCGCGCGGTGTTGCGCGTGACGTTCGTCGCGATCCCCAGCAGCCACGGGCGCAGGCCGCCGTCACCCGGAAGCAGCCGCTCGCGCAGCCGCCACGCCTCCAGGAAGGTCAGCGACACGATGTCGTCGGCCATGACCCAGTTGCCGGTCAGCCGGACGGCGTGCCGGTAGATCACCGAGGCGTGCTCGTCGAAGAGCCGGCCGAAGGCATCCGGATCTCCGGCCCGCACGCGGGTGCGCAGTGAAGTCTCCACACTCCTCCCTGTCCGCCGCGCGCACCGCGCTGCCGGTGATCCGCGTCACATCGGACCGCGCCGCGTCACATCGGGCCGCGCCCTCAGCCCCGCGCGGCGTCCCGCAGCGTCAGCCGCCAGTCCTGGCCGACCAGCGGCGACCCGTAGCCCCGGTGCCGCTTCTCGGCGATCAGCTCGAAACCGGCCCGCTCATAGATCCGGCGGGCGGAGGTCAGGACGTCATTGGTCCACAGGACCAGATCGCGGTAGCCCGCCTCGCGCGCGAAGTCGATACACGTGCTCACCAGCCGCTCGCCGATCCGCCGCCCGCGCGCCTCCGGTTCGACGAGCAGCAGCCGCAGCCGGGCCGTATCCGGCCGCTCGTCGCGGACGCACATCACCGACCCGACGGGGCGGCCGTCGAGCTCCGCGATCCACGCCCGCTCGCGGGCCGGGTCGTGGCCCGCGCCGAACTCCCCGACGATCCGGGCCACCAGGGCCTCGAACTCGGCGTTCCACCCGAACTCCCGGGCGTACACGGCGCCGTGGCGCTGCACGATCCAGCCCAGGTCCCCCGGCTCCGGCCCGCGCAGCCGCACCTCGGGCTCCGCCGGGCCGGTGAAGACGCCCCGGGCGGTCGCCAGCGCCTCCCGCAGCCGCCCCAGCTCGTTCCGGGGGACCTTGGTCAGCAGCCCGGTCACCGCCTCCCGTGAGCGCCGGTCCAGATCCTCCGCCGCCGCCCGGCCCTCCGTGGTGAGCAGCACCTCCTGGAAGCGGGCGTCGCGGCGGTGGCGCTCGCGCGTCACCAGCCCGCGCTCCTCGAACCGGCTCAGCGTCCGGCTCAGATGCGCGGCGGTGACCCCCAGGTGCTCCCGGAGCGCCGAGGCATGGGTGCGCTCGCGCTGGGCCAGCTCGTAGAGGATGCGGGCCTCGCCCAGGGTGTACGGGGTGTTGAGCTGCCCGGGGTAGTCGAGGACGCCGATCAGGCGGGTGTACATCCGGTTGAAGTCGCGGACCTCGTCCACGGCCAGGTCAAGATCGTCGCGCGGCTCCATCCGGCACCCCTCCGTACCCCTGTGGTCGATGCGATTCGCTTGACCACATAGTTGCGCCGGATCAAGTATTTGGGAAGAGGGGCCCACCCGCGCGGGACCGTGTGCCGTCCGAGGCCGCTCGGCTGGGGCCAGCCGCTGGGCACGGCTCAGCCGCTCGGCAGGGGCCAGCCGCTGGGCAGGGGCCAGCCGCTCGGCAGGACTCAGCCGCGCGGCGGCGCCGTGGAGGCGCGGGCCATCAGCTCGGCCCGGACCATCGCCACCCCGCCCGGCGGCTGTGGCTCGCGGCCCAGGGCCAGCCGCCCGGCCCGCGCGCCCGCCTCGTGCAGCGGCAGCCGCATCGTGGTGAGGGCCGGGACCGCGTCCGCGCTGAACGGGAGGTCGTCGAAGCCCGCGACCGAGACGTCCTCGGGAATCCGCAGGCCCTGGTCGCGCAGGGCCGCGCAGACGCCGAGTGCGATGGTGTCGTTGGCGGCGACTATGGCCGTCAAGCCCCGGTCGCGGCGCAGGAGTTCGAGGGTCGCGTCATAGCCGGAGGCGCGGTCGTACAGGCCGTGGACGGTCAGCCGCTCCGCGTCCTGGTCCACCCGGGCGGCGGTCAGCGCCGCCCGGTGGCCCTCCAGCCGGTGGCGGGTCGTGGTGCGCTCGGCGGGGCCCGCCACATAGCCGATCCGGCGGTGGCCGAGGGTCAGCAGATGCTCGGTGAGCCGGCGGGCGCCGCCGCGGTTGTCGAAGGTGAGAGTGGTGGCGTCCTCGATCGGCGGCCGCCCGCACAGCACCACCCGGGTACCGGACGCGGCCAGCCGGGACGCCTTGGTGGCCACGGCGGCGGCGTGGTCGGGGTGCTCGACCGCGCCGCCGGTGAGCACGACGGCGGCCGCGCGCTGCCGCTGCAGCAGGGTGAGGTAGTTGAGCTCGCGCTCGGGCGAGCCACCGGTGTTGCAGATGACCGCGAGCTTCTCGCCGCCCCGGCCCGATTCCCCGGCCGGGGTGACCATTTCGGCCTGGACGGCGCCCGCGATGATCCCGAAGAAGGGGTCCGCGATGTCGTTGACGAGTACCCCGACCAGATCGGAGGTGGCGGCGGCGAGAGCGCTTGCCGGGCCGTTGACCACGTACTCCAGCTCGTCGACCGCACGCAGCACCCGGGCCCGGGTCGACTCCGCGACCGGGTAGTTGCCGCTCAGGACGCGCGACACGGTGGCCGCCGAGACCCGAGCCCGTGCCGCCACATCGGCCAGGGTCACTGCCATGTTTCCTCCGTTGGGTGGTCACCTTCTGGTACACCGTGCGCGCTGGTTGGGCGCCTCCATGCTCTCACTCCACGAGCGGCGCGATTGCCGCACTCCAGGGTCTTGTCCTGTCATCCGGACCATGCCTAGGGTCCTCCCCAGCAAGCGCTTACCCCTGGCGACGGCGAGGAGACCTCAGCCCATGGCCGCAGCAGCCACCGCCCGTATCCGTGCCGCAGTGGTCGGCACCGGAGGAATCGTCAGCGGCAGCCATCTGCCCGCACTGCGTGACCACGCCGACCGTGTGGACCTCGTCGCCGCCGTCGACGTGGCCGCGGACCGGCTCGGCGCCTTCCGCGCCGCGGCGGCCGAGGGCGGCACCTTCGACGTCACCGGCTACTCCGATGTGGCCGCCATGCTCGAGGCCGAGCGCCCCGACCTGGTCCTCATCGGCACCCCGCCCTCCCTGCACCGCGAGCAGACGGTGGCCGCCCTCGAGGCCGGCGCCTGGGTGCTGTGCGAGAAGCCGCTGTGCCTGACGCTCGCCGAGTACGACGAGATAGCCGCGGCCGAGCGGGAGGCGGGCGGCCCGTACGCCTCGGTGGTCTTCCAGCACCGCTACGGCTCGGGCGCCGTCCACGCCCGCGAGCTGCTGGCCGAGGGCGCCCTGGGCCGCCCGCTGGTGGCCCACTGCCAGACCACCTGGCACCGCGACACCGCCTACTACGCGGTTCCGTGGCGCGGCCGCTGGGAGACCGAGGGCGGCGGCCCCTCCATGGGCCACGGCATCCACCAGATGGATCTGCTGCTCCACCTCCTCGGCGACTGGACCGAGATCCGCGGCATGGCCGGACGGCTGGTCCATGCCGTGGAGAGCGAGGACGTCTCCACCGCGCTGGTGCGGTTCGAGAGCGGCGCCATGGCCACCGTCGTCAACAGCGTGCTCTCGCCCGACGAGGTCAGCCGGATCCGCGTCGACTGCGCGGACGCCACCGTCGAGCTGACCCACCTCTACGGCCACCGCAACGACGACTGGGTCTACACCCCCGCCCCGCACGTCCGCGACGAGCCCGCCCGGCAGCGGCGCTGGCGCACCCCGGCCGCCGATCTGCCCAGCTCCCACGGGGCCCAGCTCACCGGGCTGCTGGACGCGATGCGCGACGGCGTACGGCCCCCCGGCAGCGGGCAGGACGCCCGCCGCACCCTCGAGTTCATCGCCGCGCTCTACAAGGCGGCCTTCACCGGGCGGCCCGTGCGCGCGGGCGAGATCGTGCCCGGGGACCCGTACTACGACGCCATGCACGGCGACCACCCCGAATGGGCGCCGAAGGCGGCGACCGCCACCACGAAGGAGAGCTGAGGCCGTCATGACCCAGCGCATCACCGTCACCCACACCCACGGCGAACAGATCTCGGTCGCCTCCGGCGGCGTCGAGCTGATGGCCTACGTCTACAAGCCCGACCCGGACGCCTTCGAGGCCCGTAAGCCCTACGCCCACCCGCTGCGCACCCTCGCCGGGAACCCGGTCTCCGGCTACCGGCCGAACGACCACCGCTGGCACAAGGGCCTCCAGATGACCTCCAGCCATCTGTCCGGCCAGAACTTCTGGGGCGGCAACTCCTACCTCGGCCCCGACCAGGGCTACCAGCGGGTCGAGGAGCGCGTCGGCTCGATGCGCCACGACGGCTTCGAGGAGTTCACCGTCGCCGACGACCGGCTGCGCTTCGTGGAGACCCTGACCTGGGTGGAGAACGGCGGCCAGGAGTGGGCGCGGGAGCTGCGCACCATCGAACTCCACTCGGTGGAGCCGGACGAGGGCACCTGGGCCCTGGACTGGTCCATCCACCTCACCAACATCCGCGGCGAGGCCCTGGACTTCGGCTCCCCGACCACCGCGGGCCGGGAGATGGCCGGGTACACCGGGCTCAACTGGCGCGGCCCGCGCGACTTCACCGGCGGTGACGTCATCGGCCCGGACGGGCGCGGCGGCGACGGCGAGAAGGGCGCATCGGACCTGATGGGCACCCCGGCCGCCGACGCCCCCTGGATCGCCTTCACCGGTGAGCACGACGACGTGGACGGGCACTCCACGCTGCTGTTCGCCCACGCCCCCGAGAACGCCGAATCCATCCACGCCTCCCACTGGTTCGTGCGCTCCGAGCCGATCCCCTCGGTGGCCCCCTCCTGGGCGTTCTTCGAGGAGTTCGAGCTTCCGCCGGGTGAGTCCTTCGGCTACCGCTACCGGGTGGTGGTCGCCGACGGAGCCTGGGACCGGGCGCGCGCCGAGAACTACCTCGAGAACCACGGGTGGTGAGCACGATGACCGCGATGTCCGCCCCGCTGCCGGGCGGTGTGGGCCTCTCCCACATCAGCGCGTACGAGTGGGAGGCCGCCGACGGGGTGTGCGGCGGCAGCCCCCATCTCCACCTCGCCTGCACCGAGGCGTATGTGGTCACCGCCGGACGCGGCGCCGTGCAGACCCTGACCCTCGCGGACGGCTTCACCGAGACCCCGCTGGAGCCGGGCTCGGTGGTGTGGTTCACCCCCGGCACGATCCACCGCATGGTGCAGGGCGGCGGTCTCAAGGTGACCGTGCTGATGCAGAACAGCGGGCTGCCGGAGGCCGGGGACGCCGTCTTCACCTTCCCGTCCGAGGTGCTGGCCGACCCCGAGCGCTACGCGGCCGTCGCCGCGCTGCCCGCCAAGGAGGGGCCGGAGGCCGACGCGGCCGCCCGGCGCCGCCGGGACCTCGCGATCGAGGGCTATCTGACGCTGCGGGCCGCCGCCGAGAAGGGCGACGACGCACCGCTGCGCGCCTTCCACGAGGCGGCGGCACGGATCGTGGCGCCCAAGGTGAAGGAATGGGAGCCGCGCTGGCGGGACGGGGCGCTCGCCGCCGCGCGGCGCACCGGTGAACAGCTCACCGCGCTCGCCGCGGGCGACCCCGCGCACCTCGCCGAGGCGCGGGTCACCGCGACCGGGCCCAGCCGCCGGGGTGGCTACGGCATGTGCGGCCGCCGGGACGAGTACGAACTGCCCGGCGTCACGCTCCCGTACTACGGCGAATAGCGGTATGCCCTGTCCGGCGGAGCTTCGCGGGCCCGCGAAGCCTGGCACGGCGCCCCCAGCTACCGCTGGGAGGTGCCCCGAAGGGGCGCGGGGCCGTATCGATATGCGGCTCCGCCGTGCGGCTGTGTCGATATGCGGCTCCGCCGCGTGGGACCAGCCACGACGGTGCCGCGGTTGGCCGACGACCCATTGCGACGCTTCCCAGCGGAGCGTTTAGGCACCACCACGCACGCTCAACGAAATGATCATGGAGGGAGGTCGGCTCCGGTATGCGCGGAAACGGGACAAGGACGTCCCTGGCCCTGGCGCTTGTGCTCACGCTCGGAGGGACCCTCACGGGCTGCGGCGGCGATGGCGGCGGCGGCTCGGGCGGCAAGGTCAGCCTGCGGTTCACCTGGTGGGGAAATCCCGACCGGGCCGCCCGCACCGAGGAGGCCGTGAAGCTCTTCGAGCAGCGTCACCCCGACATCGACATCGCGACGTCCTTCGCGGGCTTCGACACCTACAAGGCGAAGCTGGCCACCCAGGCGGCGGGCGGTGACGCCCCCGATGTGATGCAGCTCGACTACCGGCAGATCAACCAGTACGCGACCTCCGGCATCCTGCTGAACCTCGGCGAACACCCCGAGCTGCGCACCTCGGAGATCGACAAGGGGCTGCTGGCCACCGGCGTGGTCGACGGCAAGCAGTACGCGCTGCCGGTGGCCCGCGGCACCGAGACGGTGGCGTACGACGCCGCGCTGTGGCGCAAGGCGGGCGTCCCCGAGCCCACCCTGACCTGGACCTGGGACGACTGGGCCGACGCCATGCGCAAGCTCTCGGCGTCCAAGGCGACGCGGGGGCGGGTGGGCTCCACCGACCCGGGCCAGAGCGAGGACGTGTTCGAGATCTGGCTGCGGAGCCGGGGCAAGTCCCTCTACACCAAGGACGAGAAGCTGGGCTTCACCGCCGACGATCTGACCCGCTACTGGGAGTGGTGCACCAAGCTCCGCAAGGAGGGCGCGGTCGTGCCCGCGGAGCAGACCACCCAGATGGACGGGACGGTGGAGAACACCCCGCTGGGCCGGCTGAAGTCCGTCTCCGACTTCAACTGGGACGCCCCCTCCAGCGGCTTCGCGCCCATCGTCGGCGAGGGGCTGAAGCTGGCGCCGCTGCCGGTCGGCGAGGACGGCACCCCCGGGCAGTACTTCAAACCGTCGATGTTCTTCGGCGCCTCTGCCAAGACCGCACACCCCAAGCAGGCGGCCCAGTTCATCGACTTCCTGCTCAACGACAAGAAGGCGGGCGCCGTCCTCGGCGCCACCCGCGGCATCCCGGCCAACGACGCCATCCGGGACACGGTGCTGCCGAAGCTGGAGGGCTTCGACCAGGTCGTCTCCGCGTACCAGAAGCAGTTCGAGGGCAAGCTCAAGGACCCGCCGCCCGCGCCTCCCAAGGGCGACACCTCATTGCAGGGCACCTTCTCGCGCGACTACGACCAGGTCAGCTACGAGCGCTTGTCGCCGCGTGAGGCGGCGGAGAACTACATCACCGAGGCGAAGGCGGAGCTGAGGCAATGACCGCGACCGCGACCCGCCCCCAGGACGCCGCGCCCCCCGCCACGGGCGGCAAGCGGGCTCGCAAGCGCGAGCGGCAGGGGGCCGCCTGGGTGTTCCTGTCCCCATGGGTGCTCGGCGCCGCCGTGCTGACGCTGCTGCCCATGGCCGTGTCCCTGTATCTGTCGTTCACCGACTACGACATGTTCGACGCGCCCCGGTGGATCGGCTTCCGCAACTACACCCAGATGTTCACCGAGGACCCCCGCTACTGGCGGTCGGTCATCACGACGCTGACCTACGTCGTGATCGCGGTGCCGCTCCAGCTCCTGCTGGCGCTGGCCGTCGCGATCGCGCTGAAGTCGGTCAGGCGCGGCAAGGGGTTCTACCGCTCGGCGTTCTACGCCCCCTCGCTGCTCGGCGCGTCGATGTCCATCGCCCTGGTCTGGCGGGCGATCTTCAACGACGGCGGCTCCGTCGACAACCTGCTCTCCGGCATGGGCATCGACATCGGCGGCTGGATCAACAAACCGGGCTGGGCCATCCTGTCGGTCGCGCTGCTGACCATCTGGCAGTTCGGCGCGCCCATGGTGATCTTCCTGGCCGGGCTCCAGCAGATACCCGCCGAGCTCTACGAGGCGGCCGCGGTGGACGGGGCCTCCTGGTGGCGGCAGTTCCGCTCGATCACCATCCCGATGCTCTCCCCGGTGCTCTTCTTCAACCTGGTGCTCCAGATGATCCAGGCGTTCCAGGTCTTCACCCCCGCCTTCGCGGTCAGCGCGGGCAAGGGCGGACCCGCCGACTCCACGCTCGTCTACACGCTCTACCTCTACGACCGCGGCTTCACCGCCTCCCACATGGGCTACGCCTCCGCCATGGCGTGGGCGCTGCTGCTGGCCATCGGGGTCGTCACCGCGGTGCTCTTCCGCACCTCCCGGGCCTGGGTCTTCTACGCCAACGACAACAACGAGGGGGCCCGATGACCACCGCCCCGATGACCACCGCCCCGGCGGCGCGGCGGCGTCCCACCGGCCGGATCGTGCTGCACATCTGCCTGATCGCCGTGCTGCTGGTGATGCTCTATCCGCTGGCCTGGCTGCTGGCCACCTCGTTCAAACCCGCCGACGAGGTCATCGCCAGTCTCAAGCTGCTGCCCAGCCACTTCGAATGGGGCAACTACTCCACCGCGCTGGACGGGGTGAACGAGGTCAGCGTCGGACGGCTGCTGTGGAACTCGCTGCTCATCGCGTGCGGCGCGGTGCTCGGCAACGTCATCAGCTGCTCGCTCGCCGCGTACGCCTTCGCGCGGCTGCGGTTCCGGATGCGGGGCCCGCTCTTCGCGTTCATGATCGCGACGATCATGCTGCCGCACCACGCCATCCTCATTCCGCAGTACATCATCTTCAACCAGCTCGGCATGGTGAACACCTACTGGCCGATGATCCTGCCGAAGTTCCTGGCCACCGACGCCTTCTTCGTCTTCCTCATCGTGCAGTTCATGCGCGGACTGCCGCGCGAGCTGGAGGAGGCGGCGCGGATCGACGGCTGCGGGCCCTTCCGCTCGTTCTTCAGCGTCATCCTGCCGCTGACCCGGCCCGCCCTGATCACCACGGCGATCTTCACCTTCATCTGGACCTGGAACGACTTCTTCACCCAGCTCATCTACCTCTTCGAGCCGGAGAAGTTCACCCTGACCCTGGCCCTGCGGTCCTTCGTGGACGCCTCCAGCCAGTCGGCCTTCGGCCCGATGTTCGCGATGTCGGTCTTCGCGCTGCTGCCCATCGTGCTCTTCTTCCTCGCCTTCCAGCGGTTCCTGGTCGAGGGCATGGCGAGCTCCGGACTGAAGGGATGAGCATGGCCACCGCCACCAAACGCGAACCCGGCGAGCTGTTCGGCCCGCGCTTCGCGCTCTTCGCCGACGTCCTGGCCGTGGGCCTGGCCACCGCCGCCGCCTCGCTGCCCCTCCTCACCGCCCCGGCCGCGATGTCCACGGCCTGCGCCGTCCTGGACCGGCGGGTGCGCGAGGACGTGCCCACCACGGCGGGCGGCTACCTCCGCGCGCTGCGGGACCGGCTGCGCACCGGCGATCTGCTGGCCGGGGCGGGGCTGCTGGCCGGCGGCGCCCTGCTGCTGTTCAACGCGGCCGCGGCGGGGGCGGGGCTGCCGGGCGCGGTGGTCTTCCGGCCCGTGCTGCTGATCGTGGGAGGGCTGCTCGCCGTCGTCCTGCTGCGGGCCTGCGCCCGCCCCGAGTCGGCCACGAGCTGGCGGGTGGCGCTGCGCTCGGCGGCGTTCGACAGTGTGCGGGGGCCCCGGGCGAGCGGCGTGCTGCTGCTGGCCGTGGCCACCGCAGGCGTCTGTGCCTGGGCCTATCCGCCGCTCGCCTTCCTCGTCCCCGGCCCCCTCGCCCTGGCGGCCCGAGCCACGGAGCACCACCTATGACCCCCCTGCCCCGCCGTCACTTCCTCGCCGGGACCGCCGTGGCGGGCGGACTGCTGGCCGTCGGCGCCCCGGGCGGCGCCTTGGCCGAAGCAGGCCCGGGTGGTGCCTCGGCCGGGGGCCGGGCCTCGGCCGAGGGCCGGGTCGACAAGCCGTTCCTCGCGCTGCTCACCGAGGCGGCCGACGCCCGGGTGGCCGAGGTGGTGGACGGGCTCGAGGCGGTCCTGGGCCAGCTGAACAACCTCGGGCAGGCCCGCCCCGCCGCCCGCGGCCTGCGGCTGCTCACCTCCGTCCACGTCTGGGGCGACGCCGCCCACCACCACGACGGCGCGCTGATCGCGCCGATGACCCGGCTCGTGGACGCGCTGGCCGCCGCCCAGTTCGACGACGGCCTCTACGACCAGGGCGCGGTCCACTCGCCCCCGGACACCGCCTTCTCGATCGTCGACCTGGGGCTGGTGTACGGCCTGCTGGACGCGGACGGCCACACCGGCACCCGGGCGATCCGCGCCACCTTGAAGAAGATCCTGCTCAAGGCGGGCAAGGGCCTGTCCACCGGCGGGGTGCACACCCCCAACCACCGCTGGAAGGTGTGTGCCGCGCTGGCCCGGATCAACTCCTTCTGGCCCGACGCCCGCTACACCCGCCGTATCGACGCCTGGCTGGCCGAGGGCATCGACCGTTACGACAGTGGCCAGTACAGCGAGCGCAGCGCCACCTACGCGCCCATCGTCACCAACCCCTCGCTGCTGACCCTGGCCCGGCTCACCGAGCGCCCGGCGCTCTACGAGCACGTACGCCGCAACCTGGACGCCACCCTCCACCTCCTGGAGCCCGACGGGGAGGTGGAGACGGTGCACTCGCGCCGCCAGGACCAGAAGACGGTCAAGCATCTGTCCGAGTACTGGCTCCAGTTCCGGGCCCTGGCGCTCCGGGAGCGGGACGGGCGGTTCGCAGACGTGGCCGCCACCATCCAGCGGCGCGGGGCGGATCAGACCTTCGACGAGACCCCGCTCGGGGACTTCCTCGCCGAGGTGCTGGACCATCCGGAGCTGGCCGCGCCGCTGCCCGAGGCCACCGGTGCGCCGGGGGAGTTCACCTGGCACGACAAGGACTGCGGGCTGGTCCGGATCGCCAAGGGGAGGACGCGGACCACGATCTTCGGCGGCACCGACTTCCCCGATGTCCACGCGATCTCCTCGGGGCTGTCCACCAACCCGACGTTCTTCAAGTGGCGCAAGGGCGCGGCGATCCTGGACTCGCTCCGGCTGTCCCCGCAGTTCTTCTCGCTCGGCCACTTCCGGGCCGAGGACGTGGAGCGCACGGCGGACGGCTGGCGGCTGTGGGCCGAGGTGCGGGCCGGATTCCACCTCCCGCTGCCGCGCCGGCACCGCCGCCCCGACGGGCGGTATCCGCTGACCGACGACGGCCGGTTCTGGTCCGCGATGGACTTTCCGCACCGCCCCAAGGAGTGGCGCACCCTGCGTACCGAGGTGCGGATCGCGGAGGCGGACGGCGGCTGGAACCTGGACCTCGAGATCGGCGAGTCCGAGGTCCCGCTCGCCCTCGAACTGTGCTTTCGCGGCGGCGGAAAGCTGACCGGGGTCGACCCCGTGCCCGGCCAGAAGGACACGTACCAGCTGGTCAAGGGGTACGGCACCTATACGTCCGGCGATGACGTGATCACTTTCGGCCCCGGCAACGGCAGCGGGCCGCGCCAGCCCGCCGTCGTGGACTCCGGCGAGCGCTACGGCTGGCTGGGCGGCGATCTGACCCCGGCGGGGCAGCGGGTCCTGATCACCGGGCGTTCGCCGCTGCGCTACCGGCTGACCCTGCGCTGAAGCGCTGACCGCCCCCGCCCCTGTGTTCGGTCCTCTGTACAGGGGCGGGGCGGGGCGGCTAGCGTTGAGGATTAGAAAGCGCTTACTATCACTCGCGGTGAGGAGAAGACCCACGTGACACGCAAGACAGTGCGGATCGCCATGAACGGTGTGACCGGCCGGATGGGCTACCGCCAGCACCTCGTCCGCTCTCTCCTCGCCCTTCGCGAACAGGGTGGCCTGGACCTCGGCGACGGCACCGTGCTGTGGCCCGAGCCGCTGCTCGTCGGCCGCCGGGAGCACGCGCTCAAGGAGATCGCCGAGCGCCATGGCCTCGACCCGGTCGCGGACGTCTCGACCGACCTGGACGCCGTGCTCGCGGCCGACGGCGTCGACATCTACTTCGACGCGCAGGTCACCGCCGCCCGCGAGGACGCCATCAAGAAGGCCATCGCGGCGGGCAAGCACATCTACACCGAGAAGCCGACCGCCACCGGCCTGGAGGGCGCCCTGGAGCTGGCCCGGCTCGCCGAGGCGGCGGGCGTCAAGCACGGGGTCGTCCAGGACAAGATCTTCCTGCCGGGGCTGCTGAAGCTGAAGCGCCTCATCGACGGCGGCTTCTTCGGCAGAATCCTTTCCGTGCGCGGGGAGTTCGGCTACTGGGTCTTCGAGGGCGACTGGCAGGCCGCCCAGCGACCCTCGTGGAACTACCGCGCCGAGGACGGCGGCGGCATCGTCGTCGACATGTTCCCGCACTGGGAGTACGTGCTGCACGAGCTGTTCGGCCCCGTGCGCACCGTCCAGGCGCAGGCCACCACCCACATCCCGACCCGCTGGGACGAGCGCGGCAAGCCGTACGAGGCCACCGCCGACGACGCGGCCTACGGGGTCTTCCAGCTCGAGGGCGGCGTCATCGCCCAGATCAACTCCTCCTGGGCGGTCCGGGTGAACCGCGACGAGCTGGTGGAGTTCCAGGTCGACGGCACCGAGGGCTCGGCCGTCGCGGGCCTGCGCAACTGCCGCGTGCAGCACCGCTCGCACACCCCCAAGCCGGTCTGGAACCCCGATCTGCCCGCCACCGAGGCGTTCCGCGACCAGTGGCAGCAGGTGCCGGACAACGAGGAGTTCGACAATGGCTTCAAGGCGCAGTGGGAGCTGTTCCTGCGCCATGTCGCGCTCGACGAGCCCTGGCGCTGGGACCTGCTGGCCGGCGCGCGCGGCGTCCAGCTCGCCGAGCTGGGATGGAAGTCGTCGGCGGAGGGCCGCCGGCTGGACGTACCGGAGCTGAGCCTGTGACCATCCACCTTCCCGCGCCGGGCGGTACGACCCGCCCCTACGAACCCCGCACCGAGCCGCTGTCGCCGACCCCCGGGGCCCCCTTCACCTCCCGCGTCGTCTTCTCGGCCGCCCATGTGGTGGCCGACCCGTACGCCGATGTGACCCCGGACGGCCCGGCCGCCGTGGACTGGGACGCCACCCTGGCCTTCCGCCGCCACCTGTGGTCCCACGGGCTGGGCGTGGCCGAGGCCATGGACACCGCCCAGCGCGGTATGGGCCTGGACTGGGCGGGCGCCGCCGAGCTGATCCGCCGCTCGGCGGCCGAGGCGCGGGCGGTCGGCGGCCGGATCGCCTGCGGCGTCGGCACCGACCAGCTCTCCGCCACCGAGATCGGCTATCCGTACGGCCTGGACGAGGTCCGGGCGGCGTACGAGGAGCAGTTGGCCGTCTGCGAGGAGTCCGGCGCCCAGGCCATCCTGATGGCCTCGCGCGCCCTGTGCGCCGTGGCCAAGGGCCCCGAGGACTACCTCGAGGTCTACGGCCATCTGCTGCGCCAGTCCGCCGAGCCGGTGATCCTGCACTGGCTGGGCCCGATGTTCGACCCGGCCCTGGAGGGCTACTGGGGCAGCACCGACCTGGACGCCGCCACCCGCACCTTCCTCGACGTCATCGCCGCCCACCCCGACAAGGTGGACGGCATCAAGGTCTCGCTGCTGGACGCCCAGCGCGAGATCGACCTGCGGCGCAAGCTGCCGGACGGGGTGCGCTGCTACACGGGTGACGACTTCCACTACCCCGAGCTGATCGCGGGCGACGACCGGGGCTTCAGCCACGCCCTGCTCGGCATCTTCGACCCGCTGGGCCCGCTGGCGGCGGAGGCCGTGCGCAGGCTCGACACCGGCGATGTGGGGGCCTTCCGCGCCCTGCTGGACCCCACCGTGGAGCTCTCCCGCCACCTCTTCCAGACCCCGACCCGCTACTACAAGACGGGCGTGGTGCTGCTGGCCTGGCTGGCGGGCCACCAGTCGCACTTCACCATGGTCGGCGGCCTCCAGTCGGCCCGTTCGCTGCCGCACCTGGCGCGGGCGTACGAACTGGCGGACGGGCTGGGCCTGTTCCCGGACCCGGCGCTGGCCGAATCCCGGATGAAACACCTGCTGTCCGTGTACGGAGTCACCCAATGAGCCCCGTTGTGCCCCGCCTGAGCCTCAACCAGGAAACGATCAAGCAGTGGTCGCTGCCCGAGCTGGCGGAGGGCTGCGTCAAGGCGGGCGTCACGGGCGTGGGCCTGTGGCGCGAACCGGTCCAGAAGTACGGCGTGGAGGCCGCGGCTCGCCTCGTCCGCGATGCGGGCCTGACCGTCACCAGCCTGTGCCGGGGCGGCTTCTTCACCGCGAGCGAGCCCGAGGCGCGCGCCACGGCCCTGGCCGACAACCGCCGGGCCATCGACGAGGCCGCCACCCTGGGCACCGACACCCTGGTCCTGGTCTCCGGCGGCCTCCCGGACGGCAGTCGCGACCTTTTCGCCGCCCGCGAGCGCATCGCCGAGGCGCTGGGGGACCTCGCCCCGTACGCCGCCGACCACGGCGTCCGCCTGGCCATTGAGCCCCTGCACCCCATGTACGCGTCCGACCGCTGCGTGGTCTCCACCCTCGCCCAGGCCCTCGACCTGGCCGAGCGCTTCCCGGCGGAGCAGGTGGGCGTGGTCGTGGACACGTACCACATCTGGTGGGACGACACCGTGGCGGACCAGATCGCCCGCGCGGGCGCGGGCGGCCGCATCGCGGCCTTCCAGCTCGCCGACTGGGTCACGCCGCTCCCGGAGGGCGTCCTCCTGGGGCGGGGCCAACTGGGCGACGGATCGGTCGACTTCCGCTGGTTCCGCGAGCAGGTGGACGCGACGGGCTACACCGGCCCGATCGAGGTGGAGATCTTCAACCCGGACCTGTGGGCCCGCGACGGCGCGGATGTCCTGGCCGAGGTCGCCGACCGCTACCGGACGCTGGTGCTTTAGCGACTGCTTAGGGGTGCGTTGGGCAGCGTTGCGTCCAGGCAGCCGAGCGCACCCCGGCGCGGCCAGGGTGTGGGCGGTCTCCATGCGCGTGTCGGTGATCTCTCCCTGTTCCAGCTTCCGGATCAGCGAGAGCGATACGCCTGATGCTGTGGCCAGTTCCCTCTGCGTCAGACCGCGCCGCTTGCGGACCTTACGGAGGCTGGAGCCAATGCCTGTGTCCTCATGCATACTGAACTCCGTTCTGAACTCGACACTCAGACGGTACTCCCGGCCCGAACGGGATTGCGGTGATCGGCCCCTGACCACAGGTTGGGGGCCTTCGTGTTGGTGCGTTCGCTCTGGCCGGGCGGGCACTTGAGACAGGGGCACGGTATCGGTCAGGCCGGATCATCGAGCGTGCCGTGCGGTCCGGCGGTCCTACATTTCGACGACTCCACCCAGGGTGGTCCGCGAGTTCGACGACCGACTGCACGGCATCTACCTATGATCACGAAGGAGCGGCCCATGCGCCTCGGCATCACCGGCCACCGCGGTCTTCCCCCGGAGACGGAGCGATTGGTCCGCCGGGCCCTTCAAGCGGAAGTCGCGCGCCATGGGCCTGATCTGGTCGGGGTCTCGTGTATCGCCGACGGCCCGGACGCCTGGTTCGCCGAGCTGGTGCTGGAGGCTGGTGGTCGCCTTGAAGTGGTGGTCCCTGCGGAGAAGTACCGCGATGGCCTGCCGGAGGAGCACCACCAGACCTATGACCGTCTCATCCAACAGGCCGCCGACATCCACCGCACAGGCATGGTGGAGTCAGACTCCCAGGCGCACATGGCCGGAAGCGAGATTCTGGTGGGCGTGGTGGATGAGCTGGTCGCCGTTTGGGACGGGCAGCCGGCTCGCGGGTACGGCGGAACGGCCGATGTCGTGGCCTACGCCGAGCGCACCGGTGTCCGGTCTCGGGTGATCTGGCCGGAGGGTGCTACCCGCGACTGACCGAGAGCGCGGCGTATCACCCAGCGCGTGCGGGGCGGCCGGTCAGCGCTGGGTGGCGGTGGAGGTCGGGGGCGGGGTTTCGGGAGGTGAGGTCGGGGAGGGCTGGGTCGGAGGGGCGGTGTTGGAGGACGGGACCGAGGTGGCCGGAGGGGAGGGGCGGGGGTCGCGTGCGGGCGGTGCCGGTTGGGGGCGCTCCGGGGAGCCGGACAGCAGCAGGAAGGCGACGGCCGCCGCTGCCGCCACCGTCACGGCGACGGCGGACACGACCCGCCGGATCCGCCGCCTGCCCCAGGCCGGGCCGGTGGGAGGCCGGTACGGGGACAGATCGTGGGCGTCGATGAGCCGCGCACGGGCGTCGAGCGCGGCGCGCAGCCGTTCCTCGATGGGGGAGGGAGTGCTCATCGGGCCGCCTCCAGCAGCTTCTCCAGGGTGACGAGCGCACGGCTCGCGGTCGACTTCACGGTGCCTCGGGAGACGCCCAGCGCCTCGGCTATCTGGGCCTCGGTCAGCTCCGACCAGTAGCGCAGCACCAGCACCTCGCGCTGGCGCGGGGTGAGTTCGGTGAGCGCGTCGAGGACCTGCCGGTGCTCCTCGGCGAGCAGCAGCGGCTCGTCCACGGGCGCCCCCGGCCCCTGGTACGGCGGGGTGTACGCGCGCGCCGTGCGCCGCCGGCGCAGCACCGAGCGGGCGGCGTTGACCACGGCGGTGTGCAGATAGGCGTGGGCGTCCTGGAGGCTGTCCAGCCGTGAGCCGTGGCGGCGGCAGACGGCGGCGAAGGCGTCCTGGACGACGTCCTCGGCGGTGTGCAGGTCGTCCACCAGGAAGACCGCCAGCCGGATCATGTCCAGCCGCCGGGCCCGGTACAGATCGTCCAGCGTGGGGCCGGGCTCTCCGTCGCCCCGGCCGCCCACCGGCCGCAGTGCCCGCAGCCGCCGCCCGGTGCGCGGTGTCTCCACCGGCGGCGTCGAGGCGGTCGTCCGGGCTCGGCGGAGCAGCCGGGCCCACCAGGGCAGGACAAGAGTGAGCTGCATCGTCCTCGTTCACCTCATCGGTGCGGCGGGACCGGCTCCGGATCCGGCCCCGCCCCACCCTGATCGGCGGCTAGCGGCTGGGCTTGGTGGGCGCGGGCACGCTGGTGTGCGGCGGCGTGGGTGCGGGCTTGGTCGGCTCGGGGACGCTGGTGGGCGGCAGCGTCGGCTCGGGCTTGGCGGTGGGCGGCTTCGTGGGCTCCGGCTTGGCGGTCGGCGGCTTGGTGGGCTCGGGGACGCTGGTGGGCGGCAGCGTCGGCTCGGGCTTGGCGGTGGGCGGCTTCGTGGGCTCCGGCTTGCTGGTGGGCGGCTTGGTCGGCTCGGGCTTCGAGGTCGCCGACGAGGCCGGCTTGGCCGGGCGGGAGTGGTCGGAGGTGGCCGCCTGGGCGGCGATGCCCCCGCCCACGATCAGGGCGACTCCGGCGGCCGACCCCACGATCCAGGGGCGCAGACGGCGGTTCGGCTTCTTGGCGCGGACGTGCTGCATACGGAACGACTCCCGAAAGGAATGAACGAACGCTGAAGGGCGAGGCGTGCGCCGAGGATCCGAGGACCACGAGGACCCGAGGACCCGTTCCGGAACCCGCCTTCAACCCACCAGACGTGCGGCCCCACCCGAGGTTGTCGCGCCCCGGAAAAATCTTTCGCCGATCGCCGTGCAACCGTTCCGGCCCTTGGCAGGTCGTACCTGGCATCGGGCTTCCTGGGGGGATCCGGGGGGGATCGAGAGGAAGCCCTGGGAGGGGAAAACGAGGGGCCCGGACCACGGCCGGGCCCCTCGAAACGTCACACCCTCAGAACGGCACCCCGCACCGCAGCAGTACGTTCGCGTACGGCCGCGCCTCGCCCGTACGGACCACCAGCCGCGCCCCCGCCGTCAGCGTCTTGAGCTCCTCGTGCGGGACCAGATCCAGCGCGGGAGCCGGGAAGAGGCGGTCGAGCAGGGCGGTCGCCCCGGGGTTGTGGCCGCGCACCTCCCGCGCCGCCGTGGCCCGTTCGACCACCAGCTCGTCCAGCAGCCCGGTGAGCACCCGCTCGAAGGACGGCACCCCGGCCGTGAAGGCGAGGTCCACCACGAACGGCCCGTCCGGTATCGGCAGGCCCGCGTCGCACACCATCACCGTGTCGGTGTGGCCCAACAGGGCGATGCCCGCGCTCAGATGGCGGTTGAGGATCCCGGACCGCTTCACAGGGCCGCCACCTCCTCGGCGCTCGGGAAGGACGCCTGCGCCCCGGCCCGGGTCACCGCGGCCGCGCCCACGCGCACCGCGAACCGCACCGCCGTCACCAGGTCGTCGCCGACGCCGAGGCGCCAGGCGAGCGCGCCGGTGAAGGCGTCCCCCGCGCCCGTGGTGTCCACGGCCGTCACCGCGGGACTGGGCACCAGCACCGTACGGTCGCCGTCGGCGACCAGCGCGCCCTCGCCGCCCAGGGTCACCACGACCGAGCGCGGACCGCGCGAGAGCAGGGCGTCGGCCCACTCCTCGGGGTCGTCGGAGGACCCCACCGGGCCGTCGCTCAGCAGGAACCGCGCCTCGTGCTCGTTGACCACCAGGGGGTCACAGGCGGCCAGCACATCGGTGGGCAGCGGCGCGACCGGCGAGGGGTTGAGCACCACCCGCGGCCCGGGGCGGCCGCCGAAGCCCGCGGCCGCCGTGCGGACCACCTCGGCGACCGACTCCAGCGGGATCTCCAACTGCACCGAGACCACCCGCGCCGCGGCCAGCAGGCGTAGCGAGGCATGGACGTCGCCGGGGGTCAGCCGGGCGTTGGCCCCCTGGGAGACCACGATGCTGTTGTCGCCCGAGGGGTCCACCGTGATCAGCGCCACCCCGGTGGGCGCGCCGCCGACCAGCACGCCCACCGTGTCGACCCCGGCCGACCGCTGCGAGTCCAGCAGCAGCCGGCCGTAGTCGTCGTCGCCGACCCGGGCCAGCAGGGCCGTCCGGGCCCCCAGCCGGGCGGCGGCGACGGCCTGGTTGGCGCCCTTGCCGCCCGGGTGGACCACCAGGTCGGACCCGAGGACCGTCTCACCGGCCCCGGGGCGGCGGTCGACTCCGATCACCAGATCGGCGTTGGCCGACCCCACGACCAGCAGGTCGTAGTCGCGCATCCGCACGTCCTTTCGTTTGTCAATTCGCGGTGACGACCTTCACCGGCACCTTCACCGTGCCGTCGATCTTCTGCCCCTTGGCGGCCTTGACGGCGTTCTCCACCACCATCCGGCCCAACTCCTTCGGCTGCTGGGCGACGGTCGCGGCGAGCGTGCCGTTCTCCACCGCCTTGAGCCCGTCCGGGGTGCCGTCGAAGCCGACGACCGCGACGGACTTGCCCGCCTTGGACCCGAGCGCCTTGGCCGCGCCGAGCGCCATCTCGTCGTTCTCGGCGAAGATCCCGTCGATGCCCGGGTGGGCCTGGAGCAGATTGGTGGTCACATCGAGCCCCTTGGCCCGGTCGAAGTCGGCGGTCTGCTTGCCGACGACCTTGATGTCCGGGTACGCCTTCAGGCCCTCCGCGAAGCCCTTACCGCGCTCACGCGAGGCCGAGGTACCGGGGGTGCCCTGCAGCACCAGGATCGTGCCCTTCTTTCCGAGCCGCTCGGCGAGCGTCTTCGCCGCCAGCTTGCCCCCTGTGATGTTGTCGGAGGCCACCAGGGTCGCGATCTTCGCCTTGTTGACGCCGCGGTCGGCGGCGAGCACCGGGATGCCCGCCTTGTCGGCGGCCCGGACGGACGGGCCCGCGGCATCGGAGTCGACCGGGTTGATGATGATCGACTTCATGTTCTGGCTGGTGAAGTTCTGGATCTGATTGGCCTGCTGGGAGGCGTCGTTCTGGGCGTCGGTGACCGTAAGGCTGATCCCGGCGCGCTTGGCCTCCTCCTGGGCGCCCGCCTTGAGCTGCACGAAGAAGGGGTTGTTCAGGGTGGAGACCGACAGACCGACCTTGGTGGACGCGGCCCCGGAGGAGCCGGAGCGCCAGACGGAGGCGCCGAAGGCGATGGCGGCGACGACCACGGCGGCCAGCGCGAACTTGCCCGCGGTGACGGCCTTCTTACGGCCGCCACCGGACGGTCCGCCCGCCGCGGCTCCGGCCGCCCCCGGCCCGGCCCCGGCGCGCCGGCGCACCGTGTCCAGCAGCACCGCGAGCGCGATGACGACACCGATGACGACCTGCTGCCAGAAGGCGGACACCTCCAGCAGGTTGAGCCCGTTCCGCAGCACCGCGAGGATCAGCGCGCCGATCAGCGTGCCGGACGCCTTACCGACGCCACCGGACAGGCTGGCGCCGCCGATGACCACCGCGGCGATCGCGTCGAGTTCGTAGCCGACGGCCGCCTGGGGCTGCGCGGAGGACAGCCGGGAGGCGAGCACGATGCCCGCGACGGCCGCGAAACCGCCGGAGAGCGCGTAGATGACCAGCTTCTGGCGGGTCACCCGGATACCGGAGAGCCGGGCCGCCTCCTCGTTGCCACCGATCGCGTACATCGCCCGGCCCGGGTACGTACGGCCCAGCACACCCGCGGTGATCAGGCCCATCACGACCATCACGATCACCGGGACGGGCAGCCAGCCGCCGAGGGTGTCCCCGAGGTTCGACACCGAGTCGGGGACGGCTATCGGGCTGCCCTGGGAGATCACCAGGGCCAGGCCGCGGCCGATCGACAGCATCGCGAGCGTGGCGATGAACGGCGGCAGCTTCCCGAAGGAGACCAGCGCCCCGCTGACCAGCCCGCAGACGACACCGGTGGTGAGCGCCAGGAGCGCCGCGAACCAGACCGGCAGCCCCTGTGAGCTCGCGGACCAGGCGAGCACGGTGGCGGACAGCGCGGCCACCGAGCCGACCGAGAGGTCGATGCCCGCGGAGACGATGACGAAGGTGACGCCGAAGGCGAGGATCGCGGTGACCGCCGCCTGGACGCCGACGTTGAGGAGATTGTCGGTGGTGAGGAAGTCGCCGGACAGCAGCGCCATGGCGGCCACCAGCAGCACCAGGGCGCTCAGGGCGCCGTTGTCGAGCAGCACGCGGCGCAGCGCCGCCGAGCCCCCGGGGTCCTTCGTGGCGTCAATCGTGTCAGTGGCCACGGGAGCCCTCCTTTTCCTTGCCGCCGACCCCTTCGTCGGCGTCCTTGACGTCCTTCACTGCCAGGGCCATCACGGCGTCCTGGGTCGCTTCCCGCGCGGTCAGCTCGCCCGCGATCCGGCCCTGGGCCATGACCAGGACCCGGTCGCTCATCCCCAGCACCTCGGGCAGATCGCTGGAGATCATCAGCACGGCGTGGCCGGACGCGGTGAGTTCGTTGATGAGCTGGTAGATCTCGACCTTGGCGCCCACGTCGATCCCGCGGGTCGGTTCGTCGAGGATCAGCACCTTGCTGTCGGCGAGCAGCCACTTGCCGATGACGACCTTCTGCTGGTTGCCGCCGGAGAGGGTGCGCACCCGCTGGTCAAGACCGGCCATCCGGACGGCCAGCCGCTCGGCGACACCGGCCGCCGAGCGCCGCTGGGCGGCCCGGTCGACCAGCCCGGCGCGGGTGGCGGCGCGCAGTGTGACCAGGCCGAGGTTCTCCTGTACGGAGCCGTCCAGGACCAGGCCCTGGCCCTTACGGTCCTCGGGGACGAGGCCGATCCCGGCCCGCATGGCGGCCACCACGTCATGGCCGGGCAGCGGGCGGCCGAGCACCTCGACGGAGCCGGAGTCGTACGCGTCGGCGCCGAACAGCGCCCGGACGACCTCCGTACGGCCCGCGCCGACCAGCCCGGCCAGGCCCACCACCTCCCCGGCCCGCACCTCGAAGCCGATGTCCTGGAAGCTGCCGTTCCGGGTGAGTCCCCGGACCTTCAGCAGGGGCTCACCGGCGTCCCCGCGCTCGCGCGGGTACTGCTGCTCGATGGAGCGGCCCACCATCAGCCGCACCAGCTCGTCCTGGTCGGTGCTTGCCGGGACCTGGGTGACGCTGCGGCCGTCGCGCAGCACGGTGACCCGGTCGCCCAGGGCGGCGATCTCCTCCAGGTGATGGGTGATGAAGACGACGCCCACCCCGTCCGCGCGCAGTGTGCGCACGATCCGGAAGAGCTTGTCGACCTCCTCGGTGGTGAGCACGGCGGTCGGCTCGTCCATGATCAGGACGCGGGCCTCCAGGCTCAGCGCCTTGGCGATCTCCACCATCTGCAGCCGGGCGATGCCGAGGTCGCGGACGCGGGTCCGGGGCGAGACGTCCACCCCGACGCGGGCCAGCAGCTCGGCGGCCCGCGCGTCCATGGCCTTGCGGTCGATCATGCCGAAGCGGCGCGGCTGGCGGCCCAGGAAGATGTTCTCGGCCACGGTGAGGTCCGGGACGAGGTTGAACTCCTGGTAGATGGTGGCGATCCCGAGCCGCTCGGCGTCCTGCGCGCTGTTGATCCGCACCGGCTCGCCGTCGACCAGGATCCGGCCGCCGTCGGGGCGGTGGGCGCCGGAGAGCATCTTGATCAGCGTGGACTTGCCCGCGCCGTTCTCGCCCAGGAGGACATGCACTTCGCCCCGGCGCAGATCGAAGTCCACCCCGTCCAGCGCCACCACCCCGGGGAAGGTCTTGCGGACCCCCTCCATGCGCAGCAGCTCCGGCCCGGCGCCGCCCGTGGACGCGCCCTCCGGCGCCGGGCCATGAGAGCCGGTCGCCGTGCCCGTCGCCGTGACGGCGGCGCCACCCGTGGCCCCGGCCCCGGCGTCAGCGCGCACGGCCCCGGCGTCAGCGCGCACGGGCTCGGTGCCCGCTGCCGGGGTTCCGGCGCCCGAAGCCGCCACGTTGCCGCGGGAGGGCGTGGACGCGGGGGACTGGGCGTCCGAGGGCGTGGGGTCCGCGTTCGGCGTCGCCGACGCGCCCGCCTCGGCGGCACCTGGGGAGGACGGTTCGGACTCGGAACTCATGGTTTGCTCCCTTCGGGCTCGCCGCACGAGCGGCGGGTGACCAGACGGGCGGACAGGGTCACCGACTCGGCGGGCCGCCCCTCGACGAGATCGATCAGCGCCGTCACGGCGGCACGGCCGAGCGCCCCGGTCGGCTGGGCGATGGCGGTGATCGGCGGATCGGTGTGGACGAACCAGGGGATGTCGTCGAACGCGGCGAGCGCCACGTCGTCCGGCACCCGCAGGCCCCGCGCGCGGATCTCGTCCATCGCGCCGAGCGCCATAAGGTTGTCCGCGGCGAAGATCGCGTCCGGAGGGTACGGCAGTTCGAGGAAGCGGGCGGTCACCCGGCGGCCGCTGTCCGCCTGGAAGTCGCCCTGGCCGATGTGGTCCTCGTGCAGCTCCAGGCCGAACTCGCGCAGCGCGGAGCGGAAGGCGTCCACCCGTTCGCGGCCGGTCGTGGTGGCTGCCGGGCCCGCGATGATCCCGACCCGGCGGTGGCCCAGGGCGCACAGATGGGCCACCAGAGCGCGGATGGCTCCCCGCCCGTCGGTGCGGATCACCGGCACCCGGTCCAGGCCCTCGCCCTCGATCCAGCGGTCGACGAAGACCATGGGGGTGCCGGCGCGGGCGGCGGCCAGCATCATCGGGGAGCCGCCGTCCGTGGGGCTGACCAGCAGTCCGTCTATGCGGCGGTCCATCAGGGTGCGCACATGGTGGTCCTGGAGGTCGGGCCGCTCGTCGGCGTTGCCGATGACCACGCTGTAGTCCAGCTCGCGTGCGGCGTCCTCGACCGAGCGGGCCAGCTCGGTGAAGAAGGGATTCAGCACATCGCTGATGACCAGCCCCAGGGTCCGGGTCTGGTCGGTACGCAGCGAGCGGGCCACCGCGTTGGGGCGATAGCCGAGGTCGGCGACCGCGGCGAGCACCCGTTCGCGGGTGTCCGCGCGGACGGAGGGGTGGTCATTGAGCACCCGTGAGACCGTCGCCACGGAGACCCCGGCACGCCGCGCCACATCCTTGATGGCCGGCATCGTCCACCTCCTTGTGGAATCGATTACATGGGATTGGAATCGATTACATGGGCGGAGGCAAGAGGTCGGCCCCCGGTGAAACCGGATCGTGATATTCCGCCACGGGTCACACCCGCGCGTTCTTCCCCGCGGGCGTTGTCCACGGGCGTTGTCCACAGGCCCGAACCGCCTGTCGGCTCCCGGCGGTACGGTCGGGGCATGCTCAAACTCGCGGTGGTGGAAGGGGTCCTGGAGCGGATCACCTACGCCAATGAGGAGAACGGGTACACGGTCGCGCGGGTCGACACCGGCCGTGGCTCCGGCGATCTGCTCACCGTCGTCGGCTCGCTGCTGGGCGCCCAGCCGGGCGAGTCGCTGCGGATGGAGGGCCGCTGGGGTTCCCATCCGCAATATGGCAAACAGTTCACGGTCGAGAACTACCAGACCGTCCTCCCCGCCACCGTCCAGGGCATCCGGCGCTATCTCGGCTCCGGGCTGATCAAGGGCATCGGCCCCCGGATCGCCGACCGGATCACCGAGCACTTCGGCGTCGACACCCTCGACGTCATCGAACAGGAGCCCAAGCGGCTGGTCGAGGTCCCCGGCCTCGGCCCCAAGCGCACCAAGATGATCGCCGCCGCCTGGGAGGAGCAGAAGGCCATCAAGGAGGTGATGGTCTTCCTCCAGGGGGTCGGCGTCTCCACCTCCATCGCGGTGCGGATCTACAAGAAGTACGGCGACGCGTCGATTTCGGTCGTGAAGAACGAGCCGTACCGGCTGGCGGCCGACGTCTGGGGCATCGGCTTCCTCACCGCCGACAAGATCGCCCAGTCGGTCGGCATCCCCCATGACAGCCCCGACCGGGTGAAGGCCGGTCTGCAGTACGCGCTGTCCCAGTCCGCCGACCAGGGCCACTGCTATCTCCCCGAGGAGCAACTCATCGCGGACGCGGTCAAGTTGCTCCAGGTGGACACCGGCCTGGTCATCGACTGCCTGGGCGAGCTCGCGGCCGAGGACGAGGGCGTGGTGCGCGAGCCGGTCCCGGGCCCGGCGGACGGCGAGCCGGTCTCCGCCGTCTATCTGGTGCCCTTCCACCGCGCCGAGATCTCCCTCGCGGGCCAGGTGCTGCGGCTGCTGCGCACCGAGGAGGACCGGCTGCCCGCCTTCCGGGGCGTGGACTGGGACAAGGCGCTGGGCTGGCTGGCGGGTCGCACCGGCGCCGATCTGGCGCCCGAGCAGAGCCAGGCGGTGCGGCTCGCGCTGACCGAGAAGGTCGCGGTGCTCACCGGCGGGCCGGGCTGCGGCAAGTCCTTCACCGTGCGGTCCGTGGTGGAGCTGGCCCGCGCCAAGAAGGCCAAGGTGGTGCTCGCGGCGCCCACCGGCCGGGCCGCCAAGCGGCTGTCGGAGCTGACCGGCGCCGAGGCGTCCACCGTCCACCGCCTGCTGGAGCTCAAGCCCGGCGGGGACGCGGCGTACGACAGGGACCGCCCGCTCGACGCGGACCTGGTGGTGGTCGACGAGGCGTCGATGCTCGATCTGCTGCTGGCCAACAAGCTGGTCAAGGCCGTCCCGCCCGGTGCCCATCTGCTCTTCGTCGGCGATGTGGACCAGTTGCCCAGCGTGGGTGCCGGGGAGGTGCTGCGCGATCTGCTGGCCCCCGGCAGCCCCGTCCCGGCGGTGCGGCTGACCCGGATCTTCCGCCAGGCCCAGCAGTCAGGGGTGGTCACCAACGCCCACCGGATCAACGAGGGGGTGCCGCCGGTCACCCAGGGCCTGTCGGACTTCTTCCTCTTCGTGGAGGACGACACCGAGGAGGCCGGGCGGCTCACGGTCGATGTCGCGGCCCGCCGCATCCCCGCGAAGTTCGGCCTCGACCCCCGTCGTGACGTGCAGGTTCTGGCCCCGATGCACCGCGGCCCGGCGGGCGCCGGCACGCTCAACGGACTGCTTCAGCAGGCCATCACCCCGGCCCGCCCGGACCTCCCCGAGCGCCGCTTCGGAGGCCGGGTCTTCCGGGTCGGCGACAAGGTGACCCAGATCCGTAACAATTATGAGAAAGGGGCCAACGGGGTCTTCAACGGCACGGTTGGCGTCGTCACCTCACTCGACACCGATGAGCAGCGGCTGACCGTGCGGACGGACGAGGACGAGGAGGTACCGTACGACTTCGACGAGCTGGACGAGCTGGCTCATGCCTATGCGGTGACCATCCACCGGTCACAGGGCAGTGAGTACCCGGCCGTCGTGATCCCGGTGACCACCGGGGCCTGGATGATGCTGCAGCGCAATCTCCTGTACACGGCCGTGACCCGTGCCAAGCGCCTTGTGGTGCTGGTCGGCTCGCGCCGCGCGCTGGGGCAGGCGGTGCGCACCGTCTCGGCGGGCAGGCGCTGCACCGCGCTGGATCACCGACTCGGCGGCGATGTGACAGTCGAGCGTGTCAGATGGGTTTCCGAACGATGACGAACGGGGCAGGATGGCCGTGAAGGCGGCACTGAGTGCCGCCAAAAGGCTCTTCGGCCGACCCCGAGTGCACGTTCGCTACCCGAGTAGGGGAAGGTGGGGGGAGTCAGGGCACCTCGAAGAAGAGAACCAGACGTCGGTGAGGGATGACGTGAGCGACAACTCTGTAGTACTGCGGTACGGGGACGGCGAGTACACCTACCCGGTGGTCGACAGCACTGTCGGCGACAAGGGCTTCGATATCGGCAAGCTGCGCGCCCAGACCGGTCTGGTGACCCTGGACTCCGGTTACGGCAACACCGCCGCGTACAAATCCGCGATCACCTATCTGGACGGTGAGCAGGGCATCCTGCGCTACCGCGGCTACCCCATCGAGCAGCTGGCGGAGCGCGCCTCCTTCCTGGAGACGGCCTTCCTGCTGATCAACGGGGAGCTGCCCACCGTCGATGAACTGGCGGCCTTCCGTGAGGACATCACCCGCCACACGCTGCTGCACGAGGACGTCAAGCGGTTCTACGACGGCTTCCCGCGTGACGCCCACCCGATGGCGATGCTGTCCTCCGTGGTCAGCGCGCTGTCGACCTTCTACCAGGACAGCCACAACCCGTTCGACGAGAAGCAGCGCAACCTCTCGACGACCCGGCTGCTGGCCAAGCTGCCGACCATTGCCGCCTATGCGTACAAGAAGTCGGTCGGCCACCCCTTTGTCTACCCGCGCAATGACCTCGGCTATGTCGAGAACTTCCTCCGGATGACCTTCTCGGTCCCCGCGCAGGAGTACGAGCTGGACCCGATCGTGGTCTCCGCGCTCGACAAGCTGCTGATTCTGCACGCCGACCACGAGCAGAACTGTTCGACCTCCACGGTCCGGCTGGTCGGCTCCTCGCAGGCCAATATGTTCGCCTCCATCTCGGCGGGCATCAACGCCCTGTGGGGCCCCCTGCACGGCGGCGCCAACCAGTCCGTGCTGGAGATGCTCGAGGGCATCCAGGCTTCGGGCAGCGACGTCGACACCTTCATCCGCAAGGTGAAGAACAAGGAAGACGGCGTGAAGCTCATGGGCTTCGGGCACCGCGTCTACAAGAACTTCGACCCCCGGGCGAAGATCATCAAGTCGGCGGCGCACGATGTCCTCTCCGCGCTCGGCAAGTCCGACGAGCTGCTCGACATCGCGCTCAAGCTGGAGGAGCACGCGCTCGCGGACGACTACTTCGTGGAGCGCAAGCTCTACCCGAACGTGGACTTCTACACCGGTCTGATCTACCGGGCGATGGGCTTCCCGACCGAGATGTTCACCGTGCTGTTCGCGCTCGGCCGGCTGCCCGGCTGGATCGCCCAGTGGCACGAGATGATCAAGGAGCCGGGCTCCCGCATCGGCCGCCCCCGCCAGATCTACACGGGTGTGGTGGAGCGCGACTTCGTCCCGGTCGAAGAGCGCTAGAGCACCATTCGCGTCTCCGGGTGCCCCCGTCCCGCTTGGGCCGGGGGCGCTTCGCGTAACAAGCGAGAAGCGCCCCGCTGCCGATCCCCCCACGGGTCGGAGCGGGGCGCTTCCCTTGCCCCGGAGCGGATTCCCCCCACGGGATCCGGCCGGGCGTCCAGGGGCCCTTGCGGGCCGTATGGTGACGCGATCTGCCGGGACGCGTACCTACGGGAGGGCCGCTCAAAGCTCCCCGAGTACGTCGTCCCGGCTACGCGTAGCAGGATCCGTCCCCCAAGACGTATCCCCACCGTCCCATTAGACTCGCGACCCCCCTCGATGGTTACGTTGGGTTGTCTGTGATCTGCGTCTCTTGCCATAAGGGCTATAAAAGGGCAAGAGCCTCGATTTGAAGATCGAGGCTCCACCGTATGGGTGTTGTGCGGCTTATGGGGACTTGGTGAATCTATGTAGATGCTGTGAAGGTCCGCAGTCGCAGACTGTTCGTCACCACGAACACGGACGAGAACGCCATCGCGGCTCCCGCGATCATCGGGTTCAGCAGTCCGGCCGCCGCGAGCGGCAGCGCGGCGACGTTGTAGCCGAAGGCCCAGAAGAGATTGCCCTTGATGGTGCCGAGGGTCCGGCGCGCCAGCCGGATCGCGTCCGCCGCCACCCGTAGGTCGCCCCGGACCAGGGTCAGGTCCCCGGACTCGATGGCCGCGTCCGTGCCCGTGCCCATCGCGAGCCCGAGATCGGCGGTGGCGAGGGCGGCCGCGTCGTTGATCCCGTCGCCCACCATGGCGACCGTACGGCCCTCGCCCCGCAGCCGCTTCACCACGTCCACCTTGTCCTGCGGAAGTACCTCGGCGATGACGTCGTCGATGCCGACCTCGCGGGCCACCGCCTCGGCGACCAGCCGGTTGTCGCCGGTCAGCAGGATCGGGGTGAGGCCGAGCGCCCGCAGTTGGGCGACCGCCTCGGCGCTGGTCTCCTTGACGGCGTCGGCCACCAGAAGGACGCCGCGCGCCTCGCCGTCCCAGGCCACCGCGACCGCCGTCTGCCCCTCCGACTCGGCCGCCGCCTTGGCGGCCGCGAGGTCCTCGGGCAGCTCGATGGCCCAGGCGCCGAGCAGCTTCTCGCGGCCGACCAGCACCGCGTGGCCGTCCACCGTGCCCTGGACGCCGAGACCGGGCTCGGAGCGGAAGTCCGCGGGCGCCGGGAGGTCGCCGATCCGCTCGGCCGCGCCGTCCGCGATGGCCCGCGCGATCGGGTGCTCGGAGGCGTGCTCCAGGGCGCCCGCGAGCCGCAGCAGCTCCCGCTCGTCCACTCCGGGCGCCGTGACGGCCCCGCGCAGCCGCATCTGCCCGGCCGTCACGGTGCCGGTCTTGTCCAGGACGACGGTGTCCACCCGGCGCGTGGACTCCAGCACCTCGGGCCCCTTGATCAGGATGCCGAGCTGGGCGCCGCGGCCGGTGCCGACCATGAGCGCGGTCGGGGTGGCCAGGCCCAGGGCACAGGGGCAGGCGATGATCAGGACGGCGACGGCCGCGGTGAAGGCGGCGGCCGAGTCGCCCGTGGTGAGCAGCCAGCCCAGCAGGGTGCCGACGGCGATCAGCAGCACGATCGGTACGAAGATCCCCGAGACCCGGTCGGCGAGCCGCTGCACCTCGGCCTTGCCGTTCTGCGCGTCCTCGACCAGCTTGGCCATACGGGAGAGCTGGGTGTCCGCGCCCACACGGGTGGCCTCGACCACGATCCGGCCCGACGCGTTGACGGTCGCGCCCGCCACCGCGTCGCCGACCTCCACGTCCACCGGTACCGACTCGCCGGTCAGCATCGAGGCGTCCACGGCGGAGGAGCCCTCGACCACCGCGCCGTCGGTGGCGATCTTCTCGCCGGGGCGCACCACGAAGCGGTCACCGACGGCCAGCTCGCCGACGGGGATCCGTACCTCCTTGCCTCCGCGCAGCACGGCCACGTCCTTGGCGCCGAGCTCCAGCAGCGCGCGCAGCGCCGCGCCCGCCCGCCGCTTGGACTTCGCCTCCAGATAGCGGCCGAGGAGGATCAGCGCGGTCACTCCGGCCGCCGCCTCCAGATAGATCGAGGACGAACCGTCGGTGCGGGAGACGGTGAGGTCGAAGCCGTGCCGCATACCGGGCATGCCCGCGTGGCCGAAGAACAGCGCCCACGCGGACCAGCCGAGGGCCGCCAGGGTGCCGATGGAGACGAGGGTGTCCATGGTGGCCGCGCCGTGCCGGGCGTTCGTCCAGGCGGCCTTGTGGAAGGGCGCGCCGCCCCAGACGACGACCGGCGCGGCGAGGGTGAGCGAGAGCCACTGCCAGTTGTCGAACTGCAGGGACGGCACCATCGCCAGTACCACGACGGGCAGGGAGAGGGCGAGGGAGACGAGCATGCGGTGGCGCAGGGAGTCCGGTGCGGCCTCGCCGCGCGGGTCGGCCTCCGGTGCGGCGGCGTCCTCGGGGGCGCGGGGCTCGGGCACGGCGGGGCGCGGTTCCTCGGCGGTGTACCCGGTTTTGACGACGGTGGCGATCAGGTCGGCGACCTCGATCCCCGCGCCGTAGGACACCTTGGCCTTCTCGGTGGCGAAGTTCACCGTGGCGGTGACGCCGTCGAGCCGGTTGAGCTTCTTCTCGACGCGGGCGGCGCAGGACGCACAGGTCATCCCGCCGATGGCGAGCTCGACCTGCGAGGGCCCGCCGGCCGTCGCCGTGGTGTCGGCGGCGGGCCCGGCGGGGGGTGCCGTGCTGGTCATGTCTGGTCTCCTGGGAGGAGGGCCGGGCCGTACGGCGACTGTATGAGCAGGGCGGCACGGTCCGGCGGATTTGGTGGGGGCTCGCTCAGGCCCGGCCGGCGAGCTCGTAGCCCGCCTCGTCCACGGCGGCGCGGACGGTCTCGTCGTTCAGCGGGGCGGCCGAGACCACGGTGACCTGGCCGGTGGACGCCACGGCCTTGACGGAGGCGACGCCGTCGAGGGCGCCGATCTCCTCGGCGACGGCGCCTTCGCAGTGGCCGCAGGTCATACCGGTCACCTGGTAGACGGTGGTGACTGCCTCGGAGCTCATGGGGTTCTCCTGTGTGGGGTGGGCGTGACGGTCGGTGCGCAGGAGGCACCGGAATGCCCCAGCGTCTCCTGGCAATCCCCACTCTATACCCCTAGGGGGTATGGATGGAAGCCGGTGATGCGCCGGTCGGTGGCGGGTGCCCCGCGCCCGCGCGCGCCCCTCCGCGGGCCGGGGTGGAGGAGGGGTGGACGAGGGGCGGGCGACGAGGTGTGGCGCGGGGGGTCAGGGCCGGGCGGGGACCCCCTCGGTGCCGAGCACCGGGGCGAGATAGCCGTACAGAGCGGTCTTCAACTCCGCGACGTACGCCTCCCGTTCCGCGCCCTCATGGCCGAGGATCAGCCCCAGCCCGGCCTTGAACAGGGCGAACGCCATGTTCGCGGTGTGGGCGCGGCGCTCGGGGGAGAGGTCGGGGTTGCGGACGCCGATCAGCTCGTTGATGCGGTCCTGGATCGAGTCGTGCAGGGCGGCGTGCTCCTCGAGGAAGTGGCCCGGCGCGTCGGAGGACTGGAGCAGGGTCAGGAAGGCGGGGTTCGCGCAGTTGAACTCGATCATCGGGTCGAGGACCGCGTCGAGCAGTTCGCGCAGGGGCAGCGCGGCGTTCTCCAGGGTGAAGACCACCCCGTGGGTCTCCAGCATCCGGCGGTTGAGGCGCTCGCCGAGCTCGACGGCGATGGCCTCCTTGTTCGGGAAGAACTGGTACAGCGTGCCGGGGGAGACCCCGGCCTCGCGGGCGATGGCGTTGGTGCTCGCGGAGGTGTAGCCGGCGCGGCAGAAGACGCTGGCGGCGGCGTCGAGCAGCTGCTGGATCCGGCGCTCGCCGCGCGCCTGTCTGCGGCGCGGCTTCGCCGTCTCGTCGGGCTGGTCCGCCTTGCTCTCGCTCACCTGTTTTCCCCGGCTCTCCGTGTTCGATTGACAAACACGAGCGCCCGCTCGCATTCTTGAGAAACGCGAGCGGTCGCTCGTGTTTACCGTCCATGGTAATCAGCGACCCGTGCTGCCCACGGACATGTGGTGGCGGCATGGGGCACAGGTGAAGGGGACACCGCGCCATGACCGATGTCAACCGCCCACCCGACGACCGGATCGGAGGGTGGACCCGCCTGGTCACGGCGCGTCCTCGGCTGTCCCTGCTGATCGCTTTGATCTTCACCGCGCTGGCCGTCGTCGCCGGGAGCGGGGTCGCCGACCGGATGGGAAGCGGCGGCTGGGAGGACCCCGCGTCCGAGTCCGCGTATGCCACCAAGGCGCTGGAGAAGCGCTTCCCCGCCTCCCAGCCCAATCTGATCCTGCTCGTCGACAGCGGTGAGAAGACCGTGGACGATCCGGCTGTCGCCGCCGAGGCCCGGGCGCTGGCCAAGAAGCTCTCGGGCGAGAAGGCGGTCACCGGGGTCACCTCGTACTGGGCCACCGGCGCGCCCTCGCTGCGGGCCCGGGACCGGGGCGAGGCGATCATCGCCGCGCGGATCCTGGGCGATGAGTCGGCCGCGGGCAAGGCGCTGGAGCGCATAGCGCCCCACTACCGGGGCGCCCACGGCCCGGTCGAGGTGCGGGTCGGCGGGATGGTCGCGGTCCGCCATGAGCTGCAGTCCACCATCCAGGAGGATCTGCTGCGGGCCGAGATGATCGCCCTGCCCATCACCCTGGTGCTGCTCGTGATGGTCTTCGGCAGCGCCGTGGCCGCCCTGCTGCCGCTCGGCGTCGGCATCATCGCGATCCTCGGCACCGACGCGGTGCTGCGCGGGCTCACCGAGTTCACCGATGTCTCGGTCTTCGCGCAGAACCTGACCACCGCGCTCGGCCTCGGACTCGCCATCGACTATGCCCTGTTCATCGTGCGCCGCTTCCGCGAGGAGCTGGGCCGGGGCGCGGAGAAGCTGCCCGCCGTCGCGGCCACGCTGCGCACCGCCGGGCGCACCGTGCTCTTCTCGGCGCTGACCGTCGCCGCCTCGCTCGCCGCCATGCTGGTCTTCCCGCAGTACTTCCTGCGCTCGTTCGCCTATGCGGGGATCGCGGTGGTGCTGATCGCCGCCACCGCCGCCCTGGTGGTCCTGCCCGCGGCGCTCATCCTCCTGGGCGACCGGGTCAACGCACTGGATCTCACCCGGCTGCTGCGCCGTGGCCGCCCGGCCCGGGGCGGTGAGCCCGGAGCGGGCTGGGCGCGGCTCGCCCGGCTGGTGATGCGGCGCGCCCCGGTGTTCGCGCTGGCCACCGTCGCCGGTCTGGTCGCGCTGGGACTGCCGTTCCTGAGGGTGGAGTTCGGCACCGCGGACGACCGCCAGCTGCCGTCGAGCGCCGAGTCCCATGTGGTGCAGCAGCACATCCGGGAGGGCTTCCCCGGCGGACCCGGGGGCGCGGTGGAGGTCCTCGCCGAGGGCGCCACCAGCACCAAGGCCCTCGCCGACTACAGCGCCAAGGTCTCCGCCCTCCCCCAGGTGCTGCGGGTGGACAGCCCGGCGGGCCGGTTCGCCGACGGGCGGCGGGTGGCCGAGCCGGGGCCGGCGGAGGCGGCGCGGCTGGCCGGTGGCTCGGCGGAGATCACCGTGCAGCCCAAGGGCGAGGCCGTGGACGCCACCAGCCAGGACCTGGTGCGGACGATCCGCGCCCAGGAGCCGTCGTTCACCACCTCGGTGACCGGCACCGCCGCCGTCCTGGTGGACACCAAGGACTCCATAGCCGACCGGCTGCCGTGGGCCGCGGCCATCATCGTCGCCGTCACCCTGCTGCTGGTCTTCCTGCTCACCGGAAGCGTGCTGATACCGATTCAGGCCGTGCTGCTCAACGCGCTCAGTCTGACCGCGATGTTCGGCGCGGTGGTGTGGGTCTTCCAGGACGGGCATCTGTCCGGTCCGCTCTCCTTCACCACCTCCGGCGATATCGAGACCACCCTGCCCGTCCTGATGTTCTGCGTCGCCTTCGGACTCTCCATGGACTACGGGGTCTTCCTGCTCTCCCGGATCAAGGAGGAGTACGACCGCACCGGGGACCATCAGGCGGCGGTGGAGTTCGGGCTGCGGCGCACCGGCGGCCTGATCACGGCGGCGGCGCTGATCCTCGCCGTGGTGATGGTGGGCATCGGCACCTCGCGGGTCACCAACACCAAGATGCTGGGGCTGGGTATCGCCCTGGCCGTGCTGATGGACGCGATGGTGGTGCGCGGGCTGCTGGTGCCGGCGGTGATGAAGCTGACCGGCCGGGCCACCTGGTGGGCCCCGGGCCCGCTGCGCCGGCTGCACACCCGGTTCGGGCTGAGCGAGGGGGAGTCCGCTCCGGCCGAACGCCGCGGGGACTCCGGCACGGATGCCGCCACCGGCGGCGAGGACGGGGTTGAGGGAGAGGGGGAGAAGGTGCGGGACCGGGTGAGCGCGGGCCGCTAAGCGGCCTCGCTGAAGTCCGGTGCGGTTCGGTTGCGCCCCGAAGGGGCGCGGGGAACTGCGCGACCAGCCACCACGCAGCCGCAGATGAACGACCGCACCGCTAGTCCTTGCCATCACGCCGGGCGCGACGGTTGCCGGGTCTGCGGACCACCCAGGAGCGGATCGTATCCGCGTACCAGTACGGCTTGCTGCCCTCCACATGATCGGGGGGCGGCAGCAGGCCGTGCTTGCGATAGGACCGTACGGTGTCGGTCCGCACACCGATATGCGCGGCGATCTCCTTGTACGACCACAGCCTCCGGTCGGTCATCTCTCATGCCCTTCCGCAGGGCGTCGCGGTCACGGCCCGGTGGGGCCGTCGGGGGAGCCACGGCGCGCCTGCTCATGTTCCATCAGCCTGTGTCTGGTCAACGACGCTGAGTGAAGGGCGGCCCGGGGCTGTTGAACACCTGTGACGGAGGCGTGTGGAGATGTGACCGCTGTGACGCACGAGTGACGCAGCGGACGATGACTCAGGTGCCGTTGCCGCAGCGGTTCAACCACAGCGGCTCAACCATGGCGGCTCAACCGCAGCGGGCCGGCCGTAGGGAGACGGCTGGCCCGCTGGGCGTCAGGAGAAGCTGGACGTCGGCTGACGTCAGCCGTAGAAGGCGGGGCGCTCGATCATCTCGACGGCCGTGCGCCGGCCCGTGGCCTGGGCCCGGACCCCCGCCTCGCTGACGGCGGTCGCGGCATAGCCGTCCCAGGCGCTGGGACCCTCGACCTCACCCCGGCGGGTGGCGTTGACCCAGCTCTGCACCTCGCGGTCGTACGCCTCCTCGAAGCGGGCCACGAAGTCGGGGGCGATCTCCCCGCCCCAGGTGCCGGGCCGGTTGACCAGCATCCCGTGGGCGTCGCCGACGCGGGCGGTGCCGCGCTCGCAGACCGCCTCCGCCTGCACCTGGTAGCCGAAGCCGCAGGTGGCGAAGATCTCCACATTGACGATCGCCCCGCCGGTGGTCTCGAAGACCACCAGTTGGGGGTCGCTGAGCGGCTCGGGCGACAGCGAGCTGGGGGTCGGCTTGAGCACGGTGACCGCGGCGATCTCCTGCTCCAGCAGCCAGCGCGACTGGTCCATCTCATGCACCACCGAGTCGGTGATCATCATCTCGTTGGTGAAGTACGAGTGCACCGAGGCATTGCGGTGGCGGCAGTGCAGCAGCAGCGGGCGGCCCAGCTCGCCCCCGGCCAGCAGCGCCTTGAGCTTCATGAACTCGGTGTCGTAGCGGCGCATGAAGCCCACCTGCACCCGGCGGTGGCCCAGCCGCTGCTCGGCCTCCAGCACCCGCAGCGCGGACGCGGAGTCCGGGGTGAGCGGCTTCTCGCACAGCACCGGCAGATCGCGCTCGAACGCGCTGAGCAGCGCGGCCTCGTGCGCGGGCCCCGGCGAGGCGATCAGCACCGCGTCCACGCCGGGCGCGGCCATCGCGGCGGCCGGGTCGGTGAACGCCTGACAGCCGTCGGCGGTGTCGGCGACCGCCTTGGCCCGCGCCTCGTCGATGTCGACCACGGCGGCCACCCGGGCGCCGCTGATCACATCGTTGATGCGGCGGACATGGTCGGCGCCCATCTTGCCGGTCCCGATGACGGCGACCCCGAGCGTTCCCTGCTGGGTCATAGACTGCTCTCTCTTCTCTCTCTGCTCTCTGGACGGTTCGAAGGCCCGTGGGGCGAAGGCCCGTTGGGGGGTGAAAAGGGAGGGGTCAGGCGCCGCAGGAGCGCAGGAAGCGCCGGGTGCGCTCGGCGATGGGGAAGGGCCGGCCGGGCGGGCAGGGGTACATGTCCTGCTCGACGATGGCGAACAGATCCACGTCCAGGTTCTGGGCCGCGGTCAGGACCGGGCCCAGCTCCGGAATGCCGTGCGGCGGTTCGCACATCACACCGCGCTGGACGGCGGGGCCGAACGGCACCCCGTTCTTCACCACATCGGCCAGGATCTCCGGGTCGACCTGCTTGAGGTGGAGATAGCCGATGCGCTCGCCGTAGGTCTCGATCAGCTTGACGCTGTCGCCGCCGCAGTAGGCGTAGTGGCCGGTGTCCAGGCAGAGGTTGACCAGGTCGGAGTCGGTGGCGTCCAGGAAGCGGGCCACGTTCTCCTCGGTGTCGATATGGGTGTCGGCATGCGGGTGGACGACGATGTCGAGCCCGAAGCGCTCCCGCACCTCACGGCCGAGCCGCTCCATCCCGGTGGACAGGTGGCGCCACTGCTCGGCGGTGAGCGTCGGGGGCTCGATCAGCTCGGCGGTCTTGTCGTCCCGCCAGAAGGAGGGGATGACCACGAGGTGCCCCGCGTTCATCGCCCGGGTCAGCTCGGCCACCTGGGAGACGTGCTCCCAGGTGGCGTCCCAGACCTCGGGGCCGCGGTGCAGCGAGGTGAAGACGGTGCCCGCCGAGACCGTGAGACCGCGCCGGCCGGTCTCCTCGGTGAGCCGGGCCGGGTCCGTGGGCAGATAGCCGTACGGACCCAGCTCGATCCACTCGTAGCCGGCCTCCGCGACCTCGTCGAGGAAGCGCTGCCAGGGGACCTGCTGATCGTCGTCGGGGAACCACACCCCCCAGGAGTCGGGGGCCGAGCCGACCCGGATGCGGTCCAGGGCGGGTACGGGGGAGGCGTCGGCAGTCATGGCAGAGGGTCTCCTCGGTGTGCTGGGGTGCCCGCGTCGTGCTGCTTTGGGCAGCTTCACCGGCTGGGCGGGTGGCCGTCAAGACTTCGTCAGGACATTCGGACGTCTTGTCAGGGGGAAGGTGCTGTCACATCCTCCGGCAGCTCGTCCACATCGACCCCGCGGACCTGGGCCAGCTCATGCTTGAGCGCGGCCAGTTCGGCACCGCCGGCCATGTGGTTGGTGAGCTCTTCGAGGCTGACGTCCTCGCGCGCCGCGTTCAGCTCCAGGGCGCCGAGCCGGAGCACCGCGAAGTGGTCGCCGACCATATAGGCGTGGTGCGGGTTGTGGGTGATGAAGATGACGCCGAGCCCGCGCTCGCGCGCCGCCGCGATGTACTTGAGCACCACACCGGACTGCTTGACGCCGAGCGCCGCCGTCGGCTCGTCCAGGATCAGCACCCGGGCGCCGAAGTGGACCGCCCGGGCGATGGCCACGGACTGCCGCTGGCCGCCGGAGAGGGTGCCGATGGGCTGCTCCAGGTTGTCGAGGTGGATGCCCATGGCGGACAGCTCCTCGCCGGTGATCTGCTTCATCCGCTGGATGTCCAGCCGCCGCACCGGCCAGGGGCCGCGGGTCAGCTCGGAGCCGAGGAAGAAGTTCCGCCACACCGGCATCAGCGGCACGGTGGCCAGGTCCTGGTAGACGGTGGCGATGCCCAGGTTCAGGGCGTCGCGCGGGGTGTTCAGCCGCACCGGCTTCCCGTCCACGAGGTATTCGCCCTCGTCATGCTGGTGCAGCCCCGAGATGATCTTGATCAGGGTGGACTTGCCGGCGCCGTTGTCGCCGAGCACACAGGTCACCCGGCCCGGGTGGACGGCCAGGTCGATGCCCTCCAGAGCGCGGATGTTCCCGTAGAGCTTGCCCACGCCCCGCAGCCGGACCACCGGCTCCCCGTCCGGTGCGGGATCCTGTGCGGTGCTGTCCTTGGTGACGTTCGTTGCCATTCCGATCACCTCCTGGCGGCCTGACGGCGCACCCACAGATTGACGAGGGTCGCGAGCAGCAGCATCACGCCGACGAAGAACTTGAACCAGTCGGGGTTCCAGTTGGCGTAGACGATGCCCTGGTTGACCATGCCGAAGATGAAGGCGCCGAGGACCGCGCCGATCGCGGAGCCGTAGCCGCCGGTGAGCAGGCAGCCGCCGATCACGGCCGCGATGATGTAGTAGAACTCGTTGCCCACACCCTCGCCGGCCTGCACGGTGTTGTACTCGAAGAGCAGATGCATGCCCACGAACCAGGCCGCGAAGCCCACCGTCATGAAGAGGGCGACCTTGGTGAGGTTCACCGGGACGCCCACGGCCCGGGCGCTCTCCTTCGAGCCGCCGGCCGCGAAGATCCAGTTGCCCAACTTGGTGCGCAGCAGCACCCAGGTGGCGATGGCGGCGAAGATCAGCCACCACAGCACGGTGATCTTCACATCGACGCCGAAGACGCCGATCTCGGAGGCGAAGAGCGACTTGGCCTGGTCGAAGCCGTCCATGTCGCTGATGGCGTCGGTGCCGACATTGCCGGTCAGCAGCTTGGTGATGGCCAGGTTGGCGCCCTGGAGCATCAGGAAGCTGGCGAGGCTGACCAGGAAGCTGGGCAGCCCGGTCTTGATCAGCAGCAGTCCGTTGATCAGCCCCACGGTGAGCGAGACCAGCAGGGCGACGATCACGCCCACCCAGACATTGGTGGTGAGCTGGAAGCTGAACATGCTGGCGGTCAGCGCCGAGGTGGTGACCGCGACACCGGCCGACAGGTCGAACTCGCCGCCGATCATCAGCAGGGAGACGGCGAGCGCCATGATGCCCATGGTGGACGCCTGGTAGAGGACGGTGGCGAAGGAGTCGGCCTGCCGGAAGGTGGGGGCCACGGCGAAGAAGAAGAGATAGACGCCGACGGCCGCGACCAGCGCCCCGATCTCGGGCCGGGCCAGCGCCCGCCGGGCGAACGAGCGCTCGGCGGTGCGGCTCTTCGGCGGGACGGCGGGGGAGGCGGGCGGTGTGGCGGCCGCCGGGGTGGCGGTATGGGTCATGGCCGGCTCACCGCGTTCCCTTCTTGGCGAACGTGGCGATGGTGTCCACGTTGTCCTTGGTGACGAACGCGGGCCCGGTCAGTACGGGCTGCTCGCCGCCGCCGCTGAAGTTGCCGTTGTTCTTGTAGAGCCACAGGGAGTCGATGGACAGATAGCCCTGGAGATACGGCTGCTGGTCGACGGCGAACTGGACGTCGCCGCTCTGCACCGCGGAGACGAGGTCCTTGTTGAGGTCGAAGGTGGCCACCTTGGCCTTGTCGCCGGCGTCCTTCGCGGACTGCACGGCGGTCAGGGCGAACGGGGCGCCCAGGGTGACGACGTAGTCGATGCTGGAATCCTGCTTGAGCTTCGCGGCGATCGTCGACTTGACCGACGGCATGTCGGTTCCGTTGACGTACAGGATGTCGGTCTTGCCCTTGAAGGTCTTCTTCACGCCCGCGCAGCGGGCCTCGAGGGCGACATGGCCCTGCTCCTGGATCACACAGATGTCGTGCTTGGCGCCGACCTCGTTGAGGTGCTTGCCGAACGCCTGGCCCGCGATGTTCTCGTCCTGGCCGAAGTACTCCAGCAGACCCATGTCCTTCCACTGGTCGAGTCCGGCGTTGAAGGCGACGACCGGGATCCCGGCCTTCTTGGCCTTGGCTATCGCGCCCTTCATGGCGTCGGGCTTGGCGAGGGTGACGGCGATGCCGTCGACCTTCTGGTTGATCGCGTTCTGGATCAGGTTGGCCTGGTCGGCTCCGTTGGGGTTGCTGGAGTAGACGAGGTCGACGTTGTCCTTGGCCGCCGCGGTCTTGGCGCCCTTGCGCACCGTGTCCCAGAAGGTGTCGCCCGGGGCCGCGTGGGTGATCATCGCGATCCTCATCCGCGGGGTGTCGGCCTTCCCGGCCGCGAGGCCGGCGTCGGCTTCCTGGGCCTTCTTGCCACCCTGACTGCTGCAGCCCGCCGCCAGGAGGGCGGCTGCGGTGGCGAGTGCGGCGAGGCCCGCTCTGCGGTGTCGATTGAGTCTGAGGTCCATCTGTTCCAGCACCTCTCAAGCCAGGTCCGTCGAATCAGCACGGCCGTTGCAGAACGGGAGCCTCTCCCCGTGGGTGGCCACTGTCAAGACTTTGTCATGACAACATTTCATCTGGACGTAACGAGGCGATAACACGCCCCATGGACCTGGGTGATTACGTCCGTATGTAAGGACAAAGTCTTGACAGTGGGCGGGCACACGTCTAGACCTGAAGGGCCGGGGCGGATCCCGGAGTTCTGAGCACCAGACCCTGAGCTGCGTCTTTCCCGAAGGGGCAGGCATGAGTGAGCCGTACGACCTGATCACGATGGGCCGCATCGGAGTGGACCTCTATCCACTGCAGACCGGTGTGCCACTGCCGCAGGTTGAATCGTTCGGAAAGTTTCTCGGCGGCTCGGCGACCAATGTCGCGGTCTCCGCGGCCCGCTTCGGCCGTCGCACCGCGGTGATCAGCCGCACCGGGGCGGATCCGTTCGGCGACTACATCCACCAGGAGCTGCGGGCCTTCGGGGTGGACGACCGCTTCGTCACCCCCGTCGAGGAGTACCCCACCCCGATCACCTTCTGCGAGATCTTCCCGCCGGACGACTTCCCGCTGTACTTCTACCGCCGCCCCAAGGCGCCCGATCTGGAGATCCACTCCGATGAGCTGGACCTCGACGCCATCCGCGCCGCCCGGATCTTCTGGATGACCGGCACCGGGCTCAGCGAGGAGCCCAGCCGCACCAGCACCCTCGCCGCGCTCGCCGCCCGCGCCAAGAGCGGCACCACCGTCTTCGACCTCGACTGGCGGCCGATGTTCTGGGCCGACCCGGAGACCGCCCGCCCCTTCTACGCCGAGGCGCTGCGCCACGCCACCGTCGCCGTCGGCAACGTGGACGAGTGCGAGATCGCCACGGGTGCGCGCGAGCCCAAGGCGTGCGCGCAGGCGCTGCTGGACGCGGGGGTGGAGATCGCCATCGTCAAACAGGGCCCGCGCGGGGTGCTCGCCGTGCACCGCGACGGCACCACCGCGGAGGTCCCGCCGGTCCCGGTCGAGGTGGTCAACGGGCTCGGCGCGGGCGACGCGTTCGGCGGCGCCCTGTGCCACGGGCTGCTCTCGGGCTCACCCCTGGAGCACGTCATGCGGTACGCCAACGCGGCGGGTGCCATCGTCGCGTCCCGCCTCGCCTGCTCCTCCGCGATGCCCACGGAAGCGGAGGTCGAGGCCCTGCTCGGTGGGGACTGACCCCGGGGCCCAGTGGTGAGGCCGCTGGGTGCCCATCGTTACGGGTGTCCCCGTCCGACCGGCTGGGGGTACCTCCCAGCGGTAGCTGGGGGCGAGCCGAAGGGGCGCGTCGCTGCCGAAAGGGAGAGCGCGCGCAGGGAGCGAGGGCTCCGATCGATATGCGGCTCCGCCGCGTGGGCGACCGAGCACGGTCGACCGTCGACAGCGACTTTTGCGCCCCGGAGGCGAACCGAGCCTCGAAAAGAGAGGAAGTACTTTGAGTATCAGCGTTTCCGACCTCGTGACGGTGCGCAGCCGCCACCCGGAGGCCATCGCCGAGGCGGCCGCCCGCCGGGTCCGCCGCCCCCTCATCGGTGACAGCGGCCGTCTGATGATCGTGGCCGCCGATCACCCGGCGCGCGGCGCCCTCGCCGTCGGCGGCCACAAGCTGGCCATGGCCAACCGGGTCGAGCTGCTGGAGCGGCTGTGCGTGGCGCTGTCCCGGCCCGGGGTCGACGGGGTGCTCGCCACCGCCGACATCCTCGAGGACCTGCTGCTGCTCGGCGCCCTCGACGGCAAGGTCGTCATGGGCTCGATGAACCGCGGCGGCCTCGCCGGGGCCTCGTTCGAGCTCGACGACCGGTTCACCGGACACCGCCCCCAGGACATCGAGCGCCTCCGCTTCGACGCCGGCAAGCTGCTGCTGCGCATCGACTACGAGGACACCGGTTCGCTGACCACCATGGTCACCACGGCCCGCGCCATCGACGACATGGCCGAGCGGCGGCTGCCCGTCTTCGTCGAGCCGTTCATCTCCCGGCGGACGGGCGGACAGGTCGTCAACGACCTGTCCGCCGAGGCCGTCACCAAGTCCATAGCCATCGCCTCCGGCCTCGCCGGAACCTCCGCCTACACCTGGCTGAAGGTGCCGGTCACCGACGACGCCGACGAGATGGCGGCGGTGATGGAGACGAGCACCCTTCCGGCGGTGTTGCTCGGCGGCGACGTGGGCAAGTCTCCGCAGGACCAGGAGGAGGCGTACGAGAAGTGGCGCAAGGCGCTGGGCCTGCCCACCGTGCAGGGGCTGGTCGTCGGCCGCTCCCTGCTCTATCCGGCGGAGGGCAGTGTCGAAACCGCCGTGGACACCGCCGTCGGCCTGCTGTGACGCTGTAAGAAAGGCAGAGACTTCACGCCATGACCACCACCGATCCGTTCCCCGGCTTCCATGTGCAGGCCGGCAAGGCGGCCGACGGCCCCTACGCCGTGGACATCGACCCCGAGCGGGCCGGCTGGGGCTACTCCAGCCTGCGGGTCCTCGATCTGCCGCCCGGCGGTTCGCACTCCCTGGCCACCGGGGACAGCGAGTGGATCGTGCTGCCGCTGAGCGGCGGCTGCACCGTGATCGCCGAGGGCGAGACCTTCGAACTGCACGGCCGGGAGAGCGTGTTCAGCGGGGTGAGCGACTTCGTCTATCTGCCGCGCGACTCCCACGCCCGGATCGCCAGTGGCGCGGGCGGCCGCTTCGCGCTCACCGGCGCCCGCTGCGAGCGCCGGCTGCCCGCGCGCTACGGACCGGCCTCCGCCGTCCCCGTCGAGCTGCGCGGCAGCGGCAACTGCTCGCGGCAGGTCAACAACTTCGGCGCCGCGAACGTCTTCGAGTGCGACAAGCTGATCGCCGTCGAGGTGCTCACCCCGGGCGGCAACTGGTCCTCGTACCCGCCGCACAAGCACGACCAGTGCCGCCCCGGCGAGGAGAGCGAGCTGGAGGAGATCTACTACTTCGAGATCGCCGAGGCCCACGGCAACGAGGGCATCGGCTATCAGCGGGTCTCCCCGTCGGGCCACGGCCGCGGCACCGACGTGCTCGCCGAGGTCCGCTCCGGGGACACCGTCCTGATCCCCGACGGCTGGCACGGCCCCTCCATCGCCGCCCCCGGGCATGACATGTACTACCTGAACGTCATGGCGGGCCCGGAGGCCGAGCGCGCCTGGCTCATCTGCGACCACCCCGATCACGCCTGGATCCGCTCCACCTGGCCGGACCAGCCGGTCGACCCCCGTCTGCCCCTCTATCAAGCACCCGCTGGAGACCCACGATGAATGATTCGGCAGTGCGCCGCCTCACCGTCGCCCAGGCGCTGGTGGAGTTCCTGGCCCACCAGTACACCGAGCGGGACGGGCAGCGGCATCGCCTGATCAACGCCACCTGGGGGATCTTCGGCCACGGCAATGTGGCCGGGCTCGGCCAGGCGCTGCTGGAGTCCGGGCCGGAGACCATGCCGTACCTCCAAGGCCGTAACGAGCAGGCGATGGTGCACGCCGCGGTCGGCTACGCCCGGCAGAACAACCGGCTCGCCGCCCAGGCCGTCACCACCTCCATCGGCCCCGGCGCCACCAACCTGGTCACCGGTGCCGCGCTCGCCACCGTCAACCGGCTGCCGGTGCTGCTGCTGCCCGGCGACATCTTCGCCACCCGGCCCGCCGACCCGGTGCTCCAGCAGCTCGAAGTGCCGTACGCGGGCGACATCTCGGTGAACGACGCGCTGCGCCCGGTCTCCCGCTACTTCGACCGGGTGGTGCGCCCCGAGGCGCTGATCCCGGCCGCGCTCCAGGCCATGCGGGTGCTGGCGGACCCGGCCGAGACCGGCGCCGTCACCCTGGCCCTGCCGCAGGACGTCCAGGCCGAGGCGTTCGACTGGCCCGAGGAGTTCTTCGCCGACCGGGTCTGGCACGTCCGCCGGCCCGCCCCCGAGGCGGCCGAGGCGGCCGCCGCAGCGCGGACCATCCGCGCCGCCCGCCGGCCGCTGATCGTCGCGGGCGGCGGGGTCCACCACAGCGAGGCGGAGGACAGCTTGCGCGCCCTCGTGGACGCGACCGGCATCCCGGTGGCCTCCACCCAGGCGGGCAAGGGCTCGCTGCGCTACGACCACCCCGCCGACATCGGCGGGATCGGCCACACCGGCACCGCCGTCGCGGACGACCTGGCCCGCACCGCCGACCTGGTCATCGGCGTGGGCACCCGCTACAGCGACTTCACCACCGCCTCCGCGACCCTGTTCGCCGACCCGGCCGTCCGCTTCCTCAACCTCAACATCACGCCGTTCGACGCCCACAAGCTCGGCGCCACCACCGTGGTCGCCGACGCCCGCGCCGCGCTCGAGGCGCTCACCGCCGAGCTGGCGGGCCACCGGGTGGACGAGACGTACGAGGCCGAGTACCGCCAGGGGAAGACCGCGTGGGAGCGCCGGGTGGACGCCGCCTACGCCGCCGGGGACGAGACCGCCCGCCCGTCCCAGACCCAGGTGCTGGGCGCGCTGGACGCGGTCGTCGGCGACGAGGACGTGGTGATCAACGCGGCGGGCTCGCTGCCGGGCGACCTCCACAAGCTGTGGCGCGCCCGCTCCCCGCGCCAGTACCACCTCGAATACGGCTACTCCTGCATGGGATACGAGATCCCCGGCGCCATCGGCGTACGGCTCGCGGCGCCCGGCACCCCGGTCTGGGCGCTGGTCGGCGACGGTACGTATCTGATGATGCCCACCGAGATCGTCACCGCGGTCCAGGAGGGCATCAACATCAACATCGTGCTGTTCCAGAACCACGGCTACGCCTCGATCGGCGGTCTGTCGGAGACCACCGGCGCCGAGCGCTTCGGCACCGCCTACCGCTTCCGGGCGGCCGACGGGCAGTACACCGGCGATCCGCTCCCGGTCGACCTGGCCGCCAACGCCGCCTCGCTGGGCATGGACGTGCTGCGCGCGAAGACCGTGGGCGAGCTGCGGGCGGCGCTCGCCGAGGCCCGCGCCTCGGACCGGCCCACATGTGTCTATGTGGAGACCGAAACGGCCGACACAGTGTCCGGCGCACCCGAGGCACAGGCGTGGTGGGATGTGCCTGTCGCCCAGACCGCGACCCGTCCGGCCGCCGTGAAGGCCCGCGAGGACTACGACCGGCAGGCCGCCGCACGCCGCCGCCACCTCTGACGTTTTTCGAGAGAAAGGCTCCGCACCCATGAAGACCGTCAACCACTGGATCGGCGGAAAGACCGTCGAGGGCGCGACCGGCGCGTACGGACCGGTCTACAACCCCGCCACCGGCGCCCAGGACACCCAGGTCGCCCTGGCCTCCGTGGACGAGGTCGACGCGGCCGTGGCCGCGGCCAAGGAGGCGTACCGCTCCTGGGGCACCATTTCGCTGTCCAGGCGCACCGCGATCCTCTACAAGTACCGCGAGCTGCTGGACGCCCACCGCGACGAGATCGCCGAGCTGATCACCGCCGAGCACGGCAAGGTCCACTCGGACGCGCTCGGCGAGGTGGCCCGCGGTCTGGAGATCGTGGAGCTGGCCTGCGGGATCGCCGAGAAGCTGAAGGGCGAGCTGTCCACCCAGGTCTCCACCGGGGTCGACGTCTCCTCGATCCGCCAGCCGCTGGGTGTGGTCGCGGGCATCACTCCGTTCAACTTCCCGGCGATGGTGCCGCTGTGGATGTTCCCGGTGGCCATCGCCTGCGGTAACACCTTCGTCCTCAAGCCCAGCGAGAAGGACCCCTCGGCCTCCCACCGGCTGGCCGAGCTGGCCTCCGAGGCGGGGCTGCCGGACGGGGTGCTGAACGTGGTCAACGGCGACAAGGTGGCCGTCGACCGGCTGCTGGAGCACCCGGACGTCGCGGCCGTCAGCTTCGTGGGCTCCACGCCGATCGCGAAGTACATCCAGTCCAGGGCCGTCGAGCACGGCAAGCGGGTGCAGGCGCTCGGCGGCGCCAAGAACCACATGCTGGTGCTGCCCGACGCCGATCTGGACTTCGCGGCGGACAACGCCATCAACGCGGCCTACGGCTCGGCCGGTGAGCGCTGCATGGCGGTCTCCGTCGTGGTCGCCGTCGGCGACGCGGGCGACGAGCTGGTGAAGAAGATCGCCGACCGGGCCGCCCGCCTGCGGATCGGCCCCGGGAACGACCCGGCCTCCGAGATGGGCCCGCTCATCACCAAGGAGCACCGCGACAAGGTCGCCTCCTATGTCCACGGGGCCGCGGCCCAGGGCGCCGAGGTGGTCGTGGACGGCACGGGGTACACCGTCGAGGGCCATGAGAACGGCTTCTTCATCGGTGTCTCGCTGCTGGACCGGGTCCCGCCGACGGCCGACGCCTACCGTGACGAGATCTTCGGCCCGGTGCTGTGCGTGGTACGTGCCGAGACCTACGACGAGGCCATCGCGCTGATCAACAGCTCGCAGTGGGGCAACGGCACGGCCATCTTCACCCGCGACGGCGGCGCCGCCCGCCGCTTCCAGCTGGAGGTGGAGGCGGGCATGGTCGGCGTCAATGTGCCGATCCCGGTGCCGGTGGGCTACCACTCCTTCGGCGGCTGGAAGGACTCGCTCTTCGGCGACCACCACATCTACGGCAACGACGGGGTGCACTTCTACACCCGCGGCAAGGTCGTCACCACCCGCTGGCCGGAGCCGTCGGAGGAGGTCGGCATCAACCTCGGCTTCCCGAAGAACCACTGAGGCGTAGAACCACTGAGGGTGAAGAACCACTGAGGCCACTGAGGCGTGTGTGACGTGTGATTCGCACGTATGAGTGGTTTGCCCGCCCCCTGCCGGACCCGGTCCGGCAGGGGGTTTCGCCGTTGTGACGGGCGGGGATCCCAGGCGCAACAAGCACGGGAAGCCGGGGGAAAACGGGGGAGGCGACGTGCCTGGGTTCATGGAGGGAGAAGGGACCGAGGAGTTCATCGAGGCGTTCAAGGGCGCCGTGGTGCCTCGGGACCGAAAGGCCAAGGCGCGGGATCTGCTGCCGCCCGTGCTGCTGCTCGCGGGCGGCGAGGGGGCGGCGGCCCGCGCCCACCGGGCGATGCGGGGCTTGCGCCGGATGCTCTATCCGGACGGCGCCAAGCGGGTGCCGTACGCGGCGCTGGGCCCCGATGAGATCCGCGGGGCCGCCGGGCGGCGGCCGCTGACGCTGGACCTCGGCCGGGAGCTGTGCGTCGATGTGCCCCGCCGCACCGGCGGTCTGCGGCTCACCGATTTCTGGCTGATGCGGGACATCGTCGAGCAGGCGCTGGACCCGCGGGCCCCCGAGCCGGACGGCGGTGCGCTGCGCGACCACTGCTACGCCCGGCGGATCGCACGAGGGCCGCTGCTGCGGGCGTTGTGGACGCTCGGCGGCGAAGGCGGTGACAACGGGTCGGGGAGCACGCCGGGGCCGGGCTGGGTCGCGGAGCTGCGCCGGCTGCTGGTGCGCCCCCTCTTCCAGCTGCTGCCGCGCTGGTGGTGGGGGCGGCGCCGGACCCGTCGGCTGCTGCGCTCCACCCGGCGCGGCTGGTACGCGGACTGGCGGCGCATCAGCCATGGCCGCACCGCCGAGGAGTTCTTCGAGAACGCCGCGCGGCTGGTGCGCGCCGAGCGCGCGCGGGACGGGGAGGCGGCGGTCGGCCGGTGGGAGGAGCTGCTGTTGCGCGCGCTGCTGGCGGATCTGCGGCGCGCGGCGCGGCCGGGCCGGATCTCGCCCTGGCGGCGCCGGCGGCGCACCCGGTGCGTCTTTCTGCTGGAGCTGCCGGAGGACGCCGCGGGTGCGGCGGCCGGGGAGCGCTTCCTGGAGGCGTACGGAGAGGCCGCCCGGGACACCCGGTGCGCGGCGGTCGTGGTGGTGGCCGTGGCCCCGGCGGGCGGGCCGGCCGCGTCCCGCGCTGACGGGGCGCACGCGTCCCGGGCTGACGGGGCGGCCGTGCCCCCGCCCGGCGGGGTGGCCGAGGGAGAGGGCGGAGGGCTGGGCCGGGCGGCCGCCCGGCTGCGCGGCGCGAGCGGGATGCCGTCGCGGGCGCCCCGGCCGCTGCGCGCCGCGCTGCCCGAGCCCGTGCCGGAGTCGGAGGCGCTGGACCTCGACCCCGTCTCGCCGCGCACCTTCCGGCTCGGCCCGGCCGCCGAGCTGGCCCTGACCGGGGCCGTGGTGGCGGCCCTGCTGAGCGCGCCGGGTGTGTGGCTGGTCGACCGGATCACCGACGAGCCGGACCGCGGCTGTCTGGGCGGGGCGTCCAGCGAGGTCGTCGCGGGCCGCCCCGAGCTGAGCGCGGACTCGCCGCGGAAGCAGTACGAGGACGCCCGGCGGCTGATCCGCGAGGAGAACGCACGGGTGGACCGCGAGGTCGGGGACCACGGCGGCACCGCCCGTACGGTGGTGCACATCGGCTCTGACGTGGCCGCCGACCAGGAGGGGCAGCGGTACAACGCGGCGGTGCCCGAGCTGCGCGGTATCGCCCTGGCCCAGCGCGCGCTGAACGACGAGGCGAGCAACGACTCCCAGAAGGTCTGGCTGCGCGTCGACAGCCGTAACGCGGGGGAGAACTTCGCGGGCGCGCCCCGCATCGCCCGCCAGGTCGCCGAGGACGCCCGTGAGAAGGGCTCCGGGATCATCGGCGTGGTGGGCTTCTCCAAGAGCCTGAAGCAGACCCAGGAGGCCGTGCGCATCCTGGGCGCCGCGCGCATCCCCGTCGTGGGCACCACGGCCACGGCGGATCTGATGCAGGTGGACGGGTACTACCGCAGGGTGGCGCCCACCAACAGCCGCGAGGCCGCGGTCGAGGCCGACTTCGCCCACCGGGGCAACATCATGGACGACGGCATCGGGAGCTGCTCCCCGGCCCGCGCCGCCGTGGTCGTCAAGGATCCCCGGGATCTGTACAGCGACGAGATAGGGACGCTGTTCGCCGAGCGGTTCGGCGCCCGGCCGTTCACCCTGGAGTACACCCCCGGCGGGCGGGGCGGCGGTCTCGCCCAGGGGCAGCCGCCGAAGGACGGTGTCGCCCGTAAGGAGAGCATCGGCGAGCTGGCCGACGCGGTGTGCGAGCGGATCACCGCCAACCCCCGGACGGTCGTCTACTGGGCCTCCCGCGCCCTCCAGTTCAGCGCGTTCCTCGACGACTTCGGGGACAACACGGCGTGCGAGGGCAGGAAGCTCACGGTGCTCGGCGGCAATGACCTCACCACCGCCGCCCTCGCCGGTGAGTACGCGGACCGGCCCTGGCTGCGGCTGTACCACACCGTCCACGTGCTGCCCGCGGGCCATCCGCGGCTGAGCGACATCGCCAAGAAGTTCAACGCCGACTACGCCCGGGACTTCGGATCCCATGACCTGTGGCGCGACGACGGACGGGCCGCCCTGGCGTACGACGCGATGCAGCTGATGGCCGAGGCCGCCAACCGGGCCTTCCGCAGCACGGACAACGTGGAGCGCTCCAATGTGCAGATCGGCCTCGACAACGGCATACGGAAGCAGGGCGCCAGCGGCTATCTGGACGTCGGGCGGGGCCGCTCGGTGCCCCGGGACAAGCCGGTGGTGATCCTGCACCACACCGACCGGGGCTCGGAGCCGGTGCTGTACTGCGGCGCGTTCACCCAGAACCCGGCGGGACGGATAGCGCACTGGGGGCCGCACGGGAAGTTCTCATGTCCCAGGGACAGGTGAGCCACTGGGATGTGGCACACACGATGTGATGCGTGCGAGGACTGATCCCGGGCCGGTCCTGGCCGGATCCGGGGTTGGTCCGTGGCCGGTCCCGGGCCCGGCCCCGCCAGGGGCCGCACCCGGGAGACCCGGACCGGAACGGCTGGTTCAGTTCTCCCGGGGCCACCCCGTAGTCTCGCCGTATGACCTGGTCGCACGCGTTGAAGGAGACCGCCCGGACGGGCCTCGCGATCGAGCGCACCAGGACCGAACCGCTGGTCGCGGTCCGCGGCGCGTGCGGGGTCGCGCTCGTCGTCGGGGTGGCGCTGTGGCTGGGCTCGCCGACGCTCGCCGTCTCGGCCGCCTTCGGCGCCTTCTCCGCCGGGATCGCCACCTTCCAGCGCAGCTGGCGCCCCCGCCCCTGGCTGGCGCTGGCCGCCGCGAGCGGTCTCGCGGTGAGCACCTTCCTCGGCTATCTGGCCGCCGCCCACACCCTCACCTTCGTCCTCATGCTCGCCGTGTGGACGCTGATGACGGGCATGTCGTGGGCGGTCGGCCCGGTCTCCGGGCTGGTCTCCACCCAGATGGTGGCCGTCATGCTGATCACGGTCACCCTCCCGACCTCGGTCACGGGCGCCCTGGGGCACGCCCTGCTGGTGGGGCTCGGCGGCGTCGTGCAGGCCGCGCTGATCGTGCTCTTCCCGGTACGGCCGTGGGGCGTGCAGCGCGACGCCCTCGCCGACGCGCTCGCCGCCGTGGCGGACTACGCCCGCAGGCTGCGCCACGAGCCGGTGGCGCCCTTCGACCCCAAGCCGCTGATGGACGCCCGCAGTGCCGCCGCCCTGACGCCCCGTCAGGCCCGGCGGCGGCCCCGGCAGCTGAGCGGCTACCGGCTGCTGGCCGAGCGGATCCGCCCGGTGCTCGCCTCGCTGGCCGACCCGGTGGTCGGCGCCCCCGAGGAGGGGCCGGAGCGCGACCGGGTGCGGGAACTGCTGGCCGCCACCGGCACCGTGCTGGACGCGGTGGCCCACGCCATCCGCCACGGCACACCGGTGCGGGTGCCCTTCGAGGCCATGGCCGTCCTGCGGATGCCGGCGGACGGGCCCAAGCTGACCGGTGCCGCCCGCCGTGCCGCGCTGCGGCTCTTCTCGCTGGTGGCGGACGTGGTGGAGGCGTCCGACGAGCCGGTGGAGGAGGTGTCGGCCGAAGGCCGGATGGTGCACCGCTTCCTGCCCCGCCCCGGTATCGGGGGCACCGCCGCCATGGCGCTGCGTGCCGTCCGCCGCGAGGCCCGCTGGTCCTCGCCGGTGCTGCGGCACGCGGTGCGCCTGTGCGCGGTCAGCGTCAGCGGCTATCTGCTGAGCACGACGCTGCCGCTGGGACACTCCTACTGGGCGCCGCTGACCTCCACGATGGTCCTGCGGCCGGACTTCGCCCAGACCTACTCCCGCGGTGTCGCCCGCTTCCTGGGCACCCTGGGCGGAGTGCTGGTCGGCGGCGGGGTGGTGGCGCTGGTCCACCCCGGCTCGTATCTGAGCGCCGGACTGGCCGTGCTGTCCGTCCTGTCGATGTATCTGCTGCTGCGCACCGGCTTCATCGTGACCTCCGCGTGCGTGAGCGCGTACGTGGTCTTCCTGCTCAGCATCGCGGGCGAGGCGTGGCATCAGACCGTGCAGGCGCGGGTGGCGCTGACGCTGCTCGGCGGGGTGCTGGCGATGGTCGCGTACGCGGTCTTCCCCGCCTGGGAGACACCGCGGCTGCGGGACCGGCTCGCGGACTGGCTGGCCGCCAACGGCGCCTTCGCCACCGCCGTTTTCGACGCCTACGCCCGCCCCGCCGAGCGCCGTCCCCGCCAGGTGCGGGACGCCCTGCTGGACGCCCGCGCGGCACGGGCGGCCTGGGAGCAGAGCGAGACCCAGGCGCACCGGGAACCGGTGCGCCACCGCGGGCTGTCGCGGCCCGCGGCACGGGCGGCGCAGACGGCGCTGTCCACGATGGGCCGGGTCGCCATGTTGCTGGAGGCGCATCTTCCGGAGCGGGACGCGCCGCCGTCGGAGGAGGCCGGGGACTTCGCCGGGGCACTGCGGCAGGCGCTGCCGGAGGCGGTGAAGGCGGTACGGGAGCGACGGCCGCTCAACTGGTCGCCGGTGCACCAGTCGCTGGAGCGGTGGCGGCAGCGGTCCGGGGACCGTCCGGGGGTGGCGCTGCGCGACGCGGAGCAACTCGTCGACGCCCTGGACGATCTGGTGGAGGCGCTCAACAAGAGCGCACGACAGTCGCGCACGCCCCGTGACCCCAGTCAAGAACAATCCCCCTAGACTAGGGGTGCCCCCTACATCATTGGGCGTGTTAATCATGAAGGGGCAGTGCTGTGCCGCGCGTCCTTGGATGCTGCCCGGTACGCTCTGCCGTCTGTCCCCCACATATTGCTTGACGAGTGAAAGACTTTCCCTACGCATGGGTGCACAGCGAGAAGACAGCGTCTGGATACGACGATTCCATCCGATGCCCGAGAGTCGCGCCCGTCTGGTCTGTCTGCCCCATGCCGGGGGTTCGGCGTCGTTCTTCTTCCCGATGTCCCAAACGCTTTCGTCGTCCGCTGATGTCCTGTGCGTGCAGTATCCGGGGCGTCAGGACCGGCGGCAGGACCCGCTGATCGAGACCATCGACGAGTACGCCGACACCATCGCCGCGGAGTTGAAGCCCTGGCTCGATCTCCCGGTCGTCTTCTTCGGGCACAGCATGGGCGCCGTTCTCGCGTTCGAGGTGGCCCGCCGGCTGGAGGAGGCCGACCCGGAGTTCTCCGCGCTCACCCTCTTCGCCTCCGGCCGCCGGGCGCCGTCCCGTTACCGTGATGAGAATGTGCATCGGCGCGATGACGACGGCGTCGTACGCGAGATGAAGCTGCTGAGCGGCACCGATTCCCGCGTCCTCGGAAATGAGGAGATCCTGCGCATGGCGATGCCGGCGATTCGCGGTGACTACAAGGCGATCGAGACCTACCGCTCGGTGCCCGGCGCCGCCGTCCGCTCGCCGATCACCGTGCTGACCGGCGACAACGACCCCAGGACCAGCCTCGAGGAGGCGGAAGGCTGGCGGTCGCACACCACCGGCGGGTTCGACATCCGGGTGTTCCCGGGTGGCCACTTCTTCTTGGCCGGGCATCAAGGGCCGATTATGAGTCTCGTCGCGGAGGCGCTTTCGGGGTCGAGACCCTGAGTCGACCGCCTCAGGAACCTGCCCGACGCACTGGAAAACACCACTCGTCACGCTCGATGCCCCCGGCGGTCCGCTGGGGGCATCAGGTGGCTTCATCGGGGGATGAATTCTTTGCCTGCGAACCTCTTCGAATGGGAGAACCACCTCTCCGCGCTGCGTGAAATGCTGCGCGGCGCGACGCAGGGCCGGGGTCGGCTGGCTCTTGTCAGCGGTGCGGTGGCCAGTGGCAAGACCACACTGCTGAACACCTTTGCCGAACAGGCCATCGAAAGCGGTGCGTTGCTCCTGGAAGCGACCGGTTCGCGGGCCGAGCGGGACCTTCCCTTCGGAATTGTCCGAAAGATTTTCGATAACGGTGCGATGCCCGCCGATGTGCGATCCGAAGTGATCGCGCTGCTTGACGGAAACGCGCTGGAATCCACCGCCGCGGGACGCATGCACGTGATGTCCCAGATTTCCTCCGTGCTGCTGCGGATGGTCGACGATCGCACACTTGTCGTCCTTGTCGACGATGTGCACTCCGGCGACGACCAGTCCCTGCAATTCCTGCTCCACCTGGCCCGGCGGGTGCGTCAGGCGAAGGTTCTCATCGTCCTCACCGAATCCCCCCGACTCCGTCAGGAGCAGTTCACCTTCCACGCCGAACTGCTCCGCCAGCCCAACTGTGTGCGCATGCGGCTGCACATGCTCACCGAGTCGGGCGTCGCCGAGGCGCTGTCCGGCACCCTGTCCGCCACCGTCGCCGCCCGCCTCGCCCCCGAATGCCACCGCGTCTCCGGCGGCAACCCGCTGCTGCTGCGCGCCCTGCTGGAGGACTGGCGGACCGTCGGCGAACACGGCGAGGCCCAGCAGCGCCCGGCGCCCGGCGAGGCGTTCGCCCACGCCGTCCTCGGCTGTCTGCACCGGGGCGAGCCCGAAGTGCTGCGGATCGCCCGCGGTGTCGCCGTCCTCGGCGACGCCCGCTCCCCACGCCTGCTCGGCCAACTCCTGGACCTGAGCGTCAACACGGTCCAGCAGGGCGTCCAGGACCTGCACCAGTGCGCCATCCTGGAGCACAACGCCTTCCGCGACGAGGTGGCCCGTAGCGCGGTGCTCGACGCGACCCCCGCGACCGCGCGCGGCGCGCTGCACGCCCGCGCCGCCCGGCTGCTGCACGCCGACGGCGCCTCCGCGCTCGACGTGGCCCGCCAGTTGGTCTCCGCCCGGCAGGACGCCGAGCGCTGGACCGTCCCCGTGCTGCGCGAGGCCGCCGAATTCGCCCTGGTCGAGGAGGAGTTGGAGTTCGCGCTCCGCTGCCTCGAATGCGCGCACCACGCCTGCGCGCCCGGTCCCGAACGCACCGCGCTCAAGGCCCGGCTGGTCAGCATCGCCTGGCGGATCGGCCCGGCCGCCGCCGAGAGCCATCTGCCGGAGCTCACCGAGGACGCCGAGCGGGGCTTGCTCGCCCCGCGCGACGTCGCCCCGATCACCTCCTACCTCGCCTGGTCGGGGCGGCTGGACGCGGCGGCCGGCGCCGTCTCCGCGCTGGCCCGCTCGGCCGCCACCGGCGGTGACCCCGCGATGACCGCCGCCGTCGCCGCCTCCGCCCAGTGGCTGACCATGCTCAGCCCCCCGCTGCGCGACCGCCTCCCCACCGTCGGAACCGGCACCACGGGGACCACTGCCGGAGCCCCGCGCGACATGGCCGACCTGGCCCACGCCCACGCCGCCGCCACCATGTCCGCCGTGCTCACCGAGGGCCAGGCCGACCGTGCCGTCACCGAGGCCGAGCGGGTGCTGCAGCGCTACCACCTGAGCGACAGCACCCTCCAGCCGCTGGTCGTCGCGCTGATGGCACTCGTCCTGGCCGGCCGGCTCGACCTCGCGCTGTCCTGGTGCGAGCGGCTGCAGGGCGAATGCTCCTCCCGCCGCGTGCCCACCTGGCAGGCGCTGCTGTCGGCCGTACGGGCCGACATCGCGCTGCGCCAGGGCGATCTGCAGGTCGCCGCGCACCAGGCGCGCACCGCGATGTCGCGGATCTCGGTCCAGGGCTGGGGCGTGGGGCTGGGACTGCTGCTGTCCACCCTGATCCAGGCCGAGACCGGGATGGGCCACTACGACGAGGCCATGGCGCTGCTCGAACAGCCCCTGCCCGAGGAGCTCTTCCAGACCCTCCCCGGGCTGTTCTACCTGCGCGCCAGGGGCCGCTGCCACCTGGCCACCGGCCGCTACCACGCCGCGCTCGGCGACTTCACGGCCGCCGGTGAGCTGATGGGCGCCTGGCGGATGGACGTCCCCCTGCTGGCCCCCTGGCGGCTGGACGCCGCCGAGACCTGGCTGGCCCTCGGCGACCCGGGGCGCGCCCGCGCGCTGGCCGAGGAGCAGCTGCGGCTGGGCCCGGAGGACACCCGGCTGCGCGGCGCCCTGCTGGTCGTCCTCGCCCGCACCGACGAGCTCAAGCGCCGGGTGCCCCGGCTCAAGGAGGCCGTCGAGATCCTGGAGGGTGGCGACGACCGCATCCAGCTCGCCGTCGCCCTCGGCGAACTCGGCCGCGCCTACCGCGCGCTGGGGGACTTCAACCGGGGCCGGGTGCTCGTCCGCAAGGCATGGCACGTGGCCAAGACCTGCGGCGCCGATCCGCTCTGCCGTGAGCTGATGCCCCGGCACGCGGACCCCGGCGAGCTCGCGGCGGCCGCCGCCCAGCCGGGCCAGGGGACCGAGGCGCAGCGCGATGTGGAGGCGCTGACCGAGGCGGAGGTGCGGATCGCGGTGCTGGCCGCACACGGCAACACCAACCGGGAGATCGCCTCCAAGCTGTTCGTCACCGTCAGCACGGTGGAGCAGCACCTGACCCGCATCTACCGCAAGCTGAACGTCAAGCGCCGCCGCGACCTCCCCGCGAAGCTCTCCGACAGCAGCCTCACGGGCACGGTGTAGCGGGCCCTCTCAGTTCAACAAGCCGAGTTCCATGGCCTTCATCACCGCGGCCGTGCGGTCGGACACACCGAGCTTCCGGTACGAGCGCAGCAGATGCGTCTTGACCGTGGCCTCGCTGACGAACAGCTCGGCGCCGATCTCGGCGTTGGTCAGCCCCCGGCCGACCAGCCGCAGCACCTCGCGCTCACGGCCGGAGAGCGGGGAGGGCTCGGGCGCCCGGGTGCGGAAGAGCTTGCCCGCGAGGGACGGGGTGAGCACGGTCTCGCCACGCGCCGCGGTCTGCACCGCGTCGATCAGCTCCTGGCGTGAACTGCCCTTCAGCAGATAGCCCGCGGCGCCCGCCTCCACCGCGCGCAGGATGTCGGAGTCGTCCTCGTACGTGGTCACGATGACCACCTTGCAGCCCGGCACCTGCCGCAGGATCTGCCCGGTGGCCTCGACCCCGTCCATCCCGCCCATGCGCAGATCCAGCAGGGTGATGTCCGGCCGCAGGGCGACCGCCTGGACCACCGCCTCCTCACCGGAACCGGCCTGCCCGACCACCGTGATCCCCTCGGCGGACTCCAGCATGGCGCTCAGCCCCTCCCGCACCACGGGGTGGTCGTCGGCCAGCAGGACCCTGATCGGGCTCGCCCCGCCCGGCATACCCTCAGCCACGCGACTCCTCCCCGGCCAGCGCCGTCATCGGCACGCTCACCTCCACGGTGGTGCCCCGTCCGGGGCTGCTGGTGACGGACGCCACCCCGTCGATCTCCTCCACCCGGGCCTGCATCCCGCGCAGCCCGTAGCCCTCCTGGGTGCCGTCCGGGGTGAACCCCTCGCCGTCGTCGCGGACCAGCAGCCGGACCCCGCCCTGGTCGAAGACCACGATCACATCGACCGTACGGGCCTGCTTGGCGTGCTTGCGCACATTGGCGATGGCCTCCTGCACCGTACGCAGCAGCACCACGCTCACCGCCATCGGCAGCGCCTTCTCCTCACCCATCACCGAACACCGCACCTCCAGGCCGGTCTCGGCGATCAGCCCCTCCGCCTGCCGCCGCACCGCCTGGGACAGCGAACCGCCGCGCAGCGCGGGCGGGGTGAGGGCGGCCACGAAGTCCCGGGCCTCGGCGAGCGACTCCTTGGCCACCCGCCCGGCCAGCGACAGATGGTTCACCGCCTGGTCCGGGGCCTCGCGCACCTCCGACTCGGCCGCCTGCACCAGGCTGATGATGCTGGTCAGGCCCTGCGCCAGGGTGTCGTGGATCTCCCGGGCCAGCCGCTCGCGCTCGGCCGAGATACCGGCCTCGTGGGAGAGCCGGGCCACCCGCTCCCGGCTGCGCCGCAACTCCTCGATGAGCAGCCCGCGCCCCTTGCTCTGCCGCACCACCCGCTTGATCCACACCCCCAGCAGCACCGACAGCGCGATGCTCAGCAGCGAGATGGGCAGCACGCCCAGGACGCTCAGCCCCAGGTCCTCACCGGTGAACGCCACCACCAGCACGGGGCAGAGATTGGCCACCGTGGCCAGCGCCACCGCCGAGGCCATCGGCAGGCTCATGATGAGCATCGGGATGACCGCGAACAGCGCGAACGCGCCGACGAGGTTGAACGCCGTGGTGAGACAGAACAGCGTCACCAGGCCCGCCGCGAAGACCAGGTTCCGCGGACCGTAGGTGTCCTCGATCATCAGCGTCCGGCCGACCGCCGCGTACCAGGGCACGATGAGGGTCAGCGCGGCGATCGGGATGGAGTGGTTGACCTGCGAGCCGCCGGAGAGGAAGAGCAGGACCGCCGTAACGAGATAGGAGACGGCGAAGAAGCCGTCCCAGAGGCCGAACCAGCGGGTGCCGGACTCGGGACCGTAGTACGCCCCGGTCTGCGAGCCGTCCCCCGGAGAGTGATTGCGCACGGCTCAGTACTACCACGCGTGTCCACCGTGTCCACCGGACGGTTGACAGCCAGAACCCACCGTTCAGTCGTCTCGCGGTGGCTCGCCCGCTTCTAGCGTTGAGTCAGGTGGGACGGAGAGCCGTCGCACCGAACGCACATCCCCGTTCGGCTTGGAGAACGTCGCATATGCCACAGATGAGCCAGTTCCTGTCCGCACTGATCGCCAGTGGCACGATTCTCATCATCATCCTGGCGACCGACATCGGCCGCCGCCGCATCACCACGATGCGGATGGTGCGCTCGGTCATCGCCGTGGCCGTGGTCATCGCGATCTTCGTCGAGTCCTTCCCGACCAAGGGCAACGACATTTCCCTCCAGCTCGTGGGCGTCGGCACCGGCGTCATCTGCGGTCTGATCGCCGGAGTGCTGCTGCCCGCCTACAAGGACGCCACGTCCGGTGAGCTCTACACCATCGGTGGCATCGGCTACGCCCTGGTGTGGATCGTCCTCTCCGGCGGACGTGTCCTCTTCGCCTACGGCGCCGAGCACTGGTTCACCATGGACCTGGTCAAGTTCTCCATCGACTACAAGATCAGCGGCCAGGACACCTACGCCAACGCCTTCGTCTTCATGTCGCTGGCCATGGTGCTGACCCGAACCGCCGTACTGCTGGCCAAGATGCGCAAGCTGAAGGACCAGGACACCGGGGTCGGTCAGCTCCCGCAGCAGACCGCCACCGGTGCGTCGGTCTGAGCCGCCTGATTTCATAGTCCACCAACCCCCGCCGGGCCCCGCCCCGGCACCCGTCGGACGCAAGAGCAGGGTGAAGCAGTGGAACGCCATGACAATCTGAGGCTCCGACCGCCTCGGCACCGGGTCGACCGCCGTGCGATCGGCTGGTGGACGACGCAGTCCGCACTCTTCGCCCTGCCCCTGCCGCTCGTCTTCGGGATCCTGTGGGCCTCCATTCCCCCCACGCGTGAGTTCTTCATGTGGGCCACGCTGATCTCGCTGGTCCCCGGGCTGCTCTACATGGCCGTCATGCCGGCCTGGCGGTACCGGGTCCACCGCTGGGAGGCCACCAACGAGGCGGTCTACGCGGCCTCCGGCTGGCTCTGGCAGCAGTGGCGGGTCGTGCCGCTGTCCCGGGTGCAGACGGTGGACACCCTGCGCGGCCCGCTGCAGCAGATGTTCGGGCTCTCCGGCGTCACCGTCACCACCGCCTCCGCCGCGGGCGCGGTGAAGATCAAGGGCATCGACCACAAGCTCGCCGGGGACCTGGTGGAGTACCTGGCCAAGTACACCCAGGCCGTGCCGGGAGACGCCACATGAGCTCCGAGACCACCGTGCGGCAGTCCTCCCACGCGGCCGGCCGCGACTGGGGGCGGCTCAACGGGCGGCTGCTCCTGGTCAACCTCTCCATCCTCGCCGCGCCGGTGGCCATGTTCCTGGCCAGTCTCGCGGTCACCGGCGGCGAGACCAACCTCCAGGTCATCATCACCCTCGGCTCGCTGTTCATGACCTTCCTGGTCATCAGCGGCATCGGGCTGATGCGGCTGTTCACCACCCGCTACCGGCTCACCGAGGACCGCTTCGAGCTCCACACCGGGCTGCTCTTCCGCAGCGAACGCTCGGTCCCGATCGGCCGCATCCGCGGTGTCGACCTCACCGCCAACCCGGTCCACCGCGTCTTCGGCCTCACCACGCTGCGGATCGACAGCGGGGACCAGAGCGACGCCGCCGCGCGCAGGCTCGCCCTCGACGGCATCACCAAGGCCGAGGCCCTGGAACTGCGCCGCCAGATCATCGCCCTGCGCGACGCGGGCCGGGCCCGGCCGGTGGCCGACAGCGACGGTGTGCTCAGCCGGCTGGACTGGTCCTGGCTGCGCTACGGCCCGCTGACCGTATGGGGCGTGGGCGGTGTCTTCATCGCCGCCGCCAGTGCGTACCGCACCCTGAGCGAGCTCCAGGTGAACCCGCTCGACCTCGGCGTCGTCAAGGACCTCGAGGACCGCTTCGGCACCATTCCGCTCTGGTACGGAATCCTGCTGGCCGCCGTCGTCATCGCCGTCCTCGGCATGATCGGCTCCACCGCCACCTACATCGAGAACTGGGCCGGTTACGAACTGCGCCGCGAGGACGGCGGAGTGCTCCGCATCCGCCGCGGACTGCTGGCCACCCGCTCCGTGAGCATCGAGGAGCGCCATCTGCGCGGCCTCGAACTCGTCGAGCCCGTCCCGCTGCGCTGGGCCAAGGGCGCCAAGCTCAACGCCGTGGCCAGCGGCCTGGGCAACCAGGAGGACAACCGCAGGCGCCGCGGACTGACCCCGCCCACCCCGCGCGACGAGGCCATGCGGGTCGCCGCCCAGGCACTGCCGACCGGCCCCGGGCTGATCGAGCGCAAGGGTCTCCTCGTGCACCCCAAGGCGGCCCTGCGGCGCCGGATCAACCGCGCCCTGATGTGGTCGGTCCTGATCGCGGCCGTCCCGGTGGGCCTGGGCCTGTGGCTGGGCCGGTGGCTCGTCATCACCGGTGTGATCACCGGTGTGGTGCTGGTTCCGGTCCTGGTGGCGTTCGCCTTCAGCGCCTACCGCAGCCTCGGCCACGGGCTGCGCGGCCGCTATCTGGCCGCGTGCTCCGGGGCGTTCGCCCGCCGCACCGTCGCCCTCCAGCGCGACGGGATCATCGGCTGGAAGCTCTCCCGGACGCCCTTCCAGCGCCGGGCCGGGCTGATCACCCTCGGCGCCACCACCGCCGCGGGCGACGGCGTCTACCACGTGCACGACCTGACCGAAGGCCAGGGAATCGCCCTCGCCGAGACCGCGGTACCGGGGCTGCTGGCCCCGTTCATCGAGAGAGCCCCCGACCGCGGCTGACCACCCCGAGACCAACTGGCGATCCCCCGAGAGGTGGAGGGGCGGACCGAAAGGCCGCCCCTCCACCTCTGAACCCCCTCCACCTCTGAAAAACTGAATACTGGGCGCATTATTTGCTCGAGATCCTTGTCGCCGCCGGAATTCTCATGCACTCTGGTGAATTAACGGTGGCCATTGCGCGATGCCCCTCGGATACGGGACCCCAAAGGGATGATAGGGGTCCATAGGGGGTTTGAAGGGGTTTCTAGCCGCCCTGCCCTGTGTAAAGCTGACGTACGGTCTTGGTGTTATGTCTGCGAGGGTAATGGGGCGCGCGATGGTGAGTGAGTCCGTGGATTTCACGCCCGAGCACACCGAAAAGGGGGGCACGAGCCCCGAAGGGGCGTCCCCGTGGCGCGACCGGCTCGCCGCGCTTCCCGAGGCCGAGCGCGCCGAGGCCCTCACCGCCTGGGTCGGCGAGATCGTCGAACAGGCCCTCAAGGACAAGGCGCCGGACGTCCTCGACCCCGAGCGCCCCTTCCTCGACCTGGGCTTCGACTCCCTCGCCACGGTCGATCTGCACGCCCGGCTGACCGCCGCCACCGGACTGCGGCTGCCGGTCACCCTCGCCTTCGACCACCCCACCCCCGCCGACCTCGCCCGCCATGTCCGGGCCGAACTGCTCGGTGCGGACGGCGACTCCGACGCCTCCCCGGCCGACGCCGGAATGGGCCCGATCGCCGCCGACGAGCCCATCGCCATTGTCGGAATGAGCTGCCGGTTCCCCGGAGAGGCCGGATCCCCCGAAGAACTGTGGGAAATCGTCGCGGGCGGAAAAGACGTCATCTCCGAATTCCCGGTGAGCCGGGGCTGGGATCTCGCCGGACTTTACGACCCCGACCCGGACCGGCCGGGCAGCAGCTATACCCGCGAAGGCGGATTCCTGCACGACGCCGATGAGTTCGATTCGGCGTTCTTCGGAATCTCACCGCGCGAAGCGCTCGCGATGGATCCGCAGCAGCGGCTGCTGCTGGAGACCTCCTGGGAGGTCTTCGAACGCGCCGGTATCGACCCCGCGATCCTCCGGGGCGGCCGGACCGGTGTGTTCGTCGGCGCCGAGACCCAGGACTACGGCCCCCGGCTGCACGAGGCCGAGCAGGGCTTCGAGGGCTATCTGGTCACCGGCAACGCCGCCAGTGTCGCCTCCGGCCGCATCGCCTACACCTTCGGCTTCGAAGGCCCCACCGTCACCGTCGACACCGCCTGCTCCTCCTCCCTGGTGGCGCTCCACCTGGCCGTCCAGGCGCTGCGCGCGGGCGAGTGCACCATGGCGCTCGCCGGTGGCGCCGCGGTCATGGCCAACCCCGGCTCGTTCATCGCCTTCAGCCGCCAGCGCGGCCTCGCCCCCGACGGCCGCTGCAAGCCGTTCGCCGCCGCGGCCGACGGCACCGCGTGGGGCGAGGGCGTCGGCATGCTGCTCGTCGAGCGGCTCTCGGACGCCCGGAGGAACGGTCACCGGGTCCTCGCCGTCGTCCGCGGCACCGCCATCAACCAGGACGGCGCCAGCAACGGCCTCACCGCCCCCAGCGGCCCCGCCCAGCAGCGCGTCATCCGCCAGGCCCTCGCCAACGCCGGGCTCACGGCCGGCGAGGTCGACGCGGTCGAGGCCCACGGCACCGGTACGACACTGGGCGACCCCATCGAGGCCCAGGCGCTGCTCGCCACCTACGGCCGGGACCGCGAGGCGGACCGGCCGCTGTGGCTCGGCTCGCTCAAGTCCAACATCGGCCACACCCAGTCCGCGGCCGGTGTCGGCGGCATCATCAAGATGGTCATGGCGATGCGCCACGGGGTGCTGCCGCGGACGCTCCACGTGGACGAGCCGACCCCGCATGTCGACTGGACCGCCGGTGACATCGAGCTGCTGACCGAGGCGCGGCCCTGGCCGGAGAGCGACCGCCCGCGCCGCGCGGGCGTCTCGTCGTTCGGCATGAGCGGCACCAACGCGCACGCCATCATCGAGCAGCCTCCGGCCGACGGGGAGGAGCAGGGCGAGGCCGAAGAGCCCGATGGCGAGGGTGCCACGGAACCCGCCCTGCTGCCCTGGCCCCTCTCGGCGAAGACCACCGACGCCCTCCAGGGCCAGGCCGAGCGGCTGCACGCGCTGCTGGAGGCCGACCCCGACCTCGCCCTCACCGACATCGGCCACTCCCTGGCCACCACCCGCGCCACCTTCGAACAGCGGGCCGTGCTCCTCGCCGGTGACCGCGACGGCTTCCTCTCCGCCCTGCGCACCCTCGCCGACGGCGGCGACGGGCCGTCCGTCGTGCGCGGCGCACCCGCCGCCGGAAAGCTCGCCCTGCTGTTCACCGGACAGGGCAGCCAGCGCCTCGGCATGGGCCGCGAGCTCTACGCCACCCACCCCGTCTTCGCCGAAGCCCTCGACGACGCCTGCTGGTACCTCGAGGAGCAGCTCGAACTCCCGCTCCTCGACGTGCTCTTCGCCGAGGAGGGCAGCCCCGAGGCCGCCCTCCTGGACCGCACCGACTACACCCAGCCCGCCCTGTTCGCCATCGAGGTCGCGCTCTACCGCCTCATCGAGTCCTGGGGGCTGCGCCCCGAACTGCTCGCCGGACACTCCATCGGCGAGCTCGCGGCCGTCCATGTGGCGGGTGTGCTGTCCCTGGAGGACGCCGCCGCCCTGGTCGCCGCCCGTGGCCGGCTGATGCGGGAGCTTGCCGAGGGTGGGGCGATGGTCGCGGTGCAGGCGTCGGAGGACGAGGTGCTGCCGCTGCTCGCCGGGCGCGAGGACCGGATCGGCATCGCCGCGATCAACGGCCCCCGCTCCGTCGTCGTCTCCGGCGCCGAGGAGGACGCGCTGGAGATCGCGGCGTCCTTCGAGGAGCGGGGCCGCAAGACCAAGCGGCTCACCGTGAGCCACGCCTTCCACTCCCCGCTGATGGACGGCATGCTCGCCGAATTCCGGCGCGTCGCCCAGGTGCTGGAGTACGCGCCGCCGCGCATCCCCGTGGTCTCCACCGTCACCGGGCGCGTCGCCACCGCCGAGGAGCTGTGCTCGCCCGAGTACTGGGTGCGCCACGTCCGCGAGGCCGTCCGCTTCCTCGACGGTGTGCACACCCTGGCCGACAAGGGCGCCACCACCTTCCTGGAGCTCGGCCCCGACGCCGTGCTCACCGCCATGGCCCAGGACTGTCTGCCCGACGCCGACGGCACCGCGTACGCCGCCGCGCTGCGCGGCGGGCGCCCCGAGGCCGAGACCCTGACGGCGGCCGTGGCGCTGGCGTACGTCCGGGGCAAGAAGGCCGACTGGGCCGCCCCGTACGCCACCACCGGCGCCCGCACGATCGACCTGCCCACCTACGCCTTCCAGCGCCAGCGGTACTGGCTCAACGCCCCGGCCCCGGCCGGATCGGCGGCCGAGGCCGGGCCGGGTTCGGCGGTGGACGGGCGGTTCTGGGATGTGGTGGAGCGCGGGGATGTGGCCGCGCTGGCGGCGGAGCTCGCGGTGGATCCGGGGGTTTCGCTGGGTGAGGTCTTGCCCGCGTTGTCGTCGTGGCGGCGGCAGGAGTCGGTGCGTTCGGCGGTGGACGGCTGGCGTTATCGGGTGTCGTGGAAGCCGGTGACGGAGCGGTTGGCGACCGGGGTGCTGGGTGGTTGCTGGTTGGTGGTCGTCCCGGTGGACGCGGCCGAGGGTGCCTGGGCCACGGGTGTGGTGCGGATGCTGGCCGGGCGTGGTGTGGATGTGCGCGTGGTCGAGTCGAACGCGGTGGACCGCGCCGGGCTCGCGGAGGAGCTGCGGACGGCGGTGGGCGACGCCTCGGTGACGGGTGTGGTGTCACTTCTGGCGGTGGGCGAGGGCGCCCCCGAGTCGGGGCTGTTGCGTACGGCCGCGTTGGTGCAGGCGTTGGGTGATGCGGGTGTGGGTGCGCCGTTGTGGGTGGCGACGCGGGGTGCGGTGTCGGTGGGGCGCTCGGATGGTGTGGTGGCGCCTGGTCAGGCGTTGGTGTGGGGGCTCGGCCGGGTGGCGGCGTTGGAGCTGCCGGAGCGGTGGGGCGGTCTGGTCGATCTGCCGGAGTCGGTGGACGAGCGTGCGTTGGGTCGGTTGGCGGGTGTGCTGGCCGGGACCGGGACCGGGGCCGGTGGCTCGGGTGAGGATCAGGTCGCGGTGCGGGCCTCGGGTGTCTTCGGGCGCCGGCTGGTGCGGGCGGCCGGGAGCCGGACGTCGGGCGATGAGGGCTGGCGGGCGTCCGGTTCGGTGCTGGTGACGGGCGGTACGGGTGCGCTGGGCGCGCATGTGGCGCGTTGGCTGGTGGCGAACGGCGCCGAGCACGTGGTGCTCACCAGCCGCCGGGGGCTGGAGGCTCCGGGCGCGGTGGAGCTGCGGGATGAGCTGGCGGCTTCGGGCGCTCGGGTGACGGTGGCCGCGTGTGATGTGGCGGACCGGGACGCGCTCGCGGAGTTGCTGGCGTCCATACCGGCCGAACTCCCGCTGACCGCCGTCGTGCACGCGGCCGGTGTGCTGGACGACGGCGTACTGGACGCGCTCACGCCCGAGCGGTTCGCCTCGGTGCTCCGGGCGAAGGTGGATGCCGCGCTGCATTTGGATGAGCTGACGCGCGATCTGGACCTTTCGGCGTTCGTCCTCTTCTCCTCGATCACCGGGTCGGTGGGCGCCGCTGGTCAGGGCAACTATGCCGCCGCCAACGCGTACTTGGACGCGCTGGCCGAGCTGCGCCGCGCCCAGGGCTTGCCCGCCACCTCGATCGCCTGGGGCCCGTGGGCGGACTCCGGGATGGCCGGTGACGACGCCATGGAGCGGCGGATGCGCCGCGAGGGCATGCCGCCGATGGCGCCCGAGTCGGCGCTCACCGCGCTGGGGCAGGCGCTGTACCTCGATGACACCGCCGTGACGGTCGCGGACCTCGACTGGGAGCACTTCACCCGCGCCCTCACCGCCGTACGGCCCAGCCCGCTGATCGCCGAGCTGGCGGCGGAGGCCGGGCCGGGCACCGCGACCGGCGCCGACACCACCAAGGTCGTCACCGACGCCGACTCCGCCTCCCCGCTCGGCGAGCGCCTGAGCGGCCTCCCGAAGCCCGAACAGGACCGTGCGCTGCTGGAGCTGGTGCGTGCGCAGGTCGCGTCGGTGCTGGGGCACGGCGGGGCCGAGGCGGTGGAGGCCGGGCGTGCCTTCAAGGAGTTGGGTTTCGACTCGCTGGCCGCGATCGAACTCCGCAACCGGCTGAACGCGGCGACGGGCCTGCGGCTGGCCGCCACGCTCATCTACGACTACCCGAACGCGACCGCCCTGGCCGATCATCTGCGTGCTGAGCTGGTGGGTGCGGATGCTGTGGTGGCGGGTGGCGTGGTGGCGCCTGCGGTCGCGGTGGCCGACGATCCGGTCGCGATCGTGGCGATGAGCTGTCGTTTCCCGGGTGGGGTGCGGTCGCCGGAGGAGCTGTGGGCGCTGCTGACGGCTGGTGGGGACGCGATTGCGGAGTTCCCGTCGGACCGTGGTTGGGATCTGGCGGGGCTGTACGACCCGGATCCGGATCGTCAGGGGACGTCGTACGCGCGTGAGGGTGGTTTCCTCTACGACGCCGGGGACTTCGACGCGTCGTTCTTCGGTATTTCGCCGCGTGAGGCGCTGGCGATGGATCCGCAGCAGCGGCTGCTGCTGGAGACCTCCTGGGAGGCGTTCGAGCGCGCGGGCATCGACCCGGCCACGCTGCGCGGCAGCCGTACCGGTGTCTTCGCGGGCACCAACGGCCAGGACTACGCCGGGCTCGTCTCCACTCCGCCCGAGGGCCTGGAGGGTCATCTGGGCACGGGCAACGCGGCGAGCGTGGTGTCCGGGCGGGTCGCCTACACCTTCGGCCTCGAGGGTCCTGCGGTGACGGTGGACACGGCGTGTTCGTCGTCGCTGGTGGCCCTGCACATGGCCGTTCAGGCGCTGCGGCAGGGCGAGTGCACGATGGCGCTCGCGGGCGGCGTCACGGTGATGTCCACGCCGGAGGCGTTCGTCGACTTCAGCCGTCAGCGCGGGCTCGCGGCGGACGGCCGGATCAAGGCGTTCGCGGCCGGTGCGGACGGCACGGGTTGGGGCGAGGGCGTCGGCATGCTGCTGGTCGAGCGGCTGTCGGACGCGGAGAAGAACGGCCACCCGGTGCTGGCCATCGTGCGGGGCAGCGCGATCAACCAGGACGGTGCGAGCAATGGCCTGACGGCGCCGAACGGTCCCTCGCAGCAGCGGGTGATCCGGCAGGCGCTGGCCGGTGCGGGGCTGTCGGCCGGGGATGTGGACGCGGTCGAGGCGCACGGTACGGGTACGACGCTGGGTGACCCGATCGAGGCGCAGGCGCTGCTGGCCACGTACGGGCGGGAGCGGGATGGGGATCGGCCGTTGTGGCTGGGGTCCATCAAGTCCAACATCGGTCATACGCAGGCCGCTGCCGGTGTCGCGGGCGTCATCAAGATGGTGCTGGCGATGCGGCACGGTGTGCTGCCGCAGACGTTGCACGTGGACGCGCCGTCGCCGCATGTGGACTGGTCGGCGGGGGCCGTCTCGCTGCTGACGGAGCAGGTGGAGTGGCCGGAGACGGGCCGTCCGCGCCGCGCGGGCGTGTCGTCCTTCGGGCTCAGCGGCACCAACGCGCACACCATCATCGAGCAGGCCCCGGTCCCGGCCCTTCCGGCCGTCCCGGCCGCCCCGGGCGAGCAGCCCGCGCCGCGTGAGCTGCCCGTGCTGCCGTGGCTGCTGTCGGCGAAGGACGGGCAGGCGCTGCACGCCCAGGCCGCACAGTTGGCCACCCATCTCCGCACCCACCCCGAGCTGAGCGCGACCGACCTCGCCTTCTCGCTCGCCACCAGCCGCGCCGCGCTGGAGCGGCGCGCCGCCCTCGTCACCACGGACCGCGAGACGTTCCTGGCGGGCCTGGACGCGGTGGCTCGGGGCGAGTCCGTCCCGGATGTGGTCGAGGGGACGGTCGCCGAGGGCAAGGTGGCGTTCCTGTTCACGGGGCAGGGGAGCCAGCGGTTGGGGATGGGGCGTGAGCTGTACGACGCCTATCCGGTGTTCGCGGATGCGTTGGACGAGGTGTGCGCGCATCTGGATCTGCATCTGGAGCGGCCGCTGCGGGATGTGCTGTTCGGGGATGACGCGGCGGTCTTGGACCAGACGGCGTTCACTCAGCCCGCGTTGTTCGCGGTGGAGGTGGCGCTGTTCCGTCTCGTTGAGGCGTGGGGTCTGACGCCGGACTTTCTCTCCGGGCATTCGATCGGTGAGCTTGCTGCCGCGCATGTGGCGGGTGTGTTGTCGCTGGCGGATGCGGCGACGTTGGTGGCGGCGCGTGGCCGTTTGATGCAGGAGCTTCCGGCCGGTGGCGCGATGATCGCGGTGCAGGCGTCCGAGGACGAGGTGACGCCGCTGCTGAGCGAGCGGGTCAGCATTGCCGCGCTCAATGGGCCTTCCTCGGTCGTCATCGCCGGTGATGAGGATGTGGCGCTGGAGATCGCGGCGTCCTTCGAGGAGCGGGGTCGTAAGACCAAGCGGCTCGCCGTGAGCCACGCGTTCCACTCGCCGCGTATGGACGGCATGTTGGACGCCTTCCGTGAGGTGGCCGAGGGGCTGTCGTACGAGGCCCCGCGGATCCCGGTCGTCTCCAACCTCACCGGTGGCGTGGTGTCCGCCGAGGAGATCACCGGTCCGGACTTCTGGGTGCGCCACGTCCGGGAGGCCGTCCGCTTCCTCGACGGTGTGCGGACGCTGGAAGCGGAGGGTGTGACGACCTTCGTCGAGCTCGGCCCCGATGGCGTTCTCTCCGCGATGGCGCAGGAGTGTGTGACCGATTCGGCGTCGGACGCCGCGTTCGCCGCCACGCTGCGGAAGGGGCGCGCCGAGGCCGAGTCGGTGACCGCCGCGCTCGCCCTGCTGCACGTCCGGGGCCAGTCCCCGGACTGGGGCGGCTACTTCGAGGGCACCGGGGCCCGGCGGGTCGAGCTGCCGACCTACGCCTTCCAGCGCACCCGGTACTGGTGGGAGGAGGCCCCGGCGGCGTCGGAGGTCGCGCCGGGCGGTGCCGTCGACGGGCGGTTCTGGGATGTGGTGGAGCGCGGGGATGTGGCCGCGCTGGCGGCGGAGCTCGCGGTGGATCCGGGGGTTTCGCTGGGTGAGGTCTTGCCCGCGTTGTCGTCGTGGCGGCGGCAGGAGTCGGTGCGTTCGGCGGTGGACGGCTGGCGTTATCGGGTGTCGTGGAAGCCGGTGACGGAGCGGTTGGCGACCGGGGTGCTGGGTGGTTGCTGGTTGGTGGTCGTCCCGGTGGATGAGGCCGAGGGTGCCTGGGCCACGGGTGTGGTGCGGATGCTGGCCGGGCGTGGCGTCGATGTGCGCGTGGTCGAGTCGAACGCGGTGGACCGCGCCGGAATGGCGGAGGAACTGCGTACGGCGGTGGGCGACGCCTCGGTGACGGGTGTGGTGTCACTTCTGGCGGTGGGCGAGGGCGCCCCCGAGTCGGGGCTGTTGCGTACGGCCGCGTTGGTGCAGGCGTTGGGTGATGCGGGTGTGGGTGCGCCGTTGTGGGTGGCGACGCGGGGTGCGGTGTCGGTGGGGCGCTCGGATGGTGTGGTGGCGCCTGGTCAGGCGTTGGTGTGGGGGCTCGGCCGGGTGGTGGCGTTGGAGCTGCCGGAGCGGTGGGGCGGTCTGGTCGACCTTCCCGAGACGGCCGACGAGCGTGCGCTGGGACGGTTGGCCGGTGTGCTGGCCGGGGCCGGAGCCGGTGGCTCGGACGAGGACCAGGTCGCCGTGCGGGCCTCGGGCGTCTTCGGGCGCCGGCTGACGGAGGCTTCGGGGACCCGTACGTCCGGCGATGAGGGCTGGCGGGCCTCGGGTTCGGTCCTGGTGACGGGCGGTACGGGTGCGCTGGGCGCGCATGTGGCCCGTTGGCTGGTGGCGAACGGCGCCGAGCACGTGGTGCTCACCAGCCGTCGGGGGCTCGACGCCCCGGGCGCAGCGGAGTTGTGCGATGAGTTGGCGGCTTCGGGCGCTCGGGTGACGGTGGCCGCGTGTGATGTGGCGGACCGGGACGCGCTCGCCGCGCTGCTGGCGTCCATACCGGCCGAGTTCCCGCTGACCGCCGTCGTCCACGCGGCCGGTGTGCTGGACGACGGCCTCGTGGACACGCTGGACGCCGAGCGGCTGGAGCGGGTGGTGCGCGCCAAGGCCACCTCCGCGCAGAACCTCCATGAGCTCACCCGCGACCTGGACCTTTCGGCGTTCGTCCTCTTCTCCTCGCTCGCCGGATCGGTGGGCGCCGCTGGTCAGGGCAACTACGCGGCGGCCAACGCCTATCTGGACGCGCTGGCCGAGCGGCGCCGCGCCCAGGGCTTGCCCGCCACCTCGATCGCCTGGGGCCCGTGGGCCGAGGGCGGCATGGCCGCCGACGAGGCGCTGGACCGGCGGATGCGCCGCGACGGAGTGCCGCCGATGGCGCCCGAGTCGGCGCTCACCGCGCTGGGGCAGGCGCTGGACCTCGATGACACCGCCGTGACGATCGCGGACCTCGACTGGGACCGGTTCCTCGCCGAGTTCACCGCCGTACGGCCGAGCGCGCTGTTCGGCGAGGTGCGGGCCGCGCGTCCGGCGGCGGCCGCCGAGGGCGCGCCGCGCACGGCCGCCACCGCCGGGACCGGCACCGGCACACTCGCGGAGCGGCTGTCCGGGCTGACGGAGAACGAGCGCGCACAGACGCTGCTGGAGCTGGTGCGTGCGCAGGTCGCGTCGGTGCTGGGGCACGGCGGGGCCGAGGCGGTGGAGGCCGGGCGTGCCTTCAAGGAGCTGGGCTTCGACTCGCTCACCGCCGTCGAACTCCGCAACCGTCTCAACGCGGCGACCGGCCTGCGGCTGCCCGCCACGCTCATCTACGACTACCCGAACGCTACGGCCCTGGCCGACCATCTGCGTGCTGAACTGCTGGGCGCGGATGCTGTGGCGGCGGGTGGCGTGGTGGCGCCTGCGGTCGCGGTGGCCGACGATCCGATCGCGATCGTGGCGATGAGCTGTCGTTTCCCGGGTGGGGTGCGGTCGCCGGAGGAGCTGTGGGCGCTGCTGACGGCTGGCGGGGACGCGATTGCGGAGTTCCCGTCGGACCGTGGCTGGGATCTGGCGGGGCTGTACGACCCGGATCCGGATCGTCAGGGGACGTCGTACGCGCGTGAGGGTGGTTTCCTCTACGACGCCGGGGACTTCGACGCGTCGTTCTTCGGTATTTCGCCGCGTGAGGCGCTGGCGATGGATCCGCAGCAGCGGCTGCTGCTGGAGACCTCCTGGGAGGCGTTCGAGCGCGCGGGCATCGACCCGGCCACGCTGCGCGGTCAGCAGATCGGTGTCTTCGCCGGGACCAACGGCCAGGACTATCTCTCGCTGCTGATGCGGGGGCCCGAGGGCCTGGAGGGTCATCTGGGCACGGGCAACGCGGCGAGCGTGGTGTCCGGGCGGGTCGCCTACACCTTCGGCCTCGAGGGCCCGGCCATCACGGTCGACACGGCGTGCTCGTCCTCGCTGGTGGCACTGCATCTCGCGGTGCAGGCGCTGCGGCAGGGCGAGTGCACGATGGCGCTCGCGGGCGGCGTCACGGTGATGTCCACCCCCGAGAACTTCATCGACTTCAGCCGTCAGCGCGGACTGGCCGCCGATGGCCGGATCAAGGCGTTCGCGGCCGGTGCGGACGGCACGGGCTGGGGCGAGGGCGCGGGCATGCTGCTCGTGGAGCGGCTGTCGGACGCGCGGCGCAACGGCCACCCGGTGCTCGCGGTGGTCCGGGGCTCCGCCATCAACCAGGACGGTGCGTCGAACGGTCTGACGGCGCCGAACGGTCCGTCGCAGCAGCGCGTCATCCGGCAGGCGTTGACCAGCGCCGGGCTGACGACCGGCGATGTGGATGTCGTCGAGGCGCATGGCACGGGTACGACGCTGGGCGACCCGATCGAGGCGCAGGCGCTGCTCGCCACGTACGGGCAGCAGCGGGAGGCCGACCGGCCGTTGTGGCTGGGGTCCATCAAGTCCAACATCGGCCACACGCAGGCGGCGGCGGGTGTCGCGGGCGTCATCAAGATGGTGCTGGCGATGCGCCACGGTGTGTTGCCGCAGACGTTGCACGTGGACGCGCCGTCGCCGCATGTGGACTGGTCGGCGGGGGCTGTCTCGCTGCTGACGGAGCAGGTGGAGTGGCCGGAGACGGGCCGTCCGCGCCGCGCCGGTATCTCCTCGTTCGGTATCAGTGGCACCAACGCGCACACCATCATCGAGCAGGCCCCGGCCGTCGACGCACCGGCCGAGGCGCCCGAGCGGAACGGCCTCGGCGGCCTTCTGCCGTTCGCCCTGTCGGCCAGGAACGCCGAAGCGCTGCGGGAGCAGGCCGCGCGGCTGCACACCCACATCGCGTCACGCCCGGAGGCGGCGCCGCTCGACGTCGCCCACGCCCTGGCCGTCGGCCGCGCCGCCCTGGAGCGGCGTGCGGTGCTGACCGTCGGCGACCGGGACGAGCTGCTGCGGTCGCTCGACGCGCTCGCCCGGGGCGAGGCCGCCCCGGGGGTGGCCGAGGGGACGGTCGCCGAGGGCAAGGTGGCGTTCCTGTTCACGGGGCAGGGCAGTCAGCGGTTGGGGATGGGGCGTGAGCTGTACGACGCCTATCCGGTGTTCGCGGATGCGTTGGACGAGGTGTGTGCGCATCTGGATCTGTACCTTGAGCGGCCGCTGCGGGATGTGCTGTTCGGGGATGACGCGGCGGTACTGGATCAGACGGCGTTCACTCAGCCCGCGTTGTTCGCGGTTGAGGTGGCGCTGTTCCGGCTCGTTGAGGCGTGGGGTCTGACGCCGGACTTCCTCTCCGGGCATTCGATCGGTGAGCTGGCCGCCGCGCATGTGGCGGGTGTGCTGTCGCTGGCTGACGCGGCGACGTTGGTGGCCGCCCGTGGCCGGTTGATGCAGGAGCTTCCGACCGGTGGCGCGATGATCGCCGTCCAGGCGTCCGAGGACGAGGTGCTGCCGCTGCTCACCGACCGGGTGTCGATCGCCGCCCTCAACGGGCCCACCTCCGTGGTCATCGCGGGTGACGAGGACGCGGCGTTGGAGATCGCGTCTGGTTTCGAGGCCCAGGGCCGTAAGACCAAGCGGCTCACCGTCAGCCACGCGTTCCACTCGCCCCGCATGGACGGAATGCTGGACGCGTTCCGCGAGGTGGCGCGGGGGCTGACCTACGAGGCTCCGCGCATCCCGATCGTCTCCAACCTCACCGGGAACATCGTCTCCGCCGAGGAGATCACGACCCCCGACTTCTGGGTGCGCCACGTCCGCGAAGCCGTCCGCTTCCTCGATGGAGTCCGGACGTTGGAAGCCCAGGGCGTCACCACCTACCTCGAACTCGGCCCCGACGGCGTCCTCTCCGCCATGGCGCAGGAGTGCGTGACCGACTCCGCGTCGGATGCCGCGTTCGCCGCCGTCCTGCGTAAGGACCGCCCGGAGGCCGAGGCGCTGCTCTCGGCCGTCGGACGCGCGCACGTCCGTGGTGTGACGCCGGACTGGGCGGCCGTGTTCACCGGTGCGGGCGCCGCCCCCGTGGACCCGGCCGAGCTGCCCACCTACGCCTTCCAGCGGCAGCGCTACTGGCCCAGCGCCGCCGCCCTGGCGGCGGGCGACCCCGAGTCGATCGGGCTGGGCGACATCGACCATCCGCTCCTCGGCGCCGCCGTCGCGCTCGCGGACGCCGATGGGCTCCTGCTCACCGGGGTGCTCTCCACCCGCACCCACCCCTGGCTGGCCGACCACGCGGTCATGGACACCGTGCTGCTGCCCGGCACCGCCTTCGTCGAGCTGGCGAGCACGGCGGGCGCCCAGGTCGGCTGTGAGCGGCTGGACGAACTGACCCTCGAAGCCCCGCTCGTGCTGCCCGAGCACACCGGGGTGCGGGTGCAGCTCGTCGTGGACGGGCCGGACGAGTCGGGCCGCCGTTCCTTCAGCCTGCACTCGCGTCGTCAGGACGCGCTCGGCACCGAGCCGTGGACGCGCCACGCCACCGGTGTGCTCGCACCCGGCGCCCGGATGCCCGAGTCCGATCAGCCCGATGAGCTGGCGGTCTGGCCGCCGCAGGGTGCGACGCCGATCCCGGTCGAGGGGCTGTACGAGGAGCTGGCCGGGGCGGGCCTCGGCTACGGGCCGGTGTTCCAGGGGCTCAAGGGCGCCTGGCGGCTCGGCGAGAACCTCTACGCCGAGGTGGGCTTCCCCGAGGACGCGCCGCTGACGTCGGGCGCCGAGGCCGAGCGGTTCGGGCTGCACCCGGCCCTGCTCGACGCCGCGCTGCACGCCATCGGCCTCGACAGCGCCGACGGTGAGTCGGCGCCGGCCGAGGGCGCGCTGCTGCCGTTCGCGTGGAACGGCGTCCAACTGCACGCGGCCGGGGCCGGTGCGCTCCGGGTGCGGCTGTCCGAGCGGTCGTCGAACGCGGTCTCGCTGCTGGTGGCCGACGGCACGGGCCGTCCGGTGGCCACGGTCGAGTCCGTGGCGCTGCGGGCGGCCTCGGCCGACCAGGTGCGCGCGGCGCGCGGCGGGCTGCACGAGTCGCTGTTCCGGCTGGACTGGACGGCGGTTCCGGCGCCCGCGAGCGGCGCGGTCACGGGCGACTGGGCGGTGCTCGGTGCTGGCACCGCCCAACTGGCCATGCTGGAGGGCGCGTTCGGGCCCGGGGTCCGGCTCGCCGCGTACCGCGATCTGGCGGCGCTGCGGACGGCCGTGGAGTCCGGGGCGCCCGCGCCCGACACCGTCCTGCTGGCCGGTGCCGGTGCCGGTGTCGATGGCGACGGCGACGCGTCGGCCGTGCACGAGGCCACCCAGGCTATGCTCGCCCTGCTCCAGGAGTGGCTGGCCGATGAGCGGTTCGCCGCGTCGCGGCTGGTGCTGCTGACCCGGGGCGCGGTGGAGACCGAGCCGGGCGCGGGCGTGGCGGATCTGCCGTACGCCGCCGTGCGCGGTCTGTTCCGCTCCGCGCAGTCGGAGAACCCGGGCCGTCTGGTGCTGCTGGACGTGGACGGCGAGGAGGGCTCGTACCGTACGGTGCCCGCCGCGCTCGGCGTGGACGAGGCGGAGCTGGCGCTCCGCGCGGGCGTGGCGCTCGCGCCACGGCTGGCCCGGGTGCCGGTCACGGACGACACGAACGCCGAGAACACCGACGACACGGTCGACACCCGCGCGGGAGACGGCGTCCCGTCGTACGACCCCAACGGCACCGTACTGATCACCGGCGCCTCCGGAACGCTCGGTGGCCTCCTCGCCCGCCACCTCGTCTCCGTCCACGGCGTACGCCACCTGCTGCTGGTCAGCCGCCGTGGCGCCGACGCCGAGGGTGCCGAGGAGCTGGGCGCCGAGCTCACGGCGGCCGGTGCCACCGTCACCTGGGCGGCCTGCGATGTGGCCGACCGCGACGCGCTCGCCGCGACCCTGGCCGCCGTCCCGGCCGAGCATCCGCTGACCGCCGTGGTGCACACGGCGGGCGTCCTGGACGACGGCATCCTCGGCTCGCTGACGCCCGAGCGGGTGGCGCGGGTGCTGCGCCCCAAGGTGGACGCGGCGCTGAACCTGCACGAGCTGACCCGCGACCACGAGCTGTCCGCGTTCGTACTGTTCTCCGGTGCCGCCGCCGTGTTCGGCGCGCCCGGACAGGCGAGCTACGCCGCCGCCAACTCCTTCCTGGAGGCGCTGGCCCAGCACCGCGTCGCCCTTGGGCTTCCGGCCACCGCGCTGGCCTGGGGCCTGTGGGCCGGTGCGGGCATGGGCAGCGGTCTTGACGAGCTCGATCTGCGGCGCATCGCGCGCGGCGGGGTCGCCCCGATCGCCCCCGACGAGGGGCTCGCGCTCTTCGACGCGGCCCGTGCCGACGGCGCCGCCGTGCTGTTCCCGATGCGGCTCGACTACGCGGGGCTGCGCACCGAGGCCACGGCGACCGGGACGGTACCGGCCCTGTTCCGGGGCCTGGTGCGGACTCCGGTCCGGCGGGCCGCCGCCACGGCCGCCACCGCCGACGGCTCCTCGCTGGCCCAGCGCCTCGCCGGGCTCGCCCGGCCCGAACAGGACCGCGAACTGCTGGAGTTGGTGTGCGGCCGGGTCGCCGCGGTGCTCGGTTACGCGGGCCCGGACGCCGTCGAAGCCGGGCGGGCGTTCAAGGAGCTGGGCTTCGACTCGCTCACCGCCGTCGAACTCCGCAACGACCTCAAGACGGTCACCGGGCTGCGGCTCCCGGCGACGCTCGTCTTCGACTACCCGACCCCCACCGCCCTCGCCGGCCATCTGCGCGAGGAGCTGCTGGGCGCCGGGGAGACCACCGCGCCGCTCGTCCCCGTACGGACCGGGGCGGCCCCGGCGCTCGACGACGACCCGATCGTCATCGTCGGCATGAGCTGCCGCTACCCGGGCGGGGTGCGCACCCCGGAGGAGCTGTGGGAGCTCGTCGCCACCGGTGGCGACGGCATCTCCGGCTTCCCCGTGGACCGTGGCTGGGACCTCGACGGCCTCTACCACCCGGACCCCGACCACGCGGGCACCTCGTACACCCGCGAGGGCGGCTTCCTGCACGACGCCGCCGACTTCGACCCGGACTTCTTCGGCATCTCGCCGCGTGAGGCGCTCGCGATGGACCCGCAGCAGCGGCTGCTGCTGGAGACCTCGTGGGAGGCGTTCGAGCGCGCGGGCATCGACCCGGCGCGTGTGCGCGGCAGCCGCATCGGCGTCTTCGCGGGCGTCATGTACCACGACTACGTGACCGGCCTCGACGGCATCCCCGACGGTGTCGAGGGGTACATCGGCACCGGCAACGCGGGCTCCATCGCCTCCGGCCGGGTGGCGTACACCTTCGGTCTCGAAGGCCCGGCGGTCACCGTGGACACGGCGTGCTCGTCGTCGCTGGTGGCGCTGCACTGGGCGATCCAGGCGCTGCGCGCGGGCGAGTGCACCATGGCGCTGGCCGGTGGTGTGGCGGTCATGGCCACGCCCGAGACGTTCATCGACTTCAGCCGTCAGCGCGGCCTGGCCACGGACGGCCGGTGCAAGTCGTTCGCGGCGTCGGCGGACGGCACGGGCTGGGCCGAGGGCGCGGGCATGCTGCTCGTGGAGCGGCTGTCGGACGCGCGGCGCAACGGTCACCCGGTGCTCGCGGTGGTCCGGGGCTCCGCCATCAACCAGGACGGCGCGTCGAACGGTCTGACGGCGCCGAACGGTCCGTCCCAGCAGCGCGTCATCCGGCAGGCGTTGACCAGCGCCGGGCTGACGACCGGCGATGTGGACGTGGTCGAGGCGCATGGCACGGGTACGACGCTGGGCGACCCGATCGAGGCGCAGGCGCTGCTCGCCACGTACGGGCAGCAGCGGGAGGCCGACCGGCCGTTGTGGCTGGGGTCCATCAAGTCCAACATCGGCCACACCCAGGCCGCCGCCGGTGTCGCGGGCATCATCAAGATGGTGATGGCCATGCGGCACGGTGTGCTGCCGCGGACGCTGCACGTGGACGCGCCCTCGCCGAACGTCGACTGGGAGGACGGCGCGGTCTCGCTGCTGACCGAGCCGATGGAGTGGCCGGAGACCGGCCGTCCGCGCCGCGCCGGTGTGTCGTCGTTCGGCATCAGCGGCACCAACGCGCACACCATCATCGAGCAGCCGCCGGCCGCCGAGGACCGCGAGGACGCGGCGGCGCGGCCGTCCGCCGTACCGCCGGTGCTGCCGTGGCCGCTGTCGGCCGTGGGCGGCGACGCGCTGCGCGACCAGGCTCGCCGCCTGCGCGACCGGTTGCGCGCCACCGACGAGGACGTGGACCTGGCCGCCATCGGCTACACCCTGGCCGCCGGGCGCACCGCCTTCGAGGACCGCGCGGTGCTGGTGGCCGACGGGCGCGAGGGCTTCCTGCGCGCCCTGGAGGCGCTGGCCTCCGGCGAACCGGCCACGGGCCTGGTGCAGGGCTCACCGGTGGCCGGGAAGCTGGCCTTCCTGTTCACCGGGCAGGGGAGCCAGCGGCTGGGGATGGGGCGTGAGCTGTACGACGCCTACCCGGTGTTCGCGGAGGCGTTCGACGCGGTCTGCGACGAGCTGGACGCGCATCTGGAACGGCCGCTGAAGGCCGTGGTGTTCGGGGACGACGCCGAGGAGCTGGACCGGACCGGGTTCACCCAGCCCGCGCTGTTCGCGGTCGAGGTGGCACTCTTCCGCCTGGTGGAGGCGTGGGGGCTGCGGCCCGACTTCCTTTCCGGCCATTCGATCGGTGAGCTGGCCGCCGCGCATGTGGCGGGTGTGCTGTCGCTCGGGGACGCGGCGAAGCTGGTGGCCGCTCGTGGGCGGTTGATGCAGGACCTTCCGGCCGGTGGCGCGATGATCGCGGTGCAGGCGTCGGAGGACGAGATCACACCGCTGCTCACCGAGCGGGTCTCGATCGCCGCGCTCAACGGGCCCACTTCCGTCGTCATCGCGGGTGGCGAGGACTCGGTGCTGGAGATCGCGTCCGGTTTCGAGGCGCGGGGCCGTAAGACCAAGCGGCTCACCGTGAGCCACGCGTTCCATTCGCCGCGCATGGACGGGATGCTGGAGGCGTTCCGCGAGGTGGCGCAGGGGCTCACGTACGAGGCTCCGCGCATCCCGATCGTCTCCAACCTCACCGGTGGCGTGGTGTCCGCCGAGGAGATCACGAGCCCCGACTTCTGGGTGCGCCACGTCCGGGAGGCCGTGCGCTTCCTCGATGGTGTCCGGACGTTGGAAGCCCAGGGCGTCACCACCTACCTCGAACTCGGCCCCGACGGCGTGCTCTCCGCCATGGGCCAGGACTGCCTCACCGAAGGAGACACGGCGGGCTTCGTCGCCGCCCTGCGCGGCGGCCGCCCCGAGGCCGAGACCGTCACCACCGCGCTCGCCGCCCTGCACACCCGGGGACTCGCCCTGGACTGGGAGGCGTTCTACGCCGGAACCGGCGCGCGGCGCGTGGAGCTGCCGACGTACGCCTTCCAGCGGCGGCGCTACTGGCTGGACGTACGGACGGCCACCGCCACCCCCGAGGCCACGGCCCAGCACGCCGTCGACGCCCGCTTCTGGGAGGCCGTCGAGCGTGCGGACCTGGCCTCGCTCGCCGAGACCCTGAACCTCGGCACCGAGGACAACGGCGCGCTGGAGGCCCTGCTGCCCTCGCTGTCGTCGTGGCGGCGGCAGCAGTCGGAGCGTTCGACGGTGGACGGCTGGCGCTACCGGGTGTCGTGGAAGCCGGTCACCGACCGCTCCGCCGCGTCCCTGACCGGCGACTGGCTCCTGGTGGTACCGGCCGAGGCGGCCGAGGACGCCTGGGTCGCGGGGGCCGTACGGATGCTGAACGACCGTGGCCTCGGCGTACGCCGCGTCGAGCTGACCGCCGACGACGACCGCGCGGCGGTGGCCGAACGGCTGGCCGGGGCCATCGGCGACGCACCCGTGACCGGCGGTGTGCTCTCCCTGCTGGCCCTCGCGGACAGCGACAACGACAACGACAGCGACGGCAATGGCGATGGCGATGTGCTGCTGCGGACGGCCGCGCTGACGCAGGCCCTGGGCGACACGGGCATCGGCGCGCCGCTGTGGGTGGCCACGCGGGGCGCGGTGGCCGTGGGCCGTTCGGACGGAACGGTCAGCCCCGCGCAGTCGCGGTTGTGGGGTCTTGGCCGGGTGGCCGCGCTGGAGGTGCCCGAGCGCTGGGGCGGTCTGGTCGACCTCCCGGAGACGGCCGACGAGCGGGCGCTGGGACGGTTGGCGGAGGTGCTGGCCGGTGCCGGTGGCGAGGACCAGGTGGCGGTGCGGGCGTCGGGCGTGTTCGGACGCCGCCTCGTCCGCGCCTCCGCGCCCGCGTCGGCCGGTGGCTCCTGGACCCCGGGCGCCGGTACGACCCTGGTCACCGGTGGTACGGGCGCGCTGGGCGCGCGGGTGGCCCGCTGGCTGGTCGCGGGCGGCGCCGAACATGTGCTGCTCACCAGCCGCCGTGGCCTCGACGCCCCCGGCGCCGCCGAGCTCCGCGACGAACTCGCCGCGTCCGGCGCCCGGGTGACGGTCGCCGCGTGCGATGTGGCCGACCGGGACGCGCTCGCGCGGCTCCTCGCCGACATCCCGGCCGAGCTGCCGCTGACGGCGGTGGTGCACACGGCCGGGGTGCTCGACGACGGCGTACTGGACTCGCTCACCCCCGAGCGCTTCACCACCGTCCTGCGCGCCAAGGCGGCCGCCGCGGCCCACCTCGACGAGCTGACGCGCGATCGGGAGCTGTCGGCCTTTGTGCTGTTCTCCTCGATCAGCGGCACGTTCGGCGCCGCCGGACAGGGCAACTACGCGGCCGCCAACGCCTACGTTGACGCGCTCGCCGAACGGCGCCGCGCCCAGGGCCTGCCCGCCACCTCGATCGCCTGGGGCCCGTGGGCCGAGGGCGGGATGGCCACGGACGGTGCGCTGGAGCGGCGTCTGCGGCGCGGTGGACTGCCGCCGATGGACGCCGAGTTGGCGATCGGCGCGCTCCAGCGGGCGCTCGACCTCGACGACACCGTGGTCACCGTCGCGGACATCGACTGGGACCGGTTCGCACCGGACTTCACCGCCGCACGCCCCAGCCGTCTGCTCGCGGACCTCCCGGAGCTCCGCGCGGCGGCGGATGACACCGCCACCGAGCCCGCCACCGACGGCTCCTCGCTCGCCGCCCGGCTGGCCGGGCTGGGCGAGGCGGAGCGCGACCGGCTGCTGCTGGACCTGGTCCGTACGCAGGTGGCCGCGGTGCTCGGACACGACGGCTCCGAGTCCATCGGCGCCGACCGGGCCTTCGGCGAGCTGGGCTTCGACTCGCTGACCGCCGTCGAGCTGCGCAACCGGCTCGGTGCCGCCAGCGGTGTCCAGCTGCCTGCCACCCTGGTCTTCGACTACCCGACGGCCTCCGCCCTCGCGGGCTATCTGCGCGGCGAACTCATCGGGACCAGCACCGCCATCGAGCCCACACGCCCCGCGGCCGTGACGGCGGCGGCCGATGACGACCCGATCGCCATCGTCGCCATGAGCTGCCGCTTCCCGGGCGGGGTGCGGTCGCCCGAGGAGCTGTGGCAACTGCTCACCGCGGGCGGGGACGCCATCGCCGAGTTCCCGGCCGACCGCGGCTGGGACCTGGACGCGCTCTACGACCCGGACCCGGACACCCGGGGCACCTTCTACGCACGCGAGGGCGGATTCCTCTACGACGCGGGCCACTTCGACGCCGCGTTCTTCGGGATCTCGCCGCGTGAGGCGCTCGCGATGGACCCGCAGCAGCGGCTGCTGCTGGAGACCTCGTGGGAGGCGTTCGAGCGCGCGGGCATCGACCCGGCCACGCTGCGCGGCTCCTCCGCCGGGGTGTTCATCGGCTCCAACGGGCAGGACTACGACGCCTCGCTGCACACCGTCCCCGAGGGCGTCGAGGGCTACCTGGGCACGGGCAACGCGGCCAGCGTGGTCTCCGGCCGGCTCGCGTACACCTTCGGTCTGGAGGGCCCGGCGGTCACGGTGGACACGGCGTGCTCGTCGTCACTGGTGGCGCTGCACTGGGCGATCCAGGCACTGCGCCAGGGCGAGTGCTCGCTCGCGCTCGCGGGCGGTGTGACGGTCATGTCCAGCCCCGGCGCGTACATCGAGTTCAGCCGCCAGCGCGGGCTGGCCCCGGACGGCCGCTGCAAGGCGTTCGCGGCGGGCGCGGACGGCACCGGCTGGGGCGAGGGCGTGGGGCTCCTGCTGGTGGAGCGGCTGTCGGACGCGCGCCGCAACGGCCACCCGGTGCTCGCGCTCGTCCGCGGCTCCGCCATCAACCAGGACGGCGCGAGCAACGGTCTGACCGCGCCCAACGGCCCCGCCCAGCAGCGCGTCATCCGCCAGGCGCTGGCCGGCGCGGGCCTGTCCGCCGCCGAGGTGGACGCGGTCGAGGCCCATGGCACCGGCACCCGGCTCGGCGACCCGATCGAGGCGCAGGCGCTGCTGGCCACCTACGGCCGGGAGCGGGACGCGGAGCGGCCGCTGTGGCTGGGCGCCATCAAGTCCAACATCGGCCACACCCAGGCCGCGGCCGGTGTCGCGGGTGTCATCAAGATGGTGCTGTCGATGCGGCACGGCCTGCTGCCGCGGACGCTGCACGTGGACGAGCCGTCGCCGCACGTGGACTGGTCGGCGGGCGCGGTGTCGCTGCTGACCGAGCAGGTGGAGTGGCCGGAGACCGGCCGTCCGCGCCGCGCGGGCGTCTCCTCGTTCGGCTTCAGCGGCACCAACGCCCATACGGTGCTGGAGCAGGCACCGGTCCACGACGAGACCGCCGGGGAAACCGCACCGCGGCGGCCCCTCGTACGGCCCGATGTGGTGGCCTGGCCGCTGTCGGCCAAGGGCGAGGACGCGCTGCGCGCCCAGGCCGAGCGGTTGCGCGCCCACCTCGAGGCCGAGGCCGGGCCGGCCGCGGTGGACGTGGCGTACTCGCTGGCCACCACCCGGTCCGCCCTGGAGCACCGCGCGGTGGTCCTCGGCCCGGACCGGGACCGGCTGCTCGCGGGGCTGACCGCCCTCGCGCGCGGCGAGTCCGCCGCGCAGCTCGTCCGGGGCGTGCCCGCGGAGGGCCGCACCGCCGTGCTCTTCACCGGGCAGGGCAGTCAGCGGCTCGGCATGGGCCGTGAGCTGTACGAGGCCAGCCCCGTCTTCGCGGAGGCGCTGGACGCGGTCTGCGCCGAGCTGGACCGGCACCTCGAACTCCCGCTGTACGAGGTGCTGTTCGGGGACGACAAGGAGCCGCTGGACCGGACCGGGTTCACCCAGCCCGCGCTGTTCGCCGTCGAGGTGGCACTGTTCCGGCTGGCCGAGGCCGCCGGGCTGCGGCCGGACGTCCTGACCGGGCACTCCATCGGCGAGCTGGCCGCCGCACACGTGGCCGGGGTGCTGTCGCTGGAGGACGCCGCCACACTGGTGGCCGCGCGCGGCCGACTGATGCAGGAGCTGCCCTCCGGCGGCGCGATGATCGCGCTGCAGGCGGCGGAGGACGAGGTCGAGCCGCTGCTCACCGAGCGCGTCGGCATCGCCGCGCTCAACGGCCCCACGTCGGTGGTCATCGCGGGCGATGAGGACGCGGCCGCCGCGATCGCGGCGTCGTTCCAGGAGCGGGGCCGCAAGACCAAGCGGCTCACCGTGAGCCACGCCTTCCACTCCCCGCTGATGGACGGCATGCTCGCCGAGTTCCGCAAGGTCGCCGAGGGGCTGACCTACCACGCGCCGCGCATCCCGATCGTCTCCACCGTCACCGGACAGCAGATCTCCGACGAACTGGGCATGGCCGCCGACTACTGGGTGCGCCACGTCCGCCACGCCGTCCGCTTCCTCGACGGAGTCCGGACGATGGAGGCGCAGGGCGTCACCACCTATGTCGAACTGGGCCCGGACGGCGTGCTGTCCGCCATGGCGCAGGACTGTGTCACCGCCGGGGACGAGGGCGCCGAGGACGTGGCCTTCGTGCCCGTGCTGCGCGCCGGGCGCCCCGAGACCGAGACGCTGACCGCCGCCCTCGCCACGCTGCACGTCCGGGGCGCGGCCCTGGACTGGGAGGCGCTGTTCGCCGGGACCGGCGCCCGCCGCGTCGAGCTGCCCACGTACGCGTTCCAGCGGCGGCGCTACTGGCTCGAGGGCACCCCGCACCCCACGCCCGCCCAGGAGGCCACGGCCGACGACACGGCCGGCGCCCGGTTCTGGGAGGCGGTCGAGAGCGACGACCTCGCCTCGCTGTCGGACGCCGTGGGCATCGACGTGGACCAGCCGCTCAGCGCGCTGCTCCCGGCGCTGTCCGCGTGGCGGCGCCGTGAGCGCGAGCAGTCCGCGCTCGACGGCTGGCGCTACCGCGTCACCTGGAAGCCGCTGGAGGAGCCCCGGCTCGCCGCCGCCCCCGGCGTCTGGCTTGTCGCCGAACCGGCCGGAGCCGCGGGCCACGCCGAGGCCGTGCGGCGGGTCCTGGCCGCGCTGGCCGACCGGGGCGCCGACCTCCGGCGCATCACGGCAGACGGCGCGGACCTCGACCGGAACGGCCTGGCCGACCGGATCCGCCGGGCCGCGGCCGACGACCCCGTGCACGGGGTGCTGTCGCTGCTCGCTTGGGACGAGCGTGCGCACCCCGACCACCCCGCCGTGCCCACCGGGCTGCTGCGCACCGGAGTGCTGGTGCAGGCGCTCGGGGACGCGGGCCTGGACGCCCCGCTGTGGTGCGCCACCACCGGCGCCGTCGCCACCGCCGCCTCGGAGCCGGTCGGCAGCGCCGCACAGGCACAGATCTGGGGCCTGGGCCGGGTGGTCGCGCTGGAGCACCCCGAGCGCTGGGGCGGTCTGATCGACCTGCCCGCGACGCTCGACGAGCGGGCCGCCGACCGCCTGGCCGGTGTGCTCGGCGGACACGGCGACGGCGACGAGGACCAGGTGGCGATCCGTACGGCCGGAATCCTGGCCCGCCGCCTCGCCCACGCCGAACGCGCCCCGGCCACCGGCGCGCCGTGGCGGCCGCGTGGCTCGGTCCTGGTCACCGGGGGCACCGGTGCGCTGGGCGCCCATGTGGCCCGCTGGCTGGCGGAGAACGGCGCCGAGCATCTCGTGCTCACCAGCCGCCGTGGCCCCGACGCCCCCGGCGCCACCGAACTGCGCGACGAACTCGCCGCCTCCGGTGCCCAGGTGACCGTCGCCGCCTGCGATGTCACCGACCGGGACGCGGTGGCCGGGCTGCTGGCCCGGATCCGCGAGGAACACCCGCGGCACCCGCTCACGGCGGTCGTGCACACGGCGGGCGCCGGGCAGTTCGCACCGCTCGCGGAGACCACCCCGGCCGATGTCGCCGATGTGGTGGCCGCAAAGGTGGCGGGCGCGGCCCATCTGGACGCGCTGCTCGGCGACACCGAGCTGGACGCCTTCGTGCTCTTCTCCTCGATCGCCGCGGTGTGGGGCAGCGGCGGCCAGGGCGCGTACGCGGCCGGCAACGCCTTCCTCGACGCGCTGGCCGAACAGCGGCGGGCGCGCGGTCTCGCCGCCACCTCCGTGGCCTGGGGGCCGTGGGCGGACGGCGGGCTCGTCGTCGACGACGAGGCGGCCGAGCAACTGCGCCGCCGTGGCCTGCCGGTGATGGCCCCGCACTCCGCCATCGCCGCACTCCAGCAGGCGCTGGACCGGAACGAGACCGCCGTGGCCGTGGCCGACGTCGACTGGGGCCGCTTCGCCCCCGCCTTCGCCGCGGCCCGCCCCCGTCCGCTCATCGCCGATCTGCCCGAGGTCCGCGCGGTCCTCGCGGCGGACCCGGCGGAGGGCGCGGGCGGCGGCACGGCGGAGGCACCGGGGGAGTCCCTGCGGCAGCGGCTCGCGGGGCTCACCGGGCCCGAGGCCGAGAAGGCCCTGCTCGACCTCGTCCGTACGGAGGTCGCCGCCGTCCTCGGACACGACGACACCACGGCTGTCCAGGCGGGCCGGGCCTTCAAGGAGCTGGGCTTCGACTCCCTCACCGCCGTCGAACTCCGCAACCGCCTCAACGCGGCCACCGGGCTCCAGCTCACCGCCACCCTGGTCTTCGACCACCCGACGCCCAGCGCGCTCGCCGGTGTGCTGCGCGCCGACCTGCTCGGCGAGGACACCACCCCCGGACTCCCGGTCCTCGCCGAAATCGACAAGCTGGAATTCACCCTTTCCAACGTCTCCGACGACGCGACGGAACGCGAGCGGGTCACCGCGCGCCTCGAAGCGCTGTTGCGGACCTGGAACGAGAACGAGAACGCGGCGGGCGCCGACGGCGCCGACGACGATGAACTCGATCTCGACTCCGCCTCCGCCGAAGACATCTTCGACATCATCAACAATGAATTCGGAAGGTCCTGACGTGATGACCGCCCTCAATTCAACTGACCTCAGGAGGTGACGTTTCCGTGGCTAGCGCGAACGAAGAGAAGCTTCTCGACAATCTGAAGTGGATGACCACTGAGCTGCGCCGGGCCCGTCGCCGCCTGACCGAGGTGGAGGCGGACGCGCAGGAACCGATCGCCATTGTGGCGATGAGCTGCCGTTTCCCCGGTGGCGTCGGCTCGCCCGAGGATCTGTGGAAACTGGTCGCCGAGGGCGGCGACGCCATTTCCGGATTCCCCGCCGACCGCGGCTGGGACATCGAGGGACTGGCCGATCCGGACCCCGACCGCAAGGGCACCTTCTACAACAGCGGCGGCGGATTCCTCGACGGCGCCGCCGAATTCGACCCCGGATTCTTCGGCATTTCGCCGCGTGAGGCGCTCGCCATGGACCCGCAGCAGCGGCTGCTGCTGGAAACGTCCTGGGAGGTGTTCGAGCGCGCGGGGATAGACCCGACGTCCGTCAAGGGCAGCCGCACCGGCGTGTATGTGGGCGCCTCGGCCATGGGCTACGGCTCCGATGTCCAGGGCGCGCCGGAGGAACTGGAGGGCCTGCTGCTCACCGGCGGTGCCACCAGCGTGCTGTCCGGCCGTATCGCCTACACCTTCGGCCTCGAGGGCCCGGCCGCCACCATCGACACCGCGTGCTCGTCGTCGCTGGTCGCGCTGCACTGGGCGGCTCAGGCGCTGCGGCAGCGCGAATGCTCGCTCGCCCTCGTCGGCGGCGTCACCGTGATGCCCAACCCCGATGTCTTCGTGGAGTTCAGCCGCCAGCGCGGCCTCGCCCCCGACGGCCGCTGCAAGTCCTTCGCCGCGTCGGCGGACGGCACCGGCTGGTCCGAGGGCGTCGGCGTACTGCTGGTCGAGCGGCTGTCGGACGCGCGGCGCAACGGCCACCAGGTGCTGGCCGTGGTGCGCGGCAGCGCGGTGAACCAGGACGGCGCGTCGAACGGCCTGACGGCGCCGAACGGCCCGTCGCAGCGGCGCGTCATCCGCCAGGCGCTGGAGAACGCCCGGCTGTCCGCCGCCGAGATCGACGTCGTCGAGGCGCATGGCACGGGCACCACGCTGGGCGACCCCATCGAGGCGCAGGCGCTGCTGGCCACCTACGGCCAGGAGCGGCCCGAGGGACGGCCGCTGTGGCTGGGCTCGCTCAAGTCCAACCTCGGCCACGCCCAGGCGGCGGCGGGCGTCGCGGGCGTCATCAAGATGGTCATGGCGATACGCCACGGCCTCATGCCCAAGACCCTCCACGTCGATGAGCCGTCCCCGACCGTGGACTGGACGGCGGGCGAGGTGTCCCTGCTGACCGAGGCCCGCCCCTGGGACGAGACCGGCAGGCCGCGCCGGGCCGGGGTGTCGGCCTTCGGTGTGAGCGGCACCAACGCCCACACCATCCTGGAGCAGGCCCCCGAGCCGGAGGCTCCGGAGGCCGAGGAGCCGTCGGCCATGGACGGGGACGCCACCCCGGCCGCGAACGCCGCGCCGGTCACCGCCACCGTGCTGCCGTGGCTCCTCTCCGCCAGGAACGCGGCCGCGCTGCGCGACAACGCCCGGCGCCTCGCCTCCCACCTCGATCGCGAACCGGCCCTCGGCACCGCCGACGTGGGCCACACACTGGCCACCGGCCGGGCGGCCCTGGAGCGCCGCGCGGTGCTCGTGGGCGAGGACCGCGCCGGGCTGGCGGCGGGCCTGGAGGCGCTGGCGCGGGGGGAGTCCGCGCCGGGGCTGATCGAGGGCGCGGTCGCCGAGGGCGAGACGGCGTTCCTGTTCACGGGGCAGGGGAGTCAGCGGCTGGGGATGGGGCGTGAGTTGTACGACGCCTATCCGGTGTTCGCGGAGGCGTTGGATGCGGTGTGTGCGGAGCTGGATGCGCATCTTGAGCGTCCGCTTCGTGAGGTCTTGTTCGGGGATGACGCTGAGGCGCTGGATCAGACGGGGTTCACTCAGCCCGCGTTGTTCGCGGTTGAGGTGGCGTTGTTCCGGCTGGTGGAGGCGTGGGGGCTGCGGCCGGACTTCCTCTCCGGGCATTCGATTGGTGAGTTGGCCGCCGCGCATGTGGCGGGTGTGTTGTCGCTGGCGGATGCGGCGAAGCTGGTGGCGGCGCGTGGGCGGTTGATGCAGGAGCTTCCGGCCGGTGGCGCGATGGTCGCGGTGCAGGCGTCGGAGGATGAGGTGACGCCGCTGCTGAACGAGCGGGTGTCGATCGCCGCGCTCAATGGGCCGTCGTCGGTGGTCATCGCGGGTGATGAGGACTCGGTGCTGGAGATCGCGGCCGGTTTCGAGGCCCAAGGCCGTAAGACCAAGCGGCTCACGGTCAGCCATGCGTTCCACTCGCCGCGTATGGACGGGATGCTGGAGGCGTTCCGCGAGGTGGCGCAGGGGCTGTCGTACGAGGCTCCGAAGATTCCGATCGTGTCGAATCTGACCGGTGGCGTGGTGTCCGCCGAGGAGATCACGACCGCTGACTTCTGGGTGCGCCACGTCCGTGAGGCCGTGCGCTTCCTCGACGGCGTACGCACCCTTGAGGCCAAGGGTGTCACCACGTTCATCGAGCTGGGCCCGGACGGTGTGCTCACCGCGATGGCGCAGGAGTGTGTGACCGACTCCGCGTCCGACGCCGCGTTCATCTCGGCGCTGCGCACGGACCGTCCCGAGGCCGAGGCGCTGACCACGGCCGTCGCACGTGCCCATGTGCGTGGTGTGGTGGTGGACTGGGCCGGATACTTCGCCGGTAGGGACGCCCACCACGTTGACCTGCCGACGTACGCCTTCCAGCACGAGCGGTTCTGGCTGGAGCCGAGTGCGGCATCCGTGGGTGATGTGGCCTCCGTGGGCCTGGAGTTGGCGGGGCATCCGCTGCTCGGCGCTGCCGTGCCGCTGGCGGAGACCGATGGGCTGGTGTTCACGGGACGGCTGGGTGTGGATACGCATCCGTGGCTGGCCGACCATGTGGTGCGGGGAGCGGTGGTGCTGCCCGGCACGGCGTTCGTGGAGCTTGCCGTCCGCGCCGGTGACCAGGTCGGCTGCGACCTTCTCGACGAGCTGACCCTGCACGCCCCGCTGGTGCTGCCCGCACGCGGCGGCGTCCGGCTGCAGGTCACGGTCGGCGCGCCCGATGGCGCCGGACGGCGGCCCCTGACCGTGCTGTCCCGCGCGGAGGACGCCCCGGCCGAGGAGCCGTGGACGCGACACGCCGACGGTGTGCTCGCCACGGGCGCGCCCCGGCCGTCGTTCGCGCTGACCGCGTGGCCGCCGCAGGACGCCGAGGCGGCCCGTACGGAGGAGCTGTACGCGGCGCTCGCGGACGGCGGGCTGCGGTACGGCCCGGTGTTCCAGGGGCTCACGGCCGCCTGGCGGCGCGGGGACGAACTCTTCGCCGAGGTCCGGCTGGACGAGTCCGCCGCGTCGGACGCGCAGGCGTACGGCCTGCACCCGGCGCTGCTCGACTCGGCGCTGCACGCGCTCGGCCTGGACGGCCTCGGCGACGGCGACGGCCAGGGGCGGCTGCCGTTCGCCTGGAGCGGCGTGTCGCTGTACGCGAGCGGCGCCTCGGCGCTGCGGGTGCGGCTGGAGCTGCGCGGCGCGGACGGTGTCCGGCTGGAGATCGCGGACGCCGCCGGTGCGCCGGTCGCCGCCGTGGACTCGCTGGTCCTGCGCGCCGTCTCGGCGGAGCAGGTGCGGGCCGCGCGGGCGGCGTACCACGAGTCGCTGTTCCGCGTGGAGTGGACGACGGCCGCAGCTGCTGACGTGGCCGACGCTCCGGGTGATGGCCGGTGGGCGGTGCTGGGCACGGATGCGTTCGGGTTGGGTGCCACGGCGTACCCGGACCTGGCCGCGCTGGGCGAGGCCGTCGATTCGGGAACGGTGCTGCCGGAGTACGTAGTGGTGTGCCCGGCACGTGAACGTCCGGGTGCGGCAATTCAAGCCGGTCCGGCGTTTGAGGACCGGGGTCCGGGGCGGAGCCCCGGTGGGGTTCAAGGGGCGGAGCCCCTCCACGCGGCGGAGCCGCATATCGATGCTGCGGGAAGGGGCGGGGTGGGGGAAAGCCCCTCGCCCGCCACCACGGCGCATCAGGCCACCACCCAGGTGCTGGGCCTGCTGCAGCAGTGGCTGGCCGACGACCGCTTCACGGACTCACGTCTGGTCCTGCTGACCTCGGGGGCCGTGGCCACCGAGGCCGGTGAGCCGGTGACGGACCTCGCGGGCGCCGCCGTCCACGGTCTGCTGCGCACGGCCCAGGCCGAGAACCCGGACCGCTTCGTCCTCCTGGACATCGACGGCCAGGACGCGTCGCTCGCGGCGCTTCCGGCCGCGCTGGCGGCGGGGGAGGAACAGCTCGCCGTCCGTGCGGGCGTGGCCCGTATCCCGAGGCTGGCAAGGGTGCCGGTCGCGGAAGAGACGACCACCGAGAACACCTTCGACGCCGAGGGCACGGTGCTGGTGACCGGCGCGTCCGGTTCGCTGGGCGGGCTGGTGGCGCGGCATCTGGTGGCCGAGCGTGGCGTCAGGCATCTGCTGCTGGTGAGCCGTCGCGGCGACCAGGCACCGGGTGCGGAGGAACTCAGCGCCGAGCTGGTCGAGTTGGGCGCCCAGGTGGCGTGGGCGGCGTGTGATGTGGCGGACCGGGACGCGCTCGCCGCGGCCCTCGCCGCCGTCCCCGCCGAGCACCCGCTGACGGCCGTCGTGCACACCGCCGGTGTGCTGGACGACGGTGTGATCGGCTCGCTCACCCCCGAGCGCGTCGACCACGTCCTGCGCCCGAAGGTGGACGCGGCCTGGAACCTCCACGAGCTGACCCGCGACCTCGACCTGACCGCTTTCGTGCTGTTCTCCTCCGCTTCGGGCGTGTTCGGCACCCCCGGCCAGGGCAACTACGCGGCGGCCAACGCCTTCCTCGACGCCCTCGCCGCACACCGCCGCGCCGAGGGCCTGCCCGCCGTCTCGCTGGCCTGGGGCCCCTGGGCGGGCGCCGGTATGGCCGGTGGCCTGGACGAGGCCGACATCAGCCGGATGCGGCGCGCCGGGCTGCCGCCGCTGTCCCCGGCGGAGGGCCTGGCGCTCCTGGACGCCGCGCTCACCACGGACGAGGTGGCGCCGGTCCCGATGCGCGTGGACGCCGTGGCGCTGCGCGCCCAGGCCGCGGCGGGCGCGCTCGCGCCGCTGCTGCGCGGGCTGGTGCGGGTCCCGGTGCGCCGCGCGGTGGACACCGCCGCGGGCGGCGGTTCCGCGCTGGCGGAGCGGCTGGCCGGGCTGAGCGCGGCCGAACAGGACCGGCTGCTGCTGGACCTGGTGCGTACGCAGGTGGCGGCCGTCCTCGGCTACGCGGGCCCGCAGGCCGTCGAGGAGGGCCGGGCGTTCAAGGACCTGGGCTTCGACTCCCTGACCGCCGTCGAGCTGCGCAACCTGCTGCGTGAGGCCACCGGGCTGCGGCTGCCGCCGACGCTCGTCTTCGACTACCCCACCTCGACCGCCCTGGCGGGCCATCTGCGCCAGGAGATCGTCGGCGACCCGGCCGACGGGAACGTCCCCGACCGGGTGATCGGCGCGGTGGACCGCGACGACCCGATCGCGATCGTCGCCATGAGCTGCCGCTTCCCGGGCGGGGTGCACTCGCCCGAGGAACTGTGGCAGTTGCTGGTGGCCGGTGACGACGCCATCACCCCGTTCCCCGCCGACCGCGGCTGGGACCTCGCCACCCTCTACAGCGACGACCCCGACCTCGAGGGCACCAGCTACACCCGCGAGGGCGGCTTCCTGCACGACGTGGCCGACTTCGACGCCTCGTTCTTCGGGATCTCGCCGCGCGAGGCGCTCGCGATGGACCCGCAGCAGCGGCTGCTGATGGAGACCACCTGGGAGGCGTTCGAGCGGGCCGGGATCGACCCGGGCACGCTGCGCGGCAGCCGTACCGGCGTCTACATCGGCTCCAACGACCAGGACTACCTGACGCTGTGGCTGAACGAGCCGCAGGGCCTCGAAGGCCACCTCGGCACCGGCAACTCCTCCAGCGTGGCCTCCGGCCGCCTCTCCTACGCCTTCGGGCTCGAAGGCCCCGCGGTCACCATCGACACCGCCTGCTCGTCGTCGGTGGTGGCGCTGCACCTGGCCGCGCAGGCGCTGCGCAGTGGCGAATGCTCGCTCGCGCTGGCCGGTGCCGTCACGGTCATGTCCACCCCGGGCGCCTTCCTGGAGTTCAGCCGGCAGCGCGGACTGGCCGCCGACGGCCGGATCAAGGCGTTCTCGGCGGATGCCGACGGCACCAACTGGTCCGAGGGCGTGGGCCTGTTCCTGGTGGAGCGGCTCTCCGACGCCCGCAGGAACGGTCACCCGGTGCTCGCCGTCCTGCGTTCCACCGCCATCAACCAGGACGGCGCGTCCAACGGTCTGACGGCGCCCAACGGCCCGTCCCAGCAGCGCGTCATCCGCCAGGCCCTCGCCAACGCCGGGCTGTCGGCCACGGACATCGACGTCGTGGAGGCCCACGGCACCGGGACGACGCTCGGCGACCCGATCGAGGCCCAGGCGCTGCTCGCCACCTACGGCCAGGGCCGGCCCGAGGGCCGCCCGCTGTGGCTGGGCTCGGTGAAGTCCAACATCGGCCACACCCAGGCCGTGGCGGGCGCCGCCGGCATCATGAAGATGGTCCTGGCGATGCGGCACGGTGTGCTGCCGCGGACCCTGCACGTCAGCGAGCCGACCCCGCACGTCGACTGGACCGCCGGTGACATCGAGCTGCTGACCGAGGCCCGGCCCTGGCCGGAGACCGGCCGTCCGCGCCGCGCGGGCGTGTCGTCGTTCGGCTTCAGCGGCACCAACTCGCACGCGATCATCGAGCAGGCCCCGGCCGTGGACGCGGTCTCCGCGCCCGCCCCGGAGCGGTCCCTGCCCGTCCTCGCCTGGCCGGTCTCGGCCCGTACCGGGGACGCGCTACGGGCCCAGGCCGCACGGCTGCGCCCCTCCGTGGCCGCCGGGGCCGACGCGCCGCGCCCGCTCGACCTCGCGTACTCCCTGGCCACGTCGCGTGCCGCCCTGGAACACCGGGCCGTGCTGCTCGGCCGGGACGGCGACCTCCTCGGCGACCAGCTCGCGGCGCTGGCCGAGGGACGCGGTGCGGCGGGGCTCGTCGAGGGCGCGGTGGCCGGTGGCAAGGTGGCGTTCCTGTTCACGGGGCAGGGCAGCCAGCGGCTCGGCATGGGGCGTGAGCTGTACGACGTCTTCCCGGTGTTCGCGGAGGCGCTGGACGCGGTGTGTGCGGAGCTGGACGCGCACCTTGAACGGCCACTGCGGGATGTGCTGTTCGGCGAGGACGCCGAGGCGCTGGACCGGACCGGGTTCACTCAGCCCGCGTTGTTCGCGGTGGAGGTGGCGCTGTTCCGGCTGGTCGAGGCGTGGGGGCTGACGCCGGACTTCCTGTCCGGCCACTCGATCGGTGAGCTGGCCGCCGCGCATGTGGCGGGTGTGCTGTCGCTCGCCGACGCGTGCACGCTGGTGGCGGCGCGTGGCCGTCTGATGCAGGAGCTTCCGGCCGGTGGCGCGATGATCGCCGTCCAGGCGTCCGAGGACGAGGTGACGCCGCTGCTCACCGAGCGGGTCTCGATCGCCGCCCTGAACGGCCCGACGTCGGTGGTCATCGCGGGTGATGAGGACGCGGCTCTGGAGATCGCTTCCGGTTTTGAGGCGCGGGGCCGCAAGACCAAGCGGCTCACCGTGAGCCACGCGTTCCACTCGCCGCGCATGGACGGGATGCTGGACGCGTTCCGCGAGGTGGCGCGGGGGCTCACGTACGAGGCCCCGCGCATCCCGATCGTCTCCAACCTGACGGGCGAGCTGGTCTCCACCGAGGAGATCACCAGCGCTGACTTCTGGGTGCGCCACGTCCGCGAGGCGGTCCGCTTCCTCGATGGCGTACGGACGTTGGAAGCCCACGGCGTCACCACCTACCTCGAACTCGGCCCCGACGGCGTGCTGACCGCCATGGCCCAGGACTGTGTGACCGGCGAGGACGCCGCCTTCGCCGCCGCGCTGCGCGAGGACCGCCCCGAGGCCGAGACCGTCACCACCGCGCTCGCCCAGGCGTATGTCCGGGGCGCCGAGGTGGACTGGGCCGGGTACTTCGCCGGGACCGGCGCCCACCGCGTCGACCTGCCGACGTACGCGTTCCAGCGCCGCCGCTACTGGCCGGACACCCTGGGGGCCGGGACCCCGGCCGAAGGCGCCGTGGACGCGGTGGACGCTCGGTTCTGGGAGGCGGTCGAGCGCGAGGACTGGGAGTCGCTCGCCGGTGAGCTGCGGGTCGAGGGCGACCAGCCGCTCAGCGCGGTGCTGCCCGCCCTGTCGTCGTGGCGCCGCGCCCAGCGCGAGCGGTCCGCCGCCGACGGCCACCTCTACAACGTGGTGTGGAAGCCGCGCCCGCAGGGCGGCCCGTCGGGCTCCCCGGCCCCGTCCGGCACCTGGCTGACCGTCGTCCCGGCGACCCACGCCGACGACCCGCGGATCACCGCCGTGGCCGACGATCTGACGCGCCGCGGCGTGCGGGTCGTACGCGTCGAACTGGACGCCGCCGACACCGACCCCGCCGCCGTGGCCGACCGCCTCGCCGCGGCGTCGGCCGACGGCCCGGTGGCCGGGGTGCTGTCCCTGCTGGCGCTGGACGAGCGGCCGCACCCGGAGCATCCGGCGGTGCCGGTCGGCCTCGCGCTGACCGGTGCGCTGGCCGAGGCGCTGGCGCGGCGGGGCGACGACGCCCCGGCGCGGCTGTGGTGCGCCACCCGCGGCGCGGTCTCGACCGGCGGCGCCGACCGGCTGGAGAGCGCCACCCAGGCCCAGGTCTGGGGCTATGGCCGCGTGGTCGCCCTGGAGCAGCCCGAGCGCTGGGGCGGTCTGGTGGATCTGCCGGAGACCGTGGACGAGCGGGCGCTGGACCGGCTCGCGGCCGTGCTCGCCGGGTCGGACGACGAGGACCAGGTGGCGATCCGTGCCACCGGGGTCTTCGTACGCCGTCTCGTCCCGGTCCCGCGCACCGCGGCCACCGCGGCGGCCGAACCCTGGACGCCGCGCGGCACCGTGCTGGTGACCGGTGGCACGGGTGCCCTGGGGCGGCATGTGGCCCGCTGGCTGGCCGACCACGGTGCGGAGCGGCTGGTGCTGCTCAGCCGCCGTGGCCCGGACGCGCCGGGCGCGGCCGAGATCGTGGCCGAACTGTCCGGCACCGACACCGCCGTGACCGTCGAGGCGTGCGATGTGGCCGACCGCCACGCGCTCGCCGCGCTGGTGGAGAAGCTGGCGGCCAACGGCACCCCGGTACGGGCCGTGGTGCACTCGGCCGGGATCTCCCAGGAGCCCGGCACCGGCGCCGAACTCCCCGAGTTCGCCCGGATCGTGGCGGCCAAGACGACCGGGGCGGTCCACCTCGACGCCCTCTTCGGCGAGGACGCCGATCCGCTGGACGCCTTCGTGCTCTTCTCCTCGATCGCCGGGGTGTGGGGCAGTGGCGGCCAGGGCGCCTACGCGGCCGGAAACGCGTTCCTCGACGCGCTGGCCGAACAGCGCCGGGCCCGTGGCCTGCCCGCCACCTCGGTGGCCTGGGGCCCGTGGGCGGAGGGCGGCATGGCCGCCGAGGGTGACGCCGAGGAGCAGCTTCGCCGCCGTGGACTGCCGCCGATGGCACCGGAGGTGAACATGGTCGCCTTCCAGCGGGTGCTCTCCCGCGAGGAGACCGCCGTGACGGTGGCCGATGTCGACTGGGAGCGTTTCGCCCCCGCCTTCACCGCCGCCCGCCCCCGCCCGCTGATCGACGATCTGCCGCAGGTGGCCAAGGTCCTGCGCGGCGGCGGCGACGGCGAGTCGGCGAACAAGGCGGCCGACGGCGCGTCGGGCCTGCGCGAGCGGCTCGCCGGGCTGTCCGCGGCCGAGCGCGAGGACGCGGTGCTGGAGCTGGTCCGCACCCATGTGGCCAGCGCCCTCGGCCACGCCTCCGCCGACGAGGTCGAGGCCGGGCGCGCCTTCAACGAGCTGGGCTTCGACTCGCTCACCGCGGTCGAACTGCGCACCCGGCTCGGCGCGGCCACCGGCCTCAAGCTGCCCGCGAGCCTGGTCTACGACTACCCGACCCCGGCCGCGCTCGCCGAGCACCTGCTGACCGAGCTGGTCCCGGACGGACCGGGCCACGGCCCCGGCCACGCCCTGCCCGATGTGGACCTCGATCCGCAGGACGCCGAGCTGCGCCGCACCCTGGCCACCATCCCGATGAGCCGGATCCGGGAGGCCGGGCTGCTGGACACGCTGCTCCGGCTGGCCGATCCGCAAGCCGCCACTTCCGACCCCAGCCGCGCCGAGGACGAGGCGGAGTCCATCGACGAGATGGACGTCCAGCACCTCATCGACATGGCGCTCGACCTCGACAGCCTCGACGGCAACGATTCCTGACGCGGGCCCAAGCACGGAGTACACGATGACAACCCCCAACGAAAAGCTCGTTGACGCGCTGCGGGCCTCGCTGAAGGAAACCGAGCGGCTGCGGAAACAGAACCAGCAGCTCACCGACGCCTCCCGGGAACCGATCGCGATCGTCGGCATGAGCTGCCGGTTCCCCGGCGGCGTCGGCAGCCCCGAGGAGCTGTGGCGGCTCGTCGCGGACGGCCAGGACGCCATCTCCGGCTTCCCCGACGACCGCGGCTGGGACATCGAGGCGCTGTACGACCCGGACCCGGAGCGCGAGGGCACGTTCTACGCCCGTGGGGGCGGCTTCCTGTACGACGCGAGCCGGTTCGACCCGGGCTTCTTCGGGATCTCGCCGCGTGAGGCGCTCGCGATGGATCCGCAGCAGCGGCTGCTGCTGGAGACGTCGTGGGAGGCGTTCGAGCGGGCCGGGATCGACCCGGCGACGGTGCGGGGTTCGCGCACCGGTGTGTTCGTCGGCGCGTCCACACAGGCGTACGGGGCGGGGGAGTACGACCTGCCGGAGGGCGTCGAGGGCCATCTGCTCACCGGCACCGCCTCCAGCGTCGCGTCCGGGCGGCTCTCCTACGCCTTCGGTCTCGAGGGCCCGGCGGCCACCATCGACACCGCCTGCTCGTCGTCCTCGGTCGCGCTGCACCTGGCGGTCCAGGCGCTGCGGCAGAGCGAGTGCTCACTGGCGGTGGCGGCGGGCGCGACCGTGCTGTCCTCCCCGGATGTCTTCGTGGAGTTCAGCCGTCAGCGCGGGCTCTCCGCCGACGGCCGCTGCAAGTCCTTCGCGGCCTCGGCGGACGGCACCGGCTGGTCCGAGGGCGTCGCCGTGCTGCTGGTCGAGCGGCTGTCGGACGCGCGGCGGAACGGCCACCCGGTGCTGGCGGTGGTGCGCGGCTCGGCGGTCAACCAGGACGGTGCGTCCAACGGTCTGACGGCGCCGAACGGCCCGTCCCAGCGGCGCGTCATCCGCCAGGCCCTGGAGAACGCCCGGCTCTCCGCCGCCGACGTGGACGCGGTGGAGGCCCATGGCACGGGCACGACGCTCGGTGACCCGATCGAGGCGCAGGCGCTGCTGGCCACGTACGGCCAGGAGCGGCCGGAGGGTCGGCCGCTGTGGCTCGGCTCGCTGAAGTCGAACATCGGCCACACCCAGAACGTCGCCGGTATCGGTGGCGTCATCAAGATGGTCATGGCGATGCGGCACGGGGTGCTGCCGAAGACGCTGCACGTGGACGAGCCCACCCCGCATGTCGACTGGTCGGCGGGAGAGGTGTCCCTGCTGACCGAGGCGCGGCCGTGGCCGGAGACCGGCCGTCCGCGCCGGGCGGGCATCTCGTCGTTCGGCGTGAGTGGCACGAATGTGCACACGATCATCGAGCAGGCGCCGGTGGTGGAGGCGGCGGAGGCGACTGAGGCTCCTTCGGGTGCTGCTGTGACTCCGGGTGTGGTGCCGTGGGTGCTGTCGGGGCGGGGTGCGGCCGCGCTGCGTGCTCAGGCGGAGCGGCTGGTGGCGCATGTGGAGGCTCGGGCCGAGCTGCGGCCGGTGGATGTGGGGTTCTCGCTGGCGACCGGGCGGTCGGCCTTTGAGCACCGTGCGGTGGTGGTGGCTGAGGATCGTGCGGGGCTGCTGGCTGGTTTGGGTGCGGTGGTTGAGGGTCGTGGTGCGCCGGGTGTGGTTGAGGGTTCGGTGGCCGGTGGCAAGGTGGCGTTCCTGTTCACGGGGCAGGGGAGTCAGCGGCTGGGGATGGGGCGTGAGTTGTACGACGCCTATTCGGTGTTCGCGGAGGCGTTGGATGAGGTGTGTGCGGAGCTGGATGCGCATCTCGCACGGCCTTTGAAGGACGTTCTGTTCGGGGAGGACGCCGAGGCGCTGGATCAGACGGGGTTCACTCAGCCCGCGTTGTTCGCGGTTGAGGTGGCGTTGTTCCGGCTGGTGGAGGCGTGGGGGCTGCGGCCGGACTTCCTCTCCGGGCATTCGATCGGTGAGTTGGCCGCCGCGCATGTGGCGGGTGTGTTGTCGCTGGCGGATGCGGCGACGTTGGTGGCGGCGCGTGGGCGGTTGATGCAGGAGCTGCCCACCGGCGGCGCGATGATCGCCGTGCAGGCGTCCGAGGACGAGGTCACGCCGCTGTTGAACGAGCGGGTCTCGATCGCCGCGCTCAACGGGCCCACGTCCGTGGTCATCGCGGGTGATGAGGACGCGGCTCTGGAGATCGCGGCCGGTTTCGAGGCCCAGGGCCGTAAGACCAAGCGGCTCACGGTCAGCCACGCCTTCCACTCGCCGCGCATGGACGGGATGTTGGACGCGTTCCGCGAGGTGGCCGAGGGGCTGACCTACGAGGCCCCGCGGATCCCGATCGTCTCCAACCTCACCGGGGACGTCGTCTCCGCCGAGGAGATCACGACCCCCGACTTCTGGGTGCGCCACGTCCGCGACGCCGTCCGCTTCCTCGACGGCATACGGGCCCTCGAGGCGCAGAACGTCTCCACGTTCGTCGAGCTGGGCCCGGACGGTGTGCTCACCGCGATGGCGCAGGACTGCGTGACCGATTCCGCGTCCGACATCGCGTTCATCTCCGCGCTGCGCACGGACCGTCCCGAGGCCGAGGCGCTGACCACCGCCCTCGCGCGGGCCCATGTGCGTGGTGTGGCGCCGGACTGGGCCGCGTACTTCGCCGGCACCGGCGCCCAGCGCGTCGACCTGCCGACGTACGCCTTCCAGCGCGAGCGGTTCTGGCTGGAGCCGGGTGCGGCGTCCGTGGGCGACGTGGCCTCCGTGGGGCTGGAGTTGGCGGGGCACCCGTTGCTGGGCGCCGCGGTGCCGCTGGCGGAGACCGATGGGCTGGTGTTCACGGGACGGCTGGGCCTCGACACCCATCCGTGGCTGGCCGAGCACATGGTCCGGGACGCGGTGGTGGTGCCGGGCTCGGCGTTCGTGGAGCTTGCCGTCCGGGCCGGTGATCAGCTCGGCTGTGACCTCCTCGACGAGCTGACCCCGCACACCCCGCTGGTGCTGCCCGTACGCGGTGGCGTCCGGCTCCAGGTCACGGTCGGTGCGCCGGACGACTCCGGGCACCGCTCGTTCACCGTCTCCTCCCGCGCGGAGGACGCCCCCGCCGACACGGCGTGGGTCCGGAACGCCAGTGGTGTGCTCGCCTCCGGCGCCCCCGGCCCGTCGTTCGACCTGGCCGAGTGGCCACCGACCGCCGCCGAGGCCATCGAGCCCGAGGCGCTGTACGCCCGGCTGGCCGAGGACGGGCTGCGGTACGGCCCGGCGTTCCGGGGGCTCACGGCCGCCTGGCGGCGCGGGGACGAACTCTTCGCCGAGGTCCGGCTGGACGATGACACCAAGCCCGGCGCCGATGAGTTCGCCGTGCACCCGGCGCTGCTGGACGCGGCCCTGCACGCCCTCCACGGCCGCGATGGCGCCCGACTGACCGATGGCTGGCAGGGCGTCTCCCTGTACGCGGAGGGCGCGTCCGCGCTGCGCGTACGGATCGCGCCCGCCGGAGCCGACACGGTGTCCCTGGCGCTCGCCGACGCCACGGGCGAGCCGGTCGCCGCCGTGGACGGCCTGCGGTGCCGTCCGCTCCCGGACGACCTCACCGGTGACGCGGACGTGGCGCGGCAGAGCCTGTTCCGGCTGGACTGGGTGGCCCCGCAGACCGCCTCCGCCGGTCCGGACGCCGCCGCCCGCCGTATCGTCCTGGGCGACGACCCGTTCGGGCTGGTCGCGGCAGGAGCGGCCGCCGACTGCGCCCCCGATCTGGCCGCGCTGGGCGCGTCCGTCGAGGCGGGCGACACCACCGCCCCCGAGCTGGTCCTCGCGTCCTTCGCGCCCATATCCGGCGACGCGAACGAGGGCATGGCCGAGGCCGCGCACCGGGAGGCGCGGCGTGCGCTGGCCCTGGTGCAGGGCTGGCTGGCCGATGAGCGGTTCGGCGACGCGCGCCTGGTGCTCGTCACCCGGGGCGCGATGGCCGCCGACGCCGAGGAGGGCGTCACCGATCTGGCGCACGCGCCCCTGTGGGGTCTGGTGCGCTCCGCCGAGACCGAGAACCCCGGCCGTTTCGTCCTCGTCGACCTCGACGAGACCTCCGCCGACGCGCTCTCCGACGCCCTGGCCACCGGGGAACCGGAGCTCGCCCTGCGCGCGGGCCGCGCCCTCGCCCCCCGCCTGACCCGCGCCCCGGCCCCGGCCCCGGGCCCGGGCTCGGCCTCGACCTCGGCCTCGACCTCGGCCTCGGCCAATCGCTCCGTGGTCGCCGCCCCCGCGTTCGACGCCGATGGCACCGTGCTCATCACCGGTGGCACCGGCGCCCTGGGCCGGCTGCTCGCTCGCCACCTGGTGGCCGAGCACGGCGTACGCCACCTGCTGCTGACCAGCCGTCGTGGCGCGGACGCCGACGGCGCCGCCGAGCTGGCCGCCGAACTCCGTACGCGGGGCGCCGAGGTCACCCTCGCGGCCTGTGACGCCGCGGACCGCGACGCGCTCGCCGCGACCCTGGCCGCCGTCCCGGCCCAGCATCCGCTGACGGCCGTCGTGCACACCGCCGGTGTGCTGGACGACGGCACGGCGGCCACCCTGACGCCCGAGCAGTTGGAGCGGGTGCTGCGTCCGAAGGTGGACGCGGCGTGGAATCTGCACGAGCTGACCCGCGCCCTCGACCTGTCGGCCTTCGTGCTGTTCTCCGCCATCGCGGGCACGCTGGGCGGTGCGGGCCAGGCCAACTACGCCGCGGCCAACGTCTTCCTCGACGCCCTCGCCGCACACCGCCACGCCGCGGGCCTGCCCGCCACCTCGCTCGTGTGGGGCCTGTGGGCCCGGTCCGGCGGGATCACCGGCGGTCTGACCGAGACCGATCTGCTGCGGCTGGCCCGCAGCGGCATGGGCGCTCTCACCGACGACGAGGGCATGGCGCTCTTCGACGCCGCCCGCCGCACCGGCCGTACCCTGCTGATCCCGGCCCGCCTCGACCTCGCCGCGCTGCGCTCCGCCGCCGGATCCGGCCCGGTCCCGGCGCTGCTGCGCGGGCTGATCCGGACCACCGGCCGGCGCACCGCCGCGGGCGCGCTCGCCGCGGGTTCATCCCTGGCCGAGCGGCTGCGCGCGCTCTCCCCGAACGAGCGCCGCCGGACGCTGCTGGACCTCGTGCGCGGCCATGTGGCCACGGCCCTCGGCCACGCCTCCGCCGACGCCATCGAGGCGCGCCGCGCCTTCAAGGAGCTGGGCTTCGACTCGCTCACCGCCGTCGAACTGCGCAACCGGCTCTCCGCCGCCACCGGGCTCAAGCTGCCCACCACGATCGTCTTCGACCACCCCAACCCCACCGTCCTCGCCGACCATTTGCGCGCCGAACTCCTCGGCCCGGACGAGAACGCGGCCGAGGCCGAGCAGGCGGACCCGGCACTCGCCACCACCACCGCCACCGCCTCCCTCGCCGACGACCCGATCGCCATCGTCGCGATGGGCTGCCGCTACCCAGGCGACGTCCGCTCGCCCGAGGACCTGTGGCAGCTCGTGGCCACGGGCTCGGACGCCATCACCGGATTCCCCGTCAACCGCAACTGGGAGAGCCAGTGGGCGGCGGACGGCGACGAGGCCGACGCGGGCCCGTCCGACTACGCCCGCGCCGGTGGCTTCCTGCACGACGCGGACCTCTTCGACGCGGCCTTCTTCGGCATCTCGCCGCGCGAGGCGCTGGCCATGGACCCGCAGCAGCGGCTGCTGCTGGAGACGTCCTGGGAGGTCTTCGAGCGCGCCGGGATCGACCCGGACTCGCTGCGCGGCCGCTCGGTCGGCGTGTTCGTCGGCGCGGCCTACAGTGGCTACGACGCGGGCCTGGAGCAGGCCGGTTCGGAGGTCGCGGGCCATGTGATGACGGGCAACGCGGGCAGCGTCATGTCCGGTCGTATCGCCTACGCCCTCGGGCTGGAGGGCCCGGCGGTCACCGTCGACACGGCGTGCTCGTCGTCGCTGGTGGCGCTGCACTGGGCGATCCAGGCGCTGCGCCAGGGCGAGTGCACGATGGCGCTCGCGGGCGGTGTCACCGTGATGACGACGCCCGGCCACTTCACCGAGTTCAGCCGCCAGGGCGGCCTCGCCGCCGACGGCCGCTGCAAGGCGTTCGCGGCGGGTGCGGACGGCACCGGCTGGGGCGAGGGCGTCGGCATGCTGCTCGTGGAGCGGCTGTCGGACGCGCGGCGCAACGGCCACCAGGTGCTGGCCGTGGTGCGCGGCTCGGCCGTCAACCAGGACGGTGCGAGCAACGGCCTGACCGCGCCGAACGGCCCGTCCCAGCAGCGCGTCATCCGCAAGGCGCTGGCCAGCGCCGGGCTGACCAGCGGCGATGTGGACGTGGTCGAGGCGCACGGCACGGGTACGACGCTGGGCGACCCGATCGAGGCGCAGGCGCTGCTGGCCACGTACGGCCAGGAGCGGGCCCCGGAGCAGCCGCTGTGGCTCGGCTCCATCAAGTCCAACATCGGCCACGCCCAGGCGGCGGCCGGTGTCGCGGGCATCATCAAGATGGTGATGGCGATGCGGCACGGGGTGCTGCCGCAGACGCTGCACGTGGACGAGCCGTCGCCGCACGTCGACTGGACGGCCGGTGACATCGCGCTGCTGACGGAGCGGATGGAGTGGCCGGAGACCGGCCGCGCGCGGCGGGCCGCGGTGTCGTCGTTCGGCATCAGCGGCACCAACGCGCACACCATCATCGAGCAGGCCCCGGCCATCGCCGCCGAGCCGGTGGCGGACGCGGAGCCGGTGGCGGACGCCGAGCGGGACGGCTCCGGTGTGCTGCCGTACGCGCTCTCGGCCAAGGGCACCGACGCCCTGCGCGCCCAGGCCGAGCGGCTGTACGCCCACCTGACCGCCCAGCCCGATCTCGAACCGACCGACGTGGCCCACACCCTGGCCACCGGCCGTGCCGCGCTCGACCACCGCGCGGTGGTGGTCGCGGACGGCAGGGACGACCTGCTGGCCGGTCTCGACGCGCTGGCGCGGGGGGAGTCCGCGCCGGGGCTGGTCGAGGGCGCGGTCGCCGAGGGCGAGACGGCGTTCCTGTTCACGGGGCAGGGCAGCCAGCGGCTCGGAATGGGCCGCGAGTTGTACCACGCCTATCCGGTGTTCGCCGAGGCGCTGGACGCGGTCTGCGACGCGTTGGACCGGCACCTTGAACGGCCGTTGAAGACGGTGCTGTTCGGGGAGGACGCCGAGGCGCTCGACCAGACCGGTTTCACTCAGCCCGCGTTGTTCGCGGTCGAGGTGGCGCTGTTCCGGCTGGTCGAAGCGTGGGGGCTGCGGGCCGACTTCCTCTCCGGGCATTCGATCGGTGAGCTTGCTGCCGCGCATGTGGCGGGTGTGTTGTCGCTGGCGGATGCGGCGACGTTGGTGGCGGCGCGTGGGCGGTTGATGCAGGAGCTTCCGGCCGGTGGCGCGATGGTCGCGGTGCAGGCGTCGGAGGACGAGGTCACGCCGCTGCTCACCGAGCGGGTGTCGATCGCCGCGCTCAACGGGCCCACGTCCGTGGTCATCGCGGGTGATGAGGACGCGGCGCTGGAGATCGCGGCCGGTTTCGAGGCGCGGGGTCGTAAGACCAAGCGGCTCACCGTCAGCCACGCGTTCCACTCGCCGCGCATGGACGGGATGTTGGACGCGTTCCGCGAGGTGGCCGAGGGGCTGTCGTACGAGGCCCCGCGCATCCCCATCGTCTCCAACCTCACCGGCAACGTGGTCTCCGATGAGGAGATCACGACCGCCGACTTCTGGGTGCGCCACGTCCGCGAGGCCGTGCGCTTCCTCGATGGCGTCCGCACCCTCGAGGCCCAGGGCGTCACCACCTTCATCGAACTCGGCCCCGACGGTGTCCTGACCGCCATGGCCCAGGACTGCGTGACCGACTCCGCGTCCCACGCCGCGTTCGTCTCCGCGCTGCGCAAGGACCGTCCCGAGGCCGAGGCGCTGACCACGGCCGTCGCCCGCGCGTATGTGCGCGGCGTGGCGCCGGACTGGGCCGCGTACTTCGCCGGGACCGGCGGGAACCGCGTGGACCTGCCGACGTACGCCTTCCAGCACCGCCGCTACTGGCCCGAAGAGCCGGTGGCGAGCCTGGCCGCCGCCGCGGGTGTGGACGGCTGGCGGTACCAGGTGGCGTGGAAGCCGCTGTCGCTGGGCTCCGCGGCCCGGCTGTCCGGGGTGTGGCTCGTCGTCGCCCCCGCCGAGGACGCCGTCGCCGACGCGTGGACGGACGGTGTCGTCCGTACGCTGACCGAGCGGGGCGCCGAGGTGCGGCGGCTCGACCTGGCCGACGGTGCCGACGAGGACCGCGCGGGGATCGCCGAGCGGCTGCGCACGGCGGCCGACGGCGACGCCGTGGCCGGTGTGCTGTCGCTGCTGGCCACCGGGGACGCCGACGCCCTGCTGCCCACGGCCGCCCTCGTGCAGGCCATGGGCGACGCCGCGATCGACGCGCCGCTGTGGTGTGCCACCCGGGGCGCGGTCTCGACGGGGCGGCAGGGCGAGCCGGTGGACCCGGCCCGCGCCCGGGTCTGGGGCCTGGGCCGGGTGGCGGCCCTGGAGCTGCCGGACCGCTGGGGCGGTCTCATCGACCTCCCCGAGACGATGACCGACCGGGTGCTCTCGCGGCTCGCTGTGGTGCTCGCCGGAGCCGGGGCCGAGGACCAGATCGCCGTCCGCGCCTCCGGGGTGTTCGGCCGTCGGCTGGCGCGGGCGACCGCACGGCAGGTGGCGGAGGCCGAGGGCTGGAGCGCTCACGGCACGGTGCTGGTGACGGGCGGTACGGGCGCGCTGGGCGGCCAGGTGGCCCGTTGGCTGATCGACAAGGGCGCCGAACACGTGGTGCTCACCAGCCGTCGTGGCCTCGACGCCCCGGGCGCGGCCGAGCTGCGCGATGAACTCGCCGCGTCCGGCGCCGCGTCCGGCGCCCGGATCACGGTCGCCGCGTGCGATGTGGCCGACCGCGGGGCCCTGGCCGCGCTGTTGGCAGACCTCCCCGCCGAGCTTCCGCTGACGGCGGTGGTGCACGCGGCCGGGGTGCTGGACGACGGCGTCCTGGAGTCGCTGACCCCCGAGCGCTTCGCCACCGTCCTGCGCGCGAAGGCCGAGGCCGCGCTCGCGCTGGACGAGCTGACGCGCGAGCTGGACCTGTCCGCGTTCGTGCTGTTCTCCTCGACCAGCGGCACCGTGGGCGCCGCGGGCCAGGCCAACTACGCCGCCGCGAACGCCTTCCTGGACGCGCTCGCCGAGCGGCGGCGCGCCCAGGGCCTGCCCGCCACCTCGATCGCCTGGGGCCCGTGGGCCGCGGGCGGCATGGCCGCCGACGAGGCGCTGGAGCAGCGCATGCGCCGCGCCGGGATGCCGCCGATGGACGCCGATCTCGCGATCGACGCCCTCCAGCGCGCCCTCGACCTGGGCGACACGGCCGTGACCGTGGCCGATGTCGACTGGGACCGGTTCGCGCCGGGCTTCACCGCGGGCCGCCCCAGCCCGCTGCTGGCCGACCTGCCCGAGGTGCGGCAGGCCGCTGTCACCGCGACCAGCGAGGCCGCGCCCGCCGAGACGGCCTCCACGCTCGCGCGGCGCCTCCTCGGCCTGCCCGAGGCGGAGCGCCACCGGGCGCTGCTGGATCTCGTACGGACCCATGTCGCGGAGGTCCTCGGCCACGCCGATGTGACCGATATCAGCGCCGAACGGGCCTTCCGCGAGATCGGCTTCGACTCCCTCACCGCGGTCGAACTGCGCAACGGCCTGGGCGCCGCCACCGATCTGCGGCTGCCCGCCACGCTCGTCTACGACTACCCGACGCCGCTCGCCCTCGCCGACCACCTCTTCGCCGAGCTGCTCGGCGGGCAGGCGGCGGCCACGGGCGGCACCTCGCCGGTGGCGGGCCCGGCGGCCGACGACGATCCGATCGCGATCGTCGCGATGAGCTGCCGCTTCCCGGGCGGTGTCCGCACCCCCGAGGAGCTGTGGCGGCTGCTGGTGTCCGGCACGGACGTCATCTCGGACATGCCCGCCGACCGCGGCTGGGACCTCCACACGCTCTACAACCCGGACCCGGACGTCGAGGGCACCTCCTACGTCCGCGAGGGCGGATTCCTGCGGGACGCGGCCGACTTCGACCCGGCGTTCTTCGGCATCTCGCCGCGCGAGGCGCTGGCCATGGACCCGCAGCAGCGGCTGCTGCTGGAGACGTCGTGGGAGGCGTTCGAGCGGGCCGGGATCGACCCGGCCACGCTGCGCGGCTCCACCGCCGGTGTCTTCGTCGGCACCAACGGCCAGGACTATCTGTCCCTGCTGCTGGGCGACTCGCAGGGCCTCGAAGGCCACATGGGCACGGGCAACGCGGCCAGCGTGATCTCGGGCCGGCTCGCCTACACCTTCGGTCTCGAAGGCCCGGCGGTCACCATCGACACCGCCTGCTCCTCCTCGCTGGTCGCCCTCCACTCGGCGATCCAGGCGCTGCGCGGCGGCGAGTGCTCGATCGCGCTCGCGGGCGGTGTGACCGTGATGTCCACGCCCGGTGTGTTCGTGGACTTCAGCCGTCAGCGCGGACTCGCGGAGGACGGCCGGATCAAGGCGTTCGCGGCCGACGCGGACGGCACCGGCTGGGGCGAGGGCGTCGGCATGCTGCTCGTGGAGCGGCTGTCGGACGCGCGGCGCAATGGCCACCCGGTGCTCGCGCTCGTGCGCGGCACGGCCGTCAACCAGGACGGTGCGAGCAACGGTCTGACGGCGCCGAACGGTCCCTCGCAGCAGCGGGTGATCCGGCAGGCGCTGGCGGGTGCGGGGCTTTCGGCGTCCGAGGTGGACGCGGTCGAGGCCCACGGCACGGGCACCAGGCTGGGCGACCCGATCGAGGCGCAGGCGCTGCTCGCCACGTACGGCCAGGACCGGGCGGAGGGGCAGCCGCTGCTGCTCGGCTCCATCAAGTCCAACATCGGCCACACACAGGCCGCGGCCGGTGTCGCGGGTGTCATGAAGATGGTCCTCGCCATGCGGCACGGGGTGCTGCCGAGGACGCTGCACGTGGACGAGCCCACCCCGCATGTGGACTGGTCGGCGGGCGACATCAGCCTGCTGACGGAGGCGCGGGAGTGGCCGGAGACCGGCCATCCGCGGCGTGCGGGCGTGTCGTCGTTCGGCTTCAGCGGCACCAACGCACACGCCGTGCTGGAAGAGGCCCCGGCGGCTGACGCCGTTGAGGCTGTCGCGGACGCCGATGAGGGCCCGGCGGCCCTGCCGGTGCTGCTCTCGGCCCGTACGGAAGACGGGCTGCGCGCCCAGGCCGAGCAGTTGCACGGCCACCTGAGCGCGCGGACCGAACTCCGCACGGCCGACCTCGGCTACGCGCTCGCCGTGGGCCGCTCGGCCTTCGAGGAGCGCGCGGCGCTGGTCGCCGAGGACCGGGACGGGCTGCTGTCCGGCCTGGCGGCGCTCGCCGAGGGCCGCACGGCGGCCGGGCTCGTACGGGGCGCGGTGGCCGGTGGCCGGGTGGCGTTCCTGTTCACCGGTCAGGGCAGCCAGCGGCTGGGGATGGGGCGTGAGCTGTACTACGCGTACCCGGGCTTCGCGGAGGCGCTGGACGCGGTCTGCGATGAGCTGGACGCGCATCTGGAACGGCCGCTGAAGTCGGTGCTGTTCGGGGAGGACGCCGAGGCGCTGGATCAGACCGGGTTCACTCAGCCCGCGTTGTTCGCGGTCGAGGTGGCGCTGTTCCGTCTCGTCGAGGCGTGGGGACTGCGGGCCGACTTCCTGTCCGGGCATTCGATCGGTGAGTTGGCCGCCGCGCATGTGGCCGGTGTGCTGTCGCTGGCGGATGCGGCGACGTTGGTGGCGGCGCGTGGCCGGTTGATGCAGGAGCTTCCGGCGGGTGGCGCGATGATCGCCGTCCAGGCGTCCGAGGACGAGGTGACGCCGCTGCTGAACGAGCGGGTCAGCGTCGCCGCGCTCAACGGGCCGTCGTCGGTGGTCATCGCGGGTGACGAGGACGCGGCGCTGGAGATCGCGTCCGGTTTCGAGGCGCGGGGTCGTAAGACCAAGCGGCTCACCGTGAGCCACGCGTTCCACTCGCCGCGCATGGACGGGATGTTGGACGCGTTCCGTCAGGTGGCCGAGGGGCTCACGTACGAGGCCCCGCGGATCCCGATCGTCTCCAACCTCACCGGGGACGTCGTCTCCGCCGTGGAGATCACGACCGCCGACTTCTGGGTGCGCCACGTCCGCGAGGCCGTCCGCTTCCTGGATGGCATCCGCACTCTCGAAGCACGCGACGTCACCACGTTCATCGAGCTGGGCCCGGACGGGGTCCTGACCGCGATGGCGCAGGAGTGCGTCACCGACGCCGCGTCCGACGCCGCGCCCGACACCGCGTTCATCTCCGCGCTGCGCAAGGACCGCCCCGAGGCCGAGGCGCTGACCACGGCCGTGGCACGGGCGCACGTCCGTGGCGTGGCGGTGGACTGGGCGGCCTTCTACGCCGGGACCGGCGCCACGCGGCTGGCGCCGGACGAGCTGGCCGAGCTGCCCACGTACGCCTTCCAGCGGCAGCGCTACTGGCCCAAGGTCTCGTCGCTGTTCCTCGGCGACGTGGCCGCGGCCGGACTCGGCCGGGCCGAGCACCCGCTGCTCGGTGCCAGTGCCGAACTGCCCAGTGCCGACGGGATGGTGTTCACCGGGCGGCTGGCGCTGTCCACGCACCCGTGGCTCGCCGATCACACCATCATGGACACCGTGCTGCTGCCCGGCACCGCGTTCGTGGAGCTCGCGGTCCGGGCCGGTGACCAGGTCGGCTGCGAGGTGCTGGAGGAGCTGACCCTCGAGGCGCCGCTGGTCCTGCCCGAGGACGGCGGGGTCCAGCTCCGGCTGTGGGTCGGCGCGGCCGATGACACCGGCCGCCGTCCGCTGGAACTGCACTCCCGGGCCGAGCACCTGTCGGCCGAGGAGCCGTGGACCCGGCACGCGTCCGGTGTGCTGGCGTCCGGCGGTGCGCCGGAGGCGTCGTTCGAACTGACCGCGTGGCCTCCGGCGGACGCCGCCGAGGTGGCGGTCGGCGACCGTTACGCCGAGCTGCGGGACGTCGGTTTCGCGTACGGGCCCGCGTTCCAGGGGCTGCGCAGGGCGTGGCGGCGCGGCGGCGAGGTGTTCGCCGAGGTGGCGCTGGACGAGGGGACGGCCGAGGAGGCCGCCGCGTTCGGGCTGCACCCGGCGCTGCTGGACGCCGCGCTGCACGCGCTCGGCCTGGCCGGGCTCGGCGGCACCGAGACCGAGGGGCGGCTGCCGTTCGCCTGGACCGGGGTGTCGCTGTACGCGAGCGGCGCGGCCACGCTGCGGGTGCGGATGGCCGCCGTGGGCGGCGACGGCGTCCGGCTGGAGATCGCGGACGCCACGGGCGCGCCGGTCGCGGCCGTGGACTCGCTGGTGCTGCGCCCGGTCTCGGCCGAGCGGTTGCGGAGCGCGCGCACGGCCTACCACGAGTCGCTGTTCCGCGTGGAGTGGACGACGGCCGCAGCTGCTGACGTGGCCGACGCTCCGGGTGATGGCCGGTGGGCGGTGCTGGGCACGGACGCGTACGGGCTGGGCGCCACGGCGTACCCGGACCTGGCCGCGCTGGGCGAGGCCGTCGATTCCGGAACGGCGCTGCCGGACCAGGTCGTGGTGGACCTGACGCATCAAGCCCGTCCGGCCGTGCACTCGGACGGTGCCGCACTTGAACGCCGGGGTGCGACACTTGAACGCCGGGGTGCGGCGAATCAAGCCCGTCCGGCGTTTGAGGACACGCCCGAAGGGCGTACCAACCCGCACGCAGACGGCGCGGCACTCGAATGCCCGGGTGCGGCATCTCCAGCCCGTCCGGCGCTTGAGGACCGGGGTCTTGGGGCGGAGCCCCACGTTGTGGGAAGGGGCGGGGTGGGGGAAAGCCCCTCGCCCGCCACCACGGCGCACCAGGCCACCACCCAGGTGCTGGGCCTGCTACAGCAGTGGCTGGCCGACGACCGCTTCACGGACTCACGTCTGGTCCTGCTGACCTCGGCGGCCGTGGCCACCGAGACTGGTGAGCCGGTGACGGACCTCGCGGGCGCCGCCGTACGCGGTCTGGTGCGTTCCGCACAGGCCGAGAACCCGGACAGGCTCCTCCTGATCGACCTGGACGGCCACGACGACTCGCGGGCCGCGCTGCCCGCGGTGTTCGTGAGCGGCGAGGACGAGGTCGCGGTGCGGGAGGGCGTCCTCAAGACACCACGGCTGGCCCGCGCCGCCTCGGCGGCCGACAGCCAGGCCCCGGAGTGGAATCCGGACGGCACGGTGCTGGTCACGGGCGCGTCCGGTTCGCTGGGCGGCCTGTTCGCCCGCCACTTGGTGGCCGAGCGTGGCGTACGGCATCTGCTGCTGGTGAGCCGTCGCGGCGACCAGGCGCCGGGTGCGGAGGAACTCACCACCGAACTGGTCGAGTTGGGCGCGAGTGTGCGCTGGGCGGCCTGCGACGTGGCGGACCGGGACGCGCTCGCCGCGGCCCTCGCCGCCGTCCCCGCCGAGCACCCGCTGACGGCCGTCGTGCACACCGCCGGTGTGCTGGACGACGGTGTGATCGGCTCCCTCACCCCCGAGCGCGTCGACCACGTCCTGCGCCCGAAGGTGGACGCGGCCTGGAACCTCCACGAGCTCACCCGCGACCTCGACCTGTCGGCGTTCGTGCTGTTCTCCTCGGCCGCCGGTGTGTTCGGCGGCCCGGGTCAGGGCAACTACGCGGCCGCCAACGTCTTCCTGGACGCCCTCGCCCAGCTCCGCGCCGCCCAGGGCCTGCCGGCCACCGCGCTGGCGTGGGGCCTGTGGGCCGGTGGCGGCATGGGCGACACCCTGGACGAGGCCGACATCACCCGGATGCGGCGGGCCGGAGTGCCCCCGCTGCCGGTGGCGGAGGGGCTGCGGCTCTTCGACGCCGCGCTGACCGTCGACGAGGCGTCGCTGGTGCCGATGCGCCTGGACCTCGCGGCGCTGCGCAACCAGCCCGCCGTCTCGCCGCTGCTGCGCGGTCTGGTGCGGGGCCCGGCGCGGCGCGCGGTGGACGCGGTCGCGGCGGGCGGCGAGTCCGGCCTCGCCGGGCGGCTCGCCGGGCTGAGCACGGCGGAGCAGGAGCGGCTGCTGCTGGACCTGGTCCGGGCGCAGGTGGCCACCGTGCTCGGCTACGCGGGTGCGGAGACCATCGGTTCGGGCCGGGCGTTCAAGGAGCTGGGCTTCGACTCGCTGACCGCTGTCGAGCTGCGCAACCAGCTCAACTCGGTCACCGGGCTGCGGCTGCCCGCGACGCTCATCTTCGACTACCCGGACCCGCGGGTCCTGGCCCGTCATCTGCGGACCGAGCTGGTGGGCGAGGAGTCGGCGGAGGTGCACACCCCGGTCCCGGTGGCGGCCGTCACCGAGGACGAGCCGATCGCCATCGTCGGCATGAGCTGCCGCTACCCGGGCGGGGTCACCACCCCCGAGGAGCTGTGGCAGCTCGTCATCGGCGCCACCGACGCCATCTCCGACTTCCCCGTCGACCGTGGCTGGGACCTCGACGCGCTCTACAGCGACGACCCGGACCAGGTGGGCACCAGCTACACCCGCGAGGGCGGCTTCCTGCACGACGCCGCCGACTTCGACCCGGACTTCTTCGGGATCAACCCGCGCGAGGCCATGGCGATGGACCCGCAGCAGCGGCTGCTGCTGGAGACGTCGTGGGAGGCGTTCGAGCGCGCCGGGATCGACCCGACGGCCGTACGTGGCAGCAAGACCGGTGTCTTCGCGGGCGTCATGTACCACGACTACCTGACCCGGCTCACCGCCGTCCCCGAGGGGCTCGAGGGCTACCTCGGCACCGGCGGCGCGGGCTCCATCGCCTCGGGCCGGGTCGCGTACACCTTCGGCCTGGAGGGCCCGGCGGTCACCATCGACACGGCGTGCTCGTCGTCGCTGGTGGCGCTGCACCTGGCGGCGCAGGCGCTGCGCAACGGCGAGTGCACGATGGCGCTGGCCGGTGGTGTGACCGTCATGGCCACCCCGGACACGTTCATCGACTTCAGCCGCCAGCAGGGGCTGTCCACCGACGGCCGCTGCAAGTCCTTCGCGGCGTCGGCGGACGGCACCGGCTGGGCCGAGGGCGCGGGCATGCTGCTCGTCGAGCGGCTGTCGGACGCGCGGCGCAACGGCCACCGCGTGCTGGCGATCGTGCGCGGCTCCGCCATCAACCAGGACGGCGCCTCCAACGGTCTGACGGCGCCCAACGGCCCGTCCCAGCAGCGCGTCATCCGCGACGCGCTCACCAGCGCCCGGCTCACCACCGCCGATGTCGATGTGGTGGAGGCGCACGGCACGGGTACGACGCTGGGCGACCCGATCGAGGCCCAGGCCCTGCTCGCCACCTACGGCCGCGACCGGCCGGAGGGGCAGCCGCTGTGGCTGGGCTCGCTGAAGTCCAACATCGGCCACACCCAGGCCGCCGCGGGTGTCGCGGGCATCATCAAGATGATCATGGCGATGCGGCACGGGGTGCTGCCGCGGACGCTGCACGTGGACGAGCCCACCCCGCACGTGGACTGGTCGGCGGGCGACCTCGAGCTGCTGACCGAGGCCCGGCCGTGGCCGGAGCTCGGCCGGCCCCGCCGGGCGGCCGTCTCGTCGTTCGGTGTGAGCGGTACGAACGCCCACACCATCCTGGAGCAGCCCCCGGCCCCCGCCCCCGAGGAGACTCCCGCGACCGGCCGTCCGGTGGCGGAGCTGCCGACGGTGCCGTGGGTGCTCTCGGGCAAGTCCGAGGCCGCCCTGCGCGGCCAGGCCGAACGGCTCCTCGCCCACCTCGCCACCCACCCCGAGCTGGACACCACGGACGTCGGCCACTCGCTGGCGACGGGCCGGGCGGCGCTGGAGCGGCGCGCGGTGGTCGTCGGCGAGGACCGCGCCGGGCTGCTGTCCGGCCTGGAGGCGCTGGCACGTGGCGAGTCGGCGGCCGGGCTGATCCAGGGAACGGTGGCCGAGGGCGGCAAGGTGGCCTTCCTGTTCACCGGTCAGGGCAGCCAGCGGCTGGGGATGGGGCGTGAGCTCTACGACGCCTATCCGGTGTTCGCGGAGGCGCTGGACGCGGTCTGCGACGAGCTGGACGCGCATCTGGAACGGCCGCTGAAGACGGTGCTGTTCGGGGAGGACGCCGAGGCGCTGGACCGGACGGGGTTCACTCAGCCCGCGTTGTTCGCGGTCGAGGTGGCGCTGTTCCGGCTGGTCGAAGCATGGGGACTGCGGGCCGACTTCCTGTCCGGGCATTCGATCGGTGAGCTGGCCGCCGCGCATGTGGCCGGTGTGCTGTCGCTGGCGGATGCGGCGACGTTGGTGGCGGCGCGTGGCCGGTTGATGCAGGAGCTTCCGGCGGGTGGCGCGATGATCGCCGTCCAGGCGTCCGAGGACGAGGTGACGCCGCTGCTCACCGAGCGCGTCAGCATCGCCGCGCTCAACGGGCCCACCTCCGTCGTCATCGCCGGTGATGAGGACGCGGCTCTGGAGATCGCGGCCGGTTTCGAGGCGCGGGGTCGTAAGACCAAGCGGCTCACCGTGAGCCACGCCTTCCATTCCCCGCGCATGGACGGCATGTTGGACGCGTTCCGCGAGGTCGCCGAGGGGCTGACCTACCAGGCCCCGCGCATTCCGATCGTCTCCAACCTCACCGGGGACGTCGTCTCCGCCGAGGAGATCACGACCGCCGACTTCTGGGTGCGCCACGTCCGCGAGGCCGTCCGCTTCCTCGACGGCGTCCGGACGATGGAGGCCCAGGGCGTCACGACCTACGTCGAGTTGGGCCCCGACGGTGTGCTCACCGCCATGGCCCAGGAGTGCGTGTCCGGCGATGCCGCCGCCTTCGTCTCGGCGCTCCGCAAGGGGCGTACCGAGCCGGTGGCGCTGACGGCGGCCCTCGCCGCGCTGCACGCCCGGGGGCTCGCCCCGGACTGGGCGGCGTTCTTCGCCGGTACGGGAGCCCGCACGGTCGAGCTGCCGACCTACGCCTTCCAGCGGCAGCGCTTCTGGGTGGAGAACCCGGAGGAGGTCCGCGAGGCCGTCGCGGCCGTGGATTCCGTGGACGCGCGGTTCTGGGAGGCCGTGGAGCGCGAGGACTTGGCGGCCCTGGCCGGGACGCTCCAGTCCGAGGACGCCGACGCGCTCTCCTCGCTGGGCGCCGTCCTGCCGATGCTGTCCTCGTGGCGGCGCCGCCAGGGCGAGCGGTCCACCGTGGACGCCTGGCGCTACCAGGTGGCCTGGAAGCCGGTGGCCGCACGCGCCGAGGGGACGCTGACCGGCCGCTGGCTGGTCGTCGCCCCGGCCGACGCGACGGGCGGCGGGACGGGCGGCGGGGCGGATGGCGCACTGGCCGAGGGTGTCGTACGGACGCTGTCCGCACGCGGCGCCGAGGTGCGGACCGTCGAGCTGACCGCCGAGGACCGTACGGGCATGGCCGAGCCGCTGCGCGAGGCGGTCGCCGACGCGCCGGTGGCCGGTGTGTTCGCGCTGCCGTCCCTGACGGAGGGGGCCGACGGGCTGCTCCGCACGGCCGCCCTGGCACAGGCGCTGGGCGACCTGGCCGTGGACGCGCCGCTGTGGGTCGCCACGCGCGGCGCGGTCTCGACCGGCCGGGCGGACGGTCCGGTGGACCCGTGGCAGGCGCGGGTCTGGGGTCTGGGCCGGGTCGCGGCCCTGGAACTGGCCGAGCGGTGGGGCGGTCTGGTCGATCTGCCGGAGACGGTGGACGACCGTGCGCTGTCCCGGCTCGCGGGCGTGCTGGCCGGTGGCGAGGGCGAGGACCAGGTGGCGGTGCGCGCCTCCGGCGTCTTCGGCCGCCGGCTGACCCGGGCCGCCGAGACCGCCGCCACGACCGAGCGTGGCCGCGACTGGCGGCCGGGCGCGGGCTCGGTGCTGGTGACCGGCGGTACGGGCGCGCTGGGCGCGCATGTGGCCCGCTGGCTGATCGACAGGGGCGCCGAACACGTGGTGCTCACCAGCCGCCGTGGCCTCGACGCCCCCGGTGCGGCCGAGCTGCGGGACGAACTCGCCGCCTCGGGTGCCCGGGTCACCGTCGCCGCCTGCGACGCCGCCGACCGCGAGGCGCTGGCCGCGCTGGTGGCCGGGCTCCCGGCCGAACTGCCGCTGACGGCGGTGGTGCACGCGGCCGGGGTGCTGGACGACGGTGTTCTGGAGTCGCTGACCCCCGAGCGCTTCGCCTCCGTCCTGCGTGCCAAGGCCGATGCCGCGGCCAACCTGCACGAGCTGACGCGGGACCTGGACCTGACGGCCTTCGTCCTGTTCTCCTCGTTCGCGGGCTCGATCGGCGCCGCCGGGCAGGCCAACTACGCCGCCGCGAACGCCTTCCTGGACGCGCTCGCCGAGCGTCGCCGGGCCGAGGGCCTGCCCGCCACCTCGGTGGCCTGGGGCCCGTGGGCCGAGGGCGGGATGGCCGCGGACGACGCGCTGGAGCAGCGCATGCGCCGCGCCGGGGTACCGCCGATGGCGGCGGACCTGGCCATCGCCGCGCTCCAGCGCGCCCTGGACCTGGACGAGACCGCGGTGACGGTCGCGGACATCGACTGGGAGCGGCTGGCCCCCGGCTTCACCGCCTCCCGGCCGAGCCCGCTGCTGCGGGAGCTGCCCGAGGCGCGTACGGCGCTGGAGGCCGAGGGCGGGCGTACGGTCCGTACGGCCGGTGGCGGCGTGGACGAGTCCTCACTGGCCCTGCGGCTCGCGGGGGTCCCGGCGGCGGAGCGCGAGTGGATGCTGCTGGACCTGGTGCGCTCGGCCGTGGCCGATGTGCTGGGCCACTCGGACGCGGAGGCCGTCGAGGCGGACCGGGCCTTCCGGGACCTGGGCTTCGACTCGCTGACGGCGGTGGAGCTGCGCAACCGGCTGAACACCGTGACCGGGCTGCGGCTGCCGCCCACCCTGGTGTACGACTACCCGTCGTCCTCGGCGCTCGCCGCCCACCTCCGCACGGAGATCCTGGGCGAGGAGAGCGCGGCCGAGACGGTGGCCGGTGTGCCGTCCACGGCGGTGGCCGTCGCCGACGATCCGATCGCGATCGTCGGGATGAGCTGCCGCTTCCCGGGCGGTGTGCGGTCGCCGGAGGAGCTGTGGCGGCTGCTGGTCTCCGGGCAGGACGCGGTGACGGGCTTCCCCGCCGACCGCGGCTGGGACCTGGAGGCGCTGTACGACCCGGACTCGGCCACCGAGCACACCAGCTATGTCCGCGAGGGCGGATTCCTGGCGGACGCCGGGGACTTCGACGCGGCGTTCTTCGGCATCTCGCCGCGTGAGGCCCTGGCGATGGATCCGCAGCAGCGGTTGCTGCTGGAGACCTCGTGGGAGGCGTTCGAGCGGGCCGGGATCGATCCGACCACGCTGCGCGGCCGGCAGGTCGGCGTGTTCGCGGGCACCAACGGCCAGGACTACATGTCGCTCGTCCTCCACTCGCCGGACGGCGGCGATGGCTTCATGGGGACGGGTAACGCGGCCAGTGTGATGTCGGGTCGGGTGGCGTATGCGTTGGGTCTTGAGGGTCCGGCGGTGACGGTGGATACGGCGTGTTCGTCGTCGTTGGTGGCGTTGCACTGGGCGATTCAGGCGTTGCGGGCGGGTGAGTGCTCGTTGGCGTTGGCCGGTGGTGTGACGGTGATGTCGACGCCGGGGTCGTTCGTGGACTTCAGTCGTCAGCGTGGGCTGGCTGCTGATGGGCGGATCAAGGCGTTCGCGGCGGGTGCGGATGGCACGGGTTGGGGCGAGGGTGTGGGCATGCTGCTCGTGGAGCGGCTGTCGGATGCCCGGCGCAACGGGCATGAGGTGCTGGCGGTCGTGCGTGGCAGCGCGATCAACCAGGACGGTGCCAGCAACGGCCTCACCGCGCCGAACGGTCCGTCGCAGCAGCGGGTGATCCGGCAGGCGCTGGCGGGTGCGGGGTTGTCGGCGTCCGAGGTGGACGCGGTCGAGGCGCACGGCACCGGTACGACGCTGGGCGACCCGATCGAGGCGCAGGCGCTGCTGGCCACGTACGGGCAGGACCGCGAGGAGGGCCGGCCGCTGTGGCTGGGCTCCATCAAGTCCAACATCGGGCACACGCAGGCCGCGGCCGGTGTCGCCGGTGTGATGAAGATGGTGCTGGCGCTGCGCCACGGTGTGCTGCCGCCGACGCTGCACGTGGACGAGCCGACCCCGCATGTCGACTGGTCCGCCGGTGAGCTGGAGCTGCTGACCGAGGCGCGGGAGTGGCCGGAGACCGGCCGTCCGCGCCGGGCGGCGGTGTCGGCGTTCGGCATCAGCGGCACCAACGCGCACACCCTGCTGGAGCAGGCCCCGGAGCCGGAGGAGCGCCCCGCCGCCACCCCGGCGGTGGAGCTGCCGACGGTGCCGTGGGTGCTGTCGGGCAAGTCCCCGGCCGCCGTACGCGGTCAGGCCGAACGGCTCCTGGCCCACCTCGGCGGCGAGGCCGCACCGGCCGCCACCGATGTGGCGTACTCGCTGGCCACGACCCGCGCCGCCCTGGACCACCGGGCCGTGCTCACCGCGGACAGCGGGGACGGGCTGGTGGCCGGTCTCGCGGCGCTGGCGCGGGGCGAGTCCGACGTGCCGGGCCTGGTCGAGGGCGCGGTGGCCGGTGGCAAGGTGGCGTTCCTGTTCACGGGGCAGGGCAGCCAGCGGCTGGGCATGGGCCGTGAGCTGTACGACGCCTTCCCGGTGTTCGCGGACGCGCTGGACGAGGTGTGCGCGCATCTGGACGGGCACCTGGGACGGCCGTTGCGGGATGTGCTGTTCGGCGAGGACGCCGAGGCGCTGGACCAGACGGGCTTCACTCAGCCCGCGCTGTTCGCCATCGAGGTGGCGCTGTTCCGGCTGGTGGAGACCTGGGGTCTGAAGGCGGACTTCCTGTCCGGGCACTCGATCGGTGAGCTGGCCGCCGCGCATGTGGCGGGTGTGCTGTCGCTCGCCGACGCGTGCTCGCTGGTGGCGGCGCGTGGCCGACTGATGCAGGAACTCCCGGCCGGTGGTGCGATGATCGCGGTGCAGGCGTCCGAGGACGAGGTTGCGCCGCTGCTCACCGACGGCGTGTCGATCGCCGCCCTCAACGGGCCCACCTCCGTGGTCATCGCGGGTGACGAGGACGCGGCACTGCAGATCGCCGCGTCGTTCGAGGCGCAGGGTCGGAAGACCAAGCGGCTCACCGTGAGCCACGCGTTCCACTCCCCGCGCATGGACGGGATGCTGGAGGCGTTCCGCGAGGTGGCGCAGGGGCTCACGTACGAGGCCCCGCGCATCCCGATCGTCTCCAACCTCACCGGTGAGCTGGTCTCCGCCGAGGAGATCACCAGCCCGGACTTCTGGGTGCGCCACGTCCGGGAGGCCGTCCGCTTCCTCGACGGCGTCCGCACCCTCGAAGCCCGAGGCGTCACCACGTACGTCGAGCTCGGCCCCGACGGTGTCCTCACCGCCATGGCGCGGGACTGCCTGGCCGAGCCCGAAGCGGCCGAGCTGCTGCCCGCGCTGCGCAAGGGCAGGCCGGAGGCCGAGGCGGTGACGGGCGCGCTGGCCCGGCTGTACGTCCGTGGCCTGGCCCCGGACTGGGAGGCGTTCTTCGCCGGTACGGGTGCGCGGAAGGTCGCGCTGCCGACGTACGCCTTCCAGCGCAGCCGGTACTGGGTCGACGCCCAGCTCAGCCTGGACGAGGTGGCCTCGGCGGGGCTCGGCTCGGCCGATCACCCGCTGCTGGGCGCGGCGGTGGAACTGCCCGACGCGGACGCGTATGTGTTCTCCGGGCGGCTGTCGCTCGCCTCGCACGCGTGGCTGGCGGACCACACGGTCGCGGACACGGCCGTGCTGCCGGGCTCCGCGCTCGTGGAGCTGGCGGTGCGCGCCGGGGACCATGTGGGCTGTGCGCTGCTGGAGGAGCTGACCCTGGACCAGCCGCTGATCCTGCCGGAGCGCGGCGGGGTGCGGCTGCGGGTGTCGGTCGGCGAGCCGGACGCCGACGGCCGCCGTCCGCTGGCCGTGTACGGGCGTGACGAGCGCGCGGACACGGACCGGCGGTGGACCCGGCACGCCGCCGGTGTGCTCGCCTCGGGCGAGGCCCCGGCGGGTGGCACTCCGGCGGGTGGCGCCCCGGCGGGTGGCGGCGCCGAGTCGCTGTCCGTCTGGCCGCCCGCCGACGCGGAGGCGGTCGACACCGATGAGCTGTACGCGAGCATGGCGCGGGCCGGGCTGCTGCACGGCCCGGCGTTCCAGAGCCTGCGCCGCGTCTGGCGGCGTGGCGAGGAGGTGTTCGCGGAGGTGCGGATCGCGGAGGAGCGGCAGCCCGAGGCGGCCCGCTTCGCCCTGCACCCGGCCCTGCTGGACGGCGCGTTGCAGCCGCTGGCGCTGGGCGCGGGCGGTGCCGTGGTGGCGCGCTCCTGGCGTGGGGTGAGCCTGTACGCGGTGGGCGCCGAGGCGCTGCGCGTACGGCTCGCGCTGACCGAGGACGGCGCGGTGTCGATGGTGGCGGCCGATGAGTCGGGTGCGCCGGTGGCGTCGGTGGACGCGCTGGTGACCGGGGCGCTGGAGGTGGACCGGATCGCCGGTGCGGCCGCGTCCGACCGCCATGAGTCGCTGTTCCGTATCGACTGGGCGCCGGTGGCGGCGCCCTCGGAGGCCGCGTCGGAGGGCTTCGCCGTCATCGGCGGCGATGAGCTCAAGCTGAGCGTGGCCCTGGAGACGGCCGGGTTCCGTGCCACGGTCCATGACGACCTCGGCTCGCTGAACGCGGCGGTCGAGGCGGGCGGGCCCGCGCCGGACACCGTGCTGGTGCCGTTCCCGCCGGAGCCGGGCGTCGCGGAGGGCGGCCTCGCCGCCGCCGCGCACACGGCCACCCACCGCGTCCTGGGCCTGCTCCAGGAGTGGCTGAACGGCGGCCGGCCCGGTGCGGCCCGGCTGGTGGTGGTCACCCGTGGCGCGGTCGCCGCGGCCGGTGACACGGCGGTGGCGGACCTGGTGAACGCACCGGTGTGGGGTCTGCTGCGGTCCGCGCAGACGGAGAACCCGGGCCAGTTCGTCCTGCTGGACGTGGACGGCGAGGTGTCGTACCCGGCGATCGCGGCGGCGCTGGACTCGGGCGAGCCCGAGCTGGCGCTGCGCGCCGGGGCGGCATACGCGCCACGCCTGGCCAGGGTCGAGGCGACCCCGGCCACCGGAACTGTCATGACCACCGGCGCGGCCGAGGCTGCCATGGCCATCGACCCGGAGGGCACCGTGCTGATCACCGGGGCCACCGGCGGTCTGGGCAGGCTGTTCGCCCGCCATCTGGCCACCGCGCACGGCGCCCGCCATCTGCTGCTGACCAGCCGCAGCGGCCCCGCCGCCGACGGTATGGACGAACTGGTGGCGGAGCTCGCCGAGTTGGGCGCGCGGGCCACCGTCGCCGCGTGCGACGCGGCCGACCGGGAGGCGCTGGCCGGGCTGCTGGCCACGATTCCGGCCGACCGTCCGCTGACGGCCGTGGTGCACACCGCGGGCGTCCTCGACGACGGCGTCATCGACATGCTGACGCCCGAGCGGGTGGACGCGGTGCTGCGGCCCAAGGTCGACGCGGCCGTCAATCTCCACGAGCTGACCCGCGATCTGGACCTGTCCGCCTTCGTGCTCTTCTCGGCCGCGGCCGGCACGCTGGGCGGCGCGGGCCAGGGCGGCTACGCGGCGGCGAACGTCTTCCTCGACGCCCTCGCCGGCCACCGCCGCGCCACCGGCCGTACCGCGCTGTCCCTGGTGTGGGGCATGTGGGCCGAGGAGCGGGGCATGGGCGGCAGGCTCGGCGAGGCCGACCGGAAGCGGGCGGCGCGCGGCGGGGTGCTGCCGCTGTCCGCGGCGGAGGGGCTCGCCCTGTTCGACGCGGCCCACGCCGTGCCCGACGAGGCGGTCCTGGTGCCCGTACGGCTGGAGATGGCGACGCTGCGCGCCGCGGCCGCCACCGGGGAGCTGCTGCCGCTCCACCGCGGTCTGGTGCGCACCCCCGTGCGCCGCGCCGCGGCCGGTGGCCCCGCCGCCCCGGAGGCCGTGGCGGACACCGGCGAGGGCACCCTGGCCCAGCGACTGGCCGGGCAGTCGGAGGCCCAGCAGCAGCGGACCGTGCTGGACCTGGTCCGCCGTCAGGTGGCCGCGGTGCTGGGTTACGCCTCGAAGGACCAGGTGGGCGCCGAGCAGGCGTTCAAGGATCTTGGCTTCGACTCGCTGACAGCTGTTGAGCTGCGCAACCGGCTCAACGCGGCCACCGGGCTGAAGCTGACGGCCACGCTGGTCTACGACTACCCGACGCCGGTGGCGCTCGCGCGCCGTCTGCGCCAGGAAGTGGCGCCGGAGGCCGAGGGGCCGGAAGTGTCCGTACTGGAGGAGCTGGAGCGGTTGGAGAACAGCCTGTCCTCGCTGACGCCGGAGGAGCTGGTCTCGGTGACGGAGGACGAGGCCGCGCATGCGAACATCGCGGTGCGCCTGCAGACGCTGCTGGCGAAGTGGAACGACGTGCGTCGCACCGCGGACGACGCCGGGGCGGACGCCGAGGCGGAAGCGTTCGAAGAGGTCAGTGACGACGAGCTCTTCGACTTCATCGACAAGAGGTTCGGCAACGGCTGAAGCGCGGCAGCACCCTCATCCGAACCCCCCGACGATCAAGAGCATTGCGAATAGGTGAACGTCCATGGCGACTGCGAACGAAGCCAAGCTCCGCGAATATCTGAAGAAGGTCACCACCGACCTCACCGCCGCCCACCGGCGGCTCCAGGAGGCCGACGACCAGGCCCATGAGCCGATCGCCATCGTGGGCATGAGCTGCCGCTTCCCCGGAGGTGTCAGCACCCCCGAGGAGCTGTGGCAGCTCATGGCCTCCGGCGGTGAGGCGCAGACGGAGTTCCCGGCCGACCGCGGCTGGGACCTGGCGAACCTGTTCGACTCCGACCCGGACACCCCGGACACCACCTACACCCGCGAGGGTGGGTTCCTGGACGGCGCCACCCGGTTCGACGCGGCGTTCTTCGGGATCTCGCCGCGCGAGGCCATGGCGATGGACCCGCAGCAGCGGCTGCTGCTGGAGACGTCGTGGGAGGCGTTCGAGCGGGCCGGGATCGACCCGGCGTCCCTGCGCGGCAGCCGGACCGGTGTCTTCGCGGGCATGAACGCCTCCGACTACCTGACGGTGGCGCTCGACGCCGAGGACGACTTCGGCGGCCACCTCGGCACCGGCAACGCCGGCAGCGTCGTCTCCGGCCGGCTCTCCTACGTCTTCGGCCTGGAGGGCCCGGCCGTCACGGTGGACACGGCCTGCTCCGCGTCGCTGGTGGCGCTGCACCTGGCCGTCCAGTCGCTGCGGCTGGGCGAGTGCACGCTCGCCCTGGCGGGCGGCGTCCATGTGATGTCCACGCCGGGTCTGTTCATCGAGTTCAGCCGCCAGCGCGGGCTGTCCGAGGACGGCCGCTGCAAGGCGTTCTCGGCGGACGCCGACGGCTTCGGCCCGGCCGAGGGCGTGGGCGTCCTGCTGCTCGAGCGGCTCTCGGACGCCCGCCGCCTGGGCCACAAGGTGCTGGCCGTGGTGCGCGGCTCGGCCGTCAACCAGGACGGCGCGTCCAACGGTCTGACCGCGCCCAACGGCCCCTCCCAGCAGCGCGTCATCCAGCAGGCGCTGGCCAACGCGCGGCTGTCCGCGGGCGATGTGGACGTCGTGGAGGCCCACGGCACGGGCACCTCGCTGGGCGACCCGATCGAGGCACAGGCGCTGCTGGCCACCTACGGCCAGGACCGGCCCGGGGAACTGCCCCTGCTGCTCGGCTCGGTGAAGTCCAACATCGGCCACACCCAGGGCGCCGCGGGCATCGCCGGGGTGATGAAGATGGTGCTGGCGATGCAGCACGGGGTGGTCCCCGAGTCGCTGCACATCGCCGAGCCGTCCCCGCACATCGACTGGTCCTCGGGGAAGATCGCGCTGGTCAGGTCGGCCACGCCGTGGCCCGAGACCGGCCGTCCGCGCCGCGCGGGCATCTCCTCCTTCGGCTTCAGCGGCACCAACGCGCACACCATCGTCGAGCAGGCCCCCGCCGAGGAGCCGGGCCCGGTCGAGCTGGTGTCCAAGCAGCCGGGTGTGCTGCCGTGGGTGCTCTCCGGCAAGAGCGAGGCGGCGCTGCGCGCCCAGGCGTGGCGGCTGCTGGACCGGCTCCACGACGAACCGGCGCTGCGCCCGGTGGACATCGGCCTGTCGCTGGCCACCACCCGCGCCGCGCTGGACCACCGCGGTGTGGTCCAGGGCCGGGACCGCGAGGAACTGATGGCCGGGCTGACCGCACTCGCCGAGGGCGGTATGGCGGCCGGGGTGGAGCGGGGCACCGTGGTCGCCGGGCAGACGGCGTTCGTCTTCCCCGGGCAGGGGTCGCAGTGGGTGCGGATGGGCGTGGGGCTGATGGACGCCTCGCCCGTCTTCGCGGCCCACATCGAGGAGTGTGCGGCGGCGCTCGCGGAGTTCACCGACTGGTCGCTGGTCGATGTGTTGCGCGGCGCGGAGGGCGCGCCGTCGCTGGACCGGGTGGATGTGGTCCAGCCGGTGCTGTTCGCGGTGATGGTGTCGCTCGCGGAGCTGTGGCGTTCACTGGGCGTCGTCCCGGCCGCGGTGATCGGCCACTCGCAGGGCGAGATCGCCGCCGCGTGCGTGGCGGGAGCCCTGTCGCTGAAGGACGCGGCCCGTGTGGTGGCGCTGCGCAGCCAGGCCATTGGCCGGGTGCTGGCGGGCAAGGGCGGCATGGTGTCGGTGGCCCTCCCGGTGGCGGACGTGCGCGAGCGCATCGCGCCCTGGGGCGAGGAGCGGATCTCGATCGCGGCCGTCAACGGGCCGTCGTCGGTGGTCGTCTCCGGCGAGCCGACCGCGCTGGAGGAGCTGCTGGCGTCCTGTGAGGCCGATGAGGTGCGGGCCCGGCGGGTGCCGGTGGACTACGCCTCGCACTCGGCGCAGGTCGAGCTGTTGCGCGAGGAGCTGCTCGAGCTGCTGGCGCCCGTACAGCCGAAGAACGCCCAGGTGCCGTTCCTGTCGACGGTGACGGGGGAGTGGGTCGAGGGTCCGGAGCTGGACGCCGAGTACTGGTTCACCAACCTGCGGCGCACGGTTGAGCTGGAGGGCGCGGTCCGCCGTCTGCTGGACGAGGGCTTCGGGGTGTTCATCGAGTCCAGCGCCCACCCGGTGCTGACGATGGGTGTGCAGGAGACCGCCGAGGACGCCGGTGTGGACGCGGCCGCGATCGGGTCGCTGCGCCGTGACGAGGGCGGCCTGGACCGCTTCTGGGCCTCCGTCGGCGAGGCGTGGTCGCGGGGTGCGGCCGTGGACTGGGACGCGGTGTTCGACGGCACCGGCGCCCGCCGTGTCGAGCTGCCCACGTACGCCTTCCAGCAGCAGCGCTACTGGCCCGAGGCCGCGCCCGCGCGGGCGGCCGGGGAGAGCGGGCACGACGCCGTGGAGGCGAAGTTCTGGGCCGCCGTGGAGGCCGAGGACTGGCAGACGCTGGCCGCCGAGCTGACGGTCGAGGGCGACCAGCCCATGAGCGCCGTCCTGCCCGCCCTGGCGTCGTGGCGCAAGCAGGCCCGTGAGCGGTCCACGGTGGACGGCTGGCGCTACCGCGTGACGTGGAAGCCGCTCGCCGAGGAGCGGTCCGCGCGGCTGACCGGCGCGTGGCTCGTCGTCACGCCGGACACCGAGGCCACCGAGGACACCTGGACCGACGCCGTGGCCGGTGTGCTCGCCGAACGCGGCGCCGACGTGACGCGGATCGCCGTGGACACCGCCATCGACGGCCGGGAGGAGTTGGCCGGGCGGCTGCGCACGGCGCTCGCCGAGGCCGACGGCGCCGGGTTCGCCGGGGTGGTCTCGCTGCTGGCCCCGGCCGAGGGCGCCCACCCCGAGCACGCCTCCCTGCCCGCCGGAACGGCCGCCCAGCTCGCGCTGATCCAGGCCCTCGGCGACGCGGGGATCGGCGCGCCGCTGTGGTGCCTCACGCACGGCGCCGTCTCCGTGGGCGGCACGGACCGCCCGGCCGCGCCCGAGCAGGCCCTCGTCTGGGGCCTGGGCCGGGTGGCCGCGCTGGAGCACCTGGAGCGCTGGGGCGGTCTGATCGACCTGCCCGACACGCCCGACGAGCGCGCCCTGACCCGGCTGGTGGGCCTCCTCGCCGCCGACGGCGACGACGACCAGGCCGCGATCCGTGCCACCGGCGTCTTCGGGCCCCGCCTGGTGCGCGCCCCGCTGGCCGACACCTCCCCCGTACGGGCCTGGAAGCCGACCGGCACCACGCTGGTCACCGGCGGTACGGGACGGCTCGGCGCACAGGTCGCCCGGTGGCTGGCCCGCAACGGCGCCGACCATCTCGTCCTGGCGAGCCGCCGGGGCCCGGACGCCCCCGGGGCGGTCGAGCTGGAGGCCGAGCTGACCGGGCTCGGCGCCAAGGTCACCCTCGCCGCGTGCGATGTGACCGACCGCGCCGCGCTCGCCGAGACCCTCGCGGCCATCCCGGCCGACCAGCCGCTGACGGCCGTCGTGCACACCGCCGCCGTCATCGACGACGGGGTGATCGAGGGGCTGACCCCCGATCAGGTCGAGCGGGTGCTGCGGCTGAAGGTGGACGCCACACGCCATCTGCACGAGCTCACCCGGGAGCTGGATCTGACCGCGTTCGTGCTGTGCGCGCACTTCTCCGCCACCTTCGGCGCGCCCGGCCAGGGCAACCAGGCGCCCGGCAACGCCTTCCTGCACGCCTTCGCCGAGCAGCGCCGCGCGGACGGGCTGCCCGCCACCACGCTGACCTTCGGCCCGTGGGGCGACGGCGCCACGGTGGACGGCGCCGTGGGCGACCGGATGCGCCGCCACGGCATCAACGAGATGGCGCCGGAGCCCGCCACCGCCACGCTCCAGCACGCGCTGGACCGGGACGAGACCGCGCTGACCGTCATCGACATGGACTGGCGGCGCTTCACCCTCGCCTTCACCGCCGACCGGCCGCGTCCGCTGCTGCACGACCTGCCCGAGGCCCGTGAGGTCGTCGAGGAGATGGCCGCGGCCGAGACCGACGACGCGGGCGCCGCCGGTGCCGCCCTGGCCGGTCAGCTCGCCGGTCTGCCGGAGACCGAGCGGGAGCGGGTGCTGCTGGATCTGGTGCGCAGCGCGGTGGCCGCCGTGCTGGGCCACTCCGGCGCCCAGGCCATCGAGGCCGGCCGGGCCTTCAAGGAGTTGGGCTTCGACTCGCTGACCGCGGTCGAGCTCCGCAACCGGCTGGGCGCCGCGAGCGGGCTGAAGCTGCCGCCGAGCCTGATCTTCGACCACCCGACCCCGGCCGCCGTGGCCGCCTATCTGCGGGCCGGGATCGCGCCCGACGAGGCGGCCGATGGCACCGCGGTGCTCGAGGAACTCGACAAGCTGGAGTCCGCGCTCACCGGCACCGCGCCCGACAACATCACCCGGGCCCGGATCACCATGCGGCTCCAGTCGCTGCTGGCGAAGTGGAACGAGTCGGACGGTACGGCGGTCACCCCCGAGCCCGCCGCCGCGGCGGCGCCGGAGCGCCCGGCGAAGGACACGATGGACGCCGAACAGCTCCAGTCGGCCAGCGACGAAGAGCTCTTCGCATTCATCAACAAGGGCCTCGGAAGGGCTTGACGAGAATTTCGCTATTGACGTCGTATCCGATGTCGGCCAGGATTTTCTCTACCCTTCAATAGAGTTGTGAAATACCGGTTGCCCCCTATCGCTCCTTGGGTCTCCAGGGGGTCATAGGGGGCATCTAGGGGTTGTTGTGAGGGTTAGTTCGCACATAGCCTCTCAGCGAGAAGTCGACTGATTTGGTTGTTGGTTACCGGCTCCCGTTGAGGATCTGTGGAGCATTTCCGATGCCGTCTGCCGTAATTGGATTGCGTAAATGGCGAATGAAGAGACGCTGCGGGACTACCTCAAGCTGGTAACGGCGGATCTGCACCAGACTCGCCTCCGCCTGCAAGAGGCCGAGGCGAAGAACCACGACCCCATCGCCATCGTGGGGATCGGCTGCCGTTATCCCGGGGGCGTCCAATCGCCCGAGGACCTGTGGCGCATCGTCAGCGAGGGCGTCGACGCGGTCAGCGAGTTCCCGCTGGACCGCGGGTGGAATGTCGACACGATGTACCACCCGGACCCGGACCACCCCGGCACCAGCTATGTGCACGAGGGCGGATTCGTCGACGGCATAGCCGATTTCGACCCCTCCCTGTTCGGCATCAGCCCCCGGGAAGCGCTCGGCATGGACCCGCAGCAGCGGATGCTGCTGGAGACCTCCTGGGAGGCGTTCGAGCGCGCCGGAATCGACCCGGTCGCGGTGCGCGGCCGGCAGATCGGCGTCTTCGTCGGCACCAGCAATCACGATTACCTGGGCGCGATCCTCAGTTCCCATGAGAACTTCGAGGGTTACTTCGGCACCGGTAACGCCGCGAGCGTGGCCTCCGGCCGCCTTTCCTACACCTTCGGTTTCGAGGGCCCGGCCGTCACCGTCGACACCGCCTGCTCCTCCTCGCTGGTGGCGCTCCACCTCGCCGTCCAGGCGCTGCGCAACGGCGAATGCTCGCTCGCGCTCGCCGGTGGCGCCACCCTGATGTGCGCGCCCGGCGTCTTCGTCGACTACAGCAAGATGCGCGGACTGGCCCTGGACGGCCGCTCCAAGCCCTTCGCCCCGGAGGCCGACGGCTTCTGCCTGGGCGAGGGCGTCGGCATGCTGCTCGTCGAGCGGCTGTCGGACGCCCAGCGCAAGGGCCACCCGGTGCTCGCCGTGGTCCGCGGCTCCGCCGTCAACCAGGACGGCGCCAGCAACGGCCTCACCTCGCCCAACGGCCCCTCGCAGCAGCGCGTCATCCTCCAGGCGCTGGCCAACGCCCGGCTCAGCCCCGACCAGGTGGACGCCGTCGAGGCCCATGGCACCGGCACCGCCCTCGGCGACCCGATCGAGGCGCAGGCGCTGCTGGCCACCTACGGCCAGGGCAGGCCCGAGGGCAAACCGCTGCTCATCGGCTCCATCAAGTCCAACATCGGCCACGCCCAGGCGGGCGCCGGCGTCGGCGGCGTCATCAAGATGGTCATGGCGATGCGGCACGGTGTGCTGCCAAAGACCCTCCACCTCACCGAGCCCACCCCGCACGTCGACTGGACGGCCGGGGACGTCGAACTGCTCACCGCCCCCCGCGAGTGGCCCAAGGACCCCGAGGGCGCCACCCCGCGCCGCGCGGGCGTCTCGTCGTTCGGCATGAGCGGCACCAATGTGCACACCATCCTCGAGGAGGCCCCGGCCCCCGCGGCCCCCGTCGGACACGCCGAGGGCGACGACCCGGAGCGGGCCGAGCCGCCCCTCGTCCCGGTCGTACTGTCCGGCAAGAACGAGCAGGCGCTGCGCGCCCAGGCCCTGCGGCTGCGGACCCATCTGGCCGCCCACCCCGGCCACCGCCTCGCCGACATCGGCTACTCCCAGGCCGTCACCCGCGCCGCCCTCGACCGCCGCGCCGCGGTCGTCGCGGCCGACCACGACGAGCTCCTCGCGGGCCTGGACGCGGTCGCCGAGGGCCGCCACCACCCCGAGGTGACCGAGGGTCTCGCCGCCGAGGGCAAGGTCGCGTTCCTCTTCACCGGCCAGGGCAGCCAGCGGCTCGGCATGGGCCGTGAGCTGTACGCGGCCTACCCGGTGTTCGCCGAGGCGCTGGACGCGGTCTGCGCCCAGCTCGACCGCTTCCTCGACCGGCCGCTGAAGGACGTGCTGTTCGGCGACGACGCCGCCACGCTCGACCGGACCGGCTACACCCAGCCCGCGCTGTTCGCCGTCGAGGTGGCGCTCTTCCGGCTCGTCGAATCCTGGGGGCTGCGGCCCGACTTCCTCTCCGGCCACTCCATCGGCGAGCTCACCGCCGCCCATGTCGCCGGGGTGCTCTCGCTCACCCACGCCTGCGCCCTGGTGGCCGCGCGCAGCCAACTGATGCAGCAACTCCCCACCGGCGGCGCGATGATCGCGGTGCAGGCGGCGGAGGACGAGGTGACGCCGCTGCTGACCGAGCGGGTGTCCATCGCCGCCATCAACGGCCCCACGTCGGTCGTCATCGCCGGTGACGAGGACGCGGCGGTGGAGATCGCCGCCTCGTTCGAGGCGAAGGGCCGCAAGACCAAGCGGCTCACCGTCAGCCACGCCTTCCACTCCCCGCACATGGACGGGATGCTGGAGAACTTCCGTCAGGTGGCCGAGCGGCTGACCTACGAGGCTCCGAAGATCCCGATCGTCTCCAACCTCACCGGCACCCTGGTGGGCGCCGACGAGATCTCCACGCCCGAGTTCTGGGTCCGCCACGTCCGTGAGGCCGTCCGCTTCCTCGACGGCGTGCGCCGCCTTGAGGACCACGGCGTGACCACGTACCTGGAACTCGGCCCCGACGGGGTGCTCTCCGCCATGGCCCAGGAGTGCGTGAGCGGCGGCCGGAACCGCACGTTCGCCTTCCTGCCCGCCCTGCGCTCCGGCCGCCCCGAGGCCCGCACCCTGAGCAACGCGCTCGCCCAGGCCCACGTCCGCGGCCTGCCCGTGGACTGGGCCAGGTACTACGCGGGCACCGGCGCCCGCCGCGTCGAGCTGCCCACCTACGCCTTCCAGCGGCAGCGCTACTGGCCCGCCAACCCCTTCTCGTACGGCGCCGACTCCGCCGCCGCCGAGGCCGCCGCACCGGCCGTGGCCGACGCCCGGTTCTGGGAGGTCGTGCACAGCGAGGACCTGGCCGCCCTGGTCGACACCCTCGGCCTCGACGGCGACCAGCCCCTCAGCGAGGTGCTGCCCGTCCTGTCCGCGTGGCGCCGGCAGAGCCACGTGGACACCACCGTGGACGGCTGGCGCTACCGCGTCACCTGGACGCCGCTGCCGCAGGCCCAGGACAAGCCGCTCACCGGCACCTGGCTCGTGGTCACCCCCGAGGGGCGCGCCGACGACCCCTGGGTGGCGGAGCCGCTGCGGCTGCTGGCCGAACGCGGCGTCACCGTCCACCGGATCGACGTCGACGGCGCCACCGCCGACCGCGCCGCCCTCGCCGAGCGGATGCGCACCGCCGTGAACCCGGACCCGGCGGCCGAGGCCCCGCGCGTCGACGGTGTGCTCTCCCTGCTCGGCCTGGACGAGCGCCCGCACGACCGGCACCCCTCCCTCACCGCCGGCCTCGCGGGCACCCTCACCCTCGTCCAGGCCCTCGGCGACGCCGACCTCGACGCCCCGCTGTGGGCCGCCACCCGCGGCGCGGTCTCCGTCGGCCGCTCCGACCGGCTCACCAGCCCCGAACAGGCCCAGATCTGGGGCCTGGGCCGCACCGCCGCCCTCGAACACCCCGAGCGCTGGGGCGGTCTGATCGACCTGCCCGAGACCGCCGACGACCGCGCCCTCGGGCGGCTCGCCGACATCCTCGCCGGGCCCGAGGGCATCAGCGGCGAGGACCACCTCGCCATCCGCCCGCAGGGCATCCACGTCCGCCGGCTGGCCCGCGCACCGCACCACGAGACCACCGACGACGGCTGGACCACCCACGGCACCGCGCTGATCACCGGCGGCACCGGCGCCCTCGGCGGCCATGTGGCCCGCTGGCTCGTGGCCCACGGCGCCCAGCACATCCTGCTCACCAGCCGTCGTGGCCCCGACGCGCCCGGCGCCGCCGAGCTGCGGGACGAACTCACCGCCCTCGGCGCCCAGGTGACCGTCGCCGCCTGCGACGTGGCCGACCGCGACGCCCTCGCCGGGCTGCTGGCGACCGTCCCCGCGGACCTCCCGCTGACCACGGTCGTCCACGCCGCCGGAGTGCTGGACGACGGGGTGCTCGACGCCCAGACCCCGCGGCGCATGGCCGATGTGCTGCGCGCCAAGGCCGACTCCGCCCGCCATCTGCACGAGCTCACCCGCGGCCTCGACCTGTCCGCCTTCGTGCTCTTCTCCTCCATGGCCGCCACCTTCGGCGCCGCCGGACAGGCCAACTACGTGGCCGCCAACGCCTACCTCGACGCGCTCGCCGAACAGCGCCGCGCCGAGGGCCTGCCCGCCACCTCGATGGCCTGGGGCGCCTGGGCCGACGGCGGCATGGCCACCGACGAGCTGGTGTCCGAGCGGCTCCGGCAGTCCGGGCTGCCCGCCCTCGCTCCCGAACCGGCCACCGCCGCGCTCGGGGCCGCGCTCGATCTCGACGAGACCTTCTCCCTCGTCGTCGACATCGAATGGGACCGCTTCGCGCCCGGCCTCTCCGGCCACCGCCCGAACCCGCTGCTCGCCGACCTCTCCGAGGCGAAGCGCGCGATCGAGGTGGCGCGCACCGCCACCGGTGGCCCCGCCATCCCCGGACAGCCCACATCGCTGGCTCAGCGGCTGACCGACGCCGGGACCGACGAGGAACGCGACCAGATAGCCCTGGACTTCGTCCGCACCCAGGTGGCCGTCGTCCTCGGCCACCCCGGGCCGGACTCGGTGGAGCCCAGCCGCGCCTTCCGCGACCTCGGCTTCGACTCGCTGACCGCCGTCGAGATCCGCAACCTGCTGTCCACGCTCACCGGGCTGAAGCTGCCCGCCACCATCATCTTCGACTACCCCACTCCGATCGCCCTCGCCGACCACCTCCAGGCCGAACTCATCGGCTCGCGCCCGGCGGTGACCGGTGCGTCGTCGGTGGGCGTGGCCCTGGACGACGACCCCATCGCGATCGTCGGCATGAGCTGCCGCTTCCCCGGTGGTGTGCGGTCGCCGGAGGAGCTGTGGCGGCTCCTGGCGTCCGGGCAGGACGCGGTGACGGGCTTCCCCGCCGACCGCGGCTGGGACCTGGAGACGCTGTACGACCCGGAGGGCGCGGGCGAGCACACCACTTACGTCCGCGAGGGCGGATTCCTCGCCGACGCCGCCGAGTTCGACCCCGTCTTCTTCGGCATCTCGCCGCGCGAGGCCCTGGCCATGGACCCGCAGCAGCGGTTGCTGCTGGAGACCTCGTGGGAGGCGTTCGAGCGGGCCGGGATCGATCCGACCACGCTGCGCGGCCGGCAGGTCGGCGTGTTCGCCGGCACCAACGGCCAGGACTATCTGCCCGTGATCCTCTCCGCCCCCGATGGCTCGGAAGGCTTCATGGGGACGGGTAACGCGGCCAGTGTGATGTCGGGTCGGGTGGCGTATGCGTTGGGTCTTGAGGGTCCGGCGGTGACGGTGGATACGGCGTGTTCGTCGTCGTTGGTGGCGTTGCACTGGGCGATTCAGGCGTTGCGGGCGGGTGAGTGCTCGTTGGCGTTGGCCGGTGGTGTGACGGTGATGTCGACGCCGGGGTCGTTCGTGGACTTCAGTCGTCAGCGTGGGCTGGCTGCTGATGGGCGGATCAAGGCGTTCGCGGCGGGTGCGGATGGCACGGGTTGGGGCGAGGGTGTGGGCATGCTGCTCGTGGAGCGGCTGTCGGATGCCCGGCGCAACGGGCATGAGGTGCTGGCGGTCGTGCGTGGCAGCGCGATCAACCAGGACGGTGCCAGCAACGGCCTCACCGCGCCGAACGGTCCGTCGCAGCAGCGGGTGATCCGGCAGGCGCTGGCGGGTGCGGGGTTGTCGGCGTCCGAGGTGGACGCGGTGGAGGCGCATGGCACGGGCACCAGGCTGGGCGACCCGATCGAGGCACAGGCGCTGCTGGCCACGTACGGGCAGGAGCGGGACGCCGAGCGGCCGCTGTGGCTCGGGTCCATCAAGTCCAACTTCGGCCATACGCAGGCCGCCGCCGGTGTCGCCGGTGTGATGAAGATGGTGCTGGCCATCCAGCACGGACTGCTGCCGCGGACCCTCAACGTCGATGAGCCCACCCCGCACGTGGACTGGTCGGCGGGCGCCGTGTCGCTGCTGACCGAGGCGCGGGAGTGGCCGGAGACCGGCCGTCCGCGCCGGGCCGCGGTGTCCTCGTTCGGCATCAGCGGCACCAACGCGCACACCATCATCGAGCAGGCCCCGGTGTACGCGGACGAGACCGAGGACACGGCGCCCGCCGCCGCGCCCCGATCCGGCCTCCCCGCCACCTGGGTGCTCTCCGCCAAGTCCCCCGAGGGCCTGCGCGACCAGGCCGTACGGCTGCGCGCCCACCTCGACGAGCGGCCCGAGCTGGACCTCACCGACGTGGCGTTCACGCTCGCCACGCGCCGTACCGCCTTCGAGGAGCGCGCGGCGCTGGTCGCCGAGGACCGGGACGGGCTGCTGTCCGGCCTGGCGGCGCTCGCCGAGGGCCGCACGGCGGCCGGGCTCGTGCGGGGCGCGGTGGCCGGTGGCCGGGTGGCGTTCCTGTTCACCGGGCAGGGCAGCCAGCGGCTCGGCATGGGCCGTGAGCTGTACGACGGGTACCCGGCCTTCGCGGAGGCGCTGGACGAGGTGTGCGCGCATCTGGACGGGCACCTGGAGCGGCCGTTGCGGGAGGTGCTGTTCGGCGAGGACGCTGAGGCGCTGGACCAGACGGGGTTCACTCAGCCCGCGCTGTTCGCGGTCGAGGTGGCGCTGTTCCGGCTGGTCGAGGCGTGGGGTCTGAAGGCGGACTTCCTCTCCGGGCATTCGATCGGTGAGTTGGCCGCCGCGCATGTGGCGGGTGTGTTGTCGCTGGCGGATGCTGCGAAGTTGGTGGCGGCGCGTGGGCGGTTGATGCAGGAGCTTCCGGCCGGTGGCGCGATGATCGCTGTCCAGGCGTCCGAGGACGAGGTGCTGCCGCTGCTGACCGAGCGGGTCTCGATCGCCGCGCTCAATGGGCCGTCGTCGGTGGTCATCGCGGGTGATGAGGACACGGCTCTGGAGATCGCGGCGGCCTTCGAGGCGCAGGGTCGGAAGACCAAGCGGCTCACCGTCAGCCACGCCTTCCACTCGCCGCGCATGGACGGGATGCTGGAGGCGTTCCGCGAGGTGGCGCAGGGGCTGTCGTACGAGGCCCCGCGCATCCCGATCGTCTCCAACCTCACCGGGAACGTGGTCTCCGCCGAGGAGATCACCAGCCCGGACTTTTGGGTGCGTCACGTCCGTGAGGCCGTCCGCTTCCTCGATGGCGTCCGGACATTGGAGGCCCAGGGCGTCACCACGTATCTCGAGCTCGGCCCCGACGGCGTGCTCACCGCCATGGCCCAGGACTGCGTGGCCGACTCCGAGGCCGACACCGCCTTCGCCGCCGTGCTGCGCAAGGACCGCCCCGAGGCCGAGGCACTGCTGTCGGCCGTCGCGCGGGCGCATGTGCGTGGCGTGGCGGTGGACTGGGCGGCGTACTACGCCCGTACCGGCGCCACACAGGTCGTGCTGCCCACCTATGCCTTCCAGCGGCAGCGCTACTGGCCGAAGGTCTCGTCGCTGTTCCTCGGCGACGTGGCCGCGGTCGGGCTGGGCGAGGCCGAGCATCCGCTGCTCGGTGCCAGCGCCGAACTGCCCGACGCGGACGGGATGTTGTTCACCGGGCGGCTGGCGCTGTCCACGCACCCGTGGCTCGCGGACCACACCATCCTGGACACCGTGCTGCTGCCCGGCACCGCGTTCGTGGAGCTGGCGATCCGCGCCGGGGACCAGGTCGGCTGCGACTACCTGGAGGAGCTGACCCTCGAGGCGCCGCTGGTGCTGCCCGCGCAGGGCGGTGTCCAGCTCCGGCTGTCGGTCGGTGCGGCCGACGGGACGGGCCGCCGTCCGCTGTCGCTGCACTCCCGGTTGGAGAGCCTGCCCGCCGAGGAGCCGTGGACCCGGCACGCCACCGGTGTCCTGGCGTCCGGCGGCCGTCCGGAGGCGTCGTTCGAGCTGAGCGCATGGCCTCCGGCGGACGCGACCGAGGTGGAGCTGGACGGCCGCTACGAGGGTCTGCGGGACATCGGTTTCGCCTACGGCCCCGCGTTCCAGGGGCTGCGCAGGGCGTGGCAGCGCGGCGGCGAAGTGTTCGCCGAGGTGGCGCTGGACGAGGAGACGGCCGAGGAGGCCGCCGCGTTCGGGCTGCACCCGGCGCTGCTGGACTCCGCCCTGCACGCCATCGGGATGGGCGGCCTGGGCAACACGGGCGGCGAAGGACGGCTGCCGTTCGCCTGGACCGGCGTGTCGCTGTACGCGAGCGGCGCCTCGGCGCTGCGGGTACACCTGACCCCCGCCGGCACCGACGGCGTCCGGCTGGAGATCGCCGACACCACCGGCGCGCCGGTCGCGGCCGTCGAGACGCTCGGGCTGCGCCCGGTCTCGGCCGAGCAGTTGCGGAGCGCGCGCACGGCCTACCACGAGTCGCTGTTCCGTCTGGAGTGGGCGACCACGGCCGGGCTCGCCGACGCGGCCGGGGCCGATGTGCCGGCCGACGGCCGGTGGGCGGTGCTGGGCGCCGATCCGCTCGGGCTCGGGACCACGGCGTACGGGGACATCGAGACGCTGGCCGGGGCGGTCGCCGCGGGCACGGCGCCCGCGCCCGAGTACGTCGTCGTGTCGCCGTCCGCCGAGGTCGGTGAGCAGGTGGCCCGTGCGGCGCACCGTGCCGCCGCCGCGGCGCTCTCCGTCGTCCAGCGGTGGCTGGAGGAGGAGCGGTTCGGGGACGCCCCGCTGGTCGTGGTGACGCGTGGCGCGGTGGCCGTCGGGACGGATGAGCCGGTGGCGGATCTGGCCGGTGCGGCCGTCTGGGGTCTGCTGCGCTCGGCGCAGTCGGAGAACCCGGGCCGCTTCGTGCTGGTGGACACCGATGGCGCGGACGAGTCGCTGCGGGCGCTGCCCGCCGCCCTGGCCTCGGGCGAGCCGCAGTTGGCGATCCGCGCGGGCGCGGTGTCCGTGCCGCGGCTGGCGCGGGTGGCCGTGGAGCCGGAGGGCGACGACGCCCGGGACCTCGACGCCGAGGGCACGGTGCTGGTGACCGGCGCGTCCGGTTCGCTGGGCGGGCTGGTGGCGCGGCATCTGGTGGCCGAGCGTGGCGTACGGCATCTGCTGCTGGTGAGCCGTCGCGGCGACCAGGCACCGGGTGCGGAGGAACTCAGCGCCGAGCTGGTCGCGTTGGGCGCCCAGGTGGCGTGGGCGGCGTGTGATGTGGCGGACCGGGACGCGCTCGCCGCGGCCCTCGCCGCCGTCCCCGCCGAGCATCCGCTGACGGCCGTCGTGCACACCGCCGGTGTGCTGGACGACGGTGTGATCGGTTCCCTCACCTCCGAGCGCGTCGACCACGTCCTGCGCCCGAAGGTGGACGCGGCCTGGAACCTCCACGAGCTCACCCGCGACCTCGACCTGACCGCCTTCGTGCTGTTCTCGTCCTCCTCGGGTGTGTTCGGCGGCCCGGGCCAGGGCAACTACGCCGCCGCCAACGCCTTCCTGGACGCCCTCGCCCGCCACCGTGCCGCCCAGGGCCTGCCCGCCACCGCGCTCGCGTGGGGCCTGTGGGCCGGGGCCGGTATGGGCAGCACCCTGGACGAGGCCGACATCGCCCGGATGCGGCGCGCCGGACTGCCGCCGCTGCCGGTGGCCGAGGGCCTCGCGCTGCTCGACACCGCGCTGACCGTCTCCCAGGCGTCGCTGGTGCCGATGCGGGTGGACCTCGCCGCCCTGCGCACCCAGGCCGCCAGTGGGGCGGTCTCGCCCCTGTTCCGCGGTCTGGTGCGGATTCCGGCGCGGCGCGCGGTGGACGCGGTCGCGGCGGGCGGCGAGACCGGTCTCGCCGGGCGGCTGGCCGGGCTGTCCGAGCCCGAGCAGGAGCGGCTGCTGCTGGACCTGGTCCGGGCGCAGGTGGCCACCGTGCTCGGCTACGCGGGTGCGGAGACCATCGGTTCGGGCCGGGCGTTCAAGGAGCTGGGCTTCGACTCGCTGACCGCTGTCGAGCTGCGCAACCAGCTCAACTCGGTCACCGGGCTGCGGTTGCCCGCCACGCTCATCTTCGACTACCCGGACCCGCAGGTCCTGGCCCGCCATCTGCGGACCGAGCTGGTGGGCGAGGAGTCGGCGGAGGTGCACACGCCGGTGCCGGTCGTGGCCGCCACCGACGACGAGCCCATCGCCATCGTCGCGATGAGCTGCCGCTACCCCGGCGGGGTCACCACCCCCGAGGAGCTGTGGCAACTGCTCGCCGCGGGCGAGGACGGCATCTCCCGCTTCCCCGACAACCGCGGCTGGGACCTCGAGGCGCTCTACGACCCGGATCCGGAGACCCAGGGCACCTCCTACGCCCGCGAGGGCGGATTCCTGCACGACGCCGCCGAGTTCGACCCGGCGTTCTTCGGCATCTCGCCGCGTGAGGCGCTGGCCATGGACCCGCAGCAGCGGCTGCTGCTGGAGACCTCCTGGGAGGCGTTCGAGCGCGCCGGGATCGACCCGCTGTCGGTGCGCGGCAGCAGGACCGGTGTGTTCGCGGGCGTCATGTACCACGACTACGGGTCCCGGCTGCACGCCGTCCCGAACGAGGTCGAGGGCTATCTCGGCACCGGCAGCTCCAGCAGCGTGGTGTCCGGCCGGGTGGCGTACACCTTCGGTCTGGAGGGCCCGGCCGTCACGGTCGACACGGCGTGTTCGTCGTCGCTGGTGGCGCTGCACCTGGCGGCGCAGGCGCTGCGCCAGGGCGAGTGCTCGCTGGCGCTGGCCGGCGGTGTCACGGTGATGTTCACCCCGGGTACGTTCATCGACTTCAGCCGCCAGCGCGGACTGGCCAGGGACGGCCGCTGCAAGTCCTTCGCGGCCGCCGCCGACGGCACCGGCTGGGGCGAGGGCGCGGGCATGCTGCTCCTGGAGCGGCTGTCGGACGCCCGTCGACACGGCCACGAGGTGCTGGCGATCGTGCGCGGCTCGGCCGTCAACCAGGACGGCGCGTCCAACGGTCTGACGGCGCCCAACGGCCCGTCCCAGCAGCGCGTCATCCGGCAGGCCCTCGCCAACGCCCGCCTGACCACCGGTGAGGTGGACGTCGTCGAGGCGCACGGCACCGGCACCACGCTGGGCGACCCGATCGAGGCGCAGGCGCTGCTGGCCACCTACGGCCGGGAGCGGGACGCGGAGCGGCCGCTGTGGCTGGGTTCGGTGAAGTCCAACCTGGGGCACACGCAGGCCGCCTCCGGTGTCGCGGGTGTCATCAAGATGGTGCTGTCGATGCGGCACGGCCTGCTGCCGCGGACGCTGCACGTGGACGAGCCGTCGCCGCACGTGGACTGGTCGGCGGGCGCGGTGTCGCTGCTGACCGAGGCGCGGGAGTGGCCGGAGACCGGCCGTCCGCGCCGGGCCGCGGTGTCCTCGTTCGGCATCAGCGGCACCAACGCCCACGCCATCATCGAGCAGCCGCCCGCCCCGGAGCCGAGCGAGCCCGCGGCGGAGCCCGAGGCCCTGCCGTACGTGCCCGTGCTGCTGTCGGCCCGTACCGAGGACGGTGTGCGGGCCCAGGCGCGGCGGCTGCGGTCGCGGATCGCCGCCGAACCCCGGGCCTCCCTCACCGACCTGGGCTTCTCGCTCGCCACGACCCGCGCCGCGCTGGAACACCGCGTCGCGCTGGTGGCCGAGGGCCATGACGAGGCGCTGGCGGCGCTGGACGCGCTGGCGCGCGGTGAGCACCCGGCGCAGGCGCTGCGCGGGGTGGCCACCGAGGGCAAGGTGGCGTTCCTGTTCACCGGGCAGGGCAGCCAGCGGCTCGGCATGGGCCGTGAGCTGTACCGGACGTTCCCGCGCTTCGCGGAGGCGCTGGACGAGGTGTGCGACGCGCTGGACCCGCACCTCGAACAGCCGCTGAAGACCGTGCTGTTCGGCGAGGACGCCCGGACCCTGGACCGCACCGGGGTCACCCAGCCCGCGCTGTTCGCGGTCGAGGTGGCGCTGTTCCGGCTGGTCGAGGCGTGGGGTCTGAAGGCGGACTACCTGTCCGGCCACTCCATCGGCGAGCTGGCCGCCGCGCATGTGGCGGGCGTGTTCTCGCTCGCCGACGCGTGTGCGCTGGTGGCCGCCCGTGGCCGGCTGATGGAGGAACTGCCCGCCGGTGGCGCGATGATCGCCGTTCAGGCGTCCGAGGACGAGGTGGCGCCGCAGCTCACCGACCGCGTGAGCATCGCCGCCCTCAACGGCCCGAACTCCGTGGTCATCGCGGGCGACGAGGACGCGGCGACGGAGATCGCCGCCTCGTTCGAGGCGAAGGGCCGCAAGACCAAGCGGCTCACCGTCAGCCACGCCTTCCACTCGCCGCACATGGACCCGATGCTCGCGGACTTCCGCAAGCTGGCCGAGGGCCTGACCTTCAACGCCCCGAAGATCCCGCTGGTGTCCTGCCTGACCGGCACCGTGGTCTCCGCCGACGAGATCCGCCTGCCGGACTTCTGGGTGCGCCACGTCCGCGAGCCCGTCCGCTTCGCCGACGGTGTCCGCACCCTGCGCGAGCAGGGCGTGACCACGTATCTGGAGCTCGGCCCGGACGGGGTGCTCTCCGCGATGGGCGAGGACTGCCTCGCCGAGACGGAGACCGGGACCGGAATTGGGGCCGGGACCGGAACCGGGACCGACGGCGGTGTGGACGCCGACGCGGTGTTCGTTCCCACCCTGCGTGGTGACCGCCCCGAGGCCCAGGCGCTCGCCACCGCCCTCGCCCACGTCCATGTCCGCGGCGCGGCCCCGGACTGGGCGGCGGTCTACGCCGGGCGCGGCGCCCGCCGCGTGGAGCTGCCCACCTACGCCTTCCAGCGCCAGCGCTACTGGCTCGACGTGGGCATCTCCGTCGAGGACGTGATCTCCGCGGGCCTCGACACGGCCGACCATCCGCTGCTGGGCGCGGCGGTGGAACTCCCCGACACCGGTGGCTTCGTGTTCACCGGACGGCTGTCGCTGCTCACCCACCCCTGGCTGGCCGACCACGCCGTCATGGACACCGTGCTGCTGCCCGGCACCGCCTTCGTGGAACTCGCCCTGCGCGCCGGCCACGAGGCGGGCTGTGACACGGTCGAGGAGCTGACCCTTCAGGCCCCGCTGGTCCTGCCCGAACAGGGCGCCGTCCAGCTGCGGCTGGAGCTCGCGGCGGCCGACGAGACCGGGCGGCGCCCGCTGACCCTGCACTCCCGCCGGGAGGACGTGCCCGCCGACGAGCCGTGGATCCGCCACGCCACCGGCTTCCTCGCCCCGAGCGCCCAGGGTGCCCCGGTCGAGGACGCCGCCGAGCAGGTGGACCTGAGCGCCTGGCCCCCGGCCGACGCGACGGCCCTGGCGACCGAGGAGTTCTACGCGGGCGCGGCCGCCGCCGGACTCGGCTACGGCCCGGTCTTCCAGGGGCTGCACGCCGCCTGGCGGCGCGGCGAGGAGCTGTTCGCCGAGATCCGGCTGCCCCAGGGCTTTGAGCCGCAGGCCGCCGCGTACGGGGTGCACCCGGCGCTGCTGGACGCCGCCCTGCACACCCTCGGCCTCGACCCGGAGGGCGAGGAGAGCGAGGGGGCGCGGCTGCCGTTCGCCTGGACCGGCGTACGGCTGGACGCCGGGGGCGCCGCATCGCTGCGCGTACGGCTGCGGCCCGGCGCCGACGGGGTGTCGCTGCACCTCGCCGACGGCACCGGCGCCGCCGTGGCCACCATCGACGGCCTGGTGCTGCGCCCGCTGGCGGCCGAGCAGCTCGACGCCTCGCGCGCCGCGCACCACGAGTCGCTGTTCCGCCCCGAGTGGGCGCCCCTGCCCGCGTCCGCCACCGGCATCCCGCTCGGCGAGCGCTGGGTCACCCTCGGCGCCGCCACCGGCTTCACCGTCGGCGGCGAGCGGCTGGACGACCACGCGGACCTCGCGGCGCTCGCCGCCTCCCTCGACGGTGGCGCGTCCGCCCCCGACGTGGTCGTGGCGCCGCTCACGGGCGCGGCGTCCCTCACGGGCGTGGCGTCCCTCACCGCGACCGACGGCGCGGCGCCTCTCACCGGGACCGGCAGCGTGGCGCCTCTGCGCGCGACCGACGGCGCGGCGTCCCTGCCCGCCACGGACCGCGCGGCGCTCCTGCCCGCCACGGACGGTACGGCTTCCCTCTCCGCCACCGGCGGCATCGCGTCCGTGCCCGACACCGCGAGGACCGCCGCCCGGGACGCCCTGGACCTGGTCCAGAACTGGCTGAACGACCAGCGGCTCGCCGACACCCGGCTCGTCCTCGTCACCCGGGGCGCGGTCGCGGCGGTCCCCGGCGAGGACGTCGCCGACCTGGCCCACACCACCGCGTGGGGCCTGGTGAAGTCCGCGCAGTCGGAGAACCCCGGCCGCTTCGTCCTGGTGGACACCGACGGCACCGACGCCTCCCAGCGGGCCCTGCCGTCGGTGCTCGCCACCGACGAACCGCAGCTCGCCCTGCGCTCCGGCACCGGCCACGCCTACCGGCTCGCCCGGGTCCCGGCCCTGGCGGACACCCCCGAGCCGACCGGACTCGGCGACCCGGAGGGCACCGTGCTGCTGAGCGGCGCCACCGGTGCCCTCGGCGGACTCTTCGCCCGCCACCTGGTGGCGGAACGTGGCGTACGGCATCTGCTGCTGGTCAGCCGCCGCGGTGGCGAGGCCCCGGGCGCGGCCGAACTCGCCGCCGAGCTGGGCGCGTTGGGCGCCGAGGTCACCTGGGCGGCCTGTGACACCGCCGACCGGGACGCCCTGGCCGCCACCCTCTCGGCCATCCCGGCGGAGCACCCGCTGACCGCCGTGGTGCACACCGCGGGCGTCCTGGACGACGGGGTGATCAGCTCGCTGACCGGTGAGCGGATCGACACCGTGCTGCGCCCCAAGGTGGACGCGGCGTGGAACCTCCACGAGCTCACCCGCGACCTCGACCTGGCCGCGTTCGTGCTCTTCTCCTCGGCCGCCGGTGCCTTCGGCAGCTCGGGCCAGGGCAACTACGCCGCGGCCAACACCTTCCTGGACGCGCTCGCCCAGCACCGCCACGCCCAGGGCCTGCCCGCGAGCTCGCTCGCCTGGGGCCTGTGGGCGGCGGCCGACGGCATGGCCGGAAGCCTCGACACCTCCGATGTCACCCGCATCTCGCGCGGTGGCTTCGCGGCGCTCGGACAGGACGAGGGCCTGGCGCTGTTCGACGTGGCGGCCACCCTGCCCGAGCCCGTGCTGGTACCGATCCGCGTCGACACGGGCGCGCTGCGCGGCCAGGCCGCCGCGGGGCTGCTGCCGCCGCTGCTGCGCGGCCTGGTCCGCACCCCCGTACGGCGCTCCGCCGACACCGGGGCCACCGGCGCGGCCGGTGGCGGGGCCCTGGCCGACTCCGGCGCGGGCTCGCTCGCGGCACGGCTCTCCGGGCTCTCGGAGACCGAACGCGACCGTGAGCTGCTGGAGGTCGTCCGCGGCCATGTGGCAGCCGTCCTCGGCCACGCCACCCCGGACGACGTGGACGCCGGCCGCGGCTTCCTCGACCTGGGCTTCGACTCGCTCACCGCCGTGGATCTGCGCAACCGACTGGGCGCCGCCGCCGGGCTGCGCCTGCCGGTCACGCTGATCTTCGACTACCCGACGCCCACCGCGCTCGCCGGGTATCTGCGCGAGGAGCTGGGCTTGGACGGCGCGGCCGGACACCAGCCCGTACACGCGGAGCTCGACAAGCTCGAGGCGATCCTCGCCACGATCGCCCCGGACGACATCGAGCGCCCCGGCATCACCACCCGCCTGCGCGACCTCCTGTCGAAGTGGAATGAAACGCAAAGTGCTACGGACAGCACCGCAGAAGACCGTGAAATCCAGTCCGCGACGGCAGACGAGATCTTCGATCTCCTCGACGACGAGCTCGGGCTCTCCTGACCTGCTCCACAAGAGCTCATCGACTCACCTCAGCACCGCGGGGACGGCGTAATGGCGACGGCGAACGAAGAGAAGTACCTCGACTACCTCAAGCGGGCCACCACCGACCTGCGCGAGGCGCGGCGGCGGCTGCGCGAGGTCGAGGAGCGCGAGCAGGAGCCCATCGCCATCGTGGCGATGAGCTGCCGCTACCCCGGTGGGGTCAGCACCCCCGAGGAGCTGTGGGAGCTCGTCGCCCGCGGCGGTGACGCGGCCACGCCGTACCCCACCAACCGCGGCTGGGCCACCGACGTCCTCTTCGAGCCGGACCCGGACAGCGGCCAGGAGCCGTACGTCCACGAGGGCGGATTCCTGCACGACGCGGCCGACTTCGACCCGGCGTTCTTCGGCATCTCGCCGCGCGAGGCCCTCGCCATGGACCCGCAGCAGCGGCTGCTGCTGGAGACCTCCTGGGAGGCGTTCGAGCGCGCGGGCATCGACCCGACCACCCTCCAGGGCAGCCAGACCGGTGTGTTCGCGGGCGTGATGTACCACGACTACGCCTCCCGGCTGTTCTCCGCGCCCGAGGACGTCGAGGGCTTCCTCGGCAACGGCAGCTCCGGCTCCATCGCCTCCGGCCGCGTCGCCTACACCTTCGGCCTGGAGGGGCCGGCCGTCACCATCGACACGGCCTGCTCCTCCTCCCTGGTCGCCCTGCACTTCGCCGCGCAGGCGCTGCGCCGCCGGGAGTGCTCGCTGGCCCTGGCCGGCGGTGTCACCGTCATGTCCACCCCCGGCACCTTCACCGAGTTCAGCCGCCAGCGCGGACTCGCCGCGGATGGCCGCTGCAAGTCCTTCGCGGCGGCCGCCGACGGCACCGGCTGGGGCGAGGGCGCGGGCATGCTGCTGCTGGAGCGGCTCTCCGACGCCCGCGCCAACGGCCACCAGGTGCTGGCCGTCGTCCGTGGCAGCGCCATCAACCAGGACGGCGCGAGCAGCGGGCTGACCGCGCCCAACGGCCCCTCGCAGCAGCGCGTCATCCGCCAGGCCCTGGCCGCCGCCCGGCTCGCCCCCGGGCAGATCGACGTGGTCGAGGCCCACGGCACGGGTACGACGCTGGGCGACCCCATCGAGGCCCAGGCCCTCCTCGCCACGTACGGGCGCAACCACAGCGAGGACCAGCCGCTGTGGCTGGGCTCCATCAAGTCCAACATCGGGCACACGCAGGCCGCCGCCGGTGTCGCGGGCATCATCAAGATGGTCATGGCGATGCGCCACGGGGTGCTTCCGCGGACCCTGCACGTCGACCAGCCCACCCCCAACGTCGACTGGTCGGCGGGCGCCGTCTCGCTGCTGACCGAGGAGCGCGCCTGGCCCGACACCGGGCAGCCGCGCCGGGCCGCGGTGTCCTCGTTCGGCATCAGCGGCACCAACGCGCACACCATCCTGGAGCAGGCGCCCGAGCCGGAGGAGGCAGAAGCCGCGAAGACGGCTGACGACGCCCCCGCCGAGACCCGCGCCGCCGTCGCGCTGCCGCTGTGGACCGTGGCGGCCAAGAGCCGCCCCGCGCTGCGCGCCCAGGCCACCAACCTGCGCGCCCACCTCGAGGCCCAACCCGAACTGCGCCTCGCCGACGTCGGCTTCTCGCTGGCCACCGGCCGGGCCGCCTTCGAGCACCGGGCGGCGGTCGTCGCCGACGACCGCGAGGGCCTCATACGAGCCCTCGACGCACTGTCCCGCGAGGAGCCCGCGACCGGGCTGGTCGAGGGCAAGGTCGCGAGCGGCAAGGTGGCGTTCCTGTTCACGGGGCAGGGGAGTCAGCGGCTGGGGATGGGGCGTGAGTTGTACGACGCCTATCCGGTGTTCGCGGAGGCGTTGGATGCGGTGTGTGCGGAGCTGGATGCGCATCTTGCGCGTCCGCTTCGTGAGGTCTTGTTCGGGGATGACGCTGAGGCGCTGGATCAGACGGGGTTCACTCAGCCTGCGTTGTTCGCGGTTGAGGTGGCGTTGTTCCGGCTGGTGGAGGCGTGGGGGCTGCGGCCGGACTTCCTCTCCGGGCATTCGATCGGTGAGTTGGCCGCCGCGCATGTGGCGGGTGTGTTGTCGCTGGCGGATGCTGCGAAGTTGGTGGCGGCGCGTGGGCGTTTGATGCAGGAGCTTCCGGCCGGTGGCGCGATGGTCGCGGTGCAGGCGTCGGAGGATGAGGTGACGCCGCTGCTGACCGAGCGGGTGTCGATCGCCGCGCTCAATGGGCCGTCGTCGGTGGTCATCGCGGGTGATGAGGACGCGGCGCTGGAGATCGCGGCCGGTTTCGAGGCCCAAGGCCGTAAGACCAAGCGGCTCACGGTCAGCCATGCGTTCCACTCGCCGCGTATGGACGGGATGCTGGAGGCGTTCCGCGAGGTGGCGCAGGGGCTGTCGTACGAGGCTCCGAAGATTCCGATCGTGTCGAATCTGACCGGTGGCGTGGTGTCCGCCGAGGAGATCACGACTCCGGACTTCTGGGTGCGCCATGTCCGTGAGGCCGTCCGCTTCCTCGACGGCGTACGGACGCTCGAGGACCGCAACGTCACGACGTTCGTGGAGCTGGGCCCGGATGGTGTGCTCACCGCCATGGCCCAGGACTGCCTGACCCGCGACGACGCCACCCTTGTGTCCGCGCTGCGCTCCGGCCGCCCGGAGCTCCAGAGCCTGGCCACCGCCGTCGCCGGGGCGCATGTGCACGGTGTCTCCCCGGACTGGGCCGCGGTGTTCGCCGGGACGGACACGGCCCGCACCGACCTTCCGCTCTACCCCTTCCAGCGCGAGACCTACTGGCTCGACACCGGCTACTGGGCGGGCGACATGGCGGCCGCCGGGCTCGGCGTGGCCGACCATCCGCTGCTGGGCGCCGCGGTGGCGCTCGCCGACTCCGACGGCTTCCTCTACACCGGCCGGCTCGCCCTGGACACCCATCCGTGGCTGGCCGATCACGCGGTGGCGGGCTCGGTGCTGCTGCCGGGCACGGCCTTCGTGGAGCTTGCGATACGCGCCGGTGACCAGGTCGGTTGTGACCTGCTGGAGGAGCTGACGCTGGAGGCTCCGCTGGTGCTTCCCGAGGCGGGCGGTGTCCAGCTCCAGCTCTCGGTGGGCGCGCCCGACGGCTCGGGGCGGCGCTCGCTGACGGTGTACTCGCGGTCCGAGGACGCGGCGGTCGACGAGCCCTGGGTGCGGCATGCGTCGGGTGTGCTGGGCGCGGGCGCGCCCACGGCGTCGTTCGAGCTGGCGGCGTGGCCCCCGGCGGGGGCGTCGGCACTGCCGGTCGAGGGTCTGTACGAGGGCCTGGCCGAAGCCGGGCTGGCGTACGGCCCGGTGTTCCGGGGGCTGACGTCCGCGTGGCGGGTCGGGGACGAGGTCTATGCGGAGCTGGAGCTGCCGGAGGGTGTGCGGTCCGAGGCGGGTGCGTTTGGTCTGCATCCGGCGCTGCTGGATTCCGCGCTGCATGCGGTGGGGTTGGGCGGTCTGATCGAGGGTGAGGGCGCCCGGCTGCCGTTCTCGTGGGCTGGGGTGTCGTTGCACGCGGTGGGTGCTTCGGTGCTGCGGGTGCGGTTGTCGGCGGCGGGTTCCGATGGGGTGTCGCTGGCGGTGGCGGATGGTGCTGGGCGTGCGGTGCTGTCGGTGGATTCGCTGGTGTTGCGGCCGGTGTCCGTGGAGCAGATCCAGGGTGCGCGGGGTGGCCGTCAGGAGTCGCTGTACCGGCTGGACTGGGCTGAGGTGTCCGCTCAGGGTGGGGCAGGACGTTGGGTGCTGCTGGGGTCCGACGCCTTTGGCCTGGCGTCGGCCGGGCAGCGGTTCGAGACGTACGCCGACTTGGAGGCGCTGGCTGCGGCGGTTGAGTCGGGCGCCACGGCGCTGCCGGATGATGTGGTGGTCGCCCTGCCGGGGAACGTTGCGGCAGATCAAGCCTGTCCGGCGTTTGAGGACACGCCCGAAGGGGGTCCGGGGTCCTGGGGCTTGCCCCAGGTTGTGGGAAGGGGCGGGATTGGGGAATGCTCCTCACCCGCCGACGCGGCGCACCGGGTCACCGCCCAGGCGCTGAGCCTGCTGCAGCAGTGGCTGGCGGACGACCGTTTCACCAACTCGCGCCTTGTTCTGTTGACCTCGGGTGCCGTGGCGGCCGGTGCGGATGAGCCGGTGGCCGATCTGGCGCATGCCGCTGTCTGGGGTCTGGTGCGCTCGGCCGAGTCGGAGAATCCCGGTCGGTTCGTGTTGGTCGATGTCGATGGCGCGGCCGCTTCGTTGGCGGCGGTGCCGGACGCGCTGGCGTCGGGGGAACCGCAGGTGGCCGTGCGGGGCGGGGTGCTGCGGGCGCCGCGTCTGGCGCGGGCCGCCGCTGCTGTTCCCGGGGATGACGCGCCGGAGTTCGACGCCGAGGGCACGGTGCTGGTGACCGGTGCGAGTGGCACGCTGGGCGCCCTGTTCGCCCGCCACCTGGTGGCGGAGCGTGGCGTACGGCATTTGCTGCTGGTGAGCCGCCGTGGCGGTGAGGCTCCTGGTGCGGCCGAACTCGCCGCCGAGCTGGCCCAGTTGGGTGCGAGCGTGAGCTGGGCGGCGTGTGATGTCGCCGATCGTGGCGCGCTGGCCGAGGTGCTGGCGGCGATTCCGGCGGAGCACCCGCTGACGGGCGTGGTGCACACCGCCGGTGTGCTGGATGACGGTGTGATCGGCTCGCTGACACCGGAGCGGCTGGATCGGGTGCTGCGTCCGAAGGTGGACGCGGCCTGGAACCTGCATGAGCTGACCCGTGAGCTCGACCTGTCGGCGTTCGTTCTCTTCTCCTCCGCCGCCGGTGTCTTCGGCGCCGCCGGACAGGGCAACTACGCCGCCGCCAACGCCTACGTGGACGCGCTCGCCCAGCACCGTACGGCGCTCGGCCTGCCCGCCACGTCGCTGGCCTGGGGTCTGTGGGCCGCCGAGTCCGGTGGTATGGCCGGTGAGTTGGACGACACCGATGTGTCCCGGATGAGCCGGGGCGGTGTCGCGGCGCTCGCCACCGACGAGGGCAAGGAACTGTTCGACGCGGCCGGACGGGCGGGCGAGGCGCTGCTCGTCCCGGTGCGTCTCGACCTGGCGGCGGCACGGGCCGAGGCGGCGTCCACCGGTGTGGTGGCCCCGCTGATGTCCGGGCTGGTACGGGTCCCGGCGCGGCGTACGGCCGAGGGCTCCGCCGGAACGGGCGCCCTGGCGCAGCGGCTGGCCCGCCTGAACGCGGCCGAGCAGTTGGAGACGCTGCTGGAACTGGTCCGTACCCAGGTCGCGGCCGTCCTGGGCTATGCCACCGCCGACTCCGTGGACCCCGACCGCGCCTTCCGCGACCTGGGCTTCGACTCGCTGACCGCCGTCGAACTGCGCAACCGCATGAACGCGGTCACCGGGATGCGGCTCCCCGCCACCCTGGTCTTCGACTACCCGACCTCCCTCGTCCTGGCCGAACACCTCCGGGGCGAACTGGCGGGCACCCGCGCCCAGTCGGGCCTGCCGGTGTCGACCGTGGGCGCGCTCGACGACGAGCCGATCGCCATCGTGGGCATGAGCTGCCGCTTCCCGGGCGGGGTGCGCACCCCCGAGGACCTGTGGCGGCTGCTGTCCTCCGGCCAGGACGCGATCTCCGGCTTCCCCGTGGACCGTGGCTGGGACCTGGACGCGCTCTACCACCCGGACCCGGAGCACCCCGGCACCTCGTACACCCGCGAGGGCGGTTTCCTCCACGACGCCGCCGACTTCGACCCCACCTTCTTCGGGATCTCGCCGCGCGAGGCCCTCGCCACCGATCCGCAGCAGCGGCTGCTGCTGGAGACGTCGTGGGAGGCGTTCGAGCGCGCGGGCATCGACCCGACCACGCTGCGCGGCAGCCGTACCGGCGTGTTCGCGGGCGTGATGTACCACGACTACGCCACGCTCGTGGAGCAGGCCCCGGACGGCGGCGGCGAGGGCGCGATCGGCTCCGGCAGCACGGGCTCCATCGCCTCCGGCCGCGTCGCCTACGCCCTCGGCCTGGAGGGTCCGGCGGTCACCGTCGACACGGCGTGCTCGTCGTCGCTGGTGGCGCTGCACTGGGCGATGCAGGCGCTGCGCTCGGGCGAGTGCACGATGGCGCTGGCCGGTGGTGTCACGGTGATGGCGACCCCCGGTACGTTCGTCGGCTTCAGCCGCCAGGGCGGCCTGTCCGCCGACGGCCGCTGCAAGGCGTTCTCGGCGGACGCGGACGGCACGGGCTGGGCCGAGGGCGCGGGCATGCTGCTCGTGGAGCGGCTGTCGGACGCGCGCAGGAACGGTCACCGGGTACTGGCGGTGGTGCGCGGCAGCGCGGTGAACCAGGACGGTGCGTCCAATGGCCTGACGGCGCCGAACGGCCCGTCCCAGCAGCGCGTCATCCGGCAGGCGCTGGCCGCCGCGGGGCTGTCGGTCGGCGATGTGGACGCGGTCGAGGCGCACGGCACGGGTACGACGCTGGGCGACCCGATCGAGGCGCAGGCGCTGCTGGCCACGTACGGCCAGGAGCGGGACGCCGAGCGGCCGTTGCTGCTCGGCTCCATCAAGTCGAACATGGGCCACACGCAGGCGGCCGCCGGTGTCGCCGGTGTGATGAAGATGGTCCTCGCGATGCGGCACGGGGTGCTGCCGAAGACCCTGCACGCGGACGAGCCGTCGCCGCATGTGGACTGGTCGGCGGGGGCCGTCTCGCTGCTGACCGAGCCGGCGGAATGGCCGGAGACCGGCCGACCGCGCCGTGCGGGTGTGTCGTCGTTCGGCATCAGCGGCACGAATGTGCACACGATCATCGAGCAGGCGCCGGTGGTGGAGGCGGCTGAGGCTCCTTCGGGTGCTGTTGTGGCTCCGGGTGTGGTGCCGTGGGTGCTGTCGGGGCGGGGTGCGGCCGCGCTGCGTGCTCAGGCGGAGCGGCTGGTGGCGCATGTGGAGGCTCGGGCCGAGCTGCGGCCGGTGGATGTGGGGTTCTCGCTGGCGACCGGGCGGTCGGCTTTCGATCACCGTGCGGTGGTGGTGGCTGAGGGCCGGGAGGGGCTGCTGGCTGGTTTGGGTGCGCTGGTTGAGGGTCGTGGTGCGCCGGGTGTGGTTGAGGGTTCGGTGGCCGGTGGCAAGGTGGCGTTCCTGTTCACGGGGCAGGGGAGTCAGCGGCTGGGGATGGGGCGTGAGTTGTACGACGCCTATCCGGTGTTCGCGGAGGCGTTGGATGCGGTGTGTGCGGAGCTGGATGCGCATCTTGAGCGTCCGCTTCGTGAGGTCTTGTTCGGGGATGACGCTGAGGCGCTGGATCAGACGGGGTTCACTCAGCCCGCGTTGTTCGCGGTTGAGGTGGCGTTGTTCCGGCTGGTTTCGGAGGCGTGGGGGCTGCGGCCGGACTTCCTCTCCGGGCATTCGATCGGTGAGTTGGCCGCCGCGCATGTGGCGGGTGTGTTGTCGCTGGCGGACGCGTGCCGGTTGGTTGCGGCGCGTGGGCGGTTGATGCAGGAGCTTCCGGCCGGTGGCGCGATGATCGCGGTGCAGGCGTCGGAGGACGAAGTACTGCCGCTGCTCACCGATGGCGTGAGCATCGCCGCCCTCAACGGGCCCACGTCCGTCGTCATCGCGGGTGATGAGGACGCGGCTCTGGCGATCGCTTCCGGTTTCGAGGCGCAGGGCCGTAAGACCAAGCGGCTGACGGTCAGCCACGCGTTCCACTCGCCGCGTATGGACGGGATGCTGGAGGCGTTCCGCGAGGTGGCCGAGGGGCTGTCGTACGAGGCTCCGCGCATCCCGATCGTGTCCAACCTGACGGGCGAGGTGGTCTCCGCCGAGGAGATCACGACCGCTGACTTCTGGGTGCGCCACGTCCGTGAGGCCGTCCGCTTCCTCGACGGCGTCCGGACCCTGGAAGCCCAGGGCGTCTCCACGTTCGTCGAGCTGGGCCCGGACGGTGTGCTCACCGCGATGGCGCAGGAGTGTGTGACCGGCGAGGACGCCGCGTTCGTCTCCGTGCTGCGCACGGACCGTCCCGAGGCCGAGGCGCTGACCACCGCCCTCGCGCGGGCCCATGTGCGTGGCGTGGCGGTGGACTGGGCGGCCGTCTTCGCCGGTATGGGCGCGGCACGGGTGGAGCTGCCGACGTACGCCTTCCAGTACGCGCGCTACTGGCCCGAGCTCCCGGCCACCGTGGGCGGTACGGCCGGGCTGGGCCTGGCAGCCGTCGACCATCCGCTGGTCGGGGCCGCCGTGCCGCTGGCCGGTGGCGAGGGACTGCTGCTCACGGGCCGCCTGGGACTCGACACGCATCCGTGGCTGGCGGACCACGCCGTGATGGGCTCGGTGCTGCTGCCGGGCACGGCCTTTGTCGAGCTTGCGGTTCGCGCCGGTGACCAGGTCGGCTGTGACCAGGTCGAGGAGCTGACGCTGGAGGCTCCGCTGGTGCTTCCCGAGGCCGGAGGCGTTCAGCTTCAGCTCTCGGTGGGCGCGCCGGACGGCTCCGGCCGTCGTGCGTTCGAGGTGTACTCGCGGCTCGAGGACGCGGCCGCCGATGAGCCGTGGCTGCGCCATGCCTCGGGCGCGCTCGTGGAGGGTGCGCCGGCGGCGTCGTTCGACCTGGGCGTATGGCCTCCGGCGGGTGCGACGCCGGTTGCGCTGGACGGTCTCTACGAGGGCATGGCGGGTCTGGGGCTCGCCTATGGCCCGGTGTTCCAGGGGCTGACGTCCGCCTGGCGGCTCGATGGCGAGGTCTATGCGGAGCTGGAGCTGCCGGAGGGTGTGCGGTCCGAGGCGGGTGTGTTTGGTCTGCATCCGGCGCTGCTGGATTCCGCGCTGCATGCGGTGGGGTTGGGCGGTCTGATCGAGGGTGAGGGCGCCCGGCTGCCGTTCTCGTGGGCTGGGGTGTCGTTGCATGCGGTGGGTGCTTCGGTGCTGCGGGTGCGGTTGTCGGCGGCGGGTTCCGATGGGGTGTCGCTGGCGGTGGCGGATGGTGCTGGGCGTGCGGTGCTGTCGGTGGATTCGCTGGTGTTGCGGCCGGTGTCCGTGGAGCAGATCCAGGGTGCGCGGGGTGGCCGTCAGGAGTCGCTGTACCGGCTGGACTGGGCTGAGGTGTCCGCTCAGGGTGGGGCAGGACGTTGGGCGCTGCTGGGGTCCGACGCCTTTGGCCTGGCGTCGGCCGGGCGGTTCGAGACGTACGCCGACTTGGAGGCGCTGGCTGCGGCGGTGGAGTCGGGCGCCACGGCGTTGCCGGATGATGTGGTGGTCGCCCTGTCCTCGAACCTTCCGGCGTTTGCGGCAGATCATGCCCGTCCGGGCTTCGAGGGCCGGGGTGCTGGGGCGGAGCCTGCCGCTGGCGTGGCTCCGCATGCTGGCTCGGGTGCGGCAGTTCAAGCCTGTCCGGCGTTTGAGGACTCGCCCGAAGGGGGTCCGGGGTCCTGGGGCTTGTCCCAGGTTGTGGGAAGGGGCGGGATTGGGGAATGCTCCTCACCCGCCGACGCGGCGCACCGGGTCACCGCCCAGGCGCTGAGCCTGCTGCAGCAGTGGCTGGCGGACGACCGTTTCACCAACTCGCGCCTTGTTCTGTTGACCTCGGGTGCCGTGGCGGCCGGTGCGGATGAGCCGGTGGTCGATCTGGCGCATGCCGCTGTCTGGGGTCTGGTGCGCTCGGCCGAGTCGGAGAATCCCGGTCGGTTCGTGTTGGTCGATGTCGATGGCGCGGCGGATTCGTTGGCGGCGGTGCCGGACGCGCTGGCGTCGGGGGAACCGCAGGTGGCCGTGCGGGGCGGGGTGCTGCGGGCGCCGCGTCTGGCGCGGGCCGCCGCTGCTGTTCCCGGGGATGACGCGCCGGAGTTCGCCGCCGAGGGCACGGTGCTGGTGACCGGTGCGAGTGGCACGCTGGGCGCCCTGTTCGCCCGCCACCTGGTGGCGGAGCGTGGCGTACGGCATTTGCTGTTGGTGAGCCGTCGTGGCGGTGAGGCTCCTGGTGCGGCCGAACTCGTCGCAGAGCTGGCTGAGTTGGGTGCGAGCGTGAGCTGGGCGGCGTGTGATGTCGCCGATCGTGGCGCGCTGGCCGAGGTGCTGGCGGCGATTCCGGCGGAGCACCCGCTGACGGGCGTGGTGCACACGGCCGGTGTGCTGGATGACGGTGTGATCGGTTCGCTGACGCCGGAGCGGCTGGATCGGGTGCTGCGTCCGAAGGTGGATGCGGCCTGGAACCTGCATGAGCTGACCCGTGAGCTCGACCTGTCGGCGTTCGTTCTCTTCTCCTCCGCCGCCGGTGTCTTCGGCGCCGCCGGACAGGGCAACTACGCGGCCGCCAACGCCTACGTGGACGCGCTCGCCCAGCACCGTACGGCGCTCGGCCTGCCCGCCACCTCGCTGGCCTGGGGTCTGTGGGCCGACTCCAGCGCGATGACCGGTGAGCTGGACGACGCGGATGTGTCCCGGATGAGCCGGGGCGGCGTCATGGCGCTGTCGGCCACCGAGGGGCTGGAGCTGTTCGACGTCGCGGGCCGCCTCGGCGAGGCGGTGCTGGTGCCGATGTCGCTGGACATGGCCGCGCTCCGGGCGCAGGCGGGCAGCGGTGCGCTGGCGCCACTGTTCCGTGGTCTGGTGCGGGTTCCGGCGCGGCGTGCGGCGGAGGGCGCGGCGGCGTCGGGCGCGCTGGCGCGGCGGCTCGCCGGGCTGGACGAGGCCGAGCAGCTCGATGTGCTGCTGGACCTGGTCCGTACGAACGTCGCAACGGTGCTCGGATACGCCGGTCCGGAGACGGTCGAGCCCGACCGCTCCTTCCGTGAGCTGGGCTTTGACTCGCTGACGGCGGTGGAGTTGCGGAACGCGTTGGGCGCGGTGAGTGAGCTGCGGTTGCCCGCGACGCTGGTGTTCGACTACCCGACGCCTGCGGTGTTGGCGGAGTTCCTGCGCGCCGAGGTTGTGGGGGCCGCGGCTGCGGTGGCGGGTCCGGTGGTGGTGTCGGCTGCGGATGATGAGCCGATCGCCATCGTGGGGTTGGGTTGCCGTTATCCGGGTGGGGTGGAGACTCCGGAGGATCTGTGGCGGTTGGTCATGGAGGGCCGGGACGCGATCTCGGAGTTCCCCACCGACCGTGGCTGGGACCTCGCGGCGCTCTACCACGAGGACCCGGACCACAGCGGAACGAGCTACGCCCGCGAGGGCGGCTTCGTGGAGGACGCCGGCCACTTCGACCCGGGCTTCTTCGGGATCTCGCCGCGTGAGGCGCTGGCGATGGATCCGCAGCAGCGGTTGCTGCTGGAGACGTCGTGGGAGGCGTTCGAGCGCGCGGGCATCGACCCGACCACGCTGCGCGGCAGCCGTACCGGCGTGTTCGCGGGCGTGATGTACCACGACTACGCCTCGCTGCTGGAGCGGGTGCCCGAGGGCGTCGAAGGCTTCCTCGGCACGGGTAATGCGGCGAGTGTGATTTCGGGTCGGTTGGCGTACACGTTTGGTCTTGAGGGGCCGACGATCACGGTGGATACGGCGTGTTCGTCGTCGTTGGTGGCGTTGCATCTGGCGGTGCAGGCGTTGCGGAACGGTGAGTGTTCGCTGGCGTTGGCCGGTGGTGTGACGGTGATGGCGACTCCGGCGCCGTTTGTGGAGTTCAGTCGTCAGCGTGGGCTTGCGGCTGATGGGCGGTGTAAGGCGTTCTCGGCGGACGCGGATGGCACGGGGTGGTCCGAGGGTGCGGGGATGCTGTTGGTGGAGCGGCTGTCGGATGCGCGGAAGAATGGTCATCCGGTGCTGGCGGTGGTGCGCGGCAGCGCCATTAATCAGGATGGTGCGTCGAATGGTTTGACGGCGCCGAATGGTCCGTCGCAGCAGCGGGTGATTCGTCAGGCGTTGGCGAATGCGGGTCTGTCGGCGTCTGATGTGGACGCGGTGGAGGCGCATGGCACCGGTACCAGCCTCGGTGACCCGATCGAGGCGCAGGCGCTGATGGCGACGTATGGCCAGGAGCGGGATGGGGAGCGGCCGTTGCTGCTGGGTTCCATCAAGTCGAATATGGGTCATACGCAGGCTGCGGCTGGTGTGGCGGGCATCATCAAGGTTGTGATGTCGATGCGGCATGGTGTGTTGCCGCGTACGTTGCACGCGGAGGTGCCGTCGCCGCATATTGACTGGTCTGCGGGTGCGGTGTCGTTGTTGCGGGAGTCGGTGGAGTGGCCGGAGTCGGGGCGTCCCCGGCGGGCTGCGGTCTCGTCGTTCGGCTTCAGTGGCACCAACGCGCACACGATCATCGAGCAGGCCCCGGTCAGCGAGGACGAGGCCCCGCGTGAGGTGGCGACGGAGCCCGGTGTGACGTCGTGGCCGCTGTCGGCGAAGACCGCCGACGCGCTGCGTGCCCAGGCCGGGCGGCTCCGTTCCTACCTGGACGAGCGGCCGGAGCTCGCACCGGCCGACCTCGGCTACTCGCTCGCGACCACGCGCGCCGCGCTGGACCACCGCGCGGTGCTGGTGGCCGACGACCGCGAGGGCTTCCTGCGCGGTCTGGACGCCCTGGCACGCGGCGAGTCCGGCGCGGAGGTGATCCAGGGGTCGGCCGCCGGCGGCAAGGTGGCGTTCCTGTTCACGGGGCAGGGCAGTCAGCGGCTCGGGATGGGCCGTGAGCTGTACGACGCCTATCCGGTGTTCGCGGAGGCGCTGGACGCGGTGTGCGATGAGCTGGATACGCACCTTGAACGGCCGCTCAAGACCGTGCTGTTCGGGGAGGACGCCGAGGCGCTGGATCAGACCGGGTTCACTCAGCCCGCGTTGTTCGCCATCGAGGTGGCGCTGTTCCGGCTGGTGGCGGCCTGGGGTCTGAAGGCGGACTTCCTCTCCGGGCACTCGATCGGTGAGTTGGCCGCCGCGCATGTGGCCGGTGTGCTCTCGCTGGCGGATGCGGCGACGTTGGTGGCGGCGCGTGGCCGTCTGATGCAGGAGCTTCCGGCGGGTGGCGCGATGATCGCCGTCCAGGCGTCGGAGGACGAGGTCACGCCGCTGCTCACCGAGCGGGTGTCGATCGCCGCGCTCAACGGGCCGACCTCCGTCGTCATCGCCGGTGACGAGGACGCGGCTCTGGAGATCGCCGCGTCGTTCGAGGCGGAGGGCCGTAAGACCAAGCGGCTGACGGTCAGCCACGCGTTCCATTCGCCCCGCATGGACGGAATGCTGGACGCGTTCCGCGAGGTCGCGGAGGGGCTGTCGTACGAGGCCCCGCGCATCCCGATCGTCTCCAACCTCACCGGGAACGTCGTCTCCGCCGACGAGATCACGACCCCCGACTTCTGGGTCCGCCACGTCCGCGAAGCCGTCCGCTTCCTCGATGGCGTACGGACGTTGGAGGCCCAGGGCGTCACCACCTACGTGGAGCTCGGCCCCGACGGTGTCCTCACCGCCATGGCCCAGGAGTGCGTCACCGACGCCGAGGCGGCCGGATTCGCCGCCGTGCTGCGGGCCGGTCGGCCCGAGGCGCGGGCGGTCCACGCCGCCGTGGCGCGGGCGTACGTCCGTGGCGTGGCGGTGGACTGGGCGGCCGTCTTCGCCGGTACGGGCGCGGCTCGCGTCGAGCTGACCGACCTGCCGACGTACGCCTTCCAGCGCCGTCGGTACTGGCCGCAGGCGTCGGCCTACGGCGTCGGTGGCACGGCGGGGCTCGGGCTGGCCGCCGTGGACCATCCTCTCGTGGGCGCCGCCGTACCGCTCGCGGGCGGTGACGGTGTGCTGCTGACCGGGCGGATCTCGGCCCAGACGCATCCGTGGCTGCTCGATCACGCCGTGATGGGCTCGGTGCTGCTGCCGGGCACGGCCTTCGTCGAGCTGGCGGTTCGCGCCGGTGACCAGGTCGGTTGTGACCAGGTCGAGGAGCTGACGCTGGAGGCGCCGCTGGTGCTTCCGGAGGTGGGCGGTGTTCAGCTTCAGCTCTCGGTGGGCGCGCCGGACGGCTCCGGCCGTCGTGCGTTCGAGGTGTACTCGCGGCTCGAGGACGCGGCCGCCGATGAGCCGTGGCTGCGCCATGCCTCGGGCGCGCTCGTGGAGGGTGCGCCGGCGGCGTCGTTCGACCTGGGCGTATGGCCTCCGGCGGGTGCGACGCCGGTTGCGCTGGACGGTCTCTACGAGGGCATGGCGGGTCTGGGGCTCGCCTATGGCCCGGTGTTCCGGGGGCTGACGTCCGCCTGGCGGCTCGATGGCGAGGTCTACGCGGAGCTGGAGCTGCCGGAGGACGGGCAGTCCGAGGCCGGTGCGTTTGGTCTGCATCCGGCACTGCTGGACTCGGCGCTGCACGCGGTGGGGCTCGGTGGCCTGATCGAGGGCGAGGCCGGGGCCCGGCTGCCGTTCTCGTGGGCTGGGGTGTCGTTGCACGCGGTGGGTGCTTCGGTGCTGCGGGTGCGGTTGTCGGCGGCGGGTTCCGATGGGGTGTCGCTCGCGGTGGCGGATGGTGCTGGGCGTGCGGTGCTGTCGGTGGATTCGCTGGTGTTGCGGCCGGTGTCCGTGGAGCAGATCCAGGGTGCGCGGGGTGGCCGTCAGGAGTCGCTGTACCGGCTGGACTGGGCTGAGGTGTCCGCTCAGGGCGCGGCTGGACGTTGGGCGCTGCTGGGGTCCGATGCGTTTGGTCTGGCGTCGGCCGGGCGGCGGTTCGAGACGTACGCCGACTTGGAGGCGCTGGCTGCGGCGGTGGAGTCGGGCGCCACGGCGTTGCCGGATGATGTGGTGGTCGCCCTGCCGGGGAACGTTGCGGCAGATCAAGCCCGTCCGGCGTTTGAGGACACGCCCGAAGGGGGTCCGGGGTCCTGGGGCTTGCCCCAGGTTGTGGGAAGGGGCGGGATTGGGGAATGCTCCTCACCCGCCGACGCGGCGCATCGCGCCACCGCCCAGGCGCTGAGCCTGCTGCAGCAGTGGCTGACGGACGACCGTTTCACCAACTCGCGCCTGGTCGTCCTGACCTCGGGTGCCGTGGCCGCCGGTACGGATGAGCCGGTGGCCGACCTGGCCCATGCCGCCGTCTGGGGTCTGCTGCGCTCGGCGCAGGCGGAGAACCCGGGCCGGTTCGTGCTGGTCGATGTCGATGGCGCGGCGGATTCGCTGGCGGCGGTGCCGGACGCGCTGGCGTCGGGCGAACCGCAGGTGGCCGTGCGGGACGGGGTGCTGCGGGCGCCGCGCCTGGCGCGGGCCACCGTGGACACCGAGCAGCCGCTCGACGTCGATGCCGAGGGCACGGTGCTGGTCACGGGTGCGAGTGGCACGCTGGGCGGTCTGCTGGCGCGGCACCTGGTGGCCGAGCGTGGCGTCAGGCATCTGCTGCTGGTGAGCCGTCGTGGCGACCAGGCACCGGGTGCGGCCGAACTCATCGCCGAAATGGACGAGTTGGGCGCCGAGGCGCGCTGGGCGGCGTGTGATGTGGCGGACCGGGACGCGCTCGCCGCGGCCCTCGCCACGGTCCCTGCCGAGCACCCGCTGACGGCCGTGGTGCACACGGCCGGTGTGCTGGATGACGGTGTGATCGGTTCGCTGACGCCGGAGCGGTTGGAGCGGGTGCTGCGTCCGAAGGTGGACGCGGCGTGGAATCTGCATGAGCTGACGCGTGACCTGGATCTGTCGGCGTTTGTTCTCTTCTCCTCGGCCGCCGGTGTGTTCGGCAACGCGGGGCAGGGCAACTACGCTGCCGCGAACGCCTTCCTGGACGCGCTCGCCCAGCACCGTCGGGCCCATGGCCTGGCCGGTACCTCGCTGGCTTGGGGGCTGTGGGCCGACTCCAGCGGGATGACCGGTGAGCTGGACGACGCCGATGTGTCCCGGATGAGCCGGGGCGGCGTCGTGGCGCTCTCGGCCACCGAGGGGCTGGAGCTGTTCGACGCCGGGTACCGCACGGACGAGGCGCTGCTGGTGCCCGTACGGCTCGACCTGGCCGTGTTGCGCGCCGAGGCGGCATCGACCGGTGTGGTGGCGCCGCTGCTGCGGGGGCTGGTGCGGGTTCCGGCGCGGCGTGCGGCGGAGGGCGCGGCGGCGTCGGGTGCGCTGGCGCGGCGGCTCGCCGGGCTGAGCGAGGCCGAGCAGCTCGACGCCCTGCTGGAGTTGGTCCGTACGCAGGTCGCGGCCGTACTCGGCCATGACTCGCTGGACAACGTCGAACCGCATCGCTCCTTCCGTGAGCTGGGCTTTGACTCGCTGACGGCGGTGGAGTTGCGGAACGCGTTGGGCGCGGTGAGTGAGCTGCGGTTGCCCGCGACGCTGGTGTTCGACTACCCGACGCCTGCGGTGTTGGCGGAGTTCCTGCGCGCCGAGGTTGTGGGGGCCGCGGCTGCGGTGGCGGGTCCGGTGGTGGTGTCGGCTGCGGATGATGAGCCGATCGCCATCGTGGGGTTGGGCTGTCGCTATCCGGGTGGGGTGGAGACTCCGGAGGATCTGTGGCGGTTGGTCATGGAGGGCCGGGACGCGATCTCCGAGTTCCCCACCGACCGTGGCTGGGATCTGGACGGGCTCTACCACCCGGACCCCGACCACCCGGGCACCTCGTACGCCCGCGAGGGCGGCTTCGTCGACCGGGCGGGCCACTTCGACCCGGCGTTCTTCGGGATCTCGCCGCGTGAGGCGCTGGCGATGGATCCGCAGCAGCGGTTGCTGCTGGAGACGTCGTGGGAGGCGTTCGAGCGGGCGGGCATCGATCCGGGTGCGCTGCGCGGCAGCCGTACCGGTGTGTTCGCTGGTGTGATGTACCACGACTACGCCTCCTCGCTCCCGGCGCTTCCGGAAGGTGTGGAGGGCTTCGTCGGTACGGGTAATGCGGCGAGTGTGATTTCGGGTCGGTTGGCGTACACGTTTGGTCTTGAGGGGCCGACGATCACGGTGGATACGGCGTGTTCGTCGTCGTTGGTGGCGTTGCATCTGGCGGTGCAGGCGTTGCGGAACGGTGAGTGTTCGCTGGCGTTGGCCGGTGGTGTGACGGTGATGGCGACTCCGGCGCCGTTTGTGGAGTTCAGTCGTCAGCGTGGGCTTGCGGCTGATGGGCGGTGTAAGGCGTTCTCGGCGGACGCGGATGGCACGGGGTGGTCCGAGGGTGCGGGGATGCTGTTGGTGGAGCGGCTGTCGGATGCGCGGAAGAATGGTCATCCGGTGCTGGCGGTGGTGCGCGGCAGCGCCATTAATCAGGATGGTGCGTCGAATGGTTTGACGGCGCCGAATGGTCCGTCGCAGCAGCGGGTGATTCGTCAGGCGTTGGCGAATGCGGGTCTGTCGGCGTCTGATGTGGACGCGGTGGAGGCGCATGGCACCGGTACCAGCCTCGGTGACCCGATCGAGGCGCAGGCGCTGATGGCGACGTATGGCCAGGAGCGGGATGGGGAGCGGCCGTTGCTGCTGGGTTCCATCAAGTCGAATATGGGTCATACGCAGGCTGCGGCTGGTGTGGCGGGCATCATCAAGGTCGTGATGTCGATGCGGCATGGTGTGTTGCCGCGTACGTTGCACGCGGAGGTGCCGTCGCCGCATATTGACTGGTCTGCGGGTGCGGTGTCGTTGTTGCGGGAGTCGGTGGAGTGGCCGGAGTCGGGGCGTCCCCGGCGGGCTGCGGTCTCGTCGTTCGGCTTCAGTGGCACCAACGCGCACACGATCATCGAGCAGGCCCCCGAGGCCGAACCGGCGGAGGCTTCCCCGGCCCCGGTCGCCCAGCCGTCCGTTCTGCCGTGGCCGCTCTCCGGCAAGAACCCCGACGCGCTGCGCGCCCAGGCCGAGCGGCTGCTCGCCGATCTCGACCGGCGGCCCGACGTCTCGCTCATAGACCTCGGCTACTCGCTCGCGACCACGCGCGCGGCGCTGGACCACCGTGCGGTCGTGGTCGGCGCGGACCGCGCCGGGCTGGTCGCGGGTCTGGCGGCGCTGGCGGGCGGCGAGTCTGCGGCCGGGCTGACGCAGGGCTCGGTGGCCGACGGCAAGGTGGCGTTCCTGTTCACCGGGCAGGGCAGTCAGCGGCTCGGGATGGGCCGTGAGCTGTACGACGCCTACCCGGTGTTCGCGGAGGCGTTCGACGCGGTCTGCGATGAGCTGGACGGGCACCTCGAACGGCCGTTGAAGACCGTGCTGTTCGGCGGGGATGCCGAGGCGCTGGATCAGACGGGGTTCACTCAGCCCGCGTTGTTCGCGGTCGAGGTGGCGCTGTTCCGGCTGGTGGCGGCCTGGGGTCTGAAGGCGGACTTCCTGTCCGGGCACTCGATCGGTGAGCTGGCCGCCGCCCATGTGGCGGGTGTGTTGTCGCTGGCGGACGCGGCGAAGCTGGTGGCCGCCCGTGGGCGGTTGATGCAGGAGCTTCCGGCCGGTGGCGCGATGATCGCCGTCCAGGCGTCCGAGGACGAGGTGCTGCCGCTGCTCACCGAGCGGGTGTCGATCGCCGCGCTCAACGGGCCCACGTCGGTGGTCATCGCGGGTGACGAGGATGCGGCGACTGAGATCGCCGCGTCGTTCGAGGCACAAGGTCGGAAAACCAAGCGGCTCACCGTGAGCCATGCGTTCCATTCGCCGCGTATGGACGGAATGCTGGACGCGTTCCGCGAGGTGGCCGAGGGGCTCACGTACGAGGCCCCGCGCATCCCGATCGTCTCCAACCTCACCGGCAACGTCGTCTCCGCCGAGGAGATCACGACGGCCGACTTCTGGGTGCGCCACGTTCGCGAAGCCGTCCGCTTCCTCGACGGTGTCCGCACCCTCGAAGCGCAGGGCGTCACCACCTACCTCGAACTCGGGCCCGACGGTGTCCTCACCGCCATGGCCCAGGAATGCGTCACCGACACCGGCACGGCCGCCTTCGCCGCCACGCTGCGCAAGGACCGGCCCGAGGCCGAGGCGCTGACGGCCGCCGTCGCGCGGGCCCACGTCCGTGGTGTGGCGGTGGACTGGAGGGCGTTCTTCGCGGGGACCGGTGCCCAGCGCACCGAGCTGCCGACGTACCCCTTCCAGCGCGAGCGCTACTGGCTGGAGGCTCCCGCCGGGACCATCGGCGACGTGGCCTCGGCCGGTCTCGGCTCGGCCGATCACCCGCTGCTGGGCGCGGCGGTGGATCTGCCCGACTCCGAGGGCGTCCTCTTCACGGGCCGGCTCTCGCTCCGTACCCACCCCTGGCTGGCCGACCACGCCGTCATGGACACCGTGCTGCTGCCCGGTACGGCCCTGGTCGAGCTGGCGGTTCGCGCCGGTGACCAGGTCGGTTGCGATCTGGTGGAGGAGCTGACCCTCGAAGCGCCGCTGATTCTGCCGGAGCGCGGCGGGGTGCAGCTGCGGGTCGCCGTGGACGAGCCCGAGGGCCCCGACGGGCGGCGTGCGCTGACCGTCTACTCGCGGCTGGAGGACGCCACGGACGAGCCGTGGATCCGGCATGCCTCTGGTGTGCTCACGGTCTCCGGTTCCTCCGGCTCCTCCGGGGTCCCGACCGGCCCGGCGGAGTGGCCCCCGGCCGCTGACACGGCTTCCACCGCGACCGCCGACCTGGAACCGCTCGACGTGGACGGGCTGTACGACGGCTTCGCCGCGCTCGGCCTCGCCTACGGCCCGGTGTTCCAGGGGCTGCGCAAGGCGTGGCGGCGCGGGGACGAGGTGTTCGCCGAGGTGGCGCTCGACGAGGACCGGCAGGGCGAGGCCCGTGCGTACGGGCTGCACCCGGCGCTGCTGGACGCCGCGCTGCACACGGTGGCGCTCGGCGGGTTCTTCCCGGCCGAGGAGGCGGGCCAGGCGCGGCTGCCGTTCTCGTGGGACGCCGTACGGCTGCACGCGGTCGGCGCGACCGCGCTGCGGGTGCGGGTCTCCCCGGCCGGGCACGGCGCGGTGGCGCTGGAGATCAGCGACGAGGCCGGTGCCCCGGTGGTGTCGGTCGGCTCGCTGGCGCTGCGGCCGCTGGACGCCGAGCAGTTCGCGGGCGCCCGCACCGCACACCACGAGGCGCTGTTCCGCGTCGACTGGGCCGCGCTGCCCACGCCCCCGGAGCGGCAGCGGCCGGAGGACACCGCCCTGTGGGCCGTCCTGGACGGTTTCGGTGGCGACGATCTGAAGCTCACGGCCGCGCTGACGGACGCGGACACCGGTATCGAGGCCGAGACGTACGCGGGGCTTCCCGCGCTCGCCGAGGCGGTGGAGGCCGAGGGCATCGCGCCCGATGTGGTCCTGGTGCCGTGCCTGCCCGACCTGGGCACGCCCGGGGACACGGCGGGCGCCGCGCACACCGTCGTCCGGCGGACGCTGGCGCTGGTCCAGGAGTGGCTCGCGGACGAGCGGTTCGCCGACTCCCGGCTGGTCCTGCTCACCCGTGGCGCCGTGGCCGTGACCACGGGCGACGACGCCGAGGGCGCCGAAGGGGCCGAAGGCGTGGACGACCTGGCGCACGCCGCCGCTTGGGGCCTGGTGCGCTCGGCACAGGCCGAGCACCCGGGCCGGTTCGTCCTGGTCGACGTCCAAGGAGACATCGACCTCCACGGCGCCCTGGCCCACGGCGTCCCCGCCCACGGCGACTTGGCCCACGGCGTCCCCGCCCACGGCGACTTGGCCCACGGCACCCCGGCCACCGGCACCCCGGCCACCGGCACCCCGACCACCCCCGCCACCCCCCACGGCTGGCTCCCCGCCCTCGTGGCGGCTCTGCGGACCGACGAGCCGCAGCTCGCCGTGCGCGGCGGGGTCGTCCACGCGCCGCGGCTCGCGCGGGTGGCGGCTCTGGACGGGGCGGCCGTGCCCGGTCTTGACCCGGCGGGGACCGTGCTGGTCACCGGCGCGTCCGGCACCCTGGGCGGGGTGCTGGCCCGCCATCTGGTGACCGAGCGCGGCGCCCGGAGGCTGCTGCTGACCAGCCGCCGGGGCGCGGAGGCGGCGGGCGCCGCCGAACTCGCCGCCGAACTCGCCGAGCTGGGCGCCGAAGCCCACTGGGCGGCGTGTGACGCGGCCGACCGCACGGCCCTGGCCGAGGTCATCGCGTCCGTTCCCGCCGACCACCCCCTCACCGCCGTGATCCACGCGGCGGGCGTGCTCGACGACGGGATCATCGAGTCCCTCACCCCCGAGCGCATCGCGCACGTCCTGCGCCCGAAGGTGGACGCGGCGTGGAACCTGCACGAGGTCACCCGGGACCTCGACCTGTCCGCGTTCGTGCTGTTCTCCTCCGCCGCCGGTGTCTTCGGCAACCCGGGGCAGGGCAACTACGCGGCGGCCAACACCTTCCTGGACGCCCTCGCCCAGCACCGCCGCGCCCAGGGCCTGCCCGCCGTCTCCCTGGCCTGGGGCCTGTGGGAGGACGAGGGCGGCATGGCCGCGACCCTCGCGACCGCCGACCGGCAGCGGATGAGCCGCGGCAGCATGGGTGCGCTGAGCAACGCCGAGGGTCTGGCCCTGTTCGATGTGTCGGGCCTGGCCGGACACCCGGTGCTGATCCCCGCCGCCCTGGACATCGCCGCCCTGCGCGCCCAGTCCACGGCCGGGGTCGCCCCGCTGCTGCGCGGGCTGATCCGTACCCCCGTACGGCGGGCCGCGGCCGGTGGCGGCGGCGGGGCGGACGAGGCGGCGAGCCTCGCCGAGCGGCTCGCGGGCATGTCCGCGGCCGAACGGGACCGCTTCCTGCTCAACCTGGTCTGCGGCCAGGTGGCCACCGTGCTCGGCTACGGCAGCGCGGCGGCGATCGAACCCGGCGCGGCCTTCAAGGAGCTGGGCTTCGACTCGCTCACCGCCGTGGAACTGCGCAACCGCCTCGGCGCCGCCACCGGCCTCCGGCTGCCCGCCACGCTGATCTTCGACTACCCGACGCCCGACGCCCTGGCCGACCATCTGCGCGCGGAACTCCCGCACGGGGACGGCGGCGGCCCGTCGGTGTTCGGCGAACTCGACCGCCTGGAAGCCGCCCTGGCGGTGGCCGCGGACGACAGCGTCACCCGCTCCAGGATCACCATGCGCCTCCAGGCGCTCCTGGCGAAGTGGAACGACGCCCAGGACGCGACCGGCGACGGCGACACCGACGACCACGACCTCGAATCCGCGACCGACGATGAGCTCTTCGACCTGCTCGACGACGAACTCGGCTCCTCCTGAACGGGAGCGTTCTGAACCCATGGAACTCATGAGCACCACCTCCCTCTTCGCAAGGAGCCGACGCAATGGTGAATAACGAGGACAAGCTCCGGGACTACCTCAAGCGGGCCACCGCCGATCTGCGTCAGGCCCGCCGGCAGCTCCGCGAGGTCGAGGAGCGGCACCAGGAGCCCATCGCGATCGTCGCGATGAGCTGCCGCTACCCGGGCGGTGTGCGCACCCCCGAGGAGCTGTGGCGGCTCGTCCTGGACGGCGAGGACGCGATCTCCGGCTTCCCCACCGACCGTGGCTGGGACGTCGAGTCGCTCTATGACGCCGACCCCGACCAGGCGGGCGCCAGCTATGTGAACGAGGGCGGGTTCCTCTACGACGCGGGCGGTTTCGACCCCGCGGTCTTCGGGATCTCGCCGCGCGAGGCCATGGCGATGGACCCGCAGCAGCGGCTGCTGCTGGAGAGCTCGTGGGAGGCGTTCGAGCGGGCCGGGATCGACCCGACCGGGCTGCGCGGCAGCCGGACCGGTGTGTTCGCGGGCGTGATGTACCACGACTACACCTCGCGGCTGGACTCCGTGCCCGAGGGCGTCGAGGGCTTCCTCGGCACCGGCAGCTCCGGCTCCATCGCCTCCGGCCGGGTGTCGTACACCTTCGGTCTGGAGGGCCCGGCGGTCACCGTGGACACGGCGTGCTCGTCGTCGCTGGTGACCTTGCACATGGCGGTGCAGGCGCTGCGCAACGGCGAGTGCTCGCTGGCGCTCGCGGGCGGTGTCACCGTGATGGCCACGCCCTCGACGTTCACCGAGTTCAGCCGGCAGCGCGGGCTCGCCGCCGACGGCCGCTGCAAGCCCTTCGCCGCCGCCGCGGACGGCACCGGCTGGGGCGAGGGCGTGGGCATGCTGCTGGTCGAGCGGCTGTCGGACGCGCGCCGACACGGCCACCCGGTGCTGGCCATCGTGCGGGGCTCGGCGATCAACCAGGACGGCGCGTCCAACGGCCTCACCGCGCCCAACGGCCCGTCCCAGCAGCGCGTCATCCACCAGGCGCTCACCAACGGCCGCCTCTCCGCCGCCGATGTGGACGTCGTCGAAGCACACGGCACCGGAACGACGCTGGGCGACCCGATCGAGGCCCAGGCCCTGCTGGCCACCTACGGCCAGGAGCACACCGAGGACCAGCCGCTGCTGCTCGGCTCGATCAAGTCCAACATCGGGCACACCCAGGCCGCCGCCGGTGTCGCCGGAATCATCAAGATGGTCATGGCCATCCGCCACGGCGTCCTGCCCAAGACGCTGCACATCGACGAGCCGACCCCGCATGTGGACTGGTCGGCGGGCGCGGTGTCGCTGCTCGCCGAGACCACACCGTGGCCGGAGACCGGCCACCCGCGCCGCGCCGCCGTGTCCTCCTTCGGCTTCAGCGGCACCAACGCCCACACCATCCTGGAGCAGGCCCCCGCCGAGGAGGCCGAGGAAGCCGCCGAGGCACCGGCAGCCCCGACGAAGCGGCTGGCCGTCGTGCCGTGGGCGGTGTCGGGCAAGAGCGCGGCGGGGCTGCGCGCCCAGGCCGAGCGGCTGCTGGCCCACCTCGAGGCCGACCCGTCCCTCAGCCCGGTGGACGTGGCCTTCTCGCTGGCCACCACCCGGGCCCAGCTCGACCACCGCGCCGTGGTGCGCGGCCACGACCGCGACGAACTGCTGGCCGGGCTCACCGCCCTGGCCGAGGGCGGGATGGCGGCGGGCGTCGCGCAGGGCGCCGTGGCCGGCGGCCGCACGGCCTTCGTCTTCCCGGGGCAGGGGTCGCAGTGGGCCGGTATGGCGGTGGGGCTGATGGACGCCTCGCCCGTCTTCGCCGCGCGGATCGAGGAGTGTGCCGCGGCGCTCGCGGAGTTCACCGACTGGTCGCTGGTGGAGGTGTTGCGGGGTGCCGAGGGCGCGCCCTCGTTGGAGCGGGTGGACGTGGTCCAGCCGGTGCTGTTCGCGGTGATGGTGTCGCTGGCCGAGCTGTGGCGTTCGCTGGGGGTCGTCCCGGCGGCCGTGGTCGGCCACTCGCAGGGTGAGATCGCGGCGGCGTGTGTGGCCGGAATCCTGTCGCTGAAGGACGCGGCGCGTGTGGTGGCGCTGCGCAGCCAGGCCATTGGCCGGGTGCTGGCGGGCAAGGGCGGCATGGTGTCGGTGGCGCTCCCGGTGGCGGACGTACGGGAGCGGATCGCGCCGTGGGGCGAGGAGCGCATCTCGGTGGCGGCCGTCAACGGCCCCTCCTCGGTGGTGGTTTCGGGTGAGCCCGAGGCGCTGGACGAACTGCTCGCCGCCTGTGAGGCCGATGAGGTGCGGGCGCGCCGGGTGCCGGTGGACTACGCGTCGCACTCCGCGCAGGTCGAACTCCTCCGCGAGGAACTCCTGGAGTTGCTCGCGCCCGTGGAGCCCCGGGCGGCCGAGGTGCCGTTCCTGTCGACGGTGACGGGGGAGTGGGTCGAGGGTCCGGAGCTGGACGCCGAGTACTGGTTCACCAACCTCCGTCGCACCGTCGAGCTGGAGGGCGCCGTTCGCCGTCTGCTGGACGAGGGCTTCTGGGTGTTCATCGAGTCCAGCGCCCACCCGGTGCTGACGATGGGTGTGCAGGAGACCGCCGAGGACGCGGGCCGTGAGGCCGCCGCGATCGGGTCGCTGCGCCGTGACGAGGGCGGCCTGGACCGCTTCTGGGCCTCCGTCGGCGAGGCGTGGACGCGGGGCGTCACCGTGGACTGGGCCGGGGTGTTCGACGGTACGGGCGCGGCCCGTGTCGAGCTGCCCACGTACGCCTTCCAGCACCAGCACTACTGGCTCGAGGCGGGCAGCCCCGCCGCTGCCGCCGCCACCGCCGCCGACCCCGTCGAGGCCCGCTTCTGGGAGGCCGTCGAGCGCGAGGACTGGCAGGCGCTCGCCGCCGAGCTGGACGTCGACGGCGACGAGCGGGTCAGCGCGCTGCTGCCCGCCCTGGCGTCGTGGCGCAAGCAGGCACGTGAGCGGTCCACGGTGGACGGCTGGCGCTACCGCGTGACGTGGAAGCCGCTCGCCGAGGAGCGGTCCGCGCGGCTGACCGGCGCGTGGCTCGTCGTCACCCCGGACACCGAGGCCACCGAGGACACCTGGACCGACGCCGTGGCCGGTGTGCTCGCCGAACGCGGCGCCGACGTGACGCGGATCGCCGTGGACACCGACGCCGAAGGCCGCGACGAACTGGCCGGGCGGCTGCGCGCCGCGCTCGCCGAGACCGACGGCATCCCGTTCACCGGAGTGCTGTCGCTGCTGGCCCTCGACGGCCGTCCGCACCCCCGCCACGCCTCCGTCCCGGCCGGGGTGGCGGCGCAGCTCGCGCTGGTGCAGGCCCTCGGTGACGCGGAGATCGGCGCGCCGCTGTGGTCCGCCACCCAAGGCGCGGTCTCGACCGGCCGCGCGGACCCGCTGGAATCTCCGGAGCAGGCGCTGGTCTGGGGCCTGGGCCGGGTGGCCGCGCTGGAGCACGGCGAGCGCTGGGGCGGTCTCGTCGACCTGCCCGACACGCCCGACGAGCGGGCGCTGGCCCGGCTGGTGACCGTGCTCGCCGGGGCCGAGGAGGAGGACCAGGTCGCGATCCGCGCCACCGGGCTGCTCGTACGCCGTCTGGTGCGCGCCCCGCTGGCCGCCACGCCCGCCGTACGGGCCTGGAAGCCGGCCGGTACGACGCTGGTCACCGGCGGTACGGGCGCACTGGGCGCCCATGTGGCGCGCTGGCTGGCCGCAGGCGGCGCCGAGCACCTGGTGCTCACCAGCCGCCGTGGCCTGGACGCCCCGGGCGCGGCGGATCTGCGGTCCGAACTGACCGAGCTCGGCGCCAAGGTCACCATCGCCGCGTGCGACGTGGCCGACCGCGCCCAGGTCGAGGCGCTGCTCGCGGACATCCCCGCCGAACACCCGCTGACCGCCGTCGTCCACACCGCAGCCGTGCTGGACGACGGGGTGATCGAGGGCCTGACCCCGGACCAGGTGGACCGGGTGCTGAAGGTCAAGGTGGACGCCACCCGCCATCTGCACGAGCTCACCCGCGAGCTGGACCTGAGCGCGTTCGTGCTGTTCTCCTCCTTCGCGGCCACCTTCGGCGCGCCCGGCCAGGGCAACTACGCCCCGGGCAACGCCTTCCTCGACGCCTTCGCCGAGCACCGGCGCGCCCAGGGCCTGCCCGCCACCTCGCTGGCCTGGGGCCCGTGGGGCGAGGGCGGTATGGCCGAGGGCGGCGTGGGTGACCGGATGCGCCGCCACGGCGTCATCGAGATGGCGCCGCGGTCGGCCGTCACCGCGCTCCAGCACGCGCTGGACCGCGACGAGTCGGTGCTCACCGTCGTCGACATGGAGTGGAAGCGCTTCGTCCTCGCGTTCACCTCCGGCCGCTCCCGTCCGCTGCTGCACGACCTGCCCGAGGCGCGGGACGTCATCCAGGACATGGCCGGGGACGCCGAGGCGGACGGCGCGGGCGCGGTCGCGCTCGCGCAGCAGCTCGCCGGGGTGCCGGAGGCCGAGCGGGAGCGGCTGGTGCTGGACCTGGTGCGCACCGCCGTCGCGGCCGTCCTGGGCTACGCGGGCGCCGACGACGTCGAGGCGGGCCGGGCCTTCAAGGAGCTGGGCTTCGACTCGCTGACCGCCGTCGAGCTGCGCAACCGGCTCAGCGCCGCCAGCGGGCTGAAGCTGCCGCCGACCCTGATCTTCGACTACCCCACCCCCACCGTGCTCGCGCGCCATCTGCGCACCGAGATCGCGGGCGGGCAGCAGGCCGCCGTGGCCGCGCTGCCGACCGCGGCGGCGCTCGCCGACGACGAGCCCATCGCCATCGTCTCCATGAGCTGCCGCTTCCCGGGCGGGGTGCGCACCCCCGAGGAGCTGTGGCAACTGCTGGCCTCCGGTGGCGACGCGCTGTCGGAGTTCCCGGGCGACCGCGGCTGGGACCTCGAGTCGCTGTACGACCCGGACCCGGACGCGCAGGGCACCAGCTACACCCGCGAGGGCGGATTCCTCACCGGGGCCGCCGACTTCGACCCCGCCTTCTTCGGGATCTCGCCGCGTGAGGCCATGGCGATGGACCCGCAGCAGCGGCTGCTGCTGGAGACCTCCTGGGAGGCGTTCGAGCGGGCCGGGATCGACCCGGCCACGCTGCACGGCAGCCCGTCCGGTGTCTTCGTCGGCACCAACGGCTCCGACTACTCCATCCTCATGCGCAGCAACACCGAGGGCTACGAGGGCCACCTCGCCACCGGAAGCGCCGCGAGCGTCGTCTCCGGCCGCCTCTCGTACACCTTCGGCCTGGAGGGCCCGGCGGTCACCGTGGACACCGCGTGCTCGGCGTCGCTGGTGGCGCTGCACCTGGCCGTCCAGTCGCTGCGCCAGGGCGAGTGCTCGCTCGCGCTCGCGGGCGGGGTGACCGTGATGGCCACCCCCGGCACCTTCATCGAGTTCAGCCGCCAGCGCGGACTGTCCTCCGACGGCCGCAGCAAGGCGTTCTCCTCGGACGCCGACGGCTTCAGCCCGGCCGAGGGCGTGGGCATGCTGCTGGTCGAGCGGCTGTCGGACGCGCGCCGACACGGCCACCCGGTGCTGGCCGTCGTCCGGGGCTCGGCGATCAACCAGGACGGCGCGTCCAACGGTCTGACGGCGCCCAACGGCCCGTCCCAGCAGCGCGTCATCCGGCAGGCCCTCGCCAACGCCCGGCTGTCTCCGGCCGAGGTGGACGTCGTCGAAGCACACGGCACGGGTACGACGCTGGGCGACCCGATCGAGGCGCAGGCGCTGCTCGCCACCTACGGCCAGGACCGGCCCGACGGGCAGCCCCTGCTGCTCGGCTCCATCAAGTCCAACATCGGCCACGCCCAGGCGGCCGCCGGTGTCGCGGGTGTGATGAAGCTCGTGCTCGCGCTGCGCCACGGCGTGCTGCCGGAGTCGCTGCACATCGTCGAGCCGACCCCGCATGTGGACTGGTCGGCGGGCGACATCGAGCTGCTGACCGAGGCGCGGGAGTGGCCGGAGACCGGCCGTCCGCGCCGGGCCGCCGTATCCTCGTTCGGCTTCAGCGGTACCAACGCACACGCCATCATCGAGCAGGCACCCGCGGAGGAGCCGAGCGAGGCTGAGCCGGTGACCCGGCCGCTCGGCGCCCTGCCGTGGACGGTGTCCGGCAAGAGCGAGGCGGCGCTGCGGGCGCAGGCCGCCAAGCTGCTGGCCCACCTCGACGCCGACCCGGCCCCGCGCCCGCTGGACATCGGCCACTCGCTGGCCACCACCCGTGCCGCCTTCGACCGGCGCGCGGTGCTGGTGGGCACGGACCGGGACGATTTCGTCCGGGGTTTGGACGCCCTCGCTAGGGGGCAGGTCCTGCCGAACCTGGTGCAGGGGGCCTCAATCGGGGGCAAGGCCGCATTCGTGTTCCCAGGACAGGGGTCACAATGGGTAGGCATGGCCGTGGAGCTGTTGGATGCTTCACCGGTGTTCGCTGCCCGTATTGATGAGTGTGCCGCCGCGCTCGCAGAGTTCACCGACTGGTCGTTGGTGGATGTGCTGCGCGAGGCGGAGGGCGCACCGTCACTGGAGCGGGTGGACGTTGTTCAGCCGGTGTTGTTCTCCGTGATGGTCTCACTCGCGGAGCTGTGGCGTTCGCTGGGCGTCGTCCCGGCGGCCGTGGTCGGCCACTCGCAGGGTGAGATCGCGGCGGCGTGTGTGGCCGGAGCCCTGTCGCTGAAGGACGCGGCGCGTGTGGTGGCGCTGCGCAGCCAGGCCATTGGCCGGGTGCTGGCGGGCAAGGGCGGCATGGTGTCGGTGGCGCTCCCGGTGGCGGACGTACGGGAGCGGATCGCGCCGTGGGGCGAGGAGCGCATCTCGGTGGCGGCCGTCAACGGGCCGTCGTCGGTGGTCGTCTCCGGTGAACCGGCCGCGCTCGATGAGCTGGTGGCCGCGTGCGAGACGGACGAGGTGCGGGCCCGCCGGGTGCCGGTGGACTACGCGTCGCACTCGGCCCAGGTGGAACTCCTCCGCGAGGAACTCCTGGAGTTGCTCGCGCCCGTGGAGCCCAGGGCGGCCGAGGTGCCGTTCCTGTCGACGGTGACGGGGGAGTGGGTCGAGGGTCCGGAGCTGGACGCCGAGTACTGGTTCACCAACCTGCGTCGCACCGTCGAGTTGGAGGGCGCCGTTCGCCGTCTGCTGGACGAGGGCTTCGGGGTGTTCATCGAGTCCAGCGCCCACCCGGTGCTGACGATGGGTGTGCAGGAGACCGCCGAGGACGCGGGCCGCGAGGCCGCCGCGATCGGGTCGCTGCGCCGCGACGAGGGCGGCCTGGACCGTTTCCACACCTCGCTGGGCGAGGCGTGGACGCGTGGTGTGGCCGTGGACTGGGAGGCGGTGTACGAGGGGACGGGCGCGGCCCGCGTCGAGCTGCCCACGTACGCCTTCCAGCACCAGAGCTACTGGCCGCGGGCGGCCGACACCGTGGCCGACGAGTCGGGCGCGCCGTCCGATGCCGTGGACGCCCGCTTCTGGGAGGCCGTCGAGCGGGAGGACCTGGAGTCGCTGGCCGACACCCTCGCGTTCGAGGACGACGGCGAGCGGTCCTCGCTCGGCGCCGTCCTGCCCGCCCTGGCGTCGTGGCGCAAGCAGGCCCGCGAGCAGTCCACCGTGGACGGCTGGCGCTACCGCGTGACCTGGACCTCCCTGACCGACGCCCAAGCCCCCCGGCTGTCCGGGACCTGGCTGCTGGCCGTGCCCGAGTCCGCCGCCATCGACGACTGGACGCTCGGCGCGGTCCGGATGCTCACCGAACGCGGCGCCGAGGTGCGGCAGATCACCCCGGCCGCCGTGGAGTCGGACCGCGCGTCGCTGACCCGTCTGGTGCGCGAGGAGCTGGCCGACGCCGGAGCCGTCTCGGGTGTGCTGTCGCTGCTCGCCTTCGACGCGGGCACCGCGCCCGGCACCGACGGTGTCAGCGCCGGGCTGGTCGGTACCGCCGTGCTGATCCAGGCCCTCGGCGACGCCGGGGTGGACGCGCCGCTGTGGTGCGCCACCCGGGGCGCGGTCGCCGTCGGCCGGACGGACCAGGTGGAATCCCCCGAGCAGGCGCTCGTCTGGGGCCTCGGCCGGACCGCCGCCCTGGAGTACCCGGAGCGCTGGGGCGGTCTGGTGGACCTGCCCGGGGCGCCCGACGAGCGGGCGCTGGCCCGGCTCGCCGGGGTGCTCGCCGGGACCGACGGCGAGGACCAGCTCGCGGTGCGCGCGGCCGGGGTGTTCGCCCGCAGGCTCGCCCACGCCCCGCTGGCCGGGGTGCCCGCCGTACGGTCGTGGAAGCCGTCCGGTACGACGCTGGTCACGGGTGGTACGGGCGCGTTGGGCGCCCATGTGGCGCGCTGGCTGGCCGCAGGCGGCGCCGAGCACCTGGTGCTCACCAGCCGCCGTGGCCTGGAGGCGCCGGGCGCGGCCGAACTGCGGGACGAGCTGATCGGGCTCGGCGCCGAGGTCACCGTCGCCGCGTGCGACGTGGCCGACCGCAAGGCCGTCGAGACGCTGCTCGCCGCCATCCCGGCCGACCGGCCGCTCACGGCGGTCATGCACGCCGCGGGCGTCCTGGACGACGGCGTCCTGGACGCGCTCACCCCGGAGCGGTTCGCCACCGTCCTCGGCCCCAAGGCCGACGCGGCGCGCCATCTGGACGAGCTGACCCGCGAGCTGGACCTGTCCGCGTTCGTGCTGTTCTCCGGTATCGCGGGCACCCTCGGCGACGCCGGACAGGGCAACTACGCGGCGGCCAACGCCTATCTGGACGCGCTGGCCGAGCGGCGCCGCGCCCAGGGCCTGCCCGCCACCTCGGTGGCCTGGGGCCGCTGGGGCGAGACGGGGCTGGCCGCGGACGGCGCCATCGGCGAGCGGCTGGACCGGGGCGGCGTCCCGGCGATGGCGCCGCACGCCGCGATCACGGCGCTCCAGCGGGCCCTGGACCACGCGGACACGGTCGTGGCCGTCGCCGACATCCAGTGGGACCGCTTCGCCGGCGGCTACACGGCCGTTCGCCCCAGCCCGCTCATCGGCGAGCTGCCGGAGGTCAAGCGGCTGCGGGAGACCGGCGGCCCGGCCGGCGAGCCCGGCGCGGCCTCCGACGGCTCCCCGGCGGACGCGCTGCGCAAGCGGCTGGCCGGGATCTCCCGGGCCGAGCAGTCCCTGGTCGTCCTGGAGGTCGTGCGCGGGAGCGCGGCCGCCGCGCTCGGCCACCCCTCGACCGACGAGGTCGGCGCCGGGCGGGCGTTCAAGGAGCTGGGCTTCGACTCGCTCATCGCGCTGGAGCTGCGCAACCGGCTCACCGCCGCCACCGGGCAGAAGCTGCCCGCCACGCTGGTCTTCGACTACCCGACCCCGGCGGCGCTCGCCGAGTTCCTGTGCGGCCGGATCGTGGGCGACGGCGGCACGGCCGCGGCCCCCGGGCTCGCGGAGCTCGACGCGCTGGAGTCCGCGCTGTCCGTCCTGGACCCCGACAGCAAAGCACGGGACGACATCGCGGCCCGGCTGCGGGACCTCGCGGCGAAGTGGGCGGAGCCCCGTACGGCCGATGCCGAGGCGGCCGACGGCGACGGCGGCACCGTGACGGAGAAGTTGCAGGAGGCGACGCCCGACGAGGTCTTCGCCTTCATCGACAAGGAACTCGGAATCTGAGGATCGACGGGTCCGAGGGCGCAAGGTTTGTGACGAGAAGCATGGGTGAGACTCCAATGGCGGATCAGGACAAGATCCTCGACTACCTCAAGCGGGTAACTGCCGATCTGCACCAGACGCGGCAGCGTCTTCGCGAGGTCGAGTCGCGGGAGCCTGAGCCGATCGCGATCGTCGGTATGAGCTGCCGGTTCCCCGGAGGCGTCACGTCTCCGGAGGAGCTGTGGGAGCTCGTGGCCGCGGGCGGCGACGCCATCGCGGACTTCCCCACGGACCGTGGCTGGGACGTCGACTCGCTCTTCGCCGACGACCCCGACGAGCAGGGCACCAGCTACACCGACAAGGGCGGGTTCCTCGACGGCGCGGGCGAGTTCGACGCCGCGTTCTTCGGGATCAGCCCGCGCGAGACCCTCGGCATGGACCCGCAGCAGCGGCTGCTGCTGGAAACATCCTGGGAGGTGTTCGAGCGGGCCGGGATCGACCCGGCCACGCTCCGCGGAGCCAAGGCCGGTGTCTTCGTCGGCACCAACGGCCAGGACTACCCGGAGCTGATGCACACGCTGCCGCAGGGCGTCGAGCAGTATCTGCTCACCGGCAACGCGGCCAGCGTCATCTCCGGCCGGATCTCCTACACCTTCGGCCTGGAGGGCCCGGCGCTCACGGTCGACACCGCGTGCTCGGCGTCGCTGGTGGCGCTGCACCTGGCCATCCAGTCGCTGCGTAACGGCGAGTGCTCGCTGGCGCTCACCGGCGGTGTCACGGTGATGAACAGCCCGCGTGCGTTCATCAACTTCAGCCGCCAGCGCGGCCTCGCGCCCGACGGCCGCTGCAAGGCGTTCGCCGACGGCGCGGACGGCACCGGCTGGGGCGAGGGCGTAGGGCTCCTGCTCGTCGAGCGGCTGTCGGACGCCCGCCGCAACGGCCACAAGGTGCTGGCCGTCGTCCGGGGCTCGGCCATCAACCAGGACGGCGCGTCCAACGGCCTGACCGCGCCCAACGGCCCGTCCCAGCAGCGTGTCATCCGCCAGGCGCTCACCGACGCCCGGCTCACCCCGGCCCAGGTGGACGCCGTCGAGGCACACGGCACCGGCACCAGCCTCGGCGACCCCATCGAGGCCCAGGCCCTGCTCGCCACGTACGGGCAGAACCGGGCCGAGGGCCGCCCGCTGTGGCTCGGCTCGATCAAGTCCAACTTCGGGCACACCCAGGCCGCCGCCGGTGTCGCCGGAATCATCAAGATGGTCAAGGCCATCGAGCACGGTGTGCTGCCCAGGACCCTGCACGTCGACGCGCCCTCCCGGGACGTGGACTGGGACGCGGGCGCCGTCTCCCTGCTCACCGAGAACACCCCGTGGCCGGAGACCGGCCAGCCGCGCCGCGCGGGCATCTCCTCCTTCGGAGTGAGCGGTACGAACGCGCACACCGTCATCGAGCAGGCACCCGCCGAGGACCGCGAGCCGCAAGGCCCCGATGGCGACGCCACGCCGTCGGAGTGGACCGGGATCGGCGGGCAGGTGCCGCTGCTGGTGTCCGCGCAGAGCGCACCGGCGCTGCGCGCCCAGGCCGAGCGGCTCATCGCCCGGGTGCAGGACGACCCGGGCCTCGGCCTGGTCGACCTCGCCCACTCGCTGGCCACCACCCGCGCCGCGCTGGACCACCGGGCCGTGGTCCTCGCGGGCGAGGGCGGCCGTGACGAACTGCTGCGCGGGCTGGCCGAGCTCGTCGAGGACGCCCCCACCGGCGGTGTCGTCCGGGGCGAGGTCGCCGAGGGCAAGGTCGCGTTCCTCTTCACCGGCCAGGGCAGCCAGCGCGCCGGGATGGGCCGTGAGCTGTACGCGGCCGTCCCCAGCTTCGCCCGCGCCCTGGACGAGGTGTGCGCCGAGCTCGACCAGCACCTCCAGCGGCCGCTGCGCGAGGTGATGTTCGGCGACGACAGCGGGTCGCTGGACCGCACCGGCTCCACCCAGCCCGCGCTGTTCGCCCTCGAAGTGGCGCTGTTCCGGCTGCTGGAGACGTGGGGCGTCAAGCCCGACTTCCTCGTCGGCCACTCCATCGGCGAGCTGGCCGCCGCGCATGTGGCGGGTGTGCTCTCGCTGGCCGACGCGGCGAAGCTGGTGGCCGCGCGCGGCCGGCTGATGGAGGAACTGCCCGCCGGTGGCGCGATGATCGCCGTTCAGGCGTCCGAGGACGAGGTGGCGCCGCTGCTCACCGAGCGGGTGTCGATCGCCGCCCTCAACGGGCCGACGTCCGTGGTCATCGCGGGTGACGAGGACGCGGCTCTGGAGATCGCGGCGGGCTTCGAGGCCCGGGGCCGCAAGACCAAGCGGCTGACCGTCAGCCACGCGTTCCACTCGCCGCGCATGGACGGCATGCTGGACGCGTTCCGCGAGGTCGCACGGCAGGTGACGTACGCCCCGCCGGTCATCCCCATCATCTCCAACCTCACCGGCGGTTCGGTCTCCGCCGACGAGATCTGCTCGCCCGACTACTGGGTCCGGCACGTCCGCGAGGCGGTCCGCTTCACCGACGGCATCCGCCGGCTCGAGGAGTACGACGTCGCCACGTACGTGGAGCTGGGCCCCGACGGGGTGCTCTCCGCCATGGCGCAGGACTGCGTCACCGGCGACGGCGCCGTGTTCGTGCCCGTGCTGCGCGGCGACCGCCCCGAGGCCACCGCACTGGCAGGCGCCCTCGCCCGCGCCCATGTCCACGGCGTGGCCGTCGACTGGGCCGCGGTCTTCGAGGGCTCCGGCGCCCGCCGCGTCGAATTGCCCACGTACGCCTTCCAGCGCGAGCTGTACTGGCCCGAGCCGCCCGGCCCGTGGACCGGCGATGTCACCGCCGCCGGGCTCGGCTCCGCCGACCATCCGCTGCTCGGCGCCGCCGTGTCGCTCGCCGACGGCGCCGGGTTCCTCTTCACCGGACGGCTGTCCCTCCAGACCCACCCGTGGCTGGCCGACCACGCCGTCATGGACACCGTGCTGCTGCCCGGCACCGCCTTCGTGGAGCTGGCCATCCGCGCCGGTGACCACGTGGGCGCGGACGTCCTGGAGGAGCTCACCCTCGAGGCCCCGCTGGTCCTGCCCCCGCAGGGCGGCGTCCAGCTCCAGGTGTCCGTGGGCGCCCCGGACGAGACCGGCCGCCGCTCGCTGACCCTGCACTCGCGTCTTGAGGAGGCCGCCGACGGCACCTGGGGCGAGGGCGAGTGGACCCGCCACGCCACCGGTGTGCTCGCCGCCGGTGCCACCACCCCCGACGAGAACCTCACCACCTGGCCCCCGGCCGGTGCCACCGAGGTCCCCGTGGACGGCCTCTACGACTGGCTCGCCGAGACCGGATTCGCCTACGGCCCGGTCTTCCAGGGGCTCCAGGGCGCCTGGCTCCACGGCGATCAGGTGTACGCCGAGGTGCGGCTGCCCGAGAGCGCCCGCGCCGAGGCCGAGCTGTTCGGGCTGCACCCGGCGCTGCTGGACGCGGCCCTGCACGCGGTGGGCATCGGCTCCCTCCTGGAGGACACCGAACACGGCCGCCTCCCCTTCTCCTGGAGCGGCGTCCGGCTGCACGCCGTGGGCGCCGCCACGCTGCGCGTCCGGCTCTCGCCCGCCGGTCAGGACGCGGTGGCCGTGCTGGTGACGGACGAGAGCGGCGCGCCCGTCGCCTCCGTCGACTCGCTGCTGCTGCGCCCCGTCTCGCCCGACCAGGTGCACGCCGCGCGCGGCGCCTTCCACGAGGCGCTGTTCCGCGTCGAGTGGACCCCCGCCCCGGTGCCCGCCACCACCACCGTCGTGGCCGGGCAGTGGGCGGTGCTGGGCGCCGAGCGCCCCGAGCTCGCCACCGCCCTGCCCACCGCCGCCGAGTACGCCGACCTGGCCGCGCTCGGCGCGGCCGTGGACGCCGGGGCACCGGTGCCGCAGGCCGTCGTCGCGCCGTTCTTCGCGGATGACACCGGGCTTCCCGTCCAGACCGCCGTGCGCGAGGCCCTGCACCGCGCGCTGGAGCTGGTCCAGAGCTGGCTCGCCGACGCCCGCTTCGAGGGCTCCCGGCTGGTGATCGCCACCCGTGGCGCCGTCGCCACCTCGACGGACACCGACACCGAGGACCTGGCCCACGCCCCGCTGTGGGGCCTGCTGCGCTCCGCGCAGTCGGAGAACCCGGACCGCTTCGTCCTGGCGGACCTCGACCGCACCGACGAGTCGTACCGGGTGCTGTCCGCCGCCCTGGCCACCGGCGAATCGCAGCTCGCGGTCCGCGCCGGAACCGTGGTCGTGCCGCGGCTGGCCAAGGTCGCCTCCGCCGCCGAGCAGACCGCCCCCGCCCTCGACCCCGAGGGCACCGCCCTGGTCACCGGCGCCACCGGCACCCTCGGCGGGCTGGTGGCCCGCCATCTGGTGGCCGAGCACGGCGTGCGCCACCTGCTGCTGCTCAGCAGGCGCGGGGGAGACGCCCACGGCGCCGCCGAACTCGCCGCCGAGCTGCGCGCGTCGGGCGCCGAGGTCACCCTCACCGCCTGCGACGTGGCCGACCGCGACGCGCTCGCCGGGGCGCTCGCCGCCATCCCGGCCGAACACCCGCTGACCGCCGTGGTGCACACCGCCGGTGTGCTCGACGACGGTGTCATCGGCTCGCTCACCGCCGAGCGCGTCGACCGCGTCCTGCCCCCCAAGGTGGACGCCGCGTGGAACCTCCACGAGCTCACCCGCGACCTCGACCTGTCCGCGTTCGTGCTGTTCTCCGCCGCCGCCGGCACCCTCGGCGGCCCCGGCCAGGCCAACTACGCGGCCGCCAACGCCTTCCTGGACGCCCTCGCCCACCGGCGCCGCGCCCAGGGGCTGCCCGCCACCGCCCTCGCCTGGGGCCTGTGGGCCGAGCGCAGCGGGATGACCGGCGACCTGGACGACACCGACATCCAGCGCATCACCCGCGCCGGAGTGGCCGCCCTCTCCTCCGAGGAGGGCCTCGCCCTCCTGGACACCGCACTCGCCGTGGGCGACCCCACGCTCGTCCCCATGCACCTGGACCTGGCGCCGCTGCGCCACGCCGACGCTTCCATGGTCCCCGCGCTGCTGCGCGGGCTGGTGCGCGGCGGAACGGCCCGCCGTACCGTCGAGTCGGGCACCGCGGGCGACGGCGGGCTCGCGACACGGCTCCTCGGGCTGTCCGTCCCCGAGCGCGACCGGCTGCTGCTGGAGATCGTCTGCGGTCAGGTGGCCGCCGTCCTCGGCTACGCGGGCCCGGAGGCCGTCGGCGCCGGGCGCGCCTTCAAGGAGCTGGGCTTCGACTCGCTCACCGCCGTCGAGCTGCGCAACCGCCTCGGCGCCGTCACCGGCGTACGGCTCCCGGCCACCCTCGTTTTCGACTACCCCACACCGACCGCGCTCGCCGGCTTCCTGCGCACCGAGATCCTCGGCGACCAGGCCGACGAGGCCGCCGCGGCCCCGGCCGCCACCGTGGCCGTCGCCGACGACGAGCCCATCGCCATCGTCGGCATGAGCTGCCGCTACCCCGGCGGGGTCACCAGCCCCGAGGAGCTGTGGCAACTGGTCACCGGCTCGGTGGACGCCATCTCCGGCTTCCCGACCGACCGCGGCTGGCAGTTGGAGGGGCTGCTGGGCGACGACCCCGAGCAGGCGGGCACCAGCGCCACCATCGAGGGCGGATTCCTCTACGACGCGGGCGAGTTCGACCCCGACTTCTTCGGCATCAACCCGCGCGAAGCCCTCGCCATGGACCCGCACCAGCGGCTGCTGCTGGAGACCTCCTGGGAGGCGTTCGAGCGCGCCGGGATCGACCCGGCGACCGTGCGCGGCAGCAAGACCGGTGTCTTCGCGGGCGTCATGTACCACGACTACCTCTCCCGGCTGACCGCCCTGCCGGAGGGCCTCGAGGGCTACCTCGGCACCGGTACGGCGGGCAGTGTCGCCTCCGGCCGGGTGGCGTACACCTTCGGTCTCGAGGGCCCCGCGGTCACCATCGACACGGCGTGTTCGTCGTCGCTGGTGGCGCTGCACCTGGCGGCGCAGGCGCTGCGCAACGGCGAGTGCACGATGGCGCTCGCGGGCGGTGTCACCGTCATGTCCACCCCGGACACCTTCATCGACTTCAGCCGCCAGGGCGGTCTGTCGGCCAGCGGCCGCTGCAAGTCCTTCGCGGCCGACGCGGACGGCACCGGCTGGGCCGAGGGTGTCGGCATGCTGCTGGTGGAGCGGCTGTCGGACGCCAAGCGGCACGGTCACAAGGTGCTGGCGGTCGTGCGGGGCACGGCGGTCAACCAGGATGGCGCGTCGAATGGTCTGACGGCGCCGAACGGTCCGTCGCAGCAGCGGGTGATCCGTCAGGCGCTGGCGAACGCGGGTCTGTCGGCGTCCGAGGTGGACGCGGTGGAGGCGCACGGTACGGGTACGACGCTGGGTGACCCGATCGAGGCGCAGGCGCTGCTGGCTACGTACGGCAAGGAGAAGACCGAGGACCAGCCGCTGTGGCTGGGCTCCATCAAGTCCAACTTCGGCCACACCCAGGCCGCCGCCGGTGTCGCGGGCATCATCAAGATGGTGCAGGCCATGCACCACGGCGTACTGCCCCAATCGCTGCACCTCGACGAGCCCTCGCCGCATGTGGACTGGGCGGCGGGCGCGGTGTCCCTGCTGAGCGAGGCGCGGGAGTGGCCGGAGACCGGGCGTCCGCGCCGGGCCGGTGTCTCCTCCTTCGGCGTCAGCGGCACCAACGCGCACGCCATCATCGAGCAGGCGCCGGAGCCCGAACCGGCCGAGGCCGCCGCGCTTCCGGCCGCCCGGCCGTCCGTGCTGCCGTGGACCGTGTCCGGGAAGAACGCCGACGCGCTGCGGGCGCAGGCCGAGCGGCTGCTCGCCGACCTGGAGCGGCGGCCGGACGTCTCCCCGACCGACCTCGCGTACTCGCTCGCGACCTCCCGTGCCGCGCTGGACCACCGTGCCGTCGTGGTCGGCGGGGACCGTGCGGCGCTGGTCTCGGGCCTGGCGGCGCTGGCGCGCGGCGAGTCGGCCGCGGGGCTGGTCCAGGGGGCGGTGGCGGATGGCAAGGTGGCCTTCCTGTTCACCGGGCAGGGGAGCCAGCGGCTGGGGATGGGCCGTGAGCTGTGCGACGCCTACCCGGTGTTCGCGGAGGCGTTCGACGCGGTCTGCGACGAGCTGGACGCGCATCTGGAACGGCCGCTGAAGACGGTGGTGTTCGGGGACGACGCCGAGGAGCTGGACCGGACCGGGTTCACCCAGCCCGCGCTGTTCGCGATCGAGGTGGCACTCTTCCGCCTGGTGGAGGCGTGGGGGCTGCGGCCCGACTTCCTCTCCGGGCACTCGATCGGTGAGCTGGCCGCCGCGCATGTGGCCGGTGTGCTGTCTTTGGCGGACGCGGCGAAGCTGGTGGCCGCCCGTGGCCGTCTGATGCAGGAGCTTCCGGCCGGTGGCGCGATGATCGCCGTCCAGGCGTCCGAGGACGAGGTGCTGCCGCTGCTCACCGAGCGCGTCTCGATCGCCGCCCTCAACGGCCCGGCCTCCGTGGTCATCGCGGGTGACGAGGACGCGGCGCTGGAGATCGCGTCCGGTTTCGAGGCGCGGGGCCGTAAGACCAAGCGCCTCACGGTCAGCCACGCGTTCCATTCGCCGCGCATGGACGCGATGCTGGAGGCGTTCCGCGAGGTGGCGCAGGGGCTCACGTACGAGGCCCCGCGCATCCCGATCGTCTCCAACCTCACCGGCGACGTGGTCTCCGCCGAAGAGATCACGAGCCCCGACTTCTGGGTCCGCCACGTCCGCGAGGCGGTCCGCTTCCTCGACGGCGTACGGACGTTGGAGGCCCAGGGCGTCACCACCTACCTGGAACTCGGCCCCGACGGCGTGCTGTCCGCCATGGGCCAGGACTGCCTCGCCGAGTCCGACGCCGACGTGGCGGGTTTCGCCGCCGCGCTGCGCAAGGACCGCGCCGAGGCCGAGACCGTCGCCACCGCCCTCGCCGCCCTGCACGTCCGTGGCGTGACCCCGGACTGGGCCGCGTACTTCGCCGGGACCGGCGCCCACCGCGTCGACCTGCCGACCTACGCCTTCCAGCACCGCCGCTTCTGGCTGACGTCCCCCGCGGGCTTCGTGGGCGACGTCGAGTCGGCGGGTCTGGACCGGGCCGACCACCCCCTGCTGGGCGCGGCCGTGCCGCTGGCGGACTCCGACGGCTTCCTGTTCACCGGTCGGCTGTCCCTGGAAAGCCACTCGTGGCTGGCCGACCACGCCGTCATGGGCACCGTGCTGCTGCCCGGGACCGCCTTCGTGGAGCTGGCCATCCGCGCCGGTGACCAGGTGGGCTGCGACCGGCTGGACGAGCTGACGATCGAGGCGCCGCTGGTGCTGCCCGAGCGCGGCGCGGTCCAGCTCCAGATCGTCGTCGGCGCCCCGCAGCAGGCCGGGCACCGCACCCTGGAGCTGTACTCGCGGGCGCAGGACGCGCCCGCCGAGATGCCGTGGATCCGGCATGCGAGCGGTGTGCTGGTGGCCGGCGGCCCCCGGCCCTCGTTCGACCTGACGGCATGGCCGCCGCAGGGCGCCGAGCCCGCCGAGGTCGAGGGGCTCTACGAGCATCTGGCGCAGGGCGGCTTCGCGTACGGGCCGATGTTCCAGGGGCTGACGGCGGCCTGGCTGCGCGGCGACGAGGTGTTCGCCGAGGTGCGGCTGCCGGAGGACCGCAAGGCCGACGCGGGCGGGTTCGGGCTGCACCCGGCGCTGCTGGACGCCGCGCTGCACAGCACGTTCGCCCGCGCGGGCGGCGATGAGCAGGGGCGGCTGCCGTTCTCCTGGAGCGGGGTGTCGCTGCACGCGGTGGGCGCCGACGCGCTCCGGGTCCGGCTGACCCCGGCCGGTGCCGACGGCGTGTCGCTGGAGCTGGCCGACGGCACCGGTGCCCCGGTGGCCTCGGTCGAGCAACTGGCGCTGCGCCCGGTCTCGGCCGGGCAGCTCGCCGAGGGCCGCTCCGCCGCGTACCACGAGTCGCTGTACCGGCTGGACTGGGCCACCGTGGCACTGTCCACCGAGAGCCCGGCCGCGTCCTGGACGGTGCTCGGCGAGGGCGCGCCCGCCCCGCTGACCTCCGGTGCCGCGATCCACGCCGACCTGGACGCGCTGGCCGCGGCCGGGGACGCGCCCGCCTACGTCCTGGCGTACCTCGACCCGCGCGGCGCCACCGGTGACGAGGTGACCGCCGCCGTCCACACCGCCACCCAGCGGACGCTGGCGCTCGTCCGGGCGTGGCTGGCCGACGACCGGTTCGCCGCGTCCAGGCTGGTGCTGGTCACCCGGGGCGCGGTGGCCACCGCGGGCGACGCCGGGACCCACGACCTGGCGCACGCCCCGGTGTGGGGTCTGGTGCGCTCGGCGCAGTCGGAGAACCCGGACCGGCTGGTGCTGGCCGACCTCGACGGCACCGACGCCTCCTACGAGGCGCTGGGCGCCGCGCTCGCCTCCGGCGAACCGCAGTTCGTGCTGCGCCGGGGCGCCGTGCACGCCCCCCGGCTGGCGCGCACCGCCGCCACCGGGCCCATGGTGCCGCCGCCCGGCGAGCCGGCCTGGCGACTGGACATCCAGGACAAGGGCACCCTGGAGAACCTCACCCTGCTGCCCAGCCCGGAGGCCGCCGCGCCGCTGGAGGCCGGGCAGGTGCGGGTCGCGGTCCGGGCCGCCGGTGTGAACTTCCGCGATGTGCTCAACGCGCTCGGCATGTACCCCGGTGACGCGGGCCTGATGGGCAGCGAGGGCGCGGGAGTCGTCCTCGAGACCGGCCCCGGGGTCACCGATCTGGCGCCCGGCGACCGGGTGATGGGCATGCTGCCCGGCGGCTTCGGCCCGCTGGTGGTCGTGGACCGCCGCATGATCGTGGCGATGCCGGAGGGCTGGTCGTACGCCCAGGCCGCGTCCGTGCCGATCGTCTTCATGACGGCCTACTACGCGCTGCGCGACCTGGCCGACCTCCAGGGCGGGGAGTCGCTGCTGGTGCACGCCGCCGCCGGTGGTGTCGGCATGGCCGCCGTGCAACTGGCCCGCCACTGGGGCGTGGACGTCTACGCCACCGCCAGCCGGGCCAAGTGGGACACGCTGCGCTCGCTGGGGCTGGCCGACGACCGGATCGCCTCCTCCCGCGACCTGGCCTTCGAGGAGAAGTTCCGCGAGGTCAGCGGCGGTCGCGGCGTCGATGTCGTACTGGACTCGCTGGCCCGGGAGTTCGTGGACGCCTCGCTGCGGCTGCTGCCGCGCGGCGGCCGGTTCGTCGAGATGGGCAAGACCGACGTCCGGGCGCCGGAGGAGGTCGCGGCCGCCTACCCCGGCGTCTCCTACCAGGCGTTCGACCTCACCGAGGCGGGCCTGGACCGCATCCAGGAGATGCTGTGCGAGCTGCTGGAGCTGTTCCGGCGGGGCGCGCTGCGGGCGCTGCCGATCACCGCCTGGGACCTGCGGCAGGCCCCGGACGCGTTCCGCTACCTCAGCCAGGCCCGCCACATCGGCAAGGTCGTGCTCACCGTGCCCGCCCCGTGGAACCCGGACGGCACGGTGCTGATCACCGGCGGCACCGGCACCCTGGGCGGCCTGGTCGCCCGGCACGCGGTCACCGAGCGCGGCGTCCGCCGTCTGGTGCTCACCAGCCGCCGCGGTGAGCAGGCCGCGGGAGCGGCCGAACTCGCCGCCGAGCTGCGCGAGCTGGGCGCCGAGGTCACCATCGCCGCCTGCGACGCGGCCGACCGGGACGCGCTCGCCGCCGTCCTGGCCGACATCCCCGCCGGGCGTCCGCTGACCGCCGTCGTGCACACCGCCGGTGTGCTGGACGACGGGGTGATCGACGCGCTGACGCCGGAGCGGCTGGCGAAGGTGCTGCGCCCCAAGGTGGACGCGGCCGTCAACCTGCACGAGCTGACCCGCGACCAGGACCTGGCCGCCTTCGTGCTGTTCTCCTCGGCGGCGGGGACCTTCGGCGGCCCCGGACAGGCCAACTACGCGGCGGCCAACTCCTTCCTGGACGCCCTGGCCCGCCACCGCCAGTCCCAGGGCCTCGCCGCCACCTCGCTGGCCTGGGGCCTGTGGGCCGAGGCCAGCGGGATGACCGGTGAGCTGGAGGCCACCGACAAGTCCCGGATGACCCGCTCCGGAGTGCTGGGGCTCTCCTCGGACGAGGGCCTGGCGCTGTTCGACGCCGCCCAGGAGGTGGGCGACGCCTTCCTGGTGCCCATGCAGCTCGACCTGGCGCCGCTCACCGGCGCGCCCATCGAGATGGTGCCGCCGCTGCTGCGCGGTCTGGTGCGCGGGGTCGCGACCCGCCGCACCGCCGAGTCGGGCGCGGCCGGGGACGGCTCCTCGCTGGTGGAGCGGCTGGTCCGGCTGGACGCGGCCGAGCGCGAGCAGACCCTGCTGGACCTGGTGCGCGCCCAGGTGGCCGTGGTGCTCGGCCATGACTCGCCCGACGCGGTGGAGGCGAGCCGGGCCTTCAAGGACCTCGGCTTCGACTCGCTGACCGCGGTGGAGTTCCGCAACCGCCTCGGCGGCGCCGCCGGGCTGCGGCTCCCCGCCACGCTGGTCTTCGACTACCCGACGCCGACCGCGCTCGCCGGATACCTGCTGGAGGAGCTGCTCGGCTCCGAGGCGGCGGCCGCCGTCCCCGCGCGGGCGGAGGGCCCGGCGGGCGCCGGGACGGACGAGGACGACCCGATCGCCATCATCGCGATGAGCTGCCGCTTCCCCGGGGATGTGCGCACCCCCGAGGATCTGTGGGAGCTGCTGGCCGAGGGCCGGGACGGCATCGCCCGGCTGCCGGAGGACCGGGGCTGGGACCTCGAGGCGTTCTACGACCCGGACCCCGACCGGCCCGGCACCTCGTACGCCCGCGAGGGCGGCTTCTACTACGACGCTCACCACTTCGACCCGGCCTTCTTCGGCATCAACCCGCGCGAGGCGCTCGCCATGGACCCCCAGCAGCGGCTGCTGCTGGAGACCTCCTGGGAGTCCTTCGAGCGGGCGGGCCTCGACCCGGGCGCGCTGCGCGGCAAGCAGGTCGGCGTGTTCGTCGGCCAGATGCACAACGACTACGTGTCCCGGCTGCACACCGTCCCCGACGGCGTCGAGGGCTACCTCGGCACCGGCGGCTCCAGCAGCATCGCCTCCGGCCGGGTGGCGTACACCTTCGGCTTCGAGGGCCCGGCCGTCACGGTCGACACGGCGTGTTCGTCGTCGCTGGTGGCGCTGCATCTCGCGGCGCAGGCGCTGCGCAACGGCGAGTGCACGATGGCGCTCGCGGGCGGTGTCACCATCATCACCACCCCCGATGTGTTCACCGAGTTCAGCCGCCAGCGCGGCCTGGCCAGGAACGGCCGCTGCAAGCCGTTCGCGGCGGCCGCCGACGGCACGGCCTGGGGTGAGGGCGTGGGCATGCTGCTGGTGGAGCGGCTGTCGGACGCCAAGCGGCACGGTCACAAGGTGCTGGCGGTCGTGCGGGGCACGGCGGTCAACCAGGATGGCGCGTCGAATGGTCTGACGGCGCCGAACGGTCCGTCGCAGCAGCGGGTGATCCGTCAGGCGCTGGCGAACGCGGGTCTGTCGGCGTCCGAGGTGGACGCGGTGGAGGCGCACGGTACGGGTACGACGCTGGGTGACCCGATCGAGGCGCAGGCGCTGCTGGCTACGTACGGCAAGGAGAAGACCGAGGACCAGCCGCTGTGGCTGGGCTCCATCAAGTCCAACTTCGGTCATACGCAGGCCGCCGCGGGTGTCGCGGGCATCATCAAGATGGTGCAGGCGATGCGGCACGGTGTGCTGCCGAAGTCGCTGCACATCGATGAGCCGTCGCCGCATGTGGACTGGGCCTCGGGTGCGGTGTCGCTGCTGAGCGAGGCGCGGGAGTGGCCGGAGACCGGGCGTCCGCGCCGGGCGGGTATCTCGTCGTTCGGCATGAGCGGCACCAACGCGCACGCCATCATCGAGCAGGTGCCGGAGCCCGAACCGGCGCGGGTGCCGGCGGTTCCGGCGGGTGAGCCGTCCGTGCTGCCGTGGGTGCTGTCCGCCAAGACCCCCGAGGCGCTGCGCGCCCAGGGGGCCAGGCTGCGCGCCCATGTGGCCGACCGTCCCGAGCTGTCCCTCGCCGACCTCGGCCACTCCCTGGCCACCTCCCGGGTGCCGTTCGAGCACCGGGCGACGCTCGTCGCCCGGGACCGGGACGCCTTCCTGGCCGGGTTGGACGCCCTCGCCGAGGGCCGCACCACGACCGGTCTTGTCGAGGGCGCGGTGGCCGAGGGCGGCAAGCTGGCCGTCCTGTTCACCGGCCAGGGCAGCCAGCGGCTCGGCATGGGCCGTGAGCTCTACGACGCCTACCCGGCGTTCGCCGAGGCGCTGGACGAGGTCTGCGACGCGCTGGACCCGCACCTGGAACGGCCCCTGAAGACGGTGATGTTCGGGGACGACCCGGAGGAGCTGGACCGGACCGGGTTCACCCAGCCCGCGCTGTTCGCGATCGAGGTGGCGCTGTTCCGCCTGGTCGAGGCGTGGGGGCTGCGGCCCGACTTCCTCTCCGGACACTCCATCGGCGAACTGGCGGCGGCCCATGTGGCCGGTGTGCTCTCGCTCGCCGACGCGGCGAAGCTGGTGGCCGCCCGTGGGCGGTTGATGCAGCGGCTGCCCGCCGGAGGAGCGATGATCGCCGTCCAGGCGTCCGAGGACGAGGTGGCCCCGCGGCTGGGCAAGCGCGTGAGCATCGCGGCCGTCAACGGCCCGACCTCGGTCGTGGTCGCGGGCGACGAGGACGCGGCACTGGAGATCGCGGCGGCCTTCGAGGCGGAGGGCCGCAAGACCAAGCGGCTCACCGTCAGCCACGCGTTCCACTCGCCCCACATGGACGGCATGCTGGACGCCTTCCGCGAGGTGGCGCACGAGGTGACATACCAGGCCCCGCGCATCCCGATCGTGTCCAACCTGACCGGTGCCGTGGTCTCCGCCGAGGAGATCATGACGGCTGACTTCTGGGTGCGCCACGTCCGCGAGGCCGTCCGCTTCCTGGACGGGGTGCGGACGCTGGAGGAGCGACACGTCTCCACGTATGTGGAACTGGGCCCGGACGGGGTGCTGACCGCGATGGCGCAGGACTGCGTCACCAAGGACGGCGGCTCCTTCGCCGCCGCCCTGCGCGGCGGCCGCCCCGAGGCCGAGACGCTGCTCACGGCGATCGGCACCGCCCATGTCCGGGGCGCCGCCGTGGACTTCGGGCCACTGTTCGCCCCGTACGGCCCGCGGCTGGTCGATCTGCCGACGTACGCCTTCCAGCGCCGCTCGTTCTGGCTGGACGCCGGGCCGGTCGGCGGCGACGCCACCGCGATCGGCCTGCACGCGGCGGGCCACCCGCTGCTGGGCGCCGCCGTGGAACTGCCCGACTCGGACGGCATCGCCTTCACCGGACGGCTCTCCCTCCAGACCCAGCCCTGGCTCGCCGACCACGCGGTCATGGGCACGGTGCTGCTGCCCGGCACCGCCTTCGTGGAGCTGGCGCTGCGCGCCGGGGACCACGCGGGCTGCGACCGCCTGGACGAACTCACCCTGGAAGCCCCCCTGATCGTCCCCGACCAGGGCGCCGTCCAGCTCCGGCTCTCGCTCGCCGCACCCGACGACACCGGCCGCCGCGCGCTGACCCTGCACTCCCGCGCAGAGGGCGCCCCGGCGGACGAACCGTGGCTGCGCCACGCGACCGGCGCCCTGGCGCCGGGCGGCACGGAGTCGTCGTTCGACCTGACCGCATGGCCCCCCACCGAGGCCGAGCAGATCCCGGTCGAGGGCCTGTACGAGGGCCTGGCCGGGGCGGGCTTCGACTACGGCCCGGTCTTCCAGGGGCTCGGCGCCGCCTGGCGGCGCGACGACGAAGTGTTCGCCGAGGTCCGCCTCCCGGAGGGCGCCGAGGCCGACGCCAAGACCTTCGGCCTGCACCCGGCGCTGCTGGACGCGGCGCTGCACGCACTGGGACTCCAGACGGCCGATCAGGGCGGCGGCCAGGGCCGCCTGCCCTTCTCCTGGACCGGAGTCTCCCTGCACGCGGTGGGCGCCTCGGCCCTCCGGGTACGGCTGGCTGGCACGACAACGGGCACGGTGTCGCTCCAACTGGCAGACGTGACGGGGGCCCCCGTGGCCTCCGTGGAGGGCCTGGCCCTCCGCACGATCTCCCCGGACCAGCTGGGCGCCACCCGCCCCGGCGGCCCGTCCGACTCCCTCTTCCGCCTGGACTGGCTCCCGGTCCCGGCCCAGTCCACCGACGTAACCCCCCACCACTGGGCAGCAGTGGGCCCCGACACCCTGGGCCTCCAGACCTACGCGGACCTGGACGCCCTGGCGAAGGCGGTCGCCTCCGGCACCCAGCTCCCGGAATACGTCGTGGTAAATCAAGCCCGTCCGGCGCTTGAGGACACGCCCGAAGGGCGTGCCGGGGCACAGACCGTGGCCCTCGCCTCGGACAGCACGCCCCACCCAGCCCGTCCGGGCGCGGTAACTCAAGCCCGTCCGGCGTTTGAGGACTGGGGCCTTGGGGCGGAACCCCAAGTTTCGGGGAGGGGCGGGATTGGGGAAAACCCCTCGCCCGCCGAAACGGCGCACCGCACCACCACCCACACCCTCACCCTCCTCCAGCAGTGGCTGACCGAAGCCCGCTTCGCGGACGCCCGCCTGGTCATCCTCACCTCAGGAGCCGTGCGCACCGGTGCGGACGACCCCGCCACCGACCCGGCCCAAGCCGCCATCTGGGGCCTGGTCCGCTCCGCCCAGGCGGAGAACCCGGACCGCATCGTCCTGGTGGACACGGACGGCAAGGGCACGCCACAGGACACCGTGGCCACCGCCCTCGCCACAGCCGAACCCCAGATCGCCCTCCGCGACGGCGCCCCCCGGGCGCCAAGGCTGGCGCGGGCCGCCACACCGGCGGAGCGCGAAACCCTCGCGTTCACCCCCGAGGGCACGGTCCTGATCACCGGTGCCACCGGCACCCTGGGCACCCTCCTGGCCAAGCACCTGGTCACCGAACACGGCGTACGCCACCTCCTCCTGCTCAGCCGCCGCGGCGCGGAAGCCCCCGGCGCCGCCGAACTCACCACCGAACTCACCGAGCTGGGCGCCGAAGCCCACTGGGCGGCCTGCGACGCGGCCGACCGAAAGGCCCTCGCCGAGGTCATCGCGTCCGTCCCCGCCGACCACCCCCTCACCGCCGTGATCCACACGGCAGGCGTCCTGGACGACGGAGTGATCGGCTCGCTCACCCCCGAGCGCATGGCCACCGTGGCCCGCCCGAAGGCACACGCGGCGTGGAACCTGCACGAGCTGACCCAGGACGCGGACCTGTCCGCGTTCATCCTGTTCAGCTCAGCCGCAGGCGTCTTCGGCGGTCCCGGACAGGGCAACTACGCGGCGGCCAACGCCTTCCTGGACGCCCTCGCCCAGCACCGCCGCGCCCAGGGCCTGCCCGCCACCTCCCTCGCCTGGGGTCTGTGGTCGGTGGCCGGAGGCATGGGCGGTGAGCTGGACGAGGCCGAGATCGCCCGCATCCGGCGCGGCGGGATCGGCGTGCTCACGGCCGAGAGCGGCATGGAGCTGTTCGACGCCGCACAGAGCGTCGCGCAGGGCTCGGACGAGGCCCTCCTCGTACCGCTGCCGCTCGACATGGCCGCCCTCAGGGCACAAGCGGGGAGCGGCATGCTGCCCGCGCTCTTCCGCGGCCTGGTCCGGGCGTCCGCGCGCCGCGCGGCCGAGTCCGCGGCGGCCGCCGCGGCCGGTGCCGAGGCGCTGCGCGAGCGGCTCGCCGGGCTCTCCGAGCCCGAGCGCGAGGAGGTGCTGCTGGAGCTGGTGTGCACCCAGGTGGCGGCCGTCCTCGGCCACCCCGGCCCGGAGACGGTCGACCCGGCCCGTTCGTTCAGCGAGGTCGGCTTCGACTCGCTCACCGCGGTCGAGCTCCGCAACCGCCTCAACGCGACCACCGGAGTCCGCCTCCCGGCGACGCTGGTCTTCGACTACCCCACCCCGAACGCACTGGTCGAATACCTCCGGGGCGAGATCCTGCCGGACGACGCGACGGCGGTCACCTCGCTGCTCGCGGAGCTCGACGGGCTGGAGAAGTCCCTGGCCGGAGCCGCCCCCGATGACGAGGGCCGGAGCAGGATCACCGCGCGGCTGCAGGCGCTGCTCGCGCAATGGAATGACGACCGAGGACCGGAAGACGGCGCCGGAGTCGCCGAGGAGCTGGAGTCCGCCACGGACGACGACCTCTTCGACTTCATCGGCAAGGAATTCGGGATCTCCTGAAGTGACCGCAGCCGGCGTGAAGTGACAAGGTCTTCCGGATTCCTCGAGAGGGAAACGCACGTATGAATGAGGAAAAGCTCCGCTACTTTCTCAAGCGGGTGACCGCCGACCTGCATGAGACCCGGCGCCGCCTGCAGGAGGTGGAGTCGGAGGACCAGGAGCCCATCGCGATCGTCGGGATGAGCTGCCGTTACCCGGGCGGGGTCAGCTCCCCCGAGGACCTGTGGCGGCTGGTGTCCGAGGGCGGGGACGGCATTTCCGAGTTCCCCACCGACCGCGGCTGGGACATCGGGCGGCTCTTCGACGACAATCCGGACGGCGCGGGCACGAGCTATGTCCGGGAGGGCGGTTTCCTCCACGACGCCAACTACTTCGACCCGGCCTTCTTCGGTATCAATCCGCGCGAGGCCCTCGCGATGGACCCCCAGCAGCGGCTGCTGCTGGAGACCACCTGGGAGGTGTTCGAGCGGGCGGGCATCGACGCCACCTCCGTGCGCGGCACCCGTACCGGTGTCTTCGCGGGCGTCATGTACCACGACTACGCCTCGCGGCTGCGCGCCGTGCCGCCCGGTGTCGAGGGCTACCTCGGCACCGGCGGCTCCAGCAGCATCGCCTCCGGCCGGGTGGCGTACACCTTCGGCCTGGAGGGGCCGGCGCTCACCGTCGACACGGCGTGCTCCTCGTCGCTGGTGACCCTGCACCTGGCCATGCAGGCGCTGCGCAACGGCGAGTGCTCGCTGGCGCTCGCGGGCGGTGTCACCGTGATGTCGACGCCCGGCACCTTCACCGAGTTCAGCCGTCAGCGCGGGCTGTCCTTCGACGGCCGCTGCAAGTCCTTCGCGGCGTCGGCGGACGGCACGGGCTGGTCCGAGGGCGCGGGCATGCTGCTGGTGGAGCGGCTGTCGGACGCGCGCCGCAACGGCCACAAGGTGCTGGCCGTCGTCCGGGGTTCGGCCATCAACCAGGACGGCGCGTCCAACGGTCTGACGGCGCCCAACGGCCCGTCCCAGCAGCGCGTCATCCGCCAGGCGCTCGCCAGCGCCCGGCTGACGGCCGACCAGATCGACGTGGTCGAGGCCCACGGCACGGGCACCACGCTCGGCGACCCGATCGAGGCCCAGGCGCTGCTCGCCACGTACGGCAAGGAGAAGTCCGCCGAACGGCCGCTGCTGCTGGGCTCCATCAAGTCCAACGTCGGCCACACCCAGGCCGCCGCCGGTGTCGCCGGGATCATCAAGATGGTCAAGGCCATCGAGCACGGCTATGTGCCCAAGTCCCTGCACATCGACGAGCCGTCGCCGCACATCGACTGGTCGGCCGGGGCCGTCTCGCTGCTGACCGAGGGCCGACCGTGGCCGGAGACCGGCCGTCCGCGCCGCGCCGCCGTGTCGTCGTTCGGCATCAGCGGCACCAACGCCCACCTGATCATCGAGCAGGCCCCGGCGGAGGACCCCGAGGGCGAGGAGGCCGCGGAGGCCCCCGCCGAGGGCACGGCGGCACCGGCCCAGGAGACGGCGGCGCCCCGGACCCTTCCCCTCCTGCCGTGGCTGGTGTCCGGCAAGGGCGAGGACGCGCTGCGCGCCCAGGCCGCCCGGCTCCACGCCTACGTGGCCGAACGCCCCGAGCTGGACCCGGTGTCCCTCGGCTACTCCCTGGCCACCACCCGCGCCGCCCTGGAGAACCGGGCCGCCGTCATCGCCGGTGACCGCGCCACCTTCCTCGACCGCCTCGCCGCGCTCGCCTCCGGTGAGCCCGCCGCCGGGGTGGTCCAGGGCGTGGAGACCCGGGGCAAGCTGGCGTTCCTCTTCACCGGCCAGGGCAGCCAGCGCCTCGGCATGGGGCGCGAGCTGTACGAGACGTACCCGGCGTTCGCGGAGGCGCTGGACGCGGTGTGCGCCGCGCTCGACCCACGTCTCGAACGACCCCTGAAGGACGTGCTGTTCGGGGACGACGCCGCCGCGCTGGACCGCACCGGCTTCACCCAGCCCGCCCTGTTCGCCATCGAGGTGGCCCTCTTCCGCCTGGTCGAGTCCTGGGGCCTGAAGCCGGACGTGGTCTCCGGCCACTCCATCGGCGAGATCGCCGCCGCACACGTCGCGGGGGTGCTCTCGCTCGACGCCGCCGCCCTGCTGGTGGCGGCCCGGGGCCGCCTCATGCAGCGGCTGCCCGGCGGCGGCGCGATGATCGCCGTCCAGGCGTCCGAGGACGAGGTCACGCCGCTGCTCACCGAGCGGGTGTCGATCGCCGCGCTCAACGGCCCGACGTCGGTCGTCATCGCGGGCGATGAGGACGTGGCGCTGGAGATCGCGGCGTCGTTCGAGGCCCAGGGCCGTAAGACCAAGCGGCTCACCGTCAGCCACGCGTTCCACTCGCCGCTGATGGACCCGATGCTGGAGCCGTTCCGCAAGGTCGCGGAGAGCCTGACGTACCAGGCCCCGAAGATCCCGGTGGTCTCCCACCTCACCGGCGGCGTAGCGCCCGCCGCGGAGATCGCCACCGCCGACTTCTGGGTCCGCCATGTCCGCGAGGCCGTGCGCTTCCTCGACGGTATGCGCGCGATGGAGGCGCAGGGCGTCACCACCTACCTCGAACTCGGCCCGGACGGTGTGCTGTCCGCGCTCGGCCAGGAGTGCCTGGCGGGCGAGTCCGAGCACGTGGCGTTCGCCCCCGCCCTGCGGTCCGGCCGCCCCGAGGCCGAGACCCTGACCACCGCCCTGGCCACCCTGCACACCCGGGGCACGGCCCCCGACTGGGCGGCGTACTACGCGGGCACCGGCGCCGAGCGCGTCGAGCTGCCCACGTACGCCTTCCAGCGCGAGCACTACTGGCTGGACGCGGGCACCGCCTACGGCGACGTCTCCTCCGTCGGCCTCGGCACCGCCGACCATCCGCTGCTCGGCACCGCCGTCTCCCTGGCCGACGCGGAGGGCTTCCTCTTCACCGGGCGGCTCGCGCTGGACACCCACCCGTGGCTGGCCGACCACGCCGTCATGGGCGCGGTGCTGCTGCCCGGCACCGCGTTCGTGGAACTGGCGGTGCGCGCCGGTGAGCAGGCCGGATGCGATCTGGTGGAGGAACTCACCCTGGAGGCACCGCTGATCCTGCCCGAGCGGGGCGGGGTCCAGCTCCAGATCGCCGTGGGCGCCCAGGACGACACCGGCCGCCGCACCCTCGCCCTCCACTCCCGCCCCGACGAGGCGGGAGACGACGAGCCGTGGCTGCGGCACGCCACGGGCGTCCTCGCGGAGAGCGCCCCCGCGACCCCGTCGTTCGACCTGAGCGCCTGGCCGCCCGCCGGGGCGGAGCGCATCGAGACCGACGGCCTGTACGAGGGCCTGGCCGAGGCGGGCTTCGGCTACGGCCCGGTCTTCCAGGGCCTGCGCGCCGCCTGGCGCGGCGACGGCGAGGTCTACGCCGAGGTCGCCCTCCCCGAGGACACCGAACCCGGCGCCGCCCTCTTCGGCCTCCACCCGGCCCTGCTGGACGCCGTCCTGCACACCATCGGCCTCAGCGACCTGACCGAGAACCCGGGCCAGGGCGGACTCCCCTTCTCCTGGACCGGCGTCCGCGTCCACTCGGTGGGCGCCGACACTGTACGCGTCCGCCTGTCACCGGCCGGAAACGGCACGGTGTCCCTCCAACTCGCGGACGTAACGGGCACCCCGGTGGCCACGGTGGACCGCCTGGCCCTCCGCACGGTCTCCCAGGACCAGCTCACCGCCCCGGGCACCGCCCCCGACGCCCTGTTCACGGTGGACTGGACCCCGATCCCGGCAACGTCCGAGCCGGTGTCCAACGACGACTGGACGGCCATAGGCCCCAACACCTCCTACCCGGACCTGGCAGCGCTGGCCAAGGCCCTGGACGCGGGCACACAGCCCCCGCAGTACGCAGTGGTATCCCTGGCAAATCAAGCCCGTCCGGCGTTTGAGGACCCGGGCCAAGGGGCGGAGCCCCTTGTTTCGGGAAGGGGCGGGACAGGGGAAAGCCCCACCGAAGCCGCACACCGGACCACGGCCCAGACCCTCGAACTGCTCCAAACGTGGCTGGCCGAACCCCACTTCACCGACACCCGCCTGGTCATCCTCACCGACGGCACCAACCTCGCCCACACCGCCGCCCACGGCCTCATCCGCTCCGCCCAGTCGGAGAACCCGGGCCGCATCATCCTGGTGGACACCGACACCCACCCGGACTCCCTCGACGCCCTGCCCACCGCCCTTGCCACCGCCCTGCCCACCGCCCTGGCCTCCGCCCTCGCATCCGGCGAACAGGAACTCGCGGTGCGCGAAGGCACGGTCAAGACCCCCCGCCTGGCCCGCGCCACCGCGTCAACGCAGGACCAAGCCCCCGAGTGGAACCCCAACGGCACGGTCCTCCTCACCGGCGCATCCGGCACCCTGGGCACCCTCTTCGCCCGCCACCTCGTAACCGACCACGGCATACGCCACCTCCTCCTGGTCAGCCGCCGCGGCGAAAGCGCCCCCGGCGCCGCCGAACTCACCGCAGAACTCGCCGAGCTGGGCGCCGAAGCCGACTGGGCCGCCTGCGACGTAGCGGACCGGGACGCCCTCGCCGCAACCCTCGCCACCATCCCAGCCGAGCACCCCCTCACCGCCGTCGTGCACACCGCGGGCGTGCTGGACGACGGCGTGATCGCGTCCCTCACCCCCGACCGGCTCACCACCGTCCTCCGCCCCAAGGCGGACGCGGCCTGGAACCTCCACGAGCTGACCCAGGACGCGGACCTGTCCGCGTTCATCCTCTTCAGCTCGGCCGCCGGCGTCTTCGGCGGCGCCGGACAGGGCAACTACGCCGCGGCCAACGCCTTCCTCGATGCCCTGGCCCGGCACCGCCGCGCCCAGGGCCTGCCCGCCACCTCCCTCGCCTGGGGCCTGTGGGCCGAGCCCGGCGGCATGGCCGGAGACCTGGACGAGGCGGAACTCGCCCGCCTCCAGCGCGGTGGCGTCGCCGCCATCACCGCCGACCAGGGTCGGGAACTGTTCGACCTGGCGCACGCCGCGGGCGACGCGCTGCTGGTCCCCATGCCGCTCGACCTGGCCGCCCTCCGGGCCCAGGCGAGCGCCGGAATGCTGCCGCCGCTCTTCCGCGGACTCGTCCGCGTCCCGCCCCGCCGCGCGGCCCAGGCCGCCGCGGCCGCGCGGTCCGGCGCGCTCGCCCAGCAGTTGGCCGGGGCGGCGTCCGACGCCGAGGCCGAGGCCATCGTCCTCGGCCTGGTCCGTACGCAGGTGGCGGCCGTACTCGGCTACGCCGGGCCCGAAGCGGTCGAGCCCCAGCGCGCGTTCAGCGAGGTCGGCTTCGACTCGCTCACCGCCGTGGAGCTGCGCAACCGCCTGACCGCGGTCAGCGGCGTCCGGCTCCCCGCCACGTTGATCTTCGACTACCCGACCCCCGCCGCCCTCGCCGCCTATCTGCGGGCCGAGGCCCAGGGCAGCCAGGAGGACGCGGCCGCACCCGTGGCCGCCGCCACCCCACACGACGACGACCCGATCGCCATCGTGGCGATGAGCTGCCGCTTCCCCGGCGGGGTGACCTCGCCCGAGGACCTGTGGAAGCTGGTCACCGACGGCGCGGACGCCATCACCGACATGCCCACCGACCGGGGCTGGGACATCGAGTCGCTCTACGACGACGACCCTGACCAGCAGGGCACCAGCTACGCCCGCAACGGCGGATTCCTGCACGACGCCCACCACTTCGACCCCGTCTTCTTCGGGATCTCGCCGCGTGAGGCGCTCGCGATGGACCCGCAGCAGCGGCTGCTGCTGGAGACCACCTGGGAGGCGTTCGAGCGGGCCGGGATCGACCCGGCGACGGTGCGCGGCAGCCGGACCGGCGTCTACACCGGCGTCATGTACAACGACTACGGCACCCTCCTGCACCGCGCCCCCGACGGCCTCGAGGGCTACATGGGCACCGCCAGCTCCGGCAGCGTCGCCTCGGGCCGGGTGTCGTACACCTTCGGGCTGGAGGGTCCGGCGGTCACGGTCGACACGGCGTGCTCGTCCTCGCTGGTCACCCTGCACATGGCGGTACAGGCGCTGCGCAACGGCGAGTGCTCGCTCGCCCTCGCGGGCGGTGTGACCGTGATGGCCACCCCCGGCACCTTCGTGGCCTTCAGCAAGCAGCGCGGCCTCGCGACCGACGGCCGCTGCAAGCCCTTCGCCGCCGCGGCCGACGGTACGGCCTGGGGCGAGGGCGTGGGCATGCTGCTGGTCGAGCGGCTGTCGGACGCGCGCCGACACGGTCACCCGGTCCTCGCGATCGTCCGGGGCTCGGCCATCAACCAGGACGGCGCCTCCAACGGCCTCACCGCGCCCAACGGCCCGTCCCAGCAGCGCGTCATCCGGCAGGCCCTCGCCAACGCCCGGCTGTCTCCGGCCGACGTGGACGTCGTGGAAGCACACGGCACCGGTACGACGCTGGGCGACCCGATCGAGGCGCAGGCGCTGCTCGCCACCTACGGCCAGGAGCACACCGAGGACCAGCCGCTCTGGCTGGGCTCGGTGAAGTCCAACTTCGGCCACACCCAGGCCGCGGCCGGTGTCGCCGGGATCATCAAGATGGTCAAGGCCATCGAGCACGGTGTGCTGCCCAGGACCCTGCACGTGGACGAGCCGTCCCCGCACGTGGATTGGACGGCGGGCGCGGTGTCGCTGCTCACCGACCAGACGGAGTGGCCGGAGACCGGCCGTCCGCGCCGGGCCGCGGTGTCCTCGTTCGGCATCAGCGGGACCAACGCGCACACCATCATCGAGCAGGCCCCGGCGGAGCGGCCCACGGCCGCCGACGCCACCGCACCCGAGCCCGGTGCGCTGCCGTGGATCCTGTCCGGCAAGAGCGAGACGGCGCTGCGCGCCCAGGCCGAGCGGCTGCTGGCCCACCTCGACGCCCACCCGGGCCTGCGCCCGGCCGACGTCGGCTACTCCCTGGCCACCACCCGCGCCGTTCACGACCAGCGCGCGGCGCTGGTCGGCACGGACCGCGAGGACTTCACCCGCGCCCTGACGGCACTCGCCCGGGGCGAGGCGGCGGCCCAACTGGTCCAGGGCACCGGGACGGCGGGCAAGACGGCGTTCGTGTTCCCCGGGCAGGGGTCGCAGTGGGCCGGTATGGCGGTGGGGCTGATGGACGCCTCGCCCGTCTTCGCGGCCCGTATCCACGAATGCGCCGCCGCGCTCGCGGAGTTCACCGACTGGTCGCTGGTGGAGGTGCTGCGCGGCACCGAGGGCGCGCCGTCGCTGGAGCGGGTGGATGTGGTCCAGCCGGTGCTGTTCGCCGTGATGGTGTCGCTCGCCGAGCTGTGGCGCTCGCTGGGCGTCCGGCCGTCCGCCGTGGTCGGCCACTCCCAGGGCGAGATCGCGGCCGCGTGCGTGGCCGGAATCCTGTCGCTGAAGGACGCCGCGCGTGTGGTGGCGCTGCGCAGTCAGGCGATCGGCCGGGTGCTGGCGGGCAAGGGCGGCATGGTGTCGGTGGCCCTCCCGGTGGCGGACATCCGGGAGCGCATTGCCCCCTGGGGCGAGGAGCGCATCTCCGTCGCGGCCGTCAACGGTCCCTCCTCGGTGGTGGTTTCGGGTGAGCCCGAGGCGCTGGAGGAGCTTCTGGCGTCCTGTGAGGCCGATGAGGTGCGGGCGCGCCGGGTGCCGGTGGACTACGCCTCGCACTCGGCCCAGGTGGAACTCCTCCGCGAGGAACTCCTGGAGCTGCTGGCCCCCGTACAGCCCAGGGCGGCCGAGGTGCCGTTCCTGTCGACGGTGACGGGGGAGTGGGTCGAGGGTCCGGAGCTGGACGCCGAGTACTGGTTCACCAACCTCCGTCGCACCGTCGAGCTGGAGGGCGCCATCCGCCGCCTGCTCGATGAGGGCTACGGAGCCTTCATCGAGTCCAGCGCCCACCCGGTGCTGACGATGGGTGTGCAGGAGACCGCCGAGGACGCGGGCCGTGAGGCCGCCGCGATCGGGTCGCTGCGCCGCGACGAGGGCGGCCTGGACCGTTTCCACATCTCGCTGGGCGAGGCGTGGACGCGCGGTGTGGCCGTGGACTGGGAGGCGGTGTACGAGGGGACGGGCGCGGCCCGCGTCGAGCTGCCCACGTACGCCTTCCAGCACGAGCGCTACTGGATCGAGGTCCCGCTCTCGGTGGGCGACGTCGCCTCCGCCGGTCTCGGCGCCGCCGGGCATCCGCTGCTGGGCGCCGCCGTCGAACTGCCCGACTCCGAGGGCTTCCTGCTCACCGGGCGGCTCTCCCTCCAGACCCACCCCTGGCTCGCCGACCACGCCGTGTCCGGCACCGTACTGCTGCCGGGAACGGCCTTCGTGGAGCTGGCGATCCGCGCCGGTGACCAGGTCGGCTGCGATCTTCTGGAGGAGCTGACCCTGGAGGCGCCGCTGATCCTGCCCGCCCGGGGCGGGATCCAGCTCCGGCTGACCGTCGGCGCGCCCGACGCGAGTGGCCGCCGGGCGCTGGAGGTCTACTCCCGCCCGGAGCCGGACGCGGACCGGGGCGACGCCTCGGACGGGCCCTGGAGCCGCCACGCCAGCGGTGTCCTGGCCCCCGGCGACGCCGCCGACAGCGGGGCGGACCTGTCCGTATGGCCGCCCGCGGAGGCCGTCGCCCTCGATGTGGAGGACCTCTACGAGCGGTTCGCGGCGGGCGGCTTCGGCTACGGCCCGGCGTTCCAGGGCCTCGCCGCCGCCTGGCGGCGCGGCGAGGAGGTCTTCGCCGAACTGCGTCTGGACCAGCGGCAGCACCGCGACGCCGCGCTGTTCGGGCTGCACCCGGCGCTGCTGGACGCCGCGCTGCACGGAGTCGCGCTCGGCGACTTCCTGGGCGCCGGCGCCGACGGCATCCGGCTGCCGTTCTCCTGGAGCGGGGTCACCCTCCACGCGGCGGGCGCCACGGCGCTGCGCGTACGGATCGCCCCGGCCGGGCCGGACGCGGTGGCGCTGACCGTCGCGGACGGAAACGGCGGCGCGGTCACGTCGGTGGACTCCCTGGTGCTGCGGCGCATCGCCCCGGAGCAGTTGCGCGCGGCCCAGGTGACCTACCACGACTCGCTGTTCCGGCTGGAGTGGGCGCCGGTGCCATCGCCCTCGGCGGCCTCCGCGGCCGTCCGCTGGGCCCTGGTCGGCGAGCAGGCCGCCGCGAACGGCAGGGACCCCTTCGGGCTCGTCGACGCGCTGGAGTCCATCGGCGCCGAGTGCGCCGTCTTCCCCGATCTGACCGAGCTCGCGGCCGTGGTGGCCTCGGGCAGCCCCCGGCCGGACGTCGTCCTGCTCCCGCTCTCCGGCCCCGCCGGTGGCGGTGGCGGCCATCTGGCGGAGGGCGCGCGGCTGGCCACCCACGCGGCGCTGGACACCGCGCAGTCGTGGCTCGCGGAGGAGGGCCTCGCCGGGGCGCGGCTCGCGTTCGTCACCCGCGGGGCGGTCGCCACGTCCCCGGACGCCGAGGTGTTCGACCTGGCGCACGCGCCCGTATGGGGGCTGATCCGCACCGCGCAGACCGAGAACCCCGACCGCTTCCTGCTGCTGGACCTGGACGACGAGGGAGCCTCGGCGGACGCGCTCATGGCGGCCGCGGCCGGCGGTGAGCCGCAGCTCGCCGTCCGCGCGGGCGCCCTCCACGCGCCCCGGCTGGCCCGGGTCGCCGTTCAGGAGGTCGCCGCGCAGGAGGAGGACCGGACGCCGGAGGGGCTGCCGGAGTTCGACCCGGACGGCACGGTCCTGATCACCGGCGCCACCGGTGTCCTCGGCGGGCAGCTCGCCCGCCATCTGGTGGCCGAGCGCGGAGTGCGGCATCTGCTGCTCAACAGCCGCCGCGGCCAGCGCGCCCAGGGGATGCCCGAGCTGGTCGACGAACTGACCGCGCTGGGCGCCCGGGTGAGCGTCGCGGCCTGCGACGTGGCCGACCGCGAGGCGCTGTCGATGCTGCTGGCCGAGGTGGACCCGGAGCATCCGCTCGCCGCCGTCGTGCACACCGCCGGGGTGCTGGACGACGGACTGCTGCCCGCGCTCACCCCGGAGCGGATCGACACGGTCTTCCGGCCGAAGGTGGACGCGGCGCTCAATCTGCACGAGCTGACCCTGGACCTCGGCCTGAAGGCGTTCGTGGTGTTCTCGTCCGCCGCCGGTACCTTCGGCGCGCCGGGCCAGGCCAACTACGCGGCCGCCAACACCTTCCTGGACGCCTTCGCCGCGCACCGCCGCTCCGCCGGGCTGCCCGCGCTCTCGCTGGCCTGGGGCCTGTGGGAGCAGCGCAGCGCGATGACCGGCGGCATGGCGGACGCGGACGTGGCCCGTATGGAGCGCTCCGGGATGGCGCCGCTGACCTCGCGGGACGGTCTGGAGCTGTTCGACACGGCGTGCTCGGTGGGCGGTGAGGCGGTGCTCGTACCGCTGCACCTGGACATCGCGCCGCTGCGCGAGCAGGCCGCCGAGGGCGCGCTGCCCGCCGTCTTCCGCGGGCTGGTCCGGGCCCCGGCCCGGCGCCGTACGGTCTCCGCCGGTGCGGCCGACACCGGCGGCCCCTCGCTGGCGCGGCGGCTGGCCGGGCTGGCCGAGGCGGAGCGCGAGAAGGCCGTGCTTGACCTGGTCCGCGGCCAGGCCGCCGCGGTCCTCGGCTTCGCGGACGCGGAGGCGGTGGGGGCCACGCGGGGCTTCCTGGAGCAGGGCTTCGACTCGCTGACCGCCGTCGAGCTGCGCAACCGGCTGGGCGCCGCGAGCGGGCTGCGGCTGCCCCCGACGCTGCTGTTCGACCACCCGACGCCCGAGCTGGTCGCCCGGCAGCTCCTCGCGCAACTGGCCGGTGCGGTGGCCGCCGAGGGCGGCGCGGTGTCGGACGCGGCGCGGGACGAGGCGGCGGGCGCGGAGCCGTCGGCCGTGTTCGGCGCGATGATGCGCGAGGCCGGACGGTCCGGCCGGCAGGAGGAGTTCACCCGGCTGCTGATGGACCTCTCGCGGTTCCGCCCCTCCTTCGCGAGCGCCGCCGAGTTGGACAAGGCGCCCCCGCTGGTGCGGCTCTCGCGCGGCGAGACCGGGCCCGCGCTGGTGTGCTTCTCCTCGATCCTGTCCATCGGCGGCCCGCACCAGTACGCCCGGTTCGCCGCCGGATTCCGCGGCCACCGGAACGTCCTCGCGCTGGGCAACCCCGGTTTCGTCGCCGGGGAGCGGCTCCCGGCCAACCCGGAGGCGGTGGTCGAGGCGCAGGCCGAGGCGGTGCTGCGGGAGACCGACGGGGCGCCGTTCGTGCTGCTGGGCCACTCCTCGGGCGGGCTGCTCGCCCATGAGGTGGCCGCGCGGCTGGAGAGCACCGGGGTGTTCCCGGACGCGGTCGTCCTGCTCGACATCTACTCCCACGACCGGGACGCGGCCGTGGCCCTCCAGCCCGGCCTGAGCGCCGGGATGGCCGAGCGGAGCGCGGGCCAGGTGCCGGTGGACGACACCCGGCTGCTGGCCATGGGCGCGTACTTCCGGCTGTTCGGGGAGTGGCGGCCCAAGGAGGTCAAGACGCCGACCCTGCTGGTCCGGGCCGGCGACCGGCTCTTCGACTGGTCCCGCGACGGCGACTGGCGGTCGTACTGGCAGCTCCCGCACACCGCGCTCGATGTGCCGGGGAACCACTTCACGATGATGGAGGAGCACGCCGGGACGACGGCCCGTGCCGTGGAGGACTGGCTGTCCTAACTGACGGAGGGAGGGCGCGGGCCCGAGTCCAACCCCGAGGGGGCTGCCGGTGATTCCGGGGCCCGCGTGACGACGGCCTGTACGACCCCTGTGGGGTGCCACTGATGCGATGAAGCACAGTGGGACACGGTGGAGATATTGACGCGGCGCCCCCCAACAGGAATGACGGGTCGGTCGGCAGGCAATGTCCGCCGAGGCCGGGGCCGGGTGTGAATCTCATGTACCCGAAGGGCTTGGACTCGGCGGCGTCGATCGCCGTAGGTCAGGTCGGGCACGCCGTCCCCGGGGCGGGGTCGGCACGGTGATCACCGCGATGTCGAACCCGGCCGGCGCGGCGGCTTCGGCGGTCACGGAGCGATGGCGGCTCCTACTACAATCCCAGTGCTTGAATGGACCGTCGTCCCTGGCCTGGCAAGGAGAAGCGCTGTGTCCCTGGTTTCTGTCGTGATGCCCGTGTACAACTCGGCAGCCACTCTCGGTGCAGCGATTCGATCGGTGCTCACGCAGACCTACAGCGATCTGGAGCTTCTGGTCACCGACGACAAATCTTCCGATGGCTCTATGGACCTGCTCATGGAATTTGCCCGGCAGGACAAGCGCGTCCTGCCGGAATCGGCGCCCGAACGGGGTGGTGCGGGCCGGGCGCGGAATCTCGCTATCGAACGGGCCAGGGGAGATTACGTCGCTTTTCTTGACAGCGACGACATGTGGCTTCCGGAGAAACTTGAGCGGCAAATTGACTTCGCGGCGACGGCTGATGCGCCTTTGACGTTCACCTCCTACTACAAGATGGACGCCGACTACGACGGCGAGAGCACCGATTTCGTCCCGAACGGGCGTGTGATTCGCGCGCGAGAACACGTGGACTACCGCGCGATGCTGGTCCAGGATCACATCGGGGCTCTGACCGCCATGTACGACCGCACGGTCCTCGGCACGAGGCTGATGCCGGAGATGCGGAAGCGACAGGACTACGCCTTGTGGCTGTCGATCATGCGTGACGGCCATGACGCCCGCGGTCTTCCCGAGCCGCTGGCGGTGTACAGGGCTCACCGCGCGGGATCGCTGTCCTCGAACAAGCTGTCGCTCGTCCAGTACAACTGGGCGCTGTACCGGGAGCACGAGCGGCTGTCGGTTCCCCGGTCGACGCGGGCGTTGGCCGGGGCCGTGTGGCAGTCGCTGCGTAATTCGCGGATCTAGTGGCGCCGTCCTGAGTCGCTTAGCGGGCTCCCGCAGGGGCACGGAGCTGTTCGGCCAGCCGCTCGAGTTCGGCCGCCGTGGCAGGCGAGGGGTCGTTGAGTCCGCTGTGCACGGCCGTCGGGCTCTTCAGGAAGCGCCGGAGCCCGGCCACGAGGAGCCCTTGCGGCAGAGCCCGCAGCGCGGCGAACGCGCGAGGTACCGGCGGCGTCTCCATCGCGGCGAGGTTCTGCCGTATCAGGTGGAGCATGCCGCGGACCGCGTCCGGGGCGTCGGCCAGCACTACCGGGCCGCCCGCCGCGTGCACCGCCTGACCGAGCGGGACCTCGAACGCGGCGTGCGTCCTGAGCCAGGCATCCATCCGCGGCTCGGCCTTGGCGTTGATCCCGGCGGTACGGAACGTCTCCACGATCCGTACCAGTCGCGGGGTGGTACGGCCGTCGGGCTCGCCGATCGGCATCGCGACCCGGCGGGTGATGAGATTGCTCTTGCGGTAGCGGACCACGTCGCCGTCCATCGTGCCGCCAGTCGTGGGGAAGCCGAGCAGCACCCGCTCGTGGCCGATCACCGCACCCAGCGTCTCCGGGCCGGCTGCCCAGTTGAGCAGGAACAGCACGTCACCTTGGACACCAGCGAGTGATTCCAGCACTGCATCCACCTGGTGGGTGCGGACGAAGACGGTGATCAGGTCGTACCCGCCGTTCGGGTGCTCTACCACCGGTACCGGCACCCGCTTGACAGGGCCGTCTTCCTCGGCGAGCCGCACTCCCTGCCGGCGCAGGGCGGTCAGGCGCACGCCCCGGGCGAGGAGCGAGACGTCGTGGCCGGCCTCGTGCATGCGGGCGGCGAAAAGGCTGCCGCAAACCCCGGCGCCGTACACGAGCAGCTTCATGACAGCCCTCTTTCATACGTTCGTTTCATTCATACGTTCGTTTCATTCAAGCATATGTAGAGTCCCTCGTGTGGCGACCCCAGACACCCGCACCCAGATCCTCGACGCGGCCGGGCACCTCTTCGCCGAGCACGGATACCGCGGCACCTCGGTCCGCGCGATCACCAAACTCGCCGGAGCGAACCTGGCCGCCGTCGGCTACCACTTCGGCTCGAAGGCGGAGCTGATGGCCGCAGTCGCCCGCCGCGTGATCGAGCCCATCAGCGCTGCCCAGTGCGCCGGGCTCGACAAATTGCTCGCCCGGACCCCCGACCCACCGGTCAGCGAACTGGTGGAGGCGTTCGTGGGGCCGCTGTTCGACGAGATGCCGGCCGGCGACGAGGGCGGCGCCCGGACGTCCCGGCTGATCGTGACGATCCTCAGCGACCCGGCCGAGGAGGCACGCGGCTGGACCGGCCCGGCCGAGGACTCGGTCCGCGAGCGCTACCTCGCAGCCTTCGCGCGCGTACTGCCCGGCCTTTCCCCGGAGGAGCTGCGGTTCCGGATGCGGGGAATCCTTGCCGTGACGGCCGTCGACCGCCTCCAGGTCAACCAGCAGCCCTCCGCTGGCTGCGTGCCCCCGGTAGCGGGCGAGGCGGCCCGGCGATGGGCGATCACGTTCCTGACGGCAGCGATGAGTGCGCCACCGACCCGGACCTGACGACCCAAGACAGACGCTGGCGGCGCCGGGTCAGGCGGCGTTCGCGCACGCCGTGGGGGCGGGTGCAGGTGGCCCGGCGGCGCGGTCGAGGTTCGCGGCCGGGGAGACATCCCGCTCACGCCAACGCCCCGTCAACTCGGCGAAGTCAACGGGGCGTTGGGCGGATTACCGCCGCGCGGCGTGTTACGCCGTCATCAGCGCTTACGAGGGGGCCGCGAGCGCTTGCCCGGACCCACCGTCACCACCTCGAAGTTGGACTTGGTGCGGTCCAGCCGGTGGAAGAGGTTGTCCGGCCCGGTGATGTACATCTTCGACACCCCGGCGCCCTTCAGCGTGTCCACCACCTTCGGCCAGTGGATCGGCAGGTCGAAGGTGTCCAGCAGCATCGTGCGCAGCTCGTCGGCCGTGGTCACGACGGTGCCGTCCTGGTCGGTGACCACGGGCAGCTTCGGGTCGAGGATGTCGTACTTGGGCAGGATCTCCTCGGCGGCCCGGCGCCGCAGCTCCGCGAACGCGGGCGCGTGCACCGCCGGGACCATGGTGTACATGGAGTAGCCGCCGGCCTGACTGATCGCCTTCTTGAACCACTCCAGCTCCGTCTCGCGCAGCGACACCATGAAGAAGCCGTCGTCGAGATAGCCGGAGTAGTCGTACCACTCACCGCGCTCGCCGAGCTCGGTCAGGATCTCCGTCAGCTTCTCCTGCGGAGTGCGGACGAAGGTGTGGGTGACCGCGTCCTGGTACTCCTCGGTGAAGTACGCGTGCTCACAGCGGGCCAGCTCCGCGGTGAGCCGCACCACCTCGGGGAACGGCAGCGAACTGACGTAGGCCGCGGCCGCCTTCTGCCCGAAGCTGGGGCCCACGCACAGGTCGGGGACCAGCCCGTGCTCCTGCTCCGCCCGGTCCGCCGATGCCATCGAGTTCACCAGGAAGGCGATCTGGGTGGCCTCGGAGTAGTCGTCCTCGGAGTCGCGGAGCCGGTCGAAGACCGAGTAGCCCAGCGCCTCGTCGGCCTCGGCGAGCCGCTTCCGGGCGAACGGGTCGAGCGTGAGGAACCTGCCCACCTCGGAGAAGCCGGAGGGTCCCATGCCCGGGAAAACGATGGCTGTCTTCGTCTGCTCGGATGCCGTCATGGTGTGGTGCCTTAACTCTCAAGTCCTGCCGTGGCTCAGTCCTGCGCCCGGCGGTTGAAGCCCCGGATGCCGATCGTCCCGAAGACCAGGATGGCCGCGCCGATGGCGGAGAAGCAGATCCACAGCGGGATCGACTCCGGCGTCTTCGGTCCGGGAGTCAGCAGCAGTCCGCGCATCGCCTCGGTGACGTAGGTCAGCGGGTTGAAGGTGCACAGCACCTGGAACCAGCGGACGGTCTCCAGGCTCCGCCACGGGAACTGGGTGGCCCCGGTGAACATGATCGGGGTCAGCGTCATGGCGAAGACGATGGAGATGTGACGCGCGGGCGCCAGGGTGCCCAGGGTGAGGCCGACGCAGCCGCCGACGAGTCCGCCGAGGCTGAGGATGCCCAGCGTCACCGGCATCTTGTCCAGCGGCCAGGAGACGTCGTCCAGCAGCGCCAGCCCGATCGGGATCATGACCAGGGAGCCGATCAGACCGCGCATCGCGCCGAAGACCGCCTTCTCCACCGCCACCAGGCCGACCGGGATGGGCGAGAGCAATCGGTCCTCGATCTCCTTGGTCCAGGAGAAGTCGATGGCCAGTGGCAGCGCGGTGTTCTGCAGGGCGACCAGGAAGCTGTTGAGCGCCACCACACCGGGCAGCAGCACCTGCTGGAAGCCGGGCTGAGTGAACCCGATCTCACCGAGCACCTTGCCGAAGACGAACAGCATGAAGAACGGTTCCACGATGACCTGGCCCAGGAAGGGGCCCATCTCGCGGCCGGTGACGAAGATGTCGCGCCACAGGATGAAGAAGAACGTCCGCCACCGGTTGGCGCGGCGCCGGTGACGCCCGCCGCGGCGCTTGGCGTCGGGCAGGTCGAGCTCGAGTTCGGGCTCCGGCTCGGGCTCGGGCTCCACGAGCCCCGAACGGGCGTCCGCCGCCGCGATGATGGCGTTCAGCGCGGCCTTGGCGTCCTGTGCGGCCTGGGTCGCCGACGGGGCCGGTATGGGCTTGATGACCAGCGTCATGGTGTCCCCGACGTCCCCGCCGCCGTGCGGGGCGCCCATGCCCCTGGCGTCGTGGTGCCGGTGCTCCTGCGGCCGGCTCTCGTGGTGCCGGGGGTCGTGCGGCCGGCTCTCGTGCTTGACCGGGGCGTTCGGCGCGTGCGGGGCGTTCGGGGCGGCCCTCTGGGCCTCGGCGCCCGGACGCGGGGCCTGGGCCTCGGGACCGGGACGCGGGGCGGACGGCTTGGACCGGACGAGGACGGTCCGGGTGTCCTCGAAGCCGTCGTCCTCGGCGGACTTGGCGTCGACGCGGCGGGGATCGGCGCTCCGGGGGTCGGCGCTCCGCGGATCGGCGGGCCCGGTCCCGTCCGGCCTGGCGCCGGGGGTCCTGGGGTCGGCGGGCCTGTGTTCGGCGGAGGGGCGCTCACCGCCCCGGCCGGCGGCGGAACCGTGGCCGCCGCCCTGGTGCGGGGGCGTCGCCGCGCCGGTCGCGGCCTTCTCCTCCCCGGCCTTGCCGCCGGGGGTCCCGTCCGTCGATGACGTGGGTCGTGAGGAGGAGCTCATCGCATCTCCTTCCCCGTCAGGTCGACAAAGACGTCTTCCAGGCTCGCCTTGCTCACATTCAGGTCCTTGATTTCGCACTCGGTGTCGGTCAGGGCCTTGATGACCGTGGGCAGGAGGACGGAGGACGGCGCGTTGCTGTAGACCTTCATCCGGAAGGTGCCGTCGTTGACGGCCGCGGCCCCGCCCTGCATGAGGGCGGCCATGTCGTCCTCGGCCTGGAGCACCTCGACCCGCTCGGCGACCCCGAGGCCCTGCACCATGTGGACCACGCCGTTCATGCCGGAGTACGGCGGGCGCACCGTGACGGTCAGCGCGGTGTTGCTCATCCGGCTGGTCAGCGCCTCGGGGGTGTCCAGAGCGAGCAGCTTGCCGTGGTCGACGATGCCGATCCGGTCACAGAGCTTGGACGCTTCCTCCATGTCGTGGGTGGTGATCACCACCGTGACGCCACGGGTCTTCAGTTCGGCGACCCGGTCGCGGACGAAGATCTGGGACTGCGGGTCGAGGCCGGTGGCCGGCTCGTCCAGGAACAGCACCCGGGGGCGGTGCATCAGGGCCCGTGCGATCATCACGCGCTGGGCCTGACCACCGGAGACCTGATCCGCCCGGGCCTTGGCGTGGTCGGAGAGGCCGACCCAGTCCAGGCTCTCGTCCGCGAGGCGGTTGCGCTCCGAGCGCGAGAGACCGTGGTAGCCGGCGTGGAAGGTCAGGTTCTGACGGATGGTCAACGACCGGTCCAGGTTGTTGCGCTGCGGCACGACGGCGAAGGACTGCCGGGCCACCGCCGGCCTGGCCACCACGTCGACACCCTGCACGAAGGCACGTCCGCCGCTGGGAGCGACACGGGTGGTCAGAATGCCGATGGTGGTGGTCTTACCCGCTCCGTTGGGCCCGAGGAAGCCGAAGACCTCACCGTGCCTGACGGTGAAGCTGAGATTGTCGACAGCCGGGACGGGCCGGCCGGGGTACTTCTTGATCAAGCCGTCGACAACGACGGCGAAATCAATAGGACGTGTTGTGTTCATCGCTGTCGTCGCACCGATTTAATTGGCTTGGGGAGACCATTACTTTCCTCTTGTTTAACACGACAGCTTGACTCCTGGCCCCTAACTGACGCCAGATTAGGGGGTGGTGGCACGGGTGAGGGGGCCTTAGGGGGCGCCGGTCTGTGTCCCGCGCCACGTCGGGACGGGCGCGGTACCCGCATATAGCGCGTACCTCGAATAGCGGTTACTAGGGGTTGTGGCCCCGGAGAAGGGCTCATAGCCTCACGGAGTCAGCATCTCGGACGAGCGTGGTCGACGCGCCCCACCGTGCACTCGTGCCCGGCCCCTCAGTGCAATCGCGGGGATGTACTCCTTGAGCCAGATCAAGCCCGATGATGTGGGCCTTATTCGGATATTGCAAACGGAAACTCCGAGCAGTTTCCGGCTGATCTGTTTCCCGGAATCCGCCCACTCCACCGCGTACTACCTCTCACTGTCCGAGCTTCTGCTGCCCACGGTGGAGGTGTTGGCGATCCAGTACCCCCTGTATGTCGGGCTCGAGGACGATGAGCGGCTGACCGATTCCGCCGATCTCGCGGACCGCATCTTCGGTGCGCTGGGGGAGTGGATGGACCGCCCGCTCGCCTTCTTCGGCCACCGGGCCGGCGCCGACCTCGCCTACCGCGTCGCCGAGCGCCTGGAGCGGGAGACCGGGACGCCGCTGCTGACCCTGTTCGTCTCCGGCCGGACCGCGCACTGGGGCATGACCCTGGGGCCCCCGGCGCTCGGCTGCCGGATCGTCGCCCTCGCCGGTGAGGGCGACCCCAAGACCCCGCTGCGCGGCGTACGGGCCTGGCGGCGGCGGACGAGCGGACGATTCGACCTCGAGGTGTTTCCCGGTTCCCGCTACTACCTCGACTCGAGCCGGAGAGAGGTCGTCAACCTGGTGCACGACCAGTTGCTCTCCCAAGTCCCCGTCGACGCCGAGTGGGAAGCCGGCGCCGAAGACCAGGGAGCCTAGGGGGGAGCCGCCCAGGGCTGCCCGTACTCCTGAGCGAAAAGGAAAGAGTACGTTCGATGACCGCGAAGATCTACGCGCTCGACTCGGTGCAGACCCTGGCCGACTTCGAGCTGGACGCGCTGCGCGTCGCCGATGTGATCCGCGAGCACGGGGTGGCCCACGGCGACCGCGTCATCTTCAAGGCGGGCAACTCCGCCGCCTACGTGAGCGTGCTGTTCGCGCTCATGCACGTGGGAGCCTCCATCGTCCTGATCGACCAGCAGGAGCACCCGGACGAGACCCGGCGGATCGCCGGGCGCACCGGCGCCGCGATCGCCTTCGTGGACGACGACGCCCCGATCCACGACGACATCCGTACGGTGAACCTCTACGAGCTGATCGCCCCGGCCGCCGGGCGCCCGCTTGAGCACCGGAAGCTGGACTTCGACGCCTGGGCCGACCGGCGCGACGGCCTGATCATGTGGACCTCCGGCTCCACCGGCGAGCCCAAGGGCGCCGTGAAGTCCGGCCGTAAGTTCCTCACCAACCTGGAGCGCAACGCCGCCCAGGTCGGGCACCGGCCGGACGACGTACTGCTGCCGCTGCTGCCCTTCGCCCACCAGTACGGGCTGTCCATGGTGCTCATCGCCTGGCTCACCCGCTGCTCGCTGGTGATCGCCCCGTACAAGCGCCTGGACCGGGCCGTCCAGATGGCCGGACGGACCGGCGCCACGGTGATCGACGCCACTCCGTCCAGCTACCGCACCATGCTCAACCTGGTCGGCCGGAAGCCGTCACTGCGGGCCCAGTTGGAGGGCGTCCGGATGTTCTGCTCGGGCGCCGCGCCGCTGGACGGCGCGCTCTCCGAGCGCTATGTGGCCGAATTCGGACTGCCGCTGCTGGACAGCTACGGCAGCACCGAGCTGGGCAACATCGCCTTCGCCACCCTGGAGAACCCGGTCTCCTGCGGCCGGGCCATGGACGGCATCAAGCTGCGCGTCGTCGACGAGGACGGCCACCCGGCCGCCCCCGGTGAGGCTGGCGAGATCGAGGTCGACACCCCGGACGCGCTCGAGGGCCACCTCGCCGCGGACGGCACCATCGACGCCGTGCCCACCGGCTGGCAGTCCACCGGCGACCTTGGCTACCTCGACGAGCACGACAACCTCTTCGTCCTGGGGCGGAAGTTCGCGGTGCACCGCTCCGGCTACACGCTCTACCCCGAGCTGATCGAGCGGAAGGCGGCCCTCGCCGAGATCTCCACCCGGATCGTGCCGCTCCCCGACGAGCGCCGCGCCGGCGACGAGCAGTTGGTCTTCTTCGTGGAGGACGAGGAGCTGCGGGACGCCAAGCACTGGCGGGAGCGGCTCTGCCAGGTGCTCCCGGTCTACGAACAGCCCAACCGGGTCGAGGTGCTGGAGAACTTCCCGCTCAACCGCAACGGCAAGCCGGACAAGCGCCGACTCGAGCAGATCGCGCGGGGCTGAGCCATGACGGGGGGAGCCGACGGCGCGCGGCGGCTCCCCCTGTGCGTGACGCCGCGGCCGTCAGTCGTACGGAAGCTCCAGCGGCGCGAAGGTGTCGAAGAGATCACCGGGGCCGGGGTTGTCCGGATGGGTGGCGCCGCCGAGGTGGCGGAGCACGCCCCACACCGCGTTCAGCGCCGTGGTCACCGCTCCCTCGGCGAAGCCGGCCGTCCAGGAGACATCGTCCCCGCACAGGAAGAAGCCCTGCTGCTCCGGATCCATCCCGTCCTGCATGAACTGGGTGAACAGCCGCCGCTGATAGCGGTAGTGGCCGGGCAGATTGTTCTTGAAGGCCCCCATGAAGCGGGGCTCGGTCTCCCAGGTGACGGTCAGCGGCCCCGCGATGATGTGCGACCGGATGTCCACATCCGGATAGATCGCGGCCAGCTTGGTCAACAGCGTCTCCAGCCGCTCCTCGGCCGAGAGCGTGGCGACCTTCAGCGAGTCGTCGTTCCAGGTGTACGACAGGCACATCACCCCGGGCCGGTCGGGCCCGTCGTCGAACAGATAGACCCCGCGCGGCATCCGGTCGGTGAGCGTCATGCTCATCGCGTCGTGGCCGGTCACCGGGTCGGCGTCCCGCCAGAACGGCCGGTCGACCAGGACGAACAGCTTGGACGCGCCCATGTAGTGGGTGCGCTCCACCGCCGTCCACAGCGGAGTGGACAGCAGCGTCGCATCGCAGTCGACCCGGTTCAGCAGCGTCCACACATGCGGGCTGTAGATCACCGCGGGGAACTCGCGCTCCTCGCCGCTCTCGTCCGTCACCCGGACGCCGTCGGCGGTCCGCCGCAGCCGGGTGACCGCGGGGCGGGGCCGGCCGCCGTGCAGCGAGGCCAGCGAGGTGCCCTGCGGCCAGTGCCGGAGCGTCTCGGGCCGGTGCTCCCACAGCCCCGTAGGCACCTGGGAGGAGCCGCCGACTATGCCGACCTGGTTGTCGTCGGCCTCGGTGACCACGACGCGCAGGATCTCCAGCACCGAGTTGGGGAAGTCGGTGTCCCAGCCGCCGGTGCCGAAGCCCACCTGGCCGAAGATCTCCCGGTGGCGGAACGACTGGAAGGTGGAAGAGGTGGCGAGGAAGCCGTAGAAGGACTGGTCGTCGAACTCCTTGACCAGCGAGTTCCATACGGTCTTCAGCGTGCTGACGTCCCGTCGCTGGATGGCGTCCCGCAGCGTGGCCAGGTCGGCCCGCTCCTGGAGCGCCTTGTCCCAGGCGGCGGCGACCTCCTGGTAGACCTCCGGGAGCTCGCCTGCGGTGCGCGCCCGGTCCTGGCCGCCGTTCAGGTCGATCAGCGTGCTCGCGGTGGCCGGTGCCAAAGGATTAGGGAAAGGACGAGTGGACAGGCCCAGCAGATCGATGTAATGGAACAGCGATCGCGCGGCGATGGGAAAGCGCATGGCGCCCATCTCCGCCTTGTATTCCGGATTACCGGGGAAGGGCGTGGAGCGCATCCGGCCGCCCAGTTGCTCCGCTTCATAAAGAACTGGGGAAAGCCCTAGTCGTAGAAGCTCATAGGCCGCGGTCAGTCCGGACATCCCGCCGCCGATGACGGCGACTTCGGTTCCGTGCATCGCTGCAGGCAGGGCGCCCAGACCTGCTGGATGGGACAGCCATCTGTCGTAGGAAAAGGGGAAATCCGGCACGAGCATCGTCGTGGCGGACGCGGTGGCGCACGTCATGGCATCAACCTCGTTGGGGCCGAGTGGCTTCGCGGGGAGATCAGGCGGTGTAAGCGACATCGAAATCCAGGCTCGCGGGCAGTTCTCGGCGCTGGCTGATGTTGATCTTCCGGTAGACACGGGTCAGGTGTTGTTCCACCGTGGAGATCGTGATGAAAAGCTTAGCGGCGATCTCGCGGTTGGTGTAGCCGGAAGCTGCTAGTGCTGCCACTCGACTTTCTGCATCGGAGAGTTCGGAAAAGGCGGCAGTATCCTCTCCGGTACGGGCCGCCTCCGACAGGGCCGAACGGGCCGGAGTGCGCTGCAATGAGCGGGACAGCTCGTCGGCGCCGCAGCTGTCCGCGAGCCGCAGGGCCCGACGGGTCATCAGCCGGCTGGTGTCCAGATCGCCGAGCTGCTTGTGCGCCTCCGCGAGGTCCGCCAGCGCCCGCGCCATCTCGTACCAGCCGCCGCTCGCCTGGAGCACCCCCACCGCCTGCTGCAGCAGCGCGACGCGCTCGTGTCGTGGCCGGGTGGCGGCCAGGATCCGCAGCGCGGCGCCCCGGGTGCGCGAGGAGGACTCCCCGGCCAGCTCCAGTTGCTCCTCCGCCAGCCGCGCCGCCCGCTCCTGGCCGCCCAGCGTCAGCCAGGTCTCGGCGGCGCCGAGCCGCCAGGTCAGGGTGGCGGGGGAGTCCAGGCCCCAGTCGGCCATCTTCTCGCCACAGGCGCGGAAGTCGGTGAGGGCCGCGTGCTGCCGGCCGGTGGCGAGCTGGTGCCGGGCCCGTGCGTAGAGGTAGTGCAGCCCGAAGCGGTTGCGGTACATCTCGTCCGGCACCGGGCGGGCGAGCAGTTCGGCCGCCGCGTCATGGTTGCCCATCGCGGTGTGGGCGTTGATCAGCATTCCCAGCGGCATGCCGACGGTGACGCCCCAGCCGCGCGCCGGAAGCTCCTCCAGCGCCCGCTCGGCGTACCGGACCGTGTCCCGCAGCCGCCCCACGCGCAGCGCGATCTGGGCCCGCAGCACGCAGAAGTAGGCCAGCAGCGCCTTGGCGCCGCGCTCGGAGGTCTCCTCGATCAGCCGGTCGCACCAGGTGGTGGCGGTGGCGTGGCGGTCGGCGTACACCAGCGTCTGGAGCGCGGCGTGCACCGTCAGCATCGTCCGGTCCGAGAGGGGCACGGTCTCCAGCACCCGCTCCGCGGCCCGTACGGCGCGCTCGTCGACCCCGCGGCTCAGCACGGTCCGCAGCGCGCGGAACGCGGTCAGATGGGGCGACTCCGGGGTCTGGTCCGGCGACAGCGGGGCGTCCCACGGGCCGTCGGCCTCCTCCTGGTCCAGGAAGGGCCACAGTTCGGGGTGGTCGGGATAGGTGGAGGACAGGGCGAGCCGGATGGCGCGCAGCCCGGTGTCCAGCTCGGTGCCCGGGTGCTCGGCGGCGGCCCGGCTGACCTGCTCCAGCGCGGCGGCCGCCTCGTCCATCCGGCCAAGACCCAGCAGCCCGATGACGACCGGGATGGCCTCGGGGGCGGGCAGCAGCCCGCTGCCCGCCGGGCCGGCCAGCGACTGCAGCCGCCGCATCTGGGACAGCGGGTTGAACGGCCACATGGCCTGCACCATCGTGGCCTGGAGCCGCAGCGCCTCGCGCTCGTCGGTGGTGTAACGGTCGGCCATCTGGAGGCAGTTCATCGCCAGTTCCCTGCGGTCCGCCGCGATGGCGTGCACGGCCGCGTCACACAGCGCCTGCGTGATCCACTCCTCGACCGGCTCGGGCGCCTCGTGGCTGAGCAGATGGCGGGCCACGTCGATGGGGTCGGCGCCCTCCTCGTACAGCAGCCGGGCGGCCCGGTGGTGCAGCGGGCCGAGCTCGTGCAACTCCAGGTCGTCCAGGAGCACCGTGCGCACCGCGTCGCTGCGGAACCGCCCGCCGTGCAGGATCCCGACCTCGGTGAGCAGCGCGACGGACTGCCGGACCAGCCGCTCCTCGACCTCGATCAGCCTGCTCAGCAGGGGAACGGACGTGGCGTCACCCAGCAGCGCGACTCCGTGGGCCACCCGGCGGTGGGCCGGGCCGCCGCGGTAGACGCAGGACAGCGCCGCCTGCCGGAACAGCTCCCCGGCCACCGGGGCGTCCGTGCCGGGCGCGGGGTCGAGGGGGCCGCGGGTGAGGCGGGAGAACCGGTCGTCCAGCAGACCGCGCAGCAGCAGCAGGTTGCCGCCGGTCAGCTCGTGGTACGCGGCGGCGTGGCGCCCGGCCTCCTCGGTGCCCAACTCCTCGGTCAGCAGCGTGGAGACGCCCGCGACGGTGAGCGGGGCGAGCCGGACGTGACACACCTTCGGCTCGTGCAGCAGCTCGTCCAGGGCGGTGGCGGCGGGGCCGGTCAGCGACCCGCGGCTCACCACGACGGACAGCGCCTCCGAGCGGCAGCGGCGGATGCCGTACGCCAGGCAGCGCAGCGACGGAAGATCGGCGAACTGCACGTCGTCGATGGCGATCAACAGGGGGGCGTCGCCGGTCAGTTCGTCGAGGGTGCGGTGGAAGTCCTGGAGCAGCGGGAGTTCGGCCTGGTCCGGGCCGTTCGGGTCGCGGAGCGCCTCGAGGCCGGGGCGCGGCCGGGAGCGCTGCACATGGGCCGGCATGCCCTGGTAGAGCTGCTCGAGCACGGCGTAGGGGAACTTCTGCTCCGAGGCGGAGGCGACCGCGGGCAGCACCCGGACGCCCCGCCCGCCCGCCGTATCCGTCACGGTGTGCAGAAGTGCGGTCTTTCCCGATGTCACGGCGCCGCTGATAACGGCGAGCCGGCTTCCCTCGCGGGCGCCCTCGAAGAGGAGCCGATTGAGCCGGGCTATCTCCTGATCGCGCTCCACCAACACGTACGAAACACCTTCCCCGATTTTCCGTGTGCGCGGGGGTCTTGAAAGCGAATCACCGTGCATGGCGCACCTGGTAATGCATCGTCCCCCGAGAGTTGAAAATACCGTGCCGCTGTTCGGGTCCCCTGTCCCTTCCCTTGCTGCACCCTGCGCGGCGGCATCGCTGCTCTGCGTCATGTCGTGTGTTCCCCGCCCCACCCGGCCGGGTTGGGCATGCCAGCCCAGGTTCACGGGTATGGGGTGGATGCGCACTCTAGCAGTGCTGTTGGTACGAAAAGATGACCGTCTCGTCACGGGAGAAACTGTTCGATTACGGTTTCGTCCCTGTAGTCGAGTTGTGAAGCCCGGAGTCGACTCTCAGATCGGGCTCCGCCGCAGGTAGTTGAGGGGTTCCCGAAGGTAACGCCCCTGTCGGATGTGAAAGTTGCGCAAAAGTGCAGGAAGTAGCTGAACTTTGAGTTCGCTCTCTCGCATCCCGTTGTGTGCGTTTCCCCTGTTCGATGGTCGGAGCCATCGTCGCCCCAGGCATCCATTAGCATCGCCGCGGCCACCGAATCGACCGCGGTGTGTCATGGGCCACTATGGGAACGGCCACTAGGGAAACGGCTAGTTGTCCGAGCGAGAAACGGGAGGAAGTGCGCGTGGTCAACCAGAAGTTGACATTTGTCGTCGGCACCGGACGGTGCGGTTCGACGGCTCTGTCTCAGATCATCAATATTCATCCGGATGTGCTCAGCATCAATGAATTGTTCGCCAGTATTCCCGACACGGAGGTGCTGGACGAGGCCCCGCTGAGCGGTTCGGATTTCTGGGGATTTCTGTCCCGGCCCAATGTGGTCACCAATAGCATGATCAAAAATGGCGCCATCCCGCCCGAGTTCCTCTACCACAGGATGCCCAAGCGGCGGTTCGACGCGGAGACCACCGGTGTCCCGGCCATCAGCGTCATGGTGCTGCCCCATCTGACCGACGACCCCGACGCGCTCTTCGACGCGTTGGAGGCCGAGGTCACCACCTGGCCCACCCGCCGTCCGGCAGACCACTGGACGGCCCTCTTCGCCACCCTCGGCGCACGGTTCGGCAACCCCGGAGCCGTCGTCGAGCGCACCGGCCTGTCCATCGGCCGCGTACCCGAGATGCACCGCGCCTTCCCCGAGGCCCGCTTCGTGCACCTCTACCGCCAGGGCCCCGACTGTGCCGTCTCCATGAGCCGCCACTTCAGCTTCCGGATGATCCCGATGCTGTGGGAGATGGCCGTCCACTGCGGTCTGGAGACCCCCAGGCATCTGACGCCGCAGCACGCGGCCCAGCTCCCGCCTGACCTCGCCCCGCTGCTGAGCGACGCCTACGACCCGGCGCTGGTGTGGGACCGTCCCATCCCGATCGACGCGTTCGGCACCCTGTGGTCCGAGACGATCGTCGACGGTCTGAGGAAGCTGGACGAGGTCCCGCCGGAGCAGCGCACCGCGCTGTCGTACGAGACCCTGCTGGAGGAGCCGGAGAAGGAGCTGATCCGGCTCGCCGAGTTCATCGGGGTGGAACCGCACCGCGACTGGCTGGACGCGTCCATCGCCCACCTCGACGGTGGCCGGCCCGGCGCGGCGAGCAAGCTGGCCGAGGAGGAGCTCACCTCGCTGCTGGAATCCTGTAGCCCGGGGATGCGGGCGCTGGCCGCCCACCAGTAGGGCGCACATCGTCACCCGGCGACGGCCGCCCTCCTGGAGGCCGGTCGCCGGGTGGCGCCCTGCTCCCCCGCGAGTACTTCCCCGGAGAGACCCATACGTCCTGGGCACGCTGTGGCGAGAGGTCCATAGCCGGTGCCTATCATCGTGGTGTGCAGTTGCATCAGCTGCGTTATTTCGCCACCGTCGCGGAGACCCGGCACTTCACCCGCGCCGCGGAGCTCCTGCATGTCGCCCAGCCCTCGCTGTCCCAGCAGATCCGCGCCCTCGAACGGGAGCTGGGAGCCGATCTCTTCCACCGGGCGCGCGGCAATATCGCCCTCACCGACGCGGGAGAGGCACTGCTGCCACTGGCCCGCCAGATCCTCGCCGACACCGAGACCGCGCACCGCGAGGTCCAGGAGGTCGCCCAGTTGCGGCGCGGCCGGGTGCGGCTGGGGGCCACGCCGAGCCTGTGCGCCAGCTTCGTCCCCGATGTGCTGCGCCGCTTCCACGACGAGTTCCCGGGCATCGAGCTGATCGTGGACGAGGGCGGTTCCCAGGACCTGGTCCGCACGCTCTCCGCGGGCGAACTGGACCTCGCACTGATCATCACCCCGGTGCTCGGCCAGGCCCCCGCGCTCGCCGCCACCGAGCTGCTGCGGGAGGAGCTGGTGGTGGCCTCCTCACCCGCGTCCCCGCCGCCCACCCGGCACCGGCGGATCCAGGTCGAGGAGCTGCGGGACCGGCCGATGGTGATGTTCCGGCGCGGCTACGACCTGCGGGAATTCACCACGGCGGCCTGCCGGGCGGCCGGTTTCGAGCCGTCCTTCACGGTCGAGGGCGGTGAGATGGACGCGGTGCTGGGCTTCGTACGGGCCGGGCTCGGCATCGCCGTACTGCCGGGGATGGTGGCGGCCCGGTCCGGGCTGCGGATCACGCCGTTCGCGGGCCACGACATGCAGCGCACCATCGCCGTCGCCCACCGTAAGGACGTCGCGCCGCCCCGGGCCGCGCGGGAGCTGCGCCGGGTGATGCTGGAGCATCTGCGGACGGCGGCCGCCGGGGAGTTCGGCCTGCCGCCGACCACGACACGACTGCTGCCGTAGCGGGTGGGGGAGGGGCGCGCGGTAAGGGCCGAGTGAGCGGGAAGGGCGGACTGAGCGGTAAGGGTGGCGTGAGCGGTAAGGGTGGCGTGAGCGGTCAGGGTGGCGTGAGCGATAAGGCCGCTGGGGGTTGGGATCAGCCCCAGGTCGCGTGGGCCAGCCCCACACCCGCGAAGGCGGCGCCCACTCCGACCACCAGACTCAAGCCCACGTTCGCCACGGCGAAGAGCCGGGCGCCCTCCTCGGCCAGCCGCAGGGTCTCGTACGAGAACGTCGAATACGTCGTCAGCGCCCCGCACAGCCCCGTGCCCAGCAGCAGTTGCAGCCGCTGGGACGCCGCCCCCTCCGCCGCCGCGCCGGTCAGCAGGCCCAGCACCAGACAGCCGGCCACATTGACCAGGAACGTGCCCCAGGGGAACACCGAGTCGTGCCGTGTCTGCACCGCCCGGTCGGTCAGATAGCGCAGCGGGGCGCCGACCATCCCGCCCGCGATCACCAGCAGCCAGTTCACCGGGCCTGCCTCCGGGGGTGCACGATCTCGACCGGGTCGACCACCACGAGGCCGTCACCCACGATCTCCTCCAGCTCGGGCAGGAAGGACCGCACTCGCTCCTCCGTATCGATGATCACGACGGCCATGGGCAGATCCTCGCCGAGCGACAGCAGCCGCGAGGTGTGGATCAGGGACGTGGAGCCGTACCCCTCGACACCGCGGAACACGCTCGCGCCCGCGAGCCCCGCGCGGTGGGCGCGGTGGACGATCTCGGCGGACAGCGGTTTGCGGTGCCAGGTGTCGTTCTCGCCGATGAAGACGGTCAGTCGCAGCGCGGGCTCGCCGGTCACCGGGCCGCCCTCCCGCCGGGGCCGCCGCCGTACGCGCCGAGGACGCGCCGGGTCGCCGCCACGGCCGCCCATACGGCCGCCATCGCCACCCCGAGCGTCCCCACCAGATAGCCGAAGGCGATCGCGATACGGCCGTCCTGGACGAGCCGGGTGAAGTCGACGGCGTATGTCGAGAAGGTGGTGAAGCCGCCGAGCACACCGGTGCCGAAGAAGGGCCGTACCAGCCGGTGGGCCGTCCACATCTCGGTGATCAGCGCAAGGAAGACGCCGATGATCGCGCAGCCGACGGCGTTGACCAGCAGGATCGTCCAGGGGAAGGCGCCGGACGGGGTCGGCCACAGCAGCGACGCGCCGTAGCGGGCCGTCGCCCCGAGCGCGCCGCCCACCGCCACCACACCCACCACGGGGCCCTGCCCCCGCCAGGGGCTGTGCCGGGCGGGCGGGGCCGGGCCGGTATTGGGGTCGATGGGCTCGTCCACCACATCTGACCGTGAGCTGCCCATAGGGCTCAGATTACGTCGTGACGCGGACACCGGCCGACCGGGGCTGACGACGGAAGCGGGCCGGGGAGGTCAGGGGGAGAGGTACGGACGCCGTACGGGCGCCGTAAGGGCGTCTTACGGAAGCCGTAAGGGCGCCATACGGAGAAAGCCCGTCAGTGATCCCGGCGCGCCACGAAGTCGCACAGCGCGTGCAGGACCCGGGTCGCCGGGCCGTCCGGCAGCCTGTTCGCCGCGGTCCGGGCGCGCAGCAGCCGGGCGTGCATCACCGTGCGCGCCTCCGCCAGCGCCCCGCAGCGGTGCAGCAGCGCGACGGCCCTCGGCAGCCCGGCGCCCTCCGGGCCCGCGGTGGCGGCGGCCAGCAGGGTGCGCAACTCACCCGCCTCCGGCCGCTCGTCGGCCAGCGCCAGCAGCACCGGGAGGCTGGCGACCCCGATCGCGAGATCCTTGCCCTGCTCCTTCCCGGAGACCTCGGAGGTGGAGGTGATGTCGAGGATGTCGTCGGATATCTGGAACGCGATGCCCAGATGTTCTCCGTATTCGGCGAGCGTCTGGACGACAGGCTCCGGAGCGCCCGTCCGGACCGCCCCCAGTTGCAGCGCCATGGCGATGAGCGCGGCCGACTTCCCGGCCACCACGGTGAAGTAGTGGGAGAGCGGATCGTCGTCGTCCGAGGGGCCGACGAGTTCCCGTATCTGGCCCATGATCAGCCGATTGGTGACCTTGGACTGCAACCGTATGGTCGCCGGGCCGAGTTCCGCGGCGAGCTGGGCCGCCTTCGACAGCAGCCAATTGCCCGCGAGGACGGCGGTGGTGTTGCCCCAGCGGGCGTTGACGCTGGGGACTCCGCGCCGGGTGCGGGCCTGGTCCATGACGTCGTCGTGGTAGAGCGAGGCGACATGCACCAGCTCGGCCAGGGCGGCGGCCTCCACGGCGGGGGACGGGTCGGCGGCGGACCTATCGGCGTTGGCCGGACCGGTGGCGGACGAGTCGGCGTTGGCCGGACCGGTGGCGGACGGGTCGGTGGCGGACGGGCCGGCGCTGGACGGGGCGCGCTCGCCGAACTCCGCGCCCACCAGCGCCAGGAGCGGGCGCAGGCGCTTGCCGCCGGGGCCGAAGAGATGTCCGGCGACTTCGGCGACACAAGGGTCCCGGGCCTCGGCGGCGAGAGCGCGCAGCCGCTCCTCCGAGGCGTCCATTCCGCGCTCCAGCCGGGCCGTGAGCGCGGGGTCGCCGATGGTGAGCTCCATGGCCATGGAGCCCCTGGGCTCGGTTCTGGCGGACGCGACCATGCCGCGGACCGTAGGCGAGGCGCACCCCGGAACCCCGAATTCCGTCAGGAAGGTGCCATTTTCGGTATCCCAGGCTTTTCCCCAGGCCCCGGGAACCCCACGGCGGGTGCCCGCCCCCTGCCGGTACCGTCAAGCTCGTCGACGCCGACCGTGAGCGAGGAGACCAGCGATGAGCAACCCCTTCGAGAACCCCGACGGCCGCTATCTCGTGCTCGTCAACGAGGAGGGGCAGCACTCGCTGTGGCCCGCCTTCGCCGAGGTCCCCGCGGGCTGGACGGTCGCCCACGGCGAGGACGACCGCCAGGCGTGCCTGGACTACATCAATGAGCACTGGACCGATATGCGCCCCACGAGCCTGATCAACGCGATGGACGGCACCTCGGCCTGATCGCGCCCGCACGCGGTTGGCAGTTTCCGGTCGTATCCCTTCCCTTTTTGGCGCCGCATGGCCGTAACGCGTGCCTTACGGTCGCCACGGCGCCCACGGCGTTACGTTGGCGAGGTGACGGACGCGAACGCCGACCTTCCGGCGACCATGCGGGCATGGGTGGTCCCCACCCCGGGCCGGATCGAGCAGGTGGAGCTGCCGGTTCCGCGGCCGGCGGAGGACGAGCTGCTGGTCCGGGTCCGGGCCTGTGGGGTGTGTCGCACCGATCTGCATGTCCGCGACGGCGATCTGCCCCCGCACCGCAGCCCCGTCGTCCCCGGTCACGAGGCGGTCGGCGAGGTCGTCGCGGCGGGCTCGCGGGCGCACGGCCCGGGCCCCGGAATCCGGCTCGGCGTCCCCTGGCTGCGGCACACCTGCGGCCGCTGCCACTACTGCCTCCGGGGCCAGGAGAACCTGTGCCCGTTCTCCGAGTACACCGGCTGGGACGCGGACGGCGGCTACGCCGAGTACGTCACCGTACCGGCGGCCTACGCCTATGAGCTGCCCTCCGGATACAGCGACGAGGAGCTCGCCCCGCTGCTGTGCGCCGGGATCATCGGCCACCGCGCGCTGCGCCGGGCCGACCTCCCGCCGGGCGGCCGGCTCGGCATCTACGGCTTCGGCGGCTCGGCACACCTCACCGCCCAGGTCGCCATCGCCCAGGGCGCCGTCGTCCACGTCCTGACCCGCTCGCCCGCCGCCCGCGCGCTCGCCCTGGACCTCGGCGCCGCCTCCGCGAGCGACGCCTACGACCGTCCGCCCGAGCGGCTCGACGCCGCCATCCTCTTCGCCCCGGTGGGCGAACTGGTCCCGGTCGCCCTGGAGTCCCTGGACGCGGGCGGCACGCTGAGCATCGCCGGGATCTACCTCACCGACATCCCGTCACTCGACTACGAGCGGCATCTCTTCCGGGAGCGCACCGTCCGCAGCGTCACGGCCAACACCCGGGAGGACGGGCGCGAATTCCTCGCCGCGGCCGCCGAGCACCGCATCAGGGCCACGGTCACGCCGTACCCCTTCGACCGGGCGGACGCCGCCCTCGACGACCTCGCCGCCGACCGCGTCAACGGTGTGGCGGTCCTGACGATGCCGCACTAGGGCTGTCCGGCGGCTCGTGCCGCCCACGGCGGGCTGCTCCTCTGCTCCCCTCCCCGCGGCATCGATATGCGGCTCGGCCGCGTTGGGGCCTCCGCCCCCAGGCCCCGGGGTCTGGGGGCGGAGGCCCAGTTGTGGGAAGGGGCAGGGAGGGGAGCAGCCCGCCGCAGGCGGCACGAGCCGTCGGATCCCCCCAGCGGCCGACTCAGGAATTCGACCAGCCGCGGCGGCACAGCACCAGGCGGTAGCCGTCCGGGTCCTCGATGGTGACGCCCCATTCGTTCCAGTACGGATTGGGGGAGGTGACGCGGGTGCCGCCGTGCTGGGTGAGGCGGTCCACCAGCTCCTCGGGGACCGGCTCGTCGAGGTAGATCACCAGCAGGTCCTCCTCGGTCGGCCGGGGCTCCACGGGGTGGGCCGCTTCGGACACGAGCTCCAGATGCCAGGAGGCGTCCGGCCAGCCCACCATCAGCAGATCGTGCTCCCCGGCCCGGTCACCGCCCTCGACCCGGTACACCACGCTCAACCCCAGCCCCGCACACCAGAAGCGCTCCGCCGCCGCGAGGTCGCGCGAGGGGCGGGCGATGCGGATGTGGCTCTGACCGTCGGCGGGCATGGGTGCCTCCTTCGTCGTGGGGGAACGCGTCGACTTCGTCGTGGGGAACGCATCGGCGGCACGGTGATCACCGGGCCGCGCCCCGAGCCTAGGGACGGCCCGCCCCCGGGGCATGGGCCGCTCGCCGGGCCTTCCCACGGCCGTGGGACCTACGACCGTGGACCGGTCACCTCACTCGTGGACCGGCCGCATCGCTCGTGGACCGGTCCCTCACTTCGGCGACCCCGGATGACGGCCGAGCGGGCTGATGCGGCGGTATCCCGCCCGGGCGTTGACGACGCGGGCGAGCGCGGTGCCCGCGACGGCCGCCGCCATGAGGCAGGCGAGCCATCGGGCGTCGCGGTCGCCCGCCCAGGAGAGCCGCCCCGCGGGCGGGATGGCGAAGCCATTGAGGAACAGCCAGCACAGCGCCGCCGTACCGGGCGCCGCGACGAAGCGCGCGCACAGCCCCAGCAGGGCCGCCAGCAGCGAGAGCGCGATCAGGGCGAACATCGGGCGGCCGTGGCCGCCGAGGAAATTCAGGGTCGCCACCAGCACCAGCGCGCCGAGGAAGGCCCCGCCCCAGATGATGGGAGTGGCGACCGGATCGGGAACTGGCCTGATCCCGGTGTTGAGCCGCCTCCACTCGATCATGGACACCACCCCTCCTCTGGGCGCCATCCTCTTCGTGGATCGATGGCCGCCCCACCCATACGCGGTCGGCATCGTCCCATCGCACCCTCGCGCACCTGCCGTCATTACCAATTCTTTGCCATTCGTTAGGGTGGCACAAGAATCGAGCGACGAGAGGGATGATTGTGGGCGCTCCGCGCATGAGCAGTACGCCATTGCCCGGCATCGGGGTTCGCTACGACCTGACGACACGAGAGAGCAGGCGGCTTTCGGTCATCGCGCATCGCGACGGCGGGCGGACGCTGAGTGCTTACCGGAAGGAGGATCCCGATGAGTGTGCCCTGTCCACCAGGCTGACCCCAGGGGAAGCGGAGGCACTCGTCGGGGTACTGATGCCAAGTCATCACAGCCCGAATCTGCTGTCCACCACCGAGCTGGGGCTGGTGGCCGAGCGGATCGAACTGTCGACCACGTCGTACTGGAACGGCCGGGTGCTGGGTGAGACGCGGATGCGGACGGAGACCGGCGCCTCGATCGTCGCGGTGCTGCGCAGGGCGGAGGCGATCCCCTCCCCGACCCCCGACTTCCGGCTGGCCGGTGGGGACGAGCTGATCGTGATCGGCACCCGCGAGGGTGTGGAGACGGCCGCGGCGATACTAGGGCGGGAGTGAGCCCATGCATTCGTCTGCTGTCTTTCTGATCGAGTTCGGTGCGGTCATCCTGGGCCTCGGGCTGCTGGGGCGGCTGGCCGGGCGGCTCCAGTTCTCCCCGATCCCGCTGTATCTGCTGGCCGGGCTGGCCTTCGGCGAGGGCGGGCTGCTGCCGCTGGGGGCCAGCGAGGAGTTCGTCGCGACCGGCGCCGAGATCGGCGTCATCCTCCTGTTGCTGATGCTCGGGCTGGAGTACACCGCCAGCGACCTGGTCAGCAATCTCAAGACCCAGTACCCGGCCGGGCTCGTCGACGCGGTGCTCAACGCCCTGCCCGGCGCCGTCATGGCCCTGCTGCTGGGGTGGGGGCCGGTGGCCGCCGTGGTGCTGGCCGGCGTCACCTGGATCTCCTCCTCCGGCGTCATCGCCAAGGTGCTCGGCGATCTGGGCCGGCTCGGCAACCGCGAGACCCCGGTGATCCTCAGCATCCTCGTCCTCGAGGACCTGGCGATGGCCGTCTATCTGCCGATCGTCACCGCCCTGCTGGCCGGTGCGGGCCTGGCGTCGGGCAGCGTCACCCTGGCCATCGCCCTCGGCGTGGCCGGTCTGGTGCTGTTCCTGGCCGTCCGCTACGGACGGCACATCTCCCGCTTCGTCTCCAGCGACGACCCCGAGAAGCTGCTGCTGGTGGTGCTCGGGCTGACGCTGCTGGTGGCGGGGATCGCCCAGCAGCTCCAGGTGTCGGCGGCCGTCGGCGCGTTCCTGGTCGGCATCGCCCTGTCCGCGGAGGTCGCCGAGGGCGCCCATCATCTGCTCAGCCCGCTGCGGGATCTGTTCGCGGGCGTCTTCTTCGTCTTCTTCGGTCTGCACACGGATCCGGCCAGCATTCCCCCGGTGCTGCTGCCCGCCCTGACGCTGGCCGTCCTCACCGCCGGTACGAAGATCGCCACCGGCTACTGGGCGGCGCGGCGGGCCGGGATCTCGGCCCGGGGCCGCTGGCGGGCGGGCGGCACGCTGGTGGCCCGGGGCGAGTTCTCGATCGTCATCGCGGGGCTCGCCGTCACCGCCGGTATCGAACCGTCGCTCGGCCCGCTGGCCACGGCGTACGTCCTGATCCTGGTCGTCCTGGGCCCGCTCACCGCCCGCTGGACCGAGCCCGTCGCCCGGCGGGTCACGGCCCGGCTGGCGGCGCGCCGCGAGCCCGCTGCCGCTGCGGCGGTCGAGGGCGGGGGCGATGGTGTGGCGGAGGAGCCGCGGGAGGCGGTGGACGACCCGGACGCGGTGGGGCGTCGTTCCTAGCCGTTCGCCGGTGCGTACGGGGAGGGCCGCGGGACGATCCGCGGCCCTCCGCGTCACTCCACGGCTCAGCCCCGGTCCTCCTCCCCGGACCCCGAGCCCCCTAAGTCTCTTCTGCCCTCAAGCCCCCCAAGCCCTCCAAGTTCCCCAGGCCCTCTAAGTCCCCTAAGTCCGCTAAGTTCCCTAACGCGTCGCCGAGCCCGGCCGCGATCATGCCGCCGCCCACGGCCCCGCCCGCCGCCGTACCGGCCGTGACGCCCGCGCCACGCGCAATGCCCGCGGCGGCCGCACCGGTGCGGCCGCCGCGGGCGGTACGCGTGGCGCGGGGTTCGATGAGCGCCCGGATCCAGGAGTCGACCTCACCGGTCCAGTCGCGCTGCTCGAGGCCCTCATGGCTCACGGTGTGGCGGCCCTGGGCGCCGGAGCCCCCGCCGCGCTTGTCGGCCTCCAGGACGACCTCCATGCCGTCGGGGCCGGTGAGAAGGGTCAGCGCGATCTCGTTCACGTCGTGGAGGTACTGAGGGGCGGGAGTGAGCTCGATCTCCTGATGGAAGGGGAGCCGTTGCCCGGCGCCCGCGATATCGGCGAGCCGCAGGTCGGCGGCGACGAGGCCGAAGCCGAGCCGCCCCAGCGCCCCCAGCACGGCCTCCTGGACCGGCAGCGGGCGCACGATCAGCGGTTCCGGATCGCCGTGGTCCTTCGCGCCCGCCGCCGCGAGCTCGACCCGGACGCCCAGGACGACACCCAGCGGCTGCCCGGACACCTCGGTGAGCGGCGTTTCCCACGGTATGTGAATGGTGAACGGAACGTCTCTGTGCTCTCTCGCGTCGAGCCGGAACCCGCCGCCGAGCCGGAGGCGGTCGAAGACCACACCGCCCTCGTGCTCCTCGCCGCCGTGCCCGGCCTCGACCCCGGCGACCAGCTCCAGCGCGAGGTGCTCGAGATGGCAGGCGCTGCCGCCGCCCCGGAGCCGCACATGCCCCCGCACCACCCCGCCGGGGCGCACTGGCTCCCGGTCCAGGATCGTGTCCACGACAGGTCCACCGACCCCGAGGGAGCCGAGCACTCGTTTGAACACCATCGCGGCGTTCACTCCTTCACTGTCACTGTGATCGTTCTCTGTCCCGTGTGGGGGCGTTCGGTCTGAGTTCCGTGGGGGGTATGCGTGGAACGAACGGGAAGGTAAAGGGATTCCCATGTACGCGTTCTGGGGCGGCAAAACCGGCCAGGGGTGGTGCCGTCCCGGCCGCCCACGTGTCCACGGCCCGGCTCGAGTGCTCACCCGCTCACGGAGAGCTATCTGAATGGGTCCTCCGGCCATGGGTAACTCGGGTCGGGCCCCATGCACGCGACGAACAGGTTGAAGGGAGCGTTGGTCATGGCGAAGCCCAACCCCACCGAGCTCCAGAAGGCGCTCAAGGGGGCCACCTATCCGACCGACCGGGATTCCCTGGTGGAGCGCGCGAAGGACAACGGAGCGGACCGGGAACTGGTCGACCAGCTGTCCCACGTCAAGAAGGGCCGCTTCGAAGGCCCCGACGACGTCCAGAAGGCCGTCTTCAAGGGGAAATAGCAGCCTGCGGGCGCGAAAGCCGGTGCGGAGAGCGGAGCACGCCCGCGAAGGGCGGGCACGCCCGTGAAGGCGGGTACGCCCGCCGAGAGCGGAACGTGCCCGCCGAGGGCGGAACGCCCCCGCACCGGCACGCGCTCGAATGCGAGGCGCTCTTCCCAGAGAACGGGAGAAACCGATGTCACGTGTGCGTCGGGTGAGATCGGCGCTGCTGAGCGCCGTGGCCATCGTCGTGAGCGCGGGAATCCGGCGATGGCGGCGCAGACCGGCCCGCGAGTCGCGCGCAGGACGCCGGTGAATGACCCGGCCTCTACGGCGAGTCGGGTCCGAATTGCCATTCCGCTTCGGGTAATGGTGGGCGAATCGATACAACGAATTCGTCGGCCGGTTCCGCCGGCCGCCCATCCATGCAGACGGCCGAGGAGCGGACACGGACATGGCGACGACAACCAAGCCCGAAAGTGAAGCTCCCGCCGAACCCACCAAACTCGGCAGCATCGTGGTCGACTGGCTCACCACCACGGACCACAAGAAAATCGGACACCTGTACCTGGTGACCGCGTTCGGTTTCTTTCTGATCGCCGGCCTTCTGGCCATGATCATGCGGGCCGAACTCGCCCGCCCCGGACTGCAATTGGTCAGCCCCGAGCAGTACAACCAGGCTTTCACCCTGCACGGCACGCTGATGCTGCTGTTCTTCGCCACGCCGGTCTTCGCCGGATTCGCCAACGAGATCATGCCGCTCCAGATCGGCGCCCCGGATGTCGCGTTCCCCCGGCTGAACATGCTCTCGTACTGGCTCTTCTTCTTCGGCGGGCTGATCGTGATCGGCAGTCTGCTCACCCCCGGCGGCGCGGCGGACTTCGGCTGGACGGCCTATACGCCGCTCAGCAGCAAGGCGCGGACACCGGGCGTGGGTGGTGACATGTGGGTGATGGGCCTCGCCCTCTCCGGCTTCGGGACCATCCTGGGCGCCGTCAATTTCATCACGACCATCGTGTGCATGCGCGCCCCGGGAATGACGATGTTCCGCCTGCCCATCTTCACCTGGAACATCCTCTTCACCTCGATCCTGGTGCTGCTCGCCTTTCCCGTCCTGGCGGCCGCCCTGCTGGTGCTGGAGGCGGACCGCAAATTCGGCGCGGTCGTCTTCGAGGGGGCAAACGGCGGGCCGGTGCTGTGGCAGCACCTCTTCTGGTTCTTCGGCCACCCCGAGGTCTACATCATCGCCCTGCCGTTCTTCGGCATCATCACCGAAATCATTCCGGTGTTCTCCCGCAAGGTGGTCTTCGGCTATATGGGTCTGGTGGGCGCCACCATCGGTATCACCGGCCTCTCCGCGACGGTGTGGGCCCACCACATGTTCGCCACCGGAGCGGTGCTCCTGCCGTTCTTCTCCTTTATGACGTTCCTCATCGCGGTGCCGACCGGGGTGAAGTTCTTCAACTGGATCGGAACCATGTGGCGTGGCGCCCTCTCCTTCGAGACGCCGATGCTGTGGGCCATCGGCTTCCTGGTCACCTTCCTCTTCGGCGGGCTGACCGGGGTGATCCTGGCCTCGCCTCCGCTGGATTTCGAGGTCCACGACAGCTATTTCGTCGTCGCCCACTTCCACTACGTGGTCTTCGGCACGGTGGTCTTCGCGATGTTCGCCGGATTCTATTTCTGGTGGCCCAAGTTCACCGGCAGAATGCTCGACGAACGCCTCGGTAAGATCCACTTCTGGACCCTGTTCGTCGGCTTCCACACCACCTTCCTGGTCCACCACTGGCTCGGCGTCATCGGCATGCCGCGCCGCTATGTCGACTATCTGGCCGCCGACGGCTTCACCGCGCTGAACACCGTCTCCACCATCGGCTCGTTCCTCCTGGGCCTGTCCACGCTGCCGTTCATCTACAACGTGTGGAAAACCGGGAAGTACGGGAAGCGGGTCGAGCTCGACGACCCCTGGGGATGGGGCCGCTCCCTGGAATGGGCCACCTCCTGCCCCCCGCCCCGGCACAACTTCCTCACCCTGCCGAAGATCCGCTCCGAATCCCCCGCCTTCGACCTCCACCACCCCGAGGTCGTGCCCCACGAGGTCCCCACCACCAACCGACCGCCCCTCTCCGAGGCCATGGGCGCCCCGGTGGACCTCGGCACCAAGGACGACCGCACCGGCGGCGGGCCGGGCCCCGAAACGGGCGACGACACCGAGGGCCGCGAGGACTGACCCTCGCTGGTCGTACTCATCACGGGGTTCCCATTCCGGATAATGCGGTTCCCATTCCCCCTGCCCGCCGAATTGCCCCCGGCGATAGACTGTATACAGAACGAGATACGGCCCTGGCGACGAGGAGCGAAATGGCTCGGGCAACTGGCAAGAGCGAAGCTGTCTACGAGCGGCTCAAGCAGGACATCGAGTCTCTGCGGCTCAGGCCGGGGGCCAAGCTGAGCGAGATCCAGCTCGGGGAGGAGCTGGGCGCCTCGCGCACCCCGGTGCGGGAGGCCATCCGGAGTCTGGCTCGCGAGGGTCTCGTCGACTTCGTGCCGGGCGAGGTGGCCCGCGTGGCGGCTATCTCCATGGGCGGCGTACATTCCCTGTTCGAGTTCCGCATGATGCTCGAGCCGGAAGCGGCTTCGCAGGTGGCAGCCCTGGGGCAGGCCCGCGAGTCCGTACGAGAGCCCTTCGTCCGGCTGTTGACGCGGTTGGACGACTTCGAGGAATCCTTCCGCGCCGGGGATGAGGCGCAACAGGCCCAGTCCTTCCAGGGCTTCTATGCCCTGACCGAGCTCTTCGATCAGGAAGTCATCGCCGCCTGCCGCAACGCCTACCTGGCCCGCACCATCCGTGACCTGCGCAGTCAGACCGTACGCCTGCGGCACCTGTCCCACAGCGGGCCGCGTCGGATGCTGACCTCCCTGGACGAGCACCGAGCCATGGTCAGGGCGATCGTCGACGGGGACGGGCCCGCGGCGTCGGCCGCCTGCCGCCACCACCTCGCGCAGACGCTGCAAGCGCTGATCGACAGCCTGACCGGCCAGTACGCCGAGTTCGGAGCCGAGGTGCACCTAGGGTCCTTCTGACGGAGATCCGTCAGAAGGACCCCAGACGCGCTCGGCTAGGCCGCCCTCAGCGCCCAGCCGCGCGAAAACCCTCAGCACCCAGCCGCGCGCAAAACTGACGGGCCCCGCAGGGGGCTGTGCTTTACCTGGTTGCTGTATACAGTGGTGAATACATACCCCCGCGAAGTGAGGCTGCCAGATGCCGCATACCGTCTCAGCAGCGGACTTGCTCCGGTTTGCTACCGCCGCCACCGAGTTTCACGGAGTGCCCGCCGCCGATGCCCGGCTGCTCGCCGACACGCTGGTGACGGCCGAGCTGTGGGGCCACCCGTCCCATGGGATGCTGCGCCTGCCCTGGTACCTCGACCGGATCAGCAGTGGCGCCACGGCGGCCGTCGCCTCCCCGGAAGTGGTCAGCGACACCGGCGCTGTGGTGGTCATCGACGGGCGCGACGGCCTGGGGCAGGTCCTCACCACCCATGCCGTCCACGAGGGTGTGGAGCGGGCCCGCGAGCATGGGATCAGCGCCGTAGCGGTCCGCAACTCGGGCCACTTCGGCACCGCCGCCTACTTCACCCGCAAGGCCGCCGAACTCGGCTGTGTCGCCCTGCTGGCCACCAACGCCAGCCCGGCGATGGCCCCGTGGGGCGGCAAGGAGAAGCGGATCGGCACCAATCCCTGGTCGATCGCCGCCCCCGGCGGCCGATACGGCACTGTGGTGATGGACATCGCCAACACCGCCGTGGCCCGCGGCAAAATCTATGCCGCCAAGGAGCGCGGCACCTCCATCCCCGAAGGCTGGGCCGCGGACGCCGACGGCGTGGCGACCACCGACCCGCGCCGCGCCATCGAAGGCATGATCCTTCCGATGGCCGGCCACAAGGGCTACGCCATCTCCTTCATGTTCGACGTGCTGGCCGGCGTGCTGACCGGCAGCGCCTTCGGCTCCCAGGTCGTCGGCCCCTACCAGTCCACCGGCCGCAGCGGCGTGGGACACCTGCTGATGTGCGTCGACATCCGCGCCATGGCCGATCCGGCCGAGTTCGGGCAGCGGATGGAGGCCCTCGTCGCGGAGACGAAGTCCACCCCGACAGCGCCCGGCACGAGCGAGATCTTCGTCCCCGGCGAGCTGGAGATCCGCACAGCCGAACGGCTGCGCACCGAAGGCATCACCGTCGTCGACGACACCTGGGCCTCTCTCGCCCGTATCGCCACGACCACGGGCGCCGCATTGCCGATGTCCCAGAAAACATCACCCTCCTGCCGCCTTTTCCATCACTCCTGACGCGATCGAACGGAGCAAACCCCATGTGTACCAAGCCCGCAGAGCCGAACCTGCTCATCCACCCCGACGAGGTCGAGCGCTTCGACCGCGGTGGCGGCGTGGCGACCATCCCCTACGTAGGCAGGTGGAACTCCGAGAAGACCGTCATCACGACCGGTCAGACCGTCTTCCAGCCCGGCAACGGACTGCCGTTGCACAGCCACAACGTCCAGGAGTCCGTCCTGATCCTCGAAGGCCAGGCCACCGCCGAGATCGACGGTGAGTTCTTCGACCTTGAGGTGGGAGACGCCAGTCGCCGAACGCGCCGCACGCGTCGCCCGGCTGCTGACCGGAGGCGAGCCCCTCCCGGGCGACGGCCTCTTCTACCAGCCGACCGTCTTGGCCGACACCGAACCGGGCATGGCCGCGTTCGACGAGGAGACCTTCGGCCCGCTGGCCGCCATCGCCGTCGCCTCGGACGAGGACGACGCCGTACGGCTCAACGCCACCAGCTTCGGCCTCGGGCTGAGCGTATGGACCGCTCAGCCCGCCCGCAGCCTCGAGGTGGCCCGCCGCATCACCAGCGGTGCCGCGTTCGTCAACGCTGTCGTCGCCTCCGATCCGCGCCTGCCCTTCGGCGGTACCAAGCGCAGTGGCTATGGCCGCGAACCGGCGGACGCGGGTATCCGCGAGTTCACCAACACACGCACCTACTGGACCGGTCGCTGACGCCCGAGGGCCACCGCGTCCGGCCCCAGAAGGGCGTGCGCACAGCGGGGGCTCAGACGGGGAAGGCGAGTGTCAGGGCGCCGACGCCGAGCATGATCAGCCCCACCATCGCGGCGCGCCAGATGGCCTTGCGGTGGTGGTCGCCGAGGTCGACCTTGGCCAGGCCCACCAACAGCAGGAACGAGGCGACGATCGGACTGGACTGGTGCAGCGGCTGGCCGACCAGTGAAGCACGCGCCATGTCCAGTGAGGTGATGCCGAAGTGCGAGGCGGTCTCGTTGAGGACCGGCAGCATGCCGAAGTAGAAGGCATCGTTGCTCGTGAAGAAGGTCATCGGGATCGACAGAAGACCGGCGATGACGGGGAAGTGCCCGCCGAGGGATTCGGGGATGATGCCGACGAGCCAGTCGGCCATCGCCTTGACCATGCCGCTGCCGCTCAGCACGCCGGTGAGCACCGTGGCAGCGAAGACCATGCCGACGACGTTGACGACGCTGGATGCGTGGGCTTCCAACTGCGCTCGCTGATCGGCCACCTGCCGGAAGTTGAGGATCAACGCGCAGGAAACACCGATGAAGAAGACGACGGCCGGCTCGACCGTGTCTGCGACCAGCAGGGTCATGACGATGAGGGTCAGAACGAGATTGATCCACAGCAGTTCGGGGCGGGCGTTGGGCCGGCGAATGTGGCCATCGGAAGCGATGAGCGGCTGATCGTCGGTGTCCGCCGCGTCGCTGGGGGAGGGGCCGGGGTCTACAGAGGCGTCTGGGCGAGAACGGCCGGATCCGCTGGAAGCGGTAACCGCGGCGGTGGCCGGCGCGGGGACGTCGTTCGTGCCCATGTTGGTCTCACGGTGCTTGCGCAGAACCCCGTCGCGCAGCTCCACGGTGCCCAGCCGACGACGCTCGCTGCGGCCGAGGAAGTAGGCGAAGAACAGGGTCGCGACCAGGCCGGCGGCGATCGCGGGGATCATCGGTACGAAGATCTCGATGGGGGAGACCTTCAAGGCTGCCGCCGCACGAGCGGTGGAGCCACCCCACGGCACGGTGTTCAGAACACCGTTCGCGGTGGCGGTGACGCAGGTGAGCACCACAGGACTCATCCCGAGGCGAAGGTAGACCGGCAGGAATGCCGACGTCACGATGATGAACGTCGTCGAGCCGTCCCCGTCGAGCGACACGATCGCGGACAGCAGTGCCGTTCCCACGACGACCTTGACGGGGTCGTTGTGCACTACCCGCAGGATGCCGCGGATCAGCGGATCGAAGAGACCGACGTCGATCATGACCCCGAAGAAAGTGATGGCGAAGAACAGCAGGGCAGCCGTCGGGGCGGCGTCCTCGATCGACTTGGCGATGTCGTCGCTGAGCGACAACCCGCCGCCGACGAGGAGCCCGAAGATGATGGGCACGAGAATCAGGGCGGCGACGGGCACCATGCGCTTCGTCGTAATCAGGTAGAGGAACGTCGCGATCATCGCGAATCCCAGGATGACCAACATTGGTCATCTCCTCTCTATGCAGCCGTAACGAGCCCTGTATACATTGGTGAATTCAGTACCGCATAGACTCTCGCCGGCAATAATTCGCGGAAATTCGTGACGCAATGGCGGGCCGCTATTTCGGATATCCCAAAGGCCCGTCTGTCGGCGTGGCCAGACGGGTTGTTGAGGGGGTTGCGACGGGATGCCGTGCCAGAAAAACAGCCGGTCAGTCTGTTCTCGATAAACCGGTCGCATTAGCTGTGGTGTTCGGTTGTGATACGACGTTCTTCACGTTCCGTGGCGGTCGCTTGGAGGCCCGGCCTCGCCAGAATACGTCCGCCCATCCACCTGTCAACCAATTCGCCCGCAGTGATCCGGTGCATGGCGGAGAGGGCTTGTGGTGGTGCCGTCCGTGATCGCTGTGCCGCGTCCGGCCCAGGCGGGGCACAGCGTCACGCGGGAAGATCAGCCGGATGCCTCTGTGGCCTCAGAAGTATCCAACCGGGTGGCCACCCGGTTGATGTGGCGGCGCATCGCCACGCCCGCGGCCGTGGCATCCTGATCCCGGATCGCGACGTAGACAGCGTGGTGCTCTTCGTACTTGTCCGCGTTGCCGCCGCCGGTCTCCTGGTTCCGCTTGATCCACGCCCCGAGCAGGGAGCGCAGCCGCAGCAGGTAGTCGGCAAGGGCGCCGTTGTGCGAGGCGCGCGCCACGGCGAAGTGGAACTGCATGTCGTGCTCGACCCAGTCCTGCGGCGAGTCCACGCTGTCCTTCATCCCGCGCAGGTGTCGCTCGAGATCGGCCAGGTCCTCCTCCGTGCGGCGAGCCGCGGCGAACTCGGCCACGGCAACCTCGATCACCAGCCGGGCCTCGATCATCTCAGCCGTCTTGTGGTCGCTCAGCATCAAGCCCCACTCGATCACCTGCGGCAGCAGGTCCGAGCTGGGATTGCGCACATACGTCCCGTCACCCTGGCGAATCTCCAGCAGCCCAAGGAGGCTGAGGGACTTCAACGCCTCGCGCACAGACGACCGCCCGACACCGAAGGTCTCCACGAGTTCCCGCTCGCCCGGCAGCTTCTGGCCCACCTGAGCCTTTCCGGACTCCAGGAGATAACCAAGGAGCTGCCGTGCGACCTGCAACGCGGGAGCATCCCGCTGAACACGCTCCACCCGGGTCAGGCCGGCGCTCATGCTGAGTCCTCTCGTGCAAGGCCCGGCTCCCTTGTGCGCCGGACATCAACCTGTCATCCAAACAGTATCTCCGCGGCAGCCCGACCATGACGGTGCCGGTGCCACACCCGGCGTGCGGGGCGAGGGGCGGCAGGCGGCGGAGCGTCAGCTTGTCGCGGCCGTCTCGGGCGAGGAGAGGTGGATCGTGGTGCCGAACGTATTGCTGTGCCCGCCCTCGGCAAGGAGGTGAGGTGCCTGCTCGCGCCAGTGCGCGTAGTGGGCGGAACCGCGGTGCCCCTCGTAAAACGCCTGTTCGTCCTGGTACACCTCGTACAGGAGGAAGCGGTTCTCGGTGTCGTGCCGCTCGATGATGTCGAACCTCAGGCAACCCGGCTCATCCCGCAGGCAAGCCTCCGCGTTGGCCTGGATCACCCGGAGGAACTCCTCCCGTTTACCGGGCCGGACGTGAAGCGAAACGATGAGGGCGAACAAGGTTCTCTCTCCTCTGTAGACCTCTGTAGACCTCTGTAGGGGGACGAGTGGGGCGCACCGGGTGGGGTGCGGGCTGCTGGTCACTCCGCGGCGACGCGGCCGCACAGCTCTCGCGCGTATTCGGTGGTGGACGCGCTGCCGCCGAGGTCCGCGGTGACGATCTTGCCCTTGGCCAGTACCTCGTCCACGGCCTCCTCGATCCGGGAGGCGGCGGCCTCGAACGCGCTGTTCCCCGAGCGCCCGCTCCACCAGCGCAGCAGCAGCGCGCTGGAGAGGATCAGGCTGGTCGGGTTGGCGATTGCGCGGCCTGCGATATCGGGCGCGGATCCATGGCCGGCGTTGGCGGCCGCGTAGTCGTCACCCACGTTCAGCGACGCCGAAAGGCCGAGGCCGCCGGACAGGGCCGCCGTCAGGTTCGACAAGATGTCGCCGAACATGTTGGTGGTAAGGATGACGTCGAAGTCGCCGGGGTGGGTGTAGACGGCCGCCGCCATCGCGTCTACGTCCATCTCACGCAGTTCCACATCGGGGTGGTCCGCCGCGACCGCGCGCACCTGATCCATGAACAGGCCATCGGTCACCTGCAGCACGTGGCGCTTGCCGACCACCGTGACGTGCCCGCGCCGCTGCCGCGCCCGTTCGAAGGCCACCGTGGCGATGCGTCGTGAGGCGCGAGCGGTGATCACGCGCATGGACATCGCGACGTCCTCGCTGGGCATGAACTCGCCGTACCCCTGGAAGAGGCTGCGGTCGGCGTAGAAGCCCTCGGTGTTCTCCCGGACGATCACGCAGTCAAGGCCGGGCCGGGCATTGGCGACACCGATGCGTGAGCGGGCGGGGCGGATGTTGGCGTAGAGCTCGAAGCGCTTGCGCACGGTACCGGGGACGTTGACGCCGCCCTGGTCGAGAGGCGGGTACTCGGTCATGCCGGCCGGGCCCAGGACCATCCCGTCGGCCTCATGCGCCGCCTGAAGGACGGATTCGGGCAGCGTCGTGCCCTTCGCGCGGTGTGACGCCATGCCGACCTCGTGCCGGTCGTACTCGAGTCCCAGGCCGAAGCGTTTGTCCGCGGCGTCCAGTACTTCCAGGGCCGCCGCCGTGATCTCGGGACCTATGTCGTCGCCGGGCAGTACTGCCAGCTTCATGATGCCTCCTTGGTGCTCAGCTACCTGTCAACCTGTCAACCATTGTTCTTATCTCTAACACAGATCGAGGGCAGCGCAAAGGGACTCGCGCCCCGATCCGGCTAAAGAGCCAGAGGTCGTCGCCCAGCAGATCGGCGGGTCGGTCGGCACGACGCTCGTTCTTCGCCGCCGGCGCCGTCATCTGCGGCCTGATCCTGCGAACCGGCAACCCCGAACCCGCCGAACCCACCGAACCCGCCGAACCCGCGGAACCCGCATCCCGTGGGTGGCCCAACGAGCGCCGGGGCGATGGTGGCACCGATGCCGACCCCGAAGAGCATCAGCGGGCCGAGGATGTGCGCGGCGTAGGAGCTGTGCGGGCCGAGCATCGCGCCGACCGCGCCTTGCAGGGCGCGGGCGGTGACGAGGACTTGGAAGTCGGGTGCGGCGCCGCCGAGGGCGGAGGCGCGGGCGAAGCCGACCAGGCCGATCAGGAGCGCCGGCTCGGACAGGCGCTCAGGTAGCGGGGTACCCGTTGCTGAAGAGCTCTCCGGTTGGGCCGTCGGCGCCGAGGGTGGCGGCTCGGACGACGTCGCGGGCGCTTTCGGCGGCCGGGCGGTCGGTTGCGTCGTCGCCGCGCTCGGGGTGGGTGGCCGTATTGCCGGGGTCGACGGCGTTGACCAGGATCGGCGTGTCCTTCAAGGCCCGGGCGAGCACGGTCGTCAGGGCGTTGAGCAGGTACTTGGCCATCGAGTAGGCCGGGGATCGCAGAGGTGCGCCGAGGTCGAGGCCGGTGGCGATCTGCTGGGCGGACAGGCTGGTGACGTTCACGATCCGGGCCGCGGGCGCGGCGGTCAGCAGCGGCAGCATCACCTCGGTCAGACCCCACGGGCCGATCACCGAGACTTCCAGCGCGGAGCGCACCGCGTCCATGTCGGCCTCCAGCGCGGAGAGGGTCTGGTGGTCGGGCATGCCGCTGGCATTGTTGATCAGAGCATCGAGGTGGCCGAAGGTCTGGGTGAGGTAATCGGCCGCCTCGTCCATGCTTGCCCGGTCGGACAAGTCCAGGCGCAGCGCGGTGGCCGCGTGTCCGTCCTGGCGCAGCCGCTCGGCCAGCGGCTCGGCCGCGGAGCGATCGCGTGCGGTGAGGACGACGTGGTAGCCGTGTTCGGCCAGGTCGCGGGCGACGGCGAAGCCGAGCCCGGCCGCGCGGCTGGTTCCGGTGATCAAAGCGGTCTTGATGGGCATGCCGACGGAATCCTTCGGGGTAAAGGGGGTTTTCGGGCATGTGCGGGGATGCGTGCGGCTCGGGGGTGGAGGTTCGGGACGCCCGCGGGAGGCGGTCAGGGGGTCTGCTGGGGGTGCGCGGGCGGCGGTCGGGCAACCGGGGGCATGACCGAGCCGCGGAAGTCGATGGCAAGCGCCGACCGCGCGGCCGCGGCCCAGCCAGGGCGGGCTACCCGGCCCTGACCATGCGTCGCGTAGCAACTGCTCTGGACACCGGATCGGCGTCGCTGTATGCCCGCGTCGTCAACAAGGACGACTTGGACGAGCTGCTCATCGGCCGCCTGTACGCCGAGATCGACCTGCCCGATCCGGACCCCGCCGTCTGGCGGCAGCAGATGACCGGCATCTGCACTCAGATGCGTGACCAATACCTGCACTACCCCGGCATCTCCCGGGCCGCGCTCGCCGCCGCCCCCGTCAACAACGACACGCTGCGCCTTTCCGAATGCATGCTCGCCATCCTGCTTGCCGGAGGCATCGCCCCACGGACCGCGGCCTGGGGCATCGACGCGTTGACGCTCTACGTCAACGCCTACACCCTCGAACTCTCCCTGCTCGGCCGGACCGACGGCGACTGGGTACCCAGCCCCGACGAAATGCGGCGTCGCCTCTCAAACTTGCCCGACGCTTTCCCACAGACCAGGCGCTACGCCGCCGAACTCACCTCGGGCACCGACCACGAACGCTTCGACTTCACCATCGAGCTGATACTCGACGGACTCCTACGCCGCTGAGAGCTGCCACGCACGCAGCGGCCTTGCCGACGGCCGAGCCGCTGCTCAGCCGCGGCTGACCTGGTGGCCAGGCCACAAAACCGCACTGGAACACCAGGCGGGCGCCGCCCTCTTCGCGCGGCGGACTCAGTGGACCGTCGGGGCCGGCGGCGCGACCGCCTCGCCCAGCTCAGCGGCGGCCTGGGCGACGAGCCCGGAGAGCGTCGCGTCCGGCCAAGCTCAGCCAGTCCCGCCGACCCGGCGGCAAGCTCATGCTCGACATGAGCGACCTCGCCGAAGGCCGCCGGACGCTCATCGAAGCCGGTGCGGTGGGGCTCGGCGAGACGGCCGACGATTCGCCGGCGCCGCTCGGGATCGCGCCGAACAAGAGCGAGAGATGAAGACAGGGCGCGCTGCCCTCCCTCGCCACCCTTCTGTGTGGCGCCCCCGGCAGGACTCGAACCTGCGGCCAAGCGCTTAGAAGGCGCCTGCTCTATCCACTGAGCTACGGGGGCCGGTGGTGGTCATGGAGCGGGTGAGCCCCCGGTGCCTGCGGGGCCGCCGGGGCGGCCGTGGTGCGGGTGGCCGGGCTCGACGGACCGTGACCTTGCCGGGACAAGGATAGGGCTCCTTGCACCTCGCCCCGGTTGCTTCACCTCCGTGGCACGTTGTGGAGGTTCGGTGAAGCGGTCTGATAATCGCAGGCAGGCCCGGAACTCGCATCGTTTTTCACGCCTCAAGGAACGGGTGTTGTGCACTCGTTATGCCCGCGCCCCTGTCGTCACGTCTGCCTCGTGCTCCTTTTGGGGTGATCCGGGTGGGTCTCTTTGACGCGCACGAGTGAGCATACGCTTCAAAAAGACACCAAAAGCGGGCATTCTTCACCACGTGGCGATCTTGGACGTACGGCCCCGGCTGCTCGACGCGCTGACCTCACTGCGTGACCGTGTCGACGCCGCTCGGTTTCCGCTCCCCCTTCCCGGCGCCGACCGCGCTCGCCGCAGCCGCGCCGAGCTGCTCGCTCAACTGGACGACTACCTCGTGCCCCGGTTGCGCGCCCCCGAAGCGCCCCTGCTGGCGGTAATCGGGGGATCCACGGGCGCGGGCAAGTCCACCCTCGTCAATTCGCTGGTCGGCCGACGGGTCACCGAGGCCGGTGTGTTGCGGCCCACAACGCGTACGCCGGTGCTGGTGTGCCACCCCGACGACCACCCCTGGTTCGCCGGGCAGCGGGTGCTGCCGCGGCTCACCCGGGTGTGGGTGCCGGCGCAGGGGGAGCGGGCGGAGAGCGCGTACGACGAGGAGGGGCGGGCGCAGGAGGGGCCGGCGGCGCTGCGGGTGGAGACCGACCCGGGGCTGGCGCGGGGGCTCGCCCTGCTCGACGCGCCGGACATCGACTCGCTGGTCGCGCGGAACCGCGATCTGGCCGCGGAACTGATCTGCGCCGCTGACATCTGGGTGCTCGTCACCACCGCCACCCGCTACGGCGACGCCGTCCCCTGGCATCTGCTGCGGACCGCCAAGGAGTACGACGTCACCCTCGTCACCGTCCTCGACCGGGTGCCGCACCAGCTTGCCGCCGAGGTCTCCCGGCAGTACGCCGGGCTCCTTACGGCGGCCGGGCTCGGCGATGTCCCGCGCTTCACCATCCCCGAGCTCCCCGAATCCGCGGGCGGCGGCAGCGGGCTGCTCCCGGCCACCGCCGTCGCCGCCCTGCGGGCCTGGCTCACCCAGCACGCACAGGATCCGTACGCCCGTACCGTCGCCGCCACCCGTACGGCCGCCGGAACGCTCGCCTCGCTGCGCGCCCGGATGCCCGCGCTGGCCGGGGCCGCGGCCGCGCAGCACGCGGCCGCGGTGCGGCTGATCCAGCGGGTCGAGGGCGCGTACGGGGAGGCCGTGGAGCGGGTGCGGCGCGAGATCGCGCAAGGCACGGCGCTCGCGGGCGGTGCGCTCACCCACTGGCACGGCCTGCCGCACGGCAGCGCCCCCGATGAGCTCCTTACGGCTCTCACCGACTCCTTGGCCACCCTGCTGCGCGGCGCGGCGGCCACGGCCGACGAACGGGTCGCGGAGGCCGGGAGGCGGGATCCGGCCGCGCGGGCCGGGCTCGCCCAGTCCGACGCGCGCGGCGCCGCCGAGCGGATCGGCGTGGCCGTACGGCACTGGCGGCGCTGTGCCGAGGAGCTGGCCGAGGAGGAGGCCCGGGCCCGGATCGCCGAATGCGGGGGCAGCTGCGTGCCGGAGGAGATCGCCGCCCTGCTCGCCGCGTCGCTCCTGGGCGGACGCCGCGCCCGTAAGGCGGGCGAGCAGCTCGCCGAGACCCTGGGCGCGCATGCGGCGCTGCGCCTGGGCGACCGCGGGGGACGGCTGCTCGACGGCTGTGTCACCCGCGCGATGCGGGCGGAGCGCGACCGCAGACTCGCCCCTCTGAACGCCCTGGACATGTCACCGGAACACCAGGTCGAGCTGATCGCCGCGCTGTCCGTACTGCAGAAGGAGAGGTGACCGCAGGTGACGGCCACGGAGGGCAACGGCGGCAACGAGGGCGGCCGGGGCGGCGGGGGAGGTCTGGCGGCGGAGGGCCGCCACACCTGGGACGACGGCCTGATCGCCCGGCGCGCGCACCGCAGGACCGCCGGGCGCGCCGCGGGCCTCCCGCCCCGTGCGACGGACCAGGGGGCGGCGGAGGAGGCCGCACCGGACATCCCCGGCGCCGCGGCGGGCTTCTTCCCGGGGGAGGAGACCGGCCGGCGGTCCTTCGGCGGGCCTCCGTACGCCGTCTACCAGGCCGGCGTCCGCAGCTTCGCCACGGGCACTCTCCGGCCCCGTCTGGAGGCCCTGCGCCAGCTTGTCGGGCTGTCCCGGTCCCGGCTCGAGGGGCGCACGCTCGCCGGGGCCGCGCGGGTGCTCGACGAGGCGGACGCGCGGGGACGGCATCCTTACGGGCACACCGTGGTCGCCGTCGCCGGGGCCACCGGAAGCGGTAAGTCGACACTGTTCAACGCCCTCGCCGGAGCCCCCCTCTCCGAGACCGGGATCCGCCGCCCCACTACCGCCACGCCCCTCGCCTGCGCGTGGACCGACCACGCCGACGGCCTGCTGGACCGCCTCGGCATCCCGGCGGTGGACCGGCGCAACCCGGGCTATCCGTACGACCCCGCGCTGCGCGGCCTGGTCCTGCTCGACCTGCCCGACCACGACTCGGCCGCCCCGGGCCACCGGGAGCGGGTGGACCGGCTGCTGGGTCTGGTGGACGCGGTGGTGTGGGTGGTGGACCCCGAGAAGTACGCGGACGCGGTCCTCCATGAGCGCTATCTGCGGCCACTCGCCGGATACGCCGAGGTGACCTTCGTCGTGCTCAACCAGGTGGACCGGCTCCCGGGCGAGGCCGCGGACCAGGTGCTGGACGATCTGCGGCGGCTGCTGGACGAGGACGGGCTCGCGCTCGGGGAGCACGGGGAGCCGGGGGCCGCCGTGCTCGCGCTGTCCGCGCTGACCGGCGAGGGCGTCGGGGAGCTGCGGGAGATGCTCGCGCGGCTCACGGCCGAGTGCGGGGCGGCCGAGCGCCGGCTGTCGGCGGACGTGGACGGCACGATGACGCGGCTGCGGCCGCAGTACGTGGCGGACGGCGGGCCGGTCGGGCTCACCGAGCGGGCGCGGGCGGAGTTCGAGGACCGGCTGGCCGAGGCGGCCGGCGCGGGCGCGGCCGGGAAGGCGGCCGAGCGCGCCTGGCTGAGGGACGCGGAGTGGGCGTGCGGAACGCCGTGGGGGCGGCTGCGGGGGAGGAAGAACCGCGCCGCAGGGAGCTCTCGAGGCGGCTCTCGGGGCTCGCGGCCCCCCGGAGCCGGGGCGTGGACGGAGATCCCGGGCGCGCGGGCGCGCACGGTGGCGGTGGAGGCGGTCACGGCGCGCCCCGCGGTGGAGGAGGCCGTACGGACGCTCGGGGACGAGGCGACGGCCGGGCTGCCCGGTCCATGGGCCCAGGCCGTACGGGAGGCGGCGGGGTGGGGCGGCAGGGGGCTGGCGGAGGCGGTCGACGAGGCGGTGGCGGCCGAGACGGCGCGCCGGCGGCCGGTCCGGCCCGTGTGGTGGTCGATGGTGGCGGCGGCTCAGGTGACCGTGTTGCTGGTGCAAGTGATGGGGGTGCTGTGGCTGTTGGGGGCCATGGCCGGAGTGTTCGGCGGGCCGGAGTGGTGGATGCCGGCGCTGCTGGTGATGGGCGGCGCGGCGGTCGGCCCGGCGCTGGCGTGGGCCTCCCGGGCGGCCGCGCGGGGGCCCGCCCGGCGCCACGGCCGGTCGGTGGAGGGCCGGCTGCGGGAGGCAGCGGCCGAGTGCGGGCGCAGACGGGTGCTGGAGCCGGTGGAGACGGAACTGGCGCGGTACGGGGAGGTACGGGCGCAGTACGTGATCGCGGCGGGCGGGGCCTGACGGGCGGTACAAGACGCTCTACGGGGCGTCCGGCGGACCAGGCTGCGGAGCCGCATAGCGATGCTTCCCCGCCCCTCCCCAGGGCATCGCTATGCGGCTCCGCCGCGTGGCAGGGGCTCTGCCCCTGGACCCGGGGTCTGGGGCGGAGCCCCAGTTGTGGAAAGGGGCGGGGAGGGGGGCCAGCCCGCCGCAGGCGCCAAGCTCCGCCGGACCCGGCTCGGCGTGACGGACGCGGTCTCAGGGCCGGGGCGTGATGGGCGGTCACTCGTCCGGGTGGCCGAGTTGTCCACAAACGCGGGCTCGTGCACAGGCCCCGGCGGGGTTTCGAGATGCCGGGCAGCATGGTCCACGAACGGCACGGGAGAGCCGCGGAGTGATGGGGGAGGCGTAGCCGGTGAACGAGAGCTGGGTGACCGTGGTGGGCAATGCCGCGACGCGGCCGGACTTCTGGGAGACGGCGGCGGGTGTCGCGGTGGCCCGGTTCCGGCTGGCGGTGACGGTGCGCCGGTGGGACCGGGGGCGGGACGCGTGGGCGGACGCGTACACGAGTTTCTACACGGTCTGGACGTGGCGGTCGCTCGCCGTGAATGTCGCCGGGTCGGTATCGCTCGGTGAACCCCTTGTCGTCCATGGGACGTTGCGGGTGCGGGAGCGCGAATGGGACCGGGAGCGGGAGAGGGACCGGCCGCTTCAGGGAGAAGAGGAAGGGAGAGGCACGGCCGCGCCTCCGGCCCCGGGCGGGGATTCCGGCGACGGGGCGCATCAGCCCAGGCGCTGGGTCACCGCGGAGATCGACGCGGTGGCGGTCGGACACGATCTCACGCGGGGTACATCCGCATTTCGCCGGGTTTCGCAGGCCAAACCGCTTCTAAACACGCCGACCGGGGCAACTTCCCCGTGAGCGGCCGCGACCACGGGAGATTTGTCGATAATCCCAGGTCATATGGGATCCGGGGATTAGATAACGATTCCGATTCGGATCGGTTGGGTCTAGGTATTCCCGGGGAGCGTGCGGTTCCTTTCTCCCTAGGATCCGTGCGTGCCCAACGGGGGTTCCTGAGTTTTGAGTTCGCTGGCGAGGCGCACCAACTGACTGGCGCTCGCCCGGAGGGGAAACCATGATTTCTGTAAGGAGGCGGGGCGCTGCCCGCCTTGCGGCCGCCGTTCTGGCGTCCGGTCTGGTCGCGGCGGGCGCGATAGTCACCGCCGGCACCGCCGCCGCCGATGACGCGCCCCCGAGTCAGGGCGGCGCCACCGCCACGCTGGGCGGTCTCAAGACGTTCGACAAGGCCATCATTCACGACAACGGCAAGGACCAGCAGGTCGGCGCCGGTCTCTTCGAGATGTCGGTCGACAATGGCGGTTCCATCCAGACGTACTGCATTGATCTGCACAACCCGACGCAGAGCAAGGCGAAGTACGAGGAGAAGTCCTGGGCCGAGACGTCGCTGGCGAACAACCCCAACGCGGGCAAGATCAACTGGGTTCTGCAGAACTCCTACCCGCAGGTGAACGACCTCGGTGCGCTGGCGAAGACGGCGGGCACCGGCCCGCTCACCGAGAAGACCGCCGCCGCGGGCACGCAGGTCGCCATCTGGCGCTTCTCCGACAACGCGAAGGTGGACGCGGCCGACCCGCAGGCCGAGAAGCTGGCCGACTACCTGGAGAAGAGCGCGCAGAACCTCCAGGAGCCCAAGGCGTCGCTGAGCCTGGACCCGCCGGCGGTCTCCGGCAAGGCCGGTGAGCGGCTCGGCCCGGTCAAGGTCCACACCAACGCCGACAGCGTCACCCTGGCCCCGGGCACCGAGTCCGCGGGCAGCGGCGTCAAGCTCGTCGACAAGAGCGGCAAGACCCTCACCAGCGCCGCCGACGGCGGCGAGGTGTACTTCGACGTCCCGGAGGGCGCGTCGGACGGCTCCGCCACGCTGACCGCCCAGGCCGCCACCAAGGTTCCGGTGGGCCGCGCGTTCGCCAGCGCCACCAAGAGCCAGACGCAGATCCTGGCCGGCTCCAGCGAGAGCACCGTCTCCGCCACCGCCACCGCGAACTGGGCGAAGAAGGGCGCGGTCCCGGCGGTCTCCGCCGAGAAGGACTGCGCCAAGGGCGGCGTGGACATCACGGCCACCAACAAGGGCGACGAGGCGTTCACCTTCGAGCTGCTGGGCCAGAAGTACACCGTCGAGGCGGGTCAGTCGAAGACCGTCACCGCCCCGGTGAAGGAGGACCAGAGCTACAAGTTCACCATCGCCGGTCCGAACGGCTTCGAGAAGACCTTCTCCGGCGTTCTCGACTGCAAGACCTCCAGCAGCGGCGGCAGCAGCGACACCCCCTCCTCGCAGCCGAGCCCCGCGTCGGCCGGTGGCAGCACCGGTGGTGACACCTCCGGTGGCGACCTCGCCGAGACCGGTAGCAGCAGCAACACCCCGATGATCGCGGGCATCGCCGTGGCGCTGGTCGTGGTCGGTGGCGGCGCGATCTTCTTCGTCCGCAAGAAGAAGGCGCCCGCGGGCGAGTGAACCCCAGGTCGGCGACGCCGGAGCGGCGACGCCGGGGCAGCAGTGATCGCTGAGTGAAGCGACGGTCACCGAATGTGGTGATCATCGAAAGAACGCGGTGATGGAGGGCCGGAGCCTCGTGGAGGCTCCGGCCCTTCGCGTCGCCGGGGGACGGCGAATGCCGGACCCATGCCGCACGCCGGACCAAACGGGTTTCCGCCTCGGGCGCGGCGTACGGCAAGATGGCTGTATCTACCCTCACGCGGTGGAGCCGCCACGGGTACGGACACCGCGGCGGAGCCGCACCTCGATACCTACCAGATTGCCGGACGGTTTCTCTTGGCTGAGTTCATCTACACCATGCGCAAGACGCGCAAGGCGCACGGCGACAAGGTGATCCTCGACGATGTCACGCTGAGCTTTCTGCCCGGCGCGAAAATCGGTGTCGTGGGCCCCAACGGCGCCGGTAAGTCGACGGTGCTGAAGATCATGGCCGGCCTGGAGCAGCCGTCCAATGGTGACGCCTTCCTCTCGCCCGGCTACAGCGTCGGCATCCTGCTCCAGGAGCCCCCGCTGGACGAGTCCAAGACCGTGCTGGAGAACGTCCAGGACGGTGTGGCGGTCACCAAGGGCAAGCTGGACCGCTTCAACGAGATCGCCGAGCAGATGGCGACCGACTACAGCGACGAGCTGCTGGAGGAGATGGGCAAGCTCCAGGAGGACCTGGACCACTCAGGCGCCTGGGACCTGGACGCCCAGCTCGAGCAGGCCATGGACGCCCTCGGCTGCCCGCCCGGCGACTGGCCGGTCACCACCCTCTCCGGTGGTGAGAAGCGCCGCGTCGCGCTCTGCAAGCTGCTGCTGGAGGCCCCCGACCTGCTGCTGCTGGACGAGCCCACCAACCACCTGGACGCCGAGTCCGTCAACTGGCTGGAGCAGCACCTCGCCAAGTACGCGGGCACCGTCGTGGCCATCACCCACGACCGGTACTTCCTGGACAACGTCGCCGAGTGGATCCTGGAGCTCGACCGCGGCCGCGCCATCGGCTACGAGGGCAACTACTCCACCTACCTGGAGAAGAAGCAGGCCCGTCTGAAGGTCGAGGGCCAGAAGGACGCCAAGCGCGCCAAGCGCCTCAAGGAAGAGCTGGACTGGGTCCGCTCCAACGCCAAGGGCCGCCAGGCCAAGTCCCGGGCCCGGCTGACCCGTTACGAGGAGATGGCCGCCGAGGCCGAGAAGACCCGGAAGCTGGACTTCGAGGAGATCCAGATCCCGCCGGGCCCGCGTCTGGGCAATGTCGTGGTCGAGGTGGAGAACCTCTCCAAGGCGTTCGGCGAGAAGGTCCTGATCGACGACCTCTCCTTCACCCTCCCGCGCAACGGCATCGTCGGCGTCATCGGCCCCAACGGCGCCGGTAAGACCACGCTCTTCAAGATGATCCAGGGCCTGGAGACCGCCGACGCGGGCAGCATCAAGGTCGGCGAGACCGTCAAGATCTCCTACGTCGACCAGAGCCGCGCCAACATCGACCCCAAGAAGACGCTGTGGGCGGTCGTCTCCGACGAGCTCGACTACATCAACGTCGGCCAGGTCGAGATGCCCTCCCGCGCCTATGTCTCCGCCTTCGGCTTCAAGGGCCCGGACCAGCAGAAGCCGGCCGGGGTGCTCTCGGGCGGTGAGCGCAACCGCCTCAACCTCGCGCTCACCCTCAAGCAGGGCGGCAATCTGCTGCTCCTCGACGAGCCCACCAACGACCTCGACGTGGAGACCCTCTCCTCGCTGGAGAACGCGCTGCTCGACTTCCCCGGCTGCGCCGTGGTCGTCTCCCACGACCGCTGGTTCCTCGACCGCGTCGCCACCCACATCCTGGCGTACGAGGGCGAATCCAAGTGGTTCTGGTTCGAGGGCAACTTCGAGTCGTACGAGAAGAACAAGATCGAGCGGCTCGGCCCGGACGCGGCCCGTCCGCACCGCGCCACCTACAAGAAGCTGACCCGGGGCTGAGTGGATGGCACGCCATATCTACCCCTGTCCCCTGCGCTGGTCCGACATGGACGCGTTCGGCCACGTCAACAACGTGACCTTCCTCCGCTATCTGGAGGAGGCCCGGGTCGACTTCATGTGGCGGCTGGCGCCGGGGAACGGGAGTGACGCGTTCACCGGCGGCGTGGTCGTGGCCCGGCACGAGATCGACTATCTGCGGCCCCTCGTCCACCGGCACCGGCCGGTGACGATCGAGACCTGGGTGACGGAGATCAAGGCCGCGTACCTCACCCTGCGCTATGAGATCAAGGACGAGGACGCCCTGTATGTGCGTGCCGCCACCCGCATCGTGCCCTACGACCTCGACCAGGGCCGCCCGCGCCGGGTCACCCCGGAAGAGGAGAAGTTCCTGACCGAGTACCTGGAGCCGGACCCGGTGAAGAAGGGCGCCGCCAAGAAGGCGTCCAAGGCGTCCACGAAGCCCGCCGGATCCACCGATGGCGCCGAACGGGCGGAGGGGGCCGTCTCGGTATGACGGCCTCCAGCCAGGAGCTCCACTTCGCCGACGCCGGGGAGGCGGCCGATCTCGCCGCCTTCCTGGCCCGGCTGATCCACTACGACCGGGCGGCGGCGGTGCGGCTGCAGGCGGGCGGCGGTGTGCTCGCCGTCTTCGGCCGGCCGCCCTCCTTCGAGGTTCTCGCGATCCGTACGGCGCGGCTCGAGGCGATCGTCGGCACCGAGGCCGCATCGGACACACCGCACACGTCGGCCGGAGCGGGCGCGCTGGACACGACAGTTTCGGCGGGCGAATTCGCGGACGCGCTGGACACGGCGCGGGCCGCGCGGACCGCCGACGGGCCCGAGGGCCGCGACCGGGGCCTGGTGGTCACCGTGCCGCAGGCCGTCACCGGCCCGCCCTGGGCCGGGGTGCTGCCGCCGCGTGGCGGCTGGCGCCGGGCGAACGGGCTGCCGGGCGTGGAGGAGGTGCGCGGGGCGGTCGCCGCCGCCGTCGCCGAGTTCCGGGCCCGCGACGCGGCGCTCCCCGAGGAGCGCCGTACGCGCGCCGAGCGCGACCGCATCGGCCATGAGATCTGGTCCCGCACCCTCGGCGACACCGGGCTCCCGCTGCGTGCCGTGCACGCCGCGCAGTCGCTGGGCTTCCTGCGCCCGGTCCGGGCGCTCGCCGCTCCGTCCGGCCTCGAGGTTCTCCCCAGTGTCGCCGCGGCCGGGCTCGGCTCCATGGCCGAGCCTCTGGCGCTGCTCACCGCGGGCGGCTGGCTGCGGCTGCGCACGCCGTACGGCTCGATCGCGGTGCGTACGCAGGGCCTGTCCGGCGGTCTGTCCGGGCTGTCCGTCACGCCCACCTGAGCCCAGCGGTCAGCCCGGCGGGGTCGTTCAGGCCAACCCCGCCGGGTCGGCCCTCCAGGTCGACCCGCCGGGTCAGCCCTCCGTGTTGATCATGGAGGCGGCGGCGTAGGTGAGGTAGTGCCACAGCTGGCGCTCGAGCTCCGGGGCCAGCTCCAGCTCGTCCACCGCGTCGCGCATATGGCGCAGCCAGGCGTCATGGGCGGCGCGGTTCACGGTGAAGGGGGCGTGGCGCATCCGGAGCCGGGGGTGGCCGCGGTTGTCGCTGTAGGTGCGGGGGCCGCCCCAGTACTGCATCAGGAAGAGTGCGAGCCGCTCCTCGGCCGGTCCCAGGTCCTCCTCGGGGTACATCGGCCGGAGCAGCGGGTCCTCCGCGACCCCCTGGTAGAAGCGGTGCACCAGACGCCGGAAGGTCTGCTCGCCACCGACCTGCTCGTAGAAGGTCTGCTCCTGAAGTGTGCCTCGCGGAATCTCTTTCACGCCTCCATGCTCTCAGACGCCCCCGTCTGGAAAAGGGGGCGTGGGTCGCGGCCGGGGGCCGGGCGCAGGAGAGTGGAGTCATGGGCAGCACGGGCGGGAGCACACGGAGTGCGCCGGACGCCGCGGAGCGTGTGGCGCGGCGGAAGCCTGCGCGCCGGGAGGCCGATGGGTACGCCGAGGAGGCCGCGGCGCTGCGGACCGGGCTGGTCCGGGAGATCGTGGCGGGCGGCGGGCTCACCGACCCCGCCTGGCGGGCGGCCTTCGAGGAGGTGCCGCGCCATCTCTTCGTGCCCTACTACTACGAGGCGGGGGACGCTGCCGTGGCGGCCGCACCGCCGGGCGCCAAAACGGCGGGGGCGGCGGGGACAGGGCAGGTGGGTGCGGCGCACGGAACGGTCGGCTACACCCGGCTGTGGCGCGACGACCCCCATCCGCTGCGCCGGGCCCGCTGGCTGGCCGGCGCCTACGCGGACGCCCCGCTCGCCACGCGGGTGCGCGACGGTGAACTGATCACCTCCAGCAGCCAGCCGTCGCTGATGGCGCGGATGCTCCAGGCGCTCCAGGTGCGGGACGGGGACCGGGTGCTGGAGATCGGCGCGGGCACCGGCTACAACGCCGCGCTGCTGGCCCATCGGCTCGGCGACGCCCACGTCACCACCCTCGACCTCGACCCGGAGATCACCGAGGCCGCCCGTAACCATCTGGCCGCGGCCGGATTCTGCCCCGCGGTCGTCACCGGGGACGGGGCGCGCGGCTGTCCGCTGCGCGCTCCCTACGACCGGATCATCGCCACCTGCGCCGTGGCGTCCATCCCGTCCGCATGGCTCGGTCAGTGCCGGCCGGACGCGCTGATCCTGACGCCGCTCGCGACCGGGCTGATCGCCCTGAGGGTCGCCGACGCCCGCCATGCCGAGGGGCACTTCCTGGCCATCCCCGCGTACTTCGTCCCGCTGCGCGGCAGCGGCCCGCCGCCTCAGGTGCCCACCCACGGGCTGCCGTCCCGGCCGCTGCTGGACGACTCCTTCCGCTTCCTGCTGAACGTGGCCGCGGGCCATATGGAGCCGGTCGAAGCCCTCGCGCTGTGGGAGCACGAGGGCAGGCCGGGGCGGGAGCGCTACGGGGTGACGGTGCGGGGCGAGCGCCAATGGGCCTGGCTGGACGACCCGGAGGGCGCCTACGGCTGGCCGCTGGGCCCTCCCGGCCGTCTTGAGCCCTTCCGGGGTCTCAGCCCCGGCGCACGGTGATCGTCGTCCAGGCGCCGACGTGGACGCGGTCGCCGTCCCGGAGCGGGACCGGCACGAACGGCTGGATCGGCTCCTCGCCGCCGTTGATCGTGGTCCCGTTGGTCGAGTCCTGGTCGACGACCGCCCAGACGCCGTCGGGCTGCTGGACGAGGAGCGCGTGCTGGTGCGAGACGCCCGGGTCCTCGGGCGGCCGCCCGAGGTCGATGTCGGGGGCCTCACCGGTGCTGTGGCGGCGTCGGCCGATGGTGATCTGGTGGCCGTTGAGCGGCAGTTGCTGCTCGGGGGAGTAGGCCGGGAGGTTCAGCCCGGCGGCCTCCGGACCGCTGCGGTTCATCATCGCCATGAAGTAGTCACGGTCCGGGGCGACGACGGCTATCCAGTTTCCGGGCCCCTGCGCCGGGGCCCCGCCCTGGCCGAACTGGGCGCCGCCGGGGTGCTGCTGCTGCGGGGCACCGGGGTGCTGCTGCTGCGGCGGCTGGTGCCCCGGCCCCTGCTGCTGGGGCGGCGGGGCGTACCCCTCGTTCCCGTACGGCTGGGCCGGGGGCGCCGGGGCCTGGGGGTAGCCGTAGCCGTACTGCGGGGCCTGGGGCGCGCCGTGGCCAGGGGCGCCCTGCTGCGGGGCACCGTGCTGCGGGGCACCGTGCGGGGGCGTGCCCTGGTGCGGTGCGCCCCCCTGCGGCGGCGGAAGCGTCCAGTCGCTGTCGCCGCCGAAGCCGGGGGGTTGACCGCCGCCCTGCGTCGGGTGCGGGCCCTGCGGTCCCCCGGGCCCGGGCTGCGGCGGCCCCGGCTGCTGCGGCGGCGCGTAACCGCCCTGCGGCGGGCCGTACGGAGACGGCGTGTGCGTCTGGAAGTTGAAGCGGCACTCCTCACAGAACGGGGCCTGCGCCTCACGCGGCGTACGGCACTGCGGGCACAGCTCCTGCTGCTGTGCCGGATAGCCGTAGCCACCCGCGCCGCCGGGCGGCGGTGGGCCGCCCGGCCCCGGACTCCCGTAGCCACCCGGTGGCACGGGAACACCGGGGCCGTTCGGCGTGGGCGGAGGTGGCGGGACGGCGCCGGAGGGCATGGGTGTCCCCGACATCCGGTGCCCACACACCTCGCACCAGTCGTCGGCCGCCGATTGGTGGCCGTTGGGACAGGTCGGCATGTCGGATCCCCCTCTGTGGCGTTCTTGGCGTTTCTGCCGAGAAGAGCTACGTGAGTGCTGGTTATGTGCTACTTCTTGACGCGAACTGTCTTGGTGGAGCGCGTTTCGAGTGTCATCTCGTCCGCCTCCGCGACCTTCGCCTTCAGTCGCACAGTACCTGCCGCCACATCGAGCACGTCCACCACCTTCGCAAGCAGTTTCGCCGTGTCCTCGTTCCCCGATGCGGCCGCCAGTTGTACGGCACGCCCCAGCTTCGCGGTCGCTTGTTCGGCATCGCCGGACTTGCGGGCATTCATGCCCTGTTTGATGGCCTGCGCCAGTTCGGCCTGGCCCGTATAGTGCGCCACCTGCGGATTCATCGCGGTGGAAACGGCCAGGTCATCGGTCCACACCGCGCGCACCAGCCCCTGCGCCAGCGGACTGGGCGGGCTGCCGACCCCGTCGGGCACCGGCTGGACCAGGGAAATCCTGGCCGCGAGCATCTCCTGGCCGACCTCCGCCGCCGGAACCCTCACACAGAGGTGGTAGTCGCGGGACTCATCGCCCCAGGACCCGGTGGGGTAGTCGCCCGCGCGCGGACCGGCCTCGACGCGCCGGGCGGTCAGATCCTCGACCGTCGGTGCGACCTGTTTCACATACGCCACCTCGGCGCCCTTGGGGGTCCACAGCCGGAGGCTGACGTCGGCGATCTCCTTGCCCATCGCCGTCTCCATCATCCGCGTGAAGTCTGCGGTGAGCCCGGCGGGATCGGCTACGATGTCCGCCGTTCCGAGCAGGGCGGCGGCGATACCGGTGACCTCCTCGACCTCCCAGTCGGTGCCCACCCCGCGGGCGTCGCAGGTGAAGCGGCCCGCGCAGGCGTCGAGCACGGTCCGCAGCCGCTGCGGCTCCTCGTGCTCGTTCCGCCCGTCGGTGAGCAGGATGCCGTGTCGTATCGCGGCATCGACGGAGCCGAGCAGCAGGTCGGCCTGGAGCAGCCAGGTGCCGATCGCGGTGCCGCCGCCCGGACTCAGGCTCCGCAGTGCCTCCTTGGCCTGGGCGCGGGTGAGCGGATCGGCGATGGCCAGCCGCCCGTTGCCGGGGAAGACCTCGACCGCCTTGTGGGTGCCCGCCACCACGGAGAAGGCCACGCCGTCGCGCACGGTGTCGATCGCCGCGGCGGTCGCGTCCCGTGCGTGGCGCATCTTCGTCGGCGGATAGTCCATGGAGCCGGAGCAGTCCACCATGATCACCACGGCCGCGCGGGGGGAGCCGCCGGCCCGGCCGGACGCGCTGTCGTACGCGCCGGGAACGTCCTCGTACCCACCATGGGCGGGGGCGGGTATCGGCGGCCCTGCCGTGGCCCCGCCGCCGGCCGAGGTGACGGTGATGATCGCGTTCACCTCGCGGCCTCCCTCGGGGAGGTACTCGTTCTGGTAGACCTCCACCGAGAACCGCGGCGCATCGGGCGTGGAGAAGTGGGCCATGTCATCCGCTCCTTGGCGACCGTCAGGCGGATCCTGCCCGGCCCGGGGCAGCGGGGAACGGCACGACCGCCACTGTTACGTTGTCGTGGCCCCCGCCGTCCAGGGCATGGCCGACCAGGACCCGCGCGCTGTTCAGCGGCCGGGAGCGGGCGTCCGGCGGCACCGCGCGGGCCATCTGCTCCGCCGATTCGGCGTAGTTCCACAGCCCGTCGGTGCACACCACCACGACGCCCGGCCGGTCCGGCTTGTACGAGGCGGTGTGGGGCTCCAGCTCATAGGCGTCCGCCCCGAGCCAGCCGGTGATGGCGTGGGCGCGCTCGTCCGCGTACGCCTCCGCCTCCGACATCAGCCCCGCGGCCACCATCTGGGCCGCCCAGGAGTCGTCCTCGGTGAGCCGCGCGGGCGGGGCCGTACGGTCGTCGGGGACCCAGTAGGCGCGGCTGTCCCCGACCCAGCCGATGGTGAGGATGTCGCTGGTGACGACGGCGCTGACGATGGTGCACGCCGGTGCGTTCTGATGGCGCTGACCCTCGTGGTGGGGAGGCGCCGCGCCGGTGTCCAGGGCCAGGGAGTTGACCGCGTCGGCGGCGGCGATGATCGCCTCGTTCATGGCCTGCTGGGGATGGGCGCCGCGCGGCAGCGAGGCCCGCAGCGCCTGACTCGCGGCATGGGCCGCGGCGGCCGAGGCGTCGTCGGGGCGGGTGGCCGAGGAGACCCCGTCGCACACCACGGCGACCGTGACCGGTGAGCCGTCGGGCAGCGCGGCGGTGGACACCGAGAACGCGTCCTCGTTGCGGTGGTGGCGCAGCCCCCGGTCGCTGGCCGCCGCGACTCCCTCCAACTCGCTCTCCATATGGTCGCGTGTCCGTGCCTGGGCGTGTCCGCAGCGCTCGCAGTATCCGTCCTGGTCGATGGTGCCCTCCTGGCACGCGGCGCACCGGGGGCGGTGCTCGCCGCCGGGCAGCCGGGGGTCCGCACCGGTGCCGGTCCCGCTGCCCGTGCTGCTCGCCGCGCTGGTGTGCGTACTCGCGTTGGTCTCCGGGGGAATGCCGGACTCGCCGGGTGCCTCGGGCGCGCCGAGCGCCGCCGCGGCCCGCGGATCGGCCACCTGGCCGTACCCGCCGGGGACCGGGGCGGCCAGCTCGTAGTCGTCCGGCTCCGGCCCCGGGTGGGTGGACCGCGCCGCCCCGTTCACCCGCGGCGGCACCGGCAGGTCGCCGTGCGCCTCCGGCCGGTCGGCGATCGCCTCCGCCGACAGCGCGGCCTCCGCAGCCAGCGCGGCCGCCACCGTCAGATCGGCACCGCACTGATCGCAGTATCTGTCCCCCGCCTGCGGCGGCTCATCACAGGTCGGGCAGGCTGACAGCTGGGGCGGCTGCGGCATCTGCGACATCGATCACACCCACGTCCTGGGGCGGAAACGGTTGGCTCGCTCCACCAGTTCGATCCTCTCCTCGCCTCGCTGCGCGAGTCTGGCGAGTACACGGTACGAGCGCTCCAATCCGAAGCGCAGCCCGCGCTCGTCCAGGCTGCTGCCGAGCAGAGGCGGCCGGTTGTGTCCCGGGGGCGCCCCGCTGCTGCCGGACAGTACCCAATCCAGGGCGCTGCCCAGGACCTCGGTACGCAGCCGCTCGCGCCGCACCGCGTCCAGACCGAACTCGCCCAGCCGCTCGACCTGGACCGCCGAGGCCGTCAGATCGCTCAGCAGGGCGTCGTACGGGGCGCGCTGGCGCAGCCGCGCTCGTACGGCGGCGACCCGCGCCGCCGTGTAGTGGATCGAGGACTCCGGCACCGACTCCAGGGCCCGCACCGCGCCCGGGCGGTCCCCGGAGCACAGCAGGACCCGGGCGAGGCCGAAGGCGGCGCTCACGAAGCTGGGGTCGGTGGCCCAGACCAGCCGGTAGTACTCCGCCGCGTTGTCCAACTGGCCCAGCACCTCGGCGCAGACGCCGAGCGCCAGCTTCGGCGCGGGCTCGCCGGGGAACGCGTCGTAGACGGCGTCGAAGGAGAGCGCGGCCGTCTCGCGGTCGCCGGTGGCGAGCGCGTGCAGCCCCCGGTACCAGACGATCCGCCAGTCGTCGCTGTACGCGGCCTCCAGACCGGTGAGCGCGACGCCCGCGTCGTGCTCCTGGCCCAGCTCCAGCTGGGCGCGCACCCGGCGCAGCCGCAGCTCGACCGAGTCCACGGGCGCGGTCCGCAGGGCGGCGCTCACCTCGGCGGGGTCGGCGGCCAGCAGACCGGCCAGGAACCCCGCGTTGGGGTCGTCGGAGTCCACCAGCGGCACCGGGAGCGCCAGCGCGGTGGCCCGTCCGTCCAGCGTGGCGATGGCGGGCAGCGGCAGGGCCAGGGGGCCCGGCGGGCGCTGCGCGGGGATGGCGGGCGCGGTGGCGCCGCCGCCGGCGGACCGGGCGCCCAGCAGGGACGGGTCCTTTCCGTCGTCGGCGAACAACTCGGTGTCCACGACGCGTGGTTCCGGTCCGAAGAGCGTGGACAGGGCCGGCCGGGGCCGCCCGGTCTGCAGCGCCACGACCTCCCGCAGCACCCCGGTCAGCTGGTCGGCCATCTCCCGCGCGGAGGCGAAGCGGCGCCCAGGGTCGGGATCGGTGGCCCGCACCAGCAGCCGGTAGAAGGATTCGTAAGCCCGGAAGACCTCGATGTGCTCGGGGTCCGGCAGGCTGTCCACGTAGACGTTCGTATAGCCCTGGAAGTCGAAGGTGAGCACGGCCAGGGTGCGCGCCACCGTGTAGAGGTCGGAGGAGATCGACGGGCCGGACTCGGAGATCTCCGGGGCCTGGTAGCCGACCGTGCCGTAGATGGGGCTGTCGTGGTCGTCCATCCGCCGGACCGCGCCCATGTCGATCAGCTTGAGCTGGTCCTGCTGCTGAATGGCGTTGTCGACCTTGAAGTCGCAGTAGAGCAGATTGCGGCTGTGCAGATGGCCGAGCGCCTCCAGCGCCTCGATGCCGTAGGCGCACGCCTGCTCCACCGGCAGCGGATCGCGGCGGCCCTCGGTGGTGCGGCGGGCGTTGGCGATGTCCTTCAGGGACTTGCCGCCCACGTACTCCATGACGATGTAGCCGTCGAGGCTGCCGGTGCGCTGGTCGAGGTGCTCGACGAAGTTGTAGATCCGGACGATGTTGGAGTGCTCGATCTCGGCGAGGAAGCGGCGCTCGGAGACGGCGGCGGCAAGCGCCTCCTCGTCGCCCGTGTCCAGCAGGCCCTTGAGGACCACCCAGCGGTCCGACACCGCGCGGTCGATGGCCAGATAGATCCAGCCGAGGCCGCCGTGCGCCAGACAGCCCGCGACCTCGTACTGGCCGTGGACGATGTCACCGGGGTTCAACTTCGGTACGAACGAGTACGGATGGCCGCACTTGGTGCAGAACCCCTCCGTACGGCCGGGCCGTTCGCCGCGGGCGCGGCCCACCGGGGCGCCGCAGTCCCCGCGGCTGCAGAACCGCTTGCGCTCGGGGACCTCGGGGTCCGCCAGCACCGCCGTCCGCGGATCGGGGCGCGGTACATCGGGGACGCTGACCAGACCGGCGCCCAGGGCGTTCCGCCCCGAGGAGGCCGAGGTGGCGGAGCGGGAGCTGCGCACCGAGACCGAACGGGACGAGGTCCGCCCGGACATGGAGCGGGACAGCCGCCCGGACACCGAGCGCCGGGACGAGGAGGAGCGTGCCGAACGTGACCGGTCCGAGGTGCCGGACGAGGAGTCCTGGCCGGTCGCGGAGGAACGCCCGCTCCACGCCGACGAGCCTCCGCTCCACGCCGACGAGCCGCTCCGTGCCGAGGAGGCCCCGCTCCGTGCCGAGGAGCTTCCGCCCGGCCCGGCCCGGCCGGTGATCCCGGTGGGCGGTGAGGCCACCATCCCCTGCGGTGAGACGACCGGGGCCATACCGCAGACATCGCAGTACAGCTCGCCTCCGCCCACGTCCTCGTAGGACCCGCCGCAGTCACGCCGCTGGCAGGCGACGACCGCCGCATTCATTCCGTGCCTCCCTCGATGCCTTGCCCGGCCGGGCCCGTCTGGCGTGGCACCAGGGCCTCGGCCGCCGCCTGCTGGTAGCGCAGCACGGCCTGTTCGGCCGCCCGCAGATCACACGGGGCGCTCCACAGCATCCGGCGGGCCACGTCGTACCGCTCCACCAGGAACGGATCCTCCGCCATGCCATGGCGGGCGACCTTCGCCTTGTACGCGTCGAGGCGGCCGCGCAGCTCGGCGCGGACCGCGAGCGGCGCGGTGACCGCGGTCAACGACTCCCGGGCCCGCAGCAGCTCGTCGTCGGCGCGCTGCTCCAGGCTCTCCAGCAGCGGCGAGAGCCGGTGCCACTGCGAGCGCCTGCGATAGTCGGCGGCGGCGACCAGCTGCTCGTGCAGCGCGGTCGGCGGGCCGCTGACGGCCGGAACCTCCGATGCCGCGATCTTCGCGAGCACCTCACCACGCGCCTGGCGCGCCTCCGCCAGGGTGCGATCGGCGCGGGAGAGCACGTCCCGCAGCCGCATCAGCCGCCGCTCGGCGTCCTGCCGCACATCCAGGACCGCCTCGATCTCCCGGCGCACGTCCTCCAGGGCGCGGGCGGCGCGGTCATAGCGCTCGGTGTCGGGGCTGCCGCCGCCGGGCGCGGAGCTGCCGCTGGCCGGTTTCCAGAAGGCCAGCGGGTCGGAGACCACTTCGGCGCGCAGCGCGGTCAGCTCGGCGGTGATCTGCTCCAGATCGTCCCCCGAGGGGTGCTCACCGGGGCGCACCCCCACGGAGTGGGCGAGCGAACGGGTGCGGTGCAGCTCGGCGGAGAGCATGTCGATCCGGGCGGGCAGCGCGGACCATACGGCGTCGGCGCTGACGATGACGTCGAGGGCCTCCGCGTACCAGCGGTTCATCCGGTCGACCAGCCGGTCCAGGCCCAACTCCTCGCTGAGCAGCGGGGAACCGCCGAGGGTGGCGCTGCTGGGCAGGGTGATCGCGGTGCCGCACAGCAGCTCGGTGAGCTCGGCCAACTCGTCCTGCGTCGGCCAGCGGTGACGGGAGCGCACCTCACGGGCCCGGGTGAGGGCCTCGGTGTACGCGTCGAAGTAGCTCCACAGGAGAGAGATGGCCTGCTCGGTGGTGGACCAGCGGTCCTTGGTGACGCCCGTGAGCTCGGCGCCCTCGAGAAGCCTTCTGCCCGCGTGGTCCTGGAGGGCGAGCAGCGAGGACTCGATCGCCTCGTGTTCGGCGGCGAGCTTCGCCAGTGCGCGGTCCACCTCCTCCCGGCCCATGACCGGGCCGTCGGGTGTCCCCGCGAAGCTGGGAAAGGGTCCCGGGACCCCCATCGATCACCTCTCCATGTCCGTAACCGTTGTGTGATCCGTCTGCTGCGTCATCCCTACGCGTGTGAGGCGGGTGCTAATCCTTGCCGGTCCGTGATCCTTGCTCGTACCCGATGCGTCCGGGTCCGTCGTGCTGGTGCGCGCTGGTCCTTGTCCGCGCTGGTTCTTGGCCCCTCTAGTCCTTGGCCCCTCTAGTCCTTGTATATGGGGGCGGGCGGCGTCGGGTTCTCCTGCGCCGTGCTGAAGTCCTTGGCGAGCCACTTCTGGTAAGCCTGCATCCAGGGGCTGCCTGCCCCGCCCTGGCGGTAGTTCTCCAGAACCTTGTTGACCCGGCGTACCAGGTCGTCGTCGTTCTTGTTCATCGCCACGCCGTAGAACTCATCGGTGAATCGCGAGCCGACCAGCTTGACGGAGGGGTCCTGGGCCGCCTGGCCGGCCGCCAGCGCATTGTCGGTGATCACCGCGTCCACCTGGCCGAGCTGCAGTCTGACCAGGCAGTCCAGCTGGTTGGGCACGGGCTTCACCTTGATCGCGCCCAGATGCTCGGCCCCGGTGTCCGGCTTGTCCAGCTCGGCTTCGGCGGTGGAACCCTGGGCGGTGCAGACCTTCTTGCCGCGCAGGGTCTTGTTGTAGCCGGTGATGGACGAGTCGTCGGGGACCAGCACCTGCTGCCCGGCCTGGAAGTACGCGGTGGAGAAGGCGACGTCCTTGATCCGTTCGCAGTTGATGGTCATGGTGCGCACCACGACGTCGACCTTGCCCTGCTGGAGGGCCTTGATGCGCTGACTGGTGGGTATGGTGCGGAAGATGACCGCGTCCGGGTCGCCGAAGATGTCCTCGGCGATGGCGCGCACCAGGTCAATGTCGAAGCCGGTGAGGTCGCCGGTGGCCGGATCGCGGTATCCCCAGCGGTAGCTGTTCTGGTCGACGCCCGCGATCAGCTTGTTGAGCTTGTGCCCGTTGACCTCGCGGTTCTTGATCCGCTTGATGGCGGGGCCGCTCGCACTGGACGGGCGCAGGCTCGCCTCGGGATCGCGGCAGCTGTCCGCCGCCGCGGCCTCGGCGCCGGTCCGCACCGTACGCGGCTGCCGCGCACCGCCCTTGCCGTCGCCGTCCCCGCCGTCGTCCATCATCGCCGGCACCGCGATGGCCGTGGCCACGCCCAGGGCGCATACCGTCACCGCGGCGGCCGATCGCAGCGATCGCATGCTTCCGCCCCCCATCGTCCTCATCGGTACTCCGACAGTCTGCGGCCTATGCCCAGCACCGCTCCCGCGGCTCCCAGCACGGCCAGCACCCCGGCCCCCAGCGCCATGGCGGTGAACGCGCCGCGTCCGTCGTCGGCGGCCTGCTGGAACTCCCGCTGCTCGTGGTCGAGGGCCTTGGCCAGCTGGCTGTCCACCGCGTCGAAGGACTCGCCGGTGCTGTCCTCGGCGCCTATGACCCTCGTCAGCGCCTTCTTGTAGTCGCCCCCGTCGTCGGCGGCGCGGGCGGCCTTGTGCCGCACCTGCCACTCGTGGATCCGGTCTGCGGCCTTCTCCACCGGCTCGCGGCCCTCGTCGTCGTCCGCGAGGGCGCGCGCCTTGTCCAGCAGGCTGCCGTCCGAGGGACGGCCGCCGGACGCCGTGCCCACGAGCGCGGACATCCGGGAGCCATAGCTGACGTCGTAGGCGTCCTTGCCCTTGTCGGCGCCGTCCTCGTCCACGACGACCGCGCCGCGCGCCACCAGGGTCAGGTTCTCGTCGGCGCGGGCCCGCAGGGAGTCGATCCGCGCCTCGTTGAGCACCTGGAGGGACTTCGCCCCGTGGTCGTTGGAGTCGCTGAGCTGGGTGCTGGCGACCGCGTGGCCGACCACCAGCCACAGCATCACCACCGTGGAGGCGGCCGTGGCGGTGAGCAGACCGCGGTTGAGCACCCGGTTGGTCCGCTGGAACTCACGGCGCTGGGCCCAGCCCAGCGCGCCCAGGGCGACCAGGCCGGTGGCGATCGCCACCCACGGCCATGCCTCGGCGTCCTCGTAGTCCTCCCCGAGACGGGCGGTCTCCGCCTGGTAGAGCCTGCCCGCGGCGGGCAGCAGCTTGTCGCGCATGGTGTCGTTGGCATAGCGCAGATACGCGCCGCCCAGCGGCAGCCCCTGGCGGTTGTTGGCGCGCGCGGAGTCGACCAGTCCGGTGTAGACCGGCAGTAGCTGATTGATCTTCCGTATCTCGTCGCGGGCGGAGGAGGAGCCCTCCGTATTGGCCGCGGCCCGCACCAGCAGCCTGGAGGCGGTGTCGATGTCCCGCACGAACCGCTGCCGGACCTGGGGAGGCTCCTGGCCGCCGGCCAGGAAGCCCGCGGTGGCCGTGGTGTCCGCGTCGGCGAGGGAGCGGTAGATCTGCGCCGCGTCGGCGCTCAGCGGCTGGCTGCGCTCGGCCACGGCGTCCGCCGCGGTCTGCCGGTCGGAGACCTGCCAGGCCGTGACCGCGCCGAACGCGACCACCAGCGCGGCCAGCACCGCTCCGATGACGCGCAGGCGGCCGGGCTCGGTCGTCGCCGCCGCCCGCGCCCGGTCGAGCCCCTCGGCCCACGCGGTCCGCGGCGGGGCCGCGGGCGCGGGCGGCGGTGCGGCTCTGCCGGTGGTCGGCGGGTATGACACAAGACCTCCCCCTTGGCCCGGATTCCTGGTTGGTGTCGCGGTCGGTGTCGCAGCAGTATGGACCGCGGCGCCAGGAGAGGTCACCGGTCGAGCCTGGATCTTGTTCGGATCGCGATCTTCCCTCCCCTTTTCATTACGCTCCGGAAGGGCTTTCGGTTCCACTTTCCGTGCCATCGGCCGGGGCGTAGTGCGCGCGCAGCCGGGTGTACGCCGATTCCGGCGCGCCGGTGCGATCCAGGCCCAGCAGCGCGGCGCCGAGCACCGGCGGTGCGGTGACCACCCGCGGCTCGGCCTTCGGGGCGCGCTCCGCGAGCAGCTCGCGGATCCGGTCGTCCAGCAGCGGATGGCGGGCCGCGATCACCCCGCCGCCCAGCACCACCGGTGTCTCCTCGCCCAGCAGGTCGAGACGGCCGAGGGCGACCGTGGCCATGGTCACCACCTCCTCCGCCTGGCGCTCGACGATCGCCCGCGCGATCTCGTCGCCGGCCTCGGCCACCGCGAACAGCACCGGCGTCAGCTCATGCCGCCGCCCCGATTCCAGCCGGCCCAGATGCAGCGCCTCGATCAGCTCGTACATGGTGGTCAGCCCGAAGTGCGCGGGCAGGGCGCGGGCCAGCTCGGTCGGCTCGCCGCGGCCGTCCTCCGCACGCGCCCCCCACCACAGCGCCTCCTCCGACAGATAGCCCCCGCCGCCCCAGTCGCCGGAGATCCGGCCGATCGCGGGGAAGCGGGCCACCCGGCCGCCGTGACCGATCCCCGCGCAGTTGATGCCCGCACCGCAGACGACGGAGACGCCGGTTGGCTCGCCGTCGTCCGCGACCCCGGCCCGCAGCAGGGCGAAGATGTCGTTGGCGACGGTGACGGTGGCGCCCCAGCCCCGATCGGCCAGGACACCCGTCAACTCCTCCTCCTCGCTGGGCAGATCCACGTTGGCCAGACATGCCGAGACATGCCCCGCGGGCGGTGGACCGGACCGGCCCGCCTGCCGCGCCACCTCCTCCACCAGGGGCGCGAGCGAGCCGACGGCCCGCTCGGCGCCCACGACGGGCGGCCGGAAGCCGCCGCCGCGGGCCGTGCCGAGGACGGAGCCGTCCGGGCCGATGAGTGCCACGTCCGTCTTGCTGTTGCCCGCGTCGATCGCCAGGACCGATCCGTCCGGCGGGGAAGCGGGCGTGGGGGAAGCGGACGAAGGGGAAGGAGAGGGGGTCGATACGGACTGGGTCAGGCCCACGCCAGATGCTCCCGGTTGTGCGCGATGAGGTCGTCGGTCAGTTTCTCGGCGTATTCGATCTGGCCGATGAGGGGGTGGGACAGCAGCGCCTGGAAGACCCGCTCCCGGCCGCCCTTCAACGCCGCCTCCAGCGCCAGGTGTTCGTACGCGGTGACATGCGCGACCAGGCCGGCGAACAGGGGCTCGAGGGGGCGCACGGGCAGTGGCTTCGCGCCCTGAGCGTTGACGGCCGCCGGGACCTCGATCACCGCGTCGTCCGGCAGGAAGGGCAGCGTGCCCTCGTTGAACGCATTGACGATCCGCACCTCGCCGGTGTCGCCCAGCAGGGACGAGGTCAGATCGACCGCCGCCTCCGAGTAGAACGCCCCGCCGCGCTTGCCGAGCAGTTCGGGCTTCTCGTCCAGCGCCGGATCGCCGTACATCTCCAGCAGCTCCCGCTCGATCGCCGCGACCTCCGCCGCCCGGGACGGCTTGCTGCGCAGCTCCCGCACCACCGCGTCGTGCTGGTAGTAGTAGCGCAGATAGTAGGAGGGCACGACGCCGAGCCGGCTCACCAGCGTGCGCGGCATCCGCAGGTCCTCGGCGATCGCCTCGCCGTGCTCCGCGAGCAGTTTGGGCAGCACGTCCTCACCGTCGCCGCCGCCGACGCGCACCGCGCGCTCCCAGGTGAGGTGGTTGAGCCCGACGTGCTCCAGCGTCACCTCGCCGGGGTCCACGCCCAGCAGCTTGGCGAACTTCCGCTGGAAGCCGATGGCCACGTTGCACAGGCCGACCGCCCGGTGCCCGGCCGTGAGCAGCGCCCGGGTCACGATCCCGACCGGGTTGGTGAAGTCCACGATCCAGGCGTCGGGGTTGCGGCGGCGCACCCGCTCGGCGATGTCCAGCACCACCGGGACGGTGCGCAGCGCCTTGGCCAGCCCGCCCGCGCCGGTGGTCTCCTGGCCGACACAGCCGCACTCCAGCGGCCAGGTCTCGTCCTGGTTCCGCGCGGCCTGGCCGCCGACGCGCAGCTGGAGCAGGACCGCGTCCGCGCCGTCCACGCCCGCGTCCAGGTCGTCGGTCCAGGAGATGGTGCCCGGGTGGCCCTGCTTGGCGAAGATCCTGCGCGCCAGCCCGCCGACCAGCTCCAGCCGGTCGGTGGCCGGGTCGACCAGGACGAGCTCCTCCAGCGGGAGCACGTCCCGCAACCGGGCGAATCCGTCGATGAGTTCGGGGGTGTAGGTGGACCCACCCCCCACGACTGCGAGCTTCAACCCTTGACTCCTGTCAGTGTGACGCCTTCGACGAAGGCTTTCTGAGCGAAGAAGAAGACGATGATGACGGGGGCCATGACGAGCAGGGTCGCGGCCATCGTCAGATTCCAGTTGACGCTGTGCGCGCTCTTGAAGCTCTCCAGGCCGTAACTGAGCGTCCAGGCGCCCGGATTCTGCGAGGCGTAGATCTGCGGGCCGAAGTAGTCGTTCCAGCAGTAGAAGAACTGGAACAGCGCGACGGCCGCGATCCCCGGCTTGGCCATCGGGATCACGATGCGCAGCAGCGTGCCGAATTCTCCGCTGCCGTCCACCTTCGCCGACTCCAGGTACTCCCGGGGAATCGTCAGCAGGAACTGGCGCAGCAGGAAGATGGAGTACGCGTCGCCGAACGCCATCGGGATGATCAGCGGCCACAGCGAACCCGACAGATGGAGCTGCTGGGCCCAGACCAGATACATCGGTATCACGATCACCTGCGGCGGCAGCATCATCGTGGAGATGACCAGGATCATGGCGGTGCGGCGGCCGCGGAAGCGGAACTTGGCGAGGGCGTAGGCCACCGGAATGGAGGAACAGACGGTGAAGAGGGTGCCGAGCCCGGCGTACATCAGCGAATTGCGCCACCAGTCCAGGAAGCCCGGGGTGTTGAAGACATCGGCGTAATTCGACCAGTTCCATTCGGTGGGCCACAGGTCGCCGCTCAGCGCCTGGTCGTCGCTCATCACCGAGGTCAGGAAGACGAAGACGAAGGGCAGGATGAAGAAGAGCGCGGCGGCGATGGCGACCGTGTGCACGGCGATCCAGTGCAGCGCGGCGCGGCGGCGGGCGGCGGGGGCGGGGGAGCGTCCGGCGGCGGGGCGCGCGGGCGCGGACGGCGCCGAGAGGGCGGTGGTGGCGGTCATGACGGATCGGTCCTCTCAGTCCTCGGCTCAGTCATCGGCCGACAGCAGTCCGGCACGCCTGCGCATCAGCAGCGTCGTCACGGCCATCGCGATCGCGAACAGCACGAGCGAGAGCACGCAGGCGGCTCCGGTGTTGAAGTTCTGGAAGCCGAGCGAGTAGACGAGCTGCGGCACGGTGAGCGTGGAATGGTCGGGGTAGCCGGGCTGGATGACCGATCCGGGCCCGACGCTGACCCCGGAGGCGAGCTTTCCGGCGACCAGCGCCTGGGTGTAGTACTGCATGGTCTGGACGACGCCCGTCACGACCGCGAACATCACGATCGGGGTGATCGACGGCCAGGTCACATAGCGGAACTTGTGGAACGCCCCGGCGCCGTCCAGCTCGGCCGCCTCGTACTGCTCCTTGGGGACGTCCAGCAGGGCCGCCATGAAGATGACCATGAGATCCCCGATGCCCCACAGGGAGAGCAGGACGAGGGACGGCTTGGCCCAGGCCGGGTCGTTGAACCAGTTCGGGGCGTGGATCCCGACGCTGCCGAGAATGTCGTTCACCGGGCCGGTACCGGGATTGAGCAGAAAGACGAAGGCGACGGTGGCCGCCACCGGAGGGGCGAGATACGGCAGATAGAAGGCGGTGCGGAAGAATCCCACCCCGGACTTCACTTTGGTGACCAGCAGTCCGATGCCCAGGCCGAAGACGACCCGTAGCGCCACCATGACCACGACCAGCCAGAGCGTGTTCCACAGCGCCGGTCCGAACAGCGGCATCTGCTCCAGCACATAACGCCAGTTGCGCAGCCCCACGAAGGTCGGGGCCTCGATCTGGTTGTAGTGCATGAAGGAGAAGTAGACGGTGGCGACCAGCGGATAGCCGAAGAAGACGGTGAATCCGACCAGCCAGGGGGAGAGAAAACCGAGGGTGCGCAGCCGCTCGCGCCGGGCCTTGCGGCGCAGGGCGGGGGCGTTCGTCGAGGTGGCCATGTCGCGCTCCGTCAGTTCTGTGCCTGGAGATTGTCGGCGTCTATCTCGTCATCGAGTTTTCGTAGCCCCGCGTCCAGATCGTGCACCTTGCCCGCCTCGACGCCGTAGGAGAAGTCCTGCAGCGAGGTGACGTACTGACCGCCGTTGATCGAGGGCGGCAGGGCGGTGCTGTAGCGGTTCTGCGCGATATCGAGGAAGGCCCGGAATGTGGGATCCGAGTCCAGCTTCGGTGAGGTGAGCGCCGCCTTCGTGGACGGCACATTGTGAATGGCGTTGGCGAAGGCGACCACCTGATCGGTGTTGGCGGTCAGGAACTTCACCAGCTCCCACGCGGCGTTCTGATGGGTGCTGCTGTGCGCGATGCCGACCACGGTGCCGGTGAGGTAGCCCCGGCCATAGGTCTCGGGCCGGTCGTCGGGCACGGGCAGCGGGGCGGTGCCCCACTTGAACTTCGCACCCTTCATGAAGAGCCCGCGCCATTCGCCGTCCATGTGCATCGCGAGCTTTCCGGTGAGAAAGGCGTTCTGCGATGACATCTCGTCGCCGAAGGAGGTGCGGAACGTCTCCAGCGGGCCGTAGCCGCCCTGGCTCCGGACCAGCTCCCCGGTGGTGGCGAAGAACTCCTTGGCCGCCTTCCCCTTCGCCAGCCGCGCCTTGCCGTCCTTGTCGAAGTACGTGGGGCCCCACTGGGCGAAGAACCGGTCCGGGCTGTTCTGGTAGAGCCGGAAATTGGGCATGAAACCCACCCGCTCGTAGCCGCCGCTCTTGGTGCGCTTGGTCAGCTTGACGGCATCGCGCCGCAGCTCCGACATGGTGCGGGGCGGCCGCTTGATGCCCGCCTCGGCGAAGGCGTCCTTGTTGTAGTACATGCCGTACGCGTCGGCGAGCAGCGGGAGGGCGCACTGGTCGCCCTGGTAGCTCGTGTAGTCCAGCAGCGTTTTCGGAAAGACCTTGGCCTTGTCAAGACCGGTCTTCTTCATGAACGGATCGAGGTCCACCCACATACCGGAGGAGCAGTACTGCCCCACATTCTTGGTGGTGAAGGAGGAGACGACATCGGGGGCGTCGCCGCCGCCCGCCCGCAGTGCCTGGTTCACGGTGGCGTCGGTGACATTCCCGGTGGCCTTCACCTTGATATTGGGGTGGAGTTCCTCGAACCGGGCGATGCCGGCATCGATCGCCTTGACCTCGCTCTCCTCCGACCAGCCGTGCCAGAACTTCAGCGTGACGGGTTTGGTCGGGTCGTCCTCGGCGCTGCCGGTACTGGGATTGGCGCAGCCCGTGAGGAGCAGGGCGCCGGCGCTCAGTGCTGCGGCGAGAGCGGCCAGTTTTCGTGCCATGGGGAGACTTCCTTTACTGCGGTACGAGGGGGACGGCAGGGGAAGCGGCGGTGCGGGGCGCCGGACAACGGACAAAGGGGAGAGCGGACAGAGCCTGAGAACGGGCAGTGGGGAAAGGGGAAAGGGGCGTACGGGGTGGTGGAGCGGCGCCCGGTGAATCAGGCGTCGAACCGGGCGGTGTCGAAAACGGTCTGACGGGCATCGGCGACCGCCGTCCGCAGCGCGCCGATGAGAATCGGATCCCCCTCGATCTCACTGATCCGCAGGTGCGGCCGGGGCAGTGCGAGACCGGTCATCTCGGCCTCGACCAGCCGGCGCAGCCGCTCCCCGCCGGCCTGCGCGACCTCACCCGAAAGGACGACCAGCTCCGGGTCGACCACGGCGACGACGGAGGCCAGCCCGGCGGCCAGCCGGCGGGCCAGCTCGGTCAGCACCTCGTCGCCCGGGCCGGGGGTGCGCAGCGCGGCGGCGAGCGCCTTGGTGGCCGTGGGCGCGTCGATCCCGTGGGCGCGGGCCAGTTCCACGACGGCGGGCGAGCCGACCAGCATCTGGAACCCCCCGCCCCCGTCCGGCCGGGCGGCGGCGTCCGGCCCGCCCCGGGCCAGCGGGGCGCCCGGCAGCGGCATGTAGCCGATCTCCCCGGCCCCGCCGGTGGCACCCCGCAGCAGGGTGCCGTGGAGCACGATGGCCGCGCCGACCCCCTCGTCGGCCCAGACCAGCGCGAAGTCGTCGAAGTCCTGGGCGGTGCCGTCGTGCTGTTCGGCGATGGCGGCGAGGTTGACGTCGTTCTCGATGACGATCGGTGTGTGCAGCACCTCGGCCAGGTCGTCCCGCAGGGTGCGGGACTGCCAGCCGGGCAGATGCGGGGCGTAGCGCAGCGTCCCGGTGCGCGGGTCGAGCGCGCCGGGGGTGCCGATCACGGTGGAGTGCAGATCGTCCCGGCCGAGCCCGGCGGCGGCCAGCGCCCCGTCCACCGCCTCGGCGACCAGCTCCCCGGTCCGGTTGGTCACGCTCGCGTCGGTCGCCGGGGCCGTCACCCGGTGTTCACCGACCACCTGTCCGGTGATGTCGGCGACGGCGGCGGTGATGCCCTCCTGGTCCACGGCGAGCGCGGCCACATGGGCGGCGGCCGGATCGATCTCGTACAGCTGCGCGTTGGGCCCCGGGCGTCCGGTGACGTTCCCGGTGGTGCGGACCAGGCCGACGGACTCCAGGCGGGTCAGCAGCTGGGAGGCGGTGGGCTTGGACAGCCCGGTCAGCTCCCCGAGCCGGGTCCGGGTGAGGGGTCCGTGGGCGGCCAGCAGCTCCAGTGCGGCGCGGTCGTTCATGGCGCGGAGGACGCGGGGGGTCCCGGGGGTGCCGCCCTGCGTATTGCTGCCGGGTGATGCGGCCATGGTGATGCCCCCGTCTCACTCTGTTAAGAAAGTTTCCTATTGATGAAGAGCAAGCTAGGGGGCGGACCGGGGCGGCGTCAATGGGTCATGGGCGGGCTTTCCTTGGCGGGGTTTTGGCGAAGAGATGGATCATCCATGTACCTGGCATGGACAAGTCACCGTAAGAGTGGCCTCCGGTGGGGTGCCTGTGATCGTCAGCCCCCACTGTCATGCGACGACTCGAATCGCAAGGGGGCTAGGTGAGATCTATTTCTTCCCGGGAGCGCACGGCCCGTTCCAGACAGCGCACGGCCCGTTCCGGCAAACGGACGGCCCTGGGGCTGGCGGCGGCACTGCCGTTGGTGGCCGGTGCGCTGGCGCTCGGCATACCCACGGCCCAGGCCGACTCCGCACCGCACGGCCGTGACACCCTGAACGGCACCAAGCCCGCCTGGGCGACGGCGCGTTCGGACCGCGGCGCGACCGATGACGGCGATAAGGTCACCGCGCGCGTCTATCTCGCCGGACGGGACGCCAAGGGGCTGGCCGACTACGCCAAGGCCGTGTCCGACCCCTCATCGCCGGACTACGGCAAGCATCTGTCGGCCCGGCAGACCCAGGCACGTTTCGGACCGACACGGCAGCAGAAGGACGCCGTGACCGCCTGGTTGAAGGGCGCCGGGCTCGATGTCACCGGCGGCAACCAGCACTATCTGTCGGTCACCGGCGAAGTCCCGGCCGCCGAGCGGGCGTTCGGCACCCAGCTGCACAACTACACCAAGGACGGCAAGGTCTACCGGGCGCCGTCGAACGCGGCCACCGTGCCCGCCTCGCTGCACGGCGCCGTGCTGACCGTCGTCGGCCTGGACAACGCGCCCAAGCGGGCCAAGCACGACGAGACCCTCCCGCCCCCCGGACCGGTCTTCAAGAACGCCGGGCCGTTCTCCACCTACTACGGCTCCCGGACCGACCGGAGCCTGCCCTCGGCCTACGGCGCCAAGCAGCCGTACGCGATCAAGGGGTACACCGGCAAGCAACTGCGCGCCGCCTACGGCGCCAAGAGCCGCAACACCGGTAAGGGCGTCACCGTGGCCATCACCGACGCCTTCGCCTCGCCCACCATCGCCGCGGACGCCGCCCAGTACGCCAAGCGCAACGGCGACCCGGCCTACCGCAAGGGCCAGTTGACGCAGGTGCTGCCGGCCGACTACCGGTACACCGAGGAGTGCGACGCGAGCGGCTGGTACGGCGAGGAGACCCTCGACGTCGAGGCGGTGCACGCGGTGGCGCCCGCGGCCGACATCTCTTACGTCGGCGGAGCCTCCTGCACCGACGACGATCTGCTCGACTCGCTCGCCAAGGTCGTCGACAACCGGCTGGCCGACATCGTCTCCAACTCCTGGGGAGATGTGGAGGCCAACGAGACGCCGGACGTGGCCGCCGCCTACGACCAGATCTTCCAGCAGGGCGCGGTCGAGGGCATCGGCTTCTACTTCTCCTCCGGTGACAACGGCGACAACGTGGCGTCCACCGGCACCAAGCAGGTCGACACCCCGGCCAACTCGGCCTGGGTGACGGCGGTCGGCGGCACCTCCCTGGCCGTCGGCAAGGGCGGGACGTACCAGTGGGAGACCGGTTGGGGCACCACCAAGGCCACCCTCTCGGCCGACGGCACCAACTGGGACGCGCTGCCCGGCGCGTACACCTCCGGCGCCGGAGGCGGCACCAGCAAGACCGTCGCCCAGCCCTTCTACCAGCGCGGCGTGGTGCCGGACGCGCTCGCCCTGGCAGGCGGCGGCACGGCCAAGCAGCGGGTGACCCCGGACATCGCGGCCGTGGCCGACCCCAACACCGGCTTCCTGGTGGGCCAGACGCAGACCTTCCCGGACGGGTCGCTCCAGTACGGTGAGTACCGCATCGGCGGCACCTCGCTGGCCGCGCCCGTGATCGCCGGTGTGCAGGCGCTCGCCCAGCAGGCGCGCGGCGGCCAGCCGATCGGCTTCGCCAACCCGTCGCTGTACGACCGGTACGGCACCGCCTCGTACCACGATGTGACCGACCACCCGCTGGGCGCCGGTGTCTCGCTGGGCGTGGTCCGGGTCGACTACGTCAACAGCCACGACGACACCGACGGGCTGGTGACCTCGCTGCGCAGCCTCGGCCGGGACAGCTCGCTCCACGCGGTCGTGGGCTATGACGACGTGACCGGTGTGGGCACGCCCGCGGCCGGTTACCTCACCTCGTTCGGCGGACACCACCGCCGCTGAGCGGCCGGGCCGAGCTCCTTACGGCTCTCGCGGGCCTTGGCTCCTCACGGCTCTCACCGGCCCGAGCTCCTTACGGTTCGCACGAGGCTCCCGTCCCTCCCCGGGGCGGGAGCCTCGTCATGTCCGCCGTGTCGAGCCCGCCGCGCTCACTTCGCCGTGGGCGGCGGCACCGTCGCGGAGGGGGTGGCGGCCGGACCGGCGCCCGGAGCGATCGGGCTGGCCGCCGCCGACTGCGGCGAGTCCGGGTTGGCCAGCGCCGACGGCGCCGACGTGGTGGCGCTCGGATCGACGGCGTCGGTCTGGAGCTCCGGGTCCAGGGGCCGGCCCACGAGCTGGATGCCCGCCTCGTTCAGCGCCTTCTTGATCCGCCAGCGCAGCTCCCGCTCGACGCCGAGCGCCTTGCCGGGCATGGTCCGCGCCGACACCCGGACGATCATCGAGTCCAGATAGACCGCGTCGAGACCCAGGACCTCGATCGGCTCCCAGAGCCGCTCGTTCCACGGCTCCTCCTTGGCCATGTCCACACCGACCTGCGTGATCACGGCCCGGACCTGGTCCAGGTCCTCCTCGGCCCGGACCTGGACATCCAGCGCGGCCGTCGCCCAGCCCTGGCTGAGGTTGCCGATCCGCTTGACCTCGCCGTTGCGCACGTACCAGATCTCGCCGTTGTCCCCGCGCAGCTTGGTGACCCGCAGACCGACCTCGATCACCTCGCCGGAGGCCACCCCGGCGTCGACCGTGTCGCCGACCCCGTACTGGTCCTCAAGGATCATGAAGACACCGGAGAGGAAGTCGGTGACCAGATTGCGGGCGCCGAAACCGATCGCCACACCCGCGACCCCGGCACTGGCGAGCAGCGGCGCCAGATTGATCTCCAGCGCGGAGAGGATCATCAGCGCCGCGGTGCCCATGATCAGGAACGAGGCCACGGAGCGCAGCACCGAGCCGATCGCCGCGGACCGCTGCCGCCGTCGCTCCACATTGACCAGCAGCCCGCCGAGCGCGGTGCCGTCGACGGCCTGGGCCGTGCGGTTCATGCGCTCTATCAGCTTGGTGATCGCCCGCCGGACGACGGACCGGAGCACGAAGGCGATGACCAGGATCAGGGCTATGCGCAGCCCGATGCCGAGCCAGGTGGACCAGTTCTCCTCCACCCAGCCCGCGGCGTTCGTGGCGCTCTTCTGCGCATCGTCGAGAGTCGTGGGACGAGGCGTCGAGTCAGCGGCCAGAGCAGCGGACCAGAACACAGCAGAAACCCTTCGTATGCGACATGCCCACACGGATCGCCCGCGCGCGCAACCTCCAACACAGTAGCCGGGCGCGAGTGGCGCCGTTCCTGTGTTCGAGAGCGCGCGAGCGCGGTCAGGGGGCGCATATGAGCGGGTCCGGAGGCGGCAATTCCACCTTCTGCCCCGGCCGGAGGCCGTGCGGCGGCACCGGCCGGAGCGGGCCGTGATTCTTGCCACTTCGCGGTGGTATCCCGCTCCCCGCGCACCTCGTGCGCGAGGGCGCCGGAAGCCGGACGGGGCCGGTGGTCAAGCGGTCGGTGTCGCCGCCGGGTACGGAGGGTATACGTGGGGTACGCGGAAATGCCTCTCAACCGTTAACCCGGTGATAGTGGCGTTCCGGCCAGGGTTCAGGGGAAACTGGGGGAGATCGTCCCGGCGCGAGCCACGCGCCGCCGGCGTACAAGGAGGCCCCCGTGCCGCATGTCCTGGTCCTCAACGCGTCGTACGAGCCCCTCGGCGTCGTACCGCTCCGCCGCGCGCTCGTACTCGTCCTCAATGACAAAGCCGTCAGCCTCGAGGACTCAGGCGCCCTGATGCACAGCGCGACCCGCGCCATCCCCGCACCCAGCGTCGTCCGGCTGAAGCGCTTTGTGCGGGTGCCCTTTCGCGGCCCCGTTCCGCTCACCCGCCGCGCCCTGTTCGCCCGCGACGGCGGCCGATGCGCCTACTGCGGTGGCGTCGCAACCAGCGTCGATCACGTCATCCCGCGCAGCCGTGGCGGGCAGCACACCTGGGAGAACGTGGTCGCCGCGTGCCGTCGCTGCAATCACGTCAAGGCGGACCGCCATGTCGCCGAGATCGGCTGGCGGCTGCGCCATCAACCCGCGCCGCCGTCGGGGCTCGCGTGGCGGATCATCGGCACGGGCCATAGGGACCCGCGCTGGCTGCCATACCTGCAGGCATACGGCGCGGAAGACGCCATGGCCCGGATCGACGGCAGATCTGCCTGAGAGACCGGGCCATTACTGTGTCTGCTCGCGGGAGCCCCTGGGCCCTGTCCGGTGGACCTTCACCGGCCATGCAGATCCGCCGGACAGGGCCCAGGCCGGCTAGTCCTTCTGCACCGCGTAGGCGGCGACCGACCAGAGGGAGTAGCCGAAGCGGGTGGCGCGCTCGACGCCCTGGACGCGGATGAACCGTGTGTCCGGGGCGTCCATGCCGATCGACTCCCGGCCGCCCTTCCCATGGGCCACCGTCGCCGCCTCCCGCCAGGTGCGGCCGTCCTTGGAGACCTGGACGCGGTAGCGGGAGGCGTACGCGTCCTGCCAGGTCAGCTCCAGGCGGCCGATCCGGGCCGGGTGGGCCAGCTCCAACTGGAGCCAGGCGCCGTCCTCGGCCCGGGAGGACCAGCGGGTGTCCGCCTTGCCGTCGATCGCGGCGGACGCCGGGAAATCGGCGTTCTCATCGCCGGACGAGGTCGCCTTCGTGCCCTCCGCGCGGGCCAGGTCCGGGCCGCCGGTGTGCGGATGCGCCCTTACGGTCAGCATGCGCTCCTCGGACCCGAAGCGGACCGGGAGGGAGTAGCTGCCCGGCTTGGTGCCCTTGGCCACCGATATCTCCAGCCGGGCGGTCGCCGTACCGCCGCGCGGGGCCGTCACCCCGTCGGGGGCGCGGACGGTGATGCCGCGCGGCGCCTTCACCGTAAGGTCGCCGTTGACATCGCCGGGGCGGTGGGAGACCAGTTGGGCCTCGACGACGGCCGCGTCGCCGCCTATCTGCGCGTCCGCCGTCTTGTGGGACAGCGTGAGCCCGGCGTCCGGGGTGTCGCCGAACCAGGGCGTGATCTCGTGCACGGCCGGCGGGGTGGTGCCGTCCGGCCAGCTGAGCCGGATCGCGTCGGCCGACAGGTTCTTGTCCCCCTCCGCCGCCCTGACCTGGGTGAAGCCGCTGCTCGAGAGGGCGCCGATGCGGCGCCAGCCCTCACCGGGGACATGCGCCTCGACGGTGCCGGGCGCGGCGTCCTGGACCCGGGCGGTGAGCGCGGAGACCGAGGAGAGCGGACGGCTGCGGCCGAAGCGCACGGTGACCGGGCGGCCGGGCGAGGACACCTCGGTGGCCGCCTTACCGTCGGCCGCAGCGCGGTCCTCCTCGCCGGTCCGCAGCCCCAGCTTCGGCGTCCGGTCCACACCCGACCAGGCGTCCGCCCGGACCAGGGCCTTGGCGAGGAAGGGATCGAGGACGCCCTTGCCGACCGTGACCCGGCTGTCCCCGATCCTCTCGCGCAGCGCCTCCACCGCGAGCTGGGCCTTCCAGGCCGCCGCTCCGTCGCCGCGGGCCTGGGCGGTGAGCATGTCCACGGCCCGCACCCCCGCGTCGCCGTACCGGCTCAGCTGGTCGAGCCAGGGCCGCACATCGTCGCCCAGCGTGCGGGAGAGCCGCTCGGGGGCGTCACGCATCGTCGTGAAGGCGCCGCGCAGCCGGTCGGCCGAGCGCTCCAGCCGCTCCACGTCCGTACCGCCCAGGGCCGACCAGAACGCGTCGATGAGCGGGCGCAGATACGCGGACTCGTCGCCGCCGAGCACCGAGGAGGCGTCGTTCCCGGCCAGGGCGCGCAGGGCGGCCCGGGTCCTGGTATCGGGCCCCGCGAGGTCGTCGATGGCCGCCTGCCAGGACTCCTGGGGGCGGTAGCCGCGTGGGTTCCAGGCGAAGTCGGCGGCGGTGAACAGCGGGATCCGGGAGGCGGTCGGCTGCTCCATGGCGTTGGCCAGCAGTGCCGCGGACTGGGTGGCCACCGCCGGGTCGCGGCCGGTGTACGGGCCGAGGAAGATCCGGTCCTGCGCCCAGTCGTTGACCGGGTAGTTGTCCATGGTGACCAGGCGGTGGTCGAACGCCGACCGGGCCCCGGCCAGCTCACCGCCGGTGATGGTCCTGGGCACCACCCCGACCCCGGTCCAGGCGACCTCCACACGCTGGTCGAGCGCCCCGGCCAGCGCGCGCCGGAACTCGGTGTCGCCGTCCTGGTAGTACTCGGTCGGCATCAGGGACAGCGGGGCCGAGCCGGGGTAGCGGTCGGCCAGGTGGCGGGCGAGGGCGCCTGCCACCTTGGCCTGCGCGGTGGCGGCGGCCTCCGGGCCGGAGCCGAATTCATCGGCGTCGGCGCCGCAGTGCCACTCGCTGTAGCTGACGTCCTGGAACTGCAGCTGGAAGGAGCGCACCCCGAGCGCCCACATGGCGTCGACCTTCCGCAGCAGCGCCTTGAGGTCCTTCGAGGAGGAGAAGCACATCTCCTGGCCGGGGGAGACCGCCCAGCCGAGGGTCACATGGTTGGCCCGGGCGCGCGTGGCCAGCTCACGGAACTCCTCGCGCCGCTCGGCGGGGTAGGGGTCGCGCCAGCGGGCCTGCCGGTAGGTGTCGTCGCCGGGCGCGTAGAGATAGCGGTTCTGCTTGGTGCGGCCCATGAAGTCGAGCAGGGCCAGCCGGTCGCGGTGCGACCACGGGGAGCCGTAGAAACCCTCCGTCGTCCCCCTTACGGCCGTCGCGGGCCAGTCGCGGACGGTCACCCCGGCGAGGGCGGAGCCCCGGCCCTCCCGTTTCACCAGCAACTGGCGCAGGGTCTGGACGGCGTGGAAGAGCCCGTCCGGGCCGACGCCGGACAGCGCGACCGTGGGGTGCCCGTCCACCGGGCCCGTGGCCAGGAGATAGCCGCCGGAGGGGAGGTCGCCGCGCTCGGGCGCGCGCAGGGCGCGCAGCGCGTTCGTCGCGCCCTTACCGCCGACGTGCACCACCAGCCCGCGTGCCGGGGCCTTGCCGCCGGGCGTGGCCTCGTTGACGGTGCGCACCCCCGCGTCGTGCAGCAGGCCGCGCAGCGCGTCCAGGGCGTACGGATCGGCGTCGCCGTCGGCTATGAGCGTGGCCTCGTCGCCCAGGGCCACCTCCGACCCCTGCGCCCGCAGCGACTGGGGGCGCGGCCATACGGGCGGTATGCCGTCGCTGCTGTCGCGCTCCGGTGTGGTGGCGCCCGGGGCGCCGTGGTCCACCGGTGCCGCGGTGGCCGCCGGGGCACCGCCGAGCAGCCCCCCGATGACCGCGGCGGCCATGGCCGTCGCGCCCGCTGCCCTGGGCCTCTTCCCCCCGAACTGCACGGGCCTCTCCTCGATCCAGATAGCCGGTCCCCGTAGATATGGCGCCGATAGGCGTGAGCCCACCACCAGGCCGGTGAGGGTGTCAACGCGAACGACCGAAGTGTCGGCATTGCCGCGTGCGCCACGCCTCGGGCGCCTGGCGCCGGGCCTCGGGCGGCCCGCGCCGGGCGCGGCACGCCCGGCGCAAGTCTGACGGATGAAGAGCGGTCCTGTTCGTAAACTCTGTGCCCCCGACCCCTTGGCGCCGTGAAATCGCCGCCCAGAGGGGATGTGACCTACAGCACGTCCGGGGGGCGTTTACGTCTGCGCCCGTCCGGAGTGGGTAGAGCTCGGGATGACCCACTGCCGACAACCCCACGGAGGTCCGTGTGGCCGCGTCAGCTCAACTCCTGCTTTCCGCCCTGTCCAAACCCGGCCCCGAGGCGTCCAGCGAACCGGATCCCTTCGACGGGGTCTCCGACCCCGACTGCGGACTGTGCGGCCTGGACGGCTTCGGGTCCGGAAGCGCCACGGAGGCGCCCCTCACCAGCGAGCCCCCGCTCTCCGACAACATTCCCCTGACCAGCGAGCCTCCGCTCGCCGCCGAACCTCCCCTGACGAGTGAGCCGACCGCCGTCCTTACCGGCGCGGGCGCGGGCTGCGAGCCGATGGAGTACTGATGGGCAGAGCGCGGCTCGCCGAGCTGCACGGTGTCGCCACCTCCTACGACCCCGCCCCGGGCCGCACCGTCCAGGTGCCCGAGGACACGGTCGTCGCCGTGCTCGCCGCGCTCGGCGTGGACGCCTCGACCCCCCGATCCGTGACCGAAGCGCTGGACCGGTACGACAGCCGGCGGCGCGACCGGCTGCTGCCCCCCTGCGTGGTGGTGCGCCCCGGCAAGGTGCCCCGTCTGACCCTGCCCGAGGGCACGGCGCTGCGGGTGCGCCCCGAGGACGGCGCACCGCACGCGCGGGGGCGGGCGGCCGCGGCGGCCTTACGGGCCGATGGCCCCCTGACGAGGGGCACCCGCGAGGACGGCGCTCTTACGGCCAGATTTCTTGACGACGGCGTCCTTACGGAGGACGCCACCGCCGATGGCCTCCTTACCGCGCTCGCCGCACTGCCGCCCGGCGCCCACACCCTGCTCGCCGAGGCCCCCGACGGCCGCCGCGCCACCGCCCCCCTCATCGTGGCCCCCGACCGGATGCCGTTGTCCCCGGCCCGCAGTCACGGCTTCCTGGTGCAGCTCTACTCGCTGCTCTCCGCACGCTCCTGGGGCATGGGCGACCTCGGCGACCTGGCCGATCTGGCCGCCTGGTCGGGGCGGGCGCTCGGCGCCGGCTTCGTCCAGATCAACCCGCTGCACGCCGCCGTGCCCGGCACCCCGGCCGCGCCCACCGACCCCTCGCCGTACCGCCCCTCCTCGCGGCGCTTCCCCGATCCCGTCCATCTGCGCGTCGAGGACGTGCCCGAATACGCCCATCTGCGCGGCCGCGCCCGTGAGCGGGCCGATCAGCTGCTGGAGGCCGCCGCCGCCCTCCGTACGGCCGTCCTGCGCGAGGGCGCCCTCATCGACCGGGACGCCGTCTGGGCCCTCAAACGCGAGGCGCTGGAGCTGGTGCGGACGGTCCCACTCAGCCCCGGCCGCCGCGCCGCCTACTGCGACTTCCTCGCCGAGCGCGGTCAGGCCCTGGAGGACCACGCCCTGTGGTGCGCGCTCGCCGAGACCCACGGCCCCGAATGGCGCACCTGGCCCGACGGCCTGGCCGATCCGCGCTCGGCGGGCACCGCCCGGGCGCGGGCCGAGCACCTGGACCGCACCGACTTCCACTGCTGGCTGGCCTGGCTCACCGACACCCAGCTCGCCGCCGCCCAGTGCGCCGCGCGCGAGGCGGGCATGGGCATCGGCCTCGTCCACGATCTGGCGGTCGGGGTCCATCCCTCGGGCGCCGACGCCTGGGCGCTCCAGGACGTCTTCGCCTCCGGCATGTCGATCGGCGCGCCCCCGGACGCCTTCAACTCCCGGGGCCAGGACTGGGGCCTGCCGCCGTGGCGTCCGGACGCCCTCGCGGCCACCGGCTACGCCCCCTACCGCGATCTGCTGAGCGGCCTCTTACGGCACGCGGGCGCGCTCCGTATCGACCATGTGATGGGCCTCTTCCGGCTGTGGTGGGTGCCGGAGGGGCGGGAGCCGACCGAGGGCTGTTACGTCCGCTACGACGCGGAGGCGATGCTCGGCGCGCTCGCCCTGGAGGCGCACCGGGCCGGGGCGGTCGTCATAGGGGAGGACCTGGGGACGGTCGAGCCCGGTGTGCGGGAGGAGCTGGAGCGGCGAGGGGTGCTGGGCACCTCGGTGATGTGGTTCGAGCGGAACTACAACGGGGCGGGCGCCGCGCGGCCGCTGGCGCCGGAGGAGTGGCGCGCGGACTGCCTGGCCACCGTGACGACCCACGATCTGCCGAGTACGGCCGCCCGGCTGACCGGCGACCATGTCGAGCTCCGCCACCGGCTGGGCCTGCTGAGCCGCCCCCTCGCCGAGGAGCGGGCGGCGGACGCGGTCGAGGTCGCCGAGTGGCTGGGGCTGCTGGGGCGGCTCGGGCTGCTGCCGGAGGGGCCGGGTGACGAGGAGGCGGCGGTCAAGGCGGTCCACCGCTTTCTGCTGCGCACCCCGGCGAAGATGGTGGGCGTCTGGCTGCCGGACGCGGTGGGGGACCGCAGACCGCAGAATCTGCCGGGCACGTGGGATCAGTACCCCAACTGGCGGCTGCCGATCGCCGACGCCGAGGGGCGCCCGATGTCCCTGGAGGAGCTGGTCGCCTCGCCCCGGCTGCGCGCGCTGATGGACGAGGTGGTCCGGCTCGCACCTGGTGACCCCGCCTCGTAGCCCCGCCAGGGGGTGTGCGACGGGTCTTGGCGCCTGCGGCGGGCCACGCGGCGGAGCCGCATATCGGTGCTTCCCCCTCCCCGCCCCTTCCCACAACTGGGGCTCTGCCCCAGGCCCCGTACCGGGGCTTCGCCCCAGACCCCGGCTTCGCCCCAGACCTCGCACCGGGGCTCTGCCCCAGGCCCCGCGTCCAGGGGGCCTCCGCCGCGTGGTCCGCCGAACACCTCGTAGTGGCTGCCCCGCCCCATAGGTGGGATCTCTGGCGTATGCGGTCTGCCCAGAGGGTCTCTCTTCTGTCAGGCTGTCATGGACACCGCCATAGAGATCCGATCAATGCCGATCGGAGAGCTGGAGGGGACCATGGCCCGACCTCTGGCCGGAACGCCCGGCACCCACGGAACCCGCGGACGGCGGCGTGCGCTGCTCGCGCTCCGCGCCCTCGCCCTGGCCGCCCTCGCGGCCGCCGCCGTCCCTCCCGCCCCCGCGCAGGCCGCCGCGCGGGCCGGATGCGAGGGGCCCATCACCCCGGCCCCGCAGCAGGTCGTCGAGGACTGCGACACCCCCGCCCGCATCATCGACAAGGCCGCCCACACCGTCCCCACCCCCGGACAGCGAGCCTGGCAGCGGCGCGAGACCACCGCATTCACCCACTTCGGCATGAACACCATGACCGGCCGCCAGTGGGGCTCCGGAGCCGAGGACGAGAAGCTCTTCGACCCGCCCGAGCTCGCCATGGACCAGTGGATGCGGGCGTACAAGGCCGCCGGCGCCCAGCAGGTCATGCTCACCGCCAAGCACCACGACGGCTTCACGCTCTACCCGAGCCGCTACACCGACCACGACGTCGAGGCCAGCCCCTGGTGGACGAAGGGCCCCGGCGGCCGGAATCCCGACGGCGATGTCCTCGGCGCGTACGTCAAGGCCGCCCGTAAGGCGGGACTCAAGGTCGGCGTCTACCTCTCGCCCGCCGACGGCGCCGAGCTGCCGCACGCCTGGCACGCCCAGTGGGTCGAGAAGATCCGCGAGAAGCAGCAACACGGCGAGGAGCTGTCGCTGCCCGAGCGGATGGCCCTGGAGGACGGCGACCGCGCACCCGCCGGCCAGGGCCGCTACGGCAACGGCAGCAAGCCGACCGAGCGCACCATCCCCACCCTCGTCCCCGGCGACGACCGGGCGGACAAGGTCGCCTCCGGGGCGCTGCCCACCTTCCGCTTCGCCGCCGACGACTACGACGCGTACTACCTCAACCAGATCTACGAGATCCTGACGCAGTACGGCCCCATCGACGAGTTCTGGCTGGACGGCGCCAACCCCTGGGGCGGTGCGGGCGTCACCCAGCACTACAACGTCAGGAACTGGTTCGAGCTGATCCACGCGCTCTCCCCGAAGTCCGTGATCTTCCAGGGCGCCCAGGGCGTGCGCTGGGTGGGCAACGAGGACGGCATCGCCCGGGAGACCGAGTGGTCGGTGACCCCGTCCGCGGTCGACCCGTGGACCGTCATCGGCGGCGGGCTGCCCAATGACTCCACCGACGCCGACATCGGCTCGCGCGCGAAGCTGACCGCGCCGGGTGTGCGCTATCTGCAGTGGTACCCGGCCGAGGCCGATGTCTCGATCCGCCCCGGCTGGTTCCACGACCCCGCGGAGCGGCCCAAGACCCCCGACCAGCTCATGTCGCTGTACGAGCGCAGCGTGGGCCGCAACGCCTCGCTGCTGCTCAATGTGCCGCCCGCGAAGAACGGCCGGATCGACGACGCCGATATGGCCTCCCTTACGGCCTTCGGCAAGGCCGTAAGGACGACATACGGCACCGGCTCCCGGCCGACGACCGGCCATCCGGTGACCTTCGACCGGGTGCGGCTCGGCGAGGACATCCGCCAGGGGCAGCGGGTGGAGGAGTTCACCGTGCAGGCCCGGGTGGCCGGGACCTGGCGGGACATCGCCTCCGGGACGACCGTCGGGGCCCGGCGCATCCTTCCGCTGGCCGCGCCCGTCACGGCCGACGGGCTGCGGATACGCGTCCTCGCCTCCCGCGCCGCACCACGGCTGCTGCCGCCCACGGTCCACCTCAGTGAGGCGGGCCGTCGCTGAGACGGCGATCCGGGGGTCGTGTCATGGCCATCTCAGCACCGTGTTAAGGCCACCCCGGGCACGCGGCGCCGGGGGGCGTCGGATAACTTGAGTCCGTGAGCAACAAGGTCAAAAAGAACGCCGTGCGCGCCGGTGCAGTCATCGCCGCGACGACGGCGATGCTGCTGATGTCGTCCCCCGCGTTCGCGCTCACCCGCGACGACGGTGACGACCCGGGTCCGGGCCTGAGTGTCGCCGAGACACTGGGCCTCTATGTCGCTGCTCCGATCATCCTGTTCCTGGTGATCGCGGGTCTGGTGATGGCGGGAGACAGGAAGTCCCGTAAGCAGACCGACTGACGCGATCGTCGACGAAGCGCGCACGCCGCTGCGGAGCGCCCCGGCCATCCGGCCGGGGCGCTTTTGTTGTGTACGGGGCGAGTCGCTTTCCGGCCATGCCCGGGTCGTTGCCCCGTTGCCCCCCGGCCGCGCCCCGTCCCGTCGTCCCGGCCACGCCCCGGCCGCGCCCCGCCCAGTCGTCCCGTGTCGGCCCGGATCGCCAAGTGGAAGCGCGTCACGCCGAGTTCACCGTGTGCCATCCACCGGCCCTGGCCTGTTTATTTTCGCTTTAACCTACGGTGTCGTAACCTACGGGCCCGTAGGTATAGCCCGTCGCCCCCGTCCCCTGGAGCCCCTCCGTGACACTTGCCCCCTCCCACCGCCACGGTCAGGCCGTCTGGAGCGACACCCAGCTCCTGTACGCACTCGAAGAGGTCGTCGAGACCGAGCTCAACCGGCATCTGAAGGTCGCCAAGGAGTGGATGCCGCACGAGTACGTCCCCTGGAGCGACGGCCGGAACTTCGACGGGATCATGGGCGGTGAGGCATGGGCGCCCGACCAGTCCAAGGTCAGCGAGGTCGGCCGGATAGCTCTTGTGGTCAACCTCCTCACCGAGGACAACCTCCCCAGCTACCACCACGAGATCGCGACCCTCTTCGGCCGGGACGGCGCCTGGGGCACCTGGGTGCACCGCTGGACGGCGGAGGAGGGGCGCCACGGCATCGTGATGCGCGACTACCTGCTGACCAGCCGCGCCGTCGACCCGGTGCAGCTGGAGCGGTTCCGCATGGAGCACATGGCCGAGGGCTTCGAGTCGGACAACCAGCACAGCATGCTGCACACCGTGGCGTATGTCGCCTTCCAGGAGCTGGCCACCCGCATCTCGCACCGCAACACCGGCCATCACTCCGGCGACCCGGTCTGCGACCGCATGCTGGCCCGCATCGCCACCGATGAGAACCTGCACATGATCTTCTATCGGAACCTGCTCGCGAAGGCGTTCGAGCTGGCCCCCGACCAGACCATGTGCGCCGTACGCGATGTGGTGGTCAACTTCCGCATGCCGGGCCACGGGATGCCCGGCTTCGAGCGCGCCGCCGCCCAGATCGCCATCGGCGGCATCTACAACCTGCGCATCCACCACGACGACGTCCTCCAGCCCGTGCTGCGCTTCCTGAAGGTCCTGGAGATCGGCGGGCTCGGCCCGGAGGGGCTCAAGGCGCAGGAGGAACTGGGGCTCTACATGGGCGGATTGGACGATCAGGCCACCAAGTTCGACGAGCGGCGCCAGGCGCTGCTGGCCCGACGCAGGGCCCGTGCCGAACGGTCGTGATCACTCTGGCACCATCGGGTGATGGTCGAACATTCATCGCAAGATGCGGCGGTGGATCCGGAAGCCGAAGCGGCCCGGCTGCGGGCCGCGGCGGCGGCCGGGAAGCCGGGCGCGTACCGGGCCTACGCCGAACTCCTCACCGCCCGGGGCCGCTTGGACGAGGCCCTGCCGTGGTGGGCCAGGGCCGCCGACGCCGGGGACGCGGACGCCTCGCGCACGCTCGCGATCTGCCATAAGGACCGCGGCGAGTTCGCCGAGGCCGAGCGGTGGTACCGCACGGCCGCCGATCGCGACGGCGGCTGTGCGTTCGGTCTGGCCCGGCTGCTGCAGGAGGCCGGTGACGCGGCCGGCGCCGAGCGGTGGTACGAGCACGGGGCGACGCTCGGCAGCGTCGAGTGCAAGACCAACGGCGCCGTGCTGCTGGCCGCCCGCGGCGCATGGGACACCGCCCTGGAGCGGCTGGCCGAGGCGTCCGCCGAGGGCGACGACGTCGCCGCGCACAGCCGCCGGGCCATCCAGACCATGCTGAGGGACCTGGACGGCTGGCGCGCGGCCCTCGCCCGGGCGGAGGCCGAGGGCGACCCCGAGGAGGCGTACGAGGCGCTGCGCGAGCTGCTCGACCCGGAGCGCAAGGCGATGTTCGAGCGCTACCCCCGGATGGTCGCGGAGGCCGAGGCGCTGTACGCCGGGGCGGCCGCGGTCGGCAGCGCCAAGGCGCTGGTGGACCAGGCCCTCTTCATCGCCCGCGACGACGGCCGCTGGGCCGAGGCCCGCGCCCTCGTCGAGCGCGCCCATGAGCGGGGCTACGACGGCGCGGCGTACGTCCTCGGCGTCTGGGCGGAGGAGAACGGCGAGCTCCGCACCGCCGAGGAGTGGTACCGCACGGCCGACGCGGCGGACGGCGGCCACATGTGGGCCTGCTTCAACCTCGGGGTGCTGTGCGTGCGGCAGCGGCGGCTGGAGGAGGCGGAGCGGTGGCTGCGGGCCACGGGGGTCGACGGTGTCGGCGGTGTCGACGAGGGGGATGATCCGAACCCGTTCGACGAGGGCGAAGAGCGGATCGTCGCGGCGCTTCGGGACATCGCCGCGATCCGCGCCGACCCCGAGCGGATGCCGCCCGCCGAGTGGGAGGAGCGGCTGCCCGGGCTGCGGGCCCGCGCCGAGGAGGGCGGCCCGGACGCCTGGTTCGCGTACGCCGACGCGCTCGACCGGCTTTACCGGCTCCCGGAGGCCGCCGAGTGGTACCGCAAGGCGGGCACCCCGCGCGCCCTGCTCGCCCTCGGGCGGATGCTGTACGAAGGGGGCGGGGCCAAGGGGCTGCGGATGGTGCCGTACTACGAGCCCGCGGCGGCGGAGGGTGATGCCGGTGCGGCGTATGACATCGGCCGGATCTACGACGAGGTCGGGGACCGGCGTGCCGCCCAGATCTGGTTCCGCCGGGCGGCCGACCTGGGGCATGGGCGCGCCGCGTGGTGGCTGGGCTGGACGTCTGAGGAGCGCGGCGGGGATCCGCAGCACGCCGAGCGGTGGTATGTGCGCGCCGCGCGCAGCGGTCTTGTTCCGCCCGCGTTTCTCGCGGGGCGGAGCATGGTGCGGCGGGGGGCGTGCGCGGAGGCGGAGCCGTTGTTGAGGGTGGCGTGTGAGGGGGAGCATGAGGAGGCGCCGTACTGGCTGGCGCGGGCCCTGCGGGGGCTGGGGCGCACGGAAGAGGCGGAGCGATGGCTTGGCGTGGCCGCCGAGACCTATCCAGACCTCCTCCGCCACTACGGCGAAATGGCCCGCCTAGCGATACGAGACCCTGGGTAGCCGGTTTGTGGGCATTCGTTCCGCCAGGGGGCACCTCCCAGCGGTAGCTGGGGGAGGAACGGGTGGGCACAAACAGGCCACCGGCCGGTACCCGGCAACGAAACCCCGGCCAGGGACGGGCCGACCCGGTGCGGCCCAGCCCGGTACGGGCTGAGCCATCGCCCCCGGGTGCACCCCGGTGGGTGGGTTGTGCCCACCCGTCCCGCCAGGGGGCACCTCCCAGCGGTAGCTGGGGGAGGGACGAATGCCCACAACCAGGGACAGGTTGCCCCGCAACCAAGGTCCGCGGCGGCGTCCGCGGCCTGCGCGCGGAGGGCGCGTTCGATGCCCGCCCGCGACTCCGTCACCAGACGCCGCAGCGCGGCCGTCGGCTCGGCAGACGCGAGCCACGCGTCCGTGGCGTCCAAGGTCTCCGGCGAGACCTGCAGCGCCGGGTACAGGCCCACCACGATCTGCTGCGCCATCTCATGGCTGCGGCTGTTCCAGATGTCCTTCGCCACCGCGAAGTACTTCTCCGCGTACGGCGCCAGCAGCTCCCGCTGATCGGTCTGGATGAAGCCCCCGATCACCGCCTCCTGCACCGCGTTCGGCAGCTTGTCGCTCTCCACGACCGAGGCCCAGGCATCCGCCTTGGCCTGCGGCGTCGGCCGCGCGGCCCGCGCCGTCGCCGCGTGCCGCTCGCCCGCGGAGGTCTTGTCGCGCTCCAGCTCCGCCGCGATGGCGGCCTCGTCCGCCCGACCCGTGGCGGCGAGCCGCTCCAGCAGCGCCCAGCGCAGCTCGGTGTCGATGGTCAGGCCCTCGATCGTCTCGGTGCCCTCGAGCAGCCCGGAGACCAGGTCGAGCTGGGCGTCGGTGCGGGCGGTCGTGGTGAAGGCCCGCGCCCAGGCCAGCTGGTGGTCGCTGCCCGGCGCCGCCGCCCGCAGGTGGTCCAGCGTGGCCTCGGTCCACTGGGCCAGCCCCGTCTCGCGCCAGTCCGGGGCGGCGTACAGGTCCAGGGCCAGCTTCACCTGGCGGTGCAGCGACTGGACGACGCCGATGTCCGATTCCTTGGCGATGCCCGAGAGCACCAGCGCCAGATAGTCGCGGGTGGCCAGTTCGCCGTCGCGGACCATGTCCCAGGCCGAGGCCCAGGACAGCGCGCGCGGCAGCGACTCCTCGAAGTCGCCGAGGTGCTCGGTGACCACGGCCAGCGAGTCCGGGTCCAGCCGTACCTTCGCGTAGGTGAGGTCGTCGTCGTTGAGCAGGATCACCGCAGACCGCTTCGTGCCGGTCAGCTGCGGCACCTCGGTCAGCTCGCCGTCCACGTCCAGCTCGACGCGCTCGGAGCGGATCAGCTTGCCGGTCGGGTTCAGGTCGTAGAGCCCGATGGCGATGCGGTGCGGCCGCAGGGTTGGCTCGCCCTTGGCGCCCTGCGGAAGCGCCGGGGCCTCCTGCCGCACCGCGAAGGAGGTCACCGTGCCGCTCGCGTCCGTCTCGATCTCCGGCCGCAGCACATTGATGCCCGCCGTCTCCAGCCACTGCTTCGACCAGGTCTTCAGATCGCGCCCGCTGGTCTCCTCCAGCGCGCCGAGCAGGTCCGACAGCCGGGTGTTCTTGTAGGCGTGGCGCTTGAAGTACGCCTGGACGCCACGGAAGAACTCGTCCATCCCGACGTACGCGACGAGCTGCTTGAGCACCGAGGCGCCCTTGGCGTACGTGATCCCGTCGAAGTTGACCAGGACGTCGTCCAGGTCGTTGATCTCGGCCATGATCGGATGAGTGGACGGCAGCTGGTCCTGCCGGTAGGCCCACGTCTTCATGGAGTTGGCGAAGGTGGTCCACGAGTGCGGCCACCTGCTGCCCGGCGCGTGGGCCTGGCAGGCGATCGACGTGTAGGTGGCGAACGACTCGTTCAGCCACAGGTCGTTCCACCACTCCATGGTGACCAGGTCGCCGAACCACATATGGGCCAGCTCGTGGAGGATGGTCTCGGCGCGCGTCTCGTACGCCGCGTCCGTCACCTTGGAACGGAAGACGTACTGGTCGCGGATGGTCACCGCGCCCGCGTTCTCCATCGCGCCCGCGTTGAACTCCGGCACGAAGAGCTGGTCGTACTTGGCGAACGGGTACGCGTAGTCGAACTTCTCCTCGAACCACGCGAAGCCCTGCCGCGTCACCTCGAAGATCGCGTCCGAGTCGAGGTACTCCGCGAGCGAGGGACGGCAGTAGATGCCCAGCGGCACCGAGCGGCCGTCCTTCTCGTAGGAGCTGTGCACGCTGTGGTACGGGCCGACGATCAGCGCGGTGATGTATGTGGAGATGCGCGGGGTCGGCTCGAACCGCCAGACGTTGTCCTTCGGCTCCGGCGTCGGCGAGTTCGAGATCACCGTCCAGCCCTCGGGCGCCGTCACGGTGAACTGGAACGTGCCCTTCAGGTCGGGCTGCTCGAAGTTGGCGAACACCCGGCGGGCATCGGGCACCTCGAACTGGGTGTAGAGGTACGCCTGCTGGTCGACCGGGTCGACAAAGCGATGCAGCCCCTCACCGGTGTTGGTGTAGGCGCAGTCCGCGATGACCCGCAGCTCGTTGCGCCCGGCCAGCAGCCCCGGCAGGGCGATCCGCGAGTCCTTGAAGACCTCGTTCGGGTCGAGCGCGTCGCCGTTCAGCACCACCTCGTGCACCGTGGGCGCCACCAGGTCGATGAACGACTCCGCGCCCGACTCGGCGGCGTCGAAGCGCACGGTGGTCACGGAGCGGTAGGTACCGCCCTCCTGGGCGCCGCTCAGGTCCAGTTCGATCTCGTACGCGTCCACCGTGAGGAGGCGCGCCCGCTGCTGCGCTTCCTCCCTTGTGAGGTTGGTGCCAGGCACGTCGGCTAACTCCCGTTCGTCATGTGCGGTACGCCATGCGTCAGGCGGATGGCCATCCTCGCACGTCGGACCGGGGACTGAGGGGAGACAAAGAGGGGAGCGGCCGCCGGGCCGCTCCCCTCTGAGCCGAGACGCGGGCGTCAGGTCAGGTCGGCCGCCACCAGCTCGGCGATCTGCACCGCGTTCAGCGCCGCGCCCTTGCGCAGGTTGTCGTTGGACAGGAACAGCGCGAGACCGTGCTCGACCGTCTCGTCCACCCGGATCCGGCCCACGTAGCTGGGGTCCTGACCCGCGGCCTGGAGCGGGGTCGGGATCTCCGAGAGCGCCACGCCCGGGGCCGCGCCCAGCAGCTCATAGGCGCGCTCCACGCTGATCGGACGCTCGAAGCGGGCGTTCACCTGGAGGGAGTGGCCGGTGAAGACCGGGACCCGGACACAGGTGCCGGACACCTTCAGCTCCGGGATCTCCAGGATCTTGCGGCTCTCGTTGCGGAGCTTCTGCTCCTCGTCGGTCTCGAACCGGCCGTCGTCGACGATCTTCCCGGCCATCGGGAGCACATTGAACGCGATCGGGCGGGCGTACACCCCGGGCTCGGGGAAGTCCACCGCCGCGCCGTCGTGGGTCAGCTCGGCCGCGCGGTCGGCGGCCTTGCGGATCTGGCCGTCGAGCTCGGCCACGCCGGACAGCCCGGAGCCGGAGACGGCCTGGTAGGTGGTGGCCACCAGGGCGGTGAGCCCGGCCTCGGCGTGCAGCGGGCGCAGCACCGGCATGGCGGCCATGGTGGTGCAGTTCGGGTTGGCGATGATGCCCTTGGGGCGGTCCACCGCGGCGTGCGGGTTGACCTCGGCGACCACCAACGGCACCTGGGGGTCCATCCGCCAGGCCGAGGAGTTGTCGATCACGACCGGGCCCTGGGCGGCGACCTTCTCGGCCAGCGCCTTGGAGGTGGCGCCGCCGGCGGAGAACAGGACGATGTCCAGACCGGAGTAGTCGGCCGTGGCGGCGTCCTCGACGGTGATCTCGGTGCCGCGCCACGGGAGCGTACGGCCGGCCGAGCGGGCGGAGGCGAACAGCCGCAGCTGCTCGGCCGGGAAGTCACGCTCGGCGAGCACCCTGCGCATCACTCCGCCGACCTGGCCGGTCGCTCCGACGATTCCGATCCTCATATCAGCCCTTTTCCTTGGTTGTGCCTGTTCGAGGCGCCTACCCTCCTGGCAAGTGTCTCAGGCGGGCCCGTTGCCGTCCCGTGATGTATCCCACGGCGGGGGCGGTTCCCCGATATGGCGGGGCCGGTTCCCAGATCTGATGAACGCCGAGTGAGCGGAAGAATTCCTGTTCACAAGGGCGCGATGACCGTTTGCTACCGCCAAGATCCACGTGTGGAGATCGGCGACCCGCGTTGCCGTCTCGTTCACTCCCAGGCCATCCCCGATGCCAACGATCCGAGGTGAGGACAGCCCCGCTGTCCGCCCGTCACCGCGTGTCCACTCGGGGAGATCGCGCATGTCCCGCATACGGTCCGTACGGTCCGCCGCTGCTGCCGTCGCCACCCTCGACCGGCGCACCTTCCTCGCCGCCGCCACCGCCACCGGTGCCACGGCCGGTCTGGGGATCGCCTTCGGTCCCGGCAGCGGCTCGGCCGGTGCCTCGCAGCCCGCCACCGCGCACGCCGCGGGCCGCCGGGTGGTGCAGGCCCCGGCGGCGCCCTCGACGGCCGGTACGACGCTGGAGACGTTCTCGGCCGCACACGGCGCCACCGGCTACCGGCGGCTCGCCGACGGCCCCGCCTGGGCCCGCGAGGTCCGCACCGAGATCACCGGCGCCAAGGGCGGCCGCGAGGACCGGCGCACCGCGCTCGCCTCGTTCGTCCAGCTCACGGATCTGCATCTGACCGACGTCCAGCACCCGATGCGCTATGAGTTCCTGCGCTCGGGGCGCGCCGGGGCCTGGCGGCCGCACGAGGCGCTGACCATCGCCGGGGTCGCCTCGCTCATCGAGCGGATCAACGGGCTGAGCGGCGGACCGGCCACCGGGGCGCCGCTGTCGTTCGTCATGACCACCGGCGACAACACCGACAACAACGCCAAGATCGAGCTGGACTGGTTCCTGACCGCCATGAACGGCGGCCGGATCACCCCCAACACCGGCGATCCGCGCCGCTACGAGGGCGTCCAGAACAGCGGGCTCAAGGAGTTCTGGCATCCCGAGGAGGCGCTGCGCGACGCCGACAAGAAGGCCGGCTTCCCGCGCATCGACGGCTTCCTCGAGGCCGTGCTGCGCACCGTCCACAGCCCCGGGCTGCGGCTGCCGTGGTACTCCACCATCGGCAACCACGACGATCTGGCGGGCGGTGTCTACTCCCTCGGCCACGACTACTACACGGACTTCGCCACCGGAAAGCGCAAGCTGGAGATCATCCCGGCGGCCGACGCGGAGCGGCTCTTCAAGGGCACGCGCGTCGGGGACGACCCCAAGGGCGTCCAGATGAAGGCGCTGCTGGAGGCGCACGCCAAGGACATGCGCACGGTCACCCCCGACGAGCGCCGCGCGCCCTTCACCCGGACCGAGTACCTGGCCGCGCACCTCGACCCGGCCGCCACCGGCTCCGGTCCGGTCGGCCACGGCTACACCAAGGCCAACCTCGAGCAGGGCACGCTCTACTACTCGTTCCGGATCTCCGAGAACATGATCGGCGTCAGCCTGGACACCACCGACCCGGGCGGCCACTACACCGGTTCGCTCGGCACCGCCCAACTGCGCTGGCTGGAGCGGACGCTGAAGGCCCACAAGGACGACTACGTGATCGTCTTCAGCCACCACTACAGCCGCAGCCTGGACAACATGAACCACGACCCGGGCCGCCCGGGCGAGGCCCGCCACGGCGGGGACGAGGTCGTCGCCCTCTTCCAGCGCCACCCCAAGGTGCTGGCCTGGATCAACGGCCACAGCCACAAGAACGAGATCACCCCGCGCGGCACCTTCTGGGAGATCACCACCGCGTCGCACGTGGACTTCCCCCAGCTTGCCCGGGTGTTCGAGGTCGTGGACAACCACGACGGCACGATCTCCCTGTTCACCACGCTCATCGAGTCGGCCGCGCCGCACCGCACGGACTTCTCGGACCTGTCCCAGACCGGGCTCGCGGCCCTCTACCGCGAGCTGTCCTTCAACGCGCCCGGCGCCAGCCAGAAGCTGGCCGGCGACGCGACGGACCGCAACACCGAGCTGCTGCTGCGCAAGCCCTGACCCCTCCCCGCCGCGAAGCCCCGGGGACCTCAGCGGGGCAGGACCACCACATAGGAGGCCAGGTCGCGGTCGGCGGCGGCGATCAGGGCGGTACGGACCACCGCGGCCTGCTCCTCCGGTGACTCCCGCAGCTTCTTCGGGGTCACGCGTACGACCGTGATCCCGAGCCGCTCCAGGTGCTCGCGCTTGCGGCCGAAACCGCCGCGCCAGACCTCCTCGTCCTGGCGCGGCGCCCGGGCGTCGATCTCCACCGCCACCGCCTGCTCACGCCAGTAGGCGTCCACCCCGCCGAGGGCGGGCCCGCCGGGCAGCCGCAGCTCCACGTTCCACAGCGGCTCGGGCAGATGGTGGCCGCGCACCATGTCGTACAGCCGCCCCTCGGCGATCGCCCGGCCCTCGGCGAGCAGCGCGTCCACGGCGTCCACGACATGCGGCCGGGACAGCAGCCGGGCCGAGTTCAGCTCGGCGACGACGGCCGCGGCCTCGCAGTGGCCGTGGCGCACGGACTCGGTGAGCAGTCTGCGGACCAGTACGGGGTCGGTGAGCCGGGCGACGGCGTCGGCGAGGGCGCGGGCCACCGGGGCGGTGGGCACGCCCGCGAGGTACTGGGGGGCGGGCAGGGTGCCGGCCCGGACGAAGCGGACGAAGCCGGTGGCGCGCAGCCGCCGGGTGCGCGGCACCAGGACGTCGATGTGGTCGAGGGAGGCCAGCGGGGGAGCGGAGGAGAAGTGGCGCAGGGCGAGCGCCGCCGGCCCGGTGATCATCGCCTCGCCGTACGGCTCGCCGCCCCCCGGCGCCGCGCCGTCGGCCCCCTGGCCACGGCTCGCGGTGTACAGCAGCGCGGCCAGCAGCCGCTCCTCGCTGGTCGCGGGGCCCGGGTGGAGCAGATGGACGCCCGGCAGGATCTGCTGCCAGGGCCCGCCGGCCCGGCAGCGCTCGGCGGCGACGGACGCGGTCACACCGTGCTCGCTCAACTGGCGTGTGGTCAGGACCCGGCGCTGGACGTCCGAGAGGTGGTGGAGGGGGCGGGGGGACAGCGGCGTGTTGTGGCTCATGCCCTCGCCATTCCCGCGCCCGCTCCACCGGCTAACCGCTGTTACACAGTCGTCGACAAAAGCGGACAACACCGCACTAAAGTACGGCAGTTCGAATGCCGAAAGAGCTCCCCTCTTCTCCCGAAGGAGCTCCCGCTTCGGTCGAACGTTTGCGTCAGGCGGCCGCGTCAGGCCGCCGCCCGCGCGTCGCACTCCTGGCCGCGCAGGGCGCGGGCGAGGTCGTCGCGGGCCTCCAGGACCAGTCGGCGCAGCGCGGGGGCCGCGTCCGGGTGCCCGTCCAGCCAGGCGTCGGCCGCCTCCAGGGTGGGAGTGTCGCCCTGGGCGGCCGGGAACAGCCCGCGTACGATCGCCATCCCGATCTCGATCGACCGCTCCTGCCAGACGCGCTCGATCACCTCGAAGTAGCGCGGTGCGTACGGCGCCAGCAGATCCCGCTGGCCCGGCTGGTCGAAACCGGAGATGGTGGCCTCCACCAGGGCGTTGGAGAGCCGGTCGGACTCCACCACCGCGTCCCACGCCTCTGCCTTGACCGCGGCGGAGGGCCGGGCGGCCAGGCACCGCACCTGGTGGCGCTTGCCGGAGGCGGTGTCGTCGCGGGCCAGCTCGGCGGCGATCAGCGCCTCGTCCGCCTGGCCGCTCGAGGCCAGCGCCGCCAGGAACGTCCAGCGCAGCTCCTGGTCCACATCCAGCCCGTCGACCCGGGCCGTGCCGTCCAGCAGCCCGCGCAGCAGCCGCAGCTCGGCGTCGGCGACGGCCACCTGTGCGAAGAACCGCGCCCAGGCCAGTTGGTGCCCGCTGCCCGGCTCGGCCAGCCGCAGCTCGCGCAGCGCGCCCTCGGCCAGCCGCGTGGCGGCCTCCTCGCGCGCGTCCGGCGCCGAGTAGTCGTGCAGGGCGGACAGCGCCCACGCCTGGACCATCTGGAGCACCCCGATGTCGCTCTCGGCCCCGGCGAACCGCCGCACCAGCTCCAGGTAGTCGCGGGCGGGCAGCAGCGCGTCGCGAGTGAGGTTCCACAGCGCGGACCAGCTCAGCGCGCGGGCGAGGGGATCGGTCAGCTCGCCGAGGTGCTCGCGCAGGGTGTCCAGCGAGCCCTCGTCGAAGCGGATCTTGCAGTAGGTGAGGTCGTCGTCGTTGACCAGGATCAGATCGGGCCGGGAGGCGCCGGTCAGCTCGGGGATCACCGTACGGGGGCCGTCGACGTCCACCTCGGCGCGGGCGTAGCGCACCAGCGCCCCGGGGCGCTCCCCGGCCGGGGCCTCCTTGCGGTACAGCCCCACGGCCACCCGGTGCGGCCGCAGCGTCCCGCGCGGCGGAGCCGCACCATCGGAACCAGCGCTGTCGGCGGCCTCCTGGACCACCGCCAGCTCGGTGATGTGCCCCTCGGCGTCATAGGTGGCCCGCGGGGTCAGCGCGTTCACCCCCGCGGTCTCCAGCCAGGCGCGCGACCAGGTGGCCATGTCCCGCCCCGAGGTCTCGCCGAGCACCGACAGCAGGTCCGACAGCCGGGTGTTGCCGTACGCGTGCCGCTTGAAGTAGCGCCGCGCGCCCTCCAGGAAGGCGTCCTGCCCGACGTAGGCCACAAGCTGCTTGAGCACGGACGCGCCCTTGGCGTAGGTGATCCCGTCGAAGTTGAGCTTGGCGTCCTCCAGGTCACGGATGTCGGCCGTGATCGGATGGGTGGACGGCAGTTGGTCGGCGCGGTACGCCCATGCCTTGCGGCGGTTGGCGAAGGTGATCCAGCCGTCGGTGAAGCGGGTCGCCCCGACCAGCGAGAAGGCCCCCATGAAGTCGGCGAACGACTCCTTGAGCCACAGGTCGTCCCACCACTCCATGGTCACCAGGTCGCCGAACCACATGTGCGCCATCTCGTGCAGGATGACGTTCGCCCGGCCCTCGTACGACGCCTGGGTGACCTTGCCGCGGAAGATGAACTCCTCCCGGAAGGTCACACACCCCGGGTTCTCCATCGCGCCGAGGTTGTACTCCGGCACGAACGCCTGGTCGTACTTGCCGAACGGGTACGGATAGTCGAAGTGGTCGTGGAAGAAGTCCAGGCCCTGCTTGGTGATGGTGAAGATGTCATCCGCGTCGAAGTGCTTGGCCAGCCCCTTGCGGCACAGCGCGCCCAGCGGGATCTCCAGCGCCGAGCCGTCCGGCAGGGTGCGGCGGTAGAGGTCGCTCTCGTAGTGGTACGGACCGGCGACCACGGCCGTGATGTACGTCGAGATGGGCTGGGTGGTCACGAAGTGGCTGGTCACGGCGCCATCGTCGGCACCGGACGGCTCCACCCGGTCCACCGCCCCGTTGCTCAGCACCGTCCAGCCCTCCGGGGCGGTCACCGAGAAGGTGAACGGGGCCTTGAGGTCCGGCTGTTCGAAGCCCGCGAAGACCCGGCGGGCGTCGGCCGGCTCGTACTGGGTGTAGAGGTAGACCTCGCCGTCCTCCGGGTCCACGAAGCGGTGCAGCCCCTCGCCGGTCCGGCTGTACGCGCACTGCGCGTCCACCACCAGCTCGTTCTCCGCGGCGAGGCCCTCCAGCGCGATCCGGGAGCCGTCGAAGACCGCCGCCGGGTCCAGCTCCCGCCCGTTGAGCCGCACCGAGGTCACCGAGGGCGCCAGCAGATCGGCGAAGGTCGCCGCGCCCGGCTCGGCGCAGCGGAAGCGGATCGTCGTCGTGGAGCGGAAGGTACGTGGCCCGGACCCGGTGTGCTCACCGACCGCGGACCGCAGATCGAGCGCCACCTCGTAACGCTCGACGGCCAGCAGCTTCGCCCGCTCACGGGCCTCGTCACGGGTCAGGTTCTCACCGGGCACGACGCGGCTCCCTCGCCAATGTCTCGCATCTCGGATATCGGACAGCGGGAATCATGTCACGGGGCACCGACACGCGGCATCGGGGAATGAGCCCCCTCCCGCCCGCGTTGCCTGAAGGAGCCAGCTCTTTATTCGTTTGCGATATCTACGCGCCCGCTCGAGGAGAAACCGTGACCGAGACTGCCAAGACGCCCGCTGATTTCTGGTTCGATCCGCTGTGTCCCTGGGCCTGGATGACCTCGCGCTGGATGCTCGAGGTGGAGAAGGTGCGCCCGGTCGAGGTGCGTTGGCACGTCATGAGCCTCGCCGTGCTCAACGAGCCCAAGCTGGATGAGCTGCCCGAGGAGTACCGCGAGCTGCTGAAGACCGCCTGGGGCCCGGTCCGGGTCTGCATCGCCGCCGAGCAGAAGCACGGCAGCGAGGTCCTCGGCCCCCTCTACACCGCGCTCGGCACCCGCTTCCACAACCAGGGCCTGGAGAAGAACCGCGAGACGATCGTGGCCGCCCTCGAGGAGGCCGGTCTCCCCGCCGAACTCGCCGACTTCGCCGACTCCGACGCGTACGACACCGAGCTGCGCGCCTCCCACAAGGAGGGCATCGACCTGGTCGGCCAGGACGTGGGCACCCCCGTCATCGCCGTCCCGGGCCCGGACGGCGAGCAGATCGCCTTCTTCGGCCCGGTGGTCACCCCGGCCCCCAAGGGCGAGGACGCCGCCAAGCTCTGGGACGGCACCCTGATGGTCGCCTCGATCCCCGGCTTCTACGAGATCAAGCGGACCCGCACGGTCGGCCCGATCTTCGACTGACGGACGACCCACCCCGCTGCGCCGCCGCCACGGCAGGGCCCCCGCGCGAGTCGACCGCGCGGGGGCCCTTTTCCGTCTTCCGTCGGCTTCTCTCGGCTTCCGTCGGCTCAGCCGCGGCGGCCCACTAGCTTCCAGGCGGCCGGGAGCGCGCCCATCGCCAGGGCGGCCTTCAGGGCGTCGCCGATCAGGAAGGGGGTGAGCCCGGCCGCGATCGCCTCGCCGAGGGAGATGTGGGTGGCCAGCGCGAGGTACGGGACGCCCACGGCGTAGGTGACCGCCGAGCCGACCGCCATGGTGCCCGCGGTGCGCAGCACCCCGCGGTCGCCGCCGCGCCGGGCCAGCGCGCCCACCACGGTGGCCGCCAGCAGCATGCCCAGCACATAGCCGAACGACGGCATGGCGGCGCCGGAGCTGCCCTCGGCGAACCACGGCACGCCCGCCATCCCGACCAGGGTGTACAGCGCCAGCGACAGGAAGCCGCGCCGGGCGCCCAGCGAGGTGCCCACCAGCAGGGCGGCGAAGGTCTGGCCGGTCACCGGCACCGGCGAGCCGGGGACGGGCACCGAGATCTGGGCCGCGAGGCCGGTGAGCACGGCGCCCCCGATGACCAGCGCGGTGTCACGGGCCAGGACGCGCCGGGCGGGAAAGACCGCGTCCGCGAGGACCGTACCGGGTGTGGCGGCGGCAGAAACAGTGCTCATCAGCGATGCTCCCAGGTCAGAGGGTGAATACCGCGACGCTAACCCAACGCGCGGCCTCGGACACCGTCGGATGGCCACAAAGCCGGACGCATCGGCTTGGCGGCTTCTGGCAGAGATCCCTGATACGGAGCGTGACGCAAGTGTCCGATATCCAGAAAAGATTGTCCGCGATGTTGTCCCCATAGGACACGCCCTTCACACTAGGGGCGTTTTGCATCCGCCACCGGCGCTCGTAAGGGACAGAGAAGAAGAATGAACCGGACATCCGCGTCCTCGGCGCCATCCGGCGCCGAGGCGACCGGCACGGGCGCGACCGCCACGCCGCCGCTCTCCCACGGCCTCAAGCAGCGCCATCTGTCGATGATCGCACTCGGTGGCGTGATCGGGGCGGGGCTGTTCGTCGGCTCCGGCGCCGGAATCGCCGCCGCCGGTCCGTCGATCGTGGTCGCCTACGCGCTGTCCGGGCTGCTGGTGATGCTCGTGATGCGGATGCTCGGCGAGATGTCGGCGGCCAACCCGGCCTCCGGCTCGTTCTCCGTGCACGCCGAGCGGGCGATCGGGCCCTGGGCCGGGTTCACGGTGGGCTGGATGTTCTGGATCCTGCTGTGCGTGGGCATCGCCGCCGAGGCGATCGGCGCGGCCGGGATCATGGTCCAGTGGTTCCCGGGCAGCGAATCCTGGATGTGGGTCGCCCTCTTCATGGCGATGTTCTGCGGCACGAACCTCGCGGCGGTCAGCAACTTCGGCGAGTTCGAGTTCTGGTTCGCCGCGCTGAAGATCGCCGCGATCGCGATCTTCCTCGTCCTCGGCGTACTCGCGATCCTCGGCGTCCTGCCCGGTACCGACGCCCCGGGCGGCTCCCACCTCAGCGGTGACGGCGGCTTCCTGCCCAACGGGGTGAACGGCCTGGTCGTCGGCCTGCTGGCCTCCGTCTTCGCGTACGGCGGCCTGGAGACGGTGACGATCGCGGCGGCCGAGTCCGAGAACCCGGTCAAGAGCGTCGCGGGCGCGGTGCGCACCGCGATGTGGCGCATCGCCCTCTTCTACGTCGGCTCGATGCTGGTCGTGGTCACGCTCATCCCGTGGAACGACAAGTCCGTGGTCGAGAAGGGCCCGTACGTGGCCGTGCTCAACCACCTCGACATCCCCGCGGCCGGCGACATCATGAACGTGATCGTGCTGATCGCGCTGCTCTCCGCGATGAACGCCAACATCTACGGCGCCTCCCGGATGTCCTACTCCCTGGTCACCCGCGGCGAGGGCCCCGCCTTCCTGGGCCGGGTCACCGGCGGTGTGCCCCGCCTCACCGTCCTCGCCTCCTCCTTCTTCGGCTTCGTCGCGGTGCTGCTCAGCTACTGGTGGCCGGACACCATCTTCAAGTGGCTGCTCAACATGGTCGGCGCCGCGGTGCTGGTGGTCTGGGGCTTCATCGCCGCAGCCCAGCTCCGGATGCGCAGCCGCCTGCAGCGCGAGGCCCCGGAGAAGCTCGTCGTGAAGATGTGGCTCTTCCCGTACCTGACCTGGGTGGCCCTGGCCGCCACGGTCGGGGTCCTGCTGCTGATGCTGCGCGAGGCCGACACCCGCAGCCAGCTGTACGCCACGGCCGTCATGGCGATCGCCCTCGCCATCATCGGCTTCGTACGGCAGCGGATGGCGGCGGCGCGGAGCTGAGCCCACACCATCCCGCGCGTGGAGGCGGGGCGGGTCCTCGAGAGGAGGACCCGCCCCGCCTCCGTCTTTGGGCCCGAGCCTCCTTTGGGCCCGGGCCTCCGGTTCCGACTGGCGGGAATCGCTCTTGCTGCTAGCGTGTACTTGCAAGTTAATTGCAATAAGCGGTCCGAAGGGCTTCGCATGGCCATCTACACACTTCCTGAACTTCCGTATGACTACTCGGCACTGGCCCCGGTCATCAGTCCCGAGATCATCGAGCTGCACCACGACAAGCACCACGCCGCGTACGTCAAGGGCGCGAACGACACGATGGAGCAGCTCGCGGAGGCGCGGGACAAGGATCAGTGGGGCTCGATCAACGGGCTCGAGAAGAACTTGGCCTTCCATCTGTCCGGCCACATCCTGCACAGCATCTACTGGCACAACATGACCGGTGACGGTGGCGGCGAGCCGCTGGAGAGGGATGGGGTCGGGGAGCTGGCCGACGCCATCGCCGAGCACTTCGGCTCCTTCGCGGGCTTCAAGGCCCAGCTCTCCAAGGCCGCCGCCACCACCCAGGGCTCGGGCTGGGGCGTGCTGGCGTATGAGCCGGTCAGCGGGCGGCTGGTGGTCGAGCAGGTCTACGACCACCAGGGGAACGTGGGGCAGGGCTCGGTGCCGATCCTGGTCTTCGACGCCTGGGAGCACGCCTTCTATCTGCAGTACAAGAACCAGAAGGTGGACTTCATCGAGGCCATGTGGAAGGTCGTCAACTGGCAGGATGTGGCGCGCCGTTACACGGCCGCCAAGGAGCGAGCGCACAACCTGCTGCTCGCGCCGTAAGGGGACCTCCTGCTCACGTGATCGTCTTCTCAACCTTCACGGGCAGGCGGAAAACGGGCCCCCGCGCGGTCGACTCGCGCGGGGGCCCTGCCTTTTCTCCGATCAGGCCCTGCCTCTTCTCCGATCAGGTGAGGGTCCAGCGCTGGTTGGGGCCGCTGTGGCAGCTCCACAGCACCAGCCGGGTGCCGTTCCCCGTGCCGTTGTCGTAGGCGTCCAGACAGCGGCCGGAACCCTGGTGGACGAGGGTCCCGGAGGCGCTCACCGTCCACTTCTGGCCGGTGGCACCGGTGCAGTCGCCGATGACGACCTTCGTACCGTCGGCGGTGCCGTCCTTCTCGGCGCCCAGGCATTTGCCGCCGTAGACGGTGAGTTCGTCGCGCGAGGTGTGCCGGAAGAGCTGGTTCTGGCCGCCGTGGCAGTCCCACAGCTGGGCCTGGGCGCCGTTGGTGATCGTGTTCTGGTCCAGATCGACGCAGCGCCCGGAGCCGGCGCCGACGATCTGGACGCCGTCGGTGCCCGGGAGGTCCTGGACGCTGATGGCGTCCGGGCCCCCGCTCACGGTCACGGTGTTGGCGCCCTTGGCCAGGGAGAGCAGGACGGAGACGGTGCGGCGGGCGGTGGCGGAGCCGGTGGGTGGCAGGGCGAGCGTGGTCGCGTACTGGCCGCCGACGCGGAGGGTGGCGGTGCGCGGGGCGGTGCCGCCGTTCGCGTACGTGATGTCGGCCAGTTTCAGCCCCGCCGTCTTGGCGGTGACGGTGAAGGAGCCGGTGGTGCTCTGGTACGCGGTGCCGGGGGCTTCCGTGCCCGAGACGGTCAGCAGCATGGCCTCCCCGGCCGGGACGGTGGCGGTGTAGCCGCCGCTGTGGGTGCCGACCGAGGCGCGCTTCCAGACGTCACGGACCGAGGCGGCGGCGCCGGTCAGTCCGAGGTCGGTCCAGCGGGCGGTGACGGGCTTGGCGGCGGAGGTGCGGTTGAGCAGCAGCACGGCGCGCTTCCCGGTGCCGGCCAGCACCTTGGCGTACACCTGGAGTCCCGCCGCGTCCTCGGCGACCTTCACGCCCTGGAGTCCGCGCGGGTCCTGGTCGACGGCGATGACCTCGGGGTTGGTGAAGACGCCCGCGGTCTCGCGCGTCATGGTGGTGAGGTCGTTCCCGGCGAGCAGCGGGGCGCCGGAGATCGCCCACAGGCTCATATGGGTGCGGTCGAGCGTGGCGTTGGAGCCTTTCATGCCGACCATGAGCATGTCCGGGTCGTTGTAGTAGCCGGTGTGCTGGGCGGTGGGGTGCAGGCCCTGGTCGAAGTTGGACAGCATCGCGGTGGCCGAGGGCGTCTGCCCCCAGTAGATGATGTCGGTGCTGGTACGCCACAGATCGCCCACGCCCGCGGCCCAGTTCCACGGCCGCCCCGAGCCCCATTCGCACAGCGACAGCACGAGGCGGCGGCCGGTGACGGCGGTCGCCGCCTCGTTGGCCTCGCTGAGCGCCCGGTAGGTGGCCTCCTGGTCGAGCCCCTCGTCCTGGCCGCCGCACCAGTCGACCTTGACGTAGTCGAAGCCCCACTCCTGGAAGGCCCGCAGATCCTGCTCGTAGTGGCCCTCGCTGCCGCTGCCGGGGGCGGGCGGGGTGCCGGGCGGGGTGGGGTAGAAGTAGCCGCAGCCGTTCTTGCCGGCGTCGGTGTAGATCCCGGCCTTGAGCCCCTTGCTGTGGATGTAGTCGGCGATGGCCTTCATCCCGCCGGGCCACTGCTTGGTGTCGACGGTGATGTTGCCCTTGCTGTCGCGGGTGCCCCACCACCAGCCCTCGTCGATGTTGACGTACGTGTAGCCCGCCTCGGCCATGCCGGTGGACACCAGGGCGTCCACCTGGGCCTTGATCGTGTCGTAGTCGATCTGGCTGGCCAGGCTGTTCCAGGAGGCCCAGCCCATGGGCGCGGCGGGTACGGCGGTCTGCGGGGCGGCGGCCGGGGTCTTTCCGGTGACGGCCAGGGTCTTTCCGGCGGCGGGGGCCGCACCGGCCGAGGGCGCCGCGTACGCGACGGTACCCACTCCGGTGGCGGTCAGCAGACCGGCCAGCAGCGCCCCGGCCAGGCGCCTGGGCCGTGACCGTTCGGGGCGGGATAAGCGCGGCAGGCGGCGGAGGCGGTGGAGCACGGGACGCATGAGGAACCACTCCCATTCGATATATCGAACGATGTTCGCGATATGGGCCGTAGCTGGTCTCCGAAGGATTCTGTGGACCCGGTCGTTCGGTGACAAGAGGTGTGCGTGGGGAAACTGTCCCCTGACGTCACCCCGCCCCGAGGGAGCCCTCACCGCGCCCGCTTCACCCCACGGCCCGCCGACCGCCGGCGAAACCCCGGCAAGGCCCCCGCCACGCGGGGGCCTTGCCCGGGTTCAGCCCGCCGGTTCCGGCTCGCGGGCTCGCGTGCGGCGTAGTGCGCGGGCGGCCATGGGGCCCGCCAGGGCGATCAGGGACAGGCACAGGATCGCCGCGGAGAGCGGGCGGGTGAAGAAGACCGTCCAGTCGCCCTCGCTGAAGGCCATCGCGCGACGGAACTGGGTCTCCGCCATCGGCCCCAGTACGGCACCCAGGATCAGTGGGGCGACGGGATAGCCGCTGCGGCGCATGCCGAAGCCCAGGAGGCCGAAGAGCACCGCGATGCCGAGGTCGACCGCGTTCTGGGACAGGGCGTACACCCCCAGGGCGGCGAAGACCAGGATGCCCGCGGTGAGCAGCGGTCGGGGCAGCCGGAGGAGCTTCACCCACAGCGGGATCAGCGGCAGGTTGAGCACGAGCAGCATCACATTGCCGATGTAGAGGCTGGCGATCAGCGTCCAGACCAGCGCCGACTGGGTCTCGAACAACTGGGGGCCGGGCTGCACGTCGTACATCTGGAACGCGATCAGCAGCACGCCGGCCGTCGCCGAGGTGGGGATGCCCAGCGTCAGCAGGGGCATCAGCACCCCGGAGAACGCGGCGTTGTTGGCGGCCTCGGGGCCGGCCACGCCCTCGATGGCGCCCTTGCCGAACTGCTGCTTGTGCCGGGACAGCCGCTTCTCCACGTTGTAGCTCAGGAACGTGGGGATCTCCGCGCCGCCCGCGGGCAGGGCGCCGATCGGCAGCCCGATCGCCGTACCCCGCAGCCACGGCTTCCAGGACCGCCGCCAGTCCTCGGGGCTCATCCCGATCCTGCCGCCCACCGGGAGCATCCGCTCCTCGGGCGCCCGCCGCAGCCGGGCCGCGGTGTAGAGCGCCTCCCCGATCGCGAAGAGGCCGACGGCGACGGCCACGATCTGGACGCCGTCGTACAGCTCCGGCACCCCGAAGGTGTAGCGCGCCTGGCCGGTGAGGCTGTCGATGCCGACGAGCCCGATGGCCAGGCCCAGGAAGAGGCTGCACAGCCCGCGCGCGGGGGCGTCGGCCACGACCGCGGTGACCGTGGCGAAGGCGAGGACCATCACCGCGAAGTACTCCGCGGGCTGGATCTCCTCGGCGATCCGCGCCATGGCCGGGCCCGCGAAGGTGATCCCGACGGTGGAGATCGTGCCCGCCACGAACGAGCCGATGGCGGCCGTGGCGAGCGCGGCCCCGGCGCGCCCGGAGCGGGCCATCGGATGGCCCTCCAGGGTGGTGGGGACCGACGCCGTCTCGCCGGGCACGTTCAGCAGGATGGCCGTGGTGGAGCCGCCGTACATCCCGCCGTAGTAGATGCCCGCGAAGAGCACCAGCGCGCCGGTGGGGTCGAAGACGAAGGTGAGCGGGAGCAGCAGCGCCACCGTGGTGGCGGGGCCCAGTCCGGGCAGCACGCCGACCAGCGAGCCGAGCGTGCAGCCCGCGAACGCCAGCAGCAGGTGCAGGGGGCTGAACGCGCTGCCGAATCCGCCCATGAGGTCGTTGAGGACATCCATGGTCAGAACGCCAATCGGACGATGCCGGGCGGCAGGTGGATGCCCAGCAGACGGTCGAAGAGGAAGTACACGGCCAGCGCGAGCACCAGGCCGATCAGGGCGTCACGGAGGATCCGGCGGCTGCCGAGCACCCGGGCGGCCAGCGCGAAGAGCACGGCGGTCGACTGCCAATAGCCGCAAGGAGCGAGCGCGAACAGATAGCAGACCAGCAGCGCCAGCAAGGCCGCCACCGGACGCCACTCGGTCAGCCTGGCCTCCTCGCGCGCCTGCTCGGTCAGCGCCGGGTCGCTGCCGCGGAACGCCTGGACGACGGCGACCGAGGCCGCCACGCACAGCCCCACGCCGACCAGCAGGGGGAACGCACGGGGGCCCACGTCCTGGTCGATGGCCCCCTCGGGGATGGCGAAGGCCCAGCCCAGCACGGCCACGCCCGCCGCGAGGAAGAGCAGCGCGGCTATCCGCGGGCTCCAGGGCCGCTCGTCGGGCGGGGCGACGGCGCCCGCGGCATCGGGCGCCGCGCTGCCCTCTGCCGGGTTCGTCGCGGCGTCCAGCGTCAGGTTCGCCGCCTCGTCCCGCGGGTTCGCCGCTTCGCCCCGCGCGCTCACCGCCTCGTCGTGCGCGCTCATGAGCCGAGTCCCACGGACGTGAGCGCCTGGCCGACCTGGCGCTGCTGTTTGTCGATCAGGGCGCCGTACTTCTTCCCCGGCACCCACACGTCCTTCCAGTCGTTCTGCCGCAACGCCCGTTTCCAGCACGAAGTCCGGCGCATCCGGTCCACCACCCTCACGATCGCCCGCTGTTCGTCGTCGCTCAGCCCGGGCGGGGCCATGACCCCGCCGACGCTCACCACGGACTCGTCCCCGTAGCCGAGTGCGCCGAGGGTGGGAGCGTCGATGCCCTCGGGAGCCTTGCCGCCGCTGACCGCGAGGACCCGCAGCTTCCCGGCCTCGATCTGCGGCCGGACCTCCGTCAGCGTGGAGAGGCCGACCTTCGAGGCCCCGCTCAGCAGCAGGTTGAGCACCTCTCCGCCGCCACCGGTGGGTACGTACGTGACCTTGCGCGCCGGGATGCCCTCGGCCTTGGCGAGCCCGGCCACCGTGATGTGGTCCGGGCCGCCCAGCGAACCGCCCACCCAGGACGTCCGCCTGGGGTCCTTCCGCATGGCGGCCAGCACCGAGCGCAGGTCGTGGAAGGGGGAGCGGGCGGGCACCACGATCGCGGAGGTGCTCACCGTGAGCCCCGCCACGGGGGTGAGCTCGGACAGCTTCACGGGGGAGTGGTTCTGGATGGCGCCGCCGATCATGGTCACCGTGTCCATGGTCATCAGCTGGTACGGATCGCCTTCCCGCCCCGCCATCCGGGCGAGCCCGATGGTGCCGCCCGCGCCCGGCGCGTTGGTGACCGTGACGTCCTCATCGATGATCTCGCAGCCGGTGAGCGCGGAACCGATGCCGCGCGCCCGCGAGTCCCAGCCGCCGCCGACGCTCCCGGGAGCGAGGATCGACAGCCCCCGGGAGGGGTAGTCGGCGACGGCGCCGGAGTCGTCCAGCGAACCGATGGTGCACGCACTGCTCACCGTGGCCACGAGGGCGGCCACCACTGCCAGACGAGGGCCGTTCCTGAGGAGAGGAGGCATGGGGACGCTCCAGGCGAGGGAGGGGAAGCCGAAGTGGGCTGGAGCTTGCGCCTCCCCCAGCGGCCCGTACAAGACGATTGACTCGAAGGCATCAATGGCAGACGCTGCCCGGATGCCCGTCGTGATCGAGCTGGGGTCCGCCCCGGAGCACCGCATCAGCACCCGTCTGTCCCCGCTCGCCGAGCTGTGTGCCTGTCTGCACGCGCTGGACGGGCCACGCCACCATCCGGCCAGCAGGCGCTGGGTGGGTGCGGTCCTGCAGGGCGCGGACGAGCGGCTGCTGGAGCGGGCCGGTGGGTGGGCGCCGCTGTGGGGCGCCTTCCGCGCCCGCTATCTGCTGCCCCTCACCCCGGGCCCGGAGCGCGAGCTGGAGGAGGAGCTGGCGGAGGTGGCGCGGCTGGACGAGGAGACGTTCACGACCATGACCGAGCAGGCGCTCGTCGGCAAGAACGGCCACGGCCCGGGGTCTGGCCACGGCCCCGGCTTCGGCCACGGCCCGGGCCCCGGATCCCGGCGCGGCGGCCGCGCGCCGGAGCGCTTCCTGGCCCGGCTGCGGCAGCTCTCCGAGCGCCGGTTCGCCCTGGGGCTGCGACTGCTGGCCGATCCGGCCGGTTTCCGCGACGGCCTCCTCGCCTTCCTGTCCGCCGTGGCCGAGGAGGTCTTCGAGGCGGAGTGGACGCGGCTGCGCCCCACCCTGGAGGCCGACGCCCGGGTCCGCTCCCATGAACACTCCCGCTACGGGGCGGCGGTGCTGGCCGGATTCCCCACCGCCCGCATGGAGCAGGACCCGCCCCGAGTGGTCTTCGACAAGCTCTACAACGCGCGGGCCAGCCTCGCCGACAGCCCCTGTCTGCTGGTGCCGTCGCTGCACATCAACCCGCATCTCGCGATCAAGCACTACCCCGGCTACCCGGTCGTGGTGCAGTACCCGGTGCGCGACGGGGCGGGCGCGGAGCCGACCGCCCTGGACGTGGTGATGCGCGGGCTGCGGGCGCTGGACGAGCCGCTGCGCATCCGGATGTGCCGGGCGCTGCTGCGGCAGTCGATGACGACGACGGAGCTGGCCACCCAGTTCGAGATGACGCCGCCGCAGATGTCGCGGCATCTGCGCAAGCTGCGGGAGGCCGGAATGGTGCACACCCACCGGGAGGGGGCGCGGGTGCACTATCAGCTGGACGAGGCGGCGGTGCGCAATCTCGGCGTCGACCTGCTCTCCGCGCTGCACCGCTGAGAAAGCGTCGGCGGAGGTATTGACGCTCAGGCGGCAATCATCTTGAGCGTGCGCCGACCGTTGCGGATCGTGGCGGCACCCGCGACGGCAGAAGGAAGCGATACGTGACCACCCCCCACGTCAAGACCACCAAGGCGTTCTACCGCACCGGCTCCACCACCTGGTTCGCCTCCCGGCACGACCAGCGGTTCTCGTACGGCCTGCACATCCCGTCCGTCCACGAGACCACCGACACCCCGCTGCCGCTCATGGTGATCCAGCACGGCACCGGGCGCACCGCGTCCCAGTACCGGGACGCGATGGCCGAGTTCTCCGAGCGGCACGGCTGTGTCGTGCTCACCCCGATGTTCCCGGCGGGCATCGACGACCCGGAGGACCTCCACAACTTCAAGTTCATCGAGTACCGCGGCATCCGCTACGACGAGCAACTGCTCGCGATCGTGGCCGAGGCGGGGGAGCGGTTCCACATCGACACCGAGCGCTTTCTGCTCCAGGGCTTCTCGGGCGGCGGGCAGTTCGCGCACCGCTTCCTGTATCTGCACCCGGACCGGCTGAGCGGAGTGTCCATCGGCGCGCCCGGCCGGGTCACGCTGATCGACCCCGACCGCGAGTGGTGGCTGGGCACGAAGGGGTTCGAGCAGCGCTTCGGGGCCCCGCTGCGGCTGGAGGACATCCGTAAGGTGCCGGTGCACATGGTGGTCGGGGCGGAGGACACCGAGACCTGGGAGATCAACAACCCCGGTGACTCCAACTGGATGGACGGCGCCGACGCCGTCGGGCGCACCCGTGTGGAGCGCATCACCGCGCTGCGGGACAACTACACCGAGCTGGGCATCGATGTCACCCTCGATATCGTGCCCGGCGTCGGGCACCTGGGGATGGGGGTGCTGGACGCGGTCCGGCGCTTCGCGGAGCGGGTCCTTCCGCGCGTCGTCTGAGCCCTGCGGGCCCGACACGCCACGGACACGGCCGCGCCCGACACGCCACGGACACGGCTGTGCCCCCGGGCGGCGACACAGCGGCCGCCACCCAGGGGCACAGGCATCAGGATCAGCGGAGCGCGTTCCTACGGGGCCGCCCGCTCCTTCGGGGCGGGGTCCGAGGAGGCGGCCGGGGCGGTGCCGCGGCCGCCGGTGATCCGGTCCCGGACCAGGGCGAGAGCCACCACGAGCACGGCCACCAGCGCGGAGAGGATCACCTGCTCGCGCCCGTCCTTGTCGGTGAGCATGTAGACCAGGACGAACGAGATCATCGCGATCGTCGCCCAGGTCAGATACGGGAAGAGCCACATCCGGACGATCAGCTTCTCGGGGTTCTCGCGCAGGATCATCCCGCGCATCCGCAGCTGGCTGAAGCAGATCACCAGCCATACGAAGAGCGCGACCGCACCCGAGGAGTTCAGCAGGAAGGTGAAGACGGTGTCCGGCCACTGGTAGTTGAACCACACCGCGACGAAGCCGAAGATGACCGAGCCGAGGATCGCGGCCTGCGGGACGCCACGGGAGTTGGTGCGGGCGAAGGCGGCCGGGGCGTCACCGCGCTGGCCGAGCGAGAAGGCCATGCGGGAGGCGGTGTAGAGGCCGGAGTTCAGACACGAGAGCACAGCGGTCAGCACGATCACGTTCATGATGTCGCCGGCGTGCGGTATGCCGACCGAGTCGAGCGCCGCGACATAGCTGCCCTTGTCGGCGATCGCCTTGGCGTCCCAGGGCAGCAGGGTGACCACGACGAAGATCGAGCCCAGGTAGAAGACCGCGATACGCCAGATCACGCTGTTGGTGGCCTTGGTGACCGCCCGCTGCGGGTCCTCGGACTCACCGGCCGCGAGGGTGACGATCTCGCTGCCCATGAAGGAGAAGACCACCAGCAGCACACCGGTGAGGATGGCGCCCGGCCCGTTCGGCAGGAAGCCGCCGTGGTCGGTGAGGTGGGCCAGGCCCGCGCCCTCGTTGTCCGAATGCGGCAGCAGCCCGAACACCGCGAGCCCGCCGACCACGATGAACGCGGCGATCGCCACGACCTTGATCCCGGCGAACCAGAACTCGAACTCACCGTAGGAGCCGACCGAGACCAGGTTGGTCGCGGTGAGCACCACCATCACGATCAGCGCCCAGCCCCACTGCGGGACGGCCGGCCACCAGCCCTCCAGGATCTTGGCGCCGGCGGTGGCCTCGACCGCCAGCACCACGACCCAGAAGAACCAGTACAGCCAGCCGATGGAGAAACCGGCCCAGCGGCCGAGCGCCCGGTCGGCGTAGGCGGAGAAGGAGCCGGAGGTGGGATTGGCGGCGGACATCTCGCCGAGCATCCGCATGACGAAGACGACCATGAGGCCGACCAGCGCATACGAGATGAGAATGCCGGGTCCGGCCTTGGCGATACCCGCACTGGAACCGACGAAGAGGCCGGCGCCGATCACGCCGCCGATCGCGATCATCGAAAGATGGCGGTTCTTGAGTCCCGCCTTGAGGCCGTCGGGCGAGCCCGGGTCTCCGGGAGCCCGCTGCTGCTCCGGCGTGGTCGCAGGTTGTGCGCTCATGTGCTCGATTCCTTTGCTCTCGCGTTACGAGCGACGCCAGTGAATCTCAGGAGGTCGGCCAGTTGAACCTTTGAATCCAGATTGTTACTTGAGGTTTTCATGAGGTTCTTTGGCATTACAGAGATTTATGCGACGCCTACCCTGAGCGGCGAGGGCCACACGGCCATGACACACTCGGTGCATGCGCGTGTACCTCGGCTCCGACCATGCCGGTTTCGAACTCAAGAACCACCTCGTGGAGTGGCTCAAAGCGGCCGGCCACGAGCCCGTCGACTGCGGCCCGCACCTCTACGACGCCCAGGACGACTACCCGCCGTTCTGCCTGCGCGCCGCGGAGCGGACCGCCGCCGACCCGCAGGGCCTCGGCATCGTCATCGGCGGATCCGGCAATGGTGAGCAGATCGCGGCGAACAAGGTCAAGGGGGTGCGCGCGGCACTCGCCTGGAGCGAGGAGACCGCGGCCCTCGGCCGTGAGCACAACAACGCCAATGTCATCAGCGTCGGCGCCCGGATGCACACCCAGGACGAGGCCACCAAGTTTGTCGAGATTTTCCTGAACACCCCGTACTCGGGCGAGGAGCGGCACACCCGCCGTATCGAGATGCTCAGCGGTTACGAGACCACCGGCGAGCTGCCGCCCATCCCGGCCCATCACCCGCAAGGCGACTGATGCCCGAAGGGCACACGATCCACCGGCTGGCCGCCGATCACCTCGAGACCTTCGGCGGCCGGCCCGTCCGGGCCACCAGCCCACAGGGGAAGTTCGCCGACGGCGCCGGGCTGATCGACGGCCGGCCGCTGCGCCACGCCGAGGCCCACGGCAAGCACCTCTTCCTGGACTTCGCGGCCACCGGCTGGGTCCATGTCCACCTGGGGCTCTTCGGTACGTACGCCTTCGGCCCGGCCCCCGCCCCGCCGCCCACCGACACCGTCCGGCTGCGGCTGGCGAACCCCGAGGGGTACGCGGATCTGCGCGGCCCGACCGCCTGTGCGCTGGTCACCGACGGGGAGAAGCAGGTGATCCACGACCGGCTGGGCCCCGATCCGCTGCGCCCGGCGGACGACGGCGAGCGGGCCTGGGTCCGGATCCGCCGCAGCCGGGTCAGCGTGGCCGCGCTGCTCATGGACCAGAAGGTGATCTCCGGGGTCGGGAACGTCTACCGCGCCGAGGTGCTCTTCCGGCACGGGATCGACCCCTACCGGCCCGGCCGTGCGCTGACCCGCGCCGAATGGGACGCGATATGGGCCGACCTGGTGGCGCTGATGCGCGAGGGGGTGCGGAACAACCGGATCGACACGGTCCGCCCCGAGCACACCCCCGAGGCGATGGACCGCCCGCCGCGCGTGGACGACCACGGCGGCGAGGTCTATGTCTACCGGCGCGCCGGACAGCCCTGCCACATCTGTGGTGGCGAGATCCGCACCGCCGATCTCGCCGCCCGCAATCTCTTCTGGTGCCCTGACTGTCAGAGAGCCTGAGCTCTCAGAAGCCGTGGGGCAGCCACGGGGCGACCGGGGACGCGAACGCGGTCGTGGCCTCCGTAAGGGCGCCCTGACGGACCTCCTGGACGCGTCCCGCACCCGCCAGCGTGGTCAGCGAGACCCCACCGAGATACGCCGCTCCCAGGTCCCGCACGCCCAGCCGGAGATCGGGAGCGTCGTCCGTGCGCTCGCAGGAGGCGCCCTTGGCGTCGCCGCTCAGCCGCCAGCGCCCCTCGTTCCAGGGGCAGAAGGGGTCCGTGACCTCCAGGACGGTCTCCACGGGCGTCGTGTACGCCCGCGCCTCGAGCGCGGCCCCCACGTCCACCAGGCGGACGAACAGCGAGTCGCGCAGCCTTACGGCGCACCGCCGGATGTCCGAGACCAGGAGCTGCCAGGGATCGTCGACCGGGCGGGGGCCGGTACGGACCACCGAGGTCAGGTCGAGGTCGAAGAGGAAGCGCCACAGCGCCGCGTAGGACGCCGGGTCCAGGGCCTCCAGGTCGCGCAGGACGACCGTGCCCTTCGGCCCGGCCAGATCCCAGTCGGGCTTGACCGCGAACCGCACGTAGCCGCTGACCTCGCCGCCCGACTCGGCCAGCACACAGCGCAGCGGGGACGCCCCCTCGCGGTCGCCCGGCGGGTCCAGCAGCGGCACCCGCTCCCAGCCGGGGATCCGCTCCAGCATGCCCGGCCGGGTGCGCACCCGCCGGGCGTAGACAGCCTCGCACGCCTCGACGGCGGACTCCGGGGGCACGGCGCGCAGCCGCACGTCGTCGGCGCCTTCGGGGACGGTCAGCCGCACCTGGGAGGTGTCGATCTCGGCGTAGGCGTTCTGCGTGGCCGCGCCGTAGCCGAACCGTCCGTAGATGTCCGGTTCCGAAGCGGTCAGAACGGCCAGTGGTTCATCGCCCGCCGCGCGGATGTCGTCCAATTGCCGCCGCATCATGGCCCGGAGCACCCCGCGCCGCCGGTGCGTGGCCTGCACGCTCACCATCGTGACCCCGGCCGCCGGGACGATCCCGCCGCCCGGGACCGACAGCCGGAAGCTGAACAGCCCTGCCGTGCCGACGATGTCGGCGCCGTCCCAGGCGCCGATCGAGCGCTCGCATTCGGTCAACTCCCGCCAGAGCGCGGATTCCTCCGGCGCTTCGGGAACTCCCCCGAATGCGAGTACCAGTTTTCCGTACCAATCATCCCAAATCGATGGGTCGAGCACGCGCAGCTCAGTCCTCATATTCCCATCCCTAGCAGCCGTTTCCCGTACACGCGAACGAATTTCGCTTACGATTGCCCCCCTGGCTGGGTGGTTCAACGCGCCACGAATCGACGCGCGTCCGAACGGGTGGGTAGGGTCCCGATGCAATGACTGGCGGCGTGGACACTCCGTGGGCCCGGATGCGCAGAGCTCTGCACCGGGCTCGCACAGGCGTGCGCAAAGCCGGAGTGGACTACTTCCGGGGTGAGGGCTCCGACCGGCTCGCCCTGACCGCGCTGCTCCTCGGCGTCCCCGCCATCGCCGGAGGCACCATCGCCCAGCCCGACTGGTGCTCCCCGTCCGCCCTGGTCCTGCCCATCGTCGCGGGCGGGCTGCTGCTGCGCCCCGCCAGCCTGCTCGCCCTGTACGCGGCGGCCGCCACGGCCCTGATCGTGGAGTCCGCCGTGCTCGGCCCGTACACCGAGGAGGACGCCTCCTCGCGGGTCACTCCCGGCACCATCCTGGTCGTCGCCGCCGTCGGCTTCTTCGGCCTGCTGATCGCCCAGTTCCGCAGCCGCGTCGGGGTGCCCTGGCGGCGCGGCGGCACCATGCTCTTCGACCTGCGCGAGCGCATCCGCGTCCAGAGCAAGCTGCCCAACCTGCCGCGCGGCTGGCACCGCGAGATGGCGCTGCGCCCGGCCGGCGGGCAGTCCTTCTCCGGTGACTTCGTCGTGGCCGCCCGCACCGGCGGCGGCCGCACCCTCGAGGTCGTCCTCACCGACGTCTCCGGCAAGGGCATGGACGCCGCCTCGCGCGCCCTGCTGCTCTCCGGCGCCTTCGGCGGCCTCCTCGGCTCCCTGCCCCCGCACGGCTTCCTCCCGGCCGCCAACGGCTATCTCCTGCGCCAGGACTGGGACGAGGGCTTCGCGACCTCCATCCATCTCGTCCTCGACCTCGACAGCGGCGACTTCGAGCTCTTCTCCGCCGGACATCTGCCCGCGCTCCAGTTGAGCGCGGGCACCGGCAAGTGGGAGGAGAAGTCCGCCGACGGCCCGCTGCTGGGCGTCTACGACGGCGCCCAATTCGACCCCACCAAGGGCACCCTGCGGCCCGGCGACGTCCTGATGCTCTTCACCGACGGCCTCGTGGAGACCGCCGACCGGGACATCAGCGAGGGCATCGACCGCCTCACCGGCGAGGCGGACCGCTATGTCGGCTCCGGCTTCCACGGCGCGGCCTGGCACCTGATCGAGACGGTCGCCAAGGACGTCAACGACGACCGCGCCCTGCTGCTGATCTGCCGCCAGTAGGGGTGGCTCGCGGCGGCCGGTAGAGGCGCCTCGCGGCCACCGGTAGGGGTGCCTCTCCGCAGCCAGTACGGCCGCCTTACGGCCGCGCCGGACTGCCCCGCGGCGCCTTACGGTCCGATCGGCCCGCCCGGCGGGGGTTAGCCCCACCTCGGATACGCCGGTGGCCGTCATGGCCGCGCAGGGGCCGTGATCCGTACGTTCGAGGGGAATCGGGCGAACTCCTCGGAAGGGTCACCACCATGGGGCTGCGCAAGCGGCGACAGACGGCGGCGGCACCGGCCCCGCACCACGCCCATGCCATCGAACTCCACGGCGTCCAGCGCCGCTACGGCCGGGGCCGCACCGCCGTCCACGCCCTGCGCGGCATCGACCTGGCCCTTCCGCACGGCAGCTTCACCGCCGTCATGGGCCCCTCCGGCTGCGGCAAGTCGACATTCCTGCAGTGCGCCGCCGGGCTCGACCGGCCGACCGCCGGGACCGTCAAACTCGGTGGCACCGAAATCACCGGAATGAGTGAGAACCGGCTGACCGCGTTGCGCCGCGCCCGCCTCGGGTTCGTCTTCCAGTCCTTCAACCTCCTCCCCTCCCTGACCGTCGAGCAGAACGTGCTGCTCCCGATGCGGCTCGCGGGCGCCCGCCCGGACCGCCACCGGGCCCACGAGGTGCTCACCCAGGTCGGCCTGGGGGACCAGGCCAGGCGGCGGCCCGGTGAGCTCTCCGGCGGCCAGCAACAGCGCGTGGCCATCGCCCGAGCCCTCGTCACCCGCCCCGACGTGGTCTTCGCCGACGAGCCGACCGGCGCCCTGGACACCAACACCGCCGCAGAGGTGCTCACCCTCCTGCGGCAGGCCGTGGACGCGCTGGGTGCGACCGTCGTGATGGTCACCCACGACCCCGTCGCCGCGAGCTACGCCGACCGTGTGCTGTTCCTCGCCGACGGCGCGATCGCCGACCGGCTCCTCCGCTCGCCCGCACACGAGATCGCCGAGCGGATGACCCGCCTCACCGCCCGCACTCCGGCCCTCGCGGGCGCCCGGGCCGAGGAGAGGGCCCGATGAGGCCGCTCACCAACGGGCTGGCCCGCGCCGCCGTCCGTTTCAAGCCATCCGCCTGCGCGGGCACCTTCGTCGCCCTGGCCATGGCCGCGGCGATCGTGTCCGCGTGCGGCATCCTGCTGGAGACCGGGCTACGGGCCTCCGTACCGCCGCAGCGCTACGCGAGCGCCCCGGTCGTGATCGCCGCCGACCAGCGGGTGCGCTACGTCATCGGCCACGGCGACGGCCGCTCGGAGGAGTCCGAGCAGGTCCCCGACCGCGCCCGGCTCGACGCCTCCCTGGTGGCCACCGCCGCCCACGCCCCCGGTGCCGCGGCCGCGGCACCGGACGTGACCTTCCCCCTGCGCACCGCCCATGGGGCGTTCACCGGCCACGGCTGGGGCGCGGCGCCCTTCACGGGGGTGGCGCTCGCCTCGGGCGCCGCGCCCCGTGAGGGCGAGGCGGTGCTCAGCCCCGGGGCCGCCCGTGCGGCGGGCACCGGCGTCGGCGGCCGGATCACGGTGACCGCGCCGGACGGGCGCCACACCTTCCGGGTCTCCGGTGTGACCCGTAAGGCGGGCGGCGCCGACGGTGACGGCCCTACGGCCTGGTTCACCGACCGCCGGGCCCGTGCGCTGAGCGGTCACCCCACCACCGTGGACGCCGTCCTCGTCCGCCCCCGCTCCGGCACCAGCCCCGACCGGCTGGCCGGACACCTGGAGCGGACCGTGAAGGGCGCGGCGCACTCCCCCCGGGTGCACACCGGCGGCGGGCGCGGCGCGATCGAGGAGCCCTCGCTCGCCAACGCCAAGGAGATGCTCACCGCGCTCGGCGGCTCCTTCGGCGGCATCGCGACCGCCGTCGCCGTCTTCACCACCGCGGGCACCGTCGCCCTCTCCGTGGGCCAGCGCGGCCGCGAGATGGCCCTGCTGCGGGCGATCGGCGCCACCCCGCGCCAGATCCGCCGTTCGGTCGCGGCCGAGGCGCTGCTGGTCGCCCCGCTGGCGGGCGCGGTCGGCCTGCTGCCCGGATGCGCGCTCGCCCGCTGGTGGTTCGGGCAGCTCAAGGAGAAGGGCGCCATCCCCGGGCCCGTGGAGCTCGCCATCTCCTGGATCCCGCTCCTCGTCGCCGTTGGCGCGGGCCTCCTCACCTCGCTCCTGGCGGGCCTGATGGCCGCCCGCCGCCCGGCGCGGATCCCGCCGGGCCGGGCGCTCGGCGAGGCGGCCGTGGAGCGGCTGCGGCCCGGTGTGATCCGTACGGTCCTCGGCGTCGCGGCCCTGGTCGGGGGCGTCATCATGACCGGCGTCGCCGCCTCGGCCTCCGGAGACGACGCGGCCAACGCCGCCCTCGGGGTCGTGATGCTCTTCATGCTCGCCGTGGCCCTGCTCGGCCCGGTCATCGCCCGCCTGTGCGCCTGGCTGATCGGCCTGCCGCTGCGCGCCGGACCGGCGCCGGCCCATCTGGCCTCGGCCAACAGCCGGGCCAACGCCCGCCGCCTGGCCTCGGCGATCACCCCGATCGTGCTGGCCATGGCCTTCGCCTCGACCCTGGTCTTCATGCACACCAGCGAGGACCACACGGGCGCCCGACAGCGGCGGGCGGGCATCGTGGCCGACCAGGTGATCTCCGCCCCGGACGGGCTGCCGTCCGGTACGGCGGCCCGCGCCGCTTCCGTACGGGGCGTGGCCGCGTCCGTGGGGCTGCTGCGCACCGGGGTGCTGGTCCCGGTGGGCTCGGGCGACGGCCGCTGGCTGCGGGCCGCGTCGGCGCAGGGTGTCTCCGGGGGCGGCCGCGACCTGGCGGCCGTACAGGACCTGGACGTCCGCAAGGGGCGCCTGGACGCCCTGGGACCGGGCCGGGTGGCCGTGGACGGGCTGCTGGCGAAGGCGGCGCATGCCAGGGTCGGCCACCGGCTCGCCCTCCACCTCCCGGACGGTACGACGATCTCGCCCACCGTGGTCGCGATCTACGGGCGAGGGCTGGGGATCGCCGAGCTCACGCTTCCCCGCACGGCCCTGTCCGGCCATGTGACGTCGTCGTTCGACAGCGATGTGCTGGTGCGGGACGCCGAAGGCGCCGACCGTAAGGCCGTCGCCGCGGCGCTCGGCCGGCGGCTCGGCGAGGACGTCACCGACCGGGACGGCTATGCGGCGGCCCAGGACGAGGAGCGGAAGCTGAACACCTGGGCCAACACCGTCATGGCGGGCGTCCTCGGCGGCTTCGCGGCCGTCGCCGCCGTCAACACCCTGGTGATGACCGTGCTGGACCGCCGCCGCGAGCTGGGCATGCTGCGGCTGATCGGCAGCACCCGGCGGCAGGTGCTCGGGATGGTGCGCTGGGAGGCGCTGCTGGTGGCCACGGCGGGCATCGGCCTGGGCACGGCGATCGCCCTGGCCACACTCGTGCCGATGATGCGCGGTCTGACCGGCGAGAACCCGTACGTCCCGCCGCTGACCTACGCGGGCTTCGCGGGCACCGCCGTGGCGCTGGGGCTCGCGGCGACGGCGCTCCCGGCCCGTGCGGCGCTGCGCCGCACGACGCCGAAGCCGTGAGCCTTGGAAGAGCCGAGAAGAGCCGAGAAGGGCCGGTCCGCGGGATCCGCGGGCCGGCCCTTCTCGGCGTGACCGTCAGGCGCGCTAGGCCGCCGTCGTCGTACGGCTGCGGGCCTGTTCGGCGGGGTCCTTACGGAAGGCCCAGGCCATCTTCGGCTCCATGGCGAAGCGGAAGGCGCGCTGGACGGGAGGCGTGCACAGCACGGTGACCACGGTGGCGGCGATGATCGTGACCGCGATCTCCCCCAGCGGCTTGTGCAGCCACTCGTACTCGTCGAACCAGCCCCAGAACCGGGAGCCCTTGGCCAGGAAGCCGTGCAGCAGATAGCCGTACAGCGTCCCGGCGCCCAGCACCGTGAACCACATGTGGCGCCGCGGCACCCAGGCGAAGAAGCAGCCGACGAGCACGACCGAGCAGCCGAAGAGGGCGAGCGTCATCACCGGGCCGGTCCACGGCGGGGCACCCAGCTCCTGGACGCTGTCGCGGTGGTAGAACCACGCCGAGCTCATCCGCGGCGCCGCCCAGTAGGCGAACACGAGGGCACACGCGAAGATCGGCACCGACGCGATCCGCACCGAGCGGCGGCGGATCATCTGGAAGTGCTCGGGCTTCATGCACAGGCCGAGGACGAAGAACGGCAGGAACTGCAGCAGCCGCTGCATGTCCAGGTCGTCGCCGATGTCGGGCGAGACCGCCGCGAGCGTGGCGACGGCGAGCGCGAGCGGGAGCGGCCAGCGCACCAGCTTCCAGATCGGAGTGGTCAGCCGCCATACGAACAGCGCGACCAGGAACCAGGTGAGGTACCAGGGGTCCAGCAGGCTGAAGTCGTACGTCGGGTCGTCGTCCGCCCAGCGCTTGAACAGCGTGTACGCGACCTCGAAGATCAGATAGGGCACCGCGATGCCGGTGATCAGCCGCTTGAGCCGGTCCGGCCGCATGTCGAAGCTGCGCGAGAAGTAGCCGGAGATCAGGATGAAGGCCGGCATGTGGAAGGTGTACACGACCATGTACAGCGCTTCCGCGGTGCGGCTGCTGTCGGTGAGCGGCTCCCAGGAGTGGGCCATCGCGACCAGCACGATCGCGAGGTACTTCGCGTTGTCGAAGAACGCGTCCCGCTGTTTGGGCTTCTGCCCGGCGGGGGAGGCGGCGGGCGGGGTGGTCGCCTGCTGCCCTGGTTCGTCGGCCCGCGGCGAGGGGGGAGTGGGCGCCGCCTCCTGGGGGAGCGGGGTCCGCTGATAACCGTGCGGGCGCAGGGAGTTGGTCACAGGCCCTCCCACCAGGAACTGGGGGAGAGCACCCGGGACCTCACTGCGCGTGGGGGAGTCATGGCAGCGTGAAACATCTGAGGCACGATAGCGCTGAAACCTGTATTGCGTAAAACCTCGTTCAGTTTGCTTTCCGTTCATGGTCTTCGCACCGCGGCCGATAGTCGGCCCCGGTAAGTCGACCGGGGAGTCGACAAAGCGATGCGATCATTCGATATCCGTGCGCAGACTGTCCGTTCTGATGGCTTTCATCCCGCTTAATTGGGGCATATGCCCCGCAGGAGGCTCTGGCGGAATGTCTGATTCATTGATGTTTTGTCACCCCGTCGAGTGGTCGCCGAGTGAATTCCGAATTCCTGCCCGAGGTCATCCGGGGTGATCGGAATTCACCAGTCGGGCGGCTCGCGATGTTGTGGGGAGCATCACCCGTAACCCTTTGAATGAACGGTTACCGGACGGGTACCGGAGGGGCGGGTGTCGTGTGCACATGTGACCGTTTATCGCTCCACCCCACTGCTGAGCGGCGGGAGTTGATGGCACGATGGTGGCTGCGGGGGTGTGCGGGGTCGCGTGCTTCCGGGGCCTGTGAGACGTGTGCGACCGAGGGTGGGATGTTGTGGCCATTTCCCTGTCATTGGTGCTGCTGGTGGGCATCATCCTGGTGTTCATGATCCGCAATGGCCGGGTCAAGTGGGGGCCGGCCCTGGTCGCGATCCTCTTCGGGTTCCTGCTCGCCTCGTCCAATGTCGCGCCGGACATCCAGAAGTTCCTCGACTCGGCCGCCGAGGCCATCGCCGACATCAACCCCTGATCGCCAACCCCTGGCATCGACTCCCGAGAGCATCCGCCCCCGCGTTCCGGGGAGCGGGTGCCCGGACGTGTGAGTGTGCGCAAAAGCGAACGGCCCGGCCCGGGGAACTCCCCGGGCCGGGCCGAAAGCCGTGGAGCGGGCGACGGGAATCGAACCCGCGTAGCCAGTTTGGAAGACTGGGGCTCTACCATTGAGCTACGCCCGCGCACGCCGCGTACACGGATGCACCGGTCTCCCGGACACCTCCGCCCAGGCATGATCCCCGGATCGCGGCACGGCATGCATCGTAGCGGTTCCCGACCGTTCCCCGCACACCCTTGCCCACCAGTCGAATAACCGGCAGCCGGGGCGTCCTCGGGCATGTACCCTACGTGTCGCACCGACGGGGTGTGGCGCAGCTTGGTAGCGCGTCCGCTTTGGGAGCGGAAGGTCGTCGGTTCGAATCCGGCCACCCCGACCATCCACAGGCGTCAAGATCGCGTTGTGGGGCCCGTCATGCTTGCGGTTACTATGCAAGCTGCGCGTCTGTGTCTTTTTAACCGGACGCGAATCCGCTGCGACGCGACAGCGCACCGCAGCTGAACACCACACGTCAGCCCCCAAGGAGACCGAACCGTGAAGAGCGCCGTGGAGAACCTGAACCCGACCCGGGTTCGGCTCACTGTCGAGGTGCCCTTCGAGGAGCTCAAGCCCAGCCTCGACGCGGCGTACAAGAAGATCAACCAGCAGGTCACGGTGCCTGGGTTCCGCAAGGGCAAGATCCCGGCCCGCATCATCGACCAGCGGTTCGGTCGTGGCGCCGTGCTCGAGGAGGCCGTCAACGAGGCGCTCCCGAAGTTCTACACCGACGCGGTCAACGAGGGTGAGCTGAACCCGCTCGGCCAGCCCGAGGTCGACATCACCGAGCTCAAGGACAACGAGCTGCTGACCTTCACCGCCGAGGTGGACATCCGCCCGGCGATCGAGATCCCGGACTACTCCGGCATCGAGGTCACCGTCGACTCCGTCGAGGTCTCGGACGAGGACATCGACAAGTCCGTCGAGCAGCTCCGGGAGCGCTTCGCCACCACCAGCCCGGTGGAGCGCGCCGCCGCCGAGGGCGACATCGTCGTGATCGACCTCGAGGCCAAGGTCGACGGCGAGGTCCTGGAGGACGGTGTCGCCACCGGCGTCACCTACACCATCGGCTCGGGCGAGCTGCTGGACGGCATCGACGAGGCCGTGACCGGCCTGGAGGCGGGCGGCGAGGCCACCTTCACCTCCGAGCTCAAGGGCGGCTCCGCCCAGGGCAAGGAGGCCGAGGTCTCGGTGAAGGTCTCCGAGGTCAAGGCCCGTGAGCTGCCCGAGCTCGACGACGACTTCGCCCAGCTGGCCAGCGAGTTCGACACCCTCGAGGAGCTGCGCGCCGACAGCCGTAAGCGCCTGGAGCGGTCGAAGAAGTTCGAGCAGGCCACCCAGGCCCAGGAGAAGGTGCTGGACGCCCTGCTGGAGCTGGTCGAGGTGCCGATCCCGGAGAAGCTCCTCCAGGACGAGATCAACACCCGTAAGCACAACCTCGAGCACCACCAGCTCGGCCAGATGGGTCTGAACCTCGACTCGTACCTGCAGATGCAGGACAAGACCGCCGAGGAGTTCGACGCCGAGCTCAAGGAGCAGGCCGAGAAGGGCATCCGGACCCAGTTCGTCCTCGACGAGCTGGTCAACAAGGAGCAGCTGTCCGTCGGCCAGGAGGAGCTCACCGAGCACCTCATGCGCCGTGCGCAGTCCTCCGGCATGAGCCCGGACCAGTTCGCCCAGGCCGTCGTCGAGGGCGGCCAGGTGCCGATGCTCGTGGGCGAGGTCGCCCGCGGCAAGGCGCTGGCCGTGGTGGTCGAGGCCGCCAAGGTCGTCGACGACAAGGGCGAGACCGTCGACCTGGACGACGAGGAGGACGAGACCGGCGAGACGGTCGAGGCCACCTCCGAGACCGCCGAGGAGCCCGCCGCGGAGGCCGGGACGGAGGCCGCCGAGGCGCCCGCGGAGTCCGAGGAGAAGCAGGACAAGGCCGAGAGCTGATCCCGGTCCGCTCCACAGCCCGTACGAACGGGCCCGAACGTCTGCGCGCGTCCGGGCCCGTTCGTGTTCCGCGACGCCGGTCCGGCGCCGGGACATGCGCTCAGAGCGAACAGTTCCTGATGCGGGATGGCGCCCGCCGACCAGCGCGTTAGGGTCCGTAGATACGAGGGCAGGGGAGTCTCGCGAGCCCGCCGGGGCCACACCGGCGGCCAGGTCCCCACACCCCAGAAGAAGACGCTGAGACGGCCAGTCAGCCGTCAGAGACGAGCAGGTGGATACGTGACGAATACGATGCCTTCCGCCGCCGGCGAGCCGACCGTCGGTGGCCTCGGCGACCAGGTCTACAACCGGCTGCTCGGTGAGCGGATCATCTTCCTCGGCCAGCCGGTCGACGACGACATCGCCAACAAGATCACGGCTCAGCTGCTCCTGCTCGCCGCCGATCCGGAAAAGGACATTTACCTCTACATCAACTCCCCGGGCGGCTCGATCTCGGCCGGCATGGCGATCTACGACACCATGCAGTACATCCAGAACGACGTGGTCACCATCGCCATGGGCCTCGCCGCCTCGATGGGCCAGTTCCTGCTGAGCGCGGGCACCCCGGGCAAGCGCTTCGCCCTCCCCAACGCCGAGATCCTGATCCACCAGCCCTCCGCGGGTCTGGCGGGTTCCGCCTCGGACATCAAGATCCACGCCGAGCGGCTGCTGCACACCAAGAAGCGCATGGCCGAGCTGACCGCCTTCCACACCGGTCAGACGGTTGAGCAGATCGTTCGTGACTCCGACCGCGACCGCTGGTTCTCCGCCGATGAGGCCAAGGAGTACGGCCTGGTCGACGACGTCATGACGTCCGCCTCCAGCGTTCCGGGCGGGGGCGGCACCGGGGCCTGAGGCCCGCCGTCCCGTAGCCGACCTCCAGCCCCCAGATCGCCACAGGATGGTGAAGACCCAGATGAGCAACTTCCCCGGCAGCGGCCTGTACACCGGCCCGATGGCCGAATCCCGCTATGTCGTTCCGCGTTTCGTCGAGCGCACCTCCCAGGGCATCCGCGAGTACGACCCGTACGCCAAGCTCTTCGAAGAGCGCGTGATCTTCCTGGGCGTCCAGATCGACGACGCCTCGGCCAACGACGTCATGGCGCAGCTGCTGTGCCTGGAGTCGATGGACCCGGACCGTGACATCTCGGTCTACATCAACTCTCCCGGCGGCTCGTTCACCGCGCTGACCGCCATCTACGACACGATGCAGTTCGTCAAGCCCGACATCCAGACAGTGTGCATGGGCCAGGCGGCGTCCGCCGCGGCCGTGCTGCTCGCCGCCGGGACGCCGGGCAAGCGGATGGCCCTGCCCAATGCCCGGATCCTGATCCACCAGCCGTACAGTGAGACCGGGCGCGGTCAGGTCTCCGACCTGGAGATCGCGGCCAACGAGATCCTGCGGATGCGCTCGCAGCTCGAGGAGATGCTGGCCAAGCACTCCACGACGCCCATCGAGAAGATCCGCGACGACATCGAGCGGGACAAGATCCTCACGGCCGAGGAGTCCCTGTCGTACGGTCTTATCGACCAGATCGTCTCCACCCGTAAGACCTCGGTCGGTCTCGGCTGAACCTTCGGTGGAAACACCCCCCTTGGACCGAGTAGGTCCAAGGGGGGCCCGAACCGGGGGCCCGGCAAGGTACCGTCGTAGAGGGCTCGGGGCCCCGGCCCACGGGAAAAGAAGCAGAAAGCGCAGCGCAAGCACCCGGTTCCGCGGAGCAAAGCGGATCCAAGGCGAAGGGGAAGCACCTCGTGGCACGCATCGGTGACGGCGGCGACCTGCTCAAGTGCTCGTTCTGCGGGAAGAGCCAGAAGCAGGTGAAGAAGCTCATCGCGGGCCCGGGTGTGTACATCTGCGATGAATGCATCGATCTCTGCAACGAGATCATCGAGGAGGAGCTCGCCGAGACCTCCGAAGTGCGCTGGGAGGAACTCCCCAAGCCGCGCGAGATCTATGAATTCCTCGAGGGCTACGTGGTCGGCCAGGAGGCCGCCAAGAAGGCCCTCTCGGTCGCCGTCTACAACCACTACAAGCGGGTCCAGGCGGGCGAGAACGGCGGCCACAACCGCGACGACGGCATCGAGTTGGCCAAGTCCAACATCCTGCTGCTCGGCCCCACCGGCTCCGGCAAGACCCTGCTCGCGCAGACCCTCGCCCGGATGCTCAACGTCCCCTTCGCCATCGCCGACGCCACCGCGCTCACCGAGGCGGGCTATGTCGGCGAGGACGTGGAGAACATCCTCCTCAAGCTGATCCAGGCCGCCGACTACGACGTCAAGAAGGCCGAGACGGGCATCATCTACATCGACGAGATCGACAAGGTGGCCCGCAAGAGCGAGAACCCCTCGATCACCCGTGATGTGTCCGGCGAGGGCGTCCAGCAGGCGCTGCTGAAGATCCTGGAAGGGACCACGGCGTCGGTGCCGCCGCAGGGCGGCCGGAAACACCCGCACCAGGAGTTCATCCAGATCGACACCACGAACGTGCTGTTCATCGTGGGCGGCGCCTTCGCCGGTCTGGAGAAGATCATCGAGGCGCGGGCGGGTGCCAAGGGCATCGGATTCGGCGCCACGATCCGCTCCAAGCGCGAGATCGAGGCGAGCGACCAGTTCCAGGAGGTCATGCCCGAGGACCTGGTGAAGTTCGGAATGATCCCGGAATTCATCGGCCGTCTCCCGGTCATCACCTCCGTCCACAACCTCGACCGCGAGGCGCTGCTCCAGATCCTCGTCGAGCCGCGGAACGCCCTGGTGAAGCAGTACCAGCGGCTGTTCGAACTCGACGGGGTGGAGCTGGACTTCGACCGCCCGGCCCTGGAGGCCATCGCCGACCAGGCGATCCTGCGCGGCACCGGGGCCCGGGGCCTGCGCGCGATCATCGAGGAGGTGCTGATGTCGGCGATGTACGAGGTGCCCTCCCGCAAGGACGTGGCCCGCGTCGTCATCACCGAGGACGTCGTGCACTCCAATGTGAACCCCACGCTGGTGCCCCGCACCCGCGGCACCGAGCCGGGCGAGCGGCACGAGAAGAGCGCGTAGCCGCCCCGGCACGCGTAGCCGCCCCGCTGAGAGCGTACGAAGAGGGCCCCGGTCTCCCGGGGCCCTCTTCGTGTCGTACGCGCCCTGTGGCCGCTTTACGGGCGGTTCAGGCGGGCTTGCGGGCGTCCTGGTAGATGCCCGCGGTCACCTTGGCGAAGGACTCCATGTCGGCGTCGGACACCGAGGTGTTCTCCGCGTTGACGTCGAGCACCATCGCCGCGTCCGTCTCTTCGGCCCAGACGCAGGCCGGGGCGTAGATCCGGTCGTAGAGCTTGACCACCTCGCACTCCACCGACGGGCCGTCAGCGCCCTTCGGCTGGAACCGCTTGCGCTTTCGCTCGACCGTGGGGGAGCCGTCGCCGCCCGCGAAGCCCTTGAACATCTCGTCGCGGACCGTGTCCGGGTCGCTGATGTCGCCGTACATACCGGAGAAGGCGAGCCCCGAATTGTCGTCGTCCGACCGCTTGTACTGGGCCAGCACCGAGGTCGCGCCCTCGGGCATGCCGCCCTGCACGCTGGTGCCCTCGTTGTCGAGGTCGTCCGTGCCCTTGTCCAGCGTGTAGGTGCCGTCGTCGAGCGTCTTGGGGGTGACCAGCTTCATCGCCTTCGGGCCGTCGTCACCGCCGGACAGCACCACGGCGCCGGTGACGATCGCGCCCACCACCACGATCCCGGCCACCGTCACCGCGATGATCTTGGTGCGGTTGCCTCCCCCGCAGGCCGCGGGCGGCGCGGGGTAGGGCGGCTGGCCGTAGGGACCCGCCTGCTGCGGGTAGCCGTAGCCCTGCGGGGGCCGCGCCTGCGGATAGCCGTACCCCGGCGACTGCGCGTACGGGTTGGGCTCTGCGGGCTGCTGCTGCCCCCCGCCGTACGGGTTGGGCTGGGCGCCCCCGTACGGGCCGGGTCCGCCGCCGTAGGGCCCCGGCGGTGGCTGGTTGTGGCTCATGGCTGTGGGGGTCCCCCTCCGGATCGGCTGTGGCCTGTGAACCGCGCGGCCCGCTCGGCTACTTGATCTCCACGCGCGCGTCGTTGCGGACCTTCGCGGTGATGTCACCGGCCTCGTCGAGCGACATGCTCTTGCCGGAGAGCGCCGCGGCCGCGTCGGAGACGACCACATAGGCCACCGTGCTGTGGTCGCCCCACATGCAGATCGGGATCGAGAAGCCCTTGGTGGGTATGCCGCTGGAGCCGGAGTCCCCGGTCGGGGTGAACTTGGTGTTCTGGCACTTCATCACGGCGTTCTCGAAGCCGCTGGGCGTCACGGTCTCCGGGCTGCCCACGAGCTCGGCCTTCATCCCGCCATTGGTGGAGGGGTCTTTCTCGGCCTCTTGCGCGATCTTCGAGAAGGCGCCGTCGACGACCGCCTCGGGGTCCTTCACCTCGCCCCAGACGCCGTTGAGCTGCAACTGCTTGGCGCTCATGCCCTCGCCGGACTTGTACTCCGCGCTCTCGGTCTTGGGGTTGGTGACGCCGAACTTCTCGAAGTCGCCCGCGTCCGAGTCGGTGAGCCCGCCCCCGCCGGAGGAGCTCTTGGTGTAGTCCCCGGCCACCGTCGCGGGGGTGGTGAGCTTGTACCGCTTGCCGTCGTCGGCGACCTTACCGCCGCCACCGCTGTCGTCCCCGCCCTTGAAGACCAGGACACCGCCGACGACCGCGGCCACCGCGACCACCGCGCCGATCGCGATCGCCAGGCCCTTGTTCTTGCCGCCGCCCTGGCCCGGGCCCGGCTGGTACGGGCCCGGCATGCCCGGCTGGCCGTACGGCTGCTGCTGGGCGTACGGGTTCGGCTGCTGGCCGTAGGGGCCCGGCTGGCCCTGCGGCTGCCCGGGGTAGCCGTAGCCCTGCTGGGGCGGCTGCTGCGGCTGGCCGTAGGGACCCGGCTGACCCGGCTGCTGCGGGTAGCCGTAGCCGGGCTGGCCGGCCGCTCCACCCTGTCCGTAGGGACCCGGCTGTTGGGGCTGCTGGCCGTAGGGGCCCGGCTGGTTGTAGCTCATCTGTATCCCTCGTTAGAAACGTGCTGTTTGTTGCTGTGCGCCGGCCGCGGGCTAGCCGTCGATCTCGACGCGCGCGTCCTCGCGCACCTTGGCCGTGATGCCGGCGGCGTCCTCAAGGGACATGCCACCACCGAGCACCGCGGCCGCCGGATCCGCCATGACCGTGACGCCCAGGGTGTCCTTGTCGCCCCAGACGCACGCGGGGGCCTCCATGGATCCCTGATCCGAGGTGAACTTCATGGACTGGCACTTCAGGACGTCCCCGTCGAAGCCGTCCGGCGAGAACGACTGGGGGCTGCCCTTGGCCTGCGCGGTGCCGTTGTCCTGCAGCGTCTTGACGATGACCGCCAGCGCGAGGTCCGCGCCCCGCTCCGGGTCGGTCACATCGCCCCAGACGCCGGTGAACTTCAGCATCTCCTTACCGGAGGTCTGGTAGTCGGCCGCCACCAGATGCGGGTCCTTCACGACCGGCACCTGCTGGAGGTCCTTCCGGCCCGCCGCGGACAGATCGCTGTCGTCCGTGCCCGAGCCCTGGCGCTGGTAGTCCGCGGCCACGGTCTCGGGCGTGGTCAGCTTGTACGGACCGCCGCTGCCGCCGCCGAACAGCGCGAACGCCCCCGCCCCCAGCGCCGCCACGACGACCACCGCGCCGATCGCGAGCCCTGCCTTCCTGCCCTTACCGGAGCCACCGGACGCCGGTCCCGGAGGCGGCGGCGTCTGGGGCCCGCCGTAGTAGCCCGGGCCCTGCTGGGGCGCGGGGCCCTGCTGGGGCGGCTGCGGCGGCTGACCGTAAGGGTTCGCGGGCTGTCCATACGGGCCGGGTTGGCCCTGCGGGTGTCCGGGGTAGCCGTAGCCCTGCTGGGGCGGCTGCGGAGGCTGTCCGTAGGGACCGGGCTGCTGCGCGTACGGATTCGGCACGGGAGGCTGACCGGCGCCGTACGGCCCTGGCTGGCCCCCGTAGGGGCCGGGCTGCGGCGGCGGCTGCTGATGGCTCATGTGCCTCTCCTTATGCGCATGACAGGTTCCAAACATCCTTCCCGACGCCCTCGGGCGCCTTGGCGCCGGGGCCACAACGGGTTCGTAACGGAAGGCCGCGGCCCTTTACACTGCGGGCGTGACCGAGAACTCTTCGCAGCGCCCCACGAGCGGGCCGAACAGCCACCCCGAACTGCCGACCCAGTACGCGCCGGCCGATGTAGAGGGGCCGCTGTACGAGCGCTGGGTAGAGCGCGGTTACTTCGAGGCGGACGCGAAGAGCGACAAAGAGCCCTACACCATCGTCATCCCGCCCCCCAATGTGACCGGCTCGCTCCACCTCGGCCATGCCTTCGAGCACACGATCATCGATGCGCTCACCCGGCGCAAGCGAATGCAGGGCTTTGAGACGCTCTGGCAGCCGGGGATGGACCACGCCGGTATCGCCACGCAGAACGTGGTCGAGCGCGAGCTGGCCAAGGAGGGCGTCTCCCGCCACGACCTGGGCCGCGAGGCGTTCGTCGAGCGCGTCTGGCAGTGGAAGAGCGAGTCCGGCGGGCAGATCTCCGGCCAGATGCGGCGCCTGGGCGACGGCGTCGCCTGGAACCGCGAGCGCTTCACCATGGACGAGGGGCTCTCCAAGGCCGTCCAGACGATCTTCAAGCGGCTCTACGAGGACGAGCTGATCTACCGCGCCGAGCGCATCATCAACTGGTGCCCGCGCTGCCTTACGGCCATCTCGGACATCGAGGTGGAGTACGACGACGATGACGGCGAGCTCGTCTCGATCCGGTACGGCGAGGGCGACACCGCGATCGTCGTCGCGACGACCCGCGCCGAGACGATGCTGGGCGACACCGCGGTCGCCGTCCACCCCGACGACGAGCGCTACCGCCATCTGGTCGGCACCGAGATCGAGCTGCCGCTCACCGGCCGCCGGATCCCGATCGTCGCCGACGAGCACGTCGACCCCGAGTTCGGCACCGGCGCGGTCAAGGTCACCCCGGCCCACGACCCGAACGACTTCGAGATCGGGCAGCGGCACGGCCTGCCGAACCTGACCGTCATGGACGAGCACGCGGTCATCACCGCCCACGGCCCCTTCCAGGGCCTGGACCGGCTGGAGGCGCGCAGCGCCGTCGTCGGCGCCCTGCGCGCCGAGGGCCGGATCGTGGCCGAGAAGCGCCCGTACACCCACTCCGTGGGCCACTGCTCGCGCTGCAAGACCACCATCGAGCCGCGGCTGTCCATGCAGTGGTGGGTCAAGGTTGGCCCGCTGGCCAAGGCCGCGGGCGACGCGGTCCGCGACGGCCGGGTGAAGATCCACCCGGAGGACATGTCGAAGCGCTACTTCGACTGGGTCGACAACCTCCACGACTGGTGCATCTCGCGCCAGCTGTGGTGGGGTCACCGGATCCCGGTCTGGTACGGGCCGAACGGCGAGGTCGTCTGCGTCGGACCGGACGAGCAGCCGCCGAGCGGCGAGGGCTGGCACCAGGACAGCGACGTCCTGGACACCTGGTTCTCCTCCGGTCTGTGGCCGTTCTCCACGCTCGGCTGGCCCGAGCGGACCGAGAGCCTGGAGAAGTTCTATCCGAACTCGGTCCTGGTCACCGGCTACGACATCCTCTTCTTCTGGGTCGCCCGGATGATGATGTTCGGCCTGTACGCGATGGACGGCACCCCGCCGTTCCACACCATCGCGCTGCACGGCATGGTCCGTGACCAGTTCGGCAAGAAGATGTCCAAGTCCTTTGGGAACGCGGTCAATCCGCTGGACTGGATGGACACCTATGGATCGGACGCGGTCCGCTTCACGCTGGCCCGGGGCGCCAACCCCGGCGTGGACGTCCCGATCGGCGAGGACTGGGTCCAGGCGTCCCGCAACTTCGCCAACAAGATCTGGAACGCGACCCGCTTCGCGCTGATGAACGGCGCCACGGTCGAGGGCGAACTGCCCGCCCCCGAGCGGCTGTCGGCCACCGACCGCTGGATCCTGTCCCGGCTGAACGCGGTGGTCGCCGAGGTCGACGCGTACTACGAGGACTACCAGTTCGCCAAGCTCTCCGACGTCCTCTACCACTTCGCGTGGGACGAGGTCTTCGACTGGTACGTCGAGCTGTCCAAGACCACCTTCGCCAAGGGCGGCGCGGAGGCCGACGCCGCGCGGCGCGTCCTCGGCGAGGTCCTGGACGTCACGCTGCGGCTGCTGCACCCGGTGGTCCCGTTCGTCACCGAGAAGCTGTGGACCTCGCTGACCGGCCAGGAGTCCGTCGTCATCGCGGACTGGCCGGGCGACAGCGGCTTCCGGGACGAGGCGGCCGAGCGGGAGATCGAGAACCTCCAGCAGGTGGTCACCGAGGTCCGCCGGTTCCGCGCCGACCAGGGCCTCCAGCCCGGTCAGCGGGTCCCGGCCCGGCTGGAGCTGTCCGGCACCTCGCTGGCCGCCCACGAGGACGCGATGCGGTCCCTGCTGCGCCTCCAGCCGGCCGGTGAGGACTTCACGGCCACCGCCTCGCTGCCGGTCGCGGGCGCGACCGTGGCGCTGGACCTGTCCGGCGCGATCGACGTCGAGGCCGAGCGCAAGCGGCTGGCCAAGGACCTCGCGGCGGCCGAGAAGGACAAGGCGCAGACGACCGCGAAGCTGTCCAACGAGGGCTTCCTGGCCAAGGCCCCGGACCATGTCGTGGAGAAGATCCGCACCCGGCAGGCGACCGCCGAGGCCGATATCGCCCGGATCACCGCCCAGTTGGCGGCCCTCCCCAAGGGCTGACCACCGAGGAGCACCGATCGCACCGCAGCGCCCCCGCCGGAATCCGGCGGGGGCGCTGCGGTGCGTGAGGCGTGTGCGATGTGCCACAGACGCCCCGGAAAAGCCCCACAGACGCCTCACAGGCACCGCACAGCAATGCCCCACCGGGAACCAAACACTGCCTTCAGGGAGTTATCCGGCCGTACGTCCCGGAAGGAGCTCCCCCTCCATGAACAAGCCGCTGAGAAGGGCATCGGTGTTCTCGCTGCTGCTCGTCCTGGCCCTGCTCGCCTGGACCACCTATGTGCAGTTGGCGAGAGGCGAGAGTCTCCGGGAAGACCCGCGCAACGCCCGGGTGGCCATCTCCGAGTACGCCGGGCCGCTGGGCGACATCATCGCCGGCGGCAAGCCGGTCACCGGCTCGGCCGCCACCAAGGGGGACCTGAAGTACAAGCGCACCTACACGGACGGGAAGCTCTGGGCGCCGATCACCGGCTACGCCTCCCAGTCCTACGGCAGCACTCAGGTGGAGGCCCTGGAGCGGCAGGTGCTCGACGGCTCCGACAGCCGGCTGAAGAACCCGCTCGAGGCGGTGACGCGGGAGCGGTCCAAGCCCGGCGATGTGGTCACCACGATCAACCCGGCCGCGCAGAAGGCCGCCTACGAGGGGCTGGGGAACAAGACCGGCGCGGCCGTGGCGATCGACCCCGCCACCGGCGCCGTCCTGGGCCTGGCCAGCACGCCCTCGTACGACCCCGGCACCTTCGCGGGCTCCTCCTCGGCGGACCAGAAGGCGTGGACCGCGCTCCAGAAGGACGACAAGCAGCCGATGCTGAACCGCGCCCTGCGCCAGACCTACCCGCCGGGCTCGACCTTCAAGGTCCTGGTCGCCGCCGCGGCGCTGGAGAACGGGCTGTACTCGTCGGTGGACGAGCCGACCAAGAGCCCGGATCCGTACCGGCTGCCGGGCACGGTCACCGATATGCACAACGAGAACAGGTCGGCGCCCTGTGAGAACGCGACGATACGCACCGCCCTGGAGTACTCGTGCAATACGGTCTTCGCGAAGATGGCCGTGGACCTCGGCCAGTCCAAGGTGGCGGCGGAGGCCAAGAAGCTGGGCTTCGACGATGCCGAGCTGGACATCCCGGTGCGCGCCGCGAAGAGCACCTACCCGAGCGGGATGGACGACTCGCAGACGGCCCTGACCGGTATGGGGCAGTTCGATGTGACGGCCACTCCGCTGCAGATGGCGATGGTCTCCTCGGCCATCGCGAACGACGGCAAGCTGATGACCCCGCACGAGGTCGACCGCACCACGGACGGCAGCGCGTCCGCCCTGGACCGCCACCAGGCCAAGACCTACAGCCAGGCGATGTCCCGGCACACCGCGTCCGAGCTGCAGTCCGCGATGCGGACGGTCGTGGACCAGGGCACCGGGACCAACGCGAAGATCCCCGGAGTGACGGTGGGCGGCAAGACCGGCACCGCCCAGCACGGTGAGAACAACAGCGCCAATCCGTACGCGTGGTTCATCAGTTACGCGGACGCCGGCGGCGGCCACAAGGTCGCGGTCGCGGTGGTGGTCGAGGACAGCGACGCGGCCCGTGCCGACATCTCCGGCGGCGGACTGGCGGGGCCGATCGCCAAGTCCATGATGAAGGCGGCGCTCGCTGATACCGGCTCGTGACCGGGCGGATGGCGCTGGGCCGGGTTGTCACCCCTCCCTCGTAGACTGGTCGGCGTGAGCGAGGAGCGTCCCCAGAACGAGTCCGACGAGTTCGAAGAGATCGTCGGCGCCGAGACCGACCGTGACCCCGATCTGGCGGTGATCGAGGCCGGCAGCCGGACGCTGCGTGCGCAGTCCGGGCCACCGCAGGGGGACGGCATTCCGGCCCGCCCGGCCGACCCCGAGGTCGACCGCGCCCTGCGTGAGGTGGAGGGCGAGCTGGCCAGGCGCTGGCCGGAGACCAAGCTGGACCCGTCGCTGGTGCGGATCGAGTCGCTGATGGACATCCTGGGCTCGCCGCAGCGGGCCTATCCCTCGATCCACATCACCGGTACGAACGGCAAGACCAGCACCGCCCGCATGATCGAGTCGCTGCTGGGCGCCTTCGAGCTGCGCACCGGCCGCTACACCAGCCCCCATGTCCAGTCGATCACCGAGCGGATCAGCCTGGACGGGGCGCCGATCTCCGCCGAGCGGTTCATCGAGACGTACCAGGACATCCGGCCGTACATCGAGATGGTCGACGCCCAGCAGGAGCACCGGCTGTCCTTCTTCGAGGTGCTCACCGGCATGGCGTACGCGGCCTTCGCGGACGCGCCGGTGGACATCGCGGTGGTCGAGGTCGGCATGGGCGGCTCCTGGGACGCCACCAATGTGATCGACGCCGGCGTCGCGGTGATCATGCCGATCTCGCTGGACCACACCGACCGGCTCGGCACCACTCCGGAGCAGATCGCCGTCGAGAAGGCCGGCATAGTGAAGCAGGACGCCACCGTGGTGCTCGCGCAGCAGCCGGTGGAGGCCGCGTCGGTGGTGCTCAAGCGCGCGGTCGAGGTGGATGCCACGGTCGCCCGTGAGGGCATGGAGTTCGGTGTGTTGTCCCGGGAGGTGGCGGTCGGCGGTCAGCTGCTGACCCTGCGCGGCCTCGGCGGGGAGTACACCGATGTCTTCCACCCGCTGCACGGCGCCCACCAGGCGCACAACGCGGCGATGGCGCTGGCGGCCGTGGAGGCGTTCTTCGGCGTCGGCTCCCAGCACGCCCGCCCGCTCGACATCGACACCATCCGCTCCGCCTTCGCCTCCGTGACCTCGCCCGGCCGGATGGAGGTCGTGCGCCGCAGCCCCACCGTGGTGCTGGACGCCGCGCACAACCCCGCGGGCGCCCGCGCCGCCGCCGCGGCGGTCACCGAGTCCTTCGACTTCAGCCGGCTGATCGGCGTGGTCGGGGCGAGCGACGGCAAGGACGTCCGCGGTCTGCTGGAAGCCTTCGAGCCGATCTTCGCCGAGGTCGTGGTGACCGGCAATTCCAGCCACCGCGCCATGGACCCGGACGAGCTGGCCGCGATCGCCGTCGAGGTCTTCGGCTCCGACCGGGTCCAGGTCGAGCCGCGGCTGGACGACGCCCTGGAGGCCGCCATCACCCTGGCGGAGGAAGAGGGCGAATACGCCGGAGCGGGCGTGCTGGTGACCGGGTCGGTGATCACGGTCGGCGAGGCCCGGCTCCTCCTGGGAAAGGGCTGATATGCGAACGCTGTGCGCTTCCACCCTCATCGGTGAGTTCTTCGTGATCGGCTTCGCCGGGCTGGTCGCGATGAAGACGTCCGGGCTGTCCATGGGCACCGTCTGGACGGTCAGCGGAATCGCCATGGGGCTGTGCGTGCTGCTGTGCGGGCTGCTGAGCCGTCCGGGTGCGGTGCAGATCGGCTGGGCCCTGCAGATCGGCCTGGTGCTGAGCGGTTTCGTGGTGCCCACCATGTTCTTCCTCGGGGCGGTCTTCGCCGCGCTGTGGTGGGCCTCGGTGCACTTCGGCCGCAAGGTCGACGAGGCCAAGGCGCGGTTCGCCGCGTCCTCGGCGGCCTCACCTGACACTGCGTGACGTGGCGCTCGTTCCCCCATGTAGCCTCTGCCTCACAGCCCCACCTCATGTCTTTTCCCAAAGGAGCCCGCACCGTGAGCCAGCGCACGCTCGTCCTGCTCAAGCCCGACGCCGTCCGACGCGGACTGGTGGGCGAGATTCTGGGGCGGATCGAGAAGAAGGCGGGCTGGACGATCAGCGCCCTCGAGCTGCGTCAGCTGGACCGTGAGGTCCTGGAGCAGCACTACGCCGAGCATGTCGGCAAGCCGTTCTACGAGCCGCTGGTGGAGTTCATGGCCTCGGGTCCGGCCGTGGCGCTGGTGGTCGAGGGCGAGCGGGTGATCGAGGGTGTCCGGGCGCTGGCCGGGCCGACCGACCCGATCGCCGCGGCGCCGGGCTCCATCCGTGGCGATTTCGGCACCATCGTTCGGGAAAATCTGATCCACGCCTCCGACTCGGCGGAGTCCGCCGAACGGGAAATCAAGATTTTCTTTCCCGGGCTCGCCTGATCCCGATCCGATCGTGACTGATCGGCCATCAGTTTGATCATCGGTTTGCCACACCCCTGCTGACCTGGGGGCGGTCGAATTACCCGGCCGCCCTTCGGCATATGCGAGCCGATCGGGGGAACGCATCTCCGCGACACGACGTCACCATTAGAGGAGGCGGGGTCGTGTTCTGCTGACAATGGCGGAGGACCCCCGCAGCGTGTTCGAGCGGGCGTGACTACGATGAAGCCTCCGCGCCTCGCAGCGCACACCCATCCTGCCGACCTCAAGCAAGCAATCGCTCCAGCAGGGAAGGCCTGACGTATCCTCATGGGGAACAACATGTCGTTCATCGGCCGTGACATGGCTGTCGACCTCGGGACCGCCAACACGCTGGTGTACGTCAGGGGCCGCGGGATCGTCCTCAACGAGCCATCCGTCGTCGCCATCAACACCAACACCGGCGGAATTCTCGCCGTGGGCGCCGAGGCGAAGAAGATGATCGGCCGCACCCCTGGCAACATCGTCGCTGTGCGTCCGCTCAAGGACGGCGTTATCGCCGACTTCGAGATCACCGAGCGGATGTTGCGGTACTTCATCCTGAAGATCCATAAGCGACGCTATCTCGCCCGGCCCCGAGTGGTCGTCTGTGTGCCGTCCGGTATCACCGGCGTCGAGCGTCGTGCCGTCATCGAGGCGTCCACCCAGGCGGGCGCCCGTCAGGTGCACATCATCGAGGAACCCATGGCGGCGGCCATCGGGTCCGGCCTTCCGGTCCACGAGGCCACCGGCAACATGGTCGTGGACATCGGGGGCGGCACCACCGAGGTCGCCGTCATCTCGCTGGGCGGCATCGTCACCGCGCAGTCCATCCGGGTGGCGGGCGATGAGCTGGACAACGCGATCATCCAGCACATCAAGAAGGAGTACAGCCTGCTGCTCGGCGAGCGCACGGCCGAGAACATCAAGATCACCATCGGCTCGGCGTACGAGGGCGACGAGGAGGAGCACACCGAGATCCGCGGCCGTGACCTCGTCAGCGGCCTCCCCAAGACCGTGGTGATCTCCGCCGCCGAGGTCCGCAAGGCCATGGAGGAGCCGGTCAACTCGATCGTCGACGCGGTCAAGACCACCCTCGACAAGTGCCCCCCGGAGCTCTCCGGCGACGTCATGGACCGCGGCATCGTGCTCACCGGCGGCGGCGCGCTGCTGCGCGGCCTGGACGAGCGGCTGCGCCGCGAGACCGGGATGCCGATCCACATCGCCGAGGACCCGCTGGACTCCGTCGCACTGGGGTCCGGCAAGTGCGTGGAGGAGTTCGAGGCGCTCCAGCAGGTGCTGGACGCCCAGCCCCGCAGATGACAACCCGGCGGACCGGCCGTACGGGTGGTTGGCCGCCCGTGCGGCGGAACGCTGATATACAGGCATAAGGCTCCCCAGGACCGACCGGTCACTTTCATCCCCGGCACCGGTCCGACTTCGACGAGGAAGGCACGTCGCCGCACGTGAGGGACACACGAGAGAGCCGGCTGCTCCTGGTGCTGCTGGTCGCCATCGCGTTCGCGCTGATCACGGTGGATATCCGCGGCGGCGAGGACTCACCCCTCGACGGCGCCCGGCACGCCGCCGCTTCCGTCTTCGGGCCCGTGGAGGACGGCGTCGCGTCCGCCGTGGACCCGGTCGGCAACGCGGTGGCCGCCGTACGGGAATCCGGTGACCGGCACGACCGGGTCCGCCGGCTGGAGGAGGAGAACACCAAGCTCAAGCAGCGGCTCGGCAACAACACCCGCGACCGCGCCCGATCCGCCGAGCTCGACAAGCTGCTCAAGACCGCCGGCACCGGTCAGTACGGCATCAAGGGTGCCCAGGTCATCGGCATCGGCGCCGCCCAGGGCTTCTCCTGGACCGTCACCATCGACATGGGCAGCAGCGACGGCATCCGCCGCGACATGACCGTCATCAACGGCGACGGGCTGGTCGGCCGGGTCACCACCGTCGGCTCCTCGACGGCCACCGTGCTGCTCGCCATCGACCCGGACTTCACCGTCGGCACCCGTATGGAGGGATCGGGCGAGCTCGGTTTCGCCACCGGGCGCGGCGACCGCTCGCTCCATGTGCAGCTCCTCAACGGCAAGGCCCGGATCAAGAAGGGCGACCGGATGGTCACCTTCGGCTCCCAGGCGGACAAGCCGTTCGTCCCCGGGGTCCCGGTCGGCAAGGTCGTCCGCGTCGATCCCACCGGGGGCGACCTCACCCGCACGCTCCAGGTGCGCCCGTACGTCCGGTTCAGCAAGCTGGACATCGTCGGGGTCGTCGTGCAGCCGCCGCGCGTCAACCCGCGGGACACCGTGCTCCCGCCCAAGCCCGCGAAGCCCAAGCCGACGCCCACGGTCACCGTCACGGCCAACCCCTCCGCCACCGCCACCAGCCCGGCCGCCAACAGGAGCTGACCGATGCTGCACCTCAACCGGATCGTCCTGTCGACCTGCCTGGTGGTCTTCGCCCTCGTCGTCCAGATCTGCGTACTGGCCCGCCTCCAACTGCCCGGCGCCGTGCCGGACCTGCTGCTGCTCGTCGTGCTCGGCCTCGCGCTCGTCTACGGCCACACCGGTGGCGCGCTCATCGGCTTCGGCGCGGGGCTGCTCGCCGACTTCGCCCCGCCGGCCGACCACGCCGCGGGCCGGTACGCCCTGGTGCTGTGCGTCATCGGCTATCTGGCCGGGCTCGCCAAGCCGGAGACCGGCCAGCTCAGGTCGGCCACCGGGCCGATGCTGGTGGTCGTGGCGGCGGCCATCGGCGCCACGCTGCTGTACGCCGGGGTCGGCATCCTCGTCGGCGACGACGCGGCCCGTCAGGTGGGCCTGGGCAAGCTGCTGTTCACCGCGGCCCTCTACGACCTGCTGCTGGCCCCCTTCACGGTGCCGCTGATCATGGGGCTGGCCAGACGGAGTGAGAACGATCCGATGGCCGACAGCGCGGGCGGCGGCGGTGAGAGCCCGTCCCGCTGGATCAGCACGGCGGGCGGCGTCAGCACCGGCCGGATCGGCCGGATGAGCCGGCTCAGGCGCCCGGGCCGGGCGGCCCGGATCGGCAGCCAGCGCGGCGGGCTGCTGGCCCGCACGGGGAAGAACAGGACGGCACGCATCAAGGGGGTCAAGCGCCTGTGAGCAACGCCCTCGCGTCCCCCTCCGCCCTCACGTCCCCCTCCGCCCTCGCGTCTCCCTCTGCCCTCTCGCCCCCCTCCGCCCGCCCGTCTCCCGCCGCCGTCCTCAGGGGATGCCATGAGTAATATTCCTGAGACCGGACGGACCCCCCGGGTCACCATCCGGCTCGTCGGCCTCCAGATCCTGGTCTTCTCGCTGCTGCTGACCCTCGGCGGGCGCCTGTGGTACCTGCAGATCCGCAACGGCGACGAGTACACCGCCGAAGCCGCCAACAACCACGTCCAGCAGGTCGTCCACCCCGCCGTGCGCGGTTCCATACTGGACGCCCGCGGGGTGCCGCTGGCCGACAACCAGACCCGTCTGGTGGTCTCCGCCAGCCGTACCGAGCTGATGAAGATGCCGGACGACGGCGAGGCCGTCCTCACCCGCCTCGCCGACGTCCTGGGCATGAAGCCCAAGGACGTCATGGACAAGGTCCGGCTGTGCGACGCCAAGACCCCGCAGCCCTGCTGGAACGGCTCCCCGTACCAGCCCATCCCGATCACCGACGAGGCCAGCGCCAAGCAGGCGCTCCAGATCCGCGAGCGCGAAGAGGAATTCCCAGGCATCAGCGCCGAGCCCACCGCCGTGCGCCGCTACGCCGCGCCCGCCGGCTCCAACGCCGCCCAGGTGCTCGGCTATCTCTCCCCGGTCACCGATGAGCAGGTGAAGGAGGCCGAGCACACCAAGTCGCCCCTGCTCCGCTCCGACCAGGTCGGCAGCAACGGCCTCGAGCGCCAGTACGACAGCGAGCTGCGCGGCAAGGCGGGAGTGACCCGCTACGAGGTCGACAACCTCGGCCGGGTCATCGGCCAGCGGGAGAGCCAGAAGGCCCGCCCCGGCGCGAACGTCGTCACCAGCATCGACTCACGGGTCCAGGCCGTCGCCGAGAAGGAGCTGGACCAGGCGATGCGGGACGCCCGCAAGCAGCACGACCGCAACACCGGCACCAACTACAAGGCGGACTCCGGCGCGGTCGTGGTCATGGAGGCCAAGACCGGCCGGGTGGTGGCCATGGCGTCCAATCCGACGTACGACCCCAACGCCTGGGTCGGTGGCATCTCCGGCAAGGACTACAAGCAGCTCACCGGCAAGAAGTCCAACTACCCGCTGCTCAACCGGGCGATCCAGGGCCAGGCGGCTCCCGGCTCGATCTTCAAGGTGATCCCGACGACCGCCGCGGTCAACGCCGGCTACGACTTCAACGGCCCCTACGCCTGCACCAGCTCGTTCAACATCGGCAGCCAGGTCTTCAAGAACTTCGAGTCCGAGAACTACGGCGGGATCAGCCTCGGCCGCGCGCTGGAGGTCTCCTGCGACACCGTCTTCTACCGGATCGCCTACGACGAGTGGAAGAAGGACGGCGGCAACAAGCCCAAGAAGAAGCCGGGGGACTGGTTCTACAAGACCGCCCACCAGTTCGGCCTCGGTAAGGAGACCGGGATCGACCTCCCCAACGAGGTCACCGGCCGGGTCCCGGACCGCCAGTGGAAGAAGGACTACTGGAAGGCCAACAAGGACGCCTGGTGCAGGACCGGCAAGAAGGACGGGTCCTACGGCCAGCGGATCGCCTACGAGAACTGCCTCGAGGGCATGAAGATGCGCGCCGGTGACTCCGTGAACTACTCCATCGGCCAGGGCGACACCCTCGTCACCCCGATCCAGATGGCCACCATCTACGCGGCCATCAGCAACGGCGGCACGCTCCACGACCCGACCGTCGGCAAGGCGATCGTCAGCCCCGACGGCAAGGACATCCAGGAGATCAAGCCGAAGGCGCACGGCAAGCTGCCGATCAGCGCCGCACTGCACAAGAAGATCGACAGCGCGCTCGCGGGCGTGGCCACCCGGGGCACCGCCGCCTGGCGGTTCCAGGGCTGGCCGCAGAACAAGATCCCGATGCACGCCAAGACCGGTACCGCGGAGGTCTACGGCAAGCAGACCACCTCGTGGTTCGCCACGTACACCAAGGACTACACGGTCGTCATGACGATCTCCCAGGGTGGCACCGGCTCCGGCGCCTCCGGCCCCGCCGTGCGCAAGATCTACAACGCGCTGTACGGGGTCGACGCCAAGGGCGGCATCGACAAGAAGAAGGCGCTGCTGCCCCGGCCGCAGGCCAACCTGCCGAAGATCTCGTCGGACGGCTCCATCGAGGCCCAGCCGCTCGGCAAGCAGTTCGAGGCGACGTCGCGGGAGCGGCGGCGGGGAGCTGATTCATGAGCGCGTCCACGCATGGGTACTCCGTCCGCCGCTTCACCCCGGAGCGCGGCGCCTGGAGCAAGCTCATGGCGCGCGACTCGGTCGTCCGCCGCCTCGACTGGGTGCTGCTGCTCACCGCGCTGACCCTGTCCGCGATCGGCGGGGCGCTCGTCTACTCCGCCACCCGCAACCGCACCGAGCTGAACCAGGGCGACCCGTACTACTTCCTGGTCCGGCACGCCCTCAACACCGGTATCGGGCTGCTGCTCGCCATCGGCACCATCTGGCTGGGCCATCGCACCCTGCGCGGCGCGGTCCCGGTCCTCTACGGGCTGTCCGTCGTCCTCGTCCTCGCCGTACTCACCCCGCTGGGCTCGACGATCAACGGCGCCCACGCGTGGATCGTGATCGGCGGCGGATTCTCCCTGCAACCGGGTGAGTTCGCCAAGATCACGATCATCCTGGGCATGGCCATGCTGCTGGCCGCGCGCGTGGACGCGGGCGACCGGCTCAACCCCGACCACCGCACCGTCGTCCAGGCGCTCGGTCTGGCCGCGCTGCCCATCGCGATCGTGCTGCTGATGCCGGACCTCGGCTCGGTGATGGTCATGGCGATGATCGTGCTCGCCGTGCTGCTCTCCTCCGGCGCGTCCAACCGCTGGATCGCGGGGCTCATCCTCACGGCCGTGGTGGGCGCGCTGCTCGTCTGGCAGTTGCACGTCCTCGACCAGTACCAGATCGACCGCTTCGCCGCCTTCGCCAACCCCGCGCTCGACCCGGCCGGGGTCGGCTACAACACCAACCAGGCGCGGATCGCGATCGGCTCGGGCGGGCTCACCGGTAAGGGGCTCTTCCACGGCACCCAGACCACCGGTCAGTTCGTCCCCGAGCAGCAGACCGACTTCGTCTTCACGGTCGCGGGGGAGGAACTGGGCTTCCTCGGCGCGGGCCTGATCATCGTGCTGCTGGGGGTCGTGCTGTGGCGCGCCTGCCGGATCGCGCGCGACACCACGGAGCTGTACGGGACCGTCGTCGCGGCCGGGATCATCGCCTGGTTCGCCTTCCAGTCGTTCGAGAACATCGGGATGACGCTGGGCATCATGCCGGTGGCCGGTCTGCCGCTGCCGTTCGTCTCCTACGGCGGATCCTCGATGTTCGCCGTATGGATCGCGATCGGGCTGCTGCAGTCCATCCGGGTGCAGCGGCCCGTCTCGGCATAACGGCGCCCATCCGCTTGGCGTCGCGTCTCCGCTTGGGGCTGATACGCCCGGTTTCGGGTACGTGACTCATATGGTGGACACGAAGCAGGAGATAGAGCGGAAGTACGAGGCCACCGCCGAGGAAGCCGGTCCGTCCGGGCGGCCCGACCTGCCGGGCCTGCCCGAGCTGACCGGAGCGGGGCCGGTCGCGACCGTGGTGAGCCGGGGAGTCGCCACCCTGGAGGCCACCTACTACGACACCCCCGGGCGACGGCTGTTGGCCGACGGCATCACCTTGCGCCACCGCACCGGCGGTGACGACGAGGGCTGGCACCTGAAGCTGCCCGTCGGCCCGGACACCCGGGAGGAGCTGCACGCGCCGCTCGGCGGCGAGGTGCCCGCCGAGATGGCCACGCTACTGCGCTCGCGGGTCCGTCACGATCCGCTGCGCCCGCTCGCCCATCTGCACACCGAGCGGGACCGCAAGGACCTGGTGGACGCCGACGGCACCGTGCTCGCCGAGGTGTCCGTCGACCGCGTGACGGCCCGGCGGCTGGCCCCCGAGGAGAGCGAGCCCGTGCGGTGGACGGAGGTCGAGGTCGAGCTCGCCGAGGACCGGGGCCACGATCAGCGGCTGCTCGACGCGGTCGAGGTGCGGCTGCGCGACGGCGGTCTGCACCGCGCCGACACCCCCTCCAAGCTCGCCAAGGCCCTGGCCGAGACGGAGAGGGCGGCGGTCGCGGTCGAGAGCGGCGGAGGCGGGCCCGGCAAGCCCGCCAAGCCGGGCAAGCCCGCGAAGACCGCCCGTCAGGTCGCACAGGCCGCGCCGGAGCCCCGGCGGCCGCTCGGTGCCGACGATGTCGTCCTGGACTACATACGCCGTCAGATCGAGGCCCTGGTGCGGCTCGACCCCGCCGTGCGCCGGGACGTGCCGGACGCGGTGCACCGGATGCGGGTCGCCACCCGCCGGCTGCGCAGCGCGTTCCGCTCTTATCGCGAGGTCCTGGACCGTTCGGTGACCGACCCGATCGGCGACGAGCTGAAGTGGCTGGCCGGTGAGCTCGGCGTGGAACGCGACCGCGAGGTGCTCACCGAGCGGCTCGAGGGGCGGCTCGCCGAGCTGCCGGAGGAGCTCCGGCGCGGCCCGGTGGGGGAACGGCTGCACCACTGGTCGCACGGGCGGCGCGACGGCGCCCGCGCCACCGTCCTGGGCGCGCTGGACAGCGAGCGCTGTCTGACGCTCCTGGACACCCTCGACGCCCTGGTGGCCGATCCGCCGCTGCGCCGCGCCGCCGCGAAGCCCGCCGCGCCGGTGGTCGCCAAGGCCGTGCTGCGCGACTACGAGCGGCTGGCCGGGCGTATGGCCACCGCCCTGGAGACGCCCCCGGGCCCGGACCGCGACGTCGCCGTGCACCAGGCCCGCAAGGCCGCCAAGCGCGTGCGCTACGCCGCCGAGACGGCCCGGCCCGCGCTCGGCAAGCCCGCCAAGCGGTTCGCCCGCCGTATGCGGGCCGTGCAGGACGTGCTCGGCGACCACCAGGACAGCGTCGTCGCCCGCGAGGCGCTGCGACAGCTGGCCACCCAGGCCCACGTCGCGGGGGAGAGCGACTTCACCTTCGGGCTGCTGTACGGCAGGGAGGAGGCGCGGGCGGCCGCCCGCGAGCGTGAGCTGCCGGGCCTGTGGGCCGAGGTCTCGCGCAAGAAGCACCGCGCGGACCTGGAGGCTTGATCCGTGGCGAGGGCGCCCGGCGGGGCAGGTACGCTAGAGGGTCACCCCTGTCAGCTTCACGAAAGTCCGCGATGTCTGTCGAGTCGGTCTTCCCACAGCTCGAGGCCCTGCTGCCGCATGTGCAGAAGCCCATCCAGTACGTAGGCGGTGAGCTCAATTCCACCGTCAAGGACTGGGACTCCTGCGACGTCCGCTGGTCGCTCATGTACCCGGACGCCTACGAGGTCGGGCTCCCCAACCAGGGCGTCATGATCCTCTACGAGGTCCTCAACGAGCGCGAGGGCGTGCTCGCCGAGCGCACCTACAGCGTGTGGCCGGACCTCGAGGAGCTGATGCGCGAGCACAAGGTGCCGCAGTTCACCGTGGATTCGCATCGCCCGGTGTCCGCGTTCGACTTCCTGGGCGTCTCCTTCTCCACCGAGCTGGGGTACACCAACCTGCTCACCGCGCTGGACCTCGCCGGCATCCCCCTGGACGCCGTGGACCGCACCGAGGACCACCCCGTGGTGGTCGCGGGCGGCCACGCCGCGTTCAACCCCGAGCCGATCGCCGACTTCATCGACTGCGCGGTGATCGGCGACGGTGAGCAGGCCGTGCTCGACATGACCGGGATCCTCCGCGCCTGGAAGGCCGAGGGCCGTCCGGGCGGCCGCGATGAGCTGCTCTTCCGCCTCGCCCGCACCGGCAGCGTCTACGTCCCGAAGTTCTACGACGTGGAGTACCTGGCCGACGGGCGGATCTCGCGCGTGGTGCCGAACCGCTCGGGCGTGCCGTGGCGGGTCTCCAAGCACACCGTCATGGACCTCGACGAGTGGCCCTACCCCAAGCAGCCGCTGGTGCCGCTGGCCGAGACCGTCCATGAGCGGATGTCGGTGGAGATCTTCCGCGGCTGCACCCGGGGCTGCCGCTTCTGCCAGGCGGGCATGATCACCCGCCCGGTGCGCGAGCGGTCGATCACCGGGATCGGCGAGATGGTCGACAAGGGGCTGAAGGCCACCGGTTTCGAGGAGGTCGGCCTGCTGTCGCTGTCCTCCGCCGACCACACCGAGATCGGCGACATCGCCAAGGGCCTCGCCGACCGGTACGAGGAGGACAAGATCGGCCTGTCCCTCCCGTCGACCCGGGTGGACGCCTTCAACATCGACCTCGCCAACGAGCTGACCCGCAACGGGCGCCGCTCGGGCCTCACCTTCGCTCCCGAGGGCGGCAGTGAGCGCATCCGTAAGGTCATCAACAAGATGGTCTCGGAAGAGGACCTCATCCGTACGGTGGCCACCGCGTACGGCAACGGCTGGCGGCAGGTGAAGCTGTACTTCATGTGCGGTCTGCCCACCGAGACCGACGACGACGTGCTCCAGATCGCCGACATGGCCACCAAGGTCATCGCCAAGGGCCGCGAGGTGTCCGGTAAGAACGACATCCGCTGCACGGTCTCCATCGGCGGCTTCGTCCCCAAGCCGCACACGCCCTTCCAGTGGGCCCCGCAGCTGAGCGCCGAGGAGACCGACGCCCGGCTGGAGAAGCTGCGCGAGAAGATCCGCGGCGACAAGAAGTACGGCCGCTCGATCGGCTTCCGCTACCACGACGGCAAGCCCGGCATCGTCGAGGGCCTGCTCTCGCGCGGCGACCGCCGGGTGGGCGCGGTCATCCGGGCCGTCTACGAGGACGGCGGCCGCTTCGACGGCTGGCGCGAGCACTTCAGCTACGACCGGTGGATGGAGTGTGCCGAGCGGACCCTGCCCGACTTCGGCCTCGACGTCGACTGGTACACCACCCGCGAGCGCGGCTACGAGGAGGTCCTGCCCTGGGACCACCTCGACTCGGGCCTCGACAAGGACTGGCTGTGGGAGGACTGGCAGGACTCCCTCGACGAGACCGAGGTCGACGACTGCCGCTGGACCCCCTGCTTCGACTGCGGCGTCTGCCCGCAGATGCAGACCGAGATCCAGATCGGCCCCACCGGCCGGAAGCTGCTGCCGCTGTCGGTGAAATAGCCGACCGGCGGTGACGTAGCCGCCCGGCGCCGCCGCGCGGCCCGGCGACGTAGCGGTCCGGCGGCCCTCCGTCACCGGGCCGCCCGCGGCGCCCACAAAGTAGGCTGGAAGAGACCGGGGCCCGCGTGGCCCTGGTGTTCGACCGCAAGGAAGTACAAGGAGACAGTCCCCTGGGCAAGCGACAGCCCGAAGGCCCGCCGCCCGCACCCGCGGTGCAGCGCATCCGTTTGCGTTACACCAAGCGCGGCCGCCTCCGGTTCACCAGCCACCGCGACTTCCAGCGCGCCTTCGAGCGGGCGTTGCGCCGCGCCGAGGTGCCGATGGCGTACTCGGCGGGCTTCACCCCGCATCCGAAGGTGTCCTACGCCAATGCCGCACCCACCGGCACCGGCAGCGAGGCGGAGTACCTGGAGATCCAGCTGACCGAGGCGCGCGACCCCGAGAAGCTGCGGGCGGTCCTCGACGAGTCGCTGCCCGCGGGTCTCGATGTGATCGAGTCCGTGGAGGCCCGCACCTCGGGGCTCGCCGACCGCCTTCAGGCGTCCGTATGGGAGATCCGGCTCGACCAGGTCGCCCCGGCGGACGCCGAGCGTGCCGCCGCTGCCTTCCTGGAGGCCGACACGGTCGAGGTGGAACGCCGAACGAAAAACGGGTTGCGAACCTTCGACGCCCGTGCCGCGGTGGCCCGGCTGGAGACGCTTCCGGCTCGGGCCGATAGGCCCGGCGACGGTGGCTGTGCGATACTGCGGCTGGTGGTACGGCATCTGACACCTGCCGTGCGACCCGACGACGTCCTGTCCGGTCTCCGCGCTACGGCCGACCTGGCGCCGCCGGTCCCCGCAGCGGTGACCAGGCTGGCGCAGGGGCTGCTCGATGAGGAGTCCGGCACGGTGACCGACCCGCTCGCGCCCGATCGCGAGGCAGCTCAGGCCGCTCCATCCACGGCCGCCAAGCTGACCGCCGCGATGGCGCCGGAAGGTCCCGCGTAGGGCCGCCGTCGATGCGCCGCCGATGCACTTGGGAGCCACCCGGGTCCGGCTGGCGCACTGACCAGAAGACTTTCGCCGGTCCCGGCAGATCCGGTCCCGGCGAGCGAGACGACAGCTCCCGTGCGGCGCCCGCGCCCCGGACGGCGGCACCCGCGCACAGTGCGCGGGCGGCCGGCCGGAAGCAGGCGCGGCGCCCGGGAGCGTGACGGGAGAAACGCCCGCATGCTCGAACCTATTGAGCCGACCCAACCTGTCCAGCCCCTCGGGTCATCCGCGCCGCGTGCGGCGGTGCCCGGGGAATCCATCGAGAACACGCCCAGCGACACGCTGCCGCCGCGCCGCCGCCGCGCGGCCTCCCGCCCGGCCGGTCCGCCGCCCGGCGCGGTGGGCGAGGCCGAGGTCACCGCGCCCTCGGTACCGGCCATAGCCGCTGAGCGGACCGGTGCCGCCGCCTCCGAGGCTGCTTCCGAGCCCGTCGCGGCCGGTGCCGCCATGGCCACCGCGAGTGGATCCGTATCCGGGTCCGACACCGAATCCGCCGCTCCGCCCGCCCGTCCGCGGCGCCGGGTCGCCCGCAAGGCGACGGCCCCGGCGGGCTCGCCGGAGGCCGCGGAGACCGTGGTCCCGGCCGACGCCGGGCGCGGCGGCGAGGAGACCGACGCCGCCGCCGAGCCGGTGGCGGAGCCCGTGGTGGAGGCCGCCGCCGAGGCCGCTCCGCCCGTCCGTACGCGCCGTCGTGCCACCCGTAAGGCGACCGCTCCGGCCGGTGCCCCCGCGGAGTCGGAGGCCGTGCCGCCGAACGAGCCGGAGGCGGCGGAGGAGACCGAAGAGGCCGAGGAGTCCGCGGCGGCTGTGGAGGCCGAGGCCGAGACCGTGCCCCCGGCCCCCGCCCGTACGCGCCGTCGTGCGACCCGTAAGGCCACCGCCCCTGCGGGCGCGCCGCAGGCGGAGGCCGCCGACGCGGACGCGTCGTCTGCGGCGGCCGCTGGTGGCGGTGGTGACGAGGTCACGGCCCCAGCCGCAGTCGCAGCCGATGCCCCGGCCGACGAGGCCCCGCGTACCCGTACGCGCCGCCGTGCGGCCCGTAAGGCGACCGCTCCGGCCGGTGCCCCCGCGGAGTCGGAGGCCGTGCCGCCGAACGAGCCGGAGGCGGCGGAGGAGACCGAAGAGGCCGAGGAGTCCGCGGCGGCTGTGGAGGCCGAGGCCGAGACCGTGCCCCCGGCCCCCGCCCGTACCCGTCGCCGTGCGACCCGTAAGGCCGCCGCCCCCGCCGGAGCGCCCGCGGAGGCCGAGGAGGCCGCCGAGGAGCCCGCCGCCGAGGAGCGCGGCGAGAGCGCCGGTACGCGGGCCGAGGACGAGGCGCCGCGCGCCCGCACCCGCCGCCGTGCCGCCCGGAGTACCGCCCCCGCCGCGGAGCCGAGCGGCGCTCAGGAGCCGCAGACCGCCGAGGCCGAGGCCCCGGTCGCCGAGGCCGCTTCCGAGCCGGAGCCCGCGCCCCGTTCGCGGCGCCGGGCGGTCCGCCCCCCGACGGCCGTGTTCCAGCCGCCGGTCTTCACCGAGCCGGTCTTCCAGACGCCGGAGAGCGCGGCCGCCGAGGCCGCCGCCGCGCTGGAGGAGCCCGAGGAGGAGGACGAGGAGCAGCCGACGGCCGAGGTCGTCGAGCCCGAGGCGGAGGCGCCCGCCGGCCGCCGTCGGCGCCGCCGCCGTGGCGCCCCGCCCGCCGAGGAGCAGCCGGAGGCCGAGGAGCCCGAGGCCGCCGAGGAGACCGAGACCGAGGCCGAGGCCGGTCAGCCCGAGGGCGAGTCCGGCGACGAGGAGTCGGGCGACCGTCCGGCCCGTCGCCGCCGCCGCGGCGGACGGCGTCGCCGCCGGGGCGAGACCGCCGAGGGCGAGGGCGCCGAGGGGCGTTCCGAGACCGGTGAGCGGTACGAGGACGAGCCGGCCGCCGAGGGCGAGGGCGCCGAAGAGCAGGGCGAGGGCCGGGACGAGTCGGACGCCGACGCCGGTGAGCCCGGTGGCTCCAGCAGCAGCAGCCGTCGTCGCCGTCGTCGCCGCCGTCGCAGCGGCGACGCCGTCGAGCCCGAGGCGACCGGTGACGACCCGGAGCGCACGGTCGTCAAGGTCCGCGAGCCCCGGGAGCGGCGCGCCAAGGAAGCCGAGTCCGGCGCCGACGAGGTGCAGTCGATCAAGGGATCGACGCGTCTGGAGGCCAAGAAGCAGCGCCGTCGCGAGGGCCGCGAGCAGGGCCGCCGCCGCGTGCCGATCATCACCGAGGCCGAGTTCCTGGCCCGCCGCGAGGCGGTCGAGCGGGTCATGGTCGTCCGGCAGAACGGCGATCGCACCCAGATCGGCGTGCTGGAGGACAACGTCCTCGTCGAGCACTTCGTCAACAAGGAGCAGGCCACCAGCTACGTCGGCAACGTCTACCTGGGCAAGGTCCAGAACGTGCTGCCGTCCATGGAGGCCGCCTTCGTCGACATCGGCAAGGGCCGCAACGCCGTGCTGTACGCGGGCGAGGTGAACTTCGAGGCGCTGGGGCTCACAGGCGGGCCGCGTCGCATCGAGACCGCCCTGAAGTCCGGCCAGTCCGTGCTGGTGCAGGTCACCAAGGACCCGATCGGCCACAAGGGCGCCCGGCTGACCAGCCAGGTCTCCCTGCCCGGCCGCTACCTGGTGTACGTGCCCGAGGGCTCCATGACGGGCATCAGCCGCAAGCTGCCCGACACCGAGCGGGCCCGGCTGAAGCAGATCCTCAAGAAGATCGTCCCCGAGGACGCGGGCGTGATCGTCCGCACCGCCGCCGAGGGCGCGAGCGAGGATGAGCTGTCCCGCGACGTCGCCCGGCTGCAGGCGCAGTGGGAGGAGATCAAGAAGAAGGCGAAGAGCGGTGCCGCCCCGTCGCTGCTCTACGGCGAGCCCGACATGACCGTCCGGGTCGTCCGCGACATCTTCAACGAGGACTTCTCCAAGGTCATCGTCAGCGGTGACGACGCCTGGGAGACCATCCACGGCTATGTCTCGCACGTGGCGCCCGACCTCGCGGACCGGCTCCAGAAGTGGACCTCGGACGTCGACGTCTTCGCCACCTACCGGATCGACGAGCAGCTGATGAAGGCGCTGGACCGCAAGGTCTGGCTGCCCAGCGGCGGTTCGCTGGTGATCGACCGGACCGAGGCGATGGTCGTCATCGACGTCAACACCGGCAAGTTCACCGGCCAGGGCGGCAACCTCGAGGAGACGGTCACCAGGAACAACCTGGAGGCGGCCGAGGAGATCGTGCGCCAGCTGCGGCTGCGCGACCTCGGCGGCATCATCGTGATCGACTTCATCGACATGGTGCTGGAGTCCAACCGCGATCTGGTGCTGCGGCGGCTGCTGGAGTGCCTGGGCCGGGACCGTACGAAGCACCAGGTGGCGGAGGTCACCTCGCTCGGCCTGGTCCAGATGACCCGTAAGCGGGTCGGCCAGGGGCTGCTGGAGTCCTTCTCCGAGTCCTGTGTGCACTGCAACGGCCGCGGCGTGATCGTCCACATGGACCAGGCGTCGTCCGCCGGCGGCGGTGGCGGCAAGCGCAAGAAGAAGAAGTCCGCTGCCGGTGCCGCTCAGCAGCAGGAGCGGGCCGCCGCGGCCGCGGCCGAGGCGGAGGCTGAAGCCGAGGCGGAGTCCGAGGACGTCACCGAGGCGGCGGCCGAGATCGCGGCGGAGGCCACCCAGCCCAAGCCGCTGCCCGAGCCGGTCTTCGCGGCCGACGAGGAGCTGTACAGCAGCGCCGCGGAGGCCGAGGCCGCCGCGACCCGTGGGCGTACGCGCCGCCGTGCCACCCGTAAGGTGTCCGCCCCGGCGGGCGCCCCGAAGGCCGCCAAGGAGCCCGAGGGCGTGGTGGTCGTGGTGGCCGACGAGCCGAGGGAGGCGGCCCCGGCGGAGCCGGAGGCGGCCGCCGAGGCCCCCGCCGCCCCCGCCGAGGAGCCGGCCCCGCTCGAGGGCGTTCCCGCGCCGCGTACGCGTCGCCGTGCGACCCGTAAGGTGAGCGCCCCCGCGGGCTCGCCGACGGGCTCCGAGGAGGCGGCCGTGGTGGTCGTGAGCGGGTCTTCCGCAGAGCCGGAGCCGGAGTCGAAGCCGGAGCCCGAGCCGGAGGCGGCGCCCGAGAGCGCGTCCGCCGAGGGCGAGGCCGAGGCCGCGGCGCCGGCGAAGAAGACCGCCCGTAAGGCGGCCAAGAAGGCTCCCGCCAAGAAGACGGCGGCCAAGAAGACCGCCGAGAAGAAGACGGCGGCGAAGAAGACGGCCGCCAAGAAGACCACGGCCAAGAAGGCTCCCGCCAAGAAGACGACCGCCAAGAAGACGGCGGCGAAGAAGACCGCGGCGGCGGAGCAGCAGACTCCGCAGTCGGTCTCGGCCGCCGCCGACGACTGACACGGCCGCCCGGCCGACCGGGAGGGCACACTGTCACGTGACAGTGTGCCCTTCGGGCTCTGGTAGCCTTGACCCTCGGCGTCTGTACGCCAAACCCCTGAGCACATCCCTTCCGCTTCGCCGGAAGAGGCCGTTCGGCCGATGGTGAATCGCATGATCACTCGGTTGTCACGACCCTCGTGGGTCGTGTTGGGCGGCTGGCATCAGAGGTCCGTTTTCTAGCGAGAGAGTGAGAACCGCGTGTACGCAATCGTGCGCACCGGCGGCCGCCAGCAGAAGGTGGCCGTGGGCGATGTCATCGAGGTCGACCGTCTGGCCAGCAACAAGGTCGGCGACACCGTCGAGCTTTCCACTCTGCTCGTTGTCGACGGCGATGCCGTCACCAGCGACCCGTGGGTCCTGGCCGGTGTGAAGGTTCACGCCGAGGTCGTCGACCACCACAAGGGTGGCAAGATCGACATCCTGAAGTACAAGAACAAGACCGGTTACCGGAAGCGGATCGGCCACCGCCAGCTGCACACCGCGCTGAAGATCACCGGCATCGACTCGGCTGCGAAGTAAGGGACTGAGGAGAGATGGCACACAAGAAGGGCGCATCGTCCACTCGGAACGGTCGCGACTCCAACGCCCAGCGGCTCGGCGTCAAGCGCTTCGGCGGCCAGGTCGTCAACGCGGGTGAGATCCTGGTCCGCCAGCGCGGCACGCACTTCCACCCGGGCACGGGTGTCGGCCGCGGCGGCGATGACACGCTGTTCGCGCTGGCCGCCGGTGCGGTGCAGTTCGGCACCAGCCGTGGCCGCAAGGTCGTGAACATCGTTCCGGTCGCTGAGTAATCAGCCCGGGCGATATCGCACAGCCTCTTCCGAGGGCGGACCGCTCTTCCCGTGACGGGAAGCGGGTCCGCCCTCGGCGCGTTACGAGCGTGAGGCACATCAGAACACCCCCGAACCCGTATGTAACTGGAGGCACCCGTCATGACCACCTTCGTGGACCGCGTCGAACTGCATGTCGCCGCGGGTAACGGAGGCCACGGCTGCGCCTCCGTGCACCGCGAGAAGTTCAAGCCGCTCGGAGGGCCGGACGGTGGCAACGGCGGCCGGGGCGGCGATGTGATCCTGGTCGTGGACCAGTCCGTCACCACCCTGCTCGACTACCACCACAGCCCCCACCGCAAGGCCACCAACGGCAAGCCCGGCGAGGGCGGCAACCGCTCCGGCAAGGACGGCACCGACCTGGTCCTGCCGGTCCCGGACGGCACCGTCGTCCTCGACAAGCGGGGCAACGTCCTGGCCGATCTGATCGGGCAGGGCACCACCTACATCGCCGCCCAGGGCGGCCGTGGCGGCCTCGGCAACGCCGCGCTCGCCTCGGCCCGCCGCAAGGCCCCCGGCTTCGCGCTGCTGGGCGAGCCGGGTCACTCCGGGGACGTCATCCTGGAGCTCAAGACCGTCGCGGACGTGGCCCTCGTCGGCTACCCGAGCGCCGGCAAGTCCTCGCTGATCTCGGTGCTTTCGGCGGCCAAGCCGAAGATCGCCGACTATCCGTTCACCACGCTGGTGCCCAACCTCGGTGTGGTCACGGCCGGTTCGACCGTCTACACCATCGCCGACGTCCCCGGCCTGATCCCCGGCGCCAGCCAGGGCAAGGGCCTCGGCCTGGAGTTCCTGCGCCATGTCGAGCGCTGCTCGGTGCTGGTGCACGTGCTGGACACCGCGGCGCTGGAGTCCGAGCGCGATCCGCTGACCGACCTCGATGTCATCGAGGCGGAGCTGGCCCAGTACGGCGGTCTGGACGACCGGCCGCGGGTCGTCGTGCTCAACAAGGTCGACATCCCCGACGGCAAGGACCTCGCCGACATCATCCGCCCCGATCTGGAGGCCCGCGGCTACCAGGTCTTCGAGGTCTCGGCGGTCGCCCATCTCGGCCTCAAGGAGCTGTCCTTCGCCCTGGCGAAGATCGTCGCGGAGGCGCGGGAGGCGAAGCCGAAGGAGGAGGCGACCCGGATCGTCATCCGGCCGAAGGCCGTGGACGACGCGGGCTTCACGGTCGTCGCCGAGGAGGGCTTCTACCGCGTGCTGGGCGAGAAGCCCGAACGCTGGGTCCGTCAGACCGACTTCGCCAACGACGAGGCCGTGGGCTACCTCGCCGACCGCCTGGCGCGCCTCGGTGTCGAGGAGGAGCTGATGAAGGCGGGCGCCCACTCGGGCGACGAGGTCGTCATCGGCCCCGAGGACGACGCCGTCGTCTTCGACTGGGAGCCGAGCCTCGCGACCGGCGCGGAGATGCTGGGCCGCCGTGGCGAGGACCACCGCTTCGACACCCCGCGCCCGGCCGCGCAGCGGCGGCGCGACCGGGGTGCCGAGCGCGACGAGGCGGACCAGGAGTTCGACACGTTCAAGCCGTTCTGAGGGCCGCGCGGCCGTAGCGGGCGCCCCTGGGTGCTGAGCGCACCCCTGAGCGCCCCGGCCCGCTCCGGCGCCCCTGCGCGGGCTCTGGCGGGCTTGTCGGCGCCGTCCGGCGGGTGGCATGACGAAGGGCCCGGGAGGGATCTCCCGGGCCCTTCGTCATGCCGTCGTCGCCTGCCGTCGGCTCGGACCGTCGGAGGTCAGACCGTCGCGGTCTCCTCCGGCTCCGGCGAGCCGGACTCCAGCTCCATCTCCTCCGCCGCGTCCCGGGCCTCGCGCTGCGAGGGGATCTCGTCGGTGAGCCGGGTGGCCATCCGGGCCCGGCGCTCGTCGGCCTTGCGGCACAGGTCCTGCGTGGCCTGGTTGAAGCGCACCAGCGACGGTGGGTCGGACGGGCCGAGCAGATGCACCTTCAGCTCGGCGCGGGCGCCCGCGAGGGTGTCCTTCCCGGGGTCGCGGACCGCTTCCAGCAGCCCGGCCACGCCCGTGGCTTCCGGCGTGAGGATCGTGGCGGCGCGCACCGTCGGGAAGCCCGCCCGGAACTCCTCCTCCGTCATCCCGCTGGTGTTCGCCACCGCGTACGGCTTCTCGCTCGTCAGGTAGTCCGAGACCACGCTGGAGACATCGCTGATCAGCACGTCGGCCTGGTTGAAGCAGGTGAAGATCGCCGGACGCGGGCCGGTGATGATCTGGTGCTCCCAGGCCGGCAGCGAGGCCCAGTAGGCGCTCTCCCAGGCGGCCGTGGCCGCGGCGACGGCCGCCGCGCGGTCGCCGTCCGGGGCGCCCTGGAGCTTCATGCGCTCGGTCTCGTCCGCGCTGGGGCGGAAGGAGGCGCTGGTGAGCCGGTTGAGCTCATCGGCGCACCGGGCCAGCTCGGCGGCGGCCTCCGGGCCGGGGCGGTCGCCGGTGCGCTTGGTGTTCGCCTCGGCGATCATCGCCTTGATGCGGTCGTTGGCACGGCCCGCGCGCGGGTCCACGGAGCCGGTCATCGGGTGCGGCTTGTACAGCAGGCGCACCTCGGGGTCGGCGAGCAGCTCGCGGACGATGTTCTCACCGGCCAGGATCACCGAGGTGTTGCCGGGGTTCCCGTCCCAGCCCTCCCACGTCGGCGCGTACAGCACCGTCGTCAACTCACCGGTGGGCACGCCCGCGTAGGGGCGGATGGGGGCCAGCTGCGGCCGGCCGACCTCCACGACGTCCTTGTCCTCGACGCCGATGTCGGCGAGCTGGTAGCGCTCGCGCGCCGCCGGGCCCGCGACCCACACCTCGTCGTACGCCTTGGCGTACGGGTTGCAACTGGAGAGCTTGTCGCTCTCGCCGTGGTTGATGAACGCGTGCTTGATCGAGGGGATGCGCAGCACCTGCGAGGTCTTGCCGGAGTTCGCCGGGTGCAGCAGCACCTTGAGCGTCGAGTGCTCGAGACGCATCAGATGCGCGACCTTGGGGAGGCAGACGATCGGCACGTCCGTCGCCTCCACCTTCTGCACCATGAACCGCTCACGGAGCACGATGATCGGCTTGCCGTCGAGCGCGGCGAGCGTGGAGAGCCACATGTTCGCCTGGTACGCCGAGGAGTTGCCGCCGGAGAAGTACATGCCCACGGTCGGCTGGTAGTCGGCCAGCCACTGGTCCAGCCAGCGCAGGGCGGTGGCCTCGTTCGCCACCCGCTTGCGCGGCAGCAGCCAGGTGGCGAGGTGGGCCGTGCCGCCGACGCCGATCAGCAGCGCGATCGTCAGGCCGACGCCGCCCCAGACGGCGTCCTTGGTGGCGGCGGTGACCAGCAGACCGGCGGTGACCGGCGCGGCCAGCCGCAGCAGACGGCGTCCGTGCTGGCGGGCGAACAGCCGCGGCGGGGCGTCGCTCAGGCGCAGCGCGGACGCGTCGATGTTGCGCGTGACGAACGGCAGCTGGCGGCTCCGGCGGACCAGTATGGCCGCCGCCTGGCAGGCGAAGTGCACCAGGTAGAAGAGCAGCAGCCCCGCGGTCAGGGGCGCCTGCTCGTGCAGGGGATTGATGCCCTCGATGCGCAGCAGCCCGACCATGATGAGCATGTCGCGGAACAGCTGGCGCACCGTGACGTCGAGGCGGATCTTCCCCAGCAGCGACAGCAGGCCGGGCTGCTTGTGCTGCAGGAAGAGATCGAGCGCGAGACCGCACGCCGAGGCGGCGATGAAAAGCGGTACGTTCGGAAGCACGGCGCCGACGAGCTGTGTTGCGAAGAACACGAGCATCGCGAGCAGCGCCGTCAGCTGTACGACCCGGCGTGGGGCGATTCCGGCAGAGGGCACGGGGTGGGCTCCTGGCAGGAGGGCGACGGACTGATGGGGGGACCCCTGACCGTATGCCGACGCCCCGCCCGGTGACAATCCGCGCCGGTGCCAACCGGTCGCAATCGGTGTCAAAGGGGCCCCGGAGGGTGGCCGCGGGAGCTCATGGCGGTGGGTGAGGCGGTGTGCGCGGGCGGTGTCCGGAGGCTGAAATGCCGAGGCGGGCGGGGCTCGTCTGTCGTAGATTGCCCCCTTGTCATGATGAGTGTGCAGGGCATGCGTTTCTTCGGGGCGTGTGGTGAGCCGGGGACGAGCGAGGGAGCGGCGTGGCGGAGCAGGACGGGTCGGCGGTACGGGACGAGGTGGCCGCCGCCCGCAGGATCGTGGTCAAGGTCGGCTCGTCCTCCCTCACCACCGCGGCGGGGGGCCTGGACGCGGACCGCGTGGACGCGCTGGTCGACGTACTCGCCAAGGTGCTCGACGGCGACGGTAAGGGCGAAGGCGGCAGGGACGGCGACGGTAAGGGTGGCGCGAACGGCAAGGAGATAGTCCTGGTCTCCTCCGGGGCCATCGCCGCCGGGCTGGCGCCGCTGGGCCTGGACCGGCGCCCCCGCGACCTCGCCCGCCAGCAGGCGGCCGCGAGCGTCGGGCAGGGGCTCCTGGTGGCCCGCTACACGGCCTCCTTCGCGCGCTACGGGCGCCGGGTCGGGCAGGTGCTGCTCACCACGGACGACACCAGCCGCCGCGCCCACTACCGCAACGCCACCCGCACTCTGGACCAGCTGCTGGCCATGGGCGCGCTGCCGATCGTCAACGAGAACGACACGGTGGCCACGGACGAGATCCGGTTCGGCGACAACGACCGGCTCGCGGCCCTGGTCGCCCATCTTGTCCGGGCGGATCTGCTGGTGCTGCTCTCCGATGTGGACGGCCTGTACGACGGGGACCCCAGGACCCCCGGCACCTCCCGGATCGACGAGGTCCGGGGCCCCCGCGACCTGGACGGCGTCTCCATCGGCAGCGCGGGCCGCTCCGGGGTGGGCACCGGTGGCATGGTCACCAAGGTCGAGGCGGCCCGGATCGCCACCGCGGCCGGGGTCCCGGTGGTGCTCACCTCCGCCAGCCGGGCCGGGGACGCCCTGCTCGGCCGCCATACGGGCACGTTCTTCCACCGCACCGGCCGCCGCTCGGCGAACCGGCTGCTCTGGCTCGCCCACGCCTCCGCGCCACGTGGCGCCCTCACCCTGGACGACGGCGCGGTACGGGCCGTCGTGGAGCGCCGCACCTCGCTGCTGCCCGCCGGGATCGCGGCCGTGGAGGGCGAATTCGCCGCCGGTGACCCGGTCGAGCTGAGGGACACCGGGGGCCGCCCCGTGGCCCGTGGCCTGGTCAACTTCGACGCCAAGGAGATCCCGCAGCTGATCGGCCGCTCGACCAGGGACCTGGCCCGCGAGCTCGGCCCGGCCTATGAACGCGAGGTGGTCCACCGCGACGACCTCGTCGTCCTGGACTGAGCCGCTCCGGCGGCACGGGCGCCCCGGCGGGGGCACCTCCCAGCGGTAGCCGGGGAGAACCGAGCCGCCAGAAAATAACCCCCCTCCGAAAAACCTCAAAAGCGCCCCGCGGGCGGGCGTGGGCTGGTCAACTTTGTTCAACGGGGTCGCGCGGGGCAGCGCGCCGGCTGTGGGAGACGCGGCGGATTCCGAGCGGAAGGCCGTGGCCATGGCACCGTCACGAGATGCTCCGCCCGCGCGTGAGCGGAGCAGCGAGTTACAGGAGGCCGTCGGTGAGACGAGGGCGCCCGGGGGCGTCGCCCAGAGGGGCGGCGGAGCGCACCCTGACCAGTGTCGGAGCGGGCGGCGCCGGGTCCGGCGACGCCGTGGCGCACGATGCCGGGCGTGGCGAGGCGTCCCGGCTGTGGCACATCACCCTCAGCGTCTCGGGGCGCGAGGCGCCGCTGCCGGAGGTCCGCAGGGCGCTCGAGCAGCTGGCCCATGACCATCCGTTCCTGCTGACCAGCCGCTATGCCAACGATCACGCCGAGATCCGCTACTGGGAAGAGGCCCGCGATCTGCACGACGCCGCGGCGGTCGCGCTGCGGCTGTGGGGCGAGCACCGGGCCTCGGCCAAGCTGCCGCCCTGGGAGATCGTGGGGCTCGAGGTCATCGACCGTGACACGTATCACCAGCGGGTCGCGGAGGGGTACGGGCCGCCACCCGCCTCCCCGGTGGGCGTGCACCCGTTCTGAGGACGGATGTGCGGCACCGAGATGTGAGAACGCCATCTCGAACTGCGGAATAGTGCGTGGATCTCCGCTCCCGGCTCAGTACGCTGCCAGCATGACCAGCGCACCCACGTCGCCGCTCACCGACCCCTGGCCGAAGTCCCCGGTCCTCCAGGCCGCCTACCGGGCCCAGGTCGCGGCCGCCGATCTCGCGCCACTGCCGCGCGCCGTCAAGGACGACGCGCTGCTCGCGATGGCCGACGCGCTGGAGGTGCGCACCAAGGAGATCGTGGAGGCCAACGCGGCCGATGTGGAGCGGGCCCGCGAGGCCGGCACCAGCGACGCCATCGTGGACCGGCTGACGCTCACCCCCGAGCGGGTGCGGGCCATCGCCTCCGACGTCCGCGACGTGATCGCGCTGCCCGACCCGGTCGGCGAGGTGGTGCGCGGGTCCACGCTGCCCAACGGCATCGACCTGCGCCAGGTGCGCGTTCCGCTCGGCGTCGTCGGGATCATCTACGAGGCCCGGCCGAATGTGACGGTGGACGCCGCGGCACTCTGCCTGAAGTCGGGCAACGCGGTGCTGCTGCGTGGCTCCTCGTCGGCGTCCCACTCCAACGCCGCGCTGGTGAAGGTCCTGCGCGACGCCGTCGGCGGGTCGGGGCTGCCCGCGGACGCGGTGCAACTGGTGCCGGGCGAGGGCCGGGAGCCGGTGCGCGAGCTGATGCGCGCCCGCGGCCTGGTGGACGTGCTGATCCCGCGCGGCGGCGCGTCCCTCATCCGTACGGTCGTCGAGGAGTCCACGGTCCCGGTCATCGAGACCGGCACCGGCAACTGCCATGTGTACGTGGACGCCGAGGCCGACCTCGACATGGCGGTCGACATCCTGGTGAACTCCAAGGCCCAGCGGCCGAGCGTGTGCAACGCCGCGGAGACGCTGCTGGTGCACCAGGACATCGCCGCCCGGTTCCTGCCCCGCGCCCTGGACGCGCTGGCCGAGGCCGGGGTCACGGTCCACGCGGACGAGCGGGTGATGGCGCTCGCGGAGGGCTCCAAGGCCACGGTGGTCCCGGCGGTGGTCGAGGACTGGGAGACCGAGTACCTCTCGTACGACATCGCGGCGGGCGTCGTGGACTCCCTGGAGGCCGCGGTGAGCCACATCCGCCTGTGGTCCTCCGGGCACACCGAGGCCATCGTCACGACGTCCCAGCAGGCCGCCCGCCGCTTCACCCAGCTCGTGGACTCCACCACGGTCGCCGTGAACGCCTCCACGCGGTTCACCGACGGCGGGCAGTTCGGTTTCGGCGCCGAGATCGGCATCTCCACCCAGAAGCTGCACGCCCGGGGTCCCATGGCGCTGCCCGAGCTGACCTCGACGAAGTACATCGTCACCGGCGACGGCCACACCCGCTGACTCACCCGTTCGGGGGATACCCGATTCCCGGCACCGCTGGGGTGGATCTTCCCCCGAATACCATTTCACCCTGCCCAAATTGACCCGTCCGGTCTACTCTGAATGGGTGCCGGACGACGTGGGGGGCAAGCCGTTCCCGGACGGCGACGAGCCCGACGACCGCAGCCACGGCGAGACGAACGACGAGTTCGCCGCCGTGGTCTTCGACGAGGACTTCGTACGGTCGGCCCCGATCCATGAGCCCACCGCCATCGAGCGGATGCTGGCCGCCGCGGAGGCCCGCGCCGAGGCCGAGGCGTCCCGGCGCCGCAGGGCCGGTGTCCCTCCCGAGGACGAGCTCTTCGAGGACGGGTACGGCGCGGAGGCCGACTTCTACGGCGCGGACGACCCCGACGGGCGCTCCGGCCCCGGGCGGGACGGGGACGACGACTACGGCCCTTATGGGCGTTACGGCAGCGCGGGGCGCCCTTACCGCGGCCATGCCCGCTGGCACCGCCCGGTGGCCTGGCTGCTGGCCGTCCTGATGGGCATCGGCGTGGTCGCCCTGGCCTTCACGGCGGTCTACCGGGGCGCCTCGGGCAACCGCCAGGACCCCGCCCCGCCGCCCGCCACCAGCGGTGTCGACGGCTCGCCCTCGGGACAGCCGCGCTTGGAGCCCTCGGGGTCGGAGTCGGCCCCGGAACCGACCGGGGCCAAGGGCTCGACCGCCTCCGCCGTACCGCCGTCGCGGTGACGTCCTCGCACATCGCTAGCACGTCGCGGCCTATGGGGCGTTTCCTCCGTACTCGCCTCCCAAGTTGTGGAGCACCACCGCGTTTACCGTCGCCCCTGGCGACCTACTCTTGAGATATGGCCGGGCGTGGAGACCCTCCCGAGGGGACACCCGAGGGCGTCCCGGGAGGTGGTGAGGACGAGTACCGCTCCGTCGTATTCGACGAGTCCTTCGTCCGTGCTGCCCGGCTCCAGGAGTTCTCCGCCGACGAGCGCATGGGCGAGCACGCGCGGGCGGTGCGCAGCCGGCACGCCTGGGCCAGGGCCGGGGCGTCCCGCCAGGCCGTCGCGCTCGTCCTGCTGATCGCCATCGCCTTCGCCGCGGCCGTCTACATGGGGGTGCGCCACCCGTACCAGACGCCGCAGCCGCAGACCGTGGAGCCCCTGCACAGCAGCGTGGTGCCGCTGGCGCCGCGCGGTGAGGTGCCCGGAGGGCCGCCGGACCGGCTGTTCCGCACCAGCCCGGCCGCCGAGTTCCGCACCGGCGCCGAAGGGGTCACCGTGCCCGGCGCCCGCCGCACCCAGAGCTTCTCCGAGAGCCAGGTGATGACGGCGCTCACCACCGCCAAGGACTACCTGGTCAAGTCCGCCATCGACCCGGGTGTGCTCACCGGCGGCCCGGTGCAGGCCGTAAGGCTGCTGCTGGATCCCGCCCAGCAGGTCCAGTTCGACCAGAGCTTCCGACACCCGGTCGACGACGGACGGCATGCGGCCACCGGCTGGCTGAACCGCTTCAACCCGGCCGAGGTGACCCTGGCCGACACCCCGGTGCGGGTCCGCGGCACCCTTACGGTCATCGAGCGCAGCGCCGCGACCCTGGAGGTCGCCGCCGACCACGTCTTCGTCTACGCGCTCCAGCCGGCCCATGAGCGCGGACCGGACCACGCCTCGCTGTTCACCGTGCGCCGTGAGACGCGGTTCCGCTTCGACCGGGACGATCTGCGGGACCACCACCTGGAGCTGGTGCAGAGCACCGTGCTGGCGGGCCCGCAGGCATGCGCCGCGAACGCCTCCGGCTATCTGCGGCCGATGCTCGCCGGTCAGAGCGCCAAGGGCGACGCCCCGACGGGCACCGACCCGTACACCACGGGCCGGCCCACGGTCTCGCTGTGCGGCGTCATGGCCCCCGGGACCCAGCCCGCGGTCAACGGGCAGTCCTGAGGGGCGCCAGGGGCCTGGGGCCTCCAGAGGGCCTGCCGGGGCATCCGGGGGCAACCAGAGCCTCTGAGGGTCTGCAGGGAGGCCCTCAGTGGCCGTCTCAGCGCCGCGGTGGGGTGTCCCCGGGCTCGTCGTTCCCCGGCCGCTCCTCCGGCCCGTCTCCGGGCCGCTGGTCCTCAGCCGCGTCCTGAGCCCCGCCCCGGGGCTCCTCCCGGGGCTCCTCCCGGGGCTCCTCCCGGGGCTCCTCCTGAGGCTCCTCCCGGGGCGGTGTGCCCTCCTCGGCGGTCTCACCGTGCCTGCCCGCGCCACCCGTGAACCGGTCGCGCAGCTTGCTGCCCAGGTCCCCGGCGCCGCCCGCCACGTCCCTGACGAAGGCGAACAGCGGGTCCTTGCTGCTGCGGATCGACTCCGCGTAGTGGCTCGCGGACTCCCGGAACGAGTCGCTGACCGAGGTGTCCCCGTCCTCGTCGCGGCGCGGGTAGTGGCCGTCCATGAGCCGCTGGTAGTCGCGGGTCGCGGCCCACTTCTTGAGCTCGGCGGCGCGCACGGTGGTGAACGGATGGCTGCGCGGCAGCATGTTCATGATCTTGAGGACGGAGTCCCGCAGATCCCCGCTCGACTCGTACTCCTCCGCCTGCTCCAGGAAGGCGTCCACGTTCATCTCGTGGAGGTGATGGCCGCCCGCGAGCTTCATCAGCCCGCGCATCGAGGCCCGCAGATCCTGCCCGACCAGCAGCCCGGCCCGGTCCGCCGACAGCTCCGACTTGCGAAACCACTCCCGCAGCGCCGTGACCAGCGCCAGCACCGCCACATTGCCGAGCGGAATCCAGGCGACCTTCATGGCGAGGTTGGTGAGGAAGAGCAGTATCGTCCGGTAGACCGAGTGCCCCGACAGTGCATGGCCCACCTCGTGGCCGACGACCGCCCGCATCTCCTCCTCGTCGAGCAGCTCGACCAGACCGGTGGAGATCACGATGATCGGCGCGTCCATGCCGATGCACATCGCGGTCGGCTGCGGGTTCTGGGTGACGTACATGGCCGGGACCCGCTCCAGGTCCAGGATGTAGCAGGCGTCCCGCAGCATGTCGTGGAGATGGGCGAACTGCCGCTCGCTGACCCGCACCGAATCGGACAGGTAGAGCAGCCGCAGGCTCCGCTCGGGCAGCAGACCGCTCATCGCCTTGAAGACGGTGTCGAAGCCGGTCAGCTTGCGCAGCGCGACCAGCGCGGAGCGGTCCGCCGGATGTTCGTACGCCCGTGAGGAGATCCCGGGGAACCGCCGCCGCTCCCGGCCGGGCACATGCTCCCGGGCGTCTCCCGTCCCGTTTCCACCACCGGTCTCGTGGATGTCGCTCATGTCGCCCCCTCGTTGATTGCCCGCTCGGCGGGGCGCCCGGTCAGGGCCCTCGTCCGGCGGCCCCCAGCCTAGGCCCTGAGCGCCTGGGGGTTAGCGTGGAGACATGCCCGAAATGACTGGCCTCACCGAAGCCCTCGCCGCCACCTCCCACAGCAACGACGGCCCGGGAGCGCTGCTGCGCATCGTCATCGTGGTCGGCGTGGTGGGCGCCGCCCTGCTCGCCTGGTTCCTGCTCCGCGGTTACAAGCAGGACTGAGCGGATACGAGCAGGACTGATACGAGTGGGGCTGCCATCAGCAGGACGGACATCGGGACCGAAAACCGCCTCGCATACGATGTGGCCGACGTGTTGTGACGCCTAGACCCGGATAGGTACTGCCGCGATGACCCCTTTCAGCACCGCACATGCCGCCCTGACCACGCTCGCGTCCGAGGGCGGTGAGCACACCGACACCCACCCGAGCATCAGCCCCTTCATGACCGGCGGTGCGGCCCTGGTGATCCTCTTCCTGCTGCTGTGGATCACCACGCGCTTCAACCGGGACCGCTGACCTGGGCGATTGCCCCTATGGGCCCCGGCTCCGGGCCGGGCCCAGTAGGGTCTGCACGCATGGAAGAGCAGAAAGGGTCCGGCAAGCGGCGACTGGGTGTGATGGGCGGGACGTTCGACCCGATCCACCACGGCCACCTGGTCGCGGCGAGCGAGGTGGCCTCGCAGTTCCACCTCGACGAGGTGGTGTTCGTGCCGACCGGGCAGCCCTGGCAGAAGAGTCACAAGAAGGTCTCCCCGGCTGAGGACCGCTATCTGATGACGGTCATCGCGACCGCCTCGAATCCGCAGTTCTCGGTCAGCCGTATCGACATCGACCGCGGCGGGCCCACCTACACCACCGACACGCTCCGGGAACTGCGGGCGCTCAACGGTGACGCCGATCTGTTCTTCATCACCGGGGCCGACGCACTCGCCCAGATCCTCACCTGGCGCGACGCCGAAGAGCTCTTCTCGCTGGCCCACTTCATCGGGGTGACCAGACCCGGGCACATACTGGCCGACCCGGGGCTGCCGGAGGGCGGGGTGTCGCTGGTGGAGGTTCCGGCTCTGGCGATCTCGTCATCGGACTGCCGGGCGCGGGTCGCTCATGGCGACCCCGTCTGGTACCTGGTGCCGGACGGCGTGGTGCGCTACATCGACAAGCGCGAGCTGTACCGGCACGACTGCTGAAGGGGTACCGGTGAACGACCGGCAGGATCCGTACGACCCGTACGCACAGGACCCGTATGGCCAGGAGCCGCAGATCTACGGCTATGACGCCTATGGGCGTCCGGTTTACCAGCCGCAGGCGGAAGAGCAGCAGAGTTACGACCCGTACGCGCAGCAGCAGGCGCAGTACGGGGAGCAACAGCAGCAACACGACGGGTACGGCTACGACCCCTACGGCCAGCCGCAGCACCACCAGTACCAGCAGCAGCACACCCAGACGCAGAGCTACGACCCGTACGCTCAGCAACAGCAACAGCAGCAACACCAGCAGCAGTACCAACAACAGTCACCGCAGGGTTACGACTACGGCTACCCGCAGGCGGCCGCCGCCCCGACCGTCCCCCCGCAGCGCGAGGAGCCCCGCCCCGAGTCCAACCCCTACGAGGAGCTGAGCCCGGAGCAGCTGCGCCCCGGGTCCGAGGCGCCTCCGGCCGAGGAGGCCCGTTCCGCCGGGCCCCGGTCCGCTGAGCGGAAGCGTCCCGGGGGTGCCGATCAGCAGGAGTACCACACCGAGCAGTTCTCCTTCGTCGAGGAGCAGGACGAGGAATCCGACGACGTCATCGACTGGCTGAAGTTCGCCGAGACCCGTTCCGAGCGCCGTGACGAACGCCGCCGTAAGGGCCGCAACCGGCTCGTCGCGCTCGTCGTGGTCCTGGTCCTCGCCGCGGCGGGCGGGGTCGGCTACCTCTGGTACGCGGGCAAGCTCCCGGGGCTCTCCGACGACGCTCAGGACCAGGCGGCCGCGGGCGGTCCGCAGAAGCGCGATGTGATCGTCGTCCATCTGCGCGAGACCAAGGGCGGCCGCACCTCCACGGCCCTGCTGGTGGACAACGAGACCACCAAGAAGGGCACCACCGTCCTGCTGCCGAACTCGCTGGCCGTCTCCACCGAGGACGGCGCCTCGACCACGCTCGGCAAGTCCGTGACCGACGAGGGCTCCGACTCCACCCGGGACTCCCTGAGCACCCTGCTGGGGTCGAAGATCCAGGGCACCTGGCGGCTGGACACGCCGTATCTGGAGAACCTGGTCGAGCTGATCGGCGGGATCAGCCTCGACACCGACGCGACCGTCCCCAGCCCCCAGAAGGGCGAGGACCCCCTGGTCAAGCGGGGCAAGGACCAGATCGTGAGCGGCCAGGCGGCCGTGGCGTACGCCACCTACCGCGCGCCCGGCGAGGCACAGTCCAAGCAGCTCGCGCGGTTCGGGCAGGTCATGCACGCGGCCCTGAAGAAGCTCTCCAGCGATGCGAAGGGCGCCACCAGCACCGTGGAGTCGCTGGCCCAGATCCCCGACCCGTCGCTGTCCGAGCAGCAGCTGGGCGCGTCGCTGGCGAAGCTGGCCGGGCAGGCCAAGAGCGGCGCGTACGACACCGCGATGCTGCCGGTCCAGCCGGACGGGACGCTCAGCAGCCAGGCGACCGACCACGTGGTCAAGGACATCCTGGGCGGCACGGTCAAGAACTCCGACAAGAACACCGCGCCCCGGGTCAGCGTGACCAACGCAGGAGGCCCCAAGGACGCGTCGAGCGCCGCGCGGGTGGCGCTGGTCAACGGCGGCTTTACGGTCGTCACGGCCACCGAGGGGGGCGATGCGCAGTCGGCCTCGCGGGTGACCTACGCGGACGCCGCCCAGGCGGGCCAGGCCAAGGAGGTCGCCAAGACGCTCGGGCTGCCGGAGACGGCGGTGCGGAAGGGCAAGGGCGCGGCCAACGCGGACATCACGGTCCTCCTCGGCCCGGACTACGACGCCACGGGCTGAGGCGTAGTCCGGGCCGCGGGGGCGCTGGGGCACCCCAGGCCACTCCATGGCACCCCGGGCGTTCCCCCGGGGTACTCCCGGCGTTCTCCCCGGGCACTCCGGGCGGTCGTTCCTCGGCCGCCCGGCGTGACGGTGGGGCGTGAGACCCTGGGGGCAGCCAGACCTTCGAGGTACCACCGACCGAAAGCCTTGCCTGTGACCGCCACGGACCGCTCCCTCGAGCTCATCAACGCCGCCGCCCAGGCGGCCGCCGACAAGCTCGCGCACGACATCATCGCGTACGACGTCAGCGATGTGCTCTCCATCACCGACGCCTTCCTGCTGGCCTCGGCGCCCAACGACCGCCAGGTCAAGTCGATCGTCGACGAGATCGAGGAGCGGCTGAACAAGGAACTGGACGCCAAGCCGGTGCGTCGCGAGGGCGACCGCGAGGCCCGCTGGGTGCTGCTGGACTACGTGGACATCGTGGTGCACGTCCAGCACAGCGAGGAGCGGGTGTTCTACGCCCTGGAGCGGCTCTGGAAGGACTGCCCGCAGCTGGAGCTCCCGGCCGACGCCGAGGCCACCCGCGGCAAGGCGCAGGAGTACGCGCAGGCGCAGGGCCCGGACGGCGGCGCGGGCGGTGAGCTGAGCTGAACGGCACCCAAGGCGTCCGTGGCCGCCGCATCGTCCTGTGGCGCCACGGCCAGACGGCCTGGAACATAGAGCGCCGTTTCCAGGGCTCCCTGGACATCGAGCTGACCGACACCGGTGTCGCGCAGGCGCACCGCGCGGCCCGGCTGCTGGCCGCCCTGAAGCCGGACGCGATCGTCGCCTCCGATCTGAAGCGTGCGGCGGCCACGGCCTCCGAGCTGTCCGCCGTCACGGGTCTGTCGGTCGCGCATGACGCGGGCCTGAGGGAGACCTACGCGGGTAAGTGGCAGGGGCTGACCCACGAGGAGATCATCGAGCGCTTCGGCGAGGAGTACGCGGCGTGGAAGCGCGGGGAGCCGATCCGGCGCGGCGGCGGTGAGCTGGAGACCGAGGTCGCCGACCGGGCGGCGCCGGTGGTGCTCGAGAGCGCCGACAAGCTGCCGGACGGCGGCACGCTCGTGGTGGTCAGCCACGGCGGCACGATCCGCACCACCATCGGCCGGCTGCTCGGTCTGGAGCCCCGGACCTGGGAGGCGCTGGGCGGCCTGTCCAACTGCTGCTGGTCCGTTCTGGGCGAGGGCGCGCGGGGCTGGCGGCTCCTGGAGCACAACGCCGGATCGCTGCCCGAGCCGGTGCTCGGCGACGACGACTGAGCGGATTTCCTTTCCCGGCAGGTCACCGGCTATGCTCCTTCTCGTTCGAAGCGCTCCGGCGCGGAGAAGAGCGGGGCTATAGCTCAGTTGGTAGAGCGCCTGCATGGCATGCAGGAGGTCAGGAGTTCAATTCTCCTTAGCTCCACAGGACCAGGATCCCGTCTCCCTCAGAGGGAGGCGGGATCGCTGCTTTCCGCGCCGCTTCCGGCCCGTGTCTCGGCCGCGGCTCTTTCCTCCCGCAGTACGGAGAGCGCCTTGCGCCGCCATGCCACCTGGGTGAACCAAGGCTCAGCCGCTCACGACCGAGAAGGTGACCGTGCCGCTGGTGCTCGGGCAGGAGCGGGGCTGACGTTCGTCCCCACGGCGGTCGCGTTCGGCGTCGTGGGCCTCAACTGGCAGCGGCTGCCCGGCCGCTGGCACGCCGCCACCGTCCCGGGCGGATTCCTGCTGGCGGCCGTCTCGGCGGACGCCAGCGGGGTGCTGGTGACGGCGGCTCAACTCGGCCTGCTCACCGGGGTCGCGGTCTTCGGGGCGGTGTTCCCGGGCGCGGCGGACGATACGGTGCCCAGTGCGGGTGCCTCCGCGGACGCCCTGTGGGTGACCTGCGTCGCCTTGGCCGGGGCCGCGCTGTGCGGAGTACTGATGAGTCTGGTGAGACGAGTGGGGCATCTCCGCTGACCTGCGCGTCGTCCCGTGGCAGAATCGGACGGCCGGAGGGGGATGGGGCCGACACGTCCGATGGGGAGGGCAGGTGGGATGCGGACCAGCATCCTCGACGCGATCGAGGACCCGTCCCGCAGGGCACGAGCGGGCATCGTGTGCCCGTCCTGCGGCTCCGGACACGTGGCACAGGTCCTCGGTGACAACGGCGGTGTTTCCTACGTGTGTACGGCCTGCGGCCATAGCTGGAGCTGAGTGAGATGGGAGCCCACAGCCGGAAGTGCGACTGGTGCGGCACCGGCACACCGATCGTCCGCGACATGGAGCCGCTCAACTCCGACTACCAGTACTGGTGTGCGGAGTGCGCGCGGGCGCTGATCATCAGGGGCGATCCCATCGAGACCTACCGTGAGCTCGAAGGGGAGCCGATCTACGGTCGGCTCCTCGACGAGCACTGCACGCTGAAGCGTTTCTACTCGTTCGCGACGGCGTAACGGGGATCTGCTCCGGCCTCCGGCTCATCGATTTGGCGGAAGGCCGGGGCATCCGTGTAATGTAGGCGTCGCCGCCGGGGAAACCGGGCGGAGCGAGACCTGGGGCTATAGCTCAGTTGGTAGAGCGCCTGCATGGCATGCAGGAGGTCAGGAGTTCAATTCTCCTTAGCTCCACATCAAGGAGGCGGGTCGTCCGTAAGGGCGGCTCGCCTTTCGTGTCGTGTGACGAGGGTCATCACCTCCGTGCGGCCCGTCCGCGCCCTGCGGTAACCTGGCTCCATGCGTGCCGTACGCCTTCTGCTTAGCGGGCCGCGCTGATCAGTACCGACCGAGTACAGCTCCGGTCGGCATCAGCGCGGCGTCCCCTCCTGTGCGAGGGGTCTTTTTGTTTCGGAAGCAGGGATCCGCTGCGTTGCCGCAGGCAGAGACGACCGATGGAGCTTTGAGGACCATGAGCGAGACCAACGCCGCGGCCGAGGTGGCCGCGCCGCACCGCTACACGGCCGCCCTGGCCGCCGACATCGAAGCCCGCTGGCAGGACTTCTGGGACGCGCACGGCACGTATGAGGCGCCCAACCCGGGCGGCGACCTGGCCGGCGACGCCGAGGCCGTCGCCCGGCCCAAGAAATTCGTCATGGACATGTTCCCGTACCCGTCGGGCGCGGGACTGCACGTGGGCCATCCGCTGGGCTACATCGCCACCGATGTGTTCGCCCGCTACCACCGCATGACGGGCCACAACGTCCTGCACACCCTGGGCTTCGACGCCTTCGGCCTGCCCGCCGAGCAGTACGCGGTGCAGACCGGCACCCACCCGCGGGTCAGCACCGAGGCCAACATCGAGAACATGCGGCGCCAGCTGCGCCGGCTGGGCCTGGGCCACGACAAGCGCCGCTCGTTCGCGACGATCGACCCGGACTACTACAAGTGGACCCAGTGGATCTTCCTGCAGATCTTCAACTCCTGGTACGACCCGGAGGCGAGGACGGCGCGCCCCATCGACACCCTGGTCCAGCAGTTCGCCTCCGGTGAGCGCACCACCCCCGACGGCCGCCCCTGGGCCGAGCTGACCGAGTCCGAGCGCGCCGACATCCTGGGCGGCTACCGCCTGGCCTACGCCTCGGACGCGCCCGTCAACTGGTGCCCCGGCCTGGGCACCGTGCTGGCCAACGAGGAGGTCACCGCGGACGGCCGCTCCGAGCGCGGCAACTTCCCGGTCTTCAAGGCCAAGCTGCGCCAGTGGAACATGCGCATCACCGCCTACGCCGACCGGCTGCTGGACGACCTGGACGAGCTGGACTGGCCCGAGGCCATCAAGCTGCAGCAGCGCAACTGGATCGGCCGCAGCGAGGGCGCCCGCGTCGACTTCCCGGTGGCCGAGCACCCCGACGCCAAGATCACGATCTTCACCACCCGCCAGGACACCCTGTTCGGCGCCACGTACATGGTCCTGGCGCCCGAGCACGGCCTGGTGGACGAGATCGTCCCGGCCGCCTGGCCCGAGGGCACCCACGACGTCTGGACCGGCGGCCACGCCACCCCGGCCCAGGCCGTCGACGCCTACCGCAAGCAGGCCGCGGCCAAGTCCGACGTCGAGCGGCAGGCCGAGGTCAAGGAGAAGACCGGCGTCTTCACCGGCGCGTACGCCGTCAACCCGGTCAGCGGTGAGCGGGTGCCGGTCTTCATCGCCGACTACGTCCTGATGGGCTACGGCACCGGCGCGATCATGGCCGTCCCGGCCCACGACAGCCGTGACTTCGCCTTCGCCCGCGCCTTCGAGCTGCCCGTGCGCTGTGTCGTCGAGCCCTCGGACGATCGCGGCACCGACCCGTCCACCTGGGACGACGCCTTCGTCTCGTACGACGCGAAGATCGTCAACTCGACGGGGGAGTCCGTATCGCTGGACGGGCTGGGCGTCGTCGAGGCCAAGGCGCGCATCACCGAGTGGCTGGAGTCCCGCTCCATCGGCGAGGGCACCGTCAACTACCGGCTGCGCGACTGGCTGTTCAGCCGGCAGCGCTACTGGGGCGAGCCCTTCCCGATCGTCTACGACGAGGAGGGCGTGGCCCACGCCCTGCCCGAGTCGATGCTGCCCCTGGAGCTGCCCGAGGTCGAGGACTACTCGCCGCGCACCTTCGACCCGGACGACTCCGACACCTCCCCGGAGACCCCGCTGTCCCGGAACGAGGAGTGGGTCAACGTGGTGCTGGACCTGGGCGACGGGCGCGGGCCGCGGCCGTTCCGCCGCGAGACCAACACCATGCCCAACTGGGCCGGCTCCTGCTGGTACGAGCTGCGCTACCTGGACCCGCACAACAGCGAGCGGCTGGTCGACCCCGAGGCCGAGCGCTACTGGATGGGGCCGCGCGAGGGGCAGCCGCACGGCGGTGTCGACCTGTACGTCGGCGGCGCCGAGCATGCGGTGCTGCATCTGCTGTACGCCCGGTTCTGGTCCAAGGTGCTGTTCGACCTGGGGCACGTCTCCTCGGTCGAGCCGTTCCACAAGCTGTACAACCAGGGCATGATCCAGGCGTATGTCTACCGGGACAGCCGCGGTATCGCCGTCCCGGCCGCCGAGGTCGAGGAGCGGGACGGCGCCTACTGGTACGACGGTGAGAAGGTCACCCGGCTGCTGGGCAAGATGGGCAAGTCCCTGAAGAACGCCGTCACGCCGGACGAGATCTGCGCCGAGTACGGGGCCGACACGCTGCGGCTGTACGAGATGGCCATGGGCCCGCTGGACGTCTCGCGGCCCTGGGACACCCGCGCCGTGGTCGGCCAGTACCGGCTGCTGCAGCGGCTGTGGCGCAATGTCGTCGACGAGAGCACCGGAGAGGTCACCGTCGTCGACACCGAGCCCGACGAGGCGACGCTGCGCGCCCTGCACAAGGCGATCGACGGCGTCCGGCAGGACATGGAGGGCCTGCGCTTCAACACCGCCATCGCCAAGATCACCGAGCTGAACAACCACGTCACCAAGGTGCGCGAGGTGCCCCGCTCGGTGGCCGAGGGGCTGGTGCTGCTGATCTCGCCGCTGGCCCCGCATGTCGCCGAGGAGCTGTGGCGCAGGCTGGGCCACTCCGGGTCGGTCGTCCACGAGTCCTTCCCGGTCGCCGATCCGGAGTACGTCGTGGACGAGACCGTCACCTGTGTGGTGCAGGTCAAGGGCAAGGTCAAGGCCCGGCTGGAGGTCGCGCCCTCGGTCTCGGACGAGGACTTGGAGGCGCTGGCGCTGGGCGACCCGGCGGTCGTGGCGGCGCTGAACGGCGCGGGCATCCGTAAGGTCATCGTGCGCGCGCCGAAGCTGGTGAACATCGTTCCGGCCTGATCGGCTTTTCCCGTGTGGGCGGGTTGGGGGTTCGTCCGGAACCTCTGGCCCGCCCGGCGCGTTTACGCTGAGAGGACGACCGCCACCGTGCCGTGACCGCCGCCCCAAGGAGCGCACATGGAAGCCATCTGGATCCTGTTGACGCTTTTCGTTCTGATCATGCTGGCGGGGGTCTACGGGGCTGTTCGCGCGGTCAGGGCGGCCAAGCGCGGTATCGACCGTACGGTGCACCAGGCGCGCGTCACGGTGGAGGAGACCAGACTCCGGGCCCGGCAGCTCGCCCAGCCGGGCGCGGCCGGTGAGCTCGCCCAGCTGCGGCTCTCCCTGCGCGGTTCGATGCGCGCCACCGGGCAGGCGCTGCAGGCGGCCGCCCCGCAAGACCGGTCCCTGTCGGAGTCGTTGGGCCTGTTCCAGCGGCTGAGCGCCCATGCGCTGGACCTGGAAGCGGATCTGAAGCGGCTGGAGCAGGAGCCCGACAGGTCCCGGCTCGCCGCCCTGCTGCCCGAGATGCGGGAGCGTACGCAGCGGATCACCCACTCCGCCGACTCGCTGCGCTGGGCGGTGCAGGAGCGGACGCATCGGATGGCGCACGACGATCTGGACTCGCTGGGCCGCGAGATCGAGATGGAGGCGGGGGCGCTGCGGCACTGGACGGCGGCGGAGCCTGAGGAGCCGTGGACGGCGCCCGACGCGGGTTCACGACCTGGACCCGACGTGGGGGCGCGACCTGGGCCCGCGGCGGGGCAGGAGCCGGAGTCGCCCCGGCCGTCGCTCGGGGCGAGGTCGAATACGGAGCCCCAGCCGTGGCAGAAGCCCTGGCAGCAGTCCCCCCGTCCCGAGAACACGGCCTGAGACCCCGGAACCCCGGAACCCCGGAACGAACCCGGTCGGAGAACAGGATCTGAGTCACGTCTGAACAGGGCATGATCGGCAAGGCAATTGATCATCCGGTGGGGTCGCGCTGTCGGCAGGCGCCATCCCCCGATAACCTCCCAGTCATGTCCCGCCATGTCGCGATCGTGACCGATTCCACGGCGTACTTGCCGCAGGATGCGATGGAGCGGCACCGCATCACCGCCGTGCCGCTGACGGTGGTGCTCGGAGACCGGGCCCTGGAGGAGGGCACCGAGATCTCGGCCCGGTCCCTCGCGCAGGCGTTGCAGAAGCGGAAGCCGGTGACGACGTCCCGGCCCAGTCCGGAGATGTTCGCGGCCGCCTATCGGGCCGCCGCCGAGGAGGGCGCGACGGGCATCGTCTCCCTGCATCTGTCGGCCGAGTTCTCCGGCACCTACGACGCGGCGGTGCTCGCGGCACAGGACGCGCCCGTTCCGGTGCGGGTGGTGGACAGCGGAATGGTCGCGATGGCGCTCGGCTTCTGCGCGCTGGCGGCGGCCGAGACGGCGGAGGGCGGCGGCACGCTGGACGAGGCCGTGGCGGCGGCGGAGAAGCGGGCCGACGGCACGGCCGCCTACTTCTACGTCGACACCCTCGACTACCTGCGGCGCGGCGGCCGCATCGGCGCGGCCCAGGCCCTGCTCGGCTCGGCGCTCGCGGTCAAACCGCTGCTCCAGCTCGACGAGGGGCGGATCGAGCTGCGGGAGAAGGTCCGCACCGTCTCGAAGGCCATCGCCCGGCTCGAGGAGATCGTGGTGGAGCGGGCCGGCCGGAGCCCGGTGGACATCGCGGTGCAGCACCTGGCGGCGGGCGAACGGGCGACGGCGCTCGCGGAGCGGCTGCGGGAGCGGGTGCCGGGGCTCGCGGAGCTGTATGTGAGCGAGGTGGGCGCGGTGATCGGGGCGCACACCGGGCCGGGTCTGCTGGGGGCGGTGGTCTCTCCGCGGTAGCGGAGGGTGGGGGCGGCCCTTCACTCGGCGGGGTGACGGAGTTGTCCACAACGCGGGGGTTATCCCCGGAAATTGATGCGGACCGGCGCGATCGGCTCCATGTGCCTACCGTCAGGTGGCATGAGGTCACGATCACGCACAGTAACCACGGGCCCGGGGCGCGGCCGCCGCCGCGACGGCGGGGCGGGCCGCCGCCCACGCCCGCCGTCCGGTACGGGTCTGGTCAGCGCCGGAAGCCGCGACCGCGGCGCCCACCGCCGGACCCACCCCGCCGCCTGTTCACGCGCGAGCCGCGCGGCGGCGCTCTTCGCCACGGCCTCGTCGGCGCCCCCGGCGCCCCCGGCCGCGGTCCGGGCCATCGCTCTGGGCAGCCGGGACGGACCGAAGGGCGTCGCGGGGTCGGATGCGGCGGCGGAGGAGGTGCGGAACGAGGAGCCGCCCGAGGACGGGCACGAGGACAGGCACGAGGAGGGGCCTGAGAACGCGTCCGAGAATGGTCCGCTGCGCAGACGCGACCGGGCAGGGCTGGCCCTGCGCGAGCGGCTGCCGTTGTGGCTTCAGCTGCGCTGTGGCATGGAGCTGAAGACGGTCGCCGCCCTGGCGGTCGCCCTGCTCGCCGCGGTGGCCTTCGCGGCCTACCACTTCTGGACCGGCCGTCCCCAGACCGTGCGCGCCCCGGACGCGGAGCCCCCGCGCGCCGCACCTTCCGAACCCGGCCCCCCGCCGGGCGGGAAGCTCGCTCCGTCCGGCGGCGGCCGGACGGTCGTGGTGGATGTGACGGGCAAGGTCCGCCGCCCCGGCCTGCGCACACTGCCGCCCGGGTCGAGGGTCGCCGACGCGCTGGAAGCAGCGGGCGGGGTACGGCCGGGCGCCGAGCTGAGCGGGCTGAACCGCGCCCGCCCGCTGGTGGACGGAGAACAGATCGTGGTCGGCGCGCCTGCGGCCGGACCACCGGCGCCGGGCGCGGCGGCCGGTGGCCCGAACGCACCCAACGCACCCAACGAGCCCAACGCGCCCACCGGGCCCAACGCACCGGCCGGACCGGGGGCACCCGGTGGCTCGGTCAGCCTGAACTCCGCGACCGCCGAACAGCTCGACACCCTCCCCGGAGTGGGCCCCGTCCTGGCCCGGCACATCATCGACTACCGCACCCAGCACGGAGGTTTCCGTTCCATCGATGAACTCCGCGAGGTGAACGGCATCGGCGAGCGCCGGTTCGCCGACCTGCGCCCGCTGGTCCGGCCATGACGTCCGCGCAGCCCCCGCGCACCCGCGCCCCGGTCCATGCGGCAGCCGCGTCCCCACGCGGTGCGTCACACCCACGCCAGGAGGGCCCACTCGACCTCCGCCTCGTACCCCCGGCCCTGACCGCCTGGGCGGCCGCAGCACTGGCCCTGGACGCACCACTCCCAACGGTGGCCCTCGCCTGCACAGCGGCCACCCTCGTAGCGGCGGCCCTGCTCATCCGGACCCGCCGACGAGCCCCGACACCGGACGGCCGACAACGCGCCACCCCCCGCCCCCGGCACGGACCGGACGCGCCCTCGCCGGCACCGCTCCCGGAAGGCCCTGACCTGCCGGGGCGGCAAGCCACTTCACCGCCACGCGCTGTCGCCTGGCGTGGGCGCCGTACGGCGGGAGCGATCGCCGCATTGCTGTTGTGCGGGGCCGCCGCGGGGGCGGTCGCCGGGCTGCACGGGGCGGACGTACGCCGTGGCCCCGTCCCCGCACTCGCCCAGGAGTACGCCGAGGCCACAGCCGAGGTGACCGTCACGGGGGACCCACGGCTCACTCGGCCACGGGTGCGGGGCGCGACGCTCGCGCCGGCGTCCGTGGTCCTGGAAGCGGAGGCCGACCGGGTCACCGGCGCCGACGGCACCACGACCACCACCCGCACGCCCGTCCTGGTCACGGTTCACCCCAGGTCCGGCGCAGAGCGGACGGCCTGGCTCGGGCTGCTGCCGTCCACACGTCTGCGCGTCCACGGCCGCTTGGCGCCACCGCTGCGCGACGGGGACCGTATCGCGGCCGTAGTGCGCGTAAACAGCGGGCCCCCGAAGGTCACAGGGCCGCCCAGCGCGGTCCAGCGGCTGGCCGGGCGGTTGCGCGCCGGGCTGCGCACCGCGACCGACGGGCTCTCCCCGGACGCGCGGGCGCTGCTCCCGGCACTGGTCGTGGGGGACACCTCACGGGTGCCGCCCGAGCTGGACGAGGCGTTCCGGGCCACGGACATGCTGCACCTCATGGCCGTCTCCGGCAGCAATCTGACACTGGTGCTCGCCCTGCTCACGGGCCCGCCCCAGCTGGCCGGGCGAGCCGAGCGGCGCGGTCTCGCGGGCGCGCTCGGCATCCGGCTGCGCACCACCGCCATCCTCGGCGGCGGGCTCACGCTCGCCTTCGTCATCGTCTGCAGACCTGAGCCCAGTGTGCTGCGCGCCGCCGCCTGCGGGCTGATCACGCTGCTCGCCCTCGGCACCGGCCGCCGCCGCTCCCTGCTCCCGGCCCTGGCCGCCGCCGTCCTCGCGCTGGTGCTCTACGACCCCTGGCTGGCCCGGAGCTACGGCTTCCTGCTCTCCGTGCTGGCCACCGGCGCCCTGCTCACCATCGCGCCGGGATGGAGCGCGGCCCTCCAGCGCCGTGGCGTACCGGCCCGGGTGGCCGAGGCGCTGGCGGCCGCCGCCGCGGCCCAGGCGGTCTGCGCACCGGTCGTCGTGGTGATGGCCGCGCGAGTGAGCCTGGTGGCGATCCCCTGCAACCTCATCGCCGAAGTGGTGGTAGCCCCCGCCACCACCCTCGGCTTCGCCGCGCTCGCCGCAGCCGCCGTCGCACCGCCGCTCGCCCAGTGGATCGCCTGGCCGGCGGGCTGGCCCGCCGAGTGGATCGCCCAGGTGGCCCGCACCGGCGCGGCGCTGCCAGGAGCCGAGGCGGACTGGCCGGACGGCTGGACCGGCGCACTCCTGCTGGCCGCCATCACCCTGGCCGTGGCCCTCGCCGGTCGCCGACTGCTGCGCCACCGCCTGCTGTGCGCCGTATGCGCACTGCTGGTACTGCTGGCCGTCGTGCGCCCGGCACCCCTGGTCCGGGTCATCACCGGCTGGCCACCGCCCGGTTGGCGGATGGTGGCGTGCGATGTCGGACAAGGTGACGCCCTGGTCCTGGCCGCGGGCCCCGGCACGGCCGTCGTCGTGGACACCGGCCCCGAGCCCCGAGCCGTCGACCGGTGCCTGCGCTCCCTGGGCGTCGTCAGGATCCCGCTCCTGATCCTGACCCACTTCCATGCCGACCATGTGGCCGGGCTGACCGGTGCGTTACGCGGCCGCGCGGTCGGCGCGATCGAGACGACCGCCCTGGAAGAACCACCAGGCCAGGCCGAGTTCGTACGCCGCAAGGCCCGGTCGGCGCATATCCCGGTCATCACGGCGCAGCCAGGGGAACGACGACGCCTCGGCCCACTGTCCTGGCAGGTCCTCTGGCCCGCCCGGTCACCCGCCCCGGCCGCGACCGAGGGCCCGAACGACGCAAGCGTCACCCTCCTCGTCCGCACGGCGGGCCTGACCCTGCTCCTCCTGGGCGACCTCGAACCCCCCGCCCAGCAAGCCCTGCTGACGACACACCCGGCCCTTCCCGAGATCGACGTCCTCAAGGTCGCCCACCATGGCTCGGCCTACCAGGACCGACATCTGCTCCGGCGCCTCAGCCCCCGCCTGGCCCTGATCTCCTGCGGTGCCGACAACCCCTACGGCCACCCCTCGCCCCGCACCATCGCCTCCCTACGCGCCCAGGGCGCCGCCGTACTGCGAACCGACACCGACGGCCCCATCGCGGTCACGCGTGAACGGGGCCTACGCGCGGTCCTCGGAGGCCGCGGCGGGACTGCGCGACGGTCCGCCTGACACACCCGACTACCGATGGTGGCCGTGCCGGCCGAGGGTCTCCACGGGGGTCGCGCCGGGGCGGGTCCACTGCGGCACGGGGCGGCTGGTCGGGCCCCAGGTGGCGTTCCCGTCCGCGTCCGAGCGCCAGGACCAGCACGCGTCGCGCCCCTCGGGCCGACCCTCCGGGTTGTCCTCCCACGCCTCGCCGCGGCCGTAGGGCGTCATGTCGAGCAGGCCGAGGGACCCGTTGACCCGTTCATTGCCGCGGCCCGTCGTGGAGTAGGTGAGGAACACGCGGTCGCCGTCGCGCAGGTAGCAGGTGAGATAACCCATGCTGCCGCCGGCCGGCCCGTCCACGTCGCGCACCGAGTACCAGGGCTGGGTGTAGCCCATGAACGCGACGTAGGAGGCCACCTCCTCCCAGCGGCCCGTGGTGAGGACGGCGAACGAGACGCCGCGGGCGTTGAGGTAGGCGGCGTCCTTCAGGTGCCAGGCCGTGGTGGTGCAGCCCTCGCACTGCCCCTGGTGCGGTGCGCCGTCGTACCACATGTGCTTGTAGACCACGAGCTCGTCGCGGCCCTGGAACAGATCCAGGAACGGGACCGGGCCGTCGGGTCCGACGACCTCGACCGACCCGTCGAACTCCACCATCGGCAGCCGGCGGCGGGCCGCGGCGATGGCGTCGCCCTCGCGGGTGTGGGCCTTCTCGCGGACCAGCAGCTCGTCACGGGCGGCCTGCCAGGTGGCCAGGTCGACCACGGGCGGGCGGCCGGGCAGCGCGGTGGTCGGGTCGTCCGGTGTGGCCATCATGGTGTCCTCCGTGGTGTCTCGTGCCCGGCGGCGTCGTACGGCGTTCTACGACGGTCACCAGAAGAGACTCCCGGCCCGGCCGGAACTCATCGCGGCAGGGAGCGCCCCGCCCTCAGACGCGGTCCAGGGGGCGGTGGGGTTCGGCGGGGAGCTCGGCCTGGATCAGGTCGCCCGGGCGGACTGTGCCGCCCTCCCGTACGACGCTCATGATTCCGGCCTTACGGATGATGTTTCCGGCCTCGTCACGGCCGACGACCTGCTTCAGGAGGCCGTGTCGGAAGTGGTCGATCTGCAGGCAGGGATTGCGGAGGCCGGTGACCTCCAGCACTGCCTCGTCGCCGATGCGCAGCAGGGTGCCGACGGGGAGGGCGAGCAGGTCGATGCCGCGGGTGGTGATGTTTTCGCCGAGGTCACCGGGCAGGACCGTGAAGCCCTCCGCACCGACCTCCGCGAAGAGTTCTTCGTGGATGAGGTGGACCTGGCGCAGGTTCGGCTGGGTGGGGTCCTGGGCGACGCGGGAGCGGTGTTTGACCGTTACGCCGGCGTGGACGTCGCCCTCGACACCGAGGCCGGTGAGCAGGGTGATGCTGTCCCGGTTCGGCTTGGTGAACGAGTACTCGCCATTGCTGCTGACTGCCGTCACCGTTCCGCTCATCCTTGGAATCCCCCTCTTCCGTGCCCACGGTTGGTCATGAGCCTAGTGTCGGACGTTATTCGGCCTCCAGCCAGCCGTCGTACTCGTCCGCGAGCGCGTCCAGCGCCGTCGGGTCCAGCCGGCCGGCCGGGTCCTCGATCACCACCAGCCACTGGGCGTCCTCGGCGTCGTCCTCGCCCGCCAGGGCGTCCCGCACCAGCTGGGGCTCCTGGGTGGTGCCGAAGCGCTCGGGGAGGGCCGCGGCCACCTCCTCCGCCGCGTCGCGGTCGGGGAGCACCAGGATGTGCCGGGCGTGCCGGGCGCCGGTCAGTCCTTCATCGATCACCGGAACATTGTCGGACATCCGGACGGCGGGGCTGTCGGTGGTCCGTGGGATGCTGGACCGCGATGGCCAGGAAGACGACGACCGACGATCCACTCGCCCCGGTGACCCTCGCCGTGGGCCAGGAGGAGCTGCTGCTCGACCGCGCCGTGCAGCAGGTGGTGGCGGCCGCCCGCGCGGCCGACCCCGACACCGATGTGCGCGACCTCATGCCCGACGCGCTCCAGCCCGGCACCCTTGCCGAGCTGACCAGCCCCTCGCTCTTCGCGGAGCGCAAGGTCGTGGTGGTGCGCAACGCACAGGATCTGTCGGCCGACACGATCAAGGACGTGAAGGGCTACCTCGGCACCCCCGCCGAGGAGATCACCCTGGTGCTGCTGCACGCGGGCGGGGCCAAGGGCAAGGGGCTGCTCGACGCCGCCCGTAAGGCCGGGGCGCGCGAGGTCGCCTGCCCGAAGATGACCAAGCCCGCCGACCGGCTGGCGTTCGTACGGTCGGAGTTCCGTGCCACCGGCCGGTCCGCCACGCCCGAGGCATGCCAGGCCCTGGTCGACGCCATCGGGAGCGATCTGCGCGAGCTGGCCAGCGCGGTCTCCCAGCTCGTGGCCGATGTCGAGGGCACGATCGACGAGGCCGTCGTCGCCCGCTACTACACCGGGCGCGCCGAGGCGTCCAGCTTCACTGTCGCCGACCGTGCCGTCGAGGGCCGCGCGGCCGAGGCGCTGGAGGCCCTGCGCTGGGCCGTCTCCACCGGGGTGCCGCCGGTGCTGATCACCAGCGCCCTGGCCCAGGGCGTCCGCTCCATCGGCAAGCTGGCCTCCGCGCCGCGCGGCGCCCGTCCCGGCGATCTCGCCCGGGAGCTGGGCATGCCGCCATGGAAGATCGACCGGGTGCGGCAGCAGATGCGCGGCTGGTCGGCGGACGGAGTGGCGATCGCGCTGCGTGCCGTCGCCGAGGCCGATGCGGGGGTCAAGGGCGGCGGGGACGACCCGGAGTACGCCCTGGAGAAGGCCGTCGTCACGATCGCCCGCGCCGCCCGGGCGGGCCGCCGCTAGGGCCCGGGGCCGCGGTCAGTCCTTCATCTTCTCCAGCGTCGCCTTCGCGCTCTTCTTGAGCATCTCGGTGGCCTCTTCCGGGGTCTTGGCCGAGGCGCTGGAGGAGGACGACACATACTCCGACCAGGTCGACTGATAGGTCATCCAGCCTTCCCGCACGGCGAGGATCACATAGGCGCCGGTGTTCGAGGTGCTGCTCTTGCTCTCCTGCCTCACCACGTACGCCTCGTCGCCCAGCCCCCTGACCGGGCTCACCTCATAGCTGTAGCTGGACGTCCTCTGGTCCTCGTACGCCCGGTACTGGGCCTCGAACTCGGGGCCCGGGTCGGTCTTCTTGTGCAGCGACGCCGTCGTGTAGAGCCACACCGAGGAGTAGTCGCTGCTGCTCGCGCCGCTCGGCTCGAAGTCGATGTTGCAGGTCATCGAGTCCAGCGCGGGGTTTTCGGTGCTGCTGTGCTGGGGGTTCGACGACGAGCCGCTCTTCTGCTCGTACCCGGCGTCCTCGAACGCCTGGGACTCCGTCGAGCTGCACAGATTGGTCGTATAGCGGTAGCCCGCGAGATCGGCCTCCGCCTCGTTCCCGTCGAAGCCTCCCGTGGCGAACAGCACCCCGGCCCAGACCGCCGAGGCGACGACGGCTCCGCCCAGCCCCCACAGCCAGCCCTTGCCGCCGCCCCCGCCCCCGGCCCCGGGGCCCATGGGCGGTGCGCCGGGAGGCGTGCCCGGCGCGCCCATCGGGCCGTAGCCGCCGCCCAGGGGGGCGGAAGGCATCGTCGGCTGGGCGTACGGATTGTGCTGGGGCGGCTGGGCCTGGGGCGGCACCTGTCCATACGGGCCGGGCGGCGGGCTCTGCGACGGGCTCTGTCCTGGCCCCTGCGGCGTGCTCTGCGCCGGGCCCTGCTGAGGCGGCTGAGGCGGTTGGGGCGGCTGCGGCGGCCCGTACGGATTGGGTGTTTCCCCCGGTGTCGACATGACGTGAACATACCCGAATTAAGCGCGAAAGCCCCGCCCTGTCCTGGGGAAAGGACAGGCGCGGGGCCTTCGTGTCGATCAAGTGCGCCGCACCCGCGTGGCGAACGCAGGCCGCGTGCGGCGCGGTGCCGCTGAAGGGGCTGCAGAGGATCTCGGCTGCCGGTAGGAGCGGGTGAGAGGGACCGCTGTGCCCAAACCGGCTGGAGACCAGGCCCGGAAGGCGTCAGCCTCCGAGGCCGGCCCCGGAAGGCGTCAGCCCTGGATGCTGGAGACCTGCTGGGCGAGCGCCGACTTCTTGTTGGCGGCGTTGTTCTTGTGCAGAACGCCCTTGCTGACGGCCTTGTCGAGCTTGCGCGCGGCGATGCGGATGGCTTCGGCGGCCTTCTCGGCGTCACCGGCGGCCACGGCCTCGCGGGTGCGGCGGATGGCGGTCTTCAGCTCGGACTTGACCGCCTTGTTGCGCAGGCGCGCCTTCTCGTTCGTCTTGTTCCGCTTGATCTGGGACTTGATGTTCGCCACGTAAAAGCCTTCGCAGGTTCGTTGGGTTTCACTTGCTTCGTGGTGCGTCCGTGCCCATGGCGACGTCCGTGACGACGTCCATGGAGACCTCTAGGGAGATGTCCTTGGAGATCTCCGTCAAAGAGAGGGCACGAGACACAGTCGGCCAGGTTACCAGCAGGGTCCATGGCGTCCCAAACCCGGAAGAGGTCGCCATTCATGGGACCATGGACGGGACTGACCCATACCGATAACACCGAGTCCCGCCTAGACACAGGACCCTGCGTGCCCGCGACCCCTACCAATGTGCCGGAGCCGAGCCGTACCGACCCGGCTCTGATCCGTAACTTCTGCATCATCGCGCACATCGACCACGGCAAGTCGACGCTCGCCGACCGCATGCTCCAGCTGACCGGGGTGGTCGAGCAACGGCAGATGCGCGCGCAGTACCTCGACCGCATGGACATCGAGCGCGAGCGCGGCATCACGATCAAGTCCCAGGCGGTCCGGCTGCCCTGGGCGCCGACGAAGGACGAGGGCGGCGAGCCCGCCACCCACATCCTCAACATGATCGACACCCCGGGCCACGTGGACTTCACCTATGAGGTCTCGCGCTCCCTCGCCGCGTGCGAGGGCTGCATCCTGCTGGTCGACGCGGCCCAGGGCATCGAGGCCCAGACCCTCGCCAACCTCTATCTGGCGATGGAGCACGACCTCACGATCATCCCGGTCCTCAACAAGATCGACCTGCCCGCCGCCCAGCCGGAGAAGTACGCCGCCGAGCTCGCCCACCTCATCGGCTGCGACCCCTCCGACGTGCTGAAGGTCTCCGCCAAGACCGGCGAGGGCGTGGCCGAGCTGCTGGACCGGGTCGTCGAGCTCGTTCCCGCCCCCGTGGGCGTCCATGACGCCCCCGCCCGCGCGATGATCTTCGACTCCGTCTATGACGCCTACCGGGGCGTCGTGACCTATGTGAAGGTCGTCGACGGCACGCTCAGCAAGCGCGAGCGGATCAGGATGATGTCCACCGGCGCCGCCCATGAGCTGCTGGAGATCGGCACCAACTCGCCCGAGATGACCCCCGCCGACGGGCTGTCCGTGGGCGAGGTGGGCTATCTGATCACCGGTGTGAAGGATGTCCGCCAGTCCAAGGTCGGTGACACGATCACCCAGGTCAGCGGCGGCGCGCAGGAGCCGCTGGGCGGCTACAAGGACCCCAAGCCGATGGTGTTCTCGGGGCTGTATCCGCTGGACGGCTCGGACTACCCCGAGCTGCGCGAGGCACTGGACAAGCTGCAGCTCAACGATGCCGCGCTGGTCTACGAGCCGGAGACCTCGGCCGCCCTCGGCTTCGGCTTCCGCGTCGGCTTCCTCGGGCTGCTGCACCTGGAGGTCATCCGTGAGCGCCTGGAGCGCGAATTCAATCTCGACCTGATCGCCACCGCGCCCAATGTGGTCTACCGGGTGGAGATGGAGGACGGCACCGAGCACACGGTGACCAACCCCAGCGAGTTCCCGGTGGGCAAGATCGACACGGTGCACGAGCCGGTCGTCCGGGGCACCATCCTCGCCCCGAGCGAGTTCATCGGCGCGATCATGGAGCTGTGCCAGAACCGCCGCGGCGTGCTGCTCGGCATGGACTACCTCTCCGAGGACCGGGTCGAGATCCGCTACACCCTGCCGCTCGCCGAGGTCGTCTTCGACTTCTTCGACCAGTTGAAGTCCAAGACCCGCGGCTATGCCTCGCTCGACTACGAGCCCACCGGTGAGCAGACCTCCGAGCTGGTCAAGGTCGACATCCTGCTGCACGGCGACAAGGTGGACGCGTTCTCGGCGATCACGCACAAGGACAAGGCGTACGCGTACGGCGTCCGGCTGGTCGCCAAGCTGCGCGAGCTCATCCCGCGGCAGAACTTCGAGGTGCCCATCCAGGCGGCCATCGGCTCCCGGGTGATCGCCCGGGAGACGGTCCGTGCCATCCGTAAGGACGTCCTCGCCAAGTGCTACGGCGGTGACATCTCCCGTAAGCGGAAGCTGCTGGAGAAGCAGAAGGAAGGCAAGAAGCGGATGAAGATGGTCGGCAGCGTGGAGGTGCCCCAGGAGGCATTCATCGCGGTGCTGTCCTCCGACTCCGACGGCAAGGACTCCAAGGCGAAGAAGTAGGACCCCGCCCCGGGGAAGAGGCCCCAGGGCCGGAGCACCGGGGACAGCGTGGTCAGCGGGCCTGGCGTGATGGATGCGCCGGGCCCGCCGCCTTCCGGGGCTTCTCTTGGGCATCTCGTGAGAACAACGTGACCCGGCCCCCTTACGCCGTAAGGATTCGGCCCCTACCCTGATCACCTACTCGAAGGTTACTCGCGAGTCACCAAGCAATGATGCGGGCCCCGGAGGATGCCGTGACCGACACACAGAACTTGCTCGAGAACCGGCCGCCGTCCCTGGCGACGCACTTCCTCCGGCGCGTCGAGGCGACACCGGACAAGGAGGCGTACCGCTATCCGGTGCCCCCTGCCTCGGGCACGGGCCCCGATGAGTGGCGGCCGCTGACCTGGCGGGAAAGCGCGGATCGGGTCTTCGCCATCGCCGCCGGACTGATCGATCTGGGCATCCGCCCCGAGGAGCGGGTGGCGCTGGCCTCCTCGACCCGTGTCGAGTGGATCCTGTCCGACCTCGGCGTGCTCTGCGCGGGGGCGGCCACCACCACGGTGTACCCGAGCACCAACGCCGACGAGACCTCCTTCATCCTCTCCGACTCCGGCAGCCGGGTGCTGATCGCCGAGGACGCGGCGCAGCTCGCCAAGGTGCGGGCGCAGCGCGAGGAGCTCCCCGAACTGGCCCATGTGGTGGTGATCCAGGCCGACGACGCGGTCCCCGCCGCGGACGACCCCGAGGGCTGGGTGCTCTCGCTCACCGAGCTGGAGAAGCGGGGCACGGCCCTGCTGGAACGGCGGCCGGACGCCGTACGGGAGCGGATGGACGCCCTGCGCAGCGATCAGCTGGCGACGCTCATCTACACGTCCGGGACCACCGGGCGCCCCAAGGGCGTACGCCTGGCGCATGACTCCTGGTCGTACATGGCCATTGTGATCGGCAATCAGGACGGACTGCTCTTCCCCGACGACGTGCAGTACCTCTGGCTGCCGCTCGCGCATGTCTTCGGCAAGGTGCTGACGGCGGGGCAGATCTACGTCGGCCACACCACGGCGGTGGACGGCCGGGTCGACAAGATCATCGACAATCTGCCGGTGGTCCGGCCGACCTATATGTGTGCCGTGCCGCGGATCTTCGAGAAGGTCTACAACGGGGTGGCCCAGCGGGCGCGCGAGGGCGGGGCGGCCCAGTACAAGATCTTCCAGTGGGCGGCCGGGGTCGCCCGGGACTACGCCAGGATCTCCCAGGACAACTTCCGCCGCACCGGCACCGCCTCCGTGCCCTTCGGCCTCCGGGCCCAGCACGCGGTGGCCGACAAGCTGGTCTACGGCAAGCTGCGCGAGGCGTTCGGCGGCCGGCTCCGGGCCGCGGTGTCCGGCTCCGCCGCGCTCGCGCCCGACATCGGCTACTTCTTCGCGGGCGCCGGGATCAACATCCTGGAGGGCTACGGCCTGACCGAGTCCAGCGCCGCCAGCTTCCTCAACCCGGCGGACTACCGCACCGGCACGGTCGGCAAGGCGTTCCCGGGCCTGGAGGTGCGGTTCGCCGACGACGGCGAGGTGCTGCTGCGCGGCCCCGGCATCATGCAGGGCTACCACGGGCTGCCGGAGCTGACCGCGCAGGTGCTGGAGTCCGACGGCTGGTTCCACACCGGGGACATCGGCGAGCTGTCCCCCGACGGCTATCTGCGGATCACCGACCGCAAGAAGGACCTGATCAAGACCTCCGGCGGCAAGTACGTGGCCCCGGCGGAGGTCGAGGGCCAGTTCAAGGCGGTGTGCCCGTTCGTCTCCAACATCCTGGTGCACGGCGCCGACCGCAACTACTGCACCGCGCTGATCGCCCTCGACGAGCCCACGATCATGAAGTGGGCGGGCGACCACGGCCTCGGCGGCAGGACCTACGCGGAGGTCGTGGACACCGATGAGGTGCGGGAGCTGATCGGGGGGTATGTGCAGCGGCTCAACGACGGGCTCCAGCGCTGGCAGACGATCAAGAAGTTCCGGCTGCTGCCGCGTGATCTGGACGTGGAGCACGGGGAGTTGACGCCCAGCCTGAAGCTCAAGCGCCCGGTCGTCGAGCGGGAGTACAAGGACCTGATCGAGGACATGTACGCGGGCGCGCGGGAGGTTTAACGGGCAAGGATACGACCCCGCACCGGATTTCAGGTTGACCGGCCCGCCGGACACATGAATTTTCCCCTTATCGCGGTTCACTTGCGTAACCCGGTGCATATGAGGGCGGTCCGTCTGTCACTCTGTCCGTGCCGGATACGGTTACGGATACGGCGTTATGACGGAGCTTCTTCAGGAGCCGCACAGTGGGGACGTCATCTTCTGCCACTTCTGGTGGGTCGGTTGAGGGCGGTGGGGTGGTTCTACCGGTCGGGGGTGGGGTCGGCCCCGTCCGTACCAGCGCATCGGCACGCGTCAGCCTGCCCGGTACTCCGCTCGCGGCCTCGGCCGCGCGCCGGTTCGTCCGTGCCGCCCTCGCCGACTGGGCCGCGCTCGAGGTCCCGGCCGCCGACCGGGTCACCGACCAGGTGGCGGGCGAGGCCGTGCTGCTGGTGAGCGAGCTGGTCACCAACGCGGTGGTGCACGCCGGCACCGCCGTCGAGGTGAGCTGCGCGCTGGATGTCTCGGACCGCGAGGGCGAGCCGCCGTCCCTGGTGGTGGAGGTGACCGATCACCATCCCACCCGGGTGGTGCGCGGCGATCCGCCGGATGCGGACGAGCCGCCGGAGTACGCCGGGGGCCACGGGCTGCGGCTGGTGGCCGAGATCGCCGAGTCCTGGGGGACGACCTACCGGCGGGCGACCAAGTCGGTGTGGTTCCAGATGGCGGTGGCGCCCACGGGTCCGGCCGCCGCGGGCGGCATGGGCTCGGCCTTCATGGACGCCGCGGCCGCCGTGGACGCGGCGAACGCCACCGTGGCCGGGCCGGACGGCGGATTCGGGGCGGGGGCCGTCCCCGACGGCCTGGAATCCGTCCCTGGGGGCCTGGGAGCTGTCCCCGAGGGCTTGGGCACTGAGGGCCTGGGGCCCGTCGGTGAAGGCCGTAAGGAGGGCGTCGAGGCCGTCGAGATCGTCGCGCCCGCGCAGGGCCTCGTCCCGGTCCGCCGCGACCCCGAGTGGATCCAGCGCGGTGCGCTCTCCTTCCTCGCCGAGGCGTCCGATCTGCTGGCCGGGCAGTTCGACGAGGACATGGTCACCTCGCTCGCCGGACAGCTGCTGGTGCCCCGGCTCGCCGACTGGTGCGCGATCTGGCTCGACTCCACGAGCGGCCCGCCGCGGCTGGCCCGGGTCTGGCACGCCAGCGAGGGACGCATCGAGGGCCTGCGGCAGGTGCTGGAGAAGGAGCCGCCCCATGTGCCCACCGCCGTCCGCGGCGGCGCCGTGGAGTGGCCCTGGCCGGCCGACCCCGCCGCGTACGGGCCCGGCGGCGCGGCCCTCGCGTGCCGACTGGTGGCGGGCGGCCGCGCGCTCGGCACGCTGCTGCTGGGGCGGGCCGGGCTGGTGCGGATGCCGGCCGAAGTGGTCGGCCTGATCGAGGACTTCGCCCGCCGCGTCGCCCTGGCGCTCGCCTCCGCCCGCCGCTACACCCGGCAGGCGACCATCAGCCGGGTGCTCCAGCGCGGGCTGCTGCCGTCCGTGATCCCGCGGATCCCCGGGGTCGAGTCGGCGGTGGTGTACGAGCCGACCGGCGAGATCTCAGCCGGGGGCGACTTCTACGACATCTTCCCGGCCGGTGACGGCCGCTGGTGCTTCGTCCTGGGCGACGTCTGCGGGAACGGCCCGGAGGCGGCCGTGGTGACCGGCCTCGTCCGGCCCTGGCTGCGGCTGCTCGCCCGCGAGGGGTACGGCGTGGGAGAGGTCCTGGACCGGCTCAACCAGCTGCTGGGCGAGGAGGCGGTGGAGCAGGCCGTCGAGGGCGCCGCGGAGGCCGTGGTGGCCGGTGTGGAGGCCGTGGGCGGCCCCGCCGGGGTCGTGGAGCTGGTGGACGGCGGCCTGGTCGGAGGCGCGGGGCTGTCGGCGGGCGGCGGGATCGCGCGGTTCCTGTCGCTGCTGTACGGGGAGCTGGAGCCGCTGGGCGACGGCCTGGGGGTGCGCTGCACGCTGGCCAGCGCGGGCCATCCGCTGCCGCTGGTGCTGCGGCCGGACGGCGAGGTGCGGACGGTCGCGGCGCCGCAGATATTGCTGGGCGTCGTGGACGATGTGTCGTACGAGAGTGAATCGTTCGATCTGACGCCCGGGGAAACACTGCTCTGTGTGACGGACGGGGTGACGGAGCACCGATCGGGCGACCGGCAGTTCGACGACGAGGACGGCCTGGCGGCGGCGTTCGCGCTGTGCGCGGGGCTCAGCGCGCGGCAGGTCGCGGAGCGGGTGCGCCGGGCGGTGGACGAGTTCGCGGCGGAGCCGCCGGACGACGACCTGGCGATGCTGGTCCTGAAGGTGCTCCAGGGGGCGTCCGACGGATCGTGACGCCCGCGGCGGGCTGTTCCCCTCCCCTCCCCGCCCCTTCCCGCGGATCGGTATGCGGCTCCGCCGCGTGGCTCGATATGCGCCTGCGCCGCGTGGTCCGCGGACACCCCGTAGGCCCGGTCGCTGCGGGGCCGGGGCGCCTGGGCACCGTCCCGTGGTCCCGGGTGGCGCCGGTCGTGCCGGACAATGGGGGCATGCCTTCCGTGTTGCCTGATGGTGAGCCCATGCCCGAGGACGGCGCACTGCCCGCGACCGCTTTGGCGGGGGCGGAGCGGCGGCCGCTGGGGTTCTATCTGCACGTGCCGTACTGCGCCACCCGCTGCGGCTACTGCGACTTCAACACCTACACCGCCAGTGAGCTGCGCGGCTCCGGCGGTGTGCTCGCCTCGCGGGACAACTACGCCGAGCAGGTCGTCGAGGAGGTGCGGCTGGCGCGGAAGGTGCTGGGGGACGACCCGCGGACCGTGGAGACCGTGTTCGTCGGCGGCGGAACCCCGACCCTGCTCGCGGCGGCGGACCTCGGGCGGATGCTGGGGGCGATCCGGGACGAATTCGGGCTGGCCGAGGGGGCCGAGGTCACGACCGAGGCGAATCCGGAGTCGGTCGATCCGCGGTATCTGGCGGAGCTGCGGGAGGCGGGGTTCAACCGGATCTCCTTCGGCATGCAGAGCGCCCGCCAGCACGTCCTGAAGGTGCTGGACCGTACGCACACCCCGGGGCGGCCGGAGGCGTGTGTGGCCGAGGCGCGGGCGGCCGGATTCGGCCATGTGAACCTGGACCTGATCTACGGGACGCCGGGGGAGAGCGACGCGGACTGGCGGGCCTCCCTGGAGGCGGCGCTCGGGGCGGGGCCGGACCATGTGTCGGCGTATGCGCTGATCGTCGAGGAGGGCACCCAGCTGGCGCGGCGGATCCGTCGCGGCGAGGTGCCGATGACCGACGACGATGTGCACGCGGACCGCTATCTGATCGCCGAGGAGACCCTTACGGCCGCCGGGTTCGCCTGGTACGAGGTCTCCAACTGGGCCACCTCGCCCGCCGGGCGCTGCCGCCACAACGAGCTGTACTGGCGCGGCGCCGACTGGTGGGGCGCCGGCCCCGGCGCACACAGCCACGTGGGCGGCGTGCGGTGGTGGAACGTGAAGCACCCCGGGGCGTACGCACAGGCCCTGGGCGAGGGCCGGTCGCCCGGCGCCGGCCGGGAGCTGCTGTCCGCCGAGGAGCGCCGGGTGGAGCGGATCCTGCTGGAGCTGCGGCTGGCCGAGGGCTGCCCGCTGGAGCTGCTGCGCCCGGCCGGCGCCGCGGCCGCGGCACGGGCCCTGGAGGACGGCCTGCTGGAGCCGGAGCCGTACGGGCGCGGGCAGGCCGTGCTCACGCTCCGGGGGCGGCTGCTGGCGGACGCGGTGGTGCGGGACCTGGTGGACTGAGGCGGGGCCGTCAGAGGGCCGATACGGAAGCCCTCGGGCGGACTGAGTTGAGGGGAGCCCTCAGCCCTCATTGGCCCGTACGAAGGCCGTCAGCCCCTTACGGAGGCCGTCAGTCCTGTGGGGCCGTCACGAAGTCGATCAATTCCTCCACCTTTCCCAGGAGCTCCGGCTGGAGGTCCTTGTAGGAGCGGACCGAGGACAGGATCCGCTGCCAGGCGGCCCCGGTGTTCTCCGGCCAGCCCAGGGCGCGGCAGACGCCCTTCTTCCAGTCCTGGCCATGCGGCACCGTCGGCCAGGCCGGAATGCCGAGGGAGGACGGCTTCACGGCCTCCCAGATGTCGATGTAGGGGTGGCCGAGGACCAGCACATGCTCACCGGTGACCTGTGCGGCGATACGGGACTCCTTGGAGCCCGTCACCAGATGGTCGACGAGGACGCCGAGCCGGGCGTCCGGGCCGGGGGAGAAGCCGTCGACGATGGCGGGCAGGTCGTCGACGCCCTCCAGGTACTCCACGACGACGCCCTCGATGCGCAGATCGTCGCCCCAGACCCGCTCGACCAGCTCCGCGTCATGGCGCCCCTCGACATAGACGCGCCCCGCGCGGGCGACCCTCGCACGCGCTCCCGGCACGGCGATCGACCCCGAGGCCGTGCGCTGGGGCGCGCTGGGGGCCGCCGCGCGCGGGCGTACGAGGGTGACGACACGCCCCTCGAGCAGGAAACCGCGCGGCTCCATGGGGAAGACGCGATGTTTGCCGAAGCGGTCCTCCAGAGTGACCGTCGGACCCTGGGCGGTCTTCTCGCAGCGGATCACGGCACCACAGAATCCGGTGGTGACCTCCTCCACGACGAGGTCCGGTTCGGCCGGGACCTCGGGGGCGGGCCGCTGCCGCTTCCAGGGCGGGGTCAGGTCCGGGTCGTACTGTCGCATCCGGATGACGATAGCGCGCGACGGCCACCCGCCCCCGCAGGCGCACAACTAGGCGAACGACTAGGGCGACGGCTAGCCGGACACGCCGAAGCGGGCCGCCAGTTCGTCGCGTTGGGTCCGTACGAACGCGGCGTCCACCACGGAGCCGTGCCCCGGGACGTACCGCGCGTCCTCGCCGCCGAGGGCGAGCAGTCGGTCGAGGGCGGCGGGCCAGTGGCCGGGGATCGCGTCGGGCCCGGCCTGGGGCGTGCCGGACTCCTCCACCAGATCGCCGCAGAAGACCACCTCGGGCCGGCCGGGCACCAGAACGGCCAGGTCATGGGCGGTGTGGCCGGGCCCCACATTGGCGAGCAGCACCGTACGGCCGCCGAGGTCGAGGCTGAGCTCCCCGCAGACCAGGTGGTGCGGGGAGGCCAGATGGTCCACCGCCTCGGTGGCGGCGTCCCGGTCCACCCCGTGGCGGATCGCGTCCTCGCGCAGCGTCTCCCGCTCACGGCGCAGCAGCTCGTCCAGGCCCGTGGCCCCGTAGACCTCGCAGCCCGCGAAGGCGGCCGAGCCCAGGACATGGTCGAAGTGCGGATGGGTGAGCGCGATCCGGGTGGGGCGGCGGCCGGTCAGCCGGGTGATCCCGGAGCGCAGCTCGGCCCCGGCGCGCAGGGTCGCGCCGGTGTCCACGACGAGGATGTCGGTCAGGCCGACGACCACGCCGACCGTCTCGTCCCACTCCGGCATCCGGCGGCGGGCCACACCGGGCGCGAGCCGCTCCCAGCCCGCCTCTTCCCAACACGTCTCCATACCGCGACGCTAGCTCAACGGGGATGGGGAGAGTTGCTGCCAGCGGCGGCTCTTGCCCATGCCACCGCACCCCGCCGTACACTGGCGGAGGGGTTCTGGCACTCGTGCCCGGTGAGTGCCAGGCGGACGACCTGATGAGACCGCTGGACTGGAGGTGCGCGGGGTGCTCAGCGAACGCAGACTCGAGGTGCTGCGTGCCATTGTCCAGGACTACGTGGGGACGGAGGAGCCGGTCGGCTCCAAGGCGCTCACCGAGCGGCACCGGCTGGGGGTCTCCCCGGCCACGGTGCGTAACGACATGGCCGCTCTGGAGGACGAAGGCTTCATCGCCCAGCCGCATACGAGCGCCGGGCGGATTCCCACGGACAAGGGCTATCGCCTCTTCGTGGACAAGCTGGCCGGAGTCAAGCCACTGTCCACCCCGGAGCGGCGGGCCATTCAGAACTTCCTGGACGGTGCGGTCGACCTCGACGATGTGGTGGGGCGCACGGTCCGGCTGCTGGCGCAGCTGACCCGGCAGGTGGCGGTGGTGCAGTATCCGTCGCTGACCCGGTCGACGGTGCGCCATGTGGAGCTGCTGCCGCTGGCACCGGCCCGGGTGATGCTGGTGCTGATCACCGACACCGGTCGGGTGGAGCAGCGCATGGTCGACTGTCCCACCCCGGTCACCGAGGATTCGCTCGCCGATCTGCGCGCCCGGCTCAACAGCCGGGTCGTGGGGCGGCGTTTCGCGGATGTGCCGCAATTGGTGCAGGATCTTCCGGAGTCCTTCGAACAGGAGGACCGGGGGACCGTCTCGATCGTACTGTCGACCTTGCTCGAGACGCTCGTGGAGGAGACCGAGGAGCGGCTGATGATCGGCGGCACCGCGAACCTCACGCGTTTCGTGCATGATTTCCCCCTGACGATCCGGCCCGTTCTGGAGGCACTCGAGGAGCAGGTCGTCCTCCTCAAGCTGCTGGGCGAGGCCAAGGACTCGGGTATGACCGTGCGGATCGGGCATGAGAATGCTCACGAGGGGCTCAACGCCACCTCGGTCGTCGCGGTCGGCTACGGTTCCGGCGACGAGGCGGTCGCCAAACTCGGCGTGGTCGGACCGACCCGCATGGACTACCCCGGAACGATGGGAGCGGTACGCGCAGTGGCACGTTACGTCGGACAGATCCTGGCGGAGTCGTAAGTGGCGACGGACTACTACGCAGTCCTGGGCGTGCCTCGTGATGCCTCGCAGGACCAGATCAAGAAGGCATTCCGGCGGCTCGCCCGCGAGCTGCATCCGGACGTGAACCCGGATCCGAAGACCCAGGAGCGGTTCAAGGAGATCAACGCCGCTTACGAGGTCCTGTCGGACCCGCAGAAGAAGCAGGTCTACGACCTGGGCGGGGACCCGAATGCCGGGCCGGGCGGCGGTGGCGCCGGCGGCTTCGGCGCGGGTTTCGGCAACTTCTCCGACATCATGGACGCGTTCTTCGGCACCGCCTCGCAGCGCGGTCCGCGCTCCAGGACCCGGCGCGGTCAGGACGCGATGATCCGCCTGGACGTGGAGCTCAGCGAGGCCGCGTTCGGGACCACCAAGGACATCCAGGTCGACACCGCGGTGGTCTGCACGACGTGCAGCGGCGAGGGCGCGGCGCCGGGCACCTCGGCGCAGACCTGTGACATGTGCCGTGGCCGGGGTGAGGTCTCCCAGGTGACGCGGTCCTTCCTGGGCCAGGTCATGACCTCGCGGCCGTGCCCCCAGTGCCAGGGCTTCGGCACCGTGGTGCCGACCCCGTGCCCGGAGTGCGCGGGCGACGGCCGGATCCGCTCGCGGCGCACCCTTACGGTGAAGATCCCCGCCGGTGTGGACAACGGCACGAGGATCCAGCTGGCCGGTGAGGGCGAGGTCGGACCGGGCGGCGGCCCGGCGGGCGACCTGTACGTGGAGATCCATGAGCTCCCGCACCCGGTCTTCCAGCGGCGCGGCGACGACATGCACTGCACGGTGACCATCCCGATGACGGCGGCGGCGCTGGGCACCAAGGTGCCGCTGGAGACGCTGGACGGCCTGGAGGAGGTCGACATCCGGCCCGGCACCCAGTCCGGCCAGTCGATCCCGCTGCACCAGCGCGGCGTCACCCATCTGCGGGGCGGCGGCCGCGGTGATCTGATCGTGCACGTCGAGGTGACCACCCCGACCAAGCTGGACCCGGAGCAGGAAGAGCTGCTGCGGCGGCTGTCCAAGCTGCGCGGCGAGGAGCGCCCCACCGGCGAGTTCAAGCCGGGGCAGCAAGGGTTGTTCTCGCGGCTGAAGGATGCGTTCAACGGGCGGTAGGCGCTTCGGCCGGGGGTTCGGGGGTTGGCCCCCGGGGGGTGCGGCAAGCCGGGGCAGCAGGGGTTGTTCTCGCGGCTGAAGGATGCGTTCAACGGGCGGTAGGCGCTTCGGCCGGGGGTTCGGGGGTTGGCCCCCGGGGGGTGCGGCAAGCCGGGGCAGCAGGGGTTGTTCTCGCGGCTGAAGGACGCATTCAACGGGCGGTAGGCGCGCCGGGCCGGGAGACGGCCCGCGCGGGCCGCTGATCTCCGCGGCGCCCTTGATCCGGTGGTGAGCCGGTGCGGAGGGCATGACACGATGTGGCCATGTCCTCCGCGCTGACCGATCTTTACCGGTACCCGATCGTGCAGGCGCCGATGGCGGGTGGAGCCTCCTGCCCGCAGCTCGCCGCCACTGTCTCCGAGGCCGGTGGCCTCGGTTTCCTCGCTGCCGGCTACAAGACGCCGGAGGCGATGTATGAGGAGATCAAACAGCTGCGGGGGCTGACCGGCCGGCCCTTCGGCATCAATCTGTTCATGCCGCAGCCGCCCAACCCCGACCCGGCCGCCGTCGCGGCCTACGGCGAGCGGCTCGCGGGCGAGGCGGCCTGGTACGAGACCTCGCTGGGCGACCCGGAGTCGGGCTCGGACGACGCGTACGACGCCAAGCTCGCCGTGCTCCTCGACAACCCCGTCCCGGTCGTCTCGTTCACCTTCGGCTGCCCGACCCGTGCCGTCCTCGACGCCCTCGCCAAGGTCGGCACCCGTACGGTCGTGACCGTGACCTCGCCCGTCGAGGCGCAGACCGCCCAGTGGGCGGGCGCCGACGCCGTCTGTGTGCAGGGCGTGGAGGCCGGCGGCCACCAGGGCACGTACAGCAATGACCCGGCCGCGGACGGGATGGGCGTCGGGCTCGGGCTGCTGTCGCTGATCACGCTGGTCCGCGAGTACGTCCAGATCCCGATCATCGCGGCGGGCGGGATCATGCGCGGTTCGCAGATCGCCGCAGCGCTGGCCGCGGGCGCGGTCGCGGCCCAGCTGGGGACCGCGTTCCTGGTGTGCCCCGAGTCCGGGGCGAACGCCCTGCACAAGCAGGCGATGACGGATCCGCTGTTCGGCCGCACCGAGCTGACCCGCGCCTTCTCCGGGCGCCCGGCCCGGGGCCTGGTCAACCGCTTCATGCGCGAGCACGGCCCGTACGCGCCCGCCGCCTACCCCCAGCTGCACCACATGACCTCCGGCCTCCGTAAGGCGGCCGCGAAGGCGGGCGATCCCCAGGGGATGGCGCTGTGGGCCGGGCAGGGCCACCGGCTGGCGCGTGAGCTGCCCGCCGCGCGGCTGGTGGAGACGCTCGCGGTGGAACTCGACGCGGCGCGGGCCGGGTTGGGCCGTCAGCCCCAGTGGGGTGCGGTGTCGTGACCGCCCCGGTGTTCGTGGCCGACGCCCTGGCGGGGGCGGCCGCGGGGGCCCGGGTCTGGCTGGAGGGCCCGGAGGGGCGCCACGCGGTGTCCGTAAGGCGGCTGCGCGTCGGTGAGCCCGTGGTGCTGACGGACGGTCACGGTACGGGCGTCCAGGGCACCGTGACGGCCGTCGAGGGCAAGGACCGGCTGGAGGTCGCGGTGGACGAGGTGCGCCGGGAGACGGCCCCGGACCCGAGGATCACCGTCGTGCAGGCGCTGCCCAAGGGCGACCGGGGTGAGCTGGCGGTGGAGACCATGACGGAGACCGGCGTGGACGCCGTCGTGCCGTGGTCGGCCGCCCGCTGCATCACCCAGTGGAAGGGCGAGCGCGGCCTCAAGGCGCTCGGCAAGTGGCGGTCGACCGCGCGCGAGGCGGGCAAGCAGTCCCGTCGGCTGACCTTCCCCGAGGTCACGGACGCGATGACGACCCGGCAGGTTGCCCGGTTTCTCGCCGAAGCCGATTTCGCGGCCGTGCTGCACGAGGAGGGCGGCGAACCGCTCGCGACGGCCCCACTGCCCGCGAGTGGCGAGATCGTTCTGGTCGTCGGGCCCGAAGGGGGCGTGTCCCCCGAGGAGTTGGCGGCCTTCGCCGAGGCGGGCGCGCGGCCGTACCGGCTGGGCCCGAGCGTGCTGCGCACCTCCACGGCCGGAACGGCGGCCGCCGCGCTGCTGCTCGGCCGCACCGGCCGCTGGGGGTGAAAGGCCCCTCCGGGGCCCCTCGCCGGGCACGCCCGCACCTGGCCGAGGACGGCCTTCCGGTTCGCGCCGGCCGATGGGAACCTATCCCCTATGGGGGTATTGAGCCAGGCAAGGCAGGCACGACGGGCACGGCAGGGACGGCAGACAAGACGGGGACGGACGCTCTTCGCCGTCGCGGCGGCCGGCGCGGCGGCGGTCGCGGTGACGGCGTGCGAGCCGACCGGCGGCGGCATCAGCTCGGTGACGGTCGCGATCACCACGGACCAGGTCGCCACCGAGGCCCTGGAGCGGGGCGGTGTCGGCGTCCGCTGGATGAGCTGCAACGCCGAGTTCAGGCACGGCCGTACGGCGGGTGCCGCCTCGCCCTCGCAGAGCGAGCGGGCCGGGGAGACCGACGCACGGGTGGACTGCCACGGCAGGACCGACAACGACAAGGACGTCCGGATCAGGGGCCGGGTCACCTACGTCCGGGAGGACCACTGCGTCCGGGGCGACTTGACCGGCCAGGTGGACGGCCGGAAGGTCTTCGAGGCGAATGTGATCGGGGAGTGCCAGGGCGGCGGCCGGGACACCGAGAGCCCCCGGCCGACCCGCAGTCACCCTTGGGAGCACCGGACCACGGAGGCTCCCGAGCCGACCCGTAGCCACCCTTGGGAGCACCGGACCACGGAGGCTCCCGAGCCGACCCGTAGCCACCCTTGGGAGCACCGGACCACCGAGGCCCCCGAGCCGACCCGCAGTCACCCTTGGGAGCACCCGTCCACCGAGGGCGGCGCCGGCCAGGTCGGTGTCGGTGACGGCGCCGGTGAGGACGGTAAGGGCGGCACCGGGGGCGGTGGCCGGAGCGAATAACCCGCGATCGCTTCCGTCGGCAGGCCCTGCCGGTACCATCCGGACCGTACGTGCCGACGATCCGTGAGGAGCCACCGGTGGCGGGAGAACCGCAGGCCGACTGCCTGTTCTGCAAGATTGTGTCGGGGGAGGTGCCGGCCACCGTCGTCCGCGAGACGGACACCACCGTCGCCTTCCGTGACATAAACCCCCAGGCGCCCACGCACGTCCTGGTGATCCCCAAGGCGCACCACCGGGACGCGGCCTCCCTCGCGGCGGCCGAACCGCAGATCACCGCGGACGTGCTGCGCGAGGCGGGCGCGGTCGCCGCGGAGGAGAAGCTCGACGAGACGGGCTACCGCGTGGTGTTCAACACCGGCTCCGGCGCCGGTCAGACCGTCTTCCACGCGCATGCCCACGTCCTGGGCGGCCGCGGGCTCAACTGGCCCCCCGGATAACCCTTGTCCGCGCGGGAACTGATCGTCCTCGGCACCGCCAGCCAGGTGCCGACCCGGCACCGCAACCACAACGGCTATCTGCTGCGCTGGGACGGCGAGGGCCTGCTGTTCGACCCCGGCGAGGGCACCCAGCGCCAGATGCTGAGGGCCGGGGTCGCCGCCCATGACATCGACCGGATCTGCGTCACCCACTTCCACGGGGACCACTCCCTGGGCCTGGCCGGGGTGATCCAGCGGATCAACCTCGACCGGGTGCCGCACCGGGTGACCGCCCACTACCCGGCGAGCGGACAGCGGTTCTTCGAGCGGCTGCGCTACGCGACCGCCTACCGCGAGACGGTCGCGCTGACCGAGGAGCCGGTCGCCGGCGACGGCGCGGTGCTCGCCCGTACCCCCGCGTACACGCTGGAGGCGGCCCGGCTCTCGCACCCCGTCGAGTCCTACGGCTATCGCCTGATCGAACCGGACGGCCGCAGGATGCTGCCCGAGCGGCTCGGCGCGCTCGGCGTCCGCGGCCCGGACATCGGCCGGCTCCAGCGGGATCGGGTGCTGGAGATCGAGGGGCGGACGGTGGCGATCGAGGAGGTCAGCGAGGTGCGCCGGGGGCAGCGCTTCGCGTTCATCATGGACACCCGGCTGTGCGACGGCGCCGACGCGCTGGCGCAGGGGTGCGATCTGCTGGTCATCGAGTCGACCTTCCTGGACGAGGACGAGGCCCTGGCGGTCGAGTACGGGCATCTGACCGCCGGGCAGGCGGCCCGGCTCGCGGCCGGGGCGGGGGTGCGGCACCTGGTGCTGACGCACTTCTCGCAGCGCTACGGCGACCCTTTCGAATTCGAGCGCCAGGCGCGGGACGCCGGGTTCGAGGGGGAGCTCACGGTCGCCCAGGACCTGATGACGGTGGCGCTGCCCAAACGGCGCTGAGGACGCCCCGGCGGGGGCGGCGGGACCGATGACCGCCAAGGGTGACGGTGGGCCGGACCCCGGCCCGTTGTCGGTGCCATCGTGCACACTGGCCGCACCCGCGTCCGACGGCGGAGGCGGACCGGCAAGACCTGGGAGAGCGCGGTGACGACACACGACGGCGACAAGCTCACGGCGGGCTACCACCTGCTCGACCCGCTCGCGGACGTGCGCCGCCCCGGCGACGCGGACTGCGATGTCTATCTCACCGGCACGGTCTTCCTGGACATCATCTTCACCGGTCTTGACAGCGCCCCGGTCCGCGGCACCGAGTCCTGGGCCCGCGGCATGGGCTCGAGCCCCGGCGGCGTCGCCAATATGGCCACCGCCCTGGCCCGGCTCGGCCTGCGCACCTCGCTCGCCGCCGCCTTCGGCGACGACCACTACGGGGACTACTGCCGGGACGCCCTGGACCACGGCGAGGGCATCGATCTCTCGCTCTCCCGCACGATCCCCGGCTGGCACTCACCGGTGACCGTCTCCATGGCCTACGAGGGCGAGCGGACCATGGTCTCCCACGGCCATGAGGCCCCGCCGCCCGAGGAGCCCGCGCCCAGCAGCCCGCCCCCGGCCCGCGCCGCCGTGGCCTCCCTGGTGCCCGGCCGCGGCCAGGAGTGGGTCGCCGAGGCCGCCCGCCGCGGCAGCAGGGTCTTCGCGGACGTCGGCTGGGACGACACCGGCCGCTGGGACCCGGCCGACCTCGCCGAGCTGGAGCACTGCGAGGCGTTCCTGCCCAACGCCGAGGAGGCGATGCGCTACACCCGCACCGACTGCCCGCGCGCCGCCGCACGGGCCCTGGCCGACCTGGTGCCGCTGGCCGTCGTCACGCTCGGCTCCGAGGGGGCGTACGCGGTCGACGGCCGCACCGGCGAGACCGCCGAGGTGCCCGCGATCTCGGTGGAGGCCCTGGACCCGACCGGGGCCGGGGACGTGTTCGTCGCAGGTTTCGTCACCGGCACGCTCGCCGGGTGGCCGCTCGCCGACCGGCTGGCCTTCGCCGGGCTGACCGCCGCGCTGTCGGTGCAGGAGTTCGGCGGCTCGCTGTCGGCGCCCGGCTGGGTCGAGATCGCCGCCTGGTGGCAGCACGCCCGCGCCTACGACGACCAGCCCGCCCGCGCGCTGCGCCGTTACGCCTTCCTCGACCGGCTGCTCCCGGCCGCCGCCCGCCCGTGGCCGCTGCGCCGGGCCGTCCCGACGATCGGTTTCCGCCAGGCGTAGCGCGGGGCGCGGACCGGGGGTGGCGCCGGGGCCCCGGCCCCTGGATCATCAGGGGGCGCGGGAGGCCCCAGGTGGGCGGGGTGATGAGCGGATAGGAGTAAAAGGACTCGGGTGTTGTCGGTGCTCCGTCGTACCCTGGAACCCAAGGTTGTCGAGCGGCGAGAACCCTTGTATCGGGAGGTAGAAGCAGGCCAGAGAGCCGGCCCATGACGCAACCAACCACAGCACCGCAGGCGCATGCGCAGTTCACGGTCCCGAGCAAGCACCCCATGGTCATGGTCCTGGGATCCGGTGATGCGCTGCTCCGTGTGATCGAGAACGCGTTCCCGGCGACGGATATTCATGTACGGGGCAACGAAGTCAGCGCCACCGGGGACCCGAAGGAAGTCGCCCTGGTCCAGCGTCTGTTCGATGAGATGATGCTGGTGCTCCGCACCGGTCAACCGATGACGGAGGATGCGGTGGAGCGCTCGATCTCCATGCTGCGCGCGGCTGAGAACGGCGAGAGCGGGGTGCGGGAGACGCCCGCCGAGGTGCTCACCCAGAACATCCTCTCCAACCGCGGCCGCACCATCCGTCCCAAGACGCTCAACCAGAAGCGCTATGTCGACGCCATCGACAAGCACACGGTCGTCTTCGGCATCGGCCCCGCGGGCACCGGCAAGACCTATCTCGCCATGGCCAAGGCGGTCCAGGCACTGCAGTCCAAGCAGGTCAACCGGATCATCCTCACCCGGCCGGCGGTCGAGGCGGGGGAGCGGCTCGGCTTCCTGCCCGGCACCCTCTACGAGAAGATCGACCCGTATCTGCGGCCGCTCTACGACGCGCTGCACGACATGCTCGACCCCGACTCCATCCCGCGCCTGATGGCCGCGGGCACGATCGAGGTCGCGCCGCTGGCGTACATGCGTGGCCGTACGCTCAATGACGCGTTCATCATCCTCGACGAGGCCCAGAACACGAACCCCGAGCAGATGAAGATGTTCCTCACCCGGCTCGGCTTCGACTCCAAGATAGTGATCACGGGCGACATCACCCAGATCGACCTCCCCGGCGGGACCAAGAGCGGTCTGCGCCAGGTGCGGGAGATCCTGGACGGCGTCGAGGATGTTCACTTCTCCATGCTCACCAGCACCGACGTGGTCCGTCACAAGCTGGTCGGCCGGATCGTCGACGCATACGACCAGTACGACAGTCGCAACGGAAAGTAACCGCGAACCCCCATGGCGATCGACGTCAACAACGAATCCGGTACCGATATCGACGAGCGGGCGGTGCTGGACATCGCCCGCTACGCGCTCGCCCGGATGCGTATCCACCCGCTCTCCGAGCTCTCGGTGATCGTCGTCGACGCCGACGCCATGGAGCAGCTGCACATCCAGTGGATGGATCTGCCGGGTCCGACCGATGTCATGTCCTTCCCGATGGACGAGCTGCGCCCGCCGGCCAAGGACGACGAGGAGCCCCCGCAGGGCCTCCTCGGGGACATCGTGCTCTGCCCCGAAGTGGCCAAGAAGCAGGGAGAGGAGGCGCCGACCGGGCACTCCATGGACGAGGAGCTCCAGCTGCTCACCGTCCACGGCGTCCTCCACCTCCTCGGCTACGACCACGAGGAGGCGGACGAGCGCGCCGAGATGTTCGGCCTCCAGGCCGCCATCGTCGACGGCTGGCGCGCGGAGCAGGGCGTCACCGGCCCCTCCCCGGCCCCCACCGTCCGATGAGCGCGCAGCTCGTCACCGCGGCCGTCCTGCTGGTCGTGGTGGCCTGGCTGGCGGCCTGCGCGGAGGCCGGTCTCGCCCGCACCACCCGGTTCCGCGCCGAGGAGGCCGTGCGCTCCGGTCGCCGGGGCAGCGCCAAGCTGATGCTCGTCGCCGAGGACCCCACCCGCTATCTCAATGTGGCGCTGCTGGTCCGCGTCGCCTGCGAGGTCGCGGCGGGCGCGGTCGTCACCTTCGCGAGCCTGCGCGAGTTCCCCGAGACCTGGAAGGCGCTGACCGTCGCCATCGGCGTGATGGTCCTGGTGTCGTACGTGGCCGTCGGCGTCTCCCCGCGCACCATCGGCGCCCAGCACCCGCTCAACACCGCGACGGTGGCCGCCTATGTGCTGATCCCGCTGGCCCGGGTCATGGGCCCCATTCCGCCGCTGCTGATCCTCCTCGGTAACGCGCTCACGCCCGGCAAGGGCTTCCGCAAGGGCCCGTTCGCCTCCGAGGCCGAGCTGCGTGCCCTGGTGGACCTCGCCGAGCAGGAGTCGCTGATCGAGGACGAGGAGCGGCGCATGGTCCACTCCGTCTTCGAGCTCGGCGACACCCTGGTGCGCGAGGTGATGGTGCCGCGCACCGACCTGGTGGTCATCGAGCGCTTCAAGACCATCCGGCAGGCGCTCACCCTCGCGCTGCGCTCCGGCTTCTCCCGGATACCGGTCACCGGGGAGAACGAGGACGACATCGTCGGGATCGTCTACCTCAAGGACCTGGTCCGCAAGACGCACATCAACCGCGAAGCCGAGGCCGAGCTGGTCTCCACCGCGATGCGGCCCGCCGCCTTCGTCCCGGACACCAAGAACGCGGGCGATCTGCTGCGCGAGATGCAGCAGGATCGCAACCACGTGGCCGTGGTGATCGACGAGTACGGGGGCACGGCGGGGATCGTCACCATCGAGGACATCCTCGAGGAGATCGTCGGCGAGATCACGGATGAGTACGACCGCGAGCTGCCGCCCGTCGAGGACCTCGGCGACGGCACCCACCGGGTGACCGCGCGGCTCGCCCTGGGCGACCTGGGAGAGCTGTACGGCACGCACCTGGAGGACGAGGACGTCGAAACGGTGGGCGGGCTGCTCGCCAAGGCGCTGGGCCGGGTGCCGATCGCGGGCGCCAAGGCCGAGGTGGACGTCCCCGAGGGCGGGGTGGACCCCGCGCTCAAGGCGCTGCGGCTGACCGCCGAGTCCCCGGCGGGCCGCCGCAACCGCATCGTCACGGTGCTGGTCGAGCCGGTCCGCGAAACCGCCGTGGCCGAGCCGGAGTAGCCCCCGCGCATCCCGCACGTGCGGCCCCGTCCACACCCCGTGGGCGGGGCCGCACTGCGTTCCGGTCCGGCCCGCCTCCCGCGCTCCCGCCGCCCGCGCCGGGGCGCGGCACCCGCCCGCACGACAGCGGGCCCTCGCGCCGGCGCATCGGCAACGCGCGGCCCGCGCTGCGCCATACGGGTGGAATAGCCGTCCGCTCCCTGGCCCATCTGCCGTAGGCACCCGCTTACTTGCAGGTACCGACTGGTGGGTCGCCCATACCTCTGTCGGGGGACAGTCGACCTCTCTGCTTTGACGTAGACAGGTCGGCCGTATGGGCACCCCCGCACAGAGGCCAAGGCTCCGCGCGGCACGCGCCGCGCGGAGCCGGGCGGCTCATCCCCCTGAGCTCAGGAAAGGGCGGCCGCTTCCATGTCCACCACCACGGTGACCTCCACGCCTAATCCCTCCGTCTTCGGTCAATCCGTCACCTACACCGCCACCGTCACCGGCATCACCGCCGGGACCCCTCCGTGGGGCGACGTGACCTTCGTCATCGCGGGTGGGCCGACCATCGGTCCCGTGACGCTCACCCAAACCGGGCCCGACTCCGGCACGGCCAGCGTGACCGACTCCACGCTCGCCGTCGGCTCCCACCTGGTCACGGCGAACTTCGTCAACTCCAGCGATCCTTTGGACAATTCGTCCGGCACGACCATCCAGCAGGTCAACCAGTCGGCGACCACCACCACCGTCACCTTCGTCCCGCCCGCGCCCGTCTGCGGCGAGACCGTGACCCTGACCGCCAGTGTGGCGGCGGTGCCCCCGGGGAGCGGTGTCCCCACCGGCACGGTCACCTTCATCATCAGCGCGGACGGGCCGACGATGACCGGGACCCTCGACGGGGCCGGGAACGCCTCCGTGACCGTCCCCGCCCTGAGCGTGGGCACGCACCAGGTCGCCGCGTTCTACAACGGCGACGCCAACTTCGCCGCGTCCAACTCGCCCTTGACGCCGCTCACCATCAATCCGGCGTCCTCGACCACGGCCCTCACCATCTCCCCCGCCTCGCCGGTCTGCGGTGAGACGGTGACCCTGTGTGCCCAGGTGGCGGTCGTCGCGCCCGGCACCTGCACCCCGACGGGCACGGTGACGTTCACGATCGCGGGTGGTCCGACCCTGACCGGGACGCTGAACGCCACCGGCCAGGCGTGCGTGACGACCAGCGCCATCCCGGTGGGGACCCACGCCGTGACGGCCGCCTACGCCGGAAACGGGGATGTCGCGGGCTCGACCGACACCGGGTCGATCACGGTCGGTCAGGGAGCCTCGACCACATCGGTCACGGTGTCCCCGGCCGCACCGGTCTGCGGTGAGGCGATCACCATCTGTGCCCAGGTGACGGTGTCGCCGCCGAGCACCTGTACGCCCACGGGCACGGTGACCTTCGCGATCAGCGGTGGCCCGACCCTGACGGGCACGCTGGACGCGACCGGCCAGGCGTGTGTGACCACCAGCGCGCTGACCGCGGGGTCGTACACCGTGACCGCCACCTACGGGGGCAGCACGAACATCGCGGGCTCCGCCGGCACAGCGCCGATCACCGTGGGTCAGGGCGTCTCGGGTATCTCGGCGAGCATCTCGCCCAGCCCGTCCGTCTGCGGTGAGCCGGTGACCATCTGCGCGGACGTGGGCGTGGCGCCGCCGAGCACATGTGTCCCCACCGGGAACGTGACGTTCGCCGTCTCCGGTGGTCCGACCCTGACGGGCACGCTGGACGCGACCGGTCAGGCGTGTGTCACGACCAGTGCCATTCCGGTCGGCACGCACAGCGTGACCATCACCTATCCGGGTGACGGGGACGTCATGGGCTCGACGACGACCCTTCCCCTGACGGTGAATCAGGCGTCCTCGACGACCGCGCTGACGATCACGCCCGCCTCTCCGGTGTGCGGCCAGTCGGTGACCCTGTGCGCGCAGGTGACCACGACGTCGCCCGGTACGTGCGCCCCGACCGGGGCGGTGACGTTCACGGTCGCGGGTGGTCCGACTTTGATCGGGACGTTGAATGCCAGCGGTCAGGCGTGTGTGACGACCAGCGCCATTCCGGTGGGCACGCACGGGGTGACGGCCTCGTACGGGGGCAACACGGGCGTGGCGGGCTCGTCGGCGTCCGGTTCCGTCACCGTCGGCCAGGCCGCGTCCACGACCGCGCTGACGATCACGCCCGCCTCTCCGGTGTGCGGCCAGTCGGTGACCCTGTGCGCGCAGGTGACCACGACGTCGCCCGGTACGTGCGCCCCGACCGGGGCGGTGACGTTCACGGTCGCGGGTGGTCCGACTTTGATCGGGACGTTGAATGCCAGCGGTCAGGCGTGTGTGACGACCAGCGCCATTCCGGTGGGGACGCACGGGGTGACGGCCTCGTACGGGGGCAACACGGGCGTGGCGGGCTCGTCGGCGTCCGGTTCCGTCACCGTCGGCCAGGCCGCGTCCACGACCGCGCTGACGATCACGCCCGCCTCTCCGGTGTGCGGCCAGTCGGTGACCCTGTGCGCGCAGGTGACCACGACGTCGCCCGGTACGTGCGCCCCGACCGGGGCGGTGACGTTCACGGTCGCGGGTGGTCCGACTTTGATCGGGACGTTGAATGCCAGCGGTCAGGCGTGTGTGACGACCAGCGCCATTCCGGTGGGCACGCACGCGGTGACGGCCTCGTACGGGGGCAACACGGGCGTGGCGGGCTCGTCGGCGTCCGGTTCCGTCACCGTCGGCCAGGCGAGCACCACGACCACGCTCACCTCCTCGCCGAACCCCTCCACCCCCGGCCAGAACGTGACCTTCACCGCCACCGTGACCGCGGTGCCGCCGGCGACGGGCACCCCGACCGGGAACGTCATCTTCGTGATCAGCGGCGGGCCCACCCTCACCGGCACGCTCAACGCCTTCGGACAGGCCACCGTCAGCACCAACACCCTCACCACCGGGGCGCACACGGTCACGGCCATCTACGGCGGCGACACCTGCTTCGCCGGTTCGGTCTCACCGACGATCACCCAGAACGTGGCCGTGGCGCCGACCGGGACCACGGTGACCGCCACCCCGGCCACGATCCGGCTGCGGTTCAACGGCACGCTGATCATCCCGACCCTGAGCGCGACGCTGAGGGACGCGTCGAACAACCCGATCCCCGGCCAGACCCTCACCTTCGTCGCCAACTCCGTCCTGGGCCCGATCCCGCTGGGCAGCGCGGTCACCAACGCCGGCGGCACGGCGACGCTCAGCAATGTCACCGTCTCACCGACCGTGCTCACCGCCTCGACGTACACCGCCTCCTTCGCGGGCGCTCCGGGCCTGAGCCCGTCGTCGGGTTCGGCCTCGCTGACCTTCCAGCCGACGCCGATCCTCCCGTAGGACCCTGAGAACAACCGCACAACCGAGCGACAGCACAACCGCACAACCGCGTATCGCCCGCGCCGGGCCGCCGCACCGCGGCCCGGCGCGGGCCGCCGTGTGCCCACCGGCGTCACCGCCGGTCAACGCCCCGCATATGCTCATCCGCATGAGCGAAGCAGCGCAGTTGGACCCCGAAGACCGCAAGATCATCACGCTGGCCCGCTCCGTGCGGGCCCGCAACTCCGTGCCGGAGGGCGCCGCCGTCCGCGACGAGACGGGGCGTACGTATGTCGCCGGGACCGTGGCCCTCGACTCGCTGAAGCTGAGCGCCCTCCAGACCGCCGTCGCCATGGCCGTGGCGAGCGGTGCCACGTCCCTGGAGGCCGCGGCCGTGGTGACCGATGCGGAGAGCGCGTCCGAGGAGGACCGCGCGGCCGTCCGGGACCTCGGCGGGGCCGGGACCCCGGTGCTGCTGGCGGGCCCCGACGGCACCCTGCGGGCCACGCTGGACGCCTGACCGGCGCCCTACGGTCACAGTGGGCCCGCCTGCCCCGGCCCACCGCCCCCGGCGGTCGTACGAGGCCGGGACGGCTGGTCCGAGCGGGTCGGGGCATCGGGGAGAATGGGGGCCATGACTGCCGGTACCTCCCCGTCCCCGACCGAGCAGCGGGAGACCCCGCACCGCTCGGGCTTCGCCTGCTTCGTCGGCCGCCCCAACGCGGGCAAGTCGACCCTGACCAACGCGCTGGTGGGGACGAAGGTCGCGATCACCTCGAACCGCCCGCAGACCACCCGCCACACCGTCCGCGGCATCGTGCACCGCCCCGACGCCCAGCTGGTGCTCGTCGACACCCCTGGTCTGCACAAGCCGCGCACCCTGCTCGGCGAGCGGCTCAACGATGTGGTGCGCACCACCTGGGCCGAGGTCGACGTCATCGGCTTCTGCCTGCCCGCCGACCAGAAGCTCGGCCCCGGCGACCGCTATATCGCCACCGAGCTCGCGGGCATCAAGAAGACCCCCAAGGTCGCGATCGTCACCAAGACCGACCTGGTCGAGCCCGAGCAACTGGCCCAGCAACTGATCGCCATCGACCGGCTCGGCAAGGAGCTGGGCATCGAGTGGGCCGAGATCGTGCCGGTGTCGGCGGTGGGTGACCAGCAAGTGGGTCTGCTGGCGGATCTGCTGGTCCCGCTGCTGCCCGAGGGCCCGACGCTCTACGCCGAGGGCGACCTTACGGACGAGCCCGAGCAGGTCATGGTGGCCGAGCTGATCCGGGAGGCCGCGCTGGAGGGAGTACGGGACGAACTGCCGCACTCCATCGCGGTGGTGGTGGAGGAGATGCTGCCCCGCGAGGGCCGCCCCGCGGACCGGCCGCTCCTGGACATCCACGCCAACCTCTACATCGAGCGGCCCAGCCAGAAGGGCATCATCATCGGCCCCAAGGGCCGCCGCCTGAAGGATGTGGGCACCAAGTCCCGCAAGCACATCGAGGCGCTGCTCGGCACGCCCGTCTTCCTCGACCTCCATGTGAAGGTCGCCAAGGACTGGCAGCGCGATCCGAAGCAGTTGCGGAAGCTGGGGTTCTGACCCCGGCGCGTGGGCCTCGGCGCATGCGTCGAGGCCCACGCCGCCCACGGCCGCGCGGCCCTTACGCGCCCTCCTTCAGCACCGCGCGGATCAGTTCCCGCTGGGCGTCGCTCAGATGGGGATCCGCGGCGTGGATGGTGCGACCGTCGACGGTGATCTCGTACTGGAAGCCGTCGGGGACGCCGCGGGACGCCGTGGTGTGGCCGGTCTCGACGGCCTGGTGGGCCACGGCGTCCAGATGGGTGGCGTCGGGCCGGCCGGTGGTGTCCAGCTCGGCCCGGCGCTCGATTCCGGCGAATCCGCCGGTGCGGGTGACGGAGATGCGCATGGCTCCATCACTACCCGATGGCGTGGTCTAGCGCGCGCCCACGTGGGCCCGCAGATCGGTGATGCCCACCCCGGCCCATGCCTCCCGCACCGCCGACTGCTCCTCGCCCTCGCCGTAGCGGGTGTGCGCCGCGGCCACCGTGAGCTGGGCGAAGTCGGCGAACTCCGCGTCGGAGGCCAGATCGCCGCCGGTCAGCACGTCGTACCAGATCTGCCCGGCGCGCTCCCAGGCGTTGCCGCCCAGGGCGGTGGCGGCGAGGTAGAAGGCGTGGTTGGGGATGCCGGAGTTGATGTGGACGCCGCCGTTGTCCCGTGAGGTGTGGACGTAGTCGTCCATCGTGCCCGGCTGCGGGTCCTTGCCCAGCACATCGTCGTCGTACGCCGTGCCCGGGGCCTTCAGCGAGCGCAGGGCCACCCCGGTGACCCGGTCCGTCAGCAGCCCCGCGCCGATCAGCCAGTCGGCCTCCTCGGCGCTCTGCCCGAGCACATGCTGCTTGACCAGGGAGCCGAAGACGTCGGACATCGACTCGTTGAGCGCCCCGGACTGGCCGAAGTACTCGAGGTTGGCGGTGTACTGCGTGACGCCGTGGGTCAGCTCGTGGGCCATCACGTCGACCGGGATGGTGAAGTCCAGGAAGACCTCGCCGTCCCCGTCGCCGAAGACCATCTGCTCGCCGTCCCAGAAGGCGTTGTTGTAGTCCTCGCTGTAGTGGACGCTCGCGTTCAGCGGCAGCCCGGAGTCGTCGATCGAGCGCCGGCCGTACGCCTTGAGGAAGAGCTCGAAGGTCGCGCCGAGCCCGTCGTACGCGCGGTTCACCGAGTCGTCCCCGCTCGCCTGGTCGCCCTCGCCGCGCACCTTCCTGCCCGGCAGCGAGGTCCGGTGCTGGGCGTCGTAGATGGTGCGCCGGGGCTTGTCGGAGGGCGCGGCGGCCCGCGCGGCGGGGACGCCGCGCACGGTGGTGATCCGGCGGCGGGTGCGCTGCAGGGCGTCGTGCTCGAGCGTGCGGCGGGCGGGATCGGCCAGCGACGCGTCCTCGGCATGGGACAGCTTGTCCAGGACGTGCGGCGGCACGATCGTGCAGAAGGCGGTGTGGCGGTGACCGCGGGCAGGGCGGGTCGCAAGGCTGGTCTTGCGGCCGTTGGCATTGGCATTGGCGTCCATGGCTGGCAATGTCGCATCGCGTGATGCCGGTGTCACGCCTTGCGGTCATGATTGCTGAAATCGAGTGGAAGATGTGTATTCCTCCGAAGCGCAGGTATCGGTCCGCATAGTGATACGGGTCCGCTCCGCCCGCCCGTCTCGGTTAGGCTGCTCTCCATCATGCGTTTCGGGCTGCTTCTTCTTAGCTGCCGCGGCGAGGGCCTGTAGTCGAACGGCCGACCCCCTCCCCGCGGAGTTCGGCGTTGCGCTGATCACGCCCCGTCGGCCGCCCCAGGACCTCCGCGACAGCGGATTCGTCCAGCGGACAGCGGACTATCCAAGGAGCCCCGCGCACCATGACTCACTCCGACACGCCCGGCCATTCCGAGACCGCCGCGATCTCCGGTGACGCCGTCGGCCGTCCCACCCCCATCACCGCCGCGACCGTCACCCAGCGCCCCTCGGGGATGCCGATCCACAAGTACGGCCCGTACGAGGCGGTCGACATCCCGGACCGAACCTGGCCGGACAACCGCATCACCGTCGCCCCGCGCTGGCTGTCCACCGATCTGCGGGACGGCAACCAGGCGCTGATCGACCCGATGTCCCCGGCCCGCAAGCGCGAGATGTTCGACCTGCTGGTGCGCATGGGCTACAAGGAGATCGAGGTCGGCTTCCCCTCCTCCGGCCAGACCGACTTCGACTTCGTACGGTCGATCATCGAGGAGGGCGCGATCCCGGAGGACGTGACGATCTCCGTCCTCACCCAGGCGCGCGAGGAGCTGATCGAGCGCACTGTCGAGTCGCTGCGCGGGGCGCACAAGGCCACCGTGCACCTGTACAACGCCACCGCCCCCACCTTCCGCCGCGTCGTCTTCCGCGGCACCCGGGAGCAGGTCAAGCAGATCGCGGTGGACGGCACCCGGCTGGTGGTGGAGTACGCCGACAAGATCCTCGGCGATGACACGGTCTTCGGCTACCAGTACAGCCCGGAGATCTTCACCGACACCGAGCTGGACTTCGCGCTGGAGGTCTGCGAGGGCGTGATGGACGTCTGGCAGCCCGAGGAGGGCCGCGAGATCATCCTGAATCTGCCGGCCACCGTCGAGCGCTCGACCCCGTCCACCCACGCGGACCGCTTCGAGTGGATGTCGCGCCATCTGTCCCGGCGCGAGCACATCTGCCTGTCGGTGCATCCGCACAACGACCGCGGCACCGCCGTCGCCGCCGCCGAGCTGGCGATCATGGCCGGGGCGGACCGCATCGAGGGCTGTCTGTTCGGGCAGGGCGAGCGCACCGGCAATGTCGACCTGGTGACGCTGGGCATGAACCTGTTCTCCCAGGGCGTGGACCCGCAGATCGACTTCTCGCAGATCGACGAGATCCGCCGCACCGCCGAGTACTGCAACCAGATGGAGATCCACCCGCGCCACCCCTACGCGGGCGATCTGGTCTACACCGCCTTCTCCGGCTCCCACCAGGACGCCATCAAGAAGGGGTTCGAGGCGCTGGAGGCGAGCGCGGCCGAGCAGGGCAAGACGGTGGACGAGATCGAGTGGGCGGTCCCGTACCTGCCCATCGACCCCAAGGACGTCGGCCGCTCCTACGAGGCCGTGATCCGGGTGAACTCCCAGTCCGGCAAGGGCGGCATCGCCTATGTCCTGAAGAACGACCACAACCTGGACCTGCCGCGCAGGATGCAGATCGAGTTCTCCAAGACGATTCAGGCCAAGACCGACGCCGAGGGCGGCGAGGTCACCCCGGCCCAGATCTGGGCGGCCTTCCAGGACGAGTACCTGCCGACCGACGACAACCGGTGGGGCCGGATCTCGCTGCGCAGCGCGCAGACCTCCTCCACCACCGAGGGCACCGACGCACTCACCGTCGAGGCGGTCGTGGACGGCGCCGAGACGGTGCTGACCGGCACCGGCAACGGCCCGCTGGCGGCCTTCTTCGACGCCCTGGGCGCGATTGACGTGGACGTACGGCTGCTGGACTACTCCGAGCACACCCTGAGCGAGGGCGCCGCGTCCCAGGCCGCCGCGTACATCGAGTGCGCGATCGACGGGCAGGTGCTGTGGGGCGTCGGCATCGACGCCAACATCGTGCGCGCCTCCCTGAAGGCGGTCGTCTCCGCGGTGAACCGGGCGCGCCGGTGATCCTTACGGAATCCTTCGGATTCCTTCAGGTGCATGGGTGATCTTTCACCGGACTGATCGGACGGGTTCATCACCCCGTTGACCTGGTCACCCACATGGGCCCCGTTCACCCCGCGAGGTGGGCGGGGCCTCGGGTTTGGCCTGTTGTCTCCGTTCGGGGTACTGACGTCACATCATGGATGTGGCTAGCATCACGTCAACGCGGCAACGTGGCCGAAGCGTTATGGAGGTGTGACGTGGTGCACCGGCGAGCCCGCCGTGACCGGGACCTGTGTGTGGTAGGCGTACGCACTCTGTGGCGGACCGTCGGCGATGGTGAGTTCTTCTGCCCCGAGTGCGGAGGTGACCGCAACTACCGCCGCCGTACCGGTCGCCGCCGCATCGTGGTGCTCGGCCTGCCGGTGCTGCCGCGCGGACCGGTCGCGCCCATCGTGGAATGCGCGGCCTGCGGCAGCCGCTACGGCACGGAGGTGCTCGACCACCCCACCACGACCCGCTTCTCCGCGATGCTGCGCGACGCGGTGCACACCGTGGCCCTCGCGGTCCTCGCCGCGGGCGGCACCGAGGCGACGGCGGTCCGGCAGGTCGCGGTCGGCGCGGTGCGCGCCGCCGGGTTCGCCGACTGCAGCGAGGAGCAGCTGCTCGCGCTCATCGAGGCCCTCGCCGCCGACACCGGGCGGCTCCCGGGCGCGTGCGGCGAGCGGGACGGCCTGGACCCGTGCGGTACGGCGCTGGCCATCGAGCTGCACGAGGCCCTGGAGCCGCTGGCCCCGCACCTGGCCCCCACCGGCCGGGAGGCCATCCTCCTCCAGGGCGCCCGGATCGCCGTGGCCGACGGCCCGTACCGCCCGGCCGAGCGCGCGGTCCTGGAAACGGTCGGCCGGGCGCTGATGATCTGCCCGGACGACACGGCCCGTCTCCTGGCGGCCACAAGGGCAGCGTTCTGAACCGGCGGTCGGCCAAGATCATGCCGGCCGGCCAAGACCCATGCCAGCCGCATCATGGGCAGGCAGGGCGCCCGCGGCGCGCCCAACTGGTCATCGCGGCCTGCGAATCCGGCCCGGTCATCCCGACTTCTCGGTCGGGATCTCCTTGACCTCGGCCGTCGGGGCGTTCTTCTTCACGGATTCGATGCCCTTGCGTGCGGCGGACCGTGACTCATAGGCTCCGCCGGCCGCGATGATCTCGCCGTTGCCCGCCTTCAGGCGGGTGGTGCGGCCTCGCACCCTCGCGTCAGGGCAGGCGTCGGGGAGCGCCTCAGGGGCGTCAGGGAGCGCCGAACAGGGCGCGGCACGGTTCCAGGCCGGCGATCTCGACCGGGGTGGCGCGGTGCTCCTCCCAGGCCGCGCGGTCCAGCCGCAGCCGCTGCAGGGTGCGGGCCTCGCCCCGTACGGCGAGCACGGACAGCCCGTCGGGGCGGTAGCCGAGCCGCCGGGACACCCCCAGCGAGCGGCCGTTCTCCACCATCGCGCCCGAGATCAGCGACAGCGCGCCCAGCCCCTCGAACGCCAGGTGCACCACCGCCGCCCGCATCTCCGTGCCCAGGCCCTTGCCCTGGTGGGCGGTGCCCAGCCAGGAGCCGGTCTCGGCCTCCCGCGTGACGGCGAACTCGGTCGCGAACAGGTCCTGCCGCCCGATCACCGCCCCCTCGTGCAGCACCGCGAAGCTCAGCGTCCACTGCTCCGGCCGCCATTCGGCGATCGTGCGCAGCACATGCTGGAAGGCGCTCTGTCCGCGCTCCTCCGGGGGCGCGTCGGTCCACGGGACGCCGAAGGGCATCTCGTCCGGGTCGTGCACCCCGCCCGCCGCGACTGCGGCCAGCTCGTCGAGCAGGGCGATGTCGGGAAGCCGCAGCTCCAGGCGTGGCGTACGCAGGCGAAGCCCGTACAGGGGCCAGTAATGGGGGTCCATGACGGGAGGCTGCCGGAGGCGTGGCCGTCGCGTCGAACCAATTACGAGCCGAATCGTCAACTCATGTTGACAGGGATGAAGCGTCAACCTACATTGACAACATGACCGAAGCAACGGATCTCGCCGAGCGTGCGGGCGACCGGGACCCCCGGATCGGGCTGCGTGCCGTCGCCGCGCTGCGCCGGCTGTTGGAGCAGTTGGAGTCCGTGCAGGTGCGCAGCGCCCGCGCGCAGGGCTGGTCATGGCAGGAGATCGCCGCCGAACTGGGCGTCAGCAGGCAGGCGGTCCACAAGAAGCACGGGAGGCGTTGAGATGTTCGAGAGGTTCACCGCTGACGCCCGCGAGGTGGTACGCGGCGCCGTCGGCCATGCGGAGGAGACCGGCGCCGACACGGTCGGTGAGGCCGAGCTGCTCCTCGCGCTCCTGGACCGTACCGGCGGCGACCGTCCGGGCGGCAACCGTAAGGGCGGCGACTGTAAGGGCGGCGACCGCCCAGGCAGTGACCGTAAGGCCAGTGGCCGTACGAACAGCCCCGCAGCCGAGGTCCTCACCGCCCTCGGCGCGCACGGCCGCCGTGCCTCCATCGAGCGGTCGCTGGCCGAGGTCCGTCGGCGCGGGGGCCTCACCGGCGCCGATGCGGAGGCGCTGGCCGGGCTCGGGATCGATGTGGACGAGATCGTCGCACGGGTGGAGGAGTCCCATGGCGTGGGTGCCCTCGCCACCGCCGGATCCACCCCCGCACGCGCTCCCCGCCGCGGCAGGCGTCTCGTGCGCCGCCCGTTCTCCCGGGAGGCCAAGTCGGTGCTGGAGCGCTCGCTGCGGATCGCCCTCGCCCGCGGCGACAAGCACATCGGCGATGAGCATCTGCTGCTCTCCCTCACCGCCCGCCCCGGTGTCGCCGCGCATGTGCTGGCCGACCACGGCGTGACGTACGTCCAGGTCGAACGGGCCCTCACCGCCCGCGCCGCGAACGGCTGACCCGGCCCCCGTCCCGCGCGCGGGCGCGCAATTCGTTTGCCGTCGCGCGGCATCCGGACGCATCCTGACCCGATGCTGATCCGACGAGAGACCCGCTCCGACATCGACGCCGTACGGGCGGTCACCTCGGCCGCGTTCGCGAAGTCGGACACCACCTCGGACACCTTGAACAGCTCGAACCCCCCACCTCCGATCGAGGCCATGCTGCTGGACGAGCTCCGGACCAGCGACGGCTGGTTGCCCGCGCTGTCGTTCGTCGCCACCGGCGACCGCGGCGAGGTGATCGGCCACATCGTGTGCACCCGCGGCCATGTCGGCCCCGACCTGGCCCTCGGCCTCGGCCCGCTCAGCGTGCACCCCGCCCATCAGGGCCGTGGCGTGGGCCTCGCACTCGTCCACGCGGTGCTCGGCGCCGCGGACGCGTTCGGCGAATCGCTGGTCGCCCTGCTGGGCAGCCCCGCCTACTACGGCCGGTTCGGCTTCCGCCCGGCGACCGAGTACGGCATCGCGGCCCCGGATCCGGCCTGGGGCGAGTACTTCCAGGTCCGGACCCTGACCGCCTATCAGCCGACCGTCAACGGGCCCTTCAGGTACGCCGAGCCGTTCGACCGCGTCTGACCGAGCGGAAGCCGAGGCTCACCGCAGCGGCGCGTCGGGCGGTGGCAGCCGGACGATCCGCTCCCGGTCCACCGACTCCACGCCGTCCACCGCCTCCAGCACCGGGATCCGGTCCTCCGCGATCGTCCCGGACAGCGAGCCGAGGATCGGCTGCTCACCGGTGACCGTCAGCCCGACCCGGCGCGCGGCCTCCACCACCTGGGCGAACCGGTCCGGGTCGACCGAGAGGATGACCCCGACCGGCCCGGACCGTGCCGTCTGCCCCATGGCGCCCCCGCTCACGGGGCCTGGAGCAGACCCGCGCCGATGTCCGCGGCCGGTTGCGCCAGCGGACGGGCGCCGGACAGCAGACGGGTGCTCAGGTCGGCCGCCGAGGCGTCCGGATGCGCCTGGGCCAGCAGCGTGACCACACCGGCGGCATGCGGCGTCGCCATGCTGGTGCCGCTCATCGTCTGGTACGTCCCGTCGGGCGCGGCCGAGAAGATGTCGACCCCGGGCGCGGCGATGTTGACCTCCCCGCCCGCGCCGTTGATGGCGCCGCAGGAGAAGAACGCGGTCCCCAGGTCCTTGCCGAGCGCCGCCACCGCCAGGATGGACGGGCAGTTGGCGGGCCGTCCCACCGGCGCCACGAAGCCGGGCCGCCGGCTCTCGTTGCCCGCCGCGGCCACGATCACGGTGCCGCGCCGCAGCGCGCGCCGCGCCACGTTCTCGTACGTCTGCGGGAACAGCTCGCCCGGCTCCACCGGGGCCCCGAGCGACATGGAGATCACCCGGGCGCCCTGGGCGACCGCCCAGGCCATCCCCGCCAGGATCTCGCCGTCGGAGCCCACGCCCTGGTCGCTGAGCACCTTGCCGACCAGCACCCGGGCCTCACCGGCCACGCCGTACCGCGGTGCGTGCTCGGGCTCGGCCGGACCGGCCACGGTGCCGACGCAGTGGGTGCCGTGGCCATGGCCGTCCTCGACGCTCGCCCCGGCCACGAAGGAGGCCGTCGCCTCGACGCATCCGGTCAGATCCGGGTGGTCGGTGTCCACCCCGGTGTCGAGCACGGCGACCTTCACCCCGCTGCCCGTCAGATGCGACCAGTTGGCGCGGATCCCCTGGAGTCCCCAGGTGGTGTTCTGCTCGTCCCACGCCGGTCCCAGCGAGGTGGCGAGCTCGGCCCGGGTGTGCCGGGACACCTCGTCATCGTCGCTGCGGTACGTCGGGAAGAAGCCGGTCAGCGTGCGCTGCGGCTCCGTGATCACCGACGCGTACACCACGCGTTCCGGCTCCGTCGCGATGATCGTCGGCTCCGCCTCCGCCGTGGTGACCAGCGCATGGCGCTGGTCCGGCCGCACATCGACGACGGCGACACCGAGTTCGTCGAAGACCACCGACACATCGGGGCGCCTCAGCAGCTCCGCCGCTCCGGGCTCGGCCCCGCGGACGCGCTCCACGGACGAGATCCCCACGGACGAGCGCAGCGCCTCCATACCGCGGTCGGGCTCCTGCTGATCGAGCAGGACCACATACCGCCCGGTGTACTCGGTCTGCTGTGCCCCCAGCGGTATGCCGGCCCGCTGCCGCGGCCGCTCCCCGTTCGGCCCCTTACCCATGGGCCCCACGGGCCCAGGTCCGTTCGTCATTGCCTTTCTCCGCTCCTGTGCGCGGTCAGTGTGCTCCCCGGGATGTTTCACCCACCCCCACAGTCCCCCGAGCCCCCACGCCCCCCTTATGCCCACCGTCACCCCCCGCGTGGGGGCCCGCAACTCGGGCGCGCCCGCTCAGCCGCGCGGCCGTGGCCACTCCTGCTCGGCGGCCCAGGCCGCGAAGGAGGTCCAGGCGATGCCGGGGAAGTCGGCGCGCAGTTGAGGCAGGTCCACGTCGTAGCCGGTCTCCGCCAGGAAGGTGAACATGGCCCCCATGTCCGCGCTCGCCTTCCGGACCGTGTCCAGCGGCACATGGCGGTACTCCACCGGGCCACCGGCCGCCGAGGCGAGCGCCTCGGCCATCTGCCGGGGCGTGGGCGCGTCGCCCGCGACCTCCACCCGTCGCCCGATCCACCGCCCGGGGTCGGCGATCACGGCGGCCACCACCGCGCCCAGGTCGCGCAGGGCCACCTGCTGGAGCGGTGTGTCACCGGGGATCGCGAGCGGCAGCACGCCCTGGGCGACGTCGTCCCGGCTGCCCAGGGCGTTCTCGTAGAAGTACGTCGGCGCGACCACGGTCGACGGCAGACCCGCCGCCTCCAGGTTCCGCTCGATGGCCGCCTTGCTGTCGAAGTGGGGGATACCGGTGGAGCGGTCCGCCGAGGCCACCGAGGCGAGCACCAGATGCGCCGGCGCGGCCCGGCGGGCGGCCTCGATGATCGCCTGCCCCTGCCGCACCTCGGCGTCCGTGCCCGACTCGAACGGCGTCGTCACCGCGAACGCCGCCGACGAGCCGTCGAGGGCCGCCGTCAGCGACGCGGCGTCGCTCAGGTCGCCGACCACCACGTCCACCCCCTGCTGGGCGAGTCGGCGTGCCCTGGGCTCCTCGCGGTCACGGACCACGGCCCGGACGCTGTGGCCCGACGCCAGCAACGCCCGTGTCACCGCGCCGCCCTGGCCACCGGTGGCTCCCAGCACTGTGATCATGAGTACTCCGTAGAACAGCCGAGACCGACGGCGTCGGAACGCCGTGGGGCGCGCTCAGCCCCGCCCATGGTCGTACAGGATCGGTCGGCGATCCGGAGACGCGCCGGTCGGCGGCGACGCGGCGCACAGCGAGGTGAGGCCCGTCACGCGCTCAGCGCGGCGCGCCGCTCCAGTACCCGCGAGACGGTGCGGGCGATGCTCTCGTCGATGCCTTCACCGAAGGTGGCCTCGGCGAACTCGGCGAACCGGGCGACCACGTCGGCCCCGGCGCCCTCGGGGGAACCGGCGTCGAAGGGCGGCCGCGGGTTGTACTCCATGGCCAACTGGGAGAGTTTCGCGACGTCCTCGCCGAGGACGCGCGCCACGAGGGTGAGCCCGAAGTCGATACCCGCGGTCACACCGCCGCCGGTGACCCTGTTCCGGTCGACGCACACGCGCTCGCTCGACACCTCGACGCCGAACCGCGCAAGCTGATCCCGCGTGGCCCAGTGCGTCGCCGCCCGGTAGCCGTCGAGCAGACCCGCCGCGGCGAGCACGAGTGAGCCGGTGCAGACCGAGGTGATGTACGAGGCCGTACGCCCGTGGTCCGCGAGGAACTCGACCTTGGCGCGGTCGAGCAGCACCTCGTCGACGCGTCCACCGGGGACGAACAGGATGTCCAGGTCGGCGGGGCAGCTCTCGAGGGTGACGGTCGGCAGGACGGCCAGCCCGGTGTCGGACACCACTGGGTCCAGTGAGTCCGACACCAGGTGGACCCGCATGCCCGCACTGGCGAAGGCCAGGTGCGGACCGACGAAGTCGAGCGTGGTGTGACCCCCGTACAGCACCATGCCGACTTCCATCGGACGTGCGGCGTCCGTTCCCCGACCGTTCCCCCGCGTCGTTTCGCGTGCCAACTCGAGCCTCCGTGGTGTGCCTGCCGAACGCGTGGAAATCACGCTTTTTCGGCAGGCTAGACACCGGTCACGGCATCAACCATGAGCGTTTCCGCCGACCCTCCACGGATTCTCGCCAGCGCCTCGCGGGAGGACGCCGGGCCTCACCCGAACTGGCCGGGCTGGTAGTCGCCGGCGGGCTGCTGGACGATGACGTTCAGCCGGTTGTAGGTGTTGATGACGGCGATGAGGGAGACCAGGGCGGCGAGCTGCTCCTCGTCGTAGTACTTGGCGGCGTTCGCCCACGCCTCGTCCGTGACACCACCGGCCGCGTCGGCGATGCGGGTGCCCTGCTCCGCCAGCTCCAGGGCGGCGCGCTCGGCGTCGGTGAACACCGTGGCCTCCCGCCAGACCGCGACCAGGTTCAGGCGCGTCGAGGTCTCCCCGGCCTTCGCGGCGTCCTTGGTGTGCATGTCGGTGCAGAGGCCGCAGCCGTTGATCTGGCTGGCACGGATCTTCACCAGCTCCTGCGTCGCGGCCGGCAGCGCCGAGTCGCTGATCACCTTGCCCGCGGAGTTGAGGTGCTTCAGGAACGTGCCGAGGAGCGGGTTGCCGAAGAGGTTCAAGCGAGCGTCCATGATGGGCTCTCCTATGCGGTTGCCGTGGTTACACCTCCCTGACGGAACGGCTCGGAGAGATGTGACACGGCCGAATGTGACCTGCGTCTCTCCTGCGCGGGGCGTACGCACGGGACCAGCCGCCGTCCCCGGGCCCCGGGGGCGGCGGCTGGCCGGCCTCGCTGAGGGCCCGACGAGGCCCCTGACGAGGACCCCGGCCTAGTGCGTCAGCGTGTACCAGGCGGTGCTGCCCACCGTGATGCACACGGCCCAGGCCCACCGCAGCGCTTTGGGGGAGACGCGGACGGAGAAGGTCACGTGCTCGTCGAGGTTGACCTCGAGGTGTCGCCGGCGCTTGCGTTCGGCCATACGGATTCTCCCTAGATTTCGTGGCCCGCGGTCATGTGCCGGGGCCTGTCTGGTGAGGGGCTGACGGGGTGTCCGGCTCCAACTGCCAGGAAGGGGGGAACACCACGTCGGAACGTACGCCTGCCCGCGGACAGGTGTCGTGTAGTTAACGCAGCCACGTCGCTCGACGCAACTAAACCCGCACTAACCACTGACAAAGCGTCAGCCGTCGGCTGTCGGAGGGTGACACTACAATTCCCCTCCGCTTCAGGGACATTGATCCGCATAGCTCTCATCGCCGACCATAGCGGCCATACTTACCGGCGGGTATTCCGCAACTTTGCGATAGGGAGCGCATGTAAATGCACTTAACGCGCCAGTTGGCCCCGCGTTCGGTATGGCCAACGCCACATTCCAGGTGGTGATGAAACACCCCAAGGGCCACTTGGCTCGCATGTTCGGCGCGTCTTCGCGAAGGCGTCATGTCCGGCATGGGGTGCGGCGACGCTCAGCAGGAGTTTTTGGTCATCCGGTGTCAGCTAATTGCCACTCAAATTGGCGGCCGCCCGCTGCCCGGCTAAGTGATTGCCCGAGCGACCTATCCATAGCGGATGCAACGAGATGATCGCGAGTGCAAATCACGTGCCGATGGTGCGGATGGTGCGCGTGGGTGGTGAGTAATGACGGTGTTGGCCGGAAACCGCCGCCCCTCCCTTCCTGGCAGTTGGAGCAGGGGCGGCGGCCCTCACCAGACGTGGAGAACCACGCCCGCTTACTTTGTCGTTGACCCCACGGATGTGCGGGCAGCGTCGCTGTTCCGGCCTCCGCCCAGTCAACGACTGGACCGAGGATAGTGTTTTTCTGTGGGGTTCGGATGCACTACAAGGGGTGAATATGTGTTATTCGCAACACTGTTCTGGCCGTTCAGAAGAATGAAAAACCTCGACTCCGGACCCGATCTCTCAGCGCGTTCTGATAGCGGAACCACTGATCCCGCCAGCACATCGTGGTGCCGCATGATGGGCATGTGGCCGGTTTTCGTCACCTTCTATTAGGGCGGCCGAATTGCCGACGGCCGCCCGGTTCCCCTCCCCGCCCCTTCCCTGCCCGGTTGACGGGAAGGGGTGGGGAGGGGAACTCAGCGGCCGGCCTGTTCGGAGCCGGTGGGCCGGTCGTGCGTCGTGGCTTGGCGGGCTTGGCCGGCTTGGCGGGCGCGGTGGTTGGCGACGTTGACGCGGTTGCCGCACAGTCCGGGCATGCAGTAGCGGCGGCTGCCGGGCCGGGTGGTGTCGATGAACGCTCCCCGGCAGGTGGGCGCGGTGCACGGGCGGAACCGCCGCTCGCCGAGGGTGTGGACGACCCCGAGGATGCCCATGCCGCAGATCAGTGCGAGGGCGTCGGCGATGGTCGCCCCGTCCCGGAGCGGGACGGCCCACCGCATGCGGCCCTCGTGTGCGGGGTCGGGAACCAGGGTGGCGCCCCGGGCGGACGAGGTGAGCCCGGTGGCACCGGCGATGAGGCGGTCGCGGTCGGGGTGATCGATCAGGTCCCGCACGGCGGTCCGCAGCGCGTGCACCGCATGGAGGTCGGCTGGGCGTCCGCGACGGGCGAGTTCGGTCAGCGTGCCCGGAGCGTCGGCGTCGCTTCCGGGCCGGTCGCCGTGCTGCTCGGCGAACGCGACGAGGGCGGCCGGATCGGGCAGGCGGTCGTCGCCGCGCCAGACCTCGGCGGTGGTGTTGACCAGCTCGGTCGCGATCCCCGCCGCCCAGACGTAATCGTCCAACGCCACTTGCATCGTTGACGCACCCCTCGCTACGTTCGGCTAAACGTAATTTTAACCCTTACATGCCATGCCGACCACCGGCTTCCGCCCCCGCTCCGTCAGGAGACCCCGCCCATGTCAGAGCTGGAGATCGACGCCATCGTCTTCGACGTCCTCGGCACGCTCGTCGACGAACCCACCGGCCTCCGCGCCGGTATCCGTGAACTCGCCCCGGCGCTCGACGATTCCGGGGTCGAGCGGCTGTTGTCGCTGTGGCAGCGGCACATCGACCGCGAGCAGCGCCGCATCCTCGACGGCGCCCGGCCCTACGTCACCACCGAACTCCTCGACCAGGAAGCCGCCCGGCTCGTCGCCGACGCCGCCGGAGTCGACGACCCGACCGCCGTGGCGACGCTGGCCCTCTCCGGCCGCCGGCTCCCGCCGTGGTCCGACACGGTGGCGGGGCTGGCCCGGCTCGCCGGGCGGTTCCCGCTGATCGGGCTCTCCAACGCGAGCCGGACGGCGCTGCTGGAACTCAACGCCCACGCCGGACTGCGCTGGCACCAGGCCCTGTCCGCCGAGGACGCCCGCGCCTACAAGCCGGACCCGGCGGTCTACGAGCTGGCCGTCACGGTCTCCGGGGGGCCGCCGGAGCGGCTGCTGATGGTCGCCGCCCACGCCTGGGACCTGCGCGGTGCGCAGGCCCTCGGTCTGCGCACCGCCTACGTCGCCCGCCCCGTCGGCGACCCGCCCGCCCCCTCGGACCGGTTCGACCTGTACGCCGACGGCCTGGCCGACCTGGCCGGCCAACTGGTCTCCGAAGAGGGCTGACCTGCTTCGCCTAGCGCACCAGGGGGAGGAAGACCGTGTCCACGATCTCTTCGAGGGTGTGGTCGGGCACGGGGGCGAAGGTCGTGAGGATTTCCTGGCGCAGCAGGTCGAAGGGGAGCGACTTGATGCGTTCGGTGAGGCGTTCCGGTGTGATCTCGCCACGGTCGACGGCGCGGTCGAAGAGTGCGTCGAGGGCTTCCGCGCGTCCCGTCGCGAGGGGGTCGCGCAGGTCGCCGGGGCTGTTTCCGGTCTCCTGGTGGTAGTCGGCCAGGCGCATGCTCATGATGGTGATGAACTGGACACGGGTGGAGTTGATCTCCCGCATGAGGGTGAGGATGTCCTCCCGCAGGCTCCCCGTGTCGGGAACGTCGAGGCGGGACTCCTTCAGGGTGTGGACGATGGCCGCCCGGACGAGGTCCTCGCGTTTGGACCAGCGGCGATAGAGAACGGGCGGGCTGGTGCCCGCGCGCTTGACGACGGCGTCCATGGTGAACCTGGCGTAGCCGGTGTCCGTGAGTTCTTCCCAGGCCGCGTCGAGGAGCGCCTTCTCCAGTGCCGCTCCGCGGCGTCGCTCGGGCATGCGTCCCTCCCTTAGATAGACTTGCCTTTCTTATCCTAGCGCCTTACTCTGACCGCCATAAGATAGACCTCTATATCTTAAAGGTGGCCGTTCATGAGCACTCCCCACCGGTCCGACCCCGCATCCGCGGCGACGGGCCCCGATCGTGTGGATCCCGCCGTGTGGCGCATGGCGATCACCCTCATCGTGGGCGCCCTCGCCGTCGTCTTCGACACCACCATCGTCAGCGTCGCGCTCAACGACCTGGCGAAGGAACTCGACGCCCCGCTGTCCACCATCCAGTGGGTGAGCACCGGCTACCTATTGGCGGTGTTCGTCACCATCCCACTCGCCGGATGGGCCCAGTCACGGCTCGGCGGCCGGCATCTGTGGATCGCGGCCCTGGGCGTGTTCCTGCTCGGATCGGTCCTGAGCGCGCTGGCGTGGGACGCGCCCAGCCTCATCGCCTTCCGCGTCGTCCAGGGCATCGCGGGCGGCATCATGATGCCGCTCATGGCCACGCTGCTCATGCAGGCCGCCCAGGGCCGCGACATCGGCAAGGTCATGGCCATCATCACCGTGCCCACCGCACTCGGCCCGATCCTCGGCCCGGTCCTGGGCGGCCTCATCCTGCATCTGGCCGACTGGCGCTGGCTGTTCTTCGTCAACGTCCCCTTCTGCGTCGTCGGCTGCTGGCTCGCCCGGCGCGATCTGCCCGACGACCGACCCGCACCCGACCGCCCCCGCGCCCGCCTGGACACCGTCGGCCTGCTCCTGCTCTGTCCGGGCTTCGCCGCCCTCGTCCATGGCCTCTCCCAGGTCGAGGGCAGCGCGGGCTTCGCCGACGCCAAGGTCCTCATCCCGCTGATCGGCGGACTCGCCCTGGTCGGGGGCTTCACCGCCTGGGCGCTGACCCGCACCACCGGCGCCCTGGTCAATGTGCGGCTGTTCCGCCACCGCGCGGTGGCCTCCTCCTCCACCCTGCTCCTCCTGGGCGGCATCTCGCTGTACGGGTCGATGATGCTGCTGCCCCTGTACTTCCAGCAGGTCCGCGGCGAGGACGCCCTCGGCGCCGGACTGCTGCTCATCCCGCAGGGTGTCGGCGCGCTCCTGGCACGCGGCCTGGCGGGCGCGTACACCGATCGCATCGGCCCCCGCGGGGTCGCCTTCGCCGCATTCGCTTTCGTCGCCGCGGCCACCGTGCCGTTCGCCTTCGTCACCGCCGACACCAGCGAGGCCCTGCTCATGGCCGCGTTGTTCGTCCGCGGCATCGCTTTGGGCGCCGCCATGATCGCGCCCATGGGCGCCGCGTACGTCGGTCTTGAGCACGGGGAGATCCCCGACGCCAGCATCATCACCCGCGTCGCCCAGCAGCTCGGCGGCGCGGTGGGCATCGCCGTCCTCGCCGTCATCCTCCAGCACAGCACCGGCGACGCCCGCACCCCGGGCGCTCTGGCCGACGGCTTCGGCACCGCCTTCTGGTGGTCGGTGGCCCTCACCGCCGTCGCCGTCCCGCTGTGCCTGCTCCTGCCCAGCCTCCCCGAACAGGCGGCCCCCGACGACGCCGATGCGGTCGGGTGACCGTGTCGCCTCCTTCCCCCTGCTCACACCCGTGTTAGCCGGCCGTTAGCGGGGCGGCAGCCTTGCGGTAGCGGGCCCGGCCAGAGTGGGTGACGCACCGAGCAGACCACCACACCAACCGCCCCTGGGGGACCCGAAATGAGCTCCAGCACCGCTCTCCGCACCGTTCGTCGCCGTACCCTGCGCGTCGCCGCCGCGGTCCTGATCGCAGCCGCCGGCTTCAGCCTGACCGCCTGCAACGACTCGGACGCCAACGCCTCGAAGCCCGCGGCCTCCTCCGCCGCGTCCAGCAGCGCGGACTCCTCCACCGGAGCGAAGGGCTCCGATGCCAAGACCGACACCAAGGCGGGCGCTGAGGACACGGCGGGTACTGAGAGCAAGGCGGGCGCTACGGACAAGGCGGCATCCCCGGACCGCACCGAAACCCTGGTGGACGGCAGCACCGCCAAGATCTACAAGCTCGGCGACCAGCACTACCGCCTCAAGATCGTCAACGGCAGTGACGTCCTGGCCACGTTCGAGGCGAACGGGCGCGACGCCGGGCTCGACGCCAACGGCATGTACGTCGTGCTCACGATGGGCGGCGAGGTCCAGTCCTGGATGGGCGGCGAACACCGGGGGCCGGGCACCTTCGAGCTCGCGGGCGGTTGGACGGCCAAGGTCACGAAGGTCGGCGAGGCTCAGTACCGTGCGGAGATCATCGGCCACGGTGACGTCATGGGCACGATGGAGGCGAACGGGCGCGACGCCGGGCTCGACGCCAACGGCGTGTACATCGTGCTCAGCACCCGCGGTGTGATCAGCGCCCACGAGTAGCCCACGAGTAGACGTCAATGCCCGCCCGGCCGCGGCGATGGGGTCACTGGAAGGTGGCTCCACCGCCGCGGCCGGGCGGCTTTCCGGGTTTTCTCCGTAAACTGACGGCATGGCATGTCGCATCAGTGAGCTGATCCTTGACTGCGCCGACCCCGAGCGGCTCGCCGCGTTCTGGAGCGAGGTCCTCGGCTATGTCGAACTCGGCCGCGAGGACGACGGAAGCATCGAGATCGGGCCGCCCGACGTCGGCTTCGGCGGCCTGCAGCCCACCCTCGTCCTCAGCCCCACCAGCGACCCCCGGCCCGAGAAGCTCCGGCTGCACATCGACGTCAACGCCACCGACCGCGACCAGGACGCCGAGTTGGAGCGGCTGCTCGCGCTGGGTGCCAAGCCCGCCGACGTCGGTCAGACCGGCACCGAGGACTGGCACGTGCTGACCGACCCAGAAGGCAACGAGTTCTGCCTCCTGCGCCGCCGGCTCCAGCCCCTCTGACCGGCTTCGACAAAAACCAGTGGAGCGGCACCGCTCCGCGCCATTACCGTCCTGCCGGACCAAGTCGTCTAGGCAAGGACGTGCCGTTGTACACCGTGTGAGACCTCCCAAGCGCTGATTTCGTCGCGCGTCGCGCATGCGCGCCGCGCTGCTTTTTGCTGCGGATTTCTCACTGAAACCGGTGTACTTCTGTGCTCAATAACTGGGTGGTCATGCCCACCTGCCTGCCGCTCGTTCTCCGCCGTTGCCACGCGTGCGCGTCCGAGCGCTTCCGGGCGAGCGGTAAGTTCCGCGTCAACGCGAACCACAAGCTCATCGACGCCTGGCTCCTCGTGCTCTGTACCGCGTGCGGGGAAACGGCCAAGCTCACGGTCCTGGAGCGGGTGAATGTGCGCTCCGTACGACCTGAGCTGCTGGACCGGCTGCACGACAACGACCTCGGCCTGACGGCTGAGTTGCTCCAGGATCCGGTCGTGCGGCGCCGCAATCGCGTCGCCCTCGACTGGGACAGCGCCTGGCGCCTCGACACCGGCGGATCGGATCACCTGGACCGTGAGGTCATCGACGTCTCGGTCCGCTTCGCGGCGCGGATTCCGGTCCGGCCGGTGCGACTGATCGCTGAGGGGTGCGGTCTTTCGCGGGCCGAGGTCGAGAGACTGATCATGGAGGGCAAAGTCGTTTCGGCGGTCCGGCTGAGCACCAAGCTCACCGGTGACTTCACCTTCACGCTCAAGCGCTGAGCCCTCCCCGGGACCAGGGGGCCTGTCCGGCAAGACCCGCCGGACAGGCCCCATGCGGTCCGCCGCGTGGCAGGGCTTCACCCCCAGGCCCCCAGGCCCCAGGTCCACAGGCCCCAGGCCCCGGGGTCTGGGGCGAAGCCCCAGTTGCGGGAAGGGGCGGGGAGAGGGAAGAGCCCGCCGCAGGCGCCAAGGTCCGCCGGACAGGCCGCCACCCCAGCCACGACCTCGTACACGTCTCGGCGCCGCCGCGTACGTACGGTGAGGCAGAAGTAACCCTCGGCCGAGCCATCGTCCCGGGTGGCGGATGTGATGAGCGTTACCGCTCCGGGGTGCCGGTACGCGCCGCCCCGTCGTCCCATGCCGTCAACTCACCCGAAACGCGCCCAGGTCGGCCGCCGGGGTGTCACGCCCCGGCCCTCCGCGCCGCCTCCCGCATTCGCGCAGGTGAGCACCGTCACACGTCGAGGGATCCGCCCATGCGGAGCCGGTATGTAGCGTGCGCCCATGCATGCCACGGATGACTCGACCACCCCGCATGACCACGTCCTCGGACAGCGCGCCGCCGGAGGCTGGATGTTCCTCCTCGAGGCAGCCCGCGACATGCGCACCACCGGGGCCCTCGCCCCCAGCGGCAGGGCGCTGGCCCACGCGCTGACCGAACCGGTGCGCTCACAGGCGGGGCGGCCGCTGAGCGTCCTGGAGGCCGGCGCCGGTACCGGGTCGGTCACCCGTTCCCTGATCCACCAGTTGCCGGCGGGCAGCCGCCTGGACATCGTCGAGGCCAACCCCCGCTTCACCGGTCGGCTGCGCGACCTCGTCCGCACCCACCCCCACCTGGCTGGACGGTCCGAGCGGATACGTGTGCACGAGGCATACGTCGAGGAACTCGACGTATGCCGCCGTTACGACGCGATCATCTCGGCCCTGCCCTTCGCCAACTTCGATCCCCACCAGATCGAGGCGATCATGGGCCGGTATCTGGAGCTGCTGCGCCCCGGCGGCCTCCTGGCCTACTTCGCCTACCGCGGCACCCGGCAGGCCCGCAGTCTGCTCCCCTCCCGGAACCAGGTGCGGCGGCACCGGGCCGCCGAAGAGGTGCTGGCCGACTACCGCCGCCGTTACGCCACCGGCCGCCGCACGGTCTGGGCCAACCTGCCCCCGGCCGACGTCTGGCACCTGCGCCGCCCCGCGGGCGGCCTCCCGGCCGCGAGCCGGACATCCGCCGGAGCGACCGCCGGCTGGTGACCGTCAGCCATGGCCTCGCGGACAGACCCTAGTCCCGGAACGAACCGTCCGCCCTGCGCGCGTGCCTGGACAGCAGGTGCCCGCACTGCGGGCAGTGCCGCCTGAACCCCTTCTTGCGCGTTCTGGAACAGCCGCCCCAGCCACGACCTCGTACACGTCTCACAGTCCCGGCAACCGGCCGCCATGGCGTATCCCCCCAACTCGTCGCTGACCTGCCCCGCGGAACCAGTGTGCGCAATGGAGAACGCCGCCGAGCCGCCAACTGCCCTGCCTCCACCGCGTTGTGACCGGCCCAGATCGCGCCCAGCACACGGCTGTGACATCGCGGCAGCGACATCGCGGCCGCGGCATCGCACAGGCCATGACGTAGATCACAGAGAAAGGGTGACAGGGTGTTGTCGCGGGCGGCTGCGACCGTCGGCGGCATGACGATCACAGATGAGGACTGCCTCGCCGAAACCCTCGCCTTCAACGAGAAGTTCGCCGCCGACGCGGCGAGCCGGCCGGCCCGTGGGCCGGTGCCGAGCGCGGCCACCCTGGCGCTCCTACGCCGCAACCGGCTCGGCGCCGACACACCGCCGGTGAGACTGGAGCACGGCCAGGACCGCGTCGTCGCGGGCGGGGTGAAGGTGCGGACGTTCGTGCCGGACCGCGTCGACGGCGTGCACCTGCACATCCACGGAGGCAGTTGGGCGTTCGGCTCCGCGGACGGGCAGGACGAAAGGCTCTGGCGGCTTGCCGTGGAGGCACGGCTGGCCGTGGTGAGCGTGGAGTACCGCCTGGCCCCGGAGCACCCGTTCCCCGCCGGGCCCGACGACTGCGAAGCGGCCGCCCGGTGGCTGGTGGAGCACGCCACGGCCGAGTTCGGTACGGAACGGCTGCTGATCGGCGGTGAATCGGCCGGTGCCCACCTCAGCGTTCTGACGCTGCTGCGCCTTCGCGACCGGCACGGCATCACCGGCGCGTTCCGCGCGGCCCACCTGCTCTTCGGCGCCTACGACCTGTCGATGACACCGAGCCTGCGATTGTTCGGCCCCCGACCGCTGCTGAGCAACACCGATTCGCTGCGGGCCGCCTATGAGCTGTTCACGCCGGGGATGGAGGCGGAGCGGCGCCGCGACCCCGAGGTCTCCCCCCTGTTCGCCGACCTGGCCGGTGTGCCGCCCGCCCGGATCGTCGTCGGCACCGAGGACCCGCTGCTGGACGACTCCCTGTTCCTGGCTCAGCGATGGCAGTCGGCGGGCGCGCCCGTACGGCTCGACGTCATCGCCGGCGCGATGCACGGATTCACCCTGTTCCCCCTCACCGTCACCGAGCGGGAACTGCGGCGTGAGCGGGACTTCCTGGCCACCGCGTGACGGTAGCGTCGGCCTCATGAACCGCACCGCCCGGCTGTACGCGCTGGTGGAGGAGTTGCGCGCGGCCGCGCCGCGGCCGCTGACGGTCGCGGCGCTCGCCGCGCGATTCGAGATCAGCACCCGCACGGTGCAGCGCGACCTCCAGGCACTGATGGAGACCGGCGTTCCGGTGCGCACCACACCCGGGCGGGGCGGGGGCTGGTCCATCTCCCCGGAGATGACCCTCCCCCCGATCCACTTCACTGCCGAAGAAGCCTCCGCGCTGACCGCCGCGCTCGCCACTGTCGGCGCCGCCACCCCTTACGCGGGCGCGGCCCGCACCGCGGCCCAGAAGATCGCGGCCTCGATGACCGGCCCCGCTTCGACGGCGGCCCGCGAACTCGCCGCACGGATCGTGACGCGGCCGACCCGAACCGACTCCGAGATCCGCACCGCGGTGGAACGGGCCCTCGCCCACAACGTGGCGCTGCGGCTGTCCTACTCCGACGCGGCCGGGCGCGAAACCGACCGCGTCGTGGAACCGTCCGGACTCCTCACCGCCGACGGCCGCTGGTACCTCATCGCCTGGTGCCGCACCCGCCGCGCCGGCCGAGGCTTCCGCCTGGACCGCATCACCGCGGCGACCCCCACCGACGAGCAGTCCCAGCCCCACGACCTGACCGACCTGCTCCTCGGCTCAACCGCCACCGACGCGGTCCGGCCCACCACATTGGGCTCACTGGCCCCGCGAACCGACACACAGTCCCCTTCGCGGAGACTGAATGCGTGATTCCCCGGCTACCTTTGCCTCGATTATGGCGATGGTGGGGGTGTGGTGGGGATGGAACCGGATCCGACAGGGATGCTCGAGCGGCCGGGGAAACGGCCTCGGAAGCTGATCTTCCGGCTGCTGGTCGCCGTGAGTCTGGCCGCCCTCGTCGGGTGGGGCCTGTGGCAGTACCGGGAAGCCGAGCGGTTGGTCACGGGGGATCGGGCCGATGTGCTGGATGTGCGGCGGTGCTCCACTCACAGCTACAAGGGCACCCCGCAGTACACCTGCCGCGCGACGTGGCGGTTCTCCGGCGGGCGTACCGGCGAGGGGGATGTCGACGCGGGCGCCGAGCCGACGAGGAAGGGCGCCACCGTGTTCGCCGGCGACGACTGGGGATACGGCTCGCGTGGCCGACTGCTGGGCTCGGTGCTGCCGAAGGCCGGGGTCTTCCTGGTGATCCTTGGCGAACTGGCCGTCTTGCTGGTCATCTCCCGGTTCGGGCTCAGGCGCGGCTACACGCTGCCGCGTGCGCGCTCTTGACTCTTGATCACTCGGTGATGGGTTCGCGGAGCTCGAACCAGATGTGCTTGCCGGTGGGGCGCAGCCCGTTCTCCCAGGTGACGCCCCAGGCGTAGGCCAGCTCCCGCATCAGGAACAGGCCGCGTCCACCCTCCTCGTCGGGCGCCGCGTCGCGGGGGTACGGGTGGCGTTCCGGGGAGCCGTCGCGTACGGCGATCGTCGCGATGCGGTCGCGGACGAGGGTGTCGATGTGGATCAGCTGGGTGTCGGTGTGCTGATTGACGTTCGTCACGGCCTCGGAGACCAGGAGTTTCGCCGTGTCCGCGAGGTCGTGCAGGTCGTTGGCCTGGAGTAGCGCGGCGATCGCGTCGCGGCAGACCCTGGGGCTCTTGGGGGAGTTGGGGGCGCTGAAGCGGTAGGCGTACGGGGGTTCGGTGGGTTCGGCGACTTCGGGCATGGCGGTACTCCCAACGCGGTGCGTGGTTGGTTCGATGCGTTGCGCTATCAGGACCATAGAGCATGCGGGTGCAGCTATGCAGCGCTTAATTCTGTATTCATGCAGCCGCTCGTGGATTCGAGTAGTGTCGCAGGCGCACTCTGTGACGAGGTGGGCAAGGGGAGGTTCGTACATGCCGCAGAAGGCAGCCCCAACCGCGCGACAGCGCCGCGTTGGTGCCGAATTGCGCAAGATGCGTGAGCACGCCGGGATGACGGTGGCCCACGCGGCTCAGCAGCTGGGCGCCGAGGGTGCACGGGTCAGCAACATGGAGTCGGGCCGCCTGGGTGTGAGCGAGGAGCGCGTCAGGATGCTGGCTGCTGTCTACTCCTGCGGTGACCAGGCGTATGTTGACGCTCTTGCAGCCATGGCTACCGAGCGCGGCCGGGGCTGGTGGGACGAGTACCAGGGCAAGATGGCTGCCAGCGCCCTTGACCTGGCCGAGCTCGAATTCCGAGCCGTGAGCTTGCGCGCCGTGCAGATCATGCACATCCCGGGTCTCCTGCAGACTGAGGACTATGCGAAGGCCGTGTTCTCGACCGCCGAGCCGGAACCGACTCCCGCGCAACTTCGAGTCAGCCTGTCCTTCCGGTTGCGCCGTCGCGATGTCCTGGATCGGGACGATCCGCCGCCGTGCACCTTCCTTATCCACGAAGCTGCGCTGAGGATGGAGTTCGGTGGGTCCAAGGTGGCCCGCGCTCAGCTGGAGCGTGTCCTTGAGGCATCGGAGCGGGACAATGTCACGGTGCGAGCCATTCCCTTCTCCGCCGGAGGGTTTCCCAATGCCGGGGTCTCGGCTGCCTATGTGCGTGGGGCGGTCCCGCAGTTGGATACGGTGCAGCTCGACGCGCCCACCGGTGTGATGTTCCTTGACGGAGAGACCCACCTCGCCAACTACCGGCGGATTCTCGATCGGACGGAAGAGCTGTCCCTCACACCCGAAGACACGCGCGATTTCATTCACGCCATCGCGCCCCGACTCTGAAGGCATGGAGATGTCCCACATACAGTGGCGGAAGTCCTCGTACTCGGCCGACGCCCCAGACAACGCCTGCGTCGAGCTGGCCCAAGTCCCGGACGCCACCGCGATCCTCCTCCGCGAGAGCGACGAACCGCAGACCGTGATCGCAACCACCCCCGCCGCCCTCCGGGCGCTGACCCGGGCCGTCCGGGCCGGGCGGTTCGATCACCTGTGCCGCTGAGGGACAATAAACCGCATGAGTCTGTTCCGCGACGACGGCATCGTGCTGCGCACCCAGAAGCTGGGCGAGGCGGACCGGATCATCACCCTGCTCACGCGCAACAACGGCCGCGTCCGCGCCGTCGCGCGCGGAGTGCGGCGGACCAAGTCGAAGTTCGGGGCGCGGCTCGAACCGTTCAGCCACGTTGACGTGCAGTTCTTCTCGCGCGGGGGTGGCGAGCTGATCGGCCGCGGGCTGCCGCTCTGCACGCAGAGTGAGACCATCGCTCCGTACGGCAGCGCCATCGTCACCGACTACGCCCGCTACACCGCCGGTACGGCCATGCTGGAGACGGCCGAGCGGTTCACCGACCACGAGGGCGAGCCCGCCGTACAGCAGTATCTGCTGCTCGTCGGCGCGCTGCGCACCCTCGCCGCCGGGGATCATGAGCCGCATCTCGTCCTGGACGCGTTTCTGCTCCGTTCCCTCGCCGTCAACGGCTACGCACCGAGTTTCGACGACTGCGCCAAGTGCGGGATGCCCGGTCCGAACCGGTTCTTCTCGGTCGGCGCGGGCGGGGTCATCTGCGGAGAGTGCCGGGTGCCCGGAAGCGTCGTACCCTCGGCGGAGTCGCTGACGCTGCTGGGCGCGCTGCTGACCGGGGACTGGGCGACGGCGGACGCGTGTGAGCTGCGGCATGCCCGGGAGGGCAGCGGGCTCGTGGCGGCGTATTTGCACTGGCACCTGGAGCGGGGACTTCGGTCGCTGCGGTACGTAGAGAAGTAGTACGACAGAGCAAGAGCTGAGGGAGACGTGGCAGGCATGGCAGGACGCGGGTTTCTGGGCCGACAGCGGCGCGAGTACCGGACCCCGGAACCGCACCCGTCCGGCGCCCGGCCGCCGAAGATCCCCGGTGAGCTGGTGCCGCAGCACGTGGCCGTGGTGATGGACGGGAACGGCCGCTGGGCCAAGGAGCGCGGGCTGCCGCGCACCGAGGGGCACAAGGTCGGCGAGGGTGTCGTGCTGGACGTGCTCAAGGGCTGCCTCGAGATGGGGGTCAAGAACCTCTCCCTCTACGCCTTCTCGACCGAGAACTGGAAGCGCTCGCCCGACGAGGTGCGCTTCCTGATGAACTTCAACCGCGATGTCATCCGCCGCCGCCGCGACGAGATGGACGAGATGGGCGTCCGGATCCGCTGGGCGGGCCGGATGCCGAAGCTGTGGAAGTCGGTGGCGCAGGAGCTCCAGGTCGCCCAGGAGCAGACCAAGGACAACGACGCCATGACGATGTACTTCTGCATGAACTACGGCGGCCGTGCGGAGATCGCGGACGCGGCGAAGGCGCTGGCGGAGGACGTCCGGGCGGGCCGCCTCGACCCGTCGAAGGTGAACGAGAAGACGTTCGCGAAGTACCTCTACTACCCGGACATGCCGGATGTGGATCTCTTCCTGCGCCCCTCGGGCGAGCAGCGGACGTCCAACTACCTGATCTGGCAGAGCGCGTACGCCGAGATGGTGTACCAGGACGTGCTGTGGCCGGACTTCGACCGCCGCGACCTGTGGCGGGCGTGCCTGGAGTACGCCTCGCGGGACCGCCGCTTCGGCGGGGCGATCCCCAACGAGGAGCAGTTGAAGAAGGACTCCCAGAAGGACTCCCACTCCGCGTAAGCGGTATGAGCGGGGCCCGGACCCGGGCGGTGAGCCCGGACCCGATCCTCACTCCGCCGCCACGATGCGGTCCACCGCGGCCGCCACCAACTGATCCCGCTCCGCCTCCGTGAAGACGTCCGGCAAGGTGAGCTGCTCGACGATCAGCCAGTTCAGCGCCAGCACGAGCAGCTTGACGGCCGTGGCGTCGCCAGGGAGGCCCGACTCCTCGTGGTACGCGACGTTCGCGTCGAGGTCGGCCCGGACCCGCTCGGTGAGGACCTTGCGCAGCTCGGGCCGGCGGGTGGCCTCGAGGCGGAGTTCCAGCAGCGCCAGATAGCCGGTGCGGAACGATGCGACGCGGCTCACGAGCTCACGCATCAGCTCCGCGTAGGTCTCCCGGTCGCGGCCCGCCGCCCGCTGGCGGGCGATCGTGGCCTCGTCGGGCTGGAGCCGCTCATAGACCCGGGCACCGGCCTGGGTGAGCAGATCGTCGCGGCTGCCGAAGTAGTTGGACGCGGTCCCGGCGGGTACGGCGGCCTCGGCGTCCACCGCGCGGAAGGTCAGGCCGCGTGCGCCTTCCCTGGCCAGCACCTCGATCGCGGCGTCCACGAGGGCCGCGCGCCGCTGGTCGTTCCGTCTCACCATTGACACCACTCCATCTGTAGTACTACGTTCAAACCACTTCAACCAGAGTACTACGTATGGAGCGGCTAAAGGTGCGAAAGCTCGTGTACTACGTCGGTGTCACGCTCGATGGCCGCATCGCGGGCCCCGGCGGCGAGTACGACTTCTTCCCCAGCGGCGACGAACAGCAGTCCGCCGCCTACTCGGCCTGGACCAATACGCTGTTTCCCGAGACGGTCCCGACCGGGTACCGCGCGGCGATCGGCCTGGCCGACGCGCCCAACCGGCACTTCGACACCGTCATCATGGGCCTCGGCGCCTACCGCCCCGCCCTCGACGCGGGGATCACCAGCCCGTACGCCCACCTGCGCCAGTACGTGGTGTCCAGCACCCTCGAGCCCGACACCGACCCGGCCGTCACCGTCGTCCCGGGCGACCCGCTCGCCCTCGTACGCGAGCTCAAGCGGGAGGACGGCGCGGGGCTGGGCGTGTGGCTCTGCGGTGGCGGCAAGCTCGCGGGTGCCCTGCTGCCGGAGATCGACGAACTGGTGATCAAGAACTACCCCGTCGTCGCGGGTGCCGGGATCCCGGCCTTCGACGGCGCCTTCGATCCCACCGTCTTCGACGTCGCCGAGCGCACGGCCTTCCCCAACGGCGTCACGCTCACCCACCTCACCCGTCGCTGACTCGGGACTCCAGGTCTGGGTCACCGCTCATTGCCCGCCCGCAGCCAGGCGATGTACTCGGCGACCGCGCGCTCGGTGTCGTAGGCGGGCGCGTAGCCGGTGTCCTGCCGGATGCGGGTGATGTCGAGGTAGCGCGGCGGGGTGGTGCCGCCGGTGGGGAGGTCGACCCGGGCGTCCGGGACGACCTTCTTGATGGCGGCGATGATCTGGGCGTTGCTCGTGGCGCGGCCGGAGGCCACGTTGTAGGTGCGGTGGTTGAGACGGTCCGCGAGCTGGAGGAGCGCGATGGCCCGGCCCGCGTCCTTCGCGTAGCACAGGTCGAGCGCGTCCTCCGCGTACGCGGGCCCCGGGAGGGGGGAGAGGTCCGGCTCGGTGCCGCGCGCGGCGGCGTGGACGAGCTCGGGGGCGGCGAAGAACAGCGGGCCGTGGGGCTCGAGCGGCCCCCAGATCCCGGAGATGCGGTAGTTGATGATCTCGATGCCGGTGGCGTCGGCCAGGTGGTCGTTGAGCAGCTCGCCGATCTTCTTGAAGGTCGGGATGAGGTGCCCCGAGCTCAGCGACACGGGCATGTCCTCGGTGAGCGCGGCCTCCGTCCCGCCGCCGTAGACACCGATCGTGCTCGCCACGCCCACCCGCCGCACGCCCCAGTCCCGCGCGGCCTGGAGGACGTTGAGCAGGCCGCCGATCGCCGTGCGCGTCGCCTCGATGGGCTGCTCGGGGTCCGGCGGCCAGGGCATGGACCCCGCGAGGTGCACGATGCCGGTGATCTTGTGGCGCGTGCCGACGTCGAGCAGCGCGCTCAGATCGGTGATGTCGGCCCGCTCCACCGCGACCGGCGCGCTGAAACGACCCTCCGGCAGGTCGGCGGGGCGACGCTGGACCAGCACACACTCCTCGCCCGCGTCCAGAAGTGCCTGCACGGTGTGGGAGCCGATGAAGCCGAGCCCCCCGGTGACCAGAATCACTCCTGCACTCTCCTTACAGCGCTGTTGCGGCTCCGCCCGAAAGCGGAGCGCGGTTCCGATTAATATACGGATCCGTGTTCCGCTTCGTCAATGGCCCTCGGGAGGGGGAGCGGGGCGCGCGCCGAGGTGAGCGCTCTTTACTCGCTGTAGAGGCCACGTTGAACGGTCCGTGAGGGTCGTCGCCCTAGCCTGGGAGCTTTGTACGACAAACGCGCAGCGGGGGAGGCGTCGCATGGGCAGCGGCGGCGGGCACAGTGGCGGCGGGCACGGCGACGGCAAGGTCCTGGACATCAAGGTGGCTGACATCAAGTCTGTCGCGCCGACGTTCCATCACCAGGCGGTGAAGCTGAGTGAGGCGCTGACCACGCTGATCTCGACGCTGGACGGTTATGGCGAGCCGTGGGGGGACGACAAGCCGGGTAAGGACTTCGGCAAGCAGTACAAGCCGAACCAGAAGCACATCGAGTCGGCGGCCGGCATTGTTGTCCTCGGCCTGACCAGCATCTACGAGGCGATGAACGACATGGCCGACGGGCATGTCGACAACGACAAGCTCATCGAGGGCATGTTCACCAAGGCCAAGAAGGACGGGCCGGGCCACGGTGGCGGCCGGTGAGCATCGAGGACAAGGCCAAGGCCCTCCTCATGAAGCTGGGCATGTGGTGGCCGGACGCCAACTCCGGCACGCTGCGCCACGCCGCGGACGCCTGGCGGACGTTCGCCGACAGTGTGGACGATGTGCGCGTCGCGACCAACAAGGCGGCCACGACGCTCATCCACCACAACAAGGGCGAGGCGATCGACGCCTTCGAGACCTTCTGGGGCCGGTACGCTAAGGGCGAGGACGAGGGCTGGCTGAGCAATCTCGCCAAGTCCGCCCGGAACATGGCCAAAGCGCTGGACAAGTTCGCCGACACGGTCGATGACGCGATCGAGAAGCTGTGGACGCAGATCAGCATCGATGCCGTCGCACTCGTTGGCGGCGGGCTGCTGACCATCGTCACCGGGGGCGCCTCCGATGGTGTAGCGGCGGAGATCATCGCCATGGCCGCCGGTCTGGGCGTCGCCGTGGAGGAGTCGGTCGCTGTCATCGCGGCGGAGATGCTGACTGGCGCGGTTTTCACCAGTGTGCTGTCGGTGACGATCGACGCGGCGGTGGCGCAGCCGGTGAAGATCGCCCTGGGGCAGCAGAAGGGTTTCAGCCTGGACGAGGTCAACCAGGCGGCCAAGGACGGCATGATCGACGGCGGGATCTTCGGCGCGGGGTTGGGGGTGCTCAAGCCCGGTGTGATGCCGAAGCTCACCGGTGTTCCGGATCTGCTCAAGCCGCCGAAGGTGCCCTCGCTGCGCCCGAATCTCGTGGAGGAGGGTCCGGCCGCCCGTCCGGCCAAGAAGTGTCCGTGTACGGGTGAGCCGATCGACATCGCGACGGGTGCGATGCTGATGGAGCAGACTGATCTGACGCTGCCGGGGTCGTTGCCGCTGGTCTTCGAGCGCACGCATGTGTCCTCGTACCGGGGCGGGGTGTGGTTCGGCCCGACGTGGGCCAGCCTGCTGGACGAGCGGGTCCAACTGGACGCGGAGGGCGTGGTGTTCGCCGCCGCGGACGGGATGCGGCTGGTGTACCCGGTGCCGGAGCCGGGGGAATCCGGCGGGGTCGACCACGGCGTACGGTTACACCGAGCGGGGTCACCTGGCCGAGGTGACGGACGCGCTGGGCAACACCACGCGCCTGACCCCGGACGGGGCCGGGCTCCCCATTGCCGTGACGGATCCGCTGGGGCACACCACGAGTGTTCGCCGGGACCCCTTCGGCCGGGTGGTGGAGGTGACGGATCCGCTGGGCCACACCACCCGTATGGGCTGGACGACCGAGGGCAAACCGGCGTGGCGGGAGGAGCCGGACGGGGCCAGGGAGAGCTGGACCTGGGACGGCGAGGGCAACCTCCTCACCCACACGGACCCGGCGGGCCACACCACCCATCAGACGTCCACCCACTTCGACGTCCCGGCCACCCGTACGGAGCCGGACGGCGCGAGGTACGCCTTCGCCTACGACACCGAGCTGCGCCTGACCGAGGTCACCAACCCCCAGGGCCTGACGTGGACCTACAGCTACGACCCGGCGGGCCGGCTCACCTCCGAGACGGACTTCAACGGCCGCACCATCGGCTACACCCACGATGCGGCGGGTGACCTGCTGACCCGCACCAACGGGGCGGGCGAGACGCTGTACTTCACCCGGGACGCGCTGGGCCGCACGACGGAACAACGCGACGAGGCGGGCGCACGGACGACGTATGCCTACGACGCGCAGGGCGCCCTGACCCAAGCGAGCAACGCCGACTCGGTGGTGACTCTCGAACGGGACGCGGTGGGCCGAGTCCTGTCCGAGACGGTCAACGGCCGGACGACGACGTACGCGTATGACGCCGTGGGCCGCCGCACCGAACGCACGATGCCCTCGGGCCTGACGACGGCGTGGACCTATGACGCGGCGGGCCGCCCCACCGCGTTGCGTACTGGCACGGCAGGCACCCTGACCTTTACGTACGACGCGGCGGGCCGAGAGACGGAACGCCGCGTGGGCGAGTCCGTGACGCTGGCGCAGACCTGGGACAAGTCAGATCGCCTGACCACCCAGACGATCGCCGAGGGCCGTGGCAACGAGGCGGACCGGATCCTCCAACACCGCTCCTACGCCTACCGCCCGGACGGCTACCTCACCGAGATCCGCGAACTGACGTCGGGCACCCGCCGCTTCGACCTCGACCCGGTCGGCCGCGTGACGGCGGTCCACGCCCACGGCTGGACCGAGACCTACGCCTACGACACGGCGGGCAACCTGACGCAGGCCACGGCCCCGGGCCATGAGGCGCCCGGCGACCGGGAGTTCACCGGCACGCTGATCCACCGAGCGGGCCGCACCACCTATGAACACGACGCCCAGGGCCGCCTCACCCGCCGCACCCGCAAACTCCTCAACGGCCAGACCCGCACCTGGACCTACACCTGGAACGCGGAAGACCGCCTGACGGACGCGAAAACTCCGGACGGCGACCACTGGCACTACGCGTACGACCCCCTCGGCCGTCGCATATCGAAACAGCGCCTGGCCGAGGACGGCACGGTGGCGGAATCGGTGACCTTCGCATGGGAAGACACCCGCCTTGCGGAGCAATCCACATCAGAGGGCAACCACACCACCTGGGACTACGCCCCGGACACCCACCGCCCCCTGACCCAAACCGACCACACGTCACTGGTGCGCGAGCCCGGCGAATCCCTCATTGAGAAATTCACCGGCGCCGATGACGACACCGCACCCCACTTCCCCTCCGGGGCGAGCGGATCAACGGTTGATTGCCCCCTCCGCTTTCCCGGCCAATACGCCGACCCCGAAACGGGCCTGTACTACAACTACTTCCGCCACTACGACCCAGAGACCGCCCGCTACGTCACCCCGGACCCCCTCGGCCTGGACCCCGCCCCCAACCATTACGCGTATGTCACCAACTCGCTCGGCCGGGCTGATCCGCTCGGTCTTCAGCGCTGTCCACAAGAGGCTCTGGACAAGGCTTACGAACTGGACAACACTCCGCGCAAGCTGGAGCATGTAATCGACCCTCCGAAGCACGGGTTCGAGGACATCGTCAAGAATTCTGGAGGCAGGGAACAGGCATTCAGGCGCATCGTTAATAGCTTGGGCGAAAAGGATGACTTGCCGGACGCTGGCGGGTTTGTGGTCAAGCGTACGATCGACGGCGAGGTCGTGACGATTCGCGGAGCCATGGTGAAGGGGGTGCCGCGAGTAGGTACGGCGTTCATCGAAGACAAGTTCCCCGGAGGGAAATGATGGCGGCAGTCGAGCATCCGCCCAGGCATCTACGAGCGGCTGAAAGCGATGTACTCAACAAGCTCCTGTCAGCGCGGTTTCCCGGCGCTGAGCAATTGAGGCAGCAGGTTCCAGCAACGCGTGTCGTCGGTCGCTGGGGGAGAGATTCGCCCAGCGTGGATCTCAAAGTGCTCGAGTCTTTTCCGCCTGCGGAGGTCCCCAACGGTGTGATCCCCGCTACTGGCGCTGTGAAGGACTCCTCCGGAGAGTTGGTCGGCGAACTGCTGCTATGGGTGAGCGATGGGAGGCTATCGGCTCTGGAGTACTCCTGGTACACCGACGAGGCTCCGACCGCGCTGCCTGACCCCGGCGACGTGACCGTTGCTGTACAGCACTCATGAGCGGGGAGCATCGGACCGAGGGCGGCGGCTTATGCTGGGCGCGTGACAGCGAAAGGCGAGCAGGAGCCGGGGCTGCGGGCGGATGCGGCGCGGAATCGTGCTCGGGTGTTGCGGGTCGCCCGCGAACAGTTGGCCGCCGGTGATGATTCGCTTCAGCTGAATGCCATCGCCCGGCTCGCCGGGGTGGGCGTGGGGACCGTCTATCGGCATTTCCCCAATCGTCACGCGCTGTGGGAGGCGCTGTCGACCGAGCGCTTTCAGGAACTGGTCGACGAGGCCCAGGCCGCGGCCGCCGAGGAGGACGCCCTCGCGGGGCTGCATCGCCTGCTGCGTTTTACCCTCCTGCACGCGTTGGGCGACAGCGGCTTCGCCGCCGTTCTCGAATCCGCCAGTGATACCGACGCGCGGACCGCGGCGCTCAAGGCCGAGCTCGACGGGGCCGTCGCGCACCTGCTCGACCGGGCCCGCCGGAGTGGCGCCATCCGGCGGGACGTCGAGGCCGACGATGTGCGCCGTCTGCTCTGCGGCATCGAGCACGCCGTACGTGCCGGTGACAGCGACCCGAAGCGCGCCGAGGTCTACCTCGACGTCCTTCTCGAGGGGCTGCGTCCCCCGCGCTGACGACTGGTTCACCTCGCTAACCGGATAGCTATCCGGTCGTGCTAGTGTGCCCTCATCGAATCGGATAGCTATCCGATTACGGATGGCGAGGCGGCGGAGGGCGGACCCATGGAGCAGCGGGCGGTCGTGACGGCGGGGACCGGGGGGATCGGTCTGGAGACCGCGATGGGGCTGGCGGCGCGCGGGTTCGCCGTCACCGTGGTGGGCCGGGACGCCGAGCGCGGCGCCCGCGCGGTCGAGCGGATCGCCGCGGTCGCGACCGGCGGCGAGCCGCACTTCATGGCGGCCGACCTCGCGTCCCTCGCCGACGTCCGGGCGCTCGCCGCCCGCCTCGCGGCCGAGGGCCCGCTGAAGGTCCTGGTCAACAACGTGGGTGCGATGTTCGCGGACCGGCAGCGGACCGTCGACGGGATCGAGGCGACGTTCGCCGTCAACCACCTCTCGCCGTACCTGCTGACCGAATCGCTCCTTGACCAGCTCCGCGCCGGCGGGCCGAGCCGGATCGTGAACGTCAGCTCCGCTGCGATACGCGCCGCCAGGCGCACCTTCGACGCCGTCGAACCGCCCGGTGGCTACTACGCCTTCCACTGGTACGGCCGGGCCAAGCTCGCCAACCTCGCCTACACCCTGGACCTGGCGGAACGCCTGCGCGGCAGCGGTGTCACGGTCTTCGCGGCCGACCCCGGCGGCGCCGCGACCGACATGACCAACGGCACCATGCGCTCACCGAAGATCGTCTCCCCGGCGCTGCGCCTGCTGTGGCCGCTGGTCCGGCGGACGTTCGAACGCTCCACCGCCGGACCCGCGGCCCTGGCCGCCCGGTCGTCCGTCGTCGCCGCGACCGACGCCTCCCTCGACGGCCGGACCGGCCTGCTCATCGGCCCCGACGCCACCCCCGTCCCCGCCTTCCGCGGAAGCACCGACCCCCGGACGGTCGACGACGTGCTCAGGCTCAGCCGACAGCTCGCACCCGTTGGCGACGACCGCTGATCGCGCCGGCCGGCCGCCCCGAAACGTCCGCCGGCGCAACGCCCGCGCCGAGCCGCTCTAGATCACTTCCCGGAGCACGTCGTTCGCCGGGGTGGCGCTCACGCCGAGTATCTTCTCGGTCTCGGAGTAGTCGATGACGAACGGGTGGCCGGGCTTGGTAAGCACTTCGTGCATTTCGGCCCAGAACGGCTCGTTGAGCGCGAGCAGGGTCAGATCGCGTTCGGTCATCTCCTCCAGCCGCGGTTCCGGTGCCCCCGCGAGTTCGGCGAGTCGCACGGCCAGTTCCCGCACCGACAGGGTCGAGGTGGGTACGTGCCAGGCCCGGCCGTACGCCTGCTCGTCGCGACTCGCGGCGACCAGCGTGCGTGCGGTGTCGCCGATCGCCGAGTAACTGTGGGGCACGTCGAGTTCTTGCGGCACCAGGACCAGCCTCCCTTCCATGACCTGCCGCTGCACCATGAGGCTGAATACCGAGAAGGCGCCGTCGCCGTAGAACTGGGCGGCCCGCACCTCGGTGACCTTCACCCCTGAGGCCGCGGCTTCCTCCCATACCCGCGCTCTGGCCCGCCCCTTGGGGCCGGTCGCGGCCAAGGGGAAGTCCGGCGTGATCGGCCCGCTTACGGGCCCATAGGCGTAGTGGTTGCCGAGCATGACGTACGCGGCCCCGGTCCGCTTCACCGCGCCCAGGAGTGACGCCGACAAGATCGGAAACTGCTCGGGCCAGAGGTGGTACGGCGGCGCGGCGGTGGTGAACAGCGTGTCCGCCCCCTCCGTCAGCTCGGTGAGCCGGTCGGTGTCGGTCGCGTCCGCGGCGACCTTGTCGATGAGCGGGTGGTCGGGCCCGCCGCCGGTCCGGCTGACCATGCGTACCCGCTCGCCGTCCTCGGCCAGCAGCAGAGCGGTCTTCGACGCGGCGGCTCCGCGGCCCACGATCACATGAGATGTCATGCGGACAACGGTGCCGCTCCACGGCTTCGTGGGATACTGGCCGGAATGCCACGCTTCCGGAGGATCTGGCCATGCACCGCGTCGCCGCAGTCATCGTGCCGCCCGTGCTCAGTTTCGACGTCTCGATCCCGCTCATGGTGTTCAACAACGTCCCGCACTATGATGTGCGCGTCTGTACGGCGCGACCCGGCCCGACGCCGACCGTCGGCGGCCCCGACGTCGTAGTGCCGGACGGCCTGGACGCGGTGGAGGGCGCCGACACGGTCATCGCTGTCGGCAGTGGCGGCGAGCAGGCTCCCACGGAGGTCCTCGACGCCCTGCGGAAAGCCGCGGCCGCCGGCGCGCGGATCGCCTCCCTGTGTACGGGCGCCTTCGTACTGGCCCAGGCCGGCCTGCTCGACGGGCTGCGCGCCACGACCCACTGGGGGCTGGCCGATGACCTCGCCACTCGCTTCCCGGCAATCGATGTGCAGCCCGACCTCCTCTTCGTCGAGGACGGTGGCATCTTCACCTCGGCGGGCGCGGCCGCCGCCATCGACCTGTGCCTGCATCTGGTCAGGGTCGACTACGGCGCGGCGGTCGCCAATGCGGCCGCGCGGCTCGCGGTCGTCCCTCCCGTCCGGCCGGGCGGGCAGTCCCAGTTCATCGAGACGCCGCTACCGCCGGAGCGCGGCACCTCTCTCGCCCCCACCCGCGCCTGGGCGCTCGCACACCTCGACCGCCCGCTCACCCTGGCCGACCTGGCCGGTCACGCCAAGATGAGCGTGCGCACCCTCAGCCGGCGTTTCCCAGCGGAGACCGGGCTGAGCCCGCTCCAATGGTTGCTGCACCAGCGCATCGACCGGGCCAGAGAGCTGCTGGAGACCACCGAGCTGCCCATGGATCAGGTGGCCGGGAAGAGCGGCCTGGGCAGCGCGGACTCCCTGCGCAAGCACATGGTCGGCCGGGTGGGACTCACTCCCACGGCCTATCGCGCACGCTTCAACCGGGCGCCCACTGGCGCCTCCCGCGGAGGTTACCCGGCTTCCTCGACCCCGGCGCGGGCAACCCCTGCCCGGGAAGCCGCGACGGCGGCGACCGCCGTCGCGGCCAGGGCGGCGCTGATCCACGCCGCGTCCCGGTAGTCGCCCGTCGTCCCGGTCGCGACGCCCGCGATCAACGGGCCCAGGAAGGCACCCGCGTTCAGCGCGACCGTGGCGAACGAACCGCCCAGCGACGGGGCCTGGGGCGCGACATGCATGACGCGGGCGACGAGCGTTGAGCCGATGCCGAACGACAGGGCGCCCTGGACGATCGTCACGACGAAGAGCGGGGCCGCGTAAGGGCTGGTCACGGCGAGCAGAGCCCACCCCACGGGCAGGACGCACAGCGCCAGGAGCAGGCCCTTCCCGAGCCCGCCGTCGGCCGTGCGCCCGGCCGTGGTCACCCCCACGAACGCGCCCACCCCGAACGCGGCGAGCAGGGCCGGGACCGCGGCGGCCGGAAGGTGGGCGATGTCCGTGGCGATGACGGCCAGGTAGGCGAAGGTCGCGAAGGTCGCCCCGTTGACCACGGCCGCGAGGACCATCGCCAACCGCACCGAGCGCGACCGCAACGCACGCGCCTCCCGCCTGACCGAGACCTCCTCGCGGCCCGCCGCGTCGGCGGGCGCCTGACGGAAGACCAGTGCCAGCGCGGGCAGGCACAGGGCGGCCACGGCCCAGAACGCGGAACGCCAGCCGGACCAGTCCCCGAGCAGCGCCCCCGCGGGGACGCCCGCGACGCACGACAGCGTGACCCCGGACAGCAGAACGGCGGTGGCCCTGCCGCGCTGCTCCGCGGGGACCAGCGCCGTCGCCACGGACATCGCGACCGCCAGGAAACCGGCGTTGACGATCGCGGCGACGACACGTGTTCCGAAGAGCACGGCGAAGTCCGTCGTGACCGCGCCGATCACATGCACCACGACGAACGCCGCCAGAAAGCCCGCCAGCGCACGCCGCCGCGGCCATCGCGCGCTCAGCGCGGCCATCACCGGGGCGCCGACGATCATCCCGATCGCATACGCGGACGTCAGACTCGCCGCGGCCCCCACCGATACGGAGAGGTCGCGGGCGATTCCCGGTACGAGACCGGACAGCATGAACTCGGACGTCCCTTGCGCGAAGACGGCGAGCGCGAGGACATAGAGGAAGACAGGCAAGAGGTCGACTCCAGCGATCAGCGATGAGCGTATGCGGGCAAGAGCGGCCGCGTGCTGGATGTCGGACTACGCCACGAGCGGGCCCGAGAGAGGAACCAGACACACGGAGTCGTGTCCGGTCGCTGGAAGCGAGATCGACCCAAAGGGTCAGATCGCGTCAGACCAAAGTCAGATCAGTGGTCAGAGAACGACTCGCCGCCGAGCGACCGGCGGCTCCGTTCTGTCTGATTCAGGACTCATCACGTCGGGCACCGTACCCACAACCCCCGCCGAGATCAATCCGATGTCGGCGCGCCCCAGCCCCTCCGGTACGCGGCCCAGTCACCCGGCGTCGCCGCGAAGTCCACGTACAGCGCGACGCCGAACCGCTCGCGGCGCGCGTCCTCGCGACTCAGGCCGAGGCGGGCGCCCCGGACGGCGGCCGCCACCGTCTCGGCCGATGCGTGGTGGCCGATGTCGTCGGTGTGGAAGGCCGGGAGGCCCATCAGCAGGTCCGTGCCGCGCGGGGTCGCCTCGAGGGCCAGCCGCGTCTGCTGCGCCACATAGCCCCCGTACAGGCTCTCCATGGGCATCGCCGTGTCGTAGGACATCACCGCGATCTGGTCGACCCGGCGGGCGACCGCGCCGAAGTACGACTGCGACCACCACTTGGGGTGACCGGCGACGAAGCCCGCGACGGAGTGGAGGGAGGGGAGCGGATCGATCTGGTGCGCGGCCACCGACAGCGGCGCGTGACGGGCACGGGTGACCGCGTGCACATCGTCCAGCAGCGACAGATAGTCCCGGTCGCCGGAGTGCAGGGGCTCCAGATCGAAGTGGACGCCCGCGAACCCCGCGTCCAGCACCTGGCGCGCCGAGCGCACGACGCGCTCGCGCGTCGCCCGTTCGCCGAGGTCCATCCCCGCTTGGCCTTCGGTGGACAGCACGTCGCCGAGCCACGCCTGGACGCGCACCCCGGGCAGCTCCCGCCGCACCGCGTCCACCAGCCACCGGGCCTTCGGATAGCGCCCCGCGGGCAGGCTTCCGTCGTGCTCCAGCGGGCCCGCGTGGACGTACAGATCCCGGATGCCCGTGCCACGCACCCGCCGGACCAGCTCGGCCAACTGTGCCTCACCATTGCGCCCGTCCACCCAGGCATGCCCGAGCCACACCGCGTCCCGGTCACGGGTCCGCGTCCCGGGCGCGGGATCTCCCGCGTACTGCAGCCGCAGCGACACCCCGGCGGTCAGGAGGGGCACGACCAGAAGCACGACGGTGCCCGCCGCCACGCGCTTGGGCCACTTCAGACGCGGATGGCCCCAGCAACGCACGAACGCCGCCCGCCCCCGCCCAAGAGCGGATCCCGCCCGCCGCAGCACACGGGCGGCGGGGGAGTGGCCAGGGTTGTCCGAGGGCATGGCGGTCAGCCTCCGTCGTAGGACACGACCGTGCCGTGCAGAGCGTCGGCGACGCGTGAACCGAGGTCGTAGTCGCAGAGGTTGACGGTCCAGTTGCCGGCCGTGACCAGGGTCGCGGGCACGCCCTTGTAGGCGATGGCCTCGCGCAGCACCGCGTTACGGTCGGCGTCCGAGGCGTGCAGGGCGAGGGTGGCGCAGTTGGGCGAGCCGGTGTCCTTGCCGGTGGTGCAGGTCAGGACGGTGTCCGAGCGCTGCTTCCGGTCGTCGCAGCCCACCGCCGCCGCGAGGTCGTCGGCTAGGGCGCCGACGGTCCGGTAGCGGGGGGTGCGGGGGATGTCCGGGAGCGGATAATCGGGGATCTTGGCCTTTTTGGGCGGCAGCACGACGCCGCCGAGAGCGGCCGCGATCCGGCTCGCGAAGCGGGGCTCGGTGACCCATACGAACCAGTGACCCGCGGCGACCAGGGTCTGGCTACTGGGGGGCTTTCTCCGGGAGGCGATGGAATCGCCGACGTCGTCGCGGTCGAAGATCTCCGGATTGAGTACATGGATGTCGTTCTCGAACTTCGTGCCGTCGATGACGGACGCGCATCCGAGGCTCGAGCCCCCGCGCCCACTGCCCTGCGAACGGCGGGTGATCTCGCATGGGACACCGCCCGCTTCGAGGGCCTCCACGACCGCGTCGGCGTCCGGGTACTCGGGCTTCGTGGGCACATTGCCCGGCATCGTGGCGCTCGGGCTCGGCGACGAGCCGGTGCCGCCCTGCGTGGTGTTGCCGCACGCGGCGAGGACGGCCATGGCCGCCCCCGCCGCGAAGACGCTGATCACTCGCTTCATGAACTCACTTCTTCAGGGGTCCTAGCCCGTCGCCGAGGGACGCGGTGTGAGACCGGGGCTGGGCTCGCTCGGCTTCTTGTCGCCGCCCCCGCCGCCTCCATCGTCGTTCTTGTCACCCGAGGACGGTGGGGTGGGGGACTTCCCGGGCTCCGGCGACGGTGTTCCGGGCTCCGGCTCGCCGGTGCCGGTGCCGGGCGTCTCGCCGCCGTAGATCGGATCGATGGAGAACGAGTGCCCCTTGGGGGTGTCGCCCGCCAACTGCTCCAGGGCCTTCTGGCGCTCTTCGTCGCTCAGGGCCTCCCACGCCTTGGCGTCCTCGAGACGCGGCTGGAGCTTGTCCCAGTTCTCGCCGCGGGCCTTGATGTCGCCCCCTCGGTGGTCCGAGTCGTCCCCGTACTGCTCGTTCTTCTCGCGGACGTCGGGGGTGTCGGCGGCGTAGAGCACGAACAACTGCTTGTCCGTGTCCGAGCCGTACGGATTCTTCTGCAACTCCTTCAGGTAGTACGCGCTCAGGCGGATGTCCTCGTTGGGGTTCTCCTCGATGTACTTGGTGAGTTGGGCATCGCTGAGGTCTCCCAGATAGGTGCCGTCCGCCGCAGTGAACACATCGCGGTTGTCCGCCATGACCTTACGGGCCGTCCCCAGCTTCATATGCGTGATGCCGAGCGACTTGTCCGGCTTGATCGTCTGCTGGAGCGTCCAGTTGAAGATCCTGCCGAAGGTCGGCAGGGGGCCGCGGAGGTCCTTGTCGTAGTTCTGGTACCACTGCTGCTCCTGCCAGAGGATCGACAGCAGCAGCGTCTTGCTCATCCCCGTCTCCCTCGCGGCCCGCTCCACGGCGGCGAGCTGCGAGGGGGAAACGTTGATCGGATGCGTACCGTTGGGTGCCCCCGTCAGGCGCAGCGCGATGGCCAGCGGGCTGTTCTTCTTCAGCGCCTCCTTGACCAGCTTCGGATCGGAGATCTCCGTGAGGCCGCTGATGGTCCGCAGCGCGGCCGACGCCTCGGTGTCGGCCTTGGTCGCACGGGACAGGGCGCCCTCGATGATGCCCTGGGCATGCCGGACCGGCTCCGACTGGCCGTTGGCACCCGGATCGGAGGCCGACTTGGAGCTGGCGACGCGACCGCTGTCGTCGACGGTCAGCTCATGGTCCTTGGCGTAGTCGAGCGCGCTGTTCAGATCGCGCTGGGCGGCCTCGATCTCATCGGCCAGATCGTCGTAGACGCGGCAGAGCTCGCGCAGCGCGAGATTCGCCGCTTCGTAGTCCTCGGCGTGCTTGACGAAGGTGCGGCGGGCGGCGAGCCCCGCGTCGGACACCCACTGCTTCTCGATGGTGCGGGCCACGTCGTCGCGGGCGAAGGCGCCGATCTCCTCGCAGTGCTTGGCGGCGGTGAGGGCGTCGGTGGCGGCGTCGCGCCAGGCTTGCGGGCTCGCGGATCGGAGGTCGGGTACGGAGACCATCAGGCACCCTCCAGCCAGCGGGCGTCCTTGCGGAGCTCCGCCTCGATGGAGAGATCGGTGTCCATGTAGTCGTCCATGGCATCGGTGATGGCGGCGGCCGCCTCCCTGGCCGACTTGCCGAGGTCGTGCAGGTGGTTGCGCCATGCCGTGACGCACTCCTGGTTGGGCTTCGCGACCGCCCAGCCCGAATGGGCCTTCCCGGCGGCCTCGGGGTCGTCCAGCTTGGTCTTGTTCTGCCCCGTCGCGCTGGTGGTGTGGAAGGCGCCCGCGGTCTTCTTCGGGGACGGCGGATCGATGAAGAGGTCCGGCAGTCCCGGCAGATCAGGAAACAAGGACATCAGGCTTTCCCCCAAGTAGCCGTAATGTTCATGTACTTGGCACGGTACTCGGCGCCCCGCCGAAGCGCAGGGTGCCGCGCGTACGGGCGTGGTTTCAGTACAAGGCTGTGACGGCCCAGGGGGAAGCGGACCGCAGGGGTGACCCTGTGGAACGAGGGCTGACCCTGTGGAGTGGGGGTCAGCCCTGGGACGCCTTTGGCGCGGCGCAGTCGCCGCAGGTGCCGAAGATCTCGATGGTGTGGGCCACGTCCACGAAGCCGTGCTCGGCGGCGATCGCGTCGGCCCACTTCTCGACGGCGGGGCCCTCCACCTCGACCGCCTTGCCGCAGGCGCGGCAGACCAGGTGGTGGTGGTGCTCCTCGCTGTTGCACCGGCGGTAGACCGCCTCGCCCTCCGTGGTGCGCAGGACGTCGACCTCGCCGGCGTCGGCGAGGGACTGGAGGGTGCGGTAGACGGTGGTCAGGCCGACCGAGTCGCCCCGGTGCTTGAGCATGTCGTGGAGCTCCTGCGCACTGCGGAACTCGTCCACCTCGTCCAGTGCCGCCGCCACCGCGGCGCGCTGCCTGGTGGACCGGCCGCGTACTGGGGGACCCGCGGTCGCCACAGCTGCCTCCTCAACCTCGCATGCTCCGTCGCTCTCGGGGCTCGTTCCGCGCCCGCCGCGCCTTCTGCCCGGCCATTGTGCCAGTTATCGCCGGGGTAGCGGATGAGAGCGATGGACCGGGTGGTGGACGGAACGGCCCGAGCAGCGAACTATACGAGTACATCGTCCCTCAGAGTGCATCGTTCCTCGGCCGCGGCCACGCGCTGAGCACGTCTTTTCGCCAGGGGCGCGGCCAGGGCGGTGATCAGGGCGAAGACGCCGATGGCGAGGACGACGATGCTCGCGCCGGGCGGGACGTTCTTGTAGAACGAGAAGACCGTGCCGGACAGGGTCACCACGACGCCGATGGTGATCGCCAGCGCCAGCGTCATCGCGAAGCCCCGGGTGGCCTGCTGGGCGGCGGCGACCGGGACCACCATCAGGGCGCTGACCAGGAGCAGGCCCACGACGCGCATGGCGACGGTGACCGTGACGGCCGCGGTGACGGCCAGCAGCAGGTTGAGCGTGCGCACCGGGAGGCCGGTCACCCGGGCGAACTCCTCGTCCTGGCAGACCGCGAACAACTGGCGGCGCAGCCCCAGGGTGATCAGTACGACGAAGGCGGCCAGCAGGGAGATCGCGACGACGTCCTCGGGGGAGACCGTCGTGATCGAGCCGAAGAGATAGGTGGTGAGGTTGGCGTTGGAGCCGGTCGGCGACAGGTTGATCAGCAGCACACCGCCCGCCATCCCGCCGTAGAAGAGCATCGCGAGCGCGAGATCGCCGCGGGTCTTGCCGTACCAGCGGATCAGCTCCATGAGGATCGCGCCGAGCGCGGAGACGCCGACGGCGGTCCAGACCGGGTTGGTGCCGGTCAGGAAGCCGAGGGCGACGCCGGTGAGGGCGACATGGCCGATACCGTCGCCCATGATCGCCTGGCGCCGCTGGACGAGGTAGATGCCGACGGCGGGCGCGGTGATGCCCACCAGGACCGCGGCGAGCAGGGCCCGCTGCATGAAGGCGTAGTCGAGGATCTCGAGCATCTCAGGTCAGCAACCCTGTCCGGATCGGTTCGGCGTCGGGCGCCGCATGGGGATGGACGTGATCGTGGCCGGGCAGCGCGTGCTGGCCCACGGCCTTGGGCGGCGGTCCGTCGTGGACGACGCAGCCGTCGCGGAGCACCACCGCGCGGTCGATCAGCGGCTCCAGCGGGCCGAGCTCATGGAGGACGAGCAGGACCGTGGAGCCGCTGGCGACCTGCTCGCGGAGGGTGCCCGCGAGGATCTCCTGGCTGGCGAGGTCGACCCCGGCCATCGGCTCGTCCATGATCAGCAGCTCCGGTTCGCCCGCGAGGGCGCGGGCGATCAGTACGCGCTGGTGCTGACCGCCGGACAGGGCGCTCACCGGGTCCCTGGCGCGGTTGGCCATGCCGACGAGCTCCAGGGCCCGCTGGACGGCCGCCCGGTCGGCCCTGCGCGGCGGGCCGAACCGGCGGCGGGCCAGCCGCCCCGCCGAGACGACCTCCCGCACGGTCGCGGGGACGCCGCTGGCGGCGGTGGTGCGCTGCGGTACGTAGCCGATCCGGGCCCAGTCGCGGAAGCGGCGGTGGGGGATGCCGAAGAGAGCCAGCTCACCGCCGCTGAGCGGCACCTGGCCGACGATGGACCGTACGGCGGTGGACTTGCCCGAGCCGTTGGCGCCGAGCAGCGCCACGACCTCGCCGCGGCGGACGGTCAGATCGACACCGCGCAGCACGGGGCGGCCACCGAGGGTGGCCGTGGCGCCGCGCAGGGATATGGGGTCCGCGGCTGGGTCCTCCGCCGGTGCCGCGGTCCGGGCTGTGCCCGGCTCCTCGGCCACCCCGGATTCCCCGGCCACCCCGGATTCCCCGGCCACCCCGGATTCCCGGGTCTCCTCGGCTTCCATGGCTTCCTCCGTCACTTGGCGCCCAGCGCCCTCTGCAGTGCCTTCAGATTGGCTCGCATGACCTGGACGTAGTCATCGCCCTTGGACTTGGAGCCGATGCCCTCGATCGGATCCAGCACATCGGTCCGCAGATGGAGATCGCCCGCCAGCGTCTTGGCCGTGCGGTCGCTCACCAGGGTCTCGAAGAAGACGGTGTTGACCTTGTCCTTCTTGGCGATGGAGTGCAGTCCCTTGACCCGGGCCGGGCTGGGCTCGGACTCGGGGTCGAGCCCGGAGATCGCCTCCTGCCGCAGGCCGTAGCGCTCGGCGAGATAGCCGAAGGCGGCGTGGGTCGTGATGAAGGTGTCCGAAGAACGGCCCTTCAAACCGCTCCGGAAGTCCTGATCGAGCGTGCTCAGCTCCTTGACCAGGGCGGTGGTGTTCTTCTTGTACGTCGCGGCGTGATCGGGGTCGGCCTTCTCCAGTGCCTTGCCGACGCCCTCGGCCACCTGGGCGTACCGCACCGGATCCAGCCAGATGTGGGGGTCGGCGGCCGCGTCGCCGGAGTGGCCGTGCTCCTCGTGGCCTTTCTCGCCCTCGCCGCCGTGCTCGTGCTCGCCCTCGACCTCCGTGCCGTGGTCCTCCAGCGAGGTGTACGAGGCCGCGTCGGCCACGTGCTTCGGGTCGGCCTGGGCGATGGCCCGGTCGACGGAGGGCTGGAGCCCCTTGAGGTAGACCACGAGGCCGGCCTCGCTGAGATCGGCGGTCTGCCGGGGGCTGATCTCCAGATCGTGCGGTTCGACGCCGGGCTTGGTCAGGGAGGAGACATGGACGGCGTCCCCGCCGATCCGCTGGGCGAGGAATTGCATGGGATAGAACGACGCCACCACATCCAGCTTGCCGTCCGTCCTTCCGTCTCCGGCGTTGGTGGAGCAGGCTGTGAGGGTGGTCAGACCCAGTGCGGCGGCTCCTATGAGGGCGGTCGTGGGCCTGAGGCAGCGTATGTTCATGACTCTCATTTTCAACAAAGATGGAAACGATTGTCAACAACTGTCCTCTTGTTGATCGCTTCGACTATCGATTTGATCCGGGGGGTGCCGCCGCCGGTAACCTGAAGCATTCGCTTCGTCGTCAATGTCGTCATCAATGAAGAGAGCACCGTGGCCGCCGACAAGATCGACACCATCGTCAGCCTCAGCAAGCGCCGTGGCTTCGTCTACCCGTGCAGCGAGATCTACGGCGGCCAGCGCGCCGCCTGGGACTACGGACCGCTCGGTGTGGAGCTGAAGGAGAACATCAAGCGGCAGTGGTGGCGTTCCACGGTCACCTCGCGTGACGACGTCGTCGGACTCGACTCGTCCGTGATCCTGGCCCGTGAGGTGTGGGAGGCGTCCGGCCACGTCGCCACCTTCACGGACCCGCTGACCGAGTGCACCTCCTGTCACAAGCGGTTCCGCGCGGACCACCTGGAGGAGGCGTACGAGGCCAAGCACGGCCGGCTCCCCGAGAACGGCCTGGCCGACGTCAACTGCCCGCACTGCGGCAACAAGGGCAGCTTCACCGAGCCCAAGCAGTTCTCCGGGCTGCTCGCCACCCACCTCGGCCCGACCCAGGACTCCGGCTCGGTCGCGTATCTGCGCCCCGAGACCGCCCAGGGCATCTTCACCAACTTCCTCGCGGTCCAGCAGACCTCGCGCAAGAAGCCGCCGTTCGGTATCGCGCAGGTGGGCAAGTCGTTCCGCAACGAGATCACGCCGGGCAACTTCATCTTCCGTACGCGTGAATTCGAGCAGATGGAGATGGAGTTCTTCGTCAAGCCGGGCGAGGACGAGAAGTGGCACGAGTACTGGATGGAGCAGCGCTGGAACTGGTACCGGGACCTCGGTCTCCAGGAGGCGAACATCCGGTGGTACGAGCACCCCAAGGAGAAGCTCTCCCACTACTCCAAGCGCACCGCTGACATCGAGTACCGCTTCAACTTCGGCGGCTCGGAGTGGGGCGAGCTCGAGGGTCTGGCCAACCGCACCGACTTCGACCTGAAGGCGCACTCCGCGGCGTCCGGCCAGGACCTGTCGTACTTCGACCAGGAGGCCGGCGAGCGCTGGACCCCCTACGTCATCGAGCCGGCGGCGGGCGTGGGCCGCGCGATGCTGGCCTTCATGCTCGACGCGTACGTCGAGGACGAGGCGCCCAACGCCAAGGGCAAGATGGAGAAGCGCACCGTGATGCGGCTCGACCCGCGTCTGGCGCCGGTCAAGGTCGCGGTGCTGCCGCTGTCCCGCAACCCGCAGCTCTCGCCGAAGGCCAAGGGGCTCGCCGCGGACCTGCGCAAGCACTGGAACATCGAGTTCGACGACGCGGGCGCGATCGGCCGCCGCTACCGCCGCCAGGACGAGATCGGCACGCCCTTCTGCGTCACCGTGGACTTCGACACCCTCGACGACAACGCCGTCACCGTGCGCGAGCGCGACACGATGAAGCAGGAGCGGGTCTCCCTCGACCAGATCCAGTCCTACCTGGGCGGCCGTCTGATCGGCTGCTGACCCGGTCCGGGCCATCGCGCCCGGACCACCCCGGGCCGCCGCGCCCGGACCACGGGTACCGGACACATACCCGACGACGGGCTCCGGTGCCGCGGACGCGAGGTCCGTGGCACCGGGGCCCGTCGACTCGGCAGAACGGGGGGTTCACCAATCGTGCGAGGCGTGACGCATCACATCACCGCCATCCGCGAGGACGGCACGGTCTTCGAGGTGAGCTACGGCTACGGTCCGGGGCAGCGGCGGCTGCTCGGCTGCCGGCACTGCGACTGGCAGGAGCGGATCACCTACGGCGGCGCCCGGCACAAGGGGCTCGATCACCTCGCCCAGGCGCACGGGGCCGTCGGCTCGCCGCGGATGACCGCCGACGCGGCGGCGCGTCGGCAGGTCGTCCTGATCATGCTGGCCTGTTTCGCGGTGGCCGCGGTCATCGTCTGGTGGGCCGCCTCCCAGGGGTGAACCGGCGGTCCCCGCGGACGGTCCGCCGTTCCCCGCCGAGCGCCAGCGCCGTGCACACCGCCGCCAGCGGCAGCTCCGCGCAGAGGGCCATCGCGACCGCGGCCGCCAGCTCCTCGCCCGGCGCGGCCGTCACCGTGTCGAACCACGCGTCCACCACCAGCAGCGTCCCCGTCGCCGCCGCGGTCAGCCGGTGGCGGTCGTCGCCGCGGCGGCGCAGCGCGGCGGTGGAGAGCAGCCCGAGCGCTTCGAGGGCGTCCAGGCCCACCCATGCGACGTTCCAGTGGCCGACCGGCGCCGTGGACGGCAGCGTCCGGGCCAGTACGTACAGCCAGGGGACCAGCGCCGCCCCCGAGAGCAGCAGCACCGACTCAGGCCGCACGAGCCGCCGGGCAAGCGTGAGCCGCGTGCTCCGCGACGCCCGCGTCTTTCGCGACACCCGCGTGCTCCGCGACGTCCCCGGGCCGGTGGTCGGAGCAGCGGTGGGCGTGGGGGAGTACAGGGTGGTCATGGCGCGGATCTCCTTCCGGGCCCGGTCGGTCGTGCCGGGCACACCGTCAGCCTGTCCCGCGCCGCCTCCGGTGTCGGTCACATCAGTTGCCGACTCGGGGTGGCACCAGATACACCCCGGATCCGGGCATGTGGTCCAGCGCGCGGCCGCCCGGGGCCGCTCTAAGGTCGTCGCATGAGCCTCCGCACCGCGATACGCCCTGCCTTCGGGCGTTCGGCGCACCGGCTGCGGCGCGACGCCCGCTTCGGATTCGCGGGTATCGCGGTGCAGTTCATGGCCTGGGCGGCGCCGATGAGCGTGCCGTGGCTGATCTACGACGACGCCTCGTGGCCGATGGACATCCTGCTCGCGCTCACCGTCCCGCTGGCCGCCCCGGCCGTGGCCACGCCGCTGCTGACGCGCGTGCAGCGGTGGCGGTTCGGGGCGCTGTTCGGCGCCCGGATCACCGGGCCCCGGATGTCGTGGCGGCAGCTGTGGTACCACCTGCTGGCCGGACCGGCGGTGGCCTTCGGCGGGGTGCTGGCCTGGAGCTTGGCCCTCGTGGGCGTGGTGGCCGCGACCGCCTTCCTCTGGCGGCAGCCGGCCGGACGGCTGAAGTTCCTGCCCGACGCCACGGTGGCCGCGTATCTCACCGTGGGCGGCCTCGTGCTGCTGGCCCTCGCGTACTGGCTCATCGGCGCCCTCGCCCGGCTCGACACCCGCGCCGCCACCGTGCTGCTGGGCCCCGTCCCCGCCAAGGAGTTGGAGCGGCGGGTCGAGGACCTGACCGAGAGCCGTGCGGGGGCGGTCGACGCGGCGGATGCCGAGCGGCGCCGCATCGAACGTGATCTGCACGACGGCGCCCAGCAGCGGCTCGTCTCCATGGCGGTCAACCTGGGGCTGGCCAAGGCCACTCTCAGGGATCTGCCGGACGAGGCACGGCAGGTCATCGACGAGGCGCACCGCGAGGCCAAGGAGGCCATCGAGGAGCTCAACAACCTGGTGCGCGGGCTGCACCCGGCTGTCCTCGACGAACTCGGCCTGGACGCCGCCCTCCCCGGGATCGCCGCCCGCGCCCCGCTGCCGGTGCGGCTGCACGTCGACGTCCCCGAGCGGGCCGCTCCGACAGTCGAGGCCGTCGCGTACTTCGTCGTCTCCGAGGCCCTCGCCAACATCGCCAAGCACGCCAGGGCCACCCGGGCCGAGGTCACGGTCGTCCGGACCGGGGACACGCTGCGGGTGGTGGTCACCGACGACGGGGTGGGCGGTGCCGACCCCGCGCGGGGCAGCGGCCTCGGCGGGCTCGCCAAGCGGGCCGGGTCGGTGGACGGCACGTTCGACATCAGCAGCCCCCGCGGGGGCCCGACCGTCATCACCGTGGAGCTGCCGTGCGCGCTGTGATCGCCGAGGACTCGGTTCTGCTGCGGATCGGCCTGGTCAAGGTCGTACAGACCGCGGGCTTCGAGGTCGTGGCGGAGGCGGACGACGCCGAGGGGCTGCTCGCGGCGGTCGAGGAACACCGTCCGGACATCGCGGTTGTGGACGTCCGGATGCCCCCGGGCTTCACGGACGAGGGCGTCCGGGCGGCCCTGCTGATCCGGCGGCAGTGGCCGGACACGGCCGTACTGCTGCTCTCGCAGTACGTCGAGGAGCGGTACGCGGCGGATCTGCTGACGTCCCACACCCGCGGGATCGGCTATCTGCTCAAGCAGCGGGTCGCGGACGTGGAGGAGTTCATCGACGCGCTGCGCCGGGTGGCGGGCGGCGGCACCGCCCTGGACCCGCAGGTCGTGGCCCAGTTGCTGGTGCGACGGCACAGCGATCCGCTGGACCGGCTGACCTCGCGCGAGCGGGACGTACTGGAGCTGATGGCAGGCGGGCGGTCGAACGCGGGGATCGCGGGGGCGCTGGTGATCAGCGAGAGCGCGGTGGCCAAGCACATCAACTCCATCTTCGGGAAGCTGGACCTGCCGGTCGCCGAGGCGGACCACCGCAGGGTGCTGGCCGTGCTGCGCTTCCTGGGCGTGGGCTGAGGGGCGCCCTGAAGGGGCGCGGGGCTGTGTCGAGGTGCGGCTCCGCCGCGGCTGCGTTGATGTGCGGCTCCGCCGCGGTGTGTCGATGTGCGGCGGCGCCGCGGCTGTGTCGATGTGCGGCTCCGCCGCGTGGGCGACGCGACCGGCCGACCTGCGTGGCCGTGGGCGGCGGCCGCGCCACGACGGCGCCGCGGACGATCGACGGCAGGTCGGGGCACGTTCAGCGGAGCGCAGAGGGGTGCCCGGCGGTAACGCGTACGCCTGCGGCGGGCTGCCCCCTCCCCGCCCCTTCCCGAAACTGGGGCTCCGCCCCAGCCCCCAGACCCCGGGTCGGGGCTCGGCCTCGGACGCCGGACCCCCGGCCGGGGCTCGGCCCCGGGCCCTGGGCTGGGGATCCGCCTCGGACCCCGGATCCCAGACGCCGGACGCCGGACCCCCGGCCGGGGATCCGCCCCAGACCCCGGACCCTGGACCCCGGGCCCTGGGCCGGGGATCCGCCTCAGACCTCAGACGCCAGACCCCAGGCCCCGGGCCGAAGCTCCGCCCCGGGCCCCGGGGGTCCAGGGGCGGAGCCCTTGGTATCGGGAAGGGGCGGGGAGGGGAGCAGCCCGCCGCAGGCGTACGCGTACCGCCGGAGAGCCGTTAGCGGGCCCGAAGACCGTCCAGCAGCAGCTCGCAGACGGCCGCGAAGGCCGGGTCCATGTCCGGGTCCGACCACCGCGGCGCGTAGACGGGGTCGTGGAACCGCGCCGTCGCGTCCCACAGCGCCCGGCCCGTGACGCGGGCGTCCCGCATCGTGAACTCCCCGCTCGCGATGCCGCTTTCGACGATCGTGGTGAGCTGGCCGATCATCGTCTCGACATGGCGCGCGACGATCTCGCTGTTCTCGGAGGCCAGCTCCAGATACGTGGCGAAGAGCTCCGGATCGACGCCCGCCTTACGGCGCTTGGCGGCGAACAGGGTGAGCAGCCAGTCCTCCAGCCGGTCGGCCGCCGGGCCCTTGGCGCGGGCGATGCGGGACAGGCCGTCGTGCTCCTGGTCCAGCCACCGCTCGGTGACCGCCTCACGCAGCGCCGTCTTGGAGCGGAAGTGGCGGTAGACGCTGCCGTGGCTGACCCCCAGCGCCCGGGCCACGTCCACCACCGTGGCCTTCGCGGGGCCGTAGCGGCGCAGCACGTCCTCGGTGGCTTCGAGGATGCGGGCGGGCGTCAGGGGGGTCTCGGGCGGCGGCGGCATCGGGTCCCTTACTTCTTCTCGCTGTCGAGGGTGGCCATCTGGGCCTCCGGGTAGCGGGCGCCCGCGGCGGCGTCCGCCGGGACGGCCTCCTCGATGGCGGCCAGGTCGTCGGCGTCGAGCGTAACGTCAAGCGCGCCCAGGGCCTCGGTCAACTGGTCGCGGCGGCGGGACCCGACGAGCGGGACGACGGCGGTGGAGCGCCGGACGCCCTGCGCGAGCACCCACGCGATGGCGATCTGGGCGACGCTGACGCCCTTGGCGTCGGCGATCTTGCGGAGGGCCTCCACGAGGCCGAGGTTGCGGTCGAGGTTCTCGCCCTGGAACCGCGGGGCCCTGCTGCGGAAGTCCTGGGCGTCCGTGGTGCGCTCCCGGCTCCAGTGGCCGCTGATCAGCCCGCGCGAGAGCACTCCGTACGGGGTGATGCCGATGCCCAGCTCACGGCAGACGGGCAGGATCTCGTCCTCGATACCGCGTGCGAGCAGTGAGTACTCGATCTGGAGATCCGAGATCGGGGCGACGGCGGCGGCCCGCCGGATGGTCTCGGCGCCCACTTCCGAGAGGCCGATGTGCCGTACGTACCCCGCCTGTACGGCCTCGGCGATGGCCCCGACCGTCTCCTCGATCGGGACGGCCGGGTCGAGGCGGGCGATGCGGTAGATGTCGATGTGGTCGGTGCCCAGCCGCTGGAGCGAGTACGCGAGGAAGTTCTTGATGGCGGCGGGGCGGCCGTCATGGCCGATCCAGGCGCCGTCCGGGCCGCGCAGGGCGCCGAACTTCACGCTGATCAGGGCGCGTTCGCGGCGGACCGCGGGGGCGGTGCGCAGGGCCTCGTTGATGAGCAGTTCGTTGTGGCCCATGCCGTAGAAGTCGCCGGTGTCGAGCAGGGTGACCCCGGCGTCGAGGGCGGCGTGGATGGTGGCGATGGACTCGGCGCGGTCGACGCCGGCGCCGTACATGGCGGACATGCCCATACAGCCGAGGCCGATCGCGGAGACCTGGGGGCCGGTGGTGCCGAGCTGGCGGTTCTGCACGGGGGGTGCTCCTTGGGGCGGCGAGATATCGAGGGGGCGAACGGGTACCCCAAGGAGAGCTTGGCATGTGCGATGACAGATTTCAATATCTGTCATCGCCTACCAGTCATCCCGTCCGGTTGTTCCACTCGTCCCGCGCTCTCCTACGACACCTTGCGCGGCAGCCGCAGGCTCATCAGCAGGGTCAGCGCGATCGCCGCCAGCTGGGCCGCGAGCGTGCTGACCAGCGCGTCACGCATGCCCGCCGACGGCTCCAGGGACAGGAAGAGCGTGCCGAGCGTCGCCACGCCCAGAGCCAGCGCCGACTGCTGGGTGGTGACCATCACGCCGCTCCCCACCCCGGCCCGCTCGCTCGGCACATCGGCCAGCACGATCCGGATCAGCACCGGAAGCTGCAGCCCCTGCCCGAACCCGGCCAGCGCGACGCCCGGCAGCAGCCCGGCCAGCGACAGATCCGGCCAGTCCCGCCATACGGCCAGCATCAGCAGCGCGATGCCCACCACCTGGATCAGTCCGCCCGCGGTCACCACACGGCTGCCGTACCGGCCCACCAGGCGCGGCCCCATCAGCGAGGCCACGAAGAACGTCGTGGCCATCGGCGCCAGCGCCAGCCCGGCCTCCACCGGCCCGTACCGCAGCCCCTGCTGCAGCGCGACCGCGATGACGAACATGAAGCCGCCGAAGCCGATCGAGAACGGCACCACCATGGCCAGCCCGCGCCGCAGCCCGGGCAGGGCGAACAGACTCGGCGGCAGCAGCGGCGTCCTCCCCGAGCGGTCCGCGCGCCGCTCCACGGCGTAGAACGCGGCGGCCACGAACGGGAACGCGCCAAGACCCAGCCAGGTCCACAGCGGCCAGCCCGCCGCCCGCCCCTCGGTCAGCGGCACCATCAGCGTGATCAGCGACAGCGCCAGCAGCACCGTGCCCGGCACGTCCACCGGCGCGGGCCGCTCCGAGCGGGTCTCGGGGACCGTACGGACCGCGAGAACCAGACCGAGCAGCGCGACCGGCACATTCACCAGGAAGACCGCGCGCCACCCGGTGCCCGCGATGTCCGCGGCCACCAGCACACCGCCCAGGATCTGCCCCGCGACCATGGACAGACCGGCCGTCGCGCCGTACATGCTGAGCGCACGGGCGCGGCGCGAACCGCTGGTCGAGGAGTGGATCGTGGCCAGCACCTGCGGAAGCATCAGCGCGGCCGAGGCGCCCTGCGCCACCCGGGCGCCCACCAGGCTCCACGCGTCCGGCGCGAGCCCGCAGGCCAGCGAGGTCAGCCCGAAGGCCGCCATCCCGGCGAGGAAGAGCCGGCGCCGCCCGAAGGTGTCGCCCAGCCGCCCGCCGAGGACCAGCAGCACCGCGTACGCCACGCCGTATCCGGCGACGACCAGCTCCAGTACGGCCGGACCGGCGTGGAGATCGCGGTCCATGGTGGGCAGGGCCACGTTGACGATGAAGAAGTCGATCAGCGGCAGCGCCGCGCCCAGCAGCACGGTGAACAGCCCGAGGGGGCTCAGCGCGGATCCGGAGGAGGTGTGGGTCCGCCCGGGGGTCTTCGCCGCACCCGGGGCGGCGGTTCTCGTTCGTATCGTGGAAATCTGCGTTTCGGTCACGTCTACGAAGATCCCGCGTCGCTCAGGCTGGTACCAGAGTGTCTTTATCCTGGTACAAGAAGTACCTGGCAACCGGCTGAGCCGTCGGGCACCCTGGAGCCATGACCACGATGGTGCAGCACGCGACGGCCGGATCAGAGCGCCCGGAGGCGAGCGACCCACGAAGAGGCGAGCTGGCCGCGTTCCTGCGCAGCCGGCGGGAGCGGATCACGCCCGAGCAGGTGGGGTTGCCCCGGGGCCGCCGCCGGCGCACCCCCGGGCTGCGCCGCGAGGAGGTCGCGCAGCTCTCGGCCGTCGGCGTGACCTGGTACACGTGGCTGGAGCAGGCCCGCGACATCCATGTCTCGGCGCAGGTCCTCGACGCCATCGCCCGCGCGCTGCTGCTGGACCGCAGCGAGCGGGCCCATCTCTTCGCGCTCGCCGGGGCCGTCGACCCGACTCCGGCGAGCGAGTGCGCGGGCGTTCCGCAGGCGCTGCAGCTCATGCTGGAGCAGCTCGAGCCGTTCCCCGCCTGCGTCCAGAACAGCCGCTTCGACCTGCTCGCCTACAACCGCAGCTACCGGCTGCTGATGTGCGACCTGGACCAGGTGGCGCCGGAGGACCGCAACTGCCTGTGGCTGGCCTTCACCAACGACGAGTGGCGTTCGAGCCTGGTGGACCGGGACGAGACGATCCGGCTGATGGCGGCCAAGTTCCGCGCCGTCATGGCCGAACATGTGGCCGAGCCCGCCTGGAAGGCGATGGTGAAGCGGCTGGAGGACGCCTCGCCGGAGTTCCGGGAGATCTGGGCGCGGCATGAGGTGGTCCGGCCCGGCGACAAGATCAAGGTCTACCGCCAGTCGCGGGTGGGCATCCTCCGGCTGGCCTCCACCAGCCTGTGGACCGGCCCTCAGCAGGGCTCCAAGCTGCTCACGTACACCCCGGCGGACGTGGAGACGCAGGAGCGGCTGGAGCGGCTGCACGCGATGGCGCTCGAGGAGGAAGCCGCAAAGGAGGAGGCCGCCCCGGCGGCGGTCTGACCCACCGGCTCGGGACGGCCTCCTTACGGATTACGCCTTGGCGCTCGCCGAGGTCTGGCCCGTCGGCGTGCCCTCCTCGAACAGCGCGGCCGCGTGCCGGGTCGTCTTCTCGGCCCAGTGGCCCGTGGTCACCAGCCCCAGCAGCAGGATGACGGCACCACACGCGGCGATGATCCACCACGCGGGGCGTGCCGCGTCCACGAACGACGCGGCGGCCGCGGGCGAGGCGGCGTGCCCCATCCCGCCCGCCGCCGCCGACGCGGCACCCGCCGCCAGCACCGCGCCGATGACCGCGACGCCGAGCGACTGCCCCACCTGACGGCTGGTGGAGGCGACGGCCGCGGCGACCCCGGCCTGGGAGCGGGGCATCCCGGAGACCGCCGTATTGGTGATGGGCGCGTTGACCATGCCGAAGCCGAGGCCGAACAGCACATAGCCGATCAGCAGCCCCACATCGGTGGCCTGGGCGTCGAAGACGGCGAACAGGATCCCGCTGGCCGTTATGGCCACCCCGGCCACCAGCATCGACGGCCGTGGCCCACGGGCGCCCACCAGCCGCCCGGACAGCGGGGCGCAGACGAAGCACATGAACGCCATGGGCAGCATCCACAGTCCGGCGTGCAGCGCGTCGAGCCCGCGCACGTCCTGGAGATACAGCGTGTTCATGAAGAGATAGCCGCCGAGCGCCGCGAAGGCGCACACCGCGACGACCGTCGCCCCGCTGAACGGCGCGCTGTGGAAGAACCGCACATCGATCAGCGGTTCCGCACGCCGCCGCTCGTAGCGGATCAGCGCGAGCAGCCCCAGGGCGGCGACCCCGGCGCAGGTGGCGATCAGCGGCGAGTCCCAGCCGCGGTCCGGCGCCTCGATGATCGCGTACGTGAGGGTGCCCAGCACCGCGATGACCAGAAGCTGGCCGATGGGGTCGGCGCGGCGCGGCCGGGGGGCACGCGACTCGGGGACGTAACGGGCGGTGAGGAGCAGCGCCGCGAGTCCGACCGGAATGTTTATCCAGAAGATCGAGCGCCAGCCGACGGACTCCACCAGCAGTCCGCCCACGATCGGCCCGGCCGCCATGCTGATGCCGACGACCCCGCCCCAGACCCCGATGGCGCGGGCCCGCTCCCTGGGCTCGGTGAAGACGTTGGTGATGATCGACATGGCGACGGGGTTGAGCATCGAACCGCCGATCGCCTGCACCATGCGGAAGATGACCAGCGCTTCGAGATTGGGCGCGAGGCTGCACAGTCCCGATCCGAGAGTGAAGATCACCAGCCCGGTCTGGAACGTGCGCTTGCGCCCCACCCGGTCGGCCGTCGACCCCGAGAGCATCAGCAGGGCGGCGAGGACCAGGGTGTAGGCGTCGATCGTCCACTGCATCCCCGAGACGGAAGCGTGCAGATCACTTCGTATCGAGGGCAGAGCGACATTGAGAACCGTGTTGTCGAGGCTGACGAGCAGCAGGCTCATGCAGCAGATCGCCAGCACAAGCATGCGCCGCCGATGGCTGAGCTCACGCATGGTTGAACGCTACATCGATACCGTCGGTGCGGCGGTCATCACCGCCCTGTCGATCCCTCTCGCGGGTGCGGGACACGTTCCCTCTCGCGGGTGCGGGACAATGAGAGATCGGCCCCGCCCTCCCACCGTAGTACGCACGAGGAAGCTGATCCCATGACGCAATCGCCGCAGACGCCGCACTCGGAGCGGACGCAGCTGCGGATCGGACCGCATACGGTCCAGCCGCCGGTCGTCCTGGCACCGATGGCCGGGATCACCAACGCTCCGTTCCGCACCCTGTGCAGGGAGTTCTCCGGCGGCAGGGGGCTGTTCGTCAGCGAGATGATCACCACTCGGGCGCTGGTGGAGCGGGACGCCAAGACGATGCGGCTGATCCACTTCGACGGCACCGAGAAGCCGCGCTCCATCCAGTTGTACGGGGTGGACCCGGTGACCGTCGGCAAGGCCGTCCAGATGATCGTGGACGAGGACCTCGCCGACCACATCGACCTGAACTTCGGCTGCCCGGTGCCCAAGGTGACCCGTAAGGGCGGCGGCTCGGCGCTCCCGTACAAGCGGCATCTGCTGCGCTCGATCCTGCGCGAGGCCGTGACCGCGGCGGGCCCGCTGCCGGTGACCATGAAGATGCGCAAGGGCATCGACGACGACCACATCACCTACCTCGACGCGGGCCGGATCGCCGTCGAGGAGGGCGTGACCGCGATCGCCCTGCACGGCCGCACCGCGGCCCAGCACTACGGCGGCACCGCCGACTGGGAGGCGATCGCCCGCCTGAAGGAGGCCGTCCCCGAGATCCCGGTGCTGGGCAACGGCGACATCTGGTCCGCCGACGACGCGGTCCGGATGATGCGCGAGACGGGCTGTGACGGCGTGGTCGTGGGGCGCGGCTGCCTGGGGCGGCCCTGGCTCTTCGGCGACCTGGTGGCCGCGTTCGAGCCCGGCCCGGGGGCGTCGGTGCCCGGCTCCGAGGCGCCGGTGTACGCGCGGCCGACCCTCAAGGAGGTCGCGGCCGTGATGCGCCGTCACGCCGAGCTGCTCGCCGAGTGGCTGGAGGACGAGCAGCGCGGCGTGATCGACTTCCGTAAGCATGTCGCCTGGTACACCAAGGGCTTCTCGGTGGGCTCGGAGATGCGCAAGCGGCTGGCGATCACCTCGTCCCTCGCCGAGCTGGACGCCCTGCTGGCCGAGCTGGACCTGGACCAGGAGTGGCCCCCCGGCGCCGACGGCCCGCGCGGCCGCACCTCGGGCCGCAACCGCGTGGTGCTGCCCGACGGCTGGCTTGACGACCCGTACGACCGCGCGGGCGTCGGCGCGGACGCGGAGCTCGACACCTCCGGCGGCTGAGCCGGGGTAGTCCGGGGCGTGAGCCGGGTGGTCCGGGGCGGGCCCGGTAGTCCGGGGGTCACATGGGGTCATCACCGGTTAAAGTGATGGGCTCGTGGTCGCGGTGGGATCTGGACGATCTGGGGGGATCGGTGACAAGCGTCGTCTTCGTCCACGGCACGGGGGTCCGGGCCAAGTCGTACGAGAAGAGCCTCGCGCGGGTCGTGAGCGGCCTGGGGCGGGTGAGAGCCGACCTCCGGATCGCCCGCTGCTTCTGGGGCGAGGAGCACGGAGCCGCGCTGGGGCTCGGCGGAGCCTCGATCCCGGTGCGCACGAAGAACCGCGGCGTCGGCGGTGACGGCGTGCTGGACGACGGCGTGCTGGACGAGGACGATCCGCTGGCCGTCTGGGCGCTGCTGGAGGCGGACCCGCTCGCGGAGCTGCGGGAGTTCGCGCAGACGGCGCACGACGACGGCGAGGAGACGGGCTTCGCGCCCGGCCGCGTCGACCCCTGGGAGGCCGTCGCCGACACGGTGCGCGGCCTGACGCTGGAGGCGGTGGCGGACGGCGCCGGGGAGTCCGGTGGCAGCCTGCCGCGGCTCATCGCGGAGCTCGCGCCGCATCTCGACGAGGCCGCCGACCGCGTGGCCGACGAGATCTCCGGCAGCCTGGGCGGCACCTCGCCCGCCGACGGCATCGAGCCCATCGCGGCCCGCGCCGTATACGCCCTGGCCGTCCAGCGGGCCGAGGGCCCGGACGGCGACGACGAGCCGCTCGCGGTGGACGGCGCCGACCGCGACACCGTCGTCGGCGTGCTCACCGATCAGCTGGGCGGCACCGACCGGGGCGGATTCGTCGCCGGTGCCGCGAAGGGCGTCGCCGTACGGGCGTTCAACGCCTACGTTGCGCCGTTCTCCTGGCTGGCCCACGCCCAGCGGGGCCGGATCACCACCACGTCCGTCCCGGCCAGTGGCGACATCCTCCGCTACCAGGTGCGCGGCGCCGGGGTGCGCGCCGCGATCCGGGCGGCGGTGCGCGCCGAGACCGCGGCGGGGAACGGCCCGGTGGTGCTGCTCGCCCACAGCCTCGGCGGTATCGCCTGTGTCGATCTGCTCGCCGAGCCCGATCCGCCCGCCGGGGTGGAGCTGCTGGTGACGGTCGGCTCCCAGGCGCCGTTCCTCTACGAGCTGGACGCGCTCACCGCGCTGCGCCGCGACGAACCGCTGCCCGGCGCCTTCCCCCGCTGGATCAACGTCTACGACGAGCGGGATCTGCTCGGCTTCGTCGGGGAGAAGGTCTTCCCCGGCCGGGTCACCGATCTGCGCGTCAACACCCGCCAGCCCTTCCCGCGCGCCCACACCTCGTACTTCGCCCACCAGCGGCTGTACGACCTGTTGGCCCCGGAGCTGCCGAAGTGACAGCGGTGGAGCACGACTGGCGCCGCACCCACGCCGTGATCGTGGCGGTCGAGCGGTACAGCGGCAGCGACGCCTGGACCCTCGACGGTCCGGTGAACGACGCGCTCGCGATGCGGACGTGGCTGACCGGGCTCGGCGTGCCGTCGGAGAACATCCGCCTGCTGGCCTCGCCCACGGAAGGGAACAAGGCCGCCGTGGAAGCGGCGGACCGCGACTACCGCCCGGCGGACGGCCCCACCATCCGTAAGGTCTTCATGGAGGAGCTGCGGTCCCTCGACGCGGACCGGCTGTGGATCTACTGGGCGGGGCACGGTGTGCAGGCCCCGGGAGGCCGCTGGAGCCTGCTGTACCCGGAGACCCGGGACCGGGACATGCGGGGTCTCGACGCGCTGAACCTGATGACCCTGCTGCGCACCGAGCATCTGCCGAAGCGGGGCGTGGGCCGGGTCACCGTGATCATCGACGCCTGCTGGCAGGCCCTTTCCCTCCGCAACCACACGATGGTCGCCGACCCGGACGAGCTCACCAGGAAGCCGGAGATCAACCGCGCCCGCGAGATCTACTGGATGCGCGCATGTCAGCCCGGGGCGGTGACCAAGAACCAGCAGGGCGCGGGCCTGTTCACCTCCGTGCTCTTACGGCAGCTCGAAACCGCCTCCGCGGGCGGCGTCGCGCCGGACCTCGACCGGGTGTGGCAGGGGGTCCGGGACGAGTTCGCGCGGCTGGGCCGGGAGGAGGGCCTGCGGCAGTTCCCGACCGTGCACATCAGCAGGGGGGACGGGAACGGCGAGGACGTCCCGCTCGGCCCGCCCCGTTCGCCGCTGGACGAGCAGCAGCGGCGGGAGCGCGGCAAGCTGATCCACGCGGTCGGCGCGCTGCTGGGGGCGCATCCCGGCCGCGTAGGGGAGGCCGTCGTCGGGCTCTGCGAGCAGTTCACCACCGACCCGCCCACCACGACGCCTCCCTCGGCGGAGGAGCTGGTCGACTGGGCGCTGGAGAACCCGCACGGCACCGTCACCCTCCTCGCGGAGCTCAGCGCCCGGGCCCCGGTCCGCACGGAGATCCGCAAGGCGTGCCACGTGCTCCAGAACCAGTGGCTGACCCGCGCCGAGTACGCGGAGCTGGTCGGGCTGCTGGAGCGGTTGGGGCAGCAGGGGTGGCACGACTTCGCCGAGGTCGCCCGCGAGAAGTACCCCACCATGGCCCTGTCGTCCCTCGATCCGGCCGCGCTGGTCGACGACCTCGAAGCCGTGCTGCTCCCTCCGCCGAAACAACTCCCGCAGCTGCTGCGCGTCGTGGAGCACTTCGCCGCGCTCTGCGGGGGAGCGGTCGCGGGAGAACTGCAAGCGTGGTCGCTGGAGTGTGCCAAGCGGATCGATCTCGAGGGCCAGCTGCACGAACGGCGCGGCGAGGCGCGGGAGCACGCCGAGCGCGTACAAGCCGACCCGGACACCCGCATGGACCGGGGGGCTCCTCTCGGCGGTAGCTGGGGGAGCATTCAGATACGGCTCCACGCACCGAGCGGGGACGGGCAGCGGCGCACCTATGAGGTCTGGTCGCGGCGCGGTGACCACGTCAACTCCCTGGCGAAGGCCGACACCCCGGCCTCGCTGGAGGAGATACAGCGTCGCCTCGACCACCTCCTGAGGGAACATGCCCGCACCCATGACACGCTGGTGGAGTTCTTCGTGGCACCCACTGACCTGGAACTGGCCGTGCATCGCTGGCAGCTCGACGCCGAGGGGCGCCTGGAGCGCTCGCTCGGCACGGACTATCCGGTCGTCGTGCGCTGCGCCGAACTCCGGGAGCATCAACGGCATCTGTGGGAGCGGCGCTGGGAGAGGGCCCGTACGGCGGATGCCGGGGATCTGCACTGGCTGTCCGCCCACTATGAGACGTTCAAGCAGGTCAACGGCGAGCTCCAGGGCCAGGAGGACGCTCCGGGCGTGGTGATGACTTCCCCGGTGCGGGCTCGTTCGGAGGTCTTCAACGCCTGTCTGTTCGGGGGAGTGCCCGTCCTCATATGGCATGGCGAGGCGGAGGGCGCCGCCGCGCAGGCCGAGTTGAAGACCCTGCTCCGCACCGAACGACTGAGGTCCCTGCCTCAGCACCTGCGCAAACTCCGGTCGGCGAGCGAGGCCGATGAGAGCCACCACGGCCGGCATATAGCCCTCCTGTGGGACGATCCGCACCGCCCGCTCCCCGACCAACTCGACCTGTCCGCACCCTGAGGAGAGACGAAGAAGATGGCACAGGACTGGAGGCTCTTCCAGGGCGGCGACACCCGGCCCCACGAGGTGGAGACCTGGCCCTCCGCCCCGCCGTGGCGGCGCTTCGGCGACGACGCGCGGCGCCGGGACACGGAACGGCCGCTGCCGTACCTGATCTCCGACGAGGACCGCGACGTCGTCAACATGGCGCTGCATCTGCACCGCCCGCTGCTGGTCACCGGCCGCCCCGGCACCGGCAAGTCGACCCTGGCCCACGCCATCGCCCGCGAGCTGATGCTGGGCGAGGTGCTGCACTGGCCGGTCAACAGCCGCTCCACGCTCACCGAGGGCCTCTACTCGTACGACGCGGTGGGCAGGCTGCGCGAAGCCTCCCTCAAGCGGCGCGCCGACGAGAGCGCCGGGACCGAGCCGGACATCGGCGACTATCTGCGGCTCGGCCCGCTCGGCACCGCGCTCCTTCCGGCCGAGAAGCCGCGGGTGCTGCTCGTGGACGAACTCGACAAGGGCGATGTCGACCTGCCCAATGACCTCCTCACGGTCTTCGAGGAGGGCAAGTTCGAGATTCCGGAACTGGCCCGCCTGGGGGAGGGGAAGACGGTCCAGGTGCAGAAAGCCGGCTCCCGGGAGAAGGTCCCGATCACCAGCGGCTGGGTCAGGTGCTCCGTCTTCCCCGTCGTCGTCATCACCAGCAACGGCGAGCGCGAGTTCCCCCCGGCGTTCCTGCGCCGCTGCGTCCGGCTCGACCTCAAGCAGCCCGACGAGGCGCGGCTCCAGCAGATCGTCACCATGCACCTGGGCGAGGAGGTCGGCGCGCGGGCCCAGGAGCTGATCGCCGACTTCGTGTCCCGGCGCAACGAGCGGGAGCTGGCCACCGACCAACTGCTCAACGCGGTCCGGCTGCGGTCCTCCGGGGTGCGGGTCGACAGGGACGTCCTCGACAAGCTGTTCCGCTCGCTGAACGAAGTCGACGCGCCATGATCGAGCGGCTGTGCGCCCTGCTGGAGGACGCGGGGGTCGAGCTCTCCGAGGTGGAGCTGCGCGACGTCCTGTGGTTCGCCGCCACCACCGCCCCGGCGCGCGGCGAAGGGGAGGGCGGCGAACCGGCGCCGTCCCGGCGTTCCGCCGCTCCCGCCTCCGGCGCGGCCGACGGCGAGGACGAGGCGAAGGGCGCCCAGCGGCAGCCCGCCGCGGCACTCACCCCCGGCGAACCCGAGCCCGGACCCCTCGTCCCCGGCGGGCTCTACGCCCCCGGCGCCGCCCGCCCCGCCGCGGCCCGCCCGGCGCGAGCCGTCGGCGTCCGGGGCGTCCGGGCGCTCCCCGGGACGCGCGGGCTGTCCCGCGCGCTGCGGCCGCTGCGGCGCAGCGTGCCGTCCCGCACGTCCTTCCGCGTCGACGAGACCGCCACCGCCGAGTGGATCGCCGAGACCGGTCTGCCGGACGTGGTGCTGCGCCCCCGCCCGGAGCGCTGGCTGAGCGTCGCGCTCATCGTGGACGACGGCCCGTCGATGGTGCTGTGGCAGCAGCTCGCCGCCGAGGTGCGCGGACTGCTGGAGCGGCAGGGCGCCTTCCGCTCCGTACGGACCTACGGCCTGGACAGCGCCCATGAGGACCGACCGGTGCTCCGGGCGCGCCCGTACGCCCCCGGCGCCCCGCGCCGCACCGCCCGCCAGCTCACCGACACCTCCGGCCGCACCGTGATGCTGGTCCTCTCGGACGGGGTGGGCCCGGGGTGGCGCGGCGGCGCGATTCCGCAGCTGCTGCGCCGCTGGGCCCGCCACTCGCCGGTGGCGGTCCTCCAGCCGCTGCCCGCGCGGATGTGGCCGGAGCGCGGTATGCCCACCCAGCGGCTGCTGGTCGACGCGGGCGGCCGCGAGGGCGCGCCGGGCCGCGCGCTGTCGGTGCGCCATCCGGTGCTGCCGCGCGGCCTGGTGTCGTACGACGGCACGACACCGGTGCCCGTGCTGGAGCTGGCCGAGGGCGAGCTGGGCACGTGGGCGGCGCTGACCGGTACGGGTGGCGGCGGCGAACCGCTGCCGGTGATGCTGCTGGACGGCGTGGAGAAGCCGGTGGCCGCGCGGGCCACGGCCCATGTCCCCGAGCCGACGGCCGAGGAGCGGCTGCGCCGCTTCCGGGGCGCCGCCTCGCCCGAGGCCCAGCGCCTGGCCGGGGCGCTGGCCACCGTGTATCCGCTGACGCTGCCGGTGATGCGGCTGATCCACCAGGCGGGCGCGGGCCGTGGGGAGCGCTTCCACCCGGCGCAGCTGGCCGAGGTGTTCCTGGGCGGGCTGCTGCGCCGGCGGGAGGGGAGCGCGGAGGAGTACGAGTTCCATCCCGGGCCCCGCGCGGAGGAGTACGAGTTCCACCCCGGCGTCGCGGATCTGCTGCTGGACGCGGTCCGGACATCGGACGCGCTGGAGACGGCGGCGCAGGTCACCGAGTTCCTGCTGCACCGCCAGGGCAGCGGCCCCGAGTTCCGCGCCCGGCTCTCCGGCGACCACGGGGACTCCCGCGTCGCCGAGGAGGCCCGCCCGTTCGCGGCGGCGTCACCGGAGCTGCTGTCGCGGCTGGGGCTGCTGGAGGACGCGGCGGAGGAGGAGCCGCCGGAGCGGGAGGAGCCCGTGCGGCAGCCGCCCGAACCGGCCGCCCCGCCCCCGGCTCGTGATGTCCCGCCCCGGTCCTACACCTCCGAGCGGGTCCAGCCGCTGATGATCGCGCTGGTGCGGCGGTTCGCGGCGGATGACGGATTGCCGAGGGGGGTGCGCTATCAGGTCGACCGGGTGCTGGACAACGCCGACGAGCGGAACGAGGAATCCGGCTGGTGGGGCGTGCGGTTCCTGCCCAGCTTGGCCTATGAGCTCGTCAGGGCCGGATGGGGGGCCTACGCCGAAGAGCTGAAGGAAGCGGCGCGGCAGCAGATCGAGGGGCTGAGGTCCGCCGATGACCTCGAATCCCGCAATCTCCGTGGGCATTTGGCGCTCACCCTGAACAAGCTCGGGGAGCACGACGAGGCGGAGCGCGAGCTGCGGGCGGTGGTCGCGGTCTCGGCGCGGGTGCACGGCGAAGAGGCCGACTACACACTCTTCGCCCGCAGCTACCTCGTGGACCTGCTGTACGACGCCGGGCGGCTGGAGGCGGTGGAGGAGGAGTCCCGCACGCTGCTCGAGGCGTGGGGTCGGCGGGAAGGCGGCGACCATCGGGCGGAGGTGCTGTCCCGGCGCCAGGTCCATGGCCGGGTGCTGCTGGACCTCGGGCGCGTGGAGGAGGCCGCGCGGGAGTTCCGGACCGTGGCCGCCGGCCGGCGGGAGCTGGACGGCCCCACGCAGGTCAGGACCGTGACCGCGCGGGTCTGGCTGGCCGCCGCGCTGCGCAGGCTCGGGCTGTACGACGAGGCCGAGGGCGAACTGCGGTCGACGGTTGAGGACTGCCGCTCGGCGGAGTCGGATGGCGTGGACGACGCGCTGCTGACGGCGGAGTTCGCCCTCGGCGAGATCTTGGACACCAGGCAGCGCAACGAAGAGGCCGAGGCGCTGTGGCGGGAGTTGGTCGAGCGGACCTCCGCGGGCCTGAAGCCGTGGAACTGGCGGATCCGCCGTGCGCGGCGCAACCGCGTTCACCGACTGCGTGCCCTGAGCCGGTACGCCGAGGCGGAGGCCGAGCTCGACACGCTGGTGGAGGAGACGGTCGGCACGCTCGGGAAATGGCACGACGACTCGCTCATCGCCCAGCGGCTGCGCGCGTTCGTCCTGGAGGACCAACAGCGGTACGACGAAGCGCGGCCGATCTACCGCGAACTCCTGGCGCAGCAGATCCCGGTGTTCGGGGAGGACCATGCCAACGTCCTGAGCACGCGCTACTGCCTGGCGACCAGCATGCGGCTGGCGGGGCTGTACGAGGAGGCGCTGGCGGAGTACACCGAGGTGCTCGACGACTGGCTTCGCGTCCTCGGGCCGGATGCGCAGTCGACCCTCATGACCCGAGGCGGCCGCGCCAGGGTCCTGGCCGAGCTGGGACGCCGGGAGGAGGCCGAGGCCGAGTACCGCGTGGTCGTCGAGGCGGAGGCCCGGGTCCTGGGCCGGGACGCGCCGAACGCGCTGACGACGCGGCTGAACCTGGCGGTGCTGGTGCGCGATCAGGAGCGCTACGAGGAGGCCGAGGCGGAATTCCGCCAGGTGGTCGAGGGGCGCGTCCGGGCCCTGGGCGCCGAGGCCAAGGCGACGCTGGCCGCGCGCCACAGCTGGGGGTACGTACTCAACAAGCTCGGCCGGTTCACGGAGGCCGAGCGGCAGATCCGGGAGACGGTCAAGGGGCGGCTCCGCGTGCTGGGCCCGGAGAACACCGGAACCCTCTGGACCCGCCACAACCTCGGCGTCACCCTCAAGGGCCTGGGCCGCCTCGACGAGGCGGAGGCCGAATGGCGGGCCGTGCTCGAGATCAGCGAGCGCGTCCTGGGCGACGAGCACAACTGCACCGTGAAGACCCGCCAGGCCCTCGCCGGGTTGCGGGAGCCCGGAGATGACCAGGCGTCCTGAAATATGGCGCGATTCGTTCGCGGGGAATGCCGGGCCCCAGCCCCCTGATGCGGAGAGGGGCCGGGTGAGGGGACGGCAGAGGAGCTGGTCCACCGCCCCTCGGCATCCGCGGAGGCGGTCGACCACCCCTCTCGGCGTGTCGCTCATCTGAGCGCAGCCCCTCTCGTTGTATCCAAAAGGCGAGACAATGGGCCGTGACAAGGCGTGATTCTCGCCACTCTGATCGGACCTTCGCTCAGATGAGCGGCGACCGAGGGGTAATCCGATGGCTCCCCGCTGTGCTCACCTCTCCAATGCGTGGCACTCAGTGCCACCCACTTGATGTTCGACACCTCGAACCATCGGTTACGTATAGTGAAATTCCAAGCGTCCATCACGGGCGGAGGGTGGGTGTGAGTTCGAGGCTTGAAGGCACCTCAGAAGAGCCTCGTTCGGGCGCCGCACTTTCGAACACGTGGCAGGCGGGTGGTTACAGCCGTATGACGGTGGAGTGGACCTGCTCAGGGGCCTTTGATCTGGGTACGCTCCCCGCCGTCAGGGCAGCCGAGCCGAGGAGATCGAGTCCCGTGCCGGAAACACAAGATCAGCAGAAGTTCGTTTACGACTTCACCGAGGGCAACAAGGATCTCAAGGACCTGCTCGGCGGGAAGGGAGCCAATCTCGCCGAGATGACCAATCTCGGTCTCCCCGTGCCACCGGGCTTCACCATCACCACCGAGGCGTGCAAGGTCTACCTGGACAGCGGTGCGGAGCCCCCGGCCCTGCGCGACGAGGTGAGTGCGCACCTCGACGCGCTCGAAGCGAAGATGGGCAAGAAGCTCGGCCAGGCGGACGACCCCCTCCTCGTATCCGTACGGTCCGGCGCCAAGTTCTCGATGCCCGGGATGATGGACACCGTCCTCAACATCGGCCTCTCGGACCAGTCCGTGGCCGGGCTGGCGGCGCAGGCGGGTGACGACCGGTTCGCCTGGGACTCCTACCGGCGTCTCATCCAGATGTTCGGCAAGACCGTGCTCGGCGTGGACGGCGACCTCTTCGAGGAGGCCATCGAGCAGGCCAAGCGCGCCAAGGGCGTCACCGTCGACGTGGACCTCGACGCCGCCGACCTCAAGAAGCTGGTCGGCGAGTTCAAGGAGATCGTCGCCAAGGAGACCGGCCGGGGCTTCCCGCAGGAGCCGCGCGAGCAGATGGACCTCGCCGTACGAGCCGTGTTCGACTCCTGGAACGGCGACCGCGCCAAGCTCTACCGCCGCCAGGAGCGCATCCCCCACGACCTCGGCACCGCGGTCAACATCTGCTCCATGGTCTTCGGCAACCTCGGCCCCGACTCGGGCACCGGCGTCGCCTTCACCCGCGACCCGGCCAGCGGCCACCAGGGCGTCTACGGCGACTACCTGCAGAACGCCCAGGGCGAGGACGTGGTCGCGGGCATCCGCAACACCGTGCCGCTGGCCGACCTCGAGCGGATCGACCAGCGCTCGTACGACGAGCTGATGCAGATCATGGAAACCCTCGAGACGCACTACAAGGACCTGTGCGACATCGAGTTCACCATCGAGCGCGGCAAGCTGTGGATGCTCCAGACCCGCGTCGGCAAGCGCACCGCCGGGGCCGCCTTCCGGATCGCCACCCAGCTCGTCGACCAGGGGCTGATCGACGAGGCCGAGGCGCTGCGCCGGGTCAACGGGGCGCAGCTCGCGCAGCTGATGTTCCCGCGCTTCGACGACGAGGTGGCCTCCGGCGACAGCGTCCAGAAGATCGGCCGGGGCATCGCCGCGTCCCCGGGCGCCGCCGTCGGCAAGGCCGTCTTCGACTCGTACACCGCCGTCAAATGGTCGCGCTCGGGTGAGAAGGTCATCCTCATCCGCCGTGAGACCAACCCCGACGACCTCGACGGCATGATCGCAGCGGAGGGCATTCTGACCTCGCGCGGCGGCAAGACCTCACACGCCGCCGTCGTCGCCCGCGGCATGGGCAAGACCTGTGTGTGCGGCGCCGAGGAGCTCGAGGTCGACACCAAGCGGCGCCGTATGACGGTGCCCGGCCGGGACGGCAAGGACGGCCTCGTCATCGAGGAGGGCGACGTCGTCTCGATCGACGGCTCCTCCGGCAAGGTCTACCTCGGCGAGGTCCCGGTCGTGCCCTCGCCGGTGGTGGAGTACTTCGAGGGCCGGATGCACGCGGGCGCCGACGACGCCGACGAACTGGTGGGCGCGGTGCACCGGATCATGGCGTACGCGGACCGGGTGCGCCGGCTGCGGGTACGGGCCAACGCGGACAACGCCGAGGACGCCGCCCGCGCCCGGCGGTTCGGCGCCCAGGGCATCGGGCTGTGCCGCACCGAGCACATGTTCCTCGGCGAGCGCCGGGAGAAGGTCGAGCGGCTGATCCTCGCCCACACCGAAGAGGAGCGGGACACGGCGCTGGGCGAGCTGCTGCCGCTGCAGAAGGACGACTTCGTCGAGCTCTTCGAGGCGATGGACGGGCTGCCGGTCACCGTCCGGCTGCTCGACCCGCCGCTGCACGAGTTCCTGCCCGACATCACCGAGCTGTCGGTGCGCGTCGCGCTCGCCGAGTCCCGCAAGGACCACAACGAGAACGACCTGCGACTGCTCCAGGCCGTGCACCGGCTGCATGAGCAGAACCCGATGCTGGGCCTGCGCGGGGTGCGGCTGGGCCTGGTCATTCCGGGGCTGTTCGCCATGCAGGTGCGGGCGATCGCCGAGGCCGCAGCCGAGCGCCGGAACGCCAAGGGCGACCCGCGGGCCGAGATCATGATTCCGCTGGTCGGCACGGTCCAGGAGCTGGAGATCGTCCGCGAGGAGGCCGAGCGGGTCATCGCGGAGGTCGAGCAGACCCGGGGCGTGGACCTCAAGCTCACCCTCGGCACCATGATCGAGCTGCCGCGTGCCGCGCTGACCGCCGCCCAGATCGCCGAATCCGCCGACTTCTTCTCCTTCGGCACCAACGACCTCACGCAGACCGTCTGGGGCTTCTCCCGGGACGACGTCGAGGCCAGCTTCTTCACCGCCTACCTGGAGAAGGGCATCTTCGGCGTCAGCCCGTTCGAGACCATCGACAAGGACGGGGTCGGCTCCCTCGTCCGCGACGCCGCCCAGGCCGGTCGGGCCACCCGCCCCGACCTCAAACTCGGTGTCTGCGGTGAGCACGGCGGCGACCCGGAGTCCGTCCACTTCTTCCACGAGGTGGGCCTGGACTACGTCTCCTGCTCCCCGTTCCGCATCCCCGTGGCCCGCCTGGAGGCCGGCCGCGCGGCGGCCAACGGCCGGTAGCCGGTAGGGGGCCGGTGGATGGTGATGCCCGCGGCGGGCTGATCCCCTCCCCGCCCCTTCCCACGCAGCGTCGATTTGCGGCTCCGCCGCGTGGGGGCTCCGCCCCAGACCCCGGGGTCCAGGGGCGAAGCCCTCGCCACGCGGCGGAGCCCGTAAGACCACCGGAGCCGGTGCCGGGAACACCCACCCTCACCCCCGGCATCGGCTCCGGACCTCAAAGGGGGCGGCACCTTGTGCGGAGGTGCCGCCCCCTCTCACTCCCCCCACGGGAGCTGTTGCCGCGCGCATCGGCTACGTGCGGCAACACAAGTGCCCAGTCGCCGTAACGTACTCGTCACCCCCCACGGGAACGAGCAAACTGGCTCTGAGCACCGCCTGTTGAATTCCGGACGGCCCTCGGAAGCTTTTCCCGGTGGCCCCCGGCTTTCCTGGGGAACAGCTTTCCCCTTCCGGGCTCCGCGCCGCTCCCCGTTTCACATCTGGCCAAAAGGGCGTGGTGACTGACCGTGCCAGCGTGCATACTCATCGGTGATCGGGGGCGGTCGCAGTGTCACGTGTGGGGGTCTGGTGCTCCGTGTTCATTTCAGTGAACTCGATCTGGCCCGGCTGCGGGTGGCGGTCCGCCCGGACGCGCTCTGGGAAACCGTTTTGAGTTTCCATCGGTTGCGGGAGAACCGGGCCGAGACCGTATACGGGAAATGGCGTTCCGAGGCGCGAAACCGACTCAACGGCGAAGCGCGACTGCTGGCGCCGCTCATTCCGTCGCGCGGCTATTTCCCGGACTTCCTGACACCCGCCGAAGGGGTAATCGGTTGCGATGCCGCGATGTCCGCGCTGCGCGCCGTCCCGGGCGAGCGCTTGCACGCGGAGCTGGCCGGGCTTCCGGCGGCCCGGGCGCTCCCGGGGTGGATACGGGATCTGGCGCAGGGCGAGCGGAGATCGCTGGACCGGCTGATCAGCACGCTGCGCGCCTACCACCAGGTCGCCGTCGCCCCGTACTGGCCGCATATCCAGGCCCGGATCGAGGCCGACCGGGTGGCCCGGGGCCGCGCCCTGCTGGACGGGGGCGCCGACGGGCTGCTGGCCTCGCTGCCGCCGACGATGCGGTGGCGGGCGCCCGTGCTGGAGGTCGACTATCCGGTGGACCGCGATCTGTGGCTGCGGGGGCGGGGGTTGCTGCTGCTGCCGTCGTTCTTCTGCCGGGGGACGCCGGTGACCTACCGCAACCCGGACCTGACGCCCGTTCTGGTCTATCCCGTCGAACACGCCCGGTGCGGCCTCGTACCCCGCCCCGAGCAGCGGCCCGCCGTGGCGTCCGGGTCCGCCCAGACGCTCGGCAAGCTGGTCGGACAGACCCGCTCGGCGGTGCTGCTGGAGGTCGGCGGCGGCTGTACGACCAGTGAACTCGCCCGCAGGGTCGGCGTATCGCTGGCCTCGGCCAGTCAGCACGCCAGTGTGCTGCGCGAGGCGGGCCTGGTGCACACCCTGCGCCAGGGCAGCGCCGTCCTGCACACGCTGACCCCGCTGGGGGCGGCGCTGCTGCGCGGCGGGGCGCCGGGGGAGCGCGTCTTCGGGGCACCGGCGGCGCTGCCGCCGGTCGCCACGAGCGGACGGGGCCCGTCAGGGCGCGGATGAGGCTTTCCGGCCCTCGGCCATGTCGTGGTCCTCGGCCTCCCCCGGCGTGGCCCCGGTGGTCAGTTCCCCGGTGGCCACCTTGCTGTGCCGGCGGCCCCAGCAGAGGTAGATCAGCAGTCCGGCGGCCATCCAGCCCAGGAACCGGGCCCAGGTGATCAGCGGCAGATTGCCCGCCGGCAGCAGACATGGCAGCACCGCGACGGCGGGGACGACCGGCACCCACGGGGTGCGGAACCCCCGCCGCAGATCGGGGCGGACCGGCGCAGGTACGGGCTGCGGGTCACCGGGTGGACATGGGAGAACCACTCGGGCAGCAGCCGGTCGCGGCTCATGGCGAGGAAAACCCGGCTCTGCCCCAGCAGCATGATCATCACGACCGTGGTCAGCCCGCAGATCGCGCCGATGCCCACGATCCGCACCGCCCAGTCCGCGCCCGCCGCCTTCAGCAGCGCGATGGGCAGGGTGCGCTGCGGACGCTTGGCATCCTCGGCGTTGCTGGCCATGATGTCGAAAGCCGGAGTACGCGCCGAAGACGATCGCGCCACCGGTGAGGATCCCGCCATGCCGAACGTGGCGTCCACATGCGTCACCCCGATGGCGAGGAAGATGACGATGGCCGCGAGCTTCACCACCGTCATCACGGTGTTGATCCGGGAGGTGGTGCGCACCCCGGAGGCAGGATGGCGGTGAGCACCAGGATGACCAGCACGGCCGGGATGTTGACGGCCGCGTCCGGGCCGGAGACCTCCCCGCCGAGCCCGAGCTCTGCGCGCGGCTCGGTGTCTCGCGCGGATCGCTGCGCGAGGCGGTGCGCTCCCTCGCCGCCCTCGGGCTGCTGGAGCCCCGCCACGGCTCCGGCACCTTCGTATCGGCGCTGCGCCCCGGGCAGATGCTGGCCGGGTTCGCCGCGACCGTGGACGTCCTGCCGCTCGACGGGCTGCTGGAGCTGTTCGACGTCCGCCGCCCCCTGGAGGCCCAGGCCGCCGCGCTGGCCGCCGCCCGCGCCGACGAGCAGGTGGTCGCCCGGCTGCGCGAGGCGCAGAAGCGGCTGTCCCGGCGGCCGCCGCCGCGGCCGCCACCGCGCATCTGTCCCAGACCGAGGTCTGGCTGCGGCGGTACGCCCCGCTGCCGGACGACGGCCCGGCCCACTGATCGGCGTCCCGGCCGGCTGTCTCACCGTCCGCATCAGCCGTCCGCCCGGCCGTCCGTCTCAGCCTTCCGCCTCAGTCATCCTCAGTCATGATCAGTCGTCGATCCCGGTGCGCTCGACGCCCGCGACGATATAGCGCTGGAGCACGAGGAAGACCACCAGCAGCGGCACGATCGACACCGCCGCCGCCACGAACAGCTCATGGAGGTTGACGGTCTGGGCGGTGGTGAACGTCGACAGCGCCACCTGGACCGTCCACGCGTCCCGGTCCTGGCCGATGACCAGCGGCCACAGGAAGGAGTTCCAGGCGCCGATGAAGACGATCGTGCCGACCGCCGCGAACACCGGCCGGGAGTTCGGCACCACGACCCGCCAGTACGTACGCCAGTAGCCCAGCCCGTCCACCCGCGCCGCGTCCTCCAGCTCCCGGGGAAAGCCCAGGAAGTACTGGCGGAAGATGAACGCCGCGACCGCGCTGAACAGCGTGGGCACCACCAGACCGCGCAGCGTGGACACCCAGCCGAGCGAGCTGACCAGCACGAAGCCGGGCACGAAGGTGACCGCCGCCGGGACCATCAAGGTGCCCAGGATCCAGTAGAAGACCACATTGGCGTAGGCGTACGGGATGCGGGCCAGGCCGTAACCGGCGAGCGAGGCCAGCAGCAGGGTGCCCACGGTGGTGAGGACCGCGATCAGCGAGGAGTTGAGCAGCGCGTGCGCCATCGGCACATTGGGGTCGTCGAACAACTCGCTGACGTTGGACCAGTGCAGCTCGCCCGGGAAGAACGTCCACCCCGGCGAGGTGATGTCCGCCTCGCTCGACAGACCGTTGCGCACCAGCAGGTAGAACGGGATCAGGAAGACCAGCGCGAGCGCGAGCAGCAGCACCAGCCGCACGGCGCGCCCCACGCCGACGAGGGCGTCCCGGACGTCGCGGGTGTTCCGGCGCCGGACATCGCGCGACTTCGGGGGAGTGGGCATCAGTCCTCCTTCCGGCCCAGGCCGAACCAGCGGGCCTGCACCACCGTCACCACGGCGATGATCAGCGCCAGGATCACCGCGCCCGCACTGCCCAGGCCCAGGTTCTGCCCCTGGCCCAGCGCCGTGTAGTAGAGGTAGACCAGCGGCGGGCGGGCGTAGGGCGGATAGCCGCGCGAGTCCGACAGCAGGTTGTAGAACTCGTCGAACGCCTGGAAGGCGTTGATCACCAGCAGCAGCACCACCGCGACCGAGGTCGCCCGCAACTGCGGAAAGGTGATGTGCCGGAACACCTGCCAGCCGGGCCGCGCCCCGTCCACGGCCGCCGCCTCGTACAGCCGCGGGGAGATGCGCTGCAGCCCGGCCAGGAACAGCACCATGTAGAACCCCGCCTGGAGCCACAGCCGTACGGTCACGATGACCAGCCAGTACCAGGGCGGCTCCGTGGTCGACAGCCAGGCGATCTGATCGGCGCCGAACCAGTCCAGCACGGTGTTGGCCAGCCCGAAGCGCACCCCGTTGAAAATCGACATCTTCCAGATCAGCGCCGCCACCACATACGAACACGCCACCGGCAGGAAGAACACCGACCGGAAGAACGCCTGCGCCCAGCGCAGCCGGTTGACCATCAGCGCCAGCGCGAGCGAGAGCGCGTAGGTGGCCGGGACGATGAACGCCGTGAAGACCAGGAAGGTCACCAGGCTGTCGGTGAACGCGTCGTCGCCCAGCATCGCCGTGTAGTTGTCGAAGCCGACGAAGTCCGTGGGCGAGACGGTGTTGTGCGCGTCGAAGAAGCTGAGGTAGACGCTCCAGGCCAGCGGGACGTAGGTGAAGAGGGTCAGCCCCAGGACGAACGGGCCGACGAATATCCAGAACCACAGATGGCGGTTCTGCGGGCCCAGGAGCCCGCGGACGAACGTCCCCCGCATCAGCTCTTCTTCTTCACGCGCCGCAGCTCGGCCTCGGTCTTGCGGACCACCGACCGCAGCTCGCCGTCCGGGTCGGCCCCGCCCTTGATGATCCGGCTCAGCGCGTCCTGGTAGGCCGTCCGGCTCGCGGAGGTCCACAGCAGCGGCTCGGCATGGCCGTGGTCGGTGGCGTAGCGCACCGCCTCACCGGCCGCGTCCTGCCGCAGCTTGGCGGCCTTCGTGGCGAGCGAGATCCGGGCGGGGATGTGGAAGCCGTAGCGGAGCGCGAAGTCCTCCTGGTAGTCGGTCCGTTCGACCCACAGCCACTTCACATACGCCTTCGCCAGCGCTTTGTCCCGGGCCCGGGCGCTGACCGCCGCCCCGTACGCGCCGACCGGCACCGCGGGCGCGCCGTGCGCCCCGTCCCGGGGGAACGGCAGCACCCCGAAGTCGTCCCCCAGCGCCTTCTTCACCTGCGGCAGCGCCCACAGCCCGGACCACTGCATGGCGGTGAGCCCCTGGGTGAACGCGGCCGGGTCCGACCAGTCGGAGGGCGCCCCGAGCAGCAGCGACTTCTCGGCGTAGAGGTGACGCAGCTTGCCGAGCGTCCGGGCGGCGGCCGGGTCGTCGAAGCCGACCTTGCCGTCCTCGGTGACCAGTGTGAGCCCGGCGGCGTTGAGCGGGGTGCCGCCGAGGACGCCGGGGCCGCCGTCATTGCCCAGGAAGAGCCCCTTGACGTCCTTGGTGGTCAGCTCCTTCGCCGCGTCGATCAGCGCGTCGAGGCTGCGCGGCGGCTCCACCCCCGCGGCCTCGAGCATGCTCTTGCGGTAGTAGAGCAACTGGGTGTCGATGACCTGCGGTACGGCCCAGATCTTGCCCTGATACGTCTTCGGGGCGAGCACGGCCGGGTTGAAGTCGTCCTTGGCCTCGCTGAGGAGATCGGTCAGGTCGACCACCTGACCGCCCTGGATCTGGTCCAGCGTCGGGCCGTTGACCTCGAAGACATCCGGGCCGGACGTCGTGAGCAGCGCGGCGGCGGTCTGCTGGTCGTAGTTGCCCGGCCGCCACTGCACCTGGACGTTCGCCTTGTCGAACGCGTCGGCGTAGCGCCTGACGGCCTGTTCGGTGCCGGGCTCGCCGTACTGGTGGTACCACTGCTTGATCACCGGCTGGCCGGCGTGGTCATCGCCGTCCCGTCCGGTGTTCGACCCACAGGCGGAGGCCAGCGCGCCCGTCAGGGCCAGCCCTCCGCCCGCACCCAGCAGCCTTCGGCGACTCATGGACATGGGTGTGCGCCCCCTCGTCTCCCCGTCTCGGTCTCCCGGACTCCCGGACTCCCGGTCTCGTACGACACAACGATCAACGATGGAGGCGGATTACGACAGAGGTGTTGCGGGGGGATGTCACTTTTCGGTATCGGAATGTGACGCTGAGTCGATGTCGGCGTCGATGTCGTCATCGGCGTCGGCGTCGTCATCGACGTCGAGGTCCATGTCATCGAAGACGCGCTGGGCGGTGGCGAAGGCCGAGTTGGCGGCCGGGACGCCGCAGTAGATCGCCGACTGGAGCAGCACCTCGCCGATCTCCTCACGGGTCAGACCGTTGGTGAGCGCGGCCCGGATGTGCATGGCCAGTTCGGCGTCATGGCCGTGGGCGATCAGCGCGGTGAGGGTGATACAGCTGCGGGTCCGCCGGTCCAGCCCGTCGCCGGTCCAGATCTCGCCCCAGGCGTAGCGGGTGATGAAGTCCTGGAAGCGGGCGGTGAACGGGGTCGTCCGGGCCACCGCGCGATCCACGTGGGCGTCCCCGAGGACGGCCCGGCGCACCGCCATCCCGGCGGCGTGGCGTGAGGCGTCGTCCCCTGGGGGTGCCGGGCTGTCCAGGTGGGTGAGCAGCGCCCCGGTGACCGCCTCCGGCCGCTCCACGCCCGCGAGGTGCGCCGCCCCGGCGACCTCCAGCAGGCTCGCGCCGGGCACCGCGTCGGCGATCCGGCGGGCGTGGGCGGGCGGGGTCGCGGGGTCGTCGCGACCGGCGACGACGAGGGTGGGCGCCGTGATCTTCTCCAGGTCGGCCGTCATGTCGTAGGCGGCGAGAACGTCGCAGCAGGCGGCGTAGCCCGCACGGTCGGTGGCCCGCAGATCCTCGATCAGCGCGGCGCCGACGGGTGTGTGGGCGAAGCCGCGCGAGAACCAGGTGCCGGGACGGCTCGCCACCATCGCCTCCGTCCCCTCGGCCCGTACGAGCGCGGCCCGCTCACGCCAGACGGCGGGGTCGCCGAACCGGGCCGAGGAGCAGACGACGGAGAGGCGGCTGATCCGGTCGGGGTGGTGTGCGGCGAGGTGCAGCCCGACCGCGCCGCCGATCGAAATCCCCGCGTACGCGAACCGCTCCCACCCCTGATCGTCGGCGAGCCGCAGCACGAGGGCGGCGAGATCGTCGATGGTGGCCGAGCCGTCCGAGGGCAGCGGCGCGACGGGGGACCCGCCGTGGCCGGGCAGATCCCAGCGCAGTACGCGGTGCCCCCGGGCGAGCGCGGGGAGCTGGGGCTCCCAGACGGCGAGGGAGGTGCCGAGGGAGGGGCCGAGGATGAGGGGCGGGGCGGTAGGGGGTCCGGTGAGGTTGTGGTGGGGTGGGGTGTTGGTCATGGGGTGGGTGCTCCGGGGGTGCTCCGGTGGGTGGGCGGGTTGTGTTGTGCGGCGGCCTGGGCGCGGGCCGGTGGGTGGGTTGTGCCCACCCGTTCCGCCAGGGGGCACCTCCCAGCCGTAGCTGGGGGAAGAACGATTGCGCACAACCAGGTGCATATCCAGCCCCTCCGGCGTTTGAGGAGCGGGGGTTCGGGGGCGGAGCCCCCGGAGCGGGGGCTGGGGGCGCAGCCCCCAGTTTCGGGAAGGGGCGGGGTGGGGAACAGGCCCCCGCAAGGGTTACCCATCGCGGGCCAGGGCCCGCATCGTCAGGGCGGGGGCCGCGCCCACATACGTGGTCGGGTCCGTCAGCTCGCGTAGGCGCTCCGCCGGTAGGACGCCCGACAGCGCTTCGGCCAGCCCCCTCCCCTCCCGCGCCGCTTCCGCCAAGAGCTCCTTCGCACGGCCACGGCCGACCGTCGGCGCGAGCACGGCGATCAGGCGTTCGCTCACGATCAGCCCATCCGTCAGCCCCAGGTTCGCGGCCATCCGCTCGGGAAAGACCCGCAGACCGGAGGCGAGTTCCACGGCATCGCGGGCGGCACCCCCCGCAAGCCGCAACAGCTCCCGCAGCGGCTGCCACTCCGCATGCCACGCCCCACCCGGCCGTTCGTCCTCCGCGGCGAGCGAGCCGAGCAAGGTGGCGGCATGGCCCGGGGCCTGGCGGGCCGCGGCGGCCATCAGCGTGGCACGCACCGGGTTCGACTTATGAGGCATCGCGGACGAGCCGCCCCCCGCCCCCTCCGCCACCTCGCCGATCTCCGTCCGCGAGAGCACCAGCACATCCGCCGCCACCTTCCCCAGTGCCCCCACGGCGAAGGCGAGCGCGGTGCCCAGGTCGGCGACGGGGGTGCGCAGGGTGTGCCACGGCAGTTCGGGCTCGGCGAGACCGGTCTCCTCGGCGAACCGGCCCAGCAGCGGAACCCCGCCGTCGAAGGCGGCCAACGTGCCCGCCGCACCGCCCAGTTGGGCGGGTGGCCGCAGCGCCGCGAGCCGGTCGCGGGCGTCCAGGACGAGCGCCCGCCAGCCCGCCGCCTTCAGCCCGAAGGTGGTGGGCACGGCGTGCTGGGTGAGGGTGCGGCCGGGCATCGGGGTGTCCCGGTGCGCGGCGGCGATCCGCGCCAGCTCCGCCGCCGTACGCTCCAGATCGGCCACGATCAGCGGCAGCGCCCGCGCGGCCACCAGCATCGTGGCCGTGTCCACGATGTCCTGGCTGGTCGCGCCCCGGTGGACGTACGACGCGGCCTCGCCGTCCGTACGGGCCACCGCCGCCGTGAGCTCGGCGACCAGCGGGATGACCGGGTTGCCCCCGGAGCGGGCGCGCAGCGCCAGGTCACGTACGTCGTACAGCTCGACGCGGGCCGCGCCCGCCACCGCCTCCGCCGCCCCGGCCGGTGCCACCACCCGCGCCAGCGCGGCCTCGGCGTCCAGCATGGCCTGCAGGAACGCCGCGTCGCCCGTGGCGGCCTCCACCGCCGACCCGGTCCGCACCGGTGACAGCAGTCCCACGTCGTCGCTGCCGGAAGTACCAGGACTAGCGGAACTCAAGGAAAACCGTCTCCCCTTCGCCCTGCAGGCGGATGTCGAAGCGATAGGTCCCCGGCGGGGACGCCGCCGTCGCCACCAGCGTCTCGCGGCGCGCCGGATCCAGCGAGGCGAGGAGCGGGTCGGCGGCGTTGGCCTCGGCGTTCTCCGGGAAGTACACGCGGGTGAAGAGGTGGTGCAGCAGCCCCCGGGCGTGGACGCACACGCTGATGTACGGCGCGGCGGGCGCGGCCGGGCCGCCCGGCGGCAGCGTACGGGCCGTCCAGTGGCCGTCCGCGTCGGTGGCGATGCGGCCGAAGCCGGTGAAGTCCACGCCGTTGCGCCCGAGGAAGCCGCCGGTCACCGGGTCGCGCCGCATCGACCCGCCCGCCCCGGCGAGCGAGCCGTCCGGCCCCGCCTGCCACAGCTCCACCAGCGCGTCCGGGACGGGGGCGCCCTCGCCGTCACGGACATAGCCGTGGAGCGTGATGGCGCCGGGGTGACCCGCCGGGGCCATCTCGCCGCCGCCGGGGAAGGGCAGGGCGTATCCGTAGAAGGGGCCCACGGTGTGGGACGGGGTGGGCGCGAGCCTCTCGCTCATCAGCGGCCCTCCTCGATCCATGTGGCGGACGGCCCGTCCAGCACGATGTCCCAGCGGTAGCCCAGCGACCACTCAGGCCGCGACAGCGCGTGGTCGTAACGGGCGACCAGCCGCTGCCGCGCCGAGTCGTCCGTCACCGACTGCAGGATCGGGTCGTAGGCGAAGAGCGGATCGCCGGGGAAGTACATCTGGGTCACCAGCCGCTGGGTGAACGCCGAGCCGAAGACGGAGAAGTGCAGATGCGCCGGGCGCCAGGCGTTCTCGTGGTTGCGCCACGGATACGCGCCCGGCTTGATGGTGGTGAAGTGGTACGAACCGTCGTCGCCGGTCAACGTCCGCCCCACACCGGTGAAGTTGGGGTCGAGCGGCGCGGGGTGCTGATCGCGCAGATGGGCGTAGCGGCCCGAGGCGTTGGCCTGCCACAGCTCGATGAGCTGCCCTCGGACGGGGCGGCCCCGGCTGTCCAGGAGCCGTCCGGAGACGGTGATCCGCTCGCCGAGCGGCTCGCCCTGGTGCTGCACCGTGAGGTCGTTGTCGATCGCGGTGATGTCGGTGTGGCCGAAGACCGGGGTGTGCAGCTCCACGGTCTCCGGGTCGCCGTGGACCGCGACCAGCGGCTGCTTGGGGTGGCGCAGCACACTGCTGCGGTACGGGGGGAAGTCGCGCGGCGGGTGGTCGGTGGCGGGAGCGCCCTCGGCGCGCGCCTTGTCGTACGACTCCCGTAGGTGCGCGAGTTCGCTGTCGATGTCGGACTGGGTGAGAGCCATGTCTGCCGTCAGCCTTACCTTTCCAGCCTTTACCGTTCCGGGATTACCTCTCCAGGACGAGGGCGAGGCCCTGTCCGACGCCGATGCACAAGGTGGCCAGGCCCGTCCCCGAGCCGCGGGCGGCGAGCTGATGGGCGACGGCCCCGGCGAGCCGGGCGCCGGAGGCGCCGAGCGGGTGGCCGATGGCGATGGCGCCGCCACGCGGGTTGACGATCTCGGGATTGAGGTCCGGCCACTCGGCGAGGCAGCCCAGTACCTGCGCGGCGAACGCCTCGTTGAGTTCGAGGGTGGCCAGATCGGCGAACGAGCGGCCCGCCTTGGCGAGCGCGCGGCGTACGGCCTCGACCGGGCCGAGCCCGAAGTACTGCGGCTCGATACCGGTGACGGCCGAGGCGCCGATCCGGGCCAGCGGCTCGCGTCCGGTGGCCTTCAGCCCCTCCTCGTCGACGAGCAGCAGCGCGGCCGCGCCGTCGTTGAGGGGCGAGGAGTTGCCCGCGGTGACGGTGCCGCCGGGCTTGCGGAAGGCGGGCTTGAGCTTGGCCAGGGCCTGGGTCGAAGTGTTCTCGCGGATGGTCTCGTCCCGGACGAGCTCGGTGTCCGGATACGGCAGTACCTCGGCCTCGTACGCCCCGTCCTTCCATGCCCGCGCCGCCTTCTCATGGCTGGCGAGCGCGAACGCGTCCTGTGCCTCGCGGGTGATGCCGTGCTTGTCGGCGATCAGCTCGGCGCCCTCGCCGAGGGCGACGGTCCACTCGGGCGGCATGTCCGGGTTGGTCATGCGCCAGCCGAGGGTCGTGGAGTACATCTGCTGGTGCCCGGCGGGGAAGGCGCGCTCGGGCTTGGGCAGCACCCAGGGGGCGCGGCTCATCGACTCCACACCGCCCGCGAGCGCGATGTGCGCGTCGCCGACCGCGATCGCGCGGGCGGCCTGGAGCACGGCCTCCAGGCCCGAGGCGCAGAGCCGGTTGACGGTCGCGCCGGGCACGGTGACGGGCAGCCCGGCCAGCAGTACGGCCATGCGGGCGACATCGCGGTTGTCCTCGCCCGCGCCGTTGGCGTTGCCGAAGTAGACGTCGTCGATGCGCGCCGGGTCCAGGGCGGGGGTGCGGGCGAGCAGGCCGCGCACCACATGGGCGGCCAGGTCGTCGGGGCGCACCCCGGCCAGGGCGCCGCCGTACTTGCCGATGGGGGTGCGGACGGCGTCGACGATATAGACGTCACGCGAGGTGGTCATCGGGTCTCCTTCCCGGGCTTCCCGGCGGCTTTGAGGGCGCGCAGCGCCGCCAGCTCTTGGGGGGTGGGCGGCTCGGTGGTGCCCACGGTGCCGGCGACGTTCAGCTCCCAGCCGGTGGCGGCCCGTACCCGCTCCACGGTGACGTCCGGGTGCACTTCGGTGAGCACCAGCTCGGCGGTGGCCGGGTCGGGGCGCAGGACGCCCAGGTCGGTGATGACGGCGGTGGGGCCGGCGCCCGGCATGCCGAGCTTCTTACGGTCGCCGGGGCCGCCGCCGTGGCCCAGGGTGGTCACGAAGTCCAGCCGCTCCACGAAGTTGCGGGTGGAGTGGCGCAGCACCATGAGTACCTTGCCGCAGTTGGAGGCGATCTCGGGGGCGCCGCCCGCGCCGGGGAGGCGGCCCTCGGGCTTGCCGGGGCCGCGGTCCACGACGGTGGTGTTGATGTTGGCGTAGCGGTCGACCTGGGCGGCGCCGAGGAAGCCGACGTCGATCCGGCCGCCCTGGAGCCAGTAGTTGAACATCTCCGGGACCGGGACCACCGCGTCGGCGGTGTCGGCGAGCTCGCCGTCGCCGATGGACAGCGGGAGCCGGGTGGGCTTGGAGCCGATGGTGCCCGACTCGTAGATGAGCACGAGGCCGGGGTTGACGGTGGCGCGGGCCAGGTTGGCGGCGGTGCTGGGGAGGCCGATGCCGACGAAGCAGGTGGTGGCGTCGGCGAGTGCGCGGGCGGCGTTGACCTCCATCAGCTCGTCGCTGGTGAAGCCGGTGGTGCCGGGTGTCCCGGGTGTTCCGGTGGTGCCGGTTGTCCCGGCAGGGGTCGCGGTCATCGAGTGAGAGCTCCCTCGCTGTTGCGCACGTTGTCCTCGATCCACGTCAAGAACGCCTCGCGGTCGCGGGCGATCGGGTCCCATGCCTGGTAGAAGTCGTTGTCGCGGGTCGAGTACCCGGTGGCGTAGGAGGGGTGGGCACCGCCGGGGACGACGGACACCGCGTCGATCACCCACGTCGGCAGGACAATCCCGCCGGGGCGTGGTGTGAGCTCCTCGACGATCTCCTCCACGGTCACCAGCACCCGGTCCGCCGCGAGCGCCGCCTCCTTCTGCACCCCGGTCAGCCCCCACATCTGCACATTGCCGGCCCGGTCGGCCTGCTGGGCGTGGATGACGGTGACGTCGGGGTTGAGGGCCGCGACGGCGGCCAGCTCCTCGCCGGTGAAGGGGCAGACGACGGTGGAGACGGTGTCCGTACGGGTCGGGATGTCGCTGCCGCGATAGCCGCGCAACACGGCGAACGGCAGCTTGGAGGCGCCCGCCACATAGCGGTTCGCCATGCCCGCGTGGCTGTGCTCGTCCAGCTCCAGCGGCCGCGGCCAGCCGTTCTCGACGGCGTCACGGAAGCGGTGCAGCGAGCCCACACCGGGGTTACCACCCCAGGAGAACACCAGCTTGCGGACGAGCCCGGCGCCGATGAGCTGGTCGTAGATGACGTCCGGGGTCATCCGGACGAGGGTCAGGTCGGTGATGCCCTGGCGGATGACCTCGTGCGCGGCGGCGTACGGGATCAGGTGGGTGAATCCCTCCATCGCGACGGTGTCCCCGTCGTGGACGAGGTCCGCCACGGCGTCCTGCAGGCTTCGGATGTCGGCCATCGTCACTCCGCGGGTCGGGATGCTCAGTGTGCTGACTAATGTGGTGCCGGTTTCGCACGGTGTCATTGGGTGGTGTGCTCGTCAAGGGAGTCTAGGTCGAATGTCGGCCTCTCGACATGGGGTCTTCCACAGGGCAGAATCGCTCAGTGCACGGACTAATGAGCAATCCAGCACGTGAGTAGTGGGGAAGCCGGGAGGCACGGCATGGGCGGCGCGGTGGATCTGAACACGCACCCCGGGCATCTGGCCCGCCGCTTCCAGCAGGCGCACTCCCTGCTGTGGGGCGCGATGGTCTCCGAGGAGACCACCTCGCCGCAGTTCGCGGTGGTCAACGCGCTGATGGAGAAGCCGGAGATCGACCAGCGGACGCTGAGCGAACACGTCCACCTCGACCGCTCCACCATCGCCGACCTGGTCGCCCGGCTGGCCCGGCGCGGCCTGCTGGAGCGGGTACGCGACCCGGACGACGGCCGCCGCAACGTCCTGCGGCTGACGGAGGAGGGCGTCCGGGTCCACCGGAAGCTGGTCACCCGGACGGCCCGGATGAACCGGGTCTTCCTGGCCCCGCTGGACGAGGGGGAGCGGGAGACCCTGCTGCGGCTGATCGCCCGGGTCGCGGACGCGGCGGAGGACCTGCGGGCCTAGGCGCGCTGGGCGTTTGGGGCGCCTGCGGCGGGCTGCTCCCCTCCCCGCCCCTTCCCGAAACTGGAGCTCCGCCCCAGACCCCGGAGCGGGGCCTTGCCCCAGACCCCGGGCCGGGGCCTTGCCCCAGACCCCGGGCCGGGGCCCTGCCCCAGACCCCGGAGCGGGGCCCTGCCCCAGACCCCGGAGCGGGGCTCCGCCCGAGACCCCGGGCCGGGGCCCTGCCCCAGACACCCCTGACGCAGGGCCGGGCTCCGCCCCTGGCCCCCGGACCCGGGCTCCGTCCCAGGTCCCGGCCCGGGCTCTGCCCCTGGGCCCCGAACCGGGGCTTCGCCCCTGACGCCGTCCGGGCTCTGCCCCTGGCCCCCGGGCCCGGGCTCCGCCCCAGGCCCCGGAGCGGGGCTCCGCCCCTTCCCGCGGGATCGATATGTGCGGCTCCGCCGCGTGGCGGGGCTCTGCCCCAGGCGCCGGGGTCCAGGGGCGGAGCCCCTGGTTACGGGAAGGGGCGGGGAGGGGAAAGACTCGCCGGACACCCCGCAGGGGAAAGCGCCCTCTGCGGGGGCAGGGCGCGCGGGCGGGCGGGCCCTAAGGGGTCGATGGGCTGGTAGCGATGATGACCGTGGCGTCCAGCTCGTCGCATTCGGCCAGCCGTGGCTCCATCCCGCCCTCCGCCACGATGGCCATCGCCGTGGGCGCCTGACGGCCGCTCGTCTCGAAGAGCAGCGAGCCGCCAGGGGCCAGCCAGTCGCCCGCCCCGGCGGTGACCCGGCGCAGGACGTCCAGCCCGTCCGTGCCGCCGTCCAGCGCCACCCGCGCCTCGTGGACCCGGGCCTCCGGCGGCAGCAGTCCGACCTCCTCGGTGGGCACGTACGGGACGTTGGCCAGCAGGACGTCCACGCGGCCGCGCAGCGCGGCGGGCAGCGGCTCGTAGAGGTCGCCCTCGTACACCGTGCCGCCCGCCGCCGCGACGTTGCGCCGCGCGCAGCGCACCGCGACGGGGTCGATATCGGCCGCGTACAGCTCCACCCCGCCCGAGACCGACGCCGAGGCGGAGACCGAGGCCGAGGCCAGCGCGGCGCCCAGCGCGCCCGAGCCGCAGCACAGATCGACCACGACGGCCCCGGGCCGGGCCAGCGGCACGGCCTGCTCGACCAGGAACTCGGTGCGCCGGCGCGGCACGAAGACCCCGGCGTCGATGGATATGCGAAGCCCCCGGAAGTCCGCCCAGCCGAGCACGTGCTCCAGCGGCAGTCCGGCGGCGCGCCGGTCCACCATGGCGTCGATCTCGGCCGGAACGTGGCCCGCGGAAAGGATCAGCCGCGCCTCGTCCTCGGCGAACACGCACCCGGCGGCGCGGAGCCTGGTGACGACGGCGGAAAAGGTGACAGGTGAAGGTGAAGGTGAAGGTGAAGCCGACATGGAGCCCGGAAAACCTTTCGGGATGCCTGGGGCGCTCCCGCCGGTCGGCTATGCCGCGTCGTACGTCACGGCGACCGCACGGCCGTCAAGGGCGAGCACCCAGCCTGAACTGGCCTTGATGGGTCTCACCTCCTCGGTGCGTACGGGTGTCGGCCACATTACCCGATGCCCCGACGTGGCGGCGGTCAGGAGTTCAGCGCCCGGCGGGCCTCATTGATCAGGCGCTGGGCGTCGGCGCCGAAGACGGCGGATTCGCGGAGGGTGTTCCAGGCGCGGAGGTAGAGGGCGATGCTGTCGGCGTCGTTGATCCAGAGCTCGGCGTGCCAGTCCTCGACGAGCACCAGCCGTTCGTCGTGGATCCAGAATCCGTTGGCGGGCTGGATCTTCAAGGGCGCGGCGAAGGGCACGATGCCCAGCTCAAGCGTATCCAGGCCGATGACGCTCATCAGCCGGTCGAGCTGGGCTGCGAGCACCGACGGCGGGCAGACGCGAGCAAGGAGTGCTCCTTCCCACATGATGATCCGGTACCGCTTGCGCGAGTCGTACAGCCCTTCCTGGCGCCGTAGCCGACCGCGTACCGCAGCTTCGGTGTCTCGTGGAGACTTGTGCAGGTCGGCGTTCTGGGTGAAGACCGCGCGTGCGTAGTCGGGCGTCTGGAGCATGCCCGCCACGCCACAGTTTTCCCAGCCGCGCAGTGTGGTCGAGCGCTGGTGCTCTGCGTTGATCGTGTCCTGAACGGGCTTGTGCCCGGCGGCCAGTTGGCGGCGCCACGATCGGATGTGGGATTCCAGTCCGTTGAACCGGGAGAGCAGTTCCTCGGCCGCTTCCGGCTGATCGGTTGCCGTGGCCCAGGCGCGCAGATCCTCGGCTGTCGCTGTCTGGCGCCCGTTTTCCAGCTTGTAGATCTTGGAGTGCGGCCAGCCCAGCCGCTCCGCGAGTTGGGTACCGGTGAGCCGACCTCCCGGGCATGACGCACGCAGCTCCCGAAGCCGCGCTCCTAGGGCCACCCGCGCCTGCTGAAAGTCAGTGCTCACCGGTCACACGGTACTTGCAACCTACGTGGTCAGTCCCGCTGCGAACGTGTCGTACCGGACGGCGTAGTGCCATGCCGCGTCTCGAACCTGGAGATAGCGGTTGACAGCCACCGGCTCGGTGATTACCTCAACGTCGAGCAGGTTGTCCTCGTCGTCGAAGTTGAGGAGGGCGACAAACCTGGAGTCGAAGACCCAGAAGTCTTCGGCGGGCAACCGCAGCCGGTCGGCGTCCGTACGCCACAGGTTGCGGATGTCCTCCCCCATGGCACAGTTCCGCTTGGCGCCCTCAAGCAGATAGCGCTGCCCGGGAGTGGGAGGGTTGTCGACGATGCGCACACGCTCAAAGCGCTTGCCCTGCTCTGTCTGCGCCCGGACATTGGTGCACCAAGGGTGGTCGTAATCCCATTGCACCGGCTCGCCCGCGATGAACTGCGCGTAAGTGTCCGTGGCTTCGTCCGAGGCGAACCTGCGTCGGGTCTCCAGTCGCCACGCGGTGTGGTCGAACTTTTTGAAGAGATCGCTGAAGGCGTCCAAGTCGATGATGCGAGGCTTGCGCGTGACCTCCTTGGGGCCGAAGTCGACCAGCAGTTCGCGCGGCACCACGATCGGCACATCGCCTTCGCCCAGGTGCTGAAGCTGGCCGACGTCCTCCGGGTCGGTGAGCGGTGTGCCGTGGATGACGATCTCTCCGCTGTCCAGGTCTTCATGCACGGTGGGGCAGGCTCCATTGTGTGAGCCGGTGCCATTGAAGCGCAGTCGACGCGCCATGTGATCACGTCCTTCCTCGTTGATCTGGACACCACGAGCATGTCGCACCCATGGCTGCGCTCGGTAGCGCTCCTCTGACCCTGCGTGAGATCAGTCAAGAACATATCCCTCAGGGTCGAGAACATTCGAGAACATCGCATCGCGCTCCCCGGTTCCTCATCCCTAACGTCCCGTTCACGCAGAAATGGCGGGAGAGGTGACCGATGCGAATCCGCGAACAGGACATCGAGGCAATGCGTTCCGACCGACACCGGACGGCCAGAGCCGAGGCCCAGGCCGTGGCCGAGCTGCTACGCCAGGCGTTGCAGCGGCTCGGCTTCACCTCGGACGTACCGCATGGCGTCGAGGGCGGGGAGCTGTACTGGCCGACCTTGCGGGGCGAACTCACGGTGTCCGGCCATCCGCTGGTGGCCCTCGGCCGCATCCCCCTCGACAGCGCGAACCGGCTCGCGGACGTCCTGATGCGGGCGGCCCTGGAGGAGCAGACGAAGAAGGCCGCCTCGACGTAAGCGGCGCGCTCCCCGCCACCCCCGTGAACCCCCGTACCGACTGGACCGGAGCCCTGGCAGGTCGAGCCCAGCCGGAACGGGTGCACGTGCACGACGGCGCGAGGAGAGCCCTCGTGCCGACAGCACAGAACGGAATGATCCCGATGCGGTTGGCAGGACACAAGACCGTCTTACGGCAGGACCCGGACGACGGCGACACCATGCCCGACACCGACGCGCCGTCGCCCCCTTCGGGCGGCGGATGCGGTGGCGGGGACGGCTGCGGCCGTCAGTAACCCCGATGGGAAGGGGCAGTTCCGCCGCCGCGCGGGGCTGCCCTCTTCGGCCAGCGAAGGCGGAACATGTGCACCACCATCACGGCTACACCTGGCTCGGCTCGGGTCACGACCTCCTCAAGGACGGACCCAGGCGACCCATGCACCCCGAGTTCAGGGCCGCCAAGGTCGTTCCCCTCGAAGTCGCCCACTGGCTGCTCAAGCCGCCCTCCTTCATCCAGGGGACCTGGACCGATTCCACCCAAGCCGCCGACTGGTTCGGCACCCGGGCCCGTGAGCACGCCGCGTCCTTCGTCTCCGCGTACGACCGCGCCCCCGAAACGCTCTCCGCGAGGGTTCGGGGCGCGGCCGAGGCCGTCGCGGGCGGGGAGGACGTCGTCGGGGGCTGGTACCTCACGGGACAGCGGTTTCTCTCCGTATGCCTGGTCGGCTGCGGACCCCACCGCTTACGACCCGAGATCGGCTGTCCGCAGCGCCGGACGTGACTCGGTACTCAGCTCGCGAGGGCCTCGCCTGGTGACGACGGCGGAAAGGTGACAAATGAAGGTGAAGGTGAAGGGTCACGATGCACCCGGGGCACGGAAGGTGCGCCGGTACGCCGACGGGGCGACCCCCGCCTCCGCCGCCAGGTGCCGCCGCAGCGAGGTGGCGGTGGCGAAGCCGACCTCGTGGGCGACCCGTTCCACCGGCAGGTCGCTGGACTCCAGCAGGTGCCGCGCCCGCCGCAGCCGCTGCTGGGTCAGCCAGCGGCCGGGGCTCAGGCCGGTCTCCTCCCGGAAGCGCCGGGCGAAGGTACGGGTGCTCATCGCCGCGTGCGCGGCCAACTCGTCCAGCGACAGCGGGAGTTCCAGCCGTTGCAGCGCCCAGTCGCGGGTCGGCCCGGTGCCGGTGTCGCCCGCGGGCGGCAGCGGCCGCTCGATGTACTGCGCCTGCCCGCCGTCCCGGTACGGCGGCACGACGCAGCAGCGGGCGACCTGGTTGGCCACCTCGCTGCCGTGGTCCTGGCGCACCAGGTGCAGGCAGACGTCGACCCCGCTCGCCGCCCCCGCGGAGGTCAGCACGTCACCGTGGTCGACGAAGAGCACACCGGCGTCGAGCTCGACCCGGGGGAACAGCTCCCGGAAGTGGTCGGTGAGCGCCCAGTGGGTGGTGGCCCGGCGCCCGTCCAGGAGACCGGCGGCGGCCAGCAGGAAGGCGCCGGTGCAGATGGACACCAGACGGGTGCCGGGGCGGACGCGGGCCAGGGCGGCGAGGGCCCGCGGGTCCGGGGCGGCGGCCGAGGCCCGGGAGATCGCGTACGGAGGGATGACCACGGTGTCCGCCTCGGCCAGCACCTCGGGGCCGTGCCCGGGGGTGACGGTCAGGTCCGAGTCGGTACGCACGGGCCGCCCGTCCGCGCTCGCGGACAGCACCTCGTAGCGGCCGTCGGCGGACCCCAGGACCCGGTGCGGGATACCGAGTTCGAAGGGGTAGACGCCGTCGAGGGCGAGGACGACGACCCTGTGGGCGCCGGGCCGTGGGTCCGGGTGCATCAGGTGGTCCAGTACGGCCGCGCGATCGGCGAGGTCACGGGCCCGGGTGGGTGCGGCGGACGCGGGGCGGGGGCCGGGAGCGCCGCGGGGGCCGGGAGCGCGGTGGGCGGCAGGGGTGATGGGCATGGCAGGAATGTATCGGAGGCTGACCTTCTGGCCATCGCCCCGGGCCGGACCGTACGGCCAGGATCGGGGCATGACTTCGACCGACACCCCTGAGAACCTCGACTCCGTAGACCCTGGGGCCGCCCCGGACTCCGCCCCCGCGATGCTCGCCCTGCACCAGACGGCCCTCGGCGGCCCCGAGGTCCTGCGGCTGACCGAGCTTCCGCGCCCCGCGCCCGGCCCCGGGGAGATCCTCGTCGCCGTGCACGCGGCCGGACTCAACCCCACGGACTTCAAGCACCGCGCCCTGAGCATCTTCCTGCCGCCCCCGCCGCTGACCCTCGGCTGGGACGTCTCCGGCACCGTGGTGGAGACCGGCTTCGGCGTCACCCTCTTCCGGCCCGGCGACGAGGTGTTCGGCATGCTGCCCTACCCGTACGGGGTCGGCTCCCACGCCGAGTACGTGACCGGCCCCACCCGCGCCTTCGCCGCCAAGCCCGCCGGGATCGACCACGTCCAGGCGGCCGCGCTGCCGCTGGCCGCGCTCACCGCCTGGCAGGCCCTCGTCGACACCGCGGACCTCCGGGCCGGGCAGCGCGTGCTGATCCACGCCGCGGCCGGCGGTGTCGGCCATCTCGCCGTACAGATCGCCAAGGAGCGCGGCGCGCACGTCACCGGGACGGCGAGCGCCCCCAAGCACGACTTCCTGCGCGAACTCGGCGCGGATGCCTGCGTCGACCACCGCTCCGAGGACTTCACCGACACCGACGAGCCCTACGACGTCGTCCTCGACGCCCTCGGCGGGGAGACCGCCACCCGTTCCGTGGACGTGCTCCGCCCCGGCGGCACCCTCGTCTCCCTGGTGCCGCCCGCCGAGGACACCCGGGCGGCGGCGGAGAAGGCACAGGTCCGCGCCGTCACCCTGCTCGTGGAGCACGACCAGGCCGGGATGCGCGCCATCGCCGAGCTCGTGGCACGGGGCAGGATCCGCGCCCACGTCTCCGGCACCTTCCCCCTCGCCGAAGGCGCGCGGGCCCACGTTCAGGGGGAGACCGGCCGCACCACGGGCAAGCTGGTCATCACCGTGCGCTGAGGCGGGACGGCTCGAAAGCGGCGGACGTGGCTCAGCTCGCGAGCGCCTCGTACCGCACCCCCGTCAGCCGCTCGGACGCGGCCCACAACCCCCGCCCCGCCGTGTCGCTGAGCGTCCACTTGGCGCGGGCCGAGCGGACGGGGGAGCCGCGCCACAGCCCCTGGAGGGGCGGGCCGAAGAAGTCGTCCTGACGGACGTCAGGCCCGGTCGCCGCGTACAGGACGGGGAGGGTGCCCTGCTCCGGGCTCTGGGCGAAGTAGCGGTTGCCGATCTCCATGAACCGTTCCTTCGCCCGGTGGCCCTCCATCTTCGGCGCGGCGGACATGAGGTTGGTCGCGGCGTAGCCGGGGTGCGCGGCGGCCGCCACCAGGCGGACGTCCGCCGCGCGCAGCCGGTGGGCGAGCTCGTGGGTGAAGAGGAGATTGGCGGACTTGGAGCGGGCGTAGGCGACCCAACGCCGGTACCTCCGCTCCATGTTCAGGTCGCGCGGGTCCACCGTCCCCAGCATGTGCATGAAGCTGGAGACGGTGACCACCCGCGCTCCCGGGCCCGCCTCCAGCAGCTTCGGCAGCAGCAGCCCGGTCAGCGCGAAGTGGCCCAGGTGGTTGACGCCGAACTGCGTCTCGAAGCCATCGGCGGTCCGGCTGTGCGGGAGGGCCATCACGCCCGCGTTGTTGATCAGCAGATCGAGCCGGTCGCCCTTGTGCTCGGCCGCGAAGGCCCGTACGGACCCCAGATCCGCGAGGTCCAGCGGCGCGACCGTCACGCGCGCGCCCGGCGCCTGCGCCCGGATCCGCTCGGCCGCCTCGTCCCCCCGCTTCTCGCTGCGGCACCCGAGCACCACCCGCGCACCGCGCCGCGCCAACTCCCGTGCGGTGACGAATCCGAGCCCGCTGTTGGCGCCGGTCACGACGGCGGTGCGGCCGGTCTGATCGGGAATGTCGCTCGCGGTCCAGCCCTTCATCACGCGCTCCTTCGCCGTCTGTCGCGTCTGTCGCGGCCTGCGCTACGCGTCGGTAGCCCCTGTGTCCGGCGACAGCCTAAGGGCGGGGTGGTGAAGGTGCGAGGCGTGCGGAGCGACACTCGAACCACACGTCCTTGCCAGTGGGCGTGGGAAGCGCCGCCCAGCGGTAGGCGGTGCTGCTGAGGAGGAACATGCCCCGGCCGCTTTCGGCGCACCAGTCCGGTTCGGACACGGTGGGGAGAGTGGAGTCGGTGTCACTGATGGTCGTGTGGACGCCGTCCTCGGTGTTCCATAACCGGAGGCGGCACTCGGGGGAACCAGTGTGCTTGGGGACATTGGTGAGCACTTCCGTGACGCAGAGTGCCACGGCGTCGATCAGGTCGTCCCGGCCCCAGAGGCGCAGGTGGGCACGGATGATGCGGCGAATTCCGCACAGTATCCGAGGGTCGACGTGCAGGTGCTGTTCGTAACTCTGGGGGACCTCTTCAACTGCCATGGCGGGCACGGCCTTTCGGTGACGGTCGGTGAATGCCGCCGATCGTGGACCCTCACTCAACGCCTGGGCAAGTTATTCCTTTGATGCCACTCATACGGGTGAAGGAATAGCCAACGCGCTTGTGAGGCTCTGAAGCCGCCGGGCAGCATGCGGCCATGGATCAGAGGGATATGCCCACGATGCGCAGCCGTCGGCTCGGCGCGGAACTACGCCGCTTGCGCATCGAGGCGGGACTGAAGGTGCAAGAAGCCGCCGAGGTGCTGGAGTGTGGGCAGCCCAAGATCAGCCAGATCGAGAATGGGAAGCGTGGCATCCGCCCGCTGGACCTGACGGTGCTGCTGAAGCATTACGGGGTTGAGGACGAGCGTCAGTGCGCAAGCCTGAGGCGACTGGCCAGGGAGATTCACAAGGTCGACTGGTGGAGCAACCAAGGGCCGCTGCTGGACGACAACCTGCGGGATTACCTGACTCTCGAAGCGGACTCGGAGCTGGTGTGTTCTTACGAGTCCGTGGTCATTCCCGGCCTGTTGCAGACCGAGGCGTACATGCGCCAGACGTTTGCGGTGCACCCGCCCGAGCGTATTGAAGTCCTCGTGGAGACGAGGATGAAGCGCAAGGAGTTGCTGAACGACCGCGCGGGATTCCGTCTACGAGCGGTGATCGATGTACCTGCCCTGCACCGTCTTGGCCGCTCGGCGGAGGTCGTCCGTGAACAGCTCGAACAGCTCCAGAAGGATGCCGAGCGGAGCAACGTGAACATTCAGGTGCTCCCGCTCGGCGCGGCTCTACCGGTGGATGTGTACCCGCCATTCACCATCTTCCGTCAGCGTGGTGAACCCCCAGCGGATGTCGTCTGGTTGGAGCACATTACGGGTGGTAATTTGCTGGAGCAGCGTCGGGACGTGCAGAGGTACTCCAAGGCTTGGGACGAACTGACGGCCGCCGCACTACCTCCCGCCGACTCTCAGCAGTACATCCGTGACCTCCTCTAGGAAGCAGACCGTGATACACGAACTGGACGGCGTGACGTGGCATAAGAGCACATACAGCGGAAATTCCGGCGGCTGCGTCGAACACGGCATCCTTCCCACCGGCCGTCAGGCCGTCCGCGACACCAAGGACCGCGAGCGCGGGGCGCTGCTCTTCGAGCCGTCCGCCTGGCAGGCGTTCGTGGATGCCGTCCGAGACGGCGAGTTCGACAGCTAGCCAGCGGCTGTGCCATGGGTGTTACGGGCGCGGAAGGCGCTAGGGCTCACGCCCCGGTGGCGTTTGAAGGCGGCGCTGAAGCCGAAGGCATCGGCGTAGCCGAGAGACTTGGCGATCTGAACGATGGAGGAGTCGGTGTCGGACAGGAGTGCGTCGGCCTCGTCCATACGGCATTCGGTGAGGTAGGTCAGTGGCGGGCGACCCATCACCTTGGTGAAGCGTTTGGCGAACAGCGCTCGGGAGACACCGGATTCGGTGGCGAGCGCCTCTACCGTCCATCTCTCGGAGGGCCGGGCGTGGAAGGCTTCGAGAGCGGGGCGAGGATCGGGTCGGCCAGGCCGCGATACCAGTCGGGGGCTTCCGAGCCCGCCCGGTCGAACCAGGTACGCAGCGTGCACACCAGGGCCCAGTCCAGCAGTCGGTCCATCAGAGCCTGGGAGCCGGCCGGGCGCCGTCGACGAAGCGGATGGTCCAGGGCGCTTCCAGCACGGCGTGGCTGACGACCGAGCCCTCGGCCCGGATTCCACGCAGTAGCGCACTCAAAGGATCCACGGATGTCATCGTAGACGAACTCCTATGCAGCGGAGCGTTTCCCCTATGGATCGTCTAATGGATCACGGGTGTACTGGACTGGTCGAACTGACCGAGACCAGCCAGGAGAAGCCGTGTCGCACCGCAGCAGCGCTGCCAGGACCGCCCTTGTGGTCGTCGCACACCATCGGGCCGATTCCCTCACCGCGCACACCGCCCGCCGTACCACCGCGCGACTCGAGACCGCCGGATACCGCGTCGACCTGCTCGACTTGCACGCCGAAGGGTTCGACCCGCGGATGAACGTGGCGGACCAGCCGGACTGGGGCAACCGGGAGAAGCCGTACTCGGACGAAGTCCAGGCCCATATGCGGCGCGTTCTCGACGCCGACGTCGTCGTCGCCGTGTTCCCCGTGTACTGGCAGAGCGTGCCCGCCCTCCTCAAGGGCTGGATCGATCGCGTGTGGAACTACGGATTCGCCTACGGCCGCAGCAAGCCCCGCCTGGCGGGCAAGCGCATGCTGTGGCTGGGCCTGGCCGGCGCCACCTCCGATGACCCCATCACAGAGGGAATGCAGGCCGTGCTGGAGACCAACCTGAGCGAGGGCATCGCCTATTACTGCGGATTCGCCCACTCCTCCGTCGCCCTGCTCCCCGACGCCGAGGAGCGCCCGCAGCGCATCGACGCCGAGGGCAATCTGCTGGTCGGCGACGCGGTTGCGGGAGCCGAGCGCGAGGCGCGATATGCCGAGTTCGACCGCCGCGCGCGGAAGGCCGTGGAAGGGTTCCTTACAGCGGAACCGGCGGCGGCCTGAGGACGGACAACGAAAGCGGCACCCGACCGAGCCCAGTAGCCCCGCGCCCCCGTAGGCGGCGGGGCCGCTGTCGGAGCCATGAGCGATGATCTCCCCATGGCGTATGCGACGGGGGAGGACGGGGGAGGCCCGATGACGACCGGTGCCTGGACGGCCGTGGACGACGAGCGCGTGGTGCTCGCGCTGGGCGGGCTCATCGAGGGTCCGGGGATGTGGCGGCCCGGTGCGCTGGCCTCCATCGAGCGGACCGGCCGGTTCCTGACCGGGGCGTGGGATCCGCCCGGCCCCAACGGCGAGGACGGGCCCGGGATCGCCGGGGAAGGGTCGTGGGCGCGGTTCATCGGGCGGATCGGGGCCGTGGCGCTCCGGGCCGCCGTCGCGTCCACGCGCCCCGAGCGGCGCGAACGGCTGCTGGCGCTGCTGGAGATGTGGGCGGAGAGCCCGTTCGCCGATCCGGCCGCCCGGCTGCGCACCGGGATCGTGGTCACCGAGCGCCTCGCGGTGCGCGACGGGCGCGGGGCGGCCGTCAGCGTCGGGTGGAGGCGTGAGGGGCGGCGCCGGTTCGTCGAGCTGCGGACGGGGGACGCGGAGCCGCCGAGCCTGGGGGAGATCGAGGAGGCGCGGGACGTGCCGCGCGGCTGGGGGAGCCCCGAGCAGCTGCGGCGGCTGGTGGCGCTGGTCCGCGAGCGGGGCCCGGCCCCGTGGGACCGGGAGGCCGTGGCCCTGCTGCGGGAGCGCACGGGCATGGGGCGCCCCGCCGCGTCCCTCGTGCTCGCCGGGCACCTGCAGCGGATGTACGTCCCGTTCCTGGACGCCGACGAGCGGGCGACGCTGCGGCTGAAGGTGGCCGAGGCCGAGGACGGCGCGTCCGAACTGGCCCGGCTGACCGCGCCGGAGCGGCTGGAACTCCTCGCGGACGTGCTGCCCGAGGACCCGGCCGAGCTCTGGGAGCCGGACGGGATGCGCGGGGTGGCGGAGCGGCTCGCCGAGGCGTGGCAGGCGCGGCGCGGCCGGCGGGTCGTGGTGCCCGAGCGCACCCTCACGGCGGTCATGGAGCTGCGGTTGCTCCGCCTCTCGGCGGTCGAGTTCTGCGCCGCGTTCACCAACCCCGCCGCCGAACCCGGGCTCGGGGCGCCCCTCGACACCTGGATCAAGAACAGTGAGCACGGCCCGCTGCTCACCGACGCCCGGTGGGACATCATGCGGTTCGAGGACCGCCTGCGCTCCCTCGTGCCGCACCTGGCCTGGGTCTACGCCGAGCTCCCCGCCGGTGACCCGGTCCGCGAGGGGCTGCCCGGTTTGGTGCGGCTGCTCCTCGAGCGGCTGGACCACCCGGGGCTGCTGCTGCCTGCCGGGCGCCCCGCCGCCGGTTCGGGGAGTACGGTCGCCGAGCTCCAGGAGCGGTTCGGGTTCCGGCCGTACGCGGGCCCGGAGCGGCTGGACGTGGCGAGCATCGACGACGGGCTCACCGTCATCACGGACGGCACGGTCAGCCGCAGGGGGGACCGGTCCCCGCCCAGGGTGTACTTCCGCCCCGCGTTCTACGGCGACGACGAGCGCTCCCAGGCCCTGGCGGCCCTCACCTCCGGCTTCGGCCGGGAGGACCTCCCGCTGGTCGAGTGGCTGCGCGGTCCGGTCTGCGCGCGCATCGCCGAGCGGGTCGAGAGCGCGTCGCTGCCGGTGGGGGCGTACGAGTCCAACCCGGCGGCCTCCGCGCCGGATCTGGTGGCGCGGGTCGCCGACACGCTCGGCGTCGACGAGGACGCGGCCGCGCTTTACCTCCAGCTGCTGGCCCTGCCCGCGCCGACCGACCGCAACGTCCGCACCTGGAACGGGTGGCAGACCGCCCGGCACCAGAAGGCCGCCGCCACGCTGGTCGAGCGCGGCCTGGTCACCGAGGACAAGCGCCCCCGGGCGGGCCGTCAGGTCTTCCTGCCGGGCGAGTGGATCCACGCCAAGAAGCCGTACCAGCCCATGGAGGCGTGGAAGGCGGAGCTGATCGGGCTGCGCCGCTCCTCCAACGGGCGGCTGGAGAACCCCCTGCCGCTGCCCGACCGCACCCTGCCCGAACTGTTCGCCCACGCCTGGTCGCTGGTGGAGAAGGGCGAGGGGCCGTCCTGAACCGGCCCCGGGGGCGGCCCGCCCGGGGCCGGTGGCCCCAGGCGTTTTCCCGCCCCCCCCGGGGCCCCGGGGCTACTTCACCCGCGCCTCGCACACCATCCGCCGCCGGTGGTCCACCGTGCGCTCGGGCCCGGTCAGCGTCAGCGGCACGGTGTGCCGTACGCCGGAGTCGGCGCTGGAGGAGGCCAGCCGCAGCTCCAGGGCGCCCGGTTCCACCACCCTCGTGCCATCGGCGCCCAGCGGGTACGAGGCGAGGTCGGCATGGAAGGTGAAGTGGACCTCGGCGGACTCGCCCGGCCGCAGCGGCACCCGTGCGTAGCCGATCAGCCGGGACACCGGCCGGGCGATACGGGCCACCGGATCGTGGAGGTAGAGCTGCACGACCTCCGTCCCGGCCCGGTCACCGGTGTTGCGCACGGTCAGCCGGACCGTGGTCTCCCCGTCGGTCGGCACATCGGTCGCGTCGGCCTCCGGGCGCTCCCAGGCGAACGAGGTGTAGGACAGCCCATGGCCGAAGGGGAACAGCGGGGTCGGGTCGATCGAGCTGGCATCGCCGCGCAGCCCGAGCGGCGGCTGAGCGTACGTCCAGGGCTGGCCGCCGGGCGCGTACGGAACGCTCACCGGCAGCCGGCCCGAGGGGTTGACGCGCCCGCTCAGCACCCCGGCGACCGCCGGGCCGCCCTCCTCCCCGGGGAAGAACGCCTGCACGGCGCCGGCCAGCAGGCGCGACCAGCGGCCGAGGGCGTACGGCCGGCCGGTGAACAGCACCAGCACCACAGGGGTGCCGGTGGCCACCAGGGTGTCCAGCAATGCCCCCTGGTCACCGGGGAGTTCGAGATCGGCGGCGTCACAGCCCTCACCCGAGGTGCCCCGGCCGAACAGCCCCGAGCGGTCGCCCAGCACCGCGACGCACACATCCGCGTCCGCCGCCGTCCGGGCCGCCTGCGCCAACCGGCTTTCGGCGGTGAGCGCCGCCGCACCGGCCGAGGGCGCGCCCCCCGCGTCCCCGGCGGACGCGGCCGGGCCGGGCGCGGCGCACCCCTCGGCATGGGTGATCCGCGCACCGGGCAGCTCGGCGCGCAGCGCGGCGAAGAGCGTCGGCACCTCGATGCCCAGGGGGAGTTCGGGGTGCTCCACCCCGACGTGGCGGGGGAAGGTGTAGCAGCCGAGCATCGCGGCCGGGTCGTCGGCGAGCGGGCCGACCACCGCGATCCGGGCGTCCGGCGCGAGCGGCAGCACATCGCCGTCGTCGGCGAGCAGCACCACCGACTCCTCGGCCAGCTCCCGCGCGACGGCCCGCATGCCGGGCGGATCGAGGTCGATGCCGTCGGGCCCCGCCGACTCCGCGAGCGCCGACGGCATCGGCGACCAGTCCGCGTCCAGCAGCCCCAGCTCGCACTTCTGCCGCAGCACCCGCAGCGCCGCCCGGTCCACCAGCGCCTCGTCCACCTCCCCGGCCCGTACCGCCTCCCGCAGCGGGGTGCCGAAGCACCGCACCGCGGGCAGCTCCACGTCCACCCCCGCCGCCAGGGCGAGCCCGGCCGCGCCGCCCCGGGTGTCGGCCACGTGGTGGGCCAGCTCCAGGAAGGACACCCCGAAGTAGTCGGCGACGACGGTGCCGGTGAAGCCCCAGGTGTCGCGGAGCAGTTCGGTCAGCAGCCAGGGGTTGGCGGCCGAGGGCACCCCGTCGATGTCGTTGTAGGAGTGCATGACCGACCGCGCGCCCCCGTCCCGTACCGCCAGTTCGAAGGGGGGCAGGACGACATCGGCGAGTTCCCGGGGCCCGATGGAGACCGGTGCGTGGTTGCGGCCGCCCCGGGAGGCGGCGTAGCCCGCGAAGTGCTTGAGGGTGGCGACGATCCCGGCGGTCTCCAGGCTGCGGACGTACGCGGTGCCGATGGTGGCGACGAGATACGGGTCCTCGCCGATGGACTCCTCCGTACGGCCCCAGCGCGCGTCCCGCACCACGTCCAGCACCGGGGCAAGGCCCTGGTGGATACCGGCCGACCGCAGCGAACCGCCGATCAGCTCGGCCGCCCGCCCCACCAGCGCCGGGTCGAAGGACGCGCCCCAGGCGAGCGGGGTGGGGAAGACGGTGGCGCGCCAGGCGAAGAAGCCGGTCAGACACTCCTCATGGGCCAGCGCCGGGATCCCGAAGCGGTTCCCGGCGGCGATCCGGGCCTGGAGGCGGGCCAGCGCGGCGGCGCCCTCGGCCGGTTCGACGGGGGAGGTGCCGAAGGGGCGGGTCAGTTGGCCGATGCCATGGGGGAGGAGGCCATCGAGGTCCACGGCCTCGGACACCTCGTGCTGCAGCGGGGCGACGTCCTCGCCCTCCTCGGCCTCGGATCCCGGCCATACGCCGACGAGTTGGGCGAGCTTCTCCTCCAGCGTCATCGAGGAGAGCAGGGCCGCCGCGCGGTCCTCGGCGGAGAGGGAGGTGTCCTGCCAGGGCTGAGGCATGAAGCTCCTTGTCGGGGGAGGACGGCGGGGTGGGAGAACGGCTCGCGGGCCGCCCGGAGGCGGCGTGGGTGCCGCCCGGAGGCGGCCTATTTGCCGCCCACGCCCATCAGCCCGCTGATCAGCTGACGGCGGGCGAAGAGATAGACCAGGAAGATCGGGACGATGGAGAGCACCACGGCGGTGAGCAGCGCCGGGGTGTCCACCCGGAACTCGCCCACGTAGTCGTACAGCCCCAGGGTCAGCAGCCGGTTGCTCTTGGACTGGGTGAGCAGCAGCGGGAAGAGGAAGCCGTTCCAGGCGTGCAGGGCCGACATCACCCCGACCGTGGAGATCCCGGACCGCGACAGCGGCACGACGAGCTGGAGCAGCACCCGGGTCGGGCTCGCGCCGTCCAGCGCCATCGACTCGTACAGCTCCTCGTCGATGTCGCGCATCGTGCCGACCAGGATCAGCACGCTGACCGGGAGGGAGAAGGCGGCGGTCGGCAGGATCACCGCGAGCAGGGTGTCGTACAGCTGGAGCTTGGTGATGACCAGATAGACCGGGATCACCACCGCCTGGGAGGGGATCGCGAGACCCAGCAGGAAGATCTGGAAGATCCGGCGGGAGGCGCGGCCGCGGGTGCGGACGACGGTGTAGCCGACGGTCACCGACAGCGTGATCACGATCGCCGCGCACACGACCGTGACCAGCGCGGTGTTGAGGAGGTAGGAGAGGAAGTCGGAGCGCAGCACCCGCCGGTAGTTGGCGAGCGTCGGATGGTCGGGCAGGGCCAGCGGGCCGTCGTCGATATAGCCGTCGCGGGTCTGGAAGGTGGCGGCCACCAGGACGTACAGCGGCAGTCCGACGATGCCGAGCCAGATCAGGGAGCCGAGCCCGGCCGGGTAGTTCCAGCGGGGCAGACCCCGGCGGCGGAGGCGGGGGCGAGGGGCCGCCGGGGTCTTGTTCGGCGTACGGACGCCGTTCAGGGGGCGGTTCGGGTGAGGGTTCGGGTGGTCGTGCAGGACGTCGGTCACATCCCCTCCCGGGTGCTGCGCATCGCGGCGAAGCCGGTGAGCCGCACCAGCAGCAGCGAGACGGTGGTGGCGACGACGACGAGGATGGTGGCGACCGCGCTGGCGTAGCCGAGGTCGAACGCCTGGAAGCCGTTCTTGTACATCAGGTACGGCACGATCGTGGTGTCCGTGCCCGGCCCGCCCTTGGTGAGGATCAGCACGGTGTCGAAGAAGGTCAGCGCGCCCACCACCATGATCACCGACGAGGTGACGATGGTGTTGCGCAGTTGGGGCAGGGTGATCGAGAAGAACTGCCGTACGGTCCCGGCGCCGTCGATGGCCGCCGCGTCGTAGAGCGAGCGCGGGATGGCGCGGGCGCCGCCCTGGTAGATCAGCGTGTGCAGCGGGATGAACTGCCAGGCGGTGACGAACAGGATCGCCCCGAAGGCGCCCTTGGAGCTGCCGAGCAGATCGCCGTCCGCGAAGCCCAGGGCGGGCCCGATGTCGGCGATCAGACCGAAGTTGGGGTCCAGCAGCGACTTCCAGACCAGTGCGAGCGCCACGGAGGAGCCCAGCAGCGGCAGGAAGAAGATCGCCGACAGCACGGCACGGTTGCGCTGCCGACCGGCCGCCCATACGCCCAGCAGCAGCGCGAGCGGGGTCTGGAACACCCAGGTCAGCACGGTCAGCACCAGGCTGAGCCAGATGGCCTGATGGGTTTCCGGGTCGTCCCACAGCCGGGACCAGTTGCTCATCCCGGTCCAGCTCGGGGTGCCGATGCCGTCCCAGTCGGTGAAGGCGAGGGCGCCGACCAGGATCATCGGCGCCACCGCGAAGAAGACGAAGAACAGCGCGCCGGGGAGGGCCCAGACGACGCCGGGCCGGCCGACCCCGGCCCGGCCGACGCTCGCCGGGCCGGCTTTCGTCCGGCCGGCGCTCCGGCGTGGCTCGTGCGCCGGGCGCCGCTCGCGGGTCGCGGCGTCCGCCATCACATGCCCTTCAGGGCGTCGACGAACCCGGCCGGGCTGAGCTGCCCGTTGAACAGCTTCTGCACGGCGGTGTGCAGCGGCGGGGTGTACTTGGCGGGGAGCGCCTGGTCCCAGGAGAGCGTGAAGTCGGGGGCCTGCTTGACCAAGTCGTACTGGAACCGCGCGTAGTCGGGGTTCTCGTGCTCGGCGAGCAGGGAGGTGGCGTCGGAGGTGGTGGGGACGTCCCCGTTGGCGATGAGGTCCTTGGAGTAGTCCTGCTTCGCCGCGAACTTCACGAACTCGATGGCGGCCTTCTGCTTGTCGCCCTTCACCTTGGCGTTGACCGACCAGTAGTTGGTCGGGTTGCCGACGACGCTCTTGGGGTCACCGCTGCCGCCGGGGACCGCCGGGAAGGTGGTCCAGCCCAGCCCCGACTTGGCGAACGCGGGCTGGTTGGCCTTCTGGTTGGCGTACTCCCAGCTTCCCATCAGGTGCATGGCCGCCTTGCCCTTGGCGAAGAGCGTGGAGGCCCCGTCGGCGGTGTAGTTGACCGACTTGTAGTTCTTGCCGAACGCACCCCGGCCGACCAGGTCCTTGACGGTCTGCGCGGCCTTGAGCACCGCCGGGTCGTCCCACGCCGCCATGGACTGGCTCTGGACCTTCTGGAACACCCCGGCCCCGCCGTAGCGGTCCACCAGGTACTCCACCCACATCAGCTCGGTCCAGGCGTCGGTGCCGGCCAGCGCGAACGGGGCGACGCCCTTGCCCTTGAACGTGCCGATGAGCTTCAGCAGATCCTTCCAGGACTTCGGGGGCGTGGCCCCGGCGTCCTCGAAGACATTCTTGTTGTAGAAGAGGATCACCGGCTGCATCCCGCGCATGGGAATCCCGTAGTGCTTTCCGTCGATCGCGCCCGCGTCGAGGATCGTGGGGATGAACGCCTTCTTCAGCTCCGGGTCCTTGGCCATCGCCGGGTCGAGGTCGAGCAGCATGTCCTTCTTGACGAACTCGCTGATGCTGCCGCCGCCCCAGTTGAAGAAGATGTCCGGGGCGTTGGGCGTGCCCATGGAGGTGCGCATCTTGTCCGAGTAGCCATCGCCGGGTACCTGGGTGAGCTTCACCTTGATGTCGGAGGTCTTGTTGAACCGCTTGACGACCTCGCGCTGCACCTTGGTCGAGGCGTCCTGGTAGACCCAGACGTCGAGGGAGTCGTCATCCGAACCCCCGGGCCCGCCGCTTCCGCAGCCGGCGAGTGCCGTCCCGACCAGCAGCGCGGCCGCTGCCAGGGTGGACGCACGAAGGGTGGACCTTGACCGAGGTATGCGCATCGTGTGCCTTCCGGAAGTAGCCCGATAATTCTCGGAAGCGGTTGCGTGGAAGGTATGGGGGTGCTGATGCGGTGTCAAGGGTTTCGGCAGCGACCGGCTTTCGTCCCCCACCCCACCCCTTCCCGAACGGGGACTCCGCCCCCGGCCCCACCCGAACGCCCTTCGGGCGTGTCCTCAAGCGCCGGACGGGCTGGAAAATCCAGCCCGTCCGGCGCTTGAGGACCGGGGTCCGGGGCGGAGCCCCGGCGGGGGTGTGGGGGCGGAGCCCCCACGGTGGGGGCGGGGGCGCAGCCCCCGTTCGGGAAGGGGCGGGGTGGGGGATCAGCCCTCGGCGAGCGGGGCGTGGGGGATCAGCCCCCAGCGGCGGTGCCGTGGAGGATCAGCCCTCGGCGAGCGGGGCATGGGGGGCCAGCCCCCGGCGAGCGGCGCCCGGGGATCAGGCCGCCGTGGGCGGGGCCCGGGGGATCAGCCCTCGGTGGGTGGGGCCGTGCTGGCGCGGACCACCAGCTCGGTGGCCAGTTCGACCCTCGGGGACTCGAGCTCCTCCCCCCGCGCCTGCCGCAACACCGTACGAGCGGCCAACTTGCCCATGTCCGCGAGCGGTTGACGGACCGTCGTCAGCGGGGGCGCCGACCAGCGGACCTCCGGAAGGTCGTCGAAGCCGACGATGCTCACGTCCTCCGGAACCCGCAGCCCCCGACGGCGCAGCGCCTCGATCGCGCCCAGGGCCATCTGGTCGCTGGACGCGAAGATGGCGGTCGGCGGGGTGGGCCCGGACATCAACTGGTCGCAGCCGTGGAAACCGGACTCGTGGTAGAAGTCGCCCTGCGCCACCAGCGCCGGGTCGAACGGCGAGCCCGCCGCCTCCAGCGCCGCCCGGTGGCCGTCCAGCCGGGCCCGGCTGCACAGCAGCCGCGGCGGACCTGCGATCAGCCCGATCCGCCGGTGGCCGAGGCTCAGCAGATGTTCGGTGGCGGCCATGCCGCCCGCCCAGTTGGTGGCCCCCACGGTGGGCGCGTCCAGCGCCGGGGAGCCGGCCGGGTCGACGACCACGATCGGCACGTTCAGCCGCCGCAGCTCCTCGTGGACCACCGGCTCCAGTACGGACGTCACCAGGATCACCCCGTCCGAGGCGCGGGCCCGCAGGTTCTTCAGCCACTTCCGGGCCGAGCCCGCGCGGCCGTGGATCGCCGAGACCACCGTGCCCACCCCGTCCTGGTGCGCGACGTCCTCCACGCCCCGGATGATCTCCACCGCCCAGGGGCTGTCCAGATCGTTGAAGACCAGGTCCACCAGGGCGGCGCGGTCGCCCGGCGCGCTCTGGCGGCGGCGGTAGCCGTGGAGCCGCAGCAGATCCTCGACCCGGGCCCGGGTCTCGGGCGAGACATCCGAACGGCCGTTGACCACCCGGGAGACCGTGGGCACCGACACCCCGGCCTCCTGGGCGATGGCCGTGATCGTCACCTTGGGCCGGGCGCCGCCCTCGGTGCCCCTGCTCTCCGTAGCCATTTCCGCCTCCTCCGTTGACGGGAGCCACCCCCGCCTCGTGCTTCCCGGGGACGCGCCCTCGGAACCTTGCAGAAGTCTTCCGGAAAACCGGATCAGACGTGAAGAGACGAGAGAGGGACGCCCCCATCAAGCTCCTGAGCTTACGCAGCACCGCACGGCCGGCCGCCATCATCCCGGCCGCCATCGTCCCGGCCGCCATCGCCCCAGCCGCCATCGTCCGGGCACCCCGCCACCCGGAATCCCCTCTCCCCGGGTGTAAGAAAGCGCGGCCCTCGACCACTGCATGGTGAGAGAGCCGAGATGAGGAGACGGCGTGACCGACGCCCAACGCTTTCGGGACCTTTACGAGGAGTGCCATCCCCGTGTGCTGGCCTACGCGGCCGGCCTGGTGGGCCGGCAGGTCGGTGAGGACATCACCAGCGAGACCTTCACGGTCGCCTGGCGGCGGATGCGGGACATCCCCACGCCACCGCTGCCGTGGCTGCTCGGCGTGGCCCGCAACCTGACCCGCGAGCTGCGGCGCCGCGACGGCAGGCAGTACGCCCTGGCCGCTCAGGAGGCCCAGCGCATCATCACCTCCGGCGCCCAGGTCGAGGACGTGGCCGCGGGGGTGGCCGAGCGCGCGGTGGCGCTCCAGGCGCTGGCGGGGCTGTCCGCCGCCGACCGCGAGCTGCTGACGCTGGTCGCCTGGCACGGGCTCGGCCCGAGCCAGGCGGCACGCGTCCTGGGCTGCTCCACCGCCACGTTCTCGGTGCGGCTGCACCGGGCCAGACGGCGGCTGGAGCGGGCCGTCGACGCGGTCGGACCCTCTCGCGACCCTCGCGACTCCCGCCCGAACGTGAAAGTGACAGTGAAGGAGCACTGACATGGCACGCAAGCGGCCCGATGTCATGAAGACGCTGGCGGACGCCCGGCCCCCGGAGCTCGATCCGGACCACCTGGCCGGTTCGGAACGCGCCCGGCACGACCTGATCACCATCCTGGCGAGCAGGCCCGACGCGCCGGAGCCGCGGACGGCGTCCCGGTCCGCCCGGCCGTTCACGTGGCGGTGGGCGCTGCCCGTCGCCGCGACGGCGGCCGCGGCCGGGGTGCTCGTCGCCACCCTGCCCCAGGACGGCTCCGGCACCCGGGACGCCCGCGGCTCCCGCGCCACCGCCGGACCCACCACGGACGGCCCCCGGCACACTCCCAAGAGCGGCCGCCTGGCCCTGCTCACCGTGGCCGCCCGGGTGGATCGTACGGCGGACGAGGGCACGTACTGGCAGACGACCGCCCGGTCGGCCTGGATCGGCGTCGCCTCCGCGTCCGAGTCGACCTTCGCGGTGGTCTCCTCCGAGACGTCGCGGTGGTCCTTCGGGGTGCGGCCCGGTACGCAGAGCCTGTGGATCTCGGGGATCGACGCCACCACCGAGCCCCGCACCGAGCGCGACACGGCGCGCTGGCGGGCCGCCGGATCGCCGAAGGACCTGACGCTCCCCGCGTCCGGGTCGGGCGGCAAGCTCGGTCTGCGGCTGGAGACGGGGGCGAGGAAGCCGCCGACGGTGGACCGGATCAACAGCGGCGACACGATCGCCGCCCTCGGCGCGCGCAATGTGACCTACGCGGAGCTGCGGAAACTCCCCGGCGACAGCGCGAAGCTGAAGGAGGTGCTGGCGGAGCTGTACGAGGAGGACCGCGGAAGCGAGATCTCCGGCCGCACCGAGTGGATGTGGCGGCAGGCGGCCAACCTGATCGACCTCCCGGTCAGGCCCGAGGTCCGGGCCGCCGCGTACCGCGTCATCGCCGATCTGCCGGGCATCCGGTCGCTCGGCGAGGTGACGGACCCGCTGGGCCGCGAGGGGGTCGGCTTCGCCCTGCCCGCGACCGGCCGGCCCGACTACGGGGCCGCGCGGTCGGAGCTGATCGTGGACCCGGCGACCGGGGCCCTGCTGTCCGACCAGGAGGTGCTGACCAAGCCGAACGCGAAGGCCGCCGAGGCGGGGCTCACGGCGGGCACGGTGGTGAACTACACCGCCACGGTGACGTCGGAGTGGACCGACCGGCAGCTCAAGACCCCTGAATGACCGGTCGGGGCGAGCTGTAAGAACGGCCGGGCGGCGGCCATTTCCTTCTGAGAACCCCACCCCAGCAGAAGGAGCGTCATGGACAGAACCGCAGGACGGCCCGGAACCCGCCGGACGCGGCTGCGCACAGCGGTCGCGGTGTGCGCGGTCGCACTCGGCACGCTCGCCACCCTCGGCACCCCCGCGAATGCCGCGACCGGCCCCGCGAATGCCGCGACGGGCACCGTTACCGGCACCGCGTCCAGCGCCTCGTCCGACCGGGCGGCCCGCGCCGACACCCCCTGGAAGCTGCGGACGCCGCTGAGCGAGACCGCCTCGCGGGAGTTCTGGGACGTCGCCGCGACCGGCGCCAAGGACGCCTGGGCGGTGGGCCGCGGGACGGACGGCGCCGACGGGCCCACCCCCCTGATCAAGCACTGGAACGGCGGCACCTGGACGGACGTACCCGCCGCCTCCACCGGTGGGAGGCCCGCCCAGTTGGAGAAGGTCGCCGCCGCCGCGCCCGACGACGCCTGGGCGGCCGGCACCGTGACCGACAACACCTCCGCGCCGATCGTGCTGCAGCACTGGAACGGCAAGAAGTGGACGAAGGTCGGCCACGCGGCCCCCGCCGAGGGATCGCTGAGCTTCGTCGGCGACCTGGCCGCGTTCGGTAAGAAGGCGGCCTGGCTGACCAGCTTCGACTGGGATCCGAACGGCAACGCCCAGGTCTCCCGTCTGGAGCGCTGGACCGGCTCCGCGTGGGAGACGGTGTCCCTCCCCGCCGCCCCCGGTGGTGGCCAGGTACAGCCGTGGGACATCACCGGCACCGGTCCGGACGACGTATGGGTCACCGCGAGCGCCGTGACCGGCGAGGTGTCCGTACCCCTGCTGGACCACTGGAACGGCAGCCGCTGGACGGTCCGTGAGGTGCCGGCCCCCGGCGAGCACCCGACCGGCTGGGTGGCCAACCACGCCGTGGCCACCGGCCGTAACTCGGTCTACGTCGTCGGGAAGACCAACGACCCGCAGTCGCCCACGGCCACCATGGCCACCCGCTGGACCGGCAGCCGCTGGCAGACGCTCCCCGCGCTCCCCGTCGGCGAGGCGAACGCCGCGGGCGCGGACGGCGCCGGGCGGCTGTGGATCGCCGGCTGGACCCCGGGCAACCCCCACTCCGTGCTGGCCCGTTGGACCGGTACGGAGTGGGCGACCGAGGAGCTGCCGACCGACGTCACCGAGCACAGCGAGATGTCCACGGTGCTCGGTGTCGCGGGCGTCCCCGGGACGAAGGGTGTGCTCGCCGCGGGGACGGCCGGCTGCGCGAGCGACCCCGTCCAGTGCGGGGTGCTGGTCTCACGCGACCTGGGCTGACACTCGTCTCACTCGACCCGGGCTGACACCTCGTCTCACGCGACCTGGGCCGACACCTCGTCCGCGCCCGCCCGCGTACGGGTCGCATACGCCTGGACGACGACCCCCTCGTCGTCCAGGCACCGCCCCGTCCCCAGGTCGAAGCGCTGCTTCAGCAGCGGGGAGGCGACGAACGGCCGCCCGCCCGCCGAGCCCAGCAGCCCCCGGGAGAGGACATACGCCCCGGTGAACGGGTCGCGGTTGGCGATCGCGTACACGCGCCCCGAGCGGTCCAGGAAGACCGCCACCTGGGAGCCGTCCGGCAGCAGCGCGGCCACCCCGCGCCCGGGGGTGAGGTCGGTCAGCTCGCAGACGGTGAACCACCGCTGCTCGACGAGGAGTTCCACGCGGACCGCGGTCCGCTCGGGGGCCATGGGCGTCATGGGTGCCATGGTCATCGGCTGGCAGTCCCTTCGAGAGTACGGACGGGGAGGGTGGGGCCTGACAGGATCGTCAGGTCCGGCTTGACCTGGTCGCGCTCGGGCACGAACTTCACCGTCGGGTCGGGTGCGCCCGGCGCGTTGACGAAGGAGACGAAGCGCCGCAGCCGATCCGGGTCGCCCAGGGTCTCGGCCCACTCGTCGCGGTAGCCGGCCACGTGGTCGGCCATCATCGCCTCGAGCTCGGCGCACAGCCCCAGCGAGTCCTCGACCACCACCTCGCGGACGTGGTCCAGACCGCCCTCGATCCGCTCCAGCCAGGCCGAGGTGCGCTCCAGACGGTCCGCGGTGCGGATGTAGAACATCAGGAACCGGTCGATGAGGCGGATCAGCTCCTCGTCGTCCAGGTCCTGGGCGAGCAGATCGGCGTGGCGCGGGTCGGCTCCGCCGTTGCCGCCCACGTACAGGTTCCAGCCGTTGGACGTGGCGATCACGCCGAAGTCCTTGCCGCGCGCCTCGGCGCATTCGCGGGCACAGCCGGAGACGGCCGACTTGAGCTTGTGCGGTGAGCGCAGCCCCCGATAGCGCAGCTCCAGGTCGATGGCCATCCGGACGGAGTCCTGCACTCCGTAGCGGCACCAGGTCTGGCCCACGCACGACTTCACGGTGCGCAGTGCCTTGCCGTACGCGTGGCCCGACTCGAAACCGGCGTCCACCAGCCGCGCCCAGATCGGCGGGAGCTGGTCCACGCGGGCGCCGAAGAGGTCGATCCGCTGACCCCCGGTGATCTTCGTATAGAGCCCGAAGTCCCGGGCCACCTCGCCGATCACGATCAGCTTCTCCGGGGTGATCTCCCCGCCCGGGATCCGGGGCACGATCGAATACGACCCGTTGCGCTGGAGATTGGCCAGGAAGTGGTCGTTGGTGTCCTGGAGGGCCGCCTGCTCGCCGTCCAGCACATAGCCGCTCGCGCCCAGGGTCGGGGCCAGGGAGGCGATGATCGAGGCCACGGCGGGCTTGCACACCTCACAGCCGTCACCCTCCCGGGCCTCCGCCCGGCCGTGGCTGTCCAGAAGCTGGGCGTAGCTGGTGATGCGCAGGGTGCGGACGATCTCGTACAGCTCGGCGCGGGTGTACGCGAAGCAGCCGCACAGCCCCTTGTCCACGCTGACCCCGCTCGCCTCCAGCTCGTCGTTGACGAGTGAGGTGAGCGCCTTGACGCAGCTCCCGCAGCCGGTGCCCGCCTTGGTGCACTTCTTCACCTCCGGGACGGTGGTGCAGTGGTGGTCGGTGACGGCCGAACGGATCGCGCCCTTGGTGACGTTGTGGCAGTTGCAGATGACCGCCTCGTCCGGCAGCGCGGAGGGGCCGAGGGCGGCGGGTGCGCCCAGCCCTGCCGGGAGGACGAGCTGCTCGGGGGCCACGGGCGGCACCGAGCCGGTGAGGGGGCGCAGCATGCCGTACGCCTCGGCGTCGCCGACCAGCACCCCGCCGAGGAGGGCGCCGTCGGCGCCCACCACGAGCTTCTTGTAGACGCCCGACCGGGAGTCGGAGTAGACGACGTCCAGGCAGCCGTCGGCGGTGCCGTGGGCGTCGCCGAAGCTGGCCACGTCGACGCCGAGGAGCTTGAGCTTGGTGGAGGTGTCGGCGCCGCGGAAGCCGCCGGCGGCGGCGTCGCCCGCGATGGGGTCGCCCGCGATGGCGTCGCTCGCGATGGCGTCCGCGGCCGCCTGGGCCATCTCGTAACCGGGCGCGACCAGCCCGTACACCCGGCCGTCGGCGGCCAGCGCGCACTCGCCGATCGCGTACACCGCCGGATCGCTGGTGCGGCACGTCTCGTCCACCGCGATGCCGCCGCGCTCGCCGACCTCGAGGCCGCAGTCGCGGGCCAGTTGATCGCGGGGGCGCACGCCCGCCGAGAAGATCACGAGGTCGGTGTCGATGGACGAGCCGTCGGACAGCGTCATGGCGGTGACCGCGCCGTCGCCGTCCGCCGTGATCTCCTTACCGCCGACGCCGGTGTGCACGATCAGGCCCATGTCCTCGACCGTGCGGCGCAGCGCGGCGCCGCCGCCCTCGTCCACCTGGATGGCCATCAGGCGCGGGTTGAACTCCACGATGTGGGTGGTGAGCCCGAGCCCCTTGAGCGCACCGGCGGCTTCGAGGCCGAGCAGCCCACCGCCGATGACCGTCCCCGAGGTGCAATTCTTCGCATACTCCTCGATCGCGAGCAGATCCTCGACGGTCCGGTAGACGAAACAGCCGTCACTGTCCTTGCCGGGCACGGGCGGGACGAACGGATACGAGCCGGTGGCCAGCACGAGCGTGTCGTAGCCGACGGTCAGCCCGGACCGGCTGGTCACGGTGCGGGCGTCGCGGTCGATGACCTGGGCCGGGTCGCCCAGATGCAACTCGATGCCGTGCCGCGCCATGAAGCCCTCCTCGACGAGGGAGAGCTCGTCCGGGGTACGCCCGGAGAAGTACGAGGTCAGCTGGACGCGGTCATAGGCGGGGCGAGGCTCCTCGCAGAACACGACGACGCGGGCGGTCTCCGTGACCTTCCGCTCGGCCAGCGCTTCGAGAAACCGCTGGCCGACCATGCCGTGGCCGACGAGCACGATGGTGGGTGCGGCATTGGCTTTTCGGGAGTTCGATGCGCTCATCGTCAGGACCCTCCATCGTTGGTCAGCAGGTGGAGCAAGGGGGTGGCGGGGAGCGGCTCGTCGCTCTCCCAGGTGCGGGCGAGCGCGCCGACGGTGCCGAGATCGCCGAGAAGAATGCCCCCGAGCAGGCGGTCACCACGGACCACGACTTTGCGGTACGTGTTGCGGGTGGCGTCGGTGAGGTGAATGACGTCGTCGCCGGGGGCGGGGGTGGGGTTGCCGAAGGCAGCGAGATCGAGGGGGCCGGGGGTTGACGCTGAGGTGAGCGTCAGCCGGGTGAGCGTACGGGTGCCGCGGTACCGGGGCCCGGTCCCGCCGCCGGGTGCGGTGTCCGTGTGCGGGGTTGGGGTTTCGTCGCCGGGTGCGGTGTCCGTGTGCCGGGCTGGGGTTTCGTCGCCGGGTGCGGGCCGGTGGCCGGTTTGTGCCCACCCGTTCCGCCCCGCGGAACGATTGCCCACAAACCGGTCCCCGGGGGCGGAGCCCCCGTCGGGGTCTGGGGCGGAGCCCCGGTCGAGCCCACGGGCGGCGCCCTCGCGGGGTTCGGGGGCGGAGCCCTCGTGGGGGTCTAGGGGGCGGAGCCCCATAGTTTCGGGGAGGGGCGGGGTGGGGGAGAGGCGGTGCGCCAGCACATCCGCCTGCTCCTGCGCCGCGCCTGCCAGGCCGTACACAACCCCCGCGTGCTCCGCACAGTCGCCGATCGCGAACACCCGCGGGTCACTCGTCCGCAGCTCGTCGTCGATCACGACCCCCCGCGCCACCTCCAGCCCAGCGGCCACCGCCAGCCCGACCCGTGGCCGGACCCCGCACGCCAGCACGACGAGGTCAGCCTCCAGGGCGTATCCGTCGGCGAGTTCAACGGCCTTCACCAAGCGCCCCGCGCCCATCGCGCGCGTGCGCAGGCCGCGGACCCGGCACTCCGTGTGGACCTCCACGCCCAGCGCCGCCATATGCCGCCGCAGCAGCCCGGACGCGCCCGGGTCAAGCTGGCGCTCCATCAGGTGCTCGCCCTGCTGCGCCAGGACCACCTGGGCGCCGCGCTGGGCCAGCGCACGCGCGGCGGAGACGCCGAGGAGTCCGCCGCCGATGACGACGGCCCGCGCCCCGGGCCGTACGGCGGCGCCGAGGGCCAGGCAGTCGTCCATGGTGCGGAAGGCGTGGACGCCGTCCGGGAGGTCTTGGCCGTCCGGTTCGAAGAGGCCGCGCAGCGGCGGCAGCACCGGGTTGGAGCCGGTGGCCAGCACCAGCGCGTCGTACGGCACGCGGCGGCCGTCGTCGCACACCACCTCCGCCGTGGGGCGGTCGACGCGGACCACCCGCACTCCGCTGAGCCGCCGCACCCCGGCGGCGGGGGCGGGAAGCGCGATGACCTCCGGCGCGTACCGCCCGGCGAGCACCTCGGCGAGCAGCACCCGGTTGTACGCGGGGTGCGGCTCCTCGCCGATGATCGTGACCTCGACGGCCACCCCGCCGGTGTCGCTGCCGGCACCCGCACCCGCACCCGCGCCCGCACCGGCAGCACCGGCACCGGCAGCACCGGCACCGGAAGCACCGGCACCGGCACCCGCAGCACCGGCACCGGCGAGCGCGCCCGCACTCGCCCCCGCGCCCCGCGCAGCGAGCTGCTGCGCCAGCCGCGTACCCGCCATGCCGCCGCCGACGATCACCACCCGGCGGCTCGGGCTCATCGGCTCCCTGTACGACTCCATGCCAGGAAGCCTGCGGGGTGCCTGTTACCCGACCGCATCCCCACCGTTTCCCGTAGGCAACGCTGCCCTCAGCGCGCTCCCTCAGCCGCTGTGAGCCGCCCCGGGCGCCCCGGCCGCCCCGACCGCCCCGGCCCCCAGCCGGATGGGGAGCCGCTGCGGGCTGTTGCCGACGAAGCTGGGGTGGGGGACCAGGGCCTCGTCCGGGACCGCCAGGTCGAGGTCGGGGAAGCGGGTGAAGAGGGCCTCGAGGGCGATCACGGCCTCCATGCGGGCCAGCGGGGCGCCCAGGCAGAAGTGGGCGCCGTGGCCGAAGGACAGATGGCGCGCGCCCCGGGTGACGTCGAAGCGGCCGGCGTCCGGGCCGTACGCCCGCTCGTCGCGCCCGGCGGCGGTGTACGAGACGAGCACGGGCGCGCCCTTCGGGATGACCGCGTCCCCGACCGGGAGGTCCCTCGTGGCGTAGCGGAACGGGAAGAAGGACACCGGGCTGTCGTACCGCAGCGTCTCCTCGACCACATCGCCCCAGCTCGCGGCCCCGGACCGGACCAGATCGAGCTGATCGCGGTGGTTGCACAGCGCCCGCACCGCGTTGGTGATCAGATTGAGCGTGGTCTCGTGCCCGGCGATGATCGTCAGCATCAGCGTGCCGATCAGCTCCTCCTCGCTGAGCCGGTCGCCGTCCTCCTCACGCACCGCGATCAGCGCGCTGGTCAGATCGTCCCCGGGGTCCCGCAGCCGGGCAGCGGCCACCTGGCCGAGGATCGCCACCATCTCGCGGTTGGCGGCCGGGACCCGCTCGGGCGCGGTCTGGGTGGAGACGATCTCGTTGGACAGCTCGTGCAGCCGGTCCTGGTAGTGGTCGTCCACGCCCAGCAGTTGGCAGATCACGCTCATGGGCAGCGGCAACGCGAAGTGGCGGCGCAGATCGGCCACCCCGTCCGGATCGGCCGCGGCGGCCCCGCCCAGCCGCTCCAGCAGCGTGCCGGTCAGCTCGTGGACCACCGGGCGCAGCGCCTCCACCCGGCGCGGGGTGAACGCCCGGGTCACCAGGGACCGCAGCCGCTTGTGGTCCTCACCATCCGCGGTGATCATGCCGCGCACGGTGGCGAAGGTCCGCATCGGCCAGCCGGGCGGGAGCTCGTCGTTCTGGAGCGCGGCGAAGTGGCAGGCGTTCTTGGCCACGTCGGGGTGGGTGACGAAGTCCTTCAGCTCCTCGTGCCGGGTGATGGCGTACCCCGGTACGTCACCTGGCAGCAGGACCGGGACCGCGGCCCCGCGGGCGCGCAGCTCTTCGTTCACCGCGTGCTGGCGCGCCCCGGTGGGGTCCAGGCGGTGCGGTGCGGCGGGGTCGGCGTGCGGCACGGGGCAAAGGCCGTCGGTCATCTGCTGTCTCCTGCGGGGGAGTCGGGGGTCGGGACCGGTGGTCAGTCGGGGGGCGTTGCCGGTGAGCCGGGGGCCGGGGCCGCTGATCCCGAGGCCACCGAGCCCGACGCCGAAGCCGAAGCCGAGCCCGAAGCCGGGGCGTCGGCGGCGAGCTGCGGCGCGGAGAACCGCACCGGCAGCTTGGCCAGGCCCTTGGACCACGGCGAGGTGATCCACGGAAGCTGCTCCTCCGGCACCGCGATCTCCATATCGGGCAGCCGGTGGCGCAAGGTGTCCACGGCGGTACGGGTGATCAGCCGGGCCGGATCCCGCGCCGGGCAGCCGTGCGGGCCCGCCCCGAAGGCGAGGTACGAGCGGTTGCCGACCACCGGACGCCCGTCCTCGGGCAGCACCTCCGGGTCCGCGTTGGCGCCCGCGAGGCCCAGGATGAGCATGTCCCCGGCGCGGATGTCCTGGCCGCCGAAGCGCAGATCGCGGGTGGCGTAGCGGCCGGGGAAGTTCTGGGTGGGCGGCTGGCGCCACAGCACCAGGTCCAGGGCGTCGTCCACGGTGAGGTGGCCGCGGGTCAGCGAGGAGCGGAACGCGGGGTCGGTGAGCAGGATCTGGAGCGTGGAGGCGATCCAGTTCACGGTGGTGTTGTTGCCCGCGACGATGATCACCACGAGGTTGTGCAGCACCTCCTCGTCGCTGAGCCCGACCGGGTGCTCCAGCAGCCAGGACGTCAGATCCGCGCCCGGCCGCCGCTTCTTGCCGGCGATCAGCTGGAGCAGGATCTGGCCCATCCGCTTGTTGGCGCCGGTGGCGGCCACGGTCGGGGCGACGATCGTGGTCAGCGTCTCGACCAGCCGGGCCCCGTTCTCCTCGTCGAGGCCCAGTAGCTCGGTGACGACCCGGAGCGGCAGGATGCGCGCGTATTGCTCGACCAGATCCGCCGCGTGCTGGTCGGCGAACCCGGCGACCAGCCGTTCCGCGGTGGCCCGCACCCTGCGGATCAGCTCATGGCCGTTGACCCGCCCCAGCGCGTCGGCCACCGCCGAGCGCATCCGGCGGTGCGCCGCTCCGTCGGCGAACAGCAGCGCCGGGCGCCAGCCCACCAGAGGCATCAGCGGCGAGTCGGCCGCCACCCGGCCCTCGCGCAGCGGGGTCCAGCGGCGCGGGTCATGGGAGAAGTACTGCTCGTCGCGGGTGAGATGGAGCAGCTCGCGGTGGCCGATGACCAGCCACGCCTCGACCCGGGGAGCGATCTCCACCGGGACCACCGGACCGTGGTCGCGCCGCATCCGCTCGTACAGCTCGGTGAGCGGACCGTCGAGCGCGGTCCCGTACAGCGGCACCCGGGAGGCGGCCCGGGCGGTCATGACGCCTCCGTGAGCGTCTCGATCAGATGCGAGACGAGCGAGATCAGCGCCTGGACCGAGGACTTGTGCTCCCGGGCGTCACAGATGACCAGCGGGGTGTGCGGGAGCAGATCGAGCGCGGAGCGCAGATCGTCCTCGCTGTGCGGCTTGCTGTCCGGGAAGGCGTTGACGGCCACGGAGAACGGCACGTCCAGGTCCTCCAGATGCCCGATCGCGTCGAAGGACGCCTCCAGATCGCGGGTGTCGACCAGCGCGAGCGCGCCCAGCGCACCGCGCGCCAGGTCCTTCCAGGCGGGGAGGAACCGCTGCTGGCCGGGGGTGCCGAAGAGGTACAGCACCAGCTCGCCGCCCAGGGTGATCCGCCCGAAGTCCAGCGCGACGGTGGTCGTGGTCTTCGACGGCCGCACCTTGGTGTCGAGCCGCGCCCCGGCCTGGCTCATCGTCGCCTCGGTGGACAGCGGCTTGATCTCCGACACCGTGCCGATCAGCGTGGTCTTGCCGACGCCCATCGGGCCGACCACCAGGATCTTGGCCGCCCCGGCCACGCTGGACTCCACGTACATGACGGGGGTGTCGTCCATGTCATCCATGTCGTCCGTATCGCCCGTCTCGTCCGTCTCGCCTGTCTCGTTGGTGTGGTCTGTGCGGGTCGTGCGGTCCGCGTGGCCCGGGTGGGCCGTGTGGTCGGTCCTGGTTGTGCCGTCCGTACCGGCCATCGAGATCTCAGAGCTTGCTCTCAAGCCCATCGAGCACCTTCCTCAGCAAGTCCAAATCGGCACGTTTTCGCTTGACCACCCGGATCGGCGGACGCGCCACGATGTGCCCCCAGTCGATGAGGTCCGCGAGCAGCACCTGCACCACGGCCGGCGGCTGACCGAGATGGGCGGCGACCTCCGCCACCGACAGCAGCCCCTGGCAGAAGTCGGCGATCCGCCGGTACTCGGGCTGGAGATGCGGCGGCAGCGCGCTCCCGGACGCCACGACGAGCGTTTCCAGCGGCAGAGCATCCCGCGAGGAACCGGCACGCCCCCGTGTGATCACATAGGGGCGCACCGCGGCCGTGGTGCGTTCCTCGCCGGGCGAGCTCATGACGCCGGGCGGCCCATCGGCTCCCGCGGCTGGCTGCTCAGATGGGCACCGATCTTCGCGACCAGTAACTGCATCTGCTGGGCCACCAGGCCCACATCCGCCTCCGTGTCGGTGGCCACCCCCAGCGAGGCGCCCTGACCGGCCGAGGTGAACAGCACGAAGCCGCTGTCGGACTCGATCATCAGCTGCCGCACCCCCGCCTCGTCGCCGAACAGCAGCGACACCGTGGACTGGCTGGTGACCGTGAGCGCGGCACAGGCGGCGGCCAGCGACTCGGCCTCGTCCACCCCGAGCCGGGACACCTCGCCGGTCAGCCCCTCGGCGGAGTCATGGCCCATGCGCAGACCGTCCTCCGAGACGACGACGGCATGGCGCACCCCGGGGATCCCGGTCAGCGGACGCAGCATCCATCCAACGTCGGGCAACCTGGATATGGTTCCGGCCACTACCGGCCTCCCTCTCGGTCTTCTCGGTCCGGACTCGATTCATCTTCGGGCTGTACGGCCTCCGCCTCCGCTTCCGCGCGCCCGCGGCGGGTGCCGGAGACGACGCTGGTGATGGAGGCGCGGGCGGCCTCGGGTGTCCAGGGGGCCGCCGCGGCCGGCGGGGTGGGCGCGGCGCGGGCCGGGGCGCCGGAAGCGGTGGTGAGGTCGGCCGCGTCGGCAGACGGGACCGGGGAGGCCAGGGCGGCTCCGGAGGCCGGGCGGCGGCGGTTGCGGCGCCGGGGCAGCCCGGTGCCGAGGGGCGCGGGGGCATCGGGCGCGCCGGGGACGTCGTCCACGGACACGCCGTTCAGCGGGCCGCCCCCGGCGGGGTCCGCGGCGGCCGTGCCGAGCCCCGCGCCGCCCGCGTCCTGGTTCACCGTGCCGACGACCACGGGTTCCACGACCACCGGCTTGTGGTCCGCCGCCCGTACGGCGCTCGTCTGCTCGGTCAGCAGCCGGTGCGGTACGAAGACCACCACCCGCGTGCCGCCGTACGCCGACGCCGTGGACAGTTCGACGCCGAAGCCCAGCTCCCGCGACCAGCGCCCCACACAGGCGAGCCCCAGCCGGGGCACCGCGCCGAGCTGGGCCAGGTCGAGTCCGTCCCGTAGCTGGCCCACGGCCTTCTCCAGCACGTCCGGCGGCATCCCGAGCCCCGCGTCGTCGATCTCGATGACCGCGCCCGCCGCGACCTCGCGGATGGCGACCGCGACCTGGGTGCGGGAGGGGGAGAAGACCGTGGCGTTCTCCAGGAGTTCGGCCACCGCGTGCATCAGGCCCTCCACGGCGGGGGCCACCGCGTAGAGGGTCTGACCGCCGTGGACGTCCACCCGGCCGAACTCCACGATCCGCGACTGCGCGCCCCGCACACAGTCGAAGAGCGACACCGGCCGGGTCTCCCGCCGCGCGGGCCAGATCCCGCACATCACCAGCAGCGTCTGGGCCTTACGGGTCATCTGGGCGGCGGCGTGGTCCGCCTTCATGACCTCGCCCATCAGCCCGGCGTCCTCGACATGCTGCTCCAGGCCGTCGAGGACCTGCTGCTGCACCATCGACATGGCGTGCATATTGCGGGCCACGGACTCGAACGACGCCTGGACGGAGTCGCGCAGGATCCGCTCCCGGCGCGCCGCCTCGTCCAGATCGGTCTGTACGGCGGCCAGCCGGGTGACCTCCTCGCCGCGCTCGGCCGCCAGCGCCCGCTCTTGTGCCGCATTGGCTCGTTCCCGCTCGGAAACGGCTCGTTCTCGCTCGGTCGCCCTGCGCGCCTCCGCGAGCGCGCGGCGAAGTCTGACCACCCAGGTGAGGCACAGCGATAACACCAGTACCAGCACCGCGGACGCGGCCAGCACGACGGCCCCCGTCCCCGACAGCACCTTCGACACCTCCATCTGGGACACGGCCAAGAAAGGGCAGATACTACTGACCAACTGATCAGTCTGGTCCGGTAGTTGCCAAACTCTCACGACTGGGCAGCCGCGTCCGCACCGGGGTCGGGGTTCGGCTACGCGGTGTCCGGCGGACCACCCGGCTCCGCCGCCGTGGCAGGGGCGAAGCCCCTGGTCATCCGCCGCGAGGCGTCAAGACCTGTCGGACACTAGTCCGCCCGTGGCAGGCGCAACAGCAGGCGAGCCCCGCCCCGCGGGCTGGTGAGCACCGTAAGGGTGCCGCCGTGGGCGTGAGCGATGTCATTGGCGATGGCGAGGCCGAGACCGGTGCCGCCGTCCTGGCGGGCCCGGGCGTCATCCAGCCGGGTGAACCGCTCGAAAACGCGCTCGCGGTCGCTCGCGGGGATGCCTGGGCCGTCGTCGTCCACGGCCAGTTCGACCTGCCCGCCGTGGACCGCCACGGTGATCGAGACGGTGGTACGGGTGTGGCGGCGGGCGTTGTCGGTGAGGTTGGTGAGCAGCCGGGACAGTTGCAACCGGCTGCCGGTCACGACGGCGGCCCGGCCGTGGTTCCCGGATTTCGTGAGGTGGTCCCCGGCCATCGTGGGCTGGTCCAGCGTGAGCGCGCCCGGGTGGCGCCGTACCTCCTCGGCCGCCAGTGCGCCGAGATCCACCGCGGCCTTGGGCGGCGCCTCCTGCGCGTCGAGCCGGGCCAGCAGCAGCAGATCGGAGGCGACGGCCTGGAGCCGGTCGGTGTCCCGCAGCGCCTTGTGCACGGCGGCCGGCCAGTCGGTGCGCGACGGGCGGGCCAGGACCAGCTCGAGCTGGGCGCGTACGGCCGCGATGGGGCTGCGCAGCTCGTGCGAGGCGTCGGCCACGAACTGCCGCTGCCGGGTCATGGCCCGGTGCAGCCGGTCCAGCGTGGCGTTCATGGTCCGGGCCAGCCGGTGGATCTCGTCCCGCGCCCGGGGCACCGGCACCCGGCGGTGCAGATCGCGCTCGGTGATCTCGGTGAACTCCTGCCGCATCGCGGCGACCGGGCGCAGAGCGCGGCCCACCAGCAGCCAGGTGAGCCCCGCCACGAACAGCACCAGACCGGCGGCCGCGGGGGCGGCCTGACGCAGCAGCAGCCCGGTGGCGCTGTCGAGGGAGGTGGTCGAGGGGCTCACCGTCACGCTGTACGGCTGCCCGGCCTCGACGGGCTCGGCGGATTCGGCGGGGAGCGGCGAGAGCCCGGTCGACCCCTGTGAGCCGGCCTCCGTCGGGGTCATGGGGGTGACCGTCCGGCCGGAGGCGTCCTTGATCGTCACCTGGCCGGGGGCGACGACCAACGCCCGCTGCGTCATGGCCCGGGTCTTCCCCAGCTGGCCCTTGATCGCCACGGCGGCCTTCCTGGCGTCCAGGTCGGCGCTGGCACGGAGGTTGTGCTGGAGGGCGAGCACCAGGGCCAGCATGCACAGCGCGATCGCGAAGGCCACGGTCCCGGCGGCCGCCAGCACGGCCTTGGCGCGCACGCTCAACCCGGAGGTCAGGCGCGGGCGGTGGGTCCGCGTGCCCTCCGGCTCCCGCTGCCCGTGCGCCCGGTGTTCCGCCTCCGCGTCCGCGATGCGTTCCGCGCCCGCTGTGTGCCCCACCGTTTCACCCTCCGTCGCGGGCCAGCAGATAGCCCGCGCCCCGTATCGTGCGGATCGAGCGCCGTCCGTACGGCACATCGATCTTCCGGCGCAGACTGCGGATGTAGACCTCGACCAGATTGGCCCCGCCGTCGTACGCGGCGTCCCACACGCTCTGCACGATCTCGGACTTGGAGACCACCTGCCCGGCGCGCCGGGCGAGGTACTCCAGCACGGCGAACTCCTTGGCCGTGAGCGTGACCTCGTCCGTCCCGCGCGCGCAGGCCAGCGCCGCGGGCTCCAGCCGCAGATCGCCCAGCTCCAGCACCTCGGGCCGGTCCAGCCCGCCGCGCCGCACCAGGGCGCGCACCCGGGCGATCAGGACGACGAAGGAGAACGGCTTGGTCAGATAGTCGTCCGCGCCCACGTCGAGCCCATCGGCCTCGTCGTACTCGCCGTCCTTGGCGGTGAGCATCAGGATCGGCGTCCAGTCGCCCTCTTCGCGCAGCCGCGAGCACACCTGATAGCCGGAGCACCCGGGGAGCATCACATCCAGCACGATCGCCGCGTACGCGCCGGACCGGGCGAGCGCCAGGCCGCTCAGCCCGTCCGCCGCCGTCTCGATGGTGAAACCCTCCTGCTCCAGGCCCTCGGTGAGCAGCTCGCGGAGCCGGGCGTCATCTTCCACCACCAGTATGCGCACGCGGTCAGGATGGCACGGGCAAGCTGAGGCCCCGCTGAAACCGGCAACTCCGCCCGGCACCGGCTTCAGCGGGGCCTCAGGTGATTCAGCGAGGACTCAGCATCGGTGCGCCACGGTGAGTGCGCCGACGGATCAAGGGTCCTTCGGCAGCCAGTTCCACTCCCCGAACGAAGGAGAGCTGTGCCCATGTCTCGTTCCCTGCCCCGTGCCACGGCCGCGAAGCGGCGCGGTGTCGTGCTCGCCGTGGCGGCCGGCGCCCTGGCGCTGGGGGCCACGGCCCCCGCCTCGGCCTCGTCCTCCCCGTCCGCCTCGGCGTCGGCCTCCGCCTCCAAGGGGAAGACGTCCCACGGTCCGGCTCTCTGTGTGATCCGGGCCGACGACGACAGTGCTACGCCGACCAAGCCGACCAAGCCGGGCAAGATGGTTGAGCGTGCCAAGCCGGTCAAGCTGACCGAGGCGGGCAAGGTCGCCGGTAAGAAGGCCATCGCGGTGTCGAAGGACCGCTCCCGCGGGCACGACGACACCTGCGTCGTCATCCCCGCCTTCCCGACCCACCCCGGGAAGACCTGCAAGGTCGTGGTGATCAAGCGTGGCTCCGGGAAGCCGGGGTCCGGCCCCGCCCTCCCCACGAAGCCGGGCAAGCCCACCACGCCCGCCAAGCCCGGGAAGCCCATGCCCACCAAGCCCGGTAAGCCGGGCAAGCCGGGCAAGATCTGCGTGATCGTCGTGTCCAAGGACGGGCACCGGGTCGCCAAGCAGTCTTCGGACGCGAAGACCACGGCGGTCGAGGCGACCCGCGCGACCCACTCCTGATCCACCGGTCGGCCACGTGGGGGGCCGGCCGTCAAAAGGCCCGGCGCGCACGGTGCGCCGGGCCTTTCCGCGCGCCGTGAGACAGTACCGGCGCCCAGGAAACGTATGACGAGCGAAGGCGTTCACACGGCATGTCGATCATCCACAAGACAACGTTGAGTCCGACCAAGTTGGAGCTCCTCACCCCGTGGCTGCCCCAGCAGCCGTGGTACGCCGCCGCGCAGCGCCCGCCGGAGCTGTCCAAGGTCGGGGGCTTCCGGCTCGACGACCCGGAGGGCGAGGTGGGGATCGAGTTCATGGTGGTCCAGGACGACGCCGGTGACCGCCCCGCCTGGTACCACGTACCGATGACCTACCGCGCGGCCCCGCTCGACGGAGCCGAGCAGGTCCTCATCGGCACGACCGAGCACGGGGTGCTGGGGCGGCGGTGGGTCTACGACGGGCCGCATGACCCGGTGCTCGTGGCCCAGTTGATCGCGCTCCTCCAGGGCCGCGCCGAACCGCAGGCGCAGAGCCAATCCCACACCCCCGACCCCTCCGTCACCGCCGAGGTGACCGGAGCCGGGCTCGACGTGCCGGCCGGGGCCGCGGGGGCTCCGGCCGTCGCGAACGGTCCGGACGGCACCCGTCTGCTGCTGGGCGACGGCGGCCCCGCCCTCCAGGTGACGCGCGTTCTGCGTCCGGAGTCCGGTGCGGAGTCCACCGGGGCCCGGGGCCATGTCAGCGCGGGCTGGCGGCTGCCGGAGGGCGGCGAGGCCCGCGGTCGGTACGTCGTGCTGTACGACAGCGACACGGCGTCCTGACGCCCCGTGAGGTGGGAGCACCGGAAAGCGCCGGAACGGCGGCCGGTGCTCCCACCGCGGCCGTAAGGCCCTCACCGAGCCAATAGGTCCAATGAATTGGCGCCAGAAAGGCAAAGCAAGGCGATTCGAGGCCAGCTGTATTGACGTGCCCCCTCATAGATCCTACCTTTCCCGGGATCACTCCACTCCACGAGTTCCAGCAGGGTTCCGCAGGGAGGGACATGTCGGAGTACGTACGCTCTCGTATCCGGACCGTCCGCAAGGACCGTAAGGCGGCCCCGAGAGCCGCCGCCGTCGCGGCCGTCTTAGCCACCCTCGCCACCCTCGGCGCCGCCTTCGGCGGCACCGCCGACGCCGTCGCGCGCGGCCCCCGCCCCGCCGCCGATGTCTATGTCGCGCCCAACGGCGACGACCACGCCCCCGGCACCCGCACCGCCCCCGTCCGCACCCCCGAGCGCGCCCGCGACCTCGTACGGAAGCGCGTCCCGCGGCAGAACGCCGACCTTACGGTGCACCTCGCCCCGGGCACGTACCGCCTCGCCCGTCCGCTCGTCCTCGACGCCCGTGACTCCGGGGGCGACGGACACCGCGTCACCTGGCAGGGCAGCAGGGGCACGGTGTTCAGCGGTGGGCGGGCGGTCCGGGGCTGGCGGCCGGTCAAGGGCAGCGCCGGACTGTGGTCGGCGCCCGCGCCCGCCGGGCTGGACAACACCCGGCAGCTCTATGTGAACGGCGTCCGCGCCCAGCGGGCGCGTGGGCCGATCCCAGTGACGCTCACCGCTACCGGCACCGGCTACACCGCGTCCGCCGACGCCCTCGCCCGCTGGCGCAATCCGTCGGACATCGAGTTCGTCTACCCCAGCGGTGAGGCGCTGTGGAACATCCAGCAGTACGGACTCGGCCCGTGGACCGAACCGCGCTGCCCCATCGGCTCGATGACCGGCACCACCGTCACCATGGCCCAGCCGTGCTGGGACAACTCCACCAAGCGCGTGGAGTTCCCCGACATCCCCGGCCGCAGCATCAACATGGTCGGCCCCGCCAAGCTCACAGGCGGCGCACTGCCCGGCTATGTCGAGAACGCCTTCGAGGTCCTGGACCAGCCCGGGGAGTGGTACCTCGACCGGCACACCCGCACCGTCTACTACCGCCCGCGCTCCGGCGAGAACCCGCGCACCGCCGACGTGGAGGCGCCGGTCCTGGAGAAGCTGGTGGACGGGCGGGGCACCGGGCGCGCCCCGCTGCACGACATCGCCCTGCGCGGTATCGAGTTCTCGTACGCCACCTGGCTCACCCCCTCCTCGCCCGAGGGCTTCTCCGAGGTGCAGGCGGGCTATACGGTGACGGGCGCGGAGGGCTGGAAGACGCAGGGGCTGTGCCAGTACACCCCGGGCGGCACCTGCCCGTACGCGTCCTGGACCAAGATGCCCGGCAACGTGGCCATCAGCCACGGCCGTGACATCGAGTTCTCCGACGACGCGTTCACCCACCTCGGCGCGGCCGGGCTCGAACTCGGCACCGGTACGCGCAACGCGACCGTGCGCGGCAATGTCTTCACCGACATCTCCGGCAACGGCATGGAGATCGGCGGGGTCGACGCGCCGGAGCCGGGCAGCGACGCCGACCTCACCCGTGCGGTGTCGGTGACGAACAACCACCTCTACGCACTGCCCCGCGAGTACCACGGCGGCGTCGCCATCCTCAACGGCTACACCCGCGACAACACCATCGCCCACAACCAGATCGACCATGTCGCCTACTCGGCGATCTCGATGGGCTGGGGCGGCTGGCCCGACAAGATCGGCAAACCGGCCACCGCCAATGTCTCCCGCGACAACAAGGTGGCCGACAACCTCATCTTCGACTACCTGCAGGCGCTCGACGACGGCGGCGGCATCTACACCCAGGGGCTCACCGGCAGCTCACTCGCCGACGGGGAGAAGGTCACCGGCAATGTCATCCACGACCAGTGGGGCCTGGGCAGGTCGGTCTACACCGACAACGGCTGTACGTATGTGACGGTCGAGGGCAATGTCCTCTACGGCGCCCAGGCCAACGTGGCGGCGAAGCACGTCGACTACCGCGACGACCTCGGCAACAACGACCCGACCCGGATCGCGGGCAACCACTGGGAGCAGGGCGATCCCGACGGGACCGACAAGGGCGTGGTGACCAGCGGCAACCACATTCTGGCCGACCCCGCGAAGGCACCGGCCGACATCGTGGCCGCGGCCGGTCCGGAGCCCCGCTACCGGGGGCTGCTCGGCCGTACGTTCGCCACCGACTCGGTGCCCGAAGCCCCCACCCGGGTGGGCGACTTCGCGGCGGACGGCTCGGTGTACGTCACCTGGAACCCGTCGTACGTCGAGGGCGGTTCCCCGGTCACCTCGTACACCGTCACCGCGACGTCCTCCGATGGCGGCCACACCGTCTCCACCACCGTCCCGGCGGCACGCTTCAAGCGGATCGCGTACGCGGTGGTCGACGGGCTCACCAACGGCACGCCGTACACGGTGACGGTCACGGCCCGCAACGGGGTGGGGCAGAGTGAGAGGTCGCTGCCCGCCGCGCCCGTCACGCCCAGCGCGGGCGGTTCCGGCGCCCTGCCCGGCGCTCCCACCGCTGTGAAGGCCAACGCCGAGGCCACGGCGGCGACGCTCTCCTGGACCCCGCCCAAGACCACCGGCGACACCCCGGTCATCGGTTACCGGATCACCGTCTCCGACGGCCGCACCGCCGCCGTGACCGGCCGGGACGTCCTGGTCTCGCAGCCCCGGGCCAAGGGGATGCTGCGGGTGATCGGCAAGCTGCGCCCGGCCACCGCGTACACCTTCTCGATCGCGGCCCTGACCGCCACCGGCACCGGTCCGGCGACGGATGTGTCCGTCACGACGTCGAACGGGTAAGGGGGTGAAAGCTCAAATCATGCTCTGAAACGGCACTCGTCAGGGTTCATCACCGTTCAGAAAGACAAAACTGACGGTACTTGAGCAGTTCGGATGGACACGGACGGACACGGATGGACGGGGGCATTCCGATGTGTGCCATGACCAGACGCCCCGCCACGGCGGAGCCACCGGCGCTGGACCTCTATGACATCGCCTATCTGGTGGGCGGGCGGCCGTGGGTGATCCAGACCCTCCTGATAGCGCTCCAGGAGCGGGATGTGATCACCCTCCGGCGCTCCAGGATCCGCGCCACGGCGGGGGAGGGGGCCGAGCATCCGGGGGCCGAGCACTCGGGGGCCGAGCATCCGGTCGAGCGCGCGCTCATCGCGCTGTGCCCGCGCTCGAAGCCGGTGGACCGTGTGGTCCCCGCGCTGCTCGGCGGACCCGAGCTGGCGGAGATCCGGCGCCGGCTCGCCGACGGCGGACTGCTCACCCGGCTCCGGGGCCGCCCCACCCGCACGGGCAGGCGCCGCGTGGAAGCGGCCGTGCGGGACGGGGCGCTCCCCTCGTACGTCTTCTACGGCCCCGTCGTCGTCCCGGACCCGGCGCGGCGCAGGGCCGTCAGCGACGCGATACCCATCCCGACCGGCGATCCGGCCTACTGGGACCGGAACCTCCTCATCGCCTACGACCCCGACTACCTCGACGAGGCGTCCTTCTACACCGCGCACGGGTGGGGCGACGACCGTGGCGGGAGCCATGGCGGCGACCACGGAGGCCATGGCGGTCACGGGAGCGACTACGGCGGGAGCCACGGCGGCGACTACGGAGGCGGCCACCACTCCTGCGGTGGCGGCGGGGGCGGTGGCGGCGGCAGCGACTAGGGGGAGGGCCCGCCGCGGGCTGTTTCCCCTCCCCGCTCCTTCCCAGCAGCGTCGATATGTGGCGCCGCCGCGTGGGGCTCTGCCCCTGGCCCCGGGCGGGGCGTCGGCCCCAGACCGCGGGCGGGGGCTCCAGCCCCTGGCCCGGGGCGGGGGCTTCGCCCTTGACCTCGGGCGGGGGCCCCAGACCCCGGGCCGGGGCTCTGTCCCTGATCCCGGGACCGGGGCTTCGCCCCTTCCCGCGGCGTCGATATGCGGCTCCGCCGCGTGGCGGGGATCAGCCCCGGGCTCCGGGGTCCAGGGGCGGAGCCCCTGGTATCGGGAAGGGGCGGGGAGGGGAAAGCACCGAGATGCGGCTCCGCCGCGTGGTCCGCAGGACACCCCATAGCCGCCGTCCCGGCCTTCGGCAGCGACTGGGCCCGTCGTCACGTCGTCAGGCCGCGGCCGTGTCCTCGTAAGGGCTGGGACAGCCATGCGTGGCGGTCACGGCCGTCAGCAGAACCACCGAGTCCTCCAGCGCCCGCAACCCGTGCCGTTCGTGCGGCAACTCCTGCACCTGGCCCGCGATGAGATCCATCCGGTCACCGCCGCCGGTCAGCCGTACATGCCCGTGCAGCACCTGGAGGCTGGCCGCCGGGGGAGCGTTGTGCTCATCGAGCTCACAGCCGGAGACCATGGCGATCACGCTCTGCCGCAGCGGACCGTCATGCAGGAACAGATGTGCGCTGCGCCCGTGCGGATCGGCCTTGGCCTGGTCCAGATGGTGGCGCGCGAGCGTGGTGAGGTCATCCATGAGTGCCCCTCGATCGGTCCGGTCTGATCGTCGGCGGGTTCCCTCAATCCTCACCGGCTAGCGTGGTGGGCGCCAGTTCGCAGCCGCGCCGTGCAACCGCCCTGTGCAACCGCCCCATGGAGAGAGGTACCGCAGCAGTGGCCGACTACCTGACCGTACTGACCACCACCGACACCCCCGAGAAGGCCGAGGCGCTGGCCCGCGGGGCGATCGAGGCCCGGCTGGCGGCCTGTGCGCAGATCAGCCAGCCCGTGACATCCGTGTACCGGTGGGAGGGGGAGGTCGAGACGGCGGCCGAGTGGCAGGTGCTGTTCAAGACCACCGCCGCGCGCTACGACGAACTGGAGGCGCACATCCGCGAGGCGCACGACTACGAGACGCCCGAGGTCATCGCGACGCCGATCGTGAACGGCAGCGAGGACTACCTGGCGTGGGTGGTGTCGGAGACGACGATCGGCTGACGGCGGTCGGCCGACGGCGATCGAGGGCCGGGGCGAGGGCTCAGGGAGATCCGGGGCAACGGCTCAACGCGAGCCCGAGCCCCGCTCCGCCAGCGCCTCCTCGATCCCCCGCTCCCGTGGCCCCAGGAAGTGCGGATCGGGCTCGAACGCCGCGTCCAGGGCGGCCTTGCCCGCCGCCACGACCTCCCGCGTGCCACCGAAGTACCAGGTCACATCATGCGGCTCGTCGACCGCGACCCCGTACGCGTCGATCCCCGCCGCCCCGCACAGCGCCAGCGCCCGGCGGACATGGAACCCCTGGCTCACCAGCACCGCCTTGTGCACCCCGAAGACCCGCCGGGCCCGGCTGCACGAGTCCCAGGTGTCGAACCCCGCGAAGTCGCTCACGATCCGCCGGTCCGGGACGCCGCGCTCGACGAGATACGCGCGCATCGCGTCCGGCTCGTCGTAGTCATGGCGGCTGTTGTCCCCCGTGACCAGCAGCGCACGGACCCTGCCCTCGTTGTAGAGCCGTACGGCGGTGTCCAGCCGGTGCGCCAGGTACGGCGACGGCTCCCCGTTCCACAGCCCCGCCCCGAAGACCACCCCGACCGGCGCCGAGGGCACATCGGCGACCGTACGGATCCGGCCGTCCGTGCTCAGCCGCAGCCAGGTCGCGGGGAGCAGGGTCAGTACGCAGACGAGGACGCCCCCCTGCACCAGCCGCCGCCACCCCCGCCGCGTCCTCGGCAACCGCCCCCGCACCCACCCCAGCATGCGCTCCCCCTGTCCGCCTCACCGAATCCGGTCGCGCTGTGGGACGCCAGGGAGGGGGGTGGCGGTTGCCTCGGAATTACTCGGTGGTTTCCTCTTCTTCGGGCTTCTCGGCCTCCAGAAAGAAGTTCGTGTCGAGTTCGAAGTCGAACGGCGCGGGGATGGGCAGCGGCTCGCCGAACGGGACAGTCATGCGTGCGTGGTATCCGCGGTCCGACGGGGCCCAGAAGGCCGTGATCTCGTCGGCCTGCATGTCGACCACGAGGTAGACCGGCACATGGCGACCGTAGACGTCGAGCTTCTCCTGCCAGTCGACGTCCCGGGTGGAGACGGACGTGAACTCGGCGACGAGGGACAGCGCCTCGCTGTCGGCATGCCGTCCCCCGACACCCCGGAAAGCCTCGCCATCCGCGATGAACAGGTCCGGACCGAATGCCCGCTCGGCGGAGGGGAAGGTGAAGAGGAACGGCGAGGTCTCGGCGATGTGCCCCTTGGGCGCATGGGGCTCCAGCCGCAGCCGGAGTTCCCGCATGGGCCACAGGTATGGCAGCCCCGACCACGGCGACACGACGATCTTCCCCCTGATGAGCTCGGCCTTGTAGCCGTCCGGTGTATCCAGTTCTTCGGTGGTGCGGAGCAGTTCCTCGAACTCCGTTCGGGGCGCCTTCCGCCGCTCCCTTCGGGGCTCCTCGGCTGCCGGTGCGTTCTCCGTGGTCATCGGCCGCTCCAATATCGCGGTCACCGTGTCCTCCATCTGCTACGGAGCGTACTGTCTCGCTCACCGTAGCGATGGCCCCCCGGCGGTATCCGTCTTCCGTTCGCATTACCCCCACAAGGGTGATGCATCCGCTCCCGCATAGCCTTGACCAGTCCTTCCGCACCACCGAAAACCAGCAGGTGATCCCCGTCATGCCCCCGATTCCCACCGCAGAGCTCCATCTCCATATCGAGGGCACCCTGGAGCCCGATCTGGCCTTCGCGCTCGCCGAGCGCAATGGGGTCGAGCTGCCGTTCGCCACCCAGGAGGAGCTGCGGGCCGCGTACTCCTTCGGCGACCTCCAGGACTTCCTGGACCTCTACTACGCGCTGATGACCGTGCTGCGCACCGAGGACGACTTCGCCGACCTCACCAACGCGTATCTGGCCCGCGCCCGTGAGCAGGGTGTACGGCATGCGGAGATCTTCTTCGACCCGCAGGCGCACACCGCGCGCGGCGTGGAGATCGACACGGTCATCCGCGGGATCGGCCGCGCGCTGGACGCCGCGCCGCGCGCGTACGGCATCACCACGCGCCTGATCATGTGCTTCCTGCGCGACGAGAGCGCCGAGTCGGCCCTGGCGACGTTCGAGGCGGCCCGCCCCCACCTGGACCGGATCGCCGCCGTCGGCCTGGACTCGGCGGAGGTCGGGAACCCGCCGTCGAAGTTCCGCGAGGTGTACGCGCTGGCGCGGCAGGCCGGGCTGAAGTGCGTGGCGCACGCGGGGGAGGAGGGGCCGCCCGCGTATGTGTGGGAGGCGCTGGACGTCCTCGGCGTGGACCGCGTCGACCACGGGGTGCGGAGCCTGGAGGACGAGGCGCTGGTGGCCCGGCTGGTCGCGGACCGCACCCCGCTGACCGTCTGCCCCCTGTCGAACGTCCGGCTGCGCGTCGTGGACCGCCTCGAGGACCACCCGCTGCCCGCGATGCTGGACGCCGGTCTGCTGGTGACGGTCAACTCCGACGACCCCGCCTACTTCGGCGGCTACGCGGGTGACAACTACACCGCCGTACGGGACGCGCTCGGCCTCGACGAGGCCACCCTGCGCACCCTGGCCCGCAACTCCTTCCAGGCCGCCTTCCTGGACGAGGAGACGCGGGCGGCGTACCTGAAGGAGGTCGAGGGCTGGAGCCGGCGCTGACCGGAAGCGGTCAGCCCTCGGCCAGCTCCAGCCGCACCGCGCACACCTTGAACTCCGGCATCCGCGACACCGGATCCAGCGCCGGGTTCGTCACCGTGTTGGCCCGCCCCGGCCCCGCCCAGTGGAAGGGCATGAACACCGTGTCCGGCCGGATGTCCCGGCTGATACGGGCCGGGGCCACGGCGCGGCCGCGCCGGGAGACCACCGCGATCGACGCGCCCTCGTCGGCCCCCAGCCGCTCGGCGAGCAGCGGATGGAGCTGGACGTAGGGGCCGGGCGCCGCCTCGTTGAGCTCGCCGACGCGCCGGGTCTGGGCGCCGGACTGGTACTGGGCCAGCACCCGGCCCGTCGTCAGCAGTACCGGGTACTCCGCGTCCGGCTCCTCGGCCGCCGGGCGATGGCTGACCGGGGCGAAGCGGGCCCGGCCGTCGTCCGTGGCGAAGCGGTCGAGGAAGAGGCGGGGCGTGCCGGGGTGTGGGCGGGGCCTCGGGCTCCCGGAGTCGGTCCGCTCCGCACCGTCCGGGTCGGTACCGTCCGAGTCGGTCCGCTCCGCACCGTCCGAGCCGGCCCCCTCCGCGCTGTCCGAGTCGGCCGCCTCCGTCCCCTCCACGCTCTCCGGGCAGGGCCAGAACACCCCGTCCTCCTCCGCGATCCTCCGGTACGTGATGCCCGAGTAGTCCGCCGCGCCCCCGGCCGAGGCCCGTCGCAGCTCCTCGAAGACCTCCTCCGCGTCCGCCGGGAACCCCTTCTCCCAGCCCAGCCGGGCCGCGAGCCCGCTCAGCACCCACAGGTCCGTCCGGACGCCCGGCGGCGGGGTGAGGGCCGCGCGGCGGAGGAGGACCCGGCCCTCCAGGTTGGTCATGGTCCCGGTCTCCTCGGCCCACTGGGCGACCGGCAGCACCACATCGGCGAGCGCGGCGGTCTCCGAGAGCACGACGTCCGCGACCGCCAGGAAGTCCAGCGACCGCAGCCGGGACTCCACATGGGCCGCGCGCGGGGCGGAGACCAGCGGGTTGGAGCCCATCAGCAGCAGCGCCCGGACGTCCCGTCCGAGCGCGTCCAGGAGTTCGTACGCGCTGCGCCCCGGCCCGGGGAGGTCGTCGGGCTCGACGCCCCATACGGCCGCCACATGGGCGCGCGCGGCCGGGTCGTCCAGCTTGCGGTAGCCGGGTAGCTGATCGGCCTTCTGGCCGTGCTCGCGGCCGCCCTGGCCGTTGCCCTGGCCGGTCAGACAGCCGTAGCCGGACAGCGGGCGGCCCGCGCGGCCGGTGGCCAGGCACAGGTTGATCCACGCGCCCACGGTGTCGGTGCCCTTGGACTGCTGCTCGGGCCCCCGGGCCGTCAGTACCATCGAGCTCTCGGCGTCGCAGAACATCGTGACGGCCTTACGGAGGTCAGGAACCGGGACGCCCGTGATCCGCTCCACCAGCTCCGGCCAGTGGGCCATCGCGGCGGCCCGCGCCTCGGGCCAGCCGCTGGTGCGCTGTTCGACGAACTCCTCGTCCACCCGGCCCTCCGCGACCACCAGGTGCAGCAGCCCCAGCGCGAGCGCGAGATCGGTGCCGGGGCGCGGTGCCAGATGCAGATCCGCCTGCTCGGCCGTACGGGTCCGCCGGGGATCGACCACGATCAGCCGGCCGCCCGCCTCCTTCAGCTCGGTCAGATAGCGCAGCGCGGGCGGCATGGTCTCGGCCAGGTTCGAGCCGACGAGGACGACGCATCCGGTGCGGGCCACGTCCGCCAGCGGGAACGGCAGCCCGCGATCCAGCCCGAAGGCCCGCTGATGGGCGGCGGCGGCCGAGGACATGCAGAACCGGCCGTTGTAGTCGATCTGTGAGGTGCCGAGCACCACCCGGGCGAACTTGCCCAGCGTGTACGCCTTCTCGTTCGTCAGCCCGCCGCCGCCGAAGACGCCCACCGCGTCACGGCCGTACGCCCGGCCGGTGGACTCCAGGCCCTCGGCGATCCGGTCGAGGGCCTCCTCCCAGGTGGCCGGTTCGAGCCGGCCGGTGTCAGGGCGGCGGACCAGCGGCTCGGTCAGACGCACCCGGGAGGAGAGCACGGCGGGCGCGGTGCGGCCCTTACCGCACAGCGCGCCACGGTTGACGGGGAACGCGGTGCGCTCGACCACCTCGACACCGACCGGACGACCGCCCGGCCCGTCACCCGGTCCGCCGTCCGGCGGCACCGGGCGCAGCGTCATACCGCACTGCAGCGAACAGTAAGGGCAGTGCGTATCGACGGGGTCGGTGGAGGCGGGGGAGTGCTCCCCGGGAACCGGAACGTGCGCCATGCGAAGGAGCGTGCTACGGCCGTGTTACAGCCCGCGTCACCCCGCATTACGCCCGCGGGAAGCGGACCTCAGCACGGCGCCGGGCGGCCGGTGAAGTCGACGCAATCACCTGTGACGGCCACGCAACGGCGGTGCAATCTGCCGCTGCCAGGCTCTCGTCATGACGCTGCCCCCTGCTCCCCTTGGTCCTCCCGGTCCACCTGGTCCCCATGACCCCGATGGCACCGCGGACTTCGACAGCGCCCAGCGGATCATGACCCGGTTCACCGCACAGCTCACCACCCAGCTCGAAGGGCTGGGCCACCACGGCGTCCGCCGGGGCGGCCGGGACCGCCCGCCGACGCTCGTCGCCGTCGCCCACGGCAGCCGGGATCCCGAGGCGCTGCGCACCGTGAACGCCCTCCTGGACCGCGTCCGCGCGCTCCGCCCCGGGCTGCCCGTACGCCTCGGCCATATCGAGCTCAACCGGCCGCTGCTGGCCGACACACTGGCCGCGCTGCGCGGCGAGGCCGTGCTCGTCCCGCTGCTGCTGAGCCGCGGCTACCACATCAAACAGGACATCCCGGACGCCATCGCCGCCGCGTCCCACCTCACCGCCCGGATCGCCGCCCCGCTCGGCCCGGACCCGCTGCTCGCCGAGGCGCTGCACGCCCGGCTGGCGGAGGCGGGCCGCCGGGCGGAGGCGGGCGGACGCGCCGCGGCTCCGCACAGGACGGGCGGCGTCGTCCTCGCCGCGGCAGGCTCCCGCGACCCGGACGCGGCCGTCGACACGGCCCGTACCGCCGCCCTGCTCAGCGCCCGGCTCGGCGGGGTGCCCGTGCTGCCCGGCCACGCCTCCGGCTCCGGCCCGACCGTGCCCGAGGCCGTCCGCGCCCTGGCCGCGCTCGGCCACGAGCGGATCGCGGTCGCCTCCTACTTCACCGCGCCCGGCCGCTTCGCCACCCAGTGCGCGCACGCCGCCCCCGGCCTCGCGGCCGCCCCGCTCGGTGCCCATCCGGCGGTGGCGCGTCTCGTACTGCGCCGTTACGAACAGGCGCTGGCCTCTGCGCCCTTGTCACACCCGGCGGCTACCGTCGGTGTATGAGCCCCAGCGCACCACCTGAACCCGAGCCGGATCCGGCCGCCTCGGCCGGTGTCCCGTCGGCCGGTGCCCCCGAGGCCAGTGCCCCCGAGGCCAGTGCCCCCGAGGCCGAAGCCCGCCGCGTCCCCGGCTATGCCGCGGCGGACCTCGAGCGCTGGGCGCCCGAGCCGGACAAGCGGCCGGGCCGTACCGCCTTCCAGCGGGACCGGGCGCGGGTGCTGCACTCCGCCGCGCTGCGCAGACTGGCCGGGAAGACCCAGGTGGTGCCCGCCGCGCCGGCCGCCGACCCCGGACCGGCCGGGCGTGCCCCGGCCTTCGACGCCACGCCCCGCACCCGGCTGACCCACTCCCTGGAGTGCGCCCAGGTGGGCCGTGAGCTGGGGGCCGCCCTCGGCTGTGACCCGGATCTGGTGGAGATGGCCTGTCTCGCCCACGACCTCGGCCATCCGCCGTTCGGGCACAACGGCGAGCGGGTGCTCAACGAGATCGCCGAGCCCTGCGGCGGCTTCGAGGGAAACGCGCAGTCGCTGCGGCTGCTGGCCCGGCTGGAGCCGAAGCGGTTCGTGCCCGACCGGGTCACCGGCGAGCCGGTGAGCGTCGGGCTCAACCTCACCCGTGCCGCGCTGGACGCCGCCACCAAGTACCCCTGGCCGCGCGGCGGCCATCCGCACAGCCCTCGCTCCCCGAAGTTCGGGGTGTACGAGGACGACGTCCCGATCTTCGAGTGGTACCGGCAGGGCGCCCCCGAGGGCCGTACGACCTTCGAGACCCAGGTCATGGACTGGTCCGACGATGTCGCCTACTCCGTCCACGACGTCGAGGACGGGCTGCACGCGGGCCATCTGAACCCCGCGAGCCTGCTCGCCGAGCCCGAGCGCCGGGAGGTCTTCGCCGTCGCCGCCGACCGCTACGCCCCGGGGGCCGAGCCCGACGAGCTCGCCGAGGCGCTGGACCGGCTGCTGGACCAGGAGTGGTGGCCGCACGGCTACGACGGCTCGTCCGTCGCCCAGGCCCGCCTCAAGGACGCCACCAGTCAGCTCATCGGCCGCTTCTGCCTGGCCGCCGAGGGCGCCACCCGCGCGGCGTACGGCACGGGCCGCTTCACCCGCTACCACGCCGAGCTGGTCGTCCCCCGCGCCACCCGCCTGGAGTGCGCGGTCCTCAAGGCGGTCGCCGACCGGTATGTGATCCAGCGCGCCGACCAGGAGCTGGTCCGCGCCGATCAGCGCGTGGTCATCGCCGAGCTGGGCGAGGCCCTGATCGCCCGCGCCCCCGACGGCCTGGACCCCCAGTTCCGCGCGCTCTTCGACGCGGCCGGGGACGACCGGGGCCGGCTGCGGGCGATCGTCGACCAGATCGCCTCCCTGACCGACACCTCGGCCCGGGGGCTCCACGCCAGGCTCACCGGTTGAAGCCGCCCGCCGGATACGGCTTCCGCGCACACATACGGCCTACCGGCCCTTCCGGACGCACGCGCGGTGCGGGAGGCTCCCCTGTGACACGGCTTTCGACACAGCTTTCTCGGTACATCTTTCTCGGCACGGCTTTTAGGACGGCTTTCGGAGCGCACGACCTGACACGACCGGGGTAAGGCACTCATAGAGGATCTGCTCGGCACCGCTCGGCAGCGAGGAGGACACAAGTGGTGGACGCACACCAGACATTCGTCATCGTCGGAGGGGGCCTGGCCGGGGCGAAAGCCGCGGAAACCCTTCGATCGGAGGGTTTCACCGGGCGGGTGATCCTCATCGGTGACGAGCGCGACCACCCCTATGAACGGCCCCCGCTCTCCAAGGGCTTCCTCACCGGCAGCCAGGAGCGCGACAGCGTCTTCGTCCACGAGCCCGCCTGGTACGCCCAGGCCGATATCGAGCTCCACCTCGGCCTGCCCGCCGTTCACCTGGACCGCGCCGCCAAGGCCGTGACCCTGGGCGACGGCACCCGGGTCCACTACGACCGGCTGCTGCTGGCCACCGGCGCCGAGCCGCGCCGCCTCGACATCCCCGGCACCGATCTGGCCGGGGTCCACCATCTGCGCCGGCTCGCCCACGCCGAGCGGCTCAAGGGCGTCCTCACCACCCTCGGCCGGGACAACGGCCAGCTGGTCATCGCGGGCGCGGGCTGGATCGGTCTCGAGGTCGCGGCCGCCGCCCGTGGCTACGGCGCCGAGGTGACCATCGTCGAGCCCGAGCCCACCCCGCTGCACCCCGTCCTCGGCCCCGAGCTGGGCGCCCTCTTCGCCGACCTCCACGGCGAGCACGGCGTCCGCTTCCACTTCGGCGCCCGCCTTACCGAGATCACCGGCCAGGACGGCATGGTGCTGGCGGCCCTCACCGACGACGGCGAGGAGCACCCCGCCCACAGCGTGCTGGCCGCCATCGGCGCCGCCCCGCGCACCGCCCTCGCCGAGGCCGCCGGCCTCGAGGTGGTGGACCGCGCGGCGGGCGGCGGCATCGCGGTCGACGCCTCGCTGCGCACCAGCGACCCGGACATCTTCGCGGCGGGCGACGTGGCCTCCGCCCCGCTCGCGTTCCTCGAGGGCACCCCCGTACGGGCCGCGCTCCCGCCGAGCGCCCGGCTGCGCGTCGAGCACTGGGCCAACGCCCTGAACGGCGGCCCGGCGGCGGCCCGCGCCATGCTCGGCCAGGACGTCGCGTACGACCGGGTGCCGTACTTCTTCTCCGACCAGTACGACGTCGGCCTGGAGTACTCCGGCTACGCCCCGCCCGGCAGTTACGACCAGGTGCTGGTGCGCGGCGACGTCGGCAAGCGGCAGTTCATCGCCTTCTGGCTGAACGACGGACGCCTGCTCGCGGGCATGAACGTGAACGTCTGGGACGTCACCGAATCGATCCAACGGCTCATCCGCGGCGGCCGGCAGCTCGACCCGGCGGCCCTGGCCGACCCGGCCGTCCCGCTCACCTCGCTCCTCCCGTAGGCCCGTGGGCCCGTAAGCCCGTGGGCCCGTAGGCCGTCAGGTCCCCGGGAACACCGGGGTCCGGCAGGCGGCGGACGGCCGTGTCGGACCCCGGCCGTAGAATTCGGGCGTGGCAGGCAGGATCAACGATGACGACGTGAAGGCGGTACGGGCAGCGGTCCCGATCGACGCCGTCGTATCCGAATACCTCCAGCTGCGGAACGCGGGGGGTGGCAATCTCAAGGGCCTGTGCCCCTTCCACGACGAGAAGACCCCGTCCTTCCAGGTCAGCCCCAGCAAGGGGCTCTACTACTGCTTCGGCTGCCAGGAGGGCGGCGACACGGTCGACTTCATCATGAAGATCGACCACCTCTCCTTCGCCGAGACCATCGAGCGGCTGGCCTCCCAGTCCGGGATCACCCTGCGCTACGAGGAGGGGGGCTACACCCCCGGCCGCCAGCAGGGCGAGCGCACCCGGCTGGTCGAGGCCCACAAGGCGGCCGCGCAGTTCTACGTGGAGCAGCTGGAGCGCCCCGAGGCGGAGATCGGCCGCACCTTCCTCGCCCAGCGCGGCTTCGACCAGGCCGCGGCGCAGCACTTCGGCGTCGGCTACAGCCCGGCCGGCTGGGACCACCTCGTCCGCTACCTGCGCGGCCGCGGCTTCACCGACAAGGAGCTGATCGTCTCCGGGCTCGCCCAGGAGGGCCGCCGCGGTCCCATCGACCGCTTCCGGGGCCGGCTGATGTGGCCGATCCGGGACATCGCCGGTGAGGTCGTCGGCTTCGGCGCCCGGAAGCTGCGCGAGGACGACAACGGCCCGAAGTACCTCAACACCCCCGAGACCCCGCTCTACAAGAAGTCCCAGGTCCTCTACGGCATCGACCTCGCGAAGAAGGACATCGCCAAGTCCAGCCGCGCGGTGGTGGTCGAGGGCTATACGGACGTCATGGCCTGCCATCTCGCCGGGGTCACCACCGCCATCGCCACCTGCGGCACCTCCTTCGGCGGCGACCACATCAAGATCCTCCGACGGCTGCTGATGGACAACTCGGGCGCGGAGGTCGTCTTCACCTTCGACGGCGACGCGGCCGGGCAGAAGGCGGCCCTGCGCGCCTTCGAGGACGACCAGCGGTTCGCCGCCGAGACCTCCATCGCGATCACGCCCGACGGGATGGACCCGTGCGAACTCCGTCTGGCCCGTGGCGACGAGGCCGTGGCGGACCTGGTCGAGAGCCGCACGCCGCTGTTCGCGTTCGCGCTGAAATCGATCGTCTCCCGCTACAACCTGGACACCGAGGAGGGTCGTATCGCCGCGGTCGACGAGGCGGTGCCGGTCGTCGCGGCGATCAAGAACCCCGGGCTGCGGGACCGCTATGCGATCCGGCTGATCGGGATGGTCGGCATCGCCACCCAGGCGGAGGAGCAGTCGATCATCCGCCGGGTGCGCGGGCTGGCCCGCAGCAGGCAGAACGGCGGCCCGGGCGGCCCCGAGCACGGCGGCCGCGGCGATCAGCGGGGCGGCGGCGGTCCGGGCGGGGCCCGGTACGGAGGCCGGGGTGACCAGCGCGGCGGCGGCCCTGGCGGTCCTGGCGGGCCCGGAGGCCCGCACGGGGGTCCTGGCGCCGCGGGTGCGCCGCCGGTCCCGCGGGGTCCGGCCCTGAATCTGCGCAGCCCCGCCCATCGCGTCGAGCGCGAGCTGCTCAAGCTGGCGCTGCAACACCCCCATCTGGTCTCCCCGGCCTTCGACGCCTACGGCATCGACGAGTTCACCGCCCCGCCGTACGCGGCGGTGCGCCGCGCCATCGAGGACGCGGGCGGCGCGGCCGCCGCGGACGACGACTATCTCGCCCGGGTGCGGGAGGCGGCGCCCGACGACACGGTCCGGGCGATGGTCACCGAGCTCGCGGTCGAGCCGCCGCACACCCGCCGCGACCCGGACGAGGCGTACGCGGGAGTGCAGTTGGTGGCCGTCCGGCTGGCCGCGGTGAACCACCGCGTGGCCGAGGTGCGCGGCGCCCTCCAGCGCCTGGGGCAGCACGCGGACCCGGCCCACCTCGCCGCCGTGCAGAACGAGCTGTGGGTGCTGCAGCAGTACGGCCAGTCCCTCCGGGACCGGGGCGCGGCGGCGCTGTAGGACGAGCGGGCGCTCAGGGCGGGCGGCTCAGGGCGGGCGGCTCTTGGCGGCGGAGGCGGCCGGGGGCGGCCGGGGGCGGCGAGGGCCGGTGGACGGGTTCCGGCCAGCACGTTCGTGGTTCGGCGGACGGGCCCGGCGGCTCGCTGTAGTCGCCGGGTAGTCGTACGGTCACGGGCCGCTGAGCAAAAAGTGTCCGCACGCCCCTCGTGGCGGGCCTGCGTCGTACTCCACACTGGGATGCGGTGCCTGAGTCCTCGGAGCGCGGCGGTATTGGCCGGGTAGGGCCGGAATCCCCCGCAGAGTCGCTCAAGATCTACGGGACGGACGGCGGCGCGGCCGCCGAGCCGTACCCGATCGTTCTGCCCCCTCAGCAGCGATCACCCTGGAGGTCGCCCCCGTGCAGACCCAGACCCTCACCGACGCGGCCCTCGTGGCGCACCCCCTGTCCCCCCACTCGCCCCGCGCCACAGCGGTAGCGCCGGCCGTGCCCGAGGACTCGGCGGACCTCGCCCCGGAAGGCGCACCGGATACCGGCCAGGACGCCGCACCGGACCCCGTGGCCGACGACCTCGTCCCCGACACCGTCCCGGCCCCCGCGCCCGACGGCGCCGCCCCCGAAGCGGAACCCGCCGAGCCCGTAGAGCCCGCCGAGCCCACCGAGCCTGTCGACTCGGTCGAGGCCGTGGAGCCCGTCGAACCGATCGAGCCGCCCGCCCGAGCCGACACCAGCGGCCCCTCCGCCGACCTCTTCCGGCAGTACCTCCGCGAGATCGGGCGGATACCACTGCTCTCCGCGGTCGAGGAGGTCGAGCTGGCCCGCCGGGTCGAGGCGGGCCTCTTCGCCGAGGAGAAGCTCGGCAACGCCCCCGACCTCGACACCCAACTCGCCCTGGATCTGGACCGGTTGGTGGTCCTGGGCCGGATGGCCAAGCGCCGGCTGATCGAGGCCAACCTCCGCCTCGTCGTCTCCGTCGCCAAGCGCTATGTCGGCCGCGGCCTGACCATGCTCGACCTGGTCCAGGAGGGCAACCTCGGCCTGATCCGCGCGGTCGAGAAGTTCGACTACGCCCGCGGCTACAAGTTCTCGACGTACGCCACCTGGTGGATCCGCCAGGCCATGTCCCGCGCCCTGGCCGACCAGGCCCGGACGATCCGGGTCCCGGTGCATGTCGTCGAGCTGATCAACCGGGTGGTCCGGGTCCAGCGCCGGATGCTCCAGGAGCGCGGCTACGAACCCACCCCCGAGGAGGTCGCCGCCCATCTCGACCTCCTCCCGGAGCGGGTGAGCGAGGTGCTGCGGCTGGCCCAGGAGCCGGTGTCGCTGCACGCGCCGGTGGGCGAGGAGGACGATGTCGCCCTCGGCGACCTCATCGAGGACGGCGACGCGGCCTCACCCGTGGAGTCCGCGGCCTTCCTGCTGCTCCGCGAGCACCTGGAGGCCGTGCTGTCGACGCTCGGCGAGCGCGAACGCAAGGTGGTGCAGTTGCGGTACGGACTGGCCGACGGCCGCCCCCGCACGCTGGAGGAAATCGGCCGGATCTTCGGGGTGACGCGGGAGCGGATCCGCCAGATCGAGTCGAAGACGCTCAACAAGCTCCGCGACCACGCCTTCGCCGATCAACTGCGGGGCTATCTGGACTAGCGCCGCCGACCCCGCCGAGGAGGGCCGGGCCGCCCCGAAACGCCGACGGGCCGGGCCTCACACGCCGTCGTACCCGCCGGCCTCGTACGCACCAACCTCGTACCCACCGGCTTCGTACCCACCGGCCGCCGCATGGCCCGCGGCCTCCTGATCGCCGGCTCCGGGCTCGAACGCTCCGGGTTCGAACGCCCCGGGGTGGATCTGCTCCCGTACCGCCACGTACTGCTGCCGCACCGACTGCCCCACCGGCAGGTCCTCACCCGGCTCGAAGACCTGGCTCGCCGCGGCCGGCCAGCGCGGCGGCTCGTGCGGCGAGTGGGTGCCGTGTGAGACGCCCAGCGCCCACGCGGCCTGCCGGGCCGCGCCCAGCGCGGCGTAGTCGGCGGGCTGGGGTACCACGACCTGCGCCTCCAGCAGCGCGGGCGCGATCGCGCGGACGGCCTGGAGGTCGGCCGCGGGCCCGAGCAGGAAGACGCGCCGCACCTGGACGCCGCGCCCGCGCAGCAGGTCCAGCGCGTCCGCGAGCCCGCACAGCATCCCCTCGAACGCGGCCCGCGCCAGATGCTCGGGCTTCATCGACTCGCGCCGCAGCCCGGTCAGCGTCCCGGCCGTATGCGGCAGGTGCGGGGTCCGCTCGCCCTCCAGATACGGCAGCAGCACCAGCCCGTACGAACCCGGGGTGGACTTCATCGCGAGCGCGGAGAGCCCCTCGAGATCCGTGCCGAGCAATTCCGCCGTACCGCGTAGCGCCCGTACCGCGTTGAGCGTATGCACCACCGGCAGATGCATGCCGGTCGCGTCTGCGTACGACAGGATCGTGCCGGTCGGATCGGCCAGCGCCTCATGGTGGACGGAGAAGACCGAGCCGGAGGCGCCCAGGGAGATCACCGCGTCGCCGACCCCGACCCCGAGCCCGAAGGCGGCGGCCATGGTCTCGCCCGTACCGGCGGAGATCAGCAGCCCCTCGGGGGTGTGCCCGGCGGCGTCGGCCGGGCCGATGACCTCCGGCAGCCGCACCTGGTGACCGAGGGCCAGCTGGACCAGGTCGGGGCGCCAGGATCCGTTCGCCGCCGACCAGTAGCCGCTGCTGGAGGCCGTACCGCGGTCGGTCGTACGCCGCACCGGCCGCCCCAGCAACTGCCACACCAGCCAGTCGTGCGGCTGCATCAGCTCGGCCACGCGGTGCGCCGCGTCCGGCTCGTTCCGCGCCAGCCAGCGCAGCTTGGCCACCGGCTGCGAGGCGGTCGGCACGGCGCCGACCGCCTGGGCCCACGCGGTGCGGCCGCCGAGCGCCTCGGTGAGATCGGCGGCCGCGGACTGGGCGCGCTTGTCGTTGCCCACCAGCGCGGGGCGCACCAGCACCCCGCCCGCGTCCAGCGCCAGCAGCCCGTGCTGCTGCGCCGAGACGCCGATGGCCTGGACCCCTTCGAGCAGCCCGCCCTCGGCGGCCTCGCCGAGGGACATCAGCCACGCCTGCGGGTCCACATCGCCGCTGCCGCCGACCGGATGCGGGGCGTACCCCTGTTTGATCACGGCACCCGTATCGGTGTCACAGACGACGATTCGTGTGCTCTCGGACGAACTGTCCAACCCGGCGACTATCCCCATGGATCAGATCATGCCACCGCCGGGTCTAGGTGTTGCTGGTGCCCCAGTCGTCCTCGCCCACCGCGCGGGGCTCGCGCTGCCCGATCTTCTCGCGCAGCGGCCGGACCTTGTCCAGCGCCCGCACGGCGGCATGCCGACCTCCTTGCGCGGCCGATTCGGCGGTATTGCGGACGGCCGGGTTCCGTGCGAACTTCTGCGCGCACGCGCGCAGCTGCTCGTACCGCTCGCGGCCGGCCCGCGTGCCCAGTACGTAACCCACAGCCATCCCGGTGATGAACGTCAGCCGGTAGCGCATCGACCTGCCCTTCTCGCTGTCCTTCACATCTGGACCCCGGGTCGTGCCGCACGTCTACCCGCCCGCGCCGCAGATCACCCACGATCACCTAGAAGATCATCCCTGGATCGGCCGGGGAGCGCCCGAGGGCGGACGCGGCGAACCGATTGGCGGAGCACCCCCCTGCTTGCGCTAATGTATGTGTCGCAGCGAGCGCACGCCGTCCGGGAGATCCGGGCGGGGTCACGGTCGCGGCACACGGAGCAATCCCCTGTAGCTCAATTGGCAGAGCAGCCGGCTGTTAACCGGCAGGTTACTGGTTCGAGTCCAGTCGGGGGAGCTCGGTCCCCTGTAGCTCAATTGGCAGAGCATTCGGCTGTTAACCGGAGGGTTACTGGTTCGAGTCCAGTCGGGGGAGCAGGGAGGAGGACCCCTTGCGGGGTCCTTTTTCATTTCCGGCCCCCTCCGGACGTGATCTACGTCATGATCGCAGCCAGGGGGCCTCCCAGCATCGGCCCTCCGAAGCAGCAGATCGTATGAGCGGCTATGCTGCGGCAGACGGCGCGCACAGATGTGTACGACGCGCCGTTACGGGGCGGTAGCTCAGCCGGTTAGAGCAGCGGACTCATAATCCGTCGGCCGTGGGTTCGAGTCCCACCCGCCCCACCAGGGCACTACGCGGGCAGACCCATCCTGACCTGCGCAGACATAGGAACGGGAGTCGCCGCGCTGACGCGGGGACTCCCGTTCATCCGTTCAGACCAAGATCCAGGGGACACGTAGCGGACACGGAGCCGGTTCAGTGGGCCGAGCTGCCTTCCGACGTCCCTTCGGTGGGGCCAAGCCGTAGGGGTGTGAATGGGGGATAGCCAGGTCACGATCAAGCTCACGAGTGACGAGGCACTGGTGCCGTCGCGGAGCACGGCGAAGAGGACGTCGGCCCGGCGTCGGTCTCGCGAACAGCTCGCGGAGCTTGGGCTCGGTGGTGGGCAGGCGCTTGTCGACGTCGAGGCCGAGGAAGACGTCGATGCCGCCGGTGTCGATCACGTGCAGGCCCCTCCATCACGCTTCGTCCGGCCTGCCAGGGCACCGAGCTGCCACATCCACGTTACGGAGAGCGCACATCCCGCAGCGTTGAACTGACAGCACGAGGCCCTCAGCCCCGCCGCTTTGTCGTTCATCGCGCCGACATGCTCACCGGCCGCAGTGCGAACCCGGTGATGACGCCTTCCATGTAGCCGGTTCCGGCCCCGATGCCCAGGACGGCCCATACGGACAGGTCAGGATGGGCCACCAGCACCAAGAGAATCGTGCTCAGACCGACCGCGGTCCCGACGAACGATGCGATCAAGGAGATGTTTACCCACGGCGTCAGCCGATCCACGGTCGCACCGATGAGACGCAACATCACATAGCCGGCCAGGACTATGGCGATTTCTTGGCCGGTATTCGCTCGGGGCCCTGCGATGACAGCGGCGACAATCCCGGCGCCGCAGATGATGACCGTTGTAACGGTGGCGAGCCGAGCAGCCGAAACAAGAGGCAGGCTATTGACAGCCAGTCCAACGGCAAAGGCGCCGAGGGCGGCAACGCTCACAGCGATCAACATGCCCGGCCACCAGGAATGAACAAACGGATCAGTCAGCGTCATCGCCGACAACCCGAGCATCACACCGACGATCTCGATACGCGGACGGTTCGTCATCCTCGGTCACCCCCGATCGGTCCGCGATCTCCGCTGCCCGCTACCGCTTCCACTCCCACATCGCTGACCACGCCCGCCTGCCCGAACTCCTCGTCCTGACCGAGACCGTCGAGAAGCGGCGCCCGCTGCCGCATAGAAAATCAGTAGTCGCGGTTACGTGGGTAGTACCCGTATTCTCCCATCCTTTTGGCAGAGTCTTCAAGGGATTTACGAATGGCGAGCCTTGCCGCATCTTTGGGGTGTAGTTGTGCCTCCGCCTCCAACTGCTGCTGCCGCTGGGCGGCCTGTTGCTCTCTCTCTTCCTGACGACGCGCTGCCCGTTCCGCTGTCCACTTCTGCTCGAACTTCGCTTGTTCTGCTTTTTCTGCTTCTGTGAGGTGCGATGGATCGAAAGACGCTGCCGCCATGAGCCAAGACGTGCAGGAATCGGAAGATGCAAACTTCAGGACTTGCGCTGGAGAGCGACCGTGGACGCGCCGCCGCAGGACCCACTTGACCACGTCAGCTTCGCATCCGGGAGCGAGTCGTCCATTGGCGACCAGAAATTTCGCTTCAGCCAAAAGTGCCGCACGAAGCCTTCGCTTCAGGCGCCGGAAAAGCCACCAGCGATACATCACTTCACGAACCCCCTTGAGTGCCTCCGAGCCTGGATCCACTGCTATGCGTCCCTGGGCGGGGATCATGATGGAGCCACCGGGCCGGGACCCCTCCCGCGCGGCGATGGGAAGTCCCATCATGCCGCTTCGCTGCGGTCAGCCGCTCTTCCTCGGCCGAGGCGAACCGGTGCCCTGTTGGCCACGGTGATGTGGTCGATCCATCGGCTGCTCGAGGAGCCTCGGCGGGCTCCGACTGGGGCCGCCCGGCGTGCCGGCGCCCGCGGTCCAGGCCGGGGTGGGACGTGGCGGCGAGCCACCCCGGGCGGGTCTCATCGGATGTACTTCGCCGGCTTGGTGGCGGCGTTGAGCAGATACTCCAGGGGGCCGCGGCGGAAGAAGCGGGACCAGATCGCGGCGAACACGATCGCCCCGAGGACGAACATGAGCAGGGGCACCCAGGACTGCTGGGTGCCGGTCCCGGCGGGCGTGGACAGCAAGGACTGTGCTGCGAAGTGGCCGACGTAGGCCGTCAGGGACATGCTGCCCACGGCGATGACCGGTTTCGCCAGGCGGCGCAGTCGCGGCAGTCGGTCCATCGCCACCGTCGCGCCCACGATCACGAGGATCGCGACGCCGACGCTGCCGATGATGTCGAACGTGGTGCCGCTGTGCGGCCCGGCCGTCAGGAGCAACGACGCCGGCGTATCGGGGAACGACCCGCTGTCGGGGGGCACCGAACCGGAGCCGCCGGACGACGGCCCGTCTTCCGCGAGGCTCCGCAACGCGCCCTTGCCGGCGAGCAGCAAGGACAGGCCGTACGCGGTCACGGTGAGGGCGGCGCCGAGCGCGGCCAGGCGCCGCTGGACGGTCGCCGCGGACAGGTCGAGGCGGGCCAGCGCCATGCCCGCGATCACGAACGGTATCCAGGTGATCGTCGGGTAGAAGCCCGTGAACAGCAGATCGAGCACTCCCACGTCGCTGAGCCGGTGGAGCGGGTCGTAGGCGTTGACGCTCTGCTGGACCGATTCGGTCAGCAGCGAGCTCAGGGCGAAGGCCAGTTGGGGCGTGACGAGGGCGAGGGCGGCCGCGGTGATCGCGAGTGTCCTGGCGGGCAGTCGCACCAGGGGCAGGGCGAGGAGGAAGTAGACGCCGTAGAAGGCGAGGATGATCACTCCCCCGTAGACCATCGCCATCGCGGTGCCCAGCGCCAGCAGGATCACGGCGCGGATCGCGATCCGGGCTTTCGCCTGTCGGCCGGCCGGGCCGGTCTTCGGCTCCCGGCGGCCGGCGAGCAGCATCAGTGAGAACCCGGCGAGGGTGGCGAACACGACCGACGAGTGACCCTCCGCCAGGTACCGGACCCAGCCGGCGACGCCGTCCGTGGCCGACAGCGGGGGACCGATGTGCACGACGTACATGCCGAACACCGCCAGCGCGCGGGCCAGGTCCACCCCGACGAGGCGTCCCATCGAGGGACCGGGCGAGGCGGACACGGCGGACTCGGGCGGGGTTCGGGGCTGCGGAGGCGAGTTCTCCCGCGGAGTGGACGTCTCCCGCAGCGGACGCATCTTTGGCATACGGAGAATCTCGCGTGGACGTCAGGGGGCGGACCATCCGGCAGTCTTCGGTGTCGGCCCCGCCGATCGGCGGGTACCACCCTGCCGACCGGCGGAGTCTCGTCCCGACCGGTCCGGCGCGACCGGACGGCTGTCTTCTCCAGCCACTTGGCGGGGGTGGACCCGACGGTTGCCGGATGGGCGCGGGGCACCGGGCTTCGAGGCTGGAGGCATGACACACCGTGCGCGGCACTCGGCCTGACGCCGACGGCCGGCGCCTTTCTGTCCTGTTCGTCGTCCGTCCTGAGGTCTTCGAAGCGTTGGTGCACACCCTCGCCACGAGCACAGCAGGACTCGTCCACGCGGAGCTGGCCCGCGAGACCACCGTGCTGGTGGTGGCCCACCGCCTGTCGACGGTGACGGGCGCCCACCGGGTCGTCGTGATGGACGCCGGCCGGGTTCGGTCGGTGGGCACCCATGAGGAACTGGTGGGCCAGGACCGGCTGTACGCGCGGCCGGCGGCCACTCAGCTCCTGACCCCCGCCCGATGACCGACCACACGCAGGGTTGTCCGGTCGTCCACTGCCCCATTCCCGGCCGGAGCCCGAGCGGGTCTCGCGAGCCGACACGACCCGACACGACACGACAGAACGGCAGGAGACCCCGGTCGGTCAGTCCGCACCGAGCGGAATCCGCAGCCGCACCCGGTAGCCGCCCTCCGCGGTCGGGCCCGACTCCAGGGAGCCGTGCAGAATGTCGGCCCGCTCCCGCAGACCGACCAGGCCCTGCTGCGAACCGGGCAGGGACAGGGAGGGGCGCGTGGGCGCGGTGTTGGTGACGGTCACTCCGACGTCGTCGCCGTCCTGCCACAGTTCGACGCGGGCCGCGGCGCCGGGGGCGTGCTTGCGTACGTTGGTCAGCGCCTCCTGGACAGTGCGGTAGACGGCCCGTTGCGCCGGCGTGCCCACGGAGGGCGGAAGCTCACCTGTCAGCCGTGTGTGAGTGCCGCTGGATTCCACGAGTTTGTGCAGGTCGGCCAGGGTGGGCTGCGGAGTCGGCTCGGTGGCGCGGCCGCCGGAGGCGCGCAGCAGCGTGACCATGGTGCGCAGCTCGTCGAGTGTGGTGACGCTCAGCGAACGGATGGTCCGGGCGGCCTCTTTCGCGTCCGTGTCCTTGGTGGCGACCTGCAGGGCTCCGGCCCGTACGGCGATCAGACTGACCTGGTGGGAGACGACATCGTGCATCTCGCGGGCCAGTTGGGCGCGTTCGCGGGCGAGCACGGCCTGGGCGTGCAGTGCCCGCTCGTGCTCCCTGGCGTCCTCGATCTCGGCCAGCCGCCGCGTCAGGTCCCGTTGCGCCTGGAGAAGCTGGCCGAAGAGGACCGGGGCGGCGGCGGTCGCCAGGCCGTAGACGAAGATGACCAGCGTCATGGTCCGGTCGACCTCGGCCAGGGGCCACGGAGTGCTGCTCGCGATGGCGGACAGGGCGACGCACACCGCGAGGAGACGGCGGTTGCGGGAGCGTTCGGCCAGCGTGAACAGAGCCATGAGCACAGCGAGGGCGATGTCCTGCATCAGCGCGATGGGCAGGGTGAGCAGGACGACGGCGAGCGGGAACCTGCGCCGGAAGGCCAACGCGGCGCAGCCGACCGCGGCCAGCGCGACACCGAGGCGCGTGTGCTCCCACATGTTCAGCCATACGTCCACGGCCGCCACCGCCACGAGGACGAGGTCGATGACCGGCGCGGGAACACGCTGCCACACGGCGCGTGCACGGCTCATCGTCCGGCCTCCGACCGCGGGCGCTCGTCGAGCAGTCCGGCCCGCTGCGCGAGCAGCGCGGCCTGTACCCGGCTGGCCACCCGGAGCTTCGTGAGGATCGCGCTGACGTGGTCCTTGACCGTGCCGGCACCCAGGTGGACGCGCGCCCCGATGTCGGCGTTCGACAGCCCCTCCGCCACCAGGACGAGCACATCGCGCTCGCGGGCGGTGAGCAGCCGGACGCGGGCCGCCTCCTCGTCGACGGCCGCCTCGATGCCGGGGTGGCTGTGCAGCAGGGTCCGCGACGCCTTGGGGGACAGCACCACACCGCCCGCGGCCAGGGTGCGCACCAGGTGGGCGAGCTGCTCCGGTTCGGTGTCCTTGAGCAGGAAACCGGCCGCGCCGCAGTGCAACGTGGTCAGGATGTACTCGTCGGCGTCGAACGTCGTCAGCATCGCCACCACCGGCGGATCCGGCATCGCGCGCAGCTCGCGCAGGACGGTGAGCCCGTCGACGTCCGGCATCCGGATGTCCAGCAGCACCACGTCGGGTCGCTCCCGACGGACGGTGTCCACCGCGTCACCGCCGCTCGCGGTCGCGACGACCTCGATGTCCTCGGCCGCGCCCAGAATGAGTTCGAAGCCCGAGCGGATCAGTGCCTCGTCGTCCACCACCACTACCCGTATCACGCGCGCTCCGCCTCACCTTCACCCATGCCGCCCGGCCCATACCGCCTCGACCCTAAAGCCCCCGAGAGCCCCGGCGGCCCGGCGAGCGGCAGCTCCAGCCACACGGCGGGGTATCACCCTCCAGTCGGCAGGGACACCGCAGCCTTCTGCCGGATACTCCATGAGCGGCCCGGTCTCCAGCCTGAGTGGCATGACACATCACCCAGACTCCCCGCTGCTCCCGGCCGACGCAGCGTCCCCCGCACGCGAGCGCGGTGAGCCCTCGACCGGTGCGCCCGGCGTGGGCCGGCTGATCGGTGTGGACCTGGCCCGCGGCCTCGCCGTCTTCGGTATGTACGCGGTCCATGTGGGCCCGGCCCCGAGCCAAGGCGGTGTCATCGGCTACCTGATGGAGCTGGCGCAAGGCCGCTCCTCCGCCCTGTTCGCCGTCCTGGCCGGCTTCGCGGTCGCCCTCATCACCGGGCGCCGCACGCCGAAGACCGGCCCGGTCGGCCGCCAGGCCGTCGCCAAGGTCGTCATCCGGGCCGTAGCCCTGCTGGCCCTCGGCACCGCCCTGACCATGACCGGCACCCCGGTCGTCCCGATCCTCGCCTTCTACGGACTGTTCTTCCTGCTCGTGCTGCCGCTGTACCGGTTGGGCGCCAGGCCGCTGGCGATGATCGCAGCGGCCTGGGCCCTGGTGGGCCCGCAGCTGCTGTACCTGCTGAGGCCGGTGGTCGGCGGCCGCTCGTTCCCCACCGTCGGCCAGGCCGACGGTATCGTCTCGCTGTTCTTCACGGGCGGCTATCCGGCCCTGACCTGGGTCCCGTTCGTCATCGCCGGTATGGCTGTCGCCCGCCTCGACCTGGCCGCCACGGCTGTCCGGATACGCCTCGCCCTCACCGGCGTCGCCCTTGCCGTCACCGGCTATGGCGGCTCCTGGCTGGCGCTGCGCCTCGTGCCCGGTGCCGCCGCGGATGTCCGGGAGGCCGAAGGGGGAGTGGGCATGTCGTCCGCATCGCCCGGCAGCGATGGCATCTTCGGCGACACCCCCGCCGGGATGCTGGTCGCCTCCCCGCACAGCGAGGCGACCCTGTCCCTCGTGGGCAACACCGGTGTGGCGATCCTGGTGATCACCGTGTGCCTGGCCGCCATGGACGCCTTCCCCCGGCTGCGCCGCCTGGCCAAGCCCGTCATCGCGGTCGGCTCGATGTCACTGACGGCGTACGTCTATCACATCGTCGCCATCTGGCTCCTGGGCACCGAGGAAGCGACCGTTCCGTCCCTGTACATCATGCTCGGCTTCATCGCGTCCGTAACTGTCCTCGCCACCGTCTGGTCCCGCTTCTTCCAGCGGGGGCCGCTCGAATGGCTGATGGGCAGGGCCACCGCGATCGCCCGGCGCATTCGATGAGAATCCGTCGGCCGATCATCCGTTCAGACCAAGATCCAGGGACCCAGCTCCGCCGCTATCCGCGCTGCTCGTGACGCCGCCACTCGCGACCACCATCGCGAGAGATCCATAGCCCTTCGCCCTTCACCAGGTCGTACGTCGCCGTCGTCGCGTCCGCGTGTTCCGCGTGCTCGGCGACCGTATGGCCGTCGGGGCCGACGATGCGCCAGGCGGTGGCGGCCGGCCCCTCGTCGTCCTCGACGTTGCCCGCGTCGTACGTCAGGAGCAGTGAGCCGTCGTTCGCACAGGCCACGTCGGTGGGTGCGCCGGCCGCCTCGATGACATCGGCGGGGCGCGGCCGAGGGTCTTCGATGACGCGCCTGTACCTCGCCTCGCGGTCCCCGGAGCCCCCGTCACCGGAGCCACCCGGGCCGCAGGCGGCCAGCGCCAGCGCCGCACTCGCCGCAGCCATGCGTCCGGCCGTCCGCCTCCCGCGTTTCCTCAGCCACGCCATCGCCACATCCTCACAGATGAGGTGGCGGCCCCCTTGGCGGGAGCCTTGAGGGAAAGGGCGAAGCGCGTCCAGAATAGACGTATGTATAGGGAGGTTGAGGCTGTGTCGGCAGTGGCCGGACGCTTCGGATGGGGCGCGGGGCCCGATGAGTGACGCACCACTGCGGGGCGCCCTGCGGCTTCCGGACGGCTGCTGGGTTCGGGGGCGCGGTCTGCGGCATCCGCGGCCGGAGGGGCCGCTGCCCGGGTTCGGGCTGTATCTGGGGTCCACCCGGTTGCGCCAGCGGCACGACGGGGAGCTGGAGTGGGAGCGCGCGTGGGTCGAGTGGCCCGATTTTCGGCTGCCCCGTGACCGCGACCTGGCCGTGCGGCGGATTCGCGCGCTGCACCAGCGGGCCCGGACGGGCCCGCCCGTCGAGGTCGCCTGCGGGGGTGGCGTCGGCCGGACCGGGACCGTCATCGCCTGCCTGGCCGTCCTGGCGGGGGTGGCCCCTGCCGACGCTGTCACCTGGGCGCGCGCCCACCATCACCCCCGGGCCGTCGAGACGCCTTGGCAGCGGCGTTGGGTGGCTCGGTTTCCGGCCGGCTGACGACTCTGCTGCTGAATTGGCTGCAGGGGTGTGGGGTGACGGTCGTTCCAACTCACAGAGCCGCAGTACCTGGCTGTGCTCTCGTGGCGCCACGGCATGGTCAGCCGCGCGAGCACAGGGGGGCCGGTGCGTACCTCGGCGGGGCCGGTCCCTACAGGTGGCAACTAGGCTGCGCCGCAGGGCGTCCTTCCCCTCGACGGTGAACTGGCGGTGGGACAGGAGCTGTTGTGGGTTACGTGTTTGCGGTGTTGGCGGTGCTGTGTTTCGTGGGCGCGCTGCGGAGCAACGTACGAATGCGGGAGTTACGACAGCACGGGATCCGCACCAGCGGCGTCGTCGTCGGACAGGTGCACGTGAAGAGTGACGCCAGCAGCCACGGGGACGGCCACTGGGTCCCCGTCATCGCCTTCACCGACATGCGCGGGCGACAGGTGGAGTTCAAACCCCGCGTGACCGGCGGCGGGCTGGGACTGCCGACCGGGCAGCATGTGCCCGTGGTGTACCTGCCGGACAAACCGAAGTCGGCCTGTGTGGACACACGGCGGCACATGATGGCGTCCGTGCGGTTCTGGCTGCTCGTGGGAGTGATCGAGGCGTTCGTGGCCGTGCTCATCCTGGTGCAGCCGTGACCAGGAGCACGAGTCGCCGGCCGCGGCGTCCCGACCGCGCTGGACAGCGGCCATGGCGTCCTTGGCGATGCGTTCCCATGGACCACCGACCCGCTAAGCAAACCCCGCTCCACCCGGCTGGAACGCCTCAGCCGGCGAGCTGGTAGCTGAGGCGCTCGAGTCGGCTGGTGCTGGGCTTGCGTAGTGGGTCGGTGGTCCACCAGGCGTCGAGTCTGACGATGTTGAGGGCCGTTGCGGAGAAGGCGTGCTGGAGGGTGACTTTCGGCAGGCCGCGGTAGCGGGCCCGGCGGATGCCGGTGACGTCGAGGGCCTGGTTGACGGTTCCCTCGATGCCCGCGCGGAGGGCGTACTTGGTTCTCCAGGACTTGGTGTGCTGCTCGGCGCAGGCCGCGGTGGTGCGTTCGTGGAGTTCACGCGGCCGCAGGGTGAGCATGCGGGTGCCGCGGACGGAGGTGGTGCATGCGGTCCGGGAGGGGCAGGGACGGCAGTCGGCGCGGGCGAAGTCGATCACGATGGCGTCGCGGCCGTGCTGGGTGACCGGGTACCAGCCGGCACTGGTGGCGCCCTGGGGGCAGCGGACCTGACGGGCCTTCCAGTCGATGCGGAACGCGCTCTTGTCGAAGCCCTCGGCGGCCTTGGCCTGGGGCGAGTGGTCGACCAATAGCGGAGTGACCATGCTGATGCCCCGGCCTGCCGCTTCCACGACCAGGTCGACGGAGGGGTATCCGGAGTCGAGGTAGTGCTCGCCCGGGGCGACCTGCCGCTCGGCCAGGTTCTGCTGGATGGGCACGGTGGCCTTGACGTCGGGAACCGTCGCCGTGGTGGTGTGCACATCGGTGATCAGTCGCGGCACGCCGACTTCGGCTTCGGCTTGAATGTCGCAGGTCTCGGTGAGGTGGACCTTGTAGCCCATCCAGAACACCTCGTCGCCCTTGGCCGACCAGCGGGCATCGGGGTCGTAGGGGGAGGCCAGGCGGATATGGCCGGGCGGGACGCCCTCGTCGTCTGCGTCCCGCTTCTTGATCACCTCCCGTCCCCGGGCATCGGCACGGATGGTGAAGTTCTGCACCAGTACCTGCCGCAACAGGGCCACCGCCTCGATCTCGCGGACCCACACCGGGGCGGTGTCGGACCAGGCGGCCCGGCACAAGGCCAGCGCGTCCTGGCCGAAGACCTGCGCGAGCCGGTCCCGCTTGGTCTTCGAGCGCGGCATCGTCCAGCCCTCGATGCGCGGCCCGTAGCGTTCGGCGAACTCGGCGACGTCGATCACCCCGGCCAGCCAGGACGGCGCCGCGACGGCCAGAGCCTCCAGAGCGGCCCGCACGCTCTCCCCTGCCAGTTCGGTGCGGTTCAGGTCGCAGACCGCGCTGATCACGTGGGTGGAGTCGGTGCGCTGTTTGCCACCGGCCTTGATCAGCCCGGCTTCACGGCAGTGCCCGACAAGCCTGTCGAAAAGCGTCCGTTCCAGGCCGTGCCCGACCAGCCGGGCACGGAACTTCGACAGCGCGGAGAAGTCGAAGCCGGCATCGGACAGCTCCGTGCCCAGCGCGTACTTCCATGACAGACGGTCCCGCGACGCGTCCGCAGCCTGCCGGTCGGTGAGGTTCTCGGTGAACTGCAGCACCGTCACTAGAGCGAGCACGGCAGAGGACTGGGCGGGAGCCCCACGGCCGGGAAACGCATCGGCGAACAACGCGTCGTTGAACACCTCGCCAAGGTGATCACGCAGGCGCATAGGCAGGCTGCCGCCAGGGAAAGCGGCGCGGGCCGTCCTCGCAGTCTGTTCAGGAACGGGCGGCAACCCCATCGGCCGCATGGACACCACACCAACCCCCTGCGGTCAGGGCAGACAGGACGACCACACCGACGATCACGCCGAACTGCCCCGCACCCCGGCCGCCAATTCAGCAACAGAGTCGCTGACGTAGAGGCAGAAGCCCCGGACGTCGCAGCGCGGACCGGCTGTCTCCCGGGATGCCGGACCGGCATCGGCCTGGCGCCGTGCGCGGAGAAGTCAGTTCGCGTGCGGGGCGCGGAGAAGTCAGTTCGCGTGCGGGCGACCGTCTCGGACCCATGTCACCACGACCAGAGCCGCGGTGACGTACATCAGGACGCTGAAGGTGGCTACGGATTCGACGTACTGCTCGTAGCCGTCCGCGCGCAACTGGAGCGCGAGGGAACCAAGCGCGGTCCCAAGCGCCGCGGTAGCGGCGGACATGGCGACGAACGGGGCCTTCGTCATGGTGTTTCCTCCGAGCCACGAGACGACTGATCAATGCCGAGACTACATGTATGGCGATTCCGCATCTGTCGATGAATCCGCGAGGCTCGTGATCCGGCCGGAATGACGAAGCGTCACAGGTTCCTCTCAATGCCCGTGGCGTTTCGGTAACTTGGGGTTCGAGTCGCGCTACGGTGAGGAACCGCATGCATGTCTGGAGGGGGGAGGCGCATGGTGGACGACGTGGCAGGCCAGGTGGTGGCGGGGATCCTGCAGGCGGCCGGGACCGACGCGTGGGCGGCGATGCGTGACCGGATCGCCCGGCTGCTGGGTCGCGGAGACGCCGGGCGGGAGCGGGCGGAGCTGGAGCGCCTCGACCGGACGACGTCGGACCTGGAAGACCCCGAGCTGAGCGAGGAAGAGCGGACACTGCTCCGCCAGACCTGGCAGGTCCGCCTCCGGAGGTTCCTGGAAGGTCTCGACGAAAGTGAGCGCGCGCGAGTGGTCGCCGAACTCCGTGCGCTGGTGGAGCCGTACGGCGAACCCGCACAGCGCGACGGCGGCCTGGTCCAGAACAACACCTTCAGCGGGCCCACCGCCGTTCAGACCGGCACCGGCAACCAGCAGACGAACTACTTCGGGTCAGGGGCATGACCGGGGGCGGACGCACGGGCGGGGTGTCCGGCAACGACTTCCGTGGGCACGGCGGCGCGCAGGGCGGTTCCCACAACACCCAGATCAACTTCTTCGGAGGACCACCGCGAGGCGGACCACCGCGCGGCGGCCGACAGCGGGTGCTGATCGCCGTGGTCGCGCTGTGCGTGCTGGGCCTGGTCGGCGCGGTCGCTTGGGTTGTGGCCAGTTCTGGGGACAACGGCTCCGAGGAATCCTCAGGCCCTTCTCCCCGCGAGTCGCCGAGTCTGTCGCCGAGTCTGTCACCGTCGTCCCAGGCGGCTGAGGGTGCGGAGGCCCCGGCGCCCTCGGTGTCGCTGTCATCACCAGCCGGCACCATCCAGTGGCGGGGGACGGTGCGGATCGCCGAACACGGACCGAGGCTCGACAAGGTTCCGCCGAAGATCGACGCGGGCTCCGGCGACGTCGATCTGGGTCTGGTCAACCCGCCACGGCTCACCACGTGGCAGCCTGACCTCGCCGTGTGGTCGGAGCGGGGAATGCCCACCAGGCAGGAGTGCTCCGAGCTCGTGGCCGCCCAGGGTGTGCGGCGGGTCGAGGCCAAGGTCGGAGCGGTGGTGTGTGTGAACACGATGGAGGGCCGTACGGCCGTGCTCACCATCACCTCGATCAGCAACAGCTTCAACACCGGCGTCACGGCCGAGGCGACCGTGTGGTCCCAGGCCGACGGCTAGCCAGTCGGTACCTGCGAGGACACGAGAGCGGGGGCCGCCGCGGCGGCCCCCGCTCATCCCTTCGGTTCAATGGTGCGTGCGGTCAGCCCTTCACCGCGCCGGAGAGCATGCCGGAGATGAAGTGCCGCTGCAGGAAGACGTACGAGGCGACCACCGGCACGGCGACGATGATGGACGCGGCCGCCAGCACGGAGTACTGGGTGGTGTGCTCGCTCTGGAAGAAGGCCAGGCCGAGCGGCGCGGTGCGCTTGCTCTCGTCGGTGATCATTACCAGCGGGAGCAGGAACTCGTTCCAGGTCCACATGAACACCAGCATCGCCATCGTCAGCAGCGCCGGACGGCTGGTGGGCACCAGAATCCGCCACAGCAGCCGCCAGTCGGACGCCCCGTCCAGGCGCGCCGCTTCGATGACGCTGACCGGCACCGAGCGGAAGAAGTTGCGCATCCAGAAGACGCCGAAGGCGAGGGACTGGGCGGTTTGCGGGAGGATCAGCGACCAGTAGGAGTCGGTGAGTCCGGTGTCGCGCAGGTTGAAGTACAGCGGGATGACGAATGCCTCGGGCGGCACCATCAGCCCGATGAGGGTGACGTAGAAGAGGACTGATCGGCCGGGGTAGTCGAAGTGTGCGAAGGAGAAGCCCGCCAGGATCGCCAGGACGGCCGTCAGGAGCACCACCGACACCGCCACCAGCAGGCTGGAGGTCAGATAGGTGGCGAAGTGGCCCTGGCGCCAGGCGGTGCCGAAGTTGCCGAAGTCCAGGTGGCGGGGCCAGGTGAAGGAGGGCCCGGACTCCGCGGCGGGGGTCAGCGCGGACGACACCACGCCGATCAGCGGCATCAGGGCCAGCGCGGCGAAGAGGGTGAGGATGGCGTAGTTGAGCGCCCGTTCGCGGCCGGAGATCACGTCTCGTCCTCCTGTGGCTGCACCTTGGTGATCAGGAAGGTGAGCAGGAGGATCACCGCGGTCAGGGTGACGGCGATGGCGCAGGCCGAGCCGACCTGGCCGGTGCCGAAGGCCCGGTTGTAGACCTCGTAGGCGGGCAGGCTGGTGGCGTTGCCCGGACCGCCGTGAGTGGCGACGTACACCAGGTCGAAGGTGCGCAGGGCGGCGATCACGGTGAGGGTGAGCGCGACGGTGATCTGCCCGCGCAGTCCGGGCAGGGTGACGGCGAAGAACTCCCGCACCGGGCCTGCCCCGTCCAGCTTCGCCGCCTCGTACAGCTCCGCCGGGATCTGCCCGATACCGGCGATGAACAACACCAGACACAGGCCGATCTCCAGCCAGGTGCCGATGAGTCCGACGGCGGGCAGGGCGGTGGAGAAGTCGCCGAGCCAGGGGCGGGCGACCGCCTCCAGGCCGATGGCGCGCAGCGCGGTGTTGAGCACGCCGTCGGGAGCGTAGATCGCCGTCCAGGCGGTGGCGGTCACGACCATGGCGACCACCTGCGGCAGGAAGATCATCGCGCGGAAGACGGAGACGCCGCGCAGCCGGCCGGCCCGCGTGGTGACCGCGGCGAGCACCAGGGCGAGCGCGATCGGGATGACGGAGAAGAACAGGATCAGGACGAAGGAGTGGAGGAATCCCGCGCGCAACTGCGGGTCGCGGGCGATCTCGGTGTAGTTGTCGAACCCCGCCCAGGTGGAGACGGAGATTCCGTCCCAGTGGAAGAGGGAGATCTGCACCAGCTGGCCGAGCGGGACCAGCAGGAAGACGGTGAGGACGATCAGGGCGGGAAGGGCGTAGAGGTAGCCCTTCCACTGGACGACGCGGCCGCGGCGCCGGACCGGCTCCCGGGTGGGGGCGCCGGGCGGGCCCTTGCGTGCCGTCGGGCGGTGTGCGGTGGCGGCCATGAGATGGGGGTCTACCTGCTGTTCTGGAAGGAGGAGTAGTCGGACTGGAGCCGGGTGGTGAACGCCTTGGGGGTGAGGTGTCCGGCGGTCAGCTCCTGGACGGCGGCGGTGAGGGTGTCGTAGAAGGTCGGGGTGGTGTAGTCGAGGTAGGGAAGCAGTCCGTCCTTCTCGCTCACGGCCTTCCACCGGGTGAGGATGTCCGCGTCGACGGTGCCGGGGGTCGGCTTGTAGTCGGCCGGGGGAAGGGCCGGCAGGTTGCCGTGGGTGGCGGCGGCCTTCATGCCGTTCTTGTTGACGAGGAAGTCGATGTACGCGCCGGCGACGTCCGGGTGCTTGGACTTGGAGGTCACGGACCACGCGAGGCCCTCGCCGCCCTGGGTGAGCGGGGGCTGCCCGGCGGCGGGGCTGAGCGCGGTGAAGCCGACGTTCTTCTTCATCTTCGGCGCGAGGGCGGCCGACTGCCAGGTGCCCTCCAGGAGGAACAGGGACGTGCCCCGGCCGAAGGAGGCGACGGCCTGGTCCTTGCTCTTGCCGTTGAAGCCGGAGCCCAGATACCCCTTGTCGGCCCAGCGGCGCAGCGTGGTCGCGGCCTTGAGGGTGCCGGAGTCCGTCCACTTGGCGTCGCCCTCGTCGAAGACGAGCTTGCGGACCTCGGGCTTGCCCGCGGCGAGGGCCTGGATGACGCCGAAGATGTGGATGCCGGGGCTCTTGTCGGAGTCGCCGTAGGAAAGGGGCTGCAGGCCCGACGCCTTGGCCTTGGCCAGGGCGGTCTCGAAGTCGGTGAGCGTGGTGGGCAGGGGCAGGCCGAGCGACTTCAGCTTGGCCTTGTTGTAGTAGACGCCGATGATCTCACCGGTCTGCGAGACGCCGTACAGATTGCCGGTCTCCCAGGTCTTGCCATCGGGGGTGAAGCGGTTGAGGTCGAGCAGCTGGGACGGGAAGGCGGAGTCCCAGCCGTAGGTTTTGGCGTAGCGGTCCACCGGCTGGAGCAGCCCGGCCTTCACGAAGGCGCCCATGTCGGGGTAGCCCTGGTTCGCCTGGACGACGTCGGGCGGGTTGGCGGAGGACAGCGCGAGTTTCAGGGTGGTCTTGAGGTCGGCGAAGGACCGGGAGACGCGCTTGATGGTGACGTTCGGGTACTTCTCCATGAACGCCTTGTTGAGGGCCTCGGTGGAGGCGTTGGCGCCCGGGTCGGTGTTCTGGTCCCACACGGTGAGGGTGACCTTCCCGGCTTTGGCGGGGTCGGTGGCGACCGGGCCGGCGGTCTTCGCGCTGGTGGCCGATCCGCCGCTCGGGCCGGGGGAGCAGGCCGCGACACCGGTCAGGACACCGGTGGCGAGCGCCGCCGCGGCTATGAGGCGCCGACGGGGGTGTCGTGGAGTTCTCTCGGCCATGGGGTGGTCCTCCTGGTGCTGAGGGTGCTGAGGGTGCTGGGGGTGCTGGGGGTACGGCCGCCCGGGGTTGGGGTGCGGTTGATGCTGGGGTGCGGTCGCCCGGGGCTGGGGCGGCGTCTGTCGGATGTGGCGGGGCGCGGTCGTCCGCCCCGGACCGGATCGCGGGGGCCAGGGGGCATCCGGCGGGCCACGCGGCGGAGCCGCATAGCGGTGCTTTCCCCTCCCCGCCCCTTCCCGTTACCAGGGGGCTTCGCCCCTGGACCCCCGGGGTTAAGGGGCGGAGCCCCAGTTGTGGAAAGGGGCGGGGAGGGGAACAGCCCGCCGCGGGCGTCACGATCCGTCGTCAAGATCCGTCGGACACCCCCTAGGGCTTGATCGCACGGATGCGGATGAGGTCCGCGTCCGGAATCAGGGGCGTGCGTTCGAGGAAGGCGGTGATCGCCTCCCAGCGCGGTGCGCTGTTCGCGCCGCCCAGGCTCCGCACCGACAGGGCGGCGCACAGTCCGGCGAAGCGGAGCCGGGTGGCGAGGGGCCAGCCGTGGTTCAGGCCGGTGATCAGTCCCGCGGTGAACACATCACCGGCGCCTGTGGGATCGACGGCCGGCACCCGGGGAACGGCGACCCGGACCAGCTCGCCGGTGTCGCCGTCCACCGCGACCGCGCCGTTCCCGCCGTCGGTCACGACCACGTCGGGCACGTGGTCGGCGAGGACCTTCACGGCCTCCTCGACCGTGTCGGTGCGGGTGTAGCTCGTCGCCTCGACGGCGTTGCAGACGAATACGTCGACCTCGGCGAGCCGGGTGAGCAGCTCCCGTGACCACTGGCCGGTGGGGTCCCAGCCGACGCCGCCCACCACATGGGTGCCGCGGGCGCGGAGTTCGGCCGCCCAGGCGGGCAGCGGCCGTCCGATCCCGAGGTGCAGGAAGCGGACGGCGGGCAGCTCGCCCTCCCACACCTCGGGGCGCAGGGCCCCTTCCTCCTCGTAGGTGAGGAAGGCGCGGTCGTGTTCCTGGGTCACCGCGACCGTGACCGGGGTGTGGACGGCGGGGTCGCGGCGCAGCCAGGTCAGCTCCAGGTTCTTCTCGGCTCCGAGCCGGGCGGCGAGGTGCTCGCCGAAGAGGTCGGTGCCGATCACCCCCAGGATCCCGGTCCGCAGTCCGAGGCGGGCGGCGGCGACGCCGCGGTTCGCGGTTCCCCCGGGGGAGACGGCGAACCGGTCGGCGTACACCTCGGTCCCCGGGGTGGGCAGGTGGGGGATGCCGCCGAAGACGAGGTCGCAGAAGACCTCGCCGGCGAAGAGCACGTCGAGCACGGAGACCGCCTCTTTCCGGTGCGACCACGGTGAAGTGCTCAACTATGAGCACCGCCCCCACTGAATGACAAGAGTCGATCAGCAACGAGAATGTCTCGTGTCTCTATGACTGACTTCAGTCATGCGGTGCTATCGTCAATGCGTGACTTCACGCAAACGACATGCGAAGATCGTCGAGTCACTCCGGTCGACCGGAGTGGCCTCGGTACGCGAGCTCGCCGAAAACCTCCAGGTCAGCGAATCCACGATTCGCCGGGACCTGATCCTCCTCGACCGCAATGGTGAGCTGGTCCGCACCTACGGCGGAGCGGCCCTGTCACCGCGCGGGGCCGCGGAAGCCGCTGGTGCGGAGACGGAGAAAGAGATTCCGTTCGACGTGGTCATCTCGCGCGACGAGGCGCTGAAGGACGCGATGGCCGAGGAGGCCGTGAAGCTGGTCGAGGACGACAGCGTGATCGTCCTCGATATCGGAACCACACCCCTGGCCATCGCTCGCCGTCTGCGGGGCCGTCCCGTCACCGTCATCACCAGCAGTCTGCCGGTGCTCGACGAACTCCGCGACGACGACGCCGTACGGCTGGTGATGCTCGGTGGCGTACTGCGCCGCAACTATCAGTCCCTGGTCGGCTCCCTCACCGAGCAGGCACTCCGCCAGGTCAGCGCCGACCTGCTCTTCCTGAGCTGCACCGGGGTGCGGCCGAACGGTCATGTGGTGGACAACATGGCCGTCGAGGCCCCCCTGAAACAGGCCATGATCGAGACGGCCGGGAAGGTCGCCCTGGTCGCTGCCGAGACCAAGTTCCCCGGCACCGGATCGCTGCGCGTGTGCTCGCTCTCCGACCTCGACGTCCTGATCACCACCGGCGGTGCCGACCCCAACACGCTCCAGCTCTGCCGCGAGGCGGACGGAAAGGTGATACTCGCATGAAGTTGACCGTCCTCGGCGGCGGCGGATTCCGCGTGCCCTACGTCTACCAGGCGCTGCTGCACGATCAGGGCTCCCCCCGTATCGACGATGTGTGGTTGTACGACACCGATGCGGCCCGGCTCAAGGCCATGGCCGAAGTGCTCGCCCAGTTCGCCGACGGCCACGCCGACGCACCCAGGGTGACGGTCACCACGTCGCTCGACGACGCCCTGGAGGGCAGCGACTTCGTGTTCGCCGCCATCCGCGTGGGCGGGCTGGCGGGACGGATGTGCGACGAGCGGGTCGCCCTCGACCTCGACGTCCTCGGCCAGGAGACCACCGGCCCGGGTGGCCTGGCCTATGGGCTGCGCACCATCCCCGTCATGCTCGACATCGCGCACCGGGTACGACGCCTGGCCCCGCACGCCTACGTCATCAACTTCACCAACCCGGCCGGCATGATCACCGAAGCGATGCAGAGCGTCCTCGGCGACCGGGTCCTCGGCATCTGCGACACGCCGTCAGGTCTGGGCCGCCGCATCGCCACGACCCTCGGCCTCGACCCGTCCCGGGCCCAGTTCGACTACGTCGGCCTCAACCACCTCGGCTGGATGCGCCGCGTCCTGCACGACGGCGAGGACATCCTGCCCCGTCTGCTCGCCGACGAGCGCCTCGGCGACCTGGAGGAAGGCGTTGTCTTCGGGCGCGAGTGGCTGCGCGACCTCGGCGTGATCCCCAACGAGTACCTGTACTACTACTACTTCAACCGGGATGCCGTACGGTCCATCCTCGACGCTCCGCAGACCCGCGGCGAGTTCCTCGCCCGCCAGCAGCGGGAGTTCTACCAGCGGGTGACGGAGGCCGCCGCGGGCTCGGCCGTGTCGCTGTGGCGGAAGACCATCGCCGACCGCAGCGCCAACTACATGGCCGAGGCCAAGGGCGCCGTCCAGGGAGAGGCCCAACCGGACGAGGACTTCCGGCCGGACCCCGCGCACCAGGGGTACGCCGGGGTCGCCCTGGCGGTGATGGCCGCGATCAGCCGCAACGAACGCGCCACGATGATCCTCAATGTGCGCAACGGAACCACGGTCTCCGCCCTTCCCCATGACGCCGTCGTCGAGGTACCCGTGACCGTGGACGCCAACGGGGTCCACCCGCTCACGATCACCCAGCCCGACCTGCACCAAGCCGGTCTGATGCAGCAGGTGAAGGCGGTCGAGCGGCTCACCATCAGCGCCGCTGTCACCGGCTCCCGGACCGATGCCGCGAAGGCGTTCTCCCTCCACCCGCTGGTCGACTCGGTGACCGTCGGCCGCAAGCTGCTCGACGGCTACATCGACCGCATCCCCGAGGTGGCGGCGGTCTTCGGCGGCAAGAAGCCCTAGCGGCAAGAAGTCCTAGCGGCGAGAAGGCCCGGCGGCTGCCTTGGCCGCCGGGCCCTGGGCGCCGGGCGGTCTTTCGCCACCTCGCGAAAACCATGTGCCACTCGGCCACGCCGTGCGCTATGTTCCGCATGGCGATACCCCTATCCGCCACATATCTGTCAAAGGACTGAAGCCCATGGAATCGGCGTCCCCCAGCGGCCGCCGTCGGCACTGAGCGATCGGTGCCAACACCCCGTCTCCTCACGGCGGCCCCACGTATCCGTACACCGCTTCCTCCCGCGGCGCCTTCCGCCGCGTTGATCCGTGAGGTCACTTCACCATGGGCACTGACGTCCAGAGTTTTGCCGTAGCCAACCTCCGCCGCCGCCCCGTGCTCGTCGAAACCGGGGGCTTTGTGGCGGGGTTCGATCCCGGCACCACCAGCCCGTACATCAACTACGCGACCCCTCTTCCCGGCGCCCGGCCCACCGCCCGGGACGTCATGGAGCTGATCGAGGCGTTCCGGGTGCGTGCACTCACGCCGCGGCTCGAGTTCGCGCCGGACGCCGCGCCCGCCGTGGAGCCCGCGCTGCGGGCGGCGGGGTTCGGCGTGGAGGCGACGCACGCGTATCTGGTGTGCACTCCGGAACGGCTCGCCGTGCCGCGGGGCACGGCGGCCGTTCCGGTGGCGGTCCCGGCCACGGACGAGGACTACCGGGCGATCGACGCCGCGCTGTCCGAGGCGTTCGCCAGTGAGTTCGCCGCCTCCCCGGAGGGCGCGGCCCGGCTGCGCCGCGTCCAGGAGGACGGGGGCGCGGTGCGGTTCGTCCGGGCGCCCGACGGGGGCTGCGCCGGTGGGGCCACCTGCTCGGCTCCCGCCGTGGGCACCGCCGAACTCGCGGGCGTGGGCACCCGGCCCGCCTTCCGCGGCCGGGGCATCGCCGCCGCGGTCACCGCCGCGCTGGCCGAGACGATGTTCGCCCGGGGAGCCCGGTCGGTCTGGCTGGAGTACTCGGGTGAGGGCTCCCGCCGGGTGTACGAACGCGTCGGTTTTCAGCCGCGGGGGACTCGTCTGTACATGACTCTCGAAAGCTGACGTAGTAGGGGGCGGGGAGGGGAGCGGCCCGCGGCAGGCGTCACGATCCGTCGGACACCTCCTGGCGCGGGGCCGCCGCCTCCAGCTCGTCCACGCTGCCGGACATGATCGTGCGGATGTGGGTGGTGAGGTGCTCGATGGGCCAGTCCCACCAGGCCAGGGCCAGCAGCCGGGCGATGTCCTCGTCGTCGTAACGGCGGCGGATGAGCTTGGCCGGGTTTCCGCCGACGATGCCGTAGTCGGGAACGTCGTCCACGACCACGGAACCGGAGGCGATGACCGCGCCGTGGCCGATGCGGACGCCGGGCATCACCATCGCCCGGTATCCGAACCAGACGTCGTTGCCCACCACGGTGTCGCCCCGGCCCGGCAGGCCGGTGATCAGGTCGAAGTGGTCGGCCCACGAACCGCCCATGATGGGGAACGGGAACGTGGACGGGCCGTCCATGCGGTGGTTGGCGCCGTTCATGATGAACCGCACGCCTTCGCCCAGCGCGCAGAACTTCCCGATGACCAGCCGCTCCGGCCCGTAGTGGTACAGCACATTGCGGGTCTCGAACGCGGTGGGCTCATCCGGGTCGTCGTAGTACGAGAACTCCCCGACCTCGATCAGCGGCGAGGTGATCAGCGGCTTGAGCAGCACCACCCGTGGCTGCTCGGGCATCGGGTGCAGCACGGTCGGGTCGGCGGGTATGGCCGGCATCGCGCATCGCCCTTTCTCGTCAAGGGGGCCAGGGGGTCATGGGCCGAGGGCCGGGGTTCAGGCGTCATGATCGCAAGCCAGGCGTCCGGTGTCGCGTGTATTCCGCGGGGGCGTCCGCGAGGCAACCCGAGCGCGCTCCCTTGAGTCCTTGAGCGGTGAAGCCTTCGTCCGTGTCCGTTCGATCCGCCTTGCGAGGTGTCGCCGTGCGTTCGTCCGTTCCCGTCGCCGCCGTGGTCGCGGCCGTGGCCGTGTCCGTGCTGCTGCTCGCCGGGTGCAGCGAGGGCGGCCACGAGGGGCGGAGGCCGGTGGAGGGGGCCACCAAGGGGTCGGCCGGTGCCTCGCTCGGGGACTTCAACGGCGACGGTTACGACGACTTCGCCACCGCCATCCGCCCCACCAGCGCCTCCCGGGGACCGCTGCCCGCCCGGCTCGCGGTGGTCTACGGCGGGGCGCACGGCCTCGACCCGCGGCACCGCCTCGTCGTGAACGGCGCCGAGGACGACTACGTGGGGCCCCTGCTGCGCACCGATCTCGACCGGGACGGATTCACCGACCTGGTGACGGCGCGGTTCCGGCACGGGAGTTCGCCGCGGGCCGAGCGGACGGGGGAGACGGTGGTGCTGCGCGGCGGCCCCCGAGGGCTGGCCGCGCCGCGCCCGCTCGGCGGCGGCGCGGCCGGATTCCTGGCGCTGGCGGTGGGGGACTTCGACGGGGACGGCGCGGCCGACCTGCTGACGTCGGCGGCGGACGGCCGGGGTGACGGCCCGGGCGACGGTCGGGGTGACGGCCGGGGCGACGGCCGGGGTGCCGTACGCGTGCTGTACGGGCCGTTCGGCGCCAAGGCTCACCCCGCCCGTACCGCCCCGCTCCGCACCGGCCCCACCGACCGGCCCCGCCGCAGCGCACCCGCCACCGCCACCGCCGGGGACTTCAACGGCGACCACCGCACCGATGTGGTGCTGACCTACCGCTACGGCGTCGGCCCGGCGGATGAGCCGCAACGCGCGGATGGCCCGGAACCCGGCGACACCGCCCCCCTCGACACCCCCGTCGCCCACTACCGCGGCGGCCCCAAGGGCCTGGTGCGGGACAGGCGGCCGGAGGCGCGCCTGGCCCACGCCCTCGGCACGGAGGACGGGCCGCGCGAGCCCGCGGCCGGGGACGCCGACCACGACGGGATCGACGACCTGCTCGCGCCCGGCCAGGGGACCCTCGGCCCCGGCCGCCACCACGGCTCCGGACGGCTGACCGTCGTCCACGGCGCCAAAGCCGGTCTGGGCCGGGGGCGTTCCGATCTCACCGTCGATCAGTCCGGCCCGGACATGCCCGGTGACGCACGGCGCGGCGACGGCTTCGGCGGCTCCCCGGCCGTCGGCGACATCACCGGCGACGGCCGCCCCGACCTGGTGGTGGCCACTCCGGAGAAGAACAACGGCAACGGCCGGCTCACCCTGCTGCCCGGCTCACGGCACGGGCGCGGCGGCGAGTACGCCCCCGGCCCGGCCAAGAGCCCGCACAGGGAGCACGGCGGGGTCCAGCCCCTGGACCTGGACACCCCGGGCGTGCCCGGTCGGCACACCCCGTACGGCTTCGACGCCTTCGCCCCGCAGCCCCCGCTGCTCGACGTCGACGGGGACGGACACGACGATGTGATCGCCGCCGCGCCCGGCTACGGCCACGGCAGGACGGGCGGCTTCTGGGTCTTCCGGGGGACCGACCGCGGGCTCTCCACCAGGGACGTACGCCGCTTCACCCCCGCCGACCTGGGCATACGCTTCCGGGCAGGCTAGCTGGCGGGTGTCCGGCGGTACGCGTACGCCTGCGGCGGGCCGGCCCCCTCCCCGCCCCTTCCCGATACCAGAGGCTCCGCCCCTGGACCCCGGGGGTGCCGACGCCTGCGGCGGGCTGCTCTCGGGGCCCGGGGCGGAGCCCCTGCCACGCGGCGGAGCCGCATATCGTTAAGTGTCGGGAAGGGGCGGGGAGGGGAACGGCCCCGCCGCAGGCGTACGCGTACCGCCGGACACCCCGTAGCGCTCGAAGCGGCCGTGCGGCCGCCGCAACCCCGCCGCCGCCCAGGAATAACGGCGGGCGGTGGCGGGGTTACGGTGCATGTGGCATCTGCCGACGTACGGAAGCGGGTAACGCAGGCATGAGCACTAGCACCGTCGAGCTCACCAAGGACAACTTCGACGAGATCGTGTCCGGGAGCGAATTCGTACTGATTGATTTCTGGGCCTCCTGGTGCGGGCCGTGCCGGATGTTCGCGCCCGTCTACGAGAAGGCCGCCGAGCGCCACCAGGACCTGCTGTTCGCCAAGGTCGACACCGAGGCCCAGCCCGAGCTGGCCGCCGCCTTCGACATCCAGTCCATCCCCACGCTGATGATCGTGCGGGAGAACATCGCGGTCTTCGCCCAGCCCGGCGCCCTCCCCGAGCCGGCCCTGGAGGACCTCATCGGCCAGGCCCGCGACCTGGACATGGACACGGTGCGCGCCTCCATCGCCGCCGCGGCCAACGAGAAGCACGCCATCGACGAGGAGAAGCAGCAGGGCGTCGCGGGCGAGGAGAAGGCATCCGGCGACCGTGGCTGAGCTGCTGCTGGTCCGGCACGGCGAAACCGAGTGGAGCCGGTCGCACAAGCACACCAGCCGGACCGATCTGCCCCTGACCCCGCGCGGTGAGGAGCAGGCACGCGCCCTGCGTCGGCCGCTCGCCGCGCGGAAGATCGGGCTGATCCTGGTCAGCCCCATGGACCGGGCCGTGCGGACCGCGCGACTCGCCGGGCTCGAGGACCTCACGCTCGAGCCCGACCTGCGTGAATGGGACTACGGCGGCTACGAGGGCATCACCACCGACGAGATCCACCGCACCCGCCCCGACTGGAACCTGTGGACCGACGGCGTGCCACCGGCCGGTCCCGACCACCCCGGCGAGTCACCCGAGCGGATCGGGGCCCGGGTGGACCGGGTGCTCGCCCGGATCGCCCCCGAGCTGGAGGCGGCGGACGGCGCCGATGTGGTGCTGGTGGCGCACGCCCACGTGCTGCGGGTGCTCACCGCCCGGCGGCTTGGCCTGCCCCCGTCCGCCGGTGCGCTCTTCCGGCTGGACACCGCGACCGTCAGTCGACTGGGAAGTGAGCATGGTCGCCCGGCCATGGTCGCCTGGAACGTAGGCTCGGAGTCGATCTCCGGACAGGGGGCGACCGGAAGCGGTGGCACCCCGCCGGGTGATCACCTCTGACCCATATGTCACATCCGGCGCTCCGCCCCGAGGGGTGGACGTCACCGACAGGAAGCAGGGAACAGCGAGCATGGCTACGACGCGTACCGCGCACACCGTCTGGCAGGGCAATCTGGCCGAGGGCAAGGGGACCGTCACCTTCGACTCCTCCGGCATCGGCGAGCAGCCGGTCTCCTGGCCGTCCCGCGCCGAGCAGGCAGGCGGCAAGACCAGCCCCGAGGAGCTGATCGCGGCGGCCCACTCAAGCTGCTTCTCGATGGCGCTCTCGCACGGCCTCACCCAGGCGGGCAACCCGCCCACCCAGCTGACCACCCAGGCCGAGGTCACCTTCCAGCCCGGCACCGGGATCACCGGTATCCACCTCACCGTCGAGGGCACGGTGGAGGGCCTGGACGAGGCCGCGTTCGTCGCGGCGGCCGAGGACGCCAAGAAGAACTGCCCGGTGAGCCAGGCGCTCGCCGGTACGGAGATCACGCTGTCGGCGAAGCTGGCCTGACGTCCTCCATACGCTGCAGCAGTCCCCAGGTGAACTCCGCCACATAGTGGCGGAGTTCACCGTTCTCCGCCTCCGGCGCGTCGAAGGCGAGCCGCCAGCGGGTGGGCGCCGAGCCCTCCATGGGCCGCGCGGGCGCGAAGGCGCGCGCCACCTCGTCCACCGTGCAGGACCAGGGCAGCAGATCAGCGGCCGTACGCAACCGCGGCCCGGGCGCGCCCGGAGCGCGCACCAGCCACTCGTTCCACACCGCCCCGTTCGGCGCGGTGAGCACCTCGAACCGCAGATCCGGCCACAGCGGCACGGACCAGCTCAGCGCCTCGCAGGTCAGATCGCCGATCCGGCGGGTGGCGGTGGACTCGGGCGGGCCCAGCACGGCGCGGTAGCGGGCCACGGCCGAGCGCCGCCGCGGCGAGCGCTGCATGGCCTGCCAGCGGCGGTTGGCCTCGCGCATCACCGAACGCCCGAAGCCCAGCTCGCGCAGTGCGTCCTCGACCAGCCCCGGCTGATGGTCGGCCATCCGGCGCAGCAGCACGAGGACGAAGGGGAAGGGGGAGGGGAACGGGTTGGGCTGAGCGAACGAGGCGGGCGCGGAATCCATGGCTCCTATCGTGGCGTACGGGCTCGTGGTCCCGTGGCGTACGGGCCAGGCATGCCCGGGGGCGTACGGGCGAGGCGTGCCCGGCACATCGTGCCTTTGCCGGACCATTGCCGGGGGAAGTCCCCTCCGCATAATCTGTGTTCGCGATACCGGCCACCGGCCGGAATCTCGAACGCTTGCCATCTGAACCAGAAGGGGAGGGCGAGCATTATGGGACGCCTGGTGCCCGCGGTGACACGGGCTCTGGACATACTCGAGCTCTTCCTGGACGGGGACGGCACGCTCTCCGCACCCGAGATCACCCGTCGGCTCGGGCTGCCGCGTACGACGGTCCATGAGCTGGTGACCACTCTGGCCGCCCGCTCCTATCTGGTCCAGGTCCCCGACCAGCCCGGCCGCTATCGGCTCGGGGTGCGGCCGTACCAGCTGGGCAGCCGCTACGCCGAGCAGCTCGACCTGGCCGCCGAGGGCCAGCAGGTGGCCCGGAGCGTCGCGGAGACCTGCGACGAGACCGTGCATGTCGCGATCCTCGAGGGCATGGACGTCATCTACATCGCCAAGGTCGACTCCACCCACGCCGTCCGCATGGTCTCCGCCGCCGGCCGTCGGCTGCCCGCCCACTGCACCTCGGTCGGCAAGATGCTGCTCGCGTCCCTCCCCGAGGACGCTCTGGCCACGCGGCTGTCCGACGATCAGCCACTGGCCGCGATGACGGACAACAGCATCACCTCCCCCGACGAACTGCGCCGCCACCTCACCGCCGTGCGCGAGCGCGGTATCGCGGTCGAGCAGCGGGAGTCCAACCCGGATGTGAACTGCGTGGCGGCTCCCGTACGGGACTCCGCGGGAAAGGTCGTCGCGGCGCTGTCGATCTCGGTGCCGACGATCCGCTGGAGCGATGAGCGCCAGGCCGAGCTGGAGGAGCTGGCGGCCAAGGGCGCGGGTGAACTGTCGGTGCGGCTGGGACATCGGAGGCGGGAGATATGAGCACACGCACACGGCCATCGCTCGAGATCGCGGTGCGCGCGAGCGCCGTGCTCGGTGAGGGACCCACCTGGGACGCCGCCGCCCAGCGGCTGATCTGGGTGGACATCCTCTCCTCCCGCGTCCACACCTACGACCCCGCCACCGGCCGCCGCACCACCCTGGGCACCGAGCAGCACGTCGGCGCGGCCAAGCCCCGCGCGGGCGGCGGCCTGGTGGTCAACCTCCGCGACGGGATCGGGGTGTACGGGGCGGACGGCGGCTTCGATTGGCTGCTGCGCGAGGCGGTCCCCGGCCGCCGGGGCAATGACGCCGCCGTCGCGCCCGACGGCTCGCTCTGGGCGGGCACCATGCGCTACGACGAGGGGGCCGGCGGCGGCACGCTCTCCCGGATCGGGTCCGACGGCTCCCATACGGAGTTCCTGCCGGAGGTGACGGTCAGCAACGGCATCGGCTGGAGCCCGGACGGCCGCCTCATGTACTACATCGACACTCCCACCCGCCGTATCGACGTCTTCGACGTCGAGGACCCCGATGGCCCGGTGGTCTCGGGCCGGAGGCCGTTCGCCGAGGTCGAGGAGGGCGCGGGCTTCCCGGACGGGCTGTGCGTGGACGCCGACGGCGCGGTGTGGGTCGCCCTGTGGGACGGCGCCGCGATCCGTCGCTACGCCCCTGACGGGGCACTCGATCGGGTGGTGGAGCTGCCGTTCCCGCGCCCGACCGCGTGTGCCTTCGGCGGTGCGGACCTCACCGATCTGTACCTGACCTCGGCACGGGTCGGACTCGGCGCCTCCGCGCCGCCGCTCGCCGGGTCGCTGCTGGTCATCCAGGGCGTGGGGCAGGGTCTGGCGCAGCCCGCCTTCGGTGGCTGAGCGGGGCCGGGCGGGGACGGGCGGGGCCGGGCGGACCTCGGCCGTCGCCGGGACAGGGGTCTGACGAGGGCTTTCGTACGGTTCTTTGCACAGGATCCTCACACCCCGCGTCCTGCTGACCTGCCCGTTGGTCACATAACCTGCCCGGCGAAATGGATTACTGCTCTCCCTGTCGCCGCCATCTCAACGGTGCCGTCTCCTGCCCTGGATGCGGGAGGTCCGTCGAGGACCTCGGGCTGCCCGCTGCGGCGTCGGACGCGGCGGACGAGGGCGGCGGGGCCGAGGCGCCCGCCACGCGGGCGGAACGACGGGCGGACCGTCGTGCGGCCCAGGCGTCCCGTGCCTCCGGTGCCACCGGCGCCACTCGTCCCTCGCGCCGGAAGCCCAAGTCCCGCGGACTCTTCGGCCCCCGCGCCCGTCGGGCCCGCCGGGGCCGGGGGCGCCGGGTGGCGATCCTGGCGTCGGTGCTCGGCCCGGTGCTGGCCGCGGTGTTCGTGGCCGAACTGGCCACCGAGGGGCACTGGCGGGAGTCCTCCCCGGCGCCCCGGCGACAGGAGCCGGTGGCCGACCGCGACGGCGGCGTGACGGAATCCGCCGAGACGATCGTCCAGGACACGAAGGGCCCGAGCGCGGGCCCCTCGGCGACGGAAGGCGAGGACGGACAGTCGTCCAAGGGCGGGGACGAGGGCAAGGGCAAGGGCAAGGACGGCGGGAAGTCCAAGGGCGGGGACGACGACACCTCGCCCGATCCGGACGACGCCTCGTCCTCCGACCCGTCGGACGACTCCCCGTCGGCCCCGGGCGGCTCCGGTGCGACCCATCGGCCCACCACTCCGTCGAAACCGGGGCCCACCGCCCCGGCGACCGTCGTGCCGACGCCGACCCCGACGCCCACGGGGACCTGCCAGCGCTTCCTGTGGTGGTGCACCTAGGGGGTGTCCGGCGGGTCTTTCCCCTCCCCGCCCCTCCCCGCAACTGGGGCTCCGCCCCAGGCCCCGACCGGGGCTCCGGGCCCCGCAACTGGGGCTCCGCCCCAGGCCCCGTTTCCGGGGCTTTGCCCCAGGCCCGGCAACCGGGGTACCGCCGCAGGCCCCGACCGGGGCTCCGAGCCCCGTTTCCGGGGCTTTGCCCCAGGCCCGGCAACCGGGGTACCGCCGCAGACTCCGACCGGGGCTCCGAGCCCCGTTTCCGGGGCTTTGCCCCAGGCCCGGCAACCGGGGTACCGCCGCAGGCCCCGACCGGGGCTCCGAGCCCCGTAACTGGGGCTTCGACCCAGGCCCCGTGACCGGGGCACCGCCCCAGACCCCGACCGGGGCTCCGGGCCCCGCAACCGGCGCTCCGCCCCAGGCCCCCGGGGCTTCGCCCCAGGCCCCGCAACCGGCGCTTCGCCTCCCGGTACCGGGGCTCCGCCCCAGACCTCGGGGGTCAGGGGCGGAGCCCCTGCCATGCGGCGGAGCCGCGTATCGGTGCTGTGGGAAGGGGCGGGGAGGGGGAAGAGCCGCCGGGCGTCCCGGTGATGGCCTTGCGGCGCGGGCGCGGTCTTACGGCGTGGCGCCCAGCATCCGTTTGAGCAGGTCGCGCAGCACCGTACGCTCCTCGTCCGAGAGCTCCGCCAGCGGTTCGCGGGCGAAGTCGAGCGAGCCCCGGAGCCGTTCGGAGGTCTCGCGGCCCGCCTCGGTGGCGGCGGCCAGCTTGACCCGGCGGTCGGCCGGGTCCAGGCGGCGCTCGGCGAGACCGCGCGATTCCAGGCGGTCCACGATCCCGGTGACGTTCGACGGCTCGCACTTCAGCTGCTGGGCGAGCCGCCGCATCGGCGTCGGGCCGCCGGCCAGCAGGCTCAGCACCCGGGCCTGCGCCCCGGTCAGGGAGTGCTTCGCCGCCGCCTCCTCGTATTCCTCGTGATAACGGGCCACGATGGTGCCAATGAGCTCGACGACCTCGAGGGTCAGCGGGTCGATGCGGGACGTCATGCCCACCAGGGTACCCATTTACTTGACAGCATGAAATATTCAGCAGCATGATTGTTTCATCTGCTGAAACGTAGGAGAGGCCCTTCCATGTCCGTCATCCCCACCACCGGCCGTGAATGGCACCTGGTCGCCCGCCCCCAGGGGTGGCCGAAGCCGGAGGACTTCGCGCTGCGCGAGGCCCCGGTCTCCGAGCCGGGCCCCGGGCAGGCGCTGGTCCGCAACCTCTACATGTCGGTGGACCCGTACATGCGCGGCCGCATGAACGACGTGAAGTCGTACACGCCGCCGTTCCAGCTCGACCGGCCGATGGAAGGCGGCGCGGTCGGCAAGGTCGTCGCCTCCAACGCGGAGGGCATCTCCGTCGGCGACCACGTCCTGCACTTCGGCGGCTGGCGTGAGTACGCGACGGTGGACGCCAAGCGCGCCGTCACGGTCGACCCCGAGATCGCCCCCCTCCCCGCCTACCTCGGGGTGCTCGGCATGCCGGGCCTCACCGCCTACGCGGGGCTGCTGGAGGTCGCGTCCTTCAAGGAGGGCGACGCGGTCTTCGTCTCGGGCGCGGCGGGCGCGGTCGGCAGCGAGGTCGGCCAGATCGCCAAGCTCAAGGGCGCCTCGCGGGTGATCGGCAGCGCGGGTTCGGACGAGAAGGTCCGGGTGCTGCTCGACGAGTACGGCTTCGACGCGGCGTTCAACTACAAGAACGGCCCGGTCGCCGACCAGTTGAAGGAGGCCACGCCGGACGGGATCGACGTCTACTTCGACAACGTCGGCGGTGAGCACCTCGAGGCCGCCATCAGCCGCCTCAAGGTGCACGGCCGGGTCACCGTCTGCGGCATGATCTCGCAGTACAACGCCACCGAGCCGACCCCCGCCCCGCGCAACCTCGGGATGGTCATCGGCAAGCGGCTGCGGATCCAGGGCATGCTGGTCGGGGACCACCAGCACCTTCAGGAGGAGTTCTTCCAGGAGGTCGGTGGCTGGATCCGCGAGGGCAAGCTGCACTACCGCGAGACGGTCATCAAGGGTGTGGAGAACGCGGTGGACGCCTTCCTCGGGATGCTCCGGGGGGAGAACACCGGCAAGATGATCGTCGCCTTCGAGGACTGACGGTTCGAACGGACTGAGGTCGTCCGGCCGCCCCTGCCACCCTGTGGCAGGGGCGGTCCCGGCTAGCGCAGCACCACCGTCGTCAGCGAACGCCCCGGCAGCTCGGCCGCCAGCCGTCCGTCGCGCACCCGCGCGGTTCCGACGCGGCTGAGCGCATGCGTCTCATCCGTCCGGTAGACCGCGCCCCGAGCGTTTGCGTCTCCTCCGCCACGTAGCGCGTAGTCCGCGCGCACCGGCTCCTCACCGGTGTTGAGGATCTCCAGGACCCGCCGGCCGTCCCGGTTCCGGAAGGCCGTCGTCTTCACCCCGTCCGCCCCGGAGTCCGCCGCCACCCGTACCGCCCCGGGCCGGATGAAGCGGCTGTACGCGGCCAGCGCCCACAGCCGCTTGGAGACGTGGTAGTCCGGGCCGTCCAGTTGGATCAGCCCCCGGGTGGCGCCCACCGACGCGCCGAACCAGTACACGTACCCACTCGCCCCCGCGTCCGCGAGCGTCGTATGGATCGCCTCCGCCACCGCCAAGCCGTCATAACTGCTGTGGTCGTCCCACGCCTCGTTCCACGTCGTCCCGTTGGGGCTCCACTCCGACATCCAGGTACGGCGGCTCGTCGGCAGGGGCTGGTCCGAGGGGGTGACGTAGGGATGGCCCGTGTGCACCGCGACCTGGTGCGCGGCGGTGCTGTCGGCCTCGATCGCGGTGGAGAACGACGCCTGCTCGTCCCATCCGGCGGCGTCACAGCACACCAGGTTGATCCCGGCTCGCCGCACCGTGGGGCCGATCGCCTTGATCACCTCGACCGCCTGTTCCGGGGTGAACCGCATCGAGGCGTACGACGTGGCGAGGTCCGGCTCATTGGTGAAGCCGAGGTCGGTGATGCGTACGCCCTCCTGGCGGTAGAACTTCGCGTACCGCACCAGGTAGTCGGCGTACGCCCGTCGCCACTCTGCCTTCAGCGTGCCGCCGTTGGCGTCCGTCCCGTTCGTCTTCATATAGCCCGGCGCGCTCCAGGCGTCGGCGTAGAAGCGCTTCACGCCGTACCGCTTCGCCTCCTTGGCCAGCCATACCTGGCCGCCGTCGTCGCCGTCCCACTCATAGCGCGGGGGCGCGTCCGGGCCGCCCGGGTCGGTGGGCTGGATGGACTTCATGTGGTCGTAGACCTCGTCGGAGGACGAGCCGATGCCGAGCCGCAGAATGCTCAACCCGGCGCCCGTGGCACGGTTCAGCAGCAGATCCAGCACTTCCCGCTGGTGTTCCGGGGTCAGGCCCTGTGCGCCGTGCATCAGATCGGCGCGCTGGAACGCCTGGGAGAAGCCGAAACCGTCGATGGGCTGGAGGTGCCTTCCGAAATCCACGGTGCCGCCGTGGAGTGGTTCCGCGGCGGCGGACGGTGTGGTGAGCGGGAGCAGTGCGGCGGCGAGCGCGCCGACGAGGGCTGTGCGGACCGAAGTGATCACGAAAACTTCCCTTCCCGGCTCCGAAAAGTTCCGGAACGTTTCCGTAACGTCGGCCGCACGGTAGAGGCGGCGATGGGGTGGGTCAAGGGATCGCTCACAAGGTGATGGGTCGGGGGCGGGTGGGTACCCGGGAGCCGAAAGAGCTCGGAGCGACGGGAAAGGTGGCCCCATGTCCACGACGGCCGGTCCGGAACAGCCTCGGTCCGCCTCGCAGGTGCTGGTGGCGGTGAGCGGAATCTCGCGGGACGACGCCGAGGCCGTCTTCGGTGTGCTGCGCACGGCTTACGAGTCCGACCAGGCGACGGCGGATCTTCCGCAGGACGCGGGGGAGGGGCGGCCCACGGTGTGGACGTCCGTCTTCGAGGTGGCCGACCCGCGCGCGGAGCCGCGCCCGGCCTCCCTGACGGCCCCCGTCACCGCCGACCTCCAGGGCGGCCCCCTCCCGGTGCGGCGGATGGCGGACGTCCTGGCCCGCGCCTTCGAGGTACGAGAGCAGGGCGCGGTGGCGGGCGACCAGGAGCGGGAGCTCCGGCTGAGGCTGTCCACCGCCGGCATCCGCCCGTCGTAGGGGCGGTGTCGCCGGGCGGGGCGAGGTGCCCGGCAGGGCGGCGAGCACATAATCGGTTGCCTGTCGGCGATGGTGGCGGATGCAATGTCCGGCATGGTCACCCAGGCGCGCCCGCCACGGCGGGACGGATCATCCGTACGGATCGGGGCTCTCGTTCCGCTGACTCGGCCCGGCTGGGTCGAGGCGGGCCAACACGTGCTCGCGGGCCTTGAGCTGGCCGTACGCGACGTCAATGACGACGGCGGGATCGCCGGAAGGCCACTCGAGCTGGTGGTCCGGGACACCGCGGCCGATCCGCGGCGGGCCGTGGCGGCCGTGGACGAACTGGCCCGCCTGGGCGTGGCCGCCGTGGCGGGGGAGTATCACAGCGTCGTCGCTCGCGCCGCCGCCACCCGGGCCGACGCCCTCGGCCTGCCGTTCCTCTGCTCGTCAGCGGTTCTCGACGCGCTCACCGAACAGCCGACGGAATGGGTCGCGCGCCTCGCCCCGGCGCAGTCCCACGGCTGGCGGATCTACGCGGACTTCCTCCTCGGCGCGGGCCACAGCCGCATCGCCGTGGCAGCCGAGCCGAGTGTCTACTGGGCGTCCGGGACTCGTATTCTGCGGGATCACCTCGCTCCACGCGGCGGCACCGTCATCGAACTCGACCTGCGCGCGCTCGCCCCCGCGGCCGTGTGCGACGAACTCGTCGCCCATCGCGCGACAGCCCTCCTGCTTCTGGCCGGCCACCCGGAGCCGGCCGTGTCGATCGTCACGGCCGTCCGCCGCGACCAGCGCCTCGCCGAGGTCATGATGGGTGCTCCGGCCGGGCAGCCGGAGTTCGCCGAATGGGCGACGTCGCTGGGCGAGGACGGCGCGGCGATCCCGTTCCTGCGCTACCTGCCCGAGCGCCTCAGCCCACTCGGCGCACGGGTCGAGACGGCCCTCCGCGAGCGGCTGGCCGCCGCGCCCTCCTTCGTCGCCTTCGAGGGCTACGACACGGGCGTCGTCCTCGCCGAGGTGCTGCGGGCTCGGGGCACGGACCGGGCGCGCATCGCCGCCTCCTGGCCGCGCGTCGCGGTCGAAGGCACCCGCGGGCGGATCCGGTTCTCCCGCACATCAGGCATCAGCGTCCGGCAATGGGCTTGGCCGCCGATCCAGGTCGTTGACCGGGATCCGGCGGAACCCGATCGTTTCCGGGTCCTTCACACCGGCTGAGCGAGCGCGGGGGAGCGAGCACGGCTGAGCGAGCACGGAGGTCCGACTGCCCGGCGCCTCCGCTCACCGGGTGCCGGGGCCTCCGGCGCACAGGGCGTGGTCGATCAGGGCGCCGGCCGCGTTCTCCTGGTCCAGGATGTGCTCCGGGGTGTCGCCGCGCGCCTCGGACATGGAGACCACGGCGCTTCGCCCGCCGTCGTCGGTGACGCCGTTGAGGGTGATGTAGCCACCGTCCCCGCCCTCGTGACCCCAGTAGGTTCCTCCGCAGCTCAGGGGGCGTTCGACCAGGCCGAGCCCGTACCGGCCGCCGGGCCACAGCCGTTGGACCTCCGCGCTCACGGGGACGGTCCGCTTCATCTCGGCCAACTGCCGCGCCGGCAGCAGGCGGCCCGCGAGCAGCGCGCGGAGGAAGCGGTTCTCGTCCTGTGTGGTCGTGACCCACGAAAGGTTCTCGTGGTCCACCGGTATCTGGTCGGTGACGTCCACCACGGAACCGGGGCCGAAGAGCTGGTAGGCCCGGGCGTGCGGCCGGGGCAAGGTGGGCGAGGTGCCCATCCACCGGGTCCGGTCGAGGCCGAGCGGGCGCAGGATACGGTCTTCGATCTCCTGGTGGGCGGGGTGCCCGGTGGCCTTCTGGATGATCATGTCGAGCAGGACGTAGCCGGTGTTGGAGTACGCCCAGCCCTCGCCGGGCGGGAAGTCCGGCGCGTGGGCCATGGCGCGGGCAACCAACCGCTCGGGGCGGTGGATGTCGTGGCGCTGCTGGTAGTACTCCTCCGGCATGGTGTATCCGGGCAGGTCGTCGTGGATGCCACTGGTGTGCTGGAGCAGGTCGCGGAGGGTGATCCGGCTGCCGTCGTTGCCATTGCCCCGCACCACTCCCGGCAGCCAGTGGTCGACGGTGTCGTCCAGCGAGAGCTCGCCCTCGGCCTCCAGTTGGAGGACCACGGTGGCGACCAGCGTCTTGGACGTGCTGGCCATGCGGAAGTAGCCGTCGGCGGAGACCGGGCGGCCGGTGGTCAGGTCGGCGGTGCCGCTGGTGGCGACCGACTGCCGGCCGCCAGGGGCGATCGCGCGGGCCTGCACACCGCTGACCCCGAGGGCGTGGATCGCCTCGGTGTCCTGGCGCAACCGCTCCCCGGGGGAGGGACCGGCGGGCTGGGCGACGGCGGTGGCCACCTCGGCGGCGAGCAGCGTAGCGACACCGAGTGCCACGGCGAGGCGTCTTCGCGGAGTGGAAGTCATGGCTGAACGCTAATTTCGCCCCCAGCGGGGTGCGATCCGGCGCACCCCAGGATCGGACGGGGGGTATCCCCCCAGCGCGGGCCGCCCGGCTCGGGCAACCCGACGCCGTCCTGCCATTGACGCACGCCGTGGCGAGATCTTACGGTCGCGTTCGAAGAAACGAGCGCTGGTCGATATGTCGAATAGTCGCGCGCTCCCGCACCCGCGCAGCCGCGACACCCGAAGAGATGGGCCGTCATGCCGCAGACCGATTCCGCCCGGTTCACCCTCGACCCCGCCTTCGCCGTCGGCGACGTCAACCCCCGGCTCTTCGGCTCGTTCGTCGAGCACCTCGGACGCTGCGTCTACACCGGCATCCACGAGCCGGGCCACCCGGCTGCCGACGAGGCCGGGCTGCGCACCGATGTCCTCGCGCTGATCCGGGAGTTGGGCGTCACCGTCATCCGGTACCCGGGGGGCAACTTCGTCTCCGGCTACAAGTGGGAGGACGGTGTCGGGCCGGTCGAGGAGCGGCCGCGCCGGCTCGATCTGGCCTGGCGTTCCACCGAGACCAACCGGTTCGGGCTCTCCGAGTACATCGACTTCGTCCGTAAGGTCGACGGCGAGCCCATGATGGCGCTCAACCTCGGCACCCGCGGCGTCGCCGAGGCCCTCGAACTCCAGGAGTACGCCAACCACCCGTCCGGCACCGCCCTCGCCGATCTCCGGATCGGCCACGGCGACAAGGATCCGTACGGCATCGGGCTGTGGTGTCTGGGCAATGAGATGGACGGCCCCTGGCAGACCGGCCACAAGACCGCCGAGGAGTACGGACGGCTCGCCGCCGAGACCGCCCGCGCGATGCGGCAGATCGACCCGGACGTGGAGCTCGTGGCGTGCGGCAGCTCCAACCAGTCGATGCCGACGTTCGCCACCTGGGAGGCGACGGTCCTCACACAGACCTACGACCTGGTGGACCACATCTCCCTGCACGCCTACTACGAGGAGCGGGACGGCGACCGCGACTCCTTCCTCGCCTCGGCCGTGGACATGGAGTCCTTCATCGAGAACGTCGTCGCCACCTGCGATCACATCGGCGCCCGGCTGAAGTCGAAGAAGAAGATCAACCTCTCCTTCGACGAGTGGAACGTCTGGTACCAGACCCACTACCACAACGCCGAGCCGCTCAACTGGGAGGAGGCCCCGCGCCTCCTGGAGGACAACTACTCCGTCACCGACGCCGTCGTGGTCGGCTCGCTCCTGATCGCCCTGCTCCGCCACGCCGACCGCGTCACCGTCGCCTGCCTCGCCCAGTTGGTCAACGTCATCGCCCCGATCATGACCGAACCGGGCGGCCCCGCCTGGCGGCAGACCACCTTCTACCCCTTCGCGCAGGCGTCGGCCCACGGGCGCGGGCGGGTGCTGCGGGTCAACGTCGACAGCCCGACGTACGAGACCGCCGGCTACGGCGAGGTGCCGCTGCTGCACGCCACCGCCGTCCTCGACGAGTCCACCGGCGCGGTGACGGTCTTCGCGGTCAACCGCGACCAGCACCGGCCGCTCCCGCTGGAGATCGCCCTGCGCGCCCTCCCCGTGACCCGCGTGGTCGAGCACACCGTCCTCGCCGACGCCGACCCCGAGGCCCGTAACACCCTCACCGACCCCGAGCGCGTCACCCCGCATCCCGGCGAGGGCACGGAGCTCGCGGACGGCGCCCTGCGCACCACGCTGGAGCCGATGTCCTGGAACGTCATCCGCCTGGCTTGAGGCACCCGGGCGTGAAGAGCCCCGCCCGGGGTGCCGGGCGGGGCGCGGACGGAACGGGGGGCGAGGTGCGGCGGCCGGTCAGGCGTCCGGGTCGACGCCGACCGTGAGCGTGCCGCGATAGCCGGTGGACGGCGTGCTGCCCAGCGCCGTCACGGCGAGCAGCCCGGCGGCGGTGCCGCCGTTGCCGTAGATGCCGTCGGCGGACAGGGGAGTGCGGGGGACGGTGTTGGTGGAGTACGGGGAGAGCTTGGCCACCGCCGCGGTGATCTTCTCGTCGAAGAAGAGCTGACCGGTGTGGATCTCGTTGCCGCCGGTGAACGAGCCGTCCGGGGTGAGCGTGACGCCCGTGTGCACCTTGAGGTGGACGTGGATGCAGCGGCCTCGGTACCAGCCGGGGTAGATCCCGGTGAGCCTGGCCACCCCGTCGGTGCCGGTGAGCACGCCGCCGCGCAGGAACGTGCCGTTGTCCGGCTCCTGGTGGCCGTTGTTGCCGACGAAGCCGGAGTACTCGCCGAGCGCGTCGCAGTACCAGATCTCCACCAGCGCCTTGTTGAGGGGCGCGCAGGTGGCGGTGTCCACGACGGTGAGGACGAGCTCGAGCGGGACTCCCTTCTTGTCCTCGGCGACGCCTGAGCGTACGAGGGCGTGGTCGAGGTAGTACGGCCCCTCGGTGAGCTCCTTGGTGAGCGTGCAGATGGCGGCGGTGTCGCGGGTGCCGGTGGCCGCGGATCCAGCGGCCGTGTCGGCCGCCGCGGCCGACTCCGGGCGGGCGGCAGCCGTGCTCGCGCCGATTCCGATGGCCGCCGCGGCGGCGCTTCCGGCGAGCAGTACTCTTCGGCGCCCCATGGGGGCGGGGGAGAAGTCTGTCATGAGCATGGAAAGGTAAGGGCGATCCCTGTGGGACGCCTGTGGATTCGGCAAAGTCCCCGCCCGTCAACCTCTCGATACGGCCAACTCCCTTGGTTCGTACCGGTGTTGACATCACCACAAGCGCTTACTAGCTTCTTCCGGGATGGCCGCTGTCCGTCGGGGCGATCCTGACCACATCGCCCGGCGCCAGGGCCCCACACCGTCAGAGCCGCACCTTTTGGCGATCTCCACCGGCCTTTGTGATCAGCGTGCTTGCCGTTCGCCCTCGCTCATCCCGCAAGCGATTACCCCTCCCGTGTGGAGATCCTCCGAATGAGAGGACTCCCCCATGCGCTCGACGCACGACCACGGCACCACGGACGACGACGATGTCATGGACGTCACCCGCGTCACCGCCCGCGACCGACGCCGGCTGACCGCGGCCGCCGCGGGCGTCACCGCGGCGCTCGCCCTTGGCGGCCTCTCCACGGTCTCCGCCCATGGCGCGGACTCGGCCGACTCCGCACGCCCCGCCACGGAGACGCGTCCCACCGCCGAGACCACCCCCATCGGCTTCGGCGCCGGCACCACGGGCGGCGGAAACGCCACCGCCACCACCGTGACGTCCCTGGACGCCTTCAAGGCCGCCGTCACCGGCGACAAGGCCAAGGTGGTCAAGGTCTCCGGGCTGATCTCCCTCACCGGCCAGGTGGACATCGGCTCCAACACCACCGTGCTGGGCGTGGGTTCGGGCTCCGGCTTCACCGGTGGCGGACTGCGGCTGAAGCAGGCGACGAACGTCATCGTCCGCAACCTCACCATCAGCAAGCCCCGGAAGCCGTCCGACGGCATCACCGTGCAGAAGTCCACCAAGGTGTGGATCGACCACAACACCTTCTCGGCCGACCGCGACCACGACAAGGACTACTACGACGGTCTGCTGGACATCAACCACGGCTCGGACGACATCACCGTCTCCTGGAACAAGTTCGCCGACCACTTCAAGGGCAGCCTGGTCGGCCACAGCGACAACAACGCGAGCGAGGACACCGGTCACCTCAAGGTGACGTACCACCACAACTGGTTCTCGGACGTCTACTCACGCATCCCCAGCCTGCGCTTCGGCACCGGCCACTTCTACGACAACTACGTCCAGGGCGCGGAAACCGGTGTGCACTCCCGGATGGGCGCGCAGACGCTGGTCGAGAACAACGTCTTCCGAGACACCGAGGTGGCCGTCACCACCAGCCGGGACAGCGATGTCGACGGCTATGCGGTGCTGCGCGGCAACGACCTGGGCGGGGCGGCCACCGAGATCTCCCGGACGGGCAGCTTCACCACCCCGCCGTACGCGTACACGGCGGAACCGGCGTCCTCCGTCGTGGCCACCGTCACCGCCCAGGCGGGCACGGGCAAGCTCTGAACCGCGTCAGCACCGGCCCCCGGCGGCCGTCAGGAGGGCAGCACCCAGATGGGGTTGGCGTAGAACCACAGATCGCGCCACGGATCCGCGTCGCCCGGCACATCCATCGCCGGGCCGTGCGGATCCACCGCCGCGCCCCGCGCGCCCACCGCCACGCGGTTGCCGTCGGTGCCGCGCAGCCGTACGTACAGCGGACGGTCCACGGGGCCGAGGTCGTAGGAGAGCCGGACCGTTCCCGTCGCGCCGCCGATCTCATACGACTTCACCACCCGGGCGCGCGGCGCCGCGAAGGTGTCACGGTCGTCCGCCACGCCCGTGACCTCGCCCTGGATGACGTCCACCCGCGCCAACTTCGGGACGAAGCCGGCCCAGTTGGGACCGTTGGCCAGGGCGATGTCCACCTCCAGCCGGACCCGGGTGCCGCGCGCCACGTGCAGCGTGCCGCCGAGGGTGACCGAACGCCCCCGGCCACCGCCCACGCCACTCCCGCCACCGCTGAGCCGTGCCTCCAGGCCGCTGATCAGCCCGCCGTGGTCCACCCAGACCCGGCCCGCCCGGATGCCGTCCATGACGGCGGCGTACGAGAAGTCCGCGGCGCCCACATGGGTGCGGCTGTACTGGCCCGGCCAGTAGTCGTTCTCCTCCAGGTCGAGCCCGCCCCCGTACACCGGGTCGTTCTGCCGCCCGTTGGTCTCGTAGTCGCTGCCGGGGCCGCGCATCGCGGTGTCGGCGTAGACGTTGTGGGAGTCGGAGTTGGCGGTGATCCACCACGGCTTGCCCTCGCTGAGCAGGCTGTCCCACAGCCCGCCCACCGTGGCCGTCATCCAGTCGAAGCCGCCCCAGGTGCGGTACGACTCGGCCGGGTACGCGGCGAAGGACTGCGGCCCGGGGGCGTTCTCGTACAGCCCGCGCGCACCGCCCGGGCCGTGTGCGGAGGCCGGGATCCCGGCGGCCTGGTGGCCCGGCGCGCCCTCCATGCCGACGGCGATGTGCGGCTGGGCGTCCCGCCAGCCGCGGATCTCGTGCGGGGAGTCCAGGCCCTTGCGGGCGGGGTGGTTGGCGAGCATCAGCGCGGCCTTGACGCGCCGCCGGCGCACCGCGTCGGAGAGGAAGTCCAGCCCGGCGATGGCCAGGGCCTCGTTCCGCGGGGTGGAGTCGCCCGCGTTCCTGACCGATCCGTCGAAGGAGGTCTCGAACTCCTTGAGCACCGCCACCTCGTCACGGCCGGGGTGGACGAAGACCGTGCCGTGCTCGGCGCCGGGGATGTTCCACTCCAGCCCCTGGAAGACCAGCGCGTCCCGGTGGGTCGCGCGCGCCTCGCGGATGTCGGGGTTGACCTTCTCGACCCCGATCCGGGCGTGGGTGACGTTCCCGTGGTCGGTGATCACCATCCAGTCCAGGCCGTGCCGGGCACCCTGCCGCACCTGGTCGATGACCCGGTACTTGCCGTCGTTGCTGTACTGGGTGTGGATGTGGTGGTCCCCGGCCAGCCACAGATAGCCGCCGCCGGGCTGGGAGCCGGGCGTCGCCGCGCCGTTCGCCGCGACGGCGCGCGCGGTGCCGCCGTCCAGTACGCTCACGGCGCCGAGCCCCGCACCCAGCAGCCCCGCGCGGCGCAGCATCGAGCGCCGGGAGAGCTGGTCGGGGGTCAGCTCCTCGTCCCGTACGGACAGGTCGAGGGCCGGGGGCAGGTTGTGCACCGCGAGTTCATCGTGAGGGTGGTGATGTCCGGGGGCCATGGACGCGAAGGTAAGGAACGTGGTTGAACAGCAGCCGAACACCGCACGCCCAACAGCCCATCGTCACCGGTTCATCAGCCGAGAGGACGCCTCCTTGAGACTCATCGGACACTCAGCCGTCACACGCTTAGCCGTCGCCGCCGCGGCGGCGCTCACCCTCTGCGCGACCGGGACCGCGACCGCGACCGCGACCGCCACGCCTGCGGTGGCGGACACAGGGACCCACCAAGCCACCTCGGGCACGTTCAACGTCCTGACCTACAACGTGGCGGGGCTCCCCGAGGGCCTGTCCTCCGGCCACCCCGCCAAGAACACCCCGCTGATATCGCCCCGGCTCGGCGCGTACGACATCGTCAACGTCCAGGAGGACTTCAACTACCACGCCGCGCTCTACGCCGGTGACGACCATCCGTACCGCACCCCCACCAGCGGTGGCGCCGGTTTCGGTGACGGCCTGAACACCCTCTCCGACCTGCCGTACGACGACTTCGAGCGGGTGAAGTGGAACCGGTGCAACGGCACCGACTGCCTCACCCCGAAGGGCTTCACCCTCGCCCGGGTGCGGCTGGCCGAGGGCGTCTCCCTCGATCTGTACAACGTGCACACCAACGCGGGGACGACGGACGCCGACCTCGCCGCCCGCCGCGCCAACATCACCCAGCTCTCCGACTACATCACCGCCAACTCCTCCGGCAACGCCGTGCTCGTCATGGGCGACACCAACACCCGCTACACCCGCACCGCCGACAACATCCGCGACCTCGCCACCCGCAACGGCCTCACCGACGCCTGGGTGGACCTGGTGCGCGGTGGCTCGGCCCCGCCCGCCGGTTCCGACGCCCTCGTCTGCGACCCGGACAACGTCACCGACACCTGCGAGGTCGTGGACAAGGTCCTCTACCGCTCCGGCCCGCTGCTCTCCCTCACCGCCACCCGCTACCACAACGCGCACACGGCCTTCCTCGACGCCGAGGGCAAACCGCTGTCCGACCACTATCCGCACACCGTGGACCTCTCCTGGCGCACCCCCGACGCGCTGCGCGCCAGCGACCAGTTCGGCGGCCCGCACGGCACCGCCTTCAACGACGCCGACGACCTGCCCGCCGCACCGCCCGCGCCCCGCACCCTCACCCTGCGCGGCAGCTCCCGGCTGGACGCGGTGTCCCTGGCCCTGGACGGCGGGGTGACCCTCACCCACGGCGGCACGGGCGGCACCCCGGTCTCCCTCACCCTCGGCCCCGCCGAACACCTCACCTCCGTCACCCTCACCCGGGGCCAGAAGGACGGCCGCACCCGTGTCTTCTCGGCGGCGTTCACCACCGACACGGGCCGTACGGTGACGGCCGGAACGCCCACGTCGGACGCCGCCACCTACACCGCCCCCGCCGGCTGGCGGATCGTGGGCTTCACCGGCCGTGCCGGTGACGAGATCGACAAACTCGGCGTCCTCTTCGCGCCACGCTAGGCCAGTAGGCTTCGGCCCATGCGTGATCTTGTGAGTGGCTTCGGTTACCTGATGAAGGGGCAGCGCTGGGCGGCCCGGCACGGGAGATGGTGGGGGTTCGGGATGATTCCCGCCCTGATCACCCTCGTGGGATACGCGGCGGCCCTCGTCGCCCTCTTCTTCTGGACCGATGACGTCATCGCATGGGCCACGCCCTTCGCCGACGACTGGTCCTCGCCCTGGCTCGGCGTCTTCCGCGGCGCGCTCTCGATCCTCTTCGCCGCCACCTGCCTCTTCCTCGCCATCATCACGTTCACGGCGGTCACGCTGCTGGTCGGCCAGCCCTTCTACGAGTCGCTCTCCGAAGCGGTCGACCGCTCCGAGGGCGGCGCGGTGCCCGAGTCCTCCATGTCCACCTGGGCGGAGCTGTGGATCGGCCTGCGCGAGGCCATCGCGCTGCTCATCCGCGTCACCCTCTGGAGCGTGCTCTTCTTCGCGCTCGGCTTCATCCCGGGGGTCGGCCAGACCGTGATCCCCGTCCTGGCCTTCTGCGTGACCGCCTTCTTCCTCACCGAGGAGCTGACCTCGATCGCCCTGCTGCGCCGCGGCATCCTGCTGAAGGAGCGCCGCCGCCTGCTCCGCTCCCGCCGCCTGCTCTCCCTCGGCTTCGGCGTCCCGCTGTCCGTCCTCTTCCTGATCCCGCTGGTCGCGGTCTTCCTGATGCCGGGCGCGGTCGCGGGCGCGACCCTGCTCGTACGCGACCTCACGGGCGAGGACGACGAGCCCGCGCCCTCGCGGGGCGAGACGGCGGCGGGCCCGGCGGGGGCCTTCAACGGGGCGTAGCGGCGGACCCGCGAATGCCGGCCCGGTTGGTCCGCCGGAATGCCCCGGCGGACCAACCCGGGTCGCGTGCCGACTACCGGGCGCCGGGTTTTCCCCAGTGCAGAGGGGGGCTGGCCCCACCATCGACCGACCCGCTGCCGGGATGGTCCGGCAGGCATCGGACGACGAGGCTGAATGCATACGGATCCACCAAGCAAAAAGGGAACCCTCTGTGTTCAGCTTCAAGCCGCTGCGTCGCCGTACCGCCCGCACCGCTGCCGTCGGCGCTCTCGCTGCTGCGGCCTGCGTCACCGTGATGGCCGGCAGCGCCGGAGCCATCGTCAACGGGTCGGACTCCACCGAGCGGTACCCGTTCATGGCGACCATCCCCGAGTCGGCCCCGGAACAGGGTCTGATCGACGGGAACTGTGGAGCGTCGCTGATCGATCAGCAGTGGGTGCTGACGGCGGCTCACTGCCTGAAGGTCGAGGGCATCAAGCTGGACGGCATCGTGCGGGTCGGCAGCGACCACCGCAAGTCCGGCGGCACCGTCCGGAAGATCGACCGGACCTTCGTCCATCCCGGCTATGTGAACGGCGACAACAAGGCCGCCAACAAGAACGACATCGCGCTGGTACGCCTGGACCGCCCGGTCGCCCAGCAACCGATCAAGATCGCCGAGCAGGCAGGGCGGCCCGGCACGCCGACCCGGCTCCTGGGCTTCGGCACCACCGTCGACACCGAGTTCACGTTCCCGGACCGGCTGCAGGAGCTGAACACCCGCAGGGGCGCCGAGTCCGAGTGCGCGCCCGGGTACGCGGACCGGACCCGGCTGTGCACGATCACCACCGTGCCCAACGCCATGGCGTGCTTCGGGGACTCCGGCGGACCGCAGGTCCAAAAGGGCCGGAACGGCCGCTGGGAGCTGATCGGCGTCACCTCGGGACCCGGCGCCCCGAAAGTGCCGTGCTCGCAGGGCCCCGGCCTCTACACCAGCGCGCCCGCCTACGCGGGCTGGATCGACAAGACTATGAAGACCAACAGCGCTCCGTCGACTGTGGCCAAGGGCTCCGACCTCGCCGAGACCGGCACGAACGACAACACTGCGGCGATTGCCGGCGTGGCCGCCACTCTGATCGCCGCCGGTGGCGGCACCGCCCTCGCCGTACGCCGCCGCAAGACCCGCCAGGCCGCCTGAGCGCACCCGCCGCAACCCAAGACGGCGGCCCCCTCACCAAGGGGCCACCGTCCTTCACCTCATCCGACACGCTCACCCCCGAAGAGCGCTCCGCGCCCCGCCCCGCCCGCCTTCCCCGGGGCAAGGGCGGGGCGCGGGGTGCCGAGCAGAACCCAACAAGCCCTCAAGACCAATATCCCGACATCGGAAACGGGCACTCATAGCGCCTTCGTTTCGTGGTGGTCGATGGACGACGCGATCGACGCGGTCGCGCAGGGCCGCTTTCTGCTTCCGGCCGGGCCCTTGGCTCTGCTGCTCGCCGAGCGCCCGGCCCGGGGCGTCAACGGGTCGTAGCCGCGACCACCGTGAGGATCGAGCGCACCTGGGCGGTGATGGCCTCGCGGTTGTGGACGAAGTCCGGGTCGGTGACCTGGCCCGTGGCGGGGTCGGTGTTGTCCGGGCCGAACTGCAGGACCGGGGTGTGGAGATGGCCGCCCGGGGCCTTCAGCCCGACCGCGTCGCGCAGCAGGGTGGCGCGGTAGGCGATCTCGTTGGAGAGGTAGTCGCCGCCACCGCCCGCGCGGGCCGTCGAGCCGGGGGTCGGGCCGTCCTGGCGGACCACGGGTGTGGTGCCCCCCGCCGGGATCTCGGTGACCTCGGTGTGGTCGTAGACGGGGACCGGGCCGGTGTTCGCCGCGACGATCTTCTCGTAGGGGAGGGTGGTCGTCGTCCACTGCGGCTGGGGCCGCGGGGTCGGCACACCGGCCGGGACGGGCACGGTCTCGGTGCGGGAGACGTTCGCGTTGTCCGGGTAGCCGCCCCGCCAGGCGCCGTTGGTCCGCTCGACGTCGAACCGGCCCACCCGGCCCTGGCTCACGGTCATGAACGCGTCCACCCGGCGCGGGCCCGACCGGAAGGCGGGCAGCAGTGTCCGTTCGACCGTGCCGTCCGCGAAGTCCGCCCAGCGGACCGGGAAGACGGCCGTCTCGACGCGGGCCGGGCCGCTGTCCGTACGGATCGTCGTCCCGTCCAGCGCGAGCGCCGCCGCGCCGGAGGGGTTGGAGCGGCGGACGTCGGCGTCCAGCTGGAACGGGTCGAAGCCGGTGACCACGATGCGCTTGATGTTCGTACCGGCCGGGAGGTCGATCGAGTCCTGTCCGCGTGAGGTGCGCTCCAGCGTGTCGAGGAGCGCGGCGCGGCGGGCGTCGGTGAGCGGGAAGCCCGGCTGCCACTGACCGAGCGCGCGGGTCATCCCGAGCCGTGCCCAGTACAGCGGCCGGTCGTCGTCCCGGCTGAGGTCCCCGCCCGCGGGCCCCCGGCCCTGTACGCGGTCCACGGCGCGCTTCCACAGCGCCCGGCCCTCGCGGGTGATCACGCGCTCGGCCTCGGCGGCGGAGTGCGTCCCCGCCAGGGCGCGGGCGAAGTCCGGTGCCACGTCGTCGAACCCGCTGCGGCGCAGGATCTCCTGGGGCGCGGCCTTGTCGAGCCGCTGCTCCTCGACGGTGGGGGTGGCCGTGGTGTCCGGCGCGGCCACGGCGGGGGTGGCGATGGCCAGGGAGACGGCGGCCACGGCGACCAGGGTGCGTATCGGTCTCATATGAGGTCCTCTCGGAAGGGCGGCGGAAGGGCGGCGGAAGGCGGCGGAAGGGCGGCGGGGAAAACGACGAACCTCCCGCCCCGCACGGATGCGGGGCGGGAGGAGGGGAGCGGAGCCGCTCAGCGCGTCGAGAACGAGTGCACCGTCGTCGACCGGTAGGTCTGCCCCGGCCGCAGCACCGTCGAGGGGAACGACGGCTGGTTCGGCGAGTCCGGGAAGTGCTGGGTCTCCAGCGCGAAGGCGTCACCCTGCCGGTAGACCCGCCCCGACGTGCCCGCGAACGTACCGGTCAGGAAGTTGCCGGTGTAGAACTGCACACCCGGTTCGGTCGTGGCGATCCGCATCACCCGGCCGGACTCCGGCTCGGTCACCGTCAGGAAGTGCTCCGGACGGCTGGTGATGCCCTTGTCCAGCACGAAGTTGTGGTCGATCCCTTGCCCGTAGAGCACCTGCTGGTGCGCCTCCCGGATGTCCCGGCCGATCTCCTTGGCGCGGCGGAAGTCGAACGGGGTCCCGGCCACCCGGGCGAGCTCGCCGGTGGGGATGAGGGTCTTGTCGACCGGGGTGTAGCGGCTGGCGGCGATCTCCAGCCGGTGGTCGTAGACGGAGCCGCTGCCCTCCCCGGCCAGGTTGTAGTACGTGTGGTTGGTGAGGTTCACGACCGTCGCCTTGTCGGTCGTGGCCTCGTAGTCGATGCGGAAGTCGCCCGCCGCCGTGAGCGTGTAGTCCACCCGCACGGTGAGCGTGCCGGGGTAGCCCATCTCGCCGTCGGGGCTCACCCGGCGCAGGGTGAGCCCCACGTCCGCGCCCTTGCGGAACGGCTCCACGGACCAGACGCGCTTGTCGAAGCCCTTGTCGCCGCCGTGCAGGCTGTTCGGCCCGTCGTTGATCGGGAGCTGGTACTTCTTGCCGTCCAGCGTGAAGGTGCCGCGTGCGATGCGGTTGCCGTAGCGGCCGATGAGCGCGCCGAAGTACGGGCTGTCCGCCACATAGGAGTCCAGGTCGTCGAAGCCGAGCGACACATTGGCGCGGCGGCCGTGGCGGTCGGGGATCTCCAGGGCCTGCACGATGCCGCCGTAGCTGAGCACGCGCAGCCGGGTGCGGCCGTTCTCGATCGTCCAGCGGTCGACCCGCGTGCCGTCGGCGAGCGTGCCGAAGTGCTCCTTCACCGCGCCTCCCTTGCCCGCGGAGTCCCCTCCGCCGTTCGCTTGGGCGGTGCCGGTCGTGGCGGCCGAGGCCGCCAGTCCGGCCGCCGCCGCCGTGATCACCGTGCGTCTGCTCGTGGTCATATGCGGCTCCATAAGGCTAGATCCATGAGGGACAGCTGATGGGTTACGACCCGACCTTGCGCTTGTTCCAGACATCGAAGCCGACCGCGGCCAGCAGCACCAGACCCTTGATCACCTGCTGGTAGTCGGTGCCGATGCCGACCAGCGACATGCCGTTGTTGAGCACGCCGAGCACCAGACCACCGATGATCGCGCCGAGCACCGTGCCCACACCGCCGCTGGCCGAGGCGCCGCCGATGAACGCGGCGGCGATGGCCTCGAGCTCGAAGTTGAGGCCGGCGCTGGGGGTGGCGGAGCCCAGCCGGGCGGCGAAGACGAGGCCGGCGAGGGCGGACAGGATGCCCATGTTGACGAACACCATGAACGTGACGCGCTTGTCCCGCACACCCGACAGCTTGGCCGCCGGCTGGTTGCCGCCGAGGGCGTACACATGGCGCCCGATGACGGTGTTGCGCATCACGAAGCTGAAGATCACGAAGAGACCGGCCAGGATCAGCAGCCCGTACGGTGCCCCGTGCCAGCTCGACAGCGTCATGGTGAAGGCCATCACGGCGGCGACGATCGCGGCGCACTTGACGAAGAACAGCCCGAGCGGCGCCACGTCCAGCTCATAGGCGGCCCGCTGCTGCCTGCCCCGCCACTCCTGCCAGACGGCGGCGGCGCAGACGATCAGGCCGATCACCATGGTGGGGTTGTGGTATTGCGTGTACGGGCCCATCTCCGGGATGAAGCCGGTGCTCAGCTTCTCGAAGCCGTCGGGGAACGGCGACAGGGACTGCCCGTCCAGCAGGATCTGGGTGCCGCCGCGGAAGGCCAGCATTCCGGCCAGGGTGACGATGAAGGACGGAATGCCTATGTAGGCGATCCAGAACCCCTGCCAGGCCCCGGCCACCGCGCCGAGCAGCAGACAGAGGACGACCGCGAGGCCCCACGGCATATCGTGTTTGATCATCATCGCGCCGGCGGCCGCGCCGACGAAGGCGACGAGCGATCCGACCGACAGGTCGATGTGCCCCGCGATGATCACGATCATCATGCCGATCGCGAGGATGAGGATGTAGCCGTTCTGCTGCACCAGGCTGGTGACGTTGCCCGGCCGCAGCAGGATGTCGTCGGACCAGATCTGGAAGATGACGATGATCAGGGCGAGCGCGACCAGCATTCCGTACTGCCGCATATTGGACCGCAGGCCCTGGAGCAGCAACGTCCCGACGCTGGACGAGCCCTCGGCCGGCGGTGGGGCCGGGCTCTCGGTCTTCTGGGTGGCCGTGCTCATCCTTCGTCTCCTCTGTCCCTTGTCATATGGCGCATCAGGACTTCCTGGTTCGCCTCGTCCCGGGGGACCTCCCCGGTCAGCCGCCCGGCCGCCATCGTGTAGATCCGGTCGCACATCCCCAGCAGCTCGCCCAGCTCGGAGGAGATGAAGATGACGGCCTTGCCCTGGGCCGCCAGATCGTTGATGACCGTGTAGATCTCGTACTTGGCCCCGACGTCGATGCCGCGGGTCGGCTCGTCGAGGATCAGCACCTCCGGACCTGCGAAGATCCACTTACTGAGCACGACCTTCTGCTGGTTGCCGCCGCTGAGCCGGCCGACCCGCTCGAAGACCGTGGGTGCCTTGATGTTCATCGTCTTGCGGAACCGCTCGGCGACCCGGGACTCCTCGTGCTCGTTGACCAGACCGCGGCGCGCCACCTTGCCGAGCGAGGAGAGCGAGACGTTGCGGCTGATGGTGTCCTCGAGGTTCAGCCCGTAGTGCTTGCGGTCCTCGGTGACGTACGCGATGCCGTGGTCGATGGCTTCCGGCACGGTACGGGTGCGGACCTCCTGGCCGTCGCGGAAGACCCGGCCGCCCGCGTAGCGGCCGTAGGTCCGGCCGAACACGCTCATCGCCAGCTCGGTGCGGCCCGCGCCCATCAGCCCGGCGATGCCCACGATCTCCCCGCGCCGGACATTCAGCGACACCCCGTCCACAACCTTGCGCTGCTGGTCGATGGGGTGGTGGACGGTCCAGTCCTCGACGGCCAGGGCCACCTCGGAGGCGTCCTCGCCCTCGTACGGGGTGCGGTCGGGGAAGCGGTGGTCGAGGTCGCGGCCGACCATGCCGCGGATGATGCGGTCCTCGGAGACCTCCGGTTCGGACTCCGGGGTCTCCCGGACCGACAGGGTCTCGATGGTCTGGCCGTCGCGCAGGATGGTGACGGAGTCGGCGACCTTGCGGATCTCGTTCAGCTTGTGGGAGATGATGATCGAGGAGATGCCCTGGGCCTTGAACTCCAGCAGCAGATCCAGGAGTTTGCCGCTGTCCTCGTCGTTCAGCGCCGCGGTCGGCTCGTCGAGGATGAGCAGCTTCACCTCCTTGGAGAGCGCCTTGGCGATCTCCACGAGCTGCTGCTTGCCCACGCCGATGTCGGCGATCCGGGTCTGCGGGGAATCCGTCAGACCCACCCGCTTCAGCAGCGCGGTGGCGTGCTTGAGGGTCTCGTTCCAGGAGATGAGACCGTGCCTGGCGTGCTCATTGCCGAGGAAGATGTTCTCGGCGATGGACAGGTAGGGGATCAGGGCCAGTTCCTGATGGATGATGACGATGCCGCGCTGTTCGCTCGCGCGGATGTCCTTGAACGCGCACGGCCGGCCCTCGAAGAGGATCTCGCCGTCGTAGCTGCCGTGCGGATGGACGCCGCTGACCACCTTCATCAGGGTGGACTTGCCGGCGCCGTTCTCCCCGCACAGGGCATGGATCTCGCCCTGGCGTACGCGGAGGTTGACATCGGAGAGCGCCTTGACACCGGGGAAGGTCTTGGTGATGGAGCGCAGTTCGAGAATGGTGCTCATAGCCCGGACCCGCCCTACTTGAGCTGCGACGCGGTGTAGTAACCCTGGTCCACCAGCACCTGGGTGTTGGACTTGTCGATGCTGACCGGGTTGAGCAGATAGGTCGGCACGACCTTCTTGCCGTTGTCGTACGACTTGGTGTCGTTGACCGGCGCCTTGCCGCCGGTCAGCTCCGCCTTGGCTATCCGCACGGTCGCCTTCGCCAGCTTGCGCAGGTCCTTGTAGATGGTCTGGGTCTGCTGGCCCCGGATGATGGACTTCACGGAGGCCAGCTCCGCGTCCTGCCCGGTCACCACCGGGAACGGCTTGGCCTTCGTGCCGTAGCCGGCGCTCTTGAGCGCCGAGAGGATGCCGATGGACATGCCGTCGTACGGCGAGAGGACGGCGTCGACGTCCTCGGTGCTGTACGACTTGTTGAGCAGGTCCTCCATGCGGTCCTGCGCCGCGCTTCCGCTCCACTTCTCGGTGTAGAGCTGGTTGAGGCTCTTCTGCTTGGAGCGGACGACCAGCTCGCCCTTGTCCATGTACGGCTTGAGCACGCTCATGGCGCCCTTGTAGAAGTACCCGGTGTTGTTGTCGTCCGACGAGCCGGCGAACAGCTCGATGTTGAACGGGCCCTTGCGGCCCTTGGCCAGCCCCAGCTTGTCGACGATGTACTGGCCCTGGAGCCTGCCGACCTTCTCGTTGTCGAAGGTCGCGTAGTAGTCGACGTTCGGCGTGCCCAGCAGCAGCCGGTCGTAGGAGATCACCGGAATGTTGGCGTCATGGGCCTGCTTCAGGACGTCGTTGAGCGCCCCGCCGTTGATCGGCGCGATCACCAGCAGCCGGTGGCCCTTGGTGATCATGTTTTCGAGCTGGGCCACCTGGGTGCGGACGTCGTCCTCGCCGAACTGCAAGTCCGTCTTGTAGCCCGCCGCCTGGAACTGCTTGGCCACGTTGCGGCCGTCGGTGATCCACCGCTCGGAGGACTTCGTCGGCATCGCGATGCCGATCGTGCCCCCCTTTTCCTTGCTCTTGTACCGGCTGCCGCCGACCGCCTCCTGGCCACAGGCCGTGGCGGTCAGCGAGAGCGCGAGGAGGCCGGCGCCTATCGCCGCGGCTCGTGCTCCTCTTACCGTGCGCATGGTGTTGGGGTCCTTCCCTGGGGCGTCGTTGCTTCAGGAACTGGGGTGGTCCGCGTCGGCGGTGAAACGCCGCAGCGGACCCGGCAGCCGGGAGCCGAGCGGGGACATCCCGCCGTCCGCGCCCAGCCGGGTGAGCAGGTCGAGCACGAGCCGCCCGCGGCGCACCCGCTCGCGGGCGCTGCCCAGCGCCACGTCCCGCAGCTGGGCGCCGTACGGGTAGATCCCCGGGGATTTGCTGAGCCCGAACTTCAGATAGATGGGGGCACCGCGCCGGATCAGCTCCGCCGCGTCATAGATCCGCACATAGCCGCCGAGGTCGTCCGGGGCCTCGACGTAGAAGTCCATCGGGGCGCGGGAGACCCGGCGGATCTCGGTGAGGTGCTCCAGCGTCAGGTCCGACGGGATGTTGATGGAGTCGGCCCCGAGCTGCTCGTACACCGCGAACGAGGCCGGGTTGACCGGGCCGACCAGCGCGGACAGCTTGAAGGTGGTGTCCGCGGGCAGCTCGCCGCGCGCCCGCAGCCGGTTCAGCAGCCACAGCACGCCCTCGTCGGCCACCAGCAGGCACTTCACGCCCAGCGAGACCGCGCGCAGCGCGTCCTCCACACAACCGGCCACCGCGTCATGGCCACGGGCGCGCAGGCCCCCGCCGCCGGAGTCGGAGCGGGTGGCGGCGCCGATGTCCCAGGTGCCGCGGGGGCCGGTGAACAGGCACAGCTCGGCGTTCCGCTCGGCGCAGGACTCCACCATCTCGGTGATCTCGGCATCGGTGAGCATCCAGATGCCGCTGCCCTGGCTGATCCGGTGGATCGGCACATCCAGCCGCCCGGCCTCCTTGAACACGGTGGCCAGCGCCTCCGGGCCCTCGACGGAGGGGATCTCGGTGCGCCAGGTGCCGCCGTCGGGGAAGGTGTGCGCGGAGGCGTCGGCGGGGTCGGGGGCGGGCGCGGCGTGGCCGAGCGAGGCGAGGGCCGCGTCGGCGGGGCGGCGGGGGCCGGAAGAGGCGGGTGAGGCGGCGGTCACGGTGCTCCCTGTGGAGTGATGGCCGGTGGTTCGGCGTCCGGCTGGTGCTGCCCAGGACATCGTTGTCCGGGTGGGGCTGGGGTGATGACTAGAGACGGGCCGGAGGACTGGTGGGATGACTGGAGTCGGGTCCGAAAAGCTGGTGGGACGACCGTAGTTGGGAGCGGGAGGCTTGACACGGCGGGGTTCGGCACAGCGAGGTGTGACACATGCGCTAGTCGAGGCCCTGCGGACGCAGCAGCACCTTTCCGACGGCCGGATCGCCGCTGCCGACCAGCTCGATAGCCGAGGCGAAGTCGGTGAGCGGCAGCTCATGGGTGATCAGCGGCCGCAGGCTCAGCAGCCCCGCGTCGAAGACCCGTACGGCGTGCGACCAGGCGGCGGGCGGGGCCCCGAAGACGGTCTGCACCTCGATCTGGCGGACCACCAGATCGGTGGGGTCAAGACCCTCCGCGCCCGCCGCCGGGATGCCGGTGAGCACCAGCCGGCCGCCCCGGCGCAGCAGGGAGGCGGAGGTACGGGCGGCGGAGGCCGATCCGGCGGTCTCGATCACCACGTCATAGCCCGAGAGCTGGTCGGACAGCTGGTCCCGGGTGCGGAACTCGGTGCCGCCGAAGGACAGCGACAACTGCTCCCGGTCCGGGCGGGTGCCCACCACCAGCAGCCGCGCGGGGGAGACGGCGGCGAGGAACTGCACGGCGATCATGCCGAGCGTGCCGGTGCCGACCACCGCGACCCGCTCACCGGGCTGGGCCCGGGCCTTGAGCGCGGCGGCGGCGATGCACGCGGCGGGCTCCAGCAGGGCGGCCGCGCCCAGGTCGGCGTCGTCGGACAGCGGGTGCAGCAGCCGGGCCGGCAGGGCCAGGGTGTCGGCCATCGCCCCGGGCTGGGTGAAGCCCGTCTCCTCGTACCCGGCCGTGCACAAGGTGGTGTCCCCGGCGTGACAGCGGTCGCACACCTGGCAGTTGCGGAATCCCTCGCCGACGACCTTACGGCCGACGAGCGCCTCCGGGACGCCCGCGCCGACCGCCTCGACCGTCCCGGACCACTCATGGCCGGGGGTGACGGGGTAGCGGACGTACCCCTCGGGCCGGTTGCCCTGGTACAGCTCGCGGTCGCTGCCGCAGATCCCGGAGGCGTGCACCCGCACCCGCGCGTCACCGGGGCCGGGCGCGGCCTGCTCGGTGGCGGTGCCGGTCTCGACGAGACGGAACGCGCCGGGGGCGTCGAGGACGAGCGCGGTCACTGCCGTCCGCCCTTCGGGTCCCGCTTCTCCCAGCCCTCGGCCCACAGGTCGAAGTGGGCCTGCTGCTGGGGGAATTCGGCCGCCGCGTCGGTGTCCAGCTCCACGCCGAGACCGGGCTCGTGGGAGAGCTGGAAGTAGCCGTCCACGACCTGCGGGGCGCCCTTGACCACCTTCTTGATCTCCGCGTCGGCGAAGTCGTTGAAGTGCTCCAGGATCTTGAAGTTCGGGGTGCAGCCGGCGACCTGCAGCGACGCGGCGGTCAGCACCGAGCCGCCCACGTTGTGCGGGGCGATCAGCACGTAGTGGGTCTCGGCCGTGGCGGCCAGCTTGCGCGTCTCGCCGATGCCGCCGATGTGGCCGACGTCGGGCTGGATGATGTCGGCGGCCTGCGACTCGAACAGCTCGCGGAACTCGATCCGGTCGTGGATGCGCTCGCCCGTGGCGATCGGCAGCCGCGTCTTCTCCGCGACCTTCGCGAGCGCCTTGAGGTTCTCCGGCGGCACCGGCTCCTCCAGCCACGACGGGTGGAACCGCTCCAGCTCGCCCGCGATCCTCACGGCCGTCGCCGGGCTGAACCGCCCGTGCATCTCCACCAGCAGCTCGGTCTCCGGCCCGATCGCGTCCCGTACGGCCTCCACGAGGGAGAGCGAGTGCAGGGTCTCGGCGTGGTCCAGCTCGAAGTGGCCGGTGCCGAACGGGTCCAGCTTCAGCGCCCGGTAGCCGCGCTCGACCACCGTGGAGGCCGCCTTGTGGAACGCCTCGGGCGTGCGCTCCACGGTGTACCAGCCGTTGGCGTACGCCTTGACCCGGTCCGTCACCTTTCCGCCGAGCAGCTGCCAGACGGGCACCCCGAGCGCCTTGCCCTTGATGTCCCAGCAGGCCATCTCCACACAGGCGATCCCGGACATCACGATCTCGCCCGCCCGGCCGTAGTCGCCGTACTTCATCCGCCGGACCAGGTCCTCCACCGCGAACGGGTCCGACCCCGCGAGATGATTGGTCTCGGCCTCACGCAGATAGCCCAGCAGCGCATCGGTCCGCCCCAGCATGCGGGTCTCGCCGACGCCGGTGATCCCCTCGTCCGTATGGACCTGCACATAGGTGAGGTTGCGCCAGGGGGTGCCGACGACATGCGTACTGATACCGGTGATGCGCACAGCAATCGACCCTTCGCGATGTTCGATATTTCGTCACTCGTTCGAAATCTTGACGTGACGGTAGTAAGGGCCCGTCAAGGGTGTCAATGGTTGTGCGTCGAATGACGTTCGAACGTGACAACCCATCATGACCGATCAAGAACCATCATGACCGATCATCTCGCCGGGCAACATGCTTGCCGGAATGTTCGTTGCAGGCACTGTGGAGCGGGGCTCAGCCCCCGGTGTGCGAGAGCAAACGGGCCGGGGTGACCTCTTGTACATGGAGGACGGCATCGCACCAGTCCGCGAGTGATAGGCGTCCAGCGCGGTGCCTCCCAGGATCGCGTCAGCGAACTCCGCGGGCGGCCGGTAGCCTCGGACATGAACCGAGGTTGAGGTCAGGCCAAGGGGCGACGGCGGCTACGCACCGCTTCGCTGCGCCTTCACCAGGACCTCGCCCGCCGCCGTCCGGTCGTACAGCACCGATCGCCCCGCCCGGCGCCTGCGGACCAGGCGGGCCTCGCGCAGGACGCGCAGATGGCGGCCGATCGAGCCGAGGGACTGGCCGGTGAGGGCCACCAGGTGGGTGGTGCTCTTCGGGGTGTCGAGGAGGAGCAGGACGCTCGCGCGGACCGGGCCGAGGAGGCGGGCGAGGGGGTCGGCGGCCGGTCGCGGATCGGGCGCGGCGAGGGCCCCGGCGCAGGGGTAGATCACGGCGTAGCGGTGCGGCGCGTCCCAGGAGACCCATCCGGTGACGGGGGTGACGGGGACGAAGAGCAACTGGGCGCCGTGGACCGCGCGGGGCGGGTTGTCGTGGGCGTTGATCTGGAGCCGGCTGCCGCCCAGCCATCGCATCCCCGGCCGCATGCCGTCCAGGACGGCCGCCCAGCCGCCCTGGCTCACCTGGCCGGTGCGCGCCACCACATCGGCCTCGATGATCCGGCGGCGGCGCGGCCACGTGGGCCGTACGGCTTCCGCCCACACCCACTCCAGCAGCTCCGCGAGCCGCCCCGGCAGATCGTCGCGGCGCAGCGCGGGCGGGAGCGGGGTGCGGCCCAGGGAGACCGTAAGGTCGGAGCGCGCGGCGGCGGGGTCCGTCGTACGGATCCGGGCCAGCTCCTCCTCGAAGCACGGCTCGCCCTCGCCGGGCGGCGCCTGGGTGAGGAAGTCCGCGAGCCAGGTCCGGCCCAGCGCGGCCCGGACGAGCAGCGCGGTCACCGGGTCGTCGGCCAACCGCGCCCGGTAGGCGGGCAGATGGTTCTCGAGCCAGGCCCGCTCGCCCGGGTGCGCGGCGCTCGCCCGCTCCAGGGTGATCAGGGCCGCGGTGGTCTCGGCCAGGGCGGAGAGGACGAACCGGCCGCCCGCGAGCGTATCCGCGTCCACCAGCCACAGCCCCATCCGGCCACCCCCGCCGCCACCCCGTCCTCGCGCGTCGTTTCGCGTCCGCGCGAAACATTAACGCCACCGCGCGGCGATTCCCGAGCCTGAGGGCCATGCGCACCTTTTCGGAAGTGTTCCGGGTCCCGGAGTTCACCCCGCTGTTCCTGGTCTCCGCCGCGCAGGTGGCCGCCTCGACGGCGAGCGGACTGGCCCTCGGCACCCTGGTCTACGCGGCGACCGGCTCACCGCTGCTCTCCGCGCTCAGCATGTTCGGCCCCTCGCTCGCCCAGATGGCGGGCGCGCTGGCGCTGCTGTCGGCGGCCGACCGGCTGCCGCCGCGCGCCGCGCTGTCCGGGCTGTCGGCGCTCTTCGCCCTGGGGACCGCCGCGTTGGCCCTCCCCGGGCTGCCCGTGGCGGCCGTCCTCGCCATCGTGTTCGGGCTGGGCGCGGCGGCCTCCCTCGGCGGCGCCGTCCGCTACGGGCTGCTCACCGAGATCCTGCCCAAGGACGGCTATCTGCTGGGCCGTTCGGTGCTCAACATGTCGGGCGGCACCATGCAGATCGGCGGATACGCGGCCGGTGGCCTCCTCGTGACCGCCCTCTCGGCGCGCGGCACCCTGCTCACCGCCGCCGCGCTGTACGCCCTGGCCGGGGCCACCGCCCGGTTCGGCCTGAGCGGACGTCCGGCGCGGGCCGGAGGGCGGCCCTCGGTCGCCGAGACCTGGCGCGTCAACGCGCGGCTGTGGTCCTCCGCGCCCCGCCGCCACGTCTATTACGCGCTCTGGGTGCCCAACGGGCTGATCGTCGGCTGTGAGTCCCTCTTCGTGCCCTACGCGCCCCGGCACGCCGGGCTGCTCTTCGCCGTCGGCTCCCTCGGCATGCTGATGGGGGACCTCCTCACCGGACGGCTGCTGCCGCCGCACCGGCGGGAGCGGTTCGCGGCGCCCCTGCGGCTGCTGCTCGCCGCGCCGTATCTGGTCTTCGCCCTGCACCCGCCGCTGCCGCTCGCGCTGGCCGCCGTCGCCCTCGCCTCGATCGGCTTCTCGGCCACGCTGGCGCTCCAGCAGCGGCTGATGGCCCTGACGCCGGACGAGATGAGCGGCCAGGCCCTGGGGCTGCACTCCTCCGGCATGCTCACCATGCAGGGCGTGTCCGCCGCCCTCGCGGGCGCGCTGGCCCAGCCCACCTCACCGGCGGTGGCGATGGCCACGCTGGCGGCGGTCTCGGTGGCCGTCACCCTGGCCCTGGCCCCGGGGCTGCGGGGCGATCCCAGGGCGCGTCGGCCTCGAGCGGCCCCGTCGGAGGGGACGGCCGCGGAGGCGGCCCGGGAGGGGTGAGCACGGTAAGGGCGGGGCGGGCGCTGTGGGGGCGTGGGTGAGCACCGTAAGGGTGTGGGTGAGCACCGTAAGGGCGTCACGGGGTCAACCCGGCGCCGCGCGGCCACCCGTTGGGCGGTGCCGGACACGCCGCACGGGGGTGAGGTTCCCCCGGACGGGTTCGAGCGCCCGGTAGCTGTACGGGCAAGTGAACTCCCCCCAGGAGGTATGTACGTCCATGCGCAACCGCCGCCGCGCCCTCGGCGCCCTCATCGTTCTTCTCATGGCGGCACCGGCCGCCCACGCCGCGCCCGCCGGGCACGGCGGGTATGACCGGCCGCGTCTGCCCCTGCCCTGGACCGACGATCTGACCATCGACCGCACCGGGGACGTCACCCGGGACGGGTCCGTCACGCTGTACGGCAGCTACCGATGCGTCCGGGAAGGGATGGAGTACACGCGGGCGAGCGTGCTCGTCACCCTCACCCAGGGCCGGGAGCGGCACGGCCTCGGCGGCTATACCGCGATCTGCGACGGACAGCGGCACCGCTGGCTGATCGACGCGGTGGACGTGGGGCGGTACGAACCGGGACCGGCGGACGCCGAGGCCACGCTGCTGACGTTCGACACCGGCGGCTCCTTCGTGCCCATGCCGAGGAGCACGGTCGGGGTCGAGCGAGAGGTCAGGCTGGTGGGCGGCGACGACTGAGCCACCGCCACGGGACGGCGCGCACCGGCCGTCACCCCTCGGCCGCTTCGTCTCCCTGCCCCAGCAGGGAGACGAAGGCCCGGAAGAGGGCGGGCATGTCCACCGCGTCCCGGTCGTGCAGCCACTGGAACTGGAGCCCGTCCATCACCGCCACCAGCAGCGGCGCGGCGGCCTCCGGGGTGAGCCCGCCGGGGAGCCGGTCGCCGAACTCGCCGCGCAGGATGGCCGCCATGTCGGCGCGCACCTTGTCATAGCGCTGGGTGAAGAAGCCGCGCGCGGGGTGGTCGTCGGTGACGCTCTCGCCGAGGAGCGCGGAGAAGGTCTGGACGATGCCGGGGCGCATCGCGTTGTACTCCACCAGCGAGGCGAGCAGGTCCAGCGGCCATACGTGCCCTCCGTCGTGGCGCGCGGAGCCGGTGTCCCACTGGTCGCGCTCCTCGAGCACGGCGATGAGCAGGGAGTCCTTGGTGGGGAAGTAGTGGAGCAGCCCCTGTTGGGTGAGGCCCACCCGCTCGGCGACCGCGCCGAGGGTCGCGCCCCGGTAGCCGCGCTCGGCGATCACTTCGAGCGCGCGGCGGACGATCTCCGCCCGTCGTTCCTCACCACGTCTGGTACCGCGCTCGGTCGTCCTCTCCATGCTCGTACCGTAGAGCATGTTTGATAACGAGTCGATAACGGTACCTACCTGGCGACAGGTTCCCGGGTCCACGATGGCCCCGGACGAGGACCGGACGGGACCAGCACCGGGAGGGGCGAGCGATGGCGGACGCGATCGGCGAGGGCGGCGAGGGCGGCGGCGGGGGTGCGGCCGAGGCCGTGGAGAAGGCCCTCGGCCTGCTGGATCTGGACACCAAGGCGCGGCTGCTGTCCGGGCAGGACATGTGGAGCCTGCCCGCCGTACCGGCGATCGGGCTGCGCTCCCTGGTGATGTCCGACGGCCCGATCGGCGTCCGCGGCGTCCACTGGACCGCCGACGACCCCTCCATCGCCCTGCCCAGCCCCACCGCGCTCGCCGCCACCTGGGACCCGGAGCTCGCCCGGCGGGCTGGGCGGCTGCTCGCGCAGGAGGCGCGGCGCAAGGGCGTCCATGTGCTGCTCGCGCCGACGGTCAATCTGCACCGCTCCCCGCTGGGCGGCCGCCACTTCGAGGCGTACAGCGAGGATCCGTATCTCACCGGCGAGATCGGCACCGGCTATGTGACGGGTGTGCAGGACGGCGGAGTGGGCACCACCGTCAAGCACTTCGTGGCCAACGACGCCGAGACCGAGCGCTTCACCGTCGACAACGCGATCGGTGCGCGGGCGCTGCGCGAGCTGTATCTCGCGCCCTTCGAAGCCATCGTCAAGAACGCCCGCCCCTGGGGCGTCATGGCCGCCTACAACGGGGTCAACGGCTCGACCATGACCGAGCACCGCGAGCTCCAGCAGGGGGTGCTGCGCGGTGAGTGGGGCTTCGACGGCTTCATCGTCTCCGACTGGATGGCGGCCCGTGACACCGTGCGGGGGCTCAAGGGCGGGCTGGATGTCGCGATGCCCGGCCCGCGGACCGTCTACGGCGAGGCGCTGGCGGCCGCGGTGCGCGACGGCCGGGTGAGCGAGGCGGAGCTGGACGAGGCGGTGCGGCGGCTGCTCACCCTGGCCGCCCGGGTCGGCGTCCTGGACGGCGCGGCCCCGGCCGTCGCCCCCGCCGACCGGCCCGGCCCGATCGACGGGGACGCGCTGGCCCGCGAGATCGCCCGGCGGTCCTTCGTGCTGCTGCGGAACGAGGGCGCGGGCGGGCGGGAAGCGGTGCTGCCCCTCGACCCCGGCACCCCCGGCGGGGTGCGGTCGCTGGCCCTGATCGGCGCCGCGGCGCGCGACGCCCGGGTGCTGGGCGGCGGCTCGGCGGTGGTCTTCCCCGACCATGTGGTCTCACCGCTCGACGGGCTGCGGGCCGCCCTCCCGCCGGGCGTCCGGCTCAGCTACGCCGTGGGCGCCGACCCCACCGATGAACTCGCCCCCGCCGCCCAGGGGTTCGCGCTGCGCGCCGTGGTCCGGGCCGCCGACGGGCGGGTGCTCGGGGAGTCCCGGCTGGCCAGTGGGCAGGTGCAGTGGATCGGCGACTTCCCCGACGGGGTGAGCTTCGAGGAACTGCACACCGTCGAGACCGTCGGCACCTTCACCCCGCGCGAGAGCGGCGCCCACTCCTTCGGCACCAGGGGGCTGGGCGGCCTCCGGCTGGCCGTGGACGGCACGGTGCTCTTCGAGGGGGAGGAGCACCCGCAGGACGTCGGCGACCCCTTCGAGGCATTCATGGGCTCGCCCGTGCCCCGGGGCCAGGTGGAGCTCACGGCGGGCGAACCGGTGGAGGTCAGCCTCACCTGCGCGGTGGCCCGCCCCGAGGACGCCCTCCTCGACGCCGTCTGCTTCAGCCTGCTGCACCGGGCCCCGGAGCGGGACGCCGAGGAGCTGATCCAGGAGGCCGTCACCGCGGCCTCGGCGGCCGAGGCGGCCGTGGTGGTGGTCGCCACCACCGAGCGGGTCGAGAGCGAGGGGTTCGACCGCGGGCATCTGCGGCTGCCGGGCCGCCAGGACGAGCTGGTGCGCCGGGTCGCCGCCACCGGCACCCCCACCGTGGTGGTGGTCAACGCGGGCTCACCGGTCGAGATGGACTGGCGGGACGAGGTCGCGGCCGTGCTGCTGAGCTGGTTCCCGGGCCAGGAGGCCGGGGCCGCGCTCGCCGACGTCCTGCTGGGCGCGGAGGAGCCCGGCGGCCGCCTGCCCACGACCTGGCCCCGGCGGCTCGAGGACGCCCCGGTCAGCACGGTCACGCCGACCGAGGGCCGACTGGTCTACGACGAGGGCGTGTTCATCGGCTACCGCGCGTGGGAGCGGCGGGAGGGGACCGCTCCGGCGTACTGGTTCGGGCACGGCCTCGGCTACACGGACTGGGCGTACGAGGCGATGGACGTCACCCCCGCGGAGGGCGACGGCGAGGCGCTGGGCACGGTGACCGTGCGGGTCCGCAATACGGGGGCCAGGGCGGGCCGTGAGGTCGTGCAGCTCTACCTCACCGTGCCCGAGGACGACGGGGAGGAGCGGCCGGTGCGCCGCCTCGCGGGCTTCGCGCCGGTGCACGCGGCCCCGGGGGAGACGGCCGAGGCGACCATCCCCCTGCCCCGCCGGGCAGCGGAGATCTGGGACGAGACAAAGGGCGCCTGGCGCCTGATCCCGGGCATCTACGCGGCAGAAGCAGGCCGCAGCGTGGCCGACGGCCGCCTGTCGGTCGCGGTGCCCGTGCAGCCGAGAGCCTGAGCCGCCCAACGCACGCCACCCCTGCGGCCCGGGGATCGTGGCGCCTGCGGTGGGCCCACGCGGCGGAGCCGCATATCGATGCTGCCCCCTCCCCGCCCCTTCCCGAACCCGGGGCCGCGCCCCAGACCCCGGGGGGACCGGGCTGCGCCCCCTCGCCCGGCCCGGAGGGGCGCCCCGCGCCCGGCTCGGGGTCAGGGCGCGGAAGCGGTAATGCGGCGGTAGGCCATCTCGGCCAGTTGCGCCTGGCCCGCCTTGCTGGGGTGGAACCAGTCCCATTTGCTCAGCTCATGCGTGGTGAAGCGGTATTCGTGCACCGCCGGGTCGTACCGGCACAGCACATCCCGCCCGCACACGTCCTTCAGCACCTTGTTGTACTCGGTCACCCGGTCCGCCACCCGCTGTCGGCGATCGTTGGAGGCCGCGTCCAGGTCCTGGGAGTCCTTCAGCATCGACGGGCAGATGCCCAGCTTCCAGATCTGCCGGCCGAAGACGTTCTTCCGCCCCTCGGACCACAGCCGCTTCAGATCCGGCACGCTGGCCACATACACCTGGGTCTTCGGCAGATCACGGCGCAGCCGGGTGAGCGCCGAGGTGAAGGTGGTGCGGAACTGCTCGGTGGAGGTCATGTCGTCCACCGAGTCCCGGCACGCGTCATTGGCGCCGATCATCACGGTGATCAGCTTCGGCTTGCGGGCCGCGGCCGCCTCGATCTGGCCGGGGAGGTCGGCCACGACCGCGCCGGTCTTGGCGAAGTTCCAGGCGTGAGTGCCCGCGCCGGCGGTGGCGGAGGGCAGCAGCCGCTGGGCGAGGCTCTTCACATCGGTGCCGGTGGACCATGACACCTCGGGGCAGTCGGAGAGCACCGAACAGGCGTCGAAGCCTCGGGTGATGGAGTCGCCCAGGGAGGCGATCGAGGTCGGCCGGGTGTTCCAGACGATGGCCCGCTTGGCGCCGGGAGTCTTCCCCGCGCGGGTCGGCCCGTGCCGGGAGGGGTCGTCCGAGCTGCCGAAACAGCCCGCGGAGCTCAGTACGGCGGCGGTGGTGAACAGCACCACGCCGGTGCGCCCGGCGGAGCGCGAAAGAGCGCGCCCAGCGGTGCGCCCGGCGGTGGGCGAGGACGGGCGCACGATCGTACGCGTGGTCGAGGAAGCGGCCGCCGATCGCTTCCGGCGTGTCGCGCTGACCCGCATGGCTGTTCCCCCTCCGGCTGTTGGGTGATATCTATCCGGACCGACGGTACGTCACTCCTCCGGCTGGATCGCACGGTACGTTTTTCTTGTGCCAGATGAGCGCCGTCCCCGCGACATGGCGCGCTATGCGGTACCAGCACATTACGCCCCGTCACATCCTGTCCACTTTCTAGAGAATTCTGCACGATAAATTTCACTGAAGGTGACGTCGAGGCTGGTGTGGGAGTGATCACTAGGGCAGAATGTGATCCGATGTCCCGGGCGGGACCGGTACGGGCGCGAGGCCGCTGGGGAAGGCGCACCTCGAACCGCACAGGAGGCACCGGTGACGACCCGTGGAGTTCTGTATGTGCACTCCGCTCCGCGCGCGCTGTGCCCGCACGTCGAATGGGCCATCGCGGGCGTCCTCGGCGTGCGTGTCACTCTCGACTGGATCAAGCAGCCGGCGGCGAACGGCACCTGGCGTGCCGAGTTCTCCTGGCAGGGCGAGGTCGGCACGGCCTCCAAACTGGCCTCCGCGCTCCGCGGCTGGCATCTGCTGCGCTTCGAGGTGACGGCCGAGCCCTGCGCCACCGCCGAGGGCGAGCGCTACAGCTCCACCCCCGAGCTCGGCATCTTCCACGCCGTCACCGGCATGCACGGCGACATCCTGATCCCCGAGGACCGGCTGCGCGCCGCCCTCGCCCGCTCCGCCCGCGGCGAGAGCGACCTCGAGGCGGAGATCGCCAAGCTGCTCGGCAAGCCCTGGGACGACGAGCTGGAGCCGTTCCGCTACGCGGGTGAGGGCGCCCCGGTCCGCTGGCTGCACCAGGTCGTCTGAGCGCCTGACGCGCCGCCGTCCCTTTGGCCGGGAGCCCGCTTCGGGTTTTAGCGTGGCGGAATGACCGAACAACACCCGGCAACGTCCGTCGCGGTCCTCGGCACCGGCATCATGGGCTCCGGAATGGCCCGCAACCTCGCCCGCTCCGGGCTCGAGGTCCGTGCGTGGAACCGCACCCGATCCAAGGCCGAGCCGCTCAGCGAGGACGGCGTACGCGTCACCGACACCCCGGCCGAGGCCGTGGACGGCGCCGATGTCGTCCTGACCATCCTCTACGACGGCGCCGTGACGCTCGAGACGATGCGGCAGGCCGCCCCCGCGCTGCGCCCCGGCACCGTGTGGGCCCAGGCCACCACGGCGGGTCTTGAGGCGCTGGAATCGCTCGCCGCGTTCGCCCGCGAGAAGGACCTCGTCCTCATCGACTCGCCCGTGCTCGGCACCAGGCAGCCCGCGGAGAGCGGGCAACTGCTGGTGCTGGCCGCCGGGCCCAACCCCGTCCGCCCGGTCGTCTGGCCGGTCTTCGACGCCATCGGCAGCCGTACGGTGTGGGTCGGCGACAGCGCGGAGGGGGCCGCCGCCACCCGGCTCAAGCTGGTGCTCAACAGCTGGGTCCTCAACGTCACCCACGCCACCGCCGAGGCGGCCGCCCTCGCCAAGGGGCTGGGCGTGGACTGGCAGGGCTTCCTGGACGCGGTCGAGGGCGGCCCGCTGGACAACGGCTATATGCGGGTCAAGTCGGCCCAGGTGCTCCGGGGCGACCTCGAGCCCAGCTTCGCCACCAAGACCGCCGAGAAGGACGCCCGGCTGATCGTGCAGGCCGGGGAGCGCGCCGGAGTGCGGCTGGACCTGGCGGCCGCGGGCGCGGAGCGGTTCCGCCGCGCGATCGAGGCGGGACACGGCGACGAGGACATGGTGGCCTCGTACTTCGCCAGCTTCGACGGCGAAGCCCCCTGACGCCCTGACGCCCTGACGCGGAAGCGGCCCGCCCCCGGCCGGAGCCGGGGGCGGGCCGCACCCGCGTATCGCCGCGTCAGACTCTCGACGCCGCGTATCGCCGCGTCAGACTCCCCTCGGCGTCAGACCGAGCGGAAGGCCAGCACCACATTGTGGCCGCCGAAGCCGAACGAGTCGTTCAGCGCCACGATCGGGCCCTCGGCCGGCAGCGCCCGCGCCTCGCCGGTCACGACGTCCGCGTCCGCCTCCGGGTCCAGCGAGCCGATGTTGATCGTCGGCGGGGCCAGCCGGTGGTACAGCGCGAGCACGCTGGCCACCGTCTCCACACCGCCCGCGCCACCGAGCAGATGGCCCGTCATGGACTTGGTGGCGGAGACCGCCATGTGGTCCACGTCGTCGCCGAACACCTTGCGCAGCGCCTTGACCTCCGCCAGGTCGCCCTGCGGCGTCGAGGTCGCGTGCGCGTTGACGTGCGCGATCTCGGCACCGCTGATGCCGGTGTTCTCCACCAGGTTCTGCAGCGCGTTCCCGATGCCGTTGCCGGACGGCTCCGGCTGGGTGATGTGGTGGGCGTCGGCCGAGATGCCCTGGCCGATGGCCTGCGCGTACACCCGGGCGCCGCGTGCCGCGGCGTGCTCCGCCGACTCCAGGACGATGGCGCCCGAGCCCTCGCCCATCACGAAGCCGTTGCGGTCGACGTCGAACGGGCGCGAGGCGCCCTGCGGGTCGTCGTTGCTCTTGGACATCGCCATCATGTTGCCGAAGGCGACCATGGGCAGCGGGTGGATGGACGCCTCGGTGCCGCCCGCGACGACCACATCGGCGCGGCCGGTGCGGATCATCTCGATGGCGTAGCCGATGGCCTCGGCACCGGAGGCGCACGCGCTCACCGGGGTGTGCGCGCCCGCGCGGGCGTTGAGGTCGATGCTGACGTTCGCCGCCGGGCTGTTGGGCATCAGCATCGGCACGGTGTGCGGGGAGACCTTGCGGACGCCCTTCTCGCGCAGCACGTCGTACTGGTCGAGCAGGGTGGTGACCCCGCCGATACCGGAGGCCACGACCGCGCCGAGCCGGTCGGGGTCGATCGAGGAGTCCTCGCCCGCCTTGGCGGTGAAGCCCGCGTCCGCCCATGCCTCACGAGCCGCGAGCAGCGCGAACTGCGCGGACCGGTCGAGCTTGCGGGCCTGCGGACGCGGAATGACCGTGCCTGGCTCCACCGCGATCTTCGCGGCGATGCGGACCGGCAACTCGGCCGCCCATTCCTCCTCCAGGAGGCGGACGCCGGACCGGCCGGAAAGCAGGGCCTCCCAGGTCGACGGGGCGTCGCCACCCAGCGGCGTCGTGGCACCAACACCGGTGACGACCACGGTGCGATTGGTCGAGTTCACAGGAATTCCTACTCCACGTGTAGAAGGTGCTGGACCTGCCACCGCACGGGTGGCGACGACCGGCCTTGATACGGGCTCAGCCCTGGTGCTTGAGGATGTAGTCGACGGCGTCGCCGACGGTCTTGAGGTTCTTGACGTCGTCGTCCGGGATCTTCACGTCGAAGCGCTCCTCGGCGGCGACGACCACCTCGACCATGGACAGCGAGTCGACGTCCAGGTCGTCGGTGAAGGACTTGTCCAGCAGGACGTCCTCGGTCGGGATACCGGCGATCTCGTTGACGATCTCGGCGAGACCCTCGAGGATCTCTTCCTGAGTGGCGGCCATTGCGGCGCTCCTTCTTCGGTGTGTTGCGGTGGTGGCGCAGCGTCCGACTTCTACGGGGCTGCGTGGATATGGACTATGGAGCCTAAGGGAGGGTAACGACCGTCGCTGCGTAGACGAGACCCGCTCCGAATCCGATGACGAGCGCGGTGTCGCCGCTCTTCGCCTGCCCCGTCGCCAACAGCCGCTCCATGGCGAGCGGAATGGAGGCGGCCGAGGTGTTGCCGGTGGTCTCCACGTCACGGGCGACCGTGACGTGCTCCGGCAGCTTGAGGGTTTTGATCATCGAGTCGATGATCCGCATATTGGCCTGGTGGGGGATGAACGCGTCGAGCTCATCCGCGCTGACCCCGGCCTCGTCCAGGGCCTGCTGGGCGACCTTCGCCATCTCGTAGACGGCCCAGCGGAAGACGGCCTGGCCCTCCTGGCGCAGCGCCGGGTAGCGCACGTCGGCGGCGTCCTGCCGGCGGTAGACGTCCCAGGGCAGCGTCTGGGTGATGGTGTCGGACTTGTCGCCCTCCGAGCCCCAGACGGTCGGGCCGATCGCGGGCTCCTTGGAGGGGCCGACCACCACGGCGCCGGCGCCGTCGCCGAACAGGAAGGCCGTCGCCCGGTCCTCCAGATCGGTCAGGTCCGAAAGCCGCTCGACCCCGATGACCAGCACATGCTCCGCGGTGCCGTCGGTGATCAGGCCCTTGGCGAGGGTCAGCCCGTAGCCGAAGCCCGCGCAGCCCGCCGAGATGTCGAACGCGGCCGGCTTGCCGGCGCCCAGCAGATGCGCGATCTCGGTGGCGACCGCCGGGGTCTGCTTCAGGTGCGAGACCGTGGAGACGATCACGGCGCCGATCTGCTCCGGCGTCAGGCCGGCGTCGGCGATGGCCTTGCCTCCGGCCTCCACGGACATGGCGGCGACCGTCTCGTCCGGACCGGCCCAGTGCCGGGTGGCGATGCCGGAGCGGGAGCGGATCCACTCGTCGGAGGAGTCGATGTGCTTGAGGATCTCCTCGTTCGGCACCACCTGGGTCGGACGGTAGCCACCGACGCCGAGAATGCGCGCGTACGGGGCGCCCTTACTGGGCTTGATCTTCGCGGTCATGCTTCTCGGAGCTCCTCTTCGGCCGGGGTGTCGACGGGAACGGCGTGCTCCTCGATCAGCGCACGGGCCGCGTCGAGATCGTCCGGAGTCTTCAGCGCCACATTGGTGACGCCCGGCAGCGCGCGCTTGGCGATGCCGGTGAGCGTGCCGCCCGGGGCCACCTCGATCAGCGCGGTGACGCCCAGCTTCTGGAAGGTCTCCATGCACAGATCCCAGCGCACCGGGTTGGACACCTGGGCGACCATCCGCTCGATCACCTCGGTCCCGGACGCCACGACCCCGCCGTCCCGGTTGGAGACGTATCGGGTGCGCGGATCGGCCACCGGGACGCCCGCGACCAGGGCCTCGAGGGCGGCGACCGCCGGGGCCATGTGGTCGGTGTGGAACGCGCCGGCCACCTTGAGCGGTACGACGCGGCGCACCCCCTCCGGCTTGTCCTCGGCCAGCGCCGCCAGTTGCTCGGCGGTGCCCGCCGCCACGATCTGCCCGGCGCCGTTGACGTTCGCCGGGGTCAGTCCGTGCTTGTCGAGGTGGGCGACGACAGTGTCCTGCTCACCACCCAGTATGGCGGCCATTCCGGTCTCGGTGCGGCTCGCGGCCTCCGCCATGGCGAGTCCGCGGCGGCGGACCAGCACCATGGCCGCCTCGTCGGTGAGCACACCGGAGGCCACGGCCGCGGTGATCTCGCCGACGCTGTGGCCCGCGACCGCGCCGATACGGTTCGGCAGCTCCGCGAGACCGGTCGCGCCCTCGACGCCCTCGCCGAACAGCGCGTGGGCGGCGACCAGACCGGCGGCCACCAGCAGCGGCTGGGCCACCGCGGTGTCGCGGATCTCCTCCTCGTCGGCCTTGGTGCCGTAGTGGATGAGGTCCAGGCCGGAGACGGCCGACCACCAGGTCAGACGTTCGGTGACGCCGGGGAGGTCGAGCCAGGGGGTCAGGAAGCCGGGCTTCTGAGCGCCCTGGCCGGGAGCGACGAGTACGAGCACTCTCACACTCTCTCTTGTGGACGGTCCGACTCGCCCGTGAGGACAAGGACGAAGAACCGTCAGGGGAATTGTGGGGGTCCAACAAACGGTCAGGGCAATATGTTCGCGTCGGCGAGACGTCCCAGGATCAGGGCTATGCGCAGAGTAAACGCCGACCGGACGTCGGAAGGTGACCATCCGGTGACGTCCGTCACACGTCGTAGCCGGTAGCGGACGGTGTTCGGGTGAACGAAGAGCATCCGGGCCGCACCCTCCAGACTGCTCGCCTGTTCGAGGTACACACTCAGTGTCTCGAGCAGCGCCGAACCGGCTTCCTCCAACGGTCTGTAGATCTCCTCCACCAACTGCTCACGGGCAGCCGGATCCCCGGCCATCGCGCGCTCGGGCAGCAGATCGTCGGCGAGCACCGGACGGGGCGCGTCCGGCCAGGCGGTGCACGCCTTCAGCCCGGCCGCCGCCGCCCCCGCCGAGCGGGTCGCGGCCAGCAGGTCGGAGACCACCGGACCGGCCACCACCGGCCCCGGGGCATACGGCCCGATCAGCGCCTTCGCCGCCTGGAGCGGATTGTCCGAGCCGCCCGCGACCACCACCAGACGGTCGCCCAGCACCCCGGTGAGCACCTGCAGCTTGGCATGGCGGGCGGCCCGCCGGATCGCCTCGACGGTCAGCTCGCTGTCCCCGTCCGGGGCGGTACCCAGCACCACGCACACATGTTCGGGCGAGTTCCAGCCCAGGGCGGCGGCGCGGGACAGCGCCCCCTCGTCCGCCTCGCCGGACAGCACCGCGTTGACCACCAGCGACTCCAGCCGGGCGTCCCAGGCGCCGCGCGCCTCGGCGGCCTGCGCGTACACCTGGGCGGTGGCGAAGGCGATCTCCCGCGCGTACACCAGCAGCGCCTCGCGCAGCACCGACTCATCACCCGGGGCCGCCACGTCGTCGATCGCCGACTCCATGACCTCGATGGTCGTGCGGACCATCTCCACGGTCTGCCGCAGGGTGATCGCCCGGGTCAGCTCGCGCGGGGCGGTGCCGAACACATCGGTGCTGATCGCCTGGGGTGCCTCGGGGTGGCGAAACCATTCGGTGAAGGCCGCGATGCCCGCCTGCGCCACCAGCCCGATCCAGGAGCGGTTCTCGGGCGGCATCGCCCGGTACCACGGCAGCTGCTCGTCCATGCGCGCGATGGCGTTGGCGGCGAGCTTCCCGGAGGACTTCTCCAGGCGGCGCAGGGTGGCACTGTGCGGATGCGGGGTGTTCGAGGCTGGTTCAGGCACGAGGACAAGACTGCCTTATCGGGTGGTGAGCGCTGGGGGCGGGAGGCTACGCGGGGGTAGGGACGGGGCGGGGGCGGACGGTCCGGGGCGCACTACCGTGGACCGGGTGATGTGGATACAGCGGTCCGGTGCACGGTATCCGGGCGGGGAGGGCGCGGGCATCGAGACGCGCCACGCCTTTTCCTTCTCTGGGCACTACGACCCCGGCAATGTGCGGTTCGGGTCCCTCGTGGCCTGCAACGAGGAACGGCTCGCCCCCGGCGCCGGCTTCGCCGAACACCCGCACCGCGATATGGAGATCGTCACCTGGGTCGTCGAGGGCGAGCTGACCCACGAGGACTCCACCGGCGCGCGGACCGCCGTGCGCCCCGGCGACGTCCAGCGGCTCAGCGCCGGAAGCGGAGTGCGTCACACCGAGCGCAACGCGGGTGCGGAACCCCTCACCTTCGTCCAGATGTGGCTGATGCCGGGCCCGGGTGCCGCCACGGACCCGGCGTACGAGGTGGTGCGCGGCATCGCCGACGGCACCCCGTACGCGCTGGAGCGCACCGAGGCGGTGCTGCATGTGCGGCGGCTGGTGGACGGTGAGCGCACCGCGCTGCCGGACGCGCCGTGGGTGTACGCGCACGCGGTGCGCGGCGCGGTGCGGATCGGCGGGGAGACCCTCACGCCCGGCGACGCGGCCCGGATCTCCGCCGAGGAGGGTCTTGAGGCGCGCGCCGAGGGCCCGGCCGAGCTGCTGATCTGGGAGATGCACGCGGAGCCGGGCTACAGCTGAGGGTGTTGAGGGGCTACGGGGCGTCCGGCTCCGCCGCGTGGCAGGGGCTTCGCCCCTGGACCCCGGGGGGCTGGGGTGGAGCCCCAGTTGAGGGAAGGGGCGGGGAGGGGAGCAGCCCGCCGCAGGCGCCACGATCCGTTGGAGACCCCTGGCTCAGCTCTGCCCCAACTCGGCCAGGACCGCGTCGGTGAACCCGGGCCAGACCTCGATCGCCCACGGGCCGAAGGCCCGGTCGGTCAGGGCCACACAGGCGGCGCCCGCGTCCGGGTCCACCCACAGGAACGTCCCGGACTGGCCGAAATGCCCGAAGGTGCGGGGCGAGGACGAGGCGCCGGTCCAGTGCGGCGACTTGCCGTCGCGTATCTCGAAGCCGAGCCCCCAGTCGTTGGGCCGCTGATGTCCGTAGCCGGGCAGCACACCGGTGAGACCCGGGTGGACCACGGAGGCGGCCCCGGCCAGCGTCTCGGCCGCCAGCAGCCGCGGGGCCTGCAGCTCCGCCGCGAAGCGCACCAGGTCGTCCACGGTCGAGACGCCGTCCTTGGCGGGCGAGCCGGGCAGGTCGGTGGCGACCATGCCGAGCGGCTGCAGCACCGCCTGGCGCAGATACTCCGGGAACGGGATGTCCGTGGCCTTGGCGATGTGGTCGCCCAGCACCTCGAACCCGGCGTTGGAGTAGAGCCGGCGGTTGCCGGGCGCGGCGACCGAGCGGTGCTCGTCGAAGGCGAGCCCGGAGGTGTGCGCCAGCAGATGGCGCACCGTGGAGCCCTCGGGTCCCGCCGGTTCGTCCAGCTCCACCGCGCCCTCCTCGACGGCGACCAGCGCGGCGTAGGCGGCGAGCGGCTTGGTGACCGAGGCGAGGGGGAAGCGATGGCCGGTCGGGCCGTACGATCCGGCCAGGGTGCCGTCCGCGCGCACGACGGCGGCCGCCGCCGTCGGAACCGGCCAGTTCTCGATCATCCGCAGGCTCTCCATGCCCATGAGCCTACGGGGTGCCCGGCGGGGCCCCGCGGCGGAGCCGCATATCGACGCTTCCCCCTCCCCGCCCCTTCTCGCAACCAGGGGCTCCGCCCCTGGACCCCGGGGCGACGGGCCGACCGTCGCCCCGATCGGCTCGCCGACCGGGGGCCGACCGCGACGCCTGCGACGCGGCGGTCGAGCGGCGGCTGGCCGGTGAGCCCGGGTCCAGGGCGGCCGCAGGGCGGGCGCTGTTCGCGGCGATTGGCTGGCCGGGGTCTGGGGCGAAGCCCCAGTTTCGGGAAGGGGCGGGGAGGGGAGCAGCCCGCCGCAGGCGCCAAGGTTCCCCCAAATCTCCGCTTGCTTGGAGTGCACTCGAACTCAATAGCGTTGAAGACGTCGACGAGGTGTGCGGATCCGCGACCCGCGAGAGGTGAATCGGCATGACCGTGATGGAGAGCGCCCCGGTGACGGCGCGGAAGAACTGCGCGGGGAGGAGCGGCCACCCCCGGCCCACCGGGCAGGACCGGTACTCGATCAGTGAGGTCGTCGCCCACACCGGGCTGACGGCCCACACCCTGCGCTGGTACGAGCGGATCGGGCTGATGCCCCATGTGGACCGTACGCACACCGGCCAGCGCCGCTTCACCAACCGCGACCTGGACTGGCTCGACCTCGTCGGCAAGCTGCGGCTGACCGGGATGCCGGTCGCGGACATGGTCCGCTACGCCGAGCTGGTGCGGGAGGGCGAGCACACCTTCGCCGAGCGCGAGGAGCTGCTGACCACGCACCGCGAGAACGTGCGGGAGCGGATCGCCGAGCTCCAGAGCACGCTCGAAGTCCTCGACTTCAAGATCGATGTCTACGCTGACGCCCGGAGGGCGTCGGAGAGGTTTGACCCCGTATGAGCGACAGCACCAACGAGACCATCGCGACCGTCGGCCTGGGGACCGGCGGACCCGAGGTCGGCGTTCAGGGCCTGGGCTGCATGGGCATGAGCTGGGCCTACGGACCGACCCACGACGAGGCGGAGGCGCGGGCCACGCTGGAACGGGCCCTGGAGCTGGGCGTCACGCTCTTCGACACCGCCGATGTCTACGGCTTCGGACGGAACGAGGAATTCATCTCCCCCTTCGTCCGGGCCAACCGGGACCGGATCACCCTGGCCACCAAGTTCGCCATCGAGCGCGACGAGAGCGACCCGTTCGGCCGCCAGCGGATCCGCAACGACCGCCCGTACATCCGCCAGGCCATCGAGGGCAGCCTGCGCCGCCTCGGGGTCGGCCACATCGACCTGTACTACATGCACCGGCGCAACCCCGAGGTGCCGCTGGAGGAGAGCGTCGGCGCCATGGCCGAGCTGGTGGCCGAGGGGAAGGTCAAGCACCTCGGACTGAGCGAGGTCACGGCGAACGAGCTGCGCGCGGCGCACGCGGTGCACCCCATCGCGGCGGTGCAGTCGGAGTGGTCGCTGTTCAGCCGCGACATCGAGGAGAGCGTGGTCGGGGCCGCCCGCGAGCTGGGCGTCGCCCTGGTCCCGTACTCGCCGCTCGGCCGCGGCTTTCTCACCGGCTCCTTCGTCCAGGCGGAGCGGGAGCTGGGCGAGGGCGACTTCCGCCGCCTTCAGCCCCGCTTCACCGGCGACAACGCGGCCGCCAACGCCGCGCTGCTGGAGCCGCTGCGGAAGATCGCCGAGGCGCGCGGGGCCACGCTCGCCCAGATCGCGCTGGCCTGGGTGCAGCAGCAGGCCCAGGTGCACGGGCTCGCCGTGGTGCCGATCCCCGGCACTCGCACCCGCGCCCGGATCGAGCAGAACACCGGCGCGACCCGGATCGAGCTGAGCGCGGACGAGCTGGCCGCGCTGGAGCCGATCGCGGGCCAGGTGGCGGGCGCCCGCTACGCCGACATGAGCGCGACGAGCGCGGGCCGCGAATAGCCTGCGGCGCCGGGCCGCAGTGGGGGAGACCGCCGGTGCGCGGTGCCGTCGGGCGCCAGGCGCGACCGGTCGGACGCGCCGGGCGGCCGGGGCGTGGCGGGCGGCCGCCGTGTTGATGGCGTGCGTCGGGCCGTAGCGCGGGGCGCCGGGGCTCGCCGGGTGGCCGATGGCACCCGGCACCACCAGATGCCGGGCCGGACGCGGCACCACCAGATGCCGGGCCTGACGGCGGTCAGATGAGGTCTTGGCGGCAGTCCGGCCCCGTGCCCGGACCGCCGCCGTCCTCCTCCGCGCACCGCACGTCGTCGAAGTCCCCCAGCGCGATCCGCGAGAAGTTGCGCAGCGAATCCGTCCCCGGCGCGAAGTACCCGGTGTGCCCGTGGGCGCTTTCGGAGGAGACCACCCGGGCGCCGAAGGACGGATCGGTCGGGTCGTCGCCGTGGCCCAGGCCCAGGAAGTCATAGCCGGTCACCCGCCGGATCCAGTCGGTGCGGTCCCGCGCCGCCCAGACCCGGGCCCCGGTGCGCAGGCCCTCGGCGCTGTCCGCGCGCATCCCCGGGCTGCCCAGCACCACCAGGTCGGAGACGCGGGCGCGGTCCATCGCGGAGGCGGCGAGACCGCAGACCACCGAGCCGTAGCTGTGGCAGAAGACGGCGGGCGGGGCGTCGGCGGTGGCCGCGGTGGTCACGGCGAGCCCGGCCAGAAACCGGTCCAGCCGGGGCGCGCCCGCCTTGGCCAGCCGGCTGGTGGCGGCGTCCGGGCCCAGCCCGACCGGGGTCGTATAGCCGACCCAGGCGATGACGGCGGTCGGCGTCGTGGGCGCGTCCTCGGCCATCTGCGCCCGCAGCGACCGGGCCATTCCGGCCGGGGCGCCGTACGGGTCGCCCGTGCGGTCGAAGTCGTCCAGGTCGATGTCCGAACCCGGCACGATCACGGCCGTGCGCCGGGCCGCCGCCAAGTCCCCGTACACCTCCGCCACCTGGCCGCGCCCGCGCGGATCGAAGGCGAGGATCTGGCGGCCGGGCTTCAGCAGCGCCGCGTACCGCTCGGCGAGCGGGCTCTTCGGATCGGCCTTCCGCTCCTTGTGCCAGGCGGCCCGGATCGCCCGGGCGTTGGCCTCGTACCGCAGGCTCAGCGGTGCCCCGTCCAGATTGCCCACCACCTCCGGGTGCCGGATGACCAGCGCCTTCCGCTGGACCTCGGTGAGCCGGTCGAAGAACCGGGCGATCCCGGCGGGCGAGGTGGTGGCCGGATCGGGCAGCTCGCGCCCGGCCCCGCCCAGCGAATGGTCCGCCAGCCATGCGGCGGTCCCCGGCGGCGGCCCGGTGATGGCCTGCTCCTCGTGGGCCACCGTCCAGCCGGCCGTCCCCGCCATGACGGTGATGGTGAGCGCCGCGGTGATCAGGCGTCGTGCGTAGTGCCTGGTGCGTAGCGTCTGGGACATGGCGGCGTCTTTCCCTCGTCCGTCGGTGGTTCCGTCGGTGGTTTCACCGGCGGTCCCATCGGTGGTTCCGGCGGTGGCGGAGGGAAAGGTAGAGAGGTGTCGGGTGGCGGTACGTCACCCCCCGGTGCCAAGTGGGATGTCATACCCCAGTAGGGGGTGGCCGCCCGGCCGGAGTCAATGACCCGGTGTCACCAGGCCCGACTCGTAGGCGAAGATCACCGCCTGGGCGCGGTCGCGCAGCCCCAGCTTGGCCAGCACCCGGCCGATGTGGGTCTTCACCGTCTGCTCCGCGAGCACCAGCGACTCGGCGATCTCCTGGTTGGACAGGCCACGGGCGATCAGCTCCAGCACCTCGGTCTCCCGCGGCGTCAGCCCGCTGCGCCGCAGGGCCGGGCCGTCGCGGCGCGGGGCGGGGCGCTGACGGGCGAAGTCGGCGATCAGCCGGCGGGTGACGGACGGGGCGAGCAGCGCCTCGCCCGCCGCCACCACCCGGACCGCGGAGATCAGATCGGCCGGTGGGGCGTCCTTCAGCAGAAAGCCGCTGGCCCCGGCGCGCAGCGCCTCGTAGACGTAGTCGTCCACGTCGAAGGTGGTGAGCATCAGGACCTTGGGCCGGTGGGTGACCCCGCGCGGCGGGTCCAGCAGCTGCCGGGCCGCCTCGAGCCCGTCCATCTCGGGCATCCGCACGTCCATCAGCACCACATCGGGGTGGCTGCGGCGGCTGACCGCCACGCCCTCCCGCCCGTCCGGCGCCTCGCCGACGACGTCGATATCGCTCTGCGCGGCGAGCAGGGCGGCGAACCCCGCCCGCACCATCGCCTGGTCGTCGACGATGATCACCTTGATGGTCATGACGGGTCCGTCTCTTCGAGGTCTACCAGGGGGAGGCGGGCCGCGACGCGGAAGCCGCCGTCGGGCAGCGGGCCGGTGTCGAGCATGCCGCCGACCAGCCGTACGCGCTCGACCATGCCGACGAGGCCGTGGCCGGTGCCGCTGGTCTCCAGGGGCTTGGTGGGCGCGCTGTCGGGCGGGCCGTTGACCACCAGCAGGGTCAGCGCCGAGCCGTCCTCGGCGGAGATGGCGACCCGGGTGGCGGCGCCCGGCGCGTGGCGCACCACATTGGCCAGCGCCTCCTGCACGATGCGGTACGCGGACAGCCCCACGGCCTGCGGCAGCGGTTCGAGCTCGGCCACGTCGTCCGCGATGGTCAGCGTGGTCGGTATCCCGGCCCGTACCGTCGCCTCGACCAGTTGGGGCACCTGCCGCAGCCCCGGCTGCGGCGCCCGTTCCCCGCGGGTCTCCTCGCTGCGCAACACGCCCAGCAGCCGCCGCATTTCGGCGAGCGACTCCCGGGCGGTGGCGGCGATGGTGGAGAACTCCCGCTCCGCCTCGGTGGGCAGACCGCCGATCCGGTACGGGGCGCTGTCCGCTTGCACGGTGATCACCGACATGTGGTGGGCGACCACATCGTGCAGCTCACGGGCGATCCGGGTGCGCTCCTCCAGCAGGGTGCGATGGGCCCGTTCGGCCTCGCTGATCGTCTCCTGCTCGGCCAGCCGCCGCTGGGCGTCCCCGCGCTCGCGCAGCGCCCCGGCGACGAGCAGTACCACGCCGCTGAGCACGAACAGCACCACATTGCTGCCGTTGCTCTTGTCCGGGAAGGCCATGCCGAGCGCCAGTCCCGCGGTGCCGGTGAGCAGCCACACCGCCACCAGGGTGCGGCGCGGTTCGCGCAGTGCGAGGGCGAGCAGCAGGAAGAGATAGCCGATGATGGCGCCCGGCAGCCAGGGCCACACCCGGTTCTCGAGGTGGTCCGCGGTGCCGAGCACCACCAGGGCGCAGACCAGGTCGGAGAGGAAGACGATCCACCACGCCTGGAGGGGGCGGGTGACCGACAGCAGCAGCGGGGTGGTCTGGGCGATGCCGAGTAACGTGGCGACGCCGCCGCCCACCCCGTAGTCATGGGAGAGCATCTGGGCGGTGGTGGGGACCAGGATCGTGGTGAGGACCATCGCCACGCCGTACGGCACCCTGCGCAGCCAGCTCCTGGGCGACTGGGCGAACAGCGGTGTCGCCGGATAGCTGGGCGTCACCAGGGCGCGGGCGAGGCCGCCCGCCTGCCGTCGGGCGGCCTTGGGCAGGCTCTCGTGCGCGGTGGAGGAGGCGGCGGTCGATGAGGCGCCGGCGGCCGCGCCGGCCGGTGCGGAGGAGGGACCGGACACTTACAGCTCCGCCAGCAGCTCGGCCTTCTTCGCGCTGAACTCGTCGTCGGTCAGCAGCCCGGCCGTGTGCAGCTCACCCAGGTGGCGGATGCGCTCGGCGATGTCGGCGGGGTCGCGGCGCGGGGCGGCGGTCCGGTTCGCGGCCGGGGCGCCCTCGGCGCACGGCACGGGGGAGGAGGCCCGTACGGCCTCCAGGACGGCCGCGGCGAACGGCAGTGACTGGTGGACGAGGCCGTAGCCCATCCCGAAGACGACGGCCGCCGGGTCCCGGTCGGGGCGGTCGGCGGGCTGGTCCTCGGCGGAGCGCCGCAGCAGCCGCAGATAGCCGTGGCCACCGCCCTTGGGCGAGACCTTGCCGGTGCCGTTCCTGGCCGTGCCGTCCTTGGCGGAACCCCCCTTGGTGGAACCCCCTTTGGCGGCACCGGCCTTGGCGGAGCCCTCCTTGGGGACGGTGCCCGCCGAGCCGCGGCTCTCCGGCGAACGCCACTCCACACCGGTGAGTTCGTCGATCCGGAAGCGCTGGTCCCCGACCTTCCACTTCTCCGAGGAGGCGCCGGTCCAGAACCAGCGGAAGGAGACGGCCTTGCCGTCGAAGGACGCCTTGCCGTCGTACGCCTTGAAGGACAGCGGCGGCGGGGGCACGGTCACCAGATGCGCCTCGGCCGGGATGTCCGCCTCGGGCCCGAGGGACTCGCGTATCCGCTCGGCGTAGTAGTCGGCGAGGGTCTCCCGCTCGGCCGGCAGCACCAGGCGGTACGGGTCGTACGCCTCCTTGAGCTGGCCGTCGGCGGCGTCCATCAGCGGGTCGGCGCCCGGTCTGGGCACGGCGCGCAGCACCACCGTTCCGCGTTTGCCCACGGCGAGCTCCACCCCGGACAGCGCCTCGAAGGGGATGCGGCGTTCGCCGAGCGCCTGGAGCAGCTTCGGCGTGCGGATCCCCCGTTCGAAGCGGATGAGCATGGAGTCGGTGTCGAACTCCCAGACGGTCTGAAAACCGGCCAGCACATCACCCATGCGGCTCATCGTATGCGGCGGTGGCCCGCCCGTCCCCCTTTGAGGCTACGCGCGTCACTAGAGTTTCCGGTGTTTATGTCCGGCGTCAGCGTAGCCCCGCGGTGCAGTCGTCGCCGTCGCCGCAGCTCACGGACTGGACAGCACCGATTCCCACCCGCGCGAAGTTGTCCAGGCTGGTCGTGCCCGGTTCGAAGTATCCGGCGTGTCCATCCGCGCCGTCCGCGGCCAGCACCCGGGCGCCGAAGCCGGAGGAGACCGGGTCCGCGCCATGGCCGAGCCCGCCGAACTCCAGATGCGGAATGTCCTCGATCCAGTCGCCGGAGTCGCGCATCGCCCACACCCGGGCGCTGGTGCCCAGATCGGAGACGTGGCCGGCGCGCATCCCGGGGCTGCCGGCCACCGCGATATCGGTGACCTTGGGCGGCAGATCGCGGGCGGCGACCCCGCACACCACCGAGCCGTAGCTGTGGCACATCAGCGAGACCCGGGAGAGCGAGGGCAGCCCGTTCACCAGCGCGCGCAGCCGCACCGCGCCCTGGGCGGCCAGCTTGCCGGTGGCCGCGTCCATGCCGATCCCGGCCGGGGAGGTGTAGTCGGCCCAGGCGATGACGGCGGTCTTGGCGTCCGGGGCGTCGGCCCGCTCGTTGTCGTAGAGCGCGCGGGCCATTCCGACCGTGGCGGTGTACGGGCGCCCCGTCTTCTGGAACGTCAGGATGTCGGTGTCCACGCCCGGCACCACGATGGAGACCCGGTTGGCGTGGGCGAGGTCGCCGAAGACCTCGGCGGCCCGCCCGGCGCCCGAGGGGTCGAAGGAGAGGATCTGCCGCCCGGCGCCCAGCAGGTCCTCGTAGCGGTGCATCCGGCGTGTCGCGTCCGAGCGGCCCATCGGGGTGAGCCGGGGGTCGTGCATCCGCTCGCGCTCGTCGGCGCGCGCCTGGAGCAGGGCGACGCGGTTGGCGCGGTAGCGCAGGGTCACCGGCGCGCCGTTGAGATTGCCCACGGCCAGCGGATAGCGCCGCACCACCCGGTCCGTCTGGGCCTTGGTGAGCGAGTCGAACCAGCGGCCGAGGACGCGCGGCGAGCCGTACGGGTCGGGCAGCGCGCGGCCGCCGAGCGATCCGTGGCGCCAGGCGTTCATCGAAGCGGTGAGCGCGTCCGGGGCTCCTCTGTGGCTCCGTACGGCCGTCCAGCCGGTGGTGGCGAGGAGGACGAAGACCACCGCCAGCGCGAGCAGGGCGCGCCAGGCGGTGGAACCGGGGGAGGGGGAGCCGAGCTCCGAGAAGGAAGTCACCGCGGGACACCCTAGGAGAAGCGCGACGCCGCGTGCCAAATCCCGTGACTCATATCACGTTTGAAAGCGGGAATTCTTGGGAGCTATGCCGGAATTGGTGCTATTTATCCCATTTTTCGGCGAGGGCGGGGCCCACGTAATCAAGGTGGTACGCGGTGAGGTCTCGCAATGTGGCGACGCTGTCCTCCTCACCCTCGGTCCACAGCTTCCCGGCCACCCGGATCACCCCGCCGAACATCGCGACCAGCAGCCGCGGCCGCGGGTCGGTGTCGATGTCCAGCCCCTCGCGGCGGGCGATCTCGCGCGCCAGCCGCTCCTCCATCTCCGCGGTGCGGCGCAGATGGACGGCGAGCAGGCTCGGCGTGGACTCGATCACCCGGTACATCCGCAGGTGGAGCTCGGGCGGCACCAGCTGCTCGATGGCCTCCCCGATGCTCCCCCAGGCGTCGAGGACCGCCCCGCGCAGCGCGGCCAGCGGCGCCTCGCCCGCGGGGCGCCCGCACAGGGCGGCGAAGAAGTTGGACTCGGCCGACTCCTGGCTGGCGAAGGCGACCTCCTCCTTGTTGGCGAAGTACCGGAAGAAGGTGCGCTGGGAGACCTCGACCGCCTCGGCGATCTCGTCGACCGTCGTCCGCTCGTATCCCTGACGGGTGAACAACTCCAGCGCGGAGCGCACCAGGGCGCTTCGCGTCCGCTGCTTCTTGCGCTCGCGCAGCCCGGCCGGTGGCGGCGTCGTCGTGCCCGCCACTGCCTCGTCCGTCGTCACCTATCGGCTCGCTTTCTGCCGGTCTCGGGCCGCGTCGCTGCTGATCAGGATACCTGTGACAAAAACGTCAGTTACCGGCGGATGAATCGGTTTGTCAATTGTCAGACGCTGACATTAGCCTCCGGGCATGACCTCTTCGACCACCGTCGCCGATTCGGCGCCGGAACCTCCCATAACCGTTCCCCCGAAGGGGCTTCGGGGTCATCCATGGCTGACGCTCCTCACCGTCGCCCTCGGCGTGACGATGGTCGCCCTCGACGGGACGATCGTCGCCATCGCCAACCCGGCCATCCAGAAGGACCTCGGCGCCTCGCTCGCCGATGTGCAGTGGATCACCAATGGCTATCTGCTGGCCCTCGCCGTCGCGCTGATCACGGCGGGCAAGCTGGGTGACCGCTTCGGCCACCGGCAGACCTTCCTCATCGGCGTCGTCGGCTTCGCCCTCTCCTCGGCCGCCATCGGCTTCTCCGGCGAGGTGTCGCTCGTCGTGGCGTTCCGGGTGCTGCAGGGCCTGTGCGGCGCGCTGCTGATGCCCGCGGCGCTCGGGCTGCTGCGCGCCACCTTCCCCGCCGAGAAGCTCAACATGGCGATCGGCATCTGGGGTTCGGTGATCGGCGCCTCCACCGCCGCCGGGCCCATCGTCGGCGGACTGCTCGTCGAGCACGTCAACTGGCAGTCCGTCTTCTTCATCAACGCGCCCGTCGGCGTGCTGGCCGTGGTCCTCGGACTGCTGCTCCTGGTGGACCACCGCGCCGAGAAGGCCCCGCGGTCCTTCGACCTCCCCGGCATCGTGCTGCTGTCCGGTGCGATGTTCTGCCTGATCTGGGCGCTGATCAACGCCGCCGACTGGCACTGGGGCGACCAGCGCACGCTGCTCTTCCTGGGCCTGGCGGCGGTCTGCTTCGTCGTCTTCGTCTTCTGGGAGAACCGGACGCCGGAGCCGCTGCTGCCGCTCAGCATGTTCCGCTCGGTGCCGCTGAGCGCGGGCACCGTGCTGATGGTGCTGATGGCCTTCGGCTTCATGGGCGGGCTGTTCTTCGTCACCTTCTATCTCCAGAACGTGCACGGGATGAGCCCCGTCGACAGCGGGCTGCGGCTGCTGCCGCTCACCGCGATGATGATCGTCGCCTCGCCGCTGGCCGGTGCGCTGATCACCAAGTTCGGGCCGCGGACGCCGCTGGTGGGCGCCATGATGATCACCGCCGTCTCGATGTTCGGCCTCTCCCGGCTGGACGCGGACAGCGGCGGCCTCGAGATGGCCGTGTGGTTCGCCCTGCTGGGCCTCGGCCTCGGTCCGGTCATGGTCGGCGCCACCGAGGTCATCGTCGGCAACGCCCCGATCCAGCACGCCGGTGTCGCCGGCGGCCTCCAGCAGGCCGCGATGCAGGTCGGCGGCAGCCTCGGTACGGCCGTCCTGGGCGCGGTCATGGCGGGCCGGGTGGACAGCGCGCTGCCGGAGAAGTGGGCCGACGCCGGGCTGCCGCCGATGCCCGAGGGCGCGGAGTCCAAGGCGTCGGACGCCGTCGAGGTCGGCATCGCCCCGGTCCCCAAGGGCACTCCGCCGGAGATCGCGGGCAAGATCACGGCCGTCGCGCATGACACCTTCGTGTCAGGGATGGGGCTCGCCTTCACGGTGGCCGCCGGCGTCTCGGTGGTCGCGGCCCTGGTCGCGGCCTTCACCAAGCGCGGTGAGAACGCGGACGCGTCCGGGGGCGCCGTCCACATCTGACCCCTCGCGGTCAACCCCCTATCAGGGTGGACCTTGATCGACCCCATGGTGGCGAACGGGAGCCGGCGACAGGCTGGCTCCCGTTCTGTTCTTTCCACACGGGGAGCGAAAGCGTTATGCGCACGATCATCACGGCCGCCGTCTCGGCTCTGGCCCTCACCGCCACCCTCGCCCCGGCCGCGGCGGCGGCCCGGCCGGCCGCCCCACCGCGGCTGGGGAACTGTGCCGCCGGTCAACTGTGCCTGTGGCGGAGCGGCGGCTTCACGGGGGCGCGCCAGACCCATGAACTGGCCGGCGTCGACATCGAAAGCTGTGTCCCCCTGCCGTCCGGCACCACCGCGGCTTCCCTGGCGAACCGCACGGGACGCCCGGTGACGGCCTATCAGAGCCGCGAATGCGCCGAGACGGCCGAGTTCCACACCTACCCCACCGGCTCCTGGGCCCCCGAAACCCCGTACCAGGTCCGCGCCTTCAAAATCTGGGAACGCTGACCGGCGGTCCGGGGCCCGCACTGGATCCCGCCGCTTGGGCGCGGGCCTGGGGGCTGAGTGTTCCCCGGCCCGCCCCTTCCCGAACCAGGGGCCCCGCCCCCGGACCCCCGGAAGCCCTCCGGCCGTACCCACAGGCGTCCCGCCGGACGGTGGCGGGGTCCCGCCGCCGCCAGTGGGGCCCCACCGTTCGGCGCGGCTCCGCCGCGGGCCCGGCCGAAGTGCCAGGCTCGGCGCTCTGAGCCCGACGCCCGGTGTCCGGTGTCCGGTGTCCGGGGCTGGACGGCCGGGGCCCGGGGGGCTGGGGCACCGGGGGGCCGGGGCGAGCCCCTGGACCGGGTGGCGGGAGGGCGGGGGCGGCGCCCCCGCCCTCAATTACCCCTGGCGCCTGGGGCACACGACGACGTGGGGCGGGCTGGAGGTCCAGCCCGCCCCACGTTCAGTTCGCGGTCCCGTCGTGGGCGGCTTGCTGCCGTCGCAGACGGCTACGCGTCGCCGCCTGCCGGGCCCGGGTCGGCGGCGGCCACGTCCAGGAGCTGGTAGCGGTCGATCGCCTGCTTCAGGGCCGAGCGGTCGATCTTGCCGTCGCGGGCGAGCTCCGTCAGGACGCCGAGCACGATCGACTGGGCGTCGATGTGGAAGAAGCGCCGCGCCGCGCCGCGGGTGTCGGCGAAGCCGAAGCCGTCCGCGCCCAGCGACTGGTACGTGCCGGGCACCCAGCGCGCGATCTGGTCGGGAACCGCCCGCATCCAGTCGGAGACGGCCACCTTCGGGCCCTCCACGTCCGCGAGCTTCCGGGTGACGTACGGAACGCGCTGCTCCTCCTCCGGGTGGAGCAGGTTGTGCTCCTCCACCTCGACGGCGTCCCGGCGCAGCTCGTTCCAGGACGTGGCCGACCAGACGTCCGCCTTGACGTTCCAGTCCTCGGCCAGGATGCGCTGGGCCTCCAGCGCCCACGGCACCGCGACACCGGAGGCGAGGATCTGCGCCGGTACGGAGCCCTTCTCGCCCTGCCGGAAGCGGTAGAGGCCCTTGAGGATGCCCTCGCGGTCCACGTTTTCCGGCTCGGCCGGGTGCTGGATCGGCTCGTTGTAGACGGTGAGGTAGTAGAAGACGTCCTCACTGTTCTCGCCGTACATCCGGCGCAGACCGTCCTGGACGATATGGGCGATCTCGAAGCCGAACGCCGGGTCGTACGCGACGACCGCCGGGTTGGTCGAGGCCAGCAGCTGGGAGTGGCCGTCCGCGTGCTGGAGACCCTCACCGGTCAGGGTCGTACGACCGGCGGTCGCGCCCAGAACGAAGCCGCGCGCAAGCTGGTCGGCCATCTGCCAGAACTGGTCACCGGTGCGCTGGAAGCCGAACATCGAGTAGAAGACGTAGACCGGGATCAGCGGCTCGCCATGCGTGGCGTACGCGGAGCCCGCCGCGATCAGCGAGGCCGTACAGCCCGCCTCGGAGATGCCGTCGTGCAGCATCTGACCGGTCGGCGACTCCTTGTAGGCCAGCAGCAGCTCACGGTCGACCGACTCGTACATCTGGCCCAGCGGCGAGTAGATCTTCGCCGAGGGGAAGAGCGAGTCCATGCCGAAGGTGCGGTACTCGTCGGGCGCGATCGGCACGAACCGCTTGCCGATCTCCTTGTCCCGCATCAGGTCCTTCAGCAGCCGGACGAACGCCATGGTGGTGGCGATCTGCTGCTGACCGGTGCCCTTCTTCAACGTGGCGTAGGTCTTGTCGCCCGGCAGCCGCAGCGGTTTGGCGCGCACGACACGGGTCGGCGCGTAGCCGCCCAGCGCCTTGCGGCGGTCGTGCATGTACTGGATCTCCTCCGAGTCCCGGCCCGGGTGGTAGTACGGCGGGAGGCCGGACTCCAGCTCCTTGTCCGGGATCGGCAGGTGCAGCCGGTCGCGGAAGCGCTTGAGGTCGTCGACCGTCAGCTTCTTCATCTGGTGGGTCGCGTTGCGGCCCTCGAAGTTCGGGCCGAGCGTCCAGCCCTTGACGGTCTGCGCGAGGATCACCGTCGGCTGGCCCTTGTGGGCCTTGGCCGCCGAGTACGCCGCGTAGATCTTCTTGTGGTCGTGACCGCCGCGGCCCAGGTGCAGGATCTGGTCGTCGGTCATGCCCTCGACCATCTTGCGCAGCCGCTGGTCGTCACCGAAGAAGTGGTCGCGGATGTAGGCGCCGGTCTCGGTCGCGTACGTCTGGAACTGACCGTCCGGCGTCGTGTTCAGCCGGTTGACCAGGATGCCGTCGCGGTCCTGCGCCAGCAGCGGGTCCCAGGTGCGGTCCCAGACCAGCTTGATCACGTTCCAGCCGGCGCCGCGGAACTGCGACTCCAGCTCCTGGATGATCTTGCCGTTGCCGCGCACCGGGCCGTCGAGCCGCTGGAGGTTGCAGTTGACCACGAAGGTCAGGTTGTCCAGGCCCTCACGGGCGGCCAGGGAGAGCTGGCCGAGCGACTCCGGCTCGTCCATCTCGCCGTCGCCCAGGAACGCCCAGACGTGGGAGTTGGAGGTGTCGGCGATGCCGCGCGCCTCCATATAGCGGTTCATCCGCGCCTGGAAGATCGCGCCGAGCGGGCCCAGGCCCATGGAGACCGTCGGGAACTCCCAGAAGTCCGGCATCGACCGTGGGTGCGGGTAGCTGGACAGCGCGTGACCGAGCTTGGACTTCTCCTGACGGAATCCGTCCAGATGGTCCTCGCTCAGCCGGTCGAGCAGGAAGGCGCGGGCGTAGATGCCGGGGGAGGCATGGCCCTGGAAGAAGATCTGGTCGCCGCTGTCGTGGTCCTTGCCGCGGAAGAAGTGGTTGAAGCCCACGTCGTACAGCGAGGCGGACGAGGCGAAGGTGGCGATGTGGCCACCGACCCCGATGCCCGGGCGCTGCGCCCGGGAGACCATCACCGCCGCGTTCCAGCGGGTCGCGTTGAGGATCTTGCGCTCGATCTCCTCGTTGCCGGGGAAGAACGGCTCGTCCTTGGTGGCGATGGTGTTGACGTAGTCCGTGCTGCGCATCTCGGGCACGGCGACGCGCTTCTCGCGGGCGCGCTCGATCAGGCGAAGCATCAGGTAGCGGGCACGTTCCCGGCCTCGCTCATCGACGGCTGCGTCGAGCGAGTCGAGCCATTCCTGGGTCTCTTCGGGATCGAAGTCCGGGACCTGGCTGGGAAGGCCGCCAATGATGATCGGGTTGCGATCGGATCCGGAAGCCACGCTATTCCTTCGCTTTTCGGTCGTGCGGTGCACGGAGATGGATTCGTGCTCTGCTGCTGTCGCGCCGTTCTCCATCGTGTACCTCGGGTACGGGATACGTCACCTCTACCCAGCGGTAACCATCACCAGGCGAGACGGGCGCTTCGGCGGCCGTCTCACGTGCGACGGCCGAATCGCAACCTTACGCCCACGACCGGGGTCGTCTGCGTACGACCGTTCGGCACGGGAGCGGCGTAGGGTGGCTAGACACACACGTAAGCCGGACATCCTCGGGCAATCCGGTCAGCCGCGCGCCGTTGCGCGTCGTTCCTCCATGATGGGAGTTGCGGCGACACGTCAACGTTTGGGCGGGATCGCTGGCCGGGTACTTGCGCGATCCGCCCGGCCCGTGTGGACTACGCCCAAGCCCTCGCGTACGCGCGCGGGGCGCACAGACTCGAAGAGTGAATGCAAGATGACAGGAGGCAATCCGTGAGCGCGACCGCGGACCACGCGGAGGAGCGGACCAACCCTGCCGCGAGGCTGGGTTTCCAGCCCGAACAGGTGGTCCAGGAGATCGGCTACGACGACGATGTCGACCAGGAGCTCCGCGAGTCCATCGAGGAGATCACCGGCCAGGAGCTCGTCGACGAGGAGTACGACGATGTGGCCGATGCCGTTGTGCTGTGGTTCCGGGAGGACGACGGCGATCTGACGGACGCGCTGGTGGACGCCATCCAGATGATCGACGACGGCGCACCGGTCTGGCTGCTGACGCCCAAGACCGGCCGTGACGGCTATGTCGAGCCGAGCGACATCAATGAGGCGGCGACCACTGCCGGCCTGTCCCAGACCAAGAGCTTCAACGCGGGCAAGGACTGGACGGGCAGCCGTCTGGTCACCCCCAAAGCCGCGCGCAGCGGCAAGCGCTGAGGCCGGCGAATCCACACCCCAGAGCCCCCCTCCGTATCCCTACGGAGGGGGGCTCTGAGCGTAGGCTGGGCCGCGCACCGCATGATCAATTCGAACCTTGATCATTCCGAACAAGATCTTTCCGAACGTGAGTGAAGGGATGGCTCCCATGGCGATAGAGGTCGGCGCGAAGGCCCCCGACTTCCAGCTGAAGAACCAGCACGGCGAGTCGGTCAGGCTCTCCGACTTCCGGGGCGAGAAGAACGTCGTGCTCCTCTTCTACCCGTTCGCCTTCACCGGCGTGTGCACCGGCGAGCTGTGCGCGCTCCGTGACGAGCTGCCGACGTTCGTCAACGACGACGTCCAGCTGCTGGCGGTCTCCAACGACTCGCCCTTCAGCCTGCGGGTCTTCGCCGAGCAGGAGGGCCTTGAGTACCCCCTGCTGTCGGACTTCTGGCCGCACGGCGAGACCAGCCGCGCCTACGGCGTCTTCGACGAGGACAAGGGCTGCGCGGTGCGCGGCACCTTCGTGATCGACAAGGAGGGCGTGGTGCGCTGGACGGTCGTCAACGGCCTGCCCGACGCCCGGGACCTGAACGACTACGCCAAGGCCCTGGAAGCCCTGTAGCCAAGGCCCGCGAAACCCTGTAGCGGCCGGGAACCGCTCACTAGGATCGACGCGTTGATCCTGATGGGAAACCTTTGATGAAGGGGCACGCAGTGCTCCTGACGAACCTTTTTTGGGAGGACTCGTGGGAGTCAGCCTCAGCAAGGGCGGCAACGTCTCGCTGACCAAGGAAGCCCCGAACCTGACCGCGGTCATCGTGGGTCTCGGCTGGGACGCCCGCACCACCACGGGCACGGACTTCGACCTCGACGCCAGCGCCCTGCTGACCAACGCCGAGGGCAAGGTCGGCAACGACCAGAACTTCGTCTTCTTCAACAACCTCAAGAGCCCCGACGGCTCCGTCGAGCACACCGGTGACAACCTCACCGGTGAGGGCGAGGGCGACGACGAGCAGATCAAGGTGAACCTGGCGGGTGTCCCCGCCGATGTCGCCAAGATCGTCTTCCCGGTGTCGATCTACGACGCCGAGACCCGTCAGCAGAGCTTCGGCCAGGTGCGCAACGCGTTCATCCGCGTGGTGAACCAGGCCGACGGCAATGAGCTCGCCCGCTACGACCTCTCCGAGGACGCCTCGACCGAGACCGCCATGGTCTTCGGCGAGCTGTACCGGAACGGTGCGGAGTGGAAGTTCCGCGCCATCGGACAGGGGTACGCCTCGGGTCTGCGCGGCATCGCGCAGGACTTCGGCGTCAACGTCTGAGCGACGTCCGAGCGGGCCGTCGCAGGCGGCCGAAGGCCGTCGACAGGGCACATCATTCCGGCGCCGCACCCCCCGCGCCCCAGGGGCAGGGGTGCGGCGCCGGACGCGTATCACCCACGCAACACCCGGGGAGGAAACAGCATCATGGGCGTCACACTCGCCAAGGGGGGCAATGTCTCCCTCTCCAAAGCCGCTCCGAATCTCACGCAGGTGCTCATCGGTCTGGGCTGGGACGCGCGCTCCACCACCGGAGCGCCGTTCGACCTCGACGCCAGCGCCCTGCTGTGCCGGTCGGGGCGGGTGCTCGGCGATGAGTACTTCATCTTCTACAACAACCTCAAGAGCCCCGAGGGCTCCGTCGAGCACACCGGCGACAACCTCACCGGCGAGGGCGAGGGTGACGACGAGTCCCTGCTGATCGATCTGAGCAAGGTCCCGACCGAGGTCGACAAGATCGTCTTCCCGGTCTCGATCCATGAGGCCGAGGCCAGGCGCCAGACGTTCGGGCAGGTCAGCAACGCCTTCATCCGGGTGGTGAACCAGGCGGACGGCCAGGAGCTGGCCCGCTACGACCTCTCCGAGGACGCCTCCGGCGAGACCGCGATGATCTTCGGCGAGGTCTATCGCTACGGCGGCGAATGGAAGTTCAGGGCCGTGGGGCAGGGGTACGCGTCGGGTCTGCGAGGCATCGCTCTAGACTTCGGAGTCAACGTTTCGTAAAACCGCGTAAAGCGCGCGGGGGAGACCTTACGACGAAGGATTGGGTAGGCAGTGCTCCTGAAAACCTTTGGTTGGTCGTTCGCCGTCACGGTGATCGGTCTGGCCCTGGCCGGCGTCCTCTGGGGGTGGCAGGGGCTCGCCATCGTCGGGATCCTCTCGATCCTGGAGATCTCGCTCTCATTCGACAACGCGGTCATCAACGCGGGCATTCTGCGCAAGATGAACGCCTTCTGGCAGAAGATCTTCCTGACCGTCGGCATCCTGGTCGCCGTCTTCGGCATGCGGCTGGTCTTCCCGGTGATCATCGTCGCCGTCACGGCCAAGATGAGCCCCATCGAGGCCGTCGATCTCGCGATCAACGACAAGAACCAGTACGAACACCTGGTCACGGCGGCACATCCGGCGATCGCGGCCTTCGGTGGGGTCTTCCTGCTGATGATCTTCCTCGACTTCATCTTCGAGGAGCGGGACATCAGGTGGCTGGGGTGGCTGGAGAAGCCGCTCGCCAAGCTGGGCAAGCTGGACACGTTCTCGATCGTGGTCGCCCTGGTCGTGCTGCTGGTCACGGCCACCACCGTGGCCACCGACGTGGCCCACGGCGGCGGTGACAAGAGCGCCACCGTCCTGTTGTCCGGCGTCGCCGGTCTGCTCACGTATCTGATCGTCGGCGGTATCTCCGGCTACTTCGAGGACAAGCTCGAAGAGGAGGAGGACGAAGACGAGGACGACGAGGCCGGTGAGGCCGGGGGCGAGGACGGCGAGGGCGCGAAGGCCGCCACGAACGCCCAGCTCAACGGAAGCGGCGGCCGTGGCTCCGGCGGCGCCACCGTGGTCGGCCTGGCCGGCAAGGCCGCGTTCTTCCTCTTCCTCTACCTCGAGGTCATCGACGCGTCCTTCTCCTTCGACGGGGTCATCGGCGCCTTCGCGGTCACCAACGACATCTTCGAGATGGCGCTGGGCCTGGGCATCGGCGCCATGTACATCCGGTCGCTGACCGTCTTCCTGGTCCGCAGGGGCACCCTGGACGACTACGTCTACCTGGAGCACGGCGCGCACTACGCGATCGGCGCACTGGCCGTGATCCTGCTGGCCACGATCAAGTACGAGATCAACGAGGTCATCACCGGCCTGGTGGGCGTGGTGCTGATCGCCGCCTCGTACTGGTCCTCGGTGGTGCGCAACCGCCGGGAGGCGGCCGCCGGGGAGGATTCGGAGGCCAAGACGGAAGTCACCTCCGGAGTCTGACCGCCGGGAGTGTGACGCGGCGGCGTTTGAGGAACGCTCTGAGCGGGGCGGCCGAGGTCTTCCGACCTCCCGGCCGCCCCGCGGCAGTTGAGCGGTTTGACGGGCGGCTTGTTGGGCTGCTTCCCGGGCAGCCTTCTGGCAGCTTCGGGGCAGCGAGCGACGAAGGGTGGGGGTGCGCACCATGGCGTTCTGGAGCAACTGGGGACGGTCCGCATGGCGTCAGTTCGACAGCGGTGACGCGTCCGGTGTGGTCGAGCTGACCAAGCGGCATTCGACGATCTCGCTGACCAAACAGGGGGCCGCCACCGGCAATCTGCGCATCAACCTCTCCTGGCAGATGCGCACCTCGGACTTGGGCAGCAGGCCGAGGCGTGGCTCGCTGCGCCATCCGCTGCAGATGTTCAAGCCCGAGCCGGTGCAGGCCCAGGGACCCGCGTTGGTCAATGTCGACCTCGACCTCGCGGTGATGTACGAGCTGAAGAGCGGCTCCAAGGGCGTGGTGCAGCCGCTGGGCGAGTTCTTCGGCAATCTCAACGAGCCGCCGTACGTCAAGCTCAGCGGCGACGACCGGTTCGGCTCCGGGTCCGGTGAGACGGTCTACGTCAACATGGACCACAAGGACGACATCAAGCGACTGCTCGTCTTCGTCTACATCTACGACGGCACCCCCGCCTTCGACCGCACCCACGGCCTGGTCACGCTCTATCCCAGCAATGGGCCGCGGGTGGAGATCGCCCTCGACGAGCGCGCCCCGCAGGCGCGCTCCTGCGCCGTCGTGCTGATCGAGAACGTCAAGGGCGAGATGATGGTCCGCCGCGAGGTGAAGTACGTCTACGGCTTCCAGGCGGAGCTGGACCGGCTGTACGGCTGGGGCCTCCAGTGGGGCCGGGGCTACAAGTCCAAGGTGTGACTCCGGTCCGCCCTGCGGCCCCCGCCTCCGCCTGTCCTCATCGGCTCTGGAACTGCGGGCCCTGCGGTGGCAGGACGAAATGGGGGTCCGGCACCTGGACGGGGATCGGCGGCGGGGGCGGCGGCACCGGCCCCGTCGGCTGCACCTGCTGCGGATAGCCGTACGCGGGGGGCTGCGGATAGCCGTATCCCGGCTGCGGCTGCGGCTGCGGCTGCGGGGGCGGATAGCCATAGCCGGGCTGCGCCGGGGGCTGGGCGGGCGGCTGCGGATATCCCGTGCCCGGGGCCTGCGGGGGCGGGGGCGGCACCTGAGACGGCACATAGGCGTAGCCGCTGTCGCCCTGCGCGGCAGCGGGGTGCATGGGCTGGGTGCGGTGCGGATCCCAGGGGTCGGGCGACACCGGGTGCGGATAGCCGTACGCCGGAGGATGGGCCTGGGTCGTCGCGTCGGACGGCGGCGGGGGCGGGGTGCCGGGGGCCGAAGGGGCTGCGGGGGCCGGGGCGGCCGCGGGCTCAGGGGCGGGGGCCGGGGCTTCCGGAGCCGAGGGCTCGGCAGCGGCGATGGCCTCCGGCTCGGCCGCGGCGTCGTCCTCCGAGCCGCCCTCGCCGTCCTCCACCGAGATCCCGTACTGCGTGGCCAGCCCGACCAGCCCCGACTCATAGCCCTGCCCCAGGGCCCGGAACTTCCAGCCGTCGCCGCGCCGGTAGACCTCACCGCAGATCAGCGCGGTCTCCTTGCCGGTGTCCGGCAGCACCGCGAAGATCGCGACCGGCTCGGCGTCCGCGTCGTCCGGCGCACCGGGCGAGGCGTCGTACAGCAGCAGGCTCAGATCCCGTACCTGCCCGAAGGTGCCGCCGTCGGCGGACGCGGCGATCACCACCCGGCGCACCTCCGGCTCCAGCCCGATCAGCTCGGCCTCGATGGTGTCCGTCAGCGTGTCCTGGTTCGGCTTCTTGGGCAGATGCCGGACCAGTCCCGAGGGGTGCTGCGGCTGGTTGTAGAAGACGAAGTCCTCGTCCGAGCGCACCCGGTCGTCCGGCCCCAGCAGCAGCGCCGAGGCGTCCACGTCGGGTACGTCCGTGCCGGGGGTCCAGCGCAGCACCGCGCGTATGGCCGTGGCCTCCAGCGGGATGTTCGATCCCTTCAGCATCGCCTGCGTCATGGCGGCAATCCTGCCTTCCCGGTGGGTGCGGGGACAACGCAGGGTACGCGGCGGGCGGCGGTGCGGGGGTGGTACGGGGCGGCAGGGCGGGCATGCCGGACACCACGCGGACGCACATGGGTTACGTGATTTTCACGCCCTTGGGGAACTTTTGACCCATGGCCACACGTACGATTATCGGCCAACCGCGGGTCAACGTGACCGAGGCGGCGTACCGGCAGTGCGGGGAGTTGTATGCGGCATTTCGAACATCTGCCGGTCGAGGTGCGAGCGAACCTGTTCCACCGGGAGCCCGGTGAATTCAGCGTGGACTCGCCCGCCGGGACGCTGGCCGTCGCCCTCGGCGCCACCCTGTACTGCCCGGCGACCCGGCCCCGGCTCGCCGAGGACATCGTCAAACAGGCAGGTCGCGGCGTGGTCTCCATGGTGCTGTGCCTGGAGGACTCCATCGACGACGCCGACGTGGCGGGCGCGGAGGAGAACCTCGTACGGCAGCTCGCGAAGCTGTCCGGGCGCGGTTCCGGCACCTCGCTGCCGCTGCTCTTCATCCGGGTCCGCACCCCCGAGCAGATCGTCGATCTCGTCTCCCGGCTCGGAGCGGGTGTGCGGCTGCTGTCCGGATTCGTACTGCCGAAGTTCACCGAGGAGCGTGGCGGGGCCTTTCTCGAGGCGCTGATGTCGGCCGAAACCGCGCAGGTGACCGAGGAGTTGGGCGGACGACGGCTGTTCGCGATGCCGGTCCTCGAATCGCCGGAGCTGATGCACCGCGAAACGCGCACCGACAGCCTGAGCGGCATCAGCCGGATTGTCGACAAGTACCGGGAGCGGGTGCTGGCGCTGCGCCTCGGGGTCACCGATCTGTGCTCGGCGTACGGGCTGCGCAGGGCGCCGGACATGACCGCCTACGACGTCCAGCTGGTCGCGTCCGTGATCGCGGACGTGGTGAACATGCTGGGCCGGGCCGATGGCACGGGCTTCACGATCACCGGGCCGGTGTGGGAGTACTTCAAACCGCATGAGCGGATGTTCAAGCCGCAGCTGCGGATCAGCCCCTTCAGCAGCGGCCGCGCCGAGTCGCTGCGCACCGCGCTGATCGAGCACCACATGGACGGGCTGCTGCGCGAGATCGAACTGGACCGGGCCAACGGTCTCCAGGGCAAGACCTGCATCCACCCCAGCCATGTGGCCCCGGTGCACGCGCTCTCCGTCGTCAGCCACGAGGAGTTCAGCGACGCGGTGGACATCCTCGAGCCGCAGCGCTGCGGGGGCGGTGTGCTGCGCTCCTCGTACACCAACAAAATGAACGAGGTGAAGCCGCACCGGGCCTGGGCCGAGCGGACCCTGCGGCGCGCGGAGGTCTTCGGGGTGGCCCGGGAGGACGTGAGCTTCGTGGAGCTGCTGGCGGCGAGCCTGCGGACGTAGGCGAACCGGGCCCGGTACGGGCCCGGGGACGAGGAACGATGGAAACGAGGCGCAGGGCGGCGTGAGCGTGGGCGACGTGTGGTCGGGACAGTGGGTCGCGGACCGGCTCGGAGTACGGCTGGCCGGGGCCGGGGCCGGGGCCGGGGCCGAGGGCGGGGACGGCGGCCGGAATGGCGTCGGCGGCCGGAATGGCGTCGGCAGCCGCAACGGCGACGGCGGCGCGGAGCTGCGTGAGCTGCTGGGGCTCGCCCTGCGGCGCAACCCCAAGCGGGCGCATCTGCTGGTCTCCAACGTGCTCGGCAAGCACGTTCCGCAGCGCCCCGCCACGGTCCACGGCGCGGGTGTGCGGCTCGGCCGCCGGGTGCGGGAGCTGCTGGGCGACGAGGCGGCGGCGCGCGCGGTGGTGCTCGGGTACGCGGAGACCGCCACCGGCCTCGGCCACAGCGTGGCCGACGGGCTCGCCCTCGCCCCGTACCTCCACTCCACCCGCCGCCCGGTCCCGGGCGTCGCCACGGTGGGCGGCTTCGAGGAGGAGCACAGCCACGCCACCTCCCATCTGTTGCTCCCCGAGGACCCCGGGTTCCTGGCCTCGACGGGCCCGCTGGTCCTCGTGGACGACGAGTTCTCCACCGGCCGTACGGTCCTCAACACCATCGCCGCCCTCCACCGCCGCTTCCCCCGCGACCACTACGTGGTGGTCGCCCTGGTCGACATGCGCTCCCCCGAGGACCGCGCCCGCCTGGACGCCTTCGCGGCCGACCTCGGCGCCCGCGTCGACCTGGTCGCCGCCGCGGCCGGAGCGGTCCACCTCCCCGACGACGTCCTGGAGCGCGGCGCGGAGCTGGTGGCCGCGTACGAGGCGGCCGCCGAGAACCGTAAGGCCGCTGCCGAGGACCGTAAGGCCGCGCCCGCCCCCACGGGACCCCCGGCGGGCCCGGAGGTCGTCCGCGTGGACCTCGGCTGGCCCGAAGGGCTCCCGGACGGCGGCCGCCACGGCTTCGCCCCCGTCCACCGCACCCGCCTCGAGGCGGCCCTCCCCACCATGGCCACCCGCCTCGCGGCCGCCCTGGAGACGACGCCGGACGCCCCCGCCCCGCCCCGCCCCCTCCGTCGTGTCCTCGTCCTCGGGTTCGAGGAGCTGATGTACGCGCCGCTGCGGATCGCGGAGGCGCTGGACGAGGTGCTCGACAGTGTCGAGGTGCGGTATTCGACGACCACCCGCTCGCCCGTGCTCGCCGTCGACGACCCCGGATACGCCATCAGGACCCGGCTGACCTTCCCCGCGCACGACGAGCCCGCCGACGGCCCCGGGCCCCGCTACGCGTACAACGTGGCGCCCGGCGCCGACCCGGACCGCCGCTTCGACGCCATCCTCGCCGTCGTCGATTCGACCGCCGACACGCCCGCGCTGCACGCCCCCGACGGGCTGCTCGCCGGCTTGAGCGCGCACACGGACCGGCTGGTGCTGGCCGTGGTGCCGTCCTACCGCCCCCAGACCCCACCCATCCCCCGCACCGTCCCCGAACGACAGGCACCGCTCATGCACCAACCGTCGTACGAGCCCCTGCGCGGGCCGGACTTCTCCTCCTACGCCCCCGAAGAGGTGGGCTGGCTGCTCCAGGACTTCTCCCACGTCACCCTGGAAGCGCCCACCGAGGAGCGGGAGGAGGCGATCCAGAGCGGGGGCGCGCACTACGCCGAGTCGCTGCCCGTGGAGTACCAGCCGAGCGAGCGCTACCAGGAGCTGTTCCGGGCCGCTCTCGACACCTCCGCCGCCCGGATCGCCCGCGCGGTCGGCGCGGTCACCGAGACCGTGCTCGCCGAGCGCTCCCCGCGCCCCGTCCTCGTCTCGCTCGCCCGCGCCGGCACCCCCGTCGGGGTGCTGATGCGCCGCTGGGCGCGCCACGCCCACGGGCTGGACCTGCCGCACTACGCGATCTCCATCGTGCGCGGCCGCGGCATCGACACCGCCGCGCTGCGCTGGCTGGCGGACCACCACGACCCGTCCGACGTCGTCTTCGTCGACGGCTGGACCGGTAAGGGCGCCATCACCCGCGAGCTGTCGGACGCCCTCGCCCCGTACCCGGACTTCGATCCGCGGATCGCGGTCCTCGCCGACCCCGGCCGCTGTGTGGACACCTACGGCACCCGGGACGACTTCCTCGTCCCCTCCGCGTGCCTCAACTCGACCGTCTCCGGGCTGATATCGCGCACCGTGCTCCGCGCCGACCTCGTCGGCCCGGACGACTTCCACGGCGCGAAGTACTACCGCGAACTCGCCGGCTCGGACGTCTCGGAGTACTTCCTGGACACCGTCTCGGCCCGGTTCGCCGAGGTCGCCGAGGCGGCCCTGGCCGACGCCGAGCGGCTCGCGGCCACCGACCGCACCCCCACCTGGGAGGGCTGGGCCGCGGTCGAGCGGATCAGCAAGGAGTACGGCATCCACGACGTCAACCTCGTCAAGCCGGGCGTCGGCGAGACCACCCGGGTGCTGCTGCGCCGCGTCCCGTGGAAGATCCTCGCCCAGCGCGGCGCGGGCGCGGACCTGGACCATGTGCGGCTGCTCGCCGAGCAGCGCGGAGTGCCGGTCGAGGAGGCCGACGACCTCCCGTACACCTGCGTCGGGCTGATCCACCCGCGCTACACCCGGGGCGCCACCGGGGCCGACGGAAAGACGGTCGGCACGGCTTCCGAGGAGACGGCCGACAAGGCGAACACCGCGAACACGGCGGGCATCGCCGCCGGCAGACACGAGAGAACGGTGGCGGCACGATGAGCGTTCTGGTGGCAAGCGACCTCGACCGCACCCTGATCTACTCCGCGGCAGCCCTCGGCCTCGAGATGCCGGACGCCGAGGCCCCGCGGCTGCTGTGCGTCGAGACCTACGAGGGCAAGCCGCTGTCGTACCTGACCGAGACCGCCGCCGGGCTGCTCGCCGAGCTGGTCCGCACCTCCGTCTTCGTCCCCACGACCACTCGCACCGTCGAGCAGTACCGCCGCATCCGCCTCCCCGGCCCCGCCCCCCGCTTCGCGATCTGCGCCAACGGCGGCCAGCTGCTGGTCGACGGCGAGCCCGACGCCGACTGGCACCAGCGGGTGCGCGGCGCCCTCGACGACGGATGCGCCCCCCTGGAGGAGGTGCGCGCCCACCTCAGCGCCACCGCCGACCCCGCCTGGCTGCTCAAGGAGCGGGTGGCCGAGGAGCTGTTCGCCTATCTCGTGGTGAGGCGGGAGCTGCTGCCCGAGGGGTACGTCAAGGAGCTCACCCAGTGGGCCGACCCGCGCGGCTGGACGGTCTCCCTCCAGGGCCGCAAGATCTACGCCGTGCCCAAGCCGCTCACCAAGAGCGCGGCCGTCGCCGAGATCAAGAGCCGCACCGGAGCCGAGGAGGTGCTCGCCGCGGGCGATTCGCTGCTCGACACCGATCTGCTGCTCGCGGCCGACCGCGCCTGGCGCCCCGGCCACGGCGAACTGGCCGACATCGGCTGGTCGGCGCCCCAGCTCACCGTGGTCGAGGAGAAGGGCGTCGCGGCGGGCGAGGCCATCGTCCGTGCCCTGGGCGAACGCTCCTCCGTCACCTGGGCGCGCGCCCGCAGCCGGATCATCCGCGCCGTCTCCCGCGACCGGGACTGACCAGCCGCACCGCCACCCAGCCCAGCACCGCGAGCGCGGCCGCGCCCAGCACCGCCTTCGAGTAGACCGAGACGTAGTCCGTGACGTCGCGCCAGTTGTCGCCCAGCGCGTAACCGGCCAGGACGAACACGGAGTTCCAGATCGCGCTGCCGAGGGTGGTCAGGACGAGGAAGACCGGGAGGGGCATCCGCTCGATACCGGCCGGAACCGAGATCATGCTGCGGAAGATCGGCACCATGCGGCCGAAGAAGACCGCCTTGGTGCCGTGACGTCCGAACCAGCGCTCGGTCCGGTCGATATCGGCGGGTCTGACCAGCGGCAGCCGCTCGGCGATGGCGACGGTCCGCTCCCGGCCGAGCAGCGCGCCCACCCCGTACAGCGCGAGCGCGCCCAGGACCGAACCGGCGGTCGTCCACAGCAGCGCGGCCACCAGGCTCATCCGCCCCTGCCCCGCCGCGAACCCGGCGAGCGGCAGGATCACCTCACTGGGCAGCGGCGGAAAGAGGTTCTCCAGGGCGATGGCGGCGCCCGCACCCGGCGCCCCGAGGGCGTCCATCAGGCCGGTGGCCCAGTCGGTGATCCGATCAGTCATGGCCGGAACGCTAGGAACCGGCCGTACCCCGCGGCCATGAGGTGGACCCTCCGGTTCCCCGGCCGTCCACCGCACCGGCAACCTGCGGAAATCCTCAGTGTCCCGGCCGGCCTGGGCCGCTAGCGTTTCCACCATGGGTGCCACCACGGGGAGATGGCCGCGGCGCGCGGCGCGGCTCGCCGCCGGACTGCTGGCGGGGGCCGGTACGGCGCTCGTCGCGCTGCCGTTCCTGGTGGCGGTGGGGCTGACCCTGCTGTCCGTGCCCTGGCCGGGCGCGCGGCAGTGCGTCCTGCGGCCGTTCACGGCGGGCGCCGCGCGGCTGACCGAGCTGGAGCGCCGCAGACTGGCCCGGTTCCTGGACATCGAGGTCACCTCCGACTACGGGGGCCGCCAGGCGCTGCGCTATCTCGTGGCGCGCACCGCCGTGGGGCTGCTGGGCGGGCTGGTGCTGCTGGCCGGGCTCACCGGCATCGCCTACGGCACCTTCCTCCTGTGGGGCCGGCTCCTCGGCTACGCCTTCCACGACCTGGTCAGCGTCGTGACCAGCGGTATCGGTGGCCTCTTCCTGCTGTTCCTCGCCGTCCAGGGGGTCTTCGGCGTGGCCGACCTCGAGGCGCGGCTGGCGCGCGGCGTCCTCGGCCCCGAGACCCAGGACGCGCTGCGGCACCGCATCGAGGAGCTGGCCGCCAGCCGCGCCGGGGTCGTCGAGGCGGTCCACGACGAACGGCGCCGCATCGAGCGCGATCTGCACGACGGCGTACAGCAGCGGCTGGTGGCGCTGGGCATGCTGCTGGGCCGGGCCCGCCGCAGCCAGGACCAGGCCAAGGTGCGCGCCCTGCTGACGCAGGCCCACCAGGAGAGCCGCCAGGCGCTGGACGAACTGCGCGAGGTGGCCTGGCGGGTCTATCCGACCGCGCTGGACGAGGCCGGGCTGCGGATCGCCCTGGAGACGGTCGCCGAGCGCTCGGCCATCCCCGTACGGCTCACTTACGGGCTCACGGCCGAGCCGGTCACGGCGGTGCGCACCGCCGCGTACTTCGTGGTGGCGGAGGCGCTGACCAACGCGCTCAAGCACTCGGGGGCGGGCCGCGTCGACGTCGCGCTGACCGCCGGGGCCCCGGGCACGCTGACCGTCCGGGTCACCGACGACGGCACCGGCGGCGCCGACCCGGCGGGCGGCGGTCTGCTCGGCCTGGCCCGCCGGGTGGCCGCCCTCGACGGCCGGCTGAGCGTGGTGAGCCCGCCCGGCGGCCCCACCACCGTCACCGCGGAGCTGCCCGCCCCGTCCCTGGGCGGTGTGCCGTGCGGGTGATCCTCGCCGATGACTCGACGCTGCTCCGCGAGGGGCTGGTGCGCCTGCTCGCCGAGGAGGGGCACCAGGTGGTGGCGGCGGTGGGGGACGGCACCGCGCTGGTGGCGGCGGTCGAGGCGGCACCGGACGTGGACGCGGTGGTGGTGGACGTACGGATGCCGCCGACGCATACGGACGAGGGGCTGCGGGCGGCGCTGGAGATCCGGCGGCGGTGGCCGGGGGTGGGCGTGCTGGTGCTGTCGCAGTACGTGGAGAGGCGGTACGCGACGGAACTGCTGACGGGGGAGGGAGCCGAGGAGAGGGCTGACGCGTCCGGGCCTTCCGGTGCGCGGTCCGGGGGAGTCGGCTATGTGCTCAAGGACCGGGTGGTGCAGGTCGACGAGTTCCTCGACGCGCTGGAGCGGGTCGCCACGGGCCGCGCCGCGTTCGACCCGGAGGTGGTCCGCAGATTGCTCGCCCGCTCCACCCGCACCGATCCGCTGAGCCGCCTCACCCCGCGCGAGCGGGAGGTGCTCGACGCGATGGCCCAGGGACACGCCAACGCGGCGATCGCCGAGCGGCTGTATGTGTCCCGCAGCGCGGTCGAGAAGCACATCAACGCCATCTTCGAGAAGCTCGAACTGCCGGGGAACGCGGGGTACAGCCGCCGGGTGCTCGCCGTACTGCGCTATCTGGGAAGCTGAACGTGAACGGATCGGATCGGAATGGATCGGAACGGAACCCGGTCGGAACAGATCGGATCGGAACGGAACCGGTCGGGGAGCCGAGGAGCCGAAAGGGAGGCCGTGATGGCCGAGAGCAAGAGCACACCGATCACGGCCGAGCTGTACGACTACGTCCTGCGGCACAATCCGCCGCTCGACCCGGTCCTGCGCGAGCTCGTCGAGGTCACCCACCGCGACCTCCCCGGCCACGCCGGGATGCAGTCCGCCGAGGAACAGGCCCCGCTGCTGGCCTTCCTGGTCCGGCTGACCGGCGCCCGCCACATCGTGGAGGTCGGCACCTTCACCGGCTTCTCCGCGCTGGCGATGGCCCAGGCGCTGCCCGTCGACGGCAAGCTGATCGCCTGCGATGTGTCGGAGGAGTGGACGGCGTACGGGCGGAAGGCGTGGGCCAAGGCCGGTGTCGCGGACCGTATCGACCTGCGGATCGCGCCCGCGCTGGACACGCTGCGCGCGATGCCCGCCGAGCCCCATATCGATCTCGCCTATCTCGACGCGGACAAGCAGAACTACATCCCGTACTGGGAGGAGCTGGTCCCGCGGATGAACCCGGGCGGTCTGATCGTCGCGGACAACGTCTTCTACCACGCGCAGGTCATGGAGGCGGCGCCATCGCCCGGGGGCGCCGCGATCCAGGCGTTCAACGACCATGTGGCGGCGGACGCCCGGATGGAGGCGGTCATGCTCACCGTCGCCGACGGCCTGACGCTCGCGCGCCGGGTCGGCTGAGCCGCCGGTCGCGGATCCGCTGCCGGACCCGGGCCCAGCGCCCGGGGGGCTCGGGCCGGCCGGCAGGCTCGGTGCCCCCGGGCTGATCCAGCTCGCCCCACTTGCCGGGCGGCTGACCGGGCCGTTCAAGGGGCCCGCCCGGGGCGCCCGGGGCACCGGGCGTGAGCGGGGTGCCGGGCTGGACGTCCGTACCGCGCCGTATCGCGGCGCGCTCCCGCGCGGCGATCAGCTCACGCGCGTGGGCGGCCTCGCGCTCGGCCTGCTCGGGGTGGCGGGTCACCCAGTACGGATTGTCATGCGGCAGCCCGCCGCTGACCCGTCCGTACATCCCGAACCACATCAGCAGCAGCCCCACCACAAAGCTGAACAGCACGTTCTGCATCCGGAACGCCAGGAAGTTGTACGGGGTCTCCAGCAGCGCCAGATTGACGAACCCGCTCAGCAGGAAGAGCAGCCCGAGCACCATGTTGAGCGTCGAGGCGAAGTTGCCGCCGATGAGCATGCCGATGAACAGCAACAGCCCGATGACGATGGAGAGCACGCTCAGCGTGCCGTTGGTGTTGAGCCCGGCGACCGTGTTCCCGCCGGTGTCGAAGAAGCCGACCCGGTGGATCAGGCCCAGGATGCCGAAGGCGACGAGCACCAGCCCCATGAGCCCGGCGCCGACGCGATAGACCTTGCTGAGCCGGTGATCGACGGGCAGATGCTCGTCGAGCGTGGTGTGCGCGCCGATCCGCTCCGGGAAGTGCCGTGCGACTCCGGCGGGGTGAGGACCGATGGGGGAGGGGCGGCCCGTAGCCATCTCCGGCCTCCTTGCTGCTGGCGCCGGACCTCGGCCGCGCGCTCTTCGCGGCCGAGGCCGTACCCGTGGACCGCCACGTCACCGGCGCGTACACGACGTGCGCGCGCACCACCGGAGGCGCGGCACGGGCACGTACCTCCAGGATCCGCCCCGGTCCCCCAGGGCTCAACCGCGGCTTGCACCGCAGCTCAACCGCGGCTTGAACCGTGGCTCAACCGCGCCTTGAACCGCAGCTCGACCGCGGCTCAACCGCAGCAGCCGCCGCCGCAGCAGCCGCCACCGCCACCGCCGGACGGGGGCCGGGCCGAGGAGGCGGAGGACGACGAGGACGAGGCGCCGGTGACCGCCACGGTGGAGAGCAGCTTCACCGTGTCGTCGTGTCCGTCCGGGCAGGACGCGGGAGCGGAGGACTCGGCCATGGGCCGGTTCAGCTCGAAGGTGGTGCCGCAGGCGCGGCAGCGGTACTCATAGCGAGGCATGGCAGGAGCATAACCACCGAGCCGCAGGTCAGCCCCCCGAATGAGCGGGTTGTGCGGCCCGCACAGGGCCCAACGCGCTCAATGCCCCCCACCCCGCTCGTCCCGGATCTCCTGGACCACCCGGGCGGCGGTCTGCCGTACGGCCTCGGTCTCGGAGAGGAAGTGCCACCAGTCCGGATGCCGTCCCTCCAGCCCCGCGATGGCCCGGTCCAGGCGCTCCACGGCGTCGTCCAGGGGGCGGGCGTGACGGGGGTCGGGCGTGCTGCGCCCGGCCATGGCCAGCCGCTGCGCGTCGCGGATCGCGAACCGGGTGCGCTCGATCTCCTTCTGCTGGTCGTACGACACCTCGTCCAGCCGCCGCAGCCGGTCCCCGGCCGCCGAGACGGCCTCGTCCGTGCTGTTCAGCAGCGCCCGTACGGTGGCCAGCAGCGCGGTGGCATCCGGCCAGCGCTGCTCCTCGCGCGCCGCCTGCGCCTCCTTGAGCTTCTCCTCGGCCTGCGCCACATCCCGCGCCGCCTGCGCGGGAACGGGCTGCAGATCCTGCCAGCAGGCCACGGTGTAGCGGCGGCGCAGCTCGCTGAGGACGGGCTCGACCCCGGCGGCCCGGGTGGTGATCGCCTGGGCGCGGGTGCGCAGCGAGACCAGCCGCTTGTCGATCTCCGCGGCCCGCTCCGGCAGTCGCTCGGCCTCCCCGCGCACCGCCTCGGCCCTGCGCAGCACGTCATCGGCGCGCCGCAGGGTCTCCTGCACACCGTGCTGCCCGGCCCCCTGATTGAGCTTGGTCAGCTCGGGCGACAGCGCCGCCAGCCGGGCCGCCAGATCGTCCGCCCGCAGCCCCGACGCACGCACCGCGTCCAGCGCGTTACTGGCCGCGAGCAGCGCCTGCCGCGCCCGCTCCACCGCCGGCGCCAGCCGCGCCAGCCGCGTCTCGGCCTGCTCCAGCAGCGGCCCCAGCCCCTGCGCGAACCGGTCCAGATCCGCCTTCGTCCGCTCCAGCGCCTCCTTCGCCCTGGTCAGATCGGCACGGGCCCGGGAGGCCGTCGCCCCGTCCAGATCGTCCCGGTCCAGATCATGGGCGTCCACCGCGGTGATGTAGTCCTGGCTGACCTGGTCGATCCGCCGCTCCAGCGCCGAGAAGTCGTCCGCCGTCCGGCGCGCGGCGGGCGAATCGTCCACGGCGGTGATCGTCTCGATGGAGATCCGCAGATCCCGCTGCGCGGTGTCCAACTCGTAGAACGCCGCCGCCGCGGCATCCTTCGCCGCCTGCGCCTCCGCCCGCTGACTCTCCCCCCGCCCCCCGAACCACCGCCGCCCCCCGCCCCCGCCGGCGAACGACAACGACCCCACCGCCACCAACAGCGGCACCGGCAGCAACACCAGCCCGAGCCCGGAGGGACCACGCGACTGACGCGACCGACGCACACGGACGAGCCGGGCAAGACGGGCAAAAGCAACGACGGGGACGACTGGGGTGACTGGGGCAACGCGGTCGGCCGGACGACGCGGACGGCGCGTTGGACGCGCAGACTCTGCAGATGACGCCGCCACTTCCCGCTCCCGATGGATCGCCCAGGTCCGAATGTCATTCTCCCACCCGACACTGACGAGCACAGCGCTCGGTTCGGTTCGCGATCTGCGGACTTCTCCCACCCGAGTCCGCCCCCTCCGTGGCCCCCTCCCCGCCCATCCCCACGATTGCGGCACCACCCCGGAAACCCTGTAGGCTGACAGCCCCCTGGGGCGCATAGCTCAGCGGTAGAGCGCTGCCCTTACAAGGCAGATGTCGGCGGTTCGAACCCGTCTGCGCCCACAGTGAATGACCGCAGGTGAGAGCGTGATTCGGCCCCTCGATCCGTCTGGGTTGAGGGGTGGTTCGTGCTCGGATGCCACATAGATGCCACATCCCCAAAGGGCCATGCTTTGCAACGAGGTGTAACCCTGTGCGACAGGGATACGCAGTTCGTAAAGTGAGACTCCGAGGGGCGCCGCTGCTCCTGATCCAGCGTCGCCGATTCCTGCCTCAGCAGAGCCCGTGGTCCCTGGCCGGGGAGGGCCATACCACGGGAGAGCGCCCCTGCCGCGATTGTCGGCGGGGGCGCCAGTGCGTAAACGTAACCGCCCCGGGGCTCAGTCTGCGATTTACCACATGCGGTAAGGACTTCTCCGCGTGATCGCCCGAGCGTAGGAAGGTGCCGCCCGGCGATCTTCCGCCCTGGATTCAGGAACACCGCTGGATGGTTGGGCAGCGGCTCCGCGCACTGCGCCATGAGCGGGAGCTGGCGCAGATGCAGTTGGGCGCCCTCACCGGGCTGGACAACAAGACCACCTCCAGGATCGAGAACGGCCGGTACCCGACGTCCATCGACCAGATCGCCAGGTTGGCGAGGGCGCTCGATGTGCCGTCTTTCCGCCTGTTCCACGACTGTGGTCCTTGAGCCTTGCTGATCCGTGCGTTGCCCAATTAGATGCCGACTCGGACAGCGACTACCGGCAGGTACGTGTTACGTGCCGTCGAACAGTGATGGAAGATCGGCGTCCCCGCCCGCGCGCCACAGGAGCGACGCGCGGACGGAGGCGCTGGACGGGCTAGTCCTTCCGGCCCGCGCTCTGGGCGCTGCCATGATCCGGAATGACAAATCCCTTCACCGGTCGCCCGGTGCATTCGCGGAGCGCTCGAAGTGTCTTCACGACACCCCGGTACCGCGGGTCAGTCCAGTTGATCAACATGCTGAACCTCCTGGAGCGACCCTATGGCCGCCAGCCGAGCGCGTCGGCCGTACCGGGCGAAGTTCACTCCGTGGGGCCGGGGTCCGGCGGCATCGGCATGATGGCGCACTCCTCCGTGTGCTGGCACTTGGCAGCCACGACGACCGGGTCCTCACCGGGCGGCCCCCACAGCTCGGAGTCGACAGAGAAGCCCAGCTCTCCGATCCTGCTCTTCGTACGCTCCAGGATCGAGGCGTCGTAGTTCCGCGGGTTGTACCCGGGCGAGTGGTGGACGTAGCCTCCTCGCTGCTCGCACAGGCGGAAGTACAGGTGGGTGTGCAGGATCAGGGCGTGCCAGCCCTCGTCCACCACGCGCGACGGGGTGAGGTTCTGCCCCGGGGAGCACGAGGCAGCGATCACGAACTTCGTGGCCTCGTCGACGATACGACCGGCCATGTCCTCGGCCATGCCGGCGTTGTTGTCCATGACGGTCTTGATGACGCCTGCGCGGTCGTCGCCGACCAATAAGGCGGTAGCTTCGGTCATGCGCCTGCCTCTCTCTCGATGGGGTGGTGCGTGGTCCTCGTCCCGGTCGCTGGCCGTCCAAGCGCGCGCCCGGGGCGGGGGCTTCTCTGTGTGGGGACTCCGGCCCTCGTCGATCCCCATCTCGGGGGCCGGAGTCCCTGCCCTGCGGCCGGCGGCCGTGTGCCTGGCTGCACCGACCGCAGGGTGCCGGGAAGGGTGGGCCGCCAGCGGCGAAGCCAAACCCGGGGCGGGGCATCCCCGGGCCGCCGACGGCCCACCCGGTCTATGGGTCCGGCGTGCCCGCGAAGCAGAGCCAGACCGCGAGCACCAGCAGCGCAGGGATCACGCAGAGCAGGAGACCCATCCGCGTGGCGCGGAAGACGAGCAGCCCGGCCCGCGCGGCGGGCGAATGCCGACGGTGCCTCATTCGGTGCCTCCCGGACGTTCCCGCTTCCGGCGGGGCGGGGGTGGCTGCTCGCGCCGCACGTGCTTGCACCAGTCCTGCAGTACGTCCGTCACTGTGGGATAGCGGACCGTGTCGCATGTCGCGCACGCTGCCTTCCAGGGCAATCGCGCGTAACCCGGGTACGGGACCAGAGGCACGTAGCCAGCCGCGCGGATACGCTGCTCGGCCCACGCGGCGCGCTCTTGAGGAGACGACGATTTCCTCCAGGCGCTCACCCGTGACCACCACCCCGCCGAGCCGCACCAGCCTCGTCGCACAGCGGCCGGCACACGTACAGTTCGACGCTCTCCTTGGTGACGCCGCCGCAGGTCCACTCGACCGTGCCGAGCAGCTGGTCGGCGAAGAGCCGCTGCCCGCACAGGGCGCAGTTCCAGCCGCGCAGTTGGGGCCCGGTCAGGGTTTCGGGATCCGGTAGCTCGATGCCTGGAAGCAGGGAGGGCTGTGGGCAGGTCGTCATCGGGACCGCCGCCCCTCGTGCTCGACCGCGGTCGCGCTGGTGAGGGTCCGCGGCCGGCGCTTCGAATAGAGCGGCGCGTGCGGAGGGCAGGCATAGGTGACCTTGCCGACGTCGCTGCGGCCATCTTCCACTTCGACCGGGATGGGCTCGTCGGTGGGCAGCTGACAGCGGTAGCAGAGTTGACGGCCTTCCGGCCTGCGGCCGTACTCGGCGCGGTCGGCCTCGGTCAGTGCCCCCCACAGCTTCCAGGCGTCGGTCAGGTAGTGGTCGGCCGAGAGGGGCACGCGCCAGTGGGTCTTGGGGCCCTCGGTCCAGGAGGCCGGGGGCACGCCGAGATAGGTGCTCTCGTCGGCGAGCTCAGTGAGGACGCGGACCTGCCGCAGGTGCCAGCTCGTGGCGGCGCCCACTTCGACGAACCAGTACAGGGTGCCGTACTTGTCCTGGACGACGGCGCCGGTCTCGTCGCCGAGCAGCTCCAGGGCGCGCTCGCCGATGGTCGTGGCTGCGCGGACGGCGTCCCACCATTTGCCCGCGGGTAACGCCTCGACGTCCACGGCGGGCGGCGGTGTCCACGGCAGGGTTCTGGTTGTCATACCGCGCCTCCCGGAGACGCGCCGAGGAGAAAGGCGAGACGAAGAGCGGTACCGCTCTCGTCACCCCGCTCGCCGAGCTCATATCCCCAGGTGGTGACGTAGCGTCCCCCCTGGCTGGCAATCTCCTCCGCCAGGTTGGCGTTGAGCGGGTTCGCCACACACAGCTGGGCGCCCTTCGCCACTATCGACAGTCCGTAGGCTTTCAGTCGATCGGCGAGGTCGCGGTAACCGGATGCGTCCATGCATCGATGTCATCGCACCGGCACTCGCGACGGGATATGACAACCTATGACACGGAGTGGATCATGACTCGGGCTGTGGCCATCACCGGCACTCGGTCGACAGCACATCGCGATCTCGCCAGCTACGCCGTGCTGTTCACCAGTTACCTCGCTCCCTTCGCCGCTGCCGAAACCCGGTTCTACATCGGCGGCGCCAAGGGCATCGACAGCCTGTCCCTGCTCTGGCTCGCCGGGAACTCCGACGCGCAGATCACCATCGTCGTCCCCGGCACCGTCCGGCAGCAGCCCGCCGAGGCGCGACAAGCCATCGCCCGCAGCCGCGACCGCATCACAGAAGTTGTCGAACTCGGCGCGGGAGAGCTACGCAGCCCGGCCTTCCACGCCCGAAACCGGTGGATGGTCGACCGCTCCGACATGGTGATCGGCTTCCCCCTCGGGGGGCCGCACGGTACATCAGGGACGTGGCAAACCCTCATCTACGGTGCCGAACAGGCGAAAGCGCGTCTGATCGTGCCCGTGTGACGCGGATCACCCGCATGATGAGGGCATGAGCACGTGCGAAACGCTCCTCGGCGCTGCCGCCCTCAAGGCTCTCCGGAAGGCGCGAGGCTGGTCTCTGGCCGATACCGCGAGGGCGCTCATCGCCACAGCACGCCGTCTTGGCCAACCTCTCGACTCGTCTGCAGCGAGCGTGCAGCGATCGGTAGCCCGGTGGGAGAGCGCCACGCGCCCCATCCTCCCCAGCGACCGGTACCAGCTGCTGCTCGCACACCTCTACGCCCGAGGTGCTGACGGGCATATCGCGCTCGGGCCGGGCAGCGACTTCGCCGAGCTGCTTGACGCACTGGCCCACCTGGGAGAGGCAGAGGCCCGGTTGAGCGCTCTCCGCGCGCTGTTGATTCGCACAGCCACTGGTGATGGGACCGGGCTGCTTGCCCTCCTCGGGCCCACAACGCGACTCTCCATCGCCGCTGCGCTTACCGATCCGGCACACGTCGATGAGGTCCTGCTCGACGGGCTACGGACAGCAGTGGGCGACGTCAACGCGCAAGTCGGCTCGCTGCCCTTCGCTCGGCTCCAGCTACTACTCGCCCCCGTGATCGAGTCCTGCCGACGGCTCCTGACCGGAGGTGTCCCCGCCCCCTTGCTGCCTGAGCTGCGCACGGTCGCGGCGCAGGCGTATGCCCTCGGCGGGCGGCTGGCATTCGAGACCCGAGACGACCTCGCGTCACGCGCGCTGTACGCGGCCGCCACCGATACGGCCGGACAGCTCGACGCACGGTGGCGGCGGGCCGTCGTTCACATGAGCCACGCCCTGGTCACGCTGTACTCAACCCCCGGCGTCGAAGCGGCCCGCGGGCTGGTCGATGCTGCGGTGCGCGATGCGCGTACGGGAGACAGCGTCCGCGTACGGGCCCGAGCACACGCGCTACAGGCCGAGGTCGCAGCCCGGTCGGGCGCCGAGCGGCACGCGCAGACCGCGCTGTCGCTCGCCTGGTACGACCTCGACCGCGACATAGACGGGGATCCGGCACCAACGAGCTTCACCGCTGATCATCTCCGCGGCTTCGAGGGCCTGTGCGAACTGTACGTAGGAGATGCGGCGGTCGCTCACGACGTCTTCGCCAGCAGCGCGGAAGCCCTGGACACGCCACGCGAGCGGGTGCAGCGGGCCATCGTCTCCACCGACCAGGCCCTGGCCTGCATTCGCCTCGATGCGCCAGAGCGGGCCGCAGACCTCCTGCACGCTTGCGTCGATTCGGCAGCCAGCACCGGTGGACGTGTACCGGCGTTGCGTCTGCGCCAGGCCCGTAAGGAGCTGCGTCCGTGGCGGCGTGAGGGCTTCGTCGCCGATTTGGACGATCACCTCATCGACGTACTGGGAAGCTGACACGACGAAACGCCCCCTTCAGCCCGAAGGCCAAAGGGGGCTCACGTATCAGAGACGGCGCCGGTCCGGCGCGAGCGCAGCCGGCGTCGACCCGCTCGGCGTCGGCTCCGGCTGAGGCTGCGGTGCGCCATCCCTCCGGCACACCAGGGCATCCGGATCATCGGCCGGGGCCTGGAGGCTGTACCCATCCGGGCAGGTCTGCCCGTCCCGGCCATCGGCCCCATCACGGCCGCCCTTCCCATCCGCACGCGGCGGCCCCGCGGGCCCCTGCGGTCCAGCCGGACCAGGCTCACCCTGCGGCCCCTCCTGCCCCGCCGCGCCATCGGCTCCGTACGCCCCCGGCTGGCCGTCCTTACCAGGCTGGCCCGTGACTCCGGGCTTCCCGGGCGCCCCGTCGCTTCCGGCCTTGCCCGGCGCCCCGGGGTCCCCCTTCGGGCCCGGGATCGGCACCGGCACCTCGGCCCTCTCCGGGAGATCCTTCACCGCCTGTGTGGGATCCGGCGCCACCGGCGTCCGCCCTGCGCTCTTGATCTGCGTGCGCAGCCGACGCACATCCGTCGCCAGGGTGGTGACGGCGGCGCCGCGCCGGTCGTCCTCCGCGCGCAGCTGCTCCGCGCGCTGCGACTCGTGGTCGATGCGGGCCCGGCGGCGGTGAGCTGCCGGGCGGGGGTGTCGGTCTCGGCGCGGATGGCGCGGGCGATGGTCTCGGTCTCGGCGCCGGTCAGTCCGGGAAGGCCGAGCATCGTGGTGAGCCGTCGGCCCCACGTGGCGTGCGAGTCGTGGAGCGTGTAGAGGGCGCCGGTGGGGTTGGCGCGGTACGCGTCGCGCTCGCGGACGAGCTCCTGAGCGGCGGTCTGGATGATCCGGCGGCGGCCGGGGGTGGTGCGGGCGAGTGCGGTGAGGGCGTGGCGGATGTGCCAGGCCGGGTCGGGTGCGGCGGGCATGTGCTCGTCGCGGCGGGCTCCCCGGGCCGGGGTGGGGTCGATACGATCCATGGCGGACCTGCCTCTTCGTCGCTGTTGCAGGTGGGTCCGCCCCCGGCCCATATGGCGTTCCAGCGCCGGGCCGGGGGCTTTGTTGTTGCCACTTCGAGAGTGGCGACTTCCTAGCCATATGGCTGGGAAGTCAGGGAGGATGGTGCTCATGGCCGACGACGTCGGAGGAGGGGCTGAGATGGTGTCGTTCCGTGAGCTCGCACGGAGACTCGTGGCCGAGGGCGTCGTCCCCTCGATGAGTCATCAGCGCGTGTCGCAGCTGAGCAGGGACGATCCAGACTTCCCCCCGGTCGTGAAGATCGGCCGGGCTCAGGCGGTGGACTGGCGTGCGGCCGTTCCGTACTTCCGGAAGCGCAAGTCCCGTCAGGGCGAGCGGACGGACCTAAAGGACAAGAAGGCCGAGGAGTAGCCGCGCAGCATGAAGCCCCACCTCGCGGGGATCGAGGTGGGGCTTCGCCGCGCTCGGGGATACGCATCGTCAAAGAAGTGTGCACCGACGGTTAAAGCTTTCCGGCCTCTGTCATGACAGCGTGCGATTGAAGCGACTGCCGCAACAAGCAGAGGGGGCAGCATGAAGCAGTCCAGGCGTTACGTCAGACTCGGATTCAGCGTGCTCGGCGCGTTAGGGCTCGTGCTGGGCCTACAAGGGCAAGCGCACGCAGAAGCGCGCCTTAACATCCCTGGTGGGTACGGGCTGTGGAGCGCCGACCCCACTGGAAACCTTCCGGGCGACGCCATCAAGGCATGTGACGACACCGCCGATGGCTGGGGGATCGCAGTTTGGCTTGACGAGGACAACAACGGCACGGTTGACCGCACGGTCGACACAAAGGGACACAACTCGCCTTGGTGCAGTCCCTGGAAGACGGGCAACCTCCCCGAAGGGCAAACGGTGCGTATTTGGGTGGTACAGGTCAAGGGGGAGACGCAGACCGGACAGTGGAACATGTGGTACTCGGTCGCGTAGAAACCACCTAACGCGGCCCAGACGCGCAGAGCATCGGGGCCGCGCCGCGTATGCGCGCGATCAGGGAATGGTGATTCGAATCCGCGACCGCCGGGACCGCGCCCGGCTGCTCTGAGCTGGCTGAGCTACCCCGCACGGGCACGCGACCCGCCCAGTATGGGCCGATCAGAAGATACGTGGACCAACCAGCGCGACGAGCACGAGCACCCCTACCCCGATCCACAGCAGTCGTACGGCCTGCCGCCAGTACTCGCTCGCGCGCACCTCCCGCACGGCCTTCGACTTCCCGGCCCATCGGCTGCCCTCGGCCAGCAGCTCCAGCCCGGAACGCAGCGCTGCCTGCCCAAGGACCGCGAGCGGGCCGGGTACCTCGTCGATCCGGTCGTTCGGGATCAGCCCGTGGTGGGCTCGCTCGCGGCGCTGCTCGCGGTTGGCGACCGTGGCACGGTCAGCCGGTGCCGCCGCGACGCTCGCCGACGATCAGGCTACGTAGAACTGGAGACTTCCCGCGTGCACCCGATCACGCTTCCATGTTCTGTGCATATTTTGAAGTAAACCCTTTGGTTTTCTTTCATGTCGTAGTTGCAGACAGTGTGATAGTCGTCCGGCTCGGCTATGCAGTAACCGGTGCGACCGTAGGAGGTCCGCCACTCGATATAACGATCCCCTAGCGGCACAGTAGTGTCGTCCACGAAGAAGTCGAAGTAGTCGCCGTAGCTTGTGAAGCACGCCCTTTCGAATGCACCCTCGAGGCAGGCGTCTGCCTGCGCGGGTGCCGCTAGGTACCACGATCGGACCAGCCTTGGACGCGGCGCGGCGGCAGCCCCGACATCTGGTAACTCCCATCTGTGTCACTCACCGCAGGCAGGGCACACGAGGCGAGCCCGAAGGGGGAATCTCCCAAAGGAGCGCACCATGGCGATCAAGAAGCTCCACGACATGGGGCTGCGCAGCGAACACGCCTACACCGCCGGAATCGTTTCCATCGGCCTCTCCGTTCTCACCTGGACCGCATCCCTCCGCGCCGAGCCCGGCAGGGGTCTCGACCGTGCCGACCGGTGGGGCATCTTCGTTGGCGAATGGGCACCGACTTTCATGTGCCTCGGCCTTGCTCTGTCCCACTACGAGCAGGAAGAAGGTTCGTTGATCCGGGGCAAGGCGCACACTGACGCAGAGCGGAAGAGGGACGTGGTTGGCGCGTAGGGGGTCGCGGACCAGGAGGCGGCCAGTCAGCCGGCGCTGTCGGCCGCCTTGGCGATCTCGTCCTATAGCTCGCCGCGCCCGGCCGCGTTGACCTGCCGGGTGGCCTTGAGGACGGGGGACGGCGGGGCTGCCGGGGGCCGGGAACGGCCGGCCTCTGCCTCCGGTGCCCGTCCCCGCGCCGCCGCCACTGCCGGTCGGCTGGGCCGTACGCCGCTGGGACGCGCTCCCTCCGCCGCCGGGCCTTCGCCGGTACCGTCGCCCGCAGCTGCGCGAAGTTGACCCCTACCGCCGGGTGATGAACTGCGCGGTGCCCAGGGTGGCGAACCACTTCCGGATCTGGCTCTGGTCATCCGTCGCGGCGAGCGAGAGGAGGAGCAGCAGACGGGCCTTCTGCGCGGTCAGGTCCTCCGCTCCGATGACGCCGTCGGTGTGGTCGTCGTAGACGGAGCCGTTGCCGGTGCGGGTCGTGGAGGCGAACAGCACACCGTTCTTGACGGCGTCCTCGCGCGCTTTCGACATGGCCGGGGAGATGCCGCCCGCACCGGTTCCGGCGGTGACCACGCCGTCCGCGCCGGAGTCGGCGAACGCCTTGACGGCGTCACCGCTCGCGTCCTGGTAGCTGTAAGCGATCTCGATCTTCGGCAGCGCTTTCTTGGCGATCCGGTCGAGGTCGAACGGCGTCTTCCAGGTCTTCTTCCCGCACTTCTGGATCCGGGCGGGGGCCCGGTTCAGCCGGATGTTGTCCTGGTCGATGACGCCGAGCTCACCGCTATCCCCGCTGGTGAAGGTGTCCATCCGCAGGGCGTTGGTCTTACGGACCTCGCGGGCGGCCTGGATCTGGTCGTTGAGCATCAGCACGGTGCCGTAGCAGGTCGTCTTCCGGCTGGCGGCCAGGTGGATGGCGTTGTAGAGGTTCGCGGGGGCGTCCGTGCCGATCACCGTCCACGGGCGCATGGCGCCGGTGAGGATCACGGGCTTGTCGCTGCGGACCGTCAGATCCAGCCAGTACGCGAACTCCTCCATCGTGTCGGTGCCGGTGGTGACGACGGCCGCGTCGTTCTTCTCCAACTGGGCGTCGACCGTGGCTGTCAGCCGGCGGTAGTCGGCGATCGAGTAGCCGCTGGAGCCCTTGTTGCCGAACTGCTCCGTGGTGACGTCGGCGACGGAGTCCACCTCCGGCTTGAGGTCGCCGACGAGCTTCGCTATCGGCAGCTTGCCCGCCTCATAGTCCTGGAAGGACACCCGGCTCTTGCTGACACCGGCGATGGTGCCTCCCGTGCCGATGACGGCGACCTTCGGAAGGGCCTTCTTCTCCTGTTCCGCGCCGGCGACCGGCGCGGTCGTGCCGACGGCGGCGGTCAGGAGGGTGAGCAGCACGGTGGAACGGCGGGTGAGCATGCGCATGGGCGGCGTTCTTCTCCTCGGCGGGATGTGCACTGCCACGACCTGGACGGATGCGGCGGAAAGAAACATTCCGCATGCATGTTTCTCGGGGATTCGGTGATCGTGAACAGGTGATTGCGGCACGACTCGCACACCATGTCGAGTTCGAGCGTCATCGCCCCGCACACCGGAGACCCGCCCTGTTCCCTCCTCACCCGCGGCGCCGACAGCCGTGCCCGCCGTGTCGCGCGCTCGGCCGCGGCGAACCACCAACCTGCGGCGGTTGGCGTGGGCCGTCCTTACAAGGCAGATGTCGGCGGTTCGAACCCGTCTGCGCCCACTCTCTGGACCAGCTACGGGACCACCTTGGAGAGAGGCCCAAGGGAGGCGGCTCCCACCTCGCCGTCTCGGCGGATGGTCAGTCGAGGCAGAACTCGTTGCCCTCGATGTCCTGCATCACGATGCACGACTCATCGTGGTCATCGGCAAGCAGCACTCGCACGCGTGTCGCGCCGAGCGCGACCAGTCGTGCGCACTCGGCTTCGAGCGTGGCGAGGCGCTCCTCACCCACGAGCCCGGTGCCGACCCGCACGTCAAGATGCAGCCGATTCTTGACGACCTTGCCTTCGGGGACGCGCTGGAAGTACAGACGCGGGCCCACGCCTGAGGGATCACCGCAGGCGAACGCCGCACCCTGCCGCTCAGGCGGCAGAGAGCGATCGAACTCGTCCCATGTGGCGAACCCTTCCGGTGGCGGCGGTACGACGTACCCCAGCACCTCGCACCAAAAGCGAGCGACGCGCTCAGGTTCCGCGCAGTCGAAGGTGACTTGGAACTGCTTGATCGATGACATCGGCGCACCATAGCAGGGGGCTCTGCTGCTCATTTCCCGGTGTGGAGCCGCGGGTTGTGGGGAGGACGGCCCCTCGAGGACCGCGCGCAACGCGAGGGTGCCGCCGCGTGCCCGTCCGGCGTCGCCGCGTGTGTCAGGCGTCGCCGCGTGTCCGTCAGGCGTCGAAACGGCCGCGTGCGCTCTCGATGTGACTGAGGTGCTGGTGGGTCCAGCCGCATATGACGTCGACCGCGGCGCGCAGCCCCTGACCCGGCTCGGTGAGGGTGTACTCCACCCGCGGCGGCACGGTGGGGTGCACCTTCCGGTCGACCAGGCCATTGCGCTCCAGCATGCGCAGGTTCTGGGTGAGCATCTTGTGGCTGACGCCCTCGACCTCGTTCCGCAGCTCGCTGAAACGCAGGGTGCGCTCGCCGAGCGCCTCGATGATCAGGAGCGCCCACTTGTTGGCGACGTCCGAGAAGATCTCTCGCGCCAGGGAGTCCGCGCGCCGCAGGTCGGCGTCCTCGGGCAGGCCCTTGAGCAGATGTTTGGTCACCATGAGGTTCCTCAGTCACCGAAAAGTGCGTTCTTCCAGGTCAGGCTTTACTCTCCTACAGTTTCCGAGTAACCACAAGAGAGCAAAACCGGAAGGGCGAGCACCATGGCCACCATTGATGTCTTCACCTACGACGTGCCGGCCGAGAGTGACTTCGGCTACTCACAGGCGATCAAGTCCGGCGAGCTGATCCACGTCTCTGGACAGCTCTCGTTCGACGAGGCGGGCGAGTTCCTCTACGCGGGCGACTTCGCCGCCCAGCTCAAGCAGACCTACGCCAACATGGACAGGGTCCTGGACCACTACGGCGCCACCCGGAACCAGGTCGTCTCGCAGACCCTGTACGTGGTGAACCTGCGGCAGAACGCCGCGGCGACGGCGGAGGGCAACCTGGCGTACTTCGGTGACCACCGCCCGGCCAGCACGGTCTTGGGCGTCACTGAACTGACCTTGCCCGGCCAGGTCATCGAGATCAGCTTCGTCATCGACACGAAGCTGCCCGCCTGAGGCTCCTCCTCGCACGTCCCACTGCCCTCCGGGATCCCCGTTCGTGGAACAGTCACGTGGAACAGTCACAGTGACCGTTCCACGTGGCCCGTCGGCGCCCGGCCGCGGCTCACGATGCCTGCATGCCGCCGTCGACGGAGAGGACCACTCCGGTGACGTAGGAGGCGCGGTCGCTCAGCAGCCAGGCGGCGGCCTCGGCGACTTCCTCGGGCTCGGCCGCGCGGCGCAGCGGGGTGCGCGCGTTGAGCTGGTCGATGACGCCCGGCGATTCCGCTTCCCAGCCGCGCATCATCTCGGTCAGCGTGGTGCCGGGGGCGATGGCGTTGACGCGGATGCCTTCCGGGCCGTAGGCGACGGCCGCCGACTCGGTGAGGCTGTGGACACCTCGCTTCATCGCGCTGTACGCGGGCAGTACGGGGTTGCCCTTCCAGCCGCCGACGGACGAGGTGTTGACGATGGCGCCCGTGCCGGCGGTCGTCCGGATCGCGGTGACCTGAGCGGCCAGCGCCAGCCAGACGCCCTTGAGGTTGACGCCGTACTGCTGGTCGAAGTCCGCCTCCCGCACCTGGTCCACCGGGCCGATCTGCCGCGTGCCGATCGCCCCGTTGTTGAAGGCGGCGTCGAGTCGGCCGTACGCCTCCACGGTGCGGTCGACGGCGGCGCGCACGCTTGTCGCGTCGGCCAGGTCGCACACCGCGTACTCCGCGGTGCCGCCTGCCGCCCGGATCTGTTCGGTTACCGCTTCGAGCTGGCTCTCCGTGCGGGCCGCGAGCAGGACCCGGGCGCCTTCCCGGGCGAACAGCCGCGCCGCGGCGGCGCCGATGCCGCGGCCGGCCCCGCTGATGAAGGCGACCTTGCCGGCCAGCAGGCCCAAGGCGGCGGGGGTGGGGGCGGTGGTGTCGGTGGTCTGGGTGTTGTCCATGCCGACGAGCCTGTGGCCGCCACGCACCCCCATCCAGGCACCGGCGGTACCTGGATCGGCTTCGTCGGCCCCGCCAATACTGGGGAACATGGACAGGCGAGAGCTGGCCGGCTTCCTGCGCAGCAGGCGCGAGCGGATCACCCCCGCCGACGTGGGGCTGCCCGCCGGACCGAGGCGCCGGACCCCGGGGCTGCGACGCGAGGAGGTGGCGCAGCTTGCGTTCATCTCGACCGAGTACTACACGCGGCTGGAGCAGGCCCGCGGCCCGCGCCCCTCGCGCGAGGTGCTGGCCGGTCTGACCCGTGCCCTGCGCCTGTCGGACGCCGAGCGCGCCCACCTGCACTACCTCGCCGGCGCCCCGCCCGCCCCGCCGCCAGGACCCTCCCGCGAGGTGCGCCCGAGCATTCTGGACCTGCTGCGGCGGCTACCGCACGCCGCGGCACTCGTACTGTCCGCGACCTATGAGGTGATCGCCCACAACGACCTGGCGGCCGCCCTCCTGGAGGACTTCTCCGCCCTGCCCCGGCACGAGCGCAACTTCTTGCGCCGTACCTTCCTCGATTCGCGAGTGGGGGAGCGGCGGTGGTACAGCCGGTCCGGCATGGAGATCTTCGGCCGTACCGCGGCCCGGCATCTGCGGGCCGCCGCTGCCCGCTACCCCGATGACCCCGAAGTGGCCACCCTGGTGAAGGACCTGCTCGCCGGCAGCGCGGAGTTCACCCGGCTGTGGGCCGCCTACGACATGTCGGTCGAACCCGCCCCGCACAAGACCTTTCGGCACCCCCTGGTCGGTCCCATCACGCTCAACTGCGATGTCCTGGACATCACTGACCGGGACCAGCGCGTCGTGATCTACACGGCCGATCCCGGCTCCCCGGCGGAGGAGGCTCTGCGGCTGCTGTCGGTGATCGGCACACAGCGCATGGACGTACCCGGCTGACCGCGGCCTCCGGCGGCCGGTCGGTTCACGCGGATGGCCGCCGGTCTGGATGCCGCTCCGGCGGCCCGCGCCGGTGGAAAAACCGATCCCGCGGCGACCTCGAAGTCGAAGCCGTCGAGCACGACTTTGTCGCCGTATGCCGTGCGCAGCCCTGAAACCGCGATTGCCGAACTCATGGCGTTGTGCCCTGACAGGACGTCGCGGAGGTCAATACGCGAAGCGGCTCACGGTCTCCGGGTGGATGACGAGACGAACCTGCTCCGTGGCCAGGATCCCGGCGAGGTCGCCGGCGCGGACCGGGTCGTCGAGGTCCCAGTAGCGAGCGGCCAGGCGGGCGCACAACTCGTGTGCCCCGTCCGACTCCACCGTGGTGCGGCCGGTGACCGACAGCCAGCGCTCGCGTTCATCCACGGGGGCGGCGACGACGATCGAGGCGCGGGGGTCGCGGCGCAGGCGCCGCACCTTGAGCGAGTCCGGGGCCGTGAACAACTGGATCGTGCCCTCGGCAGTGGCCTCGAACCACACCGGCCGGGGCTGTGGCGGAACCGGCCCCCCGGCCACGGACAGGAACCCGTGCAGGGGGCGGCGGAGGAACTCGAGGTCCTGGGCGGTCAGCGAACTGGCGTCGGTGCTCATCACGGTCCTTCCGATGGGCTGGGGGGAATGGCGGTGTTCCGAGGACGATGGCCGAGCGGCTCGGTCAACCGGTGTCGGGGCGCCGCCAGGCGCCCGCCGCCGCGGCCCGCAGGACGTAGTCCTCGAACGTCCGGGGCGGCCGTCCCAGCACGGTGGCGAGGTCATCCGTCGTCCCGGCGAGCAGCCCGCGTTCCATCAGTACGAACATCTCGGCGACGTGGTGGGCGGCGTCCTCGCTCAAGCCCTCCTCGACCAGCGTCGCGGCGTACTCGGCGGGGGAGACCTGCCGGTAGGTGAGGCGCCGCCCGGCCGCCCGGGAGATCAGCTCGACGGCCTCACCGAAGGTGAGCGCGCGCGGTCCGGTCAGCTCGTAGACGCGTCCGGCGTGCCGGCCGGGTTCGGTCAGCACGGCGGCCGCGGCGTCGGCGACGTCCTCGACGTCGATGAAGGGCTCGGGTACCGCGTCGGCCGGGAGCGCCAGCTCCCCGGCGACCAGCGGGGCGTGGAAGACGTCCTCGTCGAAGTTCTGGTCGAAGTTCGACGACCGCAGGACGGTCCACTCCAGCGCCGAGCCGCGCACGGCCTCCTCGGCGGAGCGCATGTCCAGTCCGAACGTGGAGTCGCCCCAGGTGTCGGCGCCGCGCCCGGAGAGCAGGACCAGCCGCCGCACCCCGGCGGCCTCGGCCCGGGCCACGAACTCGTGCACCGGGCCCGGCACGGGCGGGGCCACCACGTAGGCGGCGGCGATGCCTCGCAGGGCCGCGTCCCAGCCGCCGGGATCGGACCAGTCGAACCGGGTCCGGCTCGACCGGGAGGCGGCACGCACCGGCGTGCCGCGCAGCCGCAACCGGGCGACGACCCGCCGACCGGTCTTGCCGGTCGCGCCGAGGACGAGAGTGGTGTCGTTGCTCATGACGCCGATTGAACACGGCCGACTCGGACGACCCCATAGGTGAAGAGCCGGATTGCCTGTGTATTCGTCTAAACTCACTGAGGTGGACGCGTTCAGTGACCTGATCCGTGGGGTGCGAGCCCACGGCTCGTTGTTCGGCAGCTCGACCCTCTCCCCGCCCTGGGCGCTCCACTTCGTGGACGGCGCGCCGCTGACCCTGTGCACCGTCCTCACCGGGTCGGGCTGGATCGTGCCGGAGCACCGTCCGCCCGAGCCGCTCCGCGCCCGGGAGACGATCGTCGTACGCGGCCCCGGGACGTTCACCTTCGTCGACGAGGTCGGCACCCGGGCCGAACCGATCGCCTGCGGGGAGCACTGCGCGACGCCCGAGCAGGGCGGGACCAGGCACCGTCGCGGCTGGTACGACGACGGCGGGGACGACTGCGGCGGGGACGACCGCGGTGGGGACGCCGGTAACGGGGGCGCCGGTGACGGGGGCGCCGGTGACGGCGCGACGACCCTGATCGTCGGCGCCTATCCCGTACGCGGCGAGATCAGCCGCCGACTGCTGGACGCGCTGCCCGTCGTGCTGCGCGTGGACGCCGGGGGCACGGCCGACCCCGTGCTGGACCACCTCGCCGCCGAGGTCGCCGTCGACACGCCGGGCCAGCAGGTCGTCCTCGACCGGCTGCTGGACTGGATGCTGGTCTGCACGCTGCGCGAGTGGTTCGACCGGCCCGGCGGCGAGCCCCCGGCCTGGTGGGCCGCCCAGCGGGACCCGGTGGTGGGCCACGCGCTGCGCCTGCTGCACGCCGAACCGGCGGCACCCTGGACGGTCGCCGCGCTGGCCGAGCGCACCGGGGTGTCGCGTTCGACGCTGGCCAAGCGGTTCGCCGACCTGGTCGGCGAACCGCCGCTGACCTACCTCACCCGCTGGCGCATGACGCTCGCGGCAGACCTCCTGGTCGAGCGGGAGGCCGCGACCGTCGCGGACGTTGCCCGCACCGTGGGCTACTCCGACCCGTTCGGATTCAGCGCGGCGTTCAAACGGGTCCGGGGAGTCAATCCAAGCGATTTCCGCCGCACCGCGACCGCCCCCTGAAAGACGCCGGAACGGCGGTTCGACTCAGTGCACGAACCGGCGGTTCGACATCACCGTGCGCACAACCGGTCCAATGCCGACTGGCTCTCGTCGTCGGCGGCGCGGTAGATCAGCAACCGCTGGTCCGGATCTTGAAGTGGCATCAGCACTTCGAAATGCAGCGCGAGCACACCGACGTGGGGATGCCGTATCTCCTTGTGCCCGCGGCCGTTGACCTTGACATCCCGCTCGGCCCACAAGCGCGCGAATTCCTCGTCATGGGTGGCGAATTCGGCGATGAGGTCGGTCAACGCCTTGTCCTCCGGATGCGCGGCCCACGCAGCGCGCAGATGGGCGATCCCCTCCCGCACGACGCGTTCGCGGTCGACGTAGAACTCACGTATCCGCGGATGCATCAGGCACAGCCACATCGCATTGCGCTGCGACGGCGGCAGGGTGTCGAAATCCAGGAGCAGCCTGGCCATTTCGTCGTTCCAGGCCAGGATGTCGTAGCGGTGGTTCATCAGCATGGCCGGCAGCGGCGACAGGTCGGCGACCAGCCGGGCCAGCGGCGGCACCGCGGTCGTGGCGGGCTTGTCGGCGTTGCGCGGGCGGCGCTGCTGGGCCAGGTCGAAGAGGTAGGCGCGTTCGTCGGGGGCCAGGCGCAGCGCCCGGGACAGCGCCTCCACCACGTCCGCCGAGGGCCGCAGCCCGCGGCCCTGTTCCAGCCGCACGATGTAGTCGATGCTGACCCCGGCCAGTTCGGCGACCTCTTCGCGGCGCAATCCCGGGGTCCGCCGGGACCGCCGACGCGACGGCAGACCGAAATCGTTCGGGTCTAGCCGTTCGCGCCGGGTCCGCAGGAACGCGGCCAGCTCCTGCGTCGCATCCACGGTGCGGGTCGTCATGGTCGATCCAACAGCCAGGGTAGGACTGGCATTCCCAGGAACTTCTTTCCCTTATCCCCGGCTCGCGGTGGTCACAGGCTTGTTCTCGACAACGGATCACAAGCACAGGAGGACACGATGTCACTCACCCTCGACACCTATCGGCTGCTGGGCCGCTCCGGGCTGCGGGTCTCACCGCTGGCGCTGGGCGCGGCGACCTTCGGCACCGAGTGGGGCTGGGGCGCCGAGCGGGACGAGGCGCGCAAGCTGTTCGACCTCTACGTCGAGCGCGGCGGCAACTTCATCGACACCGCCAACACCTACACCAATGGCAGCTCCGAGCGCCTGCTGGGCGAATTCACCCGCGACAACCGAGAGAGCCTGGTGCTGGCAACGAAATACACGACGCTGCGCCGACCCGGCGATCCGAATTCCGGGGGCAGTCACCGCAAGAGCCTGTTCGCGTCGGTGGAAGCCAGCCTGCGACAGTTGAATACGGACTACATCGATCTGCTCTATCTGCACGTGTGGGATTTCACGACGCCGGTCGAGGAGATCCTGCGCGGCATGGACGATCTGGTCCGGCAGGGCAAGGTCCTGTACGTGGCGATCTCCAACGCCCCGGCCTGGCAGGTGTCGCGCATGCAGGCGATCGCCGACCTGCGCGGCTGGTCGCCGCTGGTCGCGCTGCAGATCGAATACAACCTGATCGAGCGCACCGGGGAACGTGACCTGATCCCCATGGCACGCGAACTGGGGCTGGGCGTGGTCCCGTATTCACCGCTGGCCGGCGGGGTGCTCACCGGCAAGTACAGCCGCGACGACCTGGCCGCGGCGAACGTCGCAGCCGGCGACGGCACCCGCAAGAGCTTCAACCTCGCCTTGGGTGCGCTCACCGAACGTAACCTCGCCATCGCTGATGTCCTGAAGGAGGTCGCCACGGAACTGGGCCACACACCCGCCCAGGTCGGGCTGGCCTGGACCCTGCGGAACCCGAGCGTGACAGCACCGATCATCGGCGCACGCACCCCCGCGCAACTGGAGGGCAACCTGGGGGCCTTGGAGGTCGACTTCACCGCCTCCCAACTGGCCCGCCTCGACGAGGCCAGCGCGATCGAACTCGGCGCCCCGCACGGCCTGCTCGCCAGTGACCACATCCGCAATGTGACCCAAGGCGACCTGAAGATCGAAACCCGCCGCTGATACCCGATCCGGTTTGTCGGTATTCCGTGCCCGTGGCCCGTGGCCCGTGGCCCGTGAGCGAGTCAGCCGTCGGCAGGCCGAGGCACGATGCTCACCGCGCGGTAGTCGTACCCGTCCTGTGTGAAGCCGGGAGCTTCCCATGTGAGGTCCACCTGCTGTCCGGGCGACAGCGTGCGGTAGCCGGTCACCTGGATGTCGGAGAAGTGGCCGAAGCAGCCGCCGGGAGTCTCGGGGGAATCGAGCACGCCCGCCCCCAGCCCTCCTCGTCGCTCCACTCGCGGACAGTCGCAATCACCATGGGAGGGACCCTAGGGGCTCGGTCCGGTCTCGTCTCTGTATTTATGCGTTGGTGGTGGCAGGGCTCAACGGCTCACTGCGCTGGTCCAGCGATTTCGCAACGCGCCCGCCCTAGGTCCCCAGACCTCCGCTCGGGCCGACCCTAGATCGTCCGCGAGCCCGATGCCGCGTTTCGGGGGCGGGAGCCACCATGCTGGTGGAGACCTGCGAAGAGGAGCGCATCATGTCGTACCCGGAATTCCTCGCATACCCGGAGCCCCGCTACCACGGCGACAAGGGCGAGGTGAACGCGGCCTTTCGCCCGGCCCACACCCCGCCGGACATCTCCTCGCCCGGTGGCGGCTCTACGCACTACCTCGCCACCAACGAGTCGACCGGCGGCGAATTCGGCCTGTACAAGGTGGAGTTGGGGGCGCGGGCCGCCGGAGCCAAGACGCACTTCCACAAGGCGATGTCGGAGTCCTTCTACATTCTCTCCGGCGAGCTGGAGCTCTACAACGGCGAGAGGTGGGTCACGGGCCGCGAGGGCGATTTCCTGTACGTACCGGTCGGCGGTCTGCACGCCTTCAAGAACGTGACCAATGAGCCCATGTCCATGCTCCTGCTCTTCTCCCCGGGCGCCCCGCGCGAGGAGTACTTCGAGCGGGTCGCGGAGATGTCGCGGCGCGGTGGCGAGGAACTCAAGCGCTTTCGGATCCGGCACGACAGCTACTTCGTGGAGGATTTCGAGCCCGAGCCCGAGCCCGAGCCCGAGCCCGAGGGGGAGTAGGGGAGTAGTCGCGTATGGCCTTGCCCGCGCGTCATGCGCTCACGCGCGGGCAACGCGCCGCCGAGGGCGCGGACCTCCTGCCGAGGTCGAGGACGGCGATCACCGGGTCATGGGGCCTGCTCCTGTCCGATGAACGCGGTGAACGCGGTGACCAGGCCGTGGGGCGCGTCGTCGCCGAACATGAGCTCATCGCTGCCGACGCCTTCGGCGGCGACCTCGGCGCTGCGGGGGAACATCGCCTGCTCGTACTCGGCGAGCGCGGCCTCGACGTCGTCGGGGTGCGCGGCGAGGGCCTCGCCGAGTTCGGCGCCGTCGAGCATGGCCAGGTTGGCGCCTTCGCCGTTCGGGGCCGTGAGGTGGGCGGCGTCGCCGACCAGGGTCACTCCCGGCACCCGCTCCCACCGGTGCTCGATCGGCAGGGCGTGGTGGGGGCGCAGGACCGGCGGGGTGTCGCCGTCGGTGATCAGCGCGGTGAGCTCCGGTGCCCAGCCGTCGAACTCCCGCGCGATCCGCGCGGTGGCCGCGGCGGCATCGGTGAAGTCGATGGCGGCGAACCAGTCCCGCGGCCTGGGGAGCAATACGTAGGTGTGCAGGGTGTCGCCGCTTTCCCGGTGCGCGTGGATCGCCCTGCCCGGCGCGTGCGCCATCAGCGACCCGCCGCCGACCGCTTTGGCGGCGGCGGGGTGCCGGGTGTCGGCGTCGTACAGGTACGTCTCGACGAACGACAGGCCGGTGTACTCGGGTACGGCGGTGGAGAGCAGCGGCCGGACCCGTGACCACGCGCCGTCCGCGCCGACCAGCAGACTCGTGACGACGGTGCTGCCGTCGGCGAACGTCACCTCGTGGCGGCCCTCGCCGAGGGCACGGGTCCCGCTGACCTTGTGCCCCCACCGGACGGTGCCGGCCGGGAGCGAGTCGAGCAGCATCTGTCGCAGCTCGCCGCGTTGCACCTCGGGGCGTCCCCCCGTGCCGTCGTCGGCTTTCTCGAACAGGGCGGTCCCGTCCCGGTCGAGGACCCGCATCGCCTGGCGGCCCTCCAGGACGAGGCCGCGGAACTCGTCCATCAGGCCGGCGGCCCGCACGGCCAGTTGGCCGTTGTAGTCGTGGATGTCGAGCATCCCGCCCTGCGAACGCGCGGCCGGGGAGACCTCCGCCTCGTAGACGGTGGCCGGGATGCCGTGGACGTGCAGGACGCGGGCGAGCGTGAGGCCGCCGAGTCCGGCGCCGATGATCGTGACGGGAGTGCGCATCGTGACTACTCCTTCGGGATCGAGGCCGCCCGGTGCCAGTCCGGGCAACCTCGCTGGTATGCCGTTCCAGAATTGGAACGCCGCTCCATAGTGGAACGTCGCTCCATGTTGGAACAACACTCCAGCCATGTCAAAATGGCGGCATGGCAACGCGGACACGCCGGTCACAGCGGCGCACAGAGGCGCTCTCCCGCGAGCGCATCGTCGAGGCCGCCATCGAGCTGCTCGACGCGGCCGGCGAGGGCGGGCTGACCTTCCGGGCACTGACCGAGCGCCTCGCCACCGGCCCCGGGGCGATCTATTGGCATGTGGCGAACAAGGAAGAGCTGCTCGACGCCGCGACCGACGCGGTCGTCGCCGCCGCGCTGTCGCTCGCGCCCGCCCAGTCCCCGGACTCGCCGCAGGACAAGATCCGCGCCGTCGCGTTCGGCCTGTTCGACGCGATCGAGGACCACCCGTGGCTCCCCACGCAGCTCGCCCTGCAGCTCTCCCGCAGCCCCTGGGGGTCCGTGACGCCGCGGATCTTCGAAAGCATCGGCCGGCAGGTCCGCGCCCTCGGTGTGCCGGAGGGCCACTGGTTCACGGCGGCCTCGGCACTGGTGCACTACATCCTCGGTGCCACCGGCCAGAACGCCGCGAACGCCGCGAGCGCCCGCACCCTCGCGCCCGACGTGGACCGTGCCGAGTTCCTCGACACCGCGTCGAAGGCATGGAAAGAGCTCGACCCCGACGACTATCCGTTCATCCACGCCGTCGCGGCCCAGATGCGCGAGCACGACGACCGCGAGCAGTTCCTCGCCGGGATCGACCTCGTCCTCACCGGCATCACGGCTCTCCACCTGCCCGGCGAACAGGGGGGCACTACGCCACCTGCCACCTGACCGGGGTGAGGCCCAACGCGCACTGACGACCCGCATGCGGTGGCACGTTTTCCGTTCGGCTCTCGCTTCCGCGGTACGGGGATGCCGGACGACCGGCGGCTGGGCGGCATGGCGGCCGTCCCGCGGTCTGGTGGCCTGAACCGGGTTCGCCCGCCGGATTTGGTTTCAATTGATACGGTATCGAACGAATGAATGGCTGTAATCTGGCCCCATGAGCGCCGACCTCCCTCACCACACCACCGCCTCGCGGGCGACCGGCCGTGCCGGGGACACCTCGCCCTTCGCGCTCGGCCTGCTGCTGCGTCGGGCGCACTGGCGGGCGGCGGCGGTGATGACGGAGGCGCTTCGGCCGCTCGGCATTGAGTTGCGGCATTTTGCCGTGTTGATCGTGCTGGTCGACCGCGGGCCCACGGTGCAGCGGGACCTGGCGGCGGCGACGGGGTCGGACAAGGCGGGGATCATGCGCGTTGTGGACGACCTGGAGCGCAAGGGGCTGGTCGTACGCAAGGCCGTGCCGGGGGACCGGCGGGTGCGAGCGGTGGAGATCACGCCTCAGGGGGTCGAGCTCTTCGACGCGGCCCATGTGGCGGCGGAGCCGCTGGCCGAGCGGTTGGTTGGCGAGCTGGGGTCCGACGAGGCCGAGCGGCTGAAGGATCTGCTGACCCGGTTCGCCTATCCCGCGGAGGGCGGGGCGTAAGGGCGTTATGCGTCGGCCCTCGCCTCGGACAGGGCGGGCTGACGCCGTGTGACGGCCTCGGCGCCTGCTCCAGTTCCTCGATGAGCTTCTCGCGCGCGGCGAACGCCGCCGACTGCTCCGGGGTGCGCTCGGACGGCGCGGTGTAACCGGCGGACCAGGGCGAGTCGATGTGCAACAGCGTGACCATGTGACTTTCTCCCCTGAGTGCTCGGTGATGGTTGAGAGTAAGATGGTATCGAATGATACTGTCGCGAGCGTAACGAAGTACGCGGCGAAGATGCGATGCCTCGGGTGGATGGGAGACAGGGGATCTTGGACGTCTATGACGCCGTCACGAGCCGACGGGCGGTGCGCGGATTCACCGACCGGCAGGTCCCGAGGGAGGTGCTGGAGCGGGTGCTGTCCGCGGCGGCTTGGGCGCCGTCCGGGTCGAACCTCCAGCCGTGGCACGCCTACGTGCTGACCGGCGGACCGCTGGCCGAGCTCAAGAAGCGCGCCGGTGAGCGGCTGGCCGCGGGCGACCCCTGGGACGAGGCGGAGTACGAGCAGTACCCGCCCGCGCTGAAGTCCCCGTACCGCGAGCGCCGATCCGCTTTCGGTGAGCAGCGCTACGGCGGGCTCGGCATTCCGCGCGAGGACCTGGAGGCGCGCCAGCGGGCCGCCTCCGCGAACTGGCAGTGCTTCGGCGCGCCCGCCGCGCTGTTCTGCTACATCGATCGCGACCTGGGCGGACCGCAGTGGTCCGACGTCGGCATGTTTCTGCAGACCGTCATGCTGCTGCTCCGCGCCGAAGGGCTGCACAGTTGCACGCAGATGGCATGGGCGAAATACCACAAGACCGTCGCGGAGATCGTCTCACCGCCGGAGGAGCTCATCCTCTTCTGCGGCATGTCGATCGGGTACGAGGACGTCGCCCTGAGCCACCCCCGTACGGGGCGGGCGCCGCTCGGTGAGACGGTCAGGTTCGTCGACGGCCGCTGAGGGGCCTCGGCCTTGCGGAGTGGTCGGCCCTGCGGAGTGGTCAGCCTCGCGGCGTGGTCAGCCATGCGCTGACGCGGGCCAGTGCGGTGGGGCCGGAGGTGGAGGCGACGTCCTGGGCCAGGTCGGCGATCGAGACCGTGCGCAGCGCCTCTCGCCAGGCCGCGTCCGCGCCGCCCATCACGCGGGCGATCGGGCACGGAGTGGTGCATGCCTCGGCCGGGGTGGCCAGCGGGCCCCGCTGGCGGATCTCCGTGCAGGTGAACGCCGGGCTGGGGCCGTCGACCGCTTCGACCACGTCGAGCACGGTGATCGAGGCGGGTTCCCGGGTGAGGACGTAGCCGCCCGCCTTGCCCTGGACCGAGCGGACGAGCCCGGCCCGGGAAAGTGCCTGTAGCTGTTTGGCCAGGTAGCTCGCCGAGACGTCGTGCAGTTCCGCCAGCTTGGTCGCGGGGACGGGCTCCTCGACGGAGGTGAGCACGACGCAGCAGTGCAGGGCCCACTCGACTCCGCCGGACATCTTCACCCGCCCCACTCTAATCAGCCCGCTTACTCGGACAACTTGTGTCCGGATATTTTCTCGGACAAGATGTGTCCGAGTTTCATGGACGGCGCGGCCACATGGTGGTTCATGCGCCGTACCCAGGCAGGCGCCATGCGCGCCATCCCGACGAAAGGCATGTCATGAAGTTCGCGGTCATCGGCGGTACCGGGCTGATCGGGTCCCAGGTCGTCAAGAATCTGAGCGCCGCCGGGCACGAGGCGGTACCGCACGCGCTGTCCACCGGGGTCGACATCATCAGCGGTCAGGGGCTGGACGAGGCGGTGGCGGGAGCCGGCGTCGTCGTCAACCTGACGAACTCCCCGACCTTCGACGAAGCCTCCCCGGCCTTCTTCCAGACCTCGATGGAGAACCTGCTGGCCGCGGCCCAGAAGGGCGGCGTCGGCCACTTCGTGATCCTCTCGATCGTCGGTGTGGACCAGGTGCCGGAGCTGGACTACTACCGGGCCAAGGCGCTCCAGGAGGAGATCCTCGCGGCCGAGCCGATCCCGTACTCGATCGTCCGGGCGACGCAGTTCATGGAGTTCATGGATGCCGTTCTGTCCTGGACCGCCGACGGCGACACCGTCCGGCTGCCCGCCACGCCGATCCAGCCGATCGCCGCCAAGGATGTGGCCGCCGCGGTGGCGGAGGTCGCCGCGGGCGCCCCGCTGCGGGGTATTCGCAACGTCGCGGGGCCCGAGGTCTTCCCCCTGGACGAGCTGGGCCGGATCACCCTGGCCCACAAGGGCGACAACCGCACTGTCGTCACCGACCCCACCGCCGGCATGTTCGGCGCCGTCAAGGGTGACGTTCTCACCGACACGGGCGCCGACCTCGCCCCCACCCGCTACGCCGACTGGCTCTCCTGACGCGCGCGCGGCCTGGAGAGAGCTGAGGCCCCGCCCCGCCCGGCGTTACGGCCCCGGCGGGGCTCGGGGCACGGCCGGCGGGTGGCGCGGCAGACCTCCTCCATTTTCGGAATGGTTGATCCAGTTTGACGGACGTCGTGCCGCTCGTCAATATCGGATCGATCGATCCGTAAGCGCCGATCCGTGATTGACCGGAGGAGACCTCCCCCATGACCTCGACGTTCCCTGCTGCGGCCGCCACGCGATCACGCGAGCCGCTTCCCGTTCCGGCGCTGGTCGTGATGGCGTGCACCGGTTTCATCGTGATCATGACGGAGACGCTGCCGGCCGGGCTGCTCCCGCAACTCGCCGGTGGACTCGGCGTCTCGGAGGGCGGAGCCGGGCAGCTCGTGAGCGCCTACGCGATCGGAACGGTGATCGCCGCGATACCCGCGATCATGCTGACCCGCGGAGCTCGGCGGAAGCCGCTGCTCCTGGCCGGGCTGCTCGGATTCCTGGTCGCCAACACGGTCACCACCCTGTCGCCCTCGCTCCCCGTCGCACTGTGCGCCCGCTTCGTCGCGGGCGCGTTCTCCGGTCTGCTGTGGGGCATGCTCGCGGGATACGCACGGCGCGTCGCGGCTCCGGAGCACGCGGGACGCGCCCTCTCCATCGCCATGACCGGGACCCCGGTCGCGCTCTCGGCCGGGACGCCTCTGGGGGCCTGGCTCGGTTCGACGGCCGGATGGCGATGGGCCTTCGCCGCGATGTCCCTCCTCACCGCCGTCGCCATGATCTTCGCGTGGTTCCTCGTGCCCGACGTCCCGGGGCAGCGGGCGCAGACGCGGGAGCCGCTCGCCCGGGTGCTGGGCATTCCGGGCGTGGGGACCATCCTCGTCGTCGTCTTCGTCTGGATGCTCGCGCACAACCTCCTCTACACCTACATCGCCCCCTATCTGCGGCAGACCCATCTCCCGCTCCGGCCCGACATCGCACTCGTCGTCTTCGGCGTCGCGGCACTCGGGGGGATCTGGATCACCGGTGTGCTTATCGACCACGCGCTGCGTCGGCTCACCCTGGTGAGCGTGAGCCTGTTCATCGTCTCCGGCGCGACGTTCGTCCTCGGCGGGCACTCCATGGTTCTCGTGCTCCTCGCGATCGTCCTGTGGGGCCTCGCCTTCGGCGGCGCGGCGACGCACCTCCAGACGGCTATGGGGGAAGCCGCGGGCGAGAACGGTGACGTGGCGAACGCCATGCTCACGACGTCCTTCAACCTGGCGATCTTCGCGGGCGGTGCGCTCGGTGCCGTCGTCGTCGACGGCATCGGCGCATCGGTCCTGCCCGCCGGGATGATCCTGCTCGCGCTCATCGCACTGGTCACGGTCGGCTGCGGCCGACGCGCGGCCTTCCCGGCGGGGCGGTGACGTCTCGTCGGTGATCCGCGGTGGCACGGCGACGGCTACCCCGGCCGGGGACCCCTGGGGCCGGGACCCCTGAGGCCGCGTGGCCGACGGCCGCCTGGGCCGTTGCCCGCGCCATTGAGGGGGATCAGGGACTCCAGGGTGGCGCCCCGCACCCAGGCGCCGAGGAGGTTCCGGTGCAGGGCCAGGATTCCGTGCTTCAGCGCGAGCTTCTCCGCCTCCCGTGTGAAGGCGCAGGTGGCGACGAACACCGCGACGTCCGCGCCGTGTTCGGCCTTGGCGGTGCCGAGGAACTTCTGCATGTCGCCGCTCGGCACGGTGCGATGGGGTGCGTAGTGCTTGCACTGGATCACCAGCAGGCGCCCGTCCGGCATGCGGCCGATGACGTCCGCGCCCAGGTCGCCCGACCTCCCGGAGACGACGACCCGGGTGCAGCCGTCCCGGCGGCACAGCTCCGCGACGTAACTCTCGAACTGCTGCCAGGTCATGGCATCCACCTCGGCCATGGACCGCTCACGTGCCGCGTTCTCCTGCTCGGTCTGCCAGGCGCGGTGTTGTGCCACGGTGCGCAGATGCGTTTTCCACAGCCACCAGCCGATGGTGCCGAGCACGCCGACGAGGACCACCCCGGCGAGGTACGGCCATACCGTCTTCCAGGTCAGGGCCAGCGCGAGGGCCGCCACCGCGCCGCCGCTCCAGGCCGTTCGGCGCAGCCGTGCCTTCGCTCGCCGTAATGCCGCTTTACGTCGCCCTCGCTGTCGCCCTCGCACGGTCAATGGTGCGCCCCCCTGCCGGCTCGTTTCCCTCCCGCAGTGTCGGGAGCGGCGGGGCGCCCCCGCAAGACCGCCCCTCGCGCGGCGGCGGGGTCTGCCGTGGGCGAATCTGCTGCGGGCCGAGATTCCTTACCGTGCGGGCGAATTGGGGCGATGGTGAAAGGACCGCGGCGGTGTGGGCCGCGGTATTCACAGGGAGGTCCCATGGGAACATTCGCCACCGGCTGGGAGCCGGCAATGAGTCCGCGAGCCGCGGAGGGGGACACGGCACCCACGCGGTTCGACGATCACCTGGCCGCGCAGCTCCTGACCCAGCGCATCGTCTTTCTCGGCACCCAGGTGGACGAGGTGTCCGCGAACCGGGTGTGTGCGCAGATGCTGCTGCTCTCGGCCGAGGATCCGCGGTCGGACATCAGCCTCTACGTCAACAGCCCGGGCGGCTCGGTGACGGCGGGGCTGGCGATCTACGACACCATGCGGCTGATTCCGAACGACGTCTCCACACTCGTCATGGGATTCGCCGCGAGCATGGGGCAGTTTCTGCTCACCGTCGGAACGACGGGAAAGCGCTACGCGCTGCCGAATTCCCGCATCATGATGCATCAGCCGTCCGCCGGTATCGGGGGGAGCGCGGCCGACATCGCGATTCAGGCCGAGAATCTGGAATTCATGAAGCGATCGATCGAGCGGATCACGGCGGAGCACACCGGACAGAGCGTGGAGACCATTTCGCGCGACGGTGACCGCGACCGGTGGTTCACCCCGGAGCAGGCGAAGGAGTACGGAATGGTCGACCGGGTCGTGGAGTCGCTCGCGGACGTACGGCCCGCCGGTGCGCGGCGCAGGATGGGGATCTGACATGGGGCAGTACACGATTCCGACGGTCGTCGAGCGCACCACGCAGGGGGAGCGGGCGTACGACATCTACAGCAGGCTGCTGTCCGAGCGGATCATCTTCCTCGGTACGGAGATCGACGACGGCGTGGCCAACGTCGTCATCGCACAACTGCTCCATCTCGAATCGTCGAGCCCGGAGCAGGAGGTCGCGATCTACATCAACTCACCGGGCGGCTCGTTCACCTCGCTGATGGCGATCTACGACACGATGACGTTCGTGTCCGCGCCCATCTCCACGTTCTGCGTGGGGCAGGCGGCCTCGACCGCGGCGGTGCTGCTGGCCGGGGGAGACCCCGGGCGGCGGTTCGTGCTGGAGCACGCCCGGGTGCTGCTGGGGCAGCCGGTGAGCGGTGGTGCGCAGGGGACGGTCTCGGATCTCAGCCTCCAGGCCAAGGAGATGCTCCGGATCCGCTCGCAGGTCGAGGAGGTGCTGGCACGCCATACGCCCCACGACGCGGCCACGCTCCGCGCCGATATGGACCGGGACAAGGTCTTCACGGCGCGGGAGGCGGTGGCGTACGGGCTCGCCGATGAGGTGCTGAGTCGGCGGATGGCCAGGGCGTATTGAGGGCTCGGTGCCCTCGGCGCCTCAGGCGGCCAGGCGTACGTCGCCCTGCCGCCCCGCGTGCCGGGCCCCCCGCTCCGCGACGGACGTGGCGGAGGCGACGGAGGTGACGGACGTGAGCGACGCGACCGACATCGCCGCGCCGTCGCGCCGCCGCGGGCCGGAGACGAGGCGGATCAGCTCGCCCTGGGCCATCGCGAGGAGGTCGGCCAGGCCGAGGCCGAGTGCGCGGGCGGCGGCCGCGAGGACCTCGGACGACGCCTCCTTGCGGCCCCGTTCGAGCTCGGAGAGGTACGGCATCGAGATCCGGGCCGCCTCGGCCACGTCCTTGAGCGTGCGCTGCTGGGCGAGGCGCTCGCGCCGCAGCACGCCACCGACGACATCCCGCCACAAGGGCTCCTTCACCGGCTCCCGGCCGGGCTGCTCCGGTCCGCCCGGTCCGGCCGGGACGGCGGGGGTCGCCGGGGCGGGGGCGGCCGGGGGGGCTCCGGCCCCGGCGGTGGCTCCCGTCCGGGGCGCCGGGTCCGCGGTGGCCGGACGCAGGGGAATGACGCGGGCTCGGTTCGACGCGTGGCTGCTCACCCCCTCAGGGTAGGAGCGTGGCGCCCGACGGGAAGGGGGCAACGTTCTGCCCTTGGCGAATCGCTCATGCGTTCGGCTCGGGGCGGATGGCGCGAACCGGACCGCGCACACCCCGCGCATCCCCGGCGAGGAGCCCCGTTGTCAGTGCCGGGCCCTAGCGTATGGCTGTCCTTATTCACGCTTGCTGGGCTGCTTGCGTAACTCGGACACGGCGGGGGCCGGGCCCAACAGCGCGGGTCCGGCCCCCGGCGGAAAGACGGTTCGACCGCCCGGGGTACGGGGGTCGGGTCAGGAGGTGATCCGCAGCTCCGGCGGATAGCCGGTCCAGCGCAGTGGCGCGGGCAGGTGCGCCATGTCGTTGGAGAAGAGCACCGAGGGCGGTCGGCCGGGCGGGGGACAGCGGATGACGGTCAGCGCGGCATTGCACTGGTTGAGGCCGAGCCAGCGCCACTTCGGGGCGTCCAGCACGGCCCGGACCAGCCAGCCGATGAGGAAGTTGTGCGTGACGACGAGCTCATGGCGGTCCTCGGGGCCGTCCACCGGACCCGTGAAGCGCTCCTCGGCGGCACGGGCCAGCAGCGGGCCGCGGGCGCGCTCCTCGGGCGGAAAGCGATGGACGAACTCGAGCAGGAAGTCGGCGGAATCGGCGGGCAGTTCGGCTCGCCGGGGGGTGTACGGCACATAGTCGCCGGCCGGTTCGCAGACATGGGCCGGTACGCCGTCGAGTTGGTCGCCGATCAGCCGGGCGGTCTCGGCCGCCCGGGGCAGCGGGCCGTGGTGGATCGCCGACAGCGGGACGCCCCGGAGCCGCTCGCCGAGCAGCGTGGCCTGGCGGCGGCCGGTGGGCGTGAGTCCGCCTCCGTCCGGCGTGGCCTCGCCGTGGCGGGTCAGATAGAGATAGCGGGTGGCGTGGGTCGGGTGAGTCGTGTGGGTCGTGTGAGTCGCGGTCATGGTCCCTGTCCGTCGAGAGTCGCTGGAAGGGACGGCCGGTGACGGGTGGCGGGTTCCGGCGGCGTCCGGCCTGTTCCGGCGGCACCTGAGGGCGCGTCCGGCGGCACCGGACGTCCCGTCGCGGCGGCGCCCGCCCGTAACGGCGACTCGCCCGTATCGGCGGCACCTCCGGGGCCCGTTCGGGCCGCACCGGACGGCCCGCTATCGCCTGCCCGGCGATAGCGGGTCGGCCCCGGGTGGGCGGGGCTCGTCCGGGGCCATGCGGAAGACGACGTCGGCAAGTTGGGCGCAGACGCGTTCGATCTGGCGGCGGGTGGCGTTGCGTTCCGTGATGATCGCGGACAGGAGCAGAGCCGTCAGGGCCGGGACCAGGGTGTTGCCCGCCACGATCGCGAGGACGGCCGGAGGCGACGGGCCGATGGGGGCGTTGACCGCGACGGCGCCGAGGGCGATCCCCGGCCAGGCCATCGGGCCCAGCGTCAGCAGACAGGCCAGGGCGATGCCGGTCGGCGGCCACAGCGGAGTGACCTGACCGCGCACCAGCTCCTGGAGCAGTCCGATCCTGGCGCCCGCGTAGTAGAGGGCCGCGACGGTCACGAGCCGCAGCGCCGTGGCACCGTGGCGCCGGAGGCCGTTGTTCCGCCGGGTCCCCATGTCGCGCGCCACAGCCGCCATGAGACTACGGGCGCCCTCGGGCGGCCTGGTTGACACGCGGCCGCGGGGGAGGGGCTCGCCCGTACGCCGCACCGCGAGCACGATGTCAGGGCCGGTGCGAAGCACGCGCACCTCCCGCCACACGGACGACCCCGCACCCGCGGTACGGCCCCTTCCCGGGGCGTATCGCGGGCACGCATATGCGCATCGGGCTTGCCCACCCGAACCGGGAGACGTCACCGTTGTCCCCCACGGGCACGCGCCGCGCGCCCGTATTCGACTGGGACCGGAGGTGCCATGGGACCGATCGTTCCACCCCTCGTTCCACCGTACGAAACTGTCGGCGACGGGCCGCACCATGTGATGGCGGTGCACGGCTGGTTCTCGGACCGGGCCGCGTACGCCGCGATGCTGCCGCACGTCGACCGGCGCGGGTTCACCTATGTGCTGCCCGATCTGCGCGGCTACGGCGAGGCGCGCGACATCCCCGGCGCGTACACCACCGGCGAGGCCGGGGGCGATCTGCTCGCGCTCGCCGATCACCTCGGCTGGGAGCGGTTCTCGCTCATCGGCCACTCGATGGGCGGGGCGGTCGTCCAGCGCGTCGTGGCGGCCGCCCCGGACCGGGTCCGCCGGCTGGTCGGGGTCGCGCCGGTGCCGGCCAGCGGGGTGCCGATGGAGGCCGAGCAGTGGCAGCTCTTCGCGGCCGCCGCCGACCGCCCGGAGAAGCGCCGGGAGATCATCGACCTCACCACCGGCGGCCGCCACCCGGCCGCCTGGCTGGACCTGATGGTGCGGCACTCAGTGGAGCACAGCGACCCCAAGGCGCTCCGCGCGTGGCTGGACTCCTGGGCGCTGGAGGACTTCCACGAGGACATAGCCGGCGCCCAGGTGCCGGTGCGGATCGTGGTCGGCGCCCACGACCCCGCGCTCACGGCGGAGGTGATGCGGCAGACCTGGCTGCGCTGGTACGTCAACGCCGAGCTGGTGGAGCTGGAGTACGCCGGGCACTACCCCGCCGATGAGACACCGCAGGAACTCGTCCGGGCCGTGGAGGACTTCATCACGGCTGACGCGTAGCCGCCGGTGGGGAGCCGGAGGCGGGCCCGGACGGATCGCCGGAGGGCGAGGGGGAGGCCGGTGTGGAGGGTGAGGCGGAGGCACCGCTGGTGTGCTTCCCCTCGCTCCGCTGGTATCTCTCCTCGCTCTCCTGGTACTTGGGCAGCAGCTCGTTCAAGATCTTGTCGACATACTCCCGCGTCTCGAGGATCTTCGGGATGCCGCGCGCCCGGAGCACCGCGTTCGGCCCCGCGTTGTACGCCGCGAGCGCGAGCCGGGTCGAGCCGAGCCTGGTCCCGCTGCCCGGGACCGCCTTGACCACCTCGTACAGATGGCACATGTAGCGGGCCTGTGAGGGGATGGCGTCGCGGGGCTCCCAGACGTCGGCCTTGCCGTCGCCATCGCCGTCCTGGCCCCATTCCTTCCAGGTGACCGGGGAGAACTGCGAAATGCCCTGGGCGTGCCCGGAGTCCGCGTCCCGGCGCCAGCCGCTCTCCGCGTCGATCTGGGCGGCCAGCAGCGGCACGCTCAGCGGGGAGCAGGCGCGGACCGCGGCCTCCACGACGGGGCGCCTGGCATCGGGGATCACCGGCAGCTCGGGCTCCGAGGGCTCGGTGAGATGCCGTACGACCAGGACCGCGGCGACGACCAGGGCGAGGCCGGCGAGGAACGCGGCGACCGTCCCGGCGGCGCGGGTCAGCATGCCGGAACCGGCACGATGGGGGTACGCATGCAGGGACCGTAGCCGGTATCGCGGGCCGATCCGTAATCGCTCGCCGACACGGCCCTACCGTGCCTGGTGGACACCGGGCAGCGGCTGCCCGGCCGGACCCGCGGGAAGCGGACCTGCCTCACCCTCGCCCGGACGCTTCATCACATACGCCGCACCGGCGCCCGCCGCGAACAGCGCGAGCACCGAGACCGCCGTGCCCAGCCAGGTGGCGCCGAGCCACTGACCGCCGACATAGCCGAGGGCCACGCTGTACGCCGCCCAGGCGAGCCCGGCCACCGCCGACCACGGCAGGAATTCCTTCACCCTCCGGTGGGCCGCGCCCGCGCTCAGGCTGACGACCGAGCGTCCCGCGGGCGCGAAGCGGGCTATCACCACGAGCGGACCGCCGCCGCGCACCAGCGCGGTGCCCAACTTCTCCTGGGCGGAGGTGAGTCGGCGGGAGCGGGCGATGGCGCGGTCGAGCCGGTCGCTGCCGCGCCAGGCCAGCCGGTAGGCGACCATGTCCCCGAGGACGGAGGCGGTCGCGGCGCACAGCATCAGCCCGAACATGGCGGGGAAGTCGGCCGCGCCGGCCTGGCGCACCACGCCGACGGCGTCAACGGTGGTGCCGGCGGCCGCGGTGGCGGCGGTGATGACCAGAACTCCGCTGGGCAGAACGGGCAGGAAGACATCGAGCAGAACGGATGCCCCGATCACCGCGTAAATCCATGGGGTGTTGGTCAGCGACCCCAAATGTTCCAACAACGTTCTACTCCCGATCCCGGTCCCCCCGCTGCGCATGTCGCCGGGAAGCGGCAGGCGTCAGCCTGTAACAGCCATACAGCGTACGCCTGTGACTGAAGAGGATAACGGTAAGGGGTGTGATGATGTTGTTCGAATCACGCCATGCGGGGCGTTCGGCCCCGCATGGCGTGATGGGTGACGTGACGTCGCATGCGCGGAACTGACGGCCGGACGACGTGCCGTCCGGCTGCCGTCCGTCAGACCCGGGACGGCTCGCGCCGCGCTTCCGGCGCCGCCTCGCTCGCGCGGGCCGAGCCGAATATCCGGTCCAGCGCCAAGGGGCCGGGGCCGGTGAAGACGAGCAGCAGCAGGGCCCAGCAGAACATCGCGGCGGGCTCGCCGCCGTTCTGAATGGGCCACAGCTTCTCGGGCTGGTGCTCGTGGAAGTACGCGTAGGCCATCGAGCCCGAGGAGAGGAAGGCCGCGCTGCGGCTGCCGACGCCGAGCATCACCAGCGCGCCGCCGACGAGCTGGATGACGGCCGCGTACCAGCCCGGCCAGGTGCCGGCCTCGATGGTCTTGCCGGTGCCCATCATGCCGCCGAACCAGCCGAGCAGCGACGAGGCGCCGTGGCAGAAGAACAGCAGCCCGACCACGATGCGGAAGAGGGACAGGACGTACGGCTTGGCGCTGTCGAGCGCCTCGCCGAGGGTGCGGGGGGTGGGGGAAGAAGGCATGGGAGGGGAGCTCCTTGCTCCTGGGGACGGGGAACAGCGGAACGCCAGGTTAGGTTCCCCTCATCTTTTGTTGCAAGTTCAAGTTCCTGCCATTGTGAGTGCCTCGGAAGCCCTTCCTGACGTCTTCCTGACGTCTTCCTGGCGTCCTGAACCCGCTCCTCAGAGCCCCACGGCGCACATCGGGGCACCTTCCTGCCGGGGCTCCCGCGCGGTCATCACGCGCAGCACCGCGCGGGCCACCGCGTCCGTGTCGCAGAGGGTGACCGAGTTCACGCCCGGCCGCGCGCCCGCGGCCGTCACCCAGTGGACCCCCTCGGTCGGCACCCCGAGGGCGAACCGCCGCGGATGCGGGCGGCCCTGGGCGTCCACCAGCCGGTAGGGGGCGGTGGTGACATCGAGGCCGCCGGTCTCATAGCCCTCCACCCGGTGCGGACGGCCCTGCCCGGTCTCCAGCAGATGGATCAGCAACTCATCGGCGGTCCGGCGCACATCCGGCTCCGGCAGCCGCGCCTCGATCAGCGTCGTGGCCGCCACCGGCGGACCCGGCACCTCGGCCGACCGCGCGGCGAAACCGGCCTCGTCGGCCCCCTCCTCCGGGCTTTCCAAGGTCACCTCGAGGCGTGGGCCGAGGACGTCCAGGATCCCCGCCTCGATCAGCGCGGCCATCTCCTCGATCCGGCGGCGCGGCGGGCCGATCGAGAGGAAGGCGTTGAGCGGGGTGTACCAGCGGTCCAGATGGGCGCGGCGGGACGCCCCCGTCAGTCCGCCGTGGTCGACGATCAGACGCACCTCGTTCCGGAGGTCGCGCAGCACGTCGAGGGCCGCCTTGACCGGACCCTCGACATTGCCCAGCCGCGCGTGCGCCACGTCCTGGTGGGCGTAGGCCAGTAGCCACCGCCGGAATTCGTCACGCCCCGTGAACCGGCGTCCGCGGTACGGCTGGGCCACCGCGTCCCAGGACCAGCGCTCCGCCTCCGGAACGCCGTACTCCGCGAGCACGGCGGCCTCTTCGGGGCTGCCGTGCTCGGTGGCCAAAAAGTGACGCCTGAAGCGTGCTGGGGTGAACGGAGCGGGGGCTCCGGAGCCGGACTCGGGGGCGTCCGGGGCGGCCGGCGCGTGGGTGTCGGGGGCGCGGAGGGTCAGCAGCGCCTCGTAGTAGACCGTCTCGGCCTCCTTGGCCACGAGTGGCCATATCTCGGTGAGGAAGTCCGGCGGATCGCCGGCGTCCGCGCGCTTGCGGAAGTGGCCGAGCACATCGGGGGTCAGCAGCAGCGGGGTGTGCCGGCCGCACGGCCCCTTCGCGTTGTCGCCCCGCGCGTGGTACGGGATGCCGCGCCGCGACCCCGCGTACAGCCGTGGTTCGAGCCCCGAGGGCCGGTAGACCAGACCGCCGTGCGCGTTCGGGACGAATGTGCCGCCCCGGCCCGCCGTCAGCAGCGCCATATGGTCGAAGAAGTTGAGGCCGAGGCCGCGCAGCAGCACCGGCTCGCCCGGCGCGATGAGCGACAAGTCGACATCGGCGGGATTGGCGGGCGGGTAGTAGCGCAGCCCGTGCCGCTCCGCGTGGGCCGCGTACCGCCGCTCCGTGGCGCCGGTGGCCGTCGGCAGATGGCCCTGCGCCAGGACCACCGCGCGCAGCCCCTCCAGACGGCTCCCGTCATCCAGCGTCAGCACCTGGGTGCCGTCGGCCCGTTCCTCCAGCCGTACGGCGCGGGCCCGGTGCACCCGGACGGTCACGGTGTCCGGCGCGCCCCGCACCACCTCGCCGAACACCCACTCCAGATAGCGGCCGTAGAGCGCGCGGCCGGGGTAGTCGTCCGGGCCGAGGCCGGGCGCCAGGCCGCGCGCCGTGACCCATTCGTACAGGCTCGGCCCGGTCCGCACCGGTCCAGCGCATTCGACGCTCGCGTCGGTGAACAGGGTGACCTGCGAGGCCACGGTGTTCATCAGCAACTCGTCCGGCTGGGCGGTGCGCCAGACCCGTCCCGCGCCGGGCGGGGAGGGGTCCACCATGTGCACGGTCAGCGGGGTGCCGGGCGCCAGCTCCGGGGCCGAGGCGCACAGGCGCTCCAGCACGCTGGTGCCGCGCGGCCCGGCGCCGACGACGGCTATCGCGTGGGGGTCTCCGGCCAAGGTTGTGTCTCCCGGGGCAGATGTGACGCACGATGCGCGCCCATCATGCCGCCCGTTCCCCACGAATCGACCCGGTCTCCGGAAGCTGCCGCTCCGTTGTGGCCTGTATCACGGACGTACACCTCCATCACGTGACGTACGGCGCGGAACGGTACCCAAGGGACGGCGCTCAAGGGGCCGGCTGCGGGGTGTCCGGCGGACGACGCGGCTCCGCCGCTCACGATCCGTCGGACGACGCCCCTTGGCCCGCCCAGTCCGCCTCCAGCGCCGTCACCAGCCTGGCGCCGCCGCCCGAGGGGTCCGACTGCGCCTGGTCCAGCCGCAGATGCGCGGTACGGCCCCGGAGGGTCAGCGTCATCAACTGGTTGCCGAACCAGGGCCCGCCCGTCTTGTGCCAGCTCAAGCGGGGGTGCGGCACCCGGCCATGGCGCCGGAACGCCCGGCCCAGGGCGCGGCCCGCCGCGCTCCAGCCGAAGCGGAAGCCGAGCCGTATCGAGGCGTAGATGCTGTTGTGGACCGGGGAGCAGGTCAACTGGCGCACCTGGCTGCGGGGCGGCCGGGACGGCCACCGCGACCAGTCCGGGGCGGCCACATAGGCGTGGTGCACATCGCCGGAGAGCACGCTGATCGTGGCGGGTGCGCCCGGCGCGCCGCCCACCGCGGCGATGGTGTCGGTGAGCGCGTCGAAGGACTCGGGGAACGCGGCCCAGTGCTCCAAGTCGCCGCGCTGCCGCAGGTCCTCGCCGATCCGCGCCCAGCGCCCACCGCGTCTGCCGCCGCACACCGAGGCGTTCCACGCCTCCACGTCGTGCACGAAGTGCGGCAGCAGCCAGGGCAGCGAGGTGCCGAGCAGCAGATGGTCGTAGCCGCCCTTGTGGCGACTGTCGTCGTGATCGCCGTCCTGACCGCCGTCCTGACCGCCGTCGTGACTGTCGTCGTGACTGTCGTCGTGACTGTCGTCGTGACCGCCTTCGTAGCCGCCGGAGGCCGCCCAGGGCTCGTCCGGGCCGGGGAGGCCGGGCGCGCCGCCCACGCCGTCCATGGACTGCTCGCGCACCCAGGCGAGCTCCTTGTCGGTCAGCATCGCCCGCCGGCCCTCCTCGAGCACCCGCGCCGCGCGGGTGTCGACCATCAGCAGCCGGGTGCGGCCGAAGTCGCGGCGGTAGCTCCAGCGGGTGTACCCCGGATCGGCGTCGGCGCGGGCGGCGAACTCCCGCAGCGCCTCGGTGCCGTCCTCCGCCGCGCGCACCTCCGCGTAGAGCGGGTCGGCGGCCAGTTCGGCGGGGGAGAGGTTGCCCAGGTGCTGATGGACCCAGTAGGACATCAGCCCGCTCAGTATCCGCTCCCGCCACCACGGGGTGGCGCGCATCCGGCGCTGCCACGCCTCGCTGGTGTTCCAGTCGTCGATGACGTCGTGGTCGTCGAAGATCATGCAGCTCGGGACGGTGGAGAGCAGCCAGCGCACCTCGGGGTCCAGCCAGGACTCGTAGTAGAGCCGGGTGTACTCCTCGTAGTCCGCCACCTGCTCGCCCGGCGGTTCGCTCAGATCGCGGCGCTCGGCCAGCCAGCGGCGGGTCTCGGCGGAGGTCTCGTCCGCGTACACCTGGTCGCCCAGCAGCACCAGCACATCGGGGCGCGGGGCCTCCGGAGCGCGGGCGAGCGCCTGCGCGAGGGTGTCGAGCGCGTCGGGCCCCACGGGGTCGTGCGAGGCGTCGGAGGGCGGCGCGGCCCACCGGCAGGAGCCGAAGGCCACGCGCACGGGCGCGGGGTCCGTGGAGTCGGCCCCCGGGGCCGGGGTGCGGATGGTGCTGTCGGGGAACGAGGAGTCCGGCAGCGGCCAGACCTGCTCACCGTCGAGCAGCACCCGGTAGGCGGTCTCGCCGCCCGGCCGCAGCCCGGAGACCTGGATCAGGGCGTAGTGGTGGCCCGCGATCCGCCAGGTGCGGGCGGTGCCGCCCGCGCCGTCGGCGCACCGCACCTCGGCCTCACAGGGCCGGTCGGCCTCGACCCAGACGGTCGCGCCGGTGCCGGTCTCCCAGTCGACATGGCGCAGCAGTGGTCCCAGGCGCAGCCCGGCCATCCGGACCTCCTCCGTCGTTCTTCGATGTGCTCGTCATGCGTACGGTACGGAACGACGGAGGAGGCGCGGCGGTTCCGCCCGGCGGTGCGGCGGTTCCGCCCGGCGGTGTGCCGGGTGGAGCGGTGTCTCAGCAGCCGTTGAGGATGCCGCTGAGCGCGGACTTCTCGGCCGAGTCGAGGGTGAGCTTGTAGGTGTACTTCACCGACACCCACATGCGGGCGTACACGCAGTGGTAGGCGCTCCGGGGCGGCAGCCACTCGGCGGGGTCCTGGTCGCCCTTGGACTGGTTGACGTTGTCCGTCACGGCGATGAGCTGGGAGTGGGTCAGGTCGTTGGCGAACGACTGGCGCTGGGCGGTGGTCCAGCTGTTGGCGCCGGACTTCCACGCCTCGGAGAGCGGCACGACGTGGTCGATGTCCACGTCGGAGGAGGCGGACCAGGTCTCGCCGTCGTACTCGGAGTACCAGGTGCCGCTGGTGGCCGCGCAACTGGAGTCGGTCTGGACGTTCTTGCCGTCGCGCTTGAGGACTTCCTCGCGGGTGTTGCAGGCGCCGCTCTGGGTGATCCAGTGCGGGAACTTGTCGCGGCTGTAACCGTCGGACGAGCCCTCGGCCTTGACGGTCAGCGAGGCGAGCTGGGTACGGGCGGTGGCGGCGCTGGGCGGGGCGGGCGGGGAAGCCTCGGCGGCGGGCCCGCTCAGCACGAGCGTGCCCAGCAGGGCGACGAACCCGCCGAAGACGGATGCGCGACGCGCGTAGACGCGACGGCGAGTGAACGTGTCCGACATGCGAACTCCCTTGAGGGTGGGGGGTCGTTGGCCGCTGGTGCCCGGCCATGGTCGCGGCGCCGGGTTGCTGCGGGGTGGGCGCCAGGTAACAGGGTGACGACGCGGTCATGTCAACGCAAGGGGTTCCAGGGGGTGTTGGTGCCACGCACTCGATCCGGCGCGGCCGTCGTACGGTCGCGATACGGCCGCATATCGCGCACGCCCGCGCCCGGGGCCGAGGCATTGCCGCCGGTCAACGCCGCGCCCGGGGCGGCGCTTTCCGCTCCGGCGTCCGGCGCGCGCGTGCCCGTGCCGGGTGGCCACCCGTGAGCCGGGCGCGCGAGCGGCAAGGGCGCTCCGGGTGGCGATGGCCCTCCGGGCGGTCGGGGGGCGTCCGGTCGGTCGAGGGGCGTCCGGCGGTTCGTGGCGCCTGCGGCGGGCTGTTCCCCTCCCCGCCCCTTCCCGCAACTGGGGCTCTGCTCCAGACCCCGGGCCGGGGCTCTGCCCCAGTCCCCGGGCCGGGGCTCTGCCCCAGTCCCCGGGCGGGGGCTCTGCCCCAGTCCCCGGGCGGGGGCTCTGCCTCGGGCTCCGGGCTGGGGGACTGCCCCAGACCCCGGGCGGGGGCTTCGCTTTGGGCTCCGGGCTGGGGGCTCTGCCTTGGGCTCCGGGCGGGGGCTCTGCCTCAGACCTCGGGCCGGGCTCTGCCTCGGGCTCCGGGCCGGGGCTCTGCCTCAGACCTCGGGCCGGGCTCTGCCTCGGGGTCCGGGCTGGGGCTTCGCCTCGGGCTCCGGGCTGGGGCTTCGCCTCAGGCCCCGGGCTGGGGCTCTGCCTCAGGCCCCGGGCTGGGGCTTCGCCTCAGGCCCCGGGCTGGGGCTCTGCCTCAGGCCCCGGGCTGGGGCTTCGCCTCAGACCTCGGGCCGGGGTCTGCCTTGGGCTCCGGGCTGGGGCTTCGCCTCGGGGTCCGGGCGGGGAAGCTTCACCTCGGGCTCCGGGCTGGGGCTCCGCCTCAGACCTCGTACCGGGGCTCCGCCCCTTCCCGTGGCATCGGTACGCGGCTTCGCCGCGTGGTGGGGCTCCGACCCGGGCCCCGGGGTCCAGGGGCGAAGCCCTTGGTATCGGGAAGGGGCGGGGAGGGGAAAGCCGGACACCCCGTGGGGGCGCTGTCGCCGGGGCTCGACCGGGCCCTGGGCTTGTGAGGCTGGTCACGCTTCCCGGCGCCCTCGTCGGCATGCCGCCGGGTGGCGGCTCACCCGGGTGGGCGGGCGCGGTGGGGCTGTTCGCGGCGATGGCGGAGGAGGCGGTGACGGGCCCGGTGGGAGGCGGTGACGGGCCCGGCGGGGGCGGTGACGGTCGCGTCGGGGCGGGGGCGGAGGCCCGGGAGCTGGGCGCGGCGGGGGTTCCCGTATCCTTGGCGGAAGCAGAAGGGGAGTAGCTCCTCGCCGGACCGTCGACATACTGCCCGCCCCTCGAGGTGCGGGCCGGCGCCCGGAGCGTACGGATCACCGCGGGACGCGGAGGCCGTGCGCCAGCGAGACCTTCGGCCGCAGTGTCCGACGCTGCCGTGCCGAAGCGATCCCTCCCCGGGGCCCTTGGCGCGGCCCGATCTACGAGGTATCCATTCCGTGTTCAGCATCACCGTCGCCGCCGTGGTCTTCGGCGTCGTCTTCCTCGCCGAACTGCCCGACAAGACCGCCCTGGCCGGGCTGATGCTCGGCACCCGCTACCGCGCGTCGTACGTCTTCGTCGGCGTGGCCGCCGCCTTCGCCCTCCACGTCGGGCTCGCGATCGCGGCGGGCAGTGTGCTCACCCTGCTGCCGCACCGCCTGCTCCAGGCGATCGTGGGGGTGCTCTTCCTCGGAGGAGCGGCGATGCTGCTCTTCAAGAAGGACGACGACGAGGAGGAGGTCCGCAAGCCCGCCGACCAGAGCTTCTGGAAGGTCTCCGGAGCGGGCTTCATGCTGATCCTGATCGCCGAGTTCGGCGATCTGACCCAGATCATGACCGCGAACCTCGCCGCCCGCTACGACGACCCGCTGTCGGTGGGCGTCGGCGCGCTGCTGGCCCTGTGGGCCGTCGCGGGCCTGGGCATCGTGGGCGGCCGCACCCTGATGCGGTACGTACCGCTGCGGCTGATCACCAGGATCGCGGCCCTGGTGATGCTGGCGCTGGCCGGCTTCAGCCTGTACGAGGCCATCGCGGCCTGACCGGCGGAGTGACCCGGGCCCGGGCGCTCAGACGGCTGGGTGCTCAGACGGCTGGGTGGCCAGACGGCTGGGTGGCCGGGGGCCCGGGGCGGCCGTTCGCCTGGACGACCCGGGCCCGGGCCTGGGCGCGGGCCGTCCGGCCCGGGCGTCCTAGGTGTGCCATCTCATGACATTGGTTCCTCGCGGTCGGCTTGGCGAGCGTAGGACGCGAGGCGATCGGCGAGCGCGGTGACGAGGTCGCGCAGCTCATCGGGGCGCTCGATGACGAACGGCCGGTCGAGTGAGGCGAGTACTGGAGGCAACCAGTCGAGCCGCTCCGCCCGCAGCTCGACGCGCAGCCAGCGCTCGGTCGTCCGGTCCCGGCCTGCCGCGGGCTCGTGCTCCTCCAGGCTCGCGATGCTGGCGGGCAGGTGGGCGCGGATCCGCTCAACTGTCCCGTGGATCCGCAAGGTCACCTCATGCCGGTACTCGGCCGCGGCGAACGCTGACAACACGCGCTGTGCCGGACCGGGGCCCCCGGGCGCTTCGAATGAGCCGGGCAGGGCCCGCGCGTCTGCGATGCGATCGAGCCGGAAGGTCCGGTCCTCGCCGATCCGGGCGTCCTTGCCCGTGACGTACCACCGGCCCGCATGCGCGACGATCCCGTACGCGTGCAGCGTGCGTTCGCTGCGCCGTCCGTCGCGGTCGGTGTAGCGGATCGAGACCGGTCGGCGGTGGCGCACCGCATCCGCGATGGTGAGCAGGACCCCGGCGTCCGGGGTGTCGAACTCTCCGGGCTGTTCCGTGAAGGCGAGGGATTCCAGGAGTGTGTCGAGCCGGCGGGCGATGTGCTGGGGCAGCACCCGCCGGATCTTCGCCGATGCCGTCTCGTTTGCCGTGTGCTGCGCCGTCGTCAGCCCTGCTCGGCGGCCGGCGACCAGTCCGAGCAGCACGGCCAGCGCCTCGTCGTCGCTGAGCATGAGCGGAGGCAAGCGGTACCCGGGAGCGAGCCGGTACCCGCCGTAGCGGCCGCGCACCGATTCCACGGGCACATCCAGGTCGATCAGCTGGTCCACATACCGCCGCACGGTGCGTCCTTCGACGCCGAGCCGGTCGGCCAGTTCGGCCACCGTCCGGGTGCCGCCCGACTGCAGCAGCTCCAGGAGTGTCAGCACGCGGGCAGTGGGTCGGGGCACGTTCCCAACCTAACGCGAATACAGGACCGATTCTGTCCACTATTTCTCCTAGCCTGCGCAGTGCACGCCTCCAGCACAGCCAAGGAGATCCCCATGGAGTTCGTCTCGATCCGCATCATCACCAGCGACGTAGCGCGCCTCGTCGAGTTCTACGAGCGAGCTATAGGGGCGCGGGCGACGTGGGCCACCGAAGACTTCGCCGAACTCAACACCGCGGGCGCCACCCTCGCGATCGCCAGCACCCGCACCGTCCCGCTGTTCGCCCCGGGCTCTGCCCGCCCGGCGGACAACCACAGCGTGATCACCGAGTTCCTCGTCGACGACGTGGACCGCGTTCACCAGAACCTGACCGGCTTCGTCACCGACTTCGTCAACGGGCCCACCACGATGCCCTGGGGCAACCGGTCGCTGCTGTTCCGTGACCCCGACGGCAACCTCGTCAACTTCTTCACCCCCGTCACCCCAGAGGCCATCGAAAAGTTCTCACGCTGACGCCACGCACAGCCGCTCACGCGGGAGCCCTGAGTTCCCAGGGCTCCCGATGAACGCGGCCGCCGAGTCCAGGGTGGAGAGGTATAACGGGACGCTCTTCGCCGTTTTCGTGAACTACTACAATCCCGGACGCGGCTGCCGGGCGCGAGCGCCGCGCAGCGTCGTCGTCCCGGCGCTCAGTCCGAGAAGTGCAGCCGCATCGTGCCGTCGGGCAGGGCCTCGATGCGGACCTGCTCCAGGTCCCGCACATGCGCGTCCGGGGCGTGTGCCCCGGCGCGCGGGCCGATGCCGACCACGCGCATCCCGGCCGCCCGGCCCGCCATGATGCCGGCCTCCGAGTCCTCGAAGACGACGCAGTCGGCGGGGGCGAAGCCCAGCTCGGCCGCGCCCTTCAGGAAGCCCTCGGGGTCGGGCTTGCTCGCGCCGACGCGTTCCGCGGTGACCCGTACCTCCGGTATCGGCAGTCCGGCGGCGCCCATGCGGGCGCGGGCGAGGGCCTCGTCGGCGGAGGTCACCAGGGCGTGCGGGAGCGCGGCCAGCGCGGCCATGAAGGCGGGCGCGCCGGGCACCGGCACGACGCCGTCGAGATCGGCGGTCTCGCGCTCCAGCATCCAGCGGTTGTCCGCCAGGTTCCGCTCGATCGGGCGGTCCGGGAGCAGCGCGGCCATCGTGGCGTGCGCCTGCCGGCCGTGGACGACCTTGAGGACCTGCTCGGGGTCGAGCCCCTGCTCGGCGGCCCAGATCCGCCAGTAGCGCTCGACCACGGCGTCCGAGTTCACCAGGGTGCCGTCCATGTCGAGGAGGAGTGCGCGGGCGGTGAGGGACATCGGGACTCCTGGTCGCGAGCGCGGAGTGCGGACCGCGGAAAGGCGCAACGGAATGGGAAACAAGCGGCTCCGCCCGCCGGTCAGGGAAAACGGGCGGAACCACTTTGTTCCTTCACGATACAAAGCAGGGCCGCTCTGCGCCAGGGGGGTGGGCCCCTTAGGGCGTGTTCGACGGATCGTGGCGCCTGCGGAGGGCTGCTCCCCTCCCCGCCCCTTCCTGCTGCATCCCGCTCCTTCTTGCTGCATCGATATGCGGCTCCGCCGCGTGGTCCGTCGGACGCGCGTAGAGCTCCTTACGGCTCAGGCCCCTACGGCTCGTCGGTTCTCGATTCGAGGTCGCGGCGGGTGTTCTCGCCGTAGACGCCGTCCGGATCGCCCGTGATGTCGTGCTGGTCCTGGTAGCTGGAGACGATCCTGCGCAGCCCCGCGTCGTACTTCCCGTCCGCCACGCCGATGTACTGCAGCAACTGGGTCAGCCGCTGCTGGAGCTCGACCACCTCGGGTCCGCTGTCGCCCTCGCGCAGCACCGGCGGGCCGGGCGGCTCGGGGGTGTCGGACGGGGCGGAGGTCGGACCGCCGGACGCGCTCGGCCCGGGCTGTTCCGACGCCGAGTCGGTCGCGGAGGCCGACGCCGAGGGGCGGGCCGAGCCCGAGGGGCCGCCCTTGCTCGGGGTCGCGCTCGCCCGCGCCGAGCCGGACGCGGAGGGGTGGGGCGTCGCAGGCGACGAGGGGGTGCCGGACGACGCGCCGGGCCCCTCGGCCGGCAGCTCCTCCTCGACCGGGGGGCCGGCGGTGCTGTCGGCGAGCGTATGGTCGCTCGCGGCGCCGCCGCCGCCGTCCTCCTTGTGGTCACCGCCGAGCAGACCGGTGCCGATTGCCAGCGAACCGGCCACCGCCACGGCCGCCGCGCCCGCGAGGACGGCCGCCACGACCTTGCGCTTGCTCTTGCGGTGACGGCCGGGGCCGGAGGCGTCGCCGTCGGCCCCGGCCCCCTCGTCCCCGCCGGGTCTCTCCTCGACGCGGTCGATCACCCGCGTCTCCTCGCCGTCCCCTCTCCCGGCGCTCCCGGCGCTCCCGGCGCTCCCGGCGTTCTCCCCCTTCGCCGTCTTCTCCGCCTCCGCCGCCTCCGCCGTCTTCTCCGCCTCGTCGAAGAGGCGCAGATCACGCGGATCGGGGCCGACCGGGCGCTCCTGCGAGAGCGTCACCTGGGGGTTCGGCCGGGTCTGGTCATCGGTCGCACCTGCCGTCGCGGTGGACGCGGCGGCGCGTTCGGCACACGTACAGCCCGGGCGGCCGTTGGCGCGCGCCGGTGCGAAGCAGTGCGGGCAGGACTCTGCCGTCACGGAACTTTCCCTCCCTGGAGTTCGCAGCGATTATGCGCATCCGATCGTCCTCCGCGCAGGCGTTCGCCCGCCGTGCGGACCGGTCCGGCGGGTCGTAACAGGGCATAAAGGTGAGGATGGGATGAGGATGAGGAGGGGACGGAGGGGAGCGAGGAGGAGTCGCCATGGCGCGGGACGCCGGCAGCCCGGCCCCGGCCCCAGGAGGCCCAGGAACCCCCGGCGCCTCGGCCCCCGGCCCGGGAGAGGGCCGGCCACGGCGCACGGTCCTGGTGGCCATCGGCGCGCTGCTGCTCGGCATGCTGCTCGCCGCGCTCGATCAGACGATCGTCTCCACCGCGCTGCCCACGATCGTCAGCGAGCTCGGCGGTCTGGAGCATCTGTCCTGGGTCGTCACCGCGTATCTCCTGGCCTCGACCGCGGCCACCCCGCTGTGGGGCAAGCTCGGCGACCAGTACGGCCGCACGAAGCTCTTCCAGACCGCGATCGTCATCTTCCTGATCGGCTCCGCGCTGTGCGGGCTCGCCGGGAACATGGCGGAACTCATCGCCTTCCGCGCGCTGCAGGGACTGGGCGGCGGCGGTCTCATGGTGCTGTCGATGGCCATCGTCGGCGATATCGTCCCGCCCCGTGACCGCGGCCGCTATCAGGGGCTCTTCGGCGCCGTCTTCAGCGCCGCCAGTGTGCTGGGGCCGCTGCTGGGCGGGGTGTTCGTCGACCGTCTGAGCTGGCGCTGGGTCTTCTACGTCAACCTGCCGCTCGGCATCGTCGCCCTCCTCGTCATCGCCTCCGTCCTGCACATCCCGGTGCGCCGCACCCCGCACACCATCGACTACCTCGGCACCTTCCTGATCGCCGTGGTGGCCGCCGCCCTGGTGCTGATGACCTCCCTCGGCGGGGTCACCTTCGGCTGGGGCTCCTGGCAGATCGTCGGGCTCGCGGTGGCCGGCCTGGTGCTGCTGGGCGCCTTCGTACGGGTGGAGACCCGCGCGGCCGAGCCGGTGCTGCCGCTCACCCTCTTCCGCAGCCGCACCTTCACGCTCTGCGCGGTCATCGGCTTCGTCGTCGGCTTCGCGATGTTCGGCAGCATGACCTTTCTGCCGACCTTCCTCCAGATCGTGCGGGGCGCCTCACCGACCATGTCCGGCCTCCACCTGCTGCCGCTGGTCTTCGGCACGCTGGTCTCCTCCACCGTCTCCGGCCATCTGGTCAGCCGCACCGGCCGCTACAAGGTCTTCCCGGTCCTGGGCACCGCGGTCACCGCCGTCGGGCTGCTGCTGATGCACCAGCTCCGGGAGTCCAGCGGGGCGGCCGAGATGAGCGCGTACCTCTTCGTCTTCGGCTGCGGTCTCGGCCTGGTCATCCAGGTGCTGGTGCTGATCGTGCAGAACTCCGTCCGCTATCAGGACCTGGGCGTCGCCACCTCCGGCGCGACCTTCTTCCGCTCGATCGGCGCCTCGTTCGGCGTCTCCGTCTTCGGCACGATCTTCGCCAACAACCTCGGCCCCCACATCGCCGACGCCCTCGCCGGACGGCGCCTGCCACCCGGTGTCACCCCCGGCGCCCTCACCTCCGACCCCCGCACCCTCGGCCGGCTGCCACCCGCGGACCAGGCCGCCGTCCGGCACGCGTTCTCCGTCTCCATCACCGACGTCTTCCTCTACGCGGTGCCGGTCGTGCTGCTCGCCTTCCTCCTCGCCTGGTACCTCCGGGAGGAGCCGCTGCGCGGCAGCGTCACCGCGCCCGACGGCACCGAGATATTCGCCAGCAACCCCGTGGAACGCACCTCGCGCGACGAATGCGCCCGCGCGCTGTCCCTGCTGGGCGGCCGGGAGGGCCGCCGGCAGGTCTACGTGGACATCACCCGGCGCGCCGGTCTCGACCTCGGACCGGCCGCGAGCTGGATGCTGCTGCGCATCCAGCACTACGGCTCGGTCGAGCCCGCCCTGCTCGCCGAGCGCACGCCCGTACCGCTGCGGGCCATCACCGACGCCGCCCGGCAGATCGAGGAGCGGGGCCTCGTCCGCCGCTACGGGCTGGAGCTGATCCTCACGGACGACGGCCGTGAGATCGCGACCAGGCTCTACCGGGCCCGCGAGGCGTCCCTCGCGGAGCTCCTTGGCGACTGGTGGTCACCGGACCGGCCGACCGACCTGACCGAGCTGGTGGACGAGCTGACGCGGGAGCTGTGCGGCTCGGACGCGGAGCAGCCGCGAGAGGGCACCCCTCGCCCGGACCACCGCAGACCACCGCCGCCGCGCGGCCGCCCCTGACTGCGGCGCGTGGGGCTCTGGGACCGGCTAACGCAACTCCTTGGCCATCCAGACCTCGGCGTACGGCCCGTCCGTGAAGGCCGGTACCTCCCGGTAGCCGTGGAGCGCGTAGAGCCCACGGGCCTCGACCAGATCGAGGCGGGTGTCGAGCACGATCCGCCCGGCGCCCAGGTCGCCCGCCGCCGCCTCGACGGCCGCGAGCAGTGCGGCACCCCCGCCCAGCCCCCGCTTGGCGGGCCGTACGTACACCCGCTTCAGCTCCGCCGTGCCCGCGTCCATCAGCCGCACCCCCGCACATCCGGCGAGTTCGCCCTCATGGTGCGCCAGCAGGAACACCCCGTGGGGCGGGGCGAGATCGTCGCTGGGCATCTCGGCGAGCGCCCGCTCGATCTCCTCCGGGGTCGAGTCCCGCTCCTCGTGGAGCCGGTAGTAGCGGTCGGCGACATCGACGAGGTACTCGCGCAGCAGCATGACCGAGACGGGGTCGTCGACGGGCCGCGCGGCGACCGCCCACGCGGAGGACGTGGAGGATGCCGAAGACGCGGAGGACGCCGAAGACGCCGAAGACGCGGAGGACGCGGAGGGCACGGGAGACACGGGGCACGCGGGGGCGGCGGGTGAACCGGCGTGGGCACGTGGCGTACTCGTCATGGTCCGCATCCTGGCACCCACCACGCCCTGACGCACCGCAGTTTGAGGGCCCAAGACCGGGCTACCCGAAGAGAGGAGCCCCCCGAACGCGGAGGGGGAAGCCAGCGGGAAGGCAGAAGCAGACCATGTCAACTGGTGCGATCAGCATCGTGGTTGTCGTCGCGGTCGTCCTCGCGGCCGCGCTCATCATCCGCGTCGTCCGCGCGGGCGCCAGCCGTAAGGAACGCGCTCTACGACGCCGCTTCGGGCCCGAGTACGAACTGAACGTCGCTCAGCACGCGGGCGACACCAAGGCGGCGGAGCGGGAACTCGAGGAACGGCTGCGGCTGTACGACGATCTGAGGACCCAGCCCCTGCCCGGTGAGCTGCGCGAGCGGTACGTGGCCGAGTGGGCCGGTATGCAGGAGATGTTCATCGAGTCTCCGGAACACGCGGTGACCGGCGCCGATCAGCTCCTGGCCCGGCTCGCCCACGACCGTGGCTACCCGTCGGGCCGTTACGAGGAGCAGGTGGCGGCGCTGTCCGTGCACCACGCCGAGCACGTCCAGGGCTACCGGCAGATCCACGACACGGCCGCCCTCGCCCGCGAGGGGCGCGCGGACACCGAGGAGCTGCGCGAGGCCGTGGTGCACGCCCGGCCGTTCTTCGAGGACCTGGTCAGGCCGCCGCACCACGGCGCCCCGACCCGATCCGAGGCCGCGCGGCAGCACCACCACGGCGAGCGGCGGAGCGGGAGCGGTCTCCGGAGGTGGCTGCCAGGGACCGGGACCGGGACGGGAACGGGCCATACGCGGTTCGGCCACACCAGGAAGGGCGGCGCGTGGTGACGGACCCGACCGACCCGACGGAGAACGACGGGCAGCGGCGCCATGGGCTGGAGAAGCATGAAGTGGCTCCGCTGTCCCAGCGGCCGGGCAACACGGAGGCGGCGGAACCGATGGCGTCCTGGCACGCCACGACGCCGAAGCACGAGCCGACGAACGGAAGCCGCCCCACGCCGACGAACGGAAGCCGCCCCACGCCGACGAACGGGTCCTCCGCCCAGCCGTCGGGCGAGCCGTCGAACACCCCGAACGGCCCCAGCTTCCCCGTGCTGCCCACGAGCGAGCACGACATGCTCACCCAGCGGCTGCGGTACGCGGTCAGCGGCTTCGTGGACTCCCCACGCGGCGCCGTGGAGGAGGCCGACGCCCTGCTCGTGGAGGTGGTCGCCCGCCTCACCGACCTCCTCGCCGAGCGTCGCGCCACCCTCCGTGCCGCCTGGCACGAGGACGACGCGGTCAGCTCGGAGACGGAGGAGCTGCGCCTGGCGATGCGGGGCTACCGCAATGTCCTGGAGCGCCTCATCAGCATCTGACCGCTTTCCCTCCCTGCCCCTTCCCGCAGCATCGATATGCGGCTCCGCCGCGTGGGCGGGGAGGGGAGACAGCCCGCCGCAGGCGGCACGATACGTCGGGCGCCCTCTACACCGCGTCCCACAGCTCGGCGCTGTGCGCCTTCACCAGCGCGTCGATCCGGGCCAGCGCCTCCCCGGCCGGGAGCGGGTCCGGCCGGCGGCCGTCCCGGAGTCGCAGGGCCACCCGGCCGTCCGCGGCCTCCCGGGCGCCCACGACGGCCTGGTACGGGACGAGGCGGGCCTCCCGGATCCGGGCGCCCAGGCTGCCGCGGTCCGGTCCGGCCAGCTCCGCGCGCAGTCCGAGCTCCCCGCACCGCCGGACGAGCGCCTCGGCCCGCTCCAGCTCGGCCTCGGAGATCGGCAGGGCCACCAGCTGAGTGGGGGCCAGCCAGGCGGGGAAGGCCCCGCCGTGCTCCTCGATGAGATGGGCCACGGCCCGTTCCACACTGCCGATGATGCTGCGGTGGACCATGACCGGACGGTGCCGGGCGCCGTCCGGGCCGATGTAGTGCAGGTCGAACCGCTCGGGCTGGTGGAAGTCGACCTGCACGGTGGACAGGGTGGACTCCCGTCCTGAGCCGTCGGCGACCTGTACATCGATCTTCGGGCCGTAGAACGCGGCCTCGCCCTCCACCGCCTCGTACGGCAGCCCGGAGCGGTCCAGGACGTCGGTCAGCAGGGCGGTCGACCGGCGCCACAGCTCGGGCGCGGCGACGTACTTGCCGCCGGGGCCGGGGAGGGAGAGCCGATAGCGGGCCGGGGTGATGCCGAGCGCCTCGTACGCCCGGCGGATCATCTCCAGGGCCGCCCCCGCCTCGCCGGCGACCTGGTCCAGGGTGCAGAAGATATGGGCGTCGTTGAGCTGGATGGCCCGGACCCGGGTCAGCCCGCCGAGCACCCCCGACAGCTCCGAGCGGTACATCCCGCCCAACTCGGCCATGCGCAGCGGAAGTTCGCGGTAGCTGTGGCCGCGGGAGCGGTAGATGACCGCGTGGTGGGGGCACAGGCTCGGGCGCAGCACCACCTGCTCCGCGCCCTGGTCCGCGCCCTGCTCCCCGTTCGGCCCCGAGCCGCTCGAGCCCAGATCCATCGGGGGGAACATGTCGTCGCTGTAGTGCTGCCAGTGCCCCGACAGCTCGTACAGCTCCCGTTTGCCGAGCACCGGCGAGTACACATGCCGGTAGCCCGCCCGCCGCTCGGCGTCGCGGATGTACTCCTCCAGGGTGTGCCGTACGGTCGCGCCGTCGGGCAGCCAGTACGGCAGGCCCGCGCCGATCAGCGGGTCGGTGTCGAACAGGCCCAGTTCACGGCCCAGCTTGCGGTGGTCGGGCATCGCGGTCTCCTCGTCAACGTGAGGCGAGTGACCGCACGGCGAAGCCCCGGGGCACTCGCCCCGGGGCTTCGGATCAGAACATCGATCAGCGCGCCGGGACACTCTCCGGCGTCGTCGTCATGGCAGCGCGCTTCATGCAGGTCACCGTAGCAAGGCCCGGCGCGGCCCGCCCGGGATTTTCCGGGCGTGCGCCACGCCGGGCCACGGCGCGCCGCCGCGGCCCGCCGCCGCGGCCCGCCGCCGCGGCGCACCGTCGTACGCGCTACGCCCCCTCCGGCAGCAGTTCCCCCACCGCGTCCCGCCACGCCGCCCGCGTCGCGACCGCCTGCCGCCACGTGCGCACCGCCTTCGGCGGCATCCCGACGGCCAGCACACCGGCCACCCGGTCCCCGGAGCGGTAGACGGCCAGGAACTTCCGCTCCTCCGGCTCGCCCTCCACCACCGCGACCTCCTCGTGGCCGCGCAGATACCCGTGCGCCTGGATCCGGACGTCGTACTGGTCCGACCAGAAGTACGGCACCGGGGCGAACGGCCGCCGCTCGTCCGGGCGGAGGAGGTTGCGGGCCACGGCCATGCCCTGCTCGGTGGCGTTGGTCCGGTGCTCGATCCGCATCGCCGTGCCGAACAGCGGATTGTGCCAGCGGGCCACGTCCCCCGCGCCGTACACACCCGGCGCGGCGGCGCTGTACTCATCGCACTCCAGGCCGTCGCCCAGGGTGAGCCCACTGCCCTCCAGCCAGCCGGTGTTGGGCACCGACCCGATCGCGACCAGCACCTCGTCGGCCTCGACGAGCGTGCCGTCCGTCAGCCGCACCCCGCCGTCGGCCACCTCGGCCACCGCGACCCCGGTGCGCAGATCCACGCCGTGGTCGTGGTGGGCCTGGGCGAGCATCCGGCCGACCCGCTCGCCCACCGCCGGGGCCAGCGGCACCGGCGCCGGTTCCAGCAGCGTCACCTCCGTGCCCAGCCCCCGCGCGACGGCGGCCGCCTCGGCGCCGAGGAACCCGGCGCCGACCACCGCCAGCCGCCGCCCCGGGCCCAGCCGGTCCCTCAGGGCCAGGGCGTCGTCCAGGGTGCGCAGCACATGCGCGCGCTCCCCGCCGTCGCCTGGCAGCCGTCGCGGGCGGACGCCGGTGGCGATGACCAGGCCGTCGTACGGCACCCGCGCCCCATCGGCCAGCGCGACCGTACGGCCCGCGAGGTCGAGCCCGGTCGCGGCGACGCCGAGGCGCAGCTCCAGGCCGAGCGCGTCCAGATCGGCGGGGGTGCGCAGCGGCACCCGGTCGGGCTCCCACTGCCCGCCGAGGATCTGCTTGGACAGCGGTGGCCGGTCGTACGGGTGGTACGGCTCATCGCCGATGAGCGTGAGCGTGCCCTCGTAGCCCTCCCGGCGCAGCGTCTCCGCCGCCGCCAGACCGGCGGCGGAGGCGCCGACCACCACCACATGCTTCACTTGTCGATCACCCGTATCGCCGCAGCCGGGCAGACCACCGCGGACTCCCGCACATCGGCGTGGAGTTCGGGAGCGGGCTGTTCGTCCAGCAGGACCACGATGCCGTCCTCCTCCCGCTGATCGAACACATCGGGTGCGATCATCACGCACTGCCCCGATGCCACACACTTGGGCACATCGACTTCCACACGCATGGTGACTCCCTTGCCTTCGCCGCTGCCGTCGCCGCCGCCTTCGCCGCTCATGACGTCCAGGTGACGGGCAGCTCGTAGACGCCGTAGACCAAACCGTCCTCTTTGAACGGTAGTTGGTCGATTCCGGTGGCAAGCCGCAGGGTGGGGATACGGCGGTAGAGCGTGCCGTAGACCACTTGCAGCTCCACCCGGGCCAGCGGCTGGCCCAGGCACTGGTGGACGCCGAAGCCGAACGCCATGTGGCGGCGGGCGTCGCGGCCGATGTCCAGCCGCTCGGGCTCGGCGAAGACCTCCGCGTCCCAGTTGCCGGTGCCGGTGTAGACGATGATCCCGTCCCCGGCGCGGATGGTCTCGCCGCCGATCTCGATGTCCTCGAGGGCGACCCGGCGACGGCCGTTGTGCACGATGGTCAGATAGCGCAGCAGCTCCTCGACGGCCCGGGCGACCACCTTCGGGTCCTCGGTCTCCCGCAGGACGGCGAGCTGGTCGGGGTTCTCCAGCAGGGCGACGGTGCCGAGGGCGATCATGTTGGCGGTGGTCTCATGACCGGCGATCAGCAGCAGTACGCCCATGGTGGCGGCGTCGCGCTGGGTCAGCTCACCGGCCCTGACCCGCCCGGCCAGCTCGGAGAGCATGTCGTCGGCGGGGTCGGCGAGTTTGGCGGCGACCAGCCCGTCCAGGTAGTCGGTCAGCGCCTCGTTGGCGCCGACCACGTCCTCGACCGAGGAGTGCCGGTTGATCAGGAGCGAGCTGTTCCGCTGGAAGAAGTCGTGGTCCTCGTACGGCACCCCGAGCAGCTTGCAGATCACCAACGACGGCAGTGGCAGCGCGAGCGCCCGCACCAGGTCCACCGGGGTCGGCCCGGCCAGCATGGCGTCGATCAGCTCGTCGGTGATCTTCTGGATCTCGGGCCGCATCGCCTCGATCCGCTTGATGGCGAACGGTCCGGTGACCATCCGGCGGATCCGGGCGTGCTCGGGGTCGTCCATGGTGATGAAGGACCGCCGCCGCCCGGCGTTCTCGCGGAAGCCGGCGCTCGCGTGGGGAAACCCGGGCAGCGTGGCCTCGGAGCTGACCCGCGGATCGGCGAGCAGGGCGCGCTGGTCGGCGTACCGGGTCACCAGCCAGGGGGCGCTGCCGTCCCACAGCCGTACGCGCGCGACCGGCCGTTCGGCGTGCAGCGCCCGTGCGGTCGGGGGAGGGGCGAAGGGGCAGCCGGCCGCCCGCGGCATCGGAAATTCCGGAAGCGGCGCTTCCGCCTCGGGTGCGGTCTCTGCCAGCGTCTCGGTCATGTCTCTCCTCGGGTGGGGGTTCCGATGGGAGCGGAGCGTGAACCTTCGGGTCGGTGGGGACGGGTGTCTTTCGCCTTACGGGGACGCGAACCTTCGCGTTACGGGAACGCGAACCTCCGCGGTGCGGGGACGTGGTGACCAGCGAACCCGCTCGACCTGACTCCCCCCGGTCAGTTTGCTGACGAAACGCTGACAGTGGGGAAGGCCACGGTGACCGTGGTGCCGCGGTCCGGTGCGCTGCTGACGCTCACCTCCCCGCCGTGCCGTTCGACCACCCGCCGCACGATGGTCAGGCCGATGCCGCCGCCCGGCTCGATCCGGCCGTCCTCGTCGCGCGGGGAGGTGAGCCGGGCGATGTCCCGCGGGCCCATGCCCGGCCCCTGGTCGCTGACCGACAGCTCGACGCGCGGCGTTCCCCCGGCCCCGGCCCCGGCCCCGGCCCCGGCCCCCGCCCCGGCCACCGGACCGCGCACCGCCACGGTCACCGGGGACCCGGCGGGGGTGTGGCGCAGCGCGTTGCCCAGCAGATTCCGCACGGCGTGCCGGAGCATGCGGTTGTCGGCGACGAGGGTGGCCCGGCCGGAGTTCTCGCGGGCGATGGGGCGTCCGGGGTCGAGCAGCCCGAGATCCGCCACCGCCTCGTCGGCCACGTCCCGCAGATCGACCGGCTCCGTCTCCAGCGGCCGTACCCAGGAGGCGTCCGCGCGGGGGAACACCTGCTGGACCGCCTGGTGCATATGGTCGGCCTCGTCTTGGATCCGGCGCAGGGCGCGCACCATCAGCTCGGGGTCGTCACTGAGCCCCTGCAGCGGGAGTTCGGCCCAGCCCCGGATGGTGGTGAGGGAGGTGCGCAGCTCGTGCAGCAGGACCTCCAGCCGCTGCTGGCGCTCGTAGGCGTCCTCGCCGGGGGTCTCGCCGGGGGCCTCGCCGCGGGCTGGGGCGTCCCCGCGGCCTTCGTCCCCGCGGCCCTCGTCCCCGCGGCCCTCGTCCCCGTGACGCTCGCGCATGCTCATCCGGAGGCGAGTCCGCCGAGCCAGTAGCCGAAGCCCCGGCGGGTGTGGATCAGGGCGGGCCCGGCCTCGTCGACCTTGTGGCGGAGGCGGGAGACCAGCTTCTCGATGGCGTTGTCGCCGTATCGCCGGTGGTCCGCCACCCACAAATGCTCGCCGATCTGCTCCTTGGACAACACCTGCCCGGCGTTGACCAGCAGATAGCGCAGCAGCCGGAACTCCGCCGGGGTCAGCTCCAGCGCTCGCCGCCCACGCCGCGCCTGACGGGTCGTCTCGTCCAGCACAAGATCCGCGTAGCGCGGCGACGGCTCCTCCCGCCGCCGGTTGCGGGTGCGCAGCAGGGCCTGCACCCGGGCCAGCACCTCGGCGATCCGGAACGGCTTGGTGACGTAGTCGTTCCCGCCGATGCCGAGCCCGGTGACCAGCGAGTCGAGCGAGTCGCGGGCGGTGAGGAAGAGCACCGGCGGATGGTTCTCGTCGGCCGCCACCAGGCGCCGGCACACCGTGAAACCGTCCAGATCCGGCAGCATCACATCGAGGATCACCAGGTCGGGCCGGTCCCGCCCGACCCGGTCGAGCGCCTCCCCGCCGGTGGCCGCGGTGCCGACCCGGTAACCGGCCAGTTCGAGGGTGGTCGAGAGCAGTTCGGCGATTCTCGATTCATCGTCGACGACCAGGATGTGCTGCCCATTGCCACGGGCAGGAACTGGTTTCTCGCTGACACTCCCGTACACGCCATGACACTACGTGAACCGACCGTTCCGGGGCACGGGGCCTTGACCGCGACCGATGAGATCCGGACAGGGCGGCCCGGGATGCCTTGCCGGAATGCGCGGCATCGCTCCGATAGCATGATCCGAACTCACGACGAGCGCCCCCATCGCCCGCCCTTCACCGGAAAACCGTGCTATCCGGTGCGAAGAGTGACCTATAACCCACATCGAGCAAATCGGCCAAACAATTGATACCTATGGCATCGCGGGTGTTTTCGCGCATAAACAGCAGAATAACGTTCGCCGCGTGGCGCCGACCACGGGCGGTGCTGTGGGTCGCGGCTGGTGTGGCGGTTCTCGGGTTCCTCGTCGCGATGGAGATCGCCGCGCGTCGTTACGATCTGCCGGGGCCGATGACCACCCAGGCGCAAGAGGTGGTATTCGCCCCCAAATCGGGCTTTCTGTTGTACGCCGGTATGGGCTTGATGATGGTGGTGCTCACCTGGCGGGAGCGGTTCATCGCGGCCGGTGCCGCGATCGGCATCGACATCGTCATCTTCCTGGTGCGGTGGGTGGCCGACGCGAAGGTGACCGAAGGGCACCCCTTCGGCAGCGGCGCGCTGTGGGTGATGCTGGGCTGTGTGGCCATCGCGGTCACCCGCCGCACCGGCCGGGAACGCGCCCTGCTGCTGAAGGGCGTCGGGCTGGGCCTGCTGCTGGTGGCCGGCCGCAAGACCGGCGACACCTGGCTGCTCATCACGGCGAAGACCCGCCCGGCGGTGCTCGACCCGTACCTGGCGACCGCCGATCACGCGCTGGGCAACCCGTCGTGGCTGGCGGGCCGGATCGTGGAGGCCATGGGCCCGATCGGCGCTCATGTTCTCGACTACGTCTATATCCAGCTTCCAGTGGCCGCGGTCGTCGTCTCGATCTATCAACTGCGCAAGGTGTCGGTCGAGCGCCGCTTCCCGCGCCACCATCTGGTGCGTACCTTCCTCGCCATCGGCCTCCTCGGACCGGCCATCTACATGATCTTCCCGGTGGTCGGACCGATCTTCGCCTACGGCGGCGGGGCCTTCGGTACCGGCGGTGAGCACTGGGCGCTGGCCAATCTGTGGCCGCACACGCCGCCGCCCATCAGCGCCCCGCACTCGATGCCGTTCGACGAGATCACGCCACGCAACTGCATGCCCAGTCTGCACACCGCGTGGGCCACCGCGATCTTCATCCATTCTCGCCAGGGCCCACGGATCCTGCGGTTCGCGGGAACGTTCTGGCTGGTCGCCACGCTCGGCGCGACGCTGGGATTCGGCTACCACTACGGCGTGGATCTCGTCGCGGGCGTGGTGTTCGCGCTCACGATCGAGGCGGCGCTGCGCTCGCTCGCACGTGGCTGGGACCGGTCGGGGACCCAACTGGTCGTCCACGGCGCGGTGGTCTTCGCCGCCCTCCTGGTGGCCTATCGCTATCTGCCGGTGGAGATGGGCAGACATCCATGGGTGTTCGGACCCCTGCTCCTGCTGGCGATGGGCTCGGTGATCCACGGCTATGTACGGACCACCAGGCTGTGGGAGCCGAAGGCCGCACCGGCGCTGCAGCCGGAGCCGCGGCCCGAACTGGTGTGAGCCGTGGTGACCGTAAGGCGGCCATGAGGCGGCCATAGGGCGAGGGCGGTTAGCGACGCGTTAGCCGATCGGCAGGGGATCATCAGCGGCGGTGGACAGCCTTGGTGTCACGGGCCCCCGAAAGACAGGGACGGGGGCCACCCGCGACACAGGGGGGAGTCTCATGTCACGCCGCCGCACCGGACATCACCACGCTCGTAAGGTCGCCGCCGCCGTGGCGGCCGCAGTTGCCGCGTTCGGGCTGACCGCCTGCCAGGGCGACGGCGACACCAAAGCCGGGTCCTCCACCGCCTCCCAGGACGCCGCCTCCCAGGGCTCCGGCTCCCCCGACGCCGAGGCGAAGAACGGCGAGGGCGGCGAGGGCGGCGCGGCGACCCTGCAAAAGAACGGCCCCAAGCCGCTGCGCGACGGCACGGGCCTCTACCCCCGGGCGATCCGTCTGGAGCACAGCGGGAAGGACAACGGCCGCGTGCTCGCCTCGACCGTCGTCCCCAACGGCGGCAACGGCATCGGCGCCATCCAGGAGAGCACCGACGGCGGAGCGAACTTCAACCAGGTGGGCACGGTCGCCGACCCCAAGTCCGCCGACGGCGGCAAGGGGCTGTGCTGCGCGACCCTCTACGAACTGCCGCAACAGGTCGGTGACATGCCGGCCGGCACGCTGCTGTGGGCCGCCTCCTTCGGCCAGGACGAGCCCGAATCCAGCCGCCATATGTCGATACGGGTGTTCAAGAGCACCGACGTGGGCCGCACCTGGAGCCCTCTGTCCACGGTCGCCACCGCGACGAACGCCAACGGACTGTGGGAGCCGGAGTTCTCCATCGACGCCGACGGCAATCTGGTCTGCCACTACTCCGACGAGACCGATCCGAACCACAGCCAGAAGCTCGTCGCCGTACGCTCGCGGGACGGCGTCTCCTGGGGCGGCCTGCACGACACCGTCGCCAGCGCCCCGGTCTCCGACCGCCCCGGGATGGCGGTCGTACGGAAGGTGCCGGACGGCACGTACGTCATGACATACGAGATCTGCTCCAAGGACCCCAAGTTCTCCTGCGTCGTGCACGTACGCGCCTCTTCCGACGGCTGGGACTGGGGCGACCCCGCCAACCTCGGTACCCGGCCCGAGACGGCCGACGGCAAGTACTTCAGGCATGCGCCGACCCTGGCCTGGGCGCCGGAGGACGGAAATCCGCAGGGCAAGCTGCTGCTGGTGGGACAGGTGATGTACAACGCGGACGGCAGCAAGGCCGAGGGCAGCGGGCGCACCGTCTGGACCAACAACGAGGGCGGAGAGGGCGCCTGGAAGGAGATCCCGGCCCCCGTCGCCGTGAAGTCCGACAAGGTCGACTTCTGCCCCAACTACAGCTCCAGCCTCCTGCCCTCGGCCGACGGGCGCCAGCTGCTGGAGATCGCGACCGACTACGACGGGGAAGTGTGCCGCCCGTACCACGCCACGGATGGCATGTGATCGGGCCGCTGACCCGCTGACCGGTTCCCGCCGATATCCGCTGTACCGGAACCCCATGGGTCGAAAGACTGCCGGGCATGGAGTTCTTCTGCTTCCACCGCGACCGGCCCGGCTCGCTCGCTCTGCGCCAAGAACTGGTCGAACAGCACTGGTCCTACATGGATCGGTACGCGTCGGAGATGATCGCCCGAGGGCCGACCCTCTCCGACGCCGACGGGGTCCCGACCGGCAGCGTCCACATCGTCGACCTGCCCGACCCGGCCGCCGCCCGCGCCTTCGCCTTCGACGAGCCGGGCTACCAGGCCGGTGTGTACCGGGACGTACTGCTGCGGCGGTGGCGCGATGTGCTGGGGCGCACGATGTGGGAATTCCCCGGCGGCCGGACCGGAGGCAACCGATTCCTGGTGCTCGGCCTCGGTCCCGGCCTGGGCTTGGGCGAGGCCGCCGACGCCGCCCTGCCCGCCGACCCGGACGAGCTGATCGCCTACGGGCCACTGCTGTCCGACGACGGAAGCACCTGGCTGGGTACGGCGGCACTGGTCCGAGCACCCGGCCCGGAGACGGCCCGCGCCGTCCTGGCCCCGGACCGGTACGCGGACATCGAGGTCCACCGCTGGCAGTTCGGCGGGCGGCCGTCATGACCCGCGCACTCGGCCCCGTCGCCTGGCCACCCGCCCCGATAAGGACCGAACGGCTCGTGCTCCGCCCGTCCGAGGCCGGGGACCGTCCGACGTTCATCGAACTGTTCGCCTCACCGGAGGTGCACACCTACCTCGGTGGCCCTCGACCGCGTGATGTGATCGATTTCGACGGAGCGGTGATCGGCATGGTCAAGCTCGATCGGCACGACGCGGAGAGTCCGGGCCACGTCCGTCCGGACATCGGGGAGGCCGAGCTCGGCTACCTGTTCCTGCCGGAGGCGTGGGGACATGGGTACGCCGCCGAGGCGTGCGCGGCGGCACTCGACTGGTTCGCCGAAGCGCTTCCCGGCGAGTCGGTGGTGCCGCGCACCCAGACCGCCAACGAGCGCTCGATGCGCCTTGCGGCAAAGCTGGGGTTCACCGAGGTGGAACGGTACGCGGCCTACGGCGCCGAGCAGTGGTTCGGCGTGTGGTCCTCCTCGGCCACGCCGTCCGGTTGAGCGGTCCCGGCCTCTGGTCCCGGCCAGGGGCTGGTTCCAGGGGTTGGATGGTCCCCCACAGCGCACCCCGGCGTCCCTCCCGCAAGGCTGTCGTCCGCCCGGGCGGAAGATCCTGGCCGATCGGACTGGAAGCATGGCCGGTCGGGCGACGCGGAGCCGGAGAACCTTGGCTAGCGTCCTTTTCGGCGGGTATCACCACGGAGGGGAAGGCACGATGGATCAGCACACGTCCGACCGCGACACCGGCGTGACCACCGAGTTCGAGAGGGACGTCCTCAAGCTGTTGCTGGAGGCGATGCGCGCGGTGGCCAAGCAGGAACGCGAGGACCTGGGTACGGAAAGCGTGCTGTATGCGCTCGTGTCGGGTGACTGGGCCGCGGGTTCCGCAATCGCACCCGGGATGCGGGCCTCCGGCTCGCTCAGCGCTTCGATCGGGACCCGGGGGACATCCGTGTGGGTCAGCGACGACGCGGGTGACGGCGCGGCGGGAAGCCCGGACGACGAGCGGGAGATCGACGCCTGCTGGCGGGGGGTCCGGCAGGAGGAGGCCAAGAGGCTGCGCTGGAAGAACCGGAAGAAGAAGGAGGGGGAGGAGCGGCAAAGCCTTGAACTCCCGCCGATGACCGGTGCGGTGCGGACCTGTCTGCGCAAGGCGCTGGAGGCCGCACGGGAGGAGGGCACCATTTCCGTTCGCGTCCGGCATGTGGCGCGCGCACTGGTCGAGCTGCCCGATACGCGCGCCCGTGAAGCCTTGGCGGTGAGGAAGCTGGACGTCTCGGCTGCCTTGAGGGCGCTCGACGCGTTGCGGGGGAGCGACGAAGCGCCGGAGCCCACCGCGGTGTTGGTGCTGCGCAAGGCGGGGACGTTCGGGAAGAGCGGCAATCCGCTGACCCGGAAGTTCACCGCCTGGATATTCGGGGGCGGCGCCGGGTTCGGCTCCGCGGTCGTGGGCGTGGTGCTCTCGGAGGCACGACGGAGGGCGGTGCGGCGCGGAGCGCCGGAGGAGGAACCCGTCGATGTGCTGCTGGGCATTCTGGCGCTGGAGCGGTCGTTGACCGTCGCGGGGCGTGAGCTGCCCGAGAAGCTGACGGCGGCGAACCGGGGGGCGGAACTCCTGCGCCGGCACGGCGTACGGCAGGATGCCGTCACCCGGATACTGCTTCCCACCACCGGGGTCGCGGAGGGGGAGCCCCCGGAGGTCGGCGACACCGCCGGCTTCGAGCGGCGGCTCCTGCACGTCACGGAGCTCACCGCCTCCGCTCAGGGCTCGTCCACGGTCGGCACGACCCACCTGCTGGCCGCGCTGCTGGATGAGACCGGGACGGACGCGGAGTCCGCGGCGGAGATCGAGCGTGTGCTGACCGAGAGCGGGGCGGATGTCGCCGGGCTGCGGGCGGAGCCGGAGCTCCGGGTCCCGGGCGGAGCGGCCGAGGCCGCCTGAGGCCGCAGTGGTCCGCCAACGCGTATGACCAGCAGAGCCGTTGAGGACGGAAGCCACACGGAGGAAACCATGAGCCCGGCAGTGCGACCGTGGAGACGGATGCGCCGAGAGGCCGCCGCTATCCGGGAGGCGGTGCGCGCCGCGCCCCGGCGGACGGTCGTCATCGAGTCCGTACTCGCCGGTCTGGTCCTGCTGTGCTCGCTGGTGCCGGTTCCGCTGATTCCGCCGGCCCACCCGGTGTCGGTGGCCCTCCTGGGGGTGTGGGCGGCGCTGCTCGTGCCCGCGCGGCGGATGTACCCGACCCTCACGGTGCTGTGCTGCGTGCCGTTGATCGCCGGGGACAACGTGTGGGCGATGGTGGTGGTGCCGTGCGTCGTGTGGTCCGCCGTGCGCCGCATCGCCCCCGCACGGCGCGCCTGGGCAGTGGTCGGGGCGAGCGGTGCCGGCGCCGTGCTCGTATCGATTGCCGCCCAATCCCTCAGCGGGCTCCCGACGATGCCGTACCTGGCCGCCGGCGCCGGTGTGGCCGCGCTGTTCATCCTGCTGCCCGCGCTGTCCGGCATGATGCTGGGGCGTCGCCGCCCGCTGACGAGGCTGCTGCGGGAACGCAACGCCTACCTCGAACAGAACCGCTTGCTCACCGACGAGGCGGCCCGCATGGAGGAACGGGCGCGCATCGCCTCCGAGATGCACGATCTGCTCGGCCACCGCATCGGCCTCATCTCGGTGCACGCCGGAGCCCTCCAGCTCGCCGCCGAACGACAGGCGCCCCCGCTGGTCTCCCAAGCCGAACTTCTGCGCACCACTGCCGGAACGGCCATGGACGAACTGCGCGGCATCCTCGGCGTCCTCCGTCACCAGCCCGGCGAGAACATCGGCGAGCGGGGGACCCGCGAGGCTCTCTCGACCCTGGTCGCGGATGCCCGGAGCGCCGGGGCCGACGCCGAACTGCACTGGAACGCGACCAGGCAGGCGGACGCGGACGCCCGCAGCCGTCAGGCCGTCCACCGTGTCACCCGCGAAGGACTCACCAACGCGCTGAAGCACGCGCCCGGCGCGCCTGTCCGCGTGACGTTCCACGACGAAGGGGAAGCCCTGGTGGTCACCGTCGTCAACGATGCCCCGCCGGCGCCCCGTCCGCCCGGGGACGGGAACCGCAGTGGACTCATCGGCCTCCAGGAAAGGATCAGCCTGCTCGGGGGCGCCCTCCACGCCGGACCGCGCCCGGAGGGCGGCTTCGTCCTCTCCGCCCGTATACCCGTCCGGCCCGACTCGCCGCCCGTGTACGCCACTTCGCCCGCGCCGGTGTCCGGCGGGGCGGGCTCCCGACCCCCGCTGTCCACGGATGTCCTCACGTGGCCCCGCCTCCTGGGCGGCGGCTGCGCGGCGATGCTGGTGTTGCTGCCGACGGTCGCATGCACCATCGCCCTGCTGATCATGGCGGTTCTACACTGAACCCGTGATCCGAGTCCTGATCGCCGACGACGAGGCGCTGATGCGCGCCGGGATCCGGCTTATCCTGGAGAACGACGACGAGTTCCTTATCGTGGCCGAGGCACAGGACGCCCGCGAGGCCGTCGAAGCCTGCCACCTCCACCCCGTCGACGTCGCCCTCCTCGACATCCGCATGCCCGGGGACGGCATCACCGCCGTCGCCGAGATCACCCGGCACTCGTCCCGCACCCGGGTGGTGATGCTGACGGCCTTCGGCGAGGAATCGACCGTTACCAGCGCCCTGCGCGCCGGAGCCCACGGCTACCTCCTCAAGGACACCGGCCCCCGCGACCTCATCGACGCCGTACGCCGCGCCGCCGCCGGAGAACCCGTCCTCGCCCCGCAGGTCACCCGCCAACTCGTCGACTTCCGGATCCGGCTGGGCCACGGCAGCGACGCCGCATCACGTCGGATCGCGGACCTGACACCGGCCGAACGGGACGTCCTCCGACTGCTGGGCACCGGCCTCTCCAACGCCGAGATCGCCGCACAGCTCCACCTGAGCTCCGGCACGGTCAAGGCCCACATCAGCAGCATCCTCACCCGCGCCCACTGCACCAACCGGGTCCAGGCGGCGGTGCTGGCGCAGGAGGCGGGACTGCTCGACTGACGCCCGGGCAGGCGGGCTTCTGCCGCGCGGCGCCCTCGTTCACGGCTTCAGGTCACGTCAAGAACGACCTTTCCGTGCACCTTCCGCGCGAACAGCGCCCGGACGGCGTCGCCCACGTCCTGCCAGTCGCCTCGCAGCCCGACCGGTGCCGAGAGCCTTCTGGCGGCCATGAGGCCCAGCAGGTCCGTCAGCTCCCCGCTGGTCGGCGTCATGTCGCCGTAGGTGGCGATGGCGCGGGGTTCGCCGAAGCCGAACAAGGCCCCTGACGGGAACGTGGTGTCCTGCCCCGAGGAGTAACCGACCAGGTGGATGGTGCCGCCCTCGGCGAGGGAACTCCACGCCTGGCCCACCAGCGGCCCGCCGACGGTGTCCAGGACCAGGTCGAACCGGCCCTCGGTCTCGGCCAGGTCGGTCAGGACCTCGTCGGCCCCGAGTTCGCGGAGTCCGGCGGCCCGGTCCGGCGAACCGACGAGTGCCGTCACCCGGGCGCCCGCCAACGCCGCCAGCTGGACGGCGAAGTGCCCCACGCCCCCGCTGGCGCCGGTGACCAGGACGTTACGCGCCAGCAGGGAACGCTTGCGCAGCACCCGCAATGCGGTGACTCCGGCGATCCCCAGCGCGGCGGCGTCGGCCAGGTCCACGCCCCCGGGGGCGGCCCCGAGCCAGGCAGGGCTGACCGCCACCCGCTCCGCGCACGCGTGGGGAGCCATTCCCACCGCGACGCGCGCGCCCTCGGGTTCTCTCCTGGATGCGCCTGAACACTCGGCGCGGTACGCAAAACCCTTACGCACGGCCAGGACAGCGGCCAGTCCCGTGAGAATCAATCAGTTGACGATCTGTGTCAGCACGACTCGCGTATCACAGCGTGAAGGGGTCCTCGTCGAGCTTTTCCGCCAGGTGCTCAAGAGTGTCCGTAAGGCTTGTCGGCGCGCCGTTCAGCGTTTCGCGCTGCTTGGCGAGTTGACCGATGAGGCGGAGGGTCCGTCCTGAGGAGATTCCGGGTGCGGCGGTGACCAAGGATTTGGCTACGTCTTCCGCGTCGCGCCAGGCGTTGACGTCCAGAAGGCATTGTGCGAGCCGTGCGACTCGCTCGCTTGAGTAGCCAGTCGTGACGTCACGCCCTGGTTGTACGGATTGGAGCAGTAGCTCAATGGCTTTCTCTACGTCACCGGCGATCTGAAGTGTGTGACCACACTGGCGGTCAATTTCCCCCTGGGTCACCCACCATGCCCAGCCCGGTTCGCCGACCTCGTTGCCGTCCTCGATGAGCGACCGGGCGCGTTGAAGCGACTCGATGGCATCCGATGTACGTCCCGTACCGACCAACCCCTTGGCCTCGCGGATGCGGAACATCGCCTCGACACGCGGGGACAGCCGCCTACGGTTGAGTACCGACCGGGCGATGCACAGCGCCTCTTGGTACCGCCCGCGCCATTCGCTCTGCATCGCCATGTTCTGCAGCGTCAGCAATTCGATGGAGCGATCCCCCGAGAGATTCGCGAGCAACAGCGCCTCATGATTGAAGCGTTGGGCTGCGTCATCTCTTTCCGCGTCCCAAAGAGCCCAACCGGCGACTTCAGCGAGTTCCGCAGCCGCCGACTGAATGTCGCGCTCATGCCGAGGGTCGTAGTCTCCGACTCCGAGCCGCCGATGCACGACCTTGAACGCACGGCCTGCGGGCTCCGCGATGGATACCCCGCTGAGTTCGTTGTCCAGGACGACCAGCCGATGGGAAGTCTCGCGGATGGCCTGTGCGAAGTCGGCTCCGCGTGCCTCGTTGAGCTTGAGCATCCGATCAGCGATGGACGGTGATTCAGTCGCTTCCGGTGATTCCGCCGGTGGTGCAACTCGTGCCGCGATGTCGGCGAGTTCCCCGTTTGTCTCGAGCAGGTTGTCCAGCGCCGTCACGAGTTGCGTCGACGGCTGCTGTTTCCCGGAGAGTACGCGGGACAGGTAGGCGTGGTCGTAGTTCAGGTGGCGGGCGACCGCTCGCACGCTCATGTTCCGGTCACGGATCAGGTCGCGGACTCTCTGGCTGAACTCCCCGCTGTTCATGGTGACTAGGGTACGGCTTGTCACCGCGCAGTCACCAGGCGATCACCAACCGCGACCGCACATTCCCGGTTGTCTTGACGTACGTAAGGACCGCTAACGGGAGCGACAGCATGTCGGACACGGTGAAGGGCCGCGCGATGATGACCATGCGCGTGTCGCGGGACGGCGGGAAGACCTACGGGCCGACGCGCGTGGTCACGTCCACCGAGCCCCTGAGGCCGCTGGAGACGTCGGTGTGGCCGCCGTGTCAGTGCCCCCGATGTGCATCGGCGCACGTGACTACCCGTCAGACGGGTGCCACGTAAAACCGTCAGCCCCCTGGCCGAGGCCAGGGGGCTGACGGTGGTGGCAAGGGGCCCAGGTCAGCCCTGCTTGGGCGCGGCCTGCTGGACGACCTCGAAGGACCACAGCGTGGAGCCGGACGCGGCGGGCTTCTGCTGCGGGGCGTCCTCGCCGCCGCGCTGGTGGGCCGCCTTCATCGGGCCCTCCATCCACGCCTGGAAGTCCTCCTCGCTGCGCCAGCGCGTATAGACGAGGTACTGGTCGGTGCCCTCGACCGGGCGCAGCAGTTCGAACCACTCGAAGCCGTCGGAGTTCTCGACCGACCCGGCGCGCGACGCGAAGCGCTTTTCCAGCACCTCGCGCTGCTCCTCCGGGACCGTCAGCACATTGATCTTGACGATGCTCATGCCCACCATCCTGCCGCATCACCGGGGAAGGCCGCGGGCTACGACGCCGGGGCCTGTGTCAGGCGGACCGGACACGCCGCAGAGCGGACCGAGGCCCCGCCCACCCCGGTACGGGCGCCCACCGGCCGCGGTGTGCCCGGCGCGGTGGCGGACCGTACGGCGACTGCCAGGCAGGCCGCGCGGTTCGGTGGAGAACGATCGGCAGGCAGGTGGGCACAAACGCCCAGTTCTTGGACATGGAGTTACACCGTTTCCAGTGAGAAGACCGCAGCGAAAAGGAGCGCGGCGCACAGGTGCGACGCGCGACGGATCAGCGCTCGGGGGGTCTCACTTGGTGTACAACGGCATGTCCTTGACGGGGTGACTGCGGGCGGGAGCACGCTAACGCACACGGGAGTGCGGCTCCACTGATTTTCGGGCGGTCAACAGCGTATGAAGACGGCGGTCAGTGGGTGATGACGACCTTGCCGAAGCGTGGGCCCTTCTCGAAGTGCGCGAACGCCTCCGGGGCCGCCTCGAACGGGAAGACGCGGTCGATGACGGGCCGGAGCCGGTGCCGGCCGATGGCCTTGTTCATCCGTTCGAAGTCGCTCCGGCTGCCGACGCTGATCGACCGGAGGGTCGCGGCGCGGCGGAAGAACCGTGTCACGTCCATGCCGCCGCCCGCCGCCAGATTGCCGACGAGGGCGATCTGCCCGCCGTGGGCGACGGCGTCGATGGACTGGGAGAGCGTTCCGGCGCCGCCGATCTCGACGACGCGGTCGGCGCCGCCGCCGGTGAGTTCCCGTACCCGCGCGCCCCACTCCGGTGTGCTGGTGTAGTCGACGACATCGGATGCGCCCAGAGCGCCGAGGCGCCTGGCCTTGGCGTCGCCGGACGTCGTGGCCAGGACGCGTGCGCCGGCCAGGCGGGCGAATTGCAGCGCGAAGACCGATACTCCGCCCGAGCCCTGGACCAGGAGAGCGTCCCCCGGGCCGACGCCGCTCACGGCCGACCACGCGGTGAGCGCGGCGCACGGAAGCGTGGCGGCTTCCTCGAAGGACAACTGGTCCGGCACGGCGACCAGGCTCTGTTCGTCGAGGGTGAGGTATTCGGTGAGCCAGCCGTCGCGGTGCGTGCCGCGCAGCGGCCCCCACTCGGGGAACGGGCCGTACAGCCAGGTCGGATGGAAGGTGCCCACGACCCGGTCTCCCACTCGGAACCGCGAGACGCCGTCCCCGACGGCCTCCACGACGCCCGCACCGTCGGAGAGCGGGATGCGCCCCGGCTCCACGTCGACGGAGTACCGGCCGGTGACGATGAGCAGATCGCGTGCGTTGAGGGAGCTGGCCTTCACCCGTACGAGTACTTCGCCCGCTGACGGGCTCGGCACCGGGCGCTCCGCCGAGGCGACCAGGCCACCGCCCGCTTTCACCTGGAATGTTCGCATTTCCCACCCTTCATTCGTATGGCGCCTCCACGATAGGCGCGCCCGGCTGGACGATCTGTATCTTGACGTCCATGGTTTGGCGCAGATCGTCCAGGAGAGGCCAGGGGAGTGGGGATGGATCCGATTGACGACCTCCTCGCCACGATGAAGATCGAGGACGCGCGGTATGTGCGGGTGGACGCCCGAGCGCCGTGGGGAATCTCATTCCCTCCCCGGCACCTCGCCCGGCTGGTCCTGATCTCCCGTGGCTCGTGCCTGCTCGTCGCGGACACGCTCGCCGGACCGCAACGTCTTGAGGCGAACGACTGCTTCCTGGTCCGCGCGGGGGTGAGGTTCACCCTTCAGGACGAGGCGGGCAGCGAGGTCGTGGACTGTGACGGACTGGTCTCCCAGGCCCCCGGCGACTCGGCGCGGGTCGGGGGCGACGGTGAGCTCACGCAGATCGTCTCCACCCGGTTCGCCTTCGACGCCGTGGCGGCAGAACCGCTCTTCGCGCTCCTGCCGCCGGTGTTCCGGCTGAACCTGGACGACGCGTCCAGTCAACTCCTGCGCACCACGTTCGACCTCATCGCGCGGGAGAGCGCGGCGGGCGGGCTCGGTGGCGGCTTCATCATGAGCCGGCTGTCCGATGTGCTCTTCGTCCAGGCGTTGCGGACCTGTTGTGCGGATGTCGGCGGCGGGACCGTCGGCTGGATCGCCGCGCTGCGGGACCCGCGGCTGGCGGCCACCATGGAGGAGTTGCACGCGGACCTGGCCCATCCGTGGACGGTCGACGAACTCGCCCGCACGGCGGGGATGTCACGCTCGGCGTTCGCCGCCCTGTTCAAGGAGAGGACGGGGGACACCCCGCTGGGCTACCTCACGGCATGGCGCATGTACCGGGTCAAGGTCCTGCTCCGCGAGACGTCGCTGAGTGTCCAGGAGATCGCCGTCCGCGTCGGATACGACACCGGCAGCGCGTTGAGCCGCGCCTTTTCGGCCAGGGAGGGCGTCACCCCCGGCGCCTGGCGGAAGCTGAGGGCCATTGAACCGTCACGGCCATTGAACCGTCACGGCCTTTGAGCCGGACCCTCAGCCGTGCAGCCGCAAGCCCTTCGTGACCTTGTCCACCTGGCCGCGCGGCCCGTAGACCGCGAGGCCCACCAGGTTCAGCGCGTCGGCATCGACGGCGCGGACCGTGGCGCGGTTGTCGTCCTCGTTGTCGGTGGCGAAGAGTTCCTCGGTGTAGAGGGACATCGGCAGGTCGCGGGAGAGGGCGCGGGCGTGGGTGCGGGTGAGGGCGGGGGCGTCGGCGGCGTAGACGAGGACCGGCTCGCGGAACATCGGAAGGTAGACATTGCCCGAGGCGTCCTCGTACGGCTTGCCGACGATCTCGTCCGAGGCGTGCGCCAGGCCGCTGGAGAGGAAGGCGGTCACGTTCAGCTTCTGCCAGTCGGCGAGGTCGGTGCGGACAATGACGGCGATCTTGGTGTCGAAGCGCATGCCGTCACTCTCGCCACTGCCGCGACCTGCGGTCTTGAACGCTCGTGCGCCACGGCACAATGGATCCGTGAGCGTGGTCGGAGAAGGGGAGCGGGGCCGGGAGGACTGGGCCCGGTATTGGCGCGATCCCGACCGGCCCGTGGAGGCCATGCACGCGCACTTCTTCAGCCATCGGTTCCATCCCCACAGCCATGACACCTACTCCTTCGCCGTGACCGAGGTCGGCGCGCAGCGCTTCCGGTGCCGGGGCGCGCTGCGCACCAGCGGGGCGGGGATGGTGATGGTCTTCAATCCCGACGATCCGCATGACGGGGAGGCGGCCGCCGAGCTCGGCTACAAGTACCGCATCGTCCACATAGGTCCCGATGTGGTGCGGAATGTCCTCGCCGATGTGGCCGACAGCGCGGACGGCCGGGCGGCGCTGCCGCTGTTCGACCGGCCCGTGGTCTCCGATCCCCTGCTGCCCCGCGCCCTGCTGCGGCTGCACACCGCCCTGGTCGGCGGCGCCGGACCGCTGGTGCGGGACGAGCGGCTGACCGCGGCCGTCGGGGCGATGGTGCGGCGCGGGGCCACCGGGCCGCTGTACACCCGGGAGCTTCCGGACGGGAGCGGCGAGCAGGTCCGGGCCGCACGGCGGGCCAGGGCGCTGCTGGAGGAGGCGTACGCGGAGGAGATACCGGCGGCGCGGCTCGCGGAGGCCGCCGGGTGCAGCCGCTTCGCGCTCTACCGGGCGTTCCGCGCCGCGTACGGGATGGCGCCGAGCGACTTCCAGCGGCAACTCCGGCTGCGCCGGGCGCGCGGGCTGCTGGTGGCGGGCAGCAGCGCGGCGGAGGCCGCGGCCCAGGCCGGGTTCGCCGACCAGAGCCACTTCCACCGCTGGTTCGTGCGGTGCTTCGGAGTGACGCCGGGAACATTTCAGCGCGCGGCGAGTCCCGATTCGCGGCACACCCCGCGGCCCTGATGAAATTGGCCCGGACCATACGGACCCACGCGGACCGCAAGGACCCTGCCAAAGCCTGACATCTTTCGGACAACCCCGGACGACAGTCAGGTGAAGAGGGGGTGTTCGGCGTCTGAGTAGTGGGCTCAGTAGGGTCTCAAACATCCGGGACAGATGAAGAGGGCGAGTGGGGGAGCGGCACGGCGTGGCGAACGTGGAGCGGAGCGGACTGGGGAGAAGCCCGGACACGGGGCCGGCCCCCGGTGCCGTAGGGGCGCGGACGTCACGGACCAGAATGGGGCTCGTCGCCCTGTGGCTCCTGGCGGGCGTGCTGGCGGTCCGTCAGGCGGCGGCGGTGCTGCGGCTGCCGCCCGAGGAGCGGCTGACCGATCTGGAGACCTGGATCGGCGACCAGGGTGTGCTGCATGTCCGCGGGTCGCTGTACGACGGGGACTCCTTCACCGGCACCCCGTTCTCCGGGCTCGTCCTCAAACCGCTGACCCGGGCCGCCGAGCAGAGCCTCGGGGTCGCCTGGACCTTCGGCACCCTGCTGCTGGTCGTCGTCCTCGGGCTGGTCGTGGCCCGGTCGCTGCCCGGCCCGGTCTCCCGCCGCACCTCGCTGATCGCCGCACCGCTGGCCATCAGCCTGCTGGTGCTGTCGCTTCCGGTCCGCAACACCTTCACCCTCGGCCAGACCAGCATCATCCCGGTGCTCCTGGTCGTCCTCACCGTGCTGCCCAGAACCTCCGGGCGGCAGGCCGGTGTGCTCATCGGAGTGGCCGCGGCGCTCCAGCCCGCGCTGCTGCTGTTCGCCGTCGTGCTGTGGCTGATCGGACGGCGCCGGGCCGCCGCGCTCGCGGGCGCCACGTTCGCCGGGTGCACCGCGCTCGCCTGGGCGGCCATGCCGCGCGACTCGTGGACGTACTGGGGGCATCACATCGGTGGCTTCGGGCTCGGTGCCCCCGCCGACAGCCTGGCCAACCAGTCGCTGCACGGACTGCTGCTGCGCATCGGCCTCGAGGGCCCGGTGGAGCTCGCGCTGCTGGCCGTGCTCGCGGTCGCGGTCGCGGTGATCGGTCTGCGGCGCGCGGTGCGCTACGCGGAGGACGGGCAGTCGCTGCTCGCCGCCGCCATCACCGGCAGCGTGGCGCTCGCGGTCTCGCCCACCTCCTGGCAGCACCAGCAGCTCTGGATCCTGCTGGCCGTGGTCGGCCGGGTGGGGCGGCGCGGCTCCGACCGGCTGGTGTGGCCGGTTCTGGTCGTCCTGGCGATGTCGCTCAACCGCACCGCGCTGCTGCCCGACATCGAGATCCTCGGTCATATCGGCTACAACGCGCCGCTGCTCGCCGCGCTCGCCGCCGCCTGTCTGGTGCCGTTCCTCTCCCGCACCTCGCCGCGGTGGGACGACCCCGAGCCGACGCCGGTCGCCGAACCGGCCAGGAGCCGCTTCGCCTGGGTGCCGCTGCTGCGCGTCCTCAAGCGGCCGCTGTCCCGCCCGAACCTGATGCTCGAGCTGATGCTGATCCGCGTCGGCTACTTCGCCTACTCCTGGATCCGCGGCCACGCCCCGGACGAGCGCGGTGTGGCCGAGGGCCACGGACACCAGGTGCTCACCCTCGAGGGCTGGCTGCACATCGACATCGAGCACTGGTTCAACGCCATCGTGGCCGACACCGGATGGCTCAAAGACTTCATGAACTGGTACTACAGCACCTTCCACTTCCTGATTCCGCTGTCCCTGCTGGGCTGGCTGTATCTGCGCCGCCCCGCGACCTACCGCTGGGCCCGCACCCCGCTGGCCTTCGCCACGCTGCTCGCCCTCGTCGGCTTCTGGCTCTACCCGCTGGCCCCGCCGCGGCTGATGGGGCTCGGGTACGTGGACACCGCGCACGGCCCGCAGGACCTGAGCAACCCGGACTTCGGCGCGCTCACCAAGCTGTCCAACCAGTACGCGGCCATGCCGTCGCTGCATGTGGGGTGGTCGCTGTGGTGCGGGGTGGTCATCGCGATCGTGGCGCCGTACGTCTGGGCGAAGGTGCTCGGCATCCTGTATCCGCTGCTGACCACGGCGGTCATCGTGGGCACCGCGAACCACTATGTGCTGGACGCGATCGGTGGCGCGGTCATCGTCACGGCCGGGTTCGCGCTGCAGTACGTGTTCCTCGGTGTGGGCAGGCGCCCGCGGGAGGAGGCGCCACCGCTGTCGGCGACGATGGGCGCCGCGGTCGCCCGGGCCAGAGGGCTGGTGCCGGGGCTGGTACGGCAGCGCGGCGGGGAGCACGACGACGCCGAGCCCGCGGAGAAGGACCGACCGGGGGCCGGCAAGTCCCCCGAAAAGGGGGCTGGGGCTCGCGTTGAGCGGCATGACCAGCGGGTCTAGCGTGGTGAGAAGGGGGCGGAAAGGCGTGAAAACGCGTTAAACGGGGGGATCCGGGAATCGAGACGGGGAGCGGGGCCCCGACCGAGGAGGGATCAAGGATGTCCCTGGTGAAGGCAGTAACCGCGGCGGTCGCGATGGGCGCCTCAATGGCTATCGCGACACCCGCGGTGGCCGCGCCGCCGCACCCCTTCGTCTTCGTCCACGACGGGTTCCAGCCTGCGTCGCAGGCGAAGACCGCCGGTGCGGTGACGTACGACAAGTCGCTGGTGCCGACGTCCGCGTCGGTGTTCGTCGCGGAGGCGCGGCTGGGCGGCAAGGGCATGGAGAAGTACCACGAAGGTGGGGAACACGGCCACATGATGCACAAGGGCACGTTCGTGTTCATCAGCGTGCGTGGCCTCGCGGCCGATCACCACTTCGGGGTCCACGTCCACACGAAGCCGTGTGGCACCAAGCCCGACTCGTCGGGGCCGCACTACCAGAACAAGAAGGACCCCAAGCAGCCCTCGACCAACCCGAAGTACGCCAACCCGCACAACGAGGTGTGGCTGGACCTCACCACCAAGGGCAACGGCAAGGGCTGGGCCAAGTCCTGGGTGAAGTGGAACTTCCGGTCCGGTGAGGCCCGTTCGGTGGTGATCCACAAGCATGCGACGGACACCACGTCGGGCAAGGCCGGGCAGGCGGGCGCCCGGGTGGCGTGTGTGAACGTGCCGTTCAAGTAGCGGCGTGCCGTTCACCTAGCGGCGGTCGGGGCGTCGGCGGCATTCCGCGGCGTCCCCGGCGCTCGGCGGAGGGCGGCAGGGGTCACGGCGGCAGCAGCCCGCCCTCCACCGAGGCGTCCCTGATCTCCTCGTACAGCGCGCGCAGCGTCTCGCTCACGGCCACCCGCGGCAGATGCAGCCCATCCAGCGCCTCGGCGTCCACGGGAGCGTGGCTGTCGGTGGCCATGTCGCCCCAGCCCTGGCCGGTCAGACAGCGCATCAGGGTGGGGTTGAGCCGGTCCACCCCGCGCACCAGGCACGCCTCGGGCGTACGGCCCTCCTCGTACTCCCTCCAGAGGGCGAGGAGTTCGGCCCCGAGCGGCGCGGGGAGCGAGGCGAAGCGCGGGGGCTCACCGCCCGCGGCGCCCCGCCCCACCGCGTCCATCTCGACGAGGTCGTGCATCAGGCAGAGCTTGAGCATCTTGGAGAGGTCGAGCCGCTGCCCGGCCTCGCGCTCGAACTCGGCGTGCAGGATCCAGCACACCATCGCCAGGTGCCAGGAGTGCTCCGCGACGCTCTCCTTGCGCTCCGGGGTGGCGTTGTTGGCGCGCTCGATCTCACGGAGGCGGGCGGTGAGGGCTATGAAGTCGAAGAGTCTTCGCCGGTCGCCCGCCGCGCCGTGCGGGCCGTACATCTCGCTCATGGCGGTCAGTGTGCCCCGGCCCGGTGGGTTGTGGGACTCCTGGCACGGCACGAACAGCTTACGTGTAGGTCACCCTGAGCTCCTTGATCCCGTTCAGCCAGGCCGAGCGCAGCCGCCGCGGCTCACCCGCGAGCCGGATGTCCGGGAGGGTGTCCGCGATGGCGTTGAAAATCAGCCGGATCTCCAGCTCCGCCAGGCTCTTGCCGAGGCAGAAGTGCGGTCCGCCGCCGCCGAAGCCGAGGTGGGGGTTGGGGTCGCGGGTGATGTCGAAGACCTCGGGGCGGTCGAAGACCTCGGGGTCGTTGTTGGCGGAGGAGTAGAAGACGCCGACCCGCTGTCCCGCCTCGATGCGCTGCCCGCCGAGTTCGGTGTCCTGGGTGGCGGTGCGCTGGAAGGACATCACGGGGGTGGCCCAGCGCACGATCTCGTCGGCGGCGGTGGCGGGGCGCTCGGCCTTGAACAGCTCCCACTGGTCGGGGTGGGTGAGGAAGGCGTGCATCCCGTGGCTGATGGCGTTGCGCGTGGTCTCGTTCCCGGCGACGGCGAGCAGCAGTACGAAGAAACCGAACTCGTCCGAGCCCAGATTGCCCTCGTCCTCGGCGGCCACCAGCCGGCTGACGATGTCCTTGGCCGGGCACGCCTTGCGGTCGGCGGCGAGGTTCATGGAGTACGAGATCAGCTCCATGGCCGACTCGGCGCCGATCTCCTCGGTGATGGCCAGTTCCGGATCGTCGTACGCGACCATCTTGTTGGACCAGTCGAAGATCTTGGACCGGTCCTGCTGGGGGATGCCGATGAGCTCGGCGATCGCCTGGAGCGGCAGTTCGCAGGCCACATCGGTGACGAAGTCGCCGCTGCCGCTCTCCCTGGCCCCGGCCACGATGCGGGTGGCGCGGTCGCGCAGGGCGTCCTCGAGGGCGCGGATGGCGCGCGGGGTGAAGCCGCGCTGGACGATCTGGCGGACCCGCGTGTGCTCGGGCGGGTCCATGTTCAGCATGATCAGCTTCTGGACGTCGATCTGGTCGCGCTGGATGTGCTCGTTGAAGCGGATGATCGCGGTGTTGGCGTGGGAGGAGAAGATCTCCGGCCGGGTGGAGACCTCCTTGACATCGGCATGGCGGGTGACGGCCCAGTAGCCGTCGTCGTCGAAGCCGGCCACGCCGTGTGGCTGGGGGATCCAGCACACGGGGGCCGTCTGCCGCAGCCGGGCGAGCTCCGGGAGTGGCACCCGATGCTGATGGAGGTCGGGGTCGGTGAGGTCAAAGCCTTCGGGGAGCGCTGGGCAGGACATCGGCCACTCCAGAGATCTGACGGCCTATCAGAAGTGTCCGCAAGGTAGTAACGGGTTCTACAAGTAGCAAGAGAAAACGCGGCCATTGTTTCGGGGGACCGGTGCCCCTCGTGGTCCGCTCAACCCCTGCACAACCCTTGCGCCGCCGGGCCGGGCCTCAGCAGACTGAGTTGAAGAACTAGAACGCGTACTAGTTCTGGCGCGGGCGCTGCCGGGAGCCCCGCGGATGCGATGAGAGGACGAGACAGCCATGGCCGCCGAACCCGTCATCGTCGAAGCCGTCCGCACGCCCATCGGCAGGCGCGGAGGCGCGCTCGCCAACCTCCACCCCGCCTATCTGCTCGGCGAGACCTACCGCGAACTCCTCGCCCGCACCGGCATTCAGCCCGACTGCGTCGAGCAGATCGTCGGCGGCACGGTCACCCACGCCGGGGAGCAGTCCATGAACCCGGCGCGCACCGCCTGGCTGACGATGGGGCTGCCGTACGAGACCGCGGCGACGACGGTGGACTGTCAGTGCGGCTCCTCGCAGCAAGCCAATCATATGGTGGCCAACATGGTCGCCACCGGTGTCATCGACATCGGCATCGGCTGTGGCGTCGAGGCCATGTCGCGGGTGCCGCTGGGCAGCGGCTCCAAACACGGTCCGGGCAAACCGTTCCCCGAGGAGTGGAACGTGGATCTGCCCAATCAGTTCCAGGCCGCCGAACGGATCGCCCGCAACCGCGGCCTGACCCGCGAGAACGTGGACGCCCTCGGGCTGATCTCCCAGGAGCGGGCGGCGCGGGCCTGGGCGGAGGAGCGGTTCAAGCGCGAGACCTTCGCGGTGCAGGTGCCCACGACGGAGGAGGAGCAGACGGCCGGCGAGGGCATGTGGCGGGCCGTCGACCGGGACGAGGGCCTGCGCGACACCAGCATGGAGGCGCTGGCCGGACTCAAGCCCATCATGCCCACCGCCGTGCACACCGCGGGCAACTCCTCCCAGATCTCCGACGGCGCCTGCGCGGTCCTGTGGGCCTCCAAGCGCATGGCCCGCGCCCTCAAACTCCGCCCCCGCGCCCGCATCGTGGCCCAGGCCCTGGTCGGCACCGATCCGCACTTCCACCTGGACGGGCCGATCGACGCCACGAAGGCGGTGCTGGGCAAGGCCGGGATGACCCTGAAGGACATCGACCTGATCGAGATCAACGAGGCGTTCGCCTCGGTGGTGCTCTCCTGGGCACAGGTCTTCGAGCAGAACCTGGAGAAGGTCAATGTGAACGGCGGCGCGATCGCCCTGGGGCACCCCGTGGGGGCCACGGGGGCACGCCTGATCACGACGGCGCTGCATGAACTGGAGCGGACGGACAAGGAGTTCGCGCTCATCACGATGTGCGCGGGCGGGGCGCTGGCGACGGGCACGATCATCCAGCGGCTGTAGTGATGGTCGAGCGTTGACCGACCGGAATCCCGGGCTTGGATTTCGGCGGTATCGATTCCTCGGCGGCGCCCTTTGGGGCGCCGCCGTTTTCGTATGCCTGGAATCGTCAATCCACGGTGACCGCCCTCGCCGTAACGGGGGTTGTGTCGTATATGTGTTCATGTAGTACGAGTACATGAAAAGCCTTTAAGGGCAGCTAATCTCTGGGATGTCATCGGATTGGCCACTTGGGGTGGTTTATGGAGAATAACCCCTTGTGTGGCCGGAGTCGAAGGGAAGCGACGACATGTCAGCTCGCCGAATGCTCACCGGTACGTTCCTGGGGCTGGGAGCCCTGGCCCTGGCCGCCACGGCGGTCGCCCCGGCGGCCAACGCCGCGCCCGTCCCCGTGACCGGCCTCAACTGCGACGGCGATACCTACACATGCACGGCCAACCTGCGGTTCGGTGACGGAAGGTGGGTCGCCCAGTGGAATGTGAACGTATTCCACCAGAGCGCGGCGAGCCATCAGCGGGTCACCCGGGCGACGGACGCGCTGCGCGGCGCTGCGGCCCCGGTCCCGGTCACGACCCTCACCTGTGACGGGGACACCTACAAGTGCACCGCCGGGCTGCAGTTCGGTGACGGCAGGTGGGTCGCCCAGTGGAACGCCAATGTGTTCCACCAGGCCGTGGCCAATGCCGTGCCCGCCGCGTCGGCGAAGACGGTCAAGGCTCCGCGGGAGGCCGCCGCCCCGGTGCCGGTGACCGCCCTGAACTGCGACGGTGACACCTATAAGTGCACGGCCAACCTGCGGTTCGGCGACGGCAGGTGGGTCGCCCAGTGGGACGCCGGCGTCTTCCACCAGAACTGACGCTTCACCAGTAGTAATCAAGAACCAGGACGGATGGGCGGGCCCGGCGCGGACAAACGCGCCGGGCCCGTCCGGTTACCTGTCCTCGAACGCCACCGGCGCCTCGAACGCCGCCCGGCGCGTGGCCCGGCGCAGTGCTCGCAGCACCGGTCCGCCGAGGGTGAGGGTGAGCACCATCGTGACCACGGCGCGCGGCAGGTCCCAGCCCAGCGAGGTGGCCAGGCAGTACGCCACGAAGCGGGCGAGGTTCTCGCCGAGTGGGTCGCCGGGGACGTAGGAGATCCCCGAGGCCACACCCTGCATCAGGGTCCAGCCCTGGAGGTTCATGACCGTTCCGTAGGCCACGGACGCCACCGCCCCGTACCCCGCGAGCAGCAGCGACTCCGCCCGGCCACGCAGCCGGGCGGCGCCGGGGAGCAGCCCCGCGCCCATCGCCACCCAGCCCATCGCCAGCATCTGGAACGGCATCCACGGCCCCACCCCGCCCGTGAGCAGCGCGGACGCGAACATCGAGACGGCGCCGAGAACAAAGCCGAAACCGGGGCCCAGCACCCGTCCCGACAGCACCATCAGGAAGAACATCGGCTCGATCCCGGCCGTCCCCGCGCCCAGCGGCCGCAGGGCCGCCCCCGCCGCCGCCAGCACCCCGAGCATCGCGACGGCCTTGGCGTCCAGACCGGTGTCCGCGATGGTCGCCACGACCACGGCCAGCAGGAGCGGGAGCAGCGCGGCGAACAGCCAGGGCGCGTCGGCGGCGTGGGTGGTGATCCCCGAGTCGCCCGGTGCGAACAGCGGCCAGCCGAAGGCGACGACACCGATCGCGGAGACCAGCGCGAGCGCCGCCACCGAGCGCGGGCCGAGGCGTACTGCCTTCGTTCCGCCGTCGCGTTCCCGCTCCGCCCGGTGCGGCCCGCTCAGTGATGTCCCGCTCATGGCGCTTCCTCCAGTGCCTCGCGTATCTGCGGCACCGTCAGCCACGGCAGTGGGGCCAGGACCTTGGCCACCTGGGGGGCGAAGGCGGGGGAGGAGACCACCACCTCCGCCGTGGGGCCGTCCGCGACCACCTCGCCCTCGGCCAGGATGACGACGCGGTGGGCGAGTTCGGCCGCGAGCTCCACATCGTGGGTGGCCAGTACGGTCGCGTGGCCGTCCGCCGCCAGCCCGCGTACCACCTCCACCAGGCGCGCCTTCGCCGCGTAGTCGAGCCCGCGCGTCGGCTCGTCGAGCAGCAGCAGGGGTGGGCGGGCGGTGAGGATGACGGACAGGGCCAGCGCCAGCCGCTGCCCCTCCGACAGATCGCGCGGATGGGCGGTGTCCGCCACCTCCGGCAGCAGCCGGCCGACCAGCTCACGGCAGGTGCCGGGAGCCGCGCCCGCGTCCTGGTCGGCCGCCGCGCACTCGGCGGCGACCGTGTCCGCGTAGAGCAGGTCGCGCGGCTCCTGCGGTACGAGGCCCACCTGGCGCAGGAGTTGGGCCGGGCGGGTGCGGTGCGGTACGACCCGGTCCGGGCCGACGCGCACCGAGCCCGAGGCCGGTTCGTGCAGCCCGACCAGGCTGGCCAGAAGCGTGGACTTGCCCGCGCCGTTGCGCCCCATCAGCGCCACCGTCTCGCCCGGCCGCACCGTCAGGTCCACCCCGCGCAGCGCCTCTACCCGGCCGTGGCGGACGGACAGCCGCGCCACCTCGCCCACCGGCCCGCCCGGCGGCGGACCCGCCACCGCCCGCGGGGCGAGCGGCGCGAGCCGCTCCCGCAGCGGCCCCGCCTTGCGGCGGGCGTCCCGTACGGACAGCGGCACCGGCGGCGGCCACCCCGCGAGGGCGCCCAGCGCCACCACGGGCGGCCGCACGGGCGATACCGGCAGCAGCTCGGCCGGTGCGCCGGTCAGCGGGGCGGCGCCGGGGGAGGGGAGCAGGATCATCTGGTCCGCGTACTGCACCACGCGTTCGAGGCGGTGTTCGGCCATCAGGACCGTGGTGCCCAGGTCGTGCACCAGCCGCTGCAGCACGGCCAGCACCTCCTCGGCGGCGGCCGGGTCCAGCGCGGAGGTCGGCTCGTCCAGGACGAGCACGCGGGGGTGGGTGGTGAGCACCGAGCCGATCGCCACGCGCTGCCGCTGCCCGCCGGAGAGCGTGGCGATGGGACGGTCCCGCAACTCGGCGAGCCCCAGCAGGTCCAGCGTCTCCTCGACCCGGCGGCGCATGGTGTCCGGGGCGATGCCGAGCGACTCCATGCCGTACGCCAACTCGTCCTCGACGGTGTCGGTGACGAAGTGCGCGAGCGGATCCTGGCCCACGGTGCCGACGACGTCGGCCAGCTCACGCGGCTTGTGGATACGGGTGTCCCGGCCCGCGACGGAGACGCGGCCGCGCAGGGTGCCGCCGGTGAAATGCGGTACGAGACCGGATACCGCGCCCAGGAGCGTCGACTTGCCGACCCCGGACGGGCCCACGAGCAGACACAGCTCCCCTTCGGGGACGGTCAGGTCCACCCCCGCGAGGGCGGGCCGCGCCGCACCGTCGTAGTGGACCGACACCTGCTCGAAGCGGATCACTGCGTGGCCTCCTCGGGCCCCGCCTCGGCTCGCGTGTGCGCGCGCTCGCCGCCGGGCGGGGTTTCGGGGGTGGGGTGGTTGTCGGGGGCCGCGTCGCCGGGCCGCGGGTGCGGCTCGGTGGCGGGCCGGGTGCCGGAGTACGGGGGGTCGGGGCGTCGCCGGTCCCGGGCGTGGGCCGGTCTGGTGGGGGCGTCTTCCGGCGGGGCCGGTTCGCGGCTCGTGGCTGGGAGCGGTACCGGTGCGGGCGCGGTGTCCGGGGGCGGCTCCGTGGCCGCGTCGCCGGGTCGCGGGTGCCGCTTGGCCGCGGGCCGGGTGTCGGGGCCGGGGGATTCCGGGCGCTGCCGGTCCCGGGCTTGGGCCGGTTCGGTGGGGGCCTTGTGCGGCGGGGCCGGTTCGCGGGCCGGAGCCCGTGCCGGGGCCGGGGCCGCCAGTGCCGGGAGGAGGCCCAGGAGTACTCCCGCGGCGGGCCACAGCGGCAGGGTTGGGGTGGTGAGCGGGACGACCGATGGTTGGAGGGCCTCCGGGGCGTAGGAGGCGGCGCGGATCATCAGTGCCGCGACCGCCGCCCCCGATCCCGCCACCAGCCACGCCCGTACGCCCCAGCGGTCCGGGCGGTAGCGGCTGCGCACCGAGCGGCGGCCGCCCAGCCACAGGCCGCCGAGGGCGGCGGCGAGTCCGGCGAGCAGCAGTGGCAGACCGTAGCCCGCGCCCTCGGCGGCGAGCAGGCCGTACGTACCGCAGCAGACGCCGAGCAGCCCGCCCAGCGTCAGCGCGGTGGTGGTACGGGCGACGGCGGGCGGGACCTGGGCGGTGCGGCCGTAGCCGCGCGCGTCCATCGCCGCCGCCAGGGCCACCGAGCGTTCCAACGCGCTCTCCAGCACCGGCAGTCCGACCTGCAGCAGCGCCTTCACCCCGCGGTCGGGGCGGCCGCGCAGACGGCGGGCGGAGCGCAGCCGAGTCACGTCCGCCACCAGATGGGGTGCGAAGGTCATCGCCACCACGACCGCGACCCCGGCCTCGTAGAGCGCGCCGGGCAGCGACTTGAGCAGCCGCGCCGGGCTGGCGAGGGCGTTCGCGGCGCCGACGCAGATCAGCAGGGCGGCCAGCCGCGACCCGTCGTACAGCGCGAACACCAGCCCCTCGGCCGACACCCGGCCGCCGATGCGCACGCCCTGCGCCCAGTGGGGCAACGGGACTTCGGGGAGCGTGAAGAGCACCCGCGTCCCGGGGATCGGCGAGCCGAAGAAGACGGCGAAGAACAGCCGGATGGCCAGCACCACAAGGCCCAGCTTGAGGAACGCGGTGTACGAGCGGGCCCATGGCGCGTCCGTGCGGCGCACGGCCACCACATAGCCCGCGACCGCGATGAGCAGCCCGAGCAACAGCGGATTGGTGGTCCGGGACGCGGCCGTGGCCAGCCCGAGCGCCCACAGCCACCAGGCCCCGGCGTGCAGGGCGCTTCCGCCGCGTGGGGGACCGGTTCGCGGGGTACCGGCTCGCAGCCGGGTGCGGAACCCGTCGCGGAAGCCGACGCCGGGGCGGCGTGGGGCGGTGGCCTCGGGGGTGGTGCGCGGTGGCATGGCGGTCTTCCGTGCGTTCATACGCGGCGGCGGCGCGCCTGCCAGACCGCCGCGGCGCCGAGCAGGACGACGGCGGCGAGCCCGCCGATCAGTCCGGCGGAGGGCCCTGAGCCGCCGTCGTCCGCCGTGCCGCCGTCGCCCTTCGGGGCGGCGTGGGCGTCATCGGAGGCGCTCACCTTGTCCCCGCAGCCCGTCTCCGGGTAACCGGAGATGGCGCACAGCAGCGCGGCGGAGTTGTAGCGCAGCGGCTTCGCGACGGCGGCGAGCGCCTCCCCGGCGGTCGCGTCCTCGCCGACCCGTGCGCACTCGGTACGGGGCGCGGGTGGCGTCCGGCGGTCGGGTGCGTCGGTGGCCGTACCGAAGTCGATGACCACCGCGACCCGTTTGGTGCCGTCCGTGGCCGGGGTGTCGGCACAGACGGCGGCGAAATCGGCCATGCCGCGCGGCCGGGTGGCGTCGTCCGAGTCCTCGCTGACCGCGAAACGGAAACCGATCATGTCGCCGTCGTCAGGCCGCGCCGACGAAGGCCCCTGGGTGGCATAGCTCCAACTGCCGCCGTCCCCGCCCCGCTGCCAGAACGACCAGTAGCGATACCCGTCCGCGGCCTGCGCCTGGCCCGCGCCGAGCATCGCGACGAGGGCGACGACGGGCAGCACCAAGGCGACGGCGGCCGGCAACAGCCGGGCCGCGCGGCCGCACCAGGCGAAAGGCGCACGGGCGCGCGGAGCGGAAGCCGCGTCCTCGCGCGGGGCCGAGGCCGGGCCGTTGCGCGGGGCCCGGGGCGCCGCTTGGGTGCGCGTCGGAGCCACATCCATGCGTGGGGTCAAAGCTGTCGCCTCTTTCGGCCGCTCAGGAGGAAGCCGATGCCCATTCCGGCGACCGCGCAGACGCCGACCGTCCACCAGACACCGCCGATCCCGCCACCGCTGTCGTCCTTCTTCTCCTCGCCCTTGCCGTTCCCGTCGGACTCCGCCCCCGGGGCCGCCGCTTCGGGCTTCGGGCCGGTGGCGTTCAGTTGCCGGACGAGGTCGGCGCCGCCGAAGTCGCGGGGGTTGGCGCCGGCCGCGTGGGCCGCGAGGATCAGTTTGGCGAGGGCGCCGGGGTCGCCCTTGGCCCAGGCGGCCGTGCCGCTGTCCTTGCTCTGGAGCCACTGGAGGGGCTTGCCCGCGGCCGCGCTGTGTTCCCCGGCGGCGAGGGCCATCACCGCGTCAGCCGTGCCGCCGAAGTCGGGCTGGTCCTTGGCGCCGGGCATGGCCGACTTCAGGTGCGTATCGGTGTCGGACATGACGCGGGAGAGGTGGGCCAGGGCGGCCTCGGCGGCGTCCTCGGGCGAACCGGCTCCGCGCTTTCCGCCCGCGCAGCGCAGCGGCTTCGGCTCGGCGCCGCCGTCCTTGCCGACGGTCTCGAAGACGAAGCCCTTGCCCCGCGCGGCCAGCGCGGCGCTCGCGGTGGCCAGCTCGTTGGCGACGGGCTTGCCCTTGGCCGCCGTGTACGCGAACGCCCCGCGCTCCTCCGCCTTCGCCGAGCAGTCCAGTTGCAGGCCGAGCAGTGCGTCGTACGGGGTCTTGCCGCCCTTGCCCGAGGCCGACGTCACCTTTGCCGGGTCCTGGCCGGTGGCGGCGATGGCGCCGATCGCCGCCGCGGTGGAGTTGGCGTCGGTCGGGCCGCCCGGGTTCATGCCCCAGCCGCCGTCCTCGTTCTGGTGGCGCTTCAGCCAGCCGATGCCCTTCTCCACGGTGCCGGAGCGCCCGCCCACCGCGGCCAGCGCCTGGACCGCCGCCGCCGTCGCGTCCGTGAACTCGCCCTTCTTCGGGTCGCACGCCTTGGACGTGTCCGCGCGGTACGCCGCGAAGCCGCCGTCCGCGCAACTCTGTCCGGCCAGCCAGTCGATGGCCGACTTGGCCGGGGTGACGCCCACCGCGTCCTGGGCGAGCAGCGCCAGCGACTGCCGCCACACCCCGTCGAACTTCGGGTCCTTGGCGCCGTAGAGCCCCTCGGCACGCCCGGCCGGGCCGTCGTCGGCCACGGCGGCAGGCGCGGCGGCCGCGCCCAGGGCGGCGCAGAGGGAAAGAGCCGCCACGCTGCGGCGAATGTTCATGGCTGTGGTGCCTCTCGGTCGGTGGACGGGCGCACGCAGCCGCGCACGGCCGTCCAGCCGCGCCGCACGCGGAACGCTCCGCGGCACGCCTGGCACCCGGCTCAGCTCCGCATACCTCGACGGTGCCGCCACCGGTCGTCCGGCGGCGGGAGCCTGCGTCGTCGCGCCCGCCCGGGTGTTCCGGCTCGTACGCCCCGCAGGGCGCGCTCACGGTTGCGGGTCAGCGCCGGAATCGCACCGGCTTCCCCCGATCGGACGCGTATGAAGTTTACGGACAGCTTATCCGCCGACTTGTCGGGCGCCTTCAGCCGCCCACCGCTCGCGCCCCCGAGCGCGGTCTCCTCGTACGACGCTGAGACAGCGGGTCGTCGTGCCGTCGTCCTCCTCGATATCACGGCGGTGTGCGAAGCCGAGCCGGGTGAGCAGGGTCAGCGACGCCTCGTTGGCCGCCATGACCGTGGCGTGCACCTCGCTCAGCCCGAGCGCGCCGAAGCCGTGGCCGACGACCGCCTCGGTCAACTCCGTCCCCAGACCGCGCCCCCACGCCTCCGGCGCCAGCGCGTAGACGATCTCGTGGCCGCCGACGACCTCGGTCGGCTTGATCTCCGCGTGGCCGACGTACCGGCCGTCCTCGCGGACGGCCCACACGTCGAACAGCCGCCGGGCGTAGACCTTGGTGAAGATCCGCCCGAACAGCGCCCGGTCCTCCGCCTCCGGGGCGAGCCTGCCGTCCCCGAGCCAGCGGCGCACCCGCCGGTCCTGGAACAGCGCCACGAAGGCGTCCTCGTCCTCGGGCCGGTACGGCTCGAGCAGCAGGCGCGCGGTGCGCAGCGTCGGGGTCATGCGCCGCGACGCTACGCGGCAGGGCGCCACCGGGCAATCCGCTATCCGCGGCGCCACCACTGGGCCAGGGACTTCCACCAGCGGCGCCGGGCCTCGTGCTCGGCGCCGGATTCGGGCTCCGGTTCCGGCTCCGTGGTGGTGGACGCGGTGTCCGCCGACGGCGCGGTCTCTCCGGGACCCTCGCCCGGGGCATCCGCCCGGGCGACCGGGGGCGTCCTGCCCACGGCCCCCGAGATGGCCGCGGTCGCCGCCGCCGCCATCTCGGCCAGCGCCTCATCGGACTTGGCGGCCGTCCGCGGGAAGCGCACCGGCAGCGCGGCCAGGGCCCGGTGGAAGGGGCCGGGCCGCCACTCCAACCGCTCGGCGGGAACGGCCAGTTCGAGATCGGGCAGCCGGTCGAGCAGCTTCTCGACGGCGACGGAGGCGATCAGTTGCGCCGGGTCCTTCGCGGGGCAGGTGTGCGGGCCCGCGCTCCACGCCAGATGCGCCCGGTTGCCACGCCGGTTCGACAGCAGATACGGGTCGTTGTTCGCGGCCGCGAGGCTGATGACGACGGGGTCGCCCTTGGGCAGCCGGTGTCCGTCGACCGTGACGTCATGGCGCGGGTAGTGGACGCAGAAGTTGGCCAGCGGCGGGTCCTTCCACAGCACCTCGTTGAGCGCGTCCTCGATCAGCATGGTGCCGCCCGCGATATCGCCCCGGAACCGTTCGTCGGACAGCAGGAGCAGCAGCCCGTTGCAGATCAGGTTCTGCTGGGGCTGGGTGCCCGCGCCGACGAGGACGACGATCTGGTGGATCAGCTCCTCGTCGGTGAGCTCGGCGGGGTGGGCGATCAGCCAGGACGTCATGTCCGGGCCCGGATTCTCCCGCTTGAGGGCGATGAGCTGGAAGAGGGTCTCCGCGAGGAGCGCGTTGGCCGCCTCGGAGTCCTCGGTGACGTCGAAGAGCGCCGAGAGCGCCCGGACGAGGTTGTCGCTCAGCTCGGGCGGGCAGCCGAAGAGCTGGTTGAAGACGAGCAGGGGGAGCCGGGCGGAGTACTCCTTGAGCAGATCGGCCTCGCCCTTGGGGCCGAAGAGGTCGATGAGGAAGTCGGCACTCCGCTCCACGTAGCGGCGCAGCGCGTGGATGTCCAGCCGGTCGAGGGTGTCGGAGATCGCCGAGCGCAGCCGGTGATGCTCCTCGCCGTCGCTGCACAGCGCGTTCGGCCGGTACATCATCATCGGCACCACGGGGTTGTCCATGGGGATGGTGCCGTCGGTGAGCGCCTGCCAGTGGCGCGCGTCCTTGGAGAACGTCTCGGGGCTGCGCAGGATGTCCAGCGCGGTCTGATAGCTGGTGACGAGCGAGACGGGGACGCCGGGCGCCAGCTCCACGGGCGCGATGCGTCCGTGATCCCGCAGGCGGGCGTACGTGGCGGCCGGGTCGGCGGCGAACTCGGGGCTGTGCAGCGACTCGAGCCCTGCCCCGGCCGGGGCCTGGCCGGAGTGCGCGGGGCAGCCCGGGGGTGGCGTCGGCTCGGCCGTCGGACCTGGTGTCGGGGCGGAATCGCGGGTGGGGCTCGTCACGCATGCTCCTGCTGATACGGGCTGTCACGGGGGTGTGTCCGGGTGTGTGCGCCAGGCCGGTAAGGCTAGCTTCCGGTTGGTCGGACCGGCACCCCAGGCGTCACTCAAATCGCTTGGTACATCACGGGATCGCTGTCCGGCACCGCTTCGGCCCTGCCCAGCTTCACCAGCCGGCGCAGATGCGCCTCCGCCTCCGAGACCGCGATATTGCGGGAGCCGAAGGGGATCTGCTCCCACGGACGGTTCCACTCCATGGCCTCGGCGAGCCGCCACGGGGTGAGCGGGGTGGTGAGCAGCGCCAGCAGCCCGGCCAGCCGCTCCTCGTGGTGGCGCAGCAGCGCCCGCACCCGCGCCGGGGCGTCGGTGAAGGCGTACTGGTGGGCGGGGAGCACCTCGGCGGGGGCGAGGGCGGCGACGCGTTCGAGGGAGTCGAGGTAGTCGCCGAGCGGGTCGGTGACGGTCGCGTCGTCGGGGTCCTCGTAGAGCCCGATATGGGGGCTGATCTCGGGCAGCAGATGGTCACCGGAGAACAGGCGGCCATGGCCGGGCAGTCCCTCCCCGGCCGCCGGATGGGCCTCTTCGAGGTGGAGGCAGACATGGCCGGGGGTGTGGCCGGGGGTCCAGATGGCGCGCAGCCGGCGGCCCGGCAGCTCGAGGAGCTCGCCGGGGACGATCTCGCGGTCGGGGAGCGCGGCCCGCTGCCCGGGGAGGTCCGTGCGGCCGGCCGCGCGGGTGGCGCGCAGCGGGGCCAGATGCTCCTCGGGCGCCCCGGCCGCGCCGAGCTTCTCCTCCAGGTAGTCCAGCCAGCGGGAGGGCTCGGCCTCACGGGTGCGCCGGACGACCTGGGCGTCGGCGGCGTGCATGGCGATCCACGCTCCGGACGCCTCCCGCACCTGGCCGGACAGCCCGTGGTGGTCGGGGTGGTGATGGGTGACGAGGACGCCGTGGACATCGGCGACGGAGGCGCCGCACGCGGCGAGCCCGGCGGTGAGGGTGTCCCAGGCCGTGGGGTCGTCCCAGCCGGTGTCGATCAGGACCGGGCCGCGGTCGGTGTCGAGGAGGTGGACCAGGGTGTGCCCGAGCGGGTTGTCGGGGATCGGGACCGGGATGCTCCACACTCCGCCGCCATGGTCGGTCACCCGCGTCACCTGCGCCATCGGCTCCCCCTCTCCTCGACACAAGCATTGCCCACTATAGCGAGAACTGGTATCAGTTCTGATGCAGCGTCAGATATTCGTACGCGGCCCACGGCCCCCGGGCGGGCCCGGCGGACGTACCTCTCAGTCGGACGTACCCCTCAGTCATCGGCCGGAAGGCATCAGCGATGGACGACCTCATCGAGCACGGGCAGCTCTTCATCGGCGGCGCGCTGGCCGATCCGGCGGGCGAGGACACCATCGAGGTCGTCTCGCCGCACACCGAGCAGGTCATCGGCCGGGTGCCGCACGCCTCCCGCGCCGATGTGGACCGGGCGGTCGCGGCGGCGCGGACGGCGTTCGACGAGGGCCCCTGGGCCCGGACGAGCCTGGACGAGCGGATCGCGGTGGTCGCCCGGATCAAGGACGCCATCGCCGTACGCCATGAGGAGATCGCCCGGGTCATCAGCGCGCAGAACGGCTCCCCGTACTCCTGGAGCGTCCTCGCCCAGGCGCTCGGCGCGATGATGGTGTGGGACGCGGCCATCACCGTGGCCCGCGACTTCGTCTACGAGGAGCGGCGGGCCGGGGTGCTCGGCCCGCTGCTGGTGCGGCGGGAGCCGGTCGGGGTGGTCGCGGCCGTGGTGCCGTGGAACGTACCGCAGTTCGTGGCGGCCGCGAAGCTGGCGCCCGCGCTGCTCGCGGGGTGCTCGGTGATCCTCAAGCCGTCGCCAGAGACGCCGCTGGACTCCTACATCCTGGCGGAGATCGCGGCCGAGGCGGGGCTGCCCGAGGGGGTGCTGTCGATCCTTCCGGCCGACCGCGAGGTCAGCGAGTACCTGGTCGGTCACCCGGGCGTGGACAAGGTGTCGTTCACCGGCTCGGTGGCGGCCGGCAAGCGGGTGATGGAGGTGGCCTCGCGCCATCTGACCCGGGTCACACTGGAGCTGGGCGGCAAGTCGGCCGCGGTGATCCTGCCGGACGCGGACCTGGAGGCGGCCGTCGCCGGGATCGTGCCCAACGCCTGGATGAACAACGGACAGGCGTGTGTGGCCCAGACCCGGATCCTCGCGCCGCGCGCCCTCTACGACGAGATCGCCGAGCGGTTCGCGGCCGCCGCCTCCGCCCTGGTCGTCGGCGACCCGCTGGATCCGGCCACCCAGGTCGGGCCGCTGGTGGCGCGGCGGCAGCAGCGCCGGTCGCTGGACTACATCGCGCTGGGGCAGCGGGAGGGCGCCAAGGTGCTGACCGGCGGCGGCCGTCCGGAGGCCCAGGAAACCGGCTGGTACGTGGAGCCCACGCTCTTCGGCGACGTCGGCAACGACATGCGGATCGCCCGTGAGGAGATCTTCGGTCCGGTGATCTGCCTGCTGCCGTACGGGGACGAGGAGGAGGCGGCCCGGATCGCCAATGACTCCGACTACGGGCTGTCCGGCTCCGTCTGGACGGCGGACGTGGGGCACGGCATCGACTTCGCACGGCGCGTCCGCACCGGCACCTACTCGGTCAACACCTTCAGCCTCGACATGCTCGGGCCGTTCGGCGGCTACAAGAACTCCGGTCTGGGCAGGGAGTTCGGCCCGGAGGGGTTCTCCGCGTATCTCGAGCACAAGATGATCCACCTGCCCCAGGGCTGGGACGGGGAGCCGAGCTGATGGGCGACCGCTGGCGGATCGAGGTGGACCGCGGCGTGTGCATCGGCTCGGGGATGTGCGTGAGCACCGCCCCCGGAGGCTTCCGGCTCGACGGGGCGCGGCAGTCGCATCCGGTCGAGACGGAGGCCGATGCTTCCGAGGCGGTGCTCGCGGCGGCCGAGGGCTGCCCGGTCGAGGCGATCGCCATCCGGCTGTCGGAAACCGGTGAACAGGTATTTCCCCCCGATGAGTAGCTCTCCTGGCCGCCGCCCGCCGGGGCGGAAGCCGCCGTGGGCGCTTACGGGCCCGGGGCCGGACTCGGAGACATCAGCCCTCGTACCGCGACATCAGACCCAGCCCTCGCCCTGCGATATCCGTATGGCGTCCACGCGGTTGCGCGCCCCGGTCTTCCGGGTGATCGCGGCCAGGTAGTTGCGGATCGTCCCGGTGGACAGATGCAGCGTACGGGCGATCTCCGGTATGGAGGCGCCGTCGGCGGCCAGCGACAGCACGCCCAGCTCGCGCTCGGTCAGCGGGATCTTGGCCGCCTGGAGGAAGCCGTAGCCGAGCGCGTCGTCGACGTAGCGCTCCTTCTTCGCCACCTGCCGGATGGCCTCGATCAGCCGCTGCGGCGGGGCGTCCTTGTCGACGTAGCCGAGCGCATGGGCCTCATGGGCGCGGCGCAGCGGACCCGGCCGCTCCGAGTTGACCAGCACCAGCAGTCCGCAGTCCCCACCCTCCCGAGAGGCCGCGGCCACGAACTTCCCCCACTCGCCCTTGCGGGCCGCCTTGACGGCCACCGGGCAGTCCGTGTCCACCACGCACACCTGCGGCTGTAAGGAACGAGCTCTGCTACGCGCGTCGCGCCAGGAGCACGCGGCCGCCTCGATGTCTGGTTCGGCCCCTATCACGGATGCCAGGGCCGATCGCAGCAACCCTGACTCGTGTACCAGAAGTAACCGGATCACGAACTTCTCCACCCCCCACGATGCGGTTCTCTCGTCGCGCGCCGTTGTCGCTCTGTCGCGCGCCGTTCATGAATACCGGGATTGGGCAGGGCGTGAACGCGGAATTTGAGCCAATGGGGGGCGCGAGGGCGCATAAACCAGGTCCAGAGGCTCGAAGGGGCGCAGGAATTGGCGCATGCGCCCCCGATGTGCCGTCCGCCCGGCTACCGGGCCGGGGCGGGGGCCGTGAGGTCGATCAGACGGCATACGGTCTCGATGTCGATCTTGACCTGGGCGATCGAGGCACGCCCCGAGAGCCAGGTGATCAGCGCCGAATGCCAGGTGTGCTCGATGACGCGGACCGCCGAGAGCTGATCGGCGGTCGGAGCCTCGTCCAGGCCCATCGCGTCGAGGATGATCGCGGTGGTGAGCCGGGAGACCGTGTCCACCTCCGGGCTGACCGACCGGTCGGCGAAGGTGAGCGCGCGCACCATCGCGTCGGCCAGATGGGGTTCGCGCTGCAGCGCGCGGAAGGCGCGCATCAGCGTCTGGGCGACCCGGGCGGCCGGCTCCTCCTCGGTCGGCGGCCGCTTGCGCAGCGTCTCGTGCATGTGCTGGAGCTGATCCTGCATTGTGGCGACCAGCAGATGGACCTTGGAGGGGAAGTAGCGGTAGAGGGTGCCGAGCGCCACCCCGGAGTTCTCCGCGACCTCGCGCATCTGGACCGCGTCGAAGCCGCCCCGGCTGGCCAGCCGGGCGCTGGCGTGCAGGATGCGCCGGCGGCGCGCTTCCTGCCGCTCGGTCAGCTGCAGGGCGGCCGGCTTGACTTCTGCGGTCATTTGTCCCACTTCGAATGTGTTGCGTCTGCGGGTCGGCGACAAGCGGACATCGTGCATGATGGCAGGACCGTCCCGGGCCTGCGAGTCACTGGAACTCGTTCTAGGCTAGCGCGGGTCCTCCTCGAAGCGCCCGTGTCCGCGCAGTTGAGGCAGGTTGCTGTCGAGCGGCGCCCGCGGCCGCGTCGACGGCGGGGGCGCACCCGGTGCACACCCCCGTCGTCAACTTCTCCTCGGGGCCCGGCTACCGAGTGGTAGGGATCACCTGCCCCGGCCCTGGAGAGGTCGTCCGGGGCAGGTATCTTCGTGACTCCTCAGGGGATGCGCTAGTGAAACTTGTTCTAGATAAACGGAAGCGGATACGCTCCCGCTGAACTGCACCAAGGAGGGGGCGCGAGTGACCGCAGAGGCCGCGCAGGAGACCGGGGTCGACCCGGATCGAGCAGCGCCCCCCACCGCCACCGAGGAACGTCCGCTGCGCATCGCGCTGCTCAGCTACAAGGGGAATCCATTCTGCGGGGGCCAGGGCGTCTATGTGCGCCATCTCTCCCGCGAACTCGCCCGGCTCGGCCACACCGTCGAGGTCATCGGCGCCCAGCCGTATCCGGTGCTCGACGCCGAGGCGGGCGTCACCCTCACCGAGCTGCCCAGCCTGGACCTCTACCGCCAGCCCGACCCGTTCCGCACCCCCCGGCGGGAGGAGTACCGGGACTGGATCGACGCCCTGGAGGTCTCCACCATGTGGACCGGCGGCTTCCCCGAGCCGCTCACCTTCAGTCTGCGCGCCCGCCGCCATCTCGCCGCGCGCGCGGGCCAGTTCGACGTCGTCCACGACAACCAGACCCTGGGTTACGGGCTGCTGGGCCTGGAGAAGCTCGGCTTCCCGCTGGTGACCACCATCCACCACCCGATCACCGTCGACCGCCGACTGGAGATGGACGCCGCCGACGGCTGGAAGCGCCGGTTCTCCGTGCGCCGCTGGTACGGCTTCACTCGGATGCAGAAGCGGGTGGCCCGGCGGCTGCCCTCGGTGCTCACCGTCTCCGGCTCCTCCCGCCGGGAGATCGTGGAGGACCTCGGGGTGCGGCCGGACCGGATCCATGTGGTGCACATCGGCGCGGACACCGGCCTGTTCTCGCCCGACCCCGCCGTCCCGGAGACCCCCGGCCGCATCGTCACCACCTCCAGCGCGGATGTGCCGCTCAAGGGCCTGGTGTATCTGATCGAGGCGCTCGCCAAGGTCCGCACCGAGAACCCCGACGCGCATCTGGTCGTCGTCGGCAAGCGGCCGCAGGAGGGGCCGGTGGCCGGCACCATGGCGCGCCACGGGCTCGAGGACGCCGTCGAGTTCGTCAAGGGCATCAGCGACGCCGAACTGGTGGACCTGGTGCGCGGCGCCCAGATCGCCTGTGTGCCCTCGCTGTACGAGGGGTTCTCGCTGCCCGCCGCCGAGGCCATGGCCACCGGTACTCCGTTGGTCGCCACCACCGGCGGCGCGATACCCGAGGTCGCCGGGGTCGACGGCGAGACCTGTCTGGCCGTACCGCCCGGCGACGCCGACGCGCTCGCCGCCGCCCTGACCCGGCTGCTGGGCGACGCCGACCTCAGACGGCGGCTGGGCGCGGCCGGCCGGGAACGGGTGCTGCGGCGCTTCACCTGGGAGCAGGCCGCCCGCGGCACCGTCGAGCAGTACCGCCAGGCCATCGGGGCCTCCGCGCGGACCGCCGCCCGCCGCTGAGCCCCCGCCCCGCCCGACTTCTGCCTCTCCCGACGCCTCCCGCCCCCCGACCTCTCCCGCCTCACGAATCCGCCGGACGAAAGCAGACCCCCGTGCTGACCGTCGATTTCTCCCGCTTCCCCCTCGCCCCCGGCGATCGCGTCCTCGACCTCGGCTGTGGCGCCGGCCGGCACGCCTTCGAGTGCTACCGGCGCGGCGCCCAGGTCGTGGCGCTCGACCGCAACGGCGAGGAGATACGCGAGGTGGCCAAGTGGTTCGCCGCCATGAAGGAGGCCGGTGAGGCCCCGGCGGGCGCCACGGCCACCGCCATGGAGGGCGACGCCCTCGCCCTGCCCTTCCCCGACGACAGCTTCGACGTGGTCATCATCTCCGAGGTGATGGAGCACATACCCGACGACAAGGGCGTGCTCGCCGAGATGGTGCGGGTGCTCAAGGCCGGCGGCCGGATCGCCGTCACCGTGCCGCGCTACGGCCCGGAGAAGGTCTGCTGGGCGCTGTCGGACGCCTACCACGAGGTCGAGGGCGGCCACATCCGCATCTACCGCGCCGACGAGCTGCTGGAGAAGATGCGCGAGGCCGGGCTGCGGCCGTACGGCACCCACCACGCCCACGCGCTGCACAGCCCCTACTGGTGGCTCAAGTGCGCCTTCGGGGTGGACAACGACAAGGCGCTGCCGGTGCGCGCGTACCACCAGCTACTGGTGTGGGACATCATGAAGAAGCCACTGGCCACGCGGCTCGCCGAGCGCGCCCTGAACCCCGTCATCGGCAAGAGCTTCGTGGCGTACGCGACCAAGCCCCACGCCCCGCGTGAGGAGCGGGCGTGACGGCGCTCGGACCGCGCCCCGGCCCCCGCACCGAACGGCTCGCGCTGCCCGGGGTGCTCAGCCCCGAGCAGGTGCTGCGCACGGTCGAGGGCATCGCCGCCGTCCAGCGCGCGGACGGCGCCATCCCGTGGTTCCGCGGCCACCACCTCGACCCCTGGGACCACATCGAGTCCGCGATGGCGCTGGACGCGGCGGGCGAGCACGAGCGCGCCACGGCCGCCTACCGCTGGCTGGCCCGGCACCAGAACCCCGACGGCTCGTGGTACGCGGCCTACCCCGACACCCCGGACGGCGTGGCCGCGACCGACCCCACCGACCGCGGCCGGGAGTCCAACTTCTGCGCCTACGTGGCGGTCGGCGCCTGGCACCACTACCTCTCCACGGGCGACGACGCCTTCCTCGACCAGATCTGGCCCACCGTCTTCGCCGCCGTCGAGTTCGTGCTCGGACTGCAGCAGAGCGGCGGCCAGATCGGCTGGCGGCACCGCGCCGACGGCACCGTCGACCCCGACGCCCTGCTGACCGGCTCCTCCTCCGTCTACCAGGCGCTGCGCTGCGCCCTGGCCATCGCGGAGCACCGCGAGGAGCCCCAGCCCGACTGGGAGCTGTCGGCCGGGCTGCTCGGCCATGCCATACGCCACCACCCCGAGCGGTTCCTGGACAAGCACCGCTACTCGATGGACTGGTACTACCCGGTCCTCGGCGGCGCGGTCACCGGCGCCGCCGCCAAGGAGCGCATCGAGGAGGGCTGGGACCGCTTCGTGGTCCCCGGGCTCGGGGTGCGCTGTGTCTCGCCCAACCCCTGGGTCACCGGCGGCGAGAGCTGCGAACTGGCGCTCGCGCTCTGGGTGATGGGGGAGTCCGACCGCGCGGTGGACATCCTGCGGTGGATCCAGCCGACGCTGCGCGCCGAGGACGGCATGTACTGGACCGGCTACGTCTTCGAGGACGACGCGGTCTGGCCGGAGGAGCGCACCACCTGGACGGCCGGGTCGCTGCTGCTCGCCGTGGCGGCGCTGGGCGGCGACGAGGCGACCACGGCCGTCTTCGGCGGCGAGGGCCTGCCGCGTGGGCTGGACTCGGACTGCTGCGGCTAGGGTCCTTCTGGCGGTGGCCGGCGGGTCTTGGCGCCTGCGGCGGGCTGTTCCCCTACCCGCCCCTTCCCGAAACTGGGGCTGAAGCCCCAGCCCCCTGGGGTGCAGGGCGGAGCTCTGCCACGCGGCGGAGCCGCATGTCGAGGAAGTGCCTCGCCACGCCGTCGATCATCCGCGACGGCGTCGTGGCTGGTCGCGCAGTTCCCCGCGCCCCTTCGGGGCGCGCACCCGGCCGCAGCCTACGGGTGTCCGGCGGAGCCATCGGCGGCAGGTTGGGGCGCTACCCCGGGGTCTGGGGCTTCAGCCCCAGTTGTGGGAAGGGCGGGGAGGGGAAAGGGCCGCCGCGGGCGTGCCTAGCCGCGGCGGAGCCGTCCGGCGATGGCGTGGCCGATGAAGAGGTACACCACGGCCGGGAGGCCGTAGTTGAGGACGGTCCGGAGCCAGTCCGTGTCCATCGTGAAGAGGTCATGGGACCAGCCCGCGAGCCACCTCGCCGCGTCGTGGACCACCGTGACGAGGTCGTTGGCGCGATTGGCGTCGAGCAGGGCGAACAGGATCCAGAGGCCGAGGATCACGGCCATGACGTCCGCGACGACCGCCACGACGGTCGCCGCCTGGTTGCTTCCGTGGCGATAACTTCGTGACATGCATCACGTGTTGCCGCCCGAAGCGGAGCCAAACCCAGCGCGCCCGCACACCCGTACGAGGCGGTCGGGTCGCTAGGACCGCGTACGAGGCGATTCAGCCCGCCAACTCCGCCAGCACCCGCAGCGTCCGGAGGTCCGGTGCCAGCGCCAGCAGATCCGTGATCGGGCCCTTGCGCCACAACTCCAGCCGCTCCGCGATCCGCTCGCGCGGCCCGACCAGCGAGATCTCATCGGCGAAGGCGTCCGGCACCGCCTCGATCGCCTCCGCGCGCCGCCCCGCCAGGAACAGCTCCTGCACCCGGCGCGCCTCGGCCTCGTAGCCGAAGCGGGCCATCAGGTCGGCGTGGAAGTTCCGGGCCGCGTGGCCCATTCCGCCGATGTAGAAGCCGAGCATCGCCTTGACCGGCTTCAGCCCCTCCGCCACATCGGCGCACACCCGCACCTGTGTCATCGGCGCCACCATGAAGCCGTCCCGGGCGTCGGCCAGCGTCGCCCGGTAGAGCTCCGTCCGCGACGGCGACCAGTACAGCGGCAGCCAGCCGTCGGCGATGCGCACGGTCTGGGCGATGTTCTTGGGCCCCTCCGCCCCGAGCAGCACCGGGAGGTCGGCGCGCAGCGGATGGACGATGGGCTTGAGGGGCTTGCCGAGGCCGGTGGCGTCCGGCCCGGCGTAGGGGTGCGGGTGGTAGCGCCCGTCGAGCCGCACCGGCGCCTCGCGGTTCAGCACCTGCCGGATGACCTCGACATACTCCCGGGTCGCCGTCAGCGGGCTCTTGGGGAACGGGCGTCCGTACCAGCCCTCGACCACCTGCGGCCCGGACAGCCCCAGCCCCAGCATCATCCGGCCGCCGGAGAGGTGGTCCAGGGTGAGCGCCTGCATCGCGGTGGCGGTGGGGGTGCGGGCGGCCATCTGCGCCACCGCCGTGCCGAGCGCGATCCGGGTGGTGTGGGCGGCGAGCCAGGTGAGCGGGGTGAAGGCGTCCGAGCCCCAGGACTCGGCGGTCCACACCGAGTGGTAGCCCAGCCGCTCCGCCTCCTGGGCGAGTTCCAGATGGCGGGGGTCGGGGCCACGGCCCCAGTAGCCGAGCGCCAGGCCGAGCCGCATGGAAGCCCCCTCGTTCCGCCGGACAGTGACAGGTGGAGAACGGCGGCTGACGGCACGTCAGCCGCACGCACACCGGCCGGACTGTACGGGCCGGGGCCGCACATGGCAACGGCCCCTCGCCCGAGCGTATGCGGGCGAGGGGCCGTGGGCGCGTCATGCGACGCACCCGGGCACGTCATGCCATGCGCGTCCGCGTATCACGCGACGCGCACACGCGGGTCAGCCGCGCTGGATCCCCGTGGTGTCCTGCAGCACACCGCGGCGGCCGTCCTGCGTCTGGGCGACCAGCGCCTGACCGCGCTGCTCCACCGCGAGGTACCAGGTGCCGGGGGCCAGTTCGGCGATGGTGCTCGAGGAGCCGTCCTCCGCGTACAGCGGACGGGCCACCGGCACCGCGAACCAGAACGGGGCGAAGTCCCCGCCACCCGCGGCCGGCGGGGTGGGGGCCGGAGACTGCTGACCGCCGAAGGACTGGCCGGGCTGCGGCTGGCCGGGCTGGCCGGGCTGGGGGGTGCCGTACGGCGCGGGGGCGCCGGGCTGGGCACCGCCCGGACCCGGGTAGCCGTAGCCCGGCTGCGGGCCCTGGGCGCCGTACGGGGCCGGGGCCGGAGCGGAGGCGTTCATCAGCGGGGCCTTGAGAGCCGGGACGCGCTGGGTGAGCAGCGCGACGGCCGCCATCGCCAGGGTGGCGATCAGGCCGAGGATCTGCCCGACGCCCTTGTCGACTCCCTCCGGGCCACCGATGATCGTCCACAGCGAGCTCCAGGCCGCGAAGACCGCGAGCGCCGAGCCCCACTGGTCGAGCGAGAGCCCGAAGAGGTTGCGGCCCGCGGGCTGGAAACGTGCGGAGACGATGAGCGCCGCGGCGATCACACCGGCCAGGAAGATCGACGGCAGTACGGGGAAGAAGTCGGACTTCCATCCGTTCTCACCGGCGTCCTTGCAGAAGCTGCTGTTACCGCCGCAGTCGATGGTGTAGAAGTCGAGGAAGGAGGCGATGAACAGCAACACCGCTGCTCCGATCACCACGCCGTCGCCTCGAGTGAGCGAGCGGATGTTCAACGTGAGGTCCTTTGTCGGTTTCGTCTGTACGAGCGCTGCCGCCAGGCGCGATAGCGCGAAGGCGTCGGGGGTGGGCCCCATCGTACGGGTGAATCCGCCTGCGGAGACCGGGGGTGTCCCATCGGTATCCCGGTCGTGACCTCCCGTTCGGTTGTGGCGGCGCTACTCGTTCAAGAAGTCCGTAATGCCCTGTGCGATACCGCGCGCCGCGCGCTCGCGCCACGCCGTGTCGGTCAGTTCGGAGGCGTCCTGGGAGTCGCGCATGTTGCCGCACTCGATGAACACCTTGGGAACGGTGGAGAGGTTGAGCCCGCCCAGGTCGCCCCGGACGTCCAACCCGCTGCCGTCGCCGATGTACTGCGCGGGCGCGCTGCCGGTGGCCTCGGCGAACGCGCCGCGCAGCCGCTCGCCGAGCCGGCGGGAGGGCGCGGTGATGGCGGAGGTGTCCGCGCCGCCGCCCCGTACGGACTTGGGCAGGATCACATGGAAGCCGCGCTCCCCGGCGGCCGCGCCATCCGCGTGCACGGAGACCACGGCGTCGGCGTGGGCCTTGTTGCCGATCTCCGCGCGCTCGTCCACGCACGGCCCGTACGGCCGGTCGCCGTCCTGGGTGAACCGCACCGTGGCGCCGCGCGCTTCGAGCAGGGTGCGGGCGCGGCGCGCCACATCGAGGGTGAAGGACGCCTCGGGGTAGCCGGAGTTGGTGGCCGTGCCCGTGGTGTCGCACTCCTTCTTCTCGGTGCCGATGTCCACGAGCCGGGCGATCCGCGAGGGATGGTCGCGGTTGTGCGGATTGTGACCGGGGTCGATCACCACGACCTTCCCCTTGAGGGGCTCTCCGGTCTCTCCGGTCTCTCCGGGCTTTCCGGACTCCCCGGCTGAGGCGGGCGGTGAGGACGGGGCGGACGTGCCGGACGACGGGGGCGGCGGGGAGGACGTCGAGGAGGTCGTGGGCCCGCTCGCCCCGCCCGCGCCGTTGTCCTTCGAACCGCCCAGGGAACTCCACAGCAGCCAGCCGACGAAGCAGGCCGGTATCAGCGCCACCAGGACGATGGCGAGGGTGCCGCCGCGGCGACCGGGCTCTGGAAAGAAGCTGCCGTTGGACACGCGGGCGATGGTAGCGGCCCGGCCGATACGCCTGGGGCGCCGGGCGGGCACCGGACGGGTGGCGGCCCCGGCGGGCCTGGCCGCCCGGCCCGGGCGGCCAGGCGGCCGGGCGCCGCCCCGGCCGGGGCGGGCGCCGCACGCTGTCACCGGGCGCGGCGGCCGCCGGCCTTCCGGCAGGCCCCGGCCGCACGGGCGCGCTCGCCGCGGATGCCTCCGTGGGGGACGGGAGCATCGGCCGCCGCCTGTTGCCGGGGCGGGGTGTCGGTTGCCGTCTGCCGCCGGGGGCGGGGCATCGGCCGCCATCTGCCGCCAGATGCGGGGGTGTCGGCCGCTGTCTGTTGCCGGGGGCGGGCGGCGGCGGGACAAGGCGGGCGGCCCGGCCGCGTGCTCGTGATCAGGCGGGCGGGGCGGCCGCGCCTCAGGCCCCGGGGCCGGTGGCGGCCGCGGTGCGGCGGAGGACGCGGAGTGAACGGGTGGCGGAGACCTCGGTGAACGCGCCGGAGGCGAGCGCGCGGCGGTAGATCCGGTACGGCGCCTGGCCGCCGTCGGCCGGGTCGGGGAAGACGTCGTGGATCACCAGCAGCCCGTCCGGCGCGACATGGGGCGCCCAGCCCTCGTAGTCCGCGCTCGCATGCTCGTCGGTGTGCCCGCCGTCGATGAACACCAGCCCGACCGGCTTCCCCCACACCGCCGCGACCTGCGGGGACCGCCCGACCATGGCGATGACGTGGTCCTCGAGGCCCGCCCGGTGGAGGGTGCGGCGGAAGGTGGGCAGCGTGTCCATCCGCCCGACCTCGGGGTCGACCACCTCCGGGTCGTGGTACTCCCAGCCCGGCTGCTGCTCCTCGGAGCCCCGGTGGTGGTCCACGGTCACGGCGACCGTCCCCGCCGCGCGCGCGGCGTCGGCCAGCAGGATGGTGGAGCGCCCGCAGTACGTGCCGACCTCCACCAGCGGCAGCCCCGGCGCCGCCGCCCGCACGGCCGCGGCATACAGGGCGAGCCCCTCGTCCAGCGGCATGAAGCCCTTCGCCGCCTCGAAGGCGTCGAGCACGGTGCGGTCGGGGGCCGCGGGCGCGGCGGCGGCAGCAGACTGAGTCACCCGCTCATCCTGCCGCACCGCCACCGGCCCGCGGCGCCCGGGGCCACGGCCCCTCGACGGGTGCCCACCGGGGACGTACTAGTGCCGCGTCAGTCAAGGTTTGCCCGGTAGCGAGGCGTCCTGGTGCGGTCAGCTGCAAGGCGCCGAATCGGCCTCGAGGGGGCACCGCCCGGACGAAGTCCGGGGGAGGGCCTACTCGGTCGGTTCGGCAACGCCGCAGATGGCCGTGCCAGGGCGGCGAGCGGGGCAAACCTTGGCTGACGCGGCACTAGGTCCCGCGCCCTACCCGAATGCGCAGAAACGCCGATGCGTAGGACGGGTTCCGGATGCGAGCATCGCCGTCATGTCCACCCCATCGCCCCTCCCCTCGGAAACCGCAGCCACCGCCCGGACCCCGCGCGCCTCGCCCCCGGTCTGGGCGGTCCTGCTGGCCGCCTGCGCCGGGCAGTTCCTGGTGGTGCTCGACGTCTCGGTGGTGAACGTCGCGCTGCCGTCGATGCGTACGGACCTGGGGCTCGGCGAGACCGCGCTGCAGTGGGTGGTGAACGCCTACGCGCTCACCTTCGCCGGGTTCCTGCTGCTCGGCGGGCGCGCCGCCGATCTCTTCGGGCGCAAACGGGTCTTCCTCGCCGGGCTCGGGCTGTTCACCGCGGCCAGCCTGGCCGGTGGCGTCGCCCAGGAGCCCTGGCAGCTGATCGCCGCCCGCTCGCTGCAGGGCATCGGCGCGGCGGTGCTCTCCCCGGCCACCCTCACCATCCTCACCACCACCTTCCCGACCGGCGCGGCCCGCACCCGGGCCATCGGCACCTGGACGGCGGTCGGCGCCGGCGGGGGCGCGGCGGGCGGGCTGGTCGGCGGTGTGCTCACCGAGTACCTGTCCTGGCGCTGGGTGCTGCTGGTCAACGTGCCGGTCGGGGTCGTGGTGCTGGCGGCAGCGGCGGTGTGGCTGACCGAGGGCCGCTCCGGGGTGGTACGGCGGCTCGACGTACCGGGCGCGGTGCTGGTCACGGCGGGCGTCGCGGCGCTCGCGTACGGCATCGTGCAGACCGAACCGCACGGCTGGACCGCCGCCGTCTCGCTCGGCCCGCTGCTCGCCGGGCTCGGGCTGCTCGCGGTGTTCGTGGCCGTCGAGGCGCGCACGCGGGAGCCGCTGATGCCGCTGCGGCTGTTCCGCATCCGGGCGGTGTCCGCGGCGAACGCGGTGATGGTGGTGTGCGGCGGCGGCATGTTCGCGATGTGGTACCTCATGTCGCTCTACCTGCAGAACGTGTTGCACTTCAGCCCGGTGAAGGCCGGGCTCGCCTTCCTCCCGCACAGCCTGTCGATCGTCGTCGGCTCGAAGCTCGCGCCCCGGCTGATGGCCCGGGTGGACGGCAAGCTGCTGGCGATCGCGGGCGGCTCGCTGGCCGTCGTCGGCTACGCGTGGCAGAGCCGGATGGGCGCCGACGGCACCTATGTGGGGACGGTCCTGGGCCCCGCGATCACCATGTCCCTCGGGTCCGGGCTGATGATGACCCCGCTCGCCGCCTCCGCCACCTCCGGCGCCGCCCCCTCCGAGGCGGGGCTGGTGTCCGGGCTGGTCAACACCTCGCGGCAGATCGGCGGCGCGCTCGGCCTGACCGTGCTGGCCACCGTCGCGGCCGAGCGGATCGCGGCGCACGGCGGGGCCGGACCGGAGGCGCTCGCGGCCGGGTACGGCCATGCCTTCGTCGTGGCCACCGGGATCATCGCGGCGGCGGTGGTGCTGATGGCCGTCCTGCTGCCGCGGACGCCCGCGGTCACGTGCACCCGCGGCTCCTCATAGCTTCATGGACGCGCTCAGGGCCTTCGGCGCCCCGGCCAACGCGACCTGACGGTCCGTCAGCACAGGCCGTCGGCACCCTTCCCCCTTCGGGGCGATTGGGCTATACAGGGTGCCATCGGCTAGAACGCGTTCTACATGTCCACGTGGACGACGTGACCCTGCCGACCAGCGACGACCCCGGCGCGGCCGACGGTGCGGACGGGCGGGCCGGGGTCTTCGGACCGTGGCCCAGCGAGCGGACCAAGGAGTGGTGTCGCCCCATGCCCATCGATGTCGCGAAGGCCGTCTCGGCCGAACCCCGGAGCACGGCTCTCATCTGGGGGCAGAAGGACATCCAGCTCTACCACCTGGGCATCGGCGCCGGAATCCCCGCCACCGACCCCCAGGAGCTCCGCTACACCCTGGAGAGCAAGCTCCATGTGCTCCCCAGCTTCGCGACCGTCGCGGGCGGCGGGATGGCGGTCGCCGGGGGCATGGCCGCACCCGGTATCGACGTCGACCTCGCGGCCGTCCTGCACGGCGGCCAGACCGTCGAACTGCACCGGCCCATCCCGCTCGGCGGGGACGCCACCCAGACCTCGAAGGTCGCCGCCGTCTACGACAAGGGCAAGGCGGCGGTCATCGTGCTGCGCTCCGACGTGGCCGACGCGGACGGCCCGCTGTGGACCTGCGACACCCGGATCTTCGTCCGGGGCGAGGGCGGCTTCGGCGGTGAGCGCGGCCCCTCCGACCGCCTGGAGCCCCCGGCCCGGGAGCCGGACCGCACCGTGGAGCGGGCCATCCGCGAGGACCAGGCGCTGCTCTACCGGCTCTCCGGGGACTGGAACCCGCTCCACGCCGACCCCGAGTTCGCCAAGCTGGCGGGGTTCGAAAAGCCCATCCTGCACGGGCTGTGCTCGTACGGGATGGTGCTCAAGGCGGTCGTGGACACGGCGCTGGACGGGGAGGTGACCCGGGTGCGCTCGTACACCACCCGCTTCGCCGGGGTGGCCTACCCGGGCGAGACCCTGCGCGTCCGGATGTGGCAGGACGAGGGGCGCGTCCAGGTGACGGCGACCGCCGTCGAGCGGGACGACGCGCCGGTCCTCACCGACACCGTCGTCGAACTCGCCTGAGACCACCCACGCCCCTGAGACCACCCACGCCCCTGAGACCACCCACGCCTGAGACCACGCACGCTCGAGATCACGCACGCTCGACATCACGAGGAGCCGCTGTGCGCGCAGCCGTACTGCACGAGACGGGACAGGACAAGCTCGAGGTCCTCGACGACATCGAGGCGGTGGGCTTCGGCCCCGGCAAGGTCCGGCTGCGGCTGAGGGCCACCGGGCTGTGCCACTCCGACCTCTCCGCGATGGCCGGGGTGCTGCCGCAGCCCGCGCCGTTCGTCCCCGGCCACGAGGGCGCGGGCGAGATCCTCGACGTGGGCGACGGGGTGACCGGGCTGAGCGCCGGCGACCGGGTGCTGGTGTGCTGGCTGCCCGCGTGCGGCGGCTGCCCGTCCTGTCAGCGCGGTCAGACCGAGCTGTGCCTGACCGGGTTCATGAACGCCGGAACCCCCAACTTCCGGCGCCCCGGCGGCAGTCCGGAGGACCTCTTCGGGATGTCCGGGACCGGCACCTTCGCCGAGGAGATCATCCTCCCCGCGCCCTGCGCCGTGCCGATCCCCGACGACGTCCCGTACGACATCGCGGCGCTCATCGGCTGCGGGGTGACCACCGGGCTCGGCGCCGTCTTCAACACCGCCCGGGTGGAGGCCGGTTCTTCGGTCGCGGTCATCGGCTGCGGCGGGGTGGGCATCAGCGTCATCCAGGGCGCGAGGGCGTCGGGTGCCGCGCGGATCGTCGCCGTCGACCCCGTGGAGTCGCGGCGCGAGGCCGCGCTGGGCTTCGGGGCCACCGAGGCGGTGGCGCCGGATGCCCTCGACGCCGTCAAGACCAGCGTCACGGCGGGCGAGGGCTTCGACTACGTCTTCGAGGTCGTGGGCCGCTCCGCCACCGCCCGCCGGGCGTACGAGATCACCCGGCGCGGCGGCACGCTGTGCGTGGTCGGGGCCGGGGCGCTGGACGACTTCCTCCAGCTCAACATGTTCGAGCTGTTCTTCGACGAGAAGCGGATCCTGCCCTCGCTGTACGGCGGCGGCGATGTGCTCCGCTCCTACCGGCGCACCATCGACCTGTGGCGGGCGGGCCGGATCGACCTCGAAGGGCTGATCACCCACCGGGTGCGGCTCGGCGAGATCAACGACGCGATCGGCCAGATGAGGACCGGGGAGGCGCTGCGCACATGTATCGAGATGTGACCGGCCCGCTGACCGGGAAGACCGCGATCGTCACCGGCGCCGGGCGCGGCCTCGGCCGCGCCGAGGCCCTGGAGCTGGCGCGGCTGGGCGCCAGTGTCGTCGTCAACGACTTCGGACAGGGCGGACGCGACGGCAGCGGCGAGGCGTCGGCCGGACCCGCCGAGCAGGTCGCCGAGGAGATCCGCGCGGCCGGTGGCCGGGCCACGGCCCACGCGGGCGACGTGGCCGACTTCGCGGGGGCGGGCGAGCTGGTCCGGTTCGCGATCGACACCTACGGCGCGCTGGACATCCTGGTCAACAACGCGGGCATCGTGCGCGACCGGATGGTCTTCTCGATGAGCGAGGACGAGTGGGACTCGGTGATCCGGGTCCATCTCAAGGGCCACTTCAACACGATCCGCTTCGCCGCGGCCCACTGGCGCGAGCGGTCCAAGGCGGCGGACGGCGGCCCGGTGCACGGCCGGATCGTGAACACCGCCTCCGAGGCGTTCCTCGCCGGTTCGCCGGGCCAGCCGAACTACGCGGCGGCCAAGGGCGGCATCGTCGGGCTCACCACCTCCACGGCGGCGGCCCTCGCCAAGTACGGGGTGACGGCCAATGTCATCTGCCCGCGCGCCCGCACCCGGATGACCGAGGACGTCTTCGCCGACTTCGAGCTCCCGGAGGACGGCCGCCTCGACGCCCTCGCCCCCGAACACGTGGCCCCGCTGGTCGGCTATCTCGCCTCACCGGCCGCGGCGAAGGTGAACGGCCAGGTGTTCGTGGTGCACGGCGGCATGCTGGCGATCCTGGAGCGGCCGAAGGTGGCGGCGAAGGTGGACGCGAAGGGGGACGCCTTCGGCTTCGAGGAGCTGGACACGGCGCTGACGCCGTACTTCGCGGAGCGGGGCGGGGAGGGCTTCGCGGCGGTGGAGGTGCTGCGGCTCAAGCGGGGGTGAGGTGCCGTCGGAGGGCCGTCGGCCGGGGGGCTGGCCGGTGGCCCCCCGCGATCGCCGGACGGGCCGGACTTCCGGGGGTAATCCAGCCCGTCCCGCGATCGGGGACGACTCTGAGCTACGGTCCTGAGGTCCTCAGGAGCCGTTCTCGTTCGGGCGACGGTGGCGGCCGTGGGCCGGTGCCTGGGTCTCCTCGGACGCGGCCTGCCCGCGGTGCTTGCCCTGACCGCCATCGGCCTGGGCCGCGGCGGCGTCCCGCGGGCGCGCCTGGGTCGTGTCGATGTGGGTTTCGGACATGGTGGGTACGTCACCCCGTCAGATCGCTTCGTACTGTGCGAAAGGGGCTGACCACGATGTCGCACGACGTTCGATGCGCATCACCCGAGGCGTCCGCGCGCGGACGGAACGCAAGGAATGCGCAGCCCCTGCCCGAGTCTAACCAAGTGGGTGATCCCGGACCCAGCGGGGTGGCCGGGGCCGCGGTGGCCGCGCGAGCGGCGCCTGCTGCAACGGTACGGGCCGCAGGGCGGGGGTCGCACCGGTCCCGGGAGCGGGCTCCGGCTCGGGCCCCATCTCCTGCTCCACCCCGGCCCACGACCCGGTCCCACCCCACGGCTCCACCCCGGACCCGCACTCGGGCTCCGGCGCCCGCTCGTGCACGGCCATGGGCACCGGCTCGTGTACGGGCATCGGCACCGGCTCGGGTACGGGCATCGACACCCGCTCCCGCAGCGGCATCGGCTCGGGTGCCCGCGTCCGCGTCGGCGTCGGCTCAGGCGTCGGCCCGGACGCTCGCGCGGGGGCGGACGCGCCGGGCCCGCCGACCCGGGTCCAGGGTGTGATTCTGGTCGCGATCCCGGCTGGGGGCATCGTCCGCGCCGCGTGAACGCCCCGCGCTTCGGCCGCAGCCGGGCCGGATGCCCGTGTCACTCGCGCGATCCGCCGAGCTCCGGTCGCCTCGTCCGATCCCCACGGCGCCGCCGCGTCGCCCGGTCTCCATGGCCCCGTCGTGTCGTCGGGTCTCCACCGCGTCTCCGCCGCCCCCGGCGCTCCCGGCGCCCCGGGTGGGCGGACCCGGGCCAGCCCGCAGGGGACCTGTGGGGTGACGTACGGCAGTCGCAGCTCGCCGTCCCTCGTCCAGAGGCCCGCGCCCGGGAGCCAGCCCTCCGGGGCCGGGAACTCGCGCAAGCGCCGCTCCGCCGGGCGCCATACGCCCACCCACGGCCGCCCGGACCCGGTACCGGTCCCGGACCCGGATCCGCCCCGTCCGTCGATGCGGAAGGCCACCGCGCACACCTCCGGCGTCAGCACCTGCCCCGGCTGCACCGCGAACGGCGTGACCCCGGACCACCCCGCGGGACGCAGACAGTCCGGGAACCGCACCGGGCGGGTGCTGCCCAGCACGCCCCAGCCCAGCCGCTCCTCGCCGGGCGCGTCGGACCGTACGAGCAGCAGACCGCTGTCGGGGTCGGCGAGCAGCAGCCGGTCGTCGCTGCGCTCGGTGATCTGGAGCAGCGGGCTGGTCTCGCCGCCGCGCCGCAGATCGACCACCACGGTCTTCGTGCGGCCGTCGAGTTCGCGGTCGAGGGCCAGCAGCCGGCCCGTACGGTCCAGCCAACTGCCGCCCGTACAGCGGCCGGGCACCTCGGCCAGGTGCTGGGGGGCGAGGACGCCGCCGCCGAACAGCAGCCAGACGGAGGTGGACCGCGCCCCGCGCCCCAGCGCGAACGCGCACAGGCCGCCGGGCGCGGGCGGCAGCAGCGAGACGTCGGCGCGGTCGATGCCGCCGAGCGGGCGCTCGCCGGTGCCGGGGCCGGCCGGGTAGAGCAGCGAGAAGGCGTGGTGGCCGGCCACCCGGCGGTGGATGAGCACCTGCCCGTCGGCCAGCGGCAGCAACTCGCTGTCCGGCTCCTCGGGCTGGGCGGCGGGCAGCGGCACGGCGTAGGGCTCCGGGCCGTCCAGCGTCCAGCGCTCCGGGTACCAGCAGCCCGCCTCCCCGCTGAGCGCGAGCCGCGCGCCGTACGAGCGGTCCGAGGCGATGGTGAAACCCCCTCGTGGCCGGTCGCCGACGCCCCCGGTGAGGGCGGTGTCGAAGGCACAGGCAGTCATCGTTCAGTCACCTCCGGCAACTGAACGTAGTTATCGCACTCGCTACCGAAGGCCGTAATGGGCGTGCTCCACCCGTAAGTGTGGCTCTTGCCCGATTCGCCTGAGAGGTCGGGGGTGAATGTGCTGTAAGCGACGCGGGGATGGTTTGTGATTAAAGTAAGGCACACCTAAGTGCGGTCGGCGCGCTCGTGGACACGGGCGCGCCCAGCTATCCCTGGAGCTCCGTCATGCCCCTGCGCGCCCGCGGCAGTGCCGCCCTCACCCTCGCCCTGGCCGGGGCGCTCTCCCTCACCGCCTGTGGATCGTCGGACGACGGCGCGGACGGCGGCAAGCGCAACGGCGGGGGCGGGAAGTCCGTCGCCCAGGGCGGCAAGGACTTCGGCAAGGCGGCCGAGGAGACCGCGAAGCTGGGCACGGACGCGAAGCCCGGCGCGTTCCCCCGCACCATCACCCACGCGATGGGCAAGACCGAGCTCAAGAGCAAGCCGAAGCGGGTCGTGGTGCTCGACGTCGGCGAACTCGACAACGTGGTCTCGCTGGGGCTGAAGCCGGTCGGCTACGCCCCCTCCGAGGGCGACCAGGCCATACCCGACTACCTCAAGAAGGACGCCGGGAACCCCAAGAACGTCGGCACCATCAACAACCTCAACCTCGAGGCCATCAACGCCCTCCACCCCGATCTGATCCTCGGCAGCAAGCTGCGCGCCGAGCCGCTCTACGACGAGCTGAAGCAGATCGCCCCGACCGTCTTCTCCATCCGCCCCGGCTTCACCTGGAAGGAGAACTACCGTCTCAACGCCGCGGCCCTGGACCGCACCGCCGAGGCCGAGCGCTCCCTCGACGCGTACGAGAAGAAGGCCGAGAAGCTGGGCGAGGACATCGGCGCCGACAAGCCGACCATCACCATGCTCCGCTTCATGCCGCAGGCCACCCGGCTCTACGCCAAGGCGTCCTTCATCGGCACCATCCTCCAGGACGTCGGTCTGCCGCGCCCGAAGAACCAGCAGGTCAACGACCTCGCCGCGGAGATCGGCCCGGAGCGGATCGACGAGGCCGACGCCGACTGGATCTTCACCGGCGTCTACGGCGACCCCAAGGCCACCAAGCGCGACCAGGCGCGGTCCAACCCGCTGTGGAAGAAGCTGGCGGCGGTCAAGGCGGGCCGGGCCAAAGACGTCGACGAGGAGACCTGGTACCTGGGCCTCGGCGTCACCGCCGCCGACCGGGTCCTGGACGACCTGCGCGGCTACCTCGTCCACTGATGAGCGTTTCCGCTCGGGCACTCGGGGCCGCCGCCCGGGGAGTGAACTCCGGTGCGGGTGGCCCGCCGCCGGTGCCCGCGCCAGGTCGGCCAGGCCGTGATCCCGGGCGGAGCCCGCGTGGCGACCGTCGTCGCGCTGGGTGAAGCCCGGGGCAGGGCTCAGCCGTGATCCGGGAGGTAGCCTTGCCCCGTGCCCGCACTCAACGACGTCCTCGCCGCACTCGACGCCCTCTGGCCGCCCGAGCGGGCGGAGCAGTGGGACGCCGTCGGCACGGTGTGCGGTGACCCCGACGCCGAGGTCACCCGCGTGCTGTTCGCCGTCGACCCGGTCCGGGAAGTGGCCGACGAGGCGGTGGACCTCGGCGCCGATCTGCTGATCACCCACCATCCGCTCTATCTGCGGGGGACGACCACGGTCGCCGCCTCCACCTTCAAGGGCCGGGTGGTGCACACACTGATCAAGCACGACATCGCCCTGCATGTCGCGCACACCAATGCCGACACCGCCGACCCCGGCGTCTCCGACGCCCTCGCCGGCGCGCTCGACCTGCGGATCGTCGGTCCGCTGGTGCCCGACGCCACCGACCCCGAGGGCCGCCGCGGGCTGGGCCGGATCTGCGAGCTCGACCACCCCGAGACGCTGCGGGAGTTCGCCGGGCGCGCCGCCGCCCGGCTGCCCGCCACCGCGCAGGGGATCCGCGCCGCGGGTGACCCGGACCGTACCGTCCGCCGGGTGGCCGTCAGCGGCGGCTCCGGCGACAGCCTCTTCGACGCGGTGCGCGCGGCCGGGGTCGACGCGTTCCTCACCGCCGATCTGCGCCACCACCCGTCGTCGGAGGCGCGGGAGCACAGCGATCTCGCCCTGCTGGACGCCGCGCACTGGGCCACCGAATGGCCCTGGACCGAGCAGGCCGCGGCCCAGTTGGACGAGATCTCCGACCGGCACGGCTGGGGTCTGCGGACGCATGTCTCCCGTATCGTGACCGACCCCTGGACGGCCCACGCCGCGGCCCCCGCCGCCCCTCGCTCGACTCCCTGACCTCGTCTTCCCATCCCCACTCGACTCCCCTGGAGCCCCACGCTGAATGCCGCGCCCGCCGATCAGATCCGCCTCCTCGACGTCCAGGCGCTCGACGTCCGGCTGTCGCAGCTCGCGCACAAGCGCAAGACGCTGCCCGAGCACGCCGAGATCGAGACGCTGAACGCCGATCACACCCAACTGCGCGACCTGCTCATCGCCGCGCAGACCGAGGAGAGCGACACCGCCCGCGAGCAGACCAAGGCGGAGCAGGACGTGGAGCAGGTGCGCCAGCGTGCCGCCCGCGACCAGAAGCGCCTGGACTCCGGGGCCGTCACCTCGCCGAAGGACCTGGAGAACCTCCAGCACGAGATCGCCTCCCTCGCCAAGCGCCAGGGCGACCTGGAGGACGTCGTCCTGGAGGTCATGGAGCGCCGGGAGTCCGTCCAGGAGCGGGTCGCCGAGCTGACCGAGCGGGTGGAGTCCCTCCAGTCCAAGATCGGCGACGCCACGTCACGCCGGGACGCGGCGGCCGAGGGGATCGACGCCGAGATCGCGACCGTCACCAAGGAGCGCGAGGTGATCGCCGGGACCATCCCCGCCGATCTGCTGAAGCTCTACGACAAGCTGCGCGAGCAGCAGGGCGGCGTCGGCGCGGCCCGGCTCTACCAGCGGAGCTGCGACGGCTGCCGCCAGGAGCTCGCCATCACCGAGCTCAACGAGGTGCGCTCGGCGGCCCCCGACACGGTGCTGCGCTGCGAGAACTGCCGCCGGATCCTGGTCCGTACGCCCGAGTCGGGGCTGTAGGCCGATGGCGCGGCGCTTCATCGTCGAGGCGGACGGCGGGTCCCGGGGCAACCCCGGGCCGGCCGGCTACGGCGCCCTCGTGCGCGACGCCGAGACCGGTGAGACGCTCGCCGAGGCGGCCGAGTACCTCGGCACCGCGACCAACAACGTGGCCGAGTACAAGGGCCTGATCGCCGGGTTGCGGGCGGCGTACGCCCTGGACCCGGCGGCCGAGGTCCGGGTGCGGATGGACTCCAAGCTGGTCATCGAGCAGATGTCGGGCCGCTGGAAGATCAAGCACCCCGATATGCGGCCGCTCGCCGCCGAGGCCAAGGCGATCGTCCCGCCCGGCCAGGTGAGTTACGAGTGGATCCCGCGCGAGAACAACAAGCACGCGGACCGGCTCGCCAACGAGGCCATGGACGCGGGCAAGCGGGGCGAGCAGTGGCGGCCGAAGGTGCCGCCCGGCGGCACACTGGCGGCGGGCGCGCCGGCGGCCGCCGCGCCCGCCGACGACACCCTCGCCGAGCCCGCCGCCACGGGGGCCCCGGCGGTGGGCTGGGGCTCGGCGGACCTGGGCACCCCCGCCACGTTCGTCCTGCTCCGGCACGGGGAGACCCCGCTCACCCCCGAGAAGCGCTTCTCCGGCAGCGGCGGCACCGACCCCGGACTCTCCGACGTGGGCCGCCACCAGGCCGAGCGGGTGGCGGCGGCGCTCGCCGCACGCGGCACCATCCAGGCCGTCGTCGCCTCACCGCTGCGGCGCTGCCGGGAGACCGCCGAGGTGGTGGCCCGCCGTCTGGGCCTGGACGTCCGCGTCGAAGAGGGGCTGCGCGAGACGGACTTCGGCGCCTGGGAGGGCCTGACCTTCGCGGAGGTCAAGGAGCGCTACCCGGACGACCTGGACGCATGGCTGGCCTCCACGGAGGTGGCCCCCACCGGCGGCGGCGAGAGCTTCGCGGCGGTCACCCGCCGGGTCGCGCTCTCCCGCGACAAGCTGATCACCCGTTACCCGGGCCGTACGGTGCTGCTCGTCACCCACGTGACCCCGATCAAAACCCTGGTCCGGCTGGCCCTGGGCGCCCCGCCGGAGTCCCTGTTCCGCATGGAGCTCTCGGCGGCCTCGCTGACGGCGGTGGCGTACTACGGGGACGGGAACGCGTCCGTCCGCCTCCTTAACGACACGTCTCACCTGCGGTAGGGGCTGACCGCGGTAGCTGTCACGGTGGCGACCGGAACGGTCATGGTGGCGACCGCCGCTGTTGTCGCGTTGCCGACCGCTGTGGTCACTGCGGCGACCGCCGCTGTTGTCACGGTGTCGACCGCTGCGGTCACTGTGGCGACCGAAGCGGCTCTGTCACGGTGCCGACCGGCGGCGGGTGCCATAGCGCCGACCGAAGCGGCTCCGCTCCTCCGGCACGGTGCCGATCGCGGTGGCCGTCACCGCCGCAGGGCCGCCGCCTCCCGGGCCAGGGACTCGACCCGGGCCCAGTCGCCCGCCTCCAGCGCGTCCGGCGGCAGCATCCAAGTGCCGCCCACACAGCCGACGTTGGGGAGGGACAGATACCCGAGGGCGTTCGACGCGTTGACCCCGCCGGTCGGGCAGAAGCGGGCCCGGGGGAGCGGCGAGGCGAGCGCCTTCAGATACGCGGTGCCCCCGGCCGCCTCCGCCGGGAAGAACTTCATCTCCTCGACCCCCCGCTCCAGCAGCGCCACGACCTCCGAGGTGGTCGAGACGCCCGGCAGATACGGCAGCCCGGACGCGTCCAGCGCCCCCAGCAGCCGGTCCGTCCACCCGGGCGTGACCAGGAAGCGCGACCCGGCGGCGACGGCCGTCTCCACCTGCTCCGGGGTCAGGACCGTACCGGCGCCGACGACCGCGCCCGGGACCTCGTCGGCGATCGCCCGGATCGCGTCCGCGGCGGCGGGCGTCCGGAAGGTCACCTCGATCGCGGGCAGCCCGCCCGCCACCAGCGCACGGGCCATCGGGACCGCGGTGGCCACGTCGTGGACGATGACCACGGGGATGACGGGGGCGAGGTCGAGCAGCGAGGAATCCGGGGTACCGGGGGAGGGCGCGGTGCTAGTCACGGCGCCCATCCTGCCTGTGGTGCGGCGCGCTACGCAATGGCGGTTGCGCATGTCGCAACGGGCGCGATACGGGGGAGGGCGCGGCCGGGCGCGACGCGCCGGGCCCGCCGCCCCGGCCCCGTACGGCCCAGCGGTCAGTCCGGGCGGCCCCAGCGGCCGGTCCGGACGGCTCCGTCCGGCAGCCGGGTCCGGGCGGTGGGCGTGTCCGGGCGGTGGGCGGGCCGCACGCTCAGCGGGCGGGCCGGGTAGCGGGCGGGCCGCCTGGTAGCCCGCCCCCGTACCGCTCAGCGGACGGTCCAGGCCGCCTGGTAGCCGGGCCGCCCGGCAGTCGAGTCGTGCCGCTCAGCGGGCGTGCCGGGAGCGGTGGCCGGGCCAGAGGCGGTGGCCGGGCCAGGGGCGGTGGCCGGGGCGGGCAGCGGTGGTCGGACCGGGCCCCGAAGCGGGCGGACCGGGCCGACGCCCAGAGGGTTACAGCTCGGTCACCACCACATCCAGCCCCCATGCCCGCCCCGCCCGCTCCGGCGGCGCGGCCTCCACCACGTACCCCAGCCCCCGCAGCGCCTCCACCAGCTCGCCTGGGCCGTCCGGTTCGGCGCCCGCGGTCAGCAGGTCCCGTACCATCCGGCCCTTCGTCGCCTTGTTGAAGTGGCTGACGACGGACCGCTTCTCGACCCCGTTCACGATCTTCGACTGGAGCACCCGCACCGTCGCCGTCCGCTCGGCGACCGCCCCCTTGGGCTTCCACGCCGCCGCGTACGCCGCCGAGCGCAGGTCCAGCACCAGCCCGTCCCCGGCGGCCTCCGGAAGCACCTCGGCCATCGGGGTCCGGGTCCGCCAGTAAGTGCCGAGCGCGCCGAGGCCCGGGAGCTTCACGCCCATCGAGCAGCGGTAGGAGGGGATACGGTCGTCGATCCGTACGGCGCCCCACAGCCCGGAGAAGACCAGCAGCGACCGCTCCGCCCGGCGGCGGGCGGGGGCAGGCAGCGTGGCCAGCCCGAGCGCGTCGTACAGCACACCGGTGTAGATCTCCCCGGCGGGCCGCGCCGCGGCCTCCCGCAGCGCCGCGTTCTTGGCGACCTCGCCGCGCAGCCCCTCGCTGAGCCCCAGCGTCTCCGCGGCCTTCGCCTCGTCGCCCGAACACAGCGACACCAGCTCGTCCAGCACCTCCGCCCGCGCCCCGCCCAGGCCCGGCAGCGACAGCGATCCCAGGTCCAGTGGGGACCCGGAGCCTCCTGTGGCCTTTCCCTCGGACGGGGGCAGCAGCACGAGCACGGTCTCTCCTCGAAGGGTCGTCGGCGACGGGGCGCGGGGCGGGCCCGGAAAACCGGGCCCGCCCCGCCCCGCAGCCTACGGCCTCCGGCCAACCGCCCCGCAGCCCATGGCCTCCGGCTACGGGGTGTCCGCCGTGTCCGCCGCGTGGCAGGGGCTTCGCCCCTGGAGCCCAGAGGCCGACGAGCCGACCGTCGCCGCCATGAACACCCGCACCAGCGGACTGCTCGCGGTCGGCACGCCGACGCGGCGGCAGACCGGGCGGACGCCCGCGCACGGCCGGGTCGCCCGGCCAGGGTCTGGGGCGGAGTCCCCACGCGGCGGAGCCGCACATCGACGCTGTGGCGGAGCCGCACATCGACGCTGTGAGGGAAGGGGCGGGGAGGGGAAAGCAGTCCGCCGCGGGCGTCACGATCCGCCGGACACCCCCTGGCGCAGCCAGACCGTCGTCCGCGCGGGCACCCGGCCCCCGTCGAGCGGACCGCTGGCCAGCACCACCTCCAGGCCCTCCGGCAGCGGCACCGGAACCGCCGACAGATTGCTGAGGCTGTGCCAGCCGGTGGAGCGCCGGAAGTGCAGCACCCCCGCGCTCAGCTCCTCCACCGAGCCGACCCACTCCACGCCCTCGTCGCCGCCCAGCGCACGGCGCAGCCGCAGCGCCTCCCGGTACAGCTCCAGCGTGGAGCCCGCCACTCCGTCCTGCGCCTCGACCGACAGCTCGCCGAAGTACTCCGGCTGCGGCAGCCAGGAGCCCCCCTCGCCGAAGCCGAACGACGGGCCGGACCGCGTCCACGGCAGCGGCACCCGGCAGCCGTCCCGGCCCTTGATCCGCCCGCCGCTGCGCTCCCAGGTCGGGTCCTGGAGCGTCTCCCGGGGCAGATCGGCCACCTCCGGCAGGCCCAGCTCCTCGCCCTGGTAGAGATACGACGACCCCGGCAGCGCGAGCATCAGCAGGGTCGCGGCACGGGCCCGGCACAGCCCCAGCTCCCGGTCGGCCTCCGGCTCCCGGCCGTCGGCGAGCAGCCACGCCTCCCGCCCCGCCCGGCCCAGCTCGTCCGGGAGCGCCAGCCGGGTGGCGTGCCGGATCACATCGTGGTTGGAGAGCACCCAGGTGGCCGAGGCACCGGCGGTACGGGCGGCGTGCAGCGCGCTGTCGATGGCGGTGTGCAGCGCGGGCGCGGACAGCGGGGTGGAGAGGAAGTCGAAGTTGAACGCCTGGCCCAGCTCGTCGGGGCTGGCGTACGGCGTGCGGCGGGAGTTGCGGACCCACGCCTCGGCCACGGCGATGCGCGGCGGGTCGTACTCGTCCATCACCTGGCGCCACTCGCGGAAGATGCCGTGCACCTCATCGCGGTCCCACAGCGGATGGCTGCCGTCCTCGGGCAGGTCGTCCGGGTCGTAAGCCCGCACGTCCCCGATGTCGCGCAGCGGTTCGGTCAGGTCCTTGGCCAGGCCGTGGGCCACGTCGACGCGGAAGCCCGCCACGCCGCGGTCGGACCAGAAGCGCAGTGTGGTGAGGAAGTCGGCGCGCACCTCGGGGTGGTCCCAGTTCAGGTCCGGCTGCTCGGGCGCGAACAGGTGCAGATACCACTGCCCGTCGGGCAGCCGGGTCCACGCCGGGCCGCCGAAGCAGGAGATCCAGTCGGTGGGCGGGAGCGAGCCGTCCGGACCGCGCCCGTCGCGGAACACGTACCGGTCGCGGGCGGCGGAGCCGGGCGCCGAGCGCAGCGCCTCCTGGAACCACGCGTGGTCGCTGGAGGTGTGGTTGGGCACGATGTCGACCATGACCTTCAGCCCGAGCCGGTCCGCCTCGGCGACCATCCGGTCGAAGTCGTCCAGGGTGCCCAGGCGCGGATCGACATCGCGGTAGTCGGCCACGTCGTAGCCGCCGTCGGCGAGCGCGGACGGATAGAACGGGCTCAGCCAGACGCAGTCCACGCCGAGGTCGGCGAGGTACGGCAGCCGGGAGGTGATACCGGGCAGGTCACCGATGCCGTCCGCGTCTGAGTCGGCGAAGCTGCGGGGGTAGATCTGGTAGAAGACGGCCTGCCGCCACCAGTTGGGGTCCGAGGGCTGAAGGGTCACGAGGTCCTCGCGGTGATGGGGGGTGATGGGTACGGGCGGGATGCGGAAATGGGCACGGATCGCGGATGCGGGTGGCCGTCCGCGCCGCCGTGGAGCCGGCCCTTCGATCACCGATGCCCCGGAGGCCGAACCCGCCCGCCACATCGTCTTCCCTACCCGCGTCATCCCCGGGGCAGCACGGCTCCACCCACCCCGCCTGGGGCACGGCACCCGGCGGGCCGGGAAACCGATCCGCCCGCGCACCACCTGACCACCCGGCCCGGTGCGATGCCGCCCCCCTGCGGAGTCGGGGCCGCCCGAGCCGACCGGGCTGCCCCTACGGGTATCATGGTCACCACGGCGGACGAGCCGGCCGGGCGGTCGCGTCGGGGTCCTTCGGGCCCCGCCGAGGAACGTCCGGGCTCCACACGGCAAGGTGGTGGGTAACGCCCACCCGGGGTGACCCGCGGGACAGTGCCACAGAAAACAGACCGCCGGACGCCGCGAGGCGACCGGTAAGGGTGAAACGGCGGTGTAAGAGACCACCAGCGTCCGAGGTGACTCGGACGGCTCGGTAAACCCCACCTGGAGCAAGGTCAAGAGGAGCCGCCGCACGGCGGCTCTGCGCGGACGATCGAGGGCTGCCCGCCCGAGTCCGCGGGTAGACCGCACGAGACCGGCGGCAACGCCGGTCCTAGATGGATGGCCGCCTCCCCGAGGGCCGCGAGGCCCCCGGGAGACAGAACCCGGCGTACAGGCCGACTCGTCCGCCTTCACGCGCCTGACCTGGGCGTATGCCCTGTTCAGGGCGCTCGGCCAGGTCGCCGTACTTCTTCGCGTGCCCACAGACCGTCGCCGACCCGGTCATCCGCACGTGGTCCATCACCACGGCAGCGGCAATTACGGTGAGGCGCGTGACGCTGAGCGCGAGATCCCTGCTGCCGGTCAACCTCACCCTCGGCGTGCTGCTGGTCATGCTGCTTGCCGTGGCCGCGGGCGTCGCCTACGTGTTTCGGCTGTTTCCCCATGACTCCGTCAACCGGCCCCGCGAGATCGTGGTCGCGGGCGTGCGCGCGGCGGGGCAGCTCGCCGCTGTGTCCTTGGGTCTCACCTGGGCCGTCACCAACTTGGCAGGGCTGGCCGCGTTCCTGGTCGTGATGTTCGGCGTCGCCGTGCGCACGGCGGGCCGACGGCTGACGAGCAACCGCACCTGGTGGCTGACCGCCGCACCGATCGCCGCCGGCGTCGTCCCCACGGTGGCCGCTCTGCTCCTGACGGGACTCGTTCCCGCGAAGGGCCTTGTCCTCGTCCCCATCAGCGGCATCCTCATCGGCGGCGCCCTGACGGTAACGGTGCTCGCGGGCCGACGCGCCCTCGATGAGCTGGAACTCCGGCGTGGCGAGGTCGAAGCGGCGATGGCTCTGGGTTTGCTCGACCGGGACGCGCGAATGGAGATCGCACGGCCGGCCGCGTCCGACGCGTTGCTGCCGGGGCTGGACCAGACACGCACGGTCGGGCTGGTGACGCTTCCCGGGGCGTTCGTGGGCATGCTCCTGGGCGGGGCGAGCCCGCTCATGGCCGGGGCCGTTCAGCTTTTCGTCCTGATCGCCTTGATGGCGGTCCAGGCCATCGCCGTTGCGGTGACCGTCGAACTCATCGCGCGGCACCGGCTGTTCCGCCCTGAAGCGCATGCCCCCTGACGTCCGCGCCGGGACCTCGTACCCGAGGTCCATCCGGAGACGTCTGCGAAAATGAACGCCATGACTGAGCAGCGCCGCGACCGCCGATCGGCCGGGGAACTGGAGGCCGACGTCCTGGCGGTGCTGCGGGCCGCCGACCGGCCCCTCACTCCCGGAGAGGTCCGGGAGCTCCTCAACGCGGGCTTGGCGCGTACGACAGTGACGACCATCCTGACCCGGCTCCACGAAAAGGGGGTGGTCGACCGCTCCCGCCAGGGACGCGGATACGCCTATGCCCCTGGCGCCGGCGACTCCGGCCTCCACGCCCGCCGCATGCACGCCGAGCTCGAACGCGGCGAAGACCACGGCGGCATCCTGGCCCGATTCGTCTCCGACCTCAGTCCCGAGGACGAAGAGATACTCCGCGCGCTGCTGGACGGCGACGTTACCTGCTGTTCGTGTTCCCCGCCCCGCGATCGTCTACAGTAGGCAGACCGTCTACATGTTTGTAGTCGGACGCGGGCCGTGCGTCCGACAGGGCCGTGATCGGCTACTGGGGCGTGAAGACCGCCGGAGGACCATGCGCCGCAAGATCCTGATCGTCGAGGATGATCACGCCCTGCGTGACGTGCTCCGTCGCGGTCTGTACGACGAAGACTTCGATCCCGTCCCGGCCGCCGACGGCGCCACCGCCCTACGCCTGGTCACCGCCGACATCGCCGCGGTCGTCCTGGACATCGGCCTGCCCGACGCGGACGGACGGGACGTGTGCCAGGCCATGCGCGCGGGCGGGTTCCACGCCCCGGTCATCTTCCTGACCGCACGGCACCACCTCACCGACCGGCTGTCCGGCTTCTCGGCCGGGGGCGACGACTACCTGCCGAAGCCGTTCCACCTCGCCGAGCTCGCCGCCCGGCTGCGGGCGGCGCTCAAGCGGGCCACGCCCCCGCCGGCTGCCTCGGTCGGGGACCTGGTCCTGGACGCGGTCCGGCACAGCGCGACGGTGCACGGCGCCCGGGTCGCCCTGTCCCCGACGGAGTTCCGGCTGCTGGCCACGCTCGTCGCCGCGGACGGGGACCTGGTGCGCCGCCGTGACCTGGTCAGGGCGGGCTGGCCCGAAGGCGGACAGGTCAGTGACAACACCTTGGACCAGTATCTGACCAGGCTGCGCCGCAAACTACGCGAGACGGGCAGCGGCCTGACCATCGCCACCGCGCGCGGGATCGGGCACCGTCTGTCATGAGATCGACCTGGCACCGACCGGTGCTTCGCGCGCTGGCTCCCCGTACCTTGCGCGGACGGCTCTCGCTCGTCGCGCTGACCACCGCCGCGCTGCTGATCACGGCGCTGACGGCCGTGTTCAACACCGCGGTGGAACGACACCTGCGGCACCAGGCGGACGACGAGCTGCGGGCCCGGGCGACCGCCGTCGCCGCGACCGTCGACACCAGCGGCCCACAGGTGCGCGTCCTGGAGACCGCCAACGATCAGCCGCTGGACACGAACGTGTGGATCTACGCAGGGAAGCGCCTGCTGGAAAAGCCGCCCGCCACCTCGGAGCCCAGCCCGCTCACCCGGACCGCCGACCGGCTCGCCGCGCGGGGCGCGCCCGACTGCGCGACCGTCCACGCCGAGGGCCATCGGTCCGTCCGCCTGTGCGCCCGGCCGGTGGCCGGTGGCGATGCCGAAGCCACCGTCGTCACGGCCCTCGACCTGGCCCCGTACCAGAGTTCGGCCGACACCCTGCTGTGGGGGTCGCTGATCCTGGACGCGGCGATGCTCGTCTGCGCCTACGTGCTGACACGTCTCGCGGTCGGCCGGGCCCTGCGCCCGGTGCGGACGATGACCGACCAGGCCACCCAGTGGAGTGCCGTGGCCTCCGACGAGCGCTTCAGCACGGGGGGAGGCCCGGTCGAACTGGCCCGTCTGGGCGCCTCGCTGGACGCGTTGCTGGACCGCATACGCGCCGTGCTGCGTCATGAGCAGCAACTGACGGGGGAGCTGTCCCACGAACTGCGGACCCCACTCACCCGGATCATCGCCGAACTCGACTGGTGGCGATCCCGGCCCCGCTCCGCCGCGGAGACCCGCGCCACTCACGAGGTGATCGACGAGGCCGCCCAGTCCATGCGAGCCATCTGCGACACGCTCCTGCTCGACGCCCGCGACAACGCGGCCCACACCTCAACAGCCCCCGGCACGGCCGATGTCGTACCCGTTCTGCGCCGCATGGTCCAGCGCCTGGACACACCGGCCCAGGTGAGAGCCGTGGTGGAGGCCGAGGACGGGCGACTCGAGGCAGGAGTGGCACCCGCCTTCCTCGAACGCGTCGTCAGCCCGCTGCTCGCCAACGCCGTCCGCCACGCCCGTTCCACCGTCACCGTGTCCGGGCGGCGCACACCCGGCGCCGTGGTCATCGACATCACCGACGACGGACCGGGCGTACCGGAGACGTTCGTCGGCGAGCTCTTCCAGCCGGGGCGACGCGCCGACCCCGGCGACGGTCACCACGGAGCGGGCCTCGGACTGCCGCTCGCGCGCCGTCTGGCCCGCTCCGCGGGCGGCGAGGTGTCCTACGACGCCGGGCACGCGCCCGGGGCGCGATTCACCGTCACCCTGCCCGCTGGGTGACCGGCTCCCGCTCCGCACTCCGCGGGCCCGGGACCCGGCGCTCCCGCACGTGGGCGTGGGCCATCAGCCCGAACAGGACCGCGAGCAGGACAGCCGACGAGCCCGCCGTGCCCAGGTCGAGGCCGCCCTTGGCGACCGGCTTGGTGAGGAAGTCGCCCGCGGTGGCGCCGAGCGGCCGGGTGAGGACGAAGGCGATCCAGAACAGCAGCACATTCGGCACCACGGAGACCTTCATCATCGCGACGAGGACGGCCAGCACCCCGATGACCAGGAGCGCGCCACCCGCGTAGCCCAGGCCGGAACTGTCGGACAGGAAGTCCCCCATCGATGTGCCGAGCGTGTTGGAGACGAGGATGGCCGACCAGAACAGCGCCTCACCCCGGAAGGTGACGATGTCGCGGATCTGGAACGTCATCCCGCTCACCTTCCACGCCAGGAAGATCGCCAGCAGGATCGAGATCAGGATCGCCGCGCCCACCGGATAGCCCAGACCGAGGCCCTGCGGGCCCCAGCCGAGCGATGTGGCGCCGCCCGAGAGGAACTTGGCACTGGCGTCACGGTTCATGAAGTCGGACATGGTGGTGCCGGCCATACTGGTCGACAGGATCACGGTCCAGTAGAAGAAGGGGTTGTAACGGCTGGACCTGAGCTGGACGACGAGGGTCACCACGAAGATCAGGAACAGCGCGATCGTGGTGAGGAAGTAGCCGAGCTTCAGGGTCTGGGCGAAGAGGTCTCCGGCCGTCTCACCCAGGGTCGTCGCGGCGATCTTCATGATCCAGAAGGCAAGGGTGACCTCGGGCAGTTTCTTCATCACCGACGTGCTCGTACTCGCGACGTCGAGGTCGGTGAGGACTTCTGGCTTCCCCAATGTCACTGCTCCCGTCTGTTCGGGGGTACGGCGCCCGCGCGGAAGGGGCCGAGCGCCCTATGAGATGGGCCGACCGCGGACGGCGGCTGTCTACGACCCTGCCAGGGGCAGCCTGAACGCGTCCTGAACGCCTGCCGGGGCTCAGGCCGTCCGCCGGGCGACTCGCTCCGGTTCGGTGACGTCCTTGCGCGTCACCGAGAGGAACACGACCAGGCCGAGAATGACCGCCAGGAACAGGACACTGGTCACGACCGTGCCCAGGCCGAGGCCGCCGTCGCCGGTGGGCTGGGAGAGATAGTCGCCGACGGAGGCGCCGAGCGGACGGGTGAGGATGTAGGCGATCCAGAAGCTCCACACCGCGTCGAGACCGAGGGCGAAGTGAGCGACGGCGACGGCGGCGATGGCCAGGGCGAACAGCGTCGCGGACAGCCAGTACCCGAGGTTCATCCGCTCGGAGACCAGATCACCGGCCGCGGTTCCCAAGGCGAAGGTGAACAGCACCGCCAGCCAGTAGAAGGATTCACGGCTGGTGGAGTCGACGCTGTGGATGGACAGTGTCCGCTCCCGCCGGTACCAGACGACGAACACGACCGCCAGGACGATCGCGAACACCGCCGTGCTCGTCTCCAGCGGCACGCCCATGTTGTCGGTCAGGTTGTCGCTGATCAGCGTGCCGACGACGCTGATCAGGGCGACGACCGGCCAGTACACGCCCGCGCGGTAGCCGCTGGTGCGGAACTGCGCCACCAGCACCACGGCCAGCACCACGCTCATCAGGGCCGACACACCGGTCAGGCCGAGCCCGGCCTTCTCGTTCAGCAGGTCGGCCGCGGTCTCACCGACCGTCGTGCACAGCACCTTGATGACCCAGAAGTAGAGGGTTACTTCGGGAACCTTGTTCCAGTGTCGTCGGTGACGCGACCGGGCGGTCGGCGCGTCGGCCGCTGGGGTCGGCAGGGGCTCGGATGTCTCGTAGGTCATGGAGCCCGACGCTGTCACCGGATACCTGAACGCGTCCTGACCACCGCGACGTCATCCTGCCGTCCAGGAGGGCTCACCGTGGTCGGTTCCACCGCCGGATTGCCGCGCCACCGGGTGTGTGCCGGTACGTGTTCGCCCTTCATGAGGAAGGAGTCGGCGTCGATGCGGGCGTGGTCGTCGATGACGACGCCGTAGTGCACGAAGGCGCTGGTGCCGATCGTGCAGCCGTTGCCGATGGCGATGCGATCGGATTTGAAGACGCCCTCTTCGAGGGAGTGCGCCTGCAGGATGGAGCCGGCGTTGAGGGCGCAGTCGTCGCCGACCCCGGTGAGGGTCCGTTCCAGGATCCGGCAGCCGTCGTCGAAGACCCGGTGTCCCATACGGACACCGAGCAGCCGCCAGACGGCGGGTTTGAAGGGAGTGCCGTTGAAGATGGCGAGGTAGAGGATGGACGGCACCTTCCAGTAGCGCTCGTGCCGCCAGAAAGCCCGCTCGTAGATGGAGCAGAACCGTGGCCGCAGGGTACGGAAGCCCTGCACGGCCCGTTCGGTCGACACGAAGAAGCCGACCGTGAAGGCGAGTTCGAGGAGAGCGGTGCCGACCGTCTCCAGCCAGTACAGCCCGCCGTTGCCGGCCAGGGGGAACATCGCGATCAGGAGGAGGCCGTAGACGTACAGGCAGCGCACGGTCAGGAACAGGGCCATGGTCCCGGCGTTGTGGCGGTTCTTGGCCGCGAGGCGGCGCCGGAGTCCGGATCCGGTGGTGAGGTGGTCGAAGCGGTGGTCGCGTTCGACCGAGCGGGGGATCTCGATGGGGGGCGAGCCGAGCAGTCCGGTGTTCTCCCTGACCGGACCACTGACCGGGATCATGACCTTGGTGGCCAGCAGGCAGTTGTCGCCGGTCCTGCCGCCGGCCGGGTAGACGATGTTGTTGCCCAGGTAGTTGTGGTTTCCGATGGCGGCCGGGGCGGTGCGGAACGAGGTGCTGGAGTACTCCGCGTTCGCCATGGACAGTCCGTCGGAGACCATGGTCCCGGTGCCGACCCGGCTGAGGGCGGGCACCTCGTGTTTGAGCATCGTGCCGAAGTTGGATCCGGTCTGCTCGACCGGCGCCAGACGGTATCCGAGGGCTTTCAGGTAGTGCACGATCGCCGAGCTGTCGCCGAACAGGGCGATGGTGAAGCGGGTGCTGGTCAGGCGGGCGACGGCGCGCTGGAGTGTGAACCGGACCCCGTACAGCGGGTACACGGTGTTCGGTCTGAGGGGACGGGACAGTACGCGTGACAGGGCCGGCACGAGGACCGCCCCCAGGAGGGCGAGGCCGAACACCGTGGCCGCCGCGATCTCCAGGCCGTCGGCGTAGTACGTCCAACTGCCGGGGCCGCCCGCTCCGGTGACGGTGTGGACCAGCGCGGGCCGGGCCTCCAGCAGTGCCGCGACGGCCACCTCGGCCACTCCTACGCTGGCCGTCAGCGTCAGCAGCGTGACGAGGGAGTAACACACTCGCCGCAGGCGGCCGCAGCGGGTCGGCGGAACGGCGAGGTACTCACACCCTGTCGGCGCGGGCCGGGCCGGCGAGCCGTGCCACCGCTGCCCGGCGGGTATCGACTGACCTTCGTGCAGCGCCGAGGCATGACCGAGCTGGGCGGCGTCGCCGAGGTGCACGCCGATGTCGAGAGTGCTGTGTTCGCCGACGAAGGCGCCGGCACCGATGGTGACCGGGCCGGTCTCGATGGCCCCGTCGCATGCTCGGTAACCGTTGAGATAGGTCTCCTTGCGGATCACGGTGTCCGCCCCGACGGTCAGCAGGTCGGTACAGATCGGTACCCACCGGGTGAAGATCAGCGTGCGCGGTCCGATCTTGGCGCCGAGCGCCCGCAGGTACAGGGTGTACATCGGCGTTCCGACCGTCAGCCGGGCCAGCGGGTTGGCGGCGATGAGGGTTCTGACACACCAGAAGCGGACGTAGGCCACGCTCCACAACCGGATGCGCCGCGGTTTCCACCGCCCGATGAGCACCCATTTGGCGGCGATGGGGAACAGGCTCGCGCCGATCAGCGCCACGGCACCGAGCGCGACCGCGCGTTCGTAGCCGCCGAGCCATCCCTGCCCCCGGGCCAGCCAGGACGTTCCGGCGTCCAGCGCCACCGAAGCGAGGCAGACGTAGGCCAGGAACGCCAGGAACTGGAGGGCCGCGCACAGGGCGTACCGGAGCCTGCCCACCGCCGGAGCGGCCGGGGCGGACGGTGGCCGCGGTACGCGGTCGAGCGTGGCCAGGGCAGGGGGTGGCGCTTCGGTCAGGGCGGTGGCGAGCCGGCGCACCGTGGGGTGCAGATAGACGTCCCGCATCGACACATCGGGAAGGTCCGGACGTGCGCGCACGGCCGCGTTGAACCGCGCCATGAGCAGGGAATCGGCGCCGAGGTCGGCGAAGAAGTGGCCGTCCACGGAGACCCGCTCGACCTGGAGGACCGCGGCCAGCAGTTCGGCCAGCATCCGTTCGGTACGGGTGCGTGGAGCCGTGCCGTCGCCCTGGGTGAGCCGGCGCCGTCCGGTCGGTGGCGGCAGACGCCGGCGGTCGGCCTTCCCGCTGGGCAGCGTCGGAATCGACGTGAGGTGTTCGAGATAGGCGGGGACCATGTAGCCGGGCAGCCGTTCCCGCAGGTGTGCCACGGCCCGCTCGGGATCCACGGTCATGCCCGCGCAGGTGGTGTAGTAGGCACACAGTTCCACGGTTCCCGGGGTGGTCTCGCGGTCGCTGACCACCGCTTGGGCGATTCCGGGCAGGTGCAGCAGCACCGACTCGATCTCGGTCAGTTCCACGCGGTAGCCACGGATCTTGACCTGGGTGTCGATGCGGCCGTGGTGCTCGACCTCACCGTGGGCGTTGATCTTGCCCAGGTCCCCGGTCCGGTAGATCTTGCCGGACGGATTCCCGGGGATGCCGAGAAAGTCCGGAATGAAAGCACCTTCGGTCGCCTCGGGCCGGTTGAGGTAACCGTCGGCGAGCCCGATCCCGCCGATCGCGATCTCTCCCATCGTGTCCGGCGGCAGGGCGGTGTCCCGTTCCGGATCGAGGACGGCGACCGAGTATGTCGGCAGCGGGACACCGATCGTCACCGGACGGTCAGGGGCCAGTGGGCTCCAGGTCGCCGTGACGGTCGCCTCGGTCGGGCCGTAGACGTTGAGGAACCGGCGGCCGGGCCGGTGCCAGCGGGTGACGAGATCCCGCGGACACGGTTCCCCGGATACCAGCAGGAACCGCAGCTCGGACGCGTTCTCGTCCAGGGTGGCCAGCAACGTGGGAACGCAACACAGGGCCGAGACCCGGCGCTCCCGCAGGAACGCGTCCAGCTCGGCACCGAGCAGGCTCGGCCCTTCGGGCCTGGGTACCACCGTGGCACCGGCCATCCAGGGCACCCATATCTCCTCGACGGAGAAGTCGAACGCGATGGTCATCCCCTGGTAGACCCGATCGTCGCAGGTGATGCCGTAGACCTCCGAGGCCACTCGGACGAAGTTGCACACAGCGGGATGTCCGACGGCCACCCCCTTCGGGCGGCCCGTGGACCCCGAGGTGTAGATCACGTAACACAGGTCGTCGGCCGGCTCCCCGACGGCCGGGGGATCGGGGCGGTCGGGAGACTGCTCCGCGACCCTGGACCGCACCCGGTCCAGGTACAGCAGCTCGGCACTGGCCGCGAGGGGGCGTGTCCGCTCGGAGAGCCGGGACAGTGACAGGACCATGCGCACGGAGGCATCGGACACGATGTAACTCAAACGATCCGGCGGGAATCCGACATCCAACGGTACGTACGCGGCGTGTGCTTTGAGCACGGCCAGCATCCCGACATAGGCGTCCACCGCCTCGTCGAGCAGCAACCCGATCCGGTCGCCGGGCCGTACGCCCTCGGCCATCAGAAAACGAGCAAGCCGGTTGGCCCTTTCGTCCAGTTGCGGGTACGTGAGGGCGACGCCGGCGGCGTCCACCGCGAGCCGGTCTCCGGTTCCCCGCGCACGCATCCGGTCGCAGCGCTCCTCGAACAGCCGCTCGAGCCGTTCGCCGTCCCGCCACCGAACCGAACCGTCCCAGCCCGCACAGGCGAGCAGGCCATCGGTGCGACTCCGCGACCTCGGCGCCCACGCGCAGGACGGCCCTCCCCTCACCGCCTCGTTCCGGTCACTTCCCGACATCGTGCTCTCCTCTCGCGCACCACGGCCTTCGCGGGCCCGGTCTGTCCGAGGGGCGGGGCGGGCTCCCTCTCCACGAACGCCTTGTGCAGGGCACGTACGGCGTCCGGCAGCAGGGAGGCACGGCACAGTACGGAAACGCGGGTGTCCGACGCCGACAACGGCTCGAACGGCACGTCCATCCTGTCCAGCGTCTCCCTCAGCCGGAGGAGGATCCCGGCGTGCGACCGGAGGCCGGACCCGACCAGCGACACGGTCCCGACGTCGTCCTCGCGGCTCAGGGTGTCGTAGCCGATGTCCCGGCGGCGGGTCCGGAGGGCGGCCAGCGCGGCGGGGGCGTCGGCCGTGGGCAGGACCAGCGTGAGCGCGCCGTGCCTCCCGTCGTCGGCCGGGACGGCAGGGAGGTCAGCCGTGCCGACCCCGCTCCCCGCCTCGGCCAGCGCGTGCGTCACGCTCGCCGTCACCCCCGCGCGGTCCACCACGCCGGACAGAGTGATCTTCGTGCGGGACAGGTCATGGGCCAGGCCCACCACCCGGGTGGGGGATCCGTACGGCGGGGGCGGCCCGGGCTCGTCCGAGACGACGGTACCCGGACGTTCGTCGTAGGACGACCGCACTCGGAGGGCCACCGCGTAACGCTCGGCGTATTCGGCACCGGACAGCGCCAGCACCCGCGCTCCCCCGGCCGCCAGCTCCCGCATGGCCTCATGGGTGAGGTGGCCGATCGGCCTCGCCTCCGGCACGATCGTGGGATCCGCGGTCAGCACCCCGTCCACATCGGTGCAGATTTCGCATACGTCGGCCTTGAGCGCCGCCGCCAGGGCGACCGCCGTGGTGTCGGATCCGCCGCGGCCCAGGGTGGTGACCTCGTCGTCGTTTTCCCCGCACACCCCCTGGAACCCGGTGACCACCGGGATCATGCCGCGGTCCAGCGCCTCCCGGACCAGGCGAGGCCGCACGTCCACGATCCGGGCCCCGCCATGGGCCGGAGTGGTGATCACCCCGGCCTGGCGGCCGGAGCAGGAGCACGCCGAGGCACCGAGCGCGTGGATCGCCATCGCGGTCAGCGCGCTGGAGACCTGCTCGCCCACGCTCAGCAGGGTGTCCAGCTCCCGCGGACAGGGTGCGGTGTCCACATTCCGGGCCAGCCCGAGGAGCTCATCGGTGGCGCCGCCCATGGCGGACACCACCACGACCACGTCATGGCCCTCGTCGTAGCCCCTGACCACTCGTTCGGCGACCCGCCCGATCCGCTCGGTGGTGGGTATCGAGGAGCCTCCGTACTTCTGGACGATGAGAGCCATCCTGTGCCCCTCTCAGCGGATCGAGGAACGATCGGCGGCGGCGGACACGGCATCCACCAGGATCGAGCAGGCCATGTCCACGACCTCGGCGGTGACGTTCAGCGGGGGCAGGAGACGCACCACGGCGTCGTCGCGTCCGCCGCGTTCCACGATGAGGCCGTGGCGCAGCGCGTGGTGCTGGACCGCGGCCGCGACCTCGGTGGCGGGGCGGCCGTCGCGGGGGTCCGCCAGTTCGATCCCCCACATCAGCCCGCGGCCGCGCACCTGGCGGACCCACGGATCGCGGGTCATCCCGGCCAGCCGGTCCGCGATCCGGGCACCCTGTCGGCGGACGTTCCCCAGGATGTCGTCCCGCCGGATGATGCGGACCGTCTCCACCCCGGCGGCGAAGGCCAGTTGATTGCCGCGGAAGGTCCCGATGTGCGCACCGGGCCCCCAGGTGTCCAGCGCGGTGTCGTACAGGATGAGGGCGACCGGCAGACCGATGCCGCTCAGCGCCTTGGACGCCACGATGACATCCGGTTCGATGCCGTACTGCTCATACGCGAACCAGGTGCCGGTGCGTCCGCAGCCGGTCTGGACCTCGTCGACGATCAGGGGGATGCCCAGCGAGCGGGTCACCTCGCGCACTGTGCGGACGAAGTCGGTGCGGGCGACGGTGTTTCCGCCCTCACCCTGGACCATCTCCATGATCACCGCGGCGGGCGGTGGAATGCCGCCGTTGCTGTCCCGCAACGCCTGCTCCAGGAGGTCGGCGCCGTTGACGGAGGGGCCGTCCGGGGCCGGGTCGTCGGCGGTGTACGGGAAGAAGTGCACCCCGGGCATGCCGTCGCGCACGGGCGCCTTCTGGGACACCAGCCCGCTGAGCGCCATCGTGGCGTGGGTGCTGCCGTGGAAGGCGCCCCGGAAGGAGATGATGTCGCCCCGGCCGGTCGCGATCTTGCAGAGCTTGATGGCGGCCTCGACGGCGTTGGCCCCCGTCGGCCCGCAGAAGTGCAGCCGTGTGCGCTTGCGCAGCTCCGGCGGCAGCATGGACAGCTGGGCCTGGGTGAAGGCGTCCTTGGCGGGGGTGGGGAAGTCCAGGCCGTGGGTGAGGGAGTCGAGCTGCTGCGAGACGGCCCGCACCAGCTCCGGATGGTTGTGGCCGAGCGACAGCACTCCGGCGCCGGCGAGGAAGTCGATGAAGACATTGCCGTCGACGTCCCGGACGAAGCTGCCCGAGCCCTCGGCCAGGGCGATGGGCAGATGGCGCGGGTAGGTCCGCGCGCTCGACTCCCACCGCTCCTGCTGGGCCAGCAGGGCGGTGGAGCGGGGGCCGGGCAGATCGCCGCTGACTCGCGGTGCCGTCAGCGGAGCGGGCTGGAGGAGCGTTGTCATCGGAGGTCTCCCCAAACGTGGGCCGCGGGCGAACCCTTGACGCTTTCCACGCTAGGAAGGGGGCGGTTAACCCGCAGCGCGACGGAGGTTAGACGACGGCAAAACATGCCGATGGGGCTACATCGTCCCTGGTGGACGCGGGACTCGCCGGGCCCGGGCCGTCGCCCCCCCGCCTCACTCGCGGGACGGCGGTGGCTCGGCGACCGGCAGCAGCAGGGTGAAGGTGGTGGGCTTCGACCGGGCGAGGGTGAGCCGGCCCCCGGCCGTCTCGGCCAGCTCCCGGGCCAGTGTCAGTCCGATGCCGATTCCGGCGGGGGACGTCGTCGCCCCCCGCCGGAAGAGGTTCCGTTGGTCGAGTGCCAGCGAGCCCTCGTCGGACACGTCGACGGCGGTCGCGCCGCCCATCTCGCGCACAGTGATCCGGACGGCACCGCGGCCGTGTCGCAGGGCGTTGTCCAGCAGGACGTCCAGGATCTGTTCGGCGGTGCGGTCGGGGATCGGGAGACCCTCGCCGCCCGGCTCCGCGGCGAAGTCCAGACGTCGGCCCTCAGCGGCGAACGTACCGTGCCAGCGGCGCTCCACCCCGTCGACCACCTCGGCGGCGGGCCGAGCAGCGGTCGTGGGCACACCGGGGCGTGGCGTCGTTCTGGCCAGCCGGAGCACCTCGTCCACGGTCCGCTGAAGATGCCGGGCCTGTTCCAGGGCCTCCGTCACCGCCGCTCGCGGATCCGCGTCGGGATCGGCGGCGGCTGCCTCCAGGCCGAGCTGCAGACCGGCCAGCGGGGTGCGTAGCTGATGGGAGGCGTTGGAGGTGAAGTGGCGCTCGTGTTCGAGCCATCTGGTCAGATGCTCGACCATGGTGTTCTGGGTGCGGGCCACCTGGTCGATCTCGGCGATCGCGCTGCCTTCGGCGCGCGCGGTCAAGTCCCCGTCCGCCACCGCTCCGGCCTTCGCCGACAGTGCCTCCAGGGGCGCGCTGAGCGTGCGCGCCTGGCGGCGTGCCACCACGACGGCCGTGGCCAGCGCCACCAAGGCGAGACCGGCCAGACCCAGCCAGGCCAGGACGATGTGGCGCCATACCCCTGCGGTGCCGGACGACGCGCGGACCGTGCCGATCACCTGCTCCCTGGTGGACAGGGGGACGGCCACCACGAGCCGGTGGTCGCCGCGGCCCCGGACCACGATCCCCTTCCGGGCCTCCCGGGTGATCGCGTCCGCCTTCCTGGGGCCGTTGCCCTCGCGCCGCCGTCCGGACAGGTCATACACCCCGACGTCGATGCCCCGCTCATGGGCGGGCAGTTTCACGTGGCCGCCCACCACGAACGGGGGTACATGGACCGCGGCCGCCAGGGCCACGCGCTCCAGCTCATCCCGCTCGTCCGCGAAGAAGGACGCCTGGATCCCGAGCGCCAGCGGCGTGGCCAGCAGGATCAGTGCCACCAGCACCGCCATCACGGCCACCCGCATCACGCGCTGTCTCATACGCCCATCATGAACGCGGGCGCGCCCGATGAGGCCGAGGTGGCGACGCCACCGTCCGGTTTTACTCTCGGCCGCGACCGCGCCACCGTCCACCGGACTCGGATCGGCCGTCCGGCCGTGGACGAGCCGAGTGAACTCTGACAGCGGACCGTCCGCGCGCCCCGGGCGGTCACGCGCTCTACGCTTCGGGGCATGGGGACGACAGGGGCCAAGGACACGGTATCCGTCCTGTTCATCGAGGACGACGAGGTCATCGGCCGGCATGTGGAAGCTGGTCTGCGATCCCACGGCTACGCCGTGACCTGGGCCCGGACCGGCGGTTCCGGCCTGGCCGAGGCCGATCGGAGCCCCATCGACGTCGTCCTCCTCGACCTCGGTCTCCCCGACATGGACGGCATCGACGTGGCCCGGCGGCTGCGCAACGAGCATCCCGATGTCCTCATCCTCATCCTGACCGCCCGCAGCGAGGAGATCGACGTCATCGCGGGCCTGGACGCGGGCGCCGACGACTACCTGGCCAAACCCTTCAGCATGACCGTGCTGCTCGCCCGCCTCCGCGCCCATCTCCGCCGTCGCCCGCCCGCCCCGGCGGGACCGGACGGACTGGTCCGCATCGGCGATCTCACCGTGGACATCGCGGCGCGCCGCTGCTGTCTCGGCGACCGGGAGGTCGAACTGCGCCCCAAGGAGTTCGAACTCCTCGCCGTCCTCGTCCGGCACCCGGAGGAGGCGGTCTCCCGCGAATCGCTCATGGCGGAGGTGTGGGACGAGAACTGGTTCGGGCCGACCAAGACTTTGGACGTCACCATGTCCTCCCTGCGCCGTCGGCTGCAGGCGGCGGCGTCCGACACGCCCGCGCCCGTTGCCCTGCCCGCCCTCACCACTCTGCGCGGACACGGCTACCGGCTCGACCCGCCCAAGTCGCTGGGTGGCACGTGACCCATCGTGAGTGCTCCCGTCGAGTACTCCAGGCCCGCCTGCGGGAGCCCATGGATCCGGTTGATGGGATGCCCGGACGGCATTCCCCAGGGCCTGCTCGATTCCCTACCTGGTTGAGCGGTGAACGGTGAAGTCGGGGCCGCGCCCCGGGCCGCCGTGGCTCAGCCCAGCGTGTCCATCAGGGCGGTGACATAGGCATCCAGCCGCTCCTCCACAGCTCGCGTCGTCAGGTCTGTCCTCCCTGCCTCCCGCCATGGCCGCGCCACCAACCGCACTTCTTCCGAGCACGCCAGCCCGTCCCGCACCTGCCAGTACAGCCGCTCGCTCGTGGCCGCGGCCAGCACCCCGCCGGCCTCCTCGTACGCCTCGGCGAACCGCAGACCCCACGCCGGGCCGTGCAGCAGCGCGAGATTGGTGGAGCAGTGCGCCACATCGAGATCCGCCGGGCCCCAGGAGGCCGCTGCCCAGTCGACGACGCCGGTGATCCGGGCACCTGCCGGACTCGGGGGTGGCAGGTCGAACAGCACGTTGCCGGGTTGGAAGTCCCGGTGCAGGAATCGCCCTTCATAGGGTGGCGCGGGCTCGCGGATCACGTCGATCGCCGCGGCCCATGCCGCCGCGTCGGCGCCCTTCGGAACCACGACGGTGTCGGCGGTCGTCAACGCCACATACTCCCGGGGCCGCTCGAGGGGTCGCACCGCGTGGATCGCCACGAGTTGACGGGCCAGCAGAGGGACGCGCGTCTCCAATCCCTCGTCGTCGAGGACCGCCCGGCCCGCCAGATGTGTCATCAGGAGCGACGGATACTCGCAATGCGCGGCGGTCGGATCAACCGCGACCAGTCCAGGAGCCGGCACGCCGGTCCCCGTGAGCAGGGTCAGGGCGCCGACCTCCCTGGCCAGCCGGTCCTCGGCCTGCCTCACGTAGAACGGGTCGACGAAGCTGCGCAGCACCAGGTCACGGGTGCCTCCGTCCCGCGTGCCGATGGTCAGCCTCCGCATTTCGGCAGTGATGCCGCCGTGCAGCGCCTCGGCTCTGACGACCCGTTCGCCGACCTCCAGGTGCCGGCTCACCCAAGCCAGTGTCAACGGTCGGACAGTCGCCGTCTCGTCGTGGTTGGTCACCGTGCCACCTCATCATCCGGACGGCGGCACGCGCGAGAGTTTTATGCCTCGGTGTGAGGGGTGAAGAACGCGACAGCGCCTCGCTGGAGCCTTTGATACGGCCCGGTTCCGGGTGGGCCGCGGCCGGGCCGGCCGACCGGCTGCGGGCCGTGCTGGACACCGCCGTACTTGACGACCGTGAACTGGCACTCGGCGCCGACCGCTGGGCCGGCCTGCCCGATCCGCTGCTCGGCACCGCGGCCCGGGACCCGGGGGCTGAACCGTAGGAGGAGTGCGTCCGGCTCATGGCCGGATGACCCCACTGACGAGGTGGTCCCCACCGGGCGTACTGGAGCCGTGGCCGCGGCGGACGTAGCTCCCGCTCCACGTGGCAGCTTGATGAAAATGAAAACCACTACCGTGTATGCTGTGGCCATGGCGCGCAATGAACTACGTCCGATCATCAAGCTGAGGTCCACGGCGGGCACCGGCTACACGTATGTGACCCGCAAGAACCGGCGGAACGACCCCGACCGGCTGACCCTGCGCAAGTACGACCCGGTCGTCGGCCGCCACGTCGACTTCCGTGAGGAGCGCTGACCGCCATGAAGCCCGGTATCCACCCCGCCTACCGGCCCGTCGTCTTCCGCGACCGGGCCGCCGACTTCGCCTTCCTCACCCGCTCCACCGCCACCAGTGACAAGACGGTCGAGTGGCGGGACGGCAACACCTATCCGGTCATCGACGTCGAGATCTCCTCGGCGAGCCACCCCTTCTACACCGGCAGCCAGCGCGTCGTGGACACCGCGGGCCGCGTCGAGCGGTTCGAGCGGCGCTACGGACGGGTGCGGAGGGGCCGGTGACCGCGGACGAGAACCGGCTGGCCGTCGCGGTCGTGGGCGGGCTGCACGCCGACGCCCGACGCGCCGCCGTCGAGGAGATCCTGCGCACGGTGCCCGGCTCCGTGGCGCTGCACCACGACCTGTCCGCCGCCACCGACCGCGCCGTGCGCCGCACGGTGCGCGACGCCTCCGGGCCGCTCGGCGGTGGTGAGGCGCCGCTGGTGAACGACTGCGCGTGCTGTGCGCTGCGCGAGGACATGGTCCCCGAGCTGCTGCGCCTGGCCACGGGCGGCGGGCACCGGCTCGCCGTCGTGGAGCTGTGGGACTCGGTCGAGCCCCAGGCCATGGCCGCCGTCATCGCCGCCGAAGGCGCCCCGCTGGAGCTGACCGGGGTGGCCACCGCGGTCGACCCGGCCCTGATGGTGCCGTACCTGGCGAACGGTGACGACCTCGCCGAGGCCGGTCTCGCCGCCGCCCCGACCGACCAGCGCACCATCGCGGACACCTTCGCCCGGCAGTTGGAGTACCCCACCGTGCTCGCCGTCGCCGAGGACGAGACGTCCGAAGCGCCCGCGGACGACGGCGATCTGGCCCTGCTCACCCAACTCACCCCGGGCGCACGGCAGATACGGCTCGGCGAGGGGGCCCTGGGGCCCGCCCTGCTCGAGGGCTTCGACATCGCGGCGGCGGCCGCCCGTCAGCACCCGGCCTGCGCACTGTTGCCACAGGACAGCGATGAGCACGGAGTGAGCACCCTCGTCTGGCGGCGCCACCGTCCCTTCCACCCGGGGCGGCTCTATGCGGCGCTGGAGGATCTGACCTGTGCCGCGGCCCGCAGCCGGGGCCGCTTCTGGCTGGCGGACCGGGGCGACACCCTGCTCTCGTGGGACGCCGCGGGCGGGGCGCTGTGTGTGGAGTCGGCCGGACCGTGGCTGGCCGCGCTGCCGGACGCGGCCTGGGAGATGGTGCCGGCCGAGCGGCGGGTCGCCGCCTCGCTGGACTGGCACCCCGAGCACGGCGACCGCTGTCAGCACCTCACGTTCACCTCGCCCGGTCTCGACCGCGACGGGCTGCTGGCCCTGCTCGACTCGTGTCTGCTGACCGACACCGAGTACGCCGCCGGGCCGGACGCCTGGAGCCGGCTGCCGCACGCCTTCGACGAACTGCTCGACCCGGTCGCCTGACGGCGCCTCACGCCCATACGGACAGGACTCGCTCATGGCCCGCCGCACCACCATCACCGACCGCCGGGGAGCCAAGCGCCCCCGCGTCAACCCGCTCGACGCCGCCGGCATCACCTATGTCGATTACAAGAACACCGACCTGCTGCGGAAGTTCATCTCCGACCGCGGCAAGATACGCAGCCGCCGGGTGACCCATGTGACACGACAGCAGCAGCGCCAGATCGCCCGCGCCGTCAAGAACGCGCGCGAGATGGCCCTGCTTCCCTACGGCTCCCGTTAGCCGTCGGATTGCGTCGACCGGACTAAGCGGGGCCGGACGGTTGTGCCGTCGGGCCCCGCTTCGGTCAGGGTGTGTCGCGGATGCCGAGGCGTAGGTGCTCGATGTGGTGGACGGCCTGGTCGAGGAATTGGGCCACGTGGTCGTCATAGAGGCGATAGACGATGCGGCGGCCGTCGCGGCGCCCGGTGACCAGGCCGAGGGTGCGCAGGAGACGGAGTTGATGCGCCACATGAGTGGTGGCTCATGCTTCATCGGGACCCGAAGTCGCGGACACGCCGTGCCGCTAAGGTGGGTCGCCGTATGTCGGCTTGGTGAAGGTCCTGTGAGAGGAGGCGGGTTGGGCAGCGATGTCGACCTCGCGCCGCCGTCATCGTCCGCAGACCGCGACGGTGGTGGGACGACCTCTCCCCCCGACGCGGTCGGCGGGGTGCGCACCGCGGCACGCATCACCTCTCATGCGTTGATCGCCGGCCTCCCGGTGGTGCTGATCGGCGGTCTCGCCCTCGCGCTTGGGCCCGAGATCACCGCCGCGCTGGACGATCGGGCGGTTGCGGCGTGGCGCACGGTGTTCACCGCGATCGTCATCCAGGGCGTGCCGTTTCTGCTGCTGGGCACGGTGGTGTCGGCCGCCATCAGCGCGTTCGTACCGGCGTGGGTGTTCACCCGTGCGCTTCCGCGCAACGCGGCGCTCGCCGTCCCCGTGGCCGGTGCCGCCGGGGCGGTGCTGCCGGGGTGCGAGTGCGCTTCGGTGCCGGTGGCCGGCAGTCTGATGCGGCGCGGGGTGGCCCCGGCGGCGGCGCTGGCGTTTCTGCTGTCGGCCCCGGCCATCAACCCGATCGTGCTGGTCGCGACCTATGTGGCCTTCCCCGGCAACCCGTGGATGGTCGCCGCCCGCGTCATCGCCTCGCTGCTGACCTCCGTGGCCATGGGCTGGCTGTGGATCCGGTTCGGCCGCGAGGAGTGGCTACGGCTGCCGAAGGGGCCCGCCGGGCACACTCCGGGCGCGAGCCGCGCGGAGGAGTTCCGGCTCTCGCTCCAGCATGACTTCCTGCACGCCGGGGGCTTCCTCGTGGTCGGCGCGGCGGCCGCGGCCACGTTCAATGTCGCGGTGCCGCACTCCGTGCTGCGGCTCTTCTCCGACTCCCTGTGGCTCTCGCTGCCCATGCTGGGGCTGCTCGCGGTGGTCCTCGCGGTCTGCTCGGAGGCGGACGCGTTCGTCGCCGCCTCGCTCACCGGGTTCTCGCCCACCGCCCGGCTCGCCTTCATGGTGGTCGGCCCGATGGTCGACCTGAAGCTCATCGCCCTGCAATCGGGCACTTTCGGACGGGCCTTCGCGGTGCGCTTCTCCTCGGCCACCTGGGTCGTGGCGGTGACGTGCAGCGGGCTGGTGGGGTGGTGGCTGCTGTGAAGCGCAACCTGCAGGTCCTCCTGCTGCTGTTCACCGGGGTCGGTCTGCTCCACATCTCCTTGCTGACCGATCTGTATCTGCGCTATGTGCGCGCCGGTCTGCGCCCCGCGCTCATCGCTTCGGGCGTGCTGCTGATCCTGCTCGGCGCGGTGAGCGCCGCCCGCGACGGTTTCCCCTTCAACCGCCCCCGCACGAACCAGGGCCACGACCAGGAGCACGGTCACGATCACTCCCGGGGTCCCCGGATCGCCTGGCTGCTGTACGTACCGGCCCTGACCATCCTGTTCCTGGCGCCGCCCGCCCTCGGCTCCTACACCGCCTCCCGCGACGACGCCAAGACCCCGAAGGCCCCCGCCGCCACCACCGGTGACAGCCTCTTCCCGGCCCTGCCCGACAAAGGCGTTGTCGAGATGTCGCTGAACGACTTCAGCTCCCGGGCGGTCTGGGACACCGACCGCACCCTGAAGGGCCACACCGTGCGCCTCACCGGTTTCGTCACCCCGGGCCGCCACGGCGCCTGGTACGTCAGCCGCCTGGTCATCAGCTGCTGCGCCGCCGATGCGCAAGTGCGCAAGGTGGGGGTGCACGGGTCCGCCGCTCCACCCGCCGACACCTGGGTGACGGTCACCGGCACCTGGCACCCCACCGGAAAGCTGGGCACCGACGACGCCAGCCCGGCCCTCGACGTCTCCACCGTCGAACGCGTTCCCGCGCCCAAGGACCCTTACCACGATGTGGTGGTCACCCCGGACGGTCGCTGAAGGGGGCGGCGGCGCACCCGAGCCCCGGGCCGCCGGCCCGGGGCTCAGGTACGCCGCGCGGCTCAGCAGTCGCGGAACTCGGGTGACTGGTTGAGGATCTGGGAGCGCGTGGAGGTGAACTTCTCGTACGTGCTGCCGTTTTCGGTGCCGGGGCGGAACGCGGCCACCCGGTGGCAGTTCATGAAGGCCAGGGTGATGCCGAAGTGGCGTTCCAGACTGCCGCGGATGGCGTTGCTGGCCAGGGCCCGTAGCAGCTGTCCGCGTTCGGCTTCCGACGGTGGCGGGGTCTGGTTGTCGGCGAACTCGGCGTCACCCTCGCGGAGCTTGTCCGCCAGGCCGGCGATGAGGTTGTAGGCGTACGGAAGCGACTCGCGGACGGTGGCGACGAAGTCCCGTTCCTGGATCTCGCCCTGTTCGGCCTGGGCGAGGAGTTCCGGTGCGACGTTCAGTGACATGGGATGCGGGTCCTATCGGCTGGGTTGCGGATGTGGATGGGGATGAGCGGGGGTGCTGGGGGGGATTCAGCTCGATGCCGTGGGGGCGGCGACGAGTGCCTCGGACAGAGCTGCCGGTCCGTGCTGGAAGCCGGGGTCGACCTGGGTGCTCAGGTCCTGGCCGGTGGCGCGGTCGGCCCAGGCGCGGGCGTTGCGCAGATGGAACTCGACCGCCTGCCTCTGGAAGGTCTCCCAGTCCTTGGTGCGGCAGTCCACCGCGATGCGCAGCTCCTCCAGCGCCAGGCGGTGCTCGGGTTCCAGCTCCCCGGTGTGGCGGCCCTGTTCGCGGGCGCGGACCCAGTCGGAGTGGCCGAAGCAGACCAGGAGGTCGTCGCCGACGTGCTCCTTGAGGAAGAGCCGGTCGTCCTCGCCGGTCACCTTGTTGCCGACCACGGCGAGCGGCACGCCGAACTCGGCGGCGTGGTCCTTGTACTGGTGGTAGACGGACACCCCCTTGCGCGTGGGCTCGGCCACCAGGAAGGTCATGTCGAACCGGGTGAACAGCCCGGAGGCGAAGGAGTCCGCGCCGGCGGTCATGTCGACCACGACGTACTCGCCGGGGCCGTCCACGAGGTGGTTCAGATACAGCTCGACGGCGCCGAGCTTGGAGTGGTAGCACGCGACACCGAGGTCCTCCTCGGTGAACACGCCGGTGGTCATCAGCCCGACTCCCGCGACGTCCCGGATGTGGCGGGTGTGCACCGGGTCGGGTCCGAGCGGCCGCAGCAGGCGGGAGCCGCGTCCCGGGGGAGTGGTCTTGACCATGGCGTCGGCGGAGGCGATACGGGGGTTGTCGCCGCGCAGATACTCCTTGATCCCGCCGAGGCGAGTGCTGAGCGGGACGACCTCGCGCAGTTCGTCCTCCGCCAGCCCCAGCGCCACCCCCAGATGCTGGTTGATGTCGGCGTCGATGGCGACGACGGGCGCGTTCGAGCGCGCCAGGTGCCGGGCGAAGAGGGCGGACAGCGTGGTCTTGCCACTTCCGCCCTTGCCGACGAACGCGGTGCGCATGGCTGCGCATCACCTCCAGGTGAATATGAATGTCATGTGCGAGGTTTGAAGACTTCCCGGATCGCGGCTTCCCTGTCAAGTCGCCACCGGCGAAGGGGAGATGGGTGCGGGGTGTCGCTGTCCGGCACCAGCGCCTGTTCCACCGCTTCCTCGAACGCGGCCGATGGCTCCGCCTCCGGCAGGGAGAGGTCCGGCGAGGTGATCCAGGTGGTGGCGGAGAACTTCTGGGGCAGCATCGCCCAGCAGTTGGGCGGCAGACACGCGCACGTCACGAGCATCATCGACAACCCCGCCGCCGACCCGCACGACTACGAGCCGACCGCCGCCGACGGTCGCGCCGTCGCCACCGCCCGGTACACGATCGTCAATGGCATCGGCTACGACGCGTGGGCCGACAAGCTGCTCTCCGCCAACCCGTGCAGCGACCGCACCGAGCTGAAGATCGGTGACCTGGTCGGCGTCAGGCCGGGTGGAAACGCTGGTGTGATCTGCGGCTCAGCGCGCTCAGTCTGATCGTCGGCGCGAAGAACCTGGCCGGCGCGGGCAGCGGTGGAACCGGCGAAACCCAAGAGATGCTCGACTTCTGCGATGAACACGGCATCACCGCCGAGACCGAGATCGTGCCCGCGCACGACGTCGATACCAGCCTCGACCGGCTGGCACGCAACGACGTGCGCTATCGCTTCGTCCTCGACCTGGCCGGCTGAACCGGCCGGTTCGCCCGCGAGCCGCCCGTGCGGGAGGGCGGCGTGAGGTGTTTCACGGAGGGGCGTGATGTGCCGGGGGCTGGGTAAGCGCGCCGCGATCATCGCTTGAGATGCCGAGGTAATCGGTACACATAGGGCGAAAAGCATTGCTGGAAAGGAGGCGACATGTCGTCGAAGCGACGTCGTAAGAAGAAGGCCCGTCGTAAGAACGGGGCCAACCACGGGAGCCGTCCCCAGTCCTGACCTGGGCTTCTGCCGAGTGACGGCGATGGGCTCCCCGAGCGCGTGGCGCCACCGCGCCCGGGCACGGGGAGTCCCGTCGGTCGCTCTACGACGGGTTCGAGCTGTCCGGGCGGCCTCCGGCCCGTTCCCACTGGGCCTCGTCCCACTCGACGTATTCGATCTGGGCGCCACCGGGCAGCTTGGCGGTCAGGTTTCTGCCGGTGGGGACCGGCTGCGGGCCGCGTACGATCTCTGCTCCGGTCCGGGTGAGGCGTACCTGGCATTCGTCCAGGTCGTCCACGATCAGCGTGGCCGACGTCGCCCTGTACGGCTCCAGCGTCCGCTCGTCTCCCGCCACCACCAGAACCCGGCCGACGGTGGCCAGCTCCAGGCCGTTCGGCATCGTGAAGCGGGTGGTGATCGGTTCACCGGTGACGGCGGTGAGCGGTGCCAGCGCCGCGTTCAGGTCGGTGGCGTAGACGCGTGCGTAGGTGCGGAAGATGCGCATGCTTACCAGCAAGGTGTGATCAGCCGCGGCTATTCCGCTACGGGGTGTCCGACGGATCTCCGGCGGATCTTTCCCGTCCCCGCCGCAGGCGTCACGATCCGTCGGACACCCCCTGGTGGTGGTGGCTTTCGCAGAGGGCCGTCTGGACGGCGGCCTTCATGTCGGCGTCCTGGGCGTCCGTACCATCCGGGTTGAGGTTCACCATGACCGTCGCCTGCCTGCCGTCGAGCGTGGCGCCGCCCACCGTTCCGTATCCGGGGATGTCGCCGCCGTGGCCCCAGTAGAGGCCGCCGCAGGGCAGTGGCCTGCTCTCCAGGCCGAGGCCGTACGCCCGGCCGTCCGGGTTGCCGGTCGGGCGGGTCGTCATCATCTGCCGCTGCTGGGCCGGGCGCAGCAGCTTGCCGCGTACGAGTGCGTCCAGGAAGCGGTTGAGGTCGGTGGCGCTGGAGATCATGCCGCCGCCCGCGCCCGCGACCGAGGGGTTGATCGCGGTGATGTCCCTGAGCGGCGCGTTCTCGCCCGGCCGGACGTAGCCGCGCGGGTGCGGTCCGGGGATCGTCGGGTCGTCACCCGGTACGTACGTCTCGCACAGGCCGAGTGGCGCGATGACGCGTCGGCGGATCTCCTCGCCGTACGTGTGGCCGGTGACCCTTTCGATGAGCAGGCCGGCCAGCAGATAGCCCGTGTTGGAGTAGCGCCAGTCGGTGCCGGGCTCGAAGGTCGGGGGGTGGGCGAGCGCGATGTTCACCATGTCGCGGGTGTCGTGGTGGGCGAGCGGATCCTCGAGGACGTCCTGCGGGGTGAGGTAGTCGAGGATGTCGGGCACGCCGCTGGTGTGCTGGAGCAGCTGACGGACGGTGATCACCCGCCCGTCGTTCCCGTGGCCGCGGATGACGCCCGGCAGATAGCGCTCCACCGGCGCGTCGAGGGCGACGCGACGCTCTCCCACCAGCTGGAGCACGACCGTCGCCACGAACGGCTTGGTCATGCTGCCGATCCGGAACCGACTGTCGCGGCGCATCGGCGCGTGGCTCTTCACGTTTGCGACGCCGCTGGTCAGGACCGCGCTGCCGCGCCGGTTCCGCACCTCCACGAGCGCTCCGGGCGCGCCGTCGACCGTGGTCAGCCGGTGCAGGATGTCGCGCAGGCGAGGGGTGAGGTCGGCGGCGGTGGTGGTCGATTCCGCGGCGGTGTTCCGCCGTGGCGCGTCGTGATGCGCCGGTGTCGCCGCCGCGACACCCTTCGGTGCCACCGCCGCGCCACCCGCCGCCACCGCCAGTGTGAGTCCGCCAGTCAGCACGCGCCTGCGCTTGACCACGTTCATGTGATCCCCCCTCGAAGCCCCATTGCGACCGAAGGCCACCTTAGAGACCGCCGAGCTCGGGATCGATCCGGCTGGCCACCCCCATCGCCCTGGGGACAACCCCACCGTCCCGCCCGCGTGAGTGGGCGCCTACGGCTGGTGGACGGCGTGGGCGCGCGCCGGGTCGGCGGGACCGTCCGGTCATTCTGTCATCGGAGCAGTTCGAGCAGGGCGTCGGTGAATTCCTCGGTAGTGGCCGTGCCGCCCAGGTCCGGGGTGCGGACGGGGGTCTTCGCCAGGACGGTCGCGATGGCGTCGGTGACGCGGGTGGACGCCTCGGGGTGGCCGAGGTGGTCGAGCATCATCGCGGCGGACCAGATCGCGCCGAGCGGGTTGGCGACACCGCGTCCGGCGATGTCGGGGGCGGAGCCGTGGACGGGCTCGAACATGGACGGGAAGTCGCGTTCGGGGTTGAGGTTGGCCGCGGGGGCGATGCCGATGCTGCCCGCGACCGCGGCGGCGAGGTCGCTGAGGATGTCGCCGAAGAGGTTGGAGGCCACCACGACATCGAAGCGCCGCGGGTCGAGGACGAACTTGGCCGCGAGGGCGTCGATGTGCTCCTGGTCCCAGGCCACCTCCGGGTGCGCGGCGGCGCGTTCGGCCACCAGCTCGTCCCAGAACGGCATGGTGTGGACGATGCCGTTGGACTTGGTGGCCGAGGTGAGCCGGCCGCCGCGCCGCTCGGCGAGGGAGAAGGCGTAGTCCAGGACGCGGGTGACGCCCTTGCGGGTGAACACCGCCTCCTGGACGGCCATTTCCTCCGGCAGCCCCCGCCCGAGGCGGCCGCCGATCTCGCCGTACTCGCCCTCGACGTTCTCCCGGACGACGACGAGGTCGACATCGCCGGGGCCCGCGTCGCGCAGCGGGCTGGGCACGCCCTCGAAGACGCGGATGGGGCGCAGATTGACGTACTGCTGGAAGCCCCGGCGGATGGGGATCAGCAGCCCCCACAGCGAGACATGGTCGGGGACGCCGGGGTAGCCGACCGCGCCGAGCAGGATCGCGTCATGGCCGCGCAACTGGTCGAGACCGTCGTCGGGCATCATCGCGCCGAGGCTGACATAGCGCTCGCAGGACCAGTCGAACGTCTCGTAGGTGAAGCCGAGGCCGTGCCGGGCGGCGACGGTGTCCAGGACCCGGCGGGCGGCCGGGATGACCTCGTTGCCGATGCCGTCGCCGGGGATCAGGGCGATGCGGTGGGTGGTGGTCGTGCGGCGGTTCGTCATGGAGGGGATTGCAGCAGGGGAGCGTCTTCCGCGTCCAAGACGCAGTTCGCATCTGCCTTATAGGCCGGCCCTATGAGCTTCCACGGCGGTGCTGACGAACGCCTCCGCCGCCGGTGTCAGCGGGGCCCGCCTGCTGACCAGGGCGATACGCAGACTGGTGCTCGGCTCCAGGTCCAGGACCAGGGCCCCCGCCCGCTCGGCGAGGCCGCGCCAGGCGTCGGCGACCACGGCCAGGCCCACGCCCCGCAGCACCAGCGGCAGGATCGACACCCGGTGCTCGGTCTCGACCACGACGGTCGGCGCGACGCCCTCGGCCACCAGGTCGTCGACGTACCGGCGCATCCCGGTGCCCTTCTGGCCCACGATCAGCCGGTGTCCGGACAACTGCTCATGGCGCACCGGCACCCCGGGGCGGAACGGCCCGTCCGGCGCCGTCAGCAGCACGAAGCGCTGCTCGGCCAGCGGATAGGTGCGCACATCGCCCGGCGGTACGGGGTCGGGGGAGGCCAGCAGCCCCAGCTCGCACACGCCGGTGCGCACCATCTCCGTCACATCGCGCGGGGTGAACGCGGCCTGCACGCGTACGGACACCGCGGGATGGGCGTGGGCGAAGCGGTCGATCAGCCCCGTGAGCGGTTCGACGGCCTGGGAGGGCGGGGCCGCGATGTCCACCCGGCCGCCGCGCAGTCCGTGCACCGACTCCACACTGGCCCGCGCGAGCTGGAGACTGCGCACCGCCTCCCGCGCCGGGCCGATCAGCGCCGTGCCCGCGTCGGTGAGGACCGCCCGGCGGCCGATGCGGTGGAAGAGGTCGCTGCCCAGGTCGCGCTCCAGGGCGCGGATGGCCTGGGAGAGGGACGGCTGGGACAGATACAGCGCGGCGGCGGCCCGGTTGAACCCGCCGTGGTCCACCACGGCCAGGAAGTACTCCAACTGCCGCACATCCACCGCGCCGCCTCCCCGCGCCTCGCCACTCCCGCCACCTTCGGCGGCCTCCACACGTCCATAGGTGTTGCTTATAAGCATTGTCGTCAACGGGTCTTGGACGCGCACCGCGGGCGGCTGCTGGGATCGGACCATGAGCGATCAGCCGCTGGGCGACTTCGACCGCCGCACCGTCCACGTCGAGGGTGTGGGAATCAACGTGCGCACCGCCGGGGACGGGCCGCCGGTCCTCCTCCTGCACGGCTATCCGCAGACCCATATGATCTGGCACCACATCGCCCCGGCGCTCGCCGCCACCCACCGCGTGGTCCTGGCCGATCTGCGCGGCTACGGCGACAGCGACAAGCCCGTGTCCGACGCCGAGCACACCCCGTACTCCAAGCGGGCCATGGCGCGCGATCAGCTACTGGTGATGCGGGAGCTGGGCTTCGACCGGTTCGCGGTGGTGGGCCACGACCGGGGCGGCCGGGTGGCCCACCGGATGGCCCTCGACCATCCGCGCGCGGTCTCCGCGCTCGCGGTCCTGGACATCGTGCCCACGCGGTACGCCTTCCAGCACGCCGACAAGGACTTCGGTCTCGGCTACTTCCACTGGTTCTTCCTGGCCGCGGACCACGGCATCCCGGAACACCTCATCGGCCAGGACCCCGCGTTCTGGATCCGCACCCGGATGGGGGCGCGCCACCGGGGCGGGACCCCGTTCGACGAGGCGGCCCAGGCCGAGTACATCCGCTGCTTCTCGGATCCCGCGGCCATCCACGCCAGCTGCGAGGACTACCGCGCCGCCGGCTCCATCGACCTGGTCCACGACGACGCGGACGCCGCCGCGGGCCGCCGGGTCACCGCACCGCTGCTGGCCCTGTGGGGCGCGCACGGTTTCGTCGGCCGCCACTACGACGTACCGGAGGTCTGGCGCGGCTACGCGGACGATGTGCGCGGGCACGCGCTGCCGTGCGACCACTACCTCCCCGAGGAGGCGCCGGACGAGACGCTGCGCCATCTTCGGGCGTTCCTCGGGGAGCACGGGAGCGCCTGACCGGCCGGGGCTCACGGCGCCGCCTGGAGGTTCTCCTTCCGCGAGGCCGTCTCCTCGGCCGGGTCGGCGGCCCCGCGCGTCTCCCGCGCCAGTGCCACCGTGGCCACGGTGAGCGCGCTCATCAGGGCGATGAAGACCACCACGCCCGTGACGCTGTGGTCGAACCAGAGCAGCAGGGCGGACGCGAGCATGGGCGCGAGGCCGCCCGTGAGCACGGTGCCGATGTTGTTGGCGATGCCGACCGCGCTGAACCGGACCGTGGTGTCGAAGAGTTCGGCGAAGAACGCGGGCTGGGAGCCGAGGACGGCGGACTGGCCGATGCCCAGGGTGACGAAGAGCGCGAGCCAGATGGCCCAGGTGTGTCCGCCGTCGATCACCGCGAAGAACGGCCATGCGGCGGCCAGCAGCACCAGGGCCCCGCCGATCGAGACCGGGCGCCGCCCGACGCGGTCGGAGAGTGCGCCGAAGGCCGGCACCGTCACCAGCTTCACGGCCGCGACCAGCGAGATGCCGCTGAGAAGTGCGGCGGTCGGCAGCCCGCGGTCCTCGGCGTAGGTGACCGAGAAGGTGCCGAAGACGTAGTAGCCCGCGTTCTCGGCGGCGCCCGCGCCGATCACGATGAGCATCTCCTTGGGGTAGCGGCGCCAGGCGGCGACGCAGCGGCTCTCGGCGATCCGCCGCCGCAGCGGGCGGCCGGACGGGACGGAGCGGCCGGATGTCGCGGCGACGGAACCCGCCTGGCGCACCTGCTGGAATTCGGCGGTCTCCGGCAGCGAGCGGCGCACCCAGAGGCCGAAGAAGGTCAGGCCCGCGCTGAGCAGGAAGGGAATCCGCCAGCCCCAGGCGAGGAAGGCGTCCTCGGACAGCAGCCCGGTGGTGAGCGCGAAGGCGCCGGTGGACAGGAGGGTGCCGGTGCCGGTGCCGATCGCGGGCAGTGAGGTGAGCAGTCCGCGCCACTTGGGCGGTGCGTTCTCGAAGAGGATGATCAGCGCTCCGGTCTTCTCGCCGCCCGCGGCGAAGCCCTGGACGAAGCGCAGCAGCGTCAGCAGCACCGGCGCGGCGACGCCGATCTGCGCGTGCGTCGGCAGCAGTCCGATGGCCGTGGTGGCGAGCCCCATCATCAGCAGGGTGGCCACCAGCACGCCCTTACGGCCCTGGGTGTCGCCCCGCTCCCCGAAGTAGGCGCCGCCCAGGGGCCGGGCGAGGAAGCCGATGGCGAAGGTGCCGTAGGCGAGGACCGTGCCGACCAGCGGATCGCTGTCCGGGAAGTAGATCTTGTTGAAGACGAGGGCGGCCGCGGTTCCGTAGAGGGCGAAGTCGTACCACTCCACCGTGGTGCCGAAGACGGCGGCGAGGGCGACCTTGGGCTGGAAGACCGGCCTTCTGGTGGCGGAGCTGCCGGTGTGCGTCATTGGGGGACTCCCTTGTCACCGTGGATCGAGTACCACTGTGTGGTTCGCTTGTGCCACTTGGTGGTTCGGTGATGTTATGGAGGCACACACCCCGTGGCAAGGGGTCACACCCCGATTCGCGCTGGAGGTCATCCGTTGAGCACGCCCGCCCCCGCCGCCCCGCCACCCCTGCTCGACGGCATCCGGGTCCTGGATCTGACCAATGTCCTCGCCGGGCCCTTCGCCGGATATCAGCTCGCCCTCCACGGCGCCGACGTCCTCAAGGTCGAGATGCCGGGGGCCGGGGACCTGGCCCGCCAACTGGGCGCCGACCGGCAGCTCAGCGAGGATCTGCTGGGCGCGTCGTTCCTGGCCCAGAACGCCGGGAAGCGCTCGCTGACCCTGAACCTCAAGGATGAGGAGGGGCGCGCGGCCCTGCTGCGCGCGGTGCGGGAGTCCGACGTCCTCCTCGAGAACTTCCGGCCCGGAGTGATGGACCGGCTGGGCGTCGGCCGCGAGGTCCTCATGCGGGAGAACCCGCGGCTGATCTACTGCGCCGTCTCCGGCTTCGGCCAGACCGGACCGCTGCGCGCCCGGCCCGCCTACGACCAGATCGTGCAGGGCCTCTCCGGGATGATGAGCGTGACCGGCACCCCCGAGGTCAGCCCGCTGCGCGCCGGTTTCCCGGTCGCCGACACCCTGGGCGGCATGGCCGCCGCCTTCGCCGTGGCGGCGGCCCTGGTGCGCCGGGAGCGCACCGGAGGCGGCGCGTATCTGGACGTCTCCATGCTGGAGGCCGCGCTCACCGCGATGGGGTGGGTGACCTCCAACTACCTCATCACCGGCCGCCCGCCGCGGCCCATGGGCAACGAGAACTTCACCGCCGCGCCGTCGGGGACCTTCCGCACGGCGGACGGATACCTCAACATCGCGGCCAACCGCCAGCGGCAGTTCGCCACCCTGTGCCGGCTCATCGGCCGTGCGGAACTGCTGGCGGACGAGCGGTTCACGCATCCCGCGGACCGCAAGGCCCACCGCGAGGAGCTGCGCGCCGAGATCGAGAAGGGGCTCGCCGAGCGGACCGCCGGGGAGTGGGAGGAGATCCTCGCCGACGCCGGAGTGCCGGCCGCGCGGGTGCTGTCCGTACCCGACGCGCTGGGCCTGGAGCAGCTCGCGGAGCGCGACTTCGTCCGCACGCTGCCCTTCCCGGACGGGCGGACGCGCGAACTGCGCGTCCTGGGCAGCCCGTTCCGCGTCGACGGCGCACCGGCGGCCGCCACCGCCCCGCCACCGCTGCTGGGCCAGCACACCGACCAGGTCCTGGCCGAACTCGGCTACACCCCGAAGGAGATCGACGCGATGAAGGAGCGTGGCGCGATATGACCCGCCGGCCCGGAGAGCCAGAGGCCACGACGGTTGCACAAGACGTCACCGACTGGTGGGCCACCGCCGTCAGCCGCATCCGGCCCGGTGAGATCCTGCTGCGCGGCTACCCGGTCGAGCAGCTGATCGGCCAGGTGTCCTTCGCCGAGACCATCTGGCTGCTGCTGCGCGGTGAGCTGCCCACCCGGACCCAGGGCCGGTTGCTGGAGGCCGCGCTCGTCGCCGCCGTCGACCACGGGCCCCAGGCCCCGTCGATCGCCGCCGCCCGGATGGCGGCCACCTGCGGACTGGGGCTGAACAACGCGGTGGCCACCGGGGTGAACCTGCTGGGGGACGTCCACGGCGGGGCCGGTCAGCAGTGCATGGGGGTCCTGGCCGAGCTGGAGGAGGCCGTGGCCGAGGGGGCGGACGTCGACGACGCCGCGAAGAAGCTGGTGGCGGAGTACCGCGCCACGGGCTCCCACGTCCCCGGATTCGGCCACCGCTTCCACCCGTACGACCCGCGCCGCACCCCGCTGCTCGACCTGGTGGGCGCGGCGGTGGCGGACGGCGAGGCACCGGGCTGGGCGCTGCGCGCCGGAACGGCCCTGGAGCGGGCGCTGGCGGAGGGCCGCAGCCGTCCCGTGCCGATGAACATCGACGGCGCCACCGCCATCGTCTACAGCGAACTCGGCTTTCCGCCCGAGCTCGGACGCGGGCTGTTCGTGCTCTCCCGCAGCGTCGGCATCCTCTCCCACGCCTGGGAGGAGAAATCCGGCGGGGCCAGGATCAAGGGCCCCCTTCCCCGGCGGCTGCTGCCCTCGTACGAGGGCCCGGCGCCCCGGGACCTCAACCGGCCGGAGAGCGGTGGGAAGAGCGCCGAGGGTGCGTGAGGGTCAGCCGCTCCCGCCGAGGAACCGCAGCTCCGACAGCCGCTTCGCGGCCTCGGCCAGCGCCGGGCGGAAGGACTCGACGCGCTCCTCGGTGAAACGGCTGGTGGGCCCGCCGAGGCCCACCGCGGCGACGACCTGCCCGGTCGCGTCGGTGACCGGGGCGGCCACGGCGGACACTCCGTCCTCGCGCTCACCGTGGCTGACCGCGAAGCCCCGCTCCGCGGCGAGGCGCGCCCGTGTCGCCAGGACGGAGGCGAAGTCGGGGCCGCGCCCGGCCGCCGCGGCCACCCGGCTCAGCGTCCGGGACGAGCCGCCGATGAGCAGGACGTGCCCGGAGGCACCGGCCCAGAGGGGCATCTCCTCGCCGATGCGCACCACATGGCGCAGCTGCTGGGTGCCCTCGTGCTGGGCCACGCACACCCTGGAGCCACCCTGGCGGATGTAGATCCGCGAGGATTCGCCGCCCGACCGGACCGAGAGGACGCGCAGACACTCCACCGCCTCCGGGGGCAGCCGCCAGGCGTCCTGGGCGAGCGCCGCCCAGCGCAGCAGACCCGCGCCGGGGGTGAGCCGCCCGTCCCCACGGCTCCACAGCAGCCCGCGCTGCTCCAGCGTGGCCACCAGCCGGACCACGGTGGACTTGGCCAGTCCGGTGGCGTCGGTCAACTCCCGTACGCTGCGGGAGCGATGGGACTCGTCGAACAGGGCGAGCAGATCCAGTGCGCGCAGGACGCTCCGTACTCCCTCGCCGCCCTCTCCGGCCGCCGTCCCCATCGCCGTCCTCCTCGCCGCACCACCGCATGAGCCGCCTATCGGTGCGACGGTACCACCAGGCGGTCCGAGGGCCTGGAGTCGGCTATGCGGGTACTCGGCTAGGCCGGTATGACGGTGACCAGATCGGCGGGCATCCGGCCCCGGAGGTCATGCCACTCGCCCTCGCTGATGTGGCGCTGCAGAGCCTCCAGGACGGTGTGCACCAACTGTTCGGTGTCGCCCTGGATCGAGTACGGGAAGTCGTGCCGGATCCGCTGGAAGAACTCCTCGCTGTGCATCTTCACGGGCGTTTCCGAGGGCCGCCACCCGTCGTAGTAGATGCCGCGCACCAGCATCGGGAGCTGTGCGCCGAACTGGACGGCCTCGTCCACCGTCAGCCGGTCCCGGAGCTGGTGCAGCACCGCGCGCAGGGCGGCGTAGGACTGTTTACGGCGCTCCTTGGGCCAGCCGTACGCGTCCTCGATGTCCTTCAGGAGCCGGTTGGTCTTGTCGACGGTCGTGTCGAACGCGGGAAAGCCTGTCGCAACCATCGTGTTCGTCCTTTCGGTGCCCGTGGCGGCCGCCCGGCGGGGCGGGGGCCGCCACGGGGGTGGGAGACCTCAGAAGCCTCCTGGCTGTTGCTGTTGCTGCTGTTGCTGCTGGGGTTCCTGCTGTCGCCGGCTCTCGCCCTGGATGCTCTCGGTGATCTCTATGTGGCGGGGCTTGGCGGTCTCCGCCTTGGGCACGGTGATCGTGAGGACGCCCTCGGACATGGATGCCTTGACGCCCTCGGTGTTCACCTCGCTCGGGAGCAGCAGCCGGTACTCGAAACGACCGGTGCGGCGCCCGCCGCGGCGCAGGACGCCCTTGCGCTCCCGCTCCTTGATCTCCCCGGTGACGGTCAGCTCCTGGCCGTTGACCTCGATGTCGATCTCCTGGCGCCGGACGCCGGGGAGTTCGAGTTCGACGTGGTACGCCTCGTCCCCTTCCGTCACATCGGCGGCGGGTGACCACGCCGCGAGGCCGGGCACCGCCGCCCCGCCGACCGTGGATTCGAGCAGACCGCCCATCTGGCTGAGCAGGTCGTCGAACTCCGCCAGCGGATTGCGCGCCCAGACTCGGGGGCGTTCCATCGCTCCTTGGTGCTGCTGTTGGTGTCGTCGTGCGGGTGTGCTCATCGCCCTTCACCTCCGGTTGTGGGGAGTGGATGCGCTGTGGTGACGGATGGGTGCCGGAGCGCCGCTCGGTCCGGCGGACCGGCCGGACGGAGCCGGGGGGTCGCCGCTCATGCGGGTGAGGTCGGCGGTGGTGTGGCCGAGGTGGTCATGAACGTGGTGGACGGCCATCGCCCCCTCGCCGGCCGCCGAGGTCACCCGCTTGACCGAGCCGCTGCGCACATCACCGGCGGCGAAGACCCCCGGCAGACTGGTCTCCAGTCTCAGACAGCGGCGGCCCTGGCCCTCCCAGACGCCCGCGGCCGCCCGGGCCTCGGCCTCGGCCCCGGTGAGCACGAAACCCCGGCCGTCCAGGGCCAGGACGTCGGAGAGCCACTCGGTGCGGGGCTTGGCCCCGATGAAGACGAACAGCGAGCAGGCGTTCAGGACGCGGCGCTCCCCGGTGCGGCGGTGCTCCACCACGACCGCCCGCAGGGCGTCGTCGCCGCGCACCTCGCGGACCTCGGTGTCCAGGGCCACGCTCACCCGCGGATGGCGCTCGATCTGGTCGACCAGATAGCGGGACATCCGGGAGCCCAGGTACGAGCCCCTGATCAGCAGGTGCACCCGGGGCACCCGCTCGGCGAGGAAGAGCGACGCCTGGCCCGCGGAGTTGCCGCCGCCGACCACCACGACCGGGTCGGCACCGCACTGTCGCGCCTCGTAGACGGTGGCCGCGTAATAGACGCTCGCCCCCTCGAGACGCTCGATCCCGGGGACCTCCAGCCTGCGGTAGCGGGCGCCGGTGGCCAGGACGACGGTGCGGCACAGCGTCTCGCCGCCGTCGGCGAAGGTGACGCGGTAGTGGCCCTCGTCCGGTGCGAGGGAGGTGGCCTCCGCCGGGACGCTCACCCGCGTTCCGAACATGCGCGCCTGGAGCACACCGCGCTCGGCGAGTTCGGAGCCGGAGATCCCCGCCGGGAAGCCGAAGTAGTTCTCGATCAGGGACGAGGTGCCGGCCTGGCCGCCGGTGGCGAAGGCGTCCACGAGCGTGGTGCCCAGCCCGTCGGAGGAGCCGTAGACGGCGGCGGCGATCCCGGCCGGGCCGGAGCCGACGACCAGCAGATCGCAGTGGCCGCGGGTGCCCGCCGGTGGGGAGAGGCCGATGAGCCGGGCCAGTTCGGCGTTGTCCGGGTTGCGCAGCACCTGCTGCTCGCGCCAGATGACGATCGGAGTGTCCTCCGGGCTGACCGAGACGCGGCGCAGCAGTGTCTCGGCCTCCTTGTCCGCCTCCAGGTCGATCCAGCGGTACGGCAGATGGTTGCGGGCCGACCCCTGCCCCTGGAGCAGGGCCAGTTCGCCGAGGAAGCGCCCGGGGCCGTGCACCCTCAGCACCCGCTCGTCCGGGGTGCCGTGGTGCTCGGTGATCGCGATGGTGCCGCTGAGGACGACGAGGAAGTCCGTGCCCTGGTCGCCCTCGCGGATGACCGCCTCACCGGGCGCCACCGACCGGCGGGTGCCGTGCCCGGACCGGAACGCGATCTGCTGGTCCGTCAGCCGCGGAAACGCGCCGTACAGATCCGGGGTCTCGTCCGGTGCCGCTCCCTCCGGTGCGGTGTCCGGGGGCCGGTCCTCGCCCGACATCAGGCCATGGCCTCGTGGGCGAAGCACCACCGCCAGGTCTCGCCCGGTTCCATGGGCTCGACGATGGGGTGCTCCTCGGCGTACGCGTGGGCACGGGCGTGCTTGAGCGGCGAGGAGTCGCAGCACCCCACGTGTCCGCAGGTCAGGCAGAGCCGCAGATGGACCCAGGGGGACCCGAGACGCAGGCACTCCTCGCACCCCTCGGGGCTGCGCGGGGTGACCGGGCGCACCATCGACAGGTGCGGATCGGGCTCGATGGCCATGGCGTTCACCCTTTCTCGTTTCCAGGATGAGCAGGGACGGGACGGCCCGCACCTCGAACCGAGGGGCGGTCCGTGAGGTGCGGCCGATGACGGGGCGGGACGGTCCGGTGCGGCATCGCGCTCACGCGGCCTTCCCGAGTCCGGCGACCTCCGGCTGCCGTTCGTAGCTGACCACCAACTCGCCGTGCCGGCCGTCCACCTTGACGGTGGCGCCCTCCTCGACCTCGCCGCGCAGCAGGGCGCGCCCGATGAGGGTCTCCACCTCGTGGGAGATGTAGCGGCGCAGCGGGCGGGCCCCGTACACCGGGTCGTAGCCCTCGTGGGCGATCACCTCGCGTCCGGCGGGGGTCAGCTCGACGGCGATCAGGCGCTCGGCCAGCCGCTCGCGCAACTCGTCGAACCGCAGCTCCACGATCCGCTCGATCTGGGGCTCGCCGAGCGGCTTGAACAGCACGATGTCATCGACCCGGTTGAGGAACTCGGGGCGGAAGTGGCCGCGCAGCTCGCTCATCACCAGGCCCCGGGCGTCCGGCTTGAGCTCGCCCCCGGAGGTCACGCCGTCGAGCAGGTGCACCGAGCCGATGTTGGAGGTCATGATGATCACGGTGTTGCGGAAGTCCACCAGCCGCCCCCGGGCGTCGGTGATCCGGCCGTCGTCCAGGACCTGGAGCAGGGTGTTGAAGACATCGGTGTGCGCCTTCTCGATCTCGTCGAAGAGCACGACCGCGTACGGCTTGCGCCGCACCGCCTCGGTGAGCTGGCCGCCCTCCTCGTAGCCGACGTACCCCGGCGGGGCGCCGACCAGCCGGCTGACCGTGTGCCGCTCCTGGTACTCGCTCATGTCCAGGCGGATCATGTTCTCCTCGGTGTCGAAGAGCGCGGCCGCCAGCGCCTTGGCCAGCTCGGTCTTACCCACGCCGGTGGGGCCGAGGAAGATGAACGAGCCGATCGGGCGGCGCGGGTCCCGGATGCCCGAGCGGGCGCGGATGATGGCGTCGGAGACCAGCTTGACCGCCTCGTCCTGGCCGATGACCCGCTCCTGGAGGATCTGGTCCAGGCGCAGCAGCTTCTCCCGCTCGCCCTCCTTCAGGCGGGAGACCGGGATCCCGGTCCAGGCGGAGACGATGTCGGCGATCTCCTCCTCGGTGACCACCTCGCGCAGCAGCCGGTGCGCGCCCTGCTTGGCGGCGAGCTGCTCCTCCTCGGCGGCCAGCTTGCGCTGGAGCTCCTGGAGCCTGCCGTAGCGCAGTTCGGCGGCGCGGCCCAGGTCGTAGGCGCGCTCGGCCTCCTCGGCCTCGCGGCGCACCTCCTCCAGCTCCCGGCGCAGGTCCTGCACCCGGCGGATGGACTGCCGCTCGGCCTCCCACTGGGCGTGCTTGGCGTCGGCCTCCGCGCGCAGATCGGCCAGCTCCCGGCGCAGCTCCTCCAGCCGCCGGCCGCTGGCCGGGTCGGTCTCCTTGGAGAGCGCGGCCTCCTCGATCTCCAGCCGGGTGACCCGGCGGGTGATCCCGTCCAGTTCCGCGGGCATGGAGTCGATCTCGGTACGCAGCCGGGCGCACGCCTCGTCCACCAGGTCGATGGCCTTGTCCGGCAGGAACCGGTCGCTGATGTAGCGGTGGCTGAGGGCGGCGGCGGAGACCAGCGCGGTGTCCTGGATCTTGACGCCGTGGAAGACCTCGAGACGCTCGCGCAGGCCGCGCAGGATCGAGACGGTGTCCTCCACACTCGGCTCGTCCACCAGCACCATCTGGAAGCGGCGCTCCAGCGCGGCGTCCTTCTCGACGTGCTTGCGGTACTCGTCCAGGGTGGTCGCGCCGATCATGTGCAGCTCGCCGCGGGCCAGCATCGGCTTGAGCATGTTCCCGGCGTCCATGGCGCCCTCGGCGGCCCCCGCCCCGACCACGGTGTGCAGCTCGTCGACGAACAGCAGGATCCGCCCCTGGGCCGAGGTGACCTCGGTGAGCACGGCCTTGAGCCGCTCCTCGAACTCCCCGCGGTACTTCGCGCCGGCCACCAGGGAGCCCATGTCCAGGGCGAAGACGGTCTTGTCGCGCAGCCCCTCGGGGACGTCGCCGCGGACGATGCGCTGGGCCAGGCCCTCGACGACGGCGGTCTTGCCGACGCCGGGGTCGCCGATGAGCACGGGGTTGTTCTTCGTCCTGCGGCTGAGGATCTGCGTCACCCGGCGGATCTCGGCGTCCCGGCCGATCACCGGGTCCAGCTTGCCCGAGCGGGCCTGAAGGACCAGGTCCCGGCCGTACTTCTCCAGCGCCTCGTACGCCACCTCGGGGTTGGCGGAGGTGACCCGCTGGCTGCCGCGCACCTGGGTGAGGGCGCCCAGGAACGCCTCCTTGGTGACGCCGTGCTCCTTGAGCACCCGCCCCGCCGCGGTGGCGGACCCCTCCTCGGTGAGCGCGAGCACCAGGTGCTCCACCGAGACGTAACTGTCCTTCAGGCGCTTCGCCTCCTGCTCGGCGGTGTCCAGCACCTGGGCCAGCCGCTGGGTGGCGAAGATCTGCCCCGGTGCGGCCCCGGGGCCGGTGACCCTGGGCTTGCGGGCCACCTGCGCCTCCAGCAGGGTGCGCACCGCTTCGGGGTCGGCGCCCAGCCGGGCGATCAGCCGGGGCACCAGCCCGTCGGGCTGTTCGAGGAGGGCCAGCAGCAGATGCTCGCCGTCGACCTCGGTGTGGCCGTATCGCTGGGCCGTGGTCTGGGCGTCCTGGAGAGCCTCCTGGGACTTCTGGGTGAGGCGGTTCATGTCCATGGTGGTTCTTCACTCCTCGCGCCGCCGCGGCGCAGCGCGGCTTCGAGACGGTTGATGCGGTCGAGCAGGTCGAGCACCAGACCGATGGAGGCGTAGTTGAGGCAGAGGCCGGTGTGCAGCCGCTCGACGCGGGCCAGCGCCGCCGGGGCGTCGAGGGCGAACACCAGCCGCCCGGCGGCGTCGCGTTCGGCGTCGATCAGGCCGAGGGCGACGAAGCGCCGGATCAGGTCGGGGTGGAGCCCGGTGCGGTCGGCCACGGTCTCCAGGGACAGCCTGCGCGCGGGCACCAGCTCGTAGTGGACGGACGTCACGGGCGGGTGGCGGGTGGCCGTGACGGCCCCGGGTGTGTGAGTGCTCATCGCTCCCTCCGGGGGTCGAAGGAGGAGGTGCGGCCCAGCTCCTCGAACAGCTCCCGCTCCCGGGCGCCGAGGTGGGGTGGCACCATGACGCGGATCTCGGCGTACAGATCGCCGTCGGGGCCGCGCGGGTCCGGCATGCCCTCGCCGCGCAGCCGCAGCCGGCGGCCGCCGGAGGAGCCGGGCGGGACGGTCACCTTGGCGGTGCCGCCGGGTGTGGGCACGGGGACGGTCGCGCCGAGCGCGGCCTCCCAGGGGCTCACGGGGAGCGTCACATGGACGTTCCGGCCGTCCAGCCGGAACCGCGGATGGGGCTGGATCCGCACCCGTAGGTACAGATCCCCGGCCGGTGCGTCACCGGTGCCCCGGCCGCCCTGCCCGGCCAGCCGGATGCGCTGCCCGTCGATGACGCCCGGCGGGACGTTCACCTCGAAGGTGCGCTGCCCCGTCGGCCCGGCGAGGGTGACGCCGCGGCGCCCGCCGTGGAAGGCGTCCTCGACGGTGAGCGGCAGCTCCGCCTCCTGGTCGGCCCCGGGGATGGTGACGCGGCCCGCGCCGGCCGGGCCCGCGCCGCCGCCGAAGAACGCGCCGAACAGGTCCTCGAAGTCCACGCCCTCGCCCCCGGCGTCCTCGCCGAAGCCACGGGTGAACCGCACCCGGCCGCCGTCGCCGGCCGTCGTCCAGCCGCGGAAGCCACCGCCACCGCCTCCGGCACCGGCCCCGACGCGCTCCTCCCAGTCCTCGGGGATCTTGCGGAAGTCCTCGCCGAACCGGTCGTAGCGGGCCCGGGTCCTCGGGTCGGAGAGCACGCTGTAGGCGTCGTTGAGCTCCTTGAACCGCTCCTCGGCGTTCGGGTCCTTGTTCACATCTGGGTGGTGGCGGCGGGCCCGGGTGCGGAACGCCTGCTGGATCTCGTCCTGGCTCGCGCCCCGGGAGACCCCCAGCACCTCGTAGTAGTCCCGTGCCATGGCCGTCTCACTCCCGCTTGGCCACGGCCACGGCCACCGGCCGGAGTTGGTGGCCGGGGTCCCCGTAGCCGGGGCGCAGCACCTGGACCACGGTGCCCGGTTCGGCCTCGGGGTCCTCGACCACGCCGACCACCTCGTGCCGGGCCGGGTCGAACGGCACCCCGGTCTCGCCCTGCCGCTCGTAGCCGAGCCGGGCCAGGGCGGCCACGGCCTGGTCGTGGATGGCCTTGACGCCCTCCACGATCGAGCCGGGGTCGGCCTCGGCGTGGGAGAGGGCCAGTTCGAGGTTGTCGACGACGGGCAGCAGGGCCACCGCCGTACGGGCCCGCTCGGCGGCCCGCTCCCGCTCCAGCTCCCTGGCGTGGCGCTTGCGCAGGTTCTCCAGGTCGGCCAGGGCCCGGCGCCAGCGGTCGTCGAGCTCGGCCAGCGCGGCGGCCTGCTCGGCGGCCTGCTCGTCGGCCTCGCCGACGGCCGGGCCGCCGGCCGCGTCCGGGCCGGGGCCCTCCCCGCCCGCGCCGCGCGCCTCCGCGGCGCCCGGGGCGGGCAGGTCCTGCTCCTGCTCCGGCTCCGTCACGGCGCCCTCCGGCACCGGGTCGGGCTGCTGCGGTTGAGTGGACATGGCGGCCTCTCAGTGAGCCTTTGTGGATCGGCCTGTGCGGTCTTCGTGGGATCTGCCTTCGTGGGATCTGCCTTTCGGTTCAGTCCTGTCCTTGCCGAATCGGTCAGCCCTTGTCGAACTCGGCGTCGATGACGTCCTCGTCGCCTCCGCCGCCCCCGGCCCCGGTGTCCTGGGCGCCGCCCGCCCCGGGTCCACCGGCCGCGCCGCCCGGGCCCGCGCCCGCACCGGCCGTCTCATGGGCGGCCAGGCCCGCGTAGACCTGCTGGAGCTCGGAGGCCAGTGGCCTGGTCCGGTCGATCCCGGCCTCGTTCCTGACCGCCCGGCGGGCGTCGTGCACCAGCATCTCGGCGCGCGATCTCTCATGGGAGGGCACCGCGTCGCCCAGTTCGGAGAGGCGCTTCTCGACCTGGTAGGCGGCGGCGTCCAGGTCGTTGCGCGCGTCCACGGCCTCGCGCAGCGCCTGGTCCTCGCCGCGGTTGCGCTCGGCCTCCTGGACCATCCGCTCGACCTCGCCGCGTTCGAGGTTGCCGGTCTCGCTGATCTGGATGGACTGCTCCTTGCCGGTGTCCCGGTCGCGGGCGGTGACGTTGAGGATGCCGTTGGCGTCGATGTCGCAGACGACCTCGACCTGCGGTTCGCCGCGCGGCGCCGGGCGGATGCCGGTCAGCTGGAAGCGGCCGAGCACCCGGTTGTCGGCGGCCCGCTCGCGCTCGCCCTGGAGGATCACGATGTCCACGGCCTGCTGGTGGTCCTCGGCCGTGGAGAAGGTCTCGGTGCGGCGCACCGGGATGGTGGTGTTCCGGTCGATGATCTTCGTCATGACGCCGCCGCGGGTCTCGACGCCCAGCGACAGCGGGGTGACATCGAGCAGCAGGACGTCCTTGACCTCGCCCTTGAGCACCCCGGCCTGGATCGCGGCGCCCAGGGCCACGACCTCGTCGGGGTTGACGCTCATATTGGGCTCCTTGCCGCCGGTCAGCCGGCGGACCAGGGCCTGTACGGCGGGCATCCGGGTCGATCCGCCGACCAGGATCACCTCGTCGACGTCGCTCTCGCCGACCTTGGCGTCCGCCATGGCCTGCCGCACCGGGTCCAGACAGCGCTCCACCAGATCGGCGGTGAGGTGTTCGAAGGTGGACCGCAGGACGGTCTCGGTCAGATGCTTGGGCCCGGCCGCGTCCGCGGTGATGAACGGCAGGTTGACCTGGGTCTGGGTCACCGAGCTCAGCTCGGTCTTGGCCTTCTCGGCGGCCTCGAAGAGCCGCTGCAGCGCCTGCGCGTCGTGGCGCAGATCGATGCCGTTCTCCCGCTGGAACGTGTCGGCGAGGTGGTCGACCAGCCGCCGGTCGAAGTCGTCGCCGCCCAGGTGGCTGTCGCCCGCGGTGGAACGGACCTCCACCACCCCGTCCCCGACGTCGAGGATGGACACGTCGAAGGTGCCGCCGCCGAGGTCGAAGACGAGGACGGTCTCATGGCCCTTCTTGTCCAGGCCGTAGGCGAGGGCGGCCGCGGTCGGCTCGTTGATGATCCGCAGCACCTTCAGGCCAGCGATCTCCCCGGCGTCCTTGGTGGCGCTGCGCTGGGCGTCGTTGAAGTACGCGGGCACCGTGATGACCGCCTCGGTCACCCGCTCGCCCAGCTGCTTCCCGGCGTCGTCGGCCAGTTTGCGCAGCACCTGGGCGCTGATCTCCTCCGGCGAGTACAGCTTCTCGCGCACCGTGAAGCGGGCGAGGCCGCCCTCGTCCGGGACGAGGTCGTAGGCGACCGCCTTGGCCTCGCCGGAGACCTCGTCGTAGTGGCGGCCGATGAACCGCTTGGCCGAGTAGATGGTGCCCTTCGGGTTGAGGATCGCCTGGCGCCGGGCCAGCTGCCCCACCAGCCGTTCACCGGTGTCGGTGAAGGCCACCACTGACGGTGTGGTGCGGCTTCCCTCGGAGTTCGGAACGACCGAGGACTCACCGCCTTCCCACGCGGCGATCACCGAGTTGGTGGTGCCCAGGTCGATGCCGACTGCCTTGGCCATGGCAACTCCTTCCGGGGGCGGCCGCGGGTCACATGCGGCGCCCGGTCGGCCGCGGAAACGGATCGGTGAGCGGGGCCTCTCCTTCAAGGGTGACAAATCGGACAGGAATCGGCCCCTGTTCCCGTGGTCGGATATCGGTGGCCCGAAATGCGCCCACGGGACGGGGGAGCCGGGGCCGGTCCCGTCAGTCCGTGGAGACGTCCTGCTCGACCCAGATTGTCTTGCCGTCCGTGCTCTGCCGGGTGCCCCAGCGCGTCGCCATCTGGGCCACCAGCATCAGGCCCCGGCCGCCCTCGTCGAAGACCCGGGCCCGCCGCATATGGGGTGCGGTGCTGCTGGCGTCGGAGACCTCGCAGATGAGGTCGCGGTCGCGGATCAGCCGCAGCCGGATGGGCGGGCGGCCGTAGCGGATCGCGTTGGTGACCAGTTCGCTGACGATCAGCTCGGTGGTGAAGACCGTCTCCTCAAGACCCCAGTCGATCAGTTGCTCGGTGGTGCTCCGGCGGGCCGCTGCGACGGCGGGCGCTTCCGCCGGGATGTCCCAGGTGGCGACCCGGTCGGAGTGGAGCGCCCGGGTGCGGGCGAGGAGCAGGGCGATGTCGTCGTCCGTGTGGGCCGGGGGCAGGGCCCGCAGGACGTCGTCGCAGAGCGCGTCGAGGGAGGCGGCGGGGCGGCTCAGGACGTCGCGCAGCGTCTCGAGCCCGTCGCCGATCTCGCGCTCGCGGCCGTTGATCAGGCCGTTGGTGTAGAGGGCGAGCAGACTGCCCTCGGGCAGCTCCGTCTCCATGATCTCGAAGGGCAGTTCACCAAGACCCAGGGGCGGACCGATGGGCGGGCCGAGCACGTCGGCGGTGCCCTCCGGACTGATCACCAGCGGCGCCGGGTGGCCCGCCGCGGCGATGCTGCAGCGGCGCGAGACCGGGTCGTAGACCACGTACAGACACGTGGCGCCGAAGGACCAGAAGGGCTCGCTCCGCTCGTCCGAGTGCAGCCGGGTGACCATGTCGTCGAGGTGGGTCAGCAGCTCCCCCGGCGGCAGATCGATATCGGCCAGGGTGCGCACGGCGGTGCGCAGCCGCCCCATGGTGGCGGCCGCGTGGATGCCGCGCCCCACGACATCGCCGACCACCACGGCGGCGCGGGCGCCGGACAGCTGGATCGCGTCGAACCAGTCGCCGCCCACCCCGGCCCAGGCGCCCGAGGGCAGATAGCGCGAGGTGATCTCCAGCGCGGTCAGCTCGGGCAGCCGCTGCGGCAGCAGGCTGCGCTGGAGGGCCTCGGCCGTCCTGCGCTCGCGCAGATAGCGGCGGGCGTTGTCCACACAGACGGCCGCCCGGGCGGTGAGCTCCTCGGCCAGCAGCGTGTCGTCGTCGGTGAAGGGCGCCGGGGTGCGGTGGCGGGCGAAGAAGGCCGCGCCGAGGGTGACCCCGCGGGCGCGCATCGGCGTCACGATCACCGAATGCACTCCGTGCTCGCGGATACGGACGGCCCGGCCGGGGTCCTTGGTCTCCCAGCTCGCCAGCAGGGACGGCGTCACCTGGTGCCGTGCGGCCCGGCCCTTGAGCAGACACGCCGCCGTGGGGGAGTGCTCGGGGTGGGTGGTCAGGCCCCCGACGTCGGTCAGCGCCTCGGGGGCGCCGTCGAGGACGGACCGGTGGGCGGCGCGCCGCAGGGTGACGGGCTCGCGCAGCGGCCCCTCCGGGGGCTCGTCGCCCTCGTGGAGGAAGGTGAGCAGATCGACGCTGGCGAAGTCGGCGAGCCGGGGGACCGCCACCTCGGCCAGCTCCTGGGCGATCCGGTCCAGGTCCAGATGGCTGCCCAGCCGCGCTCCCGCCTCGTTGAGCAACTGGAGCCGCTGCCGGGCCTCCTGCTCGGCGGTGGTGTCGCGGGCCGCGAAGCACACGCCGCGCAGCCCGCCGGTCCGGTTGGCCAGCGGGGCCAGCGAGACCGACCAGGCGTGCTCCTGGCGATCGCCCGGCTCCCGTAGACGCGTCTCCAGCTCCAGCCGTTCGCCGCTCTCCAGCACCCGCCGCATGGCCCCCTCGACCCGGTCGCTCTCCCCGTGGCCGACCAGCTCGGTCAGTCGCAGCCCGCGCATCTGCTCCTCGCTGAGGGCGGTGGCGGCCTGCATATAGGCGTTCGCCCGCGCCAGCCGCAGCTCCGTGTCGAAGAGCGCCAGGACGCAGGGGCACTGGGAGAAGGCGTGATCCGTCGGGATCCCCGGCTCCTGTGGTTCCCGGGGCGCGGCGGAGACCAGGAGCCAGCCCGCGGGTCCGTCGTCCAGCGGGCCGCGGTGGGCCAGCAGCTCGACCTCCAGCGGATGGCCGTCCCGGTGGCACAGCGTGATCCGGCCGCTCCACCGGTGGCCGTGGGCGAGGCACGGGCCGACGCCCTCGCCGGTGTCCCCGCCGTTGTCCCGACCGGTGTCCCCGGCGGTCGTCTCGGCGCGCAACTCGGCCGCCGGCCGTCCCACGACCTCCTCGGCGCGGTAGCCCAGCAGCCGCCGTGCGCCCTCGCTCCACCCGGTCAGCACGCCGTGGTCGTCGACGGTGGCCGTGGCCAGGCCGGGGGCGCCGGGCGGCGGGTCCGGCCGGACGCGGGGGGCGGTGGGGTCAGGGGGCGTCATCATCGGACATCGTGTCGATGGCTCATGGGTCCGGCGGATGCCACTCGATCATCAAAATCGTGGCGTCGTCGCTGAGTTCGCTGTGCCCGTGGTCGAGGATCGCGTGAATGAGCAGGCGGAGCACCTCGGGGGCGTTCTGCCCGGCGGCCGTCGAGCGGATGATGTGGTCGGCGAAGCGCTCCAGGCCGAACTGCTCGCCTCCCTCGTCGCGCGACTCCACGACCCCGTCGGTGTAGAGCAGGACGCGGTCACCTGGCTCCAGGGTCGTCTCATGGATCTGGCGGGGGGCGTCCGACAGCCGCGGGGGCAGCCCCAGCGGGGGCTCGAAAGGCCGCTCCAGCACCTTGTCCAGCAGCCGTCGGCGGCGGATGACCAGCGGTGTGGGGTGACCGCAGTTGGACCAGCTCAGCGCCCCGCTGGGCATGTGCAGCTGGAGGAAGACGCCCGTGCAGAACTGGTCCGGAAGCCATTTGGCCAGCGCCTCGTCCACGGTGGTGACGAGGGCCGCCAGGTCGGCGCCGGTGCGCCGGGCGTTGCGGCTGCCCGCCATCGCCACGGAGGTGGTCAGCCCGGACGCCAGGTCGTGGCCCATGGCGTCGAGGATCGCGGCGTGCAGGACGTCCTCGGTGAACGAGTGGTCGAAGGCATCGCCCCCCAGCTCGTACGCGGGCTCCAGAACGGCCGTCGAGACCACCCGGCCGGTGCCGATGGAGCGGGGCGGGAGGAAGGCCCGCAGCATCTCCGTGGGCAGCTTCATGGTCCGGGTGCGGGTGAACTGCGCGATGGTGTCGATATAGGTCCGCTTGGACGTGATGATCAGGGCGAGGAGCGAGGCCAGCATCCGGCAGCGGGAGAGCATGCGCCCGTCCAGGGAGGCCGGCCGGAGGCGCAGCACCCCCAGCCGCTCCGCGCCGTTCATCAGCGGCAGCCATACGGTCAGCCCGCCCGCGGTCGCCTCCTCGATCCGCACCGAGCCGGTGCGGTAGGCGAATCCGGCCAGGGTGTCGTCGAGCTCCAGGCGCGGCTCGTCATCGTCGAGCGGCATCAGCAGCCGCTGCCGGAGGTCGATCAGGTAGACGACCGCGCGGCCCATGCCCATGGCCTCGGTATAGCGGTCCAGGGCCAGCGGGAGCTCTGTCGGGGATGCCTCGTGGGTGGCCCTGAGCAGTTCCTCCAGCGACTGCTCAGCGGTCTCGGCCGAGGTCGACACGTTCGCGTCCACCATGCGATCAACCTTACGGCGGCGGGCACCGCGACGCCCGGGGGATCACGGGGGATCACGGGGGTCACGGGGGTGCGGGCACCGGCTCCCGGGGGACGGCGGCGGGCTCGCGCGGGGGCTCGCCGGGGGCGAGGGCCTCTCGTGCGACGGCCTGGCGTACGACGGTCTCCAGGGCGGCCTGGCGTACGACGGGTTCGCGTACGGCGGTCTCCGGTACGGCTGCGGCGGCCTCGCGTACGACGGGATCTCGTACGGCCACGGCATCCCCGCGCACCCCCACCCCCGACTGCGGAGCCCGGGAGAGCAGGACGACCCCGCGGGCGGCCGCCGCCGCGCCGGCGGCGGCCAGGGCCCAGCCGCCCGGACCGCCCCGGAACCGCTCGTCCAGCAGGACGATCCCGATGGCGGCCGCCGCCACCGGGTTGGCGAGGGTCAGGGTGGCCAGGGGCGCGCCGAGGCCGCTGCCGTAGGCGCTCTGGGACAGCAGCAGGCCGCTCACCGCGAAGACCGCGACCAGCACGGCCACGACCGCGGTCCGCCAGGACACCAGGGCCGCCCCCGGGGCGCGGGAGTCGGCGAGCGCCACCGTGAGGGTCTGGGTGAGCGCCGAGGCGACGCCGGAGGCGACCCCGGACGCGGTGGCGAACCGCAGGCCCCGGCCCGGCGTTCCGCGCCCCCCGCGCCCCGGCCGGACGCACAGCCCGATGAACGCCAGCACGACGGCCGCGAGCCCGACCGCCTCCGGCAGGCTCAGCGTCTCGCGCGGGGTCTCCCCGGCGGTGACCGGCAGCAGGGCGCCGAGGCCGAGCAGCGCGAGGACCACGCCCCGCCACTCGTCCCGGACCACCCGCCGCCCCGCGAGCCGCGCGCCCAGCGGGACGGCCGCCACCAGGGTCAGCGCGCCGAGCGGCTGGACCAGGGTGAGCGGCCCGTACCGCAGCGCGGCCACATGCAGCAGGGCACCGGTGGAGTTGAGGCCGACCGCTCCCCACCAGGCGCCGCGCAGCAGCAGCCGCGGCATGCGGTCCGGCCGCCCGCCCGCGGCCAGCCGCTCCTGGGCCACGGCCGCGGTCGCGTAGGCGACGGCCGAGGCGAGCGCGAGCGCGACGGCTATGACGGTCGGATTCATCCACCGTGCCTTCCTCTGGGCACTGTCTGCCTGCTACCGGTGGACCTATCGGCACACAGACGTATCGATACGAGAGTGTACCGGTGCGGGGCCGTATCGGTACAAGGGCGTATCGGTACGCGGATGTGTCGGTACACTGCGTGGTCGGGGAGGGGAGCCGGAGTCCGGTGGACCGAGGAGGAGGACCCGATGGCGACGCAGAGCCCGGAGACGGCCGCGCCGCAGCGCCGTTCCAAGATCACCCCCGAGCGGGAGCAGGAGTTCTACCAGGCGGTCCTCGACCTGCTCCAGGAGGGCGGTTACGAGGCCCTCACCATCGAGGCGGTCGCCGCCCGCACCCGCGCCAGCCGCTCCACCCTCTACCGGCAGTGGTGCACCAAGCCCCAGCTCGTCGTCGCCGCGCTGCGCTCCTGCAAGCGCCCCTTCGCGCTGGAGGGCATCGACACCGGGTCCCTCACGGGCGATCTGCGCGCCGTCGCGGAGGCCGTGGGCGAGGCGGGGGAGGTGTGCGGCGGTGACACCGCGCTGGTGTACGCGCTCGGGCACGCCGCGCTGCAGAACCCCGATCTGCTCCAGGCGCTGCGCGCCGCGCTGATCGAGCACGAGGTGAAGACGATCCAGGCGATGATCCGCCGGGGCGTGGAGCGCGGTGAGGTGGACGCGGACAACCCCGCCCTCGAGTTCGTCCCCGCCCAGTTGATCGGCGCGATGCGGGTGCGCCCCCTGCTCGAGGGGCGGCTCGCCGACCGCCCGTATCTGACGCGCTTCCTCGAGGCGTCGGTCTTCCCCGCGCTGGGGCTGGCGCCTTAGAGGCCATTTCGTTTGATGTGATCTTGCGCCAGTCTGGTGTGGTGACTTCTTCGCTTGTTGAGCGGATGGCTCCGGACGGTCTGTGGGAGTTGTTCGAGCGAGTGGTGCCACCTGCGCCGGAGCGACCGCAAGGCGGCGGCCGGCGTCGGCACGGGAATCGGGAGGTACTGGCCGCGATCATCTTCGTGGCCACCTCAGGCTGTACATGGAACCAGCTGCCCCCGGGCTTCGGCCCTTCGGGAGTGACCGCGTTCCGCCGGTTCACCGAGTGGACCGAGGCGAGGGTGTGGGCCAAGCTCCACCGCCTGGTCCTCGACGAGCTCGGCTCCCGCGGTGAGCTGGACTGGTCGCGGTGCGCGATCGACTCCATCAGTGTCCGCGCCCTCAAAGGGGGCGGCTGACCGGACCGAACCCGACCGACCGCGGCAAGAACGGATCGAAAATCCATCTGATCGTCGACCGCCAGGGCCTGCCCCTCTCACTCGGTATCTCCGCCGCCAACCTTCACGACAGTCAGGCACTCATACCGCTGGTCCGAGGCAACCCACCCATACGCTCCCGCCGCGGCCCCCGGCGCCGACGGCCCGCCAAGCTCCACGGCGACAAGGGCTACGACTACTCCCACCTGCGGCGACGGCTCTCCTTACGTCAGATCCCCCACCGAGCGCAAGCCCGAGCACTTCCTCGCCTTTACCGCCATCGCGGCAACCCTCATATGCCACCGCAGACTCACCAAATGAAATGCCCTCTTACAAGGCAGATGTCGGCGGTTCGAATCCGTCTGCGCCCACCAGCGAAAAGACCCCCAGCCGATCCCGGTTGGGGGTCTTTGACATCCACAGATGACATCGATCAGGCGAGGCGCACCCTCAGATGGTCGACGTGTGCCGTGAGGCGGTCCGCCAACGCACGGCCGATGCCGGAGGACAGGCTGGCCGGGGTGTACTCGATGAGGCCAGAGCCACAGCATCCATCGCAGAACGCGCCAGGCCGGGCAGCCACGGACTGGCTGACGGGCGCCCGGAGCTGGTGCGTACCGCAGTCGGGTGCCCCCAGGTAAGTGCGGAAGTCGCGGTCGGGGACGCGCCATCAGATGTGCGGGGTGGGCTGGGTGCAGGCGTCCGTGTGGTCGGCGTCGCCACCGGGCGCACCAGCGCGGAGGATCCGCGGGCCGCTGAAGCTGCCGAAATTGGTCGAAGATCCGGTCGGTCAGTTCCTCGCCGCCGTTGAAGTCGGCGCGCCGAACCGCCCTGCCGCCACTTCCCGTTGTGTGAGCAACAGCAAACACTGCCGACGCCAAGGGCACCAGCCTCTCCGAGGGAAACGAAAAGGAGGAAAGAAAAGCACAGCCAAAATTGAGCGGGTACGCGGAAACGCAGGAGCTGCGAAAAAGGTGAAAACACGGATCAGAGGTGCGGGGAGAACGAAAAAGGCAAAACCGCACAGAAGGCGTGCAGCGCGAGCGATGCCCGCAAAGCCGCGAGAGGGAAGTGTGAGAAGGGCGAGAAAGTGCGGGCGGCGTGCTGTGGTGAACCAAAGCGCGCTGTAGTGCATCTAGGAGAAAAGAGGGGAACGGGTCCGTGAGGCCGCCGCTGTGCGGTGCACGGACGGAATGAAGGGCTGGCAAGTCGGAGTCGGAGGTTTTGCGACCGGATATTTTCACTTCCTTCACGTATACAGCGCACCACGGCCGCACCGGGAGGCGACCGTGCATGCCTCACTTTCATCGGCACCGGCACCGGCACCGAGGTGGAGTTCGGCCACTGCGGACACCGCGCAACCTCGGCTCTCGAGCCATGTACTCGTCGATGCCGCCGCGAGAGTGATCGCCGTGGAGTGCGTGAATCGTGATCCCGAACAGGGAAATCATTCCTTACCGCGCCGACCGCGAATTCAGGAAAGAAGTACCAGTAATGGAACAATCATTTCAGTCGACTTCCGTCGAGCACACCCGGCGTGGCGTCCTGGCTGCCGCCGGGGTCGCGACCGCAGCTCTCCTCGGCGCTTGCAGCAGTTCCGAGGGAAAGTCCTCCTCGTCGACACTTCAGGTAGATTTTGGGAAGGTGGAGTTCTTTCCGCTGCTCAAGTCGAAGATCGGGGTGGGGCGAGCCCTCAGTATGACTGAGATCCTGGACAGTCTGCCGTACATGGACCAGATCCGGCCGGCGGTCTACGACGGGGAGATCCGCTTTCCGGAGACCGATTACCCCTCGTTGACGCCATACCCCTTCGTGGTGGGTGAGAACGACGAGGTCTCGGTGTTGCCGAATGAGTTCCTCGAAAAACTGTTCACCGGGCTGCAACGGCGCAACATGGAGATCATGATCCAGTTGATGGGCGCGCCGAAGCAGTGGTGGGACTACGAAAAGGCTGAACGGCCACACCTGTTCCCCATGCCGACCGACTTGACGGCCGCTGCGGATGCTATCGGTAAGTGGACCAAGCTCTACAGCGATTATCCGATCAGCTGGTGCATGTGGAACGAGCCGAGTCACAATCTCACCGGGTCCCCGAACCGCGCCTCGGTCAGGCAAATGGTCGACATCTACGACGCCTACACGAATGCGATCGCTCCTCGAGGGCTGTTCGGTATGGCGAGCTTCATCAAGACAAGCGCTCCCGTCCGGGAGAAGCTAGGTGGCCGCACCCACCTTCAAGCCACGATCGATGCATTGCGGAAACGAGTCAAGGCCAACTCTGGCCTGCCGTTCGACTACCTCACCCTGAACAGCTATGGCGCGGATCTCGACGAGCTGTTCGCCGCTGCTCGCAATGCACTGGGAACCGACTTCAACACCGTTCCCATCATTCAGGCGCAGTCCGGTGTGTTCAAGCCGCACGAGTGGGGGAAGCGTCGCGGGACCACGTTGGAAGCGGTGCGGTCCATGGTGTCATTGAAGAATGCGCTGCAAGTGCCCGACCTACAGACATTCACCTTCAGTGGCTGGATTCCCCACCTGATTGAATACAAGGGGGGCGAGGCGCTCCAACTTCCTTTGTTCAATGCCTTGAAGCTCTATGCGCGGATGCCGGACCGCCGCGGCTCGGTACAGGGGGAATTGCCTTCCGGTATCGGCGCCATGGCCTCGAGTGACCAGTATCGCAGCGCGGTCTTGGTGTGGAATGAAACCAGCCGAGCGCAAAGCATCGATGTGCAGCTGTCTCACCTTCAGAGCTCCAGCCGAGGTGAGGCCGAGTTGCGGGTCTACCTCATCGACAGCAAGCACGGCAGTCCGTTGGAACACAGCGACAACAAGTTCGTCCCCACCGAGGTCACCACCCTTGACGAGCTTCCCCGGTCATTGTCCAAGACCGTGACCGTAGCCGGCCCCGGCATCGCGTACATCGAGGTCGGTACCAAGTCTGCGCATCCGGTCCTGGACCGGAATGGCCTGGATGCCGAACTGGTCCGCAAGCACACATTCGCCGATCGGATACCAGGTTCGAAAAACACGACCTCCGTGCGGGGCAACGCCTACGGTTGCTATGACGCCGTACGGGCCATCGCCTACGTGGGTGTCGAAGGGAACGCGGGAACCGCCCTGGTCGGCGCGGAATACCGCAAGCTGCCGGATTCCCTGAAACTGGAGATATCGGCCGACACGTTGGCTTCCGACCCGAAGTCGTCGGAGGCGATGTTCGGCATCCGGGTCGACTATCTGCTCGCGGATGAACCCGTGAAGAGCGTGCTCTGGCACGGCGATACCTTCGACAGTCGCAGGAAGACGCCCTTGCCGTGGGGGCGGGGCGGCCCGACCGCGGATGTCGTGGTCGAGGCCCGGGAACTTGATCGTGCTCGGGCTGACCAGGCCAAGCTCGTCCTCCCCTTGGAGGAATACGCGCCATCGGGCTGGGCGCAGGCCAGTCGACACGCGATCATCTCGTTCTGGATGGACTCCACCGGCCCCGGCTCCCAAGCGCGGTTCCTGCTCGAATAGGGGGTGTCCGGCGGGCGTTGGCGCCTGCGGCGGGCTGTTCCCCTCCCCGCCCTTTCCCGAACCTGGGGCTGCGCCCCAGGCCCCGAAACCGGGGCTCCGCCCCAGACCGAGGATCGGAGCTCCGCGCCTTCCCGGCAGCATCGATATGCGGCTCCGCCGCGTGGTCCGCCGGAAACTCGTACGGCCTTCGGCACCTTCGGGCCGGCCCCGTAAGGCCGTCGGCCGGGCTGCTCGGCTCGTCGGCTCGTCGGCCCGTCGGCCAGGGGGCTGGGCGGCCGGGCTCGTCGGCTGGGCTGCCGGGCCCGTTCTGTCCGCGCTGCCGGGCCGCCGTCAGATGATGGGCGGCCGGCCCAGCTTGGTCATGTGCCATACCGTGCGCCAGCGCATCGGGCGGCGCCGCCCGCAGCTGGTGCGCAGGCCCTCCAGGAAGCCGCCCGCCCAGGCCCGCAGCCCGGTCAGGGAGCGGGTGCGGGCGAGGGTGAGCAGCGTCCAGGTGGCCAGGTAGAGCGGCGCCAGTGGCAGCGGCAGGTGGCGGCGGGCCAGCCAGACCCGGTTGCGGGCGGTCATCCGGTGGTAGACGGCGTGCCGGGCGGGGGAGGTCCGGGGGTGCTGGAGCAGCAGCTCGGGGGCGTAGAGGACCTTCCAGCGCGCGTCGAGGGCCCGCCAGGCGAGGTCGGTCTCCTCATGGGTGAAGAAGAACTCGTCCGGCCAGCCGCCGATCTGCTCCAGCATCGCCATCGACAGGGCGTGGCCGCCACCGAGGAAGGTGGTCACCTCACCGCCGCGCATCGGGTCGGACGCGCGCAGCCGGGGCACGTGGCGGCGCTGGGTCTCGCCCGTCTCGTCGGCGATGCGGAAGCTCACGATGCCCAGGCGCGGATCCTCGGCGTACAGGTCGCGCACCCGGCGGAAGACGTCGGCGTCCACCAGCAGCCCGTCGTCGTCGAGGTCGACGACCACGTCCACGTCGCCGAACTCGCGCAGCCGCCGCCAGGCGACGTTACGGCCGCCCGAGACCCCGAGGTTCTCCGCCAGCTCGACCGCGGTCACCTCGGCGGGGAGCTCCGGGAGCGGGGAGCCGTTGCCGACGACCACGACGCGGGCCGGGGGCACGTCCTGCTTCGCGACCGACTCGAGCAGGGCGGCCACCTCTCTGGGCCGGTTGCCCATGGTCAGGACGGCGATACCCAGGCGTGGTTCGGGGGCGGCGGGCACGGTGGGACTCCAGAGTTCGGTTGCGATGCCCGCGATCGTAACCGTTCACTCAGAAGGCCACCTCCGTACGGCGGATGTTCATCAAGGACTGAGCGACGAGCTTCAAAGGCTGAGCGGCACCATCAGCCGTCGAGTGCGCCGAGCGCCTTCTTGGCCGCGCTGATGGCGCCCTTACGGATCTCATCGGAGTCGGCGGCCTTGTGGCTCTCGAAGTCGCCGCCGTTGTAGGTCACGGTGACCGTGGCGTTGTCCTGGTGGACCGTCACCACGGCCTCGCGTATGCCCTGGTCGTCGTCCTCGGTGGTCTTCTCGGTCACCGAGGCGTTGTCGCCGAGGCCGGGCACCGGGCTGCCGCCCTCGCTCTTCTGCTTCCCCGCCACGCTCTTGACGTCGTAGGCGATGTCCAGCCAGCGGTAGTCGAAGTCGTCCAGCGCGTGCCAGGAGCAGCCCGTACGGCGGTTGAGGTCGCTGGACTTCAGCTCGTTCCCGGCCGGTTTGGCGCCCGGCACCAGGTCCTTGATCATCGACTCCGGGAGGACCGTGCACGCCTCCTCGGGCGGCTTGGCGTAGCGCGGAGCGGCGGCGCCGGTGGCCGGGGCCGAGGTCTGCGGGGAGGGGCTCGCCGGGGTGGCGCTCGCGTCCGAGTCGTCCGAGGTCGTCATGGCCACCCCCGCGGCGGCGAGGACGGCGACGGGCAGCAGACGGGCGACCAAGGTGAGCGGCAGAGAACGCATGGCGGTCTCTCTTCGTTCGGATGCCGGTGGTGGGGCGGTGGTGAGGCGGTGGTGGGGCGGTGGTGAAGGATGTGGTGCGGTGGGGAACGACCCTGCCATATCGAGCGGACCTCGAACAGTCCGGGGGGTGGCGCGGGGGCGTCCGGGAACCGCTGTGCCGATGGGGTGAATTGCCCGCATCCTCACATTATCTCCACAATCGGAGGGTTATCTACGACGAGTGACGTACCCTCATCCGTCAGCCGCGGCCGATGTACGGCATCGCCGTCGCCATGACCGTCGCGAACTGCACATTCGCCTCCAGGGGCAGCGACGCCATGTGCCGCACCGTGCGTGCCACGTCCGCGACGTCCATCACGGGCTCGGCCACCACCTCCCCGCTCGCCTGCGGCACACCGGCGGACATCCGCTCGGTCATCTCGGTCGCCGCGTTGCCGATGTCGATCTGTCCGCAGGCGATGCCGTACCGGCGCCCGTCCAGCGACAGCGACTTGGTGAGCCCGGTGATGGCGTGCTTGGTGGCCGTGTACGCCACACTGTCCGGCCTGGGCACATGCGCCGAGAGCGAGCCGTTGTTGATGATCCGACCGCCCCGGGGGTCCTGATCCCGCATCAGCCGGAACGCCGCCTGCGCGCACAGGAACGCCCCCGTGAGGTTGGTGTCCACGACCGACCGCCAGTCCTCGTAGGCCAGATCCTCCAGCGGCACGCCGCGCGGGCCGAAGCTGCCCGCGTTGTTGAACAGCAGATCCAGCCGTCCGAACCGCTCCCGCACCGCCGCGAAGAGCGCGTCCACCCGCTCCGGGTCGGCCACGTCCGTCGGCACCACCGGGGCCGGGGGACCGCCACCGGCCAGCCGCGCCGTCTCGGCCAGGGCCTCCTCGCGGCGCCCCGCCAGCGCCACCGACCAGCCCGCCTCGAGCAGCTCGAGGGCCACGGCCCGGCCGACCCCGGAGCCCGCACCCGTCACCACCGCCACTTTCGACACCACCGACACACGACCGTCGCTCATGGCGCCGCAGCGTACGCCAGGTCAGTTCGCCGCGCAGGCGCGCCGATTCGCCGTAAAGGTCCCTTCCCGCAACGGACCTCACCGAGCGGCCATATCGATGTCGTGTGCACGCAAACGCCCGGCCGTCCCCCGGCACTCCAATTCCCCTGACGCCACGAGCCAGGGGAGAGCACATGGCACACGACTCGCATCAGCGCGCCATACGAGCCGCGGCCGCAACGCCCGGACGCCGCCGCTTCCTCACCGTGACGGGGGCGGCCGCCGCGCTCGCCTTCACCACCAACCTGCCCAGCGCCCACGCCGCGCAGGTGTCGCCGCACGCGCTCGCCGACAATCCCTTCACGCTCGGCGTGGCCTCCGGCGACCCGCTGCCCGACGCCGTCGTGCTGTGGACCAGGCTGGCGCCCCGCCCGTACGAGCCGGGCAACGGGCTGCCCGACGAGGGCACCGTCGAGGTCGAGTGGGAGATCGCCCGCGACGAGACGTTCCAGCGCGTCGCCCGCCGGGGGACCACCACCGCGCACGCCGAGTTCAACTACACGGTGCACGTGGACGCCAAGGGGCTCGAGCCGGGCCGCGTCTACTGGTACCGCTTCAAGGCCGGGAACTGGACCAGCCCGGTGGGCCGCACCCGCACCACCCCCGCCCGGGGCGCCAAGGTCCAGGAGGTCCGCTTCGGCCTGGTGTCCTGCCAGGCGTACCACGACGGCTACTTCACCGCCTACCGCCACCTGGCGGAGGAGGACCTGGACGCCGTCTTCCACGTGGGCGACTACCAGTACGAGTACGCGGTCAACGCCGCGGGCGGCGCCCGCGACTACACCGACCGCACCCTCCCCGCGGTGTTCAACAAGGAGACCATGACGCTCGGGGACTACCGGCTGCGCTACGCGCTCTACAAGTCCGACGAGGACCTCCAGGCCGCCCACGCCGCCTTCCCCTGGTACGTCACCTGGGACGACCACGAGACCGAGAACAACTACGCGGGCGACACCGACGAGAACGGCGGCCCGCCGGACGAGTTCCTGATCCGCCGGGCGGCCGCCTACCGGGCGTACTGGGAGAACATGCCGCTGCGGATGCCGCAGCAGCCGAGCGGCGCCGACATGCGGCTCTACCGCCGCTTCCACTACGGCAAGCTGGCCCAGTTCGACATCCTCGACACCCGCCAGTACCGCTCCAACCAGGCGTACGGCGACGGCTGGCAGTACCCGGGACCGGAGTCAGAGGACCCCTCGCGCACCCTCACCGGCGCCGCCCAGGAGCGCTGGCTGCTCGACGGCTTCCAGCGCTCCACCGCCACCTGGAACGTGCTGCCGCAGCAGGTCACCTTCTCCCAGCGGAAGAACACCACGGCCGCGCGCTCCAAGCTCTCCATGGACTCCTGGGACGGCTACCCCGCCTCCCGGGAGCGGATCCTGGCCGGTGTGGAGAAGGCGGGCCTGGACAACTTCGTCGTCCTGACCGGCGATGTCCATGTGCACTACGCCTTCGACATCAAGAAGGACTTCGACGACCCGGGCTCCCGGACCCTGGGCGTGGAGTTCGTCGGCACCTCCATCAGCAGTGGCAAGGACGGCGCCGACAAGCCCGCCAACTGGGCCACGTACATGGCCGCCAACCCGCACATGAAGTTCTACAACGGCCGGCGCGGCTATGTGACGGTCTCGCTGGACGAGGAGCGGGCACGGGCCGACTACAAGACGGTCTCCGCGGTCACGACCCAGGGCGCGCCGCTCACCACGGCGGCGTCGTTCGTCAGCGAGGCCGGGAACCCCGGCCTGAAGCAGGTCTGACGGGCGGGCGGGCCCGGCGCGCACCCCATGCGCCGGGCCCGCCCCGCTCACCCCATGCGCCGCCCCGCCCCGCTCACCCCTGGTCACCGGCCCGCCCCGCTCGCCTCGTCACCGGTCCGCCCCGCTCACCCCTCGCCCTCGTATCCGGCCTCTCCCGGATACCGCACCCCCAGCCGCTCCCGCGCCGCGTCCAGGGTCCGCATCACCGCCAGCGTGCCGTCCAGCGGCACCAGCGGGGACTCCGTCTCGCCCGCGCGCAGCGCGCGCATCACCTCCGCCGCCTCCCGCTGGTAGGAGCGCAGCCCGTCCACCGCCGTGATCTCCTCCGGATCCCGGCCCGGCCGGTGCAGTACGAAGCGCTCGGGGTGGAAGAAGCCGCGCGGGAACTCGATCCGCCCCGCCGTGCCCGTCACCGCCGCCGTCATCGGCGTATCGGCGGTGATCGAGCAGGACAGCAGCGCCACCGCCCCGCTGTCCCAGCCCAGCGCCAGGCCCGTGTTCACGTCCACGCCCTCGGGGGAGAGCCGCCCCACCGCCCGCACCTCGTCCGGCTCGCCGAGCAGCAGTTGCGCGAAGGACACCGGATAGACGCCGAGGTCCAGCAGGGCGCCGCCGCCCAGCGCCGGATCGCGCAGCCGGTGGTCCGGGGGATACGGGCCGGGCAGCCCGAAGTCCGCGTGGACCGCCCGGACCTCGCCGATCGCGCCGTCGTGGATCAGCTCGGTCATCCGGCGGACGACCGGATCGCAGTACGTCCACATCGCCTCCATCAGGAAGCGGCCCCGGGCCCGGGCGAGGTCCACCAGCTCCTCGGCCTCGCGGACATTGAGCGTGAACGGCTTCTCGCACAGCACCGCCCGCCCCGCCTCCAGACACAGCCCGGCCGCCGCCCGATGGGCCGAGTGCGGGGTGGCGACATAGATCACATCGATGTCGTCATCGGCGGCCAGCTCCTCCCAGCCGCCGTGGGCGCGGGGTATCCCGAACCGCTCCGCGAACCGCTTCGCCGACTCCGGCCGGCGCGAGCCGACCGCGATGACCTGCGCATCCGCCATCTCCAGCAGATCCGTGGCGAACGAGGCGGCGATCCCACCGGTCGCCAGAATCCCCCACCGCACGGTCCCCGACCCGCTCGTCCCGGCCATCCCCACCCCGTTCCCCCCTGTCCCCAGAGGTTCGAGTCCATTCGAATCGCTGAGAGCATAGAAACGCATCAACGACTCATGGAAGGTACGCATGCAGCAGCCCGGCCAACCGGCCGCCGCTCCCACCCGGGCCGACCTGCCCGGGACCCCGTCCCCCGACGTCTCCCTCAGCTCCGCTGCCGCCACTCCCGGGCTCACCGCGCAGCGCCGTACGAGCCTTCTCGTCACCCTGATCCTCGGCGGACTCACCGCCCTCCCGGCGCTGTCCATGGACATGTACCTCCCGGCCCTGCCGGAGGTCACCGACGCGCTCCACAGCTCGGCCGCCACCGCCCAGCTCACCCTCACCGCCTGCCTGATGGGCATGGCGCTCGGCCAGCTCGTCGTCGGTCCGATGAGCGACCGCTGGGGGCGCCGCCGTCCGCTGCTCATCGGCATGGTGGTCTACGTCATCGCCACCGCCGTCTGCGCCTTCGCCCCCACCGCAGGGCTGCTCATCGGCTTCCGGCTGCTCCAGGGGCTCGCGGGCGCGGCCGGGATCGTGATCGCCCGTGCCGTCGTCCGGGACCTCTACGACGGCATCGCGATGGCCCGCTTCTTCTCCACCCTGATGCTCATCTCGGGCGTGGCGCCCATCGTGGCCCCGCTCATCGGCGGCCAGATCCTCCGCTTCACCGACTGGCGCGGGGTGTTCGTGGTGCTCACCGTGATCGGCACCCTGCTCACCCTCGTGGTCTGGCGCCGGCTGGGCGAGACGCTGCCGCCCGAGCGGCGCCACGACGGAGGGCTCGGCCAGACTCTGCGCACCATGCGCGGGCTGCTCGCCGACCGCGTCTTCACCGGCTATGTGCTCGCGGGCGGCTTCGCCTTCGCGGCGCTGTTCGCCTATGTCTCCGGTTCGTCCTTCGTCGTCCAGGAGATCTACGGCGCCTCGCCGCAGACCTTCAGCCTGCTCTTCGGGCTGAACTCGATCGGTCTTGTGGCCACCGGTCAGCTCAACGGACGGGTGCTGGTGGGCCGGGTCAGCATGGACAAGGTGCTGACCGTGGGGCTGGTCGTGATCACCGTCGCGGCGGCCGCGCTGCTCGTGCTGGCCTCCGGGGTCTTCGGGAAGGCCGGTCTGGTCCCGGTGGCGGGGAGCCTGTTCGTGCTGATGTCGGCCATGGGCCTGGCGATGCCGAACACCAACGCCCAGGCCCTGAACCGCACCCCGCACGCCGCCGGTTCCGCCTCCGCGCTGCTGGGCACCTCCACCTTCCTGCTGGGCGCGGTCGCCTCCCCGCTGGTGGGGGTCGCGGGCGAGACCACCGCGGTGCCGATGGCCGTCGTCCAGCTCTGCTGCGCGGTCGCGGCCATGGCCTGCTTCATGGGACTCTGCCGTCCGTGGCAGCGACGTACGAAGCACAGCGTGACCGTGGTCTGACCCGGCTGCTGGAGACCGTCCACGCGCTTCCCGAGGGGGAGCGCCCCTGGTGCTCCGGGGTGGCGCTGGCCGCCGGGACCGGCTCCGGCCCGCTGGCCGAGGAGTGCTTCGGCTGGGCGGTGCGCCACGCGGCGTACGACGAGAGGGCCGACCGGGGCGTGGAGCTGCCGCGCGAGCGCTGGGTGCCGGTGCGCCGCGACACCGTCTTCGACCTCGCCTCGCTCACCAAGCTGTTCACCACGATCGTGGCGCTGCGGGCCGTCGAGCGCGGGCTGATCGCGCTGGACGGGCGGGTGGCCGCGTACGCCCCGGAGTGCACGGCCGCCGCCGAGCACGGCATCACCGTGCGGCACCTGCTCACCCACACCTCGGGGCTGATCCCCGAACTGCCGCTGTACGAGGAGGACGGGCGGGAGCGGGCGCTGGCCCGGCTCGCGGCCGAGCCGCCGGCCACCCCGCCCGGCACCGCCCGCCGCTACTCCGACCTCAACTTCCTGCTGCTCCAGCGCGTCGTGGAGCGGTCGGCGGGGCGGCCGCTGGACCGGCTCGTCCAGGAGACGGTCACCGGCCCGCTGGGCATGGCGGGCACCCGCTTCAACCCGCCCGCCTCCTGGCTGCCCCGGATCGCGGCCACCGAGGACCAGCGGCGGCCCTGGGGCAAGCTGGACCGGGGGATGCTGCGGGGCGTGGTGCACGACGAGAACGCCTGGGCGCTGGGCGGGGTCGCGGGGCACGCCGGGCTCTTCTCGACGGCCGGGGACCTGGCCGTGCTGTGCCGGGCGCTGCTGGCCGGGGGCGGGCCCGTGCTGTCGCCGGAGTCCACCGAGCTGATGCTGACCGCGCCGGGGCTGGGCTTCGAGGTCGACCAGCCGTGGTTCATGGGGGAGCTGGCGGGCCGGGGCGCCGCGGGGCACACCGGGTTCACCGGGACCAGCCTGGTGGTGGACCGCGCCCGCGGGGCCTACCTGGTGCTGCTCGCCACCACCGTGCATCCGCGCCGCCGCCCCGGCGACAGCGCGCCCCGCGCGGCGGCGGCCACGGCGCTGGCCCGCGCCCTGGACTGACCGGCTCTCACCAGCCGGGGACGTCAGGACAGTTGGCCTGATCCGTTCGCTTGGCTAGCCTGTGCCACTGCCGTGTACCCCCGGACGGCCGCGCTGCTCCACCGCCCCATGAGGAAGACCGTTGTGACGAACCTCCAGGACCCGCAGGACTCTTCGGCCCCTCAGGACGCGCCGGGCGCGGAGGACGCGCCCGGCGACCCGGGCCCGACGGCGCCGCCCCCCGGCTGCCCCGCCCACGCCGACCCCTCCTCCACCGGCCCCGCGCTGCTGTACGGGGAGCGGTACCTGCGGAATCCGGCCGAGAGCTATGAGCGGATGCGGCGCGACCACGGGCAGGTCGCCCCGGTCCTGCTGGAGTCCGACGTCCCGGCCTGGCTCGTCCTCGGCTATCGCGAGATACGCCAGGTCGTCACCGACGTCCAGACCTACGGCCGCGACTCGCGCCGCTGGAACCGCTGGGACGAGGTGCCGTCCGACTGGCCCCTCATGCCCTGGGTGGCCCACAGCCCCATGATGCACTTCACGGAGGGGGACGAGCACCGGCGGCGCTCGGCGGCCGTCAGCGACGCCCTCGCCTCCGTCGACCCCTTCGAGCTGCGCCGGCACTGCGAGCGCTTCGCCGACTCGCTGATCGACAAGTTCATCGGCAGCGGCAAGGCGGACCTGGTCTTCGACTACGTCTACTCGGTACCCGCCCTCGCCATGGGCCAGATGTTCGGCCTGCCCGAGGACCAGCTCGAGTACATGGCGGAGGCGGTGACCGTCTCGCTGCTCTCCAACGACGAGGCCATGGCGGCCCAGCAGCGGGCCGCCGAGGTGGTACAGCGGCTGGTGGCCGCCAAGCGCGAGACGCCGGGCCCGGACGTCACCTCCCGGTTCATCGAGAACTCCCCGGACCTCACCGACGAGCAACTCGTCGGGGACCTGATGGTGATGATCGCCGCGGGCATGCCCGCCACGTCCTACTGGATCGGCAACACCGTCCGGCTGATGCTCACCGACGACCGGTTCACCATGACCCTCGCGGGCAACCGCCGCAGCATCGGCGAGGCCATGAACGAGGTGCTGTGGGCGGACTCCCCGCTCCAGAACGTCATCGGCCGCTTCGCCACCCGGGACACCACGCTCGGGGGCCAGCGCATCCGCGCCGGCGACCTCCTCGTCCTCGGCCTCGCCGCCGCCAACGCGGACCCGCTGCTGTGGCCCGACACCGAGGCGGGCTACGCCGGGAACAACGCGCATGTGTCCTTCACCGGCGGCGACTACGGATGCCCGGTGGGCGCGCCCGACCTGGGCAAGATCATCTCGGAGACGGCGATCGAGGTGCTGCTGGACCGGGTGCCGGACCTGGAGCTGGCGGTCGAGCCCGATGAGCTGCAGTGGATGGACTCCCTGTGGTACCGCTGCCTGGTCTCCCTCCCGGTCACCTTCACCCCCGCACCGGCCGCGAGCCAGGGGGTGTCCGGCGAGTCTTGACGCCTGCGGCGGGCTGTTCCCCTCCCCGCCGCGGGCGTCAAGGTCCGTCGGACCCCTAGCGGGGCGGCTCCTCCTCGGGCGGCCAGACATCGCCCCAGGCCACATCGCGGGCGGCCCGGTACAGCGGCCCCTGACGCTTGGTCACCGTGGTGCGCCCCAGCCCGTCCTCGGGCGCACACAGGTCCAGCAGCACCTGGCCCTTGCGGATCTGCGGGCGGCGCACCACCCGCGCCCCGGCGGGCGTCCCGTCGAACCGTACGGCCGCGACATAGCTGAACTTCTCGTCCTCGTACGGCAGCGAACCGCCCTTGACCCGCCGGTGGAGGGAGGAGCGGCGGACCCGGGTGGCGAAGTGGCACCAGTCGGCGCCGGGCTCGATCGGGCAGGAGGCGCCGTGCGGGCAGGGGGCGACGATCCGCAGCCCCGCCGCCAGCAGCCGGTCCCGGGCCTCGCGGATCCGCAGATAGCCGTCCGGGGTGCCCGGTTCGATCAGCACCACGGCCCGCGCCGCGCGCGCCGCCTCGGCCACGACGGCGTGCCGGCCGGCCTCGGTCAGCTCGCCCAGCACATAGCTGACGGTGACCAGGTCGGTCCCGTCCGGCAGCGCGAGGCCGTCGTCGATGGCCCGGCGCTGCCAGTGGGCGGTGCGCAGCGCCTCGGAGGGCGCCTGCCGGGCCAGTTCGCGGCCGAGGGCCAGCGCGGGCTCGGCCCAGTCCAGGACCGTGGTGGTGTGCCCGGCCCGCGGCCAGGCGGCGGCCACCGCCCAACTGGCCGCGCCGGTACCGCCGCCGATGTCGATGTGCGTGGCCGGGGTCCACCCGGGCGTCCGGGCGCGGAAGGCGTCGAGGGCGGCGCGCACGGCCTCGAAGGTCGCGGGCATCCGGTACGCGGCGTACGCGGCGACGTCGGAGCGGTCGCGCAGCACGGGCGCGTCGGTCGGGGTGCGCCCCCGGTAGTGGCCGATCAGCCGGTCGACCGCCTGGGTCGCCTGGCGGGGCGGCAGACCGTCGAGGAGTCCGGCGAGCGCGGTGTGGGGCGTCTCGTCGGTGGAGGCGGCGTCGGGGGCGTGCATTCGGGGGATTCTACCGGTGGGAGGGGGCGCCTCCGGCGCCTGGGCGGGGGCCTCTCGCGGGAGCCGCGCTGCCCCTGGGCGGCGCCCTCGCCACCCGGGCCGGGAACCTCCCGCGCGGTCCGCTGCCCCCAGGGCCGCCCCCGCCGCGCGGACCGGGGGCTGGCCGCCGCCCGGGGCCGGGGCCTCACGGGGTCCCTTTGCGGGGTCGGCCTCGCCCCGGGGCTGGTCTCGCGGCCAGGGCCGACCTCGCAGCCCGGGCCGGAGGCCGCTGGTCGGCCCGGGCGACACCGGCGGCGGCCTGGGTGTGGCCGACGCCCACCCCGGCCGCCGCTCATCCCCCGCCGAGCGCCCGCGGCATTCGTACGGGCGTGGAGACCAGCAGTCCCGGCGCGTCCGTGATGATGCCGTCGCAGCCCAGCCGCAGCATCCGGTCCCGCTGCGCCGGGGTGTCCACGGTGTGCGCCCACACCCGCGGTATCCCGGAGGCGACGGCCCGCCGTACGTCCGTGTCGCGCGCCCGGTAGTCCACGTCCAGCAGATCGACGACCCCGCGCCAGCCGCGCGGGGTGTCGGTGCGCATCTGCCGGGCGGACCGCCAGAGCTGGGTGAGCAGCCCCTTGCGGTGGGCCTCGCGGGCCACCTCGGGGCGGTTGCTGTTGACGTAGACGGAGTGGATCAGCCCCCGGTCGCGGATCATCTTCGCCAGCCGCGGCAGGCTCTCCGGGTCCTTGGCCTCCACCATCAAGGTGATCCGGCCGCCGAACCGGTCCAGCACCTCGGCGACGGTCGGCGGCCGCTCGGGCCGCCAGGTGCCGCGCAGGGAGGGGTCGGGGCGCAGCCGGACGTCCCGCCACTGGGCGGCGGTGAGGGCCCGCACGGGCCCGGTCCGGTCGGTGGTGCGGTCCAGCGTCGCGTCGTGCATCACCACGAGCGTGCCGTCCCCGAGCATGCGGCTGTCGAAGTCCAGGACCTGGACGTCATGTCGCCGGAAGGCGGTGGCCAGCCCGGACATGCTGTTCTCGGGCACTTCCAGGGCACCGCCGCGGTGCGCGGTGTAGACGACGGCGGGCTTCCGGGACGACGGCGTGAGCGCGGGCTGGAGGCGGAGGCGCGCCGGTTCGGCGGCCGGGGGGATGAGGCGTCGTACGGACGGACGAGCGGTGGGGTGGGCCGCGACGGCCGCCGGTATGGAGAGGCCGAGCACCACGACGGCGGTCAGAAAATGCCTGCTGATCATAAACGGAACGCTAGGGGCGTGACATCCCTTATGTCCTGATATCGACACCCGGTCGGGGTGCTCTCGCCCACCCCGGATGCGGACACCGGCCACTTCCGGAGCAGGATGGTGGCAGCATTGATCGGGTACCGGCGGTACCGCCGGTACGGGCGGTGAAGCGAGGCGGTAGATGGAACGCAAGGGCAGGTTCTCCCAGTGGCTGCGTCGGCCGAGGAGCGGAGCGGGCGGCGACCAGGGCACGGGGGCGGGCGCCGGGGGCGTCCGCGAGGACCTGCTCATGGCCGCCGCGGCGGCGGGATTCCCGCTCGCGCCGGCCGCGCACCCCTCCGGCTACGGCTGCTCCTGTGACCGCATCGGCTGTCCCACCCCGGCCCGCCACCCCGTCTCGTTCGCCTGGCAGACCCAGGCGACGACGGACCCGGACAAGGTCGCGCAGTGGCTGCGCGCCGATCCGCAGGCCAACTTCATCACCGCCACCGGCATCGTCCACGATGTGCTCGACGTGCCCGCGGACGCGGGCCGGCTGGCCCTGGAGCGGCTGGGCGCGGCCGAGGTCGAGGTCGGGCCGGTGGCCACGAGCAGTGGCGATCTCCAGCAGGGCCGGATGCTCTTCTTCACGGCCACGCGGGGCACGCCCGACGACGAGGACGAGTGGTGGCCGTGTGAGCTGGACTGCCATCCGGAGACGATGGATGAGCACCCGGGGCTTCGGTGGCACTGCCGGGGGAGCTATGTGCTGATGCCGCCCGCGCGGTTGCCCGGGGACGGGCATGTGGGGTGGGTGCTCGGGCCGGAGCGGCCGCTGCCGGATCCGCTGACGCTGCTGGAGGCGCTCACCGATGCGTGTGCCCGCTTCGCGGGCGAGGACCAGGATCAGGAGACGGCCGCCTGGCCCATGGGGCGGTAGGGCCGTCGCGCCTGGGGGTTTCGTTGCCGGGTGCGGCCCGGTGGGTGGGGTGTGCCCACCCGTTCCTCCCCCAGCTACCGCTGGGAGGTGCCCCCTCCGCGGAACGATTGCCCACACCAGTGCTTATTCGCCCTTTGCCGCTGTTACCCCTTCCAGGCGGTTCAGGAAGACCACCTTCGGGTCCGCCGCGTCCTTCGCCGGGACCCGTACCGCCGACTCGGCGATCCTCGTCAGCGTCACCGCCTTCTTCGCCTCCCCCGTCATCAGCGCCTTGATCTGCGGATCCGGGTTGGGCCGGAAGCCCTTCGCCATGGTCTGCTTCTGCCGGTGGTGCGAGGTGAAGAACACGATCGCCCCGCCGTCCGAGGTGCGCAGCCCCACCGGGGCGTCCTCCGCGCCCTGCGCCGGGCTGTCGATGTACTCCGTCCAGAACTTCGGCGTGCGCAGGTACTTCTTCCGGGTGTCCCGCAGCCCCGACGTGGACTGCCCGTCGGCGAAGACCGAGCCCTTGCCCGTCATCAGGTAGTCGGTGTACTCCGCGCTCAGCTGGTCCGGCCGGGTGGCCAGCTTCGGGGCCGGCCCCGCGGCCCGGACCGGCTTGGCCCAGCCGTCCTTGTCGGTCGCGAAGTCCGGCACCTCGTCCTGGCTGAGGATCGACAGATACGCGGCCTTCCACGGCTCATCGGCACCGCCGCGGGTGAAGACGAACAGCCAGCGGTTGTCGTCGCGGTTGCTGTCGGTGTCCGCGACAAAGAACTTCGGCCAGCCCACCTGCTTGGGGATGTGGTAGGTGACGTCGGACAGCTCCAGCGACGGGTACGTGGGGTTGCCGCCGGGCGAGCTCGCGTGCTGGGCCTTGAGATCGGCCGTGGTGATGGCCTCCAGCGGGCCCGTCTCCACCTGGCTCGCCAGCGCCGGATCCAGCTCCCGGTACGCCTTGTTGTACGTGTCGGTGAACCGCTGGAGCGCCTTGGGTGCCTCAGCCTTGTCCACCGAGGGAATGTTCTCCCGCTCGCCGTGCACCGTCATGCACCCCGTGAGCGTCATCCCCAGCGTCAGTACCACCGCTGCGGTCGGAACTGCCAGTTGCCGACGGGGCGACCTGCGTGTCATGGGGCTCCGGCTCCCGATTCGTGGGGGCTGCTGTGGACGGCGACACCCTACCGGGACGGAGGAACAGCGCGAGCGTGGGGACCAGGTAGAGCGCCCACATCCCCACCTGGAGCCAGGTCGGGTCCGGCTGGAAGTTGAAGACGCCCTTGAGCACCGTGCCGTACCAGGAGTCCGGCGCGATGGTGGAGCTGATGTCGAAGGCCAGCGAGTGCAGCCCGGGGAGCCAGTCGGCCTCCTGGAGGTCGTGGAAGCCGTAAGCGAGCACCCCCGCCGCCACCACGACCAGCATCGCACCGGTCCAGGTGAAGAACTTCGCCAGGTTGATCCGCAGCGCGCCCCGGTAGAACAGCCAGCCCAGCACCACCGCGGTGACCAGGCCCAGGACCACGCCGATCAGCGGGTCCGCCGTACCGTCGTTGCTCGCCCGGACCGCCGTCCACACGAACAGCGCGGTCTCCAGGCCCTCCCGGCCGACCGCGAGGAAGGCCGTGGCCACCAGCGCCCCGGTGCCCATGGCGAGCGCCGCGTCCAGCTTGCTGTGCAGCTCGGACTTCAGATGGCGGGCGGTGCGCCGCATCCAGAACACCATCCAGGTCACCAGGCCCACCGACAGGATCGACAGCGAGCCGCCCAGCGCCTCCTGGGCCTCGAAGGTCAGCTCCTGCGAGCCGAACTCCAGCGCGGCGCCGAAGGACATGCTCAGGATCACCGCGACGGCGATCCCGAGCCACACCGGGCGCAGTGCTTCCCGGCGCCCGGTCTTGACCAGATAGGCGACCAGGATGCAGACCACCAGGCTGGCTTCGAGCCCTTCGCGCAGACCGATCAGGTAATTGCCGAACACGAGGTTCGCCTTCCTTGTCGAGGGTTCCTGGAGGAGTCCGTCAGGAGAACAGCGCCCTGCCCCACCAGTCGTCCGCGTCCCGGACGCCCGGCGGGACGGCGAAGAGCGCCGAACCCACGTGCTGGATGTACTCGTTGAGCGCGTCGGTGCGCGCCAGCCGCCGCTGCACCGGCACGAATCCGTCGCGTACGTCGTGCTGGTAGGCGAGGAAGAACAGCCCCGCGTCCAGCCGTCCCAGACCGTCCGTGCCATCGGTGAAGGAGTAGCCGCGGCGCAGGATCCGGGCCCCGCCGTTGGAGTCCGGATGCGCGAGCCGGACGTGCGCGGTGGGCAGCATCGCCTTCAGGTTCGGCTCGTCGTGCTCGCGCTGCTTTCCCTGCGGCGCGCCCTCGCCCTTGTCGCGGCCGAAGACGTCCTCCTGCTCCTGGAGCGAGGTGCGGTCCCAGGTCTCGATGTGCATCCGGATGCGGCGCGCCACCAGGTACGAGCCGCCGGCCAGCCACGCCGGGCCCGCCTTCCGGCTCACCCACACATGCTTGTCCAGGGCGGCGGTGTCGGTGCCCGCGATGTTCCGGGTGCCGTCCTTGAAGCCCATCATGTTGCGCGGGGTCTGCGCGTCCGGCGTGGTCGAGGACGTCTTGCCGAAGCCCAACTGCGACCAGCGGATGGCCACCTTGCCCATGCCGATGCGGGCCAGGTTGCGGATGGCGTGCACGGCCACCTGCGGGTCGTCGGCGCACGCCTGCACACACAGATCGCCGTCGCTGCGCGCCGGGTCGAGGTTGTCGCCGGGGAAGGCGGGCAGGTCGATCAGCGCCTCGGGGCGGCGGTCGGCGATGCCGAAGCGGTCCTTGCCCTTCTTGTCCTTGAACAGCGTGGGGCCGAAGCCGATGGTGAGGGTGAGCCGGGACGCCTTGAGGCCCAGCGCCTCGCCGGTGTCGTCCGGCGGGGCCTCCGCCAGATCGCTCACCGCGCCGCCGCCGACCGCGTGCCCCTGGGTCATCCGGGCCGCCGCCTTCGTCCACTCCTTCAGCAGCGCGATCAGCTCGGCGCGGTCGTCGGTGGTGACGTCGAACGCCGCGAAGTGCAGCCGGTCCTGCACCGCGGTGGCGATCCCCGCCTGGTGCGCCCCGTAGAAGGGCACCGCGCCACCGCTGTCGGCCACCGTCCGGGTGTCGTCGGCGTCGCCGCTGAGCGCGGCCGCCGCGCCCCCGGCGGCCGCGGCGCCGAGCGCGAGCCCGGCGCCGCCCCAGCCGATCAGCGCCCGGCGCGAGGGAGCCGTACCGGTCTCGTCAGCCGTGTTGGCCTCGTCGGTCATGTCCGGCCCCCTCACTTGGTGACGACGGCGGCGGCGAGCCGGGACAGCGGTTCGGCCAGCGCGTTGACCGCGTCGGACAGCTTCTTGCGCTGGGACTCCGAGACGGTGTCGTACGACACGAAGCCATCGCCCTCGCGGTACTGGTCCAGCAGCTTGGCGACGGCCGCGAACTGCTTGTCGAGCTCCTTGGCCAGCTCCGGGTCGTTCTTCGAAGCCACGGGCTTGAGCAGCTTGTACGAGGTCTCGGCGCCCTCGACGTTGGCCTTGAAGTCCACCAGGTCGGTGTGGCTGTAGCGCTCCTCCTCACCGGTGACCTTGCCCGTCTGCACCTCGTCCAGCAGCTCCTTGGCGCCGTTGGCCATGCCGGTGGGGGTGATGTCGGCCGTGCCGACGCGCTTCTGCCAGTCCTTCAGGTCCTCGATGAGCCGGTCGGCGAGGTCATGGTCGGCCGCGGTGATCTTCTTGGTCTGCCACAGCGACTTCTCCAGCCGGTGCCAGCCGGTCCACTTCTGGCCCTTCTCCAGGCCGTCCTCGCGCACGTCCACCTTGGGGTCGATGTCGCCGAAGGACTCGGCGACCGGCTCGGTGCGCTCCCAGCCGATGCGCGAGGGGGCGTAGAGCTTCTTGGCGCCCTCGAGGTCGTCCTTCTTGACCGCGTCGGCGAACTTCCTCACCGCGGGCAGCGTGTCGTCGGCCTGCTTCTGGACGTACGTCCGGTACGCGGCCACCGCCTTGTCCAGCCGCGGATCGCGCTGGGGCTGCTTGCCCTTGCCGGTGGCGGACACCTTCTGGCGGATGCCGTGGCCCTTCATCCCGGGCTTGCAGGCGATCTCGTACGAACCGGCCTTGACCTCGGCGTTGATGGAGGCGCGGGTGCCGGGGCCGATGTTCTCCCGCTCGGTGACGATCCGGTCGCCCGGGGCGTAGACATAGACCTCGGTGACCTTGGAGCCCTTGTTCTCCACCGCGAGCTTCACATGCCCGGCGGGGAAGGAGGTCCTGGAGACCTCGCACGCGCTGTCGGAGGCGGTGACCTGGATGGCGTCCGAGTCCTTGGCGTCGGACTTCTGGGCGCATCCGGCGACGGCGGTGATCGTCGTCAGTGCCGATATCGCGGCGACAACGGAGGTGCGAGCGGCTCGCATACGGGCTCCAGACGGAATCGGGACAGGCGGGACAGGGCGGACGTACGGCGGTCGGATAAGGCTGGCCTAACTTAACTGAGCCTTGCCTGTGTGGATCCCGTGTAAGGTCAAGGAGTACCCAGTGGATGGCAAAGGTTTGGCCAAGGTGGCTGATTTGATGCGGTTCGCAGTCCGGGAAGAGTGACGCACGCCTCTTAGGGGCGCGGCTCGTTTTTTGGCGGCGGGCGACGCCCCCGGCCCGGTCGCCGCGTCCGTCTCCCTCGACGAGGACCCCGACCTGCCTGGCGGCGACACCGGCGGGTCCTGACCGACCCGCCGCACCCGCGGGCGCCCCGCTCAGGCGCTGGGCCGGAACTCCTCGGCCGGCTCCCGGAAGGTCCCCGCGTTCAGCGCGTAGGCGCGCTCGCACTCACACGACATGCGAACCGCCCGGCCGCTACGGGAGGGTGAGGATCTCCGTCCCGGTCTCGGTCACCACCAGCGTGTGCTCGAACTGCGCCGTCCGCTTGCGGTCCTTGGTGACCACGGTCCAGCCGTCCTCCCACATGTCGTACTCGTGGGTGCCGAGCGTCAGCATCGGCTCGATGGTGAAGGTCATCCCCGGCTTGATCTCGGTGGTGTGGTGCGGGCTGTCGTAGTGCGGCACGATCAGGCCCGAGTGGAACGAGGTGTTGATCCCGTGGCCGGTGAAGTCGCGGACCACGCCGTAGCCGAAGCGCTTGGCGTACGACTCGATGACCCGGCCGATGATGTTGATCCGGCGGCCCGGCTTGACGGCCTTGATCGCGCGGTTGAGGGACTCCCGGGTGCGCTCGACGAGCAGCCGCGACTCCTCGTCCACCTCACCGCACAGGTAGGTGGCGTTGTTGTCCCCGTGCACGCCGCCGATGTAGGCGGTGACGTCGAGGTTCACGATGTCGCCGTCCCTCAGGACGGTGGTGTCGGGGATGCCGTGGCAGATGACCTCGTTGACCGAGCTGCACAGCGACTTGGGGAACCCGCGGTAGCCCAGCGTCGAGGGGTACGCGCCGTGGTCGCACATGTACTCGTGGGCCACCCGGTCCAGCTCGTCCGTGGTGATCCCCGGGGCGATCAGCTTGGCGGCCTCCTCCATCGCCCGCGCGGCGATCCGCCCGGCGATCCGCATGCGCTCGATCGTCTCGGCGTCCTGGACCTCGGGCCCGTCGTAACGAGTGGGGCCCTCCTTCCCGACGTACTCCGGACGCGGGATCGAGGCGGGGACGGTGCGGGTGGGGGAGAGCTTCCCCGGGACTAGAAGCGACTGGCCAGACATATCAGCGAGTGTATCGGCGGCGCGTGGGGCAGCATGGCCGCAAGGGAGTACGAGCGGAAGGTCGGGGCCGGGATGGCGCTGTTCAGAAGAGGGACCGCCGGCAAGCCCGGCGAGTGGTACTACTGCATCAAGCACCAGAAGGTCGAGGAGGGCCCGGAGTGCCGGGCCGCCGACCGCCTCGGCCCGTACGCCTCCCCGGAGGAGGCCGCCCGTGCGATGGAGACGGCGCGCGAGCGCGATGAGGAGTGGCGGAACGACCCGCGCTGGCGCGACGACGAGCCCCCGGCGGCGGGCTGAGGTTTCCCGGGTGCCGGGGTCTTCCCCGGGTGCGGAGAGCCTCCCCGGGTGCGGGGCGTCGGGTATCGGCCCAGGCGGGGCGATCAGTCAGTGGCGGGGCGGAGCTCGCGGGACTCTCGTGCCCGGCGGGCGTGTTCGTCCGTCCGGGCGTCGTAGGCCATCAGCCGGGGCAGTGCCAGGGCCAGCAGGCCGACCGAGGCGACACAGGCCAGCCCGCCGGACCACACCGAGGCCCGTACGCCCGTCCAGCCCGCCATGGAACCGGCCCGGACCTGGCCCAGTTGGGGGCCGGTGGCGTAGGAGAGCAGCTCGATACCGGCCAGTCGGCCGCGCAGCTTCTCCGGGATCGTCTGGTTCCACAGCGTGGCGCGGAACAGCCCGCTGACCATGTCCCCGCCGCCCGCCACCGCCAGGCACAGCAGCACCAGCCAGACGTTGGACAGCCATCCGGCCGCCGCCATGGCCAGGCCCCACACGGCCGCGCCCGCGACCACCATCCGGCCGTGGCGGTGCACCCGGGACGTCCAGCCGCTGGTCACGCTGACCACCACCGAGCCGATCGAGCCCGCCGCGTACATCAGGCCCAGCGCCCAGGGCGCGTCCAGATCGTCGGCGAGGAAGGGGAAGATCGCGTTCGGGAAGGCGAAGAACATGGCGGCCATGTCCACGGCGTAGGTGCCCAGCAGTTCCTTGCGCCGCCAGGCGTATTGCGCGCCCTCTCGAATCGCGCGCAGCGACGGCGGCTCGGCGTCGTGCGCGGGCGGGGCGGAGGCCAGCCGGAGGGCCAGCAGCCCCGAGACGGCGAAGGTCAGCAGATCGAGGCCGTAGGCGAGCGGCAGCCCGGCGTACGCCACGACGACCCCGGCGAGCGAGGGCCCCGCGATCGCGGACAGTTGCCAGCGCAGCGAGTTGAGCGCGGCGGCCGCGGTGAGCTGGCCGTGCGGGACGATCCGGGCGACCACCGCGTCGATGGCGGGGCGCTGCAGCCCGGTCAGCGCACTGGTCAGCGCGGCCACCACATACAGCGGCCACAGCATGGGATCCGGCAGTACGCTGTTGACCAGCAGCAGCGCGGAGAGCAGCCCGAGCCCGGCCTCGGTGAGCAGGATCAGCCGCCGCCGGTCGACGGCGTCGGCCAGCGCACCGCCGTACAGCCCGAAGACGATCAGCGGCACCAGTTCGACCGCCCCGATCGCGCCCACCGCGGCGGCGGAGCCCGTCAACTCCTTGATCTGCAGCGGCAGCGCCACCATCGTCAGGAAGCTGCCGAAGGCGGTCACCAGCCCCGCGGTCCACAACAGCCGGAAGTCGCGGGAGGAGCGCCACGGGGCGAGATCGGGCAGCAGTGCGCGAGCCCGCCGCGGCGCGCGGGGCGCCGGAGGGTCGTCCTGGTCGGTCAAGGCCACGAGGCGAATCGTCCGGCCGGGCCGCCGTACCGGGCAACCGAATTACGGGCCCCAGGGCGCCATCACCAGCCGTAGGCCGCGGTCCGTACGCCACCCTCACCAATGCGCGGGCGGCGGCGCCGCCAAGTGCTCGGCGAGCCGGGCGAGCCGGTCCTGGAAGCGGCGGCGGCCCGGGCGCGGCAGGCTGTTTTCGCCGGTGGCCGCGCTGACCAGGTGCTGGAGGGTGTCGAGGTCGAGTTCGCCGCCCTCGGGCGCGGACAGCGCGTCATGGGCCAGGGCGTGCAGCTCGGCGTCGCCGCCGTCGAGGGCTAGCACGGTCGCCCCGCCCCGGCGGGCGTCGTTCACCCGCTCCAGCAGCCCGGCCCCGGGGTCGCCCGGCGCGACCACCAGCAGGGTCTCCCCGCGGCCCGCCCGCTCCAGCCGCCCGAGCCCGACCGCCAGGTGCGCGGGGACGGCGCCGCCCTCCGGCACCCGGTGGCGGACGAGGGTGGGGGACAGCTCGGGCAGCCCGGACCAGGCCGCCTCGTCGTCGAGGTGCGCGGCCAGGTGCCACGGTTCGTACGCCTCGCTGCCGACCAGCAGCAGTCCGCCCGCACGCGGTCCGACCGAGGCCCGTAGCGAGCCCGCGAAGCGGCGGGTGGCCTGGAGCCATTCCGTTCCGGCGAGGACTTCGCGCAGCAGCGCGACCCTTACGGCGTCCATGGCATCCGGATCCTGCCCCGGCCCGCGCCCCGGCGGGCGCGATTCGGCCCCGGCTCACCCGTTCGGGGCATATGCGCCAGGCATGCCGTCGACCCGCCCCGCGCCCGGCGCCCACGCGCGCTCCGTCCGCGTCTCCAACTGTTCATGCGCCGTCTCTTGACGCTCTGTGAGGCAAACCCTAAGGTCGCCGCACACAAGGGACGTCCTACGTCCTATTTTTCTGACTCGGCACTCGATTGCGACGGGGCATCGGGAGGTCTGATGACAGTCGGCACGGGGGCGGCACGCTCGTACGAGGTGTCCGTTCCGTTCCGGGCGGGGACCGACGGCTATGCGAGCTACCGGATCCCGGCGGCCGTGCTGACCCACGGCGGCACCGTCCTCGCCTTCGCCGAGGGCCGGGTGGACTCCTCCGCCGACGACGGCCATATCGACCTCGTGCTCAAGCGGTCGGCCGACGGCGGACGCACCTGGGGCCCCTTACGGGTCGTCGCCCGCAACGGCGACGGAACCGCGGGCAACCCCGCCCCCGTCGTCCTCGACGGCGGCCCGAACGACGGCCGCGTCCTGCTGGTGCACGTCCGCAGCGCCGCCTCCGCCACCGAGGACCGGATCCGGCGCGGCGAGGTGAGCGCGGCCGACGGGCGGCGGGTGTGGCTGACGTACAGCGATGACGACGGCGCGAGCTGGAGCGAGGCCCGCGAGATCACCGCGAGCGTCAAGCGGCCCGAATGGCGCTGGTACGCCACCACCCCCGGCCATGCCCTCCAACTGCGGTACGGCCCCCACGCGGGCCGGATCGTCATCCCCGGCAACCACTCCCTGCCCCCGACCGTCCCCGGCGACGACGGCACCGAGGGGCGGTACAACGGCGGGCACGACCTGCTCAGCGACGACGACGGCGCCACCTGGCGGATCGGGTACGTGGACGACAACCCCGACGGCTACGTCAACGTCAACGAGACCACCGCCGCCCAACTCCCCGACGGCCGGGTCTACTTCAACACCCGCACCGACGCCACCGCGCCCGGCACCCGCGCCGACGCCCACTCCGGCGACGGCGGCGTCACCCTGGACCTTCCCTTCCGGCCGCAGGCCGGTCTGGTCGCGCCCGTCGTGGAGTGCAGCGTGCTGCACCTCGGCGAGCCGGACGCGCTGCTCTTCTCCGGCCCCGCCGACCCCGCGTACCGGGCGCTGATGACCGTCCGCACCAGCTTTGACGGCGGCGTCACCTGGCGGCCCGCCCACACCGTGAACGGCCTGCCCGCCGCCTACTCCGATCTGGTCCGGCTCGACGACGCCACGGTCGGACTGCTCTACGAGACCGGCGACTTCAGCGCCTACTCGACCATCACATTCCGGCGCATTCCGATGGAGGAGCTGGTATGAGCGACACCGCAAGGAACCGGAACACCTGGACGCACGGAACGCCGCGCCGCGCGGTCCTCGGCGGCGCGGCCGCCGCGGCCGCCGGGTTCGCCCTCGCGGGCTGCGGCTCGGACGACGACGGGGGTGATGAGCCCAAGGGCCGCAAGAAGGGCGAGAAGATCACCCTGACCTTCTGGTCCTGGGTGCCGGGCATCGACAAGCCCGTCGCCCTGTGGAACAGCAAGAACCCCGAGGTGCGGGTCAAGGTCGAGAAGGTCTCGGCCGTCGACGGCGCCCAGTACGCCAAGATGCACGCCGCCATCAAGGCGGGCAATCCGCCGGACCTCGGCCAGATCGAATACCCGGTCGTGCCCAGTTTCCTCATCGACAACGGGCTGCTGGATCTGACCAAGTACGGGGTCGCCGAGCACAAGGACGAGTTCATCGGCTGGCAGTGGCAGCAGTCCGTCTTCGGCAAGGCCGTCTACGCCGTACCGCAGGCGTCCGGTCCGATGGGCCTGTTCATCCGTCAGGACCTCTTCGAGAAGTGGGGCATAGAGCCGCCCACCACCTGGGACGAGTACGAGGCGGCCGCCACCGCGATCCGTAAGAAGGGCGCCTGGATCGAGACCTTCTCGGCCACCAACGGCAACCGCTTCGCGGGGCTCGCCTGGCAGGCCGGGGCGCGCTGGTTCGGCGCCGAGGGCGACACCTGGACCGTCTCCATCGACGACGAGCCCACCCGTAAGGTCGCCGACTACTGGTACGGGCTGGTCCGCCGGAAGCTCATCAAGACCATCCCGGACCGGCAGAACGCCTGGTACAAGGACGTCCAGACCGGCGACATGGCCTCCTGGCTCGGCGCCAGCTGGGGCGACGCCCTGCTGGTGGGCAACGCCCCCAAGACCGCGGGCAAATGGCGCGTGGTGCCCATGCCGCAGTGGAAGAAGGGCGACGCCGCCTACGCCAACTGGGGCGGCTCCACCACCGCGGTCTTCGCCAAGACCAAGTACCCCAAGGACGCGCTGGCCTTCGCGATCTGGCTCAACACCGACCCCGAGTCGATCAAGCTCCTGATCGAGAACGGCTATGGCACCCCGGGCGCCAAGCAGGGCTACACCACCTCCCAGCTCGATGTGCACAAGGACTTCTTCGGCGGCCAGGAGTACAGCAAGGTCTTCGACCAGGCGAGCAAGGGCGTGGACACCAGCTGGAAGTGGGGCCCCGCCACGGACACCCTCTACCAGCGGCTCGGCGACGCCTTCACGGCGGCCATCGGGGACGGGTCCGACTTCCGCTCCGTGCTGAAGAAGGTGCAGAGCCAGACGATCACCGATCTGAAGGAAAAGGGCCTCCAGGTGAAGGCCGGGTGAGGCGGATGAGAGGAGCCCCCCGCCGCCTCACCAGGACCGAGGCACGCAGCGCCCGGGCGGCGTCCGGGTTCCTGCTGCCCTTCCTCGCCCTCTTCCTGCTGTGCTTCATCGCCCCGATCGCCTACGCCCTCTACGAGAGCCTGCTGAAGGTCGAGCGCACCGGGCCGCTCGGCCTCGGCGGGGAGACCAAGCAGGTGTGGGCGGGCCTGTCCAACTACGCCCACGCCCTGGAGGACGACCGGTTCACGGCGGGCTTCGGGCGGGTGCTGCTCTTCGGCGCCGTCCAGATCCCGGTGATGATCGCCTTCGCCACCGCGCTGGCGCTGCTGCTGGACGCGGCGTCCGCGCGCTGGGTCGGCTTCTTCCGGACCGCCTTCTTCCTGCCGTACGGCGTGCCGGGCGTGATCGCCTCGATCCTGTGGGGCTTCCTCTACGTCCCCGGGATCAGCCCGCTGGTGGAGATGGCCGATTCGGTGGGCTGGAACGTGGACTTCCTGGGCCGCGGGGCGGTCCTGTGGTCCATCGCCAACATCGTCACCTGGCAGTTCACCGGCTACAACATGCTGGTGCTGATCGCCCAGCTCAAGGCCGTCCCCGGCGAGCTGTACGAGGCGGCGCGGATCGACGGGGCCAGTGCCTGGCAGGTGGCCCGGCACATCAAGCTCCCGCTGATCCGGCCCGCGCTCGTGCTCACCACCGTCTTCAGCCTCATCGGCACCCTCCAGCTCTTCGCCGAACCGAAGGTGCTCAAACCGCTGAGCAACTCCATCGACTCCGGCTACACCCCCAATCTGGCCGCCTACAACGAGGCGTTCACCAGCAACAACCAGCACATCGCGGCGGCCGAGGCGGTGCTGCTCGCCCTCGTCGCCTGCGTGCTGTCCTTCGGCTTCCTGAGGCTCGTGGGCCAGCGGGGGAAGGACGGCGAGAGCGGATGAGCGAGGCGAACGACCTGACCGGCGGCGTGGTCGCCGGCGAGCCCGGGGACGAGGCCGGGGGCGAGGCCGCGCCCCGGCGAGGGCCCGAGGCGGCCCCGCCAGGCGCCCGGCCCGGTGCGGGCCGCCGCCGGGCGGCGAAGGGCCGGGAGGGGCTGGAACCCCCCTTGCGGCACCGGATCATCACCGTCTCGCTGCTCACCGTCGCCGCCCTCTACTTCCTGACCCCCGTCTACTGGCTCGTGGTCTCCTCCACCAAGTCCAGCAGCGATCTCTTCGGCACCTTCGGCTTCTGGTTCCACGACCCGCATCCGCTGGACTATCTGCACCGGGTGCTCACCTACGACGACGGCATCTACGCCCGGTGGTTCGCCAACAGCCTGATGTACGCGGGCGTCGGCGCGCTCGCGGCCACCCTGCTGTCGGCCGCGGCCGGCTACGCCCTGGCCAAGTACCGCTTCCCCGGCCGGGAGGGTGTCTTCAACGTCATCCTGGCCGGAGTGCTGATCCCGGGCACGGCACTCGCCCTCCCGCTGTATCTGCTCTTCAGCGAGATCGGTCTGGCCAACACCTACTGGGCCGTGCTGATCCCCAGCGTGGTCAGCCCGTTCGGGGTCTATCTGTGCCGGATCTACGCGGCCGCCGCCGTCCCGGACTCCCTCCTGGAGGCGGCGCGGATCGACGGCGCGGGGGAGGCCCGGATCTTCTCCACGCTGGGGCTGCGGCTGATGACCCCGGCGCTGGTGACCGTCTTCCTGTTCCAGTTCGTGCACATCTGGAACAACTTCTTTCTGCCGCTGGTCATGCTCTCCGACTCCGACCTCTATCCGATCCAGCTCGGTCTGACGGCCTGGCAGGGGTACGCGGACCGGCAGCCGGAGCTGTACCAGTACACGGTCGGCGGGGCGTTCCTGTCCGTCCTGCCGCTGATGGTGCTGATGGGCGTACTCCAGCGGTACTGGCGCACAGGGCTGACGGAGGGGAGTGTCAAAGCGTAAGAGACGTCACCGTGAAGGTGACCGCGGTGCGTGACAGGATCACTGTCATGACTACTCCTGATGCCACGAACTCCGCGTCCGGCGCCCCCGCGAAGAAGGCCCCGGCCAAGGACCCCTGGGACCTCCCCGATGTGTCCGGCCTGACCGTCGGTGTCCTCGGCGGCACCGGCGACCAGGGCCGCGGCCTCGCCTACCGGCTGGCCCGGGCCGGCCAGAAGGTGATCATCGGCTCGCGCGCCGCCGAGCGCGCGCAGACCGCGGCGCGGGAGCTGGGCGGTGCGGAGCTCGGCATCGAGGGCGCGGACAACGCCGAGTGCTCGCGCCGCAGCGACATCGTCATCGTGGCCGTCCCGTGGGACGGCCACGCCAAGACGCTGGAGGGGCTGCGCGAGGAGCTCGGCGGCAAGCTGGTCATCGACTGCGTCAACCCGCTGGGCTTCGACAAGAAGGGCGCGTACGCGCTGCGGCCGGAGGAGGGCAGCGCGGCCGAGCAGGCCGCCGCCCTGCTGCCGGACTCCCGGGTCACCGCGGCCTTCCACCACCTCTCGGCCGTGCTGCTCCAGGACCCGGAGGTCGAGCAGATCGACACCGATGTGATGGTCCTGGGCGAGTCGCGCGCCGACACCGACGTGGTCCAGGCGCTCGCGGCCCGCATCCCGGGCATGCGCGGGGTCTACGCGGGCCGGCTGCGCAACGCCCACCAGGTGGAGTCCCTGGTGGCCAATCTGATCTCGGTCAACCGCCGCTACAAGGCCCACGCGGGCCTGCGCGTCACGGACGTCTGAGGGCGTGCCGGGCGTCGCGACGCCGCGGAGATCCGTCAGAAGGGCCCTGGCCCACATCCGGGGCGCCCGGCCCCTCCGGCGGCGCATGGGGGACAATGGCGGGGAGTGACACACCCCCCGACAGGAGCCGACCCCATGCCCCGCCTCGCCCTCTACACCCTGGCCGTCTGCGTGCTCGCGATCGCCGCGGCCGTCGTGTCCTTCGCGCGGGGGAGCTGGCTCGGCATCGTCTGGATCCTGATCGCCGGTATCTCGTCCAACATGGCCTGGTACTACCTCCGCAAGGCCCGCGCCGACCGCGAGAGCAGCACGGGCGCGGCGGGCTGAGGCCACGGGGGCGCCTGCGGCGGGCTTGTTCCCCTCCCCGCCCCTTCCCACAACTGGGGCTCCGCCCCAGACCCCGCTCCTCAATCGCCGGAGGGGCTGATTTCAGCCCGTCCGGCGATTGAGGACACGCCCGAAGGGCGTCCGGGATCCAGGGGCGGAGCCCCTGGATACGGGAAGGGGCGGGGAGGGGAACAGCCCGCCGCAGGCGCCCCCTAGGAGCGGAACCCCGCGATATCGGGCTCGCCCTGCCAGAAGCGGAAGAACTCCTGCCCCCAGTAGGTGTCCCACGCCGATACGCCCAGGGCCCGCATCACCGCGTCGATCGCATCGAAGAACCCCTGGTTGACCTCGGGTATCCACAGGATCCCGAAGACCGCGAGCAGCCCGAACGGCGCGTACGGCTCGACCTGGCGCCGGATGCGGTAGGACAGCCACGGCTCGATCACCCCGTACCCGTCCAGGCCCGGCACCGGCAGGAAGTTAAGGATCGCGGCCGTGACCTGGAGCAGCGCCAGGAACGCGAGCGCGTAGCGGAAGAGCTCCGGCACCCGGTCGGTGGCGCCGAGCCAGAACGGCGCGGTCAGCGCGGCCGCGAACAGCACATTCGTCAGCGGCCCCGCGGCCGAGATCAGGCTGTGCTTCCACCGCCCCCGGATCCGGTGCCGCTCGATGAACACCGCCCCGCCCGGCAGCCCGATCCCGCCCATGATCACGAAGATCACGGGCAGCACGATGCTCAGCGCCACATGGGTGTACTTCAACGGGTTGAGGGTCAGATAGCCCTTCGCGCCGATCGTCAGGTCCCCGCCGTGCAGCGCGGTGCGCGCATGGGCGTACTCATGCAGGCACAGGGAGACGATCCACCCCGAGACCACGAACAGGAACACGGCGAAGCCGGGGCTCGCGGAGTACTCCGTCCACACGGCCCACGCGGACACGACCATGATCGCGAACAGACCGAGGAAGACGGGGCTGATACGCCGGTCACGGCGGCTGACTGCGGTGGTCATCGGGTGGGGTCTCCATACGGGCTGGTGAGCGCTGAGGGGGAAACGACGGACAGTGTGCGCGGAGTTCCGGGCCGGGAGGCACAGATGTGATCAGTGCCACGCGCCCGCGGACGCCCGTCCTCGACCCGTCGCCGTTCCCTCGACCCGTCGCCGTTCCCGCGGCCCGTCGCCGTTCCCGCGGCCCGTCACCGTTCCCGCGCGTCCGAGGCCGATGCCTCGCCCGGCGGGCCATCCATCAGAATGGGCCCGTGCGCTACGGCATCCTCGGCACCACCCAGGCCCGCCATGACGACGGCACCCCCGTGGACGTCGGCGGGGCGCGGCTGCGTGCGCTGCTGGCGGCGCTCGCGCTGGCGCCCGGGCGGGCGCGGACCACCGGAGCGCTCATCGGGGAGATCTGGGACACCGATCCGCCCGCCGACGAGCACGGTGCGTTGCAGGCGCTGGTCGGGCGGCTGCGGCGGGCGCTCGGCAGGGACGCCGTGGAGTCCGTTCCGGGCGGGTACCGGCTGAGCGCCGACCCCGACGACGTCGATCTGCACCGCTTCGAACGGCTCGCGGAGGAGGGCGCCCGCGCCCTCGCCGACGGCGATCCGGCCAAGGCCGTCGATCTGCTCGACGCCGCCCTCGCCCTGTGGCGCGGGCCCGCGCTCAGCGATCTGCCCGACGCCACCGCGCCCGCCGCCCGCGCCGAGGCGCGACGGCTGGACGCGCGGCGCGCCCGGCTCGCCGCCGACCTCGCCCTCGGCCGCGCCGACCACGCCCTCCCCGCGCTCACCGGGCTCTGCGACGCCCATCCCCTGGACGAGCCGCTGCACGCGCTGCGCATCCGTGCCCTGCGGGACGTGGGGCGGGTGGCGGAGGCGCTGGCCGCGTACGAGGCGATCCGTACGGAGATCGCCGAGCGGCTGGGCGCCGATCCGGGGCCGGAGCTGCGGGCGCTCCACGCCGAGCTGCTGGCGGTGACCGGTGAGGGGGTTCCCGGGCCGTCGGGACCCGGTTCCCCGGAGCCCGTACCGGCCGGTCCCGCCCGCACCGGCGGTGGCAATCTGCGGGCCCGGCTGACCAGCTTCGTCGGGCGCGAGGCCGATCTGGCGGCCCTGCGCGGCGATCTGGCCGAGCACCGGCTGATCACGCTCCTCGGGCCCGGCGGGGCCGGGAAGACGCGGCTGTCGCAGGAGGCCGCCGAGTCGGTCGCGCCCGGCTGGCCGGACGGGGTGTGGCTGGCCGAGCTCGCGCCCGTGGACGACCCCGAGACCGTTCCGGAGACGGTCCTCAGCGCGCTCGGGGCGCGCGAGACGGTCATCCTCGGCACGGCGGCCGAGGGGCTGCGCGCCGCGACCGACCCGACCCTGCACGATCCGCGCGCTCGGCTGATCGAGCACTGCGCCCCGCGCCGGATGCTGATCGTGCTCGACAACTGCGAACACCTCGTGGCGGCCGCGGCCCACCTCGCCGAGTCCCTGCTCGCCCAGTGCCCCGGGGTCACCATCCTGGCCACCAGCCGCGAACCCCTGGGCGTCCCCGGCGAGTTGGTGCGCCCCGTGGAGCCGCTGCCCGACCCCGTCGCGCTGCGGCTGCTCCAGGACCGGGGCGCGGCGGCCCGGCCCGGGTTCCGTACCGAGGACGACCCGGCCGCGTGTGCCGAGATCTGCCGCCGCCTCGACGGGCTGCCGCTGGCGATCGAGCTGGCCGCCGCGCGGCTGCGGCTGCTCACCCCGCGGCAGCTCGCCGACCGGCTTGACGACCGCTTCCGCCTCCTGACCAGCGGCAGCCGTACGGCGCTGCCCCGCCAGCAGACCCTGCGCGCGGTCGTCGACTGGTCCTGGGGCCTGCTCGACGCCCCCGAACGCACCGTGCTCGCCCGGCTGTCCGTCTTCGCGGGCGGCTGCGGGCTGGCCGAGGCGGAGGCGGTGTGCGGGGACACCGAAGAGCACGCCGGGGCCGTGGACCCCCGCGATGTGGCCGCCCTGCTCGGTTCCCTTGTCGATAAATCGCTTGTCGTCACCGCGCCCGGAACGGCACCCGGAACGGCACCCGGACCGGAGCCCGGGGCGGACGGGGACATGCGCTACCGGCTGCTGGAGACCGTCGCCGAGTACGCGGCGGAGCGGCTGGACGAGTCCGGCGAGCGGGCCGCGGTCGAACGCCGCCACCTCGTCGCCTACCGGGAGCTGGCCCGTACCGCCGACCCGCTGCTGCGCGGCCCGGCACAGCGCCACTGGCTCCTCCGGCTGGAGACCGAGCACGAGAACCTGCGCACCGCGCTGCGCCGGGCCGTGGCCGCCCGCGACGAGCAGGAGGCGCTGTGCCTGGTGCTCTCGCTCGGCTGGTTCTGGCATCTGCGCGGCCACCGCGTCGAGGCCCACCACTGGGCGACCGCCGCGGCCGAGCTCGGGCCGAGCCCCTTCGCGCCGCCCGTGACCCCCGCGCCGCCGCTGTACGTGAGCTGTACCGCCGCCCCGCCGCCGATGGAGCCCGAGCTGCTGGAGGAGGCGCGGCGCGGGGTGCGGCTGTTCGCGCTGTCCAACATCGAGGGCGACCTCCAGGCCATGGTGGGCGGCGACACCCGGCGCGAGTTGGAGGGCATCGTCTCCGCCTACCGGCCGGGGCTGCCCCAGACCTGCCGTCTCCCGGGCGTGCTGTGGTTCTTCGCGGTGATCCTCAAGGGTGACTTCGGCCTGCTGCGGGGGATGGCCGACGAGGCGGTGCGCACCTGCCGGGAGCTGGGCTACGCGTGGGAGCTGGCGTTCAACCTCCAACTGCGGGCCAGGGTGCACAACGAGCGCAGAGGCGAGCACCAGGGCGCGATCCGCGACGCCGACGAGGCCCTGGAGATCTTCCGCCGGCTCGGTGACGTATGGGGCACGGCGGAGGCGCTGGCCGGCCGCGGTGAGACACGGGAGCAGCGCGGCGAGGGCGCGGCCGCGGCCGAGGACTACCGCGCGGCGATCCGCTGCGCCCAGGAGCTCGGGGCCCATGAGCAGGTGCTGTTCCTCCGCTCCCGGCTGGCCGGGGTCTTCGTGGAGCTGGGCGACGAGGAGGAGGCCGCGGAGGGCGAGCGGATCCTGCGCGAGGTGGTCGGGCAGCGGCAGCACGTGGGCGCCGAGGCGCTGTCGTACGCCCGGATCCATCTGGCGCTGCGCTGCGGGTCCACGGGCCGCGTCGCGGAGGCACGGGCCCTGCTGGTCACGCTGCACGGGGAGTTCGAGGGCCGGTCGCTGCGGCTGTTCGCGGGCATGGTGGAGGGGATGCTGGCCTGGCTGGACCTGTTGGAGGGACGGCCGGGCGACGCCCTGGAGAGGGTGCGCGGTGCGCTGGCGAAGTGCGGCGGCGCGATGACGGACCTCATCGCGCCGTACATCCCGGTGACCCAGTTGCTCACCGGGGCCGAGGCGCTGAGCGGCCTCGGCGGCGCCGAGCGGGCCGGTACTGCGGCGCGGCTGGTGGGGGCGTACGACGCGCTGCGCAAGGCGCAGTACTACCGGAAGTCCGCCGTCGAGCTGACGGGCCGGGAGCGCACCGAGGCCGCGGCGCGGGCCGAGCTCGGGGACGCCGCGTACGAGCGGGCCCACGCCGAGGGCACCGGCCTCACGCTGGAGGAGGCCACCGCACTGCTCTGAGCGGGCCCGCCCGGGGTCCGGCGGCGACATGCCGACCGGCAGGGCGCGTCCCCCCGCAGGACGCGCCCTGCCGGTGGCCGCGGTCCGCGGACCGTCAGCTCGTCTTGTTGCGGAACCTGCGCACCGCGAGCGGCGCCACGACCACCGTGAGGGCCACCGCCCACCCCAGGGTCACCATCACCGGTTCGGCCACCGCGCCGTGGCCGCTGGTCAGCGCCCGTGCGGCGTCCGCGAGCCGGGACAGCGGGTTGTACTCGGTGAAGGACCGCAGCCACCCCGGCATGGTGGCGGTCGGGGCGAAGATGGACGAGCCGAACTGCAGCGGCATCATCACCAGGAAGCCCATGCCGCTGACCGCCTGCGGGGTGCTCAGCGACATCCCCAGCAGCATGAAGATCCAGGTCAGAGAGGATCCGAAGACCACGGACAGGGCCACCGCGGCCAGCAGCTCCAGGGGGCCGGTCTCGAGCTCGAAGCCCATGATGAAGCCCATGATCAGCAGGATGATGGTGGACACCAGCATCCGGCCGCTCTCCACGATCAGCTTGGCGATCAGCACCGAGGAGCGGGCGATCGGCATCGTGCGGAAGCGGTCCATGACGCCCTTGCTGAAGTCGTCATTGACGCCGATGCCGATCGACATCGCGATGTTGAGCCCGCCCATCGCCATCAGACCGGGAATGAAGTAGTTGACGTACTCGGAGCGGTTGCCGCCCGTCATCGCGCCACCGAAGACATAGGTGAACAGCAGCGCGAAGACGATCGGCATCGCCAGGGCGTCGAACATCGCGAACGGTTCGTACCTGATCTGCATGGTATAGCGCCGCACCAGCGCGCCGATGTGGCGCAGATTGGCGCGGAGGCCGATCCGGCCGTCGCTCTTTCCCCCCACGGGCGCGGTCATCGTGGCCGTACTCACGCGGCGACCTCTTCCAGCTTCTTGTCGTCCTGCGGTGTGGACGCCTTCCGGCCGGTGATGGCCAGGAAGACCTCGTCCAGGCTGGGCAGTTGGGTGTGGATCCCGGAGATCGCGAAGCCGCGCTCACCGAGCAGACCGATCAGGGCGGTCAGTTGCTCATCGCTGGCGATGGGCACATTGACCTGGCCCTCCTCGACGTCGGCGATCGCGCCGCCGATGCCGTCGAGCCCCGCCTGGCTGATGGCGCCGACCATGCGGTGCAGCTCACCGGGGTCGGACGGGCGGATCTGCAGGGTGCGGCCGCCGATCTTGGCCTTGAGCTCGTGCACCCGGCCGTTGGCGATGACCTGGCCCCGGTCGATCACCGTCAGGTTGTCGGCGAGCTGCTCGGCCTCCTCCATGTACTGGGTGGTCAGCAGCACGGTGGCGCCGTCGGCGACCATCCGCCGGACCTCGTCCCACACCTCGTTGCGGGAGTGCGGGTCCAGACCGGTGGTGGGCTCGTCCAGATAGAGCACCGACGGCCGGCCGATCATGGACGCGGCCAGGTCCAGCCGGCGGCGCATACCGCCGGAGTAGGTGCGCACCCGCCGCTTGCCCGCCTCGGTGAGCGAGAACCGCTCGAGCATGGCGTCCGCCCGCGCACGGGCCTCCTTGCGGGAGAGATCGAGCAGCCGCCCGATCATGTAGAGGTTCTCCCAGCCGGGGAGCTTCTCGTCGACCGAGGCGTACTGCCCGGTCAGCCCGATGGTGCGGCGCAACTGCCGGGGCTGGCGCACCACGTCGTACCCGGCCACCACCGCGGTGCCGGCGTCCGGCACCAGCAGGGTGGACAGACACCGGACGAGTGTCGTCTTACCGGCGCCATTGGGGCCCAGCACCCCCAGGACGGTGCCCTCCGGCACGTCCAGATCCACTCCGTCGACGGCCTTGGTGTCACCGAAGTGCTTGACCAGCCCCCGAACTTCGACGGCGTTGCCGTCCCTGATCCTGTGTTCCCGTCGCGTCATGCCGCCCACGATGACAGCCGCCACCGACAGACCACCGACAAGCGGCAGACAGCCCGCCGACGGGGGAAGATCGGCGGGCTGTCGTTGTACCGCGGTGGCTCCTGGCGCCTGACGGCGTGGTGCTCAGCGGGGCTCCGGTGTGGTCTCAGTGGAAGGAGTGCTCCTCGGCCGGGTAGGCCCCGCCGACGACGTCCTCCGCGAAGGCCCGTGCCGCGTCGCCCAGGCCCTGCCGCAGCTCGGCGTACTGCTTGACGAAGCGCGGCACCCGGCCGTCGGTCATGCCCGCCATGTCCGTCCACACCAGCACCTGGGCGTCGCAGTCCGGACCTGCGCCGATGCCGACGGTGGCGATGTGCAGCGACCGGGTCACCTCGGCGGCCAGCTCGGCCGGGACCAGCTCCAGGACGACCGCGAAGGCGCCCGCGTCCTGGACCGCCTTGGCGTCCCGCAGGAGCTGCTGGGCCGCCTCCTCGCCGCGCCCCTGGACGGGGTAGCCGCCGTAGGCGTTGACGGACTGCGGGGTCAGGCCGATGTGGGCCATGACCGGGATGCCGGACTGGACCAGCAGCTCGATCTGATGGGCGGAGCGCTCCCCGCCCTCCAGCTTCACCGCGCCCACGCCCGCCTCCTTGACCAGGCGGGTGGCGTTGCGCAGCGCCTGGACCGGGCCTTCCTGGTACGAGCCGAAGGGCAGGTCGCCGACGACGAGGGCGCGCCGGGTGCCGCGGACCACGGCGGCGGACAGCAGCGCCATCTCGTCCATGGTGACGGGCACGGTGGACTCGTAGCCCAGGTGGCAGTTGCCCATCGAGTCGCCGACCAGCAGCACCGGGATGCCCGCCTGGTCGAAGACGGACGCGGTCATCGCGTCGTAGGCGGTGAGCATCGGCCACTTCTCGGCGCGCTCCTTGGCGGCCGCGATGTCACGGACGGTGATGCGGCGGGAGCCCGTGCCCCCGTAGAGCGCCTTCTCGGACTGCTTTCGCGCAGGACTGACGTGCGTCATCGCTACGGCTCCTGTTCATCATCTCGAGGCGCCCTGACGGCGTCCCCGGACCAACCCCATGCTGGCACGGCTCCTGCCGAGGCGAAAGTGGGCCCGGATCGACCCAAAGCCTCGCAAAGATTCTCCAATACGAGACGGTCTCGTATCGTAAGTCGCCTAGCCTGGGCCGCATGGCAACCCCACCCAGCACCCAGGGCGCGCCGGCCGGGTCCGGCGTCGCGGAGGCGATCCACCGCAGGCGCTGGGCGATCCTCGTCGTCCTGATGTTCAGCGTGCTGGTCGTCGTCCTCGACAACTCGATACTCAACGTGGCGATGAAGACCATCGCCACGCCGAAGCCCACCGGGCTCGGCGCCACCCAGAGCCAGCTCGAATGGGCGATCAACTCCTACACGCTGGTCTTCGCCGGGCTGCTGTTCACCGCGGGGATCCTCGGCGACCGGATCGGCCGTAAGAAGGTCCTGCTCGGCGGGATGGCGGTGTTCGGCACGGGCTCGGTGCTCGCCGCCTTCTCCGGATCGCCCGGTGAACTCATCGGCTTCCGGGCGCTCATGGGTCTCGGCGCCGCGTTCGTGATGCCCGCGACCCTCGCCATCCTGGTCAATGTCTTCGAACGCGAGGAGCAGGCCAAGGCGATCGGCATCTGGGTCGCCGCGGTGGGGCTGGCCATCGCCATCGGCCCGATCACCGGTGGACTGCTGCTCGAACACTTCTGGTGGGGTTCGGTCTTCTTCGTCAATGTGCCGATCGTGATCGTCGGACTGATCGCGATGGTGGTGCTCGTCCCCGACTCCAGGGACCCCGCGCCCGGCCGGGTGGACCCGCTGGGCGTGCTGCTGTCCGTCGTCGGGCTCGTCCTGCTGGTCTACGGCATCATCAAGGGCGGCCAGCTCGCCGACTTCACCGACGCCCAGGTGCTGGGCTCGATCGCCGCCGGGCTCGCCGTCCTGGCCCTGTTCGTGGTGCACGAGAAGCGCAGCGACCACCCGGCCATCGATATCGGCTACTTCCGCAACCCCGCCTTCTCCGCCGCCATCGCCGCCGTCGCCCTGGTCTTCTTCGCCCTCATGGGCGTGACCTTCTTCATGGTCTTCTACACCCAGAGCGTGCGCGGCTACAGCGCCCTCGAATCCGGGCTGCTGATCCTGCCGCTGGCCGTGGCGCAGCTCATCTTCGCCCCGCGCGCCCGGCTGGTCGTCGAGCGGTTCGGCGCCCGCGCGGTGTGCACCTGCGGGATGCTGCTGGTGGCCGCCACCATGTCGGGGTTCCTGCTGCTGGGCGTGGACACCCCGATCGTCGTGCTCGAGGTGCTGTTCTTCGCCCAGGGCACCGGAATGGCGCACATCATGCCGCCGGTGACCACCGGGATCATGCAGGCGCTGCCGCGCCAGAAGGCCGGCTCCGGCTCGGCGCTCAACAACACCTTCCGGCAGGTCGGCGGCGCGCTCGGGGTCGCGGTGCTGGGCTCGGTGCTCTCCACCGCCTACCGCGACCGCATCCGGGACACCCTGGCCGCCGTGCCCGGACTGCCCGACTCCGTACAACGCTCGGCGGGCGAGTCCGTCGAGGCCACCATGGGGGTCGCCGAGAAGCTGGGGCCCAGGGGACAGGCGCTGGTGGGCCCGGCCCAGGACGCCTTCGTCCACGCCATGCACATCGCCGCCCTCGGCTCGGCGGGCGTCGCCGTCCTCGGCGCGCTGGTCGTCCTGGCCTTCCTGCCCGGCAAGGAAGGCTCCGGCAAGGCCCCCGACGACGGGCGGCCGCATCCGCGGGAGGAGGCGTCGGCCGACCGATGACCGCACCGGAGAGCTCCGCGCCCAGGCTCCGCGGCCGTCCCCGCAGCCCCGCCACCGACGCCGCGATCATCGAGGCCGCGCTGCGGCTGCTGGAGGAGGGTGCCTCGGTCGGCGGTCTTTCGATCGAGGGGATCGCCCGCGAGGCGGGGGTCGGTAAGGCCACCGTCTACCGCCGCTGGCCCGGTAAGGACGCGCTGATGCTCGATGTGCTGCGCTCCCTGGAGGAGCCCAGCCCCGAGCCGGCCGGGGTCTCGGTGCGCGACGACCTCGTCACCATCCTGGAGTTCATGCGTCGGCGCGGGCTCGCCAAGCGCAACTCCGCCCTGCTGCGCAGCGTCATCACCCAGATGCACGCGCACAAGGAGCTGTGGCGGGCCTACGACGAGAACGTCATAGCGGCGCGCCGCGCGAGCCTGCGCGCCGTGCTGCGGCGGGGGCGGGAGAGCGGTGAGATCCGTGCCGATGTGGATCTGGAGCTGCTCGCCGACCTCTTCACCGGCCCGATGCTCGCCCGCGCCATGCTCCACGAGTGGAAGGAGCTGCCCGAGGGGCTGGCCGAACGGATCGTCGACACGGTCCTCGAAGGGGTCTCCCCACGCCGCTGAGCGGTTTGTGCCTGTTGTGTCACAACGCCCCCTCCCGGGCCGGGACGTGGAACTCGCGGCCGTCGTCCCGTCGTCCTCGGACGGGGAGCACCTCCACCGGGGGCGTTGCGCACTCCCACCGGGGGCGTCGGGAAAAGCCCTGGTCATCACCTAGGGTCGTAGTCCAAGGCGCGGCAGTTGAGGCAGTGAGGGACAGCGAATGACGCAGGCGTACACGCAGGAGACGGGACAGCTCGGGGACGCGCCCCAGCAATCGGGCTCCCGGATCGGCCGCCTGTTCGACCGGCTCCGGAACGATCGCGGCATCTGGCGGCGCGGACTGGTGCTGGCGGCGATCGCGGTCCTGCTCGCCCTGGTCATGATCTTCCACGCCGACATCCCCAACCGGGTGGGCAACCTGGGCTCGCTGCTGGAGACCTTCCTGCCCTGGCTGGGCCTGTTCCTTCCGGTGCTGCTGGTGCTCGGCCTGGTGCGGCGGTCGGCGAGCGCCGTGCTGGCGCTGGTGCTGCCCGTCGCCGTCTGGCTGAACCTCTTCGGCGGGCTGATGTTCGCCGACAAGTCCGGCAGCGGCGGTGAGCTGACCGTCGTCACCCACAACGTCAACGCGGAGAACGCCGATCCGACCGGCACCGCGAAGGACGTGGCCGCCTCGGGCGCCGATGTGGTGGCCCTGGAGGAGCTGACGAGCTCGGCCGTGCCGACGTACGAGCGGGCCCTGGCGGGCACCTACCGCTACCACACGGTGCAGGGCACGGTGGGGCTGTGGAGCAAGTACCCGCTGTCCGGGACCAAGCCGGTGGACATCAAGCTGGGCTGGACGCGCGCGCTGCGCACCGCCGTGGCCACCCCGCGCGGTGAGGTCGGTGTCTACGTGGCCCATCTGCCCTCGGTGCGGGTGAAGTTCAACGCGGGCTTCACCGCCGGGCAGCGCGACGACAGCGCCGAGGCGCTGGGCCAGGCCATCGCCCGGGAGCCGCTCAACAAGGTGATCCTGCTCGGCGATCTGAACGGCACCATGAACGACCGCGCGCTCGCCCCCGTCACCGCGCAGATGCGGTCCGCCCAGGGCGCGGCGGGCGACGGCTTCGGCTTCAGCTGGCCCGCCTCGTTCCCGATGGCCCGGATCGACCAGATCATGGTGCGGGGGCTGGATCCGGTCTCGGCGTGGGCGCTGCCCAGGACCGGCAGCGATCACCTTCCGGTGGCGGCGTCGGTCGACTACTGAGCCCGTGCCGCTCGGGTACTGAGCCCGTGCCGCTCGGGTACTGAGCCCGTGCCGCTGGGGTACTGAGCCCGTGCCGCTCGGAGCCGTCGGGTGACACGGCTCACGGGGCACCCGGCGAGATCTTACGTGCCGTTCATCTTGGGGATCTCCTCGGGAACATTCTGCGTGAGAGACTTTGTTCAGCTAGAGAACATACGCATCCCTGCACGTTTCTCCTTCGTTTGAAAGGTCTCTCATGCCCCTGGCCCTGCTCGCCCTTGCTGTGAGCGCCTTCGGCATTGGTACTACCGAATTCGTGATGATGGGCCTGCTGCCCAATGTCGCGAATGATCTGGACACCTCGGTGCCCACGGCCGGATACCTCGTCTCTGCCTACGCCATCGGAGTCGTGGTGGGCGCTCCGCTGCTGACCGCCCTCGGTTCCCGTATCCCGCGCAAGCGGATGCTCGTGTTGCTCATGGCGCTCTTCACGGTGGGCAACCTCGCCTCCGCCCTCGCCCCCAACTTCGGGCTGCTGATCGCGGGCCGGGTGCTCGCCGGGCTGCCCCACGGCGCGTTCTTCGGCGTCGGCGCGGTGGTCGCCGCGCGGCTGGTGACCGAGGATCGGCGGGCCCGCGCGGTCGCCACCATGTTCCTCGGGCTGACCATCGCCAACATCGTCGGCGTCCCCGTGGCCACCCTGCTCGGCCAGCACCTCGGCTGGCGCGCGACCTTCCTGGTCGTCGCCGTGATCGGCGTGGTCGCCATGGCCGCCCTCGCCCGGCTGGTCCCGCAGGTCTCCCACGAGCAGCACGGCGGGCTGCGCCAGGAGCTCGGCGCGCTGCGCGACCGCCAGGTGCTGCTGGGGCTGCTCACCGCCGTCTTCGGCTTCGCCGGTGTCTTCGCCGTCTACAGCTACCTCGCCTCGATGATGACCGAGGTCACCGGGTTCGGTGAGTCGACGGTCACCCTGGTGCTGGCGCTGTTCGGCATCGGCATGACGCTGGGCGCCCTGGTCGCCGGTCCGCTGACCGACCGGGCGCTGCGGCCGACGCTCTACGGCTCGCTGGCGGCGCTGGCCGCCGTGCTCGTGGTCTTCGACTTCACGGTGCATGTGAAGTGGGCGGCGCTGCTGTCGGTCGTGGTGCTGGGCGCGGTCGGCTTCATGACCACCACCCCGCTCCAGATGCTGGTGATGAACAAGGCCCAGCACGCCCCGACGCTGGCCTCCGCCTCCAATCACTCCGCCTTCAACCTGGCCAACGCCGGTGGCGCGTGGCTCGGCGGCGTCGCCATCGCGGCGGGCTGGGGCTGGACCTCCCCGACGCTGGTCGGTGCGGTGCTCGCGGTGATCGGTCTCGCGATCGCGCTGATCGCGGGCCTGACCGACCGGGCCCCGGTGAGCGGCTCGCGGGTCGTCGCGAGCAGCGAGTCGATGCCGCAAATGTCCGAGGTGCGCTGAGCTGACGGGTGTCCGGCGGACCGTGACGCCTGCGGCGGGCTGCTCCCCTCCCCGCCCCTTCCCGAAACTGGGGCTCCGCCCCAGCCCCCGAGATCTGGGGCGAAGCCCCCACCACGCGGCTCCGCTCACGCGGCGGAGCCGCATATCGACACAGCCCCGCGCCGGCCCTTCGGCGCGCCTCCGAGCCGTAACCGAGACGAGGGGCCCGCCGCCCGGCGGGGGCCTTCCGTTGCCCGGCGAGTGCCGGCCCCGTCGTCCGGGGCGGCCGGGGCCGCGACCCGGGGCGGCCCCGGGACCCGTTCGCTTGACTTTGACACCCATGTGAGGCTTTAGCGTCCCGTCATCAGCCGTGAGACGTAAGGACACCACCTGATGACCAGCACCAGCACCAGCACCAGCACCTCACCCCTGGCCCGCATCGTCCGGGGCACCGGCCCCGGACTGCTGCTCGCCCACGGCGGGACCGGCTCCATCGAGGGGAACTACGGCCCCATCCTGGACGGTCTCGCCGAGCGCCACCGCGTGGTCGGCCCCGATTACCCCGGCTCCGGGCGCACCCCGTGCGCGAGCGGACCGCTGGACCTCGACACCCTGGCCGACCAACTGGTGGCCACGGCCCTCGAGGAGGGCCTGGACACCTTCGCCGTCGCCGGATACTCCCTCGGCGGCCCGGTCGCCCTGCGCGCCGCCACCCGCCATCCGCAGCGGGTCACCGCGCTGGTCCTGACCGCGACCTTCGCCCACCCCAGCGCCCGGATGCGGCTCCTGGTGGACGACTGGCTGCGCCATCTCCGCTCGGGCGACCAGGAGGCCACCGCCCGCTGGACCGCGCTCATCGGCGCGGGCGCGCCCTATCTGGACCGGATGACGCCCGAGCAGCTCGGCGCGGTGATCGAGGGCGCCCGCGCCTCCGTACCGCCCGGCGCGATCGACCAGGTCGAGCTGGTCGGCCGGATCGACGTCCGCGAGGACCTGGGCCGGATCCGGGTGCCGACCCTGGTGATCTCCACGACGCAGGACACGATGGCCACGCCGTACCACCACCGCCAGGTGGCGGACGCGATCCCGGGGGCGCGCTTCGCCGAGCTGGAGTCCGGCCATCTGCCGTTCGCGGAGGCGCCCGACGCGTGGCTGGGCCTGATCAGGACATTCCTGGACGCTCAGGCATAGCTCACAGGGCGCCGCCCAAGAGCCTCAGACGCGCTCCCGCCAGCGGTTGGTGATGGGCAGCCGGCGGTCCTTGCCGAAGCCCTTCGCGGAGATCTTCGTGCCCGGCGGGTACTGCCGGCGCTTGTACTCGGCGGTGTCCACCAGCCGCAGGATCCGGGTCACCAGCGTGTCGTCGTATCCCGCCGCCACGATCTCGGCACGCCCCTGGTCGCGGTCGACGTACAGCTCCAGGATCCGGTCGAGGACGTCGTAGTCGGGGAGCGAGTCGGTGTCGACCTGGCCGGGGCGCAGCTCGGCGCTCGGCGGCTTGGTGATCGAGTTCTCGGGGATGGGCGGGGTCTGGCCCCGCTCTTCCGCCGCACGGTTACGCCATTTCGCCAGCCGGAAGATGGAGGTCTTGTAGACGTCCTTGATCGGGCCGTACGCGCCGACCGAGTCCCCGTAGAGCGTGGAGTAGCCGCAGGCCAGCTCGGACTTGTTGCCCGGGGCGAGGACGATGTGGCCCTCCTGGTTGGAGATCGCCATCAGCATCGTGCCGCGCAGCCGCGACTGCAGGTTCTCCTCGGCCAGCCCGGTGAGGCCCAGGGAGCCCATATAGGCGTCGAACATCGGGGCGATCGGGACCGTGCGGAAGTTCAGCCCGGTGCGCCGTGCCAGCTCGGTGGCGTCGTCGATCGAGTGCTCGGAGGAGTAGCGCGAGGGCATCGCGACGCCGTACACGTTCTGCGCGCCGACCGCGTCACAGGCGATGGCGGCGACGAGTGCGGAGTCGATTCCGCCGGAGAGTCCGATCAGCACACTGCGGAAACCGTTCTTCGCCACATAGGCCCGCAGCCCCACGACCAGCGCCGTGTAGACCTCCTCGTCGTCCCCGAGCCGCTCGGCCTCGCCGCCCGCGAGCTCCGGCTCGTAAGCGGGCAGCGGCTCGGCGGAGAGGGTGACGTGGTCGATGCGGAGGCCGTCGTCCACGACCCCCTCGGGGACCGAGCCCGGGTCGGCGGCGGGCAGCTCGAGGTCGAGCAGCACACAGCCTTCGGCGAACTGCGGGGCGCGCGCGATGACTTCGCCGTCCCGGTCCACGACGATCGAGTCGCCGTCGAAGACCAGCTCGTCCTGGCCGCCGATCATGGCCAGGTACGCGGTGGTGCAGCCCGCCTCCTGGGCCCGCTTGCGCACCAGGTCCAGCCGGGTGTCGTCCTTCTCCCGCTCGTACGGCGAGGCGTTGATCGACAGCAGCAGCCCGGCCCCCGCCGAGCAACTGGCCGGCACCCGGCCGCCGTCCTGCCACAGGTCCTCGCAGATGGCGAGGGCCACGTCGATGCCGTGGACGCGCACCATGGGCAGGGTGTCGCCGGGCACGAAGTAGCGGAACTCGTCGAAGACCCCGTAGTTCGGCAGATGGTGCTTGGCGAAGGTCAGGGCGACGGCGCCCCGGTGCAGCACGGCGCCCGCGTTCTGCGGTGAGCCGGCCGGCTGGCCGTAGCGCCGGGCGCGCTCGCTGCGGTCGAGGTAGCCGACGACCACCGGCACCTCGCCCAGCCCCTCGGCGTCCAGCCGCTCGGCGAGCGAGCGCAGCGCGGCGCGCGACGCCTCGACGAAGGACGAGCGCAGCGCCAGGTCCTCGACGGGGTAGCCGGTCAGCACCATCTCCGGGAACGCCACCAGATGGGCGCCCTGCTCGGCGGAGTGCCGGGTCCAGTGGAGTATCGATTCGGTGTTGCCGTCGAGGTCGCCGACGGTCGAGTCGATCTGGTTCAGAGCGAGGCGAAGTTGAGGCACGCGCCCAGTGTAATCGTCTGTCTGACGCGATAGCCGGGGGTGTCTCCCTTCTCACGCCGGTCTCACGCGGTCTCACGCCGGGCGAACCGTGCCGGGGCGAACCACGCCCGGCCCCGTCGCCTCCGGGGGCCGGGCCTTGCCCGCCGCGAGCGGCTACTTCTGGTAACCGAGAACGGTCATCATCCCGGACTCCGAGTGGTAGACGTTGTGGCAGTGGACCATCCACAGCCCCGGGTTGTCGGCGTCGAGGTCCACGTTCACCTTGTGGTGCGGCAGCAGGACCGTGGTGTCCTTACGGGGGCCGCCGTCCGGCAGCGCGAAGGTGTGGCCGTGCAGATGGACCGGATGCCACATGTCGGTGCCGTTGATGAAGGAGATCCGCACCCGCTCACCCTCCCGTACCGGATAACGCTGCGAGGGGTCGTACGGCCGGCCGTTGATCGCCCAGTCCCACTTCCGCATCGAGCCGGTGAGCCGCATGCGGATGATGCGGTCGGGCTCCTTGGGCGTCAGCCGGACGTCCTCCGCCGCCTTCAGCCGGTCCGCGGTGAGCAGCTCGCCGTCCAGCTCCTTGGGGCGCGGGAACTTCACCGGGTTCTTGCCACGGGTGCGCAGCACCGCCATCGCGGACCGCCCCTTGCCCTCGGCGATCACGGCGAGCGGGAAGACCCCCTCCTTGACCGTGACCAGCACGTCGTAGCGCTCGCCCATGCCCAGCAGCAGCGCGTCCGTCTTGGCCGGTACGACGGGGTAGCCGTCGGTGTGGGTGACGGTCATCCGGTGGCCGCCGAGGGCGACGCGGAAGGCGGTGTCACCGCCCGCGTTGATGATGCGGATGCGGACCCGGTCGCCGCGCTTGGCGCGGAAGACCTGCGGGGACTCGGGGGCGCGGCCGTTGACCAGGTAGTAGGGGTAGGTGACATCGCCCGCGGGGCCGCCCAGCAGCCGGCTCTCCATGGGCGCGGTCTTCTTCCGCGCGGTGGACCGGGCGCGGTCGCGCTCGGCGCCGCCCGCGGCGGTGCTCTTGGCTGTCGCCTTGGGCTCGGCTGTCGCCGTGGTTTTTGCCGTGGCCGTGGCCGTGGCCGTGGCTTTGGCTTTGGCTTTGGCCATGGCTTTGCCTGTGGCCGTGGCGCCGCGCTTGCCGTCGGCATCCATGGAGCCGTCGTCCATCGCATGGCCGCCCTTGCCGCCCTTGCCCGCGTTGAGCCGCTCGAACTCCTTGTCCGGGGTGCGGCCGCCCACCCCGTCGAGCCAGTCGTCCAGGACGACGACCCACTCCTTGTCGTACGTCAGCGGCTCCTTCGGATCCTCCACGATCAGCGGTGCGTACAGCCCCCGGTCCAGCTGGACGCCCGAGTGCGGATGGATCCAGTACGTGCCCGGGTAGAACGCGGTGAAGCGGTAGTCGAAGGCGGCGCCGGTCTTGATCGGCCGCTGGGTCACTCCGGGGACGCCGTCCATGTCGTTGCGCAGCCGGATGCCGTGCCAGTGCAGGGTGGTGGACTGCGGCAGGTTGTTGGTGAGGGTGAGCGCGATCGTGTCGCCCGCGGTCACCCGGATCTCCCGGCCCGGCACCTGGTCCTCGTACGCCCAGGACGTCACCTTGCGGGCACCGATGTCCAGGGTGGTCGCGGTAGCGGTGAGCCGGAAGGCGCGCACCGGGCCGGGGCCCCGCCGCCGCTCGGCCGCGGCGACCTCCGGGCCGTGGGGGGAGACGTACTGCGCCGGGGTGTCGTCCGCGGGCGCGCCGGGCCTGGCGGGGGCGTCCATCGCGGTGCCGTCCATGCCGTCGGGGCCTTCGGCGCGGGGGCGGGGGCGGGGGCCGGAAGAGCCACAGGCGGCGAGCAGACCGCTGCCGGCGGCGGCGATGCCCGTGCCGAGCACGGCACGGCGAGTCTTTTCGTGCATGAGTCAGTACCCCAATGCTGATGTGTGCCGGATGCGTCAGGGTCGGCGCGTCCACCGCCCCGCCGGGAGTGCGGGCGGCCGACGCGCCGCTCTATGCGCCGCATCAGCGATCGGCTCAGGGGTGAGGGGCCTCGGTGCATCGCCGCCTCCATCTGACCGTTCAGATCATCATCTGACCGTTTGATCATCGTGTTGATCGGCAGCCTACCCCCAAGGGGTATGGAGCCCCGGAAGGCGCCACGGAGGGGGCAGAACGGTCGGGTCCGGGACCGGCCGGGTGAAAGTACGATGCACCCATCGTGGTGAGGTGAGGGGAGACCGGGGCGACCGGACGAAACCTCCGTGAAATGCCGCCGCGTGATACTGGGGATGCGGAAGGTGCCCCGCGCCCGCACAAAGAGCCGTTTGACCTGCAAGGATAGGGGACCATGGATAAGCAGCAGGAGTTCGTGCTCCGCACGCTCGAAGAGCGCGACATCCGGTTCGTGCGGCTCTGGTTCACCGATGTGCTCGGCTTCCTGAAGTCCGTGGCCGTCGCACCGGCCGAGCTCGAGGGTGCCTTCGACGAGGGCATCGGATTCGACGGCTCCGCGATCGAGGGCTTCGCCCGGGTCTACGAGTCCGACATGATCGCCAAGCCGGACCCCGGGACGTTCCAGATCCTGCCCTGGCGCGCCGAGGCCCCCGGGACCGCACGGATGTTCTGCGACATCCTGATGCCGGACGGCTCACCGTCCTTCGCCGACCCCCGCTTCGTCCTCAAGCGCATCCTCGCCAAGACCTCCGACCTCGGGTTCACCTTCTACACCCACCCCGAGATCGAGTTCTTCCTGCTCAGCCAGAAGCCGGTGGACGGCAGCCGCCCGGTGCCCGCCGACTCCTCCGGCTACTTCGACCACACCCCGCAGAACATCGGCATGGACTTCCGCCGCCAGGCGATCACCATGCTCGAATCGATGGGCATCTCGGTCGAGTTCTCCCACCACGAGGGCGCCCCCGGCCAGCAGGAGATCGATCTGCGCTACGCCGACGCGCTCTCCACCGCCGACAACATCATGACCTTCCGCCTGGTCATGAAGCAGGTCGCGCTGGAGCAGGGCGTCCAGGCCACCTTCATGCCCAAGCCGTTCTCCGAATTCCCCGGCTCGGGCATGCACACCCACCTCTCCCTCTTCGAGGGCGACCGCAACGCCTTCTACGAGTCCGGCGCCGAGTTCCAGCTCTCCAAGGTGGGCCGCTCCTTCATCGCGGGTCTGCTCCGCCACGCAGGGGAGATCTCCGCCGTCACCAACCAGTGGGTCAACTCCTACAAGCGCATCTGGGGCGGCTCCAAGCGCACCGCCGGCGCGGGCGGCGAGGCCCCCTCCTACATCTGCTGGGGCCACAACAACCGCTCCGCCCTCGTCCGCGTCCCCCTCTACAAGCCGGGCAAGACCGGCTCCACCCGTGTCGAGGTCCGCTCCCTGGACACCGGCGCCAACCCCTACCTGGCCTACGCGGTGCTCCTCGCCGCCGGCCTCAAGGGCATCGAGGGCGGCTACGAACTCCCGGCCGGCGCCGACGACGACGTCTGGGCCCTCTCCGACGCCGAACGCCGCTCCCTCGGCATCGAGCCCCTCCCGCAGAACCTGGGCGAGGCGATCGACCTGATGGAGCGCAGCGAACTGGTCGCGGAGACGCTCGGGGAGCATGTCTTCGACTTCTTCCTGCGCAACAAGAAGCAGGAGTGGGAGGAGTACCGCTCCGAGGTGACACCGTTCGAACTGCGGAAGAACCTCCCGGTGCTGTAGGCGCAGGTCAGTGGCTGTTTCCCGCTCGACCGATGATCCGGGCCAGCGTCGTCACGACGCTGGCCCGGAGTCGTCTCATTCCTCCTGGGCCGTCTGTGGGCCGTCCGGCGCGGATTCGACCGCCTCATACAGCCGATCCACGGCCTTCCGGGTACGTCCCTCACTGCTGGGCATCAGGTGCGTGTACGTCCGGAGAGTGAAGCCGGGATCAGCATGGCCGAGGTAGCCACTCAGGGCCTTGATGTTCTCCCCGGCGTCCAGCAGGACCGAGGCGTAGAAGTGCCGGAGCGCGTGCATGCCGTGCTCGCGGGCCGCCTCGTGCCGCTCACCCCTCTCGGGCTCGGGTATCACCCCGGCCGCGACGAGTGCGGGCTTCCACACCCGGGTGTTGAAGTCGGTCCGACGGACCGCGCCGCCCCCTGAGAGGGAGAACAGCAGGCTCTTGGTTATGAGCGGGCCGTCCGGCCGCAGCCAGGGCAGCGTGACCTCGGCGGGCGGGAAGTGCTTCCGGTGCTCCTTGAGTACGCGACCGACGCGCTCCGGCAGTGGCACGTCCCGCTCCTTGTTGCGCTTCGGCGGTGCGAATACCAGGTGCCCGTTGACCACCTTCACCTGATAGGCGACGTGGAGCCATCCGGCCTCGTAGTTCACCTCGTCATCGGGCAGACCGAAGATCTCGCCCTGCCGGAGACCGCAGCCGCCCCCGATGTCGACCATCGCCTGATAGCGCTCGGGGAGCGCGGCCCGCACCGTGAAGACACGCTCGGCAGGCCATGGACGTACTCGAGGGGCCCCGCGTTCGGGCGCACGGACCGATCGCGCCTTGCACGGGTTCTTGAGCAGCAGGCTGTCGTCCACGGCAGCGTTCAGGACAGACGAGACGTTCGCGAAGATCACCCGGCGGTACGACGATGCCGGCACCGCTCGCTCCAGCTCCGCCAGCCACTCTCGGATGTGTCCAGGCTGAAAGGAGTCCAGCGGGCGCGAGCCGATGTACGGGAAGGCGTGAAGCCTGAGCTGCACACCCACCGGTACCCGCGTGTTCGGGTCGGTGGTCTGCGCGGCGAGCCACTTCTCGCCGTACTCGCGGAAGGTGGTGCGTCCGGCGCGCGGGTCGATGTACTGCCCGCGCGACATGTCGGCCTCGGTGTTGGTGAGCCACTTCTCGGCGAGGCGCTTCTGCTTGTCGGGGAATGACTTGCTCTTCTCGGTGCCGTCCGGGCCGATGTACCGGGCGCGGTAGCGCATGCCGGTGCCGTAGCGGTCGGTCTTGACGCGACGCCGTTTCCCGTCGGCGCCGATCTCGGTCTTGTACCAGCGGTCTTGGATGTGACCTGCCATTGAGGCGGTGGTCCCTTCTCGCATGCATGAGAGCGGGGCGGGACCGTGCGGTCCCGCCCCGCTGGTGGGCGTGCTGGGTGATGTCTGCTGTCAGGCGGCCTCGGGGGCGGCCTTCCGGTCCCTGACGTAGTGATGGACGTCGGTGGGGTCGTAGCGCAGGTGCTTGCCGATGCGGAAGCCGGGCGGGCCGATGCGCTTCTTACGCCACTGGTAGACGGTCTCCAGGGGGACCTCGAAGAGCTCCGCGATGTCGTCGGGGGTGAGGTAGCGGTCCGGGAGTCCGGCCCGGAGGTTGGCGCGGGGGTCGGCCTGTGTGGCGGTGGTTGGACTCACCTGGCCCTCCTGATGGGGCTGTCGGGATGGGCGAACAGGGCGGCGGGCTGTCCTTGGTCGGGGGCCGCTGCCCTGAGATCGAGGGGATGCTGTTGCTCGCGCCTGTCCGAAGCGCGGATTTCTGCGTCATCGCGTCACGCACGTCATTTGCGCTTCTGACCTGTGGTTATCCGGTGACGCGGGCAGCTCGGGGCGTGTCACAGGGCGGAGCGGGATTCTGTCACCTGTGACGTGGGTGACGCGGGATGACGCAGGTTTCGCCGTCTGCGTCACCGCTGTCGCCGCTGGTCAGGGTCCGGGTTCGGATGGCTGGTGACGTGGGTGACGCAAGATCTCTTCTCTTAGGAAAAGAAGAGGGGCGGTGTCTGTGGTGGTGCGGTGCTGCTCAGGACAAGAAGGAGCCGCTTCGCGGCCGTCTTGTGCAGCGGCGGCAAGCCGCCGGAACAGCAAGAGGAGCACCGCGCGCCCGGCGGGGGTGCTCCTCTTGCTTGTTCGGCCGCCGCGGTGACGTGGGTCAGAACGCCGCGTTCTGCTGGTGCGGGGGTGGTGTCGCGGGGCGGGTCATCTCGATGTAGCGGGCGGCGCTGGTGCGGCCCCAGTCGATGAGGACGCCGCGTGCGGCGAGGGTCGGCTGGAGGCGCTTGAGCCGGTCGGAGAGGACCTTGCCGGTGGTGGGCCAGCCCTTGGGCAGGGGACGGCATTCCTCGCCGCTGTAGAGGCCGGTGAGGCAGTGCAGCCACTCTGTGGACGTCATGCGGACTTCCGCGCCCGTGTCGAGTCCGGCGGCGTGCTTCAAGACCGTCTGCGCGAGGAGGTCTCCTTCGATGACGTCGTCGTTGAGGTCATCGAGGCTGGCTCGGTATGCGGCCAGTGAGCCGAAGCCGGTAGCCGCATCGAGTTGCGCGCACAGGTGGGCGAAGTCGGCCATCCGCAGATCGGTGGGGGTCTCCGCCTGCGCGGCCCGCACCTTCACCGTGAGGTCCAGCAGGGAGCCGAGAACTACCGGCAGGATCTCCGCGTACTCCGTCCACAGCTCCGCCTCGGTCCGCCGTACCCGGGGCCGCACGAGACGGAGCGGGAGGAGGCGTTCGGCGAGGTCGGGCCTGATGACGCCGACGTCGATGCCGGTCAGGAGCATGGGGCGCCGGTAGCGGGAGCGGACGACGTCCCCGTCGGTGAAGAGCGCGCGCTTGATGCTCTCGGCGCCGGTCACGATGCAGCACATGAGGTCGGACAGGTCCGGGGGCAGGTGGGAGAGGTTGTCCAGGGCGGTGACCCATCCGGCGGCAACGGCCGTGATCATGTTCTCCTCGTCCTTCGGCGCCCGGCGCAGGTCGCCGCTCATGCCCTCGATGATCCGCACGAGCATCCGGCCGCCGGTGGACTTGCCCGCGCCCTGGGGGCCGGTGAGGAAGGGGGCAGGGACGGGCACGGACGGCTCCAGGCAGCCGATGAGCCAGGCGATGGCCAGGCATTCGGTCTCTGCGCTGGCGAAGTTGCACAGCCGTAGAAGGAGGTCGATGCCCTTGCCGTCGGTGTCCTTGACGGGCAGGGGCAGTTCCCCGGTGAGCTGGGTGCGGCGCCAGCAGACCTCGCGCGGGTCGGGGGTGGTGATGTCCCAGCCGGTGGGGTGGATGCGGACGGACTTGCCGTCGTTGCGGCCCAGGTCGAGCCAGGTCGCTCCGTCGAATCCGGGGGCGACGCGGATGTGGGTGGGCTGTACGTCCTCGGTCAGCGCGAGTGCTTCGATCAAGTCCAACGCCTCCTTGAGCGCGGTCCCGTTGAATACGCCGTGTCCGTCCTTGAACAGGCCGACCATGAGTTCCTGGCGGTGGCTGCCCGTGGTGCCTTGTGAGCGGATCGGGCGGGCGACGGGGTGGCCGTTGCGCTGCGCGTATACGGTGCCGTCGGCGGTGCGGAAGTACCGGAAGTGCGCTTGCGCGTAGTCGGTGATGACCTCGCGGGCTGGAGTCTTCTCGTCCTCGGCCATGGCTACAGTCCCAAGGTGGTGCGGGCGTTGGTCCATGCGTCGGTGCAGTGCCGCGGGGATTCGCCTTTGGCCTGCGCGGCGGTGAACAGCCGCGTGACGTGGGCTTCGGTGAGGCAGCCGCACCGGCCGTGCGTGGAGAGCACGGCGAGGAAGGCGCGGTAGACGGTGGTGTGGATCGCGCTGCGGGCCTCGGTGATGCGCTGCTCGGCCATGGCGATTCCACGGTCCAGGTAGGCGGGCGTGCGGTGAGGGCACCCCCCTTCCCCCGCGGCCCGTGCGGGCACGGTGATGGCCTGCGGAGCCGACCGGACGGTGGAGGGCTCCTTCACGGCCAGGGCGCGCACGATGTCCGGCAGATCGGTCATGGTGCCGGTGCCGGGGCCGAGCCACCGGGCGTAGGCCATCGTGGATTTGATGTCGACACCGTCCCGGACGGCGTTCACCGAGCGCACGGCGCCTCGGTAGATCCAGTGCTCGCCGCGGGTCGTGGGCACGACCTTGGTGGCGGGCAGGGTCTTCCGGGCCCATGCGACGGCTGCTGTGTCGTCGAGGTCCACCACGGTCAGCCCGGCACCCCCGGGGTGGTAGGCGACGGCTACGGCTTGGCGCCAGGCCGGGGCCCATACGGGTGAGGTGATGACGGACGGGTCGGTGGTGGCGGCGGCCCACGCGTGGCAGGGGCCGGGGCACCGGCAGGGGCCGGGGGTCTTCATGTTCGGCCGCCCGCCGCATGCGGGCGGCTGGCCGGTGCACGCGGGGCAGTTCCCGAACGGGACCTTGCCCTTCCGCAGGGGCAGTACCGGCATGCCGACCTGGGCCAGTTCGAGCGCGGTCTGTAGGTGGGTGCGGGCGGGGTGGTCTCGCCGGGGTGGATCGGGTTGGGGCATGCTTGGGGTTCTCCTGTTCCGTTGTGGATGGGCAGGGGAAGCCGGGGCGGCGGGCTGTCCTTGGTCGGAGGCCGCCGCCCCGGGCGTGTCTAGAACGGGGGCTCGGCCCACGGGTCGACGTTGGGGCGGTGCCGACGTAGCCACCGGGGGCGGCGCGGGAGGGGCAGCAGGGTCCAGCGGCGGGTCTCGTTCCAGCAAGTGCAGGGCTCGTAGTCGGTGCCCGCGTATTCGCCCGTCTCGTAGTCGCCGTAGTCGTGCTCGATGCCGCCGTATCCGTCGCAGTCGGGGCAGTCGGGGCGGGGGGTGTCGGTGAGGATGAGCGCGCGGCGTGGCCAGGTGGTGAGCTGGATGCGTAGTCGGGTCATGCGGCGTTCCTCGTTTCGTGGTGATCAGGCGGTGCGGATGATGCGCTGGATGGTGGCTGTGGTGGGGGTCCAGAGCCTTTGGGCCCCGTGGCAGGGCACCGGTTTGGTGAGCGGCTGGACGTCGGTGAGCTGCCAGTGATGGCCGCGGAGGTCACCCCATGGGGCACAGCAGCCATCAGCACGGTGGGACCCGGCCAGGACAGCGGTGGCGATGACAGCTCCGCGGGTGTCGGGCCAGCCGTCGAGCGTGTCCCAGTCGGTGATGAGGAAGCGGGCCATGGGATCGAACCTCTTGCCCGCGTGGATGAGGATGGTGCTGCCGACAGTCGCGGCGGGCGGGGTCCAGGAGCGGTTTTCGATGCGTTTGCTGCCGTAGGCGATGGCGTCCGCCCATGGCTGGTGAACGGTCAGTGCCTTCATGCGGTGTGTGTTCCTCACTTGTTCTTGGGCTGGAAGAGCTTGAGGGTGATGCCACCGACCCCGAGGGGTCCGGCGGTGGCCCCGGCGATGACGGTTGCGGTGTGGGCGGCGACGTCCATCAGCCAGCACAGGGCCGCGACCAGTCCCCAGCCCCCGGCGACGACCGCCCCGGCGATCGCGAACGGGATCAGGACGCGCCGCCAGGGAAAGCCGGTCGGGGCGGTGTCGGTCACGACGATGATGACCGGCTGTCCGGTGGCCTGGGCGCGCTGGTAGACGTCGGCGGGTATGTGCGGGGCGAGGTTTCCGGGGATGTTGTGGCGCGGGTCGGGTTGCTGCATGGCTGCCTCCGGGGCCGGTTGGCGCGGGTGCTGGGGCTGTGTCAGCCGATGCGGCTGAGGGAGTCCGCGAGGGACTGCAAGGCGTCGTTGATCGCAGGCGCCGCGCCGGTCGAGGCGAGGCAGAAGCCGAAGAGCGCGGCGACGGTGGCGCCGCCAGCGCCGAGGCTGCGGTTGCGGAGCATGAGGCCCAGGAGGGCTCCGAGGATGAGCACGGTGGATATGGAGACGATCACGGCGGCTCCTTGCTGAAAGGGATGTGAGCATGCGAAGGCCCCGGAGGCTTTGCCCTCCGGGGCCCTTGGTCGCTGGGGTGTTGTGGGGTTATTCGTCGGGGGTGGTGTTGGTGGCGCCGCAGTTCCAGCAGTCCCATTCGGCGGGTAGTCGGTAGCGCTCGGTCCAGAAGCCCACCGGCTTGCCGTAGACCACGCAGTCTGCGCCGCAGCACCAGCATTCGAACTCGAAGTCCATGCCGTCTCCTCCCTGGAGCCAGCATGGCGCGCGCCTACGACAGCGTCACCAGGCCGCCGTCGGGCGGCCCGATCACGCCGTCCCGGCGCAGGTCGGAGATGCGGGTCCGCAGGGAGCCGCGCTTGATCTGCTTGTGGCCGTCGGCGTTGACGGCCGTCAGGAGGTCGGCCTCGGTCAGCGGCCCCTTGGACAGAGCGGCGGTGATCCGGTCGGCCAGTGTCACCGGCCCCGGCGGCATCGCTTCCACCGTGGCCGGTACGGACGGTCGGCCCGACGGGGCCGCAGTGCCCCCCGAAGGGGTCTCCTCTGTCGTGTCGTCCAGGTCGAACGGCTCGCCCGGGGGTGGCCCGTCGCCGTATAGCGCGAGGATGACGGGATCGTGGCCACGGCACGGGGCGATGGAGCCGACGAGGAAGAAGCGCGCCATGCTCGTCGGCCGCGCCGAGGTCAGGTGGTAGCACATACCCTGCGAGTTCGGCTCCTCCTCGTCCTCGTCGGCCGCCTCGTTCCACCGGCGGATGCGGCGGACCTGGCCGACGATTTTCGGGATCGGCTGGAGGGATTCGCCCCGGGGGAGGAGGCCGTCGGAGACGAGTTGGGCCATCATCGCGGAGGACCAGCGCAGCAGGATCACTTCGCCTTCCTTGAGCATGCCGCGGAGGGTGTCGCTTCCGCCCATCTCCTCAAGGTGGCCGGCCTGCGCGGCCAGGATGATGCCGACGCCGACGCTCCGGCCGGTGCGGCCCAGCTCCTTGATGAGCCCGGCTGCCTCATCGCGGTACGGGGCCCCCTTCTCCAGGAGCCGGTTGGCCTCGTCGATGACGCCGTACATCAGCGGGTCGGGGTCGCCGATGATGAAGCCGGACCGGCCCATCTCGCCGTACGCCTTCATCCGCCGCTCGGCCTCGCGTACGAGGCGGCGCAGAAGCCGGATGGCGCCCTTTTGGGTGGTGACCCTGGTGGCGACGTTCCCGGCCGCCTCGGGGACGCTCTGGCCTTCCTTGAGGTCGGCCAGGTGGACGACGATGCCGGAGCGTTTGCAGGCGGCCAGGATGGATTGCAGGGCCCGGGATTTCCCGGCTCCGGTGGTGCCGAAGATCGCCATCCGCTGTGCGTTGCCGGTCTTCGGGTCGTACAGGCGGATGCGCAGGGGCGATCCGTCGTAGTACGCGCCAACGGTGATGCGGCCGCGTGTGTCCATGGTCAGGTCGGCCAGGGTCGCGGGGCGCATGTTCATCAGGGGGTTGGTGGGGAAGACCCTGACCACTGCTTCTCCTCGGGCTTGTTCGAAGATGACCCGGGAGGGGTCATCGATCTTGAGCAGGTCGCACAGCGCGTCGTGGTCGATGTTCTTCACTCCCCCCGGTGGAGTCTTGAGGACGTGTTCGGTGACGTCCGCCATCAGCGGAGTTCCTTGAGTTCGTAGGTGTTGGTCTCCACCAGCTCCACGCCCGGCAGGGCGGAGCGGGCGATCTCGGTCCAGGTGTCGGCGGATGCTTCACGCTTCTTGCCGATGGTGAGCATGCGCAGGCCCGCGCCCCGGCCGGGTAACGGGTCGATCGAGATCTTCTCTTCGGGGATGTCCGTCAGGGCGGACAGGCGCGTGATGCTGATCTCGGGAACGGGCTCGCCGGGTGTGGTCGCGGCGATGACGGCCGCCTTGCGATCGGCGTCGATCCGCTGCGTGGCGACCAGCCGTGTGCCCGGTGCGATGCCGCCTTCACGGGCCACGTGCTCCGCCCACCAGCGGGCCGCCGGGTCGGCCAGCTCCTGGACGACGGCGGGCGCCGCCTCTTGCTGCTGCTCCGTAGTGAGCCAGGGTTTGGCGATCCGCTTGGCCAGCAAGGCGGGGCGGATCCACCAGACACCGGCCGTCCAGACGGTGACGGCACCCGCCTCCACAAGGCGGGCCACCCCACCGGAGGTGACGCGTTCGGCGACGAGGATCCCGGCCATGCCTGCGTGCGGCGAGGCATAGATCATCATCGCGACGGGCTTGACCTTCTCGTGTGCGGCCATCAGCCGGGGAGAGAAGCCGACTCCGAGCAGGGCCGCGCCGAGGGCGGCGGTAAGGCCCGGCAGTGTGACCGCGTCGGTGAAGAGACCGGCGGTGAGGGTGGCGGCTCCGGCGGTGGTGGCCACGCGGCCGATGCGGGCCCGTGCGGTGGCGATGTAGGTGCGCAGCGGCATCATGACCTTCGGTCCTTCCTGACTGACGGGCAGGGACGCGAAGGGGCGGCCCGTTCGGCGGGCCGCCCCGGGTCGCGCGGTGTTATCGGGTTATCGGTTGCTGTAGTAGGTCCGGTCGGCCACGTCGGCGCCGCCGGTCTGCATGGCGGCGGCGACTGGGCCGTAATCGGCCTCGTGGCCGTCGGCGGCCTGGCGGAAGTCGCCGGACATCTCGGCCGCCTCGTTCGCCAGCTCCTCCGCCTCGGCCAGTACCGAGCGCATGACGGCCGCCGCGTCGCGGTGGGCCGCGATCACGTCGGCGTCCACGTGGAGTGACGCTGCGGTGTCGGCCAGCCGGTCAACCGAGGTGGCACAGTCTTCGACGTACTTGTAGGCGCCCCTGACGGCCTGCGAGAGGGCCGCCATGGCGGCGGAGGCGGCGGTGAGTCTGACCGTGACGATGGTGAAGGTCACCCCGTCGCCGATCAGATGGGCGATCCGGCCGCCGATGCCTGCGGGTTCGATCTCGCTCATGGGTTACTCCTGGTGGTATTCACGCTCGGCCGGAGCGACGTGTCCGGCGTCCTTGACCGCATCAGCGCGGTGCTTGTCCGCCTCGGCCGCTCGCTGGCCCGCAGCTGTGATGGCCTCGGACGCACGGGGGAGCGCGGCCGCCAGGCCCTCGGCCTTGCCCTGGACGACCTGGGCCCGCTCGATCAGCCGCGCCGTCCAGCCGATGAGGACACCGGGGACCTTCTTGTCGATCAGCTCGGCGCGCAGGGACTCCAGGGCGGATGTCAGGTCCTCGCACCGGTCGGCGACTGCCTGGGCGTGCTCGGCGCCCGCCAGGATCTCCTCGGCCATGTCCTCATCGGAGTCGATGACGTCATAGACCGTCAGCTCGGCGTCGGTGAACTGCGTGGTCCGCACGGCTGGCGCTGCGCTCATAGGCGGCGCTCCCTTCTGTGGTGCTGCCGGACCGCTGGGTCCGGGGGCGGTGCCGGCCGTCGGGGCGGCGACGGTGGAGGTTCCGGCGGGGAGCCCCAGTTGACCCCGGGTGATGGCCGCGGGCTGCGGTACGGGCTTCTCGCGGTCCGGCCGCGTGATGGTGACGGAGTAGCCGACCTTCCAGCCGGGTGGGGGACGCAGCCACTCACCATCGGTGCGGGGCGCGTCCTGCGGGCGCTGACGGCCGCGCGCGCCGTTCTTACGACTACGCCCACCCGATGGGCGCGGCCCGCTAGTTGACGGACCCTGGCGGGCCTTCCGGCGCTTCTTTGTATCCCGCTTTGTGTGCTTTGTCTTGGTGCGGTTCTTCCACGGCCTGCTGCCCGGTTCACCGCCGGGCGTGTGCGACGAGGACCGTCCCGGCTTCCTCGTCTGGTCGTCCTTGCCCTTGTCGCCGTTGGGTCTCGTGGCCAGATCGGCCTTCGAGACGCCGTCCTTGGCCTTGTCGGGTGACTGTGGTGCGTCCTTGTCCTGCTTCTTCGGGTCGTCGGGCTTGTCGTTCTTGCGCTTCCGGGCCTTGTCCTTGGCGATCTTCCGGGCCCGCTTGGCGTCAGCGTCCTTCTCGGCTTGCTTCCGAGCGCTGGCCCGATCGGCCAGATCAGCCTTACGCCGGTCGGCATCAGCCTGCCGGGCCGCCGTGGCGTCATCGTTCTTCCGGGCCTGCCGCGCCAGGGCCATCTTCCCCAGCGTGCCCGGGTCCTTCCCGGCGCCCGCCGACGAGGAACCCCTAGTCGGCTTCCTGCCGCCCCCACGAGCGGCAGCGTCCCTCCGCGCTTCCCTGCGCGCGTCAGCAGCCCTCATGCCGTCCGGCGTCCTGCTCCTGGACCCATCGGCCTTCGTGGACGCTTTGGGGTGCGTTGCCGTGGCGTGGTGGGGCTTGGCCGAAGGGGTGGGCGCCGTACGGGAGATCGCGGCACCCGGCTTGGCGCTGCCCCTGGCGGCGCCGCGGCCGAACTCCGGACCGCTCGGGACACGGCCCTTCCAACGGGCCGCGTCGGCACCGGTCCTGGCCTTGTCCACCCCAGACCGGCTCTTGCTGGCGTCCTGCCGGGCCTGTTCGGCCACGGCCTGATGATGCTCGCGCCGGGCCTTGAGGTAGGCGGCCACGTTCCAGGCCCCGCGCAGGGCCGCCACGGCGATACCGGCCAGGGCCACCATGGCCATGGACGCACTCCCCCGGGCCGGTGACCCGGCATCAGCGGCGCGCGCCATCACCCCCGGGGCCGGATCGTCCTCGTTCTCGTCGTCCTCGTCGCTGTCCAGGTCGGGCGAGGGAAGGTTGATGTGCCCCGGCGGGACGGCGGGCGGGGTGTCCGGCAGGGCTGGCAGCCCGCCGCCGGATGCCGGCGGATCGTCCCCTGGCGGGTTCAGGTTGATGACGGGGAGTGTGATCACATTCCCCGGGTCGTCGTCGGCCATCGGCCGCCCCTTTCAACTACTTGACGTAGCGGGCCGCCTCGCGTACGCGCGCGCGTGACGCGCACGCATTATGCGCGCGAGGCCGGACCGCCTCGTTGAACGCGTTGTTGTTGAACACAGAGCGTCACTGCTTGCCGTCCAGGTAGCGCGACAGCTCCGACGCCAGCGACCGCCACAGCGGGTCATCATCGGCGAGCCTGGCGCGGGCCAGATCGAACAGAACGATGGCCCGCGACCGGGCGTCAGCGGCCTCGTTGACCCTCGGCGCCCACAGCTCCGCACGGAGCCGCTTCGCACGCGCCGGATCCTTCCCGGCCATCACGCGCCCTTCGTGAGGTGATCAAACAGACCACCGTTCTGGGCCTGCGACCCCTCGTCGGTCCGCTGCTGCTCAAGCTGCGGGGCACCGCCGGATGCCTTCAGCTCCTTGACCCGCTGCTTCTCGGCCGCCTTCCTCGCCCGCTTCTCCGGCAGCTCCTCGTACGACCGCTCGTAGCGGGCGCCGAACGCCACCAGGTGCGTGATAGCCGCCTCCAGATCGTCAACGGCCTGGAACATCGGACGGCCAGTCGTCCACGCGCGCGCCCTGGCCTGGAACGGCAGGTCACCCTCCAGGCCCCCGCGCTCCTTGAGATCCGCGGCGACTTCGCGGGCCAGCCTCCGCAGGTCATCGATGATCGGCTCGATCTGCGCCCGCCGCTGCGCCAGGTGGATCGCCCGGTCCTCCGGCGTCTTGAGCAGGTCAGGAGACCACTTCTCCTGTGCCATACAGCTCCTCCATGGGATCGTGAACGTGCCCCGGGGCGTGCGTGGCGCTCCGGGTTCGACTGCTTCCGGCAGTCGCAGCAAAGGCCAGCCCACATGCCCTGGGCTGGCCTTCACTGGTGATGCCGGACGAACTGCTGGGATCAGGTGTGGCTGGGATGGGCGGCGGCGATCTCCTGCCACCGCCGGTTCTCGACCGCGTCAGCGCGGGTCAGCCGGACGGTGAACGCGCAGCGGTGCGTGACCGTGTGGGGCGCCTGCCTGAGCTGGTGCAGGCTCTCGCGGAAAGCGATGTACAACGCCAGAGCGCACGCCAGGTCGAGCAGTAACGGCACCTCGTAGGTGGTGAGCTGATATCCCAGGTACCCAGCCATCGCTGCGGCGATGGCCTCGACGAGCAGAGGGAAAAGACGCTGCTTCACGAATGCCTCCAAAGGCATGAACAGAGTGATGGGAATCGGGTCAGGCGGCGAGATCGAGCGGATAGGCGCAGGTCACGCACACCAATCGAGGTGGGGATGCCGCAGCGGGCGCCGGTGGGGTCGTAGCACTTGCCGAACGCCGAGGACATCAGGCCGTAGCGCTTTGCATCCCGGTGCACTTGTGAGGCAGGCGTGCCAGCACGAAGTAGCGACGCCGGGGGGTTCTGCGGAGTGCACCAGCGATCGATCGCCTGCACGTCGCAGAGGTACCACCTGCCGGTCCGGGCCGACTTCTTCCATGCGAGCCGGTCGTCACCGCAGCGCTTACAGGTCACCAGACTGAGAACTTCGCAGGCGTTGTTGTTCGGGAAAGCACCCGATACGTAGTGCTCCATCAGGCACCCGCCAGCGCGCTGTCAGCGTTCTGCGCGGCGGCGCGCGGCTGGTGCGCGGTGAGCTGCGCGGCGCGCGCGGCACGGAAATCACGCAGCCAGTTCCGCGCGTTCCCCGGATCCACCGAGCAGCGCTCAGCCAGCTCCGCAGCGCTCGGCTCGGCCCCGTTCCCGGAGGTGACCTTGTCCTGGTAGAGCTGCCATCCGGCTTGCTTGGCCTCGGACTTGAACACTGGATCCGGGTCGCCGCTGGCCTGCTCGGCCACGTCCCCCAGCAGCCGCTCCCGCAGCGCCGTGGCTTCCTCGATCTGGTCCCTGACCTGCCCCAACGCGGTGCACGCTTGGTCGTGGGCCCGCTGAAGGGAGTCGGTTCTGGCGGTCAGTCGCTCCAGCCGCTGCTGCTCGCCTTCGACGGTGGTGCGGATGCGGTCGGCTTCCTGCTGCGCGGCAGTGATCAGGCCATCCGCGCGCTTCCGCGCGGCCTCCTCGGCCTGCCGCGCATCCTCCGCGCGCTGCCGCGCAGCCTCCACCTCACCATCCACACCCTGCCGCTGCTCAAGCAGCACGGCATGCTCCTCACGGGCCGCTTCGAGGTCCCTCTGCGCGGCACGCAGGGCCTCTTCCGCGCGCTCCCGCGCGGCTTCGGCTTCCTGCCGCGCGGCATCCGCGCGCGAGGACTCCAACCGCTCCGCAGCCGGGGTGACCGCCAGGTCCTCGATCAGCGCCAGCACCGCCGGGGCATCCGCATAGTTCAGGCGAGCCACCTCATCCGCGCGAGTGAGCGCGGCCAGACGGCGCACCAGGGCCAGCGACTGGCCGGTGTCGGTGGCGACATCGGCACGGTCCAACGCCTTTTGCGCCCGGCCCCGCAGCCGCTTCAACCGGCGTTGCGCTCGCCGAGAACTCCTGCCGGACGAGCGGGTTTCCAGGGCCAGGCGGAGCCGGTAGACGCGGTGCGCGGCCCGCTGCGCCAGCGCAGCGCGGGCGACACTGGAGGAGGAGGTGCGGGCGTCCAGGCCCAGCAGCGCGAACAGGGCGGCCCATGCGTGCTGCCACAGCAGCACCACCAGCCGGACCGGGCCCGGCCGCCCACCCGTCTCGTCCTGGTCGGGGCGCTCGTGGTGCAGCTTGCTGCGCAGTTGCAGCTCGATCAGCCAGGCGGCCAGGCCGGGGATGGCGGCCAGGACCGGGCGGGCCCACCAGTTCGGGGCGTGGACGGCGTTCATCGCGGCGGAGAAGGACACCAGCAGCCAGGCGGTGCGGTGCATCAGCCGCAGCTCCGGCGTCCACCCCACCTCCGGGTCAGCCGCCCGGTACATCATGACCAGCAGCGTCATCTCGGCCGCGTCGAAGACGGCGATGAACGCCACCGCCAGCAGTGCCGGCAGTCCTGCGGTGCCGGTGGCGAAGCCCCACAGGCCGTGGACGGAGACGGCGACGCCTCCGAGGGCGACGACGGCCTGGGGGCCGATGCCGGACAGCCACTCCGACTTCCGCAGCCGCCCCAGCGCCCACGATCCGAGCGCGAGTACCAGGACGGCGGCGGCCAGGGGAGCGGCCCAGGACAGCCAGCCCGGCGCGGCCGGGAACAGGTCAAACAGCCAGGAGGTCATCGGACGCCTCCCGCCAGGGCCAGGCCCGCTGCGATCAGCGCGGCGACGGTGAAGGCGGCACCGGCGGCGCGGGTGAGGTCCACCGCGCGCTGTACCCGGTCGAACTTGCCCACCGCCAGCCGCGACAGGCGGGCCACATGCTCGGCCAGGTCATCGGCGAGCAGGGCTGCGCGCAGATGCTCGGCGGTCAGCGTCGCCCACAGCGGGAAGCCCTTCCGACGGGGGCCACCGAGGTCGGGGCGGACCGCGGCCAGGAGCACGGCGACCGAGGCCACCACCAGCGCGACGCCCACCGCGCCGACGGCCAGGGCTACCGGGTGGAGGGGCAGGCTGGTGGCGACAGTCCACACCCCTGCCAGCAGGGCGCCGTTGAAGGCCAGCAGCAGCGACACCTTGCTGTCGGTGCGGCCGATCTCCGCCTTCACCTCCGCGTGCGCCGCCACCAGCACGGGATCGGCCCCCGGGGCCGTCATCGTCTCCGGGGTCACGTCGTACCTCCTTCGGCATCGAGGTGGGTGCCACGGCGGCCGTCACGGCGGCCGTTGACGGTCCGGTACGAGGGGCTGAGGGTGTGGGTGATGGACCAGCCGCCGCCGGTCTGCTTGACCCCGTACATGACCTCGTCCGCCACCCGCAGCGCCGCCGACAGATCGACAGCGGGGCGGTGGGTGTGGAGGTAGGCGCCGATGGAGGCGCCCAGGGGCAGCGGCAGCCCGTCGTAGGTGACCGGAGAGCACAGCCACTGGTGCAGGTGGGTCAGCTCTCCGCGCACGGTGTGAGGGTCGGGGCAGCGGATGACGGCGGCGAACTCGTCCCCGCCCAGCCGTGCCACGGTGCCCAGGGGCTCGGCCCACTGGGCCAGGCGCCGGCCGGTCTCGCGGATCGCGGTGTCACCGGCCGCGTGCCCATGGATGTCATTGACCTGCTTGAAGCCATCCAGGTCAATGACCAAGGTCGCCACGACATCCCGCCGCGTCTTGCGCAGGATCCGGGCGGCGCTCTTCTCGAACGCGGCACGGCGCGGCAGGCCGGTGAGGTCGTCGCGTTCGGCGCGGTCGATCAGGCGCTGCTGCCACAGCCCGTGAACGGTCCACCCGGCGGCCAGAGGGGCGGCGGCGGACAGGGCGGCGAGGGTGTGGCTCATGACCGGCCCCTGTTCTCCCGCCAGGCGGCGGCCTCGGCCTCGGAGAGGATGCGGCAGTGCCAGACATGCACCTGGACGCCATCGATCACCGTGACGACGTCGGTGTGCCGGAAAGGGCCGTATCCGGGGTCATCGGTGTGCTCGGTGACATCGGCGTCCAGACGGGCAGCCCACGCCCTCACGTCCTCAGCGGTAGGGGCGTTGAGGTGGATCTGGTTGCCGTACTTCAAACGCGCCCCGTGCAGCGGCAGGTCGGCATGCCGTGCCAGGATCTCCCGGGCCACTGCGCCAGTACGCCGCAGGGCCCGCTCATCAGCGGCAATCATCTCCAGCGGCGACTGTGCGGTTGCGGTGTTGGTCATGCTCACGCGGCCACCGCCTTGGACACGGTCGCGGTCCGGCCGGTGCTGCGAGCCGGACGCGGAAGGCGGCTGAGGCTGGGGAACAGCGTGGGGGCGTGGGCCTCGATGGCCTCGGCGGCGATCCGGCTGACGCTGTCGATCAGCTCGGGGTCGTCGGCGAGGATGTCACGGGCCGCGTCCAGACGGGCCGCGCGCTCCTCGGCGCTCTCTCCCTCCTCGCCGAGCCACAGCTCGAGCGGGGTGCCGAGGGCGAGTTCAAGGTAGTCGGTGTCGGTGGCCACCTCGTGATGGCCGATGAAGCTCTTCATGGGGAAGCTCCGAGTCGTCGGATGGGCAGGGGGGAAGCCGGGGCGGCGGGCTGTCGTTGGTCGGAGGCTGCCGCCCCGGCAGCGTGGTGCGGGGATGGGGTCAGTGGGCCAGGGCGTAGCCGCTGACGCTGTGGACCCGGGGGGTGAGGTGCCGGGCGCCGGTGACCTTCACGTCGCCGGAGACGGAGCGGGCGGTGATGAAGCCCGTCGCCCCCCGGGTAGCGGTCAGGTGGATGTCACCTCTGGTGGTCGTGACGTTGGCGGTGTCGCCCCGGTAGGAGAAGACCCGCACATCCCCCGAGACGCTGCGCGCGGCCAGTTCCCCGGTCACGTTCTCGGCCGCGACGTCGCCGGAAGTGGTGTGCGCGTCCAGGACGCGCACGGTCTGCGCGGTCACGTCGCCGGAGACCGAGTGGACCGTCAGCCGCGCCAAGTCTCCATAGACGGTGGTGTCGGCGGCCGTGGTGACGACCGCCAGGCTCGACAGCGCGGGAAGCGTGACGAATGCTTCGATCGGCCGGATCGTCGGCACGCTGGTGCCGGCACTGACGAGCTGGCCGTTGATGAAGGTCAGCCCGGTGACGGCCTGGCCGAAGGCGACGGTGCCGACGGTCTGGGTGACGCGGCTACCGCCTCCGCTTCCGCTCATCATGACGGCACCGGGGATCTCGGGGACCTGGACGGACATCTGCCGCCCGTTTTGGCGGCAGGTCGCCCGGCGTACCGCGTCCGCGCCGGGGCCGGTGGTGTCCTCGGTCCGCAGAGTCACGCGGGCCGCCCGCACCTTGGGGTCCACCGCGACGATGGCCCGACCCAGCGGCAGTACCAGGTTGAAGACCACGGGCCCGGTGCTGTCGGCGTTGAAGACGTGCTCAACCACTGTTCGTCTCTCCTTGAGGATGAATCGATCAGACAGCCGACAGGGCGGCCGCATCCCTGGTTCATGGGGTACGGCCGCCCTGTCGGCGGGGTGCGTGGTCGGTCAGTGGCGGCGGCCCCAGGAGCCGCCCGCGGCGTTGCCGTCGGTCCGGGTCTGCCCGGACTGCTCACGTGCCGCCGCCTGGGTCTCGGGGCTGTTGTGCTGCTGGTAGTCCCGGCGGGCATCCGCCTGCATCTGCGCGACCGAGGGGGACTGCTGGCTGCTGTTGTCCATGGCGCTCCCCCCTTCAGCCGCGCTTGATGGCAGCGCTGGACTCGCTGCGCTGGTTCTGCTCGCGGTTTTTGCGGGCCAGGTCCTCCCGCTCCGCCTCCGTGAGCTGGGTGATGGAGCCGGAGGACCAGATACGCTTGTCCATCAGGACCGTTCTCCTGTCGTGATCAGGTGATGTGGTCTCAGGCCCCGGCTCCAGTGCTGCAACACCGGAACGGGGCCGTTCTTCGTTCTCATCAAGCAGACAGGCAAGCCGCGGGCGCTGAGCCCTGTCCGACGTCCTGCCTGCATGACGAGCGGCAGTCGTGATGGGGACATCACCCCCGGGCTGCCTCTCGCAGGTGCGGCATTCCGACAGGCCCTCTCCAGGTGCCCATGTGCCGCCCTTAAGCGCGTGCGTACGGCCGGTTGCCTCGGTCAGTTGCGCCCGTCTGCCCGGTATCGGGTACGGGGATGATCCGCTCGCTCAGCGCAGCCGCCCCGGTTTCACCCAAAGCAGCCACCAGCCGCACGTCCGGGGATGTTCCGGCCTCCCCGGCCGCCGTTCTGACCTGCCCCGCTCGCCCCGGGCCCGACCTAGCGGGCCCGCGAACTCAGCCGCTGTCACCTCCCGGATCACCTCCGGGGTCGTCACCAGCGAGTCGCGCAGGTCTTCAGTTCTCAAGCAACGGGTGCTGCCCTCAGGCCCGTTTCACGGGGCCCTCTGGGCGCGTTTGTGCAGGTCAAACAGCACTTCCGGCCCTTCTCGCTTGGGCCGTCGCGAAGTGATTACAGATTGACCTAGGTCAATCTGTAAGTCAAGCCGGTCCACCGAACTCGGATTGACCTAGGACGGCTACGCTCGTGACATGGAGCTAAGCCCTGACGCGCCCAAGCCGACGGCCAAGGAGATCGCCGCGAGGTTCCGAGCGGACATCGCGAACGAGACCTACGGACCGGGGGACCGGCTGCCAGCAGCCCGCGGGCTCGCGAAGCAGCTCGGCGTCCAGCTCATGACCGTGCAGAGTGCTTATGGACAGCTCCGGTCCGAGGGGCTGGTCATCACCCAGCAGGGGCGCGGAACGTTCGTCCGTGATCCTGCTGTGCCCCTCGGCACCGAATCCGGCAGCAGCCCCGCGTTCACCGCGCTGGCGTCGGAACTCAGCACGATTCACGAGACCCTCCGACAGCTTGGTGACCGGCTTGACCGCCTGGAGCGGCTTGTCGAGGGCAACGAAGCTCCGCCCGCTCAATGAGCGTGTTGGCGCGGCTCAGCAGGGTCTCCGCTGTCGCTCGCGCCGTGCGCAGACTCGCCTTGAGCAAGGCGAATTCGGCGGCCGATAGGCCCAGTTCAGTGGTGCGGTGCTCGTTGCTCCCTGACATGCCAATGAGCATGCGGGCGCCAACGAAAGAGGACCCGGACAGACTGTCCGGGTCCTCTTTCGTTGCAGGTCAGGCGGGTTGACGAGCTCTCAGGTAGCGGTCTCGTCCACGGCGTCCAGCACGGCCGTCCAGGGCAGCTCACGGCCGGACGGCGCCTCACGCGGCTCGTACAGTGGCCAGACGTCCGGTCCATACACGAGCCGTACGCCTGCCTCGCGGAGCGTGGCGAGGTGCCCACGCCAGGCGGGATGCCGGGCGTGCGCCGCGTTGACGCGGGGGAAGACGACGACCGAAAGGCCGGCGGTGCCGATCGCCTCACAGACCTGCGTGAGTGCCTGATTGTCGGCGACCCCGGTCGCCAACTTGGCGACGGTGTTCGCACTCGCCGGGGCCACGACGTAACAGTCCACCTGGGGGTGTGGCCGCGCCTCACCCGGTAGCCGGGGAGCGTCCCGCACGGGTAGCCCGGTCACCTTCTCCAGCCGCTCGACTTCGCCGATGGCCCGCAGCCACTCACCCGCGGTCGGCGTCAGCGTCACGGCCACCTGCCAGCCGCGCGTCAGGGCAGGCTCGACCAGCCCCGTGCGCAGCGACTCCACCCCGCCGGCACCCGTGCCGACGACTCCGAGGACTCCGCGTCCTTCCGTACTCACTGCACCGCCTTGCATCGCTGGGCCATCGCGAACAGCTCGGACGAGCGAGCGCCCCCGGTGACCGGGGCCTGTTTGATCAGGTCTCGCAGCGTCTCCCGCACACGAGGATTGTTGCGCACGAGCTGCGGCGACGTGCCTTCGGCGGTCCGCAACTCGGTGAAGGCGTCGTCCCCCTTGCCCGCCAGCGTGAGCGCGCGGGCGAAGTCGATGCGGTGGGACACGCCGCGTTCCGGCGGCATGTGGTCCACGTCGATGTTTCCGCGCTCGACGACGTAGGAGATGTTCTCAAGGTCCAGTTCCGCCGACAGCCTGTGCAGCACGACGTTCGTCGGCCCGAAGCTGGTCTGCCAGTGGTTCTCATCCGAGCCCAGCCGGTTGGCCAGTGTCTCGGCCCGGCCGAGCAGGTTCGTCGCGGTCGCTCGGTCCTGGTGCCGCGCTGCCGCGATGGCTGCCCGCAGGTGGATCATCCCCAGCAGACTCAGCGAGGCCGGGTCGTCCTCCTCTATGCGTGACGACAGCCACACCGCCGTGGTCTCGCCGAGCTCCATGGCGTCGTCGTATCGGCCGTTGGCCAACAGTGCATGGGTCCCCGAGCGGGCCGCCGACGCCAGCACGAGGGGATCACCGGACTCGTCCGCTGCCCGCATGGCCCGCTCGGCCGCGAGCCACGAGATATCGGATTCGCCGATCTTCGCGAGCGTCGTCGCGGCGAGGTGGTGAGTGCGGGCGGAGACCGCCCAGCAGTCGCGCCGCTCTTCCGGTGAGCGCGCGGCCCGGTCCTCCAGCTCCTGGGCGGTCTGGAGGAGACCAGGGAGCGCGGCCACCACCTTCCCGAGGTGGCCGATCTGGTAGTCGTTCCAGCGCTGCTCCACGATCGGGACGACGGGGCCCGGTACCGGTAGCTGCGCCTCGGCCTCCGGGCCGAACAGCAGTCGAGAGAGACGGCGCGGGCTCATGAGCGCGTCGCGCACGGCTGGGACGTCGTCCTGCTGCTTCTCATCCTCCAGTAGCGACGGCTGTCCGATCAGGTCCCCGAGTGGCACCCGCAGAACGCGCGCGAGCTCGGCAAGCTTGTCGATGCGAGGCGGCTTCCGGCGACCCCGCTCCACCTTGGCCAGCCAGTCGGTGCTGTGGCCCACCAGTCCGGCCAGAACCTCCTGAGTGTAGCCGCGGCGGTTGCGGTAGAAGGCGATCCGTTCCCCGATGCTGAGGTGATCTCCAAGACCACGCATTGCGTGCTGCCTCCTGGCGTCTAAGGCTTCTCAAGGTACCGAGCTGCCCCCGAGACGGACAGGCGCTCCCGTCTGTCCGTCTCGGGGTGGTGCCAGCATGGGCAGATCGGCACGTGAAGACCCGGACAGTCCGTCAGGGCTTCGGTGGCTTGGCCCGTCGCGCCTAGGCTCCATATCTCGTCTAGTGCCTCGAACTATCCATTCGAGTATCCAAACCGAGCTGAAACGCGGGGTGGATGGTAACTTCCGTTATGGATTCGAGGTTTCGGGTTCTTTCGGCGAAGTCAGGAAAGTCGTGAGCAAAGCGGAACTGCGAGCGACTGCCAGTTTTGAAGCCTATGAATCCGATGTTGTATAGAAGGGTGGTGAGTGGGCCGTACCAGTCAGACCACGACCCTTCCGAATGCGTCCACATTCTCGCAGTCAGTGAATTTACCCAGTCGACCCCCTGGAAGTTAGGGTCACCTGTCAGGGTGATTGCGTCATCGAGCTTCCGAGTGAACTCGTCTGCTGACATCGGAAGAATGACGCCCTCGAAGAGGTTGAAAACTCTATCGATCTCTGGGTATGAGGTCTTCCACTCATCGCGCAGGGCTAGTAGACGTTTGTAGGAGTAGGATTCCTCTGCGTTCTTGATGTCCTCCCACGTGAGGCGCCCACCTCTTCTTGAGGTCGCCAAGGCTTCGTTGAGGAATGCGATTATATCTCTCGGTCTCATCAAGGTCCGCTGAAGCATGTATTCCAATACGTCTCCCCGTGTTTGATTTGTACGCGGGAGGATGTCGTAGACGGAATTCAGTCTTACGTCTAGATCGGCAGATGCGGCGCGAATCCGTTCCGAAACAAGCTCTTGAAGTTCCCCGGGAGTCCACCTCATGCGCAACGCCAGAGACCTGAACTTCTCCTCCTGGCCGCCCGATCTATGACCGAAGTCCAGGTGCTCGAATATGTTGGTTCGCAGCGCGACGATCACCTTTAGGTTCGTGACCCGCTGAAGATCCAGTGCGGCGCGGAATAGGCATCTGATGAGTCCGTTTGCGAGTTTTTCGTCAACCCAGTCTCTATCCAGGTCATCAATGACAACGAACGTGAAATTCTGTCGGCTTTCTAGGATGTCTTCGTCTAGGACCTTCACCATCTTGTTCAGGCGAGCCATCTGGGTCTCGTCGACGATCCTTTGGAAGCGATCCGCTAACTCTGTCCTTACTTCAGATGAGAATGTGTCGCCGGATGTTGCTCCGAGGGATGCGTCGACTGACCCGGGCAGCGCAACTTTCCCTTTGGCTTCCTTGTTGATCTTTTCTTCGAACTTCTCGGTGATTTCTCTTACTCGCTGATCGGCTTCCACCCAAAAGCGATCCTGGAATTCTTCAAGATAGTCCAGGGCGGCGCGTTTTCCGGGGTCTCTGCGAATTTTATCCCGCAGTGTGACTAGGAAGTTGGCCTTGGCGGCGGGCGTGTTCACCTTATAGCGGTGGCGAATAAGCTCTACCAGCAGTACGTGCTTCCATAGTGCGATGAAGAGGGGGTCAAGACTCACGTTCATGTCGTCGAGGAAGCGCATGACGCTAAGATTGGTGATGTATTGCAGCGATAGGTCTTCGGGGATGATCCGCACTACATGGCCTGGAAACTCTTCTTCCAGTTGTTGTAATGCGGCCGACTTGCCGCTACCTGTTCGCGCGATTAGAAAACAACGTTTGTCATCCCTGTCGGAGATCGTCAAGTAGTCATCCGACTCATAGAAAGCTGACCGCAACAACTGCCTGTCAGCTTCTGCTTGTTCTGCGCCCAGGTTGAAGTTTGCACCTCGGCGGCGTGACCTACGCTGAGACATCGATCCCCCCAGATCCGATGCGGCTGTGTCGATACTCTCGGTGATCGTCTCGGTACAGTAGCGCAGCGTAGTGATCCTGAGTAGGGCTTGGACGGTTGGCAGCCGCCGTGCGGAACAGGGTTGTTGTCGGGTTAGCGTGCCCAGGGCGGCTCGGGCCGCCTGGGGGCCGTCCGAGGGTGCCCAACGACGACCAACGACGACCAACGACGACCCTGCCGCCCCCGCTCGGAAGCGGCTCCGGCAGGGTGTCCCCAGATGGCGGATTCGCCGCATGACTTCCTGCGCAACAAGAAGCAGGAGTGGGAGGAGTACCGCTCCGAGGTCACCCCGTTCGAGCTGCGGAAGAACCTCCCCGTTCTCTGAAGTCTCCGGGGCGCTCGGAGCACGCCGAGCACCCCTGGAAGCCGCCGGTGGGCGGGGCCGAGCTGGCCGGGGCCGCCCAGGGCCTCCTGCTGGCCGCCTATGGGCGCCGGCTTCCGCCGGGGCGTCTTCGCGGCGAGCCGCGGGGCCGTTTCGTGGGCGCCTGACCCCGCCCGGACCTGCCGCTTCGCCCTCGGGGTCGCTTAGGCTCGTCAGCGGCGCCTTTGATCACGGGTGTGCGCGTGGTCGGGCGGCGCGGAGTCGACCAGGGACGGGAGGCGGCGGGATGGCCGTACCGCAGGGACGCAGGAGCAGCACGATCACCCGGCTGCTGCGGCACGGTTTCACCGACGCCTCGGCCGCGCGGCGGCTGCTGGACGCGCCCGAGCTGGCCGCGGTGCGGGACGACTCCGTATTGCTGGAGGCGCTCGGCGCGACCGCCGATCCCGATCTGGCGCTGCTCGGGCTCGTACGGCTCGTCGAGGCGCTGCCCGAGGAGGCCGCGGCGGAGAAGGAGGACGGCGGGCAGCGGGCCGGGTCGCGGCAGGCGCTGCTGGACACCCTCGTCACCGCCAAACCGCTGCGCGACCGGCTGCTCGGCGTGCTCGGCGCCTCCGAGGCGCTGGGCGACCACCTCGCCCGTCACCCGGGCGACTGGCACGCCCTGGTGACCTACGAGTCGGCCGATCTGCACCCCGCCACCCCCGAGTTCGAGCGGGCCCTGGCCGAGGGCGTCTGGGGCGCGCCCGGGGCGGGGATGCCCCGGGCCGACGCGCTGCGCGTCGCCTACCGCCGGGCGCTGCTGGCCATCGCCGCCCGCGATGTGTGCGGCACCACCGACATCACCCAGACGGCCGCCGAGCTGGCCGACCTGGCGACCGCCACGCTGCGGGCCGCGCTGGAGATCGCGGCCGAGGAGCAGCCGCAGGACGCCGCCGCCTGCCGGCTGGCCGTGATCGGCATGGGCAAATGCGGCGGCCGCGAGCTCAATTACGTCTCCGACGTGGACGTGATCTTCGTGGCGGAGGCGGTCGAAGGCGTCGAGGAGGGCGAGGCGGTGCGGGCCGCCACCCGGCTCGCCTCCCGGCTGATGCGCGTCTGCTCCGACGTCACCGTCGAGGGCACCATCTGGCCCGTCGACGCCAACCTCCGCCCCGAGGGGCGCAACGGCCCGCTGGTGCGGACCCTCTCCAGCCATCTGGCGTACTACCAGCGCTGGGCCAAGACCTGGGAGTTCCAGGCGCTGCTGAAGGCCCGTCCGGTCGCGGGCGACGCGGCTCTCGGCCAGGCGTATGTGGACGCCCTCGCGCCCATGGTCTGGCAGGCCGTCGAGCGCGAGAACTTCATCCCCGACGTGCAGCAGATGCGCCGCCGCGTGGTCGAGAACATCCCCGTGTCCGAGGTCGACCGCGAGCTCAAGCTGGGCCCCGGCGGGCTGCGCGACGTCGAGTTCGCCGTCCAGCTGCTCCAGTTGGTGCACGGGCGGTCGGATGAGTCGCTGCGCAGCGGTACGACGCTGGACGCGCTCGCGGCCCTGGCCGCCGGCGGCTATGTGGGGCGCACCGACGCCGCCGCGCTGGACGCCGCGTACCGCTTCCTGCGCACCATGGAGCACCGCCTCCAGCTCTACCGGCTGCGCCGCACCCATCTGATGCCCGAGGGCGAGGCCGACCAGCGCCGCCTCGGCCGGTCGCTGGGGTTCCGCACCGAGCCGGTGACCGAGCTGGGCACCGCCTGGCGGCGGCACGCCCGCGAAGTGCGGCGGCTGCACGAGAAGCTCTTCTACCGGCCGCTGCTGGACGCCGTCGCCCAGCTCCAGCCCGGTGAGATCCGGCTCAGCTCGGAGGCGGCCGGTCAGCGGCTCACCGCCCTGGGGTACGCGGACCCGGCCGGTGCGCTGCGCCACCTGGAGGCCCTGGCGTCCGGGGTGACCCGTAAGGCGGCGATCCAGCGGACGTTGCTGCCCGTGCTGCTGGGCTGGTTCGCCGACTCCGCCGACCCGGACGCCGGGCTGCTGGGCTTCCGCAAGGTCTCCGACGCGCTGGGCAAGACGCCCTGGTACCTGCGGCTGCTGCGCGACGAGGGCGCCGCCGCGGAGAACCTGGCCCGGGTGCTCTCCGCCGGGCGGCTCGCCCCCGACCTGCTGCTGCGCGCCCCCGAGGCGGTCGCCCTGCTCGGCGACCCGGAGGGGCTGCGGCCGCGCGGCCGGGCCCATCTGGAGCAGGAGGTGCTGGCCGCGGTCGGCCGCGCCGACGGAGCCGAGCAGGCGGTCGCGGCGGCGCGCGGGGTGCGGCGGCGCGAGATGTTCCGTACGGCGGCCGCGGACATCATCGAAAGCGCCCGGCTGGCCAACGGCGAGGTGCGCCCGACCGTGAGCTGGCCGCCGTCGGGCGATCAGACGCCGGGCCGGGCCACCGGGGCGGCCGCCCCCGCACCGGTCAAGGCGCCCGAGGTCCCCAGCGCCCTGCGGGACTCCGAACCCCATGTGCCGGCCCGGCCCGCCGCCCCCGCCGCCGAACCGCCCGTGGACGACGCGGCGCTGATCGACATGGTCGGCGACGCGCTCTCCGATCTGAACGCCGCGACCCTCGCGGGCGCGCTGCGCGCCGCCGTCCGCGACACCTGGGGCGATGAGCTGCCCACCCGTTTCGCCGTCATCGGTCTCGGCCGCTTCGGCGGCCATGAGCTCAGCTACGGCTCGGACGCCGATGTGCTCTTCGTCCACGAGCCGCGCGAGGGGGCCGACGACCAGGAGGCATCCCGCGCCGCCTTCGCCGTGGCCAACGAGATGCGGCGGCTGCTCCAGCTCCCCACCGTCGACCCGCCCCTGCTCATCGACGCCGACCTGCGCCCCGAGGGCAAGTCCGGACCGCTGGTGCGCTCCCTCGCCTCGTACGCCGCCTACTACCGCCGCTGGTCGCTGGTCTGGGAGAGCCAGGCGCTGCTGCGCGCCGAACCGGTGGCGGGCGACCCCGGGTTGGGCGAGCGGTTCATCGAACTGATCGATCCGCTGCGGTATCCGGCCGAGGGGCTGGGCGAGGACGCGATCCGCGAGATCCGGCGGCTGAAGGCCCGGATGGAGTCCGAGCGGCTGCCGCGCGGCGCCGACCCCACCACCCACGCCAAGCTGGGCCGCGGCGGTCTCAGCGATGTGGAGTGGACCGTCCAGCTGCTCCAGATGCGCCACGGCTGGGCCGAACCCGGACTGCGCACCACCCGCACCCGCGAGGCCCTGGCCGCCGCCCACGCCGCCGGGCTGATCTCCACCGAGGACGCCCAGACCCTCGACGAGGCGTGGATCCTCGCCAGCCGCGTCCGCAACGCCGTGATGCTCGTCCGCGGCCGCCCCGGCGACACCTTTCCCACCGACGTCCGCGAACTGGCCGCGGTGGCCCGCTACCTGGGCTACGGCCCCGGCCACGTCGGCGAGATGCTGGAGGACTACCGCCGCACCACCCGCCGGGCACGGGCGGTGGTGGAACGCCTCTTCTACGACTACGAGAGCTGAACGCCCGCGGGAACACCCGCGGTGCGCGGCCAGGTCAGCCGTCCGCGGGCAGGGTGACGCGCAGCGGGCCGCAGCCGATCCGGTCGGCCTCCGCGGCCACATAGCGGGGGAGGAGCGTACGGATGTCGCCGGGGTGGTCGCCGTTCTCCGCCCGGACCAGGAAGGTGACCTGGCCGGTCTGGCACTCGGCCTGGAACAGCCCCATGTCGTCGCGGACGAAGCCGTATCCGTCCTGCTCACCGGCGCTGACCCGGTCCTTGGCGCCGTCCCGGGACAGCCTGTCGTAGAGCACCGCGAGCCGGGGGTCCTCGATCGTCATCAGCCGCAGCCCGGGGTGGCCGAAGAGCACACCGCGGTCGCAGGTGCGCACCGGCCCGTCGCCCCGGGTCACCACGGTGCCGCCCCTGCCCTCGTGCCTGAACGCGGCCGGGAGCCGCAGCCCCTTGACGCCACACATCGCGTCGTTCTCCTCGAGCAGGGGCCCCGGCGGCTCCGGCATCCGGCCGACCGGGTCGGCGATCTCGCCCGTGCACCCCTGGTCGGCCATGTAGTGGTTGACCAGTTTGACCACGGCGCGGGCGAGTTGATCGCGGGCCTCGATGTCCACCTCGTCGTCGTAGACGGTCCAGCCGGTCTCCATGTCGATCACGGTGGGGCCGCTGTTGACGTCCAGCCGGCTCGGCCTGCCGATGCAGCCGTCGGGCACCGCGAGCCAGGCCCGGGTGTCCGAGGCCATGCCCAGCAGCCCGTCGCCCAGCGGGGTGAGCCGCGCGGACAGGAACTCATCGGCCCACCGGTCGCCCGCGCCGCCGAACCCGGCGTCCAGCTGGTGCGCCTCGACCGTGATCCGCCGCCCGCGCGGGGACGTCAGACGGCATTCGCCCGACGGGCCCTCGGTGCCAATGCGATCGGTGGTGATGGGCACCTCGGAGGTCGTGATGTCCCTCTTGCCGTCGAACAGCGCCGCCACATCGTCCCGGCTGAACGCTCCCCAGCAGGCGCGGTCGTCCGCGAACGGACCCGCCTCGGCCCGCCAGGCCACCCCGGCGCCGCCGAGCAGCGCTCCCAGGACGGCTCCGGCCACGGCCGTGATCACGCCCAGCCGGGGGCGGGAGCGGGCCACGCGCTGCCAGTGCCACCAGGGGCGGCGCCGTTCGTGCAGCGGCACGCGGGTGCCGCCGTTCTCGTCGGCTTCGTCGCTCTCGCTGATCCCGCTGATCTCGCTGATCGCGCTGTTCTCGTTGTTCTCGGAGTCATTCATCGGCTGGAACCCCCAGGTGCGACGGGCGCGCAACCGACGCGTCGCGCCACGGCGTTGGCGAAGGCGGCGAAGTACGGAGTCGTCTCGTGCAGGGAGGGGGCGAGCATCAGCACGGTGAGCGGGTGCCCCGCGCAGTCGGCCCGTACGACCTTGTAGTCGTCGGCGAAGACCCCCGTACCGCGCCAGCCGCGCGCCGGGGCCTTGCTGCCGGTGGCCCCGTCGAACAGGGCGGAGAGCCGCGGCTGGGCCACCATCAGGGCGTCGAAGTACCGGCCCTCACCGCGCCGCGTCCGCACCGAACAGGACTGGAGATCCCGGGTGACCGCGCCGACCTGGTACTCCAGGTCGCGGGCCACCTCCTTGCCGAACTCCAGGCCCCTGATCCGGCAGGCCCGGGTGAAGAAGTCCTCATCGTCCTCGGGCAGTGTGGCCATCGGCGAGACGGCCTCGAGCGGCTTGTCCGGGGCGCAACCCGCCTTCTCCATCGCGCGGTTGGCGGCCGCGACGAGCAACCGGGCCACGGACTGGGAGCCGCCGAGCCCCGCGTCGCCCGGCATGGTGGAGTCGCTGTAGACCGACCGCGCCATCGAGTCGAGCGTCACCGCGGTCGGCCGCCCGTCCTCGGTGTCGCATCCCTTGGGCAGCACCAGCAGCGCGTGCCGGCCGTCGGTGGCGCCCGGCAGGCCGTCGGGCAGCGGCATCGCCCGGTCGCCGAGGTAGCCGCCGATCCACTCCATGCGCTTCGCGGCGCCCTCGGGCGCGGGGCCGTAGGTGACCGTGATCTCGGTCTCTTCCACGACCTTGCTGCCGTCGCTGCTGTCCGCGCGCTCGGAGTGGAGCGCCACGGTGCACCGCCCGCGCTGCCGCGCCGGTGTCGGCGCGGTCTCCTTTGACGTACGGCGGGCGTTGTCCTCGTCCAGCGCCTCGCCGCTCAGGAAGTCCGGCCCGCTGTCCTCTTTCCACGCACCCCAGCAGTAGGTGTCTTTCCCGTCGAACGGCCAGGTGTCCGTGGCCCACGTCCCGACCCCGGCCGCCACCAGCACCGCGACGGCGCCACCGATCAGGACGGCCCGGCGGCGTGCGCCGCCCATCAACTGTTTCATTTATGACCTTCCCCCGTGTGGCCGCCGATCCTACTCAGCGGCTCCGCGCACGACGTGAAGGGGTCATGGCAATTCCGTAGGCGTCAGCGGCTCCGATCCTCTACGGGATCACCAGGCAGGGACGTTCTCGGCGACCTCTGCCTCGTCAGCGGCCACGGGGGCCGGGTTCTTCGGTCCGCGCAGGGCGATGTAGACGAACAGGGCGGCCATGACGGCGGTGCCCACCCACATGGCCTGCTGCCATCCGTCGACGAAGGACTGCTGGGCGGCGTGGACCAGGTCCCGCGCGCGTGGGCCTGCGCCGGGTGCGGCCTCCAGGGCGTTGGCGATGCCCTCGCGCGCGGTGTCCGCGGTGCCCTGCGGGATGCCCTGAAGCTTGCCGTTGATGGAGCTGCGGTAGCCGGCCGACAGCAGCGCGCCCAGCAGCGCGACGCCCAGTGCGGTGCCGAACTCACGGGTGACGTCGTTGAGGGCGGAGGCGACGCCCTGCTTCTCGCGCGGCAGTGAGCCGGTGATGGCCTCCGTGGACGGCGTCATCGCCAGACCCGAGCCGAACCCCAGGGCGAGCAGACCGGCCAGGACGGACAGATAGCCGCCGTCGACGGAGACGCACAGCGCCATCAGGACCAGGCCGACACCGGTCAGCGCGATGCCGATGGCCAGGGTCCAGCGGACGCCGATCTGTGCGGCCAACCTGGGGGCCGCACCGGAAGCCACCATCAGCGCCACGGCCATGGGCAGCATCGCCGCCGAGGACAGCAGCGCCGACCAGCCCAGCACGGCCTGGAAGAACGGCAGGAGGACCACGGTGATACCCGCCTGGACACCGAAGGTCACCAGCAGGGCGATCGAACCGCCGGCCAGGCCGCGCTCACGGAACAGCCGCACGTCCAGCAGCGAGGCGTCCCGGCGGCGCAGCTCCCAGACCACGAAACCGACGGTGGCACCGATACCGACGGCGAGGCTGATCAGGGTCACCGGAGCGGTCCAGCCGCGCTCTGGTCCCTCCTGCAGGACGAAGATGAGGCCGACCACCGCGACGGTGGACACCAGCGCGCCGATGGTGTCGAAGGAATGGCGGGACCGCTCGAAGGAGTTGGGAACCGACTTCAGCGTCATGGCCATGGCCACGACGACCAAGACCACCGGCAGGGCGAACAGCCAGCGCCAGTCGGCGGCGTCGACCAGGAACGCCCCCAGGAACAGGCCCACGACGCCGCCGCCTCCGCCCACCCCGGTCCACACCCCGATCGCCTTCCCGCGCTGCTCCTCGGGGAAGGTGGAGGTGATGACGGCAAGGGTGACGGGCATGATCATCGCCGCTCCGACGCCGGCGCCCATCCGCGCCGCCATCATCACCTCCGCGTTCGGGGCCAGGGCCCCAGCGACGCTCGCGACGCCGAAGACGGCCAGCCCGGCGATCAGCATGGGCTTGCGGCCCAGGCGGTCACCGATGGCGCCGAGCGGCAGCAGCAGGGCGGCCAGGGCGAGGGTGTAGATGTTGATGATCCACAGGACGGTGCTCTGCGAGGCCCCGGGAGACATGCCTGCTCAGAGCTCTCGGAAACCAGGCCGACCGCTGTCGGCTTCCACCGACGGAGCCCCACCGCCCACCGCGGCCACGAGGCTGCGCGCCGACGCCCGGCGCAACCGCGACCGCATCCTCGAAGCCGCCCGCGAGGCATTCATGATCCAGGGAATCGACGTACCCATAACGACGATCGCCCGCCGCGCAGGGGTCGGCGCGGCCACCTTCTATCGGCACTTCCCTACCCGAGCCTCGCTCGTCACCGAAGCCTTCGCCGCACAGATAGCCGGCTGCGTCGCCGTCCTCGACGACGCGCTGGCCGACCCCGACCCCTGGCGCGGGTTCTGCAGTGTGATCGAGAAGGTGTGCGCCATGCAGGCCACCGACCGGGGCTTCACGGCCGCCTTCCTCTCCCAGTTCCCCGACGCCGTCGACTACGAGCGCGACCGCACCCGCGCGGAGAGGGGCCTCGCCGAACTGGTGCAGCGGGCCAAAGACACGGGGCAACTGCGGGCCGACTTCCATCCCGCCGACGTCACTCTCCTGCTCCTGGCCAACAGCGGCGTCGTCGGAGAGTCCCAGCAGGTCTCGCTGGCCGCGTCCCGACGCCTGGCCGCCTACCTTCTCCAGTCCTTCCGGTCCGGCCATACCGAGGCCCTGCCCCCGCCGGCACCGCTGGGACTCCAGCACATCCACCAGCCTCCGCCTACCTGCTGGATGAATGAGTCCGATGTCCGGGCCGGCCGCGACCATGGCGAAGGGCGTCCGTCGGCCTGAGTGTGATGTCTGGTCTGGACGCCCTTCTGCTCTACCTGCTCACCACCGCCGAGGGCATGCCGGTCTCCTGGTGCCTGGCGAACCCTCGCCGGGCGGGAGTTCAGCTCATTCAGGCGGCAGGTGCCGTCCCGGTGTCGAGCCATTCTGTGATGACCCGGGGTGCTGCGCCGGTGAGGGGCGGTGCCGCGGCCGCTGCGGCATGGCGGACGGTGTCCGGGTGGATGCCGGTGGATGCGAGGGCTTCGGCGTGGCCGATGAGCCATCGCTCGATGTCGTGGCAGGGGGTTTCGAGGTGAAACTGCAGGGCGAGGACGTGAGGCCCGGCCGTGAATGCCTGGTTCGGGGTGTGGGGTGTCGAGGCGAGCAGGGTGGCGCCGTCCGGTAGGCCGAAGCGGTCGTGGTGCCAGTGCAGTACGGGCACGTCCTCCAGGTGGCGAAGTGGCGAGTCGACTCCCTCGGGAGTGAGCGCCAACGGCGCGTAGCCAATCTCGGCGCGTTCGGATGCCGTGACCTCCGCGCCCAGTGCGAGGGCGACGATCTGGGCGCCGAGGCAGATACCAAGGGTGCGGCGACGCTTGCGCAGGCGGATCCCGACGGCGTTGATCTCGGCGTCCAGGAAAGGGTAGCGGTCGCCGTCGTTGGCGCCGATCGGTCCGCCGAGTACGACGAGCAGATCGGCCTTGGTGACAGCGTCGGCGTCGATCTCGTCGATGCCGGCGTCCAGATAGCGCACGGCGTAGCCGCGATCGGTCAGCAGCGGGTGGATCAGGCCGAGGTCCTCGAAGGCGAGGTGTCGGATGGCCAGGGCGGTCTTCGTCATGTCGGCAGGGTGTCCTCTTGGGCGGAGTCGAGTGGCCTTTGAGTGGTCTTCGGTTTCAGGTGCGCAGGTGGGAGGCGCCGTTGAGATCGAGGACCGTGCCGGAGGACCAGGCGGCTTCCGGTGAGGCGAGGTAGAGCACGGCGGCGGCCACTTCCTCGGGGGTCCCGACCCGGCCGAAGGGGCTCTGGCCGCGCAGCGCCTCGCCGTCCGGGCCGGCCAGCTTGCCGGCCTGTCGCTCGGTCGCGATGAAGCCGGGCGCCACGGAGGTCACCGCGATGCCGTGCGGTGCCAGCGCGACGGCCATCGACTGCCCGAACGCGTGCAGTGCGGCCTTGCCGGCTCCGTACGCGGGGAAGTCGGGCTCGCCCCGGAAGGCTCCGCGGGACCCGATGTTGATGATGCGGCCCGGCTCGCCACGGTCGATGAGGTGCCGCGCGACCCCGTACGTCACGTTCACCGCACCCAGGAGGTTGACCTGGATCATCCGCTGCCAGATCTCCTGCCAGTCCTGGTAGGAGACGTCGGCCAGAGAGTGCCGGTTGTCGGCACCGGGCGCGAGCGCGGCGTTGTTCACCAGGATGTCGACTCCGCCGAGAGCCCGCACGGCCTCCTCGACGATGCTCCGGGCCACCTCGGCGTCCGCGAGATCGCCGCCGACCAGCACATGGCCGTCGCCGGGCAACTCCCGCAGCGTCCGCGCCGCGTCCTCGCGCTTCGTCGCGTAGTGCACCGCCACGCGGTCACCGCATTCGGCGAACGCCCGGGTCACCGCGCGGCCGATTCCCCGGGAAGCTCCAGTGACCAGCACCCGCCTCATGACGCGAAGACCTTCGACTCGTCCCGGAACGCCTTGAACTCCAGCGCATTGCCGCCAGGGTCGCGAAAGAACATGGTCCACTGCTCGGCCGGTTCGCCGGGGAAGCGCAGGTAGGGCTCGATGAGGAAGTCGGTGCCGGCGTCGCGGAGCCGGCCGGCGAGCTCGTGGAACTGCTCGGTCGACAGCAGCAGGCCGAAGTGCGGGATCGGCACGGCGTGCCCGTCGACCGAACTCGTCCCCGGGGGCGCGGGCCTGCCGGCGACGACGTGTGTCACCAGTTGGTGGCCGTGCAGGTCCCAGTCGATCCACTGCTCGGTGGAGCGCCCTTCGCCGAGCCCGAGGACGCCCCCGTAGAACTGTCGTGCCCTGCTCAGATCGTCTACCGCTATGGCCAGATGTACTGCCGGATACGTGGGCATACCGCAGCTCCTCACTGATGGTCGGGCCCCGAGCTTGCTCCGCACCTTGTTCGGATGTCAACATTAGGACATGACTGCTGCACTGCCGAAGGCGAACCGACGCGGACTGGCCGAGGAGGTCGCCGACCTCGTACGCGAGGCGATCTTCGCTGGAGACTTCCCGCCCGGCTCGCCGCTGCGCGAGATCGAGCTCGCGGCCTCACTCGATGTCAGCCGCGGCTCGGTGCGCGAAGGACTCGCCCTGCTCGAAAGCGAAGGGCTCGTGCGCAGCGCATGGCACCGCGGCGCCACCGTGATCGACGTGACCAGGGAAGACGTCGAAGAGGTCTACACACTGCGCGCCGCACTCGACCGTCTCGCGGCCACGAGTGCGCACGCGGCCGCGGACGACGGCCACTTGACCGAGCTGGACAACCTGGTCCAGGAGATGTCGGCAGAGGTGTCGGGGGCGGCGGACGGCCCCCGGCTGCTCGCCCTTGACATCGCCTTCCACGACCGGATCTACGCCATCGCCGGCAACCAGCGGCTCAGCAGTGCCTGGCACGCGGTACGGTCGCAGACCTACCTGTTCCAGCTGCGCCGTATCACCCTCGGCTACGAGCACTACAGCACCCGCGTGGTCGACGAACACCGCGAACTGGCCCGGCTGCTGCGCTCCGGTGACCGGGAGACCCTGGCCCGGTGCGCCGAGGAGCATGTCGACTCCGCCCGTCGCGGTCTGCTCGAACACCTCTCGCTGTGAGCCTCCGGCTTCTTTGAGCGCGTACGAGGCAGGCGAGTACGGGTTCGACCCGTGGCCGCGGTCCGCCGGTTTCGGAGGCGGGGCGGACGAAGTGGCCGAGGTCGAGGCGGCGCACGGAGATGTCGTTGGCCATCCCGCCATGGTCGCGCGGCGCGTAGCGTGCCCGCTCGGCGCTCTGCCGGGAGCAGAGCCGCTAACGGTGGGTCAGTAGGGCCGTGGCGATGGTGACCTGGGCCGGTTCCAGGGCGGTCCTGCCGTCTTCGATGTCCCAGAGGGCGTTCTGCAGGACGCGGCCGAGGGTCCAGCCGGTGGCCCGCCGCCGGTCCAGGCCGAGAGCCTCGGTCAGCAGGTCGAAGCGGCGGAGTACCGCACGGGTGGGGTCGCCGGTGGCCACGACCTCGTCCCAGCGGTTGTCCAGCGCGGGCAGGAGCTCGAAGCCGGGGTCGCCGGTGAGCGGTTCGGGGTCGATGGCCAGCCAGGGCTCGCGTTCACCGGCGAGGATGTTGTCGTAGTGGAGGTCCCAGTGCAGCAGCCGGTCTCCGGGTTCGTCGAGGAGTTCGGCCACGGCGGAGGCGCAGACGCGGACCAGCCGCTGTTCGGCCGGGTCGCGCAGGGCCGGTACGGCGTCGGGCGTCTGCTCGAGCATGGCGGCGGCGATGTCGGACAGCCGGCGCAGGCCGCCGGGGGCGGGTACCGAGGTCAGCCGGGCCAGAAGGTCGGCCAGGACGCGCATCGCGGCGGTGTCGTCGGGCAGCGAGGACAGCGGACGGGAGGCGTCCAGGCGCTCCAGCAGCATGGTGCCCGTGTCCGGGTCGTGGTCCAGCAGGAGCACCACACCGTTGCCGTTCCAGGTCCGCAGGCCCAGCGGGGCGCCCTCGGTCTCCTCCCTGACCTGCTGGAGCTTCAGGACCGCGGGAGTCCCGTCCGCGCCGGTCACCGGGAGGACGAGCGAGGCCATGCCATGGGCGGCGGGACCGGCCGGGCGAAGGTCCCAGCGGTCGAGGAAGTCCGCGGCCAGCCGGGGCAGCGCGGCGAGCCAGGCGCGTCCGGCGGTGTCGTGCTCGCCGAACGACGCGGCGAAGGCTTCGGGGACGTCGATGTGTCGGATCGGTGGGGTCATCCGGGGTGGTCTCCGGTGTCGGGTGAGCGCAGATAGTTGTAGACCGTGGCGCGGGAGACTCCCAGGAGTTCGGTGACCACCTGGACGGAGTGCTTCACCTGGAGGAAGCCGCTGGTCTTGAGGGTGCGGACGAGCTCCTTCTTGGCGGGGGTGCCCAGGCTGCGCGGGGTCTGGCCGCGGGCGGCGGCGAATTCCTCGATGACGGTGCGCAGCTCCGCGGCGGTGCGGGCGCGGAGGGTTTCGGTGAGCGGCTGCTCCTGCTCCTCGGTCCGGACGAGGTTGTTGAGGCTGCGGGCGGCGCTCGCGAAGAGGGAGACGTCCAGGTTGAGGCAGATGGCGGCGACGTACTGGCCCGCGCTGTTCTTGATGCCGATCGAGGTGCTCTTCGCCGGGCGGCCGTCCGGGAAGCGGTTGGCGTAGTTCTGGACGATGTCGGGGAAGCCGGGGTCCCGCATCCGGGCCAGGCCCAGCTCGGTGGCGGGCTGGCCCACCTCGCGGCCGGAGAGATTGCTCTCGATGGCGCGGATGGACTGGTCGGGGTTGCGCAGATCGTGGAGGACCACCTCGCACAGCCCGGGGAACATCCGGCCGAGGGCGACCACGATCTTCTCGGCCTCGCGGAGCAGCAGCTCGTCCTCGGGCGTTCCCGGCGTCTCCTGACGCCTCTCCTCGGTCATCGCTCATCGCCCTCCGGCGTGAAGAGCTCCGCCATCGTCGGCGTCGCCTTCAGGCCCGAGCCGGTCAGCAGCACCACCGTGGTCTCGCCGGGGCGGATCGCGCCCCGGGCGCGGAAGACCTCGATCGCCGCGGCCGCCGTCGCGCTGGTCGGCTCCGCGTACAGCCCCATCGCGGCCAGTCGGCGGACCGCCGCGGCGATCGCGTCCTCCGGGATGGCCGCCATGTCGCCGTCCGAGCGGCGGATGGCGCGCAGCACCTCGGGGAAGCGGACGGGCTCGTGGATGGCCGTGCCCTCGGCGATGGTCGGGGCGTGGAGGGACGGGACCGGCGTCTCGGTGCCCGCGCGGAACGCGGCGTGCAGCGGGGCGCAGTGGGCGGGCTGGGCCACCAGCAGCCGGGGGCGGCGGGCGATCTGGCCCGCGGCGAGCAGCTCGGAGAAGCCGAGGTCGCAGCCGAGCACGGTGCTGCCCGCGCCCGCCACGGTCACCACGGCGTCCGGTGCGGTGAAGCCCAGGTCCTCCCACAGCTCGTACGCCAGGGTCTTGGTGCCCTGGAGGAAGAAGGGGTGCCAGTTGTGGCTGGCGTAGTACGTATGGGCCGACTGGCGCAGCGCCTCCGCCGCCGTGGCGCCCCGGTCGCCCGGCACCAGCTGGACCTCGGCGCCGTACGCCCGGCTCTGGAGGACCTTCGCGGGGGAGGTGGTGGCGGGGGTGAGGATCCGGGCCCGGATGCCGGCCGCGGCGCAGTACGCGGAGACGGAGGCCCCGCCGTTGCCGGAGCTGTCCTCGATGACCTCGCGGACGCCCCGCTGGGCGAGCAGCGAGATCATCACGCTGGTGCCGCGGTCCTTGAAGCTGCCGGTGGGGCTGAACCACTCCAGCTTGAAGAGAATCCGATCCTCCCCCCAGCTCTTCTCGACCAGCGGGGTGCACCCTTCACCCAGTGACACCGGGGCGTCGATGCGCACCGGGAGGGCCGCTCGGTAGCGCCACAGTGACCGGGCCCCGGTGTCCACCTGCTCGCGGGTGATGCCGGGCAGTGCGGAGACGGTGAGGGGAGCCCCGTCATCGCCGCACCAGCGAGGGTCGTCGATCGGGTACGTGGCGCCGGAGCGCTCGTCGACGTAATGGGGTTCGGATCGTGGTTCAGCTCGCACCTTGGATATTTTGTTTAGTTGTGTATATCCAGTCAAGGGAGTAAGGGGCGACTCCGGTCGGCCGCGAGTGCGGTGCGAGAGTCGCTCAAGGGTGGGCGAACAGTCGTTCCAGTACCACCGCGACCCCGTCGTCCTCGTTGGCCGGCGCCACCTCGTCGGCCATCGCCTTCAGATCCGGGTGGGCGTTGCCCATCGCGACGCCGTACCCGGCCCAGCCCAGCAGCGGGATGTCATTGGGCATGTCGCCGAACGCGATCGTCTCGGCGGGGGTGAACCCCATGCGGTCGGCGGCCAGTTGGAGCCCCACCGACTTGTCCGTCCCGGCCGGGAGCACCTCGATCATGCCCTTCTCGGAGTGGGTCACCGCCACCTCGCCCGCGCCCACCCGCTCCGCGGCCGCCGCGACCAGCCCGTCCGCCACCGTCCGGTGGCGCATCAGCACCTTCTCGATCGGCGCGGCCCACAGCTCCTCCCGCTCGGCCAGCCCCCACTCCGGGCGCATCCGGTCGGTGAAGCGGGCGGTGACGACGAAGCGGTTCTCGGGCGCCGCGGTCACCACGGCGAGCTCCAGCGGCCCGGCGCCCAGCGCCTCCTCGGTGCGCTCCACCACCGACCGGGCCAGCTCCCGGTCCAGCGACGCCGAGACCAGCAGCCGGTCCGCGGAGGCGTCGTACAGCTGCGCGCCCTGCCCGCACACCGCGAGCCCCCGGTAGCCGATCGCCACCAGGAACTCCCGGCAGGACGCGGCCGGGCGCCCGGTGACCACCAGGTGCCGCGCCCCGGCGGCCCGGACCAGGGCCAGCGCCTCACGGTTGCGCGGCGAGACCGTCAGATCCCCGCGCAGCAGGGTACCGTCGAGGTCGGTGGCCACCAGCGGGAAGCGGGGCCGCCCGGCGGTACGGGGCCGGGGGAGCAGCGCGCCCGGAGCGGGCCGGGCCCCCGGGGAGCCGGAGGCGGATCCGGGGGCGGATCCGGAAGTGGATACGGAAGAAGCGGCAGCGGCAGCGGCGTCGGCGGTGTGCACGGTGGCCGGTGGTCCCTTTCGTCACGCTCATCGTGCTCATTCCGCGTCGATCAGCGCGACACAGGGAGCCCCTGAACCATGTCGACATGTGAACTCATGTCGACCTTGCGGAACAGAGAATGGCGGCTCCGCCGGGGACGATCAAACCGTGCAGATCACGGCCACCTGCTTCGGCAGCCGGTACGGCAGCGAGCCGTACCACGCGCACGACAGCGCGAAGCCGAAGGCGAGACAGATGACCCCGCCGACCGCGTCCATCCAGAAGTGGTTGGCGGTGGCGACGATCACCAGCAGCGTGACCGAGGGGTAGAGCAGCCCCAGCGCCTTCACCCACACCGGGCGGGCCAGCGTCGCTATGGTCAGACCGCACCACAGTGACCAGCCGATGTGCATCGAGGGCATCGCCGCGTACTGGTTCGACATATCGGCGAGGTTTCCCGAGGCCATCGACCCCCAGGTGTTGTGCACCACCACGGTGTCGATGAAGTGGCCACCGCTCATCAGCCGGGGCGGGGCCAGCGGGAAGAAGTAGTAGCCGAGCAGGGCCACACCCGTGGTCGCGAAGAGCGCCAGCCGGGTGGCGGCGTAACGGCCCGGATGCCAGTGGTAGAGCCACACCAGCACGCCGAGCGTCACGATGAAGTGGAGCGTGGCGTAGTAGTAGTTCATGCCCACGATCAGCCAGCTGACCGAGTCGATCGCATGGTTGACGCCCCGCTCGAAGGCCATTCCGAGCCGGTGCTCCCACTCCCAGACCCAGTTCGCGTTGCGCAGCGCCTCCCGGCGCTGCTCCGGGACGGCGTTGCGGATCAGCGAATAAGTCCAGTAACTGACGGCGATGAGGACGATCTCGAACCACAGCCGGGGCCTTCTGGGGGTACGCAACCGGTTCATCAGGGTGAGGCCCGGCGCCCGCTCCGCGTCGGTGTCCGCGATGGGTGCCGGGGTGGCTGTTCGGCCTGCCGTGGTCCTGATCGTCGCTCCACCCATAGGGCAACAGTCTGCCAGACGACGTCCACCCGCAGATCATCCACGGCATCGGGTCTTCGTTGCTTATGTCCTGGTCCCGGGGGTCCTCCAAGGGGCGTATGCCCCTATACGTCCGCTGGGTGCCGGGCCACTGGACGGGGCCCCGGGACGGGGGGCTTTCCCCTACCCGCCCCTTCCCACAACTGGGGCTCCGCCCCAGACCCCGCTCCTCAAACGCCGGAGGGGCTGGAAGGTGGAGCTCTGCCCCAGACCCCGCTCCTCAAACGCCGGAGGGGCTGGAAGGTGGAGCTCCGCCCCAGGCCCGGGTCCTCAAACGCCGGAGGGGCTGGAAGGTGGAGCTCTGCCCCAGACCCCGCTCCTCAAACGCTGGAGGGGCTGGAAGGTGGGGCTTCGCCCCGGGCCCGGGTCCTCAAGTGCTGGAGGGGCTGGAAGGTGGGCTCCGCCCCTGGACCCCGGGGGCTGGGGCGGAGCCCCAAGTCGGGGTCTGGGGCGGAGCCCCAGTTTCGGGAAGGGGCGGGTAGGGGGAAGCATCGATATGCGGCTCCGCCGCGTGGCCCGCCGCAGGCGCCACGATCCCCCGGCGGCCACCGCCTAGGCCGCGCCCCCCGCCGCCCGGCTCCGCGCCTCCACACCGTGGGCCGACGCCGTGGAGCCGCGCACCACCAGTTCGGGCAGGAAGACGAACTCGCTGGGCGGGGCCGGGGTGCCGCCGATCTCCTCCAGCAGCGCCCGCACCGCCGCCTGCCCCATCGACTGCACCGGCTTGCGGATCGTGGTCAGCGGCGGGTCGGTGAAGGCGATCAGCGGGGAGTCGTCGAAGCCGACCACCGAGATGTCCTGAGGGACCGCCAGACCCTTCTGCCGGGCCGCCCGGATGGCACCCAGCGCCATCATGTCGCTCGCGCACACCACCGCCGTACAGCCCCGCTCGATCAGCGCGGTCGCCGCCGCCTGGCCGCCCTCCAGGGTGTACAGCGAATGCTGGATCAGCTCCTCGGACTCGGCCGGGGAGAGCCCCAGCCGGTCCCGCATCGCCTGCTGGAAGCCTTCGATCTTGCGCAGTACGGGAACGAATCGCTTCGGCCCGAGCGCGAGACCGATCCGGGTGTGCCCGAGCGAGACCAGATGGGTGACCGCCAGCCCCATCGCCGCCCGGTCGTCGGGGGAGATGAACGGCGCCCGCACCCTCGGCGAGAAGCCGTCCACCAGCACGAACGGCACACCCTGGCCGCGTAGCTGGTCATAGCGCTGCATATCGGCCGAGGTGTCCGCGTGCAGCCCCGAGACGAAGATGATCCCGGCCACCCCCCGGTCCACCAGCATCTCGGTCAGCTCGTCCTCCGTCGAGCCGCCGGGGGTCTGGGTGGCCAGCACCGGGGTGTAGCCCTGCCGGGTGAGCGCCTGCCCGATGACCTGGGCGAGCGCGGGGAAGATCGGGTTCTCCAGCTCGGGCGTGATCAGTCCCACCAGCCCGGCGCTGCGCTGCCGCAGCCGCACCGGCCGCTCATAGCCGAGGACGTCCAGAGCGGCGAGGACGGACTCGCGGGTGGCCGCCGCCACCCCCGGCCTGCCATTGAGGACGCGGCTGACGGTGGCTTCGCTGACCCCCGCCTGGGCTGCGATGTCAGCAAGCCGTGCGGTCATGGAGTGGGACTGTACCGGTCGCATGTCAGATTGCCCACCACGCGCACGAATCAGGCGGAATGCACACGGTTCCGGCCTTGTACGCCAGCGGCGCCGACGACAGCAGCGCGCGCCCCGGAACCGGCAGTTCGACCTCCTCCCCGAGCGTGTTGAGCGTGCACACCAGGCCCGGCCGGGACAGCGCGAGCACCCCCGCCGGGGCGTCCAGCCAGCTCATCGAGCCGTCCCCGAGGCCCGGCAGCTCACGGCGCAGCGCGAGCGCGCCCCGGTACAGCTCCAGCGTGGAGCCGGGGTCGCCGGTCTGTGCCTCGACGGACAGCTCGGCCCAGTCCTCCGGCTGGGGCAGCCAGCTACCGCCGGGGCCGAAGCCGTAGGAGTCGCCGGAGCGGGTCCAGGGCAGGGGCACCCGACAGCCGTCGCGGAAGCCGTCCTGACCGTCCTGGCCCTCCTGCCCGTCGGGGGAGGTGCGGAAGAAGGCCGGGTCCTGGCGCAGCTCGTCCGGCAGCTCGGTCACCTCGGGAAGGCCCAGCTCCTCGCCCTGGTAGAGATAGGCCGAGCCGGGCAGCGCCAGGATGAGCAGGGCCGCGGCACGGGCGCGGGCCAGCCCCCGCTCCGGGCCGCCACCGGCTCCGTCGGCGTAGCGGGTGGTGTGCCGGACCACGTCGTGGTTGGAGAGCACCCAGGTGGTGGGGGCGCCGACGGAGCCGGTGGCGGCCAGCGACTCGTCGATCACCTCGCGCATCGCGGCCGCGTCCCACGGGCACTTCAGGAACTGGAAGTTGAACGCCTGGTGCAGCTCGTCGGGGCGCACGTAGAGGGCCAGCCGCTCGGCGGTGGGCGCCCATGCCTCGGCGACGCCGATCCGGTCACCGGGGTAGGAGTCCAGCAGCCGCCGCCAGGAGCGGTGGATCTCGTGCACCCCGTCCTGGTCGAAGAACGGCAGCACCTGGGAGCCGATCAGCTTGGCCTGTTCGGTGTGGCCGATGTCGGGCAGCCCGGCGGCCTTGACCATGCCGTGCGCGACATCGATACGGAAGCCGTCCACGCCCAGATCCAGCCAGAAGCGCAGCACCGAGTCGAACTCCGCGCGGACCTCGGGGGAGTCCCAGTTGAGGTCGGGCTGCTGCGGGGCGAAGAGGTGCAGATACCACTCGCCGGGGGTGCCGTCCGGGTCGGTGGTACGGGTCCAGGCGGGGCCGCCGAAGACCGACTCCCAGTCGTTCGGCGGCAGTTCGCCGTGCGCGCCGCGGCCGGGGCGGAAGTGGTAGCGGGCGCGGGCCGCGCCGCCGGGCCGGTCGGCCAGCGCCTCGCGGAACCACGGGTGCTGGTCCGAGCTGTGGTTCGGGACGACGTCAACGATCACCTTCAGCCCCAGCTCATGGGCGGTGCGCACCAGGTCGTCGGCGTCGCCGAGGGTGCCGAAGAGCGGGTCCACGGCGCGGTAGTCCGCCACGTCGTAGCCGCCGTCGGCCTGCGGGGAGGCGTAGAAGGGGGTCAGCCAGACGGCGTCCACACCCAGCCCGGCGAGGTGCGGCAGCCGTTCCCGGGCCCCGCGCAGATCGCCGATCCCGTCGCCGTCGCTGTCGGCGAAGGAGCGTACGTACACCTGGTAGATGACGGCGTCGCGCCACCAGCCGTGGCCTTCGGACGGTCGCGCCGGCTCGGTGGCAAGGGAGGTCGTGAGCTCCTGGGTCATGGCGCGAACGTAACAGCTCTGCAATGCCTTGCGGAAGAGCTTGCAGAGCGCGCTGGTGCCCCTCGGGGGTGCCCCGGTCGTGCTGTGAGCGTATGTCAAGCGCCGGAACGGGAGCGGAGCGGCTACCGCGGGGACACGTGGACGTAACGATGCCGAGCGGCTTGCAGAAATTTGCCGCAAGGTCTTTCGAGTGGCTTGCGGCCCTGTTACGTTCCTCCGCAACCCGGGGCCGCGACGGAGCGGCCGGCTTTGGAGGAGTTCAGATGCGACGTGGCATAGCGGCCACCGCACTCGTCGCGGCCATGGCGCTCGCGGCGACGGCGTGCGGCGGTGACGACGGCGGCAGCGGCGACAAGAAGTCCGGCGGCCATCTCTCCGGCACCGTGACGTACTGGGACACGTCGAACGACGCGGAGAAGGGCACGTACAAGGAGCTCGCCCTGGGCTTCGAGAAGAAGCACCCCGACGTCAAGGTCAACTACGTCAATGTGCCCTTCGGTGACGCCCTGGCCAAGTTCAAGAACGCCGCGGGCTCCGGCGGCTCCGGCGCGCCCGATGTGCTGCGCACCGAGGTGGCCTGGACCCAGGACCTCGCCAACATCGGCTATCTCGCCCCGCTGGACGGCACCCCCGCCCTCGCCGACCAGTCCGACTATCTGCCCAAGGCGCTCGCAGGCGCCAAGTTCAAGGGCAAGACCTACGCCGTACCGCAGGTCATCGACACCCTCGGCCTCTTCTACAACAAGAAGATGCTGAAGGACGCCGGGGTCCAGCCGCCCAAGAACTGGACCGAGCTCAAGGCCGCCGCCAAGAAGATCAAGGAGAAGACCGGCAAGACCGGCCTCTATCTGCGCGGCGACGACGCCTACTGGTACCTGCCCTTCATCTACGGCGAGGGCGGCGACCTCCTCGACACCGGCGCCAAGAAGGTCACCGTCGACGACGAGCCCGGCATCAAGGCGTTCGCGGCCGCCCGCGACCTGGTCACCTCCAAGGCCGCGGAGACCGACGCCACCGACGGCTGGGACAACATGCAGAACGCCATCAAGAACGGCGACGTCGCGATGACGATCAACGGGCCGTGGGCGATCGAGGACACCCTGGCGGGCAAGGCGTTCAAGGACAAGTCCAACCTCGGGGTGGTCCCGGTCCCGGCCGGCAGCAAGGGCCAGGGCGCCCCGCAGGGCGGCCAGAACCTCACCGTCTACGCCGGGTCGAAGAACCTGGACGCCTCCTACGCCTTCGCGCAGTACATGAGCTCGGCCGAGGTGCAGGCCAAGACCACCGAGAAGCTCTCCCTGCTGCCCACCCGCACCTCCGTCTACTCCAACAAGACGGTCGCGGCGAACCCCAATGTGAAGTTCTTCAAGGCCGCCGTCGACAAGGCCGTCGAGCGCCCCTGGATCCCCGAGGGCAACAGCCTCTTCCAGGCGATCCTGGTGCAGTTCCCGGGCGTCCTCACCGGCAAGACCTCGCCCGAGAAGGCCGCCAAGTCGGTCGGTGACGCGTACCGCAAGCTCCTCAAGGGCGACTGGAAGTAGGGCCGACGACGATGGCTGTCGACACCAGCCCGGCGATGGACCCGGCCGCGGGCGCGAAGGGCGCCCGCGGCCGGGGCGGCCGGGTTCACAAGGCCGGCCCCCCACCGCCGCGCCGGATCCGCAACGCGCTCGCCCGCCACTGGTACGCCTGGGCCATGGTCGCGCCCGTCGTGCTCGTCATCGGGCTGATCATCGGCTATCCGCTGGTCCGCGGCGTCTATCTGTCGCTGACCGACGCCAACGAGGCCAATGTCGAGCGCACCATCGGGATCAACCACATCCCCGCCACCTACCAGACGGTCGGCCTCGACAACTTCCGGGCGATCCTCGACGACCAGGTCTTCTGGGACCGGCTGAGCTGGACCGTCACCTGGACCGTCAGCTGTGTGGCGCTCACCTTCGCCATCGGCCTGGGCCTGGCCGTGCTGCTCAACCGGCGGTTCGCCGGGCGCACCCTCTACCGGTCGCTGCTGATCCTGCCCTGGGCCGTCCCCGCCTTCGTGTCCGTCTTCGCCTGGCGGCTGCTCTACAACGAGAAGAACGGCATCCTCAACAAGGTGCTGCACGGCGGCGGGATCGACGCGGTGCCCTGGCTGAACGACCCCACCATGGCCAAGGTCTCGGTGATCGCCGTGAACATCTGGCTCGGGGTGCCGTTCATGCTGGTCGCGCTGCTCGGCGGGCTCCAGTCCATCCCCGGTGAGCTCTACGAGGCCGCCGAGATGGACGGGGCGAGCCCCTGGCAGCGGTTCCGCCACATCACCCTGCCCGGGCTGCGCTCGGTCAGCTCCACCGTGATCCTGCTGTCGACCATCTGGACGTTCAACATGTTCCCGGTGATCTTCCTGCTGACCCGCGGCGGACCCGGCGACTCCACCGAGATCCTGGTGACGTACGCCTACCGGCTCTCCTTCGTCAACAGCCCGCGCGACTTCGCCGGCGCCTCGGCCTGGGGTGTGCTGATCCTGCTCATCCTCATGCTCTTCGCGGTGGTCTACCGCCGTTCGCTCCGCAAGCAGGGAGAGGTGTGGTAGCCATGCGCGACCAACGACGCGGCCCGCTCGCCTCCGTCGGGCTGCACACCACGCTCGTCATCGCCTCCGCGGTCGCGGTCTTCCCGCCGCTGTGGCTGGTGGTGACCTCGTTCAAGCCCAAGAGCGAGGCGTTCAGCACCGATGTGGTCAAGGACCCGACGCTGCGGAACTACCAACACGTCCTGGGCGACACCGAGTTCCTGACCTGGTTCGGCAACTCGCTGTTCATCGTGGTCATCACCACGCTCCTCGGCGTCTTCGTCGCCGCCACCACCGGCTACGCCGTCAGCCGCTTCCGGTTCCCCGGGATGCGCCCGCTGATGTGGCTGCTGCTGATCACCCAGATGTTCCCGGTGGCCATCCTCATCGTGCCGCTGTACAACATCATGTCGACGCTGGGCTGGCTCAACCAGCCGATCTCGCTCATCGTCACCTACCTCACCGTGGCCGTGCCGTTCTGCGCCTGGATGATGAAGGGCTTCTTCGACACCATCCCGGTGGAGATCGACGAATCGGGCCGGGTCGACGGGCTCAACCCCTTCGGGACCTTCTGGCGGCTGGTCGTCCCGCTGGCCAAGCCGGGGCTCGCGGTGACCGCGTTCTACACCTTCATCACCGCGTGGGCCGAGGTGGCCTACGCCTCCGCCTTCATGACGGGGGAGGAGAACCTCACGCTCGCCGCTGGGCTCCAGACCTTCGTCAACCAGTACACCTCCGACTGGGGCTCCATGACGGCCGCGGCCGTCATGATCGCCATCCCGGCGGCGCTGGTGTTCTCCTGGGCCCAGCGCCATCTGGTGGCGGGGCTCACGGCCGGGGCGACCAAGTCGTGACGAGTCCGTTGGCGGCGGGCCCGTCGGCGGCGGATCCGCCGGCGGCGAGCGCACGGGAGGTGGGCCCACCCGTGGCAGGTCCATCCGTGGCAGGCCCGTCCGTGGCGGGCCCGTCCGCGGCAGGCCCGTCCGTGGCGGGTCCCTCCGCGGCGGGCCCACCGGGAGCGCCGCCGCGGCTCGCCGATATCGCCGCGCAGGCCCAGGTCAGCGAGGCCACCGTCAGCCGGGTGCTCAACGGCAAGGCGGGCGTGGCGGCCACCACCCGGCAGCGGGTGCTCGCCGCCCTCGACGTCCTCGGCTACGAACGGCCGGTACGGCTGCGGCGGCGCAGCGCCGGGCTGGTCGGCCTGGTGATCCCGGAGCTGACCAACCCGGTCTTCCCCGCCTTCGCCCAGATCATCGAGCAGGTGCTGGCCGGTCACGGCTACACCCCGATCCTGTGCACCCAGATGCCCGGCGGCGCCACCGAGGACGAGCTGGTGGAGCAGTTGGAGGAACGTGATGTGGCGGGCATCGTCTTCATGTCCGGACTGCACGCCGACACCACGGCCGACCCCGCCCGCTATGCCCGGCTGGCCGGGCGCAAGGTGCCGTTCGTGCTGATCAACGGCTACAACGAGCACATCCAGGCCACGTTCGTCTCGCCCGACGACCGGGCGGCGGCGCGGATGGCCGTCCGCCATCTCGCCGCGCTCGGCCACCACCGCATCGGCCTCGCGGTGGGCCCGGCCCGCTACGTCCCCGCGCTGCGCAAGGTCGAGGGGTTCCTCGCGGCGAGCGCGGAGCTGCTGGGCCGATCGGCGGACGAGGGACGGGAGTTGGTGCGGCATACGCTCTTCAGCGTCGAGGGCGGGCAGGTGGCGGCGGCCACGCTGCTGGACCAGGGCTGTACGGGCCTCGTGTGCGGCAGCGATCTGATGGCGCTCGGGGCGATCCGGGAGGCGGCCCGGCGCGGGCTGCGGGTGCCGCACGATGTGTCGGTGGTCGGCTTCGACGACTCCCCGCTGATCGCCTTCACCGATCCCCCGCTGACCACGGTCCGCCAGCCGGTGCAGTCGATGGCGACGGCGGCGGTGGGGGCGCTGCTGGAGGAGATGGCCGGAAACCCGGTCCAGCACACGGAGTTCGTCTTCCAGCCGGACCTCGTGGTGCGCGGCTCCACGGCCAGGCTGCCCTAGGAGTGCCCGACGGCCCGTGCCGCCTGCGGCGGGCCGTTCCCCTCCCCGCCCCTTCCCGCAACTGGGGCTCCGCCCCAGGCCCCGGGCCGGGCGGCCCGGTTGTGTGCGGGTGTCCGGCCGGTCGTCCGCTGGGTCGGCGTGCCGAACCGTTGATCAGCCCGCCGGTGCTGGTGTTAACGGCGGCGGTGGTCGGCTGTCGGCCCCGGGGTCCAGGGGCGGAGCCCATGCCACCCTGCCGCGCGGCGGGCACCCCCTGGGAAAACCGATCCGACCGGCCGGGCGCGTGGGGCCCGTTGACCGGGCCCCCGGCCGGCCGGACCGGAGAACGTGGTTGAACGTAACACCGCCGCAATCGCTTGCGAAAGGTCTTGCAACAACAAAAGCTCGCGAGTACGGTCCCGTCACCACCCCACCACTGACGTCTTGCAGCAAGAACCTTCAATGGCCTTACGGGCATGGCGCGTTGCCGTACGAGGCTCAATCGGCACCCCCGAACTCCCCCCACGGAGGAACGATGGCCAGCAGCCGCATCCCCCTCGCCACCGCGCTCGCCCTCGCGGCGAGCGCGGTGACGCTCGTCGCCCTGCCCCAGACCGCGCGGGCGACTCCGCCCGGCACCAAGGACGTCACCGCCGAACTCTTCGAGTGGAAGTACGACTCCGTCGCCAAGGAGTGCACCAGCACCCTCGGCCCCGCCGGATACGGCTATGTCGAGGTGTCCCCGGCCACCGAGCACATCCAGGGCGGCCAGTGGTGGACCTCCTACCAGCCCGTCAGCTACAAGATCGCCGGACGGCTCGGCGACCGCACCGCCTTCAAGAACATGGTCGACACCTGCCACGCCGCGGGCGTGAAGGTGGTGGCCGACGCCGTCATCAACCACATGTCCGCCGGATCCGGCACCGGTACCGGCGGCTCCTCGTACACCAAGTACGACTACCCCGGGATCTACCAGCCCCAGGACATGGACGACTGCACCGCGCAGATCAGCAACTACCAGGACCGCTGGAATGTGCAGCACTGCGAGCTGGTGGGTCTCGCCGACCTGGACACCGGTGAGCCGTACGTCCGGACCCGGCTCGCGCGGTACCTCAACGACCTGCTCTCGCTCGGCGTGGACGGCTTCCGTGTCGACGGCGCCAAGCACATCCCGGCCGACGACCTGGCCGCCATCAAGAGCCAGTTGAGCGACCCCGGCGTCTACTGGAAGCAGGAGGTCATCCACGGCGAGGGCGAGGCGGTCTCCCCGACGGAGTATCTGCGCAACGGCGATGTGCAGGAGTTCCGCTACGGCCGGGACCTCAAGCGGGTGTTCCAGAGCGAGAAGCTCGCGTATCTGAAGAACTTCGGCGAGGGCTGGGGCTATATGGCCGGCGGCCAGTCCGGTGTCTTCGTCGACAACTGGGACACCGAGCGCAACGGCTCCACCCTCACCTACAAGAATGGCGCCGACTACACCCTGGCCAACGTCTTCATGCTGGCCTGGCCCTACGGCTCTCCGGACGTCCACTCCGGCTACGAGTTCAGCGACAACGACGCGGGCCCGCCGAACGGCGGTGCGGTGGGCGGCTGTTACCAGGACGGCTGGAAGTGCCAGCACAAATGGCCCGAGATCAGGAGCATGGTCGCCTTCCGCAACACGGCCCGGGGCGCCTCGGTGACCAACTGGTGGGACAACGGCAACAACGCCATCGCCTTCGGCCGTGCCGACAAGGCGTACGTGGCCATCAACCACGAGAGCGGCTCCCTCACCCGGACCTTCCAGACCTCGCTCCCGGCGGGCGGCTACTGCGACGTCCAGAGCGGCAAGTCCGTCACGGTCGACTCCTCGGGCCAGTTCACGGCCACGCTGGGCGCGAACACGGCGGTGGCCCTGCACACGGGCGCCCGTAGCTGTGGCTGACGCCCACTCCGTCCCTGACCCTCTCAAGGAGCCACCAGCCCCGTGAAATCCCCGAGAGTCCCCCTGTTCCGTACGGCCGCCGCGCTCGCCACCCTGGCGCTGGGCGCGGCGGCCGTGCCCGCCGTTTCGCAGACCGCGCGGGCCACGGCGGCGACCGCCGCCACCGCCGAGGCGCAGTGGATCGACCGTGCCACCGTCGTCTGGAAGGTCGGGCACACCGCCGCGACCGCGGAGGAGTTGCGCTCCGCGGACGGCGGCACGCTACGGCTGGCCCCGGCCTCCCTGACCGACGCCCAGAAGGCCGCCTACCCCCATCTGGCCGACCGGCCCGCCTATCGGCTCGACCCGCGCGACCGGGACAAGGCCGCCACGGCGCTGCGCGGCCCGCTCACCGCCGTCCAGCGCGCGGCCGACGACCGCGACCACGTGCTGCACCGCACCGGGGTGCAGATCCCCGGCGTCCTGGACGACCTCTACGCGGACCGGGCGCGCCGGGCCCGCCTCGGCCCGGTCTTCCACGGCGGCCGCCCCACCCTCTCCGTCTGGGCGCCGACCGCCCAAAACGTGTCGCTCGACCTCGACGGGCGCACCGTCGCCATGCGGCGGGACCCCGGCAGCGGGGTGTGGAGCGTGACCGGGAGCCCCGACTGGCGGGACAAGCCCTACCGCTACCGGGTCCGGGTCTGGGCGCCGAGCGTCGGGAAGACCGTCACCAACGAGGTCACCGACCCCTACTCCACCGCCCTGACCGCCGACTCCGCCCGCAGTCTGGTCACCGATCTGGCCGATCCCCGGCTCGCCCCCGCCGGCTGGGCGTCGCTGAAGAAGCCCAAGGCCGTTCCGCTGCGCGACGCCCGCATCCAGGAGCTGCAGATCCGCGACTTCTCCATCGCGGACCGCACCAGCGCCCACCCCGGCCAGTACCTCGCCTTCACCGACCGCGGCTCGGACGGGATGCGGCACCTCACGCGGCTGGCCCGGTCCGGCACCTCGTACGTCCACCTCCTGCCCGCGTTCGACTTCGGCACCGTCCCGGAGCGGCGGTCCGACCAGGCCCGGCCCGGCTGTGACCTGGCCGCCCTGCCCGCCGACTCCGACCAGCAGCAGAAGTGCGTGGCCGGGACGGCGGACAGGGACGGCTACAACTGGGGCTACGACCCGCTGCACTACACCGTGCCGGAGGGGTCTTACGCGAGCGACCCGGACGGCCCGGCCCGCACCCGCGAGTTCCGGCGGATGGTGCAGGGCCTGGCCCACGCCGGGCTGCGCACCGTCATGGACGTGGTCTACAACCACACCGTGGCCGCCGGGCAGGACGACAAGTCGGTGCTCGACCGCATCGTGCCCGGCTACTACCAGCGGCTGCTGGACGACGGCAGCGTGGCGACCTCCACCTGCTGCCCCGGCACCGCGCCCGAGCACGCGATGATGGGCAAGCTGGTGGTGGACTCGATCGTCACCTGGGCCCGTGAGTACAAGGTCGACGGCTTCCGCTTCGACCTCATGGGCCACCACCCCAAGGCCAACATCCTGGCCGTGCGCAAGGCGCTCGACGCCCTGACGCCCGCCAAGGACGGGGTGGACGGCAAGTCGATCATCCTCTACGGCGAGGGCTGGAACTTCGGCGAGGCGGCCGACGACGCCCGCTTCGTCCAGGCCACCCAGCGCAACATGGCCGGCACCGGCATCGCCACCTTCAGCGACCGGGCGCGGGACGCGGTGCGCGGCGGCGGGCCGTTCGACGAGGACCCCCGCGTCCAGGGCTTCGCCTCCGGGCTCTTCACCGACCCCAACGGCTCACCGGCCAACGGCGGCCGGGACGAGCAGCGGGCCCGGCTGCTGCACGCCCAGGACCTGATCAAGGTCGGACTCTCCGGCAACCTGGCCGACTACACCTTCACCGACACCGGCGGACGCCGGGTCAAGGGCTCCGAGGTCGACTACAACGGCTCCCCGGCCGGTTACGCCGCCGCCCCCGGCGACGCGCTCGCCTACGCCGACGCCCATGACAACGAGACCCTCTACGACGCGCTCGCCTACAAGCTCCCCGCCACCACCTCGGCGGCCGACCGGGCCAGGGCGCAGGTGGTGGCCCTGGCCACCGCCACCCTCTCCCAGGGTCCGGCGCTCAGCCAGGCGGGCACCGATCTGCTGCGCTCGAAGTCGCTGGACCGCAACTCCTTCGACAGCGGGGACTGGTTCAACGCCGCCCACTGGGACTGCGCGTCCGGCAACGGCTTCGGCCGGGGGCTGCCCCCGGCGGCGGACAACGAGTCCAAGTGGCCGTACGCCAAGCCCCTGTTGACCAACCCGGCGGTACGCCCCGGCTGCTCCGAGATCACGGGTGCCTCGGCGGCCTACCGGGATCTGCTGCGGATCCGCACCACCGAGAAGGCGTTCAGCCAGACCACGGCGGACGGGGTGCGGCAGGCGCTGTCCTTCCCGCTGTCCGGGACCGGGGAGACGCCGGGTGTCATCACCATGCGGCTCGGCCGGCTCGTCGTGGTCTTCAACGCGACCCCGTCCCGGCAGTCGCAGACCGTCCCCGCCCTGGCCGGGACGCCGTACGCCCTCCACCCGGTCCAGGCGCACGGCGCCGACGCCGCGGTGCGGACGTCCGGCTACGAGCGCGCGACCGGCACCTTCACGGTGCCCGGCCGCACGGTCGCCGTGTTCAGGGCGGGGGCCGCGGGGCGCTGAGGGGGTGTCCGGCGGAGCGTGCCGCCTGCGGCGGGCCACGCGGCGGAGCCGCATATCGATGCTGCCCCCTCCCCGCCCCTTCCCGAAACTGGGGCTCCGCCCCAGGCCCCTGGTGACGGGAGTCCGCGGCCCCGCCGCCCCAGCGCCCGTCAGCCGCCGACTCCAGTCGCCAGGTCTCGCCGTTCTGGTGTGCCTGCGTGTCGGGGGGTGTCCGGGGCTCCGCCGCGGAGCTGGGGGCCAGGGGCGGAGCCCCTGCCACGCGGCGGAGCCGCGCATCGATACCGCGGGGAGGGGGAAGATCCACCGGCCCCGGGCCCGGCGTGCGTCAGCCGCTGGCCCCAACCGCCAGGCCCCGCCGTCCTGGCGTGCCAGCGCGCCAGGGGGTATCCGGGGCTCTGCCCCAGACCCTGGGTCCAGGGGCGGAGCCCTTGGTATCGGGAAGGGGCGGGGAGGGGAAAAGCCACCGGACGCCCCCCTACCGCAGGGGGCCCAGCCGGTCGCCGTTCGCCAGGCGGGCCTTGAGGTCGGCGCGGGCGCCCGCCTTGGCGGGCAGCGTCAGCCCGCGGCCGGAGGAGCGGCCCCGGACGCCGCCGGTGGCGACGATCCCGGTCACCTGGCGGCTTCCGGCGGCCAGCAGATACCAGTGGCCGGACCGCGCCTTCCACAGCACCCCCGCCAGCACCCGCGGCTCGCGCGGGCCGCAGGCGGGGGAGTTGTCGGCGCCGGCCGCGACCGCCCCCGTCTTGCCCCGGCGGGTGTCCCACGGCTGGAACTGGGCCAGGACCTTGCTGCCCGTGCCCCGCCAGGTGTCGGCGCGGGTGCACAGCCAGACCGCGTGGCCGCCCGCCTCCGGCAGGGCCTGGGCGGCGAACCGCCAGGCGTTGACCGAGCGCACCCCGCGCGCCCGCATCATCGCCAGCCGGCACCCGGTCCTGGCCCAGCTCGCCCGGGCCGCCCGCCCCGCCACATCGCGCACCCCGGCGCCCGGGGTGCCGTAGGTGAGCCGGGCCGGGGCCAGTTCGCCGAGGTCCGCCACCAGCCGCGAGCCGAACTGGAGCGCGGGCCAGCCGCGGCAGGGGCGCAGCCGCGGAACGGTGCGCACCGGGTCGGTCACCCCGTCCCCGGTGCGGCGCAGCGGGCGCGGCGCCCCGGCCGGGTGCAGCAGGTCCCGCACCCAGGCGTGGCGCACCCAAGGGGCGGTCAGATAGCGGACGTTGCCGTCCGTGCGGCTGAGGACCAGCGCGGTCGAGGTGCCCGCGTCGGCGGCGTCCAGCCGGGCGAAGTCCAGCGCGACCGCGCCGCCCTCGCCCGCCTCCGCGTACCGCGCCACCCGCAGCCCGTCGTACAGCAGCACCACCGTGGCCTGGTCCACCTCGCCCGCGAACAGCAGCTGCGGCGGCCCCGACGGCGGCCCGGACTGCGTGCCCATGGTGGCCGACACCCGCACCGAACCACCCGGCCGCGCCCAGACGGCCAGCGCGCGGCGCAGCAGCGCGGTGTCCCGGACCCGGTCGCCGCGCGCGGGCCAGGAGGAGAAGTCGGCGCGGGAGGCGGTGCGCCAGGCGTCGGGCGCGGCGCGGGTCAACCTGTCCGGGTCCAGGGCCCGTTCGGAGGCCGGATTGCGGGCGTACGAGGGCGCGGCGGCACCGCTCGGCCCCCAGCCCCGCCCCGGCATCCCCAGCAGCGTCCCGCACACCACCAGCGCCACCACCGCCACCAGCACCGCCCGCAGATGCTGGCGGCGGCGCATCAGATCGGTGGGCCGTGCCTGGAGCGAACACGGGTCGAACTCGGCGGACTCCAGCAGCGATTCGTCCCGGCTGCCCGCCGGCTCCGGCACCGACTCCGCCTCGTCCACCGCGTCCCGCGCGTCGGCGACCCCGGCGGCGCGCAGCAGGCCGCGCGTCTCGTGCTCGTCGAGCTGCTCCAGCTCCAGCAGGACGTAGGCGGCGCGGCCGGGGGCGGACAGCTCCGACAGCGCCTTCTCCAGGGCGAGTTCATCGGCCCCGCCGGAGCGCGGGAACAGCCGCAGCCCGAACACCTGCGGCAGCGCCGGGGGCCGCTGCCACCAGGGCCGCTGCCGGGCGGCGCGCAGCGCCAGGCGCAGCACCCGCAGCCGCACATAGGCGTAGCCCGTGTCGGTCCCCGGGCCCTTCGTCCCGCGCTGCCAGGGCAGTTCGACAGCGGGGTGCGGATCCGGATCCGTGCCGTAGCCCCGGTTGCGGGGCAGCGCGCGCTGGGCGAGGGCGTGTGCCGCGAGCACCCGGCGGGTGCGCCCGATGCCCGGCGGCAGGATGAGATACGCGAGCCGCACCAGCCGCGGGTAGTGCTCGACGATGGCGGCCTCGGCCTGCTCGACGTCGATCAGGCCGGTGGTTTCGTCGTCGGTGGCGACTGTCGCCTGGTGCTGGTCCACGTGTCGTGAACGAGTGGCGGGCCGGGTTGGTCACCTACGGGGCGTCCGGCGGGCCTTGACGCCTGCGGCGGGCTGCTATCCCCTCCCCGCCCCTTCCCGCAGCACCGATATGCGGCTCCGCCGCGTGGTGGGGCTCCGCCCCAGACCCCGCTCCTCAATCGCCGGAGGGGCTGGATGGTGGGGCTCCGTCCCAGACCCCGGGGGGTCAGGGGCGGTGCCCCTTGCCGGGCGGCTCTTCGCCCCTGGACCCGGGCGTCGACGAGCCACACCCGCGTCGGCGGGCTGATCGCGGTCGGCGCGCCGGCGTGTCAGCAGACCGGCCGGGTGCCCGCGCACCTCCGGGCCGTCCGGCCGGGGTCTGGGGCGGAGCCCCAGTTGAGGGAAGGGGCGGGGAGGGGAGCAGCCCGCCGCAGGCGGCACGACCGCCAGCCCCTAAGCCCCGCCCCCGACGCCGACCCGCTACGGCGTACTCGTCCTCCAGCCGCTGAACTCGACCGTCCCCCGGGCCCCCGTCCCACCGTTCGCCGCGCTCATGAAGATCCCGGCGTCCTGCGCGGCCGCCCCGCCCGGGGCCGTCACCGTGGCCACCTTCCGCCAGCTCGCGCCGTCGTCGGTGGACAGCTCGCCGGTGTAGGAGGTGGCGGCGGTGCGGGTCAGTCGCAGTAGTACGGGCGCCTTGACGCCGGTGATCCGCTGGTAGGTGTCCAGCGTGCCGTCGCCGCCCGAGTCGTACGACAGGACGACCCCGTTGGCCGGGGTGACGGACAGGTTCACAAAGCCGGGGGAGCCCGCCGTGGCGAGGTCGTCGCGGACGATGATCCCGGCCCGCGCCCAGGGCCCGGTGGCCGCCTGGGCGTCGACCTTCACGGTCATGGCCGTGCCCACCGTAAGGACGCCATCGCGGTAGACGGAGCCGAATTCGGCGGTGCCCTTCCACAGGTCCTGGCCCGCGCCGTCGATCGCGAACCGCTCGTCCAACTGGCCGAACGCCGCACCGCTGTTGGTGACCGTCTTCAACCCCTCCGCCAGCGGTCCGGCGATCCACAGCGTCCCGGTGCGCACGGCCCGCACCCGCTCCTCGCCGCGCGGCCCGTACGTGACGCCCAGCTCGTACGGCAGCGGCTTGAGCGGGTGCTCCAGCGGCTCGTCGGGCGCGGTGGCCCGCCAGTGGACCTCGCCCGTGCCGCCCGCCGGGACGCTCGGCAGCCGGGTCGGCCCGTCCGGGGACGGGTCAAGACCGGTCACGGTGAGGTCGAAGTCGACGCGGCCGGTGGGGCGCAGCCCGCTCACGTTGCGCAGGGCGGCGGTGAGGGACGCGGTGCCGCCGGGCGGCAGGGTGGCGGGCTCGGCGGTGACGGTCAGCGTGCCCTGGTACGGGGCCTTGGCCAGCGCCTCGTACACCCGCTGGGCGGTGCGGTGGGCGTCCGCCGTCGGCCGCACCGGGTAGCTCTTGCGCTCGCGCGTCCACGGCTCCTCGACGGCGAACCAGTCGAAGGAGCGCGGCGCCCGGTTCTCCGCCAGCGCGTCCTCCAGCTCGTCCAGATAGGACTGCCACTGGGGGAGGTGGAAGTCGGCGATGAGGCCGCTCCAGTCGCGGTTGGCGTAGTTGGCCAGCTTGCCGCCGTCGGCCGTGGGGCGGTCCGCCCAGGTGGTGATGAGGGTGCGCGCGGCCCGCTCGAGCTGGGCCGACTCCTCCTCGTCCGACGCCATCCGCTTGGCGTCCTCGAGCCACGGGCCCAGCAGGAACCGCCGGTGGGCGCCGGTCATGTCGTCGCTGAGCCGCATCAGCTTGAGCCATAGCCGGGCCAGCGTCGTGAAGGCCGTGCGGTCCTTACGGTCGTAGGCGTCCCTCAGCTGCGGGATCAGTTGCCAGGAGCGGTTGGCGAGCGCCTGCCGGGCGATGTCGGTGAGGTCGTGGCGGTAGGCGTCGCTGTCGCGCAGCCCGGCGCGCACGCCCAGCAGCGCCGCGAAGGCCACGTCGAACCCGGCCGGGTCGAAGGCGGGGGTGTGGGTGGCGTAGTTGGTGCCCGAACGCGCGGTCAGGGCGGGCCGGGCGGCGAAGACCGAGTCGTGCGGGCGGCCGTCCTTGCTGCTGATCTCGTACGCGGTGTCGCGCAGCGCGGCGAACGCCTCCCGGGCCTTGGTGTCCCGCCCGCCGTAGCGCACATCGGCGTAGGAGCGGAACCACTCGGTCCGGTCCACTGCCTCATCCCGCCACGCCAACTCGCTGAACAGCTCGAACGCGGCCGGGTCCCGCTCTGCCGCCTCCGCCATATAGGCCGTGCCGACCAGCTTGCTGCCCGGTTTGTCGCGCCATACGGTGAACCGTTTGGTCCACATATGGGTCTTGGCGCCGATCGTGGTGCGGCCGCCGAAGTTGGGGATGGTGCCGAACGCGTACGGCACCGCACCCCAGTCCTTCTCCCGGTCGGTGACCGTGTCCAGGTCCGAAAGACCGTCCACGATGAGCATCCGGTCGTGGTCGACGGCGTCCAGCAGATCGCGGCGGGGGTTCTCCTGCCAGCCGAGGATCACCCAGGTGGCACCGGGGCGGGCGGTCTGGAGCGACGTCTCCACGGCGCGGGCGGCCTCCGGCACGGGGACGTCACCGGGGTCGCCGCCCTCGTGCAGCAGATCCATCTTGAACAGCTCGGCCTCGCCGAACAGTTCGTCCTGATGGCGGTAGAAGGCGGCGGCCACCTTCCGGAACACCTCGGTGCGCGGATCGAGCCAGTCGGGCCGCCTGAGCCCGTTCCAGTCGCCCTGCGGGACCGTACGGCCCCCCGGGTTGCGGTCCGCGAAGCCGTCCGGGACGGTGCCGAAGTAGCCGGGGAACACCGGCCGCATGCCCAGCTCCCGCAGCCGGTCGGCGATCCGCCGCCCCAGCTCGGTGCGCTTGGCCAGGAGCGCGGGGGACACCGGGCCGCCGTAACCGCTCATGTTCTGCAGCAGCCACCACGGCTGGTGGGAGGGGGCGGGGAGCCAGGCGCGCGCCTCGTCGTCCGTATAGCCGAAGTCCTGGAGCAGCCGGTGGTAGACGGCCTCCTGGCCGGCGGTGACCAGCAGTTCGTTGCAGCCGTGCAGGGCCGCGATGTCGATCAGGTGCTCCCATTGGTCCCACCCGGCGAACGGCGCGGTGTAGCCGTCATGGGTGTCGTTGAACGCGAAGCGGTGCGGGAGCGCGGTCGAGCGGGTGACGCGCTGAGAGGGCGCGGGCAGCTTCTTCGGCAGGTTCAGCTGATCGCCGGACCAGGTGATCTGGGCGTGGCAGGTGTACTTGAGGTACCAGTGCACCCCGGTGAGCAGCACCGCCGGGCTGGTCCCGGAGACCGTCGGCCGCCCCGCGGACCCGCCGACCTCGAACCGCTCCTCGTCCCCCCGCTTCTCCAGCGCCACCAGCCGGAACTGATCGGCGTGGTCCGGTAGCAGCCGCCGCAGCGCGGCGTGTGCGGGAGCGGTGTCGAATGCGGTCACGGCGGTGTCCTGTGCGTCGTGCGGCTCGTCGGCCATCGCCGGTAACCGGCTCCCCAGCGTGGCCCCGGCCCCCAGTGCTCCGGCGGTTCCGATCAGCGTGCGTCTGCTCAGGTCGCTCATGCGCCCCCCAACGGACAACGGCCAATGGGTCATATGGACAAGGCACTTAACCAGCGTTGTGGGGTGGGAGCAATGGGGCGCACGGGAGCCCCTGGCCCCGGACCGAGCCGACCTCATCGCCGATCGGCTCCGGCGGCTCAGCCCCGGTCGAGGTAGGCCAGCACCGCCAGCACCCGCCGGTTGTTGTCGTCCGACGGCGGCAGGCCGAGCTTGCCGAAGATGTTGGAGGTGTGCTTGGCGACGGCCCGCTCGGTGACGAACAGCTGTGCCGCGATCGCCGTGTTGGACCGCCCCTCCGCCATCAGCTCCATCACCTCCAGCTCCCGTGGTGTCAGTCGCCCCAGTGGTCGGTCCTGGGCGCGCCGGTCCAGCAGCTGCGAGATCACCTGCGGATCCATCGCGGTGCCCCCGGCGGCGACCCGCCGCACCGCGTCGATGAACTGGTCGGCGTCGAAGACCCGGTCCTTGAGCAGATAGCCGATGCCGCCGCTGCCGTCCGCGAGCAGCTCCCGGGCGTACAACTGCTCCACGTGCTGCGACAGCACCAGCACCGGCAGCCCCGGCCGCGCCCGCCGCGCCGCCAGCGCGCACTGCAGCCCCTCGTCGCTGAACGACGGCGGCAGCCGTACGTCCACCACCGCCACATCCGGCTCCAGCTCGGCCAGCGCCTTGCTCAGCTCGGGCCCGCTCTCCACGGCGGCCACGACCTCGAAGTCGTACGCCTCCAGCATCCGGACCAGACCGTCCCGAAGGAGGAAGAGGTCTTCGGCGAGGACAACGCGCACGGCGGCTCCAGGACTTCGTCGGGCCCCTGGGGTGGGGGACGTGACCGAATCCGACGAATGTACCGCTGTGCGGTGAGCGGGGGGTTATCAGCGGGCCGGGCGGTCGAGGGCGGCCGAGGACTGGCGCTGGTCGAGACGTGCTCGGACGACTGGGGGGCGTCGACTACACCGACAAGGACGCGGGCGTCACCGGCAAGGCGGTGTGGTTCGCCCTCGCACCGCCGAAGCCCGAGGAGCGGCACGGCTGAGCGTAAGGGGAAGGCTTCCGCGCGGGGCGGCCCCGTGGGTTGGGCGCCCCGCGCGGGGAACCGTTCTGCCGGATTCCGCGTAATGTCCTCTTGACCTGCTGCTGGCTGGTGGCGGGCGAACGAAGGGGGAGCCGGTGCTGGGTCGGGTGCGGGTGATGGTGGGCGTGGCGGTGTCGCTTTCGGTGGCGCTGGTGGCGTGCGGGCCGGAGAAGGAGAAGGAGTGGACGGGGGCGGAGCCTTCGAAGGGGTCCGCGACCGAGGCCGCGCGGTTCGCGCCGTTGGTGCGGCTGGCCAAGGGGGAGTCGCTGTTGCCGATGGACGCGACGCGGTTCATCGGGCGGTCCGCGCTGCGCTTCGACCACGAGGGCTTCTGCCGTGACGAGGGGCCGGTGGCCGATCCGATCGACCCGCGGCGGTTGGGGAATGAGGACAATTCCTACAAGCACGCGGAGGTGCAGCCGGGGAAGTCGTCGTCCAAGCCGGTGTCCTGCCCGGGACACGGGGACAAGTGGCACACCTCGACCGAGGCCGACGGCGGTTTCTATCTCGACCCGCCGAAGGAGGTGCGGAAGGGTGAGGGCACTGACGCGCCGGTCTACTGGGAGTACCACAACCACAAGACCGACCCGAAGCGCGCGGCGTACGTCTACTGGTTCTTCTATGCCTACAACAACCTGACCCCGGGCAACCGGCACGAGGGCGACTGGGAGCGCGTCGCGGTCCAATTGCGCGACGGCGAGCCGGAGGCGGTGACGTTCGCGAAGCACGGCAAGGACACGTGCAGCGTGAAGTGGTCGGAACTGGACCCGCAGGACGGGCATCCGACGGTGTACTCGGCGCGTGGTTCACACGGCTCCTATCCGACCGATAAGAACCAGTGGGTGAACGGCACGCTCGATCGGCCCTCGAAGGGCGGCGCCGAGTGGCGCACTTGGGAGCACGCCCGCCCTGTCAACCGCGAGCCCTGGTGGGGGTATGCCGGGTGGTGGGGGTCGCAGCAGCATGTGAGCGGATTCAACGGGCCGATGGGCCCGCGCCCGGGGCGTCTGCTGTCGGGCATCTTCACCGACGACAGTTGCGGGCCCGCCGACAAGCCGCGGACGGATCCGCCCAAGGACCAGCCCACGGACCAGCCCACGGACCAGCCCACAGAACAGCCCGCGGACCAGGCCGCGCCCAGGACGAAGGAAGGGGCGATCCGGCGGTACGAGGAGTACCTGCACGCCGTGGGCCGGGAGGACATCAAGACGGTCTGCGAGGTGGCCGGGCCCGCGGCGAAGCAGGCGGAGGACCAGGGGTTCGGTCCGTGCACGTCCACGTTCCTCGTCACGTTCCAGATGATCTCGCCTACGCAGAAGAAGGCTCTGCAGACCGCGACGGTCGATCCGCGGAAGGTCGTCGTACGAAGCCCCGCCAAGATCGACATTCCGGCCGATGCGGTCAAGGCCCCCGTCACCTTCTCCGAAAACGAGATCGGGACCAGCACCCTGGAGTACATGAAGGACGACTGGTACATCACTGACTGAGCGCGTTGCGTGGCGCCGCGCGCACTACGAGCAGCCCGCTGGGGAGCGGAACCCCTGGGTCATCCGGTGGCGTTGGCCGCCGAGAGGGCGCAGGGGATCTCCATCGTCACCATGGTGGGCCCGCCGGTCGGGCTGCTGACCGCGAGGACCCCGTCGAAGGTGCCCAGCCGCCGCTCGACGCCGCTCAGCCCGCCGTCCGGAGTGATCGACGCGCCGCCGCGGCCGTCGTCGGTCACGGTGACGCGCAGCATGCCGTCCTGGTGGTGGATGTCCAGCCACATCCGCGAGGCGCCCGCGTGCTTGGCCGCGTTGGTCAGCACCTCGCTGACCGCGAAGTACGCCGCCGACTCGACCGGTTCGCCGGGGCGGCCGGTAAGGTCCACGTCCACCTCCACCGGCACCGCCATCCGCAGCGCCAGCGCGCGCACCGCGTCCCCGAGGCCCCGCTCGGCCAGGACCGGCGGATGGATGCCGCGGACCAGGTCGCGCAGCTCGGCCAGGGCCTCGGCGGAGTTGGTACGGGCCGCGGCGAGCAGCTCCTTTGCCTTGGCCGGGTCCTTCTCGATCAGGGCCTCCACGGTGCCCAGGCTCATGCCCATCGCCACGAGCCGGGCCTGGGCGCCGTCGTGCAGATCGCGCTCGATGCGGCGCAGTTCGGCGGCGGAGGTGTCCACGGCGTCGTGCCGGGTCTCGGTGAGCCGCCGCACCCGCTGCTCGAGCGCCATGTGCGGGGTCGGGTCCAGGAAGGCGCGCGCCAGCAGGAAGTGGCCGCGCAGCAGGACGGGGGAGAGGACCGAGCCGAGGGCGATGAAGCCGACGCCGACCGGGACGGCCAGCAGGGCGGTGCCCAGCGAGTCGATGGGCAGGAACGCGTACCAGTAGGTGCCGCCCGCGTCCACGATCGGCTGCCACACCCCGGCGGCCAGTACGAACCCCTCGAGCCCGTACGGCATGAAGGCGAAGGCCAGCAGCGCGATGGCGTACCCGGCCGTCATGTCGACCTGGAGCCACAGCAGATCGCGCCAGGTGGCCGGGTCCTTCAGCAGGAAGGTGCACAGCTCCACCTGGCCGGTGACCCCGGGGCGCCGATCGGCCGGCAGTGGGCGGTACGGCGGCTGGATCCGCACATCGGCCCAGGTGGCGGCCAGCAGCCGGCGCCGATTGGCGTGCGCCCGCACCGCGCGGATCAGGGGAGGGGTGGTGAACACCCCGATGCCCAGGAGGATGAAGCTGATCGACACGATCGTCAGCACGGACAGGGTGATCGACACCAGCGCGAGCCAGGAGACGGCGAACCCCCGTGCGCAGGCCGTCAGCGCTCTACGTGCCTTCATCCGGCTTCCCCCTCGCTGGTCGGAACGTCGTGCCCGCACCGGCGGGCCTCCTCAGTCTGGCAGCGGGCTGCCGCCCGGACACGGGGGCCGGACACCGTCCCGGGGTGTACCTGGCACCACCTCCCCGCCTCGCCCTATGGCTCGGCAACAGGGTGGCTGCCCGGCTGGGGCGTGGACCTGCGGATTTCTAGCGTCGTGGCATGACCTGTTCCGTCCGTACCTCACGGGGAGAGACGCCATGAGCGCAACGAGGAAGGGCCTGGCCGTGCGGCTGGGCGGGTGGTCCACCCGCCACCGCAAGACCGCGATCATCGGATGGCTGCTGTTCGTCGTGGTCGTCGCCATGGTCGGCGGGATGTCGGGATCCCGGCAGATGACCAACTCCGAGAACGGTACGGGGGACTCCGCGCGCGCCGAGAAGATCCTGGAGGACGCGGGCCTCCAGACCCCGGCCGGAGAGATGGTGATGCTGCGCAGCGACCGCCCGGACGGCTGGCGGGAGGCGGCCCGCGACCTCTCGGCGCGGCTGGAGCGGACGGGCGAGACGGTGCGCGTCCAGCCCCCGGTGCGCTCGGAGAACGGCCGGGAGGCGCTGATCAGCTTTGAGATGAAGGGCGATCCGGACACGGCCGGGAAGCGGGTCGGGCCGGTCGTCGAGGCGGTGGAGAAGACCGAATCGGCCCATCGGGGCGTCGTGGCCTACGAGTTCGGCGACGCCACCGCCCAGCATCGGCTCGACGACATGCTGACCGACGACTTCAAGAAGGCCGAACTGACCGCCGTACCGCTGGCGCTGGGCATTCTGCTGGTGGTCTTCGGGGCGCTGGTGGCCGCGCTGCTGCCGGTGCTGCTCGCGGTAACGGCCTGCGTCGGCACCTTCGGACTGCTCGCCCTCGTCAGCCACCGGCTGCCCCTGTTCGACTCCACCAACTCGGTGATGTTCCTGGTGGGGCTGGCCGTCGGCGTCGACTACTCGCTGTTCTACCTGCGGCGGGAGCGCGATGAGCGGGCCGCGGGCCGGGATGCCGGGACCGCGCTGCGGATCGCGGCCGCCACCAGCGGCCGGGCGGTGCTGATCTCCGGGGTCACGGTCATGCTGGCGATGGCCGGGATGTTCCTGTCCGGGCTGCTGCTGTTCCACGGCTTCGCGGTCGCCACCATCCTGGTCGTGCTGATGGCGATGCTCGGCTCGGTGACCGTGCTGCCCGCGATGCTGTCCTGGCTGGGCGACCGGGTCGACGCCGGGCGGGTGCCGCTGCTGAACCGCCGCCGGAAGAAGGGCGGGCACGCCAGTGGCGGCGTCTCCGGCAGGCTGATGCGGCCGGTCCTGGCCAAGCCGAAGCTGTTCGCCGCCGTATCGGGCGCGCTGCTGCTGGTGCTGTGCGCCCCCGCCCTCGGGATGAAGACCGAACAGCTCGGCCTGGAGAAGCAGTTCGGCTCCGACGCCCCCATCACCGTGGCGTACCAGGAGATCACCGGCTCCTTCCCCGGCGGCCCCGCACCGGCCGAGGTGGTGCTCCGCTCCGACGAGGTCGACTCCGCCCGCTTCGACGCGGCCGTGGCGGACTTCAAGAAGGAGCTCGCCGCGTCCGGGCGGTTCGGGAAGACGGTGGACGTCGAGGCGCACCGTACGAAGGGGGTGGCCCGGATCGAGGTGCCGCTGGCCGGGGACGGGCAGGACGCCACCTCCCGGCGCGCCCTGGACACGCTCGAGGAGGATCTGGTGCCGAGGATCCTCGGGCCGGTCTCCGACCAGGTGTACGTGACCGGTGAGCTCGCCTCCAGCCGCGACTTCACCGACCAGTTGAAGACGGACATCGCACCGGTCTTCCTCTTCATCGCCGCCGTGACCTTCGTGCTGATGCTGCTCTGCTTCCGGTCGCTGCCGATCGCGATCGTCTCGATCCTGCTCAACCTGCTGTCGGTGGGCGCCGCGTACGGCACCATGACCGCCGTGTTCCAGCACGGCTGGGGCGCGGAGTGGCTGGGGATGGAGCCGGCCGGGGCGATCGAGGGGTGGATGCCGCTGTTCGTCCTCGTGATCCTCTTCGGTCTTTCGATGGACTACCACGTGTTCGTGGTCTCGCGGATCCGGGAGGCCCATGAGCGGGGGCTCGCCACCCGGGACGCGATCCGTGAGGGCATCCGCACGACGGCGGGCTCGGTCACCGGGGCGGCCGCCATCATGGTCGCCGTGTTCGCGGTCTTCGCCCTGCTGCGGATGCAGGACATGCAGCAGATGGGCGTCGGGCTCGCGGTCGCGGTGCTGGTGGACGCCACGCTGGTGCGGATGGTGCTGCTGCCCTCGGTGATGGCGCTGCTCGGGGAGCGCAACTGGTATCTGCCGCGCGCCCTGCGGTGGCTGCCGAGCCTCGGCCACGGCGAGGAGCCGGTGGAGCGGCCGCGGCCGCCGCTGGTCGGGGCGGGCCGCTGAGGTCCCGGGCCCGCACCGCACGCGCCCGCCGTGGCGGACAGGCTCCTGGCCTGCCCGGCACGGCGGGCGTTATGGGTTCATGGACGCTTTCAGGCGGTGGGTACGTACTTGTACCCCACCCGCCGCACCGTCACGATCGTCCCCCGGTGCTCGGGGCCCATCTTGCGGCGCAGCCGGGCCACATGGACATCGACGGTCCGGCCGTCGCCGACATGGCCGTACCCCCACACCGTGGTCACCAGCTGATCGCGGGTGTGCACCCGGTGCGGATGGGCGACGAGATGGCTCAGCAGCTCGAACTCGAGGTACGTGAGGTCCAGCGGCCGCCCGGCGATCTCGGCGGTGCGCTGGTCGGGGTCGATCCGGATCAGCTCGTCACCCGTCACCGCCGGAGCCCCTTCCGTGGGTGGCTCCGCCGCCGCAGGCCCCTGCCGGTCGGCCGGGACCAGCACCAGGTAGCCGACCATCGGCGGATGGCCGGGGAGCGTGGGCAGGGTGTGCGGGGGAGCGGGCAGCCAGGTGGCGCCGGGGTGCAGCAGATCGGCGACCGGTGGCACCTCGTCCGGTGCGACGGCTCGCAGCCGCTGGCGGCCGGGCGGGGCGGACGGGCCGGACGGGGCCCCGGGAGCGGAGGCGGAGGCGGTGGCGGACGACAGGCCACGGAGGTTCGTCATGAGGTCAGCTCTTTCGCGCGAGAGGGCGTCAGTGGACGTCGTGCGCGCGGGCTGGGCGGCCGGGCGGAGAGGTCAGCGGCCGAGCGAGCGGGCCCGCGCATCGGATGCGCGGCAACACTCGCGGTCGAAGTGGTGCGCCTGCCGGGACGGCCAGAACGGCTCGAGGTCGTAACGACCCGTCGCGATGTCATGGAGGCTGGCCATGGCCCTATTGAAGCAGATACCGGGCCCGGGGCGCTCGGCCGTTGACCGGGAAGGGGTGCGACGATGCCCCGGTAAGAGGCCCCGCGCGGAAGGCGCCGCGGGCCGCCGCGTACCCCTTGAGGAGCGCAAGCCCATGCCGCACATCGTCGTCGAATACTCCGACACCCTGACCGGCGCGTTCGACCGCCCCGGCTTCGGTGCCGCCCTGCACCCGGTGGTCGCCAAGACCGTCGACACGGCGGTGGCGGGCTGCAAGACCCGGTTCCGGCGGATAGAGGAGGCGTATCTCGCGGACGGTGCCGAGGACCTCGCCATGATCCACATCGAGGTGTCGATCCTGTCCGGGCGCGACGCGGAGACCAAGCGGGAGCTGTCCGCCGCGGTGGTGGAGGTGGCCCGCGCCCATGTGTCGCCGGTGCCGGGGCTGACCGTGCAGACCACCGTCGACGTGCGGGATCTGGACCGGGACTGCTACGAGAAGCACGAGGCGGTCCATCCCGCCTGACGGAGGCTTCACGGCGGTGGCTCCGCGGCTGCGGCTTCGGCCACGGCTGCGGCTTCGGCTTACGGCGGCCGAGGGCGCACAATACACCTTCGGTAGCAAATCCGGCATCTACCTATATACCAAGGCGTGGCGCACAATGGTGGTGCGGTGTTTTTACCGCACTGTGCGGTCAGACTTGCATGGATCGAAGGAGGCGAGTCGAATGGCCGACGTCTCACGTGCGAGAGGCGATATAACGGGCCACCCCGACGTGTCGGAGATGCGGGAGCGCTACGCGCGCATGATGGACGCGCGGGACGTTGTCTTCCTCGACGGGCCGGTGCTTCTCGCCGGTCTGTACTTCGCCATCTCTCCCTGGGTGGTGCACTTCTCGGGCACCAGCCCCAACCTCATGGTCAACAACCTCATCCTCGGTATCACCATCGCCCTGCTGGGGCTCGGCCTCACCACGGCGCCGAGGAGGATGTACAGCCTGTGCTGGGCCATGTCCGCGATCGGGGTATGGATGATCATCTCTCCCTGGGTGGTCGCCCGGGGCGCCGATGCCGGGATGATCGTGAACAATGTCGTCGTGGGTGCCATCACCTGCCTGTTCGGCCTGATCGCAGCCGGCATGGTGATGCGGAAGGGCAGGGAAACCTGACCGGACGCTGAATCACCCAACCGTCTGAACAGTGGCGGAGGCCGTCCACTGCATGCCCTTCGGGGTCGTGCGGCGGACGGCCTCCGCGCGTTGCCCGTGCTCTGGTGCGGGCTCCGGGCGCGGGCTCTTGTGCGGGTCTCAGCCGATCGGCTCGGGCAGCGGGACCACGTCGTAGGCGCATTCGATGGTCCGGCCGGTGGCCGGGTCGCCCAGCTCCACCCGCCAGCGCCCGGCGAACTGGTCCACGCCCTCGGCCATCGGGATGGTGCCGGAGATCAGCACGGTGCCGGGCACCAGGTCACCGCGTTCGCGCAGCACCTCGACCCAGTACGCGGGCGGCAGCAGCTCGGCCAGGGTGCCGCTCTGCACCTCGGCCTCCTCACCGTCGTGAGTGACCCAGGCGCGGAGCGTCAGATCGTCGAGGCGGGGTGCCACATCGGACAGCCGCCAGGCGCGGGTGGCCAGCACATCGGGGGCCGCGTTCTTGCTCCAGGCCACGCCGTGGACCTCCAGCTCCCGGTCGGTGTGGTCGCAGGCCGCGGTCAGCAGCAGCTCCCCGTCCGCGGCCACGACCAGCGCCCACTCGGCCTCGCCCGAGGTGCGGGCGTGCTGGACGCTGACGCGGCCGGTCTGCTGGGCCAGGTAGGGGGAGACCGGGTAGAGGGCGGGCGTCACGGAGGGTGCGGGCACGCCCAGCTCGGCGAGCTCGGCGACATGGGCGGCCACATCCTCCTGGCTGCGGCCCGCGTAGCCGGCGTTGAGCACCTGGACGACCTCCACGTGGTGCTGGGAGCCGTCGGGGAGTTCGAAGGTGAGCGAGGACGGGGCGGACTGTGCTGCGGGCTGCGACGGCTTCGTTGTCATGGGTGCTGTGCTCTCCAGGGCGCGGTGGGGCTTGTGGGGGCGATCTGCGGTTTCCGTGCTTGCCGCGCGGTGACCCGCTGCCGCGGGTGACCGCGCTCTTCGCGGTTTCGAAGCGGTTAACTTCCTCCGGAGGGGTTGCGCATACGCTTGGTATACAACAAGTATGCCGGAAGGTCGATCCGCGCAACCCCAGCCATCGCACCATTACGAAAACGCCACGTACCATCCCGTAAGCCTCATGCACCACCTCGAGGACGGAATATGCAGCCCACCGCATCGAGCGCACCGCCACCCCGGGCCGACCGGTCCGGGGTCCGCCGCGCCTTCGTCGCCAGCCTCACCGGCACCGCCCTGGAGTGGTACGACTTCGCCGTCTACTCCGCCGCCGCGGCCCTGGTCTTCGGCGATCTCTTCTTCCCCTCCAAGGACCCCACCACCGGCACCCTGCTGGCGTTCTCCACCTACGCCGTCGGCTATGTCTCCCGGCCGCTGGGCGGCTTCGTCTTCGGCCGGCTCGGCGATGTCATCGGCCGCAAGAAGGTGCTCATCGCGACGCTCGTGCTCATCGGCGGCGCCACGCTGCTGATCGGGCTGCTGCCCACCTACGCCACGGTCGGCGTCGCGGCCCCGGCCGCGCTGGTGCTGCTGCGCTTCGCGCAGGGCGTCGGCGTCGGCGGTGAGTGGGGCGGCGCGGTGCTGCTGTCCAGCGAGTTCGGCGATCCGAAGCGGCGCGGCTTCTACGCCTCCGCCGCGCAGGTCGGCCCGCCGGCGGGCAATCTGCTGGCCAACGGCGTCCTGGCCGCGCTGGGCGCGGCGCTGACGGAGGACCAGTTCATCAGCTGGGGCTGGCGGGTGGCGTTCCTGCTCTCCGGCGCCCTGGTGGTGTTCGGCCTGTGGATCCGCGCCAAGCTGGAGGAGACCCCGGTCTTCAAGGCGATGGAGGCCGCGCAGGACCGCCCGGAGGCGCCGCTGCGCGAGGTGTTCACCACCCAGCCGAGGGCGCTGACCGCCGCGATCCTGAGCCGGGTCGCCCCCGATGTGCTGTACGCGATGTTCACCGTCTTCGTGCTCACCTACGCCACCGAGGAACTCGACATGTCACGCGGCTCGGCGCTCACCGCCGTGCTGGTCGGCTCCTCGCTGCAGATCGTGCTCATCCCGCTGGCCGGGGCGCTCTCGGACCGGGTCAACCGTCGGCTGCTGTACGGGGGCGCCGCCGTGGCCGCCGGGGTCTGGCCGTTCCTGTTCTTCCCGCTGGTCGCGGACGGCAGTTGGGCGCTGCTCACCCTCGGCGTCGTCGGCGCGCTGGTGATCCACTCGCTGATGTACGGGCCGCAGGCGGCCTTCATCGCCGAGCAGTTCTCCCCGCGGCTGCGCTACACCGGCTCCTCGCTCGCCTACACCCTCGCCGGGCTCATCGGTGGCGCGATCGCGCCACTGCTCTTCACCACGCTGCTCGGGGCCTATCACGCCTGGGTGCCGCTGGCCGTCTACATCGCGATCACCGCCGCGGTCACGGTGGCGGGCCTCTGGCTGGGCCGGGACCCGTCCTCCGCCGAGGAGGAGGAACCGGAGCCGCTCCCCGTCGGCCCCACCGCCTCCACGACCGTGTCCTGACCGCCGTCCCGTCCCGTCCCGCCCCACCCCGCTGCGCTGCGCACCGCTGCGCGGAGCTGTAAAGCGAGCCGTACCGGGGAAGGGGCGGGAGGGGGCCGCGTACCCCGCCGAGACCCCCGACCGCGTTCCGGCCCTCCGGCCCTTCCGACCCTCCCGACCCTCCCGACCAGGAAGTGAGGCAGCACCCGCCATGCCCCTCCGCATCGCACTGAGCCAGATCACCACGGGCCCCGACCCGGCGTCGAACCTCGCCCTGCTGCGCGAGGAGGCCCAGCGGGCGGCGGCTGCCGGGGCGCGTCTGGTCGCCTTCCCGGAGGCGGCCATGGCCTGCTTCGGCACCCGGCTCGGCCCCATCGCCGAACCGCTGGACGGCCCCTGGGCCACCGAGGTCCGGCAGATCGCGAAGGACGCCGGGCTGGTGGTCGTGGCCGGGATGTTCACCCCGGCGCCCGACGGCCGGGTGACCAACACCCTGCTGGCCACCGGCCCGGGGGTGGAGACCTCCTACGACAAGATCCATCTCTATGACGCCTTCGGCTTCGCCGAGTCCAAGACCGTGGCCCCGGGCTCCGAGGTGGTGACCTTCGACCTCGACGGCGTCCGGATCGGCCTGGCCACCTGCTACGACGTACGGTTCCCCGAGCTCTTCCGGGCCCACGCCGACGCGGGCGCGGTGCTCTCCCTGCTGCCCGCCTCCTGGGGCGCGGGGCCCGGCAAGCGCGAGCAGTGGGAGCTGCTGACCCGGGCGCGGGCGCTGGACGCCACCGTATGGCTGGCGGCCGTGGGCCAGGCCGATCCGGAGGCGTCCGGCGTGACCGCCGCGACCTCCGCCCCCACCGGTATCGGCCACAGCGCCCTGATCGGCCCCGACGGCACCGTACGGGAGCGGCTGGACGCGGGGCCGGGGCTGCTGGTGGGGGAGGTGGACACCGAGGAGGTCACCGCGGTGCGCCGCACGGTGTCCGTCCTGGCCAACCGCAGGCTGGGCGGGCAGTCATGAGCGAGGCTGGGCGCACGGCCATGAGCGGCACCGCCGGGGCCAAACCGGAGTACGAGTTCCATCTGCCCGCCGCGCCCTGGCGGCGGCCGCCGGGCGCGGCCGCGGGGGTCAGCGAACAGATCCTGGCCGCGGACGGGAGCGGCACCCACACCACCGCCCTGGTGCGCTGGGAGCCGGGGACGGACACCTCCCCGTCCGGGGTGGTCCGCCACGACGGCTGGGAGGAGGTCTATCTCCTCGAGGGCAGCATGCGCGATCTGACGCTGGGGGAGACCTTCTCGCGCGGCTTCTACGCCTGTCGGCCGCCGGGGATGCCGCATGGCCCCTGGGTCTCCGAGGAGGGCGTCACCATGCTGGTGATCACCTATCCGGAGGCGGCGGCCGGACGGTGACCCATCCCTGGGCGGCGACTCACCCCCGGGCGGTGACCCATCCCTGGGCGGTGATTCACCCCCGGGCGGTGACTCACCCGGCGAGCAGCACCTTCAGCGTCGACCCCAGATGGGCGCTGATCGCCGCGCGGGCCGCTTCCGTGTCCCCGGAGGCCACCGCGTCCAGGATCGCCCGGTGCTCGCCGAGCACCTCCTCCTGGCGGCCGGTCTGGGTGTAGAGGGCCACCACCCCGGCCCGGATCTGCCGGCTGCGCAGCCCGTCGTAGTGCCGGTTGAGGAGTTCATTGCCCACCGCGGCGACCATGGTCGCGTGGAAGAGGTGGTCCACGGCGATGAACTCCTTGGCCTGCTCCGGCCCCATCAGCTCGCGCTGCCGCTCCAGCAGCTCCGTCAGCTTCCCGACCGGCACCGTGCCCGCCTCGATGGTCCGCTCGGCGGCGTGGCGCTCGACGATTCCGCGCAGCTCCATCAGCTCGGTGATCTCCCGGCCGGAGAGCGGGGCGATATGCGCACCCCGCTTGGGGACCAACTGGACCAGATCCTCGGCCGCCAGCAGGAGCAGGGCCTCACGGATCGGGGTCCGGGAGATGCCGATCCGGTCGGCGATCTCCTGCTCGGTGAGGAACCTGCCCTGCATGTCGGGATCGGTCAGCACGGTCTCCTTGAGGAACGCGTACGCCTTTTCTCGTCCGGACTGCGCTGGCACTGGGCCCCCATGCTGCTTCGCATACAACTCGTATACGAAAATTACCACGGACCGGTGGCGGCGTCGGGGAGGTCGGGTATCCAGGAGCCGTGGATGCCCGCGGGGACGCGGTGGGGCAGCTCCACGGTGGCCACGGGAGCGGCCGTGATGTCCCGGGCGTCCAGGACCATCAGCTCGGAGACGTCGCGGCGGAGATCGCTGACGATGGTCAGCAGATAGCCGTCGTCCTCGCTTCCGCCACGGCCCCCGGGGGCCTCGCCCGCGTATCCGTCACCGCCCCCGGCCGCGGGCACGAACACCGCCTCCCCGGGCATCCGGCCCGGTCCGGTCGGCGCCATCTGCCGGGCCCCGGTGGCCGCGTCGTACTTGACCAGTGCGTACTCCTCCAGTCCGCTCCCGGGGAAGGCGACGGCGTAGGCATAGCGGCTGGGCCGCCCCAGCACGCTGTCGTTGATCGTGGGGAACTCGGTGACCAGGTCGTCCAGCGGCTCCTCCCGGGCGCTGCCCGAGGCGGGGTCCAGAACCCAGCGGTGGTGCAGGGAGCCCACCAGCGGGACGGCGGCGTGGCCCGGGGCGCCGGTCCACCACTTCCAGGAGGTCTCCCAGGCGGTGCGGTCATAGCGCGGCCCCTCGATGACGACGCGGCCCGCCCGATCCTCATAGGCGTTGGCGATGTGCAGCAGGGCGCCGGGCTCCACCTCGCACCAGGTGACGCGGGGCGGCCCGGTGCGCGGCATGATCCCGATGCGCGGCCGGTAGCCGTCGGACCAGCGGTAGGGGATCCCGGACCGCTCGGCGGGGTCGAAGACGACCGGCAGGTCCAGCCACACCACATAGCGCTCGGTCAGCCCGAAGTCGTGCATCAGCGAGGGCCCCGCGCCCTCGATGGTCTCCTCGCGGACGATATGGCCGTCGCGGGACGCCACGTAGTGGACGAGGTGGGGCGGTAACGGGGAGTACGAGAAGAAGTGCAGCTCCCCGGTGACCTGGTCCTCCTTGGGGTGTGCCGTCATGGCCCGGTTCAGCTTTCCGCCGAAGTCATAGGCGCCGACGGTGGCCAGCTCGGGGGTCAACTCGTAGGGGAGGCTGGCCTCCTGGAGGGCCAGGATGCGGCCCGCGTGCTCGATCACATGGGTGCCGGCGACGCTGGCGGTGAGATCGTCCGCACCCCCGTCACCCGCGTCCGCACCCCCGCCACCCGCGGCCGGGCCTCCGCCGCCCGCGGCCGCCCCCTTGCCGCTCGCCGCCGCCTCGGCGTCGTGGAGGGCCGGTGTGCGCACCCAGCGGTTGCGGTACCACTCCGCTCTTCCCTCGCGCAGCCGCAGCCCGTGGACCATGCCGCTGCCCTTGAACCAGTGCGAGGGCATCACTCCGGGCGGGGGGTTGTGGCCGTTGCGCAGATAGCGGCCGGTCAGCTCGGGAGGGAGGGAGCCGTGCACGGTGAGGCCCCAGACGGTGGACTCCACTGCCACCGGGGCGTAATGGCCGCTGAGATAGGGCGGCCTGGCGGGCTCGCCGGGCTTTGCGGGGCCGGCGGGGTCGCCGAGGAACCGGTCGCTCATCGCGCGCCCTCCTCGCCGCTCCGGCGGGCGTCCTCGTCCGCGTCCGCGACCAGGACCACCTTTCCGGCGACGGTGCCGGACTCGGCCAGCCGCATCGCCTTCGCGGCGTCGCTGAGCGGAATCCTCGCCGCCACCTGTGCGGTGAACTCGCCCTTCGCCATCAACGCCAGCACCTGTCCCAGATCGGCGCGGATCCGCCCCTGGAAGGCGGCCCGGCGCCGCCGTCCGGCCCAGAGGTTGAAGAAGTGCGCCCGCCGTCCGTTCGGCAGCAGGTTCCACAGGATCACCCGGGCGAGCAGCTTGAGCACCGGGGCCCGGGAGGAGCCGGGGGTGTCCCGGGTGGCCGCCGTGCCGTAGGAGACCAGCGTGCCGCCGCGGGCGAGCAGCCGGAAGGAGTCCACGATGCCCTCGCCGCCGATGTGGTCGAAGACCGCGTCGACCCCGCCCGGCGCCAACGCCCGCACCCGGGCGGGCAGATCCGGATCGCGGTAGTCGAGCGGGGTGGCGCCGAGGTCGTGCACCGCGTCATGATGGCGGGGCGAGGCGGTGCCGATGACCTTGATGCCCGAGTGGCGGGCGAGCTGGACCAGGGTGGTGCCCACCCCGCCGTTGGCCCCGTGGACCAGCACGGTCATACCGGGGCGCACCTTGGCCACGCGGTGGAGCATCTGCCAGGCCGTGATCCCGTTGACCACCACCGTCTCGGCCTCTGCCGCGTCCACCCCCTCGGGGACCTCCACCAGGTCGCCCGCGTCGACGAGGGTGTGGCTGGCCCAGCCGCCGATCTTCGTGAGCGCCGCGAACCGGCGTCCGCGCAGGGCCGGATCCACCCCGGGGCCGGTCGAGACCACCGTGCCCACCAGGTCATAGCCGGGCACGAAGGGGAACGGCGGCTGGTCGTAGTACTTCCCGCGGCGCATCTGCTGCTCCGCGAAGGAGACCCCCGACGCCTCGACGGCCACCAGCGCCTGCCCGGGACCGGGCTCGGGCAGCGGGCGGGTGCGGAGCTCGAGCCCTTCGGGCTCCACCTGGCCCGGCAGAACGACTTCGGTGATCACGGCTGACCTCGTTTCGGTGTGAGGAGTTCTCGTTGTTGTGAGAACTTCTAACCAAACAATGAACCTGTTACTCTCGAGGTGTCAAGTCCGGATTCGAAGACCCGCACGAGAGGCGCGTCCATGGCGACAGCACGGCGAGAGCGCTACCGCAAACAGACCCGGGAGGAGGCCAAGGCCGTGGCCCTGGCCCAGCTGGCCGAGTCGGGCACGTCGGGCATCTCGGTGAACGCGATCGCGAAGGCGATGGGGATGACCGGCCCCGCGCTCTACCGCTACTTCGCGAGCCGGGACGAGCTGCTGACCGAGCTGATCACCGACACCTACCGCGATCTGGCCGAAACCCTCGCCCAGGCCGTCGCCGACGCCGCCCCGGCCGACCGCTTCCGCGCCATGGCCCGCGCCCTGCGCGACTGGGCGAAGCGTCAGCCGGACCGCTATCTGCTCATCTACGGCACCCCGGTGCCCGGCTACCACGCGCCGCCGGAGACCACCGAGATCGCGGCCGGGCTGATGCGGACCATCTTCGACGCCTGCTCCACCGTCGGCGATGCCGATGGCGCCACCGCGAGCCGCGAGCAGCCCCTCACCGAGCTCGAGGCCGAGCTGGCGCGCCATCTCGAGGGCGCGGGCTCCTGGGGGCCGGGGGAGGAGCCCGGCGGCGAGCTGAAGGGCCGTGCGCTGCGCACCTGGACCCGGCTCCACGGCGTGATCAGCCTTGATGTGCAAGGCCAGTTCACGGGCATGGGCTTCGATCCCTCCGTCCTCTTCGAGGCCGAGGTCGACGCCCTGGTGCGGGGCGGCTGAGGTGCCCCGGGCCGAGCTGCCCGCCCGGCGGCCCCGGCGCACACTGGAAGGACACCGGAGCGCGACGGGGACCGGAGGCCGCGATGGAGCACGGTGAGTTCGATGTGGTCGTGGAGATCCCTGAGGGATCCCGCAACAAATACGAGATGGACCATGAGACCGGCCGGATCCGGCTGGACCGGATGCTGTTCACCTCGACGAAGTACCCGGCCGACTACGGCTATGTCGACCACACCCTCGGCCGGGACGGCGATCCACTGGACGCCCTCGTCACCGTCGCCGAGCCGACCTTCCCCGGCTGTGTGATCCTCTGCCGGGCCATCGGCATGTACTGCATGCGCGACGAGCAGGGCCCGGACGAGAAGATCCTCTGCGTCCCGGCCCATGACCCGCGCTATGTCGGCGTGCAGGACATCGATGACGTCCCCGAATTCGACCGGATGGAGATCACCCACTTCTTCGAGGTCTACAAGGACCTCGAGCCCGGCAAGTCCGTCGAGGGCTCCCACTGGGAGGGCCGCGACCGGGCCTACGCCGAAATAGCCGCCTCCCGCGCCCGCGCGGCCGAAACCGGCCCGTTCCGGAGCCCCTGAGCGGGACCGGCGGCGCCGGCCCCACGAGCAGGGCCGACGTTCAGGGTGCCGCCCCGCGTGGCGCCGGCACCCCGCGGTCGTTCTCCGGCACCCCGCGGTCGTTCTGCAGCTCCCACAGCTCCCGGAACAGCCCGGGGGACCCCGTCAGCTCCGCGAACGTGCCCTGCTGGATCACCCGCCCCCGCTCCAGCACCACGATCCGGTCCGCCACGGCCACGTTCGCCAGCCGGTGCGTGACCAGGACGACCGCGCGGTCCTCGGCCATCCGCCGCAACCCCGCGAAGATCCGGTGCTCGGCGCGGGCGTCCAGCGCGCTGGTGGGCTCGTCCATCACCAGCAGCCCCGCGGGCCGGTGGAACGCGCGGGCCAGCGCGATGCGCTGCCACTGCCCGCCGGACAGCTCCACCCCGCCCCACCACTGCCGGGCGAGCAGGGTGTCCAGCCCGCTGCGCAGCCCGTCCACCACCCCATGCGCCCCGGAGTGGACCGCCGCCTCCCGGACCCGCTCGTCCCCGCCGTGCGGCTGGCCCAGGGTGATGTTGTCGCGCGCGGACAGCGGCCAGTGGGCGTAGTCCTGCGGCACGACCGCCGTATGCCGCCACATCGCCTGCGGATCCAGCTCCGCCACGCCCACGCCGTCCCAGGTCACCATGCCCTTGGTGGGCAGATAGAGCCCGGTCAGCAGCTTGCTCAGGGTGGTCTTGCCCGAGCCGTTCTCCCCGACCAGCGCGAGCACCTCGCCCCGCCGCACCTCGAGCGTGACATCGTCCAGGGCCGGGGCGTCGGACTCCGGATAGGCGTACGTCAGCCCCTCGGCCCTGATGACCCGCGGCGCCACCGGGACCAGGGCGCCGCGCCGCATCCGGTGTCCGCCCGCCTCCTCGATGAACTCCGCCCAGTCGTCCAGGTACAGCCCCGTACGGAACAGCCGCGTCCCATAGCCGACCATCCCCTGCAGCGAGGCGCCGACCGTCCGCAGCGCGAACACCGCCGTCCCCGCCGACGCCACCGACATCTGCCCCGCGCCCAGCAGCAGCGCCAGCGACGCCCAGACCAGCCCGGAGGCCAGCCCTCCGGCCAGCGCCCCCAGCACCGCGTACCGCGCGCCCCGGTGGACCGCCTTGTCGGTGGCCGCGTCCACCCGCGCCCCGATGGCCCGGTACCGCTTCAGCAGGAACTCCGCCATGGTGCCGGACCGGAGCTGATCGGCGATGTCCTTGTCCACCATGTACCAGCGCAGCAGCCCGAGCGTGCGCCGGTCCGCGCTGATCGCACGACTGGTCTCGTACTGCACCCGGGCCGCCTTCATCCCCGCGATCCCCTGCGGCAGCGCGGCCAGCAGCAACAGCGGCAGCAGCGCCGGATGCAGCACGGTGACCACGCCCGCCGCCGCGATCAGCGACGAGAGACACGCCATGAGCTGCTGCGACTCGGTGATCAGATCCCGCGCCACCTCGGCGCCCCGGTCCGCCGCGTCCCACTTGTCGTTGAACCCGGGGTTGTCGTACGCCGCCAGCTCGGCGTTGATCGCCGCGTCCAGCATCTGGGTCTCGGCCTCCCGGGAGATCCGCGGGGAGAGCCGGCTGGAGATGTTGTTGACCGCGATCCCCAGCAGCGCCCGCAGCCCGGCCGCCCCCGCCAGCACGACGATCGAGGGCAACGCGTCCCGGAGCCGGTCGGTGATGTGGCCGGAGGAGATGAGCGCCGTGATCGTGCCGGTGGTGGCCAGCAGCCCGAACGCCTCGAAGAACCCCGACAGGGCCTGGCACACCAGCAGCGCCACGACCGCCGTACGGTCCACCTTCCAGGCCAGCGCCAGGGAGCGGCGCACCAGTTGGGGCAGTCTGCGGGCCATGGCCCGGGTGGTGACGGGATGCCTTTCCAAGGCCATCAGCGTGGGCGGCCGGAACCGTAACTCCTCGCCGGGCCGCTCGGCCGGCGGTTCCGACGGCTGGGCCGATGGCTGGGTCGACGGCTGGTCCGATGGTTGCTTCGAAGGTTTCGGTGGTGGTTCCGGTGGCTGTTCCGCCTGCTCCGTGGTTCGAGACGACACAAATCCCCCCTGAGGGTGTGTTTTCCCTTCGGTATGCCTCAGACTGCCGCAGACCGGGACCCGGGCGCCCGGGGTTTACGGCGAGGTCCACCGATCGTGGAGCGCGTCCCGTGCGTTACGCGACCGGGAAAAGCGCTGGAGCCGCGCGCCGTTCGCGTGCTTCGATGCGCTTCATGGTGTCCATCGACCGGCTGCTCGCCTTCGCGGCCATGTCCTTCCTGCTGATCGTGATCCCCGGTCCGAGCGTGCTCTTCGTGGTCGGCCGGGCACTGGCCCAGGGCCGCCGCGCCGCGCTGACCACGGTCGTCGGCAATACGCTCGGGGCGTATGCGCTGGTCGTGGCCGTGGCGCTGGGCGTCGGGTCGGTGGTCGAGCGATCGGTCCTCGTCTTCACCGCGCTGAAGCTGGTGGGCGCCGCGTATCTGGTGTATCTGGGGGTCAAGGCGGTGCGGCAGCGCCGCTCGCTGCAGGCCGCCTTCACCGGCGACGGCCCCGCCCACGGGGGCCTGCGGACGCTGTGGGAGGGGTTCGCGGTCGGTGTGGCCAACCCCAAGACGATCGTGTTCTTCGCCGCCGTACTGCCCCAGTTCGTCGACCGCGAACAGGGGCATGTCGTCCTGCAGATGCTGCTGCTCGGGCTGGTCTTCAACGCCATCGCGGTGGTCTCCGACAGCGTCTGGGGCCTGGCCGCGGCCACCGCCCGCACCTGGTTCGCCCGCTCCCCGCGGCGCCTCGCCATGGTCGGCGGCGTCGGCGGACTCTCCATGATCGGCCTCGGTGTCACCGTCGCCGCGACCGGCCGCGCGGACTAGCCCCGCATGGACTCCGTCCGGGTCAGGCCGCTGCGCCCCGACGACCTCCCCTCCGCCGAACGCGCCTCGGCCATCATCTTCCTCGAGGCCGACCGCCGTAGCAGGAGGGTCGGCGAACCCGAGCCCCGGCCCCGCCCGGCCTCCGCCTCACGGCAGTGGATCGACCGGATGCGCCACTTCCTCACCGAGGACCCCGGCGGCTGCTGGGTCGCCGTGGACGCGGACGACGGTGTCATCGGCTTCGCCATCTCCCAGAACCGGGGCCCGTTCTGGTTCCTCGCCACCTACGGTGTGCTGCCCGGCCATCAGGCCAAGGGCATCGGCCGACGCCTCATGGACGCGGCCCTGGCCCATGCCGACGGCCGCCGGGGCATGTTCTCCTCCACCGTCCACCCCGGGGCGACCCGGCGCTACCGCCTCGCGGGGTTCTCGCTCCACCCCCAGATGCGCATGGTCGGCACCGTCGACCGCGCCACCCTCCCCGCCATCACCGGCGTCCGCGAGGGACGGGACGACGACATCGACTGGATGAACCACCTCGACCGGCGGCTGCGCGGCGCCGGCCACGGTCCCGACCACGCTTATATGCGGCGCACCCTGCGGCTCGTCGTCTCCCGCGCCTACGGCAGACCGGGCTATGTCTACATCGACGACCAGGGCCGCGCCGCCCTCCTCGCCGCCGCTCACCCGGCCACCGCCCAGGACCTGCTCTGGGAGGCCCTGGCCGCCTCCAGCGGCGACACCCTCGTCAACTGCATCACCCCCGCCAACGAATGGGCGGTCGACGTCGGCCTGGCCGCCCGCCTCGACATCGGCCAGGAGGGCTATCTGGCCCTCCGCGCCATGCCGCCCCCGGCGCCCTACCTGGCCAGCGGCCACTTCCTCTGACACCTCGCCATGCGCGCCACGCGTGCGCGGGCAGGTGACGGCGGGCCATGCGCGCCGTGCCTGGAGTGGGAGGTGCGCTGGGGGAGGGGTGGGCGCTGCGCCGTATGGGGTAATTCGGGTGTGTATCTATGGTGTTGGTGGCGTGTCGCGCGCCTACTGGTGGTACAGACCGGTGGGTTTTCACCTCCGCCGGGGGACGGCGAGACGGGCATCCCGCGTCGGACGCCGTAAGCGCGCACCCCGTAGCCCCTGACGCACCGCCACGCGTCGCGGTCACAGTCCCGCGTGGCGAGCAACGGCCCACCACTCCACCCCGCTTGGAGGGCCATCATGGCTTCACCCACGATCACCCTGGTCACGGCGACACCGAACCTCGCCGTGTCCGGGCAGTCGGTCACGCTCACCGCCACCGTGATACCGGTCGGCGTCGGAACGCCCACGGGCACCGTCACCTTCGTGGTCGGCGGCGGTCCCACCCTGAACGGGACGCTGTCCGGCGGGACCGCCTCGGTCACCGCGAGCGGTCTGGGCGTCGGTACCCACATCGTCACCGCCACCTACAACGGCGACGCCAACTTCGCCCCGTCCACCGGCACCACGGCCGTCGTCGTGATCCTGGCGTCGACGACGACATCGGTGACGTCGGCGCCGGACCCCTCGACGTTCGGGCAGTCGGTGACGTTCACCGCCACGGTCACGCCGAACGCGCCCGCCATCGGGACCCCGACCGGCTCGGTCACCTTCGCCATCAGCGGCAGCGGAGGCGGTACGTTCACCCAGCCGCTGTCGGGCGGCACGGCGACGCTCACCCTCAGCACCCTCGGCGTCGGCACCCACACCGTGGTCGCCATCTACAGCGGCGACGCCAACTTCCTGTCGTCCACCGGCACCGACACCCACACCGTGACCCCGGGCCCGCGGCCACGACCACGACGCTGACGTCCTCGGTGAACCCGTCCGTGTTCGGGCAGCCGGTGACGTTCACCGCCAGCGGCCTGGGTACGGGTTCGCACACCGTGACGGCCGACTACGGCGGCGACCCGAACTTCGCCGCGTCGTCGTCGGCGACGCAGACGCAGGTGGTGAACCCGGCGCAGTCGATCACCTCGCTCAGCTCCAACCCCAACCCGGCCGAGGCGGGCTCGCTCATCGACTTCGTCGCCTTCGTGGCACCCATCGCGCCCGGCGACGGCACCCCGACGGGCGCGGTCACCTGCACCCTCGTCAATGGTCCGGTCACCATTACCGCCCAGCGGCCCGTTGACGCCTTCGGATTCGCCTTCCTCTCCGATGTGGAGCTGCCGGAAGGCGAGTGGGACGTCAGCGCGGTCTACTCGGGCGACGCCAATTTCGGGGCCTCGGGCGTCTCCGAATACACCCAGATCGTCACCGGCGCTCTGGCCACGACCACGACCACGACCTGATCGCACAGCACTGGGCCCCGCCACTGCCCGAGAGGGGCGGTGGCGGGGCCCGGCCACGCGGCGCCGAAGGGCACACCGGCGCATACCTGCCCCCTATGCGGGTAAATGCGAAGTGTGTCCGGCAAGAGGCCGCGATGGGGCACGCTCCTGCTGGCCGTCCTCGTCGCCCTGACGGCGGTGCTGCTCACCGCCGGGGGCGCGCATGCCGAAACGGATGTGAACAAGATCGGCAAGGCGCTGCGCAGCAGCCCCGTGTACGTCGATCCCGGAGCCACCGGCGTCCTGAGCGCCGGACAGGCCCGTGCCCTGGTGGCACACATCCGCACGGCGGATGTGCCGGTCTACGTGGCCGTTCTGCCGGACAACCCCGCGTACGGCGGTGAGCGCGTCTTCGGACGGCTGCGCGCCGCCGTCGACCGCCCCGGCGTGTACGCGGTGGCGCTCGGCTCCTCCTTCGGGGCGGCCTCCGACACCTCGGTGCTGCCGGGACGCACCTCGCAGGCGCTGGCGGAGCGGAACCTGCGGCAGCACCCGCACGACCTCGCCGCGGTCCTGAACGGCTTCGTGACCGACACGGCCACCGCGATCCACGACCGGACCGGCCAGGGGACCGGCGGCGACCAGGGCGCGCGGGGCGCCACCTTGTCGGTGGGGGACGCGGTGGCGGTGCTGATCGTCCTGGCCGCCGTCGGCGGAAGCGGCCTGTACATGCTGCGGCGCACCCGGAAGCAGCGCCGCGAGCGTGAACGGGTCGAGCTGGAGCAGGTGCGCGGCGCGGTCGAGGAGGACATCACCGCGTACGGCGAGAAGCTCGGCGGGACCCGCTTCGACCCCGCCGACCCCGCGTCCACCCCGGAGATGGCGGACGACTACGGCCGCGCCCTGGACGCCTACGAGGAGGCGAAGGCCAGGTCGGCCGCCGCCCGGCGGCCCGAGGACGTACGGCCGGTGACCGAGGCGCTGGAGGAGGGCCGCTTCGCGCTGGCGGTGCTCGAAGCCCGCCGCGAGGGCGGTCCGCTGCCGCAGCGGCGGCCCCCGTGCTTCTTCGACCCGCGCCACGGCCCCTCGGTCCGGGACGTCGCGTGGGCGCCCCCGGGCGGCACCCAGCGCTCCGTCCCCGCCTGCGCCGCGGACGCCACCCGCGTCGACGACGGCCTCTACCCGGACGCCCGCACCGTCCCGGTCGGCGGCGACCGGCGCCGCCCGTACTGGGACGCCGGTCCGGCCTACGGGCCCTGGGCAGGCGGCTACTTCGGGGGCTACGGCTCGATGCTGCTGCCCGGGCTGCTGGTCGGCACGCTGCTGGGCGGGTCCCTCGGCCCCGACTACGGGAGCGGTGCGTTCGACGGTGGCTTCGGCGACGGCGGGGACGGTGGGGACGGTGGGGACTCCGGCGGTGGCTTCGACGACGGCTTCGGGGGCGGCTTCGGCGACGGTGGCGGCTTCGGGGGCGGCTTCGGCGACGGCTGATCCCCGCGTCGCCACACGGCACGGAGGCAACCGGCACCACCCTGTGCGCGATGCGTACGCGGTGCCCTGGCCACGGGGAACGCGCGCCGCACGGGGCGGATGGTGTGCGCGGGGAAGGCCGCCGAGCGCTCCGCTATCCGGGGTAATTCGGCGGCACCTCCCTGGCGGGTGACGGCGAGTCGCGCGCCTACTGGTGCTACAGACCGGTGGGTTCCACATCTGCCGGGGGACGGCGACGCGGGATGCCCCCGCGTGGATCGCCGTACGCGCGCACCCCCTGACCGCCGATGCGCCGCCGCGGCGTTTTCCCGCATGCGTGGCGAGTAACGGCCCACCACCCCACACCACTTGGAGGGCCACCCATGGCTACGCCCACGATCACCCTGGTCACGGTCTCACCCAACCCCGCCACCTTCGGGCAGTCGGTCACGCTCACCGCCACCGTGATCCCGCTCGGCACCGGAACCCCCACCGGCACCGTCACCTTCGTCATCACCGGCGGCCCCACCCTGAACGGCACGCTTGCGGGCGGCACGACCTCGGTCACCGTCCCCAACCTGAGCGTCGGCGCCCACGCCGTCCTCGGCAACTACAACGGTGATACCAACTTCTCCCCGTCCACCGGCGCCAACGTCATCCTCGTCGTCCAGTCGGCCACCACCACATCGGTGTCCTCGTCGCCGGATCCGTCCACGCAGGGCGACTCGGTGACGTTCACCGCCACCGTCACCCCGGTCGCCCCCGGCGCGGGCGTCCCGACCGGCACGGTCACCTTCATCATCGGCGGCTCCGGCGGCGGCGCCTTCGTCCAGCCGCTGTCGGGGGGCGTAGCGACCCTGTCCCTCAACACCCTGGGCGCCGGCACCCACCCCGTGATCGCCCTCTACAACGGCGACACCAGCTTCCTGCCGTCCTCCGGCACCGACACCCAGACCGTCAACCCGACGGCGTGATCCACCCCCACACCACCGAGCCCCCGCCCTCGCCCATCGGGGCGGTGGCGGGGGCTCGGACGGAGCCGGCAGGGCTCACAGAGCGCGCACGGCTTACACGTCGAAGTAGAGCTCGAACTCGTGCGGGTGCGGACGCAGCTGGAGCGGGGCGATCTCGTTGGTGCGCTTGTAGTCGATCCAGGTCTCGATCAGGTCGGAGGTGAAGACCCCGCCCTGGAGGAGGAACTCGTGGTCGGACTCGAGGGAGTCGAGGACGGCCGGGAGGGAGGTCGGGACCTGCGGGACGCCCGCGTGCTCCTCGGGGGCGAGCTCGTAGAGGTCCTTGTCGATCGGCTCGGCCGGCTCGATCTTGTTCTTGATGCCGTCCAGACCCGCGAGGAGCAGGGCGGAGAAGGCCAGGTACGGGTTGCCGGAGGAGTCCGGGGCGCGGAACTCGACGCGCTTGGCCTTCGGGTTGGAGCCGGTGATCGGGATACGCATCGCGGCGGAGCGGTTACGCTGCGAGTACACCAGGTTGACCGGCGCCTCGAAGCCCGGGACCAGGCGGTGGTAGGAGTTCACCGTCGGGTTGGTGAAGGCCAGCAGCGACGGGGCGTGCTTGAGGATGCCGCCGATGTAGTAGCGGGCGGTGTCCGACAGGCCCGCGTAGCCCTGCTCGTCGTAGAAGAGCGGGGAGCCGCCCTGCCACAGCGACTGGTGGACGTGCATGCCCGAGCCGTTGTCGCCGAAGATCGGCTTCGGCATGAAGGTCGCGGTCTTGCCGTTCTTCCACGCCACGTTCTTGACGATGTACTTGAACAGCTGCAGATCGTCGGCCGCCGCCAGCAGCGTGTTGAACTTGTAGTTGATCTCGGCCTGGCCGGCGGTGCCCACCTCGTGGTGCTGGCGCTCGACCTGGAGACCGGCCTTGTTCAGCTCGAGGGTGATCTCGGCGCGCAGGTCGGCGAAGTGGTCGACCGGCGGGGTCGGGAAGTAGCCGCCCTTGTAGCGGACCTTGTAGCCGCGGTTGTCCTGCAGCGCACCGGTGTTCCAGGCGCCCGCCTCGGAGTCGATGTGGTAGAACGCCTCGTTCGCCTTGGTCTCGAAGCGGACGCTGTCGAAGACGTAGAACTCCGCCTCCGGGCCGAAGTACGCGGTGTCCGCGATGCCGGTGGAGGCGAGGTACGCCTCGGCCTTCCGGGCGATGTTCCGCGGGTCACGGCTGTACTGCTCGCCCGTGATCGGGTCGTGGATGAAGAAGTTGATGTTGAGGGTCTTGTCCCGGCGGAACGGGTCGACACGCGCCGTGGAGAGGTCGGCACGCAGGGCCATGTCCGACTCGTGGATCGCCTGGAAGCCGCGGATCGACGAGCCGTCGAAGGCCAGCTCCTCGTGCGGGTCGAACGCCTCCGCCGGTACGGTGAAGTGCTGCATGACGCCGGGAAGGTCACAGAAACGGACATCGACGAACTTCACGTCCTCGTCCGAAATGAACTTCCGAGCGTCGTCGGCGTTCTGGAACATCCAACTCCTCCTAGCCCGGCCGCGGTGGGACGGGGATCTGTCCGGTGGCGCGATTCCATGTGCGGTGGCGCGCTCCCGCCGACCATAGGCAGACGGGATTTCCCGGGCATGACCCATTTGTTTCACCCAGGTTAACCGGCTCGGGGGCGCTCGCGGGGGCCTCGTGGCCTCGGAAAAGGCGCCGTACGGGGCCGCGGGAACCGCTGGGAAGGGGTCCGGCCGGGGGAACGTATGCGGTCGCAGTAACGTAGACGGGTGGACAAGAGGCAAGCAATCGGATCGTGGCTTTCCGGGCCCCGCGCGGCCGCCGAGGAGATGGGCGTCGACTTCGGCTACCGGGGCCAGGGCCTCGGTCTTCCCGAGAGCGGACCGGGCTCCATCGCGCCGCTGGGACGCCGTTTCGGGGCGCTCTTCATCGACTGGGGCCTGTGCCTGCTCGTCTCCTACGCGCTGCTGTCCGGCCGTAACGCCCAGGTGGCCGGGAACTGGGCGCTGCTGGTCTTCCTGGTGCTGAGCCTGGTCACCGTGGGCACCGTCGGCGCCACCCCGGGCAAGCTGCTGCTGAAGCTGCGGGTCATCGGCGAGGGCGGGGTGCGGCTGAGCCTGCCGCGGGCCGTGCTGCGCAGTGTGCTGCTGGTGCTGGTCATCCCGGCGGTGGTCTGGGACCGCGACACCCGCGGGCTGCACGACCGGCTCTCCCGCGCGGTGCAGATCAGGGTCTGAGCCCCTGGTATCGCCCGGAGATTGTGTACAACGGCGTTACGCGCAGGCGACGGCGTTACCCACGGAACGGCGGCCCGACATACGAACGGCGGCCCGACATACGAAACGGCGGCCCGGACTCTCCGTCCGGGCCGCCGTCTCATCCGTTTCGGTGAGGGGAGCGCTCAGCGCCCCTTCGGCATCCGCATCCCCTTGGGCATCGGGCCCTTCGGAATCGGCATGTTGCTCATCAGGTCGCCCAGCGCGCGCAGCCGGTCGTTCACCACCGTGACCTGTGCGCCCGGCAGCACCCGGGGGAGCTTCAGCAGCGTGGTGCGGAGCTTCTTGATCTCGACCTGGCCCTCGCCGGAGCCGACGATCACATCGTGGACCGGGACGTCCGCGACGATGCGCGCCATCTTCTTCTTCTCGGCGGCCAGCATGCCCTTGAGCCGGTTCGGGTTGCCCTCGGCGACCAGCACGACGCCCGCCTTGCCCACCGCGCGGTGGATGACGTCCTGGTTGCGGTTCATCGCCACCGCGGGGGTCACCGACCAGCCGCGGCCCACGTTCTCCAGCACCGCGGCGGCCGCGCCCGGCTGACCCTCCATCTGTCCGAAGGCGGCCCGCTCGGCACGGCGGCCGAAAATGATCGCCATCGCGAGGAAGGCCAGGACGAAGCCCAGGATGCCCAGGAAGATCGGGTGGCCGATCCAGAAGCCGATCGCGAGAAGGACACCGAAGGTGACAATCCCCACGCCGGCGACGACAAGTGTGACCTTCGGGTCGACCCGCTTGGTCATCTTGTAGGTCAGGGCGATCTGCTTCAGCCGCCCGGGGTTCTCGGATGTTTCCTTCCTCGCCATACAGCGAAGTTTACGTGGCCTGGGAAGCCTCGGTGGACACGGCCTCCAGCACGTGTTCGGCCTCGTCCCGGTCCTTGGCCCGGCGCCGGTCCTCGAGCACGGCCGTCCAGGCGTTGCGGCGGGCGGTGCGCTGCCCGCCGCGCAGCAGCAGACCTTCCAGGACGAGGAGCGCGTCGGTGACGGACGGGCGTACGGGCGCAGCCGGCATGGGTACCCCTCGGAAGCGGCGGATGATCGCTACGCACAACGTATAAGCGGTGCGTGGCTCAATCGTTACCCAATGGTGTTACCAGTGCGTGACTGGCCGGTCAAACACCGATGAAACCCTGCTGCGGCCCGTATTCCGACCTTGACCTGCGGCGTTCTGGAAGCCCTCGAATCTGTGTGTGCTCGCAATCACACAGCGTGTTGCTCACACGGCCGACCGCCGACGGAACGTGACGGCGGGGCGACGACGGAGAGTCAGACGGCCTGAGAAGCCACCGCGACATTGCGCCGCTCGATGGCCTGCTGGTACAGACGGCCGGCGCGGTACGAGGAGCGGACCAGCGGGCCGGACATGACGCCCGCGTAACCGATCTCCTCCGCCTCCTCCTTGAGCTCCACGAACTCCTGGGGCTTGACCCAGCGCTCCACGGGGTGGTGCCGGGGGGACGGCCGCAGGTACTGGGTGATGGTGATCAGCTCGCAGCCCGCGTCATGGAGGTCCTGGAGCGCCTGGCTGATCTCCTCGCGCTCCTCGCCCATGCCCAGGATCAGGTTGGACTTGGTGACCAGACCCGCCTCGCGCGCCTTGGTGATCACCTCGAGCGAGCGCTCGTAACGGAAGCCGGGGCGGATGCGCTTGAAGATCCGCGGCACCGTCTCAACGTTGTGCGCGAGCACCTCGGGGCGGGCCGAGAAGACCTCGGCGAGCTGCTCGGGGACCGCGTTGAAGTCCGGGATCAGCAGCTCCACGCCGGTGTCCGGCATCAGGGAGTGGATCTGGCGCACGGTCTCCGCGTAGAGCCAGGCGCCGCCGTCCTCCAGATCGTCACGGGCCACGCCGGTGATGGTCGCGTACTTCAGCTCCATGGTGCGTACGGATTCGGCCACCCGGCGCGGCTCGTCGCGGTCCAGCGCCTGCGGCTTGCCGGTGTCGATCTGGCAGAAGTCGCAGCGCCGGGTGCACTGGTCGCCGCCGATGAGGAAGGTCGCCTCGCGGTCCTCCCAGCACTCATAGATGTTCGGACAGCCCGCCTCCTGGCACACGGTGTGCAGGCCCTCCCGCTTCACCAGGCCGTGCAGCTCGGTGTACTCGGGCCCCATCTTCGCCCGGGTCTTGATCCACTCGGGCTTGCGCTCGATGGGGGTCTGGCTGTTCCGGACCTCCAGGCGCAGCATCTTGCGTCCGTCGGGTGCGACTGCGGACACGTCCGGCACTCCTCTTTGCTTGACTGTGCTTGGCGGCTCGGCGTGGCGAGTTTGCCGGCGGGCTTGTCAATCGTCGGCGGTCACCAGGGTACGCCCGTGGTTCGTACGGATTTACGTCCAGGGCAACCGAACGCCGCGAGGACGCATTCCCGCGACGGGCGGGAAGACCCGGGAGGGTCAGACCGCGCGCGGCAGCGGGACGGAGGACTCCAGGACCTCCCGCAGATGCCGCTCGACCACCGGCAGCACCTCGGCGATCGGCACATCCCGGCCCAGCTCCTCCGAGAGCGAGGTCACCCCCGCGTCCCGGATGCCGCACGGCACGATCCGGTCGAACCAGGTGTTGTCCGGATTGCAGTTGAGCGAGAAGCCGTGCATCGTCACGCCCTTGGCGATCCGCACCCCGATGGCGGCCAGCTTGCGGTCCTCGCGGCGCTGCCCGGCGTTGGAGGGGGCGTACTCCGGCCCGTTCAGCCGTGCGTCGAACTCCTCGTCCTCCAGCCGCGGGTCGAAGTCCAACTTCAGCCCGCCGAGCGCGGGGCGCTGGTCCACCGGGTCGCCCAGCACCCACACCCCGCTGCGGCCCTCCACCCGGGTGGTCTCCAGACCGAACTCCGCACAGGTGCGCAGCAGCGCCTCCTCCAGGCGGCGGACGTGCGCGATGACGTCCACCGGGCGCGGCAGCTTGAGGATCGGATAGCCGACCAACTGGCCCGGGCCATGCCAGGTGATCTTGCCGCCGCGGTCCACGTCCACCACCGGGGTGCCGTCCAGGGGACGCTCGCTGTCGGCCGTGCGCCGCCCCGCCGTGTACACCGGGGGGTGCTCCAGCAGCAGGCAGGTGTCGGGGATCTCGTCCGCGAAGCGGGCGGCGTGCACCCGGCGCTGCTCCTGCCACGCCTCCTCGTAGTCCACGGCGTCCGCGCCGAAGCCCAGGTGGACGTAAGCCAGCGCCGATGAACCGGGGGCCGACCCCGGGGAAGACGTGGTCACGGCGGTCACGGCAAGCTCCTTCTCGACCCGCGTCGGATGGGGGTGGCGGAGCCTCGCGGCGGCGCCCCCGCCACTGTACGACCGTGTCCCCTTACGTCCGCACCCGGCTCGTTCTCACACGATCGGATGAATGCCGCCGGACGGCCGCGATCAGCCCTCGAGCGGCGGTTACATTCGCGCCGTTCCACAGAGCGATCAGGGAGACCGGCAGGCTGATGACGGAACGACCCCCACAGCGCATTCCCAATCGTCAGCTCGCCGCGCTCATCGCCGAGGCGGGCTTCTCCAACGCTGGGCTCGCCCGGCGAGTGGACCAGCTCGGACTGGAGCACGGCCTGGACCTGCGGTACGACAAGACATCGGTGACACGGTGGCTGCGCGGACAGCAGCCGCGCGGGACCACCCCGGCGCTGATCGCCGAGGTGTTCACCCGGCGGCTGGGACGCCGGCTGACCGCCCAGGACCTGGGCCTGGACGCGTGTGCGCCCGTCTACGCGGGGCTGGAGTTCGCCGCCACCCCGCAGGAGGCGGTGGACATCGTCAGCGGGCTGTGGCGCAAGGACTCCGGAAGCCATGCGGAGCTGCGGAAGATCGCGTTCACCCCGGCGGGTCTCGTCGTCCCCAGCCGTGACTGGCTGATCGGGCGGCCCGACGACCGGGTGGCGCGCGGTGAGCCACCGGCGGGGGCCGCTCCGGCGGGGGCGGCGGTGGGAGCCGGGACCGGGCCGGGGGCCGGGGTCGCCGGGGCGGCCGGGTCCGGGGCCGGGCGGCTGCCCGCGCAGGGCGGCCGGGCAGGTGGCCCGGTGGGCGGCCCTGCGGGGGCGGCAGCGGGGCGCGCGGTCGGTCAGGGCGCCCATGGCGCTCACGGCGCCCAGGGGCCTCACGGAGCCCACGGCACTCATGGCACTCATGGCACTCACGGCGCTCATGGCCCTCAGGGCCGGGCGCCGCTGCCCCGCCAGCGGCGCCACGACCGCGACCGGCGCGGGCCGGGCTACCGGGTGACCTCCGGCGATATCGCGGCCCTGCGCTCGGTCGGCGAGCTGTTCGCGGCGCTGGACCAGACGTACGGCGGCGGCCACGCCCGGCAGGCCCTGGTGCGCTACCTCGAGCACGAGGGCGAGCCGATGCTGCGCGGCTCGTACAACGAGGCGACCGGGCGGCGGTTGTTCGGCGCGATCGCCGATCTGACCCGGCTGGCCGGATGGACCTCGTTCGACATCGCCGCCCACGGCCTGGCGCAGCGCTACTTCGTGCAGGCGCTGCGGCTGGCGCAGGCGGCCGGGGACCGCACGTACGGCAGCTATGTGCTGGTCACGATGAGCCGCCAGGCCGTCTATCTCGGCCATGGGCGGGAGGCCGTGCAACTGGCCCGGGTGGCTCAGCAGGGGGTCGGCGGCGGCGCCCCGCCGGTGCTGCAGTCGCTGCTGCACGCGATCGAGGCGCGCGGCCACGGCGTCCTGGGCGAGGTGCGCGCGTGCACCGCCTCGCTCGCCCGCGCCGAGCGGTCGCTGGAGGCGGCCCGGCCGGGGGACGAGGTGCCGTACTGGGCGCGGCTGTTCGACGAGGCTCAGTTGGCCGACGAATTCGGCCACTGCCACCGCGATCTTCAGCAGTACCGCGCCGCCGCCCAGCACGCGGAGCGCTCCCTCCAGCTCCACGGCGCCGGTTTCGCGCGCAGCCGGCTGTTCTGCCGGGTGGTGCTGGCGACGGCGCGGCTGGGCCTCGGCGAGCTGGAGCAGGCGTGCCAGCTGGGCGCGGAGGCGGCGCAGCAGGCGTCGGAGATGCGGTCGGTGCGGGCGGCGGAGTACGTACGGGACTTCGAGCGCCGCCTGGAGCCGTACCGGGACGCGGCACCGGTACGGGGCTACCGGGAGCGGGTGGCGGCGCTGGGGTAGGGGGGCTGCCGCCGCTCAGGCGTCCAGGACGACGCCGAAGGTGCGCTCCAGGCCGGTGCGACCGGCATCGGTCAGGTCGATCGCGCGGCGGCGGCTGCCACGGCGGATCCAGTCCAGCGCGAAGAGCCGGTCGGTCAGGGCGGCTCCCAGGGCCCCGGCGAGGTGGTGGCGCTGCTCGGTCCAGTCGACGCAGTAGCGGATCAGCGGGCGGCGCCCGGCGGTCCCGTCCGCGTCCACGCCGAACGCCGCCAGCTCCGCGCGCCCCGGGGCCGTCAGCCGGTACGTGGTGTCCTTGCCCGGGGCTGACAGCCGGTCGCCCTCCGCCGTCTCGGGGTGGAAGCGCCCGTCGCCGCCCTCCAGGACCCCGCGCTCCAGCAGCGCCGCCATCAGGGCCACGCCGAGGGCGCCCGCGACATGGTCGTAGCAGGTGCGCGCCCGGCGCAGGGCGTGTGCGTGGGTGCTCTGCCGCAGCGAGGTGATGGGCAGCGGCGGGGCGATCCTGGCCAGCGCCTCGAGCGCCTCGCCGACGGCGGGACCGGTCAGCCGGTAGTACCGATGCCGCCCATGCCGCTCGACCCGCACCACCCCGGCCTCCAGCAACTTGGCCAGATGCCCACTCACCGTGGAAGCACTGACCCCGGCCTCACTGGCCAGCACGCTGGCGGGCAGCGCCCGCCCCTCCAGCAGCGCCCGCAGGACGCGAGCGCGGGACGGGTCGGCGATCGCCGCGGCCGCGCGAGCGATGTCGGCGTCACGGGCATCCGTGGTGGTGGCCATGGTTCCAGCGTAGGACGGGGTCGCTTCGGCGCCGGACGAAGTGTGGCGGGCGGCCCCGCGCATCCTCGACGGCACGATCCGCGCCGCCTCGGCGCGCGCGCCTTGGGCTGGACGCTTCGGGCTGGGCGCCTCGGGCTCCGCGCGTTCTCGGCGGCACGGTCGCGGCGCCTCGGCGTGCGCGCCCCGGCCTGCGTGCCCTGGGCGGCACACTCCGAGCTGCGCGCTCCGGGCTGGGCGCTCCGGGCCTGGCGGCCTCGCCCTACGGGTCTCCGGCGGCGGCCTCAGGGCTGCCGGCGCGCCGCGCTTCGGCGGGCCGAGTGCGGCGCCGGGCCGCTGCCCCGCTGTCTGCGTGCCTGGGCATGCGCACTTTCGGCCGGAGCGTCGCCATACGGGCCGCCCGCCACGGAGCGTGGCGGGCGGCCGCGTGTATCTCGGCGGCGTGGGCCGCGCCACAGCACATCGGCCCGTGCGCCCTGCGCTGCGCGCGGGCGGGCTGCGGGCTGCGGGCCCTGGCGCGCCCGGGGCCGGGCCGGGCAGGGGCCGGGGTCAGGGGACGAGGGCCGCGCGACGGGCCCTCGCCCGCTCTTCTCGCGCGTCCTGGGCGCACCACGGTTCGGTCGGTACCGAAGGGATCTGGGGTGAGGGTGGAGGCATGAGGACGTACAGCTCCACACACCGGCCTCCGCGATCCTCGGACCCGCCCGTGACGGGTGCCGTGCGGAAGGGGCCGCTGCTTGCCATATGCCTTGGCTACTTCCTGGTCATCCTCGACGTCACCGTCGTCAACGTGGCCGTGCCCCGCATCGGGGCCGGGCTGGGGGCCGGGCAGGGGGCGCTGCAGTGGATCGTGGACGGGTACACGCTCGTCTTCGCCGGGCTGTTGCTGCTCTGCGGTGGGCTGGGGGACCGGCTGGGCCATCGGCGGGTGTTCCTCGCCGGGCTCGGGCTGTTCACGGTGGCCTCCGCCGCCTGCGCGCTCGCGCCGACCGCGGGCTTTCTGGTCGGCGCGCGGTTGGCACAGGGGGCCGGGGCGGCGACCATGGTGCCCGCCTCGCTCGCGCTGCTCGGGGCGCTGCATCCCGAACCCGGCGCGCGGGCAAGGGCGTTCGGGGTGTGGGGCGGGATCGCGGGGGTCGCCGCCGCGGCCGGTCCGGTACTCGGCGGGGTGCTGGTGTGGGGCGTGGGCTGGCGGACCGTGTTCCTCGTCAACATCCCGCTGGGCGCGCTCGCCATCTGGCTCACCGTCCGCCATGTGCCCGCCACGCGCCCGCGCGCGGAGCGTCCGCCGCTGGACCTCGCCGCCCAGCTCACCGGCGTCTTCGCGGTGGCCGCCCTGACGGCCGGGCTGAACGAGGCGGGAGGGCGCGGCTGGACCGATCCGCTGGTGCTCGGCGCGCTGGCGGCCGCGCCGCTCGCGGGGGCGCTGTTCCTGTGGCTGGAGCGGCGCGCGGCGGCGCCCGCGCTGCCACCGCGCCTGTTGACCGGTTTCCGGTTCCCGGCCGCCCTGGCCGTGGGGGGGCTGCTCAACCTCGGCTTCTACGGGCTGCTCTTCCTCACCACCCTCTACTTCCAGCGCCACCGGGGCTGGGACCCGCTCGCCACCGGTCTGGCACTGCTGCCGATGGGCGCGCTGGTGGCGTTCGCCTCGCCGCTGTCCGGGCGGGTCGCGGCGCGTGTCGGCACCCATGTCCCGGCCGTGGCGGGGCTGCTGACCGGGGCCGTGGGGCTGCTCGGCTGGGCGGCCGTGGGGCCGCACACGCCGTATGCGCTGCTGGTCGTGCCGCTGCTGCTGACCGGGTTCGGCACCTCGTTCACCATGCCGTCGGCGACGATCGCCGCGATGGAGGCCGCGCCGCACGAGGTGCGCGGCGCGGCGTCGGGCGCGTTCAACGCGGCGCGGCAACTGGGCAGCGCCATCGGCGTGGCCCTGTTCGGAACCCTCGCGGCAGCGTCCGCGAACTCCGCTTTCTACGCCGGGATGCGGCTGTCCGCCGTGATCGCGGCCGGATGCTTCGTGGGGGGCGCGGTGCTGGCGGCGGTGTCAGGGCCTGCCGCCGGCACCGCGCCGGTCAGCAGCTCCGCCACAGACGCGTCATGACGCGTACGCCGAAGCGCAGCCCTTCGAGCGGTACGCGCTCGTCGACGCCGTGGAAGAGACGGCCGTAGTCGAGGTCGTGCGGCAGCCGCAGCCCCTTGAAGCCGTAGGCGCGGATGCCGAGCTTGGTGAACGCCTTGGCGTCGGTGCCACCGGGGTTGCAGTACGGCACGGGGTGGCCGTCCGGGTCCTCGGCGCGCACCGCCGCGCACATGGCGTCGACCAGCGGGCCCTCGAAGGGGGTCTCCAGGGCGATGTCGTGGTTGACCCACGCGCGGGTGACGGACGGCAGCAGCAGCGCGTCGACCGTGTCGAGCAACTCCTGCTCATGGCCGGGCAGGAACCGGCCGTCGACCCGGGCGGTGGCCCGCCCGGGGATCACATTGGTCTGGTAGCCGCCACTGACCATCGTGGGGTTGGCCGAGTTGCGGAGCACCACCTGGATGAAGTCCTTGACCGGGCCCAGCTTGTCCAGGCTCGCCTCGATGCTCGCCTGGTCCGTGTCGTCGAACTCGGTCCCGTACAGCCGCGCCGTCTCGGCGAGCAGCGCGCGGACCGGTTCGATGAGGCGGACCGGGAAGGTGTGCCGGCCGATCCGGGTGAGGGATTCGGCGAGGTCGGTGACCGCGTTCTCGTCGTTCGGCGAGGAGCCGTGGCCGGCCCGGCCGGTGGCGGTCAGCTCCATCCAGGCCATGCCGCGCTGGGCATTCTCGATCGGATACAGCCGGCGGGTGTCGTCGAGTGCGAAGGAGAAGCCGCCGCCCTCGCCGATCGCCTCGGTGACGCCGTCGAACAGCTCGGGCCGGTGCTCGACCAGCCAGTGCGCGCCGAACCGGCCCCCGGCCTCCTCGTCGGCGAGGAACGCCAGGACCAGGTCGCGGGGCGGACGCACACCGGTGCGGGCGAAATGGCGGGCGGTCGCCAGCATGACGGCCACCGTGTCCTTCATGTCGATCGCGCCGCGGCCCCACAGATAGCCGTCGCGGATCTCCCCGGCGAACGGGTGCACCCGCCACTCGTGCGGATCGGCGGGGACCACATCGAGATGGCCGTGGACGAGCAGGGCGCCGCGCGAGGGGTCCGTACCGGCGATACGGGCGATGACGCTGGCCCGGCCCGGGGCGCTCTCGATCAGCTCCGAGTCGATACCGGCCTCGGCCAGCTTGGCCTGGACCCATTCGGCACAGGCCCGTTCGTCGCTGGTCGGGTTGGAGGTGTCGAAGCGGATCAGTTCGGCGCAGAGGTCCACGACCTCGGCTTCGGCTGGGGTGGTCATGCCGCTCCTGCGGGGGTCGCCTGACGGGTGGTGGGAAGGTCCTGGTCCGCGTCTTCGCGGGCGGAGGTGCCGTACGGCTTGATCCAGCCGAGCAGACCGAGGCCGCAGTACAGGACGAACGCGGTGCCCAGCGAGTTGAGGGCCGGGATGCCGACGGTCACGTACTTGCCGACACAGAACGCGGCGACCCAGATGACCAGCGACATCGGCACCCAGGTCGGGGAGGTCGCGGGCAGTGTCTGGGCGGCGCGGGTCTCGTCCAGCGGGAGGCGCATCCGCCGCACCACCCAGTACTCGGCGACGATGATGCCGCCGATGGGTGGGATGGCGATGCCGAGTACCGACAGGAACTCGGTGAAGTGCTCCATGACGCCGGCCGCGGACAGGGCCGTCCCGGCGAGGCCGAGGGCCACCGTGACGACGCCGCGGTGCAGCCGCCTGCCGAAGACGACCTGGAAGAAGTTGACCACGCCGAGCGAGGAGCCGTAGAGGTTCCAGTCGTTGATCTTCGCGGTGGCCAGGATGACCACCACCGCGCCGACCGCGCCGGAGGTGGAGAGCACGATGTGGGAGACATCGCTGCTCTTGACCAGGTGGCCCAGGAGGACACCCGTCATGCCGACGATGTACTCGGAGAGGATCATCGAGGACGCGCTCTGGATGAAGACGTGCGAGCCCTTGGTGTTGTAGCGGGTCATCTCGGGGGCGACGATCGCGCCGGTCATATAGCCGCCCGCGATGGCGGTGGCGGCGACAGCGAGCGGCATGTGCGGGCCCGGAGCCGGCGAGTTGATCAGCTGGGACACCGAATGGTCGCTGAGAGTGCCGATGATGGACCAGGCGACCAGGCCGAAGAAGAGCGGGGTGGCGATCTTGGCGAGCAGGGCCATGGAGCGGAAGCCGAAGATCACCAGAACGGTGATCGCCAGACCCGCGACCGCGGACCACAGCACGGGGGAGCCACCGACCAGGGCGGTGACATTGGTCGCGAAGATCGTGTTCTGGACGCCGAACCAGCCGACGAGGCTGAGCGCGATCACAAAGCTGACCAGCGCGGAGCCATTGCGGCCGAAACCGATCCAGCGGGTGAGCAGCGGGGTCGCCAGCCCCTCGCGCATCCCGGCCAGGCCGATCGCGAAGATGACCACCTCGAGGATGACCGCGCCGAGGGTGAAGGCGAGGAACGCCTGGCCGAACGTCATTCCGACGCCGATGGTGGCGCCGAGGGTGAACTGGGAGAGCGAACCCGACTGCCCGAGCCACTGGAGCAGCATGGTCCAGAAGCCGAGGCGCTGGTCGCGGGGGACCCGGGAGAGGGAGTGGTCGTCACTGCCGAAACTCTTCCGGGGAGGGGACGAGGCGGATGCCATCGGGACTCCGTAGCGGTTGCGATGAGGGTGGCGAACTCCACCTCGTCGTGGAAGTCCAGAGCGGCCGGCGCCGTAAGTTCCAGCAGGGTCCGCTTCAGGTACCGTTCAGCGCAATGGTTTCCCGATATCCGCAACGGACGTCCGTATGGTGAGACATTCCATGGACTCCCGGGACGTTCCCTAGATGGCTTCCGAGAAGACCGATGGCTTCCGACGTCGCTATCACATCGGCCCCGCGGCGCTGCGGCTCGGACGGCTGTGGGACCGCTCCGGGACGCTGGAACTGCTGGCCCGGCCGGTGCTGGACGAGCTGTGCCGCAGCACGGGGGACCACGCCCTGCTGTGCGTGCCGGACAACTTCCATATGCGCTGCATCGCGGCGGTGGAGGGCCGGTCGGGGCCGCTGCGCTACTACCCGCTGGTCGGGGAGCTGTATCCGGCGCACGCCGGCGCCACCTCCACGTCGTACTACGCCTTCCTCCCCGGCCGCGAACCGTACGGAAGCCTCAGCCTCGGCGGGGCGGAGGAGCGCTTCCGGGACGGTCCGGAGGACCGTCTCGAGGCGCTGCTGCAGGCGGCCCATCTGCTGGAGAGCCGGCTCACCACGCCCCCGCAGCGCGCCGGCCGGACGCCGCGAACACGGGGTGGCGGCTCAGGCCGCCGCGGCGGGTAGGGAGCCGGGGCCGGTGCCGGTGGTCGTGTCGGACCCCGATCCGGGAGGGGCGCCGAAGTCGCTGAGGACCGCTCGGGCGGCTCGGCGTCCGGAGGCCAGGGCGCCCTGGACCGTGCTGGAGTCTCGGTGGTCGCCGCAGACGTACAGCCCGGACAGCAGCCGCACCGGGCGGCGTGGGTCGTGGGGTGCGGGCATGGCCGGGACGGCGTACGGGTCGTGGTGGGCGGCCAGCAGGTCCCAGGCCGCCGTCGACGTCCCGTACACCGCCGCCAGTTGGGCCCGGACGGCCCGGTCGAGCTCGGCGGTCGGCAGCGCGGCGGAGCTGCCCAGCACCGTGGAGGTGATCAGCACCCGGCCGGGCGGGGTGCGCGAGGGGTCCACCTCGCTGGCCACCATGGTGTGGGCCACCGGGCCCGCGCCGCCCGCGGCGAGTATCAGCGCGGGCTCGCGCAGCGGCGGCCGGTCGGCGGTGTGGTGCACCACCGTGACCGGGTGGAAGGCCGGCACCCGCAGTCCGGGCAGCAGCCCGGCCGCGTCGTGCGCCCCGGTGGCCACCAGCACCGCACGGCAGCCGAACTCGCCGTGTTCGGCGGTGGCCACGGCGGTGGTGGAGGCCGATACGGCCCGGACGCCCGTACGGACCGTCCCCGGCGGCAGCGCGGCCGCCAGCAGTTCGGGAACGGTGGACGCGCCGCCCGCCGGGAGGCAGAGGCGGCCGCGTGCGTAGCCGCGCAGCGCGAGGTCGGCGCAGCGGCTGGAAGTGGTGAGGTCCGGGTCGCTGAGCAGCGACACGAGCAGCGGACGCAGCACCCCCTCGACCGTACGAGCAGGTAGGCCCCGCCCCCCCAGGGTCTCGGAGACCGGCCGGTCGGGGCGGGCGAGCAGGCGGTCCGCGGGCAGGGCGGCGAGCCTGCCGAGCGCGGCACCGAGTCGGGCCTGATCGAGCCCGCTGCCGAGCGGCGCGCGGGCGGCGTTCGCGAGGGCGCGTGCCGTGGTGAATGCGCCCCTCATGCTCCGGGGGGTGTCCACCCGGTGCGTACGGCCCTCGCTGTGGACCAGCACCCCCTGGGCGAAGGGGCGCAGGGCGAGGGCGCCGAGCCCCGGAGTGCGCCGCAACTCCGGGAACGAGGTGTTCATCAGATGGCCGGTGCGATCCAGCCGGAAGCCGTCCACGGTCTCGGTGGTCATCCGTCCGCCCACGTGGGGCGCGGCCTCGAGCACCGTGACCGCGACTCCCGCGCCGGTCAGCCGATGGGCCGCGGCCAGCCCCGCGAGCCCGGCGCCGACGATGACGACGTCCGTGCGGTGCGCGCGCTTGAGCACGTGTCCTCCCCGAGGTCGGTGCGTCCGTCACGGGGGCTGCTGCCCCGACCGGCGGTCCGGATGCGTGGGTCCCGCGAGTCGGCTCGGCGAGACGGTCTTGACAGTACGGACAAAAACGGTCGTTGCCAGACGCGCATCGACCGGGCACGGGCGCACACCGGTCGCACACCAGTCGCACACCGCCATCGAACGGCCCGCGACCGGGTGAAGGGAGAGCGGAAGGGGGGCGAGAAGCGCCCAACTCCCCTACGTGAGCGCTGCCTTGATCGCCTCGTCCACATGCGGGCAGGTGAACGTGAAGCCGGAGTCCAGGAGGCGGCGGGGGACGGCCCGGACGCTGCCGAGGACGTCCCCGGACATCTCGCCCAGGGCGACCCGGAGCGCGGGCGCGGGCACCGAGAAGAGCGTGGGGCGGCCCAGCACCCGGCCCATGGCGGCCGTGATCTCGCGGTTGGTCACCGGCGTCGGGGCGGTGAGGTTGACCGGCCCGGTGAGCTCGGGCGTATCGAGGATGTGGCGCAGCGCGGCGATGTGGTCCCGCAGCGCGATGAAGCTCCAGTACTGCCGGCCGCTGCCCATCCGCCCGCCGAGCCCCAGCTTGAACAAGGGGAAGAGCTTCCCCCACGCCCCGCCCTCGGCGGAGACCACCAGACCGGTCCGGGCGAAGACCGTACGGACGCCCGCCTCCTGCGCCGCGGTCGCCGCCTCCTCCCAGTCCTGGCAGAGGTCCGGAAGGAAACCGTGGCCAGGGGGCGCACTCTCATCGACCGCGCGCTCCCCGGTGTCACCGTAGAACCCGACCGCGCTCCCGCTCACCAGCACCCGCGGCGGGGTGTCCAGCGAGGCGACCGCCTCGGCGATGGCGGCGGTGCCCAGCACCCGGCTGTCCCGGATCTCCTTCTTGTACGCGTCGGTCCAGCGCCGGTCGCCGACGCCCGCGCCCGCGAGATGGACCACGGCCGCACAGCCCATCAGCCCGGAGGTGTCCACCCACTGCCGCCGCGGGTCCCACTCCACCTCGTCCTCCGCACGCGGCGGACGCCGCACCAGACGCACCACCTGGTGGCCGTCCTCGCGCAGCGAGCGGACGAGTGCCGTGCCGATGAGCCCGGAGGAACCGGTGACCGCGATACGCATGGCCCCATCCTGCCCCCGATCACGGGAGGGATGTCGGACAACGGGCGGGCGTGGCACAGTGATCCGCATGCCCCAGCCCTAGGTGTGCTGTCCGGGGACGTTGGTGACGGGCGCTGCTCGGCGCCGCGTACCAGGAGGCGCGGCGGCAGGGCGCGACCCGCATGACCCTGCGGGTGCTGGGCCACAACACGCCCGCACGGCGGCTGTACGCGCCGGAGGGATTCGCGGTGGAAGGCGTGCTGCCGGGGGAGTTCCTGCTGGAGGGGAGTACGTGGACGATGTGCTGATGGGGCGCCCGCTGGACCGCTGAGGCGCTGCCGAGCGCCGGGCAACCGGGCAACCGGGGCAACCGGGCACGTCAGGCAGTCAGGCCCTGAAGCGCTCCCACAACCGGGGGTACCGCTCCGCCAGCACCGCCTCGCTCTCGAAGTCGAGGGGCTCCCCGATGGGTTCCCGGGGCATGGGCGGGAGCCCCAGCTCCGGCAGGGGCGCACCGGTCAACCGCTCGTACGCCTCGTCCGCCGCGTACCCCAGGTCCTCGCAGTCGCCGTCCACCCGCTCGTCGAAGTCCTCGAGCAGATCGGCGAGCGCGTCCGGATCGTGCAGCGCGCCCTCGAAGATCTCCCGGCCCTGGCCGATCAGCCAGTAGCGGAACGCCTCGAAGGCGTCGTCGCTGACCCCGCCGAGCAGCACCCAGGCGGCGCCCCACACATCCCAGCGGTACGCCCGGTGGGAGCGGGCCTCGAAGTGCCGGGCGAAGTCCAGCACCGCGTCGGGGTCGAGCTGTGACAGCTGCTCGACGAGCAGGTCGGACTGGTCCTCGGGGTCGCCGTCCGCGGCCTCCCGAGCGCCGTCGACCAGCCCCCAGAACTCCGTCTCGTCCATCATCACGGGACCAGGATCGGCCCTCCCGCGCACCCCCGCACGCGGAACGGGCCCGGACGCCCTCCACCCCATCACCCGCGTGGTGCGAGGGTGCTCACCTCGGGCGTGGTGGTCACCGGCCGGGTGCAGCCGACTTCCGGGACCTTGGCCATGCGGGTGCGGAGGTGCAGGACGTCGCCGATGAAGAGGTCGTAGACCAGGACCCCGATCACGCCGCCGACGAGGGGGCCGACGACGGGGATCCAGAAGTAGGCGCTGAAGCCGCTGGGCGTCGTGCCCGGCAGGGCGAGTTCCCCCCAGCCCATGGTCCAGGCGAACAGACGCGGGCCGAAGTCGCGGGCGGGGTTGATGGCGTAGCCGGCGTTCGCGCCGTAGGACAGGCCGATGGCGGCGACCGCGAGGCCGATGACGACCGGCGCCAGGGAGACCCGCACGGCGGGGTTGCGCAGGTCGATGACGGCCATGATGAAGATGAGCATGAACGCGGCACCGACGATCTGGTCCACGAGCGGGCCCCACACGCTGCCGTGGAAGTACTGCGCGGGGACCGTGCCGAAGATCGAGAAGGTGGCGAGGGTGTGGCCGTCCGTCTTCGGCCCCTTCATCGCCTGGTCCAGGGCGCTGATCGCGTCGTGGTAGACCGCGTACACCAGCACGGCCCCGGCGAACGCGCCCACCAGCTGCGCGGCCACGTACGGGACGACCTTGGCCCACCGGAACCGGCGGCGCACTGCGAAGGCGAGCGTGACCGCTGGATTCAGATGCGCCCCGCTGACGCCGCCGGCGACGTAGATGCCGAAGGTCACGGCCAGGCCCCAGCCGAGCACCGGCATGACCCAGTCGCCGGCGCCGACGAAGCTCGTGGTGGCTCCCGCGGTGCGGCCCGAACCGGGCAGCGCCGCGACCGCCATGGCCGCCACACCGCACCCGAAGGAGATGAGGACGAACATCCCCAGGAACTCCGCGAGGCACTCCCCGAGCAGTCCTCCTCGGCGCCGGAAGCGCGAGGGGCTCACCAGGGGCGGAATCTCAACAGCCATCAGGGCTCCCTAGGGGACTGGGCACGCGGGGACGGCCTCCCGCCGGTGCCCGCCCGGGCTCGGCGGATGTCTAGGCGTCGGCGCCGGCGCGGTACTGGAACCGCGTGACCCAGTGCGGGAGGTCGCGCTCCAGGTCGCCGCGCTGCTGGAGTCCCGCCTCGAAGAGGTGCCGTGCGACGTGCTGCTGCGCCGGACGGTTCACGGCGGCCCAGAAGGCGTCCATCTGGTCCTTGAACTCACCGTCCGGCCGCAGGGTCGCGACGTTGACGAAGTGCTTGATGTCCTTGATCGTCTGCAGGTCGAAGGAGGCGATGCGGGACGCCAGCTCGTCGACGAAGCCGTCGAGCTCGTCGTCGGGGAAGGCACGGTTCAGGTACCCGTACCGTTCGGCGAGGTCTCCGTCGAGGTCGAGGCCGCCGAAGAGGATCTCGAAGGTCCGGCCCCGTCCGACCAGGGCGGGCAGGCGCGTGGCGGGTCCGCCACCGGGGATCGCGCTCATGCCGATCTCGAACTGGCCGATGACGGACTTCTCGCGGCTGCCGAAGCGCATGTCGGTGGCGAGCAGGAACTCGCTGCCCGCGCCGCGTGCGATGCCCCTGACGGAGGCGATGGTCGCCATGGGGAGTTTGCTCAGACGGGTGAGGAGCGCCGTGAAGGGGTGGACCTCCTCCGGGTGGGCCAGGACGTGCTCCAGCTCGTCCTTGGCGGAGAGGTCGTAGTGGGCGATGAAGAACTCGGGGTCGGCACTGTCGAAGACGATGACCGCGACACCGCTGTGCTCGGCGCGTGTGAAGACGGCGTCCAGCTCACTCGTCATCGTCGAGTCCACGAGATTGACGGGAGGGTTGTCGAACGTCACGCGCCAGTGAGCGGGCGAGTGCTCGGTCAGCGCGAATCGCGTCGGTGAGTCCATGGGCCCGACGCTAATATCCGACGGGCCATCGGCAACCTGGCCGCGTCCGACCGGGCCGACGGCACTTTGCCGCCACCTGACGCACGCGTCCAGACCCGCGGCTGACGCGACGGGGCAGTCCATCTGCTCATACCATGCTTTGAGGGAAATTATGCGCTAACCGTACTGAATACCGACAGGAAGGCGGTTGCGCGATGGCCAAGGTACTTTTCGTGATGACCGGTACGCCGTACTGGACGCTCAAGGACGGCACCCGGTACGCGACCGGCTACTGGGCCGAAGAGTTCGCCGCCCCCTACAAGGCCCTCACCGAGGCGGGCCACGAGATCACCGTCGCCACCCCCGGCGGGGCCGTTCCGACGGTGGACATGATGAGCCTGCGACCCGATATGGCGGGCAGTGCGCAGATCGCGCTCGACCTGGAGGCGATCATCCGCTCCGCGGAGGTGATGCGGCGCCCGATCCACCTCGCGGACGCCCGACTGGACGACTACGACGCCGTCTACTTCCCCGGCGGCCACGGGCCCATGGAAGACCTGAGCGTCGACGCCGACGCCGGCCGCCTGCTGACGGCGGCCCTGTCCTCCGGCAAACCCCTCGCCATCGTCTGCCACGCCCCGGCGGCGATGCTGGCGACCCGGATCCACGGGAAATCGCCCTTCGCCGGCTACCGGGTCACCGGCTTCACCAACGAGGAAGAGGAGGCGGTCGGCCTCGCCAAGAGGGCCCGCTGGACGCTGGAGACCGAGCTCATCGAACTCGGCGTCGACTTCACCAAGGGCGAGATGTGGAAGCCTTATACGGTGGTCGACCGCAACCTGTACACCGGACAGAACCCCGCATCGGCAGCCCACCTGGCGGAACGCCTGCTCAAGGTCCTCTGAGTCGCAGGGTGGCCTACCGGTACAGCTCCGCCGTACGGCGCGCCGCCTCCGCGAAGAGCGCCCGCAGCTCCGGCGGACCCAGCACCTCCGCCTCCGGGCCGAGCCCGAGCAGCTGGGCCAGGGCGACCTCGTACGACTCGACGGGCAGGGTGACGGTGAGCCGGCCCTGCCCGTCGGGCTCCCCGGCCTCGCGTACGGCCTCCTCGGCCGCCACCCGGTCCGTGACATGGGGCAGTTGCCGGGCCCCGGCCGGGGTCAGCCGTACGACGGCCCGCTCCCGCAGGATCGAGCGGGCGAACTGCTCGGCCCGCTCCTCCCAGAAGGCGGGCAGGTCGAACTCCTCGTCCCGGGTGAAGCGGACGCCGGTCGGTTCGACGGCGGCGAAACGGTCCACCCGGTACACCCGGAAGCCGCCCTCCGCACGGGCCGCGAGATACCAGACGCCCGCCTTGAGTACGAGCCCGTACGGTTCGAGCTCCCGCCGGACCTCCGCGTCCCGGCGCCGGTAGCGGACGGCGATCCGCAGATCGTCCCAGACCGCGTCCGCGATGCTCGGCAGCAGCTCCGGCGCCTCCGGCTCGCGCCACCAGCCCGGGGCGTCGAGGTGGAACCGCTGGGCCACCGTGTGGGAGGCGTCCCGCAGCTCCGGGAGCAGCGCGGCGGACACCTTCAGCCGGGCGGCCGAGGCGGCGTCGGCGAGGCCCATCTCGCGCAGCGCCGAGGGCACGCCGGACAGGAACAGCGCCTCGGCCTCGGTCCGCCCGAGGCCGGTCAGCCGGGTGCGGTAGCCGCCGATGAGCCGGTAGCCCCCGGCCCGGCCCCGGTCCGCGTAGACCGGGATCCCCGCCTCGGACAGCGCGGCGGCGTCCCGCGTTACGGTGCGCTCGGAGACCTCCAGCTCCCGCGCCAGCTCGGCCCCTGTGATCGAGGGGCGAGCCTGGAGCAGAAGCACCATCTTGATGAGGCGGGCAGCACGCACGGGCCCATGATGCCGTGCTCTCGGGCGAGCGGCGGACCGTGGCGGGTTCGCGGCCGTAGCGCGCCCGGCCGCGCAGGGGGCGGGGCCCCGGCCTTACGCCCGGCCCGGCGGCTCTTTCCCCTACCCGCCCCTTCCCGAACCATGGGGCTCCGCCCCCTGGACCCCGGACGCCCTTCGGGCGTGTCCTCAAGCTCCCCCAGCTACCGCTGGGAGGTGCCCCCTGACGGGCTGATTTCAGCCCCTCCGGCGCTTGAGGAGCGGGGTCTGGGGCGGAGCCCCAGTTGTGGGAAGGGGCGGGTAGGGGAACAGCCCGCCGCAGGCGATCCCCGGCAACCGCGGCGTCAGATGCCGTACCGCTCCGCGGCCTCCTTGGGGGCCGTGGCGCGGACCGCGGCCTGGCGGGCCAGACGGGACAGGGCGGCCACCACGATGGCCGGGGCGTCCACGCCGAAGTGGCGGCGGGCGGCCTCGCGGGTGTCGGAGAGGCCGAAACCGTCCGTGCCCAGCGAGTACCAGTCCTGCTCGACCCACTGGCTGATCTGGTCGGGGACGGCACGCATCCAGTCGCTGACGGCGAGGACCGGGCCCGGTGCGCCTGCCAGGGCACGGGTGACGTACGGGACCCGGTCTTCGCCCTTGAGCTGCGCCGCGTCACAGGACAGGGCGTCGCGGCGCAGCTCGCTCCAGGAGGTGGCGGACCACACGTCGGCGGCCACGCCCCAGTCGTCGGCGAGGAGTTTCTGGGCCTCCAGCGCCCAGTGGACGGCGGTGCCGGAGGCGAGGAGCTGGATACGGGGGGAGTCCTCGGCCGGGGCCGTGGCCTCCTGGTAGCGGTACAGGCCCTTGAGGATGCCCTCCTCGACGCCTTCGCCCGAAGGCATCGCCGGCTGCGCCTTGGGCTCGTTGTAGACCGTCAGGTAGTAGAAGACGTCCTCGGCCTCGGGGCCGTACATCCGTCGCAGACCGTCCCGCACGATCGCGCCCACCTCGTAGGCGAACGCCGGGTCGTAGGCGAGCGCCGCCGGGTTGGTGGAGGCGATCAGCGGGGAGTGGCCGTCGGCGTGCTGGAGGCCCTCGCCGGTCATCGTCGTACGGCCCGCCGTGGCGCCGATGAGGAAGCCACGGCCGAGCTGGTCGGCGAGCGCCCACATCTGGTCGGCGGTGCGCTGCCAGCCGAACATGGAGTAGAAGATGTAGAAGGGGATCATCGGCTCGCCGTGCGTCGCGTACGACGTCGCGGCGGCGGTGAAGTCGGCCATCGAACCGGCCTCGGTGATCCCCTCGTTGAGGATCTGACCGTTCGCGGCCTCCTTGTAGTACAGGAGCTGATCGCGGTCGACCGGGTCGTAGGTCTGGCCGAGCGGGGAGTAGATCCCGGCGGTGGGGAAGAGGGACTCCATGCCGAAGGTCCGCGCCTCGTCCGGCACGATCGGCACCCAGCGCTTCCCGGTCTCCTTCTCCCGCATCAGGTCCTTGACCAGCCGGACGAAGGCCATGGTGGTGGCGATCTCCTGACTGCCGGAGCCCTTGGCGAGCGTCTCGAACGGCTTCGCGGACGGCTCGGGCAGGGCGACCGGGTGGACCCGGCGGGCCGGGGCCGGGCCGCCGAGGGCCGCGCGGCGCTCCTGGAGGTAGCGGACCTCGGGGGAGTCGGGGCCGGGGTGGACGTACGGCACGAGGGCGTCGTCCAGCTTGCTGTCCGGGATGGGGAGTTCGAGGAGGTCCCGCATGGCGCGGAACTCCTTGCCCGTCAGCTTCTTCATCTGGTGGTTGGCGTTGCGGGACTCGAAGCCGGGGCCCAGCGTCCAGCCCTTGACGGTCTGCGCGAGCACGACGGTCGGGGCGCCCTTGTGCTCCACGGCCGCGCGGTAGGCCGCGTACACCTTGCGGGGCTCGTGGCCCGCGCGCGAGGTGTGGAAACACTCGGTGAGCTTGGCGTCGGTCAGCGTCTTCGCCAGCTGTGCGAGGGCCGGGTCGGCGCCGAAGAAGTGCTCGCGGATGTAGGCCGCGTCGCGGGTCGCGTACGTCTGGAACTGGCCGTCCGGGACCTCGCGCAGCCGGCGGACCAGCGCGCCCGAGGTGTCCAGCGCGAACAGCTCGTCCCAGGCGGAGCCCCACAGCGACTTGATCACGTTCCAGCCCGCCGCACGGAACTGGGCCTCCAGCTCCTGCACGATCTTGAAGTTGGCCCGCACCGGGCCGTCGAGGCGCTGGAGGTTGCAGTTGATGACGAAGGTGAGGTTGTCCAGGCCCTCGCGCCCGGCCAGGGCGAGCGCGGCCGTCGACTCCGGCTCGTCCATCTCGCCGTCGCCGAGGAAGGCCCATACGTGGGAGTTCGCGGTGTCCTTGATGCCGCGCGCCGCCAGATAGCGGTTGAAGCGGGCCTGGTAGATCGCGGAGATCGGGCCGAGCCCCATCGAGACGGTGGGGAACTCCCACAGCCAGGGCAGCCGGCGCGGATGCGGATAGGACGGCAGGCCGTCGCCGCCCGCCTCGCGGCGGAAGTGGTCCAGGTGGTGCTCGGTCAGCCGCCCGTCGAGGAAGGCGCGGGCGTAGATGCCGGGGGAGGCGTGGCCCTGGATGTAGAGCTGGTCGCCGGACCCGTCCGCCTCCTTGCCGCGGAAGAAGTGCTGGAAGCCCGTCTCGTAGAGCCAGGCGGCGGAGGCGAAGGTGGCGATGTGACCGCCGAGGCCGTCACGGCTGCCGCGGGTGACCATCGCGGCCGCGTTCCACCGGTTCCAGGCGGTGATGCGGCGCTCCATGGCCTCGTCGCCCGGGAACGCGGGCTCGGCGGCGGTCGGAATGGTGTTGAGGTAGTCCGACTCCAGCAGGGGCGGCAGCGCGAGCCCGGCGCTCTCGGCGCGCTCCAGGGTGCGGCGCATGAGGTACGAGGCGCGGTGCGACCCGGCTGCCCGGGTGACGGCGTCCAGGGAGGCGCCCCATTCGGCGGTCTCCTCGGGGTCACGGTCGGGAAGCTGGTCGAGCGCACTCGGCTGCGTGCGTGCGAGATCGGTCATGAAATAACCGTAAGACTGATCGATGATCGATCAAAGCTCTGCCAAGGAAAAAGTGCTCCGTAAGCCGAAATTGGCATTCCGTGCCGCGAAACTAGGCACGCGGTGCACAGCCCAGGACGTGTTCCTTGACCAGTTCACCGACCCGCGGATCCCGCCGCTTGAACGCGTCCACCACGGCCTGGTGCTCCTCCGCGTACGACTGCTGGACGGTGCCCAGCCAGCGGATCGACAGCGTCGTCCAGATCTCGATGCCCAGCGACTCCCAGGTGTGCAGCAGCACGCTGTTGCCCGACGCCCGCACCAGCTCCCGGTGGAACGCCACGGTGTGCCGGACCTGCGCCTCCCCGTCGGCCGCGCGGTCCGCCTCGTACAGCGCCCGCACCTCGGGCTCCAGCGCGGAGGTGTCCTCGGCCAGCACGGGCGCGGCCAGCTCCGCCGCCATCTGTTCGAGCCCGGCCCGCACCGGATAGATCTCCTCCAGGTCGGCGGCGGTCAGATTCCGCACCCGCACGCCCTTGTTCGGCGCCGACTCGATCAGCCGCAGCGACTCCAGCTCCCGCAGCGCCTCCCGTACGGGCGTCTGGCTGACCTCCAGCTCGGTGGCGATCCGGCGCTCCACGATCCGCTCGCCCGGCTTCCAGCGGCCGCTGACGATGCCCTCCACGATGTGCTCGCGGATCTGCTCGCGCAGCGAGTGGACGACGGGCGCGACCATGGGGAGCTCCTTAGAACCAGCGGTGAACAGCTGCCATTATCCCGGCAGTGCGGTAATGAAACCGCGCCCCGCACGGGAAGCCCGTGCGGGGCGCGGCAGGGAAACCGAGGTGAGGATCAGAGCCCGAGGTCCACCTCGAACTCGCCGGCCTCCAGGATCTCCTTCACGGCCGTCAGGTAGCGGGCCGCGTCGGCACCGTCCACCAGGCGGTGGTCGTAGGAGAGCGCCACGTACGTCATGTCGCGCACCGCGATGGTCTCGCCCAGCTCCGGGTGGTTGATGACCACCGGGCGCTTGACGGTCGCGCCGATGCCCAGGATGGCGACCTGGTTCGGCGGCACGATGATCGTGTCGAACAGCGCACCGCGCGAGCCGGTGTTGCTGATCGTGAAGGTGGCACCGGACATGTCGTCCGGGGTGATCTTGTTGGAGCGGACCTTGCCCGCCAGCTCCGCCGTCTTCTTGGCGATGCCCGCGATGTTGAGGTCGCCCGCGTTCTTGATGACCGGGGTCATCAGGCCCTTTTCGGCGTCCACCGCGATACCGACGTTCTCCACGTCGAAGTACGTGATGGTGTTGTCGTCCTCGTTGATCCGGGCGTTGATGGCCGGGTGGGCCTTCAGCGCCTGGACGGCCGCCTTCACGAAGAACGGCATCGGCGAGAGCTTGACGCCCTCGCGCTGGGCGAACGCCTCCTTGGCCCGGGCGCGCAGCCGCATGACCTTGGTGACGTCCACCTCGACCACGCTGGTGAGCTGGGCCTGGGTGTGCAGGGCCTTCATCATGTTGTCGCCGATGACCTTGCGCATCCGCGGCATCTTGATGGTCTGGCCGCGCAGCGGGGACACCTCCTGCGGGGCGGCCTTCGGCGCGGCGGCGGCCGGCGCCTGGGCCTGGGCGGCCTTGGCGGCCTCCGCGGCGGCGATGACGTCCTGCTTGCGGATGCGGCCGCCGACGCCGGTGCCCTTGACCGTGGACAGGTCCACGTTGTTCTCGGCGGCGAGCTTGCGCACCAGCGGGGTGACGTAGGCGCCCTCGGCCTCGGGGGCCGCGGGAGCGGGGATCGACGGGGCTGCCGCGGCCGGAGCCGGGGCGGGCGCCGGAGCGGCCGGGGCCGGCTCGGGGGCGACCGGCTCCGGGGTGACGGCCTGCGGCGCCGGGGCGCTCGGGGCCTGCGGGGCCGGGGCGGGCGCCGGGGCCTCCTGAACCGGCTCGGGAGCCGGGGCCGGGGCGGCCGGGGCCTCGGCGGGCGCGGCGGCCGGAGCGGCACCGGCGGCGCCGATCACGGCCAGCTTGGCGCCGACCTCGGCGGTCTCGTCCTCGCCGACCAGGATCTCCAGCAGGGTGCCCGCGGTCGGGGCCGGGATCTCGGTGTCGACCTTGTCGGTGGAGACCTCGAGCAGCGGCTCGTCGGCCTCGACGGACTCGCCGACCTCCTTGAGCCAGCGGGTCACGGTGCCCTCGGTCACGCTCTCGCCGAGCGCGGGAAGGACCACATCGGTGCCCTCGGCGCCACCGGCCGGAGCGGCGGCGGCAGCGGGGGCAGGGGCGGGGGCCTCGGCGGCGGGCGCCGGGGCGGGCTCGGGCTGAGCCGCCGGAGCGGGCTCGGCCGCGGGGGCGGGGGCCTCGGCCGGGGCCGCGCCGCCGTCGTCGATGACGGCCAGCTCGGCGCCGACCTCGACCGTCTCGTCCTCGGCCACCTTGATGGACGTCAGCACACCGGCCGAGGGGGCCGGGATCTCGGTGTCGACCTTGTCGGTCGACACCTCGAGCAGGGGCTCGTCGGCCTCGACGCGCTCACCTTCGGCCTTGAGCCAGCGGGTGACGGTGCCCTCGGTCACGCTCTCGCCGAGCGCCGGCAGGGTTACGGAAACCGCCATGGTGTTCGGTTGCTCCTTAACGATCTTTGGATGGTTCGCGCTCGGGATGATCAGTCGTGGGAGTGCAGCGGCTTGCCGGCCAGGGCCAGGTGGGCCTCGCCGAGCGCCTCGTTCTGGGTCGGGTGGGCGTGGACGAGCTGCGCGACCTCGGCCGGCAGCGCCTCCCAGTTGTAGATCAGCTGAGCTTCGCCGACCTGCTCGCCCATCCGGTCACCGACCATGTGGACGCCGACGACGGCACCGTCCCGTACCTGCACGAGCTTGATCTCGCCCGCGGTCTTGAGGATCTTGCTCTTGCCGTTGCCCGCGAGGTTGTACTTCAGGGCGACGACCTTGTCCGCACCGTACAGCTCCTTGGCCTTGGCCTCGGTGATGCCGACGGAGGCGACCTCGGGGTGGCAGTAGGTCACCCGCGGCACGCCGTCGTAGTCGACCGGCACCGGGTTCAGACCGGCCAGCCGCTCCGCCACCAGCATGCCCTCGGCGAAGCCGACGTGGGCGAGCTGGAGGGTGGGGACCAGGTCGCCGACGGCGGAGATGGTCGGCACGTTGGTCCGCATGTACTCGTCGACGAGGACATAGCCGCGGTCCATGGCGACCCCGGCCTCCTCGTAGCCGAGCCCCTGCGAGACCGGGCCGCGGCCGACGGCCACCAGCAGCAGCTCGGCCTCGAAGGTCTTGCCGTTCTCCAGCGAGACCTTGACGCCGTCGGCGGTGTACTCCACGCCCGAGAAGCGGGAGCCGAGGGAGAAGTTGATGCCGCGCTTGCGGAAGGCGCGCTCCAGCAGCTTGGAGCTGCTCTCGTCCTCGACCGGGACGAGGTGGGGAAGCGCCTCGACGATGGTGATGTCGGCCCCGAAGGACTTCCACGCGGAGGCGAACTCGACGCCGATGACACCGCCGCCCAGCACGACCGCGGACTTCGGCACGCGGTCGAGCACCAGCGCGTGGTCGGAGGAGATGACGCGGTTGCCGTCGATCTCCAGGCCCGGCAGGGACTTCGGCACCGAACCGGTGGCCAGCAGGATGTGGCGGCCGGTGTAGCGCTGGCCGTTCACATCGACGGAGGTCGGGGAGGACAGCCGGCCCTCACCCGTCACATAGGTGACCTTGCGGGAGGCGATGAGGCCCTGGAGACCCTTGTACAGGCCCGAGACCACGCCGTCCTTGTACTTGTGCACACCCTCGATGTCGATGCCCTCGAAGGTGGTCTTCACACCGAATTCCGAGCCCTCGCGGGCCTGGTCGGCGAGCTCACCGGCGTGCAGCAGCGCCTTGGTGGGGATGCAGCCACGGTGCAGACAGGTGCCGCCCAGCTTGTCCTTCTCGATCAGGGCGACGTCCAGACCCAGCTGCGCCGCGCGCAGGGCAGCGGCGTAACCGCCGCTACCGCCTCCGAGGATCACTAGGTCGAAAACGGTGCTGGCGTCGTTCGCCACGTCACGTCCTCCATGCATGGTGCGCCGGGGCCGGCCGTTGGTCGGCCGGGCGGCGGCGTGTGTTCGGCCGCTTCTTGCGTCGGCCCTGGTGTCGGGGGCCCTGTCCTGCCGGGACAACATCTTCGCACTTGTTGGGAGGAGGCGGGACGCGGGGCCGCTGTGTGAGAAATCTCCAGACCCCAGTTCAGGGGTTACTGCTGCGTATCCGGAACGCGAAGCCCCGTCGATTTCGTTGAGGGCGAAATCGACGGGACTTTCGGCCTATGGCGGCGGCCGTCTCATACGGTCGCGATGCGTCGCGGTGACATGTCGCTGTGTCGCGGGGCCCACGAAGTGTCCGGCGTACCGCGCGGCGGAGCCGCGTATCGATACCGCCGGGGAACGGGGCCTCGGCTCAGCCGAGGTCGCCGTCGGCGGTGCGCTCGGCAAGCCGCACCAGGGTGCGGACCGCGGCACCCGTGCCGCCCTTGGGGGTGTAGCCGAACGGACCGGACTCGTTGAAGGCCGGACCCGCGATGTCCAGGTGGCCCCAGGTGATCCCGTCCGCCACGAACTCCTTCAGGAAGATGCCGGCCACCAGACCGCCACCCATGCGCTCGCCCATGTTCGCCAGATCGGCGACCGGCGAGTCGATGCCCTTGCGGAGGTGGTCGGGCAGCGGCATCGGCCACGACTGCTCACCGACCTCGCCCGCGACCTCGTGGAGCGTGGTGCGGAACGCCTCGTCGTTCGCCATGATCCCGAACGTGCGGTTGCCCAGCGCGAGGACCATCGCACCGGTCAGCGTCGCCACGTCCACGATCGCGTCCGGCTTCTCCTCACCGGCGCGGGTGATCGCGTCGGCGAGCACCAGCCGGCCCTCGGCGTCGGTGTTCAGCACCTCGACGGTCTTGCCGCCGTACATCGACAGCACATCGCCGGGGCGGGTGGCCGAACCCGACGGCATGTTCTCGGCGAGCGCCAGCCAGCCCGTCAGATTGACCCGCAGGCCCAGCTTCGCGGCGGTGACCACCGTGGCGAACACGGCGGCGGCACCGCTCATGTCGCACTTCATCGTCTCGTTGTGACCGGCCGGCTTGAGGGAGATGCCGCCCGAGTCGTAGGTGATCCCCTTGCCCACCAGGGCGAGCGTCTTCTCGGCCTTGGGGTGGGTGTAGGCGATCCGGACCAGCCGCGGCGGGGCCTCCGAGCCCTGGCCGACGCCGAGGATGCCGCCGTACCCGCCCTTCTTGAGGGCCTTCTCGTCCAGCACCTCGGTCTTGAGGCCGTGCTCCTTGGCGGCCGCGACCGCCTCGGCCGCGAAGGCGGCCGGGTTGAGGAGGTTGGACGGGGTGTTGATCAGGTCGCGGGCGCGGTTGACCTCCGCGACGAGGGCCGTGGCGCGCTCGACGGCCGCCTTGTACGCCTTGTCGCGCGGCTTGCCGCCGACGAGGGCGACCTCGGCGAGCGGCCCGTTGTTCTTCTTGTCCTTGTTCTTGGCGTTGCCGCCGTTGCCGTTGCCGTTGCTCTTGTCGTACGTGTACGCGCCGAGCAGCGCGCCCTCGGCCACGGCGGTGGCGCCGGCCGGGTCCTCGATCGGCAGCGCGAACGCGCCCTTCTTCGAACCGGACAGCGCGCGGGCGGCCACGCCCGCGGCACGGCGCAGCGTCTCGGCGTCATAGCCGTCGCCCTTGGCCGGGACCTCGCCCAGCCCGACCGCCAGCACGACCGGGGCCTTGAGGCCGGACGCGGCGGGCAGCTTGGTCACCTCGCCCTCGGCGCCGGTCGCGCCGAGCGTCTCCAGAACGGCGGCCAGCTTCCCGCCGAACGCCTTGTCCACGGCCTCGGCGCCGGCAGCGACGACGGGGCCCTTGGCCCCCTTCGCCACACCGACGACGACGGCGTCCGCGCGCAGTGCCGTGGCGGACGAGGTGCTGAGAGTCAGAGCAGTCACAGTGGTCGGGTCCCTCTTCCGGTAGTTCGTCGGCCGTCATGGATGGGTAGGCCGCGCCCCTCCGCATCGTATGCCCAGGCCCCATTTGGGGCTCGGTTCTCCCCCGGCTACCGCTGGGAGGCGCTCCCGCCGGAAGAACCAAGCACCCGGCGTGCCTTGGCACTCAGGGCTCCACAGGGCCGCGCCCTGGGGCTTACCCGCTACGGGTGGCCGGGATAGCCTTCCGCGCGATGGACACCACGCCGGAGCCGCCGCAGCCGCAACCGCAGCCGTCCGCACGCCCGCCGGAGGCCGAGCCCGAGCCCGAGCGGCCGGAGAGCTCCCCGCCCTCCGCGCCCTCCGCGCCCTCCGAGACCGCCGAGGGTGCGGAGCAGCAGCAGCCTGACCGGCCGGAGCATCCGCCGCGGCCCGATGACGACCCGCCGCCCGCGCACGCTCCGCGTGCCCCCTGGGGCGACGGGGTCCGCTTCGCGTTCGGCACCCTCACGGTGTTGCCCGTAAGGGGCACGCGCTGGGACCGGGAGGCGGCGCACGCGGGGATGCTGTGCGCTCCGCTGGCCGGGCTGGCCGTGGGGCTGTGCGCGGCCGCGGTGGGTGGGGTGTTGCTGTTCCTGGGCGGTGGGGCGCTGCTCGCGGCCGTGGCCACCGCCGCGATACCCGCCGTACTGACCCGCGGCCTCCACCTCGACGGGCTCGCCGACACCGCGGACGGGCTCGGCAGCGGCAAGCCCGCCGAGGACGCGCTGCGCATCATGAAGCGGTCGGACATCGGGCCGTTCGGCGTGATGACGCTGCTGTTCGTCCTGCTCGGGCAGGTGGCGGCCCTGGCCGAGCTGTACGGGCAGGACTGGGCGCACGGCGCGGTCGGGGCGACCGTGGCCGGTGTCGCCGCGCGCTGCGCCTTGACGCTCGCGGCTCGCGTGGGGGTTCCGGCGGCGCGGCCGGAGGGGCTGGGCGCGGCGGTCGCGGGCAGCGTGCCGTGGCGTTCCGCCGGTGTCGTGGCGGCGGTGACGGTGGTGGGCTGCGCGGTGGTGGCCGTCCCGTTCGGCCCGTACGCCGTCGTCCTCAACGCCTTCGCGGCCTTGGCCGCCCTGGCGGCCGCCGAACTCCTCCTGCACCACTGCCACCGCCGTCTCGGCGGGGTGACCGGCGACGTCTTCGGCGCGCTGGCGGAAACGGCCGCCACAACCGCCCTGGTGGTCCTGACCTTCGGCTGAGCCCCACCCTTCGGCTGAGGGCTGCCCTTTCGGCTCGGGCCTCCGGTTTCGGCTCGGGCCCCCGCTTCGGCTTGGGGCCCACCGCTGCCTCGCGGCTGCCTGCCCCCTCGGCTGAGGGCCCCCTTCGGCTGCGGCCCGGCCCCTTTGGCGTGTCCGGCGGATCTGTCCCCTCCCCGCCCCTTCCCGATACAAGGGGCTCCGCCCCTGGACCCCGGGGGTCTGGGGCGGAGCCTGTCACGTGGCGATGCCGTAGGGAGGTGCGGGGAGGGGGGCGGCGGGGGTTTGGACCCCGGGGGTCTGGGGCGGAGCCTGTCACGTGGCGATGCCGCAGGGAGGTGCGGGAGGGGAGCGGCGGGGGTTTGGACCCCGGGGGTCTGGGGCGGAGCCCGTCACGTGGCGATGCCGCAGGGAGGTGCGGGAGGGGAGCAGCGGGGGCTGCGCCCTTGGTCCCCGGGGTCCGGGGTGGGGCTCTGTCCCTTGGTCCCCGGGGTCTGGGGCGGAGCCCCAGTTGAGGGAAGGGGCGGGGAGGGGAGCAGCCCGCCGCAGGCGTACGCGTACCGCCGGACACGCCCTGAGCAGGTCGGAGGAAGTCCGCTACGGTTCGGGCAGCGCCCCGAAGGGGCGCGGGGCTGTGTCGATGTGCGGCTCCGCCGCGTGGGACCAGCCACGACGGCGCCGCAGTCGGCCAACGACGCATGGCGCCACTTCCCGCGGAGCGCTTAGCCGTCGCGCTCCGGGAGCTCCGCGTGCAGGGCCGCGGCCGCCTGCACCAGCGGCAGGGCGAGCAGTGCGCCCGTGCCCTCGCCGACCGTGACGCCCTGGTCGAGCAGCGGGGTGAGGGCGATGCGGTCGAGGGCCTTCTCCTGGCCCGGTTCGCCGCTGGTCTGACCGGCCAGCCACCAGTCCGGGGCGCGGAACGCCACCCGCTGGGCGACCAGCGCGCAGGCCGCCGAGACGACGCCGTCGAGGATCACGGGGGTGCGGCGTACGGCGCTCTGGAGCAGGAAGCCGGTGATCGCGGCGAGGTCGGCACCGCCGACGGTGGCCAGCAACTGGAGCTGATCGCCGAGCACGGGGCGGGCGCGGCGCAGCCCGTCGCGGATGGCGGCGCACTTGCGCATCCAGGCGAGGTCGTCGATGGCGGCGCCACCGCGGCCGGTGACCACGGACGCGTCCGTACCGCACAGCGCGGCGATCAGCGTGGCCGCGGCGGTGGTGCCGCCGACGCTGAGGTCGCCGAGGACGAGGAGGTCCGTGCCGGAGTCCGCCTCCTCGTCGGCGATGGCCATCCCGGCGCGGAAGGCCCGCTCGGCCTCGTCCAGGGTGAGCGCGTCCTCGACGTCGAGCCGGCCGGACGCGCGGCGTACGCGGTGGCGGGTGACCTCTTCGGGGAGGTCCTCGGGGTCGCAGTCCAGCGCCATGTCGATGACGCGGACGGGCGTGCCGAGACGGGCGGCGAGGATGGCGGCCGGGCTCTCGCCGTCGAGCACGGCGCGGACCAGACGGTGGGTGCTCCTGGCGGGGCGGGCGGAGACGCCGAGGTCGGAGACGCCGTGGTCGCCCGCGAAGAGGATGACGCGGGGCTGTTCGATGGGCTTGACCGGCACCCGCTGCTGCGCGGCGGCCAGCCACTCGCCCAGTTCGTCCAGCCGCCCGAGCGCACCCGGCGGCAACGCGAGCCGCTCGCGGCGCTCCTCGGCGTCACGCCGGATGCCCCCGTCGGGGCGCTCGATCAGGTCGACGAAGTCATCGAGATTGAGAGCACTCACCTGGCGAACCCTACCGGGCGCCCCGGGAACCGGTACGGCGTCCGGCCGTTGAGCCCGTCGCGGCCTCCACCCGGGCACCGGCCGGCACCCGCGTCGGCCTTGCTCCGCCCGGTCGCTGGCGCCGCCGTCCCGCGGCTTCGGCGCCGCTCAGGCGCGCCGAAGGCGCGCGAGAAAAGCCGCACCCGACCGAGCCGAGGAGCCCCGCGCGACCCGGCTCCGGCTCGGGTCAGCCGGCCCCCGATCCAAGATCAGCCGCGCAGCGGCAAGGGCTGACCGGCCACGACCAACAGCACCTGTTCGCACTCCTCGGCGAATGCCGCGTTGAGGCGGCCCAGTTCGTCGCGGAAGCGGCGGCCGGAGACGGTCGCGGGGACGATGCCCGAGCCGACCTCGTTGCTCACCGCGACGACCGTACGGGTCGTGGCGCGGACCGCCGCGACGAGGGCGGAGACGCGTTCGCGGAGGGCGCGTTCGCCGCCGTGTGCCCACTTCTCGTCGTCCCAGGCGCTCACGGAGTCCATCGCGTCGGTGAGCCACAGTGCCAGGCAGTCGATGAGCAGCGGCGGGCCGTCCTCGGCGAGCAGCGGGGGCAGGTCGCAGGTCTCGGTGGTGCGCCAGGAGCCGGGGCGGCGGTCGCGGTGGGCGGCGACGCGGGCGGCCCACTCGGGGTCGCCCTCGCGGGTGCCGCCCGTGGCGACGTACAGGACGTCGGGGAACGCGGCCAGCCGCCGTTCCGCCTCGAGGGACTTGCCGGACCGGGCGCCGCCCAGCACCAGCGTGCGGCGCGGCAGGTCCGGCACCGCGTGGTACTCACCGACGATCAGCGTCCGCCCGTCCGGCACCGCCCGCGCGCCCGCCGTGGCGAGGCGGCGGTGCAGCTCCCGGCCGGGCGGGGTGGTGTGGTCGAGATGGACGGCCAGCACGTCGGTGGTGGCGCCCACGGCGCCCGCGGCGCGGAGGGCGGCCAGCGCGTCGGGGCGGCCCAGCACGTCGAGCAGCACCATGTCGTACGGCTCGGCCGGGTCCGGGAGCCCGGCGGCGGCCGTGCCCGGCGGGAGGTACAGCAGCCGGGTGCCGTCGGGCCCGGTGACCTCGTAGCCGGTGCCGGGGGAGTCCAGCGCGACCGCCCGCACCCGGTGGCCGCTGATCAGGGACAGCGTGCGGCCGTCCGGCACCCGCCCCGGCGCCGGCATCCCGGCCGGGAACTCGACGGCCGGGCCCGCGTGCGGATGGGAGAGCAGCACCTGGCGGACGCCCACCAGCGAGTACCCGGCCCGCGCGGCGGCGAAGGCGGCCCCCGGGGTGAGGTCGATCAGCAGCGCGCCGTCGATCAGCAGCGAGGTGGCGGCCCGTGCCTCCTCGCCGACGGCGGCGGCACAGGCGGCGCAGGGACAGCCGTGGCGCGGCAGCCCGTCGGGGGCCCCGGTGCCCAGAAGAGTGAGTTCCACGCCCCGATCGTCTCGCGTCCCTTCCCACGGGTCGCGCGGGGCCACCCCGTACGGAGTGATCAGTCACCTAGGCTGCGGGCAGACATCAGCTGTGGGCCGGCGGGTATCACCTGTGGGCCGGCGGGATGGAGGAGGCTGGAATGGCGTGGACATGGCGGTTCGAGAAGTCCGACGGGGCGGAGACGAAGCCCGCGGTGCAGCCGGAGGAGTTCCCGACCCAGGGGGACGCGGAGTCGTGGATCGGCGAGGAGTGGCGGGAGCTCCTCGAGGGAGGCGCGGAGCAGGTGACCCTCTTCGAGGACGGTAAGAAGATCTACGGCCCGATGAGCCTGCGCGCCGAATGAACAAAGCGGAACAAAGCCGAATGAACAAAGCCGAATGAACACAAGCGCGGGGTGGCGGGTGGCGGTCCTCACCGCCACCCCACCCCGCGGCCCGGATCAGCCGCGCACCCCGCACAGATGCAGCAGCGCCGCCACCGCCCGGTAGGGATCCGTGCGGCCGGCCCGCTCCTCGGCCGTCAGCAGCCGCTCCCACTCCGGGGAGCCCGGCGGCTCCGCGTCGTCCGGGGCGAGGTCGGTGAAGACCCGCACGCCGTACCAGGCGCGCAGCGGCGCGCCGATCGCGGTGAGGGTCTCGGTCAGCTCCTCGCGCCGGTCGGCGCGCACCGGCAGCCCGATCCGGTTGGTGTACGAGGGGGAGTCGAAGGCGGCCAGCGCGGTGTCGAAGTCCCCGGCAAGACCCGGCCGCATCGCCAGCGCGTCACCGTTGCGCACCAGCAGCGAGAGCAGACCGCCGGGGGCCAGCACCCGGGCCAGCCCGGCGAGCAGCGGATCCGGTTCGGGCACGTACATCAGCACGCCGTGGCACAGCACCACGTCGAAGGTGCCCGGCAGGAAGTGTGCCCCGGTCTCCCGGCCGTCGCCCTCGATCAGCCGCACGCGTCTTCGGATGCCCTCGGGCTCGTCGGCGAGTGCGGTGCGGGCCGCCTCCAGCATGGTGGTGTCGGACTCGAGACCGGTCACCTCATGGCCCGCGCGGGCCAGCCGCAGGGCCTGGGTGCCCTGGCCGAGGCCCACGTCGAGCACCCGCAGCCGCTGTCCCACCGGGAAGCGTGCGGTGATCTGCTCATCGAGCTGGTGGGCGACCAGTGCCTGCCGGACGGTGTTCCGCAGGCCCCCGAGGTGGCTCAGCCAGCCGGCCGCCCCGCCGGTGAAGCCGGAGGGTTGGCCGCTCAGGGCCGCTCTCCGCGCTTGACCTGCGGCTTGGGTAGCCGCAGCCGGCGCATCTGGAGGGTGCGCATCAGGGCGTACGCCACCGCGCCGCGCAGATTCTCGTCGGGGAAGCGCTTGCGCAGCTGCCGCTTGAGCTGGACGCCGAGGACGAGGGAGTTGATCACGATGAGGACGATGACCACCATCCACACCAGCAGCACATAGCTCTGCATGGCCCCGGCCCGGATCATGCTCAGGACCAGGATGACCACCGCGAGCGGCAGGAAGTACTCGGCGACGGAGAACCGCGAGTCCACGAAGTCGCGGGCGAACCGCCGCACCGGACCCTTGTCGCGGGCCGGCAGATACCGCTCGTCACCCCCGGCCAGCGCCTGGCGCTGCTTGGCCAGATCGGCGCGGCGGGCCTCGCGCGCACGCTTCGTGGCGTCCTTACGGTTGGCCGGCGTCTTCGCCAGGCTGCGGCGCTGCGACTGGGCCTCACTCCGCTTGGGAGTGGGGCGGCCCTTGGGCGCCTGCGGGTCACGGGTCTGCTGCGGCTGGTCCGCGGTCACCTTGGTGGTAGCGGCCTGCTCATCCTTGGAACGGCTTCGGAACACAAAGCCCAAGGGTACGGGTTGCGGGGTGTGCGCCCCAGCCTCAGGGGGAACGATCAGGCAACGGAGTCCCGCCGTAATCGGGACACAGGGGGGCGCACTCCTCCTTGCGCCGGAGGCTCCCACCGTCTGATCGTCCTGCAGGAGGAGCGCGAGCGGGCTCGAACAGTGCGGTAATGGAAGCAGGGCCCGTAGGCTGGGTCTGTTGGAGTGCCGGAGTCACACGTCCGTCAGAAGGGGGCGCGCGAGGCCCATGAGCGGTGTCATGAAGCGTATGGGGATGATCTTCCGCGCGAAGGCCAACAAGGCCCTGGACCGGGCCGAGGACCCGCGCGAAACCCTTGACTACTCGTACCAGAAACAGCTGGAGCTGCTCCAGAAGGTCCGCCGCGGCGTCGCCGACGTGGCGACCTCGCGCAAGCGCCTGGAGCTTCAGCTCAACCAGTTGCAGGGCCAGTCCGCCAAGCTGGAGGACCAGGGCCGCAAGGCACTCGCGCTCGGCCGGGAGGACCTGGCCCGTGAGGCGCTCTCCCGCCGCGCCGCGCTGCAGCAGCAGGTCACCGACCTGGAGACCCAGCACCAGACGCTGCAGGGCGAGGAGGAGAAGCTGACCCTGGCCGCCCAGCGGCTCCAGGCCAAGGTCGACGCCTTCCGCACGCGCAAGGAGACCATCAAGGCCACCTACACCGCGGCCCAGGCCCAGACCCGCATCGGCGAGGCGTTCTCCGGCATCTCCGAGGAGATGGGCGACGTCGGCATGGCGATCCAGCGCGCCGAGGACAAGACGGCGCAGCTCCAGGCGCGCGCGGGCGCGATCGACGAGCTGCTGGCCTCCGGCGCCCTGGACGACCAGTCCGGTATGGCCACCAAGGACGACATCGCGGCCGAGCTGGACCGGATCTCCGGCGGTACGGACGTGGAGCTCGAGCTTCAGCGGATGAAGGCCGAGCTGGCCGGCGGCAGCCCACAGCAGGCGATCGAGGGCGGCACGACGGACGAGTCCCAGCAGTCCCGGACCCAGCACAAGTTCGACAAGCAGTAGCCCGCGCCCCCGCCTGGGCGAGGTCTCCAAGGAGGTCGTCATGATCGTACGGATCATGGGGGAGGGCCAGGTGCGGGTGGCCGAGAGCCATCTGCCCGGACTGAACAGGCTGGACGACGAGCTGCTCGCGGAGATCGAGGGCGGCGATCACGAGGGCTTCCGGAGGACCCTGGGCGCGCTGCTGGGCGCGGTGCGCTCGGCCGGTGAGCCCCTGCCCGATGACGCGCTCCAGCCGTCCGAGCTGATCCTCCCCGCCGCCGACGCGACCCTCGAGGAAGTCAAGGCGATGCTCAAGGACGACGGCCTCATTCCGGGCTAGTGCGGCGCGCTCCCGGATCCACACTCCAGCACAGGTCGTACCTCCCCGCACCGGCCGGGTACGGGCCGCCCACGAAGCCGGGTGGTCCCCCGCGGCCCTTACTGTTGGATTCCGTGACTCCCCTCGCCGTCGGGCCGGGCCTGGCCCGTCCGCACCGCTGGCTGTGCGCCCATCCCCGTGCCCTGGACACCCTGGTGGCGCTGGGGGTCCTCGCGCTGATCCTGATCGGCGCGGTGGCCGGCCCGCGCATGCGCCACCAGTCGCTGGGCGCCCTCTTCGTGCTGCTGGCCGTGCTCGCCGCCGCCTCGCTGGTGCTCCGCCGCGATCTGCCCCGCGGGGTGCTCGCCTTCAACGTGGCCCTCACCCTCACCGAGCTCGTCACCAATGACGTGGGCCCGCCGCGCACCTCGATCGTGTTCGGGGTCGTGGTGGCGCTCTACACCGTGGCGGCCCGCACCGACCGCCCCACCACCTGGCGGCTCGGCGCCGCCACGGCCGTACTGCTCACCGGCGCCGGGATGCTCTTCGCGCTCAACCCCTGGTACTCACAGGAGAACTGGGGTCTGTTCGCGTGGACCGGGCTGGCCGCGGCCGCCGGTGACGCGGTGCGCAGCCGGCGCGCCTATATCGCCGCCATCGAGGAGCGGGCGGTCCGCGCCGAGCGCACCCGCGAGGAGGAGGCGCGCCGCCGGGTCGCCGAGGAGCGGCTGCGGATCGCCCGTGAGCTGCACGATGTCGTGGCGCATCACATCGCGCTGGTCAACGTCCAGGCCGGGGTCGCCTCCCACGTCATGGACAACCGCCCGGACCAGGCCAAGGAGGCGCTCGCACACGTACGGCAGGCGAGCCGCTCGGCGCTGGAGGAGCTGCGTGCCACGGTCGGCCTGCTGCGGCAGTACGGCGACCCCGCCGCCCCCACCGAACCGGCCCCCGGCATCGCCGTCCTGGACCAGCTCGTGGACGGCTTCGTACGGGCCGGGATGCGGGTCCGGGTCCGGGCGGAGCCACCGGAGAAGCTGGGTGCGCTGCCGGGCTCGGTGGACCTCACGGCCTACCGCGTGGTCCAGGAGGCGCTGACCAATGTGCACAAGCACGCCGGGCCCGGGGCCACGGCCGAGATCCGCATCGCCCGGGTCGCGGACGCCCTGGAGGTCTCGGTCGAGGACGACGGGGCGGGGACGCGGACCGAGGGCCCCGAGGAGGCGCCGGACGGCGCGGACGCGTCCGGGGAGACCCGGGCGGACGGTACGGCGACCGGCGGCGGCGGACACGGCCTGCTGGGGATGCGCGAGCGGGTGACCGCGCTGCGCGGCCGCTGCGAGGCGGGGCCCCTGCCCGAGGGTGGTTTCCGGGTGCGGGTGAGACTTCCTCTGCAGCCGCGTAGGGGAGGGGACTCATGACGATCAAGGTGCTGCTGGCCGACGATCAGGCGCTGCTGCGCAGCGCGTTCCGCGTCCTGGTGGACTCCGAACCGGACATGGAGGTGGTGGGCGAGGCGTCCGACGGCGCGGAGGCGGTGGAGATCGCCCGCGCCCGGGGCGCCGACGTCGTCCTGATGGACATCCGGATGCCCGGTACGGACGGGCTGGCCGCCACCCGCATGATCACCGAAGACCCGCGGCTCAAGGACGTACGGGTGGTCATGCTGACGACCTTCGAGGTGGACGAGTACGTGGTGGACTCGCTGCGGGCGGGGGCCAGCGGCTTCCTCGGCAAGGGCGCCGAACCCGATGAGCTGCTCGCGGCGATCCGCATCGCGGCGGCGGGCGAGGCCCTGCTGTCCCCGGCCGCCACCAAGGGGCTGATCGCCCGCTTCCTGGCCCAGGGCGACGGGAGCGGCGGTGAGGGCGCCTATGACTCCTCACGGCTGGACGCCCTGACCGTGCGCGAGCGCGAGGTCTTGGTCCAGGTGGGCGGCGGGCTGTCCAACGACGAGATCGCCGCCCGGCTGGAGGTGAGCCCGCTCACGGTCAAGACGCATGTCAACCGCGCGATGGCCAAGCTGAGCGCCCGCGACCGTGCCCAGCTGGTGGTGATCGCCTACGAGACGGGGCTGGTCCGCGCGGGCGCGTAGCGCTACCCGCCGGGCCTTTCCCCTCCCCGCCCCTTCCCGAAACTGGGGCTCCGCCCCAGCCCCCGAAGGGGCGCGGGGCTGTGTCGATGTGCGGCTCCGCCGCGTGGGCGCGGCCAGCCACGATGGTGCCGCAGATGATCGACGGCAGGTCAGGGCCAGGGGCCTCGCCCCTGGCCCCCGGGGACTGGGGCGGAGCCCCAGTTGTGGGAAGGGGCGGGGAGGGGAGCAGCCCGCCGCAGGCGAACCGCGCCCCGCCCCCCCATCGCCGGACGCTGCCTACGGCAGCGTGAGCATCCGCTCCAGCGCCAGCTTGGCGAAGTGCTCGGTCTCCTTGTCGACCTGGATGCGGTTGACCACCTTGCCGGCCACCAGCGACTCCAGCGCCCACACCAGATGCGGCAGGTCGATCCGGTTCATGGTCGAGCAGAAGCAGACCGTCTTGTCGAGGAAGACGATCTCCTTCCCCTGGTCGGCGAATCGATTGGCCAGGCGCCGTACGAGGTTCAGCTCGGTGCCGATCGCCCACTTCGAACCGGCGGGGGCGGCCTCCAGGGCCTTGATGATGTACTCGGTCGAGCCCACGTAGTCGGCCGCCGCCACGACCTCGTGCTTGCACTCGGGGTGCACCAGCACGTTCACACCCGGTATGCGCTCGCGCACATCGTTGACCGAGTCCAGTGAGAAGCGGCCGTGCACCGAGCAGTGGCCGCGCCACAGGATCATCGTGGCGGCGCGCAGTTCCTCGGGGGTGAGCCCGCCGTTCGGCTTGTGCGGGTTGTAGACGACGCAGTCCTCCAGCGACATGCCCATGTCGCGGACCGCCGTATTGCGCCCCAGGTGCTGATCGGGCAGGAACAGCACCTTCTGGCCCTGCTGGAACGCCCATTCCAGCGCCCGCTGGGCATTGGAGGAGGTGCAGATCGTGCCGCCGTGGCGACCGGTGAACGCCTTGATGTCGGCGGAGGAGTTCATGTACGAGACGGGCACCGTCACATCCGCCACACCGGCCTCGGTGAGCACCTCCCAGCACTCGGCGACCTGCTCGGCCGTGGCCATGTCGGCCATCGAGCAGCCGGCCGCCAGATCGGGGAGGACGACCTGCTGGGCGTCGCCCGTGAGGATGTCGGCGGACTCGGCCATGAAGTGCACACCGCAGAAGACGATGTACTCGGCCTCCGGCCGCGCGGCCGCGTCCCGGGCGAGCTTGAAGGAGTCTCCGGTGACATCGGCGAACTCGATGACCTCGTCGCGCTGGTAGTGGTGGCCGAGCACGAAGACCTTGTCCCCGAGCTTCTCCTTGGCCGCGCGGGCGCGTGCCACCAGATCCGGGTCGGAGGGCGCCGGGAGGTCTCCCGGGCACTCCACGCCGCGCTCGCTCCGGGGGTCGGCCTCCCGGCCGAGAAGCAGCAGAGCGAGCGGGGTCGGCTGCACGTCGAGGGGCTGGGCGGTGGTCACGTCACGCACCCTTCTTTCTTCGATGGGACTTCACTGGGGACCCTAATCGTCAGAATGACGCTATCTATCATAGCTCCTTCACGTCACGTTGACGAGAGACATTGTGTCGATGTGACGCATTCCGGTGTGTCCGCCCGTATGCGAGCATGAAGGGCAACAGGAGATAGGCGCTTGGGCCCGGAATGAATCCGGGACGCCGTTGGTTTGTGCCAACGGCAAGCAGTCCGTACGACCCGGGAGAGAAGCAGATGACCGTTCAGGACGAGACCACCGCGAGCGAGGGCATCATCCTGTCCGACGCCGCCGCGTCGAAGGTCAAGAGCCTGCTGGAGCAGGAGGGCCGCGACGACCTCGCGCTGCGCGTCGCCGTCCAGCCCGGCGGCTGCTCCGGCCTGCGCTACCAGCTCTTCTTCGACGAGCGCTCGCTCGACGGCGACGTCGTCAAGGACTTCGGCGGCGTGAAGGTCGTGACCGACCGCATGAGCGCCCCGTACCTGGGCGGTGCCTCGATCGACTTCGTCGACACCATCGAGAAGCAGGGCTTCACCATCGACAACCCGAACGCCACGGGCTCCTGCGCCTGCGGCGACTCCTTCAGCTGAGCCCCCGGGCGCGGCGGAGTAAACAGCGCGACGGAAGGGGCGGGCCCATCGGGCCCGCCCCTTCCGCCTGCCATGTCCTGGGCGCTCCGCTCACTTCCGCAGCGGCACCGTCTTACCGGTGGACCCGTCCACGACCTTCCGGCCGTCCAGCGGCTCCTTCAGCGTCACCTTCCGCTCCAGTTGCTTGGCGATGAGGATGCAGGCCCGCCCCGGATGCTTCGGCTTGCTCTTGAGGTCCAGCGTCACCTTGTCGGAGGTCTCCTTCGCTGAGACCGAGTAGGTGTTGCAGACCCCGCCCCAGAAGCGCAGCGTCAGGGTCTTGCCGTCCACGCTGTACGAGGTGAGGTGATCCGGCTTGGAGGTGCTGTCCCCCTTGCCCGGCGAGGGGGAGTGGCCGGGTTCCTTCGCCTTCTTGATGAACTCCGGCTTCACCGCGGGGTAGGGGAGGGTGACCGCCACCCGGTTGGTCCCGGTCGGCTTGGTCTCGAAGATCCACGACGGCACCAGCGCCCGCCGGCCGTCCACCATGTGCGAGGCGAGGCCGAACGTCACCTTGCGCACGCTCACCTTCCCCGAGGGGCCGTCGCTCCTGCCCGCCGTCGAGTTCAGCCGCTGGAGCGCCTGCCCCGCGCTGAGCACCGGATAGGTGTCGTCCTCCTTGGGCTTCGACAGCGTTCCGCTGCCGCCGACCAGCTGGCCGTCGGCGCCGACCTGCAGATTGGTGCCCCAGCCGTAGGTGGGCAGCTCGCCCACCTCGGGATCCGCGTTCACCATCCGCACGGCGCCGTAGAGGCCGCTCGCGTCCAGCTTCGCGTCCGACAGTCCGAGCGCCTTGAGCACCGGCTCGGCGGCGCTCTGCGCCTTCTCCTCGGACACGGCCTTGTCGCGGCCCTCGGCGGCGCCGTTGTCACCGCGCTTGTCGCCGTCGCGGTAGGTGGGGCAGGTCTTGTCGGCCTTGTCCGCCGCGTCGCCCTTGTCGGTCCGGGGCGCTTTCTTCCCGTCCGGGTGGACGCAGGACGTGTCGCCCGGCGCCCCGTAGCGCGAGTACGACCAGCTGCCCGGCCCGGTCCGGCTCACCCGCAGCGTCGGGCCGCTCGCGTCCGGGGCGCCGCCCACCTTCCAGTACCCGTGGTCGGCGCGGGGGCTGCCGGAGACGTCCAGGGCCTTCGCCAGCCGCGCCACATCGGCCTTGGTGACCTTCGGGTCGGTCAGATACACCGGGGCCTCATCGGGGCCGCCCGGCAGTTTGCCCGTCACCACATAGCGGCCGCCGTGCGGGTCGGGCTCACCGGGCGCGATGCCCTCGTTCCCGCCCCGCTCTCCGCCCGGGGCGGCGTAGGCGTCCAGTGCGAGGGGTTTCGGCGCTCCGTCCTCGCCCGACGCGCCCGGACCCCGGGTGCCGCCGTCCGCCGCGGTGGAGGCCCAGTAGGCGCCGCCACCACCGGCGACCAGCACCGCGGCCGCCACCGAGACGACGGCCAGCGGCGAGCGCCGGCGCGGACGGGAAGTGTCGTCGTCGGGGGTCTGCGGGGTGTCGGTGTCCTCGGTGCTCACCGTTTTGCTCCTTCGGCTCCGCTCACGTTCTACGGTCCCATCCCTCGCGAGGAGATGCCGATGAGACGGAGCCGGGGCGCGGCCGGTTCCTTCAATCGCCGTAATCGGACATGCCGGCCAGCAGATCGGCCGATGCGGCGGGCACCGTGATCCCCCGGATGCGGGAGGCGGCGACCGGGGAAACGGGCCTGGTGGGAGCGGCCGATACGGTGACCGCCCAGTGCGGCGCCATCCGTGCACCGTCGCCGCGCAGCTCCTCCAGATATTCGGGCTCGATGGCCCCGGTGGCGGGGAAAGCGGGGGTGAGGTGCTGGGGCATGATGCCTCCCGGTCCATAGGGGTCGCCGACGCGTCCCCCGTGTCCACGCACCGTATTCAGCGGGTGTCGGGGAAAAAAGACCTACTATTGGGTAGTTTCTTCCGTTCGTATGGACCGGGCCGAGCAGATAGCGTGAAGCGTCCGATCTCTCCGCCCGCCCCGCAGGAGCGACTCAGTGCGTATCGCCGTAACCGGCTCCATCGCCACCGACCATCTGATGTCCTTCCCCGGCCGTTTCGCCGATCAGCTGGTCGCCGATCAGCTGCATACGGTCTCCCTCTCCTTCCTGGTCGACACCCTCGACGTCCGCCGTGGCGGAGTCGGCCCCAACATCTGTTTCGGCATGGGAGTGTTGGGTCTGCGCCCGATCCTGGTCGGCGCGGCCGGCGAGGACTTCGCCGACTACCGCGCCTGGCTGGACCGGCACGGTGTGGACACCGCGTCCGTGCGGATCTCCGAGGTCCAGCACACCGCGCGCTTCGTGTGCACCACCGACGCCGACCACAACCAGATCGCGTCCTTCTACACCGGTGCCATGAGCGAGGCCCGCCAGATCGAGCTCCAGCCCGTCGCGGAGCGCGTCGGCGGCCTCGACCTGGTGCTGATCAGCGCGGACGACCCGGAGGCCATGGTCCGCCACACCGAGGAGTGCCGCTCGCGCGGCATCGCCTTCGCCGCCGACCCCTCCCAGCAGCTCGCCCGCATGGACGGCGAGGACATCCGGGTGCTGATCGGCGGCGCGGAGTACCTCTTCACCAACGAGTACGAGGCCGCGCTGATCGAGACCAAGACCGGCTGGACCGCGGACCAGATCCTCGCCAAGGTCGGCACCCGCGTCACCACGCTGGGCGCGCAGGGCGTGCGGATCGACCGCGAGGGCGAGGAGCCCGTCGTCGTCGGCTGCCCGGAGGAGGAGCAGAAGGCCGACCCGACCGGCGTCGGCGACGCCTTCCGCGCGGGCTTCCTCTCCGGTCTGTCCTGGAACCTCTCGCTGGAGCGGGCCGCCCAGGTGGGCTGCATGCTGGCGACGCTGGTCATCGAGACGGTCGGCACGCAGGAGTACGAGCTGCGCCGCGGCCACTTCATGGAGCGCTTCGCCAAGGCGTACGGCCATGACGCGGCGGGCGAGATCGCGGCCCACCTGCCCTGAACCCGTGAGGCGCCCAAGGGGCGAGGGCCCGGGGGCCCTCGCCCCTTGGGCCCCGTCGGCAGCCCCGCCTTCCAGCCCCTCCAGGGGGCACCTCCCAGCGGTAGCTGGGGGAGATTGAGGAGCGGGGTCTGGGGCGGAGCCCCCCCACGCGGCGGAGCCGCACATCGTTAGGTGCCGGGAAGGGGCGGGGAGGGGGAAGCATCGATATGCGGCTCCGCCGCGTGGCCCGCCGCAGGCGTACGCGTACCGCCGGACACTAGGCGCGGCGGCGCACTCGATAGGCCACGCCCCGGTCGGCCGGGCGCTCGCCCTCGTAGGTCTGGCCGCGCATCTCGCACCAGGCCGGAATGTCCAGCCGGGCCGCCTCGTCGTCGGCCAGGACCGTCACCACACCGCCCACCGGCACCTCGCCGATCACCTTGGCCAGCTCGATCACCGGGATCGGGCATCGCTTGCCGAGCGAGTCGACGACCAGCTCGGGCTCGGGCTCGGGGGTCGGGTCCGCGGCTTCGGCCGCTCTCGGGGCGCCCAGGCGCTCCCGTACGCCCGCCACGACCCCCGGCAGCGCCTCCAGGAACCGGTCCACCTCCGCCTCGGCCGTACCGCGCGGGAGCGAGACCCGGACATTGCCCTCGGACAGCACCCCCATGGCCCGCAGCACATGGCTCGGGGTCAGCGTGGAGGAGGTGCAGGAGGAGCCGGACGAGACCGAGAACTCCGCGCGGTCCAGCTCATGGAGGAGCGCCTCTCCGTCGACATAGAGACAGGAGAAGGTCACCAGATGCGGCAGCCGCCGCTCCGGATCGCCGACCACCTCGACGTCCGGCACCAGCTCCGGCACCCGCGCCCGGATCCGCTCCACCAGCCCCCGCAGCCGCTCCGCCTCGGCGGCGGCCTCCGCCCGGACGGCCCGCAGCGAGGCCGCCGCGGCGACGATGGCGGGGAGGTTCTCGAACCCGGGGGAGCGGCCCGACTCCCGCTCGTCGGCGGGCTGAACGGTACGGAAGCGCACCCCCTTGCGCACCGCGAGCAGCCCCACTCCCGCAGGACCGCCCCATTTATGGGCACTTGCGGTCAGAAGCGACCAATTGCCTTCCGTGGGGCCCCAGCCGAGCGACTGCGCCGCGTCCACCAGCAGCGGTACGTCCGCCGCCGCGCACTCCTCGGCGGCCTCGGCCACCGGCTGCCGGGTGCCGACCTCGTGGTTGGCGGACTGCAGACAGGCCAGCGCGACCCCGTCCGGGGCCTCCCGCAGGGCCGCCGCGTACGCGCCCGGCGCGACCCGTCCCGTACGGTCCACCGGGACCTCGGTGACCGTGCCGCCGCCCGCCTCGTGCGCGGCCGCCGCGTGCAGCACCGAGGAGTGCTCCACGGCGGAGACGATCACACGGCGACCGGCGCGCCGCCGCCCCGAGAGTGCCCCCGCGACGCCGTCGTGCACCGCGCGGGTCCCCGAAGGGGTGAAGACGAGCTCGTCCGGGCGGCACCCCACGGCCTCGGCGGCCGCCTCCCGCGCGGCGTCCAGCAGCAGCCGGGCCCGCCGCCCCTCCCGGTACAGGCGTGAGGGGTCGGCCCACCCCTCGTCGAGTGCGGCGAGGAGCGCCTGCCGGGCGACGGGGTGCAGGGGAGCGGATGAGGCCGCGTCGAAGTAGGGCACGTAAGGAACGCTAGTCGCCGCGCCCGGCGAACGGACGGGCATGGCCCCGCGCAGGATCGCACCGCGACCGGAGCCGGAGTCGCGCCGGGACCGGAGCCGGGATCGCGTCGGCATCGGAACCAGGGTCGCACCCGCCCGGAGCCGGGGTCGGACCGGGGTCGGACGGGGGCTGGAACCCGGGCCGCGCCCGGCCGGAAAAGGCCGCCGGAGCCCGGGATTCCACCCCTTCGTGGAGCGCCCCGGCGCGTTGGGCACCCTCCCCGCGCGACCCCAAATGGCGTCCAGTAGGGTTTGGTCCGCATAAACATCCAAACCCCTGCCCGCACCGGGCCCGGCGACCGACCAGACAGACGGCCGCGGCCGACCGCGCGGGCGAGACTCTCGGGAAGGCGCTACGTGAGTCCCAACGGCTCCGACCGCTCGTCGCGGCGCCCGGTGCGGCGGAAGCTGCTGCAGGCGCTGGCCGCGGGCTTGGTCCTGGCGACCGCCACCGGTTGCACATCCAAGGACTTCCCCCGCCTCGGAATGCCTACCCCCGTCACGGAGGAGGCGCCGCGGATCCTCTCCCTGTGGCAGGGCTCGTGGGCGGCGGCGCTCGCCACGGGCGTCCTGGTCTGGGGCCTGATCATCTGGGCGGTCATCTTCCACCGTCGCAGCAGGACCAAGATCGAGGTCCCCGCGCAGACCCGGTACAACATGCCGATCGAGGCGCTGTACACCGTGGTCCCGATCATCATCGTCTCGGTGCTGTTCTACTTCACCGCACGCGATGAGAACGCGCTCCTCAAGACCTCCAAGAAGCCCGACCACGTGGTCAACGTGGTGGGCTACCAGTGGAGCTGGGGCTTCAACTACATGGAGAACGTGGACGGGTCCACCGCCACGCCCAAGCGGGAAGCCAAGGAGATCTCCGCGATCCCCCAGCGCATGCTGAGCGCGGTCCCCAAGGGTGCCGAGGGCGTCTACGACGCGGGCACCCCGGGTGAGCGGAACCCGCAGACCGGCAACCCGGGCCCGACCCTGTGGCTGCCCAAGGGCGAGTCCGTCCAGTTCATCCTGACGTCCCGCGATGTCATCCACTCGTTCTGGGTGGTCCCCTTCCTGATGAAGATGGACGTCATCCCGGGGCACACCAACCGCTTCGAGGTCACTCCGAACCGCGAGGGCACCTTCAAGGGCAAGTGCGCCGAGCTGTGCGGCGTCGACCACTCCCGGATGCTCTTCAACGTCAAGGTCGTGTCGCCGGAGCGTTACCAGCAGCACCTCAAGGAGCTGGCGAAGAAGGGCCAGACCGGCTACATCCCGGCGGGCATTGAGCAGACGGACGCCGCCAAGAACGCGGAGACCAGGACATCGTGAGCATCCTCAACGAACCCCAGGGTGCCGGCACCACCGCCTCGCAAGAGCGGGAAGTACCGGTACGTCGGAAGCAGCCGGGCAATGTCGTCGTCAAGTGGCTGACCACCACGGACCACAAGACGATCGGCACGCTCTACCTCGTCACGTCGTTCGCGTTCTTCTGCATCGGCGGCCTGATGGCGCTCTTCATGCGCGCCGAGCTGGCCCGTCCGGGTACGCAGATCATGTCGAACGAGCAGTTCAATCAGGCGTTCACCATGCATGGCACGATCATGCTGCTGATGTTCGCCACCCCGCTGTTCGCGGGCTTCACGAACTGGATCATGCCGCTGCAGATCGGTGCGCCCGATGTGGCGTTCCCGCGGCTGAACATGTTCGCGTACTGGCTGTACCTCTTCGGCTCGCTGATCGCGGTGGGCGGGTTCCTGACCCCGCAGGGCGCGGCCGACTTCGGCTGGTTCGCCTATTCCCCGCTGTCGGACGCGGTGCGGTCGCCGGGTGTGGGCGCGGACATGTGGATCATGGGTCTGGCGCTCTCCGGCTTCGGCACGATCCTCGGTGCGGTCAACTTCATCACCACGATCATCTGCATGCGCGCTCCGGGCATGACGATGTTCCGCATGCCGATCTTCACCTGGAACGTGCTGCTGACCGCGGTGCTGGTCCTGCTCGCCTTCCCGGTGCTGGCCGCCGCGCTGTTCGCCCTGGAGGCGGACCGTAAATTCGGGGCGCATGTCTTCGACGCGGCCAATGGCGGAGCGTTGCTCTGGCAACACCTCTTCTGGTTCTTCGGCCATCCAGAGGTGTACATCATCGCGCTGCCGTTCTTCGGCATCATTTCCGAGGTCATTCCGGTCTTCTCCCGGAAGCCGATGTTCGGTTACATCTCCCTGATCGCCGCGACCATTTCGATCGCCGGTCTCTCGGTGACGGTGTGGGCCCACCACATGTATGTCACCGGCGGAGTGCTCCTGCCGTTCTTCTCGTTCATGACGTTCCTCATCGCGGTGCCGACCGGTATCAAGTTCTTCAACTGGATCGGCACGATGTGGAAGGGGTCGCTGAGCTTCGAGACCCCGATGCTCTGGGCGATCGGCTTCCTGATCACCTTCACCTTCGGTGGTCTGACCGGTGTGATCCTGGCCTCGCCGCCGATGGACTTCCACGTCTCCGACTCGTACTTCGTGGTGGCCCACTTCCACTACGTGGTCTTCGGCACCGTGGTCTTCGCGATGTTCGCCGGATTCCACTTCTGGTGGCCGAAGATGACCGGCAAGATGCTGGACGAGCGGCTCGGCAAGATCACCTTCTGGACGCTGTTCGTGGGCTTCCACGGCACGTTCCTGGTGCAGCACTGGCTGGGCGCCGAGGGCATGCCCCGCCGGTACGCCGACTACCTGGCGGCCGACGGCATCACCACGCTGAACACCATCTCGACCATCAGCTCCTTCCTGCTGGGCCTGTCGATCCTGCCGTTCCTCTACAACGTCTGGAAGACCGCCAAGTACGGCAAGAAGGTCGAGGTCGACGACCCCTGGGGCTATGGCCGTTCGCTGGAGTGGGCGACCTCCTGCCCGCCCCCGCGGCACAACTTCCTCACCCTGCCGCGGATCCGCTCCGAATCCCCGGCGTTCGACCTGCACCACCCGGAGATCGCGGCGCTCGACCAGCTCGAGAATCACGGTGCGCCCGACGATGACAAGGCCCTCGCGGGTGGTAAGGAGGCCGGCAAGTGAAGGTTCAAGGCCGGATGTTCATCTGGCTGGCCGTCTTCATCCTCGTCATGGCGATCGTCTATGGCGTGTGGTCGAAGGAGCCGGCCGGCACCACGGCGCTCTTCCTGGCCTTCGCGCTGAGCATCATGATCGGCTACTACCTGGCCTTCACGGCCCGCCGGGTGGATGTCGGTGCGCAGGACAACAAGGACGCGGATGTCGCGGACGACGCCGGCGAGCTGGGGTTCTTCTCCCCGCACAGCTGGCAGCCGCTCTCCCTCGGCGTCGGCGGCGCCATGGCCTTCCTGGGCGTGATCTTCGGCTGGTGGCTGCTCTTCTTCTCGGCCCCGATCATCATGATCGGCCTCTTCGGCTGGGTCTTCGAGTACTACCGCGGCGAGAACGCCAACCAGTAGCCCTGACCGGCTGATACGAGCGGGGCCCGGACACCTCCCCAGGTGTCCGGGCCCCGCTCGTACGTCGCGGGCCCGGACGGCCCCGCCGGTTCACTCCGGTGCCTCACTCCGCGCGCCGTTCCCGGACACCGTTCTTACGTTGGCTCCATGAGCCACACACCTCGATCACCAAGAAGCCGGGCGGTGCTGACCTGCGCCCTGCTGGTGGCGCCGCTGATAGCGGGTCTGAGCGGATGCGGGGGCTCCCCCGACCCCCTGTCCGCCAAGCCGTACGACGCCGCCGATCAGATCTCCTTCAGCGGTGACGGCGACGGCCGTAAGGCCGATCCGGACAAGCCGCTCGAAGTGACGGCCAAGGACGACGACAGCCGGATCACGGATGTCACGGCCACCGACGCCGCGGGCCGCTACGTCCGGGGTGAGCTGACCGACGACGGCAAGCGCTGGCGCAGCACCGTGCCGCTGGCCGCGGGCGCCCACTACACGCTGAAGGTGTCCACGGAGGACTCCAATGGCGCTCCGGGCCGCCGTACCGTCGACTTCACCACCAGCTCCGCCCACCGGCTGCTGAAGGTCACCTTCGGCCCCAAGGCGGGGGAGTACGGGGTGGGGCAGCCCATCACGGCCAAGCTGAGCCGGCCCGTCAAGGACCCCTCGGCCCGCGCCGTGATCGAACGCGCACTGAAGGTGGACTCACGGCCCGCGGTGGAGGGCGTCTGGCACTGGGTGGACAGCCGGAACCTGCACTACCGCCCGCAGGAGTACTGGCCCGCCCACGCCACCATCACGGTGCACTCCAACCTCAAGGGCATCCGGATCGGCGGCGGGCTCTACGGCGGCGAGACCAAGTCGCTGCGGCTGACCACCGGCGACCGCATCGAGGCCCTCACCGACTCCGGCACCCACCAGATGACGGTGAAGCGCAACGGGGTGCCGATCCGGACCATCCCGATCACCACCGGTATGCCCGGATTCGACACCCGGAACGGCATCAAGGTCATCCTGGCCAAGGAATCCGCCGTACGGATGACGGGCGCCAGCATCGGACTGGGCGCGGGCTCCTACGACCTGATGGTCTACTGGGCCGCCCGGGTCACCAAGAGCGGTGAATACGTCCATGCCGCGCCCTGGTCCACCGGTTCGCAGGGCTACGCCAACGTCAGCCACGGCTGCACGGGCATGAGCACGGCGAACGCCCAGTGGTTCTTCAACACCGTGCGCCTGGGGGACATCGTCCAGGTGGTGCACAGCAACGGAGAGGACATGGCGACGTTCGACAACGGCTACGGCGACTGGAACATGGCCTGGGCGGACTGGCGCAAGGGCAGCGCCGTCGCCTCCGGCCAGTCCGATGCCACCCCCGCCGACTCCGCCCGGCTCCGACCCCAGGTCTGAGCAGCGGTGAGGACGGTGAGGTCAGGCGCCCACGGCGAGCCGCTTGCGGAGCAGCCCGGCCAGCGCGTCCGCCAGGGCCACCGGGTCCACCGGATGCGTGACCGCGGCCTCCGCGCGGCTCCAGGTGGCCAGCCAGGCGTCCTGCGGGCGGCCGATGAGCAGCAGCACCGGCGGGCACTGGAAGATCTCGTCCTTGATCTGCCGGCAGACGCCCATCCCGCCCGCGGGCGCCGACTCGCCGTCCAGCACACAGGCGTCGATGCCGCCCTCCTCCAGCGCCGAGAGAACGGCCGGGAGAGTGGCGCACTCGATGAACTCCACCGGGGGCAGATCGGCGGCGGGCCGGCGCCCGGCCGCCAGGCGCACCTGCTCGCGGGTGCTCACGTCATCGCTGTAGACCAGCACCGTTGCGGTGGGCCGCATCATGACCTCCGGACGAAGTAAGTGATCTGCCGGGCTCCTGTGGCGGATGCTACTCCCGTACAGCCGTCCGGAGGAGGGGGCGTACGGATCTCTCCCTCCTTCGAGGGACTGTCCGGAACAGCCCCGACGAGCAGGGTCGATGTCCTTGACGCGGCCCTTGACACTCCGAACGGGACCCCCGGGAGTGAGCGCTGGATAAGCGACCGACATAATGTCGGTCGTGGCGACAGCAACAGCAGTAGAAACCGGGCACGCGCACCCGTCGGTCAACCGGCCGAACCTCACCAGCGTCGGAACCATCATCTGGCTGAGTTCCGAGCTGATGTTCTTCGCGGCCCTCTTCGCGATGTACTTCACCCTGCGATCGGTGACCGGAGCCGAGCACTGGAAGGAAATGGCGTCCTCGCTGAACTTCCCGTTCTCGGCGACGAACACCACGATCCTGGTGCTCTCCTCCCTCACCTGCCAGCTCGGCGTCTTCGCCGCCGAGCGCGGCGACGTGAAGAAGCTGCGCTCCTGGTTCGTGATCACCTTCATCATGGGCGCGATCTTCATCGGCGGTCAGATCTTCGAATACACCGAGCTGGTCAAGAAGGACGGGCTTTCGCTCTCCTCCGACCCCTACGGCTCGGTGTTCTACCTGACCACCGGCTTCCACGGACTGCATGTGACGGGCGGCCTGATCGCCTTCCTGCTGGTCCTGGGCAGGACGTACGCGGCCAAGAGGTTCACCCACCAGCAGGCGACGGCGGCCATCGTCGTGTCCTATTACTGGCACTTCGTCGATGTCGTCTGGATCGGCCTCTTCGCCACGATCTACATGATCAAGTAAGCCGGTCACCGCACCGGAACCACGTCCTTAACAGCATCGACGCAGAAGATCCTGACACCGGGGTAATCCGTGAAAAAGCTCTCCGCACGACGGCGCCATCCGCTGGCTGCGCTCGTCGTCCTACTCTTCGCGCTGGCGGTCACTGGGGGGCTGTACGCCGCGTTTTCGCCGAGCGAGGCGAAGGCCGACGACAGCTCCGCCCAGTCCCTCGCCATCGAGGAGGGCAAGAAGCTCTATGCCGTCGGCTGCGCCAGCTGCCATGGCACGGGCGGTCAGGGGACCTCTGACGGCCCGAGCCTGGTCGGCGTCGGCTCCGCCGCCGTGGACTTCCAGGTCGGCACCGGCCGCATGCCGGCGCAGCAGCCGGGCGCCCAGGTGCCGAAGAAGAAGAAGATCTACTCGGACGCCGAGATCGAGCAGCTCGCCGCCTACATCGCCTCGCTCGGTGCGGGTCCGGTGACGCCCACCAAGAGCCAGTACAGCCCGGACGGCGCGGACGTCGCGAAGGGCGGGGAGCTCTTCCGTACGAACTGCGCGCAGTGCCACAACTTCGCCGGTAAGGGTGGTGCCCTCACCAACGGCAAGTTCGCGCCGGCTCTCGACGGGGTCAGCCCCAAGCATCTCTACGAGGCCATGCAGACCGGCCCGCAGAACATGCCCTCCTTCCCCGACACCGTGATGCCGGAGAAGAACAAGCAGGACATCATCGCCTACCTCGACACGGTCAACAGCGACAAGAGCAAGACCCCCGGTGGTCTTGAGCTCGGCGGGCTCGGCCCGGTGAGCGAGGGTCTGTTCGGCTGGGTCTTCGGCATGGGCGCGATGATCGTCCTCACCATCTGGGTCGCCGCCCGGACCGCAAAGGCCAAGAAGTCATGAGTAGCCACGAGATTTCAGAAGCAGAAGACAAGCTGCCGGAAGGGCGGGGGGCCGGGAGCGCCGTAAGGCCGGCCGAGGACCCGTTCGCCGACCCGGGGCTGCCCCCGCACGAGCACCGTAAGCAGGACATCGACGAGCGGGCCGCGAGGCGCTCCGAGCGCACCGTCGCAATGCTCTTCACGGTCTCGATGCTGGCCACGATCGCCTTCATCGCCGCGTATGTGGCACTCCCGGTCGACAAGTACATCTACGTCTTCCCGATCGGGCACATCAGCGCGCTGAACTTCGCGCTGGGGCTGACGCTCGGCATCGCGCTGTTCACCATCGGCGCGGGCGCGGTCCACTGGGCCCGCACCCTGATGTCCGATGTGGAGATCGCCGACGAGCGCCACCCCATCGAGGCCAGCCCCGAGGTGAAGTCGAAGGTCCTCGAGGATTTCGCCGCCGGCGCCAAGGAGTCCGGCTTCGGCCGTCGCAAGCTGGCCCGCAACACCCTCTTCGGCGCGCTCGCGCTGGTGCCGCTCTCCGGCGTCGTGCTGCTGCGCGACCTCGGCCCGATGCCCGGCACCAAGCTCCGGCACACCAAGTGGGCCAAGGGCAAGAAGCTGCTCAACTACAACACCATGCAGCCGCTGCGCCCCGAGGACATCTCCGTGGGTTCGCTCACCTTCGCCATGCCCGAGGGCATGAGCGAGGAGCAGCACGACTTCCAGACGGAGATCGCCAAGGCGGCCCTGATGCTGGTCCGGCTCCAGCCGGAGAACATCAAGGACAAGCGCGAACTGGACTGGTCGCACGAGGGCATCGTCGCGTTCTCCAAGATCTGCACCCACGTCGGCTGCCCGATCAACCTCTACGAGCAGCAGACGCACCACGTCCTGTGCCCCTGCCACCAGTCGACCTTCGACCTCTCCGACGGTGGCCGAGTGATCTTCGGTCCGGCCGGTCACGCGCTGCCGCAGCTGCGGATCAGGGCCAACGACCAGGGGTACCTCGAAGCCATGGGCGACTTCTCGGAGCCCGTCGGTCCTGCTTACTGGGAGCGCGGATGAGTACTACAAGCGACAGCGCCGCGCAGCGCCGGGGCAAAGCGCCCGCGGGTGAGCGCGTCGCGGACTGGGCCGACGGCCGGCTGGGCATCTACAGCCTGGCCAAGGCCAATATGCGCAAGATCTTCCCGGACCACTGGTCCTTCATGCTGGGCGAGGTCTGCCTCTACAGCTTCATCATCATCATCCTCACGGGTGTGTACCTGACGCTGTTCTTCCACCCCAGCATGGCGGAGGTCACCTACGAGGGCCCGTACGTCCCGATGCAGGGCGTGCGGATGTCCGAGGCGTTCCAGTCGACCCTCGACATCAGCTTCGAGGTGCGGGGCGGTCTGCTCATCCGGCAGATCCACCACTGGGCCGCGCTGGTCTTCCTCGCCGGCATGTTCACGCACATGATGCGCGTGTTCTTCACCGGTGCGTTCCGCAAGCCGCGTGAGATCAACTGGCTGTTCGGCTTCCTGCTGTTCTTCCTCGGCATGCTGACCGGCTTCACCGGCTACTCGCTCCCCGACGACCTGCTCTCCGGCACCGGTCTGCGGTTCATCGAGGGTGTGTTCCTGTCGATCCCGGTGGTCGGCACCTACATCTCGATGTTCGTCTTCGGCGGCGAGTTCCCCGGCACGGACCTCATCGCGAGGCTCTACCCGGTCCACGTCCTGCTGCTGCCGGGCATCATGCTCGGCCTGCTGGTGGCGCACCTGATCCTGGTCTTCTACCACAAGCACACGCAGTACCCCGGGGCCGGAAAGACCGAGAAGAACGTCGTCGGCATGCCTCTGCTGCCGGTCTACATGGCCAAGGCGGGCGGCTTCTTCTTCCTGGTCTTCGGTGTGATCGCGGTCATCTCCGCGATCGCGACCATCAACCCGATCTGGACCATCGGCCCCTACCGGCCCGACCAGGTGTCCACCGGCGCCCAGCCCGACTGGTACATGGGCTTCGCCGAGGGTCTGGTCCGTGTGATGCCCGGCTGGGAGATCACCGCCTGGGGCCACACGCTCGTCCTGGGCGTGTTCATCCCGATCGTGCTCTTCCCGCTGGTCCTGTTCGCGATCGGGCTCTACCCGTTCATCGAGTCCTGGATCACCGGCGACAAGCGTGAGCACCACATCCTGGACCGCCCGCGCAACGCCCCGACCCGTACGGCCTTCGGTGTCGCCTGGATGACCGCGTACTTCGTGATGCTGGTCGGTGGCGGTAACGACCTGTGGGCCACCCACTTCCACCTGTCGATCAACTCGATCACGTGGTTCGTGCGGATCGCCTTCTTCGTGGGCCCGGTCCTGGCGTTCATCGCCACCAAGCGGATCTGCCTCGGCCTCCAGCGGCGCGACAGGGACAAGGTGCTGCACGGCCGTGAGACCGGCATCATCAAGCGGCTGCCGCACGGTGAGTTCATCGAGGTCCACGAGCCGCTCGCGCAGGAGCAGCTGCACACGCTCACCCAGCACGAGCAGCCCGAGCCCTACGAGATCGGCCCGGAGGTCGACGAGAACGGGGTCAAGCGGAAGATAAAGCGTTCTCAGAAGCTCCGTTCGAAGCTCTCCAAGGGCTACTACGGCGAGAACAACGTCATTCCGAAGCCGACCCGCGAGGAGTACCACGAGATCACCAGCGGCCACGGCCACCACTGATCTCCCGGTACCCCTTCAGCGACCGGTTTCTTCCTACAGCGACGCCACACCACCAGGGCCCCGGCCCGGACCACACGGTCCGGCCGGGGCCCCGGCCGTGCTGCCGATAGGCTTGCGACGGGCCGCTGAAGTGCGCGGACCCCTTCCCTGCCCACCCCCACGGATCCAGGAGCGGACCATGGACGTTGTGACCCCCGCCGGAGGCGACAGCACCGCGACGGCCCGCACCTGGCCGGACGTACTCAGCTCGCTGATCGCCGGCCGGGACCTCGATGCCGACGACACCGCCTGGGCCATGGACCGGATCATGCGGGGCGAGGCCACCGACGCGCAGATCGCCGGTTTCGCGATCGCGCTGCGTGCCAAGGGCGAGACGGTCTCCGAGGTGGCCGGTCTGGTGCGGGCCATGTACGAGCACGCCAGGGTGATCGAGGTGCCCGGGGCGACCGTGGACATCGTGGGCACCGGCGGTGACCGCGCCAGGACGGTCAACATCTCCACCATGTCCGCGCTGGTCGTCGCCGGTACCGGCGCGCGGGTGGTCAAGCACGGCAACCGCGCCGCGTCCTCCGCCAGCGGCGCCTCCGACGTGCTGGAGAAGCTCGGCGTCAATCTGGACATCACCCCCGAGCGGGTGGTCGAGGTCGCGGAGGAGGCGGGGATCACCTTCTGCTTCGCGGTGAAGTTCCACCCGTCGCTGCGTCATGTCGCCTCGGCCCGGCGCGAGCTGGGCGTCGCCACCCCGTTCAACCTGCTCGGCCCGCTGACCAACCCGGCGAAGGTCACCTGCCAGGCGACCGGGGTCGCCGATGCCCGTATGGCGCCCATCATCGCCGGGGTGCTGGCCGAGCGGGGCTCCTCAGCGCTGGTCGTCCGGGGCGACGACGGGCTGGACGAGCTCACCGTGACCACGACCTCCCAGGTGTGGGAGGTCCGGGACGGCGCCGTGCGCCAGGAGACCTTCGACCCCCGGGACGTGGGCGTCGAGCGGGCCCCGGTGGAGGCCCTGCGGGGCGCGGACGCCTCGTACAACGCCGATGTGGCCCGCCGGCTGCTGGCGGGCGAGCGGGGCCCGGTCCGGGACGCGGTGCTGCTGAACTCGGCGGCGGCGCTGGTGGCGCTCGAGCGGGAGCCGGGGGACAAGCCCCTGACGGACCGGATCGGGGCGGGTGTGGCGCGGGCCGCCGAGTCGATCGACTCGGGCGCGGCGCGCGACGTCCTGGAGCGATGGGTCCGGGCCACCCACGCCTGAGCGCTCCGCTGAGAGTGGTCTGATATGTCGTCGACGGTCTGCGGCGCCGTCGTGGCTGGTCGCGCCCACGAGGCGGAGCCGCACATCGACACGGCCCAGCGCCCCTTCAGGGCGCCGCCGAACCGCAGCCGACTTGCCCCTGTCCGGTGAACTCCTTACGGCGCCCATGGTCTGTCCGGGATGCGGACAGGGCATGGGCGCCGGCGCCTGACATGGCATACTCCTGCCCAGGTCACGAGCGACAGCGACTACGGCCCCGGCCCGCTGTCCGGCAACCCTCCGTCCGTGGCGGGGTGCCCCGGGTGATGACCAGGCCGCCAGGCAGCGAGGCCGGCGGCAAGCGCGGACCCCTCGCACTAGGGGTCCTGGTGGTCGAGGGAGTTCTTCCGTGATGCAGCGAATGCGCTAGGGCCGAGCGGCCCGTCTCTCCTCAATGTGCTCCGCACGGTGCGGCCGTGCGTCGAGCGATTTTCCGCGCCCTTACGGCTGGCTCGCCGCCTCCGTTTCCGTGCGCGTCACGCATTCATTCGACCCTTTCGGGAGACTTCGCCATGTCCGAGCGCCCTGCTGCCACCGCCTCCGCCTCCGCTTCCGCCACCGCTTCCGCCTCCGCCTCCGCCTCCACCACCGCTGTCGCCGCCTGTGAGCCGCTGCCCGTGCTGGGCAGCGACGTCCTGGTGCCGCTGGTCACCGGCGGTGAGGTGACCTACGCGGCGCTCGACTACGCCGCCAGCGCCCCCGCGCTGCGGCGGGTCTGGGACGACATCGCCGCCTACGCGCCCTACTACGGCAGCGTGCACCGCGGGGCCGGCTACCTCTCGCAGCTGTCCACCGACCTCTTCGAGAACAGCCGTAAGGACGTCGCCGCCTTCCTCGGCTGCCGCGAGGACGACCAGGTCGTCTTCACCCGCTCCACCACCGATTCGCTCAACCTCCTGGCCGCCGTGGCGCCCCGGGGCACCGAGGTCTTCGTCTTCGAGACCGAGCACCACGCCTCGCTGCTGCCGTGGGAGCAGCGGGAGGACGTCACCGTTCGCTACCTCAGCGCCCCGCGCTCCCCACGGCAGGCGGTGGAGACGCTGGAGAAGGCGCTCGCGGGGCGCGCCGGGGGCCCGGCGCTGGTCTGCGTGACCGGCGCGTCCAATGTGACCGGCGAGCTGTGGCCGGTGCGCGAGCTGGCCGCGGTCGCGCACGCCCACGGCGCCCGTATCGTCCTGGACGCCGCGCAGCTTGCCCCGCACCACCCCGTGGACATCGCGGAGGCGGACGTCGACTGGGTGGCCTTCTCCGGGCACAAGCTGTACGCGCCCTTCGGGGCCGGGGTGCTGGCCGGGCGGGCGGACTGGCTGCGGGAGGCCCGGCCGTATCTGGCGGGCGGCGGCGCCAGCCGTAAGGTGACGCGCAGGGACGACGGCGGCGTCGACGTCGAGTGGCACACCACCGCCGCCCGGCACGAGGCGGGCTCGCCGAACGTCATCGGCGTCTACGCGATCGCGTCGGCCTGCAAGGCGCTGACCGAGGCCGGTTTCGAGGGCCTGGTCGCCCGTGAGCGGAAGCTGATCGAGAAGGTGCGGGCGGGGCTGGCCGAGGTGCCCGAGGTGCGGGTGCTCTCGCTCTTCGGCGACGAGGCCCCCCGGGTCGGCGTGCTGTCGTTCGTGGTGGAGGGCTGGAACAGCTCCCACTTCGCGGCCGCGCTCTCCGCGGAGTACGGCATCGGCGTACGCGACGGGCTGTTCTGCGCCCACCCGCTGGTCCGCACCCTGCTGGACAGCGAGCCCGACGAGCCGGGCGAGTGCGGGGCGCCCGAGGCCGCGCCGGGGGAGCGGTCGCTGAACGCGATCCGGGTCAGCTTCGGGGCGGGCACCCCGGACGAGCATGTGGAGCGGTTCGTGGGCGCCGTGAAGGAGCTGGTGCGCGACGGCGCCCGGTGGAGCTACCGCACGGAGGACGGCCGCTGCGTCCCCGACCGCGGCTGAGGCCCAACGGGCCTCGTGGGCCCCTGGGCCAAGAGTTCGGGAGCGCCGGACCCTGCGGGGTGTCCGGGGGTTCTTTCCCCTCCCCGCCCCTTCCCGCAACCAGGGGCTCCGCCCCTGGACCCCGCGATCAGCTGACCGCCCTGTGAGGGCAGGGGCCAGAGTGCCCGCGGGGCGGGCGGTGAGGGCGCGAATGCCCGCCCCGGCGGGCTGGCCGCGTCTGCGCGCCTACGTGGCGGATGACCGCATCCGGGTCGGCCCGGCCGGGGCCTGGGGCGAGCCCCGGTTTCCGCGGGGGTGAGGAGGTGGTCGTCGTTGTCGTGGGTGGCGCGGGCGTCCGCGCGCATCCGGATTGTCCGGCCGGGGTCTGGGGCGGAGCCCCAGTTGTGGGAAGGGGCGGGGAGGGGCAGCATCGATATGCGGCTCCGCCGCGTGGGCCCGCCGCAGGCGTCACGCGCCGCCGGACACCCTCAGCCGTCCAGGCCGATCGCGAACGCCGCCTCCAGGTCGTGCTGGGAGTACGTCCGGAAGGCGATGTGGGTCTCGGTCGAGGCCACCCCCGGCAGCTTGCTGATCTGACCGGTGATGATGTCCGCGAGGTCGTCGTGCCGGGCCACCCGCACCATCGCGATCAGATCGTGCGCGCCGGTGACCGAGTAGACCTCGCTCACACCCTCCAGCGCGGCGATCTTCTCGGCGGTCTCCGGGATCTGGTCCACGTTGGTCTTGATGAGCACGATCGAAGTGATCACGGCTGGCTTTCTCCCTCACTGGCCCTGGCTGCGCCGCCCACTCTAGCCCTCCGCCCGAACCGGGCCCACGCGTAGAGAAAGCCGAGCGTGAAGCCCACGAGATGGGCGAGATAGGCGACGCCGGGGCGGTCGTCGGCCTCCCGGGCGGCCAGCCACTGGAGGGCCACCCAGAAGATCAGCACCGCCCAGGCCGGAAAGCGCAGCGGGAGGAAGAACAGGAACGGGAAGAGGCTGGTCACCCGGGCCCGGGGAAACAGCCACAGAAAGGCGCCGAGCACCCCGGAGATGGCCCCGGAGGCGCCCACCAGGGACTGGGCCGAGTCGGCGTGCGCGGCGGCGTAGCCGAGCAGCGCCAGATAGCCGGTGGCGAGGTAGAAGACGGCGAACTGGAAACGGCCCATCCGCTCCTCGGTCATCGCCCCGAAGACATAGAGGAACAGCATGTTGCCGAGCAGATGCAGCCAGTTGCCGTGCACGAACAGCGCGGTCAGCGGGGCGAGCGGCTGATCGGGGTCGCCGCTCCACAGGGCGCTGGGCACCACCCCCCAGCGCTCGAAGTACGCGGACTGGGCCTCCACCAGCCGCCCGCCCGAGCCATAGCCGGGGTTGAGCCCCGAGGCCGGTCCGAGGACGAAGATCAGGCAGCAGCTGACGATCAGGCCGTACGTCATCCAGGGGCGGCCGGGCCCCGCCATCCAGGGGCGGTGGCGCCCCGACGACGTCTCGATCATGGGCAGATCATTCCGTACCGGGCACAACCTCCACAGAGCGCCTCGCCGCGCTCCGCCGGGTCGTGGGGCGGACGGGCCCGGCACGGGCCAGGGCTCAGGCCGTAGGGTTACAGGACGCCGCCGACGAGCCGAGAAGCGAGGATCCGCAACCATGGCCGTGCCCCTGCCGACCGCCCAGACCCGCTGGCGTTGCACACTGTGCGGCAATCTCACCCGGTTCGATGTGACCCGCTCGACCAGAGCCGTGGAGTATGTGCATCTCGACCTGGCGGGGGAACCCAGCGTCGAGGAACGCGAGGTGCTCAGTGAGACCATTGAGTCAGTGCGTTGTCGCTGGTGCAACGCGGTCGACCAGGTGGAACTCGTGGATCGTCCGAGCACCGGCCAGAGCGCCTGAGAACGGAGCGGTGACAGGTGGTGGAGCGGACCGGTGACCCCGGGGCGGCCGGTGACGCCGAGGGCGTCCCCGAGGCGCTGGACCGCCCCCTGCCGGAGGGGGTGCGACGGCGCGTGGTGGCGCTGGTCGCGGATGCCTTCGGCGGTCTGACGGTCACCGAGCTGCCCACCCAGCTGCGGCAGTACGCCCGTTTCACCCCGACCCGCCGCGCCAAGTTCGCGGGCAACGCGATGGCCGCCGCGGTGGAGAGCGACCCCGTCTTCCGGCAGCGGATCGCGGGGCGGCTGCGGGAGACCCAGCGGGAGCTGGCCGAGGCGATCGAGGGCGGGTCACCGCCCGCCGCGGCCGATCCGGTGGACGTCGCGGCGGTGGCGTATGTGCTGCGCCCGGTGGGCTGGGTCAAGCTGGTCGAGGCCGCGGGCGAGGAGGCCCAGCGGGCCTCCGCCGAGCGGGCCGGTGAGGAGGCGGCGCGCGAGCTCCAGCGGCTGCGCGACGAGCTCGCCGAGGCCAAGGCGGCCACCCGGCACGAGACGGAGCGGACGCGCACCGAGCTGGAGTCGGCCCGCAAGGAGAACGACGTGCTCCAGCGCAAGCTGCGCAGCGCGCAGAGCGATGTGAAGCGGGGCGCGGCCGCGCTGCGCAAGGTCGAGGCGGAACTGGAGTCCGTACGGTCGGAGGCGGCCGCCCGTCAGGCCACTGCGGACAGCGAGGCACGGCGGCTGCGGGCCCGGCTCGCGGAGGCGGAGTCGGCGCTGGAGGCCAGCCGGCGCGCGGTGCGCGAGGGGCGCAGCGTGGAGGACATGCGGCTGCGGCTGCTGCTGGACACGGTGCTGGACGCGGCGCAGGGGCTGCGGCGCGAACTGGCCCTGCCGCCCGCGTCGATGCGCCCGGCGGACACGGTGGACGCCGTGGAGCCGGGGAAGATGACGCCGAAGGACATAGCGACCAGGGCGCTGTCGGAGATGGACCCGGCGCTGCTGGACCAGCTCCTCGCGCTGCCGCAGGCGCATCTGGTGGTGGACGGCTACAACGTCACCAAGACCGGCTATCCCACGATGCCGCTGGAGAAGCAGCGGCTGCGGCTGCTGGGCGGTCTCGCGGTGCTCGCGGCCCAGACGGGCGCGGAGATGACCTGTGTCTTCGACGGGGCGGAGCTGGCCGCTCCGGTGCTGCTCGCGCCGCCGCGCGGGGTACGGGTGCTGTTCAGCAAGCCGGGTGTGACGGCCGACGAGTTGATCCGGCAGCTGGTGCGGGCCGAGCCGCCGGGCCGTCCGGTGGTGGTGGTGTCCACCGACCGCGAGGTGGCCGACGGGGTGGCACGCGCCGGAGCGCGCCCCGTGGCATCGGCGTTGCTGCTGAAGCGACTTGCCCGTACCTGAGCCGTCGTAGCCCGAATCGCGCGCCGCCGCATCCCGGTTGCCCCGTTTCTCCCTCCCGTGGCTGAAGTGCCCGAATCACTTCGAATGACTTCACAAGTCTGACCCGGGTCACTTGTGGTGTCAGCGGAGCGTCATCGACCATCACTGCCCGTACGACATTTGTAAAAGATGCCCTCGCGAACCGACTTTTTTGCCGTCGGGATTTGAACGGATCACGGCGGGGTCACTATGGTCAGCTCGAACCTTCGCGCGGTTGATCACCCATCCGGGGTGACAGCGGAGGTACCGCCGAGTCCGCGCCCTGACGCGGAGCCGGGGCTTCACAACCCCCCAACTCCCGGTAGGCGGCTGGAGGAAGAAGGAGCTCGCCTTCGTGGCGTCCCACCGTCGACCCAAGCAGCCGAGCCGCACTCGGGTAACCGTCCTCACCGCGACCGCGGCCGCCGCCGTCGCTCTCACGTCCCAGGCCGCCCAGGCCGCTCCGAAGCAGGACAAGAAGGACGTCAAGGAGCAGGTCGACAAGCTCTACGAAGAGGCGGAGCAGGCGACCGAGAAGTACAACGGCGCCAAGGAGAAGCAGCAGAAGCTGGAGAAGCAGGTCGGCGATCTCCAGGACAAGGTGGCGCGCGGCCAGGAGGACCTGAACAAGCTGCGCAACGGCCTGGGTTCGATGGCCACCGCCCAGTACCGCTCCGGTGGGATCGACCCCTCGGTGCAGCTGCTCCTCTCCTCCGACCCGGACACCTACCTCGAGAAGGCGTCCACCCTCAGCCAGCTGAGCGGCAAGCAGGCCGAGTCCCTGCGGAAGATCGCCGACAAGCAGCGCACCCTCAAGCAGCAGCGCGAGGAGGCGTCCACCAAGCTGCAGGACCTCGCCGACACCCGTAAGGCGCTCGGCAAGAAGAAGGACGAGATCCAGGGCAAGCTGTCCAAGGCCCGGAACCTCCTCAACACCCTCACCGCCAAGGAGCGCGCCAAGCTGGCGGCCCAGGACGCCGAGCGCGCCAACCGCTCCAGCGAGCGCGTCGACCTCGGCAACGAGGTGCCCGAGTCGGGGCGTGCCGCCGCCGCGCTGGCCGCCGCAAAGACGAAGATCGGCCTCCCGTACGTCTGGGGCGCGACCGGTCCGTCCTCCTTCGACTGCTCCGGACTCACCGGCTGGGCCTACCAGCAGGCCGGGGTGCAGCTTCCGCGCATCTCCCAGGACCAGGCGAACGCCGGCACCCGCATCAGCCGCGGTGAGCTCAAGCCGGGCGACCTGGTGCTCTTCTACGGCGACCTGCACCACATAGGTCTCTACGCGGGCAACGGCCAGGTGCTGCACGCGCCCAAGCCCGGTGCCGGTGTGCGCTACGAGTCGATGGACAACATGCCGTTCCAGTTCGGCGTCCGGGTCTGATCCGGAAGTCCCGCGATCCGGGCTTCAAACCGCCTCAACCGCAATCCTTTCGGGCGAATCTCCAGCGCCCTCGCTGATCCCCCGCCCCGCCGGTGACCTGCGTTCGGTCGGCGGGGCGTCAGTGTGCCCGCACCTCACGGCCGTTGGACCGTGGGTAGTGCCACGGCTACTGTCTGCCCGCAGTTCTCAGCCCGACACTGCGGAAGGGAGTGCGGCTTCCCATGGCGTCCTGTCGCCGCGTCGCGAAACCCCGGTCCGGCCGGGCCGCCGTCTGGACCGCCGCCTCGGCGGCCGCGGTGGCCTCCGCCGCCGCGCTGTCCGCCGTGCCGGCCGGTGCCGAGCCGCACGACCCGGCAGGCCGTCCGTCCGCCCGGTCCGTCGGCGACCGGATCGCCACGCTCTACGCCCAGGCCGAGCGGGCCACCGAGCGCTACAACGCGGCGGAGACGCGCGCCCAGGCCCTGCGCCGCCAGGTCGGCCGGATCCAGGACCGGGTCGCCCGCGGCCAGGGGCGGGTCAACCGGATGCGGACGGCGCTCGGCGCCCTCGCGGGCGGGCAGTACCGCACCGGCGGGATCGACCCGGGCCTCGCGCTGCTGCTGTCCGGGGACCCGGCCCAGTACCTCGACCGGGCCGCCACGCTGGAGCGGATCACCAGCCGTCAGGCCGCCCAGCTTCGGGTGCTCACCAGCGCCCAGCGGACGCTGCGGCAGGAGCGCGCGGAGGCCGCGGCCAAGCTGGTGAAGCTGGAGCACAGCCGTAAGGAGGTGGCCCGCCACAAGCGGGCGGTCCAGCGCCGGCTGGCCACGGCACGGCGGCTGGTGAACGCGCTGCCGCCGGGGGAGTGGGAGAGCTACGCACGCCGCGCCTCGCGGGCGGGCGGCCGGGAGCCCGGCGCCCTCGCCGGACTGGTGCCGGGCGCCCTTCCCGGCGGCCACTCCCCTTCCGGTTCCGGTGACGGCCCCGAGGAGCTCCCCGGCGGCCTCACCGGCGGGCCGCACGCCGTGCCCTCCTCGGGGCGTGCCGCCGCGGCGTTCGGCGCGGCACGGGCGGCCCTGGGGCTGCCGTACGCGTGGGGCCAGGCCGGTCCCACCGCGTTCGACTGCTCCGGGCTGACCCAATGGGCGTACGCCCATGCCGGGGTGGCCATTCCGCGCACCTCCCAGGCCCAGGCGCACGCCGGGCAGTCGGTGCCGCTGTCCCAGGCCCGCCCCGGCGATCTGGTGGTCTACCGCTCCGACGCCAGCCATGTGGCCATGTACGCGGGCAACGGGCAGGTGATTCACGCCCCTTACCCCGGGGCGCGGGTCCGCTACGACCCCGTGGGCATGTTGCCGATCTCTTCCATCACACGCGTCTGAAGCCGGCGCGCGGGCTCGTACGATCTAAGACGTGGCGGGTCGGTGGAGATCGGGCGGATGGCGGGCGCTGCTGTGCCTGCCCCTGGTGGGCGCGTTCTCGGTGACCGCGCTGTGCGGCTGTGGACCCGTTCCCGCGCCCGACGACCCCGAGGGGCGCGACGGCCGGGCCGTGCAGCGCATGCTGGACCAGCGGGCGGCGGCGGTCCGGGAGCGGGACGCGGACGCCTTCCTCGCCACCGTCGACCGCGGCTCGGTCGGCTACCTGGCCGAGCAGCGGCGGGTGTTCCGGCAGATGTCCGCCGTACCGCTGCGTTCCTGGACCTACCGCCTGGTGCGCACCGGCGGCTTCGAGCCCGCGCGGGTCGGCGGCCGCAGCCTCGCCGCACAGGTCGAACTCCGGTACCGGCTGAAGGGGTACGACACCGCGCCGGTCGTCTCCGCCCAGTACCTCACCCTCGCCCGGCGCGGCGGGCAGTGGTACGTGGCCTCGGACGACGGCGTGGTGGACGGCAAGCGCGGTATGGAGCAGCTGTGGGACCAGGGCACGGTCGACGTCGTCCGCGGCGCCCACAGCCTCGTCCTCGGCGTCGGCCAGGACCGTCGGCTGCTGCGCGCGGTCGCCGACACCGCGGACCGGGCGGTGCCCGTCCTGGGCCAGGTCTGGCCCCATGAGTGGGCCGGGCGCGTCGTGGTCGAGGTCCCCGCCTCCCTGGGCCGGATGGCCGCCCTGCTCGGCGCCTCGGCGGACGGCTACCGCGGGATCGCCGCCGTCACCACGGGCGAGGTCGGCGGGGCCGGTGACGAGGCGCCCGCCGACCGTGTGATCGTCAACCCCGAGGCGTACCAGGTCCTCGGCGACTTCGGCCGGCGCGTCGTGATCACCCATGAGACGGCCCATGTGGCCACCCGCACCGCCACCAGCGCCGCCACCCCGCTCTGGCTCTCCGAGGGCTTCGCCGACTGGGTGGGCTACCGCGCCCCGGGCCGCACCCCCCGCCAGATCGCCCCCGAGCTCACCGACGCCGTCACCGCCGGCCACCTGCCCACCGCGCTGCCGCGCGACGACGACTTCCGCTTCGGCAGCGACCCCGACCGCCTCTCCCGCGCCTATGAACAGGGCTGGCTCGCCTGCCGCCTGATCGCCGACCGGTGGGGCGAGAAGAAGCTGGTCGACTTCTACCGCGCGGTGGGCCGGGCGCACGAGCGCTCGGGGGCGGTGGAGTCGGCGCTGCGGAACGTGCTCGGGGTGAGCATGCGGGAGTTCACGGCGCGGTGGCGGAAGTACGTGGCGACCGAGCTGGGCTGAACGCCGCCCCGGGCCCCGGCCCGGGTACGGCGGAGCGGGCCCGCCGCCGCACCCGGTACTGTCGGCCACGATGGACAAGACCCTGCTCGTGACCAACGACTTTCCGCCCCGCCCCGGCGGCATCCAGGCGTTCCTGCACAACATCGCGCTGCGCCTGGACCCGGACCGGATCGTCGTCTACGCCTCCACCTGGAAGCGCGGCCGGGAGGGCGCCGAGGCCACCGCCCGCTTCGACGCCGAGCAGCCGTACCCGGTCGTCCGGGACCGGACGACCATGCTGCTGCCCACCCCGCGCGTCACCCGCCGCGCGACCGCGCTGCTGCGCGAGCACGGCTGCACCGCGGTGTGGTTCGGCGCCGCCGCGCCGCTCGGGCTGATGGCCCCCGCGCTGCGCGCGGCCGGGGCGCGGCGGCTGGTGGCCACGACGCACGGCCACGAGGCGGCCTGGGCGCAACTGCCCGCCTCACGGCGGTTGCTGCGGCGGATCGGCGGGGCCACGGACACCCTCACCTATCTCGGTGAGTACACCCGCTCCCGGATCGCCGCCGCGCTCGACCCCCGGGACGCCGCCCGGATGGTCCAACTCCCGCCCGGGGTGGACGAGAAGACCTTCCACCCCGGTTCGGGCGGCGACGAGATCCGGGCCCGGCTGGGCCTGGCCGGGCGGCCCGTCGTGGTCTGCGTCTCCCGGCTGGTGCCGCGCAAGGGGCAGGACACGCTGATCCGGGCCATGCCGCGGATCCTGCGGCGGGTGCCGGACGCGGTGCTGCTGATCGTCGGCGGCGGGCCGTACGCGAAGGATCTGCGCCGCCTCGCGGAGACCACGGGCGTGGCCGAGTCGGTGCGCTTCACCGGCCCCGTCCCCTGGGAGGAGCTGCCCGCCCACTACGGCGCGGGCGACGTCTTCGCCATGCCCTGCCGCACCCGGCGCGGCGGGCTGGACGTCGAGGGCCTCGGCATCGTCTATCTGGAGGCGTCCGCGACCGGTCTGCCGGTCGTCGCCGGGGATTCGGGCGGGGCGCCGGACGCGGTGCTGGACGGTGAGACCGGATGGGTCGTACGGGGCGGCTCCGCCGAGCAGAGCGCCGAGCGCGTCGTGACCCTGCTGGAGGACGCCGAGCTGCGCCGCCGCATGGGCGAGCGGGGCCGCGCCTGGGTGGAGGAGCGCTGGCGCTGGGATCTGCTGGCCGACCGCCTGAAGTCGCTGCTGTGACGGCTCGGGCCCGGGGGCGCGCCCCCGGGCCCAATGGCCTAGGGTCCTTCTGACGGATCTCCGTGGAAGAAGGACCCTAGTGGCCGTCAGCCTCGGTAGATGGCCTCGATCTCCGAGGCGAAGTCCTTCGCCACCACGCTCCGCTTCAGCTTCAGCGAGGGCGTCACATGCCCGGAGTCCTCGGTGAACTGCGTCGCCAGGACCCGGAACTTCCGGATCGACTCCGCCTTGGACACCGCCGCGTTGCCGTCGTCCACCGCCCGCTGGATCTCGGCCAGCAGGTCCGGGTCCTCCCGCAGCTCGGCCACCGTCACGCCCTCGGGCTTGCCGTGTTCGGCCGCCCAGCGCGGCAGGAACTCCTCGTCCACCGTGACCAGCGCGCCCACGAAGGGGCGGCCGTCGCCGACGACCATGCACTCGGCCACCAGGGCATGGGCCCGGATCCGGTCCTCTATCACCGCCGGGGCGACGTTCTTGCCGCCCGCGGTGATGATGATCTCCTTCTTCCGGCCGGTGATGGTGAGGTAGCCGTCCTCGTCGAGCGTGCCCACGTCCCCGGTGTGGAACCAGCCGTCCGACAGCGCCTCCGCCGTGGCCGTCTCGTTGTTCCAGTACTCGGTGAAGAGGTGGTCACCGTGCAGCAGCACCTCGCCGTCGTCGGCGATGCGCACCACCGTGCCCGGCATCGGCTGCCCGACCGAGCCGATCTTCTGCCGGTCCCAGGGGTTGAAGGTGGTCGCCGCGCAGGACTCCGTCAGGCCGTACCCCTCCAGCACCGTGAAGCCGATGCCCCGGTAGAAGTGGCCCAGCCGCTCGCCCAGCGGCGCCCCGCCGGAGATGGCGTGGGTGGCCCGGCCGCCCAGCACGGCCCGCAGCTTGCTGTAGACCAGCCGGTCGAAGACCTTGTGCTTGAAGCGGAGCCCGAAGGACGGGCCGCCCGGGGCGTCCAGCGCCTTGCTGTACTCGATGGCGGTGTCGGCCGCCTTGTCGAAGATCTTGCCCTTGCCCTCGGACTGGGCCTTCGCCCGCGCCGAGTTGTAGACCTTCTCGAAGACGCGCGGCACGCCCAGCACCAATGTGGGCCGGAACGCGGCGAGTTCATCGGTCAGGGACTTCACATCGGGCACATGGCCGAGCTTGATCGGCGCCAGCACCGCCGCGATCTCCACCAGCCGCCCGAAGACATGGGCCTCGGGGAGGAACAGCAGCACCGACGACTCACCGGTGTTGAAGATCGGCTTGAGCCGCGCCACCGCGTTGCCGCACTCGGCGAAGAAGCTGCGGTGGGAGAGCACACAGCCCTTGGGGCGGCCGGTGGTGCCCGAGGTGTAGACGATGGTGGCGGGGGAGTCGGCGTTGGCGATCGAGGAGCGCTCGTCCACCTTCTCCTCGGACACGTCCTCGCCCAGCTTCCGCAGCGTCCCGATGGCGTCGCCCTCGATCCGCCAGACGTGCTTCAGGGCGGGCAGGGTGTCCCGGACGGCCTCGACGGCGGCCTCGTGGACGCCGGTCTCGACCAGCGCGGCCACCGCCCCCGAATCGCTGAGGATCCACTGGACCTGCTCCGGTGAACTCGTCTCGTACACCGGCACGGTGACCCCGCCCGCGCTCCAGATGGCGAAGTCCAGCAGCGTCCACTCGTAGCGGGTCCGGGACATCAGGCCGACCCGGTCGCCCGGCTCCACACCGGCCGCGATCAGGCCCTTGGCGGCGGCGCGCACCTCCGCCAGGAACGCGGTCGCGGTCACGTCCTCCCATCGGTCGTCGACCTTGCGGCCGACCACGGCGACATCGGGATGCTGTGCGGCATTGCGGCGGATGAGATCCGTCAGATTGCCGTCGGCCGGAACCTCGTACAGGGCCGGAAGGCTGAACTCGCGCAAGACTGCTGCTCCTCGTGGGGCGCCGGCGCCGCTGCGGGGCATGGGGGGTGGTGGACGGCCCGGACGTTACCCATCGGTACGCTTCCGGGATAGGGGTTCCCGCCCAGATGTTCGATGCGTCACACACCGCCTTCCTGCTGCCCGCAGACTAGTCGACGGGCGCCGCGTCCGCTAAGGAACCGCAGGTAGACGCGGGGCGGTGCAGGCGGAACACCTTACGGGCGCGGGCCCTTACGTCTTAGGGTGACACGCATGCGAGTCCACGTGGTGAGTGACGTGCATGGCAACAGTGAGGACCTCGAGAAGGCCGGCGACGGGGCGGACGCCCTGATCTGCCTCGGCGACCTCGTCCTCTTCCTCGACTACGCCGATCACTCACGTGGCATCTTCCCCGATCTCTTCGGGGTCGAGAACGCCGACCGGCTGGTCGAACTGCGCACCGCCCGCCGCTTCGAGGAGGCACGGGCGCTCGGCAACCGGCTGTGGGAGGGGCTCGACCGCAACGCGGCGATAGAGGCCGGGATCCGCCGTCAGTACGCCGAGCTCTTCGCCGCGTTCCCCACCCCGACGTACGCCACCTACGGAAATGTCGACATGCCTTCACTGTGGCCGGAATACGCCCGGTCCGGCACCACCGTCCTGGACGGCGAGCGCGTGGAGATCGGCGGGCTGGTCTTCGGTTTCGTGGGCGGCGGGCTGCGCACGCCGATGCGCACCCCCTACGAGATAGACGACGAGACCTACGCGGCGAAGATCGCGGCGCTCGGCGAGGTGGACGTGATCTGCACCCACATCCCGCCGGAGGTGCCCGACCTCTGCTACGACACCGTCGCCCGCCGCTTCGAGCGCGGCAGCGCCGCCCTGCTGGAGGCGATCCACACCGTCCGCCCCAAGTACTCCCTCTTCGGCCATGTCCATCAGCCGCTCGTCCGCCGTATGCGGATCGGGGCCACGGAGTGCGTCAATGTCGGACACTTCGCCTCCTCCGGCACCCCCTGGACCCTGGAGTGGTGACCCGCGCGCGGTAGCCTTCAGCCGCAGAGATCCCATGCGGCGGACCGGTACGGAGGAGCCACGGCGATGGCGGAACACACCAGCTCGAGCATCACGATCGAGGCGGCACCGGCCGACGTGATGGAGGTGATCGCCGACTTCGACCGTTACCCGGAGTGGTCCGGTGAGGTGAAGGAGGCTGACATCCTCACCAAGGACGCCCGGGGGCGCGCCGAGCAGGTGCGGATGCTGCTCGACGCGGGCGCGATCAAGGACGACTACACCCTCCAGTACAGCTGGACCGGGGACGACCAGGTCAACTGGTCCCTGGTCAAGTCCCAGATGCTGCGCACCCTTGACGGCTCCTACCGGCTCTCGGCGCTCGACGGCGGCAAGAGCACCGAGGTGACGTACCAGCTCACGGTCGACGTCAAGATCCCCATGCTGGGCATGATCAAGCGCAAGGCCGAGAAGGTCATCATCGACCGCGCGCTCGCGGGCCTGAAGAAGCGCGTCGAGGGCGCCTGACCCGCCCGGACCACTCCGGACCACCCCGGACCGCCCCGGGCCCCGACGGTGCCCGGGGTGATCCACGGCGCGGGGTACGCTCCGGCGGGTGCGGATCACCGGACCCGCGCCGCGCACACCGACGTAACCCCCTGCCGGAGGCTCCCTTCATGCGTACGGTCCTCGTCACCGGTACCGGCGGCGCGGGCCGCACCACCGTGGCCGCCGCGACCGCCCTCGCCGCCGCCCGTGAGGGGCAGCGGACCCTGCTGCTCACCGCCGACTCCGACGGCACCCCCGAGGCGCTGCTCGGCATCGGCGCGCCGCGGTCGGTCCCCGGGCGCTCGGCGGACCGGCTGCCGTGGTCCGTACCCGTCGAGCCGGCCCCGGGGCTGTGGGCCGCGCGGGTCGTCACGGACGAGTGGTTCCGCGGTGAGCTGACCGCGCTCCAGGACCGCGGCCACGGCCTGCTCGACCTGCTCGGCGCCACCCCGCTGGACGGCGAGGAGCTGACCGCCCTGCCCGGGGTGGAGGCCATCGCGCTGCTGCGCGCCCTGCGCGCCGCCCAGACCGCCCCGCCCGGCACCGGCTGGGACGTCCTCGTGGTCGACATGCCGCCCGCGCCGGACACCGTCGCGCTGCTGGCGCTGCCCGAGCAGCTACGGCGCTATCTGCGGCGGCTGCTGCCCGCCGAGCGGCAGGCGGCCCGCGCGCTGCGGCCGATGCTGGCCCAGCTGGCGGGGGTGCCGATGCCCGCGCAGAAGCTGTACGAGACGGCCGAGCGCTGGGAGCGGGAGCTGACCGCCGTCCAGGGCGTGATCGAGTCCGAGGCCACCACGGTACGGCTGGTCGTGGAGCCCGGACCGCTCGCCGACCGGGCGCTGCGCACCGCCCGTGCCGGTCTGGCGCTGCACGGCTGCCGGGTGGAGGCGGTGATCGCCAACCGGCTGCTGCCCACCGGCACCGCCGACCCGTGGCTCGCCGCGCTGTCGGGCCAGCAGCAGGACGCGCTCAAGGAGCTGTACGAGCAGTGGGCCCCCGCCGTCCCGGTCCGCGAGCTGCCGCATCTGGGCCGCGATCCGCACGGCCTCGGCGACCCGCACCCCGCCGAGCCGCGGCCCGCCGACCCGCACCCCGGCGAGCCGCATCCCGCCGGATCGCACCCCGGCGACGGCGCCCGGCGCGCCCCGGCCGGGCTCGCCGACCTCGCCGGGGCCGTCGGGGCGCCGGGGGCGCGGCCCGACCGGCCCGCCCCCGACCCCTGGACCGTCGAGGACCGGCTGGCCGAGGACGGGGTGCTGCTGTGGCGGCTGCCGCTGCCCGGCGCCGACCGCGACGGGCTCTCCCTGGTGCGCCGGGGCGACGAACTGATCGTCACCGTCGCGCCGTTCCACCGGGTGCTGCCGCTGCCGTCCGCCCTGCGCCGCTGCACCGTCTCCGGCGCCGGGCTGCGCGACGGATGGCTCCAGGTGCGCTTCACACCCGACCCGGACCTGTGGCCGAAGCGGGTCTGACCCCCGCGTCCACGACGGCCGGTCTCCGGCTCTGACCCCACCCCCTCCTTCCGGTAACGTCGGTCACAAGCCCGGATGAACAGAACCGGGCGGCCAGCATCCCCGCCGCAGGAGTTCGCCATGAGCGATGCCACCGAGCGCCCCCCGGAGCCCCCGGTCACCGATGTGCCGGTCACCGAGATCGACCCCGACGCCTGGGAGCGGGCCTGTGAGGAGGACCTCGCCGCCGAGCGGGCCAGGCAGCGCGCCCGGCAGACCACCGAGGAGCCGGGGAGCGTGGCCGAGGAGTTCCTCAAGCTGGCCGACGCGCTCGCGGAGAAGGTCGCCCAGACGCCGATCGCCGGGACGGCGGTTCAGGGGGCCGTACAACAATTGATCGCACAGGCGAAGGCCAGCGTAGAACCGGTCATAGAGCGCAATCCAGAGGTTTTCGAACACCTCGCCAGCGCCGGATCCGAACTGCTCGCCGCCTATCGCGCCGCCGTGACCGGCCAGGAGCGACGCTGGACCCAGGGAGCCGAGGGCGGCTCCAAGGGAAGTGGCCAGGAATCCGAGAGTTCGAGTAGTGAACACATCGACCTCGACTGAGCGCCACCTCCGGTACCGTTAGCCTCGGCGGGGTTCGACCAAATAACTGAGGGACTCATGGGACTCACCATCGGCGTCGACATCGGCGGCACGAAGATCGCGGCCGGCGTGGTCGACGAAGAGGGCTCGATTCTCGAGACGAGCCAGGTTTCGACCCCGCAGACTCCCGAGGGAGTCGTCGACGCCATCGCGGACGCGGTGCGCATCGTCAGTGAGGGTCATGACATCGAGGCCGTCGGCATCGGCGCGGCCGGCTATGTGGACGACAAGCGCGCCACCGTGCTCTTCGCGCCCAACATCAACTGGCGGCACGAGGCGCTCAAGGACAAGGTCGAGCAGCGCGTCGGCCTGCCCGTCGTGGTGGAGAACGACGCCAACGCCGCGGCCTGGGGCGAGTACCGCTTCGGCGCCGGGGTCGGCCATGACGACGTCGTGTGCATCACGCTCGGCACCGGCCTCGGCGGCGGCATCATCATCGGCGGCAAGCTGCACCGCGGCCGGTTCGGCGTCGCGGCCGAGTTCGGCCACATAAGGGTCGTCCCGGACGGACTGCTGTGCGGCTGCGGCAGCCAGGGCTGCTGGGAGCAGTACGCCTCCGGCCGTGCCCTGGTCCGCTACGCCAAGCAGCGCGCCGCCGCCACCCCGGAGAACGCCACGGTCCTGCTCGGCCTCGGCGACGGCACCTCCGAGGGCATCGAGGGCAAGCACATCAGCGACGCCGCCCGCCAGGGCGACCCCGTCGCCATCGATTCCTTCCGCGAGCTGGCCCGCTGGGCCGGGGCCGGGCTCGCCGACCTCGCCTCGCTCTTCGACCCCTCGGCGTTCATCGTCGGCGGCGGGGTCTCCGACGAGGGCGATCTCGTCCTGGAGCCGATCCGCAAGTCCTTCCGGCGCTGGCTGGTGGGCAACCAGTGGCGTCCGCACGCCCAGGTGCTCGCCGCGCAGCTCGGTGGCAAGGCCGGGCTCGTCGGCGCCGCCGACCTGGCCCGCCAGGGCTGAGACGCGAAGGGGGGAACGTGCCGCTCACGGACCTGCCCGGATCCACCACCGGCCCGGACGCGGCGGTGGTGCGGGTGCTCAGCTACAACATCCGCTCGATGCGGGACGACCGCGAGGCGCTGGCCCGGGTGATCCGGGCCTGTGCCCCCGATGTCGTCTGCGTCCAGGAGGCGCCGCGCTTCTTCCGCTGGCGCAAGGCCGCCGCCTGGCTGGCCCGGGAGACCGGCCTCGTCTACACCACGGGCGGGGCCACCGCCGCCGGCCCGATGATCCTCACCTCGCTGCGCGCCCATGTGGAGCGCGCCGAGGACACCCTGCTGCCGCGCGTCCCCGGGCTGCACCGGCGCGGTTTCGCCACCGCCGTGCTGCGCTTCGGCGGCGGCCACCGCGACACCGGCCGCCCGGAGAACGGCGGGGGCGACGGCGTCCGGCTCGGCGTGGTCAGCTGCCATCTGAGCCTCGCCGAGGCCGAGCGCTACGACCAGGCCGGGATGCTGCTGGACCACCTGACCGCGCTGGACGTCCCGTACGCCGTCGCGGCCGGTGACATCAACGACCGGCCGGACGGCCGCGCCTTCCGCCGGATCGCGGGGAAGCTGCGGGACGGCTGGGCCACCGAGCCCTGGGGGAGCGAGGCCACCTTCACCCCCAAGGATCCGCGTCGGCGCATCGACGCCGTCTTCGCCTCGGAGGGCATCGAGATCATCGGCTGTGGGGTCCCGGCCGGGCTGCCGGGCGTCACCGACGCGGACCTCCGGGCGGCCACGGACCACCTTCCGGTGCTGGCCGCGCTCAGGCTGCCCCGGGCGTCCCTGGCCTGAGCGGCCGGGCAGGAGCCGGAGCCTGGGCGCGCCCGGCTCCGGGGTGCCGGGGTCAGACGACGGCGCCGCGCCCCGGGTCGTCGTCCTCTTCCTCGTCGTCGTCCTTCATCCGCAGCACCAGCGTGACGAAGCCGCCCAGGAAACCGCCGACGCCCAGCGTGGCGATCCACCAGACCATCTCCACCTGGAACAGCACCACTCCGAGCAGCAGCAGCGGCCCGCCCAGCACACCGAGCCAGGCGAAGCGGGAGGTGGTGTCGGACTCGGGCAGCGGAGGCGGCTCGGGCGGGACGAAATGGCCCTCGTCGGTCTCGTCGAAGTCGTCCTCGGACGGCTCGTCGGGCTCCCAGTCGCGGGGGCCCACGCCCGGGGCGTAGACGATGAAGCCGCCCGGCTTCCCGGTCGTGTCGGACTTGGCCGGCCCGCCCGTGGCCGCCTCGCCGTCACCGGACCCGTCGGCGTCGGCGTCGGTGTCCCCGTCCGCCGCGGACCGGCGGTCCCGGTCCCGCTCCTCGTCGAGGTTCTCGGCGGCGGGCCATCGCTCGGCGCCCGGCGGGTCCTGCGGCTCCTCCCCGTACGCGGCGACGATCGCGGCGAAGGCGGCGTCGTCGTCCCGCCGCGCGTCCGCCTCGTGTCCATTCGAGTCGCGCTCAGCCACTGGCCGCCGCCCCCTCCTTTCCGCTGCCCTTCCCGAGACCGGTCCGGGTGATGTCTTCACCCATACCCGCCGTCAGCCGGGTGATGAACGTGTCCGTCTCCTCGAAGATGAACTCGGCGTCGTGGTCCAGCGTCGCCACGTGGTAGCTGCGCTCCAGCAGCCGCTCGGTGACGTCCCGGGAGGACACCTGACTCAGGATGCGCTCGGAGTCGGCCGACGGCACCACATGGTCCTGGGGGCTGTGCATCACCAGCAGCGGCTGGGTCACCTGCGGCAGTTCGGCGTCGACCACCCGGTAGAAGCGGCGCATCGAGTGCACGGCGTGCAGCGGCATCCGCTCGTAGCCCGACTCCCGCGCGCCCGGCTTGGCGATGTCGCTCACGATGCCCTTCACCGACGGCACCAGATGACGCAGCACCGGAAGGGCCACGGCCAGCGGATCGTGGATGCGGTTGGCCGGATTCACGACGGCCACGCCACTGATCGCCGCGCCGTGCTGGGCGGCCAGCCGCAGCGCGAGCGCCCCGCCCATGGACAGCCCGCAGACGAACACCCGCTCGCAGGCCCGGGAGAGCCTTCCCAACTCGCGGTCCACCTCCGCGTACCAGTCCTGCCAGCCGGTGACGGCGAGATCCTGCCAGCGCGTGCCATGGCCGGGGAGCAGCGGCAGGGAGACGGTCAGGCCACGGGCCGCGAGATGGTCGGCCCAGGGCCGCACGGACTGTGGGGAGCCGGTGAATCCGTGACAGACGAGGACGCCGATCTCTCCGCCGTCGTGGCGGAACGGCTCGGCTCCGGGCAGGAGCGGCACCACGGATCTCCGTTCGCTGGGGAAGCGGGCTCGAGGTCCTCAGCGTACGCGGCGCGCCCCGTACGGGGTAGGCAGGTTAAGGTCTCCTCGTCGGATACAGGAGGTCCCGGTTGTTCTACAGCGCAATGAAGCTGTCGGTGGGTGGCGCCTTGAAGCTCACCTTCCGGCCCTGGGTGGAGGGGTTGGAGCACGTCCCCGCCGAGGGTCCGGCCATCCTCGCGAGCAACCACCTCTCCTTCTCCGACTCCTTCTTCCTGCCCGCGGTGCTCGACCGCAAGGTCACCTTCATCGCCAAGCAGGAGTACTTCACCACCCCCGGGGTCAAGGGACGGCTCACGGCGGCCTTCTTCAAGGGCGTCGGGCAGCTCCCGGTGGACCGCTCGGGCTCGCGCGGCGCCGGCGAGGCCGCCATCAAGGCGGGCATCGAGGTGATCAAGCGCGGTGAGCTCTTCGGCATCTACCCCGAGGGCACCCGCTCGCCCGACGGACGGCTCTACCGGGGCAAGCCGGGCGGTCTGGCCCGGGTCGCGCTCGCGACCGGCGCCCCGGTGATCCCCGTGGCGATGATCGACACCGAGAAGATCCAGCCCCCCGGCAAGGTCATGCCGAAGCTGATGCGGCCCGGTATCCGGATCGGCAAGCCGCTGGACTTCAGCCGCTACCACGGCATGGACGGCGACCGCTTCATCCTGCGCTCGGTGACCGACGAGGTCATGTACGAGATCATGAAGCTCTCCGGCCAGGAGTACGTGGACGTCTACGCCACCGCCGCCAAGCGGCAGATCGCGGAGGCGGAGGCGGCCCGGAAGCAGGCCGAGAAGAAGCAGGCCGAGAAGGAGAAGGCCGAGAAGGAGAAGGACAAACACAAGTCCGGCGCCTAGCCGCGCCGGCACCGGGGGTGGGGGACGTTGACGGAGCGGTCCAGACGGGAGCGCGCCGGGGGCGAGCGCGTGGTGCGGATGTCCGTGGAGCAGCCGCTGTGGCAGGCGCTGACCGCCTACCGGGTGCTGACCCTGCTCTACGCGCTCGGGCTGTGCGTCTACTCCTTCGACGACTACGACCATCCGCTCGGCGCCGTCGTCTACATGGCGGTGCTGACGCTGTGGACGGCACTCACCTTCCGGATGGTCGCCTCGGCCGAGCGCTGCACCCGGCGGTTCCTCGTCGGCGACCTCGGCATCGCGGTGACCGGCATTCTGCTCACCCCGCTCGTGGACAGCCACGACCGGATCGCCGACGGCACGCCCACGCTGCCTTCCATATGGACGATGGGCGCGGTCCTCGGCTTCGCCATCAAGGGCGGCTGGCGCTGGGGCGCCTCGGCCTCCACCGTGGTCTGCGCCGCCAATGTGATCGAGCGCGGCGGATTCGCCCAGGACACCGTCCACATGCTGTCGTTGGTGTGGGTGGCGAGCGTGGGCATCGGCTATGTGGTCGAGGTGGCCCGCGCCAGTGAGCGCACCCTCGCCCGCGCGCTGCGCATCGAGGCGGCCACCCGGGAGCGGGAGCGGCTGGCCCGCGACATCCACGACAGCGTGCTCCAGGTGCTCGCCATGGTGCAGCGGCGCGGCGCCGCGATCGGCGGTGAGGCGGCCGAACTCGGCCGGATGGCGGGGGAGCAGGAGATCGCGCTGCGCACCCTGGTCTCCACCGGTCTGGTGAACCGGCCGCGCACGGGGGACGGGACGGAGGCAGCGGCCGGCCCGGGCGCCCTCCCGGACGCGGCGGACCCGCCGGTCCCGCCCTGCCCGCCCGACCCCGAGCACTCCGACGGCGGCTCCTGCGATCTGCGGGCCCTGCTGGCCCCGCACGCGGGCTCCCGGGTCACCTTCTCCGAGCCGGGTGCCCCGGTGCTCCTCCCGGCGGGCGTCGCCGGGGAGTTGGCCGCCGCCGTCGGCGCCGCCCTGGACAACGTACGGGTCCACGCCGGGGAGGACGCCCACGCCTGGATCCTGCTCGAGGACGAGCCGGACGCGGTGATGGTGACCGTACGGGACGACGGCCCCGGCATCCCCGAGGGGCGGCTGGCGGACGCGGAGGCGGAGGGCCGGCTCGGGGTGGCCCTGTCGATCCGGGGGCGGCTGCGCGACCTCGGCGGCACCGCCGAGTGGATCTCGGCGCCGGGGCAGGGCACCGAGGTGGAGTTGACGGTTCCGAAGGCGTCGGCGAAGAAGGCGAAGCAGAAGGGGGAAGCGGCACGATGACCGCTCAGCACGACGGCCGCCCGGTGACGGTGATGGTGGTCGACGACCATCCGATGTGGCGCGACGCGGTGGCCCGTGACCTGTCCGAGGCCGGGTTCGACGTGGTGGCCACGGCCGGGGACGGACCGCAGGCGGTCCGCCGGGCCAAGGCCGCCGGGCCCGACGTCCTGGTGCTCGACCTCAACCTCCCCGGGCTGCCGGGGGTCGAGGTGTGCAAGGAGGTCCTCGCCGACCGCCCCGGGCTGCGGGTGCTGGTGCTCTCCGCGAGCGGTGAGCACGCGGACGTCCTGGAGGCGGTCAAGTCCGGGGCCACCGGCTATCTGCTGAAGTCGGCCAGCACCGAGGAGCTGCTGGACGCGGTGCGCCGCACGGCGGCCGGCGACCCGGTGTTCACCCCCGGCCTCGCGGGCCTGGTGCTCGGCGAGTACCGGCGGCTCGCGGGCGAGCCCGCCCCCACCGCCGCCGACCAGCCCGCCGCCCCGCAGCTCACCGAGCGTGAGACGGAGGTGCTGCGGCTGGTGGCCAAGGGGCTTTCGTACAAGCAGATCGCCGAGCGGCTGGTCATCTCGCACCGCACGGTGCAGAACCACGTCCAGAACACCCTCGGCAAGCTCCAGCTGCACAATCGCGTGGAGCTGGTCCGCTACGCCATCGAGCGCGGCCTGGACGACGCCTGACGCCGTCCGGCCGAGGCCGGTGACACCGCGTCACCCCCTCGTACGGGTGAAGTTCAAAACCAACTCCCTTGGTTCGCACGGGAATCGTCCGACGCCCCATCCCGTGTGACCTGGATCACCGTTAGCGTGGCTCTCCGTACCGGGCCCAATCACGGGATTCCACGGGAGAAGGGAAGAAACGATGCGGGTCGGAGTGCTGACCGGCGGCGGTGACTGCCCCGGGCTCAACGCGGTCATCCGCGCCGTCGTGCGCAAGGGCGTACAGGAATACGGCTATGACTTCATCGGCTTCCGGGACGGCTGGCGCGGCCCTCTCGAGAACGACACCGTTCCCCTCGACATCCGCGCGGTGCGCGGCATCCTGCCACGCGGCGGCACCATCCTCGGCTCCTCCCGCACCAATCCGCTCAAGAGCGAGGACGGCATCCGCCGGGTCAAGGAGACCCTCGTCAAGCTGGAGGTCGACGCGCTGATCGCGATCGGCGGCGAGGACACCCTCGGCGTCGCCGCCCGGCTCTCCGGCGACTACGGCCTCCGCTGCGTCGGCGTCCCCAAGACCATCGACAACGACCTGTCCGCCACCGACTACACCTTCGGCTTCGACACCGCCGTCAACATCGCCACCGAGGCCATCGACCGGCTCCACACCACCGCCGAATCGCATATGCGCGTGCTCGTCGTCGAGGTGATGGGCCGTCACGCCGGGTGGATCGCCCTGCACTCGGGGCTCGCCGGCGGCGCCAATGTCATCCTCCTCCCCGAGCAGCGCTTCGACGTCGATCAGGTCTGCGCCTGGGTCGAATCCCGTTTCAAGATCCGCTACGCCCCGATCGTCGTCGTCGCCGAGGGCGCGATGCCCAGGGACGGCGACGCGGTCCTCAAGGACGACACGCTGGACTCCTTCGGCCATGTCCGGCTCTCCGGAGTCGGCGAGTGGCTGGCCAAGGAGATCGAGAAGCGCACCGGCAAGGAGGCCCGCACCACCGTCCTCGGCCATGTCCAGCGCGGGGGCACGCCCAGCGCCTTCGACCGCTGGCTCGCCACCCGCTTCGGGCTGCACGCCATCGACGCGGTCCGGGACGAGGACTTCGGAAAGATGGTCGCGCTGCGCGGCACCGACATCATCCGGGTACCGCTTGCCGAGGCGACCGCACGGCTCAAGACGGTCGATCCCTCGCTCTACGCCGAGGCCGAGGTCTTCTTCGGCTGAGGCCGTCTGGGTGCAGTACGGCGATGGGCCGGGCGCGGAAGTCGCGCCCGGCCCAGCGTCACGCCGCCCCTCGGGCCCGCGGGCCCTTCAGACCAGGACGGCCGCCAGCAGCTCCGCCACCAGCGCCGCCCCGTCCCGCGACAGCACCGACTCCGGGTGGAACTGCACCCCGGCGAAGCCCGGCCCGCGCAGCGCGTGCACATCGCCGGTCACCCGGTCCCGGCTCAGCTCCACGCGGTGCATCGCCAGCTCCGTCTCCACCGCCTCGTCGCAGCGCGCCGTGAAGGTGTTGTAGAAGCCGACGGTCTCCTCGCGCCCGAAGAAGTCGATCCGCTCCTGGGCGCCCTGGAACGGCACGTCCTTGCGCACGATCTCCAGCCCCAGCTCGGCCGCGATCAGCTCGTTCCCCAGGCACACCCCCAGCAGCCCGTGCCGGTGCCCGGCCACCAGCTCGGCGGCCAGCGCCCGCAGGAACCGCATCTTCGGGTCGGCCGTGTCGCCCGGGTCGCCGGGACCCGGGCCGAGCACCACGGGCCCCTGATGCGCCAGCGCCGCCTCCCGCACCCCCCGCTCGTCGTACCGCCGCACGGTCACGGTCAGCCCCGAGGTGCGCAGCAGATGCGCGAGCATCGCGGTGAAGGTGTCCTCGGCGTCGATCACCAGGGCATGCCCGGACAGCCTCCCGGCCCGGGGCTCCTCGGGCGCTTGCATCCGCAGCCAGAACGGCGCCAGGTCCGCCCGCCGCGCGTCCAGCGCCGCCCGTACCCGCGGATCGTCCGTGAGCCGCGGCCGCGGGCCCTCCTCCTCCGGCCGTACGGGCGCGGGCCGCACGCCCAGCGCGGTCAGTACCCCGGCCGCCTTCGCATGGGTCTCGGCCACTTCGCCGCGCGGGTCCGAGTGGCGGACGAGCGTGGCGCCGACGGCCACCTCCAGCGATCCCCCGGCGTCGATGTCGGCGGTCCGGATCAGGATCGGCGAGTCCAGGGTCTGCGCGCCGCCGCCGTCCCGTCCGATCAGCGCGAGCGCCCCCGCGTAGTAGCCGCGGCCACCGGGTTCGTACCGCTCGATCACCCGGCAGGCGTTCTGCACCGGGGAGCCGGTGACGGTCGCGGCGAACATCGTCTCGCGGAGCACCTCCCGGACGTCCCAGGAGGAGCGGCCGCGCAGCTCGTACTCGGTGTGCGCGAGGTGCGCCATCTCCTTGAGCCGGGGCCCGATCACCGTCCCGCCCATGTCGCCGACGGTGCACATCATCTTCAGCTCCTCGTCCACGACCATGGACAGCTCCTCCACCTCCTTGCGGTCGTGCAGGAACGCCAGCAGCCCCTCCGCGCTCGGCCCGCCCTCGGGGTAGCGGTACGTCCCGCTGATCGGGTTCATCACGACCGTCCCCCCGGACATCCGCACATGCACCTCGGGGCTGGCCCCCACCAGCGTCCGCCCGTCCGCCAGCCGCACCACATACGTCCAGTAGGCGCCCCGCTCCCCGGCGAGCAGCCGCCGGAAGAGCGCGAGCGCGTCGGTACTCCCGAAGCCCGGGATCTCGCCCCGGAAGGTCCTTCGGATGACGAAGTTGGCGCCCTCGCCGGTGCCGATCTCGTCCTCGATGACCCGGCTCACGATGTCCGCGTAAGCGGCGTCGTCCACGTCGAACGCCCCGTCCTCGACCCGCACCGGGTGCCCGGGCAGCGCCGCCAGCGCCTCGGCGAGCGGCAGCTCGTAGGTCTCCTCCGGGCGCAGCACGGCCAGCGGCGTGCCGTCGTCGCGCACCTCGAACCCGCGCTCGTGGATCTGCCGGAACGGCACCAGCGCGAGGGCGTCGGCCACCGGGGCGCCGTCCCGCGGGGTCCCGGTGGGCAGCGGGATGTCGGTCAGCCGTGCCACCTCGCCGACCGGGCCGAGCAGCACCTCGACGGTGTCGGGCGCCCGGCCGGGGGTGCGGCGGTGCAGCAGGGCGAAGGGCGGCGCGTCGTCGGAGAGCAGCCGCGCGACGACGGCCTGAGTGTGGGGGTTCTGCATGGCGGGTGATTCCTTCCGGAATGAGGAACGACCCGCGGAAACGCCGAAGGCCGCCCCTCGGGCGGCCTTCGCGAGATCTTGGGAGTGCGCGATTCAGTGGGCCGCCGGATGAGCGGTCCACCACCAGGTCATGGTCAGTCGCGCGTGCATGTCCAGGACCTTACCTCAGTTCCAGGGGTTCGCCGGCTGATCGTTGATCGCGGTCCAGAAGCGGGTGCCTTCGGGTACGTAGCCGTACGCCCAGAAGGACCAGCCACCGCTCGCCTCCAGGTTGGCGCCGTACCGGCCGTCGTGGAACTCGGCCTCCCGCCAGTCCGCGCCGTAGTACCGCGCACAGATCGCGTCCGCCGCGGCCCGGCTGGTCAGCGACTTGCCCAGCACGGGCGGCGTCGCGGCCACGGTGCCGCGCGACCAACCGGCGTAGAAGTCCGGGGTGATCCCACTGGGCACGGCGCTGCCGCTGACTCTCAGGCACAGCACGGGGAGCGTCGCCGTGGCGGCGGTGTCACCGTTGTACGCGTCGGTCGCGGAGTCCGCGCCCACCCGGATCGTGCCGTCGGTCCCCTTCGCGAGCACGGTCCAGGTCATCCCGGACGCGATGGCCGATGAATCCGCCTGGGCGGCTGTGGCGTTGAGCGACATCACTGCGAGCGAGGCGGCGGCCGCGAAGGCGGCGGCACCGCGGCGGAGCAACTTCCTCATGGGGCACTCCTTCGGATGGGGGCCGGCCGCAGAGGTGGGCCGGTCACCCGGACAGCGTCCGAGGAGGGCACGGTTCCATCACGTCATCTTCACGGACTGTCCGTAAACAGCCGGAGGATGCCCGAACGCCCGTTCTTGCGCGACGCGTCCTGCGTGTGCTTGGTACGGACCTTCGTCGCGCGGAGTGCTTGCCCACGACATCATGTGGGCGGCGTAGGCGCTCACAGCGTGAGGGGCGGCGTCTCACACCGTGGGCAGCGGGCTGGACGCGCGGCAGGACCCCGTAACCTTGTCCGGGTGACCGTGAACGCTGAAACCCACGCCGGTGGCCACACCTGGCAGTCTCTTCCCGCGGCGCAGCAGCCCGACTGGCCGGACCGAGCGGCTCTGCGCGATGTGATCGCTGAGCTCGAGTCCTATCCGCCGCTCGTCTTCGCGGGCGAGTGCGACGCGCTGCGGCACCGCCTGGGGGCCGTGGCGCGGGGCGAGGCGTTTCTGCTCCAGGGCGGTGACTGCGCCGAGGCATTCGACGGCGTGGGCGCCGACCAGATCCGCAACAAGCTCAAGACGCTCCTCCAGATGGGCGCCGTGCTGACCTACGCCGGATCCGTCCCGGTGGTGAAGGTGGGCCGGATCGCCGGGCAGTACAGCAAGCCGCGCTCCAAGCCGACCGAGACCCGGGACGGGGTGACCCTGCCCACCTACCGGGGCGACTCCGTCAACGGGTTCGAGTTCACCCCCGAGGCGCGGATCCCGGACCCGCAGCGGCTGAAGCGGATGTACCAGGCGTCGGCCTCGACGCTGAACCTGGTGCGCGCCTTCACCACCGGCGGCTACGCGGACCTGCGGCAGGTGCACGCCTGGAACCAGGACTTCGTGAAGTCCTCGCCCTCGGGCCAGCGCTACGAGGCGCTGGCGCGCGAGATCGACCGGGCGCTGGCCTTCATGAACGCCTGCGGGGTGGACCCGGAGGAGTTCAAGACCGTCGAGTTCTTCTCCTCGCACGAGGCGCTGATCCTGGACTACGAGACGGCGCTGACCCGCACCGACTCCCGCACCGGAGAGCTGTACGACGTGTCCGGCCACATGGTCTGGATCGGCGAGCGCACCCGGCAGTTGGACGGGGCGCACATCGAGTTCGCCTCCAAGGTCCGCAACCCGGTGGGCGTGAAGCTCGGCCCGACGACCACGCCGGAAGAGGCGCTGTCGCTGATCGAGCGGATCGACCCGGACCGTGAGCCGGGCCGGCTGACCTTCATCACCCGGATGGGCGCGGACAAGATCCGCGACAAGCTGCCCAACCTGGTGGAGAAGGTGACCGCCTCCGGTGCGCAGGTCGTCTGGGTCTGCGACCCGATGCACGGCAACACCTTCGAGGCGGCGTCCGGGCACAAGACCCGCCGCTTCGACGATGTGCTGGACGAGGTCAAGGGCTTCTTCGAGGTCCACAAGGAGCTGGGCACCCATCCGGGCGGCATCCATGTGGAGCTGACCGGCGACGATGTCACGGAGTGCGTGGGCGGCGGCGACGAGATCTTCGTCGACGATCTGCACCAGCGCTACGAGACGGCGTGCGACCCGCGGCTCAACCGCAGCCAGTCGCTGGACCTGGCGTTCCTGGTGGCGGAGATGTACCGGGACCAGTAGGGATCGTCCGGGGTCGGTAAAGATCACAAAGACGCAGGTGGGGCGCGGATCACAAGGATCCGCGCCCGCTGTGCGTTGTGGGGGTCCGGCGCGGCAGGTAAGGTAAGGATTACCTCACTGATCAATGCCGTCGTCGATGCCACCGCTGGAGAGCCCGTGTACGTCTGCTCATGCTTCGGGATCACCGAGAAGCAGGTGCGCGAGCACGCGGAATCGGGCGCGTGCACCCCGCGCCAGATCGCCGGTGCCTGCAAGGCGGGCACGGACTGCGGATCGTGCGTGCGGAAGATCCAGGCGCTGCTGGGCCGCGGTGCGTGCCCCCGGCGCGAGGCGCTGGACCCGGTCGTCCTCACGACGGCCGCGACGACGACGGCGGTCGCTGCCGCTGCCGTCCCGGAGCCGACGGCGGCCGAGGCGGCCTGACCGGCGGACCGGCTCGGTCGCCGCGCGTTCTGCCGCCGCGGGCTCAGTGGCCCTTGCCGCTCCCCGAGTAGTTGTCGCCGTGGTCGCTGGGCTGCTCGATCTGCTGGGCGATGTAGAGGGGCTCACCGAGCTTCTCGATCAGCTCGAGCTGGGTGTCGAGATAGTCGATGTGGAGTTCCTCGTCGGCGAGGATGTACTCGAAGAGATTCGCCGAGGTGATGTCCGCCTTGGACCGCATCAGCTCGATGCCCCGCTTGAGGCGGTCGATCGCCTCGACCTCCACCTGCCGGTCGGCCTGGAACATCTCGGTCAGCGTCTGCCCCACCCGGACATGGAAGAGCCGCTGGTAATTGGGCAGCCCATCCAGGAGAAGGATGCGGTCGGTGAGCATCTCCGCATGCTTCATCTCGTCGAAAGACTCCGACCGGGTGTATTTGGCAAGCCGAGTCCAGCCAAAGTGGTCCTGCATCTTTGAGTGCAGAAAGTACTGATTGATCGCGGTCAGTTCGCCGGTCAGCTGCTCGTTGAGGAACTCGAGGACCTCGGGGTCACCCTGCATCGGAGGGGCTCCTTCCAATCCGATCGGGAACGGCAGGTTCCGCGCATCGTCGCACCGCGCCTGTTGGGGCGTCCAGTAAGTGCACGCTTAGTACGAGTTGTGCCCGTCCCCGATGCCCTGGTCACGACCACCCCCGGCGGTCTGAGACCATGGAGCCCATGGGTCAGTCGGAAAGCCGCGAGGGGGAGCTCGCGAAGCTGCCTCCTGGGCAGCGACTGCAGCGCGGTTGGCCGGTTACGCACTATGGGCCGGTCCCGAAGTTCAAGCCGGACCGATGGGAGTTCCGGGTCTTCGGCGCCACGGCGGACGGCGAAAAACACTGCTGGACGCATGAGGAGTTCTCGGCCCTGCCGTACTCGACGGTCGTGGCCGATCTGCACTGCGTCACCAAATTCAGCATGCTCGACGCCGAATGGGGCGGGGTTTCCTCGCTGGAGATCGTGAAGCTCGCACCGCCGGCGCCCGACGTCACCCACGTGATGGTGTGGGCCGAATACGGGTTCAGCTCGAATCTGCGGCTGGCGGACTTCATGACGGAGTCCACGATTTTCGCCACCCACAAGGACGGCGAGCTGCTCACCGCAGAGCACGGCTTTCCGGTGCGGCTGGTGGTTCCCCATCTGTACGCCTGGAAGGGCCCGAAATGGGTGCGCGGGGTGGAGTACATGACCGCCGACCGCCGCGGCTTCTGGGAGGAGCGCGGCTACCACAACATCGGCGACCCCTGGACGGAGCAGCGCTACTCCTACCAGGAGGAGCCGGGCGACGGCCCGGAGCTCTAGCCCCGGGCCGCCATGGCCTGGTCAGTGGTACTGGTGGACCACCGCATGTCCCTTGCCCCGCCCGATCATCCACTTGTTGACCGGCGTGGTGACCAGGAACGCCACCGCGAACGACAGGGCCAGGCTGAGCCAGAAGAGGGCGTCCGACAGCGTCGCGTCCATCGCGCCCGGGAAGACGACGATCGTCGCGTTGTCGGCCAGCTCCATGATCGTGATCGATACGGTGTCGGCCGCCAGCGCCACCCGCAGCGCGCTGCGCATGTCCAGCCCCGCCCGCAGCACGCCCCGCATCGTCAGGGAGTAGCCGAAGACGAAGGCGAGCACGATCGCCAGGATCATGGTGGGGACGTTGTGCCAGGCCAGGGCCGTGCCGATGGCCATGCCCACGACCTCGCCGATGGCGCAGCCGGTGAGGCAGTGCAGGGTGGCCTGCGCGGCCATCGACCAGTTGGTCGCGCCCGCGTGCTCCTCGTGGTCATGGTGCTCATGAGTTTCGCTCTGCGTGTGCTCATGCTGTCGCATGTCCGTCGTACCCCCAGCGTTGATCGCGGATTCGTCGACCGCTTTCAACGCTATACCCCCTAGGGGTATTCCTCAATGCACCGGGCGCGTTCTCAGGCCGCCCCGGCGCGCAGCTCCTTCAGCCGGGCCACATCCGCCGCATGCCCCTCCGTACCGCCCGGTGTCTCGATCACCAGCGGCACCCCGTCGGTCGCGGGGTGGGTGAACAGCTCGCGGAACGGCTCCGCCCCGATGTGCCCGGCGCCGATGTTCGCGTGCCGGTCCTTGTGGGCGCCGACCACGTCCTTGGAGTCATTGGCGTGGATCAGCCTGAGCCGCCCCTCACCGGCGACGGCCACCAGCTCGTCCAGGGTCTGCTTCACACCACCCGGGGCGGCGAGGTCATGGCCCGCCGCGAACACATGGCAGGTGTCCAGGCAGACCCCGAGCCGGGGGTGCCGGTCGAGCGCCTCGACGTACGGGCCCAGGTCCTCCACCAGCGCGCACAGCGAGGTGCCCTGCCCGGCGGTCGGCTCCAGCAGCAGCCAGGGGTCGTCGTCCCGGGTCAGCTCGTCCAGCAGCGGCAGCACCCGCTCCCGCACCTGCGCGATCGCGGTGGCACGCGGACGTCCCCCGGTCGCCGAGCCGGTGTGGACGACCACGCCGAGCGCGCCGATCTCCCGGCCGCGGCGGAGCGAATGGCGCAGGGACGCGACGGAGCGTTCGGCCGTGGCCTCCGTGTGCGAACCGAAGTTGATCAAGTAGGGGGCGTGGACGTACACGGGTATCGACCGCTCGGCGCAGCCGGCGCGGAACGCCTCGTCCTGGGCGGGCGTACCGGCCGGGGTGGCCCAGCCGCGCGGATTGGCGACGAAGACCTGGACGGTCTCGGCGCCGATGTCGGCGGCGTGCGCCAGACCGACGGTGGCGAGGCCACCGGCCACACGGATATGGCCACCGATGGGGTTGCGGATGCGATGCGTACTCACGCCATCAAGGGTCCCAGGTGCGAAGGAGCCGCGTTGTCGCCCCCCAGCCCGCGTTGTCGCCCCCTGGGCGAGGCCATGGCCCCCTGGCCGGGTCCGCTGTCGGTGGGCGCCCCTACTGTGACGTACATGACTCTGCTGAGCTTTGACCGCCGCTGCTCCGAGATCGTCGCGCAGACCCAGCTGTTGCGGGGCTCGATCGAGGGCGCGGATCTGACCCGTCCCGTGCCCACCTGCCCCGGCTGGAACGTCGGGCAGCTGCTGCGTCATCTCGGCGGAACCCATCGGTGGGCCGAGGAGCTGGTGCGCACCCGGGCCACGGAAGCCCTGCCCGACCAGCACTTCCGCGATCTGTCGCCGTACGCGGAGGAGGACCCCGCCGAGCTCGCCCCCTGGCTGGTCGAGGGTGCCCAGACGCTGGCCGACACGCTGCGCGAGGCGGGGCCCGAGGCGCCGCTGTGGACCCCGGTGCCGGACTTCGGGCAGGTCGCCGGGGGCCGCGCGGACTTCTACGCCCGCCGCTTCACCCATGAGACGGCGATCCACCGGGCCGACGCGGTCCTGGCCCTCGGCGCGGAGTACACCCTCGACCAGGAGGTCGCCCTGGACGGGTTCGACGAGTGGCTGGCGCTCGGCTCGCTGCCGATGCACTTCGAGGTCCACCCCTGGATGCGCGAGCTGCTCGGCCCCGGCCGCACGCTGCACTTCCACGCGACCGACACCGCGCCGGAGGTGGCGGCGGAGTGGGTGGTCGACCTCACCGGCGACGCGATCATCTGGCGGCGGGCGCATGAGAAGGCCGCGGTCGCGGTGCGCGGGCCGCTGACCGACCTGCTGCTGATCATCTACAAGCGGCGCCCGGCCCGCGGCGCGGGCGTCGAGATCCTGGGCGATGAGAAGCTGCTGGACTTCTGGCTGGAGCGGGTCAGCTTCGGATGAGCGGCCGGGACGGATGGCGTTCGCCGTCCGTCCGGCGGCCGCCACCCGTCCCTCGGCCTCAGAACACGCCGCCCTCGGTCTTGATGGTGATCGTGCTGCCCTTGGGCGCCTCGTCGCCGCCCTCCACCGACTGGTCTTTCACCTTGTCCCCGGGGAACAGCAGCGCCTTCTCGACGTTCACCTTGAACCCGGCGCCCTCCAGCTCCGCCTTGGCGTCGTCCACGTTCATCCCCGTGACGTCCGGCACCTCGACCATCTGCACGCCCTTGGAGATGGTCAGCGTCACCGTGTCGCCCTTGGCGGCCTCGTCGTCCGCCGACGGGGACTGCTCGGCGACCGAGCCCTTGTCCTCCTCCGAGAACACCTGCCGCTCGGCGATCTTCACCTTGAAGCCCTCGTCCTCCAGCGTGGACCGGGCCTCGTCGACCGAATCGCCCACCACGTCCGGGATGTCGACCGGCCGGCCCTTGCTGACCACGATCGACACCGGCGTCTCGGGCCGGCGCACGGAGTCGGGGGCCGGGCTGGTGGAGAGGACCGAGCCCTGGGCCGTCTCACTGCTGAAGCGGCCGGTGACCTTGCCGACCGTCAGCCCCTGGTCCGCGATCTTCCGCTTGGCCTCGGCGAGCGGCATGCCCACCACATTGGGCACCTCGGCCCGCGGCCGCCCCTGGGAGACCCGGATGGTCACGGTGCCGGTGTCGCGGACGCGCTCGCCCGGGCCGGGCTTGGAACCGATGACCTTCCCCTTGGGGACGACATCGCTGTACTCGTTGACGACCTTCACATCGAGACCGGCGCCGTGCAGCTTCTTCTCGGCCTCCGCCTGGGGCTTCCGCAGCACCGGCGGGACCTCGGTGAACTGGCCGGCGCTGATGTACCAGACGCCGACGCCGAGGGCGATCGCCAGCAGCACCCCGGCGGCGATCGTCACGATCCCGCGGCGCGGCAACCGGCCCCGGCCGCCGCGGCCGCCCCGGCGGTGCCCCTCCTGGCGGGGCGGTTCCGGGGGCAGCTCCAGACGGCTGGTGTGGTTGAGCTGGTCCTGGTCGTCGCCGGCCGCCGCCGGGCGCGGAATCACCGCCGTACGGTTCTCGGACCCGGCCGAGACGTCCTCCTTGGCCTGCGGCGGCACCGCGTCCAGCTGGTCGTCGGTCAGCGCGGCCCGCACCGCTCGGGTCGTGCTCAGCAGCGCGACGGCGTCGGCGGGGCGCGCCTCGACGGCGCGCGCGGTGGCCGAGGCCACCAGCGCGTCCAGCTCCGGGGCGACCCCGGGCGCGACGGCCGAGGGCGGCGGGACGTCCTCGTTCAGATGCTGATAGAGGACCTGCGCCGGGGTGCTGCCACCGTGCGGCTTGGCGCCGGTCAGCATCTCGTACAGCACCACACCGCAGGCGTAGACATCGGCGCGGGTGTCGGCCGTGCCGTGCTCGATCTGTTCGGGCGCGAGATACGAGACGGTGCCCAGGACGCTGCCGGTGGAGGCGCTGGTGTTGCTGTCCACCGCCCGGACCAGGCCGAAGTCGGCGACCTTGACCCGGCCGTCGTCCCCGATCAGCACGTTCTCGGGCTTCATGTCGCGGTGGACGAAACCGGCGAGGTGGGCCGCGCCGAGCGCGGCCAGCACCGGCTCCAGGATGTCCAGCGCGGCGCGCGGATGCAGGGCCCCGCGCCCGCGGAGCACATCGCGCAGGGTGCAGCCGGAGACGTACTCCATGGCCAGATAGACATGGCCGCCGTCCGCTCCCTGGTCGTAGACGGCGACCACATTGGCGTGCGCGAGTCTCGCGACGGACTTCGCCTCCCGGATGAAGCGCTCGACGAAGGCGGCGTCGGAGGCGAGGCTCTGATGCATCACCTTCAGGGCGAGCACACGGTCCAGCCGGGTGTCGACGGCCCGGTAGACCGTCGCCATCCCGCCAACGGCGATGCGCGCCTCGATGCGGTAGCGGCCGTCGAGCTCCTGCCCGACGAGGGGGTCCTGGAGGGTCGTATCCACGGGGGAAGTCTACGAGGCGCCGATATCGGCCAGGACCGGCCGCCCCAGGTGGGGCGGGTACTGCAGCGGAACGGTGACACCGGCGGGTCAGTTGTGCGACGCGGCGGCGATCGCGGCCAGCTCCTCCAGCGCCGAGGTCCAGGACAGCGTGGCGTACTCGGCGTGCTTGGCCTTGGCGTCGTCGGGGACGGCCAGGGCGCGGATGCCGCTCTCCGCGAACCGCAGCCGGGTGCCCCGTCCCTCGGGCGAGAGCGCGAACTCCACGAGGGTGGCTTCGCCGGGGTCCGAGGGGGCGTGATCGGGCTCCAGGGCCAGCCGGAAGCGGAAGAGGGCGTCCGGGACCGCCCGCTCGACCTGGCCGTGGAACTCTCCGTGCTCGTCCCAGCGGAACCGGAGCCGCCCGCCGGGGTGCGGATCGATCTCGCAGCCGCCGGGGGCGTACCAGGCGCGGATGTGCTCGGGCGTCGTCAGCACCCGCCACACCCGGTCGATCGGCGCCGGTACGTACACCTCGCGCTCGATCCGGTCGTCCACGGTCACGGTCACGGCGACCACCTCCGGGCTGTGGGCTGCTCCCTCCCTCCACGGTAGGGCCCCGCGGGGCCCGGACACCGGGCGGCCGAAGGCCCGGGACGTCAGCCGAAACGCCCAGGACGTCAGCCGAAGGCCCAGGACGTCAGCCGAACGTCCAGGGCCTGGCCGAACGCCCAGGGCCTAGCCGAAGGCCGGGCGCTCGGGGTCCAGGGCGGCCAGGCCCTCGGCCGGGCTCGACGCCTCGGCGAAGTGGCGGCGCGGGATCCGGCCCGCCCGGTGGGCCAGCCGGCCCGCCTCCACCGCGTGCCGCATCGCCCCCGCCATCAGCTCCGGCTCCTGGGCCCGGGTGACGGCCGAGGCGAGCATCACCGCCGCGCACCCCAGCTCCATGGCCAGCGCGGCGTCCGACGCCGTGCCCGCGCCCGCGTCCAGGATCACCGGCACGGTGGCGCGCTCGGTGATCAGCTGGAAGTTGTGCGGATTGCGGATGCCGAGCCCGGAGCCGATCGGGGAGCCGAGCGGCATGATCGCGGCGCAGCCGACGTCCTCCAGCTTCCGGGCCAGGACCGGATCGTCGTTGGTGTACGGCAGGACCGTGAACCCGTCGTCCACCAGGGTCTCGGCGGCGTCCAGCAACTCGATCGGATCGGGGAGCAGGGTGCGCTCGTCGGCGACCACCTCCAGCTTGACCCAGTCCGTGCCCAGGGCCTCCCGGGCGAGGCGGGCGGTGAGCACGGCCTCACCGGCGGTGAAACACCCGGCGGTGTTGGGCAGCGGGCGGATCCCGTGCCGGTCGAGCACGGAGAGCACCGACCCCTGCACCGTGGGGTCGAGCCGCCGCATCGCGACGGTCGTCAACTCGGTGCCCGAGGCCAGCAGCGAACGCTCCAGAATCTCCAGACTGGGCGCGCCGCCCGTGCCCATGATCAGCCGGGAGCCGAAGTCGGTCCCGGCGATGGTGAGCGGATCGGGCGCGGTGAGCGACGCCCGGTCGGCGGCGCCGTGGGCCGTCGTGGCATCGGGGGCGGCTGTGACCGCTGTGGCGGGTGTGGCGCTCGTGGTGGTTGTGGTGTTTGTGGTGGTCGTGGTGGGAGCCATGGGCGGATCAGCCTCCTTGGACCGCGGTGAGGACCTCGACGCGATCACCGTCGCCGAGCGAGGTGGCGGACCACTGGGTGCGCGGGACAACCGTCTCGTTGACGGCGGCGGCGACACCCGAGGGCGCCTGGGTGAGGGTCGCGACGAGCCGGTCGAGCGTGGTGCCCTCGGGCACCTCCCGGGGCTCGCCGTTCACGGAGACGGTCATGTGTGCTGCTCCTGTGCTGGGGAGTGCGCGGCGTCGGGGACACCGGAAGAGGGCGCTGCCGAGCTGGGCGAGGAGGCGGCCGGGACCGCCGAGGCGTCCGCGGGGGCGGTCGGGGGTGCTCCGGCGTCCGAGGGGGACGTGAAGCGCTGGGGGGTGAACGGCTGGGCCTCCGGCGGGAGTTCGCCGCTGGTGAGGGCCTCGGCCATGACATCGCCGGTGATCGGGGCGAGGAGCACGCCGTTGCGGAAGTGGCCGGTGGCCAGCAACAGCCCCGGCAGCGCGGTCGGGCCGAGCATCGGGGCGTTGTCGGGGGAGCCGGGGCGCAGCCCGGCGCACGTCTCCACCAGCGGCAGTTCGGTGATGCCGGGCACCACCTCATGGGCGTCCCGCAGCAGTTCGTACACCCCGCCCGCAGTGACCGTGGTGTCCCAGCCCAGCTCCTCGCTGGTCGCGCCGATGACCAGCTCGCCGTTCTCGCGCGGCACCAGGTAGACCGGCCCGCCGCGCACCACGGCCCGTACGGTGCGGGAGAGGAACGGCGCGTACCGCTCGGGCACCGACAGCCGCACCACCTGCCCCTTGACGGGCCGTACGGGCGGCAGGACGTCCTCGGGGACGCCCGCGAGCCGTCCGCTGAGGCTCCCGGCGGCCAGTACGGTCCGCTCGGCGGCCAGGCGCGTACCCCCGGCCAGCTCGACCCCGGTGGCGCGGTCGCCGTCCAGCAGCAGCCGCTCCGCGCGGTCGCGGTGGAAGGCGACTCCGGCCCGCTCGCACGCGGTGAGCAGCGCCGCCGTCAGCCGCCGCGGATCCACCTGGTGGTCACCGGCGACGCGCAGCCCGCCGTGCACACCCGGCGAGAGCATCGGCTCCAGCCGGCGGCATTCACGCCCCGTCAGCCACTCGGACTCCAGCCCGAGCCCCTGCTGGAAGGTGTGGAGTTCGCGCAGCTGAGCGCGGTCGTCGGCGTCGAACGCGACGGCGAGCGTGCCGCACGCGCGATGGCCCACGTCCTGGCCGCCGGCCTCCTCCAGCTCCGCCACGAAGTCCGGATAGCGGCGTGCGGAGGCCATATTGAGGCCGAGCAGGGTCTGCTCGCCGTAGTGCAACTCGGTGACGGCCGCCAGCATCCCGGCCGCGACCCAGGCGGCTCCGCCGCCGGGCGCCGGGTCGACGAGCGCGGTACGCAGCCCGCGCTGGGCCGCCCGCCAGGCCGTGACCAGCCCGATGATGCCGCCCCCGATGACGAGGGCGTCATGGCGTCCGCCGGGTGGCGGCCCGCCTGATGTGTGAGGTCCGTCGTCAGGACCTGGTGCGTGCGTGGACACGCTGCCCCTCCCTTCGCCGGCATGACCCGGATCAGGTTCGTACGGTCGGAGGCCGTTCCAGCCTCCCTCTCAGCCCGGTACGCCCGGGCTCCCGCGAGTGCTCTGCCCCGCCACCCTAGTACGTGCCCCGAATCACCCGAAAGAGCGGCCATACACCAGGGACCCCAGCCTTCCGGCACGTCTGACCCCAGCCCTCTGGCGTGTCCGCCCGAGCCTTCCGGCATGTCCGTCCCCAGCCCTCTGGCGTGTCCCGCCCGAGCCCTCCGGCACGTCCGTCCCCAGCCCTCTGGCGTGTCCCGCCCGAGCCCTCCGGCACGTCCGTCCCCAGCCCCTGGCGTGTCCCATCACAGCCCCCCGGCGCGTCGCAACCTCGCCCGGCGGTTCCCCATCCAGCCCCTCCAGGGGCACCTCCCAGCGGTAGCTGGGGGAGTTCGAGGGGTGCGGGGTCCGGGGCGGAGCCCCGGCGGGGGTCCAGGGGGCGCAGCCCCATTGTTTCGGGAAGGGGCGGGGTGGGGGCTCACCGCCGGAGGCGCCCACAACCCGCACCGACCCCCCGTCCGACCCCCCGCTCTGTGTCCGACCTCTCGTAAGCCGCTCTCCAGTCCGCCCCACCAGCCGCAATACAGTGATCGTGTGAGCGATGAGACGACGACGAAGCCGTCCTCGAACGACGCCGGACAGCGCGTGGTGATCGTCGGAGCGGGCATGGCGGGCGTGCAAACCGCCGTCGCGCTGCGCGAACAGGGCTGGACCGGGGAGATCGTCCTGCTGGGCGCGGAGCCCCACCAGCCCTACGACCGGCCCCCGCTGTCCAAGGCCGTACTGCTAGGAAAGGCCGAGGGCTCGACGCTCGACGTGGACTTCGCCGGGCTCGGCATCGGCCTGCGGCTCGGCGTCCAGGTCACCGGCCTGCGCCCGGACAAACGGCTCGTCGAGACCGCGACCGGCCAGCTCCCGTACGACGTCCTGGTGCTCGCCACCGGCGCCGAGCCGATCCCGCTGCCGGGCAGCGAAGAAGAGCCCGGCGTCCATCTGCTGCGCACGCTGGACGACGCCGAGCGGCTGCGCCCGGTGCTCGCCCGGCAGCGCGAGATCGCGGTCGTGGGGGCGGGCTGGATCGGCGCGGAGTTCGCCACCGCGGCGCGCGAGGCGGGCTGCGCCGTGACCGTCGTCGAGGCCGCGGACCGGCCGCTGGCGGGCGCGCTCCCGGCCGAGGTCGCGGCCCCCATGGCGGCCTGGTACGAGGACTACGGCGCCCGGCTGGTCACGGGCGCCCGAGTGGCCTCCGTCGACGAGAGCGGGCTGCTGCTCGGCGACGGCACCCGGCTGCGCGCGGGCGCGGTGGTCGTCGGGATCGGGGCCCGGCCCGCCACGGACTGGCTCGCGGGCTCGGGCGTGGAGCTGGCCGAGGACCGGTCCGTCGCCGCCGACGACCGGCTGCGCACCTCCGCGCCGGACGTCTACGCGGTCGGCGACTGCGCCTCCTTCCCGTCCGCCCGCTACGGGACGCGGCTGCTGGTGCACCACTGGGACAACGCGCTCCAGGGGCCGCGCACCGTCGCCGCCAACGTGGTGGGGAGCCGGACGGCCGCCCACTTCCCCGGTGTGGTCTACGACCCGGTGCCGTACTTCTGGTCCGAGCAGTTCGGGCGCTTCGTGCAGTACGCCGGGCACCACTCGGAGGCCGACGAGTTGGTCTGGCGCGGCGATCCGGCCGGTGCCGCCTGGTCGGTGTGCTGGCTGCGCGAGGGCGCCCTGGTCGCCCTGCTGGCCGTCGGCCGTCCGCGCGATCTGGCCCAGGGGCGCAAGCTGATCGAGCGCGGCGCCCGGCTGGACCGGACGCGGGCCGAGGACCCCTCGGTGCCGCTGAAGTCGGCCGTCCTCTGACCGGCGGGCCGACCGCCGGTCGGCCGCCGGCCGGGGCGTCCGGGGCGGGGCGGGCGGCCCGCGCGGCGGGCGCCCGGCTACCCACTGTCAGTCCCAGATGGCAGGCTTGTTCCGTGACCGAGATTGACGCAAAGATCGATGCTCTCGTCCCCGCCTGGCTCACCCTCCCCGACGTCGCCGAACGGCTGGGGGTCGAGGTGACGCGCGTCCGGCAGTTGGTCAAGGAGGGCCAGCTGATCGCCGTGCGCCGTGGCGAGAACAGGGTCCTTCAGGTGCCCGAGGAGTTCATCGGTGACGGAAAGGTCGTCAAGGGCCTCGTGGGGACCTTGACGCTTCTGAAGGACGACGGCTTCAGTGACGAAGAGATGCTGGAGTGGCTCTTCACTCCCGACCCGAGCCTGCCCGGCACCCCGGCACGGGCGCTGAGTGAGAATCGCGGCACGGAAGTGAAGCGGCGGGCTCAGGCCCTCGCCGTCTGACGCCCTCGCCGTCCGAACCCTCATCGTCCGAACCCTCATCGTCCGAACCCTCGCCGTCCGAACCCTCGCGTCCGACGCGACCTGATCGAACCTGGCGTACGGGCCGGGCTCCGCTCATGGCCCGTACGCCGCCCGACCCTCCGGGGGGAACCCATGTCCACCGCCGTCACCGCCACCGCTCGCGAGCGGCTGGCCGACGCCCGCCTCTATCTGTGCACCGACGCCCGGAAGCGCCAGGGCGATCTGCCGGAGTTCCTGGACGCCGTCCTGGGGGCGGGGGTGGACATCGTCCAACTGCGGGAGAAGGAGATGGAGGCGGCCGAGGAGCTGGAGCACCTCCAGGTTTTCGCGGACGCCTGCCGCCGGCACGGCAAGCTGCTGGCCGTCAACGACCGGGCCGATGTCGCGCATGCCATCGGCTCGGATGTGCTCCATCTGGGCCAGGGTGATCTGCCGGTGCGCGCGGCGCGCGCGATCCTCGGCGAGGACGTGCTGATCGGGCGCTCCACCCATGCGGAGGCGGAGGTGGACGCGGCGGCCGTCCAGCCCGGTGTGGACTATTTCTGCACCGGCCCCTGCTGGCCCACCCCCACCAAGCCGGGCCGCCCCGCCCCGGGGCTGCCCCTGGTGCGCTACGCCGCCGCGCTGGGCACGGAGCGGCCGTGGTTCGCCATTGGCGGAATCGACGCCTCCAACCTGGATCAGGTCCTGGAGGCGGGCGCCCGCCGCATCGTCGTGGTCCGGGCCATCACGGCCGCCGACGACCCGGCGGGGGCGACGGCTGAGCTGGCGAAGCGGGTCCGCGCGGCGGCCTGACCGGAGCCCGCCCGGCGACCAGGCCCGGCTTGTCACCCGGGTTTCACCCACCTTTCATCCGGCCCGGCCCCGGCCAGGCCCGGGCTCGCCTGCCGAAGGCGTACGGAGCTGTCCGCACTGCGGACAGGAAGCTGGCAAAACCCCCATATCTCCGAGGTCGGGTGGGCGTAGCCGGGCCGGGTGGATAGCCTGCATCTATGGCCCTAGGCACCGCTTCCACCAGGACCGATCGCGCCCGAACCGTGCGCGATCTGCTCGCGTCGGGCGAGCAGTCGTATTCCTTCGAATTCTTCGCCCCCAAAACGGCGAAGGGCGAGCAGACGCTGTGGAACGCCATCCGCAGGCTGGAAGCCGTCTCGCCCACCTTCGTCTCCGTGACCTACGGAGCCGGCGGTTCCTCCCGCGAGGGCACCGTGCGTGCCACCGAGCGCATCGCGACGGACACCACGCTCACCCCCGTCGCCCATCTGACCGCCGTCAACCACTCCCGGGCCGAGCTGCGCAACATCATCGGGCAGTACGCCGGGGCCGGGATCCGGAACATGCTCGCCCTGCGCGGCGACCCGCCGGGCGATCCCATGGGGGAGTGGATCCAGCACCCCGACGGTCTCACCTACGCCGCCGATCTGGTCCGGCTGATCAAGGAGTCCGGCGACTTCTGCGTCGGCGTGGCCGCGTTCCCCGAGATGCACCCCCGCTCGACGGACTGGGACACCGACATCGGTCACTTCATCGACAAGTGCCGCGCGGGCGCCGACTTCGCCATCACGCAGATGTTCTTCTATCCCGAGGACTATCTGCGGCTGCGCGACCGGGTCGCCGCAGCGGGCTGTACGACACCGATCATCCCTGAGATCATGCCGGTCACGAACGTCAAGCAGATCGAGCGGTTCGCACAGCTCAGCAACGCCGCGTTCCCGCCCGAACTGGCTGAGCGGATCCTGGCGGTGAAGGACGACCCGGCGGCTGTACGCTCGATCGGGATCGACTACGCCACGAAGCTGTGCGCGCGGTTGATGGCCGAGGAGATCCCCGGGCTGCACTTCATTACCCTGAACCACTCCACGGCGACGCTGGAAATCTACGAGAATCTGGGACTGCATCAGCGGTCCTGATGACGGCAGCCGACGGGCGGCCGCATTGAGAGGGGCGGGCATGGGCTGGACGGTCCTCTACATCGCATTCGGCGTCGTCGCGCTGTGGCTGCTGGGAGAGGTCCTCCTGCAGTACAAGGCGCGGCTCCGCTGGCGGCTGCTGGCCTTCGTCGGCTTCCTGGGTGTGGTCCTCGGTGTGCTGATCCCGTCGGTTCCGGTGATCGGGGTGGGCGCGATCGCCTTCGCCGTCGGCCAGACGTATGTGACGCTCTCCTTCCGGCGCGGTTTCGCCGCGGGCTGGGCGCTGAGCGGCGGGCTGCCGGGGCTGCTGGGGCGAGAGGGGAAGAGCATCCGGCCGGACGACGCGGACAAGGAGCCGATCCTCGAGGTCTCCGGCCTGGAGGCGGTCCCGGCGGCGCCGCCGGAGCCGCCCACCTACCAGCCGCAGCCGATGCCCGACGACACCGGTGAGTACGGCGTCTACGAGGAGCCGTCCCCCTTCACCCCGGCCTCGGGCGCGTACAGCGACGCGGCGGCGGACGGCTACAGCGCGTACGAGACGTACGGCGGCTACGGCGCGCAGCAGGACCACAGCCAGGACCACAGCCAGGGGCAGGGCCACAGCTACGGCCAGGACGTCTACGCGGACCAGATGGGCCAGGCCGGGCAGTACGGCTACGGGAACGAGGCGTACGCGGCCTACGGCCAGGATCCGTACGGCGGCGCCCAGCCCCAGGCCCAGCCCTACGACCAGCAGACTTACGACCAGCAGGCGTACGACCAGCAGGCGTACGGGCAGCAGCAGTACGCCGAGCAGTACGCGGCCTACGGCCAGCAGGATCCGTACGGCGGGACCTACGGCGGCGGCGACCACTGGGCGGCCGAGGCCGGCTACCCCTCGCCGGACCCGGCCTACGACGTGACGCAGGCCGGCGGGCCCTGGGTGCCGCAGCAGCGCGAGGGCGACGCCGCGCCCCCGGCGGACCAGCAGGCGTACCCGTACCAGCAGCAGCACCAAGGCCAGAACCAGGGCTACCCCCAGGATTTCGACGAGCAGTACCGCTACTGAGCTCCGCCGACAGGTGGGTGCCGCTCCCGGGAGCGGCACCCACCGCGCGTTTCCGGGGCCCGCGCTACTGGGAGCCCCGCCAGTCCGCGCCCTCGACGATCAGCCCGGCCACCAGCGCGCCCGACATCCCCGCATGGGCGAGCCCGCCGCCCGGATGAGCCCAGCCGCCCGCCAGATACAGGCCCGGTATCCGCGTGACATTGGCGGGCCGCAGAAACGCGCCGTCCGCCCCGGCGAGCGCCGGGCCCGGCACGCCACCGCCCCGGGCGCCCGTCTCCGCCGCGGTGTCGGCGGGTGTGCGGACCTCATGCCACAGCAGCCGGCCCCGCAGATCCGGTATCGCGGCCTCGGCGGCCGTGATCAGCCGCTGGGCGTCCCGCTCCGCCGCCGCGCCGTCCGTCCAGTCCACCGGGCCGTGCGGGGCGACGACGGCGGTAAGGGTGACGGCCTCGTGCTCCGCGTCCGGGCGCACCGCGGGCTCGTCCGGGCGCAGCACGGTCACCGTGGGGCGGGGGCAGGGCTCGCGGAGCCCCTGGCCGTCGCCGAAGACGGCGGCCAACTCCGCGTCGCGGTCCGGGGCGTGGACCACGGTGCGGTGCGCGGTGCCCTCGGGGCGGGCGCCGCGCAGCGCCAGAAGGACGGTCAGCCGCCCCGGTGTGCCGCCGCCCGCGCCGGGCTCCGGCCGGACGTCCCCCTCCCGCCAGGGCTGCTGCCCGCCGAGCAGCGGGGGCAGCAGCGCGGGGTCGATGCCCGAGACCACCGCGTCGGCCTCCGTGACGGTGCCGTCGGCCAGCTCCACACCCGCCGCGCGGCCGTCCTTCTCCACGATGCCGGTGACCTCGGCCTCGAAATGGAACTCCACCCTCCGCTGACGGCAGCGCTCATGGAGGGCATCGGCGAGCGCCCGCATGCCCCCGCGCACGTACCAGGTGCCGAACGTCTGCTCGACATAGGGCAGCACGGTGGCCGCGGCGGGGGCGGAGCGCGGGTCCAGGCCGTGCGCCAGCGCATGGCTCTCCAGGAGGGCCGCGGCGCGCGGATCCCTCAGCTCGCGGCGGGCCACCTCGGCGAGCGTGGGCGGCCCGGCGGCGGCGCCCCGGCGGAACAGGCCGCCGAGCCGGCCGCGCCGCACGGGGGCGGCCGGATAGGGGTCGCGGCCCAGGACCGGCCAGTCGGCGCGCAGCGGCTCCTCCAGGAGCGGTCTGCGGGTGGCGTCCCACACCTCGCGCGCCCGGTTGACCAGATCGCTCCAGCGCTCGCCCGCGCCCGCGCCGAAGGCGCCGTCCAGCGCCTGGAGCACCCCGGCCCGCGAGGCGTTGGGCAGCCGGACGTCCGTGCCATCGGCGAAGAGGTGCCGGCTCGCCGGGTCGACCTGGACGAGCTCGACGCTCTGCTCCAGGGTCTGCTTGCCGGTCTTCACGAACAGATCCCGGTGGACGGCGGGCAGATGCAGCAGCCCCGGGCCCGTGTCGAAGCGGAAGCCGTCCCGCTCGAAGCGGCCGACCCCGCCGCCATGGGTGCGCCCGCGCTCGTACACCACCACCCGGTGGCCCGCCACGGCCAGCCGGGCGGCCGCCGCCATGGCGCCCATCCCGGAGCCGATCACCACAATCCGTGCCATGACCGTGACTTTATCCGCCCCCACCGACAGCCGGGCCACCGTGCCTGGGGACGAACGCGCAGAGCTGAGTACGCGTACTCAGCCGGGGAGATGAGTAGCCGCGCGGATGGGCCGCCACCTGCGCGGACGAGAGAGTGGAGCACACGGAAGGGCCACGCGCCGCACCGCCGGCACGGGGCGGCGGAACGGCGCGGGCCCGGACGAAAGGTGGGAGTCACCGGGAGTCTCCGGACCAGGAGCCTCCAACGGGGGAAGTACGGGGGAGTTACGGGGGGAGGCGCTGTTCCGGTCAGGTCGATGAAGGTCGATCTGCCGGAACAGCGCCTTCTGCTTTCAACCGGCGGCCGTTTCGTCCGCCTGGCCATCCGGAGGCCACGGTCCTATCCGGAGGCCACGGTCCCGCCGACGCGGCCCTGCAGCAGCCGCGACAGCGCCGCGTGCACATCCTCCAGCGACCGCTCCGGCTGATAGGACTGCCAGTCCAGCGCGGCCACCAGCACCATCCCGAACAGCGCCGACGCCGTCAGCGGGATGTCGATGTCCTCGCTGAGCTCGTGCGCGGCCACCCCGGCCCGCAGCTCGGCCTCGATCACCGCTATGGCCCGCTGCCGGACCATCATCAACGTGGACTGCCAGGCGCGGTTGGTGCGCCACAGCTCGGCCACGTAGAGCTGGGTCAGCGACGGATAGCGGGAGATGAAGTCGAGCCCGGCGCGGACCATGGCGTCCAGCGCGTCCACATGGCTGCCACCGCGCTCGGCGTTCTCGTCGGCGGCGGTCTGGAGCGAGGCGGTCAGCAGCTCGATTCCGTGCCGCAGCAGCTCCTCGAAGAGCACGGTCTTGCTGGCGAAGTTGTAGTAGACCGTGCCCTTGGCCACCCCGGCCCGCTCGGCGATCTCGTCCACGGTGGTGGAGGAGAAGCCCTGTTCGGCGATGAGGGTGACCGCTGCCTCGAAGAGTTTCTGCCGGGTGGCCTGGCGGCGCGTGCTGCTGCTGTCCATGGCGCCGATTCTGCCCGTTGTCGATGTTATCCCGCTCACAGGCTCAGCTCCGGGTGCAGCCGGTCCACCGTCCACACCTGCCGGCGCCGTGCCGACCACGCGGTGAGCGCCAGGGCTGCCACGCTGAACCCGAGGAGCACCCCACAGGCCAGCCACACCGGGCCGAGCCCGCCGCCGGTGATCAGCCGGCGCAGTCCGTCCACCACGTAGGTCATCGGCAGGAAGGGGTGGATGGCGTTGAAGAAGCGCGGACTGGTCTGCACCGGATAGGTGCCGCCCGCCGAGGTCAGCTGAAGCATCAGCAGGGCCAGCACCAGGATCCGGCCGGCCGGTCCGAAGCGGGCGTTCAGCCACTGCACGATCGCCGCGAAACAGGCCGTCACCAGCATCAGGAAGCCGAGCGTGCCCGCGGCCCGCACCATCTCGAGGCCGATCGCCCAGTGCAACACCGCCATCAGGGCCAGCGTCTGGAGCACACCGATCGCGGCGACCGGCAGCCAGCCCGCGAACGCGATCCGCCAGGAGGAGGCGCCCGCCGCCAGCGCGCGCCCGTTGAGCGGCTGGATCAGCATGTAGGCCACCATCGCCCCGACCCACAGGGAAAGCGGGATGAAGTACGGGGCGAAACCCGTGCCGTAGTTGGGCGCCTTGTGCAGCGCCTGGTTGACCAGCCGCACCGGATCCGACATCACCTCCGTACGGGCGTCCCGGTCCTGCTTGCCGTAGTCGGGGATCTTGGCGGCGCCGTCGTGCAGACCGCCGGAGAGCTTCCCGGAGCCGTCCACGAGCCGGTACATCCCGCCGCCCAGGGTGTCCGCGCCGCCGCGCGCCTTACCGACGCCACTGTCGAGGTCGGACGCGCCGGTCTTGGCGGTGCTCAGCCCGGTGTGCAGGGTTCCGGCGCCCTTGGCGACCTTCTGCGCCCCGGAGTTGAGGGCGTTGATCTTCCGTACGGCGGAGTCGAGGTCGGTGTCCAGGTGCGGGGCGTTGTGCGCGAGCCAGAGCGCCTGGTCGTGCAGATCGTCCAGATGGCCGCCGAGGGCGTCGAGTTGGCCGGTGTGGTCCTGGACCAGCTTGTTGACGTCCTCGGCCACATCGGCGGCGGTGTCGGCCGCCGCCACCGACTTCTTCAGCGCGGGGCAGTCCGGGTCGGTGGGCACCGCACCCCCGCAGCGGGCCCGGTAGTCGGCGGCGAGGTCGTCGGACGCCTTACGGGCCTTGGTGGCCGCAGTGGACGTCGTCTCGGGCAGGGTGTCGAGGTTGTCGGACGCCTTCTGGGAGGCGTCGGCGACCAGTTGGGAGATGTCCCCGATCTCCTTGCCGTGCTCCTCGAGGAACGGGCGGACCTTGGCCGCCACGTCGTCGACCTTGTCGGACAGGGACTGGGTGCCGTCGGCGACCCCGCCCGCGCCGGTCTCGAGCGTCCCGGAGCCCTTGTAGAGCGTGCCGAGCCCGGACTTCAGATCGCGGCTGCCCTCCTTGGCCTTGGCCAGGCCCTTGGCGAGGTCGTCCGCACCCTTCTTGGCCTTGCCGATGCCCTGACCGAGCTTGTCGGCGCTCTTGGCGGCCTTCTCCGTCTCGCCGTGGATGTCGGCGAAGGAGATGAAGATGTTGTCGTAGAAGCCGCGGGACGCCTTGGTGGAGGCCGCGGCGCGCACCTCGGAGAAGACCGAGCGGGAGATCTGGCCGACGATGTAGTTGTTGGCGTCGTTGGTGCGCACCTTGAGGGCGCCGGTCTCCGGGGACTTGCCGGAGCTGGAGGCGATCTGCCGGCTGAAGTCCGGGGGGACGGTCAGCGAGAGATAGTACGTGCCGTTCGCGACACCCTTACGGGCCTCGGCGGCGCTCGCGGGGTGCCAGTCGAAGGTCTCGCTGTCGAGCAGCTTGTCGGTGATGTCGTCGCCCGCGGTGAGGTGCTTGCCCTTCACGGTGGCGCCGGTGTCCGAGTTGACGAGGGCGACCGGGATCTTGTTCAGCTTGCCGTACGGATCCCAGAAGGACCACAGGTACAGCGCGCCGTAGAGCAGCGGCAGCAGGAGCAGGGCGGCGAGTGCCGCGCGCGGCAGCCTGCCCCTCCCGAACCGCTTGAGCTCAAGCGCGGCGAGTTTCGGCGAGCGCATCCGCCGACCCCTCCTCGTTCTCGTCGTGTTCGTGTCCCTCGGCGGCGGGCGCGTCGGCCTTCTGGGTCCGGCGGCCCGCCTCGTCGCTCTCCACGGCGCTGGTGCGCGCGGTGCGGACCACGACCGCGCCGGGCGGGGCCTGGCTGCACACCGCGAGGACCGTGATGCCGTCCTCCGCGATCTCCCGCAGCAGCGCCCAGGCGCGGTCGCGGTCGGCGTCCGAGAGCTTCAGGTCGGCGTCGTCGACGGCCAGCAGCCGCGGCCGGGCGATGAGCGCGAGCGCGATCGACAGCCGCAGCGCCTCCAGCCGCTCCAGGTCCCGTACGGCCGTGCGCGGCCCCTTGGGCAGCGTGTCGAGATCCAGCCCGGCGGCCGTAAGGGCGGTGTCGATCGCGGCCCGGGACGCGGCGGCCCGTTCCCGGCGCGGGCGCAGCAGCCCGCGCGGGGAGTCGGCGAACCGGCGCCGCAGCAGGGCCCGCTCCCGCAGGTGCTCGGCGACCGTGAGCACCGGATCGAGCTCGGTGACGCCCGGCACATGCGCGAGCGCGCTGATCCGGCGTATGCGCGCCATCTGTTGGGGAACCCGGAAGCCGCCGATACCGCCGTGTCCCTCGGTGGGGCGCATCCGGCCGGTGAGCGTGAGCAAAAGAGAGGTGCGGCCCGAGCCGGACGGGCCCTCGACGGCGATCAGGGCACCCGGGTCGGCGGCGATGTCGGCACCGCGGAACGCCCAGCCGTGCGACCCCCTGACGCCGAGCCCCTCGGCCGTCACCGCCGCCCCGGCCTCCGCTTCTGGGGTGCCCCCCACACAGATCACTTCCTTGATTTTTGAACTGACTGGTCAGTGCAAAAACCAGTATGGGGCATGGCGGAACGAGGCGTGGAGCCGGGGGCGTTCGCGCTGGTCAGGGCCGATTGTCAGTGGTGTGCCCCACGATGGCCCCATACGGCGGTCGCTTTACCACACGAGCGGCCGCCACGCGACGACAGGAGGTTCGTCATGGCCAGTACCGCCGCAGCGCGCCGGCACCGTGCCGCCGCCCCTGCCCCCTCGTTGACCGGCCCCGCGAGCGATGTCCACCCCGTGCTGCGCCGCGCGTCCGCCCCGCCCGCCGCCGCGGCCCTGCTCACCCAGGCCCATGAGGGTCTGGAGGAGGCCGCCGCGCTCGAGACCCCCAACGAGCGCTTTGCGACCGCGCATCTGGCCGCCCTGCGCACGGCCGCCGCCGTGCTCGCCGTGCGTGGCCGCCCGGAGTCCACCGCGCGCCGCCGCGCCCGCATCCGCAGCGCCTGGGAGGTGCTGCCGGAGGTCGCTCCCGAACTGGCCGAGTGGAGCGCCCTGTTCGCCTCCGGCGCCGAGCGCCGGGCCCGCGCCGAGGCGGGGATACAGGGCGCCGCGAGCTTGCGGGACGCGGACGATCTGCTGCGCGCCACCGCGATGTTCCTGCGCCTGGTGGAGCGCATGCTGATGCTGCAGCCGGCCCTGCCGCACCAGAGGCCGGACGGCGAGCCGGGCCCGTCGGGGGCCTGAGAGGCGGCCCGGTATCCACGCGGGGGCGGTCTGGTCTCCGCGTGGGAGCGACCCGGTATCCGCGTGGGAGCGACCCGGTATCCGCGTGGGGGCCTGGTGTCCGCGTGGGGGCGGCCTGGTGTCCGCGTGGGGCCGGCCGCCTCGGCGCGGCCCGCCCCACGGAGGCAATAGGCTGGGAGCGCCGACGTTCAGTAAGCCGTCGTCACCGCCTCCGGGCGGTGGCGGCACCGCGCCGAGGAGCCACCCGCCGTGTCAGACCCGCAGCGCCCCCGTGCGTCCCTCCGTACCGCCGTGGTCTGGGAGGTCCTGAAAGACGCCCTGGAACGGCGGGCCAAGGCCACGGGCCGGGAGCCCGCCGGGGGCGAGGCCGTGCACGGCGCGCTGGACGTCCTGGACACCGGCGGCGGCAGCGGCAATTTCGCCGTTCCCGTGGCCCGCCTCGGCCACCGCGTCACCGTGGTCGACCCGAGTCCGAACGCGCTGTTCGCGCTGGAGCGGCGGGCCGCCGAGGCCGGGGTCGCCGACCGGGTGCGCGGGGTCCAGGGCGATGCCCACGGGCTGTTCGACGTGGTCGAGCGCGGCGGTTACGACGTGGTGCTCTGCCATGGCGTGCTGGAGTACGTGGACGACCCCGCCGAGGGCCTGCGGAACGCGGCGGCGGCCCTGCGCCCCGCCGGAACCCTCAGCGTGCTCGCCGCGGGCCTGGGCGGCGCCGTGCTGGCCCGCGCACTGGCCGGTCACTTCACCGAGGCCCGGCAAGCGCTTACCGACCCCGAGGGCCGCTGGGGCTCCGGGGACCCGATGCCACGCCGCTTCACCGAGGACCAGCTCTCCGGGCTGGTGCGCGCGGCCGGTCTGGAGATCGCCGCGGTGCACGGGGTGCGGGTTTTCGCCGATCTTGTCCCCGGGGTACTCGTGGACACCGAGCCCGGGGCACTGGACGCCCTGTTGCAACTGGAGGAGGCCGCCGCGGAGCTGCCCGCCTTCCGCTCCGTCGCCACTCAGCTGCACGTTCTCGCCGAGCGGGACTAGAGCGCTCCTCCCGCCCCACCCGACGACGTGCGGTGCAGGTGGAGTCGGCCACAGGAGGCCCGCTCGGACGTCCGGCGCCGTATGATCGGGGTACACCGTCCGGCATGGCCAATCGGCGGGAGGGGAATGGACGTCTCAGCGTCAACTTTCGCCACGCCCGAAGGGGTGGGCGAATTGGCGTTGAGGGGCGGGTTTCACGGGGGCGATTCCCTGCCTATCCTGAAAGGGTCGCACCCGGTCGCCCCCCGCGACCGACGAGTAGGAGGACTCCGTGCCGCTCTCGGAGCACGAGCAGCGCATGCTCGAGCAAATGGAGCGAGCGCTGTACGCCGAAGATCCCAAGTTCGCGACAGCGCTTGAGGGAAGCGGCCTGCGAACGTACACCCGGCGACGGGTCTACCAGGCGGTCGCGGGTTTTCTGGTGGGCATCGCACTCCTCATGGTCGGGGTGATCGTTCCCCAGATCTGGATCAGCGTGGTGGGCTTCCTGATCATGCTGGGATGTGCGGTGCTCGCGGTGACCGGATGGCGCAAGGCTCCCAAACCCGGCGAGGCACAGCGCGGCGGCGGGGCGGCTCCCCGCCGTCAGGGCCGTCAGCGCCGCTCGATGATGACACGCATTGAGGAGCGGTGGCAGCGGCGCCGTGATGAGCAGGGCCACTGAGAATTCACGGATGAGCGGTTGAGGGGCGGTCGCCGACTGGCGACCGCCCCTCAACCGTGCGGTGAGTTTCCCCGGTGTGTTTCCCTGGTGCGTTTCCGCGCTGTAGCCATTCGGCCGCGCTGCACTACTTCGGCGTGCTGTAGCCCTTCGCCGTGCGTAGCCCTTTCCCCCTCTCCGCCCGCGGCCGAGCTGCCGCAGCCCCTTCCGCCCACGGCTGAGCCCCCGCGCCGTGCGCGGGGGCTCAGTCACAGGCGCTCAGGGGCGCCCCGGGCTCAGTTCTCCTGCTGGCCGCGCGGGGTCCGGAGCTGGGAGGCCCAGCGGACCCAGCGGGGCGCTCCCCACCGCTCGACCAGCGCGGACCAGCGCTGTCCGGCCGCCCACGCCAACTGGGCCGCGGACCGAGGGGCCAGCAGCGCCCGCAACCGCTCCCGCCGCCCCGCCTTGGCCCGGAATCCGGCCAGCACCAGCCGGACATCGTCCGCGACGCCCGTCACCGGACGCGGATGCGGTGCGTACAGCACCTGCTCGACCGCCTCGGCCACCCGCTGCGCCGCCCGGGCCGGCTCGTCGTCGAGCCCGGCGATCCGCACCATGCGGGCCACCGCCCTGCGCGAGGTCAGCGAGTCGTCCGGCAGTACACCGAAGTCCCAGGCAGAGTCGGTGAGTTCACGCCATGCGGCGAGCACCCGGTCGGCGGCGTCCTGCTCGGTGCGCCCGCCCGAACCGTCCAGTCTGCGGGTCCGTATCCGCCGCCGCCACAGCATGGGCAGCAGGGGCACCACGACCAGCAGCACCGCCAGCGAACTCCAGCTGGTGACCTTGGTCGCCGACCAGCCCCCGCCCGAGGCGCCGTTGTCCGGCTGCTGGGCCGCGGCGCCGCCACAGGTGCCCAGCTTCTTCATGTCCGGGGAGCAGCTGTCGGACGCGGTCGGCGCGGCTGTCGGCTCGGAGGTCTCGGTGGGCTCGGCCGTCGGCTCGTCGGTCGGGGTGCCCGAAGGCGTCTGCTCCATCGTGTAGTCGGGCTGGGTGCCACGGCTCGGGGTGGGCTCGAAACGGGTCCAGCCCACGCCCTCGAAGTACAGCTCCGGCCAGGCGTGCGCGTCCTTCAGACCCACCGACACCGAGCCGTCCGCCTGAGCGGTGCCGGGGGTGAACCCGACCGCGACCCGCGCCGGAATGCCCAGCGTCCGGGCCATCGCCGCCATCGAGAAGGAGAAGTGGACGCAGAAGCCCTCCCGCTGCTTCAGGAACCGGACGATGGCGGCCGAGCCGCTGCCGGACTGCACCTGGGTGTCGTAACGGAATCCTCCGTTCACCGCGAACCAGTCCTGGAGCTTGACCGCCTTCTCGTACGCGTTCGCCGCGCCGGCGGTCACCGCCCGCGCCGTACGGGCCACGACGGACGGCAGCGAGTCCGGCACCTCGGTGTACTCGTTCCGCAGCCGGGAGGGCGGTGCCGGGGCGGCCGCGAGCTGGTCGGCCGTGGGCTCCACCAGCAGGCTGGTGACCCGGTAGCGCGCGCCCCGGGTGGTCTGGCCGCGGTCGCCGACCAGCGTGCGGCCCTCCGGCTCGTAGCGCCAGCGGCCGTCGATCTCGACCCTGGAGGCGGGGTAGGGGAGGGGCAGCCAGTTCTGCGCGTACCAGTCGGCGGCCGAGATCGAGGTGTCGATCGAGGAGACCCGGACCGAGGGGCCGAGCCCGGCAGGCGAGGGAAGCTGACTGGGCACGTCGGTGACATGCCGCTCCGACGACTTCCACGAGGTGCCGTCGAACCGGTCCAGCGCCACGATCCGCAGATAGAGGTCCTGGGTGGTCTGCGAGGAGGTGCGATAGCGCAGCACCTCCTTGTTCTCCGGCTGGTTCAGGCTGTCCTGGAGCGACACCAGCGGATTGACCGCCGAGATCGTGCCGCCGCCGCTGCCCGACCCGCCGTTGCCGCCCTGCCGGTCCAGCAGCCCGCCGTCCAGGGACGGCAGCGCCGCGGGCACCGCGAGCGCGATGCCGAGCGCCAGCACGCCGATCCTGCGTCCGGTGCGCACCGGGGCGAGCGCCGGGCTGCCTCCGGCCCCGGCCAGGCCCGAGGGCGGCATGCCCGCCGGATGCGGGGCGCCGCCGCTGAAGACCCGGCCCCACTGGGACAGCCGGTCCCGGCCCTCGGCCAGGAGCAGCAGCAGATAGCCGGCCGCCGCCAGCAGGAACCACAGCCAGTCGCTCCCGTCGTCGGACAGACCGGCCGCCACCGAGTACAGCGCGAGCAGCGGAAGCCCGGCGGGGGCCGCGCCGCGGTACGTCACCGCGAGCGCGTCGACCACCAGGCCGATCATCAGCACCCCGCCCACCAGCATCAGCCGGATGCCATCGGTGAGCGGCGCGGGGATCGCGTACTGCCCCACGTCGTCGGCGCCGTCGCGCAGCAGCAGCGCGAACTCGTGGAGTGCCTGCGGGCTCGGCAGCAGCCCGCCCAGCGCCTGGTCGTGCGCGAAGACCAGGGTGAGCAGCAGCAGCGTCACCAGGGCTTGCGCGGCCACCGTCAGCGGACGGGCCAGCGGCACCCGGCGGGCGGCCACGCCCGTGGCGCTCTGGACCGTCAGCAACAGGACGGCCTGCAACAGCCAGCTCGCCGGATCCACCAGTGGCAGCAGCGCACAGGCCGCCGCCACCGTGGCCAGCGCCGCACATATCGCGAGCCGAACGCTTCCACTCATGTCCAGCTCCCTGTCATGCCGCCGGCCGCGCGGCTTCCGGCGTCCGCCCGGGTGGCGCCCTGGGCGTCGGCCTGCCGCCACAGCTGCGCCAGCGAGGCGCCCGGGCCGACCGGCAGCGCCGTCCACCCCGCCTCGCGCAGCCGCCGCAGCCGGTCCTCCAGCTCCCGTGTGCTCCCGGACTCCGCCCCGCGCGACCAGGCGGCACTGTCCAGCACAAAGGCCACCGCGGCCGTGGTGCGGTGCCGCATCCGGGCGGCCATCGCCGCCTGCTCCTCGTCCAGATCGCCCAGGAAGGCCACCAGCAGCCCCTCACCGCCGCCGCGCAGCACCTCATAGGCGGGCGAGAGCCCTCCGCCGTCGGAGTGGTCCACCACGGCGAGGGTGTCCAGCATCAGCCCGGCCGTCTCCGCCGAGTCATGGGTGGAACCGGTGAAGCCGCCTCCGCCGTCCGGGCCCGGCACCGAGCTTCCGGTATCGGTCAGCAGCCGGACCGCATAGCCCCGCTCCAGCAGGTGGACAGCGGCCGAGGCCGCCCCGGAGACCGCCCATTCGAAGGCCGAGTCCGGCCCGGAGCCGTAGTGGGCGGTGCGCCTCGTGTCCAGCAGCACCGTGCAGTGGGCCCGCTGCGGCTGCTCCTCCCGGCGGACCATGAGCTCCCCGTAGCGCGCGGTGGAGCGCCAGTGCACCCGGCGCAGATCGTCGCCTATGCGATAGCCGCGCGGGATGACATCGTCCTCACCGGCCAGCGCGAGCGAGCGGTGCCGCCCGTCCCCGTACCCCGCGGCCTCGCCGGTCAGGCGCACCGGGGGCAGCGGCTCGACCCGGGGCACCACCGTGAGCGTGTCGTAGGCGCTGAAGGCGCGGGTGAGCTCGCACATCCCGAACGGATCGCTCAGCCGCAGCTGGAGCGGGCCCAGCGGATAGCGGCCGCGCAGATCGGAGCGGACCCGGTAGGACACCTCGCGGCGGCCGCCGGGCTCCACCCGGTCCAGTACGAACCTCGGGCGCGGCCCCAGCACATAGGGCACCCGGTCCTGGAGCATCAGCAGCCCGGTGGGCAGCCGCGAGACATTGTCCATCCGCAGGTGCACCCGGGCCTCGGAGCCCGCGGGCACCCGTGCGGGCGCGAGCCGTCGGCTGCCCGCCACCCGGTACCGGGTGCGGTAGACCACGGCCACGCAGACCAGCGGCAGCGCGGCCAGCAGCAGCCCGACCCGCAGCAGATCCGCCTGGCCCAGGACGTAGCTGCATACCGCGGCGGCCACCCCGGCGGCCAGGAAGGAACGGCCGCGGGTGGTTAGACCGGCGAGGGCGGCCCGCAGCCCGCCCGACTGCTCGCCGGCGCCGGGCCCCTCGGGACCCATGTCCGTCCCCCCTGCGGCCATCACAGCCTCCGCGCGCCCGGCTGCTGCCGGCCGAAGTCGGCCGGGGGCATGGGCGGCATGGGAGGCATCCCGCCCGCCCCGCGCTGGGCGGCGGTGGGCACCGGGGTGCGCTGCACGATGTCCGCGACGACCTGCTCGGAGGTGCGGCGGTTCAGCTGGGCCTGCGCGGTGGGCAGCAGCCGGTGGGCCAGCACCGCGACGGCGAGGGACTGCACATCGTCCGGCAGCGCGAAGTCCCGCCCGGCCAGCGCGGCCGACGCCTTGGCGGCCCGCAGCAGATGCAGCGTGGCACGCGGCGAGGCGCCCAGCCGCAGATCGGGGTGGTTGCGGGTGGCGGCCACCAGGTCCACCGCGTAACGCCGGACGGCTTCGGCGACGTGCACCGAGCGCACCGCCTCGATCAGCTTGACGATCTCATGGGCGTGCGCGACGGGCTGCATGTCGTCCAGCGGGGAGACGCCGCCGTGGACGTCCAGCATCTGGAGCTCGGCCTGTGGGCTGGGATAGCCGATGGAGACACGGGCCATGAAGCGGTCGCGCTGCGCCTCGGGCAGCGGATAGGTGCCCTCCATCTCGACCGGGTTCTGCGTGGCCACCACCATGAAGGGGTTGGGCAGCTCATAGCTCTCCCCGTCGATGGTGACCTGGCGCTCCTCCATCGACTCCAGCAGCGCGGACTGGGTCTTGGGCGAGGCGCGGTTGATCTCGTCGCCGATCACGATCTGGGCGAAGATGGCGCCCGGCTTGAACTCGAACTCCTTGCGCTGCTGGTCGAAGATGCTCACGCCGGTGATGTCGGACGGCAGCAGGTCCGGGGTGAACTGGATCCGCCGCACGGAGCAGTCGATGGACCGGGCGAGCGCCTTGGCCAGCATCGTCTTGCCCACGCCCGGGACGTCCTCGATCAGCAGATGCCCCTCGCCGAGCAGCACGGTCAGCGAAAGCCGTACGACCTCGGGCTTGCCCTCGATCACACCCTCCACCGACCTGCGGATCCGATCCGCTGTGGTGGTCAGATCGCTGAGGCTCGCTCGCTCGTCATAGGTCGTCACCCGGCCCTCCTCGGCCCGTTCTCAGGGCCGTTGCCCTCGGAACGGACCGGCCCACCGCAAACGCTGACATCGGTCCCCCGCGTGGTTGCGGGGGACGATGTCACCTATGCATTCTTGCGGTCTCCGCGGCCTCGCGTCACTCGGCTGTGGATAACCCGGGGTTATTTGTCACGCTTGTACGAGTTCGAGTGCTGAATCCCTTCCGTATCTCCAGCACCTCTCACGTCCGCGGCGTGACCTCCCGCAGCAGACCCGTCGTCACATCGAAGACGAAGCCGCGGACGTCGTCGGTGTGCACCAGGAACGGCGAGGTGCGCACCCGCTCCATCGACTGGCGGACGTCGGCGTCGAGGTCCTTGAACGCCTCGACCGCCCACGACGGCCGCTGTCCCACCTCCTCCTCCAGCTCGTGCCGGAAGTCCTCGGTGAGGTTCAGCAGACCGCAGCCGGTGTGGTGGATGAGCACGACGCTGCGGGTCCCGAGGGCCCGCTGGCTGATGGTCAGGGACCGGATGATGTCGTCGGTGACCACACCGCCCGCGTTACGGATGGTGTGGCAGTCGCCCAGCTCGAGGCCGAGTGCCTCGTGCAGGTCCAGACGGGCGTCCATGCACGCGACGATGGCGACGCGCCGGACCGGCCGCGCGTCCATCCCCGGGTCGGTGAACTTCTCGGCGTATTTGCGGTTGGCCTCCACGAGGCTGTCGGTGACCGTGTTTCCCGTGCGGGCGTCGCGGTCGGTGGACGGGTTCGGCTGCGGCGCTGATATCGACATGATGACGACGCTACCTCTCACCAGGGGATTTTGTCTTTTCTTTAGGTAGGGCAAACGAGGGCAACGGGGTGGGCCGAAGGGGTGATGTGAGGCAATCCACAACCCCTCGCGCCCCGCGGTCCGGTGCTCCGGGGAGGGGATACCACCCCTGGGGCGGGACGCGCAGGCCGGTTGGTTGACCGAAGGGACGAGTGGACTAAAGTGGCGCGAAGTGGGAGGCGTGACGCTCCCCTCGGACCCCGGACTTTCGCGTGAGCGCGGTGCGTACGTACCCCTCGGCCTCCTCCCGCTCCGGTCGCCTGACGTCACTTCCCCGGCGCCAGTAGGCCACTTCCCCTTCAGAGCGGGTGGGGACCCGGCGGTGCGTATCATCCTCGCCCGATCCTCAGAAGGGCGCACGAGCAGCGCAATGAGCAGCAACGCTCTCCATGTTCCCGTCATGCTCCAGCGCTGTCTGGACATGCTGGCCCCCGCTCTCGCCCAGCCCGGCGCGGTCGTGGTCGACTGCACCCTGGGCCTCGGCGGCCACAGCGAGGCGCTGCTGCGCGACTTCCCCGAGGCCCGGCTCATCGCCCTCGACCGCGACCCGTCCGCGCTGCGGCTCGCCGGGGAGCGGCTCGCCCCTTACGGCGATCGGGCGACGCTGGTCCACGCGGTCTACGACGAGCTGCCCGAGGTCCTCGACCGGCTCGGCGTCCCGCGCGTCCAGGGGATCCTCTTCGACCTCGGCGTGTCGTCCATGCAGCTGGACGAGGCCGAGCGCGGCTTCGCCTACGCCCAGGACGCCCCGCTGGACATGCGGATGGACCAGACCACAGGAGTCAGCGCGGCGGAGGTGCTCAACACCTATCCGCCGGGCGACCTGGTGCGCATCCTGCGGACGTACGGCGAGGAGAAGTTCGCCAAGAAGATCGTGGACGCGGTGGTGCGCGAGCGCGCCAAGGAGCCGTTCACCACCAGCGCCCGGCTCGTCGAGCTGATCCGCGAGGCGCTGCCGCAGGCGGCCAAGCGCACCGGCGGCAACCCGGCCAAGCGCACCTTCCAGGCGCTGCGGATCGAGGTCAACGGCGAGCTCGCGGTCCTGGAGCGGGCCATCCCGGCGGCCGTAAGGGCGCTCGCGGTCGGCGGTCGGATCGCCGTGCTGTCGTATCACTCACTGGAGGACCGCCTGGTCAAGCAGGTGCTCGCGGCCGGTGCCCGCAATACGGCGCCCCCGGGGCTGCCGGTCATCCCCGAGCAGTACCAGCCCCGGCTGAAGCTGCTCACCCGCGGCGCGGAGCTGCCCACCGAGGAGGAGATCGCCGAGAACCGCCGGGCCGCCCCGGCGCGGTTCCGGGGGGCGGAGCGGATCCGGGAAGAGGTCGCTCCATGAGCGTGCGGGGGACGGGCCCGAAAGGGCGGCCGGCGCCGGGCGCCACCACGGCCAGGCGCACGCCCTTCGTGCTGCTCGTCGTGGTCCTGCTCGGCTCCGGCCTGATCGCGCTGCTGCTGCTGAACTCCTCCCTCAACCAGGGGTCGTTCGAGCTCAGCAGGCTGGAGAAGCAGACCAAGGAGCTCACCGACGAGCGCCAGGCGCTCCAGCAGGACGTGGACAAGCTCTCCGCGCCCGGCGAGCTGGAGCGGCGCGCCCGGGAGCTGGGGATGGTGCCCGGCGGCAACCCCGCCTTCCTCAACCCGGACGGCTCGGTCAGCGGGGTGCCCGCGCCCGCCACGGGGCAGCCCTCGGTGCTCGGCGGCCCCGGCCAGGTGCTGCCGCCCTCATTCGGCACCACGCCGTCCGAGGCGTCGCCCATCCGGTCCGAGGCGTCGCCCACTCCGTCCGCCCTCGCGCCGCCGACGCCGTCGGCCGCCACGGCCTCGGTGACCCCGTGGGGGCTGCCCACCGGCCACTCCGCCTCCGCATCCACCTCTGCCTCCGCGAACTCCACCCCGGCCCCTCAGTAGGTGACACGGTGACGCGACCCCCAGCCTGCGCCCAGCCCACCCCGCCCGCGCGGACGACCGCCCGCGCGCGGTGGACGGCCACCGAGCCGAGGGCGGCTATCGAGCCGAGGGCGGTCGTCGCGTGAGCGCGCCCAAGGACCCCCGCCGCGGGGTGCCCGGCCCGGCCGGTCCCCGCGGCGACCGCCGCCCGCGCCAGGACCCGGCGCGGCGCCCCGGCGAGCGCCGGCGCCAGGGCGGACCGTCCGGCCGTCCGGCCCCGCGCCCCCGCCCCGGCGCTCCCCAGCAGCTGCGGCTGGGCAGCCCGCGCCCCCGGCTCCGGCTGATCAGCCTCGGCCTCACCCTCGTCATGCTGGTCTTCGTCGTACGGCTGCTCCAGGTGCAGGCCGTCGACGCCAGCGCTTACGCGGCCAAGGCCAACGTCAACCGCTACATCCCGGTGAAGCTGTCCGCCGAGCGCGGCTCCATCACCGATCGCAACGGCGTCGACCTGGCCACCACCGTGGACGCCTACGACATCACCGCCGCCCCCGACCTCCTCACGCCCAAGACATCCAAGACCCATGACGCGCCCCGCCAGGCCGCGTCCCTGCTCGCGCCGATCCTCGGCAAGGACCCGGCGGACCTGGAGCAGAAGCTCACCGACAACCCCAGGTCGCAGTACGTCGTGCTCGCCCGGCAGCAGTCCCCGCAGGTCTGGAACCAGATCAAGGACCTGAAGAGCGCCCTGGACGCCGCGGCGGCCAAGGGCAAGGGCACCAATGTCCTGGCCGGGGTCAACCGCGAGGCGCACAGCAAGCGGGTCTATCCGAACGGGGACCTCGCCGCCGGGATCCTGGGATTCGTGGACGCCGACGGCCGCGGCTCCGCCGGGCTCGAGCAGCAGCTCAACAAGAAGCTCGCGGGCAAGGACGGAAAGCGCGTCTACGCCCAGTCCGGCGGCCACCAGGTGCCCACCGGCGACGTCAAGGAGCAGCCCGCGGTCCCCGGCAGCGACTACGAGCTGACCATCGACCGGGACATCCAGTGGGCCGCCCAGAGCGCCATCGCCGACCAGGTGCGCAAGTCCGGGGCCGACCGCGGCTACGTCATCGTCCAGGACACCCGCACCGGACAGCTCCTGGCCCTGGCCAACGCCCCGGGCTTCGACCCCAACGACATCACCACCACGGACGCCGACGCCCTGGGCAACGCCGCGGTCTCCGACGCCTATGAGCCCGGCAGCGTCAGCAAGCTGATGTCCATGGCCGCCGTTCTCCAGGAGGGCGTGGCGCGCTGGGACACCCATGTGGTGGTCCCCAACCGGCTGCCGCGCGCCGACCGGGCCTTCGCCGACGACATCGACCATCCGACCTGGTACCTCACGCTCAACGGCGTGCTCGCCAAGTCCAGCAACATCGGCACGATCCTCGCCACCGAGCAGCTGGCCAAGGCCAAGCGGCAGCGGAACCAGATCCTCTACTCCTATCTGCGCAAGTTCGGGATCGGCCAGCCCACCGGGCTCGGCTTCCCCGGTGAGACCCCGGGCATCCTGGCCAAGCCGCAGGACTGGAGCGCCTCGCAGCAGTACACCATCCCCTTCGGCCAGGGGCTGTCGCTCAACGCCGTCCAGGCGGCCTCGGTGTACTCCACCATCGCCAACGGGGGCGAGCGCATCGCGCCCACCCTCATCCGCGGCGCCAGGGGGCCCGGCGGCGACTTCACCGCCGCGCCCGCCCCCAAGAAGACCCGTGTCGTCAGTAAGGAGACCGCGAAGACGCTCGCCGAGATGCTCGAGTCGGTCGTCGACGACCAGCAGGGCACCGGCACCAAGGCGAAGATCCCGGGCTATCTTGTCGCGGGCAAGACCGGCACCTCCAACCGGGTGGACCCCAAGACCGGCCGCTACCGCGGCTACACCGCGTCCTTCGCCGGCTTCGCCCCGGCCGACAAACCCCGGCTGACCGTCTACTGTGCCGTTCAGAACCCGACCAAGGGCAGCTATTTCGGCGGTCAGGTCTGTGGACCGGTCTACAAGAAGGTCATGGAGTTCGGCCTCAAGGCCCTGCAGGTCCCGCCGTCCGGGAAGCAGCCCAAACGGCTCCCGGTGAGCTACAACCCGGGCCAGTGAGCGGACCCAGCAGTGACGACGATCACGCCGGACCCCGGGAACCACGGTCCGGTACGGCCCCGTACCGCCGCCTCATTTCGCGGGGGAGCGGGTGTCCCGGGTACGCTCACCGCCGTGCCCCACGCTGATCAGTCCCAAACCCCTCAGAAGGACGTTTCTGTGGAATACCCGGGAGCGCCCCGTCCTCTCCAGGTCCGCCCGATCCCGCTGGCCGACCTGGCGGATCAGCTGGGCGTCGAAGCACCCGAAGCCCCGGAACGGGCCGCGGTCACCGGGATCACCCATGACTCGCGGGCCGTGCGCCCCGGCGATGTGTACGCCGCGCTGGCCGGTGCCCGCCTCCACGGCGCGGACTTCGCCGCCCAGGCCGCCGACCTCGGCGCGGTCGCGGTGCTGACCGACCCGGCCGGCGCCGAGCGCGCCGCCGCCACCGGCCTGCCGGTCCTCGCGGTGGACAACCCGCGCGGCCGGATGGGCGCGCTGGCCGCCACGATCTACGGCGAGCCGGGTCACGACCTGCTCCAGATCGGCATCACCGGTACCTCCGGCAAGACCACGACCGCGTATCTCATCGAGGGCGGCCTCAAGGCCGCCGCGAAGCACGACGGCGGCCTTACGGGTCTCATCGGCACCGTGGAGACGCGGATCGGCGACGAGCGCATCAAGTCCGAGCGCACCACCCCCGAGGCCACCGACCTCCAGGCGCTGTTCGCGGTGATGCGGGAGCGAGACGTCCGCTCGGTCGTCATGGAGGTCTCCAGCCACGCCCTGGTCCTCGGCCGCGTCGACGGCTGCGTCTTCGACGTCGCGGTCTTCAGCAACCTCAGCCCGGAGCACATGGAGTTCCACTCCGGCATGGAGGACTACTTCCAGGCCAAGGCCCAGCTGTTCACCAAGGCCCGCAGCCGCCTCGGAGTGATCAACTACGACGACGAGTACGGCCGCCGCCTGATCGAACAGTCCGAGGTGCCCGTCACCACCTTCTCCGCCGAGGGCCACCCCGACGCCCACTGGCGCGCCGCGGACGTCGAGGTCGGCCCGCTCGGCTCGACCTTCACCGCCGTCGGCCCGAACGGTGAGTCCGTACGGGCCGCCGCGCCCCTCCCGGGCCCCTTCAACGTGGCCAACGCGCTCGCCGCCGTCGTCGCGCTCGCCGTCGCCGGGATCGACCCGCAGACGGCCGCCGACGGCGTCGCCGCCGTCCCCGGCGTGCCGGGCCGGCTGGAGCGGGTCGACGTGGGCCAGCCGTACCTCGCGGTCGTCGACTACGCCCACAAGACCGACGCCGTGGAGTCGGTGCTGCGTGCCCTCCGTAAGGTGACCGACGGCAAGCTGCACGCCGTCCTCGGCTGCGGCGGGGACCGCGACCGGCTCAAGCGCGGCCCTATGGGCGCCGCGGTGGCCCGCTACGCCGACACGGCCGTCCTCACCTCCGACAACCCCCGCTCCGAGGACCCGCTCGCGATCCTCGCCGCCATGCTCGCGGGCGCCGCCGAGGTGCCCGCCCACGAGCGCGGTGATGTGCTGGTCGAGGAGGACCGGGCCAACGCCATCGCGGCCGCCGTCGCCCGCGCCGAGCCGGGTGACACCGTCATCGTGGCGGGCAAGGGCCACGAGCTGGGCCAGGACATCGCGGGCGTGATCCGGGCCTTCGACGACCGCCAGGTACTCCGCGAAGCCATCGAGCTCAGTGAGCGAGCCCACAGGCGCGATGCCACGCGCCCCGAGGCGAGCCCACAGCACCGGGACAAACACCTAGACGACCAGGGATGACAGACCGCCATGCGCGCACCAGCCCCCTCAAGGCAGCTCTCCCGCACGGCCGGAGGTGATCAGTGATCGCACTGTCCCTCACCGAGATCGCCGGCCTAGTCGGTGGACAGCCGCACGACATACCGGACCCGGACCTGAAGGTCACGGGCCCCGTCGTGATCGACTCCCGTGAGGTGCGGCCAGGCAGCCTCTTCGCCGCGCTCCCCGGGGAGCGCGTGGACGGCCACGACTTCGCACGGAAGGCGGTCGAGGCGGGCGCCGCGGCGGTCCTGGCCGCCCGCCCCGTCGGCACCCCGGACGCCCCCGTACCGGCGATCGTCGTCCCCGACGTCATCGCCGCCATGGGAGCGCTCGCGCGCGCCGTCGTGGAGCGTCTGGGCACCACCGTGGTCGCCCTCACCGGCTCCGCGGGCAAGACCAGCACCAAGGACCTCATCGCCCAGTTGCTCCAGCGCCGGGGCCCCACCGTATGGACGCCGGGCAACTTCAACAACGAGATCGGGCTGCCTGTGGCCGCGCTCAGCGCCGACGAGGCCACCCGGCACCTGGTGCTGGAGATGGGTGCCCGCGGTAAGGGCCACATCCGGTATCTGGCCACCCTCACCCCGCCCCGTATCGGACTCGTGCTCAACGTCGGCACCGCCCATATCGGGGAGTTCGGCGGCCGGGAGCAGATCGCCGAGGCCAAGGGCGAGCTCGTGGAGTCCCTGCCGCCCGCCGTGGAGGGCGGGGTGGCGGTGCTCAACGCCGACGACCCCTTCGTGCGCGCCATGGCGTCGCGCACCAAGGCCCGTACCGTCCTGTTCGGCGAGGCCGAGGACGCCGATGTGCGTGCCGGGAATGTCCGGCTCGCCGACGGCGGCCGTCCCGCCTTCACGCTTCACACCCCTACCGGGTGCAGCGAAGTGACCATGCGCCTGTACGGTGAGCACCACGTGTCGAACGCGCTCGCCGCGGCCGCCGTCGCCCATGAGTTGGGCATGTCCGTCGACGAGATCGCCGTGGCGCTCTCCGAGGCGGGGCAGCTCTCCCGCTGGCGGATGGAGGTCACCGAGCGCTCGGACGGCGTGACGGTCGTCAACGACGCCTACAACGCGAACCCCGAGTCCATGCGAGCAGCGCTGCGCGCGCTGGTCGCCATGGGCGCTGCCACACCGGGGCGTCGCACGTGGGCGGTGCTCGGCCCGATGGCCGAGCTGGGCGAGGAGTCACTGGCCGAGCACGACGCGGTCGGGCGGCTGGCCGTCCGGCTCAACGTCAGCAAGCTCGTGGCGGTCGGCGGCCAGGAGGCCGCCTGGCTGGACATGGGCGCCAAGAACGAGGGTTCGTGGGGTGAGGAGTCGGTGCACGTGTCCGACGTGCGGGCAGCGGTCGATCTGCTGCGCAGCGAGCTGCGACCGGGGGACGTCGTGTTGGTGAAGGCATCCAGGTCGGTCGGCCTGGAGCGGCTCGCTCAGGAGTTGCTCGACGGTGAGGGTGAGGTCGCCGGCCGATGGGCATGAGGCAGATCCTCTTCTCGGGAGCCATCGGGCTCTTTCTGACCCTGATCGGCACGCCGCTGCTGATCAAGCTGCTGGCCCGCAAGGGCTATGGCCAGTACATCCGGGACGACGGTCCGCGGACGCACGGCAGCAAGAAGGGCACGCCCACGATGGGCGGTATCTCCTTCATCCTGGCCACGCTGATCGCCTACGCCCTGACGAAGGTGATCACGGGCAGCCAGCCGACCTTCTCGGGCGTGCTGGTGCTCTTCCTGTTCGCGGGCATGGGCCTGGTCGGCTTCCTCGACGACTACATCAAGATCGTCAAGCAGCGCAGCCTGGGTCTGCGGGCCAAGGCCAAGATGGCCGGTCAGCTGATCGTCGGTATCGCCTTCGCGATCCTCGCACTGAACTTCGCCGACGCGCGCCAGCAGACCCCCGCCTCCGACCGGCTCTCCTTCGTCCAGGACTTCGGCTGGTCCTTCGGCCCGGTGATCTTCGCGATCTGGGCGCTGTTCATGATCCTGGCGATGTCGAACGGGGTGAACCTCACAGACGGTCTCGACGGTCTGGCCACCGGCGCCTCCGTGATGGTCTTCGGCGCCTACACCTTCATCGGCGTCTGGCAGTACCAGGAGTCCTGCGCCAACGCGCAGACCCTCACCAACCCGGCGTCCTGTTTCGAGGTCCGCGACCCGCTCGATCTGGCCGTCGTCGCCTCCGCCCTGATGGGCGCCTGCTTCGGCTTCCTGTGGTGGAACACCTCACCCGCCAAGATCTTCATGGGTGACACCGGTTCGCTCGCGCTCGGCGGCGCGCTCGCCGGGCTCGCCATCTGCTCCCGCACGGAGCTGCTGCTGGCCCTCCTCGGCGGTCTGTTCGTCCTGATCACCATGTCCGTGGTCATCCAGGTCGGCTCCTTCCGGACGACCGGGCGACGGGTCTTCCGGATGGCACCGCTCCAGCACCACTTCGAACTCAAGGGGTGGAGCGAAGTCCTTGTGGTGGTCCGGTTCTGGATCATCCAGGGCATGTGCGTGATCGTCGGCCTCGGCATCTTCTACGCGGGGTGGCGAGCCTCGTGACGTCCGGCGCCGCCTCCCTCGACGTGTCCGACCTCGCCGGACGGCAGGTCACCGTCGCCGGACTCGGCGTCTCCGGGGTCCCCGCAGCGCGTGCGCTGCGGGGCCTCGGGGCCTCGGTGACCGTGGTCAACGGCAGCGACGGCGAACCGCAGCGCGCCCAGGCGGCCGAGCTGGAGCCGCTGGGCATCACGGTCCGCCTCGGCGACGGGGAGACGCTTCCCGACGGCACCGAGCTGATCGTGACCACCCCCGGCTGGAAGCCCACCAGCCCGCTCTTCCTGGCCGCCGCCGAGGCGGGCGTGCCCATCTGGGGCGATGTGGAGCTGGCGTGGCGGCTGCGCGGGAAGGACGCCCCGCCCTGGCTCGCGGTCACCGGCACCAACGGCAAGACGACCACCGTAAGGATGCTGGCGGCCATCCTGGAGGCGGCCGGGCTGCGCACCGCCGCCGTCGGCAACATCGGCGTCTCGCTCCTGGACATCGTGCTGGGCGACGAGCCGTACGACGTGCTGGCCGTCGAACTCTCCAGCTACCAGCTGCACTGGGCGCCCTCGCTGCGCGCCCACTCGGGGGCGGTGCTCAACCTCGCCCCCGACCACCTCGACTGGCACGGCTCCATGGCGGCCTACGCGGCCGACAAGGGCCGGATCTACGAGGGCAACCAGGTGGCCTGCGTCTACAACGTGGCCGACCCCGCCACCGAGGACCTGGTGCGCGCGGCCGACGTCGAGGAGGGCTGCCGGGCGATCGGCTTCACCCTCGGCACCCCCGGCCCCTCCCAGCTCGGCGTCGTGGAGGACATCCTCGTCGACCGGGCCTTCGTGGCGAACCGCCAGAAGCAGGCGCAGGAGCTCGCCGAGGTCTCCGATGTGAACCCGCCGGCCCCGCACAACATCGCCAACGCCCTCGCGGCGGCCGCCCTGGCCCGCGCCTACGGCGTCCCGCCGACGGCCGTACGGGACGGCCTGCGCGCCTTCCGGCCCGATCCGCACCGGGTGGAGCACGTGGCGGACGTCGACGGCGTGGCCTACGTCGACGACTCCAAGGCGACCAACACCCATGCCGCGGAGGCGTCGTTGGGCGCCTATGAGCGCATCGTGTGGATCGCGGGCGGCCTCGCCAAGGGGGCCACCTTCGACGAGCTCGTCCTTACGGCGGCCAAGCGGCTGCGCGGCGTGGTGCTGATCGGCGCCGACCGTGCCCTGATCCGGGAAGCGCTCGCGCGACACGCAGCAGATGTCCCGGTCGTGGACCTCGACCGGACCGACACTGGGGCGATGGCGGCGGCTGTGCGCGAAGCGGCGCGGCTCGCCCGGCCGGGCGATACCGTCCTGATGGCCCCGGCCTGTGCCTCGATGGACATGTTCACCAACTACAACAAGCGGGGCGACGCCTTCGCCGCGGCGGTTCATGACCTGGCCTCCGGCCGGGTCCCGGACGATCAGTAGCCCGCCGGTCCCCCGCGAGGACCGCCCGCAGCGGGGAAACCGGAGGGGATACGACATGACGCCTGACCAGCCCGCCGCCCCGCGCTCCCGGACGGCCCGCCCCGGCACCGGCCGCCCGGCGCCGCGCTCGGGCGGCGCCCCGCGGCTACGGGAGGCCGTACGGGGCAAGGGCCGGGCGGCGTCACCGGCCCGCCCGCGCGCCACGGCGGGCGCCTCCCGGCCTCCGGGCCGCCCGTCGAGGGTGAATGTCGTGGACGCCCTGCGCGGGCTGCAGCAGCGCGTCCGGCGGGCCTGGGACCGGCCGCTGACCGCGTACTACCTGCTGCTCGGCGGATCGCTGCTGATCCTGGTGCTCGGGCTGGTCATGGTCTACTCCGCCTCCCAGATCAAGGCGCTGCAGTCCGGGCTCTCACCGTCGTACTTCTTCCGCAAACAGCTCTTCGCCGCCGCGCTCGGGGGCGCGCTGATGCTGCTCGCCGTGCGGATGCCCATCAGACTGCACCGCGCCTTCGCCTATCCGCTGCTCGCGGTCTCGGTCTTCCTGATGTGTCTGGTGCAGGTCCCGGGCATGGGCATCGCGGTCAACGGCAACCAGAACTGGATCTCCTTCGGCGGTCCCTTCCTGCTCCAGCCCAGTGAGTTCGGCAAGCTCGCGCTGGTCCTGTGGGGCGCCGATCTTCTCGCCCGCAAACAGGACAAGCGGCTGCTGGCCCAGTGGAAGCACCTGCTGGTCCCGCTGGTGCCCGCGACCGGCATGCTGCTCGGCCTTATCATGCTGGGCGGGGACATGGGCACCGCGATCATCCTCACGGCGATCCTTTTCGGCCTGCTGTGGCTGGCCGGCGCCCCCACCCGGCTCTTCGCGGGCGTCCTGGCCTTCGCCGGGGTCATCGGCCTGCTGCTCATCAAGACCAGCGCCAACCGGATGTCCCGGCTCGCCTGTATCGGCGCCACCGAACCCGGTGCGCACGATCAGTGCTGGCAGGCGGTGCACGGGATCTACGCGCTCGCCAACGGCGGATGGTTCGGCTCAGGACTCGGGGCAAGTATGGAGAAATGGGGCGAACTGCCCGAACCGCATACTGACTTCATCTTCGCCATTACCGGGGAGGAACTCGGCCTGGCGGGGACGCTGTCGGTTCTCGTTCTCTTCGCGGCTCTAGGCTATGCGGGTATCCGCGTGGCCGGACGCACGGAGGACCCCTTCGTGAGGTACGCCGCGGGAGGCGTGACCACCTGGATCACGGCCCAGGCCGTGGTCAACATCGGCGCGGTGCTCGGTCTGCTGCCGATCGCGGGTGTTCCGCTCCCGCTGTTCTCCTACGGAGGGTCCGCCCTGCTGCCGACCATGTTCGCCGTCGGCCTGCTGATCGCCTTCGCACGGGCTGAGCCCGCTGCGCGGGCGGCGCTGGCCATGCGGCAGCCTGCTTTGCGGAAGAAGCTGGCTCGGGTGAGACGGAAGACGATGAGACGGCCCGTCAAGAGACGGCCGTCCGGAGAGCGGTGAATTTCGGTGCATGTCGTACTCGCCGGTGGGGGGACCGCCGGCCACATCGAGCCCGCGCTCGCCCTCGCGGACGCCCTGCGTAGGCAGGACCCGACCGTGGGGATCACGGCGCTCGGCACGGAGCGCGGGCTCGAGACCCGGCTCGTACCGGAGCGCGGCTATGAGCTCGGGCTCATCCCGGCCGTACCGCTGCCGCGCAAGCCCACCCCCGAACTGATCACCGTCCCCGGGCGGCTGCGCGGCACCATCAAGGCCGCCGAGCAGATCCTGGAGCGCACCAAGGCCGACTGCGTCGTCGGCTTCGGCGGCTATGTGGCCCTGCCCGGCTACCTGGCGGCCAAGCGGCTCGGCGTGCCGATCGTCGTCCACGAGGCCAACGCCCGCCCCGGCCTCGCCAACAAGATCGGCTCCCGCTACGCCCACTTCGTGGCGGTCTCCACCCCGGACAGCAAGCTCCGCAACTCCCGCTACGTGGGCATCCCGCTGCGCCGCTCCATCGCCACCCTCGACCGGGCCGCGGTCCGCCCCGAGGCCCGGGCGGCCTTCGGGCTCGACCAGAACCTGCCGACGCTGCTGGTCTCCGGCGGCTCGCAGGGCGCGCGGCGGCTGAACGAGGTGGTCCAGACGGTGGCGCCGTTCCTCCAGCGCGCCGGGATCCAGGTACTCCACGCGGTCGGTCCGAAAAACGAACTGCCACATGTGGACAACATGCCCGGAATGCCGCCCTATATCCCGGTACCGTACGTGGACCGGATGGACCTCGCGTACGCCGCGGCCGACATGATGCTCTGCCGCGCGGGCGCGATGACCGTCGCCGAACTGTCCGCCGTCGGGCTCCCCGCCGCCTACGTCCCGCTGCCGATCGGCAACGGCGAGCAGCGGCTCAACGCCCAGCCGGTGGTCAAGGCGGGCGGCGGCCTGCTGGTCGACGACGCCGAGCTGAGCCCCGAGTGGGTGCAGAGCAATGTGCTGCCGGTGCTCGGCGACCCGCACCGGCTGTACGAGATGTCCCGGCGCGCCGCCGAATTCGGCCGCAGGGACGCCGACGAGCTGCTGGTCGGCATGGTGTACGAGGCGATCAGCGCACGCCGCCAGGCGTGAGGAGGCAGGGAGCGTGGCCGGACCGTCGACCGCCGAGCGCGGTGCACGAGGGACGACTCCGTCCGGCCCGCCCCCACGCCTCCTCCGGGTGCGCCGTCGGCTCCGCCCGCCCGGCCGCCGCACCCTGCTGGTGACGGCGGTGGCGGTGACCCTGCTCGGCGCCGGGGCCGTCTGGCTGCTCTACGGCTCGAGCTGGCTGCGGGCCGAGCGGGTGCGGGTGGCCGGCACCACCGTCCTCACCGCCGGGGAGGTGCGCGACGCCGCCGACGTATCCCTGAACACCCCGCTGGTGGCGGTGGACACCGGAGCGATCGAACACCGTGTGCGCGAGCGGCTGAAGCGGATTGCGAAAGTGGACGTATCCCGGTCATGGCCGCACACCATCAGTCTGGTGGTGACGGAACGCAGGCCCGAAGCCATTGTCGAAGAGGACGGGAAGTTCCACGAAGTGGACGCCACGGGAGTCCGGTTCTCCACCCTGAGCAAGCGTCCGAAGGGGGTTCCGCTGCTGGAAATGGAGCCGGATCGGTCGCCGAGTTCGCGCCATTTCGGCCCGACCAGACTGCGCCGCGAGGCGGTCCGGGTGGTCACCCAACTCCCCGAGAAGGTCCGTCAGGACACCCGTTCCCTCCGGGTCCGCTCGTACGATTCGATCACCCTGGAGCTGACCGGGGGCCGTACCATCGCCTGGGGGAGCGGAGAGCGCGGCGAGGCGAAGGCGAAGGCGCTCACCGCCCTGATGAAAGCGCGGCCGGACGCCGACCACTTCGACGTCCAAGCGCCAAGTGCCCCTGCGGTGTCTCGCAGTTGACGTGGATAGCGGCAGGCCAGCACCCTGGTTGGCTAGCCCACTGGGTGATCACATAGGGTGAAAAGAAAAGCGGGAGGTTCGGCGTGTTCATTGAACGCGCGCCACTTGTCGACTTAGTGTCCTGTTCCGAAGAGTCCGGGAAACAGAGGCACTGGTAACCCTAAACTTCAGCGTTAGGGTTGGGGTCGGCAATCGGAACCGTCCCATTCGGCATCAGTCGGCGCACCGCGGCAACGGCGGGGTGGCGACACGTAACTCGAGGCGAGAGGCCTTCGACGTGGCAGCACCGCAGAACTACCTCGCAGTCATCAAGGTCGTCGGCATCGGCGGCGGTGGCGTGAATGCCATCAACCGGATGATCGAGGTCGGGCTCAAGGGCGTCGAGTTCATCGCGATCAACACCGATGCGCAGGCCCTGCTGATGAGTGACGCGGACGTCAAACTGGACGTCGGCCGCGAGCTCACCCGGGGCCTGGGAGCCGGCGCCAACCCCGACGTCGGCCGCAAGGCGGCCGAGGACCACCGCGAGGAGATCGAGGAGGTCCTCAAGGGGGCCGACATGGTCTTCGTGACGGCGGGTGAGGGCGGCGGCACGGGCACCGGCGGTGCCCCGGTGGTCGCGAACATCGCCCGTTCGCTGGGCGCACTGACGATCGGTGTGGTCACCCGTCCGTTCACTTTCGAGGGCCGTCGCCGCGCCAATCAGGCGGAGGACGGCATCGCGGGTCTGCGGGACGAGGTCGACACCCTCATCGTGATCCCGAATGACCGGCTGCTGTCCATTTCGGACCGTCAGGTGAGCGTGCTCGACGCGTTCAAGTCGGCCGACCAGGTGCTGCTGTCGGGTGTTCAGGGCATCACCGACCTGATCACCACCCCGGGTCTGATCAACCTCGACTTCGCGGACGTCAAGTCCGTGATGTCCGAGGCCGGATCGGCGCTCATGGGCATCGGCTCGGCCCGCGGTGACGACCGCGCGGTGGCCGCGGCCGAGATGGCGATCTCCTCGCCGCTGCTGGAGGCGTCCATCGACGGCGCCCGGGGCGTGCTGCTCTCCATCTCCGGCGGATCGGACCTCGGTCTGTTCGAGATCAACGAGGCCGCCCAGTTGGTGAGCGAGGCCGCCCACCCCGAGGCCAACATCATCTTCGGCGCGGTGATCGACGACGCGCTCGGCGACGAGGTCCGGGTCACCGTGATCGCGGCGGGCTTCGACGGCGGTCAGCCGCCCGCGAAGAACCGCGACAAGGTGCTCGGCTCCTACGGCGGCGGCAACCGCGAAGAGGGGGCCGGCAGCTCCTCGAACCGCCCGGCCGGCCAGGACAGCGGCAGCCGCCCGTCCTTCGGCGGGCTCGGCAGCGTCACCCCGCGGGACGAGGAGCCCGTCCCGGCGGACCCGGCCCCGGTCGCCGAGGTGCCGCCGCCCCCGGTGCCCACCCCGCACCCCCAGGTCCCCCCGGCCCGCCCCTACCCGGAGAGCCAGGCCGAGGAGCTGGACGTCCCGGACTTCCTGAAGTGAGCCGTCCGGCATGGCTCGACGGCGACTTTGAAGTGAACCAGACGTGATAGCGCAACAGCACGACGCGAGCGGCGCGCACTTCGCCTTCACCGATCGGTGGGGCGGGGTGAGCGCCGCTCCGTATGACGAGCTCAACCTCGGCGGGGCGGTCGGCGACGACCCCCAGGCCGTACGGACCAACCGTGAGCTGGCCGCCAAGGCGATGGGCCTGGACCCGGCGGCGGTCGTCTGGATGAACCAGGTGCACGGCCGGGACGTCGCGGTGGTCGACGGACCGTGGTCGGACGGCGAGATCCCGGCGGTGGACGCGGTGGTGACGCGGCGTCGGGGCCTCGCCCTGGCCGTTCTCACCGCCGACTGCACCCCGGTGCTGCTGGCCGATCCGGTGGCCGGGGTCGTCGGCGCCGCCCACGCCGGGCGGCCGGGGCTGGTCGCCGGAGTGGTCCCGGCGGTGGTGAAGGCGATGACCGAACAGGGCGCCGAGCCCGCCCGTATCGTCGCCCGCACCGGGCCCGCGGTCTGCGGCCGCTGCTACGAGGTCCCCGCGGACATGCGCGCCGATGTCGCCGAGACGGTGCCGGAGGCGTGGGCCGAGACCCGCTGGGGTACCCCCGCGGTGGATGTGGCGGCCGGTGTTCGGGCTCAACTGGCGTGCGCGGGTGTGCGGATGGACGAGACGGATGGACAATCTCACATCTGCACCCTGGAGTCGGCGGACCACTTCTCGTACCGGCGCGAGCACACCACGGGGCGGCTCGCGAGCTATGTCTGGTTGGGCGGCTGAGCTGTGACGGATCGCAAGGCGGAACTGGCGGCGAATCTGGCCCGGGTGGAGGAACGTATCTCTGCCGCCTGTGCCGAGGCCGGTCGCAAGCGCGAAGAGGTGACCCTGATCGTGGTCACCAAGACCTATCCGGCGAGCGATGTCCGTTTGCTCGCGGAACTCGGCGTACGGCATGTCGCCGAGAACCGCGATCAGGAGGCCGCCCCCAAAGCCGCGGAATGCGCGGATCTGCCATTGATCTGGCACTTTGTCGGGCAATTGCAGACCAATAAGGTGCGTTCCGTATCGAGTTATGCCGATGTGGTGCAATCTGTCGATCGCAAGCGATTGGTCGACGCGCTCTCCCGTGCGGCTGTGGGGGCCGCGCGGGAGCTGGGCGTCCTGATTCAGGTCGCGCTCGACGTGGACTCCAGTGACCGGGGAGAGCGCGGAGGGGTGGGACCGGACGGAGTGGAACGGCTCGCCGAGTCCGTGGTCGAGGCCGAAGGGCTCCGGCTCGACGGTCTGATGACCGTCGCCCCGCTGACGGGTCCCTACGAGGGGCGGCCGCGGGCGGCGTTCGACCGGCTGATGGAAATCTCATCCCGCCTGCGCGTGGCCCATCCGGCTGCGAACATGGTCTCGGCGGGGATGAGCGCGGACCTCGAGGAAGCGGTGGCGGCGGGGGCGACACATGTGCGCGTCGGCACTGCGGTACTCGGAGTCCGACCCAGGCTCCGGTAACGTCGCGAAGAAGTCGGACCACAGCAGAAAATATGGTCATTCCCGTCAAAAGGCGGGCGGGCCACGTGGATCCATGGCATCCGGTGGCGGAGCCGATCCACCACAGAGCGGAGGACGCAGAAAATGGCCGGCGCGATGCGCAAGATGGCGGTCTACCTCGGCCTCGTGGAGGACGATGGGTACGACGGCCGGGGATTCGACCCCGACGACGAGTTCGAGCCCGAGCCGGAGCCCGAGCGGGACCGTCGGCGGCATCAGGTGGGGGAGACCGAACCGCGGCCGGAAAGGGGCGAATCTGTGCGAGTCGTCCACCCTCCCGCGCAACGTGAACCGGCTCCCCTTGCGGTGGAAACCGGGCGACCCGCGCGAATTGCCCCCGTGGCGTCCATCACACCTGAACGTCAGAACTTGGAGAAGAACGCGCCAGTGATCATGCCCAAGGTCGTGTCCGAGCGGGAGCCGTACCGCATCACCACACTGCACCCCCGGACCTACAACGAGGCCCGTACTATCGGGGAACACTTCCGTGAGGGCACTCCCGTGATCATGAATCTGACGGAGATGGACGACACGGATGCGAAGCGACTTGTCGACTTTGCGGCCGGTCTGGTGTTCGGTCTGCATGGGAGCATTGAGCGGGTGACGCAGAAGGTGTTCCTGTTGTCTCCTGCTAACGTCGATGTCACGGCGGAGGACAAGGCCCGTATCGCAGAGGGCGGGTTCTTCAACCAGAGCTGAGACGCAAAAACGGCAAACCGGCAACACCGAGTCATCCGAGGCCGAAAGGCCGAGTACGAACCAGGGGAGAGGGACGCGCGGGATGGGCATCGCACTACAGGTGATCTACATCGCGCTCTACTGCTACCTGATCGTGCTGATCTTCAGGCTCGTGATGGACTACGTCTTCCAGTTCGCGCGCTCGTGGCAACCCGGTAGGGCGATGGTGGTCATCCTCGAGGCCACCTACACTGTGACCGATCCGCCACTCAAGCTGCTGCGGCGGTTCATTCCGCCGTTGCGTCTCGGGGGTGTGGCGCTCGACCTGTCCTTCTTCGTGCTGATGATCATCGTCTGGATCCTGATCACCGTCGTGAGCAATTTTGCGAGCAGGGTGTGAACGATACGGTCTTGCCGATTGCCGACGACTACGTTGAGGTGAAGTAGAGATGCCGTTGACCCCCGAGGACGTGCGGAACAAGCAGTTCACGACCGTCCGCCTCCGAGAAGGCTATGACGAGGACGAGGTCGATGCCTTCCTCGACGAGGTCGAAGCCGAACTTACCCGGCTGCTGCGGGAGAACGAGGACCTGCGCGCCAAGCTGGCCGCCGCGACGCGTGCCGCCGCCCAGAGCCAGCAACAAGGCATGCGCAAGCCTCCCGAACAGCAGGAGCGGCCAGGCGCACCCGTGCCCGCCGCCATATCTGGACCGCCGCAGCCGGTGCCGCCCGGCCAGCAGCAGATGGGTGGCCCGCCCCAACTCCCGGGCGGAGCCCCGCAGCTGCCGGCCGGTCCGATGGGCCAGAACGGCCCCGGGCCGATGCAGCAGGGTGGACCCGGCCCGATGCAGCAGGGCGGCCCCGGCCCGATGCAGCAGGGCGGCCCGATGGGCCAGAACGGACCCATGGGTCCCGGCGGCCCCATGGGTGGTCCGATGGGCGGTCCCGGTGGCCCGGGTGGCCCCGGCGGTCCTGGCGGCCCCGGTGGTCCGCAGCTGCCGCAGCCGGGGCAGGGCCCGGGCGGCGACAGCGCCGCGCGCGTGCTCTCGCTCGCGCAGCAGACCGCCGACCAGGCGATCGCGGAGGCCCGTTCCGAGGCCAACAAGATCGTCGGCGAGGCCCGTAGCCGCGCCGAGGGCCTGGAGCGGGACGCCCGCGCCAAGGCCGACGCGCTGGAGCGGGACGCGCAGGAGAAGCACCGTGTCGCGATGGGCTCCCTGGAGTCCGCTCGTGCCACGCTCGAGCGCAAGGTCGAGGACCTGCGCGGCTTCGAGCGCGAGTACCGCACGCGGCTGAAGTCGTACCTGGAGAGCCAGCTGCGCCAGCTGGAGAACCAGGCCGACGACTCGCTCGCCCCGCCGCGCACCCCGGCCACTGCCTCGCTGCCGCCGTCCCCCTCGATGAGCGGCTCCATGGCCTCGGCCGGCGCCGGCACGATGGGTGGCCACACGATGGGCGGCAACCAGTCCATGGGCAGCCACAACCAGAACGGTGGAGCGCCGTCCTACGGCGGCCAGCAGCAGATGTCTCCCGCGATGACCCAGCCGATGGCACCGGTGCGGCCGCAGAGTCCGCAGCCGATGCAGCAGGCGCCGAGCCCGATGCGGGGCTTCCTCATCGACGAGGACGACAACTGACGCGGGCCGCGTAAGCGCGGAGCGTTCGGCAATCACAAGGGCCGGGTCCCAGGAGCTTCCTCCTGGGACCCGGCCCTTTGCCACGCGCGCGCGGGCGGCGGGGGGCTTGTCCCCTACCCGCCCCTCCCCACAACCGGGGCTCCGCCCCGGACCCCGGTCCTCAAACGCCGGACGGGCTGAAATCAGCCCGTCCGGCGATTGAGGACACGCCCGAAGGGCGTCCGGGGGCCCGGGGGCGGAGCCCCCGGTTCGGGAAGGGGCGGGGTGGGGGACAAAACCCCGGTGGGGGTTACGCCTTGCGGAGGCGGAAGGTGAGGCCCAGGGGGGCGTCCTCGAAGGGGGCGCCGTACGCGGCATCGGCTTCGCCCGCCGCGAAGTCGATCGCGAGGACCTCGTCCGCGATCAGCTCGGCGTGGTCGGCGAGGGCCTGACGGAGCTCCTCGTCGGCCGACTGCCACCGCAGCGCGATCCGGTCGGCCACATCCAGCCCGCTGTTCTTACGGGCCTCCTGGATCAGCCGGATCGCGTCACGGGCCAGCCCCGCGCGCCGCAACTCCGGGGTGATCTCCAGGTCGAGGGCGACCGTGGCGCCCGCGTCGGAGGCGACGGACCAGCCCTCGCGCGGGGTTTCGGTGATGATGACCTCGTCGGGGGAGAGGGCGACCGTCTCGCCGTCCACCACGACCGACGCGTTCCCCTCGCGCAGCGCGACCGACAGCGCGGCGGCATCGGCCTCCGCGATCGCCTTGGCGACCGGCTGGGTGCCCTTGCCGAAGCGCTTGCCCAGGGCGCGGAAGTTGGCCTTCGCGGTCGTGTCGACCAGCGAGCCGCCGACCTCGCTCAGCGACGCGAGCGAGGAGACGTTCAGCTCCTCCTCGATCTGGGCGCGCAGTTCGGCGCCGAGGGCTTCGAAGCCGGAGGCGGCGACCAGCGCGCGCGACAGCGGCTGGCGCGTCTTCACGCCGGACTCCGCGCGGGTCGCGCGCCCCAGCTCCACCAGGCGCCGCACGAGCGCCATTCGCTCCGAGAGGACCGGGTCGATCATCGACCGGTCCGGCTCGGGCCAGGTGGTCAGGTGCACGGAGGCGGGGGCCTCGGGGGTCACCGGGACGACCAGGTCCTGCCAGACCCGCTCGGTGATGAAGGGCACCAGGGGCGCCATCAGCCGGGTGACCGTCTCGATGACGTCGTGCAGGGTGCGCATCGCGGCCGCGTCGCCCTGCCAGAAGCGGCGGCGCGAGCGGCGTACGTACCAGTTGGACAGGTCGTCGACGAAGGCCGACAGCAGCTTTCCGGCGCGCTGGGTGTCGTACGCCTCCAGGGACTCGGTGACCTGCTCGGTGAGCGTGCCCAGTTCGCCCAGCAGCCAGCGGTCCAGCAGCGGCCGCTCGGCCGGGGCCGGGTCGGCCGCGGACGGCGCCCAGCCCGAGGTGCGGGCGTACAGCGCCTGGAAGGCGACCGTGTTCCAGTAGGTGAGCAGCGTCTTGCGCACGACCTCCTGGATGGTGCCGTGGCCCACCCGGCGGGCCGCCCACGGGGAGCCGCCCGCGGCCATGAACCAGCGCACCGCGTCCGCGCCGTGCTGATCCATCAGCGGGATCGGCTGAAGGATGTTGCCCAGGTGCTTGGACATCTTCCGGCCGTCCTCGGCCAGGATGTGACCGAGGCAGACCACGTTCTCGTACGAGGACTTGTCGAAGACGAGCGTGCCGACCGCCATCAGCGTGTAGAACCAGCCGCGGGTCTGGTCGATGGCCTCGGAGATGAACTGTGCCGGGTAGCGCCGCTCGAAGAGCTCCTTGTTGCGGTACGGGTAGCCGTACTGCGCGAAGGGCATCGAACCCGAGTCGTACCAGGCGTCGATGACCTCGGGCACCCGCTCGGCCGTCAGCGAGCAGCCGTCGGCGGTGCAGGTGAAGGTGACCGCGTCGATATACGGCCGGTGCGGGTCCAGACCGCTCTGGTCGGTGCCGGTCAGCTCGGAGAGCTCGGCGAGGGAGCCGACGCAGGTGAGATGGGACTCGGCACAGCGCCAGATGGGCAGCGGGGTGCCCCAGTAGCGATTCCGCGACAGCGCCCAGTCGATGTTGTTATTGAGCCAGTCGCCATAGCGACCGGTCTTGACCGACTCGGGATACCAGTTGGTCTTCTCGTTCTCCCGCAGCAGCGCGTCCTTGATCGCGGTGGTGCGGATGTACCAGGACGGCTGGGCGTAGTAGAGCAGCGCCGTGTGGCAGCGCCAGCAGTGCGGGTAGCTGTGCTCGTACGGCACGTGCCGGAACAGCAGCCCGCGCTCCTTGAGGTCCGCCGTCAGCGCCTCGTCGGCCTTCTTGAAGAACTGGCCGCCGACCAGGTCCAGACCCTCCTCGAAGGTGCCGTCCGGGCGGACCGGGTTGACCACCGGCAGCCCGTAGGCCCGGCAGGTCAGCAGGTCGTCCTCACCGAAGGCGGGGGACTGGTGGACCAGACCGGTGCCGTCCTCGGTCGTCACGTAGTCGGCGTTGACGACGAAGTGGGCGTCGGGGATCTCCACCAGCTCGAAGGGGCGCCGATAGCTCCAGCGCTCCATCTCGGCCCCGGTGAAGGACTCCCCGGTGACCGTCCAGCCCTCGCCGAGCGCCTTCTCGACCAGCGGCTCGGCGACGACCAGCTTCTCCTCGCCGTTGGTGGCGACCACATAGCGCACCTGCGGATGCGCTGCCACGGCGGTGTTGGAGACCAGGGTCCACGGCGTGGTCGTCCACACCAGCAGCGCCGCCTCGCCCGCCAGCGGGCCCGAGGTCAGCGGGAAGCGGACGAAGACCGAGGGGTCGACGACCGTCTCATAGCCCTGGGCCAGCTCGTGGTCGGACAGCCCGGTGCCGCAGCGCGGGCACCAGGGGGCCACGCGGTGGTCCTGGACCAGCAGCCCCTTGGTGAAGATCTCCTTCAGGGACCACCACACCGACTCGATGTAGCCGGGGTTCATGGTCCAGTAGGCGCCGTCGAGGTCGGTCCAGAACCCCATCCGGGTGGTGAGCTCGGCGAAGGCGTCGGTGTGCCGGGTCACGGACTCCCGGCACTTGGCGTTGAACTCGGCGATGCCGTACGCCTCGATGTCCTTCTTACCGTTGAAGCCCAGCTCCTTCTCGACCGCCAGCTCGACCGGCAGGCCGTGGCAGTCCCAGCCCGCCTTACGGTCGACGTGGTAGCCCCGCATGGTGCGGAAGCGGGGGAAGACGTCCTTGAAGACGCGGGCCTCGATGTGGTGGGCGCCCGGCATGCCGTTCGCGGTCGGGGGGCCCTCGTAGAAGACCCACTCGGGCCGCCCCTCGGACTGCTCGAGGCTACGGGCGAAGATCTTGTTCTCCCGCCAGAAGTCGAGCACGGCGTGCTCGAGGGCGGGCAGGTCGACCTGGGCGGGCACCTGGCGGTACTGCGGCGTCATCGGGGCTCTTCTTCCTCCGGCGGACACGTGCTCTTCCGTTTCCGTCGGAGGGACGAGAGCCGTGCGCTCCCGCGGTACCACCCTCCTTGACCGGCAGCGGTCGGCTCCCGGCCCCCTCATTGGGATCGCGATGCCGGTTCTACTGACCCAGGGCGGGCGTTCTTCCGGCGGCTCCGGGGTGATCCTTCACATCGCGCTCGCCCCCGGGCTCACACCGTCCCCGGGTCGCTCTGGGCCGCCTACGACGCTACTCGTCCCCATCCATGCCTTTCGCTGCGCCCCAGTGTACGGGGCCGAGGAGACCGGGGCCGACCGAATATGGCACTGCTCGGTCACCGCCGGGGCACTGCGCCGAGCGGGGGACGGCCGGCTCCGGGGACTGACCCGAATGGCGAGACGCCGGGCGCCGGGATCAGGGTCGTCACGCTGGGTCATCCCCGGGTACCGGATCCCGGACGGATTACCGGACGCGGAGTGGGGCACAACGGTGGAGACCGGGTTGTCGTACGGGCAAGCCGGGCGAATCGGGCGGCGTGCCCCGTTGCCGCCCGCTCGGAGTCGATTTATCGTTCCGGAACGATTCGCGCGCGAGATCACAATATGTGAAGGGGCCGCGGCCATGGTGGCGAGAAAGACCACCGTGCAGAAGAGCACGGCGAAGGCGACGAAGGCCGCGCCCGGCAAGAAGAGCGCCTCGGGCAAGAAGGCCGTCAACAAGACCGCGGCACCCGGCAGGGCCGCCGCGCAAGGCGCCGCCAAGGCGGCGAAGAAGAGCGCACCGAAGAAGACGTCGGAGACGCCCGCCAAGAAGGCCGCGCCCGCCGACAAGGCGGTGCCCGCGAAGAAGACGGGAGCCAGGAAAGTGGTTGCGAAGAAGACCCCGGGTGGTGCGCCGACCGACAAGAAGGCCACGACGACCGCGCCGCCCCTGCCCAAGGCCCGTGCGGCGGGCGCCCCCGTCGACCCCGGCGAACTCGCGGTCCGCCCGGGCGAGGATCCCTGGTCGGCCGAGGAGGTGGACGAGGCGCGCGCCGGGCTGCTGACCGAGGCCGGGCGGCTGCGCACCGAGATCCTCGCCTCCGAGGAGGCGATCACCGGGCTGATGCGCGACTCCGGGGACGGCGCGGGCGACGACCAGGCCGACACCGGCACCAAGAACATCACCCGCGAGCATGAGATGGCCCTGGCCGGAAACGCCCGCGAGATGCTGCTCCAGAGCGAGCGGGCCCTGGAGCGGCTGGACACCGGGACGTACGGGCTGTGCGAGAGCTGTGGCAACCCGATCGGCAAGGCGCGGATGCAGGCGTTCCCCCGGGCCACGCTGTGTGTCGAGTGCAAGCAGCGCCAGGAGCGGCGCTGACGCCCGTACGCGTGTGCCGTACCCTCGTCCCTCACAGGGGGAGACAGGCTCACGAGGTTGAGGGACTCACGTGACAGAGGCGGAGCAGGCCATCGGTACGCCGGACGCGGGGAAGGCAGAGGAAGGCGCCGGGACCAGCGCCGCCGGAGCCGGTGAGGCCGCGACGGGCAGGGGGAAGCGGCGCGTCGGGGTGCTCCTCGCGGTCGCGGCGCTGGCCTATCTGATCGATCTGACCAGCAAGCTGGCCGTGGTCGCGAAGCTGGAGCACCACGCTCCGGTCGAGGTGATCGGCACCTGGCTGCAGTTCGAGGTGATCCGCAACCGGGGGGCGGCGTTCGGCTTCGGCGAGGCCATGACCATCGTCTTCACGGTGATCGCGGTCGGCGTCATCGTGGTGATCGCCCGGCTGGCCCGCAAGCTTCGCAGCCTGCCCTGGGCCATCGCGCTCGGGCTGCTGCTCGGCGGCGCCTTCGGCAATCTCACCGACCGGATCTTCCGGGCGCCCGGGGACTTCCAGGGGGCGGTCGTCGACTTCATCGCGCCCTCGCACTTCGCCGTCTTCAACCTCGCCGATTCGGCCATCGTGTGCGGTGGCTTCCTGATCGTGATCCTTTCCTTCCGCGGTCTGGACCCGGACGGCACGGTCCACAAGGACTGACGAGGGGGGCCGACGCCGGTCCCGGCCCCAAGGGGTCGGGTGGCCGGTGTCCGACGGGCGTACGAACCGGTGCTCCCGGTCCGGCATACTCGTCAGGTGAGTACGATTCCCGAGATCCGCACCCTGCCCGTACCGGACGGTCTGGAGGGCGAGCGCGTCGATGCCGCGATCGCCCGCATGTTCGGTTTCTCCCGGACCAAGGCGGCCGAGCTGGCCGCCGCCGGAAAGGTGCAGCTCGACGGCAGCGTCGCCGGGAAGTCCGACCGGGTCTCCGGGGGTGCCTGGCTCGAGGTCGAGATGCCGCGGGCCGCGCCGCCGGTGCAGATCGTCGCCGAGCCCGTCGAGGGCATGGACATCGTGCACGACGACGAGGACATCGTCGTCGTCTCCAAGCCGGTCGGCGTCGCCGCCCACCCCAGCCCCGGCTGGACCGGCCCCACCGTGATCGGCGGGCTCGCCGCCGCCGGGTTCCGCGTCTCCACCTCGGGCGCCGCCGAGCGCCAGGGGATCGTGCACCGGCTGGACGTCGGCACCTCCGGGCTGATGGTCGTCGCCAAGTCCGAACTCGCGTACTCCGTGCTCAAGCAGCAGTTCCGCGAGCGCACCGTGGACAAGCGCTACCACGCACTGGTCCAGGGCCACCCGGACCCGCTGAGCGGCACCATCGACGCCCCGATCGGCCGCCACCCCCAGCACGACTACAAGTGGGCGGTGACCGCGGACGGCAAGCCGAGCGTCACCCACTACGACCTCATCGAGGCGTTCCGGGCCGCGAGCCTGCTGGACATCAAGCTGGAGACCGGCCGCACCCACCAGATCCGGGTGCACATGGCGGCCCACCGCCACCCCTGCGTCGGCGACCTCACCTACGGCGCGGACCCGACGCTCGCCAAGCGGCTGAAGCTGACCCGGCAGTGGCTGCACGCCGTGCGGCTCGGCTTCGAGCACCCCGCGCACGGCGGATGGGTCGAGTTCGAAAGCGCCTACCCGGACGATCTGCGCGGGGCGCTGGACATCGTGACGGCGGAGAGCGCGTGATCGAGGTCGTGACCGACGGGGACCTGTCCGGCTGCTTCGCGGTCCGCCGCGAGGTCTTCGTGGTCGAGCAGCGGATCCCCGAGGAGGAGGAGATGGACGCGTACGACGCGCACGCCGTCCACCTCCTGGCCACCGACGACGGGGGCCGCCCGGTGGGCACCGTCCGCTTCCTGCACGGCGCGGCCGCGGACAAGAAGTACGGCCACGCCGGTGTCTACGGCGCCACCACCGCCGTGCTCGGCCGCCTGGCGGTGGCCCGGGCTGCGCGGGGCACGGGGCTGGGGGCCGACCTGGTGCGGGCCGTCGAGGCGGAGGCCCAGCGGCGCGGTCTGGCCGAGGTCTATCTGGAGGCCCAGACCCATGCGCTCGGCTTCTACGAGCGGCTGGGCTACGAGGCGTTCGGCCCCGAGTTCGACGAGGGCAGCGGCATCCCGCACCGGGCGATGCGACGGTCGTTGTAGCGGGCTGCCACCGGCCTCACCGCGAGCGCGGGGCGTCCTTGCGCAGCCCGTCCTCGAAGCGGGCGAAGTGGTCGTGGCGCTCACGGCGGCGCTCGCTCTCCAGCAGCGCCTGCGGTGCCTGGGCGGCCGGGGCGGTGGCGATGCGCGGCAGCGCGTACGGATGGGCGTCCCGCAGCCACGTGATCATCTTCTCGCGCACCTCACAGCGCACGGTCCACGCGTCGTCCGGGTCCCGCGCCGTGATGAGCGCCCGCACCATGATGGTGCTCGGGGTGGTGTCCGTCACCACCAGGTTCCAGTCCCGGCCGTCCCAGGCCGGGGATTTCTGCACGATCTCGCGCAGCCGCTCCCGCATCTCCTCGATGGGCGCGGTGTGGTCCAGGTGGAAGAAGACCGTGGCCACCTTCTGGGTGCCGCCCCGCGACCAGTTCTCGAACGGCTTGTTGGTGAAGTACGACACCGGCATGGTGATCCGGCGCTCGTCCCAGGTCCGTACGGACAGGAAGGTCAGCGTGATCTCCTCGACCGTGCCCCACTCGCCGTCCACGACGACCGTGTCGCCGATCCGCACCATGTCGCCGAAGGCGATCTGCAGCCCCGCGAAGAGGTTCCCCAGCGTGGACTGGGCGGCCACACCGGCGACCACCCCGAGGATCCCGGCGGAGGCCAGCATGGAGGTGCCGACCGTGCGCATCGTCGGGAAGGTCAGCAGCATGGCGGAGGCCGCCACCACGCCGACGATCGCGGCCACCACCCGCTGGATCAGCGTCACCTGGGTGCGCACCCGGCGCACCCGCGCGGGGTCGTGCGCGCTGGAGGAGGCGTAGCGGAAGTAGGAGGACTCCACGATGGCCGAGGAGACCCGCACCATGAGCCACGCCGTGGCCGCGATGAGCACCAGCGCGAGCAACTGGCCGATCGCCGACCCGTGCTCCTGGACGACCCTCGCGTCCGTCTTGTCGTACGAACCGCTCAGCGACGCCGTGCACACGGTCACCTGAAGCGGAAGCCGGCAGCGGCGCAGATGGCCCCACAGGGGGGTCTCTGGATGCCGGGCATCGACCCTCCGCAGCAGCCAGTCGACGGCCCAGCCGATGAACAGCGTGATGGCCAGTGAACCGCCGATGACGATGAGCGGACGCAGCACGTCCTCCATGGACACCTACCTCATCCTTCCCCAGGGGAGACTCCAGGGTGTCCTGTCCCGCCTTCCCCGGATCGGGCGTCCTCAGACCGCGACTGGCACGATGGGAGGGACTGATCCACGGAAAGTGAAACGGGAAGGAAAGTGACGGCGGTGGCCGATACCCCGACGATTGTGCTGTTCCACTCCGCGTACGGGCTGCGGCCCGCCGTGCACGAGGCGGCCGACCGGCTGCGCGCGGCCGGGCATGAGGTGGTCGTGCCGGACCTGTACGAGGGGGAGACCGCCGAGACCGTCGAGGACGGCATGGTGATCAAGGAGCGGATCGGCCGGGACGAGCTGCTGAAACGGGCCATCACCGCCGCCGCGCCGTACTCGGACCGCGGGCTGGTCTACGCCGGGTTCTCGCTCGGCGGCTCCCTGGCGCAGAACCTGGCGCTGGCCGACGGCAAGGCGCGCGGACTGCTCCTGCTGCACGGCACCTCGGACATCGCCGACGACGCCGCGGCCGACGACCTGCCGGTGCAGCTGCATGTGGCCGACCCCGACCCGTTCGAGCCGCACGACTGGCTGAACGCCTGGTATCTGCGGATGCGGCGGGCCGGTGCCGATGTGGAGGTCTTCCGCTACGGCGGGGCCGGGCACATCTTCACCGACCCCGAGCTGCCGGACTACGACAAGGAGGCCGCCGAGGCCACCTGGCGGGTGGCGCTCGGCTTCCTGGCGAGCCTCTGAGCCTCAGCGCACGGGTGAGGCTCTACCGCACGGGTGAGCCTTTACCGGTGGGCCTTTACCGCACGGGCGCGTCGGCGCGCTCGACCTTCTGGCTGCCCGCCCGGGTGCGGTACGACCGCGTCCAGGCGCTCGCGGCGTGCGGATCGGTCCGGTCGGAGACGGTGTAGTAGTCCATCTGGGCCCGCTGCGGGGTGACATCCAGCACGCCGTAGCCGTGCGAGTCCATGTCCACCCACTTCACATGGCGGTTGGTGGCCCTGATCGCGGCGGCCGCGGCCAGGGACACCGTCTGCGGTGCCACGTGGAGCAGATCGTCGAGGTTGTCGGAGGTCACCGAGGTGACCACGAACTCGGTCGCGGCCGACCGGGAGAGCGGATAGGTGGCGGCCTTCACCGGTACGTCGTTGGCCCACGCCATATGGATGTCACCGGTGAGGAAGACCGTGTTGCCGATCCCGTGGTCGGTGAGGTGGGCGAGCAACTCGCGCCGGTCGTCCGTGTAGCCGTCCCACTGGTCGGTGTTGATGGCCAGCCCGCCCTTGGGCAACCCCAGCAGCTCGGCGAGCGGACCCAGCAGCTCGGCGGGGAGGGCCCCGAAGGCGACCGGTGAGATCATCACCGAGTTGCCCACCAGCCGCCAGGTGGTGTCCGAGGCGGTCAGGCCCGACTTCAGCCAGTCGAGCTGGGCGCGCCCGGTCAGGGTGCGCTCCGGGTCGTCCACGTCCCCGCTGCCGGTGGCCGCCTGCTGGGAGCGGAACGAGCGCAGATCGAGCAGGTGGAGGTCGGCGAGGTTGCCGTAGCGCAGCCGCCGGTAGGTGGTGCCCTGGGTGGAGGGGCGCACCGGCATCCACTCGAAGTACGCCTGCTTGGCGGCGGCCACCCGCAGGGCCCACGCCCCCTCGGTGCCCGGCGTGTGGTTCTCCGCCCCGCCGGACCAGGCGTCGTTGGCGAACTCGTGGTCGTCCCAGATCGCGATCAGGGGGAGCGCGGCGTGCAGCGCCTGGGCGTCGGGGTCGGTCTTGTAGTTCCCGTGCCGGACGCGGTAGTCGGCGAGCGTGACGATCTCGTGGGTGGGGGCGTGCGGGCGGACGACGTACTTCGCCTCCGGGTATTCGCCGCTCTGGTACTCGTAGATGTAGTCGCCCAGATGGAGCACCGCGTCCAGGTCGGTGCGGGCCGCCAGATGGCGGTACGGGGAGAACCAGCCCGCCTCCCAGTTGGCGCAGGAGACCACGCCGAAGCGCACCCCGTCGGTCGCGGCGTCGTGCGCTGGAGCGGTGCGGGTACGCCCCACCGGGGAGCGGACGCCGCCGTCCAGGCCGAAGCGGTAGAAGTAGCCGGTGGCGGGCCGCAGTCCGCGCACATCGGCCTTGACGGTGTGGTCGGTGTCGGCGGCGGCCTTGACGGTGCCGCGGGCGACGACCGAGCGGAAGTCCCGGTCCTCGGCGACCTCCCAGGTCACCTCGACGGCGGGGCCGAGCCCCGAGCCGGGTACGGCGTCGGGGGCGGGCGTGATACGGGTCCACAGCAGGATCCCGTCGGGCAGCGGGTCGCCCGAGGCGACGCCGTGCAGGAAGGCGGGCCCGGAGGCGGCGGTGGCGGTGGGGCCCGGGACGAGGGGCAGCAGGGCGGCGGCGGCCGCCGCGGCCGTGACGGCGCTTCGGCGCGATATGTGGAGGTCGGTCACGGCCGAGGAGATTACTGACAAGTAGCCCGCGGGGACAGGGGGCTTGGGGGATGTTCGCCCACCCGTCGCCGCCAGGTCACCACGGCCGTGGCCCGCCGGGGCGTAACGCCGTCGGCGGACGTGCCCTTGAGGGCACGCCCGCCGACTCGGTCTGAGAAGGGCCGGACGCTACTTCTTGAGGTTCTGCTTGACGAGCGGGGTGAACTGGTCCGGGGTCATCGGCGGGTTGTCGCCCACCTGGAGCTTCTTCCCGTTCAGCTTGAAGGACGGGGTGCCGGTGACGTCCTTGGTGTCGTTGAAGGTCTTGGACATGGCCAGCGCCCACCGGTCGTAGGTGCCGTTCTTCACGGCCTTCTCGAAGGCCGTGTTGCCCTTCAGCTCCTTGACCTGCTGGGCGACGTCGATCAGCTTCTGGTCGTCGGCGAAGGCGTCATCGGTCTCCTTCGGGTGGTTCTTCGGTGCGTACAGCGCCTCCTTGTAGTCCAGGAACGCCTGCGGGCTGACATTGAGGGCCGCGCCGAGCGCGCTCAGCGCGTTCTTCGACCCGGCGCCGGGCATCTGCTTGTTGTCGTCGAGGAAGGTGCCCATGGTGAACTGCGCCTTGTAGGTGCCGTCCTTGATGTCCTTGAGCACGGTCGGGCCGGTGTACTTCTCGAACTGGGCACAGACCGGGCAGCGCATGTCCTCGTAGACGTGCAGGGTGTTCTTGGCCTTCTTGTCGCCGATGACGACCGTCGTGCCCTGGGGGCCGGTGGCGTTGGCGGGCTTGGCGAACGTCTTCTTCTCGGCCGCCGTCCGCCACTTCTGGTTGGCGTCGTCCGAGTTCATGTTGGTGACGGCGTAGCCGATGCCGCCGGCTATCGCGAGGACAGCGACGACCGCGCCGCCGACGAACAGCTGGCGCCGCATCCGGTCCTTCTTGGCCTGGCGCTCGCGCTCGGCGCGCAGCCGTTCGCGCGCGGCCTGCTTGTTCTGCTGGCTGTTGCGGTTGCTCATGATGGTTCGATCTCCGTGGGGTGCTTCGTCAGTGATGCGTACGGGGGTGTGGAGCGCTGTGCTCAGGCAGCGGCCGAGCAGGGCGGTCCACGACGCACCACGGAGTGCACGAGGAGAGGGAGGGCCGGTGCCGGGCGCACCGGCCGTACGGGCCGCGGGGCCCGGCGGCGGGGCAGCAGGGCCGCCGCGTGGACGGCGACGGCCAGCAGCAGCGGCCGGAAGGCGAAGGCGGCCAGGGAGGCCAGCAGACGGCTCAGGGCGGCCTCGCCGCGCCGCAGCCAGGCCGAGGCGATCAGACCCACCGCGATATGCGCGGCGAGCAGCAGCCAGGGAGTGGCGGAGCTCACGGCGGCCGCCAGCGGGGTGGCGACGCCGTTCTGGGAGACCCCGGGCAGCGGACCGCCGAGGTCGCCGCCGCCGCACAGCACGGTGACGCCCATGGAGCGCAGGGAGCCCGCCACCGGGCCGCCGGACTGTCCGTAACACGCCTGCTGGCCGGTGGTGAAGATCGTGTCGGCGGCCAGCTCCAGCGGGATCAGCAGGGCCGCTATGGACCAGAAGCCCCGCTCACGGCCCGCGAGGGCGTAGGCGACGGCGAAGACGGCCACCGAGAGCGCGGCGACGGTGCCCAGCGGCAGCGGGGCCCGCGACAGCAGGACATGCGAAGCCGAGGACAGCGTGACGCACAGCGCCGTGAAGAGCGCCGCGCGCACTGTCCTCAGCTGCGGTCCGGTGCCGTCCATGACTTCGAATTCTGCCATGAACCGCTGTAGGGACCATGTGAAGAACCGGCCCGGCGGCCGGCCTACCCGCTTGACCTGCTGGTTCACCTCTTGAGCTGCTGGTTCACCCCTTGAGCCGCTTGTTCACCGCTTCCGTGAACTCCGTCGCGGTCATGGGGGTGGAGCCGCCGCTGCCGGTGAGCTGGGAGCCGTCGAGCTTGACGGTGGGGGTGCCGCTCACCCCGGAGGCGTCGAACTTGGCGATCATCTTCTTCGCCCAGGGGTCGTAGGTGCCCGCGCGCACGGCCTCCTGGAAGGAGGCGTTCGTCTTGAGCGCGTACACCTCCTTGGAGACGGCCAGCAGCCGGGTGTAGTCGGCGTAGGAGTCCTCGGACTCCGTGGGGTGGTTCTTCGACGACATCAGGGCGGCCTTGTAGTCGAGGAAGGCGTCGGTGCCCACGTCCAGCGCCGCCCCGAGGGCGCTCAGGGCCTTCGCGGAGCCGCTGCCGCTCATGTTCTTGTCGATGATGGCGCCGAAGTGGAACGAAACCTTGTACTTGCCGTCCTTGATGTCCTTGGCGATGGTGGGCCCGACCTCCTGGTCGAAGGAGGCGCACGGCGGGCAGCGCAGGTCCTCGTAGACGTCGAGGGTGTGCCCGGCATCGGCCTCGCCGATCACCACGGTGGTGCCGCTCGGACCGGAGCTGTGGGCGGGCGTGACGAGATTTCCCGGGCCCTGTGAGCCCCCGGGGCCCGGCGTTCCCGGCGGACCCTGGACGACATCGTCCGACGAGCCGCCCCGGGAGCCCTTGTCGTCATCCGTGAACACGAGTACGCCCGCGACCACCGCGGCGACGGCCGCCACCGCGATGACGGCCGTAAGGCCGGCCTTGCGCTGCCGGTCCGCCGGGCCGGGAGCACCGCCCCAGGGCCCGCCACCGGGGCCGGGCGGTGGGCCCTGGGGCGGCGGGGGAGCGGGCGGGAAGCCCGGAGGCTGATCCGGGGGCGGCGGCTGACCCGGCTGCTGATACGGATTCTGCTGCGGGTTTCGCTCGCCCCCCGGCGGCTGCTGTCCAGGCCACATGACCGGTAACGATAGAGGGGCGAGGTCACCCCGGCCATGGCCGGGGTGACGATCAACGGCCCTGGGGGGACGGGCGCCCCCCCAGGGAGGCGATCAGAGGCCGGGGATGCGGCCGTTGCGGAAGAGGTCCACGAAGATCTGGTGGTCGGCCCGGGCGCGGGCGCCGTAAGAGTGCGCGAAGTCCACCAGGAGCTCGGCGAAGCCGTCCTCGTCGGCGGCGATCACCGCGTCGATGGCCCGCTCGGTGGAGAACGGCACCAGCGAGTGGCCGCTCTGGTCGTCCGCGGCCGCGTGCATGGTGGCAGTGGCCCGCCCCAGGTCGGCCACGACCGCCGCGATCTCGGCCGGGTCGTCGATGTCGGACCAGTCCAGGTCCACCGCGTACGGCGACACCTCGGCCACCAGCTGCCCCGCCCCGTCCAGCTCGGTCCAGCCCAGCCACGGGTCGGCGTGGGCCTGGAGCGCGCGCTGGGAGATCACCGTGCGGTGGCCCTCGTGGTGGAAGTACGACCGCACCCGCTCATCGGTGATGTGGCGGGAGACCGCCGGGGTCTGCCCCTGCTTCATGTAGATCACCACATCGTTCTCCAGGGCGTCGCTGTTGCCCTCCAGGAGGATGTTGTACGAGGGGAGCCCGGCGCTGCCGATGCCGATGCCCCGGCGGCCCACCACGTCCTTGACGCGGTAGGAGTCCGGGCGCGAGAGACTGGATTCGGGGAGCGTCTCCAGATAGCCGTCGAAGGCGGCCAGAACCTTGTAGCGGGTGGCCGCGTCCAGCTCGATGGACCCGCCGCCGGCCGCGAAGCGGCGCTCGAAGTCGCGGATCTCGGTCATCGAGTCCAGCAGCCCGAAGCGGGTCAGCGAGCGGGCGTCACGCAGCGCGTCCAGCAGCGGGCCCTCCGCGGTCTCCAGGGTGAAGGGCGGCACCTCGTCGTTCTTGGCGCCGGTGGCCAGGGCGTGGACGCGCTCGCGGTAGGCGCCGGCGTACGTCCGCACCAGCTCGGTGATCTTCTCGTCGCTGAGCGCCTTCGTGTAGCCGATGAGCGCCACGGAGGCGGCGAAGCGCTTGAGGTCCCAGGTGAAGGGGCCGACGTACGCCTCGTCGAAGTCGTTCACATTGAAGATCAGCCGGCCGTTGGCGTCCATGTAGGTGCCGAAGTTCTCGGCGTGGAGGTCGCCGTGGATCCACACCCGGCTGGTGCGGTCGTCCAGGTACGGCCCTCCGGAGCGCTCCCGCTCCACATCGGAATAGAACAGGCAGGCGGTGCCGCGGTAGAACGCGAACGCCGAGGCGGCCATCTTCCGGAACTTGACGCGGAAGGCGGCCGGGTCGGCGGCGAGCAGCTCGCCGAAGGCGGTGTCGAATACGGCGAGGATGTGCTCGCCGCGCTGTTCCGCCTGGGTCTGCTGGGTCGACATCGCGGAACGCCTCCTGGGGCATGAGAGAAAGTGATCGGTGGGGCAGATACGACAGGGTATGTTCCGTCCCGCCGGGTGCGCGGGAAGACCGGATGGCCCGTCGGGATCAACGCCTGAGGCTACTCGCGAGTGCCCGGCTCGTGTCAGTGCGGAGGGGTAACCTTCGGAGCTGTCTCGCCCTGCCGTCATCGATTGTTCGCCGGAGGTCTTCCACCGTGACCAAGCCGCCCTTCACGCACCTGCATGTCCATACCCAGTACTCGCTGCTGGACGGTGCGGCGCGGCTCAAGGACATGTTCAACGCGTGCAAAGAGATGGGCATGACCCACATCGCCATGACCGACCATGGCAACCTCCACGGCGCGTACGACTTCTACCAGCAGGCGACGGGCGCGGGGATCACGCCGATCATCGGCATCGAGGCGTATGTGGCCCCCGAGTCGCGGCGCTACAAGCGGCGGGTGCAGTGGGGCCAGCCGCACCAGAAGCGCGATGACGTCTCCGGTTCCGGTGGTTACACCCACAAGACCATCTGGGCGTCGAACAAGACCGGTCTGCACAACCTCTTCCGGCTCTCCTCGGACGCCTATATGGAGGGCTACTTCGTCAAGTGGCCGCGGATGGACAAGGAGACCATCGCCCAGTGGTCCGAGGGCCTGATCGCCTCCACCGGCTGCCCCTCGGGCGAGCTCCAGACCCGGCTGCGGCTCGGCCAGTTCGACGAGGCCCTCAAGGCCGCCTCCGAGTACCAGGACATCTTCGGCAAGGACCGGTACTTCCTGGAGCTCATGGACCACGGCATCGAGATCGAGCGCCGGGTCCGCGACGGGCTGCTGGAGATCGGCAAGAAGCTGGACATCCCGCCGCTGGTCACCAATGACTCGCACTACACCTACTCCCGCGAGTCCGAGGCGCACGACGCGCTGCTGTGCGTCCAGACCGGCAAGAACCTCTCCGACCCGGACCGCTTCCGCTTCGACGGCACCGGCTACTACCTGAAGTCCACGGAGGAGATGTACGCCATCGACTCCTCCGACGCCTGGCAGGAGGGCTGCCGCAACACCCTGCTGGTCGCCGAGCAGATCGACAACACCGGATGGTTCGAGAAGCGCGACCTGATGCCGCGGTTCGACGTCCCCGAGGGGTACACCGAGGTCACCTGGTTCCAGGAGGAGGTCAAGAAGGGGATGGCCCGCCGCTTCCCCGGCGGCGTCCCCGAGGACCGTCAGAAGCTCGCCGAGTACGAGATGGACGTCATCATCCAGATGGGGTTCCCGGGCTACTTCCTCGTGGTCGCCGACTTCATCATGTGGGCCAAGAACAACGGCATCGCGGTCGGCCCCGGCCGAGGCTCCGCGGCCGGTTCGATCGTGTCGTACGCGATGGGCATCACCGACCTCGACCCGGTCGAGCACGGGCTGATCTTCGAGCGGTTCCTCAACCCCGAGCGTGTGTCCATGCCCGATGTCGACATCGACTTCGACGAGCGTCGGCGCGGTGAGGTGATCCGGTACGTCACCGAGAAATACGGCCACGACAAGGTCGCTCAGATCGGCACCTACGGCACCATCAAGGCCAAGAACGCCATCAAGGACTCCGCCCGGGTGCTCGGCTACCCGTACGCGATGGGCGACCGCATCACCAAGGCCATGCCCGCCGACGTCCTCGGCAAGGGCATTCCGCTCTCCGGCATCACCGATGAGAAGCACCCCCGCTACAGCGAGGCGGGCGAGGTGCGCGGGATGTACGAGAACGAGCCGGATGTGAAGAAGGTCATCGACACCGCGCGCGGTATCGAGGGCCTGGTGCGCCAGATGGGTGTGCACGCCGCCGGTGTGATCATGTCGAGCGAGACGGTCACCGACCACGTCCCGGTCTTCTCGCCGAAGAACGACGGCCAGGTCGTGACCCAGTGGGACTACCCGACCTGTGAGTCGCTCGGCCTGCTGAAGATGGACTTCCTGGGCCTGCGCAACCTCACCATCATGGACGACGCCGTCAAGATGGTGCGCGCCAACAAGGGCATCGATCTGAAGCTGCTCGATCTGTCCCTGGACGACCCCAAGACCTTCGAACTGCTCTGCCGCGGTGACACCCTCGGCGTCTTCCAGTTCGACGGCGGCCCCATGCGCTCCCTGCTGCGCATGATGAAGCCCGACAACTTCGAGGACATTTCCGCCGTCTCGGCCCTCTACCGGCCGGGCCCGATGGGCATGAACTCGCACATCAACTACGCGCTGCGGAAGAACGGGCAGCAGGAGATCACCCCGATCCACCCCGAGCTGGAGGAGCCCCTCAAGGAGGTCCTCGGCATCACCTACGGCCTCATCGTGTACCAGGAGCAGGTGCAGAAGGCCGCCCAGGTGCTCGCGGGGTACTCGCTCGGCCAGGCCGACCTGCTGCGCCGTGCGATGGGCAAGAAGAAGCCCGAGGTGCTGGAGAAGGAGTTCGTCAACTTCCAGAAGGGCGCCCGCGAGAAGGGGTACTCCGACGAGGCCATCCAGGCGGTGTGGGACGTCCTGGTCCCGTTCGCCGGATACGCGTTCAACAAGGCGCACTCCTCCGCGTACGGCCTGGTCACCTACTGGACCGCGTACCTCAAGGCCAACTACCCGGCCGAGTACATGGCGGCGCTGCTCACCTCGGTCCGCGACGACAAGGACAAGTCGGCGGTCTATCTGAACGAATGCCGCCGCATGGGCATCAAGGTCCTGCCGCCGAACGTCAATGAGTCCGAGGCCAACTTCACCGCCCAGGGTGATGACGTGATCCTCTTCGGACTCACGGCGGTCCGGAACGTCGGTCAGAACGTGGTGGAGGCGATCATCCGCGGCCGCAAGGCCAAGGGGAAGTACGCCTCGTTCCCGGACTACCTGGACAAGGTCGAGGCGGTCGTCTGCAACAAGCGCACCACCGAATCGCTGATCAAGGCGGGCGCCTTCGACGAGATGGGCCACACCCGTAAGGGGCTCATGGCGCACTACGAGGCGCTGATCGACAATGTGGTCGCCGTCAAGCGCAAGGAGGCCGAGGGGCAGTTCGACCTCTTCGGCGGCATGGGCGGCGACAGCGGGGACGGCGACGGGCCGGGCTTCGGCCTCGACGTCGAGTTCTCGGACGTCGAATGGGACAAGACCTATCTGCTGGCCCAGGAGCGGGAGATGCTGGGTCTGTATGTCTCCGACCATCCGCTGTTCGGCATCGAGCATGTGCTGAACGAGAAGGCGGATGCCGCGATCTCCGCGCTCACCGGCGGTGAGCACGCGGACGGCGCGATCGTCACCATCGGCGGCATCATCTCCGGTCTCCAGCGCAAGATGACCAAACAGGGCAACGCCTGGGCCATCGCCACCGTGGAGGACCTGGCCGGCTCCATCGAGTGCATGTTCTTCCCGGCCACCTATCAGCTGGTCTCCACCCAGCTCATCGAGGACGCGGTCGTCTTCGTCAAGGGGCGGCTGGACAAGCGCGAGGACGTGCCCCGGCTGGTCGCCATGGAGCTGATGGTGCCCGATCTGTCCGAGGCGGGCGCCAACGCGCCCGTGACGATCACCATTCCCACGGTCAAGGTCACCCCGCCGCTGGTCGAGAAGCTGGGCGAGGTGCTCACCCACCACCGCGGCTCCACCGAGGTGCGGATCAAGCTCCAGGGGGCGCGGAAGACCACCGTGCTGCGGCTCGACCGGCATCGCGTCACCGCCGACCCGGCCCTCTTCGGCGATCTCAAGGTGCTGTTGGGGGCGTCCTGCCTGGCCGGATGACCGCCCGGCCCTGACGAAACGGCGGCCGCCCGGCCCTGACCACAGCAGTGGCCCCGGCGAGAACGCCCCAGGGGCGCGCCCGTGTCGGGCGCGCCCCTGGGGCCATGTCACACGGCCTGCCACCGTGGTGGCCCAGCGCCGGTGCGCGGTGCGTCAGTTGTGGCCGAAGCTCTTCTGCCGGTCCTTGCGCGGCGTCGAGGGGCCGCCCTCCGACCGCATCGCCTGCGACTGCGCGTCCATCGAGGACTGCTGGTCGGCGGGGCGGTCGGCCATGCCGCGCTCCTGACGCCGCTCCTGCTGCTGCTTGCGATCGCGGTTCTTGTTCTTGCCCATGGTGGTGTTCCTCCAGTTGGGATCAGCCCCCGGTGAAGGGCTCTCCGGTGAAGGGCTCTCCGGGAGAACCCTTCGGAAGAAGCCCTTCGGGAAGAACAGTGACATGCCGCGGTGACCCGTGCATTTCGGGCAATTACGGTGAGTGAGAAGGAGGGTCTTGGCGGGTAAGCCGTATCCGCCACGCCGGTGATCCAGTTCGGACTGATAACCCCCGCACGGTCGGGCAGACTCGAAGGAAAGCCGAAAGACCACATCCGGGGACGGCTGTGCGCGGGGGGCGACCGAGGACTGATTCGTCAGGGAAGAGGGTGGAACGTGGACCGCTGCGTCGTCCTGGTGGACGCCGGGTACCTGCTGGGCGCCGCCGCGAGCCTGCTGGCCGGGGAGCCCGCCCGATCGCGCATCTCCGTTGACCACGCGACCCTCATCCAGGGCTTGCGGGAGCGGGCCGAGGCCGAGACCGAGCGACCGCTGCTGCGGATCTACTGGTTCGACGGCGCCCCCGACCGCGTACCCCAGCCCGAGCACCGGCGGTTGCGCGTGATGCCCCGGGTGACCGTACGGCTCGGCGCGCTCACCCGCAGCGACGGCCGCTGGGCCCAGAAGGGCGTGGACGCCGCCATGCACGCCGAGCTGACCGAGCTCGCCCGTAACCGCGCCTGCTCCGACATCGTCCTCGTCACCGGCGACGGGGATCTGCTGCCCGGGCTGATGTCGGCCAAGGAGCACGGCGTCGCCGTCCACCTCTGGGCGGTGCAGGCCGCCGACGGCGACTACAACCAGTCCGAGGACCTCGTGGCCGAGGCCGATGAGCGGCGCGTCCTGGACCGCGTCTGGATCACCCGGGCGGTGCGCGCCAAGGAGCTTCCCGGGCCCTGTGCGCCCGTCTCCGAGCCGCGCCCGGAGATCGCGGCCATTCTCTCCGCCCCGCTGCCGGAGACCGCCACGGCCGCCGCTGCCGCTGCCGCCACGGCGTCGCCCGGCGGCGCGGAGGCGGCCCCCGGCCGCAACGGCGCCGGCCGGCCCGGCACCGACGTGAGCGGCCCGGCCGACGCCCCCGGCCGTCCCGCCGCCGCGGCCGGCGGGGCGGGTGCGGACGCCGCGGCAGGGGCCGCGGCCAAGGGGGTGCCCACCCCCAAGGACCTCGCCGATCTGGGCCGCGGCCCGGCCGGGCCCGGCGGCCAGGCGGACCGGCAGCCGGCCGGTGCCACGCTGCGCTGGTCCTCCGACAAGGGCTGGATCGACCGGGGCCCCGGCGCCGGGGTGGGGGAACCGCCGGAGACCGCCAACCTCCCCATGCTGGCCCAGCTCACCAGCGCCGAGCAGCGCTGGGCCGACCGCGAGGAGGACATCACCGCGGTCAGCGGCGACCCGTTCGAGGTCGGCCAGGTCTTCGCCCGCCGCTGGACCGACCGGCTCGCCGATCCGGGCCATCTCCAGCAGCTCTCCACGGAGTACCCCCGCATCCCGCACCGCATCGACGGTGAACTGCTGCGCTACGCGGCCCGCTTCGGGCTGCTGGCCCACAAGGACGACCAGATCGACGAGCACGACCGCTATGCGATCCGGGCGGGCTTCTGGCGCGAGATCGACCTCCGCTCGGCGGCGGAGCACGCCCAGACGGGCGGCTAGGGACGCCTGCGGCGGGCTGCTCCCCTCCCCGCCCCTTCCCGAAACTGGGGCTCTGCCCCAGCCCCCGGCCCGGGGCTCACTCCCAGCAACCGGGTCGGGGCTCCGCCCCAAACCCCGAAACTGGGGTTCCGGCCCAGCCCCCGGTCCGGGGCTCCGCCCCTTTCCGCGGCGTCGGTATGCGGCTCCGCCGTGTGGCGGGGCTCCGCTCCAGCGCCCGGCTCTGCCTCAAACCCCGGGTCGGGGCTCCGCCCCAGCCCCCGGGTCGGGGCTCCGCCCCTTTCCGTAGCGTCCATATGCGGCTCCGCCGCGTGGTGGGGTCCCGCCCGGGGCCTCGGGGTCCAGGGGCGGGGCCCCTGGTTACGGGAAGGGGCGGGGAGGGGAAGACCAAGGGCCCCGAGGGCCCCGAGGGCGGGAGCGGGTGTTTGGGCGCGTACCCTCATAGCTCGTGAGGACGGGCGCGAAACAGGCGACGAGTGGCGATGTGGTGTGCACCGTGCGCGGCCTGGTCAAGACCTATCCCGCGGCGCGCGGCCGCCGCGGCGCGCCCGCCACGCCCGCCGTCCGGGCCAGCGACGGCATCGACCTCGACGTGGTGCGCGGCGAGGTCTTCGGGCTGCTCGGGCCCAACGGCGCCGGCAAGTCCACCCTCGTACGGCAGCTCACCGGCCTGCTGCGGCCCGACGAGGGCCGGGTGCGGGTGCTCGGCCACGATCTCGTACGCCACCCCGAGCGCGCCGCCCGGCTGCTGGGCTACCTCGGCCAGGACTCGACCGCGCTGGACGAGCTGACCGTCTCCCTCGCCGCCGAGACCACCGCGCGGCTGCGCGGTCTGGAGACCCGCGCGGCCCGCGCCGAGCGGGACGCGGTGATCGAGGAGCTGGGGCTCGGGGAGGTCGCCGGGCGCCCGCTGAAGAAGCTCTCCGGGGGCCAGCGGCGGCTGGCCTGCGTCGCCGCCGCGCTGGTGGGGGAGCGGCCGCTGCTGGTGCTGGACGAGCCCACCAGCGGGATGGACCCCGTCGCCCGGCGCGCCGTGTGGGCGGCCGTGGACCGGCGGCGGGCCGAGCGGGGGGTGACGGTGGTGCTGGTCACCCACAATGTGATCGAGGCGGAGACGGTGCTGGACCGGGTCGCCGTGCTGGACCGCGGCCGGGTCATCGCCTGCGACACGCCCGCCGGGCTCAAAGCGCTGGTGGCCGACGAGGTGCGGCTGGAGCTGGTGTGGCGCACCGAGCCGCCGCTGGACGTGCCCGAGGTCGCCGCGCTGTGGAAGGCAGCCGGAGCGTCGAGCGACGCCCGGACCGCCGACGGCGCCTCCGGGCGGCGCTGGACGCTCCGGCTGCCGCCGGACGACGCGCGCGCCGCCATCGCCACCGTGACCGGTGGCCCCGCCTTCGCCGCGCTGGACGATTTCACCCTTGCCACGCCGAGCCTGGAGGATGTGTACATCGCCCTGGGGGGCCGCGCGGAGGGCGCGGAGGGGCTGGTGAAGGCGTGACCGCCGGGGCGAGCCGGTGAACGCGTCGGTGACCGTGACCGTATGCAAGCCGTAAGAGGCGAAGAGGAGCAGCACAACGTGAGTGTCATGCCCGCCGTGTCCGGTGTGTCCGGGGCCACTGGTGTGCCTGGTGTGTCCGGTGCGTCTCCTGGGCTGCCCGGTGCGTCCGGTGTCTCCGGTACCTCGGGGGCGTCCGGTGATGCCGGTGAGGCCGGTGACATGCCCGCGCCGCTGGCGGCCCGGGCGCGGCTCTTCCCCGCGCTCGTCGCGGTCTACCGCGCCCAGCTCTCACGGGCCCGGGTGGCCCGGATCCCGCTGCTCTTCGTCGCCACCTTCCAGTCCATCGGGATCATGATCCTGATGCGCGGGGTGGTGGACGGCGGAAGCGAGGCGCGGTCGGTGGTGGCCGGGTCGAGCGTGCTGGTCGTCGCCTTCGTGGCGCTCAACCTGCTCGCGCAGTACTTCGGCCAGCTGCGGGCCAGCGGCGGTCTTGACCACTACGCGACCCTGCCGGTGCCGCCCTCGGCCGTGGTGCTCGGGGCGGCCGCCGCGTACGCCTCCTTCACCGTGCCCGGGACCGCCGTCACCGCGGTGATGGGCAGTGTGCTCTTCCAGCTGCCTATGACGAACCTGTGGATCCTCCTCGCCGTGATCCCCCTGTCCGGCGCCGCCCTCGCCGGACTCGGCGCCGCACTGGGGCTGCTCGCCCCGCGCCAGGAACTCGCCACGCTCTGCGGCCAGTTGGGGATGTCCGCCGCACTGCTGCTCGGCGTGCTGCCCGCGGCCCGGATGCCGCAGGTGGTGTCGTACGCGCGCGATCTGCTGCCGTCGACGTACGGTGTGGAGGCCCTGGCCCGGTCCTTCGACGGGCAGCCCGACTGGTGGGTGGTCTGCGCCGACCTCGGAGTGTGCGCCGGGGTGGCCGTGGTGTCCCTCGCCGCCGCGACCTGGGCCTATCGGCGGGCGGCGGTGCGGTGACGCGCCGCAGCGAACGTCCCGCCGACCGAAGTACACCGTCCGCCTGGCACGATGACGGGGTGACCGCACCGTTGACGCCACATGATCAGCACTCGCCGCACGACGAGCCCGCCGAGGGCCGGCCGCCGTCCCCCGAGCAGCCTGCCGGGGACTCCGCCGCGCCGTACCCCACCGGGTATCCCGCGCACCCGGGGCAGGCTTCGGGGCATCCGGAGCACGCCGGGCACTCCGACGAGCACGCCGAGTTCTCCGAGCACTCCGAGCCCGGACCCGAGTTGCGTGCCGAACTGGTGCAGGCGTCGCTGGTCGCCATCGCGGTGGCGGTCTCCGGGGTGCTTCTCGGGCTGCTGTGGCTGTGGTTGGCGCCGAAGGTTCCCCTGGTCTCGGACGGTTCCGCCGTCTATCTGAAGAACTCGGAAGGGGAGGACGCGGTCGGCGCGGACGGGATGTTCACGCTGCTCGGGCTCGCCTTCGGGGCCGTCTCGGCCATCGTCGTCTTTCTGCTCTTCCGTCACGGCGGTATCGCGCTGGTCGTCGGGCTGGCGATCGGCGGGGTGCTCGCCTCGGTGATCGCCTGGCGGCTGGGCGTATGGCTGGGGCCCACCTCGGATGTCGTGGCTCATGCCAAGGCGGCCGGTAAGGGCGTCACCTTCGACGGGCCGCTCAAGCTGGGCGCCAAGGGTGCGCTGCTGGCGTGGTCGGTGGCGGCGATGGTGATCCATCTGGCCCTGACCGGCCTGTTCGGCCCCCGGGACCCCGAGCCCGCCCTGCCGCCCGCGCCGAGGCCGGGAGCGCGCTAGGAGCGGTTTCGGCCCGCCTCCAATGCGGCTGGGGGTATCCGGCGGCTCTTGGCGCCTGCGGCGGGCTGTTCCCCTCCCCGCCCCTTCCCACAACTGGGGCTCCGCCCCAGCCCCCGGGCGGGCGGCCCGGATGTGCGCGGGCGTTCGCCCGGTTGTCCGCTGCCTCGGCGTGCCGATGGCGATCAGCCTGTCGGTGTTGGTGTTCGCGGTGGCGAGGGTCGGCTCGTTGACCCCTGGGGTCCAGGGGCGGAGCCCCTGGTAGCGGGAAGGGGCGGGGAGGGGAAAGATCCGCCGGACACCCCGCAGGGCCGGTCTCAGCCGCTCAGGCCCGCCACACGGGCCATGGGCGGGTGGCCAGGTGCGGGTGGCCCAGGGGCCGCCATGGGCCCCATGGGGGGCTACGAGCGGGCGATCGGTGCCACCACCGCGTCCGTCAGCGACGCCAGGTCCTTGGGCGACAGCTCGACCTCCAGCCCGCGGCGGCCCGCCGAGACACAGATCGTCTCGTAGCCGTCGGCCGACGCGTCCAGGGCCGTCGGTAGGCGCTTGCGCTGGCCGAGCGGGGAGATCCCGCCCCGCACATAGCCCGTGGTGCGCTCGGCCACCGCCGGGTCCGCCATCGTGGCGCGCTTGCCGCCGACCGCCGAGGCGAGCGCCTTGAGGTCGAGCGTGGCCGAGACCGGCACGATGGCGACCGTAAGGCGGTCATCGACGCTCGCGACGAGGGTCTTGAAGACCCGCTCCGGTGCGACGCCGAGCGCCTGGGCGGCCTCCTCGCCGTAGGACGGGGCCGCCGGGTCGTGCTCGTAAGAGTGCACGGTGAAGTCCGTGCCCGCGGCGGTCAGGGCGGTGGTGGCGGGGGTGCCCGCCGAGTTCTTCTTGGTCTTCTTGGGCATGTTCGTCCGCGTCAGTTGGGGCTGGTGGGCCCGCGGGTCAGATCGACGGCCGGGAGCGACGGGAGCTTACCGATGACCGCGCTCTCGGCGCGAAGGAGTTTCAGCTCGTCGGCCAGCCGGCTCGCGGTGTCCGGCGCCTGGAGCAGCCGCTGCTTCGCGGGCGTGTCGAGCACGGCCGCGGCGGCCACCAGATAGGAGAGGACGGACGGCTCGCCCGGCAGGTCCTGCTCGGCCGCCAGGGTCCGCTCCCGGGCGCCCGCGAGCCGCTTCTGGTACAGGCGGAAGGCCCGTACGACCCCCGAGGCCAGCGCCCCGGCGCCGTCGCCCTGCTCCTCCTCCAGCTCCTTGACCTCGGCCGTGAGATACGGGCCCGAGGAGTCCACGGAGACCAGCTCGAAGCGGGTGGTGCCGGTGGCCAGCACCTCGAAGGTGCCGTCCTCCTGCTCCCGGATGGTGGCGGCGTCCGCCACGCACCCCACGGAGTAGAAGGACTTGGCGGGGTCGGGGCCGAACCCGGCGGTGGGGCCGGGGTCCGGCAGGGTGAGGGAGTCGGGGAGGCCGATCGCGCTCGGCGCGACCTCATGGCCGTCCCTGATCGCGATCACCCCGAATCGGCGCGGTGCGTCCTCGGGGAGCGCCGACAGATCGCGCATCAGGGAGCGGTACCGCTGCTCGAAGACGTTCAGGGGCATGACGAGCCCCGGGAACAGCACCGTGTTCAGCGGGAAGAGCGGAAGGCGCGCGGAGGTCACGGGGCGTAAGCCTAATGGCCCCGCGCGTCCCCTTTCACTGGTGCCGGAGCAGCCGTCACTGGCGGCGCAGCAGCCGGGACGCTCCGGCGGCGACCGCGGTGGCCAGTACCCAGCCCAGAAGGATCATGATGATGGACGCCCATTGGACGGCGCCCTGGGGTTTCCAGTAGCCGTCCATGCCCAGATCGATGACCGGGATCAGCAGGTCGAGGGTGTACAGCGAGGCGTTCCAGTTCGGCGCTTCATCGGGCTTCAGCGCCTCCGGCCGGTTGTGGGCGAAGAACACCGAGCCGACCGCCCACAGCACCGCCATCCACACCGCCGCCCGGCCCGGCCGGTAGCCGTAGGCCACCGTCCAGTCCTGGAGATAGCCCCACACCTTCCCGGCGAGCGGCAGCGTCTCCCGGCGGCGCCGCTGCTTGGCGAGCTGCACCTCGCGCGCGTCGGCGTCCTCGCCGCTGGCCCGCATCGTGTTGGCCAGCATCTCGTACGGCTCGGGCGCGTACTCGGGCGTGGCGGCGGCCACCCACTCCAGCCGCCGGGCCAGCGGGAAGTGGCCGCGCGGGATCAGGCACTCATAGCTGAACCCGGCCATGGTCAGCCCGCCGGGGCCCGGCCAGCTCACCGACTTGTCGACAAGATTGACCACCCGGGCGCCGGAGAGGATCACCCGTCCGCGCTGCGGCCGCTCCCCGAGGAAGCGCAGCTCGGGCGTCTGGACCCGGCGCAGCGACAGCTCCTGGTCGTTCTCCATGATGAAGCGGGCCTGGTCGAAGTCGATGGCGTCGCCGATCCGCCCGTCGTCCAGCCGGATCCCGCCCTCGCACTCGAAGCGCTGGATCCGGGTGCCGCGGGTCGGGGTGGAGGCGGTGCCGTACGGCGGGGTGGAGCCGCTGGAGTACGTGCTCACCCCGCCCGCGGTGAGGTACAGGCTGCGCTCCACGGTCAGCTGCGGCGCGTTGAGCGCGCGGCGGCCGTAAGGGTTGCGCAGCCGGCTGCCGCGCAGGCTGAGCGACACGCCGATCTGCGCCCCGCGCAGGCTCAGCTCGCCGTACGACTCGATCATGTCGGCCTGGAAGTCCTGGGCGACGGTCAGTCCGTCGGCGCTGATCGACATGCCCCGGCGGTCGCGGCGCACGATGAGCTGGTTGAGCAGTAAATCGGTGCCGATATGGGCGTCGGTGAGCCGGATGCCGTGCTCGACCACACAGCGCGGCAGATGCAGATCGCCCTCGGTGCGCAGCCGGGCCGCCTCCAGCCGGGGGAGGGAGCAGCCCACCAGGCGCAAGGTCGTGAACTGCGCCTCGGGGACCAGCACCTCCCGCTCGAAGCGGCAGTTCTTGAGCTCCACATAGGGCTCGATGTTTCCGCCGGCCAGATCGAGCGTGCCGGTGATGTGCACCCCGTTGAGCTTGAGCGCCGAGACCCGGCCCGGCTGCGCGGGCGGCCCGTCCAGCAGCAGGAGGGCCACCACACGCGCGCGGACGCTGCGCTCCGGGCCCCAGGCGTACGGTCCTGAGGGGTCGTTCCGCTGGGGGTGGGAGGTGCGCAGATCATGGGTGCTGCCATTGCGGAACGCCTGCCACATGCCCCATTCGGCGGTGGTCAGATCGAGGCCCGGGGGTGGGTCGCCATCGTGCGGCTCGGTCACAGCCGTGTCCCCTCCTGATTCTCCGTGTCCCCGTACGGAGCACATTCCCGCTGAGTAACCGGTTGAACGCCAACGGTCAGGGTCAACTTAGGGGGTCCGTATCACTGACTGATACGGGGGGAGGGGCGTCGTGGCGGGTCTGAGACAATTGATCGCGTGATCTCCCGTATCGATCTGCGCGGCGCCGCCTTCCCGGAGGGCGGGATCGACCGTGACCTGCTGCCCCGTGCCGAGCTCGACGTCGAGGCCGCCCTGGAGAAGGTGCGGCCCATCTGCGACGACGTGCGCCATCGCGGTACCGCTGCGTTGATCGACTACGCCCATCGGTTCGACGGCGTCACCATAGAGCGGGTGCGGGTCCCCGCGGAGGCGCTGGAGCGCGCCCTCGCCGAGCTGGACCCGGCCGTGCGGGCCGCCCTGGAGGAGTCCATCCGGCGGGCCCGGCTGGTCCACCGCGACCAGCGGCGCACCGACCACACCACCCAGGTGGTGCCGGGGGGCACGGTCACCGAGCGCTGGGTGCCGGTCGAGCGCGTCGGGCTGTACGTACCGGGCGGGCGCTCGGTCTACCCCTCGTCCGTGGTGATGAACGTGGTGCCCGCGCAGGAGGCCGGGGTCGCCTCGATGGCCGTCGCCTCCCCGCCGCAGGCGGAGTTCGGCGGGCTGCCGCACCCCACGATCCTCGCGGCGTGCGCCCTGCTGGGCGTGGACGAGGTGTACGCGGCGGGCGGCGCCCAGGCCGTCGCGATGTTCGCCTACGGCACCGAGGACTGCCGTCCGGTCTCGATGGTGACCGGTCCTGGCAACATCTGGGTCGCCGCGGCCAAGCGGCTGCTCAAGGGCCGGATCGGCATCGACGCCGAGGCCGGACCGACCGAGATCGCCATCCTCGCCGACGCCACCGCCGACCCGGTGCATGTCGCCGCGGACCTGATCAGCCAGGCCGAGCACGACCCGCTGGCCGCGTCCGTGCTGGTCACCGACTCAGAGGAGCTGGCCGCCGCGGTCGAGAAGGAGCTCGAGGTCCAGGTGGGGGCCACCAAGCACGTCGCGGACCGGATCGGTCCCGCGCTGGCCGGGCGGCAGTCCGGCATCGTGCTGGTCGACGGTCTGGAGCAGGGCCTGGCCGTCGTGGACGCGTACGCGGCCGAGCACCTGGAGATCCAGACCGAGGACGCGGCGGCCGTCGCGGCCCGGGTGCGCAACGCCGGGGCGATCTTCGTCGGTGCCTACGCCCCGGTGTCGCTCGGCGACTACGCGGCGGGCTCCAACCACGTGCTGCCCACCGGCGGCTGCGCCTGCCACTCCTCCGGACTGTCCGTGCAGTCCTTCCTGCGCGGCATCCATGTGGTGGACTACACCCGGGACGCGCTGGCCGAGATCGCCGGCCATGTGGTGACGCTGGCCGAGGCGGAGGATCTGCCCGCCCACGGCGCCGCGGTGAAGGCAAGGTTCGACTGGAAGGTGCCACCGAGCAAGTGACCGGCATTGACGATCTCCCGATCCGGGACGAGCTCCGTGGCAAATCCCCGTACGGCGCTCCGCAACTGGACGTGCCCGTACGGCTGAACACCAACGAGAACCCCTATCCGCTGCCCGAGCCGCTGGTCGCCCGGATCGTCGAGCGGGTCGCCGAGGCGGCCCGGAACCTCAACCGCTATCCGGACCGGGACGCGGTCGAGCTCCGCACCGGGTTGGCCCGCTACCTCAGCCGTACGGCCGGTCTCGAGGTCGGCGTCGCCCAGGTCTGGGCGGCCAACGGGTCCAACGAGGTGCTCCAGCAGCTGCTCCAGACCTTCGGCGGCCCGGGGCGCACCGCGATCGGCTTCGAGCCCTCGTACTCGATGCACGCGCTGATCTCCCGTGGCACCGGCACCGGCTGGATTTCCGGTCCCCGGAACGCCGATTTCACCATCGATGTCGATGCCGCCCGTAAGGCCATCGCCGAGCACCGCCCCGATGTCGTCTTCATCACCTCGCCGAACAATCCGACGGGGACGGCGGTCGACGCCGGGACGGTGCTGGCGCTGCACGACGCGGCGCAGGACGCCAGGGCGGACACCGCCGGGGCGCTCGTCGTCGTGGACGAGGCGTACGGGGAGTTCAGCCACCGTCCGTCGCTGCTGCCGCTGATCGAGGGGCGGCCGCGGCTGGTGCTCTCGCGGACCATGTCCAAGGCGTTCGGCGCGGCCGGGCTGCGGCTCGGCTACCTCGCCGCCGACCCGGCGGTCGTCGACGCCGTCCAGCTGGTCCGCCTGCCGTACCACCTGTCCGCCGTCACCCAGGCCACCGCGCTGGCCGCCCTGGAGCACACCGATACGCTGCTGGGGTACGTCGAGGCGCTCAAGGCCGAGCGCGACCGGGTGGTGAGCGAGCTGCGCACCATCGGCTGCGAGGTGACCGACTCCGACGCCAACTTCGTCCAGTTCGGCCGCTTCGAGGACGCCCACGCGGCATGGCAGGGCCTGCTGGACCGGGGCGTCCTGGTCCGGGACAACGGCGTACCGGGATGGCTGCGGGTCACCGCGGGGACCCCGGCCGAGAACGACGCGTTCCTCGACGCGGTACGCGAGCTGATGAAGGAGAAGAGCGCATGACCCGCGTGGGACGCGTGGAGCGCACGACCAAGGAGACCTCGGTCGTCGTCGAGATCGACCTCGACGGCACCGGCCAGGTCGATGTGTCGACAGGGGTCGGCTTCTACGACCACATGCTCGACCAGCTCGGCCGCCACGGCCTCTTCGACCTCACGGTCAAGACCGAGGGCGACCTGCACATCGACACCCACCACACCATCGAGGACACCGCCCTCGCGCTGGGCGCCGCCTTCAAGCAGGCGCTCGGCGACAAGGTGGGCATCTACCGCTTCGGCAACTGCACGGTGCCGCTGGACGAGTCGCTGGCCCAGGTGACGGTCGACCTCTCCGGCCGCCCGTACCTGGTGCACACCGAGCCGGAGAACATCGCGCCGATGATCGGCACCTACGACACCACGATGACCCGGCACATCCTGGAGTCCTTCGTGGCCCAGGCGCAGATCGCCCTGCACGTCCACGTGCCCTACGGGCGCAACGCCCACCACATCGTGGAGTGCCAGTTCAAGGCCCTGGCGCGGGCCCTGCGCTACGCCAGCGAGCGCGACCCCCGCGCCGCCGGGATCCTCCCCTCCACGAAGGGGGCCCTCTAACTGTGAGCGTCGCCCGCGCGGCCGCCGGGCCGCAGACGACACTCGACCCGCGCTTTCGCCGCGCGGGCGGAGAAGCGAACGAGGTAGCTGCGTGAACGGCCTGTCGACCGCGTTCATCCTCCTGGGACTCTTTCTGCTCGGCGGGGTCATCTCCTTCGTCAAGCAGGGCATGTCCAAGAGCGTCATCACGCTGCTCGGGATCGGTGCCACGATGGCGCTGCTCGCCGGCGTCCTGCGGCTTGAGGTATGGAATTGAGCAACAAGAGCGTCGTTGTTCTCGACTACGGATTCGGCAACGTCCGGTCCGCCGAGCGGGCCCTCGCCCATGTCGGCGCGCAGGTCGAGATCACCCGTGACTACGACAAGGCCATGGCCGCCGACGGTCTCCTCGTCCCCGGTGTGGGCGCCTTCGCCGCCTGCATGAAGGGGCTGCGCGCGGCGCGCGGCGACTGGATCGTGGGGCGCCGGCTGTCCGGCGGCCGCCCGGTCATGGGCATCTGCGTCGGCATGCAGATCCTCTTCGGGCGCGGTATCGAGCACGGAGTCGAGGCCGAGGGCCTGGACGAGTGGCCCGGCACGGTCGAGCGGCTGCGCGCGCCCGTCGTCCCCCACATGGGGTGGAACACGGTCAAGGCGCCCGGCGACTCCCAGCTCTTCGCGGGCCTGGACGAGGGCGAGCGGTACTACTTCGTCCACTCCTACGCGGTCCGCACCTGGGAGCTCGAGGTCACCAACCCGCATATCCCCGCCCCCAAGGTCACCTGGTCCACCCATGGCGAGCCGTTCGTCGCCGCCGTCGAGAACGGCCCGCTGTGGGCCACCCAGTTCCACCCCGAGAAGTCGGGCGACGCCGGGGCGCGGCTGCTCCGCAACTGGCTCGACACGCTCTGACCGGCCCCCGCGTCAGCTCTCACCGCCCGCACGCTCTCACCGAAGGTTGTCCGCATGCGCACGCACCGCCTCGAACTCCTCCCCGCCGTCGATGTCCGCGACGGCCAGGCCGTCCGCCTCGTCCACGGCGAGTCCGGCTCCGAGACGTCGTACGGCGACCCGATGGAGGCCGCCCTGGCCTGGCAGCGGGCCGGCGCCGAGTGGCTGCACCTGGTGGACCTCGACGCCGCCTTCGGCACCGGGAACAACCGCGCGCAGATCGCCGAGGTGGCCCGCGCCATGGACCTCAAGGTCGAGCTGTCCGGCGGGATCCGCGACGACGCCTCGCTGGCCGCCGCCCTGGCCACCGGCTGCGCCCGGGTGAACCTCGGCACGGCCGCGCTGGAGTCCCCCGAGTGGGTCGCCAAGGTCATCGCCGAGCACGGCGACCTGATCGCCGTGGGCCTCGATGTGCGCGGCACCACGCTGCGCGGCCGCGGCTGGACCCGCGACGGCGGCGATCTGTACGAGACGCTGGCCCGCCTCGACTCCGAGGGTTGCGCCCGCTACGTCGTCACCGACATCGCCAAGGACGGCACCCTCCAGGGCCCCAACCTGGAGCTGCTGCGCAATGTCTGCGCCGCGACCGACCGCCCCGTCGTCGCCTCCGGCGGCGTTTCCTCGCTCGACGACCTGCGTGCCCTTGCGACCCTGGTACCGGAAGGTGTCGAGGGCGCCATCGTGGGCAAGGCGCTCTACGCCAAGGCATTCACCTTGGAAGAGGCGTTGGAGGCGGTGGCCGTATGACCTCACCCGAGATCGGGCGACGGGTCCAGACCGACAGTCCGTGGGAGCAGACCATCGGGTTCGCCCGGGCCGTCGAGGCCGGTGACCTGGTGCTCGTCGCCGGGACGATGCCGCTCGCGGAGCGCGGCGTCCTGGAGGGCGAGGGGGATCCGTACGAGCAGACGCTCGCGGCCTTCCGCCATGCGCTGGACGCGCTGAAGAAGTTCGACCTCGGCGTCGAATCGGTGGTCCGCACCCGTATGTACCTCACCCACGCCCGCGACGTGGACGAGGTGGGCCGCGCCCACAAGGAGCTCTTCGACGCCGTGCGCCCCGCCGCGACGCTGGTCGTGGTGTCCGGCTTCGTCGACTCGCGCGTCCTGGTGGAAGTCGAACTGGAAGCATTCCGAGGAGCACGACAGTCATGACCCTGGCGGTCCGAGTCATCCCCTGCCTGGACGTGGACAACGGCCGGGTCGTCAAGGGCGTCAACTTCCAGAATCTGCGCGACGCGGGCGACCCGGTCGAGATGGCCAAGATCTACGGCGAGGAGGGCGCGGACGAGCTCACCTTCCTCGACATCACCGCCTCCTCCGGCGACCGCGAGACCACCTACGACGTGGTCCGCCGCACCGCCGAGCAGGTCTTCATCCCGCTGACGGTCGGCGGCGGCGTCCGCACCCCGGAGGACGTCGACAAGCTGCTGCGCGCCGGGGCGGACAAGGTCGGCGTCAACACCGCCGCCATCGCCCGCCCCGAGCTGATCCGCGAGATCGCCGAGCGCTTCGGCAGCCAGGTGCTCGTCCTCTCGGTCGACGCCCGCCGCTGCCCCGAGGGGACGGTGACCCCGTCCGGCTACGAGGTCACCACCCACGGCGGCCGCCGCGGCACCGGCATCGACGCCGTCGAATGGGCCCACCGCGCGGCGGAGCTGGGCGCCGGGGAGATCCTGCTGAACTCCATGGACGCGGACGGCACCAAGGACGGCTACGACACGGCCATGATCGAGGCGGTCCGCAAGCACGTCACCATCCCGGTGATCGCCAGCGGCGGCGCCGGCAAGGCGGCCGACTTCGCGCCGGCCATCGCCGCGGGGGCCGACGCGGTGCTCGCGGCCTCCGTCTTCCACTTCGGCGATCTGCGGATCGGCCAGGTGAAGGACGCGCTGCGGGAGGCTGGGCACCCGGTGCGCTGAGGCAGACGCGATGAAGCGGGGGACCACCGGACGGTGGTCCCCCGCCGCCGTGACGTCTCAGCTGGTCGGCCGCTCGCGGTAGTGGTCGACGATGCCGCGCTTCAGGTACGCGGTCTTCTCCATGACGTCGCCCTTCTTGCCCGCCCCGACGTCCCTCGTCAGGTAGCTGCGCTCACCGAGCAGGGTCAGGCTGTCCCGGTCGAAGACCCATTCGGTGGCCTCCCCCGACCTCTTGTCGACGCGGGCGATGCCGACCCCGTGGCGGCCCGCCGCGTCCACCGCGTCCTCCTTCCGCGTCACCCCGGGGATCTTCGCGGCGGCCTTGTAGAGGGCGGCGGCGTTCTCCGGCGGCATCACCGTCTCGCCCAGGAAGGAGCCGATCCGGTTGAAGACGGCCTGTGCCTTCTCCACGTCCTCGTCCGGTGTGGCCATCCGGTACAGCTCCTTGAGCAGGACGTCCGGGTCGGTCGGCAGGGACGCCAGCCACTGGTACGTGGGGCGGTAGGCGCCCGCCGGGGACCCGCCCAACTCGGCCATCCGGCCCCACTCCCCGTTTTCCTTTATCTCGCCGGTCTTGGTGATCCGCTTCACCTGCTGCGACATCCAGACCTCGCGCTCATGCCGCGGCTCCAGCTTCGAGGAGCCGTCCTCCTTCATCTCGGCCCCCGCCGTCAGGCTCTTCACGTAGACGAACTGGTCCTGTCGCACCGGCTTGACGTCCGACTTCGCCGCGGTCCCGGCGATCCGGTCGAGCAGGACGGTGGCGGTCTCGCGCGGCTGGGCGGTGGTGTCGCCGGACGTCCCGCCCCCGGTGAAGGTGACGGCCAGCGCCCCGGCCAGCGCCAGGGCCGCGGCGGGCATCACCAGCGCGGGGCGCAGCAGCCGCGGCCGGGCCTTCCGGGCGGGCGCGGGGGTGCGGTTCTGGTCGTCATCGATGTGCTGCATCAAACGGTCCTTGTGGTGGAGGTACGGAGCGGAGGGCACGTCCCGTTCGGCCGGGACGGGAGGAAGCAGCCGGGCGAGCTCCTCGCGCGCGGTGTCCTCGTACGCGGCGTCCTCGCGCTCGCGCTCGGGCCGGGCGGGCCCGGAGCCGACGGCGTTCATCGGGGGTCCTCCTGAAACTCCTGAATGGGCAGGGCCGCGAACGCGGCCTCATGCTGTACCTCTCCGCGACGGTGCGGCGGTTCCTTCTTTTCCTCCGCGAGCCGCTGATCGGCGAGCTTGCGCAGCCGGGCGCGGGCCCGGGACAGCCGCGAGCGCACCGTTCCCACCGGGATGCCCATGGCCTCGGCCGCCTGTGCGTAGTCCAGGCCGGACCAGACGCACAGCGCCAGCACCTCCTGCTCCCCGCGCCGCAGCCGGCCGAACACCGTGCGCACGGCGGCGAGCCGGCGGGCGTCGTCGATACGGCCCGCCGCCTCGTCCGCGAAGTCCGCCACCGGGTCGGGCGCCGGGCGGCGGGCCAGGAAGGCCAGGCGGCGGCCGATGCCGCGGTTGGCGTTGCGGGCCTTGTTCGTCGCCACGCCCAGCAGCCACGGTTTCAGCGTGCCGTCGCCCGGCTCCAGCCGCTCCCGGGTCCGCCAGGCGTCGAGGAACGTATCGCCCATCACCTCCTCGGCCACCGACCAGTCGCCGGTCAGCCGGAAGGCATGGTTGTAGACCGTACGCGCGTAACTCTCGTAGAGCTCCGCGAACGCCTCGCGGTCACCCGCCCGTATCCGCGCCCGCAGGCCCTCACTCATCTCGTTCACACCTCACACCCGTGCCTCTCCGCACGGCGGAGGTGGTTCCCGTGACCTGCGCCACATGTGGGGCGCGGGCGCCTACGGGGTGTCCGGGCGCGTGGCAGGGGAGCAGCCCGCCGCAGGCGTACGCGTACCGCCGGCACCCGGCTAATCGGCCGGGACCGACGCCGCCTCGATCACCTCGTCCAGGACCTCACGGGAGCGGAGCAGGTCCGCGATCATGCGGTCGATGCGCTCCCGCTCCACCGTCAGGTCGGAGACCAACTGCCCGTTGGCCGTTCGCGACGGGCCGCCGTCCGAGTCCCGCATGCAGGGGAGCAACTGGGCGATCTTCTCGCTGCACAGCCCCGCGGCGAAGAGCTCCTGGATGCGGATGACGCGGTCCACCGCGCCCTCCCCGTACTCGCGATGGCCGCCCGGGGTGCGCTCGGCCGTCATCAGGCCCTGCTTCTCGTAGTAGCGCAGCGAGCGCTCGCTGACGCCGGTGCGCCGCGCCAGTTCGCCGATCCGCATTCCTCACCTCGCCTGCCGGTCCGGACTTGAATCTGACATCAATGGCAAGTTTTACCGTACCCGCATGACGCACACACCCGAGATACCCAGCCTCTTCGAACCCGCCCGACTCGGCCCTCTCGACCTCCCCAACCGCCTGGTCATGGCGCCGATGACCCGCAACCGCGCCGCCGCCGACGGCGTGCCCCTGCCGATCATGGCCACCTACTACGCCCAGCGCGCCACGGCCGGGCTGATCATCGCCGAGGCCGCCACGCCCAACGCGGTGGGGCAGACCTACCCCGACATCGCCGCGATCCACAACGCGGCGCAGGTGGCCGGATGGCGGCGGGTGACCGACGCGGTGCACGCGGCGGGCGGCCGGATGTTCCTCCAGCTTCAGCACGGCGGCCGGGTCGGCCACCCGGACACCAGCGGGCTGATGCCGGTGGCGCCCTCGCCGGTCCCGCTCCCGGAGACGATCTTCACCCCGAACGGTCATCAGCGGGCCGTCGTACCGCGCGAGATGACGCTCGAGGAGATCCGTTCCACCGTCGCCGACTTCGCCGCCGCCGCGCGCAACGCCCGGGACGCGGGCTTCGCCGGAGTGGAGGTGCACGCGGCCAACGGCTACCTCCTCCACCAGTTCCTGGCCCAGGGCACCAACCGCCGCACCGACGCCTACGGTGGCTCGGTGGCCGGGCGCGTCCGGTTCGTGGCCGAGGTGGTCCACGCCGTCGCCGACGCGATCGGCCCCGAGCGGGTGGGCCTGCGCATCTCGCCCGGGTCCACCGTCAACGGCATCGAGGAGGGCGACACCGAGGCCCTCTACCCCGCGCTCGTCAAGGAGCTCGCGGACACCGGCCTCGCCTATCTGCACATCGTCCGCGCCCGGCCGGACCAGCCCCTCTTCCGGGAGCTCCGCGCCTCCTGGCCGGCCACGCTGATCGCCAACCCGTCGCTGCCCGGCGACGGCGTCCCCGCCGACGGCGGTATGCGCCAGGCCGGGGCGCTGCTGGCCGAGGGCGCCGACCTGATCGCCCTCGGCCGCACCTTCCTGGCCAATCCCGACCTGGTGACCCGCCTGCGCACCGGCGCCCCGCTCAACCCCATCCGGGACGCGTACCTGATGTACGTGGGCGGCGAGACCGGCTACACGGACTACCCCACGCTGACGGCGGCCTGAGCTCAGCCGACCCGGACGGCCGGCTGGTGGCGGACGGGGAAGTTGACCGAGTTCGCGATGAAGCACGTCTGATGGGCGTCCCTGTGCGCCGTACGCGCCCGCTCCAGCATCGCCTCGTCGGCGACGGTGACCACCGGATTGAGCACCACCTCGGTGAAGCGCCCGCTGTGCCCGGCCGCCTCCTCCATGACCCCGGTGGCGACGTCCTCGTACGCCGTGACCGTCACCCCGTCCCGGGCGCATACGGAGAGGTAGGTCAGCATGTGGCACTGCGAGAGCGAGGCCAGCAGGAACTCCTCCGGGTTCCAGCACTCCGGATCCCCCAGGAACGCGGGATCCGCACTGCCCCGCAGGGTCGGCTTCCCCTCGCCGAGGATGTCGTGCGACCGCCCGTAGTCCCGGTAACCACTCGTCCCCGAACCGGTGTTACCGGTCCACCGGACGGTGGCGCGGTAGGTGTGCTGTCGGCCCATCGTCTGTGCCCTCCCTTTCGTGTCCCCGCGGTGGCGGAGCCGGCCCCGCCCAGCACGAGGCGCTGACCGGGAGTGTCGCACCCAGGAGGAGCACGTCCTGGTACGGGGGCTCTGACCTGCGCAGACTCGGGGGGGGGCAGGACAGAGCGGCACCAGGACGGAAAGGAATACCGCCATGAACGCCATGAACGCCATGACCGGGACCGGCAAGGTCGTGCTCATCACCGGGGCCAGCAGCGGGATCGGGGCGGCGACCGCGCGTCGGCTCGCCGCCGACGGGCACCGGGTCTATCTGGGAGCGCGCCGGACCGAGCGGCTGGGGGAGCTGGCCGGGGAGATCACCGCCGAGGGCGGCAGCGCGGCGTACCAGAGGCTGGATGTCACCGCGGCCGACGACATGCGGGCCTTCGTGGCGGCCGCCCGGGAGCGGTTCGGACGGGTGGATGTGATCGTCAACAACGCCGGGGTGATGCCGCTTTCGCCGCTCGAGGCGCTGAAGGTCGACGAGTGGGACCGGATGCTCGATGTGAATGTGCGCGGTGTGCTGTACGGCATCGCCGCGGCCCTTCCGGTGATGAAGGAGCAGGGCGCCGGGCATGTCGTGAACATCGCCTCGGTCGGTGCGTACGAGGTGTCGCCCACCGCGGCGGTGTACTGCGCCACCAAGTTCGCCGTACGCGCCATCTCGGAGGGGCTGCGCCAGGAGTCGGCCGGTGACATCCGGGTCAGCCTGGTCTCCCCGGGCGTGACCGAGTCCGAACTCGCCGAGTCCATCTCCGACCCGAGCGCCCGCGAGGCCATGAAGACGTACCGCTCGGTGGCCATCCCCGCCTCCGCGATCGCCGACGCCATCGCGTACGCCGTCGGGCAGCCGCCCGAGGTCGACGTCAACGAGATCGTGGTGCGCCCGGCCGCGAGTGCCCAGTAGGGGCGGGCCGCCCAGCGGGCCGTCCAGCGGGCCGTCCAGGAGGGGCGGGCGGAAAATCCGTACGGCGATCGCTGACGGCGGCTCACACTGAGGGCATGGATGGAGCCACGTCGAGTCACCTGCTGGGGTTCCCGCCGGACGCGCGGGTGCTCATCGTCAACTGCGACGACCTCGGCATGCACGAGTCGGTCAACGTCGCCGTCATCGACGCGATCGAGGAGGGGATCGCGAGCTCCTGCAGCCTGATGGTGCCGTGCCCGGGGGCGTCGCAGGCCCTGCGGATGCTGCGCGCGCGGCCGGACATCCCGTTCGGCATCCACCTCACGCTGGTCCGCGACGCGGACCACCTCCGATGGGGACCGCTGAGCGCGAGGGGGACGGTGGCGTCGCTGCTGGACGAGCGGGGCGAGCTCTTCACCGCCGACCGGCGGGAGGAGCTGCTCGCGCGGGCGCGTCCCGACGAGGTCGAGCGGGAGTTCCGGGCCCAGATCGAGGCCGTGGCCGACGCGGGACTGACGCCGACTCATCTGGACTGGCACTGTCTGGCCGACGGCGGACGCGAGGACGTCTTCGAGCTGACCGTGGCGCTGGCGGGGGAGTACGGACTGGCGGTGCGGGTCTGGCTCGACGGCGGCCGCCGGACGGCGCGCGGGCGAGGACTGCCGGTCACCGACCATGACTTCCTGGACAGCTTCGCCCTCGACATCGACGGTAAGGCGGCCCGCTACGCCGAGCTGCTGCGCGCTCTTCCGCCCGGGCTCAGCGAGTGGGCGGTCCACCCCGGTCTTGACGACGCCCGGTCGCGGGCCGCCGAGCCCGGCGGCGGGTGGCGGGTGCGCCACGGCGACCACGCGTTCCTGACGTCGGCGCGGGCCCGCGAACTGCTGGCGGAGGAGGGCATCGTGGTGATCGACTACCGGCCGCTCCAGCGGATCTGGTCCGGGGGGCGGCCGACGTGACGCCTTCCGGTCCAGCGGGGCGGCCGACTTGACGTCGTTGCCGGGGCCCGCTTTGATCGCAGCAGCCGCACGGTGTACCGCCCCGTGCCGAGCAAGAGGTGCGCCCAGCCGGTAGGGGACCCGGTGCCGGTCCCGAGCCCGGACACAGTCGCCAGGACGGCGGATGCCATCCGAGGCGGGGACGCTACCCGCGAGTGTTGGAGCTTTCATGCCAGCCAGCCATGCCGCACGCCTTCGCCGCCGCTGGGCCCTCGGGTCGGTGGTGACGGCCGCCGCCGCGGCGGCCGCCGTCGTGGCCGTGTCCATGTCCTCGGGAGCCAGCGCGTCCGAAGTGGCGCTGCCGCCCGTCCACGGTGGCTTCGACTACCAGATCGGCGGGGCGTACACCCCGCCGAAGGGGGTCGACATCGTCAGCCGCGACCGCGGGGACTCCCCGGCGAAGGGTCTGTACAACATCTGCTACGTCAACGCCTTCCAGGTCCAGCCGGGCGAGCGCGACCAGTGGCCGGACGACCTGCTGCTGCGCGACCGCAACGGCGATCTCGTCATCGACACCAAGTGGAAGGAACCGCTGCTCGACCTCCGTACCGCCGAGAAGCGCGAGCGCGTGGCGGACAAGGTCGACGGGTGGATCGACGGCTGCGCCGACAAGGGCTTCGACGCCGTCGAGCCCGACAACTACGACAGCTACGAACGCTCCAAGAAGCTGCTGACCACCGCTCACGCCAAGGCGTTCATGGCCCTGCTGTCGGAGCACGCCCACGCCCAGGGGCTGGCCATCGCGCAGAAGAACACCGCGGAGCTCCTCCCCGACCGGGAGGCGGCCGGGCTGGACTTCGCGGTGGTCGAGGAGTGCGGCGAGTACGACGAGTGCGGTGAGTTCGCCAAGGCGTACGACGACCATGTGGTGGTGGTCGAGTACGGCGACGAGGGCTTCGCCAAGGCGTGCGAGGGCTGGGGCGACCGGCTCAGCGTCGTCCGGCGGGACGAGGGCGTCTCTCCGGCGGGCGAGGACGGCTACGTTCGCGAGACCTGTTAGGGAGTTCCCTCGCGTCGTCCCCGTCCGCCTGCCCGGCGGGCGGGGACGCTTCGCGGTCTCAGATGCCCAGCTTGGCCTCGTGCGCCGCGGCCACGGCCTCCTTGTCGCCCTCCAGTTCCACCCGGGCGGCCTCCTGGCGGCCGGTGAGGAAGAGCGCCAGCTCGCCCGGTTCGCCGGTGACCGTGACGACCGGGGTGCCGCGGTGGGCCACCGCCGTACGGCCGTCCGGGCGGCGCAGCACCAGGCCGACGGGGGAGCGGCGGCCGAAGATCCGGGCGCCGCGCTCGATGCGGGACCACAGCGTGTCGGCGAAGACCGGGTCCAGCTCGCGCGGCGTCCAGTCCGGGCGGGCGCGGCGCACATCCTCGGCGTGGACGTAGAACTCGAAGCTGTTGGCCGCCTCGTCCACCTGCTTCAGCGCGAACGGCGACATCCGCGGCGGACCGGTGCGGAAAAGCTGGAGCAGCTCTTCGTACGGCCGCGCCGCGAACTCCTCCTGCACCCGGGCCAGCCGCGCGGCCAGCGGCTTGACCAGCACCCCGGCGGCCGCGTCGGGGCGGCGCTCGCGGACCACCAGATGGGCCGCCAGATCGCGGGTGCTCCAGCCCTCGCACAGCGTCGGGGCCCCGGGGCCCGCGCCGTTCAAGAGGTCGGCGAGGAGCAGGCGTTCGCGCTTCGCGTGAGTGGACATGCGTCCACCCTACGACCGGGGCCCGCCCACTGCCACGAGGAGCGCCGCCGCGCGCCCCGGCGAGGCCGCTCCGCCCGCTATGGGCCGGCCCCGCCCGCGCTGCGGGTCGGCTGCGCCCGCGTGGTGGGGGCTTCGCCCCTGGGCCCCGGGGGCTGGGGCGGAGCCCCAGTTGTGGGAAGGGGCGGGGAGGGGGAAGCACCGATATGCGGCTCCGCCGCGTGGCCCGCCGCAGGCGTCACGATCCGTCGGACGCTCCCTACCCCGGCAGCGGCTTGCTCAGCTTCTTGCCGTCGCGCCCGGCGCTCAGCGTGAGCGCGCAGGACACCTGGTCCTCGCCCTGGATGGAGTACGTGCCCAGCGCGGGGTACAGCGCGTAGTAGTAATACATCCGGCCGTCGTTGGGGACGCTCTTGAGCCGCTTCTTGGCATCCGTCGCGCACAGCGCCAGCGCCTTGGTCTGAATCGCCTTCTCGGTGGAGAAGTCGCCGCTCAGCGTCTCATTGGCGATCACCTCGCCGTCGTGCGGCCCGTGGCAGGACCGCTTCTCGACCTTGGTGACGCTGCTGTCCATCGCCGGGTGGTCGAAGCACTGGCCGGGGTCGAGCACCACATACGGCACCTTGTCACCGGGCGCGCCGGACTCCGACGCGTCCGGGGCCGCCGACTCCGAGGCACCCGGGTCCCCGTCGGGGGCCTCGCTTCCGCCGCCCAGCGGCGCGCCTTCGCCGGGGTCCTCCGAGCCCGACGGGGCGGCGGACGACTCGGCGTCCGAGGGCGAGGAGAGGGGGCGGTCCGAGGCCGAGGCGGACGGGCCGGCGTCGGCCGACGTCTCCTTGCCGCCGTCGTCCTTCGTCCCGATGACGATCGCGCCGACGACCACCGCCACGGCCACCACCGCCGCGATGACGATCGCCGTGACCTTGGAGCCGCCGGTGCCGGGCGGTGGGGGAGGGGGCGGCAGCGCCCCCGGAGGTATGGGCCCCGGCGGCAGTGCGCCCGGGGGCGGGCCGCCGGGCAGCAGGGCCGGTGGGGTGGGCGGGCCGAAACCGCCGCTCGGCTGCGCGGGCGGACCGGGCTGCGCGGGCTGGTCCGCCGGGGGCGGCGGCCCGAAGCCCTGCTGCGGCTGCTGCGCCTGCGGAGGCTGCGCGGGTTGCTGCGGCTGCGGAGGCTGCGCGGGTTGCTGCGGCTGCGCGGGCTGTGGCTGTGGTGGTTGCTGGTACGGCTGCGGCGGCGGACCGAACCCCCCGCCGTTTCCAGGCCGGTTGGGGTCGTTCGACGGCGGCGGGAACGTCATGCCCGAAGCATGCCCCATTCCACTGACAATCCGCCCATCGGGCCCTGCCTACCGGCCGGTTTCCCAGCCCGGTTTCCCGGCCCGGCCCCCGGTCCGGCAGAGATCATTCGCGGGGACCCCCCTCCGGACGTGCAGAATGGTCGCATGACCGGCTCCGACCGCCCCTCCGCCCTCGACCCGGCCCTCGCCGCCCGCCTCAAGCGCGGCGCCGACGGCCTGCTGCCCGCCATCGCCCAGCAGTACGACACCGGTGAGGTGCTGATGCTCGGCTGGATGGACGACGAGGCGCTGCACCGCACCCTCACCACCGGCCGCTGCACCTACTGGAGCCGCAGCCGCCAGGAGTACTGGGTCAAGGGCGACACCTCCGGCCATGTCCAGCTGGTCAAGTCCGTCGCGCTCGACTGCGACGCCGACACCGTCCTCGTCAAGGTCGACCAGGTCGGCGCCGCCTGCCACACCGGCGACCGCACCTGCTTCGACGCCGACGAGCTCCCGCTCGGCCCGCGGACCGACCAGTAGACCGGTCCGTAGACCGGCCGGTGGACCGGCCACCACCCCAACCAAGCCCCAGCCCCCAGCCCCCGTGCCCCGCCGGGCTCCCCAGCCCCAGACCCAGGACGCTGTCACGATGGATCTCGAGACCTTCCGCAAGCTGGCGGCCGACCGCCGCGTCATCCCCGTCAGTCGCAAGCTGCTCGCGGACGGCGACACCCCCGTGGGCCTCTACCGCAAGCTGGCCGCCGAGCGCCCCGGCACCTTCCTCCTCGAATCCGCCGAGAACGGCCGCTCCTGGTCCCGCTACTCCTTCGTCGGCGTCCGCAGCGCCGCCACCCTCACCGAACGCGACGGCCGCACCCACTGGCTGGGCACCCCGCCGGTCGGCGTCCCCACCGACGGCGACCCCCTGCAGGCGCTGCGCGCCACCGTCGAGGCCCTGCACACCCCCCGGGACCTCGGGGGACTGGTCCAACTGCCGCCGTTCACCGGCGGCATGGTCGGCTACCTCGGCTACGACATCGTCCGCCGCCTGGAGAAGGTCGGCGAGCACGGGCGGGACGATCTGCGCCTGCCCGAGCTGACCATGCTGCTCACCTCGGACCTCGCGGTGCTGGACCACTGGGACGGCACCGTGCTGCTGATCGCCAACGCGATCAACCACAACGACCTCGACACGGGCGTGGACGAGGCGTACGCGGACGCCGTGGCCCGGCTCGACGCGATGGCCGCCGACCTGGTCCGCCCCGTCGCGACCGACCCCGCCGCGCTGCCCGACTCCGAGCTGCCCGAGTACACCGCACTGTGGGGCGGCGAGGACTTCAAGGCGGCGGTGGACGACATCAAGGAGCGCATCCGCGCGGGCGAGGCGTTCCAGGTCGTCCCCTCGCAGCGGTTCGAGACGCCGTGCTCGGCCAGCGCCCTCGACGTCTACCGGGTGCTGCGCGCCACCAACCCGAGCCCCTATATGTACCTCTTCCGGTTCGAGGGCTTCGATGTGGTGGGCTCCAGCCCGGAGGCCCTGGTCAAGGTCGAGGACGGCCGGGCGATGCTGCACCCCATCGCCGGCACCCGCCACCGGGGGGCCACTCCGCAGGAGGACGCCGCGCTCGCCGAGGAACTGCTCGCCGACCCCAAGGAGCGGGCCGAGCACCTGATGCTCGTCGACCTCGGGCGCAATGACCTCGGGCGGGTCTGCGAGCCGGGCAGCGTGGAGGTCGTCGACTTCATGTCGATCGAGCGCTACAGCCACGTCATGCACATCGTCTCGACCGTCACCGGCAGCCTCGCCGAGGGCCGTACGGCCTTCGACGTACTCACCGCCTGCTTCCCCGCGGGCACCCTCTCCGGTGCCCCCAAGCCGCGGGCGCTCCAGATCATCGAGGAGCTGGAGCCGAGCCGCCGCGGGCTGTACGGCGGCTGTGTCGGCTATCTCGACTTCGCGGGCGACTCCGACACCGCGATCGCCATCCGCACCGCGCTGCTGCGCGAGGGCACGGCGTACGTCCAGGCGGGCGCCGGGATCGTCGCCGACTCCGATCCGGTGGCCGAGGACGCGGAGTGCCGCAACAAGGCGGCGGCGGTGCTGCGGGCGGTGCACGCGGCGGGCCGGCTGGGACGGTAGGGGCTGTCCGGCGGATCGGATACCCCGCATCCGCCGGACGCCCCGTGGTTTCCGCAGCCGGTACTTCCCGGTAGGTCCCCTGTCCCCCACCCGGGAACGACCCCGTACCCGGGTGGGGGATAGTGGTAGGCGTGACTGCAGCAGCCGTACCCCAGCCCAGGGCCGAGCACGAGCCCTCCGCCCCCGCCGCGCGCGGCCGCCGAAGCAGCCTTGCCATCGCCCTGCTCGCCGGTGCGCTCGGCGCCGCCCTCGTCCTGCTGGCCACCAGCCGCAAGTGGGCCGAGGGCACCGCCTCCGTCGCCCAGGGATCCCTCTCGCAGAGCGCCAACGGCGATGACATCACCGGGCTCCCCGGTGCCCTCGCGGTCGTCGGCCTGGCCGCGCTGGTCGCCGTCTTCGCCGTGCGCCGCCTCGGCCGTGCCGTCGTCGCGGCGCTGCTCGCCCTCAGCGGCGCGGGCATCGTGATCAGCTCGGCCCTCGGCGCGTCCGACAAGGCGGCGCTGGAGGAGAAGGCGTCCAAGGTGAGCGGGCTGACCCACAGCCCGATCCACGACGTGGCGTACACCCCCTGGCCGTGGGTCGCCGCGGCGGGCGGGGTGCTGCTGCTGCTCGCGGGCGTGCTCGCCCTGGGCTACGGCCGTCACTGGCCCGCCATGTCCGGCCGGTACGAGCGCGCGGGCACCGCGGCCGCCGCGGGCCGGGGCCGCACCCGGCGCGGCGGCGCCGCCTCCGACCCGGACCGCCCCGAGGAGCTGTGGAAGGCCCTGGACCGCGGCGAGGACCCGACGGAGGCCCCGGCGCGGCAGGAGGCCGAGCGCGGCGCCTAGCGTGACGCCTGCGGCGGGCTGCTCCCCTCCCCGCCCCTTCCCGAAACTGGGGCTCCGCCCCAGACCCCCGGGGGCCGCAGCTCCGCCTCAGATCTCGGGGGGCCGGGGCTGCGCTCCAGATCTCGGGGGCCGGGGCTGTGGCCCAGACTTCGGAGGGCCGCAGCTCCGCCTCGGACCTCGGGGGCCGGGGCGGCGCTCCAGGGGCCGCCGGACACCCCGTAGGCCCCGCCCCTGGGCGCCGCCCTCCCGCCCGCCGTCCCGGCTCGCACCGTAAGGTCCCACCCCCGCTCAAGGGCGTTTCGCGCGTCGGGGACAATGGCGTGGGAGCGTTCGCCCCCCGAGCGCCGGATCAGGCGCGTACAGCTACGAGGAGAATTCATGGCGGGTCACGACCACGGACACACCCCGGCCGCCTGGACCGGTGTCACCATCGCCTTCATCGGCTTCTGCGTCGCCGGCGCGTTCACCGTGGCGGCGAACCCGCTCGGCTTCTGGGCGGGCATGGTGATCATCGCCCTCGGCGGTGTCGTCGGCGCGGCGATGCGCGCGGCCGGGCTGGGCATGCCCAAGACGCAGCCCCCGCGGCCCCAGCCGCAGCCCACGGCGACGCAGTCGCAGGCGCAGACCCAGCACTGAGCCCCGGCGCGGCCCGGGGCCGTGCCCGCCTCCACCGCACCCGGCACTGAGCCGTACGGAGGCCGGCGCACCGGCCCTGAGCTGCGCCTTCGTGGATCCCCGGGCAGACTCGGCGGTGTGACCGAACCACCGCCGACCGCCCTCGCTCCCCTGGTGCGGCGCCTGGCCGCCCCGTTCGGCGTGCTCGCGGGCGTCCTCGCCGCCTTCGGCTACGTCGGCGCCGTGGACCCCCGGGAGCCCGGCCACTACCCCGTCTGCCCGCTGCTGCGGCTCACCGGGCTGTACTGTCCCGGCTGCGGCGGGCTGCGCGGCGCCCATGCCCTGGCCCACGGCGATCTGGCGGCCGCGCTGCGTGACAACGCCCTCGCCGTCGGCTGCTACGCGGCCTTCGCCGTCTGCTGGACGGTGTGGTGCGTGCGCGGACGCTTCCCGGCGCCGCGGCTGTGGCACGCGGGGGCGCTCGGCGTGGTCGCCCTGGTCTTCACAATCGTCCGGAATTTCCCGTTCGGGGGACTACTGGTGCCCTGACCGCTGTTGTGTATGTGCATGTGGCGGGCGTCCGCGTCAACCGGATGCGAGACCTCGGCCTACCGGCGGCTACCATCGCAGTGCCAGGTGACGCGGTGGACCGCCCCACCCGGTACAGATCAGAAGCTTCATCCCCGTCACGGAAGGGGGCCGCTCGGTGAGTGTGCTCGACGAGATCATCGACGGAGTCCGTGCCGACCTCGCGGAGCGGCAGGCGCGCGTCGCCCTCGACGAGCTCAAGGAGCGGGCGGCCAAGGCGCAGCCGGCGAAGGACGGTGTCGCGGCGCTCAAGGGCGACAGCGTCAAGGTGATCTGCGAGGTCAAGCGGTCCAGCCCCTCCAAGGGCGCGCTCGCCGCGATCGCCGACCCCGCCGGGCTCGCCGCGGACTACGAGGCGGGCGGCGCGGCCGTGATCAGCGTGCTGACCGAGCAGCGGCGCTTCGGCGGATCGCTGGCCGACCTGGAAGCCGTAAGGGCGAAGGTCGACATTCCGGTGCTCCGTAAGGACTTCATCGTCACCTCGTACCAGCTGTGGGAGGCGCGGGCGCACGGCGCCGACGTCATCCTGCTGATCGTCGCCGCGCTGGAGCAGCAGGCGCTGGTCTCGCTCATCGAGCGGGCCGAGTCGATCGGGCTGACGCCCCTGGTCGAGGTGCACGACGAGGAGGAGACCGCCCGGGCGGTCGACGCCGGGGCCCGGGTGATCGGTGTCAACGCGCGTGACCTCAAGACCCTCCAGGTGGACCGCTCGAACTTCGCGCGGATCGCCCCGGAGATCCCGGACCACATCGTCAAGATCGCGGAGTCCGGCGTGCGCGGCCCGCACGACCTGATCGCCTACGCCAATGACGGCGCGGACGCGGTGCTGGTCGGCGAGTCCCTGGTGACCGGGCGCGACCCCAAGGCCGCGGTCGCCGATCTGGTGGCGGCGGGCGCCCATCCGGCGCTGCGCCACGGCCGGGACTGACGGCGGGGCGGGATCGGCGGACCATGGAGACGTACGCGCGCCTGGCACGGGGCTGTCGGCCCCGGGGCTGCCGCGCGCCCGCGCGGCGGGTGCGGGGGCGGCGCGTGCGCTACCACATCGGATGCGAGCCGGGGCAGATCAACGGGCGGCGATGGCGCCGGGCGGCAGCGCGCTGAGCGCACGCCGCACGCTTTCCCATCCATCCCAGCCTGTTGCGGGGCGATGCCCCGATCGAGGAGTACGTCGCATGTCCTCTGATTTCTTCATCCCTGACCCGGAGGGCCAGGTGCCCAGCGCCGAGGGGTATTTCGGCGCCTTCGGCGGCAAGTTCATCCCCGAGGCGCTCGTCGCCGCGGTGGACGAGGTCGCCGCCGAGTACGAGAAGGCCAAGGCGGACCCCGCCTTCGCGGCCGAGCTCGAGGATCTGCTGGTCAACTACACCGGCCGGCCCAGTGCGCTGACCGAGGTGGAGCGGTTCGCCGAGCACGCCGGGGGTGCCCGGGTCTTCCTCAAGCGGGAGGACCTGAACCACACCGGCTCCCACAAGATCAACAACGTGCTGGGGCAGGCCCTGCTCACCCGGCGGATGGGCAAGTCCCGCGTCATCGCCGAGACCGGCGCCGGTCAGCACGGGGTGGCCACGGCCACCGCGTGCGCGCTGTTCGGGCTCGAGTGCACCATCTACATGGGCGAGGTCGACACCCAGCGTCAGGCGCTCAACGTGGCGCGGATGCGGATGCTGGGCGCCGAGGTCATCGCCGTGAAGTCCGGCAGCCGTACCCTCAAGGACGCCATCAACGAGGCGTTCCGGGACTGGGTCGCCAATGTGGACCGGACCCACTACCTCTTCGGCACCGTGGCAGGTCCCCACCCCTTCCCGGCGCTGGTGCGCGACTTCCACCGGGTGATCGGCGTGGAGGCGCGGCGGCAGATCCTGGAGCGGACCGGGCGGCTGCCGGACGCGGTCGCGGCGTGTGTGGGCGGCGGATCCAACGCGATCGGGCTGTTCCACGCCTTCCTGCCGGACGAGAGCGTGCGGATCGTCGGCTTCGAGCCCGCCGGGCACGGCGTGGCCACCGGGGAGCACGCGGCCACGCTGAGCCAGGGTGAGCCCGGGATCCTGCACGGCTCCCGGTCCTACGTCCTCCAGGACGAGGACGGCCAGATCACCGAGCCGTACTCGATCTCGGCCGGTCTCGACTACCCCGGTGTCGGCCCTGAGCACGCGTATCTGAAGGACATCGGCCGCGCCGAGTACCGGGCGGTCACCGACGACGAGGCGATGCGAGCCCTGCGGCTGCTGTCGGAGACCGAGGGCATCATCCCGGCGATCGAGAGCGCCCACGCGCTCGCGGGCGCCCTGGACCTCGGCCGGGAGCTGGGGAGCGACGGCCTGGTGCTGGTCAATCTCTCCGGACGCGGTGACAAGGACATGGACACGGCGGCTCGGTACTTCGGGCTCTACGAGCAGCAGGGCGACGAGGGGGCGAAGTGATGGCCGGGAACCTGGAGCTGCTGGGGTCCGTCCTGGCGGGCGCCAAGGACGAGGGGCGCGCCGCGCTCGTCGGCTATCTGCCCGCCGGTTTCCCCACCATCGACGGCGCGGTGGACGCGATGACCGCCATGATCGAGGGCGGCTGCGACATCGTCGAGGTCGGGCTGCCGCACAGCGATCCGGTGCTGGACGGGCCGGTGATCCAGACCGCCGACGACATCGCGCTGCGGGGCGGGGTCCGGATCCGCGATGTGATCCGCACGGTGGGGGAGGTGCACGCCCGCACCGGCGCCCCGGTCCTGTGCATGACGTACTGGAACCCCGTGGACCGGTACGGCGTCGAGCGGTTCGCCGCCGATCTCGCCGAGGCGGGCGGCGCGGGCTGCATCCTGCCCGATCTGCCGGTCGAGGAGTCGGAGATCTGGCGGAAGGCCGCCGAGCAGCACGGTCTGGCGACCGTGTTCGTGGTCGCGCCCAGCAGCCGTGATGAGCGGCTGGCGAAGATCACGGCGGCGGGCAGCGGTTTCGTCTACGCGGCGTCCCTGATGGGTGTCACCGGAACGAGGGAATCGGTGGGGCAGGAGGCCCGCGCGCTGGTGGAGCGCACCCGCGCCACCACCTCGCTCCCGGTGTGCGTGGGCCTCGGCGTCTCCAATGCCACGCAGGCGGCGGAGGTCGCGGCGTTCGCCGACGGGGTCATCGTGGGCTCGGCCTTCGTCAAGCGGCTGCTGGACGCCGAGGGTGACACCGAGGCCGGTCTGGCGGGGCTGCGCGAGCTCGCGGGTGAGCTGGCGGAGGGCGTCCGCACCGCCCGTTAGAGGGTCGCTCGTTCGAGGGAACAACGGGGCGGAGGAGCTCAGCGGTGCTCCTCCGCCTCGTTAGGCGAGGGCGTGAGCCAGAGAAACCGTGAGGGAAAGCGCGGCGCCCGAGAGCGCCTGCGGGAACAGCGCGAGCGGGACCGGGCGCGCGCGAAGCGTAAGCGGACGCTGGGCGTCCTGGGGGCGGTGGTGGCAGTCCTCGGCGCGGCGGTGGGCGTGGGCATGTTCGCGTCCAGGACCGACGACGACCCGGGGAAGTCGGGCAGCGCCCTGGTGCCGCCGCGCGGAGCCGTCGGCAAGGGGCGTCTGGTGATCCCCTCGGGGAAGTCGGAGAAGTCCGGGCAGGAGGGGAAGGCGGGGAAGGCGGGGAAGGCGGGCCCGGTGACCCTGACGGTCTACGAGGACTTCCGCTGCCCGGGGTGCAAGCAGTTCGAGGACGTCTTCCGCAAGACCGTCCACGAGCTCCAGGACAGCGGCCGGCTGAGGGTCGAGTACCACCTGGTCACGATCATCGACGGGAACCTCGGCGGCACCGGTTCGGTCCGCGCCGCGAACGCGGCGGCCTGCGCCCAGGACAAGGGCCCCGCGAAGTTCCGGGCGTACCACGATGTGCTCTACCGCCACCAGCCCCAGGAGACCCGGGACACCTATGCCGACAACGGCAGGCTGATCAAGCTCGCGGACCAGGTCCCCGGGCTGGTCACGCCCGCCTTCCGGCGTTGCGTCGAGGACGGCCGGCACGACGCCTGGGTGCGCGAGTCCAACGACGTCTTCGCCCACTCCGGCTACGCCTCCACGCCGACCGTGCTGCTGGGCGGCAAGTCGATCTACGGCGACCCCAAGAAGCCGCTGAGCCCCGACAAGCTCAAGCGCATGGTCCTCGCGGCGGCCCGCGACTGATCCTTGTTACGCAGCCGTTGCCGGGTGGGTTGCCGCATCTCCCGCCCGGCACGGTAGCGTCGGTCCTGTCATGGACCTCCTCGCTTACATCCCCAGCCCGTCGTCCGGCGTGATCTATCTCGGTCCGGTCCCGCTGCGCGGCTATGCGTTCTGCATCATCATCGGCGTCTTCGTCGCGGTCTGGTACGGCGGGCGGCGCTGGGTCGCCCGTGGCGGCCGGGTCGGTACCGTCGCCGACATCGCCGTATGGGCGGTGCCCTTCGGCCTGGTCGGCGGCCGCCTCTACCACGTCATCACCGACTACGAGCTGTACTTCACCGACGGCCGTGACTGGGTGGACGCCTTCAAGATCTGGCAGGGCGGCCTGGGGATCTGGGGAGCCATCGCGCTGGGCGCGCTCGGCGCCTGGATCGGCTGCCGCCGCCGGGGGATCCCGCTCCCGGCGTACGCGGACGCCATCGCCCCCGGGATCGCCTTCGCCCAGGCGATCGGGCGCTGGGGCAACTGGTTCAACCAGGAGCTGTACGGCAAGGCCACCACACTGCCCTGGGCGCTGAAGATCGACGGCGACGCCGACGCGGGCCGGGTGGCCGGCACGTACCACCCGACCTTCCTGTACGAGTCGCTGTGGTGCGTCGGCGTGGCCCTGCTGGTGATCTGGGCGGACCGCCGCTTCAAGCTGGGGCATGGCCGGGCGTTCGCCCTCTACGTCGCGGCGTACACCGTGGGCCGCTTCTGGATCGAGTACCTCCGGGTGGACGACGCCCACCATGTGCTGGGGCTGCGGCTCAACAACTGGACGTCCGTCGTGGTCTTCCTGGCCGCGGTGGCGTATCTGGTGATCTCCGCGAAGCGGGCCCCGGGCCGCGAGGAGGTCGTGGAGCCCGCCGCGGCCGAGGACGGCCCGGCCGAGGGCGGCGCGGCCGAGGACGGCGCCGGAGCGGCCCCGGCCACCGAGACGGGCAGTGCCACCCCGGCCAGGAGCGACGGCGCGGACGAGGCCGGTGCGGTGGCCGCCGAGGCGGAGCCCACCAAGAATCCCTGACGCGCGCCCGCGTGCGTCCATCGGGCCGCCGGACCCCTCGAGGTTCGGCGGCCCTTCTGCGTTTGCGCAGGTCAGCGAGGTAAGTTCGGCCTTCCTTGCTGGCGGAGCGGGGGAATTCGTGCGTACCTTCGAACCGTTGGGGTGAGGGCCGCATCGCCACACCCTTCTCGAAGGGAGCACATCTTCATATGTCCGTCATCGACAGTGCCGAGTCACCGCACATCGCCCACCGCGACAACCACACCCACCGTGATGTGAACGGCGGCTGGCTGCGCCCCGCCGTCTTCGGGGCCATGGACGGACTGGTCTCCAACCTCGCGCTGATGACCGGTGTGGCCGGTGGCGCCGTGGACCGGCAGACCATCGTGATCACCGGTCTGGCGGGCCTCGCGGCCGGTGCCTTCTCGATGGCCGCCGGTGAGTACACCTCCGTCGCCTCCCAGCGCGATCTGGTCCAGGCCGAGCTGGAGGTGGAGCGGCGCGAGCTGCGCAAGCACCCGGTGGACGAGCTGGAGGAGCTGGCCGCGCTCTACGAGTCGCGCGGGGTGGAGCCGGCCCTGGCCCGTGAGGTGGCCGAGCAGCTCTCCCGCGACCCCGAGCAGGCGCTGGAGATACACGCCCGCGAGGAGCTGGGTGTGGACCCGGACGATCTGCCGTCGCCGCTGGTCGCGGCGGTGTCCTCGTTCGGCTGCTTCGCGCTGGGCGCGCTGCTGCCGGTGCTGCCGTATCTGCTGGGTGCCACGGCGCTGTGGCCGGCCGTGGTGCTGGCGCTGATCGGGCTGTTCGGGTGTGGTGCGGCGGTGGCGCGGGTGACCGCCCGGAGCTGGTGGTACAGCGGGCTGCGGCAGCTGGCGCTGGGCGGCGCGGCGGCGGGTGTGACCTATGCCCTGGGCGCTTTCTTCGGAACGGCCGTAGGATGACAGTCGTACGGCGAGCCGCGATCATCACGCCGTTACTCCTCGGTTTCGATCCTTTTACGGGCGGGCATAAGCCCGAAGCGCTTGGGCAGTGTCGCCCGATCCGCGCGATGGCGACGCCGGTCGCCCCATCCCCAATGCCCGTACTGCCTGACCTCACCCCGCCTCTGGGGTGTCCGCATGATGGAACGGAATTTCCGCTTCCCGAGATTCGCCCCATCATGTAACCTGCACGAAATTCTCGCGGAGGGCCAACGTCGTCCCTCGGCACACGCAAAATGCCATGACGACGACGGGAGAGCCGATGCGTTCCGCATCCCACCCCGCCCGACAGGGGATGTACGACCCGCGCAATGAGCACGACGCCTGTGGCGTCGGCTTCGTGGCGACCCTCACCGGCGAGGCCAGCCATGAGCTCGTGGAGCAGGCTCTCACCGTGCTGAGGAACCTCGAGCACCGCGGCGCCACCGGTTCCGAGCCCGACTCCGGCGATGGCGCGGGCATCCTCGTCCAGGTTCCGGACGCCTTCCTGCGGGCCAGTGTGACCGGCTTCGAGCTGCCCGAAGCCGGTGCCTACGCGGTGGGTATCGCGTTCCTCCCGGAGGGCGAGACCGAGGGTGCGGCCGCCGCGGAGCACATCGAGCGGCTCGCCGCCGACGAGGACCTGACCGTCCTCGGCTGGCGCGAGGTGCCCGTCGCCCCCGACCTGCTGGGCAACCGGGCCCGGGCCACCATGCCCGCCTTCCGCCAGCTCTTCGTCGCCGACGGCACCAGCACCGGCGTGGCCCTGGACCGCAAGGCGTTCGGCCTGCGCAAGCGCGCCGAGCGCGAGGCGGGGGTCTACTTCCCCTCGCTGTCCGCGCGCACCCTGGTCTACAAGGGCATGCTGACCACCGGTCAGCTCGAGCCGTTCTTCCCGGACCTCTCCGACCGCCGCTTCGCCACCGCCGTCGCGCTGGTCCACTCCCGGTTCTCCACCAACACCTTCCCGAGCTGGCCGCTGGCCCACCCGTACCGCTTCGTCGCCCACAACGGTGAGATCAACACCGTCCAGGGCAACCGCAACTGGATGCGCGCCCGGGAGTCCCAGCTGGTCAGCGACCTGTTCGGGGAGAAGGGCCTGGAGCGGATCTTCCCCGTCTGTACCCCGGACGCCTCCGACTCGGCGACCTTCGACGAGGTCCTGGAGCTGCTCCACCTCGGCGGCCGCTCGCTGCCGCACTCGGTGCTGATGATGGTTCCCGAGGCGTGGGAGAACCACCCCTCCATGGACCCGGCCCGGCGCGCCTTCTACCAGTACCACTCCACGATGATGGAGCCCTGGGACGGCCCGGCCTGTGTCACCTTCACCGACGGCACCCAGGTCGGCGCCGTGCTGGACCGCAACGGTCTGCGTCCCGGGCGCTACTGGGTCACCGACGACGGTCTGGTCGTGCTCTCCTCCGAGGTCGGCGTCCTGGACATCGACCCGGCCAAGGTGGTCCGCAAGGGCCGGCTCCAGCCGGGGCGGATGTTCCTGGTGGACACCGCCGAGCACCGCATCATCGAGGACGACGAGATCAAGGCCGAGCTGGCCGCCGAGCAGCCGTACGGCGAATGGCTCGAGGCCGGTCTGATCGACCTGGCCGACCTCCCCGAGCGTGAGCACATCGTGCACACCCACGCCTCGGTCACCCGCCGTCAGCAGACCTTCGGGTACACCGAGGAGGAGCTGCGCGTCCTGCTCGCGCCGATGGCCAAGGCCGGCGCCGAGCCGATCGGCTCGATGGGCACCGACTCGCCGATCGCCGCCCTCTCCGAGCGGCCGCGGCTGCTGTTCGACTACTTCACCCAGTTGTTCGCGCAGGTCACCAACCCGCCGCTGGACGCGATCCGCGAGGAGCTGGTCACCTCGCTGATCTCCTCGCTGGGCCCGCAGGGCAATCTGCTGGAGCCGACCGCGGCCTCCTGCCGCAATGTCATCCTGCCCTTCCCGGTGATCGACAACGATGAGCTGGCCAAGCTCATCCACATCAACGCCGACGGGGACATGCCGGGCCTCAAGGCGGCGAACCTCTCGGGCCTGTACCGGGTCGGTGGCGGCGGTCAGGCGCTCGCCGCCCGGCTGGACGAGATCTGCGCCGAGGCCGACCGCGCCATCGAGGACGGCGCCCGGCTGATCGTGCTCTCCGACCGCCACTCGGACGCCGAGCACGCCCCGATCCCCTCGCTGCTGCTCACCTCCGCGGTCCACCACCACCTCATCCGCACCAAGCAGCGCACCCAGGTGGGGCTGCTGGTCGAGGCGGGCGACGTCCGCGAGGTGCACCATGTCGCGCTGCTGATCGGCTACGGCGCCGCGGCCGTCAACCCGTACCTGGCGATGGAGTCGGTCGAGGACCTGGTCCGGGCCGGGACGTTCCTGCCCGGCGTCGAGGCCGAGACCGCGATCAAGAACCTCATCAAGGCGCTCGGCAAGGGCGTGCTGAAGGTCATGTCCAAGATGGGCATCTCGACCGTGGCCTCCTACCGGGGCGCGCAGGTCTTCGAGGCCGTCGGCCTGGACGAGTCCTTCGTGGACACCTACTTCCACGGCACCGCCACCAAGATCGGCGGCGCGGGTCTTGACGTCATCGCCAAGGAGGTGGCCGCCCGCCACGCCAAGGCGTACCCCGCCACCGGCGTCCCCTCCGCCCACCGCACGCTGGACATCGGCGGCGAGTACCAGTGGCGCCGCGAGGGCGAGCCGCACCTCTTCGACCCCGAGACGGTCTTCCGGCTCCAGCACTCCACCCGGTCGCGCCGCTACGACATCTTCAAGAAGTACACCGAGCGGGTGAACGAGCAGTCCGAGCGGCTGATGACGCTGCGCGGTCTGTTCTCCTTCAAGGGCGAGCGCCCCTCGATCCCGATCGAGGAGGTCGAGCCGGTCAGCGAGATCGTCAAGCGGTTCTCCACCGGCGCCATGTCGTACGGCTCCATCTCCCAGGAGGCGCACGAGACCCTCGCCATCGCCATGAACCGGCTGGGCGGTAAGTCCAACACCGGTGAGGGCGGCGAGGACTCCGACCGGCTGCACGACCCGGCGCGCCGCTCCTCGATCAAGCAGGTGGCCTCCGGCCGCTTTGGCGTGACCAGCGAATACCTGGTCAACTCCGATGACATCCAGATCAAGATGGCGCAGGGCGCCAAGCCCGGCGAGGGCGGCCAGCTCCCCGGCCACAAGGTCTACCCGTGGGTGGCGAAGACCCGGCACTCCACCCCGGGCGTCGGCCTGATCTCCCCGCCGCCGCACCACGACATCTACTCGATCGAGGACCTCGCCCAGCTCATCCACGACCTGAAGAACGCCAACCCGCAGGCCCGGATCCACGTCAAGCTGGTCTCCGAGGTCGGCGTCGGCACGGTGGCCGCGGGCGTCTCCAAGGCCCACGCCGATGTGGTGCTGATCTCCGGCCACGACGGCGGCACCGGCGCCTCGCCGCTCACCTCGCTCAAGCACGCGGGCGGCCCCTGGGAGCTCGGCCTCGCCGAGACCCAGCAGACGCTGCTGCTCAACGGGTTGCGCGACCGCATCGTGGTGCAGACCGACGGCCAGCTCAAGACCGGCCGTGACGTGGTGATCGCCGCGCTGCTCGGCGCCGAGGAGTACGGCTTCGCCACCGCGCCGCTGGTGGTCTCCGGCTGCGTCATGATGCGCGTCTGCCACCTGGACACCTGCCCGGTCGGCATCGCCACCCAGAATCCGGTGCTGCGCGAGCGCTACAGCGGCCAGGCCGAGTACGTGGTGAACTTCTTCCAGTTCATCGCCGAGGAGGTCCGCGAGCTCCTCGCCGAGCTGGGCTTCCGCTCCCTGGACGAGGCCATCGGCCACGCCGAGCTGCTGGACACCACCCGTGCCGTCCAGCACTGGAAGGCGCAGGGCCTGGACCTCGCCCCGCTGCTGTACGTGCCCGAGCTGCCCGACGGCGCCGTCCGCCACCAGCTGGTCGAGCAGGACCACGGCCTGGCGAAGGCCCTGGACAACGAGCTGATCAAGCTCGCGGCGGACGCGCTGAACGCCGACTCCGCCGAGGCCGCCCAGCCGGTCCGGGCCCAGGTCGCGATCCGCAACATCAACCGGACCGTGGGCACCATGCTCGGCCATGAGGTGACCCGGAAGTTCGGCGGCGCGGGCCTGCCCGAGGACACCATCGACATCACCTTCACCGGCTCGGCCGGCCAGTCCTTCGGCGCGTTCCTGCCCCGCGGTGTCACGCTGCGGCTCGAGGGCGACGCCAACGACTACGTGGGCAAGGGCCTGTCCGGCGGCCGCGTGATCGTCCGCCCGGACCGGGGCGCGGACCACCTCGCCGAGTACTCGACGATCGCGGGCAACACCCTCGCGTACGGCGCGACCGGCGGCGAGATGTTCCTGCGCGGCCGGGTCGGCGAGCGGTTCTGCGTCCGCAACTCCGGCGCCACGGTCGTCTCCGAGGGCGTGGGCGACCACGGCTGCGAGTACATGACCGGCGGCCAGGCGGTCGTCCTCGGGCCGACCGGGCGCAACTTCGCGGCCGGGATGTCCGGTGGCATCGCGTACGTCATCGACCTCGACCGGGACAACGTCAACGTCGACCTCCGCGACGCCGTCGGCGAGCTGGACGACACCGACAAGCAGGCGCTGCACGACGCGGTGCGCCGCCACCACGAGGAGACCGGCTCCACCGTCGCGGGCGCGCTGCTCGACGACTGGGAGACCGCCGTCACCCGCTTCAGCAAGATCATCCCCGCTACGTACCAGGCCGTGCTCGCCGCCAAGGACGCCGCCGAGCGTGCCGGGCTCTCCGAGTCCGAGACCCACGAGAAGATGATGGAGGCGGCGATCAATGGCTGACCCCAAGGGCTTCCTGAGCACTGAACGCGAGGTCGCCAAGACCCGCCCGGTGGAGGAGCGCGTCAAGGACTGGAACGAGGTCTACGTCCCCGGCTCGCTGCTGCCGATCATCAGCAAGCAGGCCGGCCGGTGCATGGACTGTGGCATCCCGTTCTGCCACAACGGCTGTCCGCTCGGAAACCTCATCCCCGAGTGGAACGACTACGCCTACCGGGAGGACTGGCGCGAGGCCAGCGAGCGGTTGCACGCGACCAACAACTTCCCGGAGTTCACCGGGCGGCTGTGCCCGGCCCCGTGCGAGTCGGCCTGTGTGCTCGGCATCAACCAGCCGCCGGTGACCATCAAGAACGTCGAGGTCACCATCATCGACAAGGCGTGGGACTCCGGCAACGTCACCCCGCAGCCGCCCGAGCGGCTCAGCGGCAAGACCGTCGCCGTCATCGGCTCGGGCCCGGCGGGCCTGGCCGCCGCCCAGCAGCTCACCCGGGCCGGCCACACGGTCGCCGTCTACGAGCGGGCCGACCGCATCGGCGGGCTGCTGCGCTACGGCATCCCCGAGTTCAAGATGGAGAAGCGGCACATCAACCGCCGCATCGAGCAGATGCGCGCGGAGGGCACCAAGTTCCGCACCGAGACCGAGATCGGCCGTGACATCGACGCCGCCAAGCTGCGCAAGCGGTACGACGCCGTGGTCATCGCGGCCGGCGCCACCACCTCGCGCGACCTGCCGGTCCCGGGCCGGGAGCTGAACGGCATCCACTTCGCGATGGAGTACCTGCCGCTCGCCAACAAGGTGCAGGAGGGCGACCTCACCACGTCCCCCATCACCGCCGAGGGCAAGCACGTCGTGGTCATCGGCGGCGGTGACACCGGCGCGGACTGCGTCGGCACCGCCCACCGGCAGGGCGCCGCCTCCGTCACCCAGCTGGAGATCATGCCGCGGCCGGGCGAGGAGCGGAACCCGGGCCAGCCCTGGCCGACCTTCCCGATGCTCTACAAGGTCACCTCGGCGCACGAGGAGGGCGGCGAGCGGATCTACTCCGTCTCCACCACCCACTTCGAGGGCGACGAGGACGGCAACGTCCAGTGGCTGCACCTGACCGAGGTGGAGTTCAAGGACGGCAAGCTGGAGCAGAAGCCGGGCACCGAGCGGAAGATCCCGGCCCAACTGGTCACCCTCGCCATGGGCTTCACCGGCACCGACCAGAAGAACGGCCTGGTCGAGCAGTTCGGCCTGGAGCTGGACGAGCGCGGCAACATCGCGCGCGACGCCGACTTCGCCACCAATGTGCCGGGTGTCTTCGTGGCCGGTGACGCGGGCCGCGGCCAGTCGCTGATCGTCTGGGCCATCGCCGAGGGCCGCTCCGCGGCGCACGGCGTGGACCGCTATCTGGCCGGGGCCAGCGAGCTGCCCGCCCCGATCCGCCCCACCGACCGGGCCCTCATGGTCTGACCCGGTCCTCCGGTCTTCCCGGATCTCCGCCCGTACAACGGCGTACGGACCGGCCGCGCGGCGCCTTCCCCCTCCCGACCGGGGGAAGGCGCCGCGTGGCGTTTCGCCTGCCGTTCCCTCGGCCCGGCCGACCAGGCCGGTTGACATTCCCCCCGGCGCACTCCACCATCATTCCACTAACTGATTAGTGAAAGGGTGGTGGAGGGCGGATGGTCGAGTACCGCATCGACCGGCGCAGCGGCATCGCCACCTATCTGCAGATCGTCCAGCAGACCAAACAGGCACTCCGCCTCGGACTGCTGCAGCCAGGGGACCGGCTGCCCACGGCCAAGGAGGTCGTCGCGGCCACCGCCATCAACCCCAACACCGTCCTGAAGGCGTACCGCGAGCTGGAGCGCGAAGGGCTGGTCGAGCCCCGGCCGGGTCTTGGCACCTTCGTCCGCCGGTCGCTGGCCCGGCCCGGCGCCGCCGCGGACTCACCACTGCGCGCGGAGCTCGCCGACTGGACCGACCGGGCCCGCGCCGCCGGGCTCGACCGCGAGGACGTGACGGCGCTGGTGGCCTCGGTCCTCGAGGAGCGCTTCGGCGAGACCGCCGCCCCCGGCGAGCGTGGACACGAGGAGAACGGGTGACCGACGAGATCGACGCGTGCGGCGCGCTGGAGGCGTCCGGGCTGGGCATGAAGCACCGGCGCGGCTGGGCCCTGAGAGACGTCGCCTTCCGGCTGCCCGCCGGGCGGATCTGCGCCCTGGTGGGCCCCAATGGCTCCGGCAAGAGCACCCTGCTGTCCCTCGCCGCCGGGCTGCTGACCCCGACCGCCGGCACCCTGCGGGTCTTCGGCCGCCCCTCCGCCGACCCCGGCACCCGCGAGCGCATCGCCTTCGTCGCCCAGGACAAGCCGCTCTACCCGCGCTTCTCCGTCGCCGACACCCTGCGCCTGGGCCGGGAGCTCAACCCCCGCTGGGACCAGAGGACCGCCGAACGGGTGGTGGCGGAGGCCGAGGTGCCGCTGTCCGCCCGCGTCGGCTCGCTCTCCGGCGGTCAGCGCACCTGTGTGGCCCTCGCCCTCGCCCTCGGCAAGCGCGCCGATCTGCTGCTCCTGGACGAGCCGATGGCCGATCAGGACCCGCTGCGCCGCCACCGGATGATGGGCGCCCTGATGGCGCAGGCCGCCGAGCACGGCACCGGCGTGGTCATCTCCACCCATGTGCTCGCCGAACTCGACGGCGTCTGCGACTACCTGCTGCTGATGGGCGGCGGCCGGATCCGCCTGGCGGGCGGGACGGACGCCCTCCAGGCCGCCCACCGCCTGGTCACCGGCCCGAGCGCGACCGGCGGCGGCACACCGGAGGCGCTCGCCCGCCACACCGTGGTCGAGACCCGTACCACGGGCCGTCAGCTCACCGCGCTGATACGCCCGGACGGCACCCCGGACGGGGACGGCTGGATCGTCACCGAACCCTCCCTCGAGGACGTCCTGCTCGGCTATCTGCGCGCACCCGACGCCCCGCCGATGGTCACGGCCGAAGCGCGGGCGACCGTCACGGAGGTGGGGACATGAGCGCGATCGGCATACGGATCGGGTCGTCATCCGGCGCGCGGCTCCGCGCCCGAGGGCTGGTGTGGCTGGTGGCGCGCCAGCACCGGGCCGCCCTCTGGGCGGGCCTGGCCGTGGTCGCGGCGATCGCCGCGTACATCATCTGGCAGCGCACCGAGATGGTCGGCTCCATGCGGGCGCACGACATCCAGGGCTGCGCGGACTGGAACTGGAAGGAGCTCTGCCACGGCAGGGAGATCGAGCGTACCGACACCTACCGCACATCGCTGCTCAACGCCGGACGGCTGCTCATCGCGCTGCCCGCGCTGATCGGCGTCTTCATCGGCGCGCCCCTGTTCGCCAGGGAGCTGGAGACGGGCACCCACCAGTTGGTGTGGACCCAGTCCGTCGGCAGGACCCGCTGGCTCATCGCCAAACTCGCGCTCCCCCTCGTCGCCGTCACGGTCGGCACCGCGGTCCTCGTTGGCCTCTACACCTGGTGGTGGCGGGTGGCCCGGGGCCAGTTCCAGGACATCGCCTGGGGCACCGCCGTGCCGTTCGACGCGACTGGCCCGGCCGCGGTCGCCCTCGCCCCGCTGTCCTTCCTCCTCGGCGCGGCGGCCGGGCTGCTGCTGCGGCGCACCCTGCCCGCCATGGCGGTCACCTTGGGGGCCACCGCTGGTGTTCAGTACGGGCTGAGCGCCCTGCGCCCCCATCTGATGGTCCCGCGGACGGTCGTCTCCGAAGCAGACGCCTCCGGGCAATTCTCGGCCACCCCCCTCAAGGTCTACTTCAACGCGTGGCGTGGCATGGGTAACGGCTATCTGACCCGGTCCGGGGAGAAGCTCCCCCTTGAGCGCTGCTCGTCCGCCCTCGGTGCGGACGGCTGGGACCGCTGCTTCGCCCGGCTCGGCGCCACCGATAGGTGGTACGAGGAGCTGCACCCGGCGAGCCACTACTGGCCCATGCAGTGGATGCAGGCCGGGATCTGCCTGGCCGCGGCCGTCGCGCTGGCCGCCTTCTGCCTGTGGTGGATCCGCCGCAGACGGGCCTGACCCGCGCCCCTTCCCGCCACCAGCATCACCTTCCGCTCCGATCGGAGTTCCCCTTCCCATGGCCGTCTCGCCTGCCCTCGACACCGCCGGGGCCGCCCCGCGTGCCCGCCCGGCGCCCCCGGCCCCGGCGACCCGCCGCGCCGGGCGCGCCGGGCGCGCCGTCGTCGGGCTGGTCCCGGCCGGGCTGACGCTGGCCCTCGGGCTGTGGGGGATCCGCCGCGAGAACAGCATGTGGCGGGACGAGTCGACGACGTACCAGGTCGCCCACCGCGGCGTCGCCGACATCTGGCACCTGCTCGGCGGGGCCGACGCCGTCCACGGCCTGTACTACCTGCTCGTGCACGGCGTCTTCGCCCTCTGGGACGGCGGTCTTGTCGCTCTCCGGCTCCCCTCGGTGCTGGCCATGGCCGCCGCGGCCGCCGGGGTCGGACTGCTCGGGCGGCGACTCGCGGGGCCGCGCGCCGGACTCGCCGCCGGGCTGGTCTTCCCGCTGGCCCCGGCGGTGCAGCGGTACGCGCAGGAGGGGCGGTCGTACGCCCTGGTCTGCGCCGCCGTCGTCGCGGCCACGCATCTGCTGCTGAGCGCCGTGGCCCGGCCCCGCAAGCGCACCTGGGCCGGATACGCCGCCGTCGCCTCGCTGGCCTGTCTGCTGCACGAGTTCGCGGTGCTGGCCGTCGCCGCGCACGGCGTCGCGCTGTACCGGGCACGGGTGGGCGCGCGCTTCGGCTGGGCGTGGGGGCAGGCGGCCTCCGCGGTGGCGGTGGTGCTTGCGCCGCTGGTGATCGTCAGTCAGCAGCAGGCGGCGCTGGTCGGCTGGATCGCCCCGCCGGGCCCGCCCGAGCTGCTCGGCTTCGGCGCGCTCGCCCTGGCGGGCCTCGTCTGCGCCCGGGGACCGCTGCCCGCCCGGGGACCGCTGCCCGCGCGGGGCCCCGTCCCGCTGCGCGAGCTCGCGCTCGCGCTGCTGATCCTGCCCCCGGCCGCGCTGCTGGCGGTGTCGTATCTGCATCCGCTCTACGCCGACCGCTACGTGCTCTACGCCTACGTGGGTCTCGCGCTGCTGATCGGGGCCCGGCTGGACGCGCTGTCGCGCACCGTCGCCGCCCCACGGGCGCTCGCCGGAGGGCTGGCGGTGGCCGCCGTGGCGGCCCTGCTGCCGTACTCCCTCCAACTGCGGATCCCGCAGAGCCGGCTCGACGACCCCCTCGCCGCCGCCCGCGCCGTACGGGAGCTGAGCCGACCCGGCGACGGGGTGCTCTTCCTGCCCGCCCGGCGCCGGGAGCCGATCCTGTCAAGACCGGGGGACTTCCGGGGCCTGCGGGAGCTGGCGCTGGCCCGGCACGCGATCCCCTCGGGCACCCTGCACGGCATCGAACTGCCCGCACCGCTGATCCGGGCCCGGATGCTGACGGCCGGGCGGATCGTCACGGTGAACGACCCGCCCGGCCAGCCGCTGGACGACACCCCTCAGGAGCGGGTGAAACGGCAGGTGCTCGCGGAGCACTTCCACCGATGCGCCGTCAGGGACGTCACCGGGATGCGGATCGTGCTCTACGGGCGCGCGGGGGAGTGCTGAACGCTGCCGGGCGCCGTCAGCCCTCGTTCTCCACCAGCCGGGCCGGGAAGCCGCCGGTGGCCACCGGGCCCCAGCGCTCGGGGGTGACCCGGATCAGCGACTTGCCCTGCTTGCGCATGGCCTCGCGGTACTCGTCCCAGTCCGGGTGCTCACCCGCGATATTGCGGTAGTACTCGACCAGCGGCTCGACGGACTCCGGGGTGTCGATCACCTCGGCGGTGCCGTCGATCTGCACCCACGGGCCGTTCCATTCGTCGGACAGCACGACGAGGCTCACGGCGGGGTCGCGCTTGGCGTTGCGCACCTTGGCGCGCTCCGGGTAGGTGGACATGACGATCCGGCCGGAGTCATCGACTCCGCAGGTCAGCGGGGATGCCTGGGGCGAGCCATCGGCCCGGCGGGTCATCAGCAGCGCACGGTGGCGCGGGCGTACGAACTCCAGCAGCTCGTCGAGGCCGACGTGGGTGTTGGTGGCGATGGAGGGGCTCATGCAGGCGAGCGTACGACGTCGAGCCCACTCCACGTCCGTATGGCCACGGACCGCCGCCGCGTCGCGTGCCGCGCCAGTCGTCGCGTCAGGTGCCGCGCCAGTCGTCGCGTCAGGTGTCCGTCGGGTGCCGCGTCACGTGTCGCACTCCAGCACCGTGCGGCACAGCCCGCAGCGGGCCCGCAGCCGCCCGCGCACCGGGACCCGGATGCGCTGACGGCAGGTCGGGCAGGGGAAGGAGACGCTCAGCGGGGGGCCGGCGTCGAAGGCGTAGTCGCCTCCGGTGGGGGCGGGGTGGCCGGATTGGGCCGACCGGCGGTCCTTGGCGTAGCGGCGGCGGCCGGTCCAGCCGGCGGCGGCGAGCGGCGGCCGGGCCTGCTCGCGGCGGGCCAGCTCCAGCCCCTTGGCGTACGCCTCGTACGCCTGCGGAGAGGTGAACCAGGGGGAGGGGTCCTCGCCGAAGAGCAGCGCCCGCATGGCCAGGACGTAGCCGAACTCCTCCGGTGTCAGATAGCCCAGTTTCTGGCTGGAAACCGAGTCCTGGCGGTAGGCGTCGAGCAGCAACCAGCCCGTGCCGAGGTAGGCGGCGGCGGTGTCGGTGAGGATTTCGTTGTCGCGTGTGCCGGGGAACGACAGGTCCAGGCGGTGCAGATACACATGCGTGACCTCGTGGGCCAGGGCCGCGCCGATGTCCCGACGGTGGGTCTTGAAGCGGGAGTTGAGCTCGATGAAGTACTCCGGGCCCGCCGCCAGCTCCACGTTCCCCGCGTGCCGCATCTCCCGGAAGCTCACGATCATCCGGGCGTCGGGCAGCCGCAGATGCTGCACCATGACCCGGGCCACCCGCTGAACGCCCAGGTAGAGGTCGTCCTGGTCGGCGAAGGCCACATCGCCGGGGACCACGCTGAGCCCGAAGGTGTCCACCGTGTCGCGGGACAGGCGGCGGTAGAGCGCGGTGATCGCGGCCCGGACGGTGTCCAGGTGGGGATAGCCGTGCTCGATGTCGCTGCCCGGTGCCGCCACGCCGTCACCCCGTGCCCGTCGCCAGCCGTGCGCCCTGTCTCACGTCAACCTTACGGTCGTTCGGTGGAGCAGTGGGTAGGCCGCGCTGGCTGGAAACCGACCCTTGTCACCCCGTTCACCCGGTCCACATAATCACAGGGCGTTTTACCGGCTCATCCACGGGATTTCGGAGAGGTTTCCGGATTTTTGTCACGCGGCGGAGCCGCGAATGGTTTGGCATGAGCCTGACATGCGCCTCGAACCCCCCACGAAAGGACAGTCCGTTGCGGAACACGCTGAAGCACATCAAGAGAGCCTCGGCCCTGGGCGCGGTGGCCCTCGCCGCCTTCAGCCTCACCCCCGGCAGCGCCAACGCCGTGCCCACCGGCCCCGAGCCGAGCCCCTCCGTGGTCGGCGGCACCCGCGCCGCCCAGGGCGAATTCCCCTTCATGGTCCGGCTGTCCATGGGCTGTGGCGGCGCCCTCTACACCCAGGACATCGTGCTCACCGCCGCCCACTGTGTGGACGGCTCCGGCGCCAACACCTCCATCACGGCCACCGCGGGCGTCGTGGACCTCCAGAGCTCGAGCGCCATCAAGGTCAAGTCCACCCGGGTGCTCCAGGCCCCCGGCTACAACGGCACCGGCAAGGACTGGGCGCTCATCAAGCTCGCCAAGCCGATCAACCAGCCCACCCTGAAGATCGCCGAGACCACGGCGTACAACAAGGGCGACTTCACCGTGGCAGGCTGGGGTGCCGCGGTCGAGGGCGGCGGCCAGCAGCGCTACCTGCTCAAGGCCACCGTGCCGTTCGTCGACGACGCCACCTGCAAGTCCGCCTACGACGAGCTCGTCCCCGGCGAGGAGATCTGCGCCGGGAAGATGGCCCAGGGCGGCGTGGACACCTGCCAGGGCGACTCCGGCGGCCCGATGTTCCGCAAGGACGACAGCGGCCAGTGGATCCAGGTCGGCATCGTCAGTTGGGGCGAGGGCTGCGCACGGCCCGGTAAGCCCGGCGTCTACACCGAGGTGAGCACCTTCGCCAAGGACATCAAGGCGGGCGCGACCCAGCTCGGCGGCTGACCCCTCCTCAGCACCGCCTTCGACGGGAGCTGACCGGGGCCCGGCCACCGTGCCGGCCCCGGTCAGTCGCATGAGCTCCTGCATGAGCTCCATCAGCGTCGCCGTCAGCTCGGTTCCATCTGTCCGTAGCAGATGCAGAACGGGTGCCCGGCCGGATCGTTGAAGACCCGGAACCCCGCACGCTCCCCGCCGCTGTCGTGCAGGAACGTCGCCCCGAGCTCGATCAGCTCCTGCTGCGCCCGCTCCGCGTCCGCGCGCGTCTCCACGTCGAAGTCCAGATGGATCTGCTGCGGGTGGGCCGGATCCGGCCAGCGCGGCGGCTGGTGGTCCGGCGCCAGCTGGAAGGCCAGCTGACGGCCGTCCTCGGCCGTCAGGGTCGCCCACTCGGGATCGCTGTCGTTCACCCGCCAGCCCAGGATCTTGCCGTAGAAGGCGGCCAGCGCGGCGGGGTCGGGGCAGTCGATGACGGTGCATTGAAGCGTCGCGATCATGTGAGGACCCTACGGGGTGTCCGGCGGACCACGCGGCGGAGCCGCATATCGATCACGCGGCTCCGCCGCGTGGCAGGGACTCCGCCCCTGGCCCCCGGAGGGCCTGGGCCGCAGTCCTGGCGGTCTGGGGTTTGGGGCGGAGTCCTGGCGGTCCGGGGTTTGGGGCGGAGTCCTGGCCGTTCGGGGTCTGGGGTGGAGTCCCGGTCCTCCGGGGTCTGGGTGGAGTCCTGGCCGTTCGGTGTCTGGGCTGCAGTCCCGGCCGTCCGGGGTCTGGGCTGCAGTCCCGGTCCTCCGGGGTTTGGGGTGGAGTCCTGGCCGTTCGGTGTCTGGGGTGGAGTCCTGGCCGTTCGGTGTCTGGGCCGCAGTCCCGGTCCTCCGGGGTCTGGGGTGGAGTCCTGGCCCTCCGGGGTCTGGGGCGGAGCCCCAGATTCGGGAAGGGGCGGGGAGGGGAGCAGCCCGCCGCAGGCGCCGCGACCCGTCGGACACCCCTATCCTCGAACGGCTCCGTCCGGAGCGGGCCACGGAGAAAGCCGGGCCGTAAGCCGCCGGGAAAGCCGAGCCGGGGCTACCGGGAAAGCCGAGCCGAGGGCCGCCGGGAAAGCCGAGCCGGGGCTACCGGGAAAGCCGAGCCGAGGGCCGCCGGGAAAGCGGAGCCGGGGCCACCGGGAAAGTCGGGCCGGAAGTGGAACCTCTCCCCGCCCAGGCGACTCCTCCACGGTGGAGACGCCGCACCGGGAGCGGCCCTCCACCACGACCGCCCCGCCCCCTTCCGCGCCCTTCGCCGGCCGGAACCCAAACCCCCCACAGGGGTCGGGGCGGTCCGGGGACCGACCGAGGGCAGGCCCCGGACGCGCCCGACGCGGGCCGAAGCGCCCCCGGGCGGAACCGGGCCCCGGGGAAAGTACTCTCGGGAGGCATGACGCACAGCATGAGCGACCACACCGCCGGGCAGCCGGCGACGCCGGGAGACCCCGAGGGGATCGACCCGTCCGTCCTCGACGAGCTGACCCGGTTGCGCGACAGCATCGACAACATCGACGCGGCCGTGGTCCATATGCTCGCCGAGCGCTTCAAATGCACCCAGCAGGTCGGCCACCTCAAGGCCGCCCACCGGCTCCCCCCGGCCGACCCGGCCCGTGAGGCGCGCCAGATCATCCGGCTGCGGCAGCTCGCCGAGAGCGCCAAGCTCGACCCCGGCTTCGCCGAGAAGCTGCTCAACTTCATCATCGCCGAGGTCATCCGGCACCACGAGACCATCGCGCGCTCCGACAACGGCCCCGAGGGCCCCGAGAGCCCCGAGGGCGCACTCCGGTAGTGAGCCAGGGCGGCCGTCCGACCCGGGCAACCACTTCCCACCCGTGTGCGGCCCGCCGCACGTAGGGCAGCATGTCCCCATGTCCGTACTGACGCGCGAGGAAGCGCAGAACCGAGCCCGCCTCATCGAGGTCCACCGCTACACCATCGACCTCGACCTCACCCGCGGGGAGGAGCTCTTCGGCTCCACCACGACCATCCGCTTCAGCGCGCGCCAGGCGGGCGCGGACACCTTCGCCGAGCTCCGGCCGGCCGCCCTCCACCGCGCCGTGCTCGACGGCCGGGAGCTCGACCTCACCGGCGAGACCGCCGAGGCGCTCGCGGGCGGCCGGCTCCCGCTCACCGGGCTCGGTGAGGGGGAGCACGAGCTGCGTGTCGAGACCGACATGCGCTACTCCCACACCGGCGAGGGCATGCACCGCTTCACCGACCCCGCCGACGGCGAGACGTACCTCTACACCATGTGCTGCATGTCGGACGCGAACGACGTCTTCACCGCGTTCGACCAGCCCGACCTCAAGGCCGTCTTCGACGTCCGCGTCACCGCCCCGCCCGAGTGGACCGTCCTCGGCAACGGCGTCGCCACGCGCGTCGGCGCCCCCGAGGAGGGCCGCTGGCAGCTCGCGCCCACCCCGCCCATCAGCACCTATCTGATGGCCCTGGCCGCCGGCCCGTACCACTCGGTGCGCACCGAGCACGCCGGACTCCCCTTCGGGCTGCACGTCCGCCGCTCCCTCGCCCCCTACCTCGAGGCCGACGCCGACGAGCTGTTCGACATCACCCGGCGCTGTTTCGACCGCTACCACGAGATCTTCGAGGAGCCGTACCCCTTCGACTCCTACGACCAGGCGTTCGTCCCCGAGTTCAACTCCGGCGCCATGGAGAACCCGGGCCTGGTCACCTTCCGCGACGAATTCGTCTTCCGCTCCGCCGTCACCGACGCCGAGCGCCAGACCCGCGCCATGGTCATCGCCCATGAGATGGCCCATATGTGGTTCGGCGACCTCGTCACCATGCGGTGGTGGGACGACATCTGGCTGAACGAGTCCTTCGCCGAGTACATGGGCTACCAGATCCTCACCGAGACCACCCGCTACACCGACACCTGGGCCGACTTCGGCGTCCGCCGCAAGAACTGGGGCTACGACGCCGACCAGCGCCCCTCCACCCACCCAGTCGCCCCCGCGCCCGAGCTGGTCCCCGACACCGCCGCCGCCCGGCTCAACTTCGACGGCATCTCGTACGCCAAGGGCGCCTCCGCGCTGCGCCAGCTCGTCACCTGGCTCGGCGAGAAGACCTTCCTCGACGGCATCAACGACCACTTCACCCGGCACCGCTTCGGCAACGCCACCCTCGCCGACTTCATCGACTCCCTCGCCCGTTCCTCCGGCCGCGACGTCCACGCCTGGGCCGACCGCTGGCTGCGCACCACCGGCGTGGACACCCTCGCCCCCGTCGTCACCGCGGGCGGCGGCCGCTGGAGCGCCGAGATCCGCCACCAGGGCGGCGGCCCGGACGGCGACGCCCCCACCCGGCGCCCGCACCGCATCGCCATCGGCCTGTACGACCACGCGCCCGCCGCCCCGCACCAACTGGTCCTGCGCGAGCGCGTCGAGGCCGAACTCGACGGCGCGGAGCCCGGCCTCAGCCTCTCCTTCACCGGCCCCCGCCCCGATCTGCTGCTGCTGAACGACGGCGACCTCACCTACACCAAGATCCGGCTCGACCCCGCCTCCTGGAAGGCCGTCCACCGCTCGCTGTCCGGCCTCCCCGACGCCGTCAGCCGCGCCGTGGTCTGGAACGCCGCCCGCGACATGGTGCGCGACGGCGACCTGCCCGCCACCGACTACCTCGAGGCCGCCCGCGCCCATCTGCCGCACGAGACCGACATAGCGATCGTCCAGGGCGTCCTCGCCTTCGCCCGCACCCAGATCGCCGACCGCTACCTCCCCGCGGACCAGCGCCCCGCCGCCCTGGCCACCATCAGCGCCACCTGCCGCGATCTGCTGCGCCGCACCGAGGACGGCTCCGGGGACGGGCTGCGGCTCGCCGCCGTCCGTACGTTCATCGGCAGCGCCACCGCCCCCGCCGAGCTCAGCGACTGGCTCGACGGCGACACCGTCCCCGGCGGCCCCGCCCTCGACCCCGAGCTGCGCTGGCAGATCCTCGGCCGCCTCGCCGTCCTCGGCGCCGTCGGCCCCGCCGACATCGACGCCGAACGCGCCCGCGACTCCAGCGCCACCGGCCAGGAGGGCGCCGCCCGCTGCCGGGCCGCCCTGCCGGACGCCGCCGCGAAGGAGGCCGCGTGGCAGGCCCTCTTCGGCGGCGGAGAGGACGGCCGGAGCGCTGACGGCCAGGGGGACGAGCTCTCCAACTACCTGGTCACCGCGACCGTCGCGGGCTTCTGGCAGCCCGAGCACCACGACGTCCTGGCCGACTATGTGCCGCGCTACTTCCCGGCCGCCGTCGCCCTGGGCGCCCGCCGCGGCCCCGCCATCGCCGACACCGTCGCCCGCTTCGGCTTCCCGAGCACCGTGGACGCCGAAACCCTGCGACTGGGCGAGGAGTGCCTCGCCTCCCCCGACGCCGTACCCGCCCTCCGCCGCCGCCTCGCCGACCAGATCGACGACCTGCGACGCGCCCTGCGCGTACGGGAGAAGCAGGGCGAGTGACCTCCCGCTGACGCGGACGGCGAGGCGCCCGGTCGCCCTCGCCGCCGCCGAGGCGCCGCCTCGCTGTCGTCCCAGCCGCAACGGCTCAGCGAGATGCGGGAGTACTGCCACTTCATGGTGGGCCGTCTCGAGTCGCTGCTGTCGGAGTACACCGCCGCGCGGGAGTCGCGCAGGACGCAGCCGTAACAGCCGACCGAGGATGCCGTCCGGGCACGAGGCAGACTGGCGGGCATGGATCGAGGAACGCGCCGGTGGACACTGACGGTCGACGGGGAGGGGTTCGACGTCGCCGAGCGTCCCGACGAGCCCGGGACGTACGACTTCACCTGGCTGACCGGGCCCAACCCCGGATACGGCTTCACCACCGGTGTGCACGGAGCTGATTCCTTGAGCACCCGGGAACTGGAGGAGTCCGCACGGGACTTCCTCGCCCAAGTGGACCCCGAGACCGGGCACATCGAGTAACCGATCAGGCCGGAGCAGGAGGCGAGCCCGGGGCGGCCCGGCTCCGCCGATCAATTCGCGGGGCCGGGCCGTACCACGTACGGGTGCACTTGACCGCGACCCCGGATCGGACCGCTGGCGCGCGAAGTAATTTAGGCAGCCCTGACCGCCGCCCAGACACCCCCTAGGGGCACACCCATGCCCGTGCCCGCATCCGGAACCGCCCGCCTCCTCGCCGGGGGCCAGAGCGGACCGGGCGTGCTCCGCCCGATGGTCGACACCGTCCTCGACGCCCTCGCCCACGGCGCCGCCGACCGCGGTGGGCCCCTCCCGGCCGGGGGACCGGCCGCGGTGGCCCGGCGGATACGCGGTGCGGCCCGGCCGCTCATCCCCGACGAGGGGGAGGGGCCCCACCACGCGCTGCGCAGCCTCGTCCGCGCCCTCGCCCATGGCGCCGCCGAACCCGCCGACCCCCGCTGCACCGCCCATCTGCACTGTCCACCGCTCGCCGTCGCCACCGCCGCCGACCTCGCGGTCTCCGCGCTCAACCCCTCGCTCGACTCCTGGGACCAGGCCCCCGCCGCCTGTGCGCTGGAGGCGCTGACCTGCCGCGCCCTGGCCGAACTCGTCCACCCCCACGGCCCCGACCCCGACGCCCTCGTCACCACCGGCGGCACCGAATCCAACCAGCTCGGCCTGCTCCTCGCCCGCGAGGCCGCCCAGGGCGCTCCCCTCCGTATCGTCCGCAGCGCCAACGCCCACCACAGCGTCCAGCGCGCCGCCTGGCTGCTCGGGCTGCCCGAGCCCCTCACCCTCCCCACCCCCGGCGGCGTCCTCGACCCGGTCGCGCTCCACACCGCCCTCGACCGGCCGTCCGACGCCCCCACCCTCGTCGTCGCCACCGCCGGCACCACCGACACCGGGGCCATCGACCCGCTCCCCGACATCGCCGACGTCTGCGACCACCACGGCGCCACCCTCCACATCGACGCCGCCTACGGCGCGCCCCTCCTCTTCAGCGACACCCTCCACAAACGGCTCCACGGGCTCGACCGCGCCCGTACCGTCGCCCTCGACCTGCACAAACTCGGCTGGCAGCCGGTGGCCGCGGGCCTCCTCGCCGTGCCCGACGGCGCCGCGCTCGCCGCGCTGGCCCACCACGCCGACTACCTCAACGCCGACGACGACACCGAAGCGGGCCTGCCCGATCTGCTCGGCCGCTCGCTCCGCACCACCCGCCGCCCCGACATCTTCAAGATCGCTGTCACGCTGCGGGCGCTCGGCCGCCGCGGTCTCGGCGAGCTCGTGGACCACGTCTGCGCGGCCGCCCAGCACCTCGCCGACCTCATCGAGGCCCGCCCCGGGCTCGAGCTCTACGCCCGCCCGACCATCAGCACCGTTCTCTTCCGCCCCACCGGGGCACCGCCCGCCGCCGTCGCCGCGCTGCGCCGCCGCCTCCTCCACCACGGGGCGGCCGTCCTCGGCCGCGCCGCCACCCCCGAGGGGCTGTGGCTCAAGGCCACGGTTCTCAACCCGCACATCCAGCCCGACGATCTGCGCGGGCTGCTCGAACTCGTGGAAGGCGACACCACCCCATGAGCACCGCACAACCCCCCACCCCCGCCGGGCCCGCTTCCGCCGCCGACCGGCCCCTGGACCTGGCCGGTATCGGCATCGGCCCGTTCAACCTCTCCCTCGCCGCCCTCGCCCACGGCGTCCCCGCCCTGCGCACCGCCTGCTACGAGCAGCGGCCCGCCTTCCACTGGCACCCTGGCCTCCTCATCGACGGCGCGACCATCCAAGTCCCCTTCCTCGCCGACCTGGTGACCCTCGCCGACCCCGGCAGCCCCTGGACCTTCCTCCAGTACCTCAAGGCCCATGAGCGGCTGTTCCCCTTCTACGTCGCCGAGCGCTTCCACATCGAGCGCGCCGAGTACGACGCCTACTGCCGCTGGGTCAGCGAACAGCTCCCCGGACTCCACTTCGACCACCGCGTCGACGCCGTCCGCTGGGACCACGAACGCGAGCTGTTCGAAATCGACTTCACCCGGCTCGGCCCGGCCGCCGACGCCCCCGCCTCCGACGCGACCGGAACGGATGAGGAGGGCAGGGCCCTCGGCCGCGTATACGCCCGCAACCTCGTCCTCGGCGTCGGCACCGAGCCGTACGTCCCCGAACCCCTGCGCCCGCTCGCCGACGCCCCTAACGTGCCCGTCCTCCACTCCTCCGACTACCTCGAACACCGCGAGCGGCTCCTGGCCACCGGCCACGTCACCGTCATCGGCTCCGGCCAGTCCGGTGCCGAGGTCTTCCTCGACCTGCTGCGCAACCGCCCCCTCGGCGCCGAAGGGCTCCACTGGATGGCCCGCACCCCCGCCTTCGCGCCCATGGAGTACAGCAAGCTCGGCCTGGAGCAGTTCAGCCCCGACTACACCCGCTACTTCCACACCCTGCCCGAGCCCGTCCGCGACCAACTGCTGCCCCGCCAGTGGCAGCTCTACAAGGGCATCGCCCACGAGACGCTCGACGCGATCCACCACGAGCTCTACCGCCGCGCCCTGCACTCCGACGGCTGGCCCGGCGCCGTCCTCACCCCCGGTGTCACCGTCCGCACCGCCGGCCGTACCGCCGCCGCCCGCCTCGAACTCCACCTGGAACACACCGAGCAGGGCACCCGGGCCCGCCACACCACCGAGGCCGTCGTCCTCGCCACCGGCTACCGCGAGCGCCGCGTCGACACCCTCCTCGCCGCCCTCGACCCCTACATCCGCCGGGACGCCTCCGAGCGCCCCCGCGTCGACGCCGACCACCGCATGGTCCTCGACCCCATGATCAAGGGCTCGGTGTACGTCCAGAACGCCGAGCGCCACACCCATGGCGTCGGCACCCCCGACCTCGGCCTCGCCGCCTGGCGCTCCGCCGTCATCCTCAACTCGCTGCTCACGGACCCCGCCTACCGGCTGCCGTCCCGCACCGCGTTCACCGCGTTCGGGCTCCAGCCGTCGGGGCGGTGCGGCACCGTCATCGGCAACCCGCACCTCCCCGACCAGCGCACCCCCCTCACCCCGACGCGGCCCTGACCGCGTAGGGCATGCCAGGTACGAACTAGAACACCGGAACGCCGTCGCGGGTCAGCTTCCAGTCCACCGACCCGAACCGCGGCACATCGATCGTCCCCTTCGCCCGCACCCAGGCGATGATCGTGTTCCGGATCTCCTCCGAATTGGCCCACACCTGCTTCGCGGAGGCCACATGCGGGAAGTTGCCGCCCCCGCTCGCCCGGTAGTTGTTGACCGCCAGCACGAACCGCGCCTTCTCGTCGACCGGCTCGCCGTCGAAGCTGAGCTTCGCGATCCGTGAGCCCGGCGCCTTCGCGATGTCGATCTCGTAACGGAGGCCGCCGACCGCGTCGTAGTTGTAGTCCGGGATGCCCGAGGCGTTCGTCAGCTTCGCGGGGTCCACATCGCCGCCCGCCGGGGTCTGGACGTAGTAGCGCGCCGAGAACTCCAGATAGTCCTTGAGCTGGGCGCCCGTCAGCACCCGCGCCTCCAGGGTGTTCTCGAACGGATACAGCCCCGCCACCTGCCGGATCGTGACCTCCCCGGCGGGGATCGCCGCCGTACGGGAGAAGCAGGACGCCTGCGAGAGCACCGGCAGCTCCGCGTACTCCGTCCCCGCCAGTGCCGCCTTCACCGTCTCCGCCTGCACATGGTTGATGAAGTCGACGATCGGCGCGTCCTTGTACGGCGCCTCGGTGGCCGTCATCGCCGCCGAGCAGGTGCCGATGACCTGGTTCACATAGCCGACGACCTTCTTGTGCTCGGCGTCGAGCAGCCGCACGATCCGCGGGTCCTCCTCGGCCGTGTTGGAGTTCAGCACCTTCGCCGACACCGACGCCACCTGCCAGCGGCCCCGCTCCCACTCCAGCTCGAAGTCGAAGAGGGTGAGCCGCTGCCCCCACTTGAGCGGCTCCGAGAGCACGACCTCGCGCCCGGTCTCCTTGTTGACCACCCGTGACTCGGGGATCTCCACATGCGCGTGGCCCACCAGGATCGCGTCGATCCCCGCCACCTTCTCGGCCACCAGCGCCGCCGCGTTCTCCACGTACGGCACCTGGTCGCCGTAGCTGGAGGTGCCGCTGGTCCCCGAATGCGCCGAGACGATCACCACGTCCGCGCCCATCGACCGCAGCCGCGGCACCCACTTCGCGGCCTGCTCCTCCAGGCCCGGGAAGGTCATCCTGCCCTGCACATTGACCTTGTCCCAGATCGCGATGCCCGGGTTGGTCAGCCCCAGCACCGCCACCTTCACATCCCGTCCGCACGGGGTGCGCAGCCGCGTCATCCAGTACGGCGGGAAGGCGGGCCGCAGTGTCTTCGCGTCCAGCGCGTTCGCCCCCAGCAGCGGGAAGTCGCACTGCTCCTCGAACTTCCGCAGCACCGGGATGCCGTAGTTGAACTCATGGTTGCCCAGCGCCGCCGCGTCATAGCCGATCGCGTTCATCGCCCGCGCCATGGGGTGCACCGGGCCGCCTGCCCCGGTGATCGGGTCCACCCGGGCGTAGTAGTACGACAGCTGGGTGCCCTGGATGGTGTCGCCCGCGTCGATCAGCAGCGTATTGCGGCGCCCCTTCTCCTCGCGGACCTGGTCGACCAGCGTGGAGATCTTCGCCAGGCCCACATCGTTGTGCGCCGCGTCGTCGAACTCGGCGTCGGTGAAGTAGTCCCAGTTGAAGACGTTGCCGTGCAGATCGGTCGTGCCCATCACGGTGAAGGCGTACCGCCGCCGGGGCCGCCCGTGGCCCCTCGCCTCCGCCGGGACGGCGGCCGCGGCGGAGGCGAGGGCGGCCCCCGCACTGGTCGCCGCGGTGCGGCCGAGGAACTTCCGACGGTTGAGCGGCATGGCTGATCTCCCCTGAGGTACCTGCGAATTGGGTACAACGCGCGTAGATTCTGGCCCAACCGCACCGCTTCGCACCAGCCCTCGCACATCTGACCGGGAGCCACCGTGGACCAGCCGCCTCAGCCCGCCCAGCCGCCGCAGCCCGCCGCCCCCGTGCCGTACGGGACCCCCGACACCCCGCGCGTCGCCGTCCGCGGCGAGGCGACCCTGGAGGTCGATCCCGAGATCGCCCGGCTCACCGTCACCGTCAGCGCCCGCGGCGCCGACCGGCGCGCCGCGCTGGAGGACCTCACCCGCCGCAACAACCAGGTCCTGGAGCTGGTGAAGTCCTACGGCGAGGCGGTCGAGAAGCTGGAGACCGGCGCCTTCTCGGTCACCCCCGAGATCAACCCCAAGAGCCGCCATGAGCGCGTACGGGCCTACCACGGCCGGGTACACCTGACCGCGGCCCTCGCCGACTTCACCGCCCTGGGCGAGCTCACCACTCGCCTCGCCGACCTCGAGCTCACCCGGGTCGACGGCCCCTGGTGGGGGCTGCGCCCCGACTCGCCCGCGTACGGCCGGGCCCGGCAGCAGGCGGTGCGCGAGGCGGTGCAGCGGGCCCGCGAGTACGCGGGAGCGCTCGGCGCCCGGCTGGTGGCGCTCACCGAGCTCGCCGACCTCGAGGCGGAGGAGGGCCCGCTCCAGCCCGTGGCCGTCGCCGCCCCGCGCGCCCGGTCCGGCTACGGCGGCCCCGCCGACCGGGACGCCGTGGCCGCGCTCGACCTCGAACCGCAGCGCCAGACGGTGTACGCGCACGTCAACGCGCGCTTCACCATGACCCCGCCCGAGCTCTGAAGCGCCTGCTCCGGAGCCCCGTAACCACCCTCCGAAACGCTCATCGGAGCGGCCCGCTGCACGTTTCATTAGTTGTCAATAACCTGCCATCCAAAGGCCATGGAGGAGTGTGAAGTTCCCGGTTCTTTACTCGCCGGTAAGTCATAGGCTCGGCACCATGCGCCGAGCAAAAATCGTCTGTACTTTGGGACCCGCCACCGACTCGTACGAGCAGATCAAGGCGCTCATCGAGGCCGGAATGGACGTGGCCCGCTTCAACCTCAGCCACGGCACCTATGCCGAGCACGAGGAGCGTTATCGGCGAGTGCGCAAAGCCTCGCTGGAAACCGGCCGCAGCGTCGGCATCCTGGCCGACCTTCAAGGTCCGAAGATTCGGCTCGGCCGTTTCCGTGAAGGGCCCGTACTCCTTGAACGCGGAGATGAGTTCATCATCACCGTCGAACCCATCGAGGGCGACCGGTTCCGCTGCGGCACCACCTACGAGGGGCTGGCCGGCGACGTCAGCAAGGGTGAGCGGATCCTCGTCGACGACGGCCGGGTCACCCTCGAGGTCGTCGACATCGACGGACCCCGGGTGCACACCATCGCCATCGAGGGCGGCATGATCTCCGACCACAAGGGGCTCAACCTCCCCGGTGTGGCCGTCTCCGTCCCCGCGCTGTCCAAGAAGGACATCGAGGACTTGCGCTGGGCCCTGCGCATCGGCGCCGATGTCATCGCCCTCTCCTTCGTCCGCAACGGCAACGACGTCGTGGACGTCCACCGGGTGATGGACGAGGAGGACCGCCGGCTCCCCGTCATCGCCAAGATCGAGAAGCCGCAGGCGGTGGAGAACCTCGAGGGGATCGTCGACGCCTTCGACGGCATCATGGTCGCCCGCGGCGACCTCGGCGTGGAGATGCCGCTGGAGCAGGTGCCGATCGTCCAGAAGCGCGCGATCAAGCTGGCCAAGCGGAACGCCAAGCCGGTGATCGTCGCCACCCAGATGCTCGACTCGATGATCGAGAACTCCCGCCCCACCCGGGCCGAGGCGTCCGACGTCGCCAACGCGGTGATCGACGGCACGGACGCGGTGATGCTCTCGGGCGAGACCAGCGTCGGCAAGTACCCGATCGTCACGGTCAAGACGATGGGCCGCATCGTCGCCGCCGCCGAGGAGGACATCCTCGCCAAGGGCCTGCCCCCGCTCACCGAGCGCAGCAAGCCCCGTACCCAGGGTGGCGCGGTGGCCCGCGCGGCGGCCGAGATGGGGGACTTCCTCGGCGCGAAGTTCCTCGTCGCCTTCACCCAGTCCGGCGACACCGTCCGCCGCCTCTCCCGCTATCGCTCACCGATCCCCCTGCTGGCCTTCACCCCGGAGCCGGGCACCCGCTCCCAGCTCAATCTGACCTGGGGCGTGGAGACCTTCCTCGGTCCGATGGTCAACTCCACGGACGAGATGGTGGCCCAGGTGGACGAGGAATTGCTGCGCCTCGGCCGCTGCAAGAAGGGCGACCTGGTCATCATCACCGCCGGTTCCCCGCCAGGTGTCTCCGGCTCCACCAACCTGGTCCGCGTCCACCACATCGGCGCGGACGACCTGAGGTAGCCGAGCCTCGCTCCTTGGGGCCGGAGTACTGGTTCAGTACTTCGGCCCGACGTGGTGGTCCATGAGGGCGACGGAGGCGCGGCGGGCGACGGAGATGTTCCATGTGTTGGTCTGCCGCCACGCGATCCCGAGTCGATCGAGCGTGTCGGTGAAGAGCTTCCGGATGTCGTCGGACTTGTTGGTGAAGAAGTACCGAGGGTACTCATAGCGCTTGCGCTCCCCGGCGACGATCTTCGTGGTCCAGTTGGTGATCCGGCAGCCGTCGGAGTGCACCAGCCCTCGGACGAAATCCCAGGGCTGAGCCATGACGATCTCCTGCTGCCAGGATTCCAGGGTGATGGGCCGCTCGTGCTTCTTGCCCGGCCCGTGTTGAGGAAGCAGGCACGGCCAGTGCTTGCTGTAGCCGGTCACCATGACGCACCCTTGCCGCTGGACGCGGCAAACGCTGTTGTCGGGCCGAACGGCGCGCATCGCTTCCGTGCAGGAATCGATGAGGCCCGGCCAGGCGTCCGCACATGCGATGCGCAGGAAGTAGAGGCCCTTTCGCAGGCGGCTGACGCAGCCATCGCCCAGGTACAGCCCGAGTAGGTAGGCATAGGCAGCGATGTCTTCCGGCGGCCGTGGATCGGGCGCGCATCTGGGGCAGTGCGCTGAGGGGCGGGCGGGTTCTGGCCGGACCTGCCATTCGCGGATCGCGGAACGCGATATCCCGGTTTGCTTACTCACCGAGTTCAAGCTTCGGCCCTGACGGACGAGAGCGAGTGCGCGCTCACGCGTTTCGAGGTCGTACACGAATGCGAGCCTGACGGTAAGGCCGCCGACGCGCGCACACTCGAAGGATCGTTCACTTCATCGAGTGAAAAGGCCCAATTTCCCTGTGACCTTGGAATCGAAGGAAAAGTGCCCCGGGTCGGACTCGAACCGACACTGTATGGGTTTTGAATCCATTGCCTGCTGCCAAATTGGGCTACCGGGGCCAACGGTTCGAAGGTCATCAACGACCCGCTGCGCGTCCACCTTACCGCAGCTAGGTAGGCTCGTGGTGCCCACCTGCCAGGAAAACGAGGAGCACAGTGAGCACCGCTGACGCCCCCGACGCGCAGTCGCACGTCCCACCGCAGACAACCCGCGTCGTCATCGCCGAGGACGAGGCCCTCATCCGCCTCGACCTGAAGGAGATGCTCGAGGAGGAGGGGTACTCCGTCGTAGGCGAGGCGGGCGATGGGGAGACGGCTGTCGCGCTCGCCCAGGAGCACCACCCCGACCTCGTCATCCTCGATGTGAAGATGCCAGTGCTCGACGGCATCTCCGCCGCCGAGCGGATCGCGGCCGACCGCATCGCCCCCGTCCTGATGCTGACCGCCTTCTCCCAGCGCGAACTGGTCGAACGGGCCCGGGACGCCGGGGCGATGGCGTATCTCGTGAAGCCGTTCAGCAAGAGCGATGTGGTCCCGGCCATCGAGATGGCCGTCTCCCGCTTCACCGAGCTGAAGACCCTGGAGCAGGAGGTCGCCGACCTCTCCCAGCGGCTGGAGACCCGCAAGCTGGTCGACCGGGCCAAGAGCATCCTTCAGACCCAGTACGGGCTGACCGAGCCCGCCGCCTTCCGCTGGATCCAGAAGACCTCGATGGACCGCCGGCTGTCGATGCAGCAGGTGGCGGAGGCCGTCATCGAGGACGCGGCGGAGAAGAAGGCCGCCAACAAGGAGCAGTAGAAGAGGGAAAGGGCCCGCACCGCCGCTCCGGCGGTGCGGGCCCTTTCCGTCGGCCCTCAGTCCTCGCCGAGGTACGCCTTCCGCACCGACTCGTCGTGCAGCAGCGCCTCGCCCGTTCCCGACAGCACGATCTTGCCGATCTCCATCACATGGCCCTGGTCGGCCAGCGACAGAGCGGCCTGGGCGTTCTGCTCGACCAGCAGAATCGTCGTGCCCTGGGACTTGAGCTCGGCGATGGTCTGCATGATCTTCTGCATCATGATCGGCGAGAGGCCCATCGAGGGCTCGTCGAGCATCAGCAGCTTGGGGCGGGACATCAGCGCCCGGCCCATCGCGAGCATCTGCTGCTCACCGCCGGAGAGGGTGCCCGCCGCCTGGTTGCGGCGCTCGCCGAGGATGGGGAAGAGCTCGTAGGCGTGTTGGATGTCGGCGGTTATGCCGTCCGAGTCCTTCCGGAGAAACGCTCCGAGCTGGAGGTTCTCGGCGATCGACAGCCGCGGGAAGATATGCCGCCCCTCGGGCGAGTGGGCCAGCCCCAGGGCGACGATCTTGTGCGCGGGGACGCCCCTCAGCGGTTTGCCGTCGAAGCGGATCTCCCCGCCGAGCGGCTGGAGCAGGCCGGACAGGGTGCGCAGCGTGGTCGTCTTGCCCGCGCCGTTGGTACCGATGAGGGTGACGACCTGTCCGGCCTCGACGCTGAACGAGATGCCCTTGACGGCCTCGATCTTGCCGTAGGCGACCCGCAGGTCCTCGACCTCGAGCAGTGCGGTCACTGTCCGTCCTCCGTACGTGCTGTGGTGCCCCGCTGGGCCTCGTCCTGCGTGGCCCCGCCCGTGGCTCCGGTCGTGGCCCCGGCCTCCGCGGCCTCGACCTCGGCGGCCTCCTCCGCGCCCGGCGCGCCCTCGAAGGGGGTGCCGAGGTAGGCGGCGATGACGCGCTCATCGCTCTGGACGACCTCCGAGGTGCCCTCGACGAGCTTCTGGCCCTGGACGAGCACGGCGACCCGGTCGCAGAGGTTGAAGATGAAGCGCATGTCGTGCTCGATGACGAGCACGGCGGTGCCCAGGTCCCGGATGGCGAAGACCAGTTCCTCGGTGGCGCGGGTCTCCTGGGGGTTCATTCCGGCGGTGGGCTCGTCGAGCAGCAGCAGTCCGGGGTCGCTGGCGAGGGCGCGGGCGATCTCCAGCTTGCGCTGTTCGCCGTAGGGGAGGTTGCGGGAGAGGTGGTCGGCCTTGTCGGCGAGGCCGGTGAACTCCAGGAGTTCCATGGCGCGGGCCTTGGAGGCGGCCTCGGCGCGCTTGAAGCCGGGGCCGCGCAGCAGGGCCGACCACAGGCCCTCCTTGGTGCGGGTGTGGCGGCCGACGAGCACGTTCTCCAGGACCGTCATATTGGCGAAGAGCCGGATGTTCTGGAAGGTGCGCGCGATGCCGGCCTGGGTGACGAGGTGGGGCTTGGGCGGCAGCACGGTGCCCCGGTAGGCGACGCTGCCCTCGGTGGGGACGTAGAGACCGGTGAGGCAGTTGAAGAAGGTGGTCTTGCCCGCGCCGTTGGGCCCGATGAGGCCGACGATCTCGCCGGGGTGGACGTCGAGGTCGACCGCTTGTACGGCCGTGAGACCGCCGAAGCGCATGGTGACGCCGGTGGCGGTGAGCACGGGGGAGGTCGTGGTGGTGGTCATCGCTGTCATGCCTCCGCCTTGGTGACGCCGACGGCACCGTCCTTGAGTCCGGTGGCGCCGGGGACGTCGAGCTGGCCGGTCTCGTGGTACTCGAGCTGCTGCCGCCGGTTGGGGACGATCCCCTCGGGGCGGAAGCGCATCAGCAGGATGAGCGCGACACCGAAGGCGAGGAGCTGGTAGTCCTGGAGGAACTCCAGCTTCTTGGGGATCAGATAGAGCAGGGTGGCGCCGAGCAGCGGGCCGCCGATGGTGCCCATGCCGCCGAGGATGACGGCGGCCACCAGGAAGGTGGAGTTGGGCGGGACGGGTCCGGCGAAGACGTACTGCTCGGGGACGACCGTGGACTGGAAGTGGGCCCATACGGCGCCGGCGACCCCGGCCAGGGTGGCGCCGAGCGCGAAGGCGATGAGCTTGACCCGGAATCCGTTGATGCCCATGGCGGTGGCGGCGGTCTCGTCCTCGCGGATGGCGACCCAGGCGCGGCCGATGCGGGAGTTGCCCGCCCGGCTGAAGATCAGCACGACGACCACCGTGACCAGCAGCATCAGCAGGTAGTAGTTGCCGTTGGAGTCGAGGGTGACTCCGCCGACGCTGTGGTCGTCGTTGAAGTTGAACCCGAAGATCTCCAGCGGGGGGATGTTGGGGATGCCGTCGGGGCCGTTGGTGACGGAGGGGCCGGAGGTGCCGTCGAGGTTCAGCATGGCGAGACGGAAGATCTCTCCGAAGCCGAGGGTCACGATGGCGAGGTAGTCGCCGCGCAGCCGCAGGGTGGGGGCGCCGATGACCACACCGAAGATCAGGGAGACCACGCCGCCGGTGATCACGGCGGCCCAGAACGGGAACTTGACGTCGATGGTCGATGCGGTGGAGCCGGAGACCAGGGCGGCGGTGTAGGCGCCGACGCCGAGGAAGGCGACGTACCCGAGGTCGAGGAGGCCCGCGAGGCCGACGACGATGTTCAGGCCGAGGGCGACGGTCGCGAAGATGGCGATGTTGACGCCGAGTTCGGTGAAGCTGGACTTGTCCTGGAAGAAGGGGAAGACGATCGCGGTGATCAGCGCCGCCACCAGGGTGACGGAGCGGTAGGAGTTGGTGAGCTCGCTGATCCGGCTGATGAGCCCGGCCTTGACGAGGGCGACGGCCGCGAATCCGACGGCGATGAGGTAGCCGAGGAACGGCTCGGGGTGGTCGGCGTCGGTCTGGATGCCGTAGTTGACCACGTAGAGGCCGACGGCGAAGACCGCCGCGATGATCAGGATCTCGGCCCAGGAGGGCAGCTCCTTGGGACGGCACAGCGGGCGGCTGTCGTCCGGGAGCAGGAAGGTGGTGGCCACGGGCACGGCGGTCACCACGGCGGCGATCCAGCCGCCGGGTTCCAGGTTGACCAGGCCGTCCAGATCGACCGCGATGGCGATGACGGTGAACCAGGTGACGGCGAAGGTGCCGAGGGCCAGCATCCGCAGGGCCTGGGTGGAGCCGCTGGGGGTGAGCCAGCGCAGGCCCTTCAGGCCGAGGGCGGCCAGCGCGAAGACGCCGGTGGCGATGGAGAGGACGAGGGTGAGGAGCTGGAGTCCGCCGGGGTAGCCGTAGACGGTCAGATCGCCGGGGAACTCGGCGGTCCAGGTCCAGGCCAGGAAGGTGGAGACGACGGCGGCGGCGCCGCCGGCCGCGGTGAGGGCCCGGAGCAGGGTGGTGCGCGGGGCGGGGGCGCCGGCCGCGGCCTCGCGCACGGCGGTGGGCTGGGTCTTGTCGGTGGTCATCGGTTCACTCCCTCAGGCCCGGTCCGCTACGCGTTCGCCGAGCAGACCCTGTGGCCTGACCAGCAGGACGACGATGAGCAGGGTGAAGGCCCATACGTCCTTCCAGGCGCCGCCGCCGAGCTGGTCCATCCCGGGGATGTCCTGGATGTACTTGATGGCCAGGGCCTCGACGATGCCGAGGACGACGCCGCCGAGCATGGCGCCGTAGATGTTGCCGATGCCGCCGAGCACGGCGGCGGTGAACGCCTTGAGGCCGGCGATGAAGCCCATCTCGAAGTTGATCTGGCCGTACTTGAGCCCGTGGGAGAGGGCGGCGACGGCGGCGAACGCACCGCCGATGGCGAAGGCCATCACGATGATGCGGTCGGTGTTGATGCCCATGAGCTTGGCGGTGTCGGGGTCCTGCGCGGTGGCCTGCATGGCGCGGCCGGCCCGGCTCTTGGAGACGAAAAGACCCAGGGCGAGCATGCACAGCGGGGCGGCGATGAGGAGGAAGGCGTCGCCGCGCTGGATGTGCAGATTGTCGAGGATCTCGAACGACGATCCCTCGAACTGCGGGAAGCTGCGGGGCTTCTTGGCGTCGGGGTAGAAGGCCCAGACGGCCTGCTGCAGTGCGATGGACAGGCCGATCGCGGTGATCAGGGGGGCGAGCCGGGGGCCGCCGCGCAGGGGCCGGTAGGCGAAGCGTTCCGCCGCGGTGGCGATGGCGACCGAGGCGACGATGCCGCCGATCAGCATCAGGGGCAGGGCGAGGGAGAGCGCGGTGCCGCTGGGCAGCCAGATGTAGATGGTGAGGGCCCCGAAGCCCCCGATCATGAAGATCTCGCCATGGGCGAAGTTGATGAGCTGGACGATGCCGTAGACCATGGTGTACCCGATGGCGATCAAGCCGTAGAGGGCGCCAAGGGTCAGGCCGTTGACCAGCGTTTGCGGCAGTTCGTGCACCGCAGGGCCTCCGATGAGCGTGTCGGATATGACGCCGCGCGAGGGCGATGGGTACGCCCTCGCGCGGATTCGTTTCGTGGGTGTGCGGATCGCTGCCGGGGGTCAGTCCTTGAAGGTCTCGCTCTTCACGGACTTCCAGGCGCCCTTGGTGACCTTGTAGACGGTGAGCTGCTTGTTGGTGGTGTCGCCGTATTGGTCGAAGGAGACCTTGCCGGTGACGCCGTCGAAGGAGACCTTGCCGAGCGCCTCGGTGATCTTGGCGCGGGGGTCGTCCGGGAGCTTGCCGTCGTTGTCCTCGACCACGGCCTTGACGGCCTGGATGATGGACCAGGCGGCGTCGTAGGAGTAGCCGCCGTAGGCCGCGTACGGGTCCTTGTAGTGCTGGTCCGCGTAGTTCTTCACGAACGTCTTGGCGGAGTCGAGCTGCTCGACCGGGTAGCCGACGGAGGTGGCGAGGTCACCGTCGTTGCTGGTGCCCGACGCCTTGATGAAGGCGGGGTCGTAGATGCCGTCGCCACCCATGATCGGGACCTGCGCCCCGGCCTGCTTGACCTGGTCGGACAGCAGACCGCCCTCGGGGTACTGGCCGCCGAAGTAGACCGAGTCGGCGCCGGAGGACCTCACCTTGTTGGCGATGCCGGAGAAGTCGGTCTCCTTGACGGTCAGGTGGTCCCGGCCGACGACCTTGCCGCCGAGGCGCTTGAACTCCTCGGCGAAGATGGTGGCGAGGCCGTTGCCGTACGCCTGCTTGTCGTCGACGACGAAGACCTTCCGCTTCTTCGCGTCCTTGTAGTAGTACTGCGCGGCGAAGCGGCCCTGGATGATGTCGGTGGTCGCGGTGCGGAAGTAGGTCTTGAAGGGGCGCGACTTCTTGCCCGAGGCCCAGTCGTCGCCCTGGCTGAGGGCCGGGTTGGTGTTGGCGGGGGAGACCTGGGCGAGGTCGGCTCTGTCGAAGACGCCCTGCATGGACTGGGCGACGCCCGAGTTGAGCGGCCCCACCGCGCCGAGGATGTCCTCGTCGTCGACCATCGAGGTCGCGTTCTGCTTGCCCGAGGAGGGCACGGCCTGGTCGTCGAAGGACTTGACCTTGAAGGTGACCCCGTCCACCTCGTTGTTCTTGTTGGCTATCTTCGCCGCGAGGTCGACGGAGTTCTTGATGCCCTGGCCGAGAGCGGACAGCGAGCCGGTGAGCGGGGCGTCGACACCGATGACCACGGTCGTCTTGCTGTCCTTGCCGCCACTGTCGTTTTTGTCGTCCCGCGACCCGCAGGCGCTGAGAGTGAGAGCTCCCGCAGTGATCGCGGTCGTCATGATGAGCAAGGAACGGTGTCGCACGAGGAATCCTTTCCCTGGCCCGGCACCTCGGGTTCATGGGGTGCCGTGTCCTCGCCGGATGAACCTGGAATGGCCGTGTGGGTGCGGCGTACATCCCACGGGGCCGTGACTGGCTGTGACTCTAAGCGCGGGGCGCGACCGGGGGCAGAGGTCTAGACGATGATGTGACTGTCTTGTTATGACGCGCGTCACCCCGGGATGTCCGTGTAGCGGAACGGAAGGGACGAATGGGGCGCATTTGGGCCAACCATTAGGTCCGGATCCTGAGAAGGTGCAGTTCCGCTAAGGAGTGCGGTGCGCTTGTGAATGAAGCGCGGAGGCGCGTGCGCGGATCGGCGCGGGAAGATCGATTTCGGAGTTGCCGAGCGTGCTGAAAATGCGATCTTATATTGCGTCAGTGTTACGCAGTGTTACGACTGGCGGCGCGGGTCCAGGGTCTGCCCGGGGCGGTGGGCGGGGTTCCGGAATGGTGTCGGGCCGGTGTCGGGCGGGTGCGGCTCAGGTCGGCGGGCGCCAGTTCTCGGAGCTGCGGGTGGCGCCGTTCGCGGCCGCGCAGCGGCGCTCGGCCAGCCGCTTGATCAGCGCTTTGGCCGCCGCGGTGCCATGCCGCTTCCGCTCGGCGCGCGCGGCCCGGACGATGTTGTCGTAGATCTCGTACTGCTCGTTGGAGAGCCCCTTCTGCTCCCAGTCGAGCCCGGCCCACTGGCTGCCCGCGAGGTCCTGCTCGGCCCAGTAGGTGATGAGGTCGGCGCACAGCCGCACGGGGGAGGCGGCCTGTGGGGTGGGGCTGTGCGGGGCGCGCGTGGACGCGGAGGCACTACGGGAGTTGCGGGAGGTGTGGGAGTCGCCCGAGGGGCCGGAACCGGAGCCGCCGCATCCGGTCACCGCCACGGCGAGTACGAGAGCGCATCCCGCGAGAGCGCGTCCACGGACGGCGGCGGGCCAGGAACCCGCCCGGGTCGTTGCCCCCATGGAGAGTCACGGTAGACCTGGCCTCCCAGGGGGACAACGGCAAGGGTGCCGGGCCTCACGCCTCGGCGCGGTCCTTCGCCTCGGCGATGTCGGCGACCGTCTTGGCCCGGCCGGCGTCGTCGACCTCGCGCAGCAGGCAGGTGAGGCGGGCGGTGCACACCCGCCGGTCCCGCTCATCGCTGATGACGATCTCGTAGGTGGCGGTGGAGCGGCCCCGGTGGACGGGGGTGGCGACGCCGGTGACCAGGCCCGAGCGGACGCCCCGGTGGTGGGTGCAGTTGAGGTCCACGCCGACCGCGATCCGCCCGCTGCCGCCGTGGAGCATCGAGCCGACCGAGCCCAGGGTCTCGGCCAGTACGGCGGAGGCGCCGCCGTGCAGCAGCCCGTACGGCTGGGTGTTGCCCTCCACCGGCATGGTGCCCACGACCCGCTCGGCGGAGGCTTCGAGGATCTGCACGCCCATGCGGGTGCCGAGGTGTCCGGCGGAGAACAGCGCGGGAAGATCCACGCCGAGCGCCGCGTACTCGTCGAGTACCTCTTGCGGGAACTTCACGCTGGTCTGCTCGCCCATCGGGACAGGCTCCGTTCGGTTGCTGTGGTGGCCACCTTTGCTTGTGGTGGCCACCTTCTTACCAGGCAACTGAGCAAACGCTTAGGCCGGGGTTGTCTGTTCCAGACGGACGACGACGGACTTGCTCGCCGGGGTGTTGCTGGTGTCGGCGGTGGCGTCCAGCGGGACCAGGACGTTGGTCTCCGGGTAGTACGAGGCGGCGCAGCCGCGCGCGGTCGGGTAGTGGATCACGCGGAAGCCGGTGGCGCGCCGCTCGGTGCCGTCCTTCCACTCGCTGACCAGGTCGGCGTAAGCGCCGTCGGCCAGCCCGAGCTCCTGGGCGTCCTCGGGGTGCACCAGCACCACCCGGCGGCCGTTCTTGATGCCGCGGTAGCGGTCGTCCAGGCCGTAGATGGTGGTGTTGTACTGGTCGTGGGAGCGCAGGGTCTGCAGCAGCAGCCGGCCCTCGGGCGCCTCGGGGTACTCGACGGGGGCGGCCGTGAAGTTGGCCTTACCGGTGGCGGTGGGGAAGCTGCGGCTGTCGCGCGGGGCGTGCGGAAGGGCGAAACCGGAAGGGGCGCTCACCCGGTCGTTGAAGTCCTCGAAGCCGGGGATGACGGCGGCGATGCGGTCGCGGACGCGCGCGTAGTCCTTCTCGAACTCCTCCCACGGGGTGTGGCTCTCGGGGCCCAGCACCCGGCGGGCCAGCCGGCAGACGATGGCCGGCTCGGAGAGCAGATGGGGGCTCGCGGGCTCCAGGCGCCCGCGGGAGGCGTGCACCATGCCCATGGAGTCCTCGACGGTGACGAACTGCGGGCCGCCGCCCTGGAGATCGCGCTCGGTGCGGCCGAGGGTGGGCAGGATCAGCGCCCGCGCGCCGGTGACCACATGGGAGCGGTTGAGCTTGGTGGAGACATGGACGGTCAGCCGGGCGGCGCGCATCGCGGCCTCGGTGACCTCGGTGTCGGGGGAGGCCGCCACGAAGTTGCCGCCCATCGCGAAGAAGACCTTGGCCTGGCCGTCGCGCAGGGCGCGGATGGCCCGGACGACGTCGAAGCCGTGCTCGCGGGGCGGGGCGAAGCCGAACTCGCGCTCCAGGGCGTCCAGGAAGGCCGGGGCGGGGCGCTCGAAGATGCCCATGGTGCGGTCGCCCTGCACGTTGCTGTGGCCGCGCACCGGGCAGACCCCGGCGCCGGGGCGGCCGATGTTGCCGCGCAGCAGCAGGAAGTTGACGACCTCACGGATGGTGGGCACCGAGTGCTTGTGCTGGGTCAGGCCCATCGCCCAGCACACGATGGTGCGCTTCGAGTCGAGGACCATGCGCAGCGCGCGGTCGATGTCTGCGCGGTCGAGACCGGTGGCGCGCAGCGTCTCGTCCCAGTCCGCGGCGCGGGCCGAGGCGGCGAACTCCTCGAAGCCATGGGTGTGCTCGCGGATGAACTCCTCGTCGGTGGCTCCCTCTGTCTCGAGGATGAGCTTGTTGAGGAGGCGGAAGAGGGCCTGGTCGCCGCCGATCCGGATCTGCAGGAAGAGATCGGTGAGCGCGGTGCCGCCACCGGCGATACCGCGGGCGTTCTGCGGGTTCTTGAACCGCTCGAGACCGGCCTCGGGCAGCGGGTTGATGGAGATGATCTTCGCGCCGTTGGCCTTCGCCTTCTCCAGGGCGGAGAGCATGCGCGGGTGGTTGGTGCCCGGGTTCTGCCCGGCCACGACGATCAGGTCGGCCTTGTAGAGGTCATCCAGCAGCACGCTGCCCTTACCGACGCCGAGGGTCTCGGTGAGCGCCGAGCCGGAGGACTCATGGCACATGTTGGAGCAGTCGGGCAGGTTGTTGGTGCCGAACTCGCGGGCGAAGAGCTGGTAGAGGAAGGCCGCCTCGTTGCTGGTGCGGCCCGAGGTGTAGAAGACCGCCTCGTCGGGGGAGTCGAGCGCGGTCAGCTCGTCGGCGATGATGTCGAAGGCCCGGTCCCAGGTCACCGGCTCGTACCGCTCGGCGCCCTCGGGGAGGTACATGGGCTGGGTCAGCCGGCCCTGCTGGCCGAGCCAGTAGCCGCTGCGGGTGGTGAGGTCGGCCACCGGGTGGGCGGCGAAGAAGTCGGGGGTGACCCGGCGGAGGGTGGCCTCCTCGGCGACGGCCTTCGCGCCGTTCTCACAGAACTCGGCCGCGTGGCGCTTGTCCGGCTCGGGCCAGGCGCAGCCGGGGCAGTCGAAGCCGTCCTTCTGGTTGACGCGCAGCAGGGTGAGCGCGGTGCGGCGCACGCCCATCTGCTGGTGGGCGATGCGCAGCGAATGCCCTACCGCCGGCAGCCCGGCGGCGGCATGTTGTGGGGGTGTGACCTCGGGCGCGTCCTGGATCGGATCGCCTGCGGGCGGCTTGGCTGCCATGTCGCTCCCCTTGGGCTCGAGCGTTGCGGGACCTGTGTGTGGACCTGTGGGTCCGATCCTGTCACGGGCCACCGACAGCCGGGGCGCCGGCCCGCCCCGGCCGCCGGTGGCCCGGACTGGTCCGGCTCGGCCCGGTGGTACGGCCGTTCCGGCCGTGCGGCGCGGTCCGATCTTGTGCACGGACCGATGCGACCTTGTGCCCGGTCCGGTCCGGTGGCCGGGGCGGGAGGCATTGTCGGTGGGGCGTGGCAGGATCGGGGGCGTGGCAGAGAAAGCATCGAAGAAGACCGCAGCGCCCGCGCCCGACCGCACGGGGGAGGACCGTCCCCGCCTGCTCCTGCTGGACGGGCATTCCCTGGCATACCGGGCGTTCTTCGCGCTGCCGGCGGAGAACTTCAACACGACCACCGGCCAGACCACCAACGCGATCTACGGCTTCACCTCGATGCTGGCGAACACGCTCCGTGATGAGCGGCCCACGCACCTCGCCGTGGCGTTCGACGTCTCGCGCAAGACCTGGCGCTCCGAGCAGTTCACGGAGTACAAGGCGAACCGCTCCAAGGCCCCCGATGAGTTCAAGGGCCAGGTCGAGCTGATCGGCGAGCTGCTCGACGCCATGAAGATCACGCGCTTCGCGGTGGAGGGCTTCGAGGCCGACGATGTGATCGCCACCCTCGCCACCCAGGCCGAGGAGCAGGGCTTCGACGTCCTGATCGTCACCGGCGACCGGGACTCCTTCCAGCTGGTCACCGACCACGTCACGGTGCTCTACCCCACCAAGGGCGTCTCCGAGCTGACCCGGTTCACCCCCGAGAAGGTGCAGGAGAAGTACGGCCTCACCCCGAGCCAGTACCCCGACTTCGCGGCCCTGCGCGGCGACCCGTCGGACAACCTCCCCGGTATCCCGGGCGTCGGCGAGAAGACCGCCGCGAAGTGGATCAATCAGTTCGGCTCCTTCAAGGAACTGGTCGAGCGGGTCGAGGAGGTCAAGGGGAAGGTCGGCGAGAAGCTCCGCGACCACCTGGAGTCCGTGAAGCTCAACCGCCAGCTCACCGAGCTGGTGCGGGACGTGGAGCTCACCACCGGTCCCGAGGGGCTCGAGCGCGCCCCGTACGACCGGGAGGCGCTCGGAGTGATCCTGGACGCGCTGGAGTTCCGCCACCAGAACTTCCGCGACCGGATCATGGCCGTCGACCCGGGCGCGGCGGCGGACGAGCCCGCGGCCACCGAGCCGGGTGTCGCGGTCGACGGAGTGGCGCTGGGCGCGGGCGAGCTCGCCCCCTGGCTGGAGAGCCACCGCGACGCCCCGCTGGGCCTGGCCACGGTCGACACCTGGGCGCTGGGCAGCGGCAGCGTCAGCGAGGTCGCGCTGGCCACCGGCTCCGGCCCCGCCGCCTTCTTCGACCCCTCGCAGCTGGACGAGGCCGACGAGCGGGCGTTCGCCGAGTGGATCGCGGACCCGGACCGCCCCAAGGTGCTGCACAACGCCAAGGGGATCATGCGGGTCTTCGCCGAGCACGGCTGGTCCGTCGCGGGCGTGCGCATGGACACCGCCCTCGCCGCCTATCTGGTCAAGCCCGGCCGCCGCTCCTTCGAGCTGGACGCCCTGTCGGTGGAGTACCTGGGCCGTGAGCTGTCCCCGGCGGCGGCCGCGGACAGCGGGCAGCTTGCCTTCGGTGCCGATGAAGAGGCCGAGCGGGACGCCCTGATGATCAAGGCGCGGACCATCCTGGACCTGGGCGAGGTCTTCGGCGGCCGGCTCAAGGACGTGGGCGCGGCCGGGCTGCTGCACGACATGGAGCTGCCCGTCTCCGAGCTGCTGGCCCGGATGGAGCGGTCGGGCATCGCCGCCGACCGCGGCTGGCTGGAGCGCATGGAGCAGCAGTTCGCGGCCGCCGTGCAGCACGCCGTGAAGGAGGCCCACGCCGCGGTGGGCCATGAGTTCAACCTCGGCTCGCCCAAGCAGCTCCAGGAGGTGCTCTTCGGTGAGCTGGGCCTGCCCAAGACCAAGAAGACCAAGACCGGGTACACCACGGACGCCGACGCGCTGGCCTGGCTGGCCGCGCAGACCGACCACGAGCTTCCGGTGATCATGCTGCGTCACCGTGAGCAGGCGCGGCTGCGCTCCACCGTCGAGGGCCTGATCAAGACCATCGCCCCCGGCGGCCGCATCCACACCACCTTCAACCAGACCGTGGCGGCCACCGGCCGGCTCTCCTCCACCGACCCCAATCTGCAGAACATCCCGGTGCGCACCGACGAGGGCCGGGCGATCCGGCGCGGCTTCGTCGTCGGCGACGGCTTCGAGTCGCTGATGACCGCGGACTACAGCCAGATCGAGCTGCGCGTCATGGCCCATCTCTCCGAGGACGAGGGCCTGATCGAGGCGTTCACCTCCGGTGAGGACCTGCACACCACGGTCGCCTCCCAGGTCTTCTCCGTCGACAAGCCGGCGGTCGACCCGGAGATGCGCCGCAAGATCAAGGCCATGTCCTACGGGCTGGCGTACGGCCTCTCGGCGTTCGGCCTCTCCCAGCAGTTGGGCATCACCCCCGACGAGGCCCGCAAGCTGATGGAGACCTTCTTCGAGCGGTTCGGCGGGGTGCGCGACTACCTCCAGCGGGTCGTCGAGGAGGCGCGGGCCACCGGCTATACGGAGACCATGCTCGGCCGCCGCCGCTATCTGCCGGACCTCACCAGCGACAACCGCCAGCGCCGCGAGATGGCCGAGCGGATGGCGCTCAACGCCCCGATCCAGGGCACCGCCGCCGACATCGTGAAGATCGCGATGCTCAAGGTGGACGCGGCGTTGACGAAGGAGAAACTCTCGTCGCGGATGCTGTTGCAGGTCCACGACGAAATCGTGCTGGAGATCGCGCCCGGTGAGCGGGAGCGGGTGGAGGAGCTGGTGCGCCGGGAGATGACGGGCGCCTTCCAGCTCAGCGCTCCGCTGGACGTATCGGTAGGCTCCGGTGCGGACTGGGAGTCCGCGGCTCACTGAGAGTTCGCCCGGTGGGGTGTTTGCACCGGTAGCTGCGGGCCCTAAGTTGTCGTAGTGTCACCAGAGTTGACGCGCCGGGGGAGCGCATCGTGTTCGACGGGAGGGACACACGGATGGCACCGCTTATCGGCCGACGACTGCGCAAGGGGGCGGCCACGACAGCGGTGGCGGCGGCCGCGATGGCCGCCCTCACCGCGTCCCAGGCGCCCGGATTCGCCAATTCCGACCATGGCGACCGGAACCAAGAGCAGCGGGCGGGGGAGGCACCGGCGCCGGACGACACCCCCATAGACGGTGGTTCCTCGTACCACACCGATCTGCCACCCCTGGTCACCCCCGACAAGCCGGGCTCCTCGATCGATCTGCCCGGGCTCCCCGGGGGCAGCAGCACCAAGCCCGAGGCGGGCATACCCGCGAGCGTCCTCGCCGCCTACAAGAAGGCGGAAGCGACCCTGAGGGAGTCCAACCCCGGCTGCAACCTGCCCTGGGAGCTGCTCGCCGCGATCGGCAAGGTCGAGTCCGGCCAGGCCCGCGGCGGCAATGTGGGCGCCGACGGCACCACCGTCTCGCCCATCCTCGGCCCGGTCCTCAACGGCGACGGCTTCGCCCTGATCAAGGACACCGACGGCGGTGCCTACGACGGCGACAGTACGCATGACCGGGCGGTCGGCCCCATGCAGTTCATCCCGTCCACCTGGGCCAGCTGGGGCCGGGACGGCAATGGTGACGGCGAGAAGGACCCCAACAACGTCTATGACGCCGCCCTCGCCGCGGGCAGCTACCTCTGCGCGGACGGCCGCGACCTGTCCGTCAAGGCCGACCTGGACCGCGCGATCCTCGGCTACAACCACTCGCGGGAATATCTGAACACCGTCCTGTCGTGGTTCGAGTACTACAAGCGCGGCACCCATGAGGTCCCCGACGGCACCGGTGTGATCCCCTCGGGGAACGGCCCCGGCTCGGGCGACAAGGGCAAGGACTCGGGCAGGAATCCGGGGAAGGACGGCGACAAGGGCAAGGACACCGGGAAGGGCGAGGACGACGGCCCCCGCACCCTGCCCAAGCCCGAGGACAAGCCCGACACCACCCCCCCGACCCCGCCGGCCGGTGGGAACGAGGGCACCCCCGGCACCGGGAGCCCGACCCCACAGCCCCCCACCACTCCGCCGTCCACTCCGAGCGGCACCAGCAAGCTCACCACCGTCGGCGCGAAGGAGCTGTCCACCACCGCGGGCACCCAGTTCGCCCAGTCGCCGCGCGTCAAGGCCGTGGACACCGCGGGCAAGCCGGTGGCCGGCGCCAAGGTGCGGTACGAGATCCTCGGTGACACCGACGCGCGCTTCCTCGGCCTGGTCAAGTCCGCCACCGTGCCGACCGCCGCCGATGGCACCGCCACCGCGCCGAAGCTGCTCGCGGGCGAGAAGACCGGCACCTTCACCGTGCGCGCCACCGCCGTGGGGCGGGAGGCCGCCCCGGTCGAGTTCACCGCCACCGTCAAGGCCCGGCCCGTGCCGCGGGCCGACGCGCTGGCCCGGATCGGCGACAAGAAGCTCACGGCCGAGACCGGCGCCTCGTTCGCCGACGCGCTCACCGTCAAGGCCACCAACAAGGGCAAGGCCACGGAGGGTGTGCCGGTGACGGCCACCATGATCACCTCGGCGAAGGACCCGATCCCCAACGACAAGGGGCCCTACTTCCTGGACGACAAGGACAAGCCGGTGCGCACCCTGGCCGCCCTGAAGACCGACGACCTCGGCCGGCTCACGCTGCCGAAGATCCTCACCGATGACCACACGGGCACCTTCCTGCTCCGCCTCACCGCCGAGGGCGGTGCCGTCCTGGACATCGAGCTGACGGTCACCCAGGCCCCCGCCTCGTAGCCAAGCGCCCCTCACACGGTTCACCGCACCGCCCCTGAGCCCCCACCGGGCCCAGGGGCGGTGTGACGCTTTCACGCCTTCGTGTTCTCATCTGCGCCCCCCGTTGCTACGGTGCCCCATCCCTGACGAAGCGTCAGGCAGCGCCTCGTACCGACCACGAGGAGGCCCCGTATGCGTGCCCTCGCCGCCGCCGCGATCGGACTCGCCGCCGCCCTCGCCATCGTTCTCACGGTGACGGCCATCGGCGCCCCCAGCGGTGAGACCTCCCCGGAGCCCCTGCTCACCACCGTCCCCAAGCACCCCTGAGGGAGGGACATCCGCCATGCGCCGCAGAGCAAGCCTGGTGCTGCTGGCCTTCGCCGTCTTCTTCGCCGCCCTCGCGCCGCTGCTGCGCTGGTACGCCTACCCCCGGCTGGCCAAGATCCCGCCCAGCGAGTACCAGACGGCGGTGATGGAGGCCAGTCCGGCCACCCTGCTCGACTACGGCACCATGAAGCCCCGCACCGTCCCCAAGGTCAGCATCGTGCAGACCCTGCGCGGCAATGTGCCCGCCGCGAAGAAGGTCGGGAAGGCGACCGGGCGCGATGTCGTCGTCTGGGACACCCTGTCGTATGTGGCCGGGCCGGACGGCAAGATGGTCTCCAAGATCCCCGAGCGCTATGTCTTCGACGCCCACACCCAGGACCCGGTGCACGCGGGCGGCGAACATGTCGACGGGGACGCGGTGCGCCGGGACGGCGTCGAGTACAAGTGGCCGTTCCTCACCGAGAAGCGCGACTACCGCTACTTCGACGCCCAGACCCGCACCTCCGCCCCCATCCACTACAAGGGCACCCGCACCTTCCGGGGCCTGGAGGTCTACTACTTCGAGCAGACCATCCCCTGGACCAAGGTGCCGCTGCCCAAGACCATGCCGGTCGACGGCGTCACCCCCGAGACCGTCCGCAAGGCCGGCACCTCGCGCTGGTACAGCACCAAGCGGATGTTCTGGGTCGAGCCCACCACGGGAGCCCCGGTCAATGGGCAGGAGATCCACAAGGAGGAGCTGCGCGGCGGCACGCTGCTGGGCGACCGCGACCGGGTGACCGTCTTCTCCGGCCATGTGAAGATGCGCGAGGACTACATCCGGCACACGGTGGACATGGTCAAGTCCCAGCGTCAGCTCGTCCTGATGCTCACGGCCTATCTGCCGTGGGGCTTCCTGATCCTGGGGCTGGCCCTGCTCGCGCTCGCGCTGCTGATGGAAGCGCGCGGGCGTGCGGCGCGCCCGCCGTCGGCCCCGGCGGCGCCGGCCGCGTTGTCAGTGGCGGGCCGTAGCGTATGACCATGCCAGTGAACAGCTGCGTCCCCGGCCCCGAACTCATCCGCCACATCGCCGACTTGGCGCGCCTGGAATGGACCCCGGGCGCCACGGCGGCCGCCGCGAAGCGCTTCGGCTGGGTGCCCGACGGCCCCCGCACGTCCTCCTACGCGACCAACACCGGGCACTATGTCCTCCCGGAGTGGTTCGGCGGACCCGACGACGCGGACACCGAATGCATGATCCCGTTCTGTTACTACTACGAACCGGACGACTTCGACGCGGAGTTGCAGGCCGACGGGCTCAGCGGCAATGTCGACTGGCTCGCCGAGTACCACTCCGGCGACCCCGACTGGGTCTTCGACCGCGAGGCCGGCCGCTCCGGCTTCGACGGCCGGTGGCGCGCCGCCGTGGACGCCTTCAGTGAGCGCCTGGGCGAGCCGGAGACCGTGGTGCGGGACGAGAAGGGCGACCACCCGTGGAACTACGCGGCATGGCGCTGCGGCGGCAATGCGGTGGTGGTCGGCCAGTGCGTCGACAACGGCTCGTACATGACCTTCGAGCAGGCGCTCATATGGGTGGGGCCGCACCCCGTGGACGAGCCGTTCCCGGCGGGGGAGCAGTTCGCCCTGAGGCTGGAGTGCTGAGCGGGGCGAGTGCTGAGCGGGTGCGAGCGCTGAGCGGGCTGGGGCGCTGAGCGGCGCGGACGTCGCGTCAACATCCGTCCCCGCGATTCGCTCGTGGTGGCCAAGCAGGTAGTGATCAGGGTGAGGGCGTGGCTAGCATGCCGCCCATGCCTGGCATCACGATTGAGTTCACCGAGCAGGAGCTGGCCGAGCTGCGTGCCGAGGCGAGGGAGAAGGGCGTCGCGATCAAGCGGCTGGCGCACGACATACTGACCGAGGACGTGGTGCGGCGGCGTCAGAAGCAGCGCTTCGTCGAGGGCGCCGTGAAGTTCGCCCTGGCGTACAAGGCCGAGTTCGAGCGGGAGTTCCCGCACGGCATGCGGTGATCCTGTACGTCGATGCCGGTTGGGTGCTGAACGTCCAGGTCGAGGTCTCCCCGGTGAACACCCCGGTCCGGGACTGGGGTGCGCTGCACTGCATGACCGAGCGCCACCGCTACGAGCGGTTCGCGGGCGAGCCCTACTACGAGGAGGCCGCCGCCCGCGCCGCGACCTTTCTGCACACCTCACTGATCCTCGAGCCGTTCTCCGACTACAACGCCACGATCGGCGCGGCCTGCGCGCAGATGTACATGGAGGAGTCCGGAGAGCCGATCGCGCCCCCGCCGGGCGCCATGGTCAAGCTGGTCCGCGACATACGGGAGATCAGCGGCTTCCGCCTCGGCGAGACGGCCCGCCGATTGCGCGCCTGGGCCGACTGACACCCGACGGACACGCTGCGCGGCTCACCGCGTCCCGGGTTTCCTCTTGCGTCCCGTCGTCCCACCGCGCCCGCGTGGCGCACCGTGCCCCGCTACGCGCTGAGCCGCAGCGGTCGTGCGGCTCTCTCGGCCGCATCGCTCAGCGGCGGGTGTTGGTGCGGCGGGTTGGCTCGGCTGTGGTGGGGTCCTCGGGCCAGGGGTGCTTGGGGTATCGGCCGCGCAGTTCGGCGCGGACCGAGCGGTAGCCGTCCTTCCAGAAGGACCCCAGATCGGCGGTGACCGCGGCCGGACGTCCCGCCGGGGACAGCAGGTGTACCAGCAGCGGCACCCGGCCGCCCGCGATCCGGGGTGCCTCCTGCCAGCCGAACAGCTCCTGCAGCTTCACCGCCAGCACGGGCCGGTCCGCGCCGTAGTCCACCCGCACCCGCGAGCCGCTCGGCACCTCGATCCGCTCCGGCGCCAGCTCCTCGAACCGCGCCGCCTCGCCGGTGGCCCACGGCATCAGCCGGGCCAGCGCCTGTCCGGCGTCCACCCGCCCCAGATCGGCGCGTCCGCGGGCCCGCGCCAGTTCCGTCCCGAGCCAGTCGTCGGCGCGGTCCAGCAGCGCCTCGTCGGAGACGTCCGGCCAGGCCCCGCCCAGCTCGCGGTGGAGGAACGCCATCCGCTGCCGGACCGCCGTGGCCTGCGCCGACCAGCGCAGCAGTCCCGTGCCCTCGCGGCGCAGCCCCTCCAGCAGTGCCCGCCGCACCAGTTCCGGATCGGGGTCGGCCAGCGGCCTGGACACCAGCTCGATCGCGCCGAGCCGGGCCACCCGCCGCGCCAGGACGTCCCCGTCGGCCCAGCGCACCTCCTCGCCCTCCGAGGCCAGCGCCGCGGCCGCCGTCCGGGCGGTGTCCTCGTCGGTCACCGCCGCGAGCCGCACCCGCGCCGACGCGGAGGCCACCGGACGGTCCGCGACGGCCACCGCGAGCCAGGGCGCCCCGCCCAGCCGCGAGCCGTCGCCCAGTTCCGCGCCCGTCCCGGCGGCCATGAGGTACGCCCGCTCGCCGCGCCGCCGAGCCACCCGCTCCGGGAACGCCAGCGCGGCCATCAGCCCCGCCACGGCATCGTCGCCGTGCGGACCGCGACCGCCGTGTGCCGGGCCGCCACCGCCATGTGCCGGGCCGCCGCCACTGCTGTGCGCCGGACCATCACCGCCGCGCGGATCGCCGCCGTGCCCCGGACCGTCTCCGCCGCGGGCCGGGCCGCCGTCGCCCAGCGCCGGACCATCTTCGCCCCGGGCCCTGCCCGGTCGTGCGCTTGCCTCGGCGGTCAGGGCGTGTTCGAGCCGACGGGCCTCCTGGCGCCAGCGGGTGGCGTAGGGGTCGCCGCCGTGGCGGGCGGTGCGCCAGGCGGCGGCGAGGTCGTCGCCGTACTCCCTCGGGGGCTCCTCGCTCAGCAGGGCCACCACCTCGGCCGCCCGGCGCGCGCCGACCTCCTTCGCGCCGTCGATGAGCGCCCGCGCGAGGCGGGGGTGGAGGCCGAGGCGGGCCATCCGGGTGCCGCGTTCGGTGGCCCGTCCGGCGGCGTCCACGGCGCCGATCGCGGTGAGCGTCTCGCGCGCGGCCGCCATCGCCCCGGCGGGCGGCGGATCGAGCAGGGCCAGCCCAGAGGCGTTCGGATCGCCCCAGCACGCCGTCTGGAGCGCGAAGGCCGTAAGGTCCGCACCCGCGATCTCCGGGGACGGGAAACGCGGCAGCCGGGCGTCCTCCGCCTCCGGCCAGCAGCGGTAGACCACCCCGGGCGCCTCACGCCCCGCACGGCCCGCGCGCTGCCGGGCGGCGGCCTGTGACGCCCTTACGGTCGTCAGCGCGCTCAGCCCGCGTGCGTGGTCCATCCGGGGCTCACGCGCCAGCCCGCAGTCCACGACGATCCGCACGCCCGGCACGGTCAGGCTCGACTCGGCGACCGAGGTGGCCAGTACCACCCGCCGCCGCCCGCCGTCCGCGCCCGCGAGCACCGCCTCCTGGACGGCGGCGGGCGCCCGCCCGTGCACCTGGAGGACCTCCGCGTCAGTGAGCCCGCCCAGCTTCCCGGCCACCCGGGCGATCTCCCCGACTCCCGGCAGGAAGCACAGCACGTCGCCCTCCCGCTCGCGCAGCGCCCGCCGCACCACGGCCGCGACATGGTCCAGCAGGGCGGGGTCCACCCGCATCCCGTGTGGTGGCCTTACGGGGCGCTCGGGCGGCGCCCACACCACTTCCACCGGATGGGAGACCCCCGGCGCCGAGACGACCGGCGCGGGCTCCCCAGGGCCGTCCCCGCCATCGCCGAGCAGCCGCGCCCAGCCCTCCGCGTCCGTGGTCGCCGAGGCGGCGATCAGCCGGAGGTTCGGGCGCAGGGCGGCCCGGACGTCCAGCAGGAAGGCGGCGGCCGTGTCCGCGTCCAGATGGCGCTCATGGCATTCGTCGAGCACGACCACATCGACGCCGGCCAGCTCCTGATCGCGTTGCAGACGCTGCAACAGCACCCCGGTGGTGACCACCTCGACCACGGTCCCGGGCCCCGCCTGCCGCTCCCCGCGCACGGTGAAGCCGACCCTGCCGCCCGGCCGCTCGCCCAGCAGCCACGCCATCCGCCGCGCGGCGGCCCGCGCCGCGATCCGCCGCGGCTCGGCCACCAGGACCCGCCGCACCGGCCCGCCGCCCACCAGCCCGGCGAGCACCAGCGGCACCAGCGTCGTCTTACCGGTCCCCGGGGGCGCGCACAGCACGGCGACCCCGCGGTCGTCGAGCGCGCGCAGCAACTCGGGCACGGCGTCGCGTACGGGAAGGCGGTCCAGGGCCTCGGCGCGCGCGTCCGCGGGAACGGTCATCCCCTCCGCCCCGATCCCGCTCAGTCCCGCTCGCACACGAAGATCGCCGTGCCCGGGATGAGGTTCCCCCGCAGGGGGGACCAGCCGCCCCACTCCTGGTGGTTCCACTCGGGCCACTCCGGTTCGATCAGGTCGACCAGCCGGAAGCCCCCGGCCACCACGTCCCGCACCCGGTCGCCCAGCGTCCGGTGGTGCTCCACATAGACGGCCCGGCCCGACCCGTCCTGCTCCACATAGGGCGTGCGGTCGAAGTAGGAGGCGGCGATGGACAGCCCCTCGGGCCCCGGTTCGTCGGGGAACGCCCAGCGGATCGGATGCGTCACCGAGAAGACCCACCGCCCGCCCGGCCGCAGCACCCGGCGCACCTCGCGCATCACCCGCACCGGCTCGGCCACGAACGGCACCGCCCCGTACGCCGAGCACGCAAGGTCGAACGAGCCGTCCCGGAAGGGCAGGGCCGTGGCGTCGGCCTGCACCAGCGCGACCCCGGCCGCGTCACCTGCCCGAGCCGCGGGGGCGCCAGAGGTCGCTGAGGCCCCAGAGACCGCTGAGGCCCCAGAGACCGCCGCCTCCGCGTCGATCCGCCGCGCGTGCCGCAGTTGCCGGTGGGAGAGGTCCAGCGCCACCGGCCGCGCGCCCTGGGCGGCCAGCCAGCGGGCGCACTGCGCGGCGCCCGCGCCCACCTCCAGCACATCGCGCCCCTTGAGCGCCTCCACCGGGCCCAGCAGCCCGGCCTCCGCCTCGTCCAGCCCCTCGGGGCCCCATACGAACCGGTCGTCGCCCAGGAAGGCGCCGTGTTCCTCCTGGTACTCGTCCGCGTTGCGGTCCCACCACCCCCGGTTGGCCCGGCTGCTCTCCGCCGTGTCGGCGATGCGGCGGGTGGCCGTCGGTTCGGCGGCCTCCCCAGGGGTGCTGGGCTCGTGTTCTTGGACCATCGCGCGCGTCGTCGTACTCTCTGTTTCGACCTGTGGCTGCGGGGCACGGTGAGAACCGCGTCGCAGTACGGACCATGCAATTTGCCGGGTTCGGGGCGTTAATCCCCACGTGCGCTCTTCGTGCATTGACCATGCCCGGCTGCCCCCGTATGCTACAAGTTGCGCTGCGGGCCTGTGCGCCTCGGACGGAGCAGGCCGCGCTCGCATCTGTTGTATGTCCCCTCGGTTGTCGAGGCGCTCGCGCTTTTCGATCCCTGTAATCGGAAAGATTCGGCGTCTCCAAGGCTGTCCGGCTTCGGCAGTGCGATAAGGGCCCCCGGCGTAGCAGTACCTACGACTTCATGTCCGTACCGGAGCCCTTTTCCACATGACGAGCAGCACCGAGGCAACCCGCACCACCCCGCAGGTGGCGGTAAACGACATCGGTTCCGAGGAAGCCTTCCTCGCCGCGATCGACGAGACGATCAAGTACTTCAACGACGGCGACATCGTCGACGGCGTCATCGTGAAGGTCGACCGGGACGAGGTCCTGCTCGACATTGGTTACAAGACCGAAGGCGTCATCCCCTCTCGCGAACTGTCGATCAAGCACGACGTCGACCCCAATGAGGTCGTGGCGGTCGGCGACGAGATCGAGGCCCTCGTCCTCCAGAAGGAGGACAAGGAAGGCCGACTGATCCTCTCGAAGAAGCGCGCCCAGTACGAGCGCGCCTGGGGCACCATCGAGAAGATCAAGGAAGAGGACGGGATCGTCACCGGCACCGTCATCGAGGTCGTCAAGGGTGGTCTCATCCTCGACATCGGCCTCCGTGGCTTCCTCCCCGCCTCCCTGGTGGAGATGCGCCGAGTCCGCGACCTGCAGCCCTACGTGGGCAAGGAGCTCGAGGCGAAGATCATCGAGCTCGACAAGAACCGCAACAACGTGGTCCTGTCCCGCCGCGCCTGGCTGGAGCAGACCCAGAGCGAGGTCCGCCAGACCTTCCTCACCACCCTCCAGAAGGGCCAGGTGCGCTCCGGCGTCGTCTCCTCCATCGTCAACTTCGGTGCGTTCGTGGACCTGGGCGGCGTCGACGGTCTCGTCCACGTCTCGGAGCTGTCCTGGAAGCACATCGACCACCCGTCCGAGGTCGTCGAGGTCGGCCAGGAGGTCACGGTCGAGGTCCTGGACGTCGACATGGACCGCGAGCGCGTCTCCCTGTCGCTCAAGGCGACGCAGGAGGACCCGTGGCAGCAGTTCGCCCGGACCCACCAGATCGGCCAGGTCGTCCCGGGTAAGGTCACCAAGCTCGTGCCGTTCGGTGCGTTCGTCCGCGTGGACGAGGGCATCGAGGGTCTGGTCCACATCTCCGAGCTGGCCGAGCGCCACGTGGAGATCCCGGAGCAGGTCGTCCAGGTCAACGACGAGATCTTCGTCAAGGTCATCGACATCGACCTCGAGCGCCGCCGCATCAGCCTCTCGCTGAAGCAGGCCAACGAGTCCTTCGGTGCCGACCCGTCCGCGGTCGAGTTCGACCCGACCCTGTACGGCATGGCCGCGTCCTACGACGACCAGGGCAACTACATCTACCCCGAGGGCTTCGACCCCGAGGCCAACGACTGGCTCGAGGGCTACGAGAAGCAGCGCGAGGAGTGGGAGCGCCAGTACGCCGAGGCGCAGCAGCGCTTCGAGCAGCACCAGGCGCAGGTCATCAAGTCCCGCGAGGCCGACGAGCAGGCCGCTGCCGAGGCGGGCAGCGCCGCCCCGGCGCCGGGCGGGCAGGCGGCCGGTGGCGGTTCGTACTCCTCGGAGTCGGCCGACAACTCCGGCGCCCTGGCCTCGGACGAGGCGCTGGCCGCGCTTCGCGAGAAGCTGGCCGGCGGCCAGAGCTGACCAGCCGCCGCTAGTCGGCACCAGCTGAGCAGGTAAGGCCCGCTCCCCCTGGGGAGCGGGCCTTACGCATGCCCATGGCGCCGCACACTGACCGAAACGGAGTCCACGGTCACGCCGCGGGCGCCGTCGATCCTGATGCCCTCCTTGCCGCCGCGGACCGTGATCCCCCTGACGGTCCAGTACGAGGCGCCGTTCAGCCGCAGCCCATAGCCGCAGCTCGCGGTGAGGACCGCCTTCGAGGAGCCGGTGAGGGTGATCCGCGAGCCGGAGGTGCCGGAGGCGGTGATCTGGAAACTGCCGTGATACCTGCCGTCGGCGAGCCGGATCGTATCGCCGGGCCGGGCCCCGGCGAGGGCCTCCCTGAGCCCGTCCGTGTCATCGACGGAGATCGGGGTGGCGGGGGCGGCGGGGGCCTCCCGCCCGGTCATGCCCGCCGCCATCAGCCCGCCGGTGGCGATCAGTCCGGCGGCGATGGCGGTGAGGAGGGTGCGTAATCGGGTGGGAGTGCGGCCGGGGGAGTGCATAGGAGGCTGCCTTCCTGTGCCGTGGTCAGAGGTGAACACGCTGGGTTCTGGTCAGTGAACGCCGGATGACATGATGAACCGCTGACGGCTGGCGAAGATAGGCGCGCCACATATGCGCGTCAACCCCGCGACGTGCGCCGACGTCGAGATCGGGCCGCTCCCGTTCGCCCCGGTGGGCCGTTGGGAACGTCGCCCAAGTGGTCCCCTCGGAGACGGGGTTCAGAGCCGCTCGGCCATCGAAGATTCCGCCCGGGGAATGCCCCCGCCCCCGTTCGGTGTTCTTCGGTGCGAACACGAGGAGGAGCGGTCACAGTGCATGATCCGCAGGAGTTGTACGCATGGGAACCGAGCGGGCTGGCGGAGGTCGACGCGATAGCCTCGCGGGACTCGGCCGGGCTGGTGCTGCTGTACCACTTCGACGGCTATATCGACGCCGGCGAGACCGGGGACCAGATCGTGGAGCGGCTGCTCGACGGCCTGCCGCGCAAGGTGGTGGCGCGTTTCGACCATGACCGGCTGGTCGACTACCGGGCCCGGCGCCCGCTGCTCACCTTCCAGCGCGACCGGTGGACCGCGTACGAGACGCCGAAGATTGAGCTGCATCTGGTGCGCGACGCGACCGCGGCCCCGTTCCTGCTGCTCACCGGCCCGGAGCCGGATGTGGAGTGGGAGCGGTTCGCGGCGGCCGTGGGCCAGATGGTCGAGCGGCTGGGCGTCAGGCTCGCGGTGAACTTCCACGGCATCCCGATGGGCGTGCCGCACACCCGGCCGGTCGGCATCACCCCGCATGGCAATCGCACCGACCTGATGCCCGGTCACCGGGGCTACTTCGACGAGGCCCAAGTGCCCGGCAGCGCCGAATCCCTGATCGAGTACCGGCTCGCCGAGGCGGGCCGCGATGTGCTCGGCGTGGCCGCGCATGTGCCGCACTATCTGGCCCGGTCGGCCTATCCGGACGCGGCGCTCACCGCGCTGGAGGCCATCACCGCGGCCACGGGTCTGGTGCTGCCGGGGCCGACGCACGCCCTGCGCAACGAGGCCCTCAGGACGCAGGAGGAGATCGAGCGGCAGATCTCGGAGGGCGACGAGGAGCTGGTCGCGCTCGTACGGGGCCTCGAGCACCAGTACGACGCGGTGGCCGGGGCCGAGAGCCGCGGCAACCTGGTCGCGGAGCCGGCCGAGCTGCCCTCGGCGGATGAACTGGGCGCGGAGTTCGAACGGTTCCTCGCCGAGCGCGAGGGCGACGGCGGAGCCTGACCGATGACCCCACCGGCGCGCCGTATAGCGTGGGCCCCATGCTGAACCTGGGGCTCACGGGCGGAATCGGCGCGGGCAAGAGCGAGGTCTCACGGATCCTGACCTCATTGGGAGCGGTGCTGATCGACTCGGATCGGATCGCTCGTGAGGTGGTCGAGCCGGGCACGCCGGGACTGACCGCCGTCGTCGCCGAGTTCGGCCCCGAGGTGCTGACCGCCGACGGCCGTCTGGACCGGCCCGGGCTCGGCGGGATCGTCTTCAACGACCCGGAGCGGCTGAGCGCGCTGAACGCGATCATCCACCCGCTGGTCCGGGACCGCTCCGCCGAACTCCAGGCGGCGGCCGCGCCGGACGCCGTGGTCGTCCACGACGTCCCCCTCCTGGCCGAGAACAAGCTGGCGCCGCTCTACGACCTGGTCATGGTCGTGGACGCCACGCCCGAGACCCAGCTCGACCGGCTGGTGCGGCTGCGCGGCATGGCCGAGGACGAGGCGCGGGCCCGGATGGCGGCACAGGCCACCCGCGCGGAACGGCTGGCCATCGCCGATGTCGTGATCGACAACAATGGCCCGATCGAGGCGCTGGAGCCGCAGGTCAGAAAGGTCTGGGCGGATCTGGTGCAGCGGGCGGCCACCGCGGAGGGCTGAGCGGGGGCGCGGTGCGCGCGGAGCGTTGCGGGGCTGAGCCGGGCGGGGCGCGCCGAGCCGGGGCGCGGTGCGGAGCGTGCGGGGGCCCGTGGCGGGGAATGCGGCGTGCGGAGTGATTGTTGTGCACCCCGTAGCGAACGATCATCCGTGACGGTTCATCCCATCCCCTCACTCCATCCACCGCCTCACCACCGAGTACGTACGCGGGGAAGGAAACGGCTGTGCCCGAGCCCACGCCCGAGACCCACGTCATCGACTTCCGCGCCGCGGAGCAGCTGCTCGCCGCCCGAGATCCACGGGGCGCCGTGAAGCTGCTCGACTCGGTCATCAGCGCCCATCCCGAGAACACGGCGGCCCGGCTGCTCCGGGCGCGCGCGTTCTTCGGCGCGGCCCAGCTGCGCTCGGCGGAGCTGGAGTTCCAGCTCGTCCTGGAGCGCGAGCCGGACAACGCCTTCGCCCACTTCGCCCTGGCCCGCACCCTGGAGCGGGCCAACCGCTCGGCCGAGGCCACCCGCCACTTCCGGCTGGCCGCGGCGCTCGATCCGCGCCCGGACTTCGTCGAGGCGGCCCGGTTCGGCGAAAAGGGCGGCCTGGACGGATAGGCGGGGCGCGGGCTGAGCCGCGGCGCTCACCGGGGCCCGCGTGCCGCCGTACGCGCCGGTGCGCGGCGGGCGCCCGTGTCCCCGGTCAGCGCCAGAGGGCGAAGCCGCCGAGGACCACCGCGCCCAGCAGCACCACCCCGCCGAGCCCGAGCGCCACTCCGCGCTGACGGGCGATGTCGTACGGGTCGGCCTCCGGTCCCCGCCGGGCCTCCCGCCGCCCGTACGGCTCTCCGGTCCCGGAGAGCATCAGCCCGAGCGCACAGAGCGCGATGCCGATCGCCAGCACCCCCATGACGGCCCCCTGTCGCGGCAGGTACTCAGCAGGTACTGGGCAGTATCCCCCGGAACGTGGTGCTCCCCGCCGTCGATATCCCGTCACCGCCGGAGCGGCCTGCCCGCCTTACGGCGTCCACGAGCTTCAGGACGGCGACGCCCTTACGGAGCCCACGCTTCAGCGGCCTTACGGAGCCCACGCTTCAGCGGCGCCGCCCTTACGGAGCCCGCCGCCGCCCTTACAGAGCCCGGGGCCCCTTATGGAGCCCGCCGCCGACCGCGGCTCCGCCTGTCCTCGGCGACCGGTGCGTACGGCGGCACATCCCGGCCCGGCTGATAGTGCGGCCCCTGCCGGATGTGCCGGATGACCAGGACGAGGTCGATCAGCGTGACGACGGCGAGCGCCCCGCACGCCGCCGCCCACCCCGGCCGGCCCGCGACCGCGAAGGCCACCGCACCGCCGAGCGTCCAGAGCAGCCCCCACGCGGCCAGCCCCAGCCGCATCCGCAGCGGACTGCGCGCGTGCACCGGTTCATCACCCGTTCGGATCAGCCGCATCGGCATGGCACCGCATCTCCCGTTTTCGGCTGTTTCCTTCCGCTTTCCGCCCTCTCGAATCTACCGCCGGAGGACGCCCACCGACACCTGAGATCATGTCGTGTACATCCACACGAGACGGCATGGGACCAGGACGATGAGGAGCTGCCAGTGATCCGCCAGTCATGGGACGAAACGGCCGCCAAGCGGGCCCGCATCCGCGGCTGCCTGCTGGGCGGTGCGATCGGCGACGCCCTCGGCAATCCCATCGAGTTCCTCTCCCTGCGGTCGATCCGCGAGACCCACGGCCCCGCGGGCGTGACCACCCTCGTCCCGGACGGCAGCGGAGTCGTGGGCCGCGTCACCGATGACACCCAGATGACACTCTTCACGGCCGAGGGCCTGATACGAGCCCACGCCAGAACCTCGTCCAAGGGGCTCGAGGCGTCCGAGACCGCCGTCGTCCGCCATGCCTATCTGCGCTGGCTGGACACCCAGAACCACCCCGGGCCGCCGCCCGCCGAGGGCACCGGGGACCTGGTCCGCTCCGGCTGGCTGCGCACCCAGCCCTGGCTGTACGCCCGCCGCGCCCCCGGCAACGCCTGCCTCTCCGGCCTCACCGCGAAGCACGTCCCCGCCCCGCGTGCCCCCCTCGACGGCACCCCCGGCCCGGTGAACACCGGCTCCAAGGGCTGCGGCACCGTGATGCGCTCGGCGCCGTTCGGCCTCACCGGGCTCGACCCCCGCGACTGCTTCGAACTCGCCGCCCGCTGCGCCCAGATCACCCATGGCCATCCGACGGGCTACTACGCGGCCGGCGCCCTGGCCGCCATGATCGCCTGCCTGCTCGACGGCGAGTCCCTCGAAGGCGCGACCCTGCGCACCCTGGAACTCCTCGCCCGCTACCCCGGTCACGAGGAGACCACCGCCGCCCTCCGTAAGGCGGTCGACCTGGCGGCCGAGGGCGATCCGACGCCCGAGAAGACCGAGTCGCTCGGCGGCGGCTGGGTCGCCGAGGAGGCGCTGGCCATCGCGGTCTACAGCGCCCTGGCCCGCACCCCCGCCCAGCAGATCCTGTACGGCCCCGGCGGCAAGATCAGCTACGACCCGGCGCCCCCGCGCACCCCCGTCCAGGCGGCCTTGCTGCTCTCCGTCAACCACTCGGGCGACAGCGATTCGACCGGCTCGATCTGCGGCAACATCCTCGGCGCCCACCACGGCGACCTCCGCCTCCCGCCGTCCTGGCTGTCCCTGACCGAGGGCCGCGGCACGATCGCCGAACTCGCCGACGACTTCGCCTCCGAGTTCCACCGCTCGGTGGAGCTGTACGAGCCCTACGACGACGTGGTCTTCCCTCGCGACCGCTACCCGCTCAGCTGACCGCCCCGGGGGACTCAGACCGCTCCGGAGCCGTCCGTACGGCCGCGCCGGAGCGGGCGCCGGAGCTTGTGGAGGAAGGGGAAGCGCTCGCGCTTCTCGCGGGTGCTGCGGTCGAGCTCTTCCATGAGCCGCTTGGAGCGCTGCTCCATGTCGAGTTCGTCGAGGACACGGTCGATCTCCGCGAGCAGCGCACCGTGCAGCTGCCATTGGCGGGGGTGCTCCTGGACGCGGCGCAGCAGGAGGTCGGCGCCGCGGTCGCGGCTGGCGTGGGCCTTGACGAGCTCGCTGGAGAGGCGGGACTCGGCCTCTTCGGCGTTGGCGCTGACCTGGGTGGTGACCAGGACGGCGAAGCTCTCGACGGCGGCGGCGAGATGGGTGAAGAGGTCCTTCAGGGCATCCGCCACGTCCGGGGGGAAGAGGGGCTCGTCCGTCCGCGCCCTGGCGAGGTCGGTCAGGGTGCGGGACATGACGCGCAGGATGACGGTGCAGATCTCCAGCGTGTCCAGGCCGGTGCGGAGCACCACGCGGTAGAGGAGGCCCTCCTTGACGCGGGGGTTGAGCCGCACGCTGTCCTCCGCCTGCCGGAGGGCGGCGTCGACCTGGGAGATGTCGTGGTCGAGGCGGCGGGCCTCGTAGAGCCGGGCGGCGGCGCGGTCGACGGCGATGTGACTGCCGAGCTCCTCGCCGATGTGCAGCAGCAGCTGACGCATCCGGCGGGCCAGGTCCTCGATGGACTTGCCGGCCGTCTCGACCCACACCGGAGGCGCGAGGAAGAAGTTGAAGGCCATCCCCACACCGGCGCCGATGAGGGTCTCCAGCACCCGGTCCCAGGCGTAGGTGGTCACCTGCGCCACGCCCAGGACCAGCATGGCGCTGATCGCCACCTCCTGGACCCAGTCGCCCACGCGTGTGAGATAACCGGCGGTCTGGGCGGCGAGGATGATCAGGCACAGACTCCACCAGGTCAACCCCACCAGCACGCTGAAGGCGACGGCGATCAGGACGCCCACGACCACGGCCTCGACCCTGCGCAGGCTTCTGGTGAGGGTCGCGTACAGGGTGACCTGGACGACGAGGAGGGCCGTCAGCGGCGCGGTGAGCGGGGCGGGTTCCTTGCTGAGCTCGAGGGCGACGACGTAGGCGATGGTCGCGGCCGCCGTGGAGCGCACTGTCTGAACGACGACCGGGTCATGGCGTCGTTTGACGAGCTCCGCCAGTGGGTCGAGAACATCGGGCACGTACATGCCCCTTCCACGCCGAGGGGGCCGCCATGTCATCGGGTTTCGCGGACGGGTTAACGTGTCGGGCGTGATCAGCCCATTCAACGGAACGCACGGGACGGGGGACGGCGCGGCGCTTCCCGGAAGCACCGGCCCGGCCGCCACCGTCGAGGCTCATCCGCGCCAGGTCGGGCGGGTACGGACGAGTTACGCACCCGATCCGGACGGCGACCCGGACCCCGGCGAGATCGTCTGGACATGGGTGCCGTACGAGGAGAACGACGGCCGCGGCAAGGACCGCCCGGTGCTGGTGGTCGCGCGGGAGCGGGCCGGAACGCTGCTCGCCGTGCAGCTGTCGAGCAAGCGGCACGACGGCGACCGCGAGTGGGTCTCGATCGGCTCCGGGCCGTGGGACCGGGCCGGGCGGGAGTCATGGGTCGATCTTGACCGGGTGCTGCGGGTGCACCCGGACGGGATGCGGCGCGAGGCGTGCGCGCTCGACCGGCCGCGCTTCGACCTGGTCGTGATGCGGCTGCGGCAGCGGTACGGCTGGAGCTGAGCGCGGCTCGGCGTGTCTCCGGTTGATGCGGCGTGTCTCCGGCTGATGCCGAGGAAACGTCTCAGCCGTCGGCCAGCGCGAGCAGCTTGGTGACCGTGTTCCAGTTGCGGGCGGTGGCCGGCACCCCGAGCCGGGCGTTGGTGACCTTCGCCGCCAGCTTGGAGCGGCCGACCCCGTCCGGGCAGTGCAGGAAGATCTCGCGGCCGATGAGGCGGAACGCCTCAGGGGCGTAGGCGGCCGGATCCAGCGCGTCCAGCGCGGCCGTGTCCGCGGGCACGGCCGCCAGGAAGACCACATGCAGGGTCCTGGGCTCGGCCGCGGCCTCCGGATACGGGTTGGCCTCGATCGCCGCGGCCAGCTCGTCGCGCGTACGGACCGTGACGTCCACGGGGAAGCCGAGACCGGCGGCGAAGTGGTCCTCGAGCGTGCGGGCCGTTCGCTCGGGCGGGGTGCCGGGGTCGGCGAAGACGATATTGCCGGTCTGGAGGTGGACGGTGACGTCCTCGAAGCCCAGCTCGGCCATCAGCTCACGCTGCCGGGCGATGGGGAACTTCCTGTTCCCGCCCACATTGATGCCGCGGAGCAGCGCTATCTGAGATGCCATGGCCGGAGAGTACCTCTCCCGGAGTCCCCGGGCCCTGGAGCCCACAGCCCCCGGGCCCACGGCATGATGGGGGCGTGCGGCTCGAAGCGATCACCTGGGAACGGCTGACCGACGCGACCGCCGACCGCATCGCCGGGCTGACGGCGGCGGACGGCAGCCCCTGGCTGAGAGTGGCCGTCGACGGCGCTCCGGCGGCACCCACCGGCGAGCTGGCGCGGGATCTGGCGGATGCGCTGCGCGTCCGGGGGCGTCCGGCCCTGGTGGTCGCGGCGGCGGGGTTCTGGCGGCCCGCCTCGCTGCGCTACGAGTACGGGAAGCGGGATCCCGACGCGTACTACGACCGCTGGCTGGACACCGGCGCCCTGTGGCGCGAGGTCTTCGATCCGCTGGAACCGGGGCCGGGCGGCACCGGGCGGGTGCTGCCCGACCTGTGGGATCCGGAGACCGACCGGGCCACGCGCAGCCCGTATGCCGAGCTTCCGCCGGGCGGGGTGCTGTTGCTGCACGGCGCGCTGCTGCTGGGACACTGGTTCCCGTTCGACCTCTCGGTGCATCTGCGGCTGTCCCCGTCCGCCCTCGCCCGCCGCACCGACGAGGGCGACCGCTGGACCCTGCCCGCCTTCGCGCGCTACGAGGACGAGGTGGGGCCCGGTGAGGCGGCGGATGTGGTGGTGCGGACGGACGACCCCCGGCATCCGGCCTGGCACCGCCCGGAGTCGTAGCCGGGTACGTTTCGAGGCGGTGCGCAGGTGGTCAGGTCCGGGTTGGTGCGCGGGGGTCACTTCTTGGTCGGCGGGCATTCCTTCCAGGCGAAGTGATAGGTGGTGCTCACATCGCCGTCCGTCGAGTCCATGGCGATGAAGCTGGTCGTTTCCTGGGTGTTGGACGTTCCGGCGTTGACCCGCAGCTCGGTGTTGATGTTGAAGTTGCGGAGTTCACCGCACGGCGACCACACCACGGTGGCGATATCGGATACGTCGGTGGCCTGCCAGTTGTCGTCGTAGGCGCCGGTGTAGTTATGCGTGTTCGACGAGGTCTGCGACTGCCCCTGGAAGTAGTACGAGGCTTTCTGAGTGGCCGACGCGCCCTTTTCCAGATGGGCGAACCCACGGTAGTCGACACTGGCGATGGCGTAGGAGAAGCCCTGTGGCACATGCGTGACCAGACTCAGCTGACAGTTCTTTCTGAAGTCCGTCGGCTTGGCTCCCTTGCCCACCTGCGCGAGATACTCGCTGTAGGTCACGGTGAAGGCCGTGTTGTCCGGGGAGACGGCGATCGCGGCGGTGCCCGCCGGGCAGCCCGACCCATTGACGGTCGCGACCGTGATCACGATCTTGTCCGGCGGCACGGTGTCGAACGGGGGTTGCGCATATGCCTGGGAAGTGAGCGTCGAGGCGAATAACGCCGCGACCACGCCGCCTGCGTACAGAACACCGGGCATGATTCTCCATTCGATGGTGGATTTACCGGGCTACCGGACGGCGGAAGGGCATTCCTTCCAGGCGAGGTGGTAAACCGTGTTGACCCCGCCGTCCGTCGAGTCCATGGCCATGAAGCTGGTGGTGCCCGCAGGAGAGGTGCCGGCGCTGACCCGCAGCTCGGTGTTGACGTTGAAGTTGCGGTCCTGGCCGCAGGGGGCCCACACCAGGGCGCTGTAGTCGGTGCTGTCGGTGGTCTGCCAGTTGTCGTTGTACGGACCGCTGAAGTCATGGGTCCGCGACGCGGTGTCCGCCGAGCCCTGGAAGTAGTAGCTCGCCTTCTCGGTGCCCTTGGCGCCCTTTTCGAGGTAGCCATAGCCCCGGTAGTCGACCTGGGCGATGGCGTAGGTGAACCCCTGCGGCACATGCACGCCCAGGCTGAGCTGGCAGTTCTTCCGGATGTCGGTCGGGTCCGCGCCGGGGCCGACCTGGGCGAGATAGTCGCTGTAGGTCACGGTGAACGCCGAGTTGTCGGCGGCGACGGCCACGGCGGTGGTGCCCTTGGGGCAGCCAGAGCCGTTCACCGTCTTGACGCTTATCTGGATCTTTTCCGGCGGTCCATCAGGGGCCGAGGAAACACCCTGGGTGGAAAGGGCCGAGGCGAATAGCGCCGCGACCGCGCCGCCCGCGAGCAGAACACCGGACATGGCTCTCCAATTCGATCACTTGTGGGGACGTAGTTGAGCGATGAATTTCCGAGGAGCGGGAAGAGCGAGGAAGAGCGACGAAGAGCGGGGGGGTGCGGACGTGCGGGAAGTACCGGCAGAGCGGGTGGCACGCGCGATCGGTGGAGCGGGAAGTGCCGAAGAGCGGAAGAGCGTTATCGCGCGGTACGGTTCGTACGGCCGAACGCAAAGAGAGCCCCATGCCCGGCTGGTGACAGAAAGCCAGGGCGATGGGCGCTCTTAAGATAAGGGTGACGGACAAGCACCACAAGACGGCCGCGGAATTCCGGAACAAGATATTTCCGTCCGGCCGGGAAGAACGATTCAGAAGAGCGGTTGCGGAAGAACGCCTTCCAGTGCCAGCAGGGTGCGCTTGGTCTCCAGCCCGCCGCCGAAACCGCCGATGCCCCCGCCGCTCTCCACCACTCGGTGGCACGGCACCACGACCGGCAGTGGATTGCTCCCCATGGCCACGCCGACGGCGCGGGCCGCGCCCGGCTCACCCACCCGGTCGGCGAGGTTCTGATAGCCGACAACCGTGCCATAGGGCACATGCGCGGCCAGTTCGCGCAGCACCCGGCGGTTGAAGCCGGTGATCAGGGACCAGTCCAGGGAGAGGGTGAACGCCTTGGTGTCCCCGGCGAAATAGCTCTCCATCTGCCGTATCGCCTCGGCGAGATGCCCGGCGCAGCGAGGCGCGGACGGGGCGGCCGCGGTGGCGGGAGCCGCGGGCGGCACGGCGGTGGGCTCGGCGCCGAGGCGGCGCGTGAGCCTGGCGACGGCCTCGGCGGCCGGCTTCTCCTCCGCGTGGAAGACCACCTGGACCAGGCCCTCGTCGGTGGCCGCGAGCAGCAGCGGGCCGATGGGCGTGGCCAGGACCGCCCAGGCCCAGGCGCGCGCGTCCGGCCCCTCCGGGCGCTCCCGCCGCTCCCGCCGCTCCCGCGGGTCCGGCTGCTCCCGCCGCTCCGGCTGTGTCTGCCGCTCTGCGATCGTCACGCCTTCAGCGTAGAACCCCCCACCGACAGCGCCCCCCGACAGCGCCCCGCCGGTCGGTCGGCGGGGCGCCTCGTCAGGGGAGCCGTGGCTCATGAGGCGTCGTCGAGGGCGTCCCGGATCACATCGGGCTTGTTGGTGATGATGCCGTTCACGCCCATGCCCGCGACCGAGACCGCCGTCGGGCCGTCGTTGACGGTCCAGGTGTAGACCTCCAGCGGCTTGCCGTGCGCCCCGTCCACCGACCGCACCGCGGACACATAGCCGGCGTCGATGGTGGTGTAGCTGGGGTTGATCTGGTCGGAGAATTCGGCGTACTCCGGCAGATCGGCGACGGCCGGAGTGCCCAGGAAGCCGGTCTTGACGTCCGGGCGCAGCCGGTGGACCGTCCGCACGGAGTCGGCGCTGAAGCTCTGGACGATCAGCCGGCGCTTGTGCCGGTGGTCCAGCCAGCCCTCTCTGCGCAGCTCCCGCAGCGTCTGGCGCTCGATCCCCGGATAGAGCTCAGGGGCCTTGAGCTCCAGCAGGAGCTTTTGGTGGTTGTCCGAAACCCGGTCCATGTACTCCTCCAGGGTGGGCACCGCCTCGCCCTGGAACTCGGGGCCGAACCAGCTTCCGGCGTCCAGCTTCTCGATCTCGTCGAGGGTGAAGTCGGAGATCTTCCAGGGCGCGCGGTCCGGGAAGACCTGCTCGACGTCGGTGGTCCGGCTCAGCGTGGTGTCGTGCATGACGATCAGCTCGCCGTCCTTGGTGCGCTGGACGTCGTTCTCCACCCAGTCGATGCCCAGGTCGTCGGCGGCGTCGACGGCGGCCAGGGTGTTCTCGGGGGCGTACGCGGAGGCACCGCGATGGGCCACGGTGACCGTGTGGTGGTGCGTCGTCCGGCCGGTGGCCTGGGCCGTGGCCGTGGGGAGGAAGAGCGCGGACATCCCGATGAGCGCGCCGGTTAACGCGGCGGCCGGGCGGATCTGCATACGGACTCCTCGCGTCGTCTGATTCTCGTCCGACTCATGGACGGGCAGAGGGTCCCAGACGCGCGGTAGCGGAGGATAGATATCGGATGGACGGAAAATTCGTGTCACGGGCGACATCGCGCGCATGATCATCTGAATCCAGCCAATGATCATTTGAATCCGGCCGGAGGGCCGGGGAGGGAGCGGCGCGGACGAGCGCTCCGCCGTTGTCAGTGGCGAGTCGTACGGTGGGACTCATGCGGCCCGTAACTCAGCTCGAACGCAAGGTGGCGCCCTTCGAGGTCGTCAGCCCCTATCAGCCCAGCGGTGACCAGCCCACCGCCATCGCCGACCTCGACCGGCGCATCCGCGCGGGGGAGAGGGATGTCGTCCTGCTCGGCGCGACCGGCACCGGCAAGTCCGCGACCACCGCATGGATGATCGAGAAACTTCAGCGGCCCACGCTGGTCATGGCTCCGAACAAGACCCTGGCCGCCCAGCTGGCCAATGAGTTCCGCGAGCTGCTGCCGAACAACGCGGTCGAGTACTTCGTCTCGTACTACGACTACTACCAGCCCGAGGCGTACGTCCCGCAGTCGGACACCTACATCGAGAAGGACTCCTCGATCAACGAGGAGGTGGAGCGGCTGCGCCACTCGGCGACGAACTCGCTGCTCACCCGGCGTGACGTGGTCGTGGTGGCCTCCGTCTCGTGTATCTACGGCCTCGGTACGCCGCAGGAGTACGTGGACCGTATGGTGCCGCTCAAGGTCGGCGAGGAGATCGACCGCGATCAGCTACTGCGTCGCTTTGTCGATATTCAGTACAACCGCAACGACATGGCGTTCACCCGGGGCACCTTCCGGGTCCGCGGCGACACCATCGAGATCTTCCCGGTCTACGAGGAGCTCGCGGTCCGCATCGAGATGTTCGGCGACGAGATCGAGGCGCTCTCCACGCTCCACCCGCTCACCGGCGAGGTGATCAGCGACGACCGGGAGCTCTATGTCTTCCCGGCCAGCCACTATGTGGCCGGGCCCGAGCGCATGGAGAAGGCCATCGCCGGGATCGAGGCCGAGCTCACCGAGACCCTGGCCCGGATGGAGAAGCAGGGCAAGCTGCTGGAGGCCCAGCGGCTGCGGATGCGCACCACCTACGACATCGAGATGATGCGGCAGATCGGCACCTGCTCCGGTATCGAGAACTACTCGCTGCACATCGACGGCCGTGAGACCGGATCCCCGCCGCACACCCTGCTGGACTACTTCCCGGAGGACTTCCTCCTGGTCATCGACGAGTCGCATGTCACGGTGCCGCAGATCGGCGCGATGTACGAGGGCGACGCCTCCCGCAAGCGGACCCTGATCGAGCACGGCTTCCGGCTGCCCTCCGCGCTGGACAACCGCCCACTGAAGTGGGAGGAGTTCCTGAAGCGCGTCGGCCAGACGGTCTATCTCTCCGCCACTCCGGGGACGTACGAGATGTCCCGCGGCGACGGCTTCGTGGAGCAGATCATCCGCCCGACCGGCCTGGTCGACCCGGAGGTCGTCGTCAAGCCGACCGAGGGCCAGATCGACGATCTCATCCATGAGATCCGCACCCGCACCGAGAAGGACGAGCGCGTCCTGGTCACCACCCTCACCAAGAAGATGGCCGAGGACCTCACCGACTACATGCTCGAGCTGGGCATCCAGGTGCGCTATCTGCACAGCGATGTGGACACCCTGCGCCGGGTCGAGCTGCTGCGCGAGCTGCGCGCCGGTGAGTACGACGTGCTGGTGGGCATCAACCTGCTGCGGGAGGGCCTCGACCTTCCGGAGGTCTCGCTGGTCGCCATCCTCGACGCCGACAAGGAGGGCTTCCTGCGCTCGGGCACCTCGCTGATCCAGACCATCGGCCGTGCCGCCCGTAACGTCTCGGGTCAGGTGCACATGTACGCCGACAAGGTCACCCCGGCGATGGAGAAGGCCATCGACGAGACCAACCGCCGCCGTGAGAAGCAGATCGCGTACAACAAGGCCAACAAGATCGATCCGCAGCCGCTGCGGAAGAAGATCAACGACATCGTGGCCCAGATCGCCCGCGAGGACGTGGACACGGAGGAGCTGCTCGGCACCGGCTACCGCAAGACGAAGGACGGCAAGGGCGCGAAGGCGGCCGAGCCGGCGGCCGGTGGCAAGGCGGCCAAGGGCGGCAAGGCCAAGGCCGCCAAGGGCAAGGCCAAGGAGGCGGTGCTGACCGACCGGCCCGCGGCCGAGCTCGCCGAGCAGATCGAGGAGATGACCGACCGCATGCGGGCCGCGGCGGCGGAGCTGCAGTTCGAGGTGGCGGCCCGACTGCGCGACGAGGTGTCGGAGTTGAAGAAGGAGCTGCGGCAGATGCGGGAGGCCGGAGTTTCCTGATCACCGGGCGCCCCGGGTCCTCACCGGGGCGCCCGTGGGTTCCCTGTGTTGCAAGACCGACACAAAAGTCCGCTCGTCCGGCCGGAGCCCCGGCGGCAGTGCATAGGGTTTTCGGAAGGGCCGTGCGTACGGCGCGGCCACGGCCGCACGCCCGCGGCGGCCACGGGGAATCGAGAGACGAGAGTAGGGACAGCGCGTGACGGTCAACATGTCCAAGGGACAGGCCATCAGCCTGCAGAAGGCCGACGGGGGCACCCTGACCGCGGTGCGGATGGGGCTGGGCTGGCAGGCGGCGCCCCGCCGCGGGCTGTTCGGCTCCCGTACGCGGGAGATCGACCTCGACGCGTCGGCCGTCCTCTTCGCGGACAAGCAGCCGACCGATGTCGTCTTCTTCCGCCACCTGGTCAGCGACGACGGCTCGGTCCGTCACACCGGTGACAACCTCGTGGGCGGCGCCGGGCAGGGCGGCGACGACGAGGCCATCCTGGTCGACCTCCAGCGGGTGCCCGTCCACATCGACCAGATCGTCTTCACGGTGAACTCCTTCACCGGTCAGACCTTCGCCGAGGTGCAGAACGCGTTCTGCCGGCTGGTGGACGAGACCAACGGCCAGGAGCTCGCCCGCTACACCCTCACCGGCGGCGGGCAGTACACCGCCCAGATCATGGCCACGGTGCAGCGCGCGGGCGGCTCCTGGCAGATGAAGGCGGTCGGCGAGCCGGCCAACGGCCGCACCTTCCAGGACCTGATGCCGCACATCCTGCCGCATCTGTAAAGGCGTTACCGCGTCTGTCAAGGCGTACCGCCCAGGTGAGCGCGTCGGCCCGGTTGAGCAGAGCTCGCCGGGCCGACGCGCTCACCGCACCACCGCACCACCACTCACACGTACGGCACACAGCGGAACACAACGAGGGGACGCAGCCATGACGGCCGAGCTGGTCCGAGGGCAGAACCACCCGCTGCCCCAGACCCGTTTGGAGATCCGGATCTCTGCGGGCAATCCGATCGTGGCCGGGGCGACACTCGGCGATGAGCGCGGCACGGTGCACGGCGCCGAATGGGTCGCGCATCCCGCCTCGCCCCAGCTGGCCGGGATAGAGGTGCCCAAACAGGCGGCGGCCGCCCACCGGCTCGCCGTGGACCTCGACGCGATGCCCGAGCACATCCACCGGGTCACCGTGCTGCTCGCGTTGCCGACGGGCGTCGGCGGACCGGCCCGGTTCGGCGCCATGGCCGCGCCGTTCGTCGCCGTCACCGGCCTCGACGGCACCGAGATCGCCGGCTACACCATCACCGATCTGGACTCGGAGTCCGCGGTGGCGGCTCTGGAGCTCTACCGCAGGCAGGGCGCCTGGAAGGTGCGCGCCATCGGCCAGGGGTACGCGGGCGGGCTGGCCGCCATGCTGCTCGACCAGGGGCTGGAGCAGGGCGCCGATCTCGCGGCACGGATCAACGAGGCGGTGGCCCGCGGCATGGCCCGCTCGGTCGCCCAGCCCCCGCCCCGCACCGAGGGCGACGGCCGGGTGCGCACGGCGGCCGCGGGCGGCGGCACCGACCCGGCCCCGGCCCAGCCGCAGACCCCGCCGCAGCAGCCGCAGGGCACGCCCGCCGCCGGAGGGTCCATCGACTACCAGCACCCGGGCCGCCGTACGGCCGCGCCGCCCACGCCCCCGCCCGCGGTGCCGCCCGCCGCGCCCGGACAGCCCGCCCAGCCGGTCGCGGGCGACGCCTCCGGCTGGTCCATGGACGAACGGCTCTACAACCAGGTCTGGGGGATGTTCGAGGACCTGGCCCGGACGACCGCGGCCTACCGCAGCGCCGTGGACTTCGCCGAGTCCCGTATGGAGCAGGAGCTGGACCGGGTGCTCTCCGACCCGCGCACCCGGGTCGGTCCGGGCGCCGACTCCGCCCGCGCCGAGGCGCGCGCCAAGCACACCGACCTCGTCGAGCAGGCCCGGACCGCCCTCGATCGCGATCTGGCGCAGCTCATCGCCGAGGCCGAGGTGGTGGAGCCCGCGCTGCCGCCCGCCTACGCCCGCTGGGACAGCCCGGTGTGGCAGGCGTACCAGGTGCCGATGGAGGTCCCGATGGCCCTGCGCCTGGGCGACCTGCACCTCCCGGAGCGCGCCGATCTGCGCATCCCCATGCTGGTGCGGCTGCCGCTGGAGCGGGGGCTGTGGATCGACGCCGGGCGTTCGGGCTCGTTCGACGGGCCGGCCGACTCGGGTGAGCTGCGCAGGCTGGCGGCGGACGCGGCGGTGGCGATCGCGGCGCGGATGCTGGCCGTCTATCCGGCGGGGGAGTTCGCGGTGCAGGTGATCGACCCGGCGGGTTCGGCCGCGGGCTCGTTCGCGCCGCTGGTGGGGTCGGGTGTGCTGGCCGAGCCGCCGGCGGCCGGGGCCCAGGGGGTCTCGGCGGTGCTCGCCGCGCTGATCCAGCGTGTCGACCTGGTGCAGATGGCGATCCGCAGCCGGGCGACGGACGCCCTGCCGCCGGATATGGACACCGCCGAGCAGTTGCTGATCGTCCATGACTTCCCGCACGGCTTCGACGACCGGGCCGTCACCCAGCTGCGCTATCTGGCGGACGAGGGGCCCTCGGTGGGCGTGCATCTGATGATGGTCGCCGACCGCGAGGACGCGCGGGCCTACGGTCCAGTGCTGGATCCGCTGTGGCGGTCGCTGCTGCGGCTCACGCCGGTGGCCGACGACCACCTCGCCGACCCCTGGGTGGGCCATGCGTGGACGTACGAGCCGTCGATGGTGCCGCCGGGCAGCCGGGTGCTGGGCCAGGTGCTGGGAGAGGCGGGGAGGGCCGCGCAGGCTCTGAGGGCCGCGCGGGCCCGCCAGTCATATGGCGGCTGACCAGGGCTGACCGAGGTTGACCGGGGCTCTGACCAGCGCTTTTGCCTTTTTCTTTACTCTCTCATGGGGATTCCTGTACTCTCTTTTACGCGGAGGGGAGTACTCCTTAGCGGTGTTCCCGTCACCACGGATTCCGTCCGGCACCAGGAGGCCGGACGGAATCCCGGGACACCGGTCCATGGCGCGGTCCATGGGCGGAAGAGACCTCCGGCAGCGACGACGCTGAGACTGCCGTACGAATGCCGGAGGAATCGTGGACGTTTCCGTGACCATGTGGGGGCTGACGATCATCGGCCTCTGCGCCCTGATCGCCGTCGACTTCTTCATAGGCGGCCGCAAACCGCATGAGGTCTCCCTCAAGGAGGCCGGGATCTGGACCGCCGTCTGGGTCGCCCTCGCCGGGCTCTTCGGGCTCGGGCTGCTGGTCTTCGCGGGCGGCCAGCCCTCCGGCGAGTTCTTCGCGGGCTTCATCACCGAGAAGTCGCTGAGCGTCGACAACCTCTTCGTCTTCGTCCTGATCATGGCGAAGTTCGCCGTGCCGACGATCTACCAGCAGCGCGTGCTGATGGTGGGTGTGCTCATCGCCCTGGTGCTGCGCGCGGTCTTCATCGCCGCCGGCGCCGCGATCGTCTCGACCTTCGCCTGGGTCTTCTACATCTTCGGCGCCTTCCTCATCTGGACCGCCTGGAAGCTCATCCAGGAGGCGCGGGCCGACGAGGAGGAAGAGGAGTTCGAGGAGAACCGGCTGCTCAAGGCGGTCGAGAAGCGATTCCCGTCCACCGACCAGTACCACGGCACCAAGCTGTTCATCGTGGAGAACGGCAAGCGGCTGATGACTCCGATGCTGATCGTCATGCTGGCGATCGGCACCACGGACGTCCTCTTCGCGCTGGACTCGATACCCGCGATCTTCGGCCTCACCCAGGACCCGTACATCGTCTTCACCGCCAACGCCTTCGCGCTGATGGGCCTGCGCCAGCTGTACTTCCTCATCGGCGGCCTGCTCAAGAAGCTGGTCCACCTCTCGTACGGGCTGTCGATCATCCTCGGCTTCATCGGCGTCAAGCTGGTGCTGCACGCGCTGCACGAGTCCGGGGTGCACGTCCCGGAGATCAGCATCCCGGTCTCGCTCGGCGTCATCTGCGCGGTGCTCGCCGTCACCACGGCCACCAGTCTGTACGCCTCGAAGAAACAGGCCCTGGCGGAGGCGGGGAGCGGGGAGGACCGGTCCCGGGACAAGGACAGCGTCGACGTCTGACGGCGCCCGCGGCGTCACCGCCCTGACGGCGCCCGAGAGCGCCCGACGGCGTCCGACGACTGTCCGTCCCGGATCCGGGAGACGGGCTCACACAGCCGCCTCCCCGGCCTCCAGAGGCCGTACGGCCGACCGTCCACCATCGGGACGGTCGGCCGTCGGCCGTGTCTCCGGCAACAGCGCGAAGCAGCCCAGGCTCAGCAGCGCCACGGCGGTCAGATACGCGGCGACGCCCCAGGGCGGGCCGTCGCCGTGGGACACCGCCGTCGCGACGACCGGCGTGAGCGCCCCGCCCAGGACACCCGCGAGGTTGTAGCCGAGCGCCGCCCCCGTACAGCGCACCCGCGCCTCGAACAGCTCGGGCAGATAGGCCGAGGTCACCGCGAACATGGTGATGAAGGCGAGCAGCGCGCCCAGGAAGCCGAGGAACATCAGCGGCGGCTCACCGGTGCGCAACAGCGCCACCAACGGAAACATCCACACCACGACGGCCACACAGCCCACCAGGCACATCGGCCGCCGCCCGAAGCGGTCGCCGAGATGGGCCGCCAGGGGCGTCAGGGCGCCCAGGACCGCCACGGCCGCCATGATGCAGCCCAGCAGGGTGGTGCGGGCCACCCCGAGCCGCTCCGTGCCGTACGCCAGGGACCAGGTCGTGACCGCGTAGAAGACCGCATAGCCCACCGCGAGCCCGCCCGCGGTCAGCAGGACGAGCCGCCAGTGGCCGCGCACCACCTCGGCCAGCGGCGCGGCGGCCTGCTCGCCGCGCTCGGCCAGCTCCCGGAACCGCGGGGTCTCGGTCAGTTGGGCCCGCAGCAGCAGCCCGGCGCCCGCCAGCAGCCCCGCGCCCCAGAACGGCACCCGCCATCCCCAGGACCGGAACTCGCCGTCGCCGAGCGTGGCCGACAGGGCCAGCATCGTGCCGTTGGCCAGCAGAAAGCCGACGGACGGGCCCACTTGTGGAAAGCCCGACCACAGCCCGCGCCGCCGCGCGGGCGCGTGCTCGACGGTCAGCAGCACCGCGCCGCCCCATTCGCCGCCCAGCCCCAGCCCCTGCAGGAAGCGCAGCACGAGCAGCAGGACGGGGGCGGCGATGCCGATCGAGTCATAGGTCGGGACGAAGCCCACGGCGACGGTCGCGAGACCGGTGAGCAGCAGGGAGGCGATGAGCACCGGACGGCGCCCGTGGCGGTCGCCGAGGGGCCCGAAGAGCATCGAGCCCAGCGGCCGGGAGACGAAACCGACGGCGAAGGTGCCGAAGGCGGCGAGGGTGCCGGCCAACGGCGAGAAGGTGGGGAAGAACAGCGGGCCGAGGACGAGCGCCGCGGCCGTGCCGTAGGCGAAGAAGTCGTAGAACTCGATCGCGGTGCCGGCCAGGGACGCGGCGGCGAGGCGGGCCATGGACGGTGGGCGGTCATGCTGCGGAGAGCGGTCGTGCTGCATGACGCGACAACCGCCCCGGCCCGCCGGGGGTCACGGGGCGTACGGAGGCGCGCGGCGCTCCGGGGCCGTGCGAGCGCCGCTACCAGCCGCGCTCGCGCCACTCCCCGAGGTGCGGACGCTCGGCGCCGAGGGTGGTGTCGTCGCCGTGGCCGGGGTAGACCCAGGTCTCGTCGGAGAGCTGGTCGAAGAGCTTGGTCTCGACGTCGTTGATCAGGCTCTCGAACGCCTTGGGATCCTTACGGGTGTTACCGACTCCGCCCGGGAACAGGCAGTCGCCGGTGAACACGTGCGGATGGCCGTGCGGATCGTCGTAGATCAGGGCGATGCTGCCCGGAGTGTGGCCGACCAGATGGCGGGCGGTCAGCTCGACCCGGCCGACCCGCAGCGTGTCGCCGTCCTCGACCAGGACATCGGTGCGCGCCGGGATGCCCTCCGCGTCGTAGCGGCCCGCGTAGGTACGGGCGCCGGTGGCCTCCATCACCTCGCGCAGCGCGCCCCAGTGGTCGGGGTGGCGGTGGGTGGTCACCAGGGACGCGATCCCGCTGTCACCGATGAGGGAGAGCAGGGTGTGCGGCTCCGCGGCGGCGTCGATCAGCAGTTGTTCGTCGGTGGCCCGGCAGCGCAGCAGATAGGCGTTGTTGGCCATGGGGCCCACCGCGACCTTCGAGATCATGAGATCGGGCAGTTCATGCACGTCGGCCGGTCCGCCGACCGTCACCACTCCGCTGTAGGTCATGGCCTCAGCCTAGTGCGGGCAGGACGGGCAAGGGACCGTCGGGGCAGGACAGACCGGCGCCGTCCGTACGGCCGGTGAGCCAGCCCAGCAGGGCGGCGGAGGAGCCGGTGACGGTGACCGGGGACTCCCCGGGGGCGGCGGGCCGGCCGGTGTGCCGGACATCCGCTGCGCCGGGCCCGGTGGCCAGCCGCAGCGGGGGAATATCCGGGCGCCCGGCGAACCTTGTGTCAATGAGCACGGTGAGCTGGCTCTCGACGAACGTGGCGGGCAGGTCCGCCACGGTGCGGCCGATGCCGAGATCGACGTGGTGCAGCTCGACCTCGGTGAGGCGGCGCAGCGGCAGCGCGGCGGCCGGCTCCCGGACACCGCCGCGCAGGGTCACCTCGTACGGCAGGCGCTCCGGGGGCAGCGCGGCGACCGCCGCGTCGAAGCGGGTGGCGCTGGTGCGCAGGTCGTCCAGGTGGACGGCGAGCGGCCGGGCGGCGTCCCGCCGGATGTCGGCGTCGCGCGTCTCCGCGTCGGGGTACATCGGAGTCTCTTCACCGGTCCGGGCCCAGGTGAGGAGGTTCACCAGGGCGTCCGCGTTGCGGGCCAGGTGGGCCAGGACATGGCCGCGGGTCCAGCCCGGGAGCTCCGACGGACGGGCGAGGGATGGCTCGTCGAGGGCGGCGACGGCGGTCAGCAGCCGGTCCGTCGCCTCCTGTACGGCGGCGGCGTCCCGGGCGTAGTCGGCCCCGGCGTAGTCAGTCATGACCCGACCGTAGTGCGCACCACACGATCGGGTGAAGTCGGCTCCCGTGTCCCGCAAATCGAATGTGCGTGCTATAGGCTCGGTGTGCTGCATCCTTAAGACATCGTCGTCGTGCCCCCATACCCTGGGTTTGGGGGTTTCGCTCCGCTGCGCCTCTGCTCCGACCGGCAGGACCGCCCCGCGAGCGGGCTCGGCGCACCCCGTCTCTCTCAAGAAAGGTGCCGACCGGCGTGGCCGACCGTCTCATCGTTCGTGGCGCTCGCGAGCACAACCTCAAGAACGTCTCACTCGACCTTCCTCGCGACTCGCTCATCGTCTTCACCGGGCTGTCCGGGTCGGGCAAGTCGTCCCTCGCGTTCGACACGATCTTCGCCGAGGGGCAGCGCCGGTACGTCGAGTCGCTCTCCTCCTACGCCCGCCAGTTCCTGGGGCAGATGGACAAGCCCGATGTGGACTTCATCGAGGGCCTGTCCCCCGCGGTGTCGATCGACCAGAAGTCGACCTCGCGGAACCCGCGCTCGACGGTCGGTACCATCACCGAGGTCTATGACTACCTCCGGCTGCTGTTCGCCCGTATCGGCAAGCCGCACTGCCCCGAGTGCGGCCGTCCGATCGCCCGCCAGTCGCCGCAGGCGATCGTGGACCGGGTGCTGGAGCTCCCCGAGGGCAGCCGCTTCCAGGTGCTCTCCCCGCTGGTGCGTGAGCGCAAGGGGGAGTTCGTCGACCTCTTCTCCGATCTCCAGACCAAGGGCTACAGCCGCGCCCGGGTGGACGGCGCCACCATCCAGCTGTCCGACCCGCCGAAGCTGAAGAAGCAGGAGAAGCACACGATCGAGGTGGTCGTGGACCGCCTCACCGTCAAGGACAGCGCCAAGCGCCGGCTGACCGACTCGGTGGAGACCGCCCTCGGCCTCTCCGGCGGCATGGTGATCCTCGACTTCGTGGACCTGGAGGAGGACGACCCGCAGCGGGAGCGGATGTTCTCCGAGCATCTCTACTGCCCGTACGACGACCTGTCCTTCGAGGAGCTGGAGCCGCGCACCTTCTCCTTCAACTCGCCCTTCGGCGCCTGCCCGGAGTGCACCGGCATCGGCACCCGGATGGAGGTCGACCCGGAGCTGATCGTCCCGGACGAGGAGAAGTCGCTGGACGAGGGCGCCATCCACCCCTGGTCCCACGGCCACACCAAGGACTACTTCGGCCGCCTGGTCGGCGCGCTCGCCGACGCGCTCGGCTTCCGTACGGACGTCCCCTGGGCCGGGCTTCCGCAGCGCGCCAAGAAGGCGCTGCTCAACGGGCACCGGACCCAGATCGAGGTCCGCTACCGCAATCGCTACGGCCGCCAGCGGGCGTACACCACGGCCTTCGAGGGCGCGCTGCCCTATGTGAAGCGGCGCCACTCGGAGGCGGAGAGCGACGCCAGCCGGGAGCGGTTCGAGGGCTATATGCGCGAGGTGCCCTGCCCCACCTGTGAGGGCACCCGCCTGAAGCCGATCGTCCTGGCCGTCACCGTGCAGGACAAGTCCATCGCGGATGTCTCGGCGATGTCGATCAGCGAATGCGCCGAGTTCCTGCGCGGCATGGAGCTGAGCGCGCGCGAGAAGACCATCGCCGAGCGGGTCCTCAAGGAGGTCAACGAGCGGCTGCGGTTCCTGGTCGACGTCGGCCTGGACTATCTCTCGCTCAACCGCGCCGCGGGCACCCTCTCCGGCGGCGAGGCCCAGCGCATCCGGCTGGCCACCCAGATCGGCTCCGGTCTGGTCGGTGTGCTCTACGTGCTGGACGAGCCGTCCATCGGCCTGCACCAGCGCGACAACCACCGGCTGATCGAGACGCTGGTGCGGCTGCGCGACCTCGGCAACACCCTGATCGTCGTGGAGCACGACGAGGACACCATCAAGACCTCGGACTGGGTGGTGGACATCGGCCCGGGCGCGGGCGAGCACGGCGGCAAGGTGGTGCACAGCGGGCCGCTGAGCGAGCTGCTGGTCAACCAGGAGTCGGTGACCGGGCACTATCTGTCCGGCAAGAGGGCCATCCCGCTGCCGGCGGCGCGCCGGCCCGTGGACCCCAAGCGGCGCCTCACGGTCCACGGCGCCCGGGAGAACAACCTCCAGGACATCGACGTGTCCTTCCCGCTCGGGGTGCTCACCGCCGTCACCGGTGTCTCGGGATCGGGTAAGTCCACGCTGGTCAACGACATCCTCTACACCCATCTGGCCCGCGAGCTGAACGGCGCGCGGGCGGTTCCCGGGCGGCACACCCGGGTCGCCGGCGACGATCTGGTCGACAAGGTGGTGCATGTCGACCAGTCGCCCATCGGCCGCACCCCGCGCTCGAACCCGGCCACGTACACCGGCGTCTTCGACCATGTGCGCAAGCTGTTCGCGGAGACCATGGAGGCCAAGGTCCGCGGATACCAGCCCGGGCGGTTCTCCTTCAACGTCAAGGGCGGCCGCTGCGAGAACTGCTCCGGTGACGGGACCATCAAGATCGAGATGAACTTCCTGCCGGATGTGTATGTGCCGTGCGAGGTCTGCCACGGCGCGCGCTACAACCGGGAGACCCTGGAGGTGCACTACAAGGGCAAGTCCATCGCCGAGGTGCTGGACATGCCCATCGAGGAGGCCCTGGACTTCTTCGAGGCGGTGCCCACCATCGCCCGCCATCTGCGCACCCTCAACGAGGTCGGGCTGGGCTATGTCCGGCTCGGGCAGCCCGCGCCGACCCTCTCCGGTGGTGAGGCCCAGCGCGTCAAACTGGCGAGCGAGCTCCAGAAGCGGTCGACCGGCCGCACGGTGTACGTGCTGGACGAGCCGACCACCGGTCTGCACTTCGAGGACATCAGCAAGCTGATCAGCGTGCTCTCCGGACTGGTCGACAAGGGCAACACGGTGATCGTCATCGAGCACAACCTCGATGTGATCAAGACGGCCGACTGGGTCGTGGACATGGGCCCCGAGGGCGGCAGCGGCGGCGGTCTGGTGATCGCCGAGGGCACCCCGGAGGACGTGGCCTCGATCCCGGTCAGCCACACCGGGAAGTTCCTGCGGGACATGCTGGGCGACCGGGTGAGCGACGCCACGGTGCCCGCCGCGCGCAAGGGCGGCGCGACCGCCAAGAAGGCGCCCGCCAAGAAGGCCGCCGCCAAGTCCACGGCGGCCAAGAAGACCGCGGCGAAGAAGACCGTGGCCAAGAAGGCGGCGGCCAAGACCACGGTCGCCTCCAAGCGGGCGGCCGCGAAGTAGCCCCATGCTCCTGTGCCTGCGCCGCGCCCGGACCGACCCGGGCGCGGCGCGAGCGCGGGCGTAACGGCGGGCTCAGGCCAGCTCGGACGCGTAGGGCGGCTCCGCGCCCGCGCGGGAGCAGGTGATCGCGGCGGCGCGGGCGGCGAAGCCCAGCACATCCCGCCAGGCCGCCTCGTCCAGCTTGGCCAGCGCGGGCGCCGACAGCGCCTGGTGCCCCGCCAGCCGGTGCAGCAGCGCGGCGTTCACGGTGTCGCCCGCCCCGATGGTGTCCACGATGTCCACCCGCTCGCCCGGCACCGAGATCACCGAGCCGTCCTGCCGCCGTACGCTCAGCCCCTCCCCGCCGTGGGTGAGCACCACGGCCGCCGGGCCCGCCGCCAGCCACGCGCCCACGGCCCTCTCGACATCCCCCGCGTCCTCCGAGTCGGCCAGCCACCTCGCGTCCTCTATGGACAGCTTCAGCAGGCCGACATGGGGCAGCCAGCCGCGGAAGCGGGCCCGGTAGGCGTCGGCGTCGGGGATCAGACCGGTGCGGATATTGGGATCCAGCGTGGTGAAGACCCCGCGTGCGGCCTCGCGCCGCAGCAGCTCCTCGTACGCGCTCGCGCCCGGCTCCAGCACCAGTGAGCAGGTGCCCAGCGACAGCGCGCTCACCCCCTCGGGAAGGGACGGCGGCAGGGTGAAGAGCCGGTCCGCGGTGCCCTGCACATAGAAGCCGTACCCGGCCGAGCCATCGGCCCCGATGGAGGCGACGGCCAGGGTCGTGGGCTCCTCACCGCGCTGCACCAGCGCGGTGTCCACGCCGTCCTTCCGCAGGCCCTCCAGCAGCGCCTCGCCGAAGCCGTCCGTGGAGACCCGGGAGCAGAACGCGGTGGGCGAGCCGAGCCGCCCCAGCGCCAGCGCGGTGTTGTACGGGCCGCCGCCGCGCGCCGGCCGCAGCGCGGGCAGCCGGTCACCCGCCGCGGCGCTCGACGTGCGCTCGGGCACGAGGTCGATCAGGGCTTCTCCGGCGACGACGATCACGAGACGGGGTCCTTTCCGGCGAGTCCGGGGTTTCCGGGGAGCGGTCGGTCGAGGGCTTCGGCCACACAGCCGCACGAGGTGCGGTGGACGAAGGCGCAGGGCAGCCGGACGGTGCGCGGCGGCCGCCCCGGGTTCTCCAGCCGCTCGAGCAGCAGCCGGACGGCGGTGGCGCCGACCTCCCGGCTGGGCTGGGAGATCGCGGTGAGCCCGGGGGAGAAGACATCCGCCCAGGAGAAGTCGTCGAAGCAGACCAGCGCGAGATCGTCCGGCACGCTCAGCCCCGCCGTCCGCAGGGCGCGCAGCGCACCGATGGTCATCGCGTTGTTCGCGGTGATGATCGCGGTGGGCGGCTCGGGGGAGGCCAGCAGCCGGTGGACGGCGTCCGCCGCGCCCCGCGCCTCGGAGTGGCCCCCGGCCAGCAGCCCGGGGCGGAACGGCAGCCCGTGCCGCTCAAGACCGGCCCGGTAGCCCGCGATCCGCTCGGTGGTGGTGCTCAGCCCCGGCAGTCCCGCGACCAGTCCGATGCGGGTGTGGCCGAGATCGGCGAGATGGTCGACCAACTGTTCGACCGGGCGGGCGTTCTCGGCGCACACCTGGTCATGGGCGTCGCCGACCAGCCGGTCGAGGAATACGGCGGGGATCTCACGGCGGGCCAGATACTCCAGCAGCCCGGCGGGCTCGGCCGACGGGGCGACGATCACACCGTCCACCCGCCGCTCATGGAGCAGCCGGACGACGGTGAGCTCATGCTCGGGGTCGTCGTGCGGATCGGCGATCAGCAGACCATAGCCCCGCTCCAGGGCGCTGGCTTCGACGCCCTGGAGGAGCTCGGTGAAGTACGGATTGCTGATCGCCGAGACGGCCAGGCCGATCGAGCGGGTGCGCGCGGTCACCAGGGAGCGCGCCAGCGTGTTGGGGATGTACCCGAGGTCGTCGATGGCGTCCAGCACGGCCTTACGGGTGCCGGGGCGGACCGGCCGGGTCTCGTTGAGCACATGCGAGACGGTGGCCACGGACACCCCGGCGCGACGGGCGACATCGACCATGGTTGCCATCCGCTGCGGTCCTTAACGTTGGAGATCGTCGTCGGGGGCGGTCCGAGGGGGAGCCGGTCCACGGGGGAGTCGGGGCCGTCGGGCTGCCGGGCCCTGCTGGGGGCACGTAACGTATCGCATCGGGCGTCCGGCGTAAACGTTTGCGCAAGCGTTTACGCCCTCTCCGGGGGCGGCGGCGAACGGAAGGATCTGTGCCGGTATGGTCGGAGGGCCGTCACACCCCCAGGAGCCGCAGATGTCCAGCCAGCCCGCCTCCCGCCGAACCGTGCTGTGCTGCGCCGCACTGGCCGGAGCCGCCGGGCTCGGGGCGGCGGCCTGCTCGCCGGACGGATCGGGCAAGCAGGCGTCCCCGACGCCCACCGCCCCCGTCGAGCTCGGTCCGGCCGGTGGCGTGCCGGTCGGCGGCGCCAAGATCTACCGCGAGCAGCGGGTGGTGGTCGCCCAGCCCGCCAAGGGCGAGTTCACGGCGTTCAGTGCGGTGTGCACCCACGCCGGATGCGTCGTCGACACGGTCGAGGGCGGCAAGATCAACTGCTCCTGCCACGGCAGCCAGTTCGACGCCCGCACCGGCAAGGTCGTCCAGGGACCCGCGGACAAGCCCCTGCCGTCGGTCCCGGTCACCGCGAAGGGCGGACGGCTCGTCGCGGGCCCCGAGGACTGAGCGGATTACGTCGGCGGCTCCTGAGCGGGCGACGTCCGGGCGGACGATGCCGGCGACGTCTGGGCGGACGATGCCCGCCCGGCCGCCCGGCGCGCGCCCGGGCGGGCCGCGGAATCCCCGAATCCCACTGGACCTCACCGAACCGCGTCCCGAGGGCACCGGATGTGTCACTCCCCGCAAGTAGGGTGGTGACCATGGCCGACCCGAGCAGCTACCGCCCCAAGCCGGGACAGATCCCCGACTCGCCGGGGGTCTACAAGTTCCGTGACGAGCACGGCCGGGTGATCTACGTTGGAAAGGCGAAGAGCCTGCGCCAGCGGCTCTCGTCGTACTTCCAGGACCTGTCGAACCTCCACCCGCGGACCCGCACCATGGTCACCACGGCCGCCGCCGTGGAGTGGACCGTGGTCTCCACCGAGGTCGAGGCCCTGCAGCTCGAGTACTCCTGGATCAAGGAGTTCGACCCCCGGTTCAACGTCAAGTACCGCGACGACAAGAGCTACCCCTCCCTCGCCGTGACCCTCAACGAGGAGTTCCCCCGGGTCCAGGTGATGCGCGGCGCCAAGAAGAAGGGCGTGCGCTACTTCGGCCCGTACGCCCACGCCTGGGCCATCCGCGAGACCGTCGACCTGATGCTGCGCGTGTTCCCCGTCCGGACCTGCTCCGCCGGGGTGTTCAAGCGCTCCGCCCAGATCGGCCGCCCCTGTCTGCTCGGCTACATCGGCAAGTGCTCGGCCCCCTGCGTCGGCCGTGTCACCGCCGAGGAGCACCGCCAACTGGCCGAGGAGTTCTGCGACTTCATGGCCGGGCGCACCGGCACCTATCTGCGCCGCCTGGAGCAGCGGATGCACGAGGCCGCGGAGGAGATGGAGTACGAGAAGGCGGCCCGGCTCCGTGACGACATAGGGGCGCTCAAGCGCGCCATGGAGAAGAACGCGGTGGTGCTCGCCGACGCCACCGACGCCGACCTGATAGCGGTCGCCGAGGACGAGCTGGAGGCGGCCGTCCAGATCTTCCACGTGCGCGGCGGCCGGGTGCGCGGTCAGCGCGGCTGGGTCACCGACAAGGTCGAGGCCGTCGACACCGCCGGGCTGGTCGAGCACGCCCTCCAGCAGCTGTACGGGGAGGAGCGCGGCGACGCGGTCCCCAAGGAGGTCCTGGTGCCCGCCGTGCCGGAACCGGCCGAGCCGGTCACCCAGTGGCTCGCCGGGCGCCGGGGATCCCGGGTCGATCTGCGCATCCCGCAGCGCGGCGACAAGAAGGACCTCATGGAGACCGTCCAGCGCAACGCCCAGCAGGCGCTCGCGCTGCACAAGACCAAGCGCGCCTCCGACCTCACCACCCGCTCCCGGGCGCTGGAGGAGATCGCCGAGGCATTGGGGCTGGACTCCGCTCCGCTGCGCGTGGAGTGCTTCGACATCTCCCATCTCCAGGGCGATGACGTGGTGGCCTCCATGGTGGTCTTCGAGGACGGGCTCCCCCGGAAGAGTGAGTACCGCCGCTTCCAGATCAAGAGCTTCGCCGGGCAGGACGATGTCCGCTCCATGCACGAGGTCGTGAGCCGCCGCTTCCGCCGCTATCTGCAGGAGAAGCAGAAGACGGGGGAGTGGCAGGAGGAAGCCGCCGGGGCTTCCGGGGTTCCCGTGGCCACCGAGACATCCGGGGCCGTTGGGACTTCCGAGGCCACCGAGACTCCCGGGGCCGTCGAGACTCCCGGGGCCGTCGAGACTCCCGGGACCGCCGGGACCGCCGGGCAGCCCATCGACGGACCCGACGGACCCGACCAGGGGCCCTCCGGCCCGACCGACGAGGAGGGCAGGCCCAAGCGGTTCGCCTACCCGCCCCAGCTCGTCGTGGTCGACGGCGGTAAGCCGCAGGTGGCCGCCGCAAAGCGGGCGCTGGACGAGCTCGGCGTCGACGACGTCGCCGTCTGCGGTCTCGCCAAGCGGCTCGAGGAGGTGTGGCTGCCGGACGAGGAGGACCCGGTGGTGCTGCCCCGCAGCAGCGAGGGGCTCTACCTCCTCCAGCGGGTCCGCGACGAGGCCCACCGCTTCGCCATCACCTACCAGCGCAGCAAGCGCGCCAAGTCGCTGAAGGCCGGGCCGCTGGACACCGTTCCGGGCCTCGGCGACAGCCGTAAGCAGGCCCTGCTCAAGCACTTCGGCTCGGTCAAGCGGCTGCGCGCCGCGACGATCGAGCAGATCTGCGAGGTGCCCGGCGTCGGCCGTAAGACGGCCGAGACGGTCGCCGCGGCGCTCGCCGGGTCCGCCCCGGCCGCGCCCGCCGTGAACACCGCCACAGGAGAGATCATTGAGGACGAGGCCGCCGGCGCGGCGTCGTCGAACGGGGGGACCAGACCATGACCGAGCACGAGAACCATGGAGACGGAGCGCAGGTGAATACGGGCACGTCGGGCGAGTCCGCCGAGGCGGCGGCCATCCCCGAGCTGGTGATCATCTCTGGAATGTCGGGCGCGGGCCGCAGCACCGCCGCCAAATGTCTGGAGGACCTCGGCTGGTTCGTCGTGGACAACCTGCCGCCCGCGCTGATCCCCACCATGGTCGACCTGGGCGCCCGCTCCCAGGGCAATGTGGCCCGGATCGCCGTGGTGGTGGACGTCCGCGGCCGCCGCTTCTTCGACAACCTCCGCGAGTCCCTCGCCGACCTCGCCGCCAAGAACGTCAAGCGGCGCGTGCTGTTCCTGGAGGCGTCCGACGAGGCCCTGGTGCGCCGCTTCGAGTCCGTGCGCCGCCCGCACCCCCTCCAGGGCGACGGCCGGATCGTGGACGGCATCGCCGCCGAGCGCGATCTGCTGCGCGAGCTGCGCGGGGACGCCGATCTGGTGATCGACACCTCCAGCCTCAACGTCCATGAGCTGCGCGCCAAGATGGACGCCCAGTTCGCGGGCGAGGAGGAGCCCGAGCTGCGGGCCACCGTGATGTCGTTCGGCTACAAGTACGGCCTGCCGGTCGACGCCGATCTGGTGGTGGACTGCCGCTTCCTGCCCAATCCGCACTGGGTCCCCGAGCTGCGCCCCTTCACCGGGCTCAACGAGGAGGTCTCCAGCTATGTCTTCAACCAGCCCGGCGCCAAGGAGTTCCTGGACCGCTACGCGGAGCTGCTCCAGCTCATCGCCGCGGGCTACCGCCGCGAGGGCAAGCGCTATGTGACCATCGCCGTCGGCTGCACCGGCGGCAAGCACCGCAGCGTCGCGATGTCCGAGCGGCTCGCCCCGCGGCTGGCCGCCGAGGGAGTGGAGACCGTCATCGTCCACCGGGACATGGGGCGCGAGTGACCATTCGGAGCAATCGGCTGCGGCGGCTGGTCGGGGCGCGGGCGAACCGGGGCGCACAGCCCAAGGTCGTCGCCCTCGGCGGCGGCATGGGCCTGTCGGCGTCGCTCGCCGCGCTGCGCCGGATCACCGGCGATCTGACCGCCGTCGTCACCGTGGCCGACGACGGGGGCTCCAGCGGACGCCTCCGCGACGAGCTGGGCGTGCTGCCGCCCGGCGATCTGCGCAAGGCCCTGGCCGCGCTGTGCGGCGACGACGACTGGGGCCAGACCTGGGCGCGGGTCATCCAGCACCGCTTCGCCAGCGAGGGCGATCTGCACGGCCACGCGGTCGGCAATGTGCTGATCGTCGCCCTGTGGGAGCAGCTCGGCGACCATGTGAAGGCGCTCGACCTGGTCGGCAAGCTGCTGGGCGCCCACGGCCGGGTGCTGCCCATGTCGGCCGTCCCCCTGGAGCTCCAGGCGTACGTCCGGGGCCATGACCCGGCGCGCCCGGACGAGGTCTCCACCGTCGCCGGGCAGGCCACCGTGGCGCTCACCCCCGGCGAGGTGCAGTCGGTCCATCTGGTGCCGCACGATCCGCCGGCCGTCCCCGAGGCCGTCGAGGCGGTCATGGACGCCGACTGGGTGGTGCTGGGGCCCGGCTCCTGGTTCTCCTCCGTGATCCCGCACCTGCTGGTCCCCGAACTGCTCAAGGCGCTCACCGAGACCAAGGCCCGGCGGGTGCTCTCGCTGAACCTCGCCCCTCAGCCGGGAGAAACCGATGGCTTCTCCCCGCAGCGTCATTTGGAGGTTTTGGCCCGACACGCCCCTAAACTCGCCTTCGACGTGGTGCTGGCCGACGAGGCCGCCGTCCCCGACCAGAGCAGTCTGTGCGACGCAGCCAAGCGGCTGGGCGGCACGGTCGAGCTGGCGCCGGTGGCCGCGACCGACGGTGCCCCGAAGCATGACCCGGAGCTTCTGGCGGCCGCGTACGACCGTATTTTTCGGATGCATGGAAGGATCGGCCCATGGCGATGACGGCAGCGGTGAAGGACGAAATCTCCCGGCTCCCCGTCACCCGGACCTGCTGCCGGAAAGCGGAGGTCTCGGCGATCCTGCGGTTCGCGGGCGGGCTGCACCTGGTCAGCGGGCGCATCGTGATCGAGGCGGAGCTGGACACCGGGATCGCGGCCCGCAGGGTCCGCAAGGACATCCTGGAGATCTTCGGCCACTCCTCGGATCTGGTGGTGATGGCCCCCGGCGGGCTGCGCCGCGGCAGCCGGTACGTGGTGCGGGTGGTGGCGGGCGGTGACCAGCTGGCGCGGCAGACCGGCCTGGTCGACGGCCGCGGCCGGCCGATCCGCGGGCTGCCGCCGCAGGTCGTCTCCGGGGCCACCTGCGACGCCGAGGCCGCCTGGCGCGGGGCGTTCCTCGCCCATGGCTCGCTCACCGAACCCGGCCGCTCGTCCTCCCTGGAGGTGACCTGCCCCGGTCCGGAGGCCGCGCTCGCCCTGGTCGGCGCCGCCCGCCGGCTGCAGATCGCCGCCAAGGCGCGCGAGGTGCGCGGGGTGGACCGGGTGGTCGTCCGGGACGGTGATGCCATCGGCGCGCTGTTGACGCGACTGGGGGCGCATGAGTCGGTCCTCGCCTGGGAGGAGCGGAGGATGCGCCGCGAGGTGCGGGCCACCGCCAACCGCCTCGCCAACTTCGACGACGCCAATCTGCGCCGCTCGGCCCGCGCCGCCGTCGCGGCCGGGGCCAGGGTGCAGCGCGCCCTGGAGATCCTGGGCGAGGAGGTGCCCGAGCACCTCGCCGCGGCCGGGCGGCTGCGCATGGAGCACAAGCAGGCGTCCCTGGAGGAGCTGGGCGCCCTCGCCGACCCGCCGCTGACCAAGGACGCCGTCGCGGGCCGTATCCGCCGGCTGCTGGCCATGGCCGACAAGCGCGCCCAGGACCTGGGCATCCCCGGCACCGAGTCCAGCCTGACCGAGGAGATGGCCGAGGGCATGGTCGGCTGACCGGTCCTATGAGCTGACGGCCGCACGAGCTGACCGTCCCGCGAGCTGACCGCCCTGCGAGCTGACGTGCCCATCAGCTGCAGCCCTACGACCTGACGGCCCCCCATCAGCTGACGGCCCGACAAGCCGTACGAGAGCCGCACCCCACGCCCCCGGATCACATGAGCGATCCCGGGGCGTAGTGCGTTCCGGGGCATGGGACAGCGGTTCCGCGCGCCGCTGTTGACATGACCATGTGTCGTGACAAGTCTGGAGCGCTGCGCACCCGCGTGTCTTCACACGAAAGCCAGGGGGGCTCATGAAGCTCAGACGCACGGTGAGATCGAGCGGCGCGGTGGTGGCACTGGCCGCGCTGCTCCTGGGGGGACTGGCCGCGGCACCCGCGGCCCCCGCGCAACCGCAGGCGGACTCCGCCGGTGACGGGCTGTCCGTATGGACCGCCCAGGTCACCAAGGATCAGATTCCGCTGCTGCTCCGCGCCGGGGCGGACGGCACCGAGCTGGGGCGGCGGGTGCCCGAGAAGGGCACCGGCCCGGTCGAGCTCTACCTCACCGCCGAGCAGGCCGCCGCACTGCGCGGCAAGGGCGTGCGGATCACCGAGAAGAAGATCTCCGCACAGAGCCGCGACCGCCTGAAGGCGGCCGGTGACGGCGTCTTCCGCCCCTACAGCGGCGAGGGCGGGCTGAAACAGGAGATCGTCGAGACCGGCCGGGCGCACCCCGGCCTCACCAAGGTCGTCAGCATCGGCAAGACCGGCCAGGGCAAGGACATCCTCGCCCTCAAGCTGAGCAAGGGCGCCGCGAAGACCCGCGACGGCAGCAAGCCGTCGGTGCTCTACATGTCCAATCAGCACGCCCGTGAGTGGATCACGCCGGAGATGACCCGCCGGCTGATGCACTACTACCTCGACAACTACGGCAAGGACGACCGCGTCACCAGGATCGTGGACCGCACGGAGCTGTGGTTCGTGCTGTCCGCCAACCCTGACGGCTACGACTACACGCATCAGAGCCCGGCCAACCGCCAGTGGCGCAAGAACCTGCGCGACAACAACGGCGACGGCAAGATCACCTCGGGCGACGGCGTCGACCTCAACCGCAACTTCCGCTACAAGTGGGGCTACGACAACGAGGGTTCGTCCGCCGATCCGGCCGATGAGACCTACCGGGGTCCGGCCCCCGCCTCCGAGCCGGAGACCAGGGCGCTGGACGCCTTCGAGAAGCGCATCGGCTTCACCTACGGCATCAACTACCACTCGGCCGCCGAACTGCTGCTCTACGGCGTCGGCTGGCAGGTCGCCACCCCGACCCCGGACGACGTCCTCTACACGTCCCTCGCCGGCACCCCGGAGCACTCCGCGATCCCCGGCTACCACCCGCAGGTCTCCTCCGAGCTGTACACCACCAACGGCGAGGCCGACGGCCACGCGGCGAACGTCAACGGGATGATGATGTTCACCCCGGAGATGTCGACGTGTCAGACCGCCTCCGACGTCGACCCGAACGACGCCTGGCAGCCGCGCGACTGCGCGTCCGTCTTCACCTTCCCGGACGACGAGAAGCTGATCGCTCAGGAGTTCACCAAGAACATCCCGTTCGCGCTCTCCGTCGCCGAGACCGCCGAACACCCCGACCGGCCGTCCTCGTCCGTCGGTCTCACCGCGCCCGACTTCACCCCGGACGCCTTCACCACGTCGTACGCACGCGGTGCCGACCAGGACGTCTCCGTCACCGTCCGCAGAAGCGTTCGCGACAAGAAGCTCAACTACCGCGTGAACGGGGGCCGTACCCACACCGCGCCGCTGAAGGCGTGGCGGGGCGGCGAGACCTACGGCGGTGAGGACAACATCCGCTTCGACCAGTACCGCGCCGCCGTCAAGGGCGCGGACCCCGGGCAGAAGGTCAAGGTCTGGTTCACCGGCCGTACGAAGAGCGGCAAGCGGACCGCGAGCGAGCCGTTCACCTACGCCGTGGCGAAGCGGCCCCGCGCCGACACGCTGGTGATCGCCGAGGAGGGCGGCACCTCTGCGGCCCGGCACACCGCCGCGTACACCCGGGCGCTGGCCGACAACGGCCGTAAGGCGGCCGTCTGGGACGTGGCCACCCAGGGGGCGCCGTCCGCGCTCGGAGTGCTCGGCCACTTCAAGACCGTGCTCTGGTACACCGGCGCCGAGCGGCCCGGCGGCCCGACCCTGCTCGCGGTGCGCGACTTCCTCAACGAAGGCGGCAAGCTGATCACCACCGGTGAACGGGCGGGCGGCAGCTCCGAGGTGGGACCAGCCGACACCGACGACTTCAGCCAGTACTACCTGGGGGCCGACAGCCGGCTCACCCTGAAGTCGCCCACCGCCTTCCAGGGCGCCGGCGAGCTCGCGGGCGCCGGCGCGAACCTCGGCGACGCCCCGGGCAACCCCCTGGACGCCGCGGGCGCCTACACCGTCACCTCCGATGTGCTGCCGCCCGAGGAATTCCCCCAGTTCCGCAGCGCGGGCGCGGGGGAGTACCCGAACGCGCGCACCCCGTACCAGCCTTATGAGGGCGACTGGATGGCGGCCGCGGGCCACCGCGACAACTCCTGGATGCGGCTGTCCCGCACGGTGGACCTCACCGGTGTGTCCGCCGCCGGCAAACCGGCCCTGGACTTCCGGCTCAGCTATGACACCGAGCCCGGCTACGACCATGTGATCATCGAGGCGCGCACCGCGGGCCAGGACGACTGGACCACCCTCCCCGACGCGAACGGCGGCTCCTCCACCAAGGTGCCCACCGAGTGCGAGGCGGGCTTCCTGCTGAACCTGCACCCGTTCCTGAAGCACTACCTGACCCCCGGCGACAACGGCTGCGCCGCGCGGGGCAGCACGGGCTCCTGGAACAGCCTGACGGGCTCCTCGGAGGGATGGCGGCCGGTCTCGCTGGACCTGAGCGGTTACGCGGGCAAGAAGGTCGAGCTGGCGCTCTCGTACGTCACGGACCCGGGCACCGGCGGCCGGGGCGCCTTCGTGGACGGCACCGAGTTCACCGTCGGCGGCACGGCCCAGGACTCCGAGGGCTTCGAGACCGCGCTCGGCCCCTGGACGCTGCCGGGGGCACCGGAGGGCAGCCCGGCGAACGCCGGGGACTGGTCCCGCTCCCGGGAGCTCTTCCACACCGTCGCGGGCGTCACCACGCGGGACACCGTGCTGCTGGGATTCGGCCTGGAGCACGTCCCGGACGCCGCCCAGAGGGCCCGGCTGGTGGGCGACGCGCTACGTGCGCTGCGTCGTTGACAGCGCGTGACACATCGTGACTGAATCGGCGGTCCGTACCACTTTCCGGTGGTCATGGGCCGCCGATGCCAATGTCACGTACGTCCCGTGATAGCGGTAGGGTCGGAGGCGGTCGGGGACATCCCATACACGTTCGCCGGCGTCCAGACCGGCACACCAACGAGGAGATCGGTTCGTGACGATCCGCGTAGGCATCAACGGCTTCGGCCGCATCGGTCGCAACTACTTCCGCGCGCTCCTTGAGCAGGGCGCGGACATCGAGATCGTCGGTGTCAACGACCTGACCGACAACGCCACCCTGGTCCACTTGCTCAAGTACGACTCCATTCTCGGTCGGCTGAAGCACGAGGTCAGCCACACCGAGGACACCATCACGGTGGGCAACCAGACCTTCAAGACGATGGCCGAGCGTGACCCGGCCGCCCTTCCGTGGGGCGAGCTCGGCGCCGACATCGTGGTGGAGTCCACCGGCATCTTCACCAAGCGCGAGGACGCCGCCAAGCACCTCGCCGCCGGTGCCAAGAAGGTCCTGATCTCCGCGCCCGCCAAGAACGAGGACATCACCATCGTGATGGGCGTCAACCAGGACAAGTACGACCCGGCGAACCACCACGTCATCTCCAACGCCTCCTGCACCACCAACTGTGTGGCGCCGATGGCCAAGGTCCTCGACGAGAGCTTCGGCATCGTCAAGGGCATGATGACGACGGTCCACGCGTACACCAACGACCAGCGCATCCTGGACTTCCCGCACAAGGACCTGCGTCGCGCCCGCGCGGCGGCCGAGAACATCATCCCGACCTCCACCGGTGCCGCCAAGGCCACCGCGCTGGTCCTCCCGCAGCTCAAGGGCAAGCTGGACGGCATCGCGATGCGCGTCCCGGTCCCGACCGGCTCGGTCACCGACCTCGTCCTGGAGCTCGACCGCGAGGTCACCAAGGACGAGATCAACACCGCCTTCCAGAAGGCCGCCGAGGGTCAGCTCAAGGGCATCCTCGAGTACACCGAGGACCCGATCGTCTCCTCGGACATCGTCAACTGGCCCGCGTCCTGCACCTTCGACTCCTCCCTGACCATGGTCCAGGGCAAGCAGGTCAAGGTCGTCGGCTGGTACGACAACGAGTGGGGCTACTCCAACCGCCTCGTCGACCTGACCGTCTTCGTCGGCGGCCGGCTCTGACCGCTGTCCCGATGAGCTAGGGAACGGGGCCCGCTACGACGCCGTCGTAACGGGCCCCGATCCATGATCAAGGAGTCATCCCTGTGAAGACGATTGACGATCTTCAGGTCGCCGGGCAGCGGGTCTTCGTCCGCGCCGATCTGAACGTCCCGCTCGACGGCGAGACGATCACCGACGACGGCCGGATCCGCGCCGCCGTCCCGACGATCACCAAGCTCCTGGACCGGGGCGCCAAGGTGATCGTCGCCTCGCACCTGGGCCGCCCCAAGGGCGCCCCGGACCCCCAGTACTCGCTCGCCCCGGTCGCCCGGCGGCTCGGTGAACTCCTCGGCAAGCAGGTCGCCTTCGCGACCGGCACCGTGGACGAGAGCGCCCGGACCACCGTGGCGGGGCTCGGCGACGGCGAGGTCGCGCTGCTGGAGAACCTGCGCTTCAACGCCGGTGAGACAGCTAAGGACGACGCCGAGCGCGGCGCCTTCGCCGACCGGCTCGCCGCCCTCGCCGACCTCTACGTGGGCGACGGCTTCGGCGCGGTCCACCGCAAGCACGCCTCGGTGTACGACCTCCCGGCGCGGCTGCCGCACGCCGCGGGCGACCTGATCGCCGCCGAACTCACGGTCCTGAAGAAGCTCACCGAGGACGTCAAGCGGCCCTACGCGGTGGTCCTCGGCGGCGCCAAGGTCTCCGACAAGCTCGGCGTGATCGACCACCTCCTGGAGAAGGCCGACCGCATCCTGATCGGCGGCGGTATGGCCTACACCTTCCTCAAGGCCCAGGGCCACGAGGTCGGCGGCTCGCTGCTGCAGGAGGACCAGGTCCCGGCGGTCCAGGACTATCTGCGCCGGGCCGAGGAGCGCGGTGTGGAGTTCGTGCTCCCGGTCGATGTCACGGCCGCGCCCGAATTCCCGGACCTGAAGACCAAGGCCCCCGCGCACCCGCGGCTCGTCGCCGCGGACGCGATCCCGGCCGACCTCCAGGGGCTGGACATCGGCCCGGAGACCCGCAAGCTGTACGCCTCGAAGCTGGCCGACGCGGCCACCGTCTTCTGGAACGGCCCCATGGGCGTCTTCGAGCACCCCGACTACGCCGAGGGCACCCGGGCCGTGGCCCAGGCGCTCGTGGACTGCCCGGCCTTCACCGTGGTCGGCGGCGGCGACTCCGCCGCGGCCGTACGCATCCTGGGCTTCGACGAGAACGCTTTCGGCCACATCTCGACCGGCGGTGGAGCGAGCCTCGAATACCTCGAGGGCAAGACGCTCCCCGGCCTCGCCGCACTGGAGGACTGAACACCGTGAGTGACCGTATGCCGCTGATGGCGGGCAACTGGAAGATGAACCTCAACCACCTCGAGGCCATCGCCCACGTCCAGAAGCTCGCCTTCGGGCTCGCCGACAAGGACTACGAGGCCGTGGAGGTCGCGGTGCTGCCGCCCTTCGTCGATCTGCGGTCCGTGCAGACCCTGGTCGACGGCGACAAGCTGAAGATCAAGTACGGCGCCCAGGACATCTCGGCGCATGACTCCGGCGCCTACACCGGCGAGATCTCCGGCCCGATGCTGGCCAAGCTCAAGTGCACCTACGCCGTCGTCGGGCACTCGGAGCGGCGCCAGTACCACGACGAGACCGACGAGCTGTGCAACGCCAAGGTCAAGGCGGCCTTCCGCAACGACCTCACCCCGATCCTGTGCGTCGGCGAGGGCCTCGACGTCCGTAAGGCGGGCAACCAGGTCGCGCACACCCTCGCCCAGGTGGACGGCGGCCTGAAGGACGTCCCGGCCGAGCAGGCCGAGACCGTCGTGATCGCCTACGAGCCGGTCTGGGCGATCGGCACCGGCGAGGTCGCGACCCCCGAGGACGCCCAGGAGGTCTGCGGGGCCATCCGCGGCCGGCTCGCCGAGCTCTACGGGCAGGAGGTCGCCGACAAGGTCAGGATCCAGTACGGCGGCTCGGTGAAGTCCGGGAACGTCGCCGCGATCATGGCCCAGCCGGACGTGGACGGCGCCCTGATCGGCGGCGCCTCGCTGGACGCGGACGAATTCGTCAAGATCGTTCGTTTCCGCGACCAGTGAGTAGGCCCTAGCGCGCGCGTCGTCGTACCCTGTCGGGGGTCGAGGCGGTGGGAATCGCACCGTCCGGCCCCCGACGTCCGTACAAGCCCGAGAAGGTTGGTCCAGCCGTGATCATGGGGTTCTCGATCGCCCTCATCATCTTCAGCCTCCTGTTGATGATGTTGGTGCTCATGCACAAGGGGAAGGGCGGCGGCCTGTCCGACATGTTCGGTGGCGGCATGCAGTCCTCGGTGGGCGGCTCCTCGGTCGCCGAGCGCAACCTGGACCGCATCACCGTGGTGGTCGGGCTGCTGTGGTTCGTCTGCATCGTCGTGCTCGGGCTGCTGATGAAGCTCGACTGAGGGTCCGGCGGGGCCCGTACGGGGCCCGGCTGACGCCCGATAACTGACGTACCGTCGTCAGCGGGGCCCATATGCGGCCTATGATGGCATGGCGTCCGCGGTGACGGGTGTAACTCCTCTCACTGGACGCGCGTTGGGCCTTACGTAGACTGGGGCGCCGGGCGGCGAAGCTGCCAATCGAGGCTTCGCGGCACCATCACGCAGGGAGTTACGACCGTGGCAAGTGGCAACGCGATCCGTGGAAGTCGGGTCGGGGCGGGGCCGATGGGAGAAGCCGAGCGAGGCGAATCGGCGCCGCGCCTGCGCATCTCCTTCTGGTGCTCGAACGGGCATGAGACCGTGCCGAGCTTCGCCAGCGACGCGCAGATCCCTGACACGTGGGACTGCCCCCGCTGCGGCTTCCCGGCCGGCAAGGACCGGGACAACCCGCCGGACCCGCCGCGCACCGAGCCGTACAAGACGCACCTGGCGTACGTACGGGAGCGGCGCAGCGACGCCGACGGCGAGGCGATCCTCGCCGAGGCACTCGCCAAGCTCCGGGGCGAGATCTAGACACACAACGCGGTACGACGGCCCGGCCGGGCACCTCCTGCGAGGGGTGCGCGGCCGGGCCGTTGTCAGTGGTGCGGGCTACGGTCGTGGGGTGCTGGATCACCGGGGGGAGCCGTCTCGCCGGGTGGGGGCCGACGCAGGGGGCGGAGGGGGGATCGTCATGGCCGCGGTGGACGCCGGTGAGCTGGGCGCCGGGAAACCGGCGGGGCCCGCGTGGCGCGGGGGGTTCGGGCGGCTGTGGGCGGCCGCGGTCGTCTCCCGGTTCGGGGACGCGCTGCGGGGTGCGGCGCTGCCGCTGCTGGCCGTCTCGCTGACCGATTCGCCGGTGCTGGTCTCGCTCGTGACCGCCTGCGGCTTCCTGCCCTGGCTGCTGTTCGGGCTGATCGGCGGGGCGATCGCGGACCGGGTGGACCAGCGGCGGGCGATGTGGGCGGTGGACGGCGTGCGGGCCGTCCTGATGGCGGGGTTCGCCGTCGCGGTGTGGCTGGACCGGGCCACCATCGGGCTGCTGCTCGCCCTCGCCTTCGCCCTCACCACGCTGCAGACCCTGTTCGACAACGCCGCCACGGCGCTGCTGCCGTCCGTGGTGGGGCAGGAGGCGCTGGGCCGGGCCAACGCCCGGCTGATGACCGGGCAGGAGGTCATGGGCCGGTTCGTGGGCGCCCCGCTGGTGCCGGTGCTGCTCGGCCTCGGCGCCGCGATGCCGTACGCGGCGGACGCGGCCACCTATCTCGCCGCCGCCGCGCTGGTCGCCTCGCTGGGGGCGACACCCCCTGAGCGGGCCCCGCGCCCGCCGGGCGGGTCGCTGCGGCGCGATATCGCCGAGGGCCTGGCCGTGCTGTGGCGGGACCGCACACTGCGGGCACTGTGCGCCTCCACCACGCTGTGCAACATCGGCATCGGCGCGCTCATCGCCACCCTGGTGCTGCACATCACCCGCTGGCTGGACGCCGGGAACACCGGCTACGCGGCCGTCATCACGGTCTACGGGATCGGCAGCGTGGCCGGGGGCCTGGTGGCCGCCCGGCTCACCGAGAAGCTGGGGCGCGCCCGTGCCCTCGTGGTGTGCGGCACCGCCCAGATCGGCGCCCTGGTCGCCCTCGGGGCGATACGGAGCCTGCCGGTCGCGGTCGCCGCCATGGGCCTCTTCGGCTTCGCGGGGATCGTCTGGAACGTCACCGAGGTGACGATGATGCAGCAGCGCAGCCCCGACGGGGCACTCGGGCGGGTGAGCTCCGCCTTCCGCACCCTGTCGATCGCGGGCACCCCGCTCGGCGCGCTGCTGGGCGGGGTGATGGCCGAGGCGTGGGGGCTGAACACCCCCGCGCTGGGGGCCGCCGCGCTCTTCGTCTGCGGGGTGGCGGCCCTCGTTCCGGGAATGCGGCCCGTCATCAATTAGGTTGGTGGCCACGGGGGCCAGGTACCGACGAGAAGTGGGCTGATGTCCGAGATGAACATGGAAGGCCGCACCAGGCTGGACCAGCTGCCGGAATGGCAGGCGCTGGCCGCACACCGCGAGGAGCTGGGCGACGCGCATCTGCGCGACCTGTTCGCGGGCGACCCGGAGCGCGGGCGCCGTCTCACCCTTCAGGTCGGCGATCTCCACGTCGACTACTCCAAGCACCTGGTGACCGACGAGACCCTGCGGCTGCTGCGCGAACTGGCGAGCGCCACCAAGGTGGCCGAGCTGCGCGACGCCATGTTCCGCGGCGAGCGGATCAACACCACCGAGAACCGCTCGGTGCTGCACATCGCGCTGCGCGCACCGCACTCCGCGGAGATCAAGGCGGACGGGCAGGACGTCGTCGGTGAAGTGCACGCCGTGCTCGCCAAGATGGCCGTCTTCGCCGACCGCGTCAGGTCCGGCGACTGGACCGGCCACACCGGCAAGCAGATCAAGAACATCGTCAACATCGGCATCGGCGGCTCCGATCTGGGCCCGAAGATGGCCTACGAGGCGCTGCGCCCCTACAGCGACCGCTCGATGACGTTCCGGTTCGTCTCCAATGTGGACGGCGCGGATCTGCACGAGGCGGTGCGCGACCTGGACCCCGCCGAGACGCTGTTCATCGTCGCCTCCAAGACCTTCACCACCATCGAGACCATCACCAACGCCGTCTCCGCCCGCGACTGGCTGCTGACCGGGCTCCGGGCCGGTCAGGAGGCCGTCGCCAAGCACTTCGTGGCGGTGTCGACCAACGCCGAGAAGGTCGCCGAGTTCGGCATCGACACGGACAACATGTTCGGGTTCTGGGACTGGGTCGGCGGGCGCTACTCCTACGACTCGGCCATCGGCCTCTCCCTGATGGTCGCCATCGGCCCGGACTGCTTCCGCGAGATGCTGGCCGGCTTCCACCTGGTCGACGAGCACTTCTCCACCGCCCCGCCGGAGCGGAACGTCCCGCTGCTGATGGGCCTGCTGGGCATCTGGTACGACAACTTCCACGGCGCCCAGGCGCATGCCGTCCTGCCGTACAGCCACTATCTGTCGCGGTTCACCGACTATCTGCAGCAGCTGGACATGGAGTCCAACGGCAAGCATGTGGACCGGGACGGCAACCGCGTGGGCTGGCAGACCGGCCCCATCGTCTGGGGCACCCCCGGCACCAACGGCCAGCACGCCTACTACCAGCTGCTCCACCAGGGCACCAAGCTGGTCCCGGCCGATCTGATCGGCTTCGCGCGGCCGGTGAAGGATCTGCCGCCCGGCCTGGAGCCCCACCACGACCTGCTGATGGCCAACCTCTTCGCCCAGGGCCAGGCGCTGGCCTTCGGCAAGACCGCCGAGGAGGTCGCCGCCGAGGGGGTGCCCGAGGAGCTCGTGCCGCACAAGACCTTCGACGGCAACCGCCCCACCACCACGATCCTCGCCCAGGAGCTGACCCCGTCGGTGCTGGGCCAGCTGGTCGCCCTCTATGAGCACAAGGTCTTCGTCCAGGGCGCGGTGTGGAACATCGACTCCTTCGACCAGTGGGGAGTGGAGCTGGGCAAGGTGCTCGCCAAGCGCGTCGAGCCCGCCCTGACCGAGGGCGCCGAGGTGCCCGGCCTGGACGCCTCCACCGAGCACCTGGTCGCCACCTACCGCTCGCTGCGCGGCCGCTGAGGCCCTTACGGCAGACATGAACGATCCCCCGGGCGACCGAAGCGCCCGGGGGACCGTGTGCGGTACGAGGGTTACGGCGACGCCGGGGGATACAGCTCGCGCGGCAGCCCCGCCGCCGCGGCCCGGTCCAGCAGCCACAGCGTCCGGCCCCGGCCGCGCGCGCCCGCCGCCGGAGCCTGCAGCTCCCCGGCGCCCGACAGGGCTATCGTGACCGCCTTCGCCTTGTCCTCACCGGCCGCCAGCAGCCACACCTCCCGTGCCGCGCGGATCGCGGGCAGGGTCAGCGAGATCCGTACCGGCGGCGGCTTGGGCGCGCCACGCACCCCGACCACCATCCGCTCGGTCTCCCGGACGGCGGGCAGCTCGGGGAAGAGCGAGGCCACATGGGTGTCCGGGCCGACGCCCAGCAGAGTCACGTCGAACGACGGCGCCGCGCCGTGGTTCTCCGGCCGCGCGGCCCGGGCCAGCTCGGCCGCGTACGCCTCGGCCGCCGCGTCCACATCGCCGCCGTGGGGCCCGTCGGACGCGGGCATCGCGTGCACCCGCGCCGGGTCCAGCTCCACCGCGTCCAGCAGCGCCTCGCGGGCCTGCGTGACATTGCGGTCCGCATGGCCGTCGGGCAGGAACCGCTCATCGCCCCACCACAGGTCCAGCCGCGACCAGTCGACCGCGTCGCGCGCCGGGGAGGCGGCGAGCGCGGCCAGCAGGCCGTTGCCGTTGCGCCCGCCGGTCAGGACGACCGAGGCCGAGCCGCGGGCGGCCTGGGCGTCCACGATCTTCGTGATCAGCCGGGCCGCCGCGGCCTGGGCCATCAGCTCCTTGTCGCGGTGGACGACCACCTGTGGTGCGGTCATGTGTCCGCCTTCCCGTCCGCCTTCCGCTCCTGGGACTTCGGGGGGTGGGGCTTGGGAACCGGCGGCTGCGCCGGTGCCTGCGGCGGGTTCTTCGGCGACCCCGGCGCGTGTTCCGACGGCGTCTCCGGATCCCGGTGCGGCAGCGGAGGACGGCCCGGCGGCACCACCTGGGTCGCCGGGGCGGCCTTGGCGTCCCGCTCCAGCGTCCCCACGCCGCCCTTGCCCAGCTTGCTCACGCCGAACTTCACCGACGACTCGTAGCTCTCGTCGGGATCCAGCCGGCGCAGCTCCTCGGCGATCAGCTCCGACATCTCACGCCGCTGCAGCGCCACATGCCGGTCGGGCTGGCCCGGCATCGCCAGCTCGGCCAGCGAGCCGTTCGCCCGGTCCAGGCAGATCACGCCGTCGGCCGTCTCCAGCCGTACCGCGGTCAGCCCGGGGCCCTCCGAGACCTGCCGGTCCACCGGGACCTCCAGCCGCTGGGCGAGCCACAGCGCGAGCAGCTCGCTGCTCGGGTTGTACGCCTCGCCCTCGACGACCGCGGAGGTGATCGGGGAGTGCCGCTGGTCCAGGGCCGCGGCCAGGACGCTGCGCCACGGGGTGATCCGGGTCCACGCCAGATCGGTGTCGCCCGGGGTGTAAGTGGCGGCCCGCAGCCCGAGGGCCGCGACCGGGTCCTCGGTGGCCTGGGCGTCGGTGATCCGGCGCTGGGCCAGCTGCCCGAGCAGGTCCTCGGCGGGGTGCTCCGGGGCGTCCTCCGGCCACCACACCACCACCGGGGCGTCCGGCAGCAGCAGCGGCAGGACCACCGAGTAGGCGTGGTTGGCGAGTTCGCCGTGCAGCCGCAGCAGCACCGTCTCGCCGGTGCCGGTCTCGCCGCCGACCCGTACCTCGGCGTCCATCCGGGCCATCTTGCGGTCGCGCGGCGACCGGCCCGGCCGCTTGATGACGACCAGGGTGCGCGAGGGGTGTTCCTTGGACGCCTCGCTCGCCGCCCGCAGCGCGTCGTAGTGGTTGCCCTCGTCGGTGACGATGACGAGGGTGAGCACCATGCCCACGGCCGGGGTACCGGTGGCCCGGCGTGCCTGGACCAGAGCGGAGTTGATCCGGCTGGACGTGGTGTCCGTGAGATCGATGTTCATGGCCGCCGCCAGCTCCGTCCGTCTCGTGCGAGCATCTCGTCCGCGGCTTTCGGCCCCCAGGTCCCGGAGGTGTACTGCTCGGGCCTGCCGTGCTGGTCCCAGTATTCCTCGATCGGGTCCAGGATCCGCCAGGACTGCTCGACCTCCTCATGGCGGGGGAAGAGGTTCGCCTCGCCGAGGAGGACGTCGAGCAGCAGCCGCTCGTACGCCTCGGGGCTGGATTCGGTGAAGGACTCGCCGTACTGGAAGTCCATCGTCACGTCCCGGATCTCCATGGAGGTGCCGGGCACCTTGGAGCCGAACCGGATGGTGACGCCCTCGTCCGGCTGCACCCGGATGACCAGGGCGTTCTGCCCCAGCTCCTGGGTGTCGGTGGCATCGAAGGGGGAGTGCGGGGCGCGCTGGAAGACCACCGCGATCTCGGTGACCCGCCGCCCCAGCCGCTTGCCGGTGCGCAGGTAGAAGGGGACACCCGCCCAGCGGCGGTTGTCGATCTCCAGCTTGATCGCGGCGTAGGTGTCGGTCTTCGAGTGGGGGTCGATGCCCTCCTCCTCGAGGTAGCCGTGCACCTCCTCACCGCCCTGCCAGCCGGGGGCGTACTGCGCGCGCACCGTGTGCTTGCCCAGGTCCTTGGGCAGCTTGACCGCCCTGAGCGCCTTCAGCTTCTCGGTGACCAGGGAGGACGCGTCGAAGGAGGCGGGCTCCTCCATGGCGGTCAGCGCGAGGAGCTGCAGCAGGTGGTTCTGGATGACGTCGCGGGCCGCGCCGATGCCGTCGTAGTAGCCCGCGCGTCCGCCGATGCCGATGTCCTCGGCCATCGTGATCTGTACATGGTCGACGTACGACCGGTTCCAGATCGGCTCGAACATCGTGTTGGCGAAGCGCAGCGCCAGGATGTTCTGGACCGTCTCCTTGCCCAGGTAGTGGTCGATCCGGAAGACGTCACTGGGCCGGAAGACCTCGTGGACGACCTGGTTGAGATCCTGGGCGCTCTTCAGGTCGTGGCCGAAGGGCTTCTCGATGACCGCGCGCCGCCAGGAGTCGCCCTGCCCGTGCGACAGCCCGTGCTTCTTGAGCTGCTGGACGACGGTGGGGAAAAACTTCGGCGGGACCGACAGGTAGAAGGCGAAGTTGCCGCCGGTGCCGCGCGCCTTGTCGAGCTCCTCTATGGTCGCCCGCAGTTGGACGAACGCCTCGTCGTCGTCGAACACGCCGGGGACGAAGCGGAACCCCTCGGCCAGCTGCTGCCAGACCTCCTCGCGGAACGGGGTCCGCGCGTGTTCCTTGACCGCGTCGTGCACGACCTGGGCGAAGTCCTCGTTCTCCCAGTCGCGGCGGGCGAAGCCGACGAGTGAGAAGCCCGGGGGCAGCAGGCCGCGGTTGGCCAGGTCGTAGATGGCGGGCATCAGCTTCTTACGGGACAGGTCGCCCGTGACGCCGAAGATCACGAGGCCGGACGGCCCCGCGATGCGCGGGAGCCGCCGGTCTCGTGGGTCACGCAGCGGATTGCTGCTGCTCACGGTTTCACGCCTCCGAGGGTGCGAGGCGCTTGAGCTCCGCCTCGGTGGACTTCAGCAGGTCGTTCCAGGAGGACTCGAACTTCTCGACGCCCTCGTCCTCCAGCACCTGGACGACGTCGTCGTAGGAGATCCCGATCCCGGCCAGCGCGTCGAGGTCGGCCTTGGCCTGCTCGTACGTGCCGCGCACGGCGTCTCCGCGGATCTCGCCGTGGTCGGCGACGGCCTCCAGGGTGGCCTCCGGCATGGTGTTGACGGTGCCGGGGGCGACCAGATCCACGACGTACATGGTGTCCTTGTACGCCGGGTCCTTGACACCGGTCGAGGCCCACAGCGGACGCTGCTTGTTGGCGTTCGCCCGGTCCAGGACGGCCCAGCGGTCGGAGCTGAAGACCTCTTCGTACGCCTGGTAGGCGAGGCGCGCGTTGGCGACGGCGGCCTTGCCGCGGAGCGCCTTGGCCTCATCGGTGCCGATCTTGTCGATGCGCTTGTCGATCTCGGTGTCCACGCGGGAGACGAAGAAGGACGCCACCGAGTGGATCTTCTGCAGGTCAAGACCCGCGGCCTTGGCCTTCTCCAGACCGGCCAGGAAGGCGTCCATGACCGCGCGGTACCGCTCCAGGGAGAAGATCAGCGTGACATTGACGCTGATGCCCAGGCCGATCACCTCGGTGATCGCGGGCAGCCCCGCCTCGGTGGCCGGGATCTTGATGAAGGTGTTGGGCCGGTCCACCAGCCAGGCCAGTTGCTTGGCCTCGGCGATGGTGGCGGCCGTGTTGTGGGCCAGGCGCGGGTCGACCTCGATGGAGACCCGGCCGTCCTGGCCGCCCGTCGCCTCGTACACCGGCCGGAGGATGTCGGCCGCGTCGCGGACGTCCGCCGTGGTGATCATGCGGACGGCTTCCTCGACGGTGAGCCCGCGGACGGCGAGGTCGGCCACCTGCTGCTGGTAGCCGTCGCCGCCGGAGATCGCCTTCTGGAAGATCGACGGGTTGGTGGTGACGCCTACGACATGCTGCTGGTCGATCAGCTCGGCCAGATTGCCGGAGGTGATCCTCTTGCGGGAGAGGTCGTCGAGCCAGATCGCGACGCCTTCGTCGGCCAGCCGCTTGAGTGCGTCTGTCATGGGGTGTGTTCTCCTACTCGTCGCACTTGGTCGTCTGTGGGGGTCAGCGCCCGGCGGCGTCGAGGGACTCGCGGGCGGCGGTGACCACGGCCTCGGCGGTGAGGCCGAACTCCCGGAAGAGCACCTTGTAGTCGGCCGAGGCGCCGAAGTGCTCCAGCGAGACGATGCGGCCGGCCTCGCCGACGTAGCGGTACCAGGTCAGGCCGATACCCGCCTCGACGGCCACACGGGCCTTGACGGACGGCGGCAGCACTGTCTCCCGGTACCCCTTGTCCTGCTCCTCGAACCACTCGACCGAGGGCATTGACACGACGCGGGTGGGAATTCCGGCGGCCTGGAGCTGCTCGCGCGCCTCCACGGCGAGCTGCACCTCGGAACCGGTGCCGATGAGGATGACCTGAGGCCGGCCGCCCTCGGCCTCGAAGAGGACGTAGCCGCCCTTGGCGGCGTTCTCGTCGGCCTCGTAGGTCGGCACGTTCTGCCGGGTCAGCGCCAGGCCGTGCGGAGCCGGGTTCGCGGTGTGGCGGCGGGTGATCTCCCGCCAGGCGATGGCCGTCTCGTTGGCGTCGGCCGGGCGGACCACGTTCAGCCCCGGGATGGCGCGCAGCGCGGACAGGTGCTCCACCGGCTGGTGGGTCGGGCCGTCCTCGCCGAGGCCGATGGAGTCGTGCGTCCACACGTAGGTGACCGGCAGCTTCATCAGCGCGGCGAGCCGGACGGCCGGGCGCATGTAGTCGGAGAAGACCAGGAAGGTACCGCCGTAGACACGGGTGTTGCCGTGCAGCGCGATGCCGTTCATGGTCGAGCCCATGGCGTGCTCGCGGATGCCGAAGTGGATCGTGCGGCCGTAGGGGTCGGCCTCCGGCAGCGGGTTGCCCTTCGGGAGGAAGGACGAGGACGCGTCGATCGTGGTGTTGTTGGAGCCCGCGAGGTCGGCGGAGCCGCCCCACAGCTCGGGGAGCACCCCGCCGAGCGCCTTGAGCACCTGGCCGGACGCCTTACGGGTGGCGACGTCCTTGCCCGGCTCGAAGACCGGCAGCGCGCTCTCCCAGCCCTCGGGCAGCTCGCCCGCGGTGATCCGGTCGAACAGGGCGGCCCGCTCGGCGTTGGCGTTCCGCCACTCCTGGAGCTTCTTGTCCCAGGCGGCGTGGGCCTCCCGGCCGCGCTCGACCAGGGCGCGGGTGTGGTTGATGACGTCCGTGTCGACCGCGAAGTGCTGCTCGGGGTCGAAGCCGAGGACGCGCTTGGTGGCGGCGACCTCGTCGGCGCCGAGCGCCGAGCCGTGGGACGCCTCGGTGTTCTGCGCGTTCGGGGCGGGCCAGGCGATGATCGTGCGGGCCGCGATGATCGAGGGGCGCTCGGTCTCGGCCTGCGCCGCCTTGAGCGCCGCGTACAGCGCGTGGACGTCGAAGTCGCCGCTCTCGGCCTGCTCGATGCGCTGGACGTGCCAGCCGTACGCCTCGTAGCGCTTCAGCACGTCCTCGGAGAGCGCGGTCGCGGTGTCGCCCTCGATCGAGATGTGGTTGTCGTCGTACAGGGCGACGATGTTGCCCAGCTTCTGGTGGCCGGCCAGCGAGGACGCCTCGGCGGAGATGCCCTCCTCCAGGTCGCCGTCGGAGACGATCGCCCAGATGGTGTGGTCGAACGGAGAGGCGCCCTGGGGCGCCTCCGGGTCGAACAGGCCACGCTCGTAGCGGGCGGCCATCGCCATGCCCACCGCGTTGGCGATGCCCTGGCCCAGCGGGCCGGTGGTGGTCTCGACACCGGTGGTGTGGCCGAACTCGGGGTGGCCCGGGGTCTTGCTGCCCCAGGTGCGGAACGACCGCAGATCGTCGAGTTCAAGACCGAAGCCCGCCAGGTACAGCTGGACGTAGAGGGTCAGGCTGGTGTGCCCGGGGGAGAGGACGAAGCGGTCCCGGCCCGCCCAGCCCGCGTCGGAGGGGTCGTGCCGCATCAGCTTCTGGAAGAGCAGGTACGCGGCGGGCGCGAGGCTCATGGCCGTGCCAGGGTGGCCGTTACCGACCTTCTGTACGGAGTCCATGGCCAGGACCCGGGCCGTGTCGACGGCTCGCTGGTCCAGATCGGTCCACTCGAGGTCTGTGGTAGTCGGCTTGGTGCTCACCCTGAGTCAGGGCTCCTCTCCACAATGTCGAAATCCGGTGACCGTATGTACACCGGCGTTGTCGAGCCTACCCCTGGAACAACGGTCATCTTTTCGAGTTCCACTCAACGGCATAAGGAACGAATTCCGAGGTTGCCGCATTCCCTCCGGGGTCTGTCCGGAAGGCGTCCCGGGCCCTACGGAGGGCGCCGTTCCGGGGCTCTGCCGGGCCCGTCGTCCCCCCGGCGTGGCCGTCTTACGGGCGCCTTGCCGTGCCCCTCCAACACGAGGGACCCCGGCGGCGGGCGGCGCATCCGCTACGTCTAGAGTGGCGTGGTACGCGCAAGTCTTTACCGGCTCTTCATGTCCGGTGCTTGCTTGTTCTTGCTTCCACCAGGGGTGTGCGTGACGGCCGTCGAATCCCGTCCTGCGGGGGTGCTCGAGACGAGCGAAACGAGCTCCGGTCACCGGCCGTTCGGGGCCCGTGTCAAGGCGTTCGTGGCGCTGACCAAGCCGCGCGTCATCGAACTGCTGCTGATGACGACGGTGCCGGTCATGTTCCTGGCCGCCCAGGGCGTCCCGGACCTGTGGCTGGTGGTCGCCACCTGTGTCGGTGGTTATCTGTCGGCCGGTGGCGCCGCCGCGTTCAACATGTATTACGACCGGGACATCGACGCGCTGATGGAGCGCACCGCGCAGCGCCCGCTCGTGACCGGCATGGTCTCGCCGCGGGAATGCCTCGTCTTCGCCTTCGCGCTCGCGGCGGGGTCGACGGCCTGGTTCTGGGCGCTGGTCAACCCGCTGTCCGCGATGCTGTCGCTCGGTGCGCTGGTCTTCTACGTCGTCGTCTACACGATGTGGCTCAAGCGCCGCACCTCGCAGAACATCGTCTGGGGCGGCATCGCGGGCTGCATGCCCGTGCTCATCGGCTGGTCCTCGGTGACCAACGAGGTCTCCTGGGCCGCGGTCATCCTCTTCCTCGTCATCTTCTTCTGGACGCCGCCGCACTACTGGCCGCTGTCGATGAAGGTCAAGGACGACTACGAGCGGGCCAGCGTGCCGATGCTGCCGGTGATCGCGGGCAACAAGGCGGTCGCGCGCCAGATCGTCCTCTACAGCTGGGCCATGGTCGGCGTCTCGCTGCTGCTGTGGCCGCTGGGCTACACCGGCTGGTTCTACCCGGCCGTCGCGGCTGTACTGGGCGGGTTCTGGCTCAAGGAGGCGCACGGTCTCCAGGCGCGCGCCAGGGCCGGGATCACGGGTGCGAAGCTCAAGGAGATGCGGCTGTTCCACTGGTCGATCACCTATGTGTCGCTGCTGTTCGTCGCCGTGGCCGTGGACCCTTTCCTGCGGTGATTACCGGCGGGTAGCATCGCCTGTATGGCAGACACCACCCAGCCGGAGACGCCCGAGAGCGGCGAGTCGGCCGCCCAGCCTTCCGCGCCGGAAGCACCGGCCAAGCCGTCCAAGCCCTCCAAGGACGAGAAGCGGGCCGAGCGGCTCGCCCGCCAGATCACGGCCTTCGCCGGGAGCCACGGCGGCGCCGAGGGGCAGATCGCCCACATCGGGCGCGGCGCCGTCCGGATCGCCCTCGTCGGCGCCGACGGCGAATGGGGCGTACTCGTGGCCCCCTCCCGGGACAGCGCGCGGCGCGCCGCCGAGATCGCCGGGCTGACCGTCAGGGACGACTTCGACGGCGAGCTCGCCGCCAAGGTCCGCACCGGTCCGTACGAGTGGACGCGCATGGCGGGCATCCAGCTCGGCGGACCCGGCAACCCTCCGGCAGCCGCCTCGTAGAACGCCTGGACGCGGGTCCGGCGACACCTCGCGCCCCTTCCGTCCGTTAAGCCCATCGATGCCGGAGGGCGAGGAGGCGGGCGGCGATGCACGAGGCGACGGACTCCCCGGACACCGTGGGCTCGCCGACCGGTCCGGTCCCCCGCGACGGGCCGGGCCCGGCGGCGGGGCCGATCACCCTGCCGCCGCTGGTCGACCAGCACAGCCACGGCACGGTCGACGGCGAGCTCGGAGTCGGCTCGTTCGAAACCCATCTGGCGGCCGCCGCCGGGTCGGGCGCGGCCCCGGCCGGCACCACCTTCTTCGACAGCTGGACCGGCCTCGCGGTGCGCCGCTGGTGCCCCCCGCTGCTGGGCATGGAGCCCCACTGCGCGCCCGTCAGCTATCTCGCCCGCCGCCGTGAGCTGGGCGCCTACCGCGCCGCGCGGCTGCTGCTGCGCGGCGCCGGCATCGGCACCTTCCTGCTGGAGTCCGGCGCCCGGGACGACCTCAGCACCCCGGACGAGCTGGCCGCGGCCGCCGACGGCACGGTCCTCGAGGTGATCCGGCTGGAGCCGCTGGCCGAGCAGGTCGCCGACACCTCCGGCACGGTCGACGCCTTCATCGGCAACACCGCGGAGGCGCTGTACGCGGCGGCCCAGCACGCGACCGCCTTCGCCATGGGGATCGCCTTCTGCGACGAGATCCCGCCCGACCCGCGCGAGGTGCGGCGCGCCGCCGCCCGCTGGCTCGCGCTCACCGTGCGCCCGGCCCCGGGCCGCGCCCCCGACCCCGCGCTCGCCCAGCATCTGCTGTGGAGCGCCGTGGCGACCGGCCTTCCGGTGCAGCTGCACTGCGCCGATCCGCAGTCGCTCATCGGCTTCCTGCGCGCCACGGCGGGCTTCGGCACCGATCTGGTGCTGCTGCCGGACCGGCCGCACCACCGGCGGGCGGCCCAGCTCGCCGCGGCCTTCCCGCACGTCTACGCGGACGCCGGGCCGCGGCCCGGGGAGACCCTGGGCGAGGCGCCGTTCGGCAAGCTGCTGTTCTCGACGGGCGCGCGGGCGCTGCCCGAGCTGTATGTGACCGCGTCCCGGCTGTTCGGTCAGGCCATGGCCCGGCTGGCGGACGAGTGGGTCGGCGAGGGGATCTGCACCCGGGCCGAGGCCCAGCGGATCGCCGGGCTGGTCGCGGCCGGGACCGCGCGCCGGGTCTACCGGCTGGACGCGGCCGGCTCGGGCTGAACGGCCTCGTGGTCGCCGGTGGGGGCGGGCCCGGCCGCCGGAAGCGCGGCGCGCTCGCGCTGGGCGAGCAGCACCCGCAGCACCGCGATCCACACCAGGCAGGAGCCGAGCATGTGGATGCCGACGACGACCTCGGGCAGATGGGTGAAGTACTGCACGTACCCGACCACGCCCTGCGCGAGCAGCACGACCAGGAGCTCCAGGACCGTACGGCGCTGGGCGGCGGGGGCCTTCACGGCCCGCAGGGTGAACCACAGGGCGACGGTGAGGCCCAGCACGATGTAGACGAAGTCCACGTGCAGCTGGGTGATCTCCTGCCAGTTCAGCGGGATGCGGTGCACCTTACGGGCGTCACCGGCGTGCGGGCCCGCGCCGGTGACCACCGTTCCGATCAGGATCAGCGCGAGGGTCGCGCCGACCAACAGCCAGGTCAGCTGGCGCACCGGGCGGGCGATGAGGTCGCGTGGCTCGCCGTCACCCTCGCGAGCCCGCTGCCAGACCACCATCGCGACCGTGAGGAGCGCGGAGGACAGCAGGAAGTGCGAGCTGACGATGTACGGGTTGAGTCCGGTGAGGACCACGATGCCGCCGACGACGGCGTTGCCCATCACGATCCAGAACTGGGTCCAGCCCAGCCGGGTGAGGGATCGGCGCACCGGCGTACGGGCCCGGGCGGCGATGATCAGCACACCGACGAAGACGCACAGGACGTACGTCAGCATGCGGTTGGTGAACTCGATGACGCCGTTGATGCCCATGTCGGCGGTGGGCGTCAGGCTGGACGGGGTGCACTTGGGCCAGGTGTCACAGCCCAGGCCGGACTGGGTGAGCCGGACCGCGCCCCCGGTCACCACGATGACCACGGCCATCACCACGGTGGCCAGCGCGGCCCGCTCCACGAAGCGCGCGGAGGGCTGCCAGCGCCGGGCGATCAGCTCGAACGGATTCAGCGAATTCGGCACCCGCCCATCGTAGGCCGCCGCTTGTGCAGCTTTTCACGAGGGGTTGTGTTCCGGTAAAGCCGCAGGTCGCGAGGGTCGGCGCGGACTGCTCCCGGCAGAACTCGGGCTTACTCCCAGCGGAAGAAGCGGGCCGCCGCGCCCAGCCCCAGCACCGCCCAGACCGCCAGGATCCCCAGATCCCGCCACGGCATCCCGGCCCCGTCCTGGAGGACGTCCCGCAGCCCGCCCGAGAGCGCCGAGATCGGCAGCAGCTCCAGCGCGCTCCGCACGGCGCCCGGGAACTTGTCCAGCGACACGATGACGCCACCGGCCACGAGCAGCAGCAGGAAGACCAGATTGGCGGCGGCCAGGGTCGCCTCGGCCTTCAGGGTGCCCGCCATCAGCAGCCCGAGGCCGGAGAACGCCGCGGTGCCCAGGATCAGCAGCAGCGCCACGGAGAGCGGGTCGCCGTGCGGCGACCAGCCGAGCGCCAGCGCGATCGCGGTCAGCAGCACGATCTGCATCACCTCGGTGACCAGCACCGCACAGGTCTTGGCGGCCATCAGCCCCCACCGCGGCAGCGGTGAGACCGCGAGCCGCTTGAGCACGCCGTAGCGCCGCTCGAAGCCGGTGGCGATGGCCTGTCCGGTGAACGCCGTGGACAGTACGGCGAGCGCCAGCACACCGGGCGCCAGGAAGTCCACCGTGCTGCCGTCGGCGCCGGTGTCGACGATGTCGACGGTGCTGAAGAGCACCAGCACCAGGGACGGGATGACGACGGTCAGCAGCAGCTGCTCGCCGTTGCGCAGCAGCATCCGGGTCTCCAGCGCGGCCTGCGCCCGGATCATCCGCGGCAGCGGGGCCGCCCCCGGCTTGGGGAGAAAAGTGCCCGTGGCGGTCACGCTCGCAGCTCCTTACCGGTGAGCTCCAGGAAGACGTCCTCGAGGGTGTGCCGTTCGACCGAGATCCGGTCCGGCATCACCCCGTTCTGCGCGCACCAGGAGGTGACGGTGGCCAGCATCTGGGGGTTGACCTTGCCGGTGACGCGGTACGAGCCGGGCGTCAGCTCGGCGGCCGTGGAGTCGGCGGGCAGCGCCTTGAGCAGCGAGGCCAGGTCGAGCGCGGGGCGGCCGATGAAGCGCAGGGTGTTCTCGGCGCCGCCCCGGCACAGCTCCTCCGGGGTGCCCCGGGCGATCACCTTGCCGCCGTCGATGATCGCCACATCGTCGGCGAGCTGCTCGGCCTCGTCCATGTAGTGGGTCGTCAGCATCACGGTGACCCCGTCGTCCCGCAGATCGCGGATGAGGTCCCAGGTGGCGCGGCGGGCCTGCGGATCGAGTCCGGCGGTCGGCTCGTCGAGGAAGACCAGCTCGGGGCGGCCGACGACGGCCATGGCGAGCGCGAGCCGCTGCTGCTGGCCCCCGGAGAGCCGCCGGTAGGTGGTCCGGCCGCAGGAGCCGAGGCCGAGCCGCTCGATCAGCAGATTCACATCCACCGGATGTGCGTGGAGGGAGGCGGTGTGGCGCAGCATCTCTTCTGCGCGCGCGCCGGAATAAACGCCTCCGGACTGGAGCATCACCCCGACCCGGGGGCGCAGCGCCGGGGCGTCCGCGACCGGGTCGAGCCCGAATATCCGGACCGTCCCGGCGTCGGGGCGGCGGTACCCCTCACAGGTCTCGACGGTGGTGGTCTTACCGGCTCCGTTGGGGCCCAGTACGGCGGTCACGGTCCCCCGGCCGACGGACAGATCGAGCCCGTCGACCGCGGTCTTCGGGCCGTACCGCTTGACCAGGCCGACGATGTCGACCGCGGGCTCTTCTCGCATGCCCGGCAGTCTACGAATGCCAGGGCCGTCCGTGGGCGGCAGGGCCGGAAGCCGCGGCGCCCGCCGACCGGACCCGGACGTGTCGCCGCAGGTGAACCCCCGTCTCGGACTTAGGTAGACCTAAGTGATGTACCCCACCGGAACCGGCGAACTCCCCGGTTGTACCTCACCGGAGAATTACGCAACAATGGCGTTGTGAAATACGCGAGCGAGGCTTCGAACGAACGCGCGGCCGAAGTGGCCGCGCGGTCTGGCACGCCCGCGTCCGCGCCGGAAGAGCAGCACGGCACCCGCAACCGGGTGGCGCGCTCCATCCTCGACCACGGTCCCTCCACCGCGGCGGAACTCGCCGTGCGGCTGGAGCTGACCCAGGCGGCCGTCCGCCGCCACCTGGACACCCTCGTCGCCGACGGCGTCGTCGAGCCCCGAGAGAAGAGGGTGTACGGGGCGCGGGGGCGCGGCCGCCCGGCCAAGGTCTTCGCGCTCACCGACTGCGGTCGCGACGCCTTCGACCAGGCATACGACAAGCTCGCCGTCGACGCTCTCCGCTGGATCGAGCAGAGTGCCGGAGGCGGCGAGGCGGGGCGTGCCGCGGTCGCGGCGTTCGCCCGCGCCAGGCTCGCCGCCCAGGCGGAGGGGTACCGCGGCGCCGTCGAGGCCGCCGCCCCCGGCCGCCGCACCGAAGCGCTCGCCGGAGCACTCTCCGCGGACGGGTACGCTGCTACGGCGCGCAGCGCGCCGGTCGGCGAACAGCTCTGCCAGCACCACTGCCCGGTCGCCCACGCAGCCGAGCGATATCCGCAGCTGTGTGAGGCGGAGACCGAGGTCTTCTCCCAGCTGCTCGGAACCCATGTGCAGCGTCTGGCCACCATCGCCCATGGCGACGGGGTGTGCACGACGTTCATTCCGAAGACCGGCAAGGTCGAGAAGACCGACACCAGCACCACCAAGACCACCACCGCATCTGCCAGCACGGCCGGGAGGAACCCCGAATGACTCTCCCCACGGAGACCGCTCACCCCGAGCTCGAGGGCCTGGGCAACTACGAGTACGGCTGGGCCGACTCCGACGTGGCCGGCGCCTCGGCCAAGCGCGGCCTCTCCGAGGAGGTCGTACGCGACATCTCGGCGAAGAAGTCCGAGCCGGAGTGGATGCTCAAGCTCCGCCTGAAGGGCCTGCGGCTCTTCGACAAGAAGCCCATGCCCACCTGGGGCTCGGACCTGTCGGGTATCGACTTCGACAACATCAAGTACTTCGTCCGCTCCACCGAGCAGCAGGCCGCCTCCTGGGAGGACCTGCCCGAGGACATCAAGAACACGTACGACAAGCTGGGCATCCCGGAGGCCGAGAAGCAGCGCCTCGTCGCGGGTGTCGCGGCCCAGTACGAGTCCGAGGTCGTCTACCACCAGATCCGTGAGGACCTGGAGGAGCAGGGCGTCATCTTCCTGGACACCGACACCGCGCTCAAGGAGCACCCGGAGCTCTTCAAGGAGTACTTCGGCACCGTGATCCCGGCGGGTGACAACAAGTTCGCCTCGCTGAACACGGCGGTCTGGTCCGGCGGCTCGTTCATCTACGTGCCGAAGGGCGTGCACGTGGAGATCCCGCTCCAGGCGTACTTCCGCATCAACACCGAGAACATGGGCCAGTTCGAGCGGACGCTGATCATCGTCGACGAGGACGCCTACGTCCACTACGTCGAGGGCTGCACCGCGCCGATCTACAAGTCGGACTCGCTGCACTCCGCGGTCGTCGAGATCATCGTCAAGAAGGGCGCCCGCTGCCGCTACACGACCATCCAGAACTGGTCGAACAACGTCTACAACCTGGTCACCAAGCGCGCCGTGGCCTACGAGGGCGCGACCATGGAGTGGGTCGACGGGAACATCGGCTCCAAGGTGACCATGAAGTACCCCGCCGTCTACCTGATGGGTGAGCACGCCAAGGGCGAGACCCTGTCCATCGCCTTCGCGGGCGAGGGCCAGCACCAGGACGCCGGCGCCAAGATGGTCCACATGGCCCCCCACACCTCGTCGAACATCGTCTCCAAGTCGGTGGCGCGCGGCGGTGGCCGCACCTCCTACCGCGGTCTGATCGAGATCGGCGAGGGCGCCGAGGGCTCCAAGTCCAATGTGCTGTGCGACGCCCTGCTCGTCGACACGATCTCCCGCTCGGACACCTACCCGTATGTGGACGTCCGCGAGGACGACGTGTCCATGGGCCATGAGGCGACCGTCTCCAAGGTCAGCGACGACCAGCTCTTCTACCTGATGAGCCGCGGTCTGTCCGAGGACGAGGCCATGGCGATGATCGTGCGCGGCTTCGTCGAGCCGATCGCGCGCGAGCTGCCCATGGAGTACGCGCTGGAGCTCAACCGGCTGATCGAGCTGCAGATGGAGGGCGCGGTCGGCTGACGCCACCTCCCTCCCCGCCCGGCGGAGGGCTGAAGTCCTCCGCCCGGGCACCCCATTAGGCCCATCAGGCAGAAAGAGAGCAGTACGACAGCCATGGCTGAAACCATCCCGGCCGGATCCACCACGGACGGCGTCATCCAGGTGGGCCAGCCCACCGATGCCCGGGTGAGCGCGCTCGCGTCGTACGACGTGGCCGACTTCCCGGTGCCCCATGGCCGCGAGGAGGAGTGGCGGTTCACCCCGCTGGAGCGGCTGCGCGGTCTCCACGACGGCACGGCCGTCGCCGACGGCGGCGTCAAGGTCGAGGTGATCGCCCCCGCGGGCGTCACGGTCGAGACCGTGGGCCGTGACGACGCGCGCCTGGGGAAGGCCGGCAAGCCGGTGGACCGGGTGGCGGCGCAGGCGTACAGCTCCTTCGAGAAGGCGTCGGTCGTCTCGGTGCCCAAGGAGACGGTGCTCACCGAGCCGGTGCGGATCGCCGTGCACGGCGAGGGCGGCACCGCCTTCGGCCACCAGGTGATCGAGATCGGCGCCTTCGCCGAGGCGGTCGTGGTCATCGACCACACCGGTGACGCCACGGTCGCCGCCAATGTGGAGTACCTGATCGGCGACGGCGCCAAGCTCACCGTGGTCTCGATCCAGGACTGGGGCGACACCGCGGTCCACGCCGGTCAGCACACCGCGCTGGTCGGCCGGGACGCCACCTTCAAGTCCGTGGTCGTCACCTTCGGCGGCGACCTGGTGCGGCTCCACCCGCGGGTCGTCTACGGCGCCCCGGGCGGTGAGGCCGAGCTCTACGGCCTGTACTTCACCGACAACGGCCAGCACCAGGAGCACCGGCTCTTCATCGACCACGACACCCCGCACTGCCGCAGCAACGTGGCCTACAAGGGCGCGCTGCAGGGCGCGGAGGCGCACGCGGTGTGGATCGGCGATGTGCTGATCCGGGCCGCCGCGGAGGGCACCGACACCTACGAGCTCAACCGCAACCTGGTCCTCACCGACGGCGCCCGCGTCGACTCGGTGCCGAACCTGGAGATCGAGACCGGTGAGATCGTCGGCGCCGGTCACGCGAGCGCGACCGGCCGCTTCGAGGACGAGCAGCTGTTCTACCTGATGGCCCGCGGCATCCCGGCCGACGAGGCCCGCCGTCTGGTGGTCCGCGGCTTCTTCGCCGAGCTCGTCCAGCAGATCGGGCTCCCCGAGCTGGAGGAGCGGCTCATCGACAAGATCGAGGCCGAGCTGGAGGCGTCCGTAGGATGACCCCGACCTTCGTACGCGCCTGTGCGCTGGACGAACTCGAGGAAGACACCCCCAAGCGGGTCGAGCTCGAGGGCGTGCCGGTCGCTCTGGTACGCACCGAGGGCGAGGTGTTCGCGGTCAACGACATCTGCTCGCACGCGAACGTCTCGCTGTCCGAGGGCGAGGTGGAGGACTGCCAGATCGAGTGCTGGCTGCACGGCTCCAGCTTCGACCTGCGCACCGGCAAGCCGTCCGGCCTCCCCGCGACGCGCCCGGTCCCCGTATACCCCGTAAAGATCGAAGGGGACGATGTGCTCGTCTCCGTCACCCAGGAGTCCTGAGGCACCCATGGCCACGCTTGAGATCCACGACCTGCACGTTTCCGTCGACGCCGAGGGCGGTCCCCGCGAGATCCTGCGCGGTGTCGACCTGACCGTGAAGCAGGGCGAGACGCACGCCATCATGGGCCCCAACGGCTCCGGCAAGTCCACCCTGGCCTACTCGCTCGCCGGTCACCCGAAGTACACGGTCACCGGCGGCACCGTGACGCTGGACGGCGAGGACGTGCTCGCGATGTCCGTCGACGAGCGCGCCCGCGCCGGTGTCTTCCTCGCCATGCAGTACCCGGTCGAGGTCCCCGGCGTCTCGGTCTCCAACTTCCTGCGCACCTCCGCGACCGCGATCCGCGGCGAGGCGCCCAAGCTCCGCACCTGGGTCAAGGAGGTCAAGGAGGCCATGGAGCGCCTCCACATCGACCCCTCCTTCGCCGAGCGGAACGTGAACGAGGGCTTCTCCGGCGGTGAGAAGAAGCGCCACGAGATCCTCCAGCTCGAGCTGCTGAAGCCGGCCATCGCGATCCTCGACGAGACCGACTCCGGCCTCGACGTGGACGCGCTGCGGGTGGTCTCCGAGGGCGTCAACCGGGTCCGCGAGTCCGGCCAGGTGGGCACCCTGCTGATCACCCACTACACCCGCATCCTGCGGTACATCAAGCCCGACCACGTCCACGTCTTCGCGGCGGGCCGGATCGCCGAGTCCGGCGGTCCCGAGCTCGCCGACAAGCTGGAAGAAGAGGGCTACGAGGCGTACGTGAAGGGAGGCGCGTCCGAGTGACACAGTTGCCGGGCCTCCTCGACACCGAGGCGATCCGCAAGGATTTCCCGATCCTGGACCGGGTCGTCCACGACGGCCAGCGGCTCGTCTACCTGGACAACGCGGCGACCTCGCAGAAGCCGCGCCAGGTGCTGGACGTGCTGAACGACTACTACGAGCGCTCCAACGCCAATGTGCACCGGGGCGTCCATGTGCTCGCCGAGGAGGCCACGGCGCTGTACGAGGGCGCCCGAGACAAGGTCGCCGCCTTCATCAACGCTCCCAGCCGCGACGAGGTGATCTTCACCAAGAACGCGTCGGAGTCGCTGAACCTGGTCGCCAACATGCTCGGCTGGGCCGATGAGCCCTACCGGGTGGACCAGGACACCGAGATCGTCATCACCGAGATGGAGCACCACTCCAACATCGTTCCGTGGCAGCTGCTCTCGCAGCGCACCGGCGCGAAGCTGAAGTGGTTCGGCCTCACCGAGGACGGCCGCCTCGACCTGTCGGAGATAGAGCAGATCATCACCGAGAAGACCAAGGTCGTCTCGTTCGTGCTGGTCTCCAACATCCTCGGCACGGTCAACCCGGTCGAGGCGATCGTCCGCCGCGCCCAGGACGTCGGCGCCCTCGTGGTGATCGACGCCTCCCAGGCCGCCCCGCACATGCTGCTGGACGTGCAGGCGCTCCAGGCCGACTTCGTGGCCTTCACCGGCCACAAGATGTGCGGCCCGACCGGTATCGGGGTGCTGTGGGGCCGCCAGGAGCTGCTGGAGGACCTGCCTCCGTTCCTCGGCGGCGGCGAGATGATCGAGACCGTCTCGATGCACTCGTCCACCTACGCCCCGGCGCCGCACAAGTTCGAGGCCGGTACGCCCCCGATCGCCCAGGCCGTCGGCCTCGGCGCGGCCGTGGACTACCTCACCTCGATCGGCATGGACAACATCACCCGCCATGAGCACGCCCTCACGCACTACGCGGTCGGCAGGCTCCTGGAGGTGCCGGACCTGCGCATCATCGGCCCCACCACCGCCGAGGAGCGCGGTGCCACGATCTCCTTCACGCTCGGCGACATCCACCCCCACGATGTGGGCCAGGTGCTGGACGAGCAGGGGATCGCGGTCCGGGTCGGCCACCACTGCGCCCGCCCCGTGTGCCTGCGCTACGGAATTCCGGCGACCACCCGAGCGTCGTTCTATCTGTACTCCACGCCGGCCGAGGTCGACGCCTTGGTGGAGGGCCTGGAGCACGTACGGAACTTCTTCGGGTAGGGGCGTGCCGCGTGAAGCTGGATTCGATGTACCAGGACGTGATCCTGGACCACTACAAGAACCCCCATGGCCGGGGGCTGAGGAACGGCGACGCAGAGGTACACCACGTCAATCCCACCTGCGGTGACGAGATCACGCTCCGGGTGCGGCTTGACGGCGACACCATCGAGGACGTGAGCTACGAGGGTCAGGGCTGTTCCATCAGCCAGGCCAGCGCCTCGGTGCTCAATGAGCTGCTGGTGGGCAAGGAGCTCGCCGAGGCCCGCAGAATCCAGGAGACCTTCCTGGAGCTGATGCAGTCCAAGGGCAAGGCCGAGCCGGACGACGCCATGGAGGAGGTGCTGGAGGACGCGATCGCGTTCGCCGGTGTCTCCAAGTACCCGGCCCGTGTGAAATGCGCCCTGCTGAGCTGGATGGCGTGGAAGGACGCCACGGCGCAGGCGCTGGGCGAGACCGCTGGAGGGAAGACCGCATGAGTGAGAACGTGACCACCACCACCAAGCCCGCCAGCGAGGAAGAGGTCCGCGAGGCCCTGTACGACGTCGTGGACCCCGAGCTGGGCATCGACGTGGTCAACCTCGGTCTGGTCTACGGCATCCATGTCGACGACGGCAATATCGCCACCATCGACATGACGCTCACCTCGGCGGCCTGTCCGCTGACCGATGTCATCGAGGACCAGGCCAAGTCCGCCACCGACGGCATCGTGAACGAGCTGCGGATCAACTGGGTCTGGATGCCGCCGTGGGGCCCGGACAAGATCACCGACGATGGACGTGAGCAGCTGCGCGCGCTCGGCTTCAACGTCTGACAGCTCCTCCCAGGTTTTTCGAGTGGCCCCCGCGCTTCGGCGCGGGGGCCACTCGTATGTCCGGACCCCCGCAATCCGGTTGTGTACGCCCGTACGCATCGTTGTGTACGCTCGTACGCATGGCATATGTGACGCTCTCCGGGGCCATCCTGGCCGAGATCCTGGCGACCACCTCGATGAAGTACAGCGAAGGCTTCAGCAGGCTCTGGCCCTCGCTGGCCACCGGCGCGGGCTATCTGCTCTCCTTCGTGCTGCTCGCCCACACGCTCAAGTCCATCTCCGTCAGCACCGCCTACGCCATATGGTCCGGGGCCGGGACCGCCGTCATCGCCGCGATCGGCATGCTCTTCCTGGGGGAGGCGATGACCGCCGCGAAGGTGCTGGGCGTGCTGCTGGTCATCGCCGGGGTGGTGGTGCTCAACCTGAACGGCGCCCACTGATGGGCCGCCGCTACGACCCCGAGCGGCGGCAGCGGATCATCGACGCCGCGGCCGCCGTGGTCCGCGAGCGCGGCATCGCGGGGCTCGCCCACCGGGCCGTGGCCGCCGCGGCCGATGTGCCGCTGGGCTCGACGACCTACCATTTCGCGACCCTCGACGACCTGCTGATCGCGGCGCTCCGCCAGATCAACGCGGAGTGGCTGGCGGAGGTGAAGCGCTGGGTGGAGGGCGTCGATCCGGCCGCACCGCCCGCGGACGAGCTGGCCCGGTGGCTGGAGGACCAGATCACGGGCGACCGGGCGCGGATGGAGCTGGAGTACGAGCTGTACTTCGCCGCGCTGCGCCATGAGGGGCTGCGACCGCTCGCCGCCGAGTGCCTGGACGAGATGGCCCGCTTGCTGACGCGGCTGGTGCCCGACGCGGCCACGGCGCGCGCGGTGGTGGCTCTGATCGACGGGCTGACCCTGCAGGTGCTGCTGGCGGACCGCCCGTACGACCGGGAGGGCACCCGCGCGGCGCTGGCGCGGGTCATGGGCGGGGACGGCGACGACGGGCCGACCGCTCGCTGAGACCGCACGACGGGCCGACCGCTCGCCGCGCCCGCACGGCGGACCGTGCGGGACCGTTCGCTGAGACCGGTTCGCCTCCCGGGCCCGGCTCCGGTTAGCGTTCCGACCATGACCGATGCACCCACCACCGCCCCCACCGGCGCCGTCGCCGCCGGTCTCGCCACCCTCACCGAGGACGGCACCGTCCTGGACACCTGGTTCCCGGCCCCCGAGCTGACCGCCGAGCCCGGCCCGGCCGGGACCGAGCGGCTCGATGCCGAGCGCACCACGCGGCTGCTGGGCGAGACCGCCCTCAAGGCGGTCGGACCGGACCCGCGACGCGGCGTCGAGGTCGTCGCCGTCCGCACGGTCATCGCCTCGCTGGACGAGAAGCCGCAGGACGCTCACGACGTCTATCTGCGGCTGCATCTGCTCAGCCACCGGCTGGTCAAGCCGCACGGCCTGAGCCTGGACGGCCAGTTCGGCCTGCTCGCCAACGTCGCCTGGACCTCGCTCGGCCCCGTCGCCGCCGACCAGGTGGAGCGGGCCCGGCTCGCCGCCCGCGCCGAGGGGCTCCAGCTCTCGGTCACCAGTGTCGACAAGTTCCCCCGGATGACCGACTACGTCGTCCCCGCCGGCGTCCGCATCGGCGACGCCGACCGGGTCCGCCTCGGCGCCCACCTCGCCCCCGGGACCACGGTCATGCACGAGGGCTTCGTCAACTTCAACGCCGGGACGCTCGGCACCTCCATGGTCGAGGGCCGGATCAGCGCGGGCGTCGTGGTCGGCGACGGCTCCGACGTCGGCGGCGGCGCCTCGATCATGGGCACCCTCTCCGGCGGCGGCAAGCAGACGATCACCATCGGCGAGCGCTGCCTGCTCGGCGCCGAGGCGGGCCTGGGCATCTCGCTCGGCGACGACTGCATCGTCGAGGCGGGGCTGTACGTGACGGCGGGCACCCGCGTCACGCTCCCGGACGGCAAGATCGCCAAGGCCCTGGAGCTCTCCGGGGTCAACAACCTCCTCTTCCGCCGCAACTCCATCACCGGCACGGTCGAGGCGCTGCCCCGCACCGGCTCGTGGGGCGGGCTGAACGAGGCGCTGCACAGCCACAACTGACGCTGGGCGCGCCCTTTGGGTTTCGTCGCTGGGTGCGGGCCGGTGGGTGGCGTTGTGCCCACCGGTCCCGCCCCGCAGGACGATCGCCCACAACGGGCGGGGGCAGGCCCCCCGCCCAGGAAAGGTTTCCTCAGGGGCGCACCCGCACCACCTGCGGGTCGTGGTCGCTGGACTGGTCCGAGAACTCGGCGTTGATGTGCACGATGTCGTAGTCGGCGCGGCGCAGCGCGCGGCTGGTCAGGATGTGGTCCAGCACCTGCGAATTGCCGTTGTAGACATAGCCGTAGCGCTCGTCCTTCGGCAGCCGGGTCACCAGGTCCGTCAGCACACCGTCCTTGGTGAGGTCGGCCAGCGCGGGCGAGAACTGGTAGTCGTTGAGGTCCCCCGCGACGACCACCGACGCCTTCGGGTCGGCGTTCAGCAGCGCCTTGACGAAGGTGTTGACCGCCGTGGCCTGCCCGGTGCGCTGGGTCTCCGAGGAGCGGGCCGGGGGCTGGAAGCGGCTGTCCAGGCCCTGGTCGCCGCCCTTGGAGTTGAAGTGGTTCGCGACCACGAAGACCGGGCGGCCCTGGAAGGAGAACTGCCCGACCAGCGGCTTGCGGCTGTCCTTCCAGACGCCGTTGGCCGGGTCGATACGGCCGGGGGAGGCCGACAGCGTGGCCTGGCCGTCCTTCTTCTCGACCTTCACGGGGGTGGTGGAGTCGCCGCCGGGGATGTCGGTGAAGGAGACCCGCTCCGGGTTGTAGAGGAACGCCACGCGGATGTTCCCGCCCGGCTGGCCGCCGTCCTGGTCGTCCACCGGGTCGATCTGCCGCCACTCGTACGCGGGACCGCCCGCCGCCTTGATCGCGTCGGTGAGCTTCTTCAGCGTGGCGTCGGCGCTGACCACCGAGTCGTTCGTCGCGCCGTTGTCGTCCTGGACCTCCTCCAGGGCGACGATGTCCGGCGAGGCGAGGTGCTCCACCAACCCGGTGGCCAGCCGGTCGAACTTCGACTGGGCGGTCTTGGGGGAGAGGTTCTCCACGTTGTAGGTGGCGATGGAGAGTTCGTCCGCCTTCTGCTCGCGGGTGGTCTCCCGCTGCGGGCCGTGGTCGGCCAGTTCGCCCATCGCGGTGGCCGCGATCGTGTAGCCGCCGAAGTTGTCGTAGTCCAGCGGCCCCGCCGTGGTGCCGGTCAGCGCGTCGCCGACGTCCGCCACGGGGAAGGGGTGCTGGGCGTAGGGGAGGAGCGAGACCACCTTCACCCGGCCCGCGTTCGGGTCGCGGTACGAGCCGTAGAGGGCGCCGCCGCGCGCGGTGCGCTGGTGGCGGGGCTCGGCGGTGACCCACAGCTCCTTGTAGGTGTTGGTCGCGCCGACCACGGGGGCGTTCTCGACCGAGACCCGCATGCCCTCCAGCGACTCGTAGCGGTCCAGGGCGTAGGAGCGCGGCCGCAGCGTCAGCCCCTCGATGGAGTCGCCACCGGCGTCCGGGGTGTAGCGGTCGGGGATCGTGGAGGGGTTGAGCCGGTAGGCGGCGGGCAGCGCGTTGCCGGAGGACCGGACCGTCCAGGTCGCCTTGGAGAGCTCGGTGAGCGACTGCCCACCGGCGTCCTTGCCGCCCGGGTAGTACTCGGACACCGTCCCCGAGACCAGCACCGAGTCGCCCACGGCGACCGAGGGCGTGGTCGACCCGGTGAAGACGAAGATCGCCTCGCTGGTGGCCGCGTCCTTGTCGGGCCGGGTGTCCTGGATCCAGAAGCCGCGCGAGGAGCCGAAGGCGCGTATCGCCGTGACCGTTCCGGGGACGTCGCTCACCTGCTGTCCGGCGAGCGGGGATATCCGGGTGCTGCCCTGGATGTCATGGATGCGGACCTCGGCGGCGGAGGCCGACGAGGGCACGGCGAGCAGCCCGGCCGCGAGGGCGGAGGCGGCGACGGCGGTGAGGGCGACGGGCCCGCGCGGGGCGCGAAGGGACATGGTGGTGGCCTCCGGACAGGAGTGAACGGCGAGGAATGTGCCTCTACGCGCGTCAATCTCTTTCCTCGCCACGGAAGTTGTCAAGGGAGGACGGGTGGCCCGGGCATGGCGGAAGCGGGACGGGGACATGAACGAGGGCCACGGCCCAGCCCTTCGCCGTGGCCGGTTCCCTTCAGTCCGTCGGCCGAATTCACCGCATGCGTGGCACGGGATACGGCGCGTGATGTGGCACGGGAGGGGCGCGGGACGGGGCGCGGACCACATCGGGACGAAAGTGCCGTCCCGTTCCGTCTACGCTGGGGTCCGGGCCGTATCCGCGCACCCGCGCCGGTACGCCCCGCATCGCCGTACCCCCATGGCTTCACGGTCCCGTGGACCCATGGCCCCACAGCCGCATAGCCCCGCATTCGCGCCCGCGACCTCCGCGCCCGCGACTTCCGTGCCCTCGAGGAGTGACGTCCGCCCATGCCAGAAGAGCGCCCCACCATGCCGCCCGTGCGGCTTCGCACCGATGCGGAACTCGCGCGGGACGCACTCGCCGCGCCGCTGCTCGCCCGCGCGGTCCGGCTCGCCCGCTGGGCCGAGCAGGGGAAGCCGGTGGCGTCGGGCGGGGCGCTGCCGGAGGGCGAGCTGCGGGAGGCGACCGAGCTGCTGGAGCTCGCGGGGGACGAGGACGGACCGCTGCACGCGGCGCAGGCGTGGCAGCTCGCGGTGGACACCGGGCTGGTCGAGATCGAGGAGCCGACGGGGGCCGACGGCGACGGCGAGGGTGCCGGTGTTGACGCGGCCGGCGAGGCGACGGCCGAGGACGAGTTCTCCGCCGTCGCGACCAGCGGTGAGGAGCTGCGGCTGATCACCGAGGGCGGCCCCCGCGACATCCTGGACATCTGGCTCGACGGTTTCGAGACGGTGCTGGCCGACGCCGCCGCCCCCGATCTGAGCGACATCGCCGCCCAGATCGGTGAGAGCGGTGAGCTCGACCTCGACGCGCTCGACTGGAACCCGGAGGAGGAGGCCGAGTTCCTCGACGGGGTGCTGGGCAACCTCTATCTGCTGACCGCCTTGGACGAGGAGGCCGCCGTGGCCCCCGTACCGCTGCCCGCGCTCGCCGCCTCCATGCTCGTCCCCGAGGACATGGACGAGCCCACCGACGACGTCCTCGAAGAGGTCTCCGAGGCGATGGTGCGGCTGGACGACCAGTTCCGGCTGCTCGCCCCGACCGGCCTCGTCGACTACCAGCCGGTGGATGAGGCGCTGATCCAGGAGGTCGACGGCGAGGGCCGGATCCAGGAGCCGGAGTCGGCCCAGGAGCTCGAGGACGAGGACGTCTCCCGCTACGGCATGGTGCGGCTCACCCCGCTCGGCGTCTACGCCGTACGGGCCCGGATGCTCGAGGCGGGCATCGACGCCCCGGCCGTCGGCGACCTGGCCGACAAGGGCGCCGACATCCTGCTGGACGCCCTCCCCGGCCACCCCGAGCCCGCCGCGCACGCCGAGGCCGAGCAGTGGCTGGCCCGCCGTACGCCCGAGGAGGCCGCCCGCGAGCTGCTGGCCGCCGCCCGCGGCGACGACGAGGACGCGCCGCTGCGCCGCCTCACCTGCCAGCAGACGCTCTCGCTGGCCGGGGCCGAGGCCGAGCCCGCCCTGCGTGAGGTGCTCGACGACCGCCACCTGGGCGGGCTGGCCCGCGTCTGGCTGGCCGAGCACGGGGTGACGGGCGTGCCGGAACCGTCGGAGGAGATGGTCTTCTGGCTCACCGTGGACACCCTCGCGGCCCAGCTCGCCTCCGAGGGCGACTCCGCGGAGCTGCGCGATCTGGTGCGGGGCCTGGTCGACCAGTCCGGCGGCTTCTTCGACTCGGCCTGGCGGGTGGACCACCCGGCGACGGCGGACGTGCTGGAGGCGATGGGCCGCCTGCATCCGGACAAGAAGGCCGCCAAGGAGGCCCGCAAGGCCGCCTTCAAGGCCCGTTCCAGGGCGTAACCGCGCCCCTGGAACAGCCGCGGGCGCCTGGAACAGCCGCGGGCGTGCCGCCGGGGGGCTCGCCTCCCCCGGCGAGCGGCGGGCTGTTCCCCTACCCGCCCCTTCCCGAAACTGGGGCTCTGCCCCAGGCCCCGGGTTTCGTCGTGTGGCGGGGCTCTGCCCCGGGCCCCGGGCCCCGGGCTTCGCTGTGTGGCGGGGCTCTGCCCCGGGCCCCGGGCCCCGGGCTTCGCTGTGTGGCGGGGCTCTGCCCCGGGCCCCGGGTTTCGCTGTGTGGCGGGGCTCTGCCCCTGGTCCCGGGTTTCGCTGTGTGGCGGGGCTCTGCCCCTGGTCCCGGGTTTCGCTGTGTGGCGGGGCTCTGCCCCAGGTCCCGGGCTTCGCCGCGTGGCGAGGCTCCGCGCCAGGCCCCGGGGTCCAGGGGCAATGCCCCTGGTATCGGGAAGGGGCGGGGAGGGGAAAGCACCGCTGTGCGGCTCCGCCGCGTGGTCCGTCGGGCACGCCCGGACGCGGGTGCGGGCGCGGGCGGGGCCGGCCCCGTCTCGGGAGTTGAGCGCGTAGAGCCATATCGCTTTGCGCGCCGTATACGGGATCGGCGGCCATTCGTCCGTTGATGTCGCACGCCGTTCAACTGATGTTCGGCCGGGGACGGGAGCGTATGGCCGCAGTCCGGAGGACACCATCCTGCGTTGGGGAGAAGACATGTCGCTCAGCCGAAGAGATTTCGCGAGGCGTTCCGCGTACACCGGGGCCGGGTTCGCCCTGGTCGGAAGTGCGGGGGTGCTCGCCACCGCACCCGGCGCGCTCGCCGCTGAGGCGACCGAGGAGGGCGTCGCGGGCACCGAGGGCGGCGGCTCGTCGCTCGGCTACGGTCCGCTCATCGCGGACCCCAAGGGCATCCTGGCCCTCCCCAAGGGCTTCCGCTACAAGATCATCACCCGTACCGGTGAGACGAAGCTGGAGTCCGGCGAGTCCACCCCGTCCAACCACGACGGCACCGCCACCTTCGAGGGCCCGCGCGGTGCGACGCTGCTGGTCAACAACCACGAGCTGGCCGGCCCCCGCAGCAAGTGGCCGCACCCGGTCCCGCTGACCGAGGGGCTGGTCTACGACCCGGCGGCCTCCGGCGGCTGCACCGTCGTCGAGGTCTCCAAGCACGGCGACCACGTCACCGAGTGGGTGGGCATCGCGGGCACCGCCACCAACTGCGCCGGTGGCCGCACCCCCTGGGGCACCTGGCTGACCTGTGAGGAGACCGAGGACAAGGCCGGCCAGAACGGCATGACCAAGGACCACGGCTACGTCTTCGAGGTCGACCCGCACGACCGCAAGGCCAACCGCGACCCGAAGCCGATCAAGGCCCTGGGCCGGTACGCCCACGAGGCCGTCGTCGTGGACCCCAAGCGCGGCCACCTCTACCTCACCGAGGACGCCTCAGGCCCGAACGGCCTGCTCTACCGCTGGGTCCCGCCGCACGGCTTCGAGCACGGCCGCGGCAAGCTCGACACGCTCACGGACGACGCGGGCGTGCTCCAGGCGCCCAAGTGCTACGACTCGGGCGGCAGCTTCGTGGACGACCTGTCCCGCGCCACCAAGACCGGCACGGTCTACGGCGTGGACTGGGTTCCGGTGCCGGACCGCGACGCGAAGTCGGTGTCGGTGCGCAAGCAGTTCAAGGACGGCGAGATCACCCGGGCCCGCAAGCTGGAGGGCATGTGGTGGGCGGACGGCGGCGCGTACATCGTCTCCTCGTACGCCCGTGAGGAGAGCCCGGCCCAGCACGACGGCCAGGTCTGGTTCTACGACCCCAAGCGCCGCACCCTCACCCTCAAGGTGCTGCTGGGCGTCAACCCCGACCCGTCGAAGGACGGCGCCTTCGACGGCCCGGACAACATCACCGTCTCGCCGTACGGCGGTCTGGTCATCGCCGAGGACGGCGAGGGCATCCAGCACCTCTTCGGCGCGACCGAGGACGGCCGGACGTACCCGATCGCGCGCAACGACCTGAACATCGGCACCGCGGAGGAGCCGGAGTTCAGCGAGTTCACCGGTGTGGTCTTCTCGCCCGACGGATCGACGCTGTACGCCAACATCCAGGTGCCGGGCATCATGCTCGCGATCACCGGCCCCTGGCGCCGCCAGCGCTGATGCCCATGGCCCGGGGGAATCGTCCCGGCCGGGGCATGCGTTGACGTGGGCGTGACCTCACGCCTGCGCACCACCCCCTTCTCCATCCTGGACCGCTCCCGCACCCGCCAGGGGCGGGAGCGGTCGCAGGCGCTGCGCGACACCGTACGGTTCGCGCAAGCCGCCGAGGCGCTCGGCTACCACCGCTTCTGGGTCTCCGAGCACCACAGCGTGCCCGGCGTCGCCGGTTCGGCGCCCACGGTGCTGGCGTCCGCCGTCGCGGCGGCGACGGTCCGCATCCGCGTGGGCACGGGCGGCGTGATGCTGCCGAACCACCGCCCGCTGGTCGTGGCGGAACAGTTCGGGGTGCTCGAATCCCTCTTCCCGGGCCGGATCGACATGGGCCTGGGCCGCTCCGTCGGCTTCACCGACGGCATCCGCCGCGCCCTGGGCGCCGAGAAGGACGCCGCGCGGGACTTCGGCGCCCAACTGGACGAGCTGCTCGGCTGGTTCACCGGCGAGCAGGACGCGCACCCCCAGGTCCACGCCCACCCGGCGGAGGGGCTGCGGCTGCCCGTCTTCGTCCTGGCCACCGGCGCCGGCGCGGATCTGGCGGCGCGGGCCGGACTGTCCCTGGTGATCGGCGATCTGCGGGGCCGGGACGAGATGCTGCGCGCGATCGACCGCTACCGCGCGGGCTTCCGTCCCTCGGCGTGGTCCTCCGCCCCGTACGTCGTCGTCTCGGGCAATGTCGCGGTCGCCGACACCATGGAGGAGGCCCGCGGGCTGCTGCTCCCCGAGGCATGGTCGATGGCCCACTCCCGCACCCACGGCGTCTTCCCGCCCCTGGCCCCGGCCTCGGAGATCGAGGCCCGGGAGATGACCGAGAAGGAGCGCGGCTTCTACGAGCGCGGCCTGCGCGGTCAGCTGTACGGCACGGAGGACGAGGTCGCCGCCGCGCTCGACGAGCTGATCGAGCGCAGCGACGCCGACGAGGTGCTGGTCACGACGAGCACCTACGACCGCGAGGCCCTCCTGGACTCCTACCGCCGCCTGGCGCGCGTGGCGGGGCTGTCGGCCTCCGGCCCGGGTTCGCTCGCGCATGCCGAGCCGTGGGCCCGGGCCGGGCAGCCGCAGTGACGCAGGAGCAGCGCGGCTTCCTCGGACCGGTCGGCGCGATCGGTTCAATAATCCGTGTCCGGAGACGCCTGACATGCGGCGGCGGGTTGGTTCACAGGGCCTTGCCGGCGGGCTTGGCCATGCCTCGGACGGTGCGCGAGTCCACGTACTCGCCCATCGCGGTCATCTCCCACTCACCCGAGAACTGCTTGATCAGCTTCGCCATCATCACGCCCGTGCGCGGCTCGGCGTGGGTGAGGTCGAAGCGGACCAGCTCCTCGCCGGTCTGGGCGTCGAGCAGGCGGCAGTACGCCTTGGCCACATCGGTGAACTTCTGGCCGGAGAAGGAGTTGACCGTGAAGACCAGGCCGGTGACCTCGGGCGGGAGGCCGCCGAGGTGGACGGTGATGGACTCGTCGTCGCCCCCGCCCTCACCGGTGAGGTTGTCGCCGGAGTGCTGGATGGCGCCGTTGAGGATGGCCAGCTTGCCGAAGAAGCAGGCGTCGATCTTCTTGCGGTCGACACCGAAGGCGATCACGGAGGCGTCCAGGTCGATGTCCTTGCCGCGGAAGGCGGGCTCCCAGCCGAGGCCCATCTTCACCGAGCTGAGCAGTGGGCGGCCGCCCTTGACCAGGGACACCGTCTGGTTCTTCTGCAGGCTGACCCGGCCCTTGTCCAGGTTGATCTTCCCGGTGGCCGGGGCCGCCGCGGCGGCGGGCGGGGCGGCGGCGGGCGCCGCGGCCGGGGGAGCGGACGGCATCGGCGGCGGGGGCTGGAAACCGGCGGGCGGACCGCTCGGCGGGGGCGGCGTCTGAGCGGCGGGGGTGGCGGGGGCGGCGGGCTCCTCGACCGTCACGCCGAAGTCGGTGGCGATGCCCGCCAGGCCGTTGGCGTACCCCTGCCCGACCGCGCGCACCTTCCACGCCCCATTGCGCCGGTACACCTCCACGGTCACCAGCGCGGTCTCGTTGCCCAGCCGCGGCGGGGTGAACGTGGCGATCACCGCGCCGTCGTCCGCGCCGCGCACGGTGGCGGTCGGCTCGGTGCCCGCGAACGTCGCCCCGGGCGCGTCCAGGCTCGCGGTCACCACGATCTTCTCGATGTCGGCGGGGACGGCGGCGGTGTCCACCGTGATGGTGTCGCCCGCGCCCGTCGTCCCGGCGCGGTGGGTCACGCCCGGTCCGGTGGGCTGGTTGTAGAAGACGAAGTCGTCGTCGGAACGCACTTTGCCGTTGGCGGTGAGCAGCAGGCCCGATACGTCGAGCCGCACCGGAGCGGTGACGTCAACCGCCACGCGCGCGACGGAGAGGGGGAGGTTCGAGCCGGGTGTCATAGCGGTCATGCCCGGGGTAACGAACGTCCCCGCTTTACGGTTCCTTGACCTGGGGAGTGACTTCTCCCGTGACCTGCCCCGCCGTGGTCGGCCCGGTCCGGCGTCGGCCCCGTTCCGCTGTCGGTGGCCCCCGCCATCATGGTCCGCATGACGACCGAGCCCGACGCGCTGCACACCCTGGCCCGCACTCACCTGCCCGCCGACCTCGCCGACCGCTGGATCGGGCTGCTGCGCCCGGCCGCCCACCTCCGCCGGGCCGGGGCGGCCGATCCGGTCGTCGGCCGGCTCGGCGGACTCCCCCGGCTGCCCGAGGGCACGGACTGGCCGGTGTGGGAGGGGCACGGCCCGCTGGCGTTCGTCGCGGAGGTGGACTGCGCCGCGCTGCATCGGGAGGAGCTGGACATACCACTGCCCGCCGACGGCCGCCTGGCCTTCTTCTATTACGGCGACGAGGACGACGACGCGCTGGTCGACACCGCCGACCCGGACACCTGGGCCGGTGCCCGGGTGCTCCACCTCCCGCCCGCGCCCGCCGACGCGCCCGAACGGCCCGCACCGGCCGGTCTCACCCCGTACCCGGAGGTGCCGCTGACCGTCCGGGTCGGCCCGAGCGCCCCCGACTTCGATCTGCCCGCGCTGACCGCGGCGTTCGGCGAGGACGCGTTCCCGGACGCGTTCACGAGGGCGATATGGGGCCACCAGAGTGGTGTCGCCCATCAGATCGGCGGCCATGCCCAGTCCGTGCAGGGCGCGGTGGAGATCGTGGTGGCCCACGGCGCGCTGGGCGGGCGGGAGGTGTCCTGGGAGGACCCACGGCTCGAGGAGGAGGCGGGGCGCTGGGTGCTGCTCGCGCAGTTCGACTCCGATGAGGACGCGGACATGATGTGGGGCGACAGCGGCGCGCTGTACTGGCTGATCCGCCCCGAGGACCTCGCCGCGGGCCGCTTCGAGAAGGCCCTGTTCACGTGGCAGTGCTGCTGACGGCCTTTGCCGTCGCGGCAAACCCCGTTGGGGGTCCCTCGAGTCCCGGTCGATTCTGCGCTCTGACCCCCGTCAGAGAGGCACCCCTCCCATGCATGTCTTCCTCACCGGCGCAAGTGGTTACATCGGCGGCACCGTCGCCGTCCGCCTCCGCCGGGCAGGCCACCACGTCAGCGGTCTGACCCGTGACCCGGCCAAGGCCGAACCACTCGCCCGGCTGGGCATCGAGCCCGTGGTGGGTTCGCTCGACGACGCGGACCTCCTCGCCGCGCACGCCCGCCGCGCCGACGCCGTGGTCAACGCGGCCGACAGCGACCACCGTGCGGCCGTGGAGACGCTCATCGCCGCGCTGGCCGGATCGGGCAAGCCGCTGATCCACACCAGCGGCTCCAGCACGGTCGGCACCGGCACGGAGGGCGAGGCGTCCGAGGCGGTCCACGGCGAGGACGTCCTCGACCCGGGATCGGCCTGGGAGCCCGACCACCCCATCCGCAAGGCCCGGGTCGCCATCGACCGCCTGGTCCTGGGCGCGGCCGAGCGGGGCGTACGCTCGGCGGTGCTGTGCGACAGCCTGATCTACGGGCACGGGCGGGGCCTGGCCCGGGACAGCGTCCTGATCGCCGCACTGGTCCGGCAGGCCCGTGCCGGGGGAGTGGTCCGCCATGTCGGCCCCGGCCGCAACATCTGGTCCACCGTCCATGTCGACGACGTGGCCGACCTGTACCTCCTCGCGCTGGAGAAGACGCCTCCGGGCACCTTCTGCTTCGTGGAGAACGGAGAGGCGTCGTTCGGCGCGATCACCGAGGCCATCGCCCGCTCCCTCGGCCTGCCCGGCCCCCGCCCCTGGGACCCCGACGCGCCGGACAACGTCTGGGACCCCCGGTTCGCCCGGCACGCCCTGGGCTCCAACAGCCGCGTACGGGCGCGCCGCGCCCGCGAGCTACTCGGCTGGCACCCGCGACACCGCTCGATCACCGACTGGATCCTCCGCGAGCTGCGCTGATCGGTCGGGGCGGCGGCGCGCGGTGGCCGCCGTCACCCCGATCACGCACACCGCCATGCCCGCGAGGGCCGTCCACCCGGGCGCGTCCCCGAACATCGCGTACGACCACACCAGCGTGGTCGGGGGCGTGAGGTAGATCAGCGCACTGGTGCGGGTGACGCCGTTGCGGCGCAGGCTCAGCCAGTAGAAGCCGTAGCCGCCGACCGTGGAGAGCAGCACCGTCCAGACCACCGCGGTCCAGAAGCCCCCGCCCGCCGGGGGCGCGGCATGTCCTCCGGCCACGGCGACCCCGGTGAACAGGACGGCGCTCACCAGGCAGTGCAGCGGTATGGCGTCCACGGGCTCGAGCGGCGCCCGCACCCTGCGTTCCAGGAAGCTCGCGGCCAGCAGCGCCGCCATGGCGGCGAAGGGCAGCCCGTACGCCCAGGCCGGGGCGGCCGGGCCCGCCGACAGATCGCCCTGGACGACGAGCGCGACCCCGCCGAGGCCGATGGCCAGCCCCGCCCACTGGCGCGGGCTGACCGTCTCCCCGAGCAGCCGCCCGGCCAGCGCGCCCGCCGCGAGCGGCTGCAACGCGGCGATCAGCGCGGCGGTGCCGGACGGCACGCCGAGCCCGACCGCCCAGACGATCCCGCCGAGATAGCCGCCCTGCGAAAGCGCTCCGATCACCGCCTGCTCGGCCACGGCGCGCGGGCGCAGTCTGCGGCGCCTCAGCAGCGCCCAGGCGCCGCCCAGGACCGCCGCCGCCGCGAGGAAGCGCCACATCAGCAGGGTGTCGGCGGTGGCCTCCCGCGTGCCGAGCTCGGCTCCGATGAAGCCGGAGCTCCACATCACGACGAGGCCGATGGCGGTGACGGCGGCGCTGACGGGCATGGGGGTCCTCGCTCTGGTCGGCTACGGATGTCGGGCGCGGGTATACCGGTCTGTTTACTCCCTCACCCACTAGACTAAACAGATCGGTATACCCCTCCGTCAACCCCAGGAGGAGATCAGGGCATGGAAACGCGCGGAGACGTGCTCACCCCCGCCGGGCGCCGCATCCTCGACACCGCCGCCGAGTTGTTCTACGGGCAGGGGATCCACGCGGTCGGCGTGGATCTGATCGCCAAGCGCGCCGGAGTCACCAAGAAGACGCTGTACGACCGCTTCGGCTCCAAGGAGGCGCTGGTCGCCGCCTATCTGCGGGAGCGCGATGAGCGGTGGCGGGCGTGGCTGACCGCCGAGGTCGAGAAGGCGCCCCCGGCGGATCGCGCCCTGGCCACGTTCGACGCGCTCGCCGAGTGGGTGCGCCGCGAGAACCCGCGCGGCTGCGGCTTCGTCAACGCGGCGGCCGAACTGCCGGACGCCGGGCATCCGGCCCGGCAGGTGATCGCCGACCAGAAGCGCTGGCTGCGGGGCTATCTGCGGCAACTGTGCGAGGAGGCGGGCGCGGCGGCCCCCGACGAGCCGGCGGACGAGCTGCTGCTGCTCCACGAGGGGGCCACGGTGCTGAACGGGCTGTCGGTGGTCCCCGATCCGGTCGGCTCCGCGCGTGAGCTGGCCCGGCGGGCGCTGGAGCGGGCCCGGGCGGCCTGACCCGAGCGCGTCGCTCGAGCGCGTTGCTTGCCCTTGAGCGCGCTCGAAGCCGTACGTTCCCCGCATGACGACCCAACAGCATGCGATCGGTTCCGGTTTCGGGGCGCGCAGTACGACGAGCGACGTCCTCACGGGCATCGACCTGTCCGGAAAGCTCGCGCTCGTGACCGGCGGTTATTCGGGGCTCGGGCTGGAGACGACGCGGGCTCTCGCCGGTGCGGGGGCGCACGTCGTCGTGCCCGCGCGGCGGCGTTCGGCCGCCGTCGAAGCGCTCGGCGGGATCGAGGGCGTGGAGGTCGCCGAGATGGACCTCGCGGACCTGGACGGCGTCCGGGCCTTCGCGGAGGAGTTCCTCGCGTCCGGTCGCGATATCGACATCCTGATCAACAACGCCGGGATCATGGCCGCGCCCGAAACCCGGGTGGGCCCCGGCTGGGAAGCCCAGTTCGCGATCAACCACCTGGGCCACTACGCCCTGGTCAACCGGTTGTGGCCCGCCATCGCGCGTGGCGGTGGCGCACGCGTGGTGTCGGTCTCCTCCAATGGGCACCAGCTCTCGGACATCCACTGGGACGACCCCCACTTCGAGCGACACGCCTACGACAAGTGGCAGGCGTATGGGCAGGCGAAGACGGCCAACGCCCTGTTCGCGCTGCACCTCGACGCGCTGGGGCGGAACACCGGTGTGCGGGCGTTCTCCGTGCATCCCGGCACGATCGCCACCCAGCTGGGGCGCCACATGTCCCCGGAGGAGCTGGCGGAGCTGAGTGAGACGATCGAGGCCAGTCCCACCAACGTCGGCTGGAAGGCACCCGAGGAGGGGGCGGCCACCCAGGTCTGGGCGGCGACCTCGCCGCGGCTCGCGGGCATGGGCGGGGTGTACTGCGAGGACTGCGACATCGCCGAGCCCGCGTCGGAGGGGGTCGAACTGGGCAGTGGGGTGAGCGCCTGGGCCACTGATCCGGAGCGGGCCGCGCGGCTGTGGGCGCTGTCGGCCGAGCTCACGGGGGTCGATGCCTTCGCCGAGTAGATAGACAGTTCAAGCTGTTCAGTTTGAACTGGACAGCCTGGGCTGAAGGAAATACCGTGCGGGGCATGGCAGAGACCCCTGGCGGCATGTCCGCGTCCGCCGTGCGCGCCGCGCATGAGATCCGTGTGGTGATCGGCCGGCTGCGGCGGCGGATCAAGGAGACGTACGACCTCGAGGAACTCACCCCCTCGCAGACGTCCGCGCTCAGCAGGCTCAGCAAGGAGGGCCCCGCCTCGGCCAGCGCGCTGGCGGCGGCCGAGCGCGTACGGCCGCAGTCGATGGCGGCCACGCTCGCCGCGCTGGACGAGCGCGGGCTGATCCAGCGGCGCCCCGATCCCGGTGACGGGCGGCGGCAGTTGGTCTCGGTGAGCGAGACCGGCAGCGCGTTCCTGGACGACAAGCGGCGGGCGGGCGAGGAATGGCTCGCCCGGGCCCTGGAGAGCGGCTATACGGAAGCGGAACGGGAGACCATCCTCGAGGCGCTGGCCCTGCTGGACCGGCTCAGCCGCGCATGATCGAGCGGCTGACGCGACGAAAGGGCAGGTCGGACGCGGGGAGCGCGTTCGACCGGAGGCTGCTCGCGCCGATGATCCTGGGTTCGGTACTGAACCCGGTCAACTCCTCGATCATCTCGGTGTCGTTGGTGCCGATCGGCGCCGCGTTCGGGGCGCCGCCGTCGCAGACGGCCTGGCTGGTCTCCGCGCTCTATCTGGCCACCTCGATAGGCCAGCCGGTCATGGGCCGGCTGATCGATCTCTACGGGCCGCGCCGCCTCTTCCTCGCCGGGGCGACGCTGACGGGGATCGCGGGGCTGATCGGTCTGCTCGCCCCGAACCTGGGGACGCTGATCGTCGCCCGGGTGGTGCTCGGGTTCGGCACCTGCGCGGGCTATCCGGCCGCGATGTACCTCATCCGCGGGGAGGCCCGGCGGACCGGTCAGGAGAGCCCCGCCGGGATCCTCGCCACGCTCGCGGTCGCCAGTCAGACCATCGCGGTCATCGGGCCGCCCCTGGGCGGGCTGCTGATCGGGCTGGGCGGCTGGCGTACGACCCTCGCCGTCAACATCCCGCTGGCGGTGGCCGGTCTGATCCTCGGCGTACGGCGTCTGCCGAAGGAGCGGCCCCTGGCGGAGCGCACCGATGAGCGCGTCCGGCTGGACCTGATCGGCATGGGGCTGTTCGCCGCGACGCTCGTCTCGCTGCTGCTGTTCCTGATGGAGCCCCGGGCCGATCGGTGGTACCTGCCGGTGCTGATGGCGGTGGCGGCGGCCGGGTTCGCGGTGCGGGAGCTGCGGGCGGCGGAGCCGTTCATCGATCTGCGGGTGTTCGGCGGCAATCCGCCCCTGCTGCTCACCTACGCCCGCGCGCTCCTCGTCTCCGTCGTCTCGTACGTCTTTCTGTACGGCTACACGCAGTGGCTCCAGGACGGCCGGGGGCTGACGGCCTCACAGGCGGGGCTCGCCCAACTGCCCCTGTTCCTGACCGGGATCGCGGTGTCCAGCGCCACCGGCCGCCGCTCCGCCGTACGCGGCAAGCTGCTGGTGGGGGCCGTGGGGCAGATCGTCGGCTGCGCCCTGCTGCTCCCGCTCCAGCCGGACAGTGCGATATGGCTGCTGATCGTCGTCGCGCTCGTCTTCGGCGTACCGCAGGGGCTGATGAACCTCGCCCTGCAGAACTCGGTCTACCACCAGGCCGATCCGGAGCGGATGGGCTCCTCGGCGGGGCTGCTCCGCACCTTCTTCTACCTCGGCGCGATCGTCGCCTCCAGCGCCAACGGCGCCTTCTTCGGTGCCCGTGCCGATACCGGCGGGCTGCACGGCCTGGCCTGGTTCATGCTCGCCATCACCGGTCTCTGTCTGGCGCTGACGCTCGTGGACCGCTCGCTGGGCGGTATCGGGTCCGACGATCCCTCTTCCGCTTCCGCGCACCAACCGACACAGCGAAAGGCTTCATGAACGTGAACGACAACGAGAGCGTGAACACGCACCCGAACAAGACGGCCCTGCTCGTGATGGACGTCCAGGAGGGCATCGTGGCCCACGTCCAGGACCCCGACTATGTGCCGCGCGTGAGCCGTGCGGTCGACGCGGCCCGTAACGCCGGGATCCCCGTCGTGTACGTCGTCATCGGCTTCCGCTCCGGCCGCCCCGAAGCCTCGGCCCGCAACAAGATCGTTGGCTCCCTGCCGCCGGGCCTCTACACCGAGGACGACCCCAAGATCGCCATCCACGCCGGGGTGGCGCCCCGGCCGGACGAGGTCGTGGTCACCAAGCGGCGGGTCAGCGCGTTCGCCGGCAGCGACCTGGATGTGGTGCTGCGGTCCGGCGAGATCACCCATCTCGTCCTGACCGGCGTCGCGACCGGCGGCGTCGTCCTGTCCACCCTGCGCCAGGCCGCCGACCTGGACTTCCGGCTCACGGTGCTGTCCGACGCCTGCTACGACCCGGACCCGGAGGTCCACCGGCTGCTCATCGAGAAGGTGTTTCCGTCGCAGGCCGAGGTCACGACGGTGGAGGAGTGGGCCAGGACGGCGGGCTGACCGCTCGGCGCTCAGCGGCTGGGTCGGGCCTCAGCGCGGCCAGATGGGCGGGTTGGTGCAGAACGCGCCGCCGAGGTACTCGTGGTCGGGGTTGCCCGGCTCCAGTTCGCCCTGTTCGGCGATCAGCTTCGCGGCGTACGGCTCGGAGTCGTCCCTCGGCTCGTACCCCAGGGCGCGGGCCGAGGAGAGGTCCCACCACAGGCGGGTGTTGGCCGAGCTGCCGTAGACCGTCGTGCAGCCCACGTTCTCCGCCGTAAGGGCGGCGTGGAGCAGCCGGGCGCCGTCCGCCGGGCTCATCCAGATGGACAGCATGCGGACCGTCGTCGGCTCGGGGAAGCAGGAGCCGATGCGGATGGCGACCGTCTCGATGCCGTGCTTGTCCCAGTAGAACGAGGCCAGGTCCTCGCCGAACGCCTTCGAGAGCCCGTAGTAGGTGTCGGGGCGGCGCGGGGTGTCGAGCGGGATGAGCGGGTCGTCCCCCACCGGGCGGGGGGTGAAGCCCACGGCGTGGTTGCTGGAGGCGAAGACGATCCGGCGGACGCCCGCCTCGCGCGCCGCCTCGTACACGTTGTACGTGCCCTCGATATTGGCCCGCAGGATCTTCTCGAACGGGGCTTCCAGGGAGATACCCGCGAGATGGATGATCGCGTCAACGCCCCGCACGGCCTCGCGCAGGGCGTCCCGGTCGGACAGATCCGCGGTGATCGCGTCCGGCTCGCCCTCGATGGGGAGCTGGTCGAGCAGCCGCAGCCGGTATCCGTACGGCGGCAGCAGCTCGCGCATCAAGGTGCCCATGCCGCCGGCGGCGCCGGTGAGGAGGACGGTGCGGGGAGCGGGCATGGGCGGATCCTCCGTAAGGGGTATCGCGTTATGGGGTTGTCGCGCAGGGGTTCTTGCGTATGCGGTTTTTATTCATATATGTGGTTCAGATTCATGGACACCGTAAGGATCGGCGCATGGGTCGTCAAGGGTGGCGGGCTGCCGGGGAATTCACCGTCGGGTGAGTGGCGTCACCCCGTTGGCGCCCTTGACCGGCGGTCGATGGCTGCCTTACGGTGAGCTTGTTCACGAATGTAGATGACGATCAGAAACGTGCACGCTGCGCCGGTGGGTGACGGCGGGTCGGTGTACACGACAGGGAGAAGCCCGTGACCTCAGCTTCACTCGCCGAGCGCCTTGACGGACTGCTGTTCTTCCCCGTGACCGCCTACGGTCCCGATGGCGCCCTGGACCTGGAGATCTACCGCGCGCACGTCCGCGCCGGGATCGAGGCGGGGGCGGGCGCCGTCTTCGCGTGCTGCGGCACGGGCGAGTTCCACGCCCTGACGCCCGAGGAGTTCCACGACTGCGTCGTGGTCGCCGTGGAGGAGGCCGCCGGGCGGGTGCCGGTGGTCGCGGGCGCCGGGTACGGGACCGCGCTGGCGATCCAGTACGCCAAGCTGGCCGAGCGGGCCGGTGCGGACGGGCTGCTCGCCATGCCGCCGTATCTGGTCGTGGCCGATCAGGAGGGGCTGATCCGCCACTACAGCGCCCTCGCGGGCGCGACCGACCTCGACATCATCGTCTACCAGCGGGACAACGCCGTCCTGACCCCGGACTCCGTGGCCCGGCTCGCCAAGGTGCCCGGCATCATCGGTCTCAAGGACGGCATCGGCGACCTCGACCTGATGCAGCGCGTCGTGAGTGCGGTGCGGGCGGACGCCCCCGACGAGGACTTCCGCTACTTCAACGGGCTGCCGACCGCCGAGCTGACCGGCCTCGCCTACCGCGGCATCGGCGTGACGCTCTACTCCTCCGCCGTCTTCTGCTTCGTCCCCGAGATCGCCCTCGCCTTCCACAAGGCGCTCATGACGGGCGACGACGAGACCGTCAACAAGCTCCTGGACGGCTTCTACCGGCCGCTGGTCGAGCTCCGCAACCAGGGCCGCGGCTATGCGGTCTCGCTGGTCAAGGCCGGGGTCCGGCTGCGCGGGCTGGACGTCGGCGAGGTGCGGCCGCCGCTGAGCGAGGCCAGCCCCACCCACATCAAGGAGCTGGCCGAGCTGATCGAGCGCGGCATGGCGCTGGTCGGGGACGCGGACAAGGACGGGGACGGGGAGGCGCGGTGAAGGCTTCCGCCTTCGTCTACCCCTGGGACGTCGTCGGGGACCCGGACGCCGCGCGCCGCATCGCCGACCTCGGCGTCCAGCAGGTGACGCTGGCCTCCGCCTACCACTCGACCCGGGCCCTGACCCCGCGTCACCCCGGCCACCGCATCGTCACCGCCCGCCACGCGGCCGTGCTCTACCCGCCGAGCGCCGAGCGCTGGGAGGGGCGCGAGCTGCGGCCGTACGAGCAGTCATGGGTGCCGGGCGACGATCCGTACGGCGAGGCGGCCGCCGCGCTGGCCGACGCCGGTCTCGAGGTCCACGCCTGGGTGGTGCTCGCGCACAACACCCGGCTGGGCGAGGAGCATCCGCGGATCGCCGTGCGCAACGCCTACGGCGACCGCTACCCGTGGGCGCCGTGCATCGCCCGCCCCGAGGTGCGCGACTATCTGGTGGACCTGGCCGCCGAGGCCGCCGTACGGCCCGGTGCCCGCGGCACCGAGCTGGAGTCCTGCGGCTGGTACGGGCTCGCCCATCTGCACGCCCACGACAAGATCGGCGGGGTGCCGCTGGGCGGCGCCGGCCAGTATCTGATGTCGCTGTGCTTCTGCGAGAGCTGCGCGGCGGGCTACGCCGAGCTGGGCGCCGACCCCGAGGAGCTGCGCGAGCTCGTCGTGCGCGCCCTGCGGCCGGTGTGGGCGGGCGAGGCCACCGCGGACGGCGGTGACCGAGCGGGGGAGTGGGCCGAGGTCGAGAAGCTGCTCGGCGCCGATCACGCCGCGCTCTTCGCGGCCTGGCGCGACCGGATCGCGAGCGGTCTGCGGGCCGAGGCCGTGGCCGCCGTAAGGGCCGCGGCGGACGAGGACTTCCAGGTCCTGCTGCACGCCGACCCGGCCCCGCACCGGCTCGGCGCCAACGTGGGCGTGGACCCGGCCGATGTGCTGGCCCAGGCCGACGGGGTCGTACTGCCGTGCACGGGGGGCGAGGCAGCACGCTCCGGGGTCCTTCCGCCGTTCGTCCCGTACCGGACCGAACGGACCGTGCTCGCCGCCAACTTCACGGTGGTGGCGGGGATGGGCGGCAGCCCGGCGACGCTGGCCCGGGACGCGGCCCACGCGGTGGAGCTGGGCGCGGACGAGCTCCGTCTGTACCACGCCGGTCTGGCCTCGGACCAGGACCTGGCGGCCGTCCGTACGGCCCTGGCCGAGCTGAGCTGAGCCCAGCTCGCGAGACGGAGAAGGGGTGCGGGGCCGTGTCCATGTGCGGCTCCGCCGCGGACGGTCGACGGCAGGTCGAGGCACTTCCAGAGCCGGCGGAGCGCCTTGACCTCCCCGCCCTCGGCTGCCTCCTCCTCCGCCCCCTGCACGAACCCGCCCTCCCCGAAGTCATCACCCAACACCCCCACCCCGTGAACCGCCCGGCAGCAGGTCCAGCGGCCGGTACGAGTCGCGCATCTCCCGCTCGCCGTACTCGTCCGCCTGCGGCTTCGTGGCGTGCCGCCGCAGCGTCCCGGCGGACGGGACGTCGAGGTAGTAGGCATGGGTGCGGCCCAGGTGGTCGCGGCAGAGGGCGTCCAGCGCGCGGATTGTCCTGGGTCACCAGCGCCAGGCCGCGTCCGTAGCGGGCGCGCAGCCCGGCGGCGGCGGACTTGCCGGACGCGGAGTTGCCGCGCGGCATGATCAGCCGCGTGGCCGCGGATCCCACCCTCATCCGGGCCACGCTATCGGCAGCGGACGCGTGCACAGGGGCCGTCGGCGGGCGATTGACCGTCATGCGCGAGTTTTGTCAGAACCGTTGACGAACCCCCGGGGCCGCCCTAATTTCATCGCGTCGTACTTCGTATGTCATATATGAGACGCGATACGCGAGATCTGAGAGCATCCATGGACATTGCCCCGAGCCCGATCCCCTCCCGCACCCAGTACGTGCTGGAGGCGGTCAAGCACGCGATTCTCACCGGGAGGTTGCGACCCGGACAGGCGTTGGTGGAGGCCGAGCTGGCCGCGCAGTTCGGGGTGTCCAAGACGCCTGTGCGGGAGGCGCTCAAGACGCTCGCGGGCCGGGGGCTCGTGGTGATGAGCGAGTACAAGGGCGCCACGGTCAGGACCGTGGACACCGCGATGGCGCACGCCGTCTACGATGTGCGGCTGCTCCTGGAGCCCGAGGCGCTGCGCCGGACCGTGGCCGCGCGGGCCGGGCTGGAGGCCGCCGGGGCCGCGCTGGAGCGGTCGGACGCGGCCGCCGATCCGGCCGGGCGGTCGCTCGCCAACCGCGACTTCCACCGGGCGCTGTATCTGCCCTGCGGCAACCCCCTGCTGACCCGGATGCTCGACGAACTGCGTGACCAGGCCGCGCTGGTGTCCGCCATCGCCTGGCAGGCGGTGCCCTCCTGGGAGCGGGAGGCCCGTGAGCACCGGGAGATCCTCGCCCGCGCGCTCGACGGCGACGCCGACGGCGCGGCCCGCGCACTGCACGAGCACATCGCCTCCTTCGTCCGGCGCGCCTTCCCGGACGGGGAGTAGCGCCCGGCGGCCCCGGCCGCTAGGCCCCAGCACGCGGCACCATCCGAACAGCTCGTCCCGATGCCGACCATCGAGAGAAAGGGTTCGTATGGACTACTCACCGCTGAGGACGGCGCTCGCGGACGTCGTGGCGATCCCGGTGACCCCGTACGACGCCGAAGGCGCCGTGGACCGTGCCGCCTATCGCGCCCTGCTCCGCCGGCTCCTCGACGGCGGGGTCAAGGCCGTCACCCCGAACGGCAACACCGGGGAGTTCTACGCCCTCACCCTCGAAGAGCGGCGGCTGGTCACCGAGCTGACCGTCGATGAGGCCGCCGGGCGGGCCGCCGTGCTCGTCGGCGTCGGCCATGACGCGGCCACCGCGGTCGAGGCCGCCCGCCACGCCCGTGGCGCCGGGGCCGACATGGTGATGGTCCATCAGCCGGTGCATCCGTACGTCGCCCAGGACGGCTGGATCGACTACCACCGCACCATCGCCGAGGCCGTCCCCGAACTCGGCGTGGTGCCGTATCTGCGCAATCCGCTCATCGAGGGGGCGGCGATCGCCCGGCTCGGCGAGGCGTGCCCCAATGTCATCGGGGTCAAGTACGCGGTCCACGACGCCACCCGCTTCGCCGCCGTGGCGCGCGACGCCGGTCTTGACCGGTTCGTCTGGGTGGCCGGGCTCGCCGAGCTGTACGCGCCCTCGTACTGGGCGGTCGGCGCCACCGGCTTCACCTCGGGCCTGGTCAACGTGGCCCCCAACGTCTCGCTCAACATGCTGGGCGCGCTGCGCGCGGGGGACTACCCGGGCGCGATGAAGGTGTGGGAGCAGATCCGGCGGTTCGAGGACCTCAGGGCCGAGCGGCAGTCCGCCAACAACGTCACGGTGGTCAAGGAAGCGCTTGCCGCGATGGGCTTATGCCGGCGCGACGTCCGTGCCCCGAGCAAGCCGCTGCCCGAACCGAGGCGCGCGGAAGTCGCCGCGATCGTCGAGGGGTGGTCGGTGTGAGTACCCGGCGGAGAACGCGCAAGCGCCCCGACGAGCTGCGCAGCCACCAGTGGTACGGCACCGACGGCCTGCGCTCCTTCAGCCACCGGGCCCGCACCCGCCAGCTCGGCTATCTCCCCGAGGAGCACCTGGGCAAGCCGGTCATCGCGATCCTCAACACCTGGAGCGACATCAACCCCTGCCATGTGCACCTGCGCGACCGCGCCCAGGCGGTCAAGCGCGGGGTCTGGCAGGCGGGCGGCTTCCCGCTGGAGTTCCCGGTCTCCACGCTCTCCGAGACCTTCCAGAAGCCCACCCCCATGCTCTACCGCAACCTCCTCGCCATGGAGACCGAGGAGCTGCTGCGTTCGTACCCGGTCGACGGCGCCGTGCTGCTGGGCGGCTGCGACAAGTCCACCCCGGCGCTGCTGATGGGCGCGGCCAGCGCCGACCTCCCGGCGGTCTTCGTCCCGGCCGGGCCGATGCTGCCGGGCCACTGGCGCGACGAGGTGCTGGGCTCGGGCACCGACATGTGGAAGTACTGGGACGACAAGCGGGCCGGGCTGATCGGCGACTGCGAGATCTCCGAGCTGGAGCGGGGGCTGGCCCGTTCCCCCGGCCACTGCATGACGATGGGCACCGCCTCCACGCTGACGGCCGCCGCCGAGGCGCTGGGCGTGACCGTGCCCGGCGCCTCGTCCATCCCGGCCGTGGACTCCGGGCACGACCGGATGGCCGCCGCCTCCGGGTTACGCGTGGTCGAGCTGGCCTGGCAGGACCTCAGGCTCTCGGAGATCCTCACCCGGGAGGCGTACGAGGACGCGGTCGCGACCGTGCTCGCCCTCGGCGGCTCCACCAACGCGGTGATCCATCTGATCGCCATGGCGGGCCGGTCCGGGGTGCGGCTCACCCTCGACGACTTCGACCGGATCGCCCGTACCGTCCCCGTGCTGGCCGATCTGCGGCCCGGCGGCCGGTACTTGATGGAGGACTTCCACTTCGCGGGCGGGCTCCCGGGCTTCCTCTCCCGGCTGACGGACGTCCTGCACCTGGACCGCCCCACCGTCGCCCACCCCACACTGCGCGAACAGCTCGACGGCGCCCTGGTGCACAACCCCGAGGTGATCCGGGACCGCGACCGCCCGCTGGCCGAGGAGGGCGGAGTGGCGGTGCTGCGCGGCAATCTGTGCCCCGACGGCGCCGTCATCAAGCACATCGCGGCCGAGCCCCGGCTGCTGGAACACACCGGCCCGGCCGTGGTCTTCGACGACTACAGGACGATGCAGGCCACCATCAACGACCCCGGACTCGGCATCACCGAGGACAGTGTGCTGGTGCTGCGCAACGCGGGTCCCCTCGGCGGCCCCGGAATGCCCGAGTACGGGATGCTGCCGATCCCCGACCATCTGCTCAAGCAGGGGGTGCGGGACATGGTGCGGATCTCCGACGCCCGGATGAGCGGCACCAGTTACGGGGCCTGTGTGCTGCACATCGCGCCCGAGTCGTATGTCGGCGGCCCGCTCGCGCTCGTCCGCGACGGCGATCCGATCACCCTGGACGTCGCGGCGCGGGTGCTGCGGCTGGAGGTGGACGACGCCGAGCTGGAACGGCGCCGGGCGCGGTGGACGGCCCCGCCGCCCCGCTACGAGCGCGGCTACGGCGCGCTCTACCAGGAGCAGATGACCCAGGCCGACACCGGTTGCGACTTCCGCTTCCTGGCCCGCCCGGGGGCGGTGCCCGAACCCTACGCGGGCTGACGCCACCTCCCGGCACGAAAAATTTTGTACGAGATCCCGAACGACATTCGGTAAGCGCTTCACGGAAGCGCTTCACCAGACCCTGCCCCCTCCGAGACCGTCCGCCCGCGCACCTGTTGAGAACGGAGAAGCAGTCATGGCCCACGCCGTGGCGAAACCACCCCGGGTCACCCGGCGCCGTACGGGAGGACCGGCCCGCCGCCTCCCGTATCTGCTGATCGCCCCCGCCGGGCTGCTGATGCTGGGCTTCATCGCCTATCCGATGCTCAGCGTCCTGTACTACAGCCTGCGGAACTACAACGTCACCAAGCCCTGGCGGAACGGCTACGCGGGCCTGGACAACTTCACCCGGATCTTCACCGACGACCCGCAGTTCTGGGACACGCTCGTCTTCAGCGGCAAATGGGTCGTCACCGAGGTGCTGGCGCAACTCCTGCTCGGCCTCGCGCTCGCCCTGCTGGTGAACCAGACCTTCCTCGGCCGCGGCCTCGCCCGCGCCCTGGTCTTCTCGCCCTGGGCCGTGTCCGGGGTGCTGACCACCACCATCTGGATGCTGCTCTACAACCCCTCCACCGGCATCAGCCGCTATCTCGCGGACGCGGGAGTAGGCACCTACGGCACCTCGGTGCTCTCGGACACCGGGACCGTCTTCTGGGCCGCCGTCGTCGCCGAACTCTGGCGCGGCGTCCCGTTCTTCGCGATCCTCCTCCTCGCCGACCTCCAGTCCATCCCCAGGGACCTCTACGAGGCGGCCTCGGTCGACGGCGCGGGCCGGGCGCGGCGGTTCCTCCACATCACCCTGCCGCATCTGAAGGACGCGATCATCCTCTCCACGCTGCTGCGCGGCGTCTGGGAGTTCAACAACGTCGATCTGCTCTACACCCTCACCGGCGGCGGACCGGCCGGGCAGACCACCACCCTCCCGCTGTACGTCGCCAACACCGGGATCAACGGCCATGACTTCGGCTACGCCTCCGCGCTGACCACCGTCGCCTTCGTGATCCTCCTCTTCTGCTCGATCCTCTATCTGCGCCTGAGCAAGTTCGGAGGCGAGACCAAGTGACCGCCGCACTCGCCGAACAGGGCACCCTGCCCGCCGCCGCGGCCGCCCCGCCGCCCACCGCCCGCGGGAAGCGCCGGCGCGGGTCCGACCAGGGCGTACCGCGCTGGCAGATCTATCTGCCGCTGGGCCTGTACCTGCTGTTCACCCTCGTCCCCTTCTATTGGATGCTGCTGTTCGCGCTGCGCCCCGCGGGCTCGAACGCGCTGGTCCCCTGGCCGATCACCGGTGAGCACTTCCAGAAGGTCTGGAACGAGCGCAGCTTCGGGATCTTCTTCCAGAACAGCATGATCGTCGGCGTCGCCTCACTGGTGATGACGACGGCGGTCGCGCTGGCCGGGGGCTATGCCCTGGCCCGCTTCGAGTTCCGGATCAAAAAGGGCTTCATGCTGGCGCTGCTGGCCTCGCAGTTCATCCCGGGCGCGCTGATGCTGGTGCCGCTCTTCGAGATCTTCAAGAACCTGCAGATGATCAACTCGCTGGGGAGCGTGGTCATCGCGGAGACGGTCTTCCAACTGCCCCTGTCGATCATCCTCATCAGCGGCTTCATCAAGAACGTGCCGGTGTCGCTCGAGGAGCAGGCGTGGGTCGACGGCTGCGGCCGCTTCCGGGCCTTCTGCGCGGTGGTGCTGCCGCTGCTGCGCCCCGGGCTGATCGCGGTCGGCTCCTTCGCCTTCGTGCACAGCTGGAACCACTTCCTGTTCGCGCTGATGTTCCTCAGCTCCCAGGACAAGCAGACGATCCCGGTGGGCCTCAACACCCTCATCGGGGCGGACAGCGTCGACCTGGGCGCGCTCGCGGCGGGCGGGGTGATCGCCGCGGTGCCCGTGGTCATCGTCTTCGCCTTCATCCAGAAGTGGCTGATCACCGGCTTCAGCGCGGGGGCGGTCAAGGGCTGACCGAAACCTGACCCGTTGGGTCGTCGGAACGAGCATGCGCGAAACGAGCCGGACAAGGAGGTCCGAGCATGGGCACGGCCCCGGAACCGAAGGAACTGAGGGAGCGGCGGGAACCGCGGGAACCGTGGGAGCCGATACCGGTCGTCCTCGCGGGCGCCCGCGGGCACGGGCGCTGGCATCTGGACAACATCCGGCGGCTGACCGCCGAGGGAAAGGTGCGCCTCGCCGGGGTGTGCGAACTCGCGCCGCTCACCCGGGAGGAACTGGGCGACGGGCTCGGCGAGCCCGAGCAGTCCGCCGACCTCGCCGCGCTCATGACCCGCACCGGCGCCCGGATCGCCGTCATCTGCACCCCGATCCACACCCACGCCGACCTCGCCCTCACCGCCGCCGAGCGCGGTGCGCACCTTCTGCTGGAGAAGCCGCCCACGCCCTCGTACGCCGAGTTCACCCGGATGAGCGAAGGGCTGCGCGGATACGGAACCGCCTGCCAGATCGGCTTCCAGTCGCTCGGCTCCCATGCCCTGCCCGCCATCCGGAAGCTCGTCGCCGACGGCCGCATAGGGGCGATCCGCGGCATCGGCGCGGCCGGGGCATGGGCCCGCGGCGAGGACTACTACACCCGCGCCCCCTGGGCCGGACACCGCGCCCTCGACGGCCGCGACGTCGTGGACGGCGTCCTCACCAACCCCCTCGCCCACGCCATCGCCACCGCCCTGCACCTCGCCGACGCCGGCCGGGCCGAGGACGTGGCCGGTATCGAGCTGGAGCTGTACCGGGCCAACGCCATCGAGGCCGACGACACCTCCTGCGTACGGATCCGCACCACCCGCGGCACCACCGTGGCCGCCGCCGTCACCCTGTGCGCGGAGGAGCCCGGTGAGCCGTATGTGGTCGTCCACGGCGACCGGGGCCGGATCACCTTCTGGTACAAGCTGGACCGGGTCCGTGTCGAACGCGACGGAGCGCCACCCGAGACCACCGACCACGCGCGCACCGATCTGCTGGACAACCTCGTCGCGCATCTCCGCGACGGCACCGAACTGCTCGTTCCCCCGGACCGCACCGGCGCCTTCATGCGCGTCGTCGAGGCGGTCCGCACCGCCCCCGCACCGGTCCCGCTGCCCGCCGACGCCTGGCGCACCGAGCCCGGTGCGGACGTCACCGCGCGAGCGGCCAAGCGGCGCGTGGTGACCGGCATCGACCGACTGGTCACCGCCGGCGCCGAGCGCCTCGCCCTGTACTCCGAACTACGCGCCCCCTGGGCCGCTCCCCCCACGGAGGTCCCGCACCCATGACATCCCTGACCCCCTCGGACCCCCTGACCGCCTCCAACCCGCTGACTCCCTCCCTCACCCGCCGTCCCCCGTGCACCCTGCTGCGCCATGAGCACCGGGTCGTCGGGACATATGTGCACCGCCCCGAACTGCCGGGCACGGTCGCGCCGCGCCCGTATCTGCATCCCGTGCGCACCCTCGGCGGTGTCACCGTCACCGGGCTGCGGCCCGCCGAGGACCCGGCCCACCTGGGGGTGTCGATGGCCATCCCGGAGGTGGCCGGATGGAACTTCCGGGGCGGCCCGGGCCGACGGGACCACCAGGGCAGCCAGCGCCACCTGAGCTGGCTGCTGCGCGACCCCGACGGGTTCGTGGAAGAGCTGTCGTGGACGGCCGGCGGGCGGCAGCTGCTGCTGGAACGGCGCACGGTGGCCGTACGGGCCCTCGGAACGGAGTGCTGGGCGCTGGACTTCACCTCCGCCCTCACCAATGTGACGGGCGAGGAGATCGCCCTCGGCGGGGCGGGCCACGCGGGCGGCTTCTTCTGGCGCGTCCCCCGGCGCCCCGAGCCCGCGCGGGTCTTCAGCGCCGACGGCGAGGGCGAGGCGGCGGTGCACGGACGGCCCGCGGACTGGCTGGCGCTGGCCACCGACGACTGGACCCTGGTCTTCGTCGGCGCGACCGGCGACACCCGGGCCGACCCGTGGTGGGTCGGCACCGGCGACCACCCGGGCGTCGGCTCGGCCCTCACCTGGCGGCGCCCCCTGCCCATAGCCCCCGCCGACACGATCACCCGCCGCATCGTCACCGCGACAGCCGACACCCGCCTCACCCAGCCCGCCGCGGCCCGCCTGGCAGGCCACCTCTCCGACAAGGGCGCGGCCGTATGAGGCCACTGCCCTCAGCCAAGACGGCGCGACCCCAAGTGACCACTACTCGCAAATGAACCCACAAGGAGACGAACCATGAAACCAACGCGCCGCAGAGCGACCCGCACCGCGGCCGCCCTGGCCGCGGTCCTGACCCTCGCCCTGACAGCCACCGCCTGCGGTGACGACGGCTCGACCACCGGCGAGGAAGGCTCCGGTAAGGGCACCATCACCTTCTGGGACAACAACGGCGGCCCCCGCACCAAGATCTGGAAGCAGATCATCGCCAAGTTCGAGGACAAGTACCCCGACATCACGGTCAAGTACGTCCCGATCCCGATCGCCAACGTGCAGTCGAAGTACGACACCGCCATCCAGAGCGGCGGCGACAGCCTGCCCGACGTCGGCGGCGTGGGCACCGCGTACCTGGCCAATCTGGTCGCCCAGGGCGCCCTCGACCCCGTGACCGACCGCATCGGCGACAGCGCCCTCAAGGGCAAGCTGATCAAGAACATGGTCGAGAGCGTCCGCGCGGCCGGAGGTGACGACAAGGAGCTGTACTCCGTCCCGACCTCCGCCAACCAGGGCACCCTCTGGTACCGCACCGACCTCTTCAAGGCGGCGAAGCTGCCCGCGCCCGACAGCTGGGAGAACTTCTACAAGGCCGCCGACGAGCTGACCGACAAGGGCCGGAACAGGTTCGGCTTCACCCTGCGCGGCGGCGCGGGCTCGATCGCCCAGGCGCTGGACATGATGTACGCCCAGTCCGGCATCCCGTCCTTCTGGAGCGGCGAGGGCGGGGACAAGACCACCCTCAACGACCCGAGGAACGTCGCGGCGCTCGAGAAGTACATCGCCCTCTTCAAGAAGGTCACCCCCGCCGCGGACCTCAACAACGACTTCGCCAAGATGGTCGCCCAGTTCGACCAGGGCGACATCGGGATGCTCCAGCACAACCTCGGCAGCTATGTGGACCACGTACGGCTGCTCGGCAAGGACAAGATCGCGGGCATACCGCTGCCGCCGTCCCGGCAGGGCGCGGCGCGCACCATCGTCTCCAACCCGGTCGACGGCCTCGGGCTGTTCAAGGCGAGCAAGAACAAGGCGGCGGCCTGGAAGTTCATCGAGTTCGCGGCCTCCCCGGAGATGAACAGCCTCTGGAACGAGGACGTCGGCGCGATCCCCGCCAACGTCGGCGCCGCGGACGACGACTGGATCGCGAAGGCCCCGCCGACCAAGGCCGCGCTGGAGTCGCTCAACGATCCGCGGACCAAGGTCGTCCAGCTCCCGTACTACCTCCCGGACTGGAACAACATCAGCAAGGCCGACAACGAGCCCAGCTTCCAGAAGGTGCTGCTCGGCCGGATGACCGCCAAGGCGTTCTGCGACAAGGTCGCGAAGGAACTCAACGCGGCACAGGCGGACTGGAAGAAGCACCAGGGCTAGCCGGACCGGCCGCCATGGCTGGACAGCCGTACGAGCCGCGCGCATCGGGGCGGCCGCGCCACAGCGGCGGCCGTCCCGGCACCCGTCACGCCCCGCTCCCCGGACGAAAGGCATCTCGCCGTGTCCCTGACCCGCAGACACGCGGCCGCTTCCCTCGCCGCGCTGCCCCTCACCTTCGCCGCCACCGGCACGGCCGAGGCACGTCGCCGTCCCCGTCCCGGCCGCCGTACGACCGTCTACATCGCGGGCGACTCCACCGCCGCGACCAAGCTCCCCTCGGCCGCCCCCGAGACCGGCTGGGGGATGGCCCTGCCGGTCTTCCTGCGGGACGACCGGTTCGCGGTGGCCAACCACGCCGTCAACGGCCGCAGTTCCAAGAGCTTCTACGACGAGGGCCTGCTCACCCCCATCCTGGCCGCCATCCGCCCCGGCGATCTTCTCCTCGTGCAGTTCGGCCACAACGACGAGAAGACCGAGGACCCGGCGCGCGGCACCGATCCGCGGACCACCTATCCGGAGTATCTGCGGAGCTATCTCCAGGGGGCGCGCGACCGCGGCGCCCATCCGGTCCTGCTGACCTCCGTCGAGCGCCGCCGCTTCGACGCGGCGGGCACCGCCCAGCCCACCCACGGTGCCTACCCCGACGCCGTACGGCGGCTCGCCCGCACCGAGCGGGTGCCCCTGATCGATGTCCAGGCCACCAGCATCGCGCTGTGGCAGCGGCTCGGGCCCGAGGCCACCAAGGACTACTTCGACTGGCTCGGCCCGGGGGAGTGGCCCAACCATCCTGACGGGCTGGCGGACAACACCCACTTCCAGCCGCACGGCGCGATCGAGGTCGCCCGCCTCGTCGCCCGCGGACTGCGGGAGGAGCGGGTGCTGGGCCCGCGCGACGTCCGGCGTCTGGACGAAGCGATTCCGGACAGCTCGATCACCTGGTAGCTCCTGGATCACCGGCCGGCCGCCCGACCACCCGGTTCACCCCCTGGATCGCCCGGCAACCCCCGGTTCCCCCCTGGATCGCCCGGCACCTCCCGGTTCACCGCCCTCCCTTTGTCGCTTTGTCTCTTCGCCCACAGGAGCCGTCATGCCCAGAAGCCATGCCCGCGTCGCCACCGTGCTCGGCTGTGCCGCGTTCGCCCTCGGCGCGTTGGCCACCGCTCCCGCCTCGGCGCATGCGCCGTCGGCCCTCGTCCGTACCGCCCTCCCCGCGGGCGACGGCTGGGCGTCCGCCGACGGCGGTACGACCGGCGGCGCCAGGGCCGACCGGGCGCACACCTTCACGGTCACCAACCGGGCGGAACTGGCCGAGGCGCTGAACGACGCCGATCCCACGCCGAAGATCATCTACGTCAAGGGCACGATCGACGCCAACACCGACGCCACCGGAAGGCCGTTGTCCTGCGCGGACTACGCGACCGACGGCTACTCCCTGGACGCCTATCTCACCGCCTACGACCCGGCGACCTGGGGCAAGGCCGAGCCGTCCGGCCCCCAGGAGGACGCCCGCGCCGCCTCCGCCGCCCGGCAGGCCGAACGGGTCGAGCTGACGGTGGGCTCCAACACCACCATCGTGGGCCTCGGCCGCTCCGCCCGGCTCCTGGGCGCCGGCCTCCAGGTCCGGGGCGCGGACAACGTCATCGTCCGCGATCTCACCTTCGAGGACGCCTTCGACTGCTTCCCCGCCTGGGATCCGACCGACGGCGACGACGGCAACTGGAACTCCGAGTACGACAACCTGGTGGTGTACGGCTCCACCCACGTCTGGATCGACCACAACACCTTCACCGACGGCCGCCGCCCCGACAGCGCCCAGCCCAGCTACTACGGCCGGCTCTACCAGCAGCACGACGGTGAGCTGGACGTGGTGCGCGGCGCCGATCTCGTCACCGCGTCCTGGAACGTCTTCGCCGACCACGACAAGACGCTGATGATCGGCAACAGCGACGGCGCGGGCGCGACGGACCGCGGCAGGCTCCGGGTCACCCTCCACCACAACCTGTTCAAGAACATCGTGGAGCGAGCGCCGCGGGTGCGGTTCGGCAAGGTGGACGTCTACAACAACCACTTCGTCGCGCCGAAGAGCGGATATGTCTACAGCTGGGGCGTGGGCGTCGAGTCCCAGCTCGTCGCCGAGGCCAACGCCTTCACGACGCCCTCCTCCGTCGACCCCGCGAAGATCATCAAGAAGTGGAACGGCACGGCGCTGACCGCGCGGAACAACGTCCTCGGCGGTCGCCCGGCCGACCTCCTCGCCCTCCACAACGCGGGCGTCCCCGGGGAGCCGTTGGGCGATGACGCGGGCTGGACGCCGACGCTGCGCCCTCGGGTCGACGCGCCGCGCGCGGTGCCCGGTGTCGTGGACGGGGGCGCGGGCGCGGGCCGTCGGCCCTGACGGCCCGCCACCCCCGAGCAGGGAGGCCGGGCGTTACTGGCCCCGCCCGGCCTCTCTTTCCCGTCCGACTATGAACTCTATGTATACGTGCTGTGTATAGTGCTCTCACTGCGTGCCACCAACTTTACGTATTTAGGTAGGCGTTGGCGGCATCGCGACCAGTATTGGCCACAAGAGGACTTCGGTGACATCAATGGGGCGAAAAGGTCGAATATCCGGGCTGTGCGTCAGTCTCGTCGGTGCCGTCTGTCTGACGCTGGGCCTCAGCGGGTGTGGGGCGTCGTACGACACCACCTCACCGCGCAGCGCCCGGGAGCACGCGGCGTCGGACGCAGACGGCTCGACACCAGCCGCCTCCAAGCCGGACGTGCTCAAGAAGGGCGACGGGGCGAACGGCTCGGTCGACTGCGCCGTCGCCAAATGCGTCGCCCTCACCTTCGACGCGGGCCCCAGCGAGAACACCCCCCGGCTGCTGGAGATCCTCAAGCGCGAGAAGGCCCACGCGACCTTCTTCATGCTCGGCAGGAAGCACATCGACCGTCACCCGGACCTGGTGCGCCGTATCGCGGACGAGGGGCATGAACTGGCCAACCACACCTGGTCGCACAAGATCCTGACCAAGACCGACTCCGATGAGGTCCGCACGGAGATCACCCGCGTCCAGACCGCCGTCAAGAAGCTCACCGGCCGTACGCCGCTGCTGATGCGCCCGCCGCAGGGGCGTACGGACGAGCGGGTCTCCAAGATCTGCCGGGAGCTGGGTGTGGCGCAGGTGCTGTGGAGCGTGACGGCGAAGGACTACCAGACGAACGACTCCGCGCTGATCGAGAAGCGGGTGCTGGACCAGACGAAGCGCGACGGGATCATCCTGCTGCACGACATCTACAAGGGCACGGTGCCGGCGGTGCCGGGCATCCTGGCGAAGCTGAAGAAGGAGGGCTACACGGTGGTGACGGTCTCCCAGCTGATGGCCCCGGCCGTCGCGGAACCGGGCAAGGTATATCGCCCATGAGGCAACAGACCGACACCATCTCCGTCGCGTTCGAACATCCTCGGCCACAAAATGATCAAGAGTTGTCGCAAGCTATCGCGATGCGATCGGGATTTCGTAATCTAAGAATCCTCGGGAGCCCGGCAACCTAATCTGGACTGGCGGCAACTACGACATGGAGCGGGCCGGCCCGGATCCTCCGGCCCGTTCTCTCGACGCGGAACAGGAGTTGCCATGGGGCTGAGACGCAAACGGGGCCGTCACCGCCGTCGCAAGGACCGCACGCTGCCGTTGGGCAGCGCCGTGATCGTGGCGTCGGCCGTGGCCGGGGTGTATCTGACGGCTTCGCCGGAGGGCGCGAGCGCCGTGCCCACCACCCTGTACGTGGCCACCAACGGCAGCGACGGCAACACCGGCACCCTCAAGTCCCCCTACCGAAGCCTGGAGAAGGCGTTCTCCACCGCCAAGGCGGGCACCACCATCGAGGTCCGCGGCGGCACGTACTACCCCTCCAGGACCCTGCGCAGCTCCGTCAGCGGCACCCCCCGCGAGCGCGTCCGACTGCGGTCGTACCGGGCGGAGAAGGTCCGGCTCGACGGCTCCCGGCTGGGCGAGGGCTCCTCGCTGGTCTCCCTCAACGCCGACTACTGGACGGTCTCGGGGATCGAACTGCGCAACGCCCCGGGCGGCGGCCTGGTCTGCACCTCCTGCGCGCGCAACGTCTTCCAGAACCTCAGCACCCACGGCAACGGCGACACCGGGCTCACCCTCCGCGGCGACGACACCAACGGCAACGTCATCCGGAACCTGGACTCCTACGCCAACCACGACGACGCCACCGGCGGCCAGCGAGCCGACGGCATAGCCATCACCCACGGCTCCGGCACCGGCAATGTGGTCACCGGGTCCCGGCTGTTCCACAACAGCGACGACGGCCTCGACCTGTGGATGTGGGCCGACCCCGTCACCATCGAGCACTCCTGGGCCTTCGGAAACGGCCGGAACCGCTGGCACATCCCCTACTTCAAGGGCGACGGCAGCGGCTTCCAGCTCGGCGCCGACCGCCGCGACGCCCCCACGCCCGCCCATGTCGTACGGTCCTCCGCCGCCTGGGCCAACACCAAGAGCGGCTTCGACGCGGGCGGCAACACCGGAGCCCTCCGGCTCCAGCGCACCACCTCCTTCGACAACTGGGGCAAGGGCTACGCCGTCGCCGGTTCCCACGCCCGGCTGACCCGCAACCTCGCGCTCTCCAACGGCCGCGGCAGCGCCGACACCGGCCTCCTCGCCGTCTCCCGCGACAACAACTGGGCGCCGGGTGGCCGGGCCACCCCGCCGCTGGTCACCACCGACCCCACCACGGCCTTCGGCCCCCGGCGGCCGAACGGCTCGCTGCCGCTCACCGGCTTCCTCGTGGTCATGGACCGCACCGAGATCGGTTCGCCGATGAACTGAAACCCCGGGAAAACCTGTATCGCGCTCCTGGCGGGCACAATCCCCTGATCCGGCACGCCGCCGACCCGCCCGCCGTCCCCCGAGGAGCGCGACCATGGCGAGACAGATCACGGACAAGGCCCCGGCCCCACCAGGGCCCGGACTCCCCCTGCTCGACCGCTACTTCCGAATATCCGAGCGCGGCTCGACCCTCGGCCGGGAGGTCCGGGGCGGGCTCGCCACCTTCTTCACGATGGCGTACATCCTCGTCCTGAACCCGATCATCCTGGGCGGGGCGAAGGACAAGTTCGGCGAGCAGCTCTCCGGTACCCAACTCGCCACCGCCACCGCCCTGGTGGCCGCCGTGATGACCGTCCTCATGGGCATCGGCGGCAATCTGCCGCTCGCCCTCGCCGCGGGCCTCGGGCTCAACGCGGTCGTCGCCTTCCAGATCGCCCCGCAGATGAGCTGGCCCGATGCCATGGGTCTGGTGGTGCTGGAGGGCCTGATCATCTGCGCGCTGGTGGTGACCGGGCTGCGCGAGGCGGTGATGCACGCCATCCCGCAGCCGCTGAAGCAGGCCATCAGCGTGGGGATCGGGCTGTTCATCGCCTTCATCGGCTTCATCGACGCCGGGTTCGTCTCCCGCATCCCGGGCCCCACCGGCGCCACGCCCGTGCAACTCGGCTCGGACGGGCGGCTCACCGGCTGGCCGGTGCTGGTCTTCTGCGTGGGGGTGCTGCTGACCGTCGCGCTGATGGCGCGCAAGGCCAAGGGCGCGCTGCTCATCAGCATCGTCGTCTCGACCGTGCTCGCGATCGTCATCAACGAGATCGCCGACATCCGGCCGGAGGCATGGGGGCTGACCGTGCCCGCCCTCCCCGACAGCGTCGTCGACACCCCGGACTTCGGGCTGCTCGGCTCCTTCAGCCTCTTCGGGGCGTTCCAGCAGGTCGGTGTGGTCACCATCGTCCTGCTGATCTTCACCCTCATCCTGTCCGACTTCTTCGACACCATGGGCACGGTCGTCGGGGTGACCAACGAGGCCGGGCTGCTGGACGCCGAGGGCAGGGTGCCGGGGCTGGGGCGGGTGCTGCTCATCGACGGTGCGGCGGCCGCACTCGGCGGCGCCGCGTCCGCCTCGTCCAACACCAGCTACATCGAGTCCGCGGCCGGGGTCGGTGAGGGCGCGCGCACCGGCTTCGCCAGCGTGGTCACCGGAGCACTGTTCGGGCTCGCGCTCTTCCTGACCCCGCTGGCCACCGTGGTGCCCGCCCAGGCCGCCGCCCCGGCGCTGATCGCGGTCGGCTTCCTGCTGATGAGCCAGGTGCGGTCCATCGACTGGGAGCGCGTCGACATCGCCGTCCCGGCGTTCCTCACCATCGCGCTGATGCCGTTCAGCTACTCCATCAGCAACGGGATCGGCGCCGGGTTCATCTCCTATGTGGTGATCAAGACGGTGCTGGGCAAGGCGCGGGAGGTGCACTGGCTGCTGTGGGGGACGGCCGCGCTGTTCGTGGTCTACTTCGCGATCGACCCCCTCGAGCAACTGCTCACCTGAGCCGCGGCGGTTCCGCCCTGGAGCCGCCCCGGAAGCCGCCCCGCCCCGTCAGCTGTGGCCCATGATGGGGCGCGGGCGGTAGGGGGCCTCCAGGCGGGCCACCTCCTTCTCGTCGAGCGTCAGCCCGACCGCCGCGACCGCGTCCTCCAGGTGGCGGGTCTTCGTGGCGCCGACGATCGGCGCGGTGACCGCGGGCCTGCTGAGCAGCCAGGCCAGCGCGACCTGGGCGGGGGACACCCCGCGCTCCTCGGCGATCGCGCGGGTGGCGTCCACGATGGAGAAGTCCGCGTCCGCGTACCACCTCTCCACCAGCGGATCGTTGCCCGCCCGGACCGTCTGCCCGGTGCGGTCCCGGTCGCGGGTGCCCGCCAGCAGCCCGCGCGCCAGCGGGCTCCAGGGGATGACGCCCACGCCCTGGTCCAGGCAGAGCGGGTTCATCTCCCGCTCCTCCTCGCGGTAGAGCAGGTTGTAGTGGTTCTGCATCGAGACGAACCGGGTCCAGCCGTGCGCCTCGGCGATGTGCTGGGCCTTGGCGAACTGCCAGGCGTACATGGAGGACGCGCCGATGTACCGGGCCTTTCCGGCCCGCACCACATCGTGCAGCGCCTCCATCGTCTCCTCGAGCGGCGTCTCGTGGTCGAAGCGGTGGATCTGGTAGAGGTCCACGTGGTCGGTGCCCAGCCGCCGCAGCGAGGCGTCGATGCCCGCCATGATGTGCTTGCGGGACAGACCGCGGTCGTTGGGGCCCTCGCCCATCGGGTGGTAGACCTTCGTGGCCAGGACGTAGTCGTCGCGGCTGGGGAAGAGCTCCCGCAGCAGCTCACCGGTGATCTCCTCGCTGCGGCCCACCGAGTACATGTCGGCGGTGTCGAAGAAGGTCACCCCCTCCTCGGCCGCGCGCCGCACGATCGGCCGCGCGTCGTCGATGTCCAGTTGCCAGGGCCGGTGCTCGGGGCTGCCGTAGCTCATCATGCCCAGGCAGATCCGCGACACCTTGACGCCCGACGCGCCCAGCCGTACGTACTCCATGCCTCTGCTCCTCCTGCTCGTCCGCCCGTTCGGCCGCCGACCCGTCACAGCAGACCACCCCGGCCGCCCGATGTCAGCCCGGTGTGACGAAACCGCTCTCGTACGCGGCGATCACCGCCTGGGTGCGGTCCCGCACCCCCAGCTTGGTGAGCACCGCCCCCACATGCGTCTTGACGGTCGCCGGGCCCACCGCCATCCGGGCCGCGATCTCGGAGTTGGACAGCCCGTCGGTCATCAGCCGCAGCACCACGGCCTCCCGCTCGGAGAGCCGGTCGCGCAGCGCCCGCGCCGTCGCCTCGCGGTCCGGGCCGCGGGCGGCGGCGTGCTCGGCGGCCAGCGCCCGCACCGCGGCCGGGAACAGCAGCGAATCGCTGCGCGCCACCACCCGCACCGCGTCCACCAGCTCCGCCGCGCGGGCCCGCTTGAGCAGGAAGCCGCTGGCCCCGGCGCGCAGCGCGTCGTACACATAAGCGTCGTTCTCGAACGTCGTCACCACGATGACGCGCGGCGGGTCCGGCACGGTGCCCAGGATCCGCTCGGTGGCGCGGATGCCGTCCACATCGGGCATCCGGACGTCCATCAGCACCACGTCCGGGCGCAGTTCACGGACCACCGGCACGGCCTCGGCGCCGCTTCCGGCCTCGCCCACGACCTCCAGGTCCGGCTCGCTGGAGAGGATCGCGCGCAGCGCGGTGCGCACCATCCGCTCGTCGTCGACGAGCACGATGCGCAAGGGAGACGGCGGGGTGCTCACCGGGTGGCCTCCACCGGGAGCCGGACCGTCAGCCGCCAGACGCCGTCCACGGTGTCCCAGGCACAGGTGCCGCGCAGCAGGGTGACCCGCTCGGCGATACCGCGCAGCCCGCGGCCGCCGCCGGCGGTCCGTGCCCGGGTGGTTCCGTCCACCGGGTTCTCCATCGTGATCTCCACCTTCTTCCGGTCCTCGGCGATCCGGAGCCGCACCGGCACCCGGCCCGCGTGGCGCAGCGCGTTGCTGAGCCCCTCCTGGACGATGCGGTACGCCTCGCGGGAGACCACGGGCGGCAGCCGGTCCAGCGTGCCCGGGGCCGTCAGTTCCACGGCGACGCCCGCGGCCCGGGTGCGGGCGAGCAGCCCGTCCAGATCCATGAGGGTGGGGGAGGGGGCGGGGGCCGGGGCATCCTCCCCTTCCCGTAACAGGCCCAGCACGCTGTCGAGTTCGCCAACCGCGTCCCGGGTGGTCTCCTCGATGGCCGCCAGCGCCTCCCGGGCGAAGTCCGGATCGGAGTCGAGGACCTTACGGGCCGCGCTCGCCTGGAGGGTCACCGCGCTCAGCGCATGGCCGACCGAGTCGTGCAGCTCGCGGGCGAGCCGGTTGCGGGAGGCCAGCCGGGCGGCCCGCCGCTCGGCGGCGGCGAGCCGCTCGGCGGGGGCCGGGCCGAGCAGCGCGGGCGCACAGCGGGCCAGCAGCGCCCCGGCGGCCGCGGCGGTCCCCATGAGCAGGGCCAGCAGCGCCACCCCGGCCAGGGGCGCCGGCGCGGCGGGGGCCGAGGCGAAGGCGTGCGGCCAGTCCAGGCCGTCGGCGTACGCATCGTCGGTGAACGGGAGCGCGACCAGCAGCGCCGAGGCGGGCAGCAGGGACAGGAAGAGCCCGCTGACCAGCCCGCCGATGGCCAGGTGCAGCCCGTACCAGAGCGATGTGCGGGCGCGCGCGTCCCACGACCCGGCGGGCCCGGCCGCGAGTTCCGCGGACTCCGGCAGTCCGCACAGCGAGCGCGCGGCGGTGGCCTCCAGGGGGCGTACGAGCGGCAGGAGCGCGGTCGGCGCGGCCAGCGGCAGGGCCGAGGCGAAGGTGACCAGCTGCCAGCGCAGCGAGGTGAAGGGATCGGCGCCCCGGACCAGCATCGCGAGGACCACGGCGGTCAGCAGGTAGTACGGCATCAGCAGGGCGCCGCCGAGCACCAGATGGACCCAGCGCAGCTGGGCCCGGCGGCCGACCACCGCACGGACCGCCCGCCGCCACCACGCCCCGGTCACCGGGCGGGGCGTTCCGCCGCGCGGCCCGCGGAGCCGCGCTCGCGGAAGAAGCGCCCGCCGGCCGTGAGGACGAGCAATCCGACGGTCATCTGCACAGCGTAGGTCAGATTCATCAGCGCGGTCGGCTCCTTGGCGGCGCTCTGGGCGGTCAGCCCGGTCATCAGGAGCCAGCCGCCCCAGCAGGCCAGCGCCGCCGAGCCGACCCAGGCCAGGCCCAGCGGCAGGGCGAGGCGCACCGGGCGCCCGGCGCGGAAGGCGACCATGAGCACGCCGACGACGGTGACCAGCGCGAACAGCACGTACACGCCCTCCAGGACGGCGAAGTCGCCGCCGCGGTCCTCGGCCCGCTCCCGGTTCAGCCCGGTGTCCGAGCCCGCGGCCCACAGCAGATGGACGGCGGCGGGCACCGCGGTGAGCAGGGCGATGACGACGGCGACCGGGCGCCGGAGGGCACGGTCCGGCCCCTGGGCGGGCAGATCGGCGATCCGGCCGCGCCACAGATGGCCCCAGCGGCGGCGCGCGTACAGCACGAACAGGCCGCCCAGGGCCAGCCCCTGCACGATGAACCCCCCGTAGACCATCCCGAAGACCCACTCGGCCAGGAACGTCCCGCCCGATCCGGACGACCGGCCCCCGTCCCCGCCGTCGAAGCCCAGCGCCCTGGCCGCCAACTGGGCCGGGAATCCGGCCATGATGGGCGCGAGCAGACCGCAGGCAGCCCATGCGGGCAGGGCCGTCAGCCAGGCCGGTGCCCGCAGCCCCCAGGGGCGGGTGAGCAGCAGGGCGAGAACGACCACGGCCGCGTCCATGAGCACCGACAGGCCGTTGACGACGGCCATCAGCGTCTGCCGGCCCGGGTCGCGCAGCTCGCTGCCCTCGGGGATGCCGACGTGACTGCCCGCCACCCAGGCGACCTTGAGACCGATGTAGGGGAGACAGGCGAGGATCGCGACGGCCCGCAGGATCCGCGCGGCGGAGTCACCGGGGACGCGGGCGGGGGCGGAACGCGTGCCGGGGAGGGTCTGGGTCATGGCCACCAGCCTCCCGGCGCCGCGGGCGCCGCGCGTCACCCCGCCCGACGATCCCCCTCCGCCGCGCGGCGGAGGGGGCCGTCCTCCCGTGGGTCAGAGGCGGCGCGTCGCGAGGGTGAGCCGGTCCCGGGCGTCGAACAGGGCGTCCTTGATCATCTGCTCATGGGTGGGGGTGAGCCGGGCCACCGGCACCGAGCAGCTGATGGCGTCGCGCGAGGGGGTGCGGTACGGGATGGCGATGCCGAAGCAGCGCAGGCCCAGGGTGTTCTCCTCGCGGTCCACCGCGTACCCCTGCTCGCGGATGAGGTGCAGCTCCTCGATCAGCTTCTCGCGGTCGGTGATGGTGTGCTCGGTGAGCTGGCTCAGCGTCTCCGGCAGCAGCTTGCGCACCTGCTCGTCGGAGTACGTGGCCAGCAGCGCCTTGCCCAGTGAGGTGGAGTGGGCGGGCAGCCGGCGGCCGACGCGGGTGAAGGGGCGCAGATAGTGCTGCGACTGCCGGGTGGCGAGATAGACGACATTGGTGCCGTCGAGCCGGGCGAGGTGGATGGTCTCGGTGGTGTCGTCCGAGAGCCGGTCCAGGGTGGGGCGGGCGGCGGCCACGACCTCGTCGCCGTCGATGTAGGAGGTGCCGACGAGGAGGGCGCGCACCCCGATGCCGTAGCGGGTGCCGGTGGCGTCCGTCTCCACCCAGCCGAGCTCCACCAGGGTGCGCAGCAGCATGTAGAGACTCGACTTGGGATAGCCCACGGCCTCCTGGACCGCGGCGAGGCTGTGCATCCCGGGCCGCCCGGCGAAGAACTCCAGCAGTTCGACCGTGCGGACCGCCGATTTGACCTGGGCCCCGCCTGTCTCGGCAGCTGACATCGCCTTGACCCCTCTGTTCGACCAGCCATAGAGTCCCAGGGGAAATTCATCACCCGGGACAGCGTTCAGCATATCGAACACCGTCGATGTGTGGGACGCAAGCAGCGGTAACACCACAGCAGGAGGAATCCGCGGTGTCAGCACCAGTGTGGAGCGTCGACCCCCGAACCGGAAAGCAGCGCGAGCAGGTAGCGGTCGAAGCCACGGCGGAGGAGGTCGACCGCGTGGTGCGCGCGGCCCACGCCGCCCGCGGCTCCCTGGCCGACCGTGCGGTGCGCGCCGCCCTGCTGCGCACCGCCGCCGATCTGCTCGACGAGGCCCGTGACCAGCTGGTCGAGGCCGCCGACGCGGAGACCGCACTCGGCCCCGCCCGGCTCACCGGCGAACTCGCCCGCACCACCTACCAGCTGCGGTCGTTCGCGACCATCGTGGACGAGGGCGCCTTCCTCGACGTCCGCATCGACCACGCCGACGCCACCCAGACCCCGCCCTGGCCCGATCTGCGCCGCTACAAGCTGCCGCTCGGCGTCGTCGCCGTCTACGCCGCCAGCAACTTCCCGCTCGCCTTCTCCGTGCCCGGCGGGGACACCGCGAGCGCCCTCGCCGCGGGCTGCCCGGTCGTCGTCAAGGCCCACCCCGACCACCCCGCCACCTCCGAGGTGGCCGCCTCCGCACTGCGCCGCGCCGCCGAGCGGGTCGGTGTGCCCGCCGATGTGATCGCCGTGGTGCACGGCTTCGACGCGGGTCTTGAGCTGGTCAAGCATCCGCTGATCGCGGCCGCCGGGTTCACCGGCTCGGTCCGCGGCGGCCGTGCCCTGCACGACGCGGCGGCCTCCCGGCCGGTGCCGATCCCCTTCCACGGCGAACTGGGCAGCCTCAACCCGGTCGTGGTCACCGAGGCCGCGGCCGCCGAGCGCGGCGACCAGATCGGCGCGGGGCTCGCGGGCTCCATGACGCTGGGCGTCGGTCAGTTCTGCACCAAGCCCGGCTTTGTGCTGGCCCCGGCCGGCCCGGCGGGCGACGGCCTCCTGAAGTCCCTCACCGACGCGGTCAGCAACACCGACGCCGGGGTCCTGCTCGACCACCGGATGCGGGACAACTTCGTCGCCGGGATCAAGGAGCGCGTCGAGCTGGCGGACGTGGAGGCTCCGGTCACCCCCGGCTCCGGCGGTGAGCACACGGTCAGCGCGGGCTTCCTGACCGTCCCGGCGCGGCGGCTCGCCGAGGGCGGCCCGCACGATGTGCTGCTGGAGGAGTGCTTCGGCCCGGTAACCGTTGTGGCGCGCTACGAGAGCGACGACGAGATCAGCGCGGTGCTCGGCCGGCTCCCGGGCAACCTCACCGCCACCGTCCACCTCTCCGCCGCCGAGGGCGAGGGCACCGAGGGCCGGGCCGGTGAGCTGATCGCCGAGCTCACCCCGCTGGCCGGCCGGGTCCTGGTCAACGGCTGGCCGACCGGCGTCGCGGTCGCCCCGGCCCAGCACCACGGCGGCCCCTACCCGGCCACCACCTCCACCTCCACCTCGGTCGGCGGCACCGCCATCGAGCGCTGGCTGCGGCCGGTCGCGTACCAGGACACCCCGGCCGCCCTGCTGCCGCCGGAGCTGCGCGACGAGAACCCGCTGGAGCTGCCGCGGCGGATCAACGGCGTCCGGGAGCAGCGCGGCTGACCCCCCGGAACGGCGAATCGGCCGCCGGACCCGCGGATCTGACCCGTGGGCCCGGCGGCCGCGTTCGTACGCCCGTGGCTACATGAGAATCGCCGCAGGTCAGCGGGTATGTATAAGGATCACTTGAAGGCATCCGACACGGAAACGCGATAGACGCCGGGGTGAGCCCGTCCCATAGTGGATGGACATGGAGAGCCTGGCGGGCGCCGAATTCGCGCCACATACGACGTATCTCACCACCGCGTCCAGCGGTCTGATCCCCGCACGCTCCGTAGCCGCCGTGAAGGCGGTCCTCGACGGCTCGGCCGCCGGACAGCCCATCGTCGACGTGTCCTTCGAGGCGGTCGAGGCGAGCCGTGCCGCCTACGCCCGGCTCGTCGGCGTACCGGCCCGGCGCGTCGCGGCCGGCAGCTCGGTCGCCGTGTACGCGGGGATGATCGCGACCTCGCTGCCGCCCGGGGCCGAAGTCCTGGTGGCCGACGGCGACTTCAGCTCCCTGGTCAACCCCTTCGCCGTCCGCGGCGACCTCAAGCTGCGCATCGTGCCGCTGGAGGAGATCGCCGAGGCGGTACGGCCCGGTACGGCGCTGGTGGCCGTGAGCGCGGTCCAGTCGGCGGACGGGCGGATCGCCGACCTCGACGCCATCCGGGAGGCCGCCCGGACCCACGGGGCCCGCACGCTGGTGGACATCAGCCAGGCGGCCGGCTGGTTCCCGGTGAACGCCGCCGAGGCCGACTACACGGTCTGCGTGGCCTACAAGTGGCTGATGTGCCCGCGTGGGGCCGCCTTCCTGACCGTGCCCGAGGACCTCGGCGACCTCAGCCCCGTCTTCGCGGGCTGGGTCGCCGGCGAGAAGCCCTGGGACAGCTGCTACGGCCCGGTGGAGGAACTCGCCCACTCCGCACGGCGCTTCGACGAGAGCCCGAGCGTGTACGCGTACGTCGCGGCCCGGCACTCCCTCGCGCTGGTCGAGGAGCTGGGCACCGAGGCCATCGCCGCCCATGACCGCGCGCTCGCCGACCGCTTCCGGGCCGGGGTCATCGCGCTCGGCCACCGGCCCGTGGCCGCCCCCGGCTCGGCCATCGTCTCCGTACCGGGCCTGGGCGACGCCGCGTCCCGGCTGGCGGAGGCGGACGTGCATGTCTCGGCGCGGGCCGGCAACCTCCGCGCCTCCTTCCACCTGTACAACACCGCGGCCGATGTGGACCGGCTGCTGGAGAAGCTGTCCGGCTGAGCCGGTCCCGGTACGGGGGACTCGCGGCACAAAAACCCGAGGGAAGCCGGGGACAAAAAACCTGAGGGAAGCCGGGGCACTCCGGCTTCCCTCAGATCACGGACGTCACGTCATCGCACGGCGGTCATCACCGCACGGGCGTGAAGTCCCTCGCGCCGATGAACTCCGGCCGGCGGACCGGCGCGGCGAACGGCTCGACCGCCGTGTTCTCCACGCTGTTGAACACGATGAACACATTGCTGCGGGAGTGCGGCGTGATGTTGTCGCCGGACCCGTGCATGCAGTTGCAGTCGAACCAGACAGCCGACCCGGGCTGCCCGGTGAACAGCTTGATGCCGTGCTTGTCGGCGAAGCCGCTGAGCGCCTCGTCGGACGGGGTGCCCGCGTCCTGCATCTGCAGCGACTTCTTGTAGTTGTCCTTCGGCGTCGCGCCCGCGCAGCCCAGGAAGGTGCGGTGCGACCCCGGCATGATCATCAGGCTGCCGTTGTACGCGTAGTTCTCGGTGAGCGCGATCGAGACCGACACGGTCCGCATGTTCGGCAGCCCGTCCTCGGCGTGCCAGGTCTCGAAGTCCGAGTGCCAGTAGAAGCCCGAGGCGCCGAAGCCCGGCTTGACGTTGATCCGGCTCTGGTGGACGTACACGTCCGAGCCGAGGATCTGCCGGGCGCGGCCCACGACCCGCGGGTCGCGCACCAGCTTGGCGAAGACCTCGCTGATCCGGTGCACCTCGAACACCGACCGTACGTCCTGCGACTGCGGCTCGATGATCGAGCGTTCGTCGGCGCGCACGTCCGGGTCGGCGATCAGCCGCTCCAGTTCGGTGCGGTACTCCGCCACCTCAGCCGGAGTGATCAGCTCGTCGATCGCCAGGAAGCCGTCGCGATCGAAATCGCTCAGCTCGGACGGTTGCAGCGGTCCCGGAGCCCCGGGCTCGGACCACACCACCGGGTCCACGCGTGGTGTGGCCACCTCCACGGTCCCGCGGGTCGGGTACAGGTCAGTGACCGTGGTCATCGGATCATGCCTCCTCGGTCTCGGTGATCAGCGGGTATACGCCGTTCTCATCATGGTCCTCCCGTCCGGTGATCGGCGGGTTGAAGACACAGACGCACCGGAAGTCCGTCTTGGGGCGCATGGTGTGCTTCTCGTGCCCGTCCAGCAGATACATGGTGCCGGGCGTGATCCAGTGCTTTTCACCGGTCTCGTCGTTGGTGAGCTCGGCCTCACCCTCGACACACAGCACCGCCTCGATGTGGTTGGCGTACCACATCGACGTCTCGGTACCCGCGTAGAGGATGGTCTCGTGGAGCGAGAAGCCGACGCCCTCCCGGGCGAGCACGATGCGCTTGCTCTCCCAGGTGCCGGACTTGGACTTGATGTGCCTCTCGGTGTCCTCGATGTCCTTGAAGGATCGGACGATCACGGTGAGTTCTTGCCTCTCTCTTCTCTGCGGTGCGGGAGGGTTATGCGGTCTCGCGGACCGCGCGGGCGAGGGTCCGCAGCCCCTCGTCCAGGTCTTCGGGGGAGATCGTCAGCGCGGGCAGCAGCTTGACGACCTCGCTCTCGGGGCCGGAGGTCTCGACCAGCAGACCGAGTTCGAAGGCGCGCTTGCAGACGGCCGAGGCGCGCGGCTTGTCCTCGAACTCCAGGCCCCACACCAGGCCACGGCCGCGGAAGTGGGTGCCGGACTGCTCCTCGCAGATGGCGCGCAGGGCCTGCTCGACCTGCTCGCCGCGGGCGAGGGTCTGCTTCTCCATCTGGCCGTCCGCCCAGTAGGTGTCCAGGGTGGCGGCGGCGGTGACGAACGCCGGGTTGTTGCCGCGGAAGGTGCCGTTGTGCTCGCCGGGCTCCCAGATGTCCAGCTCGGGCTTGAAGAGGGTGAGCGACATCGGCAGGCCGTAGCCGCTGATGGACTTGGAGACGGTCACGATGTCCGGGGTGATGCCCGCTTCCTCGAAGGAGAAGAAGGCGCCGGTACGGCCGCAGCCCATCTGGATGTCGTCGACGATCAGCAGCATGTCCTGGCGCTCGCACAGTTCGGCCAGGGCGCGCAGCCACTCGGGCCGGGCCACGTTGATGCCGCCCTCGCCCTGCACGGTCTCGACGATCACGGCGGCGGGCTGGTTGAGGCCGGAGCCCTGGTCCTCCAGCAGCCGCTCGAACCACAGGAAGTCCGGGATCGTGCCGTCGAAGTAGTTGTCGAACGGCATCGGGGTGCCGTGGACCAGCGGGATGCCCGCACCGGCGCGCTTGAAGGCGTTGCCGGTCACGGCCAGCGACCCCAGCGACATGCCGTGGAAGGCGTTGGTGAAGGAGACGATCGCCTCGCGGCCCTTGACCTTACGGGCCAGTTTGAGCGCGGCCTCGACGGCGTTGGTGCCGGTCGGGCCCGGGAACATGACCTTGTAGGGCAGGTCGCGCGGCCGCAGGACGTTGTTCTGGAACGACTCGAGGAACGCGCGCTTGGCCGTGGTGGACATGTCCAGGCCGTGGGTGACGCCGTCACGCTCGATGTAGTCGATCAGCGCCCGTTTCAGCACGGGGTTGTTGTGGCCGTAGTTGAGCGACCCGGCCCCGGCGAAGAAGTCGAGGTAGGTGTGGCCGTCCTCGTCGTACATGTGGCTGCCCTGCGCACGGTCGAAGACGGCGGGCCAGCCACGGCAGTAGCTGCGCACCTCCGACTCCAGGGCCTCGAAGACGCTCAGGGCGGGCGGGGTGATGGTCACAGCGTTCTCCTGGGAGAGGGGTGTGAGGGGGGTGAGGAGGGGGTGAGGGATCGGGGGTGAACCGGGATCGGGGTTCAGGTCCGGTCAGCGCGCGGCCCGAGCGGGCCGAGCGGACCGATGCGGTAGAGCACCTCGGGCTCGTGCGCACCGTCGGGGAACAGACCGCCGTGGAAGAGCACCTCACGCTCGAGCGGGGCTTCGTGCCGCTCGGCGAACGAGGTGAACAGCCGGTTCGAGGCGGTGTTGTCCGGGGTGATCGTCGTCTCGATGCCGCGGACGCCCGTCGCGGTGACCCGCTTGACCAGCCCGTCGAGCAGGGTGGCGGCCAGTCCGCGGCCTCGCCAGGCGTGGTCGACGGCGACCTGCCAGACGACCAGGGTCTCGGGGCGCTCGGGGCGGACATAGCCGGTGATGAAGCCGACCGGTCCGCCGTCGGCGTCGCGCGCCACTACGGATGTGGCGGCGAAGTCGCGGCACCACAGGAGGTAGCTGTAGGAGGAGTTGAGGTCCAGGGCTTTGGAGTCGCGAGCGATTCGCCAGATCGCGGCTCCGTCCTCGACGCGCGGGGTGTCGAGGGTAAGGCCCTCCGGCAAATCCAATTCGCTACGGACAAGGTCTGCTTGTGCGGCGGTCATGCAAATTCAATTTACCCAGCAGAATCAGAAAATGCATCGTGGTGGGGGGTTACGCGGAGGAGGGTCGATGTGTTATCACGCGGGAGCGCGCGTGCGCGCGGCCGCTCGCCGAAAGACGGTGATTTGTGCGGGAGTTACTGGGGCAAAGCGCATCGCGTGTGGGGTCTGTCACATGTGCGTAACTGGGTGGTGACTGTCTTGAATTACGGGATAGGGATCCCGTGAAAAATTTTGTGTTTAGGAATCACAAAAGCGGGAAGACGAATCTGGAAGCAGTAGCGGAAAAACGCGGGGAATTTCTGGCCACGCTGCCATGAATTCAATCTCCCACGGTGAACTGAGGGAAGTCGCCCCGCACCGCGAAGGCCCCGGAGGCGCCGTTGCCCGAGGCCGCGTACGCGTCCCGGCCGGTGTCCCGGTCGCCCTCGGCGTGGTTGTACTGCCCCGCGAAGACATACCGGCCCGCGGGCACGGTCGCCCCCTTCCGGAGCGTCCAGCGGTAGACCAGCACACCGTCCTCGACATGGGTGGCGGTGGTCACATCGCCGGTCGGCAGCGAGCTCCAGGACCCGGTGGACCGCACACCCCCGGTGTCCGCGACCCGCAGCTCAACCGTGAGCGAGGTCAGCGGCCTCCCGATGGTGAGCGTGATGTCGCTCTGTGCCCAGTACGGATTGGAATGGGCGTTGATGGCGCCCTTGGACCGCACGGTCGGCTCGGCGAGGTGGTTTGGACCCGCCGCGGTGGGATAGGCGCTCGGCGTGTGCCGCTCAGCATCGCCTTGCGACCCGGCGTCCGGCTCGTCCCCGGGCCGCCGGTCCGCGTCCGCGCTCGCGCTGTCCGCACCGGCGCCCGCGCCCGCCGGGGGTGCGGCGGGCTCGCTCGAGGTGCGCACCGTCTGCGGCCGCTCGGCACCGTCCGTGGCCACCACCGCGATCCCCGTCGCGGCCACCGCCGCGGCCAGCCCGGCGACCGGGCCCACCACCCGGGTCCAGCGCGGGCTCGTCCGCAGGGCGCGGCGCCGGTCGTCGGCCGCCATGCCCGCCGTGACCCGGGCCAGCATCCGGATCCGGTCCGGCTCATGGGAGGCGGCGGCCGTACGCAGCTCGGCGACGACATCGCGGCCCTCGGGGCGCTCGCGATGCTCGATCATCAACTGCCCCCTCCTGCGTGCCCGGCGTGGCCCACGTGACCGGAGTGGCGGGCTGGGCCTGTGTGGCCGGTGTGGCTGGTGTTTCCGGAGCGGAGCGTTCGTACCGTCCGCCCTGTCCGTTCTGCCTCGGTCGCCGTCGGCAGTTCGTCCTCCCCGTCCGGAGGGCCGAGCAGCCGCTCCAGCTCGGCGATGCCGCGTGAGGTCTGACTCTTGACCGTGCCCACCGAAATGCCCAGCGTACGGGCCGTCTCCCGCTCGGAGAGGTCGAAGGCGTGGCGCAGCACCACACACGCCCGCTTGCGGAACGGCAGCCGGACCAGCGCCGCCTGCACATCCACCACGGCGGACACATCCGGGTCGTCCACGCGGTCGGGGCGCTGCGAGGAGAAGAGCGCCACCCGGCGCCGCTCGCGCACCAGGCTGCGGATCCGGGAACGGGCCAGGTTGGCCACCACGCCCCGGGCGTACGCGGCCGGGTGGTCGGCGGCCCGCACCCGGTCCCACTGGTGCCAGACCGCCACCAGCGCGTCGGCCGCCAGGTCGTCCGCCCCGTCGGAGCTGCCGAGCAGCAGATGGGCGAGGCGGGCCAGCTCGGCGTGGTGCCGCTCGAAGAAGTCCCGGAACTCGGCTTGTGGGTCGGCCGGTAAGGCGTCGGCGGACAGGACGTCGGCCGGCAGCGCGTTTGCGGATAAGGCGTCGGCCGGTAAGCCGTCGGGGCCCTCCGGTGCGTCGGGCGCCTGCGGGAATACGTCCCCCGGGTCCCCCGGATCCCGTGGCGTGTCCGCCATGCGCGTCGCGTCCATCCGTACGGCTCGCGCGGTGCCCGCGGCGGCCGGGTCATCGGCGGGAGCGCTCACGAGGACCTCCTCACTGCCGCTCGTCCGGTGGGTTGCGTGAGCGTAGCAGCGCTCTGCGTGTTGTTCGAGTGGCGCCGTTGCCGCTGATGGGAATTGGCCGGTCAACGCCCTGCTCCGGTCTCGTACAGTGCGTTGCATGAGGGATAGCGCGGTGCTCCACATCAAGGGCCGGGTCCTGGTCGGACCGGACACCGGCGACGCTGCCGGGGACGTGAGGGACGAGCTGTGGGTGGTCGACGGCAGGATCACCTTCGAGCGGCCGTCCGGGGCCAGGGACATCCGGCTGATCGAGGGCTGGGTGCTGCCCGGACTCGTCGACGCCCACTGCCATGTCGGACTCGACGCCCATGGGGCGGTGGACGACTCGACGAGCGAGAAACAGGCGCTGACCGACCGGGACGCCGGGGCGCTGCTGCTGCGGGACGCCGGATCGCCGGCCGACACCCGCTGGATCGACGACCGCGAGGACCTGCCCCGCATCATCCGGGCGGGTCGCCATATCGCCCGCACCAAGCGCTACATCCGCAACTACGCGCATGAGATCGAGCCCGAGGACCTGGTCGCCTATGTGGCCGCGGAGGCGCGGCGCGGCGACGGCTGGGTCAAGCTGGTCGGCGACTGGCTCGACCGGGAGACCGGCGACCTGGGGTTCTGCTGGCCGCGCGGCGCGGTCGAGGAGGCCATCGCGGAGGCGCACCGGCTGGGTGCGCGGGTCACGGCGCACTGCTTCGCCGAGGAGAGCCTCGCCCCGCTGGTCGAGGCGGGGATCGACTGCGTCGAGCACGCCACCGGGCTCACCGAGGAGACCATCCCGCTGTTCGCCGAGCGGGGCGTGGCGATCGTCCCGACCCTGGTCAACATCGCCACCTTCCCCCGGCTGGCGCTGGGCGGCGAGGCGAAGTTCCCCCGCTGGGCCGACCATATGCGGCGGTTGCACGCGCGCCGGTACGAGACCGTACGGGCGGCCTACGACGCGGGCATCCCGATCTACACCGGCACGGACGCGGGCGGCGGCCTGGCCCATGGGCTGGTCGGGCAGGAGGTCGCCGAGCTGGTGAAGGCGGGCATCCCGGTGCGGGACGCGCTCTCGGCGGCGACCTGGGGAGCGCGGGACTGGCTCGGGCGGCCGGGGCTCACCGAGGGCGCCTCCGCCGATCTCGTCGTCTACGACGCGGATCCGTGCGCCGATGTGCGGGTGCTGACGACGCCGCGGCGGGTGGTGCTCCGGGGACGGGTGGTCGGCTGACGGGGCGGGCGGGGCTGAGACGGGCGGGGGACAGGTGGGGCGGGGGGTGCCTGAAGGGAACGTGGTTCGAACTGGGCGGCGAACCACACCCATTGGGATGAACGGACACCATGTGTCTGCCTGTTTACCCTCGGTGCGCAAATATGGCGTGGTCGAGGCCGTCGGCGCCCGTGGAGTCCCCCGCGGCAGGCGCCGGCGGCTCCATGTCTCCTGTGGGGGTCAACTCACGTGTCCTGTTCCAGTAACACCTACTTCGGCATGCCCACCCGCCGTCTGGCGGCCGCCACTGCCGCTGCCGCGGTCTCCGTCCTGGGCCTGCTGCCCGCGGCGACCGCGCAGGCCGACACCGGTGTGACCACCGGTAAGGCGGGTGCGGTCGTGCTCCGCACCGACCTCGATGTCTCCCTGCTCAACAAGACCGTCAGGGCTCCGCTCTCGGTCGCGCTGAACGATGTGCACGCGCCCGCGACCGCCAGTAAGACGGCGCTCAGCGCGGCCTTGGACGGCGTGGACGGGGGCCGGCCGTTCAATGTCCTGCGGGCCGATGTGGCCACCGCCCGGGCCGCGGCGGACAAGCAGCGCGCCGAGGGGTACTCCAACCTCGTCAACGCCCAGGTCCATGTCCCGGGCCTGGCCGCGGTGCCGCTGCTCACGGTCGAGCAGGTGACCTCGAAGGCGGTGTGTGCCGTCGGGAAGCGGCCGACCGCCCACTCCAACCTGCTCGGCAGCGTCAGTGTGCTCGGTCAGAAGGTCACCCTGCGCACGAGCGGCACCACCACCGTCGATGTGCCGTCGCTCGGCCAGGTCCGGCTCGACCTGTCGCGGACGGCCACCACCTCGCGCACGGCGGCGGCCACGGCCCTCAACCTGAAGGTCTCCGTGAACCCGCTCAAGCTGAACGTCTCGGAGGTCGAGGGGCAGGTCACCCTCGCCCGGGCGACCTGTGAGTCGCCCGTGGCCGCGGCGGTCGAGCCCAGCCCGAGCGTGGGCTCCCAGACCAAGCCCGAGCCCAAGCCGGAGCACCTGGCCGAGACCGGCGGCAGCTCGGCCACGCCGTACCTGGTGGCCGGTGGCGCCCTCCTGCTCGCCGTGGGCGGCGGCGCCGTCGTCCTGGCCCGCCGCCGCCGAGCCGCCACCACCCGCGGCGACGCCGCCTGACGCTGGTTCGTTGGGTCCGGCACCGGCGCCACTGCGTTGAGTCCGGCACCGGCGCCACCCGGCACCGGCGCCACCCGGCACCGGCGCCACCCGGCACCCGCGCCACCCGGTGCGGGTGCCAGGGCCGGGGCGGCTGTGCGCATGGGTGCGGACGTCGGGCATGGGCAGATGCGCATGGGCGCGGACGTCGGGCCCGGCGCCGCGGGCGCCGGTCCGGCAACGGATTCCGGCGCCGGGGTGCGGGTGCCGGGGCCAGGGACCGGGGCGCGAGTGCCGGTCCGGTGACGGATTTCGGCCCTGGGCGCTGGTGTCCGGGGCCGGCGCCGGGGTGCGAGTGCCGGGCCGGGGGACGGACTCCGACCCCGGTCGTGGGCACCGGGCCGGGTCGTGGGCACCGGGCCGGACCCTGCGCCCGAGCGCGCCCGGACGTCGGGCCGGGTCGTGGGCGCCGGGCCCGGACGTCGGGCCCGGGTCCGGCACCCACGACCCCGGCCCGACGTCCGGGCGCGCTCGGGCGCAGGGTCCGGTCATGAGGGCACGGGCGAGCCGTAGTTGATCGCGCTCCGCGCTCCTCGCGCCGACGCCGCGCGGGGCGCGGTCGGGCGGCGCGGTCAGGCGGCCGTGTCCGCTATCGCCTTCGCCAAGGCGATGACGAAGCGATCCGTCGTGGCGCGGTCGCGGACGGCGAGCCGGAGCCACTCCGGGCCGAGGCCCGGGAACGTGTCACCGCGGCGGACGGCGAAGCCCAGCTCGCGCAGCCGGGTGCGGACCGCCGCCGCGCCCGGCACACGGATCAGCAGAAACGGCCCGGCCGCCGGGCCGCACACCCGCATCTCGGCCAACTCCGCCAACTCGGCCAGCCGGTCGGCCAGATGGGCCCGGTCGGCGGCCGTACGGTCCGCGGCCCGGGCCGCCTCGGCGAGGGCGGACGGGGTGCAGCACGCCTCGGCCGCCGCCAGGGCCGGGCTGGACACCGGCCACAGCGGCTGGACCCGCTCCAGCGCCGCGATGGTGTCCGGCTCCGCCAGTACGTAGCCGATCCGCAGCCCCGCCAGGCCCCAGGTCTTGGTGAGGCTGCGCAGCACCACGAGCCCCGGCACATCGGTGCGGGCCGCCAGCGACTCCGACTCACCCGGGACGGCGTCCATGAACGCCTCGTCCACCACCAGTGTCCGCCCCGGCCGGGCGAGCCCGGCCACGGCGTCGGCCGGGTGCAGCACGGATGTGGGGTTGGTGGGGTTGCCGATCACCACCAGATCGGCGTCCTCCGGCACGGCGTCCGGGGACAGCCGGAAGCCGCCCCGCTCATCGAGGACCACGCGCTCCACCGTGTGCCCCGCATCCCGCAGCGCCGCCTCCGGCTCGGTGAACTGCGGATGCACCACCACCGGCCGTCGGGCCGGCAGGGCACGGGCGAGCAGGACGAACGCCTCCGCGGCGCCCGCCGTCAGCAGCACCCGGCCGACCGGAAGCCCATGGCGCGCGGCGACCGCCTCCCGTGCCGCCCGCCCGTCCGGATAGGCGGCCAACCCGTCGAGGGACGCGGCGATATGGGCCTTGAGCCAGTCCGGAGGCGTACCGGCCCGGACATTGACCGCGAGGTCCGTCAGGGCGGCGTCGGCACCCCGCACCTCCGCGTCCCCGTGATGCCGCAGATCGAACCCGGCGGACCCACCGTCGTCGGGCGGGGCAGCGGGCAGGTCCGCCGACGGCTCAGCGGACATCGGCGTGGGCATCGGGATGCGCGAAGGCATGGGCCTCATCGCTGAACCCGGCGCGCTCGCTGGTGTCGGCCACCTCCTCGTAGCGATCCATGACCAGGTCGGCCAACTCCCGCGCCGGGCCGATGACATCGGCCGAGACCACCTCGACCTCGGGGTAGGCGAGCCCCCAGCCCTCCGCTTGCTGCCGCACCCGCTCCAGGGCGTCACCCTCGAACAGGAAGTACGGCAGCACCACGACCCGCCGCGCCCCCAGCTTGGCGCAGCGGTCCAGGCCGGAGGCCACATCCGGGGCGGCGAGCGAGGCGAAGGCCACCTCGACGCCCGCGAAGCCACGGCCCTCCCACAGCAGCCGGGCCGCGCGGTGCACCTCGGCGTTGGCCTCGGGGAGCGGTGAACCGTCGCCCACCAGCAGCACGGTCGTCTCCGCGCGGTCCGAGGGCAGCCGGGGCCGATCGCCCAGCGCCTCGTCGAGCCGCCGCTCCAGCAGGCTCAGCAGCGTGCGGTGCGGGCCGAGCGGCCGGGCGGAGGCGAACGAGGCGTCGGCGTGCCGCTCCGCCTCCTGGGCCAGCGCGGCGGCGATGCCGTCTCTCGGGGGAGCCGCCGGGACCAGCGTCATCGGGACGACCGCGAAGCGGGTCACCCCTTCCCCGACGAGCCGGGTGACCGCGTCGGACAGCGGGTGGCTGCCCGGTCCGGTGAGGCCACCCGCCACGGGCAGGTCCGGGTGGCGTGCGGCCAACTCCCTGACGAATGCCTGGAAGGCGGCGGCATGCCTTTCGTCTCGCGTGCCGATGCCTGCGATGAGCAGGGCGGGCGGGGTCGTCACGAGGTCTCCTTGGTGCAGGTGGTGCGGGTCTCACGGTCAGCGGGGGGCGGGCTGCTCCGCCCCGAGACGTTACTGACCTGCGTCGGGGCGGTCGACGGCAGGTCTTCGCTGCCCGCCCTGCCCGGATTTGACCGCCGCCGGGCGACGAGCGACGGCACAGGTGGCCTTCCCGGGGCGGCCGTGCGGCGTGGACTTCCGCTTGGCGACGAGCAGTTCGCCACCGGGACCGGCGGCCAGCAGCGCGGCCGCCTCGGCGACCCCGGCCGTGCCCACGGCGGTGAGCGGCGCCGCGGACGGGTTCGGCACCTCCACCGCGGCCAGCGCCTCCGCGGGGTATCCGCACAGCGTCACCCCCAGCCGTTCGGCCGCCGTCAGCAGTCCGGCCTCCCCGGCCTTGGCCTCGACCGTGGCCAACTCGGCGACGCCGCACGGGGAAAGGCCCGCCTCGGCCAGGGTGGCCTCGACCAGCCCGAGCACCTCGCCGGCGGATACGCCCCGGCCGGCCCCGACCCCGACGACAAGCGATGCCCCGGGCCGGAAAGATGCCGTGCCCCGGCCGATGACCTCCACGTCAGCTCACCGCCTCGGCTCAACCGGCAGGGGACGCACATCTGTCGACGAACCGGGCCGCCGCCCCGGGGACCGAGGCCCAGTGCACATGCAGATAGGAGGCGTGCACATCTCCCTGTGCGAACCCTTCGGTACGACGCTCCGGGTGGACGAGCCCCCAGGCGGGCTCCGGCCCCGCTCCGGGCATGATGGTCGTGCGGTGGAACTCATGGCCGCGCACCCGCGTCCCCGCGGCGGCGAGTGAGGTGTCGGAGACGGCCACGGCCTCACGGTAGCCCAGCGTCAGACGTTCCGACATCCGTGCCTTCGCGGCCAGCACCCCGCACATCGGCTCCCCGTCCAGCGAATGCGCCAGATACAGCAGCCCGGCACATTCGGCGGCGATGGGCGCGCCGGACGCGGCGAGCCCGGCGACGGCCGCGCGCAGCGGCTCGTTCGCGGACAGCTCGGGGGCGTAGACCTCCGGGAAGCCGCCGCCGATCACCAGACCGCCGGTGCCCTCGGGGAGGCGCTCGTCCCGCAGCGGGTCGAAGGGGACGACCCGCGCCCCGGCCGCCGTGAGCAGCTCGGCGTGCTCCGCGTACGAGAAGGTGAAGGCGGCCCCGCCCGCCACGGCGACCACCGGCTGCGCCGACCGGCTGCCCCGGCCCCCGGCACCGGAAGCGACGGCCCGGTGTATCTCCTCCTCCGGATCCCAGGCCCGCCCGGACAGCGGCGGTGCGCTGCGCGCCAGCGCCAGCAGCCCGTCCAGATCGCAGCCCTCCCGCACCCGCGCCGCCAGCGCGGCCGCCGAATCGACCGCCTCCGCATGGCGCTCGGCCACCGGCACCAGACCCAGATGGCGGCTCGGGGCCCGCACCGCCCGCGTCCGGCGCAGCGCGCCGAACACCGGCACCCCGCACCCCTCCAGCGCCTCGCGCAGCATCGCCTCGTGACGGTCCGAAGCGACCTTGTTGAGGATCACCCCCGCGACCCGCACCTCGGGGTCCCAGGAGGCGAAGCCATGCACCAGCGCCGCCACCGACCGCGACTGCGACGACGCGTCCACCACCAGCACCACCGGCGCCCGCAGCAGCTTGGCCACATGTGCCGTCGAGGCCAGCTCGCCCTGCCCGGCCGCCCCGTCGAACAGGCCCATCACCCCCTCGACCAGGGCCAGATCGCAGCCCGCCGCCCCATGCAGGAACAGCGGCGCGATCCGGTCCGGACCGCACAGATAGGCGTCCAGATTCCGGCCCGGGCGCGCGCCCCCGGCCCGTGACCGGCCCGCCCCCAAGGCGCCCGAAGAGGCGGCCGAGGAGATCGCCAGCGCGTGATAGCCAGGGTCGATGTAGTCCGGGCCGACCTTGTGCGGGGACACATCCAGACCGCGCTCCGCGAAGGCGGCCATCAGCCCCGCCGTGACCGTCGTCTTCCCGCTGCCGGAGGCGGGCGCCGCGATCACCAGGCGCGGGACACTCACCACTCGATGCCTCGCTGGCCCTTCTGACCGGCGTCCATCGGATGCTTGACCTTGGACATGTCGGTGACCAGATCGGCGAAGTCCAGAAGCGGCGCCGGTGCGTTACGCCCCGTGATGACGACGTGCTGCGTCCCGGGCCGGTCCCGCAGCACCGCCACCACCTCGTCGGGGTCCACCCAGCCCCAGTGCATCGGATACGCGAACTCGTCCAGCACATAGAGCCGGTATGTCTCCGCCGCGAGATCGCGCTTGACCTGCTCCCAGCCCTCGCGTGCGGCCTCCTCGCTGGAAGCCATGTCGCGCTGGACCCACGACCAGCCCTCGCCCATCTTGTGCCATGCGACGGTCCCCCCTTCGCCCGAGTCGCCGAGGACGCGCAGCGCACGCTCCTCACCGACCCGCCATTTCGCGGACTTTACAAACTGGAATACACCGACCGGCCAGTTTTGGTTCCACGCCCGCAGCGCCAGCCCGAACGCCGCGGTCGACTTGCCCTTGCCCTGACCGGTGTGGACGAGCACCAGCGGACGGTTGCGGCGCTGGCGGGTGGTCAGCCCGTCGTCCGGCACGACGGTCGGTTGTCCTTGCGGCATCAGGCGGCCCTCCGAGGGTTCGAAACGGTTCGTACATCGCGCACCAGCGCGGTCACGCTGTCCGCGCGCAGCTCGTCGAGTGTCACCGGAGTGCCCCGCAGTTCGCGGGCGAGCGCGCCCGCGAGCCCCAGCCGCACCGGCCCCGACTCGCAGTCCACGACCACCGAGGCGACCCCGTCGCCCGCGAGCATCCGCGCCGCGCGCCCGGCCCGCTCGACCGGCGTGGGCCCGCCGGACCGCCGCGCCTCCGTGGCCCGGCCGTCGGTCACCACGACCAGCAGCGGACGGCGTGCGGGATCCCGCAGCCGCTCCACCCGCAGCACCTCCCGGGCCTTCAACAGCCCGGCCGCCAGCGGCGTACGGCCGCCCGTCGGCAGCCGCTCCAGCCGGGCGGCGGCCGCGTCCACCGACGAGGTGGGCGGCAGCGCCAGCGCGGCGTCCGCCCCCCGGAAGGTGATCAGCCCGACCTTGTCCCGCCGTTGGTAGGCGTCGAGCAGCAGCGACAGCACCGCGCCCTTGATCGCGCTCATCCGCTTGCGCGCGGCCATCGAGCCCGACGCGTCCACCACGAACAGCACGAGATTGCCCTCCCGGCCCTCGCGCACCGCCTCGCGCAGATCGTCCCGGCGCACCAGCAGCCCGGGCCCGCGCCGTCCGCGCGCCAGTTGATGCGGGGCGGCCGCCCGGACGGTGGCCGACAGATGCAGCGCGGAGAGCGTCCCCCGCGGGCGGCGCGCTCCGGTGGTGCGGCCGTGCGCGCTGCGGGCGCGCGAGCGACGCCCTGCGGCGCCCTCGCCCAGGCCGGGGACGTCGAGCCGCCGGGTCCGGAACGGTTCGGCGGCGCCCACGGCCGCCCGCTCACCGCCGGCCCCGCCCGCACCGCCGTCCGCTTCGCCCGCCCCGCCGTCGTGATCGGCCGGGGCGGAGTCGGGCTCGCGATCGGCCGCCTCGTGCTCACCCGCGCGCTGGTCGGGGACGGACGGCCCGGGTTCGGCGGGCGGCGCCTGCTGCTCCCGTGTCCCGTCGCCCGCGCCCTCCTGCGGTCCGCCTTCGGGGCCGCCCGGGTCGTCCGGTCCGGAGCCGCCCGGCCCGTCCTCGGGGCCCGGGTCCGGGTCCGGCTCCGGGTCGTCCTCCTCGAACCGCCGCAGGATCTCGTCCAGTTTGTCCTCGTCGAGCCCCGGTGCGTCGAACGGCGCCCGCCGCCGGCGGTGGGGGAGCGACAGCAGCGCCGCCCCCCGTACGTCCTCGGTCCTGACGTCGGTGCGCCCCGCCCAGGCGGCCAGCGCGGTCGCGGTACGGGCCGTCACGATGTCCGCGCGCATCCCGTCCACCTCGAACCCGGCGCACACCGCCGCGATCTGCCGCAGCGCGCGGTCGCCGAGAGCCACCCGCGGCAGCAGGGCGCGGGCCGTCGCGATGCGCTCCCGCAGGGCCTCCTCGTCCGCCGCCCAGCGCGCCGCGAACCCCTCGGGGTCCTCGTCGTACGCCAGCCGCCGCCGCACCACCTCGACCCGCTCCTCGGTGTCGCGGGACGCCGCGACCTCCACCGTGAGACCGAAGCGGTCCAGCAACTGCGGCCGCAGCTCGCCCTCTTCGGGGTTCATGGTGCCCACCAGGAGGAAGCGCGCCGCGTGCCGTACGGACACCCCCTCGCGCTCCACATAGGAGGCGCCCATGGCGGCCGCGTCGAGCAGCAGGTCGATCAGGTGGTCGTGGAGCAGATTGACCTCGTCGACGTAGAGCACCCCGCGGTGGGCGTCCGCGAGGAGCCCGGGCTCGAACGCCTTCACGCCGTCCGACAGCGCCCGCTCGATGTCGAGCGCGCCCACCAGCCGGTCCTCGGAGGCGCCCACAGGGAGTTCGACCATCCGCGCGGGGCGCGCCTCGCCCGTGCCCGGCTCATGGGGCCCGTCCGGGCAGGACGGGTCGGGCGCGGCCGGATCGCAGGAGAACCGGCACCCGGCCACCACGTCCACCTCGGGCAGCAGCGAGGCGATCGCTCTTACGGCGGTGCTCTTGGCCGTGCCCTTCTCGCCGCGCACCAGGACACCGCCCACGGCGGGCGAGACGGCGTTGAGGAGCAGGGCGAGCCGCAGGCCGTCCATGCCGACGATCGCGCTGAAGGGGTAGGTGGTGGTCACGCGGCGATACCTCCTGGGGTGCGTGGGCGGAGCGGTCCGGTGTGGGGGCGGGGGTTCGTCACGTCATCGCCCCTGGCACCCCCGGGGGGACGAACGGCAGCCCCTCCGGGACGCCCTCCTCGATGAGCCGCAGCAGCGCGTCCGTGTCGGCGTGCTCCTCGATCAGGTCGCCGAGGCGGTCGAGCTGCTCCTCGCGCAGCTCGCCGAAGCGGGTGTCCGGCGCCGGTACGAACGCCCGGCCCGCCGCGGTGGCCACCCGCCGCAGAAACGCCCGCCGGAAGCCGTCGCTCTCCAGCGAGCCGTGCCAGTGCGTGCCCCACACCGAGCCCACCCGGCAGCCGTCCAGGAAGGGCTCCTCGGCCCCGTCCAGCAGCTCGGCGACCCCGTGGTGGATCTCGTAGCCCTCCACCCGCTCGCCGAGCGCCTCGCCCACCGGCCGGGCCAGGGTCTTCTCGGCCGCGAACCGCACCCGCACCGGCAGCAGCCCGAGCCCGGCGACCGTCCCGGCCTTCGACTCGACCTCGTCCTCGATGCGCTCCCCGAGCGCCTGGAAGCCGCCGCAGACGCCCAGCACCGGACGGCCCTCGGCGGCCCGCCGGGCGATCGCGTCGGCCAGCCCGCGCTCACGCAGCCACTCCAGCGCCCTTATGGTGCCCCGGGTGCCCGGCAGCACCACCAGATCGGCGTCGGCCAGCTCCTCGGGCCGGTCCACGAACCGCACGATCACGCCCGGCTCGGCCGCCAGCGCGTCCACGTCCGTGAAGTTGGACATCAGCGGCACGGCGGCCACCGCGATCCGCAGGACGTCCGCGCCGTAAGGAGGCGCCACGACGCTCTCCCGCACCGCGCCGCGCAGCGACACCCGCAGCCCGTCCTCCTCGTCGATCCCCAGTCCGTGGGCGAACGGGAGCACCCCCACGGTCGGGCGCCCGGTGAGGTCGCGCAGCATCTCCAGACCGGGCTCCAGAAGGCTCACATCGCCGCGGAACTTGTTCACCAGATAGGCGGCCACATGCCGTTGGTCCGCCGCGGACAGCAGCGCGGTCGTGCCGAAGAAGGACGCGAAGACGCCACCGCGGTCGATGTCCCCGACCACCACGACCGGAAGCCCGGCGGCGCGCGCCAGCCCCATGTTGACGATGTCGGTGCGGCGCAGATTGATCTCGGCCGGACTGCCCGCGCCCTCGCAGATCACCGCGTCATGGGTGCGCCGCAGCTCCTCCAGGCACTCCGTGACCGTCCCCAGCAGGGCCTCACGCCCCGCGGAGAGCTGCTCGCCGGGCGAGGGGGCTCCGGGCCCGCCGAAGTACCCGCGCGCGCTCAGCTCGCCCACGGGCTTGCCCAGCAGCACCACTTGGCTGCTGCGGTCGCTGCCCGGCTTCAGCAGGACCGGGTTCATCAGCGCGCTCGGCTCGACGCGCGCGGCGGCCGCCTGCATGGCCTGCGCCCGCCCGATCTCCGCCCCCTCCCGGGTGACGAAGGAGTTGAGCGACATGTTCTGCGCCTTGAAGGGCGCCACGCTGACGCCCTTACGGGCGAGCCACCGGCAGATCCCGGCCGTCACCACGCTCTTGCCCGCGTCGGAGGTCGTGCCCGCGACGAGCAGCCCCCCGCCGCGTGCCCCGGAACCGTCCGTGCCGCCCTTACCGTGTATCCCGCTCATCGACCGCCCCTTCCCAAGGCCCGGGGCCGCCCCGTCAACGCACTCAGGACCGGCCGGGCCGCTATGGACACCCCGAGCGCCAGGACGCCGACGCGCCGCGACAGCCGTATCGCCCGCTCGATGTCCGCCGACTCCACCGGCCGCCCGCCGGAGTTGAGCACCGGCCGGTGCTCGACCCGGCCGCCGTACGCGAGGGTGCCGCCCAGCCGGACGCCGAGCGCGCCCGCGAAGGACGCCTCCACCGGGCCCGCGTTGGGGCTCGGATGGCGTCGGCCGTCGCGCCGCCAGGCGCGCCACGCACCGCGCGGATCGGGGCCCGCGAGCGTCGCCAGGGCCGCCGTAAGGCGCGCACCGGGCCAGCCGGCCACATCGTCCAGCCGGGCCGCCGCCCAGCCGAACCGCCGGTGGCGCGGAGACTTGTGGCCCACCATGGCGTCCAGGGTGTTGACGGCGCGGAACCCTATGAGCCCCGGCACGCCGCCCACGGCGCCCCACACCAGCGCGCCCACGACCGCGTCGGAGGTGTTCTCGGCGACCGATTCGACGACCGCGCGGGCGATCTGCGGCCCGTCCAGCCCCTGCGGATCGCGGCCGCACAGATGCGGCAGCCGCTCCCGGGCGACCTCGAGGTCCCCGGCGGCCAGCGCCCCGCCGACGGCCCGTGCCTCACGGCCCAGGCTCGTGCCGCCCAGCACGGCCCAGGTGGCGGCGGCGGTCAGCGCGACCTCCGCGCCACGGCGGCCGCCGCGGCCCCGTACGGCGCGGGTCAGCAGCGCGGCACCGGCGGCCGCGCCGCCCGCGCACAACGCGGTGTGCAGGGCCCCGTAGCCCCGGTGGTCGCGCCACAGCCGGCGCTCGGCGGCCGCGGCGGCGCGCCCGAACGCGGCCACCGGATGGCCGCGGCGCGGATCACCCGTGGCGAGGTCGCCGAGGAAGCCGAGGGCCACGCCGCACGCGAACGAGGCGTGATCGGCACGCATCCGTCAGGCCGCCGTCACGCCTCGGCGCGGCGATACCCGGACAGAAGGGCCGGAGGGTCCGGAAGAGCCGGAGCGGACAGGGAGGGCTGGCGGCGTGGCGATGCCGGGCATGGCGGTATGTCCTCACTCAGGGTCCTCGCCCTGGTTCGACGTGACCGGCGGTGAGAGTCTCCTGGCTCCCGGATCCGCGGCCTTCCCGGTCTTCCAGCCCGCGTACGCGACGAACCGTACGGACGAGCCGTGACCCCATACAGGCGATGGGAAGGTGCTCCCCGGTGACAGTGGCGGGACCGCGCCGGATTCTCACCGGCTTCCTCTCCTGCCGCCGTTTGGCTCGGGAAGTCCACCATGGGCCGCGAATGGCCGTCAACTCGCATATGACCCATGACGCCCGAGTGTGCCGAGCCCCACAGACAACCGCCCCTCACAGGACGGCCACCGGACGGTCGGCGCTGGTCAGCGCCACCATCCGGCGGCCGGTGGGTGGTTCGAGGAAGCGGCGTCCTCAGGCGACGATCAGATAGATGCCGTACGCCACGACCGCCGCGCACACCGCGAAGCAGGCGTACGCGCCGGTGCGCGCGAGCGCGGAAGTGCCCACCGCGCCCCCGGGCACGGTGGCGGCCGTGCCGCCCTGCTCCGGTGCCGCCTTACGGGAGGTGCCGACGATGCCCAGGGTGAAGACGCCCACCATGCCGACCGTCACCGCGAGGCTGACGCCGAAGACCTGGCCGAGTGCCGCCCAGTCGATGCTCATGTTTCCTGGCTCCTTAACGGGTGCTGCTGCTCGCGGCGGCGGGGGTGGGGATCTGCTCGGGCGTGTTCTCCGAGGTGCCGTCCTCGGGGGCGGCGCTCGCCGTACCGGCGGGCGGCGGGGCCACGGACCGCAGGGCGGCCGTGACGGCGCCCACCGGCTCCTGGCTGCCGACCTCGTTGACGTTGGTGTGGTCCACGGGCTTGCGGCGCGACAGCATCCAGATCGCCCCGCAGGCCAGGACGGCGAGCACGGCCACCGCCGTGATTCCCGCGTTCCCCTGGTCGGCCAGGAGCGCGGCGGCGCCCGCCACCAGACCCGCGGCCGGGAGGGTCAGCACCCAGGCGACCACCATGCGGCCCGCGGTCGACCAGCGCACCACGGCGCCCTTACGGCCGACACCCGCGCCCATGACGGCGCCGGAGCAGACCTGGGTGGTGGACAGCGCGAAGCCGATGTGGGAGGAGGCGAGGATGACGGTCGCGGCGCCGGTCTGGGCGGCGAAGCCCTGCGGCGGCTGGATGTCGGTGATGCCCTTGCCCATGGTGCGGATGATGCGCCAGCCGCCCAGGTAGGTGCCGAGCGCGATGGCCAGGCCCGCCGAGACGATGACCCACAGCGGCGGGTCGGAGTCGGGCGCCACCACGTTCCCGGTGACCAGCGCCAGGGTGATCACGCCCATCGTCTTCTGGGCGTCGTTGGTGCCGTGGGCCAGGGAGACCAGGGCGGCCGAGGCGATCTGCCCCGCGCGGTAGCCCTTCGCGGTGTCCTCGGGGGAGCGGTCGCGGCCGAGCCGGTAGGTGAGCCGGGTGGCGGCCAGCGTGGCGATCCCGGCCACGATCGGCGCGGCGACGGCGGGGATCAGGACCTTCATGACGATCGCGTCGCCGTTGACCCCGTCCAGGCCGACGGAGACCACGGTGGCGCCGATCAGACCGCCGAACAGGGCGTGTGACGAACTGGAGGGGAGTCCGGCGAGCCACGTCACCAGATTCCACAGGATCGCGCCGACGAGTCCCGCGAAGATCACTTCTGGCTGGATACCGGATCCCTCGTCGATGATCCCGCCGGAGATGGTCTTGGCCACCTCCACGGACAGGAACGCGCCGACGAGATTGAGGACGGCCGACATCGCCACCGCCACCCTGGGCCCGAGTGCTCCCGTGGAGATGGTGGTGGCCATGGCGTTAGCCGTGTCGTGAAAGCCGTTCGTGAAGTCGAACACCAAGGCCGTGACGATCACGATCCCGATGAGAAGCGTGATGTGTTCCATACACCCGGTCAATCAGTTCGAAGGTCGTTAGTGGCACGGTGAACGTAAGGAAACAGGGTGAACGGGAGATGAACTGAGCAGGGCATCGGGGTGACATGGTTGCGGGATCACCAAGGCCCTGTGAATTCCAGCCTACGTTCCCATGTCGTACGGGAGTTGAGGCGCTATCGAGAGCCGCCGGAGCGGGCCCCGGGACCGGCCACGCGGCCGCCCGCCGTTCCCCCACGTTCACCCGCCCGCGATCGGGTGCCCACGAAGCGCGGCCGTAGTCGCCCGCCGTGCCCGTTCCGGTCCCGCCGCCGCGCGGCCGGCGGCCGCCTGGAAGGATCGGGCCTCGGAGGTGAGGGCAGGTGACCCAGTCGCGATCCACGCGGCAGCCGCAGCCGCGGCTGACCCATCCCCTGCGGCAGGCATGGACGCAGGTGGTGAGTACGGCCCGCAGGACCACCGCCGACGGCCTGGTCGTCGGCACGTCGGGCAATGTCTCGGCCCGGGTCGGCGACACCGTCCTGGTGACCCCGAGCGGCGTCCCCTACGACCGGCTCGGCCCCAGGGACGCCGTCGCCGTCGACCTGGACGGACAGCAGGTCCTCGGCACGCTGAAGCCCACCAGCGAGCTGCCCATGCACCTCGCGATCTACCGGGAGACCGACGCCGGGGCCGTGGTCCACACCCACGCCGTCCACGCCACGGCCGTCTCCACGCTCGTCGACGAGCTCCCCGCGATCCACTACATGACCGCCGCCCTCGGCGGCCCGGTCCGCGTCGCGCCCTACGCGCTCTACGGCACGGACGAACTGGCCGACGCCATGCTCGAGGCGCTGCGCGACCGCAGCGGCTGCCTGCTGCGCAACCACGGCACCGTCGTCCACGGAGCCACCCTGGACCAGGCGTACGACCGCACCGCCCAGCTCGAATGGATGTGCCAGGTCTGGCTCACCGCGGTCTCCGTCCCCGGCCGCACCCCGTCCCTGATCCCGCCGGACGAGATGCGGCGCGCCGCCGAGAAGCTGAGCGGCTACGGCCAGAAGGGCTGAGCCCGCCCGGCACGCCCCCGGACCCCGGCCGGGCGGTCACCCGGCCGGGTACGCCCGCTGGCCGGGGGCTGCCTCCCCGACCACACTGGGAGGGATGCGTCTGCGAACAACGGCGGTCGCGGCCGCCACCACCCTGCTGAGTGTCGGCGTGGCCGCGGTGGCGGCCGGACGGTACGCCACCAGCGCTGCGCTGAAACCGGCCGCCAACCGCCCGCTGCCGAACGAGGCGCCGCTGACCGTCCACGCGACCGCGGCCGGCCAGATCACCCTGACCCGCTCGCTCGCCTCGCTGCGCCCCGGCACCTACGGCCTCACCGGCCGCTCCTGCCACGCCGTCGTCGGCCCCGTCATCGAGGACGCCCCGCACCCCGCCGACTGCGTCGTACGCCGCCTGGAGCGGGTCACCCACGGCGAGCTCACCCCCGGCACCCGGGTGCGGCTGACCCCCCAGGTGCACATCGGCAACCCGCGGGACGCGCTCGGCATCGACCACGCCGACGTGGACGTGCCCGGCGAACTCGGTCCGCTGCCCGCCTGGTTCATCCCGGGCGAACGTTCCACATGGGTGATCACCACCCATGGCCTCGGCACCACCCGTGAGCACCCTATGGTCGTCATGCCCTTCCTGCGGCAGCTGCGGGTGCCGGTGCTCGACCTCGCCTACCGCGGGGACCCCGGCGCCCCGCGCTCCGAGGACGGCATATCCCACCTCGGCGACACCGAGTGGCGCGACCTGGACGCGGCCATCCGCTACGCGGTGGGGTACGGGGCGACCGGGGTCGTGCTGCACGGCTGGTCCATCGGCGCCTCGATGGCCCTCCACGCCGCCGCCAACTCCGCGCTGCGGCACCGCGTCATCGGTCTCGTCCTGGACTCCCCGGTGCTCGACTGGCAGGCCACCCTGCGCGCCCTCGCCGCGGCCCGCGGCATCCCCGCGCCACTGCTCCCGCTCGCCCTGCGCGCCGCCGAGGGGCGCACCGGACTCCACGACAGCAGGCTCCCGGAGGTGGCCGACCCGGAGCGGCTGTCCGTGCCCACGCTCGTCGCCCACGGCCCCGACGACACCCTCGCGCCCTGGCACGTCTCGCGCGAACTCGTCGACCGCCGACGCGATCTGGTGACCCTTCACACGGTGCGGCAGGCCCCGCACGCGGCCATGTGGAACGCGGACCCCGAGGCGTACGAGGAGGCGCTTCGGCGCTTTCTGGTACCGCTCCTGTAGCGCCCGTAAGGCGACCTCCCGCGCCGCCCGACCTCCTGTAGCGCCCCGTAAGGCGTTCGCGAAAGCGCGTGCGGGGCGGCGCGGGAGGCGTTCGCGGGGCGGCGGCGGAAGCGTCCGTAAGATGGCGTGAACCCTTCGCGGCGACCGCCGGACGGGTGCCGATTGGGCTTTCGGGCCGTCAACGGCGAGACTGCTTCCGTGACGTCCCGTACTCCGCGCGACTCCCGGCTCCGACTTGTCCGCAACCGGCCGATGGCCACGGCCCGCCGGCCCGCGGTGAACCGCGGCTCAAGACCGGCGCCCCGTCCGCCGGAGGGCACTCCGCCCCCGTCGGAGCTGGCCCGGCAGGCCAGGGCGGGGCTCACCGGGGCCGTGGCGATCGCCCACTGGGCCGCGGCCGAGCACGGCGCTCCCGGCGCGCTGTCCGACGAGGCCGCCGCCCGCGCCGCCGAGGCGCTCGGGGTGAGCGAGCGGGAGGTGCGGACCGACTGGGACCGCGCCCGCCTCATCGGCCTCATCGAGCACCACGCGGGCACCACCCGCCCCGGCTGGCGGCTCCAGGCGTGGGACCGGGACGACAGCGCGGTGCTGCGGGGCTGGGTCGCGCTCCTGGACGCGTGGTCCCTGGCCTGTCCCGCTCCCGAGACGGCCGAGCCGACGGCGGTCGCGGAGGTCGTCGAGGCCGTACCCCAGCTGCTCTCCCTGCTCCAGCTCTCGGCCGGCCCCGTGCAGATCTCCGCCCTGCTGGACATGCTCCGGCAGCGGGTCGCCGAACTGCGCACCGAGCGGTGCGAGGTCCCCCAGGAGGCCACGGAGCCCCGGGAGCCCGCCGATGGCGCCGGGGGCGCCGCGAGTGCCGACGACACCGAGGCCACCGAGGACACCAAGGACGCCGAGGACGCCGCCACGCTGGAGGGGCTGCTCGACTGGGCCCTGGACGCCCTCTCGTCCGTCGGGGCGCTCACGGTGCGGGAGGAACCCCAGGACGGCCCGGAGGGGCCGGGGGGCGCCGGGAGCGGGTCCGACGACGCCAAGGGCGACCGCCGGGAGGCCGAGCTGACCGCGCTCGGCAACTGGGCGGTGTGGGTCAAGCTGGAGCAGATCTGCGTCGCCGCCCAGAGCCCGGCCGGGAACATCGAGCAGCCCGCCGCCGACATGCTGCGCGGCTGTGCGGGCCTGACCCCGGGCCCCGCCCGCGCCGAATACCGGGCCTGGCTGGCGGCCCGCCCCGTCGGCAGCGCCGTCATCGAGCTCATCGACGCGGCGCGCGGCGACGACGCGCTGCTGCGCGGGCTCGCCTTCGAGGCGCTGCGCGTCGTCGGGGCGCCCGCCGAGCCCAACGTACGGGCGGTCGTCGACGAATCGTGTCTGCGGCCGTACGCGCTTTTGTGGCTCGCCGAGCACGAGGGCGCCGACCCGGACGAGGCGCTGGACGCGCTCACCCGCGAGGAGGCCACCTGGCTGTGGGTGGACACCGCCGCGGCCATCTCCGACCATGGGGAGAGCCCGCTGCTCGTCCGCCACCTGGAGTCCGCCGTCCAGGGCACCGTGCCCGCGCTGCTGGCCGAGGTACGGGCCGTGGGGCACCCCCGCACCGTGCAGGTCCTGGTGGCGCTGGCCGCGGCCCACCCCGATCCGGCCCTGGCCAAGGCGGTGCGCCGGGCGGCCTTCCAGGTGCACACGGGCGGGGCCTGAGGGGAGCGGCGGCGGGGAAAGCCGGGGGAAAAACGACTTGCCCGCCCCGCTAAACTAGCCGCATGGCAATTCTCCTCGTGCATTAGACGGCGTCGGCCGCCCTCGTCCGTCCCGTCCGCCGTCCACCCTGCCCAGGAGTAATTCCCGTGATCACCGCCTCCGGCGTCGAGCTGCGTGCCGGCGCCCGCGTCCTCATCGAGTCCGCCTCCTTCCGCATCGCCAAGGGCGACCGCATCGGTCTCGTCGGCCGCAACGGCGCGGGCAAGACCACGCTCACCAAGTGCCTGGCCGGTGAGGGCATCCCGGCCGGCGGCACCATCACCCGCTCCGGTCAGGTCGGCTACCTCCCGCAGGACCCGCGCACCGGCGACCTCGACGTCCTCGCCCGCGACCGCATCCTCTCGGCCCGCGAGCTCGACTCCGTGCTCCGCAAGATGCGCGAGAACGAGGACCGGATGGCCAACGGGAAGGGCGCCACCCGCGAGCGCGCGATGAAGAAGTACGAGCGCCTGGAGACCGAGTTCCTCACCAAGGGCGGATACGCCGCCGAGGCGGAGGCCGCGACCATCGCCGCCAGCCTCGGCCTGCCCGACCGGGTGCTCGGCCAGCCGCTCCATACGCTCTCCGGCGGTCAGCGGCGCCGGGTCGAGCTGGCCCGGATCCTCTTCTCGGACTCCGACATCCTGCTGCTGGACGAGCCGACCAACCACCTCGACGCCGACTCGATCACCTGGCTGCGGGACTACCTCAAGACCTACAGCGGCGGCTTCCTCGTCATCTCCCACGATGCCGACCTCGTCGAGACGGTGGTCAACAAGGTCTTCTACCTCGACGCCAACCGCTCGGTGATCGACATCTACAACATGGGCTGGAAGCTGTACCAGGCCCAGCGCGAGGCCGACGAGAAGCGCCGCAAGCGCGAGCGCGCCAACGCCGAGAAGAAGGCCGCGGCGCTCAACGCGCAGGCCGACAAGATGCGCGCCAAGGCGACCAAGACCGTGGCCGCGCAGAACATGGCCCGCCGCGCCGAGAAGCTGCTGGCCGGTCTGGAGGAGGCCCGGCAGTCCGACAAGGTCGCCAAGCTGCGCTTCCCCGACCCGGCCCCGTGCGGCAAGACCCCGCTGACGGCGGAGGGGCTGTCCAAGTCGTACGGCTCCCTGGAGATCTTCACCGATGTCAACCTGGCCGTCGACAAGGGGTCCCGGGTCGTCATCCTCGGGCTGAACGGCGCCGGTAAGACGACCCTGCTGCGGCTGCTGGCCGGGGTCGAGAAGCCGGACACCGGCCAGGTGACCCCCGGCCACGGCCTGAAGCTGGGCTACTACGCGCAGGAGCACGAGACGCTCGACCCGGACCGCACCGTCCTGGAGAACATGCGTTCCGCCGCCCCGGATCTCGACCTCGTCGACATCCGTAAGACGCTCGGGTCCTTCCTGTTCTCCGGCGACGACGTGGACAAGCCGGCCGGGGTGCTCTCCGGTGGTGAGAAGACCCGGCTGGCGCTGGCCACCCTGGTGGTCTCCTCGGCCAATGTGCTGCTCCTGGACGAGCCCACCAACAACCTCGACCCGGCCAGCCGTGAGGAGATCCTCGGTGCGCTGCGCACCTTCGCCGGTGCGGTGGTCCTGGTGACCCACGACGAGGGCGCCGTCGACGCGCTGCAGCCGGAGCGGATCATTCTGCTTCCGGACGGTGTCGAGGACCTGTGGGGCCAGGAGTACGCGGACCTCGTCGCGCTCGCCTGACGAGGCCCGACGGCGGGTGGGGCAGGCCCGGCGGAGGGGCGGGGGCGGCGTTCCGGACGCCGCCCCAAGAGTCCGGTTCCTCCGGTCCGATCCCCTTCTTGTAGATCATTCGGCCTAGGCGTGATCCATCATCTGAGTGAGAACGGCTGGTATCGCGGCGCGTCGTGGGCCACCGGCGCACACCACGTGCCGTGCGCCGGTCCCGGATCTCTGCGACGTAGTTCACGTATGCCCTGACCTGCCTTTTCGTCGGTGAACACGAAAGAGTGTCAGGTTGAACAGCGCCGGAATCCTTGCTTCCGAAGGCCGTCGTGCCGCGATTTCCGGCAATCCTTCATCCACAGACCTTGCCGAATGGGTGGCCAGGAAGCCCTGTAGGGGTGATCATGAGAGTCCAGAGCGCACTTCCCATGAGGAGGCACGGGTGGCCGAGACTCTGAAGAAGGGCAGCCGGGTGACCGGCGCCGCGCGCGAAAAGCTCGCGGCAGACCTGAAGAAGAAGTACGACTCCGGGGCGAGCATCCGGGCGCTGGCCGAGGAGACCGGCCGTTCCTACGGATTCGTCCACCGGATGCTCAGCGAATCCGGAGTTTCCCTACGGGGACGCGGCGGTGCGACGCGAGGCAAGAAGGCCGCCTCGGCCTGATCGCCCGCATGCTCCATCACCATCAGCAGGCAGGGACAGGGGTGCCACCCGGCTGATCGTCGGTTCGGCCGGGTGGTTACTGTGCAGTCACTTGTACTGACCGCACCCGACCGGAGGCCCCTGTGACCCTGCTCGACAAGGACGGCGTATCGCTCACCGTCGATGACACGGTCGCCACGGTGACCCTGAACAACCCGGCGAAGCGCAACGCCCAGTCGCCCGCCATGTGGCGGGCGCTGGCCGAGGCCGGAAAGCTGGTGCCGGGCACCGTGCGCATCGTGGTGCTGCGCGCCGAGGGCAAGTCCTTCTCGGCGGGTCTGGACCGTCAGGCGTTCACGCCCGAGGGGTTCGACGGCGAGCCGTCGTTCCTCGACATGGCGCGCGGTGCCGACAGCGAGCTGGACGCGACCATCGCCGGGTACCAGGACGCGTTCACCTGGTGGCGGCGGAACGACATCGTGTCGATCGCCGCCGTCCAGGGCCATGCCGTCGGGGCCGGTTTCCAGCTTGCGCTCGCCTGTGACCTGCGGGTCTGCGCGGACGACGCACAGTTCGCCATGCGTGAGACCAGCCTCGGGCTGGTGCCGGACCTCACCGGCACCCATCCGCTGGTCGGGCTGGTGGGATACGCCAGGGCGCTGGAGATCTGCGCGACCGGGCGCTTCGTCCACGCCGAGGAGGCCGAGCGGACCGGGCTCGCCAATCTCGTGGTGCCCGCCGCCGAGCTCGACGGCGCGGTCCAGGACCTGGCGGCGGCCTTGCTCGCCGCGCCCCGCGACGCCGTGATCGAGACCAAGGCGCTGCTGCGGGGCGCCGTGGACCGCACGTACGAGGAGCAGCGTGCCGCCGAGCGCGCCGCCCAGGCCCGCCGGCTGCGCGACCTGGCGGGGCTGACGGACTGAGCGCTCCGCGGAAGTGCTCCGCTGACGTGCCCTGACCTGCCGTCGATCGTCTGCGGTGCCCCCGTCAGGGCATCCGCTGCGGCTCCACCGTCGGCACCGCCTCCAGTACCAGCACCGCCAGATCGTCGTCGATCGGCTCGGGGCTGAAGTCATGCGTGGCGCGTCGCACCCGCTCCGCGACCGCCTTGGCGCCCAGCCCCACACACCCCCGCAGGATGTCCGACAGACCGTCGTCGTCATCCAGCTGTCGGAGGCCGTTGCGCCGTTCGGTCACCCCGTCGGTGACGCACAGCAGCGTCTCGCCGGGCTCCAGGGCCAGCGTGTCGGCGTGGAAGTCCGGGTTCTCGTCGATGCCGAGCAGCATCTGGGGGCTGGCGGCGGGCGCCACCGCGCCCTGGGTGGTCAGCCGCAGCGGCAGCGGATGGCCGGCGCTCGCCAGGGTGCAGCGGGCGCCGCCCCCGGCCGGGTCCGGCTCCAGCTCCCCGTAGAGCAGGCTCAGGAAGCGCGGCCGGGACTGCTCGCCGTCGATCTCCGCCGCCTCCGTCTCCTCCTCCACCAGCGCCTGGTTCAGCCGGTTGAGCACCGACTCCACCCCATGGCCCTCGCGGGCCAGCAGCCGCACCAGATGGCGGGCCAGCCCGGTGACCGACATCGCCTCGGGATCGCTGCCCTGGACGTCGCCCAGCAGGAAGCACCAGCGGCGGTCGCCCATGGGGAACAGATCGTAGAAGTCACCGCCGACGGTCTGCCCCTCGCCGTGCGGCTCGTAGACGATCGCCGTGTCCACACCCGGGATGTGGGCGAGCGACATGGGCAGCTGGCGGCGCTGGAGCGCCCGGCTGATCGTGGCCTGACGGGTGTACTGCCGGGCCGTGGCCACCGCCTGGGCCACCCGCCGCGCCACGTCCTCCGAGAGCCGCACCACGCCCTCCGCCATGCGTGGCACGCCCGCCCGGCCGAGCAGCAGGACGCCATGGCTGCGGCCGTGTGCGATCAGCGGGAAGCACACCGCCGATCCGCCCAACCCCTGGCTGTCCGCGACCCCGGGCCAGGGCCAGGAGGTGCCCGTCGAGCCGAGCCCGGTCGGCGGCGGATGCCGCTCCAGCGACTTGCGGAGCTCGCCGATGCTGCGCTCATTGCTGTGCCAGACGCGAGCGAGCTGCAGCCCACCGCTCTCGGTGGTCAGCCAGACCGCGCACCAGTCGGCCAGCCGTGGCACCAGGAGCTGCCCGGCGAGGGCGGCCACCATGTTCTCGTCAAGCTGACCGGTGAGCAGTTCGCTGGCCTCGGCGAGGAAGGACGGTCCGCCGCGGTCCACCCAATCCGCGGTCGGATCGCGCTGCTCACGCGGCCGAATGGGGGCCAGGGTCTCGGCGAACCGCAGTTCGCGCCCGAGCGCGCTGGTGGGGACGGCGTCGAACTCGGTGCCCGCCCGCTCGGCGTCCAGCCGGAACCAGACCGCCTTACGGGTGCGGTGATAGGTCACGCCCCAGGACTCGGCGAGCGCCCCGATCAGCTGGAGCCCGCGGCCGCGGCCCCGGCGCTGGGTCTCCGGCCCTCCGTAGACCGTACTGGCGGGGTGGAGGTCGGCCACCTCGATGACGATCCCCGGCCGCCTCGGCACGTCCCCGGGCACATCGTCCGGACCACTCGTCTCCTCGGGCCCGAAGGGGCCGCCCGCCGACCCGAAGTCCTCCCCGGTGGCGCCGTCACCGGGCTGGAGCCGGCAGACCACCTCGACCCGGGTGCCCGCGTGCAGTACGGCATTGGTGACCAGCTCGCTCACCAGCAGCACCGCGTCGTCGACCGACCGCTGGTCGAGGGTGATCGGGGCGAACGCCTCCGCCGCGCTCCGTCCCGTGAGCGCCGTACGGACGAAGGCGCGTGCCGCGGCGGGCGCGCGCACGCTTCCGGGCAGCGTCGTCCGCGAGACGGACTCACGCGCGAGAGGAAACAAGGCTCCCACGTACGGCTCCAGGGCAATACGGGCGGTTTAGGCCATCTAGGTGCCATATTATGACAGACAGGGGGATATGAATGATCTTTAAGGGACGACGCATGGCTCTCGACCCGATCACCACCGACACGTCCCCGGCCCCGCCCGTGGAATGTCCGGAATCCGCTCGGCCGTCCGGCCCGGCGCGCGGTGAGGAGACCGCGTCCGCGGCCGAGTTGCGGTCGCTGCTGGCGGCGATGAACACCTTGTGTGACGGCGATTTCTCCGTTCGTGCGGACGCCTCGGCCGAGGGCCTGGTCGGCGAGATGGCCGGGGTCTTCAACCAGCTCGTGGTGCGCAACGCGCATCTGTCCGGGGAGCTGCACCGGGTGCGCCGCGAGGTGGTGCGCCAGGGCAGGCTGGACGAGCGGATCACCGCGAGCCCCGGCCAGGGGGCCTGGGCCACCAATGTGGACGCGGCCAATCAACTGGTGGACGCCCTGGTCGGCCCGGTGTCCAACGCCACGCGGGTGCTCGACGCGGTCGCGTCCGGCGATCTGACCCAGCGGGTGGATCTGCACGACGGCAACCGCCAGCTGCGCGGCGATCTGCGGCGGCTGGGACGCGGGGTGAACCGCACGGTGGACCAGCTCTCGCTGTTCACCGGCGAGCTGACCCGTATCGCCCGCGAAGTCGGCACCGAGGGGCGGCTGGGCGGCCGCGCCAAGGTGCAGGGGCTCTCCGGCGACTGGCGCATGGTGACGGAGGCCGTCAACACCATGGCCTCCCGGCTCACCGCGCAGGTCCGCGACATCGCCGAGGTGACCACGGCGGTCGCGCGCGGTGACCTCACCCGCCAGGTGACGGTCGAGGCCACCGGTGAGCTGCTGGAGCTCAAGCTGACCGTGAACACCATGGTCGACCAGCTGGGCGCGTTCGCCGACGAGGTGACGCGGGTGGCCCGCGAGGTGGGCACCGAGGGCGAGCTGGGCGGCCGGGCCGGGGTGCCGGGCGTGTCCGGGGTCTGGAAGGACCTTACGGACAACGTGAACTTCATGGCGTCCAACCTGACCTCCCAGGTCCGCAACATCGCCCAGGTGACCACGGCCGTCGCCACCGGTGATCTCTCGCAGAAGATCACCGTGGATGCGAAGGGCGAGATCCTCCAGCTCAAGTCGACGATCAACACCATGGTCGACCAGCTCTCCGCCTTCGCCGACGAGGTGACGCGGGTGGCCCGCGAGGTGGGCACCGAGGGCCGTCTGGGTGGCCGGGCCCAGGTCCGCGGCGTCTCCGGGGTCTGGAAGGACCTTACGGAGAACGTCAACTTCATGGCGGACAACCTGACGTCCCAGGTCCGCAACATCGCCCAGGTGGCGACCGCCGTGGCGGAGGGCGATCTGAGCAAGACGATCACGGTGGAGGCCAAGGGCGAGATCCTGGAGGTGAAGTCGACGATCAACACCATGGTGGACCGGCTGTCGTCCTTCGCCGACGAGGTGACGCGGGTGGCCCGCGAGGTGGGCACCGAGGGCAACCTCGGCGGTCAGGCCCAGGTGCGCGGCGTGTCCGGGGTATGGCGGGACCTCACCGAGAACGTCAACTTCATGGCCCTGAATCTGACCTCCCAGGTCCGCAACATCGCCCAGGTGACCACGGCGGTCGCCAACGGCGATCTGTCGAAGAAGATCACGGTCGATGCCCGGGGTGAGATCCTGGAGCTCAAGGACACCGTGAACACCATGGTCCAGCAGCTCCGCTCGTTCGCCGACGAGGTCACCCGGGTGGCCCGCGAGGTCGGCACCGAGGGCCAGCTCGGCGGCCGGGCCGGGGTGCCGGGCGTGTCCGGGGTCTGGAAGGACCTTACGGACAACGTGAACTTCATGGCGTCCAACCTGACGTCCCAGGTCCGCAACATCGCCCAGGTGGCGACCGCCGTGGCGGAGGGCGATCTGAGCAAGAAGATCGACGTCGACGCACGTGGCGAGATCCTCGAGCTGAAGACCACCATCAACACCATGGTCGACACGCTCTCCTCGTTCTCCGACGAGGTGACGCGGGTGGCCCGCGAGGTCGGCAGCGAGGGCCGTCTGGGCGGCCAGGCCCGGGTCGAGGGCGTCTACGGCACCTGGAAGCGGCTGACCACCGGCGTGAACGAGCTCGCCCTCAACCTGACCACCCAGGTGCGCGCGATCGCCGAGGTCGCGTCCGCCGTCGCCCAGGGCGATATGTCCGGGTCCATCTCGGTCGAGGCCCAGGGCGAGGTCGCCGAGCTGAAGAACAACGTCAATCTGATGGTCGCCAACCTCCGCGAGACCACCCGCGCGAAGGACTGGCTGGAGTCCAACCTGGCCCGTATCGCCTCCCTGATGCAGGGCCACCGCGATCTGGTCGAGGTCGCCGATCTGATCCTGAGCGAGCTGACCCCGCTGGTCAACGCGCAGTTCGGGGCGTTCTTCCTCAGAGCGGCCGGTGCCAGGCCCGATGAGGGGCTCGAGCTCATCGCCGGATACGGCACCGATCAGGACGCGGCCGGGGGCGACGGCCGGACGCCGCGGGCCGGCGTCCGGGGCCGCGGGCTGGTCGCCCAGGCGGCGGTGGAGAAGAAGCGGATCCTCATCAACGACGTCCCGCCCGACTACATCACCATCGACTCCGGGCTGGGCTCCGCGCTCCCGGCCAGCGTGATGATCCTGCCGATCCTCTACGAGGACCAGGTGCTCGGAGTGATCGAGCTGGCCTCGTTCAGCCGGTTCAGCGAGGTCCACCTGGCCTTCATCGACCAGTTCGTCAACACCATCGGCGTCTCGATCAACACCATCATCGCCAACGCCCGCACCGAGTCGCTGCTCTCCGAGTCCCAGCGGCTCACCACCGAGCTGCGCCAGCGCTCGAACGAGCTCCAGCGCTCCAACGCGGAGCTGGAGGAGAAGGCCGCGCTGCTGGCGACCGCCTCCCAGTACAAGTCCGAGTTCCTGGCCAATATGTCGCACGAGCTGCGCACCCCGCTGAACTCGCTGCTCATCCTGGCCCGGCTGCTCGCCGACAACCCCGAGGACCGGCTGTCCGCCCAGGAGGTGCAGTTCGCCGCCACCATCCACCGCTCCGGCTCCGATCTGCTCCAGCTGATCAACGACATCCTGGATCTGTCGAAGATCGAGGCGGGCCGGATGGACGTCCGTCCGAAGAAGCTGCCGCTGGTCAAGATCCTCGACTATGTGAACGCCACCTTCCGGCCGCTCGCCGTCGACCGGGGCCTGTCGTTCGAGATCGCGGTCGGCGAGGACGTACCGCGCGAGATGTTCTCCGATGAGCAGCGGCTCCAGCAGATCCTGCGCAATCTGCTCTCCAACGCCCTGAAGTTCACCTCGTCGGGCGGGGTGACGCTGCGCGTCGAGCGCACCCCGGGAGCGCGGTTCGAGGAGGAGACGCTGCGGGCCGCGGGCGCCGTCATCGCGTTCTCCGTCACCGACACCGGTATCGGCATACCGCCGGAGAAGCTGCCGGTGATCTTCGAGGCGTTCCAGCAGTCCGACGGCACCACCAGCCGGAAGTACGGCGGGACGGGCCTCGGCCTGTCCATCAGCCGGGAGATCGCCGGAATGCTCGGCGGCCGGATCGTGGCCGAGAGCGAACTGGGCGTCGGCTCCCGCTTCACCCTCTACGTCCCCGCGCACTACAGCGGCGTTGCCCCGGCACCCGACCCCTCGGACCCCAGGGCCACCGGCTCCACCGTCCCGGCGGTCGCCCCCGCCTCGGACGAGACGCTGCCGGACACCGCCGACCACGCCCCGAGCGGGGTCTTCGGCGAGGCGGACAGCCTGGTCGCCGGCCGGCTCGCCACCCGGGCCCCGGGCGGCGGGGCGGAGGCCGAGGCCGCGAGCAAGGGGGAGACCGGGGACGAGGGCGAGGACCACGACGACGGCTGGCCGGGGACCACCCGGCTCAAGGAGTGGCAGCGCGGACGCCCCGGCCAGGTGCTGAAGGGCCGCCGCATCCTGATCGTCGACGACGACATCCGGAACGTCTTCGCGCTCACCCATGTGCTGGGCCGGGTCGGCATGACGGTGAAGTACGCGGAGAACGGCCGTGAGGGGCTGGAGGTGCTGCACCGCAACCCGGACGTCTCGCTGGTCCTGATGGACGTGATGATGCCCGAGATGGACGGGTACGAGACGATCCGGGCCATCCGCGGCACGCCGCGTCTCGCCGATGTGCCGATCCTCGCCCTGACCGCGAAGGTCATGCCCGGCGACCGGGAGAAGGCCATCGACAGCGGCGCCAACGGCTATGTCCCCAAGCCCGTGGACGTCGACCGGCTGATGTCGGCGATCCTCGATCTGCTCGATCCGGACCGTGAGGTGGGGGAGACGGACGAGTCCGGGGAAGCGGGCGAGTCGGGGGAGGCGGGCGAGCCTGGGAGTGGTGACGCCACGTCTGACGGTGAGACCGCCGTGTCCGGAGAGGACGTACCCGGAGAGGACGTACCCGGAGAGGACGTGTCCGGAGAGGGCGCCGCGCCTGCCGAGACCGGTCCGCCGAGGCCGAGGCAGGGGGAGAGATGACTACGAGCGTGTCCGAGAAGGCCGGAATCCTCATCGTCGACGACATGGAGGAGAACCTGATCGCGCTGGAGGCCGTCCTCGGCCCGCTCGATCAGCAGCTCGTCCGCGCCCGCTCCGGCGAGGAGGCGCTGAAGGCGATGCTGCGGCAGGACTTCGCCGTCGTTCTGCTCGACGTGCTGATGCCGGGCATGGACGGCTTCGAGACCGCCGCCAACATCAAGCGGCTCGACCAGACCAAGGACGTCCCGATCATCCTGCTGACCGGGACCGACGCCGACTCCGACTACGCCTACCGGGGCTATGCGATCGGCGCCGCCGACTTCCTGACCAAGCCCTTCGACCCCTGGCTGCTGCGGACGAAGGTCAATGTGTTCCTGGAGATGCACCGCAAGAACCGCCGGCTCGAGGCGCGGACCGAGCAGCTCGCGGACCGGGTCGCGGAGCTGGAGCGCACGGTCGAGGGGCTGCGGAAGTACGCCGAGGAGTGACCGGTCAGGGGTGGGCTCGGGTCAGGGCTCCACGGCCGTGACGAGGACGGCCACCGTGGGCGGCCGGTCTGCCGGGGCCGGGGGTGGCTGGTCTCCCCGGGCCGGGGCGGCCTCTGCCACCGCCGTTCGTACCGCCCTCGCCACATCCACGGCGCGGTGGCCCGCCGCGACGGCCAGTTCGATCCGGATGTGCGTCCCCTCGATCCGCACGGCCCGGGGCGAGCCCAGTACCGGCGCGAGCCGGGCGACGCCGGGCACGGAGGCGGCGGTGCGGGCGACGGCCGCGGTGGCGGGGTCGAGGTCGGGGTCGGGGCTTTCGGTCCGGTGGGGTCGCGGGGTCTCCGGGGGCGGGGCCGGGAGCTCGTCCAGTACCTCCGTCACCCGTACGTCCACCGCCTCCACCAGCAGGCCGAGCCGGTCCGTCGCCGCGTCGAGCAGGACCTCGCGCAGCCGGTCCGCCGTCGCCGGAAGCGGTTCCTCCAGCGTCGCCCCGCACTCCGCCGAGATGCGCAGGGGCCCCGGCGGCAGCGCGCTCGGCGGGGGCGGAACCGCGGGCGTCCCCGCGGTGTCGGGGTCGGCGGGCCCGATCCGCAGCGCTCCCAGGTGCGCGGCGGGGACCTCGGCGGCGGCCCGCCCGAGCACGTCGCCCGCCGCGCGTTCGGTGATCCAGGAGCCGTCCTCGCGCGCGCCCAGGGGCAGCAGCCGGCCGAGCCGCAATTGCTCCCTTACGGTCTGCGCGAGCCGGTCCATGACCACCGTGTCACCCCTTACCGCCGTACGGACGTAAGCCTTACCGCTCTCAGCCTGCCGTATCGATCGCGCGAGTGCCGCATCTCCGAAGCGGTTCGGGGAAGGCCCGATTAAGGTGGCAAGTAGAGCGAGCGGAAACCGCTGCTACCGCTCTTCGCCTCGGAAGGGACGATCGGTGATGTCCGAGACCGCACCACGGAACCGACCCGAGAACCCCGCCACGGAACCCGCCGCCGGTACGCCCAGGACGCCGGGCGCCGGGACCGGCAACGCCCCGGCGGCCGCCGCCACCGATCGGCCCCGGCGGGGCGGAGGCGACCCGGCCGAGCGGGGGCGCACCACCATCGCCGATGGCGTCGTCGAGAAGATCGCGGGTATGGCGGCCCGCGATGTGGTCGGCGTCCATGCGATGGGCGGAGGTCTCGCGCGTACCTTCGGGGTCGTACGGGACCGGGTGCCCGGCGGCCGGTCGGTCACCCGTGGGGTGAAGGCGGAGGTGGGGGAGGTACAGACGGCCCTCGACCTGGAGATCGTGGTGGACTACGGCGTCTCCATCGCCGATGTCGCGAGGGCGGTACGGGAGAACGTGATCGCGGCGGTCGAGCGGATGACCGGCCTCGAGGTCGTCGAGGTCAATATCGCGGTCAGCGATGTGAAGTTGCCGGACGAGGAAGAGGAATCGCCGGAGCCGCGGCTCCAGTAGGCCGGCAGCGGTTCCGGTTGGCTCCAGCGAAGGAGCACACGATGAGCATGGCCGTGGTCGGGATGATCGCGGGAATGGCGCTGGCTTTCGCAGGTTATTTCGGTGGTTTCGGGGCCTTTCTGCTGGTGGCGGCGTTGGGAGCCGTCGGGTTCATCGTCGGCCGGTTCCTGGACGGTGATCTGGAGCCGGGCGACTTCTTCCGTTCCCGTGGCCGTGACGGACGACCGCGGTGAGCGCCATGACGACCGTAAGGACGTGCCGTGGTGGAGCCGGGTGAGCGGGGTGCGACGCGGATCGCGGACCGGGTCGTCGCGAAGATCGCCTCGCAGGCGGCGCGGGAGGCGTTGCGGGACGGCGGCGCCGCGGATGCCGGTACGGATACGGATACGGGCGCGGGCGCCGGTGCCGGTGCGGGGGCCGGTGAGGTCGCCCTCGGCGATGTCGTCGGTGCGCGGCCGTACGCGGTCGCAGCGGTGCGCGGGGGCGTCGCGCGCGTCCGGGTCGCCGTCGAACTCGGCTATCCCTCGGACATCGGCGCGCACTGCGGTGCGGTGCGTCGCCAGGTGATCGAACGGGTAGGCGAGTTGACGGGCATGGAGGTGCCCGAGGTCGCGGTGACGGTCGAACGGCTGCATGTGCCGCGGTGGGAGCGCCCGGAGCGCGGGGCGCGTCGGGGGAGGGACAGGGTGCGATGAACGCGGACCAGAAGATGCGTCAGTCCACCTCGGCGTCGGCGTACGGCGCGAGGGCGGGGGCGGGTGCCGGTTCCGGTGCCGGAGACGGGGATCCGCCCGGGCGGGTCCGGCGCTTCTGGTCCGAGCGGCGGGTGCCGGCCGGGATCGTCGCCCTGGTCATCGCCGCCGTCAGCGGGCTGCTGCTGTACGACGTGGCGGCCGTGCGCTCGGGGCGGCGCGCCATGCGGTGGCGGGACTGGCTCGCCGATGAACTCGCCGCGCGGCCGCTGGGCAACGCGTGGATCGTGGGCGGGGCGGCGCTGCTGGCCGTGCTGGGGGTGTGGATGGTGGTCCTCGCGATGGCGCCGGGGCTGCGAGGGCTGCTGCCGATGCGAGCGCCGGAGCCGGGGTCCGAGGCCGGGGCCGGGGCTGGCGTTCGAGCGGGAATCGACCGAACGTCGGCGGGGCTGGTGCTGCGCGACCGGGCGATGGAGGTGCCCGGTGTCCGGTCGGCCCGCGTGGACGTCGGCCGACGGCGGATCAGGGCTCGCGCGCTGGCCCACTTCCGCGACCTCGACGAGGTACGCGCGGATCTGGACGCCGCCCTCCACGAGGGCATCCGCCAACTGGGCCTGGCCAGGCCGCCCGCCCTCTCCGTCCACGTCCGGCGCTCGGCGAAGTCGAAGGGGTGAGCGCGCCATGCTGAGTGTCGTCAACCGGGTGCTGCTGGGGCTCGTGGGTCTGGTGCTGGCCGGTGCGGGCGCGGTGGTCCTGGCCGGGTGGCCGCCGTTCGACGGCCGCGACGATGTGCTGCTCAGCCGGGCGGACCGCACGCGGTGGCGGGACACCGGGTGGTGGTGGCCGGCGGTCATCGTGGCGCTCGCGGTTCTGTTCGTGCTTTCGCTGTGCTGGTTCCTGGTCCAGCTGCGACGGCGTCGGCTCCAGGAAGTGCTCGTGGAAACGGGCGACGGCGAGGGCGCCCTGCTGCGCGGCCGCGCCCTGGAGGCCGCCCTCGTGTCGGACGCGGAGTCGCTGGACGGCGTGGAGCGCGCCCACGTCCTGCTACGGGGCCGCCGGACGACGCCGGAGGCGCGGATGGGCTTGGCGCTGGACGCGCGGGCGGACCCGCTGTCGACTCTGGACGCGGTCCGGGCGGAGGCCCTGGAGCGCGCCCGCACTTCGGCGGGCCTGGAAGCCCTCCCGGCGGAGGTGCGGCTGAGGGTGGCCCGGCACGGGGCGGAGCGGGCGCGGTAACGGCCCGTGAGCGCCTCCGGCGGGCATTCCCCACCCCGCCCCTTCCCGAAACGCAGCGGCCCCGCCCCCACGACCCGTGGCGGGTCGGTGTCATCGGCGGGGCGGGTACCGGGCTGGGTGTGGGGTCGCCCGGACGTCAGCCTCTCCGGCGTTCGAGGAGCGGGGTCCGGGGCGGAGCCCCGGTGGGGGCCGGGGGGGCGGAGCCCCATGGTTTCGGGAAGGGGCGGGGCGGGGGCCCTTTCGCCGGAGGCGCCCCCTCAGATGTTGTGGAGGGCCCCGCCGTCCACCGGAAGCATCAGCCCGGTCAGATACGACGCCGCGGGCGAGAGCAAGAACGCCGCGGCCTTGCCGAATTCCTCGGGCGTCCCGTACCGCCGCAGCGGAATCGCCGCCGCGTTCCGCTCCCGCGCGGCCTCCGCGTCGCCGGAGAGGGAGTCGAGCTCGCGGACGCGGTCCGTGTCGATGCGGGCCGGGAGGAGGCCCACGACGCGGATGCCGCGGGGGCCGACCTCGAGGGAGAGGGACTTGGCGAAGCCAGCGAGGCCGGGGCGCAGGCCGTTGGAGACGGTGAGGCCGGGGATCGGCTCGCGGACGGAGCCGGAGAGGACGAAGCCGATCACGCCCCCGGAGGGGAGCTGCTCGGCGGCGGCACGGGCGAGGCGGACGGCGCCGAGGAAGACGGAGTCGAAGGCGGCCTGCCACTGGGCGTCGGTGATGTCGGCGGTCAGCCCGGCCGGCGGGCCGCCCACGCTGATGAGGACGCCGTCGAAGCCGCCGAAGCGCTCCCGGGCGGTGGCGACGAGGCGGGCCGCCGCCTCGGGGTCGGCGTTGTCGGCGGCGACCCCGACCGCGTTCGGCCCGAGGTCGGCGGCGACGGCGGCCGCCGTATCGGCGTCGCGGCCGGTGATGACGGTCTTCGCACCGTCGGCGATCAGCTCACGGGCGGCCGCGAGCCCCAGCCCGCGGGTGGCCCCGGTGACGATGTACACCCGGTCTTTGAGTCCAAGATCCATGGGGTCAGTCTGCCCTGGGCCCTTCCGCGAGGGTGAGGGCGGTCCCCACCAGTCCGATATGGCTGAACGCCTGCGGGAAGTTGCCGAGCTGCCGGTCGGTCGCCGGGTCGTACTCCTCGGCGAGCAGCCCGACGTCGTTGCGGAGCGCGAGGAGGCGTTCGAAGAGCACCCGGGCGTCCTTGTGGCGGCCGGCCAGCCGGAGGGCGTCGGCGAGCCAGAAGGAGCAGGCGAGGAAGGCGCCCTCGGAGCCGGGGAGGCCGTCCACGTCGCCGTCGGCGGTGTAGCGGCGGATCAGGCCGTCCTCGCTGAGCTCGCGGCGGACCGCGTCGATGGTGCCGAGGACGCGGGGGTCGGTGGCGGGGAGGAAGCCCACGCGCGGGATGAGCAGGGTCGCGGCGTCCAGCTCCGCCGAGCCGTAGGACTGGGTGAAGGTGGACCGCTCGGGGTCGTAGCCCTTCGCGCAGACCTCGCGGTGGACGGCGTCGCGCATCGCGCGCCAGCGGTTCGCGTCCCCGCTCAGCCCCGGGTCGGCCTCCATCGCGCGGACGGCGCGGTCGGCGGCCACCCAGGCCATGACCTTGGAGTGGACGAAGTGGCGGCGGGGTCCGCGGACCTCCCACAGCCCCTCGTCGGGATCGCGCCAGGCCGACTCCAGGAAGTCCATCAGTGCGGTCTGGATCTTCCAGGTGTGCGGTTCCGCGGGCAGCCCGGAGGCGCGGGCGAGGTGGAGGGTGTCGAGCACCTCGCCGTAGATGTCGAGCTGGCGCTGGTCGACCGCGTCGTTGCCGACCCGGACCGGGGTCGAGCGCTCGTACCCCTCCAGCCAGGACAGCTCCTGCTCATGGACCCGGCGCTCGCCCGCCAGGCCGTACATGATCTGCAGCTCGGCCGGGTCGCCGGCGATCGCCCGCAGCAGCCAGTCGCGCCAGGCGACGGCCTCCTCGTGGTAGCCGGCACGGAGCAGGGCGTTCAGGGTGAGCGTGGAGTCGCGCAGCCAGCAATAGCGGTAGTCCCAGTTGCGGACCCCGCCCGGGCGCTCGGGCAGCGAGGTGGTGGGGGCCGCGACGATCCCGCCGCTCGGGGCGTAGGTGAGCGCCTTCAGGGTGATCAGGGAGCGCATGACGGCGTCCCGGTACGGGCCCTCGTAGCGGCACCGGGCGGCCCAGCCGCGCCAGTCCTCCAGACTGGCGCGGAGGGAGTGGTACGGGTCGACGAGCCGGGGGCGGGGCTCGTGGGAGGGGTGCCAGGTGAGCACGAAGGCCACCCGGTCCCCGGCCGAGACGGTGAACTCGGAGCGGGTGCTGAACTCCTCGCCGTAGGTGCGGACCTCGGGCTCCGAGCGCAGCCATACGGAGTCCGGCCCGGCGATCGCGATCCGGTGGCCGTCGGCGCGGCGCATCCAGGGGACGACCCGTCCGTAGTCGAAGCGGAGCCGCAGGACGCCGAGCATCTCGACGCTGCCGGAGACGCCCTCGACGATGCGGACGACGTCGGGGGCGCGGTCGCGCTGCGGCATGAAGTCGATGACCTTGACCGTGCCCGTCTCCGTCTCCCAGACCGACTCCAGGACGAGGGAGTCGTCGAGGTAGCGGCGGCGGGTGCAGGCGCCCGCGCCCCTGGGGGCGAGCCGCCAGTGGCCGTTGTCGCGGTCGCCGAGGAGCGCGGCGAAGCAGGCAGGGGAGTCGAAGCGGGGCAGGCACAGCCAGTCGATCGAGCCATGGCGGCTGATCAGGGCCGCCGTCTGGTGGTCGCCGATGAGGGCGTAGTCGTCGATGCGCTGGGCCATGTCCGGGCGCTTTCCCGGGGAAACGGGATCCTAGGCCCTGCCCGTCCAGGATCCAGAGGACCGGGGCTCCGCCCCAGACCCGGGGTCCAGGGGCGAAGTCCCTGGTAGCGGGAAGGGCTAGTCCGTGGCGGCCGTGGCGGGGACCTTCTCCGGCGTGGCCGCCGCCTTCGCGGCCTCGGCGGCGCGGTCCCGGCGCTCGCGGCGGGCCAGCACGAACCAGCCGATGGGCACACCGGCGGAGAACAGCCACCACTGGACGGCGTACGCCATGTGCGGGCCGATGTCGCTGTGGTTGGGCGCGGCGACCGGCTGGGGCTGCTTGTCGCCCTTGGGGGAGGACGAGGTGAGCTCGACATAGCCGCCGAGGACGGGCCGGGACAGCGCCTTCGCCTGCTGCTCGCTGTTGATCAGCGAGACCTGGCGGGGCGGCAGCCCCTGCTTGTCCTTGATGCCGCTGTTGCCGGTGGTCTCGTCGGCCTTCAGCCGGCCGGTGACGGTGACCTTGCCGGAGGGGGCGGCCGGGACCTTGGGGAACTTGGTGAGGTCCGTGCCCGCCGGGATCCAGCCCCGGTTGACCAGGACCGCGCGGTCGTCCGGGAGCAGCAGCGGGGTGAGGACGAAGTAGCCGATGGACTGCTCGTCGGAGCCGGTGCGCTGCCGGACGACGACCTCATGGGCGGTGTCGTAGGTGCCGGTGGCGGTCACCGTGCGCCAGGTGTCGTCGCGGGGGACCGTACGGCCGGGGGCGGTGAGCTTCTCGACGGAGACGGCCGGGGCGTCGAGGTTGTCCCCGATGAGCTGGTTCTGCGCGACCCGGTGCTCATGGCGGTGCAGCTGCCAGAAACCCAGCCTGATCATCGTCGGGATCAGGGCCAGGGCCACGAGTGTGAGGATCACCCACTGCCGGGTCAACAGGAAGCGGTACACATCCTCGACCCTACTCGGCGTGGATTGTCCCTCGGCCGCTGGGGGCGCTCCAGGACAATCCACGCAGGTGGCCGGGTTCACACATGGTCGACGATGCCCACCTTCCCTTCCGCCCGCGCGCAGTGCGCACAGCAGTAGAAGTGGCCGTCGGCCTCCACGCCCTGCCCGATGATCTGGGCCCGGCAGTGCTCGCAAATGGGCGCCATGCGGTGGATGGCGCACTGGAAGCAGTCGAAGACGTGCACATTGCCCTGTGCGTGCACTTCGAATGTCATCCGGTAGTCGTTTCCGCAGACCTCACAACGTGCCATGCGCCTCAGCCTGCGGGCCCGCGCGGTGGCGGGCGAGCGGCGGGCGGGCGCGTCGCGCCGACTTCACCTGTTTGTCGGCGGCGCGGGGGTGACGTCCTGGAGGAGCTGCATGAAGGCCGCCTCGTCGATGATGGGCGTGCCGAAGGAGCGGGCCTTGGCGGTCTTGGACGTCGGCGACTCGGGATCGTTGGTGACCAGCACGCTGGTGAGCCGGGAGACGCTGGTGGCCACGTGCAGCCCGGCTTCGACCGCCCGGTCCTCCAGCAGCTCGCGGTCCACGGAGGTATCCCCGGAGAACGCCACCCGCATGCCCTGGACGAGCTGTCCGCCCGGCTCGTAGCGCCCGGGGTTGGGGTAGGGGCAGGCGGGGCGCTTGCGGCTGGGGCGCCAGGTCTGCCGGTACGACCGCTGGCGGCCGATGGCCGGGCCGTCGGACCACTCGGTGAGCGGCTGGCAGGCCAGCAGCGGCAGCCGCAGCCCGGTCTCGGCGGCCCGGTGGAGGCTGGGCCGGAAGGTCTCGGCGAGCACCCGCGCGTCGTCCAGGGCGTGGTGGGCGCGCCGCTGGACCACTCCGTAGTGCGCGGCGAGGGTCTCCAGCTTGTGGTTGGGCAGCGGCAGGCCCAGCTCCTTGGAGAGGGCGATGGTGCACAGCCGCTGCCGCACGGGCGCGGCGCCGCGGGTGCGGGCGTACTCGCGGGCGAGCATCGACCAGTCGAAGGCGGCGTTGTGCGCCACCAGGACGCGGTCGGCCAGGCGCTCGGAGAGCTCGGCGGCGATCTCGGGGAAGCGCGGGGCGCCCGCGAGCATCTCCTCGGTGAGGCCGTGGATCCACACCGGGCCGGGATCGCGCTGCGGATTGACCAGTGTGTACCAGTGGTCCTGCACCGCGCCCCGGGCGTCGAGCTGATAGACCGCCGCGGAGACGATCCGGTCGTCGCGGGCGAGGCCGGTGGTCTCCACGTCGACGACCGCGTACCCCTGCGGATAGGTGGCCGGCCAGGAGGACGGCGGGGCGGGGTGCGGGGCGGCTGCCGTGGGGTCTTCGAGCATGGTCCATGAGGATACGGGCCGTCACCGACAACCCTGACGGGCGGGCCGGTCGGGACGTCCGCCGTCCCGGGGTTGACGGGGCGTCGGGTCCGTGCGTCGAGTCCGTGCGTCGGGCCCGGGCGTCGGGTCAGAGCCTGGACAGGGCCAGCTGCAGATCGATGTCGCTGATGAGGAGGCGGCCGGCGCGCTTGTCGCTCGGGCGGTCGGGAACCGTCACCTTCACCCCGGGCGAATCCCCCGTGAGAACCGTCACCTTGGCGCCGTCGAAGCGCGGGGCCCGCTGGTGGATGACGGACTTCAGGCGGTCGGCGGCCCGTTCGGCGGTCCGTTTCCCGTCGGTGAGGGCGCAGATGGCACCAGATGTCTGCTTCGCGGACTTCGCGAGCTGTCCGGTGGCCGAGAGGCGCACCGGGTCCTTGGGGTTCTTCCCGCCGAAGTCGACGCGGTAGACATCGCCCAGACAGTCGTCCAGCGCCCGGTAAACCGGGTCATCCGCCACGGACTTGCCCTTGGCGGGGCGCACCGCCGACAGGTCCTTACCGGCGTAGCCGAAGGAGATCTCGTCCTTGGAGACCTGGAGGGTGATCCCGTCCTTCGTCCAGACCGTCTCGCCGTGCCACGTGCGCCGGGCGAACCCGCCCGCCTTGAGCTTGGCGGTGACGCGGTCCGCGTCGAAGGAGCCCTGCCAGTGCCCGGCGTATCCATTGGTCACATCGGTGTCGATCATGGCCGGATCGAGGCCATAGGCATGGGCGTTGAAGCGGTAGCCCGTCAGCAGCGGACTGCCCGCCTGGCCGACGGCGCGGAATCGCTGGGAGTCGCCCTTCTCCAGGGAGCGCACCCGGGCGGCGTCGAGATAGGAGACCTGGGCCCCCTTCGCTCCCGCGGTCGAGATGTGCCCCACCGCGCCCATCAGGGTTGAGGGGGAGTCATCGCCGCCCGACCCGGAGGAGCACCCCGTGGTGAGCGTCGACAGCAGGCAGGTGAGGGCTATGCCGCCGATCCGGAACGGTTCTCTGGCTCTGCGCACAGGCGGGGAGCTTAATCGGCCATGCGATCCCAGGCGAGACCTGTTGTTGACACCGCATCTACCATACTTGTTGGTAACTACCCCTGGCGGTGGCCTTACGGGCGGTTCTATGTTGCGGACATGCCGCACCTGCCCAATGCCGTGATGTGGTCGATACCGGCCTTTGTCCTGCTCGCCGTCGTGGAGATGGTGAGCTACCGCTTCCATCCCGACGAGGACGCGGAGGGCTACGCGGCGAAGGACGCCGCGACCAGCGTCACCATGGGGCTCGGCAGCTTGGTCTTCGATCTGCTGTGGAAGATCCCGATCGTGGCGATCTACGCCGCCATCTACGAACTCACCCCGCCGCGGGTGCCGGTGGTGTGGTGGACGCTGCCGCTGATGCTGCTCGCCCAGGACTTCTTCTACTACTGGTCGCACCGCGGGCACCACGTCATCCGCATCCTGTGGGCGTGCCATGTGGTGCACCACTCCAGCCGCAAGTTCAACTTCACCACCGCCCTGCGGCAGCCGTGGACCACCTGGACCGTCTGGCCGTTCTACGTGCCGATGATCGCGCTCGGGGTGCACCCGGCGGCGGTGGCGTTCTGCTCGTCGGTGAACCTCGTCTACCAGTTCTGGATCCACACCGAGCGGATCGGCACCCTGCCGCGCCCCATCGAGTTCGTCTTCAACACGCCCTCGCACCACCGCGTCCACCATGCCTCCCAAGGCGGCTATCTGGACCGCAACTTCGGGGGCATCCTCATCGTCTGGGACCGGCTCTTCGGGTCCTTCGTCCCCGAGACCGAGCGGCCCGTCTACGGCCTGACGAAGAACATCAACACCTACAACCCGCTGCGTGTGGCCACGCACGAGTACGCGGCCATCGCCCGCGACATCGCGGCGGCGCGGGACTGGCGCGAGCGGGCGGGCCGGGTCTTCCGGGGGCCGGGCTGGCAGCCCGCGCCGACCCCGGAGTCCGGTTCCCCGGAGTCCGGTTCCCCGGAGTCCGGTTCCCCGGACGCCGGGCGGCCGGAGCCGGTCGGCGAGAGCGTGCGGTGACGGCCGCCGCCGGGCGCGCGACGACGGTCCTGCGGGCCCTCTTCGGGCTGCTGACCGCCGTTCACCTGGGCGCGCTGCTCGTGGACGCCACCACCGTCGGCCACCTCACCAAGCCCGCCCTGATGCCCGTGCTCGCCGTATGGGCCCTGGCGCGCGGCGGGCCGTGGCCGCTCCCGGCCGCGCTGCTGTGCGGCTGCGGGGGCGATGTGCTGCTGCAGATCGGCGGCGAGGCCGCGTTCCTGGCCGGAATGGGGTGCTTCGCGGCCGGGCACCTCTGCTATCTGGCGCTGTTCGCCCGCGCCGGGCGGCACCGTACGCAGCCCTGGTCGGCCGCCGGGTACGGGGCCGCGTGGCTGGGCACGGTGGCGCTGCTGTGGCCCGGCCTCGCGGCGCATCTGCGGCTTCCCGTCGCGGGCTACAGCCTGTTGCTGACGGTCATGGCGCTGGCCGCGCTCGGGGTGGGTATGCGGACCGGGCTCGGCGGGGCGCTGTTCATGCTCTCCGACACCCTGATCGCGGCGGGGCTCGCGGACTGGCCACGGCCGCCGGTGCCCCAGTTCTGGATCATGGCCACCTACATAGCCGCCCAGTGGCTGCTGGCGGCGGGGGCGACGCGCGACGCGGTCCCGCGCCCCGCACCGGAACGGGCGCTCGTCAGCCCGTGACGCCCGTATGGCCGTGACGCGTGAGGCCGTGGTACCCGTAAGGCCGTGACCCTCGTCAGTCCGTGACGCCCGTAAGGCCGTGACCCTCCTCAGCCCGTGACCGGCAGCCGCCTGAGCCGGACCATGCGCAGCGGGTCCGAGGGGCGGTCATGGCTCAGCTCCCAGCCCCGGGCGCGCGCCGCCCCGACCGCATAGCCCGCGCCCACCCCGCGGTACTCGCGCACGGGGATGTCGTGCGGGCCCGGCGGCGGGGCCTTCTTCGCCTTCTGGGCGGCCAGTTCCTTGGCGGTCCAGGAGGCGATGCGCTTGTCGACCCGGGCCCGGTAGAAGGCCGCGTCGCCCTCGTGCCGCAGCTCCGGGAGCGTCACGCACCAGGCGGGCCACACCTTCACGCTGTCCCCGAACTTGTCGATCAGGCCGAGGAACCCCTGCTCGAACCCGGGGATCACCGTAAGGATCTCGGCCACGATCCCGAAGGCGATGAAGCCGAGGAAGATCACCACGATCAGCGCCCACCACAGCGGCAGCACCAGCACCGTCAGCACGAACCGGATCAGCAGCGAGAAGGCCGGCCGCGCGGGCAGCGGCCCCCAGGAGTCGTCGTGGTGCACGGGAACGGGGACCTCTCGCGGTTACATGGGGAACACGTACGGGCCGCCGGGCGGCTGCTCCGCCCCGGCGGCCCGTGCATTGTGTCAGCCGGTCACTTCTCGACGGCGTCCAGGGCGTCCGCGAGCCCGGCGCCGTAGAAGCCGTTGTACCGCTTGCCGCCCTCGCACACCGCGTCGACCGTGCCGTCGCCGTCGATGTCGTACGGCGTCGGGCAGGCCAGGTCATCGGCCTCGGCCTTGAGCAGCGCCTTCACCTGCCGGGGGGAGGCGTGCGGATGGGTGCTCTTGATGAGCGCCGCGACACCGGCCACATGCGGCGAGGCCATCGACGTGCCCGCCATGTAGCCGTACTTCCCGCCCGGCAGCGTGTTGTAGATCAGGCCGCTGGTGGCCGGGGGCTCCGGCTTCTGGTACGCGGTGCTGTCGCCGCCGGGGGCCGCGATGTCGATGACCCCCAGGCCGTAGTTGGAGAACGAGGACTTGAGCCCCTTGGCGCCGGTCGAGGCGACCGTGACGACACCCGGTAGCTGGGTCGGGATGTCCAGGCAGACGCTCGGGTCCACCTCCCGGTCACCGGGGGTGGTGTCGTTGGGGCTGGAGGAGTCGGTGATGGTGTCCGAGGTCAGGTCGTAGTTCTCGTTGCCCGCCGCGGCCACATTGACCACGCCCCGGCGCTCGGCGTACGACGAGGCCCGGCGCACCGCTTCGACCAGGGCCTTCTGGTCCGGGTCGGTGGTGCAGTTGAAGTACCACGGGTCGGTGTAATAGCTGTTGTTGGTGACGTCCACGCCGTGCTCGGCCGCCCAGACGAAGCCGCAGACGACCGCCTCGGTGTAGAAGAACCCGCCCGTCGTGGACACCTTGATCCCGGAGACCTTGACGCCCGGGGCCACGCCGGTGACGCCGACGCCGTTCTTCGCGGCGGCGATCTCACCCGCCACATGCGTCCCGTGCGGGGACTCCTCGGCGCTCGGCCGCCAGGCGCCGTCGGCGGTGTCCGGCTTGCCCGTCACACAGTTGACGGACGCCTTACGGTCGAAGTTCGGCGCCAGATCGGGGTGGGTGTCGTCCACACCGGTGTCGATGACCCCGACGGTGACCTTACGGCTGCCCAGGCTCTTCTCATGCGCCTTGTCCGCCTTGATCGCCGGCAGATCCCACTGCAGCGGCTCCAGCGGGTCCTGCCCGGCCTTCGCCTTCGCCGCCACCGCCTGCCGCTGCTTCTCGCTCAGCAGCTTCGGCGTGTCGATGTCGTCGGTGGACTGGGCGGGCAGCGGGGCGGTGCGGGTGTTCCCGGCGGAGGCGACGCCGCGGACCCCGCGGACGGTCTTGGCGAAGTCCGGGTTGGCGGAGTGGACGACGATGACGCCGATCCGGTCGTAGGACACGACGACCGTGCCGCCGGCCTGGGCGATGGCCTTGCGGATCCGGGACGGGTCCTGCCCCGGGCGGGTGTTGACGACATAGCTCAGGGACGGACCGTCGGCCGTGGCGGCCGCGGCGGCGTGGCCGTCCCGTCCGAGCGCGGTGGCGGTGGTGGGCAGGAAGGCCAGCGCGGTGGTGAGCGCCATGGCGGCGGGTATCGCGGCGGTGCGCAGCGGCAGGGAGGTGCGGCGCGGCGTCATGGGTACTCCGGTTCTCTCGACGGTTCTCTCGAGGTGGATGAGAAGGCTCTGGGCGGGCGGACCGGGCTGGATCGCCAGCGTTCCGGACCGGGGGTGCGGACGCGCGCTCAGCGCGCCACTCGGGGGACGCGAAGCCCCCGGGCGCGGGCGGCGGGCCGGCGGGCCGCGTCAACGGCGGCGGTCCGGCCGGGGTCATCCGCACAAGCGAATGTGCGCGCCCTCGTGGCGCGGATCCCGCGCGCCGCCTCGATGCCCCGGGACGCCGCGGGACCGGGGCAGAGGCGGCGGGGAGTGGTGAAGGGGTGGTGCGAAGCCGACGGGCCGTCAAAAGCCCGCCGTCCGGGTCTTGGAGGAGCCGATCTCAGATGAGCCATGGAGTCTCCACTTCATCCGTACGGGCCGCCCGAACGCCGTCCAAGGCTGAGCGGGTACATGACGAAGGAAGCTATCGCTGATCAAGGTCGGACATCAATGCATTCCGGAAGAAAACCCGCCACAGTACCCGGAGCCGATCCCTCCCCCGAATTCTTATCCGTCTTTCAATCAACCGGACCCTGTCGTACGGGTCCGCGCCGCCCTACCATGCGTGATCTGGATCACTCGCCGCCGTATGCATTCCCGCCCACTCACCAGGAGAGACCGTGGATACCGCACCGGCCAACGATCGCCCCGACGATCAGCGGCAACTTGACCGTTCTCCCTACGCCGAGGTGCAAGCGAGCGCGGAGTTCGGCGAACTGCGCGGTGCCCACCGCTCGTTCGCCTTCCCGCTCACCATCGCGTTCGTCAGCTGGTACCTGCTCTATGTCCTGCTGTCCAACTACGCGGACGGCTTCATGGGCACCAAGGTCGTGGGCCACATCAACGTGGCCCTGGTGTTCGGGCTGGCCCAGTTCCTGACCACCTTCCTCATCGCCTGGTGGTACTCCCGGCACGCCGCCGCCAAGCTGGACCCCCGCGCCCAGGCCATCAAGTCCCGTCTGGAGGAGCGCTCATGAGCCCCCACCTGCTCGCGGCCGCGAGCGCCTCGGACAACCGGCCGCTGATCGTCACGCTCTTCGCGGTCTTCGTCCTGGCGACCCTGGCCATCACCGTCTGGGCGGGCCGGCAGACCAAGGACGCCACCGACTTCTACGCCGGCGGCCGCCAGTTCACCGGCTTCCAGAACGGCCTGGCCATCTCCGGCGACTACATGTCCGCCGCGTCCTTCCTCGGCATCGCCGGCGCCATCGCGCTCTCCGGCTACGACGGCTTCCTGTACTCGATCGGCTTCCTCGTCGCCTGGCTGGTCGCCCTGCTGCTGGTCGCCGAGCCGCTGCGCAACTCCGGCCGCTACACGATGGGCGACGTGCTCGCCTACCGGATGCGCCAGCGCCCGGTGCGCACCGCCGCGGGCGTCTCCACCATCGTCGTCTCGATCTTCTACCTGCTGGCCCAGATGGCGGGCGCGGGGGTGCTGGTCTCCCTGCTGCTGGGCATCACCAGCGAGGCCGGGAAGATCCTCATCGTCGTCCTCGTCGGCGTCGTGATGATCCTCTACGTCACCATCGGCGGTATGAAGGGCACCACCTGGGTGCAGATGGTCAAGGCCGTGCTGCTGATCGCGGGCACGCTGCTGATCACCTTCCTGGTGCTGCTGAAGTTCAACTTCAACATCTCCGACCTGCTGGGCGAGGCGGCCAAGAACAGCGGCATCGGGCAGTCTTTCCTGGAGCCGGGGCTGAAGTACGGGGTCAACGCCACCACCAAGCTGGACTTCATCTCGCTCGGCATCGCCCTGGTCCTGGGCACCGCGGGCCTGCCGCACATCCTCATCCGGTTCTACACCGTGCCCACCGCCCGGGCCGCCCGTAACTCGGTCAACTGGGCCATCGGCATCATCGGCCTCTTCTACCTGATGACCATCGCGCTGGGCTTCGGCGCCGCCGCGCTGCTGGGGCGCGACGACATCATCGCCTCCAACAAGTCGGGCAACACAGCGGCCCCACTGCTCGCCGAGGAGATCGGCGGCGGACCGGACTCCACGGGCGGCGCCATCCTGCTCGCGGTGATCTCCGCGGTGGCGTTCGCGACGATCCTCGCCGTGGTCGCCGGGCTCACCCTCGCCTCCTCGTCGTCCTTCGCCCACGACCTGTACGCCAACGTCATCCGCAAGGGCGAGGCGACCCAGAAGGAGGAGATCTCGGCGGCGCGCTGGGCCACCGTCGGCATCGGCACCGTCGCCGTCGTCCTCGGGGTCTTCGCACGAGATCTCAACGTCGCCGGACTCGTGGCGCTCGCCTTCGCGGTCGCCGCCTCCGCCAACCTCCCGACCATCCTCTACAGCCTGTTCTGGAAGCGGTTCACCACCCAGGGCGCGCTGTGGTCCATCTACGGCGGACTGATCTCCTCGGTCGTCCTGGTGCTCTTCTCGCCCGTCGTCTCGGGCAAGGAGACCTCGATGTTCCCGGACGTGGACTTCCACTGGTTCCCGCTGGAGAACCCCGGACTGATCTCCATCCCGCTGGGCTTCCTGCTCGGCTGGCTGGGTACCGTCGTCTCCAAGGAGCAGCCTGACAAGGAGAAGTACGCCGAGCTGGAGGTGCGCTCGCTCACCGGGCACGGAGCCCACTGACCAGCCCCTCCCGCCCGCGCGGCCCCTCCATGTCACACCCGTCGCGTACGCTGCGAGAGAATTGAGCAGTGCACGCACGCCAACCGTGGAGGGGCCGCCACCATGCTGATCGACACCTATGGTCGCGTAGCCACCGACCTGCGTGTCTCCCTGACCGATCGCTGCAATCTGCGCTGCGCCTATTGCATGCCGGAAGAGGGCCTGCAGTGGCTCGCCAAACCGGATCTGCTCACCGACGACGAGATAGTCCGGCTGATCCGGATCGCCGTCACCGAGCTCGGGGTCACCGAGGTCCGCTTCACCGGCGGTGAGCCACTGCTGCGCCCCGGTCTGGTCGGCATCGTGGAGCGCTGTGCGGACCTCGACCCGCGCCCCCGGATGTCGCTCACCACCAACGGCATCGGGTTGGAGCGCACCGCCCAGGCCCTGCGCGACGCGGGCCTGGACCGGGTCAATGTCTCGCTCGACACCCTGCGTCCGGAGGTCTTCCAGGCCCTCACCCGGCGCAAGCGCCATGGCGATGTGCTGCGCGGCCTCGACGCGGCGCACACCGCCGGGCTCACCCCGGTGAAGGTCAACGCCGTGCTGATGCCGGGGCTCAACGACGACGAGGCGCCGGAGCTGCTCGCCTGGGCCCTGGAAAACGGCTATGAGCTGCGCTTCATCGAGCAAATGCCGCTCGACGCCCAGCACGGCTGGAAGCGCGACGGCATGATCACCGCCGGGGACATCCTGGCGAGCCTGCGTACCCGCTTCACCCTCACCGCCGAAGGCGAGGAGGAGCGCGGCTCCGCGCCCGCCGAGCGCTGGCTGGTCGACGGCGGCCCGGCCCGGGTCGGCGTCATCGCATCCGTCACCCGCCCGTTCTGCCGCGCCTGCGACCGCACCCGGCTGACCGCCGACGGGCAGGTGCGCACCTGCCTCTTCGCGCGCGAGGAGTCCGATCTGCGCGGAGCGCTGCGCTCCGGCGCCCCGGACGAGGAGATCGCCCGGCTGTGGCGGCTGGCCATGTGGGGCAAGAAGGCCGGATCCGGGCTCGATGACCCGTCGTTCCTCCAGCCGGACCGGCCGATGTCGGCGATCGGGGGCTGATCACTGGTTTTCGGTGGCCGACCATTCCTCCAGCGGCACCACGTCCTTGAGGAAGCCCCGCACTCCGAGGAACTCCGAGAGATATTCGCGGTGTTCCTCGCAGGCGAGCCAGGTCTTGCGCCGCTCCGGGGTGTGGATCTTGGGGTTGTTCCAGGCCAGCACCCATACGGCGGGGGCGTGGCAGCCCTTGGCGGAGCAGATCACGGGGTCGGTCTCGGCGGCGGTCTCGCGGGTGTTCACACCGCAGACTCTACGAAATGCACGCCGGACATGACGACGCCGGGCAGCCACGGGGGGAGCCGCCCGGCGTCGGTCCGTCGCTCCGACGGGGGATGCGGAGCGCGTACGCAGTATGTCACGAGGGATGGGGCCCGGTGCACCGGTACCGCACTATTGATCTGAGGTTTTCTTGAGCTTACGGAAACGCGGCAGGTCAGCCACGCTCACCGCGTCCAGGCTCGCTGATATGTCCGACGTCCTCCGGGACGGATTCCGCCCCAGGGGGGTCGCTCGGCTGCTCTCCGCGCCCGGCGATCAGCATCGGACGGGGCGGGGTCGGGATGAAGGTGGTGGGCAGCGAAGTGGCGTTCTCCCGGCCCGCGTTGGCTATCACGACCGCGATGTAGGGCAGCACTGCGCCGAGTACCAGGGCCACGATGGCCACATGGCGCTCCACGTTCCACAACACCGCCGCCAGCACGACCGCGACGGTCCGGACCGACATCGAGATCACATAGCGGCGCTGCCGGCCGCGTACGTCGTCGGCCAGCCCCTGCCGCGCTCCGGTGATCCGGAAGACCTCCGTATCGCCGTGCTTCCGCATCACGTTCCACCACCTGATGGCCGAGCGGGCTTCCCCCGCTCTGGGACGTACTCAACGTTACGCCGCACCTGCTGTCGGTTCGAGACCGGGGCACCCTGATGGGTGCCGTCTCCGGGTGCGCCGTCGTGCGTACCGGCCCTCCGGCGTGCGCCGTACTCGAAGTGGCCGAACACTGGAAGGGATGTGCATCCCCTCGCCGCGTGTCAGGGAGGCGACATGAACTGGCTATGGGCGATCGTCGTGGGTCTGATCCTTGGGGTGATCGCCAGGGCGATCCTGCCCGGCAAACAGGCCATTCCGCTCTGGCTGACCTGCGTCTACGGCATCCTCGGCGGCATGCTGGGCAATGCGGTGGCCGGCTGGATCGGGGTCAGGCACACCGGAGGCTTCGACTGGATCCGGCATCTGCTGCAGCTGGCGGGGGCCGTAGCGATCGTCGCCCTGGGCACTCCGCTGTGGCACTCGATCCGCGGTGGCGGACGCAGACGCAGGGCGACCTGAGCGGCGCGACGGCGGTGTGATCCGGTGCGCGACGGCGGCGGCCGGTACAACGGCTGGTACGACGACGGCGGCGGCCGGTGCGCGTGGTGGACGCGCACCGGCCGCCGCTTCCGTACGGTTGTGGGCCCCGTGGTGGGGCTCCCGCCGTGGGGCGGGCGGACTACATCCCGCGCACCTGGGCGATCTTCCGCCCGGCCTTGAGGTAGACCGCGCCGGAGGCCCCCGTGAGCCCGGCGGACGCCAGCGTCTCCGCGACCACCTCGGCCAGCGGGCGCACCGCCTGGGCCTCGGGCAGCACCACCGACTCCTGGCCGCCCTCGGTCTCGATCACCAGCCGCAGACCGTTCTGCTTGGCGACCCGGCGGGCGGCCGAGGCGCTGGGCTGGAACTCCAGCACCTTGCTCAGCACGGTCGCGATGGACTCGGTGCCGTGCTCCCCGGCGTCGACCACCGGCGTCTCGACGTCGGTGAAGCTCTTCTTGGAGAACTGGGCGACGAAGCCGGCGCGGGCCGCCATCGCCTTCTCGAGGCCGTACAGCGCCGCCACGACCTCGCCCGCCAGGACCTTCTTCAGGTCCATCGGGTGCAGTGACCGCTCCTCGACCCGGGTGATCGCGGTGGCGATCTCCGCGTCCGTCCACTCGGTCCATGCCTCCAGGTACGGCTTCATCAGCCGGTCCGGAATCGACATGATCTTGCCGAAGACATCGTCGGCGGTCGCGGAGAGCGCCACATAGTTGCCCTTGGACTTGGACATCTTGGCGCCGGTGCCGTCCGTGCCCTCGATCAGCGGCATCGTGACCACCAGCTGCGGCCGCTGCCCGCGCAGCTCCATCAGCTTGCGGCCCATCTGCAGATTGAGCAGCTGGTCCGCGCCCCCCAGCTCCACATCGCACTCCAGGGCCACCGAGTCGAGGGCCTGCGCGATCGGGTAGAGCAGTTCGGACATGGTCAGCCCGGAGCCGGCGGCCAGCCGGTTGCGGAAGTCCTCGCGCTGCAGCAGCTGGGAGACCGGCACCTGGGAGAGCAGCCCCAGCAGCTCCGGGAAGGTGTACGGCGCCAGCCACTCGCTGTTCTGCCGGAAGTTGACCTTCTCGAAGTCGAAGAAGGGGCGGACCTGGTCCTGGTAGCCCGCGAGGTTCCGGGCGATGTCCTCGTCGGTCAGCGGCGGGCGCTCCGCCGTACGGCCCGACGGGTCGCCGATCTTGGCCGTGAAGTCGCCGATCAGCAGGGTGACGTCATGCCCCATGCGCTGGAAGCGGTTGAGGATGATCATCGGCACCACATGGCCGAGGTGCACATCGGCGGCCGTCGGGTCGATGCCCAGCTTGATGGCCAGGCCCTGGCCGGCGCCACGGCGCTCCTCGATCCGCTTGGCCAGCTCCGCCACGCCGGGCAGGATCTCGACCGTACGGGACGCGATCAGCTCGGCCTGCTCCGTCGGCGAGAGGTCCGTCAGGTCGATATAGCGCCGCGAGCCCGTCTCCTCGAGCAGCCGCTCGACGATCTTGTCGGAGGAGAGGTCCTGGCTGAGGAGCTCGCTGGCGCGGGCGACGGATTCGCCGAGGCGTGTCATGGCGTTCCTGGGGATAGACGAAACGGATATGGAGGGATTCGAAACGGTCGCTTCGGATGGGCGGGGACCAGTCTATTCGGCTCCTCACACCCCCTTGCTGACCGAGCTCATATTGAAGTCCGGAATGCGCAGCGGCGGCACCGCGGCGCGGTTGAAGTAGTCGCTCCACTCCCGCGCCAGCGTCCGCTCGGTGCGCCCGGCCTCGGTGGCGCGGGCGAGCAGGTCCACCGGCGACTCGTTGAACCGGAAGTTGTTCACCTCGCCGACCACCTCGCCGTTCTCCACGAGATAGACGCCGTCCCTGGTCAGCCCGGTGAGCAGCAGCGTGGCCGGGTCGACCTCGCGGATGTACCACAGGCAGGTCAGCAGCAGCCCGCGCTCGGTGGAGGCGACCATCTCCTCCAGCGAGCGGGTGCCGCCCGCGTCCGCGATGAGGTTGTCGACCGCGGGGGCGAGCGGCAGCCCGGTGAGGGCGGAGGTGTGCCGGGTGGTGATCAACTGCTGGAGCACCCCGTCACGGACCCAGTCGGTGGCGGACAGCGGCAGACCGTTGTCGAAGACCGACGCGTCGTCCCCGGAGGAGTGCGCGATCACGAACGGCGCCGCCTCAAGACCCGGCTCGGCCGGGTCGCTGCGCAGCGTGAAGGGCAGCTCGGACAGCTTCTCGCCGACCCGGGTGCCACCGCCCGGCTTGCTGAAGACCGTACGGCCCTCCGCCGCGTCCCGCGCCGAGGACGACCACAACTGGTCGATCAGCAGATCGGCCACGGCGCTCGGGGGCAGCAGCGTCTCGTAGCGGCCGGCCGGCAGCTCGATCCTGCGCTCGGCCCAGGCGAGCCGCTGGGCGAGTTCGGCGTCGATCGCGGCCGGGTCCACATCGGTGAAGTCGCGGGTGGCCCGCCCGGCCCAGGCCGAACGCGTCCGGTCCGGGGACTTGGCGTTGACCTCCAGCGTGCCGGTGGGCTGGTCATGGCGCAGCCGCAGTCCGGTGGAGCTGCCGAGATAGCTGGAGACCAGCTCATGGTGGGCGAATCCGTACAGCTCCCGGCCGCCCGCGCGGGCCCGGGCGAAGGACTCGCCGAGGGCGGGGGCGAAGTCGGCGAACACCTCGGAGGAGGTCACGGCGGGGGAGTCGGTGAAGCCGGGGGAGACCGCCGCGCCCGGATCCCGCTCCACCAGCGGCTGGGCGTCCTCGGCCGGCTCCGCCTCCCGCGCGGCCGCCTCGGCGGCCCGGACCAGCGGCTCCAGCTCCTCGGCGGTGACCGCGGACCGGGACACCACGCCCGAGGCGGTGCCCTGCCCGCCGTTCACGGTGGCCACGACGGTCAGGGTGCGGCCGCGGGTGACGCCATTGGTCGTCAGGGCGTTGCCCGCCCAGCGCAGATTGGCCGTCGAGGTCTCGTTGGCGATCACCACACAGCCGTCCGCGCGGGACAGCTCCAGGGCGCGCTCGACGATCTCATGGGGCTTCACGCTCATCGTCCGGCCTCCTGGGTGGTGTTGAGGATGTTGACGCCGCGGAACAGCGCCGACGGGCAGCCGTGCGAGACCGCCGCGATCTGTCCGGGCTGGGCCTTGCCGCAGTTGAAGGCGCCGCCCAGGACATACGTCCGCGGGCCGCCCACGGCCGTCATCGAACCCCAGAAGTCGGTGGTGGTGGCCTGGTAGGCGAAGTCGCGCACCTGCCCGGCGAGGGCGCCGTTCCTGATGCGATACGCCCTTTGTGCCGTGAACTGGAAGTTGTACCGCTGCATATCGATCGACCACGAGCGGTCGCCGACCAGGTACAGGCCGTTCTCGACATCCCCGATCAGCTCCTGTGTCGAGGGGCCGCCGGGGGCGGGCTGGAGGGATACGTTCGCCATCCGCTGCACCGGCACATGGCCCGGCGAATCGGCGAAGGCGCAGCCGTTCGACCGCTCGAAGCCGGTCAGCCGGGCGATCCGGCGGTCCAGCTGATAGCCGACGAGGGTGCCGCCCTTCACCAGGTCCCAGGACTGGGCGGCCACGCCCTCGTCGTCGTACCCGATGGTGGCCAGCCCGTGCTCGGCGGTCCGGTCCCCGGTCACGTTCATGACCTCGGAGCCGTACGTCAACTTTCCGAGCTGGTCGAAGGTGGCGAAGGAGGTGCCCGCGTACGCCGCCTCGTAGCCGAGCGCGCGGTCCAGCTCGGTGGCGTGGCCGATCGACTCGTGGATGGTCAGCCACAGATTGGACGGGTCCACCACCAGGTCGTACGACCCGGGCTCGACGGATGGCGCGCGCATCTTCTCGGCCAGCAGTTCCGGGATCTCCGCCAGCTCCGCGTCCCAGTCCCAGCCGCCAGGGCCGGGCCCGCCGGGTCCGCCGGGCCCGCCGGTCAGATACTCCCAGCCGCGCCCGACCGGCGGAGCCAGGGTGCGCATCGAGTCGAACTCCCCGCTCGCCGGGTCCACGGCGACCGCGGTCAGCTGCGGATGGAGGCGCACCCGCTGCTGGGTGGTCGTGGTGCCCGCCGTGTCCGCGTAGAACTTGTTCTCCTGCACGGTCAGCAGCGACGCGTCCGCGTGCGCGACCCCATCGGCCGCGAGCAGCCGCTCGCTCCACTCGGCGAGCAGTCCGGTCTTGTCGGAGTCGGCCACATCGAACGGGTTGACCTCATACGAGGACACCCAGGTCTTGTCGGCGTGCACCGGCTCGTCCGCCAACTCCACGCGCTCGTCGGACCCCGCCGCCTCGATCACCTTGGCCGACAGCTTCGCCATCGCCACCGCCTGCGAGGCCACCCGCGCGGCGGCGTCCATGCTCAGATCCACCCCGGACGCGAACCCCCACGCCCCGCCGTGCACCACCCGCACCGCATACCCCAGATCGGTGGTGTCGGATGCCCCGGCCGTCCTGCCGTCCCGCAACCGCCATGCGGCGCTCCGCACCCGCTCCAACCGAAAGTCCGCATGCCCGGCCCCGAGCGCGCGGGCGCGCGCGAGCGCCGCATCCGCGAGCGCCCTGAGCGGCAGCGCGAGGAAGGACGGATCAATCTCGTGCGTCACGGGCGGCTCCTCTTCGTCGTGTACGTCGCGTGGTGTCCGTCCGCAGTGAACCATGACGGGCGGGGTGGGGCGCGGTAATTGCCCTTGGGGCCGGGGCGCGAGCGGGCGGCGATGAGGACCCCGTTGCTTCAGGTCGCCTACCGACTAGGCAAACTCGATGCCGAACCAACCTCGGCTGACACGTCAGCCGGTTTCACAGTTCGATTGGTCGATAAGCGAGCGCTTTATCAACGACCTCTTCTGCGGTGAGCGGTGGGTCCGAATAGTAAATCAGGCCCAGCACTCGAGGATGTGGGACGTTCCTTTCGAGGAGGGCAACGAGGTCGTCGTGCTCGCTTTCTGTGCCCTCTCCAGCCATAATTCTCTCGACCAGATTGATCAGTTCATCTCGTGTCATTTGGCCTCTCTCTCGTGCTGACCGATAACCTGACTAGCCTTGGTGATATCCAGGGTCCAGTACTTCCCTGTGGTACTGCGGCGTGGTCACGATGATGTTATCAAGGTCGTACACCCCACCGCCGCGTTGAATGGGAGTCGCATGGTGAAGGACGTACCGCTTATTCCCGCCGACGCTCTGATCGTCTGCCACAAACGGCGCCTTCCCTTGCGACATGAGAGTCTGGTTTGAAGGGCTGAACTGCGAAGCTAGCGAAGGATCGTTGGACACCTCGGTCCAGAATGCCTCGCGGAATTTATCAAAGCTGTCGAAGTGTCTTCCTTGGAGGGCTTGAGCGACTTGGCCGGGTATCCTTCCGGCGTTTCCTGAACTTCCTCTGAGCCAATCGCCGTCAACGTCTCTGAGACGCGAGCCTCCCGTTACGGCACCTCGACTGTTCCTGAGCTCAGTTGCTGTTTTCGAAGATCCGAAGCATGATTGCAGCCCAAGAGGATCCAGCCACTCAACAGGGTTGACGGCATAAAGATGATGGTGCGGTGCAGGCTCGAGGCCCAGCGGGTCGGTTGAGGCGTACCGCGCCGTTTCCGGGTCGTAGTGGCGGAAGTAGTTGTAGTGGAGGCCGGTTTCCGGGTCGGCGTATTGGCCGGGGAAGCGGAGGGGGCAGTCGGCTGAGCCGGGTGGGGCGGGGAGGGGGGTGCCCCAGAGGGTGGTGCGGTGTTGCCAGGCCAATTCCCCGTCAGGGGTGACCAGTTCCGTCGGGGTGCCGACCAGGTCGGTGATGATCGCGTGGAAGCGGGTCTCGGATCCGTGGTGCTCGGTTTGGGACAGGGGGCGGTGGGTGTTTGGGGCGTAGTCCCAGGTCAGCGTCGTGCCATCAGCCGCCGTCTGTTCGGCCAGCCTCGTGCCGTCCCACGCGAAGTCGATTCGGTCGGCGGCCGTGCCGTCCTTCGCAACGCGTTGTTTCGCCGTGCGGCGGCCCAACGGGTCGTACGTGTAGTGCCACCGCTCGCCGTCCGGCGTTGTCGCGTCCGTCAGGCGGTCTTCCGCGTTCCAGGTGTAGGTCCAGGTCCGGGTCTGGCCGTTCAGGAGTTTGCGGGTGCGGCGGACGAGGCGGCCCTGGGCGTCGTGTTCGTACGTGGTGCGGCCCGCGCGGTGGATCAGCGTGCCGGTGAACTCGCGGTCGCCGGGCGACTCATGGCCCGGGGCCGTGGCGTGCGTCAGGTTGCCCGCCGCGTCGTAGGCGTAGGTCTCGGTCCAGCCGTGGGCGTGGACCGCCGTCACGCGGCCGACCGGGTCGAGGTCGAAGCGACGGGTCCCGGAGGTCAGCTCGCGGATTTCGGTGAGGTGGTCGTCCGGGCGGTAGGCGTACGCCCGGTGCTGCAAGAGCCGCGCCGCGCCGGAAGCGTGGGTCAGGGCCTGTGTCGTCAGACGGTCCAGCGCGTCCCACGCCTGCGTCAGGGTCACATCGTCGCCGAACCTGCGTGTCGTCTCGCGGCCCGCAGCGTCGTACGCGAAGTGCAGCGCATTGTCCGCCGTGGTGAGGGACAGCGGGCGGCCGGTCGCGTCATACGTCCACGCCGACCGCAGGCCGCTCGGCGTGCTCCGCTCGGTGCGGTTGCCCGCCGCGTCGTACGCGTACGACGTCGTACGACCGCTCACCGTCTCCGTCAGGACCCGACCCCGCGCGTCATACGTGCGGCTCAGTTCCGTGTCCGGGTTCGCCGCCCGGGTCAGACGGCTCGCCGCGTCGTACGCGAACGTCGTCTCCGTGCCGTCCGCCGTGCGCGTGGCGACCGTACGGCCCAGCGCGTCACGCGTGTAGGCCAGCGCTTCGCCCGCGCCGTTCGCCCGGGATATCAGGCGGCCCGCCGCATCGTGCTCGTAGCTGAGCGTGCGGCCGTTGAAGTCCGTTTCCGAAACGACTCGCCCCGCCCCGTCGTACGTGTACGTCCACGTCCGGCCCTGCGGGTTCGTGACCCCGGTCAGGCGCAGTTCGGTGTCGTACTCGAAGGCGTACCTCGCCCCGTCCGGGTCGGTCCGCGTCGCCGGGAGGTCGAAGTGGGTGTGGGTGTGGCGGGTGGTGTTGCCCGCCGGGTCGGTGTGTTCGACGAGATTGCCCTCGGCGTCCCAGGCCCAGGTCTCGCGGCTGCCGTCCGGCCGGATGCGCCAGGCGGGCTTGCCCTCGATGGTCCAGCCTTGGCGGGTGACATGGCCCAGGGGGTCGGTGACGCGGGTGATGCGGCCATGGGTGCCCCGGCGGACCGTGGTCGTGTCGCCCAACGCGTCGGTGACCTCGATCGGCAGGCCCGCCGCGTCGCATACGACATGCGTGGTGTGGCCCAGCGCGTCCGTGACCGAGGTCAGGCTCCCCGACTCGTCATACGTGTAGTGCGTCTCCGCGCCCATCGGGTCCGTCGTCCGGACCCGGTTGCCCCGGTCGTCGTAGACGTGGCGCCACACGGCACCGTCCGGCTCCCGGACCTCCAGCGGCCGGCCGTACGCGTCGTACGTGGCCGTGGCCACCGTGCCGTCCGGGCGGTCGACGCGTATCAGGTTGCCGGAGTCGTCGTACGCGTAGCGGGTGGTGTGGCCCAGCGGGTCCGTCACCGACAGCGGCAGGCGGCGCGTCTCCGGGTCCCATTCGGTGCGGGTGGTGTGGCCCAGGGCATCGGTGCGGGCCACCGCCCGGTACGCCTCGTCGAAGACATACGTGACGCGGTGGCCGAGCGAATCCGTGTAGACGGTGGTGCGGGACGCCTCGTCGTAGTGGAAGCGGCCGGTCATCATGTCGTCCGAGCCGATGGTGCGCAGCACCCGGCCCCGGTGGTCATAGACGTACCCGAAGCTGGTGCCGTTGCGGTCGGTCCAGGACGTGACGCGGTGCTGGTCGTCGTAGGTGAACCGCATCGGCTGGCCGGCGGAGTTGAAGACCTCGGTCAGGTCGCCCACGCCGTTGTAGCCGAAGGAGACCAGCGCGGTCCCTCCCTCGGCGTCACCCACGCCCAGCAGGCGCAGCCCGGTGACGCGCATCAGCTCCGGATCGGTGTCGATCGCGATGCGGTACCCGCCGGAGTGCGCCACCTCGCGCGGGGTGCCGTCCTCGTCGTAGCTGAAGGTGATGGACCGGCCGTTGCGGTCCTCGATCACCGTCAGGGGGAGCTCGTTGCCACCCAGGCCGCCCAGCGGGTCGAAGCGCAGGGTGCGCCCCCGCTCCGGTATCTCGATCCGCATCGTGCCGCCCGCCGCGCCGTCCCAGCGCAGCGGCCAGCGCGGGCCCCGCGCCGGAAACGTGTCCTCCCCGGGCGTCGGCACCCCGTAGCGCAGCACCATGCCGTCGGCCGTGACGAACACGATCCCGTCCGCGTCCAGTTCCAGCCGCTGGTCGAGCGTGGCCGCCCAGGTGCGGCCGAACCAGCCGCCGCAGGTGTGGCCGGAGACGAAGGTGCGCTCCAGGACCAGGGGGAGCGCCCCGGGCAGGGACACATCCGTGGCCGACATGACCATCTCGCCGGTCGCGACGTCGACCGGGTCGTCCTCGCAGTCCCTGTCGTGGGTGTGGCGGTCGTGCGTGCCCTCGCTGTCCGCCCGCCCGGACGCCTCGCCGTCCCGGCCCAGGGCCTTCTTGCGGGCCGCCAGCCGCTGGGCGGCGGTCCTGCCCGTCTGGAGCCCCTTGCGCAGCGCGCTCGCGCCGCCCGTGGCCAGCGCGAGCAGCAGCGACGGGGTCATCTCGCCCGCCGCGCGCAGCGGGTCCTTGGACCACATGTCCCAGTTGGTGACCGCCTTCGCGAACTCCTTGGGGTGCTGGGCCGCGTACGCCGCGCCGTCCACCATGCCGGCCAGCTGCATCGCGAAGCCCTGGGCGTCGCCCTCGAGGAGCGAGGCGGGGAGCTCGGCCACGCCCAGGATGCCGTGGTGGACCTTCCACAGCCCGTCCTTGAGGCTGTCCCCGGCCTTCCGCCAATTGCTCGGCTTGTCCGGGGCCTTCTCCGCCGCCTTGTCGATCTTCTTCTTCGACGCGTCGACGACCAGCTGCAACTCCTCGATCAGCTTGTCCAGCCGACCGACACACCCCTCCATCGCGGCGATGCCCGGATCGGTCTCGGAAGGCTTCTCCGGCAACTGCTCGTCGCCGCGCTTCACCGCGTCGTTGTACGACTCGACCTTCTTGTGGTGCGCCTTGGAGGCCGCCCGCGCCGCGTCCGCGTCCTCGATGATCGGCTCACAGCGCTTCTGCACCGACCGCAGCTTGGTGGCGTACGCCGCCAGCGCGCTCGCCGCATGGGTGAACTGGTCGTGGCCCGAGGTCAGTTCCTTCGGCAGCCGGTCGACCGCCTTCCGGAACTCGCTCGCGCCCTTTCCCGACCAGTCCGCCAGCTCCAGCGGCCGCAGCTTGTCCTTGCCGTCCTGGAAGGCACCCGCGTACGCGCGCAGCTCCAGCACCAGGTCGTCGATGTCGTCCGGATTGCCGGGGATCAGATCCTTGGGCCCGGCGTCCGCCGGTATCCGTAACTGCGGGGCCCGCCCCGCGTCCGGATCGCCCATCAGGACTCGTCCCCGTACTCGCTCTGCAATGTGCGCGCGAACTTCGACAGCGCCGTATCCTCCGGGCGCTTCTCCATCTCCGGCGCGCCCACGTGCTCCCAGGACCACTTGCCCGCCGCGCCCGAGGGGAGCTTGGCCATGTTCTCGTCCGAGGGCCAGAAGTCCTTGATCCGCATCAGGTCCGCCAGCATGTACCCGGCTATCGCCTCGTACAGCCGCTCCACCACCGCGTCCGCGTGATCGGCCAGCTCACCCATGCCGAAGCCCCACGCCCTGAGGAATCCCTTGCCCGATTCCAGGATTTCGGGGGCGCCGCAGTGCTGGAGATGGGCCGTCAGCTTCTCCTGGCCGTTCTTCACGGCCCGGGCCCCGATGACCGACTCCTCCAGCGGGGCGATCAGGCCCTTCACCGACGCGATCTCGATCTTGTAGCCGTCGGCACCCTCGGTGCCGCCGTACTTGCCGTGTTCGCCGCCCTCGCTGGGGGCGCGGTTCGCATTCCGGGCATCAGGATCCGCCACGCTCAGCCCCCCTCCTCGTGGCCGTGTGCTTCCTGGCCTTCCGCTTCCGGTTCTCCGTCCGCGTCGCGCAGTGTCCGCGCGTCCAGCAGGAAGGGGTGCTCGCCCAGCGGATCCACCAGCGCCCGTACGCCCTCGGGCAGCAGGCCCACCACGTCCTCGACGGTCGTGGACGCCCATCCGCACGCCCCCGCGAAGCGCGCGAACCCTTCGAGCGAGGTGAAGACCGGTACGAGCGGGCCGCCTTCCGCGGTCTCCGAGACCAGGAAGCCCGGCTCCTCCGGGCGCTGGAAGTACAGCCGCGCATTCCGCAGCGCCGCCCACTTCTCCCGCTCCGTCATCCGCGCGGCGGTCTCCTGGCGGACGAGGTCCGCCAGCGTCTGTTTGCCCGCCTGACCAGGCGGTCTGCTGTCCCCTCCCCCAAACATGCGGGCCATCTTCGCACAGGCGACTGACACCACTGGTGACCGCCACGCGACTGGGCGTGATGGAAAAGGGCGGCGAACCTAAAGGTCTGAACCAATCCAGTCAACAGATGCACGGGCCGTGAGAGAGATCGGGGACCGGAAGTGCAAGATCGGCAGGGTCTACCGGTTTTGTCCGTGGCTGGCTATCCCTGGAAGGGCGGTCCAGGCGAGGGCCGCATTCCCGGAAGGAGCCCGGTCATGGATGACTGGTACGTGGACGACCGCTGTACCAACTGCGATGTCGCCCGGCAGTTCGCACCCGAGCTGATCAGCGAGGTCGGCGGGCGGTCGGAGGTCGTGCGTCAGCCGCGCGACGAGGCGGAGACGCGGCGCCTGCACGCGGCCGTCTTCGCCTGCCCCACCCGCTCGATCCGCCCGGTGTCCGGGCAGCCGGACCGGGCGCTCGACCCGTTCCCCATGGCGCTGGACGACGGTGTGCTGATCTGCGGCCACAACTCCCAGCACACCGCCGGGGCCAACTCCTATCTGCTGCCGCGGCCGTCCGGCACGGCGATGATGATCGACACACCGCGCTGGAGCCGGGAGCTGGCCGGGCGTTACGCGGCCTCGGGCCCCGTCACCGATGTGCTGCTGACCCACCGCGACCACGCCGCACACGGCCGTCGCTACGCGGACCACTTCGGTGCCCGGTTGTGGATCCACGAGGGCGACCTGGACGCGGCGCCCGACGCGGACCAGGTGATCCGGGGCCTGGAGCCCGTGGAGATCGGCCCGGGGGTCACGGCCCATCCGCTGCCGGGCCACACCCGGGGCAGTGTGCTCTACCTCGCGGACGACCGGTACTGCTTCAGCGGTGACAGCTTCTACTGGTCGCGCGCGCTCGGAGATCTGGCCGTGGCGGAGAGCGTGACCTGGCACTCCATCGAGGAGCTGGCCGCCTCGCTGACGAGGGTGGCCGGACGGCTGCGTTGCGAGTGGGTCCTGCCGGGCCACGGGGACCGGTGTCATCTGGACGCCGACGAGATGCCCCGGCGGTTGCGGGCGCTGGCGGAGCGCACGGGGCTGCTGCGGCCCCGGCCGATCGACTTCACGGCCGTCCGGTGGTGAGGGAGCGGCCGGGTGGGGGAGGGGCCGAGCCGGAGTCCGGTGGAGGTCGGTGACCACTGGGTTTCTGTAGGAAGTCGACAGGGAGGAGCACACGCCCCTGTGGGTGCCCGATTCCTCCTCGAGGGCCGGGGACCGATAGTTTGCGAGGGTAGGGGTCGGCACGCGCCGTGACGTCCCGTACGAAAATCGACAGAGATCGACAAGAGAAGGTGGTCCCTTGAGCCGCTCGGTTCTCGTCACCGGAGGCAACCGCGGCATCGGCCTCGCCATCGCCCGTGCCTTCGCCGACGCTGGCGACAAGGTCGCCATCACCTACCGGTCCGGTGAGCCGCCGGCCGGCTTCCTCGCGGTCAAGTGCGACATCACCGAGCCGGAGCAGGTCGAGCAGGCGTACAAGGAGATCGAGGAGAAGCACGGCACGGTGGAGGTCCTGGTGGCCAACGCCGGGGTCACCCGCGACCAGCTGCTGATGCGGATGACCGAGGAGGACTTCGCCGCCGTCCTCGAGACCAACCTCACCGGCACGTTCCGCGTGGTCAAGCGGGCCAACCGGGGGATGCTGCGGGCCCGTAAGGGGCGCGTGGTGCTGATCTCGTCGGTCGTCGGGCTGATGGGTTCGGCCGGTCAGGCGAACTACGCCGCGTCCAAGGCGGGCCTGGTCGGCTTCGCCCGCTCCCTCGCCCGTGAGCTGGGCTCGCGCAACATCACCGTCAATGTGGTCGCGCCCGGTTTCGTCGACACGGACATGACGCGCGCGCTCAGCGACGACCAGCGCGAGAACATCGTGAAGCAGGTACCGCTCGCGCGTTACGCGCAGCCCGAGGAGATCGCCGCCTCGGTCCGCTTCCTGGCCTCCGACGAGGCCGCGTACATCACTGGAGCCGTCATCCCCGTCGACGGCGGATTGGGCATGGGTCACTGAACGTCATGAGTGGAATTCTCGCCGGTAAGCGCATCCTGGTCACGGGCGTCATCACCGAGGCGTCCATCGCCTTCCACGCCGCCAAGCTGGCCCAGGAGGAGGGCGCCGAGGTCATCCTCACCGGCTTCGGCCGGGTCTCCCTCGTCGAGCGGATCGCCAAGCGGCTGCCCAAGCCCGCCCCGGTCATCGAGCTGGACGTGCAGAACCAGGAGCAGCTGGACGGCCTGGCCGACAAGGTGCGCGAGCACCTGGGCGAGGGCGTCGACCTCGACGGCGTGGTGCACTCCATCGCCTTCGGCCCGCAGGGCGCGTTCAACTTCCTCGAGGGCACCTGGGAGGACGTCGGCACGGCCGTGCACGTCTCGGCCTACTCCCTCAAGGCGCTCACCATGGCGTGCCTGCCGGTCATGCCGCGCGGCGGCTCGATCGTCGGCCTGACCTTCGACGCGCAGTTCGCCTGGCCGAAGTACGACTGGATGGGCGTGGCCAAGGCCGCGTTGGAGTCCACCAACCGCTACCTCGCCCGTGACCTGGGCGAGAAGAACGTGCGCTGCAACCTGGTCTCCGCCGGGCCCATCAAGTCCATGGCCGCGAAGTCCATCCCCGGCTTCGAGGATCTCGCGGACGTGTGGAACCACCGGGCCCCGATCGGCTGGGACCTGACCGACCCGGAGCCGGCCGGCCGCGGCGTCGTGGCCCTGCTGTCCGACTGGTTCCCGCGCACCACGGGCGAGATCGTGCATGTCGACGGCGGTGTGCACATGATGGGTGCCTGAGTGCACATGACGGGTACCTGAGCCCACGGCCGCGCCCACGGCGTTTCCACGTGACGGCCGCCGTCCCGCTCCCGCGCACCGCGGGTCCGGGCGGCGGCCGTTCCGTGTTCGCGTTCACCCGTTCGGGGGAGCAGGACGCGCGTACGGGTGGCGGGCACGCGCACTGTGGAGTCATACACCCCGTAACGCCTGATACGCCCGATACTCCCGAGCCCCCGATACGCCTGTCACGTCGAACCGACTCACCGGAGCGCCGGCGCCAGCGGCACGGCCGAGGAGGTCCCGCATGCGTACGACCCGCCGTGTCGCGGCCGCGGTGCTGCTCGTCGCCACGGTGGGTCTGATCATCGCCGCCTCCAACTCCGCCGCGCAGGACCGGCCCCGGCCGCGCGAGGCCGCCTGCAGCACCACGGTGCGCGGCTCGCACGCCACCGCCAACTGCTTCAACCCCAATCCGGGCGCCGACCGGGTGCAGCTGCATGTCGAATGCGCCCGCTGGTGGGATCCGGACATGGACGCCCGCCCGGTGCAGGTCGGCCCGGCGCAGTATGTGCGGCTCGCCGAACGCTGCTGGAAGGAGATACGGAAGGCGTGGGTGAGCCACCGCTGAGCGCGGGGCTGTCACGCATGCGTCCGCCCGTGGCCCGATCTGCCGGTCGACCTCGCTCAGCGGCCCCGGAAACGGCAGCCGAACGGGTGGGTGCTGGCCTCGGCCGCCGCCCGCTCCCCGTCCCCCTCCCGGATCGCCTCCACCAGCCGTCCGTGGTCCACATACGTGTCCGGGCCCATCCCGCTGTCGACGTCCGCGCGCAGGAAGTCCCGTACGACCGCGCCCAGGTCCGCGTACAGCTCGGCCAGCACATCGTTGTGCGCGGCGGCCACGACCGCCATGTGCAAGGTGGCGTCCGCCTCGACGAAGGCGTCCGGGTCGCCCGCCTCCCAGGCCCGCTCGCGCCGGTCCAGCTGGGCGTCGAGCTGCTTGAGGTCCTGTTCGGTGCGGCGCTCCGCGGCCAGATGGGCCGCCTTGGTCTCCAGGGCGCTGCGCAGCTCGGCCACATGACGGGGGTCGGCGCCGGCGAAGCGGCGGTGCATCACCCCGGCCAGCTCGCTGGTCGCCAGGACGTACGTGCCCGAGCCCTGGCGGATGTCCAGCAGCCCGTTGTGCGCGAGGGCGCGCACGGCCTCCCGTACGGTGTTGCGCGCGACCCCGAGCTGCTCGACCAGCTCGGGCTCGGTCGGAATCCGCGAGCCCACCGGCCACTCGCCCGAGGTGATCTGGGCGCGCAACTGGGCGATCACCTGGTCGGCGAGGGCGGAGCGCCGGGGCGAGGTCAGCGGCATGACTCTCCTGTGCGTGCGGCAGATAGGGATGCGGCCCGAGGTGGGCAAGCGGACGACCCTTCCATGATGCCGTCCGGCCGTTACCGGGTGGTCGCTATCCACTGGACGGGCATTCATCCCATGATTCTATGATGGTCGGCATGCATACGCCCCCGTCCGACGACCTCGCGACGCACGAGACCACTGCCTCCGCGCCCCGCCCGGCGGAACACGGAGGACCGCGCCGCCCGGCCTCGCCCTGGCGCGGCCGCGTCATGGCGGCAGGGCTCATGCTCGCCGCGCTCAATCTCCGCCCCGCCGTCACCAGCCTCGGTCCGCTGCTCGAGGAGGTCCGCGACGACCTCGGGATGAGCGGCACCGTCGCCGGAGTGCTCACCTCCGTGCCCGCGGCCTGCTTCGCGCTCTTCGGGCTCACCGCGCCCCGGCTGGCCCGGCGCTGGGGGCCGGGGGCCATCGTCTGCGCCGGGCTCGCCGCCATCGCCACCGGTCTGCTGCTGCGCCCCTTCGCCGGCGGGACCGTGGTCTTCCTGGCCGCCAGCGCGCTCGCCCTGGCCGGGATCGCGGTGAGCAACATCCTGATGCCGGTGATCGTCAAGCGCTGGTTCCCGGACCGGGTCGGCTCGATGACCGGGCTGTACTCGATGGGCCTGTCGCTGGGCACGGCCGCCGCCGCGGCGGCCACCGTGCCGATGACCGACGCACTGGGCGGCTCCTGGCGGACCGGACTCGGCGCGTGGGCGCTGCTCGCCGCGGTGGCGCTGGTGCCCTGGCTGTTCCTCGCCCGCGCCGGTGCGAGCGGCCCGGGGGCGGGCGGTACGGAGAGGGACGCGCCTGCCCCGGCCGAGACTGCCGCGGCCCCGGCCGACGCCCCCGCGATGCGCATCACCCGCTCCCCCCTCGCCTGGGCGATGGCCGTCTTCTTCGGCTTCCAGGCCACCGCCGCGTACATCTCCATGGGCTGGATGCCGCAGATCTTCCGGGACGCGGGGGTCTCCGCCTCCACCTCGGGTCTGCTGCTGGCCGTGATGATGGCGATGGGCGTGCCGCTCGCCTTCGTCCTGCCGCGGATCGCCGCCCGGCTGCGGCACCAGGGCGTCCTGGTCGTCATCCTCGGCGTCTTCGGGCTCACGGGTTACGCCGGGCTGTGGCTGGCCCCGGCCGAGGGCGCCTGGGCGTGGGCCGTGCTGCTCGGCATCGCCAACTGCGCCTTCCCGCTCGCCCTCACCATGATCGGCATGCGGACGAGGACCAACGCGGGCGTCGTCCGGCTGTCGGCCTTCGCGCAGAGCGTCGGCTATCTGCTGTCCATCCCGGGCCCGCTGCTGGTCGGCGTGCTCTACCAGCACAGCGGCGGCTGGGGGCAGCCGCTCGCGCTGATGGCCGGGTTCATGGTGCCGCAGATCGTCGCGGGCGTACTGGCCGGACGCGACCGCCACCTCGAGGACGAAGCCTGACGAGCACAGAGCCTGACGAGGACGAAGCTTGACGAGGACCAAGCCTGACGAGCGCGATGTCGGCCGAGGGCGAGGGCTGAGCGGTCTCGCGCACCGGGGATGGGACACTGGTGCCATGCCAGTGCTCGATGAGAACCCCCCGAACGGCCAGAAGAAGCTCCTCGTCATCTTCGGCGTGATGCTGGGCATCACCGTGATCATCGGCGTGATCGCCACCATCGCCTCGCCCTGACCTGGTGTGCCGGCCGGATGGTGGGGCCGGCCCCACCATCCCCTAGGGGGCAGGGCTCAGGGGTAACTGGGTGGCTCACCGGATGGGAGACGCCCCGCCCGCTCCGTACCGTCGAACCATCGACACGTTCGGCGACCCCGGAGGCGATCCCATGTCCGCCCGCACCCGTACCCGGCCCGCGCACCCGGTGGACAGCGGCATGGACACCCGGCTGCCGTGGTGGGCCGTCGCCCTCCCGGCCGTGGCCTTCGCGGCGCTGCTGCTCCTGCTGACCGGACCCACCGACGCCCACGCCGACAGCGGCGGCTCCGGGCCGGTCTCGCAGGTCGTGGAGTTGGTGCGGCGGACCTTCGGAGAGGCGGCACCGTGACCACCGTAGGCGGTGGCGATCAGTTGTGTCCGCCATATCGCGGGTGTGCTCACGTTTGACGAGGTCGTTCCAACACCCTGCGCCTCGTGCACCGATTCATGCGAAGCTGGGACGCATGAGCGTCGATGTGCCCCGCAGGATTGTCCTCCTTCGACACGCCAAGGCCGACTGGCCCCAGGTGGCCGACCATGAGCGCCCGCTCGCGGAGCGCGGCCGCAATGACGCCCCGCTCGCCGGGCGCCGGATCGCGGAGGCCGGTCTCACCCCCGAACTCACCCTCTGCTCCACCGCACTGCGCACCCGTGAGACCTGGAAGCTGGTGGTCCACGAGCTGCCGCAGCGCCCCAAGACCGTCTACGAGGAGCGGCTGTACGACGCCCCGGTCGGTCAGCTCATCGAGGTGATCAACGAGACTTCGGACGACATCACCGACCTGCTGGTCGTCGGTCACAACCCCGGGATGCACGGTCTCGCCGACGCGCTGGCGGGCGAGGCCGACGAGGGCGCCAAGGAGCGCATGGACCGCGGAGCCTTCCCCACCTCCGCGTTCGCGGTCGTGACGTTCAGCGGCTCGTGGAAGTCGGTCGAGGTCGGCTGCGGGCGGCTGACCAGCTTCTGGGCGCCCCACGAGTGAGCCGCCGGGGCCCTGATCCCGGCTGAGCCGCCCGGTCTCCAGCCCCGGCTGAGCCGCCCCGGCTGATCCGCCGGGCGGGCCGCCCCGGGCGTGACCCCAGGTCCCAACGCACCGGCCCCCGCTCCGCCGTCGTCGTAGTCGTACGGGGGAGCGGGGGCCGGTGCGCGTTCCGGGCCGGGCTCGTCAGTCCACGTGCGCGTCCGCCGCCTCGACCTCTTCGCGGGTCACGCCCAGCAGATACAGCACGGCGTCCAGGAACGGCACGTTCACGGCGGTGTGCGCGGCCTCCCGGACCACCGGCTTGGCGTTGAAGGCGACCCCCAGCCCCGCCGCGTTCAGCATGTCCAGGTCGTTCGCCCCGTCGCCGATCGCGACCGTCTGCACCAGCGGCACCCCCGCCTCGGCCGCGAAGCGACGCAGCAGCCGGGCCTTGCCCGCCCGGTCCACCACCTCGCCGATCACCCGGCCGGTCAGCTTGCCGTCCACGACCTCCAGGGTGTTGGCGGAGGCGAAGTCCAGGCCAAGACGCTCCTTGAGGTCGTCGGTGACCTGCGTAAAGCCGCCGGAGACCACGCCCACCTGATAGCCGAGCCGCTTCAGCGTGCGGATCAGCGTACGGGCGCCGGGGGTGAGCCGGACCTCGGCGCGCACCTTCTCCACCACGGACTCGTCGATCCCCGCCAGCAACGCGACCCGCGCGTGCAGCGACTGCTCGAAGTCCAGCTCACCGCGCATCGCCCGGGCCGTGACCTCGGCGACCTCGGCCTGACACCCGGCATGCGCGGCGAAGAGCTCGATCACCTCGTCCTGGATCAGGGTGGAGTCCACATCCATGACCACCAGCCGCTGCGCCCGGCGCTGCAGCCCCGACGCGACCACGGCCACATCGACGCCGATGTCGGCGGCCTCGGTGGCCAGGGCGGTGCGCAGCGGCTCCGTCTCGGCGCCGGACACCTCGAACTCCACGGCCGTCACCGGGTACTTCGCCAGCCGGAAGATCCGGTCGATATTGCCGCCGGTGCCGGTGATCCGGGAGGCGATGGCGGCCGTCGACTCGGCGGTCAGCGGATTCCCCAGCACGGTGACATGCGACCGGCCCGTGCCACGCGGCCGGTTGTCGCCCCGGCCGGAGATGATCTCGGCCTGGAGCCGCATCGACTCCGCCCAGCCGTGCACGGTGGCCCGCAGATCACCCTCCGCCCCGTCGGCCTTGGGCGCCGTGACCAGGACGCACAGCACGATGCGGCCCCGGGTGACGACCTGCTCTATGTCGACTATGTGGACGCCGTAGGCGGCGAGGGTGTCGCAGAGCCCGGCGGTGATACCGGGGCGGTCCTTGCCGAAGATCTTGACAAGGAGGGTGGGGACGTCATCGTCCGGGACGGTGGCGACAGGGGGGATCCGCGATGCGCTCATGGTCTTCCCACCGTATCCGGCCGCCTCCGCGATGCGCGCGGCAGCCCGCACCGTGGACGGCCGGCCGAGGGGATACGTTCATGTCCCGGTCGCCGTGATGTCACCCCTCGCATGATCGGCGACGTCATACGCCACGCCCGCTCGGCCCCCGGGGCCCGCCGGGGCCGCCGTCCGCCTCGTCCAGCCGCGCGAGCGCCACCACCCGGCGCCCCGCCGCGCCCGTCGCCCATGCCGCCAGCGCTCCCACGGCCCCCGCCGCCGCGCCCCACCCCGCGCCCAGCGCCGGCGCGAGCGCGGCGTTCCCGTACAGCTCGATTCCCGCCCCGAAGGCGTCGAAGCCGAGCACGGACAGGCTCGCCCCCGCCGAGACCCGGGTCAGCCCCACCAGCAGCGGCAGCGCGAGCGCCGTGACCACGCCCAGGCGCAGCGCGCACCACCCCGCGAAGGCGAGCGGCCGGGAGCCCGCCACGGGCGTACGGGCCGCGGTGAGCACCCCGGCGGCGAGCATCAGCAGCACACTCGCGACCACCAGCAGCCAGACCCGGCCGTCGAGCTCGGCCAGCCGCCCCACCGTGAGCCGCTCCCCGCCCGGCCCGGCGAGCAGGTCGTCCACCGGGTCGGGCAGCACATGCCGCAGCGCGCCGCTCGCCCTGCCGTACCAGGGGACGAACAGCCCCAGCGGTACGCCGATCCATACCCCGTTGGGGGCGCCGAGCAGCGCCGACCCGAGCACCAGCCGCGGATGGTCGTCCCCGATCGCCGCGTAGACCCCGGCCACCAGGCCCGCGCCGACCGCGAGCACCAGCACCCCGCACAGGGCGGACACCGCCGGCCGGACCGTGCGGTGCAGCGCCCGCCCGCCGGGCGGCAGCGGGGTACGACGCGAGGCGAGCAGCGCGAGCAGCAGGACGGCGACGACCCACACCAGGCCGCCCAGCAGCGAGCGGCCGGGGGCCACGGTGAAGCCGACGGACGCCTTGGCCGCGACGAGGTCGGACAGCCGGTCCGGCAGCAGCCCGCCGCCGATGTCCGCGATATCGCCGAGCTGCTCGGGGAGCCGGCTCAGCAGATCGTGCTCGGCTCGCTCGGTGCCGAGGCCGCGATGGACGAGCGTGGCGCCGTCGATCGTGACCGTATCGTTGCCCACCCAGGTCAGCCCGGCGAGCAGCAGCAGGAAGAGCACGGCCACCAGGCCGGCCCGCGCGGCGAGTTCGGCCCGTCCGATCACCGCCCCCGCGCCCCGCAACGACCGTACGAACAGCCATCCCAGCAGCAGCGCGCCGACCAGGCTCACCCCGAGTGGCGCGATATCGATGGCGGCGCGGGCCTGCGCGCCCTCCAGTCCGAAGGCGCCCACATCGCCGGACGGAGTGACGGAACCGCCGACCGCGAGCACCGTCGCCGCGGCGGTCATCGGCCCGAGCGCGCCCGCCCCGTCCGCGCCGATCAGGTGCAGACCGAGCGCGGCGATCCCCACCATGGCCAAGAACGCCCAGCTCACCGGGGCGATCGCGGCGAGCAGCGCGGGTCCCCAGGGCACTCGTACGCCGCCGCTCGCGCTCATACCGCCGACCCCCCGATCGTCGCGAGTTGCCCGGATAAACCATGATCCGCACTATCCGTCGGCGCTTACCACTTTCCGAGGGCCTTTCGGATGAGTCAATGACGCCCGAGATGTGGTCTTGTCAAAACCCGACTTCCGGTGAAGGGACTGAGCCTGAAATAGTTCCTCACGATGTTCGCCATCCCTAGACTCCCTGTGTCAGGGGGTAACTCGGGGGACAACTAGTGGGGCGCGGAGTGCCGGAACTCGTACTGGAATTGAACGGACAGACCTGGACACTTGATCCATCCAGGTCGTACAGCCTGGGGCGTGACCCGCAGGGCGACATGGTGCTGGACGACGCCAGGGTCTCCTGGCGACATGCCACGGTGCGCTGGGGCGGGCGCAGTTGGATCATTGAGGATCAGGGTTCCACCAATGGCACCTATGTGCAGGGCCAGAGAATCCAACAGGTGGAAATCGGCCCTGGTTCGGCCGTCCATCTCGGCAATGCCACCGATGGCCCCCGGCTCAGCGTCTCCGGCGGCGGCGCCCCCTCGACGGGTGCCGCGGGCGTGTACGGCGGGCAGGCGGCGATGGGCATGCCCCAGCAGGGCCAGCAGGCTCACCAGGCCCAGCAGCCCCCCGCCCAGCAGCCGCCGCAGCAGCCCGGCCCTGGGGGCTGGCCGCAGCAGGGCGGGCAGCCGCCGCACGGGCAGCCCCAGGCGCAGCCTCACGGGCAGCCGCAAGGCTGGCAGCAGCAGCCCCAGGTCCCGCATCAGCAGCAGCCGTTCATCCCGCAGCAGCAGGCGCCCCATCAGCAGCCGCAGCAGGCCCCCCAGCCACACCAGCAGCCGCAGCCCCAGGCACCGCAGAGCCACCTCGCGCAGAGCGGCCCCGGCCCCGGCTCCGGCCCGGCCGGTGCCGGCACCGCGACCGCCCAGGGCGACCGCAGCCCGACCACCTTCCACCAACTGGCCGCCGGCCGGGTGATGCGCATCGGTCGTGCGCTGGAGAACGACCTGGTCGTCTCCGATCTGCAGGTCTCGCGCCACCACGCCGAGTTCCGGGCGCTGCCCGACGGCCGCTTCGAGATACGTGACCTCGGCAGCCACAACGGCACCTATGTCAACGGTCAGCCGGTCCGGCAGCAGATCATCGGCCCCACCGACACCGTCGGCGTCGGTCACTCCACCTTCCGGCTGGTCGGCGACCGCCTCGAGGAGTTCGTCGACACCGGTGAGGTCTCCTTCTCGGCCCGCCATCTGACGGTGACGGTCGACGGCGGCAAGCAGATCCTCAAGGACGTCTCCTTCGGCGTCCCGGAGAAGTCCCTCGTCGCGGTCATCGGCCCGTCCGGCTCCGGTAAGTCCACGCTGCTGAAGGCGCTCACCGGCTACCGCCCGGCCAACCAGGGCGATGTCCTCTACGACAACCGGAACCTCTACAAGCAGTTCGCCGAGCTGCGCCAGCGCATCGGTCTGGTGCCCCAGGACGACATCCTGCACAAGGAGCTGACCGTCCAGAAGGCCCTGCGCTACGCCGCCAAGCTCCGCTTCCCCGGTGACACCGCCGAGGCCGAGCGCGAGGCCCGGATCGACGAGGTGCTGCGCGAGCTCAAGCTGGACATCCACCGGGAGAAGAAGGTCACCGCCCTCTCCGGCGGTCAGCGCAAGCGGGTCTCGGTCGCGCTGGAGCTGCTCACCAAGCCGTCGCTGATCTTCCTGGACGAGCCGACCTCCGGTCTCGACCCGGGCATGGACCGCGATGTCATGCAGCTGCTGCGCGGTCTGGCCGACGACGGCCGTACGGTGCTGGTGGTCACCCACTCGGTCGCCGAGCTGGCGCTGTGCGACAAGCTCCTGGTGATGGCGCCGGGCGGTTCGGTGGCCTACTTCGGCCCGCCGGACGAGGCGCTCAACTTCTTCGGCTACGACAGCTGGGCGGATGTCTTCTCGGCGTTCGAGAACTACCGCGACTACGACTGGGCGGGCCGCTGGCGCGGTTCGCAGCACTACCAGATGTACGCCGCGGACCTGGATTCCGTCGCCCCGCAGTCCGTCCACGTCCAGGCGCCGCCGACCCGGATGCAGAAGCCGCAGAGCTGGGGTTCGCAGCTGTGGACGCTGATCCGCCGCTATCTGTCGGTGATCGGCTCCGACAAGGGCTTCATGGGGCTGATGGTGATCCTGCCCGCCGTGCTGGGGTCGGTGAGCGTCGTCATCCCGGCGAAGTTCGGCCTCCAGATGGCCCCGAAGGGCAGTTTCAACCAGGCCGCCGGGACGGTGTTGCTGATCCTGGTGGTCGGCATGTGCTTCACCGGCGCGGCCAACTCCGTACGAGAACTGATCAAGGAACGGGTCATCTACGAACGGGAACGGGCGGTCGGCCTGTCCCGCTCCGCGTATCTGATGTCCAAGGTGATCGTGCTCGGCGTGATCACCGCATGCCAGGGCGTCATCATCTCCGCCATCGGTCTCTCGACGCGCAAGCTGCCCGAAGAGGGCCTGCTGATGCCGCCGGCCGCCGAGCTCTGCGTGGCCGTCATCGCGATCGGCTTCACCTCGATGATGGTGGGCCTGGTCATCTCGTCCCTGGTGAAGACCGCAGAGAAGACCATGCCGCTGCTGGTCATGTTCGCGATCATCCAGGTGGTCTTCACCGGTGTGCTGTTCAAGATCTTCGGATCGCCGGGTGTGGAGCAGTTCGCCTGGCTGATGCCGTCCCGCTGGGCCATCGGCGCGGCCGGAGCCACGCTGGACCTCGGCCCGGGCGCCGGTCACATGATGGCGCCGTGGGACAGCAAGAAGCCCCTGGACACCGACCCGCTGTGGGAGCACACCACCACCCAGTGGGGCATCGACATGGTCGCGCTGATCGTCCTGGGCATCGTGTGCGGCATCGCGGTCGCACGGCTGCTGCGCCGCCATGAGCCGGAGGTCATGCGCAAGTAGCCGCCGAAGCGGTCACGAAAACGCCGTCACGAAAACACGGTCACGGAAAGCACGGCCGCGAAAAGCACAGCGTCGGAAAAGGGCGACGGCACCCCTCGCACACAGGGGGTGCCGTCGCCCTTCGGCGTCGCGTCCGCAACGCCGGGTTCTTGACGGGCCGTTCAGGCTCAGTACGGGCCGTTCACGTTGTCCATCGAGCCGTACCGGTCGGCCGCGTAGTTGCAGGCGGCGGTGATGTTCGCGACCGGGTCGTACGGGTCCCAGGAGGTGCCCTCGACGTGGTACGCCTGGAAGGTCGGGGCTATCACCTGGAGCAGACCCTTGGAAGGCACGCCGTTCCGGGCGTTGATGTCCCACAGGTTGATGGCGCGCGGGTTGCCGCCGGACTCCCGGATGATGTTGCGGTGGATGCCCTCGTAGGAGCCGGGGATGCCCTTCTGCTTCATGATGTCGAGGGATTCGCGGATCCAGCCGTCGAGGTTGTCCGGGTAGGTCTTCTTCTCGGCGGCGACCGTCTCGATACGCGTGGCGGAGCGGCTCGCGGCCTGCTTGACGGCGCGCTCCTTGGCGGCCTTGGCCTCGGCGGCCTTCTTCGCGGCGGCCTCTTCCGCCGCCTTCTTCGCGGCGGCCTCCGCCGCGGCCTTCTTCGCCGCGGCCTTCTTCGCGGCTTCTTCCTTGGCCTGCTTGGCGGCGAGGGCGGACTGCTTGGTCAGGACCTCGCGGTGCTCCTGCGCGTCGGCCTTCTGAGCGGTGAGGGCGACCGGCTTGTTCGGCAGGTCCTGGGCCGTGGTCTTGGCGCCGGCGTCACCACCGGGGACGACCGCGAAGGCTATGGCGGCCGCACCGGCGGCCGCGATTCCGGCGGCGGAGTACTTGTGCGTCTTGGTGAGACGGTTGTAACCGGGGATGTTGGGCAGGGGCATGGCGGAGTAGACCTCTTCCAATCGCTTGAGTCGCAGGCCAAATCGGCGCGCAGAGCGCCGTTCCTGGATCTACGGCGCCGTGCGACTGGGTGAAATTCTTAGCTGCCGCAAAAAGCTGTCGCAAAGGCGTGACATACGATGCTGCTTAGTGGATAAGTAGGCCGTTCATGCCCACGCGGACGGCCGTCATCCCCGCTCAGTCGCCTATGAAACATCCACTAAGCACGTTCGTACGTGATTTAGGTCGTGTGTCCGGGCTCACATCGCGGAGCTTCTCATATTGCGCGCTGTGCCCACGCAAATGCTCAGGGTGTTTGTTTTTTCCACCCCTGTAACAGCCCCTTTGGGGGCCTCGTGTGCGCCGTTCGACCTAGGGCTCAGGTCTTATCAGGTGGCCGCCGACCGGCTGATATGCCCACCGGATGGCGGTGGGTACGGTAATGCCCATGACGAAAGGACGGAGCGGCGGAGCCGAGGCCGGGCTGAGCCGGGTGAGCGCCGCACTGCTCGCCATGAACCGACATCTGGAAGTCCGTGATGTCCTAAAGACCATCGTTGTGTCCGCCCGTGAGCTGCTCGATGCGGAGTATGCCGCTCTGGGGGTTCCGGATGATCACGGGGGTTTCGCCCAGTTCGTAGTAGATGGGGTGAGTGAGGAGCAGTGGAAGGCCATCGGGCCGCTGCCCCGGCAGCACGGCATTCTCGCCGCCATGCTCAAGGAGGCCACTCCGCAGCGACTCGCCGATGTGCGGCTGGATGCCCGTTTTGAGGGATGGCCATCAGCTCATCCCATTATGTCGGATTTCTTGGGACTTCCCATTGCCGACGGCGATGAAGTTCTCGGCGCGGTATTCCTCGCCAACAAGCGATGCCCCAAGCCCGAGGGCGGCTGCGGTTTCACCGCCGAGGACGAGGAACTGCTGTCCATCCTGGCCCAGCACGCCGCCATCGCCCTGACCAACGCCCGGCTCTACGAGCGCAGCCGCGAACTCACCATCGCGGGGGAGCGGGCCAGGCTCGCCCATGAGCTGCACGACGCGGTCTCCCAGAAGCTCTTCTCGCTGCGGCTGACCGCCCAGGCGGCCACGGCCCTGGTGGACCGCGACCCCGGCCGGGCCAAGGACGAGCTCCAGCAGATCGCGCTGCTCGCCGCCGAGGCCGCCGACGAGCTGCGCTCCGCCGTCGTGGAGCTGCGCCCCGCCGCCCTCGACGAGGACGGCCTCGTGGCGACCCTCAGGACCCAGGTCCAGGTGCTCGACCGGGCCCACTCCGCGCGTGTCACCTTCGCCTCACACGGCGTGCGGGCGCTGCCCGCCGCCCAGGAGGAGGCGGTGCTGCGGGTGGCCCAGGAGGCCCTGCACAACGCGCTGCGCCACGCCGACGCGCGGAGGGTGGACGTCACCCTCGCCCGGCACGGCCAGGGCGCCCGGCTCCGCGTCGCCGACGACGGCAGGGGATTCGACCCCTCGGCCGTACGGCGCGCCGGGCGCCACCTCGGGCTGGTGTCGATGCGGGACCGGGCCGGCGGCGTCGGCGGCGGTCTGACGGTGGAGTCGGAGCCCGGCAAGGGCACCGTGATCGAGATGGAGGTGCCCGGTGGCTGAGCCGGGACGGATTCGGGTGCTGCTCGTCGACGACCACCAGGTGGTGCGGCGCGGCCTGCGGACCTTCCTCCAGGTCCAGGACGACATCGAGGTGGTCGGCGAGGCGTCGGACGGCGAGGAGGGCGTCGCCCGCGCCGAGGAGCTGCGCCCCGACGTCGTCCTCATGGACGTGAAGATGCCCGGCCTGGACGGGATCGAGGCGCTGCGCACCCTGCGCGGCCTCGACAACCCCGCCCGGGTGCTGGTGGTGACGAGCTTCACCGAGAAGCGCACCGTGGTCCCCGCCCTGCGCGCGGGCGCCGCGGGCTATGTCTACAAGGACGTGGACCCCGAGGCGCTCGCCCGCGCCATCCGGTCCGTCCACTCCGGGCATGTGCTGCTCCAGCCCGAGGTGGCCCTCGCGCTGCTCTCCCAGGAGGACGGCGGCGGCCAGGGGCGCGGCGGGTCGCTCACCGAGCGCGAACGCGAGGTGCTGGCGCTGATAGCGGATGGCCGGTCCAACCGGGAGATCGCCCGCGCGCTGGTGCTGTCCGAAAAGACCGTGAAGACCCATGTGTCCAACATTCTTATGAAATTGGATCTCGCCGATCGCACTCAGGCCGCCCTATGGGCGGTACGACACGGGGTCGGAGCATGAACAGCGTTTCTCCGTGAAATCACACCAACGTGTGGCGATCACTCGAACAGCGCAACTCGCCATGGGCCGGGCCGTTCTTCACGGCGTACCGCGGCGGACCGCCGCGGTGATGCGCTGATGAATGAAGGGTCTTGAGAAGTGAAGAACATCAAGAGGTTCGCTGCCCTCACGATTGTGGCCGGCGGACTCGCCGTCGCCGGTGCCGGTGTCGCCTCCGCCCAGGGCCCCCAGGCCGACGGTGGGGCGATGACGTCCCCGGGTGCCGTTTCCGGCAACAACATTCAGGCGCCCATCCACGTGCCCGTGAACGTCTGCAGCAACACCATTTCGGTCATCGGGTCCATGAACCCGGCGCTCGGCGTCCCCTGCGTCCGCTGACCAACCCCCTGGCGGATATCCCGACGCACCACCGGCCGGCCCCGGAGGCACCCGCCTCCGGGGCCGGCCCCATGCCGGCCTCCGAGCCCCGCGACACCCTCCCGGGAAGGTCAGGGACCGCCCCGCTCCCGCTCCTCCACATACGCGTTGTACGCCGCCACCTGGGCCCGCCGCGAGGTGCGCTCCACCGGCCGCAGCGCCTCGGCCCGCGCCGTGATCTCCGACGCGCTCACCGCCCCGCCGTGCTCCCGGCCGTCCCCGCCCGCCATATACGCGATGTCCACCAGCGCACCCACCCGCTGCGCCAGCTCCAGCACCCGTATGGCCCGCGGCGGATAGCCCGGGGCCAGCACCTCGCGACCCCGCTCGGCCCGCGCCCGATACGCCTCCAGAGCCGCCTCGGCCACCGGGCCCGACCCCGCCACGTTCAGCCGCGAGAGCACCTCCGTGGCCTCCCGCAGCGCCTCCGCCAGCTCCCGCTCGGCCTCGCTCAGCGACGGCACATCGGCCGGCGGCGCCTCCCGCACGGCCTGGCACCGCCACACCACCTCGATGTGCTGATCGCCCTCGGGCCCGGCCGCCGACACCTCGGGCACCAGACCGAGCGCCGCCCCGGTGGCGATCACCGCCTCGCCCGCCTCGAGCGCGTGGGCGTTGAACTCCGGCGGACCGCTCAGCCCCAGGGGATGCCCCGCTATGGGCAGCGCCACCCGCAGCCCCTTGGCCCCGAGCGCCCGCAGCCGCCCCAGCGCCAATGTGAGCCCCACCTGCCCGGACTCCCCCGGAAGCGCGGCCACCCGGTGCGACGCGTCCTCACCCGCGATGCGGTGCGCCGCCTCATCGGGGGAGACAAGTCCGGCGAGAAGGGCATTTCCCCATGCTGCGAGGCGCCCTGAACGTGGTTCATCGAGCATGGAACCAGCCTAAGGACTGCCACCGACAACGTGTGGCGTAGGTTTTCCTCAGGGGGCTGCGCCCACAGGCGCACGCACGACTCGAGACTGCAATGGGAGACAACGCGCTCATGAGCGAGGTTCTGGAGCTGCTGGACGTATCGGTGGTCCGCGATGGGCGGGCTCTGGTGGACGAGGTCTCCTGGTCGATCAAAGAAGGCGAGCGCTGGGTCATCCTCGGGCCCAACGGCGCCGGTAAGACCACCCTCCTCAACCTCGCCTCCAGCTATCTCTTCCCGAGCGCCGGAAGCGCCCGCATCCTCGGCGAGCGGCTAGGCGGCGTCGACGTCTTCGAGCTGCGCCCGCGCATCGGCATGGCGGGCATCGCCATGGCCGAGAAGTTGCCCCGCAGCCAGACCGTCCTGCAGACCGTCCTCACCGCCGCGTACGGCATGACGGCCCACTGGCAGGAGGACTACGACGCGGTCGACGAGACCCGCGCCCGCGCTTTCCTCGACCGCCTCGGCATGACCGAGTACCTCGACCGGAGGTTCGGCACCCTCTCCGAGGGAGAGCGCAAGCGCACCCTCATCGCCCGCGCCATGATGACCGACCCCGAGCTGCTGCTCCTCGACGAGCCCGCGGCCGGACTCGACCTCGGTGGCCGCGAGGATCTCGTCCGCCGCCTCGGACGGCTCGCCCGCGACCCGCTCGCCCCGTCGATGATCATGGTGACACATCACGTCGAGGAAATCCCCCCCGGCTTCACTCATGTTCTGATGATCCGCCAGGGGAAGGTGCTCACCGCGGGCCCGGTCGAGACCGAACTGACCTCCCGCAACCTCTCCCGCTGCTTCGGACTCCCGCTGGTCGTCGAGCGCAACGGCGACCGCTGGACCGCCCAGGGCCTGCCGCTGACCTGATGTCCGCCCCCTGCGCCCACCGTGCCACCGGCAGGTGATCCGCGCCCTGTCCCCGGCGACTTGGGGCAACTACCATGACCATGTGGATCCATGGGTGTGGTGGCTGATCGCCGCCGTAGGACTGGGCATCCCGCTCGTGCTGACCGCGATGCCCGAATTCGGGATGGTCGCGGTCGGCGCCGTGGCCGGTGCCATCACCGACGCGCTCGGCGGCGGCATCGTGCTCCAGGTCGTCGTCTTCTGCGCCGTCTCCGTGGCACTGGTCGCCGTCGTGCGCCCGATGGCGGTCCGCAGCCGCCAACAGCAGCCCGAGCTGCGCAGCGGCATCGAGGCGCTGAAAGGCCGCCAGGCCGTCGTCCTCGAGCGCGTCGACGACGGCGGAGGCGGCCGGATCAAACTCGCGGGCGAAGTGTGGTCCGCGCGCTCGCTCGACCCCGACCAGGCGTACGAACCAGGGCAGCAGGTCGACGTGGTGGAGATCGACGGTGCGACGGCCGTCGTCATGTAGACGCCGTACCGGGAGTGTCCTACCAAGAGTTGAGGGCGCCCCGGTTGAGCTGCGGAGTCGACCACGGATCTGACAGACTCCACCCTCGGGAACCGCCAGACTTGATCATCCCGACCATCCGAATCGCCGCATGAAGGGCACGGGGAGCCGCTGTGGAACCGATCATCATCGTCCTGATCATCCTCGTGGTGCTGGTCTTCATCGCACTGATCAAGACGATCCAGGTCATCCCGCAGGCCAGTGCCGCCATCGTGGAGCGCTTCGGACGCTACACACGCACCCTCAACGCGGGCCTCAACATCGTCGTCCCGTTCATCGACTCGATCCGCAACCGCGTCGACCTCCGTGAACAGGTCGTGCCCTTCCCCCCGCAGCCGGTGATCACCCAGGACAACCTGGTGGTGAACATCGACACCGTCATCTACTACCAGGTGACCGACGCCCGCGCCGCCACCTACGAAGTGGCCAGCTACATCCAGGCGATCGAGCAGCTGACCGTCACCACCCTGCGGAACATCATCGGTGGCATGGACCTCGAGCGCACCCTGACCTCCCGCGAGGAGATCAACGCGGCGCTGCGCGGCGTCCTCGACGAGGCCACCGGCAAGTGGGGCATCCGCGTCAACCGCGTCGAGCTCAAGGCCATCGAGCCGCCCACCTCCATCCAGGACTCGATGGAGAAGCAGATGCGCGCCGACCGTGACAAGCGCGCCGCGATCCTCCAGGCCGAGGGTGTCCGGCAGTCCGAGATCCTGCGGGCCGAGGGTGAGAAGCAGTCCGCGATCCTGAGGGCCGAGGGTGAGTCCAAGGCCGCCGCGCTGCGCGCCGAGGGCGAGGCCCAGGCCATCCGTACGGTCTTCGAATCCATCCACGCCGGAGACCCGGACCAGAAGCTGCTCTCGTACCAGTACCTCCAGATGCTGCCGAAGATCGCCGAGGGCGACGCCAACAAGCTCTGGATCGTGCCCAGCGAGATCGGCGACGCCCTCAAGGGGCTCGGCGGGGCCATGGGCAACTTCGGCCCGTTGACCGGCGGCGGAAACGGCGGCGGCACCCCCAGCGGCACCGGTAAGGAGCCCGCCCCGCGCCGCGAACAGCCCACGATCGACTGAACGGACGGCGGCGAGGCGGCCCTCCAGCGGCCTCCTGCCAGGCGGCTGTGAGCCGGGCCCGGGCCCGGGCCCGGCCCCTGCCCCCCGGCCCGGCCCCTGCCTCAAGCAGGCAGCGCCAGCCACTCCGGCAGACCGTCCCGCTCCGCGGCCCCCAGCGCCAGCAGCAGCGCATCCGAAGGCGTCGGCTCGAACGGCGCCTTGAGCAGCCGCATCCCCGCCTGCTCCGGAGTCCGGTCCGCCTTACGGTGGTTGTCCTCGGCGCACGAGGCGACCGTATTCAGCCAGGTGTCCCCGCCCCCGCGCGACCGCGGCACCACATGGTCCACGGTCGTCGCCCGGCGGCCGCAGTACGCGCACCGGTGCTGGTCCCGGACCAGCACCCCGCGCCGCGACCACGGGGCACGTCTTCGGAACGGCACCCGTACGTAACGGCACAGCCGGATCACCCGCGGCAGCGGCAGATCGACGTCCGCGGCCCGCACCCGAAGCCCCGGGTGGGCGTGTTCGACGACGGCCTTGTCCTGGAGAACCAGCACCACGGCGCGCCGCAGTGTGACCGTCGCCAGCGGCTCGAAGCTCGCGTTCAGAACCAGCGTCTCGCGCATCCCGACCACCCCCGCATCCCGGTGTCCCGGTCCCGCGCCGGAGATCGGCGGGACCGGGATCAACTCTGGCCGGGAGCCTGGCCGAGAACAACGCAATTTCGCCGCGTCAGCCCGCGGCCGGCACCTCGTACTCCCCGATCAACTGGGCCCGCCCCAGCGTGTGGAACCGCAGGTTGAAGCCGACCACCGCGGGCGAGGCGTCCGCGTTCGGGCCCAGCTTCTCCGCGTCCACCGCGTAGACGGTGAACACATAGCGGTGCGGACCGTCCCCGGGCGGCGGCGCGGCCCCGCCGAAGTCACGGGTCCCGTAGTCGTTGCGCGCCTGGACGGCACCCTCGGGCAGGCCCGTGAAGCCACCGCTGCCCGCACCCGCCGGAAGCTCGGTGACCGTGGCCGGGATGTCGAACACCACCCAGTGCCAGAACCCGCTGCCCGTCGGCGCGTCCGGGTCGAAGCAGGTGACGGCGAAGCTCTTCGTCCCCTCCGGGAAACCCTCCCAGCGCAGTTGCGGAGAGGTGTTCCCCTCCGCGTGCACCTGGGCGGACTTGAGCGTGCCGCCCGGTGCCACATCGTCGCTCACCACCGTGAACGACGGCACCGGCGGATGGAAGTCGTGGGGGAGCGGGGGCCGGTTCTGCTCGGACACGTCGAGAACCTCCTCGTAGTCGCAGTGGATCATCTGCGCGGCCAGCCTAACGAGACCGGTACCCGGCGGGCTGGCACCATGGCGCCCATGACCGGCCCCACCCTCGCCCTCCACCTGCGCCTCGACGGCGTGACGGACAAGGACGGCTTCCTCGCCCGCTGCGCCCGGGACCTGCGCTTCCCCGACTGGTACGGGCGGAATTGGGATGCCCTCGCCGACTGCGTCACCGATCTGTCCTGGTGGGCCGAGGGCGGCGAGCCCAGCGGCTGTCTGCTGGACATCCAGGGCTGGCCGGCCTTCCGCGACGCGGACCCCGACGCCGCCGCGATCGCGGCCGACATCCTGGCCGACGCGGAGGCGTACTGGGCGGCGCAGGGACGCCCCCTGGTGGTGCGCTACGACGACGGCCCCTGAGGTACGAGGACGGCCTCTGCCAGGGACCGCGGGGCCCTTACGCGCGAACGCGGGGCGTGCGCCGAGCTGCCCTCGGTGCACGCCCCGCGCGGAAGTCCGGTCCGGGGAGGGAAACCTCAGAACCAGTTGCGCTTGCCGCCGACCTGGGCGAGCCACTGGTTCAGATACGCGGCCCAGTCGGTGTCCTGGAAGGTGGCCAGGTTCATCGTGAACGACCGGTAGGTGTCACTGCCCTCGGAGAACAGCCCCGGCTTCTTGTCCATCTCCAGCACCACGTCCATCTCGCGGTCGTCCGCGACGAAGGACAACTCCACCTGGTTCAGGCCCCGGTACTGCTCCGGCGCGTAGAACTCGATCTCCTGGTAGAACGGCAGCCGCTGGCGGGTGCCACGGATGTGGCCGCGCTCCAGATCGGCGCTCTTGAACCGGAAGCCGAGGGAGCCGAAGGCGTCCAGGATCGCCTGCTGGGCGGGGAGCGGATGCACATTGACCGGGTCCAGGTCGCCCGAGTCCACCGCGCGCGCGATCGCCAGCTCCGTGGTCACCCCCACGTTCATGCCGGTCAGATGGCGGCCCATGAACATGGTGATCGGGGTCTCCCACGGAATCTCCAGGCCGAACTGCACCGCGTGCACCGCGCCCGGCTGCACCTCGAACGCACCGCCAAGACGCTGCCGGGTGAACTCCACGTCCTGCTTGTACTCCTGGTCGTTGCCCTCCACCTCGACCCGCGCCTGCAGGCCGACCGAGAGTCCCTCGATCTGCTGCACGACCGAGCCGCCCTGGATCCGGACCTCGCCCTGCACAATGCCGCCCGGGACGACGTTCTCCTCGGTCAGCACCGTCTCCACCGAAGCGCCACCGGCACCCAGACTCGCGAGCAGCTTCTTGAAGCCCATGTTCTCCCTCTCAAGGACGCGACTGCGTCTTGACTTGATCGCACTCGATCACTGTTGACACCTAGGAACGCGAAACAGCCATGGACGGTTCCGCGGCTCATACCCTTCCAGCGGACCGGTGCCGCCTCCAACCACCGGTTCATATCTGTTCCACTACGCTCGGGGCGCGTGACAGCAGGACCTGACCGCACCCCCCTCGACCGTGCCTTCTTCGACCGACCCGTCCTCGAGGTCGCACCCGACCTCCTGGGCCGCGTCCTGGTCCGGCGTACCCCGGACGGACCGATCGAATTGCGCCTGACCGAGGTCGAGGCGTACGCGGGCCCGGCCGACCCCGGCTCGCACGCCTACCGAGGCCGCACCGAGCGCAACGCCGTGATGTTCGGCCCCCCGGGGCATGCGTATGTCTACTTCACCTATGGCATGTGGCACTGCCTCAACCTCGTCTGCGGGCCGGAGGGCCACGCCAGCGGGGTGCTGCTGCGCGCGGGCGAGGTGCTGCACGGCCATGAGTGGGCCCATCAGCGCAGGCCGAAGGCGCGCAACGACCATGAGTTGGCCAAGGGCCCGGCCCGGCTGGCCACGGCCCTGGGCGTGGACCGCAGACTGGACGGCAGCGATGTGTGCGGGAGCCCCGATGCCCCGCTCTCCATACTCACCGGCCACCCCGCCCGGCCCGAGCAGGTGCTCAGCGGTCCGCGCACCGGTGTGGGCGGCGAGGGCGCGACCCATCCGTGGCGCTTCTGGATCGACGGCGATCCCTCGGTGAGCCCCTACCGGGCCCATACCCCGCGTCGCCGGAATTCGACGCGCCGTCAGGTCGGAACTTGACTCTGCTGGACGGGACGCCTAACGTAGCCCGAGCCGCTTGAGACGGGCAGCGCTGTCGTCACGATCCCAGGATCGAGTCATCGCAGCCCCGGAGCGGCCAACCACTATGACGATTCCCCAACCGGGTCCTATTTCGCTGCGCGAAATCAAAGCCCGGGGCCCCGATTAGGAGCCGAGAGGGAAATTCGCTAAAGTAGTGGACACGCCGGAAGGCGCGAAAGACCCCGCTCCAGCAGGGGGCCGGAAACGGAATTCGGATCGGAAACGACCGGAAATCGGATCTGGTAAGGTTGGAAACACCGAAGGGAAGCGCCCGGAGAAGCCGGTGAAACGGTTTCGAAGGAAGCGTCCGTTCCTTGAGAACTCAACAGCGTGCCAAAAGTCAACGCCAGATATGTTGATACCCCGTCCTTCTTGGACGAGGTTCCTTTGAAGAAACACAACAGCGAGGACGCTGTGGACGGTCCGGGTTATTCCTCCGGTTCCGTTCCGCTCTCGTGATGTGTTGCCGGGATAGCCCGGAAGCATTCACGGAGAGTTTGATCCTGGCTCAGGACGAACGCTGGCGGCGTGCTTAACACATGCAAGTCGAACGATGAACCGGTTTCGGCCGGGGATTAGTGGCGAACGGGTGAGTAACACGTGGGCAATCTGCCCTGCACTCTGGGACAAGCCCTGGAAACGGGGTCTAATACCGGATATGACTACCGACCGCATGGTCTGGTGGTGGAAAGCTCCGGCGGTGCAGGATGAGCCCGCGGCCTATCAGCTTGTTGGTGGGGTGATGGCCTACCAAGGCGACGACGGGTAGCCGGCCTGAGAGGGCGACCGGCCACACTGGGACTGAGACACGGCCCAGACTCCTACGGGAGGCAGCAGTGGGGAATATTGCACAATGGGCGCAAGCCTGATGCAGCGACGCCGCGTGAGGGATGACGGCCTTCGGGTTGTAAACCTCTTTCAGCAGGGAAGAAGCGCAAGTGACGGTACCTGCAGAAGAAGCGCCGGCTAACTACGTGCCAGCAGCCGCGGTAATACGTAGGGCGCAAGCGTTGTCCGGAATTATTGGGCGTAAAGAGCTCGTAGGCGGCTTGTCGCGTCGGATGTGAAAGCCCGGGGCTTAACCCCGGGTCTGCATTCGATACGGGCAGGCTAGAGTTCGGTAGGGGAGATCGGAATTCCTGGTGTAGCGGTGAAATGCGCAGATATCAGGAGGAACACCGGTGGCGAAGGCGGATCTCTGGGCCGATACTGACGCTGAGGAGCGAAAGCGTGGGGAGCGAACAGGATTAGATACCCTGGTAGTCCACGCCGTAAACGTTGGGAACTAGGTGTGGGCGACATTCCACGTTGTCCGTGCCGCAGCTAACGCATTAAGTTCCCCGCCTGGGGAGTACGGCCGCAAGGCTAAAACTCAAAGGAATTGACGGGGGCCCGCACAAGCGGCGGAGCATGTGGCTTAATTCGACGCAACGCGAAGAACCTTACCAAGGCTTGACATACGCCGGAAAACCCTGGAGACAGGGTCCCCCTTGTGGTCGGTGTACAGGTGGTGCATGGCTGTCGTCAGCTCGTGTCGTGAGATGTTGGGTTAAGTCCCGCAACGAGCGCAACCCTTGTTCTGTGTTGCCAGCATGCCTTTCGGGGTGATGGGGACTCACAGGAGACTGCCGGGGTCAACTCGGAGGAAGGTGGGGACGACGTCAAGTCATCATGCCCCTTATGTCTTGGGCTGCACACGTGCTACAATGGCCGGTACAATGAGCTGCGAAGCCGTGAGGTGGAGCGAATCTCAAAAAGCCGGTCTCAGTTCGGATTGGGGTCTGCAACTCGACCCCATGAAGTCGGAGTCGCTAGTAATCGCAGATCAGCATTGCTGCGGTGAATACGTTCCCGGGCCTTGTACACACCGCCCGTCACGTCACGAAAGTCGGTAACACCCGAAGCCGGTGGCCCAACCCTTGTGGAGGGAGCCGTCGAAGGTGGGACTGGCGATTGGGACGAAGTCGTAACAAGGTAGCCGTACCGGAAGGTGCGGCTGGATCACCTCCTTTCTAAGGAGCACATGGCCGACTGCAAGCAAGTGTCTTGCACGGTTGCTCATGGGTGGAACGTTGACTATTCGGCACACTTGACCTGCTCTGGTCGCTAGTACTGCTTCGGCGTGGAACGTGAGATGGAGGGTTGAGAGTGCCGGGCACGCTGTTGGGTGTCTGAGGGAATGAATCCCCTCGACAGGCCGGAGTCCATGTAGGTGGTGGATGACTGGTCGTTGCTTGAGAACTGCACAGTGGACGCGAGCATCTGTGGCCAAGTTTTTAAGGGCGCACGGTGGATGCCTTGGCACCAGGAACCGATGAAGGACGTGGGAGGCCGCGATAGGCCCCGGGGAGCTGTCAACCGAGCTGTGATCCGGGGGTGTCCGAATGGGGAAACCCGGCAGTCGTCATGGGCTGTCACCCATACCTGAACACATAGGGTATGTGGAGGGAACGCGGGGAAGTGAAACATCTCAGTACCCGCAGGAAGAGAAAACAACCGTGATTCCGGGAGTAGTGGCGAGCGAAACTGGATGAGGCTAAACCGTATGTGTGTGATACCCGGCAGGGGTTGCGCATGCGGGGTTGTGGGTTCGTACTTCAGTCGTCTGCCGGCGGCTGGGTGAGTCAGAAATTGTTGATGTAGGCGAAGGGCATGCGAAAGGCCCGGCGTAGAGGGTAAGACCCCCGTAGCTGAAATGTCAGCAACTTGCTTGTGCGATACCCAAGTAGCACGGGGCCCGAGAAATCCCGTGTGAATCTGGCGGGACCACCCGCTAAGCCTAAATATTCCCTGGTGACCGATAGCGGATAGTACCGTGAGGGAATGGTGAAAAGTACCGCGGGAGCGGAGTGAAATAGTACCTGAAACCGTGTGCCTACAAGCCGTGGGAGCGTCGCCGTGTTCTTTGGAGCACGGTCGTGACTGCGTGCCTTTTGAAGAATGAGCCTGCGAGTTTGCGGTGTGTTGCGAGGTTAACCCGTGTGGGGAAGCCGTAGCGAAAGCGAGTCCGAATAGGGCGGTTTAGTAGCGCGCTCAAGACCCGAAGCGGAGTGATCTAGCCATGGGCAGGTTGAAGCGGAGGTAAGACTTCGTGGAGGACCGAACCCACCAGGGTTGAAAACCTGGGGGATGACCTGTGGTTAGGGGTGAAAGGCCAATCAAACTCCGTGATAGCTGGTTCTCCCCGAAATGCATTTAGGTGCAGCGTCGTGTGTTTCTTGCCGGAGGTAGAGCACTGGATAGGCGATGGGCCCTACCGGGTTACTGACCTTAGCCAAACTCCGAATGCCGGTAAGTGAGAGCGCGGCAGTGAGACTGTGGGGGATAAGCTCCATGGTCGAGAGGGAAACAGCCCAGAGCATCGACTAAGGCCCCTAAGCGTACGCTAAGTGGGAAAGGATGTGGAGTCGCAGAGACAACCAGGAGGTTGGCTTAGAAGCAGCCATCCTTGAAAGAGTGCGTAATAGCTCACTGGTCAAGTGATTCCGCGCCGACAATGTAGCGGGGCTCAAGCGTACCGCCGAAGTCGTGTCATTGCAGCATGACCCCTAACGGGGGCTGTGATGGGTAGGGGAGCGTCGTGTGCCGGGTGAAGCAGCCGTGTAAGCGAGTTGTGGATGGTTCACGAGTGAGAATGCAGGCATGAGTAGCGATACACACGTGAGAAACGTGTGCGCCGATTGACTAAGGGTTCCTGGGTCAAGCTGATCTGCCCAGGGTAAGTCGGGACCTAAGGCGAGGCCGACAGGCGTAGTCGATGGACAACCGGTTGATATTCCGGTACCCGCTTTGAAGCGTCAACGCTGAATCAGGCGATGCTAAGGCCGTGAAGCCGCCCTGGATCCTTCGGGTGAAGGGGAGTGGTGGAGCCGCCGGACCAGACTTGTAGTAGGTGAGTGATGGGGTGACGCAGGAAGGTAGTCCAGCCCGGGCGGTGGTTGTCCCGGGGTAAGGGTGTAGCCCGAGGGGTAGGTAAATCCGTCCCTCATTTAAGGGTGAGACCTGATGCCGAGCCGATTGTGGTGAAGTGGATGATCCTATGCTGTCGAGAAAAGCCTCTAGCGAGTTTCATGGCGGCCCGTACCCTAAACCGACTCAGGTGGTCAGGTAGAGAATACCGAGGCGTTCGGGTGAACTATGGTTAAGGAACTCGGCAAAATGCCCCCGTAACTTCGGGAGAAGGGGGGCCATTGCTGGTGATGGGATTTTCTCCTTGAGCTGGTGGTGGCCGCAGAGACCAGCGAGAAGCGACTGTTTACTAAAAACACAGGTCCGTGCGAAGCCGTAAGGCGATGTATACGGACTGACGCCTGCCCGGTGCTGGAACGTTAAGGGGACCGGTTAGTGGGGTTTCGATCCCGCGAAGCTGAGAACTTAAGCGCCAGTAAACGGCGGTGGTAACTATAACCATCCTAAGGTAGCGAAATTCCTTGTCGGGTAAGTTCCGACCTGCACGAATGGCGTAACGACTTCTCGACTGTCTCAACCATAGGCCCGGTGAAATTGCATTACGAGTAAAGATGCTCGTTTCGCGCAGCAGGACGGAAAGACCCCGGGACCTTTACTATAGCTTGATATTGGTGTTCGGTTCGGCTTGTGTAGGATAGGTGGGAGACTGTGAAGCATTGACGCCAGTTAGTGTGGAGTCGTTGTTGAAATACCACTCTGGTCGTGCTGGATGTCTAACCTGGGTCCGTGATCCGGATCAGGGACAGTGTCTGGTGGGTAGTTTAACTGGGGCGGTTGCCTCCTAAAGGGTAACGGAGGCGCCCAAAGGTTCCCTCAGCCTGGTTGGCAATCAGGTGTTGAGTGTAAGTGCACAAGGGAGCTTGACTGTGAGACCGACGGGTCGAGCAGGGACGAAAGTCGGGACTAGTGATCCGGCGGTGGCTTGTGGAAGCGCCGTCGCTCAACGGATAAAAGGTACCCCGGGGATAACAGGCTGATCTTCCCCAAGAGTCCATATCGACGGGATGGTTTGGCACCTCGATGTCGGCTCGTCGCATCCTGGGGCTGGAGTCGGTCCCAAGGGTTGGGCTGTTCGCCCATTAAAGCGGTACGCGAGCTGGGTTTAGAACGTCGTGAGACAGTTCGGTCCCTATCCGCTGTGCGCGTAGGAGTCTTGAGAAGGGCTGTCCCTAGTACGAGAGGACCGGGACGGACGAACCTCTGGTGTGCCAGTTGTTCTGCCAAGGGCATGGCTGGTTGGCTACGTTCGGGAGGGATAACCGCTGAAAGCATCTAAGCGGGAAGCCTGCTTCGAGATGAGGGCTCCCACCCACGTGATGGGTTAAGGCTCCCAGTAGACGACTGGGTTGATAGGCCAGATATGGAAGCCGGGTGACCGGTGGAGTTGACTGGTACTAATAGGCCGAGGGCTTGTCCTCAGGTGCTCGCGTCCACTGTGTGGTTCCCGGGTTGCGAACAGTCGCACCGGTGAATCAGTTCCACTTGACTTAATTGAAGAGTGTGCTTGTTCGCTAGAACCCGATAGGGTTTCGGTGGTCATTGCGTTAGGGAAACGCCCGGTTACATTCCGAACCCGGAAGCTAAGCCTTTCAGCGCCGATGGTACTGCAGGGGGGACCCTGTGGGAGAGTAGGACGCCGCCGAACAATCTTTGGAGGACCCTTGGTCCCAGCGTGCATGCTGGGACCAAGGGTTCTTTTGTTTTTGCTGGGCCCGCATCGGTTTGACTGATGCGGGAGAATGGCTGAAGTACATGAAGACAGGAGTCACGCCGATGTCCACCAACTCTCCCGACGACCGGTCGGGCCGCGAGCCGCGGGGCCGGGACGCCGGCGACCGGCGGGAGGCCCGCGGCTCCGGGCCGCGCCGCGACGGCGCTCGTGGTGGTTTCCGGCGTGACGACCGCCGCGATGAGCGGCCGCGCGGGCCGCGTCGCGATGATGACCGTGGCGGGTTCCGCCGCGATGACGACCGTGGTGGCTTCCGCCGCGATGACCGCCGGGACGAGCGCCGGGACGAGCGCCGGGACGACCGGTCGCGTGGCCCGCGTCGGGACGATGAGCGAGGAGGCCGCCCCGGCGGCTATGGGCGCCGCGATGACCGGGGTGGCCGCCCCGCCGGGCGTTACGAGCGCCGAGACGATCGGCGGGATGACCGTCGTGACGAGCGGTCGCGTGGGCCTCGCCGTGATGACCGCGACGGTGGCTTCCGCCCAGGCGGTTTCCGCCGGGACCGTGACGATCGGCCGGGCTTCCGCCGGGACGATGACCGTGGTGGCTACCGGCGCGATGACCGCCGGGATGAGCGCCGCGACGAGCGTCGTGACGACCGTGGTGGGTTCCGCCGAGATGACCGTGATCGTGACCGTGGCGGCCGGGGCGGCGGCTCCGAGCGTCGTGATGTCCGGCCTTCGTCGCGTCGTGATGATGACCGTGGTGGGTTCCGGCGGGATGAGCGTCGTGATGAGCGGCCTTCGTACCGTCGTGACGATGACCGCGGCAGCCGGGGCGGCGGCTCCGAGCGTCGTGATGAGCGGCCTTCGTCGCGTCGTGATGATGACCGTGGTGGGTTCCGGCGCGATGACCGTCGTGATGAGCGGCCTTCGTACCGTCGCGATGACGACCGTGGTGGCTACCGGCGCGATGACCGGCGGGACGACCGCCGGGACGACCGGGCGCGTGGGCCTCGCCGTGATGACCGCGACGGTGGCTTCCGGGGCGGTCGCGACGACCGTGGGCCGCGTCGTCCGTACGGTCAGGGACGGGGCCGCGACGACCGGCGCTCCGGCGGCGGCGGTGGGTTCAAGCGCCGTGACGATCGCAGCGGCGGCTACGGGCGCCGCGAAGAGCGCGGCAGGGACCGCGACCGCGAGCCCATCAAGCGGCTGCCGATCCCCGAGGACATCACCGGCGAGGAGATCGACAAGGGCGTGCGGCAGGAGCTGATGAGCCTGCCGAAGACCCTCGCCGAGGACGTCGCCAAGAACCTCGTCATGGTGGCCAAGCTGCTGGACGAAGACCCCGAGCGGGCGTACCAGTACTCGCGCGTCGCCCTGCGGCTCGCCTCCCGGGTGGCCGCCGTGCGCGAGGCCGCGGGCTTCGCCTCGTACGCCGTCGGGAAGTACGCCGAGGCGCTCGCGGAGTTCCGTGCCGCGCGCCGGATGACCGGCAACTCCGAGCTGTGGCCGGTGATGGCCGACTGCGAGCGCGGGATGGGCCGTCCCGAGCGGGCGCTGGCCATGGCCGGTGAGCCGGAGGTGCAGAAGCTGGACCGGGCCGGTCAGGTCGAGATGCGGATGGTGGCCGCCGGTGCCCGGCGCGACATGGGCCAGGCCGACGCCGCCGTCGTCACCTTGCAGAGCCCGGAGTTGGCCTCCAACTCCATCCAGCCCTGGACCGCCCGGCTGCGCTACGCGTACGCCGACGCGCTGCTGGCGGTCGGCCGCGAGGACGAGGCCCGCGAGTGGTTCGCCAAGGCGCTCGAGGCGGATCAGGGCGGGAGTACGGACGCGTCGGACCGGCTCGCCGAGCTGGACGGGGTCGAGTTCGTGGACGCCCTTGACCCCGAGGAGGCGGCGGCCGACGACGCCTCCCAGCCCGTCGAGGAGTCGAAGGCCGAGGAGCCGGAGGTCTCGGAGGTCGACGAGCTCCCGTCCGACGAGGACATGGTCGAGCCCGAGGCCGAGGCCGACGACGCCGACGACTCCGAGCCGGTGGCCGAGGCGACGTCCGAGGGCCAGGCGGAGGCGGCCGGGCCCGACGAGGACGGCGACGACCGCTGATGCCCTGACGTGAGGGGGCGGGACCCCGGACCGGGATCCCGCCCCCTTCGCATGTCCGCTCGCATGTCCGCGCCCTGAGCTCCGCGCCCGAAGGGCTCAGCCCAGCGTCAGGCTCCGCAGCACCAGCCCCGTCGCCGGCTTCGGCCCGAAGGACGTCGACTTGTGCGGCATCGCGATGCCCTGCCGCGCCAGCTCGTGCACGACGTCCTCGCGCACCGGATGCATCAGCACCGCCGTGCCGCCCAGTCGCTCCGCCTGCTCGACGGCCGCCGCCGGGTCGTGGAGGTAGCCGATGTGCTCGGGCGTGTCCGGGACGTTCCACAGGTGGTCCAGCAGGGTGTGGTGGAGCACCGTCGCGTCCAGCGTCCGCCATGCCTCCGGCCGTCCGTCCGGGACCGTACGGGCCAGCAGATCCGGGTCCGGCCGGTCCAGGAGGTGGAAGCGGCCGTCCCCGGCCAGCAGGAAGGCGTTCGGCGCTCCGGGCTCGGCGCGCGCCGCCGCGGCCGCCTCGGCGAGCGTCTCCAGGGCGCGCGGCAGCGGGCCGTCGATCGTCCGCACCCGGAAGGCGCGCCGCACCGCCGGGAGCGCCTCGTCCGGGGACAGCCGGCGGAGCAGCCGGTGGATGGCCCGGACCCGGAGCGGATAGCGGGCGGTGTCGACGAGCAGGACGAGCCCGAAGTCCCAGGGGCCGGGCTCCCGTCGCTCCTCGCGCAGCCGCAGATAGGTGGCCCAGCGGTGGTGGCCGTCGGCGATGAGGGCCTGGTGGTGGCGGAGGTCGGTGGAGACCTCCACGAGGTCGGCGGGGTCGGTGACCCGCCACAGATGGTGGTCCACGCCGTCCTCGGTGGTCGTGGAGAGCAACGGCTCGCGCAGGATGGTGCGTTCGATGACCTGCGCCGCCCCGCCGGTGCCCTGCCCGCCGGTGCCCTGCCCGCCGGTGCCCTGCCCGGCGGCTCCGTTCCCTGAGGCCCCGTTTCCCGAAGTCCCGTTCCCGTTGCCGCGGTAGGCGAGCAGCAGTGGCTCCAGATGGGCGGCGGTGGCGCGCATCAGATCGGCTCGGTCCTCGACGACATGCGGCATGACCTCCTCGTGGGGCAGGACGATGCCCTCGTCGCGGGAACTCAGCCGCAGCGCGCCGATCAGCCCGCGCTGGAGGGTCGGGCCGTCGCGCTGCTCGTAGACGTAGAGCGCGGGTTCGGGGTCCGGGGCGAGCACTCCGTCCGCCTGCCAGCGGCGCAGCGTCTCGGCGGCCTTGCGGTGCCGGGCCTCCGGGGTCCCGGCCTGCGGCAGGATCAGCCGGACGATGTTGTACGGGTCCGCCGTCTCGAGCTCGCGCAGGCCCTCGGGCCTGACCACCACGTCGTAGGGCGGTGAGGTGACGGCGGCGAGACTGCCGACCCGCTCCGGGACATAGCGCAGCCCCCGGAAGGGGGTGAGCTGCAGACCTTGTCCGCCAGGCCCTGGAATGCTCATCAGTGAATGTTATGCCCCGCGCGGCGATACGCGATGATCGGGGGAGAAGCGCACAGATCTGCGAGGAGTGGCCCTCATGAACCAGCCCGTCCGCACCCGGCCCGAGTCCAGCCGGCAGTCGCTGAACGAGGCGTACGACACGGCCCTGCTGGACCTCGACGGGGTGGTGTACGCGGGCGGCGAGGCCATTGACCATGCCGTGGAGTCGCTGGTCACCGCACGGGACGGCGGGATGCGGCTGGCGTATGTGACCAATAACGCGCTGCGGACGCCGGAGGCGGTGGCCGAGCATCTGACCCGGCTCGGGATGCCCGCCACCCCCGACGATGTGATCACCTCCGCGCAGGCGGTCGCCCGGCTGATCTCCGAGCAGTTGCCGGAGGGGGCGCGGGTGCTGGTGATCGGCGGGGAGGGGCTGCGGGTGGCGCTGCGCGAGCGCGGGCTGACACCGGTGGACTCGGCGGACGACGACCCGGCGGCGGTGGCGCAGGGGTACGGCGGGCCGGACATGCCCTGGGCGCGGCTGATGGAGGCGGGGTACGCGGTGGCGCGCGGGGTGCCGTGGTTCGCCTCCAACCTGGATCTGACGATTCCCAGCGGACGGGGCATCGCCCCGGGCAACGGCGCGGCGGTGGAGGTCGTGCGCATCGTGGCGGGCACGTCCCCGCAGGCCGCGGGGAAGCCGCTGCCGCCGATGCACCGGGAGACGATCCTGCGGACCGGCGCCCGGCGGCCGCTGGTGGTCGGGGACCGGCTGGACACCGATATCGAGGGGGCGTACGCGGGCGGGGTGGACTCGCTGCTGGTGCTGACCGGGGTGACCACGCCCGCTCAGCTGCTGGCCGCCGAGCCCGGGCACCGGCCGTCGTATGTGGACCGCGACTTGCGGGGGCTGCTCACCCCGCAGCCGGAGGTGGCGCGCGACGGGGCGTCGGGCGGCTTCCGGTGCGGGGGCTGGGCGGCGCGGGCCGAGAACGGCGCGCTGGTGCTGGAGGGCGGGGGCGATGAGCCGCTGGACGGGTTGCGGGCGCTGTGCGCGGCGGCGTGGTCCGAGGCGGGGGACGGTGTGAGCGGCGCGGACGCGGGGAAGGCTCTGGCGCGGCTGGGGTTGTGAGCCGACGGGGCACGGGCTCTCGCGCAGACGGGGGCCGTGAGCCGATGCGGCTGGGTTCCCGAGCCGACGGGGCATGAGCCGACCGGGGCTCGAGTGGACGCGGTTCGCCGCTTTCGGACCGGACCGACAGAGGCTTCGCGCCTACGCGGCCGAGTCTCCGTGCCGACGGGGTTGAGGCTCCGTGCCGACGCGGGGCCGTGCGGCCGAACTCGCGCTCCGGAAAGCCCGCATGGATGCGGCCAATGGGACTTAGGGTAACCTAACTTAACCTGAGTCCTGATCGGCCGTGCTGTGAGGTGGAGTTCCGCGTGACCCTGGTCAGTCCGGCGAAAGCCGGGACCGAGACAGCGAGCGCGCCGCCCCGGCGGCGCACCGCGCGCCGTGCGACCGGATTGGTCGTCTCGCTGGGCGTGCTGCTGGCGATCGCCGCGGCGTCCATCGCGATCGGCGCCAAACCGATTCCGCTGGGCCAGGTGTGGCACGGGCTGTTCCACTACACCGGCAGCGACACCGATGTGGTGATCCGGGACGTACGGCTGCCGCGCACCATCCTCGGGCTGCTCGTCGGCGTCGGCCTCGGCCTCGCGGGCGCGGTCATCCAGGCCCTCACCCGCAACCCGCTCGCCGACCCCGGGCTGCTGGGGCTGAACGCGGGCGCGTCCGCCGCCGTCGTCTCGGCCATCAGCTTCCTCGGCGTCACCTCCCTCACCGGCTATGTGTGGTTCGCGTTCCTCGGCACCGCCGTCGTGTCCGTGCTGGTGTACGCGCTCGGCGGCAGCCGGACCGCCACCCCGGTGCGGCTCGCGCTCGCCGGGATGGCGGTGTACGCGGCGCTCTACGGATACGTCAACGCCGTGGAGCTGCTGGACACCGCGGCGCTCGACAAGATGCGCTTCTGGACGGTGGGTTCACTCGCCTCCGCCAATATGACGGTGGTCCGGCAGGTGGCCCCGTTCCTCCTGGTCGGCGTGGTGCTGGCGGTTCTGCTGGGCCGTTCGCTGAACGCCGTGGCGCTCGGCGACGACACCGCCCGCGCACTCGGCAGCAACCTCAACCGGACCCGGGCGCTCTCGATGATCGCGGTCACCCTGCTGTGCGGGGCCGCGACCGCCGCCTGCGGGCCGATCGCGTTCGTCGGGCTGATCGTGCCGCATCTGGTCCGCGCGCTGACCGGGCCCGATATGCGCTGGATCCTGCCGTACGCCGCGGTGCTCTCGCCCGTTCTGCTGCTGGGCGCCGATGTGATCGGGCGGTTGGTCACCCGGCCCGCGGAGCTCCAGGTCGGCGTCGTCACCACCTTCATCGGCGGGCCCCTCTTCATCTACCTCGTTCGTCGCCGAAGGATGGCCCAACTGTGAACGCGAGCAAGCGCACCGCCAAGTCCGGGACGCGCGGGGTCACGCTGCGCACCGCCGGTCTCTCGCTGCGCCTGGATGTCCGCGGCGCGGTCGTGGGGCTGCTGCTGATCGCCGCGGCGCTGGTGATGAGCGTCGTGCTGATCGGCACCGGCGACTTCCCCATCGCCCCCGCCGATGTGGTGCGCACGCTCCTCGGCAACGGCACCGTGGCCCAGGACTTCATCGTCAACGATCTGCGGCTGCCGCGGGTGCTGGTGGGGCTGCTGGTCGGCGCGGCCTTGGGGCTGGGCGGGGCGATCTTCCAGTCCATCTCCCGCAATCCGCTGGGCAGCCCGGATGTGATCGGCCTCGGCCAGGGGGCGGCGGCCGGGGCGCTCACGGCCATCGTGCTGGTCAAGGGCGATCCGAACGTGGTCGCCACCGGGGCCGTCCTCGGCGGGGTGCTGACCGGACTGGCCGTCTACGCGCTGGCCTGGCGGCAGGGCGTCCACGGCTATCGGCTGGTCCTCGTGGGCATCGGCACCTCCGCGACGTTCACCGCCGTCAACGGCTATCTGCTCACCCAGGCCCGCCAGGAGGACGCGGCCCGTGCGGTGATGTGGCTGACCGGCTCGCTGAACGGCCGCGACTGGGACCAGGTCTGGCCGCTGCTGGCCGTCTGCGCGGTGCTCATGCCCGTGGCCCTCGGGCAGGCGCGGAACCTGCGGATGCTGGAGATGGGCGACGACAGTGCCTACGCCCTCGGGGTGCGGGTGGAGCGGACGCGGATGGTGCTGATGGGCGCGGCCGTGCTGCTGGTCGCGTCCGCCACGGCCGCCGCCGGGCCCGTCGCCTTCGTGGCGCTCGTCGCCCCGCAGCTGGCCCGCAGGCTCACCCGCTCGCCGGGCCCGAACCTGCTCCCCGCGGCCTGGATGGGCGCCGCGCTGCTGGTCACCGCCGACTGGGCCGCCCAGCGCGCCTTCGGGGCCGATCAGCTGCCGGTGGGGGTGCTCACCGGGATGCTGGGCGGCGCCTATCTGCTGTGGCTGCTGGTGACCGAGCGCAGGGCGGGGCGGATATGACGACTGTGGACACGACCCGGACGGAAGACGACATGGACAAGGACACCCGGCAGACCGTGGCTTCCCGCACGAGCGGCACCCAGGACCGGCGGCAGCGGCTCATGGCGGAGGGACTGACCCTCGCCTACGACCGGCGCACGGTCGCCGAGGAGCTGTCCGTGACCATCCCCGACCACTCCTTCACGGTCATCGTCGGGCCGAACGCCTGCGGGAAGTCGACCCTGCTGCGTGCCCTGTCCCGGATGCTCAAGCCGGCGGCCGGATCGGTGCTGCTGGACGGGCAGTCGATCGGCTCACTGCCCGCCAAGAAGGTGGCCCGCACCCTCGGGCTGCTGCCCCAGTCGTCGATCGCCCCGGACGGGATCACCGTCGCCGACCTGGTCGCCCGCGGCCGCTATCCGCACCAGGGACTGCTGCGGCAGTGGTCGGAGACGGACGAGCGGATCGTCGACGAATCGATGGCGGCGACCGGTGTGGCGGAGCTCGCGGATCGCTATGTCGACGAATTGTCCGGCGGCCAGCGCCAGCGGGTGTGGATCGCGATGGCCATCGCCCAGCAGACCCCGCTGCTGCTCCTCGACGAGCCCACGACCTATCTGGACATCCAGCACCAGATCGATGTGCTGGATCTGTGCGCCCAGCTCCACGAGGAGCAGGGCCGCACCCTCGTCGCGGTGCTGCACGACCTGAACCACGCCGCCCGTTACGCCACCCATCTGATCGCGATGCGGGGCGGGGAGGTCGTCGCGGAGGGGGCGCCGGGTGACGTGGTCACGGCGGAGCTGGTGGAGCGGGTCTTCGGGCTGCGCTGTCAGGTGATCGACGACCCGGAGACGGGGACACCGTTGGTCATCCCGGCTGCCCGCCGGTCCCGTACGGCACGGGTGGAGGCGCCTCTGGCGACCGCCGCGGTGAGTGAGTCCTGACGACCGGCTCGGGGTGGGGGCGCCCGGGCCGGAGCAGGGGCTCGGGGCGGGGCTCTTGCCCCGGCCCGGGGCGGGGCGCCTGCCCTAGATCAGCTTCCGCAGCCGCAGCAGGTCGCGCAGCCCGGCCTCGAGCTTGATCCGTCCGCTGCCCCAGGCCCGTGCGAAGTGCAGCTCGCCGTCGACCAGGGCCACCAGGTCGTCCCCGGTCATCGCCAGCCGGATCTGCGCACGCTCGGCCGGGGGGCCCGACTCGGTCGTCACATCCTCGATCCGGCTGTCCACGAGACGGCCGACGAAGGTGGTGTCCAGGTCGGTGATCCAGCAGCTGACCGAGCGATCGAGCGCGGCAGCGCTGCGGAGGTCCCCGTTCGCGGTCGCGAGGTTCTCCGCCAGTTTGTCGAGTGCGCTGCGGCACTGTTCCAAGGTCGCCATCGCGGACGACGTTACCCCAGGTCTCGTACGCCGGAGAACGAGGGATTCGCGGTAGCGTCGGGGCCATGAGTGAGCCGATGCCGGCCGGGTGGCCCGGCCCACAGCCCGGTCCGGCTGCGGAGCGGCCCCAGGAGGCCGCGCCGGAGCGGGCGCCCGAGGGGGCCCGGGAGGCCGCGCCGGAGCCGGTGTCCGAGGGGGCCGAGGACGTCGTGCCGGAGCCGGTGTCCGAGGTCGTCGTGCCGGAGCCGGTTTCCGAGGCCGTGCCGGAGCCGCCCGGCCCCGCCGATCCGGCCCCGCTCGGCGTGGACCGTACGCCCACCGGCGTCGCCGAGGTGGACGCCCGGCTGGCCCGGCTGGCCGACGCCGACCACCTCGGGACGAGCGGACACCTGGAGGTGTACGAGGATGTCCACCGGGGCCTGCGCGACACGCTGACCGCACTCGACCGGCGGCCCGGACCACCGCCGCCCGGCCCGCGGCCCCCGTCCGCTTAGTAAACGACCTCAGGAGCTGAACCACCCGTGGCAGTGACCCGTCCACGACGCGCACGACTCGACGCGGAGCTGGTGCGCCGCAAGCTGGCGCGTTCGCGTGAGCACGCCAGCCAGTTGATCGCCGCGGGCCGGGTCACCGTCGGCGGGGCGGTGGCGACCAAACCGGCCACCCAGGTGGAGACCAGCGCGGCCGTCGTCGTGATCGAGGACGACAGCGATCCGGACTATGTCTCGCGCGGCGGCCACAAGCTGGCGGGCGCGCTGTACGCCTTCAGCGAGGAGTACCGGAAGGGCGCGGGCGCGGGGCAGAACCCCGGGGTCCGCCCGGCCACGGGAGCCGGGGCGGGGCTGAAGGTCGCCGGGCGGCGGGCGCTGGACGCGGGCGCGTCCACCGGAGGCTTCACGGACGTCCTGCTGCGCGCGGGCGCCGCTCAGGTGCTCGCCGTCGACGTCGGCTACGGGCAGCTCGCCTGGTCGCTCCAGAGCGATGAACGCGTCAGCGTTTACGACCGTACAAACGTACGCGAGCTGACACTTGAGCGGATTGGGGGGAAATCGGTGGACCTGGTGGTCGGTGATCTCTCCTTCATTCCGCTCGGGCTCGTCCTGCCCGCCCTCGTGCGGTGCGCGGCGCCCGACGCCGATCTGGTGCTGATGGTCAAACCACAGTTCGAGGTCGGCAAGGAGCGGCTGGGCAGCGGGGGCGTGGTCCGCAGCGCCGAACTGCGCGCCGAGGCGGTGCGCACGGTGGCCGGGCGGGCGGCGGAGCTGGGACTGGGTGTGCTGGGCGTAACGGCCAGCCCGCTCCCGGGGCCGTCGGGTAACGTCGAGTACTTTTTGTGGATGCGCGCCGGGGCGCCGGCACTGGACCCGGCGGATGTTGACCGTGCAGTGGCGGAGGGGCCCAGTTGACCACTTCAGAAGCAGCGCAGCAGAAGGAAGCAGTGCCCGAGCCCGGGGCCGGGGACGCGGTGGCGGGACCGGCGGTCGAGCCGATGACGCCGGCGGCCGAGGCGACGGCGGACCGCACTGTCTTCCTCCTCGCGCACACCGGCCGCCCGGCGGCCATCCGCAGCGCCGAACTGGTTGTCCAGGGGCTGCTGCGCAGCGGAATCGGGGTACGGGTGCTCGCCGCCGAGGCGGCGGACCTGCCGCTGCCCCCCGCTGTCGAGCGCGTCGACGCGGAGCGTGACGTGCTGGACGGCTGTGAGCTGCTGGTCGTCCTCGGCGGGGACGGGACCCTGCTGCGCGGAGCGGAGTTCGCCCGGGTCTCGGGCGTGCCGATGCTCGGCGTGAACCTCGGCCGGGTGGGCTTCCTGGCCGAGGCCGAGCGGGACGACCTCGACAAGGTCGTGGACCGGGTGGTGACCCGGCAGTACGAGGTCGAGGAGCGCATGACGATCGATGTGCTGGTTCGCAACGACGGGCACATCGTGCACACGGACTGGGCGCTGAACGAGGCGTCGGTCGAGAAGGCCGCGCGTGAGCGGCTGCTCGAGGTGGTCACGGAGGTCGACAACCGCCCGGTCTCGCGGTTCGGCGGCGACGGCGTGGTCTGCGCGACCCCGACCGGCTCGACGGCGTACGCCTTCTCGGCGGGCGGGCCGGTGGTGTGGCCCGAGGTGGAGGCGCTGCTGATGGTGCCGATCAGCGCCCATGCGCTGTTCGCCAAGCCGCTGGTGACCTCGCCGAAGTCGGTGCTCGCGGTCGAGGTGCAGCCGCAGACCCCGCACGGGGTGCTGTGGTGCGACGGCCGCCGCACGGTGGAGCTTCCGGCGGGCGCGCGGGTCGAGGTGCGCCGGGGCGCGGTCCCGGTCCGGCTGGCCCGGCTCCACCACGCGTCCTTCACGGACCGCTTGGTCGCCAAGTTCGCGCTTCCGGTCGCGGGGTGGCGAGGCGCGCCGCACTAGGGGATGTCCGACGGGTCTTGCCGCCTGCGGCGGGCTGTTCCCCTCCCCGCCCCTTCCCGAACCTGGGGCTCTGCCCCAGACCCCGGCGGACCGGGGCTCTGCCCCAGGCATGGGCGGGCCGGGGCTCTGCCCCAGGCGTGGGCGGGCCGAGGCTCTGCCCCAGACCCGGGGAGGACCGGGGCTCTGTCCCTGGCCTGGGCGGGCCGAGGCTCTGCCCCAGACCCGGGGAGGACCGGGGCTCTGTCCCTGGCCTGGGAGGGTGGCGGTTGTGCCCCCTGGCGCGGGAGGGTGGGGGTTGTGCCCCCTGGCCCTGGAGGGGCGAGGCTGTGCCCTAGACCCGGGAGTGCCGGGGCTGTGCCCCAGACCTCTGGAGGGTCGGGGTTGCGTCCTAGGCCCGGGAGGGCTGGGGTTACGCCTCCAGGCACTGGAGGGTCGGGGTTGCGTCCTGGACCCGGGAGGGTCGGGGGTTGTGTCCGCTGGCCCGGGAGGGTCGGGGTTGTGTCCTAGGCCCGGGAGGGTCGGGGTTGTGTCCTAGGCCCGGGAGGGCTGGGGTTACGCCTCCAGGCACTGGAGGGTCGGGGCTGTGCCCCAGACCCTGGAGGATCGGGGTTGCGTCCCAGACCATGGAGGGCCGGGGTTACGCCTCCAGACCCGGGAGGGCCGGGGCTGCGCCCCAGACCTCGGAGGGTCGGGGCTCTGCCCCAGGCCCCGGGGCCCAGGGGCGGAGCCCCGGCCACGCGGCGGAGCCCCGTTTCCCAGCCCCTCCGGCGATTGAGGAGCGGGGTCCGGGGCGGAGCCCCGGTGGGGGTGCGAGGGGGCGGGGCTTCCATCCACGTGGCGGAGCCGCGTATTGACGCTGTGGGAAGGGGCGGGGCGGGGGCTCACCGCCGGAGGCGCTCGCACCGGGCAGATGTGCGGGTGGACCCCATAAGTGGCGCCCCTTCGTCGCATCGCACCGACCAAACCTCGTATGGTCTTGCACGTGCTGGAGGAGATGCGGATACGTGCGCTGGGCGTCATCGACGACGCGGTCGTCGAGCTGTCGCCCGGCTTCACCGCGGTGACCGGTGAGACCGGCGCGGGCAAGACCATGGTCGTCACCAGCCTCGGGCTGCTGCTGGGCGGCCGCGCCGACGCCGCCCTGGTGCGGATCGGGGCCAAGGCGGCGGTCGTCGAGGGCCGCCTTACGGTCGACGCCCGCTCGGCGGCGGCCGTAAGGGCGGAGGAAGCGGGGGCCGAACTCGACGACGGCGTGCTGCTGATCAGCCGTACGCTCTCCGCCGAAGGGCGGTCGCGCGCCCACGTGGGCGGCCGCTCGGTCCCCGTGGGCCTGCTGGGCGAGCTGGCCGACGATCTCGTGGCCGTGCACGGACAGACCGATCAGCAGGGCCTGCTGCGGCCCGCCCGGCAGCGGCAGGCGCTGGACCGGTACGCGGGCGCCGCGGTGGCCGGGCCCCTGGAGAAGTACGCGGGGGCCTACCGCCGGCTGCGCGCCGTCTCGGCCGAGCTGGAGGAGCTGACCACACGGGCCCGCGAGCGGGCGCAGGAGGCGGATCTGCTGCGCTTCGGCCTCGAGGAGGTCGCGGCCGCCGAGCCCCGCCCCGGGGAGGACGAGGAACTGGCGGCCGAGGCCGAACGGCTGGGCCACGCCGAGGCCCTGGCGTCCGCCGCCGCCGTCGCGCACGCCGCCCTCGCCGGGAACCCGGAGGACCCGGAGGGCGTGGACGCGGCCACCCTGGTCGGGGGCGCCCATCGCGCCGTGGAGGCCGTGCGCTCCCATGACCAGGCCCTCGCCGGGCTCGCCGACCGGATCGGCGAAGTGGGCATCCTGCTGTCCGATGTGGCCGGAGACCTCGCGGGGTACGCCGACAACCTGGACGCCGACCCGATCCGCCTGGCGGCCGTCGAGGAGCGCCGCGCCGCGCTGTCCCAGCTCACCCGCAAGTACGGCGAGACCATCGCGGACGTGCTGGCCTGGGCCGAGCAGGGCGCCGCGCGGCTGGCCGAACTCGACGGCGACGACGACCGCATCGGCGAGCTGACCGCCGAGCACGACGCGCTCCGCGCCGAACTGGGCGAGCTGGCGCAGACGCTCACCGACGCCCGTACGGAGGCGGCGGGGCGGTTCGCGGAGGCGGTCACCGCCGAGCTGGCCTCCCTGGCGATGCCGCATGCCCGGGTCACCTTCGCGATCCGCCAGACCGAGACGGAGGGGGACGGCATCGAGGTGGGCGGCCGCTCGGTGGTCTTCGGGCCGCACGGCGCCGACGAGGTCGAGCTGCTGCTCGCGCCCCACCCGGGTGCCCCGCCCCGGCCGATCGCCAAGGGCGCCTCCGGAGGTGAGCTGTCCCGGGTGATGCTCGCGGTCGAGGTCGTCTTCGCGGGCTCCGACCCCGTACCGACCTATCTCTTCGACGAGGTGGACGCGGGCGTCGGTGGTAAGGCGGCGGTCGAGGTGGGCCGCCGGCTGGCCCGGCTCGCCCGCTCCGCGCAGGTCGTGGTGGTCACCCATCTGCCGCAGGTCGCGGCCTTCGCCGACCGGCATCTGGTGGTCGAGAAGACCAACGACGGGTCGGTGACCCGCAGCGGTGTGAAGGCCATGGAGGGCGAGGACCGCGTACGGGAGCTGTCGCGGATGCTCGCGGGGCAGGAGGACTCCGAACTCGCGCGGGCGCATGCGGAAGAGCTCCTGGAGGCGGCCCGCGCGGGACGCTGACCCTTCGGACGACGCTTCACGCGGCCCCTTGCGCGACGCTTCACCCGAATCCGCACGCGACCCTTCACCCGAATCCGCACGCGACGCTTCACCGACCCTTCACCCGAACGGGTGGTACCGCGGACGCGCGGGCGAGTTCGGGGCAGGCGTCACCTGGGAGCGTTGCGACGAGGGTTCGGCGAGTGCTGGCATTCTTGGGCGGAGCGCGTCCGCACCGTCCCCCGTCGCCCCGACACCGTCTCAGGAGCTCCGCCCGCGTGAGCAGCACCGTGAGCAACACCCCGGTCCCGCCGCACGGGCAGTCGTCGCTGCACGCCGTCCAGGTGCTGGGCGCCGGGAGTTCGGGCAGCGGAGTGCATGTGCGGTCGCTGTCGGCCGGGCTGGTGGCGCGCGGGCTGCGGGTGACCGTGTGCGGGCCCTGGAGCGCCGAGCGGGGCTACGGCTTCACCCAGACGGGAGCGCGGTTCACCGGGCTCGACGCCCTGACGGACGCCGGAAGCATGGCGTCGCTGCGCAGGGCCACCCTGGGAGCGGCCCTGGTGCACGCCCACGGGCTGCGCTCGGGGCTGCTGGCCGCGGTGGCGCTGCGTGGCCGGAACGTACCCCTGATCGTCACCTGGCACACCCGCGTGGACGCCGAGGGCGCGCGGGCCCGTCTGGTGCGGCTGATGGAGCGTCGGGTGGCACGGGCCGCCGCGATCGTGCTCGGGGCCTCCTCGGATCTGGTGGACCGGGCCCGGGCCCGCGGTGCGCGCGACGCCCGGCTGGCCCCGGTCGCGGTGCCCGCCCCGCGCCGGCCGCCGGAGACCGCCGACGGCCGCCGTCAGAAGGCACGGGCCGAACTGGGCGTGGTGGAGGGGCCGTTGCTGGTCACGGCGGGGCGGCTGGAGGCGACGGCCGGTCACGGCCCGCTGCTGGACGCGGCGCGGCGCTGGCGCGTGCTGGATCCGCGGCCGCTGCTGGTGGTGGCGGGGGAGGGGCCGGACCGTGCGGTGCTCCAGCGCCGGATCGACACCGAGGGGCTTCCGGTGCGGCTGCTCGGCCGCCGCGAGGACGTGCCGCAGCTGCTCTCCGCGGCCGATGTCGCGGTGCTCTCCAGCCGCTGGGAGGCGCGGTCGCTGCTGGCCCAGGAGGCGTTGCACGCGGGGGTGCCCCTGGTGGCCACGGCGGTCGGCGGGGTGCCGGAGCTGGTGGGGGAGGCGGCCGAACTCGTCCCCTACGGCGACCCCGAGGCCCTGGCCGACGCCGTGACCGGGCTGCTCGCCGATCCGGTGCGCCGGGTGGAGCTCGCCGCGGCGGGACGGGCACGGACGGCGGGCTGGCCGACGGAGGACGACACCGTCGCCCATGTCCTCAGCGTCTACGATGAGTTGGTGCAGACCTTTCTGCGTGAAGGGGTTGACGGGCCCGGTCGTTGATCGGCAGGGTGCTGGGCAGAGGAACGGGAGAGCGCTCTCAAATTCGCGCCTCCCGTCACCCCCCACGCCATTTCCCGGCAACCCCCACTACGCCGAGGAGCACCATCATCATGATCAGTCGCAGGAAGCTGCTGGGTGGAATCGCCGCCTCCGCCGCCGCGGCGGGAACCGGTCTCGCCTTCGCCGGCGGCCGCGCCGGCGCCGCGCCGAGCGCGAAGGCCGCCGCCTCCCTGCCCCTGACCGTCGTGAACAAGACGGGGCAGTACGACAACGGGTCGGTATGGCTCTACATCGTCGGCAACGAGGGTGACCGGCAGGTCCACGTCACCCCTGACGGCGACATCGCCCCCGTCGCCCTCTCCGACAACGGCTCGGACGGCTTCACCGACTACGCGATCCCGCTGGCCGGAAGCGGTGACACCAAGCTGAACCTGCCTCAGATGTCCGGCCGGATCTATGTGTCGCTGGGCTCCAAGCTCAAGCTCAAGGTGGTCGAGGACGGGGCGGGCAAGGCCGCGCTGCAGTACCCGGCGGGCTGGGTGTCCGGCGACCCGAACTACGACATCATGCACGACTGCGCGGAGTTCACGTACAACTCCTCGGGGATGTTCTGCAACACCACCATGGTGGACATGTTCAGCGTCCCGCTGTCGATCCACCTCACCGGCGCCCAGGACCAGACGACCGGCACCCTGAAGGACGGCGCCCGCGCCAAGGTCTTCTCCGACCTCGCCGGGGTCGACGCCTTCAAGAAGCTGATCGTCGGCGACAATCTGCGGGTGATCGCTCCGGGCCACGGCATGGGCGCGGGGGTGTTCGCGGAAGACTACTTCGCGTCGTACATCGACCAGGTCTGGGACGCCTACGGATCGAAGGACCTCAAGGTCACCACCAACGCGGGCACCTTCACCGGCCGGGTGAGCGGCGGGAAGTTCTCCTTCACCGGCCCGGCCTCGGTCTCCTTCGACAAGCCCTCCACCAAGGACGTGCTGTTCTGCGACGGCGCCCTGGCCGCGCCCAACGACGGGACCACGGGCCCGGTCGCGGCGATCCTCGGCGCGGGCTTCAACCGCACCACGCTGCACAACGCCGACGCCCAGCCGACCACCGACCCGGCGGCCTTCTACGGCGAGGACGTCACCAACCACTACGCCAAGGCCATGCACGCGGCGACCGTGGACGGCAAGGCGTACGGCTTCGCCTTCGACGACGTGGCCGAGTTCGCGTCCTACATCCAGGACACCGCGCCCAAGGGGATCACCCTCACGCTGACCCCGTTCTAGGGGGTGTCCGACGGGTTGTGACGCCTGCGGCGGGCTGTTCCCCTCCCCGCCCCTTCCCGAAACTGGGGCTCCGCCCCAGACCCCATCGGGGCTTCGCCCTGGACCCCGGGGTCCGGGGCGAAGCCGTATATCGATGCTGTGGGAAGGGGCGGGGAGGGGAAAGATCCGCCGGGCCGGGCAGGGGGCGGCCGTGGTTCGGCACAGGGTGGCCGGGCGGGGAGGCGTTCGCGGCGCGCGGCGAGGGCGGCGCGGCGGACGGCGAGGGAGCCACTCCCCGCCCGGCGGCACGGGGGGACGCCGGGCGGGGACCCGGGCAGGCGGGGCGGGCCGCACCCGCGTCAGGCGGGGCGGCCCGCCACCGCGTCACCGCACATGGCGGCGGGCCTGGAGGGCCACCCCCAGGGCGAGCACCGTCTGGGGATCCTCCAGGTCGCTGCCCAGCAGCGACGCGATCCGGGCCAGCCGGTCGTACAGCGTCTGGCGGTTGAGGTGCAGTGCGCGGGCCGTCTCCGCCTTGCGCCCCGCATGCCGCAGATACGTCTGCAGCGTCGGCACCAGCGGCGGGCGGGCGGTGCGGTCGTGGGCGAGCAGCGGACCGATCACCCGGTCCACGAAGGCGGCCAGATCGCCGTGCTCGCGCAGTCGCCACAGCAACAGGTCGACATCCAGGCTGCGTACGTCGTACCAGCCCCGGTCGGGTGGCGATCCGCACGCCGCGTTCGCCGCCTCCGCCGCATGCCGCAGCTCGGCTCCGGCCGCGTCCCAGCCGACCGCGAGCCCGGCGATCACCACCGGCGGCCGGGCACCGGCCCGGTCCGGCCAGGCCCGCTCCACACCGGCCCGCAGCGCCGTCGCGATCCGTTCGGCCACCGCGCTCCGCTCGGTCGCGCCGCGCAGCCCCGCCAGCAGCGGAACCCGCCCCTCCGGAAGCCGTACGCCGAGCAGCACCGGCACCCCGGCCCCGGCCAGCTCCTCCTGCAGGGCGTGGGCCAGCGCCGCCCAGCTCTCCCCGCCCCCGGCCAGCGGCCGCGGATCCTCCGCCAGCCGCATCACCACCGGCAGCAGCGGCCCGCCCGGACCCGGACGGAAGCCCAGCACCCTGGCCTGGGCGGGGGCGTCCGACGCCTCGATCCGGCCCTCGGCGAGATCGGTGAGGAAGTCCCCGCGCCCGCGCGCCGCCAGCTCCTCCTCCTGGCGCGCCCGCAGCAGCACCACCGCCAGCAGGTCCGCCGTCCGCTCGGCGGCGATCCGGTGCACCGGGCCCAGCGGCCCGGCCACCGGGAGGACGGTCAGCCGCGCCCGTACGGCGCCGGGGCCGGGCCCGCCGCCCGGGATGTCCGCGATCACGCTGCCCGCCGGCGGCTCGGGCCGCTCGGCCGCGCGCGGCGCCCGCAGCCCCTCCCACACCTGGAGCGGATCGGCCGCGCCCGCCGGGGGCGTACCGCCCGGCCCGGCCGCGTACAGCAGTTGTCCGTCGGGGGTCTCCAGGAAGACCGGGTTGGCCGCGAAGGCGGCGAAGTGGCGCAGGATCTCCGGCACCCCGCCGCCGCGCAGCAGCACCTCGGTGGCCTGCCGGTGCACCACATCGGCCTGGCGCAGCAGGGCGTAGTGCTCATTGACGATCTCGGTGTGGATCTCCTCGGTGACCGTCACGAACGGCACCTCGCGATGGAGCTGCACCAGAGGCAGCCCGCAGGAGCGCGCGGTGTCCACGACCGGCCCCGGCAGGGTGCGGAACCGGGCCCCCAACTCCACCACCAGCGCCGCGATGCCCCGCTCGGCGAGCCGGCGGACGAAGGCGCGCTGCTCGGCGGGGCGCGGACCGACCCCGAGACCGGTGGTCAGCAGCAGCTCACCGCCCTTGAGCAGCGCGGCGATGTTCGGTGCCTCGCCCGCGTGCACCCAGCGCACCGGGCGGTCCAGCAGCTCCTGCCCGGACACCACCTCGGGGAGCCCGCGGCGCAGGGCGGGAAGCCCGAGGGCCCGCGCCACGGTGATCGTTCCCTGTGGTTCCATGCCGCCACGCTAAGCGCTCCGCGGGAAGTGCCGCGAGGTGCGGTCGTTCGCCCGCGGCTGCGTCGTGGCCGGTCGCGCCCACGCGCGCGCCGAGCGGCTGGGCCCGGGCCCAGCCCGGAGACGAGGGGTGGCCCGGGCCTCCAGGGCCCGGGCCGGGGGTCAGCCTCCGTACGCGCCGGACGCCGTCAGCCGCAGCGCGGTGTCGATCAGCGGCACATGGCTGAACGCCTGCGGGAAGTTGCCCACCTGGCGCTGGTTGCGCGGGTCCCACTCCTCGGCCAGCAGCCCGAGGTCGTTGCGGAGCCCGAGCAGCTTCTCGAAGAGCTTGCGGGCCTCGTCCACCCGGCCGATCATCGCCAGGTCGTCGGCGAGCCAGAACGAGCAGGCCAGGAAGGCCCCTTCGTCGCCCTCGAGACCGTCCACCCCGGCGTCCTCGCCCGCGGTGGGATAGCGCATGACGAAGCCGTCCTCGGTCGACAGCTCCCGCTGGATCGCCTCGATCGTGCCGATGACGCGCTTGTCGTCCGGCGGCAGGAAGCCCATCTGCGGGATGAGCAGCAGCGAGGCGTCCAGCTCCTTGGAGCCGTAGGACTGGGTGAAGGTGTTCCGCTCGGCGTCGTAGCCCCGCTCGCAGACGTCCCGGTGGATCTCGTCGCGCAGCTCCCGCCAGCGCTCCAACGGTCCGTCCACATCGCCGGATTCGATCAGCTTGACGGTGCGGTCGACCGCGACCCAGGCCATCACCTTGGAGTGCACGAAGTGGCGGCGCGGCCCGCGCACCTCCCAGATGCCCTCGTCCGGCTCGTCCCAGTGCTCCTCGAGGTAGCGGATCAGCTTCAGCTGGAGCACGCTCGCGTAGTCGTTGCGCGCCAGGCCCGTCATATGGGCCAGGTGCAGCGCCTCGGTGACCTCGCCGTAGACATCGAGCTGGAGCTGGCCCGCCGCGCCGTTGCCGACCCGGACCGGCTGGGAGTTCTCATAGCCGGGCAGCCAGGTCAGCTCGGCCTCGGCCAACTCCCGCTCGCCCGCGATGCCGTACATGATCTGGAGGTTCTCCGGGTCGCCCGCGACCGCGCGCAGCAGCCATTCGCGCCAGGCGCGGGCCTCCTCGCGGTAGCCGGTGCGCAGCAGCGAGGAGAGGGTGATCGCCGCGTCCCGCAGCCAGGTGAAGCGGTAGTCCCAGTTCCGGACGCCGCCGATCTCCTCGGGGAGGGAGGTGGTGGGCGCCGCGACGATACCGCCGGTGGGGGCGTAGGTCAGCGCCTTGAGCGTGATCAGCGAGCGGACCACCGCGTCCCGGTAGGGGCCGTGGTAGGTGCAGTGCTCGACCCACTCCCGCCAGAACGCCTCGGTGGCCTCCAGCGCGGCCTCCGGCTCGGGCAGGGCGGGCGGCTCGTTGTGCGAGGGCTGCCAGCTGATGGTGAAGGCGATCCGGTCGCCGGGGCCCACCGTGAAGTCGGAGTAGGTGGTGAGGTCCTTGCCGTAGGTGTCGGCCTCGGTGTCCAGCCACACCGAGTCCGGACCGGCGACGGCGACGGTACGGGTGTCCACCCGGTGCACCCACGGCACGACCCAGCCGTAGGAGAACCGCATCCGCAGCGCCGAGCGCATCGGCACCCGGCCGCTGACCCCCTCGACGATCCGCACCAGTTGCGGGGCGCCGTCACGGGGCGGCATGAAGTCGATCACACGGACCGTGCCGCGCGGAGTGTCCCACTCCGACTCCAGGACCAGGGAGTCGCCGCGGTAGCGGCGGCGGTCCGCGGCGGGCGGCCGGCTCCCCGCGGGGGTGGCGGGCCCCAGCCGCCAGAAGCCGTGTTCCTCGGTGCCCAGCAGACCGGCGAAGACGGCATGGGAGTCGAACCGCGGCAGGCACAGCCAGTCGACCGTCCCGTCTCTGCAGACGAGGGCGGCCGTCTGCATATCACCAATCAGTGCGTAATCCTCGATACGCCCGGCCACGTGCATTCCCCATTCGAACGGCCGTATCACCCCGGAGGGCGTTTCTTACGGTCTCGGAAAATTCTGACGAGCTCTTGTTCCGGGGGCGTGCTGGTGGTGCCGTGCCGGGGTGGCTCGCATGCGTGCGTCCGATGAGGATACGACGGACAACGGTGATCCGCTTGAGCCCGTCCACATCGTGGCTCGCATCTCACGGCCGATCGGGTGGCCAGGTCACGCATGGTGTTCGGGCGGTTGCGCAGACCGAACGCGGGAACCAGGTCAGCAGCGACCGCTCCGGGGCGCTGATACCCTGGTAGCCCGTGGAGCGGCGGGCACAAACCCCCGAACCTCAGCGGCGGCGCCCCCGGTACCCGGAGCGGCTGCCGTACGCACCCTCACGACGCGACCACGGGAGCCCCCTCTTGGCCATTGCCGCTAAGCCCATGACGACCAAGCACCTCTTCGTCACCGGGGGTGTCGCCTCCTCACTCGGCAAGGGCCTTACCGCCTCCAGTCTGGGGGCGCTGCTGAAGGCGCGCGGTCTGCGCGTCACCATGCAGAAGCTCGATCCGTATCTGAATGTCGACCCGGGCACGATGAACCCCTTCCAGCACGGTGAGGTGTTCGTCACCAACGACGGCGCCGAGACCGATCTGGACATCGGCCACTACGAGCGCTTCCTCGACGTCGACCTCGACGGCTCGGCCAATGTGACCACCGGACAGGTCTACTCCACCGTAATCGCCAAGGAGCGGCGCGGTGAGTACCTCGGGGACACGGTGCAGGTCATCCCGCACATCACCAACGAGATCAAGCACCGCATCCGGCGCATGGCCACCGACGAGGTGGACGTCGTCATCACCGAGGTCGGCGGCACCGTCGGCGACATCGAGTCGCTGCCCTTCCTGGAGGCCGTCCGCCAGGTCCGGCACGAGGTCGGCCGGGACAACGTGTTCGTGGTGCACATCTCCCTGCTGCCCTACATCGGCCCGTCCGGCGAGCTGAAGACCAAGCCCACCCAGCACTCGGTGGCCGCGCTGCGCAACATCGGCATCCAGCCGGACGCGATCGTGCTGCGAGCCGACCGCGAGGTCCCCACCTCCATCAAGCGCAAGGTCTCGCTGATGTGTGACGTGGACGACGCCGCCGTGGTCGCCGCCATCGACGCCAAGTCGATCTACGACATCCCCAAGGTGCTGCACTCCGAGGGCCTGGACGCCTATGTGGTCCGCAAGCTGGACCTGCCCTTCCGCGACGTGGACTGGACCCAGTGGGACGACCTGCTGAAGCGGGTCCACGAGCCCGACCACGAGGTCACCGTGGCGCTCGTCGGCAAGTACATCGACCTGCCCGACGCCTATCTCTCGGTCACCGAGGCGCTGCGCGCCGGCGGCTTCGCCAACAACGCCCGCGTGAAGATCAAGTGGGTCACCTCCGACGACTGCAAGACGGCGGCCGGCGCCCGGGAGCAGCTCGACGGCGTGGACGCGGTCTGCATCCCCGGTGGCTTCGGCGACCGCGGTGTCATCGGTAAGGTCGGCGCGATCACCTACGCCCGGGAGAACAAGATCCCGGTGCTGGGTCTCTGCCTGGGACTCCAGTGCATCGTCATCGAGGCCGCGCGCAACCTCGCGGGCATCGAGGGCGCCAACTCCACCGAGTTCGAGCCCGCCACCACCGACCCGGTGATCTCCACCATGGCCGAGCAGCTCGACATCGTCGCTGGCGAGGGCGACATGGGCGGCACCATGCGGCTGGGCATGTACCCGGCCAAGCTGGCCGAGGGCTCGATCGTCCGCGAGGTCTACGACAACCAGCCGTATGTCGAGGAGCGCCACCGCCACCGCTACGAGGTCAACAACTCCTACCGCGGTGAGCTGGAGAAGAAGGCCGGGATCGTCTTCTCCGGCACCTCTCCGGACAACAAGCTGGTGGAGTACGTGGAGTACCCGCGCGAGGTCCACCCCTATCTGGTCGGCACCCAGGCCCACCCCGAGCTGCGCTCCCGCCCGACCCGCCCGCACCCGCTCTTCGTGGGCCTGGTGAAGGCGGCGGTCGAGCGACAGGTGGCAGCTCAGACGCGGGGCGCGAGCGCCTGACCGTTACGGTTGGCACGGGGCGGGCGGCCGGCGCGGCCCACCGCCCCGTCAACCGCACGCGGAAAGGACGCTGAGGCAAGCATGCGCATCCAGGACACCCCCGAGGAATGGCCGGTCACCGCCACCGCGACGCCGTTCACCGGCAACAAGACGAGCGTGCGCACGGACGAGGTGGAGATGCCCGACGGGAGTCGGGTCAAGCGCGACTACCAGGTCCACCCCGGCTCCGTCGCCGTCCTCGCCCTGGACAGGGACGACCGCGTGATCGTGCTGCGGCAGTACCGGCACCCGGTCCGCCAGCGGCTGTGGGAGATCCCGGCCGGTCTCCTGGACGTCCCCGGTGAGAACCCGCTGCACGCCGCCCAGCGGGAGCTGTACGAGGAGGCGCACGTCAAGGCCGAGGACTGGCGGGTCCTCATCGACCTCTACACCTCGCCCGGCGGCTGTGACGAGGCCGTGCGGATCTTCCTGGCCCGGGAGATCTCCGCGGCCGAGGGCGAGCGGTTCGAGGTCGCCGAGGAGGAGGCCGACATGGAGCTCGCCCGGGTGTCCCTGGAGGAGCTGGTGCGCGGCGCCCTCGCGGGCGAGCTGCACAACACCTGCCTCGCGACGGGCGCGCTGGCGCTGCGGGCGGCGCTCTCCGGCGACGGCCTCGACGCCCTCCGGCCCGCCGACGCCTCCTGGCCCGCCCGGCCCTTCGACGCCTGAACCACTGATGGGGCGCATGGGCCCCGCTCGGCCTCGGTGAAGATCCGATGGAGTGATTTTCGGTCCGTGCTGTGGGCCGCGAGTGCCGGGTACCTGACGCGGAGTGAACTACGCTCATAGTGAGCCGAAGGGGCTCGTACGCGCAGGTGGACGGGAGTGGGCCCGTGGCGGAGCAGGCGGTCGACACCGATGGGGAGCCGGCGGCCCCAGGGAAGCGGCAGCCGCCGCCCGCCGCGTCCGCTTCATCCGCTTCGTCCGCTCCCGACCGCCCGTCGGAATCCGCTCCCGGCCGCCCGCCGGAAGATGAGACCTTCTCCTCCGGCACCCCACCGCGGCAACGGCGCTCCGCCGCGGGCGCCAGTGACGGCGGGGTGTGGAGCGGGGCGACCCGGGCCGTGCTGTTCGCGGCGGCCGCCTCGGTGGGGCGGGGGTTCGCCGGGCGGCGGCGGGAGCTGCTCTCGCTGCGGGCCGATATCGAGCGCGCGGGCCTGGACACCCTCGCCGGCCGTAAGGCCGCCCGCAGCCGGGTGTTGCTGATCGCGGGCCGCCCCGGCTGGGGCCGTACGGCGCTGGCCGAGGAACTCGCCCGGCGGCTCGCCGACGACTACCCCGACGGGGTGCTGAGCGCCCGGCTGACCACCTCCGCCGGCGACCCCGTGCCCACCGAGCGCACCGCCCGTGAGCTGCTCGGACGGCTCGGCGTGAGCGCCCCGCCGGGCGCGGACGAGGACGATCTGAGCGAGGCGCTGCGCGAGGCGCTCGACGGCAAGCGGGTGCTGCTGCTGCTCGATGACGTGGCCGGGGCCGAGCAGGTGGACGCGCTGCTGCCCGACGAGCCCGGCTGTTTGGTGGTCGCCGTCTCGCGCGGCCCGCTGACCGGGGTGCCGGATGTGCGGCCGTGCACCGTGGGCGGGCTGGATGTGAGCGCGGCGGTCGGGCTGCTGGCGCAGTACACCGGGCCCACCCGGATCACCTGCGATCCGGTGGCCGCGCAGTCCCTGGTCGAGGAGTGCGCGGGCCAGCCCGCGGCGCTCGTCCTGGTCGGCGGCTGGCTCGCCGCCCGCCCCCAGGCGTCGGTCGCCGACGCCCTGGCCCGGCTGCGCGAACTGCCGCCGGACGAGGGCGACCTCGATCACGGCGCCCGCCCGCTGATCCGCGCCTTCCGGCTGGCCTACGCCGCGCTGCCGTCCGCCGCCGCCCGGATGCTGCGGCTGCTGGTGCTGGCGCCCGGCGGATCGGCCGACGCCCAGATCGCCTCCGCGCTGGCCGGCTGCTCGGTGGCGGACGGCGAGGCGGCGCTGGAGGGCTTCGCCGCGTACGGGATGCTGCGCCCGCGCGGCACGGGCCGCTACCTGGTGCCCGGCTGTCTCGATCCGCTGCTGCGGGAGCGGCTGGCTGCCGAGGAGCGCCCGGCGGAGGTGGAGCTGGCGCGGGCGCGGATGCTGGAGCGTGCCGTACGGCAGCTGCACGCCTGCCGGCTGGCCGCCGAGCCCGCCGGTTCGCCGGGTCGGAAGAAGCTGGCCGGGATGCCGAAGCCGCTGCGGTTTTCGTCGTCGGCGGAGGCGGCCGGCTGGCTGGAGGAGCGGCTGCCCACGCTGATCGAGGCCGCCCGGATGGCCGTGGAGACCGGTCAGCTCGACACCCTGGCACGGCGGTTGGTGGCCGCGCTGACCCACGCCCTGACCGCCCACCGGGGCTTCGAGGGCGCGGCGGTGGAGCTGTACGGGCTGCATCAGCTGGTGCTGGACGTGGCCCGGCGCCGCGATCTGCCGGTGGAGCGGGCGGCCGCGCTGCTGAACCTCGGCGATCTGGACGGCGGTGCGGGCCGGGTGGACAAGGCCCTCGCCCGCTACAAGAGCGCCCTGGAGGCCGCTCGCGCCTCGGGCGATCCGTATACAACCGGCCGTGCGCTGGAGTCGATCGGCGGCACCTACCAGGCGCTGGAGGACTGGCACCGGGCGGCCGACTGGTACGGACGCGCCCTGGAGCTGCGGCTGAGCCGCCGCGACACGCCCGCGGCGGCCCGGCTGTACGCACGGCTCGGCACGGTCCACGGCTACGCCGGGCGGTGGGGCGAGGCGCTGCGCGACTGGCGCGCCGCCGCGGCCGCCTGCCGCCGGGCGGGCGACCGGCCGGGGTACGCCCGGGCGCTCAGCGGCACCGCGGAGGCCCAGGAGCGCTCGGGACGGCCGAGGGAGGCGCTGCGCACCTGGGCGGAGACCGCCGCGGCCGCTCGGACCTGCGGTGACACCGGACTGCACGCCGAGCTGGCGCGCCATGCGGCGGACGCGGTGGATCGGCTCGGCGGGGACCCCGCGGTGGCGCGGTCGCTGCGACGCACCGCCCGGAGGATCGAGGCGGGCGAGGCGGAGGACACCGGTCCGTCACCTCAGAGTGGGGACTGAAACGCTGCCGACCTACGAAATCAGTAGTGGTCTCCCAAAAGATTGATGCATTGCAAGGCTAGACAGCGCGACGTCCTTCATTAGACTGGCTGTACCGCGATTGTTGCGGTCGTCTCCGGCATGCGGACGCGCGTTCCGGTTTGCCTGTCTATGGTCGATGGTGTGTCGGCCCGTGGCGGGCTGTGGCGATATGTTCCTTTCCCCCATTCAAGGACCGTGATCGACGTGAAGGTCGGTATCCCCCGCGAGGTCAAGAACAACGAGTTCCGCGTGGCCATCACCCCCGCCGGTGTGCACGAGCTGGTCCGAGGCGGCCATGAGGTCGTCATCGAGCGGAGTGCGGGCCTCGGCTCGTCCATCACGGACGAGGAGTACACCGCCGCCGGTGCGCACGTCCTCGGCACCGCCGACGAGGTCTGGGCCACCGCCGACCTGCTGCTGAAGGTCAAGGAGCCCATCGCGGAGGAGTACCACCGGCTGCGCAAGGACCAGACGCTCTTCACCTATCTGCACCTGGCCGCCTCCCGGGCCTGCACCGACGCGCTTCTGGAGTCCGGCACCACCGCCATCGCCTACGAGACCGTCGAGACCGCGAACCGCGCCCTGCCGCTGCTCGCGCCGATGTCCGAGGTCGCGGGCCGGATCGCGCCGCAGGTCGGCGCGTACCACCTGATGCGCTCGGCCGGCGGCCGCGGTGTGCTGCCCGGCGGGGTCCCGGGTGTGGCCGCCGGGCGGGCCGTCGTCATCGGCGGTGGCGTCTCCGGGTGGAACGCCGCTCAGATCGCCATCGGCATGGGCTTCCACGTCACCCTTCTCGACAAGGACATCAACAAGCTGCGCGAGGCCGACCGGATCTTCGGCAACCGGGTGCAGACCATCGCCTCCAACGCCTATGAGCTGGAGAAGGCCGTCCTCGACGCCGACCTGGTCATCGGCGCGGTGCTCATCCCGGGCGCCAAGGCGCCCAAGCTGGTCACCAACGAGCTGGTGTCCCGGATGAAGCCGGGAAGTGTCCTTGTCGACATCGCGATCGACCAGGGCGGCTGCTTCGAGGACTCCCGTCCCACCACCCATGCCGAGCCGACCTTCGAGGTCCACAACTCGGTCTTCTACTGCGTGGCCAACATGCCCGGCGCGGTGCCGAACACCTCCACCCACGCGCTCACCAACGCCACGCTCCCGTACATCGTGGAGCTGGCCAACCGCGGCTGGCGGGACGCGCTGCGCCGGGACGCCGCGCTGGCCAAGGGGCTCAACACCCATGAGGGTCAGGTCGTCTACGGCCCGGTCGCCGAGGCCCACGAGCTGCCCGTCGTCGAACTGGCCTCGCTGATCGGCTGAATGACGTCCGGAGTTCACCGGCCCCGGCCGCCGGGGGCCCGTTAACTCCGGTTGCCGGACGGTCAACCCGGACCGTCAACCACATGTCAACATCGGGCATCCGGCCGGGTCTTGTCGAAGGACGAGGCCCGGCCGAAGGTGTGTCCGCTGTGCCCCGTATCGCATGCGGACCACCGTTCGGCCAACTCGCCCTAAATGCAACTATTCAGACGCTTTATGTGGTGGTGAAATCTCCGCGGCGCCGTTCACACGCCCTTGACATCGGGGTGTTCGATTGCCGACACATCGTGCCGTGTCCGGTGGATTGTGTTGCTGCGGACCGCCGACACGCCATAGAGTCGCCAACCGTCGGCATGGTGTCACGCTGACCTATAGAGAAATTTCCTGGTCACCAAGGAGGTAGGACGACTTGTGAATGAGTCGACATTTTCTCCCGGGGGTGGTCAACCAGGATCGGCTGCGCGGGGCCAGGGTCCCTCGGGGCTCGAGGCTGTCGGCTCCGTCGCTGTCCGTACCTTCGCAACCCACCAGAGCCCGACGACAGCCCACCAGAGCCACAGCATGGACGGCCATCACGTGAACGCCATGGCCGGCGACCAGGGGGGCACGGATCCCGCCCGCTTCGCCGACTACGACGACCTCCCCGACGGGCACTTCTACGACCCGGACGCGGAGTACGAGCCAGATCCCGAATACGCGGCCACGCTCGCGCCCGACGCTGCCCGCCAGCGCCGCGAGCGGATCGGCCCCACCGGGCGTCCGCTGCCGTACTTCCCGATCCCCGGGCCGCTGACCGACCACGGTCCCGCGAAGATCATCGCGATGTGCAACCAGAAGGGCGGGGTCGGCAAGACCACCTCCACCATCAACCTGGGCGCGGCCCTGGCCGAATACGGCCGCCGGGTCCTGCTCGTCGACTTCGACCCGCAGGGCGCCCTGTCGGTCGGCCTCGGGGTCAACCCGATGGAGCTCGACCTCACGGTCTACAACCTGCTCATGGAGCGGGGCATGTCGGCCGACGAGGTGCTGCTGAAGACGGCCGTGCCCAACATGGACCTGCTGCCCAGCAATATCGACTTGTCGGCCGCCGAGGTGCAGCTGGTGAGCGAGGTCGCCCGGGAGTCGACCCTCCAGCGCGCGCTCAAGCCGCTGATGGCCGACTACGACTACATCGTCATCGACTGCCAGCCCTCGCTCGGTCTGCTCACCGTCAACGCGCTGACCGCCGCGCACAAGGTGATCGTGCCGCTGGAGTGCGAGTTCTTCGCGCTGCGCGGTGTGGCGTTGCTCACGGAGACGATCGAGAAGGTCCAGGAGCGGCTCAACCCCGACCTGGAGCTGGACGGCATCCTCGCCACGATGTACGACTCGCGTACCGTGCACAGCCGTGAGGTCCTCGCCCGCGTGGTCGAGGCGTTCGACGATCACGTCTACCACACGGTCATCGGCCGTACGGTCCGCTTCCCCGAGACCACGGTCGCGGGTGAGCCGATCACCACGTACGCGTCCAACTCCGTCGGTGCCGCCGCCTATCGCCAGCTCGCCAGGGAGGTGCTCGCCCGGTGTCACGCCGAGTGAGTCTGCCGGGAGCCGACGAACTGTTCCGCACCACGGGAGGGATGGGCCTCCAGTCCTCCTCTCCCGCCGCCGGGCGCCGCCAGGCGAACGGCGAGGGCCCTCGGGTGCCCCCGCCCGCCGCCGATCCCGACGCGGGCGCCGAGCCGCGCGAAGGGCAGGAGCAGCGCGCGGACGGTGAGCAGTCCGGCTCGGGCGAACACACGGGACGGGAGGCGGCCTCCCAGGACGCGATCGGCGAGCGCCGCCCCTCCACCGGGGACCGGTCCAAGGGCCGCCAGGCCCAGGGCGGTTCGGCCGCGGCCGAGCAGAACGGCCCGGCCCGCCGCCGCGCCCGTACGGCGAACCGCAGGCCCAGCGGGCGCGAGCGCCACGACGAGAAGATCACGGTCTACGTCTCCGCCGAGGAGCTGATGGACCTCGAGCACGCGCGTCTGGTGCTCCGCGGCGAGCATGGGCTCGCCGTCGACCGCGGCCGGATCGTCCGCGAGGCGGTCGCGGTCGTCCTCGCCGACCTCGAGTCGCGCGGCGACGCGAGCATCCTGGTGCGCCGCCTCCGCGGCCGTTGACCGGGCCGGGCGATAGCCTGCCCGGTCGTACGGGCTGCCCCGCCCGGCCCTGAGCACCCTGGACCGCGATGCCGACGAACGACACCCCCACCCCGCCGCCCCGCCCCTCCCGCCGGACCCTCGGCCGGGGCCCCGGCACGGCGTCGGCCGCGACGGGTCCGGACCGGTCCACCGCGCCCACGCGGGATCGCGACGCGCCGCCCCCCGCCTCGGAGGCCCCGGCCCCGCGGCCGGACACCACCGAACCGGACACCACCGAAGAGGAGCGCCTCGCACCGGGCAGCGAGCCCGTCCCGCGCACGGCGGCGGAGGCCGCCGCTGCGACGGCGACGGCCGAGCCCACCTCGCCTCCGGCGGCCGGAGAGCGGCTGGACGGCGCCCAGGCGGCGCCCGAGGCCACCGCTGGACCGTCCGCCTCGCCCGGGGCGCGTGAGGCCGCCTCGGAGGAACTCACGGCGCCGGACGCCGAGCCCGAGCCGTCCCCGGCGACGGCCGGGGCCGCTGCCCCGGACGCGCGGCGGGGCGCGGGCGGTGGGCGCGGCCGTAAGGGGGCGTCGGCGGACGAGCCGGAGCCGGTGCACGCGCGGGCCACCCTCGATGTGGTGGCCCCCGCGGGCGGGCACGGCGGTGAGGCGGCCGGTGCGGCGGCCAACGAGGCTGATACGGGTGACGGGACCGAGGCGACTAGCGGGGCCGGTGCCGGCGGTGGGACCGAGGCGGGTGACGGGGCCGCGGCGAGCGGTGGGGGCGGTCAGGGCGAGGGGCCGGCCGAGGACGGTGGCAATCGCTTCACCGTGCGGCTGGACAACTTCGAGGGGCCCTTCGACCTCCTCCTCCAACTGATCTCCAAGCACAAACTGGACGTCACCGAAGTGGCCCTCTCCAAGGTCACCGACGAGTTCATGGCCCATATCCGCGCCATGGGGCCGGACTGGGACCTCGACCAGACCACCGAGTTCCTCGTCGTCGCGGCGACCCTGCTGGACCTCAAGGCGGCCCGGCTGCTGCCCGCCGCCGAGGTCGAGGACGAGGCGGACCTGGCGCTGCTGGAGGCCCGCGATCTGCTCTTCGCCCGGCTGCTCCAGTACCGCGCGTACAAGCAGATCGCGGACATCTTCAACGACCGGCTGACCGCCGAGGCCGCCCGGCACCCCCGTACCGTCGGCCTGGAGCCGCACCACGCCGAGCTGCTCCCCGACGTCGTCATCAGCATCGGTCCCGAGGGCTTCGCCAGGCTGGCCGTCAAGGCGATGCAGCCCAAGCCCAAGCCGCAGGTCTACGTCGACCACATCCACACCCCGCTGGTCAGCGTCCGGGAGCAGGCCGAGGTGGTGGTCGCGCGGCTGCGGGAGCTGGGGGAGGCCACCTTCGCCGCGCTCACCGAGGACGCTCCCGACGTCCTTACGGTCGTCGCGCGCTTCCTGGCGCTCCTGGAGCTCTACCGCGAGCGCGCGGTCCTCCTGGACCAGCCGGAGGCGCTCGGGTCGCTCATGGTCCGCTGGACGGGCGAGGCGGGTCAGCGGCCACTGGTCACCGACGAGTTCGACCAGGAGGCCAAGCCCCGTAAGGAGCCCGAGAAGGAGAAGGAGGAGGTAGCGAGTTGAGCGAGCAGCCGACACCCGCCGGGCTCTCCGAGGTCGCCGAGCTGGACCTCAAGCCCGCCCTGGAGGCCGTCCTCATGGTCGTCGACGAGCCCGCCACCGAGGAGCACCTCGCCAAGGTCCTCCAGCGGCCGCGCCGCGCCGTCGCGGACGCGCTGCGCGAGCTGGCCGACGAGTACGCGACGCAGGGCCGGGGCTTCGAGCTGCGGCTGGTCGCGGGCGGCTGGCGCTACTACACGCGCCCGGCCTACGCCGCCGCCGTCGAGGGGTTCGTCCTGGACGGCCAGCAGGCCCGGCTCACCCAGGCCGCTTTGGAAACCCTCGCGGTGGTCGCGTACCGTCAGCCGGTCAGCCGTTCCCGCGTCTCGGCCGTCCGCGGCGTCAACTGCGATGGCGTGATGCGGACCCTCCTCCAGCGGGGCCTGGTCGAGGAGGCGGGCATGGAACCCGAAACAGGTGCGATCCTGTACAGGACGACGAACTACTTCCTGGAGCGGATGGGCCTGCGGGGGCTGGACGAGCTCCCGGAGCTCGCGCCGTTCCTCCCCGAGGCGGACGCGGTCGAGGGCGAGTCCCAGGAGGGCGTGCCGTCGTTCGATCCGGACGCCATCGACGCCGATGACGCGCAGGACGACACAGAACGCACGACGACGTAGCACACCGAGCCGACAGCGGCCACTCTCAGACGGAAACTTGATGCGAAGCAGCGGCAGGAACAGCAGGGGCAGCGGTAGCGGCGGCAAGAACTACCGGGGCGCGGGGAACCGGCGCGACGAGCAGCAGCAGCGCGCCGGCCGCCCCCGCCCCGAAGAGCGCCGCTACGACGTGGGCGGCGGTCCCAAGGCGGGTCCCAAGGGGGGCCCCAAGGGCTCCCAGGGCGGCCCCAAGGGCTCCCAGGGCTCCCAGGGCGGCCCCAGGACGGGCTCCCAGGGCGGCGGCCCCAAGGGCGGCGGTCCCAAGGGCGGTGGCGGCGGCCGTGGCCGCAAGCCGGGCCCGGCCCGTCCGCGCGAGTACGAGGCGCAGATAGAGGAGCGCAACCGCGCCCGCCACGACAAGCCGCGGGTCAAGCTGCCCAAGACGTTCGGCGAGCCGGAGGGTGAGCGGCTCCAGAAGGTCCTCGCCCGCGCCGGCATGGGCTCGCGCCGCGCCTGTGAGGACCTGATCGACCAGGCCCGGGTCGAGGTCAACGGCAAGATCGTGACCGAGCAGGGGCTGCGCGTCGACCCCGAGAAGGACGAGATCAAGGTCGACGGGCTGACCGTGGCCACGCAGTCGTACCTCTTCTTCGCGCTGAACAAGCCCGCCGGTGTCGTCTCCACCATGGAGGACCCCGACGGCCGCCAGTGCCTGGGCGACTACGTGACCAACCGCGAGACCCGGCTCTTCCACGTCGGCCGCCTCGACACCGAGACCGAGGGCATCATCCTGCTCACCAACCACGGCGAGCTGGCCCACCGCCTCACCCACCCCCGCTACGGCGTGCGGAAGACCTATCTCGCCGCCATCCAGGGCCCGCTCCCGCGCGACCTGGGCAAGCAGCTCAAGAACGGTATCCAGTTGGAGGACGGCTACGCCCGCGCCGACCACTTCCGGGTGGTGCAGAACACCGGCAAGAACTATCTGGTCGAGGTGAGCCTGCACGAGGGCCGCAAGCACATCGTGCGGCGGATGCTCGCCGAGGCCGGCTTCCCGGTCGACAAGCTGGTGCGGACGGCCTTCGGCCCGATCGCGCTCGGCGACCAGAAGTCCGGCTGGCTGCGCCGGCTGACCAACACCGAGGTCGGCATGCTCATGCGCGAGGTCGACCTCTGACCGTGGCCGTGGATCGCTGACGGCCCCGGCCGTCAGCGGGCCGCCGCGTCGTCCGTGGCCGTCGCGTCTCGCCCAGCGGTCGCCCCGGGAGCCTGTCGGACCCGCTCGTTACGCTGATCGGGAGCGTGGCCGAATGACGCGGCCGCGCCCGACGCACGACAGGCACAGCGCGCACAGGGGAGCGAGACGTGGCGGTACGAGCGGTCCGCGGGGCCGTCCAGCTGGACCGGGACGAGCCGGAGCACATGCGTGAGCAGGTCTCCGCGTTGCTGACCGCCATCCTGGAGCGGAACGCCCTCGACCCCGACGACCTGATCAGCGTGTGGTTCACGGCCACCCCCGATCTGCACAGCGACTTCCCGGCGGTCGCCGCCCGCAAGCTGGGCATCACCGACGTACCGCTGATCTGCGCCCAGGAGCTGGACATACAAGGGGCCATGCCGCGCGTCGTCCGCATCCTGGCGCATGTCGAGACCTCCCTGTCCAAGTCCGACGTCGCCCATGTCTACCTCGGCGCCGCCGCTTCCCTCCGCAAGGACATCGCCCAATGAGAACCGCCCTCGTCATCGGCACCGGCCTGATCGGCACCTCCGCCGCGCTGGCCCTGGCCGGCCGTGGCGTCCAGGTGCACCTCTCCGACCACGACGCGGCCCAGGCGCGCACCGCCGAGGCGCGCGGCGCCGGGACGCAAGGGCAGCCCGAGGGGCCCGTGGACCTGGCGATCGTCGCCGTGCCCCCGGCGTACGTGGCGGCGACGGTGGCCGATGTGCTGCGCCGCGGGCTGGCCCGCGGCGTCCTGGACGTCGCGAGCGTCAAGGGCGGCCCGCGCCGTGAGCTGGAGGCCCTCGGCTGCGATCTGACCCGCTACATCGGCACGCACCCGATGGCGGGCCGGGAGCGCTCAGGGCCGCTGGCCGCCACCGCCGACCTCTTCGAGGGGCGGCCCTGGGTGCTCACACCCACCGGCGGCACCGACACCGAGGTGCTCAACCTCGCGCTCGAGCTGGTCGCGCTGTGCCGGGCGGTGCCCGTGGTGATGGAGGACGAGGCCCACGACCGGGCGGTGGCGCTCGTCTCGCACACCCCCCACCTGCTGTCCAGCATGGTCGCCGCGCGGCTCCAGGACGCCGATGAGACGGCGGTGCGGCTGTGCGGGCAGGGCATCCGCGACGTCACCCGGATCGCGGCCTCCGACCCCGCCATGTGGATCGACATCCTCTCCGCCAACCCCGGCCCGGTGGCCGATGTGCTCGCCGCCGTCGCCGCCGATCTCGACGAGACGGTACGGGCGCTGCGCGCGCTCCAGTCCGCCGACGAGGCCAAGCGCGGCGACGGCGCGGCCGGGATCGAGGACGTGCTGCGCCGGGGCAACGCCGGACGCGAGCGGGTGCCGGGCAAGCACGGCGCGGCCTCTGCCGTCTATGAGACCGTGACGGTGCTCATCGGCGACCAGCCGGGCGAGCTGGCCCGGATCTTCGCCGACGCGGGCCGGGCGGGTGTCAACATCGAGGACGTCCGGATCGAGCACGCCACCGGGCAGCAGGCCGGTCTGATCCAGCTGGTGGTCGAGCCCTCGGTGGCCCCGGGGCTCACCCAGGCCCTGCGGGAGCGGGGATGGTCCATCCGGCAGTAGCGGCGGAGCGGACCGCCCACCGCCCACGACCCCGGGGCTGGGGCCGGGGCCCAGCGGTGCGTAGCCGCCCGGAGGAAGCCAGTAACCTTGTCCGAGGCTCACATGGCCCGTTCAACTCAGCCCCGTGCACACGAAAGGTGTCTGTCACCGTGGAAACCGCCGCCCGGACCGCCCCGGCAGCAGTGATTGTCGCGATCGACGGGCCCGCAGGCACGGGCAAGTCCAGTACCTCGAAGGCCGTCGCCGCCAAGCTGGGCCTGGGCTACCTGGACACCGGCGCCCAGTACCGGGCGATCACCTGGTGGATGGTGGCCAACGGCATCGACGTCGAGGACGCCGTGGCCGTGGCCGACGCCGCGGGCAAGCCCGCCATCGTCTCCGGCACCGACCCGGCCAACCCGACGATCACCGTCGACGGCACCGACGTCTCCGGGCCGATCCGCACCCAGGAGGTCACCTCGCGGGTCAGCGCGGTCAGCGCGGTGCCCGAGGTGCGGGCCGTGATCACCGAGCTCCAGCGGACCATCGCCGCCGAGGCGCCGCGCGGCATCGTGGTCGAGGGCCGCGACATCGGCACCACGGTCCTCCCGGACGCCGACCTCAAGATCTTCCTGACCGCCTCCCCGGAGGTCCGGGCGGCCCGCCGCAGCGGTGAGCTGAAGGGCAAGGAGGCCGCCGACCTGGCCGCCACCCAGGCCGCGCTGGCCAAGCGGGACGCCCTGGACTCCGGCCGCAAGACCTCGCCGCTGGCCAAGGCGGACGACGCGGTCGAGGTGGACACCTCCGAGCTCACCCTCGACCAGGTCATCGAGTGCGTGGTCACTCTCGTCGAGGAGAAGCGGACGGCCGCGTGAGCGCCACCGACGGGACCTTGCCCAGCCCCTCCGGGGCCGCCGTGGCGCGCCGGATCGGCATCGGTCTGATGTACGGGCTGTGGCGGCCGCGGGTGCTGGGCGCGTGGCGGATCCCGTCCGCCGGGCCCGTCATCCTCGCGGGGAACCACTCCCACAACATCGACGGCCCGATGCTGATCGGGACGTCGCCGCGGCCGGTGCACTTCCTGGTCAAGAAGGAGGCGTTCGTCGGCCCGCTGGACCCGTTCCTGCTCGCCCTCGGGCAGCTCAAGGTGGACCGTACGAGCGCCGACCGCGCCGCGATCGGCCAGGCGCTGGGGGTGCTGGAACGCGGCGGGGTGCTCGGGATCTTCCCGGAGGGGACCCGGGGCGACGGCGACTTCGCCTCGCTGCGCTCGGGGCTCGCGTACTTCGCGGTGCGCTCCGGCGCGCCGATCGTGCCGGTGGCGGTGTTCGGCACCGCCACCCCGCGCGACGACGGCCGGTCCAGGGCGCTGCCCCGGCTGCGCAGCAGGGTCGACGTGGTGTTCGGCGACCCGTTCGAGGCGGGGGACGGCAGCGGCAGGCGGACGCGGGCGGCCCTGGACCAGGCCACCGAGCGCATCCAGAAGCGGCTGGCCACGCATCTGGATACCGCCAGGCGGCTCACCGGCCGCCCGGAACAGACATAGACCCGCGAGCCCCCAGGGGCGGTGCGCGGTACTGAGGGACGACGAGGAAATCTTCATGAACGACCAGATCCACAGCGGCGGCGACGAGCACGGGGAGCTTGGCGACGCCGAGTACGCGGAGTTCATGGAGCTCGCCGCGCAAGAGGGCTTCGACCCGGCGGAGGTCGAGGGCGACCTGGCCGCGGCGGGGCATGGCCCGCTGCCGGTGCTGGCCGTCGTCGGCCGCCCCAACGTCGGCAAGTCCACCCTGGTGAACCGCATCCTCGGCCGCCGGGAGGCGGTCGTGGAGGACCGCCCCGGCGTCACCCGCGACCGGGTGACCTACGAGGCCGAGTGGTCCGGCCGCCGCTTCAAGGTGGTCGACACCGGCGGCTGGGAGCAGGACGTGCTCGGCATCGACGCGTCCGTGGCCGCCCAGGCCGAGTTCGCGATCGAGGCCGCCGACGCGGTGGTCTTCGTCGTGGACGCCACGGTGGGCGCCACCGACACCGACGAGGCCGTGGTCAAGCTGCTGCGCCGGGCCGGAAAGCCCGTGGTGCTGTGCGCCAACAAGGTCGACGGGCCCAGCGGCGAGGCCGATGCCGCGATGCTGTGGTCGCTCGGCCTCGGCGAGCCGTACGCGGTCTCCGCGCTGCACGGCCGCGGCACCGGCGACATGCTCGACGCGGTCCTGGAGGCGCTGCCCGAGGCCCCGGCCCAGACCTTCGGGGCCACGCTCGGCGGACCGCGCCGGATCGCCCTGATCGGCCGCCCGAACGTGGGCAAGTCCTCGCTGCTCAACAAGGTCGCGGGAGAGGAGCGGGTGGTCGTCAACGAGATGGCGGGCACCACCCGCGACCCGGTCGACGAGATGATCGAACTCGGCGGCATCACCTGGAAGTTCGTCGACACCGCCGGTATCCGCCGCCGGGTCCACCTCCAGGAGGGCGCCGACTACTACGCCTCGCTGCGCACCGCGGCCGCCGTGGAGAAGGCGGAGGTCGCGGTGGTACTGATCGACGCGAGCGAGTCCATCAGCGTCCAGGACCAGCGGATCCTCTCGATGGCCGTCGAGGCCGGGCGCGCGCTCGTCATCGCGTACAACAAGTGGGACACCCTGGACGAGGAGCGCCGCTACTACCTCGAGCGCGAGATCGAGACCGAGCTGGGGCAGATCCAGTGGGCGCCGCGGGTCAATGTCTCGGCCCGCACCGGCCGCCACATGGAGAAGCTGGTCCCGGCGATCGAGACGGCGCTGGCCGGCTGGGAGACCCGCGTCCCGACCGGGCGGCTCAACTCCTTCCTCGGCGAGATCGTCGCCTCCCATCCGCATCCGATCCGGGGCGGCAAGCAGCCGCGGATCCTCTTCGGGACGCAGGCCGGGACCCGGCCGCCGCGGTTCGTGCTCTTCGCCTCGGGCTTCCTGGAGGCGGGCTACCGCCGCTTCATCGAGCGGCGGCTGCGCGAGGAGTTCGGCTTCGAGGGGACGCCGCTGCAGATCTCGGTGCGGGTGCGCGAGAAGCGCGGCCGTAAGAAGTAGCGGCGGGAAGAAGTAGCGGCGGCGCGGTCGCGGGACGCAACGGCGGCGCCGTCGCCAGACGGAGCGGCGGCCGCGCCGGGGGGCTCGCGCCGCGGACTCGCCGTCCGGCGGGGCGGGTCGGCTGAGTTCGCCGCGCTCAGCGGCGGGTCGGGTTCCGGCCCGCCGGACGCGCGCGACGGCACTCGCGTCAGTACGTGTGCCCCCGCTCCTCGCCGCGGCCGGGCGGGAGCGCGGGGACATAGCCGCGGTAGTACAGCTCGTCGGTGTGCCAGGAGCCGCCGTGCCCGTCCGGGCGGCCGTAGCCGCTGACGAGGCCCCGGGGCTGGCCGATGGCGGCGAACGCCACGAACTCCATGTTCTCCTCGTCCGAGCGGTCACCGGGCAGCGCCCGGAACAGCCTGCGGTACTCCGCGTACAACGCGTCGTAGATCGGTGTGGCGGAGTGGCGCCAGGGATCGTGCGCTGCCTCCAGCGCGGGGCGCATGGCCGGAATGCAGCCGTATGAGGGGGAACGGTAGGAGAGGTCGTATGCGTGCACGTATGTGCCAACGACCCGGCCGCCCGTCGGATGCGGCATCGGTGGCGAATGGGCTGCCCACCAAGGGTCGGTGAGGTCCGGGGGGAGGTCCGGGACGGCGGCGGCCATGGCGGTCATGTGCCCGCGAGCGGCATCGACGCGCCGACCAGGGCGCCGCGTGCGGCGGCCCGGTCCAGCGCCGCGCGCAGTTGGTCCTCGCGCGGCTGGGTGCCGATCGTGCCCGCGGCCGCGGCGTAGACCAGCACCTTCTGGGAACGGCCGACGGCGCTGCGCCAGCCCTCGCTGAGCGGCATCGGGCTGTGCGCCTGCCACCAGGCCACCGGGCGGCCGCCGCCCGGCGCCGGCATCAGCACCGCGTGCAGCCGTCCCATGGCCAGCAGCACCGACCAGCCGGGGTTGGGCGCGGGCGGCCGGCCCAGATCGACCACCGGGGCGAACCCCTGCTCGCTGAGGAGCTGCAGGAATTCGTCGCCATGGCTGATCGAACCGGGGCGGAAGATCGGCGCGGTCGGCTCCACCACCAGCGCCGCGCACGCCTCCTGACCGACCAGCACCACCCCGCTGGTCACACCGAGCACCGCCTGCTGCGGCACCGGCGCGTGGCCGGACGGGGCCGGGGTGTCGCCGGACGGGGCCGGGGCGTGCGACACGGCGACGGACGACACCGGAGACGGGACCGGGGCGGGCGATGGGGCAGGGGCCGGGGGCGGGGCCGCCGGGCCGGGAAAGTACGACGTGGAGGCATGCGACGCGGCCGGCACCGGCGGCGCGTACGACGCCTCGGCGGTCGGTGGCGCGGTGTCCTCACCCGTGATGGACCGCACCGCACCGCGCAATTGGTCTTCCGAGACCGGGACGACCTGGGAGGGCACGCAGGTGGCGTGCGCGAAGGCCAGCACCGCCGTCTCCTGCCCCACGAAGAGCACGGTGCTGGTCCGCTCCTGCTCGGTGTTGCCGGGGGTGCGGCAGGACGTGCAGTCGTAAGCGCCCGGGGCGTTGTCCCCGGCGAGCAGCCGGTCGGCTTCTTCGTCGCCGATCTCGGCGCGTACGTCATCGCTGACGTCGAGCATGCGCGGCACGGGTGGCTCCTCGGTCTCGGTGGGTGGGCCGGGTGGTTCCCGGCCCATACGTAGACAACGGGCCATGCGGGGCGGGGGTCACGCGCCCGGCCACCCCGCGCTCTGATGCACCGTCGGGCCGAAAAGTTCCCCCGACTCCCTACCGATTTCACATCTGTTGGGGCACAAGAAGGTGATGAAACCCAACCCTGTGCCACTTTTCACCGTCTTACATCGTGGTAGGCGGACGACACACCCGTCCGCGGGGAAGCAGTGGGATACGGGGCCGGATGCACATCTCTTTCCTTATTCACAACGCGTACGGGATCGGCGGGACGATCCGGACCACGTACAACCTCGCCCGCACCCTGGGGGAGCAGCACGATGTGGAGATCGTGTCGGTCTTCCGCCACCGCGACCAGCCGATCTTCGACCCCGGCCCGCAGGTGCGGCTCAGCCATCTCGTGGACCTCCGGAAGAGCAGCCCGTCCTACGACGGCGGCGACCCGGACCACAGCCGCCCGGCGCAGGTCTTCCCCGTGACCGAGGGCCGCTACAAGCAGTACAGCGCGCTCACCGACCGTCGTATCGCGGATCATCTGCGCTCGCTCGAGGCCGATATCGTTGTCGGAACCCGGCCCGGGCTCAATGTCCACATCGCCCGGGAGGCCCGCCGCGGTCCGGTACGGGTCGGCCAGGAGCATCTGACGCTCAGCACCCACTCCAAGGGACTGAAGCGGGCCCTGCGCGCCGTCTACCCCCGGCTGGACGCGGTGACCACCGTGACCGAGGCCGACGCCCGGACCTACCGCGGCCAGATGCGGCTGCCCGGCGTGCGGGTCGAGGCGGTCCCCAACAGCGTGCCCGCGCCCGGTCTGGAGCCCGCCGACGGCACCGGCAAGTGGGTGGTCGCGGCCGGCCGACTGGCCCCGGTGAAACGCTACGACCTGCTGATACGCGCCTTCGCGAAGGTCAGCGAGGCCCGCCCCGACTGGCGGCTGCGGATCTACGGTGGCGGCGCCCAGCATGCCAAGCTGCGTGCCCTCATCGACCAGCTCGGCCTCTACAACAACGTCTTCCTGATGGGCCCGGCCAATCCGCTCGACCCCGAGTGGGCCAAGGGCTCCATAGCCGCCGTCACCTCCAGCCTGGAGTCGTTCGGCATGACCATCGTGGAGGCCATGCGCTGCGGCCTTCCCGTGGTGTCCACCGACTGCCCGCACGGGCCCGCGGAGATCATCGACAACGGTGTGGACGGCCGTCTCGTCCCCACCGGCGACACCGACGCCATCGCCGCCGCGCTGCTCGACCTCATCAACAACGACGAGCTGCGCCAGCAGATGGGGCAGGCGGCGCTGAAGGACTCGGCCCGCTTCGACCCCTCGCGGGTGGCCGGGCGCTACGAGACGCTGTTCTCCGAGCTGATCGGCCGCAGCGGCCTGCGGGGCTCCCTGCACCGCGCCCGTGGCTCCCTGATCGGTGGCGCGTTCGCCGCCAAGGACTCCCTGCGGAAGGTGCGTGTCGCATGAGTGCACCAGCACAGGCAACGCAGCACGTCGAGGAGGACAGAATGAGTGAGGCCGCCGAGGCCGCCCCCGCCCGTGCCGACTGCGTGGCGGACTCCGCCGGTGGGCTCACCTTCCACATCGCCGACTGGGCCCGCCCCGGCCCGGGCGGCCACGACGACTGGAGCGGGGCGCTGGTGCTGTTCCGCAGGGGCGGGAGGGACGCCCCCGACGGGGAGGTGCGGCTGCCGCTTGGCCCCACCGCGGACGGCCGGCTCCAGGCCGCCCTGCCCAGCACCGTCGCCCTGCCCGAGGGCCGCTGGGACGTCCATGTGGCCTACCGGGACGCCGAGCCGCGGCGGCTCGCCCCGGGACTGAACGATCTGCGCTCGCTCGTGGACCGCCGCCCCGGGCCGAGCACCTCCCCGCTGTCCGTCCGCATCCCGTACGCCACCAAGCACGGCAATCTCTCGCTGCGCAGCTGGCGGCGGGCGCCCCACGCCGAGGCCGGGGAGATCCGGCTGGAGGACGACACGATGGAGGTGCGGGGGCGGCTCTACCGCGTCGCGTACCCGTCCGAGTGGCTGGCCGACGCGGTGGTCGAGGCCCGCTGCCGCGGGGGTGAGGCCCCGGTGCGGACGGCACCGCTGGAGGTGGAGGGTTCGGACTTCTCCTTCACGCTCTCCTACGCCGAGCTCGCGCGGACCTGGGACGGCGGTGCGGACGTCTGGGACCTGTGGCTGCGCCCCGCGGACCAGACCATGGCCCCGGCGCGGCTCGCCCGGATCCTGGACGATGTCGCGGACAAGAAGGAGATCTTCACCTATCCGCCGCGCACGGTGGCCGGTCCGCGCGGGGAGGCACTCGCCCGGCCGTACTACACCCGGGACAACGATCTCGCGGTGCGGATCGAGGCGCTCGTCTGAGCCCGGGATCCTGAGGGAGAACCGAGGACAGCCTTGAGGACGAAGGCCGTCCTCGATCGGTGGCAGACTCGGCCGCATGCTGGAGACCTCGGCCCGACTGCTCCGCCTGCTCTCCCTGCTGCAGGCCCACCGCGAATGGTCCGGCGCTGACCTCGCCGACCGGCTCGGGGTCACCCCGCGCACCGTGCGCCGCGATGTCGACCGGCTGCGCGAGCTCGGCTATCCGGTGCACTCCGCGCCGGGCACCGGCGGCGGCTATCAGCTCGGCGCGGGTGCCCAGCTGCCGCCGCTGCTGCTGGACGACGAGGAGGCGGTGGCGGTGGCGGTGCGGCTGCGCCAGGCGACGGGCGGCGGGGTCGAGGGCATCGAGGAGACCTCGGTGCGGGCCCTCGCCAAGCTGGAGCAGGTGCTGCCGGACCGGCTGCGCCGCCGGGTGGGCGCGCTGACCGCCTTCACCGTGCCGCTGTCGGGCTGGAGCGGCGGCCCCGGGGTGGACCCCGGGGTGCTGACCGAGCTGGCCGCCGCTTGCCGGGACTGCCATCAGCTGCGCTTCGAGTACCGCGACCACGGCGGTGCGGTCACCCGCCGCACCGCCGAACCGCACCGGCTGGTCGCCGCACAGCGCCGCTGGTACCTGGTCGCCTGGGATGTGGAACGCGCCGACTGGCGTACGTACCGGGTCGACCGGATCACCCCGACCCCGCCGCACGGCCCCCGCTTCCCCCCGCGCCGCCCGCCCGCCGACGACATCGCCGCCTATGTGGCCCGGGGCATCACCACCTCCGTCTACGCCCAGCGGGCCACCGTGCTGCTGCGGGTGCCCGCCGAGCGGGCGGCCGAGCGCTTCACGGCCACGGTGGGGGTGCTGGAGGCCGTGGACGAGCACAGCTGTCTGCTGCACACCGGCGCCCACAGCCTCGATGTGCTGGTGATGCATATCGGCTTGAGCGGCTTCGACTTCGAGGTGCGCGAGCCGGTGGAGCTGAACGACCACATCCGGGAACTCAGGAATCGGCTGGATCGGGCCCTGGGCTGACCGAGCCCCGCGACGTCGGCCGCTGGTCCTTCTCCTGCGTCAGGCTCGCCACCTCGGGATGGTTCAGATCGAAGGCCGGCGACTCGGAGCGGATCCTGGGCAGCGTGGTGAAGTTGTGCCGGGGCGGGGGACAGGAGGTCGCCCACTCCAGGGAGCGGCCGAACCCCCAGGGGTCGTCGACCTCCACCTTCTCGCCGTACTTGGCCGTCTTCCAGACGTTGTAGAGGAACGGCAGGGTCGACATGCCCAGCAGGAAGGAGCCGATCGTGGAGATGGTGTTGAGCGCGGTGAAGCCGTCCGCCGCCAGATAGTCGGCGTAGCGGCGCGGCATCCCCTCCACGCCCAGCCAGTGCTGCACCAGGAAGGTGGTGTGGAAGCCGGTGAACAGCGTCCAGAAGTGGATCTTGGCGAGCCGCTCCTCCAGCAGTTTCCCGGTGAACTTGGGCCACCAGAAGTAGAACCCGGCGAACATCGCGAAGACGACCGTCCCGAAGACCACGTAGTGGAAGTGGCCCACGACGAAGTAGGTGTCCGTGACATGGAAGTCCAGCGGCGGTGAGGCCAGGATGACGCCGGTGAGCCCCCCGAAGAGGAAGCTCACCAGGAACCCGACCGCCCACAGCATCGGCGCCTCCAGGGACACCGAGCCGCCCAGCATGGTGCCGATCCAGTTGAAGAACTTCACCCCGGTCGGCACCGCGATCAGAAACGACATCAGGGAGAAGAAGGGCAGCAGAACCGATCCGGTGGCGAACATGTGGTGGGCCCAGACGACCATCGACAGCCCGGTGATGGCCATGGTCGCGCCGATCAGCGTCACATAGCCGAAGATCGGCTTGCGTGAGAAGACCGGGATGATCTCGCTGATGATGCCGAAGAACGGCAGCGCGATGATGTAGACCTCGGGATGGCCGAAGAACCAGAAGAGGTGCTGCCACAGCAGCGGCCCGCCGTACCGGGGATCGAAGACCACCGCCCCGAACCGCCGGTCCGCCTCCAGCGCCAGCAGCGCCGCCGCCAGCACCGGGAACGCCATCAGGATCATGATCGAGGTGAAGAGGGTGTTCCAGGTGAAGATCGGCATCCGGAACATCGTCATGCCCGGCGCGCGCATCGCCATGATGGTGGTCAGGAAGTTCACCGCGCCCAGGATCGTCCCGAAGCCCGCCAGCGCCAGCCCCATGATCCACATATCGGCCCCGATACCGGGGGAGCGGATCGGGCTGTTGAGCGGGGCGTAGGCGGTCCAGCCGAAGTCCGCGGCGCCCCCCGGCACCAGCAGACCGGCCACCACGATCAGCCCGCCGAACAGGTACAGCCAGTACGACAGCATGTTGAGGCGCGGGAAGGCCACATCGGGCGCGCCGATCTGGAGCGGCATGATCTCGTTGGCGAACCCCGCGAACGCCGGGGTCGCGAACAGCAGCAGCATGATCGTGCCATGCAGGGTGAACGCCTGGTTGAACTCCTCCTGCGAGACGATCTGGAGGCCCGGACGGGCCAGCTCGGCGCGCATCACCAGCGCCAGCACGCCGCCGACCAGGAAGAAGCCGAACGACGAGATCAGATACAGATGCCCGATCTTCTTGTGGTCGGTGGTGGTGAGCCAGTCCACCAGCACGCTGCCCTGCCGCGTCTCCCGTACCGGACCGGCGGCCCGCGCGGTCTCTGTCGCCATCGGGACTCCTCCGTGTCCTGGGCGGGTATCGCCATGATCACCCGGTGGGCGCCGTGATCCGGGGAGCTGCCCCGAGCGTCACTCCCTCGGGGGCAGCAGCGGACCGAGTGGCCCAAGGTCCAGATTGAGATCGGAGGGCGCGATGCCGTAGCGGTCGCAGAGCGTGCCCATCCGGTCCTCCAGGAGCATCAGCGTCAGCCCGATCCGCTCCTCCTGGTCCTCCGTCAGATCGCCCTGGTCCACCCGGCGCAGCGCCTGCCGCTCCATGAGCTGGCGCAGCAGCTCCACGACGGTGAGCACCAGCTTCATCAGATCGCGCTCGACGGTGTCCTGGTCCAGCTCCAGCTTGCGGCTCACGGTTCCTCCCAGGGGGACGGCACATTGGCGTTGACCGAGCTGATGAGCGCGCGCAGATCGATGCGGACCAGATCGACGTCGGCGATCCGCAGGGTCAGATCACCGGTGATCACCACGCCGCCCGCCAGCAGCCGGTCCAACACGTCCACCAGGGCGATCTGCTGATGGGCCAGGGGACTCCCGGGGGCCATCGTCATCCGTCCGCCCCCGCGCTCTCGGTCTCCCCTTCCGCGCCCGAGGTCTCGTCCATGGCGGTGAAGGAGTACGGCGCCCAGGGGCCGGTCAGCTCCACCCGCAGCGCGGGCGTCCGCCCGGCCAGCTCGCCGACCCGCTCGGCGAAGTCGGCGCCGTCCTCGCGCCGCACCAGATACGCGGCGTTCAGCACATTGCGGTCGGAGATCCCCGACAGCTTGGGGTCCTGCGGCGGATGCAGCCGGGACTGCTCGGCCAGCCCGCTGAGGGTGTCGTGCACCAGCCGCGCGCCCTCCTCCGTATCGCCCCAGCGCCGCTCGGCGGCCTGCCGCTGGGCCTTGCGGCGGCGCAGATAGTCGCGGCCGGACATGGCGCCAGGGGAGTTCGGGGCGCTCGGGGCGGCCGCGGCGTGCGCGGTCCTGGCGGCCGCCTGCTCGGCGGCGGGCTGTGTGGCATACGCCTTGACGCCCCATTCGACCCGGCCCTCCAGCCGGTCCAGCGCCGAGGCGAACCGCTCCCGGCCGGTGGCGAGCATCCGCCGCAGCCCCTCGTCGCCGTGGCACACGGTGGCCAGCCGGACCGGTATGACACAGGACTCGGCACCGGCGGTGTCGACCACCCGCTGATGGGACCGGGCCACCTTCTCCAGCCAGGCCATGTCCTCCAGCCGCTCCCGCAGCGGGCCCTCGTCGAAATCCTCGGCCGGTACGGCGCCCGCCAGCACGGCGAGCCCCAGATGGCGCACGGCGTACACCGATTCGCCCGCGACGCCGGTCACCCCCTCCAGAGCGGTGAGGGCGTCCAGGTCGGCCTCCGGCGCACCGGTGTCGCGCACGACCGCGTAGGCGTACCGCAGTCCGTCGGTCATTCGGTGGTCTCCCGGTTCTCCCCGCTGGTCACCTCGGCGTCCTCGCGGCCGCTCCGACTGGTGACCTCGGCGCTCTCCCGGTGGGTGACCTCGGCCTTCTCGCCGCCGTCCACCCCGGTACGGGCGCGTGAGGAGAGCGAGGGGTCGTGCTCCCACCAGTCGATGCCCATCTCCTTCGCCTTGTCGACCGAGGCCACGATCAGCCGCAGCTTGATCGTGAGAAGTTCGATGTCGAGCAGATTGATGCGGATATCGCCCGCGATCACCACGCCCTTGTCGAGCACCCGCTCCAGGATGTCGGCGAGGTTCGCCCCGCCCTCACCCCGCCCGGCCAGCCCGTACGACCCCGAGGAGCCGAGCGACGACGCCGGTGAGCCGTAGGCGCCGGCCGTCGGGGCCACACCGCCCCGGGTGGTCACAGAGTCCCGTTCGCCCACTGGCGTGCCTCCTCCAACCGGTCGAGCAGCACGTCCTCCTGCCGCTCGAACTCCCGTTCGTCGATCACGCCTTGGTCGAGCTGGGTCTCCAGCTCGGCCAGGGCGCGCTGGATGTTGGCCGGGTCGTAGTACTCCCGCTCCGCCGCGGCGACGACCTGCCTCAGCACCCAGCCGATCATCAGCATCAGGACTCGACGAAGCTGTACGGCGGCAGCGGACCGTTGATCCGCAGCTTCAGCCAGGGATGGGCCCGCTCCAGATCGGCGGCCGCCGACAACAGCGGATCGGCGGCGTCCTTGCCGAGCAGCAGCGACAGGCTCACGAACCAGCCGCCGCTCTCCGGGCCGGGCCGCACCTCCTCGGCGGTCGGCGCCAGCGCCTCCTCCACGAGCTTGGCGTCCCGCACCTCACGGGCCCGTACCGCGCCCGCCATCAGCTCGCCGAAGCGCACCCGATCCTCATAGGTGCCGCCGCCCGCCGCCCGGTTGGCCTCCGCCATCATCCGCAGCTCCGGCTCCTCGGCGAGCACCTGGTGGAGCACCGCGTCCTCGTCGTGCACGGCCTTGACGTTGTACTCCACCCGGTCGGTCAGCCGGTTCAGCTGGTCCTGGTAGCGGTCGGCGTGCTCGGCCAGCACGCTGCGGACGTCGTCGTCGCTGGAGGAGACGCTGCCGAAGCGCATCGGCAGCACCGCGCGGGAGCCGCTCACCTCGGCCAGCACATGCTGGTGGGCCAGCAGATCGCGGCGCCGGGGCTTGAGCTCCGGCGGGCAGTCGCTGACGATCGCGGCCAGCTCGCCCTCGTTCAGCGCCCGGACCGGCAGCGGGGGGTCGCCGATGCCCAGCAGTCGATCGCCCAGGTCCGGGACCTCGCCCCGGGCGATGCCGTAGACATACGTGGTCATGAGGACTCCTCGGACTTCCGTGGCGTCGCCTTACGGGCCGGACGGCGCCGGCGCGGCTCCTCCTCCGCTTCCTCCTCCGACGGCCGGATCGCGTCGGCCACGGTCTGGGCGGCCTTGGAGACGGTGTCGCCGGCGCCGGAGAGGGCGCCCTTGGTCTTCCCCCGCGCACCGTTCTCGGTGATGCCCTCGACGACCTCGGGCAGTCCGGGGGACTTGTTCGGGCCCGACTCCAGGTCGAGGCGGTTGCACGCCTCGGCGAACCGCAGATAGGTGTCGACGCTCGCGACCACGATCCGAACGTCGATCTTGAGTATTTCGATGCCGACCAGGGAGACTCGGATGAACGCGTCGATCACCAGCCCTCGGTCGAGTATGAGTTCCAGGACGTCGTACAGGCCGCTTGTGCCGCCCCCGCCCCTGGATTGCTGTGCCGGGACAACAGTGGTCATGTCGGGTGTGTTCCTCTCGTATCCGGTGGCGTCCAGTCCCCCGCCGACGTCAGCGGCGGTCGCTCCGGCCGCGCTCATAGCGGCGCAGGCGTCGGTAGCCGGTCAGCAGGCCGTCCGGGTCGAGGGTCACCTCGTAGAGGGCCATCAGGCTCATCGTCTCCGGCACCCGGGCCAGCTCCGTCACCTCGGCCTCCAGCAGCCACCCGTCGTCGGTCCGCTCCAGACGGGGGAGGGACTCGGGGTGCAGGCCCGTCAGCTCGACGAGCTGCTCACGGGCGGCACGCAGGAGCGCCAGCGGGCTCGGATCGCCGGCCGCCGTCTTCTCGGGGGTCTCATCGGATCTGTCAGTCATGTTGGCTCCGGTGGCGGCGGGTACCGCGCCCGGGTGGGTGTAAACCTCGGGCTTCGGCCCCCGGCGATTTGTGGCGGAATTGTGCGCTCCGGAGGGGTCCGGGCCGTGCTTTTCCGGTCGCCGCGGGAATTGTTCGACAGATCTCGCCCGCGCGCCGCCGCCCATACCGGAGCCGGCCGTTTGGCGCGGGATATCGACGGAAACTCGCAATCGTCTTCGAGGCGTCAACACAAGCCCCGGAAGAGTGATGAAGTCGCTCACAAACCCGGGCGTGTTTTCTGTGACACAAGTGTGACGAATGGCGGCCGTGAGAGGGATGGGGCGGTGGTAGTCCTGTGGCGGTTCATGACAACTCTGGGTTTGCCACCTGTAGGGAGCCACCTACCGTGGCTCTCATGGGACCTGTACCGAACCTTCCGGCCGAACCCGACGACGACCTCGACAGCTATGTGGGCCTCGATGCCGGCACCGCCGAGGAAAGGGCGCGCGCACGCGGCTGGAGCACCGTACGGACGCTTCCGCCGGGTGCGATCATCACCATGGAGTATCTGCGGGGGCGGATCGACTTCGAGGTGGACGACGGCACCGTGAAGCGCTGTTGGCGCGGCTGACGGGATGCGGCTGACCGGCCGACCGGCTCGAGTCCGCGCCGCCGCGTGCCGACGCGCCGACGGGCCGGTGCGCCCGGCGCGGAGACGGCCACGGCCCCGGAACGCTCTCGCCGGAGCGTTCCGGGGCCGTGGTGCGACCGGCCCGGCGCGGGGGAGGGGGTGCGTACCGCCCCCCGCGGCCCGGTGGGCGGCTCAGCCTCCGGTGGCCGTCCGGCCCCGGGAGGCGCCGGAGGGGCCGAAGGGTGCCGTGGCGCGCGGCACCCGGTCGGCGTGCGGCGGCCGACGGCTGCCGACCGGGGTGACCGGGGTGCGCTCGGAGCGCACCGTGTGCTGGCGGACCGGGTGGAGGGGCCGCCCGTCGGGGCTCCGGCCGGTGGCGGCGCCGGGCCGGACCACCGCCACGGTCTCGCGGGTGGGCAGCTCGTCGTCGCGGGCGGTGCGCGGGGTGGCCAGCGGGGTCCCGGCGACCGGCCGCCCGGACGGCACCGGCACGGGCGCCCGGCGCTCGCGCAACCGGCGCCACAGGGTCAGCAGCAGCACCTCGGCGCGGGCCATGGCGGGCTCCAGCCAGGGCAGTGCCAGCAGCACCAGCACCCCGGCGGCCCAGCCCAGCACCACATCGCTCAGCCAGTGGGTGCCGAGGTAGACGGTGGTCATGCCGACGCCGAAGGCGAAGCCCGCGGCGATCAGCGAGGCGACCCTGCGGGCCACGGGGGTGGTCGCCAGATAGGCCAGCACACCCCAGGTGACCACGGCGTTCGCGGTGTGACCCGAAGGAAATATATCGCCGGTGTGCCACATCTCATTGGATCCGACGGTGGTCGCGTAGTGCGGACCGAGCCGGCCGAAGCCGATCTTCACGGCGCCCACGGTGGCGTTCAGCAGCAGCAGGGAGGTGCCCAGCACCAGCAGCGGGCGCAGGGTGCGCTGCCGGTAGCAGCACCACCCCAGCCAGGCGGCGACCGCCACGGCGGTGGGCCCGCGCTGGCCCATGACCACGAAGTAGTCCAGGAAGGTGTGGAACTCGGGCCACTGCTTGTAGGGCCGGAAGAGCATGACCTGCCAGTCGAGCTTCACCAGCCATGACGTGGTGAGCACGCCGATCACGGTCGCCGCGTAGACCGCCAGCGTGGTCCCGAGCAGCCAGAAGCGTGTTCGGGTCATGCGCGGTCGCGCGAGATCGGGCCTTCGCTCCTCGGTCGCGGGGAGCCTGTCTTCGGTACGCACCTAATCGACGTTACATTGCGTGACAGGCGGGTTCAGTCGATCAGGTCGCTTTGTGATGACGATGTGATGTGGAGTGCGTCTCGTCCACGCCTTTTGGCCGCGCCTTTCCAAGGAATGCGCGAGGCCCCGGGGCTTTTCTGCTCACGGCCTTCCAATGGGCGTGTCTCAGGGACTTTATGGAATTCTTACAGGGTGTGTTTATCGCCTATTAGCCAAAGCGTTCCCCGAAGTTTCCCCTGGCGTCGCCGGGTGGCCGGGAGTGATCGTCCGCGGGGCTCCACCGCGCCGGTCGGGGTGGCCGGATCACGGCGGTGGCCGGATCAGGGCGGTCCGGAGCCATGCAGCCAGAAGGCCCCGTACACCGCCGAGGCGAGCCCCGCCGACCCCAGGACCAGCGCGGTGCGCACCGGGCGCAGCCGGGCCAGGGCGACCGCGATCGGCAGCAGCAGCGGGAAGGCCGGTATCAGCAGCCGGGGCTTGGAGCCGAAGTACCCCTTCGCGGCCAGCGCCAGGACGAGCACCGCCCCGCCGTAGGCCAGCAGCGGCAGCGGCTGGCGCTGCCGCACACAGCGCACCGCGAGCCAGATCAGCGCTCCGACGCCGAGCAGCAGCCCGAGCCCGCCCACGAAGGGCGGCTCGATCAGCAGCCCCCCGATGAAGCCCGCGAAGGCCAGACCGCCGTCGAAGCCGTTTCCCCAGCCGTTCTGCACGTCGAAGTAGCCGGTGACGCTTCCGGTGCGGAGGGCGACCCACACCACATAGCCCAGCCAGCCCAGCGGCGCCAGCACGACCCCCGCGAGCAGCCCCCTCGATGTGCGCCACGCCTGGCGCCGGCGCCCGCCCGGCAGCAGCTCCGCCGCGGCCGCCACCCAGACCGCCGCGACGACCGCCGCCCCCACCGGCCGGGTGAGACCCGCCAGTGCCGCGCACAGCCCCGCCCACAGCCACCGCCGGGTGAGCGCCGCGTAGACCCCCCAGGCGGCCAGCGCCGTGAAGAGGGACTCCGAATACGCCATCGACTGCACGATCCCGACCGGCAGCACACCCCACAGCACGGCCAGCGTGACGCCCACCCGCCGTCCGTACAGCAGGTCCCCGATCGCGAAGATCCCCCAGGCGGCGAACAGGGACGTGACCGAGCTCACCAGCAGACCGGCGTCGGCCGCGTCCAGCGGGGCTATGGCCGATATCGCTCGCTCCAGCGCCGGGAGCAGGGGGAAGAACGCCAGGTTGGAGTGGACCGCGCCGTCGGGCAGATGGAGCGTGTAGCCGTACCCCTCCTCGGCGATGCGGGTGTACCACAGCGAGTCCCAGCGCGCGGAGAGCAACTGGTGCGGGCTCTTGTCCGCGAAGGCTCCCCAGATCGCGAGAACCACCAGCCCGAGCAGGCGCGTCCCCGCATATGCGAGCAGTGCTGGAGCGGCCCGGCGCAGCGCGCGACCAGCGGCGCGGCCCGGTCGGCCGTCGTCGCTGAGCGGCGCGGTGCCGGCCTGGGCGAGATCAGTCACGGCGACGATTATCAAGGATGATCCGGGCCGCCCGCGGGGCCTGTGGACAACCCTGCGCGGAGGGCCGCGGGGGCTGTGGACAACTACGTCGGGGGGCCGCGCAACAACGGAGGACGAACCGAAGACGAACCGAAGACGACCACCGGTGGGACGCGGGTGGGCCGCCGGGAAGACACAGGAGGGACGGCAGAGGGGCAGGGGGACAAAAGGGGAAGTCTGGAACGTACGCCTCCGTAATCATCCGCGGTCCGGTCCCAACATGACCTGCGGCACACGGCTCGCGCGGGGACTCGCGTACCCTGACCTCTCACTCGCGCCTTCGCCACCGGGGCCACCCGGACGTCCCTACGACGTGACGTACCGCCCTCACGACGGCGGACCGCGAGCGCAAGACCCAGGGAGGTGCGTACATGTCCGGGACGACCACGGCCGGCAATCGGCGGACGGCGGGCGTTCCCCGGCAATGGCGCGGCACCGAGGCGAGCGGCGGGGCCAACCGCTGGGTCGTGCTCCTCGTGCTCTGCGTCAGCCTGCTGCTCGTCGCCGTGGACGCGACCGTGCTCCATGTCGCGGTCCCGGCCGTGACCGAGGATCTGCGCCCCGGCGCGATCGAACTGCTGTGGATCGTGGACGTCTACCCACTGGTCTGCGCCTCGCTGCTGATCCTCTTCGGCACCCTCGGCGACCGCGTCGGCAGACGACGCGTGCTGCTGCTCGGCTACGCGCTCTTCGGCGCCGCCTCCGCGATCGCCGCCTTCGCCCCCAACCCCCAGATCCTCATCGTGGCCCGCGCCCTGCTGGGCGTCGGCGGCGCGATGATCATGCCGGCCACCCTGTCGATACTGCGCCAGGTCTTCCCGGACCGCCGGGAGCGGGCGCTGGCGATAGGCATCTGGAGCGCGGTCGCCGCCGTCGGCGCGGCCGTCGGCCCGCTGCTCGGCGGCTTCCTGGTGGAGAACTTCTGGTGGGGCTCGGTCTTCCTGGTCAACCTGCCCCTGATGATCGTGGCGCTGCCCGTCGGCCGCTGGCTGCTGCCGGAGTCCACCGGCGACAAGAACGGCCCCTGGGACGTGCTGGGCGCGGTCATGGCCGCGTGCGGGCTGTTCTGCGTCGTCCTCGGCGTCAAGCGGGTGGGCAGCGGCGCGGGGCCGCTGGACGCCGTGACCGCCGCCCCGGTGCTGGTCGGGGCGGTGCTGCTGGTGCTCTTCGTCCGCCGCCAGCGCCGCCGTACGCATCCGCTGGTGGACCTCAAGCTGTTCGCCCGGCCCGCCTTCTCGATCTCCGTCGGCTGTATCGTGCTCGCCCTGCTGGCGCTCGTCGGCCTGGAGCTCATAGCCGCCCAGTACCTCCAGCTCGTGCTCGGGCTCTCCCCGCTCGAGACGGGTCTGCGGCTGCTGCCGCTCACCTTCGCCGCCATGGCCGCCGGGCTCGTGGGGTCCCGGATGCTCCAGTGGCTCGGCCCGCGGGTCATGGTCGCGGTCGGCTTCGCGCTCACCGCCCTCGCCGTGCTCTCGCTCACCGCCATGGGCCAGTCCGACCGGCCCGCGGTGCTCGTCGGCGGCTTCATCGTCCTGGGCTTCGGCCTGGAGACCACGCTCTTCAGCGCGTACGAGTCCATGCTCAACGAGGCGTCGGCCGGTTCCGCGGGCGGCGCGGCCGCCATCGGCGAGACCTCCTACCAGCTCGGCGCCGGTATCGGCATCGCCCTCCTCGGCAGCGTCATGAACGCCGCCTACAAGCCCGGCGTCTCCTCGGTGCCCGGCGTCCCCGCCTCCGCCAGCTCCGACGCGAGCCAGTCGCTGGGCGCCGCGTACAAGGTCTCCGACCGGCTCGGCGGCCACGCCGGGGAGGCCCTGCGCTCGGCCTCCCGCGCCGCCTTCGTCCACGGTCTGCACGTTACGCTCGCGGTCAGCGCCGGGCTGCTGCTGCTCGGCGCGCTGGCCGCGCTGCGGCTGCCCAAGACCATGGAGTGCGCCGCCGACGACGAGGAGTCCAGCCAGGGCCCGGCGGACCAGCAGGGCCCGGCGGACCAGCAGGGCCCGGCGGACCAGCAGGACCCGGCGGACCAGCAGGACCCGGACGGCACGGCCGCCCCGGCCCGCCTCGACCGCGCCACCGTCGCCGCCGAGTCCTGACCGACCCGGGCCGGTCCGGGCTGGTCCGGTCCGGGCTGGGCTGGGTCCTAAGGGGTGTCCGCCGGTTCTCGGTTCTTTCCCCTCCCCGCCCCTTCCCACAACTGGGGCTCCGCCCCAGACCCCCGATCCAGGGGCGAGGCCCTTCCCGTGGGGCGGGGGCCCTTCCGTGAGGCGGGGGCCCTGCCGTGTGAGGCCCGGCTTCGTACTGCCCGCGCGCCGCCCGGCCCCCGATGACCCGGCGTGAGCAGGTCTGGACGCCAGGGGTTACCCGGTCGTAGCGTCGGAGCGGCCGGGCTGATCACCCCGGCCGCCGGGCGGGAGGACACGCCCCGGCGGCCGGTACGCGCCCGGCGTACCCGGAACCGCATCCACCGGAGGCCGCCACCCATGTCCGCTGGCACCCTGCCGTCGTTCGATCCGCGCGACCCGCTGGGGCTCGACGATCTCCTCGAGCCCGAGGACCTCGCGGTCCGCGACACCATGCGGCAGTGGGCCGCCGACCGCGTGCTGCCGCACATCGCCGACTGGTACGAGCGCGGCGAGGTGCCCGGCATCCGCGAACTGGCCCGGGAGCTCGGCTCCCTCGGCGCGCTCGGGATGTCCCTCACCGGCTACGGCTGCGCGGGCGCCGGCCCGATCCAGTACGGCCTGGCCTGTCTGGAGCTGGAGGCCGCCGACTCCGGGATCCGCTCCCTGATCTCGGTGCAGGGCTCCCTGTCCATGTACGCCATCCACCGCTTCGGCTCCGAGGAGCAGAAGGAGCGGTGGCTGCCCCGGATGGCCGCGGGCGAGGTCATCGGCTGCTTCGGGCTGACCGAGCCCGACCACGGCTCCGACCCGGCCGGGATGCGCACCTACGCCAAGCGGGACGGCTCGGACTGGGTGCTCACCGGCCGCAAGATGTGGATCACCAATGGCTCGGTGGCCGGGGTCGCCGTGGTGTGGGCCCGCACCGACGAGGGCATCCGCGGCTTCGTCGTCCCCAGCGACGCGCCCGGCTTCTCGGCCCCCGACATCAAGCACAAGTGGTCGCTGCGCGCCTCGGTCACCAGCGAGCTGGTCCTGGACGAGGTGCGGCTGCCCGCCGACGCGGTGCTGCCCGAGGTCACCGGGCTGCGCGGGCCGCTGAGCTGTCTGAGCCACGCCCGCTACGGCATCATCTGGGGATCGATGGGCGCGGCCCGCTCCGCCTTCGAGTCGGCGCTGGACTACGCGCGCGAGCGCGAGCAGTTCGGCCGGCCGATCGGCGGCTTCCAGCTCACCCAGGCCAAGCTGGCCGATATGGCGCTGGAACTCCACAAGGGGGTGCTGCTCGCCCACCATCTGGGGCGGCGCTTGGAGGCGGGGCGGCTCCGCCCCGAGCAGGTCAGCTTCGGCAAGCTGAACAATGTGCGGGAGGCGATCGAGATCTGCCGTACGGCCCGGACGATTCTGGGCGCCAACGGGATCTCGCTGGAGTATCCGGTGATGCGGCACGCCACGAATCTGGAGTCCGTGCTCACCTATGAGGGCACCGTCGAAATGCACCAACTGGTGCTGGGCAAGGCGCTCACCGGAATCGACGCCTTCCGGTGAGCGGCCCCGGGGGCCAGGCCCGGACAGGGCCTAGCTCTGGTTGAAAAAGCCCGTGGCGTGGCCGGACTGACCGCTGACGATCTGGTAGTCGGCCGGGGTGAGGAGGAAGACGCGGTTGGCCACCCGGTCGATCGAGCCCCGCAGCCCGAAGATCAGCCCGGCCATGAAATCCACCACGCGCTTGGCATCGGCGGACTCCATCGTCGTGAGATTGACGATGACCGGTACGCCCTCCCGGAACAGCTCGCCGATGCCGCGGGCGTCCCGGAAACCGTCCGGGGTGACCGTGGCGATCCGGGTGCCCTGGTCCCGCGCGGTCTCGTCGGCCACCCGCGCTCGCGGGTCGGTCATCCAGGAGTCGCCGGGCTCGGACCCCTCGGCGTAGTCGTCGTCGTAGTAGCGCTCGTCATCGCTGTCGTCGACGAGGCCAAGCCAGGCACTTGCCTTGCGTACCGATCCCATGGACGCCTCCTCTCCCTGATGGTGTGTACTGTCCGCCCCTCTATGGTCGTCCATGATGCGGATGGTCTGCCACGTGGATTGCGGCCGCACAGGGGATTCGTGACGTTACTGGTGCACAACGGCTGGCGCCATATCAGAGTTCCACCTGCTTATGGGGGCTGACGGCGCGGTGGGTAGACTCCGCCGCTGCCGGACGGGTGACGTCGGGGACGTACGGGTGAACGGGGATCGTGGTGTTTGGCATTATCCGGCCTTGCCGGCATCGGCTGTCGGAAAACCTGCGCACCGAGTGGATGGCGCATTTGTGCGGGCTGTGCCTCGCGTTGCGGGGTGACCACGGGCAGTTCGCCCGCATCGCCACCAATTACGACGGCTTGGTGATATCGGTGCTGGTGGAGGCCCAGGCCGGACGGTCGGAGGGCTGGCGGCGGACCGCCGGGCCCTGTCCGCTGCGCGGGATGCGGACGGCGTCGGTCGCCCAGGGCGAGGGGGCGCGCCTCGCGGCCACCGTCTCGCTGGTCCTGGCCTCGGCGAAGGTACGCGACCATGTGGCCGACGGCGACGGGGCGTTGGCCCGGCGGCCGGTCGCCGCGGCCGCCCGCCGGGTGGCCGGGCGGTGGGACCGGGCGGGGGAGCGCAGTGGCGCCGCGCTCGGCTTCGACACCGCGCTGCTGCTCGACGCGGTCGGCCGACAGGAGGAGTTGGAGTCCCTCGCGGGCCCCGGCACCTCCCTGCTGACCGTCACCGAGCCCACCGAGACCGCGACCGCCGCGGCCTTCGGGCACACCGCCGTCCTGGCCGGGCGGCCCGGCAACCGGGCGCCGCTGGAGGAGGCGGGCCGGCTCTTCGGGCGGCTGGCGCATCTGCTGGACGCGGTGGAGGACCTGGACGAGGACGCCGAGACCGGGGCCTGGAACCCGATCGCGGCCACCGGGACCGACCTGGCCGAGGTCCGCAGGCTGTGCGACGACGCGGTGCACGGGGTGCGGCTGGCGCTCAAGGACACCGAATTCGCTGGCAAGGGCTCCGGGCGCCTCGCCCACGTACTGCTGGTCCATGAGCTGGGGCGCGCGGTCGACCGCGCCTTCGGCACCACCGGCTGTGCGCACACCGGCGGCCAGGGCGCGGGCGCCCCGGGCGCACCGGAGTCCGCCTACGGGCCGCCACAGTCGCCGTGGATCAACCCGGGCGGTCCCGGCGGCGCGCCCCCGGAGCCGCCGCACGGTCGCCGGCGGGGGCTGATCGCGGGCTGTCTGGTGTGGACCGGGCTCTGCTGCACCTGCCAGGTGTGCTGCCGCGACCCGTACCACGACCCGTGGACCGGGCAGCCGCGCGAGGGCCTGTGCCATAAGTGCGATGACTGCTGCGATTGTTGTGACTGCTGCGGCAACTGTGGTGACTGCTGTAGCTGCGACTGCTGTGATGGTTGTGACTGCGGCTGCGACTGCTAAGGGCTGCGGGGCGTCCGACGGATCGTGCCGCCTGCGGCGGGCCCCTCCCCTCCCCGCCCCTTCCCGAAACTGGGGCTCCGCCCCAGACCCCGGACCGGGGCTCCGCCCCAGATCCCGGGCCGTGGCTCTGTCCCAGGACTCCGGGCCGGGGCTCCGCCCCAGACCCCGGACCGGGGCTCCGCCCCAGACCCCGGACCGGGGCTCCGCCCCAGACCCCGGACCGGGGCTCTGCCCCAGGACTCCGGGCCGGGGCTCTGCCCCAGGACTCCGGGCCGTGGCTCTGCCTCAGATCCCGGGCCGGGGCATCCGCCTCAGGCTCCGAAACCGTGGCTCCGTCCCAGACTCCCGGCCGGAGCTTTTCCCGGACCCCGAAACCGGGGCATCCGCCCCGGCCGGGCCGGGACTCTGTCCCGGACTCCGAAACTGGGCATCCGCCCCGGACCCCGAAACCGGGGCTCCGGCCCAGACTCCGGGCCGGAGCTTCGCCCCAGGCCCCGAAACTGGGGCATCCGCCCCAGACGCCGGACCGGGGCTTCGCCCCTTCCCGCGGCATCGCCATGCGGCTTCGCCGCATGGCGGGGCCCGGGGTCCAGGGGCGGAGCCCCTGGTATCGGGAAGGGGCGGGGAGGGGAAAGACCCGCCGGACACCCGTAGCCGAAGGACGGGCAGAGGGGAGGGGTGGAGCACTGGCGTGTGTGGGAAGGCCGAAAGCGCGTGACGACGCGGATGTGCTGCGGCCACACCGGGGGAGGGAATCCGGCGGGCGCTGGCGAAGCCTCGGAGCGCTGGGGGAGGGAGTCCCCCTACGGCAGCGGAGGCGGGCGGTCAGCCCGAACAGGACGACGACCACACCCGACCGAAGTCGATGTGGTCGCGCGTGACCAGTCGCTGCCTTGAGTCCATGGGGCAAGTGGAGCAGCCTTCCGCTTCCCCGTCAACCGCGGTGAGACGCACCGCTCACAGTTCGGACAGTCTTGACAGCGCACCGTGGGAGCGTCTTAACCTCAGGGCCATGCCGGGCCGAGAGGTCGGCATGCCGGGCTGAGGGGCCCGGCCGTTGTCGAGCTGAGGGGCTCGGCGTGTGTGAAGGCCATGCGTGTGTTCACTTCAGAACTCACGGAGCCTCCGCATGTCCGCGAACCCGGACCATCCCGCGCATCCGGACCACCCCTTCCGATCACCCGCCACGGTCGCGTCACCGGCCACGGTGGTCTCACCCGCCACGGTCGCGTCACCCGCCACGGTCGCGTCACCCGCCACGATCGTCATCGTCGGCGCGGGCCCGCGTGCCACCGGTCTGATCGAGCGCATCGCCGCCAACGCTCCCGAGCTGTACGGCGACGGCGCCCCGTTCGAGCTGCACCTGGTCGACCCGCATCCGCCCGGCGGCGGCCGCATCTGGCGCCCCGACCAGTCCCCGCTGCTGTGGATGAACTCCATGGCCGAGGACGTCACCATGTTCACCGACGAGTCGGTGGAGCGCGAAGGGCCGATACGCCCCGGCCCCTCCCTCGCCGAATGGGCCCGCGAGATCCGCGGAGCGGAGCCGCCGCACGCCCTGCCGCCCGAACTCGCCGCCGAGGCCGCCGCCCTGACCGGGCGGAGCTTCGCCACCAGGCGCCTCCAGAGCGCTTATCTGCGCTGGGTGTACGAGCGGTCGGTGGCCGATCTGCCGCCCGGCACCACCGTCCATGAGCACCGGGACCGGGCCGTCCGCGTCACCGGGCCGCGCGACGGACGGCAGCAGGTGTGGCTGGAGGGGCGGACCGCGCCGCTCACCGCCGACGCCGTGGTCCTCGCCCTCGGCCACCTCGACGCCGAACCCGACGCCGAGCAGCGGGCCCTCACCGCGTTCGCCGCCGAGCACCAACTGGTCCACCTCCCACCGGAGTTCACCGCCGACAGCGACGTGAGCGCGCTGCGCCCCGGCGAGCCGGTGATCGTACGCGGCCTGGGCCTCGCCTTCGTCGATCTGATGGTGCTGCTCACCGAGGGGCGCGGCGGACGCTATGAGCGCGGCCCGGACGGCGAGTTGGCCTACCGGCCCTCCGGCCGCGAGCCCGTGCTGTACGCCGGTTCGCGGCGCGGCGTGCCGTACCACGCCAAGATCGGCTACTCGCTGAGCGGTGAGCGGCCCCCGGTGCCGCGCTTCTTCGGCCCCGCCGAGGTCGATGCGTTGCTCTCCCGCCCCGGGCGGCCGGACTTCCGGCGCGACGTCTGGCCGCTGATCGTCAAGGAGCTGGGGTTCGCCCACTACCACCGGCTGTTCACCGCCCATCCGGAGCGGGTGGCCGGGGAGTGGTCCGCGTTCGAGGAGAAGTACGCCGCCTGCCCGCCCGGCAGCCCCGACCTGGACGTCCTGGTCGCCGCGGCCGTCCCCGACCCGGCCGACCGGCTCGACCTCGACACTCTCGACCGCCCCCTGGCCGGGCTGCGGTTCGGCGACCCCGAGGCCCTGCAGCAGGCGCTGCGCGGCCATATCGAGGCCGACCTCGCCCGCCGCCACGACCCCGCGCACAGCCCCGACCTGGCCGTCTTCCTCGCCCTGCTCTCCGTCTACGGCCAGCTGATCCGGCTCGGCGACATCGGCGGCTGGTGGCACGGCTTCTTCAGCTTCCTCGCCTCCGGCCCGCCGGGGCCACGGCTGGAGCAACTGCTCGCGCTCTCCCGCGCCGGAGTGGTCCGCTTCCTCGGCGCCGAGACGACCGTCACCACCGATCCGGTGCGCGGAGTGTTCCGGGCGAGCTCCGCCAGCGTGCCCGGACACGCCGTCGAGGCCCGTGCGCTGGTCGAGGCCCGGCTCCCGGAGCCGACCGTGGACCGCTCCCGGGACACCCTGCTGCGCTCCTTGCACCGCGACGGCGCCGCCGCCACCCCGGCCGGACTGCTCGCCGTCAGCCCCGCCGACGCCCGGATCCTGGACCGGGCAGGCCGCCCGCATCCGCGCCGCTTCGCACTCGGCCCGCACACCGACGCCCGCGCCTCGGGCGCCTTCGCCCGGCCCCGTACCAACGCGCCCGCGTTCCGGCAGAACGACGCCACCGCGCGCGCCCTGCTGCTCTGTCTGCGCGAGCTTTCCTGTCGCGCCACGGCCACCGCCTGAGCTTCACCGCCTGAGCCTCACCGCTTGAGCCTTACCGCCTGAGCTTCGCCGCTTGAGCGTCACCGCTTGAGCTTCGCCGCTTGAGTCTCACCGCCTGAGCGCCCCCCCCGGAAACCATCCCCCGCACAGCCCTCAGCTCTCCCCCGAAGGACCCTCCATGTCCCTGACGTCCGATCCACCCGTCGGCAAGGCCGCCGCAAGCGGCGCCGAACGCGAGGACTACTCCGCCCTCAAGGTCGTCCCGGTACGCCACCCCTGGCGCTGGGCCGCCGTCGTCGTCACCGCAGTCCTGGTGGCCCAGTGCGCCCACGGCCTGATCACCAACCCCGGCTGGGAGTGGGGCGTCTTCGCCGACTTCTTCACCACCCGGACCATCCTCAAGGCGGTCTGGATCACCATCCAGCTCACCTTCTACGGCACCGCGCTCGGCTTCGCCCTCGGCATCGTCCTCGCCTTCATGCGGCTGTCCCAGAGCCCCTTCCTGAAGTCGGTCGCCTTCACCTACATCTGGGCGTTCCGCTCCATCCCGCTCATCGTCCAGCTGCTGTTCTGGTTCAACCTCACCTATCTCTACAAGCGGCTGGACTTCGGCATCCCGTTCGGCCCCGGCTTCTTCTCCTTCGACACCGCGGGTCTGGTCGGGGCGATGAGCGCGGCGGTGCTCGGACTCGCCCTCCACCAGGCGGCCTACGCGGCGGAGATCGTGCGCGGCGGCGTCCTCGCCGTGGACGGCGGACAGCTGGAGGCGGCGGCCGCGCTCGGCATCCCCCGGCTGCGGCAGCTGCGCCGGATCGTGCTCCCGCAGGCGATGCGGTCGATCCTGCCGAACGCCGCCAACGAGGTCATCTCGCTCTTCAAGGGCACCTCGATCGTCTCCGTCATGGCGATCGGCGAGCTCTTCTACCAGGTGCAGGTCATCTACGGGCGCAACGGCCGGGTCGTGCCGCTGCTGATGGTCGCGACCGTCTGGTACATCATCCTGACCACCGTGCTCTCGATCGCGCAGTACTACGTCGAGCGCCACTTCTCGCGGGGAGCCACCCGATGACCGCCATGGTCGACATCCGCTCCGTCCACAAGAGCTTCGGGTCGCTCCAGGTGCTGCGCGGCATCGACCTGGAGGTGCGCTCCGGGGAGGTGGCCGTCGTCCTCGGCCCCTCCGGCTCCGGCAAGTCCACCCTGCTGCGCGCCATCAACCACCTGGAGAAGGTGGACAGCGGCTGGATCAGCGTGGGCGGCTCGCTGGTCGGCTACCGCCGCCAGGGCGACCGCCTCTACGAGCTGCGCGAACGCGAGATCCTCAAGCAGCGCACCCGGATCGGCTTCGTCTTCCAGAACTTCAACCTCTTCCCGCATCTGACGGTGCTGGAGAACATCGTCGAGGCACCGGTCTCGGCGTTGCGCCGCCCCAGGAAGGAGGCGGTGCGCGCGGCCGAGACGCTGCTCGCCCGGGTCGGTCTGGCCGACAAGGCGGCCGCGTACCCCCGGCAGCTCTCCGGCGGACAGCAGCAGCGGGTGGCGATCGCCCGCGCCCTCGCCCTGGAGCCCGAGCTGCTGCTCTTCGACGAGCCGACCTCCGCCCTCGACCCCGAACTGGTCGGCGAGGTCCTCGACGTCATCAAGGACCTGGCCCATCAGGGCACCACGATGATCGTCGTCACCCATGAGATCGGCTTCGCGCGGGAGGTCGCCGACACCGTCGTCTTCATGGACGGCGGCCGGATCGTCGAGCGGGGTGCGCCCGCCGAGGTGCTCGACGCGCCGCGCCACGAGCGCACCAAGGCGTTCCTCTCCAAGGTCCTCTGAGGCCATCGATGTTCACGAGACCACCGATGTTCACCAGATCCCCCATCGCCACCAGATCACAGGTTTCCACCACACCACCGATGTCCACCTACGCAAGGAGCACCCCCGTGAAGACCCGCCGCACCCTCGTCACCGCCGTCGCCGCGCTCACCGCCTCCGCCCTGCTCGGCGGCTGCGGCGACGGCGATGTCCAGGAGTCGGTGGGCTCCAAGGGCTCGAAGAACGCCATCAACATCAGCCCGGACCAGCACCGCGTCAGAGGGAAGAAGGTCGACTCGATCGCGGCGAAGGTCCCGGCCGCGATCCGGGAGCGCGGCACCCTGCGCATCGGCGGCAGCGCCGACGCCTCCGCCCCGCTCGGCTTCTACGCGACCGACGACAAGACCCGGATCGGCTCCGAGATCGACATCGCCACGCTGGTGGCCGACACCCTCGGGCTCAAGATCGACTTCCAGCCGGTCTCCTGGGAGAACCTCTTCGTCGGCCTGGACAGCTCCAAGTTCGACGGCGTGTTCTCCAATGTGACGGTCACCGAGGAGCGCAAGGAGAAGTACGACTTCGCCACCTACCGGCTGGACGACCTCGCCTTCGAGGCCAAGAAGGGCACCTCCTGGCGGGTCAAGGGGCCGAAGGACGTGGCGGGCAAGACCGTCTCGGTCGCCTCCGGCACCAACCAGGAGAAGATCCTGGTCGACTGGAGCAAGCAGAACGAGAAGGCGGGCCGCAAGCCCGTGGACATCAAGTACTTCCAGAAGGACACCGACTACTACCTCGCCCTCCAGTCGGGCCGTATCGACGCCTACTTCGGCCCGAACCCCACTTCCGCCTACCACGTCGCCTCGGCCGGCCAGACCCAGATCATCGGCCGCTTCTCGGGCGGTGGCGACCAGGTGCAGGGCAAGATCGCGGCCACCACCAAGAAGGGCAGCGGGCTGGTCGACGCCTATGCCGCGGCCCTGGACCACGTGATCCGGGACGGTTCGTACGCCAAGGTCCTGAAGCGGTGGGGGCTCTCCAGCGAGGCGGTGAAGAAGTCCGAGATCAACCCGCCCGGACTGCCCAAGCCGTGACCCGCTGACCCCCGAAGAACGAGGAAGGCCCCGACCATGGCCGTACCGACCGGCACCCTGCACCTGGCCGCCGCCATCGACGGCGACGGGCAGTACCAGGCGCCGTACTACGTGGAGCTCGCCCGACTCGCCGAGGACGGCGCGCTCGACTTCATCACCCTGGACGACAGCTTCGGCCCTCCGGGGCCGGGCCGGGGCAGGCTCGACGCGCTCGCCGTCCTCGCGCGTGTCGCGCCCGCCACCGGGCGGATCGGCCTGGTGCCGACGGTCACCACCACCCACACCGAGCCGTTCCATGTCTCCTCGTCCGTGGCCACCTTGGACTGGGTGAGCCGCGGCCGGGCCGGCTGGCGGGTCGAGGTGTCGACGACGGAGGCGGAGGCACGGCTGGTGGGCCGCCGCCCCGCCGCCCCCGCCGGGGAGCTGTGGGCCGAGGCGGGGGAGGTGGCCGATGTGGTGGCCCGGCTGTGGGACAGCTGGGAGGACGACGCCGAGATCCGCGACACCGCCACCGGCCGCTTCATCGACCGCGACAAGCTGCACTACGTGGACTTCGAGGGCGCCCACTTCACGGTGCGCGGCCCGGCCATCGTGCCCCGGCCCCCGCAGGGCCACCCGGTGGTGGCCGTCGCCGCCACCGACCCGGTGACCTGGCAGACCGCGGCCCGGCACGCCGATGTGGTGTACATCCGCGCCACCTCCCCGGAGGAGGCGGGCCGCATCCGCGACGAGCTGCGGCGGCGGGCGGTGGCGCACGGCCGGGAGCCCGGCGCGCTCACCGTGCTCGCCGCCGTCGCCGTGGACCTGGCCGACGGGGAGGGCACGCCCGGGGCCTCCCCGTCCACGGGCGGCGCGCCGGTCCCGCTGACCGACACGCCCGGCGGCCCGCCGCTGTACCGCGGGGGACCGGTGGAACTCGCCGAGCTGATCACCGGCTGGCACACCGCCGACGCCGTGGACGGCTTCCACATCACTCCCGTCGCCCCACGCCATGACCTGGAACGTTTCGTCAACGGCACCGTGGCGCCGCTCCAGCACCGGGGGCTGTTCCGCACCTCCTACCCCGGTGCGACACTCCGCGACCACCTGGGCCTCTCCCGCCCGGCCAACCGCTACGCCCTGGAGGGGGAGGCCGCCCGATGACCTCGCAGCCCCAGCAGATCCATCTCGCGGCCCACTTCCCGGGCGTCAACAACACCACGGTATGGACGGTCCCGACCGCCGGCCCGACCACCACCCCTGGCCGACGCGCTTCGCGCGCCCCCGCTCTCGGGAGCCAGATCGACTTCTCCTCCTTCGAACACCTCGCGCGCACCGCCGAGCGCGGGCTGTTCGACTTCTTCTTCCTCGCCGAGGGGCTGCGGCTGCGCGAGCACAACGGCCGGATCCACGACCTCGACGTGGTCGGCAGGCCCGAGTCGATCACCGTGCTGAACGCGCTCGCCGCCGTCACCGAACGGCTGGGGCTGGCCGCCACCGTCAACGCCACGTTCAACGAACCGTACGAACTGGCCCGCCGGTTCGCCTCCCTGGACCATCTCAGCGGGGGCCGCGCCGCCTGGAACGTGGTGACCTCCTCCGACGCCTTCACCGGCGAGAACTTCCGGCGCGGCGGCTTCCTGGACCGGGCCGACCGCTACACCCGGGCCGCCGAGTTCGTCGCCGCCGCCCGTGAGCTGTGGGACTCCTGGACCCCGGACGGCACGCCGCGCCCGTTCGCCCACAGCGGCCGGCACTTCACCATCGAGGGCGAGTTCGGCGTGCCACGCTCGCCACAGGGCCATCCGGTGGTGATCCAGGCCGGGGACTCCGACGAGGGCCGGGAGTTCGCCGCCTCCACCGCGGACATCATCTTCACCCGGCACGGCTCACTGGAGGCCGGGCGCGCCTTCTACGCCGACGTCAAGCGGCGGCTCGCGCGGTACGGGCGCGCCCCCGGGGAGCTGAAGATCATGCCCGGGGTGACCGTGGTGCTCGGCGACACCCCGGCCGACGCCCAGGAGAAGGCCGCGGAGATCCGGCGGCAGCAGGTCTCGCCGCAGACCGCGATCCTCACCCTGGAGCAGATCTGGGGTGTGGACCTGTCCGGCTACGACCCGGACGGGCCGCTTCCGGACATCGACCCCGACCCCGAGTCCCAGCTTGTCCAGGGCCGGGTGCGGCATGGCGATCCGCTGGCCGTCGCCGCCAAGTGGCGGGCGCTGTCGGAGGAGAAAGGGCTGTCCATCCGGCAGACCGTCATCGAGGCGACCGGGCGTCAGTCGTTCATCGGCACCCCGGAGGCGGTCGCGGCGGAGATGGCGGAATTCGTCGCCGCCGACGCCGCCGACGGCTTCATCCTCGTGCCCCATCTGACCCCCGGCGGGCTCGATGACTTCGTGGACCGGGTGGTGCCGCTGCTCCAGGAGCGCGGGGTGTTCCGCACCGCGTACACCGGTCCGACACTCCGCGACCACCTGGGACTTCGGCATCCGGGGGAGCGGGGCTGAGCGGCCGCGCGGCGGCCCGGCCGCCGGGACGCGATACGTCCGCGCCATAGCGGAACCCGATCGCCCGCGCGTCCGTCTGACTGGATACCCAAGGGGATGGGAGCACAAGCCCCGGCGGCCTGAACCCGCCGGGGCTATGTGGCGTGTGCCCGGCGACTGTTCCGAATTGTCCTCTTGCGCGCTGCGCCCGGAGCCACGAATACTTCCGGAAGCGCTTGTCAGGGGCACGCCGAATCGGTCATATCGGCGTGCTCATTGACTGCGCCTCACGGGCCTGCCCACCCAAGCGGACCCCCGATTCCCCCGGAGGAAGAGTTGAGGATCAAGCGCAACGCCCCCCACGGCAAGCAGGCGAGACGTATCGCCCTGATCGCCGCGACCTCCGCCCTGGTGGCCGGAACGGCACTCGCCGCCCCCGCCGCCTACGCCGGTAGCGACGGCGCCCGCACCTTCAGCGCGGCCGAGGCCAAGTCGGCGAGCAGCGCCGTCCTCGAGGCCGATGTCGCGGGCACCGCCTGGTATGTCGAGAAGGGGACCAACAAGCTCGTGGTCACCGCCGACAGCTCGGTGTCCCAGAGTGAGATAGCCAAGATCAAGAACACCGCCGGCGCGAACGCCGACGCGATCGAGGTCAAGCGCACCCCCGGCAAGATTCAGAAGCTGATCTCGGGCGGCGACGCGATCTACGCGAGTAGCTGGCGCTGCTCCCTCGGCTTCAACGTGCGCAACAGCAGTGGGGCCAACTACTTCGTCACCGCCGGTCACTGCACCGACGGCGCCGGCACCTGGTGGTCGAACTCCGGCCACACCACCACCATCGGCCCGACGGCCGGCTCCAGCTTCCCGACCAACGACTACGGTCTGGTCCGGTACAGCGGCTCGGTCACCCCCCAGGGCACCGTCGGCAGCCAGGACATCACCTCGGCCGCCAACCCGACCGTGGGCCAGACGGTCACCCGGCGCGGCTCCACCACCGGCATCCACAGCGGCCGGGTCACCGCGCTGAACGCCACGGTCAACTACGGCAACGGCGACATCGTCTACGGCATGATCCAGACCACGGTCTGCGCCGAGCCCGGCGACAGCGGCGGTCCGCTCTACGCCGGCTCCACCGCCCTCGGCCTCACCTCCGGTGGCAGCGGCAACTGCACCTCCGGTGGCACCACGTTCTTCCAGCCGGTCGTCGAGGCGCTGAACGCGTACGGCGTGAGCGTCTACTGATCGGCGCCGTTCCTCCGTTGATCAGCTCCGCGCCAGGCTGAGCGAGAGCCCCCGTCCGTGCTGCCGGACGGGGGCTCTCCGCGTCGGCGGGGAAGGCCATTCCGCGCGCCTGACGGGGGTTTTCCACAGCCCTCCCCACTGTTCGACGAGCGGACTATCGTGGACATCAGTACCCCACGAGGGGCATTGTTCGCGATACGGACGGCAGGTGGCCGTGATGGTCGATGCGCTCGTGACATTGATAGTGGTACTGGCTTGCCTCGGCGCCCTAGGCGTACTGGCCGCGGCCCGGGTGGTCAAGCAGTACGAGCGGGGGGTGGTCTTCCGGCTCGGGAGGCTCCGCTCGGATATCCGGGGGCCGGGGTTCACCATGATCGCTCCGTTCGTCGACCGGCTCTACAAGGTCAACATGCAGATCGTGACGATGCCCGTCCCCGCCCAGGAGGGCATCACCCGGGACAATGTGACCGTTCGGGTCGACGCCGTCGTCTACTTCAAGGTCGTGGACGCGGCCGAGGCGCTGGTCGCGGTGGAGGACTACCGCTTCGCCGTCTCCCAGATGGCCCAGACCTCACTGCGGTCGATCATCGGGAAGAGCGATCTGGACGATCTGCTCTCCAACCGGGAGAAGCTCAACCAGGGCCTGGAGCTCATGATCGACAGCCCGGCCGTCGGATGGGGCGTCCATATCGACCGGGTGGAGATCAAGGACGTGTCGCTGCCGGAGACCATGAAGCGGTCGATGGCCCGCCAGGCGGAGGCCGACCGGGAGCGCCGCGCCCGGGTGATCAACGCGGACGCGGAGCTGCAGGCGTCGAAGAAGCTGGCCGAGGCCGCTTCCCAGATGGCCGACACCCCCTCGGCGCTCCAGCTGCGGCTGCTGCAGACGGTGATGGCGGTCGCCGCCGAGAAGAACTCCACACTGGTGCTGCCCATCCCGGTCGAACTGCTGCGCTTCCTGGAGAAGGGCCAGCAGGAGATCCCGGCGGCGGCCCGGACGGACGGTGGCGCGGAGGGCGGCGCCCCGGCCGCCGGTCCGGCCGCCGCGCCGGAGCGGGAGGCCGCGCCCGCGCAGTCGGCCCAGCCCGCTCGGCAGGCGATGCCGACGCTCACCGAGCGCGAGCCGGAGCCGCACAGGGTCGAGCGATGAGCCGTGGAAGGTGATATCCGGCAGGACATCCCGCGAGGCGATTCCATGAGGTGATCCGCCCGGTTTGACGGCTCGTCCGGATACCTGATTCGGTGCCCGTACACCTCGAAGGTGTGCGGGCACCGCCATGTCCGGACATGAGTCCGCAGTGTAAATTTCACGCCCATGACGTGAACGCGCCCTTGTGCGCGCCCGGTGGTGATGGGAATACTCGGCGGCGCAAATTGGCATGGACGCGCCCCCGAGTGGGGAGAAGCGCTATGCCGTTACGCCCTCCGGGCCCTGGCACCCCACTGCCGACGGGCCCAACCCCCCACTGGAAGGCAGAGAGTTGAAGCACCGCCGCATACCCAAGCGTCGTGTCGCCATCGCCGGAGCCGGCATAGCGGCCCTGGTCGCCACGGGGATCACCCTGCAGAGCGCCAACGCCGCCCCCGGTGAGCCCCAGCCCGACACCCTCTCGGTCGGCGCCGCCGGAAAGCTCGCCAGCACCCTCACCTCCTCGCTCAAGAGCGACACGGCGGGTTCGTACTACGACGCCAAGGCCAAGAAGCTCGTCGTCAACGTCGTCAACAAGGGCGTCGTGGACAAGGTCCGGGAGGCCGGGGCCGAGGCCAAGGTGGTCACGCACACCCTGGCCGAGCTGAGCAAGGCGCGTCAGACGCTGAAGGAGAAGGCCACCATCCCCGGCACCTCGTGGTCGGTGGACCCCAGAAGCAACAAGGTCGTCGTCACCGCGGACAGCTCCGTCAAGGGCACCCGGATGGCCACCCTCAACAAGGTCGCCGACGCGCTCGGCGACAAGGTCGAGGTGAAGCGCTCGGCCGGGAAGTTCTCCACCTTCATCGCGGGTGGCGACGCCATCTGGGGCGACGGTGGGCGCTGCTCGCTCGGGTTCAACGTCGTCAAGGGCGGCGAGCCGTACTTCCTGACCGCCGGTCACTGCACCGAGGCCATCAGCAGCTGGTCGGACTCGCAGGGCGGCGGGGAGATCGGGACCAACGCGGGCAGCGAGTTCCCCGGCAACGACTACGGCCTGGTCAAGTACACCAAGGACACCGACCACCCGAGCGCGGTCGACCTCTACAACGGCAGCACCCAGGCGATAGCCAAGGCCGGTGACGCCACCGTCGGCCAGAAGGTGACGCGCAGCGGCTCCACCACCCAGGTGCACGACGGCGAGGTCACCGGCCTCAACGCGACCGTCAACTACCAGGAAGGGTCGGTCGAAGGGCTGATCCAGACCAACGTCTGCGCCGAGCCCGGCGACAGCGGCGGCGCGCTCTTCGCGGGCGACACGGCGCTGGGCCTGACCTCCGGCGGCAGCGGTGACTGCTCCTCGGGCGGCGAGACCTTCTTCCAGCCGGTGCCGGAGGCGCTGCAGGCGTTCGGCGCCGAGATCGGCTGATCTGGCCGACCTGGCTCACCTGGTGAGCGTTTCGCTCCCGCGGTCCGCTCCCGTGTGAACGAGAGCAGGCCCCCGGACACCCGTGGACGGTGTCCGGGGGCCTTCCCCTTTCCGGTCAGCCCGTCAGAACTCGAAGACCGCCGTCGGGGCCGCGCTCTTGAAGCAGTTGTTCGCGAAGGTGTGCTCGTACGACACCCGGCGGCCGTCCCAGATCCCCTCGGCGGTCACGGTGATGGGGTGCCATTCCTTGGTGCACACCCGGCCGGGCTCCGCCCCGGTCCGGAGCTGACCGAACAGGCCGCCCACGGAGCGGAGTTCGGCGCATGCCTGAGTGGGGGCCGGGTGGGTACCGGTGGGGGTGGGGCGACAGCTCAGAGTCACCGCCCGCTGGACCTCGGTGGTGGCCGCGTCGGCCCCCCAGCCGACGGTCAGGACCAGCGCGGACGGCGGGTACAGGCTCTTCGGCTTGGCGGGCTCGGCGTGCGCCGCGCCGCTCGTGCCGATCCCCAGCACGGCGCTCACGGCCAGTGCGGCTCCCAGCCCGATCGCCCCAGTAGTCTTCCGCATTTCGAACACTCCCTTGCTCGTCGTTGCAGATACCGGACGGAGTTCTACGCGGTGCGCGTCAGGAACGCACGTCGATCGAGCACTTCCGGTCGCTACAAGTAGTCGTTCGGTGGCTTATTGTCGCGTGCGGTGGATGTCCGGGTGCGGAACGCCGCGTGGCGACCGGGTGCGCGGCGCCGCGCGCATCGCGCCCCTCGGGGGTCCCGTCCGCCCTCTCACGCTCCTGCGGATGGTGTGCTCAGCCAGGCGCTGAGGCGCTCAAATCGATTCAAGAGCGCTCAGGTGAGCGAGATCGGGTGATGTTCGTGATGCCTCTGGGGTGAGGGCTGTCGCGCACCGCGCTAGGGCGAGAACCTGCCAGGGCAAGCCGACCGGCGGAGTGGGGTCGGCCGAGCCCTCCGAGACGGAGTGGGGTCAGTCGAGGTCTCCGCTCAGGGACCCGGTCCGGTGCCCCCAGCCGTAGCCGCGCTCCGCGCGCAACCGCACCACCAGCCGCCGCTCGGCCACCATCGCCGCGCGGAACTCCTCCCAGTCCGGGTGCTCGCCCTGGATCGCGCGGTAGACCTCCACCAGCTCATCGGCGGTGGCGTCGTGGGGATCGGCGGCGACCGGCGTCAGCTCGGCATCGCCCTCGGCCACCAGATAGGAGTAGTGGTCCCCGCTGGTGACGTAGAAGCTCGCGCGTGGATCGCGGCGCAGATTGCGGGTCTTGGCGCGGTCGTCGGTGACGGAGATCCGGATGAGGCGCGTCGCGGGGTCATAGGTGAAGGCGACATTGGACAGCTGCGGCCGTCCGTCCCGCTTGAGGGTGACGAGCGCGCCGGTGCGCTGCTCCCGTAGCAGATCGAGCAGGGATCCCTCCGTCATGGTGATCAGCATACGCATGGGTCGGTGGCCCGCCTACTGATGCGACCCACCGGCTTCCGCGTGCCGCGTGCACAAGGCGACACGCGGGATTAAAGGGCGTTTTGGGTGCTTATGGTGGAGAGGGGTGGGTCATCGAAACCGACTCGCACGCCTGTTCGAGAATGGGGTTATGGTGGGGCGTGGGACATGCAGGGTCGGTCAGGGGGTGTGAGCAGCGGGAGGTGCGGATGCCAGGCTTCACGCATCTGCACACCGCGTCCGGGTTCTCCATGCGGTACGGGGCCGCGCACCCGGAGCGGCTGGCGCGGCGTGCCGCCGAGCGCGGTATGGACGCGATCGCGCTGACCGACCGCGACGGCCTCGCCGGAGCGGTGCGGTTCGCCCGGGCATGTGAGCGCGCGGGGGTGCGGCCGCTGTTCGGGGTGGACCTCGCCGTACGGGCGGAGGCCCCGGATCCGGGGCGCACCGCCCGGCGCCGTACGCCGGTGCGCGGCGGGGCGTTCATCGACGAGTCCGCGCCCCGGGTGGTCTTCCTCGCCCGCGACGGCGCGCCCGGCTGGGCCGCGCTGTGCGGGCTGGTCTCGGCCGCCCATGCCGGGCTCGCCCACCCCGGAACCGCCCGGACGAACGGCGAAGGACCGCCCCTGCTGCACTGGCGCGATCTGGTGAGCGACCCCGGCGCGCTCGCCCCGCTGACGGTGCTGCTCGGCCCGGACTCCGACGTCGGCCGGGCCCTGGCCGCCGGGCGCCCCGACCGGGCCGCCCGGCTGATCGCCCCCTGGCGTGAACTCTTCGGCGACGCGCTGCGCCTGGAGGCCGTATGGCACGGCCGCACCGGCACCGGTCCGGGCTCGCTGCGGCTCGCCGCCCGTACCGTCGGCTTCGCCGCCGAGCAGGGCGTCCCGGCCGTGCTGAGCAACGCCGTCCGCTACGCCGATCCGGGGGAGGGGCCGGTCGCCGACGTCCTGGACGCGGCCCGCCGGCTCGTCCCCATCGACCCGCGCACCCCCGGGGCGCTCGACAGCGGTGAGCGCTGGCTCAAGGGCCCCCGGGACATGGCGGCGGCGGCCGAGCGGATCGTGGAGGCGGCGGGGATGCGGCGGGACGCCGCGCACCGGCTGCTGGAGGAGACCCGGCGCACCGCCGCCGGGTGTCTGGTCGACCCCGAGGACCACATCGGCCTGGGCAGCGTCCACTTCCCCGAGCCCCGGCTGGTCGGGGCCGGGCGGCGGAGCGCCGAGCGGGTGCTGCGGTCGCGCTGCGCCGCCGCCATGGTGCTGCGGGGGTACGACCCCGACCGGGCGCGCTGGGAGCGGCTGGAGGACGAGCTGCGCACCATCGAACGGCTCGGCTTCGCCTCGTACTTCCTCACCGTCGCGCAGGTCGTCGACGACACCCGGGAGCTGGGCATCCGGGTGGCCGCCCGGGGCTCCGGCGCCGGATCGTTCGTCAACCATCTGCTGGGCATCGCCCATGCCGACCCCGTGGCCCACGGCCTGCTGATGGAGCGCTTCCTGTCGGTGCGGCGGGCCGCGCTGCCCGATATCGACATCGACGTGGAGTCGGCGCGCCGGCTCGACGTCTATCGCGCGATCTTCGAGCGGTTCGGGGCGGAGCGGGTCGCGACCGTCTCGATGCCCGAGACCTACCGGGTGCGCCACGCCGTACGGGACGTGGGCGCGGCGCTCGGCATGGACCCGGCCGAGGTGGACCGGCTCGCCAAGTCCTTCCCGCACATCCGCGCCCGCGATGCCCGCGCGGCGCTCGCGGAACTGCCCGAGCTGCGGGAGCTACGAGAGGCGACCGCCGCGCAGGAACGTTTCGGCAGGTTCTGGGAGCTGGTCGAGGCGCTCGACGGGCTGCCCCGTGGCATCGCCATGCACCCCTGCGGGGTGCTGCTCTCGGACGCCGGGCTGCTGGCCCGTACGCCCATCGTGCCGACCAGCGGCGAGGGCTTCCCCATGTCGCAGTTCGACAAGGACGACGTGGAGGAGCTCGGACTGCTCAAGCTGGATGTCCTCGGGGTGCGGATGCAGTCCGCGATGGCGCACGCGGTCGCGGAGATCCGGCGGGCCACCGGCCGGGTCGTGGACATCGACGACCCCGAACAGGTGCGGCCCGGCGATTCGGCCACCTACGACCTGATCCGCTCCACCGAGACCCTCGGCTGCTTCCAGATCGAATCGCCCGGCCAGCGCGATCTCCTCGGCCGGCTGCAGCCCACCTCCTTCCACGATCTCGTGGTCGACATATCGCTTTTCCGGCCCGGCCCGGTCGCCGCCGACATGGTCCGGCCCTTCATCGATGCCCGGCACGGCCGCAAGCCCCCGCGCTATCCGCATCCGGATCTGGAGGACGCGCTGCGCGAGACGTACGGGGTCGTGGTCTTCCACGAGCAGATCATCAAGATCGTGTCGATCATGACCGGATGTGAACGGGACCTCGCCGACGAGGCGCGGCGCGCCCTGTCCGACCCCGAGCGGCAGGGGCGGGTACGGGCCTGGTTCCACGCGGAGGCGGAGAAGCGGGGCTACGCGCCGGAGGTGCGGCTGCGCACCTGGGAGATCGTCGAGGCGTTCGGCTCGTACGGCTTCTGCAAGGCGCATGCCGTCGCCTTCGCGGTCCCGACGTATCAGTCCGCCTGGCTCAAGGCGCACCATCCGGCCGCCTTCTACGCCGGGCTGCTCACCCATGACCCCGGGATGTACCCGAAGCGGCTGCTGCTGGCGGACGCGCGGCGGCGCGGGGTGCCGATCCTGCCGCTGGACGTGAACCGATCGGGGGCCGCCTATCGAATCGAACTGACGTCTGGTGATTCTCGTGACAGCCGTCACAAAGGGGACGTCGGTATCCGGCTGGCACTGAGCGACGTCCATGGCATCAGCGAGGCCGAGACCGAGCGGATCGCGGCCGGACAGCCGTACTCCTCGCTCCAGGACCTGTGGCTGCGCGCCCACCCCGGGCGGCCGGTCGCCGAACGGCTGGCCCAGGTCGGCGCGTTGGACGCGTTCGGCGCGAGCCGCCGCGATCTGCTGCTGCGGATCGCCGAGCTGCACCGGCAGCAGCGGGGCGCCGCCCGGCACAACGCGGAGGGTCAGCTTCCGCTGGCCGAAACCGGCCCCGCCGCCCCCGCCGGGCTCCCCGACCTCGACGCGAACGAACGCCTCGGCGCCGAACTCGGCATCCTCGGCATGGACGTCTCCCGCCATCTGATGGGCGACCACCGGGACTTCCTGGAGGAGCTGGGCGCGATCCCCGCGAAGCGGCTGCGCGACGCGCCGCACGGGGAGGTCGTGCTCGTCGCCGGCGCCAAGGCCGCCACCCAGACCCCGCCGATCCGCTCCGGGCGCCGGGTCATCTTCACCACGCTCGACGACGGTACGGGGCTGGTCGACTGCGCCTTCTTCGACGACAGCCACGCGGCGTGCGCGCACACCGTCTTCCACTCCTGGCTGCTGCTCGTGCGCGGCGTGGTCCAGCGGCGCGGCCCGCGCAGCCTCAGCATCGTCGGCTCGGCCGTGTGGAACCTCGCCGAGCTGGCCCAGCTCAGGAAGGAGGGCGGCCTCGGGGCGGTCGCCGCCGAACTGGCGGGGGCGGGCCCGGAGGCGGCCGAAGCGGACTCCGGCCGCCGCATCGAGATGCCCACCGGCTACGCCATGCACCCCTGGGCCGACCTCCGGCCCGCGGGCGACCAGGCCGCCACCGGCCGCAAACTGTGGCACGCCAGCCCGGGGAGCGCGGGATGACCGCAGGCCGGCACCCCTTCCCGACCCGTCTGATGGACATGGCCCTGCCGGGCGGCGGCCGGGCCGTGGGCCCGGAGCGGGAGGGCGACGTGCCGCATGTGCTGTACGTGCGGTTCCACCCCGTGCCCGGGGAGGACGTCTACCAGGGGCTGCTCACCCTGCTCGGCGAGCTGACACCCGTCGTCGAGGCGCTGCCGCCCGATGCCGCGCTCGCGGATGTGCGGGGCGCGCTGCGGTACTTCGGGCGGGACGCGGCGGGGCTGGCCGAGATCGTACGGGTCCGGGCGCTGGCCCGGTACGGCGTGGACTGCACCGTCGGCGTCGCCGCCAACCCCCTGCTCGCGCGCATGGCCGCCCAGGAGGCCCAGGAGGCCCAGGGGGCTCAGGAGTCCGGGGCCGTCCGTACCGTTCCCGGCGATCCGGACGCCGTCGCCGCGTTCCTGGCCCGCAAGCCGCCCATCGCCCTGCCCGGGGTGGGGCCCGCGACCGCGCGCGCCCTGAGCGCGTACGGGCTGGACAGCGCCGCGCGGATCGCCGCCGCGCCGCTGTCCACCCTCCAGCGGATCCTCGGCGCGGCGACCGCGCGCCGCGTCCACGCCTGGGCGCGCGGTATCGACCCGGCGCCGGTCACCCCGAACGCCCCCGCCCGTGCGATGGGCGCCGAACACCGCTTCCGCCGCGACGAGTTGGACCCCGTCCGCCGTCGCCGCGCGCTGCTCACCCTCGCCGACGGGCTCGGCGTCCGGCTGCGGACGAGCGGGCAGGTGGCGGCCGCGATCAGCCTCACCGTCCGCTACGCCGACCGCTCCACGACCACCCGCACCCGCACCCTGACCGAGCCGACCGCGCACACCCCGGAGCTGACCGCCGCCGCGTACGCGCTGCACGACGCGCTCGGGCTGCAGCGGGCCCGGGTGCGGTCCGTGGCGCTGCGCGTCGAGGGGCTGACGGACGCCGGACTCGCCTCCCACCAGCTCACGTTCGACCCCGCGGACGAGAAGTCACGCCGGCTGGAAGCCGCCGCCGACCGGGCCCGCGCCCGCTTCGGCAGCTCCGCGGTCCGGCCCGCCGGGTTCCTCGACGTCGCGTAGACCGCAGGTCCCACCAGTCCCCCTGGTTTTCCCACTTCGCGTAACCCGGCGCATTCCTGGGCGTCACGTGAAAAGCGTGTAAACGTTCCTTCACTGACGAATGGCTGGATGGCTTTGCTACTCGCGCGTAATTTCGAGTGAGCGCACCACTCTTGTGATCCGGATCGCAGGGCGCAGCGCAAGCGCACCGTCAGCGCGACTCTCTCCCCCACCAGCGAGGAGTTCATGTGATGCTGCCCTGGAGGCGTATCCGGCGATTCCGGAAGACCAAGACCCGCAGCTTACTGCCCGCCCTGGCCCTCGCGGTCGCGGCGACCGCGGCGACCCCCACCGCCGCGCTCGCCACGGACACCGCGTCGGAGGCGGTGAGCAGCGGCTGGAACAACTACTCCTGCAAGCCGTCGGCCCAACACCCCCGCCCCGTCGTCCTGGTGCACGGCACCTTCGGCAACTCCGTCGACAACTGGCTGGGCTTCGCCCCCTACCTGGTCCAGCGCGGTTACTGCGTCTTCTCCCTCGACTACGGCCAACTGCCCCTCGTCCCGCTGTTCCACGGTCTGGGGCCGATCGACCAGTCCGCCAAGCAACTGTCCGCCTATGTGGACCGGGTGCTCGCCGCCACCGGCGCCGCCAAGGTCGACATGGTCGGGCATTCGCAGGGCGGGATGATGCCCCGCTACTACCTCAAGTTCCTCGGTGGCGCGCCGAAGGTGAACGCCCTGGTCGGCATCGCCCCCACCAACCACGGCACCACGCTGTCCGGGCTGACGAAGCTGCTGGACTACTTCCCCGGGGCCGGCGACATCATCGCCAAGGGCGCCCCGGGGCTGATGGACCAGGTGGTCGGCTCGGACTTCCTGCGGCGCCTCAACGAGGGCGGCGACACCGTCCCCGGAGTGCGCTACACGGTCATCTCGACCAAGTACGACGAGGTCGCCACGCCTTACCGGGCACAGTTCCTCTCCGGTCCCAACGTCAAGAACGTGGTGATCCAGGACCTGTGCGCGACCGACATCTCCGAGCACGTGACCATCGGGCTGACCGACGGTCTGGCCTTCCACGAGGCCGTCAACGCCCTCGATCCGGAACACGCCACGCCGACGACGTGTGCGTCGGACGACTGACGCTTGACAGCGGACGGATGAGGCGTCTCCGTCATGGCGCGCCCTGCCTCGGTGTGTACGAGCAGGGCGCGTCGCCCGTCGCCCGTTACTCGGCGATGAGCTCGACCTCGATGTTGCCCCGCGTCGCCTTGGAGTACGGGCACACCTGGTGCGCCTGCTCGACCAGCTTGCGGCCGGTCTCGTTCTCCAGCTCGCCCGGCAGCTCGACGCGCAGCGTCACCTTGAGCCCGAAGCCGTCGTCCGCCGCGTCCTTGCCGATGCCGACCTCGGCGGTGACGGAGATGTCCTTGGTGTCGACCTTGGCCTGGCGGCCGACGAGGCCGAGCGCGGACGCGAAGCAGGCGGCGTAGCCCGCGGCGAAGAGCTGCTCGGGGTTGGTGCCCTTGCCGTCGCCGCCGAGGGCGGGCGGCATGGCCAGCGGCAGGTCGAGCTGTCCGTCGGAGCTCACGGCCCGGCCGTCGCGTCCGTTGGCCGTGGCCACCGCGGTGTAGAGCGCGTCCATGAAGACCATCCCTTTCGTGTTTCCGGTCGTGTTCCGGCAGTCGGAGGGAGGTGGGGGCTCGGGGTGCCCCGCCTCCGGACAGAAGTAGAGCACACAATTAAGTTGCGCACAACTAAAGGGTACGCTGGAGGCATGTCACACCAGTCCGACCGCACCACCGACAGCACTGCCGACCGCACCACCACCCCCGAGCCGCGCCCCTCCGACGAACTGCTCCGGCTCGACCGGCAGCTCTGCTTCACCCTGCACGCCGCCTCCCGCGCCTTCGACGGCCTCTACCGCCGGGTGCTGCGCGACACGGGGCTGACCTATCCGCAGTACCTGGCCATGCTGGTGCTCTGGGAGCACGGGGAGATGCCGGTCAAGCGTCTGGGGGAGTATCTGCGGCTGGACTCCGGCACCCTCTCGCCCCTGCTCAAGCGGATGCAGTCGGCCGGACTCGTCCAGCGCGAGCGCAGCGCGCACGACGAGCGCTCGGTGACGGTCCGGCTCACGGCGGAGGGGGCGGCGCTGAAGGAGCGCGCCCAGGGCGTACCCCTGGCGGCGATCGAGGCCGGCGGCCTCGGCCTGGAGGAGGCGGTGGATCTCCAGGCGCGGGTCCGGCGGCTGACGGCGGCGCTGGACGCGGCGCTGGCCGAGGAGACGCCGTAGGGGCGCCCGCTGGAGTGAGCCTTCGCCACCTTGAAGTCACGGGTCAAAGGGCGCCAGTGGGACAAAACCGCTGGCCAGGAGGGATGTTCCTGTGGCAGTGTCCCCGCCGTGACAGAGATAGACAGCATTGTGATCACCACCTTTGCCGAGCGTCCGTCGTTGCTTTCCCGTATGTACGAGATCGCTGAGACGTGGCCGGCCTTCATACCGCACGATCCGGTGGGGGAAGCCTTGCTGAGCCGGGTGGCGGAGGAGTTCCCTCGGTACTGCGTGGTGGCAACGGACGGTGACCGCGTCGTCGCCCGTGGGCTGAGCGTGCCGTTCAACGCCGACCTCGACGGCCGTGAGGAGACGCCGGACAAGGGCTGGGATCAGGTACTCGCCTGGGCGTTCCGCGACCAGCGCCGTGGGCATTCACCGACAGCGGTCAGTGCGCTGGAGATCACGGTGGATACCGACTATCTCGGCCGTGGCCTGTCCTACGGCATGTTGGCCGCGCTGCGGGATGCCGTTGGCCGACAGGGGCACAACGTGCTGTTGGCTCCGGTCCGTCCCACGGCGAAGCACCTCGAACCGCGCGTCGCCATGACCGACTACGTCCGTCGGCAGGGTGACGACGGTTTTCCGGCCGACCCCTGGCTACGCGTACACGTCAAGGCTGGTGGCAGCATCCAGAGGATCGCCCCGGCGTCGATGACGGTCAGCGGCTCACTGGCTCAGTGGCGGCAGTGGACCGGCCTGCCGTTCAACAGCGACGGTGACGTCGACGTACCAGGGGCCGTCGTCCCGGTGCACTGTGACACCGCACGTGATCATGCCGTCTATGTGGAACCCAACGTATGGATCCGGCACGATGTGAAGCCGCCTGCCTTCTGATCGACGGAAGAGCCGGTCCCGGGGATGCCGTCATCCTCCCCGGAACCGACTCCGTCCGATCGGCCGCGGACGCCTACGGCGTCAGCGGCGCCCTACGGCCTCAGCCGCGGCCCCGCCGTACGGTCTTGCGGCGGTTGGCGACGGCGAACAGCACGGCCGCGCCGGTGGCGAGGACCGCGGCGCCGCCGATGGCCATGGGGCCGGTGGATCCGTCGCCCCCGGTCTCGGCGAGGCGCTGCCCGTCGGCGGCGCTCCCGCCCTGCGAGCCCTGAGAGCCCTCCGGCCCGGTGCTCGCGGCCATGGCTTCGGCGCTCTTGACCTCGGCGCTCTTGGCCTCGGGGCGGTTCGCCTCCGCGCCCTTCTCGTCCGCCGCCTTCGGCTGGTGGTTGGCCTCGGCGCCGCTGTCACCGCCATGGCCGTGGTGATCGACCGTGGACTTCTCGGCGCCCTTCGCTATCTGGGCGTCATCGGGCGCGGCGGCGGTGGGTGCGGAACCCGCGTTCGTCTCCGCCCCCTTCGCGGCCCCGGCCCCGCCTCCGCCGAAGGTCACGTCCGAGCAGGTGTAGAACGCCTCCGGGCTGTCCGAGCGCTGCCAGACGCTGTAGATCAGATGGCGGCCGGACTTGCCCGGCACCTTCCCGGAGAAGACGTAACTCCCGTCCCGCAGGGTGGGGTCGGTGACCTTGGCGAACGGCTCCGCCTCCAGATCCGCCCAGGTCAGCGGCTTCGTCGGGTCGTAGCCGTCCTTGGTGATGTACAGCTCGAAGCTGCCCCGGTGGGGCGCGGTGGCCCGGTAGGTGAAGGTGTGCTCACCGGCCGTCATGGCGGTGGCGGGCCAGTCGGCACGCGGCAGGTCCAGGCCCTTGTACTTGTCGCGGCCCGCGCTGCACAGCTTTCCGTCCGGGATGATCTGCTTGTGGCGCCCGGCGGCGTCCGGGATGTTGACCTCGTTCCAGTCGTAGAGCGCCTGGGTGCCGCCTGCCGCGACGGCCGCCTTGCAGGCCGCCGAGTCCGGGCTCTCCGGCCCCTCCGCGAAACACGCCGACACCCGGCTGACCGGGTCCTGCATCGAACCGTGCGCGGAGGCCGGGTCGGCGCTCAGCGCGGTGAGGGCGAGCGGCACCATGCCGAGCACGGCGATCCGGGCGGTTCTGCGGGAGGCGGTCGCACGAGCGGTCATCGTCGGGAACTCCTTGGGTGTGGGGGGTGACGCGCAGCACGCTAGCCCCGCCCACGGGCCTTCTCGCCGGTCTTATGGCGCCGTTAAGGAGCAGCTCAGGTGTAGCTGAGACTGGCCCGGTCGCGGGGGTGCCCGAGGTGATCCACCCGAGGTGATCGCCGATGATTGCGAGGGGCCGGTGGCGTGGAAGGGTGACACACATGACCGGTACGAACTCGCCCCGCGCCTCGGGCGCCTCCCGCGCCTCCCGCCCGTCGGCCCGCGAGCTGATCGAGGCCATCGTCGACCCCGGCAGTTGGCACGGCTGGGACGAACCGGTGGAGATCACGACGGACGACCCCGAGTACCGGGCCGACCTGGAGCGGGCACGGGAGCGCACCGGGCTGGACGAGTCGGTCATCACCGGTGAGGGCCGTATCGAGGGGCGCAGGGTGGCGCTGATCGCCTGCGAGTTCCGCTTCCTGGCGGGTTCGATAGGGGTCGCCGCGGGGGAGCGGCTGGTACGGGCCGTGGAGCGGGCCACGGCGGAGCGGCTGCCGCTGCTGGCGGCACCGGCGTCGGGCGGCACCCGGATGCAGGAGGGTACGGTCGCGTTTCTGCAGATGGTGAAGGTGGCCGCGGCGATCACGGACCACAAGGCGGCGGGCCTGCCGTACCTCGTCCACCTCCGCCACCCCACCACCGGCGGCGTCCTCGCCTCCTGGGGCTCCCTGGGCCACGTCACCGCCGCCGAGCCGGGCGCCCTCATCGGCTTCATGGGCCCACGCGTGCACGAGGCCCTCTACGGCGAGGAGTTCCCGCCCGGCGTCCAGAACGCCGAGAACCTGATGAACCACGGCCTGATCGACGCGGTCCTCCCGCTCAGCCGCCTGTCGGGCGTGGCGGCCCGAGTACTGAGGGTGCTGTGCGCGGGCGACGCCGTGTCCGCGCCCACCTCGGCGGCACGGGCGGCCGCCCACGATCAGACCGGGCCCACCGGGGCGCCCGAGGGCGGGGCGGTCGTGCCGACCGCGGAAGTGTCGATACGGGCTTCGCGGCGGGTGGAGCGGCCCGGAGTGCGGGATTTGTTGCGGGTGGCCGCCGAGGATGTGAGTCCGCTCAGTGGTACGGGGGCCGGGGAGCACGACCCCGGGTTGTTGCTCGCGCTCGCCCGGGTCGGGGGGACGCCCTGCGTCGTTCTCGGGCACAACCGGCGCAGCGCCCGCAAGGGCGAGACCGCCGAGGGGCCGGGGCAAGGGCAGGCGCTGGGGCCGGCCGGGTTGCGGACCGCGCGGCGCGGGATGCGGATCGCCGCCGAGCTCGGGCTGCCGCTGCTCACCGTCATCGACACCGGGGGCGCCGCGCTCAGCCGCGAGGCCGAGGAGGGCGGGCTCGCGGCGGAGATAGCGCGGTGCCTCGCCGACATGGTGACCCTGCCCGCGCCCACCCTCTGTCTGCTGCTCGGCCAGGGCGCCGGTGGCGCCGCGCTCGCGCTGCTGCCCGCCGACCGGGTCGTGGCGGCGCGCCACGCCTGGCTGTCGCCGCTGCCGCCCGAGGGCGCGTCCGCGATCCTCCACCGCACCACGGAGCGGGCCTACGAGGTCGCCGCCCGCCAGGGCGTACGCTCCGCCGACCTCCTCGCCCAGGGCATCGTCGACCGCATCGTTGAGGAGGACGCCTCGGGGGCCGGGGACGCCTCCGGGGCCGGGGGAGCCTTCGGGGCCGAGGACGCCTCCCGCGCGCCCGACGTCTTCCTCAGTCGTCTCGGCCGGCTCCTCGGCGCCGAACTCGCCGCCCTCCGCGCCCAGGACCCCGACGAGCGGCTCGCCGCGCGCCGGGTCCGGCATCGCCGTATCGGGCTACCCCGTTGACGCCGGGCGTTGACGATCGTGACGGCCAATCAGGGCCAAACGGGCGGACCGGAACGTCGAATTAGCGGTCTTAGGCATGCCTAACCTAATCTCGGGCCGTGAACGAGAATGATCTCGATGCGGCGTCACGGCCGTTCTCCTCCCCTGCCCTCCGTGGCTCCTCGGCGGCCCCGGCCGCCCCCGCCCCGCGGCCGCCCCGCCTCCACCTCCTCGCCCTCAACCCCACCGACTCCGTCACCGAGGGCTTCCTCCCCGCGGCGGCCCGGCTCGGCCTGGCGGTCACCCTCCTCACCGACCAGCCCGGGGCCCATGAGCGTGCCTATGGTCGACGGGAAGAAGGAGGCGCGGCCCCGCACCGCCTCCCCGCCCTCGACATCGTCCCCTGCGACGTACGGGACTTCGCCGAGGTCATCGGCCGTATCGCCGCCGACGGCCCCCGCCCCCGCGCCGTCTTCACCAACAGCGACCACCTCCAGGCCCAGGCCGCCCTCGCCGCCCAGTACTTCGGCCTCCCGGGCAAGGACTGGCGCGCCGCGCTGCGCACCAAGAACAAGGCCGAGCTGCGCCGCGCCCTCGCCGCCGCGGGTCCGGACGTCGCCGACCCCGTCTGGTCCGCCGAGCTCGCCACCGGGCAGGACCCCGCCACCCTCGCCGGGCTCGACGCGCCCTACCCCTGCGTGGTCAAACCGCGCGAGGGCGTGGCCAGCGAGGACGTCGTCCTCGTCGCCGACGCGGACGAACTCGTCCGGCGCTGCGCCGAGATACGGGAGCGGCGGCCGGGCGCGGCCCTGGTCGTGGAGGAGTTCCTGGACGGCGAGCTGCGCACCCTCGAGACCCTCGGCGACGGCCGCACCCTCCACGTCCTCGGCGCCTTCCGCACCGAGCTCTCGCCGCCCCCGCACTTCATCGAGGAACGGCTGCGCCTGCTGCCCGCCCCGCCGCCGCAGCCGCACACCGATCAGGTGCTGGCGCAACTGCGCGCGCTGGGCGTCGGCTTCGGCGTGTGCCACACCGAGTACGTCGTCCAGGGAGACCGGGCCCGGCTCATCGAGGTCAACTACCGTGCCATAGGCGACCAGTGCGACCTCGTCCTCGCCGAACTCCTCGGCATCCCCCTCTTCGAGTACATCCTCCGTACGCACCTGGGCGAGCCGCTGCCGGACGACCTCGGCGCGCGCACCGACGGCAGGGTTCGCATGGAGTACGTCATGGCCGACCGCGCCGGGCGGCTCGCCTCCGCCCCTCCGGCCAGTGTGACCGAGCGCGACGGCGTACGGCTGGACTACCGGCCGCTGCGCGGGATCGGCGAGGAGCACCCGCTCCACCGCACCAACCGCGACTTCCTCGGCGTACTCCGGGCCACCGGCACCGACCAGGGGCGGATCGACGCGGCGGTGGCGCGGTTCCTCGCGGCCCACCGATGGGAGATCGTGTGACCGAGGAAGCGGAGCTTCTCGGACGGGTGCTCGACACGCTCCTCCGAGAGGACGCCTACAAGCTGCGCAGCCACGCCGTCCCGGTGCGGCGCGCCGACGGCGACTGGCTGCGCATCGCGCTCGGGGGGCTCGAGGGGAGCGCGGGGCTCGAGGGGGGCGAAAGCGTGCTGCTGCCGGTGGAACCCGAAGGCTTCCAATGCGACATCCGCACCCGCCGCCCGGCCCGGCTGCTCTGTGTGCCCGGTCCGGGTGGCCCGGCCGGTCGTCCGCCCCGGACCGTGCTCACCGGCCTCGATGCCGTCCTCGGGCGGCTGCGGGAGGCCGTGCCGGACGAGGACCGGGCGCTCTACGACGTATTCGTGGGCGAATGTCGGCAGGCGCTCGACGCCATGCGGCTGCACCGCCGCGTTCGGCCCCGCGTCGTCGCCGAGTTGGGCGCGCGGTACGAGAAGGGGTGGGACGGGATGGCCGGGGCCCTCGCGTATGACACGCTCGCCGCCTTCCGCGACCATCCGGTCTATCCGACCAGCCGGGGGCGGTCCGTCTTCACCGAGGAGCAATTACGGGCGCACGCACCCGAGTTCCACCCCACCTTCCCGCTGCGCTGGCTCGTCCTCCCGCGCGAGGCGGTGTGCGGGGATCCGGCGCGGCTGCCCGACTGGTGGCCTGCGCCCGGGGAACTCGGGCCAGGGCCGGGCGACGGGCAGCTCCTGCTCCCCGTGCATCCGCTCACCCTCGGACCCCCGCTGGAGAACGCCCTCCGCGCGGCCGGGCTCCACGCCGCCGCCCGGCTCGCCGAGCGCCCCCTGCTGGACGTCCGGCCCACCCTCTCCATGCGGACCGTGGCCGTCGCCGACGACCCCCTCGTCCACCTCAAACTGCCCCTCACCACCTCCACCCTGGGGCAGCGCAACCGGCGGTCCGTCAAACCCGGCACGCTGATCGACGGCGAGGTGGCGCAGCGGCTCGTGGAGGCCGTGATCGAGCGGGAGCCGAGGTTCGGCGCCACCGTGCTGCTCGCCGACGAGACCACCCACCTCCACGCCGGACACGAGCTGCTCGCCACGCTCGTCCGCCGCTACCCACCCGGCCTGGAGAACGCCACCATCGTGCCGCTGGCCGGACTGCTCGCGCCCGCCCCGGACGGCACGCTCGTCATCGACGGGCTCGCCGAACGCCACTACGGCGGGGATGTCCTCGCCCTGCTCGACGACTACCTCACGCTGCTGTTCGACTTCCACACCACCCTCTTCGCGTACGGCATCGCGCTGGAGTCCCACCAGCAGAACACCTCGCTGGTTCTTGAGGACGGTGGCGCGGTGCCCCGGCTCCGGCTGCTCATCAAGGACCACGACGGCCCCCGCGTCCACGCGATACGCCTCGCCGCCATGATCGGCGGAGGACCGGCCGCCGACCTGTGCGGATTCGACGACCGCAGGATCCTGACGTCCGGGGACGGGCCGGTGGCCGATGTGTTCACCACCATCACCGTCCATCTCTGCGCCGCCGCCCCCGTCTTCGAGCTCGCCCGCCTCGGCCGGGCCCCGCTCGACACCCTGCTGCGGCGGCTGCGCGACCGGCTCACCGACGCCGTCGACCGGCTCGCCGTCACCCGGCCCGGCGCGGCCGCCGGGCTGCTGCGCAGACGGGTGCTGGACGCGGACCGGCTGCCGGTCAAGGCGATGGTCACCGCCGGCACCTTGTTCACCAAGGAGCGCTCGGGCGCCGCGGACATCAACAAGCACTACGTCACCGGGCCCAACTACCTGCTGCGGGGAAGCGGCAGATGACCGCCGCGCCCGATCGGCCCGCCGCCCTCGAACCGAACCCCCCGAACCTCGCACTCCCTCCGTACCTCTCTCCTCCGCACCCGCTGGAGCCGCCCCATGCCCATGACCTCCTCGCCCGCCGCGACCGTGGCCTCCGCCGACCACGCCACCGCCCACACCCTCCTCAACTGTCTGCTCCGTGAGGTGTCGGGGCCGGAGCACCAGACCGTCGTGGCCGATGGATGGCTGCGGCTGAGGCTGCCGCGCTGCGGGGTGCTGCTGCGCGTCGGACTGCGGCGCACCTCGCTCATCGGGGCGCACCGCTTCACCGGGCCGGTCAGTGAGGAGCGCGACGGCACGTGGGCCGAGGTGTCCTGGCGCGGGCTGGCCGAGCGGATCCACCGGGAGCTGCACCTGCGCACGGGGGTGCACAACGACGAGTTCCTGGGCCAGGTCGCCTCCAGCCACGCGGGGATGACGGCCGCCTTGGAGGCGCTGAGGGCCCTGGAGGACCGGAGCGCCGTAGCGGACCGGAGCACCGTGAGTGACAGCGCCCAGGACCTCTACCTCGCCTCCGAGCAGTCCCTCCTCTTCGGACACCGCTTCCACCCCACCCCCAAGGCCCGCACCGGCAGCGCCGACTCCTGGTCGCGGTTCGCCCCCGAGGCCGGGGCCCGCTTCCCGCTGCACCACCTCGCCGTACGCCAGGAGTACGTGCGCGAGGAGTCCGCGCGGCCCGGGGCGCTCGCCGCGCTGGACCGGCAGGGCGCCGTCCCCGAGGGCTACCGGCTGCTGCCAGCGCACCCCTGGCAGTACGCGATGCTGCGCGAGCACCGGCTGCTGCGGGCGGCCATCGCCCGGGGCGAGGTGCTGGACCTCGGGCCCGGCGGCGCGGAGTTCGCGCCCACCGCGTCGGTCCGCACGCTCTACGACGGCCGGGACTTCCTCAAGTTCAGCCTCAACGTGCGGATCACCAACTGCCTGCGCAAGAACGCCGACTACGAGCTGTCCGGCGCGGTCGCCCTGACCCGGCTGCTGGAGCCGGTCGCCACCGATCTCGCCGCCCGGTTCCCCGGCTGTGAGCTGCTGCGCGAACCCGCGTACCGGACGCTGGACCCCGGCGGCACGGACGTCAACGGCAGCGGCGAACGTCAACTGATCGAGGGCTTCGGGGTGATCGTCCGCGAGGGGCTGGCCGCCCGCCTGCGGCCGGGGCTGACCGCGCTGCTCGCGGCGGCCGTCGCCGATGAGTACCCGACCAGCGGCGCCCAGATCTCCCGGCTCCTCCCCGACGCCGGCCCCGACCGGCTCTCCGCCTGGTGGCAGGCGTATCTGGAGCTGCTCGTACCGCCCGTGCTGGCCGCCTACTTCGACCACGGCGTGGTCCTCGAACCCCACCTCCAGAACGTCGTCATCGGCGTCGACCCCGCCGACGGCACCCCGCGCCAGGTGCTCTTCCGCGATCTGGAGGGCACCAAGCTGGTGCCCGAGCACCACACCGCCGCGCTCGCCGCGCTGCCCGAGGCGGTGGCCCGCCCGCTGACGTACGACCGGGAGCGCGGCTGGGACCGGGTGGTGTACTGCCTGCTGGTCAACCACATCGCCGAGATGGTGGCCGCCCTCGCCGACCGCTGCCCCGGGCTGGAGCCCGCGCTGTGGTCGGCGGTCCGCCGGGTGCTGTGCGAGCGCTCGGCGGCCCATGAACACCCGCCCGCGCTGCGCGCCCTCGTGGCGGGCGTGCCGCTGCCCGCCAAGGCCAACCTCCTCACCCGCTGGGGCCGTCGGGCCGACCGCCACGCGGGCTATGTCCGTATCGCCAGTCCGCTCGCCTCCGCCCTGCTGTCCGAGGCGGCCCACGTCATGCACCCCGGGAGCAGCCGTTGATCACCTCCGCCGTCCGTACCCTCGCCACCGAGCTCACCGGTGACGACCTGCCCGCCTACGTCTACGACCTGGCCGCGCTCCGCGCGCACGCGCGGGCCGTACGGGACGCGCTGCCGCCGGGCCTGGAGCTGTACTACGCCGCGAAGGCCAACCCGGCGCCCGCGATCCTCCAGGCCCTCGCACCCCACGTCACCGGCTACGAGGTCGCCTCCGGCGGTGAGGTGGAGCATGTCCGCGCGGCCGTGCCCGGGATGCCGCTGGCCTTCGGCGGGCCGGGCAAGACCGAGGGGGAGCTGCGGCGGGCGCTGACGCTGGGCGTGGAGCGGTTCCACGTGGAGAGCGAGCAGGAGCTGCGGCTGCTGGCCGGGGCGGCGGAGGACGCGGCGATCGACACCGTGGACGTCCTCCTGCGCGTCAATCTCCCTTCGGCCGGTGACGAGTTGGGCGGCGCGGCGCTCGCCATGGGCGGCCGCCCCAGCCCCTTCGGGCTCGACCCCGAGGCCGTGGAGCGCTGCCTCCCCCTGCTCTCCCCGGGCGGCGCGGGTGGTCCCCTCCGCCTGCGCGGCATCCATGCCCACCTCGCCAGCGGCCTCGACGCGCCCGCCCAGGCGGCCGTGGCCGCCGCGATCGCCGACTGGGCGCGGAAGCTGTCCGAACGCCACGGCCTGGGGATCACCGAGGTGAACGTCGGCGGCGGGATGGGCGTGGACTACGCCCATCCCGACCGCCGCTTCGACTGGGCCGCCTACGGCCAGGGCATGGCGGACCTCGCCCTGCGCCATCCCGAGCTCACCCTGCGGATCGAGCCCGGCCGGGCGCTGACCGTCTACTGCGGCTGGTACGTCACCGAGGTGCTGGACATCAAGCACAGCGGCGGCGAGGCGTTCGTGGTGGTGCGCGGCGGCACCCACCACATCCGCACCCCCGCCACCAAACAGCACGACCAGCCCTTCCAGGTGCTCCCCGCGGACACCGTGGACACCTGGACCCGGCCCTGGGCGCGCCCGGCCGTACGGGACGAGCCGGTCACGCTGGTCGGTCAGCTCTGCACCCCCAAGGACGTCCTGGCCGGCCGGACCCCGGTCGCGGAGCTACGGGTGGGCGACCGCGTGGCCTTCGCGATGGCGGGTGCGTACGCGTGGAACATCTCGCACCACGACTTCCTGATGCACCCCTGGCCGGGCTTCCACTACCTGGACGAATAGCCGCGCGTCAGCCGTGGGCGGGACGGGGATCGCCCCGATAGGTGCCGAAGGACCACTTGTTGCCCTCCGGGTCGGCGATGGCGAACTCACGGCTGCCGTACGGCTGGTCCTCGATCGGCCGGAGCACCCGCACACCGGCCGCCGTGAGCCGCTCGTACAGCGCGTCGACGTGGTCGGTGACGACGTACGCCCCGAAGGTGCCCGGCTCCAGGCACCAGGTCTTGGTCTCCGGGTCGTACGAGCCGAGCATGATGCCGCCGCCCTCGGGCCAGTCGAGCTGGGCGTGGGCCACGCGGTCGCCGTCCTGGTAGACGGCCGTGCGCAGGAAGCCGACCGTGTCGACCAGGAAGTCGATCAGGGCGAGGGCGTCATGGGCCTGGAGCGTGGGCCAGATGGCGGGTTCACGGGATTGCGGCTGCTGTGGCTGCTGTGTCTGCTGCTGGTTCGGTGCGGTGTTCATGGGATCTACTCTTCGCCGTAGAGGTGGCCTCCGGCTTGGATATTCCGGCACTCTTCGGCCAGCCAGGCGGTGGGGCTCACCCCGGTGTACTGGCGGAAGTCGCGCACCAGGTGGGAGTGGTCGAAGTAGCCGCAGTCGGCGGCGACCCGGGCCAGCTCCGGCGCCCGGCCCGCCGCGACGGCCCGGACCACCGTGTTCCTGGCGTGCTGGAAGCGCATCAGCCGGGCCGCCTGCTTGGGGCTCAGCCCCGTCTCGGCCCGGAACACGCTGGTCAGACGGCGCGGGCTGAACGACACATGCTCGGCCAGGCCCTTCAGCGTCCCGGCCCCCCGATGCCGGGCCAGCCAGGCCCACGCCTCGGCGACCTCGCTCCGCACCGGTGTTCCGTCCTCGCCCGCTGCCGCGCGCTCCCGCAGATACGCGCCGAGCGTGGCGAACCGATCCGCCCACGATCGCTGTTCGCACAGCCGCTCCCGCATGTCGGCGGCCCGCTTTCCCAGCACGTCCGCCCCGGAGGTGACCAGGTCGGAGGTGAGCGCCCCGGCCGGAAGCCCCAGCAACGTGCGCGCCGCCAGCGGGTGCACCGCGAGCTGCACTCCGGCCTCGCTCCCGGGCTGGACGATATACGCCGGTCGCTGATGCAGACCGCCTACGACGATCTCCGTACGCGAGGCGCCGGGGCCCCGCGCCTGCTCGGGCGTGACGCCGCCGACGACGGGTCCCTCCAGGGAGAAGATCAGCGTCAGATAGGGCGAGGGCAGCCCCCGGTGCAACGTCGGCGGTATCCCTCGGGAGCGATACCCCACGGCGGACACCACCATCTCCCCGAGCCCATGCCCGAGCCCGGCCCCGGCCCGCACGAACTCCTGGCTGCTCATGCGGCCAGTATCACCCGCCCCTCTGACAGCGGGCCCGCCCGCAGGCGGCGTCGCACTCGATGAGCCAGGTGTCCGCTAGACCTTGCGGACGACCACCGTTGGCGGGAGGAGCCGCTCCAAGTCATCCACGTCCGACGTGAAAACGGTGACCTGGCCCCTTCGTTCCTTCGCCACGACGGCCAGCACAGCGTCGATGGCGTACTTGTGGCCGTGGAGCCCGGCGTCGGCCAGCAACCGACGGGCGGCCCGGGCCTGATCTCTGCCCAGGTCAGCTACTTGCAGACGGGACAGTACCCAGTCCCACCGGCGCTCGGTGATTCTGCCGTCGTGCGCTTCGATCACGGTCATGGGGGAGGTGACCACCTCGACCTCCCCCTTGGCCGCCAGATCCAGCAGAGCGATCATGCGGCGCTCACCGCGCACCGCTTGTGAGAGGGCTTCGGAGTCGAGCACGAACACGCGCAGCCGCTTGGGCTGCTGGACCCGCTTCGTCACGCGGCTTCCCCGACGCCGCCGTGCTGCGCCCTACGACGGTCATGTTCGGCGTCGATCTCATCCAGTTCGGCCAAGGCGGCAGCGCTCTCCTCCTCGGAGACCGGTCCGTACTCTTCCTGTAGCCAGTCCACCAGCTCCACGAGCCGGTCACGGTCGCGCTTGACTCGTAGCGCGTCAGCGACATACGCGGACAGACCGCGCTCCGCCGCGTCTGCCCGGATTTCGTCGAGAAGCTCCTCGGGGATGGTGACTGTCACCTTTTTCGTCGCCATACCAGACACCATACTCTCCACCGTGGCTGCCGTACCAGGCAGAATTCCTTGGCATGTACAGCCTTGCCCTCTGGGAATTCCTCGCGCTCGCCACCGCCTCCATACTCGTCGGCTTCTCGAAGACCGCCGTCAGCGGCGCCAATACCGTCAGCCTCGCGATCTTCGCGGCCGTGCTCCCGGCCCGGGAGTCGACCGGTGTGCTGCTGCCCCTGCTGATCGTCGGCGATGTGCTCGCCGTGGGCACCTACCGACGGCATGCGCACTGGGGGACCCTGCTCCGGCTGTTCCCGGCCGTCGCGGTCGGGGTCGTGGTGGGGACGGTGTTCATGCTGTGGGCCGGGGACGCGGAGGTGCGGACGTCCATCGGGGCGATCCTGCTGCTGATGGCGGGCGTCACGGTATGGCGGCGCCGTGCGGCCGCCCGGGCGGCGGCCCCGGAGGTCCCGGCCGCCGACGGGGCGGGCGCACGGCTCAAGGCCGGTTCGTACGGGGTGCTCGGCGGCTTCACCACGATGGTGGCCAACGCGGGCGGCCCGGTGATGTCGCTCTACCTGCTCTCCGCCGGTTTCCGGAAGCTGGGCTTCCTGGGCACCTCGGCCTGGTTCTTCCTGATCGTCAACGTCGCCAAGGTGCCCTTCAGCGTCAGCCTCGGCCTGATAGACGGCCGCTCCCTGCTGCTGGACCTCCTGCTGGCGCTCTTCGTCCTGCCCGGTGCGTACATCGGTAAGCGTTGCGTGGACCGGATCAATCAGCGGCTCTTCGAGCGGCTGGTCATCGCGGCGACGGTGCTGGGCGGACTTCAGTTGCTGCTGCGCTGACCCTTCGGGCTCGCTCAGTGTGTCAGTTCACCGGAGCGCGATGGCGAGCCTCCCGGATGACGCGATCGGCGGTCTCCTCGGGAGTGAGGGCCGAGGTGTCGAACCACCAGCCCGCATCGCCGAGCTCGCGCTTCATGTCGGCATCGAGATCTTCATAGCCGTCGAAGTCGAACCGCTCTTGTGGATCCCGGATGGTGTTGCGGTACCGGCATACCTCGATGCCCGGTGCGAGAACGACGAACAAGACCTGCCGAGCCGGGAGGAGAGAGACGAAGAAGTCCAGCTGCTTGCGGTCGGGTATCACCCAGTCGATCACAGGCGTGAAGCCGGCGTCGGAGAAGTTGTTCGCCAGCGTGCACAGATTGCGATTGCACAGCTCCACTTGGCGCGCTGCCTCGTCAGCAGGCTCGCCCAGGGCCCCGACGCGACCGCTGACGATCAGCCTGCTGACGAAGTCGCCGTCGAGCCGGGCGGAGCGTGGCAGGCGCTCGGCGACCAGCCTGGTCACCGTCGACTTCCCGGCCCCCGGCATCCCCGTCACGATCAGGCAGTCCGGCGTCTCAGCAGTGATCACGCCCGCGATTGTGGCAGCGCACCTGGTTGTCGACAATCGTATTTCGAGGTGCCGCCTCGTTGGTGCTCTTGTGCTATGCGGACGTGCTCTGCATCAGGCCCCCTCCGTCCCAGTTCCCACCCTGCCGCTGCCCGCGCCACCGCGACCGTGCGGACCTGGGACCAGCCGCATGGACGACGCGTTCAGCCCTCCGAGGGGGCGCCCCAGCCCGGTACCGGGTCACCGACATCGTGCGCGGCGAAGAAATCCGCGACTTCGGCGGCTTCTTCCGCGTCCGGCTGATCGTTGGTGCACTCGGGGCCGGCCCAGGCGCCGGACATCACCTTGGAGCAGACGCTGCCCGGCCCAAGGTCGCTGAGCGACAGAATGTGGCCCAGCTCATGCACGGCGATGCGGGACGGCTTGTACTTCTGGGCATCCCCGGTTTCGAGGTAGACCCAGCCCCTGCCCAAGCCGTTGACGAAGGAGTGGGAGCCGGTGCCGTTCGCGGTCGTGTATTCCTTGACCCGTAAAGCCGCCGGGGTGTTCTGCTCGACGAACTTGATTCCGGGGACGGCCTTGTTCCAGATGCCCATCGCATCCCGGACCGGATCCGCATAGGATCCGGCCAGTAGGAGATCTATCGGAATAACTTCCGGCTCGGGCTCCGCAGCATTCGCCGGAAGACCGGCACCCACCACGACGGCACTGGCGCATACTGCGGCCGCCATCAGATTCATCGCTCGTCTCCGCATTGCCACGATCTCCATCACACCTATGGGTTTCCACTGACGTCGCGCACGGAGAACAGGAAATAACCGCTGGATTTTCACGGCCCTTCCTGTGTGCGCACCAGCGGGAATCTACTGGAGGGATTCCGCCGCAGCTACCATGGCAAAATATCTGCCACCCGAAAAATGCCTATATGGTGGTGCCGGCCCGGCCCACGCGTCGGCCGCGGATGCTCAGGGCGATGACCGAGACAAGGAACCAGAAGGCACCGAAGGCCGCGTATCCGGCGACGGTGGACAGGCTGCTCGTCGCCGAGGCGGACGTGGCGGCGACGGTGGCACCGGCGAGTACGGACTGTCCGCCGCTGATGATCATGGGCCACTGGGCGCCGACGGCATGCCTGCGGCGGATCGCCACGGCGAGCTGGATCGCTCCGGAAAGGAGGGCCCAGATGCCGAACACGAGAAGGGTCTTCCCGATGGTGGAGAAGACGGCGGTGATCATTCCGGCGGTGGTGGCGAGACCGAGGGCCATGTTGATGGTGCTGACGCGGTTCGTGGAGCCGGCGCCGGTCATACGACGCTCGAGGAGCGTGGCGATGACGTCCCACAGGGGGTAGATGATCAGCAGCACGGCCGCGATCACTGTGGGCCTGTCCGTCGACACGAGCGAGGCGGAGGTCGTGAGGACGAGCGCCACCCAGATCAGGGAGAAGGCGACTCGGATCAGGTAGAGCGATCGGAGCCCGGAGGGCGTGGGCGTCGTCGTGGTCGGAGTTACGGTGGTCGGAGTCATCGGGCGTCCCGTCGTGATCGAGATGGTGTGAGGCGGTCGCCTCGATGACGAGTCTCAGCGGCCTCGGGAGGGGCCGCGTACTTCGATCGAAGTAGTTCCGCCATCCATTTCGATCGAATGAGTTCTTCCGCCGCCATCGGCCGAAGCAGGTTCGCCGTCTACTTCGTTCGAAGTACACGGCCGCAGCACACGGGAACGAGAATCAGGCCATGGTCAAGGCGCGGAACAATCAAGACGGGCCTGCGGCACCCCTGTGGGTACGCCGCCCCGAGGTGCTGCACCGAGTCGCCTATTCCGTGGCCGCGCTCGTGTTCACCGGGCAGATCGTGGCCGTGGTACTGAGAGGGTCGGATTGGCCGACGGCCCTCTCGGTATTCCTCGCCGGGGGCGGTGTCGCCCTCTCATGGTGGAAGCCGTGGGCAGGGCTGGTCGTGACGAGCGCGGCATCCTTCGCCGTCACGGCGGTGGGCCACGACCCCCTGTCGGTGTGGATGATGGCGGTGCTCGTGCTGTTCTCGGTCACCCTCAGGGGCAAGCAGCCGCTGGCCGGAACCGGCATCGTGGCGGCGTTCTTCCTGGGGGCGTTCATGACGCTGGGAGGATTCCGTGGCGGCGCGGTCGTGGGAGCCGCCGCCCTCTTCTCGGCGATAGCGGGAGGTGCGACAGGGGCCGCGCTCCGCATCCATCGGGACCACTGGTGGATCCTGGAGGAACGGGCCGAAAGCGCCATCGCCACCCGCGAGATCGAAGCCACCCGACGAGTGACCGAAGAACGGCTCCGCATCGCCCGGGACCTCCACGATGTCATCGGCCACCAAGTCGCGATGCTGAGCCTGCACCTCGGTGCCGCGGAGATCGGGCTGCCCGAAGGCGCCGAATCTTCCCGGCAGGCCCTCGTCTCGGCCAGGTCCAGCGCCCGCACCGTCGTCGTCGAAACGCAACGGATCCTCGCGCTCCTCCGCCTCGGAGACGACACTTCCGGCGACGAGGCGCTCCGGCCGACCCCGTCGCTCAGCGGCCTGGAAGGACTGATCGCCTCTTTCGAGAGCATCGGCCTCGACGTCCGGCCCTCGATCGACGTCCCCGCCGGTTTCGTGGAGCCCAGTGTCGGCGTGACGGTCTACCGGGTTGTTCAAGAAGCACTCACGAATGCCTACCGGCATGGAGAGGGGACGGCGACGGTGGATGTGCGCGAGCGCGACGGCAGGATCTGCGTCACCGTGGAGAACCGCGTCGGTCCTTCACTCCGTGGCTCCGACGCGGGCAGCGGACTCGGACTCGTGGGGATGCGCGAACGCGTCGAGTCCTCCAGCGGGCGGCTGACGATTGACAGCGACGACGGACGATTCCGGGTCCATGCGGAGTTCAGCCCCCTGGGAGCCGTCGTCCGATGACGCAGATCCTGATCGTCGACGACCAGGACGACATGAGGGCGGGCATCCGAACGATGCTTCGGCTCGACCCGGGTCTCGTTGTCGCGGGTGATCTCTCCGATGGACTCCAGGTCGTCCCGTTCCTCCGGGACCACCCCGTCGACCTGGTCCTGATGGACATCCGGATGCCCGGCATCGACGGTGTCGAAGCCACTCGCCGGATCCGCAAGGAGCACCCACCCGAAAAGCTGCGGGTGATCGTGCTGACCACTTTTGACCAGGACGACATCGTTCTCGCCGCCCTTCGCGCGGGCGCCAACGGCTTTCTGAGCAAGACCATGAGCCCTGCTGAACTCGTCGCCGGAATCAATGAGGTCGTCGGCGGTGGCGGTGCGCTGTCGGCCGCCGCGACGGCCGCGCTCATCGGTCATATGACCCACAGCCCGCCCCCGGTGATCGACCGGGAACTGCTGCGCCGCTTCGACGCTCTGACACCCAGGGAACGGGACGTGGTCGTTCTCATCGCGAGTGGTCTCGGCAACGACGAGATCGCGGCCCAGATGTCCGTGTCACCGTTCACCGTGAAGACGCATGCGGTGCGGGCCATGACGAAGGTCGGCGCACGAGATCGGGCGCAACTCGTCTCGTTCACCTTCCGGGCCGGCCTCTACCCCTGAGCCTGCCGGGCAGCACCCCGAAACGGCGGCGACGTCGGCCATCACGGCCCCGTCGCCCGCCGTCGCCCGCCGTCGCCCGGCGCCGCCGGACGCGCCGGGGTCCGCCCGTTTCTTCCTCCGGCTCGCCCATGCGGATGCGCTTCCTCCTCGTACTTCGGCCGCGCACTCCTAGTATTTTTACCTGAAAGTGCCATGGAAACAGGGGCCTGCCGTTCTCGTTGGCATTCACTTGGTGTGCGCGTAGCAGGGGGCGCGCTCATCTGAGTGACGATTGGAGGCAGGAGATGGCAGGTTCCGCATCGGACACGATCGCTGTCGTCGGTGCCGGGGTCATGGGACGCAACATCACCGCACTCGCGCTGGGTCGTGGGGTCGATGTCGTGCTGGTCGATGTCTCGGGTGACGTGCTGGAGAGCGCCCGGGCGGAAATCGCCCAGCTGTTGCGGCACGGGCAGTTCATGGGCGCCTTCCCCGCCTCCCAGGCCACCGGGACCTTGACCACGACGCTCTCCAGCGGCGACGTCGCGGACGCCGATGTGGTGATCGAGGCGATCACCGAGGACGCCTCGCTCAAGGCGCGGGTCATGGCGGACCTTTCCGGCACGGTCCCCGCCGGGGTCCCGCTGATCACCAACACCTCGGGAATTCCCATCGCCGAACTGGCGAAGTCGGTGTGGCGGCCCGCGGAACTGGCCGGGGTGCACTTCATGAATCCGTCCTATCTCATCGAGATGGTGGAAGTGGTGCGCGGCCCGCAGACCGGCGAGGACGCCATGGCCGCGATCCTGTCCCTGCTGGGCCGGCTGGGGAGGAAGACGGTCGTCGTGCGTGACGCGCCCGGCTTCGTCACCAGCAGGCTGCTGCACCCCATGATCAATGAAGCGGCGCGCATCGTGGCCGAGGGCACCGCGAGCGTCGAGGCCGTGGACCAGCTGATGCACGGCTGCCTCGGTCATCCGACCGGTCCGCTGCGCACCGCCGATCTGATCGGACTCGACAACCTCGCGGACGCTCTTCGGCTGCTTGCCGAGCGGACCGGAAATTCCACTTTCGAGCCCTGTGAACTTCTGATGGAGAAGGTGCGCCGCGGTGATCTGGGGCGTAAGACAGGGCGCGGGTTCTACAACTATGGAGAGGTGCTTTCGTGAGTATGGACCAGGCAGTCACCGCCGAGGCGACCGAGCAGGCGATCACCGCGTTCGTCTCGGAGCGGGTGAAGGCGGAGGTCCCCGCCGACCAGGACCTCTTCGGGTCCGGGCTGGTGTCGTCGATGTTCGCGATGGAGCTCGTCGTCCATCTGGAACAGGCATTCTCCGTACAGATCCTGGGGGACGACCTCAAGCGGGACAACTTCCGCACCATCGAGGCCATGACCGCTCTGGTGGTGCGGTTGCGCGGCGCCGAGAAGCCCGCCGATGACTGAGCCGCTCGCCGGCGCCCGTGACCTCGTCGACGACCTCGTCGGTGACCGGGCCGCGGAGTGGGACCGGACCGGTCTGATCCCCGACGACGTCCTGCGCACGCTGTCCGCTCGCGGCCTGCTGTGCGCCGGGGTGCCGCAGGCGTCCGGCGGACTCGGCGCGAGCAGCACGGCGAACGGCGAGTTCACCGCGTTCGTGGGCAGCCGGTGCAGCTCCCTGCGGAGCGTGATGACCTCGCAGGGCATGGCCGCATGGACCATTCAGCGCCTGGGCAGCGCGCGACAACACGCCGAGTACCTGCCGAAACTGGCCGGGGGTCAGCTCGCCGCCGTCGCGTTCAGCGAGCCGGAGGCGGGCAGCGATCTGTCGGCGATGACCACGACCATCGAACGGGACGATGACACCGTCATCGTCCGCGGCCAGAAGGTCTGGACGACCGCGGCCCACTACGCCGACATGATCGTCGTCGTCGGCCGCCATGGCTCAGGTGCGGCCGCCGTGGTGGTGCCCACCTCGGCTCCGGGCGTCACCGTGACCAGGGTGGCGCAACCGTCCGGCTGCCGGGCCGCGGGCCATGCGGATGTACGGCTCGACGAGGTGCGGCTGCCCGCCACCGCCGTGCTCGGCGGTGGACAGCCACTGATGCTCCTGGTGACCACCGCGCTGGCGTACGGGCGGATCTCGGTCGCCTGGGGCTGCGTCGGCATCCTGCGGGCCTGTCTCGACGCCGCCCGTGGCCATGCCCGCACCCGGACGCAGTTCGGAAAGCGGCTCGCGGAGCACCAGCTTGTCGCCCGTCACCTGGCGAATCTGCTGACCTCCGAGCAGATCGCCACCCGGGTGTGTGAACACGCCAGCCGGTGCTGGGACGACGGCTCTCCCGAGATGGTCGTCGCCACCGTACTCGCCAAGCAGGTGAGCGCGGTCCAGGCCGCGCAGGGCGCCGCCACGGCGGTGCAGGTCCTGGGCTCGGCGGCCGCGCACGAGGGCCATGTGGTCGAGCGCGCGTATCGCGACGCGAAGCTCATGGAACTCATCGAGGGCAGTACGGAGATCTGTCAGCTGATCCTCGCCGACCACGCCGTGTCGATGCCCGCGACATGAGTTGGCGAACCGAGACAAGGAAGAGCCGTGGCTGAACAGACCTCGATCGTGAAGTGTCTGGTGTGGGACCTCGACAACACGCTGTGGCAGGGCACGTTGCTGGAGGACGGGACGGTGACGCTCCCCGCCCCGGTCAGAGAACTCATCGCCGAGCTGGACAGCCGCGGCATCCTGCAGTCCGTGGCCAGCAAGAACGACCACGACCTGGCGTGGAAGCAACTGGAGGCGCTGGGCGTCGCCGAGTACTTCGTGCTGCCGCGCATCGGCTGGGGTCCGAAGTCCGATTCGGTGCGGGAGATCGCCACCGAGCTCAACTTCGCGCTCGGCACGATCGCCTTCATCGACGACCAGCCGACGGAGCGGGCGGAGGTCCAGTTCCACCTGCCCGAGGTCCGCTGCTATGACGCCGAGCAGCTGTCCGATCTCTCCGCTCTGCCGGAGTTCAACCCGGCGACGGTGACCGTGGACGCGCGCCGCCGTCGGCAGATGTACCAGGCCGGATTCCAGCGGAAGGCGGCCGAGGCGGAGTTCCAGGGACCGAGCGAAGACTTCCTGCGCTCGCTGGAACTGGTGATGCGCATCGGACGCGCCACCGAGGAGGAGCTCTCCCGGGTAGAGGAGCTGACGCTGCGCACCAGCCAGATGAACGCCACCGGTGTGCACTACTCCATCACCGATCTGCGTGCGCTGCTGGCCGATCCCCGCCATGAGGTGCTGGTGACCACGCTCACCGACCGGTTCGGGCCGCATGGCGCGGTCGGTCTCCAACTGCTGGAGAAGCACGAAGGCGTCTGGCATCTCAAGCTGCTGGCCACCTCGTGTCGTGTGGTGTCGTTCGGCGCCGGTTCGGCGATCCTCCGCTGGCTCGGCGACCAGGCCGCCCAGGCGGGTGTCCATCTGGCCGCCGACTTCCGGCGGACCGAGCGCAACCGGATGATGGAGATCGCCTACCGCTTCGCCGGTTTCACCGACGAGCCGTGCGACTGCCGGGCCGGACTGCCCGCGCCCGCGCAGGAGGACATCCAGCGGCTGCATCTGTCCCCGGCGCCGTCCGACCCGCCGCCCACGATGGAGCTGCACGCCGTCAGCCTCCAGGGCGTCTGAGCCCTCGCCGGCCGGGAGGCACACCTCCCGGCCGGTTCCGATGTGAGAAGACCAGAGAAGATGGATGACGCATGGCGAACCAGGTAGGTCTCCCGGCCGCGCTCTCGGAGTACATCCGGGAGTTCTCCCTGCGGGAGGACGCGGTCCTGCGGCAGCTGCGCGAGACGACGGCGGAGCTTCCCGCGGGCACCGCGATGCAGGTCATGCCCGAGGAGGGCCAGCTGCTGACGCTGCTGGCCGGACTCACCCCGGCGAAAAGGATCCTGGAGATCGGCACGTTCACCGGGTACAGCACCCTGTGCCTGGCCCGTGCGCTCGCGCCCGGCGGACGGCTGGTCACCTGTGACATCACCGACCGCTGGGCGAGCATCGGCGCCGACTACTGGGCCAGGGCGGGCGTCGAGGGGCGGATCGACCTGCGCGTCGGTGACGCGGCCGACACCCTGAAGGCGATCCTCGCGGAGGAGGGCCCCGGCACGTTCGACTTCGTGTTCATCGACGCCGACAAGCAGGGCTACCCGCACTACTACGAGATGGCGCTGACGCTCCTCGGCGACCGCGGCCTGATCGTGGTCGACAACACCCTGTTCTTCGGCAAGGTCGTGGACCCCGAGGCCAGGGATGTCGACACCGCCGGGATCCGCGCGTTCAACACGTTGGTCCACGACGATCCGCGGGTGGAGATGTCGCTGGTCCCCATGGCGGACGGCATCACGCTGATCCGCAAGAAGTCGCCCGCGGGCGAGTGAACGGGCCGGTGGGTGAGTGAAGGCGGGCCGCGCCGTCGGCCCCGGCCCGCCTCAGCCGTCCGCGGGGGCTTCCCCGCTCAGATAACCACCCTCGGTATGTACGCCGCCTGGGACCCGTCGGAGAAGCGGCGCAGTTCGACGCCGTACACCTCGGCGGGGCGGAGCTGCTGGCCGAGGAACGAGATGACCCGGTTGAATTCGGGCGGGAATTGACTGGCCACAATGACCATACGGAGCCTGCCCAGGGCCAGATTCGCCTCGATCGTGCGGAGGAACGAGCCCTGGTCGACCGGATAGCCCATCTCCGCCAGCAAACCGTCCGCGGTGGCGTCCTGCAATTGCGCGGTGTACTCGAGGGAGCGCTGCAGTATGTGGAGCGGCCAGTGCCGGGCCCCGCTGCCTGCGTAGTCGAGAATTTTGGACAGGGCGCTGTGCGCGTTCCAGGTGTCGTGCGGTTCCACCACTTCGGCGAGAATCGGGACACCCGTGGAATCGGCGAACAGATGGGTGGCGCTGAAGGAGTAGCCGTCCGTGTCCGGCATGATGTCCGAGGAATTCCTGCGAATCAGCAGGAGCGGGGAGCCGGCCTCGCGGGCCTGCGTGGCCGTGGATATCAGGTCCGGATAGCGGACGAGGATCTCATGAAGTGGTGGCTCGGGGTGGGCCGCCGAGGGGGTGAGCTGAGAGAGCCCGGTGTCGTTCTGCAACACGATGCGTCGGTTCCATGTCTCGGCGCCCGATCCCGGAAGCGACTCGCGCGGGCGGGCATGCCTGCCGGAGGTCATCTGTCCCGGGTCCGCCGGCAGCAGCGCCGGACGCTCCATCCAGCTGTCGACCGGTACCAGGCAGGAATTCAGGATGAACGCCAGGGTTTTGTAGGTTCCGGCGAGGGCCAGCAGTTCGAGGATCTGCTCCTCGCTGTACTGCTCGGCGAGCTGCTTCCAGATGCTGTCCGAGATCGCCGACTTGGTGTGGAGCTCGTCGACCGCCTTGAGGAGGGCGGCCTCGAAGGGCGTCCAGCCGGTGGCGTCCTCCGAGGCGGCGCGGGCGATCTCCGTCTCGGTCAGCCCGACGAAGAGTCCTGCGGCATGGTGATGCGCCCAGATGTACGACGCCTGTGAACGCCACGCCGTCCGCAGGATGACGAGCTCGCGCTCGCGCGGCGGGAGGATGTCGCCCGCCACATGCGACATCAGCGGCTGCATCGCGGGCAGCAGCGTCGGGTGGTTGGCGATGGTCCGGTGGACGTTCGGCGGCGGCCGGTCCGCGAGGATCCCGTTCAGTGACCGGCTGACCTCCTGGAGGTAGACCTGGCCCGCCGGTGTGACGGCGAAGTCGTCCGCGTCCTGCGGATCGATCCTGGGCCGCATTTCCTCACCCTCGCGCTTGTGTTGTCACGTCTGCGTCCCGACGGACGCGCTGTCGGCTGTCGGGCAGCGGGCAGCTTGACGTTCGGCAGCTCTTTTCGGCCGACCCCGCCCAACGATAGGCGATCGCCCGGACTTTCAAACACCGGAGGTCTAGGTGAATTCCCAGCAACCTTCGCGTGCCTAAGGTGACGGTAATGACACGGAATGCATCCATGGCAGGGGAAACGGGCGACGAATAGCCCCAAAGGGAGAGTGGCATCGCGCGCAGGAGACTCTAGGGATTTCTGCCGACCATACATGTACTATTTTGCACATTGTTGATCACGGCTTGAACGGCAGTCCGGTGTCGCCGGATTCTCGGAGATCCGGCGCGTGCCAGCACTTGCCTTCTCCTGCCCAGCCCGTGAGGACCACGAGTGGGGGAGCGGCACCGTGAGCCGACCTGAGTCCATATCCGCCGGCCGAATCCAGCGGCTTGACACCGCCATCGCGGTAGTGGGGCTGTCCTGCCGGCTGCCGTCCGCGCAGGATCCCGCGCGGTTCTGGCAGTTGCTGACCGGCGGGATGAGCGCGGTGTCACAGGTGCCCCCGGGCCGCTGGGGCGACGACGAGGCGGCGGACTCCGGCGAGACCGGGTGGGGCGCCTTCCTGGACGAAGTCGACCGTTTCGACCCCGAGTTCTTCGGGATCTCGCCGCGTGAGGCGCGGGCGATGGACCCACAGCAGCGGCTCGCGCTGGAGCTGGCCTGGGAGGCCCTGGAGGACGCGGGCGTCCTGCCGGCCGGGGTACGGGGCGACGACACCGGCGTGTTCATCGGTGTGACCGCGGACGACTACGGCGTACTGGACCGGCGCAGGGGACCCGCGGCGATCGCTCACCACACCCTGACCGGACTGAACCGCAGCGTGATCGCGAACCGGGTGTCCTACTTCCTGGGCCTGCGGGGGCCGAGCCTGGTGGTGGACACCGGCCAGTCGTCGTCGCTGGTCGCGGTGCATCTGGCCTGCGAGAGCCTGCGGCGCGGGGAGTCGGCCATGGCACTGGCCGGCGGTGTGCACCTCAACCTGGTACGGGACAGCGCGCTGGCGGCGGCCCGGCTCGGCGCGCTGTCCCCGGACGGCCGCTGCTTCACCTTCGACGAGCGCGCCAACGGGTATGTCCGCGGCGAGGGCGCGGGGATGGTGCTGCTCAAGCCACTGGCGAGGGCGCTGGCCGACGGGGACGAGATCACTTGCGTCATCGAAGGCAGCGCGGTGGGCAACGACGGCCCCGGCGCGGGCCTGACCACCCCCGACCCCGAGGGGCAGGCAGCGGTGCTGGCGGCGGCGTGCCGGCGTGCGGGGGTCGACCCGGCGGCGGTCCAGTATGTGGAGCTGCACGGGACGGGCACCCGGGTGGGCGATCCGGTGGAGGCGGAGGCGCTCGGCGCGGTGTACGGAGCGGACCGTCCCGCGGACAGCCCGCTGCTGGTCGGCTCGGCGAAGACGAACGTGGGGCACCTGGAGGGCGCCGCGGGCATTGTGGGCCTCCTGAAGGTCGTGCTGTCGCTGCGGAACGGCGAGCTTCCGGCCAGCCTGAACTTCGAGCAGCCCAATTCGCGGATCCGCTTCGACGAGTGGCACCTGGACGTGGTGTCAGCCACCCGCCCGTGGCCCTACCGCGACGGCCGCGCCCTGGCCGGAGTGTCGTCGTTCGGCATGGGCGGCACCAACTGTCATCTGGTGGTGTCCGCCACCGAGCCGACGCCCGAGGACCGGGCAGCGGCGACGGACCCGGGCGCGGGCACGGCGGACGGTGCCCTGGTGGCGGGTGGCGCCGTGCCGTGGCCGCTGTCGGGCCGGACCCGGGACGCGCTGCGCGCGCAGGCCGCCCGCCTCGCCTCCCATCTGGCGGAGAACGAGCGGCTCCATCCGGTGGACGTGGGCTTCTCCCTGGCCACCACGCGAACCGCGTTCGACCACCGCGCCGTCGTCCTCGCGCCGGACCGGCCGGAGGCCCTGGGCGCGCTGACCGCGCTGGCCGACGGCGAGTCCGCGCCGGGCGTGGTGCGGGGAGTGGCCGACATCGAGGGCCGGAGGGTGTTCGTCTTCCCCGGCCAGGGTTCGCAATGGGCGGGCATGGGCGTCCGGATGATGGCGGAGTCCCCGGTCTTCGCCGAGCGGCTGGCCGAGTGCGCAGCCGCGCTCGCGCCCCATGTGGACTGGTCGCTGCCGGAGGTGCTGCGACAGGCCGAGGGCGCCCCGTCGCTGGAACGGGTCGATGTGGTCCAGCCCGCCTCCTGGGCGGTGATGGTCTCCCTCGCGGCGGTGTGGCGGGCGCACGGGGTGGTCCCGGACGCGGTGCTGGGCCATTCGCAGGGGGAGATCGCGGCGGCGTGCGTGTCCGGAGCGCTGTCGCTGGAGGACGCGGCCCGCGTGGTGGCACTGCGCAGCCAGGCCATCGCACGCCGCCTCTCGGGGGCGGGCGGCATGCTGTCGGTGGCGCTGCCGCGGGCCGAGGCCGAGGCGCGGCTGGGCCGCTGGGACGGCCGGGTGTCGATCGCGGCGGTGAACGGGCCCGGCTCGGTGGTGGTCTCCGGCGAGCTGGAGACGCTGGACGAGCTGTTCGAGGAACTCGCGGGCGCGGATGTGCGGGTGCGGCGGATCGCGGTGGACTACGCCTCGCACTCGGCGCAGGTGGAGCGGGTGCGCGAGGAGCTGTCGGCCGCGCTGGAGGGCATCGCCCCGCGCCGGGCCGAGGTGCCGTTCTTCTCCACGGTGACCGGTGAGTGGCTGGACACCACCGGCATGGACGCCGGGTACTGGTACCGCAATCTGCGGCAGACCGTCGCCTTCGAACCGGCCGTCCGGGCGCTGCTCGGAGCGGGCCACCGGGTCTTCGTCGAGGTCAGCTCGCACCCGGTGCTGACCCCCGCGGTGCAGGAGGCCATCGACGCGGCCGACGTCCGGGCGATCGCCGTGGGCACGCTGCGGCGGGAACTGGGCGGGATGGACCGGTTCCTGAGCTGTCTGGCCGAGGTGTACGTGCGCGGGGTGCCGGTCGACTGGGCGCGGCCGTTCGCCGGGGCCGACGCCCGGCGGGTGGCCCTGCCGACGTACGGATTCCAGCGGGAGCGCTACTGGCTCCCGGAGGCCGCCGGGGGCGCCGCGGCGCCGGACGCCGCTCCGGCCGTTCCGGCGGCCGTGACCGGACACGCCACCGGCCCGGACCCGGAGCCGGAGCCGGAGCGTGCGGAATCCGGCGCCGTGTGGACCCGCCCCGACCTGGGGCGGCTGGTGCGCACGGAGACGGCCGTGGTGCTGGGTTTCGCCTCCGCGGAGCGAGTGGACCCGGCGCGGTCCTTCAAGGAGTTGGGCTTCGACTCGGCGATGACGGTGGAGCTGGCGACCCGGCTGAAGGCCGCGACCGGGCTGCGGGTGCCCAACACCGTGCTGTTCGACCATCCCACGCCCGACGCGTGCGCGGACCATCTGGCCACGGAGCTCACCGGCCCGCTGACCGGCGGCGCCGCGCAGGCTCCCCGCGCCGTCCCGGCGGACGACCCGGTGGTCATCGTGGGCATGGCCTGCCGCTACCCGGGCGGGGTGAACTCGCCGGAGGGGCTGTGGGACCTGGTGTCCGGCGAAGTGGACGCCGTCTCCGACATGCCCGCCAACCGGGGATGGGCGCCGGAGATGACGGCGACCGGCAGGCCGGGCGGATTCCTCTATGACGCGGACCGGTTCGACGCGGCGCTGTTCGGGATCTCGCCGCGTGAGGCGGAAGCGATGGACCCCCAGCAGCGGCTGGCGCTGGAGATGAGCTGGGAGGCGGTCGAACGGGCCGAGATCGCCCCGTCGGCACTGCACGGCAGCCGGACCGGCGTGTTCATGGGCGCGATGGCCCAGGACTACGGTCCGCGGCTCAAGGACAGCTCCGGCGCCGCGGAGGGATATCTGCTCACCGGCACCTCGCCGAGCGTGCTGTCCGGCCGGATCGCCTACGCCCTGGGGCTGCGCGGGCCCGCGCTGACCGTGGACACGGCGTGCTCGTCGTCGCTGGTGGCGATGCACCTGGCGGCGCAGGCGCTGCGCAACGGCGAGTGCTCCCTGGCGCTGGCCGGCGGTGTCACCGTCATGTCGGAGCCCGGCATCTTCGTGGAGTTCGCCCGGCAGGGCGGTCTGTCGCCCGACGGCCGCTGCAAGGCGTACGCGGAGGCCGCGGACGGCACCGGCTGGTCCGAGGGCGTGGGCGTTCTGGTGCTGGAACGGCTCTCCGACGCGACCCGGGCCGGCCACCGGGTACTGGCCGTACTACGCGGCTCGGCGGTCAACTCCGACGGTGCGTCGAACGGTCTGACCGCGCCCAGCGGAATCTCACAGCGGCAGGTGATCGGCCAGGCCCTGGCCGGTGCCGGTCTGGTGCCGTCGGACGTGGACGCGGTGGAGGGGCACGGCACCGGCACCCGGCTGGGTGACCCGATCGAGGCCCAGGCGCTGCTCGCCGCCTACGGGCAGGGCCGGGACCCGGACCGCCCGCTGCTGCTGGGGTCGCTCAAGTCCAACATCGGGCATACGCAGGCCGCCGCCGGTGTCGCGGGCGTCATCAAGATGATCCTGGCGATGCGGCACGGCGTACTGCCGCGCACGTTGCATGTGGACGCGCCGTCGTCACAGGTGGACTGGGAGGCCGGCGCCGTGGAGCTGCTCACCGGGCCCACCCTGTGGCCACCGGTCGAGCGGCCGCGCCGCGCGGGCGTGTCGTCGTTCGGGATCAGCGGCACCAACGCGCATGTGATCATCGAGCAGCCGCCGCGGGAGGAGCCCGACGAGACCGCCGAGCGGCCCTCGGGCGCGCCGCGGTCGCAGGCCGGGCCGGACGTGGTGCCGTGGCCGGTGTCGGCTCGTAGCGAGGCGGCGCTGGAGGCGCAACTGGACCGGCTGGCCGCGTTCGTGGCCGACACCGGCGCGGCGGCCGCGGACATCGGCTACTCGCTGGCGACGACCCGCTCCGAGCTGGAGCACCGGGCGGTCCTCCTGGCCGCGACGGACCGCACGCCGGACGGCGATGCGCGGCCCGTCAAGGTGGCCGGGGGCATGGCGGGCGACCCCGGCCCGCTGGCGCTGCTGTTCGCCGGCCAGGGCGCCCAACGACTGGGCATGGGGCGCGAACTGCACGGCCGGTTCCCGGTGTTCGCGGCCGCGTGGGACGAGGTCTGCGCGCTGCTGGACGGCGAACTGGAACGACCGCTGCGAGAGGTGGTGTTCGGCGACGACGCGGAGCTGCTGAACCGCACCGAATACGCCCAGCCCGCCCTGTTCGCACTGGAAGTGGCCCTGTACCGGCTGGTGGAGTCGTGGGGGACGGCGCCGGATCTGCTGGTCGGGCATTCGGTCGGCGAGATCGCGGCGGCCCATGTGGCCGGGGTGCTGTCCCTGCCCGACGCGTGCACACTCGTCGCCGCCCGCGGACGGCTGATGCAGGCGCTGCCGGAAGGCGGCGCCATGGTCGCGCTGCGGGCCACCGAGGACGAGGTGGCGGCGGCTCTCACCGGCTTCGAGGACCGCGTGGGACTCGCCGCGGTCAACGGCCCCGAGGCGGTGGTGGTGTCGGGGGAGGCCGACGCGGTCGAGGCCATCGCGGACCGGTTCGCGGCCGACGGCCGCAAGGCCACCCGGCTGCGGGTCAGCCACGCCTTCCACTCCCCGCTGATGACCCCGATGCTGGACGACTTCCGCGCGGTCGTCGAGGGCCTGGACTTCGGCGAGCCGCGCATCCCGATCTTCTCGACCGTCACCGGTGAGCGGATCGACGCGGAGCGGATCCGTACCCGCGACTACTGGGTGCGGCACGTCGGGCTGACGGTGCGGTTCGCCGACGCGGTCGGCGCCGCGGCACGAGCCGGTGCGCACACCTTCCTCGAACTGGGCCCGGACGCCACGCTGTCGGTGCTGGCGCAGGACGCCCTGCCCGATGTGGCGCGCGTGGAGGCCGTGCCACTGCTGGGCAAGGACCGCGGCGAGGAGTTCACCGCGCTGGCGGCGGCCGCCCGGCTGTATGTGCGGGGCGTACCGGTCCGGTGGGCCGAACTGTTCACCGGCACCGGTGCGCGCCGGGTCGCGCTGCCCACCTACGCGTTCCAGCGGGAGCGGTACTGGACCGCGCCCGTCGTCACCACCTCGGCGGGCGCGGTCCCGGCAGGGCTCGGCGGTGTGCAGCATCCGCTGCTCGGCGCGGTCGTGGAGCTGCCCGAAACCGGTGGTCTGCTGTGCACCGGCCTGCTGTCGGTGGCGGCGCAGCCGTGGCTGGCCGACCATGTGGTGGCCGGGCAGGTGACCTTCCCCGGCGCCGGATTCGTCGAGCTGGCGGTGCGCGCGGGCGACGAGGTCGGCTGTGGTCTCATCGAGGAACTCACCCTGGCCGCCCCGCTGGTGCTGCCCGGGCAGGACGACGAAGGGGTGCGGATCCAGGTCGCCCTCGGTGGCCCCGGCGACGGCGGCCGACGCACCCTGGGCATCTACGCGCGGCCCGCCGGCACACCGGACGCGCCATGGACGCGGCACGCCACCGGCATGCTCGCGCCGGGCACGCCCGGCGCCGGTACCGATGCCGGGTCGGCGTGGCCGCCCGCGGACGCCGTACCCGTCGACCTCGATGGCTTCTCCGAGCGGCGGCGCGATACGGGGCTCGCCCACGGGCCGGCGTTCCGGGCCGTCCGGGCGGTCTGGCGGGCCGGTGACGAGGTGCTGGCCGAGATCGCCCTCCCCGAGCACATCGCCGAGGACGCCGATGCCTTCCGCCTCCACCCCGCGCTGCTGGAGGCGGCGCTGCACATCGCGTCGTCGACCGGGTCCGACGGCCCGGACGGCGGGCGGCCGGCGTCGGCTCGCTCCGAGGTGTCGACCTGGTCCGGGGTGTCCCTGCACGCCGTGGGCGCGTCGGTGCTGCGGGTGCGGACGCGCGCGACGGGCGAGGACACGGTCACGCTGAGCGCGGTGGACACCGCGGGCCATCCGGTGGTGTCGGCGCGCACGCTGACGCTGCGTACGCCGGACGTCCACACCCCGGCAGCCATGGCGTCGCGGCCGTTGCTGCGCCTGGACTGGCTGCCGGCCCCGGTGCCGGACACCGGTGGGCACGGACCGGTGGGCGCCGGGGAGGCGGTGCTGGTCCCGGTCACCCCACCGGCCGGTGTGGCGGTGCCGGAGGCGGTCCGTGCGGTCACCGCGTCCGTGCTCGACACGGTGCGGCGACACCTGAACGACGACGACGCGGACGAGACCGGCGGGAGTCGGCCCGCCCGGGTGGTGTTCGTGACCCGTGGCGCGGTGGCCACCACCGCCGGCACGGCCCCTGACGTGGTGGCGGCCGCGGTGTGGGGGCTGGTGCGGTCGGCCCGGCAGGAGAGCCCCGACCGGTTCGTCCTGCTCGACCTGGACCCCGCGGACACCGGGGATCCGCTGCCGGCGGCCGCCGGGACGCTGCGTGCGGCGCTGGACTGCGGCGAGCCCGAACTGGCGGTGCGCGCCGGTGAGTTGCTGATGCCTCGCTTGACTTCCGTCGATGCCCCGGACCCGGCCGCGCCGGGCACCGTATGGGGTGGTGACGGCACCGTGCTGGTCACCGGCGGTCTCGGCGGTCTCGGCGCGCTGGTGGCCCGGCACCTGGTCACCGCGCACGGGGTGCGCCACCTGGTGCTGGCCGGCCGTCGCGGCGCCGACACCGACGGCGCCGACGCGCTGGTGGCCGAACTGGCCGGGCAGGGCGCGCGGGTGACCACCGCCGCCTGCGACGTCTCCGACCGCGCGGCCGTGGCCGCCCTGCTGGCGGCGATCCCGGCCGAGCATCCGCTGACCGGTGTGGTGCACGCCGCCGGTGTGCTCGACGACGGGTTGATCGGGGCGCTGACCCCGGACCGGCTGGACACGGTCTTCCGCCCGAAACTGGACGGCGCCTGGCATCTGCATGAACTGACCCGTGACCACGGTCTGACCGCGTTCGTGATGTTCTCGTCGGTGTTCGGGGTCCTCGGCAACGCGGGGCAGGCCGGTTATACCGCGGCCAACGCGTTCCTGGACGCACTGGCGCGGCGGCGGACCGCGGCGGGGCTCCCGGCCCTGTCCATCGGCTGGGGGCTCTGGCCGCGGAGCGGCGGTATGTCCGCCGGGCTGAGCGCCGCTCAGCTGCGCAGGATCGCCGGGGACGGGCTGCCGACGCTCACCGTCGAGGAGGGACTGGCCTGCTTCGACACCGCGGGTGCGGTGGGCGAGGCGTCCCTCGTCGCCACCCGCGTCGACCGGGCCGCCCTGCGGGCGCGTGGCACCGTGCCCGCCGTCCTCCGCGGCCTGGTCCCCACCGGCGCCGTCCGCCGGGCCGCCACCGGGGGCGGCTCCGGCCCGACGGCCGGGCTGACGGCCGACCGGACCCGGGACACCCTGCTCCAGCTGGTGCGGGAGCAGGTGGGTTCGGTGCTCGGGCTCGCGGGGCCGGCGGCGGCCGGGGGCGGGCGGACGTTCAAGGACATGGGCTTCGACTCCCTGACCGCCGGCCAGTTGCGCAACAGCCTGCGGAAGCGGACGGGCCTGAGCCTGCCCTCGACCCTGATCTACGACCACCCGACGCCCGAGGCCCTGGCCGGCCATTTGTGGACCGAGCTGGGCGGCGAGGCCGACGAGCGGCGGAAGAGCGCCCTACCGGCCCCGATCACGGCGGGCGGCCCGGCAGCCGGGGCAGTCGATCCGGAGCCGATCGCGATCATCGGAATGAGCTGCCGTTTTCCCGGCGGGGTGCGCTCGCCCGAGCAACTGTGGGAGTTGCTGACCGAGGGCACGGACGCCATCTCCCCGCTGCCCGCCGACCGCGGCTGGGACACGGGCGCGTACCACCCCGACCCGGAGCGGACGGGCACGACCTACTCGGCGGCGGGAGGCTTCGTCGACGGCGTGGCAGAGTTCGACGCGGCGTTCTTCGGCATCTCCCCGCGTGAGGCGGTCTCGATGGACCCGCAGCAGCGGATACTGCTGGAGCTCACCTGGGAGGCGTTCGAACGCGCCGGGATCGACCCCGCGTCCCTGCGGTCCAGCATGACCGGCACCTTCGTCTCGGCGACCGCCCAGAGTTACGGCACCGGGGTGTCGGCGGACTCCGACGGATACCAGCTCACCGGCACCATCCCCAGCGTGCTCTCGGGCCGTCTGGCCTATCTGTTCGACTTCCACGGGCCGGCCGTGACGGTGGACACCGCCTGCTCGGCGTCCCTGGTCGCGCTGCACATGGCGTGCCAGTCGCTGCGCTCGGGGGAGAGCACCCTGGCCCTCGCGGGCGGTGCCACGGTGCTGACCGGCCCGGACCTCCTGGTCTCGCTGAGCAGGCACCGGGTCATGGCGCCCGATGGGCGGTGCAAGGCGTTCGCCGAGTCGGCGGACGGCATGGGCATCGCCGAAGGCGCCGGTCTCCTGGTGCTGGAGAAGCTCTCGGACGCGGTCCGCCACGGCCACCACGTGCTGGCGGTGGTCCGCGGGTCGGCGGTGAACTCCGACGGTGCCTCCAACGGGCTGACCGCGCCGAGCGGACCGGCGCAGCAGCGGGTCATCCGCCAGGCCCTCGCCAACAGCGGCCTTTCGGCGTCCGACGTCGACGTGGTCGAGGCACACGGAACCGGCACCGCACTGGGCGATCCGATCGAAGCGCACGCGCTGCTGGCCACCTACGGCCAGGACCGGGGCGGCAACCCGCCGCTGCTGGTCGGCTCGGTCAAGTCCAACATCGGACACACCCAGGTGGCCGCCGGTGTCGCGGGTGTCATCAAGATGGTGATGGCGCTGCGCCACGGCCGGCTGCCGAAGACGCTGCACGCCGCCGAGCCGTCCTCCCGTATCGCCTGGGACTCGGGCGCGGTCGAGCTGCTGACCGAGGAGGCACCGTGGCCCGACCTCGGCCGTCCGCGGCGGGCCGCGGTCTCCGCGTTCGGCATGAGCGGGACCAACGCCCACGCCGTACTGGAGCAGGCCCCGGTGCCCACCGGCCCGGTCCCGGATCCGGTGTGGGACGGGCCGGTGGCATGGCCGCTGGCGGGCAAGTCGGCCGGAGCGCTGCGCGCCCAGGCCGCGAAACTGCTCGCACATCTGGACGCCCACCCAGGGACGCACCCGGTGGACATCGGGCATTCCCTGGCCACCACCCGTGCCGCGTTCGAGCATCGGGCGGTGCTGGTCGGCGAGGACCCGGCGGCGCTGCGCGGAAGCCTGGCGGCCCTGGCCGAGGGCACCTCCGATCCCGGAGTGGTGCGCGGGACGGCGCCCGAGCGCGGCCCGGTGGTCTTCGTCTTCCCCGGACAGGACGCGGCCTGGGCCCGGATGGCGGCCGAACTGCTCGATGTCTCCCCCGTCTTCGCCGCGCGCGTCGCCGACTGCGAGGCGGCCCTGGCCCCGTACCTCGACTGGTCGCCCACCGATGTGATCCGCGGTGAGCCCGGCGCTCCGCCGATCGAGAAGCGCCCCGATGTGCTGCAGCCCGTGCTGTGGACGGTCATGGTCTCGCTCGCCGCCCTGTGGCGCTCTTTCGGCGTCGAGCCCGCCGCCGTCGTCGGCCACTCCCAGGGCGAGGTCGCCGCCGCCTGCGTCAGCGGCGGGCTGTCGCTGGACGACGGCGCCCGCGTGGTGGCGCTGCGCAGCCGGCTCATCCACGAACGCCTGTCCGGACGCGGCGCGATGATGTCGGCGATGGCATCGCCGGAGCGGATCCGGGAGCTGCTGGACGAGGTGTCCGGCGCGGTGTGCATCGCCGCGGTCAACGGACCGAAGACGGTGACGCTATCCGGCGATCCGGCCGCTCTGGACCAGGTCGAGCGCGGTCTGTCCGGCGCCAGGATCATGCGCTGGAGGCTGGCCGGGGTGGACTTCGCCGCCCACTCGGCGCATATCGACGAGATCGAGGCCGAGTTGCTGGAGCTGCTGGCTCCGGTGCGGCCCCGCCCCTCGGAGGTGCCGTTCTACTCCACGGTGACCGGGGGCCGTCTCGACACCGTAGAGCTGGACGCCCGGTACTGGTGCCGGAACCTGCGGCAGACCGTGTCCTACGCCGAGACGATGACCGGTCTCCTGCGCGAGGGCTACGGGGTCATGATCGAGGTCGGCCCGCATCCGGTGCTCGCGGTCGGCACCAGCGAGCTCATCGAGAACGCGGGCAGCCCGGCGGTCACCCTGGGCACCCTGCGCCGGGACGACGGCGGATGGGACCGGGTCCTGCGCTCGCTCGGGGAGGCGTACGCCCACGGCGTGCCCGTCGACTGGGCCAGGGTGCTCCCCGGCGGCCGCACGGTGGACCTGCCCACCTACGCCTTCCAGCACGAGTCGTACTGGACAGCCCCGCTCACCCCGTCCACCTCGCGGGCCGGCACCGCCGAAGGTGCCGACGAGCCGCTGTGGACCGCCGTGGACCAGGGAGACAGCGCCGCGGTCGCCACGCTGATCGGCCTCGAACCCGAGAGCAAGGGCGCGCTCGACTCGGTGCTCCCGGCGCTGTCGGCGTGGCGCAGGCGGCAGGACGAGCACACGTTGGCCGGCATGCGGCGCTACCGGACGGTGTGGACACCCCTGCGCGTCCCCGCGGACCCCTCACTCACCGGAACCTGGCTGGTACTCACCACCGACTCCATCGACGACACGGATGTGGTGGCCGCGCTGACCGCACACGGTGCCCAGGCGCGCCGTGTGGTGCTCGACGGGACCCGCACCGGCCCACCGGCGATGGCCGCACAGCTCGCCGACATCGGCCTCGACCGGGTGGCCGGAGTGGTGTCGCTGCTCGCGGCGGCGGAGGACGCGGACAGCGGCGAACCCGCGTTGCCCGCCGGTACGGCCCTCAGCGTGTCGCTGGTCCAGGCGCTGATGGCGGCCGGGGCCGAGGTGCCGCTGTGGACGGTGACCCGCGGCGCGGTCTCCACCGGCCCGGCCGACCCGGTCCGCGACCCGCGGCAGGCGATGGTCCTCGGACTCGCCAGGACCGCGGCCGTGGAGGCACCGTCGCTGCGCGGCGGGCCGGCCGACCTCCCGGAGCGGCTCGACCCCGAGGCGGCCGGCCGGTTCGCCGCGCTGCTCTCGGCGGATCCAGGGGAGGACCAGGCGGCGGTGCGCTCCTCGGGCGTCCTCGTCCGGCGACTGGTGCGGGCACCGGCACGAGCCGACTCGCCCGGCACCTGGACGTCCCGCGGCACGATCCTGGTCACCGGCGGCACCGGGGCGCTGGGCAGCCGGGTCGCCCGATGGCTGGCCCACCAGGGCGCGGAGCGCCTGGTGCTGATGAACCGGCGTGGCTCCGAGGCACCGGGCGCGGCCGAACTGATGGCGGAACTGACCGCCCAGGGGACGACCGCCGAGGTGGTGCGGTGCGAGCTGACCGACAGAAAGGCCGTGGCCGGGGTACTCGACCGGCTCTCGGCAGAAGGCCATCCGGTACGCGCCGTGGTGCACACGGCGGGGACAAGCCCGCTGGGACCGCTCTCCACGGCGAGCCCCGATCACTTCGCCGACGCGCTCCACACGAAGGTGGCGGGCGCCGCGCACCTCGACCAACTGCTCGACGACACCGGCCTGGACGCCTTCGTGCTGTTCTCCTCGGTCTCCGGTGTCTGGGGCATCGGCCACCACGCGGCACAGGCGGCGGCCAACGCGTATCTGGAAGCGCTGGCCTCCCAGCGCCGCGCCCGGGGCGCCCGCGCGACGGCGATCTCCTTCGGCCCCTGGGAGGAGGCGCGCGGGCGGATGAGCGAGCACGACCGTGAGCAACTCCTGCGCAGCGGAATGTCCTTCCTCGACGGCGACCTGGCGCTGGCCGCGCTCGCCCAGGCGCTGCATGAACAGGAGACCGCGCTGACGGTCGCCGACATCGACTGGGACCGCTATCTCCCTGTCATCACCGAGGCCGCGCCCCGCCCGTTCTTCAGCGAGCTGCCGGAGGCGGCCAAGCTCACCGAGCCCCAACCCACGGGCGGACACGGCGACTTCACGGCACGGCTGCGGAGCCTGCCGCCCGCGGAAGCGCGGCGGCTCCTC